>JBGASG010000005.1:0-413077 GCA_044229845.1 Obscuribacteraceae bacterium (SeqCode) | reverse complement strand
AAAGCGTCTTAGTTCGACATCGAAGTGCACTGAATACGGTGCCAGTTGCTTCGCAACTGGCGAACTTGTTTGCGCGCGTTCACCAGATTGACATTTGACGGGAAATCTCCATGCCGGCTAAAGCCGAGCAGCGGACCCCTACTGTCAAGGCTAAACCCCTTCGGGGTGTCTGCTGCGCAGCCAGCCTTGACAGCAGGAACCCGGTCCGCCGCTATTCCGCATGGGGGCATGGCGACTTGGCGCGGATTTTTCTGAAATCAAAAAACAGCAAACCCCGGAAAGCCACATCCAATCAGCCATAGCAGAAGCAATTTTTGCTCAAGTCGTCGACATAGTGACGACACAACTTTACAAACACCCCCAAATTTCAAAGGCGAACGAATGCCCAAATTGACCCAAAAGTTTGTGAACGAAGTAGAACCTCCGGAGCGAGGTCAGAAGATCTATCGGGACACCGTGCTTGTCGGTCTCGCGTTACGTGTCACCCCCGGAAGCAAGACGTATGTCGTTGAGGCGCGAGTCAATGGAGTTGCCAGAAGAATCACTCTGGGCAAAAACGGCCCACTGACTCCAGCCACGGCACGAAAGAAAGCGCGTAAGATCCAAGCCATGATGGCCGCTGGCAAAGACCCGATGGTAGAAAGAGCGAAGAAGAAGACCATCGGTGTCACCCTGCACGACATCCTTGAACAGTTTTTGTCGGTGAGAAATCTGAAGCCGAACACGACCCGGTGTTACCGATATATGGTGACGCGCTGTCTTCGCGACTGGTTAGATCTGCCGGTGGTTTCAATCACGCGGGACATGGTAGAGCAGCGACACTCGGACCTGCGCAGGACGACGAGGCAAGGCACATCGGGAGAGGCGCAGGCTAACACGGTGATGCACATGCTTGGCACGCTGCTGAACTTCGCTGCAGCCAACTACGACATCGACGAAAAACCCATCATCTTATATAACCCGGTCAAGCGGCTGTCACAAAATCGCCGCTGGTATCCAGAGCGCAGGCGGCAAACGGTGATCCCTGACCACAAGCTGCCGGACTGGTATCAAGTCGTTGTGTCGCTCCGGCACCCGACGATCAGAGACTACCTCCTACTGTTACTCTTCACAGGTTTGCGTCGCAACGAAGCCGCCACACTGCGGTGGGCAGATATCGATTTCGAGTCGAGGGTGTTGACCATTCGGGCAGAGATTGCGAAGAACGGCAAGGAACACCGTCTGCCGTTAAGCGACTTCCTTGAAGACCTGCTGAAGCGGCGACACGCGGAGCGTGGGGACGCTGAATATGTGTTTCCTGGGCGCAGCGCTAAGCGCCACATCGTCGACTCGGACCATGTAATCAGCGGAGTCGCGCAGAAGGCCGGTTGCCCGTTCACATTGCATGATTTACGCAGAACCTTCCTAACCGTCGCCGAACGACTGGCACTTTCATACGTCGTTTTGAAGAAGCTCGCTAATCACTCGGGCAGAAACGACACCACATTCGGTTATGTGGTAGTCGACGTGGAGAGACTGCGTGAACCCATGCAAAGGATCACCAACGAGTTTGTGGCTTTGTGCAAGGCGAAAGAAACAGAGATTGCATCGAACGAGTAAAGCCAGTATTCTGTCACCATGCGCACGATGAAGATCAAAGGCGAGCTTGTTGAATTGCCGGAAGCTCTCCCGAACCATCCCTACTTCCGCAGTCAGGCATGGAGCAGGAAGCGCAACCGGGCAATCTACGGCATGTATGTGTCGGAAGAAGGCATGACATTCAAGCAGGTCGGCGAGTTCTGGGGAATCTCCGGCGGTCGCGCACAGCACATTGTCGCCAAGATCGCCAGCGTGATCCAGCATCTGGAGGCAGGCAACCCGTATTATGGTTGCGTAGCCTCTCGTGATTGAGCACGCACGGCGCCCAATTTCGCAACGCTGACGGTGCGCCTCTCTCCAGCAGGCCGATTGCTCGACAAGCGATGGTTAATGGTGTCGCGCAGGCATATTCAGCGATGACAGAGCTTGGTCATCGTGATCACTCTTCAATAGGAGTTTCGGCGATGACTCTTTCTGGGTCCATTGCGCCGTGCAGCACGCGAAGGATTTCAACTGCGTTGTTCTTCACGCGATAGAGAACAACGTAGTCACCTTCAGCGATGCTGCGGACGCCTCGTGCGAACTTATCGCGCCGACGACCAATCCCTGGCATTTCCGCTAGGACCTCGAATCGCTTCAACAGTGATGCCAACAGACGGTCCGCTGCTGCTGGATTGTCGTTAGAAATGTATGCTTCTATCTCTTCCAAATCGAGTTCGGCAGCAGAAGTGATGAGGAGCTTCACGTTGAACTCTACAGTCTTGACTGAGCTTTTTTGCGCAGTTTGGCGAGCACTTCCTCGGCTGGCTTCAATTCACCACGGTCCGCAGCGGCAATGCCCTTCTGTATGTCTCGGCGAAAATCCTCAGCCCTAAGCTCCTGCATCAGCTGTTCACGTTCTTCCGGAGACAGCTGATCCACCAGTTTCAAAACCTGGTCGACGGTTGGTCTTTTGTTTCGAGATTGAGTCATTCGAACAGTTCTACGAAAATTCTATAGTCTCCTGATAGTTTACCATGCCGCGACAACGGCTCCGAAAGAGGCACAGGCGCCGGACGCTTGAAGGCACAGTC
The DNA here is from genome assembly GCA_044229845.1 of Obscuribacteraceae bacterium (SeqCode). Classification (GTDB taxonomy): domain Bacteria; phylum Cyanobacteriota; class Vampirovibrionia; order Obscuribacterales; family Obscuribacteraceae; genus JBGASG01. The sequence continues at coordinate 410,426 of JBGASG010000005.1, read as the reverse complement.
CACCTGAAGTGCCGGAATGCTTGGGCGAGGATTAGCTTGCGACAGTCAAGGAAGTGTAATAAGCCATAACCTACGCAAACAGCCAAGAAGCGAAATCAACGCAGATTGAAATTTTCCTTGTTGTCGACACTGCGGCGACAACGATCACAAGGATCCGTTTTAACTGTTTCTCGCATTGCCATCGCTGTGTGGCATCCGCACCACCCACGGTGCAGACGGGTTTTAGAAAGATCACATACCCAGGGATGAATAATAAGACGGAATTCATGTACGACCCCCAAGGGCATAATGTGAAACTGGTGGAGACTGTGTCAGGGTCTGTTACGAGCACCAGCCAGTTTGTATGGGACGCAGAGGATCGCGCAGAGGCGAGAGACAACTCGGGAAACGTTGTCACCCAGTACTTTGCTCAAGGGCAAATGGTCTCTGGCACCCCATACTTTCACACCGTCGACCATTTGGGTTCGGTTCGGGAAATCTCTGACGGTTCTGGAAGTGTGCAAACATCGGTTGCTTATGATCCATACGGGCGAAAAGTGCCGCTGCAGGGCAGCTTCGTATCTCAGAGAGAGTACGCTGCAGGCTATTACTCTCACGCAAGGAGCGGTCTGCTCCTCACCTTAACGCGTGCGTACAGCCCCACATTGGCAAGATGGCTGAGTCGCGACTCAATCGGAGAGGAAGGCGGCATCAATCTCTATGGTTATGTCGACAACGAACCGTTGACGAACATTGATCCAAGTGGATTAGCGCCAACGCGACCTCCAGCTAGACTTGATCCAGCTCCGCGGCCTTATAGAAACTGCCAGGTCGGCGACAAGAGCTGCTGTGGATACAACAGGAATACTTGTACAAGAAGCTGCAACCTATGCACAGAAATTAGGAATCAAATGATCAATGAAATCGGAGCCGACGGCTATCTCTATCCAACGACCGGAGGTTGTCTGCGGTGCTGCAACGGCTTCTACAACAAATGCATGAATGCCATCGTTGGAATTGGAGCAGTTCTAATAGGAGCGCGTGCATATTACAGCGGTCAGGAATGGCCGAAATGCAGCGAGTCTGGAGGCAAAGGAAAGTAGATGCGTATTTATGGAATCAGCCCGCATTTGACGTCATCGAGCCAGTCACTTACCTCCGATGAAGTGATCTCTGCCTTTAAGTAGCCAGACAGAAACTCTGAAACAAAAGTCTGTTCTCCAACTCCGATTAGTTGCTCCGCGAGGTGCAGTGACAGGAACCCAATTCGTGTGCCAGACTCAGTGAGAACCAACCGCTTTTTCGCGCCAGCAGTGTTACCTCGAAGTAGGTCCGCAAGACCGGCCACCGCCTGGCAGAACTCCTGGGATTGCTCCCCTTGCGGCGCGTGCTCTGTATAGGTCTCGGCCAAATCTGGCTTATTCAGTGCTAGGGCTGCTTGAGACAAGTACATCCGGCATTCCCACTCGAATTGGTGATGATCGAGCCTGGCTTTGAGAGCCCGGTCCCCTTGATCCAAAATGTCTGAAGCAAAGCGCTGTTTGTCTTCCCCAGCGGCAACACTGCTGAACTGACGAAACAGCTCCGTGCAAAACGTGTAGGAGTAGAAGGAGTTCATCCGGTCCAAATCACAGGCCGTTTGGAAGTGCGCGTAGGCTACCGTAAAATTCCTTTGGGCGTGAAATACCGCTGAGTTGAAAAACACTTGCGCTTCGGTTTGATGTTTCGCAGACTGAAGATTCCAAGCTGCGGAAGCCTGATTCCACAGCCTCAGTGGGAATTGGTCCAGCTGCGCGTAGATTTGTAAGCTGTCATCATATGTAGGGTGGTTTGATATTAGCCACATCACGTTTCTGAATCTTTCGAGTGAGACTCCGAGGACCTGACTCTCGTATTGCCAGTAGAATCCCAAGAGCTTTAGGCGCGAAACGAGATCGCTGGGATCTTTGTGTGCGTCCGGTAGTCCACGTCGTAGGCAATTTTGCGTCGCCGTGGTTTGCTAATTGCACATGCGGCGCTGCCAGTTCGAAGCTGCGAAGAGCGCTTGCACTAAGAGTATCCGAGGGCAAGCCATGGCACGAGCAAGAAAAACGGATAGGCACCAAGACAGCGACGTACTCCTGACACGGAACGAAGCTGCCGAGTATCTCGGCGTCTCTCCCAATACGTTGGCGATCTGGAGTTGCACGGGGAGGTATGACTTACCCTTCGTGAAGGTCGGGCGGCTTGCAAAATACCAGAAATCCACTCTGGATCAGTTCTTGCAGCGTCGCACCAAACACTGGGACGGGACGGAAACGGGACGCGCGGACCGTCCTTCCAAGCCACGCGAGGTCCGGCCCCAGGAGTTCGAATTCCGGGAAGTGAGGCTGGTCGAGCCACGCAGGTTAGAGGACCTTCCGCCATCCAACGGTGTGTTGGAAATCATTCTACCCAGTGGTATCACTCTTCGACTGCCGTCAGGTTCTTCTCCAGACTTCCTCGCTTCGGTAATCACCACACTGGAGAAATCGTAGTGTTTAACTTGTCACCATCGGTGCGGATTTTCGTTTGCACAAAGCCGGTCGACATGCGGCGTTCGTTCGACGGACTGTTCGGACTTGTTCAATCGCTCGTGCACCAGGATCCATTTTCTGGATCGCTGTTTCTCTTCCGCAGTCGGCGCGGGGACTTCATCAAAATTCTCTGGTGGGACCTCGACGGCTTTGCCATTTTTGCAAAGCGTCTCGAAGTCGGAACATTCCGTTTTCCAGAGGTGCGGTTCGTGAACGGCGAGTATGAAGCACTGGAGATGGAACGATCCGACCTTCTCCTGCTTCTGGAGGGCATCGACACCGATTCTGTGAAGAGACTGAAGCGCTACCGCCGGGAAAGCCCGGGATCAAGCCAAAAGGCCACCCCAAAAGTACCCGCCGTGAGGTGAGCAAATATCCGATCGCCATCCGGTGGCACTTCCGAGAAACGCGGAGTAAAACATAATACCTCCTTTTCGGACGCTGGCAGGTAATGTCGCCACCACGTGTGGTGTAAGCTGGATCAGCTAGATCTAAGCTGCAATTTGCTCACCCGAGTAGTACCATATACGGTACCACTCAGGTATTTGCCGTGCCAAAATCCGAACATTCCGAAAATACGCGCCTCAGAAAAGAAAATGCCCGGCTCCAAAAGTCGCTGGACCGCATGGAGAAGCAGCTCCAAGAAGCTAATGACGCCAACAAAGAGCTGCGCGCGTCATGAAGGATCTCCAGAAAAACTCGACATCCTTATCGTCCAATTCAAAAAACGGAATCGCAAGGACTTTGGCAACAAGACTGAACGACACAATCCGCGGCCGGCACTCGCTGTCGAATTGTCTCCTCTGACGGCTAAGGAAAAGTCGACTCCAAAACCACGCAATCACATCAAGCACATTCTCTCGCAAAACCTTCCCCCGGAGATTGTTCCGCATACCGTTAAGCCGGAAGATGCAACCTGTCCCCACTGCATCGTTGACACCGTTTTCGTCGGCACCGAAGTGACCCACCAGTTGGAGCGCTTGACTCAAACGCTCAAACATCTGCAGCATGAGCAGGAAGTTCGGGCGTGCCCGAAGTGTAGGAAGTACATCGTCACCGCAGAAAACCTTGTTCGCCACCCCGGCAGCTACGCCGGACCTGGACTGCTCGCGGACGTCTGTGTGAACAAGCTTGCAGACGGGCTTCCAAACTACAGACAGGAGAAAAGATACAAACGCGAAAGTGCCACCATACCGCGGTCCACTCAAAGTGACTGGATGCTGGCTGCCTCGTTTACTGTTGAACCTCTGTACGATCTCGTTACTCGACGCCTGCTCCTTTCTCGCGTAATACAGACGGACGACATCGAACTTAAGATCCAGGACCGGAAGCACAAGCGAAAAATGCGCAAAGGCAAAATGACTGTTTACCGCGGGGATGAGAATCACAGGTTTGTAGCCTTCGACTTCTCTCCCGATCAAACCTTCACCAGGAACATTGCATTCCTCGAACAGTTTGTCGGCATCGTACAAGCCGACGCCGCAAAGGGCTTCGACAAGCTGTACGAGGATGGCACCAAAGTCGAGGCCGGTTGTAACGCCCATTCGCGCAGGAAGTACTACGAAGCGCTGGTGATTGATCCTCAAAGCTGCAACCCGATCCTGGACATCTATCACGAACTTTACGACATCGAAGCGGAGATCAAGACGCGGAGTCCTGCGGAGAAGCTGGCTGAGCGACGAGCACGATCGAAGCCACCCGTTGGGCAGCTTCACGCCCTGGTTCTCTCTCTTAGTGAGAAACTGAACCCTAAACATCCAGTCATGCGCGCCGTACTGTACACGCTCACTCACTGGCAGGCGCTCACTCGCTTTCTCGAAGATCCTGCCATCAATATCGACAACAACGCCGCCGAGCGAGAAATCAAAGACTTCGTGATTGATCGAAAGAATTTCCTGTTCGCAGGCTCGGACGCTGGCAAGTCGATTGCCATTCTCCTGACTCTCATTGCCTCTGCGAAGCGCAACAAGATCGACCCACGTGCATACCTCACCGACGTGTTTACGCGCATCAACTCCATGAAGACCAGCGAGCTTGAGCAGCTTCTTCCGGACCGGTGGACGCCAAACCAAAACAAAGTCTCCTGAATTTCACTACCTTAGGAAACCACGCCACGCCTTAATTTCCTAGGACGTGAAGAACCGGACGCACACGACAAGCTCCTGAATCATCTTGGAGGGTGTAACTCCGTTCGCTTCTGCCAATCGGCGGATCTCTTCGGAGACTTTCGGTTGAAACCGAACACAGTACTGCGGTGAACGCATTCGTACCTCGTAACACGTGTGCATTGCACGTGGACGTTGTCGCAAGCTTGGCTTGCATGGGGTTCCTCAACTGAATGCAATGGAGGAACAAACGAGCGAACTCGTCACCGCCCATCGACGTGCAAGAGAGCGGATAGTTCCCGAGCGCCACCATATATGGTGTCCGCTAACCACAGACAGAGAGATGTAAATAGAGAAAGCCCGGGAGGGGAGTCCCGAGACGCACCAGCGACGGGCGAATGCCGCTCAGGGCTCTGCGCGCGACTCTCAAGGGTATTTGGCATTCGTGGAGGGCGTGGACGATACCGTGGAAAGGCACCGCCCGTGGTGCTTTCGCCGATTTGGTATCATTTCATTATCCTGCCCCGACTCGCAATGATGCTCGCATGGTGCATAAAATAGGACGACATTGACTATGCTTTGCACAAACAGATCGTCAGTCGACAGGTCACGGAGGCGCACCTGCTTGTTTCGCGACCGAAATGCCCCTAGCAAACGAATCTCCTTTACGCTGTCCAAAAGGGCGCCCGCGCGGATGCGGCGATTCGTGAACAGTCATCCAATCTTGAAGCCTCTTTCGGCAAATTTGAAATCGAAGGATCGAGATCGCCAGGGTTCAGAATCGCCGACCAGCAGGCTATTCCCGTAATCAACGGCAACCGTCTTAATTCGTAAGTCCCCCATTTCCAGTGACACCGCTTCCTGATATCCTAGTCTAGTAGGAGGTTCCGTTTGACAATGATGCCTTTCTCGGTACATATTCCTGCACTCGGCAAACATGCGGCTCTATCCGTGGGAGGGGCTTGCTTGATGGTTGCGTTATCGCCGTTTCTGCTTGAGCAGTTGCGCGATGGAATTGGCGATTACTTCTTTAGCGAAGGACTACGTGCTTACACCCAAAAAGACTATGCGAAAGTCGAACCAATGTGGCTTCTCGCACTCAGGGTGAAAACCTCAGATAGCGCAGCGGAGCAAAGGCAGCGCGCTTTCATTTTGAACCAGCTTGGCACGATATTAAAAGTACAGGAGAGATATTCTGAATCCGAGCCGTTCTACAAGCAGGCCCTCAGCCTCAGGAAAGCTGCTTTCGGAGACAGAGATCCTGAAACGACCACATCAATGAACAATCTAGCAGACCTCTATTGCCGTGTTGGCCGCTACCCTGAAGCACAGAAGCTGTATGAGCTGGAACTCCAAGTCAAGAAACAGACTTACGGGGAGAAGCATTTTTACACTCGAATCGCTGCTATGCAGCTAGCGAATGTCTACCGCCTGCAAGGAAACGAAAAGGCAGCGGCCGCACTACGTTAGGCAGCCGCTACCCTGCGCTCTCAACCCTCGCCTCAGGGGACTGGCCGTCCGGAATTGTCCAGGATGGTTTTCGTTGGAGGTAACTTATTCTGCTGACGCTGAGCATCCTGCTGCTGATACAGTCTATCTTGGAGGTGTTGATGTGACCTCTGCAGTTCATTTCTAATCACTTCCGGCGATTCACCAGCAGCTTGTCCCCTTCGAATGATTTCCTGGTCTATGATGCTTTGATCGAGCCCAGCCTTCTCCATATCTTCAATGGTCATGTCCTTGTACGGATTATCAGGTTTCTTTGTGCAACCTACGAGTGGAACTGTCACGATAATGATGATCACTACAGGAATGATGGGAAACATGCCTGACGGGTCTACTAAGTCGACTGGATCGTTCAGGGCATAGCGATAGAGGTTGGAGCCACCGGCTTCCTCAATTGGATCCCTATTTATGAACCGCCCAAGGGCAGCACTGTAGGCTCGGCTTCGGGTTAAATTGAGGCCGCTTCTCGCGTGAATGTAGTACCCAGCAAACCCGAAATCACTATCTGCGGTGCCTTCAAGCTTGGTTGACCTTCCGTAAGTATCAAAGCCGAAGGAGGCTTGGACAACTCCTGAATCGTCCGTCATTGTGCGGACTGAGCCTAAATGATCCTTCGCGTAGAAGAGGTTTGTAGAGCCATTTCGCTGCCCTCGCGAGAAGAATTGCTTGACGACATTGCCGCTGCCATCGCGTTCCTCGCTTCCGATGAACTGTTTAGTGCTGTTTACAGAGCCGGAAACTGTCTCCACAATTTTCACCCGTCCCCCGGTCGGAGAATAAGTCATCTCTGTCTTATTGTTCATCCCGGGGTAAGTGATCTGAATCAGCCGATTTTCGCAATCCCATCGCGACATGAGGTCGCACAAAATGATTGAGAAAAACTCCAGAGACCCTCCGCTCTCTGTCTTGACGTAAAACGGTCATTGACCGCGGCTCCCGCCCGTGTAAGTAATGAAACGGCGGTAAGCAAGCCACGAACGCGCCTAATCTGTGAGCCAAAGCATGGAAGTAGCGCTACAGGAAGATCAGTAGTGGTGATGGCGCGGGTGGTGCCGGGTTAGCAGGGGCGAACCGTCGGCAAAAGAACGTTCCGTAATAGAGAGAATCGGCGAAATTGGCTGATACGCCGAAACCAAAAGGTAAGTGGGTCGGCAGCCGTTATTGGGATGATCGCTGCGAGGAGGCAAAACTCCCACCGGAACACAGACGGAACTCGGACTGATCGAACATCGTTTTGAGCGAAACATGGTAAACCCATTGGGCTCTCGTTGCTCACGAGTAATCCGAGCGTAAGTGAGGATTAAGGAATAATCGCCCAGTGGGCAGAGGAGACCGGAAAAAGCGAATGCGCAGCTGTAATGGCTTCGATAGAGCTGTGCTCACGCCTCAAGGCGGCTGACTTCCGGTTGGTGTCCGGCGGAATATCAAAGCAAAGGATTCGAACGACTGTGAAAGATGGAACCGAATACGGTATCGGAGCAGAAGGACAAACTCTCGATTGGGATCTACTTCCGTGGGACTCTTTTGAAGAGTCTATCAGAAAACTGAGGCAGAGAATGTTCCGTGCAACGTGCAAGCGCCGGTGGAATAAGGTGCGAAGCCTTACGAAACTGATGCTCAGAAGCTACCAAAATCTGCTGCTCGCTGTGCGGCGCGTCAACCAACAGAACCGAGGCAAAAAGACAGCCAGTGTAGACAACCGGCTGGCGCTGACGCCACAGGCAAAGTGGGCGCTAGTCAATGGGCATGTCGACGGCATTCCCAAGAAAACAAACAAGTGTCCGCTTTGTGGGATTCATGCTGAAGTGCGACTTCACCATTCCAGCCAATCGTTTAGCCAATATTAAGTGAAGTTTCAGCGACGTTGACAGTCTAGCTGTGACTTCACAGCCGCCGGGGTGAATTTGCGCATTGTAGCCGTTGGTTTCGACTTTAAACCGACATAGCTTTGAGAAGCGATTCTTTGACGACTTCTTCCAGCCGGATGCGCAGCTTGAACAAGCGATCGGCAATTTCCAGACGACGCTTCTGCAAGTTAAGCATTTGCTGGCGACGATGATCGTCCAGGGCTTCATCAAAGACTTCGTGCACTGCAATCTCTTCACTGTGTGTCCACCACAGATCTTCGATCACCACGCCGATCAGATCGTGCTCCGCTTCGTGCGGCAATTGATTGAACAACCGCAGTTCGTGACTCCAGATTTGCTCGATCGCAGCGCGCACTTCGGCGCGAACGTTTTGAGCCGACGAAGAAACCAATGTTGCGTTGATCTCTTGATCCAATGTACCGGTGCGACTCGTAACCAGCTTCAAAGTTGCTTCCAGAAGGTATCTCTGGAATGCTACCTGCATCATCAGGAATTCAGGCAAGTGGCTGACGAAAATCAATAGCGCAATCTCGCTGCGTTCCGAAAAGCGCTCAGTAGGCTTGCCGATTTTGGCAGCCAGTTCCTTCAGTTCTTCGGCGCTGCGAGCATGTTCCGAAACCAGATGACCGAGTCCCGTGGTCAGCGTTTTGCAGATGCCGCAGGTTTCTTGCGAGAAGCAATCGCGTTTTGCGACGAGCACCATTAATTGGCGGCGCAAGAAATTGACGTTGGCGCCGATTTCTTCCAGGACCTTCAGGACACCGTCTTCACCGCATTCGATGATCGAGAGCAAGAGGTGTTCCGGCAACATTTGCTTGCGGCCAAGATACAGTTGGAAATGATGTGCGCGCTCCAGAACTTTATAGACGCCGGCGCTGTAATCGAGTTCTTTTTGTTTGGCGTGCGGCATCGCGGGTGGTGCGGCGTTGATTTTGCCACCAGCCATACTGACTTCGCGATCGATTTCTTTGCGCAGTGCATCGTGGGTGATGCTCATGTCGGCGAGCGCACTGGTGACTACATCATCTTGCAGTTTGGTCAATGCGAGCAACAAATGCTGGCAGTTGAGGCTCTCGCTGTTGAGACGCTGCGCCTCTTCTTGAGCTTGTGCAAATGACAAACGAACCGGTTCACTGATTTTTTCAAACATCTTCTAAAAGCCCCTGCTTTGCCGGGTCGTCTTTGAATCAGCCGTCGGCTGAAAAAAAGCTCATCAATAAGAGAGCCGCGCGCACCCAATAAACACCCATGGATCGTACTAATTCAGCTACTTATCCGCAAGCCCGCATTGTGTACAATGACGGCTACGCGACTGGAGCGCCGAGAGGCGTTCTCGGCGGGCGGCCGAAGCGAAACCAAGGAGTTTATCGTGAGGATTCTAGTCAGCAACGACGACGGCATCAGCGCTCGTGGCATTCGGGTGCTTGCTCAGAGGCTGGCTGAGGATGCCGCGAACGAGGTTTTTGTCTGTGCGCCTGACCGTGAGCGGAGCGCCACGGGACACGCGCTCACCCTGCACAAGCCGCTGCGAGTCGAAGAAGCGCACCTTGATGCCAAGGTGAAGGGCGCCTGGTACACCACCGGCACGCCGAGTGACTGTGTGAAATTCGCGGTCGGTGCTCTGCTCAAGGAGCCGATTGATTACGTCATATCCGGCATCAATGCTGGTCCCAACCTGGGTTCGGAAGTGCTCTACTCGGGCACGGTTTCGGCGGCGATGGAAGGCGCGTTTCTCGACATACCCAGCATTGCTGTCAGCATGGGCGGCAGCGGTAACCGCAACTATCAATTGGCAGCCGACTTTGTCGCTCGTTTCATCAAGATTTTGCCGCGTGCTCGCTTTGCTAAGCGCATGCTGCTCAACATCAACGTTCCCAACGCCTCCGAGGGCGAATTGAAGGGACTGCGCGTCACCAAACTTGGTGTCAGAGCCTACAACGATCACTTTGAAAAACGCGTCGACCCGCGCGGCAAGGTGTACTACTGGCTCGCCGGGGAAGCTATCGAGGGCGGTGAGGCCGAAGACACCGACGCCTGGGCAGTCTTCCACAACTATATTTCGTTGACGCCGATTCAGTTCAACATGACCGACACCGACATGATGGGCAAGATGCAACATTGGGACGAGCTGAAGCACCTGATGGAAGGCTTTGGCGTGGCAGCACCGGTCGGCGAGCAGAAGGCGCACCGAGAAAGCAAATGAGCGTAGTGGCTCGTCGAGAAGGACCGGCATTCGATGCGGATCTGGCGGTAAAAGGCTTTATCCGCGATCCTGAATGGATGTTCAAGGCCGGCATTGGTGGCATGATCAACGCTGGCGGACTGGTCACCGGTCTCGCCAACCCGCTGATGTTTCCTGCCCTGCTGGCTCTCTCGGCGCTGACGACCGGATATTCGATGCGCGCCGTTCGCTATCGCGCTCTGGAAGTTGAAGACAAGCTGCCGGATTGGAACGAATGGCTCGAGCTTTTTGTTTCCGGCTTGACCTGGGTGGCGCTGCAATTCGGCTACTGGAGCCTCTTTGCGGGGTTCGCCACAGTCGTTGTGATGATCGGCATGAAGTTCGAGACGCTGAAGACAATCAATTTCTGGATCACGGGCGGCGTCCTTCTGATCATCGCAGGCGCGCTCAAGACGTCGTTTTTTGCGTCGTATTTGATGGTTAACTTCGCGCTTGAGGAGGAGCTGAAGGCAGGTTTTGCCATCAGAGAGGTGGTGAAACGCGCCTGGCGCGATCCTTCTGGTCTGGTTGGAGCCTGGCTGCTGTCCATGGGGCTGTTCGGGGCGGCGGTACTAGTGCCCAGCTTGACCATAGTTGGCGTCTTTTTCGTGCCGTCGACCGTCTTTGCGGCTCAGGTGATGTCGGCCGACATTCTCACCCAGGCATGGACGAAACTAACCCCAGCCAAGGTCAAGCCGCTCAAGAAGAAGTCAGACCAAGGCGGCAAGCCCGACAATCTGCCTCGGCCCAGTGGCACAAAACGCAATCCCTGACCGATATCAGCGATTGGTGACGGTCTTCATCCGCCGTTCGTTGGTGTAGAAAACCTTGTGGTTGGGTCCCCACTCTTCGAGTGGGCGCATCGGTCCGAGCGCTGTCTCGCCGCTGTAGGGTCCACCGCACGGCGTGATGGTCGGGGAGGTATCAATCTTCTTCCAGACTGCTCCCATCCAAGAAGCTACATCAGCTGCCTTATGGAAGACCACTTTGCTGAGGTCGCCCGCGGTTTTGGCTCCATCGTTGAACGCCTTTTGCATTTCGGGCGTCACTTTCATGTCCGGAAGACCGACCGCATCGGCGGATTTCGCTCTGACTGGAACGGCAGCCGGTTTGATGGTAGTTGTTGCCGGTGCAACCGGAATCGAAACAGCAAGCTGGCGCTTGTTGTTGTCCCGTTCAGCCTGAGCAGGCAGGCTGGCAACTCCGGTCACAAAGACCAGACCGGACAACATTATCAGCATCTGCGCGCGATTCAACATCTCACACCTCGCCAAACAAGCGACTTGATTATCGCATGAGCGGCTCTGCGTCTTACGTGCGCGGGAATTATATCTTGATAACGCCGAGAAAGGTTTCGCCAGGCGGCACAAATCGGGTCTTTTTAACGACACTAGCAATCGCTAATGATCATGCCCTAAGAAATCGAGAGTCGTGTGTCCGAAAACCGGCACTGGCGTGTAAAAACCGATATTCACAAGATTATAGATTCAGATCTGCTTATGATAGGATATCTTGAGAGGAAATCTGGCGCCTGCCAGAGTTTGCGAACCCGTAAATGGAAGAACCCCAGAGTAATTTCAACTTCATAAGTTTCCGCATCCCTCTCAATGTGCGGCATGTCCAGCAGGGGGATGCAAGATTGACGCGCACACACACAGTCCTGGCGCCCCTGATGTAACCCCGAGAAGGAGTGCCGTAACGCGGGATCGCAGTGGAAACTGCTGGTATACAAGTCGTTTTAATCGTTATTCTGATTGCCCTGAACGCATTTTTCGTGGCAGCCGAAATGGGATTGGCGCGCATTCGCAGAACGCGCGTCGACCAACTGGCGGCGGAAGGCGGCAAGATGGCGCTCGAAATTCAAGAGCACCTGAATAATCCCGACCGGTTCATATCAGCCTGTCAGTTGGGTATCACGCTCGCCACGCTGGCTTTGGGTGCCACCGGTGAAGAAGCTTTCGCCAGCGAGTTGTCGGAGTTGATCAAACGCATGGGCTTGATGTCCGGTCATGCGCTGGCAATTGCTCAGGCATTTGCCTTTGTTGCTGCGTTCAGTATCACTGCCTTTTTGCAAACCGTATTTGGTGAGCTGATTCCCAAGACCCTTACATTCCAGCGTGCTGAGCCTGTCCTCTTTGCGCTCATGTGGTGGATGAAACTCTGGATCTGGTTGACTTCACCTTTCCTCAAGATATTGAACGGCTTCACCGCGCTGGTGCTCAGACTGATGAACATCCAGGAGCCACCGCGCCGCCATTTCGTGCACTCCGGTGAGGAGTTGAAGATGCTGGTGTCGGCAAGTCATGAAGAGGGAGTCATTGAAGAGAAAGAAGAAGAGATGCTGCACAGCGTCTTCGACTTCGCGCACACAGTCGCTCACGAGGTCATGACTCCGCGTACCGACATGATCTGCGTGGCGGCTACTGCCAATATTAAGCAATTCGTCGAGCTGGCCCTCAAACATGGGCATTCGCGAGTGCCGATCTACGAGGAAGATATCGATACTATATTTGGTGCGGTGCATATTCGCGACGGGTTGCGAGCTCTTGTGGAACACAAGGAGAACGCTCCTGTTCGCGAATTCGCGCGCAAGATCTTGATTGTTCCTGAGAATAAAGATGTCGGCGATCTGCTCACTGAATTCAAGAAGACCAAGACTCACATGGCAATTGTTGTCGACGAATACGGCGGCACGCGCGGTCTGGTCACGATTGAAGATTTGATCGAAGAGCTGGTCGGTGACATCGCCGACGAACACGAAATCGTCGAGGAATACATATCAGAACTCGAAGACGGTTCATTCGTCATCGACGCCAGAATGTCGCTGGACGAACTGAATGACGCTCTCGATTTAGACATCGAAGACGAAGAATTCAACACCGTAGGCGGACACGTTTTTGGTTTGCTGGGACGCGAGCCGAAGATCGGCGACGAAGTGGAAGACGATCAAGCGCAGCTCTGGGTTGAAGAAGCGGACCGCCATCGCATCTTGAAAGTGCGCCTGATGAAGAAGGTCAAGGAAGAACCCGAGAAAGTGGAAACCAACGGTGCCGGCTTCCCGATCGAAGGCTCTACCACCGAGACCGGTTCGCATGCCAAGCCGAAAACAGATACCGGCAGTCACAGTAAATCGCTCGAAGCCAACAAGTGAGTCGTCAGTCCGCCGTGACCACCATCACTACCACGACGGAAGGCATGCTCAAAGAAGCGCGGTCGTTTCACACTAAGAAACGGTTGGGACAGCACTTCTTGGTAAATGCCGAACTGCTGCAATTGATTGCCGCCGCCAGCCATGCCACCACCGGCGATACTGTACTGGAAATCGGGCCGGGTGCTGGTTTCTTGACGCGCTTCTTGCTGAATACCGGTGCACATGTGGTGGCAATCGATCTCGATCGCGATGCAATTGGCTATTTGAAGGCGAGAAACTACGACAACCTGACGCTCGAGCACGGCGATTTCCTGCAGATGGACTTGCAGCAAATAGCGCCTGAGCGGAAGAACTTCAAAGTAGTGGGCAATGTGCCGTACCAGATCACGGGACTGATTCTCGGACATCTGCTCGGTGAAATTGGCAGACCGGCGCCGTGGCTTTCGCGCATTGAAAACATCGTGATCACGGTACAGAAAGAAGTTGCAGAGCGCATGGTAGCCACACCAGGCAGTAAGGATTACAGCCAGGTCAGCTTGTTGGTTTCCTATTTTTGCCAGGCGCATATTGTGCGGGTGATACCACCCGATGCATTTTTCCCGCGCCCGAAAGTGACATCCGCAGTGGTCAGCTTGACTCCCGCTCCGGCGGTGCGCGTCGAGTGCCGCAACCACACATTGCTCAGGCAGGTGATCAAAGCCGGTTTTAAACAGCGGCGCAAGATGCTGAAAAACAACCTTTCCTTCTTGCGCCTCTCGCCTGACGAGATTGGTGAAATTTTCGAGCGCCTCAATTTTGATCCGCAGGTACGAGCGGAGCGGCTTTCGCTGGAACAGTTTGCTAGACTTACAGACGCTATCGATCAAAAGAGTGTCTGATCTGCGATGCGCTCCATCACGCTGCTGGCTCCTGGCAAAATCAATCTGACGTTGGACGTTCTCGGTTTGCTGCCCGGAGGCTATCACGAGATAGAAACTATTTTCCAGTCTGTCGATGTTTGCGACGAACTGGAGATTGAAGTCGCTGAAGCAAGGGATACGCGCGTCGAGCTGCAGTGCCTGCGCGAAGGCTCTCCGTGCGCCGACTTCCCTCTGGATGGAACCAACTTGATCGCGCGCGCTGCCAGGGAATTTGCAGAAGCCACTGGAGAAACCTTTCAAAGCACCGTCAAGGTCAATAAACTCCTCCCTATCGGTGGTGGCATGGCTGGTGGTAGTACCGACGGTGCGGCGATGCTATTCGGATTGAATCAGTTGTTCGGTTCGCCGCTTTCATCGGTCCGGCTTTCGGAAATTGCCGGACGGTTGGGCGCCGACTTGCCGTTTTGCCTGACCGGCGGCACCATGCTCGGAAGAGGTAAAGGTGACCTGTTGACGCCGCTTGAAAATAACTGTCAGATGTTTCTTTGCATCGTAAAGCCGCGCCGGCTGTCCGTCTCAACGCCGTGGGTTTATTCTGCTTTCGATCGCTATCAAGAACGGTCTGAGGCGGCATCGCTGATCAAACGCCCGAATCTGCAGCAGTCCATCGACGCTCTACGCGAAGGTGATCTCGAAAAACTGCTGGCTGGACTTGGAAATGTCTTCCAACCTCTGGTTTTCGAGGAGCATCCTGAGTTGCAAGCTATCTCGAAATCTTTGTATGATCAGGGCAGCTGGTACTGCCAGATGACCGGCAGCGGGCCGACAATTTTTAGTGTTGTCGCTAACCGCCAGATGGCGCACAGCATTAGACGGCGCATGCTGCGCAACGATGACGATGGATTCATATATGGTTCCACGTCGCCTACCATGAAAGGTCCGCCCTGGGATTTCTACCTTGCCGAGACTCTCAACCACGGTGTGTGCACGCAACCTCATGCCCAAGAAACCTGCCGATAAGAAACCAACCGCAAAGAAACCCGCCGCAAAGACTCCGAAGGGAGCCGCCGGAAAAACCACGGGCGGTGCCGCTCTGGCAGGAAAGGCGGCTGCCAAAAAGAAAGGTAAAGCCAATTCCGCGGATAATTCTTTTAGAAAGGTAGGACAGGAGACGGCGTCGGCCGAAATGCGCATCTTGTGTGAGCAGTATCCTGACGCTGAGTGTGAGCTGACCTACAACAATGATTACGAGTTGTTGATTTCGGTAATTCTCTCGGCGCAGACCACCGATGCTACGGTCAACCGCGTTACACCAGCCTTGTTTAAACATTTTCCGACGCCGAAAGCGCTGGCGGAGGCTGATCTTGACGAAGTGAAGTTTTTGATTATTCCAACCGGTTACTACAACGCCAAAGCTACTAACATTCAAAAGTGTGCTCAGGCGCTGGTCCAAAACTTTGGTGGCAAGGTTCCAGATAATATGGATGACCTGATCACCTTGCCGGGTGTGGGACGGAAGACTGCCAACGTGTTGCTTGGTGTGATTCACGATCAACCAGCGTGGACTGTGGACACGCACGTGCAGCGACTGGTCAAGCGGCTTGGTTTTACTGATGAGGCTGATCCAACGAAAATCGAGTTTGCTTTGCAGAAACTGTTTCCAAATCAGCCGTGGCATCAATACTCCATAACGCTCATCTGGCATGGACGGCGGCTATGCATGGCACGCAATCCCGATTGCCCGCAGTGCCCGATCAACCACCTCTGTCCGACTTCAACTGTCGGGACATAAAACAGCAATCTGTGTTCGCACAGGCTCGGGGCGTGATGCTGCTCGTTACAGGCTGGTGCTAATATAGGGGCTGGCTGGCAGGCGGTTTGTGTTTATTTTGTGACCATCGCACTTGGCAGAAGCAGTTTTTGTGTTTGGGCTGTCGCTTTGGCGACTGTGGTCGCGGCCGCATCGGGTTTATTCTTTACACGAACTGCAGGCGCGGAAGGCTGGTCTGACAAAATCAAACACGTGACCGAGAAGGTCAAGCAGACGAAACAAGCGCTGATCGATACCGAGCAATCCCTGATAGATGCGAAGAATAAAATCGTTCAAGACGACCTGAACGAGGTGCTGGAGGCCAGACAGAAAGCTACCGAACTGGTGCGCGCCGGCGACTGTCATGCAGCCCGCCTGGTTCTGGAACCACCACTTACTCGTCGCCTGCTGCACAAGCACGATCCAGCCATTGTCGACGGGTACAAGGAACTCGCCAGTTACTATCAGCTGGAAGCTGAGGCAGAAAAGAAGAAGCATCCATCGTTAGTCCCGGCCGTTGTCTTGGAGTCGGTGACTTACATTCTCGGTGCGTTGTTTTTCGTGTGCTGGGCTCCGGTACTTCTGGTTTTCTGTGTGGACGCTGTCGGAATGATATTTGGCGATTCGAACCACGCGACATTCAGTGATGCGATGGTGAAGGTTATCTCCATGCATCCAGTCGGCGATGCTATCTTGGTGACGGGCGCTGTTTTTGCCCTTGGTGCCTTCATTTCATACAAACTCTATGAACCTACGAAACCCATTCAAGCGTTGGAATTACGAGCAGAGCAACTGCGGCAGGAAGCCGCCAGAATTTAGAGGGGAATCTTGTGAGAATCAATATGAGAAACACGCTCATCCTCGGTGCAATGATCGGCGCTATGTTCGCGGCCGGTTGCAGAGGCGGTGTCAGTGGTCCTGCCACCACATCCACAGCGACTTCCACCGAGGCAACCACCGCAACCTCTAACTCGATGGAGACAGCTGCCTCGACATCCACAACCGCCGAGGCGGCGCCGACCTCCAAGGAAGAAGAGATGTTCGTCAAAGTGCGCAACATCGTGGCTCACGAGGTCAACATGAAACCGGAATTGTTGACGAGACAATCCCGTTTTGTCGAAGATTTGAAGACCGATGACCTGACGAAAGTGCATATACATCTGGCACTCGAACAGGCGTTCGATAGAGATATTCCTGACAGCGACTTCGATAAGATGCAGACGCTCAAAGATGCCACCGCCTACCTGCAGACGGAGTCGAAAACGCCGCCTCCGTCTGCGGAAGTCCATGGGGACGAATAGATGCCCAATCGGTTGCAAGTCGCCGTTCAGTAGGCTATTTTGGTGATGCAAAGTCACTAGAAAGCGGTCCAATTGCTCGGCTTGTTCAATCGTGGTGGGTCCCCATTGCCGGAAGACAAATCTTCGCAACCTGAAAAGGTGCCGACGGTGGAGCCAGTGTCCGATCAGCCGGTCGAGAAAAGTCCGCTCGATGGACTGAACTTTCGCTACCCGCTCCGCCGGTACCAGCAGGAAATTCTCGAGCTGGTCAAACTCAAGATTGAGCGCGGTGAGAAACAGTTGCACATCGTCGCTCCTCCCGGGGCAGGCAAGACGATTATTGGACTGCAACTGATTTCTGAATTGAAACACAACGCGCTTGTAGTCTGCCCGACGACAACCATTCAGGCTCAGTGGGGACAAAAGCTGGATCTCTTCTTGCCGCCGGAGTTAGTCGGCTATGGCGTGCAGGATCTGATCGGCACCCATGAAGAAAAGCCTCTCAAGCCGATTACGCTGCTCACCTATCAAGTGCTTTCGACGCCGGGCCGAGAAGTGGAGTACTTGCAAAAGCTGGCTCACAATGAGTGGGTGCAGGAGCTGATTGGCAGCACCTGCCCGACTCAGGGCGACGCGGAACTGCGCATCATGGAGTTGATGCAAAACAACAAACGCGCCTTCGACAAGGAGATGTCTCGCCACATCAGTCGGTTGCGCCGCAAGCTCTCCGACGTAATCGATCTGAAAGAAGTGCTGCACCCGAATGCGCTGGCGCTATTGCAAGCATTGCGGCGTCAGAAGTTTAGAGTCGTGGTCTTCGACGAGTGCCACCACCTCACAGACTACTGGGCAGCCGTCATGACTCAGGTCGTCAGCCGCCTCGATGATGCAGTTGTCATTGGACTGACCGGCACTCCTCCCGAGGGCAAATCGGTCAAGCAGGAGAATCGCTACATCTCTCTGGTAGGTGAAATCGATTATCAGGTGCCGACACCAGCCCTGGTGCGTGAAGGTGGACTGGCGCCGTTCCAAGATCTGGTTTACTTCACACAGCCGACCGAGAAGGAAGAGCGCTATTTAGAAGAGCAACACGACGAGTTCCACCAGTTGTTGGATGAACTGGTGGCGGCAGAGCCTTCACTTCTCTCCACCTGGGTGATCGAAGTCGGAACTCAAGCCGGCAAGAAAGGCTGGCGCAAGTTTCTCTCTGAAAAGTCAGAGTTGGCACAGGCACTGGGACGCTACGTCTTCAAAAACAAACTGGATGTTCCGCACATTGAAATGGCCGACTCATTCAGGCAGCCGCCGACCCTGGAAGACTGGATGTGCCTGCTCGAAGAGTTCGCTCTTGCCTATTTGAAAGTCAGTCCGTTGCCGGAGCACCATCAGCTCTATGAACGCGTCAGATCGGCTGTGGGCAAACTGGGATATGGGCTCACTGAAAAAGGACTGCGCAAAAAAGCATCCAACGTGGATCGTATCCTCGCCTTCAGCAAGAGTAAACCAAAGGCGGTGGCAGAGATTCTCGACGTCGAATACCGGAACGTCGGAGACAAGCTGCGCGTGGCGGTGGTCACGGACTTCGAACGGATGTCGGCGACATCAGTGAAGTCAGCCAAAGGTATACTCGACGCCCAGTCAGGTGGCGCCATTGCCGTGCTGCGCGAGGTGCTGATCAGACCGGCGGGCTTGTTTACCAATCCGTGTCTTGTGACCGGATCGCTTCTCATGGTTGACGCTCGCATTCAAGAGCAGTTTGTCGATGCGATGAACGAGTTGCTGAAGGAGAACGGATACAACTTCACGGTGCGCGCTGAACTGGTCGACGAAGAACGCCGCAAAGCGTTGCACGCGGCTGCGGATGCCGCGCTTGCCGATGTGCAGGGTGACGTGGTTGATGCCGCAGATGCGGTCTATGCCGCAAGCCAACCTGTGCACGACGAGATGGTTGATTGCTTCTATCAGGATACGGTCGCGGTCTCTGGCGGGGAGGAAACCGATCTGGAGCGCAAGATACTCACGAAGCCGGTTGCGCACTCACGCATCGACTACGTGGACTTCGATTCTCCCATTTCTGAAGATGAAGAAACGCTCGCCGCGCGCGCTATGTCATTTGTGCCACCGTCGCCCCCGGAGCCGCTGCCTGAGTATTGCGAGATCATTGCCGGCAGCACGGAATGGCAGGCTCGACTCTACGTGGGACTGGCGACCCAGTTGCTCGAACGTGGTATCACCAAGTGCCTGATCGGCACGCGCGGCATCTTTGGAGAAGGTTGGGACTGTCAGGCTCTCAACACATTGATCGATTTGACTACGACCACTACTCCGGTCTCTGTCAAGCAGTTGCGTGGTCGATCAATTCGTTTGAATACCACAGATCCTCTCGGTGCTCGCAAAGTCGCCAACAATTGGGATGTAGTCTGTATCGCGCCTCATTTGGAGAAGGGTCTCAACGACTATCAGCGTTTTGCTCGCAAACATGCCGGCTATTTCGGCATTGCTGATGACGGACAGATCGAGTGCGGGGTGGGGCATGTCCATCCTTCGTTTTCCGAATTGACTCCGGCGGAAGTTTTCGCGCACCAGGAGGCTTTCAATTCTGAGATGGTCGAGCGGGCGCTCAAGCGCGACGATGCTTATGACAAATGGGGCGTGGGTGCGACGTATGCCAATCGCATGCTCGGTTGCGTGGAAGTGACAGGCTTGCGCAAGTTGGCTCTCACACCTCCAAACATTCGCATGAGCGTTCCGTACAAAGAGCACGCCAAGCTTTTGCGTGCATCGCTGAGCGGTGTCTGGCTGGAATACGGATTCCTGGGTCTGTTTCTCACAGTATTCGCCGGCGTTGTGCTCAATCATTTTGGTGCGCCGCCACTCTGCGCAATTGTTTTGATGGCAGCGGCGATCGCCATGGGAATCAGGAAATTCAATCAGCTCTACAG
The DNA here is from genome assembly GCA_044229845.1 of Obscuribacteraceae bacterium (SeqCode). GTDB lineage: Bacteria > Cyanobacteriota > Vampirovibrionia > Obscuribacterales > Obscuribacteraceae > JBGASG01. The sequence goes on along the minus strand of JBGASG010000005.1, from coordinate 390,149 downwards.
CAAGCACAAGCAAGAGATCTGTAGGCCGAATACACAAGACTCTTCCTTGAAGGACATCGGTATTGCCGTTCTCTCCGCTCTGCAGGCAGCTAAGCTGTTACCGCGCACGATAGAAAAGGAGCATGTGACCGTCACAATTCGTTCAGACGGCAGCTATCGTGTCTTTCTGGACGACGTCGATACCGAGCACGCCGAGTATTTTGTGAAATGCGTACGGGAAGCGTTGGAGCCGGTAACCAACCAACCATATGTGGTGCCCAAGTACGAGTTTGGTTTTCCCAAGGCGAAGAAGGAAAAGCGTCTTTTGCCCTGGCAGCAGGTCCCACCACCTGTGGTGCCAGAAGGCACGCAAGAGAATGAAGTCAGCGAAGAGCAGTTCTTTGCATCCTATCTGGACGGACGAGCCCAGCCGCGTATTGCCAGTTATCATGCGGTACCGGCGCTGCTGGCTAGAAGCGAACGCGGCCGTGAAGCTTTTCAGAATGCCTGGAATAAATATGTCAGCCCTGGATTTGTACTCGCCACTGAAACAAAGCCAGAATTGCTGGGAAAATACTTTGGTCTCGGTCCAAGTATTTCCAAGCGGATGATCTGGGAATAGATCAGTTAGCGCGTTCCAGGAGAAGATGAACGGATGAACAAAGCAAGCGCCTGCCAAGCGATTATGACGGCAGCGATTATCGTGTCAGTTTCAGCATGCGGGATGTCTGGAAAGCCCATGCCTGCAGACTATCCACTACCTGTTTACCCAGGTGCAACGGCTCCCAATGATGCCTATCGCGAAGTAATCGGCGCGCGCTCGCTGGTGCTCGATTGCACCGATGATCCAGCCAAAATTGCTGAGTACTACAAAACTGAATTGGAGAAAGGCGGCTGGGAAAAAGTGAAGGTCGATCAAAAGGGTGACACCTTTGTGATCAATGGCTTCAAAAACGTCGGTGGCGACGGCAAGAAAGTAGAAGCCGCCAACGTCCAAGTTGCCAGCAAGCACATCATCCTTACATACATGAAGCAGTAAGCTACCGCGCTTCGGCAGTTGCTTCGTTGATTTTCATTCCTGGCTTCGCTTGTTTCAAAAGATCGAGCTGCTCGGGACTTAGATTTGGGCAGTCTTTGCAAAATAGCTGCGTCAGACCGGGCAGTTTGAGCAAAAGTGATTTCAAACCATCGTAGGTGACAGCAGTGCCCTGAATATTGAGGGACGTCAGTTTCGGACACTTGTCGGCGATGATCTGCAGACTCTTGTCGCTGATGGCACTCTGTTGCAGTCTTAGTGAGCGCAGCGAACTCATTAGCGGCATGCCGTTTATCGCCGCATCATCAACTTGCGGTGAGCCTGCTGAGAAGTGTTCCAGGTTTGGATGGGTCTTGAGTACGTAGATCATGCCATCGGTGCCGATGTGCGTGTAGCTCAGTCCAAGCGTGGTCAATTTGTTCAGCTTGGCGAGGTGCTTCATGCCACCATCGCTGATGTTGGGCGAGCGATTGAGATGCAAGCATTTCAGCCCACGCAACTCGGACAGCGACGCCAGCCCGGCATTGTCGATCTGATAGTTGTTCATCACACTCAAGAACTCGAGCGATGGAATATTCTTCAGAGTGGTTAGACCGCTGTCGGTTACGGCTGTATTGTCGAGCGCGAGAAAGGTCAAGTGATGGTATGGTTCCAGCACTTTCAACGAAGTGTCGGTGACGCTGGTGTGACTCAAGTCGATGCGGCGATAGTCGCGCTGCGGCGTGAAAATTGCCAGTGCGTCCGCGTCTGTGAACCGGCGAGCGAGTCGGTTGCTGGCAAAGGGCTTTTCAGGAAACGCTACCGCTTGCCCAGAAGGCTTATCCTCGGGTGGGCGAAGATTGGGCTCGATGTTTGGCACTGCTTCTGGTGGCGCGTGCAGTTCGTGGGCCGGTTGTTGTGCGGGTTTGAAGGCGAAGACATTGAGCAAAGCGACGGCAACCACGATCAACAATGCGGTAATCTGAGTCCGGGGCTGCTTGAGGGCTCGCAACAGACCCGGCTGCTGCTCTCTAGATCGGCGAACACCAGCGTCGGCAAGCGCACCACCTTCTTCGAGTGTCGCGATGTCGTTGGCGATCTCGCGTGCGTTCGCATACCTGCCTTCGCGATCTTTGACGAGGCATCGTTTTAGAATTGTGTTGAGTCCACTTTCGAGGCGCGGATTACCTGGCATCACCAGCGGTGTCACATCTTCATTGATTTGCTTGAACAGAATTTCGAGGGTATTCGCTCCAGCAAACGGTGGTTTGCCGGACAACGCTTCGTACATCAGGCAACCAAGCGAATAAATATCTGAGCGGTTGTCCAGTTCGGCTCCCTGACACTGCTCCGGGCTCATATAGGAAGGGCTGCCGAATACTTCGCCGGTGGCGGTAAGCTGCGGCTTGGCACCGGATTCCGCTTGTGGGTCCAGAACCTTGGCGATACCGAAGTCGACGATTTTGCCTGTCAGTTCTCCCGATGCGCTCTGAACAATCATGATGTTGCTGGGCTTCAGGTCGCGATGCAGAACACCCTGCTGATGGGCGTGATCCAGTGCATCCGCAAGTGCCTTGAACAGCGGCAGTGATTGCTGGGGGGACAACGGACCATGACTGGATATGTACGCTGCCAGGCTCTCACCGGGCTCATAATCCATGACTAGAAACGCGGTACCGTTCGGCATCACGCCAAAGTCGTGGACCGCGATGATGTTCGGGTGATTGAGCAAACTGGCTGCCTTGGCTTCCATCTGAAACCGCTTCACTGACGTCTGGCTGCCGCCCAAACGCGCATGCAACAACTTGATCGCCACTATTTTGTCCATCAGCAAGTGGCGAGCCTTATAAATGACGCTCATGCCGCCTTCGCCAATCGGCTCAAGCAGCTTATACCGTTCCAGAAGCGAAGAGTCGGCTGCCGTCTCTGCCCCGCGAATAATGGTTCCGTCATTGGGACAGGCATCGAGCGTTTCTGCCACTTGCAGACCACAAGTCGGACAGGCGAGCGATGACACAAGTTTCTTCTCAAACATTATTCGATCGCTCTGGTCACCAGAATTTTCTTGCGCTTCGAAAGAGCGCTCAGTTCCGCAGTCGCTTCTTTGGTATCGACGCCGGCGCAACTGCCGCAATCGATCTGTCGCAGCCTTGATAGGGTAGCCAATGGTGCCAGTCCACGCGTTGTCACCTCGCTGCCGGCGATGTCTAGATGAACCAGATTTGGGCAAGCTTTCACAATCGCGGGGATGCACGCATCGGTAAGGGAGGAGTTCTGGATCTTCAGCAAGACGAGCTCTTTCATCTCCGGCATCGACTGGATGTCCTTGTCGGTCAATCCGACGCCACCACAGCTGACCCGCTGCAACTGCGGTTGTTGCTTGAGAAACTCTATGAAGCCCTTGCCTGTCACATCGGAATGGCTCATTCCCATAGACTCTAGATTTGAGATCGTTGCCAGTTTGGCGAGCCCGGCATCAGTGACGTGAGTGTTGTTGATGTGCACAACTCGCAGACTCTTTTGTTTTGCAACAGCTTCTATTCCAGCGTCAGTGATGTTGTTCATACCGACGAGATCGAGTTGGTTGATTTTCGAGAAGTGTTTTAGTAGCTCCAAGCCTTTGTCGGTGACGGCGGTGTTGTTTAAGATCAGAGTGTGCAAACGCACGTTTCCTCTGACAGCCTGCATCGATCTGTCGGTGACCGGAGTGTCGCTGAAGTTTATGGAGCTGTAGTCGGTGGAGTCTTTGAACAGCGCTTCGGCACGTGTATCGTCCCAGCCTTTTGGTGCGCTTTTGGCACCGTTGGCTGGAAAGACAAGTCCTGTGTCTTGCGGTGTCAACGCTTCAGAAAGCGGCGCTGGAGCAGATGGTGAGGAAGTGGAGTTTTGTGCATTTCGATTGGCGCCATGCATGAGGAAGGAGGCGATGGCGATTGCTACAACCACCAGTGGTCCGGCCGCGATAAAAATTCTGGAGATAGTGGGACGTTTGCGAGCAGCGAGGCGAGCGCTGACAACGCGACCGTCAACGAGTGCGCGCAGGTCGGTCAGCATTTCCCCGGCGGATGCGTAGCGCTTTTCTGCATCGCGTTGCAAACACTTATCAATGATGGCGCGCAGACCTGCCTCCGGGGCGCTGCCGACTGAACGAACCGGAAGTGGTGGCGCATCGTTGTTCAGGCGTTTGTAGATGATGTCGAAGCTGGTGTCACCCGTGTGCGGTACCTCGCCGGACAACGCTTCGTACATCAGACATCCCAACGAATAGAGATCGGAGCGTTGATCGACCGCTTGTCCCTGGCATTGTTCCGGGCTCATGTAAGCAGGACTGCCGAACACTTCGCCGGTGGCAGTCAGCTGCGGCTTGGCGGCATCGTTTTCCCCATCGTTAACTACTTTGGCAATGCCGAAATCGACCAGTCGTCCTTCGAGATTTCCAGATTCGTCAATGTGCACCATCACATTGCCGGGTTTCAAGTCGCGATGCAGAACGCCTTGCTTGTGAGCGTGAGCCAGGGCCTGGGCAATGCCGATAAACAAAGGCAATGCTTTCGATGGCGAGAGCGGACCGTGCCTTTTAATGTAATTGGCGAGACTTTCTCCAGGCTCGAATTCCATGACGAGAAACGCCGTGCCGTTGGGCAGGACGCCAAAATCGTGCACGGGAGTAATGTAGGGGTGGCGAAGCAAACTAGCTGCTTTGGCTTCTTGTTGAAAGCGTTTGACTGCCGCGCTACCGCTGCCGGTCCGCGCATGTAAAAGCTTGACGGCGACAAACTTGTCCATTAGCAAATGCTGAGCTTTGTAGACTACACTCATCCCGCCTTCGCCGATAGGCGAGAGCAACTTGTAGCGTTCGAGCGCGTCGGCGTCGATGACAATCTCGCGTGTCGGTGTACCGTCGACAGGGCAACTGTCGAGCGTGGCTGCGACGGCAAGACCGCACTTCGGGCAGGGCACCGAAGTGATGGTGCCTGTGAGACTCCCTTCCACCAGTTCAGGGGAGCCAGGCTGCGACGGCTTGAATTCGTTACTCATACCCAATTTATGCCCGCTGTTGGCGATTTTTAAAGATCAGCAAAGGAAAAGCGGCACCAATAGCGGTGCCGCTTCCCGATACTAGATTATGCACCACGGACGGTGGCTACGCGAACAGTGCTTGGAACTAGCGGTTCTTCAGTTCGTCGCGCAGCAGAAGGTCTTTGAGGATCTTCTGAGCATTCTCGTCCATCTGGTTTTCTTCAATTGCCTTCTCGAGGAACAGACGTTCTTCGGTGGAGATTCTTCCATCGGCAAGAATCAGTTCTTTGAGTGCTGTGGCGTCCCACTTCCGGACTTGACCCGTCGTTTTGACGATGTCTTTCACAGCTTCGGTTAGCGTTTTGTTCGTAGCCACGAGTAGTTCCTCCTACCTCTTGCTATATTCTATTCCCAGTTGAGCGCTTGACTTCGCACGCACTAACTGAAAGGGCGAGACCAAAAGCCTCGCCCTTAGCATCAATGCCTTTGCCAACCGAGTTACATGGGTACCATTTCCGGACCGCCGAGAATCAAGTTTTTGTTGCTTCTCAGACCGATCGGACTGTCGGGTTTGTTTTGTTTTTTTGGTTTTTCGTGCGCTGGTTGCGCTGATTTGTTTTTCTGCAAGAGTTCCACGGCCCGCTTGACTGCGGGGTCTTTCAGTGGAACTGCCACTACAGGTCCTGTCAGAACACCTTGCACCGTCGGCTTCAATTGCTCCGGCGCTGCGGATGCAGAGGCGATGCCAATGCTCAACAGGAGCGCGTTTGCTATATAAATTGCTGTATTCATCTTGTTCATGGTCATGAGTATAAGGGCACCATGACCAAGACGTGCAAAGGAATACTTATCCCTTAAGGATCTCAGGAGCTAAATATATGGAAACCGTTGTAGTTTCTGGGTTTCTTAAATCGGCTTAAGCGAGAGCGGCTGCCAGTGGCTCTGGCGGCTTGATGCGAGCCCGTTCGGCCTCTTCAACGGCTTCAGATTCAATCGCCCAGACATACAGGCAGGTGTAGAACGCAGACCTTATATATATGGACAGGGCTGTGACGAACACGGCAGAAGCCATCCAGATGATGCCGGACATCACTACGACCGGCGACATCATGTTGATTTTGAAGTAGGTCCCGAGGGCGAAACAGCCTGCGCCTATGCCATAGAGACCCCAGGTGGAGAGGCGGCAGATAATGTCTACGCCGACTTCGCCGACACCGATGGTCAAAAGGTTGCCCTGGGCAATTTTATCGGCGCGCTTCATGCCGCCCCAGAAGGATGTCCCCTCAATCACGATGGCAGGCAAAATCAGGTGTCCGGCGAGGGTCCAGAAAACCTCGACGACGCCTGCCAGAAAGTTAAAGCCCATGCCCAGAACGCCTGAATTGCGCTTGTTGCGCATCCAGCCGGCGGCGCGGCGAGCGATGAAGGTGATGACGCCCAGCATGACGATGGCGGGCAGACTGGAGACGACGGCGGACACAGCCGTGGAGAACTTGCCGGAGCCCCGTCCTTCGGTCAGATGGGAGTAGACGAGCGCAGTGGTGACGCCTTCGAGAAAGCGGTTAGTCAGCCACCAGACCATGACCAGCGAGGTGACCAGAAGCCCGTTGTCGGCGGTGAACAGACCGCCCAGCGCGTCGAAGCCGCTCTGGTCGCCGGGTCCATTCAGCTGCGTCATATTGAGCATGTTCTGCATGCCCTGGACGCCGCCACTGGCCGACTGATTGAAGGCGGCAGTCTGGCGGACGAGGTTTTGTCCGTGGTGTTGCATGCGTTGCGCTTCTTGAGCGAACAGCAAGACGCCGAAGAACAGGTTGGTAAAGACGGTCAGAATGGACGGAATCAGTAGGCGTTTGTCTTGCCAGCCCATTTTGACGCTGGCCATGATCATCCGGAAACCGCGCGAAAACGATTCAAACATAAACGGCGAAGCCTCTGGGGGGCGTGAATTGCATAGGTTGCGAGTACTTAGTAAGGGGAGAGGGCGCTCTCGGCCATGAGGCCTGAGATGACTAATAGTCGACTATATTTTATATAGTTGCCAAGGATATGTAAAGCACTTTTTATTATCCCAGGAGAGTCTCTTTCGTGGCGGTCCACCGAGGTTTCCTCCCGCCGTGAGCAAAATTGCTCATTCAGGGGTCGCTCAAGTTCGAAATCACATTAAATCGGATGCTCGTGAGCAAAATTGCTACCTGGGACAGGTCTGAAGTGAGCAGTTTTGCTCACGACCCACTTTTCGTCAGCTGGCTTCTTTCGTATTGAATCGCGCGTCGTCTTCTTCGCTGTAGAGCTCATCGAGTACCTTCTGATACTTCTCGACGATGAACTTGCGTTTCATCTTCAAGGTGGGAGTCAGCTCGTCGGCTTCGATGGAGAAGTCGTTTTCCAACACGATATGTTTTTTGATTTGCTCGAAGGACGCCAGCCGCTCGTTTTTGCGGTTGATAATCGCCTGCACTTCCGCGAGCACCAGCGGGTGGTGCGCCAGTTCTTCGACGCTGGAGAACGAGATGCCGTGCTGCTGCGCAAACTGCTGCGCCCCGTCCGGGTTGAGTGTGAGCAATGCAGAAATAAACCGGCGTTTGTCCCCATAGGCTAGGATGCGGCTCACCAGGCGCTCGCCCGCGAAGAGATTTTCGATGAATTGCGGTGCCACATGCTTGCCGCCGGATGTAATGATGATGTCTTTCTTGCGATCTTTAATGCGCAAGTAGCCCTCAGAGTCTATTTCGCCGATGTCGCCGGTGCGGAACCAGCCGTCCGCTGTCAACGCTTCCGCCGTCGCCTCGGGATTTTTGTAGTAACCGGCAAAGATGCTTGGTCCTTTAACAAGAATTTCGCCGTCCTCGGCGATCTTTACTTCCAGCCCGGGAAGCGGTTTACCGACGGTGCCCTTGCGAACGTCTGTGGGCTTATTGCAGGCCACCGGCGCAGCCGTTTCTGTCAAACCATAGCCTTCGATAATCGGCAGTCCGATGCACTCGAAAAATGATTGCACTTCCGGCGAAAGTGGTGCCGCGCCCGATACCAGAAATCGTAGTCTGCCTCCAAACCGTCTTCTGATGCGGGAGAAGACGATGCGGTCGGCGACGCGCAACTCGGTTTTGTAGATGTTGTGGACGACGTCCAGTTCGTTCTCCGAGCTCTGCTCTTTAAACTTGGCGGCGCGCCGACCAAGCGAAAGTGCCCAGCGCACCAGATATTGCTGGGCTTGCGGCATCTTGCGCACCTCAGCGGTGATGCGGTTGTAGGCCTTCTCGTAAAATCGAGGCACCGCATTCATGATGGTCGGTCTGACCTCCATCATGTTTTGCGGCACGGTCTCCATAGCCTCCGCGTATGCCATCAGCATGCCTTCGTAGATGCAGAGAAACTGCCCGCCGACGCGTTCGAAGATGTGCGACAGAGGGAGGAAAGACAGTGCGATGTCGTCGGGATGAAACCCGACGTTCAGACTGATTGTCTGGCAAACAAAATAGATGTTGCGATGCAAAAGCATGACGCCTTTGGGAATGCCGGTGGTGCCTGACGTGTAGACGATGGTGGCGACGTCACCGGCCAGAATTGCGTCGATGCGTTCTTTGACTGAGTCGGGATGCTGTTCCAGATAAGACTGACCCTCTCTGGCAAATTCCTCCCAGCTCATAACTTTGATCGGACAGTCTTCCGGCGGCTCGCCTTCCATCAAGACGGCGAAGCGCAGGTCTTCTGAGAGTTTCTCACCGGCAGCAATCACCTTTTGCAGTTGACGCGCATTCTCCAGAAAAATGGCTGTCGCTTCCGAGTGTTTGAGCAAGTAGTCGACTTCACCGGCCGTCAATGTCGGGTAAATGGGAACCGTCACGCCCTGCGCCGAGAGAATGGCGATGTCTGCCCACGACCACTGCGATCGGCTGTTGGAGAGGATGGCGACCTTGTCACCGCTTTTGACACCATGTTTGAGCAGACCGGCGGCGATGAATTTGACTATGCGTCCACACTCACCCCAGACTACCGGACGATATTCGCCGGTTACTTTGTGCAATATCGCAGGCCGATGCGGAGTCTGTTCGACCCGCTCCCAGAAGACATGAATAACAGTTTCTTGCTTCACTAATTACATTCTAGTTTAAGTACGCAGATTTGCATTCATCCATTCGAGATATGGTGGAAATCCGCTCTTCAAAGGTATGCTCACAATTTCCGGAACGTCATAGGAGTGCAATTCCTTGATGCGCTTCTCGAGGCTCTCCCAGAGCCGCTCATGTGACTTGATGACGAGCAGTTGCTCGGTCTCTTTTTGTACTTCGTCCTGCCATTTGTATATCGAAGTGATACCGGGCACGACATTGACGCAGGCAGCCAGACCTTCTTCAACTAAGCGATGGGCAATCGCCTCGCTGAGATCCTGCTGCGGGCTGGTCACCAAGACAATGATTTCGCCGCCCATCAGCTGCGGTTTCTCAAAAGTTCAACACCACTGTCGGCGACGAATTCGGCCAGCCGTGATACCAGTTGCACGAATGGTTCCGGCTGTAGTTTAGGCATGCGGTAGCGCCGGTGCGTTTTCAAAACCAGCGTCGGCATGTTGAGAGTCTCGGCGATAAAATGTGTCAGAGGCGCAATCTGACTGTCCGGCTGAGCTTCGGCCACGGGTTCCAGTGAACCGAGTGACAGGCGCAACCGGCTGGCGAACTCCTGAACGCTGGGTGGACCGGCGGTCTCCAACATCAGTCCGTGTGATTCGTGCCAGGGCGAGCCCAGGAGCACAACCACCAGACCCATGCGCCCGGTTTTGACGATGTCAGCCAGGGCACGCACCATGGGCGTTTCCAGATGCAAGCATGGATCTGCCACCGAGCAGTAGCTGGTTTGCAACGCGTGCGAGCGGGCAAATCGATGCATCAGCGCCGCCAGAGTACCTGTAAAAGCGTCAGGCTCCTGGAAGTCGCTTTCGCGGAAAAACGCCGATGAGTGCGGCGCTAAAACCAGCACCGGGAAGTCGCCGCCCAGAAACTGGTAATCGGGCTCACCGTGCGGAGGCAGCTGCTCATGTCGTTCCGAAACCACAGCTTCGTGTTGCAGAGCCCAGCTCAAAGGGTCGACGTGCGGCTGTTCGCCGATCAGATATTCGAGCGCGTAGTCTATGTTCGGGAAACGCGCTTGCGAGTGCGACAGAACCCAGGGATTGAAGGGCGACTGCCCGACGACCGTCACCATTTTGCCGCGCCGGTGCGCGTAGAAAATTTCCATCGCCGTGCCGTAGCCGGGACCGTACCCGGGACCGCCGTAGCCGGCTGCTCCGGGACCGTTTGCCGAAGTTAAATTGGCGAGCAGCGCGTCGCACTGGTCGATTAAATCCAGCGCCCGGCGCACACTCTTATCGACACCCGATTCTTCAGAGGAGGGGGCGGATGAAATCATCTCCACGATCGGATTGACCACGCGCAGTCCATAACGCTGCAGTCTGTTCATGGCAACGGCGCGCCAGTCGGGTTGCTGTTCGGCGACCAGCATATTAATTTCTGGAGCTTCTAATGCATCGCCGGTTAGGTAAATCGAACTCATATCCTGGGAAGAAACCTTTGTTGCCTCATGTATATATACCCTTGCGGGCTCTCAAAACCTCACGGGATGGAGGGTTCTGTGGCTTTTGTCGTGGCTTTGGCGGGCTTAAGGGATAATTGAACGCAGTCAGTCGGTATCTCAAGCCAATATCTAAAGATTATCGCCAGCGATAAACGTTCCCGCAGGGCGTCAAGCCGCACCAGTATTGGAAATATCAAAACAAAGCGATGCTGTCAATTACTTTCTATGTACGGACAACTGTTGCCCTGTGCCTTTCGGTGGCGCTGTCCGGGTGCGTCGCTTCGCCGCCCCAGCCAGCTGCAAACGCTATCGGGGACACGCGCTACGCCAACACGCCCGGCTACCAGTCCGACTTCGGAGCGCCGGTCGGCGGGACCGCCGTCGCCGGACGCAATGGCAATTCAGTCAGTGTTGCCCAGGGACAGATTCTAAAAGCCCAGCAGGATCATGCCCGCAAAGTCTGGCTGACAGTGCAGGCTGCGGTTCTCAGGAGCCTCGAGGACGATCGCCGTCCCCCCTGTCATCAGAGGTTTCTCCTTAAACTTGATAATGGCAGTACGGTCCTGGTAGCGCATAATACTGATTTGGCGCCGAGAGTACCGGTATCTCCAGGAAATGTCGTCCTTATTCGCGGCGAATATATCTGGAACGAAAAAGGCGGCGTGCTGCACTGGACGCATCACGATCCCCAGGGAACAGAAGAGGGCGGATGGATTCTACTCAACGGCCAGACCTACAAGTAGTGCGCACCACAGACGGTGCGAAAGACAAGGCGTCCGCTGACGCGGAGATGAACGAGAGCTCTGACAGCGGCAAATATCGGGAGGTCCGATTGAAACCGAGATTATTGGGACTGGACGTAGGCGACCGGCGCATCGGCGTCGCCATCTCCGATCCGCTCGGCATTACTGCCGCCGGTCTGGACACGATCACACGCAAGAACATGGCCACAGACTTGAAGGCAGTTGCGGAACTGGCTAAGCGACACGGCGCTGTCGAAATCGTCATAGGTTTGCCGAAAAACATGGACAACACCATCGGCGAGCAAGCCCAGAAAGTGCAGGCATTCGGCGCTAAACTGGCTCGTGAATGCGGTCTGCCGATTGTTTACGAGGACGAACGCTTGTCCACGGTGTCCGCTATCCGTACTTTGACTGCTCAGGGCATCAAGACCGGACATGAAAAGGAACTGGTCGATCGGCAGGCGGCAGCGATTATCCTGCAAAAATATCTCGATCGTAAGGGCCCGTCATCCTCGCCCACTGCCTGATTTGAGATGCCGCAATGCCGGCTGAACCATCGGATAATGCATTTAATACAGTGGTCCAGCGGCTTAATTAATGCCGCCTGACTGCTGGCTATTGCCACTGTTCGTGGTACCGTTGGTCTGGAATCCTATTGAGACTCTCGATGTTCAATCTGATCGTCCAATTTTTGTTGGCTTTAATAGTGTCGACAGTGCTGATGTCTTTCATCGAGCACGGTGTGCACAGGTATTTGATGCATCGCAAAAGTTGGCTCTGCCGGTTTCCAGTGATCAAGAAAGTTTTCGATCACCATGCGATTTTGCATCACGGGCAGTACCACAAACAGTTTCGCGATGAACCGGTGCCGCGTGGCATGGAGCGCGGTCTGAAGCTGAGTGTACGGGAAGGATTTTTTGAAGCACTGCCGGTGGCCGCTCTGATTTCCATATTCTCCTGGCCCTGTGCAGTCACTTTCGTTGCTGTTGTCTGCCTCCACCACAAGCTGTGGAACTTGATTCACCTGGAGATGCATAAGCCGGAGCAACGTTTCTTTGCCGATTACCCGGTCTTCAAATACCTGGCCAGACACCATTACCTGCACCATGTGCATGGCAATACCAACTACAACGTCGTTCTGCCGCTGGCTGACTACGTTCTCGGCAAAGTTTGCAAGCCTTCCAGAGCAGACCTGCGCGGCATGCACCGCATGGGACTGGGAAATCGTCCGCCCATAACGGCTCCGGCGCGCCAACCAGTAGCGGGTGGACGGCGCTAATTCGCGAATTTGATGGGAAAGAGGACATCAATCTTTAAAGGCTACTCAGAGGGCGCAGGCAGATTATGAATACGCGATATAATGCCTGTTTTGCGACCTTTGCATCGAGGCATCAATGAACCCGGTTTACATAGCTCTGCTCATCGTCACCTGCCTGCTCGGACTGGTGCTGATCGGCATGATTTTGTTGCATGCTCCCAAAGCCGAAGGCATGGGCGGTATCGGCGGCATGGCCGTCATGTTTTCCGGCAAGCGCGGCGCCGAAGCCGGGCTCGACAAGCTCACCTGGACGATAGTGGGGCTCTTCCTCACCGTCTGCACGATTCTTGGATTCGGCTTCGTCAGACCCTGATATGCCATCATTTCAATTGCCCACACGCGAAGACAAAGCTGCTTACGTCGAGAAACAGTTTGATCGCATCGCGCGCGGATACGACCTGACCAACGACGCGATCAGCATGGGCATGCATCGCAGCTGGAAGTCGCGCACGCTCACCGAATTGATGCGCACCACATCTGGTGCTGACGGCAAATATCTGGATGTTTGCTGCGGCACCGGCGACCTGGCACTTTCGCTGGCGGCGCGCCTGACGGAGAAAGCCGAAGTGGTCGGCCTGGACTTTTCGAGCGGCATGCTGGAGGTGGCGGAGCGCCGCCTGCAACAAGCTAAAACGCGCAACGACTTCAGCTGTGGCGTCGATTTCATTCAGGGCGATGCGCAGGCACTGCCTTTCGTCGATGCCACTTTCGATGGTGCAGTAATCAGTTTCGGTCTGCGCAATCTCACCGATTTGCAAGCCGGACTGAATGAGATGGCGCGCGTCGTCAAACCCGGTGGTCTGGTAATCAACCTTGATCTCGGGCACAGCACCACGCCTGTGTTCGCGCCCGCATTCAAACTTTATTTCAGGCATGTAGTGCCGATGATCGGCTCGGTTTTGCAAAACGACCGCAGCGCCTATACCTATTTGCCTGAATCATTGAACACATATCCCACACCCGCTAAGTTGACCGCCATGTTCGAACAGGCAGGGCTTAGCAATGTACGGCATATTCCGCTGGCTCTCGGTTCGGTTGCACTGCATGTCGGTACCGTCATCAACAGATAGTGGCGAAAAGACGGCGCTGCCTGTTCGCGGCAAGCAGCTGTTTCTCTCCGTGGGCGATCATTCAGCTTCCATTCACGCTACGCGCGTGATCGGCAAGTTGCGTCAATTAGAACCGGGCATCGACATCTGGGGCATGGGCAGCCAGAGGATGGAAGATGCAGGCATGCGTGTCGAAGTCAATTTTGAGAACTACTCCACGTTCGGCATCGCCAATGTGATCAAGCATCTCCCGCGTCTGGCGGCATTGCGCAAGGCTCTCGTTGATCTAATCGCCGAGCGCCAACCGGATGCCGTGCTTTTAATAGACTACGGCGGATTTCATCTCTCGCTGGCGAAGATGATCAAAAAACGTTTGCCCAAGATGCAAATCATTTTCTTGATTTCGCCCCAAGTATGGGGTTCTCGCCCCTGGCGCGCTAAGACCATCGGCAAAGTAATCGACAGGATGCTGGTCATTTTTCCGTTCGAAGAAACCTGGTACAAGACGCGCGGCATTCCCGCCAAGTTTGTCGGACACCCGTTGGCCAGCCAATTCGACTCCATCGACTATCAGAAGAAACGTGAACAGATCTGCGAGAAGTACCATCTCGACCAGACGAAACCTCTGGTCGGCGTTTTTCCCGGCAGTCGCAGGCGAGAGATTGAAGACAACGTGCCGCCCGCCATGCAGGCGATCAGCTGGTTGTCTCGCGACCTTCCTGATGTGCAGTTTGTGATATCGCAAGCCAACGACAAATTTTCTGAACGCCTCACAGAACTGATTATTAAGTACGGACCGCGCAGCGGCTCGCAACTCAAGGTGGCGCATGTTGGCGACAGCAGCGACCTGATGGCGGCAGCGGACATCGTCTGGGCAAAGTCCGGAACCACGACACTTGAAGCCGGTTTAATGAAGAAGCCGATGCTGATCTTCTATCGCGCCGACTGGCCCAGCTATCTGCTGGTGCTGCTTTTCAAGAGGGTGCGCTGGATTGGCTTGCCGAATTTGCTCACAGGCGGCGTGGTTCCTGAACTTTTCCAACTGGATTGTCGAGCGGAACTGTTCGTAAAATATACCCGCGACTGGCTGGAAGTGCCCGGGGCGCGCCAATCGACCGTGGAGAAACTCGGCAAAATCCACGAGCAATTAGGTTCTACCAAATTCGATGATGTCGCGGCGCAGGAAGTCCTGGCTGTGATTAACGGAGCCGAAGCAGGAGCGAAGACAACGGTTTGACAGTGGCACCAAAGACGCTACCACGTGATGAAGTCGCAACAGCGGACAGCAAACCGCAGGCGACTCAGTGGCAGTTGTATGGACGTTTGCTCCAATACATCAAGCCATATTGGGTGCCGTTCGCTGTCGGTATGCTCGCCGCTTTGCCTTCCGGAGGCATGGACGCGGCGATTGCCTGGCTTGCCGGTCGCGGCTTGCAATGGATTTTTATAGAGGGAAACCAGGGGCTGATCTACTATGTTCCGCTGGTGGTGCTGGCAATTGCGGCACTGCAAGGTTTCTTCCGTTTCTTAGAAGCATTCACCGTGCGCTATGTCGGCGGCGCTGCCATCCGCGATTTACGCAATGAAGTCTTCCAGCACATTGAGAAACAGCCGCTGCTCTTCTTCCAGTCGCAGTCATCCGGCATTTTGATCGGGCGCATGATTAACGATATCGGCATCATCGAAAACGCCATTTCGCAGACATTCAGCTGGAAACTGAGTTTGATCGCGGTGGCAATCCTTTCGTTGATCGTCATTCCCGTCAGTATCTTCGGCAAGAAGATTCGCAAGTCGAGCCGCAGCAGCCAGGAAAATGTCGGCGATCTGGTGGCGGTGATTTCTGAATCGATCCAGGGCGCCAAGGTCGTTCAATCGTTCAACTTGCAAGGTTTTCAGATCGACCGTTTCATGAAGACCAACCAGGCATTTTTTGCAAATACGACCAAGGCAATCCGCCACGAAGCCATGCTCTCACCGATATTGGCCATGATTGGCGCTATCGGTATAGCGGCTGTGATCTGGGTGGCCGGCTATCAGGTGACACATCACCAGATGACCGTCGGTTCACTGACCTCATTCGTCATCGCCCTGCTGCTGCTCTACTCGCCGATCAAAAACATCGGTCGCATCAATGGTGTCATTCAGCCGGCCCTGGCTGCCGCCAATCGAGTGTTCGACGTTCTCGATCGGCAGGCGGAACTGACTGATCTGCCCGGCGCCCGCGAATTGGCGCCCGGCTCGCATTCGATTGCGTTCAAAAACGTGTTCTTCCACTATCCGACGGTCGGTGACGAACGTGCACCGCAAATGGTGCTGCGCGATATCAGTTTTGACATTCCCGCCGGGCGCATGGTGGCACTGGTTGGCTTGTCCGGCTCCGGCAAGAGCACGATGATTCACCTGATTCCGCGTTTCTACGACGTCACCGGCGGTGCAGTGCAAATAGACGGATCGCCGGTGCGCGACTTCACACTGGCATCGCTGCGCGATCAGATCGCCATGGTCACGCAGGATAATTTCCTCTTCAATACCACCATTCAAGAGAACATCGCTCTGGGCAAACTGGGAGCCACCCGCGCCGAAATCGAAGAAGCGGCGAAGGCAGCTTACTGCCATGACTTTATTCAAGAGTTTCCTGCCGGCTATCAAACCGTTATCGGTGAGCGCGGCATTCGCCTGTCTGGCGGACAGCAACAAAGATTGTCTATCGCGCGCGCTTTCTTGAAAAACGCACCGGTGATCATTCTCGATGAAGCCACCAGCTCTCTAGATAACGAATCGGAGGCCATGGTGCAGTCCGCGCTCAATAAACTGATGGAAGGACGTACCGTGATCGTCATCGCTCACCGTCTCTCCACCGTCCGCCACGCCGATCAAATCATCGTTCTCGAAAATGGCTCCATCGTCGAGACGGGGTCCCACGATGAACTGTCAGCCGCCGACGGGTCCTACTCGCGCCTTCTGGCCGCACAGTTCGAACGTCCGCGTTCCGTTTAAGACTCTTCATTAAATCGGTGGAGGGGGTATAGTGGAACTACATGATGCAGTTCACACAAGTCACAGGCTCGCTCGATAGAGCAGGGTTGCGGTCCCTGCGCTATCGTGTCATCGTTGCACAACTGGCGAGTTTGCTGTTGGTCGCGGTCTGGGCGTCGATTGCGTCATTCTGTTCGTTCTTGCCGCTGGTCTATTGGGCTGGACTGGTCGTTAAGCTGTCGCAGCAGCGAAAGTCTCTTATCCCGAATCCCGTCCGCACAGTCACCATCTGGTTATCGCTGTGCTTGATCTTAGCCAGCGGGCTGGGAATCGCGCTGCTGCCGACTATCGCGTTCCACCAGATGCACTTCCTGGGCGAGTTGGGTATTCTGATGCCGTTCCTTGCCGGGTTGCCAGCCTGCATACTGCTTGCATTTAATATCTCCGGACCGCGCCACCACGTTCGAAATGCGCTGCTGTCCGGCTTCGAATTCTCCGTCGGACTGCTGATGCCGGTAGTCTGCAGTGTGTTGTTTATATTTGCATCGCAGCTTGTAACCGCCATGTCCTCCGACACTTTGTCGTCGGACGCGATGGCACCAATGTGGCAATACTTGCTGCAGGGAATCAGCTATGTGTTGATTTTCGACGGGCTGCACCGCGTCATTGCGTCATATGAGTTGCAGGAAGAAACAGCTTCAATGCTGCAGATTTGTCCGAATTGAATTGGCACGCACCGCACACTCTTTAGACTCGTTCTGCCGCCCCAGCTTGGCGAGTGTTTGAGAGTAGATATCGAGCATCTCTGCTAGACCTTCGCTCTGTGGTCCAGCTGCCTTTTCTTCAATGGCGAGCGCACGTTTGATCAGGGGTTCAACCTGAGTATACTTGCCCTGCGCAAAATAGATAGTTGCCAGTGCCGCTGCGTCCGCAGCTACCCACGGATGATCTGGTCCCTTGTTCTTCTCATCGATTGCCAGCGCTTTCTGCGCCAGTTGCTCGGCTTCGTCTCCTTTGCCCTGTTCAACGCACACTAACGAGAGATTGGAATAACATGCCGCGGCACGAGGGTCGCCGTTGTCCTCGTAGATCTTCAAGGCGCGCTTGTAGTTGGTTTCAGCCTCTGTGACTTTGCGCAGATGCATGTAGTTGCCCGCCAAGTCGTTGTACGCCTGCGCCAGAGACGCATCGTTCGGCTTCAAGATGCGCTCGCGTATCTCAACCGCCTCCTTGGCGTAATTGAGGGCAGAGTTCAAATCTCCCTGTGCGCCGACAAGATTGGCCAGGTTGACCAGAAAGGTAGCTTGCCGTTTCTCGTCTTTAGTTTCCTTGCTGATCGCTATGCCGCGCTCGGCAGCAGTGACACCTTCTGAATAAGTGCCGACCAGCACCGAGACATAGGAGATGTCTGACAGCACTAACCCGATATTCTGCTTGTCCCCTGATTTCTCTGCTTCCGCCAACGCCTTGCGATAGCCATTGATCGCGTCGACATACTTTCCCTTCGAGTATGCAGCGTCAGCGCCTGCCATCAATTCTTCGAAACTCTCAGCTGCCAGTGCTGGTGTGCAGACCAGCAAAAAGTACAGGAAAGCGGCTCCAAGAGCCGCTTTCCTTTTAAGAGTGTTTGATTGATCAAATGTCATCGCCGCTCGTCTTAGCCGTCGGCAGTGATCTTTTCAATCAGTTCTTTGAGCACACCGTCAGCCTTATCGTTGTCGATCTGGCAGGTGCCGGCATTTTCGTGACCGCCGCCGCCGTACTTCAGGCACAGTTCGCCGATGTTGGTTTTAGAACTGCGATTGACGATCGACTTACCGATCGCGTAGACGGTGTTCTGATTCTTCAGTCCCCACATTTCGTGGATGGAGATGTTGATATCAGGATAGAGGGCATAAATCATGAAGCGGTTGCCGGCATGGATCGTTTCTTCATCTTTGAGCTTCAGTACAATCAAGTTCTTGTGAATCTGCGAACAGCGCTTCACTTGCTCTTTGAACTTCTCGGCTTGCTCGAAGTAGAGATCGACGCGCTCCTGCACATCGGGCATTTTCATGATGTCGCCGATGTCGTGGTCTTTGCAGTAATCGATGAGATCCATCATCAGCTGGTAGTTCGAGACGCGGAAATTGCGGAAACGACCCAGACCGGTGCGGGGGTCCATCAAGTAATTGAGTAGCACCCAGTCTTTGGGTTCGAGTATCTCTTCCTTGGAAAACTGCGCGGCATCAGCCTTATCCACGGCGACCATCATGTCGTTCCAGCGGGTCGGAAATACGCTGGTTCCCCCGAAGTAATCATGCACGACGCGCGCAGCAGACATGGCTTTCGGGTCGATGATGTGGTTCGATTTGTGATCCTTGTTGCGAGACATCTCACTGGAGTGGTGGTCGAAGGCCAGATGCACTCCATCGACATACGGCAAGTTGGTAGTAATGTCGTTGTCGGTAATTTCGATTTTGCCGTCCTGCATGTCTTTCGGGTGCACAAACAGGATGTTGTCAATCATATTGAGGTGCTTGAGCAGCACAGCGCACACCAGACCGTCAAAGTCGCTGCGGGTTACCAGCCTGCAACCAGTCTTCTGGGCGACATCGGGGGATTTTGTCATCGGTAACGTTACTCCGGAAGTTCTAGACTTATACGTGCCCAGCCAACTATGGGGTTCGTATCGCTCCAAACATAAAATTTGCCCTTGGCAAGCAAAAACTATAGACTGCGCCCGACATACTCGCAGATGCCACCACATCCGGTGCCAGAGGCGCCGATCGCCGCCCGGAGGAATCTAACTGAACCATGAAAGTAAGCCACATCACCCCGATTTTGAATGTCTCCAGCGTCTTAGAAAGTTTTGCCTGGTTTGAAAAATGGGGTTGGAAGCGAGGATTCGACTGGGGCGAGCCGCCGACATTCGGAGCCGTGTGCGCTGAAGACGGCGCCGAAATTTTCCTCTGCGACGGCGACCAGGGCGGACGTGGGGAAAACGGCGTCTGGATGAGTATCTGGGTCGATGCCGTCGATCCCATTTACGCACATTGCTTGAAGATGGGTATCAAGATTACATGGCCACCCACCGACGAGCCGTGGGGTGTGCGCGAAATGCACATTCAGCACCCTGATGGTCACATTTTGCGGATCAGTCAATCGCCAGAAGAATGACAGGCGCCTACATAATCATCATTGTCTTCGCCCTCTTCACCGGATTTGCGGTGGTGGGAGTGGCGCATGTGCTGCGCCGGCAAAGGCATGCCCAGGCAGTCGATCGGTTTCTGGCATCTCGCAGCCTTGACGATGTCTGGGGTGCGTCGCGGCGTGGCGGGCTCGACCGGCAGAGTTGCCTGACCGTCATGATTTTGCCTGCGGAAGCAGAATGGAATACACTCGCTCTCACCGAAGACGGAGAAGCAGCGGGAACGATATTCTACGGCGCCGGCTACGAAATCGTCTTCAACTGCAAATACCTCAAGCGCCGCACCTGGTTGGAGAAAACTACCGAAGTGACCGCCGCCGGCAAACGCAAAGGCTGGGACTTCCGTTCGGACGAAGGACTGATCACCACGTTTTTTCTCGATGGCGTCGACCTGGAATTCACCCTCCCCGACGGAAAACTTCACTACTCTGAGATTTCCGGCGACGTCAAGCGTAATAAAGAAACCTGCAGCGTGCAGATTCATCCGAAAGGCGCCAGCGAGCTTTATTACGTGGTGCTGCACCAGTCGCTTTCGCCGGCCGCCCGTGCCATCATTTGCTGCTTGCCGCAGTTGCTGCGCAAGTTGCGACACACCCACGATTCGCTTTGATGCGACAAACTTGCAATGCGACTGGTAATCATCAGCGACACGCACAATCTCTTGTCCCGCATGGATGTTCCGGACGGCGACATTCTGATTCACTGCGGCGATTTCTGCAGTGCGGGCACGATGCCTGAAGTGGAGCAGTTTCGCAAGGACTTCCAGGCTCTGCCGCACAAACACAAGATCGTCGTCGCCGGCAACCACGACTGGCCGTTTCAGCGCGAACAAGACGCTGCCCGCCAGGCTCTCAATCAATTCACCTATCTGGAAGATGAAGGAACTGAGGTGGATGGTTTAAAACTCTACGGCAGTCCCTGGCAGCCCGCCTTCGGACGATGGGCATTTAATTTGCCGCGCAAGTCTGCCGAGCTAGCTGACAAATGGCGCCGGATTCCTGACGATGTCGATGTTTTGATCACCCATGGCCCACCGCATGGCATTCTCGATCGGGTGAAGTTCGGGACGCGTGTAGGCTGCGAACACCTGCGCGAGCGGGTCGACAAGGTGCAGCCTCGCGTTCACTGCTTCGGGCATATTCATGAAGCCTATGGACAGGAACAGCACGGCGACACATTATTTGTGAATGCCGCTTCGGTAGACATCTGGTATCACTTGGCCAATCCCGCAGTCGTAGTAGACTTGGTTGTCTGAATACGAGGTTTTATGCAAACAGACTTGACACCGGTCGAACAATCGAAAGTCGATCAACTGGTTGCCACCACATTGGCACCAGACGAGACGGTGTCGGCAACGTTCAAAGAACATCGCAGGCGTCTGCCGTTCATCCAGCTCTTCTGGCCAAGCCGCGTTGGGCTCTGCATAACGCGATTGGTTCAGGATGGCGAGCAGTTTGCTAAGAAGTCGTGGGCGGGTGTGGGTTTGATGGTGCTGGCTATCTTGCTTCTGGGAGTCGCCACAGTTATGGTAATCCGTGATACGCATCCGCTGGTGACTGTAGTTTTCTTTTTGGTCGCCATGGTTGTTTCATACCTGACGATGTTCAGAGCGCTGGATGGCCGTGCGTATGCGGTCACTAATCAGCGCTTGATTTGCGTATCGTTGCCGGCTAATGGTGTCATCGGTTCGATCGATTTGAAGAAACTAACGTCGGTCCATCTCGTTGAAGAGAAAGATGGCACCACCGATCTGTATTTGCGCCTCTCAACCAGCGATAAGTCTTACGCGCTGCGCGGCATAACCGACGCGCAAGCCACCAAAGAATTGCTCGAAAGCATCCCACAGACCTGCTAACTAGCCAGTGCTGATAATTCACAGGCAGCGACAATGTTGATCTATACGATAAGACCTGGAAGAGGACTACCCACCGCCGCCCTGCGCTCGGCTAGCGTCCAGGCATGGTCATCGGCCGTACGGGCTGTTTCTCGCGCTCTTTTTCTTCATCAACAGATTCGTCGAGTGTCAGGTCTTCGGGACCCTCTTCTTCATCGATACGCCAGGCGATCCAGCTACCGCGTGCAGTCGGCGGAATTTGCCAGGTACCCGTCATAGATTTGCCGTCGCTGGACATGGTCCCGTCGTACTTAACAGGCGCGTTACCGCCCTTGTAATAAACCTTCGTGAATCCGACTACCGGGCTCGAAAACGTCCCCGTGACGGTTGCCTCACCCAGCGTGCCCATGTCGAGGATGTTGCCGGAGAGGGCGCCGTTGCTGTCGACAAACACCGCCTCAAAGCCGTAAGCTTTCGTAGCCGAGGAATAATAATAGTTGCCCCACCAGGAGCCTGTTATTCCGGCATTGTTTTCGTCAGACATGGCATGATTCCTCTATGGCTAATTCTACCCCTATCGGTCGTTATCTCAGTCCATCACCCTCGCGCTATTACTTCGTTAAGCGACAGCGGATGTCGTACCGCGAAATTCTCATGGAACTGCGAGACAATCCAGATGCCCGCGCCAGATTTGCGGAACATATGGAACCCGAGGGACTGGAGAACCTCCTGGGCATGCCGGACTTCGTGCTCGATTTGATTGCCGGCGCGTTGCGAGAAGCACTGATGGAGGGGCTGGCTGAGGCGCGTAAGCGAGATCCAAATGCCACCATCGATCAGGTGAAACCAACCGACGCGCGTTTGCAGGAGTTTCTATCGAAGCACGATGCGCTCACCGAATGGTTCAATGCCAATTCGCCGGAACAGCCGGTCAGCGAAGACAAGATGAAGCGCGACGGAGCCTTGATGGTTTGCCGCAAGGCGCGCGACCGTTTTAATGCCGGCATGTTTGCTCAGGCAAGAAACCTGTTTTCCCGCGCTGCGGAAATAGATCCGTCACACGCAGAAGCCTGGATTGGGATGTCCGACGCGTTGGCGGCGCTCGGCAAGGATGAGGAAGCCTCCGTGGCACGCACACGCGCCAAGCTTCTGTTGACCCAGGAACCACCACTCTAAACCGCAGCGCTCGGCGTCACGCAAATCGTTTCTCACCCGGCCTGCAACTCAGTGATTTCGGTTGTATTGCGTAGAATATCTTCGACTACATCGCCAACGTATTTCGATGCGTCGCCTAACCGGTTCAGATTATACATTGGCACGGCCGCTCAACTGGTGTATAACCAGCTGGGGGAGCTTTATGAATTTAGCTGATCGAGAAGTGATTTTTGTTGACTGCCAGACGACGGGTTCCAGCCCGACGACCGGCGGACTATTGGAACTAGCATTTGCCCGCGCCTCAGCGCGCACCGAGTTGCCGGAGATCACATATTGCATCGTTAAACAGCCATATAATCTCATCCCGGACAGAATTGCCGAACTCACCGGCATTACGGTCGACGATCTTGACGAAGCGGTTTCTCAGCGAGACGTGTCGCGCGCACTGCGGCAAGCGCTGACAGCTACGCCATACAGCGTTATTCACTATGCGAAATTCGAGATGCCGTTTCTGCGCAGTCTCATGTTTGATCCACTGGTGAATTATCGCGACAACGCACCGATCAATTTCTCGGTTTACTGCACTCACGAGATCGCGCGGCGCATTTACCCGAACTTTCCGGCGCGCGGCATTCGCGCCATCGCAGGATTTTTCGGTAAGCGGTTGCCACCGCTGAAGCGGGCATCTTCTCATGTGCATGCCACCTGGATCATCTGGAAGTATCTGGTCGAGGTTCTGGCCGAAAACAACATCACAACAGATGAAGAATTGGTGCGCTTCCTGACGCAGCCATTCAAAAGCAAACGCGGCAAGTACGAATATCCCATCAGTCGCGATAAGCGCCTTGGGCTGCCGAACAAGCCGGGTGTGTACCGCATGCTGGATCGCCATGGCGACATACTCTACGTCGGCAAAGCCACATCATTGAAGAGCCGCGTCAACAGCTATTTTCGAGGTCAGAAGAAACGCGATCCGGAACTTCTGGAAATGCTCACGCAGGTCAGTGACATTGATGTCACCACCTGCGACACCGTGATTGAAGCCGCCGTGATGGAGTCTGATCTGATTAAGCTGCACAATCCTCCCTACAATGCGGCATTGAAGGAAACAGGGCGACAGATATTCTTTTGCTCGCGTGACTTCGGCAGCAAATCAGAGCGTCCGGATGCAACGCACACACTCGGACCATTCACCAGCGCCTGGTCGCTCGACAGACTGCTGCGACTGTGTCGGTGCGCTTCGACCGGAGACTTCGATGCTCGCATTTTTATGGAGTCGCTCGATCCGCATCTTTTAGAGGCGGGTGTCGATGTTTTTTGCCGACGCTGGTCGGTGACCCGCGAACAATTTGCTGACCCGCGCTTCACGATTGCGATGGGTGCTCGCCTGCTGCGCGCCTCTCAACGTGGAAACGTGCAGCTTGAAACTGAGCAGTTCATCGAGCGTTCGTACGGACAGTTGCACATCGAGTCTCTGCGCACTCAGACCTCTGTGATCATCAAACCTGAGCGAGTGGCTATCGAAAAAGAAGTCGATGCGGAGGAGGTTTCCTGGAAAATCGCTCGTCTACTTTCTCGGGTGGCGCAAAACTATTTGCGCTCGCGCCGATTGACGCGCCTTCTCAATTGCCTCATTTATGTGCAAGCAGAAGACGGCGACAAGCTAATTGTCGTCAACGATGGAATGCTCGCGCCAAAACCGGCGTCGCAGCGGGAGTTGCAGACTACGGAAAGAAACAACAACAGCATCTCGTGTCCACACGGAGACGAAGCCCCGTATGGACACGAAACTGAAGGCTGGATGCGTCAGGCGGTCTGGGTCGGAAAAACGATTGCAGATTACGATCGCATCAGTGTCTTGTTCCAGGAACTGCAACGCGTACCGCACCGCGTGCTCGTCCTGGAACCAACCACGGACAAAACTTGCCATCCGGCAAGTGCATGAGTAGTTGATTTCGTCTGGGCAGCCCTTTTTCGAATCTGTTGCGCGACAAGTGGCCCGGTACATGGCCAGTCAGCCTTCGGTTTTTGCAATGCGGGTTCAGTTTGTCCACCCACCGGGCCAACGGAAAAGGTTTTGGCCCAGTGCTGGGCCAGCGTCTGCGAAGTTTACGGCGGGCGGCAGGCAACGCGTTTCGGCAGTGGCGGCGCGGTTGATCAGGTTGCCGTGCTCACCGGTTTCGGCGAGAACGCCAGCGTCAGGAGTCCCGACGGAGCGTCGTAGATTTCGCCGGTGGCCTCCGGTTTCTCTTTGACAGTAATCATCATCGTCGAGCCTTCGACCGTATGCCCGGGCGCGATTGGAACGCCGAGCGCATTCATGTAGCCCATCAGAGTTTCGAAAGTCTCGAGAGCCTGGGGCACAAGTTCTTCGTGCTGACTGACGTCGAACTCCGCGCCGATATCAGGAATGTTCAACATGTGGTTGCCGTGCGTGCGCAGCCACACTTTCGAGTCGTCATTGGGCACATCATACGCTGCTGCACCGCAGAACAAATAAACGAGCGGCAATTGTTGAATGCTCTCCATCCAGTCTTTGCCGGCGAACATGCACAACAATTTGGCGGCGTTTAGTGCGCAGTGAGAATTGCAGTTTGCGAGAATGAGCGCATCCTGGGTGGCAAGCATCGAGCCGAGGACGGTCAATATGCAGTACTTAGCAACCGGGTCGGTTTCTTCACCTTCGTACGAAAGTTCGATGTACGCCTTGTGGTCTTCGACCAGTCCGGCTATTTCGGCCGAGGTGTGAATGTGATCGACGATAGTCGCGCGGTACTTGTCGGGCAGCGGATGTTGCACAAAATCGAACTTCACTTTGTGCGGTCCGAATGATGCGTATCCCGCTCCCGCCACCGTGGTGTCGGCAGGAAAATCGTAAGTCACTTCCTTGAAAGCTTTAGAAGCGCGTGCTCCCATACCGGTCAACATCGGCGGACTCAGCTGAGGGAGTTCCTTGAAGAGCACCTGTAGGCTGATGGCATTTTCCATATCATTCTCCGGAGAAGATCGGCGATCGCTACACGACTAAACTAAATGATGCTGGGGATGAGCATCGATGCTTTTGCTATACCCAGTGCACCCTGCACTACTTCTCTGTCTTCAGCAAGCAGGATATCGTCTATGACGACCGCGGTCTCGTCAAACAGCCAGAAGGCTGCAATGGCTTGCAAAGCGATCGGCGGGAAGTTGGGCATCCCAGGCGGCAAGGCCATCGGAAAGGATCCGGAAGCCAGCTGCAGGCAGCGCGACCAGCGAGAATGCTCTCCCATGCTCTCTCTTACCTGAAAGTTGAAGACGTTTTCCCCGCCTGACAAGACACCTCGGGCAAGCGCCACCACCGTCGGCATGTTCAAAATAATCCCCAGGGCGCCGTTGAACATGGCGCCTTGATCGCCGGTGGACAGACCGCGCAAAATCTTGTGCACCTCCTCTGCGCAACCCGCCAGTTCATAACTGGCTCGCCGGCAGGCGTCGGACTGCATCTCGCTGTCCCACACGAACGCATCGGCAGCCTGTTTCAATTGCGCCAGCCGATCGTCGGTGTCACGCAACACGCGCCCATCGCGCAAGCCCTGAACGTAGCGAATCGCTTCTACCGGGTCCCACATGGACTTTGCTGAATCGCCGAAGGATCGTACGGAAAGACTTACCAGTCTCGGCAGGGCAGTGGATTCTCCATCATCAAAGTACTTCAACTGATAGGCGAGCCGACGACGCTCAGCCGCGCTTGCGCCGGCAAGCGCATGCAAATTGTCGCAAAAGAAAACTAAATCGATGTCACTGTATGTGGTGAGGTCACCGCGGGCGGCACTGCCTGCCAATAGAACAGCGCGATAACGCTCGCTGTCATCGAATTTAGCGAGCAGCGCCGCGAGCAAATCATCCATCAGGTAACGTTGGTTTTCAGTTTCGGTTTCTTCGCCGCCACTGACTTTTTGATGTAGGCGGCCGCATTTGGAGTTTTGCAGGCGGTGTCGCCATGATCGACTTTCACGGTGCCTATATTGATGGCAGTTTGAATGGCGACATCGGTCAACTTCGGCTTGTGAACGCCGATTGCGATGACGGCGGCATTCATCGCATGTTTCGAGCGATTGGGAGATTCATGAATCTCTTTCTCGATCTTCTGCAGAAACGCCGATGCTGTTTCGTCAGAAATCGATCCGTTCTTCAAACAAACGGACAGCGCGACATATCCGCATTGCCGAACTGAGTCCTGGTCAGACTTGATCCAGTCTTCGATCAAAGTCATGGCGACAGGACTTTTAGCTACGCAGCCGCCGAGTAAGTCGATCAGCATGGACATGCGCAGGTCTGAGAGCATGCGGTGCGCCAGCGTTTCATCAATCCGTTCGCAATCGATGATCATGGTAGCCAGACAGCGTGCGTCGACGATTTGGGTCTCCCACAGATCGAGCGCCAACTGATGGTCGACTTTGATCTTCTTCGCCATCGTTTTCAGATCGGCGAAGCTGACGCCGTACACGTTGTCATCAGCACCGTGTCTGCGGTACGTTTTGATGTTCTGGGTGGTGCCGAGCGCACGCAGCTGCGACGTCACTTCCTGAAGTTTCATCTGCATGACCTCAAAGAGTGCTGTTGTACGACGCCGGGTTGCCGGGATGCCTGGACTAGATTCTAGAATTCAGCTACCAGACCGAACGAGGCGATCAGCAAAATGCAGGCGAAGTACAAAAGGAAGAACCAGGTCCAGCGGGTGATGTATTGAATGTCGGTTAGTTTGGGTTCTTTAGCGGCCATTTTTCATTCTCACGATTGTGCTTTCGGGGGCGCAGCAGCAGGTTTCTTTGCCTCTGGTGTGGGCGGCGGCAGCTTATCTAGGCTGGCGCGGAATTCCTTCACTTCGTTGATCAGGCGGTCTGTTTGAACGCGGGAGAGCCAGAGACCCATGACGCGACGACGGTCCGTTCCCTTTTTCAACGTCGGCGGACGGTCGCCGAGCAAGCGCTCGCGAATCATGCGATTGCCTTCGCGGTAGTAGCAATCGCCGATCTCGCAACCGGTGACTACGACACCGTCGGCGCCGGCTTTCAGTGCCGCTTCGATCATCAGCGGTTGAATCATGCCGGAGCACGGATACTTGACCACGTTGACTCCCGGCACGCCTTTCAGTTCGTTGCCGTTGAGGTGCTCTGCGGTCAGTTCGCACGAGCGTTCACAAATGAGAGTGATAACTTTGCCAGCCATGTGGTTTCGTTTCCCTTATCTATGTAGTTGATCCGGAAGAGGCAAGCTCTTTGATCTTCGTGGTCACATCAGTATCGAGAAGGTTGGGCAGGTCGACCGCGTCGAAGGCGCAGGCACCGACACAGACTCCGCAGCCCGAGCAGCGATAGGGCATGATCGTCGCCAGCAGTTTGAAACGGCTGCCGGCTGGTGCGGGCACCATTTCGATGGCGGCGTACGGGCAGTCTTTGGCGCACAGCGAGCAGCCGGTGCACTTGGTGTCGACCACTTCCGCCGCTTGAACGGGAGGAGTCTTCACGAGATAGGGGATGTAGCACAGGAGGGCGGTGACAACAATGGTCACACCCCAGAATGCCGCCATCGGCATGTGCAGCATCATCCAGTACGGGAAGAGGAAGAACCAGTCGATGGACAGTTGCGTTGCCGGTTTCGTCAGGTCGGCTGCCGGAAATTCCATTCGGCCGCCGGTCGTGATCGGAAACGCGAATACAGCCACGATGATCAAAGCCATCAGAATGTAGTTCATCGCGGGCGGTGGCGTCACCACCGGGCGCTGCATGCGCACGTAGTGAATCCAGAGGCCGAACAAGAGTGAGAATGACAGACCAATGTGGATGAACAGGAAGTTGGCCAGCGTCAAGTTGGTGATGTCTTTGCCGTTGAGGAACCACAGTTTGAGCGGTTCGCCGATAATGGGCAATGAATCGAACGCGGTTACCGTCATGCGGGTGAGCAGCAAGGAGCGCTCATCCCAGACCAGGTAATAACCGGTCTGACCGATGACCAGCACCAAAAGGAACAGCACGATACCGGAGAGCCATTGAATAATGCGGTACTGACGATAACGATCGGTGAACCACACGCGCAACGCGTGCAGGATGATCGTGATTACCATCGCGTCGCCTGCATAACGGTGCATGGCGCGCACCACGACACCAAAAGGAATTGTCTTGGTGATGTATTCGACCGAGGTGTAGGCGTTGATCAACCGCGGCGATGAATAAGCGTTATCGATGGTCGGGATGTAATAGGCAAACAGCAACAGACCCGAGAGGAAGAGCACCCACAGGAAAAACTGCGGCAGTGCGCCGTGATAATAGAAGGGGTTGTACTTGCTGGTCGACACAGCATTGATCCAGTGTTCAACACGCTGGCTAGCTCGGTTTAAGGGTTCGGTGTATAACGCCATTTGGATTGATTTCCCTTGCCTTCAGTTCTTACTTGGTTGGAATGAGAGTACGCTCTTCGGACTCCAGCCGTCCGACAACGGCGAAAGCCACCCCCGCGGCTAATAGTGCCGCCGCGAGGAAGAGAGAGTATGCGTAGTATTGGACGTTGGGATCCTCTGCTGCCAGAGTTTTGAAGTCTTTGTGCCAGATGGCTTTGCAGGCGTCATCGCCCAGATTCGTCAGGGCTGTGGCTATGTGCTTGGCTGGCTCGAATGTCAAAACCGGTGAGTCGCCGGCTTGGGGTTTGTGGGTGATCACTTCCCACCCGAGCAACTCGGAAGACGGCAGCATCAAAGCACCAACGAATGTCAGCCCGACGAAAGCAAGGCAGACTATGATGGTGGTCATGGTGACTGGCTTTGAGTTGAGGTCCATTTATAGTTCCCCTTTCTTGTGGGTGGTGGCGCCCTGCAAGGCACCGGCCGCAGTACCAGCTGACATCTTGGCGTGGATGCGATCGAAAATTCCGATGCGCCGTTTCAAACTGCCCTTTGCCAGTTCCTCTATATAGATCCAGTAACCCTGCACAGCCAGGAGCCCGCCCGTCAAAAGCGTTGCACCGACAAGCAGTGCCCAGTCAGCAACGGCACCGTGTTCGTTAATACCCCGCCATCCCGCAAAAAACCATGAAAGCGAGATGACCGAGAAAATGAACATCGAGTAGCGTAGAGACCAGTGCTTTTTCATGGGCTCTCCTATGACGGGTTGGTGGCCGGTGCGGTCTGCGTTTGAGCTGCCGGAGCCGTCTTCGGCAGATTGCGCAGTTTGTTCCAGACGATCAAGCAGGCGACCATGGTCACGAAACCGCCCACCATCCAGAACCAGTCAACTTCCGGAACATAAAGCGGGTACGGTTTCACATCGCCGTTCATGCGCCCGCAGAAGACCACATAGTCGTATGCATAGCGGTTGGTGACCAGGAAGTCGGTCATGCTGGCATAGACAGGGTGGTTAGGATCGAAGGTGGGAATCGCCTTGAAGATGAAATCGAGCGGCGATGTTTTCTGGCACAGTTGCAAAACTGTGTCGTAAGCAGCTTTCTGCGCGGGTCCGCCCTTCTCCACGAAGTTGGACAGCACAGTGGCTTGCCAGGTTGCGGTGTAGGTCGAGGCGGTGTAGGTCGACAGAGGCTGCACCGTCTTCATTGCTTGCTCGAGCTGGGAGGCATCCGGTACGAAAGGACGGAGCATCCAGTAAGTGAGCGACTGAGTGATCGGTGAGAAGAACATCTCCGTGAGAGCCATGTAGTAGTAGAACACGGCGAGTATGGTCTGAATGCCGGCGACAATCGCCATCGCCATGGCGCCGACCGCAAACTTGGCTTTGAGAACCGGGTTCTTTTCACCGAAGTAAACAACCAGTTGCCAGAGCATGCCGATGTTAGGCAGGCACCAGAGGAACGAGCGCCAGTAGGGCGGATCGTTGTGGATGTTGGCGATGTTGACGATGATCAAAATCGAGAAGACGATCCAGCAGACGAAGCCCATGATGCTGGTCATAAAGATCAGCGGGCGCTTCCAGATATCTTTTTCCGGTCCGGTCACCCAGACATCGATGAAAGGAAGGAGGACGACGGTGAGCGGAATCACCATCGTGATTTCGGTTGCCACCACCGGCTCCAGATATTTGTACATCTGATACAAGCCGAGGAAGTACCAGTCGGACAAAATCGGCAGCGGCGTTACGTCCGGGTTGGAGCGGTGTCCGAGCGCAGCCGGCATGATGATCGAAACGATGATCAGCATGAGGATGATCACCGAGCGCTTGATCCAGTTGAGCGGAACGCGCTTGAAGCCTGTCTTGTAGAAATACAGTTCGACGAAAATCAGTGGTATCAGAGAGAACGCCAGGTGCAATGAGAAGAAACGCGTAATCGTCTCCTGCGTGATGGCGCCGCCGGCTCCGAGCAGAAACTCGGCTGTATTCCAGCCCATGTGCACGGATTTGACCAGCGGCATGTAGAAGTCGCCCATCACCGGGAACTGATCCATATAAGTCGGGAAGGTGGCAAACACCTTGGTCGCCCAAAATGCACGCTGGTTCCAGATGAGCAGATATCCGGTCAGACCGGAATACATCGAGAGCAAGAGCGTGACAAGCGCAATAGCGATGTTGAACTCTTTGCCGGGTTTGTAGTCGGCGGCAAGAAACATGCGGAAAAGCCGCATGGTGGCGGCGATGATCATGGCGTCCGCGCCGTACTTGTGGCATCCGCGCATCAAGTTGCCCAGCGGAATGCCGTGCTGAATATGGAGAATCGAGTCGAAGGCCTGAGCTTTCGTCGGCACGTACCACATGATCAATACGAGTCCCGTGAACATGACTATGAACCAGACCAGGTAGAAAATCGAGCCCAACGAATAGAAGGGGTTCGTTTTGGCTTCCAGCCCATAGTGCTCATCGAAGAGATCAATACCGTTGAAGCGAGTCTTCAACCAGTCATTGGTCTTGACCAGTGCTCCCGATAGGCGGCTGCCAAAGGAATTTGCAGTGGTTGATGTATCAGGCAATGCCCCCAGCCTCCAATGAAACGATAGAGATCTTGTCGCCTTCGGTCTTGGTCGTAAACTGGCGTGGCGGACGCGGAGCCGGTCCACTGACGACCTTGCCGGCTTGAGCGATGTCATACACGCTCAAGTGACACGGACAGGCAAATACCGGTCCGTTCGGTTTGAAGTTGTAGCCTTTGGCACACTCTTCCGGATCTTTGACGAAGTTGAAGATGCAGCCCAGGTGCGGGCAAATGCGGCTGTACGCGACCACTTCGCCGGAGGGCAGTTTGACTGCGAAGCCCGGCACTTTGCGGACTTCCATGCCTTCCGGATTGTATTCTAAGTATTTCTGCTCGAAGGTGAACGGCAGGCAGGTCCACGGTTCGGCGAAGTCACTCTGATTGAAGGAAACGTCCTTCATAGCCGACGGCTGATCCGATGGTCCCAGCAGGTCGAGCGGTTTGCGGGTCGGCAGCAAGAAGCGCACCATCGGTGACGCCACCAGACCGAACGTGAGCGCCAGGGGCACCGCCGCCAGCGTCTTCAAAAGTAATCTTCTAGATGTTCCCTCTGCCATTGTCCTGTCCTCAATGCTGTGGATTTGTCGTTCCGCCGGCGGGCGTTGCGTTGCTCGACGGAGACGACGGTGAATTAATAGGTTCAGTACCCGTGGCCGATCCCGAACTCGGAGATGCTGACTCGGCTGGAGAGCTGGGGACTTCATGCTGTCCTGCGCTGGCCGGAGTTTTGCTTTGTTCAGGTTGTGTCTGGTCTTTGTGCCCGAGGTCAGAGCCTGTAGGCGGAGTCGGCGGTAAAGAATCAGTGCCGCCCACAGTGCTGGGCTTGGAATTTGCCGTTAGTGTCGGCGCAGTGCTGAAGTGGAAAGCGCGGACGTAAGCAACCAGCTTACGAATATATTTTTGATCGAATTCTACTTTGTTGCGAGGATCTTTCTTGCCGAGGAAGTTAGGCATGCCTTCCCAGCGAATGCCGTTGGCGATGTGGTCGTAGAGCGTATCGTCATCGCGGTCGTAGAAGCGGGCGAAGACCTGGAAGTTAGCCGGGGCGGGCTCGAGGTTACGCATAAGCGGTCCGTCGCCATCGCCTTTGGTGCCGTGGCAGACTGCGCAGTTGGCACCGAAGACCGGCAGTACTGCATCCATCTCTTCTTTGGTCAGAAGCGGCGCCGCCAGAGCGCGGCTGTAAGCAACCAGGTTCCAGATTTCGCGGCGGCTGAGAGTGTCGCGCAGCGGTTTCTCGTGGCCTTTGATATTTTTGTCGCCATAAGTAAGGAAGATGAACTCCTCGACGGGGCGTTTCTTGCCGGCCCAGAGAGGGTCGGACAGGGCTGCCTTGGCACCGGGCGCTATCGAGCTGCCGTCGGCGCCGTGACAGGAAGCGCAGTTTTGCGCCTGGTAGAGCGCTTTGCCGTCGTCTTCCGACGGTCTGTCATCCGGATAGAGGACGGTACCGACCGGAGCCTGGGTCAATTTGGTGTCGCCAAACTGAGCGGCTTGATCGCCCTTCAGCGTCACTACGCCGTTATCGCCGCCGCAGCCTGCGAGAAACGATGCCGCTATTGCCGGCAGGATAGTCATCGGAGCTAGGGTCTTCTTGAGTTTCATTTTGGTTGGATACTTTCAGCGCTCTAACTAGTATAAATACGGAGCCTAATAACCGAAGAATGGCACCCATGAGACGGATGCCCACAAGACGATCAGGGCGAACATAACGACCAATGCAATCGGCGGTGGCCCTTCGCCGATGCGATATTCGGCGACCACTTCGTAGTGGCCTTCCTCGGCCGGTTCAGTGGAGGCACCGGCTGTGGTGGCAGCGGCTTTGGTGCTCTTGGCCACTTCGCCTGCGGCCGATCCGGAACCTTTGGCTAGCGATTCGTTATCGTCTGGCACTTTCTACTTCCTCCCGGTCTGAACTTGATGATTCTGATGCTGATGATGCCGTCGATGCGTGACTGATGTCATCGCTACCATTTCCGCCGAACTCAGCGCGCGCATCGGCTCTTTCGCGGCGGGCGCGTTCGAAACGCGCGCGGGCGTGGGCTGCTTCCGTTCCATCTTCAACATCATCGAGCATGTCGAATTTCGAACCCTCCATGTCTTCAAAATCACCATTCTTGAAAGCAAACCACATGGCGCCCATGGCGGCTAAGAAGAAAACCCCGCAAACGAAGAAGGCAACATAGATGCCCGACTGAAGACCAACCTGGTTAAGAATGCAATTTGGACACATTTAGTGACCCTCCTCGTCTCCGCCGGAAGCTGGTTCCCACAATTGCTTGGAGAGTTTCGGCAGCTTGACTGCATCGACCGGGTTGAGTTGATCAAGCTTGTCAATCACCACTTCCTGATCGCGAGGCAGAGTCTTGAGGTATGCAACCAGATACCAGCGCTGCTCAGGGGAGAGCACTTCACCGAAACGCGGCATACGTGTGCCTGCTACACCTTCACTTATGCGGTAGAACCAGAAGTCATCCGGATACTGCTTATAAAAAGGACGGGTAAAGTTGGCTGGCTTCTTCTCGAGCGAGATGGCGTTGGGACCGTTGCCGTATCCTTCCAGTCCGTGACAGGCAGCGCAGTTCTGCGTGTAGATGCCACGACCGGCGTTAGCTGAGGCATCGGCATTAGTATCAACTGTTTTCTTTGCCAGGTATGCCTTGTATTCCTCCGGCGCCTCCACGAAGTGATTGACTACCCGCATGTTCCCAAGAGTCTGAATATATGCCACCAAGTCATTCATATCTCGGTCCGACAAATAGCTGAAGCTCGGCATAATAGATCCAGGCTTCACGGCCCGAGGTTGAATCAGGTGGGCTTTTTGCCACTCGGATGGAAATCTTCCGCCCTCATTCGTTAGATCCGGACCGGTCCGTGCGGTGCCAAGCTGGTGTGGAGTTTCCTGGGTGAAGTCCCCGGCCTTCACCAACGGTCCGTAGCCACGATCCTGTAAGCGTGTGAACTGAGTGTGGCAATAAACGCAGCCTTCTCTCACATAGATCTGCCGTCCGCGTACCGGATCGGCAACTTTGGTCACCGCTGCCGAAGTATAGTCGTTGCCATGACCGGAAGGCTTCGGATTGAACAGCACCATCGGCAGTAGCACGGTGGCGGTGATAATAGTGAAGAAAGTAATGATGATTCCTGATGCGCCCAGGCGATAGCCGTTCATTACGCCTTAACCTCCTGACCTTTCTTCACCGACGCGACGGCGGTCGGTGTGTAGAGTGTGCGGTAGATGTTGTAGGCAAAGAGGCACTGTCCAGTGAAGATCATGATGCCGCTTATGGATCTCAGCCACCAGTAAGGGCGAATCTGCAGTCCCCATTGGTCAACCGGAATGCCCATCTGCCAACCAGCCGACTGGATGAGTCCGGCAATTGTCAGTACGGTCATCATCGCTCCGAACCCCAATGTCTTCAGCCAGTAGTGGGCACGAATCAGACCCTGGCTGTACCAGGGTCTTCCGGTCAGACGTGGCAACCCGTAGTAGATGGCCGCCACACTGATAAACGAGAACGTCCCCAGCAACGCCAAGTGAGCATGTCCTACAACCCACTGAGTGAAGTGCAGATACCAGTTGACCCAGCGTGTTGCCTGGAAAGGTCCCTGCACGCAAGTAATGTAATAGAAAATCGCTGATGTGATGGTGAACCTCAGCGTCATGTCAGACACCATCAGCTGCCACTTGCCCTTCATAGTCATGAAGAAGTTAGTAAGGACAGTGAAAACAGGAACGAGGAGAAATATGGACGAGATGATAGCGATTGCTTTCAGCCACTCCGGGACGGGCGACTGGGTGATGTGGTGCGTGCCGGTTGGTGCATAGAAAAGGGCGATGCCCCAGAAGCCCAGCATAGAGAGACCGTGGCTGTAAAGCGGGTTGTTGGTCAAACGTGGCAAGAGGTAATACATCATGCCGACACCGACAGTGGTGAACCACATACCAAGAATGTTGTGTCCGTAGAACCAACCGATGATGGCATCGTTCAAGCCATTCAATTGCACGAAGGTGCGCTGTCCAATGATGTAGACGAGCGGGAACCAGAAGAGCGCGCCCAAGAAGTACCAGAGACTGACATAGAGCTTTTTGACACGGCGGTTGATCACGGTCATGTAGCAGTTGAGAGCGACACAGATCAGTCCGATCACTGCCACTGTATCCAGAACTGCTCCAAGCTCGGCATACTCGCGACCTTCCGTGTAACCATTGAGCAGGGTGCAAAATGCGCCGATCATGAGCAAATTCCAGGCCCACATGGTCATGTTGCCCAGACGCTCGCTCCACAGTTTGGTTTTGGTCAGAGACGGAATCATGTAGAACATCGAACCGATATAAGCCATCGACAGCCAGCCGATGGCGACAGCATTGACGTGCAGCATCCGCAGGTGTGGCATCGAGAGCTGCGGTACGTTGTGCACGAGGTCTGGGAATGAGAATTCCAATGCGGCAAACAATCCGGCGCCCATGCCAATCAGCGACCAGAAAACAGCCGAAATGAAGAAATTGCGCGATGCACTTCCTTCTTGGGTGCTAATCAGCCTGTCTGTCAAATACATACTTTGCTTCCTATCTCACAGAAATGCCCGGGTCAATAAACCCAGGCACGCACGGTTGGTGTCACAGTGAAAATTCGTGTTGTCTTGGGAATCCGCATGCTGCCGCTTCTTTTTCGTCGTAGATATTATTTCAGCGCTGAACTCGCATATTCTGATACCTAACCCATTTTTCGAAACAATGCGTAACGCGTTAAATGCTCGTATTCATGCGGGATTCCGGCAAATTGCAGATGTCAGTCAGCGCTGACGAAAGATGTCTTTCGTTTAACCTTGAGCACGTGTAATCCCAACTGTTGCCGAAAGCATACGCATCGGATGTCCCGGCTTGGATTTGAAACTATTTTCAACCGCGTTTTCAGTAGGCATTTGAGCCGACAAAATCCGTTGCCAACGTGTGGTTGTCGATGTCACTTTGATACCGCAGGCGCCACCACGGCATGCCAGCAAGCTCGACCAACTTGCGCCATGTGCCACCACTATCTGTAGCGACCGTGCAAAAGTAATCGGAAATCACATCTCCGCGTCTTTTCAGACCTGCTTGGGGTGGTGAAACAGCGCTGGTTTCGCAAGATACCATATACGTATGCAATTTTGGGTTTGAGATACGTATTTGGTATGCCGGCCGAAGATACCATATACGTATCCTAAATCGGTTTTGGCATACGTATATGGTATGCCAATGAATGCCCTACGGCGGCGGTGATTCGTCTGTGCGGTGGGGTGGTTCGTCTTTCGATTGCGGTGTCGGCGGTGGTGGCACCTCTGAATTTGGTGCGGCCGGTGGCGGCTCGTCCGCTGGACCCTGGGGCTCGGGGGCGGGCGGTTCCGGTTCCGGCGGTTTGGGACGCAGGTCCATGCCGTTGAATTTGTTCGCCACATCTTTATGGCCGCGCGCGAGCCACATGTAAACCGCATCGGTAGCCATTGCCAGCGATTTCTCTTTCAACTCGCGGTCTTCCTCGGCAATCGGCGAAAGCACAAAATGTCCGCGGATATCCCCGCCCGGATCGGGTCCGACACCGATGCGTAGACGGTCGAAAACCTTATCTTTGCCGATCGACTCGAACGTCGACTCGATGCCGTGGTGCCCGCCGGCACCGCCGCCGTGCTGCATGCGAATCTTGCCGAGCGGCAAAGCCACCTCGTCGTGAATAATCAGCAGGTCTGCGGCGTCGATTTTGTACCAGTGCAAAAACGCGGCGATCGAGCGGCCGGACAGATTCATATATGTAGTAGGTTTGGCCAGGACCACTTCCTGCCGCCCTATGTTGACTTTTGTCGTATCGGCGAACAGGTCCTTTTTGTGTTGCAGATTGATACTATATTTGGTGGCTATGCGATCGACAATCCAGAAACCGGCGTTGTGGCGAGTTTCCCAATAGCGAGGTTCGGGATTGCCAAGCCCTACTATGAGTTTGAGTTTGCTTGTTTCTTGTGTCATGTGCCGGATGCCGCGCGGACTGTCAGGGGACGGGGTGAGCAACAACGACGGATGCGCGCGCACTCTCTAACTGAGTGTAATTTTATATGTTGCCACGCTACACGCCCTGAGATCTTCGCATGAGTTGAAAGGCTAATCGTGCTAAATTGAACCTTCATAAGACCGTAATAGCGCGAGTTTGCGCGCCCACACAGGTTTCAGCCAGGATTCTTCAGCATGAGCGAAAGCAACAAAACGCATGAGAGCCACTTCCCCTACCTGCCTCATACGCAGGCTGATCGCGACGCGATGCTGAAAGCCATCGGCGTCCGCACGTTTGAAGACTTGCTCTCCCACATCCCTAAAGACATCCGCGTCAAAGAGCTAAACCTGGCTCCAGGACTGAATGAGCTGGAGTTGACGCAGAAAGTTGCGGAGCTCTCGCGTAAGAATAAGCCGGCTTCGCAGCAAGCATGCTTCCTGGGTGGCGGCTCATACAGAAGATTTGTGCCGGCATCGGTGGGCAGCATTATTTCGCGCAGTGAGTTCGCCACTGCCTACACGCCCTACCAGCCTGAAGTCAGCCAGGGCAGCCTGCAAGCCATCTATGAATTTCAGACCGCCATATGCCTTCTCACCGACATGGAAGTAGCAAACGCATCCATGTACGACGGACAAACTGCCTGTGCCGAAGCGGCGATGATGGCTTGCCGTCTGACTGATCGCAAGAAAGTAGTGATCGCCCAATCGGTCAACCCCGAATACGCGCTGGTGACGCGGACCATGCTCGATACCGCCGGTGTAGCGCACACCTCAGTGCCGACCGCCGACGGTGTGGTCGATGCGGCCGCTTTGAAATTCGATGACGCAACGGCGGCGTTCGTCGTGCAATATCCGAACTACTTCGGCTGCCTGGAAGATCTGGAAGCGATCAAGAAACAGACCGAAGCCACCGGCACCCTCCTGGTCGTGGTCACCGACCCAATCGCCATGGGTCTTTTGACTCCGCCCGGAACCTTTGGAGCTGATATCGTCGTTGGTGACGCGCAGCAATGCGGCAACAACCTCTCGTTCGGTGGACCGACTGCTGGATTTATGGCAACACGCACTAAATTTGTGCGTCAGTTGCCGGGCAGGCTTGCCGGACAGACGCTGGACAACCGCGGACAGCGTGCTTTCACGCTCACACTGCAGACGCGCGAACAACATATTCGCCGGCAAAACGCCACGTCGAACATCTGCACAAACCAGGCGCTCAATGCGCTGGCCATGCTCGTCTACCTGACTTTGCTCGGACCGCAGGGTTTGCGCGATGCCGCCGAAATCAGCGTGCGCCGCGCCCATCATCTCGCTGAACTTCTCACCAGCAAAGGCGGAATGAAATTGCGTTTCAATCAGCCCTTCGTCAACGAGTTCGTTTTGCAGTCGCCGGTGCCGGTCGCACAGCTGCTCGACGAATTGAAAGAACAGAACATTCTCGGCGGCATCGAACTCGGCCGTTTCTTGCCTGACTACAAAGATTGCTTGTTGGTTGCTGTCACGGAAACAAATTCTCCGGCAGAACTGGAGCGTTATGCAGAAGCCGTCGCGCAAATCGCAGGCGGACAGGGCGCCAAGGACCGTTCCGCCAAAGCCGAGTCGGCGCTGGCGCACAAACGTTAGTTAGTGAGAAAATCAATTCTGCTATGACCGCAACCGAAGAAATGACCTCAGAAAAGAAATCGCCGGAAAAAGGCAAGCCCAGCGGACCATTGGGGTTCGTGCGCGAAGTCGTAGAACTGGTCGTCATGGTGCTTGTCTTGCTGATTGCCATTCGCTGGGCGATTGCCGAGGCTCGCTACATTCCGTCCAGCTCTATGGAGCCGACCTTGCAGATCGAAGATCGACTGCTGGTTGAGAAAATCTCCGGACACCTGCATCGCCCGTATCAGCGCGGCGAGATACTGGTTTTCTATCCGCCACCCTCCCAAACCGGCGGCAAAGACCTGAGTAATGATCCGCTCAGCATTCTGGGCAGGCTGACCGGCTTGCCGTTTCTTCCCTCTGAAACCGCCTACATTAAACGAATTATTGGACTGCCCGGGGATGTGATTCGCATCCAGAAGGGTGTGGGTGTTTTCGTCAACGGTCAACTGCTGACCGAAGACGGCTACGCGCCGGATGCTCCGAATTACGACCTGAAGGTGATGGGCGACATCGGTGTCGACCCATTCGGCGGCGGCACCCGCCCCTACGGCGACCCCAAAATTGCCAACAACGAGATTAAAGTGCCGGCAGGTCACCTGTTTATGATGGGCGACAATCGCAATAACAGCCAGGACAGCCACGCCTGGGGTTTTCTCGACCAAAATCGTGTCATTGGTCGCGCCTGGTTGCTCTTCTGGCGCCAGCTCCAGATACCCCCTTCTCTCTCCAAGCAGATAATCGAACGAGTCGAATAGAATAGGCCCCGTGATCTGATGGAACTTCAGATTTCGTCGTGACTTGTGACTGACTCGAGCGAAAAAATTGTCTCTGCCAGCGAATCCGCCAATGCCCATGCGGAGGCGAAAGTGCTGCGCGCCGCAGACGCAGGTGACGCAGGCGGGAATGCTGTTGCGGGCTCGGACTTGGGCATAGAGGACGAGTCAAAGCAAGAAAAAATGAGCGCGTTCGGCGTCGTCAAAGAAATCACCGAGCTGGTTGTGGTTACGCTCCTGATCCTGATTGTCATTCGCGGATTACTGGTCGAGCCGCGCTACATCCCATCCGGCTCGATGGAACCGACTCTGCAAGCCGAAGATCGCATACTCGTCGAAAAGATATCGAAGAACCTGGGTAAGGAAGCGAAGCGTGGCGATATCCTCGTCTTTTATCCACCTGCCTCGCAACTGCCTGGCGGCAAGGACCTGAGCAACGATCCCGCCACAGTACTGGGACGGTTGACCGGCTTGCCGTTTCTTCCCTACGAGCCTGCGTTTATCAAGCGCGTTGTCGGGTTGCCCGGCGAAAAAATCAAAATCAAGCGCGGGGTCGGCGTTTTCGTTGACGAGAAGTTTCTCAATGAGACCTCCTACATAAAGGATCCACCCGCCTACGACCTTATCAAGCTGGGCGACATCGGTCATGCCACCATCGGCGACGACAAGCGGCCGTACAAAGATCGCGCCGACGAGCCGATTATTGTGCCTCCCGGCATGGTATTCATGCTGGGCGACAATCGTAATAACAGCGAAGACTCGCATGTGTGGGGCTTCTTAGATGAAAAGCGCGTGATCGGGCGGGCGTGTTTGCTCTTCTGGAGGAAGCTGGATCCGCCCCGGTACTCGGAGATCATCAATCGCCAGCGTCAGGAAGTGCAGACGCCGGCCGGACAGTGAACGGTCGAGGCTCATGCGCAGCGGCACTTCCTAGTACAAATCATCCGCCTTGACAAGCCCCTGTCTGGTTTCAGTCAATTCCGCGTCGATGCTCGAAAACTGCTACCAGCTGAGCTTTTGTGCCACGCTGTCAGACCCCTTGATTTTATGTTTCATTACGGAAATTGCTCTCTTACTGGGTATAACTATCTTTGGCATGCCTTGCCGATCTGATTGGAGACACTTCGCAAATGGCTAAGGGAGACATGAAGGCATCAAAGAAGAACGGCGCGGCAGCGACCACAAAGACAAAGACGGAGCCACAGGTAGACAGTAACGACGACTCTCGCATATCATCGTCCAAGGCGAAGGACGCAAAGGACAATGGGCCTGCGAAGAAGGAAGATCTTCGCAAACTGGAGTCGGACCTCAGCCAACGCGAAATAGGTTTGATTGAGCGGGAGATAAAAGTCTTGGGATTACAAAAAGAAGTCGACCGCTTACGGCCGCTGACCGGGTTGTTCCGTGTCGTTAAAGCGATGGCCACCGAGCGCAAGCTCGAATCGTTGCTCGATGTAATCACGCGAGAGACGACGCAAATGCTCAAGTGCGATCGTTGCAGCGTATTTGTGCTGGACAATCGTCAGGGCGAGCTGTGGACGCAAGTCGCGCAGGGTCTCGAAGATTCGAAGACGATTCGCGTTCCGTTAGCGGGCACTTCGATCGTTAGTTTGTGCGCCCGCACCGGTCGCATCATCAACATTCCCGATGCCTATGCCGATCCGCGCTTCGATGCCGAAGTGGATAAGAGCACCGGCTACCGGACCAACAACATTTTGTGCGTGCCGATGACCAACCGCAACGGCGCGGTGATCGGCGTGTTCGAAGTAATGAACAAAGAGTACGGCGGCGGCTTCACCGATGTCGATGAAGAATGGCTGCAAGCACTGGCTGCGGTGGCAGCCGGGTTGATCGAACAGGCGCAAGCCTATACGGAGATCGAACACTTCGTAGATAAGACCCTGGAGACGTTGGCACAAACAATTGATAAACGCGACCCGCTCACAGCAGGTCACTCCATGCGCGTCACCTGGTACAGCCTCTTGATCGGCGAACACATGAATGTGTCGGCCGACGAAAAAGATGTGCTGCGCTATTCGGCGATGATGCATGACTACGGCAAGATCGGCGTTCCCGAGAACATTCTCTGGAAGAACGGCCGCCTGACTCCGGAAGAGTACGCGCAAGTGCAAACGCACGCGCGCATCACGTACGAACTGCTCTCCAACTTGCCGTTTACGAGCCGACTGGCTCAGGTACCCTTCGTAGCCAGTTGCCACCACGAAAAACTGGATGGCACCGGCTATTATCGCGGACTGCGCGGACACGAAATTCCGTTTCTCTCCCGTGTGATTACCGTATCTGATGTATTCGACGCATTGACCTCAGTGCGTCACTACCGCAACAGAATGTCGGTGACCAAGGTCTTCGAGATTATGGAAGCCGGTCGCGAAAACCATTTCGACCCGGAAGTCGTGGATGCGTTCTATGCTCTGCCTTGCGACAAAGTGCTCAAGGTCATGGAGTCGGAGCGCGGCACCACTATTCCGGCAGAACTGGATCTGTTCCGCAACATCAGCTGGTTGCGCCTGGTCGAACTGTGTCAGGGTTCCAAACCAAAACCGCATGAAGATGGCTTGAAGGAAGCGTTCTGGCGCATCTACAACGCCAACCTGCCGGCCGATTATCAGGAACTGGACTAGCAACGCAAAAGCAGCGGAAAGCGGCACACCTTGTCGGACTTCGTTACGCAGTTTGCTCAAATTGACGAGTTCATTCGCAACTCGGCAAAATCTGTTATGTCGAAGATCGACCACTTCACCTTCAAGATGCTGGTGGACAATCTCAAGTCGCCCGATGCAGAATCAGTAGTGGATACGATGCACCAGCTGGTGAAGGAAAAGAAACCGCAAGCAATCCCGCCGCTCTACTTCGTTTACCGCATGCACGCCAACAACTGGGTGCGCACGGAAGCGCAGAAAGCGATGAAAGAGCTGGCTCCGGGAGAAGACATCGATAAACTAACCTATAAAGATGGAAAAGAGTTAGAAGTGAAGGATGCCATCGGTATCCTGATCGAGAAATTTGGACACTACAGGTCTTAAGTCGTAAACAATACTTCTAGGTGGTGAACCATGGGAAAAGCGCAAGACGCCAAAAAAGAAACCAAGAAAAAACCTGCCAAGTCTCAAAAAGAGAAGAAAGCAGCCAAGGCCGAGAAGAAAAAGAATAAATAGCGTTGCCGGCGGCCGCCCGCAATATCAACCGTTGTCTACCGACTTCTTTTTGCGGGGCTGGCAGGCATTCCACAACTTGACTATCCAGCTTTCGCGCATGGCGTGGCATTCGCGCTGGGCGATTAGTTCCAGTTCACCTGCATCGAGCCAGACACCTTCGCACCCGAGGCATTGCTCGACGGGTACGTCTTGAATCTCCACCTGCTTCATCTCTCCAGTACAGCGCGGGCAAATCATCTTGGTGGTTATCCTTCATCAGGCGGCGTCCGCTGCGGGCTCAGCTGTGTCCGGCAGCCCTGAAATATTAACATGAACGATTTCTCCAGCCATGGAGATAGGCTGACCGCCTACAATACTGTGACGCTTTGAAACCACCAGAGAGAGCACCAGTGATGTTTTCGGTCAAATACCGAACAGTCTTTTTGAGCGCCGCCCTACTGATCTCGATACAAGCGCCGAGCTTTGGACAGACCGGCGACGATGCCACCGTTGGTGGTGACGAACAGCTGCTTGACGCTCCCACTTCGTACGCGCCGAAAGCCGGTGCCGAAGTCGAGCAGACTGTTGTGCAGCAGGTGCAGATCAGTCCCAGCGCCGGACGCGGGAAGAAACCAGCAGCCGCCAGCCTG
The DNA here is from genome assembly GCA_044229845.1 of Obscuribacteraceae bacterium (SeqCode). Lineage (GTDB taxonomy): Bacteria > Cyanobacteriota > Vampirovibrionia > Obscuribacterales > Obscuribacteraceae > JBGASG01. Next base: position 346,106 of record JBGASG010000005.1, on the reverse strand, counting down.
GCGCCCTTGCCTGGTGGGTCAGCGGCGTCTTCAGAGACCGTAGAAACGGTACCCGCGGCGCAGCCGGCAGCACCGGCAACGTCAGCTGCACCTGCAACTCCTACTCCCAATAAAAAACTTGCCCAGGTGCCCATCGTGCCGGCATCGGGACGCGGTGCAGTTCTGATTCCACGGGTCAAACCCGGACAACCGCTACCACCCTATCCGAAGGTTCCGGCGCCTGCCTCCACGGTCACAACCAAACAACTGCCTGTCGGTGCAGTGCCTCCGCCGCAGCCCAACGCGGGTCCCGAGGACACTTCTTTGTTTGCCGACCTGACGGGGCGGTCGACGCTGTTCCGCAGCGGCACGGCGCTATTGCGTCTGCGCGTGGTGGTGCCTCACAACAAACAAGCGATCGATTCATTCATGGTCTATCCATATCCGGTGAAACCGCCGGTAGTGAAGCAGCCGGATGGGTTGCCCACCTCATTCAAGCTCATCAAGGGTCGCATAGTAGAAACCGGCTACCTGAACCGACAATCAGGTATCAAGCCGATTCCGACTTTCGGTTGGCGCTGGGAAGAAGCCTACAACGCAGGTTTGCGGCATGCCGCCGCCAAGGTCGGCATGGGCGAGCCGCACACATTCGCGACGTATTACCCGTGGTCTTCCGAAATGGTGAAGTGGGTGTTGCCTGAGTGCCGCCGCATCAACGCGCAGGAAGACGAACGCTGGGAGCGCTACCAGGGTGTCAATACCGAATACAACGAAAAGCGCGTCGACATCGAAATGCAATCAGTGCGTGATGGTCTCTTCCCTCTGAAGATGAAGCGCCTGAGCAACTTTGGTGCCTCCACGAATCTGCCGCCGGGCAATTGGTGGGTAGTCGGCACACATAAAGTTCCAGGTCTGACGTATTACTGGAACATGCCGGTGAGCGTGCCACCAGGTTCATCGACGAACGTCGTGCTCAACGAACGCAACGCGCTGGTCATCAAAGGCGCCTGGTAAAGGCTGATGCGCTCATTCGGAATTCCAAAGCACAAACTTGTTGGGCTTGTCGTGCTTGCCTGCGCCGGTTGCCTGGGGTTGTACGTCCTGAGTATCATGTGGCGCGTCAGCATCGCCGAGCAAAAGCATTTTGGCAGCAGCAGGTTGATACCGCTCTCCTTGCACAAACAGGCATTGAACGAACCCCCAACGCCTGATTCATAGGCAGCAAGGCTGCCGACTACCTTTTTCGGTGCAACGAGTATGCAGAATTTATTTTCGGAAGCCAGAGGGCATTGCCGGACAATTGGTTGGACACGAAAAAGGATCTGGCAAACAATGCGAGTGGTCGAAAAATCGGTTCGGCTGCTCGGAAACTAAAACTAAGTGGCGCAAACGCCGATCTGTTCATGCAACGCGAAACTCTCCAGGCTCTCGAAGACGGCCGAGTGATCGATCACTTTCGAAACCCGCGTGTGCAGTCGCTTCCTGAGCCAAACGTGAGTTGCCCAGGGTTGCAAATTCTAGCTGGACGCTGACTCGGTTATTTGGCTTTAGCTTTCTCAGGCGCCACTTCGTGCACGACAATTTGCACAGTCGGTTTCGCTTGAAAGCGTGAGCGCAGAAGTTTGCTCACTACTTCGCGAATCGAGCCGCGCAACGACGGCGGCTCGGCATCTGTAGCTTCTTCACCGGCCGCCTGCTCTTGCGCTGACTTAAATCGCGCCACTACTTCCTCAATGGCCGTAAGCATGTCGGCGCGCACCGTCTCCCATTCGGGAGTGTTTGTAAATCCGAGCGCGGCATACTCCAGATGCGGCGGCTGCAAAATGTCTCCGGCGGGAGTCAGCAAGACAGCGATCGTCAGCACGCCTTCGTTGCTGAGGGCGCGGCGCTCGTTGACCGAAAAGCTGGTGACGCTTTCACCCTGATCCCGGTTGTACAAGACCGCTTGCGCCTCGACAGAGCCGATTACGTTGGCGCCGCCGTTGGCGAGTTCGAGCACCTCGCCGTTTCTCAAAGGAAAAACACTCTCGGTGGGAATGCCGAAGTCGATCGCCAGTTGCGCGTGGTGCATGATATGCCGCCCCTCTCCAATCGACGGCACAAAATAACGCGGTCTGGTAATCGACAGCATCAACTTCAACTCTTCCTGGCTGGCGTGCTTCGACACGTGCACACCATCGCGCATACTGTTGAACACCTGGACGCCCAGCGACAACAGCTGGTCGAGAATCATAGCCACCCGGCGCGAACGTCCCGGATAGATCTCGGCGCTGAAGACGAGCACGTCGTGTTTCTTCAAAGTGAGGTCGCGGCACTTGCCGTGAGCCAGATCCCACATCATGCTCAAAGCATCATCGTCATCGCCGGTGGCGACAATCAAGACTTCATCGTCCTTGAGTTTGCCGAATTGATCCAGACTCGCTTCGATGCTGCGATCATAAACAAGGTTGCCGGTAATCACTGCTGCCACAGCCGATTGAATCAAAGTGTCTCCGTAGAGCACCACCTTGCGCTCATATTTTTTCGCCAGATCAAACAGCATCTGCAGGCGATGCGTGTTGGTGCCGTGCATGAGGAAGAATATGCGACTCTCCGCCGTCTCCAGCGCCTTTTCGAAAGCTGGTTGCACAGCGCGCTCGGAGGGTGTGTAGCCGGCATTTTCGACTCCGGCCGAGTTGCTGATTAAAAGCGCGACGCCGGACTCGCCGACTTGCGCCAGCCGGGAGATATCTATGTGCCGCCCATCCACGGGCGTCTGGTCGACCTTGAAGCTGGATGTATAAACAATCGCGCCTTCCGGCGTATTGATACGCAGCGCAGTCGCGTCGGCAATCGCATCGTTGACCTGAATCCATTCCACTTCGAAGGGACCGATTTGATACGGATAGCGGGTTTCGATGGTATCAAGAATGGTGCCGGACGAATCGTAACCGCGACCCATCAGATTTTGCGACACCAGCGCCGATACAAATCGGGGCGCCAGAATACGCGGTATTTTCAGGTGACTGAGGAGATAGCCGATGGCGCCGCTATGTTCTTCGTGGCCGTTGGTCAGGACCAGGGCGGTAATGCGCTGTTGATTGGCGACCAGAAAGTTGATGTTTGGCAGCAAAAGATCGACGCCGGGTAGGTCGGTGCCGGGGTAGCAGACGCCCGCATCGACCAGGAGAATCTCGCCGCCATATGACAGAGCCCACAGGGATTGTCCGATTTCGCTCTGACCGCCCAGCGGAATCAGTGACAGGCGGTCGTATTTAAGCTCTGTTTCGTCGGAAATGACAAGCGACATGAGAAGCCTTGCAGCGCAGACGCGCTAGCGTGCGGACCAATAAGTTACGTTATCGGCATTCTAGCAGGCTGGCCGGCGCTCGTCCCGCTGGATTTGCCACAATGTATGGGACGCCACTTACAACCCCGGGCGCACGACGCCCAATCATATTAAGATAGAACTCAGACCCGCCGTCAGTTAAACCGGAGGTGAGACATGTCCTCACAACTCCATGAACTGCTCGCTGAGCACGTCCTCAAAGCGAAAGCCGAGTTCACGCAACAGGCACTGACCACAGCTTCTGTCGATTTCGAGCGGTTGCGAGCGGCTGTCGACCAGGTCTACACGCAGTGGTCCAGTGAGGTTCCGTCGCTGTTTCTGCGCTGCGCGTCGCCGGCAGAAGCCATGGCGACAGTAAACTTTCTCACCAATCGTTGCGGGATACGCGGGTTTGCGTTCTCCCTGCCCAGTCGCAGCCAGCTGCCGATAGTGGTCGGTCGCACCGAGGCTCCCGCCAGCCGCTGGCTCGAGATGATCAGTTTGCGTTCCTGGTTTGATGCGGCGATTCCCAAGAAAGGCGAAGGAAACCCGCCAGACATCGCTCACTCAATCATCGAGGAAATCGGCCGACAGGAAGCCGAATCGCTGAAGAAGCGCATTCCGGAGATAAAAGAAGCGGGCGGCGGCATGGCATCCGTACGTCACTCAGCCTTCTTGCCGGCTCACTATCATGCACCGGCAGTCGATGCGGCGGATTTGCTGTTAGTCAGTTTCTTTCAGAGTATTGGACTGTTTGGTGCCGAGGAGTACCGCGGCTTCTTCGAGGCTTTCCAAGCCGGAGGCTGGTGGTGGACCCTCGACGATATCGTGGTCTGGTGCGACAACCCGACTGTTTTCAATGTGACTAACAATATGCCGCACTGCCTGGACGGACCCGCCGTCAGCTTTGCCGGCAAGTGGGATGTGTTTGCGGTTAATGGCAGGATAGTTCCAGCGCGTATCATCTGCGAGCCGGTGACGGCAGCCGATGTGCAATTCGAAGAAAACGCCGAGATTCGCGCCATCCTGTTAAATAGACTGGGGCTGGATAATTACATCAAGCAATCCAATTCGCATGTAATCAGCAGCGATGATTACGGTGTTTTGTATCACGTAGAGACGCCGCTGGAAGTCGAGCCTTTCATGTGCCTTGTTGAGGTCACCAATAGTTCGCCGGAACCTGATGGCACCTTCCGCAAGTACTATCTGCGGGTGCCGCCGACAATGAGCTCGGCGCGCCAGGCGGTTGCCTGGTCGTTCGATTTGCGTGAAAGCGAATACCAACCTTTGCATGAAACATAATGCGGTGCAGCAATTATGACACGACACACCGAGCCGTTTGACGAAGCTCTTTACGCGCAAAGCAAAGAACAAATTCGCCAGCTTGAGCGTGACTTCGCTGAGAAGGCTGCGAGCACCAGTCCAGTGCAAAGAGACGAGTTGGAGCGGGCCGTCAGTCGTATCTATGGTCACTGGGGATTGCAGGCTCCGGTCGTCTTCGTCTACTTTGACTCGCCTGCTAGTGCCGTAGTTGCAGTGTTGCTCTTACGTCAATTGTGCGGACTCAACCTTCATCGTATGCCAGTGCCACGCGTTGCGCAGCCTGTGGTGTCGCTGACATCCAGAAGACCACCATCTACGTTAGACCTGCAGCAACTCTTTCGATTTGCTATTCAGGACGAACTTACCGTGCAAGACCCTGAAGCAGCCGATGCATATCGGAGGTGGTGGACTGAACTTGCCGCGATCAAGGCAGCGGCTGAAGACCTAGATCTGGACCGAGTCACAGGAACAGTCCTCAGGATGGAGCGTTTGAGCAATGTAGCTTCTCTGCTTTCAGATACGCTTTCGGCACACAGCAACAGTTTATTCGATCCGGATTTAGAGCTCGAGATCGAAAAGAAACTCTGGTCGGAAGAACGTCGAGCCAGGTTGAAGTTCCAACGAGCTAATAGTACGCCGACCGAAACGATGGTTTCCCAAGTCTCGGTGGAAGTATCGCGCCGCATCCTATGGAGCAGAAAGGTTCTGGAAGAAATTCATTCACCGCTCACATCGGGCTATCTGCTGTATCACCAGATTGCTCGTTTGCTGAACAAGGCAGATGCCCGAGTCAATGACTACATCGACGCCTTCGAGGCTGGTGGCTGGTGGTTCGCACTCGACAAAATTTGTGTGGTTTCAGAGAATCCCCTGGTGATGCACCTGGATGGCAATAATCCTGGACACGAAAGCGAACCGGCGATTAGCTTCGCCGATTGGGACATTTGGGCTCTGGGCGGCAGACGCGTTCCCGAGAGCGTGGTCACAAGGACATTCACCATAAAGGACATTCACAACGAACGAAACGTTGAATTGCGACGGTTGATGATTGACCGGTTTGGATTAGGCAACTTCATTCGTGAAAGTGGTGCTCGCCAGTTGCAGAGCGACGAATGCGGCATCTTGTATAGAATCGAGATGGTAGCAGACGAGCCTGTGACCGTTGTTCAGGTCACAAATAAAACCCCGGAGCCGGACGGTTCATACAAAATGTACCACCTGCGTGTGCCACCAGACGTGCAAACAGCCAGGCAGGCAGTCGCCTGGTCGTTCAACTTGGATGAGAATGAATATGAACCTCTTGTTGAAACCTGACATGCGGGATAGGCTTGGCACGGCAACGGGTTGCGATAATGGCTAGTTCTCAGAAACAATTTAGCGACTACCTCAAGGTGATACCGGACTTGCGGGCGGAAATGCTGCCGCGCATCGAGCGCGCCGTGCCTTGTGACAGGGAGAAACTGGAATCTGCCGTTCGCCGCATCTATCAGTTTCGCAAGCAAAAGCGCCCGGTTTTCTTCCTCTGGATTGACTCGCCTCTTCAAGCTATTGCAGTGGTGCATCTGCTTGCCCAGCTTTATGAGCAGCGCGTCCACACGCAATTCAGACCGGAACCAAGCGAAATGCCTCTGGTGCCGGACTTGCTCGGTGCTGCCAGCCATCGCGGATTGCGAACGCCTGACTTGCGAGGCTGGTTCGGTTCCGCATTCAGTGACAAGCTCACTCTGGTCGACCCAACCTCAGTAAACGACTTCGTCCAGGCCTCACTTCGGCATGGGCTCCAAGTCGATGCCGAACGATTGTCCGGCCATGTGTGGCGCATTGACACGTTGTACAGCGCTGCAGCGTTGATGACCGAACAGCTAGCTAATGCAGACCTCGCCGACGCAACTGAGCTGTTCGCGCATCGAGACGTCCAGAAAATCCTGGCACAACAAGAGATGAAGGCGAGGGTCCCGTTCCAGAATAAAGAGTGGAAGGAAAACGAAGAGCCTACAGCCGCTGCGCGTTTTTCATGGGCTACGACTGTGGTGCCTGTGCCTAATCTGGGACAGGAGGTGACAGATCCCGATCAGGTTTGTCGCTCAGTTCCGTGGCGCATGCGCCATTTGCAAACTTGCCATTCACCGCTCAGTGATGGCAGCAGCTTGATGCTGGTGCGCCTGTGCGAGCTTATGAAACGCCTCCACCCCACAAAACACGAGTTCTACTTCGATGCGCTCGATGCCGGTGGCTGGTGGTGGCCGATGGATGATGTTTGCGTAGTTTCTGAAGGTCCATCGAAGCTGCATTTGCAAAATGGTCTACCGCACCACGACAGTGATCATGCAGTCGCATTCGGAGATTGGGGAATGCATGCAGTGAACGGGGTGCGAGTATCCGAAAACGTCATTCGCGATGCATTTACGATGGAAGACATTATCAACGAGAGAAACGTCGAAGTGCGTCGAGTTATGATCGACCGCTTCGGACTGAGTAAATTCGTTACCGCCAGCGACGCTAAAGAACTACATCGCGATGAGTGCGGTGTTCTGTATGAGATTCAGCAGAAGAACGACGAGCCACTAGTTGTGGTGCAAGTCACCAACAGCACGCCAGAAGCGGATGGTTCGTTCAGAACGTATCATCTTCGAGTGCCACCGCGAACACGTACTGCGCGCGCCGGCGTTGCCTGGTCGTTTGGGATGCGCGAAGAAGATTATCAGCCCACTCGCCAATCCTGATGGTTCAATCTTGTGATGAGATGAAAAACACGAAGAAGACCAGCATGGCGGCAAGTATGGCGCCGCCCAATCCTGCCATGAAGATGTAGCTGAACGTTGAATAGGAGTAGCTCATCACCGGCGCAATGCCGCTGGACAATTTTGGTGCGCCCGGCAGCGGGACGAAACAAGCCCACACGCAGCCGATCAACGCACCGACACTGCAGGCGATGATCAAGAACTTCTTTTTCTCTGGGGTGAATTCCATACTAGCGGGTCAGCAACTCCTGAAGTTGTCCCATGCGTTCACCTGGTGCACCATACTTCTCGACATAGTCTTTGATGCTGGCATCGATGACTTCGTGCGCCGAGACGATGTCGTACACTTCAGCGATGGTCACGAGGTGCTCAGGCTCGTCCGGCAATTGCTTGTAACTGAGGAAATAGTGCTTGAGGCGATCAATGATTGGTTTCGGGCAATCGCTGATGTCTTTGAATTTGCCATACGCCAGATCGTCGTCGAGCACCGCGATGATTTTGTCATCAGCTTCGTTGTGATCGATCATGCGCATGCCACCGATCGGACGGGCGTTTAATAATATATTGCCCTGGTTGATCGGGCGTTCGGTGATCACGCAGATGTCCAGCGGGTCGCCGTCGCCGACGATGTTTTGTCGATTGACGCGCCGCTCGCAAACATCGGCGACATGCGGTCCGCAATACGTCTGCGGGATAAAACCATAGAGCGTCGGGCACATCGATGAAAAAGATTGCGGACGATCGATGTGCAGGTGACCGGAGGGTTTGTGCACTTCGTACTTGACCGTATCGGTGGGCACGATCTCGATAAATGCTTGCACCTTCTCGGGACAGCTTTCGCCGGGCGAAATGCCATGCCAGGGATGCGCTTGAAACATAATCGACAACAGGCGTCCGATTTCACGATTGTCCATGGTCTTCCTCAGTTAGCGCTTCGCAGCTCATGTCATTTCTTGTCAACAGGTTTGAATCCCAGGTGATGATATAACGATAGCGCACGCTCGTTCTTTTCGGTAACCACAAGTTTGACCAGCGGTCGCCCCATGCGCGCCAGCGCCCGAATGCTTTCCGTCATTACCTGCGTGCACAGCCCCTTACCTTGATACTCGGGCAGGGTGGCCGCAAATGCAATCAATGGATTGTGCTGGTAATTAGTGACCACCGAACAACAGACTATGGTGCCGCCGTCCAGCACCACATGTGATGCAGTCCAGATCATGGCCCCGTAGCGCCCGAAAAAAGTTTCCTTCACTTCTTGAACTGCTTGCTCGAAAGTCTGTCCGTCATCATCGACGGTTCCCTTATATGCATCGTGGAGCAGGCGCCCAAGCGCCTCGGCGTCGGACGCCTCCAATTGACGTGCCAATAGCGGCGCCGCGCATTTGCGCGCCAGTTTCATCGACGAGTCGGTGGCTCGACTCATCATGATGCGTCGTTTTTCAGATTCTTGCTTAGGTGCTTCTGGCTGCAAGCGACTTAGATAATCGAGCTCTCGCGATATTGACCCCAGATGCTGCGCATCACGTCGCAAATCTCGCCCAGAGTGGCGTATGCCTTGCAGGCTTCCAGAAGAAGCGGGAAGGAGTTTTCGCCCCGTCGCAGGCCGGCTTCCAGGTTGCTCAGAGTCTGGGCGACTTTCTCATTGTCGCGGGTGCTGCGCAGCTCTTGCAGACGTTGCGTCTGACGTTCGCCAAACTCTTTGCCGATCTTCAAGATTTCGATCTTCGAACCTGGTGCCTCTTCGGTAAAGCCGTTTAAGCCGACGAAGATAAACTCATCAGAGTCGAGCTTTTGTTGGAATCGATAGGCAGCGTCAGCGATCTCTTTCATGAAGAAACCTTTTTCAATGCCCGCCAGCACTCCGCCTTCTTCCTCGATGCGCTTGAAGTATTCGTTGGCACCGGCTTCCATCTGATCTGTCAGCCATTCGATGTAATACGAGCCGGCTAGCGGATCGACGACATTGGTGACACCGGTTTCGTGGGCGATGATCTGCTGCGTGCGCAACGCGATGTGCGCTGCCTTTTGTGTCGGCAGACCCAGCACTTCGTCCATGGAGTTTGTGTGCAGAGATTGCGTTCCGCCCAGCACTCCGGCGAGCGCCTCGATGGCGGTGCGCACGATGTTGTTTTCCGGTTGTGGACCGGTCAAGCTGCAGCCGGCGGTCTGAGTATGGAAACGCAACTTGAGCGAGCGCTCATCTTTGGCGCCGTAGTGGTCGCGCATGCGTTTTGCCCAGATGCGGCGAGCGGCGCGATATTTGGCGATCTCTTCGAAGAAATCGATGTGCGCGTTGAAGAAGAATGACAGACGTGGCACAAACTCGTCGACCTTGAGACCGGCTTCGATACCGGCGTCCACATAGGCAAACCCATCGGCGAGCGTAAACGCCAGCTCTTGAATGGCAGTAGCACCGGCTTCGCGAATGTGATATCCGCTGACGGAAATGAAGTTCCAGCGCGGGACATTCATAGTCGTGAAGACGATCATGTCCTGGATCAATTTCAGTGCCGGACGCGGCGGAATCAGGTAAGTCTTCTGAGCGATGTACTCTTTGAAGATGTCGTTTTGCAGGGTGCCGTTCAGTTTCTTCCAGTCAAAGCCCTGCTTCTCGGCATTGGCGAGAAACATGCTGTAGATGATCACCGCAGGACCGTTGATAGTCATCGAGGTCGAAACTTTATCGAGCGGCAGGTCTTTGTAGAGAATCTCCATGTCCTTGAGACTGTCGATGGCGACGCCGCAGACGCCCACTTCGCCGAGCGACTTGGGATGGTCGGAGTCGTAGCCCATCAGTGTCGGCAGATCGAATGCAGTCGACAAGCCGGTTTGCCCCTGAGCGAGCAGATATTTGAAGCGCTCGTTGGTCTCTTCCGGACCGCCAAAGCCGGCAAACTGGCGCATTGTCCAGACTTTGCCGCGATACATGTTTTCGTGGATGCCGCGGGTATAGGGGAACTGACCCGGGTCGGCCAGCTTCTCGTCGTAATTCCAGCCCTTCAAATCGTCAGCCGTATAGACCGACTTAAGCGGAATATCAGAGAGGCTGTATTTGATTTCGCCCGTCTTCGGCTTCGACAGTTCCTTGACCATGACTCACTCCCGTGGCGTGCTTAGGCTATGATATGCCTTCACTGGTTAGCCAGCTTATACCAGTTATTGTAGTTCTCCGCGTATCCTAATTGCTTCCTTATATTCAGCCCCCAGATTCTCAAGAGCCAGCCACAAGAGACAAACCATGACATCAACTGCTATGCCAACCAAATCTGCGTCCGAACTGGTAACGGCGATCCTGAAAAGCAAAGCCCCGATTGACGTTCGGGCTCCGCACGGGACCGAGCTCACCTGCAAGGGCTGGCTGCAAGAAGCCGCCTTCCGCATGCTGCTCAACAATCTGGACCCGGCAGTCGCTGAGCGTCCGCACGACCTGGTGGTCTATGGCGGTTCGGGCAAGGCAGCCCGCAACTGGGATTGCTTCAAGGCGATAGTCAAAGCTCTGGTCGAGTTGGAGAACGACGAAACCCTGCTTGTGGCGTCCGGTAAGCCGGTCGGCGTCTTCAAAAGCCATGTCGATGCGCCGCGTGTCTTGATCGCCAACTCCAACCTGGTCGGCAAGTGGTCTGATTGGGAGCATTTCAGAGAGTTGGAACGCAAAGGTCTGATCATGTTTGGACAGATGACTGCGGGTTCATGGATCTACATCGGCACGCAAGGCATTTTGCAAGGTACGTATGAGACCTTTGCTGCACTCGCGAAGAAACATTTTGGTGGCACTCTCAAGGGACGCATCACCGTCACCGCCGGTCTTGGTGGCATGGGTGGTGCTCAGCCGCTCGCTATTACGATGAACGAAGGCGTCGCAATCTGCATCGAAGTCGATCAAACTAGAATCGATCGCCGGGTGGAAACGCGCTATTGCGATAAGCAAGCGAAGGATCTGGACGACGCAATTAAACTTGCTCAGGATGCGGCGGCAAAAGGCGAGGCCGTATCAATTGCGTTGCTCGGCAATGCCGCGGAAATTTTGCCTGAACTGGTGCGGCGCGGGTTCAAACCCGATGCACTGACGGATCAAACTTCGGCGCACGATCCGTTGAATGGATATGTGCCCATCGGTTTCTCCCTGGAGAAGGCCGCTGAACTGCGCGCGCGCGATCCGCAAGACTATCTGAAGCAGTCTTGCGCGTCGATCGTCACCCACGTAAAGGCGATGCTCGATCTGCAGAAAGCCGGCGCCATCACATTTGATTATGGCAACAACATCCGACAAGTTGCAAAAGATCATGGCGTCGCGAATGCCTTCGACTTCCCGGGCTTTGTGCCGGCGTTCATTCGCCCATTGTTCTGTGAAGGCAAAGGTCCTTTTAGATGGGCAGTCCTGTCGGGCGATCCAAAAGACATCGCCACCATCGACGAGGCGATCTTGAAAAACTTCCCCGAGGACAAGGCGCTGGCTCGCTGGATTGAAATGGCCTCCAAGCGCGTGGCTTTCCAGGGACTGCCGGCGCGAATTTGCTGGTTGGGTTACGGCGACCGTGCCAAGTTGGGACTGATAATCAACGACCTGGTGGCACAGGGCAAGGTGAAGGCGCCCGTCGTGATCGGACGCGACCATCTGGATGCCGGATCAGTAGCTTCACCAAATAGAGAAACCGAAGCCATGAAGGATGGTACTGATGCGGTCGCTGACTGGGTGTTTCTGAATGCCATGATCAACGCCGTCGGTGGTGCCAGCTGGGTGTCGGTGCACCATGGTGGCGGAGTCGGCATCGGTTATTCCCAGCACGCCGGGCAGGTGATTGTCGCCGACGGTACCGAAGCAGCCGCGAAACGCCTTGAACGCGTTTTGACGACCGACCCCGGCATGGGCGTGATACGCCACGCTGATGCCGGTTATGAAGAGGCGATTGATTTCGCTAAGAAGAAGAAAGTGCGCATCCCGATGGAAGAAGTCTAGGGGCGCAGCCTAAATTTCCATTAGCTCTCGTTGAGTCAATTAGGTTGGCGCAGGCCGGCTCAGTCAGGTTAGGACAGGACAACAGGCAGGGAACATGAAAACTCAAATAGCGCGCGCGACACTGGTGGCAATCGCCATCGCTTCGATCGTGGGTGCGAATGCATTTGCTGCATCGCGGGATCCAAAGACGGCTGCGGCCATCCAGAAAGGCAGCGGCGAATGGATGGTGATGGGGCGCGATGCGGAGACCGCAATTAAGAATCGCAAGTTTGAAATTGCATTGCAGAAATACAATGCGATTCTTGAGCAGCGAAAAGCTTTAGGGTTGGACTTGATGGTTCAGCAAATCGCAATCGCCGATGTGTACGAAAAGATGAAACAGCTGGACAAAGCAGACCAGTTTCATCGCGACGCTATTGCTGGACGCGAAGCGCAAGACGGCGACGACGGCCCGACGGTGATTTTTCCGATTCAAGAATATGCTGCCTTTTTGAAGCGCACCGGCAAAACCGCTGACGCCGTGAAGATGACGAAGCGTATTGCATTTATCGAAAAGCAGCGCACGCAGCCTCCGAAAGAACTGGTGGCACTGACCGCGCAGAAAGGCTTGAAAAATGCTGAGATGTCGGTGAAAGCTATTGAGATCGGCAACACCTACATGCTGCGCGATCAATATAGCCGTGCACTGATGGCCTACAACAAAGCCGTCGGTTGGGATGCATCTTCTGCCGATGCTCTGACCGGACGCGCCGATGCCTACTCATTCATGGAAGATCGAGTGCACGAGAAGCAGGATCTCGATAAGGCGATCAAGCTAAATCCAAAGCAGGCTAAAGCGCTGTTTTTGCGCGGCATCTATTATCAGGGCATCAAAAAGAATGCCGAGGCAATGGCTGATTTTAATAGTTCCATCGCAGCCAACCCGCAGGACACTGAAGTAATTGGGCAGCGGGCGAAGATGTTTCAGGACCAGAATAAATTTGATCCGGCGATAGAAGATTACGACCGCGTTCTGAAATTGGACCCGAATGCAACCTGGGCGTTGATGCAGCGTGGTCTCTGTTTCGAAGGCAAGAAAATGTACGATGAAATTAAAATCGGCCGGCGGCAAAACATCGGCGCATTGAAGCGTCCTTGGCAATATATATTGTCTGCTATGATTGGAACTTCTCCCCGACATTCCTTTAGATAAAGGAGGGCTCCCACATGGCAAACGATGACATCAACAACCTGTACAACCGCGCCACTGGTACCGAGCCGCAAACGCAAACCGGTCCGGTCGTGCACGTACGCATTCAAGGTCGCAGCCGCGACATCGCACTTGATTTGCTCGAGCTGACCCCGGGTTCCAGCGATGCAGACATTCGCGCCGCTGTGGCACGTTTTATGGAAGTACCGCCCCAACATCTGAGCAGCACGGTGATCGAACGCCACGAAAATGGCAACATTACTGTGCGCCCAGAAGCCGTATTCGGTTAATCAGCCGGGTGCGCGGTGCTCCATCATGACAGAACGTGAGCGGCCCGATCCGCTGGCGATGATTGCCAAAATGGAAGAGGAAGAAAAGAAGTTGTCGCAGACAACGTTTCTTGCTCCGATCGTTGCAGGCGGTAAGGTGCGCGTTCGCGTGGCGGGCATTGTCTATGAAATGAAAGTGCGCACGAGAGAAACAGGATTTTGTATCTTGCGCATGGTAGAGGAAGGCGTGGCAGAAGTCGTGGAAACGGCGCCGCTTTCGCTTGTCTCAAAATATCTGGCGTTGTTTCCTCGCGTGCGTCTGGTGCTCGTCGATCAATTAGATAAAACATGGTGGGCGCTGGCATATTCCGAAGCTGACACACGCTTGCGGTTATCTGGTCCGGTGCCCGTGCAGCTGGTTCTGGGCTGCACCAATTTCGATACCATTCATGCGCGCTTCGATGGCGCAGCCTTCTGGTTTGATTCTGTAGATCGAAAACGAGACCCGGCAGTTTCGCGAACTCTGCGCCGGTCGTTGGAAGCCGATATCAAACCTGGTGAAGTGCGTGCTCGCGGAATGGTGCCAAGCGAGCGCCTCGCTTACCGCATGATGTATCTACATAAGCATCGTAACGATCCGACCGAGACGATGCTGGACGATCGGACGCGCATCAGCGATGCATTGCGGCACGCCGGCGCGACGTTGGAAAGTTTTCGTTACACTGATCAGCATCAACAGTACGCAACCGTTCGGTTTGAAATGGACGGTCGCGATCACGTGGTCAACGTGGCAGTCGGCGACCTGACACTGCAAAGTGCTGGAGTTTGCTTGAGCGGGGAAGATCAGCAATTCGACCTGACCAGCGTCGTCGGAGTATTGCGCGAAGCGGGCAACTATTATGACTACCTCGGGTAAGCAGGACGCCGCCGCCTCCGGACCAGTGAAGTTTGCCGATGGTGGAGAATTTCCAGGCGGCAAGGAAATTGCCTATGTGTTGACGGGTGAATGCCTCAATGGTGTCTGGCACGCCAAGATGCGTTGGCGCACAAAGGGCTCGGAGACCTCAGTGCGGTTTGACGGCAAACGTGTCCTGGCGCGAGAAGAAGCGGAGGGCGATGTGATTGGCTTCTATCACACGCACCCTGAGGGTTTCACTGGTCCTTCCGGGCGCGACGACCGTACTTTGGATGCGTGGTGCTTTTGTTTTGGGAAGCCGATTTTATGTGTGATCGAAACGAGCGCCGGCGCGCGCGGATGGATTTATGAATACGAGAAGAAACCGCGGGCGGTCGCCCGCGTGCAGCGATTCAAAGGACTAGTTCTGGTTGCTGTCGAGTAGTGCAAGGAATTATTAGATGAGCCATCGATTTCATCACGAACAGATTTTCCGCGGACAACAGGCGATGCGCAAAATTGCCGCTGCCGGCATTTTGATTTGCGGCGCGGGGGCGCTCGGCTCGAATCTTGCCGAAACCCTGGCGCGCATGGGTGTGACGAACATGACGGTGATCGATAAGGACCGCGTGGAAGAGCACAATGTCAGTACCCAGGTCTATTCGCTGGACGATGTCGGTGGGCAAAAAGCAGAGTTGTTGCGCAATCTTTTGTATCGCGAGGTGGGAGTTGAAATCACCGCGCGAGCGCAGGAATTAACTGAGAAAAATGCGGCAAAATTTCTGAAGGGGGCAACCCTGGTGGTTGATGTCTTCGACAATACGGCTTCTCGCCGGCTGGTCGCCGATTATTGCCGCGATAACGCCATCGCTTGCCTGCATGCCGGAATGAACGACGGATACGGCGAAGTCATCTGGAACGAGAAGTATCGTGTGCCAAGCGACGTGGGCATCGACATCTGCGACTATCCGCTGGCCCGCAATCTGGTCACCCTGGTGGTGTCTGTCGCAGCGGAGGTGCTGGTGCGCCATATCCTCACCGGGGAGAAGCGGAACTATTCCGTAACGGTGGGCGATCTATCTATTAATAGAGAGCTGGATTTATAAAGGTCCAGCGTAGGTTCAGCGAATTAAAGGTATGCAGAGGCGAAAATCCTATTGACAGGATTCTCAAGCCGGCCCTAAGATGGAATTTCCGCCTGCCAGGTTGTTTGTATAGCAGCGCGCGAATTTTGTTTTCGCGAAGTGCAGGGGAGATGGAGGTTCGGTCCGTGAAGGACATCAGAACACCACTAGGAAAATGGCAGTTTAACCACGGCGTCATAGCCGGCGGTTATCGCCGTGAGAATTGCGGCTCGGCTCGACCGACCCTGTCCTCACAGATGCAGCAAATGCAGACGTCATTTTCCGTCCATACAACCAGCACCGCCGTTGGCGTAGATGCATATTTCGGGCTCGACAATCAGGTCGCTGCCCGCGCAGCGCTTTACTAAATACTGCCACCACCTATGGTGCGCACCATACTTGACACCACTTCTAGGCTTTGCTAGATTAGTGACTGATGCAACTGTAATCTAACAGGTAGAGCATACACACGTAACCGCTTGGTCGCAGGTTCGATTCCTGCCAGAGGCTTCGGCTTTTGTAGCTCAGATGGTAAGAGCATGCGAATAGTTGATCTAAGCTCAATCGACTCTTACAGCCGCATCAATTCATCAAGGTAAGGAGAACTTCGTTGCCCTGGTGCTATCACCGACAACAAGCAAGCTTGTCTCGCGACCTGGCGTTCGCGAGCATCGCGACGGGCTCAGCTTCCCAGGCTGCTGTCCGTCTCTCCGCTGGTTTGTCGCGTGCCACTATCTATGGTGCGCACCGCCCTTGACACCATTATCGGTCTTTGCTACATTGATGACTGATGCAACTGTAACCTAACAGGTTGAGCATACATACAATCAGTTTGAAAAACTGTCTCACTCGAACGGTAGCAGGTGCGAATCCTGCCTAAGGAACTTTCCTTCGTAGCTCATTAGTAGAGCATTCGATTTTGTACTCCGCTCCATCGACTCATACAGCCGCATCAATTCATCAAGGTAAGGAGATCTTCATTGTCGCCTTGGTGCAACAACCGACAAGAAGTGTGTGATCTAAGCGGATTAGCTGTTCGCGATGGTCATAACGGGCTCAGCCTTGCTAGCTGTTGCCCGTTTCTCCGTTGGTCTCGATAAGCCACCACCTATGGTGCGCACCACTATTGACACCACTAACTTTATCTGCTACATTGTTCCTTGTAACTGTATTCAAGTCCCCGAGCATACAAACGCGACAACCCCGATAGTATGCAGACTCGAAACCTGCCGCGGGCAACATGCCTGTGTAGCTCAAAGGAAGAGCAATTCGAGACCGCGTTTACGCTCTTGCGACTCATACGGAATACATTGCTCAAAGTCCGCGGACGATCTGTACTCTAACATTTAGAGCATACAATCGCCTTTCGAAGCGGGTGGGCGTAGGTTCGAATCCTACTGGGGGCTTTATGCCCTCATAGCTCAGTGGTAGAGCACCAAAACTCTGCTCCTTCGACTTGTACAGAAAGTACGCGAACTGAGAGAAAGAAAGGAGATCGTTTTTGTCGCCAAGGCTTCATAAACTATCGACAGAAAAAGGTTGGTCCAGTCGGAGTAGCTCTCCGCAGTGATCATCACGGGCACGGCATAGCTAGCCGCTGCCCGTATCTCCGTTTGTTTTAGTAGTGCCACCATATTTAGTATCGCACGGCTATTGACACCACGCATTTTGCGTGTTACTTTAATAGTATCGCCTGTACCCCAACAGGAAGAGCATACAATCTGGTAATTCCCTTTCAAGGAATCGGTTCGAATCCGAAAACCTCCGCCATGGAGGTGTTCAAAGTGGCTCTCTCGACTCGTACAGGCAAGACCTTTGGACCACGTCCCATTGCAACTCGGGATTGTCCAATCATGGAAATGAAGGCTCTTCATTTCCGCGGCTGGCAATAATAAGTGCGGAATGAATCCCCAATTCATCTCCGAGCGGGCGTATGCGATGAACAGGGCTATTGACCCCGGACGCGGTGAACATAGGGGGAACTTCGTCAGTGACCGACTCCGCACATATCACAAATTCGAAGTTATTCTCACGGGTCCGGCCATGCTGCCGAGGCCCGCTCCCCCACTGGAACCACACACCACCACAATCGCATACGAGTTTTCGATTTCACTCAGATATGCGTACATATGGGAGAAGCATTGAAAGCGGCAGAAAAACCGCGCACAGCTGCGATCATTACTTCAACAACGGGCTCAGCCAAGTGCTGGTGCCCGTCATTCCCTTTGGAGAGGAAACCGAACGCAAGGCACCACTGGTGGTGTAAACACCAGGCACCATATATGGTTTATAAAGTTGATCGCTTCCGATAAAGTGTGCTACTATAATTATTGCGTTCTGCGCTCCAACAATGTGAGCTTACAAACTGGTAAAGGCGAAAGCCCGTGGTTCGAATCCACCCTGAGGAGAGATTCCTCGCCAAAGCAAAAAAACAGCTCCCATAACTTGCGCAGGTCGCAATCAAACGTAGTCCCCCCTCTCCAATTAACTCGATCCCTCTCCAATGAATAGACGCCAACATCAATTGCGCCCCAACCCGAGACGCCCGCAGTAAAAGCGAGACATCTCGGGGCGTAGTGCATTGGTGGCATGTCTGCCTTGGAAGCAGAAGGTAGTTGGTTCGATTCCAACCGCTCCGGCCAACCTAATCAATTCAGTTCAACATTCAGAGACATACTTCAATGAAGAGACTCCAGCACCAGCAACAGACCCCGCGACACCAGTAAACCAACTGGTGTCAGTTCCGTCGGGATCTATTGCAGTGCCGGTGCCGGAGTGACCAGATCGTTTCCTCCCCGAGCGCAGCAGATGATCGGGGATCGACTAATGGTAGGTCACAACGCTTTGAACGTTGCAATATTGGTTCGAATCCAATTCCCCGAGAGCTGTGGTCGTAGCTTAAGTGGCAGAGCCGTCGGCTGTGAACCGACAAGGTACGGTTTCGATTACCGTCGATCACTCCAATCGGAGTTCCAACATAAAACTGGCCGACCTGGGGGGCAGATCGACCAGTCGAGTAATGTCGCGTGCTCGTCCCAAACTCAGTCTCCAGCGACCCGGTCCGCGGTTCTTTCAATGAGCCATTGAAATAGCGCACGGCACGTGGCATCGACACGCGACATGGTGAGGGGCAACCCCGCCTTCGTCTCCCAGTAGAAAACGCCGCCTCTCATTTTGTTCAACTGTAAATAGGTCTGCGGTTCGTGACCCTCGACCGCGTCTTTGCCGAGAGCATTGCTGCCATGCAACTGCTCCAGAGGTATGACATAGAAGGTGACCACTCCCTCGTCTGCACAAAGCAAAAGCGAATGAGTTGATGTCGCCAGTGCCGCTCGTATTCTTGTGAGCCACGAGGAGGGACGGCTATCCTTTTGCAGGCGCAGCGGACCCGACACTTCGTGCGGTCTGGTCAGTTCTAAATAGAATGGACCCAGTCCTACCGCCGAGTTGTATTCCACGGCGTAAACCTTCAGCAGCTCATACATAATGGTCAGCAAGTCGCGCGGCGCCAGGTCGGAAATGATCTGCTGATGCCCGTCGCTATTGTTTCCGGTATCGAGTGTTTCCTTGAGTCTTTGCGATACGCTGCGGGCATCGAGCGCGATCGGATGCTCACCCGTGATCACTTGCGGATAGATGCCGGTGCGCCGGGACGAAGACGAAGATTCGACCGCTCGCGGCGGCGCCTTTTCAACCGGCGACGCCTTTCCCCAATTGCAGTCGAAGCGACTGTTTTGCGAAAATGGTTTCGGCGTCGGGCGATTGCGCTCTTTATTGTTGCCTGAGAACATTCCGTTAAGCATGGTCGAATCGACCTCCTGTATCAAAATCAAAAACTATTCGGCGATGTGCGCTTTGGTTTCTTCAATCAACCACTGGAAAACAGCCATGCAGATCGCTTCTACCGAAGACGGTGTCAAGGGTGTTCCGATCTTGGTTTCCCAATGGACAAGATTGTTCTCCGCCTTGATGCGCAGCAAAGTCGCCGGCTCATAGTTCGTTTCTTGCTTGGTCAATCCTAGTGCGCGCGCCACCGGCAATATGAAAAACACAATGCCGTCGTCTTGCCCACGCAATACCAGCGAATGCGACGAGGTCGAGAGCCGCGCACGGAAGTAAGTCACCGACTCGAGCGGATTGCGCTGACGATCGAAGCGCAACACCTCGGTCACCATTTGCGGATCGGTAATGGCGATGTGCAGAGGTCCGTAACCGACGGCATGGTTGTAGTCGTAAGCGTAGGATTTGAGCATTTCGAAAATCAGCGCCAGCAGCTCGTTCATCGACTGGTTGCAGAGGCGCTGTTGTTTGGCCTTCGCATCCTTGCGATTTTTCAACGACTCGAGAAATGTAATCGATTCGCCCGCAATGCCGGAGACAAAACTGCCGCTACCGCCCTTGGCTTTCAGTCTGACGAGAATCTCGTCGCGCAGTTGAGACTCTTGATCTTCATCGCAGTCCTCATGGTCATACACAGACTTGTCCAGAGTTTTGTTGAAAGCTGTGTTCTGCCCCCACTGCTTGTCGAAGAACGTATCCTTGGTGAAGTACGTGGGCTTGGAGTTCTTCGCAATTTCTTTGATGTTGGTAAGCAAAGCGGTGAGCATCATGGCGGTAGCCTCGCGGGTGTGGTCGGTGGGAGCGCATCGCCCGCTGCCGTCAGTGGTTCCGGCAATTGGGCTATGTCACCACATTAACCCGCTCCAGCATGGGTGTAAATTCTCCGAATCGTATTAGCGAAAACGTGTATAAAACACCGTCGACGCGCTTCCAGAGCCAGTCTCGGCTGGTAGAACAGCCAGCCAAAAATCGTGGCGATTTTTGCGGACAAGTGCTAAAGTGACCCTTACCCTGTGCTCCAACAGGAAGAGCCTACACACGTCTGCAAACGTAACTCAAAAGCTCTCCCGACTTGTACAGGACCAGACCTCTCTGTCCACTGTCCCGGCGCGCGTTTTATCCAGGCGGACACCATATAAAGGTGCCGCATTGCCGTTGGCAACATAGTGGATGTCGGTATCCCGAAGGACACCAACATTAAAGGTATAGGAACAACACCATGACTACACGACGAGGGGGACGACGACCGGCGCGAGCCAATCAAGCGGCGACCACCCCTGCGCCTAACTTCACCGAACTCATGGCTCGCACACGCAACGCCGGCGAGCAAGACTTTCGTCTGGCGATCCTGAACGCACTGCTGCGCACGCCGCACCGTGCGGTCGCACCGCACATGCCACTTTTCGAACACGTGCACGAACGCGATCCGCGCTTTTTCGGTCCGCTCGCCGCCTGGTACTTCAAGAACGGCAGCGTGCATGACTTGAAGCAATTGTTTGCGGCGTACATGGCCACATCAAAGTTTTCCGACGAATACCGTAACGCCGGCATCGCGATGATCACCGAACTGCCTCCTTATCAGGTAGAGCGCGTGATCGGTTTGATCAAGGGTCATGAAGAAGGCGGCAAGTTCATTCCTGGTGTCGCGGGTTCCGTCCCGCGATCTGTACGCACCGCCATCGAAGACTACCTGCATCAACGCGAGAAGAATCACGAGCAGTTCGACAATGTTGTGCTGCACGCGCGTTCCTCGTTGAAGACACTCTATGCGTCGCTGCGCATCAAGCCCGGCGAATACGCACAGCGTGTGCTCTTCGACAACGATCCGCCGGAAGGCAGTCGACTGTACGTCTTGAAGCAACTGGCTAAGACCAACAACTCAGGCGAACAGGCAAGACTGATCGTGCAGAACAAGATTCCCTATCGGGTTGCTGTCTCGGCGATCAAGCAAGTCACGCCGGCATTGCTGGTGGCACTGGTCGACGCCATGACTCCGCAGGAAGTGATCAACAACCTTGCTTCACTCAAGAAGCGTGGTGCCATGGACAACAAAGATCTGCGCCGCATGATCGAAGCAAAACTGAAGGAAGCCGAAGGCGATAAGCGCGTATCCGCGCTCAAGACGCGGCAAGCCCTGCAAGCTGCCGACATCGATGCCGAAATGGCCCAAAAGGTGGAGAAGGTCGGCGACAAGCAGATCAAATCCAAAGCCAAGATCAAGCGTCCGACCGCAATCTTTGTCGATAAGAGTGGTTCCATGCAACAAGCAATTGAAATTGGAAAACAGCTCTGCGCCATCGTAGCCCCAATATGCCAGGCCAATCTCTACGTCTACGCGTTCGACACCCTCGCTTACGCAATCGAAGCGAAAGGCAACGAACTCTCCGACTGGGAAAAGGCTTTCAAAGGCATCAAGGCCGACGGCGGCACCTCGTGCGGCGTGGCATTAGATATGATGCGCCGCAAGAAGCAGCTCGTCGAACAAGTGATCGTGATCACCGATCAAGGTGAAAACGGCAAGCCCTACCTGGCTGATGCAATGCTGCAATATCAACAAGAACTGGGCACCCTGCCTACGGTCATGATTCTCAACTGCGGGCAATTCTCCAACCATCTGGAGGCGGCTCTGACGCGAAACAATATCGAGGTTGACACCTATACGTTTAGCGGTGACTACTACAGTCTGCCCAGCTTGCTGCCAATGCTGGCAGGCGGGACTCGGTTGGAGCTGCTGATGGATATCCTCGCGTATCCGCTGCCGGTGCGAAAAGACCGTCAACTGGCCGGCGCGCCAGGTTGATCGACGACTAACAGGAAGCCGGAGGGCACGTTGAACACTCGACGTGCCCTCTTCTTTTGGCGAGGCGCTGACGGCAATGAACCTCGATACCATATATGGTGGCAGTTGCTCGCCCCCCGGTCGGCAAGCCTATGCATGCCAAGAGATGCATCAGAGTCCCAGGTCGGTCCTTGCCTTGGTCCTGGGCAGAATTCCGAAAAGCCCAAGCTGCGCAGGTTTCAGAACAGCGAGGCTAATCGATATGCGGCGCATACTGGCAACACCCATGAAGGGGAACTTTAACGCAGTGCCACAGTCTAGGTTTCTGAACGGTGCTATCATAATTTCGCAAATTTGCTCTTCACAACAGTGAAGGCAGCAACTTACTGCGGTTTTGAGGTGCCACGAGGGCATCAACAAAGACGGAAGACTAATATGGGGCGCTTGGTCCAGAAATTTGGCGGGACATCAGTCGGGGATGCTAAAAAGCTCCGCCACGTCGCAGAAATAGTAGTCAAGGAAGCCGCCGCTGGAAATCAGGTAGCCGTTGTCGTTTCGGCAATGGGGCACACCACGGACCAGCTGATATCGCTGGCCGACAGTGTTGCCGACGAGCAATCAAATCGTGAGATGGACATGTTGCTCGCCACGGGCGAACAGGTCTCTATTGCGCTTTTGACCATGGCCATCCAGAGCCTGGGCGGCAGAGCCCGCTCCTTCACAGGCGCCCAGGCGGGCATCATCACGGATGGGATTCACGGCAGCGCCCGTATAAAAGAAGTACGCGCCGAAGCTCTCGAAAAATGCCTGAAAAATGGCGAAATCGCGGTCGTTGCAGGATTTCAAGGTATAACCGAAACGGGCGACATCACCACGCTCGGTCGGGGCGGCTCCGACACCACGGCGGTCGCCCTGGCGGCAGCCCTCAAAGCTGAGTGGTGCGATATCTACACTGATGTAAACGGCGTCTATACGGCTGATCCGCGGGCGGTGCAGCAAGCACGGCGGCTGGAAGCCGTTTCTTATGAAGAGATGCTCGAGCTGAGCGCCGCTGGTGCTCAGGTGTTGAATGCACGTGCCGTTGAACTGGCGATGAACACACAGGTGCCGATTCGGTTGCGTTCGACCTTCGAGCCCGACGACGAAGGGACTCTCGTCACTCATAAGTTTTTGGCCCCTGAATACACGGTCTGCGGTATCGCTTGTGATACCAACCACACGTCTTTCCGCGTCAAGGTGACCAGACCCCTACAGCCCAATCCTGATGGGTCGAGAACGCCCGTGCATTACTTAGAATCCGTCGGACGCCTGTTCCAGCAACTGCACGACATGGGCGTCACGACTGACAACGTCACTTTGATCGGGAAAGAAAACGGCGCGGCTCCGGAACTGCTGTTTACATGCGAAAAGCGCAGCGCTCGCCGCGTGCAGGCAGTGATTGAAAGCATGGACGAAGACCTGGGCAAACCGGAAATTGTTGTTGACAGCGACCTGGCTCGAATTTCGGTGATCGGCAGCGGATTAAGTTGCCGCCGAGGCCTGGTAGCAGCTATATTTGATACCCTGTGCAACGCATCGATTCCAATTCGTATGCTCACCACAGGGGATATTCGGGTCACCGCCCTGGTGCCCGAGCAATTCAGAAAAGAAGCTGTGAACCACATTCACGAGAAATTCTGCATATATCCACCGGTTGACGCCAGGGTATTCAGCTAGGAGCACCAGATGTCTGGTTCATTCGGCAACTTCTTCGATCAAATTAAGAGCGGAGCAAAGTCAACTGCGTCTCAAATGAGCAAGGCGGCGAAAATCGCCAAGTTGCGCGTCGAGATGGCTACGCAGAAGACCGAGCGCGAACGCCATCTGAAAACCATTGGCACCAAAGTCTATGCCATTTACCAGAAAGACAAAAATCTGGATGTGGATACAGTCACCAACGAAGTGAAAAACGAGCTCAACTTGATCGAGCGCATCGATAATCGCACCGTCGAAATCCAGGATGAGATTTCTACGTTGCAATCCGAAATGCGCAACGAAGGCGGGAGCGATGTCGTCGATGCCGAAGTTGCGGACTCTGACGATGAAGAAGAAGCTGAAGCGAAGCCGAAGAAGAAGAGCAAGAAGAAACCAGAGCCAGTCGATGACGACGAAGATTCCGACGAGGAATAGAACGGAACGGCAGTTCTGAACTACACCTGCGCCGAAGCCAATTCTGCGAACGAGATTTCGCCCTCTTCAAACTCGACGCCGAAAGCATCAGAGAAACCGGCAATCATCGCGATTTCTATTTTTTCAACAGCACAGGGATCGATAATCTCGAACAGATTGGCGTGACGCTCGGCCTTAGCGGCATCGCTGCCGGGTACCACTCCCAGCAAGCGCGGCATCAACTCTTGCGGCTGATTGAGCAACAACGACCCATGCTGCAGCACGGCATGCTTGCGACGCAATTGCGCGCTGCCAACAAGTTTTTTGCCATTGTAGTGCAAATCAGCGCCGGTGGTGGCGAGGAAACAATCTTGCTGTTGCCGGTACGCGGCTTGGGCCTTGCCGAGTTCTACCTCGACACCTAATCGAGCCAGACCACCCTGCAATCCATTGCAGATTTGCCGATAGGCTTCCGATATTGTGCTGCTTAAGAAACCTTTTTGAAACTCCTGGGTCGACGAACTGCCCACAAACGAATAGGTGAATTCACCCATGTGCAGCACGGCGCGCCCACCCGTGGGGCGGCGCACCACGTCCAGTCCCTCGGCTTTGATGCGCGCGATCGTTTCTTCCGGCAACACCTGGTTGTAGCCATACGATACTGCCGGCGGTGTCCACCCGTAAAAGCGCAAGGTCGGCGGAGTCAATCCGCGCAGATGCGATTCTAGTATGGCCTCATCGATGGCCATGTTTTCGGCAGCCGAGTGATTCCGAAATCTAAGTACGCGCCAGTGCATCGGCCTCACTCACTCGCGCCTTGATCACAGGCGGTTTCTCGACGGGTTTGTCGCTGAAGCTGAAGGCTTCTTCCAGTTTCTTCAAAGCCTTGTCGGCGTGATCTTGGGTGTCGGCATGAACCACGGCGACCGTATCGCCACCATTGACGGTGCTGCCCACTTTAGCTTTGAGCACGATGCCGACAGCCATGTTGATAGGGTCACCTTTCTTCGCTCGTCCGGCACCCATCAGCTTGCAGGCTTCAGCGACGGTGCGTCCGTGCAACTCTTTCACCCATTTCTTGCCGGTGCCAGGCACCTTAAACTCAACTGTCATCTTCGAATGCGGCATCAACTTGTGCTCGTCGACGGCTTTGGGATCTCCGCCCTGAGCCTTGATCAGTTCTTTGAGTTTCTTGAGCGCTTCACCGTTGGATAGCAATTCTTCCAGGTGCGCACGCGCGGCTTTTTCTTCTTTGAACTTGCCGGCGGTGGTCAACGCCACGGCACCGAGGGACAAGCACAGTTCGCGGAGATCTTCCGGTCCGTCGCCGGACAAGGTTTGAATCGCTTCGATCACTTCGACGGTGTGCCCGACTGCATTGCCGAGCGGTTGCTCCATGTCGGTGACTACGGCGATGACAGGACGCTTCAAACGCCGCCCTACCTCGACCATGGTGCGAGCCAGTTCGATGGCTTGCTCCTCGGTCTGCATGAAGGCACCACTTCCGCATTTCACATCCAGAATAATCAGATTGGCTCCGGCTGCGATTTTCTTGGAGACGACAGAAGCCGCGATGAGCGGAATCGATTCGACGGTACCGGTGACATCGCGAAGCGCGTACATCTTGCCGTCCACCGGCGCCAGGTCCTGGGTCTGCCCGCCAATCGCCTGACCGATGTCTTTCACCTGTTTGACGAACTGGTCTATAGACAGCTCGGTCTTGAATCCCGGGATAGCTTCCAGTTTGTCGATGGTGCCGCCTGTGTGTCCCAGTCCGCGACCCGAAAGTTTGGCCATCGGAATGCCCGCCGCCGCCAGCATGGGCACGAAGACCAGCGTCGTTTTGTCCCCGACGCCGCCCGTACTGTGCTTGTCGCCGACCAGAGGACCAATGGAAGAGAGGTCAATTAGCTCTCCCGAGCGCGCCATGGCGTCGGTCAGATGAGCTGTCTCGTCCATGGTCATGCCGCGCCAGCAAACCGCCATCAGCCAGGCAGACAGCTGGTAATCCTCGATCGATTTGTCCATGACACCTTTGACGATGAAGTCGATCTCCTCGCGTGAATGCTCTTTGCCATTCCGCTTGGCGACTATCAGATCTACCATCCGCACGACTTAGGCCCTCGTAAGTGCCGCAGATTGTATATCGACTAGGCGAATCTTTGCTAGCGGCGATACCGCCAGGAGTGCAGAAAAGAGACTTTCAGCAGCCTCTTGACAAGACGTGCGAAACATGATTTATAAGTTATGGGAGCGAGGCCTCGTGAAGCTTACCAAATGTTGTTCCGGCCTCCTCCCCTTTCTTTTGCGCCACCGCCAGTAGCACAGCATGGACCGCACAGCAAAACCCGCTGTGCTCGTTGTCGTGTTCGGCTTGCTGAAGTCGACTTTCTGCTTACAGAGCCTTCACTATCACCGCGCAACCACTGGTGTATTCTTACACTGTTGGCACCCGCACCGTGTTCGGTGATAGGACAGAATGACTACGACAACACAGAACGGCATCTTGTTCTCCCCGTCTCCAGCCACCACACGCCTCGGACAGATATCGTTTATCAACAGTCTGCCGATTGTGGTACCACTGGAGAAACATTACGTCCCGGTCAATGCCACCACATATAGCGCCGACCCGGCCGCCCTCAACCGTCGCGTGCTGCGCGGAGAGCTTGACGTCAGCGCCATGAGTTCGTTCTTCTATCTGCAGAAGGCGAAGGAACTATCTCTGGTGCCTAACATATCGATATCGTGTGTAGGCCCTGTCGGCAGCGTGTTGTTCTTCGCCAAGGAAGAACCAGCCAATCTCAACGGCAAGATTATTCAAACCAGTTCGAGTTCAGCCACCTCGGTCAACTTGCTGCAAGTGCTGCTCGCCGAGCAATTTGGTGTGCGCCCGAAAATCATCGCGACGCCCGAACCAGACATGACAAAACCTGAAGTTGCCGGTGCGCTTTTGATCGGCGATCAAGCTCTTTCACTCAACGAGAAATGGGCAGGCAACTATTTGATGATCGATCTTGGTCAGTGGTGGATGCAGAAGTTCCATCTGCCCATGGTGTTCGGCGTCTGGGCCGCTCGCAATGACTGGAAGCAAGAGCGTCCATTCGAGTTCGACCGCATGGTCGATGCCCTGACCCGTGCCAAAAACCTTGGACTGGGACATCGCTTCAACGAAGTTATTGACGAAGCTACCAAACGCAGCGGATTGACCCGCGGCGAACTGACTATCTATTACAAGCGGCTTCTCAACTTCGACTACACAGAACGGCACGCCGCCGGTCTGGAAACCTACAAGAAACTCTGCGAGAAACACGGGCTGCTCAAAGCCGAGTAGGAAGCCAAGCGCCTCCCTGAACACTTACTGCCGCGGGCTGCTAATATTGCTGCCCTACGTATATGTACAACGAGGCAAGTCCTACCATGCAGACCGACAGCGAACATGCACCGGAGTCTCTAGTCGGCACCAAAATCGATGACAGATATACGCTGGTTGGTCTTCTGGGAACCGGCAGCACAAGCCGCGTCTATAAAGCAAAAGACGGAACCGACGACAAGTCGGTAGCCCTGAAGATTCTCAACCCGCAGCTGGTTTCTTCAGCAGTTTCGGTACGGCGATTCAATCAAGAAGCTAAGGTGCTGGACGCAATCAGTCATCCCGGCGTGATCGGCTTCAGTGAAATGTCGCTGAGCAAAGCTGTCGGTCCATATTTAGTACTGGAACTGGCTCCAGGACATAGCCTCACGAAGCTCCTCGATGACGGCGGACCGATGCCGCCACAAACTGCGATTGCCGTCTTCCAGCTTGTCTGTAACGCATTGCAGCAATGCCACCAACTGGGCATCGTGCATCGCGGACTCAACCCGGACGAGATCATCATCCACAACATGGATGAAATGGCTTCCATTAAGATTATCGATTTCGGTTCGGCACGCACCAAACCGCTCGAAGACGATGACGATCAAAGCAAGTTGGAAACTGCCAGTGAGGTGATCGGCCACCCACTCTACATGAGCCCCGAGCAGCGTCAGCACAAGCCAGTGGACGGACGTGCGGACGTCTACGCACTGGGATGCATACTCTATCAAGCTCTGACAGGACGCATTCCGTTCAAGTGCGATAACCCCGCCGAACTCAACGCCAAACACTGCACCGAAGAGCCGCCGGCTATGTCTGACGCGTGGTCGGTGCCTAACTCGCTGGCGCAAGTAGTGCTGAAGGCGATGGCTAAGGATCCAAAGGACCGCTACAAGTCGATGTCAGAGATGGCGCAAGCTCTAGGCGGCCGCAGCACCCAGCAAGTGAAGATGCTGGACAAGATCGGGAAGAAACTGCAGAAGCCCGGCGAAGAAAAGCGCGTTTAACCCAAGTCGATTTGCCCTTCGAACAGGTGTGCCGGATCCGCACATTTTCAGCGGTTCGGTGCTCAGTTTTGCATCAAAATCGGCGCTCACACACGAAAACTGCTCACGCGCGTGCCGAAAATGTGCGGATCCAGCAACACGACTTCAGCTGCCCGACTTGGTGGGTTGCGGTTTTTGTTGTTTGGCTTCCCAGTTGCGCAACGCTTGCACGCCATATTCAAACGACTCCGGCGTCGAGTAGAAGTTGTGCGCGCCATCATAATTATCCGGGTTACGCACGTAATAGAGATAGGTCGTGTTCGACGGATCCAGCGCCGCCTCCATGCACTCAACGCGCGGTGAGCCGACCGGACCAGGCGGCAAGCCTGTGTACATGCGGGTGTTGTATGGCGTCTTGCGATCGAGATCACTCTGATACACCTTGCCGTCGTAGTGCCATTTGCCGGCTTCCTTCGATGCATACACGATGCACGAATCGAGACTCAAGGTCATGTTTTTGTTGAGACGGTTATAGATGACCGACGCGATTTTCGGCCTGTCACCGGGAATCTTCGCTTCCGTTTCTACCAGAGACCCCACCACGACTGTGTTGTGCACTGTCATCTTGCGGCGCTTCGCAGCATCGACTAAGCGCGTCTTCCAGATTTCTTTGAAGCGATTCACCATCGCCAATACAAGATCCTTGGGAGTCGTCTTCGACGTAATGAAGTAAGTGTCGGGATACAAGTAGCCCTCCAAAGTCTTGGCGGCTGGATCCATATCTTTGATCGGTCGCGGATCGTTGACCAGAGCCATTGCCTGCTCCTTCGTCATCTTGAACTGCGGCACGGCAGCCATCGCATTCGCGACATCCCAGCGGTTCCAGCCTTCGATGACGGTCAACTTCGCGGAGCCGGCCATGCCGCCCTGTTCCAGTTTCTTCACCACATCCATACTGCTGATCGGAGACTCGAATACATACGTCCCTGCCTTAATGCGTGGCGCAGCATTAGTCAGTTTGATGTAAACCCGCATCGGCAGCGTTTCTGTAATGATGCCCGCCGTTTTCAGTTGTTCGGCAATCTGCTCGGTGGTCGAGCCCTCGGTAATCTCAACTCGCTCGCCGCCCATGAAATGTGCGTGCGGCTCCGTAATTTGACTCCAGAACCACCAGCCGCCGGCGCCACCTATAGCCAGCAGCAGAACAAAAACAACCAGGACAGCCTTCAAAATCAGTGGTCCTCCGGGAGACCTCGTTCGCGCCAGCCTCTGATGCCGCCGGCCATGGACAGTACGTTGGTGTAACCCATCTTCTGGAGGTTGTCCGCAGCGAGCGCACTGCGGTAGCCGCCACCGCAATAGAGAACGATCTCATCGCCCTTGTCGGGCACATGCTTCTCTATGTCTCTTTCCAGAATACCGCGACCTACATGCATCGCGCCTGTGGCGCGCCCAGCCGCAAATTCATTGTCTTCCCGCACGTCAATAAAGTGAAATTGCTCGCCCGCGCCCTGCTTTTTGCGGACGTCTTCAATTGTTATCTCTTTGATTCTGGGCATGACTTCGGCTACAAGCTTCTCGAAAGCCTCACTGTGTTTCATGATTTCGTTAGAAACCCTCGGTGAACCAATCCGCAGAAGATTGTAAGATATGCGCTGCCCATAAATCAGGTCTATCAGGTCAGGAGCAGAGTCCCATGTTGATCAAACGCGAAGTCAAAACCGTCAAGTTTCTCGATGCCGAGATTCCGCAACCCTTCATGCTGATGGACTTTCTGGGCTTTGAGAAACATGTAATCCAGATTCGCGACAAACGCGGCACCAGCATCTGGCCGGGCTGGTACGACCATGCCGCCTATTACATCGCCGACCTGCCGCCCGAAAAAGTCTTCGGACCCGGCGAGGATGTCACCATCCCAGAATGCACCAAGGCTGCCGACTACGAATTTGAAATCGCCTGCATCATCGGCAAGACACAGCTGTTAACGAATGAAAAGGAAGCCCTTGAGTTCTTCAAGGAGCATTGCTACCTGACGATTCTCAACGACTGGTCGACCCGCGACATCCAGATGAAGGACATCGCCGGTCTGGGACCGAGCAACAGCAAATCGATCATGGGCAAAACCTTCGGACCGAAAGTGGTGCCTGTAAAGAACTTCAAGATGGATGAAAACGGCGTGCTCGACATGGAGATGGTGCTCACCGTCAACGGCGAAGAACGCAACCGCACCAATTACAACACCATCTACCACACACATCCGACTACCGGCGAGAAACGCGCCTGGAACTTCCCGCGCATCATGGCCTGGTTGGGACAACAAAACATCACCATGCACGCCGGCTACGTTATCGGTAGCGGCACCGTCGGCAGTGGCTGCATCGCCGAGTTCACGGCCAAGCTCGACCCCCAATCCGGTGAAGTGATCACACCGGCTAAATATGCCTGGCTGAAAGACGGCGACGTGATCACCATGCATGCCGAGGGCATCGGCACCCTGGAGAGCAAAGTCAAGGCACCGCAATATGCGGCCGCCCGCTAACATCGCCGGCGGTGGCAGCCGTGCGCTGCTGGTGTCCCTGGCTGTTTCACTAGTTTTATCAGGCTGTGCTTCGCAGAAAACGCAAGTACCGGCACCGCAGTCCACGACTACCGGGCAAAAGGAAAGCTTCGAGCCCTGGGCAGTGGCGGAAGGACAGGTGGACGGTAAGCCGATCTTCATCCGGCAGGCGGTGGCACTCGACAAGCGAGTCGCGCCCGCTGAATACCCGTACGCGGCATCGATTAGCGTTCCGTATAAGGCAGACGATACCGGCATGCCACAGGACCAGCACATCTTCCAGGATCTAAATAACGTCGAAGACCTGCTGGCTGCCCAATTGGAAAACAAGCAGCGCTCGCTGTTCGCCGGTGTAGTCACCAACGAAGGTGTGCGCACTTTCATTTTCTATACCGCCGATCCCAAGGCAGTCACCAGCACCGTGCGTGCGCTACAGACTGGGACCGAAACCAAACTCAACCTGGACATTACGCTGGACAGAGACTGGAAGCTTTATCGGGAAACTCTGCAAAGACCGGCTAACAGCGTCGACACGCCGCAAGCTGCGCATCCACCAGCAGATCGAGCAAGCACAAATACAGCCGGTCAGCAGCCAACGCAGTAGCTCATGGCCATTTCTTGCCGCCCGATAGATTGAATTGGAAGGTTGCAGGAAACATCTCTTTGCTCAATGCAGGATCACCGATTTTGATCTGCTGTCCCGCATCTATCTGCTTCGCGTGTTGTTTCAAGAACGCCAGCCAAAGTGGTTTCATCCTGGCACCGTCCGCAGCATCCGGAACTTTGTTGCTACCCCAACCCTGCGCGCCGGTAAAGATACCGAGTAGTAAGTCAAAACTGTGCTGCGTCATGCCCGGCTCATCAAGTCGCTCGGCAAGGATTATCAGGGCTTGACTGTAAACAGCTTGCTTGGCCGCCGCGTTGAGCGCCGTACGGAGAAGCCATTCTTCCTTGCCCTGCTGCAGCGCTTTCAAAAGTGGTCCCTTGAACGTGGAGTCGACCTCCTTCTCTGCGACATGGCACGCCGCAATCTGTGTGTCGACTTCGGGATCAAGCAGCAAGTCCGCAACCTGCTTTCTGAATTCCGCAGGTGTAGGCGAAGGTAAGTTGTTCAGTGCCACCTCACGAACATAAGGCAACTCGTGCTTTAGCAACCGCGCATAGACCGATTGCCAGCCCGATGGACGAAACTTTCTATCAGCACCGATGGCGGTGAGAAACAGAACCGCTTCGCCCGGTGTTTTCGGGTTGGTCGTCGGCGGAGCGTGCTGTTGTTTAGACAGAACCTCCGCTGCCCGCATCAGTTCAGCGACCGCACCTCGAGGACGGGGATAGATGCCCTCTTCCAGTTTCATTCCCTTAGTTTGTTCGATAGCCTTATCGAGCGCCGCCGTCAGTGGCGTGATGTCATCGGCGGTGCCGACGCACTCAAGCATAAATGCTCCCATTACTATGTGTTGCTTGTCGCTGCTCTTTAAATAGGCACGCGCCAATTTGCGCACCGCGGGCACAAACTCCGGTCGCCAGGCATGTTTGACCAGCCATTGGCGCTCACTTTTCTGCGGGTCTTCGAAAACGTTGCGCGGGCCGAGTTTTCCTGTCAATTGCGGGTCAGGCAGGCGCAGGTTGAGATAACCGGCAGCCTCCAACGCCAGTTTCGGGTTGCTGCCGCCGGCAAGGTCTAGCAACGCATGCGTGGCTTCCGAAGTAGCGATGGCGCCGATGCCTTCCAGAGTGTGCTTATTGGCTTCGTCCTCGGCAGTGGTTGTGGCAGTCGTCTTCAATCGCTTCATCAAGATAGGAAAGTACACTGGATAAGCCAGTGTGCTGAAGTCCTCGTAATCGTCCGTCCGCTTGCCGAACACGCTGTTTCCATCGGCGGGAAGTTTCGCCGTCCTGTCGACGACTGCCTGTGCTTCGGCGGGTGAGGGCGCCACAAACGTGATTGTGGTGGAGGCTATCGGAGGTTTCTTCCCAGCAAGCTTCCAACCCAGGTCGTGACTGACGGTGACAGTGTATGTGCCGGGCGCATCTATGGCGCAGTAACGCATCAAGGGTAACGAGGCATAAAACTTCTCGCCCGGCTTCAGTGACGGTGACGAACTGAGTCCGCCCATGCAATAGCTGGCGGGATGCGGATCGCGCGCAGCCTTTCCGCTCGCGTCCACTGCTGTCACCTTAAATCGCAGGTGACGCGCGGCTCCCCGATAGTCGCCCCCGGCATCGACAGAAAACGGTTGCGCGCCGGTATTCTCGACACAGAAGTGCAGCAGCACGTTCTCTCCGAGGAAATACTTCTCCTTGTCGAAGCTCGCCG
This sequence comes from Obscuribacteraceae bacterium (SeqCode), assembly GCA_044229845.1. Classification (GTDB taxonomy): domain Bacteria; phylum Cyanobacteriota; class Vampirovibrionia; order Obscuribacterales; family Obscuribacteraceae; genus JBGASG01. The sequence goes on along the minus strand of JBGASG010000005.1, from coordinate 312,343 downwards.
TCACCTTGTATTTATCAGGTACGGGGAATTGTCCCGCCATGGCAGTCTCCAGAGCGAAGATTGGCGGAACAGAGTTCAGGAGAAGAGCACAGGCAGCCAAGAAACTGACCAATACCTGTCTGCACCACATTCGGTGCGGCATACTAAGACCTGAGCGAAGAGTTAGCGAGTTATGATGGCGAACCAGACGCCAATCTGCCAGGAAACCAGAACGACGACGGCGCTGCATACTGCCAATCCGCCCACGCGACCAGCCATGGTGGAAAAGAATCCAGGCGCCTTGCCCTTGGGCTCGTCCACCCAGGGTACGACTTTCATCTGGTGAACATCGTGCATAGCGGCACGCTTCTGTCCGTTGCTGCCGTAGCTTTGCATGACGTCGACATGCAATTCCTTACCGTCGGCAAGCTCGATAATCCCGGTGACTCGATGGGATCCCGAGGCGGTTACAGGTTTGGGCATGGAAGCTGTAGTGGACCGATCAAACATCATTGTGCAGAAACTCCAGGCGTCAGGAATAACGTACAACGGAAACCGGATTTTGAGTGAACGAATTATGACGGTTTCTCCCATGGCATCAAGTTATAAGCGGGCAATGTGGCGGATAATCGACGCCCGCAACGCCCGCCCGGGCGCTGTACAGATGATGTAATGAGAACTTAAAAGACTGCCTTTGGAGGGACTCGAACCCTCAATCCCTTACGGGCAACGCATTTTAAGTGCGTCTCGTATACCAGTTCCGACACAAAGGCCTGCAGATAATTCTACATGGGTCTACATGTCATGACCCGGGCAGGCAACGGAAGCCCCAAAATTGGGAGTACAATCCGCTTTCTGTCGTGTGAGACAAACAAATCATGCCGGGCGAAATCTTCTGGCCGCTGCTGCTCGTAGGAGTGTTCCTCCTCTATGCCGCGCGCCGGGTTCCCGACACCGAGCGCCTGGTCGTCTTCCATCTCGGCCGAGCCAGTAAGGTGGTTGGACCGGGACTGGTGTTTGTCTGGCCGTTTCTCCAGATGGCCAGGAAAATCAATATAGTGCCGCGTTCCATGCCGTTGCCCGCGGTCACCCTTGACGGCGCGGCAAAACAGAGCATCGTCAGCGGAACGTACTCTTATGTAATCGATGACCCCATGAAGGCGGTAACCGAGACGTTCGATGCCCATGACGCCACAGCGCAGTTGGTGGGCAGCGTGCTCAACAGTGTCTTGCCGCAGTGCACAGTCAGAGAAAGCGTAGGCGACCTGCGCGCTTTAGAACGCCGTTGCCTCGATCTCGTGAACCGCTCCGCGAGGACCTGGGGCGTAACGGTCACAGAGATCAACTTGCGCGATCTCAAATTGCCAGTGCAACTGCTTTACCTGGTCGCAGCCCTGCCAACCCAGTTAGCCGCTTCGCTGACCGCAGACGTCGGAACTCTGCCGGAAAAACCATTCGGGGAAGAAACGCCTGACGGCGCGCCGGTCATCGACTATAAGTTTGGCATCTAACCGACGGCAGCCGGGGTTTTGTCTTTCTGCTCGCACCTGTGATGCAGCGGAATCGGACGAATGTGTTCCGGGCGGAACCCAATACCGAGTATGGTGGCAGGCAAGGCGCGCGCTGCAGGCACATGCTGGAATATCCGCGCCGCCGCCGGCACCTTAACCGGCCCGGCACTTTCGAGAGTCGGCTTGATCACGGCGTTTTGGATTGCTACCTGCAGACGTTGCGTCATGCGAGTCGGATACATACGCCACTTCTGCACACGCTCCAGATCCGACTCGTCACAGCACCCATGCTTCAAGGGCTCTTGCAAGTAGTTCGAAGCTGCCACCGCATCCTGAATCGCCAGGTTGATTCCAACCCCACCGACCGGCGACATGGCATGTGCACTGTCGCCGATGCAAAGCAATCCGTCGCGATACCATTTTTCCAGGTGGTCGACTTTCACGGTCAGCAATTTGATGTCGTCCCAGGATTTCAGCTCGTCGACGCGGTCACTCACAAATGGCGCGATGCTGCTGATGCGCTGGCGCAGTTTGTCCAATCCATCGGCCTTCAGCTGCTCCAGCTTGCCCTTCGCAATGACAAAACCGCACTGCCAGTAATCATGACGATTGAGCATGATAAACAGCAGTCCCATCTGAATGCGTCCGAGCGTCTGCGGCGGATCTGATTCCTTCCGAGACATGCGCATCCAGAGCACGTCCATGGGTGCGCCGACATCGATTATTTTGAATCCGGCTTTCTCTCGCATCAGAGATGCTCTACCGTCGGCAGCCACGACAAGGTCTGCTTTGACAGTCAGGCTGGTGCCGCTTTTGGTCTCTGCTTTGACGCCGACGACTTTGCCGTTTTCCTCCATTAGATCGGTTGCCTGGGTGTCCATTTGCAGGTGAAACCCTGGGAAGGCAGCCGCCTTCTCGGCAAGGAAGTTGAGAAAATGCCATTGCGGCGTGAAAGCAACGAATTTGCACTTGGCGTTGATCCGCCTGAAGTCGGCGAACACGATGAAGTCATCACCGATCTGACCGCCCAGTTCTTCAGTCTTGTCGAAGGGCAATGCCAGGAAATCTTTGAGAATGCCAAGCTCATCGAGTAAATTGAGCGTCGACGGGTGTACGGTGTCCCCGCGAAAGTCGCGCAGGAAGTCCGAATGCTTTTCCAGTACCTGCACATCGATGCCGGCGCGGGCCAGCAGATAACCCAACATCAGCCCTGCCGGACCACCGCCCACGATGCAGCATGTGGTTTTCAGTTGATTTTGCTTAGCCAAGGTCATTTCCTCAACGTCAGTACTTGCGGACCGCGCCACCATCCATGGTGACGGTAGTCCCTGTCATAAACTCGCCGCGCGGCGAGGCCAGAAACGCCACCAGCGCTCCCAGATCTTCAGGCTTGCCGAAACATCTCACCGGCGAATAGGCTCGCCACTCGTTCAAGACTTCATCCACCGAGTTACCGTTGTCGGCATATTGCTTGGCCAGGTCGTAGACCAGCGGTGTCTCGAAGTAGCCAGGACAGACCACGTTCACCGTCACGCCATCGGGAGCGACTTCACTGGCGATGCACTTGGCCAGAGCGTTGAGTCCGGTTCGCAGGGTGCTTTGCACCACGGAAGATTTCTCGGCTTCCAAGCCAAAGATAGACCCGATGAAGATAATGCGGCCGTACTTGCGATACTTCATCTCTTCCAACACGAGGCGGGTCAACATGATCGGCGGCTTCAAAACCAGATCGGTGCCCTGCTGCCAGTGCTCATCAGTGGCGGAAGTGAAAGGGTAGGTGGGCGGATGCCCGGTGCTGACGACGAGAATATCGATGCCACCAATCTGCTTTCTCGCTTCTTTTACTAATCGCTCGAGGTCTTCTGTTTTCGTCAGGTCGGCTGCGATACCAGCCGCTTTGACGCTATGTTTGCCCGCCAGCTCTTTGGCTGCCGCTTCGACCTTGGCTTTATCGCGTGCACATATTGCGACGTTAACGCCTTCGCCGGCTAGAACGTCGGCACAAGCGTGTCCCAATCCATAACTGGCACCGGTGATCAGCGCTCGTTTGCCTTTAAGGTTCAAATCCATATTCGTAGTTTCTCTTGACACGTCCAGCGCTGTCGCTGTTTTACATCCTGAGAAATATACGCTCAGTCGAGATGAATTTGCTCTTGGCTACAGCACGAAGGCGTCAATTAATTACGTTCTGAGGAATACCGGTGAGAAACGCTTCCACATTGTCCAGCACCTGAATGCTGAGGCGCTGGCGGGACTCTGCAGTTCGGCCCGCCACCACGTTCGGGTAGATGACATTGGTGCGTGAACGAAACTTTCTGTAGCTCTCGTCTGCCGATTCATCCATGACTGCAAAGTGACTGGGACTGTTCAACCAGTCCTCCAGATCCTGGGGAGCGAAGACGATCCCCAGGCATGTGTTAATGAGCACCGATCTCGGTCGCATGGTCGAGAAGTCATCGGCCGTCATGGCGCTGATGCCCTTAGGGACGTGCAAAGAAATGATGTCGCTGGCTGCCAATACCTCGGTTTTCGACGCATAGCGAGCGCCGAGTTGCTCACTCTCAGGCTTACGCGTACGGCTGTAGTAGTGCACATCCATGCCGAAGCCGATCGCGCGCTTCAAGACATGCTGCCCCATGGCGCCCATGCCGATAATCCCCAGCGACTTGCCGTGCAATTCACAAGCCGTGTCACTCCAGCGGGTCGGTTGCATGCCGCGAAACAGATTGAGCAACACGCAGAAGATAAATTCCGCGGTCGCCTCGTCGCCGTACTGCCCCACTGCTGACACGGTGATGCCGCGGCGACGCGCGGCTTCGAGGTCGATGTTACCTTCTTCTGGATTGGTGTACTTCGACGCACACAAGCCGATGTAGCGCAGGGCGGGCAGCCGCGCCATCACTTCCTCGTCGACACGGGTGCGCCAACTGACCAAGAGACAATCTGCACCGTCAACCTGCTGAGTGAGCTGCGCAGTATCTTTGGGATCGGCAAGACACGGTATGAACTCGACTTTGGACAGCTTTGCGAGCCGCTTGTACGCCTCAGGAGTGAGATTAACGTTGTCCACACAGGCAATGCGTTGAAACTTCATTGCGCTATAGTAGCAAGTTCCAAATGCCCCAGCGGAAATAGTCATCATGAAAACGATCGACCTACGCAGTGATACGGTCACTGTCCCCACCGACGAGATGCGTCAGGCAATGCTGAAAGCCGAAGTGGGCGACGACGTTTACGGGGAGGATCCCACTGTCAATCGCCTGGAAGCCATGGCAGCGAAGATATGCGGCAAAGAAGCTGCGCTGTTCGTGTCCAGTGGCACCATGGGCAACCTGATTGCCTTGCTGGTACATTGCGGTCGCGGCGACGAGGCAATCGTCGGCCAGCATTCGCATATTTCATTGTGGGAGCAGGGCGGTGCCGCGACGCTCGGTGGCATAACACTGCGGATGGTGCCTAACAACGCAGACGGCACGCTGGATCTGGATGCGGTGCTCAACGCCATACAGCACGAAGACGTCCACTGCGCGCGGACGAAACTGATCTGCATCGAAAACACCTGGAACGGCAATCCGCTGCCTGTGTCGCACATCAAGTCAATTGCGCGCATTGCACACGAGAATGGGTTGAAACTACATGTAGACGGCGCGCGGCTTTTTAATGCTTCCGTGGCATTGAAGATCGACCTGGACAAATTGGTTGAAGATGCCGACTCGGTACAGATGTGTTTCTCCAAGGGGCTCGCTTCGCCGGTGGGTTCCATCCTGTGCGGTACGCGTGCCTTTGTTGAAGAGGCGCGCCGTATGCGCAAGGTCCTGGGTGGTGGCATGCGCCAGGTGGGTGTGCTGGCGGCAGCCTGCATCGTTTCCTTAGAGAAAATGATTGCGCGCTTGCCGGAGGATCACGAGCATGCGCAGTTGCTCGCCGACCTTTTGGCGGCGGTGCCGGAGCTGGATGTGGTGAGTCCTGCGGTACGCACCAACATGGTCTTCTTCAACATCAAGGTTCCGGGTATCGCGAATTCCGATTTTGCAACCCGTCTCAAACTGAAAGGCGTCCTGATGGGTGTGGAAGGCACGCAGGGCATTCGTGCCGTCACCCACGACGGCATCACCAAGGCAGATATCGAGGAAGCCGCAAACCGCATCAAGGCACTCGCGTCTGAACTGGCTCCCGTAAAAGCCGGCGGTTCTAGATGATGAAAACACAAAGAGGCGGATTCGAGGGCGTGGCATTTCGCCCGGTTGATGTTGCGACGGAACACTCGATGGAGTTTCTCAGAAGCAACCTGCCGCTGAGTCCGGAGTTACGCCTGCTCGAAGTCGGCTGCGGCAACGGTGACTTAGCAGCCGCTTTGATGAAACATAACGTTAGCATCAAAGCGATTGATATCGACGAAGAAGCGGTGAACAACACGAGAGCTCGCGGTGTTGATGTCGAACATGCTGATATTCTTCAATACAAATGTGATGCGCCATACGACGTGATTTTGTTTTCGCGATGCCTGCACCACGTCAATCCGATGCCGGATGCAGTCAAGGCTGCGAAGGCGCTTTTGAAACCCGACGGCAAGGTGGTGCTGGAGGAATTCGCTCCCGAGCTGGCGGACCAGGTCACAGCGACCTGGCTGAAGCAACAGGAGGACTTGCTGCGAGCCGCAGGTCTCATGCACAACGAGCACGATCACAAACATGGACACGAGCAGGGGAAAGAGCACGTCTCGGGCGATGCGCTGTCGCAGTGGAACGATTATTATTTCGTCGCACATAATCTGTCGCGGTCGGATGAGATGCGCGCCGCGCTACAACGCGAATTCTCCACTCTGGAGGAGAGCAGTTGCGCATATCTGTTTCGCAACCCGGTGAGATTCCTGGTCAAGAACGAAACTGGTGTGAAGGTCGCGCGAGAACTCCTGGCGGCGGAAGAACAATTGATTGCTCTGGGCGTGATCAAGTCGATCGGTTGGCGTGTGGTCGCGTCTATGATTTGCGCAATGTTCATTGCCGTTTTCGCATCGAGTTCGACCTCGGCTGTTGGTTTTTCGCAAAACTTTCCTGGTGATGCCTCCGAGATAGTTTCGCCAAACGGTTTGTTCACCGTGAGAAACATCAATGAATCGCTAGGACGAAACATCCCATCGAAGAAATACTTCGATCCAAAGCAACTAGATAATCACCAACTGGTTCTGACCAAGAAAGGCAGCAAAGCCGGCACGCCGGTGTTCACTTACCAGCGCAATGTGGATGTTATCTGGTCGCCGGACAGCACCGCGTTCATCGTCAACGACTTTATGGGTTCGGGCACAACACGGATTCGTTCGAGATGTTCTATTCGTGGGACCTGCACAACAAGTTCCAGCGACTGGCGCACCGTTGATTACTGATCGTGTGCGAGCGGAATCGCATCCATATGTTTTTCGATGGACTCTACCTGTTTCTTCGACAGCGGAAAGTCAGATTTGTTCTTTGTCCATGCATCGCGAACAGCGGTGACAGTTTCTTGACTGGTCTGAAGCACTAGATGCTCGGGGATTCTGGCGCTGGCAGCGAACTTCTTCATCACATCCAGATTGATGTCGTACATCTTTTTGGTCTTGCCGAGCGACAGCCCTAGAGTCAGATCACTGGGCATAAACAAGATCGTCGGCACCAGATCATACGCGGGCGATAGACGCGCATGGATGGTGTCTTGATAGAGAACAGAGAAGTTCTTTACGTGCATATCGGCATTGCCGATTAGAGTTGAGAAAACGATGCGGCGCACCAGCTCCTTCACATCATTTTCGCCCGCTTCCGCCCAAAGTACGGAGGCGATGTTTTCATAACTCGCCTTGCCATATTTGTCGCCCTGATACAGCCCGAATACCTGTGCGAAGTCTTCGGCGTGGATGCGCTTGCCGCGAGGTCCACGGTCGAAGCGCTCAATCGCGAGGCTTTGACCGAACGATGGCGGCAAATCAATTGGGAGACCTTTGACAGAAGCGGTGTCCACCAATTTGATCTGCGGAACTTCGATGCCCGACAGGCGAGCCAGTGTCATCATCGAGTATTCCGCTTCGGGCAAGGAATCATAGGCCGATGACGGCAGCTTGACGACCCAGTTGCCACCAGATCCGGAGGCGCGGATTGTCAGCCCGCCCTTCGCTTCGTTGACGGCGGAAAACTTCAGTTGCACACCCGCCAGCGAAAAGCTGAACGGACCGTCGTCGTGATCGACGTGCATCACATCAGACAGGTCATGCGTGGTGTCGGCATCGCTCGCCTGCTCAAGGCGCACCGCACCGGGCAGGTCATCGCGCAGCGCTGCCAGTAGCAGGAACTCACGCTCCTTGTTGATGCCGCTTTTGTTGGCGAGGTAATCGCGAAGGTGCCCTTCTGGGAGCAAGTTGGAAAAGAACGGATCGAGTTTTGTCCGCCGAGGCTTTACCCGCGTCATCAACTGTCCAGTCGCCGACTTAAAAGACAAACTGAGAGTCGGCCGCCGCGCATCCTGGACGTAATCATCGTCGAATGCGAAAACGCTGGTGTCCCCAGGCAACAGCGACAGAATCCCAACGGGAGTTTCGTTGAGATAGATGCGCAGGGTCTCGGTGCCTGCAAAAGCTTTTGCTCTCTTAAGTTCGTTCATCGTTTGACTCATTCTTCATCTCGATTCAAATCATCAAGCGCGTAAGCCGGGCGCTCCTGCAAGTCTTCGGATGGCGACGCATGAATGAGCGTCTCCACCGGCAGTACCATTTCGCGTGGCACCAGGAGCAGTTCCAGTCCCAACACGCGCGCCATCTCGATCAATGTACTGAGGCGAATATCCTTCTTGCCGTGCTCGATGTCTGAGACATGGCTCTGCGGCAAACCCATCGCCTGCCCCAGCTCGCCCTGACTCATGCGACGGTTCTGCCGCGCGGAACGCAGCACGTCGATGGTCGGCTGGATTGAATATTTGGAGGCTGGCATAGGCTATTACCTATAGCTCTGGAACTGTATCTGTTATAACATATTAGCGATTATATGCTTTTACCTATTACCTTGTCAATGTATAGGCTATTACCTATACCCGTAGGGTTTTATCCGCGGACAGCAATCCTGGCATTCCAGCCGGCACCCATCGACTCCTGAGTCGGTTCCGGTTCACGTCTCGCCTTCGAGTCCAAGTCGTTGCACCAGTTTCGAGTGCAGGAATCCGGATTTTTGCACTCGAATTCATTCTTGACAGATTTTGCACTAGCTCTTGACATCAGTTTCGAGTGCAGAATTGGACAGTCTTGCACTCGAAACTGGTGCACGACATACCCTGAAGGAATTGTTTCGAGAAGACAGAGATCGATCCAGCGCAGATAAGATGGCAATAGGAGAATTTGGGCACCGAACAGCCGAAACAAATGCAACAGCCTGAACGCGAAATTCACTCCCGTCCACATCTGGAAGCGCTGCCTGGTGACGACGCAACCGCCGCTGTGGACAGTCAGCCAGTCGGTTACGCCGGCGGCGGTGGTCCACCTTCCGCGCCTTTGCCGCGTGGCTGGGGTCTGTGGCTTGTTTGCGCCATAGGCGTGATCATGGCGTCTCTGTCCATGTTTGCTTTGTCGAAGGAGACCATGACCGGTCTGGATTATTTCGGGCCTCATTGGCCGCCGCGACTTGCCGATCTGCGCGTATGGGCTGAGTTCGTGCTTCTGATTATCGGGTCTGCGTGCATGTTCACTTCACTGGTCTGCATTCATGCAAAATGGGCAGCCAAAAAGCTGGAAGCGAACCAACAAGTCAAATCGCTCCGCGCCAAGCGGCTCGACAAGATGTCCTACGGAACCATTTTCGGAGTCATCTGCAATTACATCGGAGCGATGCTGTCGGCGCTATAGGCGCAGCACCATCATGTATTCGTCGAGATACTTGCCGCCAAGTTTCAGAGCGCGCGGCTCGACACCATATTCGGTGAATCCCAGCGAGAGATAGAGTTTGTACGCTGACTCATTAGTTGTGACCACGGACAACCTCAACTCTTCAATCAGTGCGACGCTCCGCGCCTGCGCAATGGCTCTCGTCATCAGAGCGCGGCCCAATCCTTGCCCCCGAAAATCAGGCGCTACATACATGCCCCAGATACCGCCCTTATGTTTCTCCTTGGGTCCCTGGGCACAAAACATGCCGACGACACCGACGAGTTCCGGCGCGAATGCACCAAGAACAAATCCGCCGCCGGGACCGACGATCATTTTTTCGACGTCCGCCCGCGGTCGCGTCACCGCTTCTTCGTATGAACTTCCGAATGACTCGGGCTCTTCTTTGAGCGCGCGCAACCGCAGCGCCCAGTAAGCATCGAAGTCATCCAGATTGACAATGCGTATCTCTGCCTGACTCATTTTGCAGTATCGCCCTCAACGCGGAACAGACGACACAGAAGCTCGATCCCGATGGCGCTGGTGAGTAAACGCTCCTTCTTGTCGCCGAGCAGGCGCTGCGTCCATTGCACGAAACCACCGTCGGCAAGCATAAATGACTCACCGCGATCGTTGGTCATTTTGATGTGAAAACATGGTCCGTCGTAGTAGCCCAGTCCTGTCAGCCTGCGCAGGTTGAAACTAAACTCGACGCCTTCATGAATGCCTTGCAAAACATCGCAGACATCCTGTTGTATCAGACTCATGTGCCTGATCAGGTGTTCGGGGAGATCGTATGCAGCTAACTCCTCTGCCGGCGACTTCATCGCTTTCGGCCAATCGATTGAATATTTCTCCAGCAATCGCTCGGAGCTTTGCGAGTCGCGCGCACGGACCGTGGCTTTGATGTTGTCGCGATCAATATTGGAACGCGCACAAAGATGTGACACCACGCGCGTATCGCAGATTTGCACAGCAATATGCGAGTATGAAAAACCGATCGCTCGAAGATTCTTGACGAAGGTTAGATAGAAGTCGATGTGCTCCCGCAGTGCTTCCACTTCGAAGCCGAACGAACCTATGTCGCGCCCAGCGCTCACCATACACAGCAATTTGAAATGGGCTGAATAACCAGGGGTTGAAGGCAGGGGAAATCTGAGCACGCGCTGGCTGGTGCAAAGGCGATTAGGTTCTCTACGATCCATTTGTTTCCTGCGCAATCTCGCGCATTCCAAGGCAAGTCCGATAGTAGGATCCGAAGCACATTCCAGCGCTCTGATTGTGCTGAGGACGTTGCCCTGATCAAGTCCCGTCAAAACCGCCACGCTACCAAGTGGTGTCACGGGCGATAGCTCCACTGCTTCGAAGCGCGACGCAATTTCGAATGCCATTTGATCGACTTTGTTCAACAAGCGTCCGCTGACATTGCTCGCCAGCGTAGCGGCATTGTCCTGCGTCAGTCGCGCGGGCAGAATTTCGCCGATGCGGCGCTTGAACACTGCCAGCAACAACGAGTGCAGATCGGCGCCAGACAGTTTCTCAGCCAGAAGCTCGCAAAGATTGGAGACGTCCAACTCCCGTCCAATGCGCTGCGCTATTTGATCGCTCATGACTGCCTGCCGGGCTGACGCACCACTTAGCGGCGCGAGGTCAACGCCGGCTCGCGGTCGCCTGCAATCGGACCTTCTTCTCGGAAATGTTCGATCAGTCGATCTTCCACGAAAGACTGTCCATCACGGTGCCGGACCCACATGATCCAGACCACACAGACCACCCAGAGCAAGGCAATGAAATGCTTCACCACTGCCTTCTCGGCGGAGTGATCGTGCATGAAGTCACCGGTCACCGCGGAGAACAACAAGGTCAACGGATCTGGAGTTGCAGTCAACGGCGTCTTCATCCAGCTCAGCATCTGCATGCAGATCAAGGACCACGTTGCCCATGTAAACAAAGCGATCAAGAGTGGATTGGTGTGCAGGAATTTGACACCATCGATGCCGTGCGCATTGATGTGAAGGAACCAGGGACGCAGCGAATACAGTCCAACGGCGGTGGCCAGCAGCGCAGAGAGAACCGTACCCACCTCATTATGCACAGTGGCTGAAATAAAGTAGGAAGCGCCGAGCATCAACCAGAGAAATGCCAGACACTTCTGCAGGCGAATAAATCGATATTTTCGCCACTCGGCGGTGAAGATGTAGATCAAAGAACCGACCGTGAACACTCCCCAAACGAGACTCGACATCACGACGTCGAGTGAGAGTTTGGCCCGGTCTGATTGATAACGAGCCAACAAGACTGCGGCTTCCGGATCGTCGCCGAAAAGTTCGAAGTACGCGTCCGAAACACTGATGTAGCGCTGCGACTCCTGGAATGTCGCGATGCGCGAGCGCACCAGATCGCCGACCTTGCTGCGCAAGAAATAATACGGTCCACCGAGGACGTTGTAGGTGAAAGCACCAAATACGGTGTCGGCCGGCTTTTCATGTTGTTCCAGCGAGATCGGATGCAAGAAACCTTTGTCAGCCACATAGTTATCGCGAGCCCACGAGCGCAAGGCTTCAAGAGCGGTGGCGTTATCCGGCGAATAAGAGCTCTGCACGAGAACAAGAGCCAGTCCATAGGAGTTGAGAACGTGCTCCGCAAGGTTGCTGTTGGCGGAAGCGTATTCAGCGATCACTCCCGGTGAGATTTGTTCCGGTGATACCAGTTCGAGGTGAGGCGCTTTTGGTCTCGCAAAATACGACAGCAGGGCTCCACAGAAAACGATGGCAATAGCCAGATAAACCAGTTTTTCCTTAGTCATTCGCGCTCATTAGTTTGTAGACAAGAGGATTACATCATTGCCGCAAACAGCCTTGGAATCTAGTGCAATCCTCTAAGATACGATTAGCCGGCAGTTTCCAAGCGCCCGGATAGCCACTCACTGACCAAATACAGCTGGTCGCTCTCAGTTTTGTAAACAAGTGGTATCACCAAAATACCGCGGAAAAGCCGCTGCAACCGAGCGCTCTCTTCCATGATGAAGTCGATTTCGGTATTCAGATCTGGAGATCGAACGTATATATCGAAGAAACCATTTGCTTGCTCCGGATCCCAGCCATGGTTGCCGGTCATCGCTTTGACGAAAGCGTCTTTGTGCTCGACTGTATTGCCCATGGCGCAGTCATCATGCGCGATCAATGCCATGTACTTGACGCCGTCCGCTACAGACAGAGCAATAGCGAATTCGCTGCCCTGCATGCTGGCTCCTTCACGCCGTATAACATGCGCCCATACTTTGGGCAACATGACTGTCTTGCCATAGTCGACACACATACCGATTAAAAGCTCAGGTCTGGCAACATATGGAATTTCGGTGCCGCGGAAGTTTTGTGCCCGCAACAATACTTCGATAGGACTGCCCCTGAGAAAGCCGGGGATCTTAGACTCGTCATCCACCACTACCAGCCGCCCCTGTACGTCCGCCACTACAGGCGGTGCCACAACATCCTTCTTCAAGAGGCGATCTTTGACTACCTGGATCAGCGGACTGTTGTCCGCCAGCAGAGCGGAGCGCATCTTGCAGTCACGTGGACCGGCTGGCTTCTTGCTGGGATCTAGTCCGACTGCGCAATCAGAACAGCTGCTGCTGAGCAGCGCAACATGGGCCTCGATGTTGGCTTGCGTCAGATCGCGGAAGATGTTTTCTTCGCCGATTTCGTTCATCGCTTTCGTACGCCGCAACAGTTCAAGCGGCTGAGTCGGCAATGCCGCCAGCACCATGCGCGCGCCTTTGCGCTCCAGTTGGCGGTGCACCGAAAGGAGCGTTTCTACTCCGGTCAAATCCATATGATTGACCTGGCTCATGTCGAGAACCAGCACGCGCACGTCCTGCACCTGCAGAATGTTTTCAGTAAAGCGTTCAGCCGCACCGAAAAACAGCGGTCCATCGACCAAAAATGTCTGAGCAAATTTGCAGCACGGCATGTTGAGAGCCGGCGAGAGATTCTCACCACCGTCTGTCTCAGCTGCCGACACCAGACGCAACTCGCTCATTTGTTTGATGAACAGTCCGCACGTGAAGAGCAGCCCGGCGAGCACACCGGCTGTCAGATCGACCAGCACCGAGACTACTGTTGTGAGTATCATCACCCACGCTTCCAACTTCGAAGCTTTCCAGATTTCGCGGCCTTCGTCCCATTCGAACAATCGAAAGCCAGTCAGAATGAGAATCGCCGACAGCGCTGCCAGAGGGATTTGCTCGGCATATTTTGAGAGAAACACAATCAGTACAGTCAACACAACAGCATGCACAATTCCGGACAGTCTGGTTTGTGCGCCTGCCCTGACATTGATCGCAGTACGCGCAATGACGCCCGTCACAGGTATTCCACCCACGAAAGGCATGAACACGTTTGCGAAGCCCTGTCCGATCAGTTCTTGATCGGCATGATGTTTTTTGGACATCGTCATCCCGTCTGCCACCGATGCCGACAGCAGCGATTCGATCGATCCCAGCATGAACACCGTGAAGGCGGCGGCAAAGAGTAGACCGAACGCATCCCATGGCAGGACGGGCATCTGCAGAACCGGCAATGCGTCAGTAAGCGGCGCAACATCAACAATTCGCGGGATTTGATAGCCGAGCACCACAGATGCCACCGTACCGACAATGATCGCCACCAGCTGACTGGGAATTGCTTTAGTTAAACGCGGTACTACGACTGCGACCGCGAGGGTCAATCCGCCGATGATCAGCGCGTCGTGATTTGCCTGCCCTTTCAGTATGGCCTGGACGAGGTGCTGAACATCAAGGATAAACTTGGGGATGATCTCATGCGCTACAGCCGGCGCAGCGCCTGGAGCATGCTTCTTCAATGGCATGCCCATGAAACCATCCAGGGCGTTAAATGCCACCAGTATGCCGATTGCATTTGCAAAACCGGTAATCACCGGCATCGGTATGTAAGAGATCAATCGGCCGAGACGCAGCAACCCAGCGGTAACCTGCATGATGCCGGCGAGAAGCCCGACCAGCCAGATCCCACTGATGCCGTAGCGCGCCGTGATCTGCACCAGGATCACAGCCATGGCTGCCGCGGGTCCGGTAATAGCATACTTCTGTCCGCCGAGCATGGAAGCGATGACGCTGGCTGTGATACCAGTAGCGATACCAACCCCGGGTGGGACCCCGGCAGCCACTGCCAGAGCCAGGTTCAGAGGCAATGCCACCAGTGCGACAGTGGTGCCAGCCCAGATATCTTTAGGCAAACTTGCCGGGTTGAACATTTGCCGCCACTCTTCCATGAGAAATGGCAGGTCAAATCCAATCAGGCGTTGTTTCTTCGTGGTTGGAATTTGCATGGCTACGAGAGTGCGAGGCGCCGAGAATTTAGTCGGCAACCGTTTAGTGGCAGGAATTTAAACGATACAGGAAGCTGCAAATCGCCGAAAGGGCGCAGCGCTAATACTATGCTTGCTGCGCCTGCCCTGGCATTGATGGGTCCGCCTGTCCAACTGTCGAATTGGTGTCTTTTGGACAGGTCAACGGTAACTCAGGTCGACTAGTAGAACTGTCAAGTCGTCGACTGATACAACATTTGTATTAAGTATCAGTAGACTGGTCGTCTCGTCGACAATACGACTATCGGTAAAATCATGTCGCCTAAAGTCTGTTCAGTCCTTGTAAACGCAAGAGAGGATGGCATTTAGGTCCCTTCCGGGTATAGTTAAAAGACACGTATGTTCCAGTGGTAAAGAGCCTTGCCCAACCATTTTGTCGTCCTGGGAATTCCGGAAACCGCTTCCGATCTGGCTGTGGAAGAGGCGTACCGGTATTTGAGCAAAGCTTTTGATGAGTCGAACTTCACGCCCGGAAGCCCTGCAGCCTGGCAAGCAGCCAAAGCGCGCATAAAAATCAAAGCCGCGTATGACGTGCTAAATCAGCTCCCGAGCCGCGAAAAGCACAAGCAAGAAGTTGAAAACGAACGCAGTGTCAAGCAAGAGAATTACAATCCAAAGCTTGGCCACATCTGTGTTGCCGCCGGCATTATCACTCTGGATGAGTTGGAAGCCGCCATCAACGAGCAGCAAGATATCGACCTGCCGCTGGGACAGATACTGCAAGAGAAGCGGCTTCTGTCGCAAAGTGAGCTTGACGGACTGTTGATGGGGCAGCACATCTTCCTCGCCGGAGAGCCGCGGCCAGTCGACGATACGACACGGCGCGCCATGGTTATGGAAATCGTCAATCCAGACATGATCAAAATCGTGCTCTTCGATCAACGCACTTCTATGAACAGTCTCGGCGAGCTATTGATTCGCCGCGGCTGGATTGAACCGGCGATTCTAGATATCCTCGTCGGGCAGCAGAAGCAGCAGCACCAGGCGATTAACTGATTCGATTTAACTGGCGCTTACCGCGCACCTAGTTGTTGAACCGATAGGGCGACAGCAACTGATCTACTTTGCCTTTGGCTTCCATAGCCGCTGCCTGCGCCAGCAGTCCACCGCCCACCAGTCCTGTGCCACCAGCGCCGGTGGCTATCGACATGGCTGGAAACTCAGGATGAATGGCATAAATCGGCACACCGTCACGATAGGACGTGAAGATCAGCGCGGTGCCTTGATTGCGTCCGTTGACGCCGAACAACCGCTGCGTCACTTCGTTCAATTGCGGCTCAAACGGCATAGCTTTGCCGGTATCCAGGAACTTGGCGGTGCCGCCGATCAGCGTTTCTGTCGGACCGAACTGCGGCAGACCGAACTGGCGCCAGTAGGAGAACGGTATCTGCTCGCCGCTGACGGCTGCGTCAGGCGCATCGAAGAAATTGCCGGGCAGTTTCATTTTGATGTCGCCGACGTTGGCGAATGTCTGGACAGGCGTCAGGTGCTGGTTGAGGTACGAGAACGGTGTCACCGTACCGTTGGTCGCAAAGATCACTTTGTTGGCGTGGACGACGCCAGCAGGCGTGAATACATCGGCACCATCACCAGTCTTGGCCTGGCTGACACCAACCACGGGCGAATCTTCGAAAACGGTGAAGCGACCGGAATTAGCCAATCCCAGCAGCAGGCGCCGCGGGTTGAGGTTGCCTTCACCCGGGAAGATTCCGACGGAGCGTGCGGTTGGAAATACTTTTTCAGCATCGCCGCCCGTCAAGAAACGGACAGACGGGTCGAACTTGGAAGCCAGACGCACTTCGGCAGCGATGCCTTCGTGATTTGGCGAGTAGCCGATATTGTACGAATCTACAGGTTGGAAGTCGCCGTAGCGCATGCCGAGACGAGCCGTCGCAGTGCGCGCCGCCATCGATCTCTGCATGATTTCGGCAAACTGCGGTCCGTAAGCTTCGGCCATGGCTTCGAAGCCGGTGTCCGGAACAAAGGTATTCATGGCTCCCATCATGCTGGATGTGCCGGAGCCGAGTCTGCCTCGTTCCAGGACGATCACACGCTGTCCCATGCCGGCCAATGTATCGGCGATCTGTTGACCGACAATGCCGGACCCGACCACTACCGTATCTGCGTTGGCTTCACCCGTGAGCGTCGGAAAACGCTTGCTGGCATCGACGGTGCGCATCCACGGAGACGTCGACTGAGCCTGATACTGAGCGGCTTTCGCCACTTCATCGTTAACCGGTGCATCACCGATATCGAACATGCGACGCGGTGCTTGAATCGGCGTAAAGTCATCACCTTGCCAGCGCGCGATGCGCTGATCGGCTTCCACAGGATTGTTTTGGCGCGCTTGTTCGAGGAGTTGTGTGCGCTGCTTGACGTAATCCGCCAGTTTCATGAACTGGAATTCGGTGTCCGGAAGCGCATCCAATGCGGCTTTGTACTCGGCCACGGTGGCATCGCTTGCCGTTTCGGTAATGGTGTTGTGCGCGGACGTCAGCACCTTCAAATAGTCGCTCTTCAGGATGGTCTGTCCATCGAGCCCGCCTGGCTTGCTCCATGCCAGCGACAGATACGGCACCGCTTCCTGACCATCCATGCCGGGCTGCGAGTATGGTGCGATTTCGCCGGTTGATTTGACGACGGCGACATAAGCACCACGATTGGCCCAGTAGCCGACGCGGTCTTGAGTGGTGATACCGCCTTTGGCGTCTTCCAACAGTTCGGCCGCGGACATCTTGTCGGGGTTGTTCCATTCCCAGAAAGTGACATCGCCGCCCTTTTTGGCAACCTGCCCCTGAACGTGTTTGAGCAAGCCTGAACCATAGCCGCCTTCGCGGACGTGATCGGCAACCCAGATGTGCTCGAGCCAGCCGGCGTTCTTGATGTTGGTGCCGCCTTCGATGGGCAAAATTTGATACTGCAGCCCGCCCTGAATGGGACCGAGCAACTGCTCCATTTCCCACTTCATTTCGGGGTCCATCAAATATTTGACGTACGTTTCGACGCTTTCGATTTCACCCGGCAGCGGGAACGCCTTTTGCAACGCGGGATAATAGAGTTCGACCAGCTTTCTAACGCGCGCCTCGTCACCACTGGCAGCAATTTCTTTGAGGCTGCGCAGATCAAGTTCCGGCGGCTCTCCGCCTCTTCTGGCGCGCGCCACATTGGCGTCGCCGGCTGCTTCTGCTTCGGCGGTGGTGCCGAGGAATTTGCGCGTTTCTCTCAAACCAAGCAGCGTGCCTGCCTTGACCTGATGCACGCCTTCGCCCAGGACGACGTTGCCGAGCGCCCAACCGACTGCGTTGTTGATGTATTGGTCCGGTTCGGCAACGAGATGACCATGCATCATCGTATCCAGTTGAGTGTTGATGATGCCGGCCGCGGCGCCGCTTCCTGCATGCACTATTGCGCGGTCGCCAACACCGGCGCCAAATTGCATGGCAGTCGTCTTGAAAGTGCCGGCTTCAAGATCAGCCACCTGGGTGGCGAGCAATCCCTTGCCGAAAGCCTGATTCATGCGATGAGAAACGGCACCGAGCGTCATGAAGGTGCCGGCTTCGGTGGTGGCATGTCCGATGCGGCTCCACTGGCTGTCGCCTTCGGCTACCGGTGTGAGAACGCCACCATACATGGCACCAGTAAAGCCGTTGATGAACAAAGTGCTGGCCATCTGCGATTCAAATTTGGATTGCAGCCCGAGCATCTTAAATACTTTCCCGCCGCCAATCGCGAGCAGTCCCATATCGAACAATTGCCCCGCCGCAACGCCCGCAATGTTGGCTGCCTTCATAGCACCCGTGACGTTATCGTCGGTCTTAACTTCTTCTGTCCTCAGTCCGACCAGCTGTCCAGTGCCCGCAAGGGGCTTCTGAATGCCGGATCTCCAGAACGAGCTCCCAAATTCCGTGAAGATATTGTCGTGCGCGGGCGCGTCAGACTGACGCACCGCGGTACTCGGATCGTCCGCCATGCCTATGGTCCTCAAAGCTTTGCTGGGTCACGGTGAGGGAATAGACCCAGGTTATCGACTCCGATGGACGTCCTCAATGGGGATATCACGAATGAAATCGTAATTTTCGCGCTGGCAGAGGGCTAGAGGTGGGCAGCGGGTTGTCCCAGGAAGCGACTGTTGTCTAACCAGACTATACTTCTCCTGTCTCGCCACTGGAGCCGGTCTTGCCTGACTCATTTGAGATTGAAGTGCCGTTGCCGCCCAATCAGTTGATCGAACAGCTGCAGTCAAGCCGCAAGGAGATGGCTCCGCGGATCGGTCCATGCGATGCGACCGGCGATAAACTAGGCTTTTCGTGTCGCGTTGATTATGCAAACTCTTACGCACTGCTCTCGGCGAAAGCAACATCCGACGGCGCAGGAACTAAGGTTGCGGTCGAGATTCACGGATCGACAATCTTTGCGCAACCGCTAGGACTCGCGGTGACCCTGGCGTTCCTTGTTATCGGATTGGGGATGGAAGCGTTCATCATTCACCCCACCACAATCTGGGATTGGCTTTATCTGCCCCTTGGATTACTCATCTATCCTATCGGCAGTCTATTGCTGGTTCCCTTTTCCAAGGTAGCTCTAAAACGTTTCATTCAAGAAACTCTTTTGTGCTCCGACAACAGCTAACTGGTCTTGCGTTTTTTTCGAGGCGGATATTGTTTGAGCAGCGAATCGATGCTTCCGCACTTGCAATCTTTTGCATGGCGAAGCGACGGTTTGTACTTCATGGCTTCGCGCCAGGCATCAGCTGCCTCTTGTTGATGACCGCGCGTGAACTCAAGAATACCGAGCAAGTAGTAAGCCTCCGCGTCGCGCGGGTCATATTTAATCGCTTGATGAAGTTCGCTGACACCTTCATCGATCTTGGCCTCGGATACATAGATTTTCGCTTTTGCGAAATGAGCCCGAGCATCGCCACGATTTTTTCGCAGCGCCTGATCGACCAACTTCTTGGCTTCGGCGTTCTGGCGCTTGTCTATTAATTGATTGACCCGGGCGACCAGCCCACTACCCCCACCCGCCTCTGCGGGCATAGAAGGGTCCCAGAGAGAGGCAGCTAGTATGATGATGAGGATCGCTCGCATTCAGGTGCCTTAAAACGCAAATACGAAGGTCCAGCGATTTCGCCGGCACCGCCGGCGGTGAAACATAATATACATTATCAGCGCGTGCGGCGCTGCAGTGCGTTTCAGACCGCAAAAAAGACGCTAATCGAGTTTCTTCCGTATGACGCAGCCACATCCTCAGCATCGTGTCCAGGGATGTGGCTGAAAAGTCGTTAAGAGTCGCTGAAGCTAGGATGCAACTCGCTTACTGGTGAGATGCCGGGCACCGCGGATGATGCGAGCCGTCCGCAGTTTGGGAGCATTCTTAGCACGCTGCTTAGCGGCTTTGGCGAGCATCTTGATTGTCAGCTCCTCTTGACTGACGACATTGACTCGACCGACAAGATTGAGACGCTTCATCATGCAAATGGTCAGCCAGGAGAGATCGAATTCCCACGGCATCAAACCTGTTTTAGCGGAACCAGGGCTGGCATGGTGGTTGTTGTGCCAACCTTCACCCATTGCAAGGATCGCCACCCACCAGATATTGACGCTGTCATCGGCAGCGGCAAATGTTTTGTAGCCCCACTTGGGCAGGTGGCAAACGACGTTGAGCATGAAGGGAATCTGTTGCACAGCCAAGCCGGCTAGAAGACTTGCCAACGCCGGGATTGGACCCCACAGCGCCCACAGTACCAAACGGAATCCGATGCAGAGCACTGCAGCCACGTGATGCGCTCGTTGCCACCGTCCACCCTGCTCGAGGAATCTATAGATTGGATCCTTGATCAGATCTTTGGCTTGAGTTTCGGGATTGATATGCGCGGGATAACCGGCTTCCATAAGCCAGCCGACGTGAGCGTGAAAGAGCCCAAACCGAGGTGAGTGCGGGTCCAGCTTGGTGTCGGCATGCCGATGGTGCGCTCTGTGAATTGTCGCCCACCAGATAGGAGACCCCTCGAAGGCGAGGTATCCCGCCAACACCCAGAAGTATTCGACGAACTTGGGGCACGAGAAGGAGCGGTGTGAAATCAGGCGATGGTATCCGACGGTGACACCCAGTCCATGCCATACGTAGAACAACAAGAATAACGCGATAAATTCTGCAAGCACGATGAACCTCCTCAGGTTTTCGCCACAATCCGCGGGCACGAGTGCCAGGCACGCGTACACCGATCTGGAGGCGCGAGCGAGTCAGGCTCGCGCCATTATCTAAAGGCAGACGCGTGTTCAGCGCGCGTGCCACTAGCACCAGGAGTGGTGCTCCTGGCTCTAATTCATCGATAGGTCAGTGCGTCCTCACGCACTACGGGGAAACTAGCGATACAGTGCCGATTCTGGTCGACCCCTCCGCATATCCTGGCTCTTCTCGTCCTGGGAAACGAATTTGTCGGTCCACTTGTCGGTCATCAATAGATCAAGAAACTCTTCCAGTGTCTCGGGCACTTCAGCGACCTGAAGCACCCGACGGCCGTCGTTGTCTGGTCCGGGATATTGGTTCCAGACGAGTCGATCGACCTCCAAACCTTTTCTGTTGTAGTAGCTGAGCAGCGCCAGTCCGACTTCTTTGGAGACGGTGGATTTGTCCTTCACCTGCCAGTCGCGCAGAATTGTTCTGCCGATACCGATCAAGTAATAGGCGCGCTCCTTCTCGTACTTGGGCTCATCTATGAAGTATGCCCAGGTGGTTTCGTCAACGTTGTCGAGATAGGGCTCGCAGCGTATCTGGAAAAGCCGTCCCGAGTTTGATGTCACCGAGGTGGGTCCAAAGCCCGAGTTCATCAAATGAATCTCGATAATCCGCTGCACGTGGGCGTTGAAGCTAATCGACTTCTTGTCCGCCTGCAGCTGGAGCCGCTTTCGGTACTCATCGGGGATGCGTATGCTGATATTTGATGTTTTCTCGCCCACTACACTTTGTACTCACGCGATTACAAATTGCACTGAACACAATATAGCACTCGCCGGCGGATTCGCCAAGGGCTGCTGACGGTTCGCTCCGGTTCTGTTCCACGAGGATGCGGCAGATTTTGACCAACATTCGTATTGTCGACTAGTGAAACGGACTACGATACGACAAACAACAGTTGACATCGCCATCAGGCGACACGGCTGCGCCAGCATCTTTCAGGTTACAACTTGCTTTGATTGGCTGGTGGTGCCGGTTTCACTTATACGCGGGCGTTCGCCGCTTCGCAGGATGCTGCGCC
Organism: Obscuribacteraceae bacterium (SeqCode); assembly: GCA_044229845.1. Taxonomy (GTDB): domain Bacteria; phylum Cyanobacteriota; class Vampirovibrionia; order Obscuribacterales; family Obscuribacteraceae; genus JBGASG01. The sequence continues at coordinate 290,334 of JBGASG010000005.1, read as the reverse complement.
CGATGCGGGAACCCAGCGAACTGAAGACTTCAATTGTCTGATCGTCCTGGGGCAGCGAGTCCTTCGACAAAAGCTCGAAAACACCGATGACCTCTCGTCCGACGGTGATCGGGAACCAGACGCCCGACACCAGTCCCAGTTGATTGGCACTGACTTGCGGGCGCGACCGAGGCTCTCGGCTGACGTCCGGAATCCAGAAGGGTTGCCGCGTTTCCCAGACGATGCGGGGCAGTCCGTTGCTCAGAAACCGAATGCCTTCGGTCAAAGATTGCACTGCATCTGGTGGCAAATCGATGGTGGTGTGCCCGAAGGGGCGCAAATGACCGCTGTCCGGATCGACCCACCAGAGCATCGCAAAGTGGAAGCGGTCTCCCGCGAAAGCAGCAAGCAAGCCGGGCACCGCTTCGGTGAACGACTCTGACTCTTCCAGAGCTGATACCACCGCTAGTTGCAGCGACAAGAAATCAGTGCCACTGGATCTCTGCGACGCACAGCTGAAGAAACAAAGCAATTGCGGCTCATCAGCGAGATCAGGCACCGGCACGCACGTCATGGAGAGGTTGAGCGGTGAGTTGGATTTCGACTTGTAGCGCACATCCAGCTGCTGTCGCGCAAATCCCTGGCGGGCACGCGCAGAAACATCATTGAGCTCAGGCAGCCTCGCCTCCGGAACAATCAAAGTCACCGGTGCGCCCAGCGCCTCGCTGACGGAGTATCCAAAGAGGTCGTGGGCTGCTTCATTCCAAAACGAAATTACATCGCCCTTGATTGCCATCGCCGCCATCGGAATGCCGCCGCTAATGGCCTTGTGCAACGCATGCGGCGCCAGACTTGCAGCATCGATCCGGGACAATGGCAGTAACTCGGCGCTTGCTGACGAGGATGCGCCGGCTGCGGTCGAACTTTGAGACACATTGATGCGGGTCATCGAGTACTCGTCAGATTCATCCTTGATTGGGTCGAGTTGCAGGAGAACAGGGAGCAACTCGCCCGACACTAATTTCAGACGCACTTTCAGTGCGTCTTTGAAGGTGCCGACCCGGACGGCTTCCAGGGCCGCTTGCACTTTGGCGCGGTCATCGTCGGCGACCGTTTCAACAAATCTAGTACCGACAAGCGTCTCGATTGAGCGTGCAAGCCACTCGGCAAAGACTCCGTTGGCATTGATGACGGCACCGCCCTGTTCGAGCAGCACGTAGCCTGCGCCCATACCATCGAGGTAGGCGAGGAATTCCGGTTCGAGAATCAACCCGCCGAGCGCGTTCGCATTTCGCATTTCTGTCCAGCGCATCAAGGCTGAGGGCGAGATTTCGAGCGCCGCAGCCAGCTTGCTCATGTTTTTGAGAGAAACATTGCGCGCGCCGCGCTCGACGTCGCTGATATAGGTGCGATGCAGTCCGCTGCGCTGTGACAGCTCTTCCTGCGAGATTCGCAGGTATTCCCTGCGCTTGTGGATAACCTTGGAGAACGTGGCGGGAAGCCAATCTTCGCGTAACATGGAGAGTTTCTCCGGCTCCAATAGGTGAGGGGCAACCGCATTCATGTGCTGAGCACTGCCATCAGTATGGCCCGAATGTTCTCACGGGAAACCCCTAATCAGTTTACGGAATCGCCCGTATTTTGTCTGCCGTCGGAAATCCACGCCGTGCCACCATATATGATGGCATGCCATTGCGGCCCTCTATGCAAAATCAGCATGGAGACTCAGATTCAGGGGCGATTGACGAAAACAGCGTTTCCACTTGATGATTTCACCTGTTAACAATACGACTGGTGTACCAGTCGACGAGTCGATTGGTTAACTGTATGACCATTGCATCTGACGACCAGTCAACAACGGATACAGTCGACAAAACAAAAACAACACAAGTGTTGTTGCGCCCTAAGGGAAAAAGAGGACACCTCCATGTTCTCGTACACCCCTGCAAAGCGCAAGCCCCAGCCGGAGCCGGGGCTTGCTTGAGATTTGCACTCATCAGGGTCCGGGTTTAATAGTCGTCATCGTAAGGAACGACATATTGTCTGCCCTGGAACAGGCTGACGTGGCTGCCATTGTGGGGGCTCTGGTAGCCCATGAAGCCGTGCCAGGTGCCATAGCCGAAGCCGTGAAGCAATCCGTAAGCAGCGCCGCTGGCGAGACCAACTGGTCCCCCAACCAAGCCGCCGGCCGACAATTCATAGAAACCATCTTCTTTGCCCAGTTTGCGGGCAACGACTTTGGTTCCACCGATGGCGCCTTTGATGCCATCTTGGAAGGCTGCCGTTGGTACATCCCAGAGGATGCCGGTAGCCATCGAAATCAGACGTACTGGGAAGTAGTAGATTTCGTACTGAACGCGCCAGTCTTCTGGGCGCTCAGGATATGCAAAGCAAGGTGCGACTGTAGAAACAAGCGCCGCCGCTGCCAGCATGGAAGTAAGGATCGTCTTTTTAAGCATCTTTATTCTCTCTCTCTAGCGTGGCGGACCACTATTTACCTTCTTGGTATGTGTTCAAGTAGGACCATCTGCTGAATGGTTTTTCCCAGCCCTGTCTCCAGCCGTTCTTGATACCGCTGAGGACGCCGTAGCCGGAACCGACAACAATACCGCCGACGCCGAAGGTAGGCGCAGCAGCCATGTTCTGTCCCATTCCTTTTTCATCACCGAACTTTTCAGCCCAGTGGTGCGTGCCTTTGACGAAGCCGCCGTAACCGTGGTTGATGGGTCCCATCATGCCACCGGAAACCGCAACGCCGGTCAACGCTCCAACCAATCTGACAGGGCTTTGAAGAACCCAATTGACTGGCTTGGCTTCGTAATCAAGAGCAAGGCAGGGAGCGATGGCCGATGCCATCACCATTGCCGTTACTCCGAGAACCTTGGTCAAGTTTTTCATAATTTCACCGTCTCTAGATGTTGCTTCAAAGCCGAACTATTTGCTTTCTTCCTGGTTGATAACCATGAAAGACTCGGTGCTGAAGGGTTTTTCCCAGCCCGAGCTGCAAGCATGCTTGGCACCACGCAGAGCGCCGGATGGGATGCCCCATACCATGCCCCACGGTACGCCAAGAACGAAGGCTGCTACGTTCTGCGTCAAACCTTTGTCATCACCAAAATGACCTGCGAGCGAACGCTGCGCATGGAGAGGGCTCCACCACAACGTGTCCACAATCATCGCCTGAGGAACGTCGATTACCAGTGCCGTCGAGGTGCCGGCGAGTGAAGCAAAATCATCGAGGGACGAGTCGTCGGCGAATGTCGGCAACGCGGCTCCCATAGTAAGCGCACTGGCTATCAGAGTAATAAGGAATTTCTTGTTCATAAGCCTCTTTACCACGTGGAACCGAGGATGGTATCAAACCACCCTCGGTTTATATCTGTACGTTAGTCCTTTACCAGCATTTGTTGGACGCTATTCATCTTTGTAGGTGAAGGAATCGGAACTGAACGGTTTTTCGTAGCCGGTGCTCATACCATGCCACATTCCGTCAAACGCACCATAAACGCCACCGCCGGCAGCACCAATCGGTCCGCCCACGATCCAACCGACCGTTTGCGAAACTTTGTTGTCTTTATCGCCAACCGCATCGGCTGTCCAATCGGCGGCCATACCAAAACCTTTTACGCTGTCCTTGAAGATTCCCAGCGGAACGCCAATTACTGCGCCCACGCCTGAACCGAGCAGGCGCACGGGAAACATTACGACTGATTGGAAAGTGGTTTCATCCGCAGCGAACGTCGGAGAAACAATACCGCCAACTAGAGCCGAGGCTAGCAAAAAGGAGGTCGCTAACTTCTTAAACATGCAAATCTCCATCTCTTAGCAATCTGAACTTCCTTGGACCCAGCAGGCCGCAGGACAAACCAATTTTACCCATTTTCTTGCGTAGGTCTATATTTGCTTTTAACCACACCACAACTGCAGCCATTTGTCAGTCACCGCAAAAGCTCATCGGTACGGGCATTCGACAATTCCGCACATAGGCGAAATGTTTGTATTTGTTCCGCAAAGAGCCGTCACGTGAATTGTCAGCATATCGACGACAGATGTCCAGTGGTTATAAACCACACCTACAGCGGGTTTTGCGAGCCACCATCTTTGGTGACAAACTTGAGATCAGCAAAATTAAATCTTGAACTTGTCAACACGGATAATCAAATTTAGCCACTGACAAAGGCTGTTTATGCGTCGGTTATTCATGTCCGATAATTGGCTACACGAGTGCCTTGGCAAGCTTTTCGACGGCGCTTTTGATTTCTGCCGGTGTGTAGTTGGTAAAGCCGACGAGAAACTCGGGCACCGCCGGTGGTTCTTCAATATAGAAAGGATTGGTGCTCACCAGTTCGAGGCTGAAATCACCGGAGCGATCCAGTATTTCATCGCGGCTCAAACCCAGGTCCAGTCGCAGTAAAACGTGCATGCCGGCCTCTTCACCGAATATGCGCACGCGGTCACCGAAATGTTCCTTGAAAGACTTCAAGAGAGTCTGGTGTCTCTCTTCATAGAGGGCGCGCATACGCCTCACATGTTGCTCGAAGAGTCCCTCGCGCATGAAATCCGCGAGCACATACTGTTCGAGCAGCGGGCTCTGTCTATCGGAGAGCACTTTGGCATCAGCCATGATATCCACCAGTCCTTCTGGTGGCACCAGATAGCCCAGGCGCAACGCCGGGAAAAGACTCTTCGAAAAGGTGCCCGTATAGATGACACAATCCGACTCGTCCATGCCCTGCAACGAGGGCAGCGGACGGGCGCCGTAACGAAACTCGGTGTTGTAATCGTCTTCCAGAATGAAGGCACCAGATTGGTTGGCCCAATCCAGAAGTTGCCGCCGCCGTTCCATAGAAAGGACGCAACCAGTGGGGTATTGATGCGAAGGGGTAACGTAGACGAGCTTGATGCCCTCGTCCTTGCCGGGCAGCTTGTCGGTTTGCAACCCATCCTCGTCGACCGGCACCGGACGCAGCCGAGCACCGTTGGCGGTGAGTATCTGTTTGATGCCTAAAAACACCGGATGCTCGACGACACATTCATCGCCACGATTGACGAAAACGCGTGCCACCAGATCTAGTGCCTGCTGCGACCCGGACGTAATAATGATGCGATCCGGATGGCAGTTGACGGCGCGGGCTTGCTTCAACCATTCGGAGATGATTTCGCGCAACGGGCGGTAACCGAGAACGTCAATCGAATAGTCCAGCAATCCCCGTTCGGCATTCTTGAAATGGCGGTTCATAATGCGCGCCCAGTCTGAAGCCGGGAAGTTATCAAAGGCCGGGCAACCGAGACTGATGCGCGTCTCCGCCACTAGCGATCCGCAATCGGCCACGGCATTGCCGTAATCAGATAAATGAAAGCGTTCCCGCGGCGTCCATGACGAGGCAGTGCGCTGTCCATCGGGGCGCGTGGGCGCCTGGCGGGGATTGTCTATACGGATGTGGCTCTCGGGTAGTTTCGAGCACACGAAAGTGCCCGACCGGTCGACGGTGTTGATATAGCCTTCCGCGAGCAGCTGCGCGTAGCTTTCGCTGGCCGTCGCCCGCGCGATGCCGAGCGATTTAGAGATTTCCCGTGTCGAAGGCAACCGCTGTCCTAGAACCAGGCGGCCAATGACAATGGCGTTTCGCAGCCCTTCGTAAAGTTGTACGTGCAAAGGAGTTGTCGAGCTGGGATCGAGCGGGATGGCGATATCCATGACGGCTGCTTACTTTCCGGGTTTGTGAGAGGCGTTTTAGCCCCTGGACTACTGGACCTATCTGGATCTGGCTCTTGAAGATAGCCGGATTCAAAATATAGTTAAACCATCCTTGGCAACGAGCTTCGGCTTTAGTTGCAGCCCGTTCCTCCTGCGCCCCGCTTTCTCCATCCTCGACGGTATCACCGCCGATAGTGGCAGCAAGAGCCAGCCAAAGATAACACAAAAGGTTTCTCTCGAATTCTGGAGCTGGGAAATCAGACCATCACAATAAACTGACTCCCAATGTGGCGTTCTCGCCCAGATCGCCTCACTTGTTTCACCCCGCAACCGAACAGCTCCCGAGACTCGGCCCCGCATCCAAGTCTCCAATTCGAGGAAAGGCGCGACGCGCGGCTTGCCCGCACATGTCGCAGTCGCGCCCACAGTTTGCCAATGGACGGAAAAGAAACGAGAAACGGAGAGCGCAAGCCCTCCGTTTCCCGTCTTTTTAAGTATTAGCCTTGCCCTGTTGGCAACCCTGGCTTATGATGGGCGCAGCCCCTTTACTAAGCCAATTCGTGCGTGAAACCAACCAGGGACAAGTCTCCCCAGCTGAAGCAGGTAGATGCCGCGGTCGACTCCACGGTTGATGCCTTGAGCCCTGCCTGTGTCGCGCAGAAGCAGACGCCGGCAGAACCTGCCGCCGAACGGTGCAACTGGTGGCAGACAGTAAAAACAGAGGGTCGGAAACAATTCCCGCTGATAGCGGTCGCCGGCGCGCTGGCCATCACTCTCAGCCTGGCCGATGACTGGCTAGGAAAAACCTCGTCACTGGAAGAGAAGCGCATTGAGAAAATGGGGACCTCGCCAGGGGACGCAGGCTATCTCCAACTGAGGCTGGCCCGCGCACGATTGTTCGCAGACCAGTATGCAGAGATGAATGCCCTGCAGGATCTCGCCAACTACAAGTGGTATCACAACGACCGAGCCGGCGCCATCAAAATATACGAAGACCTGACTCCGAGATTTCATAGCTCCGATCCCGATCTGGCAGGGATCAACTTCTGGTCCATGAAGGATCGGCTTCTGGAGTATTACATTGACACCAACAACGTCGCCGGACGGCTAAAGCTTTTCGAGTTGGATCAAAATAACGATATGCACCTTCCTTGCGCTGACTCAGTCGACACGATGGCCGAAGCGGCCGACCTCTATGCCGTCGCCGGAGACAAAGCCAATGCGGCACGCTGGAAACGCGCCGCCGAAATCGGAAAGACCATTCCAGTCATGACACTGGACGACAATTACAAGGTCGCTCCGTATTTGGATCCAGAGCTCTATCCAGCCATCGATTCATCCGACGGATACGCTCCGGAGATCTGGCTCTCTCTGGGAATCAACAGGCTGGAATCAGACCCGAGCCACTCCGGCGCTTGTTTCTTGAAAGCGCTGAACGACAAATCCGCATCACCGACACAAGTTGCCAGGGCAAAAATCTGGCTCTTCATTTCCTGCGTGCGCAGCGAAGATAAGACCCAGGCGGCACGGGTTCTTCCAGATGCAATGGCAGCAGAAAGTTGGTTGACCAAGACTCAGTTGAATGCGCATCACGGTGAGGGTGTAAGCGTCGAAGAGGCTTCATTCTGGACTGTCTACCTTCAATACTTAACCGACATCAAAGATACGAAGGCAGCAGCTGCTGCCGCCGAGCACGAGCAGGAAGTTATGAAAAGAGCAGCAGGACCACGTCTCGCCAAAATTCAAATTGACCTCGACAGCGACACAGAGCGCAACCGATGAAAGATCGCCAAGACTGTGACATTGCGCAAGAACCGCAGCTGATCCTGGAAGAAACTTCCCCGGCGCTGCCATCATCCCCGTTGCCCGTGTCCGATCGAAGCGGACAAACCCCAACGAGCAATCCAGCCAGACCAAAAACGTGGACGACATTACCTGTGGTGGCAATGCTGGCTGCCGGGATCTGCCTGCTTTTTGTGTCCTGGTGGCTCGGTCCTAATGGATACTTCTACGAATTCGATTCGCGGTCATATCCTTCCATGTCTCAAACTGAACGCGCTCTTGCCGGCATCGGCATTGAAATGCGTATTTTGAGAGCAAAACTTGCCCACAAGCAGTCCTGGCTGGGACGCTCATTCGCAGCCAAAGGCGACTATAAACTTTGCTGCGGCGACGAGAATGGAGCTATCGCCGCCTATCGCCGATCGATAAAACACCAGATGTATTTCAACAGCGAACCGACTGAAATACTGGTCGCGCTATACGCAAAACAGGGACGCTGGAATGACGCTTACCAGCTGCTCCAGGAAAAATTCGAGCTCCGGTCAAAAGATTTAGAGCCACAACCGTACAACAGCTACTCGAACAAACAGTTCTTTCTGATCGCCGCAAAAGTGTGCGAGCACATGAAGGACAAACGGGCAGCAGACTACTTCGCCAAATCAGCGGCCGGTACTCGTTCGCCGTGGTTAGCATCACCAGCCAGTTCGGGACTGGCTCAAGACCCGTGCTCAGAGCTTATGGGAGAAGGGTGTCGTAAGCTGGCCAACGGCGAATATGGGGCGGCACGCGACAAATTTTTATGGATGCAAGACCCCGCGATGGATCAGATCACGAGGAAAAGAGGTGCTCTCATGGCGTTCATAACCAGTGTCGCTGCAGGCGATAAACGTCAGGCAGAATCGGATTGGCCCGAAGCCTGGTCGGCATATGCGTATTTCAAAGCTGCCGGAAACTGTCATCGCGAAGAGGCAAGTTTCTTGCATCAGTATGCAAAGTTTCTTCGGTGGCAGGGACAGAACGACACAGCCGCCAGCGCCGAAGAACAAGAAGCAATTGCCCGAGAGACCCAAGATCCCCAGCTTCAGGGCGCCACCAACGGCACCATAGGTCCTTTTGATGAGGGTCCAGGCTAGCGGGAACTTACCAAGAGCTCTTCCGTCATACCTCTGCAACCACTCGTTTTGGTATCCCCGCCCGAGGACAGCCAGCCATGCATCAGCAGCAGCCTTCTGTGCACATGATTACTAAGTCTCTCACCACTAAACATCTTCAGGGATTCAATCCCGACGCCGACGGCTTCCATACCGGAGACCAGGTGAGCGTTCCCCGCACCACCGGAGACGTGGACGACGACTGGGTCGTCGTTGAGACGTGCGGCGATTTGATCATAGTGTCTAAGTTGATTCAAGGTGTGCAGCGCGCCAGCTAATCAGCTCTGAATTCAGCTGTGTGTCCCGACGTGCTCGGTGCGGTGCCATTGCGAGGCATGCTGCGTCAATAGAATTCGCAAGAAACTGCCGAAGACAACCGGCATCCAGAGCGAGAAAACATAGACCATGGATATGCAGGTTTGCAGCATGGTTTCCGGGACGCTCATTTTGTTTTGATAGAAGCGCATGGCGATAAAGAAGTTGGTGGCAGAAATAGCGAGCACCACCGCCAGTACCGCGAAGAAAAAGCGGGGATAGAAAGGCTGCCCGGTCAGCAACGCAACCAGTTGGCTCAAGCCTTCTAAAAACACCAGCGCCGGCACACCGAAGAGCGAGAAAAATGCCATCGTATCGATGCGCTCGATAAATGACAGGCGCGTCGGCGAGTTGATCGGAAAGATGTAATCGAGATAGCGGCGAATGCTGCCTTCGGCCCAGCGGCGACGCTGCTTAACCAGCGCCTTCCAGGTCGGAACGCCTTCTTCATAGACGACGGCGTGCGGGCAAAAACGAATGTCCCACTTATTGACCAGCAACCGCATCGACAAGTCGAGGTCGTCGGTGATGGTGTTGTTGTTCCAGCCGCCGCAGTCTATCAACGCAGCGCGCTTGACCAGCTGTCCGTTGCCGCGCAACTCCACCGTGCCGCCAATCAGGTCGCGGCTCATCTGGAAGTAGGTGTCGGTGGCGTATTCCGATGCCTGGCATTTGACGAGCAACTGAGTCTGGTGAGGGTAAAACTTTTTCTGCGCCTGCACCGCGCCCACACCCTCGGGGGCCAGCACCGGCAAGATAGTTTGCAAAAATTCCGGCTCGACATACGCATCGGCATCAAACACGGCAATTACTTCACCGCGGCAAAGCGCCAGAGCATCGTTGAGACCGGCTGACTTGCCGGGACGCGAACCAGGCACGCGGCTGACGATGTGCAAACGCGGAAACTCTTTTTGCAGGTTTCTCAAAATGTCTGCAGTGTTGTCTGTTGAGGCGTCGTCGATGACCCAGACATTGAAGTTTGGATAGTCGATGGTGAAAAACCTGCGCACGGTGGTCTCGATGACGCGCGATTCGTTTTTGGCCGGGATCAAAATATCGACGACGGGTTGCCAGCTCTTCGCCTGGTCGTCGGAGATTAAAATCTCGCCGCCGTTACGGCGCAGTTGTCGCTGCCAGCGAGTTTGCGCCCAGAGCATCCAGAGCGAGTGGGTGATCATGACGGCCAGTGCCACACACAGCAAAAACATGAGCGTCGGCCAGGGCACCACGTAATCAATCACTTTGATGACGATAAACGCCGCCAGGGTCAGTCCGAGCAATAAGAACCGGTATCGCATAGAGTCCTGAATGTCTTTGTGTGGCGGAAACGCCACTACCAGTGTATCCAACCAATCCACATAAATGGAACAGTTTCATCAATTATTGGCAATTTAACTAGTCTTCATCGTCGTCTTGAGGGACCAGGTCGAGTCCGCGCAGAGTGCGGAACAGGTGGTAGGCGCCCACTACCAGCGTGGGCACGCCGATCAAGAACAACGTCGACGATACGCCTCCCGGCAGGTTGTCAATCAAAAGTCCAGCCAAAACGACAGGAATGGTCGAGGCTGCCGACATTGCCGTGTTCTGGGCGCCGAACACCTTGCCGCGCAGTTCTTCGGGAACTACCGCCTGCAGAGCTGCCTGGGTCGGCACCGCCACCATGGCGCACGAAGCGCCCACCAGGGCAGCCAGAACCAGGCTGGCCGGCAGCATCATCGAATGCAGCTGAGCGAGCTGTTCCGGTGACCAGGCAATGCCGTCCTGTACTGTCCCCAGCATGCCGAGCAGGCTCATGAAGAGGCCCAGTCCGGTGAAGCCGCTGAAGACGAGGAGATTGGGACGGATCGCGTGCCCGTAATGGCCCACCCAGAAATTGCCGAGCGCCATTCCGACACCGGCAGCAGCCACGATATAGCCGAACTGGAAGGGCTGAATATGCAGCACTTGCTGGGTCAATCCAACCGCAATCACGTTCAAAGTGATGATAGTGCTGAACAAAATCGTGATTTTCAAAATCGCTCGGAACACCAGCGAATTGCTGGAAATGTACGACAGTCCAAAACGCAGCTCTTCCCACCACGGATCGCGACTGGACGACTTGGGTGTGTTGTCCGAGATCGAAAGCAGCAGAAGGCTGGCGAGAACGAAGAGTCCGGACACGAAGATAGGCGCCGATTTCAATCCGATGTGAGAGATGATCGGTTCGCCGATTGCAAACCCGAATCCCAGCGCAATCATCATCGTCGTGAAGAAGAGTGAGTTGGCGGCGTAGAGCTCATTCTTCTTAGTCAGCCGCGGAATAGAAGACGTCTCCGCCGGACCGAAAAACTGCGAACCGATTGATATCAAAAACGCCAGGAAGAAATCGAACATGACCGACTTCGACACGGCCGGCAAGACTATCAATCCCACACAAAATGCCCGCAACACGTTGGAAAGCACCAGAACAGCACGGTGCGACCAGCGATCTACATAAACTCCGGCAATCGGGCTGAGAATGATGGCGGGAATGGTAAAAGCCACGTAGAGCCAGCTGGTCAGCTGCGCGGCACCGTGCTCAGCAAGTTTGGGATTGGTTGCTTCCTGGGCGGTAAGGATGGCGACAAAGAGAACGAAGACCGCCCGATCAGCAAACTGGCAGCAGACCTGCGCAACCCAGAGAGCCATGAACTGGCGGTTTTTGAACAGACTTCGATAGCCGCCGCCCCCCAGCGGTGCTTCCGCTAGCGAGGTTTCGGTGACGTTCGAATGATCCACAGTTTCCTTTGTAGCACTAAATCTCGTCCATCGGGATGTCTTCCATGACGCTGGCTTCGTGGCGCCCTTCGGTGGAAACACCGAAGGCGCTGGCGTAGCCGCGTTTGCTGGTCTTGAAGAACTCCACGATTTCCTTCACTTCGGCATGCGGTTCGATCTCTTCCTCGATGCGAGCAATGGCGTTGGTGAGGTTGAGTTCACTGCGGTAAATCAGTTTGTAGGTCGCCTTGATGGCGTTACGCACGTCGGGCGGCATTTTGCCGCGGCGTAGTCCGATGACGTTGATGCCGCGCACGAAAGCCGGACGTCCGTCGCAAATCGTGAACGGCGGCAGGTCGACACGGGCGCCGGTCATGCCGCCCATCATCACGAAGCGGCCGATGCGGACGTTCTGGTGCAGAATGCAGAAACCGGAAAACACCGAGTTGTCGCCTACGTGAACGTGTCCGGCCAGCTGCGTGTTGTTGGCCATGATCACGCCCTTGCCCAGCTTGCAGTTATGCGCGATATGCACGTAGTTCATCAAGAAACAGTCGTCGCCGACTTCCGTAAACCCTTCATTGGTTGCTCTGTGGATGGTCACATACTCACGAATGGTGACGTTGTTGCCCAGAATTACACCGGTCGGCTCATCTTTGTAGCGCAAGTCTTGCGGCTCCAGACCAAGCGATGCACCGGGATAGATTTTGCAATTCTCGCCTATGGTGGTGATACCATCAATGATGGCGTGGGCACCGACCTTGGTGCCGGCGCCGATGGTGACATTCTCACCGATGACGGCATAGGGTCCAATTTCCGCTGCTTCATGTATTTTCGCACCGCCGGCGATAATGGCGGATGCGTGAATGCTGGGTGATTGTGATTGAGTAGGCATCGTCTGTCTCCGACTGATCTATCTCTTCTACGACTCGCGCTTGATCATGGCGAATGAGATTTCGCCTTCGCAAGCAATGGCGTCACCGACTTTAGCGGTGGCTTTCAATTTGCCGATCGGTCCTTTCATTTTTAAGAGCTCGACTTCCATGTCGAGCCGATCGCCGGGCGTGACCATGTTTCTGAACTTGAAACCGTCGATGCCCGTAAATGCACCAAAATAACCTTGATATTCCGGCTTTAGCATGATGCAAACGCAGGCCAATTGAGCCAGCGCTTCCACCATGAGAACGCCAGGCATGATGGGTTTGAACGGGAAGTGACCGTTGAAAAACTCTTCGTTGGCAGTCAGGTTTTTGTAGCCCTTGGCGCGCAAGCCTGGTTCGTAGGAAGTCACGCGGTCCACAAGGAGGAAGGGATAACGATGCGGAATCAGTTCTCTGATTCTGACGACATCGAGGGTTTCCAGAGTAGCGGCTGTCATTCTTCGTAGAACCTCACTGTGTGGACATCCAAGACCGAGATTATTAATAGCTAATTGCCTTTCCCAAAACGGGAGTGACCCTGGTCACCGGCATGGAAACTCAGAGCTTAGCAAGTATATCGTTCATTGTTCTGTGCAATAAATAAGCGCTTGCCAGCAGAAACCAGCAATGTCTGCAAAGCGCCGCCGAAAATCGGGCACCGGCCGCGTCTGCAATATGCGAGCATGCCACCATCGATAGGCACTTGCTATCGTTTCTGCAATCTCGCGCAAACGCCCGCCGTAGGGTTTAATGGCGGGAAGTTGTTGTTCAAATTTTGCTTATTGAAACAAGATGGAGACCTTTACAAGCGTGCAAACCCATTTCGCGCCTGCTTCCTGCACGGCATCGGCTACCAAGACCGCCACGACTTCACCACTTGCCGCGCGCAATCTGCAAGCGCCCGCCCAGGTCGACCAGGAGAAGATCGCTGCCGGCATTCGCCTGATTCTCGAAGCCGTCGGTGAAGACGTGACACGCGAGGGACTTTTGGAAACACCAGAACGGGTCGCGCGTATGTATCAAGAACTGTTCTACGGTGTCGGTCTTTCCGCTGCCAGCGAGATTACATGCGAGTTCAGCGAATCGACAGACGAACTGGTTCTCGTGCGCGACATTCCATTTGCCAGCATCTGCGAGCATCACCTGGTGCCTTTCATGGGTGTCGCACATGTCGGCTACATTCCAGACCAGGGGCGCATCACGGGGCTGTCCAAGCTGGCCCGCGTAGTAGAACTAGCCTCCCGACGCCTGCAAGTGCAGGAGCGCATGACCACCGAAATCGCCGATGCCCTGGTGGAAAAATTGCAGCCGCAGGGCGTGGCGGTTGTTCTGGAAGCTGAGCACCTCTGCATGTCGATTCGGGGCATTAAGAAGCCGGGTACCAAAACCATTACTTCGGCCCTGCGCGGCATGGTACAAACTAATCAGGCCACTCGCGCTGAAGTAATGTCACTAATCCGCCATGGATGGTAATCACACCTTTAGATTGGTCAGTCGCCGCAAGTTCCTGCTCGGACTTGCCGGATTGCCGTTTTTAGGCGCATTGTCCCAACCGGTAGCCGAAGCTGTAGTACCGTTTCAACCATTTTCTTTTGCCTACCTGACCGATGTGCATCTGGTCAACGGCTTGCCCGACAGTTACAAGCTGACTCAAGAGAGTCAGCTCTTTCTGCAAGAAGTCGTCAAACAACTGAACGGGGCCAAGGTCGATTTCGTGGTCTTCGGCGGCGATCAGGTAGAAGGCGTCGGCAAGGAGCAAGTCAACTGGCAGCTGTTTCTCGACATCGTTCAGGGCTTAAATCCGCCCTGGTCATTCGTGCTTGGAGAAGCTGACTTGATCGGCGAGACCGTGCATAAGATGCGCACCTTCGGACCAGACTGGAAAGGGCGCGGCATCGAAACAGAACACCCTTACTGGTCACTCAATCCGGTGCCCGATGTGCACATCGTCGGACTCGACTCCAGCATACCCAACACCACCGCCGGTGGCATCAACGAAGAGCAACTCACCTGGCTCAAAGAAGATCTGCAGAAAAACAAAAAGTACTTCACGATCATTTTCTGCCACCATCCGCTGCTGCCTCCACCGCCCTTCGACGGCGGACCGCCCTGGGAGCGGTATGTCATTCCCGACGGAGCATCGGTGCGCGAAGTCATCGCTCCGTTTTCGCAGGTGCGCCTCGTAATCAGCGGACACATTCATGTCAACAAAGTGCAGAAGGAAGCGGACGTCTGGCACGTTTCTTCCAGCAGTCTGGATGTCTACCCGTGCCAGTTCAAGATTTTCAAAGTCGATGCCACTTCCATCACTATGGAAACCTGGCAAGTGCCTTTCCCGGCCCTGGTGAAGAAAGGGCGCAAGACGCTGGACGAATCCAATCTGGCTTTCGATTACAACCGGCAGCATCCCGATCAACTGGCAGTACTCAATGAGGGTCTGCCTGTAGATCGCGACGCCATCTTGCCCCTGGCACCCGGTAAACCGATTCAACCTCTCAAAAAGAAAGGACCGGCACCAGGCACGGACGACAAGAAAGACAAAGACAAAGATAAGGACAAGGACAAAGGCAAAGAAGCGCCTGCCAAGAAAGACAAGAAGGACAAAGACGAGAAGAAAGACAAGGACAACAAGAAGGACAAAGGCGACAAAGACAAGGGCGATAAAAAGAAAAAGAGTGACAAGAAGGACAAAGAGCCCGAGAAGAACCCCGCGCCCAAACAGGTAGAGGCGCCGCCGGCAGAAGAGACGCCGGAAACGCCTGAAGATAAAAAAGTTCCCGATCAGCCAAAAGAAGCGCCTCCAGCCGAGGATAATACCCAGGTTGAATCAGCTCCCGCGCCAGCCCCGGCGGGAGACTAAGAGGGAAGAGGGACAACAATGGCTAAGCCGACCAGCACGCCGGAATACGGGAAGAGCGACACAGAGCGTCCCGGACTGACTTACAACGGCTATCTCAAGGTTGCCGAGCTGAAGGCGCTGCAGCTATGCCAGTCGGAGCCGGCCCATCATGACGAGCCGCTCTTCATCATCATCCACCAGTCTTACGAACTCTGGTTCAAACTGATTCTGCACGAGCTCGACACCGTGGTTCGGTTCATGGAGAAAGGCAACGTGCGCCGCGCGAACTTCTTTGTGCGCCGCGTGGTGGCAATCATGAAAGTGCTGGTTCAGCAGATTCACATTCTGGAAACCATGAATCCCAGGGAATTTCTCGGGTTTCGCAATCATTTGAGTCCGGCCAGCGGCTTTCAATCGAGCCAGTTTCGCGAAGTGGAATTTCTAGCTGGACTGCGGCATCCGATGTTGCTCGAGCATTTCAAACACGACAGCGAAGCTTACGCGCAACTGAAGAAACGCTATACGCAGAAGTCGCTTGGCGAGGTCTATTTTGCGCTTTTGCAAACCAAAGGTTTCAACATGCCGGTGCCGGCTGAGAATGCCTCTGAAGAAGAGAGACAAACAGCACACGACAAACGCGTTCAAGAACTGGCAAGACTCTATCAACACGCAGAGCAAAACATCGACCTGCACGAACTTGCCGAATCGCTCATGGACCTGGATGAACAAATATTCCTCTGGCGCATGCACCACGTTACCGTGGTTGAGCGCATCATCGGTTTCAAGCGCGGCACGGGCGGCAGCGAAGGGGTCGGTTACCTGCGCAGCACTTTGGAAAAACGCGCCTTCCCTGAGCTCTGGCAAGTGCGCACTTTTCTTCAAGAGCCCGAGCCGGAACAAATTTAGCCCTCGTTCAAGGCCAATTCAGTCAAGACATTTCTGGACACTCTCGGCCGTAATACCATTGCCTTGGCGCACGGCGCGCACATGTTCCTGGTATTGATCGGCGACCATGGTGTCTGGCGCGAGCACAAGTTCGCGGAGCAGTTCAAACATTTGAGAATCGATAAGCCGCAAGCTGTCTCTGGACGTTTGGATGGAAAACGCAGCTGCGCTCTCTGCCCAATACTCCTCAACACTAGTTCTGGCCAAAGCCGAGATAAAATGGCGGGCATTGAAATCGGCAGATTTGCTTTGCGGATCTCTCGTCAATAACTCTGGTGCGCCCGCCTCATTTGCATGGTCGCAGACAGCCAGTTGGCTGGCAAACAACTGATCAACACGTTGCTTCACGTGTGGTGCGAGGAGTTCTCTAACGTGATGGGCAAACTGGTGTGCAACCAAAAGGTTCAGTCTGGCTTCAACCTTGGTGCCCTCGTCACGAATCGTGAACGCCACTGCTCCCCACTGGTTGAACAGTCTGCTTACGGTGTCCAGTTCGCGCCGAGAGAAAGTCGTCGTATCGCCATGCCTGCCGACCTCTGCATCAACGCGACGGAATTGTTCTGTCAGATCATCCAGCTTGGCCGAGAGGGCTGGGTCCGGTGCCAGGTCATATTGTGCCTTGAGATTGGATCGTTGGCGCTCCAGCTCATCTAACTGGTCGCTGACACTTTGCGATTGCAATTGCTGGCATTTGCCCACCGTAGCCGCAATCTTGAGGAGCCCGGAGGCACTGAATACATGCAGGGATTGTTCGATGTAGTCCCGCACCGACTGGTCGACCGAATCGATTGCCTGAAAGTATGAGCCAACACCGTTTTGCAATTCACGACCCTCAGCTGGGGATGCCCCACAGGAAGCCCTGCCCGTATTCGACGCCCATCTCTTTGAGCACCTGCAGGTCTTCGCGGGTTTCAATCCCTTCCGCTATTAGCTCCGCGCCCAGTGCCTGCACAACGCCGATCAGGCGCTTGAGCAGACGTTGTTTCTGCGGATCCATAGATATGCCGGCGACAAACTTGATGTCGACCTTCACCACATCCGGTTCCAATAAGATCAGGCTTTCCAGAGAACTGCGACCGAAGCCGACGTCATCGATCGCCACTTGCACGCCGGCTTTCTTCAGCGCCGCGGTGTGGTTGCGCAGGTAACTGGGATCGCCAATAAACTGCTGTTCCGAAATTTCCACGCAAAACGTGCCCATCGTCTTGTCTTCAGGAAACATCGACACGAGCGTCTCAATCGGTATGTCTATAATCGTGGAAGGAAACAGGTTGACGTCGAACTTGAAGCCTGGTTCAAGTTTTCTGGCAAACTCGATGGCGGCTTTCAAACAACGCAAGTCGACGAGCGTCAAAATGTTGTTTTCGATGGCAACCCGAAAGAAGTCGTATGGCGCCTCGAAGGGTCCGGCCGGACCGCGCGTCAGAAGTTCGTAACCGACTTTAGTTTCGTCTGTGAGCCGGAAGATGCCGTGCTTGACACAACGGAATGACTCACCTTTGCCGAGAATCTGTACGATGTCTACTTCGGGGGCCTCACCATTAGTGGTGGCACTGAAGTAGTCCGCGGACGAGACCTTGTTTTTGCCGGCAACCTTACTGCGTTTCAAAGAATGGCGAGTGAGGGAAAGGATCTCTTCTACCGAGTTGACTTCATAAGGCACGGAGGCGACGCCGATACTGGCGGTGAGAAAAATCGTGTCGTGCGAGTTGCGAATCGGGCTTTCGGCCACCGCCAGCCGTACGCGCTCGGCAATCATCATCGCTTCGGCAAATTGAGTGTCGGTGAGCAGCACCACGAATTCATCACCGCCGACCCGCGCCACATAATCGGATGGACGCAAGGTGCCGGTAATGCGCTGCACCATTTCTTTGAGCGCCACGTCGCCGACCGCATGCCCAAGCACATCGTTGAGGCGCTTGAAGTTGTCGCAATTGAGCAGCATCGCCACCATCGGCGAACCGCCGCGCTTAGCCCGATTGACCTCGATGGAAAGGACGCGCTCCAGACCGCGCCTGTTGACCAGGTCGGTGAGGGGGTCGACCATCGCCAGCTGGTCCAGCCTCGATCTGGTGTCCTCCAGTTGAGCGCTGAGACTCCGCATCGCCTGGTCGGCTTGCGCCAGCTCCCGGCTGTATTTGCGGGTCAACTCGCGTTGCGCCTGGAGAAGCACAAACACGCCAACCAGAAGCAAACCAGCTGCAACAGCCAGCACAAGTTCGATTGTTCCGAACTCACCCATTTCCGACGGGCACCCCTGGGTCAGACATGGCCTTTAACAGTGGCCACGAAAGAATAGTACCCACAAGATGCGTGTATGCCTCGCGATAACACACTTTATCGGTCAAACAGCTGTATTTTTTTGGCTTTTCCACTTTCCGTAGCCAAATGCCCACGGCGCTCACGCTACGCTCATCCTGGCATCACGCTGGCATCACGCTGGCATCACGCTCAACTCACATAGGCTGGGTGCCTCATCCGGCCTTAGGCGAAATCAACACTTCTGTTGATCCGGGCAGGCGACAGGCTACTTCTTGACTTTAAACACTTTTGTTTAAATCGACAAAGGAGGTTCAAGCCCCCTGGACTCCGTCTAGTCTGCCTTCTTCGTGGTGGCGGCGCCGGCGGGAGCACGCTTGATTTGCTCGACTTTGTACTGTCGTTTCCGCAAAAGTTCGATGATACCCCGGTCGCCAACCAGGTGTCCGGCTCCGACCACGACAAAATATGTGCCACCATCCTTCAGGTAACCCTCAATCTTGTCCACCATCGGACCGTTGCGCTCGTAGAGCAGCTTATTTTGCACCGATTCCAATTCCGGATATTCGCGCTCGTTTTTGGTTATCGCTTCGTTCATGGCACGCGCGTCCCCGCGCCGCCAGGCTTCCACAAGCACTTCGGCTTCTTTGTCCATGTCTTTGGCGCCGACCAGAGTCGAAAGGAGGAGCTTGTCCTGCAGGTCTTCAGGAAAGTCGGAGAGCAGCTTGATTTGAAACTCAGCGGTCTCCAGCTGCAGCACTTCTTTGTTCTGCGATTTGGCCTCGGTCAGAAAATGCCGGTCGATGCCTTCTTGCGGATTGAAGCCAGCCTTCACAAGTTCCTTCATGAGAATCATAAGCGAAGCAAACCATGGTCGCATTTTTTGAAAAACGATGTCGCGCTGCCCGCTCTTAGCCAGATACTCCTCTAAAGCTTCGCGAGTCTTCGGCGAAAGGCGTGAACTGAGCGTTTCGTCCCCGGCATACGTAGCTCGCTGCAAAGTCAGCAGTTGTCGCTGCAACGGATCGCCTTGATTCTCGTCGATTTCGACTACCAGAGCTTTCGACCTGGCAAATGCTTCTTCAATCTCAGGCGGCAGTGGATAGAAACCCGGCTTCAGCATGTGCAAGGAACCGAGGATGTATACCTGGCTGTCCCCATCGCCGACCCGCCACATGAAGCTCTTGCCACCAGACTCGGCACCACTTCCGGCAGGAGCCGCGCACATGACGAGAACCGACAGGAACGCGCATACCCAACCGCGAAAGTGTGAGGTCATATCCTTCCTGGCTACTGATTGTCGGCTTCTTTGAGCGCGCCGCGGGGCTTCGCCGGCGGTGCCTTGAGAACCAATTTGCTGCCCTTCCACTCGCCTTCTTTGATCTGCGGTATTTGCGAATCTTTGAATGAGTCTTTGCACTCAGCGGAAACCTGAGTCTGGGTGTATTTGAAGACCGAGTCGATGTCGTCGTACTTACGCAATCCGTCGATGAAGTGTTTTGTGAATACGCCGTTTTGATAACGAATCGAATCGTGCGCCTTTTGCGCTGCGGATGATGAGGCAATCACCAGTTGTCCCGTGCCGACTGCAATCGGGTTTTTCGGATCATAAAAAACTTGCAGCGCTTTACCGCCGTCACCGGCAGAACCGGCATGACAGGTATCGAGCACGAGTAGAACGCGATCGGTCTGGACGCGCTTCTTGAGCTCTCGCACGAAGTCATTCATGTTGATCGAGGTGGCATACAACCGATGCACGTCGGTGTCGTGCACAACCAGAAAGTTTTCTTGCGCGACGTCCTGTTCTTTCGAGGTGCCGTGGCTGGCTATGTAGACCACTACGAGATCTCCAGGTTTGGCATTGATAGGCAAGAAACTTTCGCCCATCTCATCGAGAATGTTTTCTTTGGTGGCTTGCTCGTTGGTCAGGACGTGAACGTGATCGGGAGCGAAGTTGCCTTCCTTGATCAGGTAGTTGGCGAAATCTTGGGCATCTTTGTGCGGAAACCGCAAATCGAGGCTGTTGTCCTTGTACTTGCTGATGCCGACGACCAGCGCCCACTTGTCTTGCACAGGCGAGTTGACAGCCACCTTCGCCACCGCGCCGGCGTTGGACAGGTTAGGGTTGGTTGTCGGCGTCAAGGTGCGAGTCGTTCCAGGAACCCCCGAGTTGAGAGCAATTTTGTTGGAGCCATTTGTGGAAGCGGTAACAGCAGCCGCCGGCTTGCCGTTAAGGTCTGTGTGCTGGAGAACCAGGTCGACCGTGAACGGTTTGGAAGTATCAGTGGTGACAGCCGTGGTACTACCTGTAATGCCCAGCTTGGAGAAGTGTTGGCGAGCGGCTTCATCGACATTCTCGAAAGCCACAAGCGTCGCCGATGCTTTGCTGTGATCCTTGGGAGTGATGGTGATGCTGCGACTGGTTTTTAGAGCATCATCGGCATTCATCGGCTTTGGCGAGAGCGCCAACTGCAGTGTTTCTACACCGGGATTGTTGTCGAAGCAGAGCTGTCCGTTTTCGGGAACGGTATAAGTGATGCCTTTGAGAATCTTATTCTGACCGGTCTCGGAAGGCGGCGGGTAGAGCTGAGCACGCTTGCCAGTGCTGCCGCTGGTCAGAAATACATACATGTAGCCATCGATATTGGACGTGACTTTGAACTGAATAGCATCGCCGCTACGAAATTCCGATTGGCTGCTGACTTGCTGCAACTGACCGTTGCGTTCGCGCATGATAGAGAAATTCAGACCCATGTTGGAGATGGTCTGCGGCTTGCCGTTGTTTTCGAGGGCTTTTGAAGTGTACTCGGTGGCTTTGGGGGCGTATCCAGTATTGTCGGACAACTGTTTGTAGAACAGGTCCTTGGCGCCAATTTGGATGCCGCGGGAGTTGCCGGCTCCGCCGGGGGACGGTGTCGCCGCTGTCGCCTGCTGTGTTGACTGCCCGAGCGAAATGGACAGTGCCATCACACATCCCAGAAAGCCTACACCCGCGCGCTTAAGACCGTTCATTTTTTCCTCCGCCGTGCTTGAAAGCCGGACCTCATTTGATATTGCCACGTCCTGGTCAGTAAATCTGCCGGTGGCTCTTCTGTTTCCTCAATCACGGCCAGTGCCGGGGAAATTAGGGGGACCCGGGCTCAGCACCTATTTGGAATTACAACACAAAATGGCGCTGCAAAAAAGTGTTGCTGGTTAGTGGAAAAAGCGCAGCAGGTGACGATCGTGGTCCACGGTGTAGCGCCATCCTTGCATAAAATCCTGCCCTATGGCGTTCCCGGCCGCCCCACCAATCAAAGTGCGAAAATTCTGGCGACGCACCGGCCCGACCTGCAGGTCAAGCTCCATCACCCGGCAGGTAGTGCTGCCGCCGACCCCGCCAATCGCCACCCGCGGGGCATTCGGGTCAATCTCAATACCTAGTTGAGCCAGGGTGGCTGGACTCAAAATCGTTACCTGGGCGCCTGTATCTATTATCGCCACCGTCTTTTTGCCCTCCACCTCCAGCGTGATCATGTCGTCGCCGTCCACCTGCATGCAAGGTACGTCATACATAGAGTTAAATTGACTAGCCGACTTAGTCCTGGTCTTACTTAGGGTCATCACGCCGCCCTTGTCGTCGATTTCATAACGGAGCTCCTTCAAAAACTCCTGACCTACAAGCGGCGCCAGCGCCATATTCTCCTCCACGGTGATGGGCACCCGGCGCGTCATATCGCCCATTTTCAGGCTGGCGTCCATGAGCCAAATGGGCACGGGGCGTCCGGCCCACCCGTAAGCATTACTGGTCTTGGCGTTGGCGGGCACCGAGATGCCGACCTGCGAAAGGTGGTTCAAGCCGAAGTGTGCGTGGGCGCCGGTGTCGAAGATAGCTTTGATGGGACGGTTATTAAGCCAGACCGTGACGTACATGTGTCCACCTTCGTCGCGTTTGAACACCACCCGAGTTGACTGCGGCAGCGCCGCGTATTCGGCTTCGTAGCGCCGTTCTTCGGCTGTATCGCCGGAACTGTCATCGAAAGAGACGGCGGGAGCAGCCTTCGCGGGAGCAGCCGAACCGACTGCCGGCGACGAAACAGCGCCACCTGTCGCTCCAACTGAACCTTGCAGTCGCACGAGCATTTGTTGTGCCGTGCGCGCCTCCTCAGATTTCGGATAGACGCTGGCGATTGTTTCGTATAGGCGTTTTGCCTCTGCCGTTTGCCCGCTCTGGTAGTAGCAGCAAGCCAGATAATAATAGGCGGTGGAGTTTTGCGGACTGTTCTGATGGCTGGAAATGAAAGCTGACAGCGACTTGACGGCGTCAGGCAGTTTTCCAGCCTTGTAAAACTGTATTCCTTCAGCCAGCTGGTCGGCACTGAGCGCTGGAGCGGCAAGGGTAAGAAACCCAGCCGTCAGAAGCGAAATAGTCCATCGTCTAGCCATTGTCTGTGCCTGCCTCCGCTTGTACGCAATTGTAGCCAGCCCGCCGAAATTTTGAGCAAACCGGAAGTACGTAAATACGTACTGATTCGGTGGGGCGATCGCTGTAATATCCTCGCATCCCCGAAAAGCTAAGCCAGCGTGGAGCGAGTACTACCAGTTGGCTGAGTTTCTATCTGCGCGTTTCCATTCCACCCGCCACCTTCCTTCATCCATTTAATTACCAGGAGTGATTCGGTCATGGCTTCACCAGGCACCGATCAAGCAGCCAATCAAGTTGAAGCTGCAGTCGCACAATCGGGCGGCAAAGTAGATTCCCACGTTCATGACGAGATTAATGCCACCATTCAAACAAATGGTGTCAACACTCCCGAAGCAATGAACGACCTGCAGGGCAAATTGACTTATTTGCTGCCCGGCATTGTATTGGAAGATGCTGGAGCCAAAAATCTTTTGGCCGCAGATGGTGGCATCAGCCAGGACGACGTGGCCGGTCTGGCGACCAATTCAGACGGTCAAGATCAACTGGCTGCCGCAGCTCTCAAAGCCAACTTCGACAACATCGACGCCGACCACGATCACAACATCACCGAAGCCGAACTGAAAGTGTGGAGAACCGGCGTCGGACAACGCACCGATTCGCAGCCGTCCGGCACTCCCGACATGCAATCCTGGTTGGGACCACAGGATTCCGAGACCGTCTTCATGCGCGATTACTACAGCGCGCAGCTGTCACAAATAAACGGCATCAGCAATGGTGCCATGTATTATCCAGACTCCAACGGTCAGTGGCTCGAAGCCACTACGGGCGCCAAAATCACCTCACCCAACATAGTCGATTTCGACGGTTATAAGTTCGGTCAATTCAGCTTCCAGTATCAAGATGGACCGCTGGCAGGCTCGACCGTTGTGCACAAAACCGACAACAGTGAAGTTACCACCAGCACCAGCGGGCAAGTGCAACAGGTTCGCTATCCGAACGGCGACGTCCGTACCTTTACATATGGCGCCGACGGAGCTCTGGCGACCGTCGTCGTGAAACCGAAAGACGGCGACGCAGTCACCACCGATGTTGCCGGCAAACACGGCACCGTACTCGCCGATGGCACATTGATGTTGGACAGCGACGACGGTCAGTCGACAAGAATTCTTGTCACCAGCGGCGACGAACACACGGTAGCCAAAATAGTTGCCGCACCGGCTCCGGTTCCCGACGACAGCGGTGACGGCCAACAGCTAAATCTGGACGGACAGACATCAACCGGCGATCAAGACAGAGTCGATCCCAATCAAGAAGCCAGCCAGACAACAACGGCCGACGGTTCGACCGTGCACCTGAATGCCGCAGGCCAACCTATTAAAGTAGAACACGGCGGTCAGATTACAACATTCGAATACGATGCCGACGGCAAAATCAGCAAGATCACGCCGCCCGAAGGCAGCATAAATTTGCCGCTCACCCGCGAAGGCGATCAATGGAAAGCCGCCGGCTCTCCGGTCGAACTCACCAACATGGTCGTTAATGCTGACGGTTCTTACCAGTATCACTGGAAAGATGGCGGCGGCGAATTCGACATTACCAACAAGACCGACGGCTCGCAGCTCTACTTCCAGAACGGCAAATTGCGCCAGGTCGATTTCCCGAACAAACCGCGCGGCGTCGCCTTCAATGATGCCGAGAACCCGACCGAAGTCAAAGTCAACGATGGCTCCAAAACCTACGTCAAGACCGATGCCGGCTGGGTCAACAAAGACGACGACAACGATAAGTTTGCATCGATTACCGCTGCTGCTGACGGCACAGTGACTTTCAAACGCGCCGACAACTCGCAAGTTATTTATCACACCGACGGCACCACCCAAGAAGTCGCGGGTGATGCACCGCCGGTCACTCTAGGCGATGACACCGATTACAACAAAGAAGTCAAAGTAATCACCGGCGCTGATGGCGCCCAAATTCACGTCAACTCCGAAGGGCAGCCGGTCAAGGTCGAGTACAAGGGTGCTGTGACTACCTTCGAATACGACAATGAAGGCAAAGTCAGCAAAATCACGCCGCCGGAAGGCACCATCGGTCTGCCTCTGCATCGCGATGGCGACAAGTGGGACACAAACGGCACGCCGGTCGAACTTACCAACATGAAAGTGAATGCCGACGGCAGCTACAGCTTCCACTGGAAAGACAGCGGCGGCGAATACGACATCAACATGAGACCGGACGGTTCCAGAGTCTTCTTGCAAAACGGCAAAGTGCTGCAAGTAGATTTCCCGACCCATCCGCGCGGCGTCCAGATCAACAATCCCGAAAATCCAACCGAGATCCAAGCCAACGGCAAGACATACACCAAGAGCGACGCCGGCTGGGTCAACAAAGACGACGCCAACGACAAGTACACCTCGATCACTGCCGCTCCTGACGGCACCGTCACGTTCACTCGTGCCGACAAATCTCAAGTACTCCTGAAGAGCGACGGCACCACGAAAGACATCGCCGCTCCGGACGACGGCGGCAACAACGGCACCGATCAAACGACAACGCAAACCCTGCCCGACGGCAGCATCGTCATCAAAGACAGCCAGGGACGAGTTGTAGAAACCAAAGGCAAAGACGGCTCCGACACCAAATACACCTACGACGACAAAGGTCTGTCCGGTGTCAGCCGCACCTGGGGTAACGGCAACGAATACAGCGAACACTACCGGCGCAATGCGGACGGCACCTGGACCAAGACCAGCCGTGTCCTCCACATGCCCGACGAAGACACATCCGAGAAAGTCGATAAGGTAGAAGTCGACCCGCAAACCGGCGCCCTCAAAGCCACCACCGGCGATGTCGTGCACATCGAGCAAGTGAACGGCGACGACACCTTCATTCGCGGCAACACCACCGTCGAAGTGAAGAAAAACGAGAAAGGCGAGTATCAGTCGATTACCACCACCGTCGACGGCAAAGTTGTGGAAACCCTCTCTCGCGAAGGCGACAAGTGGGTGCGCACCGGTCCCGACGGCAGCAAGATGGACGCAACGAACGTCGGTCCAGACGGCAAAGGCGGTTATTCATACCACTTCGAAACGCCGGCCGGCGACGTGAAAGTGACACGCAATCTGGATAACAGCCAGCAGATTGAAATGCACTACAAGAACGGCAACACCCGTACCGACAGCATCGACACCAACAATAAGTTGGTGAAAACTGTCAACACAGATTCATCCGTCAATCCAGCGATGGTCGAAGAGGTTACCTACGGAGCTGATGGACAGCCGACAGGCGTCAAGGTCTATCCGAAGGATCACCCAGACCAGGCTCAAGATGCCAAAGATGTGAAAGCGGAAGAGAACGGTGCCTATTCTTACACCCTGGGAGAAGGCGACCAAGCAGTGCGCGTCACCGTCAACCTCGACGGATCGCGTGTCGAAGGCAAACTGCTGACAGATGGCACCAGACAAGTGACTCGAGTTCTGCACAAAGAAGGCGACTATTTCCAGTTCGAATATGACGAGCAAGGCAAAATTGCCAAAGTCACCCAAGTGTTTCCACCCAACAGCAAGAACGCCGACGGCTCATCGCCGCGCACCACCGAAACCTGGACGCCGGACCCCGAGCATCCCGGTATGTTCAAGCGCAGTTCGGACGGTATGCCCGGACGCGACCTGGAAGTAGATCAAAACGGCAACTTCCGCTACACCTACACGAACCCGGACGGCAGCCTGCACCGCCATACTGAGGTGGCAACCGGACAGAACCCACCTGATGAAGACATTCAAGGTGACGTCACTCACGGCAAACGCACATTCAAGGTCGGCGAAGACGGCAGCTACACTTACGACATCGTATCCGGTGACTGCTTGTGGCGTATTGCCTCGGACATCTTAGGCAGCCAGGGCATCGAAAAGCCTACAGCCAAGCAGATCTGGGAAGTGATTAATCGCATCGCCCAGGAAAACAACATTCAAGACGTTAACTTGATCTACACCGGCAACCAGCTGCACATCTCCAAAGAGATCATGAACGACTACAAACCGAAGACGGAGCCGCCGGCGAATGATGAAAACGGCGACGGCACCGATAACTATGATTACAACTAGACGGGGCTAGACGGTATCAGCGTCCTGACGCTTTGCTTCGGCACCGGCGGCAGCCAGTTTGGCTTCCTCATGCTTCTCACTTGGTGACGCTTTAGGCAATATTTTCGCCCGGTGGCGCCAGACCAGAATCGCTGCTGCCGGAGTACCGATGGCGACAACTGCAGCGGCAATGTATATCGACGTCAGCACCATTGTTATCAGCGCCTTCAGATCGGCGAGTTGCTGATCTAGCTTGGACAGGCGCTCTTCTACTCCGGCAATCGGCTTTTGTATTGCCATAAGTGGCGAACGAAGATCTTCAATCGGGTCGCGCAATTGATTGATGTCTTTATTGATGGAGTTCATCTCGCCCTGAATGCTGCGCATATCCTGGCGCACTCCCACGACCTGAGTTTTCATGCCGCCAATCTGGTTAGTGACACCACCCATAGATTTTTGCACTGACTGCATGGTGCTTTCGGTGCCCTTGAGGGTGTTTTGCATATTACCCATGGTGCCCTGCACACCATCCATCTTTTGTTCCAGCTTGAGCATCGATGGCTGCAATGCGGCAATCGGACCGGTCAGTTTCATGATTTGTTGCTCGAGCCGCACTGATTGCTCCTGCAGCTTGAGCACTGGTTTGAACAACCAGGTAATAGGATTGAGCGAAAGACCGCCCTTTTTCTTAGCGCCTTCTTCTTTTAGATCTTCCGGGTCGACTTTCGTTCCAGGGATTCTGTTGGCGGCCGCTGCTTGTTCATTGACACGCGCATCCGATGCGGCGCGGTTCTGCTCGTCAATCCTTTTCTCTTCCGCGCTGACTTTGCTGTCATTGAGGTTGACTTCGGCAGTCGGAGTGACGTTGGTGACAGTACCATGCGGGGTGACCTGCATCGGCACTGCAACTGGTGCAGGAGCCGGTGTGATCACGGCAGGCAACTCTCGTTTCTCACTAGAATCAGCTGCTTGAGCATCTGCAGATTGAGCTTCTGCTGAGAGCGTCTTCATCTGTTGGGCTGCTTGTTCGGCAGCCATATCTTCTTGAGATTTCTTTTTCCGCTTGGCCTTTTTGGCGTCTCTAGCGGCTTGCTTCGCTTCGGAAGCAGCGCGTTTTTCTTCAGCTGTCGCCTTCTTTCCGGTCCCTGGGATATGGAATGCCCAGCAATCAGTGCCGGCACCGGCACTCACCAACAAAGTGGCGGCCAGGCTCAGTGCAAACTGGTTTTTCCTGTTAAGCAACACGGCGTTCATCCTTCTTTTGGGGTTTCTTTTGACGGATGAAGCGACGGGACCGGCTGCGACAAGTTCCATGCACGAGCTCTAATGCCTATGCGTGACTCGAAAGTGCCGGCCGTTGCCTGATCGCCGCCTGGGAAAAGGTCCCCGGATTACCGGGATTGTCATGAAGTGAGCCCGGGACAGCAGCATCAAGCGAAACGCCCAACCAGCGATTCCTGAGACTCAGTTGGTGCGCACTATGCGCTCGATGTCATAGCCCTGTCCGGCAATCTTGTCGAGCAGGAGCGTATAGGTGATTTCGTCCATCTGCGGCTCGCGTCCCAGTATCCAGAGAAACTTGCGCCCAGGCTCGCCGACCACTGAATATCGGTAGTCGGTATCTAGATCAATAACCCAGTAGTCGCCCCAGATGAATGGCAAGAAGTTATTGAGAGGGCAGTTTCCGAAGCGGACCTTGAGAACACTGTTCTTCATGTACTTGGGATTGACCTTGGCTAGCCCCTCGGCAATTTCAGTTTCACCGTCTTTGCGTTGGCAGGCGTTGATCACATTCACCGTGCCGTCGCTGTTCAACCAGTACTCGGCGGTGGCGTGACTTGAACACTTGTTTTGGAACCAGTTCGGAATAAATGCAATCTGGTACCACTTGCCTTGATAGCGCTCCAGGTCTAACTCCGGAACGGCATCCAGCGTCTCGCGCCGCCTGGTCATTTGACTCAGTCCGAGCGCTCCGAGAATAAACAGGGCGACGACCCAAAAAATGTTTCTTGCAGGCATGAGCTTCTTAGCTACCTTGAAAACCGGGATTCTAGAATGAGCGCCATTGTACCTCACTCGAAAAGGCACATTCATTCATCGTTTGCATCCAGCACCAAATATGGTGCGAGACATCTGATCGCTATCTTCTCAATGTGCAGAACACAGCGGCGCATAGCAACCTTTTGCATTGTGCACATGCTTGCCTTTTGGCCCTTCTCCTTTATACTGTTGGGCATGAAGACCAATCACTACTTTCAAAAGCGGCTAAATCAAGCTTCGTCATTGCTGGTTCCGGTTCTTTGTTTGCTGAATAACGCTCAGCAAGCGCTTGCCCAACAACCGGGCGGCGCACCGGCAGCAGGCGGCGGAGCACCACACGGCGGCGGCGACAACTTCTCCGTCATGTGGATTCCCGGTTTGATTATCGGGGTTGTCGCTGGCGGTATTTTCTTCTTCATTCAAAGCAAGAAGAAACAATAACTTCGCCAGTCCGATAGCAGCTCGACAGACCTTTGATAATTCATCGCCAGTTCGATGAATGCAACATGAAATTGTCGGTGCAAATTGAACTTTTTGACCATGCCGAGCGTCTATAAGCTATAGACCTCTTGAGATATTGGTTAAAATTGGCCCTGATGGACGTCTTCACTCGTGATTTCATGGTTTCAGCGTTGACTGGGGCTGCAGTGGTGCTGTCCGCCGTGTCGTCGCCGGCGCATGCCGACGAGTCCGGCGCCAAACAGCCGTACACGCTGGGCGCCAGCAAAATTCGTATCCTGACCGACCAGGAGCAGCGCCTCCATCGTCCCGATGCGATGCCGCCTCTGGCGCCTGAAGTGCCTTTCAAGGACACGATTACCGGCGGGGTGAAGAGCAACATAGTGCCTCTGCACGCCGAAACAAACGCACTGGAGGCTTTTCAGCAGTCCCCGGGCACCTTGCAATTGCAGACCGGAAGAGCGGATTCCACTATCCTGCCCGGCAAAGTAGCCACGACGACCCTGCCGGGCAAAGCCACATCAACAGTGCGTTTGCTGGCCGATTACGATGTAGAACTGATTGTCGACAGTTCGATGTCGATGCGCCGTCACGACTGCCCGGGCGGGCTTTCTCGCTGGAACTGGTGCGGTGTGCAGGCCCGAGATTTATCCCGCCAACTGGTGCCTTACGTGCCGCGCGGGCTGACGATCACCGCGTTCGCGTCCAACTATGACGTGTATCACAATTCGTCGCCGGGCAATATCGCCGATCTTTTTGAAAATCCCAACTTTCGCGGCGGCACCAGATTAGCTGAGCCGCTGGCCGACAGGCTTAACGAGTTTTTCGTGCGCCGCCAACCCGGCTCCAAACCGCTACTGATCGCTGTGATCACCGATGGAGTCCCGCACCCAGCCTGGGAGCCAATGATGGTGGCAACCACGCTCGTGAATGCGTCGAGACGCATGAAGGATCCGCATGAAGTGACGGTGGTGTTTTTTCAGATTGGCGGCAACGACCAAGCTGGCGAGGCTTTTCTCAATTTTCTCGATTACGGGTTGCTGGAAAAAGGTGCCCGCTACGACTTTGTGAAAACCGTGACGTTCGATCACTTGATGAACGTCGGACTGTCGCAAGCTCTGGTCGAGTCGATCCAACAATTCGCCAAACGCAACAGCACTGCTGCCGTTAAGTAAGCGCATGCCAGGCGATTAATGCCCAGTACGAGAGCGACAACAAAATGAAGAGAGTGCTTAGCAGCGCTTTGCCGACGACCACGTCGGTGCCGTGCGGATAGTCGGAGGGCTTGAAATAGAGAAAATCGACAATCACGCGCAAGCTCCAGAACGTCGCGATCAAGCCTGCAAGCCATAAAGCGGCGCGTTCACCACGCATCATGTCGCCGTGCAAAACGATGGTCATGGTGCCCCAGGCAGCGATCATCAGTCCGATGTAGCAGTAATAGTTGGTGAGAATCTTGCGGTTGAAACCGCCGAGTCGCTGGAATTCTTCTTTCCAGTTCATGCGGCTGGGCACCTGAATGCCGGCGAGCATGGTGCAAAAGTTGCCGGTGGCGGCGCACCAGAGTGCAGTGGCAATGTACCACTTCAGGTCATGCGACGTGAGCGCGGCGTGCAGCCAGGCAAAGAGCGGCACGATGAAAGCGGCGCGAAACGCGTCTGTAAAAATCAACGGCAACGGCAAAAGAATCACTACCCAGGCGGCCATCCGCAATATCAGCGGATTTACTTTGTGGTAGCGCAGATGGTGCTCGACCACAAACCAGATTCCTTGCAGGGTGAAATACAAGAGCGGACCGCCCCAACCGGTGCCCGCCGCATAGCTGATGCCGATCTCGTGCAGCAGTCCTGAGACCAGAAAGGCGGTAAACAGCGCCAACCCAACGGGCATTCGACTGCGAAGCGCCGGCATCAAAATGATTTGATTCATTTGCACGAAAGCCAGGTTCCAGCGCCTGCTCCAGAAATCATGACAGGATACGGATTTGAGCGGCTCATCGAAGAGCGGGTCGACATCGAATCCCAACAAACGCAAGGAAGCGCTGAGAAGTTGCGCATAGCCAAAATGTATGGTCGTCAAAACAGCTGCCAGACCCAGCCAGCCGATAATCGAGGCGGGAACGCGCTCGTACGCAAGCGCTGTGATGATCGACAGGAGAAGACCGAAGCAAAACGTCCAGTATCCGCGGTTATACATTGCCTCCAGCGCCGGCAACCGCTCTCCATCAGGTTTATTGCGGGTTTTCGGAATGGTGCGCACGCCCGGCCAGACGGTCGTATATATAAGAACGCCAGGCAAGTCCATTTGCCGGTGAGAAACAAGCACCGCCGCAGTTTTGATGGTTTGCAACAGACCGATTGAGCCGAGAAACAGGCGCTGCCAGGGTTCCAGGTGTCCACCGACAGCGAAAATTGCCGCTATGTAGGACGAGGCCATAAGCAAGGCAGCCAACCCATGACGCCGATTGCCCAAATGCGGCTTCCAGTGTGAGGTAGTGAGAAATGTGACCGCGAAAAGCAAGGTCCAGTAAATGAGGTATGCAATCCAGAACATAGTCCACCTCCCTGAGGAGACTTTCTCCGTCGCTGCGGAATCAGATTTGAACATGTTCACTTTTATGTTAGGCTATACTGTGGTTAGCGTCAAGCTAGTTGTGAACGCGTTCATTCCTTAATGAGAAAGCGGAGCGACCTACCGGCATGGTACCCCATAAAGAGACAACAACAACAGTGGGTGAACCAAAAACCGGTAAGGGTGAGCGCACCCGCCAAACCATTCTCTCTGCGGCACTGGAGCTCTTTCAGAAGCAGGGCTACGAGACCACGACTATGAGGCTGATCGCCCGCGAGGCAGGGGTGTCTCTGGGCAACGCTTATCACTACTTCCAGTCCAAGGAAGACCTGATGCAGGCATACTACGAAGACCTGTGCCAACAGCAAGTACTGTCCTCGTTGCGAGCCATGGCCATGGAAAAATCGCTAAAAGCAAGACTGGTGGCAGCCGTCAGCGCCTGCCTGTCGGTGTTGCAGCCTCATCGTC
The DNA here is from genome assembly GCA_044229845.1 of Obscuribacteraceae bacterium (SeqCode). Classification (GTDB taxonomy): domain Bacteria; phylum Cyanobacteriota; class Vampirovibrionia; order Obscuribacterales; family Obscuribacteraceae; genus JBGASG01. The sequence continues at coordinate 257,685 of JBGASG010000005.1, read as the reverse complement.
CGCTACTGAGCAGTCTCTTTGCGGTGGCAGGCTCGCCTCAAAGCCGACTGAGTCCGTTTGGCCGGCAGACGCGCAGCGTGCGCGAGCGATCTGTGGAAATCTTTGCCGACGTCATGCGAGGCTGTGAGGACACGCCGCCGGAAGCACTGCGGGAAGACTTGCCCTGCCTGCTCTGGCTTTACTACATGGGTATTCTCTTCTTCTGGCTGCACGATGATTCGTTCGGCTGGCAACGCACTACATCGTTGATCAACAGCTCCGCTTCGCTGCTGTCGACGATGCTGGTGCTGCTCAAACTGCCTGCACCAACCCCGGTGCGCAAACCAATTCTCGACCTCATGCGCGACATCCGCGCGTTCGTGGCTTGCGACGAGTCGGCGCAGAGCGCATGAAAAACAAAACGAGTTATCGCGACGACGACGAGTTGGACGAGGAAGACCTGGAATCGTTGACAGGTTGCGACGGGGCAGGGCTGCTGCTCTGCGTCGGGAAGAACACCGGTTGTTGCGTGCGGTGATGATGGCGATTGCTGCATGCCACTGCCACCGGTACCGCTACTGCGACAGCAACGATAGCCAGCAGGGCAACCACAACAAGAACTCGTTTGGCAGTCTGGTGTTCACCGACCGACTTGACCTTGGTCGGCTTTTCCGCCGCCGCCGCGACGGTGCAGTGCTTGAATGAAATCTTGCTGCTGCTGGCAGTCATCTCGAAAGCGCAGGGCGAGTCGACACACTTCAAATCGGAGGAGGCGATGCGCTGACCGCCGCATGTCAGACCTTCAGCACTGACATTGCTGATTGCACCTTCGACTACGTCACCGGACGCAGTTTTCACGCGTCCCGGACCGCCGGTGCAGAGGTTGCTGAATTGCGTGCCACCCGTGAAGTAGGCGATGGCTTTGATTGTGCCACCGGTAGTGGTGGCATTGAGCAGCTGACCTTTGAGGGCGGTTTGCTGATTGCCGTCCGGACCTTTGGTGGTGACTTCGATGGTGGTGCTGGTGAGGATGGCTGTCGCGTCGGCGAGCAAGAGGGTGCCGATTTTGTTGACTGGAACCGACGTGTTTATGCCGTCTGCAGCGTACCCCCGCTGATAGCAAGACTGCTGCACAATCAATAAAAGGCTGAGGAAAAAACCCAGGAATTTCACGGTACTACCCCATTTTCGTGAAAGAGCTCGCCACCAAATCAACACTTGTCACGTGCTACATTTGGTCGACAAAGAATTATTTGTCAGATGCTCAAACCGGGTCAATCGCTTTACAAGCGATTATCGCCTTTATGCGACCAATCTAATCTGATCGTCGACATTCTAGTGGGCAGTTTTCCCGGTTGTTGGCAACGGTGATTTCGCTTTTGTCGGTGCGCCTGTCGGCACCTTCGGCTTGGCAGTGGTGGCGCCTGTCAGTCCTTTCGCATCGCCGCCACCGCCGGTGGTGGTGGCTTGCGCTTCCTTAACTTCCGGGTCGTTGGGCGCCGGGCGTACCACTGTCGGTGGTGCCCCGATAACCAGGTCCTCACCGTCCCATTTCATTTTCATGTTGGGGCGCTGTCCGACGCCACGGTCGTGGATTACTTCTTGCTGCACCTTGTCCTGCAATATGGTGAACGCATCCTTCATTTTGGTGCCGGTGCCGCCCTGGCTGAGAGCTTCAATCAGGCAGCGGGTGAAGACGCCGTTGGGATATCTTTTGGATTCCCAGGAAGTTTCACTGGGCATGCTCGAGCAAACCACCAGTTGCCCTGCACCCTGGGCGATGCCGGCGGCATCGAAATTGCCGACGCGAAAGATGCCTTTCATCGCCTCTGACTCAGCTACGGCACCGCTATGGCAAGCATCGAGGAAAATCACCACCCGTTTGCAGTTGCAACGGTCTTTGATGCTGGCGACCAGCTGACTCATGGGTATGCCGGTGCCATACAAATTGTCTTTGCTCGAGTTGTGAGCCAGCAAAAAGTTAGCGCCTTTCTGGTCGACATCGGAAGGGCTGCCGTGGCTGGAGATGAAGATCACCACCAGATCATCAGGATTGGCAGCATGCGGCAAGAAACCCTGACCGAGCGCATACATGATGTTTTCTCGAGTCGCCTGTTCGTCCACGAGCAGCTTCACGTGATCAGACTTAAAGTTTTCCTTCTCGACCAGAAACTTCGCGAAGTCGCGAGCATCTTTAGCCGGATACTGCAAATTCAGCTCGTTGTCTTTGAATTTGCTGATGCCGATAACGAGAGCCCACTTATCGGCGATCGGTCGATTGACCTCAGCCTTATCAAGACTGGCTCCCGGCACCATTGTCGATTTGCCGCGAAACTCCTCCACCGTCACATTGTGCAGCCCCTTATTGGCAAGGAAAGCTTGCATCCGCGTAAACGAATCATAGCCAAACGGAAGCTTGGCCAGGTCGATGTTGTCCTGACCAAAAGACTTCTGACGAATATCGTCCGCCTTCTTCTTCCAGACCTCAGCGTCCTGACGCTTGTCTTGCCTGGAGAGCGTTTCTGCCAGGCCGTCCAGAATCGTCGCAATGTATGGATGGTTTTCAGGCAAGGCCTTTTGGTCGACTGCCAGAGCTTTCTCGTACCAATTTTTTGCCTCATCCAGCTTGCCATCATTCAGATAACTGGTAGCCAGATTGGTCTCGATTTCGGCTACTTCGGCTGTTTCCGACGGCAACTGATTGGGCGCCACCGCCGATGGTGTGGCGCCCTTGGCTCCGACCTGGGGTACCAGCTTTTCGTTGTAATCCATACTAATCATCAGAGCCTGCCTGAGTGCCGGCACACTTCTCACAGTGTCTTTGAGCAAGTTCGCATTGCGACCGTAGTTATTGAGGGTCTTCGCCATGTCCAGCGGAGAACTCTTCGGGTTGGCTTTCAAAACCTCCAGCGCTTTGCTGAAAAACACGTCAGCTTTGCCGTAGGAGTTTTGCAATTGCCGCAACTGCCCCATGTCATTGTTGCTGTGCGCAACTTCCGGGGCGTTGCCGAGCGTGCGCTGACGCAAGTCGAGAGCCTGACCTAGAAATGACTCCGCTTTATCAGTCCAGGCCAGTTCCAGGTAAACACGACCAAGACAGCTTAAACTGCGGGAGTAGCGCGGATCTGCTTCGCCAAACTTGTACGCTTCATCAGCAGCAGCTTTGAGAATTTCTTCCGCCTCCGAGTATTCACCACGTTGAAATGCTCGCTCACCAACGTTGCAGAAAGTGTCAAAGTCAGTCAGCGGCAATCCAGCCGCGTCCGGCAAGTTGGGATCGGTGCTGCGCTGAACCGTGATGTCCACCGCGGAGAAAATTTTGTCGACGCGCTCGTCGAGAGATTCCTTCTGTTTCTTGCCAACCACAGTCAACTTGCCGCTCGACGACATTTTGTAGCCGTCACCAAGCTGCGCCAGAGCTGAGGGATTTTTCTGAATCAGGTTGCCCACCTCATCAAGAAGCGACTGCTGAATCGACTCCGGCGTCACTTTGTCGATGTCCTTCATCGACTTGTCGCCAAGAAGTTTCCAGATTGCCATTTGCAGAATCTTTTCTTTCTTGTTGGCTGCAAATGGAACGTTGCCGAACATGCCGCGCTTCTCCAGGTCGTTGGCCGCGGCCATGATGGCAATCAACTGTTTCCAGGTTTCAACATTGCCATAATTTAGGGCTTTGTATTTGACGCCTTTCTCGCCGCTGGGCGGCGGAGGAACACTCTTCTCCGACACACACAACGAAGGCAAATCGGTTTGCACAACTTTCTGCCCCGCGTCCATATTCAGAATCAGATCTTGCCGCATCATCATCGTCTGAAAGCTGGGATTGTCCGGAACGAAGGTCTGCCCACGCTCCATGACAAGCTTGAGCGGGCGATTGCTCTTATTGGTAATCAACACTTTCACTACGTCGGTGGAAACACCGTCTCCGACCAGCTGCAAGTCGATCGCGCCGGTCGCCATAGCGGTCATCACAGTGGTGACTTGCCTACCGGCAGGATCGATGAGTGGCGTGCGAGCCGCCCATGCCGATGTCTGAACCAGAAGAGAGAAGGACACAAAAAGAGCCCACAGCATGGTCCCTATTGAGAAGAAACGCCTTTCTGACATACGCGAATGCCTGTAGTGTATTTAGTTTTGCCGGGACGCCTGATATCCGATCCGTTTACAAATGATAGCAAGTTGGCTTGTCTAATTCAAAATCGAAGTGGGTCGCCACAAAACGCAAGCGCTGACAGAGCACCATATACGGTATCACTACCGGACCCTCCGGCAATCGGCTCTGAGCGATCTGCCCCGGCGCTTTTGATTAAGATGAGCTGAATTCCATGTGCCTTAAACCGGCACCGGGTTTAGAATCTCACCATGCGAGCAATCCTTTTCCTGATGGCAGCGCTCTCGATCACAGTTTCGTCATATGGGCTTGAGCAGCCGGCAACGGCCAAACCAGCGTCCAGGGCGAAACCATCCGGCAGCGGGCGTCCCTACACATTGAACGCAACCACCATCCGCCTGCTCAATCCCGGTGAAGAAACGGCAGCGTCCGCTGCCGCTCCGACCGCGATGGGAGTCGTAGCCCAGGCATTGAAAGGCAACATCGCGACAGGGCGAGTACTCTCCGATTTCGATGTGGAATTGATTGTCGATTGTTCCGCTTCGATGCAAAAGGCCGATTGCACCGGCTACGTTTCTCGCTGGAACTGGTGCGGCAAGCAAGCTCAGAACCTGGGCAAAGAGCTGGCGGCCTACTCGCCGAACGGATTGACGGTTACGACTTTCAACAGCAACTACGAAATTCACCCGAACGTGACCGCCGAACAGATCAACTACATGTTTCAGCATCCGACGTTCAAAACCGGCACCAAGCTCGCCGAGCCGCTCGCCGACCGGCTGCTCAGTTTTTTCCGTGCTCACAACGGCTCTTCCAAGCCTCTCCTGATTGCGGTGATCACAGATGGCGTGCCGTATCCGGCCGAGCAACCGACAATGGTGGCGAAGGCACTGATCGCCGCCAGCAAACAAATGGAAAGTCCGCATCAGGTGACGGTCGTATTCTTCCAGATCGGCAGCAACGATAACTTCGGCAAGGAGTATCTGCGACACCTGGACGACGATCTGGTCAACTATGGTGCCAAATACGATCTGGTGCGCACGGTGCCCTATCGGCATCTGCAACGGGTCGGGCTGGCGCAGGCACTGGTGGATTCTATAAAGGAGTTCCACTTCCAGAACGGCGTGTTTCCAGTGCAGTAGCGGACCACGTGCAGAGCACGACTAGTCCGTGCGCATCAGCCACCATTTCCTGGACTCTTGCACTTTGGTCAACCCGGGGCACGCCGTTATCGCCGCGGGCACTACATCGTCAGTGGTCAGAACGAAGTGCGGTGCCGGTGTATCTCTCTTGTACGTCTGGTAGTCTGCCGCGGTTCTCATGTACGGGACATATTTGCCCCAGTAAAACACGACCGTCGGCGAATCCCGCATAAATGTCGCCAGGCTGCCGTTTTCACGTTTGACCACGGCGATCATTTTACGCAGAGGCAGACTTTTGACCTCGTCGTAGGCGTGCACGATAAACGCCACTCCCAACCCAGTCGCCAGGGCGTAGGATGCCGTCATCACGAGCACCTGGCGCGAGACTTGTTTGGTCAATAGGACGATAAAGTTCGGTAAGACCGCGAAAACGAACAGGGGTATGAGCACACGGATCAGATCGTTGAAGTCAGACCACAAGCCCTTCGACAAGGTAATGCCGATCAGGCAGCCGATGGCAACAACAAATATCAATGCCGCCAGAGCCTTCAGGAGTCGCGTTTGTTTGAAGCGCCAGATATACTCCAATCCAACGGCGCACAGTATTGCCAATGGTGGCACGGCCGGCAACACATACGTGTCGAGCTTGGCCTGACTGCAGCTGAATGCACCGACAATGACCAGCACCCAGAGGGCGCACAGCTTGATCAGGTTGGCGCGCGTCGTGCGTGCGGCAAAGACCTGGCGTTTCAGGTCGCGATAACCGAGGGCAAACATGTACCAGGGTGCGCATCCTGCACCCAGCACTTCCAGATAGTAATACCAGGGCTGCAGGTGATTGACGTGACCGCTAGCGCGCTCCAGATGCTGCCGAACAACAAACTCCCGATAGAAAGCGCCGTGGGAAGAAACTATTTCGTAGGCATACCAGGGAGCGCTAATCGCCACAACAAGCAGCATTCCCAGCAGCGGATTCAGGCACTTCAACACTTGTAGTGGATTGGTTGCCCGACTTCCTCTTATGGTGTTCGCATGCACCATGGCGTATGAAATAAAGATTGCAATCGTGAATAGAAGCGCCATCGGTCCTTTGACGAGAACCGCGGCTGCAAGCCCGATGTAGCCTAAGTACCAGTAGCGGATCGACAGCCCGTTTACATATGCAAAAAGCGACAGGACGCACGTCGTCAGACATGCTGTAAACACCATGTCGGTCAGGCAGATGTGTCCGATGGTGACTAGAAGAGGCGATCCGATGATCGTCAGGCCGCTCAGCAGCGCTGTGCGTTTCATGCCCAATGACCAGAGAACCTGGAAAGCAAAGGCCGAGGTCAACACCGCTGCTATCGCGGACGGCAATCGAGCCGCGAACTCATGAACACCAAAAATTTGATACCAGAACAGAATGCACCAGTAGATACCGATTGGCTTTTCGTAGAAAGGCTGATAATTGAGATACGGCGTCAGGTAGTCATGCTTCTCGAACATTTCGCGAGCGGGTTCGGCGTACCAGCCGTCGCTCGGATCAACCAGTCCATACGCCCACAATGAGCACAGCAGGATGACATAACAAATGACCAGCACCGCCGTCGCCATGCCGTAATCGGAGCTGAGTAAGCAGGGACTTTTATCTTGCGTTGATGCTTTCGAGCCGGCAACGCGTGAGCACCATGTAGAGTTGAACTCAGGCATGACGCGTAATGTGACACAAATGCCCCAGCACCGTATTAATCGAATCAGCAATAAAATGCCCATTCGCAGCCTTTTCCCTTACCAGGTCCAGGTTTACGAACGGGCAAATTTTGTGATCTTTGTGACGCTACTAGATTGTTTATCTAGTTTTTGCGTGTCAGAGCAACGACGATTTCCGGCGCCAGTGGGTGCGTCGAGAACTTCGTCAGCCAGCGAACGCCAAGCAACGTCAGTTCGTTATCTCTGTCTTCAAGGAGCAACAGGATAGCGAGAACATAGCCGTTGTGCTCGACGGCGCCATGTTTTCTGGCCCAATCGATGGCGGCCTGGATAACTTCTTCGTTGTCGGCATTGTCCGCCAACCATTCGCCGATGTACTTGCTGGCTTCTACCAGGTGGTTTTCGGAAAGTTCGCCACCGGCACTATTGTTATTGGTGTCTTGAACGACAGAGATTGCAATGGCAGTTTCTGGCATGGGCTTAGGCTCCGCTACTGTTGGTTGACTGGCGACAGGTTCGGGTGATACCGCCGGCGGTGGTGTGACCGGGACGGTCGCCGTGGCCGTATGGAAGGAAGGTTCGGGTTCGGTTTCTGGTTCTGGAGTTGGTTCGGCAACCGGCATCGGTTCCGCAACTGGTGTGGCTGCGGTTGGTTCGGCGGTCGGCTGACTTCCGAAGATCGCAGAGGTCGCATCGTCTTCTTCAGGCATTTGCGTTGTCTGCGGGGACGTCGATGAATGATAGGGTTCAAATGGGTTTCGGGTTGCACTTTCCGACGGACGGGCAGCGCGAATCAAAGCGGCCATGGCATTATCGAGATTGCCTGGTTGCGCCGTCGCCACTCCCGCACCGGCTGGTTGCGGCACCTGGTCTTCGTTTTCCAGGGCTTCGTTTTCATTATCCATGCTCATTTTGATTCGTTCTCCTGTGCCTTTCACACCAAAGCCATTCGCGACCGCGGCGAATTCGAGAGGCCGTCCTCCCGACTTAAATATGTATGCTTAGTGACGAGGTCCAAATTCTTTATACCCGTCGCTAACTCTCCGACACAGGATTTACGACCTATAAACAGAAAAATGACGCCAATTTGCCACTTGGCAACTGGCGTCAGAACGCTCATCAGTCCCTGAATTCCGGCGAAAGCCCACGCCGGCGGGCAATTCATAGCTATATGCGTGTGCCGTCCGGTCTGGAGTCGCCTCCCGGCACAGCGTCGACGTCCCGTGACTCACCATTGGTGAAATAGACGGTAGATTTTTCCCCATCGTTCACTATCAATGTCCCATCTCGGTAGAGCTGGGGCTGGCTTCCCGCGAGCGGGGTCGTGTGCTCGGTTCCATCATTGGCGTCGATGAATTTCACTGCTCCCGGCTGTCCGCTTTTATCGTAGAAGAATATCCGCTGGTCTCCGCTCGGGTAGCGAATGCTGCGGATCTGCATCTGCTCATTCGTCACGACTTCACTGTTATCTGCCTTGTGCAGTATCCAACCACCGGCGTTGGAACCGGAGAGAATCTGGGCACTGAACTGCACGGGTTCGAAGGTGGTCTGTCCGTTGCTCGAGACTTCATACGGAACTATTTCGACGGGACCGTACTGGGTGCCTCGTGAGTCCGTCCAGTTGCCGGTGCTTTGATCCATTACAAACTGATTGGCATTGGCACCGGATTGGGTGATGGAGGTCAGCTCGCCGTTCGCAGCCCAACCGAAGACAGCGGTATGACCGCCGGCGGTCCATTCGAGCGTGTTGTCTTGCACCGCGACTCGGCCATCTTGCACGTTACGGTTGAGACCGTAATCCCACATATTGAGTTCGACGTTGTCCAGGATGCCATCATCACTGGTATCAATGGCATTGAACGCGGTATCGAGATAATTACCGACCAGTGCATCCAGTGCACCACCCTGCTTCATGCGGTCGACGGTCGAATAATCTAATGAAGCCAGGGAAGGATCTGCATATTGCATGCTGTTCAAGATATCGGGCATTGCATACTCAAGGTTGTTTGCCACTCCTTTGAGCACACCCTGACTTGTGAGGGCATCATCTCTGAGGGCTTGCTGTACTGTGTCCTGGACTGTTTCGTCGTAGCCGCCCTGCCACACGATCGATTTTTCAATCTGGCTGGAAATGCTGCCGACTTGTGATTCTGTCATGGGACGGTACCTCTATATTGAGCGAATCAGCTGAATTCACGGGACAGGCCAATGGTGCCTCAAAGGCACCACCAGCTATGTCTCCGTATCCGCTCTAAACCAACGCCATCGTGGATTTAGATCCAGTGCAACTCTGAAGTTTGTTTCGTGAAGGTGGAGGGGGAAACCACAACTTTCATTGTTGCGGGGCTGATATTAGTATCGGAATTTTGCCAGGTTGAGTCAGTACGCAATTGCGCACTGCGCGGCGCGCGGCTACGTAATCTCCGCATGCCATCTATATCTATGCAATGCGATGCGATGCGGATGCGTGTGTTTGTGTGCGCGATAAGTGCGTGCCACCATATATGATGCGCAGGCTACGTAATGGGCACGGCGCTGCGTGCATCTTCGTGGCCGCCGTGGCGGTCAGCACCGACCGAATTCGGCCGCTGTGGCGGTCAATTAGGCGTTCCGTGGCCGCGGTTGGCGGCCAGATTCTGCATTTCGTGGCCGCCGTGGCGGTCAGCTGACGTCCTGCAATTCAGCCATCAGCCCAAGCTGGCATATTTCGACTTATGCGCTAGCGGCGGGCGGTATTCGACCAGGGCGGGCTTGCTTCGACTTATCAGAAAGCGGCTGCAATTCGACCCATTATCGGTAAAGCTGGCTCTTTTCGCCCTTTGATGGTAAAATCGGATGAACTTCGACCTATGCGGGTCGATTTCGCCCTCAAGGTCAACAGTATGAATGTCCCGGCTCCACAACTTGCCTACTTCCAAGACCAGCGTCTGCCGCAAAATGCACGTCTGGCTGGATTTGCGGCGCTGGTCTCAGGACTGGGCGTGCCGGTGCCGATGCGGGAGATGGCTGCGGTTTCCGGTCATCATATAAAGCAGGGGCCTCGCATTGATGGCAAATGGCGCATATTCGACAAACGCTACGCCCCTGACGAAACCCTTGAAGGGCACCTGACCTTCGCCCTCCGACACGAGCATATCGATCTCCTCGTGCTCAAACGCGCCTTGCGAGCAGTACCCGCGGAATCCATCGCGAATATCGTGCGCAAAAGCCCGGAGAGCGCCTTCGGGCGACGGCTCTGGTTTTTCTATGAGTGGCTGCTGCAAGAAACGATCGAAGAGTTGCCCGATGCATCATCCAAAATCGGCATGGTCGAAGCACTCGATTCAAAACGCTATTACACGGGAGTCAGCACGCCCGCGCCGCGCTACCGCGTGCGCAACAACTTGCTGGGCACGCCGAATTTTTGTCCGACCATCAGACGCACTGAAAAACTGAATGCGTTCATCGACCTGGATTTGCGGGAACGCGCGCACCAAACGATTATCAAAGTTGGTGGCGAACTGGTGGCACGCGCCGCCAGTTTCTTGCTGCTGGCCGATAGCAAAGCCAGTTTCGAAATCGAAGGAGAACGCCCGGCGCGCGACCGCTTGCAGCGCTGGGGGCGGGCGATTGCCCAGGCAGGAAACCGCGAACTGTCGATTGCGGAACTGGTGCAACTGCAGAGATCACTTATAGAAGATACGCGCTTTATCAAACCGGGTTTGCGCGACGAAGGAGTTTTTCTCGGCACGCACACAGTCGATCGCGAACCGTTGCCTGATTTCATCGGTGCCAAGCACACTGATTTGACAGTGTTGCTCACCGGACTTGCTGCATCGGACGAACTGATGTCGCGGGGCGAACTTGACCCTGTGCTGCAAGCAGCAGCGGTGGCATTCGGATTTGTGTACATCCACCCGTTTCAGGATGGCAACGGGCGGATTCAGCGCTGGCTGATTCACCATGTCCTGGCGCAACGCAAATTCAGCCCGCCCGGGCTGACATTTCCAGTTTCTTCCGTGATGCTCGACCGGCTCGAAGACTACAAGCACGTGCTTGAGAATCATTCAAAAGCGCTCATGCCGTACATCGAGTGGTATCCGACTGACTCGGGCAACGTGGAAGTGACGAACGAAACAGAAGATCTCTACGCGCTCTTTGATTGCACGGAAGCGGCGGAGTTCCTCTACGAATGCGTGCAACGCACCATTGCCGTAGACCTGCCGCAGGAACTCGATTACTTGCGGCGGCGCGACGATGCGTTGCGCAAAATAATGGATGCCGTCGAGATGCCTGATCGGCTCGCGGATCTGTTCATTATCTATGTCACCAGAAATGGTGGCACGCTGCCTAATCGGCGGCGGTCAGGCGAATTTCATAGCCTTACTGATACTGAGTTGGTCGAACTGGAGAACATCGTGCAGTCCGCGTTCGACGGCTTCGACACAGCCGCCTTCCGTCACGGCTCCTGATCCGGTTCCCGCACCCAACCCCAAGCGTTCAAGGTTCTGTAGACCGCCGAGTCGCCGTTGATGACGATGTTAAACGCGAATGTATGAAATGGACCTTCCTGAACGAACCGGTGATAACCCGGAGGCGTTGGATGGTAGTAGTCGTCGATCATCATCGCCAATGATGAATCCTCCCACCAATAGCCTCCCCACCAGAGCGCGAGCACCAGCATGATGCCCACAGGCATCGCTTTGTTGGTACTTTGAACCGTGACCATCATTGGTAGCTATCCTGAACAGACGCGACACCAACAAGAATCGCACGTTTCACTTCCATCTGGAACTTGGTAAACACGAATGAGAATGCGCAATCATCTGCGCTCGACTTTGGCTCCCGAGGCTGGATTCGAACCAGCGACCAAGTGATTAACAGTCACCTGCGCTACCACTGCGCTACTGAGTAGTCCATCTCTCTTAGTCGCGTCGTTCTTTCATAATTTGCTCAAAATCGCGCTTGCCATGCAGGACACGGACGACTTCCACCTGATGATTCGAGACTCGGTAGAGGATTATGTATTGCCCTTCGACCAAGCTCCGATAGCCGGTCTTCACCTCAAATCGTCTGCGACCGATGCCTGGAAACTGTCCGATTTGCTCACATCGGTTCATCATTTTGTCCAAGAAGTTCATGGCTGCTCTGGGGCTGGCTTGACCGATGTACTCCTCAATTTCGAGCAAGTCCTCACGCGCCTGAGCGCTAAAACCAGCTTCACGGCTCGCTTTTTCTTTGGCGTTCAGCTGATCGCCGGCGCAATTCGGTGAACAATTCTTCGGCAGGTATTCCGCCGTCTTCGGCTAGCGATTTTTCACCTTCACTGATCGCTTGCCGCAACCAAACCAGCTTTAGTTCTTCAAGTAGTTGATCTTCCTCGTCGGCAGTCAGACACTCTGCCAGCTGCAATGCTTGGCGCCCGACTTGTGCAACCAGATCTCGCCGATCTTCCCTCACAACCTTGCCAATATGAGTGTCTTGCGCAGTCCGCTGATCCGGTTTTCCAAAGTGCTGCGTCAGCGCGAGGACAACATGATCTTGCTCTGTCGTCGACAATGGCTCGATGAGCAGAATAATCTCATCGATTTCAGTGTGCTCGGATTTTCGCTGAGCCATGACGCGCTTCCTTTTCCGATGCTGATCCTATTTTACGTCAAAGCGCGCACCCGAGAGACCACGCAAGAGCCTCCCCATCGAACCCCATAGTCAATGCCAAGTCTCAGCAGCTGCGGCATGGCGGGCTCGCACAGCGCAGAATGGCTCATTTGGCCCTATGCAATTGTGATAAATGGCTCCCGAGGCTGGATTCGAACCAGCGACCAAGTGATTAACAGTCACCTGCGCTACCACTGCGCTACTCGGGATTAGAGCGCGAACTAGATTATATTACCACCATGCGCTGCGTTGCACACGTACGTTTCAACGCGTAACGCGTGACATTTGGCTACCCTGTGAGTGCCACATGGGCGCCGAAATGTCGACGATTTAAGGTTTCCAGAAGACGGATGTCACCTCCAGGGCAGCGTAGCCGGATTGTGGGAGGGCACCCGCACGCCGGAGCCGCCTGACGGCATTCTAAGCCGATGCCCAGCGCCCGGGAAGGGCGAATCAAGCGCTAAGGCGCTATACTTTGGGCGTTGGTCGAAGGGCGAAGTTATGAATCTGTTTGGCGCGAACAAGGCAACCAAGGGGACCGTTGAACAAGTGTCCCAAATGGTCGCGTCCTATTTCAAAGGACGCGGGCTCGATGTCGCCACCCATCAGCTCGCCGGCGCTGAAGGCGTCGGCTGGTGGCTGCAAGAAGGCAGCGCCAAAGTCTACGTGTACGTCCAGGACACCCAGATGGGTCCTGTAATCCGGGTAACCAGCCCGATTAACAACATTCCGGCTAACAACCGCGAAGCCTTTTATCGCAAACTGTTGGATATCAACGGCAATCTCAGCAGTTGCTCGCTGGCCACACACGAAAATTCCGTTCTTGTGGTCGCTCAACGGGCGACAAACAATCTGGATCAATCCGAACTAGATGATTTGATCTGGAACGTCGCCTACGTGGCCGACTTACTGGACAACAAACTTGCCACCGAGTTTGGTGCCCCACTTTATACATAGCCGACAGGAAGGTTGCGGTAATTAATGGCCTCCGCGCCGCTAAGCCAAGAAGAAATCAAGTTTGTCTGCGATATCGCCGCCGAGGCGGGCGCAATGGCGTCTGAAATGCGCGCCACCATCGAGGTGAGCCAGAAGTCTGGACCCCACGATCTGGTCACCAACGCCGATATCAAGCTCTCGCATTTTCTGATTGAGAAAATGGAGGAGCGCTTTCCTGACGATGTCTTCATCTCCGAAGAAGGCGATCTGGCTCACATCGAAATACCCGCCGAGGAAGAACACGGTCCCAAACGAGCCTGGTTGATCGATCCGATTGACGGCACCGAAAACTACATCAAGAACGATAATCAGTATGCCGTCATGATTGGCGCTGTATATAAGGGAACGTCTGTATTTGGCTGTGTGTACGCGCCGGAACACAGACTGACGATGTGGGGCGGACCCGCATACGGCGCCTGGAAACAAGTCGGCGCCAACCCGCCGCAGCAATATCCGGTGGTCCGCGAGCACCAGCATTCGGCTCGCACTCGCATCATGATGGCGACGGGCGATCGCAAACGCAATCCGGATCTGAAGGGTCCGGATATCGAGTTTGTTCCATCGGGTAGCGTCGGACTTAAAGTGGCCAAAGTTCTCGAAGACGAAGCCGACATGTACATGCACCTGGCCAAACGCCTGAAAGTCTGGGACACCGCCGCACCGAGCGCGATCGCGATCGCGGCCGGCATGGAATGCGGATCGCTGGCGCGCGATTTCCTCAGCTACAACTTGCCGCAACTGGTGCACGCACATTCAATAATTATGGGCAGACCAGGCTCGCTTGCATGGGCACGGGAGAAACTGCTCAAGCCGCAGGTCAGCACCGAATGACGATCATTACTACGGCTGAGGGACTGCAGCAGGTTTGTCGCGAGATCGACGAAACTCAGAGATTCTCCATGGATCTGGAGTTTATTCCGGAGCGCACCTATGATCCGGAACTTTGTCTCGTCCAGGTTGCCACCGATACTGGTGCGCATATTATCGACCCCCTGATATTGCGAGACCTCGACCCACTGTGGGAGCGCGTCGCCAATCCAGATATCTTGAAAGTGCTGCACGCGGCCGAGCAAGACTTGATCCTGGTTTACAGCTGGTCGGGCTTGATCCCAAAAAATGTGTTCGACACCCAAATCGCCGCCGGCTTCATCGGCTTCGGCTATCCGGTCGGCTACGGCAAACTCGTTCAGCAAACCCTGGGAGTGCAGCTGACCAAGACTGAAAGTTTCACAGACTGGATGAATCGCCCGCTGACGAAATCGCAAATCGAATACGCTCTCGATGACGTGCATCATCTCCTGCCGCTCTACGACAAGTTGATGAAGAAGCTCAAAACCATGGAGCGCGTCGACTGGGTTTTGGAGGAATGTCAGCGATACAGCCGCGAAGGCTACTACGTCAAAGATCGCACCAACGATTTCTTCCGGATTAAAGGAGCCAACAACCTCAATCGCCGCAGCCTGGCCGTTCTGAGAGAACTGACCGACTGGCGGCATCTGGAAGCCTCCAAGACCAACAAACCCCTCCGCACCATATTGCAGGACGGCACGCTGCTCGAGTTCGCCAGACGCCCACCAAAAGAACAAGCCGACCTCAGCCGTGTGCGGGGAATCCGTCCGGATCAGGTACGCGTTTACGGTCCCGGGCTGCTGAAAGCGGTTGCTGCGGGAATGGCGATTGCCGATGCCGACTTGCCGCAATGGCCGCAAAATCGCATTCCCTCGAAGGCAGAATTGTTGATTGCCGATGTATTGTTCACGATGCTCAAGGTAACGTGTTACGAAGTCGACATCGCCGCCGAACTGGTAGCGACTCGATCCAGTCTCGAAGCCCTGGCGCGTGCTTACGTGGACAACAAGCTTGATGAGAGCTCGCTGCCGATTGTCAAAGGGTGGCGCTACAACCTGGCCGGCAAGCCATTAATTGAGTTCCTTTTGGGAGCAGATTTGAAGTTCTCGCTAACAAAAGGAGCAGAACCTATTAAAATGCATGTTTCGCACAACGAAAATGCCAGCAAGACCTCTCCCCGGGGTTGAGAAGGCGTAAACGGAGGGACAGTTTCGATGGCTGAGAAGTCTAACATTGGTTTGATCGGTCTGGGCGTCATGGGCGAGAACCTCGTTCTTAACATGGAGCGCCACGGCTACACGGTCTCCGTTTACAACCGCAGCGTCGAGAAAGTCGACGAGTTCGTCAACGGCCCCGCCAAGGGTAAGAAGGTCGTCGGATTCAAAGACGAAAAGTCATTCGTCGAATCACTGGCTTCCCCTCGCATGGTCGTTCTGCTCGTCAAAGCCGGCGACCCGGTCGACGCTACTATAAATAAGATCAAGCCGTACCTTGCCAAAGGCGACATCATCGTCGACGGCGGCAACTCCTTCTACCTCGACACTCGCCGCAGAGAAAAGGAACTGGCAGCCGAAGGCTTCAAATTCATCGGCTCCGGTGTCAGCGGCGGCGAAGAAGGCGCCCTCTGGGGACCGTCACTGATGCCCGGCGGCGACAAAGAAGCTTACGAGAAACTGCGCCCCATCTGGGAAGACATCTCCGCCAAGGCAGAAGGCGAACCCTGCTGCACATACCTGGGACCTGAAGGCGCCGGTCACTTCGTGAAGATGGTGCATAACGGTATCGAATACGGTGACATGCAGTTGATCGCCGAAACCTACGACTTCTTGCGCAAGGGTTTCAAGATGTCGGCTTATGAAATTGCCGATGTCTTCGAAAACTACAACAAAGGCGCTCTCAATTCATTCTTGATCGAGATCACCGCGCAAATTCTCACCGCCGAAGATCCCGACACCAAGCGCCCGCTCGTCGACGTCATTCTCGACAAAGCCGGACAAAAGGGCACAGGCAAGTGGACCGCGGAAGCGGCACAAGAACTGGGCGTTCCCATTCCAACCATTGATGCCGCCCTCACCGCACGCCTCATGTCGGCGATGAAGGAAGAGCGCGTCGTAGCATCGGAACATCTCTCCGGTCCCTCCGGCGAAAGCAAAGACGACAAGAAGAAATTCATCGCAGCGCTTGCCGACGCACTGTTCGCCAGCAAGATTTGCTCGTACGCTCAGGGACTCGCGCTGATTCATTCCGCTTCGGTGCAATACTCCTGGGGTATCGACATGGCGAAGTGCGCAGCGATTTGGCGCGGCGGTTGCATCATTCGTTCCACGATGCTCAACGACATCAGCCGCGCATTCCGCGAGAAACCGGAGTTGCCCAACCTGCTCGTCAACCCGATCTTCTCCGACCTGCTCAATAAGGCGCAAGCCAACTGGAGAATGGTCGTGGCGCACGCGCAACTGAACGGCATTCCGGTGCCGGCGTTCTCAGCCAGCCTTGCCTATTTCGACAGCTACCGCAGCGCTTCGTTGCCGCAAAACCTGACGCAAGCGCAACGCGACTTCTTCGGCGCTCACACATATCAGCGTACGGACAAACCGGAGCTGGGCTTCATCCACACCGAGTGGCACAAGCTGATCAAGGCGAAAGCCGAACAACGCTAGCCGACAATAAAAGTGCATCGCGAGAATGCATACCGGCATCACTTGCGATCTACCAGGGGCGTCCAATTCGATTTTTCATCTGGCCCCCCCTTTAAACAGAAGTGTTTAAATCAACACTTCTGTTGATTTGCCCTAGGTGAGGATCGGACCACCCCGCACCAGAGAAATTTCGACCAGCCACCCAAAAGAACCCCCATAACGGAGCGCAGCGCAAGCATTATGATGAAACGCAGTTACATCGATCGAATTATCGACCAGGCGCTCTCACTCTGCTCCGCGCATGGTTTCCATCTGCCCCCGTGGGCCGCATGGACCTGCGACGACTGGAAAAATATCGGCGCCGAGGCGGATGAGATTCGCTATCATGGCTTGGGGTGGAACGCCACCGACTTCGGAGGCGGCGATTTTGAGTCCCAGGGTTTGCTGCTTTGCGTGATTAGAAACGGCTGGCTCAAAGACGGCAAACCTGCCACCACGAAAACATACGCCGAGAAGGCTTTCATAGTCGGTCCCGGTCAAGTTACTCCCTGGCATTTTCACTGGATGAAAACCGAAGACCTGCTCAACCGTGGCGGCGGCCGGCTGGAAGTCGAAGTTGCCTGGGCCGACAATGATAATGAGAAATCACTCTCCGACAAGCCGGTTGAAGTGAAAGTGGACAGCGTCGCGCGCACGGTAAAACCTGGCGAGCCCTTGATTCTGGAACCCGGCCAGAGCATCGAGTTTCCGCCGCGCATGTGGCACAAGTTTTACGGCAAGGCAGGCGATCAAAAAGTTATCGCTGGCGAAGTATCCAGTCTGAACGATGACGCGACGGACAACTGTTTCCTGACCCCATTTGCGACTGGCAAGATCGAAGAAGACTCACCGGCCAGATATCCGCTGCTGAGCGAATACTTCACGCTGGCTAAATCGAGCTGTTGCTAACCAGCCACTTGGCGACTGTTCGCTAAATGCTTTTGAATGTCATCGTTTTTGCGAATATTTGCATAGACAGAAATGCATGACAGCTTGACATACTCACGAAAGAGACAGAGTCACTTTCGTAAACGAACCTGTGCATTGGCTGAATTATTGCGCCACAGCACAGTTGTGAGTGCTTGAAAATCCGAATTAAGGCCGCCATGAAGTGCGGTTAATTGACTCTACGTTGCTTCAAAAGTATTTTGGCGCACATCCGCTCTATTGAGAGCAATTGTCATAACGCCTGATTAGTAATTGTTGGTCATTAGCTATAAACGGGAAAAGGAGACTTCCAATGCAACGCAGTAAAAAGGGACAGAGCCTGGTCGAATACGCGATCGGTTTGGGATGCGTAGCGGCACTGTGCATGGTGGCACTAGGCAGCCTCGGTCACATTTGTGGCGACATCATCTTCAGCGTGCAGAGTGCGATCAATTATGGTGGCGGCCGCCCGACATCGCCAGGTCGTATGGTGCAAAACAACGCCACTCCGTGGCAAATCGACTAACTCGATTGCCGACGACGTAGTTAGCACCCACGGGCTGTATGCCGGAAAGAGACTCGCTCTTTTCTCCGGCATGCAGCCAAAGAAGCAGCGGCATGCAACCGAAGCGTTCGATTAAACCAATCTATAAGAACAACGGAATCCACACTCGCAGTCAATCAGGACAGTCGCTGGTGGAATTCGCGTTAGCTTTCCCATTCGTACTTCTGTGTTTCCTTGCGATTGTTTATTTTGGCAAGGCATTTCTTGTTTCTCAGACCGTCAGCTATGCGGCTCAGGAAGGCGCGCGGATCGCAGCCCGCACTCCCGGACTGAGCGACCCGGCAATTCGCGATCGGGTGCGCGGATTTACTACCGGCGGCTCCGCTAGCAACATCAACTCAGTCATCTATTCGCAACTTGCCGGTGCCCATCTTTTGTCGGACGGCATCAGCGGAGACCTGCCGCCCGGTTCCACCGTCAAAATTTTGCCGTGGGACAGCGACGGTTCGGCGGACGATGCAGTGCCGAATGGCACTGTGGCTGTGCGGATTGTTTATCCATACAGCTTGTTGATCAATCCATTTACGGGAACCGCGGGCGGTGAAACGACTTCGGTCGCTCTGCAGTTGAGCGCGGAAGACACTGCTACTCCGGTGCCCTTCCCCGATTTTGCAATTTCCGAGAAGGCAACCGCAGCTCAAGAAATCTACCAGGAGGTGAACTAATTGAGTCCCACCCTTTCAGCTGATGTCATGCCTTACCTGAGCCGGGACCGCCAGGTGGCACCACCTCCCGGCAAGAAAAGCAAAGGTCCCATGATGTTCATCTTGCCGTTGCTGATCCTGGCATTGGTTGGGTTGGGGGTCATGCGAATGATCAGCAGACCTGCCCCTCCGGAGACGGTGCGAGTGGTCGGAGTGGCGCAAGACTTGCCGCCTGGCTGCCGGCTTGGTTTCCATAATCTGCATTATGTCCAGATACCCAGGCAGTACCACCAGGAGACGATGTTCGACTCTTACGAGCAGGTAATTGGTAAAGTGACACGCACTTTCATTGCCACTGGCGAACCGATAACGCGTTCCACACTCTTTCAATCGTCTGCCGGTCTCTCGAAGCAGGTATTGGCTCCGGAACGAGCAGTAACCCTCAAACTGGCTTGCGAAGCCATTTTGGACAACAATCTCTATCCCGGCGACCGTGTCGACATCATTGCGACAACCGCCGGCAAAGAAGGTAAGAAGTACACACGAACGATTTGTCAGAATATTCGCGTCCTCATGTGCACGCCAAAGGAAGCCGTGCTCAGCGCCCGAGTCCGGACGGAAGAGCTGGAGAAGATAACTCTCGCGTTCATGCCAGAAGATGCCGAAAAGGTTGTGCAGGCAAATGAATGCGGCAAGCTGCGCCTTGTGCTGCGCAATCCGAACAATCAAATGCGGCTGCAATTGCGCGGTTCGGACGAGCGCGATCTGATTCCATATGAAGGTCCGCGCTCTATTCCAGCTTCCTCCACCCTGATGCCGCCGCCACCGATGCCGGCTATCGCCGCGCCTGCCGCTCCAATGCCAAGCAGCCTTGTGCCGGCAGACCCAGTCGGTTGGTTAGTGGAGGTCTTCTCCGGCAGCAAAAAGGAAACGCAGACGTTCCAGTTCCAACAGCAACAATAATGACGATGCCCGAAATCACAAGTCTATTGAGAAGCAGCAAGCGCAATCAGTCAGGCGCGATTATGCCGTTTCTGGTCTTTTGCGTTTTGATAATTGCTGCGTTTCTGTCCTTTTCGATCGATATCATGCGCAACGTCAAGGCTGTCAATAATCTGTCATTTGCCGCTGAATCTGCCGCATTGCATGCGTATTCTCTATTCACCGACAGCAATGGCAGCTACACGGCAGCCGATACCGAGTTGCGCATGCGCAGTGCCCTCCAAACATCCGGCGGCGCCGCCGACAGCGCGTGGAACACCGCTCCCTCAGGTCCAGCCGATTACAAAATCGGACCCTTTAACTCAGGCGTCACATTCGCGGCTGGTGACGCCAGAGTTGTCACCAATCCGGCGGACAATTCGGAAGTGTGGTTGCAAGTCACGGCTCGCCGACAAGGCGCCGATGCTCTGCGCATGATGTTTCTTCCAATGGTACTGGCGATGAATGCGTTGGGCGGGGAACAGTTGCCGCCCAACGCGTACCAGGTGGAACCGTGGCGCACGTGCGAAGTAGTCGGTCAACCGGCTTCGCGCATCGGCCCCGGTGCACCGCACGGCACCAGTGGACGCGCAGCCGAGCTGTCCAATCATGCCGTGCTGCCCGTCGGAATCACCTTGCGCGAATTTCAACTGCTTGCATCGCCTTCCGAAACTCGCACGCGCTATCAAGTAGACATGCAGGCATCGGCTTCGCCGGCATTCGGACAGCCTGCGGCCGCCGGACATCTGAGAGGATACTTCGTCAACATCACCGCCGACGGAAGCAGTGACTACTACGGCGCCGGTACGGGCAACCGGGCAATAGATCAACTGATTGGCACGCTCGATTATTTCGGAACGAGTTCAAATGCCGTACTTCCAGCGGCTATCGAGCGCGGCGGCCGTCTGGCCTGGTATGACCAATCTGACGTTTCAGTCCAGCAACGCAAGCAACAAATCCTCGCTGCGCTGCAACGACTGCCAGCCCGCACATATACCTTTCCCGTGCTCCGCAACGATCCGCAGATAGGCGCACGCAACGAGGTCGTGGGTTTCGCCCGACTGCGCCTGGTTCAAACAGTCAACACCGCTGCCACCGATTACAACCTGGTCGTCGATGTTGCGGACTCCGTTCCCGTGCGCAATGCATCGTCGGCGACAGGAACAGCCAGCATTCCGCCGCTTACGCAGGCAGCGCTGCCGGCGCCGGTGGCGCCGTTTCTTCCCCGCCAGATGATCGTCGATTCCAACGCTTTGGAGATTCGCCCCCGCGCGGTCGCGCTGGCTCCAGCGGTTTCTCCACGGCTGTTCAACGTTACGCAATAGAGGTGCTGCATGCTCAAGTCCCTTCTCAAATCGCCTGAGCCAAACACCGCGTTAAAAGTAACGCCGATTATCGGCGTACTGGGCGCCAAAGGCGGAGTCGGAGCCAGCACCACGGCGATTAATCTCGCGCTTGCCTACGCCAACATCTACGGCGGCTGCACACTTGTCGATGCCAATTTGCAGCAGCCCGATCTTGCCGCGTTTCTTGATCTGCACAGCCCTTACTCGCTGGTGGACCTGGTCAACCGGCACTCGCCTGCCGACGCTGATGTCCTGGGGACCTGCACAGCCGGCATCAGCGAAACATCGCCGAATTGCCGGCTGCTGGCGCCGTCCCGCACGGGCGATGCTTATTTGCACACTACTCTCACGGCTGTATGCCAATGCATCGGCAACCTGCGCGCAAGTTCATCGAGTTGGATTGTCGATTTGCCGAAGCATCTGGACAAGCACCTGGTTGCCGCATTCGATCTTTGCGATCAGATTTTAGTTGTGTTCGAGCCGACTCTCGTTGCGGTCAATTCTGTACATCGCTGGCTGAACGTACTTAATCAACTTGAATATCCGCAAGCAAAGGTTTCGCTCGTGCTCAACCGCGCCGGCGGTCGCATCAAGGGTGTGGAAGAGCAAGTGGGGAAAGTGTTTTCCGGATTGCCGGTGACACGGCTGCCGAATTCATACGAACTCTTGGAAAAATTGAGCGCCATTGGCGAACCGGCACTGGCACGTCACGCGCGCGAGCCATATGGAGTCGCCATAACTGCGCTGGCTCAAGCAACCGCCCTGGCAGCTCAACATAGCCGGAGAGAGGAGAGATAATGCCGACGTTAAGAGAATTGCTTTTTGCTCGGGACGAAACCGCTGCTGTGCAGCCCGCACCATCAGCGGTGCAGACGGCGGTCGCAGCTTCGCCGGTAGAATCACAGAGGACCGTCCTGTCGTTGTCTTCATCAGCGGCCACATCTGCCCGTCGCGGGCAGTCTAACGACGACAGCAATTACCAGCTTCTCAAGCGCCGCGTCCACGATCGGCTAATCGAAAGCCTGGACATGTCAGCTTTGACGAGCATGGAGGGAACCGCGAAACTGGAAGCAGCGGTGCGTCACCTTTTGCCGGTTTTGTTGGACGAAGAGAAGTTGCCTCTCTCGAATGCCGAGAAACAACAACTGGCGCGCGACGTATTACATGAAGCGCTCGGACTCGGTCCTCTCGAGCCGCTGCTCAGCGATCCGGATATAAACGACATTCTCGTCAACGCCTATGACAGCGTCTGGGTGGATCACAACGGCAAGCTGAAGCAGACCGGCGTCAGTTTCAAAGACGAAGAGCATTTGCTGCACGTCATCAATCGCATCGTTGCCCGCATCGGGCGCCGCGTCGACGAGTCGAGCCCGATTGTTGACGCTCGACTGCCAGACGGCTCGCGTGTCAACGCAATTATTGCGCCGCTTTCACTGGATGGACCAATTCTGTCGATACGCCGCTTTCGACCGACGCCATTCACCATCGAAGACCTCATATCGTGCGGCACCATGGGCGCCAAGATGGCAGAATTTCTGGCGCTGGCAGTGCAGGCGCGATTGAATATCTTGATTTCCGGTGGCACTTCAGCTGGAAAAACCACATTGCTGAACGTGCTTTCAGCAAAAATCTCTGACGATGAACGCATCGTCACCATCGAAGACACGGCTGAATTGCGCTTGCAACAGCGTCATGTTCTTCGCCTGGAATCACGTCCGGCAAATATTGAAGGACGCGGCGCGGTTTCGCAGCGCGAGCTGGTGAAAAACGCGCTGCGTATGCGCCCGGATCGAATAGTTGTCGGCGAAGTTCGCGGACCGGAAGCGCTGGACATGTTGCAGGCAATGAACACCGGACACGAAGGATCGCTGACGACAATTCACGCCAACTCACCCCGTGACGCGGTCAGTCGACTGGAAACCCTGGTGCTGCTCGGCGGCGTCGAACTGACGCAACGCAGCATCCGCGAACAAATCGGCGCCGCCTTTGATCTGATCGTCCAGGTGAAGCGACTCTCAGACGGCACCCGCCGCGTGGTCAGCGTCACCGAAGTAACCGGCGTTGCTGAAGGCGTGATCAGCATGCAAGAGCTGTTCGACTTTCGCCAGCGCTCGACAGATGCCAGCAGCGGCACAATCATGGGCGAACATGTCACGTGTGGTATCAGACCTCTGGTCGAGCACAAATTCCAGGAAGCGGGCATCGCTTTGCCGACCTATCTCTTCACCAGTGAGGAGTTACCAACCGATGTCCGTTGATAAGTGGACAAGCATGCCACCGGAGGCAGCAGTCGCTCTGGGGCTGGCCTTTGTACTCTCAGTGGCGTTGTCTGTGCGCTGGACAATGCTTCGTCGCGAGCGCAGCAGAATCACTCGTCGACTCTCGCATCTGCTCGATCCGCATCTCGACGCGACCGCGGCAGCAACATCGCCCTCCACACACCGGCAGTCATTGCCGGCGATATCGCAATTTATAGAAAATGCACAAGCGACGATTGCGCAAGCCGGACTGCGCTATGCCCTCAGCGATGTGGTCTTTACTTGCGCTTCGCTCTTCCTCGCCAGCCTGTCCCTGGCAGTGATTTTTGGTTTTGACTGGTTGCTCGGCGCCGCAGTCGGGACCACGCTGGCAGCCGTGCCATGGATTGTGGTAACAGCCCTGGCTCACAAACGCCGAGCCAAATTTATTGAGCAGCTTCCGAACGCACTGGACTTGTTTGTTTCCGTCTTACGCAGTGGCCATGCGGTGCCCCAAGCCGTGCGAGCAGTGGCGGAAGAGATACCGGCTCCGTGCGGTCAGGAATTCGGCGAGATGATGCAACGCATGAACCTCGGGCAGACGCTACCGCAGGCGCTGTCGCATTCTGTAAAACGCTTCAGGTCATTTGAACTTGATCTGATTCGCCGCGCCACCGAAATTCAGATGGACGTCGGCGGCAGTCTGGCTGAATTGCTTGATAAGACAAATTCAACCTTGCGGCAACGGCTAAAACTGCAGCGGCAGGTGCAGGTGCTTACCGCACCGAGTCGGCTGTCAGCAGTGGTTATTTTCCTTTTGCCGTTCTTAATCGCCGGCTCTTTTTCGCTGATCAATCCCCAATACATGTCACCCCTCACAGAAACGAAGCTCGGGCGAGGACTGCTGTGCCTCGCCTTCGCCGCGCAGGTAATCGGCTATTTGATTATGCGCCGCCTTGCTTCGTTCAAGGTATGAGCTGATGCAAGCCATTTTGCAAAATCCCGAATTTTTGTTGGCGGCAATTTTCACCATGCTCTGGGCGGCAACGCGCCAGCAAAACGCTGCCAGCAATCTTTTTCCGGCTGCTTATCGCGACCTGTCCGCCGAGCTGGTCGTGCGGGCATTACCAGCGCGCTACCTCAGCTGGTTGACGCAAACACAGATCTGGTCGGCTTGGCGCAAAAATGCCGGCTTCGGTGAAATCTGCGCACTGAAGATAACCCTCTGTCTGTCCGCACTGGCCACTGCCATCGTCCTGCCTTTTTATATGGCACTGCCATTGTCCCTGGTTTGCTTCTTTATCCCGGATTTGTACATCTTCGTGCGTATGCGCCGCCGCCAGCAGGCTATCGTCGAGTCGCTGCCGCAAGCGCTTGACCTGATGATTCTTTGCGTCGATGCGGGTCTGGGATTGGATGCAACTGTTCAGCGCATCGCCCGCGATCAAAATTCGCTGTCGCACGTGTTAAATGACGAACTGACTACACTGGGTCGCGACATTCTTTTGGGTATGCAGCGCGAGCGGGCTTACCTGGAGCTCTACAATCGCACCGGAGTAGAAGAGTTGAAAACCTTTGCGTCGGCACTTAACCAATCAACAAAACTGGGCCTCTCCATCTCACGCATTCTGCGCGCACAAGCGCTCTACATGCGAACCAGGCAGCAGCAAAAAGCCGAGGAGCGGGCAGCCAAAGTTCCGATCTGGATGGCGTTTCCACTTTGGATGTGCATCATGCCCGCGCTGATGCTGTTGCTCGTTGGTCCGTCGCTGCTGCAATTCTTCCAGCAGGTGCATCACTTCCCCGCTGAATGGTTCCATTAAATCCCCGACGCTCGCCTAGCGAGCTTGCGGACTGGCGAGCAAGTCTTTGGCTGCTTCCGGATCTATAAACCAGACTAACTTTCCATGCGTCGGTTTGACCTTCTGCACCGGATACTTGATAACATCCGAAGTGAGGGCTTCCGCCAACACCGGCGCTTTATCGGCACCGTGACTGACGAAGAATACTTCGCGCGCGTTGTTTATGAGTGGATAGGTGAACGTGATGCGATTCGCCGACAGTTTCTCGACGTAGTTGTCCACGACCAGCCGCTGCGTTTCTTCCAGAGCCTTGGTGCCGGGAAACAATGAAGCGCAATGCCCATCGGGTCCCATGCCCAACCAGATCAGATCGAACACGGGGATCTCGCCGACCTTAATCCCGAAAAACGCGCGTATCTTTTCCTCGTACTGGCGTGCTGCCCAGGCCGGGTTTTTGTCGGGCTCGACAATCGGGAAAAGGTCTTCATCACAAGCCTGCACGTGGTCGAGCAGCTGGCGGCGCGCCACGCCGAAGTTGTTCTCGGGGCTGTCATCCGGGACACACCGCTCATCGCCGATGAAGAATCTGGTTCGGTCCCACGGTATTGTTTCATCCTTGAGCAGATATTTGTACACCATGGGTGGTGACGAGCCGCCAGACAAAGCCACCGTGAACTGCTTGCGTTCGTTGACGGCTTCTTTGGCCAGGCGAGCAAATTCTGCAGCAGCAGCGGCAGCCATCTCTTCGTTGTCCTTGCCGATGTGGACGGTGGCTTGACCGAACTGTTTCGTTTCCATGATCTGCGCTGCCTCCGCTATTTCAAGACCTTGCCGAACTCGATCGCCAGGTTCAACGACTCGGCAAATACCACATCGAAAGCGGTGATCTCCAGTTGTTGCACAACCAGCTGCGCATCTGAGATGTTCAACTTGGCGGGAGTGGTTTCGCTCTCCAGGCTCTTGCCCGCGTAGAGGCGTGCCACCATGGCGCCGTGTTCGCCGGCAGCTTCAGGTTTTACCGCCAGCGAACGCTGTTCGGTGAGTGAAGCCGCCACTTCCAGGATGTCACCTTCGCTGTCCTGCTCGGCGTCGAAAGACTTGGTGGCAATCAGCTCGATGCTGCGCTCGCTGCCATTGGACTGGAAAGAAACTTTGTTGGACGAAATTTTCTTCGCCCCGGTCCAGCGCAAACGACTGGCCATCCAGGCAGCAAGCAGGAGAGCCTGATTCGAAACCCGCCCGTCTTTCGAGCTGGCGAAGTGAATGGCGACCGATTCAATGTTAGCCAGATCGAAGACCTCGAGCGGATAACCGTCGAAGGCGTTAGCAAGTGCCCGCTGCCAGGCATTCAATCGCATCCAGTTGAGGTCGAGCGCTTTCAACCGCGAACGGTTGGTGGCCATAGGTTGAATAGACTCGAGAAACTCGTGATCGAACGCATCGGCATTGGAGTCGACGATCAGCGCATCAGCCATGGAAGCCAGCGGCCGCAGGAGTTCATTGTCCACTTTCGGCATTCGCCACCACAAAAACACCGGCAGGTCGGAGACAATCAGCGGACGAATGACGCTGGCCAGCTGCTCGGTGGAGCCGCCCTTGGCGTGGACGGTGATTTGCTCCGAACACACTTTGTCTTGCCCTTTAGCGCTCGCCAGATGGCAACGCGCCGAGACCCAGGCATGCACCTGCGATTCTTCGTCCAGATTAAAAATCGCCAGAATCGCCCGCGATGGGTGCTGAGCCAGGATCTCACTCAATGTTTCGTCCACAGCACTTTCATCGCTGTCAGTGAGCAAAATGAAATTAGACGAACAGGCTCGCATCACCGAGGTTGACTCTTCATCGGCTTCCGTGGAGTTTTGCCAGAGTTCCTTGAGCTGTTTCTCAATTGCGGCGACATCGACCTTGGTCAATTCGCCTTCCAAAAATGCAGTACTTTTTTTACCCGACGACGACATCTTTATAGATTCCTCCAGGCATGACCATCTGACGCCAGCAGTGCGTCGCTTTCCGCAGGTCCCCAACTGCCGGCGGCGTAATTGGGGAACTTGGGCTCGGTCTTGCCCCAGTGTTCCAGGATCGGATCTATTAACAGCCACGAAGCATCGACGGCATCGGTGCGCGCATACAAAGTCGCGTCTCCAAGAATGCAGTCGTGGATCAATCGTTCGTAGGCGGTCGGCGTTCTGCCACCAAAAGCAGTGCCATATTTGAAGTCCATGCTCAACCAGCGCAACTGCATCGTGTTGCCCGGTTGCTTGGTGGCGAATTTGAGTGAAATGCCTTCGTCCGGCTGTATCTGCAAGACGAGGACGTTGGGTGCCATCTGACCGGCCGACGAACAGGGAGCCACGGGCGATGCGGGCATGCCGCTGCCTTCGGTACTGAAGAAACTGTGGGGAGCGCTCTTGAACGTAATCGCGACCTCGGTCGTGCGTTTAGCCAGACGCTTGCCTGAACGCACATAAAAAGGAACGCCTGCCCAACGCCAGTTATCTATATATAGTTTCAGCGCCGAGAAAGTCTCGGTTTTCGAGGTCGGTGAGACGCCCTCTTCTTCGCGATACCCGGGAACCGCCTCGCCGTTGATCCAACCCTTGCCGTACTGTCCGCGCACTACGTTGGACATGTCGATGGGACGGATAGAACGCAGCACTTTCGCCTTTTCATCACGGGTCGAGTCGTCGTGCATGGAAATCGGCGGCTCCATTGCCACCATGGCCAGCAACTGCAACATGTGGTTTTGGATCATGTCGCGCAGGTTGCCGGACTCTTCATAGTAGCCGCCGCGACCTTCAACACCGATAGTCTCGGCATTGGTGATCTGAATGTGGTCGACGTGCTGGCGGTTCCACAGAGGTTCGAATATACCGTTGGCAAAGCGCAGCACCATGATGTTCTGTACTGTTTCTTTTCCCAGATAATGGTCGATGCGGAAGATCTGTTCCTCATCGAATACGTCGTGCAACTTTTGGTCCAGAGCCCGTGCCGACGCCAGGTCGCGACCGAAAGGTTTCTCGACAACCACACGCGGCCACGGCGCTCTTTGCCCGGCGTGCGTTTTGGAGAGCCCGCTTTCGTTGATGCGATCTACTGTGGGTTCGTACAAGGTCGGAGCTGTCGCCATGTAGAAAATGGTATTGCCCTTGGTGCCGTGCTTTTCTTCCAGCTCTTTGAGAAACTTGGTCAGCTCGTCGAAACCGCCTTTGGCTTTGATGTCGCCGGGCAGGTAGTAGAGCGCGGCAGCGAAACGATCCCAGACACGCTGATCCAGCTCGAGATCCGCGGCAAATTCTTTGATGCCCTCCAGCATGGCTTCGCGAAATTCTTCGCTGGTCATCTTGGTGCGCGACATGCCGACGACGCAGAAGCCGGAGGGCAGTTGTCCCTGCAACTCCAGGGCATAGAGCGCCGGGATCAGCTTGCGCTTGGTCAGGTCGCCATTTGCCCCGAGGATAACCATGGCGCATGGTTCAGCGGTCTCGTCCATGCGGATGCCTTCCTTCAGAGGGTTGGTCAAAACGGGGGTCTGGCTCATGGATACTACCTCTAGGGCCTCTATGTGTATATGAACGCTATACGGTATCCGGTTGCCGCATCCCTGTCATTAATTGACTTCCCAAACCCCGCAAAGCCTATTAACAACTGCCTACACTGGGCAAAATCTGGACAGAGTCCGGAGGTCGGCTGGTGAATCGGCGTTTTGAGGAGAAAGAGCCGGATGATTCACCGTATATGGTGGCAGAACGGAGCAAATGCGTGTTTCGAAGTCGCCCGGCTTGCGGAGTTTTAGTAATACATCAGGTAAGATGGAAGAGGCACTTAGATCTAATCAGCCGAGGCGCTTCAGGAAGGAACGCTAAATGACAACGACGCACGACGAAAAAGAGAAGCCGCAAGACGACGTAAGCTTTGCCGAAACTGCCATGCGCATGAGCGGCAAGACCGAGGAAGAAGCGACGCGCACCGGCGCAGTTGACAAGGCTGACGACCAGGTCGAGTCGATGTTCGCGGCTCAATACAAGACAGTCAATAGCCCCATTCACCGCGCGGTCTGGGATAACAGCATTCCCCTCGAGCTCTTCAGCGCGCCGCCGCCCTCGAAAGACGCCAGTTGCCTGCCGGCTATGGAAAAGTCACTCAACGTTATCCGCCATCACGTGGCAAACAAGACCCTCCGCAACGAGAAGGGCAAGGTTTCCGACGGCATGTTCAGAGATCTGGGCGCCGCCGGCTACTGGGGCATGCTCATCGATAAGGAGTACGGGGGACAGGGTGCCTCCTGCCAGCACTTCATGAGTTTTCTCACCCGCGTCGCCATGATTGACCCGACGACTGCCGGTCTGGCATCGGTACACGGCTGCATCGGCGCAGTCGACCCCGTCCGCACTTTCGGTACCAAAGATCAAAAAGACCGTTTCCTACCGGACCTCGCCTCTGGTGAGAAACTGTCGGGCTTCGCCCTGACAGAACCCGGCGCAGGCTCCGACCTGACGGCTCTGAAGACGACCGCGGTCCTTGAGGGCGATTACTATGTGGTCAACGGCGAGAAGCTTTTCATCACCAATGCCATTCCCGGACGCACGGTCGGGCTTGTCTGCCTGA
Organism: Obscuribacteraceae bacterium (SeqCode); assembly: GCA_044229845.1. GTDB lineage: Bacteria > Cyanobacteriota > Vampirovibrionia > Obscuribacterales > Obscuribacteraceae > JBGASG01. Next base: position 227,497 of record JBGASG010000005.1, on the reverse strand, counting down.
TCGACGGCAAGCCTTCCGCACTGATTTGCGACCTGCCCTCGGAAGAAAACGACCAATTCAAAGTAGTCAATTACGGTCTTTACGCCCTCAAGCATGCATTCAACAACGGCTTGATTTTCAAAAACTTGAAAGTTCCTAAAGAGAATCGCCTCGATCCAGGACCGAAGGCTGATGGATTGACGGTTGCATACCATGGGCTGAACCTGGGACGCCTGGCATTGTGTGCCACTGCGGCCGGTTCTATGCGCATTATGCTGGCCAACATACTGCCGTGGGCGTCATACCGCAAAACCTACGGACATGCCATCGATACGCGCGAACTTGTGAAGCGTCGCGTCGCTCGCACGGCAGCTTTGATCATCGGCGCCGACGCTCTGGTGAACTGGGGCTCATGGCTTCTCGATCAGGGATACCGCGGCGAACTGGAGTGCATCATTGCCAAAATCTTCGGCAGCGAGGCCCAGAAAGAAGTTGCCATCGAATATTTCATGAAGACGCATGGCGGTCGCAGTTTCCTCCACGGCCATCTGTTTGGCGACAACGTGCACGACTTCCTGGCGCCCTGCATCTATGAGGGCGAAGGAGAAATGCTCGGCATGGCCTTTTTCAAATCGCTCGCCAAGCACCACGGACAAAAATATTTCGAACCAGTCGGCAAAGCTCTGGAAAGAAACAAGATCAAGAACTTTAATCCGATCAATCCGGCGCATGCCTTCGCGCTGCGCAACGAGCTTGTGCCCTACGCATTCTGGCGCATCGGCAAAGAGCTGGCGGTTTCCGACAAGAAAGAGAAGCACCTCTCCAGGTTCGATCCAAAACTCAAAACTCACATTTTGACCGCCATGGATATGCTAGGCGATTCACCGCTCGAACTGAGCGCTGCCATGGTCAAGCACCAGTTGCGGCTGCCGGATCGTCAATGTCGTATTGCTGACATGTCGCAGCGCATACAGGACATCATCACAATCTTAGTCACTGCTCAGTATGCTCAGCAGCTTGGCGATGAAATTTCTCTGGCGTCGGCAGACATACTCTGCCAGGACCTGCTCAGAAAACTGACAGGAGAGCGTCCCAGCGACTCTTATTTCAAAGACTGCCGCAAACTTGCCGATGCCATCATTGCTGGCAAGATGCCGTCGCTGGACGAGACAACCAAGTCGGACATCCTGTTCAGGTACGATTCCTGAGCCGCGTCAGCAAATAGAAGTCGGGAACACTGCTGCTGAGAGAAGGTCTTACTAAGCAGGACATCTTCTCGGTGACGCAATGTTTAGTGATTCCATAAGATTTGCTCTTGTAGTGCCCGCGCGCTTGTCACAGCTTGCTTTGATCGCGTCCATTTTCTGCAGCAGCCTGCCTTCTGCGCACGCTGCGGAGAATCTAAAACTCCTGCCGGGCATCTCATTCACTCAAGATGACGGACCGGGTTTCCCGATCGTCGGCGACAAGATGGACGACGTCGCCATCGAGGCAGGCAAGCCCACATTCATCTTCTTTGGCGCCGCCAAAAACATGAATACCAACCGTCAGGCAAAACGACTTTGCGATCTATATAAGAAGAACGCAGCGACGACCAAATTTATAGTTATCGATGTAGATAACCCGCCCAATGAAGCAGCACGCCAACTGCTGCGCAAGTACTACCAGAATTACGTGCCGGCGCAGCTTTTGCTCGACGCGAGCGGCAAGCAGGTCTGGAGCCAGATCGGCGAGGTACAGAAAGGCAAAATGCACGCGTATTTCGCAGAAAACGTCCAGATGTAGAACTGCACAACTTAACGATCAGGTTTACGAAAATTCCGCAATCACCGGAGCGTGATCCGAAGGCTTTTCCAGCTTGCGAATTTCTTTATCGATCAAACAGTTGACTGAGCGTTCAGCTAGTGATTGCGTCGTCCAGATGTGATCGATGCGGAAGCCCCAATTACGGCGGAAGGCGCCTGCGCGGTAGTCCCACCAGGAGAAGCAGCCGCCCTCGTCGTGATGGCGCCGAAAGATGTCTTCAAATCCGAATTCTCTAATCTCGTCCAGGTGTTGACGTTCTTCCGTACTGCACATGATCGACTCGAAAACCAGCCCCGGGTTATATACATCACGATCATCAGGAGCAATATTGAAGTCGCCGCAGATCAGCACGGGCTGCGACTTCTCGTATTTTTCGAAAACGAACTCCTTGAGTTTTTTCATCCACGACAACTTGTAGCTGTACTTTTCAGAACCGACGTACTGCCCATTAGGAATGTATACATTGACTATTTGCACGCCATCTATTTCAGCTGCAATCAAGCGCTTGGAGCCGGCGGCGATCTCCACCTCATATCCGCGCTGCACATTGGTGATGGGCATTTTGGATGCGATTGCTACTCCGTTGTAGGTTTTCTCACCATAGATGGCGAGCTCGTATCCCAGCTCTTCGAAAGCCTGTCGTGGAAATTTTTCGTCGATGCTTTTGGTCTCCTGCATGCAAAGAACATCGACTTCATGCTGCTCCAACCACTGCTTCACGTGGTCGAGTCGGGCGGATATAGAGTTGACGTTCCACGAGGCCAAAATCATATCTAGTTGCTCCACTACTTAAGGGCGAATGGTTCTCGACCGGCAGCTGGTGAGCGTTTTCGCAAGCTAATCGCTATTTACAGAGTATCCAAAACACGGTCGCGCGTGCTGCATTCCGCGCACCGAAACTGATACCAGCCACCAGAGTCGGGCGTACTACCGGCGGTAGAAACGGCCGCGCATTATACGATCAGATTCCGCCACCTGTGAACGATGTTTTCTACAGCCGCTCTATAACAGGATCCTATCGGTGCATGTCCACAGACATGGCGTTTGTGTATATGCGGATCGCGTGGAAACTAGCGAGTCTTGCTGTGATTACGTTTGCGGTTTTCGAAAATACCTTTTAACTCAAATCTACGGGGATTGCGATGTTATGCACCTTCTAGGGCTTTACGTGTTTCAATTTGGTGTGTAAAGTACATAACTGTTAAATCTCACCGGCAAGCGACGAGCGCCGTCCGAGATCTACGAAGCTTAATGTGTGCAACACAGCGCGAAAAACGTTCCCGGGACTGAAGTCGGGAGCCAGTATCCGCTGCTGCCACAAAAGAAATGCACAAAAAATGGTTTTGCGAGGTGAACCCTAGATGCCGAAGAAGGTCCTTATTGCGCTGCCCCCAGCAATGTTGGAGCAAGTTGATTACATCGCCCAATGCGAACACCGCACGCGTTCTGATTTGATACGCGAAGCGCTGCGCCGCTATCTCGATAACTTCCGCCGTACACAAGGTGCACAGTTTACGGTGAGCACGCTGGAATCTACCCCGGTGACAACGCCGGCTACGACCACAAGCCTGACCTAGAGCCCCTGAATCAGGGCGCCCGATTTTATCTTGCGCAATGACCGCCGATTACACGATCGGCGGTCATTGCTTTTGAGTAAGATCTTTCTACGAAGCCGGTGTTGCGCGCGCCTACGGAAAATCGCGCAGAAGGCTGATCAGAGCCGCTAGAACAATGCGCACCCGCGAAGCAGGCAGAAGGCGCACACCGCGAACAGTAACGCGCCCAAGAGGCACAGAGGAGCCAATGGTGATGAACGACGAAACAGTGCCACAGTGGAAGGATCTCCCGCCCTGGAAAGAGCTGCCGCCCACCGAGCAATGCCTCTGCCTGTCCCGACAAGCAGCGCACATAATCGGCACTATCGATGACACGCTGTTGCTGCTTGCAGAAAAGCGCACAACCCTCGAAGAAAAGATGATCGCCAAGTATTTCCACGAACTGGCTGAGCATTACGGGCGGCTGGCAACCAAGATTCACCACCATTGCAGGCAAGGCGCCGACGATACGCTTCCTGACAGCGCTCTGCGCGACGACACCAACAGTCTCAACTGCCGCGTGAAAGACACAGTTGATGAACTGTTGAAGATCGCCCGCTACAACTTCAATTTCTTAGAACAATATTTTGAGCACGACTATTTTGAGTCGTTGGTTGAAGAACACAAGTTTATCGAGGCACTGGACGCGCTTCTGAAGCGCTACGGTTAAAACGAAACTATGGCTAAAAGTTTTCTTGAGGAAATATCCCCCGAACAGGGGATTGTGGTGAATGACATTCACTCACAACTCAACGCCACGCACGTTCACAAGATTTTTCGACCACTTTCGACAGGCGACTTGAGCCAGGCAATTCAGACGGCAGCGGCCGCCAAATTGAGCGTCGCTATTGCCGGTGGACGGCATGCCATGGGGGGACAGCAATTTGCGGCCGGCGGCTGCCTGATCGACACCAGCCTGTTCACCAGCGTGCTTTCGCTTGATGCGGAAGCAGGGCTGGTCACCGTCCAGGGTGGTATCACGTGGGGCGCACTGATCGAGCAATTGAAGAACATGCAGCTTGGGCGCGCGCGACAATGGGTTATAAAACAAAAACCAAGTGGCGCCGACGACATCTCCATAGCCGGCTCAATCTCCGCCAATGCGCACGGACGGGGTTTGACGTGGAAGCCGCTGGTCGGCGATGTGGAGTCCCTGACGGTGGTTGACGCTCATGGCGAAGAGCACTTCATCAGCCGCACCGAGAACCAGGATCTATTCAGATTGGTGATCGGCGGTTATGGAATGTTCGGTGCGATCGGTGCAGTAACGCTGCGATTGCAAGAACGCGCTAAACTGCAAAGGCATGTTGAGGTAATTCGTATTGCCGACTTGATGAGCCGCTTCGACAGCGCTATTGAGGATGGGTTTGTCTACGGCGACTTTCAATTCGACATCGAAAACGGATCGGAAGAATTTCTAACGCGTGGTATTTTCGCCGCTTATAAACCGGTTGCACCGGACACCGTCGTGCCGGACCAACAAAGGGTTCTATCTATTGAAGAATGGCAACGGCTGCTGCATCTGGCGCACGTAGACAAACGTCGAGCTTTCGAAGTCTACAGCGATCACTATCTGCAATCGCACGGGCAAATCTACTATTCGGATGTGCACCAACTCAGCAAATACATCGATCACTATCATCTTGATCTCGACAAGAAACTGCAGGCGCAAGTCCCGGCAACCGAAATTATCACGGAACTTTACGTTCCTCGAAACCGGCTTGCAGACTTCATGTGCGCGGCTGCCACCGAATGCCGCCGTCTCAACACCAACATCATTTACGGCACAATTCGGCTGATCGAGAAAGACGATGAGACATTTCTTCCCTGGGCACGAGAGCGCTACGCCTGCATTATTTTCAATCTGCACACGGAGCATTCGCAAGATGGCATGGATGCCGCACAGACCGCGTTCAAAAAACTGATAGATCTGGCGATCGAGCGCCAGGGCAGTTTCTACCTTACTTATCATCGCTTCGCCGATGTCGCTCGAATAAATGCGTGCTACCCGCAGTTCAAACAATGGCTCGCGCTAAAACGCGAAGCAGATCCGGAAGAACGTTTTCAGAGCAACTGGTATCGCCATTACCGAGATTTATTCGCCTGAGCGCCTCTACAATATAAGTACTTATGGGTGAATCTAGTACGAGTTCCAATTTGGCTTTTCCGAACGGGTTCCTATGGGGCGCCGCTACCGCCGCGTACCAGATAGAGGGCGCCTCGCATGAGGACGGCAAAGGCGAATCTATCTGGGACCGTTTCTCGCACACGCCCGGCAAAACCACAAATGGCGACACCGGTGACGAGGCCTGCGACCACTACCATAGATATAAGGAAGACGTTGCGCTGATGAAAGCGCTCTCTCTTCCAGCTTATCGATTTTCAATTTCGTGGCCGCGCGTGCTGCCCGCCGGCAAGGTGCCTGCCAATGCTGCCGGTCTCGATTTTTATGACCGCCTGGTCGACGAACTCCTGTCCGCCGGAATCGAACCGTGGGTGACTCTCTACCACTGGGACCTGCCGCAAACTCTGCAAGACAAAGGCGGCTGGGGCAACCGCGATATCGCCGGCTATTTTTCAGATTACGCTGCTCTGATGGCGGATCGACTCGGTGATCGCGTACGCCGCTGGATGACGGTCAATGAGCCCTGGGTAGTCGCAGGTATCGGTCACGCGACCGGCGAGCACGCTCCGGGGTTTAAAGACGAGCGTCTAGCTCTACGCGTATCACATCATCTGCTTTTAGCTCATGGAAACGCCATGCAAGCTATCAGATCGGCCAACCGCGTCAGAGAAGACACGCAGGTCGGGATTGTCCTCAATCTCTGGCCGATCGAGCCGCGCCAGGACACGACGTCAGACCGCGATATAGCAGAGTTGATCTGGCAACGTGACGGGGCGTGGTTTCTTGACCCGCTTTTGAAGGCCAACTATCCGGACAAAGCCTGGCGATCTTTTGGAGAACGTGTACCTCAGATCATGCCAGGCGACATGACTACCATTTCGCAGCGCATGGATTTCCTCGGCATCAACTACTACTCACGCACCGTGCTCGGACGCGAAGGACTATTGAAGCCGGTGCCGGGGGCTACCTACACCGAAATGGATTGGGAAGTGCACGCGCCGGCACTAGAAAGGTTGTTGGTGCGCCTTCACAAGGAATACACACTGCCACCGGTTTATATAACCGAAAACGGCGCCGCTTTCAAAGACGATGTCACCGCCGATGGTGCCGTACATGACACACTGCGCCTGCAGTATCTGAACGAGCACCTGAATGCCTGCCTTGGTGCCATCAAGCAAGGAGTCGACCTGCGTGGATATTTCGCCTGGTCGCTTCTAGACAATTTCGAGTGGCAACACGGCTACACGAAACGCTTTGGACTGGTGCACGTTGATTACACCAACCAGCAACGGATCGTCAAAGACAGCGGTCGCTGGTATAGCGAAGTAATCAAGCAAAATGCGCTGCCGGAAATCTAGCGCATGATCGAGATTCGCAACATCTTGGGTCCTACGACCGAAGCGGCCATTGCTCAACTGGAAGTAACTCTCGGAAGGAAACTTCCGGAGGACTATCGGAACTTCATACTCCAGTGCAACGGTGGAGTGCCGCTCAACTCGAGATTCAAAAGGAAGATGTGGGCAGATGCCCCAGTTGAATACGACTACAGCGTGGAAGTCTTTCTCGGGATCGAGCACGGTGCAGTTTCCGACATCAGAAACGCGTATTACAGCCTGTCGTTCAAGATGCCCTTCCCGGCAGTGCCGATTGCCTATTGTTCTCTGGAAGAGCTGCTGGTTCTCTCCCTCGACGATGATTCATTTGGCACGATTTACTTCGTCAATCAGGAAGAAGATGCGGACGAGTACAGTGAAATGGAATGGGATGCGCCGGGCGTCCACAAGATCGCGGACAGTTTCACCAGCCTGCTCGAACTTCTAACGCCATCAGAGAATGATTTTGAATCACGACTGCAGGAAGCCCTCGAGTGGTACACCAACGGCACAGGCTTTCCAACGGATAAGCGCACTGCGTTTCCCAGAGAAAAGCTGATCGTTTCCGACGCGTCCATTAGTGCTGCGATAGATCTGTCTTCAAATAATCAGAATCTGCGCTATACGATTGATCTGTTCTTCGAACCTCTCGATTTCAAGAAGAAAGAGCTGAAATGCAACATGTCACTCAATGACATTCCGTGGGCGGTTAAAGATTGGCGCGAGCTTGATGGGTTGACGCGCAAGCTTGATTATGGACAAGACGGCTATCGGGGAGGCTTTTTCACTCCCGAAGCTGCCATCACGCACATTCAGTTTCTTCAACTGAGCGAACGCAGAGGAAACACTTTCAAAGCTCGCTTGATGGTAATTGTAGAGCTCGACGAATTATTTTCAGAAAACTACAGCGAAGTCATCTATCTGGAGTTTCCCGTGTCTTTCAAGGGACTGGCTCTGGCGAAAGACAATTTTGAGAAGGATGAATTGTCGGTCGAACGGGTGAGGACTTATTTGACAGACAAGGTAGCACTGGCATCTTATGATGATGAGCCGGACTTCAGCCGCGTAACCCCGCTCGCACTGAAGCCCAGGATCAAATTAAAACCCCGCACATAGACGAGTCTCATTTCGCTGCGTGCATGCAGCTTGAGACAAAATCTATCCGCGGGGCAATTGGTTTACTTAAGCGCAGTGCAATTCGCCGACTTCGGTCGGGCTGGAGTCTGAACCGGAAACGGATTTCAATTCAGCCAGCTTTTTCTCGACGATGATCACCAGGTCGGACGCTTGCATTTCCAGAGCTCTAGCCAGTTCGACCAGGCTGCGCAACGACAGGTTGCGGGCACCACGTTCGATATCACTGATGTAGGTTCTGTGCAAACGCGCGCGCTCTGCAACTTCTTCCTGCGTCAAGCGCAAGGATTCGCGTCTGTCACGAACTGCTTGCGAAAGTGCAAGCAGGAAAGTGTCTGTCTGTTTTCTTTTCTTACTCATGTGTGTGGTTACCTTGCCCGCGAGGCAATTGTTGGGATCGACGCTCACGCGTCACCGTACGCGCTTTCGCCGTGAATAGCGCTTGTCGACTGATTCCATTATACGAACTTTGTCGCACATTGCATGCTGAGCAGATAGTCAGCACGCAAATATGCTGCAATTCGTGCAATAAAACTTTTACAAGCACCGCCGCTGGTGCAGAGCTCATCCGCTGAGTACCGCATGCATTGCGGCTTTCGAACGCGATGTCTAAAAATACAGCTCAGCCGTTGTGGGCGATCGGCTATTGACTAAAATCGCATGATTACTTCCATCCGCATGTGATGCGGCGCGACGGGTGTCATATTTTCGTGTCGGGTTTTCAACGAAGCGTTTCGATGAAAGCGAGACGGCAACAGCTCTTCAGAAAGAGCCTGCTGTCGAGTTTTCGTGTCTGAACGAAACTGCTTTTTCCGGTTTCAACCGGAAGAACTCTCGGCGTACACGCCGAGCAAGCGCAATGCTTTTTCCGCTTTCCAACGCACTTCGTGATCTGAGTCTTTGCTGGCTGCCCGCAATGCATCGAGCACAGAAGCTTGTTTGCAGCCAATCTTACCGAGGGCCTTGGCAGCAGCTTTGCGAACCTCTACTTGCTGATCGGAAAGCAGACTTGCAATTGCCGGTGCGTATCGAACGCTGTTAGTACCGATTTTCTCGAAGCAATGAATGGCTTCCAGACGCACCCATTCATCGTCGTCGGACAGAGCTTCTTCTATGACTCGCGCATAAGGACGTGCGGCGCTCGGTTTCTCCTGAAACCATCGAAGCGACGCAATGCGCACGAGGTGAGAGTCGTGTTTCAATGCTTGCCCGAAAAGTTTAGCCGGCGACTTCACCGCTTCTTGAGGCAGTCCGAATTTTACCGACCGCACGTCGAAGCCGGGATAATCATGTTGCAGCGCCATGTCATCAATGATGTTCGCCAGACGTTCGATGTCCATCTACTGTCCACCCAGTTGTCGGTTGAGTTCTTTGAACATCTGGTCGAGCCCACCCATAGAGCCGGTGCCACCTTGACCGGAACCCATACCAGGAAATCCACCCAGTCCGCCCAGTCCCGGCATGCCCGGCATAGATGCCTGACCGCGATTAACCGTGCCGTACATCACGCACTTGTTTTCGAACTTGCCGTTGATGTTGTATTTAACGGTGGCTGCCTGCACGTATAGCTGGCTGGCGTTGAGACGCGTGAATCGCAGGACGTTTTCTGAATAGCTCTGCCTGGTCTTGCCGGTTTTGCTGTTAGTGTCGGCATCGCGGGTGACGATGGTTTGTTCGAGCACACCAGGTTTGAGCTGCCGGATTTCGTTTTTCTCGACACGGCTCTGCAGGTAATTGCCCGTGACGCCGATGCCGCTCGGCAGATTGCCCAGGTGCATGGCGTACATCTTGGGAACCATGATAGTGCCGGAACCACCGCCCATCAGCTGAGCCAGCGCCTGAGCTTGGGCATTGTTGCCGCCGAGCTGACTGGTCATTTGACTGGTGGACATGCTGCCCTGCACGGTGTACACAACTTGTGTCGGCTCGACGTGCACGCCGCCTGAAGAGTCTTGAGCAAATGTGAAATTGACCGTGCCTTCCCGACCCGGTGCCAGAATAGCCGACTCCTGCCGAGCTTCATCAGGATCGAATTGCCAGGCGAGGGGTCCATACTGGCTGGTCCAGACTTTCAGCGAACCGCCCCAGGTGCCGCTGTAGTCTACAGGAAACGATTTGACGACGCCGGTTTGAGACTGTCCGGCTGAGCCGTGCAAGGCGGCTGCAGCTGCAACGTTTTCCTTGATCTCGCCTTTGAGCATCATCGGTTTGCTGTTGTCCAATTTAGGAACCAGCGCTTTCAATGCTGGCAAGGTGGCTCCGGACGTGTTGCACAATTCTTCGATACGGCCGGTGACCGGTCCCTGTGCTGCCGGCTTGGCAGCAGGACGCGTAGCCGGTTTGCTGGTGACCGGCGCTGCCGGCTTGCTGGTGACCGGCGCTGCTGGTTTGCTGGTCACCGGTGCCGGTGCGACTGCAGAACCACCGTCGCCGGCGGACGGCGTCGGAGTCGGCGCCGCACTGTCCTGCGTGTTGGCATTGTTTTTCGTATTGGCAGGATCGGGCAGGATCAGGTCTTGAGCGGGAGTAGTGTTATTGACGGGCTGGTCGAGCGTGCCACCATCGCCGGTATCAGCAAAAACAGCTGCCGGCATTTGCAGCGACAGAAAGGATGCACACAAGAATGCGGAAATTGCTCTGCGTCCAATCTGCGGTCTGCCCATCTAATTAATGACCTCGATTTTGCCGGTGCCCTGGACCGCTTGCTTGAGATTTTTAAAGTTGCCCTTGAGAGTCATTATGCCCGTTCCCGTGACGGTTGCGTTGCTCATCTCGGCGGCACCGTTATTTACGTTCACCACGCCGGCACCTTGCAGATTGGCGACAAATATTTTGGCGTTGATGCCCTGAATACTGGCTTTGCCGGTGCTGCGATTATCGACCACTGCTTTATCCAGCGCAGACAGCTTGCCGGCTGTAATCGAGCTGTCGCCGATCAATGTCAAAGAAACGTCTCCACCCTTCCAGTCCGAGAGGGTAATCTGCGAATCACCCCCGCAACCGATAGACAGACTGCCGGTGTAGGAATCAGGGACCGTAATGGTGAGACTGTCCGGCTGACCGCTTGTCCTCGGCTCACCGCTGCCTTGCAGCGGTTTGACCTTTTCGCCGTTCACGTACACGGCATCGCTCTTCAGTTGCAGTCCGGTCATCGGACCGTCAGGTCTGGGATAAATCACGCCGTTGACGATGGCGCGGCTGCCCAGAGCATCCATTTTGATGCCCACGCCTTTGCCGCCACAGATCACCGCCTGGCGGACAAAACCATCCTGGACGTTCCAGTTGCCCGGCGAATTGCTGGAGACGGTGATTTCCTGAACGCCAGCCGAGCGACTGATGTTGACCGAAGCTTTCTCAGCGAGGACGACAATCTTCTTCTCGGTAATCGGCACCGTGGCGAAACTCTTCTGGTCTCCCGGCAGTTTGAGACTCTGCGGGGGCGGAGCGATGTCGGCACTGGCAGTCTGTCCGACCGTGCTCGCCAGACCCAGCATCAAAACTAGTGCCTTATCCTTTTTCATCATGCTCCTCCAATGTCACTCATCTATAAATGATAGCCCAGCCGGGCAGGTCAGGACTGAGTTACCAGCTCGGAGGCGAGGATGCCTTCGATGCGCTTCAGGGTCTCCGGTGTCAGTTTGATGCCGGCAGCCTTCAGGTTGTCTTCGATTTGACTGCGCTTGGTGGCACCGATGATCACAGAGCTGATGGCCGGCAACCGCAGTATCCATGCCAGCGCCAGCTGAGCCATCGAAAGTCCCAGTTCTTGAGCCACTTTACTCAGTTGCTGTACCTTCTCCAGATTTTCTTTGCTCATCGAATCACGATGTTGAAGAAACGCGGCGTTCGGCCCGGCGGCACGGCTATCTCTGGGTGGCGGCTGCCCCGGCAGATATTTGCCGGTGAGGACGCCTTGAGCCAGAGGCGAGAACACAACCTGTCCGAGACCGTTCTTTTCCGAGACCGGAATCACGTCCGTTTCGATGTCACGATACAGCATGTTGTAGGCTGGTTGGTTTGACACCGGCGGTGGTGCCCCAAGCTGGCGCGCCACATCCATCGCTTCCTGGATTTTGGCGGCGGGCCATTCGCTGACGCCCCAGTAAAGTATCTTCCCTTGCGTGGTGAGAATTTCCATGGTCTTCACCAGCTCTTCCACGGGAGTTTCCGGATCGTAGCGATGGCACTGCAGCAGATCGACATAATCGGTATTCAATCGCTTGAGACTGGCGCGGCATTGCTCGGTAACATGTTTGCGCGACAATCCGCGATCATTCGGTCCATTGCCCATCGGGAAGAAAACCTTTGTGGCGAGGAAGATATCGTCGCGTTTGATCTTGCCTAGGGCTTTGCCGATTACCTGCTCAGCGACGCCGTGCGCGTAAACATTGGCGGTGTCGAAAAAGTTAACGCCGTGCTCGTATGCATAATGCACCTGCTCGATCGACTCTTTCTCCTGTACGCTGCCGCCGTATGTCAGCCAGCTGCCGAGCGCCACTTCACTGACGCGAACACCCCATTTACCGAGCTTGCGATATTCCAAAGCCTCTCCCCCCTGGCACTGAGGGGCACATGATAGCAGAAATACAGCTCTCAGTTATCTGATGGTTATGTTTGTTATGTCTCACTGAGACAGCGTTATCGCGACCCGACCGCAGCCGCATTGCGAGGCTGTCCGTTACCGTTGCCGTCGCCATCGCCTTTGCTTTTGCCGTTGCCGCTGCCGATGTCTTCTTCCTTCCAGAGCGGCAAGAACGGAATTGCGGCCAGTCCCGGCAAAGCCAGCAATGATGCGACAAGGAAGAAGTTGTCGTAATGCAGCCATGACTGCATAAGACCGCTAGCCAACTGGGGAATCATGACCCCCAGCGCCATCATCGCAGTCGTTATAGCATAGTGCGCGGCTCTGTATTCTGCGTTCTTGATCGTGGTCAGCAGGAAAACCGTGTAAGCCGCGGTACCAAATCCGTAAGCCAGTTGTTCAAATGAATTGACGGCATAAACCCAGGGCAATGCTGGTTTGAACAATGCCAGCAGCCAGTACAGCGGCAACGCACCGTTCATCAAAATCGATAGCGGCCAAAACCACTTCTTCAAACCCTGCTTGGCGATCAATACACCACCGGCGATACCGCCGAAAAGCAGAAATATGACGCCGACCGTGCCGTTGATGACGCCGATTTGTGAGAGCGGGATCGCCAGCCCGCCTTTATCCGCGGCATCCATCAAGAAAAGCGGCGCCTGTTTGAGCATCAGAGCATCGCCGAGACGGAAGGTGACGATGTAGAACACGACCGGTGCAATGCCCGGCTGCGTGAAGTACGACTTGAATACATCCAGAAAACGATTGCCTGCTGTCTCCGGAGTCGGTGTCGCGGATTGAGCTTTCGGAAGATGCGGTAAATACCAGTTGTGAAAAATGCCGATGAACAGCATAATCGCGGCCGCGATCAAAAATGGAGGCACCCATGAAAATCCTGCCTGCCAGTGATACTGCTCCTGCAAATATCCGGCCAGTACTACCAGCCCACCGCTGCCAAAAAGCCACGCCAGCTTATAGACCGCGTTGCGAACTCCAACATAGAGCGCTTGCTGATCTTTTTTGAGCGCATCCAGGTAGAAACCATCGACAGCCACGTCTTGAGTTGCGGAGGCGATGGCAATCAGCGCCAACAACACTATTCCGACTGACTTTTCCAGCCCCGAGCTGGTGAAAGATGCAAAAACGCAGATGACCGCCGCCAAAGCCAGTTCCATCCAGACGATCCAGGAGCGTTTGGTCGCATAGGTGTCGACTGCCGGCGCCCAGGCAAACTTGATGATCCATGGCAGGCTCAACCAGCTCGTGTAACCGATGAAAACATTGTCAACGCCGAGGTTCTTTAAGAACACTCCGGAGACGAGCATAACGATCGTGTATGGCAGCCCCTCCGCAAAGTACAGCGTGGGGATATAAACGTTTGGAAGGCGTTTTGGTATCATCTGGGTCATGGTAACACGCAACAGCACTAGACTTTCGCTCTTTCTCCTTATAAGTCTTGCTTGCCAACTGTCCGGTTTTGCCGGCGCGCAGGCAAAACCAGCCTCAGCCGTGCCGGTCAGGCGAAACACTGCCGCCAACGCTGTCATGAAGTCAGCGCCGGGCGATGCGCCCAGTGCGTTCCTGGTATCTCATCAATATGCGCAGAAGATGCTGTCCGATGTAGATAAGGTGATTCTCGATCGTTTCTACAGCACCAAGCTCGCTACCGAAGTCTGGCCGCAGGCTCGCGAAAAACATCGAGCTTTAATTGAAAGCTCTCGCAATTTAAAAGAGTTGTCCGAAAACATCAATGCCGCTCTCAAAGAACTGCATTCCAGCCACACCCAATTCGTCACTCTCAACGATGAGACGTATTACTTCCTGTTGTCGCTTTTCTTTCGCGGGCGGAAGGACATAACCATTCCCGAGATGGCTTTTACCGGTGCCATTACAGGCGGTGTCGATTGCGCATACAATCAAGTGCGCTACGTCCTCGACGGCAGTCCCGCTCAAGAGAGCGGACTGAAGATCGGAGACGAGATAATCTCAATCGACGGCAAGCCTTTTATTGGGCAATTGTCATTTGAGGGCAAGGAAAAACAGAAGATACAGCTTTTGATCAAACGGCAGGATGAAGAAATGACACTGCCGATCACGCCTGTTTCTTCGCGCGCATACCCACGTTATGTGAGCGCCACCGGCAAAAGTGTGCGTGTCACGCAGCATCCCGAAGGCAAAATCGGCTACGTGCATCTCTGGTCAGGCGGCACCGAATCGCACGACGAATGGGAAGAAGCCCTGCAATCAGATCAGATTCAGAACACGGATGCACTGGTGATCGACTTTAGAGATGGCTACGGGGGCAACAGCCTCGACGATCTCGACTTCTTCTATCGCCCGGCTAAGGCTTACCCCAACTTCTTGACCCATAACCGAAAAGGCAAGGAAAACACCTGGCACATGTACTACGACAAGCCGATTGTCGCACTCATCAATGGTGGCGTCCGCAGTGGCAAAGAGTTGCTCTCGCACAGTCTCAAGTTGAGCGGCAGAGGCAAACTGGTTGGAACCAAAACGGCAGGGTCCGTGCTGGCCGGTTCTGTTTTCCCTCTGGGAGCCAGAGCAGCGTTGTACTGCGCGGTGGCCAGCGGCACCGTCAACGGCGTCAATCTGGAAGGCAACGGCATCGAACCGGACGTGGTTGTGCCCACCACACCAGCCGAGCGAGGCGTCAAAGATATACAGTATCTGGAAGCCGAAAAGATCCTGCGCGAACAGTTGCGCAAGCCCTCCTCTTGATTGGTATTGTCTGCGGTGGCAAACCATCTACGTTTCGTAGTTGGATTAGTTCCCCGAAATCAAGAAGCAGATGGCATTTCCGGTTACAATATAAGTAGATGGACAAATTACGTTTCCAATAGGTCAAAGCGGAAGAATCACCATGACTGAACTTAAGGCAGATGCAATCAAAAAACTGTACGAGTCGTTTCCTGAAAAACTCGAAAAGGCGCGCAAGTGGCTGGGGCGCCCGGTCACGCTGGCGGAGAAGATACTGATTGCTCACCTCGATAACTGGCAGGGCGAGAAGATGACACGCGGCGAGAGCACGGTTATGTTGCGCCCGGACCGGGTTGCCATGCAGGACGCTACCGCTCAGATGGCTATGCTGCAGTTCATGCAAGCGCAGCTGCCCGAGGTGGCTGTGCCGACGACAGTCCACTGCGATCACCTGATTCAGGCGCGTGTCGGCGCCGGCCCGGACATGGAAGCGGCGCTTTCAGAGAACAAAGAAGTTTATGATTTCTTGAAGTCGGCCAGTGAGAAACACGGCATTGGTTTCTGGAAACCGGGCGCCGGCATTATTCACCAGGTAGTGCTGGAAAACTACGCTTTCCCTGGCGGCATGATGATCGGCACCGATTCGCACACGCCCAATGCCGGCGGACTGGGCATGCTGGCTATCGGCGTCGGCGGCGCCGATGCGGTCGATGTGATGGCCGGAGAACCCTGGGGACTGCGCTGGCCGAAGCTGATCGGCGTCAGACTGACCGGCAAGTTGCAAGGCTGGACTGCTCCCAAAGATGTCATCTTGAAACTGGCCGGCGTATTGACCGTTTCCGGCGGCACCGGCGCCATCATTGAATACTTCGGTCCCGGTTGTGAATCGATCAGTTGCACCGGCAAAGCCACAATCACCAATATGGGTGCCGAACTGGGCGCCACTTGCTCGGTGTTCCCCTTCGACGAACGCATGGCAATTTATCTGCGTGCCACAGACAGAGCCGATGTAGCCAAGTTGGCCGCCGACTTTAAAGAACACCTCGTCGCCGATCCGGAAGTCGACAAAGAACCGAAGAAGTACTTCGACGAAGTCGTCGAGATCGATCTCGACACACTCGAGCCGTACGTTGTCGGACCGCACACGCCGGACCTGGCGCGTCCAATCTCGCAGCTTGCCGAAGATGTCAAAAAGAATAACTATCCCGATGAACTGCGCGTCGGCTTGATCGGCAGCTGCACCAACTCATCCTATGAAGACATGAGTCGGGCTGCCGACGTGGCAGAACAGGCAGTGACTAAAAAGTTGAAACCAGCCGTCGGACTTCTGGTTACACCCGGCAGCGATCAGATCTATGAAACAATCAAGCGCGACGGTCAGATGAAGACCTTCGAAGAATTCGGCGCCACCGTGCTCGCCAATGCCTGCGGTCCGTGCATCGGCCAATGGAAGCGCGAGGACATCAAACCCGGCGAACGCAACTCGATTATCACCTCCTTCAACCGCAATTTCAGCCGTCGCAACGACGGCAACGCCGAGACATGCGCCTTCATCTCCAGTCCGGAGATCGTGCTTGCTCTCTCGATTGCCGGACGTCTCTCCTTCAATCCACTTAAAGACGAACTCACCACCAGTGATGGCAAGTCGGTTAAGCTCGATCCGCCGAAGCCCGCACCGGAAATTCCGAAGAACGGCTTCGTGACTGTGCATGATGGATATGTGGCGCCCAGCAAAGACGGAGACAAAGTGAAAGTGATCGTCAACGACAGCAGCGAACGGCTGCAGTTGTTGGCGCCATTTGCGCCGTGGGACGGTAAAGACTTCCAAGCACTGCCCGTGCTTCTGAAGGCTAAAGGCAAATGCACTACCGACCACATTTCCGCTGCCGGTCCGTGGCTCAAGTACCGCGGTCACCTGGATAAGATCAGCGACAACATGTTCATCGGCGCCATCAACGCCTTCAACGAAAAAACCGGCGAGGGGCTCGACGTCATTAG
Organism: Obscuribacteraceae bacterium (SeqCode); assembly: GCA_044229845.1. GTDB lineage: Bacteria > Cyanobacteriota > Vampirovibrionia > Obscuribacterales > Obscuribacteraceae > JBGASG01. Next base: position 210,187 of record JBGASG010000005.1, on the reverse strand, counting down.
CTCGGACATTAAATCGTACCCGCAAGTGGCTCGCCACTATAAGCAAGAAGGTCTGGGCTGGGTCGTGGTCGGCGATGCCAACTACGGCGAGGGCTCCAGCCGCGAGCACGCCGCCATGTCGCCGCGCTTCTTAGGCTGTAAAGCCGTTATAGTGAAGAGCTTCGCCCGCATCCACGAGACCAATTTGAAGAAACAGGGCGTATTGCCGCTGACATTTTCAGATCCGGCCGACTATGACAAGATCAATGAGAAGGATCGGATCAGCATCGTCAACCTTGGCTCACTTAAACCTGGCACCAAGGTCGAAGCCATGATCGAGCACGAAGACGGCTCCAAAGAGAAGATAATGCTCAATCAGACGCTCACCGACGAACAGATAGAATGGTTCAAAGCCGGTTCCGCACTCAACTTGATCAAGAAACGTCGCGAAGGCGTGCTCGCCAAATAGGAGAGGAGACACTGATTAGATGAATGGTCTGTTTGGCGAAGGCGACCTGATGACAGGGGCGGCGGATTTCGACGCCGGCTTCGATCAGCAGACCATTCATTTGCAGCAAGTGGACATCGTGCCGGAAAAACCTGGACAGTTGAGCGTCGAATTCGCCCTGCCGAAGGGCTTCCATCTCAACCATGATGCCACCGTCAACTACAAGATCACGCAAATCAGCGGCGAAGCCATTCAGATAGATTCCAGCGTCCATGCTGGTCGTTCCGCGTCAAACCGACCTCTCCTGATTCCCTACAAGGGCGGAAAGGAAGGCTCGGCTGGTGACCTGGCGCTTAACGTCGACGTGCATTACTGCCACAAAGACGACACCGGCACCTGCCTGGTCAAAACTGTCCGCATCCTGGCACACGTCAAAGCGATCGGCGAGAGCGGGCGCGACTGGTCCATGACCTGCAACATCGTCGAAAAGTAGCTGCTGCTGGATCAGGCGAAAAACAACAAGACAAGCTCTACGCCGGAAAACGCGAGCATCAAGCCGTTCGGCATGAATTTCTTTGTTTTGAAGAGACGAAATCCGAACATCGCAATCAGAAGCCCGCAGACAATCTTGCCGAACAAAAAACCAGCGGCGGCATTGCGGCAAGCCATCGAATAGCAGGTGGCGAGCAGCGCTCCGCTGATCATTCCAGCGATCAACGACATCTTGCTTTTCGCTTTAAGAAACCCTATCGCACCCCCGGCACAGACCAGGACTGCAAGTACCAGAAGCGAGATTTTGCCGACGTCTTCCACAATTGAACCTCAAGAGCGCGCCAATTCTAGCAGATTTGAGGCAATCGCCCTGTGCTATAGTCTCTATGCAGCTTTTACTCCCGTAATACTTGTGGCCGGCTACTTTATCTATGACCAGGTGCGGAGCATCTAACAGCAGCAGTAGCGGTCAGGTTCTCGGCAAAGTTCTTGAGACGTCCGCCAAAATAGCCCTCGGCGGCGCGGCTGTACTCGGCGTTCTCTACTTAGCCCTGTCCCCGCGCATCGCATCGCGCCTCTACGGCGGCGTTATGTTTCATCCCCATCAGTTTCCTGACGATCTAGAACTCCTCGATATCGAAGGCGTCACGCGCGAGGAGATATTTTTCGTCAGCAACAAGTTGCGGCTGCACGGCTGGTATTTTCATGTACCGAAGTCGACGAAGACGCTCTTGTTCAGCCACGGCAACACCGGCAACATACTCAACCGCGAGACAATGATCGGCTTGCAACTGAAAGCCGGTTACTCGGTCTTTATATATGACTACCGCGGCTACGGGCGTTCGGAGGGCAATGCTTCCGTATTTGGTATCGTCGCGGATGGTTGCGCAGCTTATGATTACTTGATTCAACAACGCGATCTGAAGCCCGAGCAGATTGTGCTTTACGGCGAATCTTTAGGAGCCGCCGTCGCCTGTCAAATTGCCGCCCGCCGAGAAGCTGCGGGGATTGTTCTGCAATCCGGTTTCAGTTCGCTGCGCAAAATCGGCATGGAAACGATACCCTTCATTCGCATCTATCCAAAGTTTCTTCTGCCGCAACCGGAGCTGGACAGCGCCGCGGTGCTGGAGCGAGATCATCCGCCGCTATTGATTATTCACGGCAGAAAAGACACAGTGGTGCCATTCACGCACGCAGACGAAATATATCGCCGAGCGCTCGAGCCCAAGCACTTCGTTCCCCTGACACGCTGCGGACACAATGACATTCCCTATCTGGCACCCGATGAATATGTTGGAGCTTTGCGCACTTTCGCCGGCACGCTGAGGTCAGGCACCACTGCCGGTGCCTAGCGCCGATTCATGTACGTGCTGGCGATCACTCGCTGCAAGTCGCCCGGTATGAATCGCTCGACCATTGCTTCATCGGGCTTTTGTCCCGATTCGAGCAAACCAATCACCGTTTGCATCTGCGCTGATTTAGCGGTGATAGCTGTCGACTGACGCAACTGACGGACGTTCACCAGTTCGTCCAGTTGCTCCAGAGTCACGTCATTGATGAATTGCTTGATTTGCGCGGCGGTTAAGTCGAATGGTCCGACAGTCAGCGTCTTCCCATCTACCGCCGTAGAGCACTGGTAGAAAATTGGGTCTTCCTTCTCTGGTGCTGGATTGAACAATCCAATCGGAATGTACTCCGGTGGCATCTTCGTCCCGTCGTCGTTGCTCATTTGGCTTTCAAAATCCATTGTTCAGTCGCTCCAGTAGTATAAACGAGTGGACGAAGGGGTTCGGTAGAATCAGCCTGCTTGATTGGCACAGCACGGGCATGACGGCATGATGCGCGGCAGCGTGCCGCCGGGATGGGTAGGAACCGGACGTGGGTCACGCTGTTTTTGACCGGAGTCGCTGGGCGACTTGGTTTCCTTATCCCAAGGTTGCGGTGACCGAACTTCCGGAACTCCGAACACAAAAGGACGAGGCATTTTCTTTTCGAACTGAGTCACTATGGCTCGGTTAGCTTCGTTGTTCTCGCCTATGGTTCCGTCAGGCAAGCGAATAAACTTGGCGGTGCCGTCGGAATTCTTCCCGTACCGCGGATCGGCATCGATCTCTTTCTGGTCGTATTCCTTGATGATCTTGTACAGCTCGGGAGATGTGGTGAAGAGCCGCGTGCGATCTTGTTCTCCACCTCTGAAGAGCCACAACCCTTCGGCTTGATTTTCGACGGGGTTGGTAAAGTACCAGGATGCCGGTCTGACTACGGCGCGCTCTTGTATCTCCGTGCTGCTGATCGTGACTGCGTCTTTATCTTTAAATCCGGAGGCAGGTTTGCCGTCAGTCTTGAGCGGACGCCCTTTTTCATCTACCCGCGTCCAACCGGTGCCGTTCGGATTCTCAGTGTAGTAATTGCCGTCCTTTCCTTTTAGTTGCCATTGCATCGCCCCGTCATCGGTCTTCACTCTGCGATAGCCCATCGCTTCGAATGCCGTGTCGAGAGCCGCGGCATCGCGCTGGCGCATGTTGTGTTGGCCGATGTGGGCAAACTCGTGCATCGCCGTATCCTTGAAGCCTTTGAACGTCCGTGACAGCGGTTCGAAAACGATTCTCTCCTGCTCATCGTCGCTGACACGTCCCGGCACATACGCGTCATATGGAGTCGACGGGCGTACGGTAAACTCGACACGCACCGGCTTGCCGTTGGCTGATCTGGCACTGGGCTGCGAGCGCATCGCGGCTTGCTCGAGCGCCAGCAATTCGTCGATGCGCGGCGCGCGCAAGTCGGCATCTTTGCCCTGCAGGCGGTCAGTCTGTCCATCGCGACTGATCTGCAGATTGTACTTTGCTTCAATCTCTTTGATCTTGGCTTCACGCCATTGAGTTAATTGGCGTTCGATTTCCTTTGGATCATCGCTGGTGGTGTCGAGGACCTGCGTCTTCTGACCATTTTCTCCCTCGACATAGTATCGACGAACGCGCGTGCCGTCGGGGCGGACAACCTCGGTGGACGTGACGCCGAATCTCTCTTCAAGAGCCCGCATGGTTGGTGCGGCTTCGGTGAAGATTTTTTCCAGCGACTCCAATTTGCCCTTCGGTGACTTGTCGTTGTTCTGCAATTCTGCGGCGGCTTTCTCGCGCACCGCGATGATTTGCTCAGGCGTCAAACCGGCTCTGGCTGCCCGCTGATTGAAGTCGAACAATTGGGTCTCGGCAGCGAACACATCTCTGTGATCGCTGAAAGCCTTCTGCACTGCCTCGCGCAAGTGGGCTTCCGACAACATACTGAGCGTCGCATCTACGGCCTCGCGCTTGAGCGGGTTCCAGCGCTGGGCTTTCAGATGGTCGGTCAGTGTTTCTCCATACATTTCTTTGTATTGGCGATCGAGCGCAACTCGATCACTGGGCAGGAGTTTGGCGACTGTCTCGCGAATAGTTTCATTGCTGGTGACTGCCCAGTCAGTGATGCGCAGTAGCATCGCCATATTGCGCAGTTCGCCGGCGGTCAAAGTTGTCCGCGACGAGTTGCCGCTTGCATAGTCAGTGTGGAGCTTGCCGTCCTGGTCTTCGAATCGCAGCGTACCATCGGGCTCAAGCGAAACATCGCTCATGGTCGTACCGCCAGCGGCCTTGAAGCTGCCGAAGCGCATGCCTAGTGCATCGAACGATGCCACAAACCCATAACGTTTGCCGTCACAGTCGATGATGCCATTCGTGCGTCCGCGTTCGTCATACTCGAAGTAGCGGTGCGTGCCGTCGATGTAACGGATACCCGTGATGCGCCCATCGCCATCCTTACTAAGTGTCGAACCGTCGTTCTGCGAAATCGACTCGCGGCGATCGCTGTATTGAAAGTGAATTCCCCGTTGCGAATCGGTGAAGATGTAGGTGCCTTCCTTCGTGACCTGTGGCATCTTCAAACCCGTTGGTTTGCCGTCCGGTCCGACCAATTCACGATCGCCGTTGACGGTGTAGAGGCGGTTGTTCTCCATGACGGTGTCGACTTCACCCTTTGAGTTGTAGGTGAAAGTGCGCATGTCGCCGTTGGGATAACGAACGCCGAACACGCGATTGTTCGCATCCCTGTAGATCGTCGAACCATCCGGTCTGGTCACGACCTGATTGCCGTCGGGAGTGGTAAAAACTTTGTCGCCGCCTGGCTGGGATCGGTCTCCGAGCTGATTGAACGCGTCAGCTGCGGACTGCGGTTCCCCGGGACGGTCACGCGCATCAACGAGAATCATCGGCGGTATCAAGCGTGCCGACACCAACGGCGTATTACTGTCTCCCACCCCATCGTGAGAGACAGCAGCACGCACGCTCGCATCACTCAGCGCCGTCGCACGGACGTCATCCAGTCCGTCCGTAGCGGGACCTTTTAACGGCTCCAAAGGCGCGTCAAGGTGATCAACCAAGGCGTATCCTCCCTGAGTGAATGCGACCCCTGAAAGGGTCTCTTTATGGATTCTGGTTGCGGTGGGTCTTAATCCTTGGCAACCACACTAGCAGGAAGGTATTACCGAGACGTTACCTGTCGATTTAGCCGGAGCCCCTGAGCGCCACCTGGGAAATTGTCCCGGAATACCGGGATTGTCATGAGATGCCCTACGCAAAGCCGCATCAGCCGAAAGCCCAACCCGTAGCGCCTTTTCGGCAGCAGCTCTATCTTTTTGCCCCTCAAGTCGCATTACGCTAAACCGGGACTTTTTCCCAGGCGCCGTTTGGGATGGGTCAACGCCTGCACCATCGGTGGTGCCCGGTCCTGCATGCAATTGGCGGCCCCGGGCGCATGCCCGAATCAGCAGGGGCAGGCTTTCAAGACCTACTACATGAAGCAGATTACGCGGAAAGCGAATCCCCCATTTCGCTATAATTAGTCGCGGTCGCAAAGAGCCGAAAAGAGCGCGGCCGACGGAAATGAAGGGATGTCACGTTAATGACTGATATGCACACGGCACAGTCCACCGACAAGCCGTTTACCACGCGACGCACCGACAACTGGTGGGTCGAACCAACGCTGGTAGCCATCGGTTTCGGGCTGTTCATCATCTACTCGACGTTCAGAGCGTTCGAGTTCAACTACTTTTACACCGACCCCTACCTGTCCCCGTTCTACTCGCCCAACCTGGTTGAGTGGTTCAAATTGGACTGGTGGCGGTTCTCTCCCGCCATACTTATCTTGTGGATACCTGCGGGCTTCCGGGCCACTTGCTACTACTACCGCAAAGCCTATTACCGCGCATATTTCCTAGATCCACCGGCTTGCGCCGTCAGCCACTTCGGCGGGCATAGCTACTGCGGCGAACAAAAATTCCCTCTGGTCATGCAGAACATCCACAGATATATGTTGTATCTGGCGATTTTTGTCATCGGTGTTCTCTGGTGGGACACGTTTCTTGCCTTCAGCAAAGGCGGCAAGCTCTTTATCGGATTAGGGAGCATCGTCTTCCTGATTAACGTGCTCCTCCTCAGCAACTACACATTCGGTTGTCATGCCTGGCGGCATATAGTCGGCGGCAAGCTTGATTGTTTCTCATGCTCGAGCATGAACCAGATGCGCCACGGCATCTGGAAGTGGGTGACCAAACTGAATGAGCACCACATGTTCTGGGCGTGGCTCAGTCTCTTCTCCGTCGGATTCACCGACTTCTATGTGCGATCGGTGGCAGCAGGCTGGTGGAAAGACCCCATCTTCTTCCAATAGAGAACTGCGATCAAGAAAGTAGGAATTAGATCGAAATGGCAAACTACGAAACTCATGTGTACGACGTACTGGTTGTAGGAGCAGGCGGCGCCGGGCTGCGCGCGGCAATCGAAGCCTCTTCCAAAGGAGCCAACGTCGGACTGGTCTGCAAGTCGCTGCTCGGCAAAGCGCACACCGTCATGGCCGAAGGCGGCATTGCTGCAGCCATCGCTACCGTCGATGAGCGCGACGGCTGGGAGACTCACTTCCGCGACACCATGATCGGCGGCAAGTATCTCAACAACTGGCGCATGGCTCAGATTCATGCGCAAGAAGCCCCCGAATGCGTCTACGAACTGGAGCAATGGGGCGCTGTATTCGACCGCACCAAGGATGGCAAAATCCTGCAACGGGCGTTCGGCGGTCATACATATAAGCGACTCTGCCACGTCGGTGACCGCACCGGACTGGAAATGATTCGCACCCTGCAAGACCGCGGCGTGCACCAGGGCATCGCAGTGCACATGGAACACACCATCTCCCGCCTCTTCAAAGACGGCGACCGCATCTCCGGAGCGCTCGGTTATAACCGCGAAAACGGCAACTACGTTCTCTTTAAAGCAAAAGCGGTGGTGCTGGCCACAGGCGGTGTCGGACGAGCCTTCCCGGTGACGTCCAACTCCTGGGAATACACCGCCGACGGACACGCGCTGGCGTACGATGCCGGTGCCGATTTGATCGATATGGAGTTCGTGCAATTCCACCCGACTGGCATGGTCTGGCCGCCGGGCGTCAAAGGCATTCTGGTCACCGAAGCCGTACGCGGCGAAGGCGGCAAATTGACCAACTCCGAAGGCAAGCGCTTCATGTGGGAATACCTGCCACCACAATTGGTAGGCGACTATTCCAAAGACGCAGCAGAAGCCGACGCCTGGTTGCAAGACACTCTGAACGGCATCTTGAAGAGCGAATACAAACGTCCGCCGGAGCTTTCCACCCGCGACAACGTTGCTCGCGCCATCTACGAAGAAGTGCGCGCCGGACGCGGTTCGCCGCACGGCGGTGTCTTCCTGGACATCAGCTATCAACCGGCAGAACGCGTTAAGGCAAAACTGCCTTCCATGTACCACCAGTTCAAAGACCTGGCAGACGTAGACATCACCGCCACACCGATGGAAGTCGGACCCACGATGCACTACATCATGGGCGGCATCAGAGTTAACGCCGATACCGGCGAAAGTCGCGTACCCGGTCTATTCGCCGCCGGCGAATGTAGTGGTGGCATGCACGGTGCCAACCGTCTGGGCGGCAACTCACTATCAGACCTGATTGTATTCGGGCGCCGCGCCGGTCGTGGCTCTGCAGACTATGCGACGAAACTTTCAGCGGCTCCGCAAGTCTCTGATGAAGACGTGAAAAATGCAATTGCAGAAATGGAAGCGCCGTTCAATCGCACCGGCGAAAATCCGTATCAATTGCAGAAAGAACTGAATGCCATCATGGACACGCATGTCGGCATCTTCCGCGAAGAGAAAGAACTCGAAGAGGGCATCAAAAAACTGGAAGCTCTGAAAGAGAAAACGAAAAATGTCTCCATCCGCGGTGGCAAAGTTTACAACCCCGGCTGGCACCTCTGCCGCGACATGCATAACATGCTGATCGCGTCGGAAGCCATCGCCCGCAGCGCGCTGTCTCGAAAAGAAAGTCGCGGTGCGCACAGCCGGACCGACTTCACCAAGACCGACGAGTCGCTGAGTGGCGAGAATACGGCCATCTCCAGAAATGCCGACGGCAGCATGAAACTGGAAAAGACACCGAAGCCGGAAATTCCTGACGACCTGAAGAAATTGTTCGAGAAGAAGGAGCCCGCACATGCGTGAAGCCAAGTTCAAGGTTTTCCGCGGCACGAAGGAAAACAACGAGTTCAAAGAGTACAAAGTGCCTGTAGAGGAAGGCATGGTCGTACTCGATGCCATGCACTACATCCAGAAAGAACTGGACCCCGAGCTCGCCTGCCGCTGGAACTGCAAAGCCGCGAAATGCGGATCATGCAGCGCGGAAGTCAACGGCAAGCCCGGGCTGATGTGCAAGACCCGCCTCGATCACTTCGATCCGGAAGAAACTCTCACAGTCGAGCCGCTCAAGACGTTTCCTGTCATCAAAGATCTGGTCACCGACGTGTCCTGGAACTACGAGATGAACAAGAAGATCCAGGGCTTTAGCCCGGATCCCAACGACAAGCAACCTTGGACCATTTACCAGGAAGACATCGACCGCGTACAAGAATTCCGCAAGTGCATCGAATGCTTCTTGTGCCAGGATGTGTGTCACGTATTGCGTGATCACGACCGCAAGGATGCGTTCATCGGACCGCGTTTTCTGGTGCGCATGGCTGGTCTGGAGATGCACCCCAAAGACACAGCCGACCGCATCCCGATGATCAAAGAGCAGGCGGGAATCGGATTTTGCAACATCACCAAGTGCTGCACCGAAGTCTGCCCGGAAAGCATTCACATCACCGACAACTCGATCATTCCATTGAAAGAGCGCGTCGTCGACGAGTTCTTCGATCCCATTATGTGGATGTTGCGCCAGATTGGCTTCGGCAAAAAGAAGAAAGACTAGCTTCAGGGCGACATAGCTCACTGCGCCGTCTCAGTCCTTCATAGACTGCATGCGAATGATGAGGATGTAGTAGCAATAAGATTGCTGCGGATCTGAAGAAGCACGAGCGGCGGTGGCAGTGCTCGGCGGCCTTCTCCCAGCCGCAGACTTGTAGCGGCCGACAGAGCGATGGCCAATGGGTCTAGCGGAAACTCGCTCAAGTGCCCGCCAAGCAAATGTCTTGCCTGGTCATAAAGCCCTAGCTGAAACGCAACAAGTCCCCGTTGGTAAGACAAAGTAGTGTTAGATCGCGCCTCCCTAACTCTGCCTGCGCCTGGTCTGGTTCCGCGCCACGATTACTTCGTCGCGGCTGCCATGCTTCAGAGCTTGGTACTTAGCCATCCAACCGCGGTTGAGATCCACCTGCTCGTAACCAAATCTCTCGCCGTTAATGTGGACAGTTTGGTTGGGCGAAACCCAATGACCGAGCGAACGGTCGAAGTACCCTCCTCGCTTTCCAAATCCGACACGACCAGAGGCATTACCGGTGGCACCAAAAATGGTGTCGGTCCCTTCCTGCCAGGCTTTAGTAATAGCGGCGATGAAGGCCGGATTGTCGGAGCGTCCCGGGTGCGACGTTGGATAATAGCTACCGCTCAACGCCTGCATCAAGGTTTGGTTGCGCGAGGCGGCTCGATTCATCACTTCCTCGGCAAATGCCAGTTGCGCTGCCGGTCCTTGCGATCCGACCTCCGATCGCATGCGTCCGGCAAAGGCCGCCATCACTCGCGGGTCACGCAATTCTTGATCAAATTGCGAGCGATTAATAGCCCCTGGAGCATATCGGCCGCCGCCGTTTCGCTCGCGTTCGAACCGGCGGTCTCTGTACAAAATCATGCCATCGCTGTCAGTTCTGAAATCGGGCAATACGGGATCGATACTTACATACTGGTCGCCTGAATCAGACCGGTTTCCGACCTTCAAGCTTTTCATGTCTTTGAGAACCGACCCCATGCTGCCCTCGTAGGACACTCGTTGACCAGAGGCGTTGCGCTCCTGCTCGAAAGTTCCATCAGCCTTGGCGATCCCTCGCAGAGCAACACGTTCTTTACCATCTGGTCCGGTCATGTGGACGTGGACCATCTGCCCGGAACCCGCCGGTTCGAGTTCCAGTCGCAAGCTGTACGCTGTGCCGTCCTGCCTCTGACCGGTCAGTTGTGTCGTACCACCCTGGGCGAGCTCGCGAGCAGCACGCATCTTGTCCTCGGGCTTGGCGTCAGCGTTCAACAGCACGGCAAAGTTGGCGCTTTGTCTCTCGACGCCGCCACCAAGGGTATCTGCAGGGGGAGCTGCAATCAGACGAGCATCCGGCAAAATGTTCGCTTCCACAAGCTGCCGCGTCGCTGAGATCGGGTCTCCCGACTGAGCGAAAAACCGTGCCTGGCAATCCGGTGTGACAATCGGGGCATTGATCGCGGACGATTCTTTAGTAGGTGTGATTACCGAAGCATCACACTCAACAGGCTGTTGAGACATGAGTGTTACCAGCGAAATTAGTAAGCCCCTGGAGAGGCGAAGCAGCGAGCAAGGACTTTCCTTATATCAGGAAGGCGTGGCAATTTTGTGAAATGCCCTTTTTTCAAATCCAGGGCATCGTACCGGACTGCTGCGGAACCGGCTCGCAACTCCCCAAAACTAACCAGGAAATCCCGAATTCCACTGATATGTGGCGCGCGTCGCGTCCTGCTCCTGGCGCAGGCGCTCCATACGCTCTTCGATTGCCTTCTTCACATTAGGGAATTTCGCCAGTAGGTCGGGATCTTTGTTGGCGGCCGATCCATTCATCTCGGCCCAAACATCCGCGAATGCTTCGCCGCGTCCGGCAGCCGCAGGATCTGCGCTGCTTGCAACTCTGGTCAGGTAGTAAGAGTATTTCGCTCGATCTTCGGGGGAAAGGTTGGCGATGTCCCGCTCGTACGCCTCTTTAAATTCCTTGCTGTCAGAGAAATAGCCAAGCGCTTTGTCCACAGCGTGGGCGGTTTCGTGCAGCAAAACTCCTTTGCCGCGCGTGGACTCTCTGTACTGCTGCAGATACAAATCGACGGCATGACTGGCGACTACGATTTCATTCTTATCGTTCTGGAAACGGCCATCAGCATTTCTCCACGAAGATCCTTGCTGCCAGCCGGTCGGTTGGTTATCGACCAGTATCGGGTCGTGATTGCGCAAGTTGTCCGTCAGGACAAACTTGTAACCTTTCTCATCGAGAAGCTGCCTCACTTCCGGCGGCAGCCGACCAATCGCTTCGGTCATCTGGTCGATGTTAGTTGGGTTGCCGACAATCTCGATATTCGGTTGGCCCACTACGCGGCGCCGCATTCCACTGCGATCGTCCGGTGCCAAACCAATAGCGTCGCGCATTGCGTCGTTGAAGTCATCCCACGTGGAGGTCGCCGGCTCAGTCAAGGTGCGCTGTCCACGCGGATTGTAGGGATTGTTGTCCAGAGGCGGATCAACCGGCGCCCCCGGTGCTCTGATCTGTGCATGACAGAGTTCGACCTCCGGCAAAACATTGGCACTGATCAACGGCGCATTGGGATCCCGATCCTGTGGCTCGGCGCTTGTGCGTTGAACTCGGTAGTCCTGCAGGTTGCCTTTCTCCTGCCCTGCTGCACTCTCTGACTTAAGCGGCTCAATTTGGTCTAGCACGCATTATCTCCTCCGAGAGATGTCGAACGGGACGGCGCGACGAATCTCTCGACAGCGAGCAATGGCTTGCAGGCAGTGGTTATGATGCGGCGGGTCTTCCTGGTAGCAAAGTATCGGGATTCCATTACCGAGACGTTACTGCGATTAGAAAGGTCAATTCAGGGCGTGCACCAGATCGGTAACCGTCGCGACGGCAGTTGGATCTTGTTTCGTACCGAGGTATGAAACCGATTTGCCGGTCACCAGCAGCGCTGTTTTTCTGGAAGCGGCCAGGGCGGTTTTTGCCGATGCGGCCAGCCGCGAGGCGCTCTCGGACAGGCGAGCGGCGTTGAGGCTGGGCAGCGCATAGACTTTGGCGGAAGCCGGCGCGGAGGAAACCAGTGCCGCTGCCGGTGCGTCCGCAACTTTGGCAAGCGCTGCGGCTGGGGCGACAGCGGGGGCGCCGGCTATACCAATGACTGGCGCCAGGGTGAGTTGCATCAGTTCTTGATCGATGGCTGTTTCGGTAACGACGGTGACCAGATCGCTGGCATGAAACTCGACGCGCAGCTTGTGAAACTCGACGATGTCCTGCCAGACCGGCAATTCGATTTTCTGGCGCACGCGCAGCTCGACAATGCGCTTTTGCCCATCGAACATCTCGCTGGCATTCCCCAGATTCAGGTCTGCGATCAGCCATCCCAGACGCGCGTCGTGGAACAGGTGATCGGCCAGGACGCCCAGGTCTTCGTTTGACCGCACCAGCCACGTCGGGCGAATGCGGGGCTCATACTTGCGAACCTGCGATTGAGCATCGGGATCGGTGTCGTGCAGGACCATCTCGTCGGCAGCAATCAGATGATCGGCAATCGCCTCGGCGCCGCGCACGCGCGCCACGCCCGCTGAGATCAAAAGCGCTGCCAGGGCTATTTCCGGTCCGATGAGAGCGAGTTTCTTGCCTGGGCGCAGTCCTAAGCGACCGGTGAAAACGAATTGCTGTGTCTTGCCGCCGGCTTCGACGATGCCGCCACGCACCGGGTACTGGCGGCTGATGCGCACGTCTGTGAACTGCCCTGGCATCTGCCCGCCGGCGCCATTAATGGCCAGCGCGATGATCACCGAGTTCAACGACTTAGTGCCGCCATTCACAGCTCCGGAAGTGGTGGCAACCTCTTGACCCTTGACGTATTTGCCGTCGAAGATGCCGGCGTTGGCATTGACTCGTGTTACTGCGGCTTCGACAAGCTGTGCGCTTTTCTGCATGTTGAGCGCGAATTGATAGGCGGAAACTGCGCCTGATATGTTGCGGCTGTCCGTGACCATGTGCACCATGGCAGCATGGTTAGAAACGGCGAGCGAATTTGCTGTGCCGACAAACCCAGCGCCAAGTCTTGGATTGGCATTGAGGTTGCCATGGAGAGCTGCGTCGGCGGCGACTGCCCCAGCGAGGCGTGCCCCTGGTGCAGGTGTTGCGGCGGTGTATGATGAGCGAGAAACATCTACGGAAGCCTCCAGTTGTCTGAGTAAAGCCGTTGGTGATTCGGAACCGGGCATCGGTCTGGCGGCGATTGTGCCGGCTGAGGAAACCACGCCGGCGCCACCGCGATTGGAAACAGGGGCACTGAACCCCGGCGCCTGAGAAACATCGGAGAGGCGAGCCAGCACACGGCTGACGTTTATAAGATTCGGGTTGGCGTTCTCGGTTGTGGATGAGACAGAGGCGGTCACCGTCGGCGGTGCATATACGGGACGATGTCCGTATGCCAAACGGCGCTCTTCTTCTGTTTCTTCCCGGGCGACTCTGGGAGCAGCGACATTCGCATTTGCCACGGTGGCATTGGCGGTATTCGTACTCGCCACAGCGGCTGTCCGACTCTGCAAAGAAACTTGCTGGGCGACGCCCGGTTGCAACGCAGCCATCGGAGCGCTGGTGGTTTCGCCGTCATGCTGCTTACGCAGGTACTGGGCGCCGGATATCAGGTCACCATCGAAATCGCGGCTCAGTTTCTCGAAGCCGCCGTATTGCTGAATGCGTTGCAGTCCATCCGCCAGGCGGCCGCTGCCGGCAATCGCCATCGCTTGAATCTGCACCGGTTCGCTGACCCCGAGTGCCATCAGATTTGTCAGCCCGCTTTCAAACGACTTGGCTCCCGGCTTGTCTCCAAACGCGATCACCGCATCGATGCCCTTATCGATACTGCCGTCGCCGGCGGCTTTCAGCGCCGCGATACCAGCAGCGACGTCACCCGTGGGTTTCTGCTGCGCCGAGGCAACTGCGTTGACTGCCGACCCCAGCCCAGGTATCAGCATATCGAGCAAGGCGCGGGCGGCTTGATTGCCGGCTGATTGCTGCGGGTCAGGCGACATGGACCCGCCGAGCCGCATAATGTTTTCGATGCCGTGTTCGATGCTGCCGTCACCAACGCGCCTGACGTTGCTGGTGCCATCGGTAAACGAATGTTCGTCCGACATGGACAGGACATTTCTGATGCCGCTGCTGACGTCGCCGCTGCTGAATGTCACCAGCGAACGCGCGCCGTCGGCAAAGGTAGAGTTGGATTTGTCGGAGAAGCCGGCGACCTTCTGGATATTCTCGCCGATGGAGCCATTGGGGTCGACCATCTCCAGATTTCTTCGGCCGCCGTCGAAAGTGCGTCCGTCGCTTTGAGCGCTACCTACGGCACGCGCCGCGATCACTGCGCCGCCGACAAGAGCGTCGAGCGCTGCGAAGCCTGTCGACGTGCTGGAAGTGCCCTTATCGCTGAAGGCGATCACCGTATCGATGTTATGCGACAACTGTTCTTTTGGACCGATGGCGTGCAGGTTGTCGATGGCGGTGTCGAACGTTTTGACCCCGTCCCAACCCTTGTTGCCGAACGCGATCACCGACTGGATGTTTTCTTCAATCGTACCGTTGTAGTTGACCCGTTCGAGATTCTCGCGCCCGCCACGGAAGAGGTGCTGCCAGCCATGCCCGGTGTCGACGTCGTCGCTGAATGCAATCACGGTATCGATGTTTGAGCCGATCTCCTTAGCTGGATTGACGCTGGCCAGGTTGCGAACACCACTGTCGAAGCTGGGGTCGGCTTCGCCGGTTTTGCGCGGGCGATTGCCGAATTTGATAATCTCTTGAATGTTTTCGCTGATCGGTGCATCCGGGTTGACGCGCTCGATGTTGGAGCGCCCGCCTACGAAGGTCCTCTCGCCGGTCGGTCCGCGATCGCTGGCAGCCTTGACGCTGTCGATGTTCTGTCCGATGGTTTTCTTGGGATTCACCGATTGCAGGTTGACGATGCCACCATCGAAATCGCCTTCCTCCGTCTTGGCGTCGCTGAATTTTCCGATTTCTCTAGTGTTGACGCTGATTGGCGCGTCCGGATTGATGCGCTCGATATTGCGTCTGCCTCCGCCGAACGATTTGCTGCCGTCAGGTCCAACGTCACTCGCCGCGATGATGCTCTGGATGTTGGAGCTGATCGGGCGATCCGGATAAATGCCCTGGATGTTGTCCCGACCGCTACCAAAGGTCTTCTCGCCGGTTGCATCCTTGTCTGCCATGGCGATCACTTCGGTGATGTTTTCACTGGTCTTCTGATTGGGTCCGATCGATTCCAGATTGCGCCGTCCGCCAGTGTAGTCACGCTTGCCTTCGGCATCCGGATCATCAAGCTTGACAATCTCTTGAATGTTCTGACTGATCGTTTGTTTGGGATTGACCAGTTCGAGGTTCTGTCTGCCGCCGGCGAACGTCTGTTTGCCGTCAGGTCCCTTGTCGCCGGTGAGAATCACTTCGTCGATGTTTTCGGTGATTGATTTCTCGAGGTTGAGATTGCGCAGATTGAAACTGCCGCCGCTAAACTTGCGAACGCCGTCCTTATCGGGGTCGGCAAAGGCTTTCACTTCGCTGATGTTGGCTGCGTGCGTGCCCGTCGGGTTGACATGCTCGATGTTGGCGGCGCCACCTTTGAAGCTCTTGCCGTCATTGGAGAAACCGCGCACCTGATCGATGCCGTTGCGGACGGTGCCGTCGTCCGATGCCGACTTCAGGTTGTTGACACCGCTCAGGAAGGAGTCATCGTCCGAAACGCTCATCACGCCTTCGACACCTTCGCTGATCAGGTTATTGTCGGAAGCGCTGCGCAAGACAGCTTCGCCGTCTTTTAAGTCTTTGGTTGCACTTAGACTTTCGATTGACGCCTTGACGTCAGCACCACTTACGGTGCCTTTGTTATCTTTGGTCGTCGTCAAAAGTGTGCGCGTGACACAATTGCAGTCTTCAACCAGGTGCCCGTCTTCATCATTCTTTGTGCCGTAGCTGGTGCGAGCATAGGTGAGAGCTGCCTGCGGATCGACAATTTGACCGGGATTCGGATTTGGGTAGAGCGAGAAGACTGTATCGATGCCGACGTTGAGATCCTTTTCGCCGTCACGGTCGACACCTAAATCATTGAGACTGCAGACGCCGTTGCGGCAGATGCCGCCGCCGTATTGCGTGGCGCTGTCGAGTCCGCCAGCTACCGTGCCATCCTTATTAAGGCGTTTGAGAGAGTCGGCAACATGTTTGACGCCGTAGCGCTTGCCGAGTTCGTTGATCAGGATGTTGAATCCTTCTCTGGCGTCCGTGCCGCTCAAGATGCGAGCGTGCGTAATGCACACCTTGGCGTCACCATCTCCCAGGCAACGCGCCGCTTTGGCGCCCTCGGCTCCATTGCCGCGTCCCAGCGATTGAATGAACTTGATGCCGTCGTCGACGCTGCTGCCGCCGTTAGCTTTCGCAAGCGCAATTAAATTCTGCAGGGCGGCTTCGAAGTCATATCCTTTGTGCAGGTCTTCGATAACGCTGATGCCCTTTCCTGCGTTGCCTTTGATGCCGCCCAACTGTTCGAGGCGCCACATGCCCTTCTCTAAATTGCCCTCGCCGAATTTTTCGAGCAACGTGATCGATTTGTCAATCGTGGTGCCGACGCGGACGAAACGCTGCACGGCTTCTTGAGCGCTGCCGCTGCCGAAGGTGAGCAGGCGTTCGACGGCGGCTTCGTTCGTGGTACCGAAACGTTTCAAAACGGCGAGTCCTTTAGTGACATCGCCGTCGCCGAGATCTTTGAGAACCAGAAGTCCCATGGCTGCGTCGCCGTTGCCTAGTTTCGTCAGCAGATCATGCTTTTGTAAATCTTTGCCGAGCTGTGCCTGGGCATCTTTGATTTCTTTTTTGGCAAACGAGTAACTCTCGCTGTACTCTCCTAAATGATAAGAAAGAACGTCGCGCGTAATAGATACGCTGCCATCCGCGTTGTACTTGACGGTCGTTGAGAAACCGGACCAGTCGTCTTCTTCGAAGGAATGGCTGCGTTCGGTGACTTTGCCGGCTTCGTTGTACTTGACCGATGTCGACCAGGCGGAACCATCAACGGCTTTCGAAGAATCGGATTCCTCGACCAGTTTGCCTTTCGGGTTGGTGGTTCTGGTTTGCTCGCGGTAGGTCAATCCGGCAGTGACGGTGAGGCGGGATTGGACGGTGTCACCGTTGTCCTTTTTCTCGGTCTTCACCACACCGGCGGACATATCGCTACCGATGGTGACGCCGCCAAAACTCGAGAACGTCGAGTCAGCAGTGCATACGTCTTCGTCTTTATCTTCGTCGGCGTCGCTTCCGCCGGTGGCGGAGGTGGCTCCAGCAGCGCCGGTCTGCGGAGCATCGCCAAAGAAAATGCGGGTGAAGTAGTTGCTGAACGAGTCGGCAGCAGCTTTCGCGTGGTGGTCGTCGCCATGGTCATGGTCGTGGTCGGCATCGTCCGCCGATGCAGCGGCACTGGCGCCGGAGGGCTTTTCGCCTCCATGAACACACTTGAGCAACAGACCGGTGACATCCTCTGCAGATGTCATCATACCGTCGATCAACGTATCAAAGAAGGTTACTTCCTCGGACGCTGGCGGAGTTTTTTCGATGGCGTTATCACACACTTACGCTCGCCCCGTGTGATGATAGGTACGCAAATCGAGCAGCCGAGAGTTCCACAGAACTCTCAACCCCTTAGTTCTGATAGCCAGGTGAGAGTATTTACACGCGCAGGCGTATTTCTGGACACGTCTGGAGGTCAAAACTTCCGGCGCGGGGGGTGTTGTTTCGTCCCTTGTGAGTTTCAACACTTCTGTTGTAGGGGCTCACTGAAGAAAAAATCAAATCAGACACCCCCGACAACAACTGCCCGCGATGAGAACTTGTCCCAAAAGGACCGCCACCTGACGGTGGCGGTCCTTTTGGATATCGGTTAATCGGTTCGCGTTTAAAACTCAGAGGTTATCAGTGATGGTGATGGTGGTGCTTCCGCCAATAATGCCGTTGCTCCTAAAATCAGAGCCAGCAGTATCGCAATTCGTTTCATAAGTCCTCACCGCATTCACTCGGTCATTCATCCGCAGATGATCAGGCAATCCCCCCCTTGGCGTCCCGCCAACCTGAGGTGGCCCGCCAGGCGGCCATCTGCTTTCCTTAAAACAGGACAAATCGACCCTGCTGTCCCACCACGGGCCACTTCTAGGTGATTCGGCCCACTACTGGGCCGGTCCTTATGCGTATTTGGGTTTCAGGCTCGGCGACGCAGCGGGCACTTCGGATTCGGCGCCATCGGTGGCATCGGCGACCGCGGTTGGGTCCTGGCGATCGGTAAGCGTGACATCGGCGGCCAGTCGAGCTGCGTTGAGGGTAGGCAGCTTGAGCAGTTGACCTGCGCGTCCGCGTGCGCCGGTCACGGCCGCGTTCGTGCCTGCGGTACCAGCGGTGGTGCCGATGGTAGCACCAGCGCCCGCATTTGCTTGCGGCGTGGAACCCGCGGCAGAAGCGTTGGCGGAATTGGCGGCTGCTGAGTTGCCGCCGGCGATGCCGGCTATGGCGGCACCGGCATTGGCGAGCGCGGCCAGTGCCGCGGGGATCGCCTGCAATGGGGGGACAGCAGTGCCCGTGCTCGGCGCTTCCGCGCTGCGGGCAGCGACTGGTTGTGCGGTGCCGGGCTGGAGAACCGGCGCGGCTGGTTTCGGAGAAGCGGCGGTTGCCGGTGCCGGGGCGGCGGCGCCCAGAACAGGAGCCAGCGAATTTTGCATCAGTTCCGCCTCGATGGCGGTGTCGGTAACCAGAGTGATCAGATCGCCGATTTCGAAGTCGATTTTCAGTTTGTGGAATTCAACGATATCTTGCCAGACCGGCAACTCGATCTTCTGGCGAACACGCAGTTCGACCACGCGTTTCTTGCCATCGAACATCTCCTTGATGTTGGGCGCGTTGATGTCGGCAATCAGCCAGCCAAGTTTGGCGTCGTGGAAGAGATGGTCGGCGAGTTTGCACAGGTCTTCGCCCTGGCGCACGAGCCATGTCGGGCGAATGCGCGCTTGATACTTGTGGACCTTAGAACGCGCATCATCGTCGTCCTTCTGTTTTTGCGCTTCCAGTTCAGCCAGTTGCTCAGCCGTGAATTGACCTTCGGCGAGCGCTTTCTCGGCAGCCGTCTTGTCGCCACCGCGAGCGCGGGCAACACCGGCGGAGACCAACAACGCCATCAGGGCAACCTCCGCACCTATGAGAGCGAGTTTCTTGCCGCGCGGCACGCGTCCGCTGAAAGTCAACGTCGTCGTCTTGCTGCCGGACAGCGCATCGATAGAACCCATCAGCGGATAGCGTCCGATGCGCACATCAAGCGGAGCGCGTCCGGGTTGCGTCAACGAGATCAAAGCACCTTGCTTGGTGACACGCACAACCTGCGCCATGCTGCCGGGCACTAGAATCTGTCCGTCCGGTCCTCTGACCAGCCTTCCGTTCAGGAGGTCGCCGGCCAGCAGTTGCTGCTTCTTCTCGACATCAGAAAGGTGCGCAGCTGTTGCCGCCCGAGCCGTGTGAATCATCAGTGCTTGCGTGGTCTCTGCCTTGGCCCAGTATGCGGCGCGCCCTTCTTGCGCAGTGGCGCGAGCCAGCGCGGCAGTGGCTGCTGCCATGGTCACTTGCACCGCACGTGCATCGGCCATGCGCGCGGCATTGACAATCAGCATCTGCTGCAATGCGTCGCGCGCCACCAGGCCCGCGAGTCTGCCACCGGGACCGCTGTCACCGAAGCGTGCCGCAATTTGATTGAGTTGATTGAGGAATGCTTGTGCTTGACCAGGTGTCAGCGCGCGGTCGGCAAAGTCACGTCCTGCCGTGCGCACGCCTGCGAGACCCGGCGTGCCGGGACCACCGGGGGTTCCCGGCGCACTGAGCGTGCCTGCGTTGAGCGCACCGCGAGCCACGAACGCGCCTGAGAGTTGCGGTTGTCCATCGCCACCCACGCGAGCCAGTGTGACGCGAGCGCCGGAATAACCTGGATAGCCCGGCACATCTGGTTGGTTTCCTTTCGAGACGACCACTTGCGGTACATAGACCGCGGGGTGCCTGTCATCGGCCGGTCTCAGTTTTTTGTCCGGATCGTCATCGCGATTAGCATAGGGAGAAACCAGCTTCTCAGCCGCTGTCAGCGGTTTATCTGGTGCCACTACAGGCAGTACCGCCGGCGACCGGTCGGCCGTCAGTGACGCGGTCACCACCGTCACGGAGTTTCTCGCTGCCGCTTCCTGCTGGGCGCGCAGTTGCTCGGCGTGTTCGGCTTGCTGGCGCAGGTTTTGAGCACCAGCCAGCAGGTCGCCCTTGTTGTCGGATGCCAATTTGTCCAGACCGCCATATTGTTGCACGCGGGCAAAACCAACATCGAGCTTGCCACCGCCGGCGGCGACCATCGCTTCCACTTGTTGCGGAGTGATGTTCGGATAAGCCGCCTGCAACATGCGGGCGCCGGCGACCACATCGTTGTTGCCGGACATATTTTTGAAAGCCTGGAATCCGGCTGCCGCATCGCCGCCGCCTGCGGCTTTGACGATATCGACGGCGCGGCTCATTTCACCCTTGTTAGCCAGCACCTGCATGGCTTCCACCGAGCGCTCTACGCTGCCATTGCCGGCGGTGCGCAAAACATTGGTACCACCGGCGAAGGTGCCGTCGGTGGAGAGATTTTGTACGTTGCGAATCGCACCGCTCATCTGACCGTCGGAGTTGGTCATGCGAGACAGGGTCTGGGCGCCGTCGGCGAAGGTGGCATTCGGTCTGTCGGAGAAGGATGCCACTGCCTGAATGTTGTCTTTGATGGTGCCGTTCTGGTTGACGGCTTGAATATTTTCGCGACCGCCGTCGAACGTCTTGACGCCGCCGTTCGAATCGCCGAAGCTGATGACGGTCTGGATGTTCTGCGACATCGGACCATTCGGGTTGATGGCGCGCAGGTTGTCGGTGCCGCTATCCCAGGTGCGCTGCCCGCTGGCGTTCTTGTCGCCGAAGTTGATCACCGAAGTGATGTTAGCGCTGAAGTCGGCATTGGGGTTGATGGAACGCAAGTTGGCCGTGCCGCCGTCCCAGGCTTTGTCACCAGGTGTGCCGGCGTCGGCGAAGTTCTTGACGCGATCGATGTTGGCGCTCGGTTGATCCGTCGGACTGATGCGCGCGATGTTGGCTGCACCGCCATCCCAGGTGCGCACGCCACCCGCGCCCGCATCGCCGAAACCGATCACGCGGTCGATGTTGGCGCTGATTGGAGCTGTAGGACTGATGCGAGTAATGTTTGCAGCACCGCCGTCCCAGGTGTGCACGCCACCAGCTCCGGTATCGCTGAAGGCGATCACGCGATCGATGTTGGCGCTCGGCGGAGAATCCGGCGAGATGCGATGCACGTTGTCACTGCCGCCATCGAATGTCTTGCGCCCACCTTCGCCGGGATCGCTGAAGGCGATCAGACGGTCGATATTGGCTCTCAGCGGAGCGTCGGGAGCCATGCGGTGCAGGTTGGAAGTTCCGCCATCGAAGGCGCCGTCACCAGTCAAGCCGACATCGCTGAATGATTTAACCGAGTCTATATTGCGACCGATGTCGCGTTCTCCGTCGACCCGCACAAGGTTGGCGCTGCCGCCGGCAAAGGTCTTGTCGTCGCCGAATGCCTTCACCGAGTCGATGTTGACGCTCAGCTGGCGTTCGCCGGCGATGCGATGCAAGTTGGCGATGCCGCCGTCAAATGAATAGCCTTCGGATTTGTTTCCAAAGTTGATAATCAATCCGATGTTGTCGGAGATCTTGCCGGTCTCGTTGATCCTGATTACGTTGTCGGTGCCGCCGGCGAAAGTCTGCTTACCGTCGACCACGTCGCTGGCGTTGATGACGCTCTTGATACGTTCACTGTTCTCAACGTTGGCGTCGGGATTGACCAGCAAAAGGTTGGCTGTGCCATCTCTAAATATTGCCGGAGTGCCGTCCGCATGCTTGTCGCCGAAACGGGCAACGTCGGCGATGCCGCTGCTGATGACTGGATTGACTAGCAGCAGATTAGCGGTTCCGGATTCGAAATTGAGAACGCCATTTTTATGATCGCCGAAGTTGATCACATCCTGAATGCGACCGCTCATCAGGCCGTCAGGATCGATCTGGATCAGGTTCTGTAGTCCACCGCTATATAGACTGTGTCCGTCGGAGAAATTGATGATATTGCCGATACCACTGGCATTGGTGCCATCGGTGGATGCCTTCTGCCAGTTGGCCATGGCGGAAGCAAGCGTTCCATCATCGCCAGTCGCCAGCGTGTTGTCGACGCCGTCACCGGCCAATCCGTGATCGCTGGTTTTCTTCAGCAGATCCATGCCGACGGCGAAATCGTTGTTGACGTTATCTATTGAAGCGATGTAGTCGGCGGTGTCGATACCGTTGACGGCGCCATCTTTGTCTTGCGTTAACTTGAGCCCTTGATTGACGCCCCATTCCATGTCGACGTGCGGTTCTTCATCCGGCGTGTCGCCCGGCTTGGTGCAGAAGGCCATGAAGTTTTGGTGAGCCAGATCGGTGTCGTGCTCTTCGCCGGTCTTCTTGCCGTCGAACTTATTGCGAGCTTCCACTCCCAGCTGGAAGCTCTCCCGTCCTTCTCTATCGCGACTGAAATGTTTGATCGCACAGACACCGCCAGTGCAGCCAGTTTCATTCTGCTCCAGCTGTGCCAGTACTGTTTCTGTCTTGTGATCTCTATCGAGTTTGTGGAAGTGATTTACGCCGTCGAGCATATTGCCGCCGTCGGCCATCTGATCGATGAGCATCGCATAACCGGCTTTGGCGTCGCCGTCGCCCAGGCGCTTGGCGAACTCGGTCACCTTGCCGGCATCACCATTGCCGAATTTGATCAGGGCCTTGATGGTCTGTTCAGGCAATCCGCCGCCCATCTCATCGAGGAACTTAATAGCGTCCGCATAATTCTTGCCGCCGTTCGATTTAGCGATCTCCAGCAGGTTTTGCATTCCTACTTCGAAGTCGTACTTACCGGCAAGCGTCTTGATGTTCTCGATGCCCAGTCCTGCGTTGCCGGAGTGACTTCCCAGGTGCTCAAGACGGTGCATGCCTTTGAGTATCTCGCCGCCACCAAATGTGGTGAGGCGCTCGATGCCTTTGTCGTATTTGCCATCGCCGACGCGCAAGATGCGGTGCGCGGCTTCTTCCAGGTCGCCGCTGCCGAACTGTTTGAGGCGCTTGACGGCATCTTCCGGCGTCTTGCCAAAAGTATTGAGGCGCTCCATACCCTTATCGATGCTGCCTTCGCCCAGAGCCATGAGAGCGGTGTATCCGAAGATCTCGTTGCCGTTGCCGGCCTGGGTCAGCAGTTTTTCGCCATTCGGTCCCAGCTTGGCTTTGAACGCGTCGATATCGGCTTGGGTCACCTTGGTCGGCTCACCCTCGACGCGCCCGTCGTCGGTGTACTTGGACATGCTGACGTCTAAGAGCTTGCCGTTGTCGTCGTAGCGGATCACGCGGCTGTATCCGCCACCATCTTGTGCATCTTCATAAGAGCGCTGGTGCTGTGTCAGTACGCCTTTGTCGTTGAACGTTTTATTCTCAAACGTTCTGGAGCCGTCCGAGAACTCTTTGGTCATGCTGTCGCTGATTACTTGCCCTTGCTGGTTCTTGGTGGTGGTACGCTCGGTGCGGGCGTCCTCTACACCCGTAAACGTCACCACCGTATCAACTGTGTTTCCCTTGTCGTCGGTCTTTTGCGTCGTGTATCCGTATGCTTTTTCTTTGGAGTTGTAGAAAATCTTGGCGTCTTCAGGGATTCCCAGGAGTTGTTTCTTGCCCCAGGCGGAAACCGCGTCGACTTGCTTGCTTGCCCAGTCCGCGGCGCCGTCTGCGAGTTGTCCGGCGAAATTGCTGAAAACGTCTTTGAGGCTGGTCAGGCCGTCTTTGGCGTCCTTGCTAGGGTCTTTTTTGGGGTCTTTGCCGTCTTTTGGAACGCCGCCGTTGCCCGTATCAGGCAGTGAGTAGGCGCTGCTGGTTCCCGTCGGCAGCACGTCACTGTGATACAGAGAGCCTGTGTTCAGGTCGCCGAGAGAGCTGCCGGTGCGTACAAATCCGTTGGTGACAATGTTGTCGAACGACCCGCCCGAGGCATACATCTGGTCGCCGAGGTCCTGGTGATCGTGCGCATCATGGTCGCCATAGTCAAACTCGTCGAATTCATCTTCGACGTGGTTATCCTCCTGGGGAGGACCCTTAACTTCTGGGGCGTCATTAGCCACGGGGAACAGAGACCGAGCAGTTGAACGGGGGAACGACAGCAATGGTCAGGGTAGAGGAGTTCCGTGCAATATTCATGTCACGCTCGTGGAATTTTTGTGACATGACCATCAAAATCAAAACGAGTTTCTCTCTCACGTATACATACCGACGTGAGATCTATACCCATTATCTGCCGCCGTCTCACAGCTGAGCCGGTCCCGCCAGCGTAGATTAAACGCTCGCCTGGCTTGAGTTTCAGCCTCTACACCTGGGTGCCTGTTACTCTTCGGGTTCGGGTGTGGAGGGCGCCGGCTGGACCGTGTAGGTCCATGTGGCGTGCGACCGTTTGTCGTTCATGGTGAGTGTCATGACCTGCGCCTTTTCCATGTACGGCTTAATCGGGTCGATAATGGCGGTACGCTGGTTTTTGTCCTGCAAAGACGTATCGACAACCAGTTCGACGGCTTCGTTGGCCATTTTGTCGCTGGGCTCCATGCCGCCCGGCTTTTTCCATTCGAGTTTGGCGGTGGCGCCGACGGCTTGCAGGTTTTTGTTCAATTCGGATTCGAGAATGTTGCGCGCTTCGATGTAAGTCAGTTTGGCAATTGGATCTTCCGGCTCAGGCTTCTTGTTCATCAACTGACCAAGCCAACTGCCGGGGATTGCCGAAACGATGACTACAACCACGACAATCAGTCCCAGGAGGATGGGAATCCAGTTGATGCCCTGCTCGGCGGGTTTGAAGGTCGGTCCCTTGCTGCGGCGCACCACTTGCCTGGTGCCGCATTCAAATTTAGCAGGCTATTCGCCAACGGGGCGATTGACATCCGTAGATCGTGCTGCTGAAAATCGCCGGTCGACAGCCTTGAGCGGAATCACCAGTCCAAGCAGAAAACCACTTACCATCCCGCCCAGGTGCGCCATCGACGCAACGCGCGGCAGCTGCGAAGTATTCCTTTCGTCGTGCGTCAGCGCGAACAGGTTGACGATTTGATCGAAGATTACCTGCACGCCGGCCAGGCTGAACAACCAGATCAATTCGGTGCGCCTGATATTGCTGGGAATAACCCCGCGCAAGCGCAACATGGCAGCGGTGCCGGCACCGAAGATGCCCATGATCGCTCCCGAAGCGCCCACCGCCGGTTGGTCCGGCGTGGACAACATGTGAGCGCAACCGCTCAGCAGTCCGCATGCAAAATATAAAATCAAGAAGCGCGGCGTACCGTAGAGGCGCTCGACCAATTTACCGAACCAGACGAGACCGAGCACGTTCATGGCCAAATGCGAAATGTTCGCGTGCAAAAACATGTAGCTGAGCAGGCGCCAGTATTCGCCCTTCATCGTCACTTCCGGTGCCGACAGGACGCCGCTGGTGGAAAGTTCGGCGATGCCAAACGAGAGCGGACCGGGCATCACTTGCCAGAGATTGCCGGTCACAAATACGAGAATCAACGACACTAACAGCACCTTGGTGCCCGGACCCATTTTGGAGGGCGCGATCAGGTCGTGGATGTAGCGAGCGCGATCGAGAAGAAACTGCAGGCGCGGAGCGTAGGCGGCAATCGTCTCTTGATCGACGACCACGTGAGCGACGCCGTCGACGTCACTCGGCATCGTCTGTGGTGGCTTCGACTGAAAATAGGTCGAAGGCATCGGCGGCACAGAACCCCACGGCAGACTCTCATTCGGCACCGCCTGTGGTGCGGTAACGGGCGGCGCACTGTGATCTTCCAGCAGGTAGATAAATCCCTCGATGCGCCTTCTCCAGGGATCGTTGCCGACCGGCACCAGGGACAGTGCCTGACGAAAAGCAGCGAGCGCCCGATCGACTTCACCGCGGCGCGCATAACAGCGCGCTGACCAGAAAACCCGACTGTATTCAGGCAGGGCGTTGCGCCCGTGCGAGAGACGCTCCGAGATTTCAGCCAGTTGTTTTTCTGCGCCGAGCAAAGCGGAATATGCCATAAATACGCTGTCCAGCGTTAACGGATGCGCCCGGTACGAAGCCAGGTCGTGTTCTTCGAGCGCATTCAACGCCTGCTCATACATGTCCAGTTCCAGGTAAGCGCGGGCCGCCGCCGTGAATACATCGAAGGGCATGCGCTCGCCCCGTTTCTTCCCGGATGGTTGTGCAGCAGCGGCGGCGGCGCGATCGCGTTCGAGCTTCTCGTACTCTTCGACGATCGCGGGATAGTCGCGCTGAATCACCCGCCCCAACATCACGTAGCCGTGCAGGCTTTCTTTTGCCCGCCGCGGCAGTCCCGAGTGATCCCACTTTTCGATCAGGCGGTTAGCTTTTTCAGTCTCGCCGCTGACGATGGCATCGACCGCCTCTGCCATTTCCTGACCGAAGAGCCCCACCGGTCCCCAGATCAAGAGGCGCGCACGCCGCGCTTTTTCCACGGCCGATTTGGTGCGCAAAATAGTCAGATCGCTGAGCGCCCGATTTGCCAGTGCACGCGAGCCCAGGTTGAAGAGAAAAAAGAGGCTCCAGCCCACTAAAGCCCAGAGCGCATAGTTGCCGGTGAGAAACCCCAGACCGCCGGCGGAGAGAATCAGCAGTTGCTGAATAATGCCGCCCCACGTCCATTTGATGCCGCCGCGGATGAGGAAAATAATCGCCAATCCGGACGACAAGATCAGCGGATAAAGCCAGAGGGAAAACTGCGACATCAGGACAAGTGCGGCAGCGCTTTGACAAAGCGGTTGGTGATCAACTGCGGGCGGGTGATGGCCGAGCCGACAACGACCGCCCAGGCGCCGCGCCGATAGGCTTCCTTCACATCATCGGGAGTCCAGACCCGTCCTTCCAGAATAATCGGCAGTTTATTAGCTTCCACCAGCTTGGACAAAAGCGGAAAATCAGGCGGTGTTTCGGGTGACACGCGCGTTTCTTCCGTATATCCGGACAGCGTGGTGGAGATGATATCGGCACCGGCGCGCGCTGCATTGGCGCCCTCTTCCGCCGTGCTGACATCGGCCCAGACCAGCTTGTCCAGTTCGTCGTGGACGCGTTTGATAATCTCCTCGACTGTCGAGTCATCCGGTCGCCGGCGCATGGTGGCATCCAGTGCCACCACATCGGCACCAGCGCGTGCAATCGCTGCACAGTCGTGAAACGTCGGCGTGATGTAGACCTTTTTCAACCGGTCTTCTTCGGGCACTGACTCGTCTTTGATCAGCCCGACTATAGGCACGCCGGTGCGCTTGCGAACGAATGCGATATGCTCGGCGCTTTCCAGACGCAGACCGCGCGCGCCTCCATTGATTACAGAGAGCGACATAGCGAGGATATGCTCGGGCGCGAAGAGGGGCTCGCCGCGCGCCGCCTGCACGGAAACAATCAAAGACCCACGCAACGTGGCCAGTAGCTCTTGAGCGCGCTGTCTTCTCGAACCGATCACAGGTGTCCTATGCCGTTATGCCGTGCGCAACTACTTCAATGGTGGCAGATTGAGGCAGATGAACTTCGGCTGAGTCATCTCGTGTATGGCGTATTTTACCCCTTCCAGACCAATCCCTGATTCCTTGCGACCGCCATATGGCATGTGGTCGGCGCGGAATGTGGGGGCGTCGTTAATCATGACGCCGCCGGCATCGATGACGCGGGCTGCCTTGAATGCCACTTCGATGTTCTGGGTGAAGACACCGGCTTGCAAGCCGTAACGTCCCTCGTTCATGGCGGCGAGCGCATCATCGAGGTTCGTGTATCTCATCACCGACACGATTGGTGCGAATACTTCTTGACAGACCACCAGCATCTCGGGTTTGGTTTCGGAGAGCACCGTCGGCTCGACAATATTGTTTTTAAGAGCCTTGCCGCCGGTCAATACTTTGGCGCCTTCCTTTACAGCAGCTTCGATCCACTCAACGGTTTTCTCCGCCGATCCTTTATCAATTAGCGGACCAACGTCGGTGGTATCGTCGATGGGGTCACCGGTCTTCAGTGCCTTGACCATCTCGACGAACATGGCTGTGAATCTTTCGTAGACTTTTTCTTGAACGTAGACGCGCTGCACCGAGATGCAGGTCTGTCCGGCGTTCACATAGCCGCCGCGGCAAGCAGCTCGGGCTGCGGTTTCCAGGTCGGCGTCGTCGTGCACAACAATACCGGCGTTGCCGCCCAGTTCCAAAATCATGCGAGTGCCGGGAGCGGTTTTTTCCTTCAGCTTCCAGCCCACTTCCGGCGAGCCGGTGAATGTCACCATGGCCAGCGCTGGATGTTTTACCAGGGCGTCGCCTTTACTGCCGCGGCAAGGCACGATATTGAGAACGCCCTCCGGCAGCCCGGCTTCAGCCATGATCTCAGCCAGCTTGAAGCTGGAGATGGGAGTTTGGCTGGATGGTTTGAGCAAAAGTGTGTTGCCGGCGGCAATCGCCGGTGCCACCTTATGCGCTACCAGGTTGAGCGGAAAATTGAATGGTGTGATACCGGCGATGACACCAATCGGCTCGCGCAGCACCATGCCGATGCGCCCTTCGTTTCCTGCCTGACGGTCCATGGGAATTTGCTCGCCATCGAGGCGCAGAGCCTCTTCCGATGCGATTTTGAAAGTCATGGCGGCGCGCGTCACTTCAATACGCGCATCTTTAATCGGTTTGCCGCCTTCCAGAGCGATAATGCGCGCCAGCTCTTCGACACGCTCGATGATCAGTTTGGATGTCTTGGCGAGAATTTCGGAACGCTGGTGAGCCGGCATGCGGCGCATGACGGTTTCAAATGTTTTTTGCGCCAGCTCGACCGCTTTTTCAATGGTTTTTTCATCGGCCTGGGCGACGGCGGCGATTACTTCGCCGGAATAAGGGCTCTTGATTTCTGTATATTCTTTTGACTCCACGCCCTTGATGTTGAGCGGATACTTGACAATTTCTTTCAGCATAAAATTTCGTGCCCTTGAGCCGGAAAGACAGAAGTATGACGCAGTTCGGGTTTGGTAACTTCCTACTTAATGACTTCATTAGACTTATTTTCTTGTCAGAGAGAGGTGAAAACCGTTACCTTCCTACCTTGTTCCTAAGAGGCACGGTCCGGCTTGCTGCCGAACACAGGGACCGTCTAGAAGTGTCCAGATAATCTTGCAAAACGAATCCGACAGGCTGTGATTTCCAACAAACAATTTTTTGCTCTCATCGCACTCGTGAGCATGCTCGCGGCGCCTTTGTCGCAGCCGTATTCGCCCGCCGCGCAGGCTGCTGCCGCCGGTGAAGGCAAACATACGTTGCCGAAAGCCACGCCGGCGACCGGCGATCCGCACAAGCGTCTAAAAGAAATCGAGAAGAACCACAAACAGGTTCTGGAGAAACTGCAACAAGCACGCAAAGAAGAACGCAAGGCGCTGGCGGTTCTCAGCCAGACCAAGCAGAGTCTGCGCCAAACCGAGAACAAGCTCAACAACAGCCAGAATGAGCTGAAGAACACTGAAGCAAACATCGTTAAGACCGAGCAGACAATCACCATCACTCAATCTCAGGAAGAACGCGTCTCAGACGAAGCTGCACAGCGCTTGCGAGAGATCTACGA
Source organism: Obscuribacteraceae bacterium (SeqCode) (assembly GCA_044229845.1). Taxonomy (GTDB): domain Bacteria; phylum Cyanobacteriota; class Vampirovibrionia; order Obscuribacterales; family Obscuribacteraceae; genus JBGASG01. The sequence goes on along the minus strand of JBGASG010000005.1, from coordinate 180,181 downwards.
AGGGCAGCGTCTGGGTCTTCTGGAAATGGCTTTCCAGGTGCGCTCACTGCAAGCGCTGCTCGACCTTTTCTATTATCAAGAACGCATTGCCGCCTCCGACCGGGTCATTCTCAGCGACCTGCGAGCCAGAGCGGTAGCACTGGCGTCTAAGCGAGACCAACTGGGCAGCAAGAAAAACGCCCTGGGCGACATGGTTTCCGAGTTCGCCAAGAAAGCATTCCAGCTCAACAAAGAGAAGAGCGAGCAAGAGCAGACCGCCGAGCGCCTGCGCACGCAACGTGCTTTCTACGAACAAGCAGAACGACAGCTGGCTCATGAGTCAGTAGCTCTGGAAGCACAGATTATTGCCATGGTCAAAGCCAGTAAGGGCAGCGGCAAGGAAGTTCAGCAGGGATCAGGCAACATGCAGTTGCCTCTCAGAGCGCCGGTCACTTCACCGTTTGGCTGGCGCCGGCACCCGATTTTCGGACTGCGCAAATTCCACACCGGAGTAGACCTGGCGGGACCCAACCGTTCCTCGATTGTCGCCGCTGACAGCGGTAACGTGCTTTACTCAGGATGGTACGGTGGATACGGAAAGGTCGTTATTGTCAGCCACGGAAAGGGCATGGCAACACTGTACGCCCACTTGTCCAAGGCAGCGGTATCCGCAGGTGAAGACGTCAAAAAGGGACAGGTCATTGGCTATGAAGGCTCAACTGGCTTCTCAACCGGTCCACACCTCCACTTTGAAGTGCGCGTCGACGGCAAGCCGAACAACCCGCTTTCCTACGTGCGTTAGTCAGTTTCTTCTGAGCGTAATTGCAGCCGGCTGCATCGCTGTTTTCTGCACCGGCATGGCGCTTGCAGACGACTCAGACTGCACTGCCGCGATGCAAAAAGCTGTGGCTTTGCGCAAAGAGAACAAGTACGCTGAAGCGGACACGGTGCTCACCGACTGCCTGCTGGTGGCGCAGGCGAAGAATGCCGACAGTCCAGTGGTGGCGCGCGTACTCGAATCTCTCGGACAGAGCTACTGGGAGCAAAGCAAATGGGATGAATGCGAGAAGTACTGGCGCCAGGCGCTTGAGCTGCGCCGCAAAGTCCTGGAGCCGACCGACATGGAAGTGATTCTCAATCTGGAAATGCTCGGCAAAGTCGCTTACCGCGGCGCAAAGATGCAAGAAGCGCAAGCTTTGTACGACGAAGCAAAAAATCTGCGCGCGCAAAAAGATGATGCCGATAAAAAGAAGATCGCAGCCTTGCAGGTGCAAGGTGTAACGGCGCTCAAAGCCGGCAACACTGCCGAGGCAGTCACCGCCTTCTCCGAGATTTTGAAGGTCAACCCGAAATATATTATTGGACAGCGCAATCTCTTCATTGCCTACGACAACCAGGGCATCGCATTTTATGAGAAGCAGCAGTATGCGCCGGCAGAGGCAGCCTTCAAACAAGCGATCGCGCTCGCCGAGAAGTATCCATCGATTTCGCGCGAGTTAAAAGCAGATGCGATACACAATCTTGCTTCGCTTTATCATCGGCAGGGCAAATTTACAGAAGCCGAAACTAACTACAAGCAAGCAATTGAGATTCTTTCTGGAGCACAAAATAAGTTGCTGTTGCCACGAGCTATTAGTAACTACAACGACTTGCAGACCGACATCCGCCGCAGAGCCGAGCAGAAAAAGTTTCGCCAGCAGAAAGAAACAGCAAAAATCGTGCAGTAGGACAGTAGAATAAGACCAGATCTACAACCACCGACGGTGACAGTTAATGGAAGAATCTAAGGCCCCCGATTCCGCCGCCCCTAACGCAGCCGGCAGCGCGCCCGCCGCAGCTGGAGGCGCTCCTGGCGGCGCCTATCAACGAACCAGCTTCCTCGAGCAAGCCATCCTGGGCATCAAGCACCTCGACTACTCCGCCAAGACCGAATACAAGAACATCCGCGCCAAAGACAAGCTGTCACTGTGGTTGCTGCCGCTGGCATCATTCATGGCTGTCGCGGCGACATTTATCGGCGACATCACCATTCGCACGATCGTCTTGTCATTAACTACGCTGGTCTGCATGTATTACATCGCCCAGCGCATAGGCACAGTGCGCACATTTACAACCCGCCAGGCGTACTTGACCTGGCAGATGCTGATTGGTGCCTTCCTTTTCGGATTTACGCTGGCCCTTCTGACAATCAACATGTCCGACGTGGTCATCCTGATGTCCACCTGGCAACGCACCGCGGCACCGCAATAACCAGCAGATACCGCATCTGGTGCGTAGCGCCCGGGTCGTGTTGTCCGTCGCTGGCGCAGCAAAATTTGGGCGCCGCGATCTCGGCCTTTGTAGAAATCAACACTAGTGTTGATTTTGTTTCGAATCGCCCTGCAGGCTTGAATTGCAAATTAGCATTCGGGCTGCCGACTAAAGGCTTTCAACACTTTTGTTGATTTCGACAAAGGGAAGAAAGGACACCCGGACAAGGGCAACTCACATGGCAGTTTCTTCACCATATCTGGTGCATAACCCCTGAAACGACCGGAGCAGGTCTTGAAGAAGACCTGCCCCGCGAACCCAAACTTGTTGGTGATTACTTGAGATACCTGAAGAGCGCAGCGCTTACGCTATCTTTGCCGCCTTCTTCTTCATTTCAGCTACCAGGTCCTCCTGGCCAAGGAGATACCCCCGCCGCGCCTGATCGTCAGCGTAATTGACGATGCTTTCAGTGAGAGCGTTCAGCATGGAAAGCGGAACGAACTCGGAAATCTGGTTGAGCAATTGCTCTACGGAGACCCACTCTTCAGTGTTGAGCGGAATCGCGTCATCGAGCCGCGCGATGATTGTGTAGTTGTGCAGTTTATCGGCTCTGGTCTTGTTCATGATATGCACCTTGGAAGTGTGGTTCCGTATTCTTGAGCGTGGGAAAAGAGCGCACCACCTCGCCTGAGGCAGTTCGTCGATTTATGCGTTCGGTTCGTTTGGTTTAGGTTCGGTCGGTCGGTTGTTTCATCCCCGACGCTTGTTTTATTCCCGCGAAAACGACTTTTAACACCCGATTCGGTTGCCAAGCAAGGATTGGTTATCCAGCATACTTTTCTCGGTACTTGTCAGCCACGAACCTTTCAGCCTCTTCCCGGTCTGTGACTTGCTTCAGGGCTTGTGCTTCCTCCAGTTCTTCCAGAAGCTCGCCGACCAGGCGACCAGGTTTGATGCCGAGCAATTGCATGATCTGTTCGCCGTCAAGAAGCTTTGGCAGTTTCTTCTGACTATCTACAAAGACGGGGTAACCAGCCAAAAGTTCTCGCAAACTGTTTTCAAGCGCACCACGAGTTTCTTCCAGTCCAGGACCGCGAGTGGCACCGAGGTCTCCAAAGGCAAGCGTAATCAGCTCAGGCACGTCTTCGCCGATGTTTCTATAAAAGCGATGAATTGCTTTGTCAGTGGGTGGACCCTGGTGGTAGAGCTGTCCAGGGCGCAGGTGGGCAGCGATTAAACGCGTGATCAGGCGCTCAATCGGGCGCGACCATTTCAAGCGCTTGGCGACCGTTTCGTTCATCTGAGCGCCGAGCTTGTCGTGTCCTATAAATGTGTGGCGCCCTTCTTCGGTAATCTCCCAGGTGTCGGGCTTGCCGATGTCGTGCAGCAGGCATGCCGTCATGGTGGCGGCACGGCGGGTTACCGTGTAAGAGTCGCGGCGGCTGAGACTCGAAAGCACGAAATCTGGAGCCTTCTGAAGAAACTCTTCCGACTGCGCCACCGCCTCGATTGAATGATCGAAGAGACCCAGGTGGTGATAGGCGTTGGATGTCACCTTGTGCTGCGCCGTCAGTTCAGGAAATATGGCTTCCAGAACGCCGGTGGCGCCCATTTGTTTGACGAGATCGCCGACTGCCGGCGCATCCATGGTGGTGAACCATTCGTAGCTAATGCGCTCGCCGGCAACCTTAGACAGACTTGCTGCATGGCGCTTGATCATTTCCCGGGTATCCGGCTCAATGGGAGCCTCCAGTGCGGCCGCAAAACGAAACGCTCGCAGAACACGCAGCGGATCATCCAAGAGGGCTTGCTCTGAGATCGCGCGAATGCGCTTGTGCTGTAAGTCTTCAACGCCGCCGACCAGATCGATTATCTGCTCCGGATTGTCTGCATCCCATGCCAGTGCGTTGACGGTGAAATCTCGGCGGTGCAAGTCTTGTTCGATGGTGTTACCCATGCAGCCTGCGAAATCCAATACGGTTGCGTCTTCCGCGACGACTCTGGCTGTATCCAGGTTGCGATCGAGGAGCACGAAGTGACCACCATGGGCGGTGGCAAAGGCTTCCGCGAAAGCAACAGCGGAACCACCGACAACGGCGAAATCAAAATCCTTGACGCCGGCGCCGCTGCGATTAAGCAGGGCGTCGCGGACATAGCCGCCCACGAGATAAAGCTTCAGCCCCTGACGGCGCGCATCTTCCAGCGCCTGACGCGGCCAGATCTGGTTGAGCGGATACGTTTCTTCGGTGAAAGGAGCGGTCATCCCCCGATCATAAGATCATTTACTGCCAGTTGCCACCGCTGCATCCAATCGACCGTCGCCACTGACATTGTCAGGCGGTGCCGGATGCTGCTTGGATGTGCAAAGAAGAAGCGGCACATGGTTTCCGTGGCGCAATTATAGACAAACTTCCGTACCTGAATCGCCGCCCGCATACACGTGTATCCGTACATCGAGCCGACGCCACCATTGTAGGGATCCAGAAAGTCCTGTTTTCCATGAAAGGCAATCACGCTAACCGGGCTGGTCAGCGGCTTTTGTGTCGAATACAGACAGCCCTCGATGGGCGCAATCGCGGCAATCTGATCTGAGAGTTCGCAACCAAGTTTGTACGCCTTCATGCCACCATTGGAGATGCCTGACGAATAAACGCCACATCGTCCACCTGTCACGGCCCAGTCCGCCGTGCAAAACAATTACTACCGGCAGCGCCTTCTCTGTCTCCAGGCTCCTTTTCGGAACATAGATTTGATAGGTCCGCTTCAACCCGCCTACTCTTATCTGTCCATGATGCTTCCCTGGACGGACGGCTGGCACGGTTTCTGCCACCGATCACTGAATCAATATAAGAAACAACGCCGCCACGGCGCTAAGAGTGTTATGCGCATTTCCAGTTCCTCGCAGAACCGACCGAAGAGGGGAGAAATCAATAGTTTCGCGCACGTCCCCACCTTTTTAACCGGACCCAAACAGTTAAGCAACTGTATGCATCTAACACCTTGGTCGCCGCCGGGTGTATACCGGTAGTACATAGACCCTTCTGAGCGGCTAAAACTATGACCAGTTCCACAGACCCGGCAAATCCCGGCAATCCCGATTCCAGCTCGAACGGCATCGCTCAATGGATATCCTGGCTTTCGGTAGCCGCCATTCTGGCGGTGGCAGCATGGGGATGGGTGCAGATCCCGGGCGACCAGAATATTGCCGTCCATTTCGACATCTTCGGCAAGCCGGACGGCTATGCCGCCAAGCCGCAAGCCTTGCTTATGCTGCCCGCGGTGATGGCATTCGCATGCGCGTTCTTCTGGTACCGCATGAAAAACGAGAAGTTCAAGGAAAACCTCGAGAAGTCCAAGCTGACCACCTACATTGCTCTCTTTGGATCGATGGTAGTCATCTTTGAAGCGCAACTGGTCATCGTGCTCGCGGCACTCGGTCATCAAATTCCGATCACGACCGTCATGTTCGTTTCCATTGGACTTTTGCTGGGCGCCATCGGCATCGCCATGGCTGCTGGCAAGACGGCGCGCAACACATGTGTTGGAGTGCGCACACCATGGGCACTGAAAGACGATCGCAACTGGGACAAAACCAACAAGATGGGCGGCGCACTAATGGCCGCGACCGGCATACTCACCGCCTGTGGTGCCCTGGTCAACACTTTCGTCGCCGTCGCCATACTCGTGCTCGGCTCGCTAGTCATGACCAGCGCAACGTTTTACTGTTCGTACATGTGGTCGCGTCAGCCGGAAAAAAGCTAGACGGCTTCTGCTTCTTCTTCGACTTGAGGCGGCGGCGGTGACATATGGCTGGCCATGTAAACCAGCCCACCGACCAGCGACGTGAATGTCGTGAGCGCCAGCCAGAGCAGCGCATAGGTCAAGGCGTGCGCGCGATCCACACCCACCATCATGAGGAAATAGGTGTACGCCCACTCGCGAATGCCGATGCCGTTAAAGCTCGGGGTGACGAATCCCAGCACCGCGACTGCCGGATAGAAGATGAAGTAGTACCAGAGCGGCACCGTCAAGTTGAGCGCCAGACCGACGCCGATATGGCAGACGACCATGAGCAACTGCGCAATGATCGACCAGACGAGGGCTTTGGCGACCAGCGGTTTGTTCGTCCAGAAGATATTCAGCGACGAGTCATTGAACTGACGGGCAATCCAGTTGTTGGGTCCTAGTATTGTTTTGGTCAGCCAGGGCACGAAGGGCATCACACCGAAGAGTCCGACGGTGCCGGCGAAAATCGGTGCCTTCAGCTGCCAGGGAAGCGACGCAGCATCGGAGCTGAGCAGAATGCCAAGAGCTGCTGAGAGAAACAGAACCGCGATGCCGCTTGCCCGGTCGGCCATTACGGAGTAGAAGGCTCTGCCGTACTTGCCTTCCCCTTTCGACAAGTAATAGCAGCGGCTGACGTCGCCGCCCACTGTCGAAGGCAGGAAAAGATTGAAGAACATGCCCACATAGTAGTAGCGAACCATTTCGCCCAGCGAGCGCTTAAAGTCCAGATAGCCGGCGATTATCTGCCAGCGATGGGCTTGAACAATGATTGTCGACAATAAGAGCGTCGTGGTGGCGCCGATAATGAACGGATTGGTGTTGAGCAGTGCCTGCCAGGTCTTGTTCATGTCGACCTTGCCGAAAATGAAGAGGCTGGCGAACATAATCAGGCTGAAAAGTATTTTCAGCTTCATCTTCACGGATTTAGGAATACGCCGTCTGACTTCGGAAGCCTTGTGCATCATGGCTTTCGGATCGAACTGCTTGCCTGAGCTTTCGTCCGGTGCGTCTAACGACACGTTGTCTTGTCGCCTATCCATCGATGCCGTGGGGGGTTCCTTGGTAGATATCATTCCCGAGAAGCCTCTGTTTTCCGCGCTGGGTGCGCTGATTCGTGTGAAACCGGAGCGCAGCCTGAACACATTTCGACATGTGCATGAGGCTGACAGAGTCATACTAGGTTACTGAATCCATTACTGAAAACCCAGGCAAATTAACATGTAGCGTACCGAAAAATTCTTATTGGATTGGCTCGGCGTTCGCCAGATACTAAATAGAGGTAGAATTAAATATCTTGAAGGACGCTCATAAATTGAAAGCAATTCCTGTCGGCGATACTGAGAACAGCGGGTAGCGAAACTTTCTTTCGGCATTTCTGTCGTATCCAGAAAACATCCGCTCGAGAAATTTGAGGATAAACGAAATTGGCGGCAAACTCTTCCAACGCTAAATGGCTCATTAGAGCCGGCATCCCGCTTGCAGCGTTGCTTATCGTCCTTGGCTTAGTAACCGTATTCCGCACCACGCCCGACCAGCCGTCGACGACATTCCCGGCCGTCCTGGCGCAAGACAGAATCGGCGAAAAAATGTCGCCCACGCAGGTGTACGACAAAGCCTGGAACCTCATCAAAGACACCTTTTACGAGCAGAAGTTTGGCGGACAGGACTGGAACCGATGGCGTCACCGCTATGACGGCAAGTTGAAGACCGAAGAAGATGCATACAAAGCCATCGAGACCATGTTGCACAGCCTGGGCGACCCTTACACCCGCTTCCTCGGACAGGATGCCTTCGGTGAGGAGAAGTCGCAGATTCAAGCGCATCTGTTCGGCGTCGGCATGCAGTTGGGCATGAACAAAGAACATAAAGTCGTGGTGATCGCACCGATTCAAGACACCCCCGCGGAGCGCGCCGGCATTCATCCAGGCGACGAGATTACCGAAGTCGATGCTAAGCCTGTAAAAGGTCAATCACTAGATCAGGTGGTCAAACAGATTCGCGGCGAGAAGGGCACGAAGGTAAAAATCACCTTCCTGCGCACCGCCAAAAAGCACGAAGTAGAACTGACTCGCGCTGAGATTCCCATCAAAGCGGTTGCCAACGCTGAGATCATGAACTTCGGCGGTAACAGCGGCAAGTTCGGCTACATCAGACTTGATAGTTTCATATCGCAAAAAGCGAATGATGAAATGCGCGAAGCTCTGCGCAAAGTACAGGCGGACGGCGCCGAAGGGATTATTCTCGACCTGCGCAACAACCCGGGCGGACTGCTGGCCAATGCCATCGAGATCGCCAACATGTTTATCGACCATGGCGTGATCGTCAGCACCATCGACTCCGATGGCTACAAGACATCGCAAGTGGCCTCGCCTAAGTACGGACGCGTGACGATTCCGATGGTGGTCCTGATCAACCAGGGATCCGCCAGCGCCAGCGAGATTCTGAGCGGCTGCCTGCGCGACAATCACCGTGCCAAGCTGGTCGGCCAGAAGTCCTTCGGAAAAGGGCTTGTGCAGGCAATCAACCCACTCGGCGACGGCTCCGGCATCAACGTCACGATCGCCAAATATTTGACTCCGGCCGACATCGATATCAACAAGACCGGCATCGTGCCTGAGTTCTCTGTTGAACTGAAAGACGACGACTACAAGATCGGCAAAGGTCCGTGGTGGATTGATCCAAACCTCACCAACTTCAAACGTTCACCGCGCGACGGCAAAGACGTGCAACTCAACAAAGCGGTAGAGGTGCTGGCGAAAGAGCTGGGCAAGCCCAGCAGCGCCGCGCAAATAGCCGCCGAGTCGACGCCTGCCACGACGCCGACGAACGCAGCCACCACCACGAAGAAAAACTAGCGTCTGCTGCACAACTAGTCTGATCTACTTCAAGTTCTTCAGCTTGACCGGGAAGATGGCCGGTTTGCTGATCTCGGCGCGGATGCCGCCGTACATGCGGAAGTTGAATCCTGCGAAACCCGGTGCCTGATTGGCGCCGATGTTGAAGATTGGCTCGGCGCGCGCAAAGAGCGTGAGCGGCACCATCGGGTGAATGCGCCGTCCCGCTTCCATGGTCATCACAATCACTGAGTTGTTGGGACCCAGTCGCACAGCGCGTTTACCGAAGCTGTTAACCAGTGTAGTATCCATCAGGAATGTCCACTTAGGTGTGCGATAGACACCGCCCAACGAGTAGAACTGATCGAATTCCTGGTAGCGCCCGAAGACGTCGCGCCACCTGATCTGACCGAGCACGTTGGAGTAGATGGCACCGCGATTACCGACGCGGCGCACCACCGATAGAGACGGCAAAATGTCGGAGACCTGACGATAGGCGGGCACGAACAGTTCGCGCGCGAAGAGGCTGGCGGTGGCACTGGTGCGCGGATTGATATAGAAGTCACGATCGGCGCGGAAGCCGACAGACTGGTAGTTTCTGCTCATCAACTTATTGTTGATGTCGTATTGATCGCGAAGGAAGAAATAGTTGGCTGCCACGCGCGTCTTGCGATTAAGTGCATAGCCGACTGTCACGTTCGGATTGATGCGATACACCATGTCGGCGCGATTACGTCGTAAGGTGTTGAAGACGTTGGTTTCCAGCCGCAGTGAGTTTTCCACGTTGACGTCGAAATACATCTTCGCCGGCAATTTGTATAAGACGCTGGCGCGAAACGACTGAAAGTTGCCATAAGCATTTCCGCGTTCAGGCAGACGCACCGGCGCCAGGTCGATCTGCTGCGTCGTTTGATTGAGCGATGACGGCTGCGAGGGCGCATCAGCCGCAACCAGATCGCCGGCATGATTGGGCAAGATCGACGAAGGGCCCACCAGCGGTGGTGCCTGAAACTGGGAACCGGCTCGCATCGGCACGGCCGTGTCAGCCGTGACAGGCAGCGCACCCCCTGCTATAGAGAGCGATCCAACCGATCCGGCGGCGGCCGGCGGTAATTGTTGCGCGGCAACTTCGCTCGTGGCGCCATATGCGGTGGCAGCCAGTCCGAACATCGCAAGCAGCATCTTGCGCATATATCGTCCCGAATCAAACACCACTGTTAATTCCACACTAGTAATATTGTCGTAGCCCGATTATAACCGAGAGATCAAATATCCAAGTAGCTAACTTGGCAATTGAAGAATTTAAAGGAGAGTCAGTTGTCCGATACCATCAGCCTAGAAGACAAGAAGCAGGCCCGGCATGCCACCATTCGTGTCGTCTTGCTGCCACGAGATACAAATGCATTCGGCACCATTTTCGGCGGCGTCATCTTGAGTCACATCGACTTAGCGGGTGCTGTAGAAGCGCGCCGCCACACATCAAACCGCGTTGTCACGGTGGCTATGAAAGAAGTGATCTTCAAAGAACCGGTCTTCGTTGGTGAAGTTGTCAGTTTTTACGCACATGTCATAAAAACAGGCAACACTTCGATCACCGTCAAGGTCGAAGTTGAGTCGGAGAGACGTGGTAAACAAGTGGCTGTGACCCAGGCCGAGCTGACCTTCGTCAGCATCGGCGAAGACGGAAAACCGACACCACTGAAAAGTTGATCACCGCGATGAAAGAGAGATGACCGCCGGTGCCGAAGGCGGTATCATTTGGCAGATTGGAGTGACAACGAATCAGCGCGGTGGCTGCTGTGGATTCAAGCGTTAAAGAGAGAATCAGGCTTTATCTCGGTACCGGTTGCGGCAAAACCACGGCCACTTTCGGACTGGCGCTGCGCGCGCTGAGCACCGGCAAAAACGTCACCATCGTTTTCTTTGACAAGCTGGAACAGAACACCAGTGAAGGCCGAGCACTGAAACTGCTCAGCGAGACTAAAGAATCTGGTTTCGGACGTCTGAATGTTCACTACACCGGCATCAATCGTCTGGGAGCCGGACCGAACGGCACGTTTCGTTTCTACAGTTCACCCAACGGCATCTTGCCGGAAGACACAGCCGAGTCGAAGAAGGGATTGCAGTATCTTCGAGAAGGTTTCGAACGCGGTGACGAGATTGTTATTGCCGACGAGATGTTGGATGTGGCGCGCGTCGGCGTCGTCTCCTGGGACGAAGTAAAGCCAATCATCGATGCTCGCCAGGACCCGACCCTGCTGGTTTTGACCGGACGCAAGGCGCCTGACTGGTTGATGAACGAAGCCACCACCATCAGTACTACGGTCCAACTCAAGCACCATGGTCGCGCGCTGGAAGGCATCGACTGCTGATTTATTTTTGTTCCCCGATGATCTGGAACGCCGCCCAGAAACGCGGGTTGGTCCGCAGCGTGCTGGCGTTCACAGGTCCCTCGCTATCGCGTTCGAGCGTCTTGATGGCGGCGAGTTGCGCATCGCGCAGAGCCTGCGCCTTCGGCTTGCCGGCCAGATATTCTTGATAAAAGTGCCGCATCAGATATTCGGTCATCACGTCATCGACGTTCCACTGACTGACGATCACCGACGGCGTGCCGGCAATAATAAACGCACGCGACAAACCAACGACGCCGTCGCCCGTGATTTTTCCGCGCCCCGTGCGGCACGCGGACAGCACAATCAGATTAGCCTTGATGTTTTTCAGGCTCAAGATATCGCCGACTGTGAGCAGCCCGTCGTCACCGTTCAAGGGTGCGAGAACCAGCGCGCTCTTCACCGGTTGCTCTTCGTCGACCAGTCCGTGCGTAGCCAGGTGCAAGCAGGAATTCGCCGGTGCCAGCGATGCAAATGCTGCCTTGGTGGCATCCTTGCCCACTTTCAATTCGCTGTTGGTCGGTCCGAACAACTGAGCGATGTTCTTCACTTCCTTTTCTGCATAAGGCAATCCCGGCAATCCCATCGAAGACGCCAGCGGCGAATAGGGATTGCCGAAAGCCAGCAACTTGCCGTGGTCCCGATGCTCCCCTGCCAGCTGCTGAGTGGAGCGCATCACGCCGATGGCCGGCATGTAGGAGAGCGTGTGTTTCTCCGCCATATAACTGCCGTCCGGCGCCATCAATGCCGCAAAGGGCACCATAAACAACTCACCATCCGGAATTATGGTTACAGACGTTTCCGCGCTCTTAGGTAGATCCTTCTCGATTGGTGCCACCACTTGCGAATAGAGCAACTTCAGATTTTTCTGCCGTTCCTGGGCAAAAGCCTTAAGTTGGACTTCGTCCTTGGGCTGCGTAAGTAAGCTTGCATAGGTCGCCTGCACTTCCTTGGCCAGCTGTCCTCGTTTCAAGTTGACCACGGCGGTGGTCACCGTCAGATCGGGCTTAATCACCCAGATCAATATTTTCGTCGGGAAGAGACAATACTCAACGCAAGTGGATTGCCTGGCGGCGACGAGCTTTTTGATTTCTTCGATGTCTGGAGCTTTGGCAGCCACGGGGCTGAGCATCGTCGGTTCTACCAGTGCGTGCGCCTTGGGAACAATCTCCATAGAACGCACCGTACCGACGCCGCCCAACTCGGCGCTGGCAATCAGATCAGACGGCGGCTGCGGGCGAGATGCCACCGGCTGAGGCACCAGCGCTGAAGGCGACGAGGACGTGGGTAGTTCACTGCCACCAGTTTTGGTATCAGCTGGAACTACGAATGACAGATCCATTTGGCGCGAGTGGCGGTTGGCCAGCAAATCAAGAAACGCTCGAGCTTTGCCTTTCTCGGCGATCTCGAGCGCTTCGTAAGGCTGATTTTGTCCGATGTAGGCATCAGTCAATTCAGAATAACAGGCGCGGCGAAAATCCAGGTTGTGAGTCTTGAAGCTATCACGCGTCAGCTGCTGTCGCTCTTTCTCCACGAGATCGACAGCCGAGCGCAAAAACGGGATTGCTTTACCCGAATCACCAAGCATTTTGTATGCGCGTCCCAGTCCCAGATTGCAGTCCCACTGCGCTTCCAGGTCGTCCGCCTGTTTGGCCATCACCAGCGCTTGTTCGAGCGTCGTGACTGCCGCCTGCGGTTGATTGGTATAGAGAAGGGCAAAGCCTTTTCCGCGCAGAGCCCCGGCCGACCGCAACGGATCCAGGTCTTTCAGCTTGGCTATGGCGCTCTCATATAGCGGCAGCGCCTTAGTATAGTTGCCGCGCATCAATTCAAACTGACCGCGGTTATAATCCTGCGTGCCCGCTCCGACTTGATCATGCATGAGCGTGAACAGTTCGTTGGCACGCCCGGAATACATTTCAAATTCAGCAGTCCTGCCACTGTCGAGATAGGCGACGGCAATGTTGCTCAGCGCTTCCGCCTGCCGCAGCGGGTTTTTCGCGCTTTCATAAGCTCGCAACGCATCGCCGTAATATTTCAATGCTGCATCGATCTGACCCAGCGAGCGGTAACACTTACCAATCATCATGGTGTATCCGCCGCGCTCGATAGGATCGACCGCCGGTTCTTCAGCCTCTTTTTTGCGATCGAGCAACTGTTGCAATGCTTGTTCCGGACGACCACGCAAGAGCGAATCAAACGAGAGCTGCATGACCGCCGTCACTTGCAGGTCAGGTTTCTTCGCCGCCACAGCTGCCTCTAAAGCCTCGGCATGCATCTTCTCCGCCAGATCCATTTCTCTTAGATCGGCTTGCGTCGAACCCAATCCAATGCTCGCCTTGATGAACATGGGATTCATTCGATTGCTCTGCAAAAACTGGACCGACTTCTGGTAATGCTGGCGAGCTTCGGGCAATCGATGCAGATTCCACATACATTCGGCAAGACCGAACTCGGCGCTACCCAGAAGCTCCGGACTGAGCGTCGGCACACCCGCCTTTGCCTCCAACTGCAGCGCTTTGGTGTAAGCAGCGGCCGACTCATCGTACCTATTCAGGAGTTTGAAGACCTCTGCTAATCGGCACAGAGCATCGGCATGAATCTCGTCATCGACTTCCGCTTTCTCCAGCAAATTCACTGCGTTTTGCTGAAAGGTGAGGGCGCCCTCCAGATCGCCTTTGCCGGTGGCTATGGTGGTCAAATTGCCATACGCCGCCGCCACTTCATTAGGCTGATTTTGCTCAGTGGCAATCTCGGCTGCTTGCTTCACGTACTCGATCGCTTTATCGTAGTGCTTACGCGTGTACTCAAGCATGCCCATCGAGTTGAGAATCACAGGCACATTACTGAAAGACTCCTTCTCGTATGCCGCGCGCGCGGCGGCAAACTCAGCGAGCGCAGCATCAAACTCCGGTGCATCGGCATTACGCGTTCTCTGCGCCTGCACCAAAAGGGCCAGAGCCAACCGGTGATGAATCAACCCGGTGGGTCGCCCGGCTGCCACATCCAGTTCGAGCGCTTCTTTCAGTAATGGAATGGCTTTATCTATATCGCCCGCATTGAAATGTTCTTTGGCAAGCAAAAACAGCCCTTCAGTCAGATCAGCAGAGTTCTTCTTGCCGCGCAGTTTGGCGATCTGGGCCTCCAGCCGCTCGATTTCGGATGCTCCAGCGGCCGACTGCGCCGCGGAGGCGCGCGCCCCCGGCACCACATTCGACACCAAAGCCTGACCTACGCAGGCGGCCAAGAGCGAGACAGTTATGGCACCGCGTACGGTACTATTTCTGAGCCATTGATCCACTGACTGTTTCGACTGTGTAGCCATACGGGCCATTGATTTCATTAAGCACTGCGGCCATTTTGGACAGGTCCGCTATGACGCGTCGATCTTTGGGTCCTGCCTCCGAGCTTTGCAGCTTGGCGATCACATTCGAGGAAACGAGCACCGACTCGACGCTAAATTCGCAAACGGCCACCTGACCATTTTGTATCACTTTGAAGTTGCGTCGCGCAATTGAGTCTTGCCGCCTGATCTCATGATACGAGAGCTGATGAGGCGCGCCGATTAGCTCGTAGCCTGGAGCGAGCGCAAATGTCTTCTCCTTCTCATCAGGCAGCACCGCGTCACTGAACTTAATGCGCACAGTTTCACCGTTGCCGCTCAGATTAAAAATGTGCAACACACCATCTTCGCTGTCGGACATCATGATATCTGCGTCGCCGGTAAGCGCAATCTCACCCAGCGGCGTGCTGACGAAACCAAGCCGGCACGGCTTGCGAATCGAAACCATGACGTCACCCTTTTCATACTTGACGAAGAACGGCGATTGTTTGTGGAAAACAGCATTTTCGTCGCCCCGGGCGGTAATCCCTGGCTCCTCATCGCGACCGGCTTCTTTGCTGGGAAACGTGCTCAATTTGATGCCACTGAGAGCTGACGCATTCTGCGGCAGCTGCCCTTCAACGCCAGTGATACGCCCGGTGACGTCGGTGGGCAAAATATTGGGCGGCAAAACGGAGTTGACCGTCGGCGGCGGCGTAAAAATGCGCGGTGGCGTAGCAACTACCGGTGGCGGTGTTCGCACGACCACAGGCGGAGTTACAGGTGTCTGGATCGGCGGGTGGTAGACCGGGATGACGGGAATCACCGGCTGGCCCGACGGCACCTGCGGACCAGGTCCTGGTCCACCACCGCCGCCCAACGCAGCCGCACCATGTGCCTGCCCGGCCCAGTTGCCCGACAACAAAACAAAAGCTGTATATGCGGCTATTCTTGAGCGGATGTCCATGCAGCCGAGCCTCCCATCCATATTGTATTCCTTGACATGGCGGTCCGAATTTTTAGGGCGATTATCTAGATTAAATTCGCGGATTGTAGGACGATTACGAGATGAGTCCAAAGCGAAAAAGACTTCTTTCCGGCGCAGCCACAGTGGCCATTTCAGCAGGCCTTTTGGCCATCGCTTTCAGCACGCCGCAATTCACGCTGTCGCAAGGCACTTACGGACCGCCGACCAACCCCCTCAATCCATTGACGCCACCCCCACGCACCTTCGTGCCACCAATCGTGGTGCCAACGGACGTCACCAGTCAATTCCCGCAGTCGATTACAGTGACGGGCGGCATGCTCACGCCGTCAGGGACGGGTCCGGGTCTGTTGGCAGGGTTTCACACGATGCCGGAGAGCGCCTTTCCAAAACAAGAAGAGCTGGGCGGCTCGCCGGAATTTATCGAGGTGAAGTGGGCACCACTTTCTGAATTTACCAAGCCGAATTTGTACAGCGTCAATCTCAACGCCGGGCAGGTGCTGGTCGGAGTCAAGAAACCATCCAACACCGGCATGATCATCACGCCGATCGGTTCGGTGGCGATCTTCTCGAATTCCGATGTACTGGTGAGCTACAAAGGAGGTGTGCTGAGAGTCTCCAATCTTGATGGCTTGGGTGACACGGTGCGCATCAACTTCAACGGCAAGGTGTACTCAATTCCACCAGGTGTAGAATTCGTCGGCTCCGACAAAAAGCTGACCAGGCAAGACCTGCATCCCGGCGACAACCTGGCGCGCCGCAACGCGCAAGTGATTCAAGGCGAGAACGCCGCGATTATCGAGTTTTCCGTGGAAAGCACTCTGGAAGGCAGCAATCTCGTAGCCAATCTGCAGACCTCATCCGCCGGCGACAAAGAGCGGCGCATGCTCAACGACGTGTCGCGCATGGCGGCCGTGTTAAATCATCTAGCCGGCACCGAGGGCTTCAGCCAGCAGTAGTTCAGACAGTCAGGCAGACTTCCGACTAGCTTTTGGCGCGCGCGCCCGCCGCGGCTCCGACTTTGGCGCCGGAGTTCTGGTTGCTCTCCAACACGTAGGCGAAGATCAGCGGCGCCACGATGGTGGCATCAGATTCGATTACGAAGCGCGGTGTGGTTTCTTCCAGCTTGCCCCAGGTGATCTTCTCGTTCGGCACAGCGCCGCTGTATGAACCGTAGGACGTCGTGCTGTCGGAGATCTGGCAGAAGTAGTCCCAGTATGGGCACTGGCGCTGCAAGTCCTGATGGATTAGTGGCACAACACAGATCGGGAAGTCACCGGCGATACCACCACCGATCTGAAAGAAACCGATGCCGGCTTTCTCTGCAGAAACCTTGGTGTACCACTCGACCAGTTCCATCATGTACTCGGTACCGCCGCGCACTATCTGGCAAGAGCTCAGCTCTTTGGAGATGACGTGCGAAACGAAGATATTGCCGAGCGTGCTGTCTTCCCAGCCAGGTACGAAGATCGGCAGATTTTTTTCAGCGGCCGCGAGCAGCCACGAATCTTTGGGGTCAATCTGGTATTCGCTTTCCAGAACGCCCGACTTGAGAAGCTTGTACATGAATTCGTGAGGGAAGAAACGCTGGCCGGCCTTGTCGGCTTCTTCCCACAGCTTCAAGACATGATGCTCGATTTTGCGAATCGCCGTATCTTCCGGAATGCACGTGTCGGTGACGCGGTTCATGCCCTGCTGGCGCAGCTTAGTTTCTTCAGCGGGAGTCAGCTCGCGGTAATTGGGAATGCGCTTGTAGTGATCGTGCGCCACCAGATTGAAGACATCTTCCTCGAGGTTGGCGCCGGTGCAGGTGATGGCGTGCACTTTGTCCTGGCGAATCATTTCAGCCAGCGACAGTCCCAGCTCAGCCGTGCTCATGGCACCGGCCAGCGTCATAAACATGACGCCGCCCTTGTTGAGGTGCTCAACATAGGCGCGGGCAGCGTCCTTCAACGTGGCGGCATTGAAGTGACGATAGTGATGCTCGATAAAGTCATGAATGCTGGGCACGGCGCGTTTCCTATATATGCGGGGAAGGCGCCTAAAGTACCACGATATAGTCCTTTGATCTATGCCACAGCCATACTAGCTTCACAAACTCTAAGGTGCAAAGAGGAAAAGTCAGCGTCGCAGCACCAAGAGGTTTGACCAGGGTTCGAGCGGCTTGCCGTTGGCGTCACCGGCTGCGAACCTCATCTCGTAAACGCCCGGAGTCCAGAGATCCCATTTCGTCAGCCAGAACGTGCCCCGATCTCCCTGGAAGCGCAGTTGTCTGTAGCACGCCCGCCAATCGAACAAAGAGAAAGACTGGTTTGGTCGGCTGATCTGCACGAGCATCTGCTTGCAGCCCTTGATTCTGTGGGCGTCGAAATGGAACACCGAAGGCGTCGGCAACAGCACGATGGCGCCCTGATCCGAAATGGTGGCATCGCACTTGATGGCAGTCAGACTGCGGTCGCGAGAGACCGATCCGTCTGCGTTGTCGATCAGGCTGACAGCTACGTCCTTGCGGTAAGCAAACTGATCTAGTTGCGCCAGCGAGACGGGGTCGCGGTTCCAGAAATAGCGCGGCTGCACGCTGACGACGCGGTCGCCGTTTTCCTGCAATAACGCGGAGAGCATCGTCGAGTTGTAGCAGATGTGCGCCCCCTGGTATTGCCGAGGTGGGTTGACATAAAGGATTTTACTGCCGGGCGGAATCTGCCGCACCACCTGCGCCACCAGCCCCCGTATATGATTGGTCAGATCAGCCCCGAGAACCCAGGCACCGCTGTTGGACTGGGCGACCAGCAAGCGCACTGCCAGAAACGCCACAAGCAAAAGACCGCTTGTCGTAACAGCCAGCCAGGGCGCCCTTCTGGTGGCGTCGCTGGGCACAATTAAAAGCGCGAAGCCGAGGGCGAGCCACGCGCCGGACATATAGAAGAAACGGCTGCCCAGAGTATCAGAGCCCATGAACGCGATGGAAACGACCGGCAATAGGCTGACCCAGAACGCGCAGAAGGCAAAGAGCAAGAGGCGCAAATAAAGGTTATTGGCAGAATAAGCTCCGATGTTGAGCAGGACACGCATGCTGAGCAGCACATAAAACCACCGCATTAGAAGATACATCGGACCTTCTTCCCGCACCACGCTGGCATTGAAGGGGAAGAAAAGACGCCAGATCGGTTCCGGACCGAAGCGACTGAAAAACTCGAACGCATCCAGAGAAGGCATGCCTAGATAGCCGCCACCGGCGGTTCCCAGCACGATGTACCGGCAGCCTAAAATCATGAACAATGCGAAGAAAAGCGGTACCAGCATGGTGCCGGACAGCCTGATCCGCTGCCACGCAGATTCGCCCCGACGCGGCAAGATAGCCGCATACAAGACCGCCACCAGAGGCAGCACCACCGCCGACTCCTTGCACAAAATACCGCAGCCGAACAAGACGGGCACCAGCCTGCGGGCGAGTTTCTCGCCGCCTTGATCGCAATGATAGGCGCGCACGAAACACCAGAATGCCGCGAAAAGAAACATCGTCGCCAGCGCATCAACCCGCCCGGTAATCCAAACGACCGTCTCGCAGTGCAAGGGCGCCACCGCAAAAATAGCGCCCGCCGCAAAAGCCAGAAATGGGCCGCGCGATATGCCCTGGACCCTGGCAATCTCCCGCACCGATAGCGCCAGGAAGACCGCGGCCAGCGAATGCACGAAGATGTTGGTGAAATGGAAACCGACGGCATTTTGCGCGTACAGCCAGTGGTCGATGATAAAACTAAGCTGCGAGAACGGACGATACAACTCCTGGAAATTGGTTGATTGCCAGGGAGACAGCAATGCCGAAATCCAGTCGGTGCAGGCCACTTCTTTGAGCGCCACGTAGTCATCAGCGAGAAAGCCGCAGACAAAAGCCTTGCCGAACGAGAGCAGTACCAGACCGAGGAAAGTCGCCAGACAGAGCAAAACTACAATCACTTCTGTCCCCCCGCTGCTGCAAACGAGATGGACACGGGATCCGACCAATAACCGGTGGGTTTGCCCGATGCGTCGAGAGCACCGACGCGCACTTCGTAGGTGGCATTCTTGTCGGGGACGGCAAAATCAGGTATCGAAAACGAAACGACTTTGCCCGGCAGTTGAAATCCTTCACCCGGAAGTTTCACCGTCACTGGTGCCTGAAAGATACTCCAGCGGGATTCCATAAGTCTGTAGTGCGCATTTGATACGTGCACAAGAATGCGTTGCGCTTTCGGCATCATCGAAGCATCAGCTTGAAACAAGGTCGTCGCGGTGGCGCGCACCACTCCTTCCGAATCGGGCTGCGGGCGCGTCAACACAGGGCTGTCCTCCGCCTTCGGGCGCGCCGTCACTTGCAACGCCTTAAATCGCCAGGCGCAATCAGATAGACGCACTTCCAGCGATTTGATCTGTCCGTGCTCGAACCAGTTGAGGCGATCCGAAATGCAGATTCGATAGCGACCGGGTCCGGTAAAAGGTACATGAATCTCCGGAATCGCCCTTTCTTTGTCGCGCGGTGTGACCGTCAACCAGCAGTCGTAATTGGACTTTTGCACTTTCTGAGCCTGGACATCCACATCAAGCAGATCCATGTTGAGCGTCGTAAACGGCTTGCGAAAGTTGACGATGCGAGCGTCAGGCAGACAGTAAGGCGGCAGCATCGGCGTCGGGGCAACGATCTCAGCCGACTGGTGTGTCGGGTGCAGTTCGGGCATCTCCTCAACGTGCACCAACCGTTCGCCGTTCCAGGTGAACACGTCTTCACCCTGCCAGAGCCGGTTTCGCAACTCCGTGATATTGAGCGCGCCGCAGTTATTAGCGACAAACAGCGGCTCGAGAAACGCAGTATTCAAAATTGCTCGGCGCGACTCTTCTTCGGGCAGCAGCTGTAATGCCAGGTGCACGGAAGCAGCGGTGAGAAACTGGAAAGCGCCCTGGTGAATGAGTGGCGGGTTGATGATGCAGCCGGGTCGCTGCAGGTTGCGGACTTCATTGATGAACCGATCAGACTCGACGTCGGCAGCTTTCCAAACTGCGACGGTAGAGACAGTTATGGCGGAAAAAGCGCAGCCCAGCGCAGTGAGCAAAAACAGCACGGCTTTAGTTCGCATGCGGAAGCAAGCAATGACCAGCACAGAGAGCAAAGGTCCAGCCATCATATAAACCAGACGGCCGTTCTCCATCTGCTCGCCAATGTAGAAAACTGGAACCGCCGGCGCCAGCGAGATCACCGACCATAAAAAGCAAAATACGATCGCGCGACTGGGCTTGCGCCAGGGCAAAAGTGCCGCCAGACCAATCCAGAGCACGGTCAGCAAACGCATGAAGAGCGTCGAATACTCTAAAGAGGCCTTCACGGGAACGAAAAGGCGAAAGTAGCAATTGGGATCTAGAATGCGGGACAAAATTGGCGCATGCAACGAACGCACCGCCACCGGTCCGCCAATGACCGTGCCTAACACTGTCGTGCGCACCAGCAGATAGGCCGCCACCACCACCCATAATAAGAGACTGTGCCGCAAATAGCGGCGCGCAAAGAAACAGCAGTAGAGCGTCAGCACCACGGGCAGTGTCACCGCCATTTCCTTACAGCATAGTGCGGCAGCGAAACAAATCAGAGTCGACATCAGCCAGGGGCTCAGCCACCTGCTGCGCCATCCCAGATGAAGTGAATCTGCCCAGTCACGGCTGCAGTGACGCTGAAAACATCCGAGCGCCGCTAAGTAAAACATTGAGCACAGACTGTCTACTCGCCCGATCATCCAGATGACGCTCTCACTGGCGAGCGGATAGACAGAAAAAAGGCACGCGCAAACCAAGGCAATCAAGATGCGCTTGCTGCAGCCCGTCTGAGGCTCGTCCACGGCTAGCAATTGAGCGATGTTCCACGCCAAAAGAGATGCTACCGCTGAGTGAATCATGATGTTAGTGAGGTGAAAACCAAACGGCTGCGCCTGCCAGACAAGCGAATCAAACGCAATACTGGTCTCCATCAGCGGTCGATAATATAGCTCCCGGGCTGCGTCCAAGTACGGCTGCCAGAAACATTCCAGTAAAGCCATCCAGTGCTGCTGATCGCTCACCTGCTTGAAGAAAGCCAGGTGTACAAAGTCATCGCAGAAAAACCCGATGCCCAGGGCGCCTTGATAGACACTCAGATTAAGAGAGAAAAGCGCCAGCAGCGCAAGTGCCACCACCGGCAGAGGCACGCTCGACGGCGCCGGCGTCGCAACTGAAGACGCCGCCGTTTTCGGCGCCGCACTTTCAGAGTGACTACTGGCAATTGCAAATGGCATAGACGCCCTATGTTAGCCGGTAGAGGCAGAAGCCAAGCTAACCGGGACTAATCTAGAGTCCATTCAAAAATCTACTTCTCGTACTCGCGCAGCGCCTGCGTCAGCTCTTTCTTCATGGCAGAAGCGTTGGCATAGCGCTCGTTCGGCTCTTTGGCCATGGATTTGAGAATGATAGTGTCGAGCAGCGAACCGGGTCTGATGTCGTCTCTGGCTTTGGAAGGCGCCGGCGGCGGCGTCCAGAGGTGCTTGGCCATGACCGCTTCCGGAGTTTCAGATTGAAAGGGGCAGCGCCCCGTAATCATCTCGTAGAGGATGACGCCCATGGCGTAAATATCGGCACGGTGATCGATCGGCTTGTCGCTCAAGTATTCGGGCGACATGTAATCGACGGTGCCGACGGCAACGCCGGTGGCGGTAAGCTTTTGCCCGCCCTCTTTCAAGTGAGCGATACCGAAGTCGACGATCTTCACCCAGTCCGGACGATCAGGCTGCGTGCGCAGCATGATATTTTCCGGTTTGAGATCGCGGTGAATAACCTCGAAATTGTGCGCTTCTTGCAGTCCAGCGCACATCTGAATCAAGACTGTGAGAGCCAGATCGTAAGGCAGCGTTCCTTCGACTCCGCCTTCGCCCAGCCGCGACCGCAGTGACTGTCCTTCAATATATTCCATGACCAGATAAGGACGTTTTTGATCGAGCACGCCACCATCGAACACCGAGACGATGTTCGGATGGTTCATCTTAGCGGTGACTTTGCTTTCCTGCTCAAATCGCTTGTAAGCGTTCTTCATGCCCGGCAAATTGGCGTGCATGATTTTGATCACGACCGGTTTTTCAATGTCCAGGTGCGTGGCTTTGAATACTTGGGCCATGCCGCCTTCGCCGAGCAGCGACTCAATGCGATATTTGCCGGCCAGCGTGCGTCCGATGACCTCGTCGTCCTGTTTAACTGTCCATAAGCTGGTTTTGTCGGCGATAACCTGCTCGGAGGCACTCTCGACTGCGTGCATACCGGAGGCAGCAGCACCCGCGACAGCCGATTGCAAACTGGGATCGTCAGCATCGACCAGCTTTTTCGCGTCTTGCGGGCAGTACTGTGCATAGCCGGGATAGGGCACGCGACAAACCGGGCAGACCTTGTTGCGCGTTGCATTGGCAGCCAGTAAATTTTCGTCGCTCAGCGGCGTCCCATCACGCCCGCAGAATTTGGCCCCATATCGATACTGCATGCCGCAGGTCGGGCAGTGAATGATTTTTGTGTCGGCAGTTTCCATGCGCTCGCTTCTGGTCGTTAGTCCGGTACTGGTACTGAGGCTGCCACCTTAACATTCCCTTGCCAACTGCGGATAAACCAGGAGAGGTATTAATCCCTTTACAGCTGCAATTCGGTCGGATATCCCAGCACAGTCGGTTTTCCCGACTCGATGGTCACCTTCTCATTTAAGGGTTTGCCGCCCTGACCTGTGATGGTAACCTCATAATTGCCTGCTGGCAAATCGTCCATGCTGATGGAGCTCAAACCGCTGGCGCCCACCGCAGCAGTCTCTGCCGCCAGGAAGGTCTTTTCATCGACGCTCTTAACCATGATCTGGGCTGATTTGTTGGCGTAAATAACCAGAGCGCCGGGATTCCAGTTCTTCTGCACCATTTGCGCCTGCAGAGTCGGATGGGCCGCAAAAGCAATACCGCCGCCCAGCGCCAGTCCCAAGAAAGCCCCCAGCACGCCAGGCAACACCATATTTGGCGGCTTGGCCGGCTCGGTACCGGTCTGGCGTATGTCGCTCTCCAGCGAATTAATTGCGGTTTGCATCCGCACGCCGGAGGTGTTCAGCCCCTGCGCCTGGCGGACCGCCGAGGTGGCAGCTTTGGCACCACAATAAATGCAAAATTCTTTGTTGAGCGGGTCAGAGCGCCCGCACGACAAGCAAGTTACCGTCATCAGTTGCGCTTGACCGGCCGTCGGATTGGGCGCCGGCGCCGCTTGCTGCTGGGGTTGTTGATGAGCCTGCGAGTGCACGTTCGGTTGAGGCAATGCCTCGCTGGCTTTTCCGGACATGGCCCGTCCGCAGAAAATGCAGAACGCCATGCCGGCGTCATTGCGCTCTCCGCATCCAGGGCAACCAATTGTTGTTTGTGAGTTCATACGACTCCTTAGTATACCGACCAATCGCTGAGATTGCGGCGATTGGGAGCAGTTGTGACAACTAAATCGAAAAGGCGGCTGGCGCCGCCTTACTCGATTCGCTTTCTCGGTCGTGCAATTAAAGTTGTGCGAGGTCGGCATCCAGCTTGGCGATGCGTTCGGCCAGCTCAGCGGCTTCCAGCATGGTGAGCGCTTCGTTGATAGCTTCTACGCCAGCTTGCGGGTCCTGACTGTGCGTCGAATAAACCGGTTGCAGAGCCATTTGCGTGTAAGCCGATGCCAGTTCTTCTGCGGAGGCTTGCACAAATCCGGAGATTTGCTGGCGACCGCGTTTGATGATGGCGGCGACGTCCACAGCGACGCGATTTTTAGAGACGTCCTTGACGGCATCGGCAACAGCGCGTCCGGAAAGAACGCTCTCGGCGGCGGCCGAAGCCTTCTGCAAGAGAGACGCCGGCAGACTGCGAGCCAGCTCTTCGCGAGTCAGCACCACCAGCAGTGCCTGACGGAACTCCGACGATTCCGGTTGTCCGCCGAACGCTTCGCCGATCTTGGCGGCCAGGGTGCGTACATCTTCTTTGCTCAGTTTGTTGAACTTGGCGCCCAGCTTTTCGCTGATGCGGTCGAGTCTCTGGTTCCAGGCAGCACCGCTGGAGAGGACGCGGCGGAACAGTCCGCGCGACCAGTGTGCCACCACATTCTCCAGTTGCGGCCAGATTTCCGGGCGAGCCAGCGTGCCTTCCACGATCTGGCGCTGACGAGCGGCAATCAGTTCGATACGGTTGGCGACGAAGGTAGCCAGTTCGAACGCTTCGGGAGCTTTGGGCGGGCTTTGCAGGGCCGGAGCCGGCTGCTCGCTGATGTCTTGCAAGGTCTTAGCCAGGTCGAATGCAGACGAGAAGGCGGCTTTCGTATAAATGGTTTGTTGATCGTTGGCTTCTTTGTCCAGTCTTTGCCATTCAGCTGCCGGGATAAAACCGACGATGCTGCCGGACAACGGGCTTTCCATGCGGACCACCAGGGTGCCGCGCTGGAAATATCGGGTACCAATCAGGGCGCGACTTACCGAAACGCGATTCTCTTCATCTATAACGCGTACATCAAACCGGTTGCCGTTAATCACTAGGTCGTTGACGGCAAATGCCGAAATCAGAGCATCGTTCTGGCTGTAGGCATCTTCCTCATCGACCATGAACCCAAAGTCCGGGTCGAGGGAGAAGATAGCTTCCTGAGCTATGCCGCGTGCCAGTTCGTCTGCCAGCGAGGCGCCCATAGCCCGGGTCCGACGCTGCGCCAGACGGGCGATTTCAGGGCTGATGGCTGTTTGAGTCGTCATGTTTACTCTCCACTTGAAGCACCGGACCCTCTGACACGCCGGCACTTGCCTCTCACGTATGCTCTAACGGGGGGTGGGCGAAAATTAGCCGGACCCCAGACCTAAAAAGAATCGCTGGCGCAAAAGTCCCATAACGTCGCTGTCGCCGAGAAATTCCTCCAGTTCCGCCCAGGTCGTAAACGGGCGGCCCTTGGTGATCATGAAAGTGTTGGTTTCGTCGACGCCCAATCCTTTTATGTCATCTGCTGAAGACCGGTTGAGGTCCAACCGTTTTCCGTGGGCGGTTTCTTTACGGACCACCGCCCCCCGGCGCACCAGCTCATCTAGATCTGTTTTTTGAACCAGGCTCTTCCCGACCAGATCATCTAAGGAAGAAAAAGGCCTTTCAGAAACGATCCGCTGCGCCGTTTCCTTGGGAACTCCGAGAATATCCATGATATCGCGGTTGGTGGCATTGTTGATGTCCACGGGCACGAAAGCCGCCACCGCACCTTTCTCCTTCAGCTCTTCCAGGCGCGGCTCTTTGACCACCATGCGATCGAGCAATTGCAGCAAAGCGATGAACTGCCTGTTCTTGACCAGCCTCTCGATCTCGCCTTCGGTCATGCTCAGCTGCTGCGAGAGTTCGCGCCGCGAGGCTATATTAATGTTGATGCCGCGCTGCCACGCATCAGCGATGCCGGGCATGTCGCTATAGATCTTCTGGCGGATCAAATCCATGCCTTTATCGAGCAATACCTGGCAGCGTGCGATGCGCCGCGCCTGAGTTTCTGCCTGAATGCCGATCGCATCGCAGACTTCGCGCATGGTCATTTCTTCGCCGACCTTCGAGTGCTCGGTAAGTCCGAGACCGAACATCAGGTCGACCACCACCAGCGGATCTCTGGGGATGCGAGAATCGTTGAGCATGGCTGACAGGTTTTTGCGCAATTCATTCAATTGCCCGACCTGTTCTCCCGAGAGCACTTGCTGCTCGGGCGAGTAGCTGAGGTCGTCGGCGACTGCCGTGCGCGGATCTTCCTGTTGCGGATCGAGATACAGGTCCTGCAGAGTCTGGCGTTCCCAGCTTGACTCGCTGCGAATGTAGTCGACCACGGCGTTGTGCACGGTGCGCTGTATGTACGCCGGCAAGAGCACTTTAAACCCGTCTTCAGAGGCTGCATCCAGCTGCTTGTTCAACGTGGTTTCCATCTTTTGCGCGATGTCGGTCGACAGAGACACTGTTTGTGCGCGCAATTCTTCGGAAGCTACACGACGCTGGCTGAGGAAGCGCCGCAAGTTTTGATTGGCGCTCAACATCTTGCTGAGCAGTGGCTGGTAGTAGAAATCGCGCAGCAATACTGCAAACCGCTGGCGTTCGTCTTTAATAGACAACGCCTTGCGAAAAATGGCCTGCGCACCAACTCGGGTCAAGAACTCGTGCGGCTCGACGCGCTGCTTGCCGTCCCAGTTGCGCAGCAACACTTCCCATTCGGGCGCAAAGCGCAATACTTCTTGCAGTTCGGTCGAACTTGAAAGCAATTCGAAGCCCTGGTTTGTTTGCTGAGAACCGGTATTCGCGAGAATGACCTGGCTTATTAAAGCACACGGAGGAGCGGGAGTTGTCAGCGGCTGAAGCCGTCGTCACCGAAAAGTTTGCAAGCCGGAAGAGCCGCTTGCAACTCTTTAAGCGCCTTGCGTGTCATACCGGTTTCGGCCACATCCAGCTGGATGAGCGATTTCATGCGACTGAGGATCGGCACCGCATCATCGGTGATCAGCGTCTGCGAGAGGTCCAGATCGCGCAGCAAGGGCATTTGTTCAAGCTGTTGCAAACAATCGTCGGTGACTTTAGTGCCTCGCAAATAAAGCGTGTGCAGGTTCGCAAGCGAACTCAAGTGAAGTATCCCGGTATCACCCACTTCGGTGTTTTTCAGATCAAGCTGCTCCAGCTGAAAGAGCCGCGCAAACGACTTCAGCCCCTCGTCTGTGATGTTGGTGGAATCCAGATCGAGGTACTTGAGTCCGCGCAGTTCTTGCAAGCGGTCCACACCGGCATCGCCGATGGCGGTCCCTTCCAGATTGAGCGTCTCCAACCGCCAGAGTTTCTCCAGAGGAAACACGCAGGTGTCGGTGATCGGTGTGTAACAGAGATTGAGGTGCAAGAGCCTTTGCAAATTTGCAAAGGCTTCCAGTCCCACTCCCGTGATTTGTGTGTTGGCAATCCACAGCTCTTCCAGTTTGCCCAGACAGCTGATGTGGAGGGCGCTCTCATCGGTTATGTCTTGTCCGGAGACGCGTAACGTTTTTAGATTTTCCAGCAACGGCACTTTCTTCATACCGTAGTCGGTGATGCCGCAGTAATTGAGATTGAGCGATTCCAACACGGATAGCTGAACAATGTTGGACAGCTGTAAATCGCCAATTTGCGTGGAAGAAACGTTCAAATGGCGCAGACGCGTCATGCCTTTGAGCGCATTAGTGGCGTTGCCACCAATTTTGGTGTAACTGAGATCGAGTGTGTGCAGGTGCGACAGTCCGGCGAGCTTGTCAACGCCGGCATCGCCGATCGCCGTATGCGAAAGCGCCAACTCTTTCAAAAGTCTTTGCCGGGCGACGTGGGTCATTCCCTGGTCGTTGACATGCGACCAGACCAGGTCGATCAGTTGCAGTGCATCTTCCTCGAGCGCAGAAAGCAGTTGCAATTTGCTGGACGCTTCGGTGGAGACCAGCAATCCGGCATCGTGCTGAATCGCCACTTGCATATTGCCGACAGCCGGACCGACCATGTTGCGTGCGCCATCTTTATCTACAACAAAAAGCGTGCCTACGGGCGTTTCTGGATGAAACGTCAACGTGCGGATGCTGGGCGTGGTTCCGAACGCTTTGCGCATGAAGCTGAAGTGGTCGTTTCCTGCACGAGTCGACTATTTAAGACGTACCCTGTCCGGCGCTCCAAACATCACCGGGCCGCAGCATTTAAGGAAGCAATGATCGCTTCGTTGGTCACCCTGACAGGGGCATATGGCGCGGCGATGCGCCAGGGATGGTCGGCGTCGAACTCCAGACCGATGACGCTCCAGCCGGCAAGCTGGGAAGGCCAGATATGGGCATTTAAAGTGACGACCGCCTCCGCCAGTTGCATAGTGGCAGTCACCAGTCGGGCACCACCGGCAGTGGCGCTCTCCTCGCCCTCCGTTGATCGAACAGTCCAGGCGTTGTCGTTGTAACGCGTCGACTCCAGGCTGGCGACTATGCGTTGCAAAGCCGCATCAGGACTGAGGTGCACGGCTTCGAAAAAAGGTTTCTCCAGCAGCTTGTAGACTTCGTAGCTGGCGTACATGAGCCGAAACAAGAACATGAAGATAATAAAGGCAATCACGAGAATTGCCATGTTGTCCTGATTGGTGTATTCGTGATCCATCGGCCAGATGGGCAAGAGCAACACACGCGCCAGTCCGAAGGAGGCAACCAGAAGCACGAAGCCGAAGGCTACCGCCAGTCCGGGATTGGAGTCGGTGGCATGCTCGTCCATGTAGTCGTACAGGTGGTGAATCCAGGTCTTTTCGAAAGCCGGCATGGCTGGACCCGCCGGTGGTGACGGAGCCTGCGAAGACGACGACTCATTTCCCGTTGGTGGCGGCGAATCAGCCGGCGGCGGGGGCGGCGAGGCAGTCGCGCCTGATGCTGGAGAAGGCTGTGGACGCGGCGGCGGAGCGCTGCCGCTGGTTGACCCTATCGGCGGTGCATGCCCGTTGGTTTGCCAGTAAGCGCGCAATTCGTCGCGAGCCACATTTATATCTTGCATGCGTTTTACGGCATGCTGATAAACCGCTGTGCCGGGCGGCAACCGGTCCGGATGCCAGACCTGAACAAGCAGATGCCACATCCGGTCTATGTCTTCAAGGGATGCACCGGGCTCCAGATCAAGTGATCGGTAGTAGTGGTCGTACAACTTCTGTCGCATATACTCGAAGCCTGGTGCGTTTTTTGGACACCCCATAATAGCGTGCGGTCGGGCAATGTGGACGAACATCAAAAATGCCGCCCTGCTTTGCCACGCAAAGGCTTTCATATGGGAAAATTCAAAGCGGTTCAAAGTGGTTAGCAGCAAAAGAGCGCTCTTGTGTCTGTCAGCAATTCTCCACGTTCGATAAACCTGGAAATCACCCAGCATCCAGATGCCTGCGGTCCCGCCCTGGCACAAGTCGTGCAGGTAGATGGCGGCACCGAAGTGCTACTTGGCCAGGCCTGGCTGGCGGCGCCTAATCGCATGGTTACGTGTGGCCATGTGGTGGAACGATTCGTTCCCAACCCGCAAATGCTTTACGTCATTTTCCCGGCATCCGGCAATCGCTACCAGGTGCGCAATGTCCGCCTGCATCCCAGTTTTGTCCGCCAGCCCGACGGT
Source organism: Obscuribacteraceae bacterium (SeqCode) (assembly GCA_044229845.1). GTDB lineage: Bacteria > Cyanobacteriota > Vampirovibrionia > Obscuribacterales > Obscuribacteraceae > JBGASG01. The sequence continues at coordinate 150,470 of JBGASG010000005.1, read as the reverse complement.
CTTGTGAAGTTCGACGTGGCGGTGCTGGAAGTCGTCCTGCTCGACCCGGAAAGTCGGGTACAGCCACTGCCGTTCTCGTTCGAGACCGACCTGAAAACCAACCAGACCCTGGGCACCATTCGCTATCCGGTCCACCTGGGGCAGTTGTCGGCAGCACTGCAACCGTTGACCCAGGAAGGGCGTTATTTGGGACTTCTGCGCAAACATGACAATTTCCACATGTTGCACGACCTGCCGCTTTCGCCCGGCGACTCTGGTTCACCGCTTTGCTCCGGCAATCGCGTCGTGGCCATCCACTGCGGAGACACAGCCAGTCTGCCTGGGCTGAATTTACCCACCACGTCCATTCGCCTGGCGCTCTGGGTAGATGCGCTCAGAGAGCTGGGTCTGAGAGAAACGCGCGGCTACTTCAGCGCTGGATCGCCCGTCGTCACGGGCATCGTGGCGGCAGTGATCGCCATGGTTATCGGCGCCATCGGAGTGTGCGCGGCTCTGGTCCTGCCCGCCGCTCAGAAATGGACAGTTTCGGAACCAGGGGTGAGCCAGGTCCAGCTCAGCTTCAACAAGCCCCAGCACGGTTACAAGGAAGATGAACCGATCGTTTTCACGCTGATGCCCGACGCGAATGCCTACGTTTACGTAATGAACGTAGACAAGGACAACAACGTGGACGTCCTTTTCCCTCCGTATACGGTATCGCCTAGAATAGACAAGGGCGAATCCCGGAAGATCGACAAGTACGCCCTGGGCGGTCTTAACCTTCTGGCTACTGCATCATCCAAGGATGATTGGCACTTAATAGTCTTCCCGGCAGATGACCCAAAGGCCAAAGACTGGAATGAGAGCCTCCTGAGCGTCAACGACTATGAAACCCAGGAACACATGTCCCGGCTCAAACTGAAGTGGCCGGAAATGCTCGAAAGGCTTAAAAAAATCGAGCAGGAAGCCCCAAATCATGTTATTCATCAAATAACAGAGTGCCCAGCGCCGCCGACTCCTCAAAAAACAAAGTGAACCGGCTCGCCTAATTTTCTCCAGGTCGGCGTTTATCACCCTGTGACACCAGACAGCGAGACTCCAAGGAGCACCACATGAGAAGCGTTAATAGATTAGTCGTGCTGAGCGGATTGGCAGCATTGATTGCCTCCTCATGCCAGGTGTCCATGGCGGCCGATTCCACTGATAAGAAGTCCGCGCCCGCAGCTAAGAAAGGCACAAAACACGTCTTGGTTAAGGCCAAGGATATACCGGTGGAACTCAAAGATTCGCATGAGCGCGGCTTGAAAATTACCGCCACACCTCTGGTTCCGACCAAACCGACAAATCCCGTCACGCCTGTGAAAGTGGTTCCGAAAACGACAACACCCAAGACGCTCACTCAGTATGTGAAGCAGATTCATCAGAACCCGGGTACTCAGCCACGAGGATTGAATGTAGTCGCTGTTCCGCTGATTCCTCATATCGCCAGACCCCAAGCTAATCCGCAAAACCACAAGCGCATCGCCACTCCGGTGATCGCCAGCAAGCCCGCGACCAACACCAGCAGCACAAAGCCAGAATCCTCAGATATAGTCAAGGTTTCCAACAACTCGACACCGTTCATCAATGCCTGGTTGGACCGCGCCGGAACGACTCCCAAATATAAAGTGGGCGACAAGATGGTCATCAACGTCAGCTCGTCTGTCGACTGTAACCTGGTTGTCTATAACTACGACGCTCAGGGCACCCTGACGCAGATTTTCCCGAACGACATCCAAAAAGAGGGGAAAGTCAGAGCCGGTCAAAACATTCAGATTGGCGGCGAAGAAAGCCCGTTTGAATACACCGTTTCCGGCAACGGCGGACTGGAGCGCATCTTCGTCTATGCCTATCCGACCTCCCAGAGCAACTCTCCGATGACAGTTGCAATGGTTCAGCAGAAGCAAGGTCCGTTCCGAGCGCAGGAAAAAATGTCCATGCCCGAATACGTGGCAATGGTGCGCGATTCTGCCGTATTCACAACGCGGGGCATCGAAGTGGTGCCGAGGAAAGCGTCCACTCAGAAGGTATCAAATTCGTCAGAGCTGGATCAGAACAAACTTGAACTGACCTTGCAAGTAGAAAAGTAGGCTGACGAAAACAAGTCTCCGGTGCTCATTCGGAGAACGGGCGGTTAATCCGCCCGTTTTTCTTTTTTGCACATTCTCAAGACACGATATACTCTCACCAACTCGTCCGAAGGCATTCCTGGGCACGCGAAAGTCTTTGCTATAGCTCAAGCTGACAAGGTGTTGGGTTTTGAAAGCCGCCTACATTACCAGTTGTGGTCCACCCGAGAGAATTGTCTATTCGGATCTTCCCGACCCGACACTCGGAGAGCACGATGTACTTGTCGAAGTGCGCACGGTCACTGTCGATCCGATTGATACCTATATCAGATCGGGGAAGTACCGCATTCAGCTGCCCACGCCGTTTGTGATCGGTCGTGACATGACAGGGGTGGTGCTTGACATAGGTAAGGGCGTCAACAAGTTTCGTCCCGGCGATCGGGTCTGGTGCAACAATCAGGGCTACGAAGGCCGCCAGGGCACTTTCGCCGAGATCATCGCCGTCGGACAAGATTTGCTCTATCACCTGCCCGAAGGGGCAAAGGACGAAGCCAGCGTAGCCGTCTTGCACTCAGCAACTACCGCCATCGTTGGATTGTTTTTGAAAGCTGATATCAGGCCCGGTGACAAACTCTTTCTGAACGGCGGCTCGGGCAACGTCGGCACCATCGCCATGCAGATCGCCAAGCGCTATGGCGCGAAAGTGGCTGTCACAGCCGGACACAAAGAAAAACAACAGTGGTGCAAAAAGCTTGGTGCCGATCTGGTAATCGACTATCGATCCGAAACTGATATCAGCGGAGCATTGAAAAAGTTTGCTCCAACCGGCGTTGATATTTATTGGGATCTGACTACGGCTCCTGATCTCGAACAGGCCGTCGAATGCACCACGCGGCGCGGCAACATATTACTCACATCCGGAATTGGTTACCACAGCGCTTTTCCTGTCGGTGCGTTCTATACGAAGAACATCACGGCGCACGGATTTACGATTACAGATCTATCGATCATAGAGTTGCGTCAGGTTGCCGACAAATTGAATGTTTACCTGGCGAGCGGTCTTTTGAAGAGCCGCATCGTCGATATCTGGCCGCTGTCGCGCGCCGCCGAAGCGCACACCACCCTGGAAGCCGGGGATGTCTTCGGCAAAATTATCCTGACGCCCTGATCTATTGAGCGATCGAATTTTCAGTCGGGCCAGCGATAGACTGGTTTAAAACTGGTGGCATCGTGCCAGGTGACGGCCGGCTCTACACGTTCTTGCCAGCGATAGTTTTCACTGATGCGGTGAGCTGAGCGCAGGTCGGTCAAACAGCGCGACAGCGCCGCTTCGTCAGCCGCCTCGAACATGGTGAGGTGGCGCAGCGGGTCCTTGCCGACACTCTCATAACGATGGCAGCCTGACCATCCGATGTCCGCCACTTGCAACGGCAAGTATTCGTCTTGATACCACGTTTGAAATGCGGCATCGAGATCAGGTTTCATCTCCAGTTGCCAGAGAAACATCCACGGCGCGCCGGCCAGCTGGCTCTGACGGCGGTGTGCCCAACCGGGCTTGTAGGCAATGCGACTGAAGTTTTTCAGATGCTCGTCTTTCCAGCGCCTGAACTCCTTCACCACATCCGCCACCGCCGGTCTGCCAAAGAATGAGTCGCAGCCCGCGATGGCATCTTCGGATGACAGTTCGTAAATGGTCAGATACTGCTTGTTGTACCAGCGCAGAGTGCCGCCGACGGCAAACTCTTCGTAGCGCACCACCCTGACAAACTCCGGCGTTTCATCAATCACACGCGGCAAAAACTGATGCTGATAGAACTCGTTGAAGTCGGCTTCTTTGTCCGGCGGAGCGCTCAGAGCGACAATCAGAATTGGTGCTTTCATGGGTTTTCCCCTTTGTGTGCCAAGCCAGAAGAGTTTAATATGAAAGTAGAGGTTGACATGCCGGCTAGGACCGGTGATGACGAAATGAAGTTGAGCCGATCGGCACTATCTTTTGCCCTTACTACCAGTCTTCTCTTGGCGGGCTCCGCACCGGCGTTGTCCCAGCCGACGGCGGCGGAGCGCGAGAAAGCCAAACCGGCAGCGCGTTCCACAGAGATCGAGTCAGTACAACTGCTCGATCCCGGCGACCGCGAAGCAGCCGAACACTCATACGGGCGATATTTTCTGATCGCCTGGAAACCGGGGGAGAAGGAGCTGTTTCTCAAGATGCTGTCCGAGGTGACCAGGTGCGCGCCGGGTCTGATTAAGCGAGCCGCCAACGGCAAGAAACTGCATGTTTGTCGCGTCACCGATTTGCCCTTCAGCGCCACAACCGCCGGCTCGTTCGACGCCGAAGCGCTCACACGACCGGATGCGATTCTGATCCCTGATGTTTTCTTTGAAGGCTCGCGCAAGGCGCAGCTGCGCTGCTTCCTGCACGAACTGGTGCACAGCGCCGACATGGCAGGCGAGATCGCACTGTCGCGGGATTGGATTCGTTTCGCACAACCCACCATTTCAGAATTGCGTTGCGAAGCTACTTTCGGGCAGCCTGAGCGGCGCGCCGGACGAATAATTCCTCCCCACAATGCCTGGCCGACCCTGTACGGATGCGAAAACCTCACGGAGGCGCTGGCTGAATACTTCGCGGCCGACGCCATCGGCTCCGATGACTTCAAATTCGATCCGGCATTTCGTCAGATCTTCATGCACAGATTGACACAGTCAAGCAAGAAACATGCACACTTCATGACCGTGTACAAGCAAGGTTCACGCCTCTACAACGAGCACAAGTACGATCTGGCGATTGAGAAACTTTTGGAAGCGCGCAAACTGGATCCTTCGGCACCCGGCACGCACTCCTGTCTGGCAGCCTGTTATGCGTACAAAGGGGATTACAGCGCTTGCCTGAAGTATGCGGCCACCGCCAACAAGTATTTGAAAAAGAGTGGGGTGCCGGCTGGAGAGCCAGATCAAATCATGGTTATGGAAGTCACCGGTCTGTCGCTTTTGCACACCGGCAAACTCGACGAAGCGATTCTCGCCTTCAACGGCGTACTGGGACACGAGCCGAACAACAACTGGTGCCGTTCTCTGCGCGCTCGCTGCCATGAGTCGCAAAACAAATATGCTGACGCTGCCTACGACATGGCTGCAATTTTCGGCAAGACAAAGCGGCTTATCGATCCGTTGCTGGCGGCGCGTGTGGACGAAGACTTCGCCATGAAGTGCCTGAACGCCAATGTGGACAAGTCGCCCAAAGATTCGGTGGCAATGCAAAAACGGGCTGAGTACTTCGAGTTTCTCGGCGATCAAGATCCGGACAAAGGCGTGCAAAAAGACTTATACAAGAAGGCACTCAGCGACTTCGAGCGCAGCCTCGCCCTGGACAATTGCGAGAAGGCGCGAGTCATGATTGCCTGCGCACGCCTCAAGCTGAAACTCGGCGAGGACCACACAGCCAAAGACCTGTGCGAACAGGTAATCGCCATGGAACCCTTCAATATCGAGGCGAAGATCATCAGACTGTCGCTGCTGGAAAAGTCAGGCAATCTGCAGGATGCCCGCGCTGAGTACGACAGCCTCAAATATCAAATTCAGCGCGCCGTTCCGTCGCGTCAAGAACGCCAGCACGTACCGGACAGGTTGAAGAACCTGTAGCAGAAATGTTTCGAAAACCGGCGGGGAAGAGTGCCTGGCGTGGGAAGAGTGCCTAGCGGTGGGACAGGTGTTCGGTGTCTTCTTTGTTGGCTACAGCCAAAAGCAGCATACCAAGAATGAATCCGCCGCCAATCATGCCAAGTTCGGTGACGTTGCTGGTTTGAATCATGACGTTGAAGTAGCCGACCACGTCGCCTGTATGACCCTTCACGAGGTAGACGTCGTACACCACCTTGCCGATGGCGAACAATATCAGACCGATACCTAGTAGTTTCTTCAGCATGCTTTCTTTTTACCCAAATTTCGCGTCACACCACCGGGGGTGCCTGGGTCTTCTGAGCTCTTAGAAAAAAGTTGATCTATACGATAATGCCCTTCAGGGAGCTACGGCAGCAAGAGAGAAACCCAAAACGCGCATCACTGGAGGGTTTCAGCCGCATCGCTGACGATTAGTGAAGCGTCTTGGGTCTTATCGTATAGATCAACAATTTTCAAAGGGTGGTTGGGATCACCAGCCGGGAAAAAGCGTTAGCGGTACCAGGGCACCAGGGCGCCGACTATATATGAGGTCAGATTGGCGGCGGTGATCACAGCAAACGAGCGCCAGAGCGCCCCCGAACGCCAGGGCAGGTGGCCGGCGAAAGCAAATCGAAATGCCAGGCACTCAGCGAGAGGAGCGAAGGTTTCGGCTGCCCAGAGATAAGCGACGCGCTCGGTGCGCATGTCGAACAAGCATGGATAGACCAGCCACACAAACGGATAGGTAATGGCTGTCAGCCAGAAGCTGAGGAACAGTTTCTGCCTGACAGTCAGATCGCGCAACCCCAGGAAGAGCACCGCTCCTTCCAGTAAAATCGTCATCAGGTAGCCGCGTGCCATGAGCTCGGCGTATTGAAGCGGAGCCATGCCGCTAAATGAACCGAATCAGGAAGGGAATTTCGGCAAAGACATGAATCATCGCCAGCAAGAAGTACCATTCGCGTGCAACGTTGAAATCAACGCCGAAGCAAAACCACAGCACGGCCACGGCAAAGGTGCTGAACACCAGCGCCACAGACACCATTCTTTTGGCAGTGGATGAAACCACGGTGATCGGCAACGAACGTGGACGCCAGTTGTGCCAACCGGCTGCCATAAGAGGAATGGCGAGCAGCCACACTCCATAGTGCAGCATCTCCAGAAAAGTGTGGGTTGCCACCAGGAACTGAACCGAGACGCCGGTAATCCAGTCGGCGCCTGCATGACGGCAAATCTGGGCGACGAGCGGATCGCTCTGCTCGATGGTGGGCAAGCCGGCCAACTGCCAATAAAGGGCACCGATCAAAACTGGTATGAGCGTCAGCGACAGTCGATAGGGTGCCACCAGATGTGGTTTGCTGCGCCGCAGTTCGATGTCGAGCATGAAGAGCGCCACAAATGGGTGCAGATAAACCAGGGACATGCCAAAGTACCCCGGGCTCAGCCAGATAAGCACCACCAGTGAAAGCGCCACACCGAGCATGAGAGAAAATCGCGTTGAGCTGAGGCGGTCGCCGTGCCTGATCATGATCAGGCTGCAAACCCAAGCAACCAGAGCGACATTGCCAATCTGGTAGCCGGCGATCCAGGCAGGAATCGAAATCAACTGCGCCTTACCCAGATAAGCCATGGTAGGGAAAGACACAGCCAGAGCCAAGGCGCCGAGAATGCCGGTGGCGAAGTAGAGTTTCAGTCCGGCGAATCGTGCCGGTAATCGCGATAAGAAGTAGCGCAACTCGATCCAGTTATGAGGTCCGGCAAACAGAAACACCGTGGCGATAGAAACACCGATCGGAGCCAGTCCACAGAAAGTCGCACAGGTCAAACCAATCAGCGAGCAAATTAACGCGAAGCGCAGCTGTTCGCTCAAAACCGCCGCGGTTGCCGGTTGCGACCGCGACTGATCTGCTGGAAATGAGCGTGTGATTGATGCCGTCATTTCAGTTTCTGCGCCGAATCCAGATTCTTCGCCGCCAACATTCCGGCAAAAAATATGGTGAAGGAAGCCAGCATGGCACCGCCCATCATCTGGTAACCCTGCGCAGTTAGATATTCGAGTGGTTGTAGATGCCCGAACAGAACCCCGATTCCCAGGCAGACTAATGCCGCCATCAGAATCGCCATGTATTTGCTGCCGGTACGCAAGTAATCCGCCACGCTGTCCAAGTCCTCTTCTTTAGAGTGCTGCATCGGTGAACTTCATCACCGTCGCCACCTTCTGTTTGGCGGTGGCAGGCGCGAAATTCGAAGTTACTTGAATGATGGCTGTGTGAGCCGGCAGTTCTTGTTTGTCTTCGAGGTGTCCCAATATTTTCAGGGCGGCTGCATCGGCTTTCTTCGAACCGCTGCTCTTTTGGAGGGTCACATCGTACGGATATCCTTCTGATCCGATAGCAAACGAAATCACCACGGGCGCCTTCATACCAGGGACCGGTTTCCACAGTTTGGCCAGCATTCTCTCAGACTGCGCTTTGAACTTGGCGCGTTCTTTGTTGGTGTAGGCCCTCAATTCAGGGGCATTTTTCATGCCCTTGAACGCGTCCAGGCTCGGTGGCAGCGGTGCGTCGGCGATCAACTGCGAGACATGCGGCGGTGGCGGCGGCGGAATATCCGCCCAGGCAGGCATCACTGAGCCAGCCAGCACAGCCAGAGCACCAATCAAAGCCAAATTTCTCACGCCAAATCCTCAACCAACAGGGAGCCAGACACTACTATATCTAACTTAGGCAGAGAACCCCACGGTAAAAATCCGGTTGGTTACCTGATGTTCGTGTACGAGCCGGACAGTCCGACTTCCGGATCGGTGTCCTTGAAAATCATATGCAGCGCCAGTTTCTTCTTGGCTGACTGGGGCGAGAAGGTGGTCACACCGTGCACCGATTGAGTCATCGCCGGTAGTGGTCCCAGTCCTTCGCATTTCTCAACGGTCTTGAGCGCCACTTTGTCTGCCGCCTCGCAGCCGCTCTTACGTGTGAGCGTTACATGGGTGGGCACGCCTTGCCAGTCAAGATCGAAAGCCACGACTGCGCTGCCGGTCATCTCACTGGGGGCGGTCCAGAGCCCTTCCAGTTTCTTCTGGGCGTTGCTTTGATAGCCTGAGCGTAGAGCCAACACATAAGGACCCAGGTTAATTCGCGATGCGCGAGCCGCCTGTTCGGGAGACGGCGGCGGCGAAGCCATATCGCCCCGCGCCGGACCAGCCAGGAGCGAAGCAATAACGAGCAGCAAAAATAAGCCGACTACCGACTTCATGGGTTTATGACCTGAGGGTTCGCAACTGCTCAACGATAACTTTCGTCGACGCAGTTTTATACCGGCAAAACCCTGAGTCGAGCCTGCTGTTGTCTGTAGGGGTTATCCAGCAGATTACGCGGTGGTGTCGGGACCGCTTGGATGCCCATGGGCCCGCGTGAAACGCTTGTTGCAAACTCCCCAATCGATATTGGAGAGGAAGGCATCTAAATAAGCACCACGATTGGTGCCGTAATCGATCATATAGGCGTGCTCGTACACATCCAGCACCACCAGCGGTACTACATTAGCCGGCACCAGCAAGTTGTGGGCATCGAGCCCGTACATTTGCAGACTGGCATCGCGGGTGTTCCAGCCGACCACGACCCAACCGCGCATGCATTTGCCGGCCGCCTTCAAGTGATCGATAAATTTGCCTACTGAACCAAATCGCGCTTCCACCGCGGATTTCAGATCGCCGGTAGGTTCGCCGCCGCTGCCGCCCAGGTTGGCAAAATACAACTCGTGATAGATGACGCCGTTGAGCGCGAAGCTCTGCTCGACGAGCATCTCTCTATAGGGATGATATGTGGCGTTCGGTGCCGGCGTGCTGATGTCGACAGCATCCAGTCCGGCTTGCAATTCGTTGATTTTGCCGACATAACCTTCATACAGCTTCAAGTGCTGTTCGACTTGTTTGGACGACAGCCCGGTCATATTCTTCGTGACAAGGCTGGAAAAATCTTTAGCCGTATAAGACTTGCCGCCGGCTGCCGGGGCGCCGCCGGCAATTACTCCGGCTGCCTTGCTTTCGGTTTCTGCAGCCTTAACTATTCCCGTCGAGGTCGCAATTGCGCCGGTCGCAGCAATTGCGCCCATCAGCAGCACTTCGCGTCGAGTGCGCAGTTTGCCCTCACTCTTATTCTCAATGAATTCGAAATTACCGATGATTTCGGGTTTTTTAGATGTCATGCCTCCCCCTCCTGTTGCGGATATGCGCAGCATAAAACTTGCAACCATTCAGCATAGCGCGTTTCGCATTAAAGAATTTAGCTCGCGCCATGATTCTCATGCGAATTTTGCCAAAAGCGCTATGCTTATCGCTTCGCTTATTCAGCGCTCGTTAGCCCAATAACTATCAGGAAATTGGCGTATGTCCACAACTAAAACGCAACCGGCCGCCGACAAAAAGGTGAACACAACTTTGCAGCCAAGTGCAAGCTACAGTCAGACACTGCGACTGAAAATCAACAACAAGCCGGGCATGCTCGGCAAAGTGACTTCGCTTATTGGCGAGCAAGGCGCGGACATCGGCGCAGTTGACATCGCCGGTTTCGAAAAGGACTTCATCGTTCGCGATATCACGGTCAACGTCCGCGACGACAGCCACGGCGAAGCGGTGGTGAAAGCACTGAAGTCGATGAAGGACATCGAAGTCGTGCACGTTTCCGACCGCACCTTCCTGATGCATCTGGGCGGCAAAATCACGGTCACTAATAAAGTGCCTCTGAAGACCCGCGACGACCTATCAATGGCATACACACCCGGCGTTGCCCGCGTCTGCATGGCGATTCACAGAGAGCCGTCGAGTGCCTACAAGCTGACCATCAAACGCAATATGGTGGCCGTCGTCACCGATGGGTCCGCCGTGCTCGGATTGGGCAACATCGGTCCTGAAGCCGGCTGCCCGGTCATGGAAGGCAAGGCGATGCTCTTCAAAGAATTCGGCAAAGTCGATGCTTTCCCGATTTGCCTGGCTACACAAGACACCGAAGAAATCATCAAAACGGTGAAAAACATTGCCCCCGTATTTGGTGGCATCAACCTGGAAGACATCTCCGCACCGCGTTGCTTCGAAATCGAAACCCGTCTCAAGCAAGAGCTGGATATTCCTGTGTTCCACGACGATCAGCACGGCACCGCCGTTGTGGTTCTGGCAGCGCTGATGAACTCGCTGAAGATCGTGAAGAAACAGATGAAGGACCTCAAGATCGTCGTCAGCGGCGTCGGCGCAGCCGGTGTTGCCTGCTCGAAGATCATCATGGCGGCCGGCGCCCGCAACATCATCGGCTTCGACCGTCAGGGTGCGATATATGAAGGTCGCACCGAAAACATGAATTACATGAAGGAATGGTTCGCCAAGAACACCAACCCCACCAAGTTCAAAGGCGTTTTGAAGGATGCGCTGGACGGCGCCGACCTGTACATCGGACTTTCCGGTCCCGGTACGATCGACCCGGTTGACCTGAAGAAAATGGCGCGCGACGCGATTGTGTTTGCGATGGCCAACCCGATTCCGGAAGTGATGCCGGAAGAAGCCGCGCCCTATGTCCGCATTATGGCGACGGGACGTTCCGACTATCCCAACCAGATCAACAACGTGCTCTGCTTCCCGGGCATCTTCAGAGGCGCCCTTGATGTGCAGGCGCGCGACATCAACGAAGAGATGAAACTGGCCGCCGCCGAAGCGATCGCCAACGTGATTGCACCTTCGGAACTCAACGAGGATTACATCATCCCCGGCGTGTTCAATCCGAAGGTGGCGGAGAGCGTTGCCGAGGCTGCCGCTAAGGCTGCCATCAAGAGCGGCGTCGCCCGTCGCACCAAGAAGATCTCCGACAGCGAAATCGACTAGATAAATGGACAATCTCCTGGCGGCAAGACTGCAAATGGGCATGTCGCTGGGATTCCATATTGTCTTCGCGTGCGTCGGCATTGCCATGCCTCTGCTCATGGTGCTGGCTGAAATTTGTTATCGGCGCACCGGCAACGAGGCATACCTTCACCTGGCGAAACGCTGGGCCAAAGGCACCGCCGTCTTCTTCGCGGTGGGAGCCGTCTCGGGCACCGTGCTCTCGTTTGAACTGGGTCTTTTGTGGCCGCACTTCATGGCGTACGCCGGCAGCATCATCGGCATGCCGTTCTCGTTGGAAGGCTTCGCCTTCTTCACCGAAGCTATCTTCCTGGGCATTTATCTTTACGGAAGAAACAAGATAACGGCCGCTCAGCACATCGCAGCGGGGTGCGTGGTGGCAATCAGCGGCGGCTTTTCGGCGCTGTTCGTAATCCTGGCCAACGGCTGGATGAACACGCCGACCGGATTTCGCGACGTCAACGGCTCGCCGGTGGACATCGATCCGGTGGCGGCGATGCTCAACCCGAGCGGCATTCCCGAGGCGGTGCACATGCTGGCTGCCGCCTACGCAGCTACCGGCTTTGCAGTCGCCGGCATCCATGCTTTTGTCTTGCTGAAAAAAAACTCGCACGAACTTCACCAGAAAGCACTGGCGCTGGCGCTGGGCATGGCAGCCGTGAGCGGCTTTCTCGTCCCTCTCACCGGCGACAACGTGGCCCAGGCGGTGGCACACAACCAGCCGGAAAAGCTGGCGGCCCTGGAGGGACAGTTCGCCACCGAACGCGGTGCTCCGCTGCGAATCGGCGGCATCCCGGACGAGAATGCCCGGGTCACGCGTTATGCCATCGACATTCCATATGGTTTGAGCCTACTGGCTTTCCACGACCCTTTCGCGACGGTCAAGGGACTGAATGATTTTCCGCGCGACGAATGGCCGCCCGTACTTCCCGTGCATATATGCTTCCAGATCATGGTCGCCTGCGGCGGCGCGATGGGATTGCTCTCTGCATGGGTCGCCTTCCTGTTTTTTCGCAAAAAGCAGCTGCACGAAAATACCTGGCTGCTGAAAGCCGCATTGCTAGCCTCGCCCCTGGGTATGCTCGCCGTGGAATGCGGCTGGATGGTCACCGAAATCGGCCGCCAACCCTGGGTCATCCACGGCATCATGCGCACCAGTCACTCGGTGACGCCGGCATCAACTCTGGTGCCCTGCCTGCTGTTCTCTGGTCTCTATCTATTTCTCGCCGTCATCGTTGTGCGCCTGCTGATCAACGAAGTGGCAGCCAGCGAAAAACCCTTCAGTCCGCCCCAATCGCGCCGACCGCGCCTGCCTCTTCCGTAGCCGGGGGTGCCAATTCTCTGCTTGCGAGTTTCAACACTTTTTGTTGTAGGGGTCGCCGGAAGATCAAATCGAATCAGGGACACCCCCAGCAAGACAATGGCTATGGTTTGAGAAACTGATCGATGTGCTCGAAGATGACGCGGGCCGCCCCATCGCCGCTGGATGAAGCGGTGGCTGAGGAATTCTTGCCGGTCTTGCCACCGGCGCCGCCGTGCACGTTGTAGTCGAAGGTGAACTGAATGTCTACGGAGTCAGGCGCGCCTGCCGGTAATGGACGAAACTTGCCGAGCGCCCGCACCGCTTTTAGCGAGGCCTCGTCCACGTTTGGCGAACCACTACTTTTATCCAGGCGCACATTGGTGATCGTTCCGTCATTTTGAATCTTCCAGAGAACCACTGTGTGTTTGGACTCAGAACCTCTGGGTGGAAACCAGTGTTTCTTGACGGCCTTTTGCATGGCGGCCATGTACGGACCGAAGTCCACGTCTTCGGCTTGATAGACATCGACGACATGAATGTACGGGTCGAACCTGGCGCGCAACTCTGTTTTCGGTTTGAAGCCGTCGACTTTGAATGGTATCAGCGGTAACACCGCGGCTCGGGCGGCAGCATCGAATTTGCTGTCTTTCGATGAGTTGTAAATCTCGACATTTTTGGGATTGGTGTCCTCGACTTTGAAGGAAACGATTGCTCGCAGCTTGGCATTGCCGGACGATTTCCAACGTTTTGCGATGTTGTTGCGCATGGCGTTGAGCTGAGCATCACGGTCGCCGGGCGCCGGCCCTGCCCACGCAGTAGGACATGCGCCTGACGCTTGCATTAACATAAGCGCCAACGCGACAGCCATGCGTTTCTCAAACAAACGTTTCATGCATCCAATTATGCCCTGCAAAGAACCTGATTCGCGTAAAATCAGGTTGTTCTAATGGCAGGCAAAAACTATGACCTTAGAAGTTGCCATTGCCGGCATCCTGATTATCGCGCTGACCTTTTATGTGCTGATGGGCGGCGCGGATTATGGCGCGGGCGTCTGGGACTTGCTGTGTTTTGGTGAGCGCGCGCCAAAACAGCGGGCGCTGATCGCCGAGGTCGTTGGACCGATCTGGGAAGCCAACCACGTCTGGCTGATTCTCGTCATCGTTATTCTGTTTACCGCCTGGCCGCGTGCGTTCGCCCTCGTCACTACCGACCTGCATATTCCACTGGTAATCATGCTGGTGGGCATCGTTCTGCGCGGGTCAGCATTCACCTTCCGCACCTATGACACCAAAGATGACAGCGTCCAGCGCCGCTGGAGCCTGATCTTCGAGATCGCCAGCCTGGTAACTCCGATTATGCTGGGTATCACGGTCGGGTCCATCTCCGCCGGGCGCATGCACCCCATGGCTCGTCCCGATTTCATCAATTCCTGGGAGCACCCCTTCGCTTTCGCCAACGGGGTGTTCGCTCTTTGCATTTTCGCGTTTCTGGCGGCCACCTATCTCACTAACGAAACCTCAGATCCACAACTGCAGAACGATTTCCGCGTGCGAGCCCTGGCGGCACAGGGCGGTGTGGCGATCATGGCTATGACGGTATTTTTGCTTTCACAGCACGGCGCTCCCCAGCTCTACAATGACCTGGTGAAGGCGCCCTGGACCATTGCGCTGCACGCCGTGACGGCGGTCGTCTCCACCGGTGCCATCGTCGGCCTGGTCTACCGCCGTTATCTCATAGCACGCCTGTGCGCCGCCGGCCAGGCCACGTTAATCCTCTGGGGGTGGGCACTATCTCAGTTTCCCTACCTCGTGCGTCCGGAATTGACTATTTTCAACTGTTCTGCCCCGAAAGCCACGCTGGAGTTGCTATTGTGGGCACTGCTCGTCGGCGCGCTGTTGCTCTTTCCTTCCTTTTATTTGCTGCTCAAGGTCTTCAGCCAGGCGACTACAGAGGGCGAAAGCCCCGCAGAGTCGGCTCATTGAGGCTTTAACATCGGCAGGGCTTGCCCGGGACCAGGATTTGAACCACAATAGAACATAGGAAACCCTCCCTAGGGCTACGCAAAGAGGTTTGTGCGTCATGAGTTGGCTCGATAAACGGTTAAAGCGCAAAGAAGAACGCAAAAGAGTCGAAGAAGACAAGATTCGCGAGGAAAAACGTCGCGCTGACGAAATGATTCGTCGCAAAGAACGCGAAGCTACCGAGCGCAAATTCTTCGAAGAGAAGATGCGCAAGAAGATGGAAGAAAAAAAGGAATTCGACCTGGCAGAGCAAGAGCGCTACAGGCGAATGACCGAGGAAGAGCAGGCCGCCAAGGACGAAGAAGAAAGCAACCTCTAAATCACTCCCAACCGATACACAAAGCCCGCGTCAAGGCGGGCTTTGTGTTATGTGCATTGATGGCAAACCCAGGCAGTGACAAGAAGAAAAACAATTTCGCCGAGGACGAAGGTCCCGCGGCTCCCGCCATTGTTGAAGCGCCTGACGGGCAGCAACGCAATGACATCGCCGACTACGATTTGATCGACACCATCGGCAGTGGCGGTATGGGCGTCGTCTATAAAGCCAAACACAAAAAGCTCGACAAAACCATGGCCATCAAGTGCCTGCACCGCGAGTTGGCAGCAGATGCAGCCAACGTCAAAAGATTCGCTCAGGAAGTGCGCGCCGCCAGCCAGCTGTCGCATGCAAATCTGGTTTCGGTCTACGACTCCGGTATCACTGACGATGGCACGCCCTATCTGGTCATGGATTACCTGGAAGGCTCAAGTCTTGCCGATACACTGCGCAAAGAAGGGTTCTTGCCCCTGGAGAGATTTCTCGAGATCTTTCTGCAAGTGACGGAGGCGCTGGATCACGCCCACGCCAAAGGCATCGTGCATCGCGATTTAAAACCCAGCAACATCATGCTGGTCGGCAACGAGTCTTCGGTCAGCGACTTCGTCAAAATCGTCGACTTCGGCATTGCGCGAGTAATTCAGGAAGTCACCAGAGACGGACCGCAAGTTACACAGACAGGCGATGTGATCGGCAGCCCGGTCTACATGAGCCCCGAGCAGTGTCTGGGAAAAAGTCTGGACAGGAGTTCCGACATCTATTCGTTGGGTGTCGTTATGTATGAGTGCCTGACCGGCAAGGCACCATTTGCTGCCGACAACGCCATTCAAATGATCGTCAAACACGTGCAAGACAAGCCGATTGCGCCGTCTAAACTGCGCCCCGACCTGCGTATTCCGCAAGAGCTGGACAGCCTGATTTTGAGTTGTCTGGAAAAAGACCCGGCGCTGCGTCCGAAAAATCTGCACGACATTCGGATCGAACTTCTACTGCAGCGCGGCGAACTATATACCGGTCGCAAACGCAGTCTGCCTTTGAGCGAACGCGTGCAGCGCATGGCCAAACGCGCTCGCGAAAACTTCAGCGTTGGTCGAGAAGCTGCCGTGTTCCTGTCGGTGCTCGGACTGATTGTTTTGTGCGCCGGCGTTTTCTGGTATCGCTTCGCGATCGATTCATCTCAGCTGACTCCCGAGAAACAGGTCGCAGCACTGATGGAAAACGCAAAACTTGCCACGCTGGGCAAAGATCCGGCCGCCGCCAACCACAAATACCAGGAAGCGCTTTTGATCGCGGAGAAAAACAATCTGTCCGCCAAAACACAAGTCGAACTGAACAGTCACCTCGGCGAATACTCCCACGAACTGCACATTCACGACAAACTCAGCAACGAAGCAATGAAGGATTTATATCGAGAATCAATTCGCTATCACAAGCGTGTGCTGGAGATTCTCGCTCAGCATCCTGAGCTGGGTCCGCCGCCCGCAGCCATTCTCGACCACCTGTTCTTCGAGAGCGGTCAGGTCGAGGGTTATGGCTCCGGAGAAGATTACGGACGCCAGGCTGTAAAACTACACAAAGATGAGCTGGAATCCCACGCGCCGCAGGCATCGGTAATGCTCACAATGCAGGCGTACCAGTACCTGGCTGAAAAATTGGACTACACCAATCATAGAGACGAAGCCATAGAGTTGCTGGAAGAGAGCATTGCCTTGGCCAAACAATGGTCGGGCGCCCAATTCTCTCAGGAAGCCTACGGCAACTTGCTGAGCCTTAGAGATCTCTACCGGCACAAAGGTGATTATAAAAAAGCAGTCGAAATAGATAAAGACTTGATGGGAGTCAGTGCTGCCAATTCAGCCGAAGCCGCTGAAGAGCTTAAAGAAGATCAGGAAAAACTCGGAGCGCACAAATAAACATGGCGCAACGGGACAAGGAAAAGAAACCGTTTGCAGAAACGGCGCCCCCGGCTCCCCAGGACGAAGAGCCGCCGCTGCCGCTGTTGGTGGAGGTCCCACACCAGCCGGACAAGGGATACAACATATCCGAATACGATCTGGTCAGCACCGTCGGCAGTGGCGGCATGGGCGTCGTGTACAAGGCTAAGCACAAAAAAATTGATAAGACCATGGCTATCAAGTGCCTGCACCGCGAATTGGCAGCCGATCCAATCAATGTCCAGCGGTTCGCTCAAGAAGTGAAAGCCGCCAGTTTGTTGACGCATCCGAATCTGGTCTCTGTCTACGATTCGGGAGTGGGCTCAGACGGAACGCCTTATCTGGTCATGGACTATCTTGACGGACAGAGCCTCGACGATGTTCTGCAGCACGTCGGGCAACTTTCTTTGCCGCGGTTTCTCAACATATTTCTGCAAGTCACCGACGCCCTCCAGCATGCCCACGCCAAGGGCATCGTGCACCGCGACCTGAAGCCCAGCAACATCATGGTGCTCAACGAACAGAAAGCCGGCGAAGATTACATCAAGATTGTCGACTTCGGAATTGCGCGCGTCATACAAAATGTCAGCAAGGACGGACCAAAAGTGACGCAGACCGGCGACGTGATCGGCAGCCCCAATTACATGAGCCCGGAGCAATGCCTGGGGATCGCTCTCGACAGCCGTTCGGACATTTATTCGCTGGGCGTGGTCATGTACGAATGCCTCACTGGCAAGCCGCCTTTCGCCGGCGACAATGCCATTCAAACAATCGTCAATCACGTCAAAGAAACCCCACCGTCGCCGTCGAGCGTGCGCCCGGAACTGGGTGTTCCGGAAACACTCGATCTTTTGATTCTCAGCTGCCTGGAAAAAGATCCGACGCTGCGACCAAAATCGATTTTCGAGATCAGATGCGAACTTTTGCAGTTGCAAAAGGATCTGAACGCCAATCGACGACCAAAATCTTCGCTGACCGCAAAGTTGCGCCGGCGCTGGCTGCGCGCCATCGCCAGTTTCAAGAAACGCGATCGCAACAAACAGTTACCACCGCGGGCGTTTCTTTTATTGACCTGCCTTTTGATCGCAGGCGGCGTGGCTGCATGGACAGCCGCCTCACATCTGTCGACATTCACTGCAGATTCCATGATCAAGTTTCACACTAACAACGCAGATAAAATGCTGGGGCGCCCGTATCACTTCAGTCCCGGGTCGGCATACAACTCCTGGGGACAAGTACTGAACCTGGCCAAAGATCACAACCTGCCGATCCCGTATCAGATCGAACTCAATAAAAAGATCGCTGATAAGGCTCACGAAAAGGCGCTGGAAGACGGACTGGATGACGCGAGCAAAGGCATATTGCATGCAGCCGCCTACCGGCACTACGCGCGCGTTCTCGAACTCTACGATCAAAATCCATCTTTAGGAACGCCTCCGGCGTCCATGCTCAGTAACATGTCTTTTGACATCGGACAACAGTCCATCCTTGAATCACAGCCCCTCGAAATCGCTCTTCTGCGCCGAACGCTTGACGCCTATAAATCGGAAATCAAGCACCGAGCACCTAAATTGGAGACGTACAGAGAACTGGTCTCGACCTATACATCACTCGCCGAGAGCATCGCGATTCAAGGACACACTCCTGAGGCGGCACGACTTCTGGAAGAGTGCATTGCCACCGTGGACCACGCTTATAACAAACGCATGGCGACGGGTGAAGCATTCGAAGCGATAATCAGCCTCCAATATAAGTATCGCGAACTGAAGCAGTTCGATAAAGCAGTGGCACTTGATGAGCGCGTCCTCGAAGATATGAAGGGGGGACAGATTAAAGAATCACAGCTGATCGAGGACCTGGTGCAAGACCTCAAATCGGCGGGAAAGCTCAAGCAGGCGGCATCCCGGCAGGTCACGTTAGATGATCTGAAAGCACATGGTCAATAACCGTTGGAACCTCAAGAACTAACATTCGTCAGCCCATTCAAACCAATGATGGATGAACTGATTGATGTAACGGCAGAACATCAGCAGTCAGAAGCTCCAAGAACGGAGGAGGGTAATGACCATGCTAGATAGAGAAAATCCGGGCGCTGATGAGCAACAACAAGTCAGCAACCTGGAATCAGGACAAATGGACGAGCAACAACGCTCGATGGCCGAACCGCAAAGACCGAAACGCGGACGTGGTTTTGCTTCCATGGACCCTGAAAAACAACGTGAGATAGCCAGCAAAGGTGGAAAGGCTGCTCACGCCAAGGGCACCGCTCACGAGTTTTCGTCCGAAGAGGCCCGCGAAGCGGGTCGCAAGGGCGGACAAGCGAGAGGACGCAAGGCTTCCTAGCGAACGGGTCACCCCGAGGTTATCTAGACGCTGAGGACTGCTAAAACGAGCTTTGCCATCACTGTGGGTTTCCATTTCCTTTGAGGGTGGACACCGCAGGTGGTGGCTTTGCGATTTGCAGCATAATATACCAATAGGGTATGCCAAATGCGATTTGGCATACGAATAGCGTATATAAGGCCGAAGCACCGACAATATACCAATAGAGTATGCCAATTTTGATTTGGCATACGAATAGCGTATATTGTCCCACCGCGGTGGATGGCGGGCGACTTCTACTGGGCGGGCGATTCGCCGGGCACCAGGTCGGGTGGCTCGTCGGGCGCGGGACCAGCCGATTCGCCTTTGCGCTGGCGACCGCGATTGAGCACTTCGGCGAAGAAGAGCGCCATCGCGAGAATTGCCGTGCCCACCGACAGGTAATACCACTGCTGCCCGACCAGCGAGCACGCGAAGAAACCTAAGATAGCCGAGAAACCGTAGATCACATAAGCCGTTTTCTTCTGCGAACCTTTTAGTTTCTTCAGCAGACGATGGTGAATGTGCTCCGCATCCGGGGCGAACACTGATTGCCCCCTGGCTGTCCTCCTGATGATCGCCCAGGTCGTGTCCGCAACCGGGAAAAAGAGAATCAGCATCGGCAGCGCGATACTCAGCAAAGTAATCTTTTTGATCACGGCGGTGATGGCAACGGATGCCAAAACAAACCCCACCAGATAGGCTCCTGAATCGCCCAGAAATATGCGGGCGGGGTTGAAGTTCCAGCGCAAGAAACCACACAACGCTCCCGCCAACACAGCAGCGATCAAAGCCGGATAGGGCTGGTGCAAGTGAGCCAGCATACCTTCGCCTGGGGCCATGGCAATCGACCAGATGGTCACTGCCGAAATGGCGGAGACGCCGGCTGCCAGTCCATCCATACCATCGATCAAATTGACCGCGTTGGTAATGCCGACCAGCCACATGATTGTCAGAGGCAATGCCAGATGTCCGACGCGCACATATTCATGGATGTGAATCGGACCGAAATCGACGATGACGCCGGGCAGGGGAATGCCGACATATTCGTCGATGCGCACCCCTAGTGTGTAAGCCGTCCAGGCGGCCAGGACCTGCACCAGAAGCTTAACCTTAGCCGGTATAGATTCCAGGTCATCCAAAAGTCCGAGAACGAAAATCAAGGTGCCACCGGCCGCAATACCGGCCAGCCCGCCTTCGCGGGGAAACCTTCCGCACAAAGCCATTTCGGCACAAAGCGTGGTGACGATGGCAATAAATATCGCCACACCGCCCAGGCGCGGCACTGCCACCTTGTGGATGCGCCGCGGGTCTCCGGGTTGGTCGACCAGCTTCAATCGCACAGCACGCGACCTGATTTCCGGCGTCAACCACCAGCTGATCGAGAGAGCGATTAAGAAAGCCGGTAGGTGCGTCTGATCCAAATGTCCGCCGGCGGCGATGCCGGGGATCGGCACCACCGTGAAGACCACGCCGACGATCAGCAGCAACAACTGGAAGCCGCGAATTACAACTGATGAAGCCCGACGCCTGGTGGAAGCCGTTTCGTCTTTTGGAGCAGCTTCGTTCACTTCACCGAGACCAGACGGTCGCTGTAGAGTGGGAATTTCTGACATAGTTCTCCAACGCGTTTGGTGACTTTCTCGTGGACCTGATTGTCTTGCGGGTTCTTGAGCTTGTCAGCGATGCACTCGCCGATGACGACCATCTCGGGCGTTCCCATACCCCGCGAGGAAACTGCCGGGGTGCCGATGCGAATGCCGCTGGTGAAATTGGGCTTCTGGGGGTCATTGGGAATCTGGTTTTTATTGGTGGTGATGTGCACCGTCTCCAGAAGTTCTTGCGCTTCCTTGCCGGTCATATTGATCGGTCGCAGATCCGCCGTCATCAGATGATTATCGGTGCCACCAGATACGATGGCAAGCCCCTGATCGATCAGGGTTTCCGCCAGTTGCTTGGCATTAGCCACGATGCGTTTTTGATATTCACCGAAAGCCGGCTGGGCTGCCTCGTGGAACGCCACCGCCTTGGCGGCGATCACATGCATGAGCGGACCTCCCTGGATGCCGGGAAAAACAGATTTATCGATGGCGGCAGCATGTTCTTCAGTGCACATGACCACGCCGCCGCGCGGACCGCGCAGCGTTTTGTGGGTGGTGGTGGTGACGAATTGAGCATGCGGGAACGGATTCGGATGCAAGCCCGCCGCCACCAGTCCGGCAATGTGAGCGATATCTGCCATCAGCAAAGCGCCGACACTATCGGCGATTTCTCTGAACTTGGCGAAATCGATGATACGCGGATAGTTGCTGGCACCGCAGACGATAATCTTCGGCTTGTGCTCTTTAGCAGCACGCGCCACATCATCAAAATCAATGCGCCCGGTCTCCGGATTGACACCATAGAATTCCGACTTGAACCACTTGCCCGACATGTTCACCTTCGAGCCGTGCGTCAAGTGTCCGCCTTGATCGAGGCGCATGCCGAGAATGGTGTCACCGGGCTGCAGCATCGCGAAGTAAACAGCCATGTTGGCCTGGGCGCCGCTGTGCGGTTGCACGTTGGCGTGCGGCGCATTGAACAACTTCTTGACCCGATCTATGGCCAGTTTCTCAACCACATCGACGTATTCGCATCCGCCGTAGTAGCGCTTGCCAGGCAACCCTTCGGCATACTTGTTGGTGAGCACGGAACCCTGTGCCTCCAGCACCGCCGGCGAAACAAAGTTTTCGCTGGCAATCAGCTCGAGACCGTTCTGTTGACGATGCAGTTCGTCCTGAATAGCCTGAAACACTTCCGAATCAGTGTCCTTAAGGTTCGCCACGGGAACCCTCCTTAAGACGCAACGGCTCTATTTTACTGGGTTTGCGGCTATCGCGCCCGAGCGTGAAGCTCCTAAGCTTTAATTTCCGCCAACAAATCCAGTGCCTTCATGCGTCTGCCAGCCCGGTGTTCCAGGTAAGACTGGGTGAGGCGGCGGGCGGCGTTGACCGACAGGCGAGTGGCGTTGGAACCGGACTGGGCGGCATTCCATGGGCCTGCCGGCAGATTTGATAGGTCTTCCGGGGGTGACGTGGATATGCGCCGGTCACCACCCAGAACGACATTTTTCCAGACCAGAGGCGTCACATGAATTCCGGCTTTCCAAGCGCTTCCTTCGCGTTGCAAAACTTCCTCCATACCCTCGCGCAGCAGATAGTCAGGTTGCGAACAGCGGGAGCAGAGCACTCCGCCCAGTTCGGTGTTGAAACAAGCAATGTTGTACTCGGTCAAAACTTCGCGGCACAAAACGCAGTATGTAACTTCCGGGCGATAGCCAAGCAAGTCGAGCAGACCTAATTCGAATTCCAGAGAAAGCCAGTTGGCATCAGCCAGCTGGGCAGCTTGCAAATGCAAAGCATGTCGAAGATATTCAAAATAGATACAGCTTTCGTCCGACAATCCCTGCGCGAACTGATGGCTCAATTCGGCGTAGTAGAGACCATAGGACAAGCGCAAAAGATCCCCGCGCAGAGCCGGAAAGCTATCAATAGTTTCGGCCTGAGTGATGATTTCGAATGTCTTGCCGGTTGAAAGAAAAAGCTTATTGACATTCAATAGATCGGCGCGACCCGCCATTTTCGTACCGGGCTTGCGTGAGCCTTTCGCGACCGCCCGCACCAGCCCTTTCTCCGCAGTGAACAGCGTCAGTACCTTGTCCGCTTCCCCTAGGTTGAAGCTGCCGATGTTGATCGCTTGCACTGTGTACGTAGGCATATGGCAATCATAACAGGCACCAAATCCGGTGTCCCGCCCACCAGGCGCAGCATTTAAGCTGAGCCGGAACTTTTCCGCCCGCCAACTCGACACTATGCGCAGAAACTGGAGGACAGTGAAAAATGGAAATCCTGATGTTTATCATGTACTTGCTTGTAGCCAGTGCTTGTGCCTGGATGGGCGCGTACCTGGTTCCCGGAACGGTCCCTGGCGGATTCCTCGCCTCGGTTATCGTCGGTGTTTTGGGCGCCTGGGCAGGCGGCTCATTGTTCGGCGCTCTCGGCCCGTCGTTGGCCGGCGTGCCTCTGCTTCCGGCCATTCTTGGCTCGGCTCTTTTGATCTTCTTATTCCATCTTCTGGCTCGTGGAATTAGCCGCGGACGCGCCTAAAAGCTCACGCTCGCCTGCAATGATGAATAGTTAAGAATCAACCGCGAATTTCGCGACTTCCCAACTGCGCTGCATACACTGTAGCGCAGTTGGCTTTTTAATCGGAGGGATTCCTAAGCATGACGACAGCTACCACCAAAGAACGCGTTCAACAAACCTGGTCCATCGACAAGATTCAACAAGAAGCAGTCCGCGTTTTCTCGCGCAACTGCATGAGCACCAGCGCCCTTCTCGAGAAGATCGGCGGAGACGCTCTCCAACAACATCAAGAGCAAATGCTCAAGAACAAAGTTGAATTCTTCAAGTCCGTCGGCGTCAAAACCCCTCTGGAATTGATCAAAGCCATGGCCGAGTTTGAAACCAACGTATTTGGTAGCAAGATCGTATTCTGGGGCGACGAGAAGTCCGCTTCTATGGAATACGAAACCTGCGCTTGTTTCGAACAAATGCAAAAAGACCCGAACTTCAAGCCCGAAAACATGGAAAAAATGGGCAAGATGTTCGCTGAGCACACCGAAAAGCTGGCCAAAGAGTTCGGCTTCAAGGGCGAAATGAAGATGGTCGGCGAAAAAGCCCAAATCACCTTCAGCAAAGATGGCATGTGCTGCGGCTAAACTAAACGCCGGTTGCAAAACTGAGTTGCAAGTTTGAGATCACAAACCGGCGCTTCGCAAGAGGCGCCGGTTTCTCTTTGCGCGCTTCGGCCATGCCTTCGTGTTGGCACGCACCGCATATGGTGTGGCTCAATCCAATCAGTCTGCAAACCTAGTCGGGGATGGGGTCGTCGGTGACGACATTGCAGATGCGCACGCCGCTGCCTTCCAGGAAGTCAATCACATCTTGCGCCTGCGTCCCGAATGGCCACAGCGGCACCTCCATGGACGTGTACGGGGTGTGCAAAATGACGCTTGCCGAATCCGGAAACGGATAGTACTCCGCATACCGCACATCATTGAGCAACACCATCTGCGTGCCGCGTTTATGGTGCAGGTGATCGATGACGTTGAGCACGACTTCGGAATCGGTGAGTTCCACCATGTAGTCGCGCTTGCCGTCGCCGAGCAGCTTGTATGCCGCCAGGCTCAGATAGCCGCAATACGCCAGCGTGCACATGGCCATCACTATCCCCCAGATGCGCAGGTCCTGGCTGCCTTGCGCAATCAGCCAGCCGGCGGTGATCAGCCACAGGCAGGAGAAGGTGAAGCCGATAGCCAGAAAAATGGTCATAGGAACAAGACCAGCCCTTTTCTTGTAGGGCTTCGACACGAGTTTGACGCCAGTCGATACTGAGGTCACCATTACTCACTCCAGAACTCAGCTTTAATATTCCCCGGAACGGGCGCAGCATCACGAATTCGCGCGGAAAGACGCGAAGTGAGGGACGAAGGTGCCCGCCAGCCGTCAGCGTGTTCCGAACAGAACGAGCGTCGCGGTGAACATGGCGCCGTTCCAAAGGCCGTGTGTGATCATGCAGGGCAAGAGGCTCTTTGTGCGCTCAAACAGGTACGCCAGCACGATACCGATGGCAATCAGCCCCAATATTCCGCCTTTGTCGAAGTGCACCAACCCGAAAATCATGGCGCTCACCAGCACAGCCAGTGCCGGTCCTAATCGGCTACGCAAACTCCCGTAGATAAAGCCGCGAAACATCGTTTCTTCGCAAATTGGAGCCATCACGGCGATAGTCAGATAGAACATCATGATGACTATTGGATCCGGCGCATTGGCAGCCGACATGATTTGCGAGATAACTGGATTTTCCGAACCCTGAGAGCCCATCAGCAGGCTGGCCAGCAGTGCCATGGCCAGGACCAGGGGAAAAGAGGCACACCAGCCGAGAAAGCCGCACAAAACCAGTCTCACCGGACCCAGAGTAGCCGTTTTGGTACGAAACTTCAGTGAGCTCCAGAACTTCAGCCCGCGCGGACGCAAGGCAAATATGTAGATGTAGATAAGCCCCGGCACGTTGGCTATCAGGTACGTGATGGCTGTGACGATCGCCATGTTGAAGGGATCGGGCGGCAGCTTGAAACCGCCGGTTTTGATCAATTGCTGCAACCCGACGCTAATGGCGGCTTGCGTGCAGAACCAGGCGATGAAGACTTTGTAGACATCGAGGAGGGGGACATTCAGTCCGGCGGTGTCGGGCTCAGGTGTTTTCTTGCGCGCCATGAGCGCCAGCTCGATGAGAATCACTACAGCACCGATGATTGTTGCCAGAAAGGCAGTCACCATGACCATAATCGCGCCTAGAAATGTCCGCAGGTACACGTTGTCGCGCTCGGAGATCAGGTCGTGCAGCCTGTCGTTGCCGCCCGACCTGGCATTGAGGAGGCGCAGCAAACCATCTCTGTACCAGCCGAACGGCAGCCCGTTTTCGATGGCGGCGGTCAGACTGTCCACCTCCTGGTGAGGAATGCTGTCTTTGCTGAACAGCTGATGGAGCGCTCGCCCGAGCGCCTGTATTTTGGGGTCTTTGTCTTGCTCAAGCTCGGAGGTGATCTCTTGCGGATCGCGCAAGGTGTCCGGCAGCTGCGCTTTGGGCTTGATGGGCGCGCGCATGGTCGACGGATTTTTCGCCGCGTTCTCCAGCGCCCGGTGATGGATTTCTTTCAAATAAAGCAGGGTGGCGACTTTCGCTTTGGTGACCGGGCTCTCGTCACCACGGGCGATGGCTTCCGCCAGTCCGGCTTCCGCCACATCGAAGGACTGGGAGACGTTCTGAGACTCACCGAGAAACTTGGCTTTTTCGGCATCGGAGACCTTCATACGACTGACCAGGTCTTGCATTCCGACCTGCATGGCATATGTAAGCCGCAATTGCAGCTCAGCCTTGTCGGCTGGCATGCTGGCAGTGCTTTTCATCACCCGACCACTGCCGCTCATGATATTGCCGAGAAACAACAGGACAACCAGACTGGCGGCCACCAGGGTAACCGTCGACGCCACTTGCTTGCCTTTGTCTTTGGGGAGAAAAAGCGCGAGCAAACCCAGCACTGCTGTGAAAATTAGCAAATACCAGATGTATTGGTGCATGAGAACCGGTCGTTAACTGCATTGCCCCACAGGGTTCAATAATATAGCAGTTGGCAGCCTCAGCGCTGCCCCGATCGGCCAGCCTATCCGCTGCCGTCTCCCATGGCGCCGCCGGCAAAGTGCGCGCCGAACTCGCCCATTTCGCCGAAGCCGGTGAATTCGCCGAACTCGCCGAATCCGTCCATGCCACCATAACCGGTTGCAACGTCGTGCAAGAAATCCTGGTCGTTATCGGAGAAGTAGGAGTCAGGCTTGGGTTGCTGATCCGGATAATAGCCCCAGGGCGAGCCCGGGACCAGGGTCTTGCGTCGCAAGAACCTCGGCAGTTTGACGAAACCCAGGGAATAACAGATTGTGCCGATGATTACGACTTCGGCAACCAGGATGTTTCCCCACTGAATAGCCATGTTTCCTCGCCAGGCCTGAATTGACGCATGCAATCCTAGAGGTGCCCGACATTAGAGTCAATATGGATAGTGGGAAAAACCGCCCAAACTCAAGTGAGAGCTTGGTCATTCACGCTGGTTTCTTTCCCAAAAGGCTATTCTTCGCCCAAGAGCGCGACACTACGCACTTCACCCTTGGCGCCGCCCTTAGGAGCGGCATTGGGCTGCGTACGCCGAAACTGTTCAATGTATCTTCTGAGCGCTTCACGTATCAAGTCGGAACGTGTGCGGTGCTCGGCTTGAGCGACATAGTCAATCTGCTCAAGCAGGCCTGGTGGCAAAGCCACGAGAACTTTCTTCGGCATTCTGCGCGGACCCTTAGGTTATGCAAGTGGAGAGGCGAGTCGATTACGAAACGTATCTTAATAGAGCGGCCGCCGGTGACGAACCGTCTTACTAAGGTGCGTTTCGAAGACAATACAATCTACACTCAAGAGTGTGTTTTTAGAAGAGCTACAACCCGCATAATTACGCTTGCCGCTCGAAACTAATATGAATGTTTTTTTCGATGCTTGTAGAAAGTGCCACCAGCCAAATCCTGCTTCTCATGCTGGTTTCCAAAAGACGAATCAGTCACTGAGTTGGTGATTTGCGATGACGCAAAATTCCGAAAACAACATTTGCAATTTAACCGATCGCGTGAAAGCCACTGGCTGTGCGGCAAAGATCAGTGCCAGCCAATTGGGGGCGATAGTACGAACGCTTCCGCAGTTTGCTTCGCCGCAATTGCTCACCAGTATTGAATCGTTCGAAGACGCAGCAGTTTACAAGCTTTCCGAAGAGCTGGCTCTGGTTCAAACCATCGACTTTTTCCCACCTGTAGTCGACGACCCGTACACGTTCGGATGCGTGGCCGCAACCAATGCACTTTCCGATATTTATGCAATGGGAGCGACGCCGACGCTGGCTCTCAATGTGTTGGGTTTCCCCTTGTGCGATTTCCCTCTAGAAGTCGCGCAGCGCATCATGGAAGGCGGAGCGCAAGTCGTGCAGCAAGCCGGTGCGCTTCTGGTGGGCGGACATTCGATACAGACCACCGATTTGATCTACGGACTTTCCGTCTCGGGATTTGTGCATCCCAACCGTATCCTTATAAATGCCGGAGCGCAGTCCGGCGACCGGATCATTTTGTGCAAAGCCATCGGTACGGGGGTGGCGCTCCTGGGAATGAAGGGCGACATGCTAAGTTCGTCGGCACGCACTCGTCTTCTGGCAACGATGACACAATTGAATGCCGTGGCGTCGCAAATCGCACTCGCGCACGATACCCATGCCTGCACGGACGTCACCGGTTTCGGTTTGATCGGGCACTTACACGAGATGGCTAAGGGCAGCGGTTTGCTGGCATCTGTTAAAGCAAGCGAGATACCGCTCTTACCGCAAGTAGCAGAGCTGGCTTCTCAGGGTCTCGTGCCGGCAGGCGCTTATGCCAATCGCAATTCGTATAAAGACATAGCCTCTGTGGATGAAACCGTCGAATTGTCGATTACCGATCTTCTTTTCGACCCACAAACGTCGGGCGGACTGATGCTGGCTGTGCCGGAGCGCGAGGTCGACTCAGTGTTGCAAGCACTGACACAAGCCGACTACTGCGCGGCGGAAATCGGCGAATTTCAACCGGCGGCGAGCAACATCATAAAAGGATTGGTAGAGGTGAAATAGGGATGAGCGAAAAAATCGACTTGCGCGGACTGACTTGCCCTGAGCCTGTGATTCGCACAAAGAAACTCTTCGACAATCAAGCCGTGCTATCGGTGGAGGCGCTGGTCGACGACGAGGTGTGCGTCAACAACCTGACCCGGCTGGCCGGGTCGCTGAAGGCGGGCATTTCAGTTGAGAAGGCAGACGGCCATTACCGGATCGCCATAGAAAGAAACGCCGGCGGTGCGGGTGCAGGCACGAGCGCAGGCGGCGCGGGCGCAGGCTCCACAGCAAGCGGCGGCGGAAGCGCCGTTTCGACTCAAGCAAGTGGTACTACAGCGGTAAGCAGCAGCACGGGCACCGTGCTGTTTCTCGCTAAAGACACATTCGGCGAAGGCGACCCCGAGTTGAGCCACACGCTAATCAACCTCTTTTTGCAAACAACCTTCGAAAGCGGTCTGCGTCCGCGGGCAATTCTCATGGCCAACTCGGGCGTCAAATTGATGGCTGCCAAATCGCAGGTGCTGCCAGTGCTCAACAGCTTTCGCGATGCGGGGGTCGAGGTGCTCGCCTGCGGGCTGTGCCTGGACTTCTATAAATTGAAGGAACAGGTGCCGACCGCTCAGATCACCAATATGTTCGCCATCTGCGAATTTCTGTTCGCCGCCGAGCGGGTAATCCAGCCCTAGATTAACTACATCTTCGTAATTACCGCCCTGGATGGCGTTTCCGTTTCACAACTTTCTCACGAATGGCATCGTATTCTCTCCTTGCGTTAAGGGAAGCTAGCCACGGCTCACCGCCATCGGCGGCTGGTTTTCACTTGTCCTGGGGGAATTTGGTTCTATGTCTAAAACAACATTGAATTTCGGCGCAACCTTTATAAAGGGTTCCGCCGTCGAACAGATCGAAGAAGAACTGAGGGTCGGCGTACCGGTCGAACGGACTGATAAGTCGATCGTTGAAGTAGTGAGAAACGACGACGGTCGCGTTATAGAGATCAGATATCCAAATGGATCGATCCGCGAACTGCGTTATGCCGAAGACGGCAGCCTCAACTACATGAAAAGCTATCCCGCCCAGGTGTTCATTCGCACCGAGCCAGCCTCGAACTGGACCGATGCAAGCGGACGCCAGTGGAACGTCAAAGACATCTCCGTCAACCTCGATGGCGATATCACATTTGATACCATGACCTTCAAAGAAGTGCGCACCATCGATGGCCGCATCGAACTGCATTTCCCGAACGGTACATCGCTGATCGGGCGCGACTTCGAAGGCAAGACGTTTCTGGACAAGACCGTATATTGCAGCGATGCGGTACGCGAATTTGGTTATGACGATGCCGGATTGCTCAATTCTTTGAAAGAACCCTCCGGTCGCATCTGGAAGCGTTCCGCCAAGGTCGATGAAAACGGCGTTGCCGACTGGATTTCGGACAGCAAAGATGTGTGGCGCGGCAAGATCGTCGCCGACCTCTTCACGACAGAAGTGCGTGCCTACCGCTATGTCGATGGCGCCATTGCCACCGTAAGTGGTACCAGCATCATTCGCGAACAAGAATCAGGCGAACGCGACGATGTGATCCTTCTATAACAAGATCGCTTGTGCTAGCGGACTGTAGTTGCAATAGCGTTGAGCGGCGCGATGTTAGTCGTTGCGCGCGAAATCGCTTTGAAAAATCTTCCAGAAGAGCACGATGGATCCCAGCCCGAGCAAAGTCAGGGCGATCCATGCGAAGTCGCACAGGCGAATGATGAGATTATGAAGTCCTTCCATATGACGCCTACCAGTGCGTGCTCCTCAACCCGAACCTAAGTGTAACAGGATTTAAGCACTTCACTACCGGGAAATTAGGGGAGCGGGCGCCCCAGGTGGTGTTTCTCCCCTGAGATGGTTCTATCTGGGCTTACTTCGCCAGGAGGTGTTCTTTGCCTTCTTCTTTGAGGACTTCAGGATACATTTTATAGGCAGGTTTGATTGCTGGCAGGAGCGCCAGCGCCTTGGGCGTCGGTCCCTTGGAGGCGATTTTGCCCGTCATCACGGCCACCGGCACATTAACGCGTCCCATCCAGAACTCGTGAGCGACGTCAGCCTTCATCGACATCTCGATAACCGGCTTCAAATTGGTAGGTCCTGTCATTACTTTCAGGTCTTTGCCGTCAGAGCAGTCGATGGTCAGAAGCCCGTCCGGATCTCTGTACTTGAACTGAACGATCAATTTCGTCTCGGTGATCTGGTTGGACATGTCGGGATGAGCTTTGATCTTGTCCCAGAGTTTGGTCAAGATCGACATCAGCTCGTCAGAGCTGGAAAAAACCGCCATTAGTTAATAAGCCCCTTTTAGCAATTGCACAAGGTCTTCGACGCTTGCCTCTCTAGGATTGAACATCATAGCAGCGTCGGTCATCGCAATCTGGGCGATTTCGACAAAATCCTCTTCATCGAGTTCAGGCAGCGTCAGGTCGCGCAGTTGGGTCGGCAACCCGCACTCGATCATAAGAGCCCGCACATCCTCTATAAGATGATGGACTGCCTCCTCGTCGTTGAACGAGATTTCGGCCGGGTTGGCGCCCAGTGACATGCGGACATAACGCCAGACGCGCGCCAGTTTGGGCGCCGACTCGTTGATATTGAACAGGAGTCCGTGCGGCAAAAGCACTGCATTGGTGATGCCGTGGTGAGTGCCGTACTTGGCGCCAATCGTGTGCGCCAGGGCGTGAATAACGCCGACGCCGGCATTGGTGAAAGCGAGCCCAGCCATGCAACTGGCTATCAATGTTGCCGAGCGAGCTTCGATATCGGCACCGTTATTGGTGGCGACCGGCAGATACCTGAACAAGAGGCGCACAGCTTCCAGGGCAGTGCCGTCCGACACATAGTTGGCGCTAACCGCCGACAGACTCTCCAGGCAGTGAGTGAGCGCATCCATGCCGGTGGCGGCCGTCAGGCGCGGCGGCAACGAAACGATCAGAGCCGGGTCGAGCACCGCGACGTTAGGAAACATGAAACGGCTGGCGAACAGTATTTTCGTATCCTGGTTTTTAACCATGGCGACGGCTGACACTTCAGATCCGGTGCCGGCTGTGGTCGGAATTGCCACCAGCGGCTTGAGGTTTTCGTTGAAGGTATTCATGCCTTCGTAATCGAGAATGTCGCCCCCGAGCGAGAGCGCGATGTTGACTATTTTGGCGGTGTCCATCACCGATCCGCCGCCGACGGCGATCACACCGTCGCAATTGTTTTGCTTGGCCAGTTCGATGGCATTGCGGCAGACGAGAAGTTCGGAGTCGGAAGGCACATCGTCGAAGGTTGCCACCACCGGCACACCGGCCGACTGGCAGGACTCCAAAATTGGCTGCAGCAGACCGACTTTAGTCAGGTTTTTGTCCGTGATCAAAATCGGTTTGCTGACACCGAGTTCGCTGAGAAAATCACCGACACTATATGCGGTGCCCTCACCAAAGACAATCTTGGTCGGGGTGAAGAAGCTGAACGGCGCGATGCTCTCGCTCGTCAAAGGCAAGCCTGCCTCCATTGCTGTGCGCATGAAACCTCGCTGTTGTTTGCAGTAGCCGAGGTACAGCATGCCATGTTCTTTTCGCTTTGGACGATACATAAAAAGGGTTTAGCGCGCAGCGTTGTCAACAAAGCCGAACCCCTGATGCCTAGCGCATCTACAAAGACACATCGATTACGACTGATTTGCATATACATGTGCTATCGCTGTCTCTAAGCTCGTCCGCAATGATCGCCGTTAGTTGTCGCTTTGCGCGGTTTTCCGAAATTCTGACAGAAGCAGGAAAATTTTTTGGACGAAACCGGCTGCCTGATGGTGGCAATTTGACCTATATATACAGTTTACCGATTTTTAATTACTCTTGGAAAGCAGCCAATCCCGCGACCATTCAATGCTTCAAACTACTGGCAACCCTGTTCCTTATAAGGGTTGACAGAAGGGACGCTCCCGGTAGGGTAAGCTAGTCCAGCCCAATCCTGCTAAAAGGGAAATGGGCAGGCACTAGATGGAGACTTTGAATGAAGCTCGTAGTCACGACGGCAATTTCAGTTTCGCTCTGCGGCGCGTTCTTCAGTGGCGCCGGCAACGCCTATGCGGCATCGAAAGAGAAATCGACCCCGGGCGGCACCCTTCTATTGCCTTTGACGCCGAAGCTCGCCGGTGACAACGGCAGCGCCATGGACAGTGCACCCTCAACTTCGGCGCGCGACCCCAAACCGGAATTGCTTCCGATTGCCGGTTATTTGAAGCCTTCCACTCAAAAATCTTCTACCGAGCCGGCACCGGCTGCGCCAGCTCCGAAACCACCTGCTGTTGAGGACGCACCCGCGCCTCAGCCAGCGGCGGCCGCACCGGCACCCAAGACACAACCGGCAAAAGCGGCAACGCCTGCTAAGACGCAAACCGCCAAAGCGGCTCCGGCGTCAGGCGCACCATTTGCCTGGCCGACCAAATCTTCAGATGCCAAAGCCGCCCAGGCAGCACAAAAGGCCAAGGACGACGAAGCGGCGGCAGCTGCCGAACAAGCAGCGGCAGCTCAAACAGCACAAGCCCCGGCAGAGTCTGATGCGCAATCTGATTCCGCCGCGCCCACCGCCAATTCGCTGGTGCCGGAAACTGCCACCGCCGACGATACCGCACTCAAACCGACTCCCGGTTATGTCGCTGCTGAAAACGGTACTGCGGAAGACATGTCGACCGCCGATCTGATCGACGAGAACACTCAGCTCAAAGGCACCGTACAAATCGTTGCCGACGACACTGAGTACGACCAGGACAAAAACACCTTCCTGGGCACAGGCAACGCCGTCGCCGTCATCGCCGGACAAGACTCCAAACTAGAAGCCGACTCGATTCTCTACGACCAAAACACGCAGATCATCGATGCGCGCGGCAACGTCAAAATTTTGCGCGAAGGACAACTGACCACAGGCAGCTCGTTCAGATTCAAAGTCAATTCGGACGAGTATTTGATCACCAATCCGGATACGGAAGTGCAGGGAACCACCGTCATCGCCAGACAAGCAATCGGCAAGAACGGCGGTTTGCAATTCAAGAAGGGAACAGTGTCAATGCCGACGCCCTTCCGACTGCACAAAAACGAATTCGCCGGTCCGATCAGTGCCATGGAAGAAACCGCCCTGAAGGATCAACATCCTGAGGCCTATCTGCCAGCCAAACCGAGCTACAAATTCACGGCCCGCAAAATGACGTACGAGAAGTACAAAGACGAGGGAAATGTAACGATTCAGGGTGGCCGTCTTCTGATGGGCAACTTCAGTATTCCGCTACCGAAGTTCGTCTCGACCGTTGGACAGCAGGAAAGTCGAGTCGTCTTCCCTGTGACTCCGTTCATCTCAAACAACATAAACGTGGGCGGTCTAAACGTCGGTCCCATGTTCAACAAAGCCATAGGCAAAGAAGGCGTATTTTCCTGGTCTCCTTTGATTCAGTTCGGCGGCAAACAAATTGCTGGCGCCGACGATCCGAACAAGGGGAAAATTGGCGCCGGATTCCGACTACGCTATCAGACCAAGAGGCTCAGCACTCAAATAGCTTATGGCAGCGTTTCAAACCTTCTTGTGGCCGAGTTGAAATATCGCTTCAAGAATAATGTCCTGTTTCAATCGGGCATTAACCGCTACACGCCCGATGGATTGTTTGGCATTCGCCGTCCTCGTATGATTGCCGAGGCCGTG
This sequence comes from Obscuribacteraceae bacterium (SeqCode), assembly GCA_044229845.1. Classification (GTDB taxonomy): domain Bacteria; phylum Cyanobacteriota; class Vampirovibrionia; order Obscuribacterales; family Obscuribacteraceae; genus JBGASG01. Next base: position 115,918 of record JBGASG010000005.1, on the reverse strand, counting down.
TACAACAAAACGCTCACCAACGTGCCGTTTCTCGCCATGGTTGACTTTCGTTCGGCAGCAGGCTGGATGCAAGATCAACCAGCCTTGCTAGGTTTGACACCACAGTTCGGCAGATTATTCACTAACGACACGAGCACCAAAATCACTTCCGGTTATCGAGTATCGCAGCAGATGATGTTCACCAGCCATCCACTTCTAGCGGTGGGCGACGACAGGTATGGTGCTAAATTTCAGCTCTTCGGCGGTGCTGCCGTTAAAGGCTATTCAAGCGGCGATGCCCTCGGACTTGCCCAAGGCGGACCGATTTTGAATGCCAATCTGGGGCGCGTCCGCCTTCAAACTGCATACACACAATCAGGTGTCAGAGGACAATCCCCATTCGTATTCGACCAATTTATCCAAGGTACTAAGTCGTGTTCGCTCGCTGGCGATTGGAAAGTCTGTAAATGGCTAACCCTGGGCGGCAACTTCGCTTACAACATGGACAGCAAGATGGTGCTGGGCAGAACACTGACTGCCGCCATCGGACCGGATGACTTCAAAGTGATTCTGTCGCGTGACACCATTCGCGGTATCAACCGCTTCGGTTTCGACATGCTGTACGGCGCTCCGATTCCGTACGACAAGCTGGTGCTCAAAGCCAAGCCTGACCAGGGACAACTGGGCGGCATCTAGACCGCAGGACGACCGGAACCGGTCGGCAATCCTCTTGGTTACATGCGTGGTTACACGCGGGTTGAGCCGCACGGTCAGACGTGCGAAACTTAGCCTCCGGCGCAAAAGTGGAGCAGTCAGGTGGACAAGTATCAAATACCGGTTCTCGGCATAGATTTAGGCGGCACTAAAATCAGCGGCGCCATGGTCAAGGCCCATCACCTGATGGGCGAGCAGAAGCGACGTCCCACGCCCAAAGGAGCCGACAACATCATCCGCTCGCTCGTCGAGATGATCGAGGATTTCAAAGCGGACCATCAAACAATCATCGGCGTCGGCATCGCCACCGCCGGCATCGTCAATCCGGACACCGGAGAAGTCATAGGCTCGACTGGCAACCTGCCTGGCTGGGAAGGCACGCCCGTGAAGAAAATGATCGAGGCGCAGCTGAACATTCCCCTGCACGTGGAGAACGACGCCAACGCCGCCGCCTACGGCGAATACAAGGCGCTCGGGCTGGACAACAGCCATTGCGTGCTGGCCGTGACCCTGGGCACCGGTATCGGGGGCGGTATCGTGATCGGCGGACGCATGTATCGCGGCGATCACTTCGCCGCTGGTGAAGTCGGACACATCAAGATCTCTATGGACAACAAACGCCACTGCACATGCGGATTGTGGGACTGCTGGGAAGAATATGGCGCCGGTCGCGGTCTGGTGACCACCGCCAAAGAATTGCTGGCGTCAAGCAAACCGGGCGAATCCAGTCTTTATGAAAAACGTGAGACCATCTGGACGCAAGACATCGTCGACGCCGCCACCGCCGGTGATGCGCTGGCCATTAAAGCGGTTGATCTCTACCATATGCACATCTCAGTCGGCATCGCCTCGCTGGCCAACACCCTCGACCCCGACGTGGTCGTGGTCACAGGCGGCATGTCGAAGTTCGTCAATTTCGAACAGCTGCACGAACTGGTGTCGGAGCGCACTTTGCCGCGCGTGCGCGACGGACTGAAGATACATCGCTCGGTGCTCGGTGAAGCCGCCGGTCTGGTCGGCGCCGCCGACCTGGTGCTGGACATCGCACCGCATACGGAAAGCGTGCACGTTTAACTAACGCGCGCCGCCTGTGACTAGTGCGCCGCCTCGCCTACTACAAAGATCGGCTCCTCGCGGCGCGTTAGATTGACCACTTGCGCATTGCTCGCCTTGACCAGATTGGCAGGCGTGATCAAAATTTCGTTACCCCAGACTCCGGCGCCGACACCGAGAATGTCGTGTTCCATGAGCGACGCATCGACAAACGAGCGAAAGCCTTCCGGTTGCCAGTGAAACGGCGGCACCGAGCCGATCACATATCCGGTCACTTCCTTGACGTGGTCGGGATGCGCGAGCGAAATATTGCGGGAACCGAGAACTTTCTTCAGGTGCCCCGATATAGCCGTTTCGTCCCCGCCCACCATGATCAACGAACGCTCGCCTGTGTCGACCTGAAAAATCAGCGTCTTCACGCATTGATGTTCGAGGAGATTGAGCGCCTTCGCCACATTGGCGGCGCCTTTCTCCGTGGTGTCGGGGAACTCCAACGTTTCGTACTCGATGCCGAGACGATCGAGAAATTCATGACTGGGTAGTTTCATGGGCAAATTCTCTGTGGCGGGTAAGATCCTAGCACCCTCCATTCATCACACAGGATTGAATTGACGTGGACTTGATAGACAATGACGGTAATGGTTTCCCGTTGCGAGAAAACGAAAAGATCCTCTGGTCGGAAAAACCCGCCCCCTTCCATTACGCCATGTCGCACCTCGAGGACCTCATCTGGATCGCCGCTATCCTCGCATTTCTGATCGCCAAATTCTCTCCCACGCCGGAGGGTTGGCTGTGGTGGGCAGTTGCAGGTTACACCCTGATCGGAACACTGGCACTGTTGTCAGTGACATTTCTGACTGCCAAAAGAAAGCGATATGTACTGACTGACCAGCGTTTACTCTTGTTAAGTGACGCGAAACAAATATTCAGTATCGATCTGAAAGGAGTACACAAGTTGGACAAAAAAAAACGGCTGCTCGAGGTTGCGTACCGCAACCCGAACCGCGCCCGCAGGGGGGAGTCCGTGCGGGGCATCTCAAATCCGGCGGATCTGGCGGCCAAGCTGGAGGAAGCAATCGAGCAGCTGACCGGCGAGAAAATCGAAAAACGCTGGAACACTCAATTCAAGGAGCGTACAGGCGCCGACTTCCCCTTGAAGCTCGATTAGCCTGCCACGAAACAACGCTTGACGTGGCACCACTTTTAGTGGCACCCCGGCATCCTACTTCACCAATCTACCGCCGACGAATACCTTGCGGATGGCGAGAGTCTTCTGATCCCAGAGGACGAAATCCGCATGGCGACCGGGCGCCAGCTGACCGAAGCTGTCGTCCAGTCCCATCGCTTTTGCCGGGTTGAACGATGCCATTACGACAGCATCGCGGAAAGAAGCGATGCCCCAGTTGACCACGTTGCGCACCGCTTCGTCCAGAAGAATGGATGAACCGACCAATCCTCCTCCGGTGGTGCCGATATGCGCGATGTCGGTGACCAGAATCGTGTGCTCGACGCCCTTCGTTTTGAAGATCAGTTGCGCAGCGGCCGGGTCGAGATGCTTGCCGTCGCAGATCATGCAGCAGAAGACCGCATCATCGAGCAACGCCGCCATCACCGCACCAGGCTTGCGATGATGCAATCCGGGCAGAGCGTTGAAGGTGTGCGTCATCATGTGGACGCCCTGTCCAAAAGCCTTTTGCGCCTCCTCGAAAGTGGCGTCGGAATGCCCCAGTGCCACCGTGATGCCCTTGTCGTGCAGGAGTTTGAGGCAGGCGCCGGACGGATCAAGCTCGGGAGCGAGCGTAATCAGGCGCACAGTCTTGTCTGCAAGCTGGTTGATTACATCCGTCGTCAGCGGTTGCAGGTGCTGAGGCGGATGGACACCTGGTTTCGCCGGGGAAAGGCATGGTCCTTCTAAGTGCACGCCGGGCATGCGCGCCCAGAATTCCTCACCTGATTTACCTTTCGAGCCATTGGTCGCGCCCTGGGATTTAAGAAACTCGACGTTCTTCCGCATTCCGTCGAGGTCGCCGGTGATTATCGTCGGAAGAAACGCCGTCACGCCCGCCGCAGCCATGGTTTTGGTGAATTTGGCGACGGCGGTTGTTTCCAGCTCGCCCCAGAAATCGACTTCGGGCCCGCCATTTACCTGCAGGTCGAACAGCCCCGGGGTGACGAAACACCCGCCGGCATCGACAATCTCGGCACCAGAGACCTCACCCACGTCGCCGATCCTGGCAATCTGCCCGTCTTTAACGAGGATATCGGTCAGCCGTTCTTCCAGGGGCGTCAGCACCTGTCCGCCCCGCACAATCAACTGTTTCGCCCCAGCCATAGGTGTTTCCTGTTCAGCTCTCAGAGCGATCTTAAACAGTTTCGGCGCCCGCTGATCGATTGAAGGGGGCGCCAAAAGGGAATATTAACTGTCGACGGCAAGGCTGTGAAATCGTGGCAAATGGCAGAGGGGAATAAACTTACAAACCCCGTTACGGGTCGTCAGTGGGACCTCAACACACTGATCGAAAAGCTTCTTGAGTTGCAAGAAACGCTCTTGCAGTCGCAGGAGCGCCAGATCACGGTCTCCGCGCAGTTGCGCGATCTCGAACGCGTCGCGCGGGATAACGAAGACCTGCAACAGGAACACGACAACCAGTGCCAGTTGCTGGCCGACAAGACCCGCGAAAACAAGTATCTGCATCAAGAGTTGTCGCGCATCGCGTCGACTCTCAGCGCGAAACTCATGGAGATGGAGGAAATGAAGGCGTCCATCGCCGACCTCCAGCACCAGCTCAAGTCCTGCCAGTCCGAACGCGACCTGCTGGCCATCATGCTCACCGACCTCGAACGCGAGAACAAGAACGGCTCGCAGCAGCAACAACAGCCGGCAGCCGCATCGTCGAGCAGTGGTGCCACTAGCAAGGACACCGGCTGGAAGAAGATTTTGAAGGGCAAGACCTAGAAACAAGACGATGCGTCGTCACACGCACCGCCCAAACAAGTTAGCAAACGCAGCGAGCGAGGTTTCACGCCTCGCTCGTTTCTTTCACCGCCTTCGAGTTAGAGGTCGCGATAACCCATCTTTTTGCCTTGAAAATGATGAGTTATCGCAACCTTTGACAACCCTGGTGGGAAGCCAGGCTATGGTTGTTGATCCCCGGGCATGCGCGGTGGCACTTCGGGCAATGAATTGCCGTCCGGAATCGGTCCACCAGGGGCCGCCTGCCAGCCGTAGTTGGGGTTGGGGGCGCCGAAGCTTTGCGGCTGCGCCTGCAGTCCTTGCGGCTGAAAGCCCTGATTTGGCGCGCCACCACCGGCAGGGTTACCGAAATCCTTGGGCAAGCCCTTGTTGAGGTCGAAATTGTCGAGATCAAAATTCTTGGGGTCGGCATTTGGTGCTCCGGGCGCCATGTTGCTTCCCATGCCCATGCCGCCGAAGCCGAGCCCGCCGCCCAATCCGGCTAACGGAGACTGACCGTTTTTCGCTTTGCCGATGAAGCCCTGAACGAGATTGGTGACACCACTGGCGTCAATCTCTGTGGTGCGACGACCGAAGATACCTTTTTTGGTTTTGATCGAGTCACCAAGTATGGTGCTGCCCTGAATTTCGGTTCCGCCAAGAATACCTTTCTTGCGCGAGAAGCTGTTGCCCAGCACCGAAGCTTGTTGCTCCTTGCTGCCGAACCACCCTTTCTTGCTCTCGTACTTATCGCCGAATCGATCCTTGACGACCTTCTTCTTAGTGCCGAAGAAGCCGTTTTGTATGTTTATCTCTTCGCCCTTGCCGGTCTTGATGATCAAGTCGTTGCCACGCGCCAGACAGGCAGGTGTGGTCGCAACCGCGCCGACGAACAAGGCAAGGGCCGCAACCGAGTATCTAAAAGGAAGCATTAGTAAACTCCCGACAAAAAAGGGTTCACAGGTCTAACGACTCGCTGTACCTTTTGATGTTCCCCATGTGTTCCGTGCCCGCTGCGGACTGATAAGATTGGGCGCAATTGAGGTTTACAGAACTTGGCGTCTCCAACATTGAAGTTTAGTCTCGAAGACATAGCAGAGCAACTGAAGGCGGGTAACAAACGCGCTCTGGCGCGTGCGCTGAGCATCGTAGAGGATGGCGGACCGGCTGCTTCCTGGCTCGTCCGCAAATTATTCCCGGACACCGGAAAAGCCCACCTGATAGGCATTACCGGCTCGCCAGGGGTCGGAAAGTCTACCTTAGTAGATGCTTTGATCGCCGAGATTCGCGACCAGGGCAAAAAGGTCGGCGTGATAGCCATAGACCCCACCAGTCCATTTACTGGTGGTGCCATCCTCGGCGACCGCATACGCATGCAAGGACACGCCTTAGATAAGAACGTCTTTATCCGCTCGATGGCCAATCGAGGTCACGCAGGCGGCATTGCGCTGGCGACGTACGACGCCATTCGCATGATGGAAGCCTACGGCTGCGAGGTGGTGATTATCGAAACCGTCGGCGTCGGTCAGTCTGAACTGGCGATTGCCAAAACAGCGGACACAACCGTTCTTGTTTTGATGCCTGGCTCAGGCGATGACGTGCAGGCGATCAAATCGGGCATCATGGAAATCGGCGATGTGTTCGTGATCAACAAAGCCGATCTGCCGGGCGCCAATAAGACTGCTTCCGAGATCATGCAAACCATGGAGCTGAGCCATTCGAAAACCGAGTGTCACTGCCCGTGGAAGCCGCCCGTTCTGATGACGATCGCCGAGAACAACGAAGGCATTGCGGAACTCTGGGAAAAGATTCAGCACCACGGCCGGTATCTGGAAGAATCAGACACCAAACTAGACCGCCGGCGCATGAAGATGCAGGCTGAACTTTCTGAGCTGGTTGCCGAACTGGCGCGCAACAACCTGGACAGTTCGCTGGAAAGCTCATCAGAACTGCGTTCGGTCCTCACCGATCTCTTGCATCAGAAGGGCGACCCGCACACAGCAGCCGAAGAGATCGTCCACGAGATCTTCAATAACTCGCCGGCGAAAAGCTAAAGCGACAACCAGCTTTATTTAGCGATACGCTTATCGATGAGTTCGACAGCCTTCTCCAGGCGGTCAGCCAGACGCTGCTCGTCGGAGGTAATCGGCTGTTTCTTCCCCATCTCATTGAGCTTGTTGAGCGCAAATACAAAGTCATTGCGCGCCTGTTCGTACGCGCGGCGATCGTTCGAAAAAAGCGCATACTTATAATGCACGTAGCCAAGGCGCCAGCGAGCTTCGAATGAATCACGATAATCAGGAACGACCTTTCGGTAGGTGTCGATGGAGTTGTTTACATCGCGTTCCGCCTGGCGATAGTATTTCTCGCGCCTGCCCGAGTCCTCAACCAGTCCAGCCAGCTCGATGTCGCAAATACCTCGACGTAAATGAATGAGCGCCAGTTCTTCGACTTTGAGCGGCGGACTGAAATCACCGTGCTCTGCCGACTCGATCAATTTGCGGAGAAACTCGCGTGCATCACTCAGGTCTGCTTCTTTCTGCTGGGGACTTCGAACCGCAGATCGGTATTGTGAAAATAAAAACGCGGCTCGCCGGTGCCGCGGTTCCAGTTCGCGCCAGCGCATCAGTTTGCCGCCCACCGCAAACATCGCCCGTTCGAAGTGCCCGATCTCGTCTTCCTTTGGGTCTTTTATGAAATTCTGCAGATTGACCAGTTTGTTGGTGTTGAGGATTCGATCTCTGACTTCCTCGAGTCTCGACAAACACCGCTGAAACACTTCGCTTTCGTCGGCAGTCCGCTCGCGCTCCTTGAGCAAATTAATCACCTCGACATAGAACTTTTCGGATCGCTCTAGCGCAGGCAGGTCTCGCATTTCGCGCCCATATTGAAGACTGAGATAAGCGAGGATCTCGGTCCGCCGAACCTTCCCTTTCAATCCCAGCATCTTGTCATACTCAACCGATTTGGTGATCGCCTCATCCCCCTCCCTATACAAAGCGGAGCGACGACTGCGAGGCTGATGCGAGATTAAGAGAGCATCCCAGAATGCCAGCCGATGCAGCATCAAGTTGCGTTCTTCACTGCCGGCATTCGCCATGTCCGGCGAGTTGAGTTCGTCTCTCAACAGCCTGGTAGCCTCGACGAGAAATGCGGTTCGCTCCGGATCTCCAAGCGGCAGCGTGACGCGAGCATCCATAATATCCATGGCTTTACGATGCAATGGCAGTTTTGGTTCGGGCAAGAGACCGCAGAACTTCATCGAAGCGACTTCTCCTGAGCCCTCCATGGCTTCCGCCAGTTCAGACTCAGAGTCAGAGACTTTGACGACGGGTGCCGACGGCGGCTCGACAACCGGTGCCTGCAGGAAGTAATGGGCTGCAATCGCGAGGCCGGCGAGCAGCACCGGCACCGCTATCAACGTGATCACGCGCCGTCGCTTGCCAGTCGTCCTGGCGGTGCCGGCGGATCGGGATTGTTTCTTCCCGGATCTTTCGATCGATATGGTTTCGCCTGCCATGACCTTGCGCAGATCTTCATGCAGAGCGGCGGCATCTGGATAGCGTTGATCAGGATTTTTGGTCATCGCGCGATTGACGACCTGCTGCATGCCTGGCGAAATGCCCTCGATAGGCGGGGGATCGACGGCCATCTGTTTCGACAAAACTTCGAAATACGAATCGCCGGAAAAAGGTGTGTGTCCGGAAAGCATCTCGTACATGATGCAGCCCAGCGAATAGAGGTCGCTGCGTCCATCCAGACGCATGCCCTGGCACTGCTCTGGGCTCATGTAATATGGACTGCCGAAAACCTCGCCCGTCTGCGTGATGCGCCCGGCCTCATCGCGATCAAGCCAGGCGGCAATACCGAAATCCAGCAATTTGACGTTGACACCAGATGCGGTGTCGGTGAGCATGACGTTGCCAGGCTTGAGATCGCGATGCACAATACCGATTTGATGTGCATGCCTAAGCGCATCACAAACTTGCGATGCAATCGCGCATACACGCGCCTCATCCATTTTGACAGCGCCGCGCTCCTTCAACTCGGCTTGCAGAGTGCGTCCTTCAATGTAATCCATGACCAGATAAAGACGGTCATTCCAGGCACCAACGGCACTCACCGACGCGATGTGAGGGTCGTCCATCTGCGCCATCAGCTTTGCCTCGCGCAGAAAGCGCTGCTTGTAAGCAGAGTCTGAAGAAACAGCTTCGCCCATGACTTTGATAGCAAGCCGCTTGCCGGTGATCGCGTGCTCGCCGACATACACGGCGCCCATGCCGCCGCGCCCGATCTCGCGCAATATCTTGAATCGCTCTTCGAGAATGGTCCCCTCGGGGACCAGGGTTTTATCAACCACAGCCGAGCTCCTGACTGTAGTCTCTATACCCGCCCGGCGCCGGAAACTTACTCGATTTTGGTCAGGTGACGCTGCGCCCACCGTCGATCGTCAACTCTTCACCGGTCAGCCAGGTGTTTTTCGGATTGCAGAGAAAGAGAATGCAGCTCGCCACATCTTCCGGTTCGCCGACTCGGCCGATTGGATAATTGCGTTTGGTGTGTTCTTCCAGCTTTGCCAGCTCATCCGGTGCCACCAGAGTGCCCACCATCGGCGTGTTGATCAGCGCCGGCAATACCGCGTTGACACGGATTTTGTGTGGTGCAAGTTCGACTGCCAGTGACCTGGTCAACCCGAGAATGCCGGCCTTCGATGCCGCATAGGCGCTGGTGGGAATGCGCTTGCTGGCGCGAATCGCCAGGTAGGAGGATATATTGACGATCGACCCGCCGCCGGCTTCAGCCATGGGACGCGAGGCGTATTTGCACATCAGCCAGGTGCCTTTCAAATTGACATCGACGTTGATGAGGAAATCTTCCTCTTCCATTTCAAATATCGATCCGCCGCGAAAAACTCCGGCGCTGTTCACGAGTATATTCAACTCTCCAAATTTGGATATAGCGGCGTTAACCATAAGCTTGGCGTGCCCTTCACTGGAGACATCGCCGCTCAAACCATCAAGGCGTGCGGTGTCGCCGCTAAATGTTTTGAACGCCTCCTCGAGGCGACCTTTACTACGGCTGGCAATGACAACATTGGCACCAGCCCGATGAAACAGCTGAGCAGTAGCCAAGCCTATGCCGGATGTGCCGCCAGTGACCAATGCGGTCAATCCGGACAGATCCACAGCTACATCAGACATATATGCACCTCCCCAGTGCGGCATATTCATTGCACCATATGTGATACCATATATACATTCGCTATACCACGCAAAACAGCTAAGAATTCGCACATAGAGCCGTTCTTCGAACATTGTTTAACGTTACGGCATTGTCATCAAAGGTATATATGAAATCGCTGGTGTGCGGCTTGACACGCCACTCAGCAACTTCTACGATTTTCCTTGCGTAACGCATGTGAAATTTTTTCCGTCTCTGTGGCGGGAAAATAGTCTCTGTAAAGCGAAGATTCAATGACGAAAATTGCCATCATCAGCCAACCCGACACCGGCATGCTCATTGACGTTGGCGGATGCACCAACGCCCAGGAAGCCGCACAACACCTGAGTTCTACATTCCAGGACCCGACAAGGTTCTGGGAGTCCAATCAAATAGATATCAGTCTCGGAAACCTCTGCTTGTCGGAAGACGAAGCTCAGGAATTCGCGGACTTGATCACCGAACGTGGCGTGCGACCGCGCAACGTTTTCTCTGACGACGAAACCACCCGGGCCGCCCTGGCCGCCGCCAAGGTCACCGCTCGTGATACCACATCACCGGCGCCCGCCAATGCCGCCATGGATTTCGCTCCGCCGCGCCGCCGCAATCGTTTTTCCGAAACGGTAATCTCGATTGCCATTCCCACCACGCAGACTGACCTCTCCTACGCCACACCAATCAGCAATGAGGAAGTGAGACCGGACGAGGACACGCCGACGATTCCACTGCCCGCAGTGCCGGCTCTGGCCAACGAGCAAGCACCGCCAAAACCGGCGGCACCAGCGGCGCCACCACAGGTTTTGTACCTGCACCAGACATTGCGCTCCGGGCAGACGGTCAACCACAAAGGCAATCTGGTCATCGTCGGCGACGTCAACAACGGCGCCGAAGTAATTGCCGAGGGCGACATCCTTGTCTGGGGCGCGCTGCGAGGCATCGCTCATGCGGGCAGCTCAGGCAATGAACAAGCCGAAATCCGCGCACTCAAACTGGCGCCCTTGCAACTGCGCATCGCGCAATGCATCGCCCGCGCTCCCGACAGAAAGAATTACAAAACATCGACGCCCGGGCCGGAAATGGCACGTATCGTCGATGGTCAAATCCGCATTTCCTACAACGCACCGGAATAACAACCCAATACAAAATCCGCATCCGTAGTAGTAGTGTCAACCCCTGCACAACAACACCGTTAAAGGAAAACAGAATGGGTCGAGTAATAGTCATCACCTCAGGAAAAGGCGGCGTCGGTAAAACGACAGCTTCCGCCAACATTGGTGTGGCGCTTGCACAAACCGGTGCATCCGTCGCTCTCGTCGACATGGATATCGGTTTGCGCAATCTCGACATCCTCATGGGTCTGGAGAACCGCGTTGTCTATAACCTGGTCGACGTCGTTGAAGAGCGTTGCAAACTGCGCCAGGCTCTGGTGAAGGACAAGAAGCTCCCCAACCTCTCGCTGCTCCCCGCGGCTCAGACTCGCGACAAGTCGGCCGTCAACGCCGATCAGATGAAGAAACTCTGCACCGAACTGAAGAGTCTCTTCGACTTCACGATCATCGATTGCCCCGCAGGCATCGAGGGCGGCTTCCAGAACGCCATCGCCGGCGCCGAAGAAGCTGTCGTGATCACGACGCCCGAAATGTCGGCAGTGCGCGACGCAGACCGAGTGATCGGCTTGCTCGAAGCACGCAAAGAAGAAATCGGACAGTATCGCCTGGTCATCAACCGCATCCGTCCTCATATGGTGAAGACCAACGACATGATGAGTGTCGAAGACGTGCTCGATATCCTCTCCTGCAAACTCGTCGGCATCGTGCCGGAAGACGAGGAAGTCATTACTTCCACGAACAAAGGCGAACCCTTGGCAGGCAGCGAAAACAAACGCGCCGGTCAGGCTTATCGCAACATCGCCCGCCGCCTGAAAGGCGAAGAGGTGCCATTCATGGATCTGGAAGTGCCGAACGAGCGCTGGTATAGCAAGTTCGTGAAAATCTTCACGACGCCGTCTGCTGCGGTATAGGGAGGATTAACACATGCAAGTCCTTAATTGGTTCTTCAAATCAAAAGAAGAAGCGACGTCAACCTCCTCCGCTCGCGGACGCGCTCGAGACCGCATGCGCCTTATGCTCGTGCATGATCGGCTCGAATTGCCGCCCGACCGCCTCGCCAGCCTGGAAGAAGAACTGGTCGCCGTAGTTGGTCGTTACTTTGAAATCGAACGGGAATCAACCCGCTTCGATCTGCAACAATATGAACGAAAGGCCGCTCTGATCGCCAACTTCCCGTTGCTGAGATCTAAGTAAAGATCGCGATTGCGAGCACGACATGCGGGCGGCCGACAGATGAAACAGATGCCGGCAAGCCACACTAAGACTGAGACGAAACAAGTCATGGGCAGGGCGAGGAGGCAAATCCTCGCCCTTTTCCTGCGAATTCACCACGTGCACGCGGAACACCGCGGAGGTGTCCTATGACCTCCGGTCAATTAGCCTGGGCGCCGGGTCCGGTACGCGCCGTTTATTACTTCTTCCAGGAAGTCGACTGGCTGCTCGTGCTCGCCACCGGGTTTCTGATTTATGTCGGCGTCAATACGCTGCAGTATCAGGGGCACGGCATCTTCTACGAGAAACAGCTGCAGTTTCTCATTGCAGGCGTGACCGCGCTCGTCGTTTTCTGGCGCATTCCGTACAAGATATGGACGCACAAGTTCGTGCTGCCGTTTATTTATCTCGCAAACATTGGGTTACTGGCGGCGGTTATGGTGATTGGACACTCGGCTCTGGGCGCCCAGCGCTGGATCGCGCTCGGTCCCATCACGTTGCAGCCGTCCGAAATATCGAAGCTGGTGGTGATCTGGACGCTGGCGGCCTGGCTTGGCTGGCGGCCGATCAAGACATTCTGGGACAACTTCATCACCGCGGCGCTGATTGCGGTGCCGGCGGTGCTCGTGTTCAAGCAGCCGGATTTGGGGACCTCGCTGACTTTCGGTGCGGTCTTCTTCGGCATGACCTTCTGGGCGGGCGCCGGATTGCTGGATCTGCTGGTCATGCTCAGTCCCGTAATCAGTTTGATCATCAACGCCCTGAGTGAAGAGGCATGGAAGATTTATCTGGGCGTGCTGGGCATAGCGCTGGCAGTCTTCTGGCGCACGAAAAACTGGAAGTGGTGGATGCGGCTGATCCTGGCACTGGCGGTGGTGGCTGCCAACTACGGGTTCGGCGAGATACGTCCGCACCTGTGGGGCGTGCTGAAGCCTTATCAGCAGAAGCGTCTGACCAGTTTCATCAACCCCTATTCAGACCCGCGGGGCTCCGGCTATCACATCCTGCAGAGCCTGATTGCCATCGGCAGCGGTGGCGTCAACGGTTCGGGATTGGGCAAGGGCAACCAGAGCCAGGGCGCCTTTATTCCTGAACGCCACACCGACTTTATCTTTGCCGTCGTGGGCGAAGAACTCGGCTTCAAAGCCACCGCACTTATCGTCTGCTCCTATTTGATGATCTGCTTCCGGGGGGTGATGATTGCCTATCAGGCACGAAACGAACCGGTCGGCAGCCTCATGGCGATGGGGCTGACGTTCATGTTCTTATTCCACGTGTTCTTGAACATCGGCATGACCATGGGCATCATGCCCGTTGCGGGGGTGCCGCTGCCCTTCCTGAGTTATGGGGGCACGGCACTGATCATCGATATGATTGCGATTGGGATGTTGCTGTCCATCCGCAACCTCAACCCGCCACCCAAAAAAGACATGTGGCAGTAGGCGCTGATTAGTTTCGCGCTACAATCCGGATTATGTGGAAGGGTCTTTTCGAACAATTCATTCGCAAGGTGTTCGCGGTCAGCGAAGAGGACCGCATTGCCCTGCGCACCGAATTGGCGGACGCGGAATCGCAATTGCAGCGCCTTTCGGCATCGGATAGTCCCGACCGCTTCGAAGTGGAACAACAACTTGAGCTGATCCGGCAGATCACGATGATCCGCACCAGATTCGAAGAATACCCGGAACAGCTGCCGTTTCTTGACCGCGCTTTAAAGATGCGCGAAAAACTTCTCGATTCCGCGCCGGATTTCGATGCCGACCGCGACGACTTCATCGCGCAACTGATGCATTACGCCTTCGTCCTAGACGAGTTAGGCAAGAAGGATCGCGCCACTGAGATGCGCAGCCGCGCCCGCGAATTGCGCGCCGAATTACGGCTGTAACGGCACGCAATTATTCAAGTCCTATTCAGCCTTAGGCACGTCTTGCAGTTTGACGGCAGGCAACGGAACAATTGCGTCAGACTGTTGGCATTCAATAACTTCCACAGAACTCTTGTTCTGACTCGACTCAGGGCGTGTGAGATTCATACGATTCTTTTGAAAGTCTCGACCTAGTCTCCACCCTTTGAGGAGAAGAGCCGCAGCAAGAGAAATCCCTGGCAGAGTCCCACATACAGTGGCTCCAAGGACTGAGACTGCTGTGGAATAAATCCACATTCCCACCAGATTTGCCCAGTCCTGAAGTGTCCACGCTCTTGTGACAAACTCAGTCAACGCGATCATATTTAGTCCCATGATCAGAAATATTGCGGCGCAAAGTGTAGTGAAGCACCATCCGACTTGTCGCCAAAACTGGCTGATTTCAGCGCTCTCAGCCTGGTCCCATAACTTCGCCAGGCCAACGCATGTAAGAATCGGGACTATGAAGTAGATAAGTCCATGATTCAGGAACACACGGCAGACTCGTAGCACGAACGCTTGGTATCGGAGGTTTTCGACCCCAGTCCCACTCACTCCCAGAAAGTGTTGCGACCAGTCGTCATCGAGCAGAGTCCCACAACCAACTACGTAGAGTCCCAGGAGTCCAAGGACGGAACCCGCGATAACCGATTTTGGGTAAGGTACTTTCATCGCCCATTCACTTCAAGGACTTGTCGAAAATCATAAGCACTCATTCCGCTTGGTGCACAAGTCATACCCCTGAAGAACCAAGGCACCGAGGACGGAAACCGCGGGCAAAATCCCCCATGCAGTCAAACTTAGAACGAAGAAAACAGAAAGGCCAAGGGCACCAAAGAAATGCGCGATCGTCCATGAATCGTAAGGAGTGCAGGCCATGCAAGATAGAAGAAACACCCCTGCGCTACAGCAAACATAGCACAGCCAAAACCGCGGCCAAAATCTGATGGAACCTTGCTCTGATCGACGTGCAGCCAGTTTCTCGATGACCATACACGTAAGGATAGGCACAAGCAAAAAGACTGCGCCATCTTGCAGTCCTATGAGACACATTCGAAGAAAGAGTGCCTGGTACCGAAGCTGACTTACCTGTGGTTCGTTTGTACTGTATGCGACCGGCATCTGCCAGTCATGATAATAGGGACCAGTGTTGCCGACAAGATAGATGCCGTACAGCCCAAGGCATGTACCCAAAATGATCGATCGAAGATAGGGAATCTTCATGACTTACAGTTCTCTCAATTCGAATCTGAGCCTGTCTTTCCCGCAGCAGTTTCAGCAGAGCGCTGCGAAGGGAGCAGACGCGTGAACACGGCGGTGACACCAGCGACGATACCGCATTGAATTGCCAGGCGCATTAGATCAATCTGGTTCGCGGTCGTCGATTGTTCGCCCATTTGCACCTTCAGTCCGAGAACGTCGATGCCTGCCTGGTGTTTCTCGACTGGCGGCTGCCAGATTGGCGCGTAACCCATGGAACGCGGCGGCTGCCCGGGTTCCTGGCTCTGCCACGGCGGATAGATGCACATCCCGATGACCAGCACCATTCCCAGCAACACCACAATCTGCTGCATTTGCATTAGAGGCAACCCGTCTTCGGCGAGGAGCGCCAAATCAACCCTTCTTGAATTAGCGAAACTGCAACCGCATAGAAAGGAACTATCGCGGTTACGAATGACCAGAAGCACAAGTGCGCGGCATATGCCAATCCACAGCCGATGCTTCCAGGTGGATACGGGCTGTTAGCAACGAAAACCACACCACAATGTCCCATCATGAAACCCACAAAACCCACCGTAAGAGCTCCGAACATACAGTTGTCCAGCATGAGTATCCACCTGCGGTTCGTCATCTTGACGGGATACGACATCATGCTCGGATATCGGTTCCAGAGAAACGCGACGAGCACACAGAAGAGCATTGGTACAATCAAGAAACCGGTTCCATTCTCAACAAAGAGGTGCGCTATTCGTAGTGCTATGGCTGCCCGCTCCAACTCGACGACACGCGGGGGTACTATGTCCAACCCGTCGAAATCCTCGGGGTAGACCGGAATGGTCCATTGCCCGTAATGGTTGCCGAATAGGCCGGCAATGACCAGCGCCGCAACCCCAATGCAGGCGCCTATAACAATCGCTAGACAGTACCTTTTCTGATTCTCAGTCATCTAAACCTAGACTTACATGCCTGAAATTCGCGCTATAACAGCCATTATGACATCCAACCTCAAATCGCGGGCCGACTTAAGACTACTTTTGCTCGATTGCTTGAGGAGCGTTGTTGCGAATTCCTTCGGCGATCAGTGAAATAAAAAGTGCCATCGCCGGTAGTGCGCCGCCTATGGTCGCGAGAAATACGGTTGAGACGCCCCACAGCATACAGATGAGAACCTGATTGACGAATGAAGGTATGTTGAAGCATGCGGCGAGACAACCGGCAGCGAAGGCGACAATCGCGCAGCACAAGTAAATCCAGAACGTGCGTGCCAGAAATCGCCCGCGTCCAGTGCCGCGCGGCAGGCACGTAATCAATTTGGCGATGCCTCCGCACGAAACCATCGGTATAGTGATGAATGTCAGTCCATGTTCAAGAGCCAGGTGGCAGGTCCGCAGCCACGCAGCCTGGTACCAGAGGCTGGCAGTCTGCTCGGATTGCTTGATGTACGGAATTTCCCATCCGGTGCCGTTCCACGTGCTCAGGAAACCCACTGCAACCAGCATCACAAGCCCCAGCACAGTTCCAATCCCGGCGGCGATGAAGTAATGCGGCTTGGGCGAATCAATCGCGGGCAGGTCCGCAGCGGGTGAATCTGCCGGCATGGCGAAATACAGTACCGCGAACACCACGACCATCACCACTGTCACGCCAATCAATGCCAGCATGCCGCGTACTCCTTCTCGTTCGAAGCGATGACGTCGTCTGCGGAACTCGAATCACAGGCACCAGGGATAGTACCGCACCCGCATTCAATACGGCAGCTCGAAGAGACACCATCTTGATCGCAGCGGCATTCGTCCGTACAGTCGCATCCGCGAACATCCACACTCTGAGCCATGGGAGCGGGAACCTCACCAGACTTGACCGCGCACCGTTCGAGAGCGTATCCCGCACAGATTGCCACAAGTGGCAAGACAAAAACAGACATACCGAGGACAAGATGCGCCATAATCGACAGCCCTTCGCCTTCGACGAACTCCCTGTCGCTGAATGGCAACGGCTCAACTGCAAAGCCGGCGTTCCAACCCAGGACACAGGCTAGAGTCAATAGCCACAAGTACACTCGCCAGGAGCGCACACAGATTCTCCGAGCGGCGGCAGCATCAAGCACGGGTTTAAACAACCAGCGCTCGAAACCCATACAGATCAGCGCCGACAACAAAACAAACTGAACACCGTGATCGAGAGCGACGTGGCAGGTGCGCAAAAAGATCGCCTGACGCTGCATACGTCCGGCATCTGTTGGTATTCCACTCAATCCATGAAGCGAAGGGATACTCCACGATGTATCGACCCAGGCATCCCCAACACCGACAGCAATAATCACAATGACACCAATGATGACGCCGACCCAGATTGCCGTCACGTTTCTATTGCGCATAGCTGTACCTCAATCTTCATGCTAACAGCCGCCAGGAAGTTGCGCCGGCTCCTGGGTAAGGACCTCGTTAAATCCGCAAACCGGCGCCAGGGCGGCAGATCTGATAGATTACGTTCCGTCTTTGACCTGGAGACCTGTTGACACTCATGGCATCCCTAATCCGCAGTACTGCAGTGGTTTTCTGCGGCATGGTCTGCACAGTTGCCATGGTGCTGGGATTGCTGGGATTTGGATGTTGTCAGCAAGCGCGCTCTGGAGAAACGCCGAAAGCGGCGCCGGCGCGCGGCAGATCGGTCGCGCAGGCGCCGCAACCGAACCCAGCCAACCCAGAGTCTCAACTTCCCGCCTCAGAGCAGGGCAAGCAAACCCCGCCCGCCTCTCCCTACGAAAACTCGCAGCCGCCCCCCAGTTTCAAGCCTCCGGAGATGACCAGTCCCACAGGCGGCATGACCACGCCACCCACCCTTAAAGGGCCAATCGGTAGTGGCGGGCAGCAATCCATGCCGACACCTCAGGTGGTGCCCGCTCAGCCCGGACCCGCCACCATCGAAGCAAAAGAAAAACTCGACGCCATAGTCGATGACACATTGCGCAGCACCGGAGCGATGTTCAAGGATCCCGACCAGGTGATCACCGCACCGCCTGTCCTCACGGCGCTGATCACCTTAGATCGGCAACTGCCCTCGCCGTATCAACTGGACGCCAGCGGCACCCGCCAAATAAATCTGCGCGATACGGTTATGCAGGCGCGCGCCAACAACCTGATTATCAAAATCGTGGGCGAGAAAAATGAATCGGCTCGCTGGAAATACATCAGCAGCATGGGCGGGTTTCTTCCCAACTTGATCAATGAGGTCAGCTATCAAGGACTGACCGGGCAATACATCAGCCCCGCCGGAGCCGCATTGCCGCTGCGCAACTATTACCTCAACATGCCCGCATCCATTCAATGGTACGGGTACCAGGGTGGCAAGATCATTCACACGTTTCTTCAAGAGAAGCACTCTTATCGCGCCACTCAATACGAACTCAAAGGCAGCACCAATGACGTTCTCCTCGAAGCATCAAACTTGTACTACGACCTGGTACAAAACGATGCGGTGCTGCAGATCCGCATCAAGGCCGTCGAGACATCGAGCGCACTCTATCTGATCAACCAGGATCAGTTCGCCAATGGTGTCGTCTCAACGTTGGAAGTATTGCAGGCAAAGACGCAGCTATCGAAAGACAGACAAAACCTGATCAAGCAGCAGGTGGAACGCCGCCAGTCTGCCATAAAGCTGGCGAAAGCGCTCAATCTCGACTATGCAACGGACCTGACACCCGAGCGTCAAGTACGCAAGATTGTTCTCGTCGACAAGAACCTTGCTCCCAACGACCTGCTGCGCATCGCCATCGACAACCGACCTGAGCTCAAGAAATTCGAACAGCTGCGCCTCGCCGCCAAGGAAGCCGTCAAAGTCGCGAAGGCACCGCTGCTCCCCACGGTTTCAGTCACCGGCACCTCGGTCGGCACTTTCGCGCGCATCACCAAGCAGAACCCGAATAATCAGCAACTTCCCTTCAGCACCTCCGGCGGTGCCACGACGGGCGCCGTTTCGGGCGCCAGTGGTTTACCGCTCGCTGCCGGCGACAACGGCGGACCTCGCGTCAACGCCGGACGGTCCTTGTTTCTCATCGGGCTTGATGTGCAGTGGACGCTGGGCGGACTGGGCGTCACGGCGTTCGGCAATATGGAATCGGCAAAAGCCACGGCACGCAAGGTGCAGCTGGAGTTTCTCGACGAAATGAATCGCGTCCAAGCGGAAGTACGCGATGCCTACCTGTCGTCGCTATCGGCGGAAAACTTGATTATCGAAACGACCGACGCAGTCAACTCATCGGCCGAGCAATTGCGCGTCGCCAAAGACCGCATCGAAAACGGTGTGGGCACGCAACTCGATGTGCTCAACGCGCAAAAAGATTACACGACAGCGCTGATAGACAAAGTGAAGGCAATCACCGAATACAATGCCGCGCAAGTCAAACTGCTGCGCGCCATCGGTCGCATTTCGGTCAACACAGTCGTCTCCAACAGTCCACTGAGGGATTAGGCACCGACTATGTGGATTGTGCAACTAGCCTTAAATCGAGCCCACACGATTATCGCCGCCGCGATCACGATCGTCATTTTCGGCATCATCTCGTTGCACAAGATGTCCGTCGACATCTTCCCGGTAATCAACATTCCCATCGTCAGCGTGGCGTGGACCTACACGGGCATGTCGCCTTACGGCATGGAAAGCATCATCACCTCCGTCACAGAGCGCGCGCTCACCTCGACGGTCAACGGCATCAAACGCATGGAATCGATTTCCGTGAGTGGCATCGCCGTCATCAAGCTCTATCTCAACGAAGGCATCAACGTCGGCGAAGACGTAGCGATGGCGACGTCCGTGGGTGCCGCGCTGCTCCGACAGATGCCGCGTGGCATCAACCCGCCTTTCGTGACCGCATCGAGCGCCACGGATGTTCCGGTGCTGCAACTGGGCATCCAGAGTGACACCATATCAGAAGCGAGAATATTCGATATTGCCAACAACCTGCTGCGCAGCCAGCTGGCAACGGTGCAAGGGACGAAGATTCCGTTTCCATACGGCGGCAAGTATCGCCAGGTGATGATCGACCTGGACCCGAAAGCGCTCTACGCCTACGGACTCTCCGCTGATGCCATCGTCAACACAATCAAAGCGCAGAACGTCCTCGCGCCCACGGGCACCGCAAAAATCGGCGGCAGCGAGTATATGATTCAGCTCAACAACATACCCGCCACTATCGAAGAGCTGAATAACCTGCCTGTGAAAAACTACAAGGGCGCCGTTGTTTTTCTGCGCGACGTGGGGCAGGCGCATGATGGAAACCAGCCACAGCTCAATGTCGTCAACATCAACGGCAAGCGTGCGGTGCTCTTCAATATTTTGAAGAACGCCGACGCGTCCACCCTTACTGTTGTGGAGAACGTCAAGAAACAGTTGCCGCGCCTCGAAGCACTGATACCGCCGGAGTGCAAAATTACCGTCCTCACCGATCAGTCGGAGTTCGTGCGCGAATGCGTTGCCGAGGTGGTGCGGGAGGCGGTGATCGCGGCGGCATTGACGGCGCTGATGATCCTGGCTTTGCTGGGCAGTTGGCGCAGCACCTTGATCGTCGCTACATCCATTCCGCTGGCGATGCTGACGGCATTTATTGCGCTGGCAGTGACCGGGCAATCGATAAATTCGATGACACTGGGCGGGCTGGCACTGGCGGTCGGCATGCTGGTTGACGATGCTACGGTCGAAATCGAAAACGTGCACCGCAATCTAGATATGGGCAAAGACATCGTCACAGCCATTCTTGATGGCGCGCAGCAGGTGGCGCTGCCGGCGCTGGTCTCGACGATGTCGATCTGCATTGTTTTCGTGCCGGTGTTTCTGCTCACGGAACCATCGCGTTCGCTCTTCGTGCCCCTGGGCATGGCAGTCGCCTTCGCGATGATGGCGTCGTACGCGTTGTCGCGCACGATGGTGCCGCTCATGTCCAAGCACCTGCTCGCCCACGAGCACGAGCTCAAGGAAAGAAACGCGGACAAGCCGCGCGGCTTCTTCGGAAACATCCATCACTTCGTAGACACGCAATTCGAAAACGCCCGCCATACCTATCAAGGTGTGCTGCGCTGGTTGCTCGATCGACCGACGATCGGGGTGAGTCTGTTTCTGTGCTTCTACGCGCTCTCGTTTTGTTTGTTGCCTTTTATCGGGCAGGACTATTTCCCAGCCATCGATGGCGGGCAGATCCGGCTGCATGTCTGTTGCACGCCGGGAACGCGCGTCGAAACAACTGAACAAGTCTTCCACAAGGTGGAGGATGCCGTGAAAGAGTTGCTGCCACCAGGGGAGGTGACCGGTGTCATCGACAATATCGGTCTGCCGGTAAGCGGTATCAATTACGCGTTGTCCGACAGCCAGACCATCAGCGAAGCGGACGGCGAGATCCTGCTCTCGCTTTCGAAAAATCGCTCACACTCCACCATGTATTACCAGGACCGTATTCGGGAGATGCTGAAGAAGAAGTTTCCCGACCTGAACTGCTACTTCCAGCCTGCCGATATGGTGTCGCAGATTTTGAACGCCGGTCTGCCCGCGCCTGTCGATATCAAAGTAATCGGGATGAACCGTCAGAAAAACTACGAGCTGGCAGTCGAGATCAAACGCGCTGTGTCCCGCATTCGGGGCGCCGTGGATGTGACGGTGCACCAGGTTCCCAATGCTCCGCACTTTCAATGGGAGGTGGACCGCACCAAGTCAATCCAGATGGGTGTCACACAGAAGGACGTCTCCAATTCCTTCCTGGTCAATTTGAGTTCGAGCTTCCAGATGTTTCCGAATTTCTGGTTGAACAACGGCAATCGCATTAATTACAACCTGGCTGTGCAGACTCCGCAGCATTTGATTGCCAGCCTCGACGACTTGCGCTTTATGGCAATTACTCCGACCAGTCGCCGGGGGCAGGTCGTGGAAAACCCGCCCGTGCTCACAAACGTGGCGCAATTCAAGCGGTCGGTGACACCGGCTGTGGTGAATCATGTTTCGGTGATGCCGGTTTATGACGTGTTTGTTTCGTGCCAGTCGCGCGATCTGGGCGGCGTAGCGGAAGACCTGAAAAAAGTCCTTGAGCCATTTAAGAAGAAACTGCCGGACGGCACCTTTATGTTCAGCGCCGGTCAGGTGATGAGTATGGAACTGGCGTTCATGACTCTGCTGGCGGGGTTGGCATTCGCCATTTTGCTGGTTTACCTGCTCCTGGTGGTCAACTTCCAGTCGTGGAGCGATCCCCTGATAATTTTGATGGCGGTACCCGGCGCTCTCTCCGGGATTATCTGGAGTTTGTTCGTCACCCAGACCACGTTCACCATCCCGGCATTGATGGGTGCCATCATGACGATTGGCGTGGCATCGGCGAACAGCATCTTGATGGTGACCTTTGCGCGAGAACAACTCGCCGAAGGCTTTGACAGCTTGACGTCGGCTTATAACGCGGGATACGAACGGTTCAGGCCGGTAATCATGACCGCTACCGCCATGATTATCGGGATGATTCCGATGTCGCTGGGCACTGGTGACGGTGGCTCACAAAATGCGCCCATTGGACGGGCCGTGATCGGTGGGCTGCTAGTGGCGACCATGTCGACCCTGTTTTTCGTGCCCCTGATCTTCAGCATCAGTAGAAAGAAACGCCCAGGTGCCTCGCCGGCAGGAGGTGACCATGTGGATCGTTGAGCTAGCACTCAAGCGCGCCCATACCTTCATAGTCATGGCCATCGCCATTTTGATCTTCGGGGTGATCTCGATCAAACAGATGGCAGTGGACATCTTCCCCTCCATAGATATTCCGATTGTCAGTTGCGTCTGGACTTATACGGGCATGTCGCCCTATTACATCGAGAAACTAGTCACCACATCGACAGAGCAATGGTTGACCTCGACGGTAAACGGCATCGAGCACGTCGAATCCACTTCGATAAGCGGGCTGAGCATCATCAAGGTTTATCTGTATAAGGGCACCGACATCGGACAGTCGGTGGCAATGGTTACCTCTATCGGCAATGCCGTCATCAACTACCTGCCGCCGGGCATCACACCGCCGTTCGTGACGGTATCGAGCGCGACTGATGTTCCGGTATTGCAGTTGCAGTTGTCCAGCAAGACCTTATCTGAGGCCGCTCTGTTCGACATAGCCAACAACTTCGTGCGCAACCAGCTCGCCACCATCCAGGGTGCGACGATTCCCTTCCCGTATGGCGGCAAGTATCGCCAGGTAATCGTTGACCTCAATCCTCAAGCCATCATCGCCAACGGCGTCTCCGCCGACGAAGTCGTGCAGGTCCTCAACGACCAGGCAATCATTGCCCCTTCGGGAACCGCCAAGATCGGCACCTACGAATACATCATGACGCTCAACAACATTCCGACCGTCATCGATCGTCTCAATGACATTCCGGTCAAGTCGCAAAACGGCGCGGTGGTGTTTCTCAAAGACGTCGCCTTCGTACATGACGGTTATCAGCCGCAGCTCAACATCGTCAACAACAACGGGCGGCGCGCCATTATGTTCAACATCTTGAAAAACGGCGATGCATCCACGCTGTCCGTGGTCAATCGCATCAAAGACATCTTGCCGCGCATCCAGTCGATTGTGCCGCCGGAATGCAAGGTCTCACTGCTCACAGACCAGTCTATCTTCGTCAGAGAGTGCGTCGGCGAAGTGGTGCGCGAGGCCGTCACCGCGGCCGGGCTAACGGCTTTGATGATGCTGGCATTGCTGGGCAGTTGGCGCAGCACCTTGATCGTGGCAACCTCCATTCCTCTGGCGATGCTCTGTTCGCTTGTCGGACTGCATGTCTGTGGAGAAACGATCAATAGCATGACCCTGGGAGGGCTCGCCCTGGCGGTCGGCATGCTGGTCGACGATGCCACCGTGGAGATCGAGAACCTGCACCGAAATCTCGGACTGGGCAAAGAGATCACGCGAGCCATTCTCGATGGCGCGCAGCAGGTGGCGACGCCGGCGCTGGTTTCGACGCTATCTATTTGTATAGTCTTCGTGCCGTTGATTTTCTTGACGGAACCCTCGCGTTCGCTCTTCGTACCCCTGGGAATGGCTGTAGTTTTTGCCATGCTGGCGTCCTATGGACTGTCGCGGACGATCGTTCCTCTCATGTCTAAAGCGCTGATCGGATACGAGCACCATCAGCAACTGGAACAAGAAAAATCAGGCAAGCCGAAGCAGATTTCGTTCTTCGGTAAAATCCACAAGTTCATCGATGACCGGTTTGAGGACGCGCGCGAGCATTACAAGAGCGTTCTGGAGTTTCTTCTCGATCGCCCCCTGATGGGCGTCGGCATCTTCCTGCTCTTCTACGCAGTTTCATTCATAGTGCTCTTGCCGCGCATCGGCGAAGACTTCTTCCCGGCGATCGACGCAGGACAGTTGCGCCTGCACGTCAATGCCCGCCCCGGCACCCGCGTCGAACAGACCGAGCGCATCTTCCACAGCATCGAAGATCGCATTCGCCAGATCATTCCGCCAGACGAGATTGTGGTGATCACCGACAACATCGGCATGCCGATCAGCGGTGTTAACTATGCCTTCTCCGACAGCCAGACTATCAGCGAAGCCGACGGTGAGATACTCGTCACCTTGTCGGAGCACCGCGCGCACCCGACGGGCTGGTACCAGAAAGAAGTCCGCAAGATGGTCACCCACGACTTCCCCGAAGTGACGTATTACTTCCAGCCGGCGGATATCGTTTCGCAGATTTTGAATGCCGGGTTGCCGGCTCCGATTGATATACGCATCACCGGGCTGGACCCGGACAAGAATTATGAAATTGCGCGCGACATCAAACGCGCCGTGGAGAAGGTGCCCGGGGCTGTGGATGTTTGTGTGCACCAGGTGGTGACGGCGCCGCAGTTTATCTTCGATGTCGACCGCACGCGCGCCAATCAGATGGGACTGACGCAAAAGGACATCTCCAACTCCGTGTTGATTTCGCTGTCGTCGAGCTTTCAAGTAGCGCCGAACTTCTGGTTGAACAACAAGAACGGCGTCAACTATTACCTGTCTTCGCAAACGCCGCAGTATCGGATTCACTCGTTGAATGACATGGGCATCACGGCGCTGACGCCCAGCGATCCTTCGGTGCAAGCCGCGCAGCAGGCAGAAAATCAGAACACCACCGGCGTCAAATTGCCGCGCCAGCCTGAGATGCTCTACAACGTGGCGACGCCGCGGCGTGAGCCGACACCGGCGGTGGTGAATCACTACAACGTGCAGCCGACCTTCGATGTTTATGCCGCCTGTCAAGATCGCGACCTGGGCGGCGTGGCGACGGACATCAAGAAAATCGTCGAGGAGTACCGACCCAAGTTGCCGCGCGGCAGCTTTATGGTGATTGCCGGGCAGGTCGAGAGCATGGTGAGCGCCTTCAAGGCGCTGCTCTTCGGGCTGGTGTTTGCGATGGTGCTGGTTTATCTTCTGCTGGTGGTTAATTACCAGTCGTGGTCGGATCCGCTCATTATATTGATGGCGATTCCCGGGGCGTTCACAGGCATCTTGTGGAGCCTGTTCGTGACTCAGACGACCTTCAGTATTCCGGCATTGATGGGCACCATCATGACGGTAGGTGTGGCTTGCGCCAACAGTATATTGATGGTCACCTTCGCCAATGAACAGCGGCAGGACGGATTCGATGCCCACACGTCGGCATTGAATGCGGGCTACCAGCGGTTTCGTCCAGTGATGATGACGGCCACCGCAATGATCATCGGCATGATTCCGATGGCGATCGGTGCCGGACAGGGCGGTTCGCAGAACGCGCCAATCGGGCGCGCCGTGATCGGCGGGTTGACGGTGGCGACGTTCTCGACATTGCTCTTTGTCCCTTTAATATTCAGCATCATGCGCGGCCGCCAGGATAAGAACAAGCGTCGCAAAGAAGAAACCGGCAAGCCGGCGACCGAACCCCACCAGCAGGACGAGAAATGACAGAGCAATACAGCTACGAGCCGCAGGAACCTAAGAAGCGCAGTCACGCGATGTGGATCAACGTCGCGATTGCGGCGGCGGTGGTGCTGGGCATCCTGCTGATGGTCGGAGTGGTGCCGCGCATCATGCGTCAGGGCGAACTGAAGAAGATGCATGAGGAAACGGTGGGTGCTGTTCCAATCGTGCGCACCATCACGGCAAAGTCGGCTGACCACACCGAGTCGATCAACTTGCCCGGCAACATCGGCGCGATTCAGTACACCACGATCTATGCGCGCGTCGACGGATATTTGAAGACCCGCCTCGTCGACATCGGTGATTCCGTAAAGAAGGGGCAGCTGATTGCGGAGATCGACACGCCTACAGTCGATGAAGAACTCGATCAGGCGCGCGCGGATTTGCTTGAGGCCAAGGCGGGCTACGACAATGCGATTGCACAGGTGAAGGAAGACAATGCCAAAGTGGCGACGGCGCAAGCCGATGTGGAGAAGGCGAAGGCTAACGTGCAGTACGCCACCATTACCGCCAAGCGCTGGCAGGACATGTGCATGCGCGGCTCAGTAAGCCAGCAAAGTCGCGATGAAAAAATCCGTTCGCTCGATGCGGAGAACGCGGACCTCAGTGCCCAACAGGCTAATTTGAAGGCGGCGCAGGCTCAGGTAGAAGTGGGAAAAGCCGAGGTAAAGCAGGCGGCATCGGCGGTGCTGGCGAAGACCGCGGCGGTGAAGCGACTGGAAGCGGAGCAGGGGTTCCAGAAGGTGATTGCACCTTTCGATGGCGTGATTACCCTGCGCAAGGTCGATCCGGGCGCCCTGATCACGAAAGGCTCGAGCAGCAGCAATCTGGAACTCTATCAGATGGCCAAGATCGACGCGCTGCGCATCTATATAAGTGTGCCTCAGCGCATTGCGCGGTACATGAAGCCGGGCATGATGGCTGACGTGCTGGTGCCGGAGTATCCGGAGCGCAAGTTTGTGGGGACGGTGACGAACGTTAGCGGTGCGCTGGACCCGAACACGCGCACGAGGCAAACTGAGATCAAGATAGACAATCCGGACCATGCTCTTTTGCCCGGGATGTATGCGGAGGTGAAGGTGACGACGGTGCGTGAGCAGCCCTGGATTCGGGTTCCGGGCACGACGATCGTGACGCGGACTGATGGCATGTATGTAGTGGTGGTGCGTGATGGCAAGGCGCACTACCAGCAGGTTGGCATCGGGCGCGACTTCGGGGAAGAAGTGGAGATCAAAACCGGGCTGAACGGCGGCGAGCATGTGGTAATCAGCCCTTCCGACGACCTGCGCAACGACGAGCCTGTGCAAGCGGTGGCGGCTCCGGAGAATTCGATATAAATAAGGTCGTTTTTGCACCCGTTGGGTCATGGACGGGGGGTGCGGATGTCGTCTTAGTAAATTGTTGATCTATACGATAATAGGGTTGAAGGCGAAAGAAAACGACTGGATGCTTCAAAAGCCGCATCAATAGCGGCTCTTCGAGGACGGATGCGCGACAGGGCGGTCAAACCGAAGTTATCGTATAGATCAACATGGTCCTGCCGATTTGAGTTTTCTATTTAGACAGGCCCCTCAGAGCAAATAGGGGCATTTCCGCCTGAATCTGGCGTGCATAATTTGTGGCACCGGAACCCGCTTCGTAAGCGGCTTGGCGAGGCACCGGACGGGGCGCAAGGTGGGATTCAACAGCCTATGTCTGGAAAAATATGCAGAAAATGTGATTTGTGCTGTCTAAGAAATGCGTGAACCCGTATAGATTAGTGCACGGCGTCTGGCTATAAATGAATTGTGCTACCTGCTTTTCCCTTACTCCACCACGGGAGATCCGAAATGGATTCTGCTCAACTTTGCACGACTATAAATCAGGAACCTACTCGGACATTCGCAGGGGAATCCGACTACCTCTACGAGGAGCGACCCATCGATATGCTTCATATTGCTACTAATCCAAACTCTAATCCACACTTACTTGACCAACTTGTCGCATCGGCACCAAAACACATCTTGATTCACATTGCTAACAACCCACGCACTTCGGCGACCACCTTGCTGAAGTTGGCGACTCATCCGGAAGCTGACGTGCGCGCCTCGGCTGGCGAGCATCAACGCACGCCGAAAGCGGCTCTCTTCCTGCTCGCGCAGGACTGCGACGCGGATGTACGCTACAGCCTGGCTGAGAACCACAACATCGATATTGATGTTCTGGAAGTACTGATTCGCGATGATAATCCGTATGTTGCGACACGTGCGCAGCGCACTCTCGATCGCATGTCCTCCGCCACTACCGGCAGTGACTGGCCGGCAGTCGACATGGCTTCGCTGCGCGAAAAAGTCAGCGAAAACGCCAACATGTTTTCAGCTTTCGGAAGAATGCTCAGTTCGATGACCAACAAATCTCGTCGCGCCGTTTGAGCTGCGGACTTCGAGAGCACCGATCCACACCATCAACCGATCCACACGATCATCCGATCCACACTGACAGGACTTATTAGCGAGTCCTGACAGCACGCGAGACGAACGACACACCGAAACCCTTGTGCCATAAACCTGAACAGCGAATTTCGTATTCGCTACTCTTCGCCGGGGTTCTTCGGCGTATGAGTGCGCACGAGGTTGCCGGCTTCTTGCTGTTCGAATTGCTGCAAATCGGCTTCGCTCACGGACATGGCTGACAGCCGTCCGGACTGACCGAGAGTAACCATGCGATCGAGCAGCGAGAACGTGTCTTCCACGTGTCTGGCAAGCGCGCGACCTTGCGGTCCGATTTGCTCGACGGTGACGTTGAAATAGAACGTCGCTTCGACGCCGCCGACAACGCCCTTCTCATCGGCGTACGGATCGCGCCACGCGACCTGGAAGTGCATCTTCAGCGGATGATGCGGTTTGCCGAACAACGTCACGGTGCGCACGAAGCCCTGGCTCGCGCATTGAATCTCGCCGACCAGCTCTTCGAAGGCTTGTCCAGACGGGAGCAGACCCTGAATTTTGCCGGCTTGCGTGCCGAGTTCCTGGGCGATCAATTCGACCAGTCCTACGAATGCGGCGACGCCCTGCAAATTGATTGTGGTGCCGGCGGCTTGGCTGAACGGTTTTTGTGCGTTGGGGTTTTGCATCATTATTTGTCGTTCCTCTGGCAGGTCGCTGGTCGGCTGCTGCAGACGTCGTCACGCCGCAAGTAGTCAAGACCGCCGGACTGCCACTCCTTGGATGGGCTTCTGCTACGCCAGAAGCATGGCTTATGATGCCAGTTTACGATGGAAACTTCAAGCTGCGCCAGCATCTCAAGCCATTTGTGAGTTGTTGCAAAGGCGCAAGCGGTCGCGTTTTTCTAGAATGACAGGAGGCAACGCGCGCATCATAAACTGAACTAAATGAATCACCAGATATCGAACTGGACCAAATAGATATCGGTACAGAGATGAACCAACAGATTCCAAAACTATCGCCAGTAGAACGCCTGGACGCGAATCTCGCAGGTGCGGACCAAGCGCAGCCGACCAGTTGCCTGCCAGAAACTGCGCCAGCACCGGCTGCCGCACCCGCCGTGACGTCTGTTGCAGTCATCGAAACGCCTGAGTCGGCAGCCTCAGCCACTGCTGCATCTTCCGCACCCCCCGCGCCCGCCGAATCCGCCGCAACCGCAGCACCTGCCGCAACCCCAGCACCCGCCCCGCCCGCTGGACCGCTTAGCCAGGCACGCGAATGGTCGGAGATGATCAAACTAGAGCATACGGTCTTCGCACTGCCGTTTGCACTCTCTGGACTGCTTCTGGCGGTAGACAAACTTCCGACGTGGGCGACAGTGGGCTGGACAATCCTGGCATTCGCCGGCGCTCGCGCCGCAGCCATGACGCTCAACCGCCTGATCGACGCCAACTACGACGCATTAAACCCGCGCACCAGCACCCGCGCCATCCCGGCAGGACGCATCGGTCGCTTGCCGGCGGCTGTGTTCGCGTTTCTTTCCTTCGCACTCATGATCTTCGCAGCTGTGCATCTGCCGCTCATCTGCGTCTGGCTCTCACCGGTCGCGATTCTCTGGTTGAGCTTTTATTCGTTCACGAAACGTTTTACCTGGATGTGCCACTTCGCACTGGGCATCGCGATTGCCGGCGCTGCGCTTGGCGGCTGGATTGCTGCGGGCGGCTCGCTCGCCGAACCGGCGCCCTGGATCTTGGCACTGGCGGTTGGCACATGGGTAGCCGGTTTCGACCTGATTTATGCGTGCCAGGATGTAGACTTCGACCGCGGCGCGGCGCTGCACAGCTTGCCGGCGCGCTTCGGTATTTTGGGCGGGCTGTGCGTTTCAACCGCATTGCACATCGTCACGCTGGCCGCACTGACCGCACTGGGCGTCATCCTTTCTCTCGGTGTTGCTTACTGGGTCGGCGTGGCCGTCGTCGGTTCGATGCTCCTTTACGAGCACACGCTGGTGGCACCCGACGATCTCTCGAAGGTGAACGCGGCGTTTTTCACAACCAACGGTTTCGTCAGCATCGGCTGTTTCATCGCCATCCTTATAGATAGGTTGGTGGTGGCACTGGCGAGATAGTTTCCTTCGCACAGAGCACTTGACATTCAAATTCGCCTGCCACCAGATGTGGTGCGCGACCGACGGCGGCGACATCCAGCATGCAGTGACACCCGTTGGCGCGGTCAGCTGAAAAGCCCAGCCGCAGCGCAAAATTTATCGTCTACTACGTAGTTTGCCCATTCCCCAAAGGTCAACTCGGGCGTACATTAAAGGCCTTGGTAGACCCCCGCAGAAAAAATAGACTCCTGAGTATGGCACTCAGCGGGCGATAGCTATGAGTTGTATCAACACCGACCCCCATCTCCCTGTAATGAACATGAATTCGCTGGCAATCAAGCATTGCCGCCGCGGATTTGAGCTGCTCGAATCCGATCAGTTGGATGAGGCGATGAAGGAATTCAGCTCGGCTACCTACCTGGGCGACGGAATTGCTGAGGTGCACATGGGATACGGAATGGCGCTGCAACGGAGCGGAGACCTGGACATCGCGATTCGTGAGTTTTCGAAGGCGCTGATGTTGTCGCCGGAGGACGGGCGGCTCTATATGCAACGCGCGACGGCGCTGTGTGACCGTGGACACTGGCGCGATGCGCTCAAAGACCTGGACCAGGCGCTGCAGAAAGGCATGTCGAGCCCCGAGCTATATCTGAAGCGCGGCGGCGCGCGGCATCAGCTGGGACATACAGCTGCGGCGATGGACGAATACACGCAGGGAATCCAGCATTATCCTGATTGCGCGGCGCTTTTTACGGCGCGGGCGCTGATTTATTTGGTGGACCGGCAGCCGCGATTGGCACTGCAGGACTGCGATGAGGCGATTCGCCTCGACCCGAACGAACCGATGGCTTATCACCACCGCGGACAGGCGCAGACAGCGCTGGGCTGGCAGATTCGGGCGATCAAGGACTTCGACCGGGCGATTATGTTGTCGCCGGCGACCGCGCTGCTTTACTTTAGCCGCGGGCAGTGTCACATAGCGTGCGGCAACAACCGACTGGCGGAACGCGATTTTCAGACCGCCGTAGCGCTGGATGGGTCGCTGGTGCGGTTTCTAAATCCTTCTTAAGCTCGGCTCCCTAAACTTGTCTCAAGCAAGAACCAATTTTGAGTAGCTAGAATGACGGCTACTTGAAACAGGCACTTCGAGCCAAACAGTGAGTATTCCAGGAGATATACTACCCTGCCAGCCACCGACGGAGGGCGATAAAGCCGCCACCGGCGCTCTTTCCGCGTCTCCGGGCGCCGGAATTGGGGCGGCAGCAGCGGCGGCGACGTCGACGAATGCAGGCACGGCGGCGGGCGCCGGCGGTTCCATATTAGTGGAACAGGCGCGCCAGGTTCTGCAAATGGAAGCCGACGCCATACTGGGGGTCAGCGCCAAGCTGACTGAGGCTTTCGACTCAGCCATCCACCTCTTAATGAGCTGCACCGGCAAAGTCGTGGTCACAGGCGTGGGCAAATCCGGGCACATCGGCTCCAAAATTGCCGCCACACTGGCATCGACGGGAACACCGGCATTCTTCGTTCACCCCGCCGAATTGCGCCATGGCGACTTCGGCATGCTCGAGGAACGCGACCTGACCATAGCGCTCTCATACTCCGGCGAAACCCAAGAAATCAAACTCGCCATCGACCCAATCAAACGCCTCGGAATCAAAGTCATCGCGCTGACCGGCGATCTGAGTTCGACGCTCGGAAAAGTCGCTGATGTCGCCCTCGATACCAGCGTCGAACGCGAAGCCTGCCCGCTCAATTTGGCACCAACATCTTCAACTACCGCGGCGCTTGCACTGGGCGACGCACTCGCCATCGTTCTCATGCAGCGCAAGGGCTTCAAAGCCGAAGACTTCGCACGCTCGCATCCCGGCGGCAACCTCGGACGCCAGCTGCTCATGGTGCAAGACGTCATGCGCCGCGGAATGCAAATTCCGCAAGTCGCGCTGGACACCGACTATGCCCTGGTTTTGCAAGAGGTCGACTCAAAGAAACTGGGCTTCACCACCGTCGTCGATGCAGACGGCGTGCTCGCCGGTATCATCACCGACGGTGACATCCGCCGCGCGCAAGTCAAATATGCCACCAACGCCTTCGATAAAGAAGCGCGCCAGATCATGACGCTCAATCCCAAGACGGTCGCCGCACAATCGCTGGCAGTCGAAGCACTGAAGACTATGGAGAAACACTCCATCTCCGATTTGCTGATTGTCGATGCGAAGCAACGTCCGGTTGGCGTCCTGCACCTGAAAGACCTGCTCAAAGCCGGCATCGTCTAATTGACTGCCTCGCTAACTCAGGAACAGCGAACCGAATGGTGGGAGCACCTGGCGAGTGTGTTTCCGTTTCAGCCGGAGAACTGGCGCATTATAGATGGTGCGGGCGGCTCGCTCGGTGCCGGCGGCTCGCCCGGCATGCGGCACGGCGCCGCGATCCTGGCAATCAAGTTTCTTCCTGACGAAACTTCGGTAGTCGTTGCCGGCGGAGGATACCTCGCGGGAGCCGACAGTAAAATTCGAGTATTCGATAGTATCGAGGAGCGCGAACTCCTCATCCTCGAAGGACATGCTCACGGCATCTACAATCTGGCGGTCGACCCGCATTCCGGTTTGATTGCATCCGCAAGCCACGACTACAGCGTCATCCTGTGGAACCTCGAAAAACGCGACTGCCTCGTCATCTGCGGCACCGACGACGAACAGAAAATCCGCGGGCACGTGCGCTTCGCCGACGGTGGCAAGCTGCTGGTCGTGGGCGACATCGAATACTCAGTGCACGAAGTTTCATCGGTACGAGTAATTGATCTAACCACAGGTGGTGACATCTACTGGCAAGACTTGCCGGAGCACCACACAATCTCCGCCCTGGTGATCGACGAAGCGGGAACGCGGCTGTTCTACTCGTTCAACCACTATTACGGCGCAGAACGCGAAACGCTCCGCTGCATCGACCTGACGAGCGGTGCACTGCTCTGGGATATGGATCTGCGAGCCGACGTCATCTCCGACCTGCACCTGGTTGAGGCGGAGAACTTGCTCGCCGCAAATATCATGCTCGCGGGCGGCGAACATTCGGGCATCTATCTAATCAATGCCGAGGATGGCGAGCTGATGGCTCGGCACATCGTGAAGGGGTCCTATACATCCGTCACCGCTCTCTCGCCCGATCAGCGAGTGCTGGCGTGCCTTGCCGATTCCAGCATGCAACTGACGATTCACTCCACTCACGATCTGTCTATGCTTTCACCGCCAATGTCCCTGGCACGCGGCCAGGAGTTAGAGACAGCAGTGCCCGACGATGGCAGACTCGACGCCTCTCCACCCGCTGACGAGCGATCCGACGAGCGATCCGACGAGCGATCCGGCGAAAGATCCGGCGAAAAATCCGGCGAAAGATCCGACGACCAATTCACGAGTGCGAAAGACACACCCACCGCGTTAGAATTTTTCCCCGACGGCAAAGCGTTGCTCGTCGCCACAACCGATCGCACGCTCAAACGAGTCGACCTTCCGCCATCCGCCCGCGGATGAATGCAATATACGCTAATGGTATGCAACTTTCGATTTGGCATACCAATAGCGTATATAAAGGCGGGTGAATTCAATATACGCTAATGGTATGCAACTTCTGATTTGGCATACCATTAGCGTATATAGAGGCGGAGCGCGCGGCGGCGAGAGTTAACGGCACGCGGCGGCGAGAGTTAACGGCGCGCGGCGGCGAGAGTTAACGGCGCGCGGCGGCGGGAGTTAGCGGCGCGCGGCGCCGAGAGTTAGCGGCGCGCCGCGGCG
The DNA here is from genome assembly GCA_044229845.1 of Obscuribacteraceae bacterium (SeqCode). Classification (GTDB taxonomy): domain Bacteria; phylum Cyanobacteriota; class Vampirovibrionia; order Obscuribacterales; family Obscuribacteraceae; genus JBGASG01. The sequence continues at coordinate 81,279 of JBGASG010000005.1, read as the reverse complement.
GGAGTTAGCGGCGCGCGGCGCCGACTATCGCGTCGTAGTCTTTCATGGCTTCGGCAAGCAGCGGGCTGTCGGGACCGATGATGCGCTTGCGAATTTCGATTGATTCTTCGAGGAGCGGTTTGGCGCGTTCGAAGTTGCCCTGGCGCGCCGCACACAGACCCAGGTCGTGCAGGCTCTCCGCAACATCGAGGTGGTGGTCACCAAGGATGGTGCGCCGCATCGTAATCGCTTCCTCGAGCACAGGCTCGGCAAGATCGACGCGCCCCGTCAAGGTAGCGAGCACGCCCGATCCATTGATACTTTGCGCCACATCCGGGTGATACGCGCCCAGCAATTCGCGGCGCAGATCCAGCGTCTTCTCGATGATCGGACCGGCTTCTTCGAATTGCCCCTGACGCGCACAGATGTATCCGAGGTAGAACATGCTCTCGAGGGTCGCCGGATGTTTCTCACCGAAATTGGTTTTGCGGATGTAGAGCGCCTGCGAGAAATTCTGGCGCGCTTCGGTGTACTTCTTCTGATAGAGCTGGTAGATGCCGATGGCGTTAAAAGACTCGGCCGTGTCGGGATGCTTGTTGCCGAGCAACTTGTTGCGAATTTCCAGACTGCGTTCAAGCGGACGCTTCGCCTCGCCGTACTTGCCCAGCCGCGTGTACAGCCGCGCCAGATAAAGCATCACCTGCGCGACATCGGGATGTTCTTCACCGAGATAATAGCCGCGCCGTGCAATCAGCGCCTCCATCAATAGAGGTTCGGCTTCCGCCAATTCATCCTGCAGAAACATCAAATAGCCCAGGTCGCAATTACTTTGTACCGTGTCGATGTTATTGGCGCCGAGCAGCGATAAACGAATGCGCTTCGCAGTTTCCATGAGCGCGCGCGCGTCTAGATACTTGCCTTCCGCCATGTCGAGCAGCGCCAGCGCGTGCATCGACTGCGCCGACATCGCATTCTCATCGCCAAACACTTCGCGCCGCGAGGCAAGCGCCTGCTCCAACATAACGCGCGCTTCTTTGAAGTTGCCGCGCAACGTATAAAAAGATCCCAAGTCATGACGCGATTGCAACGAATCCTCATGATTGGGACCGAGCTTCATGATGCGACGCGCCAGCACCTGACGGAACCCTTCTTCCGCATCATTCAACTTACCGCGACGCAAACAGACAACCGCCAGCTTGCGCAGTATGTCGATGACTGCCAGGTGATCGCTGCCGACCATTTCTTCGAGAGCCGGCAAGGCACGCATGTAGTGCTTCTCGGCGTCCGCGTAATTGCCTTTCGCGAACAGACCGTCGCCGGCTTCAGTAAATGCGGACGAAACCGGCTCGTTCGCCGGTGCCGTCAACAACTCGTCGGGGGTGGTGTCTGATTCGTAAGCGGGCAAGGTGACCGTTTCGTTGGGATTGACGATGTCGGTCGACTTTTCAATCTCTTGTGTGATGCGCTGCGCATCGATGCTTTCGCGATGCTCTTCTTCGAAACGCTCGCGTTCTGCACGCTTCGATTCGTCTTCCAGACGTTTCTTCTCGGCTTCCTCGGTGCGCTTGCGATCAGCTTCCGCCTTGCGCAATTCCTCGTCGGCACGACGAATCGCTTCCTTCTCGGCACGCTTCCAGGTCTCCGCCTCGCGCGCCAGACGCTCTTCCTCTTCTTTGCGGCGGCGTTCGAGGTCGAGTTTGGCACGCGCCTCCTCGTCTGCTTTGCGCCGCGCTTCATCGTCGGCTTTCTTGCGAGCCTCGGCAACTTTTCGCGCTTCCGAAACTTTTCGCGCTTCCTCAGCGGCGCGTTTGTATTCTTCGTCGGCGCGCCTTTTCTCTTCGTCGGCTTTTTTGCGGGCTTCGGCTTCGGCTTTCTTGCGTTGTTCCGCTTCTACTTTGCGACGCGCCTCTTCCTCGATCTTGCGGCGCGCATCTTCCTCAGCCTTCTTCTTAGCATCAGCCTCGGCACGACGTTTTTCTTCTTCGGCTCGTTTCTTTGCTTCGGCCTCGGCGCGCTTTCGATCTTCTTCGGTGCGGCGGCGAGCTTCTTCTTCGGCGCGGCGGCGAGCTTCTTCTTCGGCGCGGCGACGCGCTTCGTCTTCCTCACGCTGACGCTCCTCTTCCTCGAGGCGCAGGCGTTCTTCTTCCTCGGCGCGCAGTCGCGCTTCTTCTTCCTCGCGAAGCCGCTGCTCTTCTGCAAGACGTGCCTCTTCTTCGAGGCGCAGGCGTTCTTCTTCTTCGAGGCGTAGGCGTTCTTCTTCCTCGGCGCGCAGTCGCGCTTCTTCTTCCTCGCGAAGCCGCTGCTCTTCTGCAAGACGTGCCTCTTCTTCGAGGCGCAGGCGTTCTTCTTCCTCGGCACGCAGTCGCGCTTCTTCTTCCTCGCGAAGCCGCTGCTCTTCTGCAAGACGTGCCTCTTCTTCGAGGCGCAGGCGTTCTTCTTCCTCGAGACGCAGACGCTCTTCTTCTTCCTCGCGAAGCCGCTGCTCTTCAGCAAGACGTGCTTCTTCTTCCTCACGCAGCCTGGCTTCTTCCTCGGCTTTGCGCAAGGCTTCCGCACGTTCTGCCTTTTTGCGAGCTTCTTCTTCCTCAGCTTTGCGACGCGCTTCCTCGCGTTCGCGTTTGATTTGGGCAGCTTCTTCCTCTGCGCGTTTCTTCGCGCGCTCTTCCTCGCGACGCTTCGCTTCTTCCTCGGCTTTCTTGCGGGCTTCTTCCGCAGCCGCACGTTTCTTCGCTAACTCACGCTCCTGGCGGATAGCAGCCGCCTCTTCCTGGGCGCGGCGCAACGCTTCTTCGCGTTCACGGCGCTGGCGTTCTTCCTCTTCGGCTCTTCTGCGAGCCTCTTCGGCAAGGCGTGCTTCTTCTTCCTCACGCAGCCGCTGCTCTTCGGCAAGGCGTGCTTCTTCTTCCTCACGCAGCCGCTGCTCTTCGGCAAGGCGTGCTTCTTCTTCCTCACGCAGCCGCTGTTCTTCGGCAAGCCGCGCTTCTTCTTCCTCACGCAGCCGCTGCTCTTCGGCAAGCCGCGCTTCTTCTTCCTCACGTAGCCGCTGCTCTTCGGCAAGCCGCGCTTCTTCTTCCTCACGTAGCCGCTGCTCTTCGGCAAGCCGCGCTTCTTCTTCCTCACGTAGCCGCTGCTCTTCGGCAAGCCGCGCTTCTTCTTCCTCACGCAGCCGCTGCTCTTCGGCAAGCCGCGCTTCTTCTTCCTCACGTAGCCGCTGCTCTTCGGCAAGCCGCGCTTCTTCTTCTTCACGCAGCTGCGCTTCCAGTTCTGCCTTAATCCGCGCTTCCTCTTCGGCGAGCAGGCGCGCATACTCTTCTTCCTCGAGGCGTTTGCGCTCCGCTTCTTCAGCGAGCAGCCGCGCATATTCTTCCTCTTCGCGGCGCTTGCGCTCTTCTTCTTCCTGGCGCAGGCGCTCTTCTTCGGCAAGCCTCGCTTCCTCTGCCAGACGCGCTTGTTCTTCAGCGCGCGCACGCTCCTCGGCTTCCAGACGCAGCCGCTCTTCTTCCTCAGCCCAGAGCCGCATCTCCTCTTCTTCCTGGCGACGCTGCTCTTCTTCGGCCCATATCCTTGCCTGCTCTTCTTGTTGCCAGAGCCGCTCTTGTTCTTCGCGCTGACGGTTCTCTTCTTCTTCAGCCAGGCGCCGCGCTTCTTCGGCTTCCTGCTCCGCACGCAACCGCGCCTCTTCCTCAGAACGCTCACGCTGCGCCTGCATTTCGCGGAAACGCTGTTGCTCCGCCAGTTCGCGCGCCTCGTCTTCCTCGCGCGCGATACGCGCTTCCTCGGCGATACGCGCTTCCTCTTCCTGACGCGCCGCCGCAGCTTCTATGCGTGCTGCCTCTTCCGCGGCTGCCGCCCGCAAGGCTTCTTCCTCGGCGCGGTCGATAATTGCCTGTTGCCGTGCCTGCTCAGAATTCCGAGCTTCCTCCTCCAGACGCGCTTCTTCTTCAGCAGCCTGGCGCGCTTCTTCTACGAGCCGCAGCCGCTCCGCCTCAGCCTCACGCAGGTCTTCCTCCATGCGCCGCTCTTCTTCTTCCTTCAGACGAGCGATGCGCGCCAGCCGCGCGGCTTCGTTGGCTTCTGCAATCAGGCGGTCTTCTTCAATGCGTTTCTTCTCGGCTTCCAGACGGTTGCGCGCCGCCTCCTCGCCTTTGCGCCGCATGGCTTCGAAATCACGCAGCCGCTGCTCTTCATCTTCATCGGTCCGCTGGCGCTCCAGCTGTTCGACGAAATCAACCGGCTCTTCCGGCACCTGCTGCTGTTTTGGCGAGCGGATGTACTCATTGGCGCGCTTGTGGCGCGCGGAGATCACCGGGGTCATCGGCGGCGCCGGAGGCGTTTCTTCCATGAAGCCCTGGTCTTGCTCGAGAGCCCACATCTCGCCTGTGAAATGCTGCACGTCATCGAACGAAACCGAACTCAGTAGGTCCCGAAAGCGGGAACCGATCTCGCGGTTGGTAAGGGCTGAAATGGCGGACAGAGCCGCGTCTTTGCTGTGCTCCTCCCGAATCAGTGGCATCAACTGGGCGATTACCTGAAGCTCCAGCATCCGCGAATGCTTCTCAAGATGGTCGGATATCTGTTCCGAAATTTCAATGTTGGTCTGCGGTTGCGGCGGGATTTGCGGATTGCGGCGAGCGTCAGCGATCGCCTGCAAATGGCTCTCCATCGCCATCAGGCGCTCGGCGTGACTGGAGAAGGCGCGCAGCCTCTCGGCAATCTCGCGCTGATCTTCTGATAGCTTGCGGATGGCTGCCACGACGTCTTTGCTGATCCACCACATGCCGCCAAGCATGGCGAAGGCAGTGACCATTTGAGCAATGATGGGAACTGTTTGTTCCATGCCTTTGACCCTTAAATATCCCGAGCGAGCGCCAAATCGGGTACGCAATGACCGATAAAAGAGGGCCCGAATCCCTCTTAAGTGTGTCTACCCGCCGTTTCTAAGCTCTAATCTTCTAGTAACCGTATACATAATCAAATAGGCAGTTCTTTAACTTGACCGAACGGCTCTAGATCTCGTAGTCCGCCTGTTCTAAGCTGCGGCGCAATAATAGTTCGTCTTTCGTCGCTGAGAAGTCCGGGTCCCGAAACGGAACCAGGCTGCGCCGTCCGCCCTTTCGCTCGCCGAAGCCGGCTTCGCCTGGCTGACATCCGGGTGGCGGTTGGTCGCCGGGAAACATCGCAAGCGAGCCCCCGTACTTGCCACCAACTGCGGTGGTGCGCCAGACAGCAAATCCGGCCTCTAAAAGCCCCCCGCGCACAGCGCCCGCAATTGAATAGGTGAGCAAGCGACCGCGACGCGCAGCCAGGAGCTGGTGGTATTTGCGGAAGATATCCACAGTCCACAGCTGGGGGACTTTACGAGGCGAGAACGGATCGTGGAAGACGATGTCATATTCTTCGCGGTCCGGCAGTTTCGGAAGTTCGTGACGCAGGTCGGCCAGCACCACCTCCAGTACCACTTGTAGACCGGTCCGGGAAGAAACCTGCGGTGCGGCGCCGGTCGAAACCGGCGTGGCCGGCAGCAAGGCGCGCGCCGCCTGCAGGCGCGGATCTTCCAGCACGTGAGAGAAAGCCAGCGCGTGGACGGCGGAATCGTTTTCGATTCCTCGTATGAAGACCTGCCCGGACAAGCGCTTTTCAGCCAGATGCTGCAGGAGGACGAAACTGTTGTAGCCCATCCCGAAGCAAACATCGAGCACGCGGAGCGTCCCGGTGCGCCGTAGAGTATCGACTGCACCGGCTGGCTCCACGTAATTCTTGAGAGCCTCGGTGTAGGCGCCGGCGCTGTTGTGATAAAGCTCACCGGCATCCTCGTTGAAGAGCGTCACTGAGCCGTCGGCGGTGACCACCAGGCTGGGCGCCTTCCGTGTTTCATCCTCGCCTGCGCCTGGCATTTTTTAACCGCCGCTCTCGACGCTGCCGTAGCCATTTTTCACAGCCCAGGCAATCAGTTGTTCGCGGCTCTCCAACCCCAATTTGAGTTGCAGGGTTTCGCACTGCTTGCGCACGGTCGCCACAGTCGTGTAACGCTGATCGGCAATGTCCTGGTACTTCATGCCTTGCCCCAGCATGGACAGCACTTCGGCTTCGCTGGGAGTCAATTTTCGGAAGCCATGCATCAATTCATCCGAGACGATTCCGGTCTTGCCCGATACAACCGCACTGATTGTGTCCGCCACTTTGGCGATCCGCTCCGACTTCAAGAGATACGCGGAAACACCCATAGCCAGCACCGCCTGAACAAACGCCAGCCGGTTCTCCGCGCTGAAAATGACGATCTTCAAACCGGGAATGCGGCAGAATTCTTCGATCATCGATTTCGGTCCGCGCGTTCCAGGAACGTGCAAATCGAGCAGCACCACCTGTGGTTTCGTCTGCTCGACCAGAGTCAGCGCTTCGTCGCTGTTGGCGGAGGTAGCGACGACGCTGAAATTGGGTTCCCGAGCCAATCCCGCCGTCAGCCCTTCGAGAGTGACCTGGTGATCTTCGACTATCAATATGTTGACGGTTTTGTCCGGCATGCAATCAACTCAATCTACTTCCAGAACTATCTTGCCGAAGTTCTCGTTTTTCTCCAAGCACTTGTGCGCGTCACCGGCGGCGGAAAGCGGCATCACCTGGTCGATCACGGGAAGCAGCCGTCCCTGTTCCACAAGCGGCATGATGTTTCTTGCCAGACACTGACCGGCGAGAATTTTCTCTTCCAGGGGCCGCATGCGCATCGTCGTTCCTTTGATAGTGAGGCGATTGCGCAGCACCATGCCCAGGTTGACTTCGCACTTGGCCCCGGCAACCAGACCGACAACCAGGATATGTCCGCTGACACGGGTGCAGGCGATGTCTTCAGCGACATAGGCGCCACCAACTAACTCCAGGCAAACATCGACGCCGAAGCCGCCCGTCAGTTTCTTCACAGGCTCTGCAAACTTGCCGTCCGTAACCAGAAGTCCGCGATCCATGCCCAGTTCGCCGGCGCGATCGAGTTTGTCTTGCTGGCGCGCGGTGCCGATGGAACGAGCGCCGATAGCCCGCGCGATCTGTACGGCGGCTGTGCCGACACCGCTGCCGACCGCACTGACGAGCAGCCACTGCCCAGCCGCCAGGCGTCCCTGCAAAATCATGGCGTCGTAGGCGGTCAGGAAAGCTTCCGGAATTGCCGCCGCATCGGTGAACGAAACATTGTCGGGAATGCGCGCCAGCGTGCGGGCGGGAACGCAGAGCGCCTGCGCGTAGGTGCCACCGCCGGCGAGACCGCAGACGCGGTCGCCGGGGGCGACTTCGGTGACGCCTTCGCCGAGTTCTTCGACGACGCCGGCGAATTCCAGACCGGGCACATCCTGCGATACATCCGGAGGCGGCGGATAGAGTCCCGCACGCTGCAACAGGTCGGCGCGGTTGACGGCGGTAGCTTTGACGCGGACGCGCACCTCGCCCTTGCACGGCGCCGCCGGCTCGGGCACATCTTTGACCGCCAGAACTTCCGGTCCGCCCGCCTCTCGAATTACTACCGCTTTCATAGTCACCCCCTGCAGCCGCCCATAATAGCGAAAGAGCGGCTTTTCCGCCGCTCTTTACTGGCTAAGCATCTATCTAGATACTTGCGTATCCGACTGCTTGCCTACTTCTTTTCGATGCCGAAGCGCTACTTGCTGTCGCCGGGAACGACCTTTTTAACGCCGTTCGCCACGCCTGAGCCGGTGGCTTTGGCGCCGCGTCCCACGGCTTTGGCGCCGTTTTCCATGGCTCCGCCGACTTTCTTGGCTCCATCGACCGTTACGGTTCCGACTTTCTTGACGCCGTCCACGGTAGCGGTTCCGACTTTCTTCGCACCACGTCCGACCGCCTTAGCGCCGGAAACGGTCACGTCGCCGACCTTTTTGGCTCCGCCCACAGTGACGTCGGCGCCTTTCTTAACGCCTGAGCCCACCGCGTCGGCGCCCTTCTTGACGCCGGATCCGACGGCATCGGCACCCTTCTTCACAGGATTCTCAGCATTGGCGGCAGCGCCCACCAGCGAGCAGCCAACCGCAACAGCAAGAGCTGTAAGTAATGCTTTGTTCTTCATTCCAAATCTCCAGTCAGTGTTGAACACCTGATGACAGATTACCTTACTTCCATACATCCAACTCGCCGCTGGGTTAAGCTAGGCGCCCATATTGAGCAGGATTTACCTACTGCACGCAAGAGGTTGCCAATTGCATGGCAAAAAAGAAACGCCGCCGCCGTCGCGCTTTTGCCGGGTTACCAGCAACACCACCTGAGATTCTCACCGCCGATCCTTGTGCGCCCAAGCCGGAGATGTCCCTGATCGCATATAGTCCGGATGTTTTCCAAGAGATGCCGATCAGCGATGCAAAACAGATTGTCGGGTTGGTCGGCAAACAGCCCGTGCTCTGGCTGAATGTGGACGGACTCGGCGACGCCAAGGCAATAGATGAGATTGGCGACGTATTTAATCTCCACCACCTGGCGTTGGAAGATGTCTTGCATCCGGTGCAGCGCGCCAAAGTGGATATTTATCCCGAACAAATCTTCGCCGTCATGCGCATGCCCATTCCCGGCATGGCGCCGGACACGGAACAGCTGAGTATGTTTCTCGGCAAAAATTACATCATTACTTTTCAGGAAATGCCCGGCGGCGACGTGCTGGATCCGCTGCGTGACCGGCTGCGCAAGTCGTGGGGGATGATTCGCACCATGGGTCCGGATTATCTGCTCTACGCGATTATTGATACGGTTTGCGATTCATATTTTCCCGTGTTGGAGAAATATGGGGAGAAATTGGACGAGCTGGAAGACAAAATTTTCGAGAAGAGTTCGAAGAACAACGCGAAGCAGATACACGCGATAAAACGCGACATTATCTCAATCAGGCGAGCGGTGTGGCCCCTGCGAGATGCCGTCGCCGGCCTGTATCGCGACAAAATGCCGATGATCACGGAAGAAACGCAATTCCATTTGCGCGACTGCTACGACCATGTTTTGCGAATAATGGATCTTGTAGAAACGTCACGAGAATATTCACAAGATTTGATGGATTTGCACCTGAGCAACGTCAGTAATCGCATGAACGAAGTGATGAAAACGCTGACGATCATCACTGCTGCCATCATGGCACCAACATTAGTTGCCGGGATCTACGGGATGAATTTTAATCCCGCAGTCTCAGCATTCAACATGCCTGAGCTCAACTGGACGTATGGATATCCCATGGCGCTTTTCCTGATGGTGGCGTCGGCCTTGACAGCTCTGCTATACTTTAAATCGAGGGGCTGGTTGGGAAATGATGATGCCTCTGCTGCCGAGTCGAACGGGCAGCAAATTTCATCTCAAAAGACTCAACCGATAGAACAGCAGCAGACAGCCGCCACCGCGCCCGGTGGCAATTCGAAAGACTAGATTAAGACGGCGTTCCCCGGGAACTAGAGCGTCCCAGCTCCGTCGATCCAACTAGACGACGAAGGGAAATCATCTGTCCATTCGGGTGTTGTCGCCGATTTTTGGCGTCAGCACGGCGTTTGGAACGTATCTGCTTTTTTGAGAAACAGCCAGGCGTGAATTACGTCTTGTTGCTCAGACAAAGAAATGCGCACAACACTCGAATGGGACAGTTATCTGGACCACTAACAGTGACCTGGAAATCTGTCAGACACAACTAAATTAGAAACGAACAAAAAGGTAACCATAGATAGGTGTCACCATGGCTAGACGAAAGCAAGGCAACACTGCCACTAAAAATAAGAACGAATGGGATAACGAAAACTCCAACGAGTTGATCGTTTTTCCTGACGAACTTGCTGACGCCTGGGACACGCACGAGGGCCCGGCGGCAGATTCGGACGAGCAAGAGTTTGACGAAACCGAACTCGAAGCTGCGGAAAAGAATCCTCTGTCGGAAGATTCGACCAAGACTTATTTGAGAGAAATCGGACGTCACCGCTTGCTCACCGGAAAAGAAGAAATTGAACTGGCTCGGGCCGCTCGTACTGGTGACGAGCGTGCGCGGCAACGCCTCATCCAATCGAACTTGCGATTGGTTGTGTCGATCGCGCGCCGATACACAAATCGTGGGCTCACGTTCCTCGATTTGATTCAAGAAGGAAGCATGGGACTGATGCGGGCGACTGAAAAGTTCGACCCGGAGAAGGGATTCAAGTTCTCGACCTATGCCACCTGGTGGATTCGACAAGCAATCACTCGAGCGCTTGCCGACAAGTCGCGCGCAATTCGCGTGCCGGTTCATATGAACGAACGACTGAGCAAGATGTACAAAGTCGTGCGACAACTGCGAGAAAAACTCGGACGCGCTCCGACGGTTGAAGAAATCGCCGAAGCGTCGAATCTGGAGAAGGACAAGCTCCTGCAAATCATGGGAGCTTCCAAGAACCTCCTGTCGCTGGACAACGTCTATCGCGAAGGTTTCGAAGCCACTCTCGGGGAAATGCTCGAGGATGAAAGCGCAGCCAAGCCGGAAGAAAACGCCACAAGCGAACTTCTGACTCGCGATATCAACCGACTCCTGCAAACGCTCGCGCCGCAAGAACGCGAAGTGATCAAGCTGCGATTCGGGCTTGCGAACGGACGGCCGCTGACTCTAGAAGAATCCGGGAAAATCCTGGGTTACTCGCGTGAAAGAGTCCGCCAGATCGAATTCAAGGCTATGAAGAAACTGCGTAACAACCAGTCGCTTCTCGGTCTGAAAGAATACCTGGCATAAGGCATTCAGCAGTTCATGTACATACACCACGCGCATGCGCGCAAGCGCAGCGCACATAAAGGAAGGGCGATCCGTCTGTTGGCGGGTCGCCCTTCTTCTATCCGTGTCTCGAACGACCATCCCACACTCCGCTCGGCCTCCCGCAAGCAGGCTCCACACCGCACCAAATTTGGGCGTGAGCAAAATTGCTCATTTAGGGGGTCTCGCAAGTTCGAAAAAACATTAAATCGAGCGTCCGCGAGCAGGATTGCTCATTTGAACCTCTCAGAAGTAGCAAATTTGCTCACTCCCGAAATACCGACCTTCACGTCCGACCTGGACGTGTCCGGCCGAAGCCTAGCGAGAGGTCAGGGTAAACCCAACTGCCACGTGAGATGGACGGTGATACCTTAAATACATGAAGAATTGGCTCGCCGCATCCTCGATTGCGTTAGCGTCTTTATTATCTGTTGCATTGCACTCCGCAATAGCGACGGCTTTGCTGTCCGCATTACCTGCAGTGCTGCTGTTCGCACTGCCGGCACACGCAGATATTGCACCGCCCACGGTCATTCAAAATCAGTCCCTGTATCGGAAGGACATTGGTCCGACTCAGGTTGATATTCTCAGTGAGGACGTGCGGGTATTCGTCAACAAAACAAGCGACTGCGTTATTAAAACCAAGTATGTTCTGCACAACTACGGCAAGACTGCGTTGACGCAGGTGTCGGTTCCTGACCAGGGCAAATACACATCCTACCCAGAAGACCATTACTTCATCGTGAAGATGAACGGTATGGTCAAGAAGGTGGATTCATTCGATCCCAACAGACCTCTGGAAATGAATGAGTATGACCGCTACAAAACCGCGCGGTGGGAAGGATGGCCGCTCAAGTTCAATCCTGGTCAAACGCTGACGCTGGAAGTCACAACTAAAGTTGGTCATCGCGCAACCCACTATGCTCAGTCTTGGGTTGCGATACCACCAGGATACGAATCCCAAAAGGAATGGCAGGACGAGGCAGAGAAGAAATCCGTGGAGATGCCGCTCGACGAAATTAACTATTCTTTCTACAGAGAAGAGTTATGGCGTTCGAATGCGCATCCCAGAAAGCTGACGCTGATTCTCCAGAGTGGATTAACGGTTGACAACATTATTGAGACAAAACCAGCACCACATGTGGTGAATAACACCACCCTGGTTTGGAATTGCGACCCCAGGCAGGATTACAACGAATGGCACAGAGACCGGATGGACGTCCGGATCAAATACATGCCTTCCTGCACCAATACGCGCTTACTCAGCATCTATCAGAAGTTAGCAACGAAACATCCGAGCAACGCCACCATAATCGCCGACATGGGCAACGTATACGCGCACCAGGGGCGATATGACAAACAGCTGGCGCTATATCGCCTGTACTTGTTGAATCACAAACCAAATACAAAGACCACAGCCACCGATGCTGTCGACTCCATGCGCAAGGCGTGGGTGACCTATTGCGATTCCACCGGCAACCAAAAGAACGCCAAACAAATGATCGCCCTGTTCAACAAGCTGATCAAGCCACCGGAATCTTTTTACTACACCCAAGATGAACTGAATGCGTACAAGAAGTGGATTAAGAAGTACGCTGTGCCGGTCGTGGCAACGCGTATCAAGCCTGCGACGGCACCAGTGCGTGCCCGCGGCAGTCACTAGGGTAAATCCAGGCTACTTGCGGTGCTCGCGATGATACTTTAGAGGCATGAAGTACAGTCGCGTTGTCACCTCAGCCGTTTCCCGCTCCACATCGATGTCGCATCGCTCGGTCTTGCTGACGTCGCATCGTTGTGCTGTCATGACCTATTTAGCCGATCTCCTGCTGGCATTACTGGCGGTGGCAGTGGTCAGTCTGCTTGCGGCGCTTGCCTTAGCTTTGCTGTCGGCTGCACCCGCCCGCGCAGATATTGCTCCCAGCTTCTGGTGCGTTGCCCCTGACGTCGGGCGGCGCGTAAATTACATCGGACCCAGCCAGATCGCTATTGTCGATGAAGACGTAAAAGTCTTCATCCGCCGCGGAAGCCTCTCGCGAAGGTGCTAGGCAGCAAGGCGGAAGACTGGAATCAAACTCCCGCCACCATGCGCTGGTACAAGCGCTACGTCGCGAGAAACGAGAACAAGAAGCGCGGGCAAAACCAATGTCAAGCATCCGCACTTTGTGGATAGGGTCCGAGGGCAGTTTCGTGCTGACTTTAGACCATATGTTGCTATAAAGGCGATATAATTCCGGCTTTCGCTTACGCGTCTTTTGATAGACAAGGCTATGTCAATCGCTTTGCTTGACAAGTTGCGGCATTCGCCACGAACGGTGCTCGTCATCGTTTCGTTCGCGCTCTTCGTCGATTACTACGTCTACGGAATGGTGGCGCCGCTGATCCCGGTTTCGCCCGCCCACATCGAAGACGAGTCGGTGCTCAGCATGTTGTACGGCGGGTACGCCTTGGGTCTGATCATCGCCACCCCCATTCTCGGCATCATCACAGACCGCATCGGCAGACGAAATCCGATGCTGCTCGGCGTGTCGCTTCTGCTCGTCGCCACCAGCTTATTCTGGATGGGGAGCAATCAAACCGTTCTGTATGCGGCGCGCTTTGCAGAAGGAGCCGCCGCCGCCTGCACATGGACCGCCGGGCTGGCTCTGGTTGCCGAGTATTTCGTCGAAAACCGCGTCGGCGCCATGGGCATCGCCATGCTCGGGGGGACCACCGGATCAGTTTTAGGGCCACTCGTAGGCGGCAAGCTATTTGACATGGGCGGGTACTCCGCCGCGTTCTACGTCGCCATCGCACTGGTGGCAGTCAACGCAATTGCCAGTTTCCTCTTGATTCCCAGCCATCGGCCTACTGAAGCAGGAAAGCCGTGGAAGGAAGTCTTCGCTGAACTGGGCGGCATCGTCACCGACAAAAGTGTGATCGCCGCTGCGTTCGCAGTGGCTCTTGCCGCCGCCAGCTGGGCTCTCATGGAGCCGATTTTTCCCATGCACGTCAAGCACGTCTCTCAGGCGACACCGACGGCCATCGGCGCGCTATTCACCGTTTCTAACTTGATTTATGCCTTTATGGCACCGGTGGTGGCATGGGTCTCAGACCGGCTCGGCGTGCGCCACACCACCGTGCTCGGACTGGTGCTGACCGCCATCGCCATGCCGCTGCTCGCCTTCACACCAAATATGATTCTCGCCAGTGTGGTTCTCTGCTCGATCAGCATCGCCTACGCGTTTACCCTCAACCCCACATCAGCCGAACTGGGCAACGCCGTCGACCGCCGCGGCTCGACTTCGTACGCCATTGCATACGCCGTCTACAACCTTGCTTACTCGCTGGGCATGGCCGGCGCCGACTGGTATGTGGAGTTCGTCACCGACGCATCGCACAAACTCCAACTCCACTACGTGTTGCTGATTATGAGCGGTCTGTTTGTAGTGTGCGTTCCGATGTTTCTTTTCGGACCAAAAGAAACGCCCGTGCACGCGCCTGATTCCGCCAACGACTCGGCCAACGGAACCATCCCCGACCCAGTTCCAGAGCCAGTCTCCGAAGCCACCTCATCCTCTAATCAGACCAATGTGAATTAATTAAATCCGGCCAAAAGCTAACGTCAGGAAACCCCAGTTCCAAACTGAAAATATAAGTCACTCAGAACCCGATCAAAGTCAGAAACGCAAGAGAGGTACACGACATGCAAGTTCTCACCCGTGAAAAGGACCAAATCCTGGCGGACATCGACGCCGGCTGGTCGCTGCCAGCCTCCTGGTACACCACGCAGGAAGTTACCGATCTTGAGAAGGAACGCATCTTCCGCAAGACGTGGCAATACTTCTGCCGCACCGCACAACTCGAGAAAGTCGGCGACTTCGTCTCCGGCTACGTCGGCGAAGTTCCGGTAGTGGTCGTGCGAAATGCCGACGGACTGGCAGGATTCGTCAACGTCTGTCGCCACCGTCGGCACGAAGTCGCCAAAGGCTGCGGCACCACCAAGATTTTGCAGTGTGGTTACCACGCCTGGACCTATGGTCTGGACGGTTCGCTGAAAGGCGCACCACGTGCCGAGAAGGAAGGCAACTTCAAGCACTCAGACTTCTCACTCTACAGCGTCAAAGTAGATGTCTGGGGTCCGTGGGTCTTCGTCAACTGCGATGAAAACGCGGAGCCGCTCGCCCACTACCTCGGAGATCTGCCTAAGCTGATCTCCGACGGCGGTCTGGACATCAACGCTTTGCAATTCGCCGGCCGCTCCGACTGGTCATCCGATTCCAACTGGAAAGTGATGCTCGAAAATTATCTCGAGTGCTACCACTGCCCGGTGGCTCACCCCGGTTTCAGCGCCGTCATCGACGTCGATCCCGACAACTATGCCTTGAAGGACTATCCGTATCACTTCAGCCAGATGGCACCGGCCCGCGCTAAAGGACTGGAAGCCGGCATGAAGAAAGCCGGGTACGATCCGCGCGGCGAAATCAAAATTTCGCAGTATCACCTCTTCTTCCCGAACTTCACCATCAACATCAATCCCGGGTACCCGAACATGTCGATTGACATCTGGCTGCCGAACGGTCCCGATGGCGCGCACGGTTTTTCTGAGCAATACTTCGCTCCGGAAGCACCGGAGCAATGGCGCAAAGACCTGATCGAGTTCAACAAAGAAGTCGGCGATGAAGACGACGAACTCACCAACTCCGTACAGAAAGGATTGAAATCCGGCTACGTAGATCGCGGTCGTTTCCTGCCGAAGAGCGAACATCTTGTTCTCTCGTTCCAGAAACTCGTCGTGAAGTACATGCTGCCGGACTGACATGGTGCGCATAGGCTACAAGCGCGGACGCACCATACCCGGTGCCCGCCGGAATCCTAATTTCAAACTGGTTGCAATTGCATTTGCACTGTGTGCCCTCATCTCGTGTGGGGGCACACGCGCAGAAGCACTGAGCGATGTCGAGTACAAAGTCGCAACAATCACCAACGAGATCGTCCGCAAAGAGATCGATCTGGAGCGCTATTACCTCAACTACAAGATGGTGGGGCACAAAGATCCGCGCTGGCGCCGCGCTCGATACTTCCTGCTGCAACAAGCCGGCACCGCCGCCGGAGCCGCCGCCACCACTATCCCCATAGTCGAGACTGGACGTAATCTAAAACACCCCACCAACGTGCGCCGCGGACCCTTGATCAAGTCGTACCGCGTCGGCATCGTCGGTTCCTGCCTCGGTGGTGGCAGCTCGGCCATAGAATTCGGTTCCAACTGCTACACAGCAGTCAAAAACAAAGTGCAACACAAAGATCCAGGCTCCGTTAAAAATGAAGTGAAGCGGCGCCTGGCAGAAATCGATCAACTGTCCGCCCAACGCGAAACGCTGATTCACCAGCTCCCCGACGATAACCTCCTCGCGGTTTGCCATGCCGAGGGCCGCGTGTTGAAGTTGTTTCGCGATTGGTGCGTTTACGAGTTTGCAGATGTCTACGCCGACGTCAAAGCCTATCAGGCGAGCAACAGCCTTTACTATTTGATGGACGTCACCGCCAACACATTGGTGGGCACCGCGTATCTCTGTTCCATCCGATCATTCACCCGCATTCAAGCCGCAAAGCCAGCCGTGATCAGCAGCCTGGTCGCCGACAGTTTTTATATCGCCAGCGCGCCGGTCAGCGCCAAGGCGTACACGGTTTTATACAACCGCGCTTATAAGAAGATCGGCGCCGACCTGCACGAAAAAATCTACGACCCCGAACCAGAAGCCAAGATTCAGTTGGCACAATTGCAATCGCTGCTGCAAAACTCTTCCATCGAACAGGTGGGTCCTTTCGGTGCCCATTCACGTGCAGAACTCCTGGCAGTCTGGTCCCAGCGCTACGACGAGTACTATAAAGAAGGCGAAGAGGGACTGCGCCACCTGAGCAAAGTCGCGCTGCAAAACAACATACAGGGTCCGCTCATTTCATTGAGCTACCTGGGCGGCGACATCGTCAGCACCAATGCCACCTACAACCTGGCCGCAGAACATCCGCGCGGCAGCAACTCATCGTACTTCGCTGCCTCAATATCCAGCACGGCAGGTTCAGCAGTGTCATTTGCACTGACGACACAGTCTTTGATCAGTGAGAAACGTTTTGAAAAGCACCTGCGCGAGAATGGCAGGCTGCCCGAGCAGATCATCACGAAGCGCCTGGAAACGCTGAGCGATCTCGACAAGCTGCTGGCGAACTCAGGACGAGGAGGCACACAGTGATGTCGCGACCGGCTCGACTGACTTCGATACTCGTTCTGCTGCTACTTAGCACGGCGCAGCAATACCAACCTTCCGTCGCGAGGCAAAACCGAAGCCGCCAAAGCCATGAAGTGACTCATTAATCCAGCTTGTATTTCAGGTACGCAGGCAGTGGTCTCGGTATCCCGCCGTCGTCCTTACCACCAAGGGTGACCGTGCGCCGCCAGAGTAGGTCGCTGTGCCTGTCGATAGTACTCCATGACACACTGCCGTTGTCATACACAGTCACATCGACCACCGGCTCAAAGTATCGTTTGCCATCTGGCGCCAACCAGGAACGTGTGTAGTTGCCAGCAGAGTCACGCGCGATGCGCATCTCCCGCTCACCCGGCAATTGCACAGACATCAATTCGCCTGCTCCGTCATAGGAGGCTGTGAGAGCCTGCCCATCGGTTCGCAGAAACACATGGTCTCTTCCGCCGAAGTCGTTGCTGCTCTGGTAAGTGACGGCTCCATCTTTGCCGACCTGCATTTCTTTGATCCAAGAGACGCGCTCACCATTGGGTCCGACTCCTTCATAATTTCCATCCGCACCGCGCGTAAATTTCCAACCGTTCTGCATTTCGACAGTGGAGATTTTTCCATTGGAGTCATACTCCACCTTGGTGTCACCAGTGGCGGCCGGTGGCGGATTTCTCTCCGCGCTCCGGCTGTCGCCGTTTCTCCATAAATCGGCGGCAATGCCTTGCCACTGCTGGTGGCCGGCTTCCGCGCCATCGACTTTCAAGACATCAGCCATGATCAGTACCTCCTGCGAAGCTGCATTCGGGGCAACGCAAAATCTATGTATTCAGACAGACAGGGGATAGGCAGAGCGTAGCAAAACACCCCACCACACGACTATGGTCCGATCCCCCGATTGCAGTGCGCAATACCGCACCGGCGGGCCAGCCGGCCAATGCGGTGCCCTACTTCGACTTGCGGGGCTTTATTCCTGAACGGCTTTCCGTTCCCGTGCTGGGCTCTGTCGTGCCGGCGGCCTCCGGCACTCTGTTACGCAGCTGATTTTCCAGTTCACGCTTCAACTCCAGCATCGCGCGGTCGCGAGAGCCGTCCACCTCGGCCTGCTTGAGCTTTTCGATCATGGCGCGCTGAGTGGCGATTTGCTTCTCAAAGTCATCGACTGTTTTGCGATTAGCTTCAGTGTTGGGCTCGATCGCCCCATCCGGCATTCTTATATATCTGGATGTGCCGTCGGGATTTGTACCGTAACGCGGATCGGTGTCGATGGTCTTTTGATCGAACGCTTTCGTCGAGTTGTACAGAACGAGATCATTTAGATAGAGGCTCGAACGCGAGTCTTTGTCGCCGCGGAAGTGCCAGACGGCATCCGCAGACCGTTCGTTGGGCTGCGGGAAGTAGCTGGTCATCGGCTTCACCTTTGACTGTTCGCGCATCTCTTCATTGGTGAAGCTGGCCGCCCGCGGATCGTCGAAGCCGCGCGCCGGTGAACCGTCCGGTCGCAGCGGCTCGCCTTTTTCATTGACGCGTGTCCAGATGCCGGACGGTACACGCCCCGGTCCCTGGATATACAAGTTGCCGTCCTTGCCTTCCAGATACCAGTGTCCATCGACTTTGCGATAACCGATTTCCTGATAGTGCTTTTCGAGCGCGGCGGGATCAGCTTTCTCCATGAGATTTTGCGCGTTATGTCCCCACTCGTGAAGGATGGTGCGCTTCAGACCCCAGGCGCCCATGCGGTCGACCGGCTCGAACAAAATGCGATCCTGCCCGTCCGGACGCGGCATCACCCACGCGTCGGCCGTGGTCACAGGTTGCAATGCAAACTGCACCATGATCGGTCTGCCGTTAGATGTACGCGTGCTGGGCTGCGATTGCTGCAAGCCGCCCTCCAGTGCCACCAGTTCAGCAATGTTGGGCGCGCGCAGGTCGACGGTCTTGCCGCTCGCGGATTCACGTTCACCATCATGGCTGAACTGCACGTTGAACTTGCTCTCCAGCTCCTTCATCTTGTTGGTCTGCCATTCTATTAACTGGCGCTCGATTTCCTTGGGGTCATCACTGGTGGTATCAAGGATTTTGGCTTTCTCACCCTTTTCGCCATCGACATAGTAATGGCGCACCGTGGTGCCGTCCGCTCGCGTTTCTTCGTCGTACTTGACCTTGTAGCGCTCATTCAAGCTGTCGGAAGTCGGAGCGGCATTGGTGAGCGCTCTCTCAAGCCCGCGCTGCCTCTGCCCCTCGGTGGCACCAAGATCCATTTCCTTGACAGCTTCTTGCTGCGCGGCGATTACTTGTTCAGGCGTCAGTCCTTGTTTCTTCGCGCGGTCTCTGAAATCGGTGAGTGCCTGGTTCGCTTCGGTGAGACGCTGCGTGCCCGAAAAGTCATGGGCAAACTTTGTTCGCAGGTGCGCCTCAGCCAGGTCGTCGAGCGCCGCCGTAGAGGCTTCGCGTTTGAGAGGGTTCCAGAGCTGCCCCTGCAGTTTATCCGTAAGCGAAACACCGTAGACGCTCTTGTATGTTTCATCCAGCGCCACGCGATCGGCGACGGTCATCTTATCCAGGCGTTCTTTAATTCCGGAATTGCTCGTGAAAACCCAATTAAATGTCTCGAGTTGCGCCGCAGTCGAGCGCAGTTGATCGACGGTCATTGTCGTTTCTGTCGATCTGCCGCTGGTGAAGTCGGTGTGGATTTTGCCGTCCTTCGTTTCATAAACGAAAGTACCGTCCGGCTTCAGCCGCGGGTCCTGCAGCTTGGTGCCGTCGGCTGCTTCAAAACTGCCAAAGCGCGCACCAAACAAATCGATAAAGGCATCGAATTTGTACTCCTTGCCGTCCTGGTCGGTGATGCTGTTCAGACGCCCTTGATCGTCGTATCCAAACTTGCGCACCTTGCCGTCGGCAGACAGCACTTGCGTGATGCGGTCTTTGGCGTCGCGCTCGACCATGCCGCCGTCCGACATCGAGGTACTGCTGGTGCCATCGAGTTTGGTGACGCGCATGTTGCCGTGCGCATCGGTGACACTGAACGTACCATCCGGATTTGCAAACGGAAACTTGTCACCGGTTGCCTGTCCGTCGGTGCCGAAAATTTCGCTGTCGCGCACCCGGTAAACTTTGCCGCCCCGACTGAAGTAATCTATCTGTCCGTCAACGTTGTGGCTGAAGGCAATTTGATCTCCACTTGCGTACTGGATGAGAGAAACTCTGCCGCGGTCGTCCGACAGAACGGTGGCACCATCTTTGCGCAAAACAGTGGAACCGAGGAGTAACACCGAGGTTTCCGCCTTGCCGTCCAGGCTCTCCCAGCTAAATACACCGTTGGGCGAAATTTTCGGATTCGTGAAATCGAGTGGCGCCGGTGCCCCGCGGAACTGATCATAGTTCGGATATGGTTGACCCGGCATCGGCGGTCCGACGAAGTCGAGCGTTCCAGCACCACCACCGGCACCGGCACCGGCTGCCGCAAATCCAGCTGCTTTCTGTTCGATTTCCCATTTGCCGTCGGCGTTGAGCTTGTAGACCTGACCATCCGGCTGCACGATGCGGTTAAGCGCACCAGTCTTTTCGTCGTATCCAAACTCGCGCCGCGTGCCGTTGGGATAATCGACCGCTTGCACGCGACCCTTGTCGTCGACTTTGACTCCGGGGCTGACGTCCGCCGGGCTGTCGTTGCCCGCGCGCGTTGCGGGAACCGCAACGTCCTTGTGCGTTTCGGGCGGCTGCGTACCGGCGGTGGTGCCGGTTTTGTCGGTGCCGTTGCCGACGAAAAACACATCCGGCAGCTCCGGCGCAGACGAGAGTTTTAGCGTTTTGAGCAGCTCTGTGTTAAACCTGTCCGCCAGATCGCTTGAGACCGAGAGCGCCGCAACAACGGCTTTTTGATCGACGACCAGAGGCTGGTCGGCGACCGGATTGTTGGTATCAGAACCTTCAACCATCAGCTGGCTTCCAGGAGATCAGTATCTAATTCTGTTTTTCCCTTATATAGCTCTTTTTAGGCAGTTTGTCGCCGATAAGCGACTGGATTTATGCGGACCAATCGGCGATGCGGGACCCGGGTGATCTGCCCGCTTCCCGCATATAATGCCTAACAAGAGCTGACCCCGCCAACGCCAATTGGCTCGCCGCCCAAATGGTTCATCGCCTTCGATGTATTTGCATCATAGGCGAAGACCGTGGATAAGTTGTGTCAGGTTCGTGGCTTGAGTGTGGCACGTTCGTGGACTGTTCGTGTCACGTTCGTGGCGGATTCGTGAAATGCTGTTCGGGCGGGAATAATGAGCCCATGCCGAACATCGACTCAATAAGATTTGACATGACTAACTGCGGCGAACTCGTCCAATCAGCACCGGAAGGAAAGCTGTGGATGAATGACGAGTACGGCATGGCGCACCTCTTGAGATTCAGCGATACAGTCGAGTGGCCTTTCGACCTCACCGACGTCGAAGGCGCCCGCCGATTTTACGGGGATCAATGTGCCTCCGCCGGTGGTGTCATGCTCTCAATGGACGTGTTCGAAGTCGAGAAGATAGAAGTTTTGCGGGGCATCTTCAAATATCGCTCCCCTGAACCACAGAGCCTGGCAATGATGTTTGTGGGAATTTTGTGGGTTCCGTTCACCAACATGACGTACCAGCTCAACGTCGAAGCGCTCGAGCGAGGGACAACCGGCATCCGCGAAGCCACTGTGATGGCACTCGATCCGGAAAAGTTTCCCGATCCCACCGTGCTGCAGCGATGCCCATGGCCGCAAGCCGAGCCGAATGCAGAGCCGGTCCAAGTCTCCAGCATGGAAGAAATGTTCCAGCGCATGCGCGAGTCCAAACTGCACGAGCTGCCCTCAGACGATCGACAATTCGATGACATGTATCCGCAGCATCCCCTGTCGCTTGTGCGGCAGCGCTTAGATACGATCAGCAGAACATTGAAGATCGACAAGAATTTTTGGGAATCACTGAAACCGTTTCGTCTGCGCAGAAGCTAAATGTATGCGGCCCGGTTGAGGGCGCTTGTCCAGAAATTTCGCCGGCGGCGTGCATCGTGCCGGGTTTCGCTTTGCATCCGGCAAGAAACGGCGGGCCGCCGGATCCCTGACAACAGGCAAATAACTCCGTGCCTAAGTTATAATTGTCGACACTCGCGCCGATAGCTCAGCTGGATAGAGTAACTGGCTTCGAACCAGTCGGTCGGGGGTTCGAATCCCTCTCGGCGCAATTTCTCCCCTCTGGTGCGGATGCCGCTTGCGCAGATCGAAGCGGTTTTTTTGTGGGGTGGCCAATTTTGGCGGGGCATCACCGGGGCACTTAGGGAAAACCATACTGCAAATGGCCCGAATACATACACTCACATTCAAGTACGGCCCACGAAGAGCCGAACCTGGAGAAACCGTACACTTACCAACCGTTTTATTGTTTGTTGGTCCCAATGAGTCGGGAAAGACGCTAGCTACGTTGTCTATTCAGGAATGGTATGACGGCAGTCATGAGACGATAGAGCCACGATTGTTCCGCGACGCATCGTTCAAGATTCTCGATAGGAATGAGGCAATCAAATTTCTAGAACCGCTAAAGCTCGTGGAATACTCAGAAGCGGAGTACTCAAAATGGGAAAACGAACCAGACCTAAAGTCCAACGCCACTGACCTTTTTCTGCGAGAGTTCTGCACGCCCAATTTTTTCAATCAGAAGAGCTGGCGCAGTAATCATCTCGGCAGATTGCGGAGAATGGCATCGCTGAACAGTATCACAGCTATAACGGGCGATTCAGACGCTAGCACCATCATTCCTGGCGACCGATATCGCTGGGTGCATCATCTTTTATTGGCTGATAGAGCGCGCTTGGATAAAGTAAACGAGATTGTTTATCCCGCATCTGGATACTACGTAGCGGTGCAAAAGCTACAAAGCGGCCAATTGCACTTGCAATTGAATCCTGAGCAACCCCCTATTGAAATGCCTGGAGTCATAATATCGAAAACACTGCAAGATTATTATGACCGGGGCATCGGCATAGATTCATTCGGAGATGGACTCCGTGCCTTCATCGGTCTGGTGTTGTCTATTTTTCCATTCGAACATAAACTAGTCTTGCTGGACGAGCCAGAACTACATCTGCATCCTCCGCTCGCAAACCGATTTGCTCAACATTTGGTTCGCGAAATCGCAAAACGTAGCGGCCAGCTAATTGTCGCAACGCACAGCGCCGATTTCGTCGCTGGATGCGTGAGTAGCACAGATGATATTGCAATGGCTCGTTTGACGTACTCAAAGAAATCAGATCACGGCACCGCAAGTGTGGTATCGAAATCCGCACTGGAGCCATTCGTCATGGACCGGGTAGTTCGCAATACGGACGCACTTGACGGGATCTTTCATGACGCAACCGTTGTCGTCGAAGGGGCGTTCGATAAGATTGCCTACACTGAATTCAACAGATGTTTGCAGCAACAGAGACCGAGTTGTGGCATTCGTGATTCACATTTTGTTTCAGCAGGAAGCTATGCCCAAGCACTAAAAGTAGCGCAAGTGATGCGTAAGACAGGCACCCCGACGGCAGCCTTGCTTGACTTCGACGCACTCTACTCTGAAGGTATTAAATGGGAAAAGGCGACTCTTGATCGTCTGCAAATTCCTCACGACGACCAAAAGCAAATTCTGGAATTGCTCAGCGAGTTGCAGTTAGAGTTGCAAAACTTGTTTACTGCAGACGAAGCATTCAAAGTCCGATTGAAGCGTCAAGGTCTTCGTTTGCTGGATAACGTGCTTCGTGAGCTGGTCCCAACAATTTAGGCCACTGGCTAAGTGACACCTTTGCTTCTAAACTAGCAATGCTAGAAAGAGGCCGAATTGAAGAGAAGTAGGAAAAAGCACAGCGCCGACTTTAAGGCGAAAGTGGCACTGGAAGCGGTGCGCGGTGAAAAGACCGTAGCGGAGCTCGCCAGTCAGTACGAGGTGCATCCGCACCAGATACACGCATGGAAGAAGGCACTATTGGAAAACGCAGCGTCAGTGTTCGAGAAGGCGCCGGCAACCAAGGGTGATCAGCTATCCGACCAAAGCGTGTCGCAGCTCTTTGAACAAATTGGCAAGCTGAAAGTTGAGAACGATTTTTTATCACGAAAGCTCGGTCACTGAGCCGTGATCAGCGAATCTCGCTGATCGAGCACGACAACAAATCCATATCTATTCGCCATCAGTGCGAACTGCTAGAAATAAACCGGTCGAGCCTTTACTACGAAAAGGCCGAAGCCACCGCACAGGATCTGGAGCTAATGCAGTTTATCGACAAGCAATACATGAAGACGCCATTCTTCGGGAGTCGCCGCATGACCGAGACCCTGAAGACGGCTGGCTATGCCGTCAATCGAAAGCGTGTTCGGCGACTCATGCGAAAAATGGGTGTAGAGGCGGTCTACCGCAAGCCGCGCACCAGCAAGCCGGCACCTGAAAACAAGATTTACCCGTATCTGCTGCGCGGCGTTACTATCGACCGCCCTGATCAGGTCTGGGCCGCAGACATCACTTACGTACCCATGAGGAAGGGCTTTCTCTATCTCGTCGCGATCATCGACTGGCACAGCCGATTCGTGCTGTCCTGGCGTCTATCAAACTCGATGGAGACAAGCTTCTGCACGGAAGCCTTGAAGACGCACTGGCTTACAGCGCGCCAGAGATCTTCAATACGGATCAGGGCGCTCAATTTACAAGCAACGATTTCACCGGCGTCTTGGAAGACAGGCGGATAGCCATTAGCATGGACGGCAAAGGGCGATTCCTCGACAACATCTTCATTGAACGCCTCTGGAGGAGTCTCAAATACGAAGAGGTCTATCTAAAGGCGTACGAGGACATCAAAGAAGCACGAGCGAGCATCGCGGACTGGTTCCGTTTCTACAACTTCGAGCGTCCTCATCAGGCACTCGGCTACAGCACACCCTGGGAGGTTTACCAAACAACGAGAGAAAGAGAAAACATGGAAATAGGACTTGACCGTGTAGTATCGTATGTGGTATCAGTAAAGGAAGACACAACCACGGCAAAGACTAGCTTGCCAATATAGGAAAATGGCCCGAAGGTCGGGGCCCACCTCATCGCACATCAGCTGAAAACCTCATTCGGGGATTAGCGACCTTTGGATTGTTCATTGCTCCACACGGTGAATTGGAAGGAATGATCACTCATGCCTTGGGGTTTAGTGACGATAACAAAGGCAAAGACGCAATACTGGAAGAGGGTATGAGAGCACTGGAGTTAGGCAAATACAGCATTCCGCACGAATTGTCAGATCCGACACAAAGTGTCTGGAGTCTCTTGAATTGCATCGGCCAATGGGCCCGGAATCAGGTGGAGTAAAAACTGTGCAGTCCGGGGACTCCGCTGCTGCCGGGTTCGAAGATTCCCGTTTCTTCGGGACCGGCTTGAACCAACGCTTGTAGCATTGCTTGATTGTAGGATCATCTTGCCACCGATCGCCTCCAGTACCAATTATGGTGGCCCGGCACGACTGTTGTGGTACACGCGAATGCCATCCATCTCTCGGACTGCTCGCAGCAGATTTCTCACGCTCGCTTGGCATATCTCCCGAAGGCGCTGGGCCGGCGCCGAATGTCCTCCAGCCAAACCACGTGCAACAACGCGCATCAAGCAATTCTCGAACTCGCCACCGCATATGTAAATCATTTCTCTATAGAAACCAGCTTTCTTTGCTGCTTGCGATTGAAAGCAATTAAGGTCCTAAGTGTGGTTTCGATCGCGAACCCTTCGCCCGTTCCAATGCATATGGATATGTGCCCACGTTTCCGACAACGCCTGCTGCAGCTGACTGAGCACTTGCATCGCGGAACATAAATCTCCAGCGATTTACGCCTAATACTCAAAAAGGATGATTGGCAGATCTCCGCTCGGTCGATGAAGCGTCAGGGCGTCCCCGGTATGCTCAAACTTTGGAGGCCGCCTTGACATTATTTCGACAGTTCGATAATATTGGAAATATGAAAAGCAAAGACGCGGTCCGGGCACTTTCTGCCCTGGCTCAAGAATCACGTTTGGAAGTATTCAGGTTGCTGGTGCGTACCGGCCCGGGCGGGCTGGCTGCTGGTGAGTTGAGTGAGCGGCTAGGACTTCCGCCAGCCACAATGTCGTTCCATCTAAAGGAATTGACCAACGCCGGACTAATTACGTCCAGACGGGAAAGTCGTTCGATCATCTATTCGGCAGACTTCGCTCATATGCAGAAGCTGATCAACTTTCTTCTTGAGAATTGCTGCGCTGACAATGGAGGCAAATGCCAATGAAAAGGTTTCACGTACATGTTGCCGTAGCTGATTTGGAGCAATCCATTCAGTTTTATTCGACATTCTTCAACGCCAAGCCCACTGTCGAAAAAGAAGACTACGCGAAGTGGATGCTGGACGATCCGCGCATTAACTTCGCCATTTCGAAGCGCGGTGCGCAGGCGGGTCTTGATCATCTAGGAATTCAAGTTGAAGATGAACAGTCACTCCAAGAAATCACTGTTCGTCTGAAAGATGCGAAGCAACAAATTCTCGAACAGGAGAAAACCACGTGTTGCTACGCGCAATCTGACAAGACTTGGGTGCATGACCCGCAAGGAATCGCTTGGGAGTCATTCTTGACCATCGGAGAAGCGACCACGTACGGCGAAGATGTGCAGTTGTTGCGCGAAAGCAAAGCTTCGTGCTGCGCACCAGAGACAGTATCAGTACAAAACACAAAGAAGGGGTGTTGCAATTGAAGGTCTTATTTATATGCGTGGAGAACAGCTGTCGCAGCCAGATTGCGGAGGGCTTTGCACGCCAGGTCGGACTCGAAGCTGAAAGCGCTGGCGTGAAAGCTGGGTCTGGCGTAAATCCTAACGCGGTCAACGTAATGGCGGAAGCAGGTATAGATATTTCGAATCAGTTCTCAAAGGCCATAGACAACGAGAAGCTTGCAAGCTATGACGCGATAATCTCGATGTGTTCAGTCAAAACGTCTGATTTCTGCCCATCGACTTTCATTGGCACGCAAGCGAATTGGAATATTGAAGATCCGAAAGGTCAGCCACTCGATGTGTTTCGGCGTGTGCGTGACGAGATCAAAGCCAAGGTCGAAGAACTCGCCAAAACAAAAGTGACTAAATGACAGACGAAACACAGTGGTAACAACTCATGAGTAAACATACCAGCAATAAACTTGTTCGAGCGCTGCTTCCGCTGTCTGTCTTTGTCATGGCATTTGCAGGACACTTTATTTGGTTCGCGCTCTCGGGTGGATCTTCCTCCGGGGCCGAAAGCGGCTGTGGAAGTTGCGAGACTGCCTGTGCAGCCCCGCCCGCAGTCGGCAGCCAATACATCAGCACGCAGAGTTACTTGCTCGGCTATTCGATTGCATTGCCTCTGGCTTTTGCTGCATTTGCCATCCGGCAATTCTTTGAACATCGGGCACAAGCCGCTGCCAAAGGAGCAGCCGTAGGTGGTCTGAGCCTCTCCGCGCTTCTTGGATTCGCAGGATGCTGGATGACCGGTTGTTGCGGCTCGCCGATGTTGGGTGTCTACATAAGTTTACTGGGAGCGGGCTTTTTGCCGTTTGCAAAGCCGCTGGTGGCCGGCATTACCACTTTATCCATTGCTGGATCATTCTGGTTGCTAAACAGATCCGCATCAAAACAGTCGTGTTCCAATACCGCTTCATCGGGCCCGTGTTGCGAACCTGGCACTCAATGTGGACCAGCGACCTCGACGGCAAATGAAGTGGCGGAGGCGTAATCGAGAAATGAGCGTCTCGCCAACTGACATCGTGGATAAGGAGCAAAGGGAGGCGACGATTGGTTTCTTCGAGCGCTGGCTAACTGTCTGGGTTTTCCTCTGTATTGCAGCCGGGATCATTCTTGGCCAACTCTTGCCCGGTCCGGTCAAATTGATCGGCTCGCTCGAAGTAGCTCGTGTCAACATTCCCGTCGGACTGCTGATTTGGTTAATGATTGTGCCGATGCTTTTGAAAATCGACTTCAGCGCTCTGGGGCAAGTGAAGAAACACTGGAAAGGCGTAGGCGTCACGCTGTTCATAAACTGGGCGATCAAGCCGTTTTCTATGGCCCTGCTCGCGTATGTATTTATTCGTGTTCTGTTCGCTCCGTATCTTCCGAATGATCAGATTGACAGCTATATCGCAGGGTTAATTTTGCTTGCTGCTGCGCCATGCACCGCCATGGTATTTGTCTGGAGTCAGCTGACTAAGGGCGATCCGTACTTCACGCTTTCGCAAGTCGCTGTCAACGATGTAATCATGATCTTTGCATTCGCGCCGATTGTCGGTTTGCTGTTGGGCTTGTCCTCTATAACGGTTCCTTGGGACACACTATTCATTTCTGTTGGGCTGTATATTGTGATACCGGTCTTGATTGCACAGGTGTGGAGGTCCGCGTTACTGAAGCGTGGACAAGAAGCATTCGATAAAACATTAGCTTTTCTGCATCCGGTTTCACTGGCCGCTCTACTCACAACTCTTGTTTTGCTCTTTGCATTTCAAGGAGAAGCCATTCTCAAGCAACCGCTCGTCATTGCGATGCTCGCGGTGCCTATTCTGATTCAGGTGTTCTTCAATTCATCGGTTGCATACTTGCTCAATAGAAAATTCGGCGTCGCCCACTGCGTCGCATGTCCATCGGCATTGATCGGAGCCAGCAATTTCTTTGAACTGGCCGTAGCTACTGCGATCAGCCTATTCGGCTTCAACTCCGGCGCCGCGCTTGCCACAGTGGTTGGTGTGCTCATTGAAGTACCGGTAATGCTCGCTGTTGTCAAAATCGTCAATACAAGCAAAGGCTGGTATGAGAAAGGAACTTCCAGTAAGCAATGTTAATGACCAACAAGTGCGAAAACAAGTAAGGAGAGTGAACATGAAATTCCAAATATTCGATCCACCGATGTGCTGTTCGACGGGCATTTGCGGTCCGGGCGTAGACCCCGCTCTTGTGGCATTTAGTGCGGATCTCGATTGGTTGAAGCGCCAGGGCGTTGAGGTCGAACGATACAACCTCTCTCAGCAACCCCAGTCCTTCGTCAGTAATTCAACTGTCACCACTGCGCTTAAGGAGCATGGCAATGATTGCTTACCTTTGATTCTCATAGATGGCAAAATCGTTGTACAGGGCGCTTATCCAACGCGCGAAAAGCTCGCTCACTTGGCCGGTCTTGAAGCTCCAAAACCTGGATTGAAGGTCACCGTTGAGCCAACTTCTTCAGCGGGTTCCGGTTGCTGCAGTGTCCCGGCAACGGAAGACGCCTGCTGCGACGAAACCGCCGAAAAGAAATCAAACAAGAAATCCTCTTGTTGCTAATCATCGAAGTGCCAGAGCAAAATTTTCAAAGGAGCCTAAATGAATCTTGTTGAACAAGCCACCAAGTACATGTTCTTTACTGGCAAAGGTGGTGTGGGCAAAACCTCGGTGTCATGCGCAACTGCCATAGCTCTTGCCGACGCCGGGAAGCGAGTGCTTCTCGTCAGCACCGATCCAGCGTCAAACCTGGATGAAGTTTTGCGCGTTGAGCTTAGCTCCACGCCAACAGCTGTGCCTGGTGTGAAAGGGCTTGACGCTCTCAACATAGATCCCGAGGCGGCCGCACGCGAGTACCGGGAGAGGCTGTTGGGACCGTACCGAGGACTTCTGCCAGAGGCAAGCTTGAAGAGTATGGAAGAGCAACTATCCGGCTCCTGCACCACTGAGATAGCTGCATTTGATGAATTCGCACGTCTTCTGGGCGACGCCAGTCACACCGCTGACTACGATCACGTAATTTTTGATACCGCACCGACGGGGCATACAATGCGGCTCTTGTCGCTGCCTAAGTCTTGGACTACTTTTATTGAAGACAATACAACCGGCATGTCTTGCCTCGGACCCCTGTCAGGACTCCAACAGCAGCAAGAAGTTTATGCTTCATCCGTGCGCACGCTGATGGACGGTGCTCGCACTACGCTGATACTAGTATCGCGGCCAGAACAGTCGGCATTGAAAGAGGCGGCGAAAACGAGTGTTGAATTGCGGGAGATTGGCGTGCAGAATCAATGCCTGGTTCTCAACGGCGTGCTGAAGGCTGATACCACGGGCGATGCTATCGCATCTGCGTTTTTGATCCGTGGACAGTCTGCGGTGAGCTCTATGCCGAAAGAATTGTCAGTCCTTCCGACCCTTGAGGTGCTGCTCAGCGCAAGACCCCTACTTGGTGTGGACGCGCTGCGCGTTATGTTTGAGGCAGACCACTCCGCTCATGTTTTTGATGGATTGGCCGCTGATCAAGAACTCCCGGCGCCTTTAATGGAGCTTGTGAATGACTTGGAGAAATCGGGCAAGGGCGTGATCATGACCATGGGCAAGGGCGGCGTCGGCAAGACGAGCATTGCAGCAGCGATAGCAGTGGAGTTGGCTCGTCGCGGTCACCCTGTGCATTTGACCACAACAGACCCTGCTGCGCACATTGCATGGGTTGTTGAGAATCCTGTGCCTCTTTTGACGATTAGTCGAATCGATCCTACGGAAGAAACAAAAGCCTATCAAGACGAAGTTATGCAGACTGCTGGTGGCAACCTCGATGAACAGGGGCGTGCACTCCTTGATGAAGATCTGCGTTCACCTTGCACCGAGGAAGTAGCCGTCTTTAGAAGTTTTGCTAATAAGGTAGCCGCTGGGCAGTCCGGCTTTGTCGTTCTGGATACAGCACCAACCGGGCACACTATCTTGTTGTTGGATGCGGCCCAGGCATATCACAAAGAGGTGCTGCGTCAATCGAGCAACATGCCAGACTCAGTGATCAACCTGTTGCCGCGCCTGAGAGACAAGAATTACACGCGCATATTGATCGTTACTTTGCCTGAAGCAACTCCGGTGCATGAGGCAAAGCGCCTTCAGGAAGATTTGGCGCGGGCGGATATCTATCCGTTTGCCTGGGTCATCAATCAATCGCTGTCCCCTGTTCAAACCAAGAATCCGACTTTGCTGGCACGTCAGCAAGTCGAGCAGCTCTACATTGATGAAGTGAAGCAACTCTCCAGTCGAGTTGCCGTCGTTCAGTGGCTGCCGGAATCGCCTTCGGATACGACCGGGCTAGAGAAGATGCTTGGCGGCAAGAATCGGTTAACAGCAGTGACCTAACGACGAACCGCCGCAACATTTGGACAGTCACTCGCTTCCGGACTGCGGCGCGAGCGGACGGCGATTAAGCATATCGACGGGACCACATTGTTTATTGGTCCACGAGGAAGATCTTCATTCGAACTCACTTCGAAAGGAGATTCCGAATGTTGGAAGACTATTATTCGAAACCAAAAACGATCGACAGAATACGGCAATCATGGATTGCATTTGAGATAGAAAAGTATCTCGCGTGGATGGAAGAACAGCAGCATTCCGTGCGAACGATTCATCGAAAAATCCCATTGCTAGTTCAGTTTGGCGATTACGCCAAGGAGCAGGGAGCCACAAACGTTTCCCATCTCGAACATTACGTTTCTGACTTCGCCCGTTACTTCGAGGAGCGGAGCCGTTTCGGCAGATCTGAAAATCGGCAGGAAGTTTTCAAAAGAGAAGTTCATGGATGCATTCGCCAGATGCTATCAGTTATTCTGCCCGGATATGACGGACGGTCCCGCCGCCGACGCACGTATGCTGCGCGATTTGCATTTATGGACGATTTTCTTGCATTCCTCAGGGAAGAGAGAGGGCTGAGCAAGGCATCCTTGCGCGTCTATGATTACTCGCTTGGTTTGTTGCAATCTTATCTTGATCGAATTGGTGTGGTGGATGTAGGCGAGCTATCTCCGCCCATTCTAAGCAGCTTTGTTATTGATACCAAAGATCGTTTAGGCAAGGCGTCTTTGAGCCGCGTGCTAAGCCCGATCAGAGTCATGTTGAAGTACCTCTATAGAGAACGGCTGCTGACGCGAGATCTAAGTGTTGTCGTTGAACTTCCCCACTCTTACGACCTGGCAAACTTGCCTCGGTCGATTTCGTGGGATGAAGTGCGCACAATGTTAGAGGCAGTCGACCTCCGCACTTCAGTTGGTCGACGCGACTACGCAATTCTGCTCTTGTTGGTAACGTACGGATTACGTGCGCGCGAAGTGGCTGCCATTACACTGGATGACATCGATTGGAAAAGCGAGCGGCTTCTTATTCGGGAACGCAAGGCAGGTCATTCCACGGGATATCCATTGTCGAGCGTTGTGGGCAGGGCGATTCTCGAATATCTGGAGAAAGATCGTCCGAAGACGAAAGAACGCGCCTTGTTTTTCTGTATGCAGGCCCCAGTCACGCCGATGTCGTGGCAATCGGTGTCTGGACGCGCCGTACATTACTTACGTCTTTCCGGCGTAGATATACCGAGGCGTGGTTCTCATACGCTCAGGCACACATGCGTTCAAAGACTCGTCGATGCGCAATTCTCGTTGAAATTGATCGGTGATTATGTCGGTCACAAATCGCCGGACTCAACCCGCATTTATTCCAAAGTGGACATTGAGTCTCTGCGGGAACTGGCGATGGGACTCGCGGAGGATCTGCTATGAAAAAGTGGACTGGATATCGAAGCTGCTTAGCCGAGTCAATTGAACAATTCCTGGAGCACAAGCGAGCCTTATGTAAGAAGTACAAGTCAGAGGAACCGGCATTTCGAGCACTAGATCGCTATCTGGTGCAGACTGGCGTGCAAACGATCGACAAGATCGATGGTGCCATCGTAGATCAGTTCTTCCGGTCATCGGCATCGATGCAGGCAACAACCCACAACTACAGGTTAGGGATCATTCGCCGTCTGTTTGATTGGATGGTTAATCAAGAACAAATCTGCGTATCACCCATAAGAACGAAACGGCGGCAAGTCAATGAAAAATTGCTACCATTCATTTTCACGCCTGCAGACGTTCGGCGGCTTTTGTCAGCAGCAAGTGATTTGCACGATACGTCTAACGCTCACCGTCGTGCAGCAACATGGCAGATGATGATCTTACTCGGGTATGGGCTCGGAATGCGGGTCGGTGAGATCTGCAATTTAAGAGTGGGCGATATTGATTTTGAACGCAATGTGTTGCTGATCGCCAACTCAAAGTTCGGTAAGAGCCGCTACCTGCCGATGGGGCCTAAGCTGGCGCAACAGCTCAGCTTGTATGTGAACGACTCGGAAATTGAGAACAAATCGGAGCGGGTGTTCCGGTGGCACGAGGATCGAACCGCTATGCATTCATGCAATACATGGCGAACCTTTCGACAGTTAACGCTCGCGTTGGATTTGCGTCCGGCTGCTGGACAGCGAGAACCGAGGTTTCACGACTTAAGACACTCCTTCGCTGTCAACACTCTTATGCGTTTTTATCGGGAAGGAAAAGATCCCTCTCATCACTTGCTTCCGCTCGCTACTTTTCTTGGACATTCCGAGCTGCAGCACACGGCGGTCTATTTGACTATCACGGACGGATTGCTGGATGAAGCAAATACTCGCTTCCAGAAGTTGGCAATGGAAGCACTACGGGAGGTGCATCTATGAACAAGATTGGAGACGTCTTGCACTCATTTTTGGTGGACTATCTGCCCATCCAAAGAGGATTGCTTCCATCCAGCGTGAAGAGCTATCGAGACGCATTGCGCCTGTATTTGCAATTTGCCTCGAAGAAATCAAAGTGCAAGATCACCAAGTTAGAGTTGCGCCATTTCGACCTTGAGTCAATCACGGCGTTTCTTCGCTGGCTAGAAACCGATCGGCACAATTCCATCCGAACGCGCAATCATCGGTTGGCCATTATGCACACGTTTTGTGAATACATGGCTTCACGCATACCGGAGTACGTTATGGAAGCGCAACGGATAGCCACTATCCAGGTAAAGCGATGTCATCCGCCAGAAACGTTCTTTCTGGAGATAGAGGAGATCAGTCAAATGCTCAAATCCGCATCCACGGACAGCAAGCCAATTCTGAGTCTCAGAGACAAAGCGATTCTCCTATTTATGTACAACACTGGTGCCCGGGTGCAAGAGGTAGCAGGTCTGACGTTGCAGCAACTTGAGTTGGACGCAATGCGAGTTCAGTTGCATGGCAAGGGCGGAAAGTGGCGAACTTGCCCACTCTGGAAAGAAACGGTTGAGACGTTGAGAAGCATGCTCGTCGGTCGGAATTTCGTTCCGCAAGAACCAGTTTTTCTGTCAAATGTCGGCCGACCACTGACTAGATTCGGCATTTACAAGCTTGTTCGCAAGCACACCGCCGAGATCAAGAAGAAGCGCACGAATGGCTCTGCAAAGCCTGTTTCGCCGCACGTCATCCGCCATACGACGGCGATTCATTTGCTCGAATCCGGTGTCGAAGTAAATGTGATTCGCGGATGGCTAGGTCATGTCAGTCTCGACACAACTAATCGCTACGCGGAAATCAACATGAGAATGAAGGAAGAAGCGATGAAAACATGTCGGCCACCGACATCAAACGAAGAGGCCCACGCTGATGTTCGCTGGCGCGATGATGCAGCGCTGCTGAGATGGCTCGATTCTCTATGACATTTATGTTCCCGGACCCACGACCTCCCCCCGGCTGATATCGGGGTTCTGGACTGCGCCGGAACATATTCTCCTGGGACACATAATCGCTGCAATGCTTCAATGGTTCAACGAACTCTTCGACATCACTCGGTCTGAAGATTTCAAACGTCTTGCCTTCCTTTTCGCGTAGCAATGCCATTTTGAATTGTGGTACCGGGTATTTAAGACGACGACTAACCGTTTGCTTTCTCATTCGCTCTAACCTCCAGAAGGAATGCGCTTCTTGCGCTAAGCGAAACCGGCAAATCAATGAGCGAAGCCCAAAGTCAATCGGTCGAGGCGTTGATTCAGCAAGTTGATTGACTTTGCGGCTGCGCCATTGGCACAATTAAAGGCGCCGCGCACATTGAGTTGAATGGAGGATTCCTAAATGCTTTGCTGCGCTAATTCCTTTGCTCGCTTCCTAGCGTAGTGAATGCGAGACCTGACTGTACCGATTGCCAGTCCAGTCTTGTTCGCGATTTCTTCGTAGGACCACCCTTCGCCGCGCAGGGACATCACCACATACAACCACGCGCCTATCGGGTTTGATTCGGAAGAGGGCAGCGAGTTCACATTGGACACGCACCGCTTCTTATAAGGATTGCCCTCGGCGACGATCACTATTCGAACACGGTTTAATTTGTTGTGAAGGGCCCGGTCGCATATACTTCTTAATGAAGCATATACGTGCCTTGTCCGGCCATACCAACGTTGCGCCCGTCAAAAGACGCATCAGGATTTGGTAGGCGCACCACAGGCGAAAACTCGCGATCGATCTCGATTGCGAGCGGATCCGCATAGGCGCTAGGTAGCCCGTATGCATACACACTAAACCGCACATAATGCGGCGCTTCGGTGTGCCTACATTCCGCGGGAGGATTGATACATGAACAATCTAGAGTTTGTTGTCGGAGTAGCGCTTATTTCGCTTATTTCCGTAGTATCAAGTTCCGCTTTCATAGTTTTGAAGTCTCGCGTTTCCTCTGCGGATGGACAGCAGGTGGTGGCAACATCTGCACAACAACCCGTCGCGGACAGGACAAGGGTGATCGTGGCAACGCAGAAAGCGACGGTCGTCCAGCGCGTCCCGACGCAAATGGCTGTCGCGCCCTAGCTCGAAGCACCATCTACGATACCACGGAAGCGAGCGCGGCCTCTGTTCACAGAAACCGACGAACAGTGACACGGGAAGCTTGCGTCTGCTTGCGCAGCTGACATAGTTCATGCGTTAATACTCTGGGCGCTAGATGTCAGGCTGTGTGCCCCGGAGACCCATGGAAGAAACCTTTGAGCCCCGTAACCGGACGCGACCGTCAGTCATCCGTTCCCTGTGCGCCTTGGGTCTGGTGCTGAGCCTGAGCGCCGGCGCCCCGCTGTCCGTTTTGTCCGCCGACACTCCTACCGACGGCGGCGAGTCCCCGGCGCTGCGCAGCACCATTACCCAGACCGAGTACAACAGTCCGCAACCGCCGAGCCCGACCGTCAACACGGGGGATGTGCGTGAGGTGGCGCCCGGCACGGCGTTGGATCTGGTTCTTTCGAACGAGATTGATGCCGACGAGACCACGAAAGGCGATGAGTTCTACGGCAAAATCATCAAGGACGTGCTGGTGGATAGACAGGTGGTGATACCCAGGGGCACAGTGCTGCACGGAGTGCTGAGCACTCTTGAAGGGCCGAAGCGTGCGGGCCGCAATGGCTACATCAATGCGCGCTTTGATTACTTAATCACGCCTGACGGGCGTGAAATCCCGATTGAGGGCAACAGCACCACGCGGGACTCCAAAGGCAAGTCCGCAGCCAAAGTTGTCGGGCGCGCTTTGGGCTTCACCGCCATTGGTGGCGTGGTAGGTACAGTGCTGGTGCTGCAATATGGCGGTCTGGCGGCCGCGGCCGCCAGCCACGGGACCGCCCTGGCTGGTGGAGCGGCCATTGGTGGCGCTGCCGGGCTGACAATCGCCATGCTGACGAAGGGTAAAAGCGTCATGCTCCCGCCCGGTGCTGAAATGCAAGTCATACTCAGCGAGCCGCTGAAACTGCCCACCATGACCATGCCCGATGAGACGGCGGAAGATTTCTGCAGTCCGGGTCTGAAGGTGAAGGTGGCGGGCATGCGCATTGACCGCCACCCGTTCGGCGAGATGACCGAAATTACGCTGAACCTGGACATTCTGAATCAAACCGAAAATACGTTCACCACATTTGATATCGGACTGGAGGACGAGCTGGGCAACCTGTTCTTCCCGTCTCTACTTGGCGATACGGGCATGAGCAAAAGCAAGCCCAGCAGTCACATCAATAGCAACGTCACCTTCAGCGTGTACAACGTCAAAATGCGCCACAAGCTGGTGGTTTTCAAGCCCTTTTCCCGTGAGCCGCTGGCAACAATCGCACTGAGCAATGCCATGCTGGCAAGCGGCAAAGCCAGCCCTAAAGGCAAGGTCGCGTCCGCTCACCGGCGATGAGATCGTGTTGGACGCCTTTTATGAAGGTCTTGAAACCATTCTCGTGGTACTGCCAGTAGAACCACAATTTGATCACATTGTTTTGATAGATTCTAAGAGCAAGGTTTGAAGGGCCGTGTCGGAAGACACATCTTCGATCAAAACTCATTGGCTCTTCGAAACGTTTACAACAAACAATGGCTTCATGAAACTGTTTAAAACACTGGCACTGTGCTGCGGCGCAGTACTCCTCGTATTGTCTATATCAGGTTGTCACTCATCCTTTGACAGCAAAGAAGCATCGGCTTCGGCTCACCAGGTCGGTCCTCCCGCCGGCAAAGACCTGGCGGCGAATGATGGAGAAGCATCACATACGACTTACGAGGTCAGCAAACCCCTTATCAAAGACCTGACGCTGAATGATGAATATGTCTGCCAGATTAGAGCCATACAGCATATTGAAATTCGTTCAATGGAGAAGGGGTACCTGCAAGACGTACTGATAGACGAAGGACAAACTGTTCATCAGGGACAATTGCTTTTTCAAATAAAGCCTACTGTCTACCAAGCCGATGTTCAAAAACAAGAAGCAGAGGTTGAGCTTTCCAAAATTGAGCTGGAGAATAACCAGGCGCTTGCAGAGAAGGATATTATTTCCCCCACTGAAGCCGCCATGTCTGCCGCCAAGCTGGCTAAAGTTCAAGCGGAACTACAGCTAGCCAAAACGCATTTAGGCTTTACTGAAATTCGAGCCCCGTTTGACGGGCTGATAGGGCGCTTTAATGATATTAGGCTGGGCAGCCTGCTGGAAGAGAATCAAGAGCTAACGACCTTAAGCGATACCCATCGACTTTGGGTGTACTTCAATGTCCCCGAAGGTCAGTACCTGGACTACATGCAACACAGGCGACAGGGTGTTTCTCAGAACGTCCAACTGGAACTCGCCAACAAGGAA
Organism: Obscuribacteraceae bacterium (SeqCode); assembly: GCA_044229845.1. Lineage (GTDB taxonomy): Bacteria > Cyanobacteriota > Vampirovibrionia > Obscuribacterales > Obscuribacteraceae > JBGASG01. The sequence continues at coordinate 43,371 of JBGASG010000005.1, read as the reverse complement.
ATCTATCCTCAAACTGGAACGATAGAAACCATTCAGTCAGACTTTAATAGCACCTCAGGCAATATTGCCTTTAGAGCGAGCTTTAGTAACCCACACGGCCTACTGCGTTACGGGCAAACAGGCAAAATACTATGGCCCAAGAAGATCAAGCAGGCGGTGATTGTGCCGCAAAAATCCACGTTTGAAATTTTAGATAAGCGCTTCATCTATGTAGTCGACAAAACCGGGGTGATTCACGAACGTGAGATCAAAGTGGCCCGTGAGGAACCCAACGTTTACATTGTCGCCTCCGGGATAAAACCTGATGAGATGTACCTGCTCGAGCGGCAGAACAAACTAGAAAAAGGCGACAAAATCCGATACGAGCTGATTGCTCCTCAACTTGCTATTGAGAATTTAAAACTGTATGCAGAGTAACTTAGGTTCGGCCAGCTATGTTTCGTCACATTCTTAAACGGCCGGTACTCGGGATTGTTATCTCGGTTTTTGTCGTTTTCCTCGGCTGCCTGGCCATGGTGCAGCTTCCTATTTCACAGTTCCCAAAAATTGCGCCCACCGTCGTCAATCTCTTTATTGCCTACCCCGGTGCCAGCGCCAATGTGCTTACCCAGTCGACGCTGGTACCACTGGAAGCGGCCATTAACGGGGTGCCGGGCATGCGCTATATGTCCTCTGATGCCACCAGCGCCGGTGAAGCCACCATCCGCGTGGTATTTGAACCAGGTACCGACCCCAACCAGGCGGTGGTGAGCGTTAAAACCCGCGTGGATCAGATGATGAACGCCTTACCTGAACTCGTTCAGCGAGAGGGGGTGATCATTTTGCCCCTACAGCCCTCCATGCTGATGTATGTGAATCTATACGCTGACTCGGACTCCTTCGATCAGAAGTACCTGTTCAATTACGCCTACACCAAGCTGATACCGGAAATTCAACGCATTCCAGGAGTGGCGAACGCAACCTTACTTGGTAGCAGAACGTATGCCATGAGGCTATGGCTCAAACCTGATCGCATGCGAGCCTACAATATCTCTACAGAAGACGTAATCGAGGCCGTTAAAAGCCAGAGTCTTATTTCCCGTCCCGGACGGGTCGGCATCAGCTCGGGGAAAAAAGCCCAGTCTACAGAAACGGTGCTCAACTATGTCGGCCGCTATTCAGAGCCTGAGCAGTACGAAAATATCATTGTCAAAAGCTCCGGATTTGGCGAAATGGTCAAGCTTAGAGACATCGCCACCGTGGAGCTGGGCAGTGAGTTTTATGACATTTACACCAATCTCGATGGCAAGTCTTCTGCGTCTATCGTGCTGAAACAGACGCCCACTAGCAATGGCAGGGAAGTCATCCAAAAGGTCAAAGAAAAAATCGCCGAACTCTCTAAGACGTTTCCAGACGGCATACACGTCCAGTACAGCTATGATGTCTCCAAGTTTTTGAACGCTTCGATCGAGCAGGTCATTGACACCATCCGCGATGCGTTTATTTTGGTCACCCTGGTCGTCTTTTTATTTCTGGGGGACTGGCGTTCCACCGTCATTCCTGTCATTGCCGTACCTATTTCATTAGTCGGGCCCTTTGTGGTGCTCGCGATGTTTGGTATGTCCATTAACCTGATTACCTTGTTTGCTCTCGTGCTGGCCGTCGGCATTGTGGTGGATAACGCCATCGTGATGATTGAAGCCGTCCACAGCAATATGGAGAACGACCCTTCGCTAACGCCTTATGCGGCCACGCAAAAAGCCCTGGACGAACTGGGAAGCGCGATCCTGGCTATCACGCTGGTGATGTTTTCGGTGTTTGTGCCAATCGCCTTCATCAATGGCCCGGTGGGTGTGTTTTACCGGCAGTTTTCCATCACGATGATCAGCGCCATCATTATTTCGGCGGTGGTGGCGCTAACGCTGACGCCTGTCTTGTGCGCCATATTCCTCAAAAGCCATGCCGGTCACGGTCACAAGCGCAACATACTCGAAAAGTTTATTGGTCTATTCAATACCGTTTTCGAAGCATTCACCCGTGCCTACATGTGGCTGTTGAAGCGTCTCGTCACCCACAAAATACTGTGCATGGCGTTCTTCCTGTTATCTTGCTACGGCATTTTCTACATGAGCCAACAGGTGCCCTCCGGCTTTGTCCCGAACGAAGACCAGGGCACCATCTACGCTATTGTTCAAACACCACCGGGGTCTTCGCTGGAATATACAAACAAAGTGATTGGCCAGCTGAAAGAAAGAACCAAAGCCACTGAAGGGGTCCACTCGGTGACGTCGATGGCGGGTTACGAAATCATGACGGAAGGCAGAGGCTCCAATGCGGGGACCTGCCTTATCAACCTCAATCCCTGGGACGAACGCAAACAAAACGTCCATGAAGTAATTGAGGAATTGGAGCATAAGACTGCTGGATTGGGCGGCAAGGTCGAATTTTTCGAGCCGCCGGCCATTCCTGGCTTTGGCTCTTCCGGCGGATTTTCTTTGCGATTACTGGATAAAACCGGCGACCTCCGCTATCCGGAGTTGGAAGCGGCTACTCAGGAATTTATGGAAGCCCTGAAAAAACGCAAAGAGATTTCGGGGCTGTTTACCTTCTACAACGCGTCCTACCCGCAAGCTGAAATCCAGATCGATAACCAGGCGGCCATGCAGAAAGGCGTTTCAATCAAAACGGCTATGAACAACCTGGATGTTCTGATGAGCGGCTCTTACGAGCAAGGCTTCGTCAAATTTGGCCGGTTTTTCAAAGTCTTTACCCAGGCATCCCCTGAGTACCGAAGAAATCTGGATGATTTGAAGACCCTGTTTGTCAAAAACGAAGATGGCGATATGGTGCCCTACACGTCGTTTATGACCCTGAAAAAAACAAAAGGGCCCAACGAAATTACGCGCTACAACATGTACAACTCTGCCGCCATTCGGGGATTTCCGTCGAAAGGATATACCTCGGGCGAAGCCATTCAGGCTATCCGCGAGGTGGCTAAACAGACCCTGTCCCGCGACTTCGACATTGCCTGGGAAGACCTGTCCTTCGACGAAGCGAAACGAGGCAATGAGTTTGTCGTCATCTCTTTGATTGTTGTGCTCTTTGTCTATTTAGTGCTGGCGGTCCAGTACGAAAGCTTTGTACTGCCCCTGGCAGTACTCTTCTCCTTGCCCGTTGGCATTTTTGGCTCCTTCTGGATGCTCAAAATGATGGGACTGGCCAACGATGTGTATGCACAAATCGCTATCGTCACCCTGCTTGGACTGTTGGGTAAGAATGCTGTCTTGATCGTAGAGTTTGCGGTTCAAAAAAGGTCTGCAGGCTTACCATTGCTGGACGCTGCCCTGGAAGGCGCCAGGATGCGATTTAGGCCAATTCTGATGACGTCCTTCGCCTTTGTCGCAGGTCTTATTCCCCTTATGTTATCGGCGGGCGCCGGGGCAGTCGGGAACAGAACCCTTGGTTCGTCTGCCATCGGCGGGATGCTTACGGGCACCATCATCGGTGTGTTGATTATTCCAGGGCTCTACTTTGTTTTCGCCAGCCTGGTTGATGGCAAAGACCTGCTGAAAGATACAGAGCGAAGCACTCTCACTGAAAAGATTGTGGGTCACGACAAGCACCGTCATCCGAAAAAACACAAATCGCTAAAGAGGCGCCTTGCTTTACTGATCAAAAAATTGAAGCCTCGAAGTGCAGCCGACGCAAAGCCTTCAGTTGTAGATGATGCGATGCCACTAGTGGCGGTGGCAGAAAACCCGAAGCCACCAGTCGTAACTGAGGCGAAACCAGTTGCAGCCGACCCGAAACCTCCGGTTGTAACTGAGGCGAAACCAGTTGCAGCCGATGCGAAGCCTCCGGTTGCAGCCGACCAGAAACCTCCGGTTGTAACTGAGGCGAAACCTCCGGTTGTAACTGAGGCGAAGCCTCCGGTTGTAACTGAGGCGAAGCCTCCGGTCGCAGCCGATGCGAAGCCTCCGGTTGTAGCCAACGCGAAACCTGCGGTCGCAGCCGAAGCGAAACCTCCGGTTGTAGCCGAAGCGAAACCTGCGGTCGCAGCCGAAGCGAAACCTGCGGTCGCAGCCGACACGAAACCTGCGGTCGCAGCCGAAGCGAAACCTAAGGATTAGCCATGAGCGGAAACCGAAAACAAATCGCTAGTCTTTTGACACTCATAGCTTTTATGGGAGTCCTTCACGCGCCTGTTTTTGCAAAAACATCGTGGTTTCATCCGCTTGAACTGCTGCAAAAAAAGCAGTCATTCAACGTGCCCAAGAAATACAACACTCCGCAGCTATCGGACGTAGACTCTGCTCATAGTGCGGCTTCCATCAGCTGGCGGAAGTTTTTTTCTGATCCTTATCTTGTTCACTTGATTGAAACAGCCCTGGCAAATAACCAGGAATTCAATATTGCGATGCAGGAAATTCAAATTGCTGCCAATGAAGTGAAAGAGAAACAGGCTGAGTACTTGCCTAAAGTCGGCTTGGGGGCTGGCGGAAGCTACATCAGGCCATCCGAAAACACCCAGGAAGGCGTGTTGGACGAAATTACCCAGAGGGAGTTTTATAGATATCCAAATTTCAACTTGAATCTGGGCCCTTCCCTGAGCTGGGAAGTGGATGTCTGGAAACGATTCAGAAATGCCAAAGAGGCAGCCAGAATGCGTATGGTAGCTCAATACGAGGTTCGAAATTATCTAATTTCCAGGCTCGTTACTGAGATAGCACGCAACTACTATGAATTGATGGCTCTGGATACGTCTCTGAAGATACTGGATGAAAACATCACCATCCAGGAAGCGGCTTTCCTTAAAATGCAGCTCTTGAAGCGCTATGGCAAAGCAAACCAGTTAGCCGTTAACCGGTTTGAAGCCCAGATGTTAAAGACTAAAAGCCAGCGATTTGAAACCCGCCAAAGGATTGTTGAAAAAGAGAATCGTCTGAGGGTCCTCACCGGTATCTATGATTCAGCGCCAATATTGAGACACTCTGAGCAGTTTATGGCGATGACTGTGGATGAGTTGCAGACGGGTGTGCCTGCTCAGCTTTTGGAAAACAGAGCCGACATTCGTCGGGCCGAAGCAGCGATTAAGGCAGCAAAGCTCGATCTAAAAAGTGTCAAGGCACAGCTCTACCCCAGTGTGACGATCAAGGCGGGTGCTGGCTTTTCTGGGTTTAGCCCGGCACTGCTGTTTCAAACACCACAGTCGTTGTTCTACGATGCAATTGGTGACATAACGATGCCATTGATCAACCGACGAGCGATCATTGCACGAATAAAAACTGCCGATAACTACCAAACCCAAACGGTTTTGACTTACGAGCAGACTTTATTGCAAGCCTACACGGACGTTCTTAATGAGGTGTCGAATATCAGAAATATGCAGCAGGCATTTGATAAGAAAAAAGGAGAAGTCGTATTGCTGGACGAATCTATCGTCACGGCAAACCAACTGTTTAAGTACGCCAAGGCGACTTACGTGGAAGTACTCCTCACTCAGGAAGAGAAACTGAATGCGGAAAGAGAATTGGTTGAAGTGAAAATGAATTTGGTCGGGTCCAGAGTTGATCTCTATCGAGCACTAGGGGGCGGTTGGCGATGAACGCTATGAGAAAAGATGAGTTATCGATGCATTGCACATGCACTGCAGAAACGGGGCAAGAGCATTCAGCCGTCGATACCGGCGAATCGAACTGCGTGCAACTAACCCTGGCGAAACGTGTCATCAAGCGTCGTAGCAATAAGACTAAGTACTGGCTGCTGGCCGCCGCGGCAGTTTCTGTGACAGCGCTGTGCATCTTTTGCAATCCCACGTGGATGCCCAGCTTTGTCGCTCAAACTGCGACAATCTCGAAACAGCCAGCAAGCTTGAAGGTCGCTGACGGTTCAGCCGTCCAGGATCATGGCTCCACAGGTGGTGCACATCGAACCGTCGCTTCAGACAAGGATGAAACTGGAAAGCGCGAAATCACGAAGCCGGGCTCTAACCAGACCGCAACGCCAAAAGCCGCCGCAGCAAAAACTGTAAAATCAGAAACAAGCTTCATGGTACCGCCACCACCGCCGACACCAGTCGTATTGCCGTCTGGATTCGGTTTGCTGCCTGGGCAGCCAGAGCAACAAGCGCTCCAACAACAGTTACTGCAAGCACAAGCGCAGGATTCGCTCATCACTCATAACCAGTCCGCGACTGGGGACATCAGACCGCAGCAGTCCGACCCGGACCTCCAGGCAGTCGACCAGGAACTAGAGGCGGCAATGCGCTCGTCGCAACTTAGAGCGCGCGAGTGGAAGCGTTAGCAACGAAATACTTTGCGGGCGGGCCGCCGTCGCGCGACTGTTCGATGCATACCACCCAAATTGGTGGATTGAGGGTGTAACTTAAAGAAGTCTCGATTGGGCGCGCATCCGATGGATGGGCGAGTTTCATCTCATCGAACCCGAAGCGCGTCGGGAGATTCATGTATCCGACGCCGTCAAACCGAATTCTGACAGGGCGATCAGTGTCGAAATCGTTGGCGCCACTCATGAGCAGGTAGGTGCCACTGGCTGCGGTGCCGGTGGATTCCAGTTTCTCCACGCGCAGTTCGCGCAGTCGCAATTGGTTCAGTTTCTCAAAGAGAGCTTCGTAGTTCTTTACTCCAAAAGATCCTCAGCAGATTTTATGCCCGTCCAATGACAACAAGTCCATCCTTCTTCATTCGAGATTAATTATGGACACCGGCGGAAGAATAGCCGCAACCTGGATTGCACGGTTTCGTCATCTTCTGAAATTTGATCCACACGGATATCGGCTGATACGACGTTCGTCTTCTTGGACTCGCGAATCCGGAATGGTAGGATCTTCGCGCTAACTATATGGAGTCCTGCTATGCTGCGCGAAATCGTGTTTGCTACCTTGCTTTGCCTGTTCTCGTCCGATGTAGCGGTATCCGCCACCTTCAACGGTAATGCAAAACCTGAAGTCGGAATGCGGGTTACCTTCGTGGACCGCACGAGACGCTTTGGCGGTGGCACCGTCTCCGGTACCATCATCAAAGACCGCGGTTCTAACTACGAGTATGCCAGCCGCTGGGAAGTGAAGGTAGACGGTCACGAAGAAACGAAAAACTGCGACGCCTGGGAGTTCGATGCTGAGCACGGAGGGACAATGGGTGCTCCCGGCGCGAACCAAGCGAAGGTCGCTGCGCCCGATCAAGGCGCGCCCGATCAGGCTCTGCCGCATGAACAAGCAGCACCCTCTGTGGTGCCCGCTGGCGGCGCCCGTGGTGGGGCAGCGCCCGTAGCAAAAGCGCCGGTGCCAGCTGGAGCTGCGCACGGGCGAGATGACTGGGGGCGCATACCCCAACCAGGCAACTTCAGATATGGCAAGATGAACCCCAACCCGATGCTTGGAGACAAAGCGATTACACCACCTGGGTTGAAACCATTCTTCGTCGGTTCGAAGCCTGGCGACGAGTCTTGCGTAGGACGCTGGTACACTAAAACTGGCGGCGTCTGGACCAAGTCCGGAGGTCCCGATTACAACGGCAACCAGACTTATACCTGGGGCAAGCCGGAGTCAGCGGAAACGATCAACGTTATGGCCGACGGCACATGGCAAATGAATAACTTCGGTAAGGTTACTAGCGGAAAATGGTACGACATCGGGCAGAATGTCATTCGCCTGGTCGAGATGACGCCCGGAGAGGACTGGACAGCTTCCGTCTACGATCACATGATTCAATTCAAAGGCGGCGGACTCACTAAGGAAGGCAACCGATACTAGCAAAACTCTAGCGGGCGACCTTGCTTTGCACGCGTACGAAGCGCTTGAGCACGAATTCTGGATCGGTCAAACTTGCGTTGCCGGCGGGGTTGCCGCCGGTAACGTGGAAGTCTGAGAAGCTGGCATTCTGGTTGACATAGATGTTACCGGTAAGGTTGAAGGCAACACTCGTGCCCACCTCGGCCATGGCATCAGCAATTCGTTGCATCGTCGCCTCGTCCTGAGTGTAGGCACCGCAGCTGATGGCACCATGTTTTTTCGCACTTTCAGCCGCAAGCTGAAGGCTTTCCTCAGTAGAACTTGTCGGAATGATGAATGCAATCGGCCCGAACATTTCACGTTCAAAAATCCCGGTCGCACTCGAGGGAATTTCGATAATAATCGGACTCGACGTGCGGGCATTGGGGAATTCAGCATTTGGAATCGGTTTACCTTCCAGCAAAACCTTGCCGCCGAGCTTGGTCGCTTCCGTAACCCGTTGTGCCGTGGCTTTGCTCTGAATAGCGCCAAGCACCGCCGGACCTGCCTTGGGGTGATTCGCCAGACCCGTGACGGCATCCACAATAGCTTTCTCGACTTCTTCAAAGCTAACGTTGCTGCCACCACTTTTGATACCGTCCTTTGGAATGAAAAGGTTTTGCGGCGCGGTGCACATTTGCCCACTGTATAGGTTCAGGCTAAACGCAAGATTTTGCGCCACAGCACCAAGGTCGGCAACGCTGTCGATCACAACACTGTTGACGCCCGACTTCTCAGTGAACGTGATTTTTCCCGGAAGACCCTCGATGTAGTTGCCGAACGCGCTGCTGCCCGTGAAATCAATGATTTTCACGGATGGGTCTTCCGCGAGTTCTTTTGTAATCAGCTTATTGGCGTTGTCGGAGGCCAGCATGCAAACGTCAGGGCTAAAGCCGCTCTCCGCGAGTACCTGTTGAATCAATGCCACCACAATAGCAATCGGATAAATTCCGTTCGGGTGTGGTTTTACGATTACCGTGTTTGCAGTGATCAAGCTGGCAAACACGCCGGGCAACGTATTCCAAATAGGAAATGTCGCGCAGCCGATAGCGAGGCTCAGTCCTCGCGGCACAACGGTGTAGTGCTTTTCAAGTTTCAGATTGCCTTTTCCCGCAGGTTTCTCCCAGACGACATTGCGGGGAAACCGCTTGATTTCATGGCAGCCCAGTGCTAGAGCTTCGAGCGCGCGGTCCGCAGCATGTGGTCCGCTCGCCTGAAAGCTCATGAGATACGACTGCCCCGTGGTGTGCATGGTGCTCACGGCGATTTCATAAAAACTGTTTTTCATCCGGTCGAGCGCTTCTGCCAGCACACCGGCGCGGGTCTCTACGTCGGTTTTGCGCCACTCGACAAGCGCTGCGTCTGATGCTTTGATGTAGTCCTTGGCGTTATTCAAAACCGGATACGAGATGCCCAAGTCTTGCTGAGTGTAAGGACTTTGCTCGTCGCTCTGCAGCCAACCATCATGCGATTGCGTCAGTCGCTCGAATTTATGTCCGAGCTGCCTCTCATATCTTTGCTTCTGATCGGCTTCGGCAGTGGCGCCGTATGCGTCAGGCGAAGGCATCTCCGGAAACGGTGACCAGTAGGCGCGCTCGTGAACAGCATCTATTGCCTGTTCGATCATCTGTTTGTGTTTTTCAAAGAGAGAATGGTTTGGTTTAACTGGCGCGTACATTAGTGGCTGATTCCTGCAAGACGTGTTGATGCTTTCTTATAGCAACGTTCGGCAAGAAGTGCTTGCAATCTGGTTAATCACGAGCAAGGACAACCTGCTGATCAACACGAAAAGATCAAGAAGCAACCCGATGGCGCTGTTGTTCCAAACACCAAGTTCGTTTCTCAATGGCAATTTGATGTCGATCCTGCGATACCACATCCGGACGGTGATGCGATCGACCAACACTGGATAGTCGACCTGTTCGCTGAGATGGCAGACGACGAGATGGGTGTGGAGGTGTTGGACGATCCGTCGTTCCGGTACTACGTCAATCAATTAAAAGAAGCGGCCGCCGCAAATCGCTGGTACGTGCTCCTCCGGTCCGTTGTCCACACTGGAACTTGAACGGTCGTCTTGTTATTATTGACCGTTGATCAAAAAGCCAATGATCGTCAAGCTAAAGACATCCGCCCACACCAGTCGCAGCTCGCTGCTCGGAAGGATTGCATGTCCGACGAAGAACCGAAGAGATAACGCCATTTGAAAGTTGCCTTTATTGCTAGCGGGAGGATCTGAATCCTTGGCTGATTTTGAACTTGATTACGATAAAGCGATTATTCTCGATGCCGAAAATCTGGCGGAGGAGGGAATTGGCGAGGCCTATAACTTACTCACTCCAACGCTGCAAGAGTACGGTTTGCAACCAGCCGCCATCGAGGAAGTGGCCGATAACGACGAAGGATCATATTCGGTACGTTGCAACGGGCAGGAGTATCCTGTTTATGGTCCTGAACTTGAAGACTCTGAAGGGCAAAGCTGGGGAAGAGGGACATGCGCGCTCTTTTCCATCATCAACAGCCAGCTGGCTGAAATAAATTCGGACTATCGATTCTATGCAATCAACGGCGGCAATGACCTGTTCGGAATTTTTCTCACGCCAGATCAAGCAGAGGCTTCCAGGAAAAGTCTGGATAGGAAGAGCGATTGGCCGTATCTGCCAGAGGCAAATCATCCGTGGTACGGAATGTTCCATTGATTCGCAAGCCCCGCCGGACTCCTTGTAATCGCGAATCGCGTCTGGGCTGACCTGATTGACCTAAAGACTGAGATTATCAAGTACTGATGACGCGACACTGGTTGTAGAATCCGGGTGGAAACCAGTCCAACTACGTGAAGATAAACACATCGCGCGCCTTCATTATCGTTGTCATCCTCGGCATCGTGGGTGGCATCTTCGGATTTCGCCTGAAGAGGGAAGCTTTTCCCGCCGCATCGATCAACTTCTCCGTACCCAAACACGAGATCCTCGCCAGGGCCAAAGCCAAGTTGCAGCAGTTCGGCTTTTATCGCGAGGGCATGCTCAGTTCGGTGAAGCTGCAAGAAGACGCTGTCACCAGTGCATACTTCGAACTCCACCACTTAACTGACGACTTACCCAAACTGCCCATTTGGATCTGGCACTGCTCCTTCAAAAAGGAAAGCGATCCCGAGTCAGCCGTAATTGGATTTTCGCCCTCGGGACAACTCCAGGAGCTGGAAGTCACCCTTAGCAATGACAAGAAATTGCCTTCACTCGATCGACCGGCGGCGGAAGCGCTGGCTCGATCGTTTGTGGCAAAGGAACTGCCCGTCTCAATCGAGGGATGGAAGGTTATCTCAGCTGAAGACAAGGTACAAGTAAATCGCATAGACCACCAATTTTCCTGGAAACAGCCGGACAACGGGTATTGCGAAGTGGATGTCACCGTCAGCGGCAACGTTGTGACGGCGTTTCGCTATTCCGCTATTGCGCCACGGCCTTGGAATGCTGAGTACAGGGAGATGCGCAGTTATAACTCCCTGTACACGACGGCTGCCACTTTCGTCATGGTGGTGCTGGGCGTGTGCGCCCTGGTAGTCGCCATCCGGGCCGCTCCCAGACACTCGTTCAATTTCAAATTGTGCAGCGCGTTTGGCATTCTTTGCGGAATTGCGGTAGTGGCGCCCGAGTTCAACAAGTTGCCATGGTGGAGCGAAAACTACGACCCTTCCCATAGCTATAAAGCGTTCTTACTCATGAAGTCCGCTGTGTTCGTTATGGGCGGCATCGTTATGGCGCTCGCAGTTGCAGTTTTGTACGCGGCAGCGCAGCCTTTGTATCGCGAGCTGTGCCCTCAGTACATGTCCATAAAAAGATGGTTCAGCTTCGAAGCTCTACGCAAGAAGGAATTGGTCGTCGGTATCATTCTTGGTATTGCAGTTGCCTACTTGGCCAAGGGTTATCAAATCGGCTTTTACTTGTTGGGCAGACAGATTGGCTATTGGTGCCCGATGTCGCCGGCAGACTTTCAGGCCCTGAGCAGTGTTGTTCCTGTCGTCGATGCCTTGAGTATCGGAGTGCTTGCGGCGTTGATGGAAGAGGGTTTGTATCGAGTAGTCGCATTGAGACTATTTGAGAAACTCTGCCGCGGGCATTTCTGGTGGGCAAACTTTTTGCAGGCGGCTGCCTGGGCTTTCGCGCACAGTTCATATCCACAACAGCCGGCTTATACTCGGGGCATTGAACTGACCGTGTTTGGCATGTTTAACGGCTGGCTGCTGAAGCGATTTGGGCTGATTCCCTGCCTCGTGTCTCACTATCTCTTCGATGCCAACTGGACAACGGAATACTTTCAGTCGGCACCTCCGGCGGTGGCATGGACAGCCGTCCTTCCGACTGCGATTCCACTGGCAATACTGATAATTTGTTTGATCGTTTCCGCTAAAAAAGGATTCTCCGAGGACCCTGTCGGGAGAGCGGACACTCAGGAGTTTGTATTGCCTGATCTAGAAGCTCGCACCACCTTGGGGCGTCCGGCTTCGTTTCATCCGCAACTGCTGTCCACGAAGTTGAAAGCGGCGCTGTTTCTTCTAATACCTGCGTCGTGCGCGGCAATCGCTTTGCTGTCGGTGCCTTCGATCGGCAGTAGCATCAAGCATTTCGCTACGAGCAGAGGGGAGGCGATTGAGAGGTCTCGCCGGTACCAGATGGAAAGGGGCGCCACTTTATTCGGGTACCAGCCCACCACGAGGCTGGAAACGCTGGACATGTACATGCCTGGTACTGATAACGCACTCATCTACCTGAGAGAAAAGCTGGGTTACGAGAGGACGGTGCAACTGGTCGACTCGCTATGCACAGAACTCGGTTGGGATACGATCTGGTGGTCAGCTACCGGGCAATGCTATGAAGACGAAATGGATAAAGATGGTGCCATCTACGCTCAAGACGCCGGCAACCCTCCTGGAAGCGACGATGTGTTTGTCAAAGAACCACGGGCACGAACTATCGCCGAGACGTTTCTCAATGAGCACTGTAAGCGTTTGCTGCCTGTTACTTTTGTCAGTTCGTCCAGCGATGCAAGACCGAGCTACTCCTGGTACAACATAACGTTCGACGTGCCTCGAGGCAAGGTTGGCGATGCCAACTTACGCGCCAATGTAATTGTATCCAGTGAATCGGTCAGGAAGGTGAGCACCGAATGGGTTGTCCCGGACAGCTGGCTGGAAGCACGCAAGCGGGAAAGCGGGCTAGAGTCGATCATGTCGGTTGTGCGCTTGTTGGCATGGATTCCGCTGGGGACACTGGTAGTGTGGTTATGGATCGGCTTGATGCGAGAAGGCTATGTTCGCTGGAAAGTGCCCCTATATATTGGACTGGCGGCTGTTCTTGTGTACCTGGCGAAGGAAATCAACACTGCCACCAGATTTTTCATGAGCTATGACGGCAGCAGTCCGGTTGCCAATTTCGTACTTGAACAATGCGTGTCGCGAGCCTGTATCGCACTCAGCGACGGTGTGCTGTTCGCGCTGGGCTCCATGCTTGTTCTCGCCATATTCAGTAAGTATTACAAGCCCTCGTATTTGCAATCATTGGTTGACTTGACACTGACCCCGCTGTCGAAGCAAGAGCGCCCGGTACAACTGAAAATCTGGATCGATTCGGTAATAATGGCGGCTGCGATTCCGCTTGCCTGGACGTCGTTGTGGGCACTGATACAAAAGGCTCAGTCGATCATTGGTCATCTCGGGCCCGGCACAACATTGTTGTCGACAGTCACTGAGGCCAACGCCTATTTGCCATGGTTCAATGTCTTGTGCTCGGCAGTCCGGCAAGGCTCTCTCATCGTGCTGGCACTAGTTGTGGTGGCGGCGCTGGCGCATCGTTTCTTGAAAGGAAACTGGTGGCTCACCTGCTTGGTGGCGTTATTGGTGTGCGCCATATTGCTGACCGACCAACACTACGTGACTGACAACGTGCTCGCTGTCGCCAATGGAATGGTTTTCTTCGGCATGGGCGCGACGATATTCTTAGTCTCGCGGAAAAACCTTCTTACCGGTGCGCTGGCTATACTCTGGATAAACCTGTGCCCGCCGGTGTTCGTTCTATTCAATCACGGCTTGCCGCTCTTGATGTTTGACACGTGCCTGCTAACTGGTGTGATACTGGCGCCTCTCTTCTGGCTTGCCTATCTCCAGAGCGCCGGCGAGGCAGGCGTAGTGGTCGAAGCCGACTCCTAATTTAGTTACTTCTGCTGAACCGGTTCCAAATCTTCCGCTTCTCCGAGCGCGACCGTTGCACAGTTGCGGCTTGCTTGATTTGCTTGACAAGGGTTTAAAATCGTAGCATTGAAACATTAAGACAAATAAGACGTAAGCTGAGGCGAGAATCAAATGTTCGGCAATCTATTTGGCAAGAAGAAACCCGAGCCCACGGTGCAAGAGATCATCGATGAGATCAACAAGGGTCTCACCGAAGATCGCGAGCGCAATGTGAAATACCTGCACGGCTGCGGTGACAAATACAAGAAGCATCCGCAAAACCTGGAAATTCTGCGACATGTCGGAAGACTGATTGCGCGCAACATGCCCGACGAGGCTATGCAAGCGTTTTCCGCAGCGATGAGTCAGGACATGGAGAGGATGCAATCTGAGCTGGCTGAAGCGAGCCGACTAATTCAAGAGCGCAAGATTGCGGAAGCAACTAAGTTTCTCCAGGAAAGAGAATTGGATGAAGGGTTTCCTGAGGTACTCTTCCGAGAGGACGAACTGACTGTATATCTCGACTTCGAGAGTTCCATCGATGAAGCCTATTACCGAATCACGGACCAGGCATCCAAAGAAATAAAACCGGCGCCGATTCCATTTTGCCAATCCTACAAACTCGCCGCCTACGTCGCATTCGAAAACAAGGACTACGACAAGGTCTTGCGAATCACCGAGAAAGGATTGGTGCGCTGCCCGATGAGTGCCGATCTAAAGTTCGAGCGCTGCGAAGTCTTCAAAATCCGCGAGCAGATGGACGAGCTCTGGAAAGTCATGGAAGAAAGCGGTCCATCCTTCTACAGACGGGAGGACATCGCGCACCAAATGCGCAATCTTGGCTGGTACTTCACGCACAAGGAGGACTGGGAGCCTGCAATCGCGTGTTATGTCGCGAGTCTCTATTGGAAGGAGGGCGACATGGCTCAGAACGAACTGTCATACATCGTTGCGTGCGGCGGATCCACAATCGAAGATGTGAAGGCGATGATGGGGGACTATGAGCGCTGCAAGAGCGCTCTTGCAGCTAAGGGTTTATCCATGATGCCTATCAATCCTAAGTGGATACCAATTCTGAAGATGTTGGGCGAGAAGGGGGAAAAGGAAGCAAGTTACGTGTTCGCGGCTGAATGCTATCATTGGCTGCACGAATTGACCGGCGACGAAGATGCGAAGAAGCGCCTGGATGCTCTCAACGCGGCTCGAATGGCGGACATTGATACAATTTAGTTTCCCCTACTGATGACAGCCATGCTTTCAAGAACCCCACGAAGACTATCGACTCGGCATCTCGTACAAATTGCGATTACCGCCATTGTGTCCGCCGGTGTTGTAATGACAATTACAGCAGCTGGGCTGGCACAGGGCGCCGGAGAAACAATCATCTGCAAGCCCACAGGAAGCGAATCTGACTGGCGAGAAGGCGTTGTTATGGAAAACAATCCGAACTACTCCTATATCCGAGTTCAGTGTGGTCCGGCAAAGAACGGTAATCCCGGTGGAATTTTCCTTGTGGATAGAAAAGATGTTCACAAGGCAGGCGACGTCGAGGCGCAACAGAAGGCGGCTGCTGCAGACCCCCAGCAACAGCACGGTGGACTTGCGGTGGCTCAAAGTGTCGTTTGCCTGCCTACGGGAAGTGAACGCGACGTGCGAACCGGCAAGATCCTAGAGAACAATCCATTGTATGACTTCGTTAGAGTGGAGTGTCCTGCAGGACCAGACGGGCGCCCCGGAGGCATCTTTCTGGTGGCACGCAAGGATATTCGGTCACCAAATGCGGTGAACCCTGCCGCGGCAACGCCCACGACAACGCCCGCGCCCACGATGACACCCGCGGCTGCAGTTGGGGGCACCACTGCTCCACAAGCGGCTCAACCTGCGACAACCTCTGTGATTGGCGGCACCGCAGACAAAGGGAACTGCGCGTGTCCAGCGCAAACTCAAGCTAACGGCAATTCTGTAGAAGACAACATCAAGAGGACTATCATCGCCAGATATGTGAGAAATGGCGGTGCGCTTGATACTGATCACACACCTTCCACCGTTCACTTCGACAGTTTCCAGCTTGTAAAGCAGCGCCCTTATCGCATGCCTATCCCCGGTGCGTATCACACCGGGAGCCCGGACGGACCTGGCGGCAAAATGGGCACACAGGTCTATGAAGTTCTCTGCAAATACACCGTGTGCATCGACTATCCCGGCTATGCCCCATCCGGTTATCGAGGACGCATAGAGATGGTGGATCATGACGCGGGGTACACCTGTTTCATTGACACGCAAGGTGGTTGGCGCTGCAACCAGAGCAAGGATCAAATGAATATCAAAAGCGTGAACAAGTAAAAGTGATATTTATGTTCACCAGAGCCGCCCGGATTCGCGCGAGACGAGATTTCTTTGATCCGCTTCAAATCCCAACCCTCCAGTCGTCGCGTCGTGGGAAGCGCACCGCGAGTCATGCCCCAGCCTTGGCGCGCAGTCCCTCAGGCACATTCTCATTTCGTTCGAATATCCGATAAGGAAGGGACACAATTTGACCGTCCTTTAGAGTAAGCACGGCCTGGTCGCCGAGTTTCTCGAGCGCTGCTACCTGATTCCAGGGCAACGTGAAGCCTTGCAAATTCGTGTACAACCCCACGTGCTTAGTAAACTCAATGGTGACTCCGTCTGCAACGACGAACGCCTTGGAATTTTCTTGCTCCAGCCCGTTCACGATCACTTTGATAAACCTGTTAATGCGAGCATCTGCTGGCACCGCGGCAAACGGGTATTTGACACCGAAAACTGCCCATGGCCTGTTGCCTGCAATATACCTTCTAGCCCAGCGCGCGCCGCCTCTCTGAGGTGAGTCCGTCGGCCCTTACCTGAGCGATTTACCATGACGCTTGAAGTAGCAGACCAGCCACCGCCGGCTGCAATCCCGCAAGAAACAATTGATGTACCGGCTTTGGACGAAACTGCCACCACAGGCAGTACTATTGCCGCCAGCACCGATCTCGCGGATCCGACCAACTCAAATCTGTTGAAACCCAAACCGTTAACGACACAGTTAGCAGACTTGCCAGGTTTGGATCTGGACGAAACGAGTGATGACGTCGGTCATGCCGGTGGTGCCGGAAACGCACCGGTCGGCCATGCTGGCGATGCGGGAAACGCACCGGTCGGTCATGCCGGTGACGCAGGAAATGCTCCAGTCGGTCATGCGGGTGATGCAGGAAATGCCCCAGTCGGACACGCTGGCGACGCAGGGATTGCGACTCACACGGCCTAATCTTCGATGAGATTCTTCCAGTATTCGGTGCGCTCGCGATATGGGCACTCACCGTTGCCGCACGTGAGCGTGACCCTGGTCGAGTACGAATCAATCTCAGTGATATTGAAACCATCGCGCAACCGGTCGACCGTTTCAGAAAACTTCTCCCACTTCTGGATCGGCTGACCGCACTCCGGGCACTTCATCTTCTTGTTGGCAATCGCTTCTTTTACCATCTTCTCGGTCATGGAACGTCGCACCTCCGGGAGCCATGGCTAATCGATCAAGGTAAAGCTTACTCCAATTCAGCTTTGGTGGGGATGATTCAAGCGCTGCCGAAGCAGAGATTCAGACGACGGACGCTTTGCATCCCGAAAGAAACGGCATCTGCGCCGCCGCACACGCGCGAACAGCTCACTGTGATATTCGCCGATGACTCCCCTTCGCATTCATGACAACATACAAACACCGCGCGTCCTGGCTATGATCGTCGCCTGTAGCACATCTGACGCAGGTACTGCTGGATCGCATATACAATAATGGAACTTCTTCGCGAGGAGTTTTGATGCGAAAGGCAATCACATCGGTGTTGATGATTTTCCTGCTGAGTCTTGTTTCAGACGCTGGCAGAGCAGCTACGGACGAGGAGCAATTTGCGCAGCTACGCGCCACGATGGATGCGAGTATAAAAGCAGTTGAGGGAGACAAGCTACAAGAAGCAGGAAATCTAGATGCTGCAAGCAACATGTATGAAGAAGCACTTAAGCAGCACCCGCAGTGCACACTTGCGCTGGCTGGAAGGGCTAGACTCCGAGTGCGAACCGGTCAACTCAAGTTAGCGCTTGCAGACTTTGACTTGGTAATCACTTTATCGCCGGACGTTGCTCGATTCTACGAGGACCGCGCGAAGCTCAAGAGAACGCTCTCAGATTACACTGGCGCTATTCAAGATTTAACCATCGCAATAAAACTCGAACCAAATTACGGTTTCAACTATTATGCCCGAGCCAAGCTATATAAGAGAGTCGGAGATAAGCCAGCAGCCACGTCTGACTTGGTAACCGCTATCAATTTATATTCGCAACAGATCGCTGCAAGTCCGCCCCAGTCGTTCCGCTACGGATTACGAGGAGCTGTCTATCAGGAATCTGGCGACTATAAGCAAGCACTGTCGGACTTCTCACGAGCGATTGAGCTGGATCCAACTGATGTAGATAACTACACCTCAAGGGCAACACTCTACTCTAGGCTCAAGTTATTTGATAAGGCGATTGCAGACTGGAATGACGCCATTTCCAAATTTCCTGACAATGGTGAATTGTATTCATCGCGTGCGGATACCTTTGTCGATGCGGGACAAATTGACAAAGCGCTCGAAGA
Organism: Obscuribacteraceae bacterium (SeqCode); assembly: GCA_044229845.1. Lineage (GTDB taxonomy): Bacteria > Cyanobacteriota > Vampirovibrionia > Obscuribacterales > Obscuribacteraceae > JBGASG01. Next base: position 24,750 of record JBGASG010000005.1, on the reverse strand, counting down.
CTATTCAATGGCGATCAAATTATCGCCGGAAGACCCCTGGCCCTATTCGCAGAGGGGCTTGCTTTTGTCTGATCGGTTGGAGATTGAGAAAGCTATCACTGACTTTAGCTCTGCTATCAAACTTGCTCGCCTGTCAGACAAGTCTTCGTTTATAGAACGAGGGAAATGCCTGGAGATGTTAGGCAAACACGACGAATCCATCGCCGATTTTACCGAGGCCTTGAACATTGATCCAAAAGACACCAAGGCTCTAGCCTTGAGAGGTATGGCAAAAGTTTTGCACAAGGAAATAGAATCTGGATTCACGGATCTAAAAGCAGCTATAAACCTTTCGCCGCGAGATCCGTGGCTGTACTATTCCCGAGCGCGCCAATTCGACCTCGTTGGCCAACACGCCAACGCACTTAAGGACTTTAACGAGTCAATTCGCCTAGCACCTAATGACGCCCGGACCTATGTTATGAGAGGTAACACCTACGCTTCTCTGAATCAAACTGTGAATGCGAAGCAAGACTATCAAAAGGCAATTGTTCTTGATCCCAAAGGCAAATGGGGCGCCGAGGGGTTGTGTGGACAAGGCAGACTCTTGATGAAAGCTAACCAGTACGCTAATGCAATGGTAGAGTTTTCAAAGGCTGCAGCTTTGTCCCCCGCTGATGCGACTAGCGCCTACTTTTCGGTCGGCGAGTGCTGCATGTACTCAGGCAACCACGAAAAAGGCATCGATGCTTTTGCAAAGGCGCTATCGACGGAAAGGAAGTACGCAGAGATTACATACTACACTCGAGCGATTCGCCGCTTTCCAAAAGACGCATGGCCGTATTGGATGAGGGGTCGCGCTTTCAACAAGATCGGAATGTGGCAAAAAGCTATTGAGGACTGCACTCTAGCTATCGCTCTGAAGGAAGATGCCGCAAAGGCTTACGTTCAGCGTGGACTAGCATTTAAGAGAACAAAGCAGGAAGAGAAAGCTCTTAGGGATTTCAAAAAGGCTGTATCACTAGATCCAAGTTTAGCTGCAGAAGTTGCTCTGGGTGATACCTATCCCAAGTGATGTAATTGCCGGGTTGCTCGAGTGCATACTCGCACCGAATTTGGCCGGGTTCGTCTTGCACTTAATCCGGCCGAGCATTATCGCGGACAATCGCTTTGACCTGTGCATTCAATTTGACCGTCGCCACCAAAGCCAATTTCTCCCAATGCCTCGCAGGCCAAGCGGTTGGAGTGAAAAAGGTCGACCAAGGCATCAGGTTGGTCACCTCCATGCAGTATGATCTTGGATATATCGTGACCTGACCCCAAAAACTTGATCCATTCTAAAATAGAAAAGTTCGGCAAAACAGACCCAGCTAGAAAGGAGTTTTGCCGTGACAAGATCACGCTTCACCGATTCACAAATCGCCGGCGCTCTCAAACAACATGAACTCGGTCTCCCAGTCGCCGAGATCTGTCGCAAAATGGGCGTCTCCGAGCAGACGTTTTACAGTTGGAGGAAAAAGTACGGCGGGCTCGCCCCATCAGAACTTCAAAAGCTGCGCGTTCTCGAAGAGGAAAACAAGAAGTTAAAGCAGCTGGTAGCAGAGTTAACTCTAGACAGGGCAATGCTGCAAGACGTGCTAACAAAAAAGCTCTGACGCCCTCTCGCTGTCGTAAGCTGGTAGACGATTTGAAATTGGATTATGGAGTTAGCGAACGACGAGCCTGCCGCGTTATTCAGTTCGCTCGTTCGACAAACAGGTATGAGAGCGTCAAAGACGACCAAATCACGCTTCAAATCCGCATCAAGGAAATTGCCATAGCTCGCGTTCGGTTTGGCTATCGCAGAATCCATGTGATGCTGCAGAGGGAGGGCTGGGAGATTAACCACAAGCGAGTCTACCGTCTGTACAAGCAACAGGCGCTGTCGCTGCGTTTTAAACGCCCGAAGCGACACGTTGCCGCGATTCACCGACAGCCGCATGAAGTAGTGAGCAGTCTCAACGAAGTATGGGGAATGGATTTTGTCTCAGACGAATTATTCAACGGAAGGAAGATCCGCTTGCTTCCTGTGATCGATTTATGCAGCAGAGAATGCCTGGCGCTACATGTTGCGCACCGGCTCGGCGGAAACGACGTCGCCAACGTTTTAGATCTCGTCTCACTAGAGCGGGGTCTCCCGAAAATGATTCGTTGCGACAACGGTCCCGAGTTTGTTTCAAAAGCCCTGGACAAATGGTGCTACGAGCACGGGGTAAAGCTAGATTTCTCACGCCCCGGAAAGCCAACTGACAATGCGTTTGTGGAATCCTTCAACGGTCGGCTGCGGGAGGAATGTCTCAATACTCACTGGTTCGAATCGATCGAGGATGCGCGAGCCAAGCTAAGCAGCTGGAAGGAGGAGTATAATTTTAGAAGACCCCATTCTGCCTTGGACTTCCAGACACCGTCTGAATTCGCAGCAGCTATGCGGTTTTTCAGGAATCAGGAACCTAACATAATGCCGAATTCTCAAGTTTAGGTTGGCACCAAATATGGGGGCGGGTCAATGAAGCAAGAAGTCTCTGCTTGACGTGGTACAACAAAATGGTGCAGGTCACGGAGGTTTTTTCTGGTGGCTCATACGACACATCGCTACAATCTCGCGCTGTCTTGGGGTTAATGCCTGATAATCAAGTTTTTCCATTTGAGGCATGATGTGGTCCAGACTTACGAAATATTCGAGTGAATCAGCTTGGATGCTTGTTGTAACGAAGAAATTATCGAGAAACTGAAGGAGCGTTTCCGACTCGGTGCTCAAGTCTTTAATCCAGTTCGAGATGTCTGCGTCGTGACCTTGCCAGTCTTTCCAAGCGAGTAGAACCTGCTTCAACTCTGAAGCTTGCACCAGCGTTCTATCCTTACTCCGGGCGATTATTTTCTCGAGCGCGAGCTGCTCAAGTTTGTCCAGCTCTGATTCCGTTACAAGTTGATTTAGTGGTTCTCGCTTTCCGCCATGTCTTCCAAAATCTGTCCCTAAGCTGAATACGGTGTGCACAAGTGGAACGATTGACCGACTAGCCGGTATTGCTTCCGAAAGGTAGTTGGCACGTTCCTTCTCCGGCAAATTGCGCAGACACTGCAGTACAAGTCGCAATATACCCATCTCATTGCCAAATGGAATACCAAGCGGATTGCGTCCGTAGTCGTCACCTGCGAGATATTGGTCTCCAAAATCAAAAAGAGCAACAATCATGGCCCGCGATCTGTCTGTATTTAGCTTTTGAGCTGGCAATAAAGCAGCATCAAGAAACGAATTGAGCCGCGTGCCACCAGCTGGTCGCACTTGATCTTTCAATTTGTTGAGCAGTCCATGGAAATCTTCAGGCTTATCCAGCAGATCAAGGATAGCATCGCACTCTTCGCGAGAAACACCCCAACCTGGAATGGAGAAGTGAAAGTAAATTGGGAAAGATTCGTAGTTTCTTATGCGACGAGGATCATTTGATTGCTGATAGCTTGGGATAAACCCTGAGCGTGGTGGACGGTTAAACATCTCACTCAAGATGATCGCGGCTCCAGTTTGGGACTCGTCAGGAAGTTGGTCTAACCAAACTTCGATCTGCTGTTTGTCCTGCTTGCCAAAACCTCCACCTGGAAATTCAGTAAATAAATGAGGGAATTGGACAATCTTTCGATGAAGGTCGGGGCAATAGAGTCTTAGCGTCTCGATTGCAAGCAGGTCGACCGGGTCGACATCCCCTCTAAGTCCAGCCAGAAGCACGTTGAAAATATTCAGGAGGCGTAAAAGCCTGCGCGGCGTTCGAAGAAAGTGTCGAATACCCGCATACATTGCTCGCAAGTATTCTGCATCGATGTCATCGGGCAGCTCGGCGATTACCTTGTTGAGTTCGTCGATAAAAAATGCTGAAAATGAATCGGTGTCAGGTACTGGCATTTCAAATGGAACTTGAACAATTTTTTCTAGATAGTCCTCTCCTGAAACACCCAGCTTACCCTTCAAAATTTCTGCGACCGCAGTTTTATCGAATGACAGCAGGTATGTGATTCTTGGTAGATCGGCAATCGACTTAACGACACGAAAGAGGTCGATAATCTCGTCCGAGGAAAGCCTATCGATATCGTCGATCGTTATGACCAGGCGCTGATCCTGTTTCCTCAGTAACTCGCCAACGGACTCTTTCTGCTTCGCTAGCTCTTGGGGATCACCCAGAAGTTGTTGAACTACTTCACCCCATTTCGCAACGTCCTGTGTAGTTGGACCCAGTCCAGTTGGTATTGGTAGCCGGGCAGCGACCTGTCCGAGCTTCTTGAAGGCTTCGCTGATTGGTGTAGGATACTTGGCTGCTTCGAGCGCTGCAGAGACAGTGAGAAAGAATGCGCGAACCAAATCTTCTCGTCCTGAGAACCACCACGGATTGAAGGGTACGATTACGACCTTAGTCGGTTGCTTACCAGACTTGCTTAGCGCTTTCGCTGGCTCAGATGGGAGTTTCTGATCCTCTTGTAGTTCCTCTAGTGATTTTTGGACAAAATTCAACACCGTAGTCTTGCCTGAACCCCAAGAGCCATAAAGGGCTATCACGAGCCCTTCCTGTGGTGTCATTTTCAAAAGCGCATGAGCCAGTCTTCTAGCAAAGGGAGCATAGCCTAGACGATCGAGTTTCAGTTGGGCAAGCGGTATGCCTGGGTTTAGAGTTGCTTGAGCTTCCTTATCGGTGTTCATCAAGATTACCTTTCGTCCACAAGTACTTCCTCTTCTTTACGGGCGAGATACTTTCGATGAGTAAGCACTAGGACTAATAATTGGCCTTTGATCATTTTTCGTCTTCGACGAACTACGTGGTGCGGATATCTTGGTGGTCTGACCAGAAACCTGTAGCCCTTTTAGCAGGTTTACCGGCACCGCGAAATTGAGGTTCTGTCCTTTGCGCCAGGAGGATTGGATAACTCCAACTACCTTGCCAGAACTATCGACCAGAGGCCCCCCGCTACTCCCCTGCGAAATTGGTGTAGTCGTCTGCAAAAGCTTGTTGCCTCGCAAACTTCGGATGGCGCTAATGTTTCCGGCACTGAAAGTCCCAACCAAAAACTCTGGGCATCCAACTGCGAACACTGAATCACCCACCTGCACTTTGTCACTATCTCCCAGAGACAAGGGTATGCCGGCAATCGACACTCGCACTATGGCAAGATCATTTTCTTTGTCGGTCCAGACAACCTTCTCCAAAATGAACGTAGATTTTTGATTGACGAAGGTTCCAACTCCTAAGCCGTCATCGATAACGTGATAGTTTGTTGCTATCGTATATGGGGCCACGAAGAATCCAGATCCGAGGCTAATACCGGTACTGGTATCATGAGCAATGGCAACCGTGGATGACATAACCCTTTTCGCTAGATCACGTGTGCTAAGAACACCGGGCGTGCTTAGCGGTTTTGGTTTCTGTCTCTGGTTTGGCAAGCGCAACTGGATGACAGCATCCACTCGCGCAATACGTTTGCGAATTGTGTTCAGCAGTGGGTCGCTCTCATCCACAGTATCCTCAACCCGGCGTAACGCAGAGTAATAGTGCTCCTGCGCCTTGGACAGGTGCGATGCACTTTCCTCAACGCTACCGAGTGTCAAGAGGATATTAGCGGAGTGCTGACTATTTTTTCCGTACGAACTATCGCTGGCCTCAAGCGCCTGAAGAAGAGTTGCGTTCGCCTCCAGTAGAGAACCGCTGGTTAGATATGCATTCCCAATCCTGGCAAGCAATGTAGCCAGGCGCTTGTCGAAGGTTCCAGCGGAAGCCTGCAAACGGTATTGCTTATCCGCAAGCTGTGCCGCCCTGCTGAGATCTCCAGAATCGTAAGCCTCAGACGCCGCCATGTATAAGTCAGCCTCATAATCTTGCGTAACACCAATTGGTGGATGCAGGGCAACAAACACGACTGCCACCACGAGTAGAGACATCGCTCTAATACGATTGTCCAACCGTCTCATAATCGTTTGTTATCCAACCGTACCCGGGGCGAATATTCGGAGCAACCATGAACATCTTCGTAAATGAAACCTGCTGTCGTTCAGATGCGACTGGAAAGGTCAGTCCGGGATTTCCATTCATACTGCGAATCGCATCCAATCCTGCTGCAGCTACCGCTGGATCTCCGCCTGACTTTACGAGTCGCACGCCGACAGTCCCATTCCGGTAGACCATTACGTCATAACAACCGAAGCCGGAGACCGTTCCATTCGAGCGCGCGCAGGCTCGAGTATAAGACTCTGCACTAAATTGCTTATGCCATCGTTCCCATGCTAACAACAGTTGTTTATCGCCAGCCTCTGCTCCAATATCAAATCGCCCCCGATCGTCAAATTTGCTTGCGTCGAGTTTGAGCGGCTTAGAGCGACTAACAACATCCGATGGCTGCGGCTCGCCTTGCGCTCCAACCTCTTGGTCACTATTAGGTGGTGTTTGCGTGTTGCCTTCGTCGAGCTCCCAATCATCGAGCTTTTCCTGCTTGTGAATGCCACCCTTCAACAACTTTCGCTCAAGAGATGGCGATTCGTCTTGCGCCCTACACGTGGTACTACCCCACGCAATAACGGCTAAAAGCAAAACAAAAATCGAGAAGGACCGACGCATCAGTAGCCTCCCCCCAACAAACCTAAGAGTCCGCCAACAAGTCCACCCCACAATGCCCCCCTCCCTGGATTGCGGGCAACGGACATGCCTATTCCCGCACCGGCCAGTCCACCCACGAGTCCGCTGGTCGCGCGGGGAACGCGAGGCATGTAGTAATAGTACGGAACGGTCTGGGGAGAGATATCGTATCGATAGGATACCGTGGGAACGGTTCTTGAAGAAGTGTAGTAGTTGCGCGTCGGTTGTTGTTCCTCATCTTGCCAGCCAGACTGAACAACTGATGTCGGTTCAGGTTGCATAGGAGTGATACCAGCCGTGGTGCTGGGGCTAAAAGGCGCTTCCTTTACCGGAGCAGAGGCCCTCGCCAAAGTATTGCGAAATTTTTCGTTATCTGGAGCTAAATCACAAGCCTGTCGCAAGTGAAACAACCCCTCATCGTTCTTTCCAGCGCCCCGTAGCGCCTGCCCCAGAGCGTAATGTACATCTGCGTCGAATGGCTCTTCGCTCACGATTTCCTGAAGACTCTCAATAGCGAGATGATAGTCACCGCGTTGAAAGTCGTCCTTAGCTTGTTCGAATCGCTTTGCGATTGCCGCGCGCCGCCTTGCGAACTGCTCATTTATAGACCGCTGAGACTGCGGCACAGCTGTACTGGTTGTACTGGTTGGCTTTTGATTGTTTTTCGATAGTCGTTTCGGTGCGGCTGGTGTCGTTATCGGTTCCGGAGTTGTAGCCGGCTCTGAATCAATCGTCCCGGCACTGGAGCTAGTCTCGGCTGGAAGCGCTTTAGGTCCTTGGTCTTTTGGACCGTCATCGAGGGCGCGGAGGGCCCTCAGAATAGTAGGGTGTCCGGGTGATCTTGCCAAGGCAGCTTTGTAGTGCATCTTTGCCTTATCAAAGTTGCCCTCACTTTCCCAGATCTTGCCCAGGTAGTAGTGAGCGTGGACACTTGCGGGATCCAGATCGATAGCATCTTCCAAACACGACATCGCAGATTGATTGTTGCCAGTACTGTGTAGTGTTCGCGCCCGCTCTATCAGTTCATCGCGCTTTCGAAGATCTTCTGCGGTGATAGGTTCCGCCTGAATCGTGGGAATGTCGGGGCTTCCAACCGAATTACTACTTCCGACACCTCCCGGCGTAGGCTGAGAGGCAGGCATGTTTTCTTCAGAATCAGGACTCGCCTGTGGCGTTGGCTGCAATATAGGTGCAGTCTCCTTTTCCTTTGCTTGCTCAAAAAGATGTTTTCGGAGGTTATGAACGCGGTCTACCATTAATCCTTGCTGTACTGAACCAAATACGGCTTTTTCTAGGGACTCAACCCGCTTCGCTAATGTCGCGTTGCTTCGAGTCTTTGCCCCAATTTCTTTTTCACAGGCACCGACTGTTTCCGCAAGCGTTGCTGCCAGGCAAGGGTGCCCGGCCACCGCCAAGCAAATGATCACCGCTAACGCCGTGCGGGAAAAACGTCGGACCGACGACACGAACAAGTGCGCATCAAATCGAGGCAAGATAAAACCCCACCGGTGATGTCAAACGAATATCCGATTCTTCTAGTTTATACGCAGTATGCATGTTCGACAATAGGCGTCAACGAAACTCACTCCGTGTGAGTTTGCTTCCAGCGCCATACTTTGAGCTCCAGTGGAACTAACTTATCAAGGTCAGGATGCGCCAAATTCCAAGAGGTAATGGAGTTATAGACTTGATTTGGGACCGGTTCAGAGTCTTGGAACTGCAAGGCTATTGGAAAGTTCTTCGAGTTGACTATGGTCGTCATCTTCTGGATAGGAATTTGTCGAGACCAAACTGTATGGTTCGTCGAATTAACGCAGCGGATGGTGACTGTTGCGGCACTAACTGGCTTGCCTTCGCAGATGGTGGCGAACTTCTTCGACCCAGGCTTTGTCGATTTCAAATCCAGGGTGAAATACAAGTTCCCGTCGCGCCAGTCCGTTTGCAATGAAGCTAGCATTCCATCACTCTCAACAATTCTGATTGGATCGAAATTGCGCGGCAGCTCTACCGCGGAGAAGTCCAACTTCCATGTAAGAGCATCAGCGGGAATATCCTGCGGTTTTACTATACTGTCATTAGCCTCGTATGCAGTGGGCACTTTGGATTTACCTGTTTTGCTGGTTGCGCGAAACTCTGTTGCGACAAACTTCACTGGAATCTCTTGCACCTTGAAACCGCCTTCGTTGAAAAGTTGAACTTTCACCGGTGTAAGTTCTTTGGGGCGCATCAGCTCCAACGACGATTGTGATTTGTCGGACTCCTTAGCTTTCACTATTGATGCACGATAAAAAAGTTTGCCGTCACTATATTGCGTGTGGAGATCGGACTTCCACACCGCTTCCATTGCTGTTACATCCTGAGTAGGCCAGGCGCGGCTTTGAGGTTTGTTGGCACACCCGCCCAAAGCTACAACCAAACAAGCAAAAAGCCATGCAATTTGACGACCGTTCATTTTTCGCTTCCAAGCTTGACTGACAAGCAATATTACACCACCGCAGGCGGAGTAAGGAAGGTAAGGCGAATAAAGAACGGCTCGCAGCCTAGAAGAGAGAGCTTCCCTCTGACGCCACGCGAGTCCCAATGCTCAGCCTTACCCCTCACCGGCGCCACAAACTTTGCACGGTACGCCGCCTCTCGAACATGCCTCCTTCCGAGAAATCTTGATGCAGTTGCACGTGCATCGCTTTGCCCACATACATGATGGAATGTGATACTTGAACGTTTTCGTGTTGAACACAACAACGTCATCGCCGCTAGAAAGCGGTGCGCTAATTGCCGGAGCAGCAGCGCCCAAGACGGAGCACGGCAACATTGGCGCGCTCAGGATAGCCGAAACGCAAACGGCAACAAGTGCTAAGCGCATCCCGCTCACCTCATTTGATTCAGGTACCGAGATTCCAGGACTCCGACTGACTTTATACCCGCAGTTACAGGTTAATGTTGTCGCCTGACCAACTTTAGCCAAAGAGTATGCGTCGATATCCTTCGGCGATTCGCCACCATTGATGGTGCGCAATCGAGTCGCCAGCGCTAACCTCACTTCCATAACTCTCGAATAGGAGATAGGCTGCAGTTGCTGCCAGTTCCAACGAGGCGGATTTCTAAACCTGCTTTGCATTGCAGCAGAATTTATACTTTTGGTTGCTTCCGCATGGGCATGGACCGTATGGGTCGAGCAGGGTGCCCAATTCAAGGTCTATCTCTCCCTCGATATCCACGCGTTCGATTAGCAGTTTGCGAAGAATCTTCGCAGAATATAGCTGTAACTGTTGTCGCTGTGCAGGGGCAACCTCGCCCAGAACGTGCTCGAACTTCCGTAGAACTGCCGCGATGCACGAGAATACTTCACAGAATGCTTCGCTCATTTCTCGTAATAGATAGACGGGCTTGCCATGGCTCAGGTGTACGTGGTTCCACAATACAGAATTTTTATCCTTGTGAGAGGTCTGATTTTGCTGAAACGCGAGCGAAACTCCAAGGTTTGGATGAGCGAACTCGCATAGGATATCGTACGCGCCCCGTATTCCTGGCAATGTCCGGTTAACATAATCGACAGCATTCAAAATTTGGACAGCCGTGACATCAATCATCAGCGGCGCGGTTTCGTAAGACAGATTATTTGTGCGAATTGCATCTCGCGGATTTTCTAGCAACTTTGCCCAATTTATTCGGCGTGCGAGAACACGTTTAATCAACTTGTCGGTCATGTCCGGACGTAAATTCAGATCGCCGTCCTTGTTTAACTTTGAGAGGTCGCCCTGTATGTCGTCAGTGGCTCTTATAACCGTGCAGGAGTTTTCGATGATGCTGCGAGCGCACAAAAACGCCACAATTATGTCGCCCCTTTCTAGAGCTATCAACAGTCCATCCAAGAGCTGAACAATCGCTAGCGTCGTGCTCACAGTGAATCGATCAAAGTATCTGACGAGATCTCCATGCTGAGTGATAAATGCACGGTACCATTCTTTCGATAGCGTCGGCGCTGCTGCATCCGATATTACAGAAGCATCATTGCTAACCCAGGCATTTTCCAATGCTTCATCTCCTACCGCTTTGAACGGAGCTTGATCAATCAGCGCGTGAACATGTTCTTCCATCGTTCGTGCACGTAATCGATCATAAGCGTCGAAAAAATACTCAATGCTTTGCCTGTAGTCGTCGGAGAGGGAGGTTATCCAGTCAAATTTAGAAATGTCGCGCATGCTAAATCACTCCGGCATTCCATTTGCGATGAAGTACATTCTGTGTTGTGGAACAATGTCACCTGAGCCAGAGGTATCGCAAATCACTTCCCATTCTTCCCTCATTATTCAATTGCATAACTGATCATGCCGCAAAATCGAGGTTCCATGGAGTTTCCTTCCAGGAGCTGTGCGTGAGCGGAACGTCGAGCCCGACCTCCTCGAAGGACACCGAATCAATCCACATTTGCCCGGTACCGCCGAGAGTGGCACCGATTAGAATCACACCAATCCGATGCGGAACATCAACAACGATCTCTCGCTTGACCCAATCATGCGACTTCGCGCTGTCCAGGTCGTAGGTGTTTTGTCTAAAGATCATCTGTTGCCACGGATCCAAAAGATCAACGACCAACCCGCAATGTCCAGCGATGTCGGCTGTCTTCGTGTACGCACTGAAACGAACCCGCTTCCCTCGATACTCGGGCGCACCAAACTTTTGAAATAACTCGCCGGTATCATGCTCGGTGCTCCGCCCCTTCGATTTGATGGTCACGGATCTGCCACCCTTCTTGTGCACCACATCATCGTCAATGAGAACTTCATGCAGATTCGACGACGACCAGCCAAGCCAGGTCTTCGGAATGGTCGGCTGCCCAGGTTCGAGGAACCGCGGATCCTCATCTTCAGCGAAATCCAAATTGAGAGGTTGGTTTGGCCACACGCCCCGGCAGCCCATGGCGTAGTTGTCCGTGACCGGAACATCGTTCCCGACTTCTTCAAAAGAAAGTCCACCGATCCACATGATTCCGCTTCCCCGCAATCTGGCGCCAATGCGGATGTCGACCGTGTCTGAAGGAACATCCATCACCGTTTCGCACATCGTCCAATCGGTGGTGCCTTTAATCGGGCGGTTGTCCATTTCGTCGAGCCCGGCGCAGCCATTGTTGGGGCTCTTCATTCGCAATCCGATCGTTGCGGTGCCGGACACGGCTTCTGACTTCAGGTAAGCGGTAAGCTTCACCCGTTTTCCGATGTATCCGCTCGCGTCGATGTCGTTCCACAGCCGGACCTCAGCGTGGGCGGGGCAGTCGCTATGCTCGATGCACGCGACCTTCTCGCCTTCGAAAGTGATTTCCTTGTCGATGCCAACTCGTCCTTTTCCTTGCGAACCATCGCTGTACCAGCCCTTCGGTATGGCAGACAGCGGTCTATGCCAGGTTTCTTGAACGGGCTTTGTGGCTTTGGCTTTGGACCTGGACTTGCTTGCCTTGACCTGACTTATGGTACCGACTTCTTCGATTTCCAAATCGGTGAACCAGATCGTTCCGGTGCCGGTCACTGTTCCGCCTAATCTCAGGTCGTGGGTTTCTGGCGGAACGTCCGCTTCGAACTCGAATCTGAGCCAATCCTTCGTGCCGCGCAAGCGTGGTGTGAGCCCCTGCGCATTGTAGGATTTCGGACCTGTGAAGACGGTGAAAAAGATACTCGCGTCCGCCACGACGTCCTCAGCTTTGACGAAGCCGTTCACCTTTATTCGCTTTCCAAAATACTGCGAGAACTCAAGACTCCGCGACAGCGAAACATAGCCACTCTCTTTGCCCTCGACGACCTCTATGCAGGCAACCGAACGCCCCTCGTGAACATAGTCAGGCTCAATGCCGGCACTATAGCGAGTGCGCGCCAGCGAAGCGAAGCGGCGCCATTCCTCTGGAAGGAGGCGCTCCTTCAATGTATTGCTGTCGCTGTCCTGGGTGGCAGGAGCGTTCTTTACCGGCATGGCTGATTCTCGCGTGGGTGCGGACGGGGGTCTTATTTAGGTTGTACCCAGCCAGCCAAAGCGCCAGCCCTGCCTGTAGACGATGGGCAGTCTTGCTCATGCCAGTCCGCGGTCTCCCAGTAAGAACTGCCGTTGTTGACTACAATAGAGGCATTGAACGTCTCCTGGTGCCGAGTCTTATGGGCAAGAACAAGAAAACTCGCATGCCCTTAACCGTGGTCTGCCCGTGCTACGACTATGTGACATTTACCACGGCGGCGGTCGGCGAGATTTGTCCCGTGTGCTGGTGGTGTTTCGACGGACTTACAGTTAACGAACTCGATGTGAAGTCGGCAGCTAACCACGATTACACTCTCGATGCGAGCCGTGCTTACTTTGCGGCGCATGGGACGTGCGGACCTCACATTTTCCATGGACTGTACCCCAGGGGCAGAGGTGGCTACGAACATCGTGGCCAACATGGAAGAATCCTACGCCTCCGCCTCAAGGGAGCCTTCGCTGACTTGCGCGCATCACTTCGAGACTTATCGATACCTTCCGGTGTCGAGCGCGCGTATCGCCGATTCGAATCTGCGCTCGCTGGTGCTCGGAAGCTCGTCGATGCTTCTGTTGCAAATGAAATAGCAATGCTCACTTCGATGAAGTTCAATGACGAGGGAGTGACGAAGTGGGCAGCACAGGCTGATCGGTTCAGTTCCGAAGAACAGGAAGAAGCCATGTGGAATGCGCTTCAAGTTCAGTGGTCGTTCGTTGGTCTCAACGAAATGCTTACCGATCCCGTTGAGAGGCTTGCTCGGCGCAATCTTGTTCTCAAGGAAGTACTTACCGAGATGGATCATGTGCGACTGCGGCTCGAAATTTTGTGCGGCTTGATTGGTTGTGTTGCGCCCTTCGAAGAGGCGCTTGCAACGGAGTTCAAAAACATCGTCATTGAACTCGCAGCCGAACTTCAAGCACAGATGGAGTATAAGACAGAAAACGAAGAGACCGCCAGTGATACCAAGCAAAACGAGGAGAAGGACGCGAAAGGAACTCCGCTGCAGCGAATCGCCTCTCTGGAGAGGAACGTCAACGAGATGCTGCGTACAATCGAAATCAAGATCAGCAAAAAGAAATTGAACTTATTGTACGAAAAACTGGTGTCCCTTAAAGAGCCACTCGCTTGGGAGCATTGCAGGCACCAGGACCTAGCGCTTAAATGGGCGGAGCTTGCAGACGTTGCAGTGCAGACTGGTGATGAGAATAAAATGGCTTTCGCGCGAAAGATCCGCGATGGATACATTGCGCAAGCCAATTCTTCCGACGAGTCTTACGCATTGTTCTGCTCGTCGCTTGCCCATTTGCAGAATAAACTAGGTGCATCCAGCAGTGATTCCGGTCAACCCTAAAGTGCGGTTTCTCCATGGGTCCGGACTTTCTGCTGGTCAACACTTTATCAAGTGTCTGCAGATCGGCTCGGCTGCAAACAGTGCACGATAGGATCGGCCCAATGATTGAGTTAAACAGTCCTCTAGCAGAAATTTTTGTCGCCCTTATCTGGGCGATAAACTACACAGTTACGCTTCTGGTTGTCGGACGCGGCGCACTTCCCCATGTTGAGCAGAACCGTGATGGCCTCAGCTTCTCGCGACAAATGTTCATTGTTGGGTTTCTTCTCTCAACTGGTGCAAAAGCTTTATCGAGTTGGCCGGACCTGTATTTCTCCGACGACCATATGCTAATCCTGCTAATGGTTTGTGGATTGGCATACTTGCCTGGTGGACTGCCGTGGCTCGCCGGAGGCTTGTGCATCGAACGCATCGCATGTGCGATTGGAGAGACCTATGCAACCAAAGAGTCGCGACGAAGATCGCACTTTCTGACGGGCAGATGGGAGAGGAAATGAAATACACTTCCTATAGCGCTTAACCGGACTCGCATTATGGTTGCTTCGTTCCATTCCGGGCACCTGCGACTTTTTCGCTTTCCGCGCGTCAGTCTGATTCGCAGGCAAACGACTACATTCGTCACTGCGATTCTGAGGGTGAAGTATCAATCACCGGCTGAGCGAGAACGGCGTGGGTCGGGCATGCTACGATTTGCTTGCTTTTGGAGATTGGTGAATGAAAAGATTGGTTCTTGCTGTGGTCGCGGCTGCGGTTTCTGTGGTGGCGATTCCTGCGGCATGGTGCTTCCAACCCGGCGAACGCGTAACCGTGGGTAGTATCAACCAATCCGGCATTGTCATCGAGGATACCGGGAAGCTCGTGAAAGTACGTCTGGATTCTCAGTCCGGTTATAGTGCCGGCGTGGGGGTGTGGTACGACAAAGAGGAGCATAAAGTTAGCGGTGGCGCCGGTGGAGGAGGAGGAGGTGGTGGTGGCGGTGGTGGTGGCGGTGCCACATCGGCGGTAGCAAGTGGTGGCACATTTCAGCCCGGCAAACGCGTGCAGATAGGTAAGCAAACCGGCACCATCCTCCAGGAAGATGGTGACAACGTCAAAGTGCACATCGAAGGGTCGGGTTATAGTTCCGATGTGGGAGTGTGGTTCACCAAAGCGCAGCTTAACGGTACTGCCGGCGCGGCGAGTACGCCGGTGACGCCGCGCGCGAGCGCTCCGGTGTATAGCACCAACCCGGGAGGGAATCCACCGATTCAAGCCGCGCAAAGCGCACCGGCTACAGATAAAGGAGTCGGTGCTCCTCCAGATGGAATCTATACGTGCAACAAGATTTCCGGCAGAAGCTACATCCACATAGGAACCATAGAAATCAGAGGCGGCACCTACAAGGGCTTTTCCAGCCAACAGGGCAGCTTTCACCCGTTCAGCATGGACGCCTCAGGCGGCATCGTCTGGACCGGCAGTCTTACAGGACTTCCCGATGGCTGGAAGTTGAAGCCGGCAAAGTATGTAGGTCCGGATTATAAGGGACATCCGCTGATCAGAATTTACTACACCAGTGACCGAGGCGCAGCCGAAGTTATTGATGCGGTCAAGGAGAAATAAGGACGCCTCAAAACCTGATTGACTTTCGCTTAGCCTCCTTGCGCACAGCACGCAAATGATCTTTTCCCGCAGCAAGTGGTCAAGCGATCCAGACTCCGTTTCCTGGGTAAATCCTTGCTCAGCCGCGCCCTCGACTAAGCGACCGGGAGATGGAATCATGAGCTTTTTCAGTCACATTCCGATTTGGTTGGTGTTTCTTGGCACCATAGCCTTCATTTTGATTTGCATCGAAGGCTGCTTTCGACTTGGTCGCCACCACAAGAGTCAATTGGTCAAATCGAACAAGCCCGAAGGCAGTGGCTCGATTGGTACCATGGTGCAAATTCAGCTTGGGCTGGTGGCATTTCTGGTTGCGTTTACCTTTGGATTTACGGCAGCGCGTTTGAGCGAGAGACGCTTGCTGATTATCGATGAGGCAAACGCAATTGGCACGACCTTTCTGCGCGCCGACTTCTTGCCGAGAGCTAAAGCTGACGGCGTCAAGGAACTGTTGCGCGAGTACGTCGCTCTTCGGTTGCGGCTCACACAAGACTTGCGCCAGACGCACGACGACCAATTCGTGGTTGATGCCATCACCGAGTCGAACAAACTACAAGACCAGCTGTGGAGCTATGTGAAAGAGGCTGCAGCGCTCCACGACTCACCGTGTGTAGCCCAGTTTGTTTCAACGGTAAATGACACCATCGACCTGCAGTCAAAGCGATTGTCTGCCGAGCGTTACGGCAAACTGCCAGACGTCATCTGGCTGGCCTTGTACGTACTAACGATTCTGGGAATGTCGGGCGTTGGGTACCAGTTCGGACACGGCGGTTCGCGCAACTGGATTACGGCGTCGCTGGTGGCGGTTTCGTTCTCGATTGTGCTGACGCTGATTGCGGATATAGATCGCCAGCACGACGGATTCGTGCTCCTCTCGCAACAACCCCTGGTCGATCTGGCAAAGCAAATAGGTCCCCCGTCGTCCGAAACTCGGAGTCGGCAATGACAACTAAAGAATGCAATACCCACCGCGCGTGGTACAACCAGAGGGTGCCCGTCAGCGAGGGAACTTATGGCTACCACCACCACCTCTAAACCAAAGCAAAAGAAGGGCGCCAAAAAACCCGCTAAGGTCACCGCCAAGGTCAAGGTCACCAAAGAAAAACCCATCGCAAGGATGGGTCGCAGTCGCAGCAGCGCTGCCGCCAGGAAAGACCCTGTACAGATCATCGCGGATAGCAACGAGGGACGGCTGCTGGACCTGGTTCCAATCAGACACAGCCGCATGCTTGTATCTCCATTCACGTACTACCGCGGCGCCGCCGCTGTGATGGCCGCAGACCTGGCGGAAGAACATAGTTCAGGCATCATTGTGCAGTCTTGCGGAGACTGCCACATTCTAAATTGTGGCGCCTTTGCCACACCAGAGCGAAACGTGATCATCGATCTCAACGACTTCGATGAGACGCATCCCGCTCCTTTCGAATGGGATCTCAAACGACTCGCTGCCAGCATGGTGCTCGCTCTCACTTCGGTGGGAATGCCTGTGTCAATGGGTCAGTCCATGGCTTACGATCTCGGGCGCGCGTACCAGGCACAGATGGCATCCTATGCCGATGAGAGGCTTCTGGACATCTGGTACTCGATGATCGACTACCAAAAATTCGTCGATAAAGCGCTTACGAAGTCCCGACGCAAGTTTCTCAAAGAGAATCTTGCCAAAGAACAACGCAAGTCTTCGCCTGAAGTTCTGGAACAGAAATTGGTTGAGAAGAAGAACGGACAGTATCGATTTAAAGAACTTCCGCCGCTTCTGTTTCACCGTAACGACATCAAAGAACAGTCGATCCAGAAAGCCTACGATCTCTACCTCAAGTCATTGCCGGCGGACAGATCCTCTCTCTTGAAACATTTCCAGGTTGTGGACTTTGCGACGAAGGTCGTCGGGACGGGCAGCGTGGGAACATTCTGCGGTGTGCTTCTACTTGTGGGTCCGCACGATGACTTGTTGATCCTCCAGGTCAAGGAAGCCAAACCATCCGTGCTCGAACCCTATACGCAACCCTCCAAGTTCGAGAACCACGGTCAACGCATTGTAGTTGGACAGCGCATTATGCAATCTGCCAGTGACATGTTCCTCGGGTGGTCGCTGGGCGAACGAGGCCGACATTTTTATGTGAGGCAACTGCGCGACGTGAAATTGTCGCCCATCCCTGCAAGTTGGACCAAACGCTCGTTGCCCAACATTGCCAATTTTGCCGGCATGATATTGTCCAAGGCGCACGCAAAATCTGGTGAAGCTCCCGCCATCGCTGAATACATCGGCAAAGGCGACAAATTTGCTAAGGCACTCGCTAAGGGCGCGGTGGCGTATGCAGCCAAAACAGAGGCGGACTACAAGCTCTTTGCGGAAGCCTGCAGCTCAGGTAAATTGCCCACGGCACAAACTGAAGTCGGCTAGAACTTAGAACTACCGCTTCAAAACTTGATCGAACCCAAAATGGCATCGACAAGTTTCTGCACTTTGGGAAATGCTGCTTCCGGCGCATTGATTTCCAGTTCGTACACCTTGCCGTTAGCGATGGCGATGTATTTGTCACAGAGAGTGAATGGGTCGGTATAGTCGTAGTGCTGGGCAAAGCGCACCTGAACGTGGCGACCGTCGTGTCCGCCAAACTTCGCCGGCTCGTTTTTGACGGTGGTGTAATCCAACTTAGAAGCCCATGTGCCGTAGTGGTCAATGTGCTCCTTCGCCAGGGAAGCGGCCGTTTGTCCTGGCAATAGCTCCTTCGCAAATATCGCTCCGTGCATCAGTCCTTTCGGTGAGTCGAACAAAATCACCGTTTCCCCTGCCATCAACTCGTAAGGCTGGCGAATCTGCCAGTTGAACGGATACTTATAAACGATCTTCCGCTTACCGTCATTCTTCTCTTTGAGCTGCGATAGCGCTTGCGCGATCATGGTATCAATTTCGGCGTCTGTTGCAGGCAGCTTGGTGCTGCGCACACCCTTGGGCAGAGGATGCGCGGATGTTGCTGTTTCTTCCAGCATTGCGTGGTAGGTCTTGTCCTTATATAAGGATTCGAAAGCGGCGACATCTAGCAGGTACTCAGTGTTATTGCCAATTGCGATGTGCGAAACGCAAATGATGGGATCCGGCACATCGGAGAACGTGAACTTCTGCTCGATCCTTCGTCCGGCAAATCCGCAAAACTTCGCCGGCGTCGAAGTGATTGATACCAACTTGCCGCCTTCAGCTTTCAGCCTGGAGCGGATCGCGTCTATACGAGCTTTGGTGGCAGATTCCAATGTTGTGGTTGATTTTGGTGGCAGCGGAGTGACCTTCATCCCCCCGTGCACATGAGCGGTGTAGTGCGTCACCCAGCCTGCTTCGGGATTACCGACGGACCACATATCGACTTCCTTAATAGCAAATCCCTCAGCGGGATACTTGTATTCGATGAAGCGGTCTTTGTCGAACTGTATCTCCGTCTGATCCTTGCTCCTGCCACGATCGCGGTACCACGCCTTGTGATCGTAAGCATCTCCCCTCGCCGGTAGCGCCGCACAACAAAGTGCCATCCCCGCCAAAAATAGTGCCACGGCCGCGAAGGCAGGAGGATTGAGCATTGGTTGACGCATGAAGGTTTCCTGACGCTGGTGGGTTGGGTGCGGCTCGCAAAGCCGGCTGGCTGCCAAGCATAACACTTAATTTGAATGCCACGGCGTCGCCTGCAATTATTGCCGCCGTATGCTACCCACATTTCCCGAAGATTTCCCATTCCAGCTCGCTCAATCTCACCTCCGAGACCAGCAGATTCGCTGCTTGTTCGATTTGTATTCGCGCGGTGGTCGGTGCATGGAGCTAGCCTGGTATAAGCACAAGGACGAGAACTCAAAATTCTTCGGCTATTCGCTGATGGTGATCGAATTTGCTGTTTCGGGATTTCTCGAGTTTATGAGCGACGAGAAGTCCCGGTTCGAGCTGATAGGCGACATTGTGCAACCGCCGTTCCCAATCGGCGATGACTGCCTGATCATCGTGAGGGCTCAAAAGTTCATACCGTCGGATCTCAGTGTGTTGTATTCCGTCCGTCGAGGAAGTTTGATTTTTAGATTGAATTTCGCAATCCTAGACGAAGACGGTACGGTCGATGCACTACACGAAACTGCGGAAGTAGTGCGAACATTGCTGCATGCCTACAGAAACTACCAGATCAGAACCTGACAAGAGGAACAGTATTAATTGAACGCGCGCCGCAAGTGCACTAAGCTGTCCGGGCAATCTCGGGAGCCGTAAGTTTAGTGAGTAGCCAACCACGCGCAGGCGGATTTAAAGAGTGGTTTTTCCAGGGCAGCAAGCCTGGCGAAACACATCCGCACCATCAGGATGCGTGGTGGCGAGTCATGTGTCTGACGGGAGTAGACTACTTCTCCACCCTCGGTTATCAACCTGGTATCGCATTCCTGGCGGCTGGCGTATTGTCGCCGGTCGCCACCGTGATACTGGTACTGGTGACATTGTTCGGCGCCCTTCCGACTTATTGCGTCGTCGCCAGAGAAAGTCCGAACGGGCAGGGCAGCGTTGCCATGCTGGAAAGGTTGATGCCCGGTTGGACCGGTAAAACACTGGTTCTGGCCCTGCTCGGCTTTGCCGCAACCGCCTTTATCATAACCATCACCTTGTCGGCGGCAGATGCCACCGCCCACATAGTTGAAAACCCGATTGTGCCGCAGATGTTGCGGGAGCATCGTGTTGAAGTGACTCTGGTACTGATCGCACTGCTCGGAGCGTTGTTTCTAAAGGGCTTCCAAGAGGCGATTGGGCTGTCAGTGGCAATCGTGTGCGTGTACCTCCTTTTAAGCGGCATCATTCTTGCCAAAGGCAGTTATGAATTGGTCACCCATCAACCGCACCTGGCATCCGATTGGGTCGCGAACCTCTTCAAGCAATACCATTCGCCGGAGATGATGCTCGGCGTCTCGATGTTGATGTTTCCTAAATTGGCACTTGGTCTGTCCGGATTCGAAACGGGCGTGGCTGTCTTGCCGCTCGTCAAAGGAGATGCCGCCGATACAGCGGAAAACCCGGCCGGGCGTGTCAGAAACGGCAGAAAACTGCTCACCTACGCAGCTGTGATCATGAGCTTTTTCCTGATTCCCAGCAGCATAGTCACTACGATGTTGATTCCGGCACCGCTGTTTCATGAAGGCGGCGAGGCCAACGGCAGAGCGCTGGCTTATCTTGCCCACGAATATCTGGGCAATGCTTTCGGCACCGCATATGATATCAGCACCATCTTGATTTTGTGGTTTGCCGGGGCGTCGGCGATTGCCGGTTTGCTGAGTCTGGTGCCCAAGTATCTGCCCCGATACGGGATGGCACCCAGCTGGTCGGCAGCCATTCGACCACTGGTTGTGTTTTTCTCGGCGGTGGCGTTTGGTGTCACCATCATGTTCAAGGCCAATGTAGACGCACAGGCCGGTGCATATGCGACCGGCGTGCTGGTGCTGATAACATCAGCGACTATTGCGGCGACCATTAGCATCTGGCGCACGCAGCCGAAGCTGCGCGTCTATTTTTCGCTGATCGCGTTTCTTTTTATATATACGACATTCGCCAACATGTCTGAACGACCTGAGGGACTTCAGATTGCGCTTTTCTTCATAGCTTGCGTACTGGTCGCTTCCGTAATATCCAGAGCGGTCAGAGCCACGGAGTTGCGTGTGGAAGATGTTCACCTGGACGCCAAAGCCATTTCGTTCATCGAAGAAGCGTTGCGCAACCACATGGGTGAAATTCGACTGGTGGCACACCGCTACGGAATGCGCGACCACAAGGACAAAGAGCAGTTCGCTCGCATGGTGCACAGCATCCAGAAGAACGAAGGCGACTTTATCTTCATCGAGGTAAAGCTATCCGATGCCTCCGAGTTTTCAGAAGACCTTTTAGAAGTCACGGGACACGAAGAAGGCGGCTACAAAATCCTGCGCTGCGCAAACCCCGCCGTTCCTAATGCGATCGCCGCGCTGCTGCTGGAGCTGCGCGACCGCACCCAAAAGGTACCCCACGTGTACTTCGGTTGGTCCCAGGGACATCCTATCGCCTACACTTTCAAATACATTTTCTTAGGCGAAGGCGAAACCGCAACACTGACGAGAGAGATATTGCGGTCTGCGGAACCGTATGAAGAGCGACGACCGATCGTGCATGTCGGCTGAGGCAATTTGGTGAGGACCAGGTGACATTATGGCAGAAGTGAAATGTCGAGAGAAGAATTGCGACGGTGTCGTCGAGCAGGGCATCTGTACGGTCTGCGGCGCGCGCTTTTCCGTCCACGATCTCGCGGATGATTTCGATGAAACTGAGCGGCAGGCTATAGTCGAATCGGTGCGACAACTGCTTGAGCCGCGCGATGTGGCGCCAAACAGGCAAGGTCTGCTGACGGCATCGCACAAGCTCAAGAAGATTTTTCCGTACAACTTCGAAGCGTGGCGCCTGCACGCGGATTTATTGCTGACGGCAATCACCCAGCTGGAAACGAGACAGTTGCAACCAGACCCGAGTTTTACTTTGTTCACCATTCCATTTAGAGAGGACGATTTGCGGGATGCGGCAGAAGCTGCGTTGCGAGAATGCGCACACTTTGCCGATAGCGACGAAAAGCGAATCGCTCTGGTTGACGAAGCGAATAGCATCAGGCGGTTGACATGGACGTAAAAACAGCGCAAGCCGATCCGTTTAGAGAATTGCTCAAGTCAGCCGTCGCCGACGT
The DNA here is from genome assembly GCA_044229845.1 of Obscuribacteraceae bacterium (SeqCode). Lineage (GTDB taxonomy): Bacteria > Cyanobacteriota > Vampirovibrionia > Obscuribacterales > Obscuribacteraceae > JBGASG01. Next base: position 2,421 of record JBGASG010000005.1, on the reverse strand, counting down.
GACACCAACAAGGCTGCGTTTACTGCTTGTCATAGACTTCCTGGCTTTGATGGTGTTTTGCTCAGTTGCAGTGTCAACCATCAAGCAGCACGAACATAGCGCCCGCACCGTCGGATATAACGCTGCACCGTCGGTGATGGCGGCTCAGGAAATCAAAGTCAGTCTCGACGAGATGGATGCCTCGCTGGCAAATCAACTGCTCCAGGGCGGAGACGCCCGCATGCACTCCGAAGATTTCGAAAGAGCGCGTATCGCCGCTTGCAAAAGTCTGATAGCTGCAGCGAAGAACATAACCTACGGTCGCAGCGAGCAGACCCCTATCGAGAACATCATGTTTGCGCTCGGCAAGTACGAGGCGCAAGCACGCTCAGCTCTCGATGCAGCAGCCGCAAACAACAAACCCGCAGCTATCCAGGCATACCTGAGCAGCGTCGATACGCTGGAGACGAAACTTTTGCCGTCTACCCAAGAACTGCAGAAAGCCAACACCGATCAACTGGAGAGCATTTACTCGGCGGAAAAATCCAAGTCAGCCCTATCTTGTGGGCTGGTCCTGGCAATTGGAATTGTGTTGACCGGCTGCCTGATAGTGACCCAACTGTATTTCACCAGCCGTTTTCGACGCCGCATAAACGTGCCATTGCTGATTGCTACGATAGCGGTACTGTTCGCCGTCAACGAACTGTACTCTTCTTTGCGCGAAAACGCTCAGCATATGAAAGTCGCCAAGGAAGACTCGTATGATTCCCTGGTGGCACTCATGGATGCGCGTGCCAGCGCATACCACGCCAATGCTCTGCAAAGCAGGTGGTTGTTCGACCGAGAGCGCGTCGACCTGTACGACAAGAAGTTCAGGGATGCGATGACGTCGATCGCCAATTTTAGCGACGGTCAAAATTTCGCCAGCACCATCGCCGATGTCGAAAAACACATGGCAGCAAAGGAAAAAATCACTCTCCGCGGTTTCAGTGGATCGCTGGCGACCGAGTTTGGCAACATACGGTTTGAGGGCGAGTCCGAGGCGGCTCTTGAAGCGCTGCAAGCGCTCGCTCAATACTCTTCGGTGGACGAAACCATGCGAAAGCTGGGGCAAGCAGGCGACTTAGCCGGCGCTCTCAAGATTGGTCTGGGATATGCGCCTGGAGAGTCCAACTATTACTTCGCGAGGTTTGATGAAGCCGCTCAACGAGCCATCAAGATCAACAAGCAGTATTTCGAAACCGGATTGAGCAACGCGTTTCAGGAGTTGAACGGGCTGATTGTGATCACCGCTGTGGTGACGGCGCTGATCGTGGGCTGCATCTACTTTGGGTTTAGACCCCGTCTGGCTGAGTACGTACGCTGAACTGGAGCTTGCATAGTTCATGGGCGATGCGCGAAAAGATGACTTTTCTCGAGCGCCGGTGGCTGCAGACTCGCTGAGACCGTGGTGGTATCTGCTGGTCATAGAAACGGGCGTGCTGATCAGCATTCCCCTCTTCATCATTGGTGGCAGTCTCGGTTACGGCTTGACTTTGCAAGACCTGGTTATCTCGACCCTCGCCGGTGGAGCGCTGCTGGGATTGATCGGCAGCTTGACGGCCAGGCTGGGAGCCAGGGTGCGATGTTCCACAGCAATGATCGCCAGAGCGACGTTCGGAACGAAAGGCGCCTTGCTGATCGGCATTCTTCTCGCGCTCGGCATGACCGGCTGGTGGGCGGTGCAAACCGAGATGTTTACCAATGCGGTTATCAGCCTCATCCAGAAACTCTTCAACTTCAATCTACCGCGAGAAGTGATGATCATCGTGGGCGGTGCGGCGATGATCACGACTGCCGCGTTGGGGATCAAAGCCATCGGACGGCTGGCGTTTCTTGCAGTACCACTTTTGATTGCCGGCATCGCTTATGGCTTGACGACACTGGTGACGACCGGCAACGGACTTCAGGCTGCAGTCCAGTATCAGCCGCCCGCATCGTCGGCACTGACACTGGGAGCCGCCATTGCGACGGTCGTTGGCGGATGGATCGTAGGCGCATCGATGAATCCAGACTTCGCCCGTTTCGCGCGCAATGAACGGCACGCCATAGCGTACGCGCTCGGACACTACTCAATAAACTATCCGCTGCTCTTGATCACCTGTGGGGCGATGGCGATTGGTTTTGCCACCAAAGATGTGATGTCGCATATGGTGCCGCTGCACCTCACCTGGTTGCTGTTAGTATTGATGATGTTGGCGACATGGGCAGCCAACGATTGCAACCTCTATTCGTCGTCGCTGGGATTGACAGCCGTTTTGCCGAGTTTTTGCCGAAAGTTGTGTTTTGAAAAATTGAATGAGGCGGCGTATTCTTTCAATCGCTAAAGAGAAAGGTACGCCTAATGAAGAAAGATACAGTCGTAGAGCTGAAAAAGCCAGAGGTAGTTGTTGAAGATCCGCT
>JBGASG010000012.1:0-127537 GCA_044229845.1 Obscuribacteraceae bacterium (SeqCode) | reverse complement strand
TTTAAACTGTTCCATCCAAAAGGCCTCGTCGTTTCTCAAGTTCTGTTGTCTCGTAAACACAGATTCTGAGCCAACTGACAGGGCTTTTTGGCATGCCCGAAAATTACTTCAATATCAGGCTTCGTGAATTATTCCGGTTACAAAGTACTACTATGTGGTTTAGTATTATAAAGGAAGGTTTCAATTACAAAACCGGGTTGCCGACATGTGATGCGGAGCGTTCTGACAAGCTATCTCGCCATAAAGTTGACAAAACCGCTTCAGCAAGGGCGTTCTGACAAGTTATCCGTCAAGTAAGTTGACGAAAACTGATTCGCGTTTGCTGAAGGTACTGTGAGGAGCACGCGCGACAGGTGCTTTGTAGGGAGGACACATCTGCGATGTATGGGTAGGCGTCGAAATGCCGTGCCAGAAAGTGGCGAACGCCTAGAGGAGAGTGTGCCGTGGTGCGCACTTCTGGCTGCGCCACCACTGGCGGTGCGAAATCGCGGGCGGACTGAGCGCTCGGACGCAACGCCTGGGCTGAAAAAAGGCGTGCAAATTACGTAGCAGAGGCGGGGGAAAATACGAAGGCGGGGCTATGCAGCCGCCTGAATCTGAGTATGCTAAGAGCTACCTATTCCCCCAGTTCCCCTCCGAGGTTTTTGCCATGGGCAGTGACCGAGCTGTTGAAGTCCCACCGACCGGCATGCTAACCAATGCCGACGGCAAGAAAGTGCTTGTCGACATGACGGATCCCAAAGTAGTCCGTACGGCCGGGACTCAGGTAGCCGACGGCGACCCGTATGCCTACTCCGGCGCTCCCGAGGATGGCAAAACCGGCGATAGACGGATTAAGGATCCATATGGATATTCCGGTTCGCCTGAAGACCAACCGATCAAACTGAGTCCGGAAGTCGAGGCAAAGATTAAAGAGCAGGCAGCCGCCTATCAGAAGAAGCTCGAGGACAACAACTTCCACTTTGGTTTCAATAAGACCGAAGGTCCCTGGAACGCCATCGAGAGACTGCGCAACGACGCGCTGGCTAAGCAGAAAGCCGGCAAAGAATTGACTAAAGAAGAAAAGGCAGTTCTATCAGTAGGTGCTGACTGGGTGGCGGATTCGATTCGTATTCGCGACCGCGACTTTGCCAAATTCAAAGAGCAAAATGACCCCCGCAACTATTACAAGACCAGCGACAGGACGGTGCGGTACACCGATAAAGAAATCGCTGAAATGACTGCCCAAGAAGAAGGCAAACTGCGCGCCGCAGCTGAAAAACAAGCAAAAGCAGAGGCTGAGCAAGCAAGGCAGGCCGAGCTGGAGAAACAGCGGCAAGCAGCGGAGCTGGAGACACAACGGCAGGCCGAGCTGGAGAAGCAGCGGCAAGCGGCCGAGCTCGAGACACAGCGCCAGGCTGAACTGGAACGGCAGAGGGCATTGGCTGCCGCGATTGAAAGGAATGTCCCCAGCGACGCCATTGTCGGCAAGGCTCTCGTCCAATCAGAACTGGGCAAAGACACCGATGCTCCGGCCGTACGCAATGCAATGAAAGCGTTCGTGACGCAGGAAATCGCCGCCGGCACGCTGAAACCCGAGAATCTCAACGCCCCATATCCGCGAGTGGGAGCCGCGTTTGTCGGTACCGGCGCGGTTACCGCTCAAGAGTTCCAGGCTGCCATCGACCAACAGAACAAGCTGCGCGAAGCCGATCCCAACAAGCAAGCGCCGCAGATTGGTGTCATCCTGCTTGAGACATTCAAGAATGATCCGGCGAAAGTTGCGAAGATCAAGAAAGCCAGCAACTTCTATGACGTCATGAAGAAACTTGCCGAAGAAGAGGCTGCAGCCCAGGCGGCTAAGAAGTAACCTCAAGGAAGCCGCCATGGCAGATGGCTCTGGCACCGCATTTGGTGTCGGAAACGTTTCGAAAGCGTATAATGGCATCATGAGTGGCGGACGCGAAAGTTTCAGCAATCAACCCTCGTTCAGCAGGATTCTGTCTGAGAACGTCGGGCTCTTGATTCTGGCGCTGTTGTTCTGTTTCTTCTTTTCGCTTTTTGCCGCTGACCCGGTCAATCACTTTCTCGATCGCAATAAGCGCAACCACCATCGCGAGACGGTGTACATTCTCATGGGGCTGAGCGCAGTCCTGTCGGTTGTTTACATAATGGGTCGGTCATCCAGTAAAGGTCCATATCACGTCATCGAGTTCGACGGTTCTGGCGTCGTCAGCGAGCGCGGTGAGAAGCGACAGAGATGGAGCTGGATAGATGTCATAGATACGCATTATGATGAAGCGGGTCAGAGAGGTCTGGGCGGGTTTATGAGTTCTGACCGACAGTTGTTTCAGGTATATCTGCGCGATGGTTCGGGCGTTTTGTGCAGCGACTTCGACAGCCGATCTCTGGACACGATAGTTGAACGATTCAATTCTTCGACGAAGCACCTGCCGTTTCTCTGGAGCCGGAAAGCCACTCCGGAGCACGAGGAGCGCAACACGCTCAGCGGCACCATCATCAAGATCGAAGATCGCGGTGACGCGCTGAAACGCAAGCCGGCACGCGTGCAATTCCGCATCGACTCGACTCTTTATGGCAAGCCGTCGGATTACCCGCACACCCTGGATGTACTCTGGGAGTTCTGGTGGTTCAACGCGGCGCAACTACCCAACCAGGGTGACAAGGCGAGCCTGTGTGGCTACTTCAGCCCGACGGCGCAGATCTTCTACGCCGGTGGGAGCGGCTATTGCAAACGGTATGACAAACGCCTGCGGTCCGACGGCTGAGTGAGGGGCGAGCGGTTGGCGCCGTACATCAGCAGTCGACGCGACGAAACGCTTCCGCATAACGCGTGGATAGTGCGGCGCCGGCACGTTCCATCATGTCGGTTGTGAATTCGCGCATGCCGACCGGATCGGGAAATTGGCTGGTGTGCGTGAGCAGTGCCTGCAGCTTCTGTTCGGCTGTGTCGGTCACATCTTCGTAGTAGTTGGGTGAGTTGCTGGACCAGAGCAACAATCGCCGCACCGTATGCGGATGCAATCCTTCCTTCATGTGCTCGGGATACTGATGCGGACCGCGCGAGAATGGATACACTGCATCGATGGTGGCTTCTCCGATCTGCCTGTGATCGTTGTGATTGATGCCGCCATAGTTGTGCAGCAGGACGGTCGGGTCGTGCGTCAGCACCACATCAGGCTTCCAGGTGCGAATCCAGCGCACGACATGCCCGCGTAATTCGGCGCCGCTTTCCAGTGCACCGTCCGCATAGGGCAAAAACTGTACTTCCTTGAAGCCCAGAAGGCGCGCCGCCGCTCGCTGTTCTTTGTCGCGCAGTTTCGCCAGTTCTTCCGGGTGGTACTTGCCCGCATCGTCTCCCTTGTCGCCATTGGTGGCGAGCAGCAGATAAACATCGCTGCCGGCATTTGCCCACTTTGCGACGGTGCCGCCGCAACCGAATTCAGCATCGTCTGGGTGGGCGGCGACGACGAGGGCTCGTTGAGGTTTCTCCATAAATCTCACCTGAATTTGAATGGCGCCACTGCGCGTGCGGCAGAACACTATATCAGAAGCTCGTATTCAGGTGCATGACGGTGCGTGCAGCTGGGTAATTGTAGGTTATGTTCAAGTCTCGCAAAATCTGGGAGTTGTTTCTGATCAGCGTCATTTCGCTGTTCGTTGAACTTCTCGTAATACGTTGGTTGTCATCTGAGATTCGCATTTTTGCGTATTTCAAAAACATTCCTCTGATGGCAACTTTGTTCGGTCTGGGATTGGGTCTGGCACTTTCCAATTCCAAGAAAGACCTGGGCTGGATGTTTCCTGTCGGGCTCTTCATTCTTTGCTTTCTGATTTCATTTGCCGATCCCCTGCACCTGGTGCACGTCACTTGCATCAACCCGGTCGAACACTATTTGATCGGCACGAACGAGCGCGGATTCGAAGGCAATGCAACTTATCTGGACAAAGCTATGCTGGTCATACCAGGGCTGATCGTTTTGTGCACCGTGTTCTACATAATTGTCGGCACCTTTATGAGCATCGGGCAGCGGCTCGGCAAGCTGTTCGACGAGTTTCCTCCGCTGGTTGCATACAGTATCAACGTCGGTGCCAGTTTCATCGGTATCGCGCTGTTCACGCTCATGTCGTTTCTCTCGCTCAAGCCTGAGATCTGGGTTACCAGCGCTGCAGTCATGTGTGCCTGGTTCTGGCGCAAGCCGTGGCAACTGGGGATCCTCGCGGCGTGCGCGGCACTGGCATTTTTCACCAGCCAACCCGGCGTCATCTGGTCGCCCTATTACCGCGTCAGCCTGACGAAAAACGTCATTCCGGCTGATGGCGATCATCCGGCGTTTCTTTACGGCAATACCATTGATGTAAACCACGACGGCATCGAAGGCGCCTACGATCACCGCGCCGAAACGTTTGCGAAGGCCAGTCCGGCCCAGCGCAAGCAAATGCTCGATTACTACGACATGCTCTATAAGCTGATCGGCGAGAAACCGCGCTCAGTGCTGGTGCTGGCTGCCGGGGCAGGAAACGACCTGGCGGCGGGGCTGCGGCATGGTGCCACCGATATCGATGCTGTGGAGATCGACCCGGTGATTCACAAACTGGGCACCGAGATTCACCCCGAAAAGCCTTACAGCAACCCGGCCGTGCACATTCATATTGACGATGCACGCGCGTTCCTCAAGCAAACGAAGCGGCAGTATGACCTGGTGGACTTTGCGTACCTCGACAGTCACAGCGCTTTCTCGTCGATGTCGTCGATTCGCCTGGACAACTACATCTACACGCTCGAAAGTTTTAGAGAAGCTAAGAAACTGATGAAGCCCGACGGCATCATGGCGGTGACGTTCTACGCTACGACTTCCTGGCAAACGACGCGTCTCTTCAAGACCATCACCGAAGCCATGGGCGAAGAACCGATCGGTATCTGGTCGGAAAACAAAACCGCATTGCAGTTTTTGGTAGGACCCGGGGTCGATAAAGAACACATCAAACAAGTGATTGCCGGCACCGGCATGAAACTCTTCGACAAAGAAGAGAACAAAGCCCTCAACAAGACCGAACTGGCCGATTGGGACCGCATCAACGTCACCACCGACGATTGGCCGTATCTGTTTTTACGTGAGCGCGGCATGACCATTACTTACGCCGCAGGACTGATATTCACGCTGTGTATCGGCTGGCGCCTGGTGCGCAAGTGCTTCGGATCGTACACGGTGGAGCCGCTCGGACGGACTATGTTCTACCTGGGCGCGGCGTTCATGCTGGTTGAAGTGAAGAGCGTTTCTCAAATGGGACTGCTGGCCGGTACCACCTGGCTGGTTAACTCGGCTGTGATTGCTGCCATCTTGATCATGATTCTGATTGCCAACATCCTGCAGATGCGCATTAAAGTGCAGGATCCCAAACCACTGTATATCCTGCTTTTCGTTGCACTGATCGGCAGTTACTTCATGCCGCTTTCGATGTTCAACGCCATGGGCATGTTCGAACGTCTGACCCTGGGCGGACTGGTGCTGGCGTTGCCCATATTTTTCGCTTCCTGGATCTTCGCAATTACCTTCAGCAAAGTCGACGTACCGCACAACGCGCTGGGCATGAACCTGCTCGGTACGCTGGTTGGTGGTGCTCTGGAATATTTCTCGATGGTGCTCGGTATCTCGGCACTAAACCTGGTGGCGCTCGCTCTTTACGGACTGGCCTTCCACTACTGGCGTAAAGTGCCATTGACTGCCGCCGGCACCGCGGCGATGGAATCCGCTGATGCTGCCGCAAGTGAGGGATCCGGAACGGAGGGAGGCATCTCTGGAACGCCGTCTGCCCATCCTGCGGAGCCCGGCCCGGAACCCAGTCCTGGTTGATGCTCGGGCCAGGTAAACTGAGATATGAATCTCGGAGTCCCGACGCGTGGTGTTGAGAAAGTGCAATTATGACGTCAGGTCACGGTGGAGAAGGCCAGCAGAAATCCCTCGGCACAGGCACGTTGCTGGTCGGTGAGATCGGACCGTCAGGATTGCGCGGCGGGCTTTTGAAAATCGTCCAGTTAACGGCACCGGCCGGCATCCTTCAGGTTGCGGGACCGCATTCGGGTGCTCTCTTCATTCGGGGCGGCGTGATTAAGGCTGCCAGCTCTCCGGAGCACAGGCTGACGGACATGGCGGCGCTGGCTCATGTTCTGTCTGCCGGTGCAGGAAAGTATCGTTTCTCAACAGATCTGCCGCCTGTGCCGATTCCTGAAAATCTCAACGTAGATCTGGGCGCGCTCCTCAGCTGGCATACCGGCGGCATTAATCAACAGCCTTCGCTCGTTGATGCTCTCACAGCGATCGCCAATAACGCCGCCATGGGTCCAGGTTTCAGTGCGGGAGCTGACAGCAGGCAGATGTTTGGCAGACCAGACAGTCCGGGCTTTGGCGACCTGACTAGAGCCGCCGGACCGAGCCCGGAGGCAACGCGTCCGGCCCCACCCGGACAAAATCCGGCGCCCGCGGCGAACGGGGCAATGGCGCAGCCGGCGGCACCGGACCTTCCGGGAGCCGATCCCTTCGGTTTGCAGGCGGCGCTCGCCAACTACGAAGAGAAGCGCCGAGAAGACCTCGAGAAGATGAACGTGGTGCCTGGAGCATGGCTTGATGCCGTGTATGACCCGGATGCTAAGACGGCGCTGCACATCTCCGCCATCAAACAAATTCCGATTCCGACAGTCGAGGCACCGGACCGTTCGCACAGCGTAGATGAAGAAGCCGCCGAGCGTGCCGCTGAAACCAGGAAGAAGGTGGTTAAGACCGCCGGGATTTCAGTTAGCGTGTTAGTGGGGCTGGGGATTATGGCAGTGGCGGTGTCGACCACGGCTAAGTACTTGCAGGAAAACAATTCGGACAGCCAGTACAAAGCCGGTATGCAAGCCGTGCACGATGGCTATAGCGATATCGCCAAGAAACACTTCGACAAAGTATTGCAGCTTTCGCCAGGTAACGTAGATGCTTTGTTGGGGCGGGCTTTGGCTAGTACGCGCGCCAAAGATTACACGGCAGCTCTAGTTGATTACAACCAGGTATTGGTGTTCCAGCCCAAGAATCTGGACGCATTGTATGGACGGGCTGCGACGTTCCTTGGCATGAAAGACTATGCGCATGCCATGGATGCGGCGCAGGCCGCTCTGGCTGTCGAGCCCAGGCACGCACCATCTATGGTGGCGCAGGCGCAAGCGCAACTGGGTCTTGGTGAATACGATCGGGCGATTGTCACCGCCACCAGTATCATAGATTTAAAACCGGTGGATGGGCTGGGTGCTGTCTATGCTACGCGCGGTGAGGCGCTGTTTAAGGCCGGAAAGCTTGCGGAAGCAAAAAACGATCTGAAGCAGGCAGTCAAAATTGACGAAAAGGACGGCAAGAGTTATGCCGACCTGGCTAGAGTCGAATTTGATCTGGGCGATTACAAAGCGGCGGCAGAAGACGCTAAGGCAGCCATCTTCGCTGACGCCACCAATGCGGATTTGTTCATGTTGCGCGGTCGCTCATACGAAAAGCTTGGGCAAATGGACAAGGCAGCCGAGGACTTCGACAAGGCGGTTGGTTTCAAGCCGTCCACAGAGACTTATTTTGCGCGTGGTAAAGCCAACCTCGCCTTGAAAAAATACTCGCGGGCGGCAGCTGACCTGGAAGAGGTAGTGAAAGACCCGAAAGCACCACCGGAGAGCAAAGAACAACTGGCAATGGTCAAGGAAAAGATCAAGTCGATGCCAGTGCAAATGGACATGGAGGGATTGATCGGTAAGGATGAGCCTGTGCAGAAGCTGACGTACGAGCAGATGTTGCAGTATGGGCAGAGGCTGTTGGATGCTGAGGAAAGCGCGAAGGCCGTGCAGGTGTTGGAGCAAGCAGCGGCCGCTAATCAGAAAGACATCACCGGCCGGCGCCTACTGGCTAGAGCTTATGCAGCATCGGGCCGGGCGGCGGAAGCGATCAAGCAGCTGAAACAGGTTGAGACCGTTCAGCCGCTGGAGGCGCAAGACAGATATGCGTATGCGGAAGCGCTCACCCACCTGGACCAGCGCAAGCAAGCCGTGGATCTGCTCAGAACAATTCTCGACCAGAATCCGGATTATCATGCCGCGAGAGTGCTGCTCATCAAGACACAACTGAGCATGAACGACAAGGCAAGCGCCATCGAGATGTCCAAGGCCGGTGTCTTGCGTGCCAAGCAAGCGAAGGACCTGGAAAAGTTCCAGAATCTGCTCAAGTTGTCCGAAACCTGGCAGTCAGACTCAACTCCGGCAGCCCAGCATTGAGTCATCAGTTGACGTCAAGACAGTAGTAAACTAGAGTTAGTCCCGTTTTTAAATAGACACTGATAGTAACCAAGCAGAGTTATTCTCGGAGGTTTTCAGGTGGTGACATCTAGAACCGGAAAAGGTAATACCTTGGCGCTGATCGCTGCCACAACCATCGTGTTGATAGTGGTGTTGGCTTTCGGGCTGCTCTACATGTCGATGAATCGATCGAGCAGCGAACACAGAACCGCCATAGATGCAGCGGCTCTTGCGGCTGCCAACGACATTTCTCGCATTGTGGTGAACACGCAGCAGTTTGGCTTCGTCGCTCTGTCGACGGAGGCGCCGACCGGTTCAGACACCAAGGCAAACGATGACTACTACCAGGACGTCACCAGCCTTAATGAGTTGATGGCGACTGCCCGACTGGACTTGATCATTGCCACCGAGCTGGCGGATCCATTCATGACTGATCTGGCGACGCAGGACTACAACGATGTGTTGTTAGTGAAGGATGCGCTGGTCACGGAACTGACGAATGCTATTCAAAGCGGAGGCTCAGGAAAAGACAAAGCCGGCAATATACTCCGACCATACGATGATGCGGAGCGCATTTATTTGAAGAACCAGGCAAAGGGTTCGACGTATGTCACCGGTTCGCTCAGGCTCACATTGGGTGGTGTCGAAGGCGGCATTGAGACTGGCACTCCGGCGCCCAAGCCGTTGTCGAAGGGAGCGTGCGCCGGAAAAGAGTCCAACAACCGCTACCTCTCGGAAGTGAACATACCTTACGGTGGAAAAGACTTTGTGTTCGGCTCCGTTGGCAGAAAGGTGGGGCTGTGCGATAAGACCAAGTTCAAGGCTGCTGTGCCGGGTCTCCCGTATCAAATGCCCGGCGTTGTGCTGGCTGAAGCCAGCCAACAGTTTTCGGATCAAGGAAAGACCTGGACAGTCACTTATGCTGCCTGTGCTTGTGCGGGAAGCAGCGAGCCGCCGCGTCCCGCGCCCGGCGCCCTGACCCTCAGTTTTCCGGATGGACCGATTCCGGAGGTGGTTAATGCCGCCGACGCGTGGAACTGGAAAAGCCTGGCCAGCAAGGATATGGACGTTTACCAGGTGAAGAATGCCGACTTCATTGTGGAAGTGCCAAAGGGAGCCGCTCTTGTGACGCCATGGCCTGGTGCGCCGATTCCGTTTTCTAAAACCCAGCCCCCGGCATCTGAGGTAACCCGACTGGCGCTTTATGACTGGTTGCGCTGCGGCGGGTCGAACGTCGACATTGACTCTGTGCTGGCGCTCAGCAGCCTGACGCTGGATACGCCATCACCCAGCACGACTCCATGGAAAGCCATCGATCCTCAAAGCGGCGGTCTGCAATTGATAGGACCTCTGCCGACGGGCATCATGCACATTTTGACGTTCAATACCAACGGCACGACTAAGTATGTAAGCAAGACAATTCAGCCTTATCCCTACACCACTGTTGGCGAAAACCAGCTCTATGGTGAGTTTGCCAAGGACGACGGCGTTAAGAGCAACGTCAAGGCGACCCAACCATGGAAGTTCAAGAGTGTGCATTATCTGCTTAAAGGCGCGCTGAAGACAGATGGCGAGGTTGAAGGAACGGACAAGATTGATGTCTACGTGCGCGACCTGTCTCGCTGCCTTGGCTCCAAAGGTGGTGGCAAGCACGGCGGCGAGCGACTGGACGGCAATCCGCTTATCAGCCAGCCTCCCCTCGGTTCTCTAGAAGAAGACTGGATCTGCTTCAATCAGCCGCAAAGCGAAGTGCTTGGAACTACCGGCGGTGGCGGACCGGGAGCTCCTAATTTGATCTCCAAACAAGACGATTTCGCTTCCTCGACAATTCCAGCGCCGCCCTACACCGTCTACACGCAGGGACCCGGCGGTGGCGCTCCCCGACCCGCGTATTTAAAGAACGGTCTGTCTGGGGACATTCGTTTTCGGCGCCAGGTCAAGATCGGCGATGCCTATTCGTTTGTGTTTGGCGGTGTCAAAACCGGTTACGTGGGCGAGATGCTGCCTTAACTGGTGGACGCCCACGGGATTTGAAAGCAACATCCGGATAGTTGTCCACCCCGGCGCTGGATAAGATGGGCGCATGAAAACAACACACACATCCATGTGGAAAGCAGTTTGCGACAAGGACAAGTCGCACGACGGACGATTTGTGTTCGCCGTGCGCACCACCAGAGTCTACTGTCGCCCCTCATGCCCGTCTCGCCGCCCCAACCGCGAAAATGTCCAGTTTTTCGCGACCCGGGAAGAAGCGCGCGCTGCCGGCTACAGAGCCTGCTTGCGCTGTCATCCCGACACTGAGAGGAACAATTCGGAAATGCTCGTCGAAAAAGTCCAGCAATACATCAAAGAGAATCTAGATCAATCGGTGACCCTCAACATGATTGGTACCGCAGTTGGTGCCAGCCCCTTTCATTTGCAGCGAGTATTCAAAAAGACAACCGGGCTGAGCCCGCGCGAGTACGCAGAAGAATGCCGGTTAGAGGCTGTGAAGCAACAGCTGAAGGGCGGGCGACCCGTCACAGAGGCTCTCTACGAAGCCGGCTACAGCTCCAGCAGCCGCTTGTACGAAACCAGTACGCGCAAGCTGGGCATGACGCCCGGAGCCTACAAACGCGGAGGCGCCGGCGAGGTGATCAATTGCGCGTTTGTGCGTTCGCCGCTGGGCATGCTGTTGCTGGCGGCAACGGGGCGCGGGCTCTGTTTCCTGCAGTTCGGCGACCGGCAAGAAGAATTGCTGGACAAGCTGCAAGAAGAGTTTTCTGCCGCGGTAATTGTAGAAAATCCGGGCGAGCTCACAGACTGGATAGAACGGCTGTCCAACTATCTGTCGGGCGGCGAGTTTCGCATCACTGATCTACCGGTTGACTTGAAGGGCACGGCGTTTCAGCAGACGGTATGGAGTTACCTACGCAAGATACCGGCTGGGGAAACCCGCACTTATACCCAGGTCGCCGAAGACATCGGGCAACCGAAGGCTGTGCGCGCCGTTGCCCGCGCCTGCGCATCCAATCGTGTCGCGCTGGCTGTGCCCTGCCATCGGGTGATCCGTCAGGATGGCACCATGGGCGGTTATCGCTGGGGGCTCGATCGCAAAAACGAGTTGCTCAGGCAAGAACGCCGCCAGCGACCCGAATAAGTTCTGCCGGAACGCATTATAATTGCCGACTCGTCGCCAGTGGGGTCTGTATGCAGAAGCGGAAGTTGGGTTCTGAGGGGCTGGAAGTAAGCGCCATCGGGCTAGGTCTTATGGGAATGAGCCAGTCCTACGGACAGGCAAGCGAGCGCGACGACGCAGAGTCGATCAAGGTTATCCACGCGGCGCTTGACCAGGGCGTCAATTTTCTCGACACCGCCGAAGTTTACGGACCTTATACCAATGAGAAACTGTTGGGACAGGCGCTCAAAGGCAGACGCCGAGACGAAGTTGTGGTGGCGACCAAGTTTGGTTTCCGCATCACAGACAAGCCGCCTCATGATACGGACAGCCGTCCGGAGCATCTGAAGAAGGTCATAGACCAATCGCTGACCCGGCTGGGGCTTGATTATGTCGACCTCTGGTATCAGCATCGCGTCGATCCCAATGTCCCGATTGAAGAAGTGGTTGGCGCTATGGGCGAAGTGGTCGATGCCGGCAAGGTGCGGTTTCTGGGTCTGTCCGAGGCGGGTCCGGAGACACTGAAGCGCGCCCAGAGAACACGCAAAATCTCGGCGTTGCAATCTGAATACTCGCTCTGGGAGCGCGGACTGGAAGAGCGCATTATCCCCGTCTTACGCGAACTGGACATCGGACTTGTGGCGTTCTGCCCGCTGGGACGCGGGTTTTTGACCGGCGAGATCAAGTCGTTCGACCAGATACCGGAAGGCGACTATCGGCGCATCGACCCGCGCTATCAGGGTGAAAACTTCCAGCGCAACCTCGACCTGGTGTCGATTGTGGAGTCCGTTGCCGCGCATCACAATGCGCGTCCGGCACAGATTGCGCTGGCGTGGGTGCTTGCTCAAGGCGACGATATCATTCCGATTCCCGGCACCAAACGATTGAAGTATCTCAATGAAAACGCGCAGTCTGTCAAAGTTTCTCTCACTGAAAGTGAGTTGAAGCAGCTCTCCGCTATTGCTGAAAAGACTTCCGGTCCGCGCTACTCGCCTGAACAAATGGCCAAAGTCGAGAGATAAACCATGTACGTCATTGTTTTCGGAGCGGGAGTGATCGGCCTGACGACGGCACTGGTGCTGCATCGTCGCGGACATCAGGTCTCCATCGTCACTAAGCACCGCACTCCAAACACCGTTTCGGACGTGGCGGCGGCTTTCTGGTATCCATACGCGGCGCAGCCTCTGGAGAGAGTGCAATCGTGGGCAGCCCAGTCATTCAGCGAGTTCGCCAGATTAGCAGTGGAGGCGCCGCAAGCTGGAGTTCGCAAACGGAGATTGGTGCGCTACTACCAGGGAGACTTTGAGCCGCCGGGCTTTGCGTCGGTCACCGAAGAATATCGCGAAGGTCCGGTGGTTGCAGACGCCGCGCCTGCAGGCGTGACTCATGCCGTTTCGTTTAACACATTTGTCATTGATATGGGCATGTACATGCCGTTTCTCATGAAAGAGTGCGAGCTGTCCGGCATCAGCATTTACGAAGTGCCGATTGTCGGGCTTCAGCACCATCCGGTGCCGGACGTCGACACCGAGCCACAGTTAGCTTCGATGTACATCAACTGCACGGGTCTGGGAGCCCGCGAACTGGTGCCGGACGAGACGCTGGTCGGCGTCAAAGGGCAGGTCGTGCGTGTGAAAGTAAACGGACCCCTGGTGCCGCAAACGGTGTTGCTCGACGAAAGCAACCACAGCCGATTTCGCATGGTGGTGCCCCGCGAAAGAGAAGTTGTTTTGGGAGGAACGTTCGAAGAGGCCTTTACCGCCGAGGGTGTCGAGAACACCGAGGTGGAGCGAATTTTGAACGATTGCCGCAGCATGTGCCCCGAGCTGGCAGACATCGAGGTAGTCGGTTCAGCCAGTGGGCTGCGACCGTGCCGACCGGCAGTGCGACTGGAAGCGGAGCGACTGTCTGACGATGAGACGGTTGTCCACAACTATGGACATGGTGGCGCTGGAGTGACATTGTCCTGGGGGTGTGCTTTGGAAGTAGCGCAGCTCGTGGAGAGCTTTTCGGGTCACAAAACTTGCACGTGAGTATGGCGAAATTGGCGCGCTTCGTGCAGCCTGCCTGATCGTCGCTACATGCATATCGCCAAGTTTAATGCTGCAACGTGGTGGCGAATCTGGTGCCAAAAAGCTGGTGCAGCTCGACCAACTGTGCCCCCGGATCTGAAAGCCTGGCCGGTGCCCAAAATTACCAACCAGCCTAAAAATGTCGAGTTGTAAAGAAGGCGTGTTTCACAATCTTTGACAAGATCCTGAAGACGATCCTGGTATCAAAAAAGCATCTCTAAAGCACACCTCTCGCTTTCACTCTCGCGTCAAGAAATCTCCAATCACATCACGGCTACACATGCATCTCCCACACGCTGAATGGCGTGCAGATGCTGCGTTCCCGCGTGATTGGTTGTGCGAGCTAGGAAGGTTATGTACAAGCAGCAGAGTCACGCCTAACGGCAGGGAATCATTCCTGCCGCAAACATCTGAACTGGAGAAGACCATGAACGACAAATTCAGCATCAACATCGTCGGCGCCGTTGACCACACGACTCGCCTCTACAACCGCGGCGAAGGCTTCCGCGGCATGAGCGGCACCGTCTCTTGCGCCGCCGACGCGGGCATGTACGTCGGCTTCATCGCCGATCGCGACTATGTCCTGTCGGTCGACGGCGATCTCGTTCAATCCACCGAGACCAACGACTCCAGACCCTCGCGGGATGGCGGCGTCTACGGGTTCGACGTCGACTGGAGCGATACCGCCAAGGCGCGCGGCATCGGCAGCGGCAAGATCGTCATCGTCAACCCGGCTCACCCGGATGACGTGTCGGTGTTCGCAGTCACCATGGAAGAAACGCCAGGGTGCACCGTGACGTTCGCCGACAACAGCGGCAAGAACGTTGCGCTGCGGGCTCACGACAAGACGAATCTCACCGCTCTGGAGAAGCTTGCCCGGGCGCTGCTCGATGGCAAGGCGGTCTCGTGTTCGCTGCTCGACGCGGCGAATCTCGGGCTGTGCAATGTCCTCCCCGGCGGCGATGTCCCGGCTTCGGCAATTCACCTCGGTCCTGAGGAATTCCGCGACCCGCAGCGGGCGCTGGAAGTGCTCAGCAGCCTGCCCGATTCCGCATGAGCGGTCGGGTGGACTGAAAAACAAGAAGGAAACGTCCCAATGCTACACGCACCCGAAATCGGATTGCCCACCCGCGTGCCCTACATGCGGCTGATCGTCAATCCGAACTTCGTCGAACGCACACCCCCGCTCCTCGACCGCAGCATGCTGTGGTTGCATGTGAACGGCGCCTACGACGAAATTCGCACTGCCCTGCGGCGTGCGAATGCTACCTCCGCCGCCGCGCCTGCCGCAACGCAGTCGTGGACGGCGAAGCTTCTCGAGGACCTGGAGCGCAACACCTGCAAAGGCACCATCGCGCCAGGCACGAACTCGCGCATCCGGAAATTCCCCACACCGGATGAACTCGAGAAAGCCCGCGACTCGCTGGCTGGTCGAGGCGTCAAGTTCGAGATCAACCCGTATCCGGACGACGATGGTTCGTTCCGCGTCTGGGTGGAATACGACCGCACTTTCGCAGCCGGCTTCTGACGCTGGTCGTCAGAAGTCCGCACAACCTGGAGAAACTCTCATGCAAGTCGATCCGGAAATCGCAGACCTGCTGCCCCTCGCCATCGCCGGTGCCTCGTTCATCGGCGGTGGACTGGTCAGCAAACTGGTTGAGGCGCGCTACGGCAGCCTCGGCAAGTACTGGCCGCTCGCGCTGGCGGTGTTGTTCATCGGCTGGGGATGCGGCGCGTTCCTCGTGCCCGCGCTCACCGGCTTGCTCGTCCAAGTCGGACTGCCTCACATGTGGTCGTGGGCCGTGTCGCTGGTGCTCTGCACCTTCGTCAGCGGCTTCGCGTTCTTCGTCGTCATGCAGCCCAAGAAGAAGGCGAGTGACGGCAACGACAACGCCGCCGGCGCCAGCTAGGCTGAGCAATCTAGAATGCACGGTCGCAGGATTCTGGCAGGCGAGAGCCTTCTGGGAACTGCGGCCGGCACTCTTTTTTGTTTGCCTCGTTATACTACAGCAGATAGCAATAAATTTGTCATCTTATCCCGCCGAAAACTTGACAGATGCGGGCTTCGACCGGGGTTTTGTCAACTGATCCCGCCGAAAACTTGACAGAAGCGGGCTTCGATCAGCCCGTGATGTTCTGGCGCCAAAATATCACGGGCTCCCGGAATGACGTAGGGGCGGGACCGGCTACATTTGTTCGAAGTAGGGTGACGAAGAGCAGGCCGCCAGCTCGTACAGGCGCGTCGCCAGAGTTTCGATGCGGTCGCGCATCGCCAGCTTGAGGCGCCATGATTCGGGGATGCCGTGCTCGCCATAATAGGCGCCGGCAATCTGCCCGTAGACCGCGCCGGTCGTGTCGGCGTCATCGCCTAAATTAACTGCCAGCAAACAGCCGTGCCGAAAGTCTTCGCTCTTGTGAAAAGCCCAGAGCGCGGCTTCCAGCGAGTCGACTACGAAACCGGTGCCGCGGATCTGGGGCGGCTCCTTTTGCTTGAACGACCCACGTGCGATGGCGGCAATTGGGTCGGCAAGCGGGTTCTGGTCGAAGTATCCGGCAACGGGGCTGTACATCTCGGACAGCAGTTCGTCCTTTCCGGCACCAGAAAGGACGCCGGCGATTAAAGCGCCGAAATAGCGGCACGCGTCTATGCAGAGCAAAGCACCATGGGTGGTGCGCGAGCTCTGTCCCGATTCGGTTATGGCCAGCGTCGATTGTCTAGCGTAAAACATCGGTACGGGCGCCAGGCGCATGATGGCTCCGTTTCCTGCCGAGCGTTCGTCGTCACGCCCCGAGAAGGGGTCGCCGGTGATTTGAAAGTGCGCGAGTGCTCGCTTGGTGGTGCCGCCGATGTCGAAACACTCGCCGGTGCTGCTCAAGTACCCGTCCTTCCACCAGCGCACATAGCGCTCAAGCTGGTCTTTGGCATCGAAGCGCTGGCGTTCGACCAGGCTTTCCGCCAGGCACAGCGCCATGGACGTGTCGTCAGTCCAATGTCCGGCGGGCAGAGCAAACGGACCGCCGCCCACCAGATCATCGATTGGCTCGAAGGTCCCCGGCTTCTTAAATTCCAGAGTCGTCCCGACCGCGTCACCGCTGGCCAGTCCTAGCAGGCAGCCGCGATATCGTTCAATTTCTTCCACTGTGCGTCGCCGGTTTTGCGCCCTTTTTCTGAGGCGGCTTGTCCAATACCTTGATCGTCGCCGCCCACATGACTTGCAGCTGAATATCCTTGTCGCCCTTATCTTTGCCGATGCCGAGTATCCAGTACTCGCCGGGCTTGAAGCCGGGGAACGGCGCTTTGTCCTTCAAGTTTGTCAGTGTTGCCGTCGAGAGAGTCACCGGTTTGTGACCGTCCCACGGGATGCGGAAGTAGAAGTCGGTTCCGCGCGTCAGATGCATGCAATTGGGTTCCGAGATGCCGGTGCCGGGCAAGATGGGCACCGTGTAGCCGTTGGGATCAACGGATAACGCACTGGTGGCGTCAATCACGTAGGGTACGGAGTCGCCGCCGCTGGCGGAGTTGTGTCCCTCGTCCAGCTGAATCGTGTTGGCGGATAGCTTGGGTACGCTCACCCACTTCGAGTCCCCATCTTCCGGCGAACCGGAGGTGGTGCATCCGCCCAGAAACGGCATCGCCAGCGCCAACATCAGCCCGGTCGCTGCCAGTTGGTACTGCATACGGTGCAACATCAGTGATTCCCTACTAGCTTTCGAGAAGCAAGCGTCGTGCAGTCTCTGCCAGAATGGCCGGACCGATGTGCAGCCCGCTTTCATCGAGATCGAAGGTGGGGCTGTGGTGAGCGCGCCTGTCGCCGGCAATCTCGCCGCCCAAAAACATGAAGCATCCCGGTGCCGCTTGCGCCAGCATCGAGAAGTCTTCCGCCCAGGTCTTGAGGGGCACGGCGATGACGTTTTCAGCTCCGATTGTGTCGACGGCGGCTTTGCGCATCACTTCGGTGATCCGCGGTTCGTTGACGGTAGCCGGGTAGCCCATTTCATATTCGGTCTCATAGTCGCCGCCCAGGGCTTTAGCCATGGAGCACACGCGGTCGACTTCTTTAATTAGTTTCTTGCGGATGTCTTCGTTGAAACTGCGGATGGTGCCCAACAACTCGACGCGGTCGGAAATGACGTTGCCGCGAATGCTGGAGCTGTGAATCGAACCGATGGTGACCACCGCCGGTTCGATGGCGGGAATGCGGCGCGAGACGATTTGCTGAATCGCCTGCACGATTTGCGCTGCAATCACGACGGCGTCGATGGTCGCTTCCGGGTACGCGCCGTGCCCGCCCTGTCCTTTGATCGTGATGCGGAAACCATCGGCGGCAGCCATGACCGGTCCGTGCATGATGGCCACTTTGCCGGCGGGAATCGATGCGTCCATGTGCAATCCGATGACGGCGTCCACGCCTTCCATGGCGCCCTGTTCGATCATTCGGTAGGCACCGGACCAGCCTTCTTCATCGACATCTTCTTCAGCCGGTTGCATGATGATGCGGACGCGCCCGGGCAGGGTTTCTTCGCGGGCGAGCAGCTTGGCGGCGGCCAGCGCCGAGGAGACGTGGGCATCGTGTCCGCAGGCGTGCATGACGCCTTCGCGTTTGGATCTGTATGGTCTGTCTTTGGCTTCATCGACCGGCAGGGCATCCATGTCGGCGCGAATGGCAATGGTGCGGGCACCGGATCCGATATCGGCGGTGATACCAGTGCCGGCGATACCGGATTTGATGGCATAACCCAATTCTTTGAGGCGTTCTGCGGCCAGCTTGGAAGTTTCCACTTCTTCGAAGCTCAATTCGGGGTACTGGTGCAGATGGCGCCGCACTTCAATGATTTCGGCTTGCAGTTCTTTGGACTGATCCAATAGGGACATTGTGCTAGGCATGATGATGATTCTTCTTTCGAACTATTTTGCTTAGGGATGAAACCAGGACGGCCGGCGGTGAAACTAAGACCGCGGCGGTCTGTACATGGAGAGCGCTTCTTCGGTGATGCGGGCGGCGATTTTGCGCATGGCTTCGGCAAGCGCTTCAATTTGCTGATCGGTGAACGTGTTGGCTGGGCAGCCGGCGTCTTCCATGGCGCGCCGCAGCATTTGCTCGGATTCGGATTTGTACATGGATCTTCTCCTATACGAACGGATCGCCAAGTTTACCGCAAAGTCGCACCAGAAACGGCTGCGCGCCCTCGAGGGGTAGTGCCGATCGCCACCTGGTAAAAGCTCCCGGATTACCGTGATTGTCATGAGGTGCGCACCTTTTACCAGGCATCGAGTCCGCACCAGGTCGGCACTTGCGGGCGCGACAATTTGCGCAGCGCGTGCCATCTTGAAAACCGGCGTCGAGGCAGTATTACGGAGTGTTTCGGGCGTATACTTTCGCGAAAGTACTCGCGCAACAGATCACGCAAGCTCGCAAATCTCTTTGCAAGTACGCTCGCGATTCACATCGCGCACTAGAGCGGGATCTCTCTTGCGTAATAGACCAAGTCATCCATCGCACCCGCGTTCGCGAAACTACTTCGCTTCCCGCTAACTTGTATTGGCGCGACCTTCCACCAAGTCCACTTGTGCGATGGATAATAGAAACAGAATATAAGAAGCCTCATAGCATCGGCTTCAGCACTCGAAAACGTTGACATCCGATTGTTAGCATGGCGGTCCTGTCTGTTCCCCACCTCATCACTGCACCCCGTACCGAAACCAGAACTCCGTTTCTATTTCGCGCGTTTCGTCTCCTGCAAACTACAGGGGGTCGAACTACGAGGGCGGTCATGCACTGGCGAATAGACACCACGCATGCTGCACCGGGCTCTCCGGGCAGCATTTGGATCAACGTTGATAACGAAAGGTTCCAAGATGAGTGAATCCACAGCAACAGCTACGCCCGCAGCATTGCCGGCTCGCAGCGACATCCCGGTCAACGAGACCTGGGACCTGACCCAGATCTTCGCCACCGAGGCGGACTGGGAAACCGCGTTCGCCATGATCGAGAGCCGCTACCCGGAGCTGGTCGCCTTCAAGGGCAAGCTCAAGCGCAGCGGCAAGAGCCTCCTGGCCTTCCTCAACCTGCAGAACGAGCTGTATCCGGTGTGGTACAAGCTCCACGTCTACGCCAGCATGAAGGGTGACGAGGACACCGCCAACAGCCACTTCCAGGGGCTGATCAAGCGCATGCGGCAGATCGGTGCCAAGATCGGCGCCGCCATGTCGTGGGTGACGCCCGAACTGCTCACCATCAAGCCCGAGAAGCTCGAGCAGATGTTCCGCACCGCTCCTGGGCTCGAGGCATTCCGCCACGACCTCGAGGAGACGATGGCGCACCGCGCACACGTGCGTTCGCCCGAGGTCGAGGAAGTGCTGGCGGCTCTGTCGCCCGTCCGTTCCGGCGTCGGCGAAGCCTACGACGCGCTCTGCGACGCCGACATGGTGCTACCCGAGGTCAAGCTCGACAACGGCGAGATGAAGGCGCTGACGCAGGGCAACTACGGCGGCTTCTTCCTGGACAGCCAGAATCGCGGTGAGCGCCAGCGTGCGTTCGAGGCGATGATGGGGTCCTACAAGGCGCTGCGCAACACGATGGCGTCGCTCTACGGGACCAACGTCCACGATGCGGTGATCGGCGCCAAGATCCGGCGCTGGCCCAGCGCGCTCGAGGCGGCTGTCGGCGGGATCAACCTGCCGGTCAGCGTCTACACGTCGCTGGTCGACACCGTCGACAAGAACCTGCCGCGCCTCCACCGCTACCTGGAGCTTCGCAAGAAGATCCTCGGCGTCGACGAGCTGCACATGTGGGACCTCTACGTTCCGCTGGTGCCGAGCGTCGAGTGGAAGGTGACCTGGGAGCAGGCGCAGGAGATGGTGCTGGCCGCGGTGGCACCGCTCGGCAAGGAGTACTGCGACGCCCTGCGCGCCGGGTACGCCTCCCGCTGGGTGGACGTGCGCGAGAACAAGGGCAAGGCTTCCGGCGCCTACAGCGGCGGCAGCTTCGGCACCCCGCCGTACATGCTCATGAACTGGTTCGATTCGCTCGACACGGCGTACACGCTGGGTCACGAGTCGGGTCACTCGATGCACAGCTACTTCAGCCGCAAGACGCAGCCGTTCCACTACAGCGGCTACACGCTCTTCCTGGCTGAGATCGCCAGCACCTGCAACGAAGCGCTGATGACGCACTACCTGCTCAAGGTCGAGAAGGACCCGGAGCGGCGCAAGTACATCATCAACCACGCTCTGGAAGGCTTCCGCACGACGCTCTTCCGCCAGACGCTGTTTGCCGAGTTCGAGATGCGGGCGCACGCCCTCGTCGAGGAAGGCAAGCCGCTGACCGCGGATGTGCTCTGCGCGCTGCACAAGGAGCTGAACGACAAGTACTACGGGAAGGTGTGCCACGTCGACCAGATCATCGAGGACGAGTGGGCGCGCATCCCGCACTTCTACCGGAACTTCTACGTGTACCAATATGCGACCGGCATCTCGGCGGCTACCGCGCTCGCGCGGCAGATCATCACCGAGGGCGAGCCGGCCGTGCAGCGGTACCTGAAGTTCCTGTCCTCCGGTTCGTCGGATTACTCCATCAACCTGCTGCGTGCGGCGGGCGTGGACCTTTCGACGCCGGCTCCGATCCAGCTTGCGCTGGACGAGTTCAACGACCTTCTCGACCAGTTCGAAGCGCTCATCTGACGCTCTTGCAAGGCAAGTCGCACTACGGACGACTTGAGGGCAGGAGTTAGGGTCGCAAGACCCGGTGCTTATTTTGCCAGGCCGGATTGCTGGACCATTCGCGAACTCAGTTCGTTGAATCCAGCACTGGTTTTGCAACTGCTGGTTCGACGGCTTGTCCGCTTGCTGGTGCGTGCGCAATCTGTCCAGATTGCGCCGTGCCAGTGGCTGGCGAGCCGCCGACAAAACCCGGACAGCGACAGATTGCGCTGCTCGGGGCGAGGTGGTTGGGGCATGCAAGTGCCCCACTTCATGGCGCGTGCATGTGCACGTCGGACGGGCTTCATTCGCCCGCCGGCGTGCGCATGGCGCGCTCGACTACTCAACCCATAGCCCCCGCACGATTGAGGTGCGGCGGCGGAGGTAGTACGGAATGGACAACCAAACTATCGCTAAAGTCTCTTTCGACCTGCTGGCGCGGGAACCGTCCAAAGGCGGGCTGACCATTCAGCTCACCGGCGGCGGACCCGACATCGTGGTGCCCTCTGCGGAGCGCGCCATGAGCCCTGCGCTCCTGGCTGGTCTCGGTGCGTCCGGACTTTTCCGGTCGGCCGAGGTGCGCTCGGAGTTCAACTTGCAGGTATTCGCGGAAGAGCAGGACGGACTGTACAACGTGCGCGTCGAACGCGTCACCGGCATGTCCGTCTTGACCAGCATCCCCGACCCGTCGGAGGTGGTCACCCACTTCCAGGCGGGCAGCCTCACCGAGGCTCAGGAGATGCTGGCGCGGGCGCTCGGGGAGCACTTCCCGAACGTCGAGCTGAGTATCAACCGGCTCAGCTATCGCACATCCAGCTTCGCCCAGTGCGCGCTGGATGAGACTCGCGGCAAACCACAGGGGCGGTTCACGCTCCCGATGTTCAGAACGACGGATACGGAGCTCGAGGGCTTCGTCGCCGGCGTTGTCGAACGCGCTCTTGCCTGGGGACCAACCAGCAAGAACGCCGACAGCCTGTCCATCTGGTTCCACACCGACGACGGTCGCGGCGCCATCTACGCCACGATCACGCCGGAAGGGCGCCGCTACAAAGTCGAGGTCGAGGATCGCATCGTCTGGCCCTGGAAGAAGAAGGCGGTCTCCGCCTCCTGCATCAGTGCCGCCGAGATCCAGGCCGTGCTTGCCGAGTACGTGGAGAAGACACACGGTTTCCGGGTTCACAACTGGAGCGTGTACTTCAACCACACCGTCCGGCAGGCGGCCACCGACATCGACGCCTGGGTCTGAGCATCACGTCTACGTCTACGTCTACGTCTACGAGGGCGCCGGGTTGTAACACCTGGCGCCCTCAAACCTATTCGGCAGCACCGGTGCGGGTGTTGCAATGCAAACTCATACACGTCGGCTGAGCGGCACATCTGCCCTCCGCCGGCAGGTATATAATGCCAGCGATTCGCACACGCGGCAGAGACCAAACCATGAGATTGTCACGCAAGACCGAAGCGTCCTATCGCGGCCTGATTGCGCGTGCCAAGGAAGCGGCTGAAAACGCGTACCGTCCCTACTCGCAGTACAACGTCGGCGCCGCCGTTCTCCTCTGGAACGGCGAGATCTACGTCGGCTGCAACGTCGAGAACGCGGGCTACTCGCAAACGGTGCACGCCGAAGAAGTGGCTGTCTGCAATGCCATCGCCAATGGTGCCCTGAAGCGCGCCGAGGCGGCTGGCTTGACGCAGTTCAACTTCATCAAGGCGATCGCCGTCTACGCCCCCAAGGGCACCGACCCGTGGCCGTGCTGCAACTGTCGCCAGTTCCTCTCGGAATTCGGCTTCACCATGCACGTGATCGGTTACGGCGCCGAAGGCGAACAGGGACCCGTTCTCTGCAAGCCGCTCGGCAAGCTGATTCCCCAGCCCTTCCCGATCGAAGAGGTGTTGGCCAGCGTCCGCGGATCGCACAACCACTCGCACTGAGCGGTCGCTGTCCGTTGACGGGGTGTGCGCGTTTCTTTGAGCATGAAAATGCTCGATAATTGGCGCATTGAGAAACGCGCGGCGACAGCCGTCCCGCGCGTTTCTCACCCTCTTTTTTCTTTTTCGAGGTGGATACTGTAAAGAATAGTAGCTAAAATGAATGGGTAGCGGATGCCGACGGAAGTCCCTACGTCCTCCGGCTGATAATGGCTTGCGGGGCGGTTCACGTGCCGATGGGGCGGTTTGTTGAGGCTGCTGGTGTGGCATGAACATCAGTAGACATGCTCGTTTCGCACTATCAGGCGCACAGGTGGAAGCAAAGCCAAAGGTACCCGGAAAGGTCTTCCGCACCGTGTTCTCGGTGTGCATAATCGCCTACGCGTTTGCGCTGCTTGTGCAAATGGGACCGGAATCGCCGCCGCGCAATCGGCTGATCAAGCTGGTTTCGCCGGTTCTGGACTATCCGGCGCTCTGGCAAAACTTCGCGGTGTTTTCTCCGGAGCCGCGTGAATCGAATATCTACATCTCGGCAGTGGTGACCTTCGCTGACGGGTCTTCCCAGTACTTTGCCTATCCGCGACTCGATAGATTGAGTCTGTGGGACCGCATGCAGAAAGAGCGCTATCGAAAATACGCCCTGGACAACGTCTACAAAGACGATGACCGTGGACTCTGGCCGGATATGGCACGTTACGTGGCTCGCCTTTTCTATCACGCCGGACGCAAGCCGATTGCAGTTTCTCTGCAACGCAACTTCTCCGATATTCCAGCACCAGAAAAAGGCATTGGCAAGCCGCTTCCGGTTGGGTATGACAGTGCGACATTTTTTGTTTATTACGTGAAGCCGGAGGATTTGCAGTGAAACTGGCGGACATCCTCGCTGCCTGGAACCACTTCTGGTTCGAACTGCGCTCGCCGCTGCCGACCTGCATTTTTCGCATCCTGTACGGATTGCATGTGCTCTTTTTCTGCGTGTTGATCTATCCCGATTTGATGACCTGGTACCTGCCCAACGGCATGCTTTCGATGCAACCTTATCGAGAGTGGTTGGGCTCGGAGCGTTTCTCACTGTTGTTCTGGCTGCCGCAAACAGAGTCCAGTGTTTACGCGGTTTTCGCCTTGTTGGCGATCGCTGCAATCACGCTGACGATTGGTTTTTGCTCGCGCACCAGCGCGGTTGTGCTCTGCGTGATGCTCGTCTCGTTGCACAATCGCAATTTGATTATCCTCAATTCCGGCGATGGTTTGATGCGCATGATGGGCATCTACCTGATGTTTTCGCACTGCGGCTCCAGCCTGTCGGTCGATGCCTGGTTGAAGAAACGAGCCGGTGTGGCGGCGACCCAGACAGAGTTTGCTATCTGGGCTCAGCGATTGATGCAACTGCAAATCTGTGCGGTTTACTTGCATAGCGTTTTAGCCAAGAGTTTCGGCGCGCCGTGGCTGGACGGCACCACGGTTTATTACGTGCTGCAGCTGCGCGAGTTCTACCGCGTGCAGCTGCCGTTTCTTCTCACCAGCATCTGGTTCTCCAAAGTACTGACGTGGGGCACGCTCTTTGCCGAAACCGCCATGTTTACGCTTGTCTGGGTCAAGGAGCTTCGTTACTATGTGCTCGCTCTGGGATTGCTATTGCATGCCGGCATCGAGCTGACGATGAACATTCCCCAGTTCGAAACACTGATGATGTCAAGCTATATACTGTTTGTCGATCCGCAGCATCTGCAGTGGCTGTTAGACAGGTTGATCGGTAAACGCGGTCAGCCGCGGGAACCTCAGTTGAACACGGTGGACAGCTTGCCGGCTTCTTGAGTTTTGCCATTTTCCAGAAGCACCATTTTGTAGTTTTCCTGTATGGTCTGGCTCAACGCAGTGTCGCCGGACTGCTTGGCGAGCGGCAAAGCGCGGTTGAAGGAAACCTCGGACTGATCGAATGTCTTCTTGCGCTCGGCTTCGCCGGAGAACGTGTTGCCTTCCAGGAAGTAGACGAGACCCAGGTTGTTGAGCGCGATGGCGATTTGCTTTTGGTCCTCTTTGCCTTCGGCTATTTTCAAGGCCATCTCGTAATAGCTGACCGCGTCCTCCCAGTGGCACCAGTCACGATAGAAGTTGCCCATGAAGGTGACATCATCGTAATCAGTGGTGGTCAGCCGTTTTTCCAGGAGCGGCAGGGCGCGGTCGTAGGCGCGCACACTGCAACAGGCGGCGATGTTGTTGCCGGCACGTTGCCAGGCCGCGTTGCTGAATTTTTCGGCGGTGCTTAAGGGAAGTGGTTGGCCGGCGGAGCTCAGCGGTCTGCCGTCAGCGTTTCTGGGCGGACCCATGGGTGTGAGCGCAATCGCTGCGAAGACTGACAACAAAGCTGTCAGATAGACCAGGGGAATGAGGGATAATTGGGAACGTAGCATGATCCCCTTATACCCTGGCGCTTGTGGCGAATCCGAAGCAGAAAGAGAAAATGGCGGCGAGCGCAGTTGCAGTTGTACTTGCCCTGGCAACTGCGGCTCTGGCAGGCGACGGTGCCTGGTCCAGCGCACCAGGGACGGCATCGCCCGTGGTGACTATTACAAAGTTGCCGATGGCGGCCAAATGGCAAGACGTCCCAGGGGATGAAAAACGGTTTCAGGGGACGGGCGGAGAGCGCTATCGAGGCATGACGAAATGGTTTTTCCATTGCCGTCCGCGGCTAAAATGCGATCTGGTATCAGCCAGCGAATCCGGCGGCAAGGAAACGCAAGTTACTGTGAGCGTCCGCAGCGTCGGCATGGAGCTCTCGCTAGATGTAGATAGCGCTTGTGGTAAACGCAAACATACGCAGGAGCATGAGAAAGGGCACGTTGAGATCTGCCGGCGTATCTATGATCAACGCGCCGAATCGGCGGCAAAAAAGGCATGCCAGGCCGTGATCGGAAAAAAGTTCACCGGCAAAGGTGGAGACCGTCAAGCAGCCATCGGTGCCGCCAAGAAACAAGCGGCGCAGCAAATCTGCGCCCAGTATCGAGCGGCCACAGCCGACGTAGCGGAAGCGGTGTCACGCGCTTATGACGAGATTACGAAACATGCCCGCAATCAGGTTTCAGCCGAGGACGGCATCAAAGAAGCGTTTAGCCGTGTGGTCGTTGAGCCTATCTGATCGTGGCGCGCAGTTGCGCCGCGCGTTGTTCGAATTTGGCTGCTTCGCCGGCGCGATTGTTTTTGCGCAGAATGTCGGAGACCTGATCGAGCACGTTCACAAACTTCGGATCGTGTCCGCCCAGTTTGGCTTCAAAGCGGCTGACCAGCTGATCCGGATTGGCCAGAACTTCACCGGGAATCACAGGCTCCTGACCGGTAGCCGCCCAGCGACCAACTTTTGCTGGTGCCGCCGGACCCTTAGCGGCGGTCTTCGTCGGCTTGGCTGCTTTGGCGGCTTTAAAAGCCTTCTCCTGATCGGAGAGAGACATGCTCAGTTTCTGGATTGCATCAACCAGAGCCGCGTCGCTCAATGAATTGAGATTGGCCTCGATAGACTGGAATGCGCGAATAAAAGGCACGATGCCGACGCCCAATTTGTCCAGCTCTTTAAGTTGGGCGAGAAGGCGCTCGCGTTCTTCGCGGTGCGGTCCCAGTGCCACCGTCAGGTTGCCCACTTCGACGGGCGCCGATTTCTTGGCGAAGGTGGCTGATTCGAGGCTTGACTGCACGCCTTTCCAGATCGACGTCAAATCCGACTTGTTGAAGGTGACTTCTCTGACTTCCGATTTTCCTTCCGGATCCATGAAAGACACTTTCACTTTCGTTGCTTCAGGCGGCAGGGCAGACTGAGAGCTCATCGCGATTTGCAACGCTTCCAGTTTGACCTCTTCATCCGGCACCCAGGAATTTTGTTCAACGCTGATGTCCACCGCTTCCGGTGTTGCGATAGCCACTTTGTATTGCTTGGCGCCGACGGTGGTGCCCTCCAATCTGCGAGTGACGCGGTCAGCGCCGGTCTCTTGCTTGCCGTGGTTGACGGCCATGGAGGAGAGGAACTCATCCTTGCTCATCTGACCTGAGCCGAATGCCTTGATGTCGCCCTTGGTGAGCGAGACTTCGTCATAGGATGACATGTCGGACCCGTAGAAGTATATGGTCACACGCACAATGTCGTCTCCGCCGAGATCGGCAACCGTCTTGGCGATCATGGCGGCATCGATCTTTGTGTCTTTGTCGTTGTTCTTGGAGTTGCGATATGTAGCGACCGCTACCTTGTCGTTGTCGACACGAGCTGTGACGCCTACATTCGCTCCCAAGATTCCTGCTTTTTTAATGGCGTAGACCACGTCCTGGTTGGTTAGCGCCCATGATGGAGAAATGCAAAAGCTGGCCGCTAAAAGGTAGCCAATGCCCAATCTGGCGACATTAGATGTGATGCGCACGGAAAAAGTCCTCCGATACCCCAAACCATTTCAAACCGAGTGAGTCAAAGCGGGTTATACCCGATTTCACCACATCTCGCCCACATATCCCAAATCGTGGCCGCCGATCAAAAAATCAAGGTCGCCGGCGTCCAGCTGGCGGCGAAATCTGATATCGGCTGCCAGACCGTTTTTGGTGTAGGCGGGGCGAGGCTGACCACCACTGCCATACGTGTAGGAGACATAGTCGGGAAGGGGTAGATTGGAGGATGCAAAGTCGTCCTGGCGCGTGATCATAGGCGGTATGCCCTCACCGCTGCCGGTGGTGCCGCTGGCGCTGGCATGGCTGCCGCTGTGGTGACCGTTGCCGCTTGTGCCATTGTGTCCGTTGTTGTTGCCGCCATGGTTGCCGTTGTTGCCATGGCTGCCACCGTTGTTGCTGTGATGGCCGTTGTGGTGCCCATTGTTGCCGTTTCCGTGGTTGGCTTCTCCGCCGGCGAATGCACCGCGCCCGTAATCGGTATAGACTCCCCAGGGGCTGGCATCATCGAAGTCATGGCGACGGTCTGAATTAAACGAGATTTGCGGGTTGCCGTCCATGCGATCGCCGGCATGCTGTCCGCCTCTCACGTCGCCGATGTTACGAGCCTGGTCGCGCACATACACGTCGAAAGCCTGTAAACCGGCAATATTGCCGACTTGCAAGTTTCCGTTTACGTCTGGATACTTAACGCCGTTCAACTTCCAGAGAGCCACCTTGCTGGGCACCGACTGACCTTCGTTGATCTCGGCATACAGTTGTCCTTCACCAACGCAAGTGTAGGGCGACGGTTTGATCTCCACATGCTTGTACGTGATACTGCCGTCCTGCTCGATTGTGTAGATGTGCATAATGCCGCGCGGTATGTTGCCGATCGTGAGTAATGCCGGCGGGTGCTCGGGGTCCATGGCTCTCCAGAGAATGTCCGGACCCTGGTTTGCCCAATCGGTGTTCAACATATTGAGGACTTCATCGATATTAACTTTGCTGCCGCCGCACCGCAGCCAGTCGTGAAGCGCCAGCTTGGCACATTCCGCGGCGGTGGGCGGGTTGTTGATAAAAGGAACCGTGTATGGATACACCTCCAGAGACGAACCCGGCTCTAGAATGAAGTCGCCATCGACTGATGTGTAGAGATCCATCGTGCAGGCAGCCATCCCGTTGTAACCAATTACATCGCCAGGCTTGGACAATTCCGGCAACCCGCCATCGGGAAAGCTGAATGTCAGTGCACCCGGTGCAGGACGCTGCGGTTCGACGGAACCAGCGCTGGCGCAGGCGGCGTAATCAACTTGCCAGGTTTTGCCCTGGTCTTGAAACTGTTGTCTAGCCTGAGCGCGCACCACAGACGGTACCTGATACGGGAGGCCAGCGATATTGGTCTGAAAGTTGTTGACGGTGCACAGCGACACACGTTTGGTAACTGAACCGAAGACGAAATCTGTGCCGTTGTATGGAATGTTCGTGTCGGACATGTAAAAGCCTTCGGCCTCTTTTCCTGCCACGGCTCCTTTCGACATAGGCTGCGGCACCTTGGTGCTGGTGGGCATTCCGCCCTGAATGCCACCGAGAGTGAGCACCAGCGAGTTGGCCACATAAGAGGAACCTTTGGCCTGGTTCTTCATGTAAGCCGCCTGGGCACTGGCGTACGGCGTGACTGTATTACCCGCCGAATCTTTGGAGGTAGTGCCTCCAGCCAGCGCCGCCTGCAACTCAGCGGTCAGTTCGGCGTTGGCGGCTTTGGCATTGTCCAGATCTTGTTGAGCAAGCGCTTTCAAGAAACCGTCCGCATCGCCGATCTCATTTGCGAGGATGAAACCAAGGCGAGCTGTCGCTATCAATTCGTTGATGCTGTGCACCTCTTGATAGTACTCATCCGGTGCTGTGGTATCGCTGTAGATTGCGGCCTGATTAGTCAAACCGACAAGGCCGCACTCGGGGCTGTCGACCACTATTCTGGAAATGTCTTTGGCAGCGGCGATGGCTGCGGATTCGATGGCGGTCTTATGTTCGGTGCCCGACCGCACCATCGACATGTACAGCAGCGCGAAGATGATCACCAGAAGTCCAATTACCGTGACCGCTGCCACCATGGCCAGTGTGTTGCCTCGGCTGTGTCTGATAAGCATGACAGAGCCTCCCGGGAGGGAATGCAGATTAGATGTGAACGATTGCGCGTGACACCATTTCGATCCTATGTCACACAACGTCTGCGGTCAATGCCGCGGCCGTTATCTGCACGAAATCTGCACACAATAAGAGGATCAACGCATTTCGCCGATGTAACCGAAATCGTTGCCGCCAATCAAGAAGTCTAGATCGCCTACGTTTAGAAGGCGCCGAAAACGAATGTCTGCTGCCAGTCCGGTTTTTGTA
Source organism: Obscuribacteraceae bacterium (SeqCode) (assembly GCA_044229845.1). Lineage (GTDB taxonomy): Bacteria > Cyanobacteriota > Vampirovibrionia > Obscuribacterales > Obscuribacteraceae > JBGASG01. Next base: position 97,577 of record JBGASG010000012.1, on the reverse strand, counting down.
TAGCACGGACGCTGCCCGTTGCTGCCCGGTCCCTGACTGTATGTGTAGAACGATGGTTTCGGCAGGTTGGATGAAGCAAAATCATCTTGCCGGGTGATCATGGGTGGCACGCCGCCGCCGGCGCTCGAGCCGTGAGTGCCGTTGCCGTTGCCGTTGTTGTTGCCGCTTGGTCCATTCGGCGGTGCTTCACCGCCGGCTATGCTGCCGGCGCCATAGTCGTATTCCTCGCCGTTGTCGATCTCGGCTTGCCAGCCGTAGAGCGTGTAGTTGTATCCGATTTGCGGATTACCATCCATTCGTTCGCCGGCGTGCCGCCCACCCTTTTGTTTCCCGAGGTGACGGCACAGGTCGCGCACGTAGAGATCGTACATCTGCTGCCCTTCTACCGAACCGCTGGTGGGCATACCTTTGATGACGGGAAGCTGGATATTGTCCGCTCTCCATTTCGCCACCGAACTTGTGATATCACCCATGTCTTGTAGCTCTGCATAAATCTGTCCTTCGCCTATCACCGTATATGGTGCAGGTTTGATGTCGGCAGTCTTGTAGTTAATCGAACCGTCTTTCTGGATCGTGAAGATGTGCATCACACCCTGGGGCACCGAGCCGACTGTGACGACCTGGGTCGGATCGGCGATGCTGGTAGAAATCCACGAAGTGGTAGTTTTGCTCGGAGGAGCGAAGCCCTGCTTGGTAATCATCTGGACAGCATCGTCTACGTTGACGTGCGAACCGCCGCAGCGCAGCCAGTCATAGACCGCTAGCTTACAAACTTCCGAAGCTTGCGGAGGGTTACCCAGGGTCCAGGGGATCGACGCCTGCCCAGGATACGGTCCCAGCGATCCGCTAACTATGAAGTCACCGCCCACCGACGTGTACAAATCCATCGGGCAGCTGGTGTTCAGCTGTCCGTAGGTCCAGGTGTCGGAAATCTTGGTGATCTCAGGCATCGGACCATCAGGAAAACTGACGGTGAGAGCGCCGGGATTCGGACGCGGAATGTCGAGAGCGCCTGCGCATGCGCACGCCGTAAAAGTCGTCTGCCAGGTTTTACCCTGATCGGAGAACTGCTGGGTTGCCACTGCTCGCACGACGGCAGGCATCTGGTAGGGGATGCCCGTGACGTTGGTGCTGAATTTGTTGATGTTGCACAGAGCCACGCGCTTGCCCACTGAGCCGAAGACATAGCTGGTGCCGTTAAATGGGATGTCGGTGTCCGACATGTAGAAGCCTTCGGCCTCCAGACCGGTGCAAGCGGCTTTTGATGGTGGGTTGGGGATTTGAATGCCCGTCGGGATACCGCCCTGAATGCCGCCTAGAGTCAGCTGGAGCGATCCTGCTACATATGTCGATCCTTTGGCCTGGTCTTTCAGATAAGCCTGTTGAGCGTCGGCTAACGGGTTGACTGTGTTACCGAAAGCATCCTGCGCAGATCCGCCGCTCAGCGCACCATTGATGACCGTGACCAGCGTCGTGTTGGCGGTCTTCACATTGTTGACGTCCTGATTGGATAAAGCTTGCATGAACGGATCGCCCAGCGCGGCCGCGATGATTGCATTGTTGCGTGCGGTTGCCATCAACTCGTTGATGGAGTGGACTTCCGTGAAATACTGGTCTGGTGCCCGTGTCTGGGTGGCGATTGGAGGCTGTTCGGTGAGGCTGACCCAACCCCATTCGTCGGTATCGACAGCGATGCGACTGACGTCTTTAGCGGCGGCGATGGCCGCGGCTTCGATGGCCGTCTTGTGCTCGGTGTCCGAACGCACCATGGACATGTAGAGCAAGACGAGCGCTATGACAATCACGAACACGAGTGTGGTGACGCCTATCAGGGCGAGCGTGTTGCCCGTAGGGGTTCGTTGCGCGAGTGGCGGTCTGCCCTGGCGCTTGGTGGGGGTGCAGGTGCGGGTGCGGCTACGCACAGATATCCTCCAGCGACGGCTGTTTCTGAGAGCGACGGGGGCGCGAAGGTGGTCAACATTAACGCGAGCTAATAATTATCTTAGGCGATAGGCCCCGTACAGTCAACACGACGGTGGTCTGAGAAGATCTCTACCTGATCTATAAGACGTTCAAAATACTGCATGCAGGGCTGGGCACCAGATACGGTGCTCGCCTCAGTGCTTGCCGGCTTTCGCCTTACGCAAGCTGTGTACATAAGTGAGATCGCCGGCTAGAGCGGTCAGCCTGCCGTCCTCCATAATGCCGTTTTCTTCCAGCCATTGCTCGAATTCGGGAGCCGGACGGCAGCCCATCAATTCTCGCAAGCAGGCGATGTCGTGGAAGCTGGTGGTCTGATAGGACAACATAACGTCGTCACCCATCGGCACGCCCATGAAGTAATTGACGCCGGCTGCCACCAGGAGCACCGTCAGGTTTTCCAGATCGTTTTGATCGGCATCCATGTGATTGGTATAACAAGCGTCGATGCCCATGGGCAGCCCAAGAAGCTTGCCCATGAAATGATCCTCGAGACCGGCGCGGATCATTTGCCGACCGTCAGCCAGGTATTCCGGTCCGATAAAGCCGACCACGTCGTTGACGAGAAACGGTTGGAAATGGCGCGCCATTGCATAGCAACGAGCTTCCAGTGTCAGCTGATCGGCGCCGTTGTGCGTGTTGGAAGACAGCTCGGAACCCTGGCCGGTTTCGAAATACATGCAACGCTCTCCGGCGTTGTAGCACTTGTCTTTGCCCAGTTGCCACGCCTCTTTCAGCATGTCGAGCGTGATACCAAATGCGGTATTGCCTTGCTGACAGCCGGCGATGCTCTGAAAAATCAGTCCGGCTGGTGCGCCGCGTTCGATGGCTTTCATCTGCGTGGTCACGTGACTCAAAATGCAGTTCTGCGTCGGTACGCCCAGCGCTCTGATCAGTTCGTCGGTGGTGTGCAGCAGTCGCTCTACAGACTCGGCATCGTCGTAAGCGGGATTGATTCCGATGACGGCGTCACCGACGCCGTAGGAGAGGCCTTCATAGATGGAAGTCAAAATGCCCTGCTGCGAGTCGGCCGGGTGATTGGGTTGCAAGCGGGCGCCGAGAACTCCATCGAGCCCCAGTGTTGTATTGGCTTTTGCCACCACTCGGCATTTTTTGGCTGCCCGCACCAGATCCATATTCGACATCAGCTTTGCGACAGCGGCCGCCATCTCGCCGGTCAAGCCGGCACCGATGGTGCGGCAATTGAGTGTCTCCGATTCGGTACCGCCCAAAAGGAACTCTCGCAGTTCGGCGACAGTCCAGCCTTTGATGCGTTGCCAGATTTGCGCATCCAGCTTTTCGTCGATCAGGCGCGAAACCTCGTCTTCCTCCGGTGCAATCACAGGCTGATTGCGCAATTCGCTCAAGGTCAGTTCGGCGAGCACGGCTTTGGCCGCCACGCGTTCCAGCTCGGAGGCAGCTGCAATACCGGCCAGCTTGTCGCCCGATTTTTCTTCGTTGGCTTTGGCCAAGACTTCTTTGACCGAGCCGAATACGAAGGTCTGACCCTGACAGGTTTGGGAATAGCTCATGACTGCTGTGCCGCTTGCGAACGATCTGAATGGAAGCAGATAGTGTAACCTGTATCGGCGTGTATCCAGAATCTCCCACAAAAACAGCCATACCGTCAGCCGCAGAGGGTGATGTATTGCCGGCCCTTTTGGAGACCACTCCCGCCCGCGTAGCTGTCTGGCGGGCTGGTTGCCGGCCCCTGACACAAGCCTGGCTGCAGTTTCGCGCCGATCATGCTGTTGCTCGCGACGCCGTGCACAGCGAGCTCTCCGACGAATTTCTGGAGTTTGCCCGCCGCAGCCAGTTTCCGGTTGTGCAGAGTCTGGTCGACTCGCGGCAGGAGTTTGTCCTCAATCCGCCGCTGGGAAAAAGGGTTGCCGAATCGACCCTGGAAGAGTTGAAAAAATGTTGTCCCGGTGGTCAGGACGTGCAGGTCGTCATTAGCGATGGACTGAGCGCCGCCGCAGTGGAAGCCAATGTGCGCGAACTGCTGCCGATGTTGCGTGACGGACTGGCGCTTTCTCAGCTGACCGTCGGCAAGCCCGTGGTCGTGCGTTATGGACGGGTGGCGGTTGCTGACCCGATTGCGCATGCATTGGGCGCGCGCGTCGTCGTCAACTTGATCGGCGAACGACCCGGACTCTCTTCCGGGGTGGGTTTGAGCGCGTACATCACACTCAATCCCGGTCCGCAAACAATCAGCTCCGACCGCACCGTTGTCTCCAATATCCACGAACGGGGCACGCCCGCCGCCGAAGCGGGAGCCTACATTGTGCAACTGATCGCGCGTATCATCGAGAAGGGCGTATCAGGCGTACGCCTCCAGCAACTCGGGTAGCTGTGGATGAACATCCATCGCAGTGACGATGCGATCTTGAGCGTCGGCATCGACATCGGCACTACCACCACGCACATGGTGATCAGCCGCTTGAAACTGTCCAATTCTTCGCGGCTCAATCAAGCGCCGCGCATGACCATTGCTGAACGGACAGTCGTTTATCGCAGCCCGATTGCCGGCACGCCTGTCACCACAGCCGGTATCATCGATGCTGAAGCGACGGCAGCTTTGATCAGCACGCAGTACGCACTGGCCGGAGTTAAGCCGCCTGATGTGGAAACCGGCGCTGTGATCGTCACAGGTGAGTCGGCCAGGCTGCGCAATGCCGAGCAAGTGGCGACCAGCCTGTCCGAGTTTGCCGGCGAGTTTGTGGTGTCTAGCGCCGGGCCGCGTCTGGAGAGTATTCTGGCGGCGCGCGGTTCGGGAGCGGTGCAGGCTTCGGAGGCGAGACAGGCAACCATTTGTAATGTTGATATTGGCGGTGGCACAACCAATATTGCTGTCTATCAGCATGGCAAGCTGCTCGATACCGCCTGTCTGGCACTGGGCGGACGCAGCATTCGCACCGATAGAGAAGGGCGGGTAACCGGCGGTTCCGCCGCCGGTACGGCATTGCTTGCCGGCGGCAAATCGCTGGCGGACGCGGTTTCATCCATCGCAGCGGCTATTGTCGGTTTCATGAATGGTGCAGCTGTGACCGGCGCTGAGGTCGTTGCCGACTACACAGTCGACAGAGAGCGTTATCAGATCGACCAGTATTTCATTTCGGGCGGGGTGGGCGAAATGCTGGCGGTTGAAGGTTCCCTGGAGGGCGAGTCTCTCTTTGAGTACAACGACATCGGCCCCATGCTGGCGCTCGCTATCGGCGCAGAATTGCGTCGGCGAGCTGTCGATTTCGCCGTTCCCCTCGATGCTATCCGTGCCACCGTGATTGGTGCCGGTATGCACAGCGTGCAGTTGAGCGGGTCGACAATAGCAGCCGCTGTTGATGCGCTGCCCTTGCGGAATATACCTCTGGTGCGGCTTACGGATATTGAGCAGTCTGTTGAAGCTCAGCTGAAGAATCTTGATCTGAATTGGTCTGATAAACCGGTGGCGTTGCACCTGAGCGGACTGCTCTCTACTGATTATGAAACGCTGAGCCGGTGGGCGGATCGACTGTCCGAGCAGTTTCGTCAGTTGCGGGGCAGCCAGCCTTTGATTGCCGTTGCGCAGCCGGATGTAGGAATGGCTCTCGGACAGATGCTGCGCGGTCGGTTGCAGGCGGTGCCGATTGTCGTTATTGACGGAATCCAGCTAGTTTCCGGTGATTACATCGACATCGGCAAGCCATTGCGAGCAAATGCTTTGCCGGTGGTGATCAAGGAGCTGATATTTTGCTGACCGTAACGCGCCAGTGTTTACCAATTTGATGCTGAGGGAATAACGAGAGATGGCATCTAGCTGCCCCACCCGCGCTGAGAAATCATGAGATTACGAAGAAACAAGGCCCAGTCCTTCATGGAACTGGTTGCTGGATTAGCAATCTTGATTCCGATCGTCCTGATTCTGATCGATATTGGAACCATCATGATCGGGGTGAATATGAACGATTCCGTTTGCCGGGAGGCTGCCCGTGCGGCTTCGATTGGACCACCCGACCAGATTCAGAGTGGTGAGCCCAAGAAGCGTGCCGAACTGGTAGTCGCTAAGCACATCGGTGCCGGTGCCGTGAAAATGGTGCCCACGGTCGTTATGACCGAGTCATTGAACCCGCCTCTGCCGCAAGCCCCCTACGGCGGACCGGTCGATGGCGAAGTGACGATCGAAACCACGTGCAACGTTTTCCCGCCGTTCTTAGTATCGGCAGTGGTCGGACCGGGCGGCGTGCAATTCAAAGCCCGCCAGACGTTCCCCTATACGTGGATCATGCCGCCCAGCTAGTTGGGTTAAGGAATCTCCAGCATCTCGCCTACGTAGCCGACGTTATAGCCGCCCAAGCCGAACATCATATCTCCCACTTTCAGCTGGCGGCGAAAGCGAATGTCACAGCACAGACCATTGGTCTGGTAGGCAGGACGCGTGGCTCCGCCTGCGGGACCCTGACTGTAGGTGTAATACGGCGGGGTCGGTACAGACGACGAGGCAAAGTCGTCCTGGCGGCTGACCGGATTGGGAGCGCCACGCCCCGGTGTGCCTGTCGATGTGCCGTTGGTGGAACTTGGTCCACTGAGAAGACCGCTGACTATGCCTGTGGCGACGCTGATCACACCGGAGAGCAAGCCTGATTCGCCGCGTTCTGTTTGCATATAAGGAGCGTCATCTTCCGGTAAGCAAGCAATCAGGTCCGGGTTGCCGGCGCTCTGAGATGCGCCGACGTGCTGACCGGCGGCCGATCTGGCGATCAGTTTTTCGGCGGGCAGAAGCTCGACTGCGCCCGGCGCCGTCAGTGAGTGCAAAGACAAGTTAGGGTTGCCGTCCATGCGCTCGCCGCCATGCTGGCCACCGGATATGGTGCCCCAGCGGCGCGTCAGATCTCTGACGTATAGATCGTAGTTGGGGGTGAACTGGATGTCGCCCACCTTCACGCCGGCGGCGTCGGTCAGGTAGCGGACGCCGGAGAGCGTAAACGGCAACGCGGCACTGATCAGTTCGTTGCCGTCTTGCATCTCGGCATAGAGCTGGTTTTCGCCGACTACTGTGTAGGGATAGGGCTTCACGTCTTTCGATATATATCGCACCGTACCATCGGGAAGGAATGTGTAGATGTGAATGACGCCGGTGGGTACCAGTCCCAGGTTTTGCACGGCCGGTGCGTTGGCGGGGTCGGTGGCTTTCCACATGATTTTCGGAGTCGAAGGCGCATTAAATCCCATCGACTGCATGCCGACTACAGAGTCGATGTTGATGCGCGATCCGCCGCAGCGCAGCCAGTCATAGAAAGCCAGTTTCGTCACTTCCGTAGCCTGCGCGGGCATCGCCACGGGCAGTGCGCCGCTCCAGGTGTCGAGACGCGCCGGTGGCTTTTGATTGATGAAATCGGCTGCCGCGGCTTGATATACATCCATGGTCTTGCCCTGGATCAGCGCGGCGCCCCAGATGTCGCACGGGCAGGTGAATTCGGGCATCGGTCCATCCGGAAAACTGATCGTGAAGGCACCAGGGGCGGGGCGCGGTGATTCGGTGCCGCCCGCGCAAGCGCAGCCGGCATATGCTATGTTCCATGATCTGCCCTGCTCTTGAAACCTCTGCTGAGCTTCCACCAGCACCACGCCTGGGTTCTGGTAAGGCAAGCCGGGCACGGAGGCGCGGAATTTGTTCTTATCGCAGAGGCCGACTCGTCGTGCTACGGAGCCGAAAACGAAATCGACGCCATTGAATGGAACGTTCATATCGGAAAGGTATTTGCCGTTTGATTCCATGCCGGTGCAGGCGCCCTTGGAGAGTGGAGTCGGGGCGGGAGTAGCCGTTTCGATGCCGCCTTCGATGCCCCCAAACGTAAGCCGCATCGAACCCCCAACATAGATTGAGTTCTTCGCCTGGTTTTTTAGATAAACACGTTCGGCGCTCAGATAAGGCGTAAGTGTTTGCCCGGCCGCGTCTTTGGCTGTGCCTGCCGGCAGGAGCGCACCATTGATCTCCGTAGTCAGCTGGTCCTTTACTGCTTTGACATTGTCCAGTTCGCTCTGCGCCAGTCCGCGCAGAAACGTGTCGCCGATTTCATTGGCGACGATCATATCGACTCGCGCAGTAGCAGTCAGTTCGTTGATGCCATGCACTTCCTGGAAGTAATTGTCGCCGGCGTTGGTATCAGTGCCCGTCGGCGGCGAGCTGGTCAATCCCACGTAGCCGAATTGATCGGTGTTTATGACAATGCGCGAAACGTCTTTGGCAGCCGCCAGGGCGGCTGAGTCAATCGCGGTGCGATGCTCGTCGCTGGAGCGCACCATCATCAGATAGAGCATCACGAAGAGTGCCACCAGCAAAAACAAAATTGTGAGAGCCGCTATCATGGCCAACGTGTTGCCACGCTGTGGCCTCGGTTGTGGACACTTCGTCATAGGTACGCAGGATCCCATATAACTCTATTAAACTGCGTTTACTCATCCAGCCTATGCCAATGCACAATCCCCGTCAAGTGGCTTGGATACTGCATTCCAACAAATTCTGTTGGAAACACTGTTGCAACAAATCCAACAGAATTTGTTGGATTTGTTGCCACCACAAATCGCAGATCGAATACACTATTGAACAGATGCTGTAAGTGAAACACTGAATGTGTTTGGCATTCGGATTTCGGAACGATGAATCTACCAACCAGGATCTTTATTACTCTGGGCATCCTGATCTATGCAGGCGTCAACGCCATCTGGATGCTCCCCAACATGCCGCTTCGAAATCGTCTCAATGAGCCGCTCAAGCCTGGACTCCTCTGGAGCGGACTCTGGCAAAATTTTGCAGTGTTCTCGCCCGATCCGCGGCTCAACAACATGTACGTGTCGGCAGTCGTTACCTTCGCCGATGGGTCCATGCAATATTATGAATTTCCCCGCAACGACAAACTGCCAGTCTGGCAAAGACCGCAGCAAGAGCGCTACCGTAAGTATGGGCTCGACAATCTCTACTATGACAGCAGTCGTATGCTTTGGGCGGACGCGGCACGTTTCGTTGCGCGACGATTCCGCACACGCGCACCTATCTATGTGTCGCTACAGCGGCACTGGCAAGACATTCCACCACCAGAGTTGGGACTGAACAAACCGCTGCCGGAAGCCTTCCATAACCGCACGTTTTTCATATATCCCGTCACCGCTGAGGATCTGAAATGACGTTGAAGCGGCTGTGGGAGTTGTGGAATCAATTCTGGTTCGAAGAGCGTTCACCGCTGCCCATGGCAGCGTACCGCATATTGTTTTCTCTGCACGTGCTGGGCTTCGTCTTGTTGATGCTGCCGGATCTCTCCAACTGGTACGGCTCTCAGGGATTGATCACCAGTGCCGCTAATAAAGAATGGCTGATCACTGATCGCTTCTCGTTGTTTGCCTGGCTGCCCGATACGCCCTGGGCGATCTATGGTGCATTTGCGCTGCTGTTCATAACGGCAATCACAACCGGACTGGGACTCTTCACACGCACCAGTTTGCTGGTTCTTTCCCTGGCGCTATTTTCGATTCACCATCGCAACTTGATCATTCTCAATTCAGGTGATCTGTTCATGCGTCTTTCCGCTGTGTATCTGTTACTTTCGCCGGCTGGAAATGCGCTTTCGCTGGACAACTTGATCCGCAAAAAATCAGGACGGTCGACCCCGGCAACCAGTCCTATCTGGGCACAGCGATTGTTGCAACTGCAACTATGCACAGTCTATTTGCAAAGTTCACTGGCCAAGCTGGCTGGTGAAACCTGGTGCGACGGCACTGCAATCTACTATGTCGGACGTCTATTGGATTTCCAAAAACTGCCTGTACCCTGGGTGTTCGATAATATGTTCTTGATCAAACTTCTGACCTGGGGCACGCTGGTTGTTGAATTTGCGCTCTGGACTTTGATCTGGGTCAAAGAATTTCGTTATTACATTCTGGCGGCTGGCATACTTCTCCACCTGGGCATCGAATGGTCGATGAACATTCCGATGTTCGAGTCGCAGATGATCTGCGCATATGTCGTCTTCGTCGATCCTGTCGACATTCAGCGTTTCATCGACCGCATCAGAAGCCTCTTCTCAAGACGACCGATTGGTTTGGAGAAGGCGGTGGTTGCTCATGACGGTCTGTGATAATTGCGGTTCGTTGAGTTCTTTGAGTTCCTGCAACGCGCGCTGGAAATATTGTTCGGACTCTTCAAAAGTTTCTTGACGCTCTTTGCCCGAAAGTGTGGTGCCTTCGATGCAACTCAACATACCGAGATTATTGAGTGCAATCACCGTCCGCTTGCGGTCGCCGCTTGTTTGCGCCAGCGTCAGAGATCGCTCGAGATACTTGCGGGCTTGCGACCAGCGACCACACTCTCGATAGAAGGTGCCCAGGAACGACAAATCCTCGAAGTTGTCCTCGCGCATATTGGCGAGAATACCCGGCTGCGCGCGGTCATACGCACCGATGCGATAGCAGGTGAGGGTGGGCGCGGATAATTTTTTGAGCGAGGGAGAAACAGGCGGTGCTACCGCCTGCGGTGCCAGGCGTTGTTTCTCCAGATTTGAGTAGGCGATGAAACCGGCTTCGACAGCCACAAGCAGGAGAAAGAAGCAAATCGGCGCCAGGTCGGCTTTTCCTAATTGCCTCATTGTCCCGCTCCCGATTGCGCGACTCGATAGAGCTGTTGAAAGCGGGCGATTTCCTGTGCGGTGCGCGCCCGCGATGCACCGGCGCGACACACCTCGAGGGCGGTTGATTGGTCGTTCACCAGCAACAAGCAGTTCACAAGCAACACCCTGGCTTCGGCATAGTTCGGTTCGCGATCCACGAGCGCGGTGAGAAGTGGGATTGCCTGGTTGTACTCCCTGAGGTCATACATGGCCTGCGCGTAACAGTAGGTATCGTGCCCGTCTAGCGGTTTCACGTCCTGCACGTACTTAAACTGCTCGACTGCTTCTTGCCCGTGACCTGTTTTCTGGTATGCACGGGCTAGATAACGACGTGCCTCCAGGTCGGACGGATTTGTTTTTACCACCATCGAAAGCAATTGCAGCGCTCCCTGCGCGTCTCCGGCGTTGAGACGCGCATAACCTTCGCGCACCATTTCATCATATTTCAGAACGCGCGCCGGCTCCGACGTTGAGATCAAACCCTCCACGTCAATCTTCGTGACAGGTCCCTTCTTCAGTTTGGCTTCCACCTGGTCGCGTTGTGCCTGGTACGAGACTGGTGCGCGCGGATCTTTGCAGATCTCGCACAGATCAGCGTAGGCGCGACTGTAGTTTTTCATCGCCATGTGCACGCGCGCACGCTGGCCGTATGTGTCGATTCCGGGCTTCAACTCTACCGCTTTGTCGAGGTCTTCTACTGCCCGGTCCAGCTGATCTGTTTTCGCCAGTGCCTGCGCCCGCAGCATGAACCAGGTGGGATTAGACTGATCGGCGAAAATCGCCTGGTTGACGTCGGCAATCGCTGCGTTGTATTCGTAGCGTGCAAGTTCAGCCTGAGCGCGTTTTCCAAAGTTGGCGCGATTGCCTGGATCGACCAGCAGCGCCTGACTGAAGTCGGAGTAAGCTTCGCCGAACTTTTTCAGGGCGAGAAACGCGTCACCGCGCGCGGCATAAGCGGCGGCCAGCACGTCGGGCGCTTTTTTCTCGATGATGCGAGTGGCGGCATCAGCGGCTTGTTTGTTTTTTCCCATCGCCAAATAGGCCTGCGACTGGATCAGCAAAGCCCGCGCATTGTCGGGTTTTGCCTTGATGGCGCTTTCGGTGATTGCCACTGCATCTGCGTAGTCTTTCAGTTGGACGAAAACTCCAGCTTGCCCGTTCATGGCTTCGATATTGCCGGGATCGAGGGTTAAGACCTTGGCGTAGTCCGCGCTCGCCGCCGGCAGATCGTGCATTTGCAAACACGCAGCAGCGCGCCCCAGCAATGCCGGCACGTTATTTGGATCTTTCTCGATGACCCGGGCAAAACTCTTTTTGGCCAGATCTTTGTATCCATCTTTGAGCAACTGATTGCCGCCCTGCATCCCTTGCACCGCGTTGGTTTCAGTCAGTACTTTGTTGGTTGCGATTACTGCCGCTGTAATCAGCACGGTTGCGATGCCGACGAAAAGGGAGGTTTGCCTGAACTGTTTCGTCCGTGATTCTTTGAGGGTCTCGCCGGTCGGCAAGGTAATCTCGCTGGAGATCGCGGGGAGCTGCGCTGTTTGGTCGGCCGCTAGCTGCGCGTAGGTACCGGTCGTGTGTCCGCCGGTGACGCGATGTCCGCCGGTGATGCGGTAAGGAGAGTCAGTTGGATGCTCTGCCGATCCCCGACGTTGTTGATCGGTTGAGCGGTTCATGGGCAGCGGCCGATCGTCGGGCGAAGGATCTGGCGGCGCCTCGATTTTTTTCAGGTGCTCGTTAGTAAGTTGTCTGAGGTCCTCTGCTTCCTGCTTCTTCTGCGCTTCGAAGCGTGCCAGTACATCCTGCAACCCGAAGCAATCCTCGGGTGCAGTTCGCGCCGCCGACATTTCTTCATCGGAAAGAGCTATCAGCTCGTCCGTGTCCGGCTCAGGCACATAAACAGGAATATGCTGGTCGGTCGACACCGTATAAGATTCGCTGGACATGAGGGTCTCAAGTGCTCGTACCAGCGACGGCACCACATCTGGCTGGGCGGGGTGTCGCCAATTGAGCAGGGCAGCCACGTCTATGTCCAGGACCTCGCGGACGGGCTCCCGGGGCAAGTCCGTTGTGAAACGATACTTGCCTTCGTCGGCGCTCAGTATCTGCCTGAGGGCCGGCTCGCCCAGAAGTTGCGAGGAAGGGGCGATAGCCGCCTTTATCGAGCCGCCGCGGACGAGTATGGCGCCCGCCTTGTTCTGGCAAGCAACCTGTAGAATGCCGACCGGAATTTCAGCCTGCAGGACCCTCTCGAAAGCCTCGCGCAAACCCAGGGCATCAATGTCGCCCACCAGCTTGTGCACCTGCGCAGACGCGTTTTCAAGATTGTTCGGCGGCGGTTCTAAGGACATAGCAGCACGCACCCGGCGTCAGAACGCCAATATCCGCTTTGGTTTCCCCCTCGATATTATCAAATACTCAGCCGGGGGATCGGCAGGAGTTTTCGGGCTTGTCAAATGGAGCGGGTGGCAGTTCCTTCGCACCAGATATGGTGGTAATACCGACACGTGTTTGCTGAAAAGAACCGTATTAGGCAGTGTTATGATTCTCCCGTCACGGGCATAAAGTGACGGGAGTCCAAACCAGTGCCTAAACAACCAACAAAACGCAAGGTCGTCGCAAAAAAGGAAGTTTCTGCCCCTCGCCAGCAGTCATTTTCGGCAAAGTCTAAGAAGGTGGCTGCCAAGAAGAAGGCTTCTGCCCCACGACGTCGCCGGACCAATTCACCTCCGGAGAAACCGCGCAACGTCGACGTGCGATCGCGCGAATATCTGACGCCAGAAGAGGCCAAAAAACTTCGAGAAGCCGCCCGCAACATTGGCCGCCATGGCTTCCGCGACTGGGTCTTGATCATGATGGCCTACCGCCACGGTCTTCGCGTCGGCGAAATAGTGGCGCTCAGATGGGAACAGGTTGAATTCAAAACAGCCAAATTGCACGTAAATCGCCTCAAGAACGGCGATCCCAGCGTCCACTGGATTGAAGGCGACGAGTTACGGGCACTCAGACAACTGCAGCGCGAATATCCCGACTCGCCCTTTCTCTTTGTCTCCGAACGCGGAGGACCGCTCTCCGAGCGCACCGTGCACGCCCTGGTCGCGCGAGCTGGCGAAGAAGCGCGATTCAAATTTCCGGTGCACCCCCACATGCTTCGTCACGCCAGGGGGTATGCGCTCGCTGCAAAAGGCGCAGATACGAGGGCTATACAGGCGTATTTGGGGCACAAAAACATCCAGCATACGGTTCTATACACCCAGCTCGATCCAACGCGTTTTAAAGGCTTTGCGAAGGACTAACAGCATCGAAAGCGGTCGTTGAATCCGTGCAAGGAATTCCTTACTGATTCACACTCGGTTAGGAAGTTCGATCACGTTACGTCCATTGGCTATTCATGGGCGTTGTAGACGCTGCGTTACCGGCTGTAGACTTTCAATCGCAAACAATTCTTTTAGGACACTTCGCGCTGGCTCGGCTCACCATGCGGGCACCACGAATTCGCAATGCTGCGCGAGGCATAAGTTTTGTTGACAATTTATTCAAGCTCAGCAGCTGCAACTACGGCGCTATTGCCCCTTGCAAGCGCCGCTAAGTTCATCTCGCAGGGTTCGCAGCGATCGACACCAACTCGCAATGCCGCTGGTTTTCTGCGGTCCCGAATTTGCATGCTAAGGGCATCTTAGCCGTTCCCCATCCGTCCGCCACTCCCGAAAGAACAGAACATCGTTCATTCGCTCGAAGTAATTGCAGTTGTCTCCCAGAGTGGGACCGGATTAACAACGGTCTGAGATAAACCCAAACCAAACTTTCGAAAGGAAACACTGTTATGAGACTGAAAGCAAATAGGCTACTGGCATTCGCCAGTATGGCACTCATGGGCATCTTTGCGATGCTTGCGATAGCCGCACCAGCGCATGCGCAAACGTTGCTGGATACCGAGACAAAAGGCGGGATCACCTGCAACAAATACCAAGCGCAGACAAACTGGCCGCAGTACTATTGGAATTGCGATGACACCGTGAATGGTGGGACGACCACCAAAACCGATGCTCGCAACATCACCAACGGGGCGGCGGCTCTGCCTGCACATTTACGCGCTGGAGCGGTCGGAGCTTATGAGCATTATCTCTTCGAGAATGCGACAGACTTTGCAGCCTTTACTGGTGCACCTGCACCGGCGGCAAAGTCGCATGGCTCCTACGCTGATCCCGTCGTAACCGATGACGGATCAGTCACTGCGCCAATTGCTGCTGTATTTCGGCATGTGAGGCAAAAGGATGCCAACGGAGTGGAGCAACCGATCACAGTGACGCCGAGCCCGGGGCTCCGCGTCCACATGGCACAGATTCTGGGACGTATCTATTACACCAAAGTGATCGTGCCAAATGTGCCAGATGTCTATGACCACTTCAGGGCGGCATACAACTACGACGCTGCATATGTGGATGAAAATCCGCCGAAAGGCAAAGCGATAGTTTGGCCGACGATCTATAACGGATATCCTACCCTGAATGCTTGGGGTATCCTCGACGAGGTCTACGGCGCCACTCCCGAAGAAGTCTTCGGTTATCAAATTGGCAGGATAGCTTCTGTTGGTGCAACGGCGGCAGCATTGAACGGCGCGCTCGATGATATGCCGAATACGTATGGCATCATCCAGTACTACGTCTGGAATGCCACACCGCCCGCAGCCACCGATCGTTATGCAGCCAAGTCGAAGTTCACTAACGGTGTCTGGGTTCTGTGTGTGATTCAAGACCACACTAACAACTCAACTCTTTGGCCGAACAAGCACTGGAACTGCGTACACCCGTATGAACCAAACTCTGCCGAGATGGTCATGCTGGACAGTATTCGCAGGACCACCGGCTCGCACATTCCTTCTGGCTGGCGGACTGATTTCCAGAATAACAACATCCAGATTCACATTATGCGCGATGTCCGCGACTGGAACGACTTCTTCGGTTACAACGACAAAGCTCCAGATGGGTCCGACCTGGCCGCTTACGGGATCAGCAAAACGTCCGACAAACGTACCGCTGTATTCCGTGACGTTCTCCAAAAATCCACTGGGCTCTGGATTTACAAACAAGGCGAACCGTTCTATCAGAACTCAGTCAACCACGAGTTGGGTCACCAGCTCGACGCCATCAAGAGCAATCCCAGCCAAAAGCAGTCATTCGCGGTTACTGCCGTTAACGCCGATCGAACTCAGTTCAATCTGCCGAATACCTCGTGCAACACCGCAATTGATCAGTGGCTTCCGGCTGGACAGAAGCTCTGCTCAACTTGGAGTCCCGGACTCAGCAACTGGGAAATCGCAAAACAGAAGAAAGGACTGGAACTCGACGTCCCAGGCGAAGCATTTGCGCGCGCCTTTGCAAAGCAACTCGTTGGACCGGCTGAGCCGTTCGTCCAAGGAGTCCAGTCTCTGCTGACACAGGAAAACAACTGGATGGCAGGGGCTTTTAGTTCGGGCACCTTCCCGCCGAACTAACGCTGAACTACTTGCGATGAGAAGGGGAAGCCCTTCTCATCGCCTTTTTCAACTTTTTGTCAGTGGCTCCGGTCTGCTTTGCATTAGTGAACCCTTCCATTCTGTGTCCGTGATGCCTGGGCCTTGCACTCGATATTCAGTACAGTATCCTTTCCTAAAGCGAAGCTCGATTTTGAATTCATTGTCATGAATACCGTTCGAGCCCCACAACGAAAGGCTCCGTAGTTGGGAGGTGCCTTTACCCCGCCACAGCTTCACAGCGTCCTTGTGCGACACGGAATCGAAGGAGATCCCGGAGCTACCGTATCGTTTTCGGAGTAACGGTTCACCGTTTTCTGCGATATACAGCGTCACTGTATTCTCAACATTCCCAGCACTATGCAGCTGGTAAATCTTCGGTGGATTATCACCAGGTTTGTTCTCTTTGATCGGCAAGTCGCTTTCCGAAGCGTGTGAGACATGCATCATTTGTGCTCGACGTTTCAAATAACCGTCCAACTCGGAATCATTGTTGTTTTCTGCGCCGGCTGCTTGAAACGCCGCCACAGTTATGAGGACCATAGTCGTCATGGTGCTAAGCATATTTCGGGTCATGTCCTATCTCCAGAAAGCCCGTGTACCTTACATCTAAAAGGGACTGGAATCAATTGTGCTGTGACTTTTCGGCGACAAGCTAGCGATTTTCTTTTCGACAATATTGCCGAAAAGAATTGTTATCGGCAATGTTTGCAAGGGCGCAGACTTCACCGGTGATAAGTCTGCGAAACCTGGTACAGGCGCTGGAAGGTGGCAATGTCCTGGGGTGTCCGTGCGTAGGAGGCGCCCAGTCGGCATTCTTCTATAGCGCGGGCGCGGTCGTTGCTGCGCAAGAGCGACTCGATCAGCAAACAGCGCGCCTCGCCGTGGTGAGGGTCTCTGCCCAGCAGATCGGTGGTGACGGATATCACCTGCGCATCTTGCTTCAAGTTGTGCAGTGCACGCGCATAGTAGAACCGATCCTCGTCCGTGAGGGTGTTGGTTCTTTCTACGATTTTGAATTGCTCGATAGAGCGATCCCCCAGACCCGCGACCGCAAATGCCTGGGCCAGGTAGCGTCGCGCTTGCACATCATTTGGTTGAGCCTGCACGGCTACAGACAGCAACTGCGCAGCATCCATGCCTCGACCCTGTCTGGTGAGCGCGAAACCCTGTCGGACCATCTGGTCATACTTGAGTACGATGGCCGGTCGATCCTTCTCGGTGAGCGCCGCGATGTCCACAGCGTTTACCGGC
This sequence comes from Obscuribacteraceae bacterium (SeqCode), assembly GCA_044229845.1. Taxonomy (GTDB): domain Bacteria; phylum Cyanobacteriota; class Vampirovibrionia; order Obscuribacterales; family Obscuribacteraceae; genus JBGASG01. The sequence goes on along the minus strand of JBGASG010000012.1, from coordinate 80,195 downwards.
ATCGACTTGACCTTCTCTTTGGCTTCGGCAAGCAAAGCCTTATAACTAGGCGGCGCGGCTGTGTCTTTGACCACCTCGGACAAATCTGCAACCGCGCGGTTGTATTGTTTAAGTGCCATCTCGACACGGGCGCGTGCAGCATAGGTTTCGAACGTCGGCTCGAACGACACTGCTTGCTCGTAGTCTTCCACAGCCTTTTCCAGCTCGCCAAGCCTTTCATAAGCCTGGCCGCGCAACATGTACAGATCCGAATTGGTGTTGTCGGCGAAAATGGCGTCTGTGCTGTCGGCGAGACTTTCTTTGTAGAGCTTCAGTTGCAACAGGGCCATGGCGCGCTTTGCGTAGATGTCGTTTGCCTTGGGATCTGTTTCCAGGGCGGCGTTGAAGTCATCGCGCGCCTCGCTGTACTTGCCGCTCCTGTACAGGGCGTCTCCCCGTACCGCGTAGGCCTCAGCAAGCTGCGCAGCAGGTTTCTTGGCGATGATCTCGCCGGCCACTGAGATGGCGCGGGCGTTCTCCCCGAGGTCGCGATAGGCCGTGGCTTTTATCAATAGCGCTGCGTAGTCGTTGGGCTTTACCTTCAGAGCTTCATCGGCCAGCGCTACGGCTTTCGGATAGTCGCGCAGTTTTAGATAGCAGGCGGCTCGACCGTCGGTAGCTTCGGCGTTGCCGGCATCCGCTTGTATGACGGCGTCGTAATCGCGAATGGCCGCCTGAGGATCGTTGAGCAGTAAGTTAGCTTGTGCACGCTGCAAGAGTGCCGGTACAAAGCGAGCATCGTGTTCGAGGAGGCTGTCGAAGCGCTGTTTGGCCAGCCCGTAGTATCTCTCTCTAAGCAGCTGGACGCCTCGGGCGTAGGTCTTCTGCCTGTCGCTTTCTTCGAGAACTTTGGCGGTCGAGATCACCACTGCCGCCAGGAGAAGGAAGCCGATGCCGATACTCAAGGCACCGTATCTAATGGCATTCGACTTCGGGTAGGTGTGCTTGGGCCTGGCGGTGGAGCCGGTCGGGGAACCGCCGACTACCGTGCCGTCCGGCATTTCATAACTGGCAGTGATGCGGTCGGGAGCCGTGACGCTGGGCGTCGGGATGGCTTTGATTGCGGACAGGTTGATCAGCGTGGGCACGTCTGGATCTTCGTTGTACTCGGGTTCCAACCCGGCGCTCAGGGCCTCGTCGGAGACCTGCGCCGCCAGTTTTGCTTCGTGCTGACGCAACGCTTCTTGCAGTCCGAAGAGGTCGCCGTCCGGCGCCAGGGGAAGGTATGACTTCACGGTCGGTGCATCCGCGCCTCTGGCAGGCGGGTTGGCGGAGCCCGGCTCGTCGGTGGTTCTATCGATATAATTTTCCCACTTCTCCCCCGTGCTCAATGGTATCGTATTTAGTGCTTCCAGCGAATCGCCGAGGGTGGTTTCCTGGGTTTCAGTCGAACGCCAGGCAAGCAGCTCAGCGAGGTCGACGTTGGTTGGTTTCTTCAACTCGACTCTGGTGCTGTCCGGTACATACTCATAGGTGCCGCTGATTGCTGAGAGCATCTGGCGCAACGCCGGAATGCGCCGCACGTTGGCTGCCGGAATCACTGCAGCTCTGATTATGCCGTCCACTAACAGAATGGTGCCGGTCTGGTAATCCAGGCTGTGGATGAAAAGCACGCCAGAAAGCTGGTTCGAGGCCAGTATCTCTTGCAGAATCGGGCGTAGCCCGAAAGAGGTTATGTCGCCGGTCAAGCGTTGCGTCGGTGTTGGTGCGGGTAAATGATCAGCTTGATCGGGTGACATATCTGGCTGCCCTTCTGGTTGAAGGGTGATCGGCTACACGGCTCAATTAAACAACACTTCGTGTAGTCCGTCGTATCCTGACAAGCCGTGGCGCCATATGTTTCAAGCCGAGTTCAGGAGATCAAAAGGCGCCGGCATTGAGGGTCGCGCAACCGCCAGATGGCGGCATCGGTGATGATGTGGTGCAGACTGAGAAGGGAAAACACCAGTCCCAAAACCATGATACGGTCGTAGCCGAAGAGTGCGCTGATGGCCGGAATGCCGACGTAGAGGACGATACCGCCGGCGATGGCGATCGCCATGTATTTCAATCCCGGCAGGCCAAACATCAGCCTGGAAATCTGCGAAGTAGGCATGCCTTCAGGCAGTCCTTGTTGTTTCAAGTGGTAGGAGAGTGTTACTGCCAGGTATTGACTGCCATGAAAAAACGCCGGTCCGTAAAACCAGATCAGCATGCTCTCTCGATCTTCGGCAAACCCGAAACAGCAGATAACCGCGATCATGGATAGCACAGGTAAGGGGGGAAACTTTCTTTCGGTGACCAGTTTGCGGAGCGTGATTGCGACAAATGCGGAGACGACGAGAATCAGCGCCCAGCTGGCTATTGCGTGCACAGACTCGGGGAGTGCCGGAAATTTGGTTACAGGTACGGCAGCGAAATTGGATGGCACGTAGCGATCGGGAAAGACCAGCATGCGAATGATGAAATAACCAGCCAGCCCGCGCATGAACCAGCGAAACGCGTCGCGTTCGAACGCAGTCATCGAGTAGCCGTGTTTCTGGCAGTAGATGAGAGAAATGCCGAAAGCCTGCGTAGTCCAGTGCCAGAAAGCTGTCAGCAAAAATATGGAAAGCAGTGCACCGGTGAATACGGCCGAGTTCATGCCAATTATGAATAGTGGTATCAAGACAGCCGTGAGCCACACGCGATAGAAGGCGAAGCGTTTCTTGTCCTCCGGGCAGCTCCAGATGCGCATGAATGTGGCGAAGATGTGCGAATCGCCGAGCGCATGCACGGCAAGAAACGCGATCACGAATAGCAGTGATGTGGCTCCCAGCGGATAACGGGGATCGTAAGCAGCCACTTTCATGCCCAGGCACAAGTAGTTGATTGCTACGAGCAGGAAAAAGGCGCCGCCGGCAACGAAAAGGAGGTCGAAAGTCGGATTGATAATCCAGCGATACGGAACGTTGGAGGCGTTGCCGGCCGCGCTGAGAGAGCCCCCGTCTGATTTCTCTGGCAAAGCTGCTCCGGCTCCGGAAGTGATACCGCTACTGACCATCAGCGCATGTCAGCCACATAGCCGAACTCGTAACCGCCGATCATGAATTGCAAAAGGCCCACTTTAACCTGGCGGCGGAAGCGAATGTCGGCTGACACTCCGTTGGTTCGATAACAGGGACGTGGGGCACCACCCCCGGGACCACGCGTATAGGTGATATACGGCGGAGGCGGAGTGCTGGTGGAGGCGAAGTCATCCTGGCGGCTCACCGGAATTGGTGCGCCCTGCCCGGCGCCACCGGTATTTGTGGTGCCACTATTGGTGGTGGAACTGCTGCCGGAGGTGCTGGTCATGCTGGTGCTCACCGACGAGCTGGATGTGCTGGACGAGGTGGAAGGACCAGAGCTGCTCTCGCCCGACCATGTGCAAAATTCTGCATCCGGTACCGGCGCCATGGCGATGTCGTTGGTAAGAGACGTTCTACCGCCGCGAAGCGGCTCGATCGGGTATGCGCCGGCGTATGACACGAGTGGGTTGCCATCCATGCGTTCGCCGCCGTGTTGGCCGCCTTTGATGTTGCCTAGCTGGCGAGAGAAGTCGCGGACGAACATGTCGTAATTGCCGGTGCCTTGAATCTGTCCATCTGTGAGAATGTTTCCCAGAATGTCTTTGTACTTGATGCCGGTAAGGGTCCAGAGCGGCACCGCGCTGCCGATCGGATTCGATTCAACCGTTTCCGCATATAGTTGCTTTTCGCCGATCACGGTGTACGGGTAGGGCTTGATGTCGACGCTGCGGTATTGAATGACGCCATTGGCATCAAAAGTGTAGATGTGCATTACGCCGGTCGGCACCATTCCAAAATTGATCAAGGACATCGCGTTTGCCGGGTCTACCGACTTCCACATAATCTGGGGCGTTGAGGGTGCATTCAACGCTCGGGTCTGCAGTTGCACAACCGAGTCGATGTCTACTTTGCTGCCTCCGCAGCGCAACCAGTCATACAGGGCGAGCCGAGCGGTCTCCGACGCGCTGGGGTTGGCGGGACTTGTGAAAGGAATCGGCTTTCCACCCCATGCGGCCAGCGTAGCGGCTGGTCGGTCAATGATGAAGTCCCCGTTATCAGATTGATAGACCTTCGCTGTTGTGCCTTGCACGCCCGCGCAATTCCAAACATCGCCGGCTCTGCTGATCTCCGGGACCGGTCCATCAGGAAAGCTTAACGTCAATGCTCCGGGCGCAGGTCTTGGCGGCTCGGTGCTGCCCGCGCAGGCACAGCCATCGTAATTGACCTGCCAGGTTTTTCCCTGGTCTTGAAATTGTTGCCGCGCGCTCACTTTTACGACGGCCGGCATCTGGTACGACAAGCCACCAATGGCGGTGACAAATTTGTCCTTTTCGACCAGTCCGACATGGCGACCAACCGAGCCGAAGATGAAGTCTTTGCCGCCGAAAGGAATGTTGGTCTCGGACATGTAGCGCTGGTTGGATGTTTGAGAGGGTCCTGCGGCTGCTTTGGCAATCGGATTGGGTGCGGGCGTGCCAGTCTCCAGTCCGCCCTGCACGCATCCGAGTGTGAGTGTCATTGAGCCTGGTACATAAGTGGACTGTTTCGCCTGGTTCATCAGATAGACGCGCTGGGCGCTTTGATAGGGAGTCAACGTGTTGCCGGCGGCATCCTTCGCAGAACCGCCACTGGGCAGCGCCTGGTTGATTTCCGTCGTCAAATCGTCTTTGACTTGCATTACGTCGTTGTAATCGCTGATAGCCAGATCGCGCATGAAGTTGTCGCCCAGCTCGTTAGCAATGATCATCTCGAGGCGGACGGTAGCCATTAGCTCGTTGAGGCTATGAACTTCCTGAAACCACTGGTCCGGCGCATTCGTGTCGCGTCCGATTGGTGGTTCGGTGGTCAATGCAACCCAACCAAACTCAGGCGTGTTAATCGCGATGCGGGAGATGTCTTTGGCTGCCGCCAGCGCGGCTGAGTCGATGGCGCTCCTGTGTTCGCTGCCTGAACGGACCATCGAGAGATAGAGAACAATCAGTCCGACGACCATGAGCAAAACAATCGTCACGCCGGCGACCATCGCGAGGGTATTACCACGGGGTGCCCGTACGTGTTTTTGAGCCTTCACGGTGTGAACCTCTCAGGTAACTCAGGATGCATAAGGCGGGATCGGATTCCAGACTAATACCACTGTAGCCTAGGGAATACGAGGGGTCAACTTGAAGCGAGGCACGTGCACTGCGATCCTCGTTCCGTCCGGATTCGGCTATTTGCCCTGCCAACCAACCGCAACTTGATAGAGCTTCTGGAAGTTTTCTTGGTCCTTGGCGGTTCTGGCGCGGCTCAAGCCAACGCGGCAAAGTTCTACCGCGTTGGCGCGGTCATTCCTCTTTAGCAGGCACTCGATGAGTAATATGCGCGCGTCGGCGTAATCCGGGTCTTCAGAGACCACACCGTTGAGCAGCGAAATAGCCTCGTTGGGCTGTTTCAGGTCGACGAGCGCGTGTGCATAGGCGGTGCGATCTTTTGGACCCAATCGGTCAGTGAACTGCACTTGCTTGAACTGATCGATAGCTTGTTGAGGCATGCCGGCCATCGCCATGGCGCGAGCCAGGTAGCGCCTGGCCCAGACGTCTTGAGGTTTGGCGCGGACAGCCATTGTCAGTATTTTGACGGCATCGGCGGCTCGTCCAGATTCCAGCAAGGCCTGACCGTGCGGCACCATTTGTTCGTACTTCATGACGACAGCTTTTTCGGGCTTGCCAATTAAAGCATCCATATCGATTTTCGCCACCGGCATCGTCTTGATTTTCTGTTGCACCATCGCCAATTCATCGTGATAGATCTTTGGCGCCTTGGGGTCTTTAAGCACTTCAGCCAGGTCAGCGGCGGCGCGGTTATAGTTTTTCATGGACAGGTGCGCATGCGCGCGCGCTGCGTAGGTGTCGCGGCCTGGTTTCAGTCCGACTGCCTTGTCATAGTCCTGGACTGCTTTGTCTGGTTGGTTCAGCTTTTCGTAGGCTTGACCGCGCAGCATGTACAGGTCGGGGTTGCTCTGATCCCCGAAGATGGCTTGGGTAGTGTCTGCGACCGCGCCCTGAAAGTCGTCCACCTGCAAGGCGGTGCGGGCACGCTTGGCATAATTAGCCCGATTGCCCGGTTCGAGCGTAAGCGCCTCGCTGTAGTCTTTGCGGGCATCGACAAATTTCTGGCGACCGAAAAATGAGTCTCCGCGCAATGAATAAGCAGCTGCCATGCCGGTGTCAGGCTTGGCGGCGATGATTCTGTCCGCAGCATCTTGTGCCAGCTTAAATCTGCGCAGTTCCAGCAGAGCTTGAGCTGAGGTGGACAGTGCCTCAATGTTTCTGGGCGCGATCATCAGCAGATCTTCAGTGGCGGACACAGCCCGGTTGAAGTCACGCATTTTGAGATAGCACAGAGCCTTGCCGTTGAGCGCATCAAGGTTTTTCTTGTCGATCTCCAGTACCGCATCGAAGTCGCGTTGGGCTGCCGGGAGGTCGTTGAGTTGAATATTGGCTGTACCGCGCGCCAGAAGCGCCTTGATGTGTTTCGGATCGGACGCCAACACTTTGTCGAAACTCTTTTTCGCCAGGTCTTTGTATCCGTCCTTGAGCAGTTTCGTCCCGCGGGCATAGTTCTGCGCCGAATTGGTTTCCGACAGCATCTTGTTGGTGGCAATCACCGCCGTCAAAAGCAGCACGCCGGCGATGCCGACACTGATCAGTGTGTGCCGCAACTGGCGCACTTTAGAGGCTTTCAGAGTCTCGCCGGTGGGCAGTGTCAGTTCAGCAGTGCTGCGCATGGCGGTGGGATCCGGCGCACCGGGCGCTCCGGGCGCACCCGGCATGCGGTGCGCCCCGCTGGGGCGGTCGTGTCCTCCCACCCGTTGATAGGGCATGCTGATGCGGCGTGGGTCACCCTGGATGCGGTCGCGTGGACGTTCGCCCGTGGTGTTCATCTCGCCTGTGGCGCGCATGTTGCCGGCGGCGGCGCCCAGCGCGGCACTGCCTGGGGCGGCCGTCTCAGGTGTGGCGATCGCCTTCAAATCGCTGATGTCGTAGCGCTGCGTGATTTCACCGCTCTTGCTGGCTGGCGCGGGAGTGGGAATCGCACCCTGTTGAAACTGCATCTGCTCCAGGGTGTACTGTCTGGCGCTGTCGCTCTGGTCTTCGCCTGTCTGCTGCCGCTCTTGTTTTTTCTGTTCTTCGTAGGCGGCCAGCGCTTCTTGCAGCCCAAATAAGTCGGCGCTGGACGGGGCTTGCTGAGGCGGGGCGGACGGAGCAGCGGCTTGCTGTTCAGGCGGAGGGCCGGCGACGGTCGGTCGCTGTTCCTGTCCGGTCGGCCAGGTGCTGTAAGCATTGGCGGACAGGACGCTCAGTGCTTCAGCCAGAGATGGAATCTGGTCGGCGACGTTGGCATTGCGCCATGCGAGCAGGGAGCCGATGTCGATATTGAGCGTTTCGCGAATTGGCTCGCGCGGGAGCTCAGTGGAAAATCGGAATTTACCTTCGCCGGCGGCCAGCACTTGCTTGAGGGCCGGCATGCCCTGCAAGTTGGAAGCGGGTGCGATTGCGGCTTTGACTGCTCCGGTGCGTATGAACAGGGCACCGGACCGGTTGGGGGCGGCGACGTGCAGGATGCCGACCTCAATCCCGGACGCCAAGATCTGCTCCAGAGCCGGTCTCAATCCCAGCGCAGAAATCTCACCGTCCAGCCTTTGGACTGGTTCGGATGAATGTCCTGGATTCTGTCCCGCGTGTTCGGATGACATAGCCCGACCTGGCGCTGCAGGGTAGCCAACTTCCGCTAGATAAATACCCGGTACATAACAAATAAAACATACGAGGAGCCGATAATGCTCGATAGGCTGGGTGTTGTCAGGCGTGATGGTCATGTATGCCCGGGTTCAGGCTGCGCAAATTTTTGTGTTGAGCGACACCGTATTTGGTTTCGGAGGAGGTCTGGCCGCTTGCAGGGCTGGCACCGCTGGTAGTGGCATGGGGCACTGATTGCTCGGGTGGAACAGTCCGGGTTTTTCCTAGCGAGCATCGGCTGCCGTTGTGGTAACTTGAGGTGGATGCATCCCTGCACGAACCAGGATCGAGATGAGACGAAAACTGCTGATTGCTGCTACAAGTTGCACGCTGGCGCTCACAGGTTTTGCTTGGGGTGTTGAGCCGGCCCTGTCCCAACAGTCGGCCGTAAAGGGCGCCAAGACCAAGTCGTCAAAACCGGTCTGGCACGCGACAATCAAAGAGCAGGAGGCTGGTAAGGCAACCGCCAAGCCGAAGGGCGGAACATCCCCGCGTGCAGTCACCGGCGGTGCTTTTCTCAACTTCATGGTCGGCGGTTACGAAGGCAAGCCGGCAGTCAATGCCGGGAAAGAAACCGGCGCAGCCGGCGGATCGGAAAAGAAACCCTGATGCAACCACCGGCGGTGCGCCATGCGCTGCCGGGGTTACCAATTTCTCAGGCGCTTGAATTTCTCGATTGGTCTCTTGGAAACCGGCTGGCAGGGACGGTGTTCGTAATTGGCCTCGCTCTGTTAGTGGCCTCTTTTTGACCGATTTTCTCTTGAGTTCCAGATCCTGATTGTTTTAGGGTGCAGGTACTTTTTCTCTACACCCACCCAACACAAAAACCAGAGCTTTCTCAAAAGCCAACTCGCCACGAATTCTCGGGATTTACTGACGGCTGCTTATGCCGTTCGGGTGGATGACCCCCTTTAACCAACGCACAGCCCCCATTGCACGATGGCGCGGCTTGCGATAACACGGAGTGACTGAGATGCACAGCCACAGCAACGGCCTTCTGGGCATTGCGATTCTCCTGTTTCTCTCGCTCGCCTTCAACATCGGGTTCCTGATCTGGGCCTGGTGGACGAGCCGGAAACAAACCCGTGGCGCTAAAATCAACCGGTGTTTCGCCGGAGATGTTCGCGCCATGACTCTCACTTCTGCCGATGCGCAAGGCGCTGACGCAGACCAGCCAGTTGAGACCGACAAATCGACCCGCCGGCGCTTACGCGACCTCGGCGTTGAGATCGGCTCGCTGGCTCCCGGCAAATTCAACGCCATCACCGACGTCCCGGGCGTCAAGGTCGGGCACACGACTGTTTTCCACGGCGAGGGCGACCTCGTTCGCGGTGAAGGTCCTGCCCGCACCGGTGTCACAGTCATCATGCCGCACTCCGGAGATATCTGGCGCGACAAGGTGACGGCGGCATCGTTCGTCGTCAACGGCAACGGCGGCATGCTGGGTCTCGACTGGATTCGTGAATCGGGAGGAATCGAAGGCCCGATCGCGCTCACCAACACCCATCAGGTCGGCGACGTGGCATCAGCCATGGTGCGCTGGATGATCAGCAAGTATCCGGACATCGGCGTCGACGACGAGACTTACGTGCCGGTGGTCGGCGAGTGCGATGACAGCGCGCTCAACGATGCACAGGGCTTCCACGTCAAACAAGAGCACGTCTTCGCTGCTCTCGATGGTGCCGCCAGCGGTGCCGTCGCCGAAGGCGCGGTCGGGGCCGGGACAGGCATGTCCTGCTACGACTGGAAGGGCGGCATCGGCACGTCTTCGCGCGTGCTTTCCGAAGACGACGGTGGCTACACCGTCGGCGTTCTGGTCAACTGCAACCATGGCGACCGCGACCAGATGCGCATCGACGGCGTTCCCGTCGGCGTCCATCTCGAGCAAGACATGGCTACGGTTCATCGCGAAGGCTCGATTGTGATCGTGGTGGCAACCGATGCTCCGCTGAACGCGCGCCAGGTGGAACGCCTGTGCAAGCGCGCTGCCATGGGGCTGGCCCGCACCGGGTCGGTAGCCAACACTTCCAGCGGCGACTTCATTGTCGGTTTCTCCACCGGGCGCAAGATTCCTCGCGCCTCCGAAGACACCGTCCTGTCGTTGCCCGAACTCAGTGACAACGCCATCGATCCGCTCTACGCGGCGACGGCTGATGCCACCGAGGAAGCCATCATCAATGCGCTCTGCATGGCTGACACTGTGGTTGGACGTGATGGAAACACGTCGACTGCGATGCCGCTCGATCGTGTCGTCGAGCTGATGCGCACTTACGGTCGAATCAAGAACTAAACCAAGCTTCGTAAGCCTTTCGGTAAAGCCTTCTCGGCGGTGCGGTCTCGATTGAGAAACTGCGCCGGAGTGGCCTCACCTGAAGGCTGAGGATAAGAACATGCAGAACAACTCCTGCAAAGAGCACCCGCAGTGCGGCTTGGTTTACAAGCGGCATGGTCGGGTCAAACTAACCGGCATCTACCGCATGCAAACCGGCACGCGGCAAGGCCAGAAAATCTGGATTGTCGACGGCGAGAAGGTGGCCCGTACGTTGTTCCCTGATTTCATCATGGGTGGCAACGACCAGCGGTACCGCTACAACCCGCCGGACGATATCTGGATCGACAACCGTCTGGGTATCGAAGAATACCTCTACACCCTGGAGCATGAGCTGATCGAGCGCAAGCTCATGCGCGAACGCGGCTGGTCTTACGACCGGGCGCACGGGGAAGGTCTGAAGCTCGAAAAGCTCTTGCGAGAGCGCGACCGGCGCCGCGCTGAGAAGCGCGAAGCGCAATTGCGCAAGCACGAGACCGTGATCAGAGCCGGCACGCGGCGCAAGCATCGTGTCGAGCCCGTCAGCCTGGTCGGTGTCTACCGCCAATATTTCGGGCGCCGGCAAGGTCTGGACGTCTGGATCGTCGACGGTCCGAAGGTGAGGCGGGATCTCTATCCCGACTTCTGCTTCGGCACGCACGACTACGATCTGCCTTTCGTCCCGGAAGGTGAGATCTGGCTCGATTCGGCGATGTCCGTGGAAGAGGCGTATCACGCGCTGCGGACGCAGCTGTCCGAACGGCGCCTGATGGCTGCCGGCAGCGGATACGACAGGGCGTACGACCAGACGATGATCGCCACGATGAACGAGCGCTTGCGCCAGATGCGTCTGGTGGCACGCCACGAAGCGCGACTGGCGCCAGTGGAGTACGGCGTTCGAGATCGAGGCGTGAAGCCGAAGTCGACGAAGCGGAAGTCGAAGGTGCGCTGAAGAAGCACACCGAAAGCAGGCAAGAGAGATCAGAGAACTCACCGATGGTGGCATCAAGCACCGCCCGTGGCGACTCCGATCCCTCTTGTCTTTGCTTTTGATTTGAAATACGATAGCGAATAGTACAACGAGCGAAAAGAAAATGCAACTGACAACTCCTGGAACCCTTGCCAAATAAGCGTTCCACGCCTAAAGTGGCATTAGGAAATTGCCGTTAATTGTCAACTTTTTCAGTCACTCGTGTCCAAATCGATCCTAGTTCTAGATGACGACGACAACTTCATTCAGTTGATGCAGCGCATACTGTCCTGCACCGGGTTTGGTGTCGAGGAAGCGCGTACTGCCTCCGAGGGACTTCGCACTGCCGGTCAGAGAGAACTGGCTCTGGCAGTAGTCGATTTCAAGTTGCCGGATGCGAACGGTATCTCTTTCATTCAACGTTTGCGTGAAATGGGAAACAATACACCGGTCGTCTTTATCAGCGCCCAGGCTTGCGACCCGGAGACTTTCAAGTATCTGCGCAATATCCTCAACGTCTCGCTGATTTTGCAGAAGCCCGTCGATCCCAATCTGTTTCTGGATCAAATTGGTTCACTGTTACCGGCACGACAAGTCGGCGATCGCATGTCTCGTTATCAACCAATGTCGATGGAGCGGCCGCGAGCGCAATCTGCCGTCGCCAATATGCCGAGCTTTCGTGCCGAGCGGGTGCGTTCGGAAGAGAGCTTCTCCGATCCGCATTACGAGCAACATCAGCAAGAGATCAGTCAGCAGCAGTTCGCCGAAAATTCGGTGCGCGATGCCCAGCGGGAACTGGCGGCCAACCTGCCTTCGCACTGGCAAAATCTGGCTCGGGAATTGCGCTCTCTGCAAAATTCCGGTGGTGCAAGCCGCGAGGCGCGCGATCAAGCATTGTTTATTTCGCATGCATTGCGCGGTGCTGCGGCATCGCTGGGTCTAACTGCATTCAGCAATGCGGCAGCCAAAATCGAGGGTTACGTGAAGCTTCTCGATCCCAACGACCCGCTGGCTCAGAACATTTTGTGGTTGGAAATTTTCAGGTCACTTGCCGACGGCGAGGCTGAGCTGCGCGCAGTTATGGAAGCGCAGGAGCCGCCGGCAGCGGAGAAAAGATTGCAGGCCGGACGAGTTCTTCTGGTCGGCAGCCAGCAAACGTTGCAAGTGTCACCGGAGCCCTACACGCCGGGCGTTGACGCCAAAGTAATTTTCACGGATAACGCGGTGCAGGCTGCCGTAGAAGGTGCCTCCAGCCGATTTGATGCCGCCATTATTGATACCACTGCAATCGGTGTGGACGTGGCGATCAGCCTGGCGAAAGAGCTGCGAGTATCGGGATTGAATGCCACTTTGCCGCTGGCGTTTCTGCACTCGCGAGGCTATCGGCTCGACGATGTCGATCGCATTTTCGCCGGCGCCTCAGTCGCTATGCCGGCACCATGCGATCCGCGTCAGTTCGAAGCCTGCCTCACCAAGCTGGCTTCGCTGGCTCCGGTCAAGCCGCCGACTGTACTTGCGGTCGATGACGACAAGGTTCTGACCAAGTTGATGGAGAGAATTCTCACCTCTCAATCGATCAATGTTTCTGTCTTGCACGAACCGATCAACATCCTCGACACCCTCGAGAAGGTGCAGCCAGACGTGCTCTTGCTCGATGTGATCATGCCGGGATTGAGCGGATATGATATCTGCCGCATCGTGCGCGCGACGGAAAAATGGTCTCAACTGCCGATCATCTTCCTCACTTCCAAGGCTGATGCCCAGGGGCGCGCGGCGGCTTTTCAGGCCGGAGCCAATGACTTTCTATCCAAGCCGATTATTCCGGAAGAACTTGTCGGTCGCGTCAACATGCAGATCAAGCGTGCGCAACAAGACAAGGCTCAAGGAGCCGACGATGAGCTGACTGGGCTTTTACGGGAGCGGGCTTTCATGGCCAAGGTGTCCGACTTGCTGATCAATTGCGGCCGCTCCAGCCAGGAGATGACACTAGGGCTGGTGCAAGTCGATCAAGCACCGGGCGTAGACTACGGCATGTTTTCGAAGATCAATGTCTTTTCCACCGTGGGGAAATTGCTGCATTCTCGATTTCCCTCGGAGTCATTGCGCGGCGTCTGGCCGGGCGGATTCTGTCTTGCGATCGTGAACGAAGACGGCCGCGCCGTCGAGCGTGCCATCAGCCGTTGGGCGCGCGAGGTCGAGCAAGTGCAATTCACCGCCGAGAACGGCATGCGCTTTTCGGTGACTGTGCGCACAGCGGTGGGCAAGTATCCTGCCGATGGTTTCTCACTGGAAGCTCTGACGCACGCGGCGCAAAGCCGGCTGGAACGCCGCTGACTGCGCCCCGTGAGAGGGATTGGTTCATTTGACACTAAAAACACTGCCTATATTGGTTCTTTTCCGCAGTGTTTTACCTAAAAGAAGAGTTCCCAAATAGTATTGTGCTACGCCTCATTTGCCAGTGCGCATCCAGCAGAATCCGGGGAAAATACCAGTCCAGTTCAACCCGGGGCTTGGTAGCATATTCCTAGCAGGTTGTAGGGTTCCTTCTTATGAAATTTGACTATTTCCAGGTTGGCGTGGTCGTAGCCGTTGCCGGGCTCCTGATGCAGCAGTCCGGGGCGCAAACTCTTCCGCTCGATCAGCGTGACTCCAAGTTGAGACAATCCATACGTCCCCAAAAAAGGCTGTCACCCGAAGATGTTGATAAGCAATTGTCCCAAGACGAACTGGAATTTTTGAACAACTTTGTGAAACAACGAACAGCTGAAATCGACAACGCACTCAAGGTAACTAATGCACACAGAAAGAAAGATCAACTGATCCCACCATGCCCGCGACCTGATTTATTAGTCGTTAAGAAAACCTACCTTCGATACAAATCAAGCGTCCATGATTACACTACATTCGTAGATAGCCGAAACGAATTTGCTAATGTGTCCGAAGACAAGATGAAAGCGAATTGGGATTACGTGGCGAATGAAGCCATGTCAAACAGAGGCGAGCTAAGTACGCTCTTGGGGTGGAAGCAGATGGGAAGACTAGACACAGAAATTCTGCCTGCTGGTTCTAGGCTTGTTAATGATTTCAGAAAGGCACATCCACTGGAGAGTGGATCGGCTAAATCCCATTCGGATGACCGATAGCATTGCATTAGGTGAACCCAGGCGAGGTCGCCTGGGCATAATCCGCTTGTCGCGGATTAACGCGCGCTACGCGCGTTCAGACCGATAAGATTGCATTATGTATCATAGGCTGCGTGCATGACACCACCCCAGCACCAACACACGTGGATCATACAGACTGCCGGGTCCAGATAGCCTTCAGGTAAGCCAGGCGCAGACCGGCTGTTTCCAAATTGTGGAAGCTGGACGACCCGAATTGGGCCTGGCTGCAAACTAGTCGGCAACCAAGTTTCTCAGCTTCGGCGATCCGCCGCCTGATCAATGCTGTCTGCAATCCACGTTTGCGGAACCCAGGCAAAGTGGCTGCCGAAGCCAGGTATCCGAGATCGCCGCCGACTTGCAATATGGCGGAGGCGGCTGGCTCGTCTTCGACCCGAGCGAGATAGAGGTGCCAGTTTGGAATCTCTATCCAGTGCTGCATGTTGCTCAGCGCCTGCTCTTTGATCGAAACGGGAATCTCGTACCCGTGAAAGTTGGTATCAAGGAAATCGCTGAATTGCTCTGGGTTTTCAACTTTTTCTATCTCGACAAAGTCATCGATGTCGTCACTCTCGGCGCTGCCGAACAATCCCGCGTGAAACTGCGTGTGGCGAAATCCATGCGCAGTCAGCTTGTCCGCCAGACTTTCATTGATATCGTTGGGAAGAAGCTCGATGGCAAATGGCGTTGTGCCGTAAAACTGCAAAAGATCGCCGATCAAGTCTTGTTCTGGAACGCCCAGTCCGACCACGTGGTTGAAGAAGTGACTGGGCAACTCGGAGGCTTTTAATGCAATTGCTCGCCCGAATTTCCCGATCTCGATGCCGAACGGATTGTTCTTTTGAGCGCGTATGCCTTCCATTCGCTGCTGCGCGTGCAAGGCGTCAATCACCTCAAATCGGCGAATCAGCTCGTTGGTGAGAGCCGGCAGCCCGCCTATGACGCGTTTCGTTTCGACTTCTGTCATATGCGGGTTCACCTGTCGTCTGACGCTGCCTTCCCAGATCTATTGTCCACACGAGGGGTGTATCTGCCCAGTGGTCTCAATCCACATTCCTGACTGATAGTCGATATCATCCCAGCATGCGTTCGAAGATGCTTTCATACGCGCGCGTCAGTGCGTCCAGGTCCGCTAGGCGCACGTGTTCGTTGACTTTATGGATGGTGGCGTTGATCGGTCCCAGCTCCACTACCTGGGCGCCGACCTTGGCGACGAATCGTCCATCGGATGTGCCGCCGGATGTGGACAATTCGGGTGTCACGCCGAGATGTTCTTCCACGGCGGCTTTGACTGCGGCGACCAGCTCACCGGCACGAGTGAGGAAAGGCTCTCCCGATAGACGCCATGTCAATTCATAGTCCAGTTTGTGCTGATCGAGAATCTCTGCGACGCGCCGCTGCAATTGTTCATGGGTGACTTCCGGGGAGAAACGAAAGTTGATCAACGCTTCCAGATGCGCCGGTATAACGTTGTCTGCGCCTGTCCCTGAATTTACATTGGAGACCTGAAACGATGTGGGCGGAAAAAATTCGTTGCCCTGATCCCACTGAGCGGCGCATAACGCCGCCAGGGCCGGCGCAAAGAGGTGGATTGGGTTGCGCGCTTTATCTGGATAAGCTACGTGCCCCTGTACTCCTTTGACGATCAGCTTGCCGGTGATGGAGCCGCGCCGTCCAACTTTGACGGTATCACCGACGGTGGCGACCGAGGAGGGTTCCCCAACCAGGCAGTAATCTATTTTATCCCCGCGGGCTGCCAGTTTTTCCACGACGGGCTTGGTTCCGTTTTCGCCGGTTGCCTCTTCGTCGCTGGTGATCAAGAAGGCCAGTGTGCCGCGATGTTTCTCATGTTTCTTCGCGAACTCCTCTGCCGCCACCACGAGCGCAGCCAGTGCGCCCTTCATGTCGGCGGCGCCACGTCCGTAGAGGACGCCGTCGCGCACAGTCGGCTCGAATGGCGGCGTTCCCCAGAGATTGGTGGGACCGGTAGGCACCACATCGGTGTGCCCGACCAGCACCATCAGCGGTGCACCCTCGCCGTGCGTTGCCCACAGGTTTTTCGTATCGGCGAGGTCTATGTGCTCGATGCGAAACCCGACCTGCTGCAAACGCTCGGCAATCAAGGACTGGCAGCCGGCATCTTCCGGCGTCACCGACTGTTTCTCAATCAGCGCTACTGCCAGCCGAGCGGTCGGCGAGGAGGTTGTGGAAGTCGTAGAAGGCGTGGAACTCATATATCGCGCAGCAGCTCGTTCAAGCTCACCTTGCCGCGTGTTTTCTCGTCTACTTGCTTGACGATAACGGCGCAATACAAGCTGTATTTGCCGTCTTCCGAGGGCAGGTTGCCGGAGACCACCACGGAGCCCGCCGGAATGCGTCCGTACGTGACTTCGCCCGTCATGCGATTGTAAATGCGCGTGCTCTGCCCGATGAAAACGCCCATAGAGATGACCGAGCCGGTCTCTACAATCACGCCTTCGACAATCTCGGAGCGGGCTCCGATGAAACAGTTGTCTTCGATGATGGTCGGTTTGGCCTGCAGCGGTTCCAGGACTCCGCCGATTCCCGCGCCGCCGGAGAGGTGAACGTTCTTGCCGACCTGAGCGCACGAGCCTACCGTAGCCCACGTATCGACCATGGTGCCGGTGTCCACGTAGGCACCGATATTTATGAAGGAAGGCATGACGATCACATCAGGCGCCACGTACGAACCGCGGCGCACCGCTGCCGGTGGCACTATGCGCGCCCCGCCGGCCCGGAACATGGCTTCGCTGTAACCGGCGTATTTGGCCGGCACTTTGTCCCAGTACTCTGTATAACCGCCCGGCATGATGCGGTTGTCGTAGATGCGAAAAGAGAGCAGCACCGCTTTCTTCACCCATTCGTTGACCACCCACTCGTTGCCCTGCTTTTCTGCCACGCGCAATGAACCGTTGTCGAGCCCGTCGATGGTTTCATCCACGGCTTGCTTCAGCTCTTTACCGGCTGACAGTGGCGTGATATCGGCGCGCTTCTCGAATGAAGCCTCGATTAAGTCGCGCAGACGCTCGGCGGTCTGTGTCATACAGTCTCCTTCACTTTGCTGAGAAACGCTGCCATGCGCTGGGCAGCTGCGACGCACTGGTCGTACGGGGCAACCAGCGCCATCCTGATTCGTCCCTGTCCGGGGTTGGCACCGTGCGCCGACCGCGAGAGGTAAGAACCAGGGAGAACGGTGATGTTGGTCTGGGCAAACAGATCGCGAGTGAAATCGGCATCGTCGCCCGGTGTTTTCGGCCAGAGATAGAAGGCACCGGCTGGGCGTTCTACTTCCATGATCGGCTGTAGAATCGCCAGTACCGCATCAAATTTTTCTTTGTAGAGGCGCCGATTTTCTTCCACGTGCTTTTCGTCGGACCAGGCTTTCGCACTGGCTGCCTGCACCGGCGGCGACATCGCGCATCCGTGATAGGTTCTATAGAGACGAAATTTGTCGAGCAGCTGCGCATCGCCGGCGACGAAACCCGAACGCATGCCGGGCACATTTGATCGTTTCGACAGGCTGTGGAAGACGACACAGTTTTTGTAATCGTGGCGACCGAGACCGGCAGCGACTTCTAGAAGACCGGGCGGAGCGACATCGAAATAAATTTCCGAATAACACTCATCGGAAGCAATCACGAAATTGTGTTTGTCGGCAAGCAAAATCAGCCTCTGAAGCTGTTCCGTGCTCATTACCGCACCGGTCGGATTATATGGACTGCAGATGTATACCATCTGACAGCGTTTCCAGATTTCAACCGGAACCGCATCAAAGTCCGGCAAATAGCCCGTCTTGGGCGAGGCGTTGACAAAATATGGCTGGGCGCCGGCCAGCAACACCGCACCCTCATAAATCTGATAGAAGGGATTGGGCATGGCAACGAGCGCATCTGGACCTGGTTCCACCAGACACTGAGCAAACGCGAAAAGCGCCTCTCTCGTGCCGTTGACCGGCAAAATGTTTGTCTCTGCATCAACGTATGTGAGTGAGAAGCGCACTGTCAGCCATTTGGCAATTGCCTCCCGGAGTTCGACGGAACCGACCGTCAGCGGATAGTTCGATAAGCCGCTGAGTGATGAGGCAAGCGTTTCTTTGATGAATTCTGGAGTTTCGTGTTTCGGCTCGCCGACTGAGAGGAGGACGGATGGCAAGTCGGCAGGTGGCTGCACGCCTTCTTTAAGGCGAGCCAGTTTTTCAAACGGATAGGGCTGCAACTGAGCGAGGTGCGGATTCATATAGATACGTCAAAAGCCTTTGCACCGCTTGATTGCGGCTTCTGCGAAGGGAATCATATCGTCGGGGTGCGGGTGCCGTTTGGAGATTAGCCCCTCCGAGCCGTACAGCTTCACAACCACGCGACCTTCTCGAAAGATGTAGTACCAGTGATAGATCAGTGCTTTCTTGCGCAACATCAGCGGGTTTGCGCCACCAAATATTCTGCCTTCCGAACCGCGCGGCTTTGCCCAGGCGGTCGCCTCATCTGCGCCTTCGCCTAGCTGTTTGCCGCAATCCTGGAGAAACTGCTTGGCCTGCTTGTCGGTTGGAAAAGTCCAACGAATGTCGACGATTCTGTTGAGTGGTGCTTCTAGCGGACCTTCGTAGACCTTGATGCCCGATTCAACGCCCTTATTGGCTGTAAACGCTTTGGGCTGGTCGCCCAGGCTGCCGTAGTGTTCTTCCACGAGCTTATAGCCGGCGGGAAAATCTGCCAATTGAAGAAACGTCTTGTCGATCGGGCTGGGGGTATGAGGCTTCGTCGCCGGTGCCGCCGCCGGAGCTGCGCCAGCCTTGGCGTCCACAGGTTTCGCCGCCGCCGGAACGGCAGCCTTGGCGGGCGCCTTCGTGTCAGCCGCGACGGCTGGTTCGCACGCGGCACCGACTGTCAAGAGTGCCAGCAGCGCGACTGGAATTCCGTTTCTGAGCCGGGGCGGCATTGATCGACCTCTCCTTTTGTAGAGGTCTCATTCTATCCGCTTAGCACCGGTTGCGCTGTCAGGCAGAGGCAGGACTCTGCCGTTTCTTCATCAAACCGGCAACGGATTGCGCTCTTTGAACTGGTGCTGGTGCCAGTAAGGATAAGCCGGCGTTATGGCGCTGGCTTCGTCCAGTTTGGCGATTTGCTCTGCGCTCAGATTCCAACCGATGGCGCCCAGGTTCTGTTTCAGCTGTTCTTCGTTTCTTGCTCCGACAATGATGTTAGCCACGGTCGGGCGCTGCAGAAGCCAGTTGAGCGAAATTTGCGCCACCGACTTGCCGGTTTCCTTGGCGATTTCGTCGAGAGCGTCTACAACGCGGTACAGGTACTCGTCGTCGACGGGCGGGCCGTAGTCGGCGGTGCCGTGCAGGCGGCTGTCTTTGGGCAGCGGCTGTCCGCGGCGGATTTTACCGGTCAGGCGACCCCAGCCAAGCGGGCTCCAGACCATGGTGGCGACTTTCTGATCAAGTGCCAGCGGCATCAACTCCCACTCGTATTCTCTGCCTATCAAAGAGTAGTACGCCTGATGCGACACATAACGCGACCAGCCGTAGCGCTCGGCGACATCCAGCGACTTCATCAGGTGCCAACCTGAGAAGTTGGAGCAGCCGATGTAGCGCACCTTGCCCGATTTGACCAGTCCGTCGAGTGTGCTGACCACTTCGTCAACGGGCGTCAGGGCGTCGAAGCCGTGCATGAAATAAACGTCGATGTAGTCAGTGCCCAGGCGCTTCAAGCTGGCATCGCAGGACTTGATAAGGTGGAAACGCGAGGAGCCGATGTCGTTGGGATCATCGCTCATCTTGAAGGTGGCTTTCGTCGAAATCAGGCACTTGTCGCGGCGTTTGCCGATGGCTTTGCCGAGGATTTCTTCGGATGTGCCGATGGAATAGATGTCGGCAGTATCGAAGAAGTTGATGCCGGCATCAAGACAAATGTCCACCATGCGCTTGGCTGCGTTGACATCATCTGTGGCGCCCCAGGCTTTGAAAAAATCGTTGCCGCCGCCGAACGTTCCGGCGCCGAAACTGAGCACCGGCACTTTCAATCCCGAATTGCCAAACTGTCTGTATTCCATGGTTCACCCCGCTGATTGCGCGTTCGAATTGAACTCACTACTTTAGCGAGCTATCCAAAAGATTTGTCGAATTCGTACTGAATGTGATCGCGCGGTTTTCTGCAGACGGTTACCTGGTTACCTCCATGTGACTGTGGGCACCAGCTGTGCTTGCGCCAGGCACCATATGTAGTGCGGCGCAATTCTCTCGATGAAATAGCGATCGTGACTGACGACCAGCAGAGCGCCCTGAAACTGATCCAGTGCCTCCTCCAGCAATTCTGCAGTGGACAGGTCGAGGTGGTTTGTCGGTTCATCCATGATCAGTAAATCGGGCTCCAGGGCCATGAATGCTGCCAGCATTAGTTTGGTGCGTTCGCCGCGACTGAGGTTTCTCACTGGCTCAAACACCTGCTCGCCGCCGAACTGAAACCGGTGAAGAAACGTGCGCAGCTCGGCGTCGGATGCCCATTTGCGGGTGCCGGCTTGGGCGCGCAGAAACTCCAGCGCGTTCTGCGTGCCGTCGCCGGCGTCTAGTGTTTCTTGTTGTTGCGGCAGGTAGCAGATTTTGGCAGTCGGCTTGCGGGTCAGGAAACCGGACGCTGGTGCGAGCTCGCCCGTGATTATTTTGAGGAGCGTGGATTTGCCGCAACCGTTGTCGCCGGAAAGCAGTATGCGCGCCGATCCCACGATTTCGAAACTGGCTTTAGTCAAAATGGGCTGCTCGTATGTGAAATCGATGTCCCGCGCCACGAGCAGCGGCGAATCATATTGTCGGCGCCCGTGCAAACGCAACCGCATGTGCATTTGTTCGGGGTCGCGTGGCTTCTCGATCTTCTCCTGTTCGATGATGCGATTGAGACGATTCTCTCGTGCCTTCGCTTTAGCCGCGACTTTCTTCGAACGCCCGCGCAAGTAGTCGTTGACGGTCGTGTTTTCGGTAGCCTCAGCTTGTTGTTTGACCGCGCGCACATCCTCGGTGAGGCGACGAATCTTGCGCTGCTGCACTTCGAATTCGCGCCACTGGCGTTCGACGTCTTGTTGCCGCCGCATCCTGTAAAAGGAGTAGTTGCCGCCGTAATCAGCCACAGTCGCGGTTTGCGGGTCGATAACCAGTGTGCGTGTGGTGATCTGATCGAGGAAGTGTCGGTCGTGGGAAACGATCAGGCACGCCGAAGGGCAGGCCGCAAGCGATTTTTCCAGCCACTGCAGTGAAGCTAAGTCCAGGTTGTTGGTCGGTTCATCCAGCAGCAGGAGGTCCGCGTCTTGAAGCAGAACGCGGGCAAGCGCCAGTTTCGTCAGTTGTCCGCCGCTCAAAGTGGCCAGGTTTCGCGACAGGTCAATCGCCGCGGACAAGCCCAGGTCGCGCATCAAAGCATCGAGTTTGCCCGCGAATGCGTATCCGCCGGCGGCTTCGAATGTCTCGTACGCGCGATTGTAAGCCGCCATGGCGACTTCGTCGGCGGCGTCGTGTTGCAGTTTCTTCTCGATCAAAGACAACTGAGCCGATGCTCGGACGAACGCCGGGGACAGCAGGTCGCCGACAGTGGTTTCGCCGCCGAAGTCGAGTATGTGTTGTGGAAGAAACGCAACGCTAGGATTGCCGACGAACGAAACGACGCCGCCATCGATTGTTGCGGCGTTCTGGATCATTTTCAGGAGCGTTGTTTTTCCGCAGCCGTTGGGACCGACGATACCGATTTTTTCGCCGGGGGAAACGCTGAAAGCGGCGCCCTCGAACAATATTCGATCGCCGTAGTCTTTACGCAGATCTATGACACGCAGCATAAGCTACCTCCATGAGCAGGAAGAGAAACGCTCAGGAGTTAATGCCTGAGCCGATTTAGCCTTGTGTCATGTCGATCATTAATGAAAATCCTTATGGTGCAAACTTTTTTTGCTGCGCACAGCAGAACGAGTATAGCAGCAATTGCAAAATGGGTTACAATGCTCGCTTACGACAAATCGCGGCGCAGAGAATGTGCCGCATTAATGGAAGGAGGCCACCATGAAAAATGAAAAAGTAATGGCAGTGGTCTTCGTGCGCACCCGCAGCTGACGCTTGAGCGCGGCTTCCTCGTCGACCACTCTTTAACGCTAAATATTTGAAAGCGATGTCACTTGAAGGAGTGTCAGAGTGGATCATTTTGCTTTGGGCTGGCCCTCGGAATGGGCATCAGCTCTGGATCAACAACAGTACGAATTGAAAAACTTATGCAGAGTCGTGGCGCGACACAGGCAAACTGCACCGGCGCTGACGGCTGTGGGCGGCGAGCGGGTCAATCTGTACCTGCCTGCCCGGCTGCGGCATGGTTACTCGGAGGCGCCGCTAGACGTCGTTGTCGGCGATTGGTGTGTGATGGGTGAGCGTTTCGTGGACGAAAGCAACGAAGCTGCTGCTGTCATCGAAACTGTGCTCCCTCGCCGCACTTTCATAACGCGCGCAGCAGCCGGATTAACCAGCGATCACCAGACGTTGGCCGCCAACGTTGACGTGATGTTCGTGGTCACTTCAGTCAACCGCGATCTCAACGTCAACCGGCTGCGCCGTTATGTTTTGCTGGCGATGCAGGGCGGAGTCGAGTTGGTGTTCGTCTTTTCGAAGATGGACCTGTTCGACGCGTGCGATGTGGACAGCGACGACTATGCCGAGTTGAGCGCGGCGCTGAATGATGTCGAGGCGACTTTTCCAGAAGTGCGTCGCATCTTCGCCAGCACTGTGTCCGGTCGGGGACTGGGCGAGATTCGCAGCATGCTGCCGGCGGGAAAGACAGCTGTCTTTCTGGGGTCGTCCGGAGTCGGCAAATCGACTCTCGTGAACGCGCTGCTTGATGCCGATGTGCAGAAAACCGGCGACATTCGGGGGGTCGATCAACGCGGTCGCCATACGACATCGGGGAGCGAACTGTTCTTCGTGCCGGATGGCGGAGGCATGATCATCGACACGGCCGGGCTGCGCCAGGTCGGACTGATCTGCGATGAGGAAACGCTGGACTCGCTGATGCCAACTGTTTCGGAGCTAGCGGAGTCTTGTCGTTTCATCGACTGCATCCACACCAGCGAACCCGGATGCGCCGTGCTGGAGGCGCTGCAAAGTGGGGCGCTCAGCGAGAGCGACTTCGAGACGTACCGGCAACTGAGTCGCGAGCTAGCATACAACCAGCGCAAAACCGATCAGCGGCTGGCGGTAGAGGAGCGCAAGCGTTGGAAACGAGTCGCGATGGACAATCGCCGACGCGCGAAAAACGCCAACTCCGGCTAACCGGGGGAGTCGAACCGCGAACGCGAAAGCGAAAGCTGGTTGCGTCAGTTTTGATGCAGCCAGCGTCGATTTTGCTTGTCAGTTTGCCTGCGTACGTGGGTTGGCAAGCAAAATTGGCTCCTTCTGCGTCAGAACTGACGCAATAGAATACTAAAAAAAATAGTAGAACAGGTTTTTAAAAATTGGGGTGGGGGGGTGAGTCGGGGGGAAGGTCCACCGACGGGGTAAGAGCACGTCCTCACAACAGCGGCCAGTAGCGGGGGCGCCCATGGATACAGCATTGCTGCACTCATGAACACCACCCGCTACCAGGCCGCCAGTGTGAATCCATACCCCTACCCTGTCGTATTGGTGGCGGACCGGGACACTCAGTCCCATAGTTAACAGGGCGACGTTTTCTGCGGAGCACCGGACTCAAGGTCCTGAGCTGAGCGGAAAGCAAAGTCCTGCATTGCACAGGATGTGTAGTCCTGCGGTTGAGGAGACGCAGAATCCTCGAGGATTCGAGGAACGGCTGATTCTCCAGGTGGATGCGAGAACACTGCACGGAGCAGATGCTTCGCGTAGTCTGGCGAAGGTTATCGATTCCCATCACACGGGCACCCCATCGCGTTGGCACGGGCCTGGGCACGGCAAACGAAACGGTGCGCAACCGCCATCACGTCTTCGGGATGTGTGGTGTTGAGGTCGTTGAGGTAGATCGGTTCACCGACGGTGACCGTCACGCCCCCACGCCACTTCAAACCGCACTCGGTGAAGAACTTAGTGGCAGTGGCAACATCGCGCTTGTGGTAATGGAGGTTGATGGGCACGATGGCAACCCTTTCGGTGCCGCCGAGACCGCCGAGACGCTCCATCGCCGTGAGGCCGATGATTGCGGGGCCCATTTTGAAGGGCAGGCATTCTCCAGTGGGGCTGATCTTGCCTTCGGGGAAGATGACCAGCGAGCCACCATTGACCACCATGTTGATGGCCGGCTCGATGACACTCTTTCCCTTGGAACGATCAACCGGGAAGCAACCCATGGCTCCCATCGCGATTGCCTTCAAGCCCCAGAGACCGCGCATCTCTTCGAGTGCGGTCATGTAACGCGGGCCATCGTTACGCCGCATGATGGCGTACATGATGACAGCGTCGAACATGGAGCTGTGGTTGGGGCAGAAGATGAATCTTCCGGGCAGTCGCAGGTTTTCCGCGCCGATGATGCGCAGGCGACCCAACTGGATGAAGACGATAAGATTCGCCAAGAATCTTGCGAGAAGCTGGACCGGCCAGAAGGTGTACGGGATGAAGCCGCTCGTCACGCATTTCTGCGCGTAAGCGTCAAAAGCCGCACGCCACTGACGGATCTGCAGTCTAACTCGCGCCGCAATGCGGCGTAAGTTCAGATATTTGGTCATGACACGACGCCTTCTCTGGCGAGAGTTGAGGCAGCAATGTGTGTGTCACAGCAGTCAGAAAGCCCTGCTGAGATGCACTGCCGCCAAGTGTGAGCTGGTGATATGTGCGAGACGCCAGCTCAAGTTGGTTTATCGATTGCCTGAGGCCACAGAGAGCGCAGCTTAGCTACGTCCTGTTAGAGAGATGGTCCACATCCACACACGTCATTGTGCGCAGTTGCAGGTTCAAAGCCGCAGACAGACTAAGAGAGAATTGTTGTTCGGAGGAACGACTTGTTTTTTTGGGTGGGTCAAGAAAAGGTGCCTCTTTCATAACAAATAGAAACTCGCGAAATAAAGGCCTGCGCTAACCCCGCCATTGGTCATTTCCGTCAGCGAGCCGAATGTTTGATGGGCACTGGTTCTTCGACTAGTGTCGATGTCTCTCTGCGACGCCCCAAAAATCCCCTCATTCCATGCGGGTTTCAATGAGCTTGCGCAAGATCGACTATGTGAGAAGCACCTGGAATGAGCTGAAAAGACAGAATTCGCGATGTCAGGCACGGGCACGATCTGGATCTGGCTTTTCAAGAGACGTAAAAGGTAGGTTCATATTGTCTTTAGCTTTTCATCAAGCTTCGTTAGGAATCCCAAGCCACCAGAACACCAACCGTTCACCCTATCCGTTCTTCCGCTTCCGCGCACCTGTTTGACCTCAGGCTGTAGAAACCAACGTTTCTCCACGGCTAGTTGTCATGCGGTATCGCAAGTTGGGAGAAATGTGCAGGCGCTTTTGACTGTCTCGAACGGTTCGTTTTCGTATGGGGCATACTTGGGTGCTCCTGTTTCCTGAAGGAGAACAAAAAGCATGTTCACCCAGCTCGCGCGCAACCTGATGCAAAAGGCATTGCGCGGTTTCTTCCAATCTCTGATGCGGTTCGCGCCCGAGGATACTCACCTTGAGGTCGAACGCAAGTTCCGCATCGCAGAAGCCGAAGTCGCCGCCATCAGGACGCGTTTGAGCGCACTCCTGTTCGAGCACTTCGGTGATGCGACTCTGGCGGACACGTTTCTGCCCAGTCCTGTCAAAGGCGAGATGATGCGCGTTCGTCGCGAGACCTTGAATGGTCACAAGGACGTGCTGCTCACCTACAAGACATGGGTCGCCACTCCGGATGGTGGCAAGGAGCGACAAGAAGCGGAGCATCCCACGCGTCCGCTGATTGCCTCGTTGCTCATCGTTCTCGGCAGGTTGGTCCAGGGTGGACCACTCCTCGGTTTCAGCAAGGAACGCTCGCTCTATCGCGGCGCGTATGGTCCGGGCGAGGTAGTCGTCGGCATCGACCAGGTGGTCGGGCTGGGACGTTTCTCAGGACATTACGTCGAGATCGAGATCATGGTTCCGCACGCTGACAGGGAATCCAATCTGAAAGCAGCCAAGTCTGCCATATACGAAGTGGCAGAGAAGATCTTCGGCGAGGCTCGCGAAGACGTGAAGCAGTCGTACCTCGACATGCTGATCGCCGCGCGAGCTGAACACGAAACAGTAGCCGCCTAGCACGCGGTTACAAACTGAAGAGCAGCCGGCTAGCAAGCGGCTGCGACGTGTCGTGTCAAAAACGACGCGCATAGCAACACATGGCGATCAGTAGTCGCCGTGCCAGAAGACGTTCCGCTGGTGGCGGAACAAACCGTGCAAATCACGTCTGCCGCCACCACGGCACGACATCTGCAGCGACGCTCACGCGCCGCTGTAGTCATCTATCAGCGCGCTAATGCGCAGAAGGAAGGTTACAGTCATGACTACCAAACGAATCAAGAAGCCCGATAAGGGCCTGGAAAGGAAGTTGGTCCCGATCAGTGTGACGGGAACGACTCCGGCAGAAGACAACGCGGCTATCGTCCTCGATACCCGCTTCGTCGGTCAGAAGGAAGCTCGGCGCGTGGCGCTCGAGATCGTCGCCCGTGCCACGAACCCGCTTCGTGACATGACGCGCCCGATCGCGTGCGTGCTGCTCGTCGGCAAGAGCCGTACCGGTAAGACCCGTCTCGCCGAACTGGTGGCGGAGATCGTCGGTGCGGAACTCCTGAAGATCAACTGCTCGAACTACAAAGAGCGGCATCACGCTTCTCGTTTCATCGGTTCTCCGACCGGCTACTACGGCTGGGACGACCCCGCGGAAGCGAAGAAGCCGGGCAAGAGCACCGCTGCGAAGCTCAACAACGCCAACATCATCGCCCATCGCGGCACCAAGATTCCGGTAACGGTCGCCCTCCTCGACGAGGTGGACGAACTGCACCGGAGCCTGGACAACCTCATCCTGTCCATCATGGACAAGGGCGAGCTGGACATGGGCAACAACGAGGTCGCCGACTTCCGCAACGTCATCCTGTTCATGACCACCAACCTGGGCATGAAGCAGGCCGAGCAGAAGAAGCGTCACAAGATCGGCTTCCACGCCGGCGCCGACAAGCGTGACGAGCCGGTGACGGTCGACGAGATCAAGGACTCGGTGGATGAGGCGCTCAAGGAGCGGTATGAGCCCCAGTGGCTGAACCGCCTCGACGACACCATCATCTTCGGGTCGCTGACCGAAGACCAGATCCGCTCGATCCTCGATGTGGAGCTGGACCGCTTCGTCGTGGAGCGCATCGACAAGCTGCCGAAGGGCAAGTACTTCGGTATCGAACTCGAGGCTTCCGCGAAGGAGTTCATCCTCGGCAAGGCGCTCGCCAACAGCGGCGACGTCAGCAACCTCCGTCGTGCCATCCAGATGCACCTGTCCGACCCGCTCGGCAAGGCGCTGAAGACTGGTGCGATTCCGGGATGCGCCAAGGTGATCGTGCAGCACGTCGAAGGCGACGCTCTGTCCTTCTTCATCGCCGAAGGCGAGAAGGTGGCGGGCGGAACCGGCGACGACGCCGACGCTGCTGACCCCCGCGGTGCAAACCGTGGACTGGCGGCTGAGGTGGAGGACGAGGACGAGGATCGGGTCGAAGGTCAGGCCATCCAGCGGCGCATCAATCGCGCTGCCCAGGGTGCACAGACCAACGGCAACCTGATCGCGTTCGATGTCATCCTGCACGCGAAGTCCAAGGCTTCGCTCACCAAGCAGTCTGGTCAGTTCGTGCATGACGCGACCGAGGTCTACGGGATGGAGCTGGTGTCGGTTTCGACGCAGTTCCGCGCTCCGTGGGCGGCGGTGTTCATCGTCGAGTGCACCAACGAGCAGATGACCGAGCTGAAAGCTGTCTACGGGCGCGACCCCGCCGACAGCCCCAACGTCGAGATCCGCCAACACAAGGGGGAGATCGCGAAGTGATCCATCACTACAAGACACGCGACTGTCGCAGGCAAGGCTGCTTGTGTGGGGTTCGGGACGGACCGGCATTGACACATCACATGGTCAATGCCGGCTGTCCTCTGGACTCCGCACCGGCAAGAGTGCAAAAGGGCTGCGTGCGAAGGGCTCGGGGAGCGCCATGATGACCGCAAGGTCTGACTGGAACCCCGAGCCCTCTTCTTGTTCTTCTAGATACGATATGAGCTAGTAAAAAGCCAGAGAGAAATTGCCAATCTGGCAATTTCCAGCAGTCAAGAATTGCCAATCTGGCAAGAGACCTCCCGCTTAATCTGAACTGGCATGCGCAGGACCCAGAAAATTGCCAATCTGGCAATTCTTGAGGATGCCTTCCATTTCGGCACCGTGGAAACACGGGTGGTGATCATTGCATCACCACCCGCGTCTCAATCGAGCCTGTCCTGTAGCGCCGGTTTACCAGTACGGGTTGTAGTAGCGGTTATAGCCGTACCAGCGATTCTGTCCGTAGACGCGCGGATGGTTGCCGTACCAGTTGTTGTGGTGGTTGCGGAATTGTCGATAGTCTCTTCGCTGGTTCCGGACGAAACGATTGAAGTATCTCTGCTGCTGGTTGAATTCGTGTCTTCGCCAGTCACGCCAGTTGTCCGCTTGCGCGGAGCCCACCGACACCGAACCCAAAGCCGCGATTGCGACCAGTGCCGAGGCAAGTATCGTTTGTGCTTTCATAATTCAGGTCCCCCGAACTCTCGTTCCAGGCATTTCGACGCCTGCTATCGGGGGATGTTTCTACAGCCGAGCCTGGCTTGCTGAGCCACTCTTGCAAGAAACGCTGCGGTCGCTCAAGCGATAATGTCGCCTTCCTTTGGACCCTCTGTGGGCGTACTTTCCGGCTGCAGAGCTTCGACGAAGATGGTCTGTCCACCAACATCGGCAATGCGCACTTTCGTGCCGCGGCTGAAGGTTTCTCCATCGCGAACGGCTCGCGCCGGGTAATTATGGAGCCCGCGACCGAGCTTCACCAGTACCTCTCCGGTGCCGCCCGCCGGAATCGACACCGCAACTTCAGCGGTCGAGCCGACGGCATCGCCTGACCTGTAGGTGTTCCCGGGAGTTTCTGCTCTCTGCACGAGGCTGGTGACAGTTTCAAAAATCGAGTCCGCTACTGCCGCTGCTTTTCTGAAGATGTCCATGCATGCAATCCTTGAATTGACGAGGTTGTCAATAACAATTGTCGAGGTTTGTTGGTGCGTATGAGCCCATTTTAAGAAAGTCTTCTGCTGCCATCAAATATGGTGCCGGTGCATTGATACGAGGTGGCACCAACGGTGAATCGCCTACCCGAGGAGTGCACCGCCTACCCGAGGAGTGCACCGCCTCCAGTTCGAGCCGCCCCGTGAGGTTTTTTGGGTTTTGGCGGTAATTCGGTGATAAATCTGATTAGAGATTCGGACAGTCGGGAATAAGAATGTCAAGCAGTAGTGCTGGCGTTCAAGAAAGAGGTACCAAATCGGTCAAAACTGAGCAGCAAAGGCAACGACCCACCGTTTCTCCTCCTTTTAGTCCCCTCTTTTCCGTTGACCTTTTTACCCGCAACATTCGCCTTAGCTGTTCAGGCCTCTAACTCTCGATGGATCCGCTCCCCGCAGGTCTGCGTTCCCCGCTGCCGTTCTACTGACTGTCCCCGCTCGCGCACCATCCGTCCTCAGTCCACACCAGTCCGACATAGAACGAACGACCCACCACCACCATTCTTTTCCACACACACCACGTTCCGTTCCCACCCTGACCACTCGCGCTCGTTCCCCGACCTGTGCCTGCCGCTCGCGTTCCCTCCCTTGTTTCACCTGATGTTTTGCGTTCGTGCCGCTGCGCTAATTGCAGCACGAACGCACTGGTGCTTGTTGGCAGCCTCGCGCCACATGACACCACTCGTGGTGCAAGCTTATCGCTGTCTCACAAACAAGTCGCTCGCTGATCTGTGCGAGTTGCAATATTGCCGTCCGGCCTGATTGCGCGAGAAGGCTCGCGCAAATAGTCTTTAACACAAATTGCGCCCGTGAATGAATTCCAAGTAGTTTCAGAACCCGCTCACTTTTTCTCTTTTTAGCCCCTGAGGTTGATAGTACCAGCCGCTTAGTTCCAAACCCACAAGTTCTGAGCTTTCTAACGAACCTCCCCCGCTCCACAAGAGCGGCTCTTTGAGCGTTTCTTCCACTGGCAACGTTGCGAAAGCGACGCAGTGCTCGCACCTGGCAACACCGCAGAACGGCGTTGCATCACTCTCGTCGGCGGCTGTTCTCGCAGTCGCTATATCGTGGCGGATTTGCTCTCCCGCAGATTCGCTATCAACCACGTCAACCCGGTCGCGCGCAGACACCCGTCTGTGTGCATGCTGACCGGTTTCTTCCGGAGACACATCATGGAATGTGAACATCACGGTATCAAGGCCACGCTCAAGAAGCTCTGGCCTTCGTTTCTTGTGCTGGGAGTGGGAGCCCTCGCGGGCTTCACCAACACCCTCGGCGAGACTGTTCGCGAAACTGTGCGTCGCGGCATCGAGCAATTCACCTCGAGCCTGACGCCCTACGTCGTGAACTTCATCATCCTGGTAGTCGCCATCAACATCGCCTACGTGCTCTATCACCCTGCCTGCCACTACCTCCAGAAGTGGCTCGGCAAGTCGAAAATGGAGGCACGCAGCAAGGAGATCACGTTCAAGGTGTTCAAGCCGCTCTACTGGCTGGTCACCCTGTACGTCGTCCTGACGCTGTTCGCTCCCGACGTCATGGGCAAGTTGACCGTCGGCATCGGTCTTTTCGGCGCCGCCATCGCGGTTGTGCTCAAGGACACGTTCGCCGACATCATCGCCTACGGGCGCATGGGGTACTGGCAGAACGTCAAAGTCGGCGACAACATCCAGGTTCTCGGTCTTGCGGACGTCAAAGGCCGCGTGATCGAGGTAGATTACTTCCAGACCCGCATCGAGGGCCCCAACGGCATCGACAGCATCGCCAACCGCGATCTGCAAGCCAAGGGCGTCCGTCATCTGAAAGAGCCGGTCACCCAGGACGCAACGCCCGCGTCCTGAGCCATCCCGGAAGGTAGTGCAGCAGCACGGCGAGGCTCCGACGCAGGCAATTGCGCCCGCGTCACCTCGCCGGCTGCCGCTCTATCGCTAAGCGTCACCACCTGTGGTGACAAGGAGACCTCACCAATGAAATTTCAAATCTCGAAGACGGACGTCGGTGCCGACGTTCTGCTTCTCGGCGTATTCACTTCCGAACTCGATAGCGGCGCCTTCTCCCTCGAGAACCGCGGGCAGACAGGCACGCTCCTGCACAAGGCGCACCTCGACGAGTTCACCGGCTCAGTGGGGCAGACGTCCCACCATGTGCCCAACCCAGAGCGCGGCGTTGCTCGCATCGTCAGCTTCGGATTGGGTTCGCGAGCCGATTTCACCCTCGAGACCCTGCGTGACTCGCTGACCGCCGCCTTCAAAGAGGCGAAGCGGGTGCGCGCCAAGGTGATCGCATTCGAGCTGCCGCCGCTGGACGGGCTGGGCATCACCGCCTACCAGTTCGGTCGCGCGATTGCGGAGTACGCCGGTCTCGTCGACTACGAGATCAACCACTTCCGCACCGCTGCGGGCGGCTACAAGCCGGTCGTGCACCTCGAGCAGGTCAACGTCGTGTCGGTGGCGAGCAAGGACGCGCGCGCACTGCGGCGCGGACTCGTGGATGGACGGACGCTGGCCGAGAACACCAATCTCGCCCGCAACCTGTGCAACCTGCCCGCCAATATCTGCACCCCGCTGTACCTCGCTAACGTGGCGAAGAAGATCGCGGCCACGGGCAAAGGACGCGTCAAAATCCGCCTCATGTACAGGCGCGAGCTGACGAAACGAGGGTTCGGCGCCTACATGGCAGTGGCGCTCGCCTCCACTAACGAGCCCGTGTTCATCGAGCTTTCGTATGAACCGGAAAACCCGGTCAACGACGAGGTGCTCGGTTTCGTCGGCAAGTCCATCACGTTCGACACCGGCGGCGCCGACCTGAAGCCCGCAGCCGGTATGCGGACGATGAAGTGCGACATGGCAGGCGGCGCGGCAGTGCTTGGTGCATTTGCCACCATCGTGTCCTACAAGCTGCCGGTGCGCGTGAAAGCGTTCTTACCGGCGACGGACAACGTGGTGAACGGGCTGATGAACCTGCCGGGCAATGTGCTGACGTCGCTGCGGGGGCTCACCATCGAGGTCGACAACACCGACGCCGAGGGTCGCCTGACCCTGGTCGACGCCATCGAGTGGGCGAAGCGCTGCGGCGTGACGCGCATCATTGATGTCGCTACCCTCACCGGTGCGATGGTCGTCGCGCTGGGCAGCGTTGCTGCCGGTGCGTTCGGCAATCACGACGAGTTCACCCAGCTGGTGGTCGCCTGCGGCAAAAACGCTGGCGAGCGCCTCTGGCAGATGCCGATGTTCCCCGAGTACGCCAAGGCGAATGAAACGCCCATGGCTGAC
Source organism: Obscuribacteraceae bacterium (SeqCode) (assembly GCA_044229845.1). Classification (GTDB taxonomy): domain Bacteria; phylum Cyanobacteriota; class Vampirovibrionia; order Obscuribacterales; family Obscuribacteraceae; genus JBGASG01. Next base: position 47,373 of record JBGASG010000012.1, on the reverse strand, counting down.
TTGAAGAACTCCGGCGGCGCCGACTTCGGTGCCGGCTCGATCACGGCTGCTTGGTTTATCCGCAAGTTCGTCGGCGAAACCCCGTGGGTGCACCTGGACATCGCGGGATCTGCATCTCTCGGTGCCGAAGACGGCGTCCGCCCCAAGGGTGGCACCGGGTTCGCCACGCGCACTCTGGTGGCGGTTGCCGAGCACTTCGCTCAGCGCAGCGCCGTGTGACGTCGAAGGTCGGGAAGAAACGACGGGCGCCTCGCGCACCCGTCGTCTCCTAACGACAATCGGCGGTTTCCTCCATATGCCGCCGGGCACTTCTCGCTTTGTAAGCGAACGGTGTCCGGCGGCAGTGGCTGGAAATTCAAGTGGTTACAATAGGACGTCATGAATGCACGTCTGAAAAAACTACAACAAGCCCTGGTCAAGCAAAACCTCGACGCATTGATTGTGCGTGTCTTCGAGGGCGACAACCAGAACGTTCTCTATCTGAGCGGCTTCGCCGGCACCACCGCGGTGCTGGTGATCACGCGCAAGAAAGCGTTCATCGTCACTGATGCCCGCTATTTCCTGCGCGCCGCTGCCGAAGCACCTGACTACAAGCTGGTGAAGGTGCAGCGTGGCAAGAAAGTCTCTGAATTCGTCAATGAAGCGCTGGCGCTGGCCGGACTGACCAAAACCGCGAAAGTCGGTTTTGAAGCCGAGCACATCGCCGTCGCCGTACTTGAGCGCTGGAAGAAAGAGATCACCGCGAAACTGGTGCCGACTCAGCATCTAGTGGAACGCTTCCGACAGTATAAAGATGCAGATGAGGTGGAGGTCTTGCGCCGCGGCTGCCGTGCCACCAGCAAGGTCTACAACGAAGTGGCGGCACTCATTCGTCCCGGCATGACCGAACTGGACATATCTTTCGAGATAGATGTGCGCCTGCGCAAGCATGGTGCCATCTGCAACAGTTTCACATCGATTGTCGCCAGCGGCCCCAATTCCGCGATTCCGCACCATGCGACCTCAGACCGCAAGGTGAAAGCCGGCGAGCCGGTGATCATGGATTTCGGCGGGCTGTACACCGGCGGCTACTGCAGCGATATCACGCGCACAGCCTTTGTGCCCGGCAAGAAACCCGACCCCAAGATGGTCGAGATTTACAACATCGTGCTGGCGGCCAACAAAACTGCTTTCAAGGCGTTGAAGCCTGGCATCAAATACAAGGCTTACGACAAGGTGGCGCGCGATTACATCACCCGACTCGGTTACGGCAAGTACTTCACTCACGGTCTCGGACACAGTCTGGGACTGGTGGCGCACGACCCGTACGACTACGAGCATGACCCTTTCAAGGTCGGCATGGTTGTCACCGACGAGCCCGGCATCTACATCGACGGCTTCGGCGGCGTGCGCATCGAAGACGACCTGGTCGTCACCACCGATGGTGCCGAGCGCCTGACCACCGCGCCTTACTGGAAGTTCTGACCCACTCGCCAAACACCGTGGAAAACGAATCGCTCAAGTTGCTCGACCCGCCCTCTCAAGAGAGGTTGATGGGTTGGCTGCATGAGTTCTACGGCAAAGAGGTGGAAGTAGCGGAGAGAAATTTGTTGCGCCATCGCGACCTGTCGCTGGTAGAACGGCTGCACATGCGCGATGCGCTTCCGGAGACGCTGATTTACAAAGTGGTGCTGCCGCCCTGGGATGTCGAGCAAGACCTGCATGAGCGCGTGCTCATCCCGTCTATCTCGAATTCGGCGCGGCTGTTTCTTTCCGGAACCTGCGGCCAAATGATCGCGCTGTTCATGGAAGACCTGGGCACGCAGTCTTTGATCGGCGGCACCGATCACCGCACAGCAAATTTGATTGGTACCGAGCTGGCCAAGATGCACCGCGCCTATTCCTATCGCATCGAAGAGCTGGAGCCGCTGGGCATCCTGCGCACGTTGCGACCCGGGCAGTACGGCAAGCTGGCGCAAGGTCTGCGCGCATCGATAGACGACTGGCAATTGGCTAGCAGCGCCGATGGACAGCAGCTGGAGACGTTGGGAAGACACCTGGATGACCAGCTGTCTTCCGAGCGCCTCTCGCTGGTGCACGGCGATCTCTACGCGGAAAACATCATTCTGCGTGGCGGCAAGTTCTACATCATCGACTGGTCGTGGTTCACCACCATCGGCATGCCGCTTCTGGACCTGGCAACGCTCACCTCCGACCATTTTAAGAATGGCGAGGACAAGAGCTGGCAGCCGGTCGTCCTGGAAGCTTATTGCGATGAAGCGGGACGCGACTATCAAGAAGTGAAGAAACTGCTGCCGGCTTCGTACACCCTGTCGCGCCTGCTCTTCCTCGACTGGCTCGTGGAACGGCGCCGCCGCGGCATCATGGGCACAACAGTCGGACCGGTAGACGGCGTAATCGCCAATCTGGTCAAAGAAATCGCCGAGCGCGCTGAAAAGCTTCTGGCGGCATAACTAGGCAAGCAAGAAACTCGCACAACAAACTGCTCCGTCTCGCCTCCAGGCGCGACGCGACTGTTCTTTTGAGAAACAACAAAAGGAGGAGTGACATGAAGACTGCTTTCATCGTCATAGATTCCGGTTTTGAGAGGGACGTCATTCGTCGCGCCAACGTCATCGGCGTGTACGATTTGCGAACCGGACTGCAAGTGGAGGGTGCGCCCCTGGTTGCAGACGACGTCCTCAATGCGTTTGCGGGAGACCCCGGCCGGCACGGAACCATCGTGCTGGAGAAGTTTCTCGACCGCATTCCCGATGCCCCGGTGATTCTCGTGCGCGCCTTCGGTGACGACGGGCTGATCACCACGCAATGGGGCGGATACGATGCCACTTTCTGCGGTGGCAATATCGTCCGTCCCGGATGGACTGAGGCTTTGCTGTGGGCGACCGGCATCTGCCGGGCTCGTTCACTGCAAAGCGTCACCAACTGCTCGTTTGGCGGTTTCCGCCACGCGGCGGACGGCACTGGTTGGGAAGCCAGTCGCCTGTCTGAAGCCATCGCCGGCGGCGGCCACATCATCGTGGCTGCAGCCGGCGCTGGTGATGGACGCTCAGCTCACGCCTCCTGGCGTGTGCCTTTCGGCGGACAGACCCAGGTGAAAATCTTCCAGCGGCAAACGGCGACCTACAATCTGTGGGCCGACGTGCGTCGCGAATCGGGAGACGATCGCCAGTGGTCGCTCGAGGTCTACAACCAGCAGGGACACATGGTGCACGAGTCCGACTCGCGGCAACTGGTGTCCAACATCTGGAACGGCAAGCAACAGCTGCGGTTTCAGATTGCAGGCGACGGCGAATTCACGCTCGTGGTACGCAACCGCAGCACCACAGGTGGTGAGGACGCTGAACCGATCGCCTGGCATTGCTGGTCGCAAGACAGCGAACACGCCTACTTCCTCAGTCACGTCGACCCACTGCTCGTCGTCGAGCCGGCAGTGTTTCCCGATGTGATTGCGGTCGGACTGCAGCACGGCACTTACAATCCGCGTCAAGCGGAAGTCGGGCAAAAGCCCGATGTACTGGTGCCGGGTGACGGTCCGATCAGCTTCCGGGCGCCGGAGCTTGCCGCTCTCGTCGCCACCATGCTGGAAGCCGAGCCTGGTCTCGGAGTTCAGCTGGTGCGCGATCGACTCGGCAAGTATCCGCTGCACCACCGCTCGACATAGCCTGCGCTCGTGCCGAACCCAGCGCCCGTACGCCGCCGCACCGTCTGTTCGGTGAGCTGCGTGCGTGCGCTGCCGAGGCATGGCGTGTTGAAACCAAGAAGGGACATACTACAATGACTCTCACACTGCCCCTGATCATCGCGGCACTGGCTCTGCCCGCGGTGCTCTTCCTCATCTGGTCGTTGTCCGACCGCGTCGTCTACAAGGGCAAGGCCACCGGTCCCGGTGTCACTGCCTACGTCGGTCCGACCGGGCGCAACGCCTACATGAACCTGGTTGGACACGACGGCCGCATGCTGGTCGTGGCTCTGCCGGTCGATCGCGTCGCCGAGTTCCAGACCAAGGCACTCGTCGATGCCGATGTCGTGGTGCGCAAGCGCCCGCTGCAGAGCGAACGAGTGACTCACCTCACCTGGTCGTTCGGCAAGCAGGAAGACCGCGACCAGGCCGGCGACAAGGACTTCAGCGGCGTCACGCTTGCCGCGCTCTACCTGCTCGGCGGCTTGTACCTGATGGCCTCGCCGTTCCTGTGGACTGCCGCTGTGGCGCTCGCCATCAGCGGTTTCTTCATGGGCAACGTCGTGCTGCCCGGTTCGACGCTCAAGGGCTGGGGCTTCGGCAGCGGCACCTACATCGGGTTCGGCATCATGACGGTGCTGTGCACGATCTGCGCGTACGCCACGTTCCAGACGTTCACCTTCGTGACCATCGTGCCCGGTGTCTGCTGCGCCTTCGCAGTCGGACAGCTGCTCGGCATGATGCTGTCCCGTCGCGCTGCCTGACGTCCCTGACGAGGGCGGCGCACGCAGACAACTTCTGCTGCGTTGGCGTCGCCCTCGCAGTCAACTGCTCACAGTGAACCTGCACCGCCCACCAGGGTGGTGCAGGTTCGCCTAGAATACTTCCTGGAGTCCTCTGACATCGCTTTAAACCTGGCCGCCTGGTTGGCAAACCAGCTGGGCAACAGCAACGAAGCCCTCGATCTTCCGCTTGCGGATGTGTCGAGGCTGGACGGAAGTGATGAGCGCGAGTGGCTGATCACCAACGGCCTGGGTTCTTACGCGTCCGGCACCATTTTCGGTGCCAACACGCGCAAGTATCATGGGCTGTTGGTGGCGGCTTTGAGCCCACCGACTGGTCGGCGGGTTCTCTTATCGCGCATCGACGAAGAAGTGAACGGCGAGCAGCTGGGGGCCAGTCTCTGGAACTCCGGCCACCTGGCGCCGCGCGGCTTCGAGAAGATTGGCGTTCTAACAAACGCGCGCCCCCGTCCTTATCGCTTTCCCCTGAGCTACTATAAAAACCAGTATGTGGCGCAACGCATCACCGGTTCTGCTGTCGGACGCGTTTTTGTCAATTTATCGAGCCGGTGTCTTGACAGAGCGGCAGTCGGAGCAGGGTTTTGTCAAGTTTCTGAGCCGATCTGTTGACAGAACCGCAGTGGAAAGGCAGTTTTGACAAGTTTCTGTGCGGTTTCCTTGACAAAACCGCAGTCGCAATACGGCGTCCTCTCCTAGCCGATCTTGTCGTCGCCGGTATCTACTACAAAGCGATTTGGAATCAACTCGGCTCCGATGCGGCCTGCCAGGCCGGTGCCGATCAGTATGCGCGATGCCAGCGCCAGTCCCGGTACGCGGCGGCTAAGTGCAGATGTGACTAATCCCACAGCCATGGTGGCATCAAATCCGGTGGCAACTCCATACTTCCACTGGTCCCCTGCATTGGCGGAATTGACCAGGCCGTTCACGTCCTGCCAGGTGCGCACCCCGAGCACGGTCGCCGCCAGCGCGCCCCCCAGCCCTCGCTTGATTGAAAGAGGGCCCTCGGTCAATCCAAATCGCGCACCACCGGTGATGCCCAACCCGTACGCGGTGCCATACACACCGGCGTGCAAGGGACGCGATGTCACAAAGTGAGGCAGCGCCTGAAAGCCATTTTCATAAGCACCCTCAGTCATGCGAAATCGTTCTGGATGGTCAGACATCTCCTTCACATACTCAATCGGGTTCGACAGTGCCTGCCCTTCCTGGTCACCATAAGCCCGGTCCACGACGCTCACCACTTCGCCAGCCGCATTCAAATCGGGACCACCCGACATGCCTCGCCCCGCGTTGTTTTGCAAGTGCACCCACTGGCGTGCCCCGCCGAGGAGATTGCCGGCAGAGCCGCTTTGGCGCCCGAAGGGCGAGTAATAGGGCTTATCGGTGTAGCCGACATATGTGCCGGGGTAGATATCCAGACCGAGTCCGCTTTTCCAGCCGACCGAAAAGGTCTTGTCGCTCGGGTTCATTAGACTGCTGGAAGCCGTGCGCAAGATTGTGCCGTCGCTGGCGACAGCTTTAATTTCCTGATTGCCTTTGATGACATGGTAGTCAGTGACGATCACTCCGGGTTTTACCATCCAGCCGGTACCATTTTCGGTTTCGGTCTGAATTTGAAACACCGATGGGCCGGCGCCAGCCAGCAATTTCCCAGCCACTGCATCCTTTTCGGGATGGGCTGGCGCTGCAGTCTTCAAGGTGGGTTTGTCGGTGCTCATAAGTGCCAGAAATCGCTGTCATTTGTTATATGCCCCTCATGGCATAATCAGAGTGTCGCTTCGTCCACACCGAATCCGGAACAAAGATGTGTCGACTGAAGAGCCCATAACCACCCCGCAATTACAAGATGCCGCCAGCCGCGACGAATCGGCTTCCCTCGATGGCTCGGGACCGTGTGAGGAAGCGGAAGGTGGTCCGTCCGGTATCGCCGCGCCGCCTGCCCAGGAGTCGTGCGCATCTGAGTCTTTCTCCGCGCCGGCACCTCCCAAGAAGGGCTGGTTCAGCCACACCTTTTTTCTCGTCATGGTCACCTTCGCCATGTGCATGTCAGCCGTCAACACGTGGATTGGACCAGACAACCGATTTGTCTCCCATGAACTGGCGGGCGAAGAGCCCGCGCGGCAGCAAGAACTGATTACAAAGCTGGTGCTCCGTCTGCGCCGCGCCGAGCTTTTAATGGATCGCAAACGCATCAGCACTGCTCGTGAAAGCCTTGCCGAAGCACTGCTTTTCATGAAAGAGAACAACCGGGTTTTGCCGTTGATTGCGTCAGATGTGGAGAACAGCGACTTCAAGACCCCATGGAATCCCAAGTACAAGGCGCTGCTCAATATGTACGAGCAAAGTCAAATGTATCGTCAAGAAGCTAACCTGATGAAGGACATTGACGCCGAGATGATCAGTTCAGCTGTTCTGATCGGCCCGACGGACGAGTTCTACAAGCATGCCGCCGCAGTCAATAGAAAACTGGGCGATGAGGCGGAGGCACAAAGATACCGGGACAAGGTCGACCGCTGGGATCTGGTGCCGCATCAGGTGACGCAATGGGGAAACGGGTTGGATTTCAACCAAGCCTGCCGGGACCTCTTGGATGGAAATTATGGCAAAGCCCAGAAAGAGCTTGAGCGACTCGCCAATCCCCTGTCGGACCATGCGGATGGAGCGCAACGGCGCTGGGACCAGCGGTTCGATCACGATCACTCGATCAGAGCGAAAGCGATGTTGGCAATATTGCCCGTTCTAGAGCACAAGCATTCACCTGACGTGGATAAAGGACTAAATGACGCGAAGGAGCAACTCGAGCTTCTCGGACAGTCAGACGGCGCCATTCGAGCGACTCTCGAAGCGCTATATGCTGCTATGGAGAGAAACGAGGTGCAGAAACTGCAATAATCAATCTGAAATTGCCCACTCTCTCTACATTTTAGGGGGTGATGAATTGCCGACTGAAGAGCCGACATCGCCGCGACTGCAGGACGACACCAGCTTCATCGCAGACGCGGCCGAAACCGCGCCGAATACCAACGTTCTCACCAGCGGGGACGCCGAAGGCGTTTCTCTTCCAGGCGCCAGTGCGGTTCAAAATCCGCCGGACTCTTCCAAGAACAAAAAAGGATGGTTCAGCCATTCATTCTTTCTGACAATGGTGGTATTTGCCATGGCAGTCGCCTTTGTGAATACCTGGATTGGTCCGGATGAAGTTTTTCGGCAGAGTCAGTTTGCAAACGAGGAACCAGCCAGGCAAAAAGAATGGCTGACAAAACTGGAGCTGCGGTTGCGCCGCGCCGAGCTCTTGATGGATAACCGCCGGCTGAAGATGGCCCGTAACAACCTGTCGGAGGCCTTGTTCTTTACTGGTCAGGACGACCGTGCTCTGGCCGTGTTGCATCAAGTTATGATGGACGACGTGCATGTGTTGCCGTGGGATCCACGATGCAAGAAATTGTTCGACTACTATCAAAGGCGCAATGAATACAGAGAGGCAGCCGATCTCATCAGGGAAATGGACGATCGCGTGAAAACCATTGATGTGTTAACCGGTCCGATGGACGACTTCTATGCCACAGCAATCGCAGTTAACTCCAAACTGGGGGATACTGGGGCAGTTAGAAAGTACCGCGACAAAGCGGATCGTTGGAGCTTCTTTCACCGAAGAGTGTATGAAGGGTATGGGATTGGTAGGGAATTTGATGAAGCCTTGCATCAAGTAATAGCGGGCGACATCGATAAAGCGTGCAGCAAGCTTGCGCGTATGACCGGAGCGAACCCGTCTGAGAGAAATGGCGATGTCAGTCTAGATTCCCGTTATCATAAGAAGGCAGCTATCGTGCTGGCAATCATTCCAGTCTTGCAAGGTCAGCAAGGCGCCGAGGTAGACCGAAAACTGGACGAGGCGCAAGACATAGCCGCAGAGCTGAACGACCGTTGGGAGATCAACCGAGCGGTCATTGACTCGCTACAGATGGCAATCGACCGCAACGAGCGGCGCAAACTCAGTCCTGGCTCGAACTAGGCGTTTCACAAATTTGCCACTTCGATTTCACGACATTTGCACGGAATCGAGGAATAGTGTCAATGCGCACCCGAGGGAACTCCTCTACCCCTTGTACCTGGCCAGGTAATTTCGGTTGTGGTCGACGATAAGAACAAACACGAGCATTTAGAAGAAGAGCCGCCCGTCGACGAAGATGAGGAGGTCAGCGAAGGCAGTTCGGATAGCCTTCAGGCATCCGCCTATGAGGATGATGACGACGAAGCCGGCGTATGCCATCACGACCACGATCACGAGACTCTGTCACAGGCGCAGGCAGCCTCCGCGAGTTTCGACGATAAGGGTTTCTTCGAAGGCGACGAGCCGCCCCAGGGCACGGGTCCTGATCGCACAGAGGTCACATATGAAGGCGAGCACGAAGTCCGCACCATCTACATCAATGGCGTCAAGGTCGCACAGCGACTTTATTCGACAGCCGGTGACCTGGTCGAAGATCATGCCTTCAAGTACGATGCGAAGGGCAAACTCGAAGCCCAGCGCACGCACGTGTTTGATGAAAGTGGCGTGCGCACCGAAACCGACTATGCGAAGTACGACGACAAAGGCAACATCATTGCCGAGAAGTTTCTCGAATACGCTGACGGCAAGCCAGATCAAGTAGAGATTGAAACGCTCCGCCTCTACAACATTGTCGATGGCAAACAGCAACTGCAAGAGAAGTTCAAGCGTCGTTTCGATTCGCAGGGTCTGCGTGTAAGCGAAACTCACAATAGTTATGAGCACTTTGGCGACAAAGACCGGATAACCAAATCTGAAACCACTACTTTCAATGAGCGCTGCAAGAAGCGGGCAGAGCTGACGAAAGAGACCACCGACTATAAGTATGACGAGAAGGGTCGGTTGGTCAGCAGCACCAGTGAACTCAAAGACGCCCTCGGCAAGCCGCTTGGCACTGATACCACCACAATTGCGTATGACGGCGACAGCTCAGATCGCGCCAGCGTCCACAATCTGAGGAAGAATGCCAAAGGCGAGACACTGCATGAAGAGCGGCTCAACTACACCTACATAGAGGTGAACGGCAAGAAACAAGTCGCCACCCAGAGCATCATGCGCCAAGATGGACTGAAAGGAAAGCCTGAATACAAGGACGTTCAGAACCAGTACGACCCTGCGACCGGCAAACTGATTGCCTCTCATACGCAAACATACAGCGATGCCGAAAAGAAAAACCTGGTGCGCACGCATGATGCGGACTTCGTTGCCGGTACATCTCACGACGTTCATTTCAAGCGGGATTCGAAGGGCAAGCTGCTTGAGAAAACCACCAGCGACGTAAAAATGGGTGGCGAGTCCAAAACCACTCGCGAGTCCTTTATCAACGGCGACAAGAAGAATGGCGAGATAGTCTTAACAGTCGACAAAGGCGCTCTGACGATCGAGACCGCCAAATATGTCGATGGCGAACGAAGAGCCTCAAAACCCAAGAAGATTAGCGGCGATGTGGTGAAACGACTCGGTGACGGCTCCGTCGACCGAGCTGTGGCTCTTTTAGCCGATGCGGGCCATGGTGACCTGCTGGAAGGCTTCCACACCATCAGCAAATTAGGCGGCAAGAAAACCATCGATATCGCTGCCAAGTTCGAACACGCCGTCAAAAACCTGGGTGAATACGGACTCGGTAACAGTGCCGTATCTGGTGCCGAAGAATTCAAAGACTTCGGTGGTGGTGATCTGGCTCGAGGCATTGCCGACTTCATTCGCGGCGGGCGCGGTGATGCGAAAAAGCGCATGGACGAGGGCACGAAAGCGTGGGTGAGCGCGGCTGCACTCAGTTTCTTGGGCGACTGGAAGGGCGCCACCAAAGAGTTGGAAAAAGCGCTGGCCTCTGACATGGGCGATGCTGCAGAGCGTTATAAAAAAGGCGATGCCGACCACGCGCACGAACTGGCCGAACTGCTGGCCGGCGGCAACAAACGCGACTTTCTGCGAAACACCTGCCGAATAGGCTTTGGTTGCGGCGCTGATGGCATCGATTTCTACGAAGCGTTGGGCGACAACGACGTCGATCGCGGCGCCGTTGAAACGAAGAAGTGGGGGGAAACCCTCGAAGAAGCTATAGACAACATACAATCAGCGGGTGCCGGCAGTTTTGGGCGTTTCATCGAGACAGCCCTGGTCTATGGTTCTAAGCCCGGGGAGCCGCCCAGCGCCTGCACCGGTAGCGAATGTATGTTGCGCGGCGGGCTGGTGCAGTCTGCCGATGAGCTGAAAGCCACAGACGAAGCCGGAAAGCTCACCCCCGAACAACTCGCAGAAGCACGCAAGAACATCGGTCAGGTTCTGGACACTGTCGCGCAAGCCGGCATTCAGCCGGACGGCACTTACGACCCGGTGATTGGTGCTCACAACGTAGCCGACAAGGCTGGGCAGGGCAATGGCTGGGCCGGACAGACGTTTGTCACTGAACTCGGTCGCACCAAGAATGACAAAGGCGAAGTGGTCTACAGTGCCGCCGTCGGGGAAGATCGCGCTACTCATTTAGGCGAATACACGGATGCCTCGGGCAAAGTGGTGCGCGACTCCAGTCTCGGCTTCGACAACTGGACTTACATGGGACGGGTCTATTCAATAGATGCGCAAGGCAACGTCACCAGCTCTTACGACATGCGGCGCGCTAATGCTGCCATCGAGCGGCTGGGAAGAAACAACAATGGCGCCGAGCCCCTGGAAGTGGGCGTGCAGACCTCTCTTGAACTGACGGCTTCGATAGATGCGTCCGGTCAGAAAACCACGGATGCGCGCAATATGCAACGTGTCATCGATGTCGCGGGCGACCGCGCCGCCATCGAGGCCATGGTGCGCGATGGGGTGTTGCCGCCCGGAACATACAATTTCACCGACCGTGCCACCACTAATCTCGAACGCATTGCCAGTCCGGATGGGAAGAAGCCAGGACTGGCCAGCGATGCGCCGGCAATTCTTCTGCAGACGCATGAAGGTCCATACGGGGAGTACACAATCGGACCCAGCGGCTATCCGCGGTCGGTCGAGAGGTCGCTGCTCTCGGTGCAAAACGCCGGCAACGGACCGCCGCAGTATCGCACCATCGAAGACGGCATCACCAATACGGCGAGTTTCGTGCCTGAAGGGCGCACACAGAATTTCCTGACCGGCGCGGGCTATGTCGCGGGCATGTCCGACAAGCGTGATTCGTACGATGCCGGTGTGCGCGCCACGCAAAGCTTCAGCGCCACGCAGCAATTCAACGAAGGCGCCGCCGTCGTGCGCGATGTCATCGGTCGCAACAACCAGGGACAGGACAATCTCGTCAATGGTATCGATCAAGTTCAGCGTGCGGCGCGTGCCACCACAGGCGGCAACGTAGAGCAGCTTGGCCGCGTGGTCGTGGCAGCCGGAGGCGGCGACGGCAGAGTGGGCGCCCAGGCGGTGATCAACAGCGGGCAGAACGGCACCTTTGTTGACGGCGCTCGCGTTTTGAAGGCGGCTATTGCACCGCCGGACGGCAAGTTGAATGAAACCGACGTAGCCATGGTCGCCACCGCCGGCAATGGCAACCTCAATGCCGGGTTGGCTCGGCTGTCTGCCAGCAATCAAGACGGCAACGTCAGACAGGCGCTGGACAGATTGCAGGCAATGCCGATTGCGCAACAAGAAACAGCGCTGGCATCAATGCGCGCCACGTCGGCTGAACTGGGCTTCAAGCCAGCCATTCCCGCGACCGATGTTAAGGCTACCGCCGACTCGACGACCGAGCATGCAACCTCTGGACAGCCTGTGCGCCTCGATGGCAAGCCGGCAGCGCCGAGCGCCGGGGCGCTTCCGGGAGAGTCGGTCGCGTCCGTCAAGTTTCCTCCAGGCGAGATGATTGGTTGGCGCGTCAATGATTTCTCCGGCAGCTTCATGATGCCCGATCCTTCAGCCGTCACGCGTTCAGGCGGATCGGCCACACCGGGAGACGCGCGTCGGACCGGCGAGACACCGGCGGGGACAGACCCGCTCAAGCCTGGCGACAAGGCTGCGTTAGCGGCAGCTGAGTTGCAACGCATCAAGCAGAACCTGGTGGAAGCAGCAAGAGCTGCGGAAGAAGAGATTCGCCGGGTGGAAAACGCGGTCAAGAAATACGTGAAGAGTGCGGGTGACGAACGCGCCGCCGGAACCGATGCACTGCTGAAGTTCGCTCGCATAGTGCCGGGCAAGGACGACAGCGCCATCCTCTGGCGCGACAGCAATCGCACGCATGCGATTTTGATGGCTGCTACCTGGGCAGCCGCCGAAGGCGGCATCGCCGGTGCTCGGGGCGGCAGATACCGCGCTTTCGAGCAAACCGAAACCGAGAAAGAAATCTTCCGGCGGATGGCAGGAGCTGTTCTCAACGTTGCCGACATTCTTCAAGATCCTTCCTTCAGGCGCACGCTCAGTGGCGCATTGAGCGCATCGGATGCCGCGCGCTCGTCAATCACCATCGCTAATGCCGCTTTCGGCGCGTTGAAAGTATCAGATATCCGTTCTGCCGGTGCCAACGTCACTGGCTCTGCCAACGTCCACCTCAGTCACTTCGGTGGCGGCACCAAGTTCTTCGAAGCCGTCGGACATCGTTGGGACGGCAGTTCGTTCAACGGCCGATATGTAGCAGCTGCATCCGACCGACCACTGGCTCAATCGGTGACGCGTGCGCAGTTGCCATTGGTCGGACCCGGCGGCGTCGGGCAAATCAGGCTGGACAACGGCTTGGTCGTGCCGATTGCACGTCGCTTCCCGGTGCGTGGCGCGGCAGGAGAAATCGGTCCTCTAACAGGGACACTGTATTTTGCGAATGCCAGAGCGCTGCGCGGCAAGAAGAAAGACCTTCTGCTCATCGGTCCGGAGCTGGCTCTGGCTGCCCTGTTCATCAGTGCCGGCATTGCCAGGGCGCGCGGACAGAAAGGCAATACTCCCGAAGTCGCTGCCGATGTGCCTGCGACAAAGGCGCAAGAACTGGCGCGCACCACTGCCCAGCAGGCGAAACAAATAGGTCGCTATCGCGCTCTCGTGCGCCCGACGTGGCTGGTGCGTGCAAACGAAGACTTGGCTGCGCTGGCCGAACACCTGTTTCGCGATGCCAAATTGGGTTGGCTGATTGCCGACCTCAACGCGCCCTTCACGAATGAAATCTATGAAGGCGGCAAACGAATTGTCGAACTGCGAGTGCGCCAGAAGATTGAATTGCCAGTCTGGCAGGACATCGTCGACTTCCATGAACGGAAGATCGAATTTGATATCGAAAACCTGGTGACTGTAGTGACTGAATCCGCAGTGCAGAATGAGTTGATGCAGACCGCATTGGCAAGTGTGATGGGAGTGGCGGCGGCGCCTGCAACGACTGCAGTTATACCCGCCATGCAGCCGGCGCTACAAGGGGGCTTGCAACCAGCATTGGCAGCTGTTGTCGTCAATGTTGATACAGGTGCTCCCGACAATCCTGTGGGACCGCTAATTGCATTGCCCGTGCTGGCGAAGCTGAAGGCCAAGGCGCAACTGCGTGGACCGAAGGACCCGACGGCTGTCGCCACCGTAGCCGACGAAAGCCAGACTCCGGTCCTCAACCCGAAATTCGCCTGAGCATCCCATCTCACTCCGTCTCGATAGTGAGCGGGTGCTCGAAAGTGTGAATGGTGCAGTCGTCGACGGAGTCGTTCTCGGCGACCAGGCAGGCGAAGTCGATTGGTTCGCTAAGCGCCGTCATCGGGTAGTGCCACACTCCCGGGTAATAACTTATGCCTTGCGGGCCTTCGACGAGAAACGCCGAGAGCGTCTCCAGATCTGGCGCGTCGCCGCCCAGGCAAACGATGGCCAGATATTTGGCGGTGGCATTCATGGGCAGGAAAATCTGCGTGGAGTGTTCATGTTTCTCCAGCAATCTGATTTCGAGGGGCAATTGAGCGGCGCTGCAACGAAACACACACATGTTGAGACGTGCGTCCGGGCGTCGATTCTGGATGTCGGCGAGATAGTTGAAACGCTTTGCAGTACCCATATTCGCCGGCTTGAACGGCAAGGTTTCATCGGCACCAATTACGGTGCCATAGCGTTCGTATGCCTGACGCGATAGTTTTATAGGTTTCACGACTTTTCTTCCGCGGGCAGTGGGGAGGTAACTGGCTCTGCATCGGGCGTTTCTGTTGGCTCTGCCTGGGTCTCTTCCGCAGCTGTCGAAGTTTCTTCCTGAGCTTTAGAAGTCTCTTCCTTTGTGTAGCCTCCCCAGTCGACGAGGCGATCGTAGATGGAGCGGGGATACAGTTTTTCGGCGACCAGTGTGGCGATGATACACGTGATCATCAGAGGCAGCATCAATTCGAATTGCGCGGTCATCTCGCAAATGATGACGATGGCGGTGAGTGGGACACGGGCGACGCCGGCGAAGACTGCGCCCATGCCGAGCACCGCGAATGCCTGCATCGAGTCGGCGCCGGTGGTCATGCTTTGCAGCCAGGCGACCGCAGCGCCGCCGAATGATCCGATGGTAAGCGCGGGCGCAAATAATCCACCCGGCGCGCCGGAGCCGTAAGCCGAGGCAGTGAGAAACAGAAACGCGACCGACATCATCGCCAGCAGCGGTGCCGGAGTTGAGCCGGCGATGACCAATTCACGCAGGTGTGCATAGTCGATGGCGTTGTGGGGCAACAGCGCCACAACTATCCCGGAGAGCAAACCGGCGAGTCCGACTTTCAATGTGGTGGGGATTTTCATAGCCTTGTTTATGCGTAAAGCAGCCATGACGGAAGCATTGAAACCCGCACCCAGTACGCCGCCGACAATGCCTATCAAAGGCCAGAAGAGCAGATCGTCCACGGTCACAGGTGTGTGTTCTACCCAAAGCTTTGTCACCGTATGTGGTGAGTGCAACATATTGGTGACGACTGATGCCAGAAAGCACGCGAAGGCAGCCGTGGTAATCGCGCCGACGGACAGGTTTCTGAACAGTTCTTCGATCACGAACAAGACGCCAGCCAGTGGCGCGTTGAACGCGGCCGCCAATCCGGCCGCGGCGCCGGCCGCTGCCAGGTGACGGTCGTGTTGGGACTTTTTGCCGAGCTGCGCGCCGATTACGGCGCCTATGTGCACGGTCGGGCCTTCGCGACCCATAAACAAGCCGGAACCGAGTGCCACTACTCCTGCTACCAGTTTCCAGAGCGCGATACGGATTGTCAGAGGCATCTTCAGCCCCTCGAGAGCCGCTTTCACCTGAGGGATGCCGCTGCCGGAGATCTCCGGCGCGCAAAACTGGACGATGGCACCGGAGATCAGTCCACCGATCAGCCCGAACGCTGGCAACAGTATATAGGCGGGATAATGGGCGGCCGCCTCGACGCGCAGTGTTCCCAGCAAATCGACCGAGTGTTCGAAGGCCAGAGCGCTGCCGCCGGCGGCGATACCGATGACTGCTGCCTGCCAGAGGTGTTTCAGTTGCAGTGGTGCTTCAGAACGCTCACTCATCGCGCGGCATGCGCCTCCGCTTCGGCTTCCTGATCGTCGTCGCTATCTTCGGTTTCTTCCTCGTCCCCCAGCTTTTGCCCGACTATGCGCGTTTCTCCTTCGACCTTTTCCAGTTCGATCTGCGAGACACCGGTGTATTCCAGGATGTGGTCCGCCAACTCTTGCGAGTGGGTTGTGATCCACAACTGCGATTCTTCCGAAGCTTTGGCAATCAACATCGCGAGCGGTTCATAGAGGTTGGGGTGAATGCTGTTTTCCGGTTCATTCAACGCCAGCAGGAGCGGCGGCCGCGGGCTGAGTAGCGCTGCCACCAGGCAGATATACTGCAGAGTGCCGTCAGACAGTTCGTGTGCTAAAAAAGGTCGATGAAACTCGGGCATCTCCATGGACACCGCCAGCCTCCCGCCGTCACGCTGCACTGACATGCGACTGCCGGGAAATGCCGCCTCCAGCAAGTTGTGCAGCGCCTGCCCATCACCGATTTCTTCGATGGTCTCCAATGCCGCCGCCAGATCGCTGCCATCGTGACTGAGCACTGGCGTGCGCACTGCCACTTGTGGTTGGCGAACCGGCGCAGCCGCGTCGGTTCGAAAATGATGATAGAAGCGCCAGCGCAAGATGTTTTGCCTGAGCATCGATAATTCAGGAAATCGATGTGGCTCGCGCAGTTCAGAAAGCACAGATTCATTTTTGTCCGCGATCATCGGAAAAACGAGCGGCTTGCCGCTGGCATCGCGCGCCGAAACGGTGCCGGCATCGCGCGTCAGCAGCTTCGTCTCGCGGCCGTTCTGGCGGTACGAAACCACTTCGCTCTTCACTTCCGGATCTAGATTGAACGCACTTGGCGTCTCGCGGTCTTTGCTGGCAGCGCGTGGCAAGCCGCAAACCAGTTCGTAGTGCAGGGAATCAAAGCGGACTGCGAACTTGACCCGCACCGGTCCCTTTTTGCGAGCGCCCGCCCAGCAGACTGACGGCATGCCGCCTTCCTCGGCGAGGGCGCGGGCGAGCTGACCGGTAGCGGCGGTCCACAGCAAATACATCGAGCGATAGAGATTGCTCTTGCCGCAGCCGTTCGGGCCGACAATGACGTTGACTCGCTTGAGCTTGAGCCAGACGTCTTTAATTGATCGGTACCCGCTGACGCGAAGTTGAGTTACGTGCATGATGTTGCGAACACGGACTAGAGACTGCAACCCTGCTAGGATCGACAGAAGGAAAGTACCAACTTTGTACGTGAATGTCTAACCTGCGGAGGGGAAGATGAGAAGGGGCGTGGGCGCGTGGCTGGCGGTGCTGTGTCTATTAGCGCAGGCGCCTTGTTTTGCCGACGAGGAAGCCTCCGCCGACGTGTCCGCCGTCACGGATTCCACCGCCGGTGCAAATACTTCTAGCGGCTCAGCCGCCGCATATTTCAAGAGCTTGAGCGGCAACAAGACGGCGTTGATTGCGGCGAGATATAAAGAGCGCCTGAACAACTTCCGTTCGCAGATAGAGAGTGCAATTGCCAAAGGCTGGTTGACCGGCGAAGAATCCGAGATGTTCAGGAATCAAGTAGTGGCGCTCACTTATTTGGAAAACCAGGTTTCGGAGAAGGGCTATCCGAAAGAAGACCTCGACGACATGGAACAGCGGTTCAACGAGTTCAACCGCCGGCTCTCGCAAACCATGGTGAAGGGAACACCAAAACCGCCACCGCCACCTGCACCTGCCACTACTGACGGTGTCGACGGTAGCGCTGCTGCTGTCGGGGCAGCGACAATCCCGGCCGTCAAATCTGTGCCCGCCGTGGTGAAGAAGCCGCAGCCAAAGCCAGCCCCCAAGCCGGTGGCGAAGAAACCAGCCGCGAAGAAACCAGCTGCGAAGAAACCAGCTGCGAAGAAACCAGCTGCGAAGAAACCAGCTGCGAAGAAACCAGCTGCGAAGAAACCAGCTGCGAAGAAACCAGCTGCGAAGAAACCAGCTGCGAAGAAACCAGCCGCGAAGAAGCCGGCCGCGAAGAAGCCGGCCGCGAAGAAACCCGCTGCGAACAAAACCGCCGCGAAGAAACCCGCTGCGAAATCGCGCTAAATTCAGTAGGAAGTGAGCTTGAAATTAGGCTATTGAGATCGCGGTGGCATAGGCGTAGCTGGTGACCAGCATAGTGCAAAAATTCATAGAAGTCGAAGGGAGCCAACTACCAGGTTGTGGGCTTGTTGATCGCTGAGCCATTCTTACAGACATAGGGATCGGGTAGCTGATACTGCTCGTAACGAGCCGGATTGATTCTGACCGAGATGTCGGCTACTCCCTTGAAGCTGTTGTTCTGCCTGCCATAAGGAAAGAGTATTCCGACTCGTTTTGAATTGAAAATCCGCTTTGCGCTGCGGACAGCAGTGACCAGATCGGTGTCGCCCGTTACGATGACCGCTGTGTCACACTCATCCTTCAAAAAAGCTTCCATTAGGGCGATTGCAATATTGACGTCAGTTTCCTTTTCCTCGTGACCTGCAGTTTTGGTGGAACAGTTGGGGCACCATCTCGACTTTTCTTTGAAATTGCCGAGCTGCACGTCGACACCTTTATCGAGGAGGACATCAACTAGCGCCCTATGGCGCTGAGGGACTCCTTTGGTGTGCAAATGAGTCGCATAAGCGGAAAATAGTGCAGGTTGGCTACTTGTGCGCCGAAAAATGAAAGGTAATGCTTGCAGAGAGCCTCGTAATCCAGCCACTTTCCTCTGAAGCCATCGATAAAGAAAGATACGGAACCGCTCATAGGTAAGGCTCGCAAAAAAAAGACCCCGATCCTGCGACCGGGGGGGCCCCAGGGCGAACCATGGGGGATGACACTACCAATCTTACCCAATACCGCCACTGGCGGGGTTCTTGTTACATTAATTCCATATCCGATGGATGCGCGGTATGCATATCCGACATGCCGGAGGTGCGGATTTTGGATCTCTTTTCTATATTCAAGAGGAGCGTTTCGATAACGGTTGGAGGTTTGTTAAATCACCGGTTAAGTCCCGGATGCGCGGAATGCCATGAAAGTTGACTCTCTGATTTATGCGACGTTTGTCTGGCGATGCAGGTTGCCACTACTGATGGTGACGCATCCAGTGCGGTCACGTTTTCCTGCGGGCCGGTGCCAGTTGAACGGTGCGGACAAGAGATTGCCAGATTGACGTAAGCACTGCGCAAGTGGCGATATACTTCTGTCCGTTCCGGCAGGGGTGATGTAATGGGGCTTTGGCGCAGATTCAGCCAGACGGCTGCATGTCTTTCTGTTTTGCTGCCTTTATCGACATGGTCGGCAATGCCCTCCGCGTTTGCGTTGCCAGGCGCGGCACCAGCAGAGGTGCCCGCTGAGGCGTCCATGGATCCGCAACCGCTCCCGAAAGAGGGAGCAGGAACAGCCAAGCCCTGGTGGCAGCGCGCGGTGTTCTATGAAATATATCCGCGTAGTTTTGCGGACTCAAATGGCGATGGCGTCGGCGACATCAACGGCATTACCAGCAAGCTCGATTACTTGAAGGATCTGGGAGTGGACGCGCTCTGGATCACGCCGTGCTATCCGTCGCCGCAAGTAGACTTCGGATACGACATCTCCGACTACTGCAACATCGCACCGGAATTCGGCACGCTCGCCGACTTCGACAATCTGGTGAGAGAGGCGAAGAAGCGCGATATCCGCATAATCATGGACCTGGTTATGAACCATACCTCCGACAAGCATCCGTGGTTTGTGGCTTCGAAGTCTTCAGCCAAGGATTCCAAAAGAGATTTCTATGTATGGCGCGACGGCAAGAACGGTGGACCCCCGAACAACTGGCAGTCGGTTTTCGGGCATTCGGCGTGGCAGCTGGATAAGACGACCGGTCAGTACTACTATCACTTCTTCTATCCGGAACAACCCGATCTCAACTGGCGCAATCCTGCTGTCAAAGAAGCGATGTACGACGTGACGCGCTTCTGGCTCGACAAAGGCGTAGCGGGGTTCCGCCTGGATGCAATCAGCACCCTATATGAAGACGAGAAGCTCACAGATAACCCGACGAAGCCGGGCGTCAACAATTTCGGCGATCCCAATATGGATCACAAATTCAATGACCGCCTGCCGCAGATTCATGATGTGTTGCGCGAGTTGCGCACCGTGATGGGCAAGTACGATGGCGACCGCGTCGTCATAGGCGAAACCTTCACTGCAGACATCAGCGGTTTGTGGGACATGTATGGAAAGAAACTCGATGAAATCCAGCTGCCCATGAACTTCTTCTTTGCCGACGTCAACAAACTTGATGCGCAGCAGTTCCAGAAGATTATCAAAGAGGTGGACGGCAACCCGGTGCAGGGATGTCCGGTTTACCTGTTCAGCAATCACGATCAGCAGCGTGCTTACGTTCGATACGGAGACGGCAAGCACAACGACCAGATTGCCAAACTGATGGCGACGATGCTGCTTACGTTGCGGGGCACGCCGATTCTCTATTACGGAGAAGAGATTGGTATGACCAATCGCGATCCCGTAAGTAAGGACGAGGTCCAGGATCCGATTGGCAAAATCGGTTGGCCCAAGGAAAAGGGTCGCGACGGCGAAAGGACTCCCATGCAGTGGAACGCGGAAGCTAACGCCGGTTTCTCCACAGCTAAAAAGACCTGGGTGCCCGTGGCAGACAACTTCAAGACCCATAACGTGGCGTCCGAGACGGCCGACGAACAGTCCATATACAGGTACTACCAGAGCCTTATTCAATTGAGACGAAAGTCGTCGGCTTTGCGCGACGGTACCTATGAAGCAGTAGAGGGCAACCCTAAGGTTGTTTCTTACCTGCGCCAGGCGCCCGACCAGCTATTGCTGATTGCCGTAAATATGAGTCCCGAAGAACAGGTGGTCGAACTGAAGCCGCAACAGCGCCACGGGCGTGGGCATAGCTCGGTGTTGCAGGCCAGCTGGCCGAACGCTGCCGCCCCTGCCAATCCAGATAAGGTGTCTTTGCCGCCTTACGGCTCACTGGTGCTCGAATATAAGCCCTGATTCCTGCCGCCTTCTATAGAAAATGGCATTTCACGAATCTTCCACAACCCTGACATTTCTTTGTCACGCTAGTTGCCTAAACTGCAGCTCAGGAAAGGCACATTACTATCTAGGGCGAGATAAGCAATGTCATCGAAGGCAGAAACCATCCGATCGAAGTTCGTAAATGAAGCGGCAGACCTGCACAAAGAGTTCGCAAGTCTGAACGCCGGCGGCAAGCAAGCAGCGTCGATGAACCAAACCGAGTATGACGCAATGCTCGGGGATGGCGCTTTCGACATCCTCGGCATGGAAACCCTTACTACCGTCAAATCAGCTCCTCAAGTAGCCAAAGTCGAAACCAAAGCAGCAGCCGAGCCGGTCAGCACCGCGGCAGCCGAGCCGGTCGCCGAGCATGTACAAGAAGCTCCGATGGCAGTGGCGACCGAAGAAGGTCACAGCATGGCTGGCTTCTTCCAGACCGAACAGCCGGCAGCCTCCAACCGCAATCTCAGTGTGGAGATGTTCGCGTAGGACGTGGTCCTGGAGCTTTAAGCGGGAAAAACCGGAAGTCGTTATCGCCCACTCCTGGGCGGACAATAATAATTCTGCCTTCGTGAGACCGCGGTCTGCCGGCACCGGTGACGCTGTTGTACATGTTGGTGACGATATCGTCGGGTACGGCGCGGGCGCGTGAGCGGTTGCGTTCCAGGCAGATATTGAGAGGCGTGTCCAGGACCCATAGCTGAATGTCTTCGTAGCCGGCAGTAATAGCTCGTTGCAGAATGGGCTGACGGTGTTTCGTGTTGATATTGGTGTTGTCGATCACCACATCGGCGCCCTGAATCAGCGCCTCTTCCAGTTTCTTGAAAAAAATGTTGAAAACGGTCTCTGGGTCTTTCTGATCGCCGGCATCGCCCCAGAGCTCCTGCCGTATATCGTCGGCGCAGAATCGGATAAATCCGCGTTCCGTCAGACGTTTGGAGAGGGTCGTCTTTCCCGAGCCGGGAATGCCCACAAGCAGCACTATTCGCTTCACGTGTCGCGCTTCTCCTTCTCTTCCCAGTTCCAGGCCAGCAGGGCGATGGTTAGAATCAAGCCGAATGCAAGAAACCCTAGACCGAACGCTCGCTGGAGTGAACTTTGATACGTCGTCTCCAGTTGGCTTCCAGGATCGAGCCAGGGATTAGTGTAAATGACGATGGCGAACGCTGCCAGGTATGCCGCCGAGAGGGTGAGGCACGTTCTACCCCAAAAACGCAAGCGGCGCCAGGAAATCGCTAACTGGATGAGGTATCCGGCGGAAACTGGAACCAGGCACAGCGCGTAATGCTGCCAGCGCGCCAGGGTGATGAAATGCTGTAGCGGAACGTTGAAGACAATGAGGGCAAACACCAGGGAGATGAGAATAACGCCCTGGTGTCGGAACTTGAAGCGCAGCCATTGCATGGGTGACACAGTGGCTCATTTTAGCGGCTTGACAGGAAAGTGTTGAAGGAACCTCCAACCGCCTTTAGGCGTTCGTCATCCCGGGCAAATCTACGTCTCTATTAGCGCACCGCATGTGGTGGCATTCCCATCTCCGAGCCTGAGAGCTGTTTCATTTAACTCGCCTGGTCTTCATTAGTAAAAACCGTGCAGACCTGACACTGCGCGTTTGACAAACTTGGCTGCACATCCCGCATGTATTGAGCTGAGCCCCGCGCTTCGCTCTCGACACCCCTTTCACTACGGACGGTGCCGCCGATGTCGTTTGACTTGATTTCGAAACCAGGTCTTGAACCCAACAGTGATGCCAGTGAAACCGCTTCACTGCGTATGCTCTCGGATTCGATGGTAGCCGTAGCCCGCGATATGAGATGGCGCGGCGAGGGTGACCCGGAGCCGTTCGGCTTGGGATGTGCGCCGCCTGCGGTCGAATACAAACTGGGTTCGCATCGCGAATTTTGTTTTGGGCAAGACAATGCCAAAGGCGACGGTGATTGGTATGGATGTTAATCGGTTGAGTGCCGCTCTCGAGGCGGTGCCGGAATCTGCCCGCAGACTGAGAAGTCGCATGGGTGAGCTGACTACCAATATACGAAAGGGAGACTGGGCAAAGGTTGCCAAGATCGTCAACGAAAGGCTTAAACAGCGAAGCGCAGCCGGAACTGTACATCGCGACTGAACGCAATGCATTGAAAGTCGAGTTCAATCTCAGGCTGGAAAACAATTTGTTCGCCACCGCTTCAGCAATGACTGCGCCGCAACTGGGCATCGGCTTGCACAGAGAGTTTGATCTAGCCAGCCATCCCGACTATTCCATTGTCGGCAAAGTGAGCACCGCATCGCTGACAGATTCTGCCGGCTTTGACATGATGGCGCAACAAAGGCAGATGCAGCGGGACGGCAAGCTAGACAGTCTGGTTGCTCGCCGTGTTTCGGAGTGGATGGCGAACAATGCCTCGTCCGACCAGATTGCCGCGGAGATTTCCAAAGAAGTAGGTCGTACCGTCACGGTCACCAACGGTACCACTTCAGAAAACAAGCCGAATGTGACGGTCTTGTATGCTGTCGGTTCAACCGAAGTAGAAACGACGATCATCCTGGAGAAGCGCAAATCAACCTCAACACCCACGCCTGCTCCGATTGCTCCACCGACTGAGCCGCCTGCCCCAATTGTGTCACCGCTGGTGGAGCCCGGCTCAGGCCAATTGTCGTCCTGGATGCCGACAGCTGACACTGCCGGTAACATTGTGGCGGGCGGGATGGCGGTCGCTTTAATGGCGTTCCGCAGCAAAAACTTACTGGCTCTGGCTGCCGTGGGAGCAGTGTCCAAGGCTGCTGTCTCGCGTATGGCCGGTGAACGCGGGGCAGGTGCTCGATGATCTGCGATCAGGAGCCATGATTGGAGTGAGCATGGGTATCGGCGTTCGAGCGGCTGAGGCCACCAACCGCGCCACGGCAACCCGCTTGGGATTTAGCTTGTACGAAGGGGGCGGTCCGATCGCGCGCGCGGGAAAATTCGCGGCCGGTGACATGATTGCGGGTAACGTGGCGATGATGATTGCGGTCCCCACTAATGACTTTCTGGACGGCAAGATCAACTCGTACGAAGATCTCTGGCAATCATCGTTGCGGAGCGCCAGGACCGGTGTTGCGGTGGGCGGTGGTCTTGGATTGGCCCGTTATGCCTGGTATGCCCGGTTGCTGTAGCCGTAAAATATAGATACAAGCTCGCCGCGTGATACACTGCCGTTTCTTCCCTGGAGGTTCTTCGAATGGTTGAACGATCGCATCACTGGAAGAAATTAAGCATGGGGCTTTCGCTAACTCTGATCGTCGGCACCCAAGCTGTACTTGCCGGACCAATAGATGAAGGCAAAAAAGCTTACGCCGCCAAACGATATAGCGAAGCGCTCAACTATTTCGGTCAGGCGGGCCGGCAAACGCCATCGAATCCCGAGGTCTATTACTACCTTGGTTTGACTTATCAGAGCATGCATCAGTACACCATGGCGCGCCAAAACTTTCAGTGGGTCGCTGGAGCGGCAGGCAATTCAGCAATTGGACTGCAGGCGCAACAGGCTCTCGCCCAGCTAGAGAAGACTCACCCAGCGCCTGCGGGACAGCAGTCGCCGGGGCAGCAGGCTCAACAAGCTGCTGGTCAGCCTGGTGGAGCGACTGGTCCGCAGATTGCCGGGCGGTTGAAAGTGTACGAATTTTGGACTAGTTGGTGAAAGTACTGCACGGAGTTCAAACCCGTGTGGGAGCAGGTTGCATCCCAACTGAGAAACAAAGCTGATTTTCGCAGCATCGATGCTGAAGCGGATGAATCCACGGCTAAGCGCTTCAACGTTACACGTTTTCCGCGCGTTATCTACGTTGACGGCAACGGCAAGGTGTTGCTTGAAAGAAGCTGGTACAAAACGCCAGAAGATTTCAAGCGTGACCTGTCCCAATTCATCGCCCTGTAAAGGCTGCTTTTATATAGACTTCCGCAAACCTAGGCGGGCTTGTAGACCTGCTTGCCGCGGTAGATAGTGGTGATCACCCGGCCGATGAGCTGGCGACCTTGATACGGGGTATTGGTTGATTTGCTATGACCTGCGTGGGCATCGTAAGTCCACTTAGTGTTGGGATCGATGACGGTCACGTTGGCGACTGCGCCTTCGCTCAGCGATGGCTGTGGCAGGTCTAGAACTGCAGCTGGAGCCGTGGTCAGCAGTTCTACAAACTTGAGCGGACTGAGAGCTTTTGAAGAAACCAGCGTCTCGAGCGTCACTGAAAGTGCCGACTCCAATCCGATAATGCCGACATTTGCCTCAGCCATTGTACCGGCCTTCTCCAGTCTGGTATGCGGTGCGTGGTCGGTGGCGATGGCGTCGATGGTGCGATCTTTTAGACCCTTGATCAGCGCTTCGATATCGCGGGCGGTGCGCAAGGGTGGTTTCATCTTATAACACGTATGATACGGTTCGATTTCGTCGACGCTCAACGTCAGGTGGTGTGGAGTGACGTCGGCTGTGATAGGAAGCCCGTCTTCCTTGGCGCGACGTATCAAATTGACGGAGTCGGCGCACGAGATGTGCGTGAAGTGATACGGCGCATCGAACTGGCGAACCATTTCGATTTCGCGGGCCACGGCCACGGTTTCAGACGTCGTTGGGATGCCCGGCAAGCCCAGTCTGGTAGCCGTGGCGCCTTCGTGTATGACGCCACCGAGCGCGAGATCTTTGTCCTCGCAATGACTGATGATCACGCGCTCTGCCAGGCGGGAATATTCCAGGGCGCGGCGTAGCACTGCCATGTTCATGATGCACATGCCGTCGTCGGAGAAGGCGATAGCGCCGGCATCCGCCAGGTCTACCATATTGGTGAGTTCGGCACCCTGCAGACCCTTAGTGACACAAGCGACCGGCAAGACTTCTATCTGAGCGTGGGCGGCGATGCGGGATAGCACCACCTGTAGTGTCGCCGTGTTGTCGACGGGCGGTTCAGTGTTGGCCATGGCGACGATAGTGGTGAATCCGCCTGCGGCTGCGGCTTTCGTGGCGCTGACTACGTCTTCTTTGTCTTTTTGTCCGAGGTCGCGCATGTGGGTGTGCAGGTCGATGAACCCCGGACAAACCCACATGCCTTTGGCATCGATAACCGTGTCTCCGTCGCGTTTTTCCAGTTTCTCTCCGACCGCCGCTATCTGCTGGTCGCTGATTCGTATGTCGGCGACGCGTTCGCTGCTGGAGGCTGGATCCAGCACCAGTCCGCCTTGTATCAAAATCGCAGGAGCGGTCATCGGATTAGCGTTCCTCTTCGTCGTCGGCAAGCAGCAAGTAGAGCGCCGCCATGCGGACGGCGATTCCGTTGTGGACCTGTGTGAATATGAGCGAGATGTTTTCGTCGTTGACGAGCGCGTCGGTGATTTCGATGTTGCGGTTGACCGGACCCGGGTGTAGAAGCCGCACGGCTTTGCTGGAGAGCTTCAGTTTTTGATGATCGATCCTGTAGAGGCGCTTATACTCGCCGATGCTGGGGATGAGGCCCTGTTCCATGCGTTCAGTTTGCAGGCGCAGGCAGATGACGAAGTCGGCGCCTTCCAACGCCGGTTCCAGGTGGGTGTGGACGGTGACACCCAGCTTGTCCAGTTGAAGCGGTAGCAAGGTAGGCGGACCGACTGCGTGCACGTGCGCTCCCATACGCGTCAAGAGTGCGATGTTCGAACGCGCCACGCGACTGTGTTTGATGTCACCGACAATGGCAATCTTGGCGCCGGACACCTGCGGACGTACTTCGGTGATAGTGAAATAGTCGAGCAAAGCCTGAGTAGGATGGGCATGCCAGCCATCTCCGGCGTTGATAATCTGGACGCGGTCGCCAAGTTCCGCCGCTATCTGGTGAGCGCTGCCCGATGCACTGTGGCGCTGGACGATGGCGCTGGCGCCCAGCTGGATGAGGATATTGGCAGTGTCCGATATCGTTTCTCCCTTGGACACTGACGACATCTTGGGCTCGAAATTGAGGATGGTGGCACCGAGCTTGCGTGCCGCTAATTCGAAGCTGCTGCGCGTTCTTGTCGAATTTTCGTAGAAAACATTGGCGATGGTCTTTCGTGCCAGAATGGGAAGTGGTTCAGAGTCCCGGTCTACATAAGATTCTTTGCAATGGGCAGCCAGCGCCATCAGGGCTTTTAGCTCTTCGGCCTGGATATCGTCAACATCAAGGAGGTGGCGGCGACTACGCCAGAGGTGCCAGCCCGGCAGTTTTGAGACATCTGTAAAAGCTCCGCCCTTGTTTGCCGAAACGTTTGACCGGGACGAAAGTTCGGGCATGTAATTGATGCTCCTGCCTGAATTTTGGGGCTCCGCAGATTATAAGGCGGATTAGAGGGCGAAGCTATTAGGAGAGCGTAAGGCTCAATCGATGAAGATTTGTCCACTGTGCGAAAAGGAATTCGGCGATGAGATTCAGAATTGCCCTGATGACTTCGCCGACCTCATGCCGCTCATTACCGACCCGCTGATTGGCAGCGTAATCGAGGACCGTTACCGCATTACCGATGTTATCGGTGTGGGCTCGATGGGGGTGGTTTATCGGGCAGTGCAGGAGGCCGTATCGCGGGAAGTGGCGATCAAGGTCTTGCCGAAAGAGCTGGCATCCAATCGGCAGGCGGTCAAGCGGTTTCATCATGAAGCCAAGGCAGCCAGCCGGCTCAATCATCCCCACATCATCACCGTTTACGACTTCGGTATCGCCGCCGGCGGACAACCCTTCATTGCCATGGAGTTGCTGGACGGCACAACCATGGATAAGTATTTGCTCGAACGCAAGCGGCTCGAGCTGTTCGAAGCGTTGCCGATCATTCAACAGATGTGCGAAGCGATTGGCGAAGCACACAACCAGGGCTTGATTCACCGGGACATCAAACCGGCAAACATAGCTCTAGTGGAGCGGGCGGGACGCAAAAACCACGTGATCATCCTCGACTTCGGTATTGCTAAGGGTACCGAGCGCATGAACGATCCGGATTCGACAGCTCCCGGCGTGGTCTTCGGCAGTCCGGTCTATATGAGTCCGGAGCGTTTTCTCGGACAATCAGGTGATGTGCGGTCAGATGTCTATTCGTTGGCAGTGGTGATTTTTCAGATGCTGTCGGGTGTGGTCCCCTTCAAGTCGACTGACCTGATCAATCTGATTTCTTCGCACGTGATTGCTGCACCGCCCTCGGTGGCAAGCGTGACATGCGAGGCGACCATTCCGGCGGCGATGGAACAGGTGTTGCAACGCGCACTATCTAAGAGCCCCAGCGACCGCCCGCAGTCGATGATGGAGTTCTGGGAAGAGATCCACCGGGCCTGTAAGCCCCGCTCGGCACCAACTGCGGTGACGGACTCGGCGCGCCCCATTGATCCCACCGGTAATGCCTCGACGCACGATGTTTTCAAACGCCTGGAAGGACTGCTTTCGGACACGCCCCCCGGTCCGGCTAATCTGGGTGCCGCAGCTGTCATAGAAGGTGCGGCAGCCGTGGCTGACAGTCCAAACCTCGCGCCGACCCCAGCTGCTGACATTGGCTCCAGCCATGCAGGCATGTGGACCTCGTCTTCGACTCCAGCACCGGTGCCCGTTGCAGCGGAGCCCTCTGGTAATCCGGTCGTTGCACCGGGGGTGCCGTCTGCGTCAGCCGCTCCGGCAGCCGAACCGCCTGCGCAGCCGACACCAGCCGCACCAGCACCTCCCGCACCGCCGCCAGAACCCGCATTGCGTCCCACTGCCGGTGCCGCACCGCCGCGTCCTTATCTAAACACCCCGGCGACCACGCCGGACACCGTTCCGTCCAATCTATCCGATGCTGCGCCGAGCCAGCCCGCTGCTCCAGCCAGCCAGACTTCGACCCCCAACAATCAGTCTTACAGCTGGCGAGATTCTGGAGCCAGGACTAAGACTTATAGAGATAGTGAGGAGTACGACACAACTCCTAGTGGACGTTTTGCGCCGACGACGTTCGCGCCAAGCGGCAACAAAGGCGGCGATGCTTCCAGCAGCCACGGCATGTTGATTACGCTGCTCGTGGTGGGCGTGATCATCGCAGGCGGCGCCATTATGGGCATCGCTATGACGCAGCCGCAGGCCAGTCCAAAGTATTGTCAGACGTTACTTTCTGAAGGCAAGCTGGACGATGCCGGGCATGTGTTGGCACTGTTGCGCAACGACAATCGAGCTGCCGACAACGAACAGCTGGATCAGCTGTCCATGGCGCTCGCTCGCGAATATGTGCGCGCCAATCGCCTGCCCGCTGCCATTCAGTCGCTGCAGCAGATTCCGCCCGCATCCGGCTACTACGAAGAAGCTCAGATTTTGATCAAGCGATACCGCGACCGCATCGGCATTTAATTGCACACCCGAACAGTTGATTAAGTGTGAAGGCTTCAACTTAGTGCGCCGCCGCTGCACGGTCTAATTGGATAGAGCGGCGTTAGCGCTCATTGCAACAAGAGTGAGGAGATGCACATGAATCGAACTGTGGCGGCGCTTCTGGCTGCGGCTGCGCTTTTTGCCTTGACGCCTGCGGAGGCGGCGGATGAGCCCAGTGGCGACGCCAGCGGTCTCACCGCATATGCCGGACTTGCCGGTATCGCCACACCTGTACTGGCATCCGCGGCGACAGCAGCACTGACGATTGCCGGCGGTAAGCAGGTGGTTCGCATTGTTGGTGCTGCCGGTCGCGGATTGACCGACCTTACTGTCGACGTGATCGAAACTGTCGAAGCGACGGAGTCATCCTCAGGCAATGAGAGTACGGTTGTCGTGCATACCGGCAAGCAGGGAAAGACGATACCGCTAGTGGTGCGCAACGATTATCTGGAACTAAACCAGGCGCTGGCGGATGAGCAGCGGCCGCAGCCGAAGGGAGCGGGCGATGCGACAAGTCATCCTTGATCTATGGACGCAAGTGCTGGTGGTGGCAGCAATTGTGTTGCCTGTTCAGGGGATGCCGTGCGTGGCCGCTAACCCTACCGACGGACCAGCACTTATCGATGAGAAGAAACTGACGGTTGCGAAACATCTCACCGATTGGCTGCAGAAGACGCTTTACGAGAAGAAGGCGATAGTCGCTGTAGTTTCGCGCAAGGGTGGAAATGATGTGAAAGGACGCGATTGGACTGGAATGGCCCACTCGGGGCTGGCGGTGTATGACCCGCGCGCTCAGACGTGGATTCTCTATCAACTTCTCAATACTGGTCAGTCCATGCCACCTAGTTGTGACTTGTGGCGCTTGGCACCAGTGGATTTCTTTTATGGGCAGACAGGATATGAAGAAAACGCGCTTGTATTGATTCCCGATCACGAGACGCAAGACCGAGTCTACGACGCGGTTTTGACTGGTAAGCTGCGCAAGCTGGCCTTCACCACCAAGTACAACTTGCTCTCTCAATACGACAGCGCCGACAGCCTCAACTGCAATAAGTGGATCCTGATGGCGCTTGCTGCTGCCCGCACTGACGATTACGACCCGCAGCATGTGCTGGCGACGATCCACTCGGGATTCAAACCCGGACGGCTGCATATGAACTTCATCGAGAAGGCGGTCGTGAAGCGCAAGAAGAACGTGCGCAAAGACGAACTGCCGACGTTCGGAGCTGTGCAGACCGTTACTCCGCAAAGCCTGTATGACTCGGGTTTGTTCGAGGAGAAGCTATTTGCTGCCGCCGTCAAACACTGATTGGGCGAAGGGCTGATACTGATGTGGTGCGCTGTGGGCGGCATCTGGAGCGGTTTCTCACAAACCATAAGCGTAAGAACACGAAGGAGAGCGGCTCCCCAACAATAAGATGTGTCTAACCCGCATCAATACCGGGTTGCCAACAATTCGGTTCTCAACTACTATCAGTGAAGGCGTTGGCGGGTCGCGAATCTATCAAACAAGATTGCGACCCAGCCGTGTATCTACACCTTCGCCGGGTGGAGGACGAATTATGTCTGATTGCACAACCACTACAACCAGGAACAACTTCGCCAGCCGCCTTCTTTCAAAGGCAATTAACGATCGCATCAAGAAGGGTCCCTTCCCTCGTGAAGTGAACCCGGCTGATGCTGCTAAGTTTGCTGTGACTGAAAGCGTGGGCGAAGAAAAAGTCGCCGTCGAGGCGTAACTCATTCCGCTCAAGCGCCTGCAGGCACTCGGTACGATGCCACGATGATAGACTTGCTCGCTGCAAGCCTATGAAAAGAGACATCGCGCCATTTGCTGCTCCATCCTGCCTTGGTCTAGGTGAGACCGGGGTGGAGAATTTGCCGGAAGCTCTCGAAGACGCCGGTCTGCTCGATTGCCTGGGCGCCAGCTGGCATGGCTGGATGCCTTCAATGGGTGGGACGGACGAGATCGACCCGGATACGGGGTTGCGTAACGCAGCGCTGGCGCGCGATTATTCTCTGGCGCTGGCGGACAAGATCGTCAAGTTTCTCAGCGAAGGCAAGTTTCCGCTGATCGTCGGCGGCGACTGCAGCATTTTGATTGGCATCGCCCTTGGGCTTTCCAGGCTCGGCGAGTACGGGCTGCTGTTTCTTGACGGGCACAGCGATTTCTATCAGGGTGATACCATCCCTGATGGCGAGCTTTCGGCTGCCGAGTTGGCGATCATCACCGGACGCGGTCCCGATGTGCTTTCTGCCATCGACGGCAAGAGATCATACATAGCTGACAAAAACGTTGTCGTCCTCGGTTATCGCGATGAGGACGAATCGGCCGCCGAGGGTGCGGTCAGCGTTAAGTCCACCGGCATGAAGGTCTATGATCTGGAAGAAGTCCGCAAATTGACGGCGCTGGAAGCGGCTCGTCAGTCGGCGAAGCATCTGGATGGCTTGCCGACGAAAGGCACGTGGATTCATCTCGATGTCGACGTTCTTGATTTTGACGAAATGCCGGCAGTGGACTTTCCGCTCGCCGGCGGGCTGACCTACTCTGAACTCAAGCAAGTTCTGCGCGAACACCTGAAATCAGGCAAGGTCGTGGGTATGGATGTGGCGATTCTCAATCCCGATCTGGCGCCCAGTCCGAAGGTCGTGCAGGATTTCTCGGTGTTTCTCTGCTCCCTGTTCGTGGGTGCGGCGGTCGACGCCTGATTTACACAATCGGAGGTGGATTTCGCGGCGCGCGCCGTGGGATACTAACTGCCGGATGGCACCTGAACACGCGGATGCAAATAAATGACAGCCGAATTTAACGCCGAGGACATCATCGACATTTGCGGCGCGCGCCTGGCGCAAGGATTGATGCCGGATGGCGCGGGGCAGATTTGCACGGATACGCGCGCGTTGCAGGACGGGCAGTGGTACCTGGCCCTCTCGGGAGAAACGTTCGACGGGCACGACTTCCTGGGTGATGCCTTTGCCGCGGGAGCGCTGGGAGCGATTGTCGGCGAGCGCTCCAGCTATCCGATTGGCAACTCGACGTTTCCGCTCATGGCTGTGCAAGACAGTCTCGATGCCTTTCATGACCTGGCGCGAAACTGGCGCCGCCGTATAAATCCAAAAGTGATCGGTATTACTGGCTCGTCAGGCAAGACCACTACGAAGGAAATGTGTGCCTCCGTATTTGGTGCCGCCTTGCGGTGCCATAAATCAAAGGCCAACGAAAACAACGAGTTCGGCGTCCCCAAGACTCTGCTCAATATGCCGGATGACACCCAAGTAGCGATTATCGAAATGGCTATGCGGGGGCTGGGCCAGATAGATCAATTGGCACGTTGTGCCGCGCCGGATGTCGGCATCATCACCAATGCCGGCAGCGCGCATTTAGAACTGCTCGGTTCGTTGGAGAACATCGCCCGTGCCAAGTGCGAATTGCTCATGCATTTGCGAGGCGGAGGAGTGGCTATTATCGGACGGCAGACGCCTGAATTGATGACGGTCTTGCCGGAGTTCTGGCAGGGACGCACTCGTTTGTTCGATGATTCATCAGTCACCGTCGTTGGTATCACTGACATCGGCACGCAATTTAAAGTGAAAGGACTGGAACCGACCTTTGAAGTGCGGGCGCATGGCGAGCCGCTATTGCAGGATGCCTGGTGTGTGGTCATGGCGGCGCACGAACTGGGCATCGAGGAGCAATTGATTGTTCGCGGGCTGCGTCAGTTCGAAGTGGTTGGCGGACGCGGCAATCGCATGGTGGGGCGCGAGGGCTCTCTACTAATAGATGAGTCGTACAACGGTAATCCCGACTCGGTCAAGGCGTCGGTGGCGGGCATCCTGGCGGACACGGCCTGCCCTCAGAAGAAGCGCATAGTTGTGGTCGGCGAGCTGGCTGAGTTGGGACCGCAAGGACCTGAATTGCATCGCGAGCTGGGGCAGTGGCTGAAGGACAAGTCTCTGCACGCTTTGATCACGGTTGGTCATCTGGCGAGAAACATTGCCGAAGGCGCTCAGGGAGCCGGTTTTGACGTGATACCCTGCGCCGATCAAAACGAAGCCGAGACCGAACTAGTGCGTCGACTCGATAGCGATGCCTGTATTTTGATCAAGGGTTCACGTCGCGCGGCGCTCGACAAATTAGTGGCACGTATCGCTACCAGCAAACCGGTAGAGAAAGAGCATTAGAGCGCGGGGAGCGGCTTAGCGAGCGGAAGCGGCGTGTTGTACCGACAGCAAGCGACGGTTGCGCGAGACTAGATTGTACAGCTGGCGAGTCAACCACATGGTGCCGGGCACCACATAAGCCACCGTGGCGATTTTGCCGCCCGGCAGATTGCGCAATATAAAAGGAATGGCTTCCGGACCGGCGGAACGCATGTCGCCGTCGTGGATCAAAATCAGGCTCCACGGGCAGGCATCAAGCTCTTGCACGAGGGTCGCTTCGCCTTCCGAGTGATGATGTTTGCTGACGAACTTGAAGTTGCCGGCGTTGTCCCATTGGCGAACCAACCAGCTCAGTTTGCGCACAACAGGACATCTGTCATCGGAGATGATGATCCAAGGCGCCAGGTTGTCAGCGGCTACTGAAGTCACTCGGTCGCACCCCTTCAAGGTGTTTCGTCTAACACTCCAGTAATTGTAGCGACTAAATTTACAGTTAGGAAGTGGGGAAAACATATAGACACGATCTTTAAGCCCGATATCTAAATTTCGCGTTTTCCAACCACTGATAATCTGCTGGATATATTTGCGAGACCCGCAGCCAGGCTGGCTTTCGATAAAAGCTGTATCAACCGACAATGCTTGACAACGCGGTGCCAAATACGGTGTCACTTCGCCTTGTCGGAAGTGTGTTTCGCTCCGCAGCAATTGCCGGCTTTTGCGCCTGGTTTTAGCTTCGGATTTTTCGGATCGGGACCGGTGCTGCCGGTAGCGCTGTTGCTGCCGGACGCAGCCGCATCGGGCTTTGTGTCCACAGCGCCGCCTTTGACCCAGAGACGGTGCGCCTTGTAATTTTTGTAAGTCGGCGTGTCTTCTTCGAAGGGATACTGCTTGGAAAATTCCTCATCGATTTGCTGCTGAATTTTCAGCATCGGCAGACCCTGCTTATGCAGCTTCAGCGCAATCTGTGCCTCGTCCTGGCAGATGTGGCAATCGACGCCGTGAATGCTGGTGAAACAGTCGAGAAGCGAGGTGTGGCTGTCGGTGAGATCGCAGCCGCAGTAACAAAAAAGGTTTTCCATGACTTCCGGTGCGGCTTTTGCGGCTGCATAGCCGATCATTGCCATGCCGAAAAACTGATCGGGATTGAGCACCTCGGAGCGAGGTTTTTTCCCTGTGGCAGCAGAGGCTGTCGGGCTTGAGGACTGCGGCGGCGCGCTGGGCGAACTGCTGGGCTTGGCGGAAGCAGCCGCAGGAGCGGGCTTTGCTCCCGATTTCGCCGGCGACTTGCGGGGTGGCGGTGGCGGAGGCGGGCTGGCCGGCGACGTTTCTGCGGCGGCGCAACTCGAAGTAATCAGCTGGACGGTCAGACCAGCGATGGTCAGAGACAGGGAAAACTTAGAAGTCGTCATTGATACCTTGCAAGAGCGTCTACCTTTAGGTTGTAACAAAGGCAAAGTGTGACCGTCAAACGCCGCTTTGCTTCCTGGCGGCGCTTTTTGCTATTATCTTCCAAACCGGGCAATAGGGCTCGGTACTCTGTTTACGGCGCGTTTTATGGGCTTTGATTACGACGTAATCGTAGTGGGCGGAGGTCACGCGGGCTGCGAGGCAGCACACGCGGCGGCTAAGCTCGGCTGTAAAACGCTCATGCTCGCCGTCAACATCGACACAATCGGAGCCATGCCGTGCAACCCTGCCGTGGGCGGACCAGGCAAGTCGCAGCTCACCAAGGAAGTCGATGCCCTGGGTGGCGTGATGGGGTTGGCGGCCGACGCCACTTACCTGCAATTACGCATGCTCAATTCCAGTCGCGGACCGGCAGTGCAGTCGCTGCGCGCTCAGTCCGACAAGCGCGAGTACAGTGCGTGGATGAAGGCTTTCTGTGAATCGATTCCCAATTTGACTCTGCGTCAGGGCATGGTGAAAGCGTTTTTGACCGAGGGCCGACGTGTCGGTGGCGTCGAACTCGGCTTTGGAGAGCGCATGTCCGCTCGCGCGGTGGTTCTGACTGCGGGAACGTTTCTCGAAGGCACAATCTGGATCGGTCGTGAAACGCAACCCGCCGGCCGCGCCGGCGAGTTTCCTGCCGTTGGTTTGTCCGGGTATTTGAAGTCGCTCGGTTTCACCCTGGGTCGTCTCAAGACTGGCACGCCGCCGCGCATCGATGGACGGACCATCGATTACACCAATCTGCCGGTTGTGCCCGGCGACGAAAACCCGGCATTCTTCTCGTTTCTAGACAATCGCCCGGTGCGCGAGCAATTGCCGTGCCACCAGACGCGGACGACAGAAGCGACGCACGAAGTGATTCGCGCCAATTTGCATGAATCGCCCATGTACTCGGGCATGATTCATGGTGTCGGTCCACGCTACTGCCCATCTATTGAAGACAAAGTAGTGCGGTTTGCCGACAAGGAAAGCCACTCGCTGTTTTTGGAACCGGAAGGTCGCAACACCTACGAAGTCTACCTGCAAGGTTGTTCGACGAGCCTGCCTGTGCACGTGCAAAACCTGATTGTGCATTCGCTGCCAGGGCTAGAGAATGCATCGGTTATTCGCCCCGCTTACGCGGTCGAGTACGACTACTTGCCGGCGACGCAATTCACGCATGCGCTGATGGCGAAGGAGTTGGAAGGATTTTTTGCCGGCGGGCAGATTCTCGGCACAAGCGGCTATGAAGAAGCTGCGGCGCAGGGACTGGTGGCCGGTATCAATGCCGCTTTGTATGCGCTGGGTCGCGATTTCATGGAATTGCCGCGCTCTTCCAGCTATGTGGGAACTCTAGTTGATGACCTGGTCAGCAAAGAGCTGGGCGAGCCGTATCGTATGATGACGTCGCGGTCTGAGTACCGCTTGCTGCTCCGTCAGGATAATGCCGATGTGCGGCTGACTCCGATCGGGCGCGATATCGGGCTGGTCGATGACTATCGCTGGGCGCTTTTCACCGGCAAGCAAAACGAGATCAAAACCGAAGTGCAACGCCTCAGATCGACGCGCATTGCACCCAGCGCCGACTGGCAAGAAACTCTTTCTGAGTACGAGGAAGAACTCAAGCAAAACGTCAGTCTGGAAGAGCTTTTGCGGCGTCCTAAGGTTCCGTATGCATGCATAGAGAAGATGGCGCCTGCCACCGCCGGCAGTGCTTTCCCGTGGGCTCTGGAAGTAGAGACTGAAACTAAATATGCCGGCTACATCGAACGCCAGATGGCTCAGGTGTCGCAAGCGGACAAGCTTGAAACGGTGAAACTGCCTGGTGATGCCGATTATTCGAAGCTGGAGAATTTATCTAAAGAAGCGCGCGAAAAATTGAATCGCATCAAGCCGGCAACGGTAGGTCAGGCCTCCCGCATCGGCGGAGTCAGTCCTGCAGATGTCTCGGTTTTGCTTGTCTGGCTTGAGATGCGGCGGCGACAGACGGTAACGGCCGGCGCCTGAAGTGCTGCATCTTCTAAAACGGCATCCTGTATCGATCGAGGCGCACTTCGATTTCGTATTGGTCCTCACCTATGCTTTTGAGAAGAAACTGCTGAAGCCGCTTCTTGCGCCGGGTTTGGAGCTCGACACCTTTATACGCGACGGCGATGAATTAGCCTTCGTAGCTGTCGCGCTGGTGCAAACGAACCACATGCGCCCGCGCGGCTTGCCCGAGTTTATTTCGCAGGAGTTCTTTCTCGCCGGCTATCGTATTTTCGTCCGCTACAAAACTCACGCTGGTCGTCGCCTGCGGGGGCTGTACATTTTGCGGTCGGACGCCGACAAAGATCACATGGTGGCGTTCGGCAATCTGCTGACGCATTACAAGTACCATAAGTCGAAAGTGACGGCCAGCGTTGCGAACGGCGAAGTGAGATTGGGCGTAGTCAGCCAGGATGGACTGGGCAACCTGACCTTGACCGCAGACACCAGAGTCGGCGCGGATTACTTGCCGCCGGGGACGCCATTTGCCACGGTTCGCGATGCGCTTAAATTCGCCGGTCCCATGCCCTTCACTTTTGACTACGAACGCGAGACCAATTCAATTATCAGAGTCGAAGGCGTCCGGCAGAATTGGCATCCGCGCTCGGTTGCCGTCGAGCTGGCAGAACCCCCTGCGTTTTTCAGCCAACCACCGTTTGCTGCCGCAACACCAATTTTGTGCAGTGCATTCTTCATACAAGACATTCCGTACTACTGGAAGACCGGCATCACCGAGAAGCTTGTCGAAGGTACTAGTGAGCCGCACGGCGAAACTAGCGACGGCGAAGCCGTCGAGGACGAGGAGTCGACGTGATTGGCAAGTCCCCCTTCGAAGGCGTGCGCCGCGTCGTCTTGTTCAATTGGCCGATGTACGCATTGGCATTCGTCTTCGCCGTTGGTCTTGTCGCCGTCGGATCGGTTTCTTCTTTGCCCATGTGGGTGCGAGTCCTGGCGTTTTGCGCTGCCGGTGGAGCTATCTGGCAAGCGGCTGCCTCGCTGGCTGCGTCCTATTGGGTGTATGACGCCTCGCCGCTGCACTCCTGGTCATGGCTGAAGAAACATGTCCCAGCTGCCTCGAGCATCATCAATGTGCATGCCGGTTACGACGAAACCAGCGAGTCGCTCGCCCGAGCATATCCGGATGCGAGGCTGCAGGTAGTCGATTTCTACGAGGCTTTGCCGAAGCGGGAGCCATCGATTGAGAAGGCGCAAAAACTGTTTCCCGGGAAGTACGATCCCATCAGTCGCAGCATATCTGGCTGGCCGGTGTCTGAGGAGAGCGCCGATCTGATCGTGCTGGCGTTCGCAGCGCATGAACTGCGCGAAGCAGCTGGACGGGAGGCAATCTTCAGGGAAGCCGCACGCGTACTGGCGCCGCATGGAAAAGTCGTATTGGTCGAACATCTGCGTGACTTCGCAAACTTTGCGGCTTTTGGTCCCGGGTTCATGCACTTCATTGCCGAGAGCGAGTGGCTGCGCTGTCCCGCGGTTGCACACTTGAGACTGGAGAATCATTTCCGCATCACGCCATTCGTTGGAGTCTTCGTTCTATGCAAGTGAAGTGGGCGTCATGCTGATCGCCGGTTTGACCACAATGCTGAGCGTGTTGCTTCGGCTCGCCGGACTTTCGCTGGTGGCGCTGGCGCTTGCACATTTCGTCCTGCCGAAGTTACTGGGGTGGCCGGAGGATCTGGCGAAACTGCGCGCCATCAACAGGCAGATCTTTTATGTGCACACGGCGTTTCTGGTTGTAGGAATTTTCCTGTTCGGATTGGTATGTTTGCTCGCTCCCGATATCCTGGTGGCGAAAACACCGTTGGGGCTGGTCGGCAGTGGCTGTTTCTTCATGTGTTGGCTGTCCAGGCTGATCTGCCAGTTTGTGATATTTACGTCGGACATCACCTCAGATCTGCGCATCGACAAGTGGATGCGTGTTTCTGGAACGATGCTCTGGATCTTTTACAACATCGTATTCGGTGCTCTGTTTGCCTATCAATGTGGCGTTCTCGGCGAGCCGCTCAAATGAGCCCCAAGTTGATACTGGCTATGCGCATCGCACTGGCGGCAATTTGGCTGTACAACGGCTTGTGGATGAAAGTGATTGTGCTGGATGCGCATCACTTGCAGATTGTCTCGGCGGTGGCGAGCGGACACATCGATGCCGCCGTGTTGCTCCGCTCAATTGGTGCTTGCGAGACTCTCCTGGCGGTCGGCATTCTATCAGGGTTCTTTCACCGGTTCGTCAATTACTTTCAGATTGGCGTAATTGTTTTGATGAACTTGATTGGCATCACATTTGGTGGCGGTGCCATCGAGCACCCGATTGGACTGTTGCTGTCTAATGTGCCGACGGTTCTGTGTGCCCTCGCCGTGGCGTTGTATGGACCGGGCGCCTGCGCCCTGCAGTTGCCGAAGTCCCTCGCACGTGCCGGCGGAGGGGACTCCTGATGAAGTTTACTGAGTCCGGACAGCTAATGTTTGGACAGGTGCGCGAAGATGCGACTGTCGAATTAATGCTTTTGCGTGAGGTGTCCAGTCCAGAGCGCGCCATGATCATCGCGTCCGGAGGCTGCACCGCATTTTCGCTTTTGGCGTACAGCAACTGCCGGATCGAAGCCGTCGACATCAGCGGTGCCCAGATTGCACTGGTGGAATTGAAAGCGAGAATGTTTCAGCAGCTCGGTTTCGAGCAAGGCAAGAAAGCTTGCTGTGAGGATGCCCGAACTGCCTATCAGATGGTAGAGCCGAACCTTTCGGAGTCGGCGCGACAGCTCATGGAGACTGAGGTGTCGCAGATGCGGCGCGGCCTCAACAATGTGGGCAGTGTCGATCGACAACTGGCATACATGGCTGACTTGTTTCAGCACTCTATTCATTCGAGAGCGCAGACCGAACGGTTTCTTTGCCTTGAAGAAACAGAAGAGCAGGAGCGGTATTACCATCGCAGTTGGAACAACTGGCAGTGGAAGCTGGCTTTGCGCGTTGCTTTCAGCAAGTGGTTTCTTTCCGTGAGTGGTTTCAGCGGCGCCAGTCAGTTTGTTTCGTCCGACTTTCCTCAAGTGATGCGTGCCCGGCTGGAGCGCTCGCTGACGGCATTTCCAAACGCAACAAATCCCTACATCTGGCAGACGTTTCTGCAATGCTACCCTTCGCGGGATGATGGACTGCCGCTGTATCTGCAAACCTCGGCCGCGAAATCTCTGATCGCGAACCTGCCGAAATTGGTTTTGTATTGTCGGGATTTATTGGGATGGTTTCAGGAGCAAGAGTCGCAGTCTTGTGACTTTTTTGGATTATCCAATGTGCTGGAACTGTTGCCCGAGGACTATGCCGAAAAGGTGCTTCCCGAGCTGCTGCGCTGTGCTCGACCTGGTGCTGTGGTCGTCACTCGTTCGATCTTTCCGCGCTCGGGCCATACATTTAAATCGCAAACGACACTGTTCGGCTCGACGCTCGTCTTCGATGAAGAACTGAGCAGGCGCGCGGAGAATACCGACCGCAGTCAGTTCTGCAACTTTATTCAAGTCTTTCGCGTTCACTGAGGCTGCAGTTCGAAGCGATGCAGGAGTCTTGTCTTCTCAGGATGGCATGCGGCATTGGTGATGATCAAGTCGATGACGCGCACGGGTAGAGTCGCTGAGAAACTGGCGGCCGCTTGTTGTGCAACGTCCAGGAAAGCAGAGCTGGGCGCGCATGTGTACCGGCAGAAAGTCACGTTGGCAAAGATGACGTCGCCGTTGTACTTCTTATCGTCGGGAATGCCGGCTTCGGCAAGTCCGTTTCGCAGGTCCAGAACCAGCTCGGGAAGCGCTTCATCAGAAATTCCACAGATGGACAAGCTGGTGGGCAATTTGAGTGCTCCCGCCAGTTGCAAATCGAATGATCTGTGTGCGGCGACAACTCGCCCGAAGACCTGACGTGCTGTTTCTATATGCGCATCATCGAACGTCGGTGGTGTGCTGATGGTGCGCAAATTCTGAATGGTGACATGCAACGATTGCGGCGGATAGAAGTAATGGTGAGGCTCAACCGCGCGCAGTTGTGAGGCGAAGGAGTCGGCTATCAGTGAGCCCAGCCGGTCACCAAGAAAACACACAGCGGCTAGACACAGGCGATCATCCGCTGCGTACGAACCGGCATCGCTCAGCATCGGAACGATAGTGCTCTGCCCATTGCCCGTTGCGGCTGCCGCTTCCAGGTTTCTTATTGCTTGCAGCTGTTTGTCCTGGTAGGTCAAAGGCATACTATTTCGAAACAGGCAGTTAGTTCTTTTCGGCCAGCGGTAACCCGTGCTCATTCCAGCGGATCATGCCACCTTCCATCACCAGAATGTTTTTGAAGCCGACTTCTTGAAGGAAGTTAGCGGCGGTGACGGCGCGCTTTCCGGACCGACAAATCGAAATGAGGACCTTGTCCTTGCAGTCAGCGATTTCTTCAATGCGATCCTGCAAGTCACCCAGCGGAATGTGGACGATGTTAGCCATGTGTCCAAGTTCGCTTAGCAGTTCATGCTTTTCGCGCACATCGAGAAGCAGCAAGTCGTCGCCGTGATCCAGGCGTTTCTTCACATCAACCGGTTCTATGTGCCCGTAGACTCCGCCGGAGCAAGCCGGGGTCGGGGCGGTGCCCATCACCTCGCAAGCCGATACACCTGATGGTATGTGCACCGCCTTGGGGTCGCGCGTGCATTCGGCGTTTGCCTGCAGTACTGGTTTCATCCAATCGGCGGCGCCCAGGTGAAGCGCAGATAGGTGTGATGTGAACGTTTCTCTGGTGTCGAACTTCAGGAAGTGATTGCGTTCGCGTTGTTCGGCGATGGTGGAAGGCTTTCTGCCGCGATACTCGTGACCGGGGAAGACCATGAGATTATCGGGCAGCCTGGCGATTTTTTGCAGGCTCTCCCAGTGATCGGCAGCATCGCCACCAGGCAGGTCGCTGCGCCCGCCGCCGGCATCATCGAGAAACAAGGTATCGCCGGAGATTATGCGATCTTCCATGACCAGGGTGACGGAGTCGGTGGTGTGTCCGGGAGTGAAAAGGAATGTGATTGCCAGGTCGCCGACTTTCAATACCTCGCCGTCCTTCATGCGCAGCGTGACGCACTTGGGCAGGGCTTTTTCGTACATGACGTAGGCGCAGCCGGTTTCGTCCACCAGCTTGGGGCAGCCGGAGATGTGGTCGGCATGTGTGTGGGTGTCGATGACATGCGTCAATTCCAAGCCCTGATTCTTGATCAGCGAGAGATAAGCATCGATGTAGTCGATGACCGGATCGACGAGTGCGGCTTGTTTGGCATCCAGGTCGCCAACTAGATAAGTCAGGCAGGAGCCGGGATTGAGCTGTTCGAACAGAAGTTCCACTTGACACCTCCGAATATCCAATAGAGTAGCCTGAAAGCCGCATTCTGAGCTGAACCTGGCTTAACTATCAACCGACTGTGAAGCGCATGCGTCCGCCTGCCCGACTCAACCCGGGCACCAGTGGCGCAAAACCGCCTGGCCAGGGAATAATGCAAGTATCTCCTACTTCGTTGATTGGAATCTGTTGTGGGCATCTCCGGAAGCAAAAGACTACTGAAAAGCGTTACCGCTTCGCTGTCTGCCTTGCTGCTTTCGTGCGCGGTCGCCTGTCAACCGGGGCAGACTGAGAAGCTGCCGGCGGTGTCGGCGGACATACCGGGAACTTTGAACATAGGCGACCTGACCCGTCACTACTACGTCCA
This sequence comes from Obscuribacteraceae bacterium (SeqCode), assembly GCA_044229845.1. Taxonomy (GTDB): domain Bacteria; phylum Cyanobacteriota; class Vampirovibrionia; order Obscuribacterales; family Obscuribacteraceae; genus JBGASG01. Next base: position 4,678 of record JBGASG010000012.1, on the reverse strand, counting down.
CGTGCCGCCCCAGTACGATGGCAAAACAGCCCTGCCGCTGGTGGTGATGCTGCATGGTGGCGGGGGCAACCATTACTTTGCCGAGCGGATGACCAACCTCAGTCAGAAGGCGGATAAAGAGGGCTTCATCGTCGTCTATCCGGATGGAACTGGACGGCTCAAGGCCAACATCCTGACCTGGAATGCTATCGATTGCTGCGGCTATGCGAAGGCGCGTCGAATCGACGATGTTCGCTTCATCAGCGAGTTGATCGATCGTATGCACAAAGACTTCAACGTAGATCAGCATCGCGTGTACGTGATGGGTTTCTCCAATGGTGCCATGCTTGTGCATGTGGTGGCAGCGGAACTATCCGGCAAGATAGCTGCGGTGGCTTCGGTGGGCGGCTCGATGAGCGGCAAGGAACCGATGCCTAATCACCCGGTCCCGATGCTCATCATTCATGGTAATGCGGACAAACACGTGCCGTTTGAGGGTGGCACCGGTAAGCTTGCAAAATGGGGATTTCCTGTGAATAAGGAGCCTGTGTCGTATGCCATCGATTTCTGGGTGAAGGCGAATGGGTGTTCGTCCGTGCCGGAGAAAACGCAGGCAGGCAAAACCGTTGAGCGGGTGCGCTACTCGGGCGGGAAGGAAAATTCGGAAGTGGTGCTCTACATTCTGGAAGGGGCCAGGCATCAGTGGGCGGGCGGCAACCGCGCGTGGGTGCGCGCCGACAAGCCGTTCACTGAGCTGTCCGCTACCGACACTTGCTGGGATTTTTTCAAAGGGCACGAGCGGAAGATTGTCGAAGAATCGACCGCCGCGTATGACTCGGCTAACAAATTGAGCACTGGTTCGCAGCAGCATTGATTGGTCTCGCCGCGCGCGGCGCAGCAACTCCACTCATGCATGTCTGCATTCACACAGGGTTGCGATAACCCATCATTTTCAAGGCAAAAAGATGGGTTATCGCAACCCTTGGCAGCTTGCCGCCATTGCGCTCGGCGCTTGGGGAGCGTTCGCGTGCAGGCAGGTGACTTTTGGGCGCCAAAAAATCATGGCGCCTGGCGGAAAAATCGCGAGCAGGGCAGGTGATTTTTTGGCGCTAGAAAATCACGGCGCTTGGCGGAAAAAATCGCGAGCAGGGCAGGTGATTTTTTGGCGCTAGAAAATCACGGCGCTTGGCGGAAAAATCGAGAGCAGGGCAGGTGATTTTTTGGCGCTAGAAAATCACGGCGCTTGGCGGAAAAATCGAGAGCAGGGCAGGTGACTTTTGGCGCTAAAAATCACCTGCCCTGGCGGAAAAATCGAGAGCAGGGCAGGTGATTTTTTGGCGCTAGAAAATCATGGCGCCTGGCGGAAAAATCGAGAGCAGGGCAGGTGATTTTTTGGCGCTAGAAAATCACCTGCCCTGGGCGAGGTGGCGAAAGTGGCGGCGTCGGCAAAAAAATTGGTATCGTTGTTTTGGGAGCCGCGCAAGTTGGTGTGCGACAGACTTGCTTAATCGCGATGCCCAGCCAGTAATATGTTTCCTCCCACCGCAGTTATCAATTTTAAGGGCGCTTCCTTCTTCAAACAGGAGGTGAACTTGTGGCTACTGCAAGGCTACGAAAGTTTCTCAAAAACATGCAAGTCGGTGAGATGTTCGCCGCGCGCGACGTGTTGAATTTCTCCCGCCGACGACCCACCGTATATGGTGCACTATATCGACTCAACAAGCTTGGTGAGATCACTCGAGTTGCACAAGGACTCTACATAAAAGGTAGTGAAAATTCGCCGAAGCCGACTGTGTCCGAAATTGCGCACGCTAAGGCGCGCGCGTTCTGCAAGACGGTCACAGAGATCGGACTTGCGTTCGCGCGTCGCATCGGGATCGAAATCGAGATTAAGTCACAGGCAATTTTTGCTACGAGTGGGCGCAGCTATACGATTAAATCCTGCCATGGACCGATCCAATTTGTGGGTGTGTCTTTGCGCAAAATTGCGCTGCAGGACTCGGACACAGGTATTGAATTGCGCACCATGTGGCACTTTGGCAGGCGCTCTGATCCGGCTCCATTCATACAGAACGCTGCGCAGTGGTCCGAAAACAGCCGCCAAGAAAGCGACCCACGCTTCAAGCTGCTGCCATACTGGCTGTCTTCCATGCTGCCCCTCGTTAACACCGGCAGAAGTCCAATATTGGTCGAGTGAAAACGGGGTTATAATCCGCCCCAGACGAAAATTTCAGGAGCGAGACGATGGGTAACCCCTACGAATGGACAATGTTGCGGGCGCTTGGCGCGATGGTTACGCACGCGGCACGCTGCCTCTCAGCGACAAGGTAATGCAGCCGACACGGGTCTTCCATGCCGGTGCCATTGTCACTCTCGCGGATGAGGTGGCTTCAGCAGCCATCCACGGCGGAGCGGCAACTGTCGAAGAGATGATGAACAAGCCGTTTCCTTACTCTGTCCAAATTAGCACCAATCTGCTCACCAACGACGCCGTCGGCCCGCTCACAGCTGAGGCTAACGTCGTGCGACGCGGACGCATGACCGTTGTCGACACGACAGTCAAGACTTCTCAGGGAGAAACTGCCGCTCTGATGCGCAGCACGCACTTGATGGTCGATTTGAAGAAACAAGGACCGCACAGCAATAAGGCGCTCTCAGAAACCAGCTCCTCTTGACGAAGTGGGCTTCTCATGAGGGTGGTCGGCTTGACGTAACCTTGGAAAGTTGGTACAAGGCACAGATGGCCGAAAGAAATGGCGCCCAAGTCACAGTGCAATATTTCGCCGTGCTTCGCGATCAGCGAGGCGTGGGCAGCGAACGTGTGTCCACCGCAGCCGCAACCGCCGGTGAACTCTACGAAGAGCTGCGGCGCAAGCATGGTTTCACATTGAACCAAAAGATGCTGAAGGTGGCTGTCAATGACGAATTTGCCGGCTGGGACGCGCCACTCAAAGACGGCGACAAAGTTGTTTTCCTCACTCCGGTAGCGGGTGGCTGAGATGTTTGAGTTGACCGAACAACCAATCGATCATGTTGCGCTGCGCACCGCACTGGCAGACAGACGCAGCGGCGCAATCGTCACTTTCGAAGGTTGGGTGCGCGATCACAACGAAGGACGTCAGGTCAAAGCGCTGGGATACGAAGCTTATGGTGAACTGGCGATAAAGGAAGGCAAGCGCATCCTGCAGGAAGCCCTTGCTATATTCGACGTCCACTCTGCAAGTTGTGTGCACCGCACCGGTTCATTGCAGATCGGCGACATCGCTGTTTGGGTGGGTGTTTCGTCTGCTCACCGCGGAGAGGCATTCGCAGCCTGTCAGTTCATTATCGATGAAATCAAGCAACGCGTGCCAATCTGGAAGCGCGAGGAATATACCGATGGTCAGGTGGAATGGGTTAACTGCGCCCATCAAGGCGGCACCGTACATGGTGGCGGCTGCGCAGCGGCAACTCAGACAGGCGGGCGACAACATGAACATGCTCGTTGACCGCTTCGCGCGGGAACACACCTATCTGCGTATCTCCGTTACGGATCGCTGCAATCTGCGTTGTATGTATTGCATGCCGGCCGAGGGTATTAACGTCAAGCCGAAGGCGGAAATCCTCACCTTCGAGGAAATCTATCGCATCGCCCTTGTTTTTGCGGAAATGGGCATCAACAAGGTGCGGGTGACAGGCGGAGAGCCCCTTGTGCGCAAGGATCTGGAAGTTTTGATTGGCAAACTGGCGGCGATTCCTGCGCTCAAAACCGTCGCCATGACCACCAATGGTGTGCTCTTGAAAGGCAAGTGCCAACTGCTGAAAGACGCTGGGTTGAGCGCACTCAATATCAGCTTGGACACGCTGCGCTCAGAGCGCTTTCGTGAACTAACGCTGCGCGACAACTGGGACGAAGTAGTTTCCGCCATCGACGAGGCAATCGCAACGCGGTTCAGATCACTGAAGGTAAACGTCGTCGTCATGCGCAACCGTAACGAAGACGAGATTATGGACTTCGTGCAGCGCTACAAAGATGCGCCGGTCAACGTTCGCTTCATCGAATACATGCCGTTCAAAGACAACCGCTGGGCGCTGGAAGACGTATTCTCATTCCAGCAGATGAAGGCGCGCATCGAAGAATTCTTCGATCTCGAGCCGCTTCCCGCGCACCATGGCGATGTGGCCAAAGACTTCGCCATCAGAGGGCATGAGGGCACCGTAAGTTTCATCACCTCGATGACTGACTCATTTTGCGGCACCTGCAATCGACTGCGGATACTTGCCGATGGGTCGGTGAAATCATGCTTGTTCAGTAATCCCGAGATCAACTTACGTGATCCACTGCGAGCCGGCGCCACTGATCGGCAACTGGCGGACATGATCCAGTTTGCAGTGCAGCAGAAACCGGAGGCACATCCGCCGGTTGAAGAACTGGCGGCAGTCGACAATCGTGCCATGGTGGAAATCGGCGGCTAATATGCTCGGCTACGAAGAAGCGGTTGCGAAGATTTTGGATAACTGCCTGCCGCTCGGCACCGAACAGGTGGCGCTCGATAAATTGCATGGACGCGTGCTCGCCGTTGATGTAATCGCGCCTTTCGACTTCCCGCGCTTCGACAATTCGGCGGTCGACGGATTCGGTGTGATGCTCGCGGACGTCACCTGTGCCAGTGAGCAATCACCTGTTAAATTGCCTCTCAGTGCGGTCTTGCGAGCAGGA
>JBGASG010000011.1:0-143479 GCA_044229845.1 Obscuribacteraceae bacterium (SeqCode) | reverse complement strand
ACCTGGCCGCACAGAACATCGCGAAGAAATGGACCATGCCGCTGCGGGACTGGGGCGCAGCAATGAATCAATTTTCAATAGAGTTCGCAGGAAGGATCGCGCCGTGACTCAACCTTTGACACAAATCGATTGACAGATCCCGCCAGGTGGCTTTGACGCTTTGAAGTCCACCATTACTGGCTATCCTTGCTTCGCAGTAACGCTTCCGTATACTCGCGTCTAACCTCGACGGTCATCGAGTGGTGTCGCTTGAGTTTTCTTTCGAGCGTTGTCAGACACTCCCTGTAATACTCGGTCGCCATGCCATACTTCTTTTGTTGAAAGTACAATCGAGCAAGGGATCGCTCCGATAGCGCTCCCAGTACTGCGGCAAGATTGTCGTTCTTGAATAGCGAGTAGTGCCTGATCGCGTCAAGATAGCGAGCGCATGCTTCGTCAATATCACCCTGTTGAGCGGCAATCCAACCCAGATTATGGAGGACTGCTCCCTTGTCTTTTTCCAGGCTGGAAAGTTGTGAGTAGTATTTGAGGGCTGCTTCGCTTTCAATTTTGGACGCGGAAAATTTGTTCTCTTCAGCTAGTACAATGGCTAATTTTGTGCTGCACCGGGCCAAGCATTTGCAATCACCGCACACCCGGTAGAGGTCCCTGGTCCGACGGTAAAGCACCTCGGCATCGAGAAAGTCTTCGGCGGACATCGTCACGTCCGCCAGTAACTCCAGCAAGACGGCTGCACCGAGTCCTCCTCTCTGCTCCTCCGCAGTGAGCGGGCGGTTTTCGGGGCCCGACGGCTGGATTCGCCCTGGAAATAAAGCCGAAGGCAGGAGCAGGTTCATGACTAAACAGACCGACGTAAGCGAAAGCCAGAAACTCATCTTAGCCCTTTCGGCTCTTGCTTGCGACTGCCGATTGCTTGGAGTTCGAGTTGCCTTTGGCTGCTTGTACTTTGGAGCGGATGATCTCAACCGAACAGGGCGCATGGCTCGCCACGCGGCGTGACACGCTGCCTACGAGGTTATGCGGACAGACATTTTGTCCATGGGCGCCAATCAGTATTTTGTCAGCGGACCATTCAACCGCCGCATCTATAATCTGTCCGGGGGCCTGTCCCTCCCGAATGTCATAGTGAACGTGCGCACTTGTTATGTGAGATTCCAGACGTTCTCGGAGCTTTTCGCACCACTTTGCCGCGCTGCTTTTACGCTTGTCGTACACCTGCACGAGAGCGTCTGAGTAATCACTTTCTTCAGACGAAATACAAAGCGGTTCAAGCACCGTCAATATTTTGAATTGGGTGTCCTCCGGCCAGCGTCGTGAAAGCACGTTAGCGATCACTGTTTCTGTCATCGGCGAGTCATCTATGGCGATTATTACTTTCATCGAGTTGCTCCTCGTGGGCTTTGCGTGCTCCTACTATCACAATTTCCCAGCTCTCCAACCTCCATCTAGCTGCTGAAAGCTGCCACTGTTATGGCTCGTCCGCACGGATGACATGCCGCAGACTGATGTCGGACTGTCGGTAAATTACTAGACTGGCGGCAGTTAGTAGAGAACGGTCCAGATATGAGCAAGCCCAAAGCGAAGCCGAACAAGCACGAGCCAACCTCAGCCGAGACGGACGGCAAGAAGGAAAAAAATTGGTCCTCCAATGAAATCATCGCATTGGTGATCATCCTGGTCTTCTGGTTGTTTGCAATGGCGATTCCGCTTATGTTGCCGCTGCCGAGAGTGAGTCTGACATATAGTGAATTTCTCGAAAGAGCTAGAGCGGGTGCTGTGTCCAATCTCAAGGTCACCACTCGACGCATAGAAGGAGATATCACAAACGGCAAAAATAAGGGCCGCACGTTCGAAACTGTCCGAGTCGATCCGCAAATAGCTGATGAACTGGCGAAGTTGCCAGTTAAGTTTGAAGGAAAAGAAGAGCATGATTGGCTTTCTATGATATTTTCGACGGCGCTCCCCGTCCTCCTGCTCTTTGCGCTGCTGAGCGTCGGCAAATCGGCGGCTCGCGGCGGAGCGGGCGGTGTGCTTTCCTCCATGGAGCGCAGCGGCGCACGCGTGTTCAAAGAAGAAAGAATCGAGATTACCTTTGCGGATGTGGCTGGAGTGGACGAAGCGAAGGATGAATTAAAGGAAATCGTCCAGTTTCTCAAGAAGCCCGATCGCTACAGCAAGCTTGGTGGCCGGTTGCCGAAAGGAATTCTCCTGGTTGGTCCGCCTGGCACGGGTAAAACCTTGCTGGCTAGAGCAGTGGCGGGGGAAGCAAGCGTGCCGTTTTTTTCTATAAGCGGCTCAGAATTCGTTGAACTTTATGTAGGAGTTGGAGCAGCCCGGGTGCGTGATCTTTTCTCGGAGGCGAGGAAAGCCGCTCCCTGTATCATCTTTATCGATGAATTGGACGCGCTGGGCAAAGCGAGAGCCTTGAGCCCGGCTACCGGTGGTCACGATGAAAAAGAGCAAACTCTCAATCAATTGCTGGTGGAAATTGACGGATTTGATGTCACTCGAGGCGTAGTGCTCTTAGGCGCCACCAATCGCCCGGAAATTCTCGACCCGGCACTTTTGCGCGCGGGGCGCTTTGATCGGCACGTGCTGGTGGACCGACCAGATAAAACCGGACGCGTGGACATATTGAACGTGCATTTGCAAAACGTTATTTGCGCTCCGGATGTCGACGTTGAAGAAGTAGCCACTATGACACCAGGCTTTACCGGCGCTGATTTGGCCAACTTGGTCAACGAAGCGGTTTTGCTCGCAGCTCGACGCGAAGTTGAGCAAGTTTACGCAGCTGATTTTTTGGCTGCCCTTGAACGGATCGTGGCGGGGTTGGAGAAGAAAAATCGATTGCTCAACGCGTTGGAACGCAAACGTGTCGCATTCCACGAGTCTGGTCACGCGTTATTGTCGGTTTTGTTGCCGGGCGTGGAGCGCCTCCAGAAGGTCTCGATTATCCCCCGCGGGCTCGGTGCTCTCGGATATACCTTGCAAAGACCGACTGAAGATCGTTTTCTGGTGTCCGCCGGTGAACTGCACAATAAGTTGGCCGGACTTCTAGCTGGGCGGGCTGCGGAATTAGCTGTGTTCGGTGATACCAGCACTGGAGCGGCGGACGACCTCGCTAAAGCCACTGAGATCGCTCGCGCTATGGTTATGCGGTATGGCATGAGTGAAAAACTTGGTCCGGTAGCCTATGAAGGCGAGCCTCTGCAGTCAGGTAACGGAGGCGTTGCGGCGATGCCGTGGGAGCGCCAACGGTTCAGCGAGTCCACTGCCCATGAGATCGACCGGGCCGTAAAAGGACTAATTGAGGACGCCGCTGATCGCGCCGGCGCGATCTTGCTAGAGCACAAAGATCACCTCTATCAAGTCGCCGAGCGCCTTTTGGTCGCAGAGACGCTAACAACAGATGATTTGCTATCGATGCTGCAGCCAGGTCGTAATGCGTGCCAGCACGTTTAAATTCATCCTTCAGAAGGAGGCAACTCAATCTTACAGACAATGCGCATTTTTGTGCGCCGAGGGATGATCAAATGCAATCGTTATCCGTTCGATAGGAGTAGGTGATCATGACAACGCTGACATCCCCTGTGAAGGTTCTCGCGGGAGTTTGGCACAACCAGCACAATTCCGAAATGCATCTAGAAATTGACGAAACGGGCAAGATTGTCGGCTCATTCGTGAACGGTATCAGCAAAGGCGGGGGACGCTCCGAAACATTTCCGCTGACGGGCTTTGCGCGGAACGATGTCTTTTCATTTTGTGTGGATTTCTCAAAGTACGGCTGTATGACAGCCTGGGTCGGACAGATTGTCGACCCGGCTAACAAACGATTTGTAGCCAGCTGGCAAATGATTGTTGATGCCAATCAGAACAAGGAGCTGATCTGGAAATCAACGTGGATCGGTCAGGATACCTTCGAGTCAGGTCCTCGCAAGAGCGAGGTCAGTAGCGATCGCTCTCCGGCATCGCACCCGCTCTTTTGCGGAATTATCTAAAGGCATTGAAGAGGAACTTTCGATGAAAACTGTGGATCGCGCCAAAGCCAGACCCGAGATCGGGCACAGCACCGAGCGTCTTTACGAAGATCGCCACATGAAGCAAAAGCGAAAAACGCAAGCCGGCCAAATGGTTTGCCAGAGATGTGGCGCCGTGAGCATGCAAAAGCATTGGTTTGTGAACTCGGAGCTGGCTGCTCAGATCAAAGATAACCCTTTATCCAGGCTCGTCGTCTGTCCGGGATGCCAGCGCGTTGAAGACCAGCACTTCGAGGGCGAGGTTGTCCTGAAGAGTCCTTTGTTGTCAGAGCAACGAGAGATGTTCTGGGGAACGCTCTATCATGCTGCAGCGAAAGGCTATTTGCACAATCCCTTGTCTCAAATAGCTGCTATTCACGAGAAGGATGACACGATTCGAATTATTACGACGACGTGCACGCTCTCGGAGCGCCTGGGAAAGGCTATCAACAAAGCGTTCAAAGGCAAACTTAAGATAACGCCGTCTGAAGATGAGAAATTCGTCTTTGTCAAATGGCAGCGTCCGTAAATCGAGGCGGCAGTTTACTGCCGCCTTCTCGCTTGTAATAGGAGACGATGTTTAGCGGTTCTGCACCAAACAACGTCCAGATCAGTGTTTTCGGGCTCGAAAAAATTTCTCTCCTGCATCTTGACGGAGGCTAAATCATTTTGTATAAATCAGGGTGGAAGGTTCAAATTACCTTCGTTCGGATAGCCCAAATCTTTGCACTGTGGAGGGTTTGCGCAGTTTAACGAGTGTATATTGTGAATAGTTCCAGAGCATGATGAACACCAGCCTGCTGGCTGGAATACAGCTAAAAGTGGCAGCTCCAGAAGGTCTGGGGCTGCCGAGCTGAACAATTATGCCCAGAGATCGTCGGTTATTTTGACCGGATCTTTCGATGGCTATTTTTCCTTCAACCGGCTTTGCAGCCGGCTTTAGCTAAGTAGACTGACGGAGGTTCCGCCTTATGTTCAATGCGAAGTTGTATGGAGATATTCTTGATTCTTATATAAAAGCTGGCAGTCAGAGCTGTTCCGCGGATGTTCTGGAAGCAATGGCGCACAGTGAGATCGCCAGCATAAGGTTGAGAGTGGCAGAAAACCCGAAGACTCCAAGCGATGTACTGGAGATTCTTGCAGCGGACAGATGTCCTGACGTACGCATTGCAGTGGGCACCAATCGTTCAACACCCGCTTTTATAAGCTTTAGACTGATATCAGATGAAGACCCTGATGTCAGGCTCGCCCTCGCTGACGATATCGACACTCCGATCGAATTACTGGAGAAACTCGCAGAAGATGAGAATCCATACGTGGCCTGCCGAGCACTTGAGACGATCAACATTGTTCAATCACAAGGTAAGCCAAGGAGCATCGCACACGTGTTGCTAAAACTAGCTGGACAAGGTTTTGATGAGCCGGAATTGAAGTACGCATAGGGTCGAAAATTTGAAAGTTTGGTTAACAAATTCAGAGGTGGGCGATCGATTTATCATAATGAAAAAGGAGTTTCGAAGAATCAAGAAAAAGCGCATGAATACTGGAGTTACGGCTGACGGCGTGGTCTCTGGCAAGGTCGGAAATTAGAATTGTGGGATGACCGATATCCATCTTTTTAATTAGAGCGGAGACTGAGTTCAGACAAGCCATGCCTGAAGGCGAATTTTGAGACAGGCGCCACTGCATGTGGTGCCTGTTCTCATTCAGGATGAGAATATGCCACACGCCGAGCAGGGATTGAACGAGCATATCGAGCGGCTTACCCGCTCGAATGACGACCTTTATCAGTTCGCGTGTCTGGCTGCTCACGAGCTGCAAGCGCCCCTGGTCACAATAGACGGTTTCGTCTCCTTGCTGCAAAGCAACTATGGACCGCAAATGCCTGATGAGGCTAATCTGTGGCTTGATGAAACTGTGAGGGCCGCAGGCAGAATGCGGACTGTTGTTCGTGCTCTGTTGACGCTTTCCCGCGTTGACTCACAAGATCTGGCATTCGAGCCTACCGATTGCCGGGCTGCTCTGGACAATGCACTGAGAAATCTTCAGCCTGTAATAAAGGAACGAAATGCCCGTATCGAAGTGGAGGAGCTGCCACAGCTGAATGCTGAGCCGACCTTGCTTATGCTGCTTTTTCAAAACCTCATAAGTAATGCTCTGAAATTTTCTCAATCCCCGGTGATCAACATTGCCGCCGTTGAGGATCAGGCAGGCTGGCTATTTTCAGTAGAGGATAATGGAGTTGGTTTCGACATGAAATATGTAGATCAACTTTTCAACCGTTTTAAACGACTCCACGCCAGCGCGCAATACCCCGGAACCGGACTGGGACTGGCTTTGTGCAAGCGAATTGTCGAGCGACATGGCGGCACAATCTGGGCTCAATCAGAACCGGATGTCGGTACAACTATTTTCTTCACGATACCAGCGCATACCTGAATTTCTCACGGCTTCAGTTGTGCTGCGTGGGCGACTCTAAAAATTTTCTTGAAAAATGTCCATGCCGGATTGTTTTTCGTTTCAATTCGAAAATAGAATAGCTGCAGCATAAGGAGCCAGCCATGAGCGATCCAGCTAAGTTCGACTTTAAGCCTACTTCGACGAAATTGATGGTGGCTACTTCTGGTGCTCTTTGTGCGCTGGCGTTTTTCTGGGCAGGACATCAATTCTGGCCCGCTTCCAGTCACGCAGATAGTGCCGCACCTGCTGGACCACCGGTCGTCACACTTCCAGCTCTCAGCCCACAGGCTCTGGGCACCAACACTGTGGCTGACGTTGCTTCGCAGGCAAGCAAAAGCGTGGTCAATATAGACACAAAAAAGAGTATCAGCGTGCCGGATTCACCGTTTCATTTCAACTTGCCTTTTAAAGAGTTTGAATTCTTTTTTGGACCGGACATGCAGCAGTTCCAGGGCAAGGCAATGCCTCATAATTTTGAGAGCCGGGGCACTGGCTCCGGTGTCATCTATCGAGCAGACGGCTACATCCTCACCAACAACCACGTGGTCCAGGCTGACGAAATCAACGTAACCCTGGATGACAAACGCACTTTTAAAGGGAAGATAGTCGGTCGCGATAGTTTCACTGACCTGGCACTGATAAAAATCGATGCTACCAATTTGCCGGCAGCACGCTTCGGCTCCAGCAAAACATTGCGGCCCGGTGACTGGGCGATTGCCATCGGAAGCCCCCTTGGACTCGATCATACAGTTACCTTTGGCATTATCAGCGCTCTTGGACGGTCACTTAATGAGGTGGGCACCAACGTAGAGCTTATACAGACTGATGCTGCAATCAATCCTGGGAACTCGGGCGGACCTTTACTGAACATCAAAGGGGAGGTAATCGGCCTCAACACTGCCATAAGGGGTGACGCTCAAAATGTCGGCTTTGCTATCCCTATTGATGTCGCACAGGAGGTCGCCGAGCAGCTTTTAAACGGCGGGAAAATTGCTCGTGCTTACCTTGGTATTTATATGCAGGATCTCGACGAACCCATAAGAAAATCGCTGGGGCTCCCTGAAAAGTCCAAGGGCGTTCTGGTTGCGCGTGTATCTGCTGATGGTCCGGCAGACAAAGCCGGAATGATGCAGGGTGACGTTATAGAAAAAATCGAAGGAAAACCGGTGGAGGCAAGCAAGCAGGTGCAGGAGCTCGTGCGCAAGCACAAGCCAGGGGACTCGCTTAACTTGCTGGTTATGCGCAATGGTGGTCTGACCGCGGTGACAGTGAAGATCGGTGACTATCCCGTCAGCACCGGAGGCAAACAATGACTTTGCAGAGTTTAGTTCGAGACTGTAAAATAATCTGTGTCAAAGGTCAGAGCCCAGGCGCTCACTAGAAAGGAGCCTGACCATGACTAAAAGTACCGACATGCTGGACGAACTCATTAAGGAGCATCTGGCACAGGGCAAGCATCCAAAGGAGCTGCTAGCGGAGGGCGGTCTTCTCAAACAACTCACCAAGGCTATCGTTGAACGGTGCCTGGAAGGTGAGATGGAGGATCACCTCGGCTACGAGAAAGGCGAGCGCGCCGGCAAAGGCGGCGAGAATCGCCGCAACGGGTACAGCAAGAAGACGCTGACCACCGAGCAGGGCGACATTACTCTTGGTGTTCCGCGCGATCGTAATGCCGACTTCGAACCGCAGGTGGTGTCAAAGCGGCAGACACGGCTGGAGGGATTCGACGACAAGATCCTAGCGATGTATGCACGCGGAATGACAGTCCGAGATATTCAGGCGCAACTCAAGGAAATATACGGCGCCGATGTTTCGCCGACCCTCATTTCGAACGTCACCGACGGCGTTCTCGAAGAGGTGAGAGCATGGCAAAGCCGTCCTCTGGATAATCTCTACCCGATCGTGTTTTTCGACGCGCTCGTGGTCAAGGTTCGCGAGAACCAGCGTGTGATCAATAAGGCCGTTTATCTGGCACTAGCTGTGGACACCAACGGACAGAAAGAGCTACTCGGGATCTGGATCTCGCAGAATGAGGGAGCCAAGTTCTGGCTCGGCATTCTGACGGAACTGAAGAACCGCGGCGTCCAAGACATCCTAATCGCCTGCGTAGACGGGCTCACCGGCTTGGATGACGCAATTCAAACGGCGTTCCCGAAAACCTGGGTGCAGTTGTGCATCGTCCACATGGTGCGCAATTCGCTGAAGTACGTGTCTTGGAAGGATCGCAAGGCAATGGCTGCAGACCTCAAATCGATCTACCGCGCAGCCACGGAAACGGAGGCTGCCACGAACCTCGATGCAGTCGCGGCAAAATGGGACCACAAGTATCCGACCGTCAGCAAGTCCTGGCGCGAACACTGGGCAAAGATAATTCCGATGTTTGCTTTTCCGCACGACATCCGCAAGGTCATCTACACTACCAACGCCGTAGAGTCAGTGAACATGACGCTACGCAAGGCGAGCCGCAACCACCGAATTTTCCCGACGGACGAAGCCGTGTTCAAAGTCATGTACCTGGCCGCACAGAACATCGCGAAGAAATGGACCATGCCGCTGCGGGACTGGGGCGCAGCAATGAATCAATTTTCAATAGAGTTCGCAGGAAGGATCGCGCCGTGACTCAACCTTTGACACAAATCGATTGACAGATCCTTTAGTTCAACCTACTAAGAGGCAGGCGATAGGACTGCCTCTTCTCCTTCGGACATGTCACTCAGCTCACTAGATATTCGTCGAGCTGTAGCTCCTCACCGAGCCTTCGCATTTTGCGCAACGCTCTTGATTGTAGATGCTTGACTCGGTCAGCTGAGATACCCAATAATTTTGCGATCTCATCTATAGGCAAGCATCGGTTGTGATTGCCGAGCCCGTAGCGCAGCTTTATCACCTCTCTTTCTCGTAAGTTTAGACGGTTCAGAAGCTTTCCGACATCAACGCTCAGAAGGAGCTCTGCTACTTCTTCGTCGACGCTCTTGCCACCGTCTGCAACACCATCTGCAACAGTAGCATCGATCTCATCGCCAAGCGGGGCATCGAGCGAGATGCACTGCTTATAAGCGTTCAATACATATTCCACCCTCTCCAACGGCATGTTGCAGCAATTGCTCAACTCTTCGTCCGTCGGCGAGCGCTCGAGGCTGGCATGCAGATTGTTCATCGCCTTTTGCAGCTTGCGCCATTCCTGCTCAACGTGACCAGGCATTCTTATTAGGCGAACCTTGTCACCAATTGCTTTGATGACGCTCTGACGTATCCAGAACGTTGCATAAGTAGAGAATCGGCAGCCTCTCTCCGGATCGAATTTTTGCGCTGCCCGCATCAGACCCAGATTGCCTTCCTGAATCAGATCCTCCAGGCTAAGACCGTAATTTTTGTATTGCTTGGCAATGCTTACGACCAGTCTCAAGTTGCGCCGCACCAGTTCCAAGACGGCAGCGCTATCTCCATCCCTGGCAGCGCCAGCGAGCTTCAGCTCTTCATCTTTACTGAGGAGTTTGTGCTTCCTTATAAGGCGCAGATAGGCATCAATGGCTTCGTTATCCGCATTATTTGCATTGCCTGCATCTTTCACCGTTTCCGGGAATATAACTTCTTCGTCAATGAGGCCGATTCCGCCTCCCAAATCGATATCATCGGCGTAGCGCATGATAGTCACCTCCTACTTTGACAATCAAACTACGTTAATGAGGTCGTTTATTGTTTACTCGAAGTCTTCCATTCCTCAAAGCCCGAACGGAAGAACCTATATTTTTCTACCAAAAAAGCACCGGATTTTCCATCGGCGCTAATGAAACTTTCAACTTCAGGAATGTCACTGGGAATCAGTCTTCACTGATTGACGATGGTCTTGAGACGATAAGTAGTTCCACCCCAATCTGGCTCCAGAATTTTATACGCGTTCGGATTTTTCTCTGCGAAAACGGTCTGAAAACTGCGTCTGGCTGCACTTGGGCACTGAGCGAGAAGCTCCACTGATTGCTCCGGCAATGGTGCTGTAGAAGCCGCCGGTATACCTGGCTGACAAGCCGCAAGGACCTGTCCAGAGGAGACCTGGACGTTCGGGCTGCCAGCCGCCGGCGGCTCCTGTACGCACATAGCAATTGCTGCACCCAGCACTGCTCCGCATAAAACAAGGGGTAAGATAGCGCCAGTTTGGAACTGGCACAACTTCTCAAACCACATGCGGATAAGCCTAGCAGCCATTGTTACTCCCGCCGTGTGGCAATCTTTTTGCCCTCGGCTTCCTGCTGCGGTAATTTGGGAACAGTGATTGTGAGGATGCCGTTCTTCAAGACCGCCTCGGCGTTCTTGCTGTCCACCTGGTAAGACAGTTTCATGGTGCGTTCAAATGTGCAACAGCGGCTTTCCGCAGCAAGCTTGTCTTGATCTCTGGCTTCGGTTGACTCTTTTTTTTGACCCTTTATCGTGATCGTGTCTCCTCTTACCGAAACATCGAGATGGTTCTCGTCGACACCCGGAACTTCAGCTGTGATCTTCAGATGCTTCTCCGTTTCGCTCGTTTCCATATGGGGCAGATAGCCTCCCCAGTGCGTATCGAGCAACAATGAATGGCCCGCCAGTTGATCCATCTTTTTGCTGAAAGCATCGAGTCCGGCGAACATAGTGTCCCAACCGAGAGGCTCCACTAAGAATGGAAATGCCAAGCCAGCCGAAGGTTCGATCAGCCTATCGACTTGTTTCTTCAAGTCACAGTATTTGCGCTCCAGATCGCGCATCATCGCCGTATTCACTTCAGTTTTTTTCTCCGAGCAGGTGTTCGAACTGTTTTCAGCAAGGCTTGGTAACTGAATGGTGCTCGACATAAGAGCAGCTGCGACTGCTGTTCCCAAGACTTTCCGCCTAATGGTCATAACATCCTCCAAACCAAATTGAATAACTGTGCCAACTTAAATGTGCAAAGAAAACTTTCTCTCTGCGAGTAGGTCGGTCCTGTTTCTACCTGAAGATGTAATGCGCACACAGCGAAACTTCCGGTTCTTAATCATTGCGTAATTTCTTTGCCGTGAGCGTCCATTAACGAATGATTGAGGTTATGGAAACCTGCTCTGTCCTGCATTACTAATTCATTCAGGCCAGGTGGGATACAGCATCAGAATTTTGATCCTGGCGTTTCTTACTACACAAGGAATAAGCCATGATTGACTTGAAACGGGAATACCTGCGTCAGGACTTAGTCGCTTCGCTTGTGGTGTTTCTTGTCGCGCTCCCCTTGTGTATGGGTGTGGCAATCGCCTCCGGCATGCCTCCCGCCTCCGGGTTGCTGACAGGAATTATTGGCGGACTGGTCGTCGGTGCCATCTCCGGCTCGCCCTTTCAAGTCAGCGGTCCCACAGTCAGTCTCGCTCTTTTAGTCTTTGAAACCGTACACAGATTCGGACCAGCTGCGCTGGGGGTGATTGTACTTCTGGCCGGCATTTTGCAGATCGTATTTGGTGCTTTGCGCTGGGGGCGCATATTTCGGGCGCTCTCTCCTGCAGTCGTCCAGGGAATGCTCTCAGGGATCGGACTGCTTATTCTGGTCAGTCAGTTCCATGTGATGCTCGATGACAAACCCAAAGGTAATGGACTGGAGAATCTTCTCGGCATTCCGCAATTGCTATGGAAAGTCATCACTTTCGACGATGGCTCTCACGAAACTGCAGCGCTGATCGGACTTCTTACTATTTTGATAGTTGTCGTATGGGAAAAATGTCCTATTGAAAAACTGCGCGGGGCGATTCCACCCACACTTCTGGCAGTGATAATCTCCACCGCCGTTGCCTGTTGTATGCATCTTGAAGTCAATCGGGTTCAATTGCCAGAGAACCTTCTTTCAGCGTTTGCCTTCGCCGACTTCTCGGTGTTTGCAACAGCGGGCTGGCTGTTACCGCTTCAGCAGGCGCTCACCATCGCTCTTGTCGGAAGTGCCGAGACCCTGCTCACTGCTAACGCAATAGATCGCATGTTGCCGAATCATAGAAGCAACTATGATCGGGAGTTGATCGCCCAGGGCGTTGGCAACACCATCTGCGGAATTGTTAATGCGCTGCCGGTGACCGGCGTCATCGTTCGAAGCTCCGTAAACGTAAAGGCTGGTGCTAAAACGAAAGCCTCGACGGTTCTGCATGGTG
This sequence comes from Obscuribacteraceae bacterium (SeqCode), assembly GCA_044229845.1. GTDB lineage: Bacteria > Cyanobacteriota > Vampirovibrionia > Obscuribacterales > Obscuribacteraceae > JBGASG01. The sequence goes on along the minus strand of JBGASG010000011.1, from coordinate 130,872 downwards.
CCTGGCTTCTAGTCTTTACCGTCCTTTTTCCGTTTGTCCTTCGACAAATACCGTCGGCCGCTCTGGCTGCGGTTCTTGTTTACACTGGTTACAGACTGATCGATTTCCGAGCGGCAAGGCGAATAGCTGAAGTCGGCCGGTCTGAGTTGCTTATCTTTGCTGTCACAGCCGTAGCTATTCTTGTCACCGACCTGTTTACGGGTGTTGTTATTGGCGTGACCATGAGCGCCATCAAGCTTCTCTATGTCTTCGGCAAGCTGGATATTAAAAAGACAATTGTCGACGGCAAGATAACGCTCAAGCTTGTCGGTGCAGCCACGTTCTTGAGCTTGCCTAAACTGGCCGACGAACTCGAGTCCCTGCCCACCGACGCTGAGCTCCACGTTGATTTCTCTCGTGTCTCTTATATCGACCATGCCTCGCTCGATTTGCTGATGAAATGGGAAGAGCAATACAAGAGTCAGGGCGGGACCCTGACCATCGATTGGGGACTGGTCCAGGCTAGATTCAATAGCACCCCTGCTAACTCCGCAGCAGAGCAAGCCTCCGAAAAGGACCCGACCACGGTGCTCTAGGCGGAGAACTTGTCGGCATGGAGGCGGCGAATAACTGCCACCGAGCATGGTGCATGAGCCACCACCGCCTGCGAAACGCTGCCCAGCAAGAAACGGCTCAGACCACGCCGTCCATGCGAACCGACGACAATCAAGTCGGCGCGCCAGTCTTGAGCAGTATCGATGATGGCGTCTTTGGCAAATGTCTCCACTACTACCGATTCGATTCGCACTGCGCGCCCGTGAGTTTGCAATGCAGACTTTAAAGAATCGCACATCCAGGTGACCAGATCGCTGGAGTCCTGCAGGTACTGTTGGCTGGGCCATGTCTCTACGGCAAGCGTCGGCTCGATTGCGTGAACAACTTTGATTTCCGCTCCATCACTTAAAGAAAGCGTCAATAGAAATTCTTTGATTTCGGCGGCAAATAATCTGTCTTCGATTGCCACGACAATTCTGCTGATCGGCATTATCTGTTCCTCTCGTGAAGCCGTCCTTGCTGTCGCATCAGTTGACGTGCGGCAGCGTACTCAACTCTAACCAGCACGACCAGATCAGGATCTGGACAATACTGTTCGTATAGAGGCACGCATTGTTTGTAGTAGTGCACGGCCGTTCTGGCGTCCCCTGTCTCGATGCATAACCTTGCGAAGCGCCGGGCACACATTGCCGACAGCAAGTGTGAGGTTCGCGTATCAATTGCCGAGTAGTATTTGATCGCTTGTCGATACCAATGTTTTGACTCATCTTTCATGCCTAGCTTATTCGAGACCCAACCAAGATTTTGCAGCAGCGCGGCATGGTTGATGTCCAGAATATGAGCTTTATGGTAATAACTCAAAGCTTCCACGCTCATCCGTCTGGATTCCCAAAGCTTTCCACTTTCTGCCAGTATCACAGCCAGCTTCGCTGATGAACTGGCAGCCTGTCTGGCTTGACCGTACATTTGAGCTGCAGCTTTCGCCTGTGCGTAATAACTCTCGGCTCGAACGAGATCGTTTCGTGCATACGCCTCGTCTCCTTTTCTTTCCAGGTCGAAAGTCTTGGCTGCATCGACCTGACGTACCTCACCAAGAGGGCGAGGCACGATGACGGGAATTTCCGGGATCACCGTCGCGGGCAACCCGAAGAGACCTATCGCTCCTGCAGATAATACTAACGCTGACAAACTCATAATTCTTTCTCACGGTACTACATGCAATATCACACGAATGTATGCTTCTTACCTCGGCCCAGAAGCTGAGAGCAGCAACACCGGAAGAAGGATCAGCAGGACCTCTCGATGGCAGAAACAATCATCCGGGCGATGAATGCGCGTTGGCCGCTGATTTGCAATACTGTCGGCAGCAAAAGCCGGTGCGCTCTAGCGGACCAGATCTGACGGAGCAGTATAGTGCTACAACGAACAATAGTTTCCGTTCTGACTGGCTCTCTGGTGCTGTGGTTCTCTCTGCATGCATTCTTGCGCCCTGCTGAGGCTTTCTCGACGTTTCGTTTACTCGGGGGGCGAGTACACAGAGAAATAAACGGGAACGCGTTAAGGCAATTTGGATTTGCACCACCGGCTTTAGAGCAAATTGGCAATGGATCAGACGCACAAGACCAGCCTGGTTCTCCGAACTTTATGCGTCCTGAATGTCATGCTTTGAATAATCAAGCTAAATCTACTTTCTCCTTCATTCAATCAAATCTCTCGCAAGCTATTGGGGATGCCGACGAATGCGATCGCAAAGGCGGGGCCTGTAAACAGACGCTTCAGGCTTTGGGGCGTACCTTTCATGCTGTGCAGGATTTTTATTCGCACTCGAATTATCTGGAGCTGTTATTGTCTGAAGATAAACCGTTGGAGATAGTTGACTGGTCTAACCCACCGGAAAGACTGAGTACTTGTTACTATTACTACGAAGGACTATTGCAGCAAGAAGCGCTTGAAACGCGTCCGCAGGTCGTGCAGTCATTGTCTCGACGGCACCCGGCGCTCGTGTTTCATTCCGAACAGGAGTTTGGCACGCGGTCTCTGTTCAACTGTCCGGAATCTACTGTTTTGAGCTATGCCGTTGCTCGGGTTTCGCTTTGTTATCTAGAGCTCAACAAAGACAACGCCAGAACTCTGGAAGGCAGTGTTGTCTCAACGCGGTATCGGCTCACCTATCACCAGCTAGCCAAAGACTTGGCTGTCAAAGACACTGTACGCGCGTGGCAAATCTTTGAAAAAGGTGTGCGCAAAAAATACGGTGTCAGGGCGGATTCAATTTTGCTCTCCCTCAAGTTGGGCAAGCCATCGAAAGACGATGTCAGCCGCGCCGCCCATCAACATTCGCCTGAGAATCAGTCTTTGGACTGATTCGTCCGCGTTCCTCAGACGCGTAGAATAATGCAGCAAGAAATTCGGGTATGTACGGCGGCAGCTTTCGGCTGCCGCTTTTATATGCGGCTTTGTGTGCGTTTATGCTACAAAAGCATTGAATATCTTTATTGCTAGTCGCTCTCAGCGGCCTAACCTCATGTTGCAGATGGAATTAACCGACGTTGGCATCGACACTCACTCCGGTTTGTCAGTGGTGATCTTGCGCAATCTGCAAGAGGAAGCTTCGCTGCCTATCTGGGTAGGCATGCAAGAGGGAGTCTTGATCAGCAGGTTGCTTTCGAAGAAAAGCGCGAGCAGACCTCTGTCTCACGATCTTTTATTGGATGCCATCAACCAATTGAACTATAAAGTGGAGAAAGTAGCGGTCACGCATTCAAAAAACAGACTCTACTATGCCACTGTCTTCTTGAGTGCGGGCGACCCGCGCAGCGCGCCCATCGAACTCGATGCTCGTCCCTCGGACGCTTTTGCGCTGGCACTTGCTGCTGAGGTTCCCATCTATGTTGCCGACGACCTTTTGATTAAAGGTGCTGAAACGGAGGAAAGTTTTCCGGTACTGGATATGACACCACCTCCCGATTTTCGCGATTTTGTTCAAAACATTAAGGCGTCCGATTTTTCTCATCTCGGCATTCGAGCAGAACTTCCAGGTGACGACGAACCATCCCCGTAATCGTCCTAAAGGGTCATGCACCGCGTGTCAACCATGTGTACGATAGGCGCATGTCGGTGTCGCTGATTACTTTACGGCGTGTCCGGCACTGGCAAAGTGAAGCCACAAGGAGACGGACGTATGGAGCGCAGAGTACTACCGCAGCCAACCACTCTGGGACCGGGTGAGCCCGTCCTCGTCAAACTGGCATGGAATGTTACAGTGAGCGGAATGCTTTCTATCCCGCAAGGTGCAAAGTGTCTCGTCATCTTTGCTCACGGTAGTGGAGTTTGCGGAAAAGACAATGTTCACCTGGCGAGTGTGCTCAACAAATACAAAGTCGGCACTTTGCTTTTTGATTTATTGACCGACGAAGAGGCTGACTACGATGAGAAAACAGGGGACTTGCGCCGCGACACGGTGATGCTGGGCGATCGTCTGGTGAGCGCAATCATCTGGCTGGAAGAGCAACGCCACTTGCGTTCTCTACCACTGGGACTTTTCGGAGACGATAAGGGCGCGGCGGCTGCGTTTGTTGCGGCTGCACGGCTGCCTGATGTGGTTAAGGCGGTAGTCGCGCGGAGCGGGTGCTTAGAGGAGACGGAGGCCACGTGGCCGTTCATCAAGGCTCCTACCCTGTTATTGCTAAGCCAAAATGATTCGAACTGCGAAACCAGTGAAAAGGTACTAGCTTCTCTGTCCTGTGAGAAAGGTTTGCGGACATTTGATCGGATGTCAGATATCCTGGCGGATTCCGAGGGACTGGAATTTGTGGGAGAGATGGCCGCTGCTTGGTTCGTCAAGCATTTGCAGCAGTTGCAGTCACCAGCGAGGTCGGAGGAGATCAGCCTAAAGAATGATGCGCAAGAGTAGAACGAGAGTTAGTATATAAGCACAAGAGAAACCCAAGGGGGGCATTCAAGACAATTCAATCGAGCACCAAGTACTCGAAGAACAGTCGAGATAAACCTCCAAGGGCAGCAGGCACCAGAGGAAACTCAGAGCCTGAAGGCGGCAGTTAGAACTGCCGCCTATTTTTTGTCTACATTCCAACGCGGTGCATTCATCCGCTGCATTCACGGTTCGGTTTTCACCGGACGTTCACCCGTTTGTTCTAAACTCAGTCACAGGTTAGAAGTCCAAAACGGATCAACTCGTCATGCACTCAAAGACCATTGTGAATGTAGTCGGCGCTTTGCTTTGCGCCAATTTCTTGAGTGGTACGCCGATCTGGAGTGAGCCAAACTCTTCTGGCGATAGTGCTTCACTCTATCAATTGAGCGCCAAATCTCTTGACGGAGAGAGCATTGACTTTGCCTCCTACAAAGGCAAAGTCGTTCTCGTAGTCAATACTGCCAGCCAGTGCGGCATGACTGCTCAAATGGCTGAATTGGAGAAGCTCCACGAGAGATTCGCTGCAAAGGGATTGGTCGTTCTGGGCTTTCCCTGCAACCAACTTGGCGGCAAGGAACCCGGAACGAATGCTGAGATTGCTCGGTTTTATCACGGCAATGGCATTAAGTTTCAGATGTTCCAGAAAATCGACGTCAATGGTGACAAGGCACATCCTTTGTACAAGTTTCTGAAAAAGAGAGCGCTAAATTCTCTCGACACAGAGAAGGTCACGTGGAATTTCACCAAGTTTCTGGTGAGCCGAGACGGACAGAGAGTCACTCGATACGGTTCGTTCGTGGAGCCTCAGGATCTAGCTCCCGACATTGAAATTGAGATAGCGAAGAAATAACTGCGCCGGGCTAGGACAATATTGCCTCTAAGTCATGTGCCGGTCTGGTCACCGGTTTCAGATCAAATGTGTCAACAAGCCGCTGCAGAACCGGCGGTGTCAAAAAAGCCGGCAGATTGGGACCGAGCCGTATATTGCGAACGCCCAGGTACAGCAAGGTTAACAAAACCGCCACAGCCTTTTGTTCGAACCAGGAGATGATCAGCGAAAGCGGCAGTTCGTTGATGGTGCAGTCAAAAGCTTGCGCCAGAGCACTGGCTACGATGATTGCCGAATAGGAGTCATTGCATTGACCCATGTCGAGCAAACGAGGCAGTCCGTCAATTTCGCCCAGATCCAGGTGATTGAGGCGATACTTCCCGCAGCCGAGAGTGAGGATCATGCAGTCGTTCGGAATCAGTTCCGCGATTTCAGTAAAGTAATTGCGTGAGAACTCCGCGCCATCGCAACCACCGATCAAAAAGAAGTGCTTGATCTTTCCACCTTTAACGGCACTGACGACCTTGTCTGCGACGCCAAGCACCGCGTTATGCCCGAATCCTATAGTCGTGAAACGTTCCGGTTCGGTTTCTTTAAAACCTTCGCACTGCAGGGCGCAGTCGATCAGTTCGCGGAAGTCGAACCCGATTGCCTTTTTCAGTCCGGCAAAACCCACCACATCATTGGTGAACAATCTATTGGCATACGGTTCCGCAGGTGGTTTCAAACAATTGGTGGTCATCAATATGGCGCCGGGGAAAGCGGCAAATTCGCTGACCTGGTTTTGCCATGCTGTTCCATAGTTGCCGATTAGATGCGGAAACTTTTTGAGCTGCGGATAGCTGTGGGCAGGCAGCATCTCGCCGTGAGTGTATATGTTTATGCCTTTGCCCTCAGTTTGTTTGAGCAACTCAAGCAATACTTTCATATCGTGTCCGGAGACGAGAATGCATTTGCCGGCTACGTGGTGTCCGTCCGCTGCTCTACGTCGTAGCGCAGCGAATGTCAATCTGATTTCCTAAGACGGTTACCACTGAAGACGTGAGCCTTATGGTGGAGACCAATTCTGAGGAAGAAGTTGTTGAAGTTGGTTCGTTTTTAGGCTGTTGATGCGCGAGAGGACATCGGCATACCAATCGACCGGGTTAATGCCGTTGCGCTTGGCGGAAGCGATAAAGGAGAGATGGATGGCAGTGGCTTTCGCGCCTTCGTCGGAGCCGGCGAAGAGGCTGTTTTTCCGCACCAGCACCCAGCATTTGATTGCGCGCTCACATTCGTTATTGTGTGTGCCCTGCCAAGGTGCACGGGTTCCGTGGGTACCAAGTCCCACCCGGCAACTATCGCTCCAGCCGGAAACACCCGGGGCGGATCAGGAGGTGACAAATGGTCTGAAGCACTCCGGGAAAAGCCTCTTAAGTGAGGCAGCGGGCTATGCGGGCCGCAGCGCGAGCGAACACTGAGCAGGCTCCGAAAAGTGCCAACGTGGAAGCCGACTCGCCATAATAACGAGGAAGGTCGATGCTGATGGGGAAATGAGCGACTAGCTCCATCGGTTCCACCGGGGTAGTGGTGGCAGCACGCATAGCAGAGAACCTGTGCGCAACAGGGGAAGTCTGCACCAGTGGTGGTGGCTGGCAACCAACCATCAACGACGAACCCGTAAGGGATGGCGGCGGCTGGTGCAGATGGCGGATGGGATCGTAGTACCGATGAAGCCGGGTAATGCCGGCGGAGGGAAGGGTCCCTGACCTGCATGAGGTGAGGAAAGTGACAAGAGCTAGGGGATTGGCTGAAAGCCTACCAACGCCGAAAGAAACAGTTCAGAAGTTACAGAACTCGCTGCAAGCGAAAGCGAAGGCTGAACCGGCATTTCGCTTCTACAGTCTTTGGGACAAGATCTGTCGATTGGACATATTGCAGGAGGCTTACCGTCGCTGCGAGCGAAACGCTGGCGCGCCGGGAGTCGACGGCGAAACGTTCGAAGCAATCGAAGCCCGAGGATTGGCGACATGGCTGGTAGAGCTGAGGGAAGAGTTGTGTTCTGGAGATTACCGACCACAACCTCTTCTGCGTGTGTGGATACCTAAGCGCAATGGGGAACAGCGTCCGTTGTCGATACCGACGGTCCGTGATCGGGTAGTCGAAACCGCAACATTAATGGTGCTAAACCCCATCTTTGAGGAGGACCTGTTGCCTAACCAGTACGGGTTCCGTCCGAAAGTTGATGCGAAGATGGCTGTACGCCGAGTGTTCTGGCACGTTAGCGAAAACGGAAGAAGGGAAGTGGTAGACGCCGATCTGAGCGACTACTTTTCCACGATCCCGCATGGAAAGCTGATGCGCTGTGTCGCGCGCCGAGTAGTTGACGGAACTGTTCTGTCGGTAATAAAGGCGTGGCTGACCGCACCTGTTGTGGAGAAAACACAGAACGGGTGCAGGCGGACGACGGAAGCCCGCGACGGTAATAGAGGAACAGGGCAAGGGTCACCAATTTCGCCCTTGTTAGCGAACCTTTATTTCCGCCGGTTCCTACTTGCATGGGAACAGCACGGGTACCGAGACCGATACAATGCCTTTGTGGTCAACTACGCCGATGACCTCGTCATCTGCTGTAAACCCGGTAACGGCGTAGCAGCAATGCGTGGAATGAGGCAGTTGATGGAAAGGATAGGACTCTCGGTGAACGAAACGAAGACGCGGCTGGTGAAGATTCCAGAAGGCACGATTGCGTTCCTGGGATACGAAATCGGTCTCTTCTATGGGAAAGGCGGTGTGCCATACATAGGCACCCGACCATCCAAGAAAGCAATCAAGCGCGCGCTTAAGAAGGTCCACGACGAGACGTCGAGCCGGTGGAATTACACCAGTCCAGAAGAACGGGTTGGCGCGATCAACTTGTTTCTGCGAGGCTGGGCAGGATACTTCGACCAAGGACCTGTGACCAGGACGTACAAACTGATCAGGGAATACACCGAACGGCGGATAAGGCGATGGTTGATGCGCAGATGCAAGCAGAGAGGCACTGGATACCGCCAATATTCAGACGAGTATCTCTATGAGAAACTCGGTCTCTTCAAACTGCCGCGAACGCGTGCCGACCTGCCGAGAGCGAAGGCTTGATAATGCAGGTGAAAGCCGGATGCGCGAAATGTGCATGTCCGGTTTGACGAGCAGCGACCGGAAACGGAGCGATGGACTGGATTGAGACACCGGCACTTCAAGCGAAAGCCGCCGGAAACAGACACTCCCCAAACCTAAAGCCACCGCGCCGGTCGTTGACTCTACCAATCGCAATGTCGGGATTTTTGAGAAATCGGGTGAGCGCGAGCCAGTGATTCAATGTGTAGTTGATCGCTTTCATGAGTTCATGGCTCGGATTGAGTTTGGTCCTCGCGCACGAAATTATGGTGCGCAGCTGTTTGACGAGCGGCTTCGATTTTTTGCGCCGCACCGCCAGCCGGAACTCCTTCGGTTGATCTTTGATGTCCTTCTCGATCTTATACAGGTCTCGATAAATGTCGAGAACGGTGTTGCGAATATCCTCGTCATTGGATTGGGCGTCAAAGTATCTGCGCCTGGAATGGGCACTACAACCAGCTTCAGTTCGCTGACCGTCTTCGAACAGAGCGTCGAAACCTCCGGCAGCGTCAGCCTGAACGATGCCCTGGTAATCTTTGAGAAATTCAAGATTTCTGTCGAAGGACAGCTTTTTCGAGTAGTCGAACATTGTGATCTTGCGCTTGGAGTCACCGACGTAGGCAGTAATTTTGCCTTTGCGGATGTTGCCCTTTTGCGAGCGATCTTGAACTTTGATGGACGAGTCGTCTGTCTTGATGATGGCAGATCTGAACAACTCTCTCTTTTGCAAGTCGTAGAGCAGAGAGAGAGTGTTAGCGGTGGCTTGCATCCAGTCGCATTGCGTGGAGCGCGGAATCGATACATTGTTGCGCGCAAAGATTTTTTGTTGTCGATTGTTGGGAAGTCCGTCGTCGAGTTTGCCGACAATAATTTCCCCCAAGAGGCGTGGTCCGGCATAGCTGCCAGGGATTGGTGCGCAGGGCTTGTCTGCTGTGACGACGTACTGTCTGCACTTTGGGCAGGCTCGCGTCTCCTGGCTATGCGCGAGGATCTTCAAGCTAGCGCTTACCATCTCGAGCTGATGCGTAATCGCGTGGCTAACGAAAACGGTGTCGACTTCGCAGTTGGGACAGGTCGAATCTTCCGGCTTGACGGTGTGCTGGACTGGTTGGTGTGGAAGTTTGCTGGCGTTGTCGAGAATATGTTTTATGCCGCCAGGTTTTTCCTTGTCGGTGTTGAAAGAGCGCTCAGATTTGGTGCGAGCAGGGCGAGGGTTATGCCGCTCCGTCTTTGGACCGAAGTCATTACGGTCTCGTTTCTTCTTCTGTTGAAGCAATTTGTCCAGTTTGGACTGCACCTCAACGAGGAGGGCGCGCAGCTCGGCATTGCCCTCGGTGGCTTGCTTAAGCTGCTCCTGCAGTTGCGAAACGGTCTTTCCCAGCTCGGCGATGATGGTATGCAGCTGCGCATTTTCTTTTCTGAGGCGCTCGTTTTCGCTAGGTGATTTAGGCAACGCAAATACCAGAGTGACACCGTATACGGTACCACTCCGGTGGGTAAATTACAGCTTAGATCTAGCTGATCCAGCTTACACCACACGTGGTGGCGACATTACCTGCCAGCGTCCGAAAAGGAGGTATTATGTTTTACTCCGCGTTTCTCGGAAGTGCCACCGGATGGCGATCGGATATTTGCTCACCTCACGGCGGGTACTTTTGGGGTGGCCTTTTGGCTTGATCCCGGGCTTTCCCGGCGGTAGCGCTTCAGTCTCTTCACAGAATCGGTGTCGATGCCCTCCAGAAGCAGGAGAAGGTCGGATCGTTCCATCTCCAGTGCTTCATACTGGCCGTTCACGAACCGCACCTCTGGAAAACGGAATGTTCCGACTTCGAGACGCTTTGCAAAAATGGCAAAGCCGTCGAGGTCCCACCAGAGAATTTTGATGAAGTCGCCGCGTCGACTGCGGAAGAGAAAGAGCGATCCGGAAAACGGGTCTTGGTGCACCAGCGTCTGAACAAGCCCGAACAGCCCGTCGAACGAACGCCGCATGTCGACCGGCTTTGTGCAAACGAAAATGCGCACCGATGGTGACAAGTTAAACACTACGATTTCTCCAATGTGGCGATTACCGAGGCGAGAAAGTCCGGAGAACAACCTGCCGGCAGTCGAAGAGTGATACCACTGGGTAGAGCGATTTCCAGCACACCGTTCGATGGAGGCAGGTCCTCTTCTCTGCGTGGCTCGACCAGCCTCACTTCCCGAAATTCGACCTCTTGCGGCCGCACGGCGGGCGCTTTTTTAGACGGTGTGTATGCTGGTGCTACACAAGGCCGGTCTGCACGCCCGGTTTCCGTTCCGTCCCAGTGTTTCGTGCGCCGCTGCAGGAAATGATCCAGTGTTGACCTCTGGTATTTTGCAAGCCGACCAACTTTCACGAAGGGTAAGTCGTACCGCCCGGTGCAACTCCAGATCGCCAATGTGTTAGGAGAAACGCCTAGATACTGGGCAGCTTCATTCCGTGTTAAAAGTTCGCTGTTGGTGTAGTGCGTTGTATCTGTTCTTCTTGCTCGTGCCACGACTTGCCCTCAGTGACTCGGTGTGCAAGCGCTTTTCGTAGCTTCGAACTAGCCGCGCCGCATGTGCAATTAGCAAACCACACCCCTGCACAAATTCCCACGACGTGGACTACCGGACGCACACGCTACGTGTGAAGTTTTCGCCTGTGTAGGAACCGGTTGTCCCAGGACTTCTGTATGAGCTCTGTCAAGCATAGCGATCACATCGAAGTTGACTTTGCCTGTTTCCAGGCATAATTGCAGCAGCTCGTCGGCGGTAACGCCGCTGCGCGTCAGAGTTGCGAGGGCTCGGTGCACAAAGGCGAATACTGAGTCATCGCGATAACCGAACTTGGCTGCATGGTGGGCGTAGGCAGCCAATCCTTTGATACCGTAGATGAGCATTTCTTTCAGACCAGCAACATCAGCTCCATCTCGGGCAATTTCCAGGAGAATGCTGACAGTGCCGGCAACTTCCAGAAGTTCCTTTTCTGTTTGAGGAATTTGCATGACGGCGGGACCGGTGAAACTAATTGGCTGCTGCCCTCGTTGTTTAGCCGCATCTAGATAGATCCAGCGTGCTTTGTCGCGAATTTCCGAAAGCTTCTTCATATAGACGACATGCTCTTTCTCATCAAAGTTGACGTTCGTCAAAGTCATAAAGAGTGCTTCCAAAGTGACGTCGTCGACCTCGCTGTTGCTCTCGCCGAGGGAACGAGCTGCATCCGCATAGCAGGAAATGCCTTTTACTATGTTCACAATCAGGTCTTGCAGTGCGGCGGTGTCTGGGTCTTTGCCGCAGATACCCATGGTATTACATCCGGTGCCCTGAGCGGTTTGCTCACACTGATAGCAGAACATCGACATTATGAATCCCTCGTCAAACTTCAATAGATCGTCCAGATTAGCTGGTTTTAGCAGATGGCGACATTGTCCCAACGGCTGATTTGAGCAGCTCTGGCGACTGGAATCATCCTTTCGGAGGATCTTTGCGCTAGCGCGAAAAAGACGCGCTCTTTTGGCTATTTGCGTGTGTGACACATCTTTGCGCAAAGCCGCAAGGCCGATGAAAAGCCAGGACGCCGAAAGCTAGTCTGCATATGCCTGTGCTGGAGATGCAGGCGTTTGGAGACAACGGATCGACGATGGAATTCTCGCAACTGATACCAGCTTATCAACCGCTGCCGTTTCCGCTGCCGGTATGGCTCATGCAGACTCTGCTGGTGCTTGGTTTTTATTTGCATGTTCTGCCAATGAATGTGGTTTGGGGTGGAACTGTCATTGCTGCGGTTCTCTTTACGCTCGGTAGGCGTGACCATAGCTCTTACAGTTTTAAGACTGCCAGAGCACTGGCAATCTCGCTCCCCCTTTTCATATCTTTTGCCATCACACAGGGAATTGTGCCGTTGCTGTTCTTGCAGCTCCTGTACGGACCTGCATTCTACACTTCATCAATAGTCATGGCCGTGCCCTGGATCGGTGTGTTGGCCATACTGCTAATTTCGTATTACGCAGCTTATCTGGTGATATACAAAGTCCTCAACGGCAACCTGTCAGGCGCAGCCGCGATGAAAGCAGCGCTCGGCATGCTGTTTATGAGCATCGGGTTTGGACTCATCGGGTATGTGTTTTCAAACAACCTCACCCTTATGCAGTCGCCGGAAAAATGGTTCTCGCTGTATCAGTCCAGCCCGCAAGGGCTCAACCTCAATCTTTCCGAGCGGCAGATTCTGCCGCGCTACTTGCATTTCTTTATTGCTTCGATCGCGGTCACCGGCATGACTGTTGGTTGTTTTGGATTGTACCTGCGTAAGCGTAACCAGGATTTTTCGTTGTGGTCGATCAAGTTGGGCTCACGGATATTTCTGGTCGCCACGGTGCTGCAGATTCCAGTAGGCCTGTGGTTTCTGCAATCTCTCCCTCGCCAATTCATGTCGGCGTTCATGGGAGGAGATTCATTGATTACAGGCGTCTTTATGACCTCGATGGTTCTGATGCTGGTGGCGTTGCTGGCGACAACCGTATCTTCGACAAGCGGCAATAAAGCTGCATTCATTGCCGGACTGGTCGCCAATGCCGTGCTGATTCTAGCCATGATCATCAATCGGCATCAATTGCGGTTACTTTATCTAAACCCGCATGTAAAACCAGACCTGGTTGCCGTATCAACACAATGGGATTTGCTGGCGATCTTTCTTGTTTCGGCAGTCGCCCTGATTTTCTATCTGGTCTGGCTTTGCCGGCTTGTTTGGTCTGCATATCATCCGCCGGTCATTTCCCAAACCGGTAGCACCGTTAATACCGTTGGTTCTGCGTGAGGAGCTGCCATGGAAGAGCAACACGAAAATAATGGACCGCAACCTGGTGAGAAGCGGCAACCTGGTGAAGAAGGAAAGTGCTCAGGACAGCACGGTTGCCATGGTTGTCCGAACGGAAACCCTGAGGAAGAAGATGCCGACAGCGATGTTGAGGGCGTCAGCCGCTCCCGCTTCATCAGGACTGCATTCGCGGGCACGGTCTTAGCTTGGGGCGGCGTTGCGCTGGCACCCGTAGTGGCTTATCTGATACCACCGGCAGGAGAAGAAAATGAAACTTCCACGATTACCAGTGTCGAGGTGTGCAAGCTGTCCGACTTGCCGAAAGGGGCCGGACGCAACTTTCGGTTCGGATCCGTGCCAGCCCTCGTTATTCACACCGATGACGGAGAGCTGCACGCTTTCAAAGCCATATGCACGCATCTGGGATGCACGGTCCAGTTTAGAGCCGACAAGCAGTGCATTTATTGCGCCTGCCATGGTGGTGAGTATGACGCCGAGACCGGAAAAAATGTGGCGGGTCCGCCGCCGAAACCTCTGCCACCTTTAAAAGTGGCTGTAGTGGAAGGGAAAGTAATTGTATCGAAGGCGTAAATCATGGTATCCGAATCAGCATCATCCAAAGGCTCCGGTCTGCGTGTCGTCTCGTTTCTAACCGAGCGACTGCCACTAGAAGAACTGCGCCAGGTAGCCGCGAAGAAAAAAGTGCCGTTGCACAAGCATTCGCTCTGGTACTACCTGGGCGGAATTGCCGGCATGCTCCTGGCTGTGCAAATCGTCACAGGCATTTTGCTTATGGTTTACTACGTGCCTGAACTCAGTTCGGCGCACTCCAGCATTCTGAAGCTGAACACGAAAATAAACTTCGGCTGGTTCATCCGCTCATTGCATAGCTGGGGCGCCAACCTGATGATCGCTGCCGTCTTCGTGCACTTATTCAGCACGTATTTCATGAAGGCATACCGAAAGCCCCGGGAGCTTACATGGTGGAGTGGACTGGTGCTCATGGTTCTATGTCTGGCTTTTGGTTTTACCGGCTACCTGCTGCCCTGGGACGACGTTTCGTTTTTTGCCACCAAAATTGGACTGGACATAGCCGAAAAAATGCCTCTGGTAGGTCATCTGGTGGCATATATGTTGCGCGGCGGCGACGCGATATCGCAAGCGACAATTTCCCGTTTCTTCATGATCCATGTCGCTGTGCTGCCGGCTTTGCTCCTGGGAATTTTGGGCGCACACTTGATGCTAGTACAGGTGCACGGTATTTCAGAACCTGAGGCATTCAGCAAGAAACCTCCCAATGAGAAGACTTATGAGAAGTTCTTTCCGAATTTCTTCTTGAAGGACATACTGGTCTGGATTCTGGCTCTCAACGTTCTCTTCGCCCTGGTGATGCTATATCCGTGGGGACTGGGACCGGAAGCCGATCCGTTTGCGGCCGCCCCCATTGGTATTAAGCCTGAGTGGTACTTCCTGGCACCGTTCCAGTTTTTGAAACTGATTCCCCCCATGGTCGGACCGATTGAAGGGGAACTCTTCGGAATTATTTTGATGATGCTTGTGGCGTTGGGTTTTGTGATCATGCCGATAATTGACGATGGCAAAACAAAAGCCCGCGCCAGGACGGCCACCATATTTGGTGTGGCAGTCTTGATCGCGCTTGTGGCATTCACTATCTGGGGAGCCCTGTCATGAACTATCCGCTATGGGTGGTGCCTTACCTCGGCGGCACATGGATAATTGGGATAATCTCAATCATCCACATCTTCATCTCGCACTTTGCTGTCGGTGGCGGTATTTATCTGGCGATTGCCGAAGAACTGGCTTATCGTCGCCAGGACGATCGCATGTACGCGTTTTTGAAGCAGCATTCGCGCTTCTTTGTGTTGCTGACGACTGTTGCAGGCGCGGTGACCGGAGTGGGAATATGGTTTTCAATTAGCCTGGTCAGCCCGGACGGCATCGCCTCGTTGATACAGAGTTTTACACTGGCCTGGGCCGAAGAATATCTTTTCTTCGTGGCTGAGCTGGCAACAGCTTTTGCTTATTACTATACCTGGGACAAAGTCTCTCGCGAAAAGCATCTGCAGCTAGCCAGGTTCTATGCTGTATTCTCGGTGTTCACGCTGGTAATCATCAACGGCGTGCTGACTTTTATGCTGACGCCCGGGAAATGGTTGACCAGCCACAACTGGTTCGATGGAGTGTTCAATCCGACTTACTTCCCCTCGCTGTGCATTCGCCTGCTGATTATGTTGGCAATTGCAGGGATGTATGCGCTGCTCACTTCATCGCTGATTAAAGAAACTAAGTTTCGCACCGTGATGGTGCGCTATTGCGCCAAGTGGCTCTTACCTGTCTTCATTCTGGGACCGCTGGCGACCATCTGGTTCTTGACTCAAGTGCCGCAAGCGTCGATCGAGACCATCTTCACCGGCATTCAAGCCTCCGGTGTCGGCAATTTTTCAGTCCTGGCGCGTGCGCTGTATCTCTCCCTGGTTCTATCGGGCACCATTCTTTTGTTCGCGTTCTTCGGGCCTTATTTAAATCCTCGGGCTTTCACTTTTCGCATCGCATTGCTCTTCATGGTCTGCGGACTGGCTGTCACCGGCACCACCGAGTGGATGCGCGAGATGCTGCGCAAACCTTACGTGGTTTACAACTATTTGTATTCAAACGGCATTCACAAGTCGGATGTGACTGCCATCAGCCAGGCAGGATTTCTCCAATCTGGCAAATGGGCTGGCGCGATGGCACAGGGGCAGGAGAGCGAAGAGAAGCGCGGTGAGCCAATCTTCCGTTATCAATGTATGTCCTGTCACACTGAAAGTGGTTATCGAAGCATGCGCAAGTTATTGGGAGCCCGTGACGAGGATGCAATTGCCAGCTTTCTCAATATCTTGCGAGAAACCGACCCGAAAAAGAACAGCTATTCAGGAATTATGCCTCCGCTGGCAGTCAACGATGAGGAAGCCCGGTGTCTTGCAAAATACCTGGCGACGCTGAACGCGAAGCAACGGGAAAGCGCACAATTGCAATGACCTCCTGGAACCCGTCGGTCATATAGAGGCGGTATCGGATACATCCTTACAAAGGCCGATTCACAGACTACTCCCGAGTTTCATTCTATCGGCTGATACGCGCACCCTCTATGTCGCGATACATTTTTAGCGTTCCTGATCACAGGGAATGCAGGAAAGTTATTGAGAGGAAGGAGGATGGTTTATGCACGGAGCCGCATTGGACAAAACAAAGCCAGTCGATAAATTGCCGGCGAAATCATCTTGCCGCGCACTCATTTCTGTTTACGAGACCGATGATGCCTATCGGATTTATGTGGAACTATCGGGGGCCGATCCGCGCAGCCTGCAGGTGCAGGTACAAGAAGGAATCCTGATGATTAGTGCGGCTCTGGCTGTAGAGCTTCCGCCTGAGGGCGCAAAACTGCAGTATTCAGAGTTTGCCCTCGGCGATTACCAGCGCAGCCTTGCTATTGGCGATGGCGTCAATGAGGAAAAGATTGAAGCGCAGTTTTCAAATGGACTGCTGAGGCTCATGCTTCCCAAAAGTGAAGTACAAATTTCAAGCAAAAGGAGAATTTCAATATGTTCAATCTGACACCATGGAAATCAAAACGCTTGCCGATCCGGCATGAAGAGCAGCATCCCGTTTACACGTTGCAACGCGAGATGAATAGTCTGTTTGATAACTTTTTCGGAGCCGGAGATTGGTTTCAATATCCGGAGCGGAGCGGATTTGGCGGCGAGCAAAGTTTCGGTGAAATTGCTCCACGTGTTGACGTGAGCGAGACGGACAAAGAATTGCTTGTAAAAGTTGAGTTGCCCGGAATGACTGAAAAAGATGTTGAAGTGTCGATTGCCAATGGTCTTCTGACCATCAAGGGAGAAAAGAAACAGGAAAAAGAAGAGAACGAGAAAGGTTGGTACAGAATGGAGCGTCAATATGGCTCGTTTAGCCGCTCGCTCATGCTGCCGTACGAAATTCAGGACGACAAGGCAGAGGCTCTGTATAAGCACGGCGTGCTGACAATCAAAATGCCAAAGGCTGTGACGGCCGGAAAGGAAACGAAGAGCATCGCTGTCAAATCGGTCTAAGTTTACACCGAGACGCAAACCAGGAGAGAGGCATTGAATGCCTCTCTCTTTCTGTGTGCCAGGCATGTTCGATATCTAGGAGGTGAAAGTCCTTTACACAACCTGATGACGGTGAAGTGCTAGCAACGCGCAAGGGTAAAGTCGCGAGGCAATGTCTGAAGGAAGCGTGGTGCAAACTCACGACTCGACGAACAGGAATCGGATACTGAGGCATACCCAGCCGCGCGAGCAGGCAGATGACGCAAAGCGCATAGTCATCAAGGGCTGGGGGTGTAGATCCGGCGAGGATGTGAGGAAGGAGATCGAACTTACCCTGGGAGATCTGCATTGTGTCCGCAATCGGACTGAGGCCGCAAGGGGATCTGACCGCAATGTAGAAGTCAGCAGAGGACGTAGTAGGCAAGCATGCCGAAGGTCCGAACGGCGCCCGCAAGGGCTTAAAGGAAGGGAGAGTAGGACGCCACACAACGGAAGACTAATGAGCAAGAAGCGGCAGAAAATTCTCAAAGAGACCTTCGCCGAGGCGCCAAATGGTGAAGCCATGAGGCAAGCCGGAAAAGGGACCGAATTGCAAACACCGTCGACCGAAACCGAAATCCCACGCATTTCGCGAGTAATGGAGATGGTGGTGGCAAAGGGAAACGCGAAACGAGCACTGCAGAAAGTGCTTCAGAATAAGGGTGCAGCGGGAGTTGACGGGATGACAGTCGAACAACTACCCGCATACCTGAAAGCGCACTGGCAAGAGATTCGGCAAGATCTGCTCGAAGGAAACTATGCGGCGCAGCCGCTGAGACGAGTTGAGATACCCAAGGCGGGTGGTGGAATGCGGAAGCTTGGCATTCCCACTGTGCTCGACCGTTTTGTACAGCAAACGATGCAGCAGATTCTGCAGAGTTATTTTGACGAGACGTTTTCGCAATCGAGCTTCGGCTTCCGTCCAGGACGTTCGGCACACCAGGCAGTTCGGCAAGCGCAGAATCTTGTAGGCAGCGGGCTGCGTTGGGTAGTTGACATTGACTTGGAGAAGTTCTTCGACCGAGTCAACCATGACGTTCTAATGGGGTTGTTAGCGAAGCGAATTGAAGACAAGCGTGCACTATGCATGGTGCGTCGCTTCCTCAACGCCGGTGTACTTGAGGGCGGACTGGTTCAACCGACCGTAGAAGGGCAACCGCAAGGAGGTCCACTTTCACCGCTATTGAGCAATGTCATGCTCGACGTGCTGGACAAGGAGCTGGAGAAGCGCGGGCACAAATTCGTCCGCTACGCGGATGATTGCAACGTGTACGTCACGACTCAGAGAGCCGGGAATCGCGTGATGGAGAGCATCACAAGGTTTCTGGGACGTAAACTGAAGCTCCAAGTCAATAAAGCGAAGAGTGCGGTTGACAGACCCCACCACCGACGGTTTCTCGGATTTAGTTTTACGGCGGAGAATAAACCGCGGCGGCGAATCGCCGCCGTGGCGATAGCTCGGCTAAAGCAACGAGTCCGAGAGACCACACGCAAGACCAAAGGAATGAGCCTGCCACAGATAGTCGAGCAACTTTCGCGCTACCTGACCGGCTGGCGCGGCTACTTCGGTTTCTGCGAAACGCCTACGGTACTTGCCAAACTGGATAGCTGGATTCGGCGGCGACTTCGACGTTGCATCTGGCTCCAGTGGAAGCGAGGGCGTAAGCGATATGTGGAGCTGCGGGCACGAGGTGTAAACGCGAACCTCGCTGCACAGACCGCTGGCAGCCCACACGGTGCCTGGCGCCTCAGCAACAGTCCAGCGCTCACTCTGGCATTTCCCAACAAGTACTTCAGCGAGCTGGGGCTGATCCAGCTCGCCGCGTAATGCGCCACCGAACCGCCGTGTACGGACCCGTACGCACGGTGGTGTGGCAGGGAAAGATCGTGAGATCCTACCTATGCTCAATTGTGTGCCACGCGCTTAGTCTAGGTAGTTTGCGGAAGACTTTCGGGCTGCCTCGCTGGTCGCAAATGAAATATGCCTCTGAGAACTAGGAAAACTAGCGGGAATACGCCCACTACGACAAAAGTTAAATCACCAACGACACGTAGCCAGGTAAACACCTGAAACAGGTGCGACTGGACGAACTCTGGGCTGCGAGCAGACCAGAAGCCGTTTTGATAGCTTTCCACCATTTGGATTACGCCAGCCGGGAATATGTTGAGCACTAACATGAGCAAGAGTCCGATGTTCAAGCCCCAGAAAGAAAGCGCTGCCAATCGGTTGCTCCAAGCATCTTCAATCATCAGGTAGCGTGTGCAAAATAAAACGGCTGCTACCGCGAGCATTCCGTACACACCCATGAGAGCCGCGTGTCCGTGGTTTGAGGTCAGATAAGTCGCGTGCTCGTAGTAGCTGACGATCGGCGTGTTGACTAAGAAGCCGAACACACCTGCCCCGAGAAAGTTCCAAAATCCTACTGCTATCAGGAACATCATCGCCCAATAGTGAGAGAAGTTTTTTATCGAACCTTTGACTTTGGCTAGTTCTACAAATTTCCACGCTTCCATCGTTAGTAACGTCAGCGGTACCACCTCCCAGGCTGAAATCATTGAACCCAATGCCATGTTGATTGCGGGCTGTGCCGTCCAGTAGTAGTGGTGACCGATTCCAACAATGCCGCTGCCCAGATACAAAATGATGTCAACGTAAATGACAGATAGAGCGGATTTTTCCGAAACCATGCCGAGACTGCAGAAGAAATAAGCAACAATGATTGTTGTATACAGTTCAAAGATGCCTTCCACCCACAAGTGAACGACCCACCAGCGCCAAAAATCGGCAACTGCAAAATTCGTGCCGGGATGGTACATCATGCCGAAGCTAAAGAACAACGGAATTGCCATGACGCCGTAGAGCAGCATGTAGGGGAGACTTCCGAGATCCTTTCCTTTCAGCAAAGGGTTAATGCTGCGAAAAACAATGACGGCCCAGAGCACCATTCCTATGGTCAGAAGGGCTTGCCAGAAGCGTCCTAGCTCTAGATATTCCCAACCTTGATGCCCGAACCAGAACCAAAGATTGCCAAGCATATTTTTGACACCAAGCCATTCGCCGCCGATGCTCCCGACTGCAACAATCAAAATGGCGACAAACAGAATTTTGACTAGCCAGTGTTGCGCTTTAGGCTCGTGCTTTGAAAGCATTGGCGCCATGAACATACCTGCCGCAAGCCAGGCCGTAGCAATCCAAAAAATGGAAAGCTGCAAATGCCAGCTTCTCGTAATGCTGTATGGGAAGATGTTGCGGATATCGAAGCCGTAAAAGCCTTGCTCCACAATGTAGTGCGCTGTTACGACACCAAATGCAGTCTGAAACAAAAACAGCAGCACGACAACAGCAAAATAGGGATATAGCGAGGTCTGAGAACGATATGGTTTGTACTCTTTGACATTGTCAGTCATGCCGCCGCCATCAGGCATCCAGCCCAATCCCGGAAATGCGCTCAGCAAGAACTGAGTCAGACCGATACCACCAATGAGCATCACAAGACTCATAGCGCTCCAGAAGAAGATATGCCAGTTCGGTCCGTTGCCGACAAGTTGTTCCGGAGGCCAGTTATTTGTGTAGGTGTAGTCCTTGCCCGGGCGATTTGTTGAACACACCCAGGACCCCCAGGAGAAAAAACGGCTGAGTTGTAGGCGCTCTTGGGAGTCTTTGATGTAGTCGACGGGCAATGGTAACTTGCGACCAGCACCAAAGTCGGTATCATAGTACTGTTGGAGTTGCCGGTATGCTTCCACCTGGTTATCCGTCCAGGTAAGCGTTTTCGATTTCGGATCGTATCTGTTTTCTTTGAACTCGTGTTTGAGGCTGTTGGTCAGATCACCTTGGGCGCCAGCCTCCAGTTGTGCAAATGGTTTGCCGAACCGGCTCTGAGCGACTCGATCTAACGAGATCACGGCTTCACGGTGGAGGTAATCAGCGGAGAAGTCAGGACCGTTATACGCACCGTGACCAAAAAAGGAGCCCACGTCCATGAGCCCATACTTTTGAAAGACTCCCTGTCCCTCAAGGATGTCTTTGCCGGTAAAAATGACCTTTCCTTCGGTAGTGACGACCTGATCTGGAATTGGTGGTGCTTGATTACTGGTTTCATGTCCCATAAAAATTAAGGTCGAAAAACCCGCTATTAACACAAACAGCACTGCTAGCTTCCATCTCCAGGACATCGAAACCTCCATCGGTTGCACACTCCAGGGTGACACGCATGCTAGCAGACGAGAAAACCGATATCAATATCTGGATATCTGACTAAGCCATAGGTACTACGGTCATGTAATCTCATAGTGGCTGTCAATGGAGTCCACGGAGGAAGTGAGCCTTGTCGATGATTTCGCAAACTGCCGAATACGCTCTGCGCGCGGTCGTATTTTTGGCAAATCATAGCGATACGGCGTATACAGCTGATCAGATCGCGAAAGCCACCCAAGTGCCGGCAGCTTACCTCTCCAAGGTTCTACAGCCACTTATCAAGGCCAGGCTAGTTCAATCACAAAGAGGATTAGGAGGTGGCTTCTCACTTGATAGAGAGCCAGAGGAAATTTCAATCTTGGAAGTCATCAACGCCGTCGACCCGATTCAGCGAATCGAAGTCTGCCCGCTCGGTTTAGAAGAGCACGCAAGCAACCTCTGTCCGCTTCATAAGAGACTGGATGACGCTGTTGGGCTAATCGAGGAAGCCTTTGCACAGACAAAAATAAGCGAGCTGCTACAAACTCCCGCAAATGCGCGACTTTGTCTCTTTCCAAACTTGAAACTGCAATAAAGTTCGACGCGTTGGCGTTGATGCCTTTCTTGCGGTCTGGACGATTGGCGTCTGTATTGATCGTAGCTGGGCGCGGCTTGCCTGCCTTGAGGAGTAGTTGAATGATCAGATTCGCGTTGCCATCTGGCGAGCCAGTTCCGGTGCGTGCTCATTCATCATGTGTGAAATAGTCCAATGCATCCAGGTCAGGCAGACCGCGCTGAGGATGGCGAAAAACACCCAACAGGTGGTCCAGATTCCACTGACGTCCAAGAAATAACCAAAGAGTATCGGTCCGACGAAGCCTCCCAGCCCACCGATGACTCCGACGATACCGCCCACGACCCCGACATCGTGCGGGAAGTAGTCGGGAATGTGCCTGTAAACCGCGGCTTTGCCAATGCCGGTCATGACACCGATGATAAATACAAGGACGGTGAATATCCAGACATTTGCCTGGAAAAAGATGTGCGTCACTCCACGAGCCAAAACCTGCTTGCGCTGAACTGTATCACCGACCTTCACCATCGGTTCTTGCCATGACACCAGGGTTGGCCAAATCAGCATACTGTCGTTCTTATCGGCGATGGTGACAACATTTTCTGGATGCCTGGGTTTGATTGCATATCGTTTGTCGTCAACTTGGACGCAATCGGCGGTGATTGCAGTCACTATACCTTTTTGCATGGCCATCACTCCTGGACCTGGTGACTGAATGTCCATGCGCGGTACACACAAAAGTGCGCAGGCAACCAAACACGATACCAGTACCACATACATTACGTTGCGCGCTCCCCACTTGTCGGACATCCAGCCGCCGAGAGCGCGAATCACTCCCGAGGGCAAACTAAAAAGCGCAGCCATGAAACCGGCCAGAGCCAAACTCATGCCGTAGACGTTCAAGTAATACGGAATCAACCATTGTGAGAGAGCAACGAATCCGCCGAAGACAAGGAAGTAGTAGAGTCCGAATCTCCAAACCCGTACGTTTTTCAATGGTGCAAGCTGTTGCATGATGGTCATGCCTTCTTTACCTTGCACTTTCTTCGTCGAAGTCAGCAACCAGAATATGACTGTCATTACGACTAATGCAGCGGCGTACAATCGAGGTAAGTGTCGCCACCCTTCTATGTTCTGCATGTTGTGCGTTAGCCAAGACAAAAGCTGTGGTGCACCGAAGCTGGTGATAGCGGCGCCGGCGTTGCCTGCTCCAAATATGCCCAAAGCAAAGCCCTGTCTTTCTTTAGGGAACCAGATCGACGTGTACGCAACTCCTACGGCGAAGGCCGCTCCGCTCAGTCCGAAGCAAAGTCCGGCAACAAGAAATTCAACAAAGGAATTGCAGAACCCGACCATGAACATGGACGCGGCCGAAATTAGCATCAAGACGGCATAGACCGCTCTACCGCCATATCTGTCGGTGAGTACTCCGACCGGCAAGCGCATGATGGAGCCCGTTAACACGGGAATGCCGATCAACCATCCCATCTGCGATGGGTTCCATTTGAAGACGTTGTTGTCGACTAGAAAAGTGATCAAAACGCCATACAGCATCCAGCAGGCGAAGCAAACAGCAAAGGAAGCCGTATTGGCCGCCAGGACTTGCACAGCTCTGGTGTTGTTGTTTGCCAGGACGGATGGCGGCTGTGAGTCGCTGGATTTATTCATTGGTCACCTTCACGTTCAACATCCTCCTTAGTCATTGCTTGCGCTGCCGGCTGCACAGTTTATTGATAGTCCATTGATCTTTTATCCATCGATCGGACAGTGGCGAGATTGATTCGGAAGTGAATCGTCCTTTCGGTTGACGTCCAAGGTGCTGGCTTGACGTATCTTTGGGTTGGTTGATGGGAACCTTGCTGTGAACAGCTCAAGTTATGGTTGAGAGTCGCACTCGAATTGTCGTGATCGGAGCGGGGATATCTGGCCTTGCGGCAGCATATTTCATTCATCGCGGCAGCGATTGCGCACAGGTGGAGGTTATCGTCCTGGAAGGCAGTGGTCGCGCTGGAGGCGTGATAGCGACCGAGGTCGCTGCCGGTGCCGTGATAGATAAAGGACCCGAAGCATTTCTAACGGCGAAGCCCCAGGTTGTCGATCTGGTGCGGGAGTTGGGACTGACGCACAGTGTAATATCCACCAACGAAAAGCATCGACGCACCTTTATAGCTCGCCGGAGCAAACTGCATCCCATGCCGGATGGATTCGTCTTGTTTGCTCCTACGAAGTTCCGGCCCTGGCTCACTACCGGTGTGGTCAGTGTGCCCTGTAAAATTCGCATGGCTATGGATCTCGTTATTCCTCGCAAAGGCGATGCAGTGGACGAGAGTTTAGCCGATTTTGTGCAGCGACGTCTCGGGCAGGAGGCTTTCACGCAGCTAGCCGAGCCGATGATCGCAGGAATTTATGGTGGGGACGCTCGTCTTTTGAGTTCCAAATGTACGGTACCGCAAATGGTGCAGTACGAAGCTGAGTGCGGAAGCATTATTCGCGGATTGTGGAAGCAGAAACTACAAAAGAAGGATGGTCGGAATTCAGCTGTTGCAGGATCACGCTATGGGCTATTTGCAAGTTTCGACCGTGGAATGCAAGTATTGATCGATGGGCTCTTACGCCACCTGCCTGCCGGTTCAGTTTGTCTCAATACACCCGTAGATCACATCGTACACAGCACGCTGCCAGAGTACGGGTATGAAATCTGCCTGTGCAGCGGTAAGCGAATAGGAGCTCACAGTGTGGTGGTGGCAACTCCAGCCAACATAGCCGGACAACTCCTCTGCCCTATAAATGCTTCCCTCGGGCACAAACTCAGGCAGATCGCGTACGCACCGACTGTTATCGTCAATCTTCTTTTTTACCGAAAAGACATCCGACATGCTCTGGACGGCTTTGGGTTCGTTGTTCCTCCAAAAGAGGGGCGCTTTACGAGTGCGTGTACATTCACAAGCATCAAATTCGGTGGCAGGACGGAGGAGGATAAAGTCTTGTTGCGCGTGTCTCTCAGCAGAGAAGGACAGAGCCTTTTGGATGGCGCCAGTAACCAGGACGTCGTTGCTGCCTTGCTGAAAGACCTTGAAGACTATGTTGGTGTCGAAAGACCGCCGCTCCAGGTCTGGGTGACCAGGCACGACAATGCGCTGCCGCAGTACGAAGTCGGGCACCTGGAACGCATGCAAGATTTGCAGGCAGAGTTAGGCGGCTGTGATGATTTGTACCTGGCTGGTAACGCATACAGCGGCATCGGGATTCCTGATTGTCTTGCATCTGCCAGGCGAGCTGCCGATGCAGTTTTGAACAAACTGCGCATCCGCCGAAGGATCGGGACCATTCGTTCACTTCATAATCAATGCAGCGACTAAAGCTTCGAGCAGCGCAGATTTTATTGAAGGTGGTCGCGGAAGGAAGCCGGATGACAAGAATGCGCTTGAGGACGACAGCAAAGATCGCATCTCGGGTGCTTGTAGCGATATCGCTGGCGGTACCGATCAACGCCGCTGCCCAGGATGGTTCGCAGTTGTTTACCGAAAAGTGCGCCAGCTGCCACACGATAGGGAAAGGTCCACTCGTCGGTCCAGATCTGGGCGGCGCGAAACTGCAGGCGGAATCTCAGATCGAAGGTAATGTGACCCGGATGCAAAGTCAGGCCGGTCCTATGACAGCGGCCGAGATTACCACACTGGTCAAATATCTCAAAGGCGGCGGATCGGACGCAGCCGCACTGAACCCAACGACGAGCACGACGTCTGCTGAGACCAAACCATCGTCTGACACTACCGCAACCGGCACAGCCACCAGTTCGGATGCCTCAAGCACTGCCGCCGGTACTACCAAGCACGTCGAAACTGAGCCGCCGGTAAAAACCGAACAGCCGGGATCTGTGGTTGCAGGCGAAGAATTGTTCTCCGGAAAGCGCTCATTGAAAAACCAGGGCATGGCATGCGTCTCGTGTCACAGCGTGACGGGAGAGACAAAGGGAGGGTTGGGTCCAGACCTCGGTGCCGTCGCCACGAAATTCAATATGGTAGCGCTGGTGGTGGCAGCGGAAAAGACACCCTACCGGGTCATGAAAAATGCTTACAAAGACAGCCCGGTTACTCACGACGAAGCCGTTGACCTGGCAGCATACATGTCGACTCTTAAAGGAGTTGGGTCCAATAAACCAGTTTCTGGAGCTGTAGAAATGATGGGGTTTATCGGGGCTGCAATTCTGATTGCGGCCGTGGCAGTGGGCTACCGCACACGGAAGAAACCGGCCCGCGACAAGTTAACCAGGAGATAAGGCACCATGGCTTGGATCAAAGACATTTTTGCACCGAAACAGCGGCAATGGGAAGACTTCTATAGAAATCGCTGGCAATACGACAACATCGTACGCTCCACTCATGGTGTCAATTGCACCGGCTCGTGCAGTTGGAACGTCTATGTGAAAAGTGGCATTGTTACATGGGAACTGCAAGCGCTGGATTATCCCAGTATCAGTAAAGACATTCCTCCCCACGAGCCCAGAGGCTGCCAGCGCGGTATCTCCTGCAGCTGGTACCTCTACAGCCCGCTGAGAGTGAAGTACCCTTACGCTCGGGGCGCCTTGATCGATCTCTGGCGCGAAGCCAAAGCTCAGTTTCCCAATGATCCGGTTGCGGCATGGGAGTCGATAGTCCAGAACCCTGACAAGCGCAAACGATACCAGAGCGCGCGAGGCAAAGGCGGCTTCCGCCGTGTCGCCTGGGACGAAGCTAATGAGATGATGGCAGCAGCCAACATCTCGACAATCAAGAGACACGGTTCAGATCGCATTATCGGCTTTTCTCCGATTCCAGCCATGTCGATGGTGAGCTACGCAGCAGGCTCACGCTTCCTGCAACTGCTAGGTGGCGTCAGTATGTCTTTTTATGACTGGTACTGCGACTTGCCGCCGGCGTCGCCTGAGATCTGGGGTGAGCAAACTGATGTCGGCGAAAGTGCGGATTGGTTTCACTCCAAATTTGTTGCCGTTGTAGGCTCCAACGTGCTCATGACAAGAACACCCGACGCGCACTTCTTAGTTGAAGGACGGCACCGTGGCGCCAAGGTTGTGGTCTTCTCGCCAGACTTCTCGATGGCTTCGAAAATTGCTGACGAGTGGGTTCCAATCAATCAGGGACAGGACGGCGCTTTCTGGATGGCAGTTACGCATGTTCTGCTTAAAGAGTTTTACCTCGATCGGCAGGTGCCTTACTTCGTCAATTATGCCAAGCAATACAGCGATGCTCCGTTTCTTGTCTGTCTCGACAAAAATGCCGATGGCACATACAGCGCCGGGCGTTTGCTGAGGGCCAGTGATGTCGAAAGCACAGCGAAGGAAGAGAACGCCGAGTGGAAAATGTTCGTTTGGGACGCGCTCACCGATCAGCCGGCAATGCTCAGAGGAACGATTGGGCATCGCTGGCAATCCAAAAAAGGCGAATGGAATCTGAAGTTGGAGAATGCTTTGACCAACGCCAAGGTAGATCCACTCCTCACCCTCGTCGGGCGTCATGATGGCGTGGTGAGTGTGAAGTTAAACGACTTCTCGGAAGGCACTGCCGACAAACTTTTCAATCGTGGTGTGGCAGTTCGCCGCGTCACAACCGCCACCGGGGAAGTGCTTGTGACGACCGTCATGGAGCTTCTGCTTGCTCAATATGGTGTTGACCGCGGCATGGGAGGCGCATATCCGGAGACTTACGAAGACGAAGAGCTTCCTTATACCCCCGCGTGGCAGGAGAAGTTTACTGGCATCAAAGCAGTAAATGTGATCAACTTCGCTCGCGAGTGGGGGCGCACCGCAGAAGCGAGTAAAGGCAAGTGCTCGATAATTATTGGTGCCGGTGCCAACCACTGGTATCACAACAACCTCATTTACAGAGCGGCAATCAATGCGCTCATCCTCACCGGCAGTGTCGGGGTAAGTGGTGGCGGCTTAAACCACTACGTTGGACAAGAAAAGCTGGTGCCACAGGCCTCGTGGGCACCCATTGCTTTCGGCACAGATTGGTACGGGCCGCCGCGTCTGCAAAATACGCCGTCTTTCCATTACATACATTCGGATCAGTGGCGCTATGACAATTCATTTAATGAGATGTGCGCGGTAGCGGACGACAAGCATCCAATGAGTTCAGGACATACAGCTGACAAACAAGTGTTGGCTGTACGAAATGGCTGGCTGCCGTGCTTTCCACAATTCAACCGAAGCAATCTCAAAGTGGTCGAAGAAGCAGTAGCCAGTGGAGCAAAAACCGACTCGCAAATCATTGAGTATGCAGTTAAGTCTTTAAAAGATCGCTCATTGAAATTCTCCATGGAAGATCCTGACGTGCCGGAGTCGTGGCCCCGCGTCTGGTACATATGGCGGGGAAATGCGCTGCTCTCATCAGCAAAGGGACACGAGTATTTTCTCAAACATTACTTGGGAACGCACAATAACACCATAGCCGAGGAAGTGGCCGGTGATGAGGTCAAAGAGATTACCTGGCACGACAAGATCGAGTTGGGCAAGATGGATCTGGTGGTAGACCTTAACTTCCGCATGGATTCATCTGCTCTCTATTCAGACCTGGTCTTGCCTGCAGCTACCCACTATGAAAAGCATGACCTGAACACCACGGACATGCATTCCTTTATTCATCCTCTGCAACCGGCGGTGCCACCATGTTGGGAAAGCAAGACTGATTGGGATATATTCAAAGGAATTGCGAAATCTACCTCTGAGTTGGCAAAACGCTATTTGAACGAACCGGTCAAAGACCTGGTGGTGTCGCCTTTGCTTCATGACACTCCCGGCGAGATCGCGCAACCGACTGTGAAAGACTGGCTCAAGGGTGAATGCGAAGCAATTCCGGGCAAGACCATGCCCAATATGAAAGTAGTGGAGCGCGATTACGTCAATCTCTATAACAAGTTCATCTCATTCGGGCCGGTCGCCCGCAACAATGGATTGGCGGTACACGGA
This sequence comes from Obscuribacteraceae bacterium (SeqCode), assembly GCA_044229845.1. Taxonomy (GTDB): domain Bacteria; phylum Cyanobacteriota; class Vampirovibrionia; order Obscuribacterales; family Obscuribacteraceae; genus JBGASG01. The sequence goes on along the minus strand of JBGASG010000011.1, from coordinate 101,776 downwards.
ACTCACTATGATATCGAAGATGAGTATGACAAATACATCGAGACTCAACCGTCGCAAACATGGTCAGGCAAAAGCTATCCGTCACTAAAGGAAGGTCTCAATGTTTGCGAGGTGATTTTGAACTTCGCAGCGGAGACAAACGGCGAACTTGCTTTTCGCGCATATGAATCTGAAAGTCATAAGACAGGTATCGATCATAGCCATCTGGCCAGAGACACGCGCGCTACCCGCTATACATTCGCTGATTTGAGGGCGCAGCCGCGTCGTGTGCTGACATCACCCTACTGGACTGGCATAACGACTGAAAACAGAACCTACTCCGCTTATTGCCAGAACGTCGAAGAATTGATTCCCTGGCGCACGCTTACCGGCCGGCAGCATCTGTATCTGGATCATGAAGTCTACATCGCTTACGGCGAGCATCTGCCGACATACAAACCACGTGCCGACTTGAGTGTCACGCGTGACCTGCAGAAAACTGAGGTGAAAGGTGGCTCGTTGGTGCTCAATTACCTGACACCACACGGCAAGTGGCATATTCACTCAACCTTCGGCGACACCTTACGGATGAAAACTCTGAGCAGAGGAATTTATCCGGTCTGGTTGAACGACAAGGATGCCGATCTCGTTGGTGTCGAAGATAACGACTGGGTAGAAATTTTCAACGATCATGGCGTGGTCTGCACCCGCGCTATCGTCAGTGCTCGTATCCCGCGCGGCACCGCTTTCATTTATCACTCGCCCGAGCGCACGTTGACAGTACCGAAATCTCCGGAACGAAAAAACAGGCGAGCCGGCGGACACAACAGTCTTACGCGGGCACGACTGAAGCCGCTATTCATGATCGGCGGCTATGCGCAATTCAGCTATGGGTTCAACTACTGGGGACCTACTGGCGTAAATCGTGACACTTTCGTCGTTGTGAAAAAACTCGACAAGCCGAACTTCTAGGAGTCGATATGGATATTCGCGCACAAGTCTCAATGGTGTTTCACCTCGACAAATGTATCGGCTGCCATACGTGCAGCGTGGCTTGCAAAAACGTCTGGACGGATAGACCGGGCGCTGAGTATATGTGGTGGAACAATGTCGAAACCAAACCCGGCACCGGCTATCCCACTTTGTGGGAAGATCAGGAGCACTACAAAGGCGGCTGGAAAGTCAACGGCAAGAACGGCAAGCGAAGCCTTGAGCTGCGCTCACAAGGCAAGCTGGATGCGTTTCTCAAACTGTTCTACAACCCGAACCAACCGGGGCTCGAGGATTATTATGAGCCCTGGACGTACAAATACCAGGACTTGTTCGATGCACCAGAAGGTGATGATCAGCCCACAGCAATTGCCGTGTCGCAAATCACCGGTGAGCCAATGGACATCGAAGCTGGTCCGAACTGGGATGATGATCTTTCTGGCTCCCCTGTCTACGCCGAAAACGATATCAATCTCGAAGGTCTCAGTGACGAAGAGCGCGAGCAACTCTTCGAGGTAGAGCGTATCTCATTTATGTATTTGCCCCGCATTTGCAATCATTGCGCAAATCCCAGCTGTGTCGCATCCTGCCCGTCTGGGGCTCTTTATAAGCGCGGCGAAGACGGAATTGTCCTGATCAATCAGGACATGTGCAAGGGCTGGAGAGCGTGCATCTCCGCTTGCCCGTATAAGAAAATTTATTACAACTGGAAAACGGGCAAATCGGAGAAGTGCATTCTTTGCTATCCAAAGCTGGAGACAGGACAGATTCCCAACTGCTTCCAGTCATGTGTGGGCCGCATCCGTTATCTGGGGGTTCTGCTGTATGACGCGGAGCGTGTGGCTGAAGCCATGAGCGTACCGGATCATGCCCTCGTCGAGGCGCAGCGCAGTGTCATCTGCGACCCCTTCGATCCCAAGATCATGCAGGAGGCTCGCAAAAACGGGATCAGCGACGAATTTATCGATGCCGCTCAAAAGTCGCCTATATATAAGTACGTCAAGGAATGGAAACTTGCACTGCCTTTACACGTAGAGTATCGGACCATGCCGATGCTTTTCTATGTGCCACCACTTTTGCCTGTGATGGGTAAATTCGACAACGGGCATTACGAGAATCCGGTCGATCAGTTTTTCAGCAGCCTGGAAAAGTCGCGATTGCCGATCAAATACCTGGCGAAACTCTTTAGCGCCGGCAATGTAGAGCACATCGAATACGTAATGAAGAAACTGATGGCGGTGCGTTATTACAAACGGACGCAGGAGATAGGAGATCTTGATCTCGTATCCATGAGCAAGTTCATGCGCGAAGGTAATGTCACTCCTTCAGAAGCTGAGGAGATTTATTCGCTTACTGCTCTACCAACGATTTACGATCGCTTTGTACTGGCGCCAATTCAGCGAGAAGAAGCGATGACCGGTCAAGCGATGGCCGGGCAACCTTCGTGCAGTCCCGAGTTATGTAAAGGCTCATGCGGGCTTGGATTCAACCAGCCACCGGAGAGAGGTCCATAATATGATCATTCCGTTGAAAAAACCTAAAGCGCCGGCCCTTTCTGAATACGCAGCCTTGCTCGAGTATCCGAATGAAGGTTACTCGCAACTGGCCCGCCAGAGGCAAGTTTCCATAAGTGCGGACTATTCCAGAGCGGGGCGCTATCTGGCTGAGTTCTGCGAGCGCATCGATGCAATGCCTCTCAGCGAGCTCGAAGAGGTATTCACCCGCACCTTCGATATGGCACCAATTTGCAGCCCATACATAAGCGCACACATTTATGGTGATGAAAACTACGAGCGCGGCAACTTAATGGCCGGGCTGATCCAAAGATACGATGAAACCGGCTTCGACCGCGGCAATGAAATGCCGGACCATCTGGCTGTGATGTTGCGATACATGACATATGCCACGACTGAAGAAGTCGACGAGCTGGTTGAGTTCTGTCTGCAAAAACCAGTGGCCGAAATGGCAGACAATCTGAAAAATGCAACCAACAACCCGTATGGCAAGCTCTTTGCCAGTCTTTTGGAAGTTATGAGTGCCGGTAGCTGAGGAGTTTGTTATGTTGGACATCCTGTTGTTTGTCGTTCTGCCCTATATAGCGCTGACGGCCTGCATATTTGGATCGATCTACCGCATTCGCAAGCAAGGTCTGACTTACACCGCCTTGTCCTCGCAGTTTCTGGAGAGCAAAGCACTGGTGTGGGGGTCGGTGCCCTGGCATATCGGCATCATCCTGATTTTGCTCGTCCATATCGTGGTGCTTGTTGCACCCGGTCCCTGGAAGGCGGCTATGTCCGTGCAACCCATCCTGCACGCAGTCGAGATATCCGGCATCGCGCTGGCAGTCGGGTGCATCGTTGGGCTACTGGTGCTTATCGTTCGACGAATAATGAGTTCGCGCCTGCAAGCCGTTTCTACCACAATGGACTTTGTGGTGCTGTTTCTCTTGCTTGCGCAAGTGGCTACCGGGCTGGGTATGGCGCTGCATTACAGATGGGGTGCCGCCTGGGCGCCCGGCAGCATGACACCATATATCTGGAGCCTGTTCACCTTCAACCCCAACATCAGCGTAATACAAGACATGCCAATACTGGTTCGGGCTCACATAGTCGGAGCCTGGCTGATAATTTTGACGATTCCATTTTCCCGGCTCATACACATGTTCGCTGTGCCAATAGAGTATCTGTTCCGTCCGCCGCAAAAGGTGGTCTGGACGAATGAACGTCGAGCCGAGGCTGCTCGCGAGCACTATGTCGAGGAGGAGTCCAGACGACACTTTTTGCGCGCCGGCATCGGTATCGCTGCCGGTGGCGCGTTGCTGGCAGTGGGAGCCCTGGATAAGACCTGGAGGTTCTTCTTTGGCCCTCGCCTCTCCAAAGAGGAAGAAGCCGAGATGATGGAGTTGCGATTGAAGAGGCTCCAGGCAACCGCCGAGCAACGCAAGCTAGAACTGGAGCGGCAGCAATCCAATTACATACTGATTGCTAAGTTGTCGGAATTGAACGGCACAAAAGGAAAGTATTTCACCGATTACAGTATGCGACCGGCAATGGCATTCAAGGACAAAGACGGTTTGCCCATCTTGCTTTCCGCGAAGTGCACGCATTTGGGATGCACCGTAGGCAATGATGTTAATGCCAAGGGACAGATTCTCTGCCCGTGCCACGTTTCGTTTTTCGACATTGAAACTGGCAAACCAAACGAAGGAGCGCCGGCAAAACTACCTCTGCCCTTGTTGGGGTGGGTACTCATGGATACAAAAGGGACGGTGCTGATGGAACGCAATCGCGCCGGCAAAATAACCGGACAACGGGATGCAAGCGCTCTGTCCGAGGCCAACGTGTACATTGCAAAAGCGCATGCGGAGGCAGTCTCGTGAAAGCCACCGTGATGACGCAATTAGTGCAATTCATCGGCGACAGATTCCCTGTGGAGAAAATGAATTTCCACTCGATGGTCGAGAAGAAGGAAGTGCCGGTTCACAAAATGAGTTGGGGCTACTACACGGGGGGGCTGACCCTGTTCTTCTTCCTGATTCAATGCGTCACCGGACTGTTTCTTCTTTTCTATTACCAGCCCACGGTAAGCGATGCGCACTTGTCTGTAGAGTTCATTACAAATCACGTAAGTGCCGGTGCACTAATTCGCAACATGCATGCCTGGTCTGCATCATGCATGGTCTTCTTTGCTGTGGTGCACCTGCTCACTGCATTTGCCATGAAAGCCTTCGAGAAGCCACGCGAGATCACATGGATCATGGGTGTGTTGCTTCTATTTCTGACATTCGGCTTTGCCTTCACGGGATATCTACTGCCCTGGAATCAGATTGCGGTCAATGCCACTAAGGTCGGACTTCAATCAGTCGAAGAAGTAGGTCCCTATTTGCCTGGGGCACTGGCCGAGTTGCCTCGCATACTGAGGGAAACATTTCAGGGCGAGTCTGCCGTCGGCCAATCCACCCTGGGCAGGTTTTACGCATTGCACGTGGTTCTATTGCCTCTGGCGACGTTTGCTTTGCTGGGTATTCATTTGATGCAAGTGCAGCTGCACGGGATGAGTCAGGGAGTGGATAGACCTTTGCAGAAATCTGAGCGGTTCTTCCCCATTTTCTTTTTCAAAGATCTTACGCTGTGGAGCATGATCTTCTTCGTCCTCTTTGTGTTGGGTCTCTGCATTCCATTCGATTCCCTTTTGCCCTTCCCGCTTCTGGAACCGTACAACGCGCTTGGCTCAACCCCGCCCGGCATCAAGCCGGAATGGTATTTCTATTTTGTCTATTACCCACTGGAGATGCTGCCGTTCTGGGTAATTCTGGTCGGCTCGGGTCTGGTGGTGGCAGTTCTGCTTCTGGCTCCCTGGATATTCAAGGGCACCAGCCGGCGAACGCTGCAATTATTGACTTGGGCCGCGACAGTCTATTTGGTTGTAATGACCATTTGGGGCGAGCAGATCTATCACCTTGTGAAAGGGGGATAATCAAGTGGCTACGAATGTGTCTCTGACACTGTTGACGATCACGTGCCTGTTCTGCCTGGCACCGGGGGCGGTGGCATATCCGGAATTCCAGAGCTATGCTGAGAAGCAGTCCGGACGCAATGTTAATTGCGCAATGTGCCACACCCACGGTAATGGACCGGTGGGAACAGAGTCCGGACAAGTGGGCGGCCTAACACCTGAGCAGATGAAGAAGCTTCTTGCCGCCCGCAAGGCTATGGAGCCGGGCACGGAGGTTGACAGCCCGATTCTCAATAAGTTCGGCAACGAGATACTCAAAGTAGTTGGACGGAAGAAGTTTCTCGAAATGCGCAGCGACCCGGCGAAGCTGGCGGACGCACTTGGTCAAAGTGATTTGGACGAGGACGGTATTGCTGATGGCAAGGAGTTTGCGCAGGGGACTGACGCTTTGAATCCGCATCACGGCGACCCCTGGTCATTGTTTCTTCAGAACTTGCAAAAATATGCGCCGCACGTTGGTCTGGCATTTCTTGCCATTGTATTGCTTGACTACGGCTTCGTGCATCTCTTGAAAGGCATGGGCTTGAGTTATCGCAAGAGCAAGATCAAAGGTGACCAGAGTCACAGCGGCACGTCCGAGCAGTGATTAGATTGAGCGCTTCTCGACTATATTAGAGGGAATCATCCGAAAGGATGATGCGCTGTTTTGCATTCGATGACTATCGTAAAAGCAGAAACAGGTATCGCTTTACCCATCGCGCAAAATTCAGCTTTGTACCAGATCGAAAGTGCCGGAGGTATTACTTCGGCACTTTCGATCTGTTTATTTGCATCCTCGGGACGATGTCAGTTCGTTCTACAGGGTGTGCCATAAGGCCTTTGTTTGTGCCACTCTAACCATTGCTGCATCTCCACCGAGACCCTGTCATGAATATCCGCCCAGCCTTTCATGTTGCTCTGAGTGTCTGCTGTCTGGTTACTGGCAGCACCAACTATGCTAGAGCGCAAGATTTTTCGGCGCTACCTTCGCAGAAGTTGCACTGTTCAGGTGCAAGTGCTACTGCGGCTTCTTCAGATTCGGAATCAGGGAGCGCTGCGAAAGTTTTCGGAACAATGACCAGCATCGATGTTGCGGACGGAGCGGTGACGGACGAGGCAACGGCGACAACCGATTCAGCATACGCAACCGATTCAGCACACGAAGCAGGGTTGGCGCAAGACGATACGGCAACGGCCGAGCCAATGGCGAAAGGTGCCCCCAAAAAACTGATTGCTGTGAACAACTGGGCGGAGAGTAAGTCTGCTGATGAAAGCGACCTGCCAGTAGTGACAGCACGCATTGATAGTTTGGCCAATCAAGCTTTGCAAGATGAAGTGGAGCTGTTGATACTAAATACCCGCTTCCGCATGTCCACGACTGATAAGAGTCGAATTAAGCCATGGCGTGTGTTCGTGTACAACCTGGCCGGCTCCGGAGTCGCTACAGCCGGTATCACCACAATTGCAGCTGAAAGATGGCGCACGTGGCAACGACCTGCAACAGCCAATCGAGGAGCACTTAAGGCTGGTCCAATTTTGCTTTTGACTAGTCATTCAATCATGACCGGAGGCGTTCTCATCGAAGCCTTACTCGATGCCGTCAACGACTGTAAGCTGCGAAAACGAGGGCTCGACGCCAAAGCCACCCAAAAACGAGCGATGGAGTTGTGTGTAGCCATCGACCGCACACTGGCCGAACGTGAGCAATTACTCGCGCGTACGAGCTCTTTGCCTGAGTCGGAGCGACAGATGCTGGCGGCGGAAGGAGTCGTTCTGAAAGATTTTCGCAACATGGCTTTGGCTGAGTATATCCAGTTTCATGTACGGGCTAAGCGCCGCCTGGGAGCACGCAACGTCTCATATCTCAACCAGTTGTCCGCCGCCACTACAGGTGGCTATATGGGTTCGCTTTGCGGTTTGTTAGCGGTTGCAGATCGTAACCCAAGACTGGCTGGACCGGCCGGCATTGGCTTCACCATATCTGGTGCCAATATCGTTACGGGTCCCATTATTGGCCGCATTGCCGGTAACTATGCCGCCAAACGTGCGAAAACACGGCTCGATCGCGAATGCGGCAAAATCGGACCGGTTCAATTGAGTGAGCACATAAGCGTGCTGAAGGGCATGCTTACCGCCCACGACGAACGATTGGCAGCCCGTGTTTCTGCTTATGAGACTGCGGATCTGGTATTCAAGCAACAATCCCAGATGAACGCCGCTGAAAAGAAAAAAGCGGATAAGGAGTTTTTGGAACGCTGCCTGTTTAATGCATCGATTGGCGGCACCAAGATGGCGTGGGGCATCCAGTTGACCAATGCCGGCTATGGTTTCAAGCAACCTGCCCCGACACCGCCTGCGCCGCGAGCAGCTGCGGGCCCATCTGCGTCATCATCCCGCTTGCCGGTCAAGCGACCGAAGACGGCCGCCCAGTTGTTTGCTAAGCGAGTTGCGCAGGGATCAACGTCGTATATTCCTGGCACGGGCGTGTGGATTCTGGATACTTTGCAGGCGCGCCTGCGGGGCGAGCTGGATGTGTACAGCCTGGGCTCACAGTCAGCTTTACCCCATCAAAAGTTGAAGAACCGAGAAGCGAAGCTGCTCGAACTTGGTGAGTCTGTCAGGCAACTTTCTCCTTAGAGCGCTCAGAATGTCGCCCTATTTCCGGAGACGTTGGGCACTGTCTGGTATCCACCTTTGGATTGAGCGAACTCTCACCCTTGCGATTACAGAAAATCAACCGCAGTCCTAATGCCTGCCTGAGCCACCACGTGGACAATTGGATTGTTGCCAAATTTTGGCGCCCAAATTAGAGGATGAAGCTCATGGTAGCCTCACATCGGAGTCAAGAAAGCCTAGATCAAGCAGGTGGTGAGCAAAGAGAATTCAGCCTGGACAACTCCGGGAAGGCCGGCGCGCCGCGCATCGACTCGGGCAATTTGACTAATTGGAACCCAGAGGACGACACTCAGTGGCAAGCCCACGACAAGGCAATAGCATTTCGCAATCTCTGGTTTTCAATCCCGAGTTTATTGTGTGCTTTCGCGGTATGGATGGCGTGGGGGGTGCTTACTGTCCAGATGCTCAATCTGGGTTTTCCCTTTACTCAAGACCAGCTTTTCACGTTAACTTCAATCGCCGGGCTGGCTGGTGCGACTCTGCGCATTCCCAGCACGTTTTTTATTCGTCTGGCGGGAGGCAGGAACACAATCTGGTTTACGACCGCGCTATTGACGATTCCCGTTATTGGGACAGGTATTGCGTTGCAGAGCACCGCTACTCCACTATGGGTCTTCCAGGCAATGGCATTGCTATCTGGAATTGGCGGCGGTAACTTTGCTTCCTCAATGTCCAACATCAGTTTCTACTTTCCGAAAAAGATGCAGGGGCTTTCTCTTGGTCTGAATGCGGGACTGGGAAACTTTGGTGTAACGACCATGCAAGTGTTGGTACCGTTGGCGATGACTTTTGGTTTTGCCTGGCAGGCACCGCTTATCCTCAAGTCTGCTAGTGGTACTTTGTTTGGCAAAATTCCGCCTGGCGCGGAGAGTTTCATAGCTAATGGCTCATTTATATGGCTCGCCTTATTGATACCGTTGGCGATATTTTCCTGGTTTGGCATGAACAATATCAAGGACGAGCAGGTGTCGCCCGGCCTCGGAAGCCCGGCTGCAGCATTTGCTCGAATATCGCTCATGTTGAGCATCGGGTTCATTACATCGGCAGTGGCGCTCTGGTTGATGCTTCCAGCCACTGCATCGGGTGCCGGATTCAATCTCAGCAAGTGGATAATTTTGCCGGCCGAGATTTTTGCCACGGTATTCTTGCTCAAAATGCTTCCTGGATTGAAAGACAACCTCAACAGGCAGTACAAGATTTTTGGCAATCATCACACATGGGTGATGACCATCATTTACACCATGACCTTCGGATCATTCATTGGATTCTCGGCAGCGTTGCCCTTATCAATCAAACTGATCTTTGGCTTTTCCCATCTGCCCGGGGCAGACGGAGCTTGGACGCACATCGCTAACCCGAATGCCCCTAGCGCCCTTATGTTTGCGTGGATTGGGCCTTTTATAGGTGCTCTGATCAGACCGATTGGTGGATGGTTGGCTGACAAGTTCGGCGGCGCCAAGGTAACACAGGCTGTTTCAGTGCTCATGGTAGCGGCAGGTCTGGGTGTGGCTTACTTCATGAAGTTGGCCTATCAGTCCGCAACGCCGGAGCAATATTTTCTGCCTTTCTTCCTTCTTTTCCTGGTGCTGTTTTTTGCCTCGGGAATCGGTAACGGGTCGACATTCAGAACAGTTGCAGTGGTGTTCAGTAAAGAGCAAGCCGGTCCGGTCTTAGGTTGGTCTTCCGCCGTAGCAGCATATGGTGCCTTCATCATTCCGATGGAATTCGGCGAGCAGATCAAGCTGGGCTCGCCTGAAGTGGCATTGTACGGCTTCACAGCATTCTATCTGGTCTGCGTGCTACTTAATTGGTTCTTCTACTTGCGTACAAAGGAATTTCGCAATGCTTAGACTTGCAGCATCAAATGCCGGACCACCCAAAAACAGAGTCGATTTTGAAAAGGCACCATTTCTGGTGCTCTGGGAACTTACCCGCGCCTGTAATCTGGCCTGTCGGCATTGCCGCGCCAAAGCCATTCGTGCGCACGATCCTGCAGAGCTATCGCTTGCCGAATGCACTTCTCTTCTGGATGAGATGAAGGAATTCGGGCGCCCGTTAATTGTTTTCACCGGTGGCGATCCGGTGCAGCGAAACGATTTGTTCGAGATCATCAAAGCTGCTCGAGACAGAGATTTTCCGGTAGCGATCACCCCCAGTGCCACGCCTTCGACCAGCAGGGATGTGGTGCAACGTATCAAGGATGCGGGAGTGGAACGCATGGCGATCAGCCTGGATGGACCTGACCAGCTTTGTCATGACGGCATGCGAGGAGTGAGCGGCTCTTTCGAGCTGTCGATGCAGATAATCGGGTTTGCCAGAGAGGCCGATTTGCCCATACAGATCAACACTACGGTATGGAAAGGAAACGTTGATCGATTCGATGAGATGAGCGGTTTGGTGCAGAGATTGGGAGCCGTCCTGTGGAGCATTTTCTTCCTGGTCCCCACAGGTCGGGCAACGGAAGATATGCAAATCGAACCCGTCGAAGCGGAAGAGATTATGATCAAGATGGCCAAGTTGGCCTGCGTGGCTCCCTTTGATGTTAAAGCGACGGCGGGTCCATTTTTCCGCCGCGTGTTGATCGAATATGTCTCCAGGGAGTCTCCTGTTCCAGAGGACATCGCCACTTTATCGCCGACTATGAGACTGGGTGCGCTGCGTGCTTACCGGTCGGTTAATGATGGCCGTGGCGTGCTGTTCATTTCGCACAACGGCGATGTTCATCCCAGCGGATTCTTGCCTGTGAGCAGCGCTAACGTGCGCAAGCAGTCCGTAGTGGAAATATACCGGGACCATCCGTTGTTTGTCGCACTGAGAGATCCATCGCTTTTGCAGGGCAAGTGTGGAAGATGCAAATTCAAAGTAATCTGTGGAGGATCTAGAGCCCGTGCCTTCGCTGGCTATGACGATTACCTCGCCCAGGATCCGCTTTGCCTTTACGACGAGTGCGACGAGCAGGCCATGGCACAGCAACGAATCTTGCAGGAGAGCTTCAGCAAAGAAATTGAATCGTGCTAACTCTCCCAGACAATCGCCCAATGTAGGTATCGGCGATTGAAATCTTGCTGAAATCTCGTCCCTCTGATGGATGCCGGGTCGGACCGGAAATATTAGAGTTACGTTAATGCCTGCTTGCATTGCGGAATATTGTCCACCGCGGAGGTTCGGGGTATGTTTACCATAAGCCTGGTTGTCGATGGTAGCCCGGAGATCTTGGACGCCGCTCGAATTGCCATTGCGCTTTCTAAAGAACTCGGTAATGGACTGAAAGCCTACGCATTCGTCGATCAAAACAGCATCCTTGACGCCACAGGTTTTTCTGGGAACGCTGGATTATGCGGAAGCGGAATCTATCTGCAGGGCTGCGAGAGAATTGTAGAAATCGTGTGCGACATTTGCCGTGCATTGATGCAATCACTGGAGGCAAGGGCTGCAGGATGCGGCGTCATGCTCGATGATGAAATTCAGCTTGCCAGACCGGCGCAATTTTTCGCGGAGAAAGCCAGTGCAGACAATGTGATCGTTCTCGGAATGAGCCTCTTCAATGTCAAACTAGCAGAAGAACTTGCGTTGAATACTTCCTGCCAGGTGGTGATAGTGGAACGTTGCGGCGACGAAACTGTGATCCATGTCTTGAGCACCCCTTCCATACGCACCACAGAGCTGGAGAAGTTGCTACCGTTAATACCACACACACGGGTGAGTCCTGTGACTTCCGCCGCCGAGCGAAGTAATATTCTGGACAGACTAAGCGGCATTGAAGACGTCGCTTAGTCTCAGATCTCGCGAAGCTCCCGTTGCTCAATCAGGGCTGGACGCCTGTGTTAGTTCTGAACTCTACACACGACATTTCGTATATGTGCAGGCTGACACAGGAGCATGGCTGGAACATCTCCTTGCGTGAATTGCACTCTGGGCAGAGCCAATCAGCCGGCAGTGTTTCGAAAGAAACACCGGGTTCGATCTGCTGTCTGGGCTCACCTAATGTGTCATCAAAAATGTAGTTGCATACAGTACAAATTGTCTTACCGCTTGCCATGATTTATTTCCTTTATTGATATCTGGACCTCAATATCCATTTTACAATTCAACAGAGAAGATGCCTCATTCAAAAGGATGATTCTGCGGGTTTGATTCTGAACTACACCATGCTGCACATTAGTGTTCATGGTAATCTGTATAACAAGGTCTACATATATACAGGTCGCTAATGCTCTCTCAAACTGCTGAGTACGCCCTGCGGGCTATGGTCTATCTGGCCATGGAGGACGCTTCTTGCCGAGGACAAGATATTGCCGAGGTAACCAAAGTGCCTTTTGGTTACCTGAATAAGATAATGCAGCAACTGGGCAGAGCAAAGTTGGTCAATTCTCAACGCGGGCTGGGAGGCGGTTTCTCGTTAAGCAAGTCCGCGAAGAAAATCTCCATTCTCGATGTCGTCAATGCTGTCGATCCGATTGAACGGATCAGGTCCTGCCCACTGGGAATCGAGTCTCACGGATTCAATCTCTGTCCGCTTCATCGGCAACTATCCGAAGCAACGCTGGCGGTGGAGTCGGCCTTTGCCAAAGTCAGTCTTGATGACTTGGTCGAAGAGTCAAAGAGTCCTCTGTGCAGCAGTGTGCCGATGACACCACGAAAGGGATGCACTTAAGCCCTTTCGTCCGCAAAACGCACGAGCAAAGCGACGAGCCCGAACATTTGCTCGGGCTCGCCTTCAGCTCCCAATCTCAGCAGCGCATTCTGTTGGATAAGACAGGTGGCGCTGCTTTAATCGGGTGTCGCGAATCTTACACGACCAGAGCGCTGGTCAGAGAAGCCGCTCTCTTCCTTAACTTCTCAGCATGGGCGGTCATACCGACCGACTCGAGCATAGTTGCGTGCCTCTCAAGCGCCTGAACGGGCGATTGTTTGTAAGAACCACAGGCGGCATCATGGGCAGCTTCGCAAAGCGGTCTGGCTTCTGCGAATTGGCCCTGCTCACAAAACACATCCGCTAGTTCATTCAACCCGCAGTCACCGCCTGTTTTCTCCCCAATTTGCAAAGCGCGCTGGCAAAGAGGCTGTCCATCAGTATGTTTCCCCTGCGCGCACAAAGCAAGCCCTAACCCGTTCAGCACCCTTCGTGTCTGATCGTCATCGGACCCCGGTCCGGACTGCTTTGCTTGCAATAGTTGCCGATATTGTTTTTCTGATTCAGCGGAGTCGCCAGCCTGGTACAGGCATTGTGCAAGTAATTCCCGAGCCGTCAGCAATGTCGCATCTGTTGCCGGCTGCGTCTTTTCCATCGAGCGCACATAGCGCCTGAAATTGTCTGCCGCTTCGTCTGTCTGGTTGCGCAGCAAGCACAGTATGCCTATACGAAGGAGACAATGTCCATCTCTGGCATCTTGGACGCCGTGAAGGGCTTCGAGTTTAAAGATGCACTTTTCGGTTTGATAAGCCTTTTCATATTCGCACTGCACATTGAAACACAGGCTCAGCTGCTCGAGTATGGGCAGAGTTCCCAGTTCGCCGGACTCTTCCTTCCTGACGCGCAGCGCCCGTTCATAATGCCTCTCTGCCGATCCGAATTTCTCCTTGTCGCGGCAAACATTGGCAAGCTGGAAAAGGACCTCCGAGATGACCACCTGCCGATCGTGCACTATGTGCTCAAGCTGCTCGAGATTTTCCACCAGTTCTTGTTCTGCCTCATCGAGTTCACCTCGTTCATAGGCTTTCTTGCCGGAGGCTACGTAAGCACTCCAGATATGACTCAAGTTTCTATCCGTTGCCATGTTGATCACCGTAAGCGGGAGCATACTTATTCCAAGTATCTCCAACCCGCCGGCGACTCAACATCAACCTCATTCTGTATGTCCGAGGATGGTTACCTGGAGGAATCCACCTTTCAGATGATCGCCACAAATGGCTTATTGCGCGAAAATTCCTCACAGGATATCTTGAGGTTTCTTGTGAAGACGGTGATTGAACCTTACCGGGTCAAAGTTACTGAGCCGATTAAATTTACCAGCAAGGAGGAGCGGGCGAGACTGCTAAGGACTGCTGGATACAACCTGTTTAAGCTCCGAGCAGAAGACGTGATCGTCGACCTGCTCACCGACAGCGGTACGTCGGCAATGTCGGCTGCACAGTGGTCGGCGCTTATGTCGGCTGACGAGTCGTACGCCGGCGCCACCAGCTTCTTCAAGTTCGAGCGGGCCGCACAAGACCTTCTGGGCTTTCCGCATATCCTGCCGGTCCATCAGGGGCGGGCGGCCGAGCGTCTCTTCTTCGGTGCGAAAGTCCGCTGCGGAGACATCATTCCCAGCAATACTCACTTTGATACCACTAGGGCGAACATCCAGCGGTTATCAGGTATACCTTGCGACCTGCCGGTTGAAAATGCTGAAGCTGATTCTTTGCTGTTTCGCGGCAACATCGACCTGGAGAGGCTCAGACAACTCTTAAGAGATCAGCCGGAGCGAGTACCCTTCGGCATGTTGACTTTGACTAACAATGCTTGTGCCGGACAACCTGTATCGTACGACAATGTACTGGCGACCGCGAAACTGCTGAATTCATTCGGCAAAGAGCTGTATATAGACGCGGCGCGCTGCGTCGAAAATGCCTATCTGGTGTTTCTCAGAGATCCGGCATTTCGCCATCACACTATAAAGGAAATTGTTGGCGCACTGATGAAACCAGCCGCCGGTTGTCTCATGTCCGCAAAAAAAGACGGTATAGCCAACACGGGTGGACTGATCGCTCTACGCGATGCACAGCTGACGGAAGCTCTCAAGCAAAGCCTGATTGTTTCAGAAGGATTTCCAACCTATGGCGGGTTGAGCGGCCGCGATCTGGAAACAATTGCAGTCGGCTTCGACGAAGTGACAGATCTGGAATACCTGTCTCACAGGTGGGAAACAGCAAAGCACCTGGCGGAGCAACTGGTTGCCAACGATGTCCCGACTCTGACACCACCAGCGATGCATGCCGTATATCTTGACGCCCTGGAGTTTTTACCTCATTTAGAGCGCGCCCAACTACCTGGACAGGCGCTGGTATGCGAGCTGTATCTGGAGGCCGGTGTCCGTGCCTGCGAAATCGGTACGGTTATGCTGGGCGGAGAAACCTCACCTCGTCAGGAGCTGGTGCGCCTGGCGCTGCCAAGGCGTGTATACAGCGAGTCACACTATGACTATGTGGCAGAGGCCATTATCAATGTCTTTCACCGACGAGACCAGATTCGCGGATTCTCAATCGCCAATAACGAGAGCGGGCCGCTGCGTCATTTCACAGCTGATTTTGAACCTGCAGGCAAAGTTGAGTGCAAGGAGGCGGGCGATCGCAGCGTGCACATGCCGGTAAAAGGAAAACCACAAGGAACAACGAGGGGACGGAATCAATGACTCAAGATGTAGTACCGTATGCGGAGCCCTACAAAATTAAAATGGTGGAGCCGCTCAAGCAAACCACCCGTGAGTTTCGCGAAGCCGCTATTGCCGCTGCATATTACAACACGTTTCTCTTGCGTTCGGAAGATGTCTACATCGACTTATTGACAGACAGTGGCACTGCTGCAATGAGCGATTATCAGTGGTCCGGCATGATGCTCGGCGACGAGGCGTATGCGGGGTCTCGCAATTTCTACAATCTGGAACGCGCCGTGCGCAGATACTACGGCTATGAATTTGTGCTGCCCACACATCAGGGGCGCGGCGCTGAGCACATTCTCTCGCAACTCCTGATTAAAGCCGGCGACGTCATCCCCGGCAACATGTATTTCACTACCACCCGTGCTCATCAAGAAATCGCCGGGGGAAGTTTCGAAGACGTAATCATCGATCAGGCCCACGACCCTACCAGCGAGCATCTGTTCAAAGGAAACATCGACATCGATAAGCTCGAGGCGCTGATCGATCGCGTCGGTTCCGAACGCATCCCGTATATCAATGTGCAAGCCTGCGTCAACATGGCCGGCGGCCAACCATTCTCGCTGTCGAATCTGCGGGCGGTACGCAGAGTGTGCGAAAACCATGGCATCAGAGTGGTGCTCGATGCGACACGCGCGATGGAAAATGCCTGGTTCATTCAACAACGAGAGCCGGGGTATCACAATGTAAGTTGTGCGGAAATCCTGAGACAGATATGCGCCTTGACCGATGCTTGTACTATGTCCGGGAAGAAGGACCTGCTCGTCAACATTGGCGGATTCTTGGCTCTGCGAGATGGACGCTTGTACGAGAGAGCCTGCGCGATGGCGGTGGTCTATGAAGGCTTGCATACGTACGGCGGCATGTCGGGACGCGACATGGAAGCTATGGCGCGCGGCATTGAAGAAGCTGTTGATGATGCACATCTGGGCGCGCGCATAAGACAGGTTCAATACCTGGGAGAGAAGCTCAAGAGGGCTGGTGTGCCCGTCGTGCTTCCGATCGGTGGACACGCGGTCTATCTCGATGCTGCACAGATTCTGCCACATCTTTCGCAAAGCGAATTTCCAGCTCAGAGCCTGGCCGCGGCTCTCTATGTGGATTCGGGCATTCGAGGCATGGAGCGTGGAGTCGTCTCAGCCGGACGTTGCAAAGTCACAGGTGATCATATTTATCCTAAACTGGAGCTGGTGCGTCTAGCGATTCCTCGTCGCGTCTATACGCAATCCCATATGGATCTGGTCGCATATGCCGTTGAACGGTGCTGTGAAACTGCGGAACAAATTCCAGGACTCTCAATGACCTTCGAGCCGGAGACCTTGCGCTTTTTCCAGGCTCAGTTCAGACAAAATACTGATGACCGGAGCGCGAGCACGCCCACTATATGCTCCGACAAGGAGTTTGCTCCGATCAATTTCGATATTTGAGGCTACATTGAGAATCTCAGATGCACCCTGAGCAACCCGGACCTTCGCCCAGGTCTGATGACTCGTTCGGATGGTCGGGATAGTCCGGCTGGGAAAGAGAGCACGGGCCACGCTGCCTGGTGCGTTCGCGCCGGTGGGGACACAAAAGACGTGATGCGCATTGAGCATCGCCGCACGTCTCGAAGGAGCACACGCAGGTAGACCCTGTCCACTGATCGCCGAGCCTTTTCATGGCGGCGAAGATATCAAACAGTTGCTTACCCCTTTCAGTGATGCTGTACTCGACTTTCAAAGGGCGACCTTCATACTGCGTTCTCTTGACCAGTCCAGCATCTTCCATGGACTGCAACCTCTGTCGCAGGCTCTTCATACTGATGCCCGGAATATGAACAAGGAATCGGCGCGTACGAACCGGACCCAATGCTATTTCGCGTAAAATCTCCACCGTCCATTTTGCACTTATGTGGTCGATAACCAGTGTGATCGGACAGGGTATGGTTTTCAATGGCTGCATTACATTTGTAGCTCTTAGCTTTCACATTAGAACAGTAGCCAATCGGCAGTCTTTCGGCATCAGTCCGGAGACTGATCTCGGTGTTCGCCCCGTCGTGGTATATTCACCGGACGGACGAATTGACGGAGGAAATTGACATGAGCGGGCTGAAGCTGCCGGGGCGTTACCTCCAATTTCAACGCGATTACCCTGAAGTTTTTTCAGCCTACGATGCACTCGGTAAGTCCGTGCGCGCCGCTGGTCCGTTAACTGCGCGCGACAGCGCCCTCGTTAAGCTTGGTATCGCATCTGGTGCTCGTATGGAAGGGGCTGTCCATTCTCATTGTCGGCGCGCCCTGGAAGCCGGTGTTACGCCCGCCGAAATTCGCCATTGCGTATTGCTGTCCGTCACTACCATTGGCTTCCCAGCTATGATGGCCACGCTGTCCTGGGTGGATGACGTGCTGAAAGAGTCTGAGACCAAGTAGCTCAGACACCTGTGCCGGCTGTTCTCAACGTCACGGTAAAACGGGTGCCAAGGTTCGGCTCGCTGCTGCACGAGAGCCTGCCGTTGTGAGCGCGGGCAATCTCAGCACACAGACAAAGGCCCGTACCTGTCACCGCTGAATGGCTGCCGCTGGCTGAGACTTGATAGAAACGGTTAAACAACCTCGGAATATCCTCCGCAGATATGCCCGCCCCATCGTCTTCAACGACGATGTGCACTTGCTCATCGTCAAGGTGTGCCGAAATGGATATTTTGGAGCGAGCATGTTTGGCTGCATTGTCCGCTAAATGTCCAAGTAGTTTCAGGAACTCTTGCTCATCGACTGCCACTAGCAGGTCATCCGCAGGTAGAGTTACCGAAAGGGTAAAGTTCCGCTGCCGCACCTTTGCTTGAATACGGCGCAGCGAATTCTCTATGAGAGTCTTGGCCGAATGTATTTCTTTCTGCAACTGCTTGTGATTATTCTTATAGCGATAGATATCTACCAGCATGGTCAGGAGTCGATCGATATCTTCGCTGTTATCGCGCATAGCCTCTACAAGCTGGCGTTGTTGGTCACTGAGAGCTCCGAAGGCATCTTCCAGCAACAATACGTTGGCACGAATATTGGCCAAAACGGGTGTACGAAGCCGATGATTAATCACGCCCAAAAAGTCTTCTCTCTGGCAGGACAAATCATCCTGCAGGCGGCAACGCTCGGTGAGATCGACCAGTGTGACTACTGCTCCCACTGTTTGCGCATTGATTCGTATAGGAGAGCACGCCCAGTGAAATACCAGACGCTGTCCGTAGTGACGCTCATAGGTCGCTGTGCCCGTGCGGGGTTTGTTCCATTCGAGCGATGCTTGCGCAAGAGATGTCTCACTTGGCGACGCAGCGAATTGGAGAAAGAACTCGGACGCTGTCCGACCAATTACATCCTTTCGTTCAATTCCGAGTTTGCGCTCGAACTCGTCGTTGACTGATTGGATCAGTCCTTCTTTGTTTACTTCAATGAGCGCTTCTGCCATAGATGCCAGAATGGCATCCAGCTTCATGCGCTGTTGCTCTTGCGAATGCAGGACTTCATTCAGCTCCGCCGTTCTGATCGACAGCGTCTGTTCAACACTATTGCGCAGCGCAACCAGCTGGGCTTCCTTTCTCCGCATTATCATCCATGTGAAAAACATGCCACCGGCGGTGGCTATAAATCCACGCAGGAAGTGAAAAGCTCGCAGCTGGTTTCTCGTGAGCTCAGCGAACAAACTCTGCTCAATGATTTCCAGCGAGAGGAAGAGGGCAAAGGCCACCAGCAATGCTGTAACCACAACTACAGGCGGTGACCAGCGGTCCACGCTCTCATCAGGACTTTTCCCAATTGTAATCTGCTGAAACAACACGGTGCTCACAAACATCAAGCCTTCTTCGGCGTAATGTCCATTTTTGCGTTTTTCAGCTCGCCTTGCCTCCACCTAAGGAGGTATTTATGCCTTCC
Organism: Obscuribacteraceae bacterium (SeqCode); assembly: GCA_044229845.1. Lineage (GTDB taxonomy): Bacteria > Cyanobacteriota > Vampirovibrionia > Obscuribacterales > Obscuribacteraceae > JBGASG01. Next base: position 82,320 of record JBGASG010000011.1, on the reverse strand, counting down.
ACAAAGCTGAGCTTAGCCGGCTGCGGTGCTTACAGCAGCCTGATGTCCACTTCGGACCGGTGCCGAGACTTCTGAAGAACCGAGGAGATTTTCCAGCACATCGCGGGCGCAGTAAGTAGTGGCACCGGCGGGTATGAAGCTCTTGATCGAAGCAAGTGTATCGCCGGCGGTCACCAGGGGAGGCTCCTCGTAAGCATTCGTTTGCACCTGAGGTAGTCCGACTGTCGACATCAAACCATTGCACAGGCACTTTCTGCCGATGGTGTCTTTGAGCTGTCCGCCCTTCCTCAAAAAATCGTCGATGGGTTCGCCGGGACAACGGAATCCGACCGTCCCGTTCTCGGCTATGTAGGCAGTGCGCAGATATCCCAGATCGCAGATGCGGCGCCGGTTTGTGTACACTGAGTCCTCTGACAACGAGCCGTCGAGTTGAACAATTTTGAAGGGATAGCCGGACGATGAAGCACGCGGGTCTGTGAAGACTTCTGCAGTGCCCTCAAGAACGTCGGCTATTACCTGCGCTTTCAGCTTATCTGTAATTCCTGATTCTCGACAGTAAGCAAATGCCGTACCTACCTGCACCCCCTGTGCCCCGGCTTCTCGCGCCGCTTGCAGTTGCTCATAAGAAGCGGATGAACCGGCAGCCCAGAACGGCAAACCTAGCTTCCGGAATTCGGACAGATCAACTTCGTCTTTAGGACCATAAACAGGCTCACCGCGCTCGTCGACTGTGATGCCGCCGCGAGGTGGAGCATTGTGTCCGCCGGCTGAATGATGTTCTATAACAAAGCCATCTACCTTGCCACTGGCCTTTTTCGTCAGCGAAAGGGCGAGCGTAAAGGATGAAACGATAGCCAGGAATGTCGGGCGCCGCAAATGCCGAGAGCGATCCACACAGTAGGCAGATGGCTCGAAAGACAATTCGTGCATGTCACCGGCGGCAGCACCCTCGACATCTACCTTTAGAGTAACTGCCTCGTGCACACTCAGCCGATCGAGAATTGCCGGAATCGCCTTCGGTATGCCGGCTCCCATCAAGACATAATCCACGCCCGCCAGCATGGCACCGTAAAGGGAGGGCAAAGTGGGCAAGTCGATCTTGGTCAGATAGTTAATGCCCACCAGTCCGTCGTGTCCTTCTTTAGCCAGAAACACTTCTACAAAATTGGCCGCCACAGTGAGATCGATCAGGTTTTGTGGCGCGTTCATGCCATGCATCGGAACACGTTTGTACTGTGTCGACTCCGCCTTGCCACCATCTATGAAATAGAGTTCCAGAATCCTATTTGCCACTGCTTGGACCGGGAAGTGCTCCAGAGCACGACGCACCGCTCCATCTGGGTCGCCATCCTGCAACCGTCTCGCCATCACATTGTCTAAAAACGTTCCTGATACCACTCCCAGCTGTCCGCATTCCGAAACGGCCTTCGCCAGACGCCAGTTTGAAACTGCAACTCCCATACCGCCCTGGATAACTACAGGATGCTGCGAATTGTCTTGCATTCTTTTACCTATCCCTCGCTGTTTGCGCCAGCATAGTAACCTGCTTTTCCCCATGCGCACAAATGGTTACCGAAAGGTGACTAGAAACTGCGCAACAAAAAGTGCTTACATTTTCGTTGGGCTGCGTCCAACCAATCGTCGCAACCGATCGATACATACAAAAGGCTTACGCAATGGACAAATTGCTCAGTTATATCTATGCCGTCTACTTTTTCCTGTCATCGGCATTCTTTGTGGTGGGCGCAGCAATCATCTGCGTGCTCACTTGCTGGTTTGATCGCAATCGCAAACTCCTTCATATGTGGGCCAGCTTGTGGGGACATCACTACATCTGGATCAATCCTTTTTGGCGGTGCACCTTCGAGGGCGTGGACAATATCGATACGCGCAAGAGCCCTTACATACTGGTCGCCAATCATCAATCTCTCTGGGATATCTTTGTTCTTTACGGTATTTTCAAACCTTTCAAGTGGGTTTCGAAAGAATCGGTGATGCGCATTCCGTTTATCGGATGGAACATGTTGCTCAATCAATATGTTCGAATAGCGCGCGGAGACCTGAAAAGTATCAAGCAGATGATGGAGTCCTGCCGGCAGTGGCTGCGACGGGGCGCCTCTATCTTGATTTTTCCTGAAGGGACGCGATCTGAGACCAGTGAGCTGGGTAGCTTTCGTGATGGCCCGTTCAAGCTTGCAGTTGATTGCAACGTCGCAGTCGTACCAATAGTTGTAGATGGTACGTATGAGATCTTTTCGAAACAGTCGAAACGCATCAACTTCCGTCAGAAAATCACCGTAAAGGTTTTGCCGCCTGTTCATCCCGAAAGTTATGGAGGAGACTTCCGCGTGCTTCGCGAACACGTGAGGCAAGCCATGACAGATACACTGTGTGATGTCAGACGAAATCGCTAAGGCGCGCTGTTGTGGGGCGGTGCTCGCCTGTCTGTCAGATCCGCTCATCCTTTAGGATGAGCGAAACCGCCTGCGGCAGACGTCGATCCATCGCAGGATGGACACAAATAAGGCAATAACGTGGGATATTTTAAAGTGTCTCGATATCTTACGGATGGCGCTAGAATGCAACATAGCTTGCCTGCAAAGAAATGCCGATCGCACCTCAACTCCGCGCCGGAGTTCCTGTTGCGCGAAAAACATTTGATTTTGTTGCTCATGTCGTATGTTGGCACCGGGCTCTTCTTTATGCTGGTTCCAGGAACCCTGGTCGGAGTATGGAACCTTCTGGGCATCAGTCACAGTCAGTCGAGCTCAGCAGCTTCGGCTGCCTGGGTAGAAGCTCATGGGCATGCACAGCTCTTTGGCTGGATCACCACATTTATTCTCGGTATCGGGTATTACTCTCTTCCCAACCTGCGTAAACTAGCTGATGCTCGCTTCTTCGACGGTTGGACGATACTCGTTCTCTGGACGATGGGAGTATCACTACGCTTCGGCGTAACTTTGTGTCCTTTCATGTGGCAAGTATTGTTGCCACTGTCGGCGGTGCTCGAACTATCGGCAGTTGTGTGTTTCATCGGCAGCTCGATTAGAGGACACCGAGCGCAGAAGCACACTAATCGCGCAGTGGATAGTGCCGCGTTGGCTGTGGTTATCGGTTCTGTAGGGCTTTTGTGCGCAACCACTATCAATCTCTGGCAGGCATTCTGCGCGGCTTGGACAGCTCAGTTGCCGGCGATGTCTGCTGCCGAAAGGCTGACCGTTGTCACTTTTGCAGTTTGGACTTTTATATTGCCGGTGGCCTGGGGACTGACTGCTAAGTGGATGCCTGCGTTTCTCGGGTTGCGCCAATGCTCTGGCAAAGGATTGTTAGCTGCCACCACTTTAAACTTCTTTTCTGCCGTAGCGTTTGCCTCCGGAGCACATCTAGTTTCGGCGGTAGGTATCGTTATTTCGGTCCTTGTGGCAATAGCCTCTCTTAAGTTATTCCACCCGCCGGTAGCGGCGGCAAAAATCACCGGAGTTCACAGCACGTTTCCTCTTTTTGTGCGCCTCGCCTACGTCTGGTTGGCAGTATCAGCGTTGCTCGGACTTCTGTCCGCAGTCTTCGGTGATGCCGCCGGTTTTGCCGGTGCTTCGCGACACGCCGTCACTGTCGGTTTCATGTCAACCCTCGTATTTGCTGTCGGTCCACGTGTGCTCCCCTCATTTCTGGGGCGAACTTACATTTTCAGCAGCAAACTGATGTTTGCGGCCTTACTTCTTCTCACCGGCGGCTGTGCGTTGCGTGTCTTCTCCCAGGTTGCCGCTTACGAAGGTTTTCTCGGAGCCGCCTGGCGGCTGCTCCCTGTATCGGCAGTGATCGAACTGTCGGCTGTCTTAGTATTTGTCGTGAACATGCTTTTGACGTTTGGACAACGTACGCACGTCGATCAACTACTTGAATGAAGAGCAATACTAAATGCGTCCCCGGAAAGTCGTGACTCTACCTCAGCTTTTGCATAACATTGACGACCACGCGCGCACGCTTTTGCAGTTGCTTGATGAGCCGTCAACTCCTGAAGACTTGGTGACCAGGTTGAAACATCACATCCTGATGGAGGAAGAGGAGACCGCCGCGGCGCTGACGGACATGGGGGGTGACAATCCTTCGATTCTAATTCGAAAGGCCATTGATCACAGCTTCTTTCTTCGCAGAATGATTGAGGAAGATGCTGCTATGTCACAGGCTCTTATACGAGAGCTGTTAGATCATTTTATTGAAGAACACGAAATTTGGGCGACAGAACTATCTTCAGAAAAAACGGGTAGGCAGTGGACTGTAGGCCCTTTGTGGCCGAAAGGAGGTCAGCGTGTGGCAATCGTATCAGAAGGTAGTTGAACTGCCGCTGGGCGAAGAGCAGGCAACTCAGATGATGCAAGCTGCGGTCCAGGAGGTGCGCAGGACAGTTGTTGGCCGCCGCATCATCTCGTTGTATGGTCCGCTGGGCGCAGGAGTGGAAAGCGTGCCTCTGGAGAAGATTGAGGAAGAAGGTCCTGCCGAGATCGATCTCGAGGGAAAGCCCGACTCCAAGCCAATTAGGACTCACGAGCAGCAGACCTACATTCGTGTACCCATTGTATATAAGGACTTTCTGCTTCATTGGCGAGATGTCCAGTGGAGCAAAGAGATGCATGCGCCTCTAGATTTGACCAACGCAGTGCGGGCTGCGCATCAGGTTGGCGATGCCGAAGATAATCTGATCTTTAACGGAAATCAGGAACTCGGCCTGCACGGATTGCTCAACTATCCAGGCACTCTGCGGGTCGAAAAGAGCGATTGGAAAACTGCCGGCGCTCCGGCCAGAGATGTCTATGCTGCCATCAGCAGGCTTCTGGAAGAAAAGCACCACTTCCCCTACGCGCTGGTAACTTCTGTCGATATGTACGAAGCGCTAATCAAACCAGTTAAAGAGTCGCCGGCACTTGAGCTTGAACAGTTGGGCAAGCTTGTCGAAGACGGCATCATGTGGAGCCCACAAATACCTGCCGGCACTGCGGCACTCGTATCGACAGGCGTCCAGAATTTCGACATTGCTGTTGCCGAAGACCTTCAAATTGCATATCTGGGACCATCGGACATGAACTACAGGTTCAGGGTTTATGAATCCCTCGCGTTGCGTGTGAAATGTCCGACGGCCATTTGTGTGATTCAGTCCGGCAAGTGAGGATGGCAATCTCCGACTTGCCTTTCATCTTTGCCCTGAAAGAGATTCTTCCACGCTGCTCCAATTGCGGACTTCAGTCGGTCCGCCACAGGGATGACGGGCATCCTAAACTGCCGATAGCACAGAGGCGGTTGTTGCATATACCCTGAGCGCAGGCGACGCAATTCCTTCTCGGCAAAACCTTTCATTAGATGAGTAGAGAGCCTGGTGGTGATGGGAGTAGCACCAAATTCTTTGTCGTACTCTGACATAAGGCTGATCGCCAGCTCCGTTGTTCTTTCATTCTCTGCGAACTTCAGGGCGACCGGCAGCACGATGCGCAGAGTTCTGCATCGCTCGAGCAGACGCGGCAATAACCCGCGAATTCGAGGATCGCCATGCCGGCTGGCCGTACGATATCCGCGCAATGAAGTGTCTGCCAGTCTGAGCAGAGATGGACCCTGGCGTTTGTAATCTTGCTCGAATGCATCTTTCAAGTAAACTGACGTTTCAGCGCGTGTGAAATGGGGATGCTTGAACCATATCTTGTCCTGCCCGTGCCATTCTTTGTAGGGTACGTCGTTTAGAATGCGACATTGCTCCTCGTACTCGGCGTAGAGCGCGGTTCCCGGCAAAGGACCGAGTTCCATGAACTGCACAAAGTCGGATTCCAGATCCAAAGTGAAATCGATGTCTTCCTGCATCCCTTCTCTGGTATGGTGATCTAAAAACAGGATTGCCGAACCCAGGACTTGAATACCATATCCTCGCAGTTGCCTGATCGTCTCCTTCAAGTCGACGCCCTTCGTCTTGGCAAAGACTGAGGCTTTCGACTCCACACCGATCCAAACGAAATCTATTCCAAGTTTGGCCATAAACTCCACACCGATGGCATTGATCGTCTCGGCTGAAGAAAACACGCCCAGTGAGTAAAACTTGTCGTGCTTCATAAGTTCTTCGAGCAGTTGTTCTGCGCGTGTGCGATGCTTCAGGAAGTTCTCGTCCATGACGAAGAACTCGCGACAACCAATCTTGCGCTCTATATCTTGCATGGTGTGGAACAATTCTTGACCGGTGTTCAGATAGCCGATGTACTTCTTTTGAAAATGATGCGAAGTAGCGCAAAATGAGCAGGCATTGACACAACCCAAACCTGGTATCAGCACTGCGGCGGTACCGGGCAACGGCACGCCCATTACCCGGCGATTCAAGGTTGACAGTATCGCGGGATGCCGAATCGGATCTTCAGGCGATTCACCCAACAATTCACGGAACCACGAGACGCCTTCGCCTTTGCAAATGAAGTCGCAATCTACCAGTTGGCTCAGGTCGCGGATAGCCGTAATATGCCCGCCGACAACAATTTTGGATTTGGGACTATGCTTTCGAATCAGCGCAGTCATCTTCTGGACTTTGCACAGATTAGCAACAATCGACGAGATGCCTATGTATTCATAGCCCCGCTTAACTTCCGCGACAAAGCGCTCCAAGAGCGGAAAATCCAGAACTACCGCCGGCGACTTCAGATTCTCGGCGATCATATAGAGCCCGAAACTGGGGTGATTCATGCGCAGCGAAAATATGCCCTGCTCCCGAGTGACCTGGTTGTGGAACAACTCCATCACGTTCAGTCGGCAGCCATATTCGTCATCAACGCCATACGGTCCGAATACTGACGTCAAAAGAACGCTCAACCAACCCCCTGCGGCAAGAGCCTGAAAATCTTCTCGCCGGGATCATAATCTCTGAATCGACGATTGTTTGGATCGTCCCAGAGAACGATACCCATTGGTTATCAGACCGGTGATGTGACTTTCATTGTGATATCTGGTGCACTCGATCGCTCAACCGTGCCCCAACAAATCGCGAATGGTTGCCAGTTGCCAGACTGATGGTGGCGCTGTAGGTTCCCAGCGAATAGCAATGCGCGACGGATAAACCTGGCACCACACTCGCGCTCTCGGTATGAGCATTAACACTGTACCGATCAGCCCTAGCGATAGTGCAGTAGCAATTAAGGGAAGACCAGGGTTGTGCGAATAATCCGCATGAAAGATTACCGGCGACGATCCCTGGCTGTTGTTATGTCTCGCCTCGGCAGGGCGCCAGGAAAAGTTAGAGTAATCGACTCCGAACAACGACAGTGGTTCATGGTGCGCGGCGATTCCGGAGGCAATAACTTTGTTGTCTTTGACCACCTGCAGCTGGGCTTGCCAGCTGTCTCCGCTGGCATCGGCCCGCGGTCCCCGCCAGGTCGTACCTATATAAAGAGTGCCGGGTGGAATGTTGACACTGGTGCCTGTGCTGCCAGTGATGGTACCGGAGAAGCCGCATAGATAGTTAAAGATCAAACCCGCAACCAACAGGAATGCAGCACCGTACGCCAGCGGTCCACCGAACCAGCCGAGGCGGCCTTTGTCGAAGCGCAATTTGCCGTCAGGCTCTCGAGCCACTCTGAATCCATCGCTCTTCATTTGTCGACAAACTAAGTCGCGTATTTGAGATGGGTCATTACTAAGTACGTGAATTTCACATTCGGGAAACAACTGCGTCCTCCAGTCAGGCTCTCACTGCGAACATGGTAATGGTTGCTTATAGTGTCGATAAACGCGGCCGCGGCGTATCACTCAGGCGGTCGGCAACAGGGATGACGGGTATCGTGTACTGCTAATAGCACCAAGCTGTTATCGGTACGCTAACCAGACCTTCCCTTGAGTGGAAAGTCTGGTCGGAATCAGAAGTGATAATGTTGAACTCAAGTGCTTGCGGCAGCAAAAACTGGCTTTCGAATCTTGCGCACCCAATCAACCAATTCGACACCCTCTCTCAATGAAAACTCTCGCGCCGCTAGAAGCTCTATGCCTTTCTCAGCCGGCATGCGCGCAATCAATATTGAAAGTCCATCACATCCTCCCACATGTGGCAGAATGCCAGAGCGAATCAGATGAATTGCTTCCACGGCATCGGACTGACTCAGGACGCTCTGGTTGGCAATCGCAATCACCTTATCAGATGCTGCGAGCAACGTACGTGCTCGCGGATCAGACTCTCAATATGCCCACGCTCAAAGAATTGAATGAGGGATGGATAGAGGCACTCTTCTTCATATCTGAAGTGGGGACCGCAGTATGCACGCATTTCTGCCACAATTGAACGCATACTTTTTAAGTTCGAGTCCTCACAGCTAGAAATTAATTGCAAGATCAAGTCAAGAATGTGTTCGTGCTCTTGATTGAATACGCCGATGAATTGCTGAATAGGCGTACCGGTCTTCTCTACTGTCGGAAACATAGTTTTCTCCTTTCGCCATCGAACGCCGAGACTCTAGAGGCATCGCATTGCTTTTGCAATTGGTTACCAAACGGTGCTCAGACAACAGTTTTGTCAGGATCGACTCTGTGTGATTAGTCTCGCATTAAGATTGGGCGGCAGAAACTCCACCCAGCCTAAAAGATCGCGAATATTTGCGAGCTGCTGGAATGAGGCAGGAGCGGTGGGTTCCCAGCGAATTGCAATGCGCGATTGATAAACCTGGCACCATATTCGCGATCGCGGTGTTAGCATGAGCAGCGCACCGCTTAGCGCTATAGCTAGCTAGCGCCGTACTCATCAAGGGAACTCCAGGGTTATGCGAATAACCCGCAGCGAGGACCAATCGGTGGTGCTGCGGACAGGTTGTCCGTGACTTTCTCTGCAGGATGCCAAGAAAAGTTATGCAGATCGACGTCGCACAGTGTGACTCTCCTGGTTCGGGCAATACCGGAAGCAACAACTTTGTTACCTTATACCAACTGCAAATCGGTATGCCAACTATCTCCGTCGGCATTTTGGCGCCAGATAGTACCTATATGTAGTCCCGTGTGGAACATTGACAGAAGTGCCAATTTTGCCAGCGATGGTGCCAGAAAGCCACACAAGAAGTTCAAGGCCAAACCTGCCAGCATTAAGAACACGGTACCGGACAGGGGTGGGACCGCCGAACCAGCAGGTCAGCGGTCTTTGTCGAAACGTAATCTGCCGTCAGGTTCTCGAGCTTTCTGAATCCATCGCTCTTCATCTGACGACAAAGAATTTCGCACACTTGAGTTGAATTGTTACCAGATATCTGAATTTAGCATTCCGCAAACAACTGGAATCTCCGTTTACGTTTACTTTTGATATAGACAATGCTCATGCAGCGATACTGCCGATAATTGCCGGGTCGGCTTTATCATCCCAAAGGTGGATTCTTTTGGGTTAGCAGGGATGAGCACCCGGCGGTAACTGCCGCGAGCAGATATCTGCTCGCACCGCCCGTGGTGCTACTTCGGTAGGTATTGCCATCTGCCGCCGCCGGTAGTATCGTTTCCTGGCAAACGAAGCCAAGCTTTTATGTGGCGGGTGCACGTTACTCCACTGAAGGATCAATAATGCAAAGTCCAATCACGGTTTCCACTCCATTTATTTGCGTGCCGCGAGTCGTTTGCAAACGCAACGGGCAAGAAGTGGAATTTGACAGCCAAAAAATCAAGGCGTCTCTGCTTGCTGCAGGCAGGTCCACCGGCGAATATGATGATGCAGTCGCGAACATTCTGGCCGGCTGGGTGATTCGCGCCTTGCAGGAGGAGCACCCAACCGGAGCAATTTCTATCGAGTCGATACAAGATGAGGCAGAAGCTGCATTGTTCGCCGGCAGATATCACAAGACTGCACGTGCATTTATAGTTTATCGAGAGCAGCACAAAACGTTGCGCGAAGACGCGAAAAGTGCCATCAATGTGTTCTCCTCTATCACTGAATATGTCGACCAGCAAGACTGGCGAGTAAAAGCCAACGCCAACCAGGGTTATTCACTGGGCGGCTTGATCTTGAACGTATCCGGAAAAGTGGTGGCAAATTACTGGTTGAACCATGTCTATACCCCGGAAATCGGGGAGGCTCATCGCCAGGGCGAACTGCACATCCACGACCTGGACATGTTGTCGGGCTATTGCGCCGGCTGGTCGCTCAGAACCTTATTGAATGAAGGACTGAACGGCGTTCCCGGTAAAGTGGAAGCCAGCCCGCCTCAGCACATGTCCAGCGCCGTTGGACAAATCGTCAATTTCTTGGGAACTTTGCAAAACGAGTGGGCGGGCGCGCAAGCATTCAGCTCCTTTGATACGTACATGGCGCCTTATATTCGCAAGGACAACATGTCGTATGCGGAGGTAAAACAGAACATTCAGGAACTCATATACAACCTCAACGTGCCCAGCCGCTGGGGGACACAGACTCCGTTCACCAATCTGACGTTCGATTGGACCTGCCCGGATGATCTAAAAGATCAAGTGCCGCGTATCGGGGGAGTGGAATTGCCATTCTTTTTCGGCGAACTCGAACAGGAAATGGCCATGATCAATCGGGCATACATCGAAGTTATGACGGAAGGAGACGCCAAAGGGCGTGTGTTTACCTTCCCAATTCCGACCTACAACATAACCGGCGACTTTCCCTGGGACAGCGAGAATGCGGTACTGCTGTTTGACATGACTGCCAAGTACGGACTGCCTTATTTTCAGAACTTTGTGAACTCCGATTTGAAACCGAACATGATTCGTTCGATGTGCTGCCGCTTACAGCTGGATTTGCGTGAGCTTTTGAAGCGCGGCAACGGGCTGTTCGGCTCGGCTGAGCAAACGGGATCTATCGGTGTCGTCACGCTAAATTGTGCTCGACTGGGCTACCTGTTTGCCGGTGATGAAACTGCCCTGCTCAATCGTGTCGATTATTTGCTCGACCTGGCGGCCAACAGTCTGGAAACAAAACGCAAGGTGATACAGCGTCACATGGACAACGGGCTGTTTCCCTACACAAAGAGATACTTGGGCACCTTGCGCAATCACTTTTCGACGATCGGTGTCAACGGCATCAACGAAATGATCCGCAACTTCACCGGCGATCGAGATGATATCACCACCGAATTTGGTGAGCGTATGGCACATCGCTTGCTCGATCATATCCGCGCTCGTGCCGTTCAATTGCAGGAAGAAACCGGGCACATGTACAACCTGGAAGCGACACCAGCCGAAGGCACCACGTACAGGTTCGCGAAAGAAGATCGAAAACGGTTTCCCGATATTCTGCAGGCAGGAACTGCGGATGCACCTTATTACACCAATTCGTCACAGCTTCCCGTAGGATTTACAGACGACCCGTTTGAAGCGCTGGAGAGGCAAGATGATTTGCAGCGCAAATACACCGGCGGCACGGTGCTGCATCTCTATATGAACCAACAGATCTCCAGCGGAGAGGTTTGCAAGAAACTTGTGCGTAGAGTGCTGGAAAGATTCCGCCTGCCTTACATTACCATCACTCCCACATTTTCCATATGTCCGAAGCATGGATATCTGGTCGGTGAGCACAAGTTTTGCCCGCATTGCGATGAAGTCTTGCTCGTCGAAAAACGAGCCAGGCTTTCAGCTTGCTGCAAGGCAGAGAATCAGTAACAAACAACCGATAAGGAGACTGACAACATGAATCACAATCACACAATTTGCAGCGAGATTAGTTTGAACGATGACGAGCGACAAGTCTGTGAGGTATGGACCAGAGTCATGGGCTACCACAGGCCAGTTTCGTCCTTCAACATCGGTAAACGCGCTGAACACGAGGAGCGCCAGCACTTTACCGAACAATGCGGTTCGGCTGGGTGCGGTGAACTTGCCAGACATAAGAGCGATTCGGAAGTCTTGAAGTGAAAGTTGCCGGGCTGACACCACTTAGCACCATCGATTACCCTGGTGAGTTGAGCGCAGTGGCTTTCTGTCAGGGATGTCCCTGGCAGTGCGTATATTGCCACAATCCGCAGTTGCAGGTCTTCAAAGGCGAAGGTGCGATCAGATGGGACGCTATCATCAGCTTCCTTGAGCGTAGACGCCACCTCCTGGATGCATTCGTATTCAGCGGCGGAGAGCCTACCGTCCAGAAGGACATTAAGGAGGCGATACAAGAGGTCAAGGAGTTGGGATTTAAAGTCGGCTTGCATACAGCTGGTGTCAATCCACAGGCGCTCGAATCGATACTGCCACTGTTAAATTGGGTCGGGCTTGATATCAAGTCAGATGAACAGAATTATCAAGCGATTGCCGGAGCGGAAGGCGGTGCCGCGGCGGCCTTTCGAAGCTTGCAACTGGTCCTTGATAGCGGTGTCGAATATGAAGTGCGCACCACTGTCCACTCAGCTTATCTTGCCGAATCTACACTCCTTGATTTGGCACGCCGCCTTTCTGACAGCGGGGTCGAACGATACGTCGTTCAACAATTCAGGAACGTTGGCTGCGACAATCCGGTTGTAAAAGATCTGGCTTCCTATGCTCTTTCGGTGCCGACATGCCAGGCGCTGAGCAACATATTTGCTAGCTTTTCTGTGCGCTGAATCGTTAGCTGCATATCAACGCGATAACAGAGGCCGCCTTACCTGAGGGCGGACTCTGTTACGTTGTTCTTGTCTCTTTGATTGGCGGGTATGCTTTGTTGTGGTTAGCGTCTTGCTTTCGCGTTACGTCTTGTTTGGTTTTTTGTGCCTCTGCCAATCTCGTATCTCTGACATTATGATGCCATCTCGACGGTGCAGTTACATCCTCCAGAAGATTGATTCCGAAAGTGAACTACGTCCGTTCGTAGATCGATATGCTCTCTTGAATCGAACCCAAGACAAGTCAGCCTTTAGGGTGATTTTGCGCGGGACGTATGCGGATAGCCTGATATCAGTAATCTTGGAGATTTCTTTATGGCCGATTTCAACCTCACTGATGACCAAATCCAAATACAAGAACTGGCTCGCGACTTCGCTCGACGAGTCGTAGTGCCCAAAGCTGCACACCATGACGAAACTGGTGAGTTTCCGCGAGACATCTGCCAGCAGGCTTTCGATCAAGGACTGATGAATGTCCATATCCCGGAGGAATTCGGCGGTCTGGGGTTGGGCGTCTTCGATGCTTGTTTGATTGCCGAGGAAATCGCCAGCGGCTGCACCGGCATCGGCACAGCCATGGAAGCCAACAATCTGGCCGCCGCGCCCGTTATCGTTGCCGGGTCGACAGAGCAAAAACAGAAGTTTCTCACCCCGCTCACCGAGCAACTGACATTCGCTGCATACTGCGTGACAGAACCGGCAGCGGGATCGGATGTTGCCGGTATTAAAACCACAGCCAGGCGACAGGGCGAGGAATACGTTCTGAATGGACAGAAAATGTGGATAACCAATGCGGGCGTCGCAGACTGGTTCTACGTGCTTGCCTATACAGACCAAACTAAGGGTCACCAGGGCATGACGGCATTCGTGGTGCCGGCTGACGATGCCGGGATCACCCTCGGCAAGAAAGAACAAAACATGGGTCAGCGCGCCAGTGACACTCGTGCCATCTCATTTGAGGATGTGGTGATACCAGCTGCAAATCGTCTGGGCAACGAAGGTGAAGGGTTCAAAATCTCGATGGCCGCTTTCGACCACACTCGCCCGTTGGTCGCATCTGCCGCCGTGGGATTAGCCAGAGCTGCCTTGGAACATGCAGTGCGCTACGCGCAAGAACGAGAGGCATTCGGCAAGCCAATTGCCAATAATCAAGCAATCAGTTTCATGCTTGCTGATATGGATCAGGGAATTGCGGCGGCTCGTCTTTTGTGCTGGCACGCCGCCTGGCTCATCGACCAGGGCAAGCGCAATACGCGCGAGGCAGCTCGTGCTAAAGCATTCGCCGCCGACACTGCGATGAAAGTGGCGACCGATGCAGTGCAGATATTCGGCGGCTACGGTTACTCTCGTGAGTACCCGGTGGAGAAACTGATGCGCGATGCAAAAATTTTCCAAATCTATGAAGGAACAAGCCAGATACAACGAATCATCATCGCCCGCCACCTGCTCGGCGAAGCCAAAGTTCCGGCTGCAGCTCGCTCCTGAGCGAGGGCTGAACCGTCGGCGCAGTTGATTTTGTTGCAAGCGCAGTTCTGCTGCGCCCGCTACCAGTTGCACAGGACTGGTTACCATCTGGTAACCGCTCTGGCTCTAATGTCTGCAAAGTGTAGTCCAAATATACTGTCGAGTCTAATTTACTCATGGAGGTTGTATGCGAAATCTTTTTGCACTGGCAGTCGTCCTTACAATAGCTGCTCCAGCACTTGCCGCTGAGGAAGCAAGCAACGACTTAGGCAAGACCGTCAAAAAGGAAGCCAGCGAGAAAAAGAAAGCTGATAAACCAGCGAAAAAAGCCAAAAAGGAGAAGGAAGCGAAAGAGAAGAAATCTGAATCGAAAGAGGCATCCGGCGACACAACTCAGACGCCTTCTAAATAGAGATTGCTGGTCGATCCCAGCTCTGTGTTAGCCGCCAGGAATGGCGAGATCAGTGAGCGAAAGCCAGCACATGTCCGTCTTTATCCAGGCAGTAGCCGACGCTCTGACCCCAATCGCGCTCGCATACATCACTCAATGCCGTACCTCCAGCCGCTAGGGCGCGCTTGTAGTAGTCGTTGGCATTTACGACGACCAGATACAACTCGGCGCGCGGTACGCCTTGAGCGCTCGCCGGATCTGGAAGCGAGGAGCCGATCAGCCTCTTGATTCCCGACTCTGGCATAATCCCCAGCACGCAAGTTTCACTCAATTGGAATTCGGTCATGCCCGGGACATTCAGTGTTGGAGCCAATTGCAGAACGTGACTATAAAAGAAGGTGCTTATCTCCTGATCAGTGACGTAGAAAATAAGGTGGGCAATCATAGCTTTCGTCTCCTCGACTTTTCGATCAATTGTGTTCTTTCAGCCAGCTCTGTTAGTGCTTGGACGGATAAAGTGGTCTCGATCTCAGGGAACAGTGTGTGTTCTTCCCAGCGTATGTGTGCCTCGAGAAGCCGCCCGACTTGCACCGCATTCAGTGCAGAGTGGGGTTTCTGGAGTAGAGATCCTATTGCCTGCGCCAACTCTAGATGCTCATCATGCAGGCGCTTCAAGGTGCTCTCCTTGAGTGGCATAGGACCGATTAGTCGATTTTCATCGGCGAAGTGCACCGATATCTCCTGGTGCCAGGACAGCGAGAATGCCGAGACAACATCGTCCAACAATTCCGGTGTGACTGACGTTTGTAACTTGATCAACTTCTGAGCATGAAACAGACCAATCAAATGATCGCGAGAAAAAGGCTGCAGAGCTGGATGTCGCTTTATACCGCCCACAAAGGTTCTCCCGGCGACGAGCCTGTTATTTCACTGACCGCAAATCGAAGTGGAATTCCGGTGAATCACTAATCATGGTGACCATGCATTGCCTGTGCCTCGCATTGTCCGCTATTGCATTTGCCGCTGCAACCAGTACCACGCAGGCTTTCATTTAAAATTGCGACGAAATCCTCTGGTTCAATATTATGTAGTTGGCAAGCCTGACGCAAGGTGACCTGGCGTGCGACCGTCCTGCGCATGAAAGGGTTGGTAACTGGACGGAAGCCAAATTCCACAAACACAGATTCCGTTTCCGGAAACCAGGTCAGTACATCTGCCACGATCATGTCGACAGCCACTTTCTCAGGGGACGGTCCGGCGGGGCGCGGTGCGGCCGAATGGAATTTGCCGGTGAGGATAATCCTCGTGATGTGCAGCCCCCAGATTGCCATACCGCAAGCTTCAAGAGTGCCGCTCACGCCCGCCACAGGAAATGCTCCAGGATACGCGTCTGTCAAAGATTGACCGATTACCCGAATGGCGCAGCCGAGATTCACTAACACGAAAGGAATGGCAAGCGAGGTCAGTTTGTGTGTGTCCAGTCCGTTTAGCGTAGCGACGACCTTCGCTGCATAACCCATGATCATCAAGCTGATAAAACCGACTGTAATGGCATGACGGATCGAGCCCATGTAAGCGTGAGTAGCAGGCAGCCCGGTTAGTTGGAAGTTGACACTGGCAGCTACCATCATCACAAGTGAGATCAAGACCCAGATCCAGCCTGCCTTGATAAATTTTTCCGAGCGATCGCCGTCGGGAAACTTTTGCCAGAGGCGGAAACTGCAAACTGCCGTCGCTGCCACCGTTAAAAGCACCAAGGATACCGACCAGTGGGGATACTTACCTGTCAGGGATAAGACCGTCTCGACCACAACAGCTGCAGTCAACGCCACAAGCGCCCACCAGGCAAACGCGCGCGAAGGCTGTTTGACTCCGAAGATATGAGGCAACGTGCGCAGTGACACGCCGATAATTATTGTCATTCCCAGACCATGGAACTGCACATCACGCATGGGAGTTTGCAACCAGAAGGCGGCATTCGTCATCGGCAAGTAATGTACTGAACTAACGAGAGCAGCGCTATGTATGCCATTGAGGATGGTGCCGATTAGAAACCAGAAAACGGAGATAAATACGTATGCCATGTAAGGCTCAAACTGCTTACGGCTGTATTGGTAAGTGCAGTAGAGCTCCAGGGCGAATAGTGAAACGGCGAAAACTTCCAGGCACCCGCCCAAGATGGTAAGCGGCAACGCGAACGGCGCCCATTGAGCCGCGTAAATGCCGATCATCGAAGCAACGACGCCGCCTACCATTGCCCAGAAGGAAAGATTAGCCCGGGTGGCGTTTCTCAGTTCTGTATGCCAGAAGCGGGGAAAAGCCTGGTAGGCAAAACCCATGATCACAAGCCCCATCCAGCCGAACACCTGAGCCTGAGCGTGTGCTTGTATGTCGAAGACGGATGCAGTCTGAAACGTTCCGGAACTACCTATAGACCATAGAATGGCAGCTCCCCAGCTTGCTCCCACAGTTAATAGAAATGCTACAGCCGCCAGAAAAAAGCGGCGATAAATGACATCACCCAAGGCTGGTGCTATTTGATCTGAACTCGATTCATTCACCGATGAGTTCGATTCTTCCAGCTCTTGGATCAAGCGCTGCAGATCGACTTCGTGCGCGCGCGCAAACACCCGCAGGGATTCGTATGGTCCGTCGGCCCCGCCGCAACCCTTCAGTCCATATTTGTCAAACACAACTCGGCTGTGTGGTATCTGTCTGAGGATTTCCGGTATGAGTGTTTCACCGGTCAGTAAAACTGTTGCTGAAGAAGCCAATGCTCTCACCTGTTATCAATATCCTGTTTCAATTGTTGCACCGGACGCATTATCATTCGTCCATAACAGGAGCGATTTTAACGAGTCATCCCAAAGGATGATCTTTCGGACAGTTTGAATGACACTCACGCTCGCAATCGTTCTTTCGGTGCATACGAGCTGGTTCCCGATATGGCACCATTAACATCGTGCTATTGCGAATTTCTCATTCAGGGGATAAAGGAGTCGTTATGGATACCAACGGATTCGGCACGAAGACTGTCGGCAGCTTGCTGGCTGAGCAGCCCACACGAGCGGCGGTGTTCGATCGGTATAAAATCGACTTTTGTTGCGGTGGCGGCAAGACGCTCGCTGATGCATGTGGCGCTCGCGGGTTGAATGTCGAAGGTGTGATCAAGGAGTTGCAAGATGCCGACGCTCAAGCGGCGCGGTCCGAGGAGCCTGCAGAAGTTTGGTTGGGTAGAAGCTTGACTGAGCTGGTCGACCATATCGAGCAAACTCATCATACCTATTTGAAGCAGGAACTGCCGCGATTAACAGCCTTAGCCGAGAAGGTGGCTCGCGTCCACGGCGAGCGCGCACCACAGATGGTGGAGTTCTCCTTGGTTTATCAGGCTTTGCGAGCGGAACTGGAGCCGCACATGATGAAAGAGGAGATGATCTTGTTTCCCTTCCTGCGTGGCATGGACTCCGGTCGTCCCAAGCCCGGTTGCTTCGGCTCGGTGCAAAATCCGATCAATCAGATGGAGTTTGAGCATCAGGAAGCAGGATTGGCGCTCCAGAAACTCAGGGAACTGTCCAACGATTACACGCCTCCAGAGGGCGCATGCAATAGCTGGCGTGCATTGTTGGATGGACTGAGCCGCATGGATCATGATCTGCGCGTGCACATTCATAAAGAAAGTAGCATTCTTTTTCCAAAAGCGGTGGAGGCGGAGCGGTATCTCGGGGCTGCGTGCTCACCTTAGCAGGCGGGGTCAATGCCAACGCCGGCAGAAAGATCGCTTAACTCCGAAGAGTGACGGTGCGAGAGCAGGCAGTCTATGCAAAGCACTGGCCGGTATCCCTTTGGAGTAAAACGCACGAACGCTTCAGCGCCACAGTTTGCACACGGAATTCTATTCAGGGGGCTTTCCGCTCCTTCTCTCTGGTGGCGGGCAAGCAACCGGCATTTGGCGCATCGCTTAGGCTCATTGGTCAGTCCTTTCGCGTGAAAGAACTCCTGTTCACCAACAGAAAACAGAAACGGTGCAGAGCAGTCGCGACAGACAATTTCTTTATCATGGAGAATCAAAGTCAAAGACCTCACGCAGTAGTTTCTAAAGCACCATACATCTGAATACTACTGCGGACTGCAACTGTCGACATCCACCGACAGATGGATACACCAATTCGTATGCAGCACTGCTTTTCGGGCACTGAATCGGGCTGCGACCGTTATCTTCCAGTTGGCCACCTATTGGTATCAATCGCTCGAACGAGAAGATGGGCGAAGTTTTGCACAAGCAGAATTCAGAGAGGGTTCTTAGGAACATACAAGCGAATGATCCTTCCTGAAATCAGCCTTCCGGTTGTGGTTACCGTCTGGAAACTATTGCTATTTTAAAGCTGAATGTCTTAGGTTGGTGGATAAAAGTGCCTCACCTGATCGCTTGCGGACTCGATTACAAATCACAGCCGGTCGCCGTACGCGAGCGGCTGACCATCCCGCCTTCCTGCCTGCATCAAGCTCTCAAGCATCTCCAGTCTTTGCCGGCGATAAATGAATCAGCAATCATCGCGACATGCAATCGCTTTGAGGTTTATGCAGTCACAACGGGACGCGAGGAAGGAACTTCACAGGTCAAATCGTTCTTCCAGGCAGTGCAGGCAGTATCTGATCATCACGATCTTGCACCGAGTATGGTGAAGACGGATGAGCAGGCTGTAGCTCATCTGTGCAGGGTTGCCAGTGGTCTGGAGAGCATGGTGGTGGGCGAAGGGCAAATTCTGGCGCAGGTAAAGGATGCTTACCAGGCGGCTCTCGATGCTG
The DNA here is from genome assembly GCA_044229845.1 of Obscuribacteraceae bacterium (SeqCode). Classification (GTDB taxonomy): domain Bacteria; phylum Cyanobacteriota; class Vampirovibrionia; order Obscuribacterales; family Obscuribacteraceae; genus JBGASG01. The sequence continues at coordinate 63,081 of JBGASG010000011.1, read as the reverse complement.
ACTGCGCCGGACCTGTATTGAGACGTTTATTTGATTTAGCTCTGCACTGTGGCAAGCGTGTGCGCACAGAAACCAAAATTAGCAGCGGAGCTGTTTCTACAGGCGCTGCTGCCATCGAAATTGCACGCCAGAATTTCGGCGGGCTGAAGAGTCGCACTCTCTTGCTGGTGGGAGCAGGAAGAGCCGCCCAGATGTGCGCGAAGCAGCTGCTTTCCTCGCGCGACTGTCCATCCATTCAGGTCGTCAATCGAAGCGGCGAGGGTCTTCTGGGTATGCAGGAGCTGAATGTGGAGGGGCGGCTCTCTCTCTGTCATTCGTACGAAGAGAGGCATGAGTTATCAGCTGGAGCCGACGTTGTTATCGTGACCACGGCGGCGCCGGAGTTCGTGCTGACTCGGGCAGAGCTTGAGAAACAGGCAACTGTGCCGGGTGTGGTGATAGATCTGTCGGTGCCGCGCAATGTAGATCCCGCAATCGGCGGTTTCTCAGAGACCAAACTATACACGGTCGACGATCTGGCTCAAGTAGTCGAGTCGAATCTGGCGGAACGTGCGGCTTTATGCGCCGGGGCTCACAAAATCATCGCTGAAATCCTCGACCGGCGTTGGACACCATATGTAGTGCGCCGTTTTGCCGCGACCGGCCGCTCTTGAACACGGAACAGCTGCTGTGCGAGAAGCTATGTTGAGTTCACTATCCTCCCTTAAATTGACAATTCTCTTGATGGTGGCTTTGTGCCTGCTTGTTTTCGCTGGTGCCTACATCCCACAGAGCATCAATGAGGAAGAGCTTTGTGCCCGCTTCGGCGACGCTATAGCCAGAATTATAGCGATGCTCGGGTTGAATAGAGTATTCAGCTCCAGCCTCTTCTTGCTTGTCACTGGTATGCTGTTTCTCAATCTCGTTGCTTGCAGCGTCTCACGGCAGCGTTCTCGCGTAACTCACAGGCTGATTCCGGGCAGAGGTAAGAGCGCAGGAGAAATCGCGTCTATGTCCCACTCAATCTCGATTGATGTAAGTGACAGCGTCGAAAGTCGACTGGAACTGGTGAAATTCATGAGAGCCCGCCGCTTCTTAGTTACCGACGCGGGAAGCCGGCTCATTTTCGAGAAGGGACGAATGGGTTACCTGGCCGGCCCCTGCACACATCTGGGACTGTTCCTCTTGCTGGGAGGAGTAGCTTTCTCGGCGGCTTGCGGTTATTCAGGTTGTGTCTCTGGCACCGTCGGCTCCAGGTTGTCTGTGCCGGCGATTCATGCGCAACAACCACTGCTGGGAAAGGCTGAGCAAGACTGGCTGGTGATCAAAGACACCAGGCGAGAAAATCATCCGTCCGGAGAGCCCAAGCAATGGAAAACAGAACTGGAGATTCTGGACAAACACGGTCATCTTCGATCGCAAGGCATAACTTCTGTCAACAATCCGTTGACAGTAAACAGTGTGACTTACTACCAGGCTGACTGGCAGCTCAAAGCAGTCACCCTCAAGTTCGGGAAACAACTTGCGCAGGTGCCGCTTGAGAGAATTGGCAATTCACTTGCCGGAGTGGTTTCACTCTCGAAAGACCTCTCTCTGGTTGTTGTGGTTGCTTCCGACGGCGCGTCTTTGCAGATATACGGAGTACTGGATGAGCAGCCGTCGGCAAACTTCCTTGCGGACCTGAAACTAAAACAAACTGTCACTCTTGATGCGTTGAAAATTGCTTACGAAGCCCCAGTTGCCGTCACCACTTTGCAGTACAAATACGATCCGGGGTTGCCGCTTGTGCATGCATCCTTCGTCTTTTTACTCATGGGTGCAGCGCTGGTATCAGTACCTCGTTGCCGCATATTCGCCTGCCTGGAAACCGGCGATGACAGCCGTCTTTCTCTTTATCTGGGTTGGGAACCAACACCTTTCCAATCTCTGGCTGAAAATGAGCTTGAGTCCATTGCTCAAGTCGTAGCTCCGCATTTGAAACCTGCGTCAGGTACTTCGAATTTCGAATTGTTGCCCACCACCTCAGTGAGGACGAACAACTCATGATAGCAACCGATGCAGCACTGACAAATGTCGCAGGATTGGCCGGACTGGTTTCCTTGTGGTTATTCATTATGGGAAAGGCCTTTCGAAGCAAGCAGGAATGGTGTAGCAGACTGGCTCTGATCGCTTTTACCATCACATTTATCGGTATCACTGGAGCTGTGGTGTTTAGGGGACTTCAGGCGGCACGCTTTCCGACAGCCAATCTCTATGAAAGCCTTGTGCTATTTGCTTGGTCGCTCACCGGAGTTTACCTTTATATTGCCTGGCGTTACCGCGACGCTCGTTTCGGCGTTGCAACAGCCCTGGCAGTATGTTCCATCTTTCTCTTCTGCAGCTGGCTGCCGGAATCCCAACGCACAGTCATGCCGTTGATGCCTGCCCTGGTAAGTAACTGGCGCGTTGTCCATGTACCGCCATTGATGATCTCTTATGCTCTGTTTCTGTGTGGTGGCGCAAGCGCCGTAGCTTATCTGTGGACGCAGTTTCGTCGCAAAACAACCGCGGCACTGGCAGGAGCTATCCTGGTTTCGTTTCTTTCAATTGCCCTAGGGCTGAGTCATGCGCTCGCCCAAAATCTGCTGCATGTAATCTTTTGGGTCGGCAGCATATTCTTGCTGATACTGGCCGCCTTCTTTTTGCAGCAAGAGCGGCAGATTGTCGGACCCGACTTGCCAAAGGCGCGCATGTATGATGAAATTTCACATCGTTGTATTACGCTGGGCTTTCCGCTCCTGACCTTTGGCATCATCAGCGGTGCCCTCTGGGCTAACCATGCCTGGGGCACATACTGGTCCTGGGACCCAAAGGAATCCATGTCGCTGGTGACCTGGCTCACTTATGCAATTTACATGCACTTGCGCACCAGGTCAGGCAGGTCAGGCAGATCAAACGATGCCGTTGCCGTCGTTGCAGTCCTCGGGCTTTTGTTGACACTTCTTACCTATCTGGGCTTCAACGTCCTGGGCTTTGGCGGGCTGCATTCCTACGGAAAAATCGATTGAGCATCCGTGGTTATCGAACGTGACCTTACTTCGTCGTTTTCAAAACCTCGACCACGCTCAGCGCCAGCCATTTGTACGGGCTTCGGGCCGCTCGCAAATCTTCTGCTAACTGCGTAAGGGGGCGAAGCAATGCGTTCTCGGCAAGGTCATTCAGATCTTCTTCACTCAATGACTGGCAGCTTTCAAGAATTGCCGCATACTGCTTGGGAGTGCCGAAAGCCAGCTTGAACAAAACACCCATCTTATCAACACCACACTCAGTAGCTTCAATATGAAACTTCTGGAGATGACGCCCTGACTTTGGGTAATACATACTGACTGCGGTCAACCAGGAGGCGATACTCTGCAGATAAACGTGGTCGGGGGGCCGGAAAAGCGGAGCAAATCCGGAGAGGGCGGTGGCTTTCGGGCGCTTCAACTTGAGACTCGTGGACATTGAAGTCAGTCTCGCTACGATCTTCCTTGATTCTGACGCAAATCCAGTTGCTTACGATCAGGCTGAAGACGGATCGCGATCATCCCTTCGGATGATCTTTGCCCAGCACCGGCGGCGAAGCGCTCTACACGGCAGAGGCAAGCTTCGACGATTGCTCGAACATCAACTGGGTAGATAGCAGTCTCGTCGCCTCAGCCAGTGTTACGCGGGGGAAATCGTTATAATAGTCCTCGAGCGACAAGATATGGTTCATCTTGAAAGAATAGACAACCGCGTCGCATTCACGCTCAAGCTGTGGCAGGACATCGTTGGACACTACAGGCGCAGCCAGCGTTATACTGCGTACCGCTCGCTGTTTCATCGACCGGATAGCGGACAGAGCAGTCATTCCGGTAGAGATACCATCATCAACCAACACAACGTCCCGAGCAGTGAAGTCTGCACATCCTAAATGAGAGGATGCATCGAACGCAGTTTGATCAAACTTGGCGTCTTTGATTGCCTGTGCTTTCTTAGCATCGAGCACCGGTTCGGGAAGAGCGGTGATTCGCACCATTTGGTCGTTAACTACCGCGACGCCTTCGGCGGTAGCCACCCCAATAGGAACCATTCTGTTTGTATTGCAGGGGATCTTTCGGCAACCTAATGCACTGAAATACGGCACTCCCAGCACTCTGGATGTTTCGTAAGCGACAGGTATGCCGCCCCTACCGATCGCTACTACCATTGGTAGAGCGTCATCGGCGGCGGAATACATAGATCGCAGGCGGCTGCCGATGTACTTGCCGGCGTGCTGCCGGTCGCTGAATATTTCCTCGTTTAGACTTGTGGTGTCGAAAAGTGAATCCTTGACCATATTATGCACCTGCCAGCAATTCGGACTGTGCACATTGTCGCCAGTAATCCGTTTCGGTGCATGATTCTAGAGGATAAAGAAGGTCATCCTTATTAGGTATCCGAGAGAGAACTCGACGTCTAGAACAGGTTTTCGGCATCACCGGCATCGATGGCCGCGTTGAAGTAGCGAATTGCGCCCACTAGCCACAACAAAAACCCGATAGCGATCACAGATACGCAACCGGCGGAGAATGTTGGGTTCACCAGAAATTGATCAGGCGGTATCAAAGCGAATGCGCAATAAGCTAGTACGCCAGTCAGGCACACCACAAATCCTGCCATAACCAGATTTTTTCCGGATTTTAGTCGAGCAACCGGGCATTCCTTCTCGCGGTGCCGGCTGGAGTCTCGTCTGCATACGTCCAACAAGCATGGTGCGTAAGTCAAAGCACTGTCACTTCCTTGCGCTGTCATCTTTCATTCCTCCAAAACAAATAAATTTCACCACTCTCAAAGCCAACACGACCGGGTACACGAGCCGCTGCCCCATGCTGAGGAAAGTCAGCAGCCAGGCAACCAGAGCGAAGATCAAGAAAATTTGAGCCAGACCGGACAGAGCCAGGACATCTATGGCGGCTGCCAGGCGCAGCGTACAAACTGAATACATACCCAGGGGAAAAACGAGCCCCCAGTAGAGAGGGTCATAAGTAAACTTGAAACGCCGTACCAGATGGCGCCAGGCAAAGAGTCCGAATAGCATGGGTATCCACCAGGTGGCGGTTGCCCAGTAAAACAGCGTCAGCCCTTTGACGAAAGGCAGCATTTCGGTAATCGGATGTAGGCCGCCAAATCTGTTGACCAGCTCGGCGCCCGCCAGCGTGCTGATTGCCATTGCTCCCATGTTGATCCAATAAGGTGGTATCAGATCTGATGGCTCGAATCTAAAGAACATGTATCTGTAGAAGATCAGCGAGATCAACCAGATATAGAGCATGCCACCAAAGAGCCAGAATGAGAACAAAAGCAAAACTGAGAGATCCGGATGCGCGAACAGTTGAGGTCTAACCTGGGTGCCCAGCACGCACATCGACTGCGTGGCGACGACTGCAACCAGCCAGCCGCCGTTGATGCCGTCTTCGAAGCTGGGCTTCTCTCTTTTGACCACCAGGAACACAAAAATGCTGTACGTGCATGCAAGCCAGAAGACCAGAGACAGCCACCACAGCGCTTGTGCAACTGCCATATTTCCTGCCAGTTGAGAGAACTGAGAGCCCAGGACATTAGTAGCAGCAACTATAGTGAAGAAGCCGAAGGCCCGCTTGTGGGAAAAACAATCCTCTATGAAGTTGGACGTAAACAAGGCGAGTCGCGACAGGTATAGAACGAGGAGTATGGAGTATGCCGCGACATTGACAAGAAAGAGGAAGCGGGCGAACTCTTCCAGTCCCAGAAGATGACAATCGAGAGATACGATTCCTGTAGCCATTACCAGGGCGAAATAGGCCGGATGGAGTTGAGCTAGTGTCTTTGTCACGTAGCCTAGCCAGAGGCGGGCCTCGGGTGGTGCCTCAACTTGTTTGGTAGTGCATATAGCGTCTTCCATACTAACAGTGTGACCCCAGAGCCGAATTCTGCCTATCGGCGAAATTCTCATTGTTCAGTCGGAATTAAGACGACGCAGTGTGTAGGAAGAATTCCTACATGCTAAATGCTTGCAGAGCGTTGGTCAGTCAACCAGTTTGTTGCGTAGTGCATATCGCATCAACTCGGCATTGGAACCGAGCGCCATTTTTTCCAAGATTCTGGTTCTGTATGTGCTTACCGTCTTGGTGCTCAACGAGAGAAGCCTGGCAATTTCGGACAGTGATTTTCCGGCTGCGATTAACAAGAATACTTCTCGCTCGCGTACCGATAGGGCTTCGTGCGGCTTGTCCGATGTGCCGCCAGCGATAAGATCAACCAGGTTTTCTGCCAGCGATGAACTGACGTAGCGCTGCCCGGAGAGGGCAGTGTCGATTGCTCGAATCAGCTCCTCTGCAGTGTGCTCCTTTGTCAAATAGCCCGACGCTCCGGCTCGCAGTGCCTGCACAACAAACTCAGTGTCGGCATGCATACTGAGCATCATGATCGGTGTATGAGGCTGACAATTCTTGATTTCAGGCAAGATGCCCAGACTGTTTTGGGAATGCATGGACACATCCAGAATTATCAAATCCAACTTGCCGGCACGGGCAATCTGCAAGCACTCATCACACGAAGCGGCTTCTACGATACAAACACCAGGTCGGCAGTCTTCGATTATCCGGCGCAGTCCGGCGCGGAACATCGAGTGATCGTCAGCTAGCAAGATGCGCATTTTCGTTAGGCTGCACTTGTGGAATAGACGCCTCAACAGTGGTGCCGCGGCCGATCCCGCTGTAGATCAGGAACGTGCCATTTATCAAACGAGTCCTCTCTCGCATGCCCAGAATGCCCAGTGCCTCTCGCTCGTTGCTCTGTGGCTCGACAAACCCCTTGCCGTTGTCTTGCACTTTCAACTGGATATGACTCCCATCCGTGGATAATCGTACGGTTGCCTCAGTTGCCTGGGCGTGTCTTACTACATTTGTCAGCGATTCTTGCACAATCCGATAAACGGTGATTGATGTCAGCCAATCGAGGGGTTCTTCCACCTGCGCTTCGACTTCGATCATCAAGTCGCTCTGTCGTTCGATGGTTCTTGCCAGAAGTTGAATGGCTTTTACCAGCCCCATCCGATCGAGGACTGGTGGACGCAAGTCTGATGCGATTGTGCGGATAAACGAAATCAGGTCGTCGAGCTTGGTCTTGATCAGATCGACGTGGTTTTCACAGGGCAGCGTATCCTTTTGAGTGCAGTGCGGCTGAAAGCAACTCAAATCCAACTTAATGCTGGTCAATACCTGCCCGACCTCATCATGCAGGTCCCGAGCAATTCTCAAGCATTCCGATTCGCGAGCAATTTGAAGGTGACGAGTTAGTTTGTCGAAGTGAGCGTTGGAGGCTATGATTTCCTGATGCCTTTGCGCCAGCTGTTCAGCCATGGTGTTGAAAACATCGGCCATGCGCTCCAGCTCGCCGTAGCCGCGAGGAATTTTCATGCGCACCGAATAGTCTCCATCTCCAAAGCGACGGGTACATGTGGACAGATATCGCAAAGAACGGAGCAACGAAAATTCTTCGAGAAAGACAACCGAAGCTACTGTAGACAGAGTCAGGAGTGAAAGAATAGTGGTCATGCGAATAAACGATGCATTGGCCTCGGCGTGTATTCGTTTGGTGGGAATGGAAACTGCCAGCGAAAGACCGGGCACCTGCAAAGGCGTTTGTTTAAAAACAATGGCGCCCGGCTGTCGAACTTGATCACCGCCTTGAGAGTTCTCGTGCTCAGCTAATTCACGAACTCGCTTACCTGTGGCGTACTCTGTCGAGTGCTCGGCTTTGGAGTGTGCCAGTACAGTTCCATCGCGATCGACAATTAGAAGCACTTGCTCGCCGGGTAGTTGTGCCTGTTCACACAGCTTGCTTAAGTACTCCAGATCGAGCGCCACAAAGACAACCCAACGTACGTTTCCTCTTTTATCTCGTACGGCTTTCGAGAGGTGCAAAAGCGGGCGTTTTACAATCGGACCGATTGCATATCCGCCTGTTTCAATCTCATGGGATTTCAGGGCTCGCTGAATAGCCTCGTAATTGAACATGTTAATCGGCTCAGTTAGCGGTCGAGCACTGGCGTAAACATTTCCGTTGGGCTCAAGGACGGCAATGTTTCCCAATTGCGGGTAGCCTGAGAGAAAGGCGTTGAGATAATTGGCGTCACGCAGAAAAGAAATACTCTCGTCATTTTCCAGCTTGTCTGCCAGCCATTGCAAAAGACTCTTGGCCCCGGCAATCTGGTATAGATGATCGCGAGAAATGGTTCTCAGAATTTGCTGTCCTTCGTCCTCATGCCGCTTCAAGGTTGCCGTCCGTTCACCTTCTGCCATATAAAGCGTAAACAGAACCGCAGGCAATGTAGCCAGACAGACGAGCAGGACTAGTCGACCTCGCAGTGTCGAAGTGAGAGCGCGGAACGGATTGTATTTTGCGCTTAACACGAGAGTCTGACTGAAGACTGAAGTTAAGAGAGACGGAACTCCTTGTAGCTATACTTGGATTATCAGCGCGAGGGAACATCATGTCTTCAATCCCAGGAGTGAATCTAGAATTGCAGTCATCCTAAAGGCTGAGCGGGAGTCTTTGAGCTAGTTACCAGACGGTAATCATCCTCAGTGCGGATGTCTTGTGTCTTTTGTTCGGATAGATTGATGCATACACTGATACCTGAGACTGATTCCACTTCCACTTCCGCAACGACCGAAGCTCGACCTTGTAAAGACAACTCAAAAACTGCGCAGTACCATGCTGAAATCTCCGGTTCTGCGCAGTTTTTTCTTTGCACGAAATCAAAACATCAAGAAAAATAGAAGCAGGGCTGCGACTGTCATAATACCGGCTGCTGACCAGCCCAAGATATTCTCGCCCAAACTATTAACTCGTGTGCCCATGATATTCCTGTTGTTGGCAATCAACATCAGCAGCACCAGAAGCGGTGGCGCCAGCAGTCCGTTCAATACTGCGGTCCACACCAGAGCAGAGATGGGATTGACGCCCGCTTCGACGAGAGTGATGCCGATCACGACGGACGCAATTATGACGGTGTAGAACCCGATACCCTTAGATGGTTTGGTGTCTAGGGTCGCTTGCCAGCCCCAAGCTTCTGACAGTGCATAGGCTGCTGATGCGGTTAGTACAGGAATTGCCAACAAGCCGGTGCCGATGATGCCAACGGCGAAGAGCAGTTCGGCTGCCGGACCGGCCAGCGGTCGCAAGGCTCTAGCGGCATCCGCGGCGGTCTTGATTTGTATGCCGTGAACTCCGTCAATGGCACAGGCACTCGTGAGCATTATGGAGTACATGACGCCGATACAAAGCATCATGCCAAAGTCGATATCGTCAACAGCACCGCGTAATTCCTTATCGGTGACGCCAAGCCTCTGACTGCGTTCTACGCGGCCTTGCGCCCTCTCTTCTTCCACTTCCTCCGTCGCTTGCCAAAATAAGCAGTACGGCGAAATGGTCGTGCCCAGTATTGCAACCAACATCGCCATTGATTCTTTAGTGAGCTGCAGATGGGGAACGATAGTGTTGTAGATGACGGACGACCAGTCTACCTTCACGAAAAAGATGGTGGCCACATAGGCCAACAGCGAGACGGTCAGCCACTGTAATACTCGTCTCAGCATTGCATACGAGCACAGAACCTGGAGCGCAATCACAACCATACCTACGGGAATGATCAACCAGCTAATAGGAAGTTTTGGTGCCAGCAAATTGATTGCGGCCGCCACTGCTCCAATATCAGTACCTGCATTGATCGTGTTGGCTATTAGCAATATAGCCAGAGTCGCAAAAACAACTTTCGATCCGTAATGCTCTTTGATTACCCCGGACAGCCCCTCTCCTGTGACGAGAGCAACTTTAGCCGACATGTACTCTACCGCGCACATAAGCGGATAGGTGAGGAGCGCGGTCCAGAGAAAGCCAAAGCCAAAGGACGATCCCGCAGCCGTATAGGTGACGATCCCCGATGGATCGTCATCGGCGGCGCCGGTCACCACGCCAGGTCCAACACTCTTGATCAAAGAGGACAGACGCGCTGGGCCTTTTTTATTCGACTCTAGCACCTCATTTGCCATCGAACTCATCTCATCGCTCAGTTTCCTACTGTGCAATCTAGCAACCGGCAAGGCACGACGCATCGGTCATTGGATTGGTTATCTGACTGCAAATCTCGGGGGAGGCAGTCGACTGACACAAACGCATACCTCTCAGGGATGATGAATTAGTTGCGTTCGCCAGCTAGTATCAATTGCAGTTGCTCGTCTGAAAAAGGGGTATCTGCATGTTTCTCAAACAGTTCTATCAGCCTTGCCTGGCGCATGCTTCATACCTGATCGGGTCTGGAGGCGAAGCAGCTGTAATAGACCCGCAACGCGATGTCGATTGCTATATAGACGAAGCCGAAGCCGCGGGACTGAAAATCCGGTACGTGATCGAGACTCACATGCATGCTGATTTCGTCAGTGGTCATCGCGAGTTGGCGGAGCGGACCAGAGCCCAGATCATTGTCGGCGCCCAGTCGAGGGCATTGCGTTTCCCGCACGTGACAAAGGGCGACGGCGCCGTGATCAAACTGGGGACTCTGGAAATTACTGTTCTGGAAACACCCGGTCACACAATTGATAGCATCTGCTTGTTGGTGCGTGATACCAGTGACGCCACCAGTCCCGAGAAGTTGTTCTCGGGCGACACCTTGTTTTGCGGCGATGTTGGACGGGTTGACCTGGCCGCGTCGCAGGGGCATCCTGAAGGCGAGATGGCAGGACTTCTGTATGACAGCCTGCACGACAAAATACTGAAGCTTGCAGATGAGACTGAGCTTTACCCCTCTCACGGTGCCGGCTCGCTTTGTGGGAAGAGAATCGGCAAGGAGCTGACTTCCACGATTGGACGACAGAAGCGAATTAACTACGCGCTCAAGCCAATGTCCAGAGAATCTTTCATCTCGCTTGTCACCGAGCATACGCCGGAGATACCGGCCTACTTCTCCGAGGATGTGAAAATCAATCGGCAGGGCGCCACATGGTTCAGCTCCCTGCCGCGTCCGCAGGCACTCGGATCTGCCCGCACGCGGGCAATGCTCAATCAAGGTGCGGTCTTGCTGGATGTGCGCACTAACAAAGAATACACGGATGCGCACCTGGTGGGTTCCCTGCACATTCCGTCCGGTCTCGGCTTTTCGTCCTGGGCTGGAACTTTGATTCCGCACTGCGCTACCATTATTCTCGCGGCAGCCAATCATGATGCGGTAGAAGAGGCAGTTTGCTCACTTGCTCGAGTTGGTCTGGAGAAGATTGGCGGTTATCTTGAAGACGGCTGGTTGGACTGGCACGAAGACGACTTTGAGGTGACGCCGGCATTAATAACCAATGTCGATGACCTTTACGAGAAAGTCATGTGCGGCACCATTCTGCAGATACTCGATGTGCGTCGATTGCGCGAGTATGAGCTGGGACATATTCCCGATGCGGTCAACATACCTTTGGCTAGTTTGCCGGAGCGTCTTTATGAATTGTCCAGGGAGGTGACAGTGGCGGTGGTCTGTGCGGCCGGCTATCGCTCTGCTATCGCGCAGAGCGTTCTCGAGCGCGCGGGACATACCGGTGTTGTCAATGTGCTTGGTGGCACTGAGTCCTGGGACGCGGCCGGATATTTGCTCGAAACGGATATGGTCACAGCCTCCGTATAGCAAAAGGGTTAGTTTTGTTGGAACACACTGACGCCGAAACCGCACCATCCCTGGTGCGGTTTCTTCATTATTTCTTCAGCTCGTAACCCGGAACAGCTGAGCTTTTCAGGCGTCGAAGTTGGTAGTTGATCGCGGATCCGCGTGATCAGGTTTCCAAAGGCTTAAAAGATAAGCTTCCCGCATGCATAGCAAAAAAACATCGCGTAAATTTCACGACGATATCGGCATGATTCTCGAAGACTTTGCCGATGAAAACAGCGCCGAAGACGACGAAACTGAATCATCAGTCGATGAAGTCGAGGAGTCGAAAAAATCCGACCCAGACTTCTTGTCGCGTATCTGCAATCACGAAATACTGTCCCGCGAAAAGGAAATGCAGCTGGCGATAGCCTCTCATGGTGGCGATCTAAGAGCCAGAAACAAGTTAATCCAATCCAATTTGCGACTGGTTGTGAGTATCGCGAAAAAATACTCGAGTTCCAATCCAAATCTAAGTTTGCAAGATCTGATTCAAGAGGGCACGTTAGGATTAATTACCGGTGTCAAGAAATTCGATCCCTCGCGCGGCTTCCGGCTTTCGACGTACGTCACCTGGTGGATACGCCAGTCGATACAGCGTGCCATTCAAGACAAAGCGTCGCTGGTCAGGTTGCCGGTGCACATTCAAGAGGCGCGCCAGAAAGTCGCCAAATCATCGCAAAAGCTTCGTCATGACCTCGGCCGCCAACCTTCCATAGAAGAGATCGGCAAAAACTGTAACCTGCCTGCCACTAAAGTCGAGGCTGCTATCAAGGCGGGTGTGCCTGTAGTCTCCCTGGATATGCAACCGAATGCCGAGTCGGAAGTATCTCTGCACGACATGGTCACGGACACAAATGAAAGCAACTCACCGGAGGCGGCCGCTGAGACCAGCCTTCTGCAGCGTGATGTTCGCGGTCTTCTGCAATGCCTGCGTCCACAAGAGCGACGAGTAATCGAGTTGCGGTTTGGACTGACAGGCGGTCAGTGTCAATCGCTGGAAGAGTCTGGAAAACAACTGGGTATAAGCCGCGAGCGGGCACGACAGCTTGAGATAACCGCTATGCGGAAGCTGCGCGAACGTGCCAAGCGAACGTCGCTCAAGACTTATGTGAGCTAACGGGACTGCGGTCTCGCGTAGCCTCAATACTTACTCCGGCGGGTTTAATCCACCCTTCCGGCTGATGTTTGCGGTCCGGCTCGCGGTGACAATGAGACCGTGACGTGAAACGCTGCGCTTCGAGGAGGCAATCGGTGACCAGTGATTTGATCGAAAAAGCGCCCTGGCTAACTGAGTACAGGAAGAAACTTTGTTCGGCCGAGGATGCGGTGCGACGGATTCGTTCCGGTGACAGCGTCTATATTCACTCCAACGCTGCCGCTCCGCGTGCTCTCATCGATGCCATGGTGAAGCGGGCGCCGGAACTTCGCGGCGTCAATATCATCCAGATTCTAACTTTGGGCGAGGCGGATTACGCGAAGCCTGAGCTGTCGCAATCTTTCAATGTACACGCTCTTTTCATTGGCTCTAATGTCAGGGATTGCATTAACAGTGGACGTGGCGATTATTTACCGGTATTTTTGAGCGAAATTCCGAATCTGTTTTTGACGGGGCAAATTCCAATTGATGTTTGCCTGGTACAGGTTTCGCCCCCTGATCGACACGGCTTTTGCAGTTATGGCGTCTCTGTAGATTGCACGCTCGCCGCGCGTAAACAGGCGCGCATTGTAATTGCCCAGGTCAACAAGCAAATGCCGCGCACGCTGGGGCGCTCCTTCGTACATGTCAGTCGGCTCGACCACATTGTGGAATGCGACCAATCGCTGCCCGAGCTGCTGCCTGATCAACCATCTGAGGTAGAGGAGCGAATTGGACTGAATGTGGCGTCTCTGGTCGAGGATGAAGCTACCTTACAGCTGGGAATCGGGCGTATCCCCGACGCGATATTGCGTGCGATCCGCGGCAAGAGCAATCTCGGCGTCCACAGCGAAATGCTGTCTGACGGCATCCTCGACCTGGTGGAGTGCGGCACTATCACGAACGACGCCAAGACAATTTTGCCGGGCAAAATTGCGGTCAGTTTCGTCATGGGCAGTCGGCGCCTTTATGACTTCGTGGACAACAATCCCGCCGTCGAATTTCAAACCAGCGATTTCATAAACGACCCATTTGTAATCTCTCAGAACTATAAGATGACAGCGATCAACTCGGCGCTGCAGGTGGACTTGACAGGGCAGGTGTCGGCAGACAGTATAGGGAGCTTTCTCTACAGCGGCTTCGGCGGGCAGGTGGACTTCATCCGCGGTGCGGCGAGGGCCCGCGGAGGCAAGGCGATTATCGCGCTGCCATCCACCGCAAAAGATGAAACCGTTTCTCGCATCAGCGCCTTGCTTCCTCCTGGCAGCGGTGTGGTGACCAGCCGTGCCGACGTGCATTACGTTGTCACCGAATTCGGTATCGCACAGCTTTATGGCAAGACTCTGAAGGAGCGGGCGCGGGCGCTGATTACTATCGCACATCCTAAATTCAGGGAGGATCTGGAGCGGCAATGCTCTGCGTTCCGTTGGTATTCTTGAGCAACTCGAATACAATCGTATCGAACCTCTGAAGGAAATTATGAAAACAGCAGCAAAAGCCGGATTGCTATTCCTTGCCTGCCTTTTTGTCTGTGCCGGGGACCGGGCTGACTCAGCGCCGCCGCCCAAACAACCTCAGCCCGCCAAGAATTCGCCGCAGGCGAAACGTGGGCTGGCTCTGATCAAGGCTCAGCAATGCCTGACGTGTCACACTATGGACGGTGCCGGGGCCGAGGGTGGTGTTTCTCTCGATCACTTGCATCGCACGCGCAGTTTCATCATTCAGCATTTGCTGGACCCGGAAGCCAGCGTCGCCAAAAACGGAAAAGCTTTCGGTGGCGATCCTAACTTGATGCCGCAAATGCAGCTCTCCAAAGAGGAGGCAGGCAGTATTGCCGACTATTTGCTGGCTGCCAATCCGGTTCAGACCAGTGCGGGCAAAAACAGCGAAACCGGCGCGGCGGCGCTGCGAGGGAAGGAGCTTTATAACAGTCTCAACTGTGTAATGTGCCACAGCATAAGTTCGGCCGGTGGCTGCATGGGTCCGCCTCTGGGAGCGGTGACCAAACGACGCACCGACAACTATTTGCGCCTGCGACTGGGCAAAAGTAACGAAGCTCAATTTGTGAAACTGATCAAGCACGATGAGCTGTTTCCGCATCCACGGTTCGCTTCTCAAGACGTTTCTGCTTTAATCGCCTATCTGCACACGCTCTCCGCGACCACACCAGCAGCACCCATGACCCACGCCACCCCTGCTTCGGTCAAGCCTGATGATGTTGCCGGCGGTGCTGTGAACCCAAGCCCTGAAGGGCGAAGGCTGATCGTTGAGATGGGCTGCCTGTCCTGCCACAGCATCAGTCAGCAAGGCGGTTCACTGGCGCCAAAACTGGATGGCGTTGGACAGCGCCGTAGTCGCGAGTATATTGAGTCTCATATTTTCAACCCGGATGCTCACTTTAAGCGGATCTCCCAGGGGAAGCAGCCGACCAAAATGGTCAACCCGGGGTTGTTTCCACAAGAGGTCAAGAGTATCACCGAGTATCTGATGTCGCTGCCGCCCCAGTGACAGCTAAGATCATCCCATCCTTTACCTCTCAAGGATGAGCGTCGGCAGCCGCGCGGATCATGCGTTGGGGAGCTTTTCCGCAGAAAATGGATTTGTTACCTGCCGAGGAAAGAACCATGATCTCCAACAACAAGAGTCGCTGTAATTGCGCTGAGTTGCGCAGCACGATTCACAGCCAGCTGGCGGAAAACGCGCCAGGGAGAAACCGCAGCCTGCTGGCTTTCCTCAAAGAGGACGATAACAGCATGCCAATCAATCAACAACTCGATTTGATCAACGAGTTTTGCCAGATTCACGGACTGAAGCTGGCGCGCAAAATCGTGTTTCAAGACACCCGCGCGACCTCTCTCCAGGAGGCCATAAGACAAATGGCTTTCACTGACGGCTTGATTGTGTCCGATCTGGATCGTTTGGTATCACACGAGTGCGACCGCGGGCACGACCTGCGAACGTTGCTGCATGAGTTTGTCGGAGCACCGGCGCACAAGCGCCTGGTCTCGGTTTCGGAAGGGATTGACACCAGGACGCCCTCAGGACAGCAGGCAGCGATGGAGATGATCAACCAGATCAAGGACTCTGGTTCTCACGAAGACTGGGTCCCGAATACATCTCGCGCGTGAGCTTTAGAGACTTGCTATGAAACAGCAGCACAAGCACAAGCACAAGCCGGCCGCGGTGACGCCGGCGCAGGTTCTGGATTGGATTCGACGGGCTGATCTCAACGACGATCAGCATCATCCTCTTCATAATCCTTATACAGGCAAGCGTACACTGTCAGACTGTCTGCGCTATCTGCGGCTGATTCAGCACAGCTATCTGTCACATCAGTTGGAGCACATCGAACGATTGGTAGCCACGGTACGCGATGAAACGGATCGGATCGTGCTGGCCGAAGATGGCGTTGTGACATTGATTTTAGATACGGTTCTATCGTTCAAAGCGAAACTTGATGAGCATCTGCACTGGGAAGAGTCAGTGCTTTTTGCGGCAGTCCTCAACGCAGCGGAGCCGGATGCGGAGGTAATACAGAAAGCCAATCTCGACAAACTCTTGCACCAGTTGCAGTGCGACCATCATGAATTTGTGCAGACGATGCAGGTCCTGAGCGGGCTGACGAATGAGTTTAAGATGAACATCCCGGGATTGCCGCACTTCGCGTCTCTACTTGACCGGCTCTCTGTGTTGCACCGAGAGTTGCGTGCCCACTTCGACGACGAAGAGTCGATCTGCATCGGTCGTGGCAATCTGGCGCGCTCTGGCGCTCAAATCAATAAGTAATCGGAGTAACGACATGAAAGCAATCATTGCAATTGACGACACACCCATGTCCACGGAGCTTCTCAATGCCCTGCTCGCGCGGCAATGGCCGACGAATACACAGGTGAAGGTTCTGACCGTGCTGCCGCCGATTCGAATACCGGCGGACGGACCGCAATTCGAAGAAACTTTCAATGCCATAGTCAACGAGAGGAAACTGCGCGCCGGGCACTTCTGTGAACGCGTACGAAGCCGAATCTTGACGAAAGACCCTCATCTTATGGTGCACTTCGATATTAGAGAAGGCGCACCGGCAGCAGAGATTATCAATGCCGCCGCTGAATGGAGCGCCGACAAAATATACGTCGGCTGTCACAACAAGGACTTCTCTGGCAACCACCCGTTGGGTAGCGTCTCGCAAACGGTGGCAATTTATGCGCCGTGTTCTGTTGAGATTGTGCGCTCGAAGGTGAAAGTGCAACGCAAAGATCGGATTCGCGCCGCAGCCGGAGCAGTTATTAAATCGTAGGTGGAGACGGCAGAGTTCGCCACTTTGATTGGTCAGATGGCGAGTACGGTGAATCCGTTTCGATAAAGCAATCGCAGGCGCCTGTTGGACAGTCTTCAATGCAGGCGCCGCAAGCTTTGCATTTATCGAAGTCGATGCAATAACGACCGAGAATGGACTCGATTGCCTTCTGAGGGCAGGCAAGTTCGCACGCCGAGCACTGGATGCAGGTCTCCGGATCGGTTACGTGCTGCTTGCTGGTGGCAGTTGCCTTACTGCCGTCATGTTTCATTTACTCTTACCGACAGGCTGCAGCCGCTCGGGCGTCTGGACGTCATCGATTCCATAGCCGAACCTCATCTCGTAGTCGGGTTCGACGCTGGCAGGCATTTCTAAGCCCAGCACGGAAAGACGCTTCGAGACTATCTCGAGATACTCATCTTGCAGCTGGTCGGACGTTTTTAATTTCAGGCCCATTTCGAAATAACGGGCGAAGTTTTTGCTTTCGTCCTCTGGACGCCCGGAGAATCCGAGTCCCATAGCCATAAACTTGGGTATCGCTTTTTGCAAGCGTTCACGCCCAGCTTCTCCATCGAATTCGATTACGCGCCGCGCCGCCCAGACGCCGAAGGCCAGATGCCCCTTCTCTTCCTGATAAATCCTCTCACTGACTCGGCGCCAGGGCAGATAGGAAGATTCTCGGTATTGTCCGAGAAAAGCAACAGCACCCGGTGTCACCACGGTGGAAAACATCGCAACGTCAGCCCACTCGTCGAAAAAACGTTTCCAGTTTTCGTGTTTGAAGCCATTGATGACGCGCACTTTCTTGGGGTCTGGGTTATGCGGATTGGTGACCAGTTCGACAACCCGGGCGTTAACGTCGATACCCAGCTCTTCCAGAAGTTGCCAGCAATACCAGCCATGGCCGCATTCTTCCATCATTTTTTTCGAGAGGCGATAGGCTTCCTCCGGGCGCGGTGCAAAGCGCATATTCTCGCCCACCCGCTGCCCGCCGGCAAATTCAGAGTCAGCCTGGAATGAGAGCAGGTCAATCAGAGCTGCTCGGTACTCCGCAGGCAGCGTATCGCCGGTATCGTAAATCTTCATGTTAGTAGCTCCTCATGGCTTCATCCATGATCTCAGGATTAAGGACTAAAAGTGATCAGCCGGGAGCCGTAGCGTGCGGATAAATCGATCATCCTTTAGGATGATTTTTCACCAGCGGTTTGCTTTCTTCCACCTGGCTGACCGGCACGATTTGAGGGATTGCCAGGTCGCGGATCAATCCCACCGCCTGCAAGAGACGGGCTACCTGGAAGGTCATATCGAATTCGCGTGGGTTTAGCCCGAATCGCACCGAGCCTGGAAACGCGTGATGATTGTTGTGCCATCCTTCGCCGAAGGAAAGTAATGCCACCACCGGCACATTGCGACTCTGGTCGCCGCAGGCATGGCTCTCGTAGCCAAGCCAGGGCATGTGGCAGAAAAGATTGACGATCAGCGGCGCCGAAAATGCCAGCAAACTTCCAAGCAAATGAGCGAAAAAGACAACGGGACCGAATAGAAGGAAGATCCCCAGTCTGAATATCGCGGAGATCGTCAAACACAGCCAGCCTTCCATGCCGCTGTGGGCGCAATGCAAAGCTCTGTAGATCGGGTCGCGGTAGAGGTCTGGTGCCAGTCGTCTGCTTTCCTCTGAAGAAACAAAAACCCGCGGTTTGATCATCCAGCCGGCAAAGGCGTGCCAGAGCCCATCCACCGGCGAGTGAGGATCGCCGGGTCTGTCTGAGAACCGGTGATGCAGGCGGTGGGTCGATACCCAGAAAATCGGCGAGCCTTCCATAGCCAGGTAACCACCGAGCACTATCAAGTATTCAAGCCACTTCGGAGCCTTGTACGCTCGATGCGAGAGCAAACGATGATAACCGAGCGTGATACCAAGTCCGTGATACATGTACGCAATCAGAAAAACACAAATAAAAAGCCACATGGAGATACCTCTCGAATCGCGACCACATGGTATCAATCGATGGGCGGCCTTCTATCCATCTTGCGGACGATGTTTCTCGCGGGTGAAATCGAGAAAATCAGTTACGTAGGATGCATTTGGATGAGAGGTGACTCGTATGTTTACAATCAACCACGGCACAGTCAGGACCGCCACGACCGTAGCGCCGGTGCGACGCAAGGCTCTGCCGCTGCACGTTCTTTTTAATGCCGGCATTATTCTCGGATTCGTTTTTACTGCGATGGCAGTGCCCTTCGTTTTCGGACCGCTGCCGGACATGACGCTCACAGGCGTAATTATGGCTGCTCTTGCTTTCGGTTCGGTCGGCGGTGCCGCAGGACTACTGGCTGTCGGACTCTATGATGTGATAGTCAGTGGCAGCCTGGAAAACCTGGAAAACATGCCCGACTAATTGGATGGTGTCGTCTCTTCGTGGCAAGCGCCTTTCGATTCAGGCTGCTCCTGCTCTATATGGACGACGACATCGACTATGCCTCGGTCTGAGTTGAGCAGGAGGGCTTCCACTTTCTGGCTGATCTCGTGAGCGGCGGCTACTGACAGACTTTCTTCAACGACTAAATGCATATCTACGAATACGCAGTCGCTCATGCCGCGGCTGCGTATTTTATGACAGCCGAGCACACCGGGAACTGACACTGCCAGCCTCTCAATCTCCACAGCGTCGAGGCCGGCAGCATCAACGAGGCTGTTCAGATGCACGAGAATAATTCCAAAGCCGGCCTTGAAAATAATCACGACGATCAATATGGCTGCCGCCACATCGACCACTGTCATCTGCATTTGAATCGCCGCTAAGGAGATGAGCACGCCGACAGTTGCATATACATCACTCAATGTGTGCATGGAATCGGCCAGCAATAGTTCGCTTCGCAAGGCTTTGGCTTGCCGCCGCTCATACTGAGAGACGCCGATATTTACGACCATGGTGACCAGCATGATTGCATAACTGCCGATCGTGACGTCCGGCTTGTCGGCACTGGTCGCCAGCAGCCGATTTAAGCACTCTCGGAGAATTTCGAAGCTGGACAGAAACATCAAGAACGATATGAATATCGCTGCCAGTGCTTCAAATTTCCTGTGTCCGTAAGGGTGACCGGCATCGGGAGGCTTGGTCGAAATACTCAAGCCAATGATCCCGACGATGTTGGATGAGGCATCGAGGAGCGAATGAAACCCATCTGCCACCATGCTCAGTGTATGAGTGGCAAAACCCCAGAGTAGTTTGGCTAAAGCCACAGACAGATTGAGCAGCAGTGTGAGGGCGAACACACGACGGGCCGCGGCTAATTGTCCCGTCCTGGTAGTATCCGCAATGCTCACCCGGTGCGTCCCGCCCTGGTTTTTTCTGCGCTGCTTGATTTTTTCGACTTCGACTGCGACTTCGGCTCAGGCTTGGGCTGCTGTCTGACTGGTTTGCGCACCACCTCAACAGAGCACGGGGCACGGTTGAGCACCGCTTCAGCGACGCTGCCCATGAAGAACTTAACCAGCCCGGTGCGCCCATGTGAGCCGACGATAATCAGGTCGGTTTCAAATTTTTCGGCGGCGTCCAGGATGCCGACCAAAATGTATCCGTCTAACATGACATTTGTTATCTGACAACCGGGCAAACGCTCTTTTAAGAAGTCGACGGCATCATCAAGTATTTTGCGCCCTTCTTTGCGCCCAGCTTCGTCCACGGTTGCCAGCGCTTCGGCATATCCATAGTTAAATCCGATGTATTGGGGGGCCAGCGTCTGCACCACATGCAGTACTACGATCGACGTGTCTGCGGGCCACGGGCGCTCAGCGACAGACTCAAGAGCGGCTTGCGAGTACTCGGAGCCGTCTGTGGCAATCAGAATTTTCATGGGGTCGCTATCCTCGCGAATCGCAGTCACAGTTCACACGAGCATCTTCCAATGTAGGCGCCGGGGAGGGCATCCACCGAAATGTCTATTGTCGGTGACTGACTGCGCCTAAGTCGACAGGATGACCTGGAACAATCAGTCCGCGTACCAACTGGACGATGACCGGAGGACAGGCTTTCAGGATAATAGCCATATCAGTGTTTTCCAGGTGCGCATCGATGTCGCTTCCACAACCCGACACCAAAGCCCCTACTGCGGGCAATGCCGAACTGTTGACAGCTTCGGCGGCTCGGGTGGCCGAGATCATGCAGACCGATCTCAGTCATGGATTGGCGGCGGAGGATGCCCAGGGACGACTGCTCAAGTACGGTCCCAACGAAGTCGCCAGCGTTGCCGCCACTCGCTGGTGGCAAACATTGATCCACCAATTTATATCTTCTGTAGTTGTTCTGCTGTTAATTGCGCTCGTCCTGTCTGTGCTTCTAAAAGAATATACTCAAGCTGCCGCCATCGGTGCCGCGATATTTATCAATGCAGCGATTGGATTTTTTACTGAAAGGCAGGCTGAAGTTTCGTTGGCAAGATTGAAGAAACTAGCTGGCGGTCAAATCCGCGTGCTCCGCGCCGGAGTGGAAGTGGAGTTGCCGATAGTTGAACTGGTTCCCGGCGATCTTGTGAAATTAGAGTCTGGTGTGCGAGTCCCCGCCGACATGCGCATCGTCGAGTGTGCTTCATTTAGCGTGGATGAGTCTGCTCTGACGGGCGAAAGTGTCTGCGTGTTCAAATCGGCGGAGCCCCTGCCGGGTGGCAAGGTTGAAGACATGCAAGTCTTCGCCGGCACTACTGTTGCCGCTGGTCGGGCGATGGCGGTAGTTACAGCAACCGGTCGCGCGTCGCGATTGGGCTCACTGGGCAAACTGTTGAGTGAAACTACCAGTGGTGCAACCCCTCTGGAGAAGGAACTGGATCATCTCGGTGGCCAGCTCACCTGGTTGACCGTAATTCTCTCCGTCACCATCTGCGGCATTGGTGTGGCCGTCGGACAGCCTTTCTGGTACATGGTTCAGGTGGGTATCGCGCTGGCCGTAGCCGCCATTCCTGAAGGGTTGCAACTGCTTGCCACGCTCGCTCTTGCTATCGGCACGCAGCGCATGGTCAGGCTCGGAGCCCTGGTAAGGCGGTTGGCATCTGTCGAGACTCTCGGTTGCACAACCGTGATTTGCACCGACAAGACGGGTACTCTCACGGAGAATCAGCTGGTCGTCAGTGATATCGTTCTCTTTTGCTTGCATATTAAGGTCACAGGCAGCGGTTACGATCCGGCAGGCTCTTTCACAGATGGTGGCAGAACTGTTGATCCGTCCCTCAATCATGGATTGTCTGAATTACTCAGAGCCGCCATGCTGTGCAACGATGCAAGCCTGGCGGCGGATCCAAAAACCGGTAAATGGGCGGTTCTAGGAGACCCGACAGAAGGAGCCTTGCTGGTCGCCGGCGGCAAAGCCGGCTATTCGCCGGACGATTTGCTGCGACAGTTTCCACGGGCTTACGAACTGCCATTCGATTTGTCCAGGAAGCGCATGACGACGTTGCACCGCATCGACAAGCAATACATTGCCTTCACCAAGGGATCTCCGGAGTCTGTGCTGTCGATTTGCTCACACTATTTAGATGGCGGTAATATCCAACTGCTGGACCCTGCGGCCAGTGCCCACTTTATCGAGCAGAATGTGTTGTTGGCAGCGCGCGGGCTGCGCGTGCTGGCCGTCGCTGTGCGCACGTCTGTGAGAGAGCGCCAGTTCGAGAACTGCGAGAACGAAATGACACTCTTGGGACTGGTTGGTATGGCGGATCGCCCCAAGGAGGGCGTAACCGAGGCAATCGCCGATGCTCACAAGGCCGGTATCGAAGTAGTGATGATTACCGGCGATCAGTCGGCGACGGGCGAATCAATCGCGCGGGAGTTGGGGATCCTCCATCCGGGCTGGGAAGACGCGGTGGTGACTGGCAAGGAATTAGAGTCAATCGCCGGCGCTGATCTGGCTGAGAAACTGAAGTCCGTCGCTGTAATCGCGCGTGCTACCCCAGAACTCAAGCTGAGCGTGGTGCAGGGGTTGCAGCGAGCCGGAAATGTGGTGGCTATGACCGGCGATGGCGTTAACGATGCGCCAGCTCTCAAGCAAGCAAACATCGGCATTGCCATGGGACTGCGCGGAAGCGATCTGGCGCGCGACGTCTCGGCCCTGGTGCTCACCGACGACAACTTCAGTACGATCATTCGGGCTATAAAATTCGGCCGCAGCATCTATCAGAATATTCGGCAGGCGGTCGGCTATTTGCTGACCGCCAGTCTGGCTTCGGTAATGGCAGTATCCGGCTCGGTGATATTGGGTCTTGGGGCGCACATAACGCCGTTGCAATTGCTGTGGCTAAACTTGATCATGCACGTATTCCCTGGACTGGGAATGGTTTTGCAGCCGTCCGACCCTGAGGTGATGAATCGTCCGCCTCGCAAGACGAATCAACGACTGTTTGGAATGCAGCAGTTTTCGCAGATCTGTCTGCGCGCTGTGGTAGCGGCGACGTCGGCGTTCATTTGCCTTGAGTACTGGCATGTCTGTCATTACGAAGAAGGAGCGCTGCCAACCGTCGCACTTTGTGCATTGTCCTTGTCGCTTATGTATCAGGCCTGGTCATGGCTTTTTATCGCCGACGGCCAACTTCGCTTATCCCGCATAAACTGGCAAATCTCAGTCTCGATGCTCTGCTCGTACAGCTTGCTTTTGGCAGCTTTGTACTTACCAGGTCTCAATACCATCTTGGATACGACTCCACTGTCTCTCAGTCACATGACCGAGATACTGGGCATCGTCACGGTCGGCTGGTTGGTAAGTGAGGCGGCGGCATATCTGGTGCTGCGCTGCCGCAAGCGATGGGTGCAATAGGCGCAGATCTATTTTTGAGAGGGCGTGTCATCATCCATTCTGGCTAGCGCATAAACTGTATAAGTTGCGAAGTTGTAGACAGGAGACATGGCCAGCAACCGATCCAGTTCTTCATTGTTATCGACGTCGTAAATCCATGCGCCGCCATGTCCACCGACGATGTGATACCGAACGTCGAGCTTTTTGCGGTTTCTCAAGTCTTTCGCATACTCAGGCATGCGCAGTACCGCTTGCGTTAAGTCTTGACGTAAGCCGTCGGGTTGCAGAGACCAGATTACAAGAAACTTCGACACCGAACCTCCAGAAGCGAAAAACCGCCCCGACTTTAGCAGAAATGTGTGCGCAGGGCCGGCTCAACGGCCTGTCATGAACTCATTAAACTTGAGTCGTAAATTACCGCGCTCATTCAAATCTACGATCGCGAATGGCTTAATTCTCTTTTCGATAGAAACTGCCCTGGTTAAATACATCGGCCTGCCTTGCATGTCGAAGTCCCTGATCAAAAAGCTTGCCTGAATCAAACCATCCTCTGGGAGTGGCACATAACTGATAGTGGTTAACTCGGAGAATGAGTCGATAAGTTGCGAATTCTCTTTTGCGGTGCGAGTTACCCTGGCGCGCGTTGTCACTCGCACCTCCAGCGCGTCGCTGCGCTGCAACTCCGTAGATTCTATTTCGTGAAACTCAGTGTAGCTGTCGGTCTGAGTTATTCGATTGTATGGCAGCCCCGTGTAATGCCAGATGGTGCCCTGCCCGTCCTTCTGCATGCCTATGGTACTGACTCTGGAAATAGTCAAAGTTAAGGGCTCAGTGGTCACGGACTGCCTGGTGCTGTAATTGTACGAGTACAGTACGACTTCAGACTTTGCCCACCACGTGCCCGCAAGCCAGGACGGAACCGGTATCCACTGCGGCGATGCTGACGTGTGAGATGCGGGCGGATTGACGCTCACCGGCGCCGGCACTACCGATGACGAGGCGGTCGCGGCTATGGAGGCGCTGAGAAGACCACTCAGCGCCAGTGCAATCCAGACTGTGTTCATTGCTTTCCCTCGTTCACTAAGACATTTTTGCCGCTGGAAGCTGTGCAAACATCGTTCCTGAGGACTAGCAAAGTCTGTCGAATGGACGATGTGCAGAGCTTTCAAAAGGTCGATACTGAAAGTGACAGTTTCAGGTCAACGAGGTAAGGGGTATGTACGCCACTACTACACACAGACCAACCGGGTCACTGCATGTGCCTGTGTCTGTCTTCCAACCGCCAACCTCGGCGACAAATACCGACCGGACGCATCACCGAACTAACAAACGAAATTCTTGGTTGCTGGTTCTTCTAGTGTTGATGGCGCTGATCTTTGCCGGTGCCGATGTCCCGCGCGTGTCAGTAACACCGCTCGGACTGGCCAGGGTGGTGGCCGCCGATCTGCAAGGACCTTTCTTGAATCCGCTCATTAAGTCCGGACTGCGACTTTGCAGTCGTGCACCAGCGGTGCAACGGCACTAGCAGATACGTGGCAGTTGTTCGCCGGAGAGCCGGTCGACTATACGACGGCCACCGATAACTGATTGCATAACGACGCGACGAGGATGTTCAGCAGTCACTCGTCCAATGATACCAGCATCGGGGCAACCACCATGTCGACGCATTGCCTCCAGCGTGGAGTCTGCTTGATCCTCGCTGATGATTGCTATCAGGCGTCCCTCGCAAGCCACATAAAGTGGGTCGAGCCCCAGCAATTCGCAGGCGGCTCTTACTGCTTCGCTCACAGGAACTGACTTCTCCGAAATCTCAATGCCCACGTCGGCTCCGCAGGCAATTTCATTGAGGACAGTTGCCAGACCGCCCCGCGTCAGGTCGCGCAGGCAATGCAGATCTGCCGTCGGCAACATCGATTGAACAAGCGGAAATAGACTGCTGCAATCGCTGGTGACGGTGCTCTCCAGTTGCAATCCCGACCGCTGGCACATGATTGCTATGCCGTGTCGCCCAATATCTCCGCTGGCGATAATCGCATCTCCGGCCCGGACACGGCTGACACCGGGAGGTGGGTCTTGCAGCAGTTCACCGATGCCTGTTGTGTTGATGAATATCTGGTCGCCTGCTCCCCGATTCACGACTTTGGTGTCGGCGGCTACGACCGGCACTGCTGCCGCTTGGGCAGTGGCTGCCAGGGAAGAAACTATCTGACGCAGCGTTTCGATCGAGAGTCCTTCCTCGAGAATAAATCCGGCCGTCAGGTAGAGCGGACGTGCCGCGCGCATCGCGAGATCGTTGACGGTGCCGTTGACCGCCAGCGATCCGATATTGCCGCCAGGAAAAATAATCGGTTGCACGACATAGCTATCGGTAGAAATCACACAGCGGCCGGTCAGTTGAGCTACGTCGGCCGCATCTTCAGCGGCTCTCAAATGCTGATTACCCAGCAATGGTAAAAAGACGTTTTCGATCAAGCTGTTGGTCAACCTGCCACCACTGCCGTGACCGAGCACGACGAATTGATCGTGAAACAGCGGCAGTGAGCAAGCGGCGCCGTCTTCTTGCACCATGATCAATCATCCCCCCGCAGAGCTGTCAGTGCATACCGATAATAGGCTGCGCAGGTTCCCTCTGAGGACACCATGGTGGCACCGAGGGGGCGCTCGGGCGTGCACTGCTTGCCAAAAGCCGGACAATCCGGAGGTTTCTTCAAACCTTGAAGAATTTGTCCGCTGATGCACTGTTCGTGGTCTCGCCCGCCGCTTGAGTGCAGCGAAAAGTGAGTCAGGGCGTCGAAGCGGACGTACTGGTCGCGGATGCGCAGTCCACTGGCGGGGACAGTTCCTATACCTCGCCAGCTGCGCTCGCAGGGCTCCATGACTTCAGCCACGACGGCTCTCGCCGCTTCATTGCCCTGCGGACGAACAGCGCGGGCGTACTGGATTTCTACCTCAGACCGACCAGACTCCAGTTGTTCGACCGCGCGAGCTATGCCTTCCAAAATATCCAGAGGTTCAAATCCTGATATCACGATCGGCACATGAAAGCGGCTGGCAATAGGCTCGTACTGCTGGGAGCCCATCACAGTGCACACGTGACCGGGGCCCAGAAATGCCTGAATGGTAGTCTCCGGCATGCTCAACATGCTCTCCATAATCGGAGGCACCAGAACGTGCGAGCAAAGCATTGAGAAGTTTGAGATGGCAAGCTTGTTTGCCTGCACCACAGCCATAGCGTTAGCCGGAGCCGTTGTTTCAAAGCCGATGGCGAAAAACACGACTTGCTTGGTGGGATTGGTCTTGGCGATTGCAAGGCAATCCATCGGCGAGTACACAACGCGCACATCCGCTCCCTGCGCCTTTACCGCTAGCAAATCCATCTTGGATCCGGGTACCCTGAGCATGTCTCCAAAGGAGCAGAAAATGGTGTCAGCAGATCCGGCAATCTGTATGGCCTGGTCTATCACGTCGATTGGTGTCACGCATACAGGACAGCCCGGTCCATGAACCAGTTCGATCTCGGGCGGCAGAAGATCTGGAATGCCGTATTGCATGATGGCGTGAGTCTGTCCGCCGCACACTTCCATGATCTTCCACTGGCGGCTGACACGCTGATGAATGCGGCGACTGAGAGTCTTGGCGCGAGTCTCGTCTCTAAATTCGGAAAAGAACTTCACGGTTCAACATCCTCCCCGCGTCCCGCGTCGGGCACTCCCAGCTCGGGCAGTCCCAGCTCGGCTGCTGCATCAATGGACGACAGGGAGCGTTTTGCTTCCTCTTCGTCGACAATACTCAATGCGAAGCCGACATGCACGAGCACGTATTGTCCGGGGCGAACATGCTCTACGTACGACACGCAAACGTTTCGCCTGATACCGCCAAAATCTACGGACGCCATCGAGAGCCCGTTCTCCTCAAAAATGGTTTCCACAAGTCCCGGTATCGCCAGACACATGCCACATTACTCCTGATTGCCGGCAATCACTGCTTGACCCAGTGAAATGCCACCATCGTTGCAGGGTAGTTGGCGGGGATGCAGAATCTGCAAATCGGGCATGCTGTCACCAAGCAGATTGATAAGCAAGTCCAGTAGAAGCATATTTTGAAACACCCCGCCACTCAGACAGACTGTAGATACAGAATAAGACTTGCACAGGGCGATGATCTTCCTGCTTAGCCGGTTGGCCAGTCTGACGTGAAATTGCAGTGCTATCTCAGGCGGTGTCAATCCAGCCAGGCGTTGCGTAGCCGCCTGCTCGACAAGGTCGGCAACGGGCAGCACGGCGTCGCATGTGGTGTCAGATGTGGTGTGGGTGGTGTCCTTTCGCGGGTGTTCGCCGTTGCCAGCCTGCAGCGCGGAGCGTGCCGCTGCTTCCAGCTCCATGGCCGGCTGTCCTTCATAGCTTCCTTCCAGTCGCAAACCGGACACGGCGGCGATAGCATCGAACAAGCGTCCGCAGCTGGATGTGAGCGGCGCGCTGAAACCGGATTCCGGGGCGCTGCTGTGTTTCTCCAGCAGTTGGTGAACTCCGCGAATCAGGACTGGATTTATCTGCTCGGCAATTGCCGACTCAAACCAGGAGAAGTTTTCTCTTTTGTACAGGTAAGCGAGTGCCATGCGCCAGGGGCTTTTGACGGCTTTTGATCCGCCGATCAGCGGCACTGTCTCGAAGTGTGCCACTCGCTTGAATTGACTGCCGTGACAAAAGAGAAATTCGCCTCCCCAGATGGTGCCGTCGCTGCCGTAACCTGAGCCGTCCAGTGCCACACCCAGGACCGGCTCGGTAATGCCGAATTCCGCGGTGCAGGCGACGATGTGAGCGTGATGATGCTGTACAGTCCGGACGGGTATTTCCAGGCGCCGAGAGAGTTCGTGCGCCAGTGAAGTTGATAAATAATCTGGATGCAGATCGCAGGCGATCAATTCGGGTTGCAGCTGAAACAGGGAAAGATAACGGTCCAGCGTTTCCTGGAAGTGCCTGATTGCTTGCAGATTCTCCAGGTCGCCGATGTGCTGGCTGACGTATGCCGACGATCCGGCAGTGACGCAGAACGTGTTTTTCAAATGCGCTCCGACAGCCAGAACTGTCTTTGCAGGGGGAGTCGTCAGTTTGATGGGATCGGGGGCGTAACCGCGTGCTCTCCTTAGTGAGAATGCCCTCGACTTGCCACCATTGCCGGTGCAAACCATCAAGCTGTCATCATAGCGGGAGGCGATGGACCGATCGTGCAAAAGAATCACATCGGACAGGGAGCGCAACTCAGTCAGCGCCTCCTGGTTATCGATGCAGATGGGTTCGTCACTGAGGTTGCCGCTGGTCATCACAAGCGGTCCCTGGAAATCGTTGAGCAGCAAATGATGCAGTGGCGTGTATGGCAGCATCACTCCAACACGATCGAGTCCGGGAGCAATCGCGGTGGATAATCGGTGTTCGGCTGACAGACGGCAAAGCACAATCGGGCGTCGATGCGATAAAAGTAATTGCGCTTCCAGGGAGGAAACCTGGCAGTCGCTTTGAATTTCGGCAAGAGAGCGAAACATGACGGCGAAAGGTTTCTCATAGCGGTGCTTGCGGCGGCGCAGCCGCTCAACGGTATCGTGATTGGTGGCATCGCAGCACAAATGAAAGCCGCCCAGTCCTTTGATTGCAGCGATGCCACCCGTCCGGAGAATCCGGGCGGTTTCTGCAAGAGCGGCATCACCTTGGAGAAAGCCTGTCTGTTCTTCAGGTGAGAACAATTGCAACTGCGGTCCGCAGTCCGGGCAAGCATTCGGCTGAGCGTGAAATCGACGGTTGGTCGGGTCTGCGTATTCAGAAGCGCAAGCGGAGCACATGTTAAACGAAGCCATCGTTGTGCGCTTCCGGTCGTACGGAAAGTCATTGATAATCGTGAAACGTGGACCGCAATTGGTGCAATTGACGAACGGATAGCGATGGCGGCGGTCAGCCGGGTCGAACAGTTCTCGCAGACAATCTTCGCAAGTAGCTGAATCCGGTGCGACGGACCGTACGAATTGCGATGACTGCTCGCTTTCGATTATTGCAAATGCTGACTCGTCAAATCTTGGCGGCTGTTC
This sequence comes from Obscuribacteraceae bacterium (SeqCode), assembly GCA_044229845.1. Taxonomy (GTDB): domain Bacteria; phylum Cyanobacteriota; class Vampirovibrionia; order Obscuribacterales; family Obscuribacteraceae; genus JBGASG01. The sequence goes on along the minus strand of JBGASG010000011.1, from coordinate 33,105 downwards.
CGAGCTTGTGCAGGTTTCGACATGCGACAGTGGGGGTGAAAGCGTTGTTAGGTTCTTTTCGAAGAGTTCGATGGCGGGCGCCGGACCCTCCACCTCGATCACTACCGCGCCGCCCTGATTGAGCACGAAACCGCTCAAATTGTGTTCGGTTGCCAGTTTGTAAACAAAGGGTCTGAAGCCCACGCCCTGCACAATGCCGGTCACACAAACACGCACTCGTCTGGTCTGGCAAACTGCGGAGTCTGGGGACATGACGACACTCCAATGGCGGACTTAATTGTATCAACTCACCAATTTCCTCTGGACTCCCGAGTCGGACCGATTTGTGCCTATCAACCCTCCGCAGGGATGATGCTCTCAGGCGCGGGGAGTGAGAGACTGAATTGTGCTTTACTTCACGGGCTGGTCCGCATGTGTCTTCGTTATCCAAATGCCCGGTTGGCGGTACTTGAACGCCTGGTCCGGGACCGCAACAATTGCGCGGCGGCGCTGTTAGACAGCGCCCGGGATTTTGGACTGCTGGAGCATTCGCCAGATCAACCTGCGTGCATAGCGTCATGCCAGGCTCTGCAAGCGGCCAAGGCTGTTATTGAGTCTACTTTGGTGAAGCGCGGCATCAAGCCTGGCTCTGACGCAATGAGCAGCAAGGTGGAGAGTATCATCAATAAAGTGCGGTCCTGCCTGGTGGCGGCCCGGCAGGAATTCGAAGACAAGCCGCATGCGGCTGTCGATGATCCTATTGGTTGCGGTCACTTTGCCCCGCTCGTTATGGACTGCATGTTGCAGCATCTGCAGCCATATCTGTAGCGACCGATACGTGGTTACTCGCCGGCGCCTTCCGCGCTCTCACCGGCGCCTTCCGCGCTCTCACCGGCGCCTTCCGCGCTCTCACCGGCGCCTTCCGCGCTCTCACCGGCGCCTTCCGCGCTCTCACTTCGGGAATCGTCGCGAACTTTTTCTGTGATGTGCGAGGGGTCGATTGTAAAAGTGAACGTACTGCCTGTTCCCAGTTGGCTCTGACAGCCGATGCGACCGCCGTGCAGTTCGACGATTTTTCGACAAAGGTAAAGACCCAGTCCGGTTGAAGCATAGTATCTACCGCTGCCCGCCGCCTGCCAAAATCTTTGAAAGAGCTTTGGTTTGTCAGTTTCTGAGATGCCTTTTCCCGTGTCGGCTACCTGTATTTCGGTAACCGGTGGTGCCTGGTGCATCGTGATGTTGATACTGCCGCCGGAGGGCGTGAATTTGAGAGCATTGTCGACCAGGTTTTGTAATACGCGCCGCAACTCTTCTGCATCGCATAACACCTTATATGGTGCTTCCGGGAGTATTGCCGAGACACCAACGCTTTTGGTCTTAGCCAGGGGCTCCAGCTCGCTCACCAGTTGTTTCACCATGGAAGCTACATCGTGCTCCGCCAGCAAGAGTTTTTTGGCGCCGCTGTCGTACCGATATACGTCCAGGAGTGTCTGCACCAGCTTGTACAGAGCTTCGTTGCTTTGATGAATGGTCTCCAGTATGCGGGTCTGAGATTCCTGCACCGGACCGAAGTCACCGTCCATCAAAAGTTTGATTGCTCGGTTGGCTGCCAAAATCGGTGTTTTCAGGTCGTGCGTGAGAGTGGCGACAAAATCCTCGCGCTGTTGCTGTAACAAGACCCGATCGTTGGCGCTGGAAAAAATGGCAAGCAAGGCCAGTGTTTGCCCGTCCTTATCCTTGACCGGCCAGATAGCGCGGTCGTAGTAAGCGACTGCCGACGAGCTTGAAAGCGACAAAGGTTCTGCCGTGGCGCGGTAAGGTTCGTCCATCTCCAGCACTTTTTGAAATTCTGCCAGTGACAATTGTGGTGCCAGATCGGCAAGCAATTCGTTGATTGGCTGTTTGCCTTTCGGCAATTCCAGCATTTCGGCGAACTCCGGATTGCACTCGGCTACGCGAAGGTTGCGGTCCAGCCGTACCAGACCTACCGGCGCGTCTTCGAGAATGCTCTTTGTGACCCGTCGTTCGGTTTCCAGTGCGCTGAGAGCATGAGCCTGTTCTCTGGCCGCGCGTTCTTTGGCAACGAAGTAAGAATCTATGGCTAATCCCATGTCAAAGAAAATTACCCGAGAGAGAGCCGCTACTGTCTGGGCATACTTCTCAAAATTATTCTTGTACTTCTTGGCGACAAGGCGCCTCATCCAGTTGAGAATGCGGTTGTAAGCACCCAAGTACCACTTGGGGTCCAATCCTATACTGTAGTGCGTGGTGCCTACGCGCAGCCTGTCTTTGACATAGTCCTCGTCGTAGTTGCCGGCTGTCAGGCGCAGGAAGTATTGCTTTTGTGCTTCCTGTGCCCGCCTGAGAGTTTGTTCGTCCGGAAAAAATGCCGACGTTTCCGGAAATGAGAGAAAGTGCGCATACATATCGTCGATCAGAGGATCGACGCTCTCCCTCATAAGAGGGTGGATGTCTCGCAAAAGAGCCTCATCCTCGTCCGTAAAATTCAGCCAGCGCTTACGCAGGGCTATATCGTCCGGACCGAATTCATCGCTTGTATAAAAGCTGTCGGGTTGCATTTCCCGGTCGCCTATTCAGGTGCCGGTAAATGGTAACAAATCTGAGAGGCTAACCGCCCGCGTTAGAATGCAATCGGGCGGGTGTCCAGTTCTACTGCCGTTGAGGGCGTGGCGAGCCGGCTTTCCTTGCGCCTGATCAGGGCAACAGAGCAGTTGCAGCTTTTTGATACCGCTTCAGCGACGCTACCGAGGAAGAAGTGCGCCAACCCTTTCCGATTGTGGCTGCCGATGACAAGCAGATCCGGCTGCCATTCAGTTGCTGCTTCCAGAATAGACTCCACCGGCAGTCCCTGCACAACAGACAGAGTGCACGACGCGCGCGGGTAATGCTTGACTATTAGCTTTTCGGCACTGGTTAGCAGGCCTTCAGCCGCTTCAGTCTGCTGCTGCAAGAAAACGTGCACCTCGGAGGAACAGCTCAGCGCCACTTCGTCCGGCTGGAACTCAATTACATGCAATAACCGAAAGTGAGTCTCCGCTGGGAGGTTCTGCGCAATGATAAATTCGACAACTTGTTCTAGCAATTGGGCGTCGTCCAGCGGCACCAGTACTTTCATGGTCAGACCTTCCTCTCTTCAGGGGCGGCTGGGCACAACCATGCCCAGACCAGATCGGCGAAGGCGGAGGCGATCAGCACGGTGGCAAAAATGCCAGGCACGATTGCCGCTTTCCAGCTGCCGTCGCAGCATATCAACGCGAACAGCAAGATGGTCAGCCCTGCTGCTATGCGTCCTTCCCGTTTGTAGAGCCAGCTATGTCTTCCGTGTTTGACCGGAAAACCCTGCGCATTCCAGGCCAGCAATCCGCCCGCCATTACATAGACATTTTCGAAACCCTGTCCACGCAGGGTTTCCGCCGCGTCTGTCGCCAGCTTGCCATTGGTGCAGACTAGATAGACAGGCTTGTTTCTGGAAATCGCCGCCGACTTTTTCGTCAAGTGCATCAGGGGCACGTTGACGCTGCCTTCGATGTGCTCATCGAGAAAATCGCTCAAGTCGCGCACGTCGACCAGATCGCAGCTGGTGGCGTCTTCTTTAAGTGCACTGTAGACGTTGTTGACGGTGATGCGGTCGAACTTCATGAGAAACCTACTTTATCCCTGCAAGCAATTATCGAATTCCTTTTCAACCGGCGCATGCACACGAAGATTGATCCTTGACTCATCCTTTAGGATGATTGACAAATGCCTGAAGTCTATTCAGCTTCACAAGAGAGATACCTAACTTGAAGGATGCCCGTCGGCGAAAAAAATCGGAAACTGGATGCATAACCAATCGGTCCCTGCGGAGTGCAGCCATGAAGATTTTGATTGCCATCGACAACTCTCAGTGCAGCCAAATGGCGCTGGACAAAGTGGCACAGCGTCAATGGCCGGCGGGTTCGCAGATTTTAATTCTTTCGGTGGCTGAGCCTCTGGCGCCGGCTTACGGACTATTCGTGCCGGGCGAAGTGATAGACTCGCAAACAAAAATTTTGGCCAAAGCAGTTGAGCGCTACAGTCAACTGAGCGGACCTGACACTGGAGTCGTGGTGGAAACCAGGCTGGAACAGGGGTATGCGCGCAATCGAATAGCTCAAGTGGCCAGGGAATGGGATGCCGATCTTATCGTCATTGGCTCGCATGGACGCCAGGGCTTTGAGCACGCCGTTCTGGGCAGTGTCGCCGAGGCTGTGGTTCATGATGCTCCATGCTCTGTGGAAGTTGTAAAACTGAAGCAGAAAAAGAGACTCAAAAAAATGACTAATCGGCAAATAGCCGTCAACGATCAGGAGCAGCGAGTTGCTCCGGCGGGACATGAGTGATTTGCACCATGTGCGTGGCGCAGGTGTTGCAGGGGTCGTAGGCTCTTACAAGTGTTTCTAGCTGCTTCTGCAGGCTGTTCGAGTCAGTTGCGTCAGTGTTGTTCTGCTCGTTCTCGACGACTTCTTTGATGTCCAGCTCGATGCGTGCAGTGTTTTGTGCGGATGGGGTAATCATGTCGGCTCGCAATATGGTGCCTTCAGCATCCAACTCGTAAGAGTGATAGAGCGTGCCGCGCGGGCACTCTACAGCGCCGGCGGCCCAGCCCGCTTGCCGGCAGCCGGTGACCGGCTCTTGCGTTGTGATGCTGGACGGCAGGCTTTCGATCTCAGCGATGATCTGCGGCACTCTCTCCAGCGCATATACAACTTCGATTGCTTGAGCGAGGTTGTTCCAGAGTGTATTGGTATCAGAATCCGCCAGTGGACTCTCGACAAAGAGCTCCCTGGCTCTGCCTCCCAAGCGATCTCCAAATAACGCCAGCCGCGCCATCGAGCCCACCATCAAAGATTGCCCGCGAGCCGCGGATTTTTTTGCGTGGCTGTACGGCACCGAATGTTCCATCAAGTAGTCGGGATAAGACTGAATGTCTGCTTCCCAGCCGGCGCTGCAACGTACTTTCTGTCCGAAGAAACCATAGTTGCCGCTATCTGGTATGAGAGCGAGAAACACAGGTTGCGTGGTGCGCGCCACTCTTGGTTTGAATTCCAAAAGCAGCCGACAGACCGATTCGGCAACCGGCAATGCTTGCTTACAAGAGTCAGTGAAGTGTTGGATGTCTTCCGCCGGCGAATAAAAGGAGAGACCGCCTACGTGCAGATTGACGGGGTGAAATGGGCGACCACCGATGGCTGTCTGAATGGAAGCGCCCAGATTGCGCAGCAACGTCCATTCGGCGAATCTGTCAGGATGTCCTGTAGCGAATGACACCAAATCCGGTGTGTTCAGAAAATCCGGCAGCGCTAAGGCGTAAATGTGTGTTGCGTGCGATTCGATGATCATGCCCAGATGCATCAGTTCTCTGTACAGCTCGGTGCGGCGGTTTGGCTGTAGTGAAAAGATCGTTTCGATGGCTCGCACGGCGGCAATGACGTGACCGGTGGAGCAGATGGCGCAAACACGCGAGGTGAGATGGGCTATTTCGTCAAACTTGTGACCGACAACGATTTGCTCGAAAAATCTGGTGCCTTCGAAAACGTCCAGTTTTACCTCTTTGACGCATCCATTCTCGATTACCACATCGACAGCCGCGTGTCCTTCGACCCGCGAAATCTCTGGGATATAGATGGTTTTTCTTTCTGCTTCTGCCATCAGGCTGTTTTCACTTCCATACGAGAGAACAGTTCGCGCGGTGCACCAAAGGATACCAGGCGACTGATGATCTCCGAAAGTGAGAATCCCTTCTCGAACAATATCTGCGCCATTGCTGCCATCTGAGGCATGTCGCAGGGACCGAAGCAGCCATAGCAGGCAGCCCCGACGGTCGGGCAGAGAGCTCCACAGCCGGCTGCTGTGACCGGTCCGAGGCAAGGCAGGTTCTTTTCAATTAAGACGCAGGCATTCTCGCGTAGTTTGCACTCCAGACAAACAGGCTTGTGCTTGATGTAAGGCAGGTGGTCCCTTAAGAGGCTGGCAGTCACAGCCAGAAACTGCGTTGAATCTATTGGACATCCCGGCAACTTTACGTCAACATGCACAAATTTCTCCAGCGGTTCCGGATCAAAGCAGGTGACGCTGCTGTCGGGTCCATAAACAGCTTTGGAAAGCTCCCTGGCGGTTTTGGTGGCACAACCCTTCTGCACGCAACCCCAGACGGCGCAAGTGCCAACGGCGACCAGGTGCCGGCAGTTGGCTCGTATCTCTTTGAGCTTTTCCAGATCGTGAGGCTGGCTGACCGTTCCTTCCACGAAGGCGATGTCGACATCGGCTAACTGATTTTTTGATTGCGCGAATGGAAAACTTGCCACTCGTGCGTAAGGCAAAATCGCATCCAAATTTTCCAGAATAATCAGCAATTCACCTGCGCAGCCGGTCAGGCTGTACACAGCGATCGAAGGTAAATCGGTGTCGGTGGCGGACTTCATGATGCGCACTCCATAGCTTCCGGCCAGGCAGTCATGCTGGACACCGAAAACACGGGACCGGCTTTGCAAGTAAATCGACCGCCAATGAAACAGTGCCCGCACTTGCCGACACCACACTTCATGTGTCTTTCAAGGGAAATGTAGATATCTTCTGGACTGACGCCTTTTGCTTCCAGTTCGGCAATCACGTACCTGTACATGGCCGGTGGTCCGCATACAACTGCGGCGAAGGATGCATCCATGTCCAGTGCATGCAAGGGGCGCGTAATCACGCCTCTAAAGATCGGCACCTCGCACCAATTGGATTTTTCTGTCTCCTCCGCGGCGATTTCAATCTCGATGCCGCCACCGTGGGCGATGTCCTGCAGTTCATTCGCGAACAGCAGGTCGACCAGATTGCGGGCACCGTAGATGAGGACAATCCGTCCATAATCTTCTCGATGGGCGAGCAAATATTGCCAGACCGAGCGTACGGGAGCAATACCCAGTCCGCCCGCCACCATCACGATGTTTTTGCCTCGTAGCGAGTCCACGGGAAATCCCTGTCCATATGGACCGCGCAGAAATAGATAATCACCTACCTGCAGTTGAAACAGTGCGCCGGTAACACGACCGATGCGCCGGACGCACAATTGTATTGTTTCCCCCACCAGTCCTGAGCAGACCGAAATCGGGCACTCCCCGACGCCCGGTAAATACACCTGAACGAACTGACCGGGACGGCAGTCCCGCAGCTTTTCGTCGGATATTTCCAGTGTGAATAAACGATCGGTCTCGGTCAATTCGGTAATCGAAAGCACCACCGCACGCGATGGCATATACGTAGAATCAGAACTTGTGCTAGTTGCCATCTTGGGGACTCCTTGCTTCGGACTGCAATCTTTTGACCATGCCGACGATGTCGTCGATGCCCGCCGGGCAAGAAACAGTGCAGCGACCGCAACCTATGCAAGTCGGGAAACCGTATGGATCTTCGAAGCCGTAAAGCTTGTGGCGATACCAGAACTTCAAGCGATCGACCGGCGTCGGTCTGAAGTTGAAGCCGCCGGCGACACCGGCAAATCCGGCAATCTGGCAACTGTCCCATTCGCGGTGGCGACTGGCTGAGCCGTCCAGTTCTGCTACGTCCACCAGATCGAAGCAATAACAGGTGGGACAGACGGGAGTGCAGTTGCCGCAACTCAAGCAGCGGCTACCCAGTTCTTCCCAGGCCGGGCTATGCCACGTTTCATCCAGGGTGGCTGCCAGGTCTTCTCCGTCGAATTCGGCGGTAAAAGCGGCAGCGCGTTGCATGTAGAAATTTTGGTATTTGTCCTTGCAGACATCGGCGCCGGTTCCCATGGCATCAACGTCCTGCAGGCAACCGAGACCCGACACCACGGATTCACCCAGTGGCGTTCTCACCTGCAGCATCAATTCGTCGCCCAGATCGGTGAGAAACAGATCGTAAGCCGACTCCGGCATATCCGTGCCCGTCGATTTGCAGAAACAGTGCTGGTCCGGCATGCATCCAGTGCCTACCAGTAGGGTGTTTTTCCGTCTCAGCAAATAGTGATGATCGGCAGGTTGAGCGGCGAATATTTTGTCTAGAACTGCTATACCTGCCAGTTCGCAAGGGTGAATGCCGAATACGACCTGCCTGGGGGCGGCGTTTGAGCCATCTGCTGACTGGTCCAGCGGATCAATCAATTCGCCGTTTTGATAGCGCAGTACCTCTTCGTTGCCGGGATAAAAGAATTTCTTGGCAGGCAGGATCGTGCGCAAGGCTGCCATTGAAATTTCGTCTACGCTATTCACTGCTTTGTAAGCAAACGACTGCTCTGAGACCGGACGTGGCGCGTACACCTGACCGAAGGATTGCAGGCAGGCGAACAATTGTGGCAAGTCGCTTTTATTCAGTATGCAGAAACGGTCCATTGCTAGAAGCCCTCCGACCTCTTTATTTGACCGCGGACGAACCTTGCCGGACATCGTCCGGTCGAACAGTTGGCTATGCTCCGAAAGACTTAACTGCCGGAAGTTTATCAATCTGGTCGATTGATTCTAGACAATAGCTGGAGTGACTGTCTGGCAAACTCTTCATCGACGAGCCCGATGGCTGCCCCTGCATGCAAAAGCACCCAATCACCGACTTTTGCATCTACGGTCAGCAAAATGCTCTGGGTGTTTTGGCCGATCTCGACTGTGGCGCGCGGACCCTCTATTGAGATAATCCGCACTGGTATAGCAATACACATCAGGCACGCAAAGCTCTCAAATACGCAGCGAATTCTTCAATACCTTCACCTGTCTTTGCCGACACGCGGAATATTTCGGACTGCGGTTGAATGCCGAGAATCGCATGCTCTGCCTGGTCAATTGAGAATGACACGTGAGGAAGCAGATCACACTTAGTGAAGACCACGGCGTCACAATTGCGGAAAATCACGGGATACTTAAGTGGCTTGTCATCACCTTCCGTGACCGAGAGCAACACCACACGCTTATGTTCGCCAAGTGGAAACTCAGCCGGGCAGACGAGATTACCCACGTTTTCGATAATCAGAAACTGGCAGTTCTCGAAGAAGGGCGAGTCGTGCAACACTCGTGCCACCATTTGTGCATCCAGGTGACAGCTACGCCCGGTGGATATTTGCTCGACCTGGACGCCCAACTTTCTCAGCCGGTCCGCATCTAGCGAGCCGACCATGTCGCCTTCAATTACCCGCACCGAAAAAGCAGCGCTCAGAAAGTGCAGAACGGACGCAATCAACGTTGTCTTGCCCGCGCCCGGTGCGCTCATGAAGTTGACTGCCGTCAGCCCCAGCTCATCGAAGTGCTCGCGATTGTGGGCAGCCAGGTCTTCATTATTCTGCAGGATCTTTTCCACCAGATGGGGGTCGCCGGTTTCATGCATAAGACGATTGCTCCTCAGCCTGGGATGTGTAAGTATATCCGCGAATCTCGAGTTCTTCGCCCCGCTCCATATAACCGATGCCGGCACCGCATTCGGTGCAGCGAAAGCCGTTTTCGAGGCTGGGGCGATATGAGTGGTTGCTGCTTGCACAACGGGCCAGAGCGGTTTGAATTTCGATCTGGAGCCGGCAAGCGCGGCAATCGGTGCCGGTCTTTAATGAGTCGAAGGCGAACTCCAGGCTTTGCGGGTCAACATTGCGGAACTCGCCGATGGCAACGTGCACTGCCTGGAGAACGCCTGCCGATGGGTGCTGGCTCTGAGCGGAGAGCTTGGTTTCGACAATCTTCAAGATGTTCTGGGCAATGGCTGATTCGTGCATACGTCACTCTTGGACTAACTTGTGTAAAAGCTGACGGGCTCGTTTGCGGCCATACAAGTTAGCACTTTCCTGGTTTCTTGTACCAGCTGGGGCAGACGTAATTGCATGGCGGCGCTCAGCTTCTCGCCGGCGCCGCATTCATCAGATTCGATGCCGAGAAACCAGATCTGCTCAGGCAGGAACTGCTGATGGATCTGGATTTCATCCAGGAATGAGAATCCGTGAGTCGTCCGCATTCGTCCCGGTGTCAAAGTCGAAAGCGGCGGGCTCAGGTCTATCAGAATCAGGGTGCCCGGACGGACACCGGTGTGTACGGCGTCGATGATCAGGACTTTCTTCTGTCCTCTGAAACACTGCCCGATCAAGGTCGAAAATGTGCCTAACGGAAAGCAGTGCCAGTCATGGGTATCTGAGATTTCTAGATGCTCGAGCAGAGCCATGGCAACACCGTCATCGCCTCTCAAGGTGTTTCCGAGTCCAATAACTGCGATTTCTCTGTTCGTCGGATCAGCCATTTGCCCCTCTGGGTCAGCCGACCATGATTTTGACAGAATTGCCGACTGGCAGGATCAACCAAAAGGAGGAGGGGCTGTATCAGTCTTGAAGTCAATGGAAATGAGCGCGGCACCGCCGACAATATGGTAATCAGGGCGCAAGGAGCTAACTCATGTATCTATTCGTGCGAAACCTCGAGGCAGTCAATCTTTCCGATATAGATTTAGTAGGCGGAAAAAATGCTTCGCTGGGCGAGATGTTAGGGTCACTGACTGAAGACGGCATCAGCGTCCCGACTGGATTTGTGATTACAGCTGATGCATATTCGCTGCTTCTCAGTTCGGAAGGCGCCGAAGACAAATTGCGCGGCATCCTGAGCGACATCAAGCCGGGCGATGTGCGCTCGATTGCCGAGGCTGGTCGAAAGGCTCGCGAGTTGATGCGCCGAACAGGTATCCCCGCTGAAGTGAAGGACGAGATAGCGCGCGCATACATAGATCTCGAGGAGAAACTGGGCAAGAATGTGGCGGTGGTGGTCCGCTCCAGTGCTACAGCCGAAGACCTGCCGGACGCATCTTTCGCCGGACAACAAGAGTCGTTTATCAATGTCAGAGGCGTGCTCGACTTGTTGGATGCCTGTCTTGACTGCTTTGCTTCCCTTTTCACAGACCGGGCGATCTCTTATCGAATAGACAAGGGTTTTGACCATATGGCGGTGCGGCTTTCGATAGGCGTCCAGCAAATGGTGCGCTCCGACCTTGCCTGTTCGGGAGTGATGTTTACCCTCGACCCGGAAAGCGGACACAAGAATGTGGTTCTGATTACGTCCGCCTGGGGGATGGGAGAAAACATCGTGCAAGGGCGGGTCGATCCCGATGAGATCATTGTTTTCAAACCGACGCTCGGCACGGCGCCCGATCCTGTGATACGTCGCAAGGTGGGAGCCAAGCAATGCAAAATGATTCTCCGTGAGCACAGCGCCGAGAGAACGCAAAATTTAGATGTCCTGCCGCACGAGCGCGAAATCTTGAGTCTTTCGGACAAAGAGGCAATTCAACTTGCGAAGTGGGGCGTCAAGATCGAGGAGCACTACTCTCAGCGTCACGGGCACTGGACGCCGATGGATATCGAGTGGGCTAAAGATGGGCTGACCGGAGAATTATTCATAGTCCAGGCGCGCCCTGAAACGATCCATAAACAAGCGACGTACAACCGCATAGTCACCTACGAATTGCAAAAGCCCGGACAGCCACTACTCTCCGGACGGGCGATCGGCGATGCCGTCGGCACCGGTGTCGCGCGTGTGATTAACTCACCGAAAGAACTGCATAAGTTCGAAGAAGGTGATGTCCTCGTTGCTGATATGACCGACCCCGATTGGGAACCGATCATGAAGAAGGCAGCGGCGATCATCACCAACCGTGGTGGCAGAACCTGCCATGCGGCGATTATCAGTCGCGAGCTGAAAGTCCCTTGCGTTGTCGGTACCGGCAATGCTACACGCGTTTTTGAGAAACCGAGCCTGGTTACAGTTTCTTGTGCGGAGGGCTCGCAGGGAAATGTTTATTCCGGCGCGGTACCCTACAAGCGTCGAGAGCTGGTGATCGATGAACTGCCACGCATACGAACAGATCTGATGCTCAACATCGGGAATCCGGAGAGTGCTTTTAAGTCTTCTCTATTGCCGAGCGCCGGAGTCGGACTGGCGCGCGAAGAGTTTATCATCACCGATGAAGTGAAGGCGCATCCGATGGCGCTCGTGCATAAAGACCGTATCGTCGATCGGGAGACGCGAAGAGAAATTGATCGATTGACGCAGACGTATGCGACGCCGGCCGACTATTTCGTCACGAAACTGGCCGAGGGTATCGGTACCATCGCGGCTGCATTCTATCCGCGCCCTGTGATTGTGCGATTGTCGGATTTTAAAACCAACGAATATGCCAGTCTGCTGGGCGGTCAATACTTTGAACCGCATGAAGAAAACCCGATGATCGGTTTTAGAGGCGCTTGCCGCTATTACGATGAGCGCTACAAAGATGGGTTTTGGCTGGAGTGTCTGGCTATCGACAGGGTACGAACCCAAATGGGGTTGAAAAACATCAAGTTGATGGTGCCATTTTGCCGAACCCCGCGGGAGGGTGCGCGTGTGATTGAGGAGTTGGCGGCGAACGGATTGGTGCAAGGGCGAGATGGGCTTGAGATCTACGTGATGTGCGAGTTGCCTGCCAATGTTTTGTCGGTTGACGCTTTTGCTGAAGTATTCGATGGATTTTCCATTGGGTCCAATGACCTGACACAGTTGGTACTTGGAGTCGATCGAGATTCAGAACTTTTGGCTTCGATGTTCGACGAGCGAGATGCTGCTGTAAAATCTGCGATGTCGAAGGCGATTGCCGGAGCCAAGGCTGCCCAGCGCAAAATAGGCATTTGCGGACAGGCGCCCAGCGATTATCCTGAAGTGGTGCGGTTTTTGATCGAGCAAGGTATCGACTCCATTTCGCTCAACGAAGACGCATTTCTGAAGACGCTGCTCATGGTAAGCGAAATGGAAGGAGCTATTGCCAATGCGGATGCCAAGCATGAAGGTGCGGTTGTCGCCCATTGAGACTCCCATTGTCTCTGGTCTGGTTGTGGTGGGAGCGCTTTGTCTGTCGCTGGTTGCCAGCAGTTTGCGTTCGTCGCTTGCCGGTCCTGAAGACGATGCAATTGAGCACGACGTTCTGGTCAAGAAAATTACTTATACGCCGGCCGCTGCTTCAGCTGATAGCGAAAAAGGCAAACAAATCTACGCCCAGCTGACTTGTGCCAATTGTCATTCGATCGAAGGTAAAGGAGGTTGTCTGGGACCGCCCCTCGATGCTGTCGGTGGTGTGCGCGACGAACACTTTCTGCTCACTCGTCTTTCTGCAGATCCTGGTCGTCAGAAGGAGTTTGATCGCTTGTACGGCATGCCTGAATTGATGGCGCATCCTAAGCTGCCAGAAGCAAAAGCCTTGCCTGTCGTCAAGTATTTGCTGACTTTACCTGCGCCGGAAGAAGGTTTTGAAATTCGGGCCCATAAGATCGCGTCTCACGAAACTCCGCCGGCAAAGCCAGGCTTCAAGCCCCAGCCGCCGTCCACGAAGTCGAGGCAAGGAGCAAAGATTTTCTCCGATCACGGTTGCGCCGCCTGCCATTCGATCGCCGGCATCGGAGGCTGGTTCGGACCGTCCCTGGACGGCATTGGTGAACGGCGCAGCGCTGCCTACATCGCCTCGCAGGTGAAGAATCCGGAGGTTAACATTGTCCGGACTCGAGGCGATCACATGGAGCGCCCGTCTATGATGCCGAAGTTCAACCTGCCGCAAGCTGACATCGATAAGATCACAGCGTTTTTGCTGACTCTGCCGAATAGACCAGCCCCAGCTAAGCACAAGTGACTCTTTGACTTTCGACTAGCGATAGAGCAGCACGCTGCTTTCAGCTTTACGCACCAACTGAGTGGTAGTGCTTCCGAGTACATTCTCTTCAGGTGTCTTGAAGCCGTATGCGCCCACGACCAGCAGGCTGTCTGTTTCTTTCGCATACTCACGAAGCACTTTAGCCGGCTTACCTGTTTTGAGGCAGAACACATCTTCCGGCCAGTATTCGCGTAACAGCTCGGTCCCTTGTTCACAGACTGCTGTTCCTTCCGGGACCTGTTTCTTGCTGTCGACTACGACTACTGCTTTGAGGGGCTTCGACAGGTTCTTGGCCAGATTCTCTGCCATCAGCAGGGCGCCGCGGGCCGGTTCGCTGCCGTCAAAAGCCACCATGATTTGTTTCACTTCACTGACAGGTTGTACGGCGATTAACGTCGGTTTCTTGCTTGAAACTGCAACGCGCTCAGCGATCGAGCCGACGACGAGTTCGGCCGGCAGTTTTCTTTCGCCTCGCCCGCGGTGCCCGATCACAACCAGATCGAAATCCGCGCTGCGCCCTACGATCTCCTCGACTATGTTACCTTCGTCGAGCATGCAGTGCGTTTTGACAGCCCGTGAGAGAGCTTCGGTTCCAAACAAATTGAGGATCGTTTTGCCGACTTTGCGAATTGCCGCGTAGACTTTCTCGCTCGTCTCAACTGATTGAGTGAATCCCAGCTCTTCCGCGAACTCGGGCGCTACAAACAGTTCAACCAGGCGCGGATCGACCACATGCTGCGCGGTCAGTGAAGCATCCAGCTCAGACGCCAGCCAGAACGCATACTCACCGGCAACCTGGCTGAATTTGGACCCGTCCAGCGCAACCAAAATTTTCTCGAACGTCATAGCCTTATTCCTCAGTCTGGTTTGGTTAGTGATACTGCTATTGCTATTGTCGTCTCGGGGCACCGGCATTTTGTCCCCCTAAGGGCTGATCAATGTTCTGCTGAAGGTGTGAAACTTGAGTCATCCGCATGGTGGAGGCGAGCGTGTTTCAATCAAGCAGTGCCGGCTTTGGACCTGTGATTACAGAGTCCTGCAACTGTGACCACGAGAATCTGCCGCTGCGTTCTTCCGGGAAGAACAGCATCGCCGGTGCTTCTGTTAGATATCTCACCCAAAGCGTGACTGAATTTCCGAACAGCGTGATGCGCCGCTCGCCCACTTTGCGTGTCGGAATCACAGGAATGGTTGTGTGTTCCAGGTGAAAGGGGTGTGGGGACGGAACGTCCCAGTATGATTGCAGTGACCAGAGTGGCCCAATTTGCCAGGGGATCGTGCCTATGGTTACGTCCTTCAGATCGGGATTGGCCTGGCGCAAATCGTGGGTCAGGTCGACCCAGCCTTCTTCGCCCACGCCACTGCAAAGTAAGAGGATTTCCGGATCGACGTCCAGTGCGCGTGAAAAGCCCAGCGTTTCGGTGATGTACAGTTCGTTGATATGGTCTGGAGACAAAAGGATAGTGGTGGCATTCCAGCTGGCTCCCGGCTGTTGCACGACTAAAAGAGGAGCTGTTGAGCTATGGGCAATCTGTTCCGCTAATGACAGCTTTGCAAAGGTGGAATGAGTAAGTTCGGAAGGCAGCCGACTGATGCCGTGTCCGACAACGACCAGGTCGAAGCGATCAGATAGGTTGCCTAATTGCTCCAGCGGATCGCCGACGATGACGGAGCATTTGCTGGGCATACCGCGTTGCCGTGAGTCTTCCTCGAAAGCTGCCGCAGTGCTGTCTGCAATTGCTCGCAATTGGTTTAGGATTTGTTCGCGGCAGTCGAGAAACGTGTCGACAGCAACCAGACCGGGTTCGGTGCCACCTATAAACTCTTGAACTGCATCCGGGTTTACCACGCAGACCGCCTCCACGGCGCAGCCGGTGGTAGCGGCTATCCGCCATACGGTCTCCGCGGCGTGGCGCGCCGGCAGCGCCGCATCCAATGCCAGCAAAAGCTTATTTCCGGTTTTTCCATTATTCATGACTCTTTCCCTGTCCTGGGAGCTCGCTCCTAATGGTGCTCTCGAAAACAAGATTTAGCCTCGTCCTAAAGACGGCTCTGCGATCATCCTCTGGGCTGTTGTGAGGCGAGTCGAAAAAATCGCATACTCAGATAAGAAACAGGAAACCCGGTGCTCTCTCATGATTACTGTCGATACTGCCAGTGAGTTTATGCGGCTCGCAGACGAAGCCTACGCCGCCGGCGATATGTCCACGGCTGAGCAATTGCTTCTGAGTGTTTTGAGATTTCGCAGCATCACATGTGCCACGCGGGAGCAGATACTGGTGCGGCTGGCGGGCATGGCTTGCCAGCAAGGACAGTTTGTCACTGCCGCGCGCTTTTACGGGCAAGACCTGCAGAGCAAGTCGCGTCGCATGCCGGTTGACGCTCCAGAAATGCGGCAGGCGATGAGAAACTATCGAAAGCTGCTGGAACTGGCGCAACCTGATGACGAAGAAGTCGTGGAACGAGACAATCAGCCGCCTAATGCTGCCCGCATCGCGTGATAACTAACCGGTTGATGATCGAAGCAGACTGCTGTACGCTTCAGCCAGAGCTAAAAAGGGAGTACGACATTCAATGAAAAACGCCGTCTTTGTGCTCCGGATTTTGGTAACCGCGAGCGCCTTGACTTGTGCCCTTTTGGCGATACAGGCTGGACTTCAGCCGGCAGAGGCTAAGCCCAAGAAGGCCACCGGGCAGGAGACTTTCCAGCAGTATTGCGCGTCGTGTCACGTTGCCGGCGGCAACATCATTAAACCCAGCAAGAGTCTTGTAGAGTCAAAAAAACTCAATAGCTTTGCGCTCTTCAAGGACTATTTGAACAGCCCGAGCGGACACATGCCGTACTACGACAATCTCTGCAAGAATCCGAAAGCGCTCAAGGCGCTGTATAACTACGTTAAGACTCTGGAGTCGCTAAAACTCAAGCAAGCCACTGGAAAGTCTACGCCCCCTACCGGTTAGGTCGGGGCAGCTGTCTTTTCTGGCGCGCCGATTGTGGCTTTCTCAGATTCCGGCGCGCAAGGCTCTGCGCAAGTTTCTTCCACCGGTGGACGGATGACCAGAACCGGACACTGTGCGTGCGCAGCAACATCGCCGAGCACGGAGCCATAGAGCCCGAACACCGATTTGTGAGACCTGTGCCCACAACCAAGCACGATCAGATCTGCCTGCATTTCAGTGGCTGCTTCCAAGATCGTCTCCGCAACAAATCCATCACGCAACTGCCAATCAACGTGCTCGGTATGCAATTCGTCCAAAATTGCGCCGGCTACTCTTTTTACGAACGATTCTGCGATCGCTCTTGTTTCCTGTTCGAGGTCGTCCAGTACAGGGGACGGCAAGAGATTATATGGTGCTGTGGCGCGCAATGGAGGCAAGACTTTCAGAACATTGAAGTGGGTATTTGCCCCCCAATAGTGCTCGGCCATAAATCGAGCAATCGACTTGGCGCAGGTTTCGCTTTCAATGGCAATTAATATCTTCATTTTCCAACTCGCTCTAAATAATGATGTGCATTTTGCCACTGGTGGCGGTGGCTTCTTGTTTCTCAACGGCGACTGGCGCGGCAGTGTTTTTGGCCCTGACGAGCAGCACTGAGCACGGTGCAGCGCCGATCACCGCCATCGACACGCTTCCGAGCAGAAATCTCTGCACGGCGTTTCTGCCATGAGAGCCGATGACAATCAGGTCGGCCGGCCATTCTTTAGCGGCGCGCAGAACCTCGTCTTTGGGATGTCCTTCGACGACCTTGGTGGTGATTACGGCGTTTTTCATGGAGTCGCGCAACTGTCCGACTATCAGAGCGACTAGTCTCTGCGCGTCGGCTCGCTCTTGAGTTGCTACTTCTTCCAGAAACTCGCCAAATGAGATTTCCGCAAAATGATCGAGGCGGTTGGGATCTATCGCGTTGAATACACAAAACTCTGTGTCCGCCGGCCATTTGCAAGTGATGATGTAATCGACGATGTGTTGTCCGAATTCTTTATCTTCGACCGGAACCAGGACTTTCATTTGATCAACCTCTGCGGCATAGAACTGCACCGACGCCATGCGTCACCATTCCAATGTCGCACAGGCAGTGCCTGCCGTAATCAACCTTACGACTGACTTCGGTGTGTCAAAGGACGTATTGAGGGAGTGCTTAGACCAGTCCGCGCCGCATTGCGTGAACGGCCGCCTGGGTGCGGTCATCGACGGCCAGCTTGTTCAGAATGTTGCGAACGTGCGTTTTAGCGGTCGCTAGCGAAATGATCAGTTTGTCGGCTATCTCTTGATTGGAAAGTCCTTCAACCAGAAGGTTCAGCACTTCCAACTCGCGGGGCGACAGAGGCTCCGGCAATCCTTGCTGTGCTTTCGTCACGTCGGGACCCGAGCCTGTGCTTCCGGCTCCGGTCGGGCTGCCCGCAGCCGGTGCGGGGTGGGGCACGGCAGATTGTTGTTTGAGCACCTTCGCCGCTATCGCCGAATCAAGCCAACTGTCACCTTTCTGCACGCTGCGAATGGCGGTGTAAAGACGCTCCGGTTCTACGTCTTTCAAGCAATACCCGGAGGCTCCGGCCGCTAGAGAAGCAAAAATATCGCGTTCGTTATCATGAGAAGTGAGCATAATAATACCGACGCCGTCGGTGCTGCTGGAGATCAGTTTAGAAGCCTCGATACCGTCCATGATCGGCATGCCGACGTCCATTAATACGACGTCCGGCTTTAACTCTTTTACTTTTTGCACGGCTTCTTCGCCGTTTTCGGCTTCGCCAATCACGCGAATGTCAGGCGTGCGTTCTATGACGGTTTTCAGCCCGATGCGTGTAAGCAGGTGATCCTCTACCAGGACCACTTTGATAATGGAGTCTTCCGAGTTGTCAGTTGTCATAGTTGACACTCCCACGGTCATGGAGAATTAAAGCATACCGATACTTGCAAGCGCCGGGGTTTGACAAGCCGCGACAAGTCAGCCTAACGGGCCATGCGTACCATGCAAACTTACGTCCTTTGGTGGAAGTGGAGATGAGTCCGATTCGCAATAATCAATTTAACAGACGGAGCTGGCATCGAAGAAGGGCCGCGCTGGTGCACAATCAACCTAAACCGCAGGAGTCTCACGCACCGCATCGCTTTGAGCGGATGTTGGATGTCTCGGATCAGTCCGTCATTGAACTCGATAGGAACCGTCTCGTACTCTGGGCAAATCATACCTGTGAGGTTGTTTTGGGTGTGCAACCCGAGTCTATGCAAGGGCTCTCCCTTGGTGCATTGCTCGCGTCCAGCCTGATTCCCACCGGCTCCTCGCCGAGCCTGACCGCAACTCTGATCGATGCCCAATACCCTCTCTCGGGGGAGGCGTTGTACCGCCATCCGACTGGACGCCACCGCATGCTGCGGTGGTCTGTTTGGCCAGCCACCAAGGGCGATGCAGCAGGCACGATGGTGGTCACTTTCACCGATCTTAGCGAGCGTCAGGAAGCAGAGGAGAAACTGGCAGCCCTCGTGGAAGACTTTTTGTCTGTTCTGCAACACCGCCTGAATACTCCGGTTTTGGCCAATGTGCGGGTCAGCGAATTGCTTCTGGATGGTGCTTTTGGTTCGCTCAACGAGCAGCAAACAGAGACGCTGCTGGCGATGCGTGATAACAGCCGGGACATCAGCCGATTGTTGTCTATACTTCTCGATTTATACAGGTACAAAAATAATCGGGCCAACCTAAACCTGGAGGACTGTGCGGTCACTGATTTGCTCGTTCAGCCCATTTCAGAGCTGAAAAGCGGCTGTCTTAAAAGGGGTATCCAGCTGCAGTTGAAAATCAATGATGGTCAGTCCAGCCGAACCAATGTACGTGTCGATCGAGCCGAGATCAGCAAACTATTGAAACACCTGACTGAAAACGCCCTCCGGCATGCCCGGTCCAGTGTCTCGATATCAGTGGTGCGCACTAATAATCATGTCGACATTGCGGTGGCGGATGATGGAAGAGGAATCGCTCCAGAGGATTTACCCAATTTGTTTACGCGATTCTTTCAGGCATCAGCCTCAGGGCGATACGCTCCGGTCACCGGTGCCGGGCTCTGTCTGTGCTCAGAAATTGCTCGTGCGCACGGCGGGTTTCTTTCGTGCAAGAGCAGAATCGATCAAGGTGCTCGATTCACATTGACTCTGAGTGCTGTCTAAAAGTTCGATGGACTGGTCCTGACAGTCGATCTGGCAGTGTGGGTAGCCACACTTGTTTGTGGCGGGATTGGCTGTACATTGGGATTACCCCCGCAAGAAATGGACAGCGATTATGCCACGCATTCCTTCTACACAGGCTTGCGTGATGTATTCGAAGCAAGCGACGCGAACCACGACTCGCAACTGACCGAAAAAGAGATAAAACTTCTCAACAAAGCTACCGACTTAACTGATCCCCGCTGAACGAGAGAAGGAAATCGGGACCGCAGCCCGGCGACCTTCGTATTCTTCCCCCGCCTCAGAGGAAATAGTGCGTAATAACGTACTGTTCCTTGAGGCGGGGGAAACTAGCATAGTCGACAAATCCACCGCGATTCCCCTGTCGCGGATTCCACACCTTCATCGACATTGAAGCGGAGCAGTGAGCACGTCACTGCAGGTCTCCGCATAGAACATATTTTTGGCAGAGGTAATAACGTGACCCCCGACGTTGATAGCAAGTGCATGCAGATACTTGATGAGAAAGGAAATGCATTGCGGACCATTGAATGGGATGCCAACGGCATATTGAGAATTATCGACGCGAATGCAGCCGGGTTTGTGCGCAATGCCGACGGCTCATCATGGACTCGATACAGCCCTGAGCGATTGGAAGCTACCGTGTACAACCTGCAGGTCGACGCGCGCGGCAATCTCACCTATGAACACGTTGTCTTCGGCAGTTCGCATAAAGAACTGGCTTACAGCGGATTGCACGGCAAGTCACGGCAAATGGTGATGATGCAATTCGGGCACACCACGCTGCATCACGAACAGCCTCCTGCTCAGCCCAGCTAGAACCCAGCTGGGACTCAACTGAGCGCCGGCACCGGTCAACTCGTAGTAAAATGCGGTTGATGTTGAAGGCACCAATCAAGCACCATGCATTCAAGCAGTTTTTGCTGTGTTGCCTTTTTATTGTGATCGCGACCGCCGCTGCTCCTGCTGTCCGCGGCGCCGATAGTTCATTCGATGCAGCGGCGCTGGCGGAGATCGATCGCCGGCTGTTTCTTGAACTTGTCGAGCTGGCTAAGTTCAACGCGCACTTTCAGCTGGAATCAAACCGGCACCAGAAGTGGAGAAGCGTCACCTACCCTCTTGGCAGGGAGGCGGGCACCGCGCTCACGTTCACCGGCACCATCATCGACTTGACCCAGTTGTCTCAGGGGCTCGACAGTCCAGCTCGCATCTCCAGACCGACGCTGAAAAGAGCGGTGGCATGCGGCATCACCGGCAATGCCATTAGTGGTGGTGCCTCGGCTCTGGAACTGGCGCAAAATACATGGGTCATGATGCAGGCGAAGCGCAAAGGTTTCTCACCCGGACGTTCGCTGGCGTTCGTCAAGCGCATCATCGCCTCCACCGACGCATTGTTGAAGACGCGCGAAAGTCTGGTCGCCGCTCAACCGATCGAAGAGCGACGTCGCGTCATGGAACTGGAGACAAAACTGGTGCGTCGCATTCGCCAGCAACTGGTCTTCGAGTACTCAAATTGGAGCTGTCACTCGCGATATCAGGCGTGGCGCGAAAACACTTTCTACACGCTCGACTCAGCGCAAAACTTCACGCGCATGTCCGGCGCAATCCTGGCGATGAAGTCTTTTACCAATCGACAGGCTGCGCGTCCGGCCGTGATTTGCGGTTTGGTCGGCAACTCAGTGGCGACAGTCAACCCGATCGTGCGCAATCTCGCCGGCATCGCGATTCGCAAGTATCAGGAGAAGAAACTGGCAAAAGAAATCGGCAACGAACGGCCCGCATTGCTCGCTGACGACCTCGACGAGTTGCAGCAAATGCTCTGTGCCCAGTCGCAGTCCGAAGACCACGGCAAGTGGTTGCAAAAGGTCGCCAACCTCACCAATCGCAGTGGTTTGCTCGATGCACAGCTGGATCGCGAGACCAAACAGATTGAGCGGTATCGGCAGGTGGCCCAGCAGCAATCTATTTCGGGTCCACTGATCGGGCTGACCGGGGTGACCAGCTCGACGCTGGCCACCATCGCTGTTTTCAAGTACCACGATGACTTCGACACTGCCAACAAATTGGGATTCGCGGGCCGTATCACCCACGGCACCGGGCAGGCATATTCGCTGATTAATACGCCCTATACCGCCATTCGAGGCATCTTGAGAAACCGGGAGTTGCGCAGTCGGGGCGAGTTGCCCAGCCAGATCCTTCAAGAACGCCTGCGCAAGCTGGATGAAATCAAATCCATGTAATTTCTTCGCCTCCCTCCTAATTTCTGAAAGCCGCCGGTAGATGCTTATGTGAGAAGCAACGACCGTCATCTATAAGGGAGTGGAGAAATGAAAGTTGGCTTGTCGACCCTGGCTCTGGTGGTTGGATTTGTGGCTTCCGTCTCGTGCGTTCAAGCCAAGGACGCGGTTGCCGGCGAAAAAGCTGCGAAGAGCGAACCAGCCAAGGCTGCAGCCAGCGTTCAAGAACCGGCGCCGGCTGCCGACGCCAATTTCTTCCCCGGTGGCGGCTGGGACGGCAACAACCTGCGCGTTTCTGTGTCGCACAGCAAGCTGCTCAAGGTTTCTGCCCAGTAGATTCGAACAAGTTTTGAAACCGAGAAACAATGGAGGCGCAGTCCGGGTGACTGCGCTGACTTGTTGGCAGGGCATCCACAATTGATTTGGCTTGCTTGAGCGCTTCATTGCTTTCGTCGGTCCGACCGATCGCTTGCAGAACCTCCGCCAGATTCGCTAGGGTGACCGCGTAAGCGCGGGTCGCGCCCCCGGCTTCGCGTGCCTTTACCGCTTGGACAAGCGCTTCGCGGGCAGGCTCCAACTGTTTCTTCTCTGTGTAGTATGCAGCGAGAGCATCCAGGGTATCCGCGTAGTCCTGATCGGGCGACCGTCCATTTGCTTTATAGATGGCGGCGCTTTCTTGCAATAGCGTGCCGGCGGCATCCGTGTGACCGGCCGACGTTTCGATCTGAGCCAGCGAACGCAATCCGCCGGCGTACTCTCGGCTATCGGCACCGAACACCTTCTTTCTGATTCGCAGCGAATCGTTCATCATTGGCAGAGCCTGCCGGAATTCTTCTCGTACTCCCAGCAAGCTGGCATAGTCGTCTTCATATTGAGCGAGATCTGGGTGGTCCGCGCCCAGCGCTTTGCGTCCGTTTGCCACTGCATCGTGCAACAGCGCCAGCGCGTTAGTGATATCGAGGGCGGTGCTCCGATATTCATAAATAACCGCCAGAGTCGACATGGATGCCAGCGTCTCGGGATGTTTCTTTCCAAGCTTCTCCTGCCGAATTTCCAAGGCGGCGCGCGCGTGATTCAGTGCTTCAATGAACAGACCCAATTTGATCTCGGTGCAAGCGAGATCTAAATAGGAGTTCGCCACATCGACGTGATTGGCGCCATGCGCCGCGATGCGAATGCGCAAACCTTCCTGCAAGGTGCCCAATGCTTTCTGGTAGTCACCGCGCCAGAAGTACAGCGCACCAAGATTGTTAGTGGCGGTGCCCAACAAGGCTTGATTGCTGCTCTCCGCATTCTTCAATGTGGCAACAGCGCTTTCGAGAAGTGGCAGCGCTTCGTCGAATTTTCCCTGCTGACGCAATGCATTGGCGAGCACCACTTTGTGCATCGCGCCGGTTTCGTCATTGAGGTGCGCGTCTTTAGCCAGTGAGAGCGCCTGGCGCGCACTGGCTTCCGACTGCGTGAATTGCCCGCAGTTATTTTGCAGCAGGGACAAGTAGTTGTAAGCGGCGGCGAGTCTGGCGGCGTGCGCCACCGTGCCTTCAGCGGAATCCGGCTTTTCAGCTTGCAGAGCAGCGAGGGCTCGCTCGATATAGCGCCTGCTTTCTCTGTAGCGACCCGCTTGCCGTTGTGCGTCGCCCTTGAGCAGCCAGTCCGAAACTTCAGATTGTGAGAAACTGCGCGCGTTCGCTCGTGGTGCGATCCTATGTGGCGCCATGGAAACGAGAGTGCAAACGCAACCCACTGTTGCGACCATCACAACTGCCCGGCTTCGCAATGTCATTGGTGTTTGCACTGGGTTCCGCGTTTTTACTGCGTTCCTATTTGTTGCACAGGCAACCATATCATCAGCGTGACGGTATTGTCCGCGATAAGTCACGGCATTGACGACAAGTCGATGAAACCCTGCTAGAGTTATGCCTCCAGGAAACCCACACCAGCTGGGAGAAGAAGCATGGCAAAGAAGAGAGTCATTGATGCTGTGAGTGGCACTGACGCCAAGACCAAACGCTGGAAGACGACGCTAGCCGCGGCTCGCATGGCATACGAAGCAGGAGAGTTTCAACAGGCGCGCAATCTTCTGGCAAGAGCGCGGGAGCTGACGGTGGACATGCCGGAAAGCGCATTTGCGCTGCACGCAACCGACGTTGCAAGCGCGGCGGTGTTGATTGCATCAGGGCGTGCTCCTGAGGCGGGCAAGCAACTCGAGAAAACGATCAGTTCTCTGCAAGCCAGCGGCGATCGTATGGATCGCGAACTGTTAGCGGTCGCTTTGCGTTTCTATGCTCAAGCGCAAGCCGATGCCGGTAATGTGCGCGGCGCCGAAAAAGAATTGCAAAAGTCGATAGAGATCCTCGATGCGCTTGGCACCGAGGCGTCGGTGCAATTGGCATACTCACTTTCGGATTTGTGCGGACTTTACCTCACACTAGGGCGTCACAGCGAAGCGGAAGTTCTCATCGTAAAAGCGATGAAGATCGCCAGCGTCGTTTTGGGACCTGAATCTCCCCAGTACGTGCGCGCGGACATGATCTATCAAGCTTGCGCGCCGATGACCGACGAAGCGCATGCGGACGTGGCTTCCGACGGTATCAGAAAAATGCAGTATGCATTCGGCGGCAATCATCCGAACATCTCTCGCGCACTCGATCGCTATTTCAAAGCTTTAAGTGAACGCGGCGATGCAGCCAAACTCGAAGAAGCCAGGCAAAAATTCGGAGCCAAGCACGCGCTGGCGAAATAAGTTACGTGGGACCGATCGGCCGCCCGATCAGCTGCCCAATAAGAAGAGTCGCTAATTGAACGCGCAGGCGATATGCAGCACGTTTGCGGTGATATATTGACTGGATCTATTTATATGAGTCCGATGTGGCGCTTGCCAGGAGATGAGAAATGGTCGCTGTTTCACCAGATCGAAAGTCCGAAACTGAATTGCTGAGCCCCTTCGGAGTCGCCCGCTCGACGGTAAAGGGTGAGCCGCTCAGCAAGGACGAGCTCAAACAGCTGCATGCCTACTGGCGTGCCTGTAACTATCTGGCGGCGGGCATGATTTATCTGCGCGGTAATGCGTTGCTCAAAGAGCCGCTGAAAATGGAGCATGTCAAGAATCGGTTGCTGGGACACTGGGGTGCCAGTCCTGGTTTGAGTTTTTCGTACATCCATCTCAACCGCCTGATCAAGAAGCACGACCTGGACATGATCTTCATCGCCGGACCCGGACACGGTGCGCCGGGCGTGCTGGCGCCGGTCTATCTGGAAGGCACCTATTCCGAGATTTATCCGGACAAGAGCGAAGACGAAGAAGGCATGATGGCCTTCTTCAAGCAGTTCTCATTCCCTGGTGGCATCGGCAGTCACTGCACACCGGAGACACCCGGTTCCATACACGAAGGCGGAGAACTCGGATATAGCGTGTCGCACGCTTACGGCTCGGTGTTCGACAATCCAGATTTGATCACCGCCGTTGTAGTCGGTGACGGAGAATCGGAAACCGGACCGCTGGCCACATCGTGGCACTCCAACAAATTCATCAATCCGGTGCGCGATGGTGCCGTGTTGCCCATATTGCATTTGAATGGTTACAAGATCAACAATCCGACGTTGCTCGCCCGCATCAGCCATGACGAACTGGAAAGCCTTTTCCGCGGCTACGGCTACGAGCCTTGTTTCGTCGAAGGCAGCGACTTCGACAGCATGCACCAGGCGATGGCCGCCACTCTGGACAAGTGCATCGCTGATATTCAAAAAATCCAGAAGGATGCTCGCGAAAAAGGATTCACTGCTCGTCCGCGCTGGCCGATGATCATTTTGCGCAGCCCTAAAGGTTGGAGCGGGCCGAAGGAAATCAACGGTCACAAGGTTGAGGGTTCCTGGCGTGCACACCAGGTGCCGCTGCCCGGTGCCAACAAAGATCCAAAGCAGCTACAAGCTCTCGAGGAATGGATGCGCAGTTACATGCCGGAAGAATTGTTTGATGAGGAAGGACGCCTGCTGCCTGAGCTGAAGAAACTGGCACCGGAAGGCACTCGCCGCATGGGTGCCAACCCGCATGCAAATGGTGGATTGCTGCATAAGTCATTGAAGATGCCCGCTTTCGAAAGCTACGCGGTCAAAGTGTCCAGGCCCGGCGCCGACGAAGCAGAGAATACGCGTCCCACAGGGCAGCTGCTGCGCGATATTCTGAAAGCTAACCCCAATTCCTTCCGCGTTTTTGGACCGGACGAAACCTCTTCGAACAAGCTCGATGATGTTTATGCCGCCAGCAAGAAACTCTGGTTGGCGGATTACTTCGCTGATGATGCAGATGGTGGCGAGCTGGCCACCGACGGACGCGTTCTGGAAATGCTCAGCGAACATACCCTGGAGGGATGGCTGGAAGGTTATCTTCTCACCGGTCGTCACGGTTTCTTCGCGACGTACGAAGCGTTTGTGCATGTCATCGATTCAATGTTCAACCAGCACGCTAAGTGGCTCGACATTTGCAATCATCTAACATGGCGTGCCGACATCGCATCATTGAACCTGCTGATCACATCGACAGTTTGGCGCCAGGATCACAATGGATTTACGCACCAGGATCCGGGATTTCTCGATCTGGTTGTGAACAAAGGACAGGAGGTGATTCGCATCTATCTGCCGCCCGATGCTAATTCGCTCCTCTCGTGTGCCGATCACTGTTTGCGCAGCGTCAATTACATCAACGTGATGGTGTGCGACAAACAAAAGCATCTCCAATATATGGATATGGAGACTGCCAAACGTCACTGTGAAAAGGGCATGGGTATTTGGGATTGGGCTAGCAACGATCATGGAGTAGAGCCGGATGTCGTCATGGCTTGCGCCGGAGATATCGCCACGCAGGAAGCGCTGGCTGCCACCTGGCTCTTGCGGCAAGAGTTTCCGGAGCTGAAGATTCGTTTCGTCAATGTCGTTGATTTGATGATGATGCAACCCGAATCGGAACACCCTCATGGTGCCTCCGACAAAGACTTCGACAGCCTGTTCACATTGAAGCAACCGGTCATCTTCAACTTCCACGGCTATCCGTGGTTGATTCACCGGCTTACTTATCGGCGCAACAACCACGACAACCTGCACGTGCGTGGATATAAAGAGAAAGGCAACATCAACACGCCTCTCGAACTGGCGATCAACAACCACACTGATCGCTTCACTCTGGCGATGGATGCCATCGACCGCGTTGAAAAACTGCGCGTTGCCGGTGCGCATGCCAAATCTAAGTTCAGAGATATGCAAATCGATGCGCGCAACTACGCGCACGAGCACGGAATCGACAAACCAGAGTTTGCCGATTGGAAATGGCCGCACTGAGTCGGTCATCGCGCACGCAAAACAGAGGAAAGCAATATGAAAATCGCAAAGCGAATTGTCAGCGGGGCGCTTCTGTCTGCATCGCTGTCGTTGCCGTCTGCAGCCCTGGCGCAACAGTCGACGGGACCTGCGCAGGTTTCGTCCCAGGTCTCGCCGATCACGATGACACTTTATCCCGTGCAGCGCGGGACTGACGGTAAGCAGTACATCACCACCAAGGCTGGATACAAGGTCGTGATTCCGGGATTGGGCATTGCGCCGGATGCGCAGGCAGTGGCTGCGTATCGCGATGCCGCCAACAACTACTGGTACATCAACGCGAAGAACCAGCCGGTCAAATTGACAGCGGAACAGCTGCAATGGACCGTCGATCAAATGAACCTGCAGGCGGAAGCGCAGAATAACGCGCTGCGTCAACAGCTTGCTGTGCAGCAGGGTGGTGGCATGCCTCCTCCGCAGACTGGCTATGTGCAGCAGGGTGGTGGCTTTCCGCAGCCAGGTGGTTTCAACCAACAGCAAGCGGCGCTGCAGCAACAAGCCATTCAGCAACAGGCACAACAACAGGCTTTGCAGCAACAAGCGATGCAGCAGCAAGCGCAACAACAGGCGTTGCAACAGCAAGCCATGCAACAACAAGCGCAGCAACAGGCATTGCAACAACAACAGCAAGCGCTCCAGGATCAGCAACTGTCCATGCAGCAACAGCAGCAGGCTGCGGCGGACCAGCAGAACCAAGACGACTCCTCCGGCAAGAAACGCCATCATGGTGTGGCCAATGCGGTCACGTCGGCAGCCGGCGCGTTCGCTGGTGCGGCAGTGGGCAGCACGCTAAACAACAACTACGGCATACCTTATGGAACGCCGTGCTACCGCCAGGGCAACCAGGTGTACTACAACGGACCAGGCGGACGGGTAGTCGTGCCGCCCAATTCGTACAACAACGCGTACATCAACCAGTGGAGCGGGCAGAATAGCTGGCAAGAAAACCAGCAGGATCGTCAGGACAATCGCAAAGACAAGCGAGACAACCTGAACCAGAATCAGAAAGCCGCGCGATACAACGCAGCCACTGTGCGCCGCCAGAACAATCAGGCAGCCGGTGGGCGTGCCGCTGCTCGCGGTAGCGCCGGCGGACGCCGCGGACGCTAAGCCGCGCAGCGGACACTGAGCCGCGCAGCGGACACTGAGCCGCGCAGCGGTTGGATAAGGCGCACCGCCGACGCGTACTACCATAAGGTCGGTCCTGGCATGGCAACGCTACCGAACGGATATCACTTCGTCGAGCGCAACGCGCTTGCCGTCGAAGACGTCATGGCTCTGCGTGAATCCGTTGGTTGGGGCGACGATGATCGTCAGCGCTGGAATGATTGTTTCGAGCAATCCCTGTGCATCGTTGGTGTGGCTACCGAGTCTAATCAATTAGTTGGTGTGGGCTTTGTTGCTGGTAATGCGCGGCACGCGGTGTTTTGTGATTTGTGCGTGCATCCCAAGCATCGGGGACGAGGACTGGCGTTGTCGTTGTTTCAGTGGCGACTTGATTGGATTCGGCGGCACGGCATTCCGTATCTGTACACATCGCTGTCCGTGCAGAACCCGTTGCGCCGCGCCTACGACGAAGCTGGCTTCTTCATCGCGATTGAGTGAGTGACCCGGCGGACCCTGACCCTTCCGGCGAACACTGACCAGCACCGGCCCAGCAGCGGGCCGAATCAGCCCATTGTGGCCCTCGGCCGGGACACGACCGGCAATTTTGTCGGTATTGAAGGTTCGCGTGGCCCATCACCGGGCCACCATCAGCAGCGAGTGTGGCACGACCGCGTACATGCGGCCACCGTCAGCGCGATGACCACGGGTGGCACTGCAATGTGCGTAATCCGCACATTCTCGAGGCGTCTCGGCCCAGTTTGACATTAAATTCGAGGCTCGGAGGCGAAAACTGCTCACGCCGTGCTCGAAAATGTGCGGATCCAGCAACAACAACTCGATGCTAGACTGGGTCTAGTACCCGAGCATTCAACATGATCTCCGTACCACCCAGTCTTAGTGGCACCGTCGCATTCATAGCCCAAGCAGTCATGTTTGGCGTCGGCTTCCTGATGACGATAATCTGCTACACAACAGTCGAGCTGGCGGTAGTTGCGAATGTTATTGGGATATCGCTGGAATCCATAGCGGCGATTTGGTTCTGGAAAGGACGATGCGATGCCAGACGCAGATCAATAGGTCCGAGTGTGACGCAACGGCTGAATTAGGACGATGAGAATCCTTGGTGCAATTGTTCTCGCGGCTTTAACTGTGCATGCGCCGGCACTTGGTGCGGGCGAGCCGTATTTGGACAGCGTTTCGGCCAAGAGTCTTTGGGCGATGGGAACAGCCTATGAACAAAAAGGTCAGAACGACAAGGCACTGGACTGTTATCGTCGATCGCTGAAGGTCTCGAAGAACGCTCGAACCTATTACGACATGGGCAAGTGCTTGTCCACGATGAAAAGGAACGAGGAGGCATTGGATGCTTTCGGCAAGGCGTTAGAACTTTGCTCTGCCGATAAGGAGAGTAATGAGTCCAAAAACGTTTTGCCTTATGTCTACGCTGGAAAGGCTATAGTCTATGCGGACTTGAAGGACTCAGAAAAGGAACTCGAATGTTTTGCGAAGGCAGAGGCTGCGGCAGCGGGTAACGCAGCGATTCGCCCTGCGTTCAAGGCTACTGTTTATTACAATCTTGGTGTACTGCAACAAGAGAAGGATGTCGACGGCGCCCTGGCTTCATTCAATAAGGCACTTGATGCTGCGAATGCGGACCAGAAGATAGACATTCGATTACGCCATCAGATCCACTACGCGATCGGTACCGTTTACTTTCAGAAGGGCGACCACCAGAAGGCATTCGAGAGTTTCTCACAGGCGGGAGACTTAAATCCTTTCGATGGTGTCTTCCCCAACAACTTTCCCGCAGGTGACCGCCAACAATTGGATGGCAAACCCTTGAGGGCAGTCCCCGATGATGTGTCGTGAAGTGCAGTGCTACTGCACTTTGCCGCGCGCGGCGATGGACCACACGGCTTCCAGTTTGCCGTCGCGCATGATGTGATATTGATCGAATAGCGCGACCGTAGTGTCGATATGTCCGGGCAGCAATTCGATTTTGTCGCCCACGTTGAGGGGCACGGCACCGCCGGCGGTTTTGTTTTCGATGATGCCGTGTTCGTCACCGGCAGGTCGATAGCTGAACTCGGGCATGCCCTTCGGCTCGGCGAAACCCATATCGACGGACAGGCACTTCAGCCCGGCATCGACGACGGCGCGGTCGGGGGTGGGTTTGCTGATTACGGTCGCCAGCACCGACAGCGCATTCGCGTACTTGCCGTTGGTGGCGTTGCGATACGCGACGTCCATAAACACGAACGAACCCGGTTGCACTTCGGTGATGTCTTCACAACTCCCGCATATCTCCGCGGTGCCGGTACCACCAGTGGTGACCACAGGGACATCAAAGCCATTGCTTCGCAGCAACTTCACCGCCTCACTCAGTTTGGACATGGCGGTGCGACATTTCTCCTGGCGCTCGGCATCGGCTAGATGCTGCAAATGTCCCTCGTATCCCTGAACTCCGATCAATTTGAGGTGCGGCAGGTCCGCCACCACGCGCGCCAGCGACAGCGCTTCTTCGGCGGAGTCGACTCCGGTCCGATTCTGTCCCACGTTCAGGTCAATCAATACCTGAATCGGCTGAGATGCGCTATTCGTCTCCCGGGCCGGTGCATTGAGATCGCGCGCCACCGCCAAATTATCGACAACGATCCTCAACTTCGGGTTTCGCGCATGCAGTTTCAGCAACCTTGCAAGTTTCGTGCGACCGACAATTTCGGTCGTTATTAAGATGTCCTCTATGCCGGCATCAGTGAAGACCTCCGCCTCACTGAGCTTGGCGACGCAAATGCCTTGCGCGCCGCCCGCAATGAGCATGCGGGCAATCTCGGCGCACTTGCCCGTCTTCAAATGAGGGCGAACCGAGACGCCGTCAAACTTCTGCATCCGCTCGAAGAGCTGAGAGATGTTTCTTTCCACAGCAGCGATATCCACGACGATGATCGGCGTGTCCAGATCCGCAATGGTGGCACCGGTCTGCGAAGCCACCACTATGGCATCGCGGTGCCGTGTGTGCCAAGTTGCGCCGCTTTAGCCAGATCCTTCTGCATCAAGTCGGTCTTGCCCAGACCCTGGTATGCCGCAGCGCGGTTGTTATACGCGGTGCCGCATTTCGGATCGATGGCGATGGCTTTGTTGCAGTCTTCGATTTCTTTGTCCCACTGCTTCAATGAACCGTAGCAGACAGCGCGCGTCAAATAGGCGTCAACCAGCTTTGGATTGAGCATGATCGCCTTGTTCAAATCTGCGATTGCTTTAGGAAACTCTTCCAGCCGCGTATAGATAATGGCGCGTCCCAGGAACGAAGTCGGCTCCGATGGGTCGATGTCAATCGCCTTCGAGTAGTCTTTGAATGCCGCTTGCACCTGCCCGAGCTGACCGTACGCTGTGGCGCGGTCGAGATAAGCCTTTTGAAGTTTGGGATTCAGTTCGATTGCCTTATTCAAGTCCACCAGCGCCTTGTCATTCTGACCGAGATGACCATAGCAGACGGCGCGATCTTGATAAGCTACTGCGTACTTCGCATTGAGCTTGATAGCCTTATCGAGCAGTGGAATCGCACCTTTCCAATCGCCTTTTCGTGCCAGGTCAGTCGCCTGCTTGAACGCGTCCTGTGCCGGAGTTGCCTGTGCGCAAGGGGCGAGGGCTGCGCAAAGAACTGCTGCTGCCGCGAAGCTGAGGATGCCAAATGACTCTTTTTTCCGAAACATGAATAGCGCTCCTGGAGACTCGGGACAGTATACTGTGCTTTGGCGACAATTCGAACGCGCGAGGACTGAGCAATGTTTTCACGGAAGGCTGTACGACCGGCTTTGATTTGCGGATCTGTTCTGCTGAGCAGTTGCCTGGCCGTTCTGGCTCAGGGCGGTTTGCCCGAGGCACCGTATCTGGTGATTAAGGAGCCGCCCAACGCGAAGATGATGATGCTTCTCGGAGCATCTACTTCGGAGAAGGCGTTGAACGCCAATTTCGGCGCCAAGAATGTCAAACAAGAGAAGATTACGCTGGCTGAAGGCGAAGAGCGTCCAGGCACGGTGATCTATCCGGACAAGCCGAAGTGGCGCGCCACTGTGGTCTGGAAAGATCAGAAGAAACGTGACGGCGCAGAATTAATCATCATCAGTGATAAGCCCAGTTCCTGGCACCTGTCCAGTGGTATCACTACCGGTACCACCTTGCTCGAACTGGAAAAGCTGAACGGCAAGCCATTCAAATTCCTGGGATTCGACTGGGACATGGGCGGCAACGTGGTTTCGTGGAACGGCGGCAAGCTTGAGAAAGAGCTGAAGTCGAAGTCAGGCAAGGTGAGTGTGGGCGTGCAACTTCTGCCGCCCGCGGGCAAAGAAACTCCGAATGGACTGAGCGGCGACAAGGAAATTTCGTCCAGCGATGCACGCGCGCGAAAACTCAATCCCGTGGTCGACTCGCTTTCGATTTTGGCGCCGTAACGCGCAGCCTACGAAGAGCCGCAGGCTCAGGCGCTTCCTGTGGCGTTAGCCCTGGGGCACAGGCGTTTTGCCATATATGGATAAGGGAATGAAGGTGCTATCAG
>JBGASG010000004.1:0-497826 GCA_044229845.1 Obscuribacteraceae bacterium (SeqCode) | reverse complement strand
CGTTATCTGCAGCCATTCCTGGACGAATTCACGTTCCGATTCAACCGGCGAAACTCCAAAGAACCCGTGTACCTTAGTCTCCTGAAAGCGTGTGCCCTTGGGCTTCCTGTGACCTATGCTGAACTGCGCCGATAGGCCGGTTTTGTTGGGTAAATACTAGAAGTGATAGTATATACGACGATGTCGCCTCGACATAAGAAGGAATTGCGGGCAGGTCGTGTGGCCCGCTACTGGGCCGGCAACGTCCAGCAAATGAGCTAAAAAGACGACTCCGGCCCGGAGCATGGACAGTAGATAGAGATTCGGCCCAGCTCCGGGCCGGCGGGCTGATTGTGCGGTTTCTTACTCAAGCGGACGCCCGCTGTCACCGTTAGTGGTGGCAGCGGGGCCGCTTTTCGTGCGCCAAATCAAACTTGCTTGGTTACCGGAATTACTGCTGCTGATGGGAAGATAGCGCACGGCTGACCCGGGAGAGAGCCAGCTTGCGCAGTATCTTGAACGCCGGTGGTTTTTTCTGACAGATCGGCACCGCCGGTGCGAAGAGCTTGCACTGCTTGAAGCAGAGCCGCCCGCGAAACGCGTCCAGTTCACCGCCATCCGGCTCGCTGCGGTCGATGATGCCCTGGATCTTGGCTATGGTGGCCAGGACGCGCACCGGGCTCGATATGCACTCGAAGTACTCCCGGTGTTTCTCGAGCAAGTCAGGCAGCATGCGGAAGGCGGTCGAGAAATAAACCGGATTCTTGGCGCCGGCGTCGTTGCAGCAAACAATGTGATTTATGTCGTTGACCAGGTCGACGTAGGGCGCCCGCACGGCGATGAAGGCCAGCAGCGACACCGGTTGCGTGGTGTTACCGGCGGACAGGCAGTGTTTCATGAACTGGCGATGTCCGACAAGTTCTTCAATCATCCAGCCGGTGGCGCATCTTCCGATGCCGAAATTCAACATGGCGCCCGACAGGGGCAAGTAAGGCAAATCAATCTTCATGGGTTCTCCCTGCCCTGGTTGGGCACGACAAGTCCAACACCAAATTTATGCGTGTATGTATGAACGCGCGCACGGCGGCGCCAAGCGCTTGCTAAAACGCTGCGGTCATGCGGGTTCTACGAGAGCGGTCTGAGACTATCCCCGCAACTCGTTAGTAGCCAACTGTATTTTCACTATAGCTGGTGCGTGAAAAAGTCAGGAGAATTCCAAGGTCAGTTGCAGAAAATCTGTATCCTTCTCGCCATCCAATTGCGTAATCGCAAGCCCCAAGAGCCTTGCGTGTCTTTGTTCAACTTCGGTGGTGCGCAACAATTCCGCAGCAATCGGCAACATTTCGTCAGCTTTCGCAATAGAAATAGTCAATGTACGTGAGCGTGTCACCTGCACATAGTCGGCATATTTGACTTTCAGCGTGAGAGTTTTGCCCGCCGCATTGTTAGCCAGCATGCGCCTCTCCAGCGTGGCTGCGATCTCTTGCAGCGCATTCAGCATGGAAGAAACATCAATAAGATCGCGCGCGAAACTCTCTTCAGCGCCCAGTGATTTTCTGATGCGATTGGGTTCCACCGGTCGATCATCGATGCCGCGGGCAATCTGATAGTAATAGGAACCGGCTTTGCCGAAGTTTTTGATCAAGTCGGCTTCGCTCCAATGGCGCAGGTCGGCGCCGTTGTGTACGCCCAGGGCGCGCATCTTCTCGGCGGTCACCGGTCCGATGCCGTAGAATCTGTCGATTGCCAGTTCCGCCACAAACGACTCTGCCGCCGCCGGTGGTATCAGATACAGACCGGCGGGCTTGCGGTATCCGGAAGCGGTTTTGGCCAGAAACTTGTTGCAGGAAACTCCCGCCGATGCCGTCAAAGCAGTGGTTTCATAAATGCGGTCTTGCAGCTCTTTGGCCAGAAGTGATGCCGACGGCATGCCTTTCTTGTTTTCGGTGACGTCCAGATAAGCTTCATCTAGCGAGAGTGGTTCCATGAGATCGGTATATTCAAGGAATATCTCGCGAATCTGGTCGGACACTTCTTTGTATACGTGGAAGCGCGGGCGGACAAAAATCAGATGCGGGCACTTCTGCGCCGCCAGGCGCGCCGGCATGGCCGAATGGATGCCGTACTGGCGCGCTTCGTAGCTGGCTGTGCAGACCACGCCGCGCTCTTCGGGCATGCCGCCCACCACGAGCGGTTTGCCCCGGTAGCTGGGCTCGTCGCGACATTCAACCGATGCGTAAAAGGCATCCATATCTACGTGGATGATCTTGCGTACCGCTGGTGGGGTTTGATTGTCCTGGATGGCTTTTTTCCGATGCGCCTGCGCTTGGAAAAAGATAGCGTTTCCGATCGCGGCAGGCAACCGCGGAGTTTCTTCCCCTGGGCGTACTAAGTGAGGTAGTATGCGGGGTGAAAGAAAAAGTTCGCGAGCGTGCAGGGGCACCAGTTATGGTGCCACCTGCCGCAGGAAAATCAGGCTGGTCTGAAGGCGTTGCGCAGGGCTTGTAGTGCTCGGCGCATCGCGGCGCGTGAACCTTTAGGTTTGAGCAGTTCCGTCGCTCTCCCCACCAGCGTTTCGGCGGCGCGCACCACCTGGTCGGCAAAGTCGATCATCATGTGCGCCGGGTCGACGGACTGCATGGGGTCCCCACTAGCGTCGTCGCCGTTTTGCTGATCGAAGTATCGGGTCAGCAGCATCTCTGCCAGCGCAAACACTGGACTGCGAGCTGACAATCGGCGGGCCACGACAAAGTGCTTGAACATGTTCGGGATCGGGTCGATGCAGTCAAGCAGTTGGTTGATCGAGTTGACCTCGATTAGTGTTTTCGCTTGCTCTAGATAGATGTGCGCATCGATTCGCACATGGGTGACCTTTTCTCTGTCTACCCTCTGTCCCAGGGCTGAGTAGTAAGCAACATCGATAGCCTGTACGCGCTTTTTGAGGTGGGCAACGATCGCGTGCACAATTGCTTCCTCAGAGATAGCAGCCATCTTCAGATGTCCTTCCAGCTGGAGAGCGCGCTCTCGGCAGTCGGGTCCGCATCGCTGAACAGCGACTTTTGAGCTTGTTGTGACCGACGGAAATTCAATTTCGGAGGTTGTCCGTGCAGGAGAAATTCCTGTTTGAACGTGAGAGCGCCAGGTCTTCGTTCTACCAGGGGCCGCGAGGTCCGCACAATTCCTATTTACAACCATGAAGAAACCCCACCTGGCGCACTTTTCTCAGTGGTACGGTGCAACACCTTTCTCCGGCCGCCGGCAAGAAACGAAGAAGGCATGCAAAGGAAACAGCCGGAAAGATGGGCGAGTCTTTCCGGCTGCGGGTTGGTGTGTTCAGTCCAAATCTATTCGTGCTGCTTTGCGGTCGACTTCACTTCCTGACGGTGGCGGCAGACGCCTGTAGTCAGTGAGACGGCTGGGTTCGAGTCTCCCTGCCGGCGCCGCACCAGGGTAAAGCGAGCATGTTCGTCATCGATAAGCTCGACAGACGGAGCAATTCTCCAGTTCGCCAGAATCGCCAGAATAAACATGTCATGGGAGCGACCTCTCTGGACGAACTGGGGAGATGAGTGCATGGTAAGGTGGGGTCCGGCGACGGGCAATCGTGATTACCCCACTGGTAATACGATTTTATCTATTTTGGCAAAATACGCCTTACCACTTTAATGTCGCCGGCGGTGGCGCTTATGATGTCTTTGCGCTTTACAATTGGTAATGCTGCTTTATAAGTTGTTACGAGGTTAGCCTGACCAATTTCCAGCTGCTTAACGACTCGCGTGACAGTCAGGATGAGAGCGCAACGAAAAACTGCTGCCGACTGAATCAATCGCGAAACCCTAAACGCTCTCACGGCACCGGATATCGGCAATCACCGCCAGGCGACATCGCCACTATAGGTGGTGCGGGCCCTGCCTGCGAGCTGCGCCAATGTGGATAGGTCAAAGAGAAAACTTCTGGTCGATACAACTATCCAGTGGTGTGCTAGGTTGCGATCACAATTCCTTAGCAATTCCGCTGATGATGCCTATTTGCGGCTTTCCATCCGGTTCTCGCGGCGGCACTAGATTATCTCGCTATAACTAGGTCTGCGGCCGGCGCGGGAATAGGTTGAAAAAGCAAACAAATCGATTCTTTCGAAACAGGGTTCACTGCACTCAAGCCACCGTCCCCATCAAGCTTTTCGCCGCCCCAGCCAGCTGCCTCCGGCAGCGACTGCCTCACACCTTTTCGCGTCGCTCTTTAGCGCGTTGCGCTAAGTGTGTGGAAGGCGAAGACGACTGGCGCCCCTGTTTCTGCCGAATCTTCAACCTGAACCTGAGGAGATTGCCCATGAACCTGCAATCGATTCTTGGATATTCCCTGGCGGGCGTATCTCTCGTAGTTTCCATCGGGTTTTTCATGCATCGACCGATTACCGTCGAGACCGCGAAATCCGATATTCCCCAAGCGCCCACCTCCTACACCGAGCCCATGCCGTCTTCATCTGAAGAGTCCTACCGGATTCATATTTTGAATGCTGCCGGCGCGGAGACGGAGGTGCGCATCAAATACAAGGACGGCTCTGATGGTTTCCTCAAGCTCGGTTCGCATGGAAAAACGGTGCACGAGCACCGCGCTTTTCCGGACGGCACCGATCGCAAGGACGCTGTATACGACGCCGACGGCGTGCTGATCTCCGGTTATGAATACCGCAGCGATCGCACGCCCATCTGGACTACGGCGCTCTCTTCCGACCAAAGCAAAACCGTCACCCTGGTCTTCTGGCCCGGCGGACAGGTTTTTCTTGAGCGCGGATACGAACGCCAATCAAAGATCAGTCAATCGACTTTCTACCGCGTCGACGGCAGTCGCTGGCAGGAAACCGAGTACCAGGACGACCTTTTGGTCATGCGCAAATCGTATGACGAAACAGGACGCCTGCGCCTCTTTCTGCAACTCAGCGATCCGGAGACCGGAGCGCCGGTCGGTGCTGAAATGTACCGGCAAAACTACTTTCGACCGTTCATCCGGGTCGTT
This sequence comes from Obscuribacteraceae bacterium (SeqCode), assembly GCA_044229845.1. Classification (GTDB taxonomy): domain Bacteria; phylum Cyanobacteriota; class Vampirovibrionia; order Obscuribacterales; family Obscuribacteraceae; genus JBGASG01. The sequence goes on along the minus strand of JBGASG010000004.1, from coordinate 492,831 downwards.
TACTTTCAAGCGGACGGACGTCCGGACTTCGAACAGTGGTTTGCCTACGAGGCGCTCCATAACTGGGATCCGGAAAGCGGACAGCCCAATCCCAACAAGATCTTTGTCAGGCGCGTCGGCATTTACACCGACGGCAGGCTGACTACCGAGATCACGCTGACGAGCGATCAAAGAATCAAGTCTATCGACCTGATCGACGCCAGTGGCACCATCGAGCGGATGCGCGTGCAAAGCAACGGCAGCATCACGCAGATTGACACGATCACGCCCTCGGGCGTTTCTACCCGCTACGACTTTGAAGGCGGGTTCGGCAAAGCATCGCCGATCGACAGCCGCTATCTGGTGCCGCTACTGGATAAGGATGTCCCTATGAGCCGGTTCAACGCCAACGAAAGTGGGCGCGAGTCGGCTTCGACGAAGCCAAAATAAGTAGAAGGAGTGCGACAATGCACCACTTTTATACGAGTCTTCTCGAGCTGGCGACGCTCATCTTGAGCGTGCAGCTCCTGGCGAAGACTATGTTGTGGCTGAGCGTGCTCTCGCTTGCCGTCACGTACATCAGGCGCCGGCGTCAGCCGGCGGAGCTGGTGACGACGGTGAAAGTGCAGAAGAACTTGCCGGGATTGCCGGCACTCAGCCTGGTCCCGCAGGGACTGTTTCTGTTGGCGATGCTCTCAATCAACCTCTGGTTGGCGCAGCCGGTGATTCCGCTGGTTCACGAGACCCGCAGCATGCTGACGCGCGATATTTTCATCGCCGTCGACAGCTCGGGTTCGATGGACACGCAGATTATCGGAGCCGACGGAAAAGCGCAGGGCCGGCGCATCGACGCCGCCGCCCGCGCGGCCGCCTTCTTTGTTTCTCACCGACAGGGAGATCGAGTTGGGCTTGCCATTTTCGACGACAACACCTACATGCACTGGCCGATGACCGACGATCTGCGCATCATTCTGCAAAAGATCCGGCTGATCGGCGGTTCTACCGTGGGTGGTGGCACCAACTTCGAAGGTCCGACCGGACCTATCCAGTCGGTAATCGATCACTGGAAGGAGTATGGAAAGGCAGACACCAAAGTCTTGATTCTCATCAGCGACGGCGACGCACCGCTCTCCGCGGAGCGCATCGCCGAGTTGACTGCCGAGATGAAAGCGCTGGGCGGCAAGCTATACCTGCTTGGCGTTGGCGAAACCTGGACCGATCCGGAGAAATCATCTGCGGAAAGGCTGCAACCGCTCAAGCAACTGGTCGCCGGTCTAGGCGGGCAGATCTTCGCGGTTGCCGACGAGCAGCAGATGCTCGCCGCGGTTGCCACCATCGACAAGCTGGAGAAGTCGACCGTTCATACCGAGCTGGCTGAGACGTTTCACGACGTTTCGTTCTACTTCGGTCTGGCGGCCTGCCTGTTCTTCTCCCTCTTCATAGTCAGCGTTGCTTTCACCCGAGAGCGCGTCTGAAATGGAAGGAGTCCAAAATGAAACCGATTAAAAACTGGCGCCAGCTGCTCGTTCCATTCATGATCGCCAAGCTGGGTATCAGTATGTTTGGCGCCGGATACTATGTGGAGAACTACGAGTCTCCGCAGGTCCGGTACTACAATCAGGGACGGGACCTCTTCGAAAAGGCGCACCAGGGTAACGATCCCAAAGCACTCGACGAAGCGATGCTCGACTTAGACAAGAGCCTCGACGAGTACAACGCCGCCGCTAACCCCGGCTGGTTGGAGTCGCTCATCTACCCGCCCCGATCAAGCGAGATCGCCGCTCTGGCGCTCAGCAAGAAAGCTGTCCTGTTTCTTCTCAAGCAAAAGCCGGAAGATGCAGTGAAAGCTTTCAAAGAGTCTATCAGCTTGAACCCCGGCGCTCTCGATCCAGCTTTGATCGCGCTCACCATGCCCGGCGAAGTGCAAAACCTCTCACCGGAGGACATTGCGCGCCTGGCTGATCAAGCCTATGTCGCCATCCACAATCTGGAGATGCTGTTTAAGCAAAGTCCGGAACTTGCCCAATCGCAGGGCAACAACGGCAAAGGCGGTGGGCACGATCCCAAGCAAGCTCCGGGCGAGAAACCCACCGATGGCTCCGGCAAAGGTGGCGATCCTAACGCCATCTAGTTGAAACCACGGAGAAAGGACAAGCCCATGGGTTTTGCTCATCAAGAATACCTGTGGATGTTGCTTGGCGTTCCCATCCTGGCGTTGCTTCTTTTCGCGGCTTACCGCGCAAGGAGAGCTGCCAGTCTGGAGTTTCGTCCCGCGCGCTTTCGACGCCGGGATGGACGAAACGCCGGCAAAGCATCATCCGCATTCGCCGAGATCACATACAACGGTGGACTTTTGGTCGCCGTCACTATGCTGATCGTGGCGACGGCCCAGCCATATCAAAACGACAAGCCCAGCACCGTGCCGGAAGGACCGGTGCAAGCGGTGTTCGTCGTGGACGTCTCGCGTTCGATGGCGGCCGAAGACTACCGGCAGAACATGCCGACAGATGCAGGTCCTGTGCCTGACCTGAACTCGCCCTGGGGAAACCGCCTGCAAATGGCCAAGTACCAGATGGGCAAGATAATGGATGCCATCGCCGGCAACGAGGTAGGTCTGGTGACCTACACCGGACAGGGCTTCGCGCAAGGCGTGCTCAGCAAAGATTTTGCTGCGCTGCGTTTTGTGCTCAAGCACTGGGTCGACATCGGCACCGCCCCTGGTGACGGATCGAATTACGCCAAAGGTATTGAGATGGCGCTAGATCTGCTCAAGCAGGCGGATAGCAAAGGCAAACAGCAGGTAATCGTGCTCCTGACCGATGGTGGCTACACCGGCGACCAGGAGGGCATTGCTAAAACAGTGGAGCGGCTCCAGTCTGAAAACGTAAAACTGGTCATCGTCGGCATCGGTATGCCCGGCGAGAATGCTATTCCTCTCTACGTCGATGGAGCCCGCAAGGGCGAGATGGTCGTAGACGGGAAGGTTTTGACCACGTCCTACGAAGAAGACGCCATCCGCAACCTGAAAGCAATGACGAACGCCACTTACAAGCACATCGAACTGGATGCGCAGTCGCAGGTGGTGCAAGTCGATTGGATGACGGAAATCAGCGGTTCGAAAGTCGTTTTCGAACGCCGCCTGCTGGACAGATATCTGGCCGGCGCCGCTTACGCCCTCATCTGCCTGCTGGTCTCGACCGGCTTCTTATCCCGCAGACGCGCCACTCGAAGCAATTCGAAATGACGTCTGCTAGTCGCAGCAATAGCAACAGGAGACAAAACAATGTCTCAAACTATCAACCCCATCGAGGGGATTCTGACTGAAGTTCGCAAGGTTGTCGTCGGTTATCCCGAGATGACGGAGAAGGTGGCTTACACCCTCTTCGCGCCGGGCGGACATGTGCTTCTGGAGGCTGTCTGGGGTCTCGCCAAGAGCGTCACGGCCAATGCCTTCGGGCGGGCCATCAAAGACGCATCGTGGGCGCGGTTCCAGATGACACCGGATATGATGCCGGCCGACATCAAAGGCAACCGCATCTACAACCGCGAAAAGAGCCAGTACGAAATCGTCAAAGGACCGGTGTTCAACAACATCGTGCTCGCCGACGAGATCAACCGCACCACGCCGCAGACTCAGTCTGCGCTCTTGGAGCCGATGGCTGAAAACTCGGTATCCATAGCCGGGCAGACCTTCCGTGTGCCGGACCTTTTCTGTGTGCTTGCCACGCAGAACCCGCGCCAGAGCGAAGGTACCTACCCGCTTCCGGAACCGCAGCTGGACCGCTTTCTCTTCAAAATCGACATGGGCTACGTGTCGGAAGAGGATGAGGACCGGCTGATGCGCAATCAGCAAGTGCTGAAAAGCGGTGATCCGTTCAAGGATATCCAGCCGCATGTCACCGTCGCCGATATTCTGGCTCTGCGCCAACGCATCGGCAGCGAGACGTTCGTGTCCGATGCCGCTCGTGCCTACATCAGGGCACTGGTTCGCGGAACACGTCCCGGCGACAAGCACTTCGACCTGATCGTTTCCCGCACGGGCGACGAGGGTCTCGTCTACAAAGATGCCATCGAGATTGGCGGCGGCCCGCGTGCCCTGCAAAGCATGATGGCGGCAGCGCAGATCCGTGCCTTTCACATGGGCAAGGGTTATGTTCTGCCGGAGCACATCCAGTACGTCTACAAGGACGTCATTCGGCATCGGCTCTTCCTGCATCAGCGGGCTATTCAGCGCAAGGCGACTACGCCCGACAAGCTGATTATCACTGCTCTGCGTGGGATTCCTCTTCTGACGACCAACGAGAGCGACTACGCCCCTCAGAAGTCGTAAACCGCAGTGGGACTGGTTCCTGTCTGCAAAGGAGGAGTTTTCCATGAAAGCAGAAACTGAACAGGAGATCGAAGCAATTCTCCAGCGTGTGGCTTACTGTGCGATACCTGTGTCGTGGCGGACGGACAACCCGTTTCCCGGCGTCGGCAATCGCAAAGGTACGCGCCGCGGACCCGGATTGGACTTTCTCGGCACCACTCTCTTCCAAGACGGTGACGACGAACGCCATATCAACTGGGTTGCCACTGCCCAAGCCGGCGACGACGATGAGATCTACAAGACGATCTATCGCCAGCGCAAGGAAATCAAGGCGCACATCTTCGTTGATGTCAGCCTGTCTATGGACTATGGCACGGAACGCAGCACCAAACGTGGTGTCGCCGCCGAAGTCGCTGCATCGATTCACTACGCTCTGGATAAGACCAGGGACAAGGTGGGATGCACGCTCTTCACGCGTGACACTGTGCACGAAACGCTGCCCACGCGACCGGCACGGCTCAATCTCATACCGAGCCTGGTCGAAATTCTGGAAGCGGATGTCTCCGCGTCGTCCCACCTGGACGCGCACCCCGGAGATGGACTGACCAAGGCGGTTTCCATCCTGCCCAACTCTCGGCACCTGGTGTTTGTGATCAGTGACTTTCTGAACATGAGCGCGCAAGACTGGGAGTCTCTCAGCAATCTGTCCCTCACCCACGATGTTCTCTGCATTTACGTGCAAGACCGTCGCGAGCGTGAATTGCCGGGCTCTGAGGGCAAAGGCTGGTTGGCACGACTGGGTTATTTCTACCGGATCGAGGACGCCAGTGGAGAAAGCAAATGGGTGTGGAACAACCCGCGCACCAGGCAGAGGTGGACGGAGAACTGGCAAGCTCATGAAGCTGCCGTGCGCTCCGCCATCGAAGCCTGTGGTTGCGACCTCATCGCCCTCAGCACTGAGGAAGAGGAGAGCGCCATCGAGCGGGTTCTAGACCTATTTGCTGGTCACGGTGCCTTGTAGCAACGGCTACCAAGCAACAGAAAGGACTGGTTAGATGACCAGAAAAATCCTGTTGGTGGCGGCATCAGCAGTTATTCTAGCGCTGGGCGTTTCTTCCCCGGCGCTGGCTGATGTCAGCCCACCCTACCCGACTGAACCCGCACCAGCTGCGCCGGCCCTGGAAAATCCAGTGACGGGCGTTCTGGAGGCGGGACGGTTGATCATCACTGTCGCCACCACGCGGCGGTTCGCAGACGGACCTTCCGTCAACTATGGCTATCGCACGGGTCAGTCGATCCCGATTACCATCGTGATATCCGCGGACCCTGAGATCGTGGTGGACACGGGCGCCCTGGCCAACAAGACGCTCAACAAAGACGGCTCCAAATTCGAAATGGTGGCGCCGCCGGTGGTGACAACCAGGGATCTCAACGGCAAGCACATCACCATCATTCAGCTGGTAGTTCGCAGCTGGATGATGGACACGGTGCTGACGTTCAACTGTCAGTTTCACTACGCGACAGGACTTTTGCCTGACGGCACGACCCCGGCGTGGAAACTGGCAACGACGCCCGACTTCGTGATCACGACGTCGCGCACCGCCACCGAAAGCAGCAAAGAGCTGCTCAACGGTGACATGAGCGTGAAGGTAACCCCGCGTGTCTGGTGGTCACAACCACTGGAATACACCGGCGGCGCCGTCATGCTCTGCATCCCCCTCTGGATGCTCTACCTGCTCTGGTGCAACTTCCGCGAAGAGAGGAAACTCTCGCGCGCGGAGCGTGCCTGGAAAGTAATCGACCACGTCATGGATCAGCGCGGAAGCGCCGGTGCCGATGAATTTACGCCCACGCAGCTGAAGCTCATTTCGGCGGCGTTGCGTGAATATCTGGAGATCGAATCGATTGCCACCCAGTTTGCTCGCCAGCCACTGGAGCGTTTCTTCGACTCGCACGAGTTGGGCATCGAGCTCATTGAGTTGAGCCTCAGTGCCCTGGCCAAGCTGGACCGTTCGATCTATGGACAGTCGCGTTTGACCGGCCAGGAAACCGCTGCGCTGCTGCAAGAGTTGGCGCGCATCATTCCCCGGCTTTCCCAGTGAGTCACATGTAGCAGCCTCTCGCCCACTGAGGCGAGACCTAACCAAGGAGAAACGACGGGACTACGCGCCCGTCGTTCTCGCATGAGAGAAACATGAAACTGACCAAAACTCTGGTGGCGCTGCTGGTGCTGCTCACGGCGAGCTGGCTGGCTGTGGCCACCGCCCAGGAAGCGCCGCCTCCCCAGGCGCCCGCTTCCCAATCAACCCTTCCGCCCGGTGATGCGGTGCCTGCCGGCACCCCGTTTGCCGGTCCGAACGGGCAGCAAGTGGTGGAACCGACGCCTGCCATGCGCGAGGCGCTCTACCACAAAGTCTGGCAGCAGATCGCCGACGAATACATCGACCCGTCCAAGCTTCAAGATTGGGACAAGCTCGCCACCAAATACAATGGCAAGCTGAACAGCGACGAAGACCTCGACGCTGCCATCACCGAACTTGTGCAAACGGTCGGTGACCGCTGGACCAAGTACCAGAGCCTGAAGACGACCATCGCTCACAAGCAGATGGAAGCCCAGGGCATGGTGCAGGCCGGTGTGATCATCCGCCGTCATGCTGACGGCAAATGGCATATCGACAACATCACCTGGGGTTCGCCGGCATTCGTGTCGGGGCTCAAGGAGGGTGACGTCGTGGTCGCAGTCAACGGCAAGCCCGTTGGCAACAAGCTGGACGAGTATCAAGCCTGGGACATCTTCCTCGGACAACCCGGTGACACCATGATGGTGACCGCCGTTTATGACGGGCAAGAGCACCAGGTGCAGATGACTTTGACGCCGCCGATTCAAGAGCGCGTCACGCTCAGGATGTTGCCCAGCAACGTCCTCTACATCCGGCTGCCCACCTTCGTCGACGTCAGAGTCGTCGAAGATTTCCTCAACCAGCTGCGGCGTGTTTACATGCAGCAGAAGGGCGAGGTAACGGGCGTCGTGTTTGATCTGCGCAACAACTCCGGCGGGCTGTTCGACATGGCTCTGAAAGTGACGTCGCTGTTTCTCGAGTCTGGCAACATCACCAAGACGACAGAGCGCGACGGTATCTCTGAAAAGGTCATCGAATACAACGTCACGGCGATGCCGCCGTTTGCCAAAAGACTGATGACGGATCCGCATATGGTCGACTTCATCAACTGGGCGCACAACACGCCCCTGGTGGTGTTGATCAATGGCAGCAGTGCCAGCGCGTCTGAGGTCACGACCGGCGCTCTTCAAGACAACAAGCGCGCCTTCGTGATCGGAGAGCAGTCCTTTGGCAAGTCGGTCGGGTTCCGTGACACTGAGCTGCCCAATCGGGCAATCCTGCAGATCACCACGATGAAGTACCTGACGCCGTCCGGTCGCGACATACTCGACAAGGGCATCACGCCCGATCAAGTCGTCGTGCAACCGCGTCAGGGCAGCACCGAAGATCTGGCGCTGAAAGCCGCGCACGAGTACATCGTCAAGCTGGCTACGCAGCGTTTCAATCAAGTGCAGGACGGTCGCAACATTGCCGGCAAGTCGCATCAAGAGCTGGAGCACGACTTCGGCTCGCAGGCGGCTGAGCAGGGTTTCTTCCCGACGTTCTTCAACATCGTCGCGGCAGTTGTCCTTGTCGTCGGCTACCTGCTGATCAGCAACCGCGGACGCAGACTGCTTTTCCGCGGCAACGAAAAAAAGAAAGGTTGAAACTTTATGGACTGACTGCGGGGGGCGAATTCTGCGCGAATTCGCTCCCCGTTTCTTCCTGACTGGTTGCTTGGGGGTGCTCTTGATCGGCCTTAGGGCAAATCAACACTTCTGTTGATCGCTGCGCTCGCAGGCTAATGAAAGTGCCACAGGGAGAGGGTTTCATCTCGAAAATCAACACTTCTGTTGATTTGCCCTAAGGCCAAAATCAGCACCCCCAAGACCGCCTTTTTTGCGCTCTAAATATATTAAATGGCGTAGTAAGATAAGGGCCAAAAAAACACGTGTTCGTACTCGAGGGAGCGACCGCATTTGCGCGATCGACTCCCGCCATTTGGGCGGTGTTGGTGTAATCGGTCAGGCCGTCAAGATCGGCACGGTGGAGAGAATGGTGCCGGCTTCGGTGGCAGCGCCGTCGCGACCGAGGACATACGGAAACATCTCCTTGATGTCTTCCGGCGTCACGAATTCGCGTTTGTCGAAGGCGGCGCGGTAGGAGGACAGGCGCGTCAGCACGGCGCAAGCCTCTTTGGCGGGTACCAGCTTCGTGGCCGCAATGAGGCGCTCGATGTAGCTGGCGGCGGCGGGTGAAACGAACATGCAAGTCTCCATCAAATGCGCGGACTGTCTGGTTTGTGCGTCCGCAAGGGGTGGGATTTGAGATGGTTGCACGGTCCGGGAGTAGCCGCACCGTGTATTTGTTGAGACCAATCAGAAGGTGACTGGCCGGAGCTTACTCAACTGAGAGGCTCCGCATGCGCGCGACGGGCACCCGGTGTGGATGCCCGTCGCCGCATAACGTACCGATTGTCGGCGGGTTCGTCAGTAGGGACCGATGCCACCGCCGTCGCCGCACTTGCCACCGCACTTGCCGCACTTCTTGCGGCGAGCCGGGGCGGGTGGGCAATGCGGCCGGGTGCTGTAGAAGCCCCAGGCCAGGCTGCCGGCCAGGATGAACAGGCAGATGACTGCCGCCCATGCCGGCACTTCCGACACGTCTTTGGCCACCGACGTCGACTGCGGCTCCTGAACGGAAGCCTCGGCACCGCCGATGGTGGTCATCGCCTGCGACAGCTCTTCGGGGTTGGAGACCACGAGAACCTTGCCGCCGGCGTTCTTGACGATGGCGACCAGGTCCTTGTCGAACATGGTGCCGATCGGGCGTTCGTTGACGACCATGTAGATGCGCGCCTTGGAAGCGATCAGCTCGTCGGTGAGCTGCTTCGCCTTTGCGGGCGTTATCTCCACGTCTTCGCCGTCGCTCATGATCACGAGCACGCGCCCCTTCTCGGCGGTGCCCTTGAACTGTTCGACAGCCGTGTGCAAGCCGGGCGTGGCGTTGGTGTTGCCGGTGCGCGGCTTGTAGTCCTCGACCTGCTTAGCGGCAACGTCGGCGGACTGCGTGATCGGACCGAGCGTCACGGCATCGTCGCCGATGACCGTGGCACCGACCGTGTCGTGCGTGCGGGTGCGGATGAAGGCAGCCAGCTCCTTTCGGAAGCTGTCGAGCAGCGTCGACCCGTTGCTGCCTTGCGGCCAGCTGCGAGTCATCGAGCCCGAATCATCCAGCGCTGCGCTGATCGTGCGCGTCACCCAGTGCTGGGTGACGGTCGTGGTGAGCTGCTGCGGAAGCGCGAACGCCAGCACCAGGAACAGCCACGCGCCCAGCATCGAGGAAGCGATCGCGAAACGGGTGCGCCCCTCGAAGGGGGTGCGCCAGGTTCCGAGCACCAACAGGATGACGGGCAGTGCAAGCAGTCCCCAGAGAATCTCCGGGGCTGCGAAATGCAGGTATTGGTTCATTGTCTTGTTCTCCGTAACTCAATCGGCCCCGCGACTCATTGCGAGGCGGGTTGGGTTTCAGGTTCGTCACTCAAGCGGCGACGGCGATGGGACACGGCGGCGACGAATCGCCACCGGATGCCCATGCCGTCACAGCCTGACTGGCAGCCCGTCTTATCCCCTGGTGCGGGAGGAGAAGCGGAAGTTTTCCACCTTCATCGGTGGCACAACCGCCGGGAAGCACTCCTCGCCGGCCGCCAGAACCGGTTTGCCCAGTTCGACGGCGTGCCTGAGCATCTGGATGGCGCTCTGGTTGAAACGCATGTTCTTCACACCGCGCTTCAACTTGCCGTCCTCGATCAGGAAGGTGCCGTCACGAGTCATCCCCGTGAGCAGCTTCGTGTTGGGGTCCACATCGCGCACGTACCAGACGCGCGTCATGAGCAGGCCACGCTTCGTGGAGGCAATCATCTCCTCCAGGCTCGAATCGCCGCCGTCCATGACGATGTTGACCGCACCTTCACCTTCGCCTGCCGACGGACCGACACCGTGACCGGTGGCATGTCCGCCCAGCTCGATGACCGAACGCCGCGACTTGACCGGGTTGCGAATGACGCCGTTTTCCACGAGCGTCACAGCTTCCCGATTCAAGCCCTCGTCGTCGAAGGGGCAGCCGAACTGCAGCGGGTGGTACACGTCATCACGGATGGTGATGTTGCGTCCCAGAATCCGCTTGCCGATCTTGCCGGCGAACGAGGAGCTCTCGTCCCAGTGCCCCGACCCTTCCAGGTCCTCGAAGAGGAACCCGATCAGGTCCAGCACCGCTGCCGGTGTCAAGATCACGGTGTATTCGCCGGGGCGAACGTAAATCGGGTCGCGCGACTTGACCGCGATCTGAGCAGCGCGCTCAGCCAGGGCCGTCACATTCACCGACTTCACCGTGTTGCCGCACTCTTTCTGCCAACCGGATGCGGTCCGGCTGGTCATGGTCACCGAACACTCCACGTCGGTCTGCCGGTCGAACCGGAAGACGCCGTTGGAGTTGGCGGTCGAGAAGGCACTGGTCGTCACCTGGTAGATGCCGGCGGCCTTCTGGCGGTAGCGCCGAGCGACGTCGAGAACGGCCTGGACGTGCTTGACGCGCGCCGCTTCGTTCTTGATCAGCCGCTCGACACGGTCGTCGTAGTGCCGCAGCGCCGCCTTCACCGCCGAGTCGCTGGTGCGATCCGACGGCTTGATGAGCGCCAGGGTCGTGTTGTCGTGGGGCAGATGTTCCGCATACGCGATGGCACCGTCCACGAGACGACGCAACCCGGCACGTGTCAGGTCGTCGCCGCTGAACACCGCCGTGCGGCCCTTGAGCTGCACGCCGATGGTGACGGAGGCCGCCGTGCCATGCAGATGGTCGGTCAGCTCGTTGTTGGCGAACCGCGAACTGGCTTCGTCCAGCCCGTTGATCAGGACCTCGATACCACGGACGCGATCGCCCGCGTACGTGATGATGAAGTCGGAGATACGTTGACACTGTCTTCGATTAATCATGATCGTGCCTCCTTCCTCAGCAGCAGTGTTTGGAGCCGTTGTGGCCGTGGTGATGGTGAACGAACCGGTTGGACCGCGCGCTGACGTTGTTCCTTCCGGAACGCCGCTTGCGGCTGCCACCTCTGTTCGAATTCGCGAGGTCCGGCGGGATGGCGAGTCCCACCTGCACGTTGCGGAACTTGCACGGCGAAGCACCGTGACCGACATGACCGTCCTGCGAGGGTTGCCCCTTGCCGCACGACGGAATGCCCCAGACGAGCCAATCCGACGACGAGCCCACCGCCACGCACTTCCTCCAGAAGTCCTGGGTGATGCCCCAGTAGTTCGGATTCCGCACGACGCCGGCGCGCTTGCCGTTCTTGATCAACCAACCGACCTCGCAGCCAAACTGGAAGTTGTGCCGCAGGTCGTCGATCGACCAGGAGTAGTTCATGTCCAGGTAGATGCCGCTCTTGGTGTTGGCGATGATGTCTTCCAGCGTGCCGTCCTGCCCGGGGGCAAGGGACACGTTGGTCATGCGGATCATCGGGGTGTACTCTCCCGACTGCGCACGCATCATGCCGCCGGAACGGGCCAGTCTCAACTCGTGGGCGGTCTGCCTGGAGGTGAGGTAGCCGGTCAGGATGCCGTTTTCGATCAGCGGGATGCGCTGACCGAGGACACCCTCGTCGTCCCACTTGTAGCTGCCCAGCGCACCGGGAATGGTGGCATCGGCGGCGACGTTGACGAGCTTGGAGCCGTAGCGGAAGTTGCCCAGCATGTGCGGCTGAGCGAAGCTGCCGCCCGCGTAGTTGATCTCGCGACCAAGCACGCGATCCGACTCGAGAGCATGGCCGATGCTCTCGTGGATCTGCAGGGACACCTGCGACGCACCGATGATCAGGTCAGTGGTCATCTCGGGGCACAGGGGCGCCCGCGACACCATGACCGCTTCCTCGGCGACGCGCGCGGCGTTGCCCAAGAGGTCCCACTTCTGCACGACTTCCCAGCCACCCAGCTCGTACTGCCCGCCGAACGAGTTCGGCCAGGAACGAACTTGGTGCAGGCCCTGGTCGTCGAACGCCGTGGCGTCCATGCCGACCCCGGTGGTGATGAACGTCTGTTCGACGAGCGTGCCATCGGTGTTGCCGAAGATCTTGTGCTCGCGAGTGAAGCACATGGATCCGCTGGTGATCTTGACGCCGCGTTGCTTGGTCATGATCTTCTCCGCTTCGAGAAGCAGAGCGACCTTGGTCTCGGTCGGAATCGAGAACGGATCGATCAAGCACGGAGCCGACCAGCTGCCCCGGTGAGCCGGCTCGGGAGCCAGTTCGATGGGGTGCTTGTTGACCTTGGCGCTGATCTTGGCGATCTCGATGGCTTTGCGGACGGCGGTTTCGACGGCGCGCTTGCCCAGCCCTGCGGCGGAGGCGAAGCCGAAGGCGCCCTTGTACAGAACCCGCACGCCGACCGAGAAAGTCTCGTCGACGCCGGCTCCGGTGAGGCGCTCCATGAACGTGTCGATTCCTTCGCTCTTCTGAGCGACGAATCGCGCATCGGCGTAACTCGCTCCCAGGGAGCGGGCGACATCCAGTGCGTAGAGAACGATATTGTGTGAGTCAGGCATAGCACTGTCTCCTGGATGCGCAGCGTGACCGCTCGCCTGCTCTGGGCGAGGTGTCACGTGCGCGGGTTAGGATGTTGTGGGTTGCGGCGACTGCCTCATGGCGGTCGTCGAGTTTCACTAACGTGCAGTCAGGCAGGTTGGAGCCGATCGGACTGCTGATTGATTCGCCCCTTCATGGAGCGATGCCTTGCTTTTGCTTGTACGTCGAATACGCAGCTTCGGTATAGCGCGGGTCCGAGCGAACCGGCGCCATATCGAGACTGCGTACTTTTCTGGGGTTCGGGTGGTTGGTGGTGTCACCGTGCGGCTGCCGTGGTTGCGGTGCTCGCCGGTGGTGATGGTTGTTGATGTTGCCTTGACGCGCGTGCGCTCCCGCGGAACAACAGGTTCCAGGAAGAAACTTCCATTGAGCCGCAGGTATTGCTTGTTAGCTCGCTGATTACACGTGGACAGGGAAAGAAAAGAGATACTCAATTGGGTATCAGATCTGGTTGAGAATTTGCTAGTCAAGAGGACCTTTACAGATTCTCATTACAACCGCATCTAGTGCCTCTACGCTAGGCGGGACGCGGACAGGCGGCGCTTTCGCGCCTCGCGTGCATAAGGCGTGTCAGCCGGCTGCGCACCTCACGCAGCTAGCGCCGCACCCGCACCCGGCTCGCGCGCACCCACACCCGGCTCGCGCGCACCCACACCCGGCTCGCGCGCACCCACACCCACATCCGCATCCGCACCCGCACCCGCACCCGCATCCGCGCACCCGCACCCGCGCACCCGCATCCGCGCACCCGCACCCGCACCCGCATCCGCGCACCCGCGCATCCGCGCACCCGCACCCGCGCGCACCCGCGCATCCGCGCACCCGCACCCGCGCGCACCCGCGCATCCGCGCACCCGCACCCGCGCGCACCCGTCGATTTGTAATTGAAACTGCTTGTTTTGATTACAAAAACACGATCTCCAGCCCAATTTGTAACTGAAACAGCCGGTTTTAATTACAAAACCGAAGCCTTAAGCCTGTTTTGTAATTGAAATGCCTGTTTTGATTACAAAGCTGAGGTTCGAAGATGCTTCTGTCAAGTTTTCGGTCTCGCAGGTTGACAAAACCGAGGTGCGGAGCCTGTTTTGTCAAGTTTTTCGGTCTCGTGGTTGACAAATCAGGGGTGAGGAGCGGGTTTTGTCAACTTATCGGATTCAAAACTTGACAAAACCGAGGTGCGGAGCCGGTTTGTCAAGTTTATAGGGCGGCAGGTTGACACATCCGCGGCGCGGAGCGGGTTTTGTCACATCGGCAGGTTTGGTTTGTGACAAACGGGTGGATGCATCAGTGGTCACCGTCCGTCCGAGTGTGGAGAGCAGAGCGAGCAGCTCGACTTCTTCGGTGGAAAGCGGTTGGGATGCGGCTTTGCGTCTTAGAATCAGCCGCGTGAGTTGGATGAGAATGGTATCACCTGCGAAGGCAAGCAGTGAAATCACCAGAGTGAAAATTGTGCCGGCGGCAAGCAATGCCGGCGAAACGGCGGCACGAGCGCCGCCCGCGCGTTTGAGGCTCGCGATAATTTGCGCGACCCGCGCTCGGCAGTCGGCGGCTTCGTGAGCGCGCCCGGCGCGTTCGAGACAGACAGCATATTCACTGAGCGACTCCGCCACTTTGAGGCTGCCCGCGCCAAATTTCTGCGAGCGCATCGCAATCGCTTGGCGGTAAACGGTGTCAGCTTCTCCGTATCGTCCCTGTTCGCGCAACGCATTTCCCAACCCGGTCAGCAAACGCCCGGCCATCAGGTCTGCCTGCGCGCGCTCTGCCATGGAAAGCGACCGGCGGAACGCCGTTTCTGCCTGAGCAAATTGTTTCTCGCGCATGTAGAGCATGCCGATATCGGTCCAGATGGCGGGCACCAGTTCGTCGCCGGGAGGCAGGCTGGCGGTGCGGATGCGTGCCAGGTCCGTGTAGAGGGGATGAGCGCGACGGTAATTGCCTGCATCGGCATAGGCTCCGGCAAGAAACTCCAGCGAGTGCGCCGGATGTCCCGTGAGCCAGCGCGAGACCGGCAGGTTGACGAACAGCGTGCGCGCAGCGGTTTCTTGCCCGCAAAACGCCAGGAAGAAACCAGCAAACTCGACAGTCAGAGCCAATGCGGCGGCGATCGTCAGCAGAGCGCTCGCGCTTTGTACAGCGGATCCGACACGAAACTGCCGGCGGTAGCGCCGGCGCCACCAGTCCAGACATGATTGCAGGCGCGTGTGTGCGAGCGGGCGCGGGCGCCGCAGGTGGCGCCAGTAGACCAGAAAAGCCAGTCCTCCCACTTCCAGGCAGACAGCGCCCACCAGCTGTGGAGACGGGCAGGCGATGGCGCAGACAACAAATCCGGCGACTGGAATGGCGGCGGTCAGTGTGCCGGCAAGCTTGCCAATCGGTGCCGGTTTGATGCTGCCCGCGAATTTTTCTGCGGCTGGAAGAAACTGTTTGAAGCGCGCGAACATGGGGTTTCCTGCCTGATCTCAATCGTCAGCATAAGGGAGAAAGCCGGCCACTGACAGCCGGTTTCTCCCCGTGCAATCGCGCCTGTGGTCTATACTATGCGCTCAATCGGTTAACAGGTTTATTGCTATGCAAAACGCACGTTCTGGCGCGATGCGGGCAGCGGTTTTGGCTGCCCTGGCTGGTTTCCTTATCATCGGACCGGCTGCGAATTGGGCGCACGCCGATCCGCCGCTTCCCAAGCCCAGGCACTGGGACAGTGGGCAGGCAGCCGCCGGACAGGCAACCGGTGCCACCGCCACCGGTGAGATGAGTGACCTGAGTGCGCGCTTGCGGAAAGAGTGGAAGCCGCCCTCCAAACCTGGTCGCGGGTTCGTATCGTTCACGTTCGACCCGGCGAAACCAGTAGCGAAGTTTCAGGTCTCCATCTACAACTCGTCGACTAGTTCCGAATATGACGAGGCGGCCAAGGCGCTTTTGCTCAAGGAGGCGAGCGCTCAAAAGTGGACTGACAAAAGCCTCCCCTGGCACGTCACTTTTAAAGCCGACGGCAGCGTTAAGGTCGAAGATCGGGCGCCGACTGTTGATTTCGGCCCTTATATGGCGGGCATGCAACGCGCCATCAAGAGCAACTGGATGCCGCCGAAGAAGGACACCAGCAAGCATGTGCAGGCGCAGTTCAAAATCGACTATCTGGGCAACATCTCCGATCTCCATTTGACGACGACGGCTGATGACGAGACCGCCAACGAAAAGGCTCTGGCGGCGGTGCGCGCTGTCGGCAAGTTGCCGCCTCTGCCGGCGGGCTCTCCCGATTCCGTCGATATTCAATTCACCTTTGACTACAACGTTCATGAGAAACCGAAAGGTCAAACCGCCGGAGGCAGCAAATAATGATGAACTACAAGAAGCTGCTGATTCTGACGCTGCCACTGCTGACGGTGGCGCTGTCGGCCGTCGCGGAAACACCACCGGTGGTGATCGGGCTGAATAATCAAGGCGTCAAGGCTCTCAACGACAAAGACTACGACACCGCGATCGCCAAATTCGAAGAAGCGCTGGCGGGCGATCCGCTCTACAGCCTGGCGCGGGACAACATGGGAATTGCCTGCAACAACAAGGGGCTGACTCTGGAGAGCGAGCCGAAGCAGGCGATTAAATGGTTTGAGCGAGCGCTTTTTTACAGCTCGGGCAACAAGACCACGGCGGCTAACCTGGACGGCATCATGCGCAGGCTGGGGCTAGATCCCGCCAGCTTCGAAGACCGCGTCAAGCTGGGCGATCAAGCTTTCAATGAAAAGCGTATTTACGGAGCGGTCGTCGAATATCGCGCAGCGCTCAACATCAAGCCGGACGCGGATGTAGGAGCCAGGCTGGCAGCCGCGCTTAAAGAAGATTTCTCGCCGAACACTGCTGCGGTGCCTAATTCCGATCCGCAGAAGGCGGCGAAGATCAAAGAAATCGAAGCGCTGCTCGATGCGCAAAAGTGGTCGGAGGCATCGCCGCTTCTTGATGCGATGGTCAAACAACATCCTGGTGATGCGATCGCCTGGTACAACCTGGGCATCTGCCGGCAGGCGGCCGGTGACTTTCCGGCGGCGTTGGCCTGCTATGGCATGGCCAAGACGCTGCGTCCGAAAGACCTGGAAATTCAAAAAGCATTCGATGGGGTTATGGGTCCCCGCTGATCGAGAAGCGGTATCACAGGTAGTGCCCAGGTGTGACCGGCTAGCGCGGGCGGCGCCAGTGGCCGGCGCGCTGATCGGCAATCAGTCCAGTCACCGCTGGCGCGGATGGCGCACGCGTGGCAGCTTTGTGAAACAGCCTACTATGCTGGTTTCTGCGATCTCTCTTTACAATCCTCAAAACACGCAGTCATAAATCATAACCCGCTCGCGAGCGAGAAACGCGCTGGAGATCTGATTGCATCTGACTACTTCTCCCGACCCTGATTCCCGGAAACCGACGCGAAACTTTTTCAGACCAGCACACAGCTAGTCTCATTGAGGTTCCACCATCACCAGATGGGCGGTCGGTTATACGAAGGCGACGGAGAAGCCCATCAACGCCAAACCTACGGAGAGATCCACATGGCGGACAACAGCGACCAGCGTCGATTCAGTTCGACGTTCAAGAAGCCCACCCGCTTGCGCTTCCGCAACGCCGGCACCGTTCACTACGACAAGGTGCACGAGGGTGAGGTCGAGCTTTTCTTGCGTGACCTGGGCGTGCCGTTCTCCGGCACCACCGAGGTCCTGCTGGGCGACAGCGAGACCGCGTTCGCGCACTACCGCTGCAGCTGAGGCTGCGCGTCACTGCGTCTACTTAATCCGACCAACCACCACCAACCAAAAACCGAGAAGGAACGACTAGCATGTCGGTCAAACTCGCAGTCAACAATGACGTCGCCGGACGGGCGTTCGCCGACCTGCTGAAGGAGAAGCACGCTGCTCTCTATCAGCCCGGTCAGTTCGACCCCGCCGTCAACGTCATGATCGACGACGGTTATCCCGAAGCCGACTTCGTCATCGACGATGCCGTCAAAATCCTGCAGTTGGAAGGCTACGAAGCCATTCCGACCAGGTTCAACTCAGTGGGCTGCAAGGCCGGCAACGTACGCGTTCGCCGGTATTCAGACCGCTGAGTTGTTCGACTAACGAGAGGCATGTCCCTGGAATGCAGCTGAAAAGCCGTGTTCGGTGGTCGTGCCTCTCACGTTTCTCAGTGCGGCGCGCCCGGTGCTCACGAGCACCATCTGCGGTGCGGTGCGCTTCCGCGCCTCTACGGGGGTAATTCGCTACGGCGAACAATGGAGCAACCCAATGAGACTCTTTCGATTCCCCTACTGCCCGAACTGTCACAGCCAATCGACGCCGGTGATCGGCATCGACGAGCAGCACTTCGGCAGCTACTCGCATGATTCCGATGCCATGCTGCATCGTTTCCGCGGTCTGTCCTGCGGCTGCTGCCGCGGCACTCTCAAGTTCGACGAGCACTGCCAAGTGCCCAAGGGACCGCTGACGGACATGCTCGGCACACTGCTGTTGAAGAACACCGACGGCGCCAGTCTGGAAGGACCGAAGCGTCATGAGCTGGACCTGGCAAGAAACCATTTCCAGATCGACGGCTGGTCGAAACGCGTGCACGGCGAAGGCGAAGATGCCCGTCCGGAAACGACGGTGGCGCTTTCGTGCAGCACCCATCCGCAGTTCACGGTGGAATTGAGCTTCATGCCCATCGACGAACGGCAAGCGGTGCCGGTGACGGTAAGAAACGAGAGCGAGCTGCGATCGGAAACGCTGCCGTATCTGATCAAGCTGGCTGTCGACGTGATGACCTACCAGGGCTTCGGCTGCACGCAGCGTAGCGGGGACAAGAGCGTCAACTGGGCTTACTTCGAGATGCATCGCGCGTCTCATAAGGAGAGCTTCCGGTTCCGCGCCAAGGTCACCTGGCCGGTTGCCTGAACTTGACGAGTTGAGTGCACGGTGTGTGCTCTGCCTGCGCGACGCACCGCGTCGTTGAGGCAGGGCGCGCATCATGCACTCGGCTTGTTTGCTTTGATATGCCAACAAGGGAACATCACCATGATAAAGAGAACGTTTTGGTTGGGCGCCGCGGCTTTGATCGTCGCCGCCGGTCTTGCCTTTGGCGTGCCGCACTTGCAGCACGGAACAACGCCGTCTGATGCCGATTCGGTGCTGATCGCGGTGGCGCCTTCCGAACCCGGCGATGCCACTGCCGGCGATGCCACTGCCGCCCCGGTCGGGTGTGTCGTGGCGCCCTCCTCGCTGGAGGCGGAGTACGAGAAGTACAACGCCAAGCACGCGAAGGACCCGGTGACGAAGGACTGCTACGCCGACGGCAAGCTGCGTCTTTTCGCCATCAATCACGGGTCGTCGGTCAACGGCCTGACGCGTGATGAACGCGGCTGGACGAAGTACAGCTTCACCATCTGGAGGCACGGCATTGACACGCAGCGCGACCGCTGGGAGCTGGTGATCAGCATCGCGCAGCCGGACATTCTGGACACGATCGTCCAGGTGTGGGTGTTCGATGTGGTGAACGGACAGCCGGAAAACATGCGGCTGAAGAGCGTCGACTACTACCGCAACCTGCGCGTCGCCAAAGGCATCCTGCTGGCTGCCGACGGCAAGACGCCGCAGCGAGTCGACCAGCGCCACGCCGACGACGACCGGTATGACGTGTCCATCTACGATGGGGACGGCAATCTGGTGCAGACCGGCACTGTCGACCGCGCCGGTGAAGAACTGCGCTCGACTGCACGTGCCGATGCGACTGTGCACGCGGAAGCGGTGCCGCCCGCCTGGTTGGAAAAGCCGGACTTGACCGGCATTCCCATGCCGAGCGACGCTCACTGAGGCAAGGCAGTCAGACGAGTCGCCGCCCACGAGACCGAGAGAAGAGGAGCCGAGTGCGACGGCTCCCTTCTCCGCCTCCTGTTTCTTGCAGAGAAGGTTTTTTGCCTGGAGAAACTATTGCAAATAGTAAATAAGGTCAAAAAGAAACGGTTCCTCCGCTGCGCCTTGGCTTGCGCCTTGTCGCGGGAGGAACCGTGCAGTCGCTTCTCACTCAGATGGAAGTCAGCGCGCAGCTAAGTCAACCGCTAGGGCGACTTCGCTTCCGCTTCCTTCCAGACCGGCACCGGGTCGACTGGTTCCGGTCTTGTCTGAACGTAGTATTCCGGCTTGACGCGAGCCAGCAAGCTCAGGTCGGCGCCCTTCTCGGTGGACGAGATTTGCGTGCCGTCTTTGGCGACCAGCCGTTGTGCCAGCGGTTCGCCCTTGGTGCCGTAGTGGTTGACGACGCGCGTTCCGTCGGGATTGGGCACCATGATCGAATCCGGTTTCGATCCCCAGACCCAGGAGATGGTCAGCGCGGGCGTCTGGCCGTCCGCGTTGAACACGACCGTGTTGGAGAGGTCGACCGAATACGAGTGCTCGCTGGAGGTGGTCACCCAGGTGAGCTTGAAGGCCGGAACGCCATTGGCGCCGTAGTAAGTTACTTCCTCGGCGCTGCTGCGGTCTTTCGGGCGCCGGTAGGTGCGCTCGAGAAGTCCGGTCTTCTCCGAGTACAGGTCTTCGCCCTGCCGGTAGTACGAGCCGACGAACCACTGGTGCACCCACATCTTGCCGTCCTGGCGGAAGTAGGTGAAGTCGGTGGTGTTGTCTTTCTCGTTGACCAGGCGCACGGAGAAAGGCTGCTTACCGTCGCGCCAGAAGACGACAGTCTTCACGGTGCCGTTGGCGAGCGTCTCGGTCTGCCAGAGCCGCGTCCGATCGGAGCGCAGCTCGAAGCCTTTGACCACCTTCTTGCCGGTGATGTCGTAGCTGGTTTCGCGGACGTGCGTGCCGTCCTGTGCCACCACCGTGAAGTCGCGGAACGTGCTGTCGGTGCGGTAGTTGACCGTGCCGAGGTCGCCGTTGCGATAGGTGATCAGGGTCTTCAGCATCGAGCGGTCGTTGCGCCGGAAGTGCTGGCGCATGTACTCGCCGATGCGTTCGTCGCCGAGTTCGTAGGTGACGAGCGGGTTGGTGTCGTTGTGCAGCGGTTGCGGGTCGCGCCAGAGCATGCCGAAAAGCACGATGACGCCGACCATGACCGCGACGGTGACTGCCAGAACCGGCAGTTCCCAGCTCTTGCCGAGGATGGGGATAGCATTGGACAGCACGGCGCGCAGCCTGCTGGACTTAGGATTGGTGTTCTGCACGAGAACCTCCATCAGGTGATTGGGTTGAGTGAGTGAGGAAACTTCTCTTCTCTCGCGAGCCAGAGACGGGACACCAGCCGTGCGTGAGCAGGATGTTGTCTTGCGAATGTGGTGCTGGCGCTTTTGTTATTGGTTTCGAGAGTCGTGCTTGAGAATCGCGAGAAAAAAGAAGTGATAAGAAGAACCTGCACCACCTGTGGTGTGATGATCACGAAAACTATTGTTATGCGGTTTGTTTGCGCGCCTCTTTACAATCAGCGAGAGTGGCAGCGGGCTTGGTTTCCACGCCGCTTGCACGCTGGCGCGCACTCGCGCTAGCTGGGTGCGCTGAATGGCTCGCGCAAGCGTGCGCACTGGCCGGATACGGACCCTCGGACATGTGCAAGATGCCCGAGGGTCCATTGCCGCCTACGGACGGGTTTCGGCTGCCTGGCGCTCGGCTGGCGGATCAGCCTGTTTGGGCGCCGAGGCGGCTCGATATTCAGGCAGAATCTGCGCCGGCAAAGTCGGGTCGGCACCATCGGCGGTGTCGCTGATCGTGGTGCCGTCGGCTGCCACCACCTTGCGGTTGCGCGGTGCGCCGTTGAGATAGCGGTTGACGACGCTGGTGCCGTCGCCGTTGTAGGTGGTGATTGCCCAGGGCGCCAGCTCCGACCAGGAAATCAGCAGTGTTTGCGTTTGCCCGTCAGCGGCGAAGAGGGTGGTGCTGTCCAGCTCCATGTAGAAACCCTCATGCGACCCCCGACCCAGCCAGACCAGCCGCAGGCGCGCTGTGCCGTCGATCCGGTAGTAGGTCGCCGTATCGCTGGGGCGTCCGTCGGTGATATGCCGAATCGAGCGTTCGATCAGCCCGGTGCGCGCCGAGTAGAGGTCTTCGCCGAGCAAAATGCCCTTGCTGTCGAGACCCTTGAACCACTGGTGCGCCCACGGTTTGCCGTCTGCCCGGAAGTAGACGAAGTCGGCGGTGACCGCCTTGTCGTTGGTGATGCTGATGGAGAAGGGCTGCCGCCCGTCGCTCCAGTAGCTGACTGTGCGCAGGCTGCCGTCGACAAGCCTGTCGGTCTTCCAGGCGAGCGTGCGGTCGCCGCGCAGCTCGAAGCCCTGCACCACAGTCTTGCCGTCCGCGGCGTAAATCGCCTCCAGCGTGTGGGTGCCGTCCGCTGCCACGATGGCGAAGTCTTGCGCGGTGCCGTTGAGGCGGTAGTTGATGGTGCCGAGAGCGCCGTTGGTGTAATCGATCAGCGTCTGTCGCACGGTGCCGTCGGCGCGCCGCAGGTGTTTCTGCATGTAGATCCCGGAGCTCGCGGCGCCCAGCTCGTACGTCACATTCGTGTTGGTTGTGTGCGGCGGTGGCGGGGCGGGGCGCCAGGCGAAAAGCAGAGCCCCGACTACGACGCCGATGACAGCCAGCGAGCCTAGCAAAGGCGGCAGATCACGGCTGCTCAGAACGGAGCGCAGGACGCCGCGCGGCGTCAGATGCAAATCAGGATGCACGAAGAAGAAGAAACGGGGCATGGCAGCCTCCTGGCTAAAACCGAATTTCCCCTGACGGGAAAACAGATCGGTGTACGACAATTCGTCGCGGGCGCGGGTATGAGATGTGGCTCTGCGGGAGGTTGTGTGGTGCGGGAAGTGCGGGGTGCGGGAGGAAACGAGGGATAACCTCACCCTGCACCAGATATGGTGTATGAAACATCAGAAATTATCTTAAGGTGGTCCGGAAGTGCTGCGGCACGCAGTCCGCTTCGCGAGCCGGGTCCGTTTCCGGTATACCGAATTTCTGGAGTGGATTTTTACGGTGTACCGTAATTGGGCACCCCGTGGGAGATTCGTGGATATACGATATAGCATCGTAGGCGGTGTGTGGAAAAAATTTTGGGAGGAAAAGACGACGGTTCCTGCGGATACAGACATTGCCGAAGCTTTGCCTGCAGCAATCCGCAAGAACCGTGCGTCGCTAAGGGAGGGTGCGGAAAAAACCGCCTAGCGCGTGCCGCGGCGCCGGCTGCGGGTGCGCAGCGTGCCGTCAGCCGACCAGTGCGGCGGGTCGGAAACCAGCTTCACCACGTTGTAGGTCTGTCCGACGGCGTGCAATTCGCCGTTCTGACCTGTGCGTGGTGAGGATGTGATGTCCACCGTCCTGTCTCTGCCATTCTTGATGGACAGCGTGCCCGACCAGGTGATGGTCATGTCGATGGCCAGTCGCCGCGTGTGCTGCGAGTTGAGAGCCGGGCGATAGACGATGCCGTATGCGAGCACCATGTCTTCGGCGGCATTCTTCGAGGCGACCAGGTCGACCTGGTTGTTCGCCTTGCGATGAACCCACTCGATGTCGACGCCGTTGCGTGCAGGCACGTCGCGCGGATTCAGACCTTCCCGAGCAATGCGGTACGCATAGTGCATGAGGTAAGCCCGTTCCGCCGGCCTGTACGTGGCGGCGATGGAGACTGTAGCGCCTGCGGTTTGCAGGGCGGCGATGAACGATCTGACGTTCTCGCGAAACGGCGATGCCAGGTCCTCCACGTCGCGCGATGTGGGAAACTGGTTGACCCAGTCCGCGCCGCTCAGGACCAGGGTCGTGGTGTCGCGCCGGCGGCGGTTTCGTCCGCGCCCCTGTCTGTGGTGGCGTGTCATGGTTGTATCTCCTGAAGAAACGGAAAGCGGCAAGCCGCTTTCCGCTTCGTTGGCGTGAAGTTGGGGGCTTTGTGCGAGCCCCGGTTTGCTGTATTGGTGAGACGGCCCCGAGTGATGCAGGCCCGTCTCGTTTTCGCGGCGGTCAGCGCCGGCTGGCGCAGACCAATGCCGTAAGCGGTCAGCGCCGGTAGACGACGCAGGCCGTGCCGTAGGCAGTCAGCTCACCGTTGGCTTTCACCGCCGTGAGTTTGACCTTCATCTTGCCGCGCTCGCCGATTTCGACGATTTCACCGTGGAAGGTGACTTCGTCCCCCGGGCGAACGGGCTTCACGAAGCGCATCTCGTCCCAGCCCGTGAGGATGGTGCCGGGACCGGGGATGTGCTTGCCGAGGACTGCCGACCAGATGGCTCCGGACAGCATGCCGTGGGCGACGATACCGCCGAAGATGCTCTGGGCGGCGACTGCCGGATCCAGATGCAACGGCTGATCGTCGCCTGAGACTTCGGCGAACGCATCGATGTCTGCTTGCGTGATGGTGCGAGTGAAGCTGGCGGTAGCTCCAACCCTGAGGGTCGAAGCATCGCCGGCGCCACGCGCGGGTGAGACGGTTGCGACTGAAAGAGCCGTCGCTTCCGGCTCGTAACGCGGGGTCGTCATGGACTTTCCCTTTCCTAACAAGGAGGTTTGGTTTAGGGTCTGTGTCCTGACTGGAAGCGTGTCGTTTACTTTTTCACCACTTCCAGGCTGAAGTGCGCCTCATGGCTGAACCGGCCGTAGGCGCCGTGCTCCAGTTCCAAGCTCTGATCCGAGAGCCAGTGAGCGACAGGTCCGTGATGGATCCAGTCGCCGACGAGCAGCGTCTCGAACAGATGCTCTTCGATTTCGACGGCCAAAAGACCGATCTCGGTGAGATCGCTGTCGGCGCGTCGCCCCTCCAGAACCGCCACCGCGCGGTCTGTGTAGGCGATCACTGTGTGCTTGTCCGTGCGCGCGGCATTCTCCAGGGGAATCTGACGGCGCAGGACGGCGACACCTTGATCCACGGTGACGGGAACGTAGAGTTTCTTCATGCTTTTCCTCTCTAAAACAAGGCTGAAAAAAGCCCGGCTTGACACCGGATTTAGTGCCTCTCTCGCAGTCACTCTTCCAATTCGAAACTCCGCTCCGCAGCGCCAACGACCAGTCAAACCGACAACGCGGCCGCCCATTACCGATGAGGAGTCGGAAGGCGACGTGCAAAGGTCGTGACTAATGCTGGTTTTTGGCCGGGGAACGAACTGGAAAAGAAAATGTGAGGAAGACGCCTTTCTCTATCAAGAAACGGTGCTGGATCTCAAATATTCAGAGATAAGTTGTGTATCAAGATTTGTTAGTGGTCAGAATTAAGGATCTGATTACAAACGCACCAAGTTTGATTACAAACATTCACCTGTCGCTGTGCGAGTTCTGACAGCGACGAGATGCTGAAATCGATTAGTTTTCAATCAGATCTGAAACTGGAGGATAGCCCTGGCTGGTTCTAGTTTCGTACTCTGACCTGTCTCTTTCTTTCTGCACTCCGTCCACGGAAACAGCCCATACCCCTGGCTAATTAGCTCTCCAGATAACACTGACTTCACGTCCAGTGGAGGGCGACTCAGGCTGGGTTCTCAAGGTCAACTCACCTGATTCCGCGAACGAGAGAAGAGTGGTCGCCGCCATGGTGGTGTCGACTCGTCAACCGCATCACGCGACGAATCGGTATGCAGAGCCGATGTCGTCGAGAACACGGAGTTGCTCTATGTTCAACATCAAAACGCCGCACGGCTTCGCCGGTCGGCACACGTTCAACACAGTCGCCATCTTCTCGGCGGCTGCGTTTCTGGCGCTCGCCCTCACCTGGGGCTCGACGCACACCATCGCCAGCTGGGTCGGCGTGCTGGCCACGGCTGTGATCACCGGTGTCGTCGGCGTCTTCGGTGGCGTCGCCATCACCGGCGGCATGCGTTCGCTGTTCAACTGGTTTCAGACCGGTCGCTTCATTCAGTGGCTCGCCTTCGCGGTGACGCTCTGCGTGGGCTTCTGGCTGTCCACGTTGATCGTGCCGTATGTGGCCATCACCAACTACCTGGCATTGACGGTGACCACCGCCATCGCCGGGTTCGGCGTCGGCATCATCAGCGGTGTCATTCCCACCCGGGGACGCACCTGGCTGCCGATGCGCGCCGGCAACAAGTTTCGGGGTCACTAACCCCCCCGAAATAGCTCGGGCTGAGCAACTAATCTAATCTGCCCGAGTTTTCGCGTCGCCTGCCTGGGACAGCACCGAATATGGTGCCCAGCCGCCGATCGGAAGAAACCGGATTCGCATCGAAAGCGAAACGGTCCGATTGGGGCTGCGCACCGCTTCGGCGGCTGCCCGGCGGGCGGCAAATCTCAATCAGAATCAACCAAACGAGGTCATACCATGGTTGACCTGAAGTTACTCGCAGGGGTTGCCGGTGTGGTGCTTGTCGCCATGCTGGGAGCCTTCATTTCTCGCCGTCCGCCGCGAAGCACGCCCTGCGATGGGCCCCTGAAAGCGCCCTGCTTTCCGCTTCGCGATCGCCCGCTCAAGCCGGTTTCGACCAGCGCGACGGGTCGTCTGACCGCCCAATCCGCGATCTCGTGGCGGTGGGACGAAGACTGTGACGGCAAACCCGCTCACCGCGGCGGTTCTGTCGCTGCCGGCTCTGTTTCCGAGATGATCAAGATCGACCCTCGCCAGGGTTATCAGAGCATCCTCGGGTTCGGCGGCGCCATGACTGACGCGGCGGCGTTCACGTTCAATCGTCTCGATCCGAACGCGCGCGCCAAGCTGTTTCATCAGCTGTTCCACCCTTCGCAGCTCGGTCTCAATGTCAACCGCGTCTGCATGGGTGCGTCCGACTACGCCACCAAGGTCTACAGCTACTGCGACGGAGCTGAACCGGATCCGGAGCTGAAGCGTTTCTCCATCGATCATGACCGGCAGTGGATTCTGCCCATGCTTCGCGAGGCACGCGCTCAGAACCCGGAGATGTTCATCTTCGGCTCGCCCTGGAGTCCGCCCGGCTGGATGAAGTCCAACGGGTCGATGCTGGGCGGCAACATGCAGCGTCGCTATATGGACGCGCATGCGCAGTATTTCGTGCGCTTCGTTCAGGACTACGGCAAGGAAGGGATTCCCGTCCACGCCGTCACGGTCAACAACGAGGTCGACACGGATCAGGACGGGCGCATGCCCGCCTGCGCGTGGCCGCAGGAGTACGAGGTCGACTTCATTCGTGGGCATCTGGGACCGGCTCTGAAAGCCGCGTCTCTCGACACCCAGGTCTGGATGCTCGACCACAACTACAACCTGTGGGGACGCGCGCTCGCGTCTCTGGCTGAACCCGGCATGCTCGAGCACTGCCAGGGCATCGCCTGGCACGGCTACGTCGGCGACGCCGCTCGCGTCACGCAAGTGCACGAGGCGTATCCGCAAATCGGCATGTACTGGACCGAAGGTGGTCCGGACATCACCGACCCCAACTACGCAACCGACTGGGTGCGCTGGGGCAAGACGTTCACGGGCAACCTGCGCAACTGGTGCCGGGCGGTGACCGCCTGGAACCTGGCGCTGGACGACAAAGGCAATCCGAACATCGGACCCTTCCCGTGTGGCGGACTGGTGACTGTCGACTCGCAGTCGAACGCCATCTCCTACAGCGGTCAGTTCTGGGCTATGGCCCAGTTCTCCAGCTTCGTCAAGCGCGGTGCCGTGCGCATTGCCTCCGACGGGGACCATCAAGACCTGTTCCATGTGGCTTTCAAGAATCCTGACGGCCAGTGCGTTCTCGTCATCACCAACGGCTCCGACAAGCCGCGCACGGTGACGCTGAACGTGACGGAACAGTTTGCCGAAGTGCATCTCGAACCCAACTCGGTCACCACTTTGATCTGGTGATCGCGGTGTCGCCCCAGCAGGCGGCATTGCGGTCGCCTGACTTGCGTGGTGACTGATTGGGCTCCGGGCAGGTTCCACCCCTGCCAATGCATGGAGGCTCAGGACTCGGCGTTTGCCACCACCGGGGGTGCTCAGGCATCTTCGGCGGTGGCACGCATCTGAGTGGATTTCCTGACTAAACCCCTCTGGGAGGGCACTCCCGTCCTCCCTCAAACGGAGCCATGTCATGAAAATAAACTCTCTTACCGGCCTTCCGTGGAAAAGGCTGTACAAGATCGGTCAGCCGTTCTGGGTATCCGACCAGAAATGGGTCGGGCTCGGGCACCTGGCCGCGCTTCTCGCGCTGCTTTACGCACGCGCTCATCTCGCCAAGTACACATCGGAGGTCGCCGCTCAATTCATGACGGCCTTCGAGAAGCGGCATGAAGATATCTTCTACCACCACCTGTTGATTTACGTGGCGCTGCTTGTGCTCGCCATTCCGCCTCTGGAGGTAGCGTACGCGGCGACACGCACTCGTCTGGCGCTCATCTGGCGACAGTGGTTGTCTGCAGATATGTTCCGCGGTTACTTCACCAACCGCACCTATCTCTGGATGATCCGCAATCCCAGCATCGACAATCCGGATCAGCGCATGACCCAGGACCCCGACTCGTTCGCCAATACGTCGGTCGGTCTTTTCTTCGCCATCCTCGATTCGGTCGTCAACGTCATCATCTTCTCGATCGTTCTCTGGCACCTGTCACCGATTCTCACCGGTGCAGTGTACGGCTATGCGGTGCTCGGTTGTGTTGCCGTGCTGTTGATCGGTCACAACATGGCGGCGCTCAACTTTCGGCAGATGCAAACCGAGGGTGATTTGCGCTTCACTGCCGCTGAAGCCCGCCGCGAGGCGCTCATGATCGCGCTCTACCGAGCCGAATCTTTGATGCTTTCGCAGTCCAAGCGCAAGTTGAAGGATGTAATCGACACGCTTCTTTCCATCATGTGGTTGAACGTCAAATTGCAGCTCTTCACCAACCCGTACAATGCGCTCGTGCCGCTCATCCCGGCAGCGCTCATGGCGCCGCTCTACTTCAGCCACTCGGTCGAGTGGGGACAGATCACGCAGGCGACCATCGCCTTCGGATGGGTCTTTGGTGGGGCGACGATTCTGATCGGGCAGTTCGGCGGTATCGCCAACTATGTGGCGATCATCAACCGTCTCGGAGGCTTCCGTGAAGCCGTCGAGGAGGGCGAGATCAAAAGACTGCCGCCCGGACAGCATATCGAGTACGTCCACGGCGACCAGATTGCCTTCGATAACGCGACGATCATGACACCGGATATGGTGAAGCCGGTGATCTTCGATCTCAATCTGGTCGTGCCGCCAGGTCGCAGCATCTACATTACCGGCGCCGAAGGCACCGGCAAGTCGGCGGTCATCAACACGATTCTCGGCGTTTGGGTTACCGGTAGCGGCAAGGTCACTATCCCCAGTCCCGACCAGATGATGTACCTGAACGCCACGCTGTTCGTGCTGCCTACCATGACCTTGCGGCAGGTGCTCTGCTATGAGGATGTGGACGGCAAAGCCTGTCCCGACAGTGCACGCCTGCAACAGGTGCTGGCACTGGTGGGACTGTCCGACCTCTCGGCGCGAGCCGGTGGGCTGGACACGCCGCAGAACTGGAAGGAGTTTGTCAATTCCAGCGAACTGCAACGCCTCGGGTTGGCTCGTATCATCTGGCGCAAGCCGCGGTACGTGCTGCTCGACAGCCTGCAGCTCGAGGAAGACAACGAACGTCTTCTCTTCTCGGTGCTGGCTGGTGTGGGCACCACGGTGCTGACTGCCGGTGGCAGTACGCGCCCGGTCAAGTACCACACCGATGTGCTGGAGCTGCTCGGTGACGGGCAGTGGAAGCTGGTTCCGGCCAGCCAGTACACACCGCGGCCGACAGGCACCGGTGGCGAACCGAATGCGCAACACCTGAAGGCCTTCACGACGGAGCGCAGGAAATGACGGCTGCAGACCAAGAGAAGAAACCTACTGAGAAGATGAGCTGGAAAGACATCTGGCGATGGCTGTGGTGCCTTGGCGATCGCCAGTGCATCGCGGACATGCGCAAGTTTGCCTTCCCGGCCGACTTCGTCTGGGGCACCGGCACCTCCGCCTATCAGGTGGAAGGCGCCTGGAACCTAGACGGCAAGGGCGAATCGATCTGGGACAGATTCAGTCACACCCCAGGCATGATCAAAAATGGTGACACCGGCGATGTTGCCTGCGACCACTACCATCGTCTTGCTCAAGACGTGGAGCTGGCGCGGCGGCTGAACCTGAACAGCTACCGTTTTTCAATTGCCTGGCCGCGCGTCCAACCACGTGGACGCGGCGCCTTCAACAGCGCTGGACTGGACTACTACGATCGGTTGATCGATAACCTGCTGCAAGCCGGTATCGAGCCCTTCGTGACGCTCTACCACTGGGACCTGCCGCAAGCCTTGCAGCAGGAACTGGGTGGCTGGGCGCATCGCGATGTCTGCCGCTACTTCGCCGACTACGCCGCTCGCTGCGCGCAGCGGTACAGCGACCGAGTCAGGTCGTGGACCACGTTCAACGAACCGTGGTGCACGTCGTTTCTTGGTTATCAGATTGGCTACCATGCTCCCGGTGTGAAGGATGAGCGGACGGCTGCGCAGGTTGCGCACCATCTGCTTGTCAGTCACGGTATGGGCATGCAAGCCTTGCGGGCTGCCGCTCGCGCCGACATCGAAGCCGGTATCGTGCTCAACCTGACGATCACGGAGCCTCTGCGCCCCGACGTCAAGGAAGACGTGGAACTGGCTCGCAAAGCCTGGCGCTGGGATTGCGGCTCGTATCTGGACCCGCTGTTTCGCGGGCACTACTCGCAAGAAGTGGCGGATCGCATCGCCGATCTGCGCCCCGGTGACCTGAAGCTGATCTCTCAGCCGATGGATTTCCTGGGCATCAACTATTACTCGCGCAACGTGGTCTCCGCGCAGGAGGCTCCGATACATCCGATACCGGGTGTGGACTACACGGCTATGGGTTGGGAAGTCTCGCCGCGCGCGCTGCGCAGCCTGCTCAACCGCATTTCGCGCGAGTATCCGGAGGCGCCGTCGCTGTACGTCAGCGAGAACGGCGCCGCCTACGACGACGTTGTGGTCGACACCGCCAATGGTGCTGGTGCCGGCCGCAAGTCCGTCAACGACGTCAAACGGCTCGCTTACTTTCGCGAGCATATCAAGCAAGTGGCTCTGGCCATGCAGGACGGCGTTGACGTGCGCGGCTACTTCGCCTGGTCACTCATGGACAATTTCGAGTGGGCGGAAGGATATTCCCGCCGATTCGGACTTGTACATGTGGACTTCGATGACCCAAAACTGCCGCGGCTCGTGAAAGCGAGCGGCGAGTGGTTTGCGGCACTGGCAGCCGCCAACAAAATCGAGATCGAGGACTGAGGCTGCGTGCCCCCGTCCTCGTTGCGGATGCGATCTGCAGTGCTGTGTGCCCGTGGCCCTTGTGCCACCGGCAGCAGTGCGCAGGTCGCCCGTGTTCTAACTCAACACCAACTCCGAACAGGAGGCACCGATGAAGAAGACCAAATGCTGCTTCAAAGGGGCACATCTGGAAACGGAGAAAGGGTATCGGCTGACCAGAGCTGAGTACAAGCTGCTCAGGCTGGTTTTGCCGCTGCTCGGATTTGCGTTCCAGAAGAAGTCTCTGATTACCGACTTCGTCGTTCCTACGAAGGGCGAGGTCACGCGTCGCATGCGCATCGAGCGCATCAAGAAGTCGGCTGATGGACACGAAGGTGTGCACTGCATTCGTTGCTTCAAGAACCACCCGATCAAAGGGCGGGACGGCAAGCACGTGCGCAAAGAGCTGGAGGAATGCGTCAAGCCCTCCGCCGCTCTCCGGTACATGATGAAAGCCATCGCCAGGCTGGGTGCGCCTATCCCGTTCTACAGCAAGACTCGCCGGCACTTCACCGGCGTCTATCAGGGGCTGGGGATGACCATCGCCCTCGATCATGCTGTCGGGCTGGGCAAGTACTCCGGCTATTACATCGAGATCGAAACCATCCTGCCTGTGGGCAGCAAGCGCAAGGCAGTCCGCAAGGCACTGCATGTGATCGGACAGCTGGCTGAGAGCCTTCTGTCTGAGAAGCGTCCCACCAAGATCAGCTACCGCAAGATGCTGATGCAGACCTGGTCTCACGGCAAAGTGACGAAGAAGAAACTGCACAAGGTCGGCAGGAAGAAACTGCGCTGGGCGAAGAAGTCGTACAGCAAACGACTCAAGAAAGTCGGACGCCAGGCGAACCAATCGTCGCGGCATCAGGAAGAAACGTGACAGCAAGGGCATTGCCTGACGGCAATGCTTCCATTCATCCGGCGGAGGAACCATTTCTATGGTTCCTCCGCGGCTGTGTCGCCGCTTCTTGAAGGCGTCTCGGTTCTTGCTGTTTCTTCTTTGATTTGAAATATTAAAAGCAATAGTAGACTCGAAATTGTATACCCGAGTTTTTCACAATCTGCGCCGCTCGTCACTTCTTGTCTGTCAGACAAGAAGTGGTCCGTCAAGTGGTAGCACCGTCTGCGGTGGCATCGCGCTAGGCGCACTAGAGCATGATTGTCGAGTGCGCTGTTCATGTCACCGCGAAAGTGAGTCACGGAGCATCACAGGGCTTGTGTTTTGCCCTGCGCGGGAGAATCATAGACATCATCTTTTGCATCAACTCGACCAGGCATCCAATCTACTAAATCGTTCCCGCGCCACAAATTCAAGGTTTCTTCCCGACAGCTCCGGCTGCCCTTGAAGCGCCGCCCCGACAGAAGGGAGAGTTTCATTCGTTATTGGAACGACATAACTGAACAGCAACTTTAAAGTGCCATCAAACTCATGCAGTCGTGTTGCATCAGGCGACCCGACTTTAAGAAAGGATCCTCATGAACGCTCTCCTTTACGGCGCCATCGTGTCGTTCGCCACTATTAAACTGTCGTTGGTGATGGGCTACTTCATCTATCAAATCTCGCATCCGATTGTCGCCATCGCCAATCGGCGCAAGCGCCGCTGAAGCGCGGCAATCCCCCAAACTACGAAAAGGAGAAGAAATGCCCCGAGTAATCAGCCCCTTCAATGATGCTCTTCTGGAGCGGGCGGTTGTTTCATTCGAGGAACTTCTGGTGTCTACCTGCGCGGACGACACAACCTGGAAGAAGACTGCTGAGGGAATTCGCCGACATGGGCTGCTCTCGGTCGCGGTTCCGGTAGAACGGAAAAGCAATCTGCCTGAGATTGATGTCGACCGGTTACACCACGACCGGCGCTACCGGCAGCAGATCGCCAGGCAGTTGCTGAAGCCGGTGGGACCCGATCATCAGCGCTGCTACATCCCGCTCGAGCGGCACCGACTGGGCGATCCTGAATACTTGCGCAAGCTGTCCGGGATACTCGGATATCGCTGGGCTCAGAAAATCGCCGGTGACGTCACCGATCTGGTCGTCCGTCTGTCGCTTCTGCAATTGGATGCGCAGAGCCTGGGCGAGTGCCTGCACCGGCTCAACCTCGCTGAGTCGAACGCCGAAAATGTCAGTCGCCGGATCATGCTGCGCATGGCCGACGAAGAGATGGACAGGGACCCGGCGACGCAGGAGTTGTTCCGCCAGGTCGACGCGATTTGCGACGAGGTGGAAGCGCGTGCGCTGGAGCGCCTCGACGTAGCGTTTGCTAGCATCAATGCGGACACCGAGCTGAGGTTTGCTCGCATTGCCGAACGCACGCAGCAGCGCTTTGATGCCTTGCAGGCGCGTATCGCTGCCGGTCATCTGAACAGCTGATCGGCGGAACCGGGGCAAAAGCAGAGTGGCACCGTCGCCGCTCTGCTTTTGCCGCCAACGGGCTGCGCTTTGCGGAGCGGACTGATGCGGTGCGAAGGCGCGGTCCACTGAGTCAGGTGCGCCACGCGCAGTTAGTGACAAGACTGATGCCTTGCATTGCGGTAAGCCGGCAGCAAGTCTTAAGTTGCACACATATCCATATCCCAACCCGCACCAAATTTTTTCTGGAGGTCTTGCACAACCGCAGCAGCACCGCGCGCCGCTTTGCTCCCGACTTTTAGCAGGCAGTCGCATCTGCGATTTGCCACGCCACGAGTTGCAACTCGTGAATGGAGTGTCTTGATCTGGAACGCGCCGGCGACGTGCATCGTCGCAGAAGGGAGCCGCTATGGAACTTGCGTATGTCGTCGCAGTGGGGGGCTGTCTCTTGATCGCGGCCGCCATCGGTCTTGTCGTGGCGGTGAGTCTGTTGACGCAGCGTAACGCTCGCCTGGCTCAGGAAAAATCACGGCTGGCCAGCGAGAACACGCGACTCAACGGCGAGAACGCGCGACTCAACGGTCTGGTGTCACCGCTCAAGGCACTGCCGCACGATCTGGTCACCCTGCTCTCCGTCGCCCGTGGCGAGGGCATGGTTCAGGACAAGGTGGTCGAGTCCGCCAGGACTCTGTTGCAGGGCAAACTTCCTATCGGCCCCGAGTTGCAGACGCTGCAGCAGCGCTTGAGCCGGCAGGAAGGGACAAAAAGTCTGGGACCGGTGGCGGCGGCCGAGGTGCAGCGGATCGAACGAGAGTTGGTGCAGGCGCGGAGCAACGGCTACCAGGCTGTCTTGATCGGCGCGTTCGAGTATGGTGAGCACCCGCGGTTGGGGCATGTTCAGATGCCGTCAGGGATCTATCGCCGAGACGATGGTGACTACGGCGTCACCTACTCGGGACCGGTGAAGCAGATAGTCGAGTACTTGCGCAAGCAAGGCTTGGGCATTCAGGTGACGAGTGACTTGCGCTATGCCAACCATCCTGATGGTGGGGGGCTGGCGTACAAGGTCGTGGCGGTAATGCGCTGAGCGTGGCGCGCTGACCTATGATTCGTCGGTGTCCATGTGCGTGGCTCGTCCGTCCACGTGCATGGACACCGAAGGAGAGGCGTCCGCGAGGCTTCCTCATTTTGTTTATTGCTCCAAGATACTAAGGCGAATAGTAAAATAAAACAAAAAAACAAAACCCTTGCCATCGCCAGTGGTGTAATTTCGGTGACGCGCCACCGCAGCGGCGCGTCGATTATTTGGGCGCAAACTAGCGCAGTTTCATCCCCCGGTCAGCTCACTCGCCGAGCTTGATGAAGGACTGGAGCGTCGCGAAGGATGCCTCGCCATCCTTGGCGTTGTTCTCATGGACGAGCTTGTCGGCACGGTCGAGAGACGTTTCGGCGCTGGTGAGAGCGACGTCGATCTTGTCGAGCGCGGCGAAAAGCCAGGCGGTGTCGGACATGCCGTACTTGCACTGCAGGACGAAACCGTTGTACTGCAGCTTGCGCGCAAGCTCCTTCTGGCGTTCCTCGGGGTCTTTGGAGAGCACGACAGCAATCGCCTCAGGCGATTCGAGCTGCAGCAGCGTGCTCATCGACTGGAAGGCCGACTGGACCAGCTCGACGGCGACGTAGCAGCGCGCGCGGCGCGTCTGGTCGGAGGGAAGCTGTCCCGGCAGTCCATTCGTGATGCGCTGCAAAACCGCTTCGGCACGGTTCGCGTGAGCGAGCAGAGCTTGCCAGCGGTCGCAGAGATTTTGGGTATCGGTCATTGAAGCTTTTCCTTTTCAGCTCAAGTTGGTCTGCCTCTGGAGACACTTCTTCGAAGCATCGCTACTGGTTTTTGAAACTAGGTACGGGAACCAGTTGTTTGTGGTGAATTCCGATACGTCGAATAGGTCAAGAGAAGCAGGACCTGAACCTATGGCTTTTAGAGACTTCTATTCAGAGAAATTTTGTTGCGGTTATGGTTAACCGTTCTGTTTACATCTCGCTTCTCGCGAGGCTGCCTGAGCTGAACCAGCCTCAGGGTTGGGGTTTCGGAACACCGGCTCGGTTTGCGTTGGCGAACGAGAAGCGTATTTTGTTGCCTGCGTCCAACACGCTATGCGCGTAACATTCGGACATCCAATCGTATGCAGCTTGCCGATGGTGCGCTTTGTTTCCAGCTTGTGAAAAACCAGTGAAAGCCGCATAAATACTACGAGTTAGCGCATTGCGCGCAAGCTTGATTTCGGCGACATGCAGAAAAAGTCTTGTGGAAACATTGCTGATTGGCGGGATGCAGGCGTAAGGTCAAGTCCCTTGTTATCTTCTAAATCCCGCAACAGAAACAGCTAAAGCCGAACATCATTGGCTTATCAAAACCGAATCTTCTCGCTCAGCGGCGAGTCGATCCGACTGTTGCGACTCCTGAAAGGCACATCAATGTTCGCAAATCTCATCGGCAAGGCTGCCCTGGGCGGAATTGTCGCCGGTAACCTCGTCGCCGCTGCCGTCACCGTCTTGTTCTACGCCTGGGCACAAAATGCAATCGGCGATGGCGCAGTGTTGGCGGTGGCAACCGGACTTTGCATAGCTGGGTCGAGCTTGCTCACCACCGCTGCGGCGATTCTCATCTTCGCGCTGCTCAGACCCGAAAGCCCACTGTCGGAAGCGCTCGGCATCACCCGCACGCGGGGCTACTTCGGGCTCAGGTCCAGCGTCGTCGGCTTTGGCGTCGCATCCTTCGCGACCGGCGTCGCTCTGTTGTCCGCACTGCTTCTGCAGGTGAGCGGAATCAACCTCATGTTTTTGCTAATCGTCACGTTTGTCAGCGCGTTCGTACCGGCTTCCATGCTTGCCACTGCCAGTGGTTATCTGTGGCGCAATCTTCGCTCGGCACGCCGCGTCTAGCTCAGTATCTACAGCACGACTACTTAAGGAAACGGCAATGTCCAACACACAAATAAGTGCAGCTGAGCTGCGCTCGCGACAGCAAGAGCTGCAAGACAGCCTCGGCGACCTCGAGTTCGAGCAGTTCGCCGTCCGCATGGGCTGCGAGCCTGCGCGGGCACGATCACTCAGTCGCCAGATCGATGCGACGGGCAACGAGCTGACTGCGGTGACCGACGAACTGGATCGACTCGCGAAGAAGTCGACGCGATATTCGCCGCCCCGGCTGACGCGCCAGTACGTCGACGACGCTTTCAGCGAACTGATCGCTCGATTCTGAGTTGAGAAACAGAAAGGAGGGACCCGTGTCCACTCCAAAACGGCGCGGCAAGCGCTGTCCGTCAGACCGCGGCTACTTCCCGGTCGGCGCGTCGATTTTGCGTAAGGTCCATGAAGAGCGGGTTGTGGGAGCGCTGTATGGTCAGCGCTCTCTGCTCATGCAGGCGACCCACCCGCTGGCTTTTACCGGATTGATCGACTCGACAACGGGACTGGACGCACCTTTCCGCCGACTGGCGCGCACGGCTCAGAGCATGGAGACGGTCTACTTCGGCACTTGCGCCGAGGCTGATCGCGTCACTGCGAAGGTGCGTCGTATGCATGCGAGGGTAGAAGGCACAATCGATCGCGACGCCGGGCCTTTCAAAGCCGGCAGTCATTTCAGTGCCAACGACGCGCACCTGGCTCTGTGGATTCTCGCCTGTCTGGCTGACTCTTCGCTGGCGACCTACAAAGCCTTCGTCGGGACGCTCTCTCGCCCGCAGTTGCAGCAGTTCTGGCAGGAATACCGGCAGGTCGGGCAGCTGTTCGGGCTGGCACCGGATACGATGCCGGCAACATACGAAGACTTCCGTCACTACATGCATCTGATGCTGGGCAGTCCGGAACTCTTCGTCACCGACGAGGCGCGCGAGTTGGGGCGGCATGTGGCATTTCAGGTGCCGGTGCCGCTGTATCAGTTGCCCGCACTGCCGGCTATCAACTTTGCGGTTCTGGGACTTCTGCCGTCGCGGGTGCGCCGGATGTATCGGTTGCCCTGGAGCCCGGCTTTGAGTGCGGCGTTCCAGTCGATGGCTCTCGGCAGTCGCATCTCGCGCACGTTCGTTCCGTCGGTTCTGCTGCGCGGGTCGAGCACCGCAAACTACTCGGAGGTGGCTCGCACCGAGGCACGGCGAACAGGAAGGAAAGAGCATGGTGCACTACATAGGTCAAGGTGAAGGCGGAACGGTCGAAGAAGGTCCGCCTGAGCGGTCTTCTGAGCCCGTCTGGATCGATCTGGAGCCACTTGTTGGTCAAGGTGGGGGTGTCGACCTCAGGGGTCGCGGTCCCAAGCCGCCGCCGAAATACCGCCCAGGTGGTCCGGCGATCAAGGTCGATGGCGCGGTGTTCACCGTGCTCGTTG
This sequence comes from Obscuribacteraceae bacterium (SeqCode), assembly GCA_044229845.1. Taxonomy (GTDB): domain Bacteria; phylum Cyanobacteriota; class Vampirovibrionia; order Obscuribacterales; family Obscuribacteraceae; genus JBGASG01. The sequence goes on along the minus strand of JBGASG010000004.1, from coordinate 454,848 downwards.
TGGAGGCGGACAGCCTCTTCATGCGCAAGAACATCGATCTGGAATCGGCGAACGTGATGTACATCGCGGTCGGCGATCAGCGAGTGGTTGTGCCGGACCACTTCGTCAGTCGGGCGGGGACTCCCCACTTGGGCGCTGCGGTGGCAGTAGTGCCGACCGCGGCGGGCTTGAGTTGCGTCGACATTGCGGAATCGCTGACTGCCAGCGAGGACATTCTGGTGTTGATTCAAGCCAGCGACAAGAAGCCCGGCTACCGCATCGTCGCCGAACGACCCGATCAGATTATCGTCCAATCGAACGTTTCTGCCTGGCGCGGACCGGATGTGCTGGTGCGGCTACGGCACGGCGACTCCATTCGCGTGGAAGGTCGCCGCTGGAATGGTCGACGCTGGAGCCGCACGATTCAGTGGTCGGCAGATGAACTGCGCAACTATCCGACCAGCCAGCGCCTGGCGGCACCGCCGGCAGTGGCGGCACCCTAGCTGTGCTGTTTTACAAGATTTTTCGCCCTCGTTCACAGGCTGTTTATGCCATCATATGTGGTGCTAGCTGGCGCAGGTGAATTTGTTGCGTCACGATGCCCAGGGCTTGTGAAATACCGGGCTGTCAAGGTACGGTCGTGGCATTCTTTCCCGCACCAATGCCAATCCTGAAACCGAACAACAACTACGCCAGCGACGCCACATCTCTCCTGTTTCATCTCGCCACAGCGAGTTGGAGATGTTTTGTCTAAGCACCGATAGTGGTGCCGGTGTCCGTCAGCGAGTGTGTTCTCACTTTGAGTCAGAAGGCTTGGAGGGAAAGATAGCGGCGCAGTCCTGCCACTGCTTCGCGCATTCACAACAACTGAATACCAACCAACTAAGTCAGTAACCGATCGAAGGAGTTCTCATGAAGGTTCGCAATGCATTGATCGCCTCCGCTGTCGCGCTCGGCTGCCTCTTCGGTGGCACCGCAACTGCCGCCGCCGCCCCGGCACCGGCTCCGACCGGCGCCACGCTCCACTGCGGCATCCACTACAAGCTGACCCGCGACCTCAACGGCCGGCTGTACTGCAAGTTCTCGCCGGATCCGCGTCACCGCGGCGGCAACGGCAACAGCCGTCACGCCGGTCAGCACTGACTGTCGCTGACATCGCCGAGTAAGGAGCTGGGCAGGCAGCTCCTTGCTTCAACTTTGCACCATTGGTGCCAGACCCACAGGAGAAAACTATGTGGTGGCGTCGAGGAAAAGTCCACAATCTGGATGAGTCGCATGACGGTCAGACCGTGACGGTCGCCGCCGGCGAACTGGTCTGGATCACGTTGCCGCACTCGTCAGTCGATAAGTGGGGCTTCGAGTGGCCGTACGACCCCAGCCAGAGCCAGGCCATCTACTTCTACGGCGACGAGCAGGTGGAGACGGGAGTGCAGCGCTTGCAGTTTCAGGCTGCCGCATCCGGATCCGAGACCCTGAAACTCGAGCGCAAGCAGACGCCCGGCAACGGCAACGCTGTCATCAAGACGTTTACCGTCACCATCGAGGTCGATGGTGAGGGTGACGACGACGTCGACGAGTGGTGCTAGCCGCACCGCGCCGGTAACAACTTAACGATGTACCGAAGGGCGGTGTGCTGCCGCATTCCGCCTTTCGGTGCTCCATGGCGTACGCATCAAACACCCCGCGAGTGTTTTTTGTTCTTTCGTGCTACGAAGAGGTATAGTACGGCAACGGTTTTTGAAATGATGCTAGTAAGGCGGGTTCTTCGGGCACAGTCCGCACAAACTGTGCCCGAAGAAATCCGACCTATTCCGCGCTTGCGATGTGCATCACCACCGGCGACCACGACTGCGGCTGGGCTCCCAGCGGAGCACCAGTCTCCGGGTTCCAGTACTCGGCGAAGTCCGAGCCCAGAATTCCGCGCACGATCAGCGGTTCGATCAGCGTTCGTTCGTCCCGTTGCTGCCGCACTGCCGCCACCCAGAGCAGGTAGCAGATCTGCGGCCAGCATCCACCGCGCCAGTAGCCGTCCGGGTTATAGGACGGTTCCTGGGTCGAGACGCCGGCGATGCCGTGCGGGCGAAGAAACGCTTGCGAGGTCAGATGCGACCACGCTTCATTGCGTTGCTCTTCGTTCTCGACGACCAGGAGGGGAAGAAACGCTTCGTGCGTCGCCACCGACGAACTGACGCGGGCAGACCCAGGAAGCAGATCGACCCAGGTGCCATGCTCGCTGCTCCAGGTCTTCTCCAGGGCACCGGCAATGCCGCGCGCTTTCCGCACCAGGTGTTCGTCGCCGGTGAGGCGGGCCAGCTCGAAGGCGTTGAATGCCACCAGCGCGTTGAACATCGACGAGCAGACTCGGAACGACCGGTTGCCCACCGCACCGCCGCCGCGCACCTTCATGGTTTGCGTGAGGGCGAACTTGGTGAGGTTCCAGCGCGCGCGATTATACGCACCGCCCAGCATCCAGCGGTCCCAGCGCGGTGAGTCGTCGCAGCCGCTTTCCCACGGATGGTAGATCTTCACCAATCCGGTGCGCGGGTCCAGACGCGAGTCGATCAGGTAGTGCAGCGCCTTCGTGGCCGGTGCCAGCAAGTGATTGATGTCGAAGCCGCTCTCATGCAGCACGCGCAGCGTGTGTCCGTACATCGGCGGCTGCGTGATGGTCGAGTGCCCGCGCCGGCGCCACATCCAGAAGCCGTTGTAGGGGCTTGTGTGGTAGAGCATGTTGGGCAAGAAGCCTGAGGGCAAGAGCTTGCTGAACAGGCTCTCCATCTCGATGACGGCGCGGCGGTCGCCGAGGGCGGCCCAGGCGATGGCGTGGAAACATGAGTCCCAGAGCCACTGCCAGGGGTATTGCTTGGGGTTGGGACTGGTGTAGCCGGGCTGCGACTTCCATGCTGATTCGAGCACGGACCGGCAGCGCTTGATTGTGAATTGAGTGTCCATCATGACTCCTTTCTGTCGTCACGCGCTGACGGTCATCGAGACGGACTGAAGATGTGCCGACACGACTCGTACTGCGAGATGGACTCGGTTTGAGGCTAGCTATGGAAATGTGCGGGTTTTGGTTGAAGTGCAGAGAAGCGATTAGATGATGACTTCACCTTACGATTTGAGATGGCGCAGAGCGAAGAGGCGCGACATTGAATATATGCAAGGTGCTCGTCAAACTATGCACAGGTGCGCTAACTCCGTGCCAGATTTACTCATTATTGCCAGTCCAGAACAGGCACCACCGGTAGTATCGTCTGTTTTTCACAAGTTTTATACGCGCATTTCAGAACTTGTTTACGCCATCACGGGCGGTGTCGTGTCGGATATCCTGTTGGTTGCGTAAAGCCTTGCTGTGTCTGGGTTTTTCTGCCATTCGGTTTCTGCCTAGCGCGTGTTGAGCTAACGCAGTATCACCGAATCTCTAGAAAAAAGATTTGCATGTCTTTGATATACGCACCGGCAGCGCTACAGTTGAATCCTCTCGACAACCCCGCAATTTCCGATATCAAAGCACCCAGCAGCAAGCCTGACTTTGCTTTTTCAGTCTCAGCTAACTCGTCAATCACGAGCAGTCGACGAGCGCTTCAGCAAGAAAGGAAACAACATGTTAATCCGACAAATTCACGCACCGGAGTACGGAAGCCTATTCCAGTACAGGGCGACAGACACCTCTCCGCGGGTCGATCAGTGCAATCACAGTTACATAATGTTCGGCAATCAAAGAGTGATCGTCCCCGATGCCGCGGTCACATTTAAGTACGAGGACATGCGGCGCTTCAGGGTTTTGGGCGGTCAAGTCCGCCTGGAACAGACCCTGCAAGGTCTGCGATTCGTTTCAGGAAGCGGCTCAGATACCGCCACCATCGTCATAGTCACTGGCTTGTCCAGGGGCGAGAAAAAGAGCGTCACGGTAGAGCCTGGGACGTGTCAGGTCCTGTCCTCGCTCACGGACGCTTCCACGGGCACCACGACGTTGATGGTGCAGCTGGAAATGGGCGACTCCTTCAGAATTGTCACCACGCGTCGGTCGAAATGGCAGCGCTTCAAGGACGGTGAAAGTTCTGAGCACAGCAGCGTCACGGTCACGACAGAAAAACCCGGCCGTCTGCGGAGATTTGCTACATGGGAGGAGATGACGGGCAGCAACTGCCTGCAACTCCAGTCCGCGGCAGTGCAGGATGGGCATCAGGACGCGCAGAGAGCCATTCTCGCTGCCTCGTCACAACAGGTTGCAGTGACAATGCTGCAGCAGTTGGGCTTTGCATTGCAGACGCTCCAGCTGACGGACGAATCACTGAAGGCTTTCGAAATCCGGCTCGACGCTGCCGGTCGCAAGTGCACGGAGTCGCAATGGCCGCAGAATCTTGCTCAGGCATTGCACACAGTGCGGCGATCGGTGGCGGTCATTTCCTTTGCTCTGGAAGAACTCAACGAGAATCAGGCGCCGTCTCAGTGCATCGCAGGGCAGGTTGAGAGCTTGATCGCGGACCTGATCTCCACAATCAATGAGGCGATCAAGCAAACAGGTCACTCAGAGATGGTGGTGCCGGACACGCTGGACATCGCCTCGTGACGCATCCGTTAGGGAAACAGAGCGCCCCGCACCACCACGATCAATGGCAGACAAGGCAGGAAACATGACTGATGCACTTGCAGCTGGGGGCATTTCGGTAGCGTTCGTGAGTGATGAAACTCACTTCGTCACGTTGCCTGCCCGCGGCTTTCCGTACTCGGTGGGAGAGGCGATGTTATACGTCGACTTCGAACCTGAGATTTTTGTTGCCCTCGGGAAAGGTGCGGTTGAGTTTCTCGAGTTCCAAAAGGACAAGCGGCTGGCTATGACAGACCTGGTGTCGGATGGCGATGCCATCTTCGTGCAGGTGCGACTGATCGAACCGCCGCACGGCACCATTCGCGGTCAGCGCACCATGTACTGACGCAACATCACAGTTCAGATCATTCCAGAAAACGAAAGGCAATCATGACCGAATACACACGGGAGCAGATCGTGGAAGCGGCTGCCTCCCTGCGAGTTTTCATCCTCGCGAACGACAACACCGGGTTCGCTCCGCTGGCAGAAATGGCCGGTATTCCCGCCGAGGAGATCGCGGCGATCGAGTCATCGATGACCGAGACGCGAGAAGCGTTGCGCGATCTGTTGGCTGCGAACCTTCAGGCGTACTGGGAGTTCCAGCGGGCGATGGCGGCGCAGCGCCAGGAGACACCCTTCGACCCGCGTCTCCACCTCGACCCACACCCGCTTTTGGTGGCGCTGGAACGTGAACGCGCGCGCCTCTCGCAGGCTCTTGAGCTGCCGCGGCAGCGCTACGACCAGTGCTGGAGCCGGCTGACCAGTCTCTGCGAAGCGGCGCGCTACCCCACCGGCTTCATGGCGCATCGCTACTCGCTCATCCAGATGTCCACTCAAGACCTGCTGCAACTGCACGGACTGCAGTAGTCCCGGCGCCTCAGGCGCCCAATCACAGAAAGAAGAAACAATGTCCAATACCGTTTTCACCATTTCGGTTTTCGCCCTCACGGCAACCTTCCTGGGTGTGCTGGCTTTCGCCGAGCCGCTCGGCAAGCCGATCGCGAAGGTGTTCACCGCCTGGCTTGCCAGGCTTCGCAAGAAAGATCCCCGCTCGTGAAGGAAAAGTGGACGCACATCACCGCAGCGCTGCGCACGCGGCTGGTCAATGCGTTGAAAATCATCGCCCCGGTGCTGATTCTCCTCTACCTGCTCAAGGCGGTTGCAGAGCCGGTGCAGACCTTCCTCGGTGGGTTTGCGGTGCTGATCGGCAGAGCGGTTTCGATCTCGCCCGCGGTGGCCGGCTCGAAAGTTTCTTGCCTGCTGCTGGCTGCCCTGCTGCTGCTGGGCGTCGGACAGGCTTTCGCCACCAAACGGGGGCGCAAAGCGATCGTGCTTTGCGATCAGCTGGCCGGCCGTTTCTCGCTCTACAAGGCTGTCCGCAATCTGGTCAAGCTGCCGAGGCAAGCTGTTGCCACCGCCGACGGTGCGGCGGCGCCGGATGCCGAATCCGAGGTCGTCTGGTTTTTCTCCAGTGGTGCCTGGGCGGTGGTGCCGGTCAAGGAGCACTGGGTCCACCCGGACGACAGCTCGCGGTGGATGTCCGTCTACATCCCCTCGGTGCCGATGCCGACCGGCTGGTCGGTGCGTCAGATCAAGGCAGCGTGGACGGCGCCTGCCGGTCTCAATTGGGGCGTCTGGATGTTCTGGCAGGCGCGCGCCGGTGGCGTGTTGCCCGACGGAGCACTGCCGCCGCCGGTTTTGCCGCCGGCGGAATTTCGCACGGTGCTCGCCTCTTCGACCACCTGACACAGGAAGGATAGAAATGAATCGCACTGATTCGGACCGCGCGCTGAAAAGTCTGACAGCGATCGCCGTGGCGATTGTCGGTTCGCTCGTATGCAACGCGGCGATTGCGCTCATGTTCATGGCTTCCGATCGTCACGCGCTCGCCATTGGTGGCGGTGAACTCGGAGCCGCCATCGCTTTGTGTGCGGCTTTGGTGGTGCTGTGTGTGCGCGGTGCTCCTCGACAAGTAATGATGTGGGGGCCGTATTTCGTCATACTGCCGCTCAACATCTCGGCACCGCTGATCTCCCCGTTCGAGACAGCCAATCTGCCGACGCTCTCATGGTCTGCCGCCGGCGGGCTGGTGCTCTTCGTGCTCTGGTTCGCCATTGGGCTTTCACTCGGCACTGCGATTGTTCGCAGAACAAATCGCACCGGCATCGACACATTTAAATAACAGTTTCGCAACGACCAGAAAGAAGAATGAAATGAACGCAGCAGCAATTGTTTTCATCGCCCTTGGGCTGACCGTCACCTTCGTCATCGCGCGCAAGCACATCCGCATCTGGCGGCGCACGCGCAAAGTGGCTAAGGTCGTGAAGCTTCTCCAGCAGGGCAAGCAGCCGGTCAACGTCGCCGACGTCGCCGCCAGGCTGGAGGAGCAGAGCGTTCCGTTCACGGTGTCGATGAATCCGCTACCGGAGGAACACCTCGTGGGCGAGGTCGTCTCCGCGCGCATCGTCGGTGAAAACTCCAATGGACAGTACGAGATTGTGCTGCCCTGCGGTCAGGCGGGATACCTCAGCTGGTACGACGTCTCCGACGAGCAGTTCGAAGCCCTCAATCTGGGTGACTGCGTGCAGGCGCGCATCGTCGGCTTCCAGGACCGGGTCGTCATCCTCTCCGCGTCGCCGGTGCCGGTGATCCCCACCGACTAGCGCTTAGGAGCGCCATGAACATACGATTCGCTGAGCCCGTCCAGATTTACCATCACATCTGGAAACTGGTGCGGCAGATGTACTTCGATCGCTCCAGGCTGTCAAACTGGCGCGGTTGGGAGCATCGTTTCGACAAGCTCATTCATTCGACCGACGATGCGCTGGGTTATGCGCAGACGATGGTGGCGTCGTTGCAGGACGAGTTTACCTGCCTGTACGACGCCTCCGCTCAGTCTCGCATTCGCCTGCTCACCCGTCAGCCGGTCGCCGTCACCAGTCAACTGATTGGTGACGGCGGCTATGTTCGCATCGAGGATTTCATGCCCGACGACTGCGATTGGCAGTTGCAGAGGGCGATCTCGCGGCTCGTGAAATTCAACGGGTTGGTGCTCGATTTGCGTGCGAATCTTGGCGGTCAAGTCGAGTTGGCGCTCAATTGCGCTCAGCTGATGCTGCCTGAAGGACCGCTCGGGAGCATCAGCGAGCGCGTGCATCCCTGGAAACAGGTCACCCGGGCGTATTTCATAAACGCCCAGCGAGAAACGGTGAGTACATCGTCGTCTCTGCCCTGGTGGCGGACGCGGGTCGTTTCCGAAAAGCGGCGCCTCGTGTACTCGTTGCGCGGTCAGCAGGTTGTAGTTCTCGTTGACCGCAATACCGCCAGCGCCGCCGAAATCTTGGCCAGGCTCTTACAGGAGAACGGTTCTCTGGTCCTGGGTGAGCAAACCGTCGGCAAGGGAAATCTGCAGAAGCATGTGTCGCTCAATGGAGCGGCGCTTCTGCAAATCACCGCCAGCCGGTACTACTCACCCGGCGGACACTGGCTGGGAGATGGGCAGAAGCAACGTTTCGGAGTGATGCCGAACCTGCCGGGCACCGCCACTGCGATGCAGCTGGATGCATCTCGGTTTGGTATCGTGCAGCAAGATCCCTTGCTGCGACAGGCTCTGCGTGTACTGAAGGGCCGTTCACGCTGAGCTTTCAGATGAGAAACAGGAAGGAGCTCCCGTGAGTTTCTTGCAAAAAATGGCAGCGATTCAGAAAGCGCATGCAGCTTTGGTGACGCAGATTCAGTCGCAACCAGGGCTGGATGCAGCGGCGCGTGACGAACGGCTCAAAGCTGCCGGCGCCGAGAGAGATAATGCCATAACACTGCTGGCATCGCAGCCCGCAGATGATCTGGCTGGCGGCGGCAAGTCGGTCGGTGTGCCCTGTGAGCAGTGCGCCGCCGGCGGCGTGCGTTCGCGTACTAACCGTTGTGCGGCACGACCGGTTGGTGTCGCCTGCGGTGCCGACACGTTCCGCTGTCGCAACTGCCCCCCCAGGACGGTGGCACGCGGCGTCCCTGCCGTTTGTGCGCTGCTGCATAGTGGCTTCGAAGACAGACAAGGAGAGTTTGATGAGTGATTTGATTTGCGGTTTGCTCGTGCTGGCTGTTGCCATGCCGATCGCCGCCTGGCTGCTGCCGAAGCTCAACCTGTATCGGGACTCGCTGGTCTGTGACTTGTGCAAGCGTGTCCTGGCGGGCAGCCGCAGTGCTCACCCGCGACCCGACACGGCTCGCTGCCGTAACTGCCGGATTCACGAGCAGCACCAGCAGGTCGCTACGCTGGTGGCAACGGACGAATCGGAGTTATTTGGGCGACCGACGCAGCGTTCGATCAGTTCGGGCGGGTCGGTCAAAGAGAAATGGATGGTGCGTCAAGAGCGGCGTGCCAACCAGAAGATCATGGAAGCGTACCTCCGAGACTTTCTGCATGACCTCGACAGGCTGCGGATGCTCTCGGAGGTGGCCGCCGACGAACAGAAACGACGGGACCAACATGATCACTGACATCTGGGACTGCACCAAGTGTAAGAAGACAGTCACCGCCAGCGGCAAGAGTTTCTGGCTGATTCGAGGCGACATGATGCTGCGCTTCCGGTGCACCAACTGCAAGGCGCGCCGCGACCGCGAGCCCACCGACGAAGAGCGGGAAGTGATCGCCGCCGACGTAACCTCCAAGGGCAAGCGACCGCGCTTGCCGACGAAGACCCTCGCCCACATCAAAAGAAAGGTCGGTGCCATGCGCATCCGGCGTGCCAACCGGCGCGAACTGAGAGTCTTCGAACGAAAGTTTCTTGCCCAACTGGCCCTCCGGGATGAGTTGTCGGAGGTCGTGAGAGAGGAGGGAGGCTGGCGCAGCAACTGAAGTAGGCCGCATTCATTCAAACCGAAATCCAGACTCGAAAGAACGGAATCACCATGACAGACAAAACGCCGACTACCAGCGCTCGTCGCTACTGCGAGGCTGTCGTCGCCGCGATCGCCAAGGTCAAGGCCGCCCGCGACGCCACGCTTGAGTCGCGCAGGCGTCTGGAAGCACTGTGCTTTCAGAACAACCATCTCACCCACCGCGAGACCGACTTGCTGAAAGCACAGGTTTCGCACCGGGTCGGCACGCTCAATGCTTGCCGCGATGGTCTTTACCAGCTTTTCGCGACGGCTCACGGACGGGCATGGCAGGCCGCCGGCACCGACGCGGAGCTGCTGCGCGAAATCGCACAGATTCAGAAGCCGCCTGGACTCTACGACAGTGCTCGGTTCCCGGGCACCACCTGGGCGCCCCGGCCGGAAAAACCGCTGGAGGCGTCACTCAAGCGTTTCGTGCTGGCCAACAAGCTGCGCGTGGCGGTCGAATTGGCTTCGCAAGCAGTCTGGGAGGCCGACCTGGCTCGCCTGGGTCTGGCGGATGTCGATCGCGAGGGCTTCAATCTCACCCAGCTGCTGCCGGTGTGTGATTCGCGTTTCGACCCGATCGCGCTCGGGGCGAGGAACATCGAGCACTCGGCGCGGGCAGCAGTTTTCCAGCTGGTGCCGTCCGAGGATCTGCGGGCGGTGCAGCTGGTTGCGAAGTTGTTGGACTGGGCCGAAAAGTTCGGCGACCAGTGGTCGAGCAACGAGGTGCTGCAGACGCTGCTGTACAACCTACCTAACTGCTGATCAGTTGCTCAATGTCGTGCAGAGTCAGAACTGAAAGATACTCGAGTCGAAAGAGATGCAGATGCGCGACAAGAAGATCGACGACTTGATTTACCGGACGCGCTGGATTCTTTACTTGGTCCAGCTCGTTTTGCTGGTGTGCGCCGTTGTCTATTTGGTGCACATGCTGAGTGAAGCGGCACAGCTCATCTACCATTTCGGTGCCTACGTCGTTGGTGATAGAAGCGGCAATGATCTGGTTCTGGCAGTGGTTGAGCTGCTGGAAGAAGCGATGACCGAGTGGCTTTTGATATCGGTGATCATGGGCGGACACCACATCTACATCCGGCGAATCGTGAGGACAAACGGACCCGAGTGGCTCGAGCACATCAACATCGTGACCATGAAGGTCAAGGTTGGACTTGCATTCGTCGGATACTCCAGTGCCAAGCTGTTGGAGGACATCATCGTGACTGAGGTGCCCACCGATGTCTGGGTGCGTCACGTGATCACGCACTGCGTGTTCTTGTTTACGGCGCTGGTCGTGGCAATGGTGCACCGCCTCCTGCGGTTTGCATAACAAGCAAGTTGATTGAAGAAGAAAGGCGGTCTCACTATGAGCAGTCCCCGTCACTCACGCGAGGAGTGGGTTGCGAACCAGACGATCCCGATGCTCACCGCGGGTGAACTGGACCAGCTGACGGAGCTGGACCGGCGGCGTGAAGAATGGCACGGACCAGTGAATGACCCGGAGCAGCGCTGCCAAATGCTCCTAGATCGCTGTTGGCCTGATCAGACAAAGGTCGAAGGCATCGAGACGATCGAAACTGGTGTGCGTTTGCACTTCACGTTCTACTGCGACTGCGCGCCGGGTTGCGAGCTGGGCATCGAGCACGCGTACATCGAGCTCACCGACAAGTGCTTCCTGAATGACCTGTAAAGGAGAGGAAATGACACATGCATCTGGAGGCTTTGCACCGGGCACTATCAAACGGGCCTATTGCACAGCCGTTCCTGACCCGGAGCGCGCCGAGTATCCGACTGCCTACCTGGTGACGGTGGACGGTTGGGTGAAGGCGTTCATTCCGCGCATGGAACTCAAAGGCGGAGAGACGCTCTCGGTCGGCGAGCGCGTCTGGGCGGTTATCGAGAAGGTGAGCGTCGATCGTTGCGGTTTGATCACTGACCTCCATTTGTGCTTGGGGCGGCACAAATACTGTCGGTTCTTCATTCCGCACGAGCCCTACGCAGCGCTCGATTTCTAGCTCCTGCTCCGTCGCAGTGCGAGATCTCCACGCAGAGAGCGCCGGTAGTGCCACCATTAACGGTGGCGCTATCGGCGCTCTGTGTCGATCGATGGCAGACAGTCGAGACGGCAAACGCCAGCGTCATTTCGCTTTTGGGTTTTGCAACTAAAAGACATAGTAAGTTCGAGAACAATGAAGAGGGGCTAATGGTGGCAAGTCAGGGTGGCACAGGCGCCGGACTCGTTGTAAACTGCACGAGCTTGGGGGCGTCATGAAACAGACAAATCAGACCGCGCTAATCGGCGCGGTAGTTAAGAAGGCAGATCTTTCGGCTCAGGAACCGACGCGCGGCTGGGATCACTTTCCGGTCGGCAGCGCCATATGGGCGGTGAATGCGCAGGACGAAGCCAAGCTGTTCCGCGGTTGTAACGTGGCGAACGACGCTTTCTCAGTGATTGTCTGCGGTGAGCAGAATGCAATTACAACCGCTGTCCAGGAAGGCTATCGATCTATCACGCACGCGGCGGTCATCTGTCCCGATTCGCCCGGCGGTTTTCCTTGCGGCATCTGCCGTCAGGCATTGTGCCAGTATGCAGACACCGATGCTGTTTTCCTCTCGATTCTGGACAAGGACTGCAACGTTCGGCGGGTCAAGGTGTGGAGCCTCTTGCCCACCCCATCCAAGCGAACGAAACGCCAGTACGACAATTTGAGTTCTGAAGAGCAAACGCTCGTCGACGAAGTCATAGGCATGCTGGCTGATGCCTATGTGCCCTATTCTCGCCGGCGCCGGGCCGCCATCGCATTTGGTGCGAGAGACAAGGGCGAACTTGAAAAATTCCCGGGCGTCCAGCTCGATAATGCCAGCTATCCGTCCAGTATCTCGGCTGAGTGTTGTGCAATCGCCGCCGCGGTGTCCGCCGGATACAATCGCATCGACACGGTGATTGTTGCCGCTGCCAGCGCCGACAAACTGGAGCTGCAGGATGCGGTCATCGATGGCTCGTCGCTGCAGTTTTTGCGTGAATTTGGCGGCAAAGGCGCGCAGGTACTTCTGGTCGGAGTCGGGCGCACGGTGACCACCGCCACGCTTGACGAACTCTTGCCCGGGTCCTTCGGTCCCGATTCACTTGGTGGTAGTCCGCGACCACTTGATTAAGAGCCGGTTCGCGGCGATTTTATCTCGTAGCTGCGTGCCTATCTTGCCGGTTGAATACATATTGCCACCATATGCAGTGAAGTCGGATTGATAGTACTAGCAACTGTAGTTAAAAGTGAGCGAAAAATTCGGAGACAGAAACGGCAGGGGTGCAGGCCCTGCCGTTTCGTCGCCTGTCGCTTATTCAGTTGTTGCACTGCAGCCCGTGCAGTTGCAGCAGGTGCTCTTCAGTTTCTTTCTTGTTCGCTTCGAATGGGGAGCGCCCCCGGAGGAGCGCTCCCCATTCGATAGGTGGTCTGCTTGCGCCACCTTATGTGGTGGCGTTGCGTTCCGCCTTGTTCAGCGGATGCGCAGACCGGTGACCGTGCTGGCGATCAGATTCTTCTGGATCTGCGAGGTGCCCTCGAAGATCGTCAGCAACGGCGCGTCGCCGTACCACTGCATGACCGGGTGCTCGTCGACGTAGCCGGCACCGCCCAGGATCTGGACGGCGTTGCGGGTGCACTCGACCGCCAGCTCGGTGGCGAAGTACTTCACCATCGAGCCCTGCGCCTGCGTGAGCTTGCCGGTGGTCAGGTACGTGCGAGCGGCGTCGATGACACCGAGGCGAGCCAGGTGGATCTTGGTCGCCATGTCGGCCAGCATCTCCGCCACCTGCTGGTGTTCGGCGATCTTCTTGCCGAACGCCTCGCGCTCCTTGGCGTAGTCACGGGCGTATTCGTACGCGGCGCGTGCGAGCCCGACGCCCATGGCTGCCACCATCCAGCGGGTGCCTTCGAAGGTGGCCATGGCGGCCTGTCCACCCGCCGATTCGCCGGCGCGAGCCCTGGCGAGCCGCTTGTCGAGCTTGTCCTTGCCGCCCAGCAGGCAGTCGCCCGGCACCACGACGTTGTCCAGGACGACCTCGGCTGTCACGGATGCGCGGAAGCCCAGCTTGTGGTGCACAGTGCCCTGGCTCAGCCCCTTGGTGCCCGGGGGCACGATGAAACTGGCCTGACCGCGCGAGGCGAGCTTGCGGTCGACACTGGCGACGACGACGTGCAGCGCGCCTTCGATGCCGCCGTTGGTGATCCAGTCCTTGACGCCGTTGAGCGTCCAGGTGTCGGTCTTCTCGTCGTAGACGGCGGTGGTGCGCATGCCGCTGACGTCGGAACCGGCGTCGGACTCGGAGGTGGCGAAGGCCGCGAGGCGCGGGTTGTCGGCCGTGCCGAAGCACTCGGGCAGCCACTTGCCCTGCTGTCCCTTGCCTTCGATTCCGAGTTCCTCCAGGCTGGGGTTGCCGGTGCCGTTGGCCATGATGGCGGCCGCCGGCAGTCCGCTGCCGAACAGCGCCAGCGCGCTGCCGCCGTCGGCCCAGAACAGCTCTTCGATGACCAGCGCCGGCAAGATACCGGTCGGGTCAAGGAAGAGCTTCTTGAAGAAGTCCTCGGAGTAGAGACCGCACTTGGCGGCCTTGCGGATGAGCGGCCACGGGGTGGCCTCCGCCTTGTGCCACTGGGGCCCGGCGGGACGGATTTCGGTTCGGCAGAAATCGCGCACCCAGTCGAGAACCGTCAACTGGTCCTCGGTGAGATCGAATCCATGCCAGTTCGGTGAGATGGTCATTTCAACCCCTTTCTTCGGGTTGATCGGTGATTTGGATTGGTTGTGCGGCGGCTAACCCTGCGGGTCGGCAGCCAGAATTGCGTTGCGCAGCATCTGCGTCGCGAGCGTGTCATCATCCGGCAGGTCGGCGGAGCTGATCGGCGGCGCGAAGACCACCGTCAAGCCCCGCCGGTAGAGTGGGAAGAGGACGAACGCCAGCAAGTACTGCACCGGCGGCACGAAGCGCAAGATCCACTTGCCGGGGTACTTGCCGTAGCGCATGTATGCAGGCACGAGGTGCACCGGTTGTCCCAGTTCGCGTGCCGCTTCCCGGGCGATGCGCACGGCGCCTTTCTTCATCGGTCCGATGCGCCCGTCCATGTACGCCCAACCTTCGGGGAACATGAGCAGCGGCTCTCCGGAGACGACGATGTCGACCGCGGTGTTGCGTGCCGGTCCGCCCTGTCCGGGTGTCAGGTCCACCGGAATGGCGCCGACGGGACCGAACATGAGTGCGCCCAGACCGCCGCCGATGGTGAAGAGACCGCGCGTTGCCAGCGACCGGAACGGCGTTGGAAAGGCCAGCGCCATCGCCACATCGGCGGAACTGCCGTGATTCGGGGTGATCAGCTTGGGACCGGGGATGTGTGCATGTTCCAGTCCCTCGAAGCGCACTCGTCCGACCTGGATGAAGATCAGGAAGCGTACGATGCGCCGGAACTTCCGCCACGCTTCCGGTGTCGGAGTTGGGGGCAGGGCACCGCATTTGGTGTAGCGCGCGATGTATGACTGTTTCTTCTCGACCCAGGGTTTGTAGCGCCCGTAATAGAGAAGAGCGCACACTGCCAGCGCCGTGACGACCAGCAGCGGGGCGAATAGATTGATCACGAGAGTTCCTAACGGGATCGTCGTCGGGACAGGGCGAAGGACGCGCGCTGCAGGTTGGCGATGCGCGAGTAGATGATGGCGGTGGTGCCGTCGATGCTGCGGGCGCTGTTGTAGGCGATCGGCTCGCCGATGCGCACCGTTGCGCCGTACTGGACCTTGCCGAAGATCGAGCGTGTCTTCTTGAAGACGAACTCGGAGATGGGCCTCGATCCGGTTTGCTGGTATTCGATGTACATCGGAATCAGCCAGACCGGATCACCGTCAGTGGCGTCTGCCACCGCTTTCTGCAGGCGCGCGGCGCCGGACTTGAAGTCCTCCAGTTGCAGCCTGTCGAACAGCGCGCCCTGCGGAAAGATCAGGAATTCGCTGTCGCGGCGGCGCTGCAGGTGGCGAACACTGGCGGCGAATGCCTTCTGTCCGCCTCCGGCTTCGTTGATGTTGACGGGGATGGCGGAGCCGCTCCATGCGCTGAGCAGTGCCAGCGGGGGCGGCCTCAGCTCGGCAGACTTGGTCATCACCGGGCAGCATGTGCGGGCGGCCACGGAGCAGACGGCGAAGTCCAGGTTGAACTGATGATTCGCGACGTAGATCTTGCGTCCGGGCAACATCAGCTCGCGGCGACCGCTTACTTTGATCGGACCGACGCCCAGGTAGACGAGCGCTCGTGTCACCAGGCGGTGAGCCAACCGCGCGGTCAACGATGCCGGCGGCACCAGATAACCGCTCTCCTGCATGTGACGGGCGTGCCCCTGCCAGTAGTGATAGCGGCGGCGGGCGTAGACGACGGTGGCGGCCACGAGCAAGAGCCAGGTGGCGGCAGCCAGGATGATTGGAATCAATGTTCCGAGAACCTTCCATGAAAGCGCGGGAGTCCTTCATTCCACGCTGGATTTGTGCGGCAGGATGACTGCAGCAAGTGGGGCTGTCTGAGCCCGGTTGTGAAACGCAGCCGATGCTCCGGGAAACGGAGGGCGACTCCCAGGGCGCTAGGCGTGGATGTTCATCACCAGCGCCACGAGCATGAGTACGGCGCCGGCAGCCGTGCAGGCTGTGCCTCCGACGCCGAACCCAAGTACCAGTCCGATGACGAGCAGCACATAGCTGAGGGCTTCCATGCTTCTCCTTATCGTTCCGATTTTTTGATTTCGATCACAGCGAGGCGAGAAACTCGCGCATGGCATCGCGCCAGTCCTCGCGCTCGTGCACGTGGAAGTGTCCGGCGCCGCCCAGAATGACGAGCGTGGTGCGCTCGCCGGCGGCGGCTGCCAGTCGCTCGGAATGCTCGTGTCCGATGACGTCGTCCTGGTCGCCGTGCAGCAGCAATAGCGGCGGATGACCGGCTTGCAGCGCATGGGCCGAGTCCAGTCTCAGACGCGAGAACATCCACGACGGATAGACACGAAACACAGGCGAGATCTCCTTCACCAGCCGCTCCAGCGAGCTGAAGCCCGACTGCAGGACCAGCCCCGCCGCCGGTCGCTGCTTAGCGACGTAGGCGGCAACAGCTGTGCCCAGGCTTTCGCCGTAGAGGATGATGTCGTTCGGTTTGTAGCCGAGATTGAGCACGGCGGCGTAGGCGGCCAGTCCGTCATCCAGGAGTGCCCGGGTGGATGGGCGTCCAGCGGTGGTACCGAAGCCGGCGTATTCGAAGGCGAACACCGAGACTCCCAGGCGCACAAGCTCGCGCGCAGGCGTGACGATTTTGGCGAGGTTGCTGGAGCGCCCGGCGTAGAACAGCACGACTCTGCCGCTGGTCGGGTGCTTGTAGAGCATGCCTTGCAGCGTGTGCTCGCCGCACGAAAACTCCAGAAGCTGCACGGGCGCGACGCTGTTGGCGTTGAGCAGTCGCATGTCGGGCGGCACTCGCGGCATCAGCACGTGCTCATACGCCCAGGTAGCAGAACGTGGCGACAGCCCGAGCCAGAGGAGCACTGCAGTGACCGCGACGAAAATCGCGGTCTTGGTATGACGTTTGGATAGCACTGCCGACTCCTCTCTCTCAGGTGGCAAGTGCATTCGATTGTGATGTGTTGTGGGGCAACTTTTTCAGTCGCGTTCACCCGCCGTTTATGCCACCGCTTGCGGTGCAACGACTAGCGCGAACCTGCGCGACCGGGGCCGGGGACAGACCAGTTTTTTGGGAGAGGAGCAAGTCGGTTAGTTGCGAATGCTGAGTGGTGCCTCATCTCGGCAATGTGCTGCCGGATGCGGGACTGAAATTCGTGTGCTTGCGGGGTTTCTTGCGGGTGTGATCTGGTGTTTCTGTCTGGACAAAAGTTGGTATCTTATGGTTGCAAAGAAGGGGGCGCGAAAGCAAGCGTGCAGCCGCTTGCGCAAGATTATCTAAAAGAAACCTGTGTTGCGCCCTGGCGCACGTGCGCGCAACCATTAGTGGTGCCTTTTGATAATCTTCTGGACTGGTCGCTCCGGCTAGATCTGGCATGCCTGGCTGCTGTTGCGCAATGCTGCCGGCTGTCGGCCAATCTGGTCTCGATACCGGATTTGGTGCCTGCCAGTTTTGTTCACGAGTTATTCACGCCAGCCGTTCACGTTGCCGCCAGTCGTCGCCAATTGCTCGACTGCGCCGGCCCGGGGTCTGCTCATAATCTGGGTATATAAATGCTGATTCCCGTGAGCTGGTCCGGCAACGCCACAAGATTTTCTATGACTTCACGCGATGAAACTAAGAGTCCTGCCGAGCTGAAGGCGTTGCTGACGAAATACGAGCAGAAGCTGCGCAATAATGAAGCGCGCATTCGCACCTTGATAGAAACCATACCGCTGGGACTTTTGATCGCCGAGAAATCCGGCATCGTGCAATCAGCCAGTCCAGCCAGTCTCGCCCTGTTTCGTTGCACGTACGCTGATCTGCACCAGCGGCATATCGGTGAAGTCTTCGAGCTGGAGCAGGCTGCGGCTGAGCAATTATTGTCGGCGCCACCCAACACGGCCGTGGAAACGATAGCCAAACGATTTGACGGCAGCACATTTCCGGCTACCGTCAAAGTCAGTCCGTTCGCCGGCTCCACGGAATCAGCTTCCGACAATGTGTTGCTGGTGGTAGAAGACGTTTCTGCCCGGCATGATTTGGAGCAACTCAGGCAGGAATTCATATCGACGATGACGCACGATCTGCGAACGCCGCTCACCTCAGTCAAGTGTTTTTTCGAGCTGGTTGCCGAGGGTGTTTACGACGACAGACCGGACGACTTGAAAGCCAAATGCGAGGGCATTGGGCAGGACACTACGCGATTGATAAACATGATCAACAGCCTGCTTGACCTGCACAAGCTGGAGGCGGGCAAGCTCAAGCTGCACCCGCGAGTGGTGGCACTGGGTTCGATCGTGACGCAATCGCTGCAATCGCTCGATTCTTGGGCTCAGAGTCGTGGTGTGCCGCTGGTGGTAGACGACATTCCAGACGAGCTGCCGGTGACAGCCGACACGGATTACACAGTGCGCGTGCTGATCAACTTGCTCTCCAATGCCGTGAAGTTTTCGCCCGCCGGCAGCGCGGTCACCATTTCATGCGAGGCGACGGAGCAGTTCGCCAAACTTTATGTAAGCGACAAAGGACGGGGTATTCCTAAAGACTTCCAGAGTCGTCTGTTTAATAGATTCGAGCAGGCGCAACTATCAGATTCTCGAGTTGAAGGCGGCACGGGACTGGGGCTGGCTATTTCGAAAGCGATCGTCGAGGCGCAGGGTGGGACGATTGGTGTTGAGAGCGAGCCTGGAGAGGGATGTCGCTTCTGGTTTACCATTGCCCGTCAGTCGTGAACGCCTTGTTTACGACTTGTTTACGCCACCGTATGCGGTGCTACGCTAGCGCTATCGCTGCCAAGCGGATTTGGCAACTATGAGTACATAAAAACGGTGGATAACTGGTGTGCCGGCATTTTGAGAGTTAGGGTGAAGTCATCTTCTTTTCCTCCCGCACTTCCGACTCGAAACCAGCGTAAACAGTCAGTTCAACCAGTTTTTCATGCCTTCACTCACGGACTTCCGTGAGTGAGACGACCGTTGAGATGCACCACTCATGGTGCGAAGTTAGCGCAACCACCAAGAGAATGGAGAAGCTATGCACAACCTCGACCGAGCGAAGTTTCTGCTCGTGCGCAACGCCGACGACTCGCTGTTCGCGCCACTGCATGAAGTTCACGCTGGCCGCGCGGGCGACCAGAGCCGCAGTGATGCGGATTTCTTTCTCAGCCCGGAAGATGTCCTGCGCTTGGGACTGGCGGATCCGCTGCAGGACTGACTAGCTGTCTGCCTCCGCCGCTATGGTTCTACCATTGTCGGTATTGGTGCCGGTGGCGTCGATCCTTCCGTCATGGTCTTGATCGTTGACGATCACCGTCACAGGAGGCAGGCTATCGGCCTGCCGTTCGGCGTTGCGTTGATTGATCTCGACATAAATCTGCTGCAGGTCGCGAGGACTCAGACCGTTGAGCGCCTCGCGCAAGGCTTGCGTACTGCCGGCGGCAATCGCGTCGACGATTTTGGCTCCGCCGGTTCTCGTATCAGATGGTGGGTTGTTTGACATAGCTCGTCCCTCTTGCCGCCAATGTACGTGCACCGGACGGAATTAGTTCGGAAAAAACTGTGAACGACTCGTGAACACAAAACGAAGGAATGACATGACCAAAGAAAAGGTTCTCTGTGCCGCGCACCGGGACCACCCGTTGCCCTTGCCCACGCCCTGCATCGAATGCAGTGCGGAAACATCGCTGGGCTGTCGCCTCTGCATGTCCTGTGCCGCGCTGCGCCAGGAGTGCCAGGTCTGCCGGACGGAGCTGCCCTCGCCCGACTGCGAAAAGTTGCGGACGATCGCGGTGCTAAGCCTCAATTACGAGTCGGCGGTGCGAGCGGCCGGAGTCGAGTTCGAAGAGGCGATCGGTCCGTTCGCGGACGTTGGCGCCGCCTTCGAGAAGGCGCAGTCTAACCTCGCCGATGCCAACAAAGCGAAGATCGACTGCGTGATGGAGGTGTCGGCACGCGAAGAGTCGCAGGTCAACAAACTGCTCGCCGCGGGCGCCGACCAGCGCGCAGTTGAGATCGCGAAGGAGCACCGCTATCAGGCGATGAAATCGGTGCTGCTGCGGCAGAACACCGAAGTCGATCGCCTTGGTGTGCTGCTGTCCGCGGCGGAGGCTGCCCTGCTGCCTTTCCGTGAGCAGTACGACGCGGCGCTGCTGCGGCGCGAGCAAGTCGTGAGCGAGGCGCTGGCTTGCCGGGATGCGGAGGTTTCGCAGTTGATCGGCTGGTTTTACGGACCACCGCTCAAGCACCGGGCTGCCTGGTAAGGCGGTCGTACCACCCGAGCACCGCGCGCATGCCGTCGACGGATCATTCATGTCCAGGTCGTGGCCCAGTGCTGGGCCGAATCGCCATGATCCGTCCATTCACTGGGCCATCAGGGACGAGTTTGCAGGTTTCTAAGGCCGGAGCGGCCCTGTGCCGGGCCAGCAGAGGGCGAGATGCATCGGACGCAACTCGGCGATCAGTGCATCTCGCCCTCCCCCGGCTTTTTAGTGTTTTAGTGCGTTTTTGCAACTATATAACGTCGTAACTAAAAAAGCCCGGATGCGCGAAGCGGTGGTTTTCACCACCGCTCGTTGCTCCATCCGTTCGTCAAACTTGTTGTCAGCCCCTCAGATGCCGATGGCTCGCGCCTTCTCATTGCCGCTTGCCCGTGTCGCTTGCACCGTCTGTGGTGTCGCCTGTTGGGTGAGGGGGAATGATTAGAAGATACTGGCAACCAGGGGTACGAATCCGGAATGGTTTGTGAATATCTCGTGTACTTAGTCGCTGACCACCGGGGTGGTTTCCGGGGCGGTGACAACCAAAGCCGGTGACGGCGTTTGCGGGCCGGCCGGCACTTTCAGGGACAGAACATGTTCGTCCTCGTGAGGGTGGATTTCCAGCGTGCCACCGTGCTGCTCGGCCACTAATTTGGAAAATGTCAGGGCCAGTCTGGTTCGTGCGCTCTGGTTAGCTGATTCGATTTCGGGCGGCAGTGCCGACTGCGGTGCGCTCAGTCGCAATTCGACGAAGTTTGCTGACATGGCGCTGTCCAGAAGCAGCGCGGCACCGCGCGGCGCATTCTCGATTGCATCGGTCAAGACGGCAGTCAGAGCCTGCGTCAGGCGTTTGCCGTCAGCCTCCGCCGAAAGTCCTCCGCCATCGGTGCGCAAGTCGATCACGCGGTCGCGGGCCAGAGTTTTGACATTGGAGGCGGCTGCGTCCAGTACCGAGTCCAGTTGCACGCGAGACTTCTTGATGATGGTTTTGCCGGACTGCATTTTTTCGGCGTCCAGCAGCGTGCTGATCATGGAAATCAGGCTGGAGATGCTCTGCCGGGCGCTGCTCAGAATCTCGCGCCCGCGCGCCGTCAGGGCGCCGAATACTTCGCTGTCAATCAAGTCGGCCGTCGCCAGCAAAGAAGCTAGCGGTGTGCGCAACTCGTGACTGGTGATGGAGACCATCTGACGTTTGAAACGCTCTAACTTCGACAAACGCTGGGCCGCTTCGAAGAAGCTGTGGTCCACGAACGCCAGCTCGTCGGTACCGGGGAGCGGCTCGGCAAGCGGTTCTTTCTTTGCCAGATGGTTGGCATTGGCGACTACATGATCGACGCGACGAGATAGCCGGCGAATCATGAACAGTCCCAGACCGGCGGACAGCAATGCTGTCAAAACAGCGGAGGCGGACAGCACCACTTCAATCGTGCGCCGAGTGCTGCTGCGAGCCAGCGTACGACTGTTGATGGCGCTGCGCGTGGCGGCAATCACCTCGTCGAGCGGCGCTTGCATCTGCACGAGCAGGCGTTCTGTATGCGCTCCGTTTGCCGGGCCGAACCACGGATCGAGCTTGGTGTCTTGCTCGGCCGCCATGATCTGGTTTTCCAGCGTGATGTGCTCGTTGACCATGCGTTGCAATTCATCAGTTTTGGCGACAAGCAGTGGGTCGGCTTTGCCGACGTTGCGCAGCTGATCGACCAGTTCGTTGAGCCGGCCGTGCGCCTGGACGGTCCGCTCCTTCACTTCAGAGTCTCGGGTGACATTGAACAACATGGCTAAAACGGTGCCGCGCGCCACTTCATTCACCAGCGTCGAGTGTGTGTCGGCCATCAGGCGAGCTGTTTTGAAGTCCACGAGATTCTTGCTCATAGAGCTCATCGCCAGCCACAACACGCTGACGGTGATCAACTGCACCACAAGCGGCAGGCAGATCAAAGCCAGACCCTTCTGCCAGAGCGTTTTTCGCCAGACGGGCGGCGGTGCGGAGGGCGGCGCGGCGGCGGTTTCTAAAAGGGAGGGGGCGACGGCCGGCAGCGAGCCGGTGTCACTACTGGCGGTGGCGGATTGGGCTGCCGAGGCTGAGCCCGCCGGCGGCAACTGCAACCAGAACATGGAGCCTTCGCCGACTGCTGATTTGAAGCCCATCATGCCTTTCTGCGATTCTATCAACAGGTTCGAGATGGCCAGTCCCAGCCCCGACCCGCCTTTCTCGTCGGCATCTGCGGATTGTTCTTGCTCGAATTTTCCGAAGATTGCTGCATGAAACTGCGGAGCGATGCCGCGTCCGTGATCCGTCACTGAGAGGCGCCCGTAGCCGTTCTTGAAGCTGGAGGCGATTTCGACGCGCGAGCCCGGCGGCGAAAACTTGATGGCATTCGACAGCAAGTTGACGACTACCTGCACTACCCGATCGGGATCAGCTTGCACGGGCGTGCTGCGCAAGTCGGTCACCAGCTCCACTTCGCGTGAGCGCGCCAGATCGCGAACGACATCGACCGCCAGTTTTCCGATCTCAGACAAATCGACATCGTGGATCTGCAAGTCCCAGCCGACATCGCGAATACCGTCCAGCACGAGCAGGTCTTTGACTAAGTGGCGAATTCGCGAGATCTCGTTGCCGACCTGTTCGAGGCGCTGACCGCCCTTTTCGCTGAGCTCGTCAAAGCCGGATTTCTGCAGTTCAATGAAAGCCGACGAAACAGATTCCAGCGGGCGCTCCAGCTCCTCGGCTACGATATGTGCGGTCTGCGCCTGAAACTCCTCGGCATCGTGTATCTGGCGCGCAGTATCGATGACGGCGTTGTTCAGTGCTGCGATTTCGTCGGAACCGCTGAGTGGCTGCGGAGCGATGTTTGGTGATGCCATCAGCTTGATGTTGGCGAGCACGACGCGCAGTCGATCGGCAATCGAGCGGCTGAAGAACAACCCTGACGCAATGCCGATGGCGGACGAGATGGCCATGGCAATCAGCAATGTCGCTTTCATGGTACTTTCGGTGCCCCGCACTTGCTGGGCGCTGGATGCCAGTCCCTCCTCGCTTCTTTCAAAAAGTTGCTGGATATAGTGGTTGTAGTAATCAGGTGAACTGAGGTGCGCGCGCATGATCATCATGCCGAAGCGCCCCCCTAGCAGGTCGGATGCGCGTTCAGCTTTTTCGCCGTTCATGATCTTCTGCATCATCCAGCTGAATCGTTTGTTCAGTTGCCAGGATTGCTCCAGCGCGATGGCTTTCTCTGGTTCGTCCTGCCACTCAGTGGCCGCTTTCTTGAAGTAGCTGTTGAGCTCTTCATCATTCTGGCGAAACTTGGTGGCATAGATGGGATTTTTGGTGGCACGGTACATAGCGGCCAGCAACATGCGCTGATTGACTACTACGTATGCATGATCGCGGAGCAGTCCCGCTTCGATGGCCTCTTGCTCGAGGGACTGGTTGGCATCGAGATCGCGCAAGAAGCCATTGAAAAACCACAGGAAGCCCAGCTGGAAAAACACCGGAACCGCGATGACAATGAGAACTTTATGCGCTAGCTTAAATTTCATCGGCAAGATACTTAGCGATTAATGTCTTACTAATACAATTAGCCGGTACATTTGACTTTCCCCCGCTTCCGGAGCCTAAACAAATGCCCAAGGTGTTGCTCGCCGATGATGATGCGCAATTGCGGAGTCTGGTCGGCGATTGGCTGACGCACCACAAGTTCAACGTAGACGCGGTCGTGAACGGGCAGGAAGCCAAGGACTATCTGACTGATATCACCTACGATGTCATTGTCCTCGACTGGGAAATGCCGTCGATGACCGGCATCGAGATTGTGAAGTGGTTTCGTGCCCGCGGCGGCACGACTCCGATATTGATGCTCACCGGCAAGGATGAAATCGACGACAAAGAAATGGGACTCGATTCCGGGGCTGACGACTATCTGACCAAGCCCTTCGAGATGCGGGAATTGACGGCTCGGTTGAACGCGCTTTTGCGGCGGCAGGCCGTGACTGCAACGCGTACGGTGAAAGTCGGACCATTGACGATCGATCCTTCGGCTCACTCGGCACAAGTCGATGGCGCAGAGTTGAAGCTGACGGCGACTGAGTTTGCGGTGATCGAGTTTCTGGCCAGGCATCCTAATCAGGTTTTCAGTGCCGATGCATTGATTGACCGAGTCTGGAAGAGCTCTTCCGAGGTGTCACCAGATACGGTGCGTGTCTACATCAAACGTTTAAGGGAGAAACTGGGCGCGAGCGGGCATCCGGACTTGATTCAGAACGTGCATGGTGTGGGCTATAAGATGGTTGCTTCCAGCTGAAAATACCGAACAGGAGGTGCCTGTCGGCACCCCCTCCACGGCGGGTTGCGGGACCCTGGGCTGGGCGGAAAAAATCATGCGATGCGGGAGTTGGCGATCGGCAGGTCAGCTATCTGAAGTTTCCGAAGAGTCTGTTCATCATCTGAACGAATCTCGGGCTGGTGGCTTCGACTTCGAACTGGTCGATATTTTGGAATGCGGCTCGTTGTGCCTGTTGCCGAGCCAGCACTGTGTCGAACTCGCGCAGGAAGTCGGCGCTGCGGCGGGGCATCCCGTCCTGGACTACTTCGCGCAGAGCTTTGACATAGGCGGCAGGAATCACCTGGCGCTTGCTCTGGTCGCGCTCGACGTCACAGGTTGGATAAGGGATAGCTGAAATCGAATTTTGCATGGTTGCGGGGTCCTCTGCAATTCCGTCCTTACAGCGGCAACTGTAGTCTTCGCTGCCGGAATCAATCCGGAACGAATTGTGTATTTCCCGTGTACGCACAAAGCGTGCGCCCTGTAGGGCTTGCATCCTTGTTATTGTCCCGCCTACTCAGCACGCACTATGTAGGATAGTAAAATCAA
Organism: Obscuribacteraceae bacterium (SeqCode); assembly: GCA_044229845.1. Classification (GTDB taxonomy): domain Bacteria; phylum Cyanobacteriota; class Vampirovibrionia; order Obscuribacterales; family Obscuribacteraceae; genus JBGASG01. Next base: position 429,601 of record JBGASG010000004.1, on the reverse strand, counting down.
AACAAGAGAAATCGCACCAGATGCGGTGTCGGTTTCAGCTTGCGACTGGTGTCCGTAAAGCGAACACTGATTTTGGTTACGCCGTTACTTGCGGCGCTGGTTCCAGAGCCTGCCGGTCATGCAGAAAGTAGGGAACCAGATGAACGCGAGGTACATCAGTGTTCCGACCGGTCCCAGCAGGATGAAGGTGACGCGCGATTCGTCGCCTTCGTAGGGCAGGTTCGGAAGATCGCGGGTGAGCAGATGGTTGATTCTGCCGCAGATTATCCAGAGCAGCAGTGCTAGCGGTACGAAGATCAGCATCGATTTCCTCCAGAGTTATTCAGGCGAGTGCGCTTGGCTGCCGCGCGATGAGCACTATAGGCGCCACGCGTGCAGAAATTCAGCCAGCCTTCTGCTCCCATGCAGATGAGCAGAAATAAGGTGCCGACCGCTCCCAGCATCACCATTTCGACCAGTCCCTCATGGCTAACTTCGTCCTTGCAAAGGCGGTAGTTGAGTCGGGCGCACAGGGTCCAGAGCGCCACTGCGGCGACTACACCGAGTGCGATTAAAATTCCTAGAAGCATGCAAGTTTCCCTCTGACCGCCGAATGTGTGTTCGAACGACAGGCGCCGTACGCATGCCGCCACACAAGCGAGGAGCCGTTTGTTCGCAGCGCTTCGTGTTTTCTTCCGGTTAAGAAACTGGTTCAGCACGAGTACCGACAGAGCTCATGTCGAGCCGAGAGAAAGCTGTCAGCGGTATCTGTGCGATTGTTTGGGGAGCGGGGGAGAGCGAAGCGCTAAGCGAATATAGTCTCCAGCTTAAACGTGGTGCTATCGAGCAAAGCAAGGCGCTCGTGGCATGAATTCTCATAGCGGCGCTTCGCGCGCTGCGTCACTTCGCGCAGCCCCAGTCCAGATCTGCCGTGGCAGCGCCTAAATCTGGTTCATGCAACATATCGATCTGGTAATACTAATAGAAATAGTATAAAGGCGAAAAATCAAAGAGAGGGGGAGTGCGCTGTGGTATGCAGATCCGCAACCGCAAGGCGGTGCTAGTTCGTCATACCACAGCGCCTCGAAGCCCGAAGAAGGTCAGGCTTTGAGCGGCCAGATCAGGGGAGCAAGCGCCAGCACGAAGCCGATGTTGGCGCAGATTCCCCACGCTGCCGAAGTTAACGCCGAACTGAACCAGCCGTGGTTAGGCGTGGCCGGTTGAAAGCGCATTGCCAAAAGGAGAACGGCGGTGCCGCTGAGCGAAGCAGCGATGAAGAATCCGGCGAGCGAAATCGAGCCACCGTTAAGAAGCCAGAACACCATCGGTGTCGCGGGCAGCCAGGCGAGCACGATGGGAGCGATTCTTCCTTCGTCCATGTTCGCCGTCATTTGCATGAAAAGCCAGGACACCATCAAGACGGGCGTCGCAACCGGCACCGTCAAAATCATGGGAGCAAGCAAATGCAAGTCACTCATTTTTTCCCTCATGAGCGTTCGTGTTTCGTCAAATGCGGAAGAGAAAGCCGGGCGGAGCGTTCCACCGTTCCCGTCCCGGGCGGGATAGGAACGGTGGAACAGAGTGTGACACCATCTGAGGTGCCGCATCCTTGTGCTCCGTCAGGACCAGTTCTTCTGGATCTCTTCCATCTGCGCGTCCATGTCCTGCGGAGCAGGCACATGTTCGAGGTACATGCGCGGATCGATCTGCTGGAAGAGCCGTCCGTCGGCGCCGCTGGGCGACTCGCCGGTCAGCTGACCTTTGGCATCGAAGTACCGCACGTCGTTGCTTTCGCGCTGGAAGCCGAAGTAGTGAATTGCCTTCGAGCCATCGGGACTGGGAATCTCGATGCGGCTCGGAGTCAACTCCGACCACCAGAAGATCTCCATCGTCACGGTCTTGCCGTCGGCGGCGTAGACCGTCGTGGAGTCCAGATGCACCGAAGGGGCAGAACCCATCGGCGCGCCCATCATCACCGGCAGCTTGTGATGGCGCACGAAATAGAGCGTTCCGTCGGGACGGAAGAAGCTCTCTTCGGCGGCGCCGTTGCTGCCGCGCTCGATGCGCCAGGTCAGATCGCCGTTGACCTCGAAAAACTCCTCGAAGTAAGGGCTGTTCGGAGTGGCGACATTGGCGATCGTGTGCATCCACTTGCTGCCGCCGCCGCGCCAGTAGGTGGTTTCGATGGTCTGGGATGCTTTGCTGAGCAAGCTGTCAGCGTAGATCTGGGTGCCGTTTTTCCAGTACCGAACGGTGTGGATGTCACCGTTGGAAAGGGTTTTGGTCTCCCAGAGCAGCTTGCGAGTTTCGAGGCGTTTCTCGAAGCCGTCGATGACCACGGCGCCGGTGGCGTCGTAGGTTATGTCTTGGAGCACGAAACCGTCTGCCGCCACCACCTTGAACGAAGATGGTGTGTTGTCGAGGCGAAAGAGAACGATGCCCTTGGCCTCGTTGCGGTAGAAGATCTCCATATGCTCGCGGCTGCCGTCGAGGCGCGTGTAGTGGACGCGCTTGAACTCGCCGCTGGCCTCGCTCATCATTTCGATTTGCGGCTGCTGCTCGGTGGAGGCGTGCAAGGCGGCTTCGACCACGGGGTCGATGGGCCCAGGCTGCGCCGCCGGGATGCCGGCAACCAGTGCATAACCGATGCCGCCGACTGCAGTCAGCAGCAAGAGGACGGAGGCGGCGAGTCCGACCACTGTCCACTTCCTTTGAGCCCAGAACTTTCTCGTCATGGGGCAATCTCCTAGGTTCAGTTGCAACTGACTCTTGATTCCAGACTTGTCGCACCGGCTGTGACCGGAAGTAAGCTCGCGCAAAACGTGGCTGAAATGGCGTCTTTGGTGAGGGGCGACTGCGAGAAGAGAGGAAACAAAAGAGATGCCTCAATCTGCACCAGATATGGTGTTGAGATCACGCTACATATTGTTTCCAGTCCTTGTTACAGATCTGTTTACAGATCTCTTTGCAACCCCAAATTCAGGCGCGGCTGGGGCTTTAAGCTCGGAGCGGCGGGCACCTTACATGCGGCTGATGCAAAACGCCGCTTGAGCCAGTCCTCGCACGACCCGCGCCAGGTTCTCATAGCTGACTTTTTCGTGGGTGTCCTGGGAGCTGTGGTACCAGGGGTAGCGGAAGTTAGCGGTATCCGTGATCATCAGAGCCGGATAGCCGGCTTTCCAGAAACCCCAGTGGTCCGAGCGGTCGATGTCGACAAATTTGCCGGGGGCGGCGATGCCCTCGCTGGGCACGGTGGCGACGTCGCGAAAGCGCGAGATGCTCTCATGCACCCAGTGTCGCGATTCGTAGTTGCCGACGAATGCGATGAAATTTCCCACTGAAGGAAACAGTTTGTTCAGCGGTGCCGGGTAATGCTGGCTGCCCGGCGCATCGGTGAAATAGCCGATGGTTTCCAGGCTCCACATGCCGATGATTTTCTCTTTCTTGCGTTTGCAGGAGGCGGCATAAGAGTAGCTGCCCATCAGCTCGGCTTCCATATTGGGGTGCTCTTCATTGCAAAACGCCACCAGGCGCACTGTGCGCCGGCGCTTCGACTGAGCCAGCACATGCGCGATTTCCAGAAGCGCCGCCACACCGCTGCCGTTGTCGTTAGCCCCTGGTGAACCAAATACGGTGTCATAGTGAGCGCCGATAACAAATATCTCGTCCGCGCCGCCGTTGCTGCCTGGCAGCTCCAGCACAACATTATCGGCTTCGACTCGCGAGCCGAGCGGTGTGTAGATAACCACCTTCTCGCGCCTGACGACGCCGACTCCGGTGGACGAAAACTGCTCCTCGATATAGTCCGCAGCCCCGTGGAGAGACTCGATTTCGCGCTCGTTGCGTTCACCGAGCCAAACGGAAAGGTGCCGCACATGGCCGCTCAGCCGCTTTACCAGTACCTGTTCGTGCGGACTCAATGGCGAGGTGCACGAGGCGCTGCGACCGGGCATGCGGCAGTATGGTGCAAATAAAGTTTTGAGGATTACTTTCATGGCTGCGTGCGCCCGCGCGCTCGCTGCCGCAGCGTACCGCTAACCCCCGCTCAGGGCGCAAATTATGTGCACTTCATCGGTGGGTTTGACGGCGACATTCAAATCGGCAGCTGGGTGTTTGTTCACGAATATCTTTATGTGTTTGCGAATGCGGTTGTGTTCGTCGATCATGCGAAAGCGGATACCGGGATAAGTCTCGTTGAGTGCATCCAGTAATTCCTGGAGTGAGCCGCCATGCCCTTCTACAAAACTCTTTTGTGTGTAGGATTGCAGTGGACTGGGGATGTTGACGCGCATGACGCTCCTCTTACATGATATGCAGCGAGTAGATTTCCGGCAAGTGGCGTGTAACGCAGGTCCAGCTTTCGCCCCCGTCTTTGCTTGCCCAGACTTCACCGGCAGTGGTGCCGAAATACAAACCGATCGGTTCTCCGGTGTCGCAGGTCATGCATTGCCTTTTAACCGTGAAGTATCCGTGGGCAGGCGGCAGTCCGCTGTCTTTGCGCTGCCATGATTCTCCGCCGTCGGTGGTCTTATAGACGGCCGGTTTGCCACCGGGACTGGTGCGCGGCCAGACCGTCGTGCCGTCCATGGGAAAGACCCAAGCCGTGTCGGGATCGGTGGGATGAACGACAATCGGAAATCCGATGTCTCCGATTTCTCTGGGCATATTGTCGCCGATGCGTTTCCATTTATTGTCCGGACGATCCATGCGGTAGAGACCGCAGTGATTTTGCTGGTACAGTCGGTCGGGATTTTTCGGGTGAACGACCAGACAATGCGGATCATGTCCGAAATCCGTTGCGTCGGGCAGAAAGTCGGCAGCACAGCCTTGATTGAGCGGTGCCCACTGTTTGCCGCCGTCTGTCGACTCGAAGACACCACCCACGGAGATGCCCAGGTACATTTGCTGGGGGTTTTGCGGATGAATATTGATTGAGTGAAGAAACTGACCGTCCGGCGTGGGTCCTATCGAAGTCCACTCTTTGTATGACGGATGATCGTTGAAACCGTCGACCGGCTCCCAGGTATCGCCGTCGTCCTGACTGCGGAACAGCCCGGCTGGTGCGGTGCCTGCATACCAGACATGTTTTTCGGTGGTATGCCCGGGTGTGAGCCAGAACACTCGATCGACAGCGGGCGGACCACCGGCGCTCTCGGCATTGGCGACAGTGTCACCACCGGTGGCGGCAAAGGCGGGGGGCTTGGATGCCTCTTTCCAGTTGGCACCGCCATCGAGTGAGCGAAACACGGTCGGTCCCAGATGCCCAGTCTTAGCGGCCATCAGACAGACTTTGCTGTCGCGGGGATCGCTGATGAAATGGTGAATGATGTGACCGAGAAAGATGGGATCGGACTGCTCCCACCGGTTGCGTTCGGCGTTGGACGAGAGGGTGAACCCCCCTTTCTTAGTGCCGATCAGAAGTTTCACTTCGGAAGTCGATGCCATGCTGCCCTCAGTTTCTTACTTGATGAAATAGCCGGAAACGCGCCACTGACCCTTGTCTTTCATCGGCGTGATCGTCTCGACGGCGTCCTTTTTCTTCTCAAATACCGTATCGAACTGGATGATGACGTACTCTCCATCGGGCGCGCCGGGCACCGACTTGGTGAATTGCTTGCTCTTCAAATTGCGGGAGAGCACCTTACCGAAGGCGTCGCGAATGGGTTTGACCTGATTTACAAATTGCTGCTTGGGAGCGGCAGCCTTCATGAACGAAGCCGAAGAACCCCAGGCTTGCCCGACCTGACCTTTGTCGACGAGAGCGAGCCAGGCTTTGGCCGCGGTCACGGCCGCCTGTTCATCTGCAGGCGTGGCGGTCGCGGGCGAAAAGCCCAATGAGACCAGGGCGATTAGTCCCGATGTTGCTGCAACCAGGGCTGCCGTTTGTGATTTAGTCATAATCATCCGCCTTATTGCTGGAGGGTTTCAGCGCTTGCGCGCCCGGTAGTTTATCAGCTTGGATTTCGATGTGCGGCTGGTAATCGAGGTTGTCATGAGCGTTTCGCGGCTTCCATCCGTTTCCTCCTGAAGTGGGAATGGTATATAGTCCTCGATTCCCGTGAGCTGTCCCGCAATGCAGCAAAAAGGACCTCGAATAGCAGACACCTGTGCCAGCTGTGGTCTCAAGATTGGACAGGTCGGCTCCGTCACGCAGTGGATTTTTCGCGACGACCGTTGTGCATGCGAGTCGTCGCCGACGGCTCCTGTTGTGGATGTTGCCGCAGCCGGACGAGCGATTGAACTCAAGCAGACGGATGAAGATCTGGTCGAGCAGCAGCTGCTCGGCACCTTCATCGACGATCGTTATCGCGTCGATGCTGTGATTGGCGTCGGCGGCTGGGGCTGCGTGGTGCAGGCCTGGCATCCGGAGCTGGAGTGCTCGGTCGCCATCAAGCTATTGCATCCGCATCTGTCATTCGATTCGGAAAAAGTCGCCCGATTCAAGCAAGAAGCGCAGGCAGCTAGAAAGCTCAGACATCCGAATATAGTTCCGGTGCAGGACTACGGACATTGGGACGGGCGCCCGTACCTGGTGATGGACTTTTTGCACGGACACAGTCTGTCCAAGGAGATCACGCCGGCGGGAATTTCGAAAGAGCGGTTTTTCGAAATCTTCGAGCAAGCTCTAGCCGGGCTGTCCGCCGCTCATGAGGCGGGGATTATTCATCGCGACCTGACGCCGTCAAACATATTCATCGTCGAGGATGACGTCCCTGAAAACAGCAAAGTAAAAATTCTCGACTTCGGATTGGCGAAGCTGACTTCGCCGGCAGGCGAGTCTATCGCCAGCCTGACGCAGACTGGTGTGACGCTCGGAACGCCTGCCTACATGAGCCCCGAGCATTGCATGGGCAAGCAGACTGATGCGCGCTCTGATGTTTATTCCTTGGGCTGTTGCATGTACGAAGCGCTTTCTGGGCGAAAACTGTTTGCCGAAGACACCGTATATGGTTTGATGAACGCGCACGTTTCTTCCCCGCCCAGACCGCTGCGGCTGGACAAAACTTCCGATGCGCTGCCGCTCAAAGACTTGATCGAGCGTTGTCTGGAGAAAGACCCCGCTAATCGTCCGCAGTCAGCGCAGCAAGTCTTGGATGCCCTGTATAACTTGTATGCAGGCAAGAAGTTGGGACTGGGGCGCCGTCGGAAATCGGCGCTGCCAGGGCGTCAACGCAGTGTGGTCGTCAATGTTGCTACGCTGGCTGCAGTGATTGCCACCACTGGCGTTCTCGGCATGGCGTTCTCGGTGCCGATTACGAAAAATCTCAGTTCTGAACTGCCGAAAATCCAGGACAAGCTGGTGCTGATGTTGCCGCTCAAGCGAGAGTGGAAGCGCTTCGACGTGCGCGGCACCCAGCTGATGAACGACGGACACTATAAAGAAGCAGACGAGCAATTTGTTGTTGCTGAGTCGACCGCGCAGGCGGACGGCAATCGTGAGCAGCAGTTACGCAGCCTGCAGCAGCGTGCTTTGATCGCTTTGATATTGAACGACAAAGACGGATACGATGTGCTTTTGCGGCAGATCGAGCAGCTCAAAGAAAAGGCGGGCGACCTGGCGCAAAGACAAGTCTCTGAGGCAGAAGTGGCAAAACAAGCCCTGTCTTTCGTTGGCGATCATCCGACTGCCGAGCAGATCCCGCACCTCCAAAAGTTGATCGGGTCTATGACTAACGCTGCTGTGGTGCTGCAGCAGCGCGGCGAGTACAAGCAGGTAATCGCGCTGCTCGAGCCGGCTCTGGTCAAAGCGAAATCGGCACTGGGAGACAAGGATCCGACATACGCCGAGTGCCTGCTGCGCATTTCGTATTCGCGGCTGCGAGACGCTTACGATAAGCGCTATGAGCTGGCTGAGCAGGAACGCACTGGGATGATCAGCGCGTTGCAATCGGCTGCCGACACGCTGCGCAATTCAAACAAGGCTCTGGCGCAAGAGGCGGATCTTGTGCGGGCCGAAGCGCTCATGCCTGCGGATGCGCAGCAAGCTCTCAAGTTGGCCGAAGCAGTGGCTTCTCTGCCTGATAGCGAGATCAACCAGCGCATGCGTTTGAAAGCCGACCTGGTAAAAGCGCTCTGTCTGGCTAAACTCAGCCGCGTTTCCGAAGCGACGCAACAGTTACAGCAACTCATTGACCCTTTATCGAAACTGGCTCCTGAAGATTTGCCCGCCTGCATGCGGGAGTATCGGTTGCTTCGTTACACGGGTACTTCCTTCGATCGCGCAGCCATGGTCAAAGAAGCGGAGGCGCTGGAATCGACACAACCTCTGGTTGCACTCAACTTGTACCTGGTGGTGCTATCGAAGATGGCTGAGGATCCCAAACTCGCTCTCGAACTCAGTGAGCGAGTCTTGCTGCTGGCGCAGTCAGAGACCGGCCCGATTTCCTCGATTACTGCCACTGCGTTGGATTATTGTGCGCGTTCGTTTTGTGTTGCCAAACGACAAACGGAATGCGAGCCGATGGTGCAACAGCTGCTGGCGGTCCGCCGGTTATGCGGTGAGGACGAGCAAACAATCGAGGATACGAGGACATGGTTGGCTTACATCCAGATGCTCAAGGGCGACACTGCATCGGCGAAGAAACAGTTTGATCGCCTCGCCGAAAATTATCGCTCGGCGCCGTTGGACAAGATGTGGGAACTGAGTGAGTTTGTGCCCAACCTCACCAGCAAGTTTGCTACACCGGCGGAGCGCACCATGATGCTGCAACGGCTGCGTCAGCGCATCGATGCGCTTGCGGAGCGAGACCCGCCGGTGAAGACGGCGGGACGGCTGAAGTTGTACGGACGGCTGCAGTTTGAATTGCGGCTTCGCGAGGACGCGCTGAAAACCTTTCAGGAGGCGGCTGCGCTCCTCGAGAAGCGCACCGAATTAACGCGCAAGGACATGATTCAACTGCAACAGGTTTTGAAGGACCTGGTGTTCTATCAGCGCGCATCGGGTCATGTCGCTGAGGCGGACAAGAATAAGGCGCTGCTGAATGAAGTCGCTGCCGGGACATTCAAGCGAGGAGATCACTGGTAGTATGGCGTGCAGCCCCGTGCGCTCTGTTCGTGCGAACGGATATACTATGCTAAGCAGTAGGCTGAAAAAAAAGAGGACAGCGGGGAGGGGACACAAGTGTCCCTCCCGCTGCGCCTCAGGTGGCCCGTTACCACTCGAACCAGGAGAGCACGATGTCCCACAGCCGCCGACGCACAGTGCGCAGGGCGAGGACGCTCTTCGTGATCGAGTCGAGTTGAGCGCGAGTACCGTTGAACCGGTTCATATCGACTTCTTTGTTTTCGATACCGGGAACGGTGCCAGTCTCGGAGTACTGCCAGAACGTCCAGCGAGTCCACGGGGAGGGGACGCTGGGCGTGGCGACGTTGTAGTTCGCGATCCAGAGCGGATACGCGGCCAAACGGTTGTCGACTTCGAGAATTTCCCGCGCAAAGGACGGGCTCAGGTAGACGATCGGCCTGATTCCCAAACGGCTTTCCACGGCGGTAAGCCATTCGAGGACCATGGCGACGGCCCGTTTCTTATCGATGCCTTTCCAGAGGGAGGCGTCTTCGATATCGAGAACGGGCGGCAGATCACCAGAGGTGATCGCGCCGACAGCGCGCACGAAGTTGTCCACTTGCGTGCTCACTGCCGTCTTCGGCCGGAAGAAGTGATAGGCTCCGCGCAGCATGCCTGCTCTGCGCGCCGCACCCCAGTTGGTGCGAAACTCGGCGTCGATGTAATCGCCGCCTTCGGTAGCCTTGAAGAAGGCGAACTCATAGCCCGCCTGGCGCACTTTCGTCCAATCGACTGTGTTCTGGTGATGAGACACGTCGATGCCGAGAACGAAAGTGCCAGCCTCTGCCTGCCGAACGGTCATGTCAGCCTCCGGCTTTGGGGGCGCCACCGTCCGCAGTGCCTGTCTTGTCGGGGTGATTGCAGGTGCAAGCGCCACGGACAAGCCAGGGGAAGAACGGAGATGGTTCCATCGACTTCGACTCGTAGGCCTTCCGCACATGCGGATAGTTGACCTTGAGCAAAATCAGATAGACGACGTAACCGGCAACGAGGCCGATGAGGTAGAGAGCGAACTTCTCCTCACAGCCGCCGAGGCGGTCGAGAAACTGGAGAACCGTGCCACCGAGAACGATGCCAAGGATCCCCGCGATGTCGGTGCCGTTCGGTTCGTTGCGACGGGTCGACCAGGCAAAGATGTAGCCCATCAACAGTCCGAATGCGGCAGCGGCAATGCAATAGACGTTGAGCGTCATAGCGTATTACCTCGCGGTGAGTCGCTCTAACAAAGCGACATGTAATTGGCGCCAGCACCGTTAAGCGCAAGCACCGTTGGAACCATCCACTACTCAGTGTCCAAGCAAGATCACTCCGCTCGAACGTAGTTCGACTTTGGGGGTCGATTAAAGTGCCGGGGACCGTGTTAGTCGGTTGAGGCCTTTAGTTCTGAGGGAAATGGATGGAAGAGGCCTTTAACCTAAGACAGATCGTCTTCTGATTACAACCTTAAACAGGCCGAATGGCTCCAGGGGCGGCTTTCAGGCGATGGTTGTCATGAGCGTGAGCTTGCGCTATCACCGGTTATGCCTTGGCTTCCAAAACGTGTGCTGGCGCGCCTTTCGTGAGCACCAGCCAAGCGAGCTGCGCCGGTGGAAGAAACGCTAGCGCAAGCCGCTGCAACTGTGGCCGAAACCCGCAGCCTGCGACGCGTTCTCGCTGCCGCCCCGACTTTGCGGAATGTATAGCGGACTGTAAAGCGCCGTCTAATCTAACGAGCTCTCCGCCGCATCGCTCACCGGCGCAGTATTTCGGCTGCGTCTTTCCATCGCCTCAAAATTCTTATGCTGCAACTCATCCTCCAGCGAGACATCGGTAGCGCCCTCCGTCAATTTGTTATTCTTGGCGAACCAGATTTGTGATTGCCCATGACCAGCTCTGTTCCCATCAAGCCTGTGCCTGGTACCGAGTTTTTCGAGACCGAGTTTGCAGGCATCGTCAGTGTCGGCGTCACCGGACTGGGCGCGCGGCAGCAACTCGGGTGGGACCGCTTTGTGCGTCTGCAAGCGGTTGCCGATCAAATTGCGGACACCGATGGGGCGAGCCGGTCGGTGCTTGATGTGGGCGGATATGATGGTGCGCTGGCTCTGTTCGTAGACGCCGCAAAATTTCATCTCTTGGACCCGGAAACCACCGGCGGCAGTGCTGCAGATATTGGTGTTGCGGACCGGGCGTATCAATGCGTCGCAGCTGTGGATGTGCTTGAACATATCGCCCCGCCGCAGCGCGAGCAGGTTCTCGAGGAATGCGCGCGCGTCACTGCCGAGATGCTGGTGCTCAATTATCCGGCAGTCGAAAGTCAATTGGCTCAGCAGCTGGTTCTCAAATTGACAGGCAACAGTTTGATTCGGCAGCATGTCGAATGGGACTTGCCTGATTCTATCTGGGTTGTAAAACGGCTCGAAGAACTCGGCTTTGTCTGTACACTGCGTAAACACACGAGTGTGGCCGTCTGGGTTGGACAATATGTGGTGCAAAACCTTGCTCCCGAAGCGGCAGCACCGGTAAATGAATACTTGATTGCGCAGCATGGGGAAGAAACTTTCAGCACGCCGCTTTACCATTTGGTAACTGCTCGGCGCAGGAACTGAGAGTGGGCGCTAGGTGCATCTGCGGTTGCAGGTAGAGCGCATTTGTGTGAAAGCACGACGCTGACTGTGTTTTCACACGGTGGCTGAATTGGCACGAGACTGATTTTTCGCACAATGGGGAGTTTTACGCACTGGTGGCATCGCTTTGGGTTGTCCGTGCGGTGCCGGTTTTGTATGGTGCGGGCATTCCATTTCTTGCCGTCCGACAGGTGCGCTGAATCCGTCGCAGACATTGCTTCGCGACTACCGCCAGTTCCAGACCTTCCCTTGTTGGGAAACGGTCGGGTCCGGGCTCAGCAACTTGTTGGCGGCTCATGAGGGTTTCTCAGATGAAGAAACTGAATCTTCGCGGGCGGCTTTGCGTGGAACTCCTGGAACGGCGCGACGTACCGAGCGTGAGCGCGGTATTCACCCCGCTGCCGAAGGTGTCCATCGTACCTTCGCCCAGCGTTGCTTCTGTTCCGGCTCAAGTGAGGTCAGTCACTCCGTCCGTCGCGCCCGCTACTCCATCTGTCGCGTCCGTCAGCCCGTCAACGACTGCGAGCGCGAATGTTCTGCCGGCGGTGGGGATGCCGCATGCACCGGTGGTGGTGGCGCCTGCCGGCGGCACCATTGATGAGGGAGGGACGTATGGTTTCAACTGCTCGTTGTCCGATGTCGACGGCGGCCCGTTGCAGGTGCGCATTCAATTTGGCAACGGCAGCCCCGATCTGGCGTTTACCAACCTGCCTTCGGGCATTGCCTTCAGCGTCACCCGACAGTACCTACAGGATTCGTTGAACCAGACCGGCGGTGCGTACCACGGACTGGTTACGGCAACGGACAGCACGGGACTGTCGACCACCTTGCCGTTCGATGTGAAGGTGCGCAACGTGGCGCCCGTGGTCACGGCGCCGCTCGTAGCCATCAACTTCGCGCCGACAAACCCGCAAGTGGCGCGGACTGCGACCATCAGCGCCGGGTTTACCGACCCGGGTCCGGATGCGTGGACGGCTAGCTACGTGATCCAAACTGTCAATGGGCAGGTGGTGAAGACCGGCGCGGCGACTGTCGATGCGCTGCGCAAAACCGCTAACTATGTAGTTTCCGGATTGGCGGCCGGTGACTACTATGCCTTCGTGACGGTCGCCGATGGTGCCGCCGGTGGTGCGGGCACGGCGAAGACCTTCCTGCGCTGGAGCCCTGCGGCGCAGGTCAGCTCGCCGTACAGCTACTCGCCGTACAGCTACTCGTCTTACAGCTCGTATTCATCGTACGCGTACCCGAGCTACAGCTACTCGACCTACAGCTACGGGGCTTACAGCCCGTATTCGTCGTACGTGTACCCGAGCTACTACGCGACGCCTTCGTACGCGAACACGCCAAACGGTTTCACGGTGTACTACTTCGGCACCTACCCGAACTTCAAGACGTACGGATGGGATGGTGTTTCGGGCTATTACCCGATCACCTACTACGGCGGCTCTCCGTACGGCTCGGTGCTGCCGAGTGATATCTCGTACTACATCACGCGCCTGTAAGGCGCCTCCGTCACTAAATCTGCACCACGGCGACGCTTGCGTCCGCTCTCGCAAGCGTCGCCAAGGTGGTCAGTTCTGAATCAGCATTATTTAGAGATCAGATAAGCCACTTCGCTTGGTACTTGTCTGTTTCTTGGGCTTGCTTGGTGGGAGAGGAACTGGTCTAGGCTACAGTCCGTTCATTTTCTCCCATAGCCCAGCGCAACACGTCTCAAAAAGACAGTCTTCGACTTCGCCAGAAACATCAAACCGGCCATGCGGTCGGGGCGGTGCGGCGCGCGTTCCTGAAACTGGCTGTGTGAGCCAGTCAGGGCAACCCAGGGAGAAATGAACCGTTGGGAGACCTACTTATGCCTTCGAACTCTGACGATCGTCTCCAGCAGCTGGAGACGGCAGTCGCTGATCTGCAGAGGCGTGTGGGGGGCGTCGAGCGCCAGCTCGGCACTCACTCGCCCGCCCCCAAGCCAACCCCCTTGCCGGCGCCACCGCCGCCGGTGTCAACCCCGGATGGCGGCGATGCCCCTGGCGACCAGCCGCGCGTGCCCGACACCTCCATCCGCGATGCCTGGCTGGCATTCGAGAAGTGGTTCGGCAAGTACGGCATGGCCACCGGCGGCGCGCTGCTGCTCGCCATCGCCCTCGTCTGGGGCGCCATGCTCGCCTACTCGTACATCGGTGCCGAGATCAAGCTGGCGGCGCTCGGCTTGACCGCTGCCGGGCTGATCTTCTTCGGCGACCGCTGGTCGCGCGACGAAAAGATCGGCTGGTGGAGCCAGGCGCTCGTGGCCGTCGGTTACGCCGTCGGTCAATTCATGTTCTACGCCGCGCACCACATCGAGAGCTTGCGGGTGATCGAGGGCGCCTTGCCCAGCTCGATTGCCATGCTCTCGCTGGCGCTGGCAGCCGGACTGCATGCGGTCTGGCGGCGCAGCGAACCGATTGCGCTCTTGTCGGTGGTGCTGTCCTTCGTGACGCTTTCGCTGAGCACGGTGAGCCTCTTCTCCGTGGTGGCGTCGGCGCTGATTCTCACAGGGCTGGTGCTGTCCACTGTGCGCATGCGCTGGTACACCGTCTACGCGGTGGGCGCGGCGGCGTCGTACGCGACGTTTCTCATCTTCACCCAGCCGCAGGTGATGGCATCGACCGCCACCGCCACTGCCGGTCTGACGCTCTGCGGGGCGTTCCTGGCCGTCTACTGGCTGGCTTTCAACCTGATCGGCTTCCTGCTCAGTGGCGGCGACGAAGCCGGCAACACGCGGCGCAGCACCATCATCGCCGTGATGATCGCGAATGCCGCCGCGTTCATCGTTCCGACGATGTTCCAGATGGGGTCCGTGTTCCCCGAGCTGCGCTGGGTGTTTCTGCTCGGCGTGGGCATCGCCTACCTGCTGTCCGTGCCTCTCTACAATCGGCGCGACAAGTTGGTTTCTTCAGTGGTGCTGGTGCTGGGGCTGCAATTCGTCACTGCCTGTGTCCCGCTCAAGCTGGATGGACAGGCTGTGGCGGCGGTCTGGCTCCTGGAGGCGGCGGCGCTGACGGCGATCGGAAAGCGCACCGGCATGCCGGTGCTGCGTTACTTCGCGGCGGTGCTGTCGGCGCTCTGCGTGGGGCACCTGGCTCTCTTCGAGTTCCCCTCCGAGCGCACCTTCGACCTGGTCGGTCTGGCGATTCCGGCGCGTTCGCTGATTGGTCTGGTGGCGGCGGGCGCCTTCGCCGGCTGTTACGGGCTCTACCAGGTGGCGCGGTTCGAGCGGCGGGAAAGCGAGCAGTGGTTCGGGCACGGCTACCTGTGCGCGGCGCTGGCGCTCACCGGTGTGGTCGGCTTCCTCGACGTGCCGACGGCGTGGCTGCCCCTGGTCTGGGGGCTGCAGGCGCTGGCGCTCCTGGCGGTCAGCTTCCTGCCGCCGCGGCAGGTGTTTGCCAACGGAGCGTTCGCGTTCTTCGTCGGTGCGGTGCTGGTCGCCCTGACCGGCTTTGCTGAGGTCGGTCTGCCCGTGGTGGCTTTGCTGGCTGCCATCGGGCTGGGTGCCGGTCTTATCTACCGGCTCGGGCCGGCGACCGACACACAGGTGCAGACGCGGTCGGAAGCTTACTTCATCGCCACCGCGGTGTTGATGTACGGCTTCACGCTTTGCGTGCACCACGCCGATAGCATGCTGCCGGTGCTGCAACTGGCGGTGCAGGCGACACTGCTGGCGGTGGCAGGGCTCTTGCTGCGCGTCAAGGTGCTGCGCTATCTCGGAGCGGTCGGCTTCGGCATCGCGCTGTTCGGCATCGGCAACGCTTTCGCCAACGAGGTCGCCTGGACCTGGCTGGCTAACGGCGGTGTTGCCGCGCTGCTCGCCCTGGTCGGGCTCGGCTACCGTTTCCTGACGGTGACCGATGGGCAGGCGGGGCTGGTCGGCGCGCAGTTGCCGGCTGCCGAAGCTGAAACCCCCGTGGCACGTGAGGCGTACGCCCTACTGCCGGCGGTGCTCATGGCTGTGACGGCTCCTGCGTTGCTTTCGCTGACGGGCACTACCGTGGCGTGGGCGATTGAGGGGGCGTTGCTGCTGGTGATCGGCTTCGCTTTCCGTGAGTACTTCGTGCGCTCGGCCGGGCTCTTGCTGTGCATCGCGCTGATCGGCAAGCTGCTCTGGCTGGATATGCGCGGAGCCAGCGACGTGCTGCGCTTCCTCAGCTTCCTCGGTGCCGCCATCGTGGTGCTGACGGGCGCCTGGGCCTACTTCAAGTACACCCGCGACGAGAAGTGACCAGGCAAGAAACTGTCGCCGGATCGGTGTGCACCACGGATGGTGCCGCCGATCCGGCGCGGTTTCTTTGTCCTTGAAATACTATGGCAGATAGAAGCTAGGGAAATCAAAAAACACCTCCGGGCGCGAGGGGCCGTCCGGAGGTGTGGGTGCCTGACTCTACCGGTTGATGACGCGGACGTGATTCCGTTTCGTCAGTCAACCGTTTTCGTCAGAGCACCCGGATGAGCGACGCGGAGCGCCGTTCATCGGTTGTTGCGGCGCGCTTAGCGCACCTGGACGCGCACCGTGATGCGCACCGACTTCTTGTCGCTCTTCGCGACGTCGACGGAGGCTTCCGCACGGTCAGCGCGCGGGCGGCTCCAGAACGGCTCCAGCTCTTGCTTGGCCGGAACCTGCATTTCGATCTTGGCGGTGACGCCCCGATCGGTTTTGTAGTTGTACACCACCAGTTCGTAGGTGCGATCCTCGAACTTGGGAGTGTTGTCCTGCTGCGGGGCCGCGCCGTTGGGACGAGTGCCCTGTTGCGTTGCGCCTTGCGTTGCGGCCGCGTCCTCGACGTCTTTGGCGCCGACGTACTTCAACTCCCACTTCACGTCGGAAGACGTGCCGATGTTGAGGTCGAAGATTTCATCAGTTGCCTTGTCGGAGACATGCGTCGAGCCCACCAGTTGCAGTTTCTTGGCAGAGTTGAACTGGTAGACTTTGACGGCGCCCGCGGGCAGCGGCTTGCCGAGATGGTACTTGTCGCAGTTTTCCACCGTCAGACGGATGGTGGCGTTCTGCTTGCGGTCGGTCGTGTAGCCGTAGCGGCTGGACGCATTGCCCACCGCGTAAGCCTGCTTGACCGGCACGTCGTTGCCCGTGAAAAGCGGGATCTGTCGGGACTGACCGGCGCCCAGATCGACGGTGCCGGGAATCTCGAAGACCTTCTGGTCGCCAACGTTTTCGACGGTGGCCGCACTGTCCGCGAGCGATTGGACCCGAGCCGCCGCAGCGCGCTCGTACATGCCGCCGGGACCGCCTTCGTCACCAGCCACGGCGCCGGAGAGCAGGCGCAGCGTGGCGTTCTTGAAGTTGGTGCCGCTCTCGTTGACGAGGAAGACGCTGGTCTCCCAGCTCTTCACGGTCGAGGTGGTGTCGTCGTAGACGAGCGTGTGCTTCGCCGACCAGGTGATGCCTTCCGTCTCGTAGATGAAGTCGAGCGTGTAGGCACCGGCGGTGGCGACGGTCACATCGACCACGAGCGAAGCCGTGTTCGAGAGACCTTCAGGCGTGGTCAAAAGCGTCACGTCGGCGGCGGAGACCAGTTCGGTCTTGCCTCCGGATGTGAGCACCAGTGAGTTGCCGTTGACGCTCTGCAGCGTCCCGGTCACCGCCTGCAAGCCGTCGGTCGTGAACCGGCGAGCTGTGATCTCCTTGCCGACCGAGAGCGCCAGGAGGCGTTCGGTGGTCAGGTTGGCGGGCTGGTAGTTGGCGCCCAGGTACGCCAGCTTGGAGGGACCGTGCGCTTCGATGATGCGCAGGCTGTCCTGACGGTAGCGCTGGGCGATGCCGTTCAGTTGCACGCGGTTTTTGCCCGCCTTCAGCTTCACCGTGCGCGACTCTTGAATCTGCGCGTAGGAGTTGCCGTAGACGGTGAGGTCGACCTTGCTGGCCGGCTCGGCGACCACCAGGTTGTCCGACGCGACGACGCTTTCGGGAGCGGCGGCGGCAGGCGTCTGGGCTTGGGCGAAGGTCTGCGACGTGAGGAGCGCACCAGCGGCTGCCAGAAGCAGGGCCATAGCCGCCATTTTGAGTTTTCGCATGTTTCAGGTTTCCTGTTGCGAAGGTTGCTCGCGCTAGGCTGAGGATGAGCGCGTTCCATCCACTCTTTCGAACCGTCTTCCAGCCGTGCACCATATACGATGGCGCTGGAGAAACCCTGCGGCTGTAGGGAGCAAACTTTTAGACGGTGAGAACCCAGTGAGGACGGTTATGGAAAGAGGTTCCTGAAACTATGAGAAGAGGCTGTGCTGATGCAGGCTGGGTAAATAAAAGCACGCTCAAGATGTGCGCTTGACTTCGTAAATGCCACACTGAATTAAGCCTGGTGGCGAGCGCGACCTTCGTTATCTGCGCTAGGTGGCTCGGTTAGCGAAGTGGCCGGCGCGACCTGAGGAGCGGCACTGGTATTGGGATTTATGTCCGCGGTGAGCGCTGTACGTGGACATATAGAAATTATAAATACTGCAATTTATATGTAACCACCGTGCGTGCTACTCGCCCGAACTGCGAGGGACACTCCAAGGCGAGGCGCGCGTTGCCAAGGGTTGCGATAACCCATCTTTTTACCTCGAAAATGATGGGTTATCGCAACCCTACTAACCGTCGCCGGACACTGCGGAGTTGGCTGTGGATGCCGCCTTGCTGAAGCCGCCCTGCACGTAATCTTCCGGTGACGCCAGACCTTCGCCTTTGAGCGCCGTGCGGGCATTGGTGTCGACAGCTGTGTGGACCGCTTCGCCGGTAAATCCGTTCAGCAAGTTGGTGCTGGTGCGCAGGGCGGTCTGTCCGCCTGAAAGAAACGCGCCGATGGAGCCGTTGGTGAGCCGTGATTCCCAGAAATTCTCGCCCTGCGCCGATGGGCGCATGAAGAAGTTGTAGCCGAAACTAACGGGCGCGCTGCCGGCTACTTTCGTTGCCAGCTGCACGCCGGCGCTGCTTTCCGCGGTCACTTCGACGCCGGCAAGAGCCATGGCACGCGGACCGAGGCGAGCCGCGATGGTGCTGCCGCCCAGCAAGATCGGTGCGGCGGTGCCGACAGCCAGTCCGCCCTGTTGGACGAGCCACTCCGGCGACCATTTTTCGGCGGCTTCCGGTTTTTCGATGATATCGACGTGCGGTATAAGTTCGGTGCCGGCGACCTTGTTGGTGAGCTGCGAGACGCCGTCGACGGTCTGCTGCACAGCAGCGTAGGCGGTGGCTTGAGTGAACTCGTCTTTCAAGTTGTCGACGTAGTTGACCGCGTTGAGCACCGGTGCCAGCTTATCTTCGACGGCATTGACCGTGTCGGACTTGCCGACGAGGTGAAGTTCGGGCACGTCCTTGCCGGTTATTGATGAAAGCATGTGAGCCGAATGGTTGACCGGTGAGGCGAGCATCTCGCTGCCTGCCCAGGCGGCTGTCCGGAACACTTCCAGTCCGGTCGGCGCTATGTCGTCGGTGACCACATTTTTGACATCACTAGCTGTGTCGGCGACGAAACCACCGGCGTCTTCAGCCTTGTCGCCGACGAAGCCGGCTGCGTCTCCAAGAAATCCCATAGTAAGTTATGCCACCATCGACGGTGATGGTGCCTCAGGCAAAATGGTAATTACAGACGTACGACAGGTGACGTCTGGCGCTGATGCGGGGCGGGTTCGCGGGTTCTTTTACAAGCGCTGCTCTATTGTACGCAGAAGCGCTGAATTGTCAAGTATTGCCGGCTTGGATCGAGTGTATGAGGATGGTTTGCCGACTCTAGATAAACTAAGTGCAATAGTAGAGCTGGGATTTTAGAGTGGGGTGAGGTTCCTGTGGCGGCGGCAGAGCTGCCACCACAGGAAGTGCTGGTTCATTCTTGATGTCGACGCAACCACTCAAGGCGCCATTGCGACTGTCGCTGAGACTGCCGTTGTGTCTGCCGAGGCGACCGTTGCAGCGACTGCCACTGCGACTGCTGCAGCAACTGCCAGTGCGATTGCCACAGCGACATCCACGAAGACTGCCAGGGACTCTCCCGCCGCGACCGCCATTGCGACCGCCACTGCGATTGCCAGTCTTCTTCGGCGCTAGTGCGTTGGCGCTCCATGCGACGTCGTTCTCGCCTTGGCAGACGGCTGCATTGTTGCGGGCGCACGGTGAGCCCGAACAGGAAGGTGGACTCTGCGGTGATCAGGAGTCCTCCTTCGTACGGCGGTGGTTCGTACATGTGTCTCCCGTCCAACTGCGGTGCCGTCACCAGTGGTGGCACTGGTGGGCACCGCCGGCGATCGCCGTCAGGAGCGCCTTGCCCAGGCTTCCTCTACGGTTGTCTGTATCCAGTGGTCGAGTCCGCGCCACTCTTTCGGCTCGGGCGCCTCCTTGGCGATTACAGCGGCATGCCGGCCGAACGACTTGATCCAGCCGCCAATGCGCTGGGTGCTGTAGTCGCAGCCGACAGCGGCTGACTTCTCCAGTATGCGCAGCCCTTCATCCATGAGGGCGCGCGCCGGCGCGAATCGACCCAGTCCCGCGTAAGTCCAGGACAGTTCGAGCATGGCGAGACCACTGAGGACGTGGGTTTCGCCGAGCTCCGCACTGACCTGCACCAGTGCCAGCAAGAGCATCGTGCACGCCGACCGCGTGTTGCTCTGCCTGCCGATGCTATCTGCCAGCCCGACCTGGATCCAGTACTCCTCTGCGGTGTATTTGCCGTTGTTGCGCCCCCGGCACTGAACGAGAGCCCACTCCAGGACCCAGCGGACATCGTCGAGAGCGGTGCCGGCCTGGAGCATGTCCCAGGCGTTTTTGATCGTCGGATAGGTTGTGTTGGAGGTATCTCCTGATGGTGGCTGGAACATGTCTCCTCCGCGTGTGTTCGTTGGATCAGTTGCCGTCCTCCAACGCGTCCAACGCGTTGGAGAAAAGCTGCCAGGCCGCCCAGTGGACCGCGTCGGCGAGCACCCCTGTCGCCGCCGGGTCGAGCGACTCGGTGAACATCAAGACCTGCGTGGCCTTCTCCAGGAGCATTTGCGAGATCATGTACTGCGTGCCGAAGAATATTCGGTCGCAGCCGCCGCGTCGGCTGATGTGACGCACCCTGGCGGCGGCGATCGCCAGTTCTTCTGCAGGCACCATCCCCCACTGGCGCAGCCGAGCCGGCAGTGCCAGCGCGTCGTCGGCGCCCTGCAAGGCGGTGAGCACCGCCTGAAACACCAGCGGATCGCACTCTTCGAGAGCGGCGAGCATCTGCCACCGGGCGCGGTCCACCGCCTGCAACTCCAGCAGGGCGTCTGTGAAGTGGTAGCGGCGTTCCCAGGCTGTGCGCAAGAGCTCAGCCTCGCGCTGCTGCCAGTGATGGCACGTTTCTTGCCTGAGGGCATGCTCGGTGCGGGGCGACTCGCCGAGCAAGCAAGTCTGGCAGAAACCGCTGTTATCCGGGCAGCCGCAGGACTTGAAGAGCTGATCGGCGCCGACAATCCACTGCAGCAACTCGAAAGCGCTGCGGTGCAGGTGCGCCTCGCGCAAGAGAGGCACCAGCTGCAGTGCCTGGTCGATCCACTGCTGCGAAGTTTCGCCACGAGCGAAGCATCGCAGCGTGCGGCGAGACAGCGGCGCAGTGGCGGCGTTCTGGCGAGCCTGCCAGAGTTCGTAGGCCGTGTCGATGTGCAGCCGATGGCGAACCGCGATGCGCCGGGCGCGCTTCTTCTCCCAGACGCTGCGCCGCTCCGGCACCATGTCGATGATCAACTGCTGGTGCGGCCAGGGCAGCCAGGCGTTGGTGAACGAGCCCGGCAGCAGCAGCGAGCGCATGCCGTCGGTTGCCGCGCGCGGCAAAATGGAAGAGGGCTGAGTCATGATCAACTCCGTGCAGATTCCTCAGTCGAATGGCGGAACGTGGTCGATGCGCTGCGGGGTGTCGACTACCAGGGCGGCGTTGGCATGCACGATCAGGTCGCGCGCCAGCCTGACGCGGCGCAGTTCGACCAGTCGACCGGCGGTGACCAGGCAGCGATGCGACCAATCCAGATCGCGGCGCGTCACCAGCAGCAAACGAATCACCGCCAGTGCGCACTGCGACACAACATCGTCAGCCGCCGCGCGCCGGGAGCAGAGGTTGTCCAGGAGCTGGGCGCTGCCAGGCGTGACGTCGTAAAACCGTGCAATTGCACGGATGCGTTCTGTTGCATGCGCGGGGATGGTCGCCCTCTGCATGTCCTTGTCGTCGAAGATGAGGTAGCTCATCGCGGTGGCTCCCGGGAAGTAGAGTTACCTGTGGGGCGGCAGGTACTCAGAGCAAAAGGTGATCTCTGTCGACGAGAGTGACGCCGTCGAGCGAGACCGTCACCTCGACAGTCAGGCGGTGGTTGTGAATCTCGACGGCGATGTGCGGGTCCAGGCGCGCGGAGAGCACCGTGGAGGGCAGGCGGACGCAGGCGAGGCTGGGGCAGTCGATGCACTGCAGATATTGCAGCGCATCGGGCAGGGTGACTGCAGCAAGCTGCGGGCACTTATCTGCCCACAACTCGGTAACCGTCGGCGGCGCTGTGATCTGCGCGACCTGCGGGCACCGGTGCAGGTGCAGGGTCTCCAGCCTGGGAGACGGCGTCACCGCTTGCAGATTTGGCCAGTTGGAGATGATCAAGTCGGTGAGGTGGGGCGGCAGAGCGGGCAGGGTCGACGCGGAGAAACCGCCCAGCGACAGGCGGAACAGCGACGCCGGCAGCTCGTCGGCGGGTAGCGCCGGGCAGTCGACCAGAGACAGCACCTCGAGGGTCGTCGGCAACTGCACCGCCGGCAGTGCCGGGCAGTCGATCAGGTGCAGGTCCTTGAGCGCCGGCGGCAGCGGCAACTCGGCAAGCTGCGGGCAGCCCGCCAGCCGAGCAAAGGTCAGCGAGTCGGGCAGCACCACCTGCCGCAGGCGAGGGGCGCGTTCGACGAAGATGGTGGCTACGCCGTCCGGCACGATCAGGGTCTCTTCTTTGAAGTCGACGTAGCGCAGGGCGTTGTCGGTGCTCACGTGTTCTCCCCTGAGGATGTTGGCTGCGGCGGCGCCTGGTCGTCACCGGTCAACCTGTTGATCAGGTATGCCGACCCTCTGATCAAGACGGCGATCACGGCGATGAAAGCCACCACGGCAACCACCGCTGGAATGAGGACGTAACACCATCCGGCGAATTGGCAGAGGAAGACCAGGCAGATGTCTCCCGTCAGTCCCTCTGATCCGACGTTGACCGTCATTTGCTCGGATGAGGGATTGGGGCGCATTTTGTGGATCTGGTAGCGCATGCCGAGTACGGGCGCCACCGCCAGAAGGGTGAGGGCGAGACCCGGTATCCAGAAGTTCTGCCGTTCCGACAGGGCTACCCCGGCGGCGAACGCGCCGATGCAGCACAGCGCGAAGATTACTAGAACAGCACGGGCGACGTTTTTCTTGCTCATGTTTCTTCCGTCCATGTGACTCGAGACGGCAGTGCGCGAGCCGGCTGAGGGTCCGCGCACTGCCTGTGGTGCCGGTCGGCTAGCGGCCGTAGCCCTTGCGCCGCTGGGCCGCCCTGCGGTCGCGGCGGCGGTTGACTGCCTGGTCGCGCGCCCGGTTCCGGACGTTGCGGAACGCCCGCGGCAGACCGATGCGGGACGTCCTCGGCGCGTCCTCGAAGATCTCGCCGTCGTTCGCGGTGCCGAAGTCGTCGCCGGTGGTGTTGTCGTCGAAGGCGTACCGGATGGTGTGCGACATGGTGAAGTTTCTCCTGCCTTGTGGTGTGGACGAAAATGCGGTCGGTTCCAAATCAGCTGGACTGCCGAGCGCCTGCCGAAAGGCGGCGAACGACATCGGAGCTGCGCCAGATGTGCGGCTGCTGCGGGCCTGTTCATAATTGTTGTACTTTCAGCCTCAGCAGTAGTAGCCCTTGCTGCTGCGCACAGCCCGCCGGTCGCGGCGGCGTCTGACGGTGTGGTCGCGCTCCAAGCTGTCGCCCGTGAAGCGCAGGCGAGACGTGCCGTCATTGCTGAGGCGGTACTTGTAGGTCAGGGTTTCGCTCTCGCGGTCGTACTCATCACGGTGCGGCATGCCGTACTCGGGTTCGTACTCGCGGCGGACCAAGGTGGAGTTGTTGGCGTTCTCGCTGCCGGTGCCGTTCTCGTCGTCGGCGAACAGGCGATTGGTCTGCGACATGATGGTGGTGAACTCCTGTGGTGGTGTGTCGGTGTTTGCCCCGGTGAGGGCCAACCACAACATCACCAGATGTTTGATGTCTGCGAAGTCGAGCTGATCGAAGAGCTCCGCGGTCCAGTGCATCAACAGTTCGGTAAGCAGCGAACCCGGTGAGCGGAAGTCGCCCGCCTGAGCGGCGCATCGCAGGGCGCGGTGCGCCGCGACTACGAGCAGTTCGCCGGCGGCGATGCTGTACTGCTGCAAGTCCTTCGGCAGGAGCAGTGCATTAAAGTAGGCGCCGACCGCGGTCAGGATGAGAGCGAACGACTGCGGATGCTGGGACTCGAAATCGGCAAGCATCTCGAACTCGTCGAAACTGCGTTCGGCCGTCAGCAGCACAGCATCAATGTGTGGGTACCGCAGTCGCCAGGACGCTGCCAGGATGGCGACGCGCTGCGCTCGCCAGAGGTCGATGGACACAGGCGTAAGCGCGTGGCGGCGATCTTGATCGTCGATGCACCCCCGGCAGTGCATCCCGACGGTCGGCACCGAATCGGCATCGTAGAGGAAGATCCACTGCAGCAGTTCGAGCGACGTCGCAGGCATCTTGCGTCGACGCAATTCACTGACCAGGTAGAGCGCCCGACTGCGCCACAGCGCTGACCGGTCGGCGGACTGGAACAGGCGCAGCGCGCGCCGCGCCACCAACGTATTGCCGCATTGCCGGGCGGACCAGATCTCCTCGGCTGCTGCCGGATGAATTCGGACCGACTCCATGATGCGCAGGCTGTGGCGTCGACGCTTACGGGCAGCGCGGCGGGTGAGAGGCGTTTCCCAGGCAATGGTGCGTTCGTGACGAGCCAACATGATGATGCGCTGCTCAATCGGATCGAGCCGGCTATCGTTTGCGAGGTTGCGATGAGACATGCAGATCGCTCCAGAAAAATGGTTTGGGGGTTGGTGAACCGTGCATCGGCTGCGAGAGTGGCCGCGATTTCCTCCCGAAACGGCCGGGTCTGCTCGGGGCGCGGTATGCGGTGGATCGCCGGCATTCGGCGGCGGGCGTTGCGGCGCGGCGCTGGGCGCGCTTTGCGGGGCGGGGCGGGAGCCGAGGAGAGCTAGTCTGGTGCGGGAACCTGGAGAAACGAGGGGAAGGAGATGTGCCATCATGATGCCAAGGGGCGTCTGGCAACAGCAAGCCTCTGTTACGTGCGCTGAAACGCCCTGCAAGGGAGAGCGACTTGCCGGTGCCTGGGACGGAAAGCGTGTCCCTGATTGCGATGTGAGTCACTGCAGGAGTCAGTAGGGTGGGGATGATGCGCAGAAGAGTGAGCGGCGTCTAATGTTCACGGCCGCTAGCGATTTTTTCTCTCCATGCCGGCCAGCACCAAATCCGGTGCGCGTCGACCGGGGCCGACCTATGGACGTGTGAAACTCGCGAAGCGGCCCAACCGGATGAGCGGAGCAGACCGCTCGCACGGCTGAGCTTGCATGCATTCGCGTGTATTCCGCTTCAAAAGGGCTATATAGATCGTGCTGACTATTGTCTATGCAGCGATACCGTTGGCGGTGTCGCTGCATAGACCGGTCGGTTCCGGTTTGGTTAAACCTCGTGCACTCCCGATGGTATCAACCCGTGCCCGGAAAGCTTTTCAAGAATCGCCTCTTTGTCGGCGTGGTTCAGGATTTCAAGCGAGACGCCGCAAATCGATTGTGACAAACCTGAGGGCGTGGGCGTCGGTCGGATCTGAAACTTGTCACGCAGCATTTGATCGGCAGACATGACCTGGAACGTCGTTTCAAAGGTAAGTATCAGACGCGGCATATGTCAGAGTTTGCCTGTGCTTTCCACGTTTTTAACACGAGTCTAACAATCCGATGGCACAATGATAATTGGCGGGGTGCGCGTGTCGGCAGCCCTCCAGGTTGATATTTTCCCGGGTAGGGTATCTGAAATATATGTACTACCAAATCTGCCCTCGTTGTCAATTTCGCTCTCCGGCTTCCAAGACGGTGTGTGCCACCTGCGGTAAGTCATTGCCGAAAAATGCACCGGACCGCGGTGCTGACGACTCCGCCAGCCGCACCGCCAATCGGGCGCAGAAGGGCGGTTTCTGGAAGTCGTTGTTCGGTATAGCCGATGTGGGCGATGCGGCCGAAAAGGCCCACGACGAGCCGGCTCTCGGCGAAACATAGTATTTAGTATCAGGCAAGAAACAAGGCATAGTCGTCTGGGCGCTAGCTGCCGCCCTGATAAACCGATTCGTAGTTCCAGTAACTGCTGAACACTTTGCGGACGTAGTCTCGAGTCTCCGTGTAAGGTATCTGCTCGACGAACAGATCCATATCGGCTGTGCCGAAGGTCTGCGTCCAGTGTGCCACGGCATTCGGTCCGCCGTTGTAACTTGCCACTGCCAGCAGTGCGTTGCCACCCTGCCTCTGCAGCACGTAGCTCATGTAATCGACTCCCAGCTTGATGTTGTTCTCCGGTTTGTGAATATCGGCATTGCTGCTGAGCTTGACGCCCAATCGTTTGGCCACACCATAGGCGGTGCCGGGCAAGAGCTGCATCAATCCAATCGCGTGCGAGCTGCTGAGCGCCTGCGCGTTGTAGCGCGATTCCTCGCGAATCAGCCCCTGGGCCAGGAGCGGGTCCACATGCTTGACGGCTGCTTCTCGATTGACGATGCGCGCATATAAGAGCGGGAACGACATTTTCCAGGGTGGTGCATTGTGCGGCGCGCCTTGCATTTTGCCGCTCACTTCATTGATAGATTCCAGAGGCAGATTGAGTTTGGCGTAATAGAACGAGCGCAGAAGCGGCATCGTTTCTTTAGGAAGCAGCTGGAATGCCTCTTCCCACTGGCGTAATTCAGTCAATGTGGCAATCGTCGGACCGGCAGTGCGGGCGATTGCTTCGTAAGAAACCAGCTCCGGCGGCTCCGGCCATGTCCAGTCGCTTGTGGCGTCCAGTGCCGCTGCGTACAGCTGCATGTCGCGTGCCGGGCGTGTAGACCAGCCTCGGTCAGACTTGCCGTTCAGTGCGGACAGACGTGCTTTCGAACGGTGCCCGTAATAATTAGCTGGAAAACGATCGGCAGCCGCCTGGTAGGCGGCACGCGCCAGGTCTTTGTGTCCAAGGCGCTCTTCCAGTTTGCCGCACCAGAAAGCAAATCGCGGACCGGCTTTGGTTTCCGGATACTGCTGCAGTCCAGCTTGGGCCATGGTCAACGCCTGCTGTGTATGACCGCCTTTGATCTGGTTCCAGGTCAGCCACCAGGCCGACTCCGGAGCGAACGCGGAGGTCGGATGCGTGCGCAAGATGTCGTTGTAATAACTGAGCTCATCTGTGCGGTACGCCAGATTATAGAGTGCCGCATCGTTGTGTTTGGGGCAGGAAGTGAGGACGGCGCGCCACATCTCGATGGCTTCCGCTCTGGTCAGATACTTGGCGAGCAAAGTTGCTGCCGGCACCACCGCGTCATCATCGGGATGCGCTTTCATGCCTGCCAGCAGCACAGACTGCGCTTCTTTGACGCGCTTCGAGCGGATCAAGGCGATCGCTTGCTTGAACCAGACTTTGTTGTTGCCGGCCGCCTGCCATTCGCGCAGCGCGCCTGAGTAGTCACCGACTGCATAGCACACCGAGGCGAAGAGATTGTGATCGTCGGTGGTGGCGGTGAAGCCAGGCAGAGTCTTCAGCCGTTTCATGATCTCGCCGGCGAAACGCCCATCAGGACTGGCTGCCAGATATTGCCGAAAGAGCGCGATGCCGTCGTCTTGTTTATCGCCGGACAGCGCCATCTCGCCCAGATAATAGAGGCTGCCGATGGCGTACTGACTGGTGGGCGCCATCTTGCGCAGTTTAGCCAGGTCGGCGGCGGCTTTCTCGGCATCGCTGGTGCGCAAGAATGACTGAGCCAGGCCGTACTGAGCTGCGGCTTTCATGGTTTCATCGGGAGATTTGGACACCAGGGACTCGAAGGCCTGGCGGGCGGTCTTTTCGTCATTGAGTCTGATGGCGCATTCAGACACATGCCACTGCGAGCGCTCCCAGAGCGGTTTGTATTGCGCAGCAACACCGAACAAGGTTACTGCTTCGGTAAGTTCAGCGTTGCCGCCGCGCGCCTGCAGAGCGCGCGCCAGGACATATGCGGCTTTCTGTTTGACGACCGGGTCGGCAGCGGCGTTGTAGAACTCGCGCAGCGGCGTCACGCGCTCGGCGGGACTGAGATGTTCCACCTGCTTGAATATGGGCAGCGCACCGCCTGTAGTGCCGGTGACGGCGAAGACGGGCACGTTCTCCACAGTTTCTTCCGCGCTGGGCAGTTGCATGGTGCAGCTGGTTTGACAAAGTGCAGCCACAAGCGCCACCGATAGTGCCATCGCCATTTCGGTTCTTCTGCAATGCGCGGGTTGGGGCATGCGCAGGGTTCCTCCTTTAATCAGGCATCCACGGATTTCAAAGCCGGACAGCCGGACAAGAACTGATCGCGTTTGGAAAGCGCCGCTTCTTTGCCCACTTGTTCGGGAGTCGGGCGCACCACGCCCTGAAAAAGGTCGTCGAGACCATAAGGTTGAAATATCTCGATCTCGTCGTCGGCATTCAGCCGCACGCCGAC
This sequence comes from Obscuribacteraceae bacterium (SeqCode), assembly GCA_044229845.1. Lineage (GTDB taxonomy): Bacteria > Cyanobacteriota > Vampirovibrionia > Obscuribacterales > Obscuribacteraceae > JBGASG01. The sequence continues at coordinate 401,202 of JBGASG010000004.1, read as the reverse complement.
TGCGGTAGCTGTATGCAGCCAATGGGCTATACCGTCTTCGCAGCTGGTGAAAACAAAGTGGCCGTCGCGCCAGACGCCGAAGCTGGCCTGGTTTTTCACATCGAATTTGTGGTGAGGGAACTCTTTTTCGAGAATCTCGCGGGCGCGTGCCTCAACCGAGCGGTCGGCATCTTTGTCAAAAAATGCGACATCGAAATCTTTAATGCCCAGACGACAGGCTTCGCCGAAAATCTCTCGCCAGACGGTATTGCGTACGGCGCCGCCGGCCAGCCAGCAGTCAGGTAGACGGACGTCGCGAATGGCGCGCAAGATGGACAGGTTTTCGCCGGTTGAAAACAAGAGCTTTAGCGTCTCATCTCGCGCGAGTAATTTTTCGCTTGCCATAAGAAAACCTTCTGCCTGGAAGAAATGCTAGCATAGCGTCTGACTGGCTCGCCAAGCGGCGTTGGCGCCTGTTTCCAGTGGGTATCATCTTCGCATCGGTCATGCAGCAGCGGCGGATTTATCTTGATAACGCGGCAACCACCCTTCCGAAACCGGAGGATGTTTATGCCGCGCATTCGCACTTTTTGCGCGAAGCCGGCAACCCCGGGCGCGGTGCGCACCAGTTTGCCATGCAGGCGGCGCGCGCGATTCACAACTCGCGGGTCCTGATTGCGGATCTTTTGGGGGCGAAACATCCGGAGCGCCTGATTTTCACCCCTGGCTGCACATATTCGCTCAACATGGTCATCAAGGGATTCAAATTGGAGCCGGGTGACTCGGTTGTGGTATCGGCTCTCGAGCACAATGCGGTGATGCGACCGCTCACGCAGTTGCAGAATCAGATCGGGTTGAAGGTGCACACTCTGCCCTACAAACCCTGGTCTGTGGTCGATTTGCACGATCTGACCTCGGCGCTATTGCGCGAAAAACCCAAACTTTGCATTATGAGTGAAGCCAGCAACGTGACTGGCGAAATCGTCGACCTGCGTCTGGTCTCAACCATTTGTCAAGCCAATAAAGTGCCGCTGGTCGTTGATGCGGCGCAAACGGCCGGGCGTCTGCCTTTCAGCGCCGATGCTCTCGGTGTGGCGGCCTGGTGCGCTTCCGGACACAAAGGCTTAATGGGTCCGCCCGGCGTCGGTCTTTTATATGCCTCGCCCGATTTGAGACTGGAGCCGATTATCGCCGGCGGCACCGGCTCGCATTCGGAAGATTTGACCATGCCGGAAGAGTTGCCTGACCGCTACGAAGTCGGCACACCGAACGGACCCGCGATCGCGGGACTGGGAGCCGCTGCGCACTGGATCGGGCAGCAGGGCGGTTTCGCCGTGTTGACCGAAAAAGAACAGCAGCTGCTGAAGCGGTTTCTCGACTGGGCGGGTACTCGTCCCTGGTTGGAGATACTGGGTGCTTTCGACGCCAAGCGCGTAGCGACCGTTTCTTTCCGGTTGCCCAACGTCGCACCAGATATGGTGGCGTCGCTCCTGGAGTCTGATTATGGCATGGCGGCGCGCTCCGGATTGCATTGCGCGCAGGCGGCGCACCTGGCGCTGGGCACGCTGGATACGGGCGCTGTGCGCGTCAGTTTCGGTTATTTCAACAAGCCGGAAGACGTCGATGCGCTGTGTATGGCGCTCGACAAAATTCGCGGCTGAGGCGACGGCCGGCAGCTGATGCCGACAGTCCTTCCTCTTGATTTCAACACTAGTGTTGATTTGCCCTAAGAGGCGAATGAGCACCCCCGAACGCCGCCCGTCACGCGCGCGCATGTCAAGCTTTGCGAACATCGCCAATGTTTACGCGGCAAATTAGGCATTGATTACCAGTGAGAAACCAAATGTGGTGCCGCAGCCACCGCTTCTCTCTTGTTTGCGCAGTGCCAAGTTTCTAGTCTCTGGTACACCCTGGACCACCCCATATTCGAGTTAGCGCAAACAGCAAAAGCGACATCAACCGCCACTGCTCACGCACGTTCTTTCGCCGCAAAAAGGCGAACGAATTGGCTCGCTTGCTCGGACTATGGACTCCAGGGTTTCACCGCACGCGCCACCGGCGCGTGTTTCCCGACGCAGAACGCGTCACCTGTTGAGGAAACTTAGTAATGCGAAAGCAGCTTAACATTCGCCAGGGCGAACCGGCTTTTGGGTGCACGGAGTTCACGTGGCCCAATGGACTGAAAGTTGTCCTGCAAGAAGACCGCTCGCGACCCGTGGTCGAGGTGCTGGTCGTCTACAAGGTCGGCAGTCGCAATGAAGGTCTCGGAGTGACCGGCATCGCGCATCTGCTCGAGCACATGATGTTCAAGGGCACGAAGAAGTTCAACCCCGACAAGGGAAACAGCCTCGACATCATGCTGGCGCCGATTGGCGCGAGCACGAATGCCAACACCTGGTACGACCGCACCATCTATCACGAGCTGGTGCCCTCCAGCTATCTGGAGCTGGTGCTGAAGCTGGAGTCTGACCGCATGCGCAATCTGCGCCTGCGCCAGGCGGACCTCGACTCGGAAATGACGGTGGTGCGCAACGAACTGGAGCAGCGCGAAAACTATGCCGGCGGCGCCATGCGTCAGGCTATGTACGCGACCGCCTTCCAGGCGCATCCCTATCGTCACGATACGATCGGCTGGGTGTCGGACGTCGAAGGCATGCCGGTTTCGGCGCTCAGCGACTTCTACAACCTGCACTACTGGCCGAACAACGCCACGCTGGTGGTGAGCGGCGACTTCGACAGCCTCGAGACGCTGTACCTGATCGACAAGTACTTCGGCAAGATTGCGCGCTCGCCGCAGGACTTGCCGAAGATCTACACGGTCGAACCGGAGCAGAAGGGCGAACGCCGCTTCAAGCTGGGTTTGGCCGGCAACGTGCGCATGGTGTCGATGGGCTTCCACACGCCCAGCACGTCCCACGCGGACATCTACGCGCTCAACATGCTGTCCAGCATTCTCGGCAGTTCGTATCAGCCCGACTCGCGGCTCTACAAGCAGCTTTTCGAGACCGGGCTGGTGAGCCGCGTCTACGCCAGCTGTGACGAGCTCAAAGATCCCGGGCTCTTCACGGTCAGCGCCGACGTCGGTGCCGACGCCTCTACCGACGCAGTCGAGCAGGCGGTGCGGCGCGAGATCGAGCGGCTGCAGACCGAGCTGGTATCGGACGAGGAACTGTCCGCGATCAAGATCGCCAACCGCAAAGGCACCGTGCTCGTCAGGGCCGATGCCGCGCGCATGGCGTTCACCCTCGGCGGCGCCGAAGCCCATTCCACCTGGCGCTGGCTCGTGGACTACGACGACAAGTTCGACGCCGTCACCGCGGAAGACGTGCAGCGTGTTGCTCGCACCTACTTCCAGGAGAAGAACCGCACCGTCGGCATTCTCGTGCCCGAGCAGGAGCAGGTCGAGGCCGAGATCGTCGTCGATGCGGCCGAAGACGCCACCGCCAGTGGTGCTGCAGCTGCTACCGGCAAGAAACCGCAGCGTCGCGTCCGCAAGTCGCGGGCGAAACGCCCGGTCGAGCTGGAGAAGCTGCCGATCACGCGCACGAACTTCGCACCGCGCATCGTCCAGAAGGTGCTGCCCAATGGGCTGACCGTGGTGGCGTTGCCGTTCGAGGGCTCGGGCGCCGCGGCGGTGAACGTCTACGTCAAGACGGGCAACTATCTGGATCCTCGCGACGCGGTCAACCTGTCGGACATCGTCGCCGACATGTTGCCCATGGGCAGTGAAGACCTCAGCAAGTCGCAGCTGGCAAGCCAATTGCGCTTGCTCGGCGTCACCGGCTCGCTGCGTCCGTGGGTGCGCCCCGGCAAGACCGTGATGGGCGAGATGGTGCCCAGTGGCGATGTGCCGCAGCTGCTCAAGCTGCTGGCTCACGTGCTGCGCCATCCGACGTTCAACGACGGCGACCTGGAGACGATCAAGCGCCAGATGCGGGCCAGCTATCAGCACGGCAAGAACTCGCCGGGCTCGGTAGCCGCGACGGCTCTGACGCGCGTCGCCTACGGTCCGGATGCTCTCTACTTCGTGCCTTCGCACGATGAGCTGACGCAGCATCTCGATCGCATGGACGTCGCCGCTCTGCGCGGCTTCCACACACGCACGTACGTGCCCTCCGCCACCGTGGTCGCCGTCGTCGGCGACGTCGATGTCGAGGCTGCGGTGCAGCATGTGGAGCAGGCGTTCGGCGATTGGACCGGCGGTCCGGCGATTGCTTTGCCGGAAGATGCGCCGGTGCTCCTGGCACCGCGGACGGTGCGGATTCCGATGGTCGACAAGTCGAGCGTCGATATCGCGCTGGGTCACCCGGGCGACCTCGATGTCAACGATGCGGACTACGATGCCGCCACCCTCGGCAACGCCATCTTCGGCGGCGACACCATGCTCGGACGTCTCGGCTCGCGCTTGCGGGTCGAAGAAGGTCTGACTTACGGCGTCTACAGCAGCTTCTGGGACAGCTTCCGGGGCGCGCCCTTCTCCATCAGCTTGTCGGTCAACCCGGCAAACGTGGACAAGGCGGTCGGCCTCACCCGCACGATCTGGCGGGAGTTCCTGGACGGCGGCATCACGCAGGCAGAACTGGATCGCGAAGCGGGACGCGCCATCGGAACCTTCCAGCTGCGGCTGGCAAGCTTCTGGGGTGTTGCCCACGAGCTGAGCGAGTACGCGGCGCGCGGGATTGACCTTGCCTCGATGGACGACTACGCCGTCAAGATGAGCGCCGTCACCGTCGACCAGGTGAATGCCGCCATTCGCCGGCACATGCACCCGGACAACGCCTCGCTGGCGATGGCCGGTACCTTCGCGTCGTAAAGTTTCGCGGGGTAACACTGCACCACTTCATTCGCCGGCAGACCTGGGTAGCACTGGCGCTATCTTTGTGTCTGCCGGCTCCTTTTTTGATGATTGTGTCTACTAAGCAAGTTAGTACTGCGCGCGGAGATGATCGACCTGGGGGTCTATATAATGTGCTCATGGTCGATCTGCCTGGAGAAAAACCGCGTTCTTCCGTCTTTGCCGCCGTGCGCATCGGAGTCTCTGTCTGCGCTGCGCTGCTGTCGATTGCGCTGAGCGCCTACATCATTGTGCTTTCCTGCAAAGCGGCTTTCGGCACGCTCAATGACTTCCCGCAGTATCACGGGGCTGCCCGCCTGATTGCCCAGGGGCGCGCGGCGGAAGTCTATGACACCGCCTCGCTGCTCCTGGTTGAGCGCACGCTGCACCCTGACTTGCAGCGCCCGCTGGCCATGTTTGTGCCACCACCGGCGGCGCTGTATTTTTTGCCCATCGCGCTCTTTCCGCCTGCGCTGGCTTTCTTCGGCTGGATGGGCATGCTGGTATCGGCATTGCTGGCGTCTATTTATCTGATGAAGCGCGAGTTTGACGTGCCGGCCGTCGGGGTGGGGTGGCTGGTGGCAGCCGTAGTTTCCTTCGGACCGGCGTTCGAGGCGTTGCGCATTGCTCAGCCGGCCACTTTGATGCTGCTTGGTTTGATGCTCTCATACGCGTCTTTTCGTCAGGGGAAACGCTTCACTGCCGGCGCTTTCCTGGGTTTGCTCATCTTGAAACCGCAAGAACTCTTGCCGATGGCGCTCTTCTTTCTGGCTGCCCGCCAGTGGCGACTGATCGCCGGCTTGGCCGCTGTGACCGCGATCATGACTGTGCTCTCGCTGGTCACCTTCGGCATCGTCGGTTACCAAAACTATGTACATCTGGTGCTCGATCCTGCCAGCGCCGATCTTATGCAGTCGGTTATCAATCCGACGGTGCGTGGACAATTGGGGTTGATTTTCGGCATTGATGCACCGGTCACCAAATACGGTGCGTTGGCGGCGGCTCTATTGGCCTTCGGCGCCTGCCTTTTCGCTGGCAACAAAGCCCGTCGCCTGGACAACCCGTACTATGCGGCACTGGTGGTGGCAGTGCCGGTTGGGCTGGTGACTGCCTGGCACTGCCACGACTACGATGTCGTGCTGGCGACTCCCGGTCTGGTAGCGCTGTTTATGGCTGCCAATCAGCGCCGCCAGGCGTTTCTCACCCTGTCCATAATTGTCGGCACACTGCTTTGCATGATTCCTATCTATGTGCCGGTGCATTACTTCTACCTCTTGAAAGGTGGTTTGGTTAATCCAAACTTCCTGCTATTGCTGGCGTTTGCCATGGGTGCGCTGTTTTCGTTTTTGACCGACAAATTGCCTGAGCTCGAAGCGCCGCCGCCGTCTCTGGAAGCCGCACCGGCTGAGGCATAGAGACACCGAGAAATTTTTGTGGGAAAAACCCCACTGAAGGCACGTTCCTCTCATGTTGTTTGTGAAAGACCTGCAACAATTACTCGCCATCGCGGGCTGGCACCGAGCGAACGGAGGCTAGTGCGCGTATATGGCGGAATTAGAAACATACCCCCGTCCGGCGAAAGTAGAGGCGCCGGATGATGTAATGGCTCGCGCAAATAAAGGCGAGGCTCCTAAAAACCTAGATTGGGATGGCGCGAAGGTGTTGGATTTCACCCCGCCCACCCTGGACGATGCCCAACATGCATTGCTGCGGTTGAGTGATGAAGCACAGTCATCACTTAGAACTCTTTTTGAGCGCGTCAAGAAATCCGATACAGTCGATGCGCTGTCGCGGACCTGGGAAGCAGTGAAGCAGGGGCTGTCGAGGGAGAAGACAGACTGGACTTTCGCGATTAATCTGACGACCGATTACGGCTCGGGCTATGGCGTGGAAGCGCGCATGGCTGAGCTGCATAAACTTGCCGAAAAGACTAAAGACAAGCCGGTGTCACTGGTGGTGCAGGCGGCCATGCCGGACTACCAGTCGCCGGAAGCTTTTGCCAGCGGGCAACCGGATGGACACTATCTAGATCGTTGGCTGATCAAAGACGGCAAAATGACCTGGTTGGAATCGGCAAAATCGGTGGGGCTGGCTAAAGACACCGAAGATTTGCTGACCTTTACCGGCAAGCGATTCGACGCGAAGCAGCTGGGGCTCTTGCTCGATTCGCACGGCAACGGCAATCTCGGGCTGACCGGTGATACGGGAAGCGCGACGGTGCCTGAGTTTGCGAAGGCATTGCGCAATGGGTTGAAGTCGATCAATCGTCAGAGTCTCGATGTGCTCGATTTCGATTGCTGTCTGATGTCGCAAAACGGTGTCGTCCACGAAGTGAAGGATGTCACCAAAAACGTGGTGGCATCGGCGGAGACCGAGCACATTGCCGGGCAGGAGCTGACCATGCCGCTCGAGCACATCTTCGCCAATCCGAAGATGACCGGTGAAGAGGTAGCGCGCGATTTCATCAAGTCCAATCGCGACAAGCAAGCGGCCGCTGATGCAATCAGCAAAGTCTTGTCGTACTTCGGCATCGACAATCCTGCCAAAGTGCCGATCAAAACTCTCGCTCACATGAGTGTCAAGGAGTACGAGGGCTTCCGCGGCAGCCTGGACAAATTTGGCGACAAGATGTGCGACGTGTTGAAGGACGAGAAGAATCGCGCCGCCATCGAAGATGTCATCGATGACACCGAGACCTACGGCGGCGGCGGGGGCGGATTCTTGTTTCTCTTCATGAGCGCCAAAGGCGACAAGTACGACCTCAAAGACTTCACGCAGAAAGTAGTGAAAGCGATTGACGACGGCAAGATCAAGGACGCGGACGGGTCACTAAAAGCCAGTGCCGAAGACGTTCTTGCCAAACGCAAGCAACTGGTGGGCGATTACTTCGGACACGGCAGCTATGCGCAGTTGGGCGGATATTCGGTTTTCCTGCCGGGACGCGACTTGCGTGAGGGCACCGATGCCCACGTGCAACGCGAATACCGCGCGCAGCTAGTGAACAACGAGACCGGATGGGGGCGCTTCCGCCACGCGTTGCAGCACCAGGCGAAGCCGCCGGAGGGCGACAAGCCCGAACACCCGGTGACGAAACCAGAACCAGCTCCGGCACCGCGCCAGATAAACGAAACGGCACCGCGACCGCCGGAGCAATTGCCGGCACCGCGACCGGTGCGGGAACCGGCTGTGCAGCAGAGATAGCGGGTTCTGTGCAATGCGACGTTAGCCGTCGAGAGGAATGCCTTCCTCTACTCGGCGGTGCGCGTCGCGGTTGCACACAGGCGAAGCAGGCGCGGTACGGCGCAGGCAGAACGCAGTGCCGCGCTCTTCGCAGATTTTTATGTCAGCCGTTGCAGTGCGGGTCCAGTCCGAGCATTACATCAAAGAACGCCTCCTGCACCATCTGCAGTGGCTTTGGATCTTTCATGGTTTTGGAGCGCATCAGCGCGCCTTCGAAAGCGCAAAGGAAAAACTCGGCGCACATATTAACGCAAACGTCCGCCGGCACCTGACCGACGTCCTTGGCTTCTTGCAGGCAGCGTGCGAACTTCTCGCTGCGCTTGGTCATGATTTCGGAAAGACGCGACCGAAAAAGCTCGTTTTGATCCGCCATTTCCTGGCTGAGATTGGCTAATAGACAGCCTCGGCTGCAATGGCGCTCTTGCGCTTTGGTGATCGTGTCGGCGACGTACTTATACATGCGGTCGAGAGGCGTCATCGACTTGTCGTTGAGAATCTGGTCCAGCTGGCTGACGTAGCGTTCGTCGAAGTAATTGATGATGTTGAGCCCGAAGTCTTCCTTGCTCTGGAAGTAGTAATAAAAAGAACCCTTGGGCACACCGGCGGCACTCAACACCTCGGAAAGTCCGGTGGCGTTGTAGCCCTTCTCGACCATGATGTCGATACCGGTCTCTATGAGCAGGTATTTGGTGTTTTCGCGGGTGGCTGTTTTAGGCATGGCGGCTGGTTCCTGGTGTCTACTAGACCGGTCGTCTAGGGCAACAGTGTAACACAAGAGTCATAAATGCAAGCAGAAAATTGTTTGGGGCAAGCGAGAAATTTCGGATGGTGTTTCTATGGTGGGTGGTTAGTCTTTCGCTCGTTACCTCCGAGGTAATGAGACATGAATCCGTTTCGTTCGTTGTTCCTATCCCTTTCCCGCATGCCGCCAATGCTGATGCTGATGGTGATCCTGGGATTGGCGGTAGTCGTCACCATGTTGGTCATGAATCAAATGAATCAAACTGCGAATCAAAACGCAGCGCTTCTTGAACAGATCGACAGGGAGAAAAACCAGAAGACCACCATAGTTCGAACAGCCAAGGACATCTCCGAAGGCTCTCTGATTGCGGCGGATGACCTGGAAGAATCTCAAATCCAGACTCTCAAAGTACCGGAAAGTGCTATCGGCAGCGCGTCGCTGGCACAAGGCAGTTATGCCGCCGTTCCGATTTCTCAGGGAACTGTGATTTTGAGTGGACATCTGAGAGCGGCTATCGGTATGCATACTGGCGGTTTCGAAGGCAAAATCAAAGACGGCATGCGTGCCATCACTTTTGCCGTTGATACCAATACTGGTGTGGCCGGATTTGTTGCTCCCGGTTCGCACGTCGATGTGCTTTGCTCCGTCGGAGCCGGTGCCGATACGAAAGTGGCGCCTGTGATGTCGGATGTGGAAGTGATCGCCGTCGGTCAGGTCTATCAGAAGCAGGTGGGAAGCGCCGGCTCACAGCCTGCGTCTTCAGTGACGGTGTCGGTTTCGCCGGAGCAATCGGCAAAGCTCGTCAAGTCGATCAAGGCTGGACAGCTTTATCTCTCTCTGCGTAGCGACAAAGATCACACACCGGTGGCTGTGGTTGATGTGACTTCGCTCTTCCCCAAACCAGTTGTGCAACCGCAAATTGCTCTGGTTCCCGATCTGCCGCCGCCGGTGCCGCCAGGCTTCGGCAACCAGCAATCGGGTCTGGCGCCCATGACCAATGGTGTCCTGCCGCAGGTGCAACCACCGCAGCATGAGATCGAGTTGTGGACGGGCAGCAAGAAGGAGGTTCTGACAGTGCCGCAAGGCTAAGAAAGAGACTGAGACTAGACCTTCGATGACGCTGACTGTAAGAGGCTATGTCCTGATTTCCTCCTAGGACGCTGGAAGGAAACCGAGTACGAAGCAACCAGAGAGCCGCTTGTGGAAGGCGAATATCGAATGATGGGCGGAGCGCAAGCTCCGCCCATCGCTGTTGCATGCATCTATATGCTCTCGCATATCCATATATATGGTTAGCGCGCACTCCCTCCTGGTGTTGTCACAGACGAAGCCCTCGAATGTGACAAAACCGGCTCCGCACCCTCGATTTGTCACAAATGAAGCCCTCTGATGTGACAAAACCGCGCTTCGTGCAGGGACTGAGCTAAGGTGAGCCGGCCTTAACCTGGCGAGCGGTTGACAGCACTAGACGACTGGTCTACTATTCTTGCATCGAATTGAACGGATGAGAAACGAACTGGGCGCCGGACAATTTTTTTTGAGAAGAACTAGGCGACCGGTCTACTAAATGGATGTGAAGTGAAGATGTTTCCTGTAGCAGTGCAAGCCCCCGCCGACTACAAAATGCGCAACCGCAACGAAGACCTGGAACTAGTGGTCGAGTAGATGCGGCGTTTTTTGCTGGCAGGAAGTAGACGACCGGTCTACTGAGGCAAGCCAAAGCAGAACCAGAGAGAGACGAAAGAGAGAAGAGGAGAAGAAGAATGTTTCCGATAGCAGTACAAGCGCCGCCCGAGAGCAACGAAGACCGCAACGCGGATTTCGAATTCGCGCTGGAAGTGGCGGAGCTGTTGTTTGAGTTCGCCGGCAAGCTGCTTCTTTTGCCGGTGCGAGCCCTGACTGTGTTGATGAGCCTAGTCGGCAACAACGATAACGCGCTTATGGCACTTGATATTGACGCTGATCTGGATGTCCGCCGTCAGGCTGAACGGGCGGCCCGGCGTCAGGCGCGGGCGCGCCACGCCCGAGAAAGATACAGCGCGCAGCTGGCGGACCGGTATAACGCGCAGCTGGCCGCCCGGCACAATGCCCAGCTGGCGGCCAGCAACGTGACACCGTACGTGGTGCTGCGCCAACTGGCGCTCGCTGAGAGCGACGAAGTGCGCAACTCGCTGGTCGCCAATGAGTCGATCGGCTGCGATATATTGGATCGGCTGGCACTGGATAACAACAGATTCATCGCCGCCCAAGCAAGATCCAGACGGGATCTCGTTTGCAATTACTCGTCAAGGCACGTCAGTTGACTTAAAATTGGCTCCAAGGACTAACCTGGGAGAACCAACCTTTGACTACGACGCAAAAGGCTCGCTCCGTGTCGAATCTCAAGGACAATGCATTGAAAGATTCGATCGCCATCCTCGACTTCGGGTCTCAATATTCGCAGTTGATTGCCCGGCGGGTACGGGAGTGCAACACATTCTCCGAGCTTTTGCCGTATCACATCAGCGCTGATGAGCTGAAGCGCCTGAACCCGCTGGGCATCATTCTGTCGGGCGGCCCGAGCAGCGTTTACGAAGAGAACGCCCCCAAACCGGATCCTAATATATATAAGTTGGGGTTGCCGGTGCTTGGCGTTTGCTACGGCATGCAGTTGATGGGGCAGGAACTTGGCGGTATCGTAGAGCCGGCGAAAGTGCGGGAGTTCGGGCGAGCGCTTTTGACGATCGTTCATCATGGAAAGCTCTTTAATGGACTCGATCCGGGCATCGACAGCTGGATGAGTCATGGCGACAGTGTGGTGCAGCTACCGCCCGGGTTTCAGGTGGTGGCACGGACGATGGACACGCCCACCGCTGCGATCGCTGATGAGGAGCGGGACATGTACGGTGTGCAATTTCACCCGGAAGTGGTGCACACCGTCGGCGGGCAGCAGATAATCCGCAACTTTGTTGTCGATATCTGCAAGTCGCCGCAAAGATGGACGATGGCTCAGTTTATCGAAGAGCAGATCGAAGAGATACGCGGGCGTGTCGGCAAGAAAAAAGTTCTCCTGGCTCTATCCGGTGGTGTCGACAGTTCGACTCTGGCGTTTCTTTTGCATAAAGCAATCGGCGATCAGCTTACTTGCGTGCTCGTCGACCAGGGTTTCATGCGCAAGAACGAACCGGAATGGCTGGTAGACATCTTCGATCGCGAGTTTCACATCAAAGTGGAATTCGTGAAGGCCCGCGATCGCTTTGTGGAGAAACTTCAGGGTGTTGTCGATCCCGAGGAGAAACGCAAGATTATCGGCGCCCAGTTCATCCGCGTTTTCGAAGAAGAAGCGAAACGGCTCGGTCCCTTCGACTTCCTCGGACAGGGCACGCTGTATCCTGATGTTATCGAGTCATCCGGTGTGCAGGTCGACCCGAAAACCGGCGAACGAGTGGCTGTGAAAATCAAGTCGCACCACAACGTGGGAGGCTTGCCGCCCGATCTGCAGTTCAAGCTGATTGAGCCGTTTGCCAAGCTTTTCAAAGACGAAGTACGACGCGTGGCGGCCGAGTTGGGAGTGCCGGAAGGCATTCGCGTTCGCCATCCCTTCCCGGGACCGGGGCTGGCCATTAGAGTGCTCGGTGAGGTCACCAAAGAATCGCTGAAGACATTGCGGGAAGCCGACTGGATCGTGCGCGAAGAAGTGAAGGCGCATAAGCTCTACCGAAGCGTGTGGCAGATATTCGCGGTCTTGCTTCCAACAAAATCTGTTGGAGTGATGGGAGACCAGCGAACCTATCAAAACACTTGTGTGATTCGCGCCGTCACCAGCGAGGACGGCATGACCGCCGACTGGGCGCGCCTGCCCTACGACTTGCTGGAGATCATATCGCGGCGCATCGTTAATGAGGTGCCCGGCATCAACCGAGTGGTGTACGACATCACGTCGAAACCACCTGCCACCATCGAGTGGGAGTAGAGATCGGCTGCAGCGCTAGCTGTCCAGCTCGCCGACTTTGATGTGGGCCATAATACCGCCTGGCTGCAGGCAGGCCGGCAGTTCGAATTTCTGCGCCACTGCATTCAGTGGCGTACCGATCAGTTCGATTTTGTCCACGGCGGTGTTGCCGATGCATTCGCCGGCGACGCGCAGATATTTGATCTTGTCCAGATCGGGCAGCTGCATGATGCGGGCGCAAGTGGCATCGACGGCGGCTACATCGTTGCCGACAACGACGACCTTGGTTTCTTTGGCGACGCCGTTCAGCGGCCCATCACCTTCCATAGCCACGACACCATCGACGACGGCGAAGGTGGGACGGCGCAGCCGGTTGAGATCGAGGATGCATTCGTCGATGCCGTGCCAGTGCAAAATGTTTTTCGGCCAACCGTAATGGCGGCCCGGTACAATGCCGAACAGGTTTTTCATCGAGGCGGTAATGCCCACCCAGTGGTGCGTCTTGAGTTTGGGCACCGAAATCAATGCGTCCGCTTTAGCGACGGTGCGCGGCAGCATGAAGTGATCGAGTTTGCTGAATGAGTGCGCTAACTCGACCTTTTCAAGCTCATCTAGATTGAGATCGACAAAACGAATTCCCATTCCTTTTAATAGATCTCCGACACCGGTGGCTTGCAAGAGATATTGTGTATCCCGCATGTGGCCGGGTCCTTCGCCGACGACAATATCTCGGGCACCAAGATGTTTTACCAGTTCGATGGCGCCGCGCACGACGACGGGATTGGTGAAGATGGGCTTGCCTTCTCGGAACTCAACCATATTGATCTTGAGGACTGCTGTTTTGTTTTTCAAGTCAGGCAGCTGTAGTTTCTCTAAATGCGGCTTGATGAGCTGGAAGACATCTTCTTTGTAATTTTCGCAATGCACCAGCGCGACGCGCGACGGTCCTGGAAACTTTCCGGAAGCCTGCTCGGCAGTCGCTTTCAATTTGTTGGTGGCGGGGTCATCGGTGCCGCATGATGCGAGCGAGCCCATGGCGAATGCGGCGGAAGCCGCAGCCAGAAAAGAGCGGCGCGTGGTGCCGTCGTTGGAGTTGCTCCTTTTATCGTCGCTTTTCTTGTCGTCGTCGTTCATGAGCGTGCACTTGCAAATTTGAATGGGTTACCGTTTTCGGGGATGCCGCAGGCGATGGCGGCCATCGCTGAAGCCATGATGTTGTGCGAGAAACTGCCGTCTTCGGCTTGATGACTCGCCAGTCTTTCGCGCTGTTTGTCGCTGGGTCTGCCGACCGCATCGCGAGCCAGAGCGGACCAGGCGGTTTCGACGATGCTCATGAATTCGTTGTCGGCGCGATCGAGATAAGCGAGTGCGCTGGCTACCAGTGCGCCTTGCGGCTGAGCTTGCAGGGCGAGAATGCCTTGCGCGGTGTTGACCGCCATTGGTGGCACCGGCGCTCCCAGCACAATTCTGTTGCCGTAGTTCCATCCACCATCGACACAACTGACCTCAGCCAGATATGCGCGTGCGTGATCGGCGGCCTTCAAAAGTTTCTTGCCGGCAATTTCAGATGCGTCAATGGCTAATAAAGCTAGGCAGGTCGGTTCGACCCAGTGAAATGTTTTTGCCATCCACGGCCAGCCGCGCGCATAGTCATAACTGGGACCGCTCCACATGAGAAAAAAGACGCGGCCGGCCGGTGTCAAAAATTCCGTGCGACCATCGAGCAAGAGGTCGTGAGCTTTTGCGCACGCTGATGCGGTGCGCGTCACGATGGCGGGATGTTGGCGTCTGGCCACGTTCAAAGCGAAGAGCGCTAGATATGTGGTGTAGTCCCACTCGGCGACCCCAGGTGTGGTGCCCCAACCACCGGAATCCAATTGCGCCGATATCAGAAAGTCAACAGACTTGTTGACCACGTCAGCGTTCTGGCGCAATGCAATCAGTGCATATGCGGTCGCCTCAATGCTGTATGCGGTTTGATCGGCGTTATAAGGCCACCAGCCGTCCTTGCCAACTGAAACTAAATGCTGCAGAGCTTTTGTAATCTCAAGTGGCTTGGATTCAGTAGCCATCAGGTTCTCATGGGTTCCTTGACAAATGCACTGCACTTTCATTGTAACGAACATGCGTTACGCACTGGCATTTTTAATTGCTTGGAAAGCGGTCAAAAACAGCCTCAGCAGTTGACATGCTCATCAAATCAAAGCCTTGCGCAGTCTGCTTTTCAGATAGGACGGCGAGTTGCCGATAAGTTGACAGCAGAAAAAGATTCTCAAGACGCTTTGAAACGGCGTTCCGCAGGGCAAGAAATCATTGTCCTCAACTAACCAATATGCGTTAATAGTAACTGGTTAATCTTTCTCTCGTTACTAATAGGGGTAATGAACATGAATCCTTTCCGTTCGTTATTTCTTAGCCTCTCCAGAATGCCTCCAATGCTGATGCTCATCATCATCCTTGGCTTGGCAGTCGTGGTGACGATGCTGGTCATGAACAAAATGAGCGACAGCGAAAACAAGAACCAAGAATTGCTGTCCCGCATTGAAGCTGAAAAAAACCAGAAAACAACCATCGTAAAAGCGGCTAAGGATATTGCTGAAGGCGCACTGATTGCACCGGATGACCTGGAAGAAGCATCTATCCAGACTTCCAAAGTGCCGGAAAGCGCGATCAGCTCGCAATCGATGGCTGCCGGTAGCTACGCTGCCGTCAACATCGCTCAAGGAACCGTCCTACTTAGCGGTCACCTGAAGCATGCCAGCATCCAGCAAACTGGATTCGAAGGCAAAATCAAGGAAGGCATGAGAGCCATCACGTTCGCTGTTGACACCAACACCGGCGTTGCTGGATTCATCGCTCCTGGTTCGCACGTCGACGTTCTCTGCTCCGTCGGAGCTGGTGCCGAAACCAAAGTCGCACCGGTCATGTCGGATGTGGAAGTGATCGCCGTCGGTCAGGTCTTCCAAAAGCAAGCTGGCGCTGCTGGCGCTCAGCCGGCTTCCTCGGTAACAGTTTCGGTCTCACCGGAAGATTCGGCAAAGTTGGTCAAAGCTATCAAAGCCGGTCAGCTTTACCTCTCGCTGCGTAACGACAAAGACCATACCCCCGTGGCCGTGGTTGACGTAACAACGCTCTTCCCGAAACCGCAAAAGCCACCAGAGTTGGCCGTTTTGCCTCCGTCGCCTCTGCCCCCGCCCCCGCTTCCGGGACCTGGTCCCTCCGGCGGAATGGCTCCGGGACCCGGCATGGGCGCTCTGCCCCCGCAACCACCGCCGATGCATGAAATCGAGCTCTGGTCCGGCGGCAAGAAAGAAGTGCTCTCGGTACCGCAAGGCTAAGAAGCACACGCCGATATGAAACTGTAAGGGGCGGGGTTAGCCCCGCCCCCTTTCAGTCCTCAGACCCTAAACCTCTCGAATCTCTCCCATATTTCCCCCTGGACCAAGCTTCCGACAGGCTCCGAGAGCCTCCAACCCTCTGAGCCTCGCGAAAGCTTCCTTCCCGATAAAAGCCCGAAACACGTTACAGTCCTTAGACAAACTGCTTGAATAGTTAAACCTAGTGGGTACAACTCACTAGATAGACCTCTCGATAAGTATTCTTTCTCGAAGACGTTGGACCAATTTTTAGGGGATTTGCACTGTCATGAAACTGACTACGCTGCTTGTATGCGACGCCGGTCTCGATAAGCGTCAGACCATCGAAGACTTGATTCACAGCCAGCCATCGTTGGCGCTGATCTCAACCGTCTCCGGCGGTATGGCTAGAGAACAAATCGGAAGCTTGCATCCCAAGCTTGTCTGGATTGAACTTAGCCCGGCCCCGGTCCGCGGACTGTCATTACTTGCTGAGCTGCGGGAAGCATTCCCACAGCTCTATTTCTTTGTCAGCTACGAAGTTCCGGATCCGGAACTGATTCGTACGGCTTACCGCCTGGGCGCCAGCGACTTCCTGGACGCCGAGCGCTGGCGTACAGATTTGCCGGCCGCCGTGCAGAGCATCTTGCTCAAGCACCAGAGCGAGTCGGTGTCCACAGCATCCGGCAAAGTTATCGCTATCTTCTCGCCCACTGGTGGCATTGGCGCCACCACCATCTGCACCAACCTGGCTGGTTATCTGGGCAAATTCGGTGAGACCTGCATCGTCGACCTCGACTTGCAGTTCGGTATGATTTCGCACTACCTCAACCTGGAGCCATCCTTCAGCTTGAGCACCATCGACTTCTCGCACACCAACTTTGATGCCACGTACTTGCGCAACCTGATGACCAAGTACGATGACAAGTTGAGCATTCTCGCTGCCCCGCCCGAACTGGAAGACATCGGGGACATCTATGCAGCCCAGGTGCAAGAGATCCTTTATACAGCAAAACAAGAGTTCCGCTATACCGTTGTCGACCTGCCGAAAAACCTCCTGGACGAGCGCGCCATTGCGACTCTCGACCTGGCGGATCATGTCATGGTCCTCACCGAGTACAACTGGGCGGCGATTTTGAACGCCCGTAAGTGCCTGGATACATTTAAAGCTCACTACAACCAGGAAAAACTGCTGCTCACCATCAACAGATCCGAATGGTTGCCGCAGGACGTGCTGAGCGAGTGCCGGGCCAACCTCAACTATTCCGTATTCCATGAAATCCCCAACGATCCGAAGACTGCCAAGTGGGTCAACAACCAGGGTCAAATCGCTCCTGGACACACCGCGCTCGGTAAGGCACTGGAATCGCTGGCTAAGCGCATCACCGGTGGTGAACAGCTTCTGCTCACCACGAAGGACAGCGACAAGGGCGCTGCCGCCGGTGGTGGTGGCGGTGGATTCAAGTTCCCGGCCATCTTTGGTTCCAAAAAGAAGTAAGTCTCACGGGGTAAATTCACATGTCCGACGACCAAAATAAAGACGCGCAATTACCGTCTAGACAGGCATCTTCTTTGATGGGTCAGCTTGTCCGGCAGCGGCAGGGGGGCGGCGAAGTGGCGCCCAGCCAGCAGCAAGGTGCAGGACTGCAAGGACAACAGCAGTCAGCCGGCGTGCAAGGACGCGGTCCGGCGTCGGGCGTAGCAGGTCAGGGTCAGCAAACCGGCGTCGCCAGTGGGGGACAGGGTGCTGCCGTCGCTAAGGAAGGTCCGGGCGTCAGCAAGGCGGACATCGAACGCATCGACCGCCGCGATGACTATGAGCAGTCGGTACACGATCCCAACGCTCAGGACGCCAGCAAGTTTCAAGCCAACCTGGCTCTGATTCGTGAACGCGAAAAATTGATCATCGACCAGTTGCGCCGCGAGTTGGATACGTCGCGTTTGACCCAGATTTCCGAAGATACGCAAGCCCAGGTGCGTGCCCGTATCCGTGAAATCGTCAACAGCGATCCGGCGCCTTTGACCATGATGGAAAAAGGTATCTTGCTGCAAAACGTGCTGGACGAAATCTTCGGATTCGGTCCTCTTGGTCCTCTACTGAGAGACCCGTCCATCGGCGATATTTGCGTCAACTCGCCGACCATGATTTATGTAGAACGCCACGGTCGTCTTGAAAAAACGACGGTGCAATTTGAAAACGACCGCCACCTGCGCCAGACAATCGACAAGATCATTCAGCCCCTGGGCAGACGTCTTGACGATAACTCGCCAATGGTTGACGCCCGTTTGCCGAACGGTTCACGTGTGAACGCCACCATCCCGCCAGTATCGATCGACGGAGCGACGGTGACAATCCGATGCTTCGGTACGACGATCATGTCTCTCGGTCAATTGGTCGAGAAAGGCGCTATGTCGCTGCAGATGGCTGAAGTGCTGAAGACCTGCGTGAAAGCCCGGATCAACATCATCATCTCTGGTGGTACAGGCTCCGGTAAAACAACGCTGCTCAACGCTCTTTCCGCTCACATCAACCCCCGCGAACGCATCATTACCATCGAAGACGCAGCCGAATTGCGCTTGCAACACGAGCACTGGGTGCGCATGGAAACCCGCCCGCCAAACATTGAAGGCAAGGGTCAAATCACACAACGTCAGCTCGTCATCAACACACTTCGTATGCGCCCCGACCGCATCATCATGGGAGAATGCCGGGGTGAAGAAGCGTTCGACATGTTGCAGGCTATGAACACAGGTCACTCTGGTTCAATGACCACCATTCACGCCAACTCACCACGCGACTGCACGAAGCGTCTCGAGAACATGATTCTGATGGGCGGTATGGACATGCCTGCGAAAGCAGCGCGCGAACTGATCGCATCAGCTATTCAATTGATCATTCAGATTCGACGTCTGGAAGACGGTACCCGTCGCGTCACTGAAGTCTCGGAAATCACCGGGATGGAAGGCGACATCATCGCGATCTCGACTCTCTTCCACTTAGAGCGGGAAGGTCGTGACCCACGCGGATTTTTCAAATGCCGTCACGTTGGTTCCGGTTTGCCGCCCAAGTTCCTCGAACAAATCGAACAAGAAGCGATTCCGTTCAAGCTGGAATGGCTGCGGTAATCAAAAAGAAAATCAGAAATTGGGCGGCGTTAAAAGCGCCGCCCTCATCCATATAAACGAGCGAGTAATTGAATGGACACACTGTGGTTAGTTTTTGGCGGCATCTCAATTATTGGCTGTCTGACAGTTGCATGGCTGGTCGGACGCCAGGGCTACACTGAAGAACTAAACCGCCTAGGTAAACAGCAGCGCCGGATTGCCGAGAAGGAAGCGAGCCTGGTCGACACCAGTGCATCGATCTTCTTGCAAGAGCGCAGCGACTACCTCGGCAAATTGCTGGCGCAAGCCGGACTCGAATCTCAGTACGACAAGATGAAAGGACGCTGGGTGATGGCCGCCATCGGCACCACCGTCGGCATGTTCATCCTCGCCTGGTTCCAGGCACCGGAATTGATGTGGGCGTCGCTTTTCCTGGGACCAGCACTGGGAGCCTGGGGCTTCGTGTTCTACGTCAAGCACCTGGTCAAACAACGGCAAGCGAAGATGACTTCGCAGCTGCCGCAAGTTCTGGAATCGATGGTGTCTTCTCTGAAAGCCGGTTCGCCGGTCGTCGAGTGTTTCAAGCTTCTGGCTGAAACAGCGCCCGATCCCATCCGCTCTGAGTTCCGCCGCTCGCTGGTTTCGCTGCAGCTCGGCAAACCGTTCAGAGAAGTGATGCACGAGATGTCGACGCGTATTCGTACCCCCGACTTCAAACTGTTGACGCAAGCTATCTTCATCAGCCAGGACGTTGGTGCAAACTTGGCAGACGTCGTAGCCGTAATCGCCGAAGCGATTCGTGAAAGATTCCGTCTGCGCGACTTCCTGGCAGCACTGACTGCACAAGGTAAAGCAACTGCCGTGTTCATCGGTTGTCTGCCGTACTTCATTACAGCAATGACCTACCTGATGACACCGGGATACATCACTCCCTTCTTGAATCACCCGATCGCGCGCCTGGTCTTCCTTGCCATGATCATGTGGGAATTTCTGGGATTCTGGATTCTATTGAAAATGACGACGTTCGAGGTGTAAGCAAATCCTATGACAGCTGTTGCGGGTTTTTTAGCATTCGGGTTGGTGGTATTGGTAGGACTGATGCTCTACATACCGCTCTACAAAGAACACTTCGATGCGTATGGTGTGCGTGTCAGACCGCGCAAGAAGGAAACTAACCAGGCCGCTGAAGCACCGAAAGAATCGGTGATTCTCAGTACCTCGAAAGCGGTCGGGGACAGCGTACTGAAGATGTTCCCCAACCTGGTGGACCAACGTACGCAAGACTTGATGATGTACGCCAACTACCGGACTCCGGAGCACATGGCGACATTCATCGGTATCAAGGCGATCATGGCCATCGGTCTCGCCCTGTCCATCTTGATCTCGTCGGGCGGCGAAATCTTCAAAGTATTGCTGATCGTTCCAGCCGTTGCCGTGTCGTGGTTGATGCCCAACTTCTTCCTGGCCGGTCGGGTGAGAAAGCGCCAGAACAAGCTGGTCAACGAACTTCCCACCGTCATCGATCTTTTGATCGTTTGCGCACAAGCCGGTCTCGGCTTGCTCATGTGTATGCAGAAAGTGTCTCAGGAAGTCGTCGAGTCCTGCCCGATTCTTTCAGCTGAAATCACTCAGATGCTGCAGGACGTGAAAGTATTCGCGAAGCCGGTGCCGGTAGCTCTCAAAGACATGGGAGATCGCTGCGGTGTAGAAGAACTGGCGCAGATCTGCTCTTCATTGATCGCCGCAGAATCGAAAGGTTCGGACATCAGCTATCCGCTCAAGCAGCAAGCAATCGCGCTGCGCGACAAGATGAAGCGTAAGAAAGAAGAAGAAGCATCGAAAGTACCAGTCAAAATGGTGCCGGTAATCATGCTCTTCGTTATGCCTCTGATTCTCTGCCCAATGCTTGGACCAGCCGTCATCACAATCATGCAGGCACTGGGACCTGTGTTCGGTACCAAGTAGATAGCCGCAGGTGGCGACAAAGCTCAAATCGGGCGATCGTGTTTCGTTCTACAACGAATCTCGTGACGTCATGCTGGCTGAAAATACTCGCGTCGCCAATGACTTCGTCGGGCGTATGCGCGGTCTTTTAGGCACCACTTCGCTCCCCGCGGGCGAGGGTCTTTTGATAGATCCCTGCTCCGCGATTCACATGATCGGCATGCAGTACGCTATCGATGCACTGTTCATGGACAAACATTACAAGGTGGTCGGACTCGTTCATTCGATAGAACCTGGGCAGCTTTCAAGAAACTTTTTGAGTGCGCGCAGTTGTCTGGAGTTGCCGGCGGGAGTGCTGAAGGAAACCGGCACAGTGGAAGGCGATCAGGTCGTCATCCGGACGCGCTCTACTTAATTCCCAAAAGAGCTTCAGTCGGCAGTTCGAGCAAGAGTCCAAGTATTGTGCCGCCCCAAATGAACGGTGCGACGGGAATCAATTGCTTGCGGGCCTTGGTCACTTCCTTGAAGTCGACGTCCGGCATGTTTTCACTGATGCCGGCGCGATCGGCTTCTTGCGACATCAACACTTGCATCCACGGAAACACCTTGCCGATGGCGAAAATCGCATACAGTCCGTAGCAAAAACTGTAGTACAGAAAAATGATGAAGAGAGTCTTCGGTCCAACGAAGGCGCCGATGGCTGCCATCAGTTTGGTGTCGCCGTGTCCCATCTGACGCAGAAAGATTTTGATGATGGTCATCGGCACAACGCCAGCAAACCAGCCGAGCACCGAATGCAGTGCACCAGCTACGATGGCAGGCCAGAGCCCGAGAGTCGAGCTGTAGGCATACCAGATAATGCTGAGAATCAGACCCAGGAATGCTGCCGGAAATGTCAGCTTATTTGGTATCTTGCGCGTGCGCACGTCGGTGTAGACGGCAATCGAGGCTACCAGAACGGCGCAAATGTGAAGTGGGAGGTACTGGACGTCCAATTTTGTTGCGACTCAATGCTGTCTGGTTAGTTGGGCGAGTCTTTGATCAGAGCGATTGCTTCGATTTCGATGTTAGCGCCTTTCGGCAATTTTGAAACTTCGACCGTCGCGCGGGCCGGCTTGTTGCCGGTGAAAAATTCAGCGTACGTCTTGTTCATTTCGTCGAACTGCCCGAGGTCTTTCATGAAGACTGTTGTTTTTACGACTGCATCGAGATCGGTGCCGACACTTTTTAAAACCGAAGACAAATTGTTGAGCACTCGCCTTGTTTGATCGGCAATCGAGCCATCGACGATGGTGCCGGTGGCCGGGTCGAGCGGAATTTGTCCTGAAAGGAAGACAAAACCGTTCGCGATCACAGCTTGCGAATAAGGACCGACAGCTTGCGGCGCCTTGTCAGTAGAGATGACCTGGAACATCGAATAGCCCCCATTAAAAGGTTGAGCCATTTTATCGTGTTGGCATCCGATCTGTAATGTAGCCGCGCGTGCCGCGGGGCTCTTCGGCGCTAGAGCGCCCTGCACCATATGTGGTGCAACGCTGCGTTGTCGTACCGAGTGGCAGTAAAGAGACGGGCGAACCTGAGTTCGCCCGTGTGGATTTTGCATGATGGATTGGACTGCTTAGTGCGGTGGGTCTAGTTGGGCCAGCCCCAGGCAGACGGCGCATCGCTTGGGTGTCCGGTGGTCAGACCGCCGGAGGTGATACCGTCATTAATATATAGGAAGTCGTCATACGGCGGCGGGCCGTCGGTCCCTTCATCACCATAGATCATGTCGTTGTAGCCGGATTCTTTGACGAAACTGTCCAGGCGTGTTTCCGGCAGGCGACGCCAGCCGTTGTTTCTCAAAGCCAGGTTGTTGGGAGCAACGAAAGTCCCGAGAATCGGCATGCCGGTTGCCGCGCCTGAACCGACCCCGCCGTCCGGACCGCCATTGCTGGCCTGACCGGGCAGATCGAGCGGCTTGATATCGATGCCGTTGTTTTCACCGTAACCGCCGACGCGAGCATCTCCATCACCGCCGGTACGCGTTTTGTCGGCATCGGGGTTCTCATTTATGTTGTTGAGATTGCCCGGTGTCGGACCGGTGTCGTGCTGAATGCCCTGGTCGCCGGTGTCGGCCCAGCCGTTCACATCACCCTGGGCGTAGCAAGCCGGTGCCATTGCCAGGCTGACAGCCATAACTACTAGTAATTTTTTGAACATCATGCGAATCCTCTGACTGATC
Source organism: Obscuribacteraceae bacterium (SeqCode) (assembly GCA_044229845.1). Taxonomy (GTDB): domain Bacteria; phylum Cyanobacteriota; class Vampirovibrionia; order Obscuribacterales; family Obscuribacteraceae; genus JBGASG01. Next base: position 377,847 of record JBGASG010000004.1, on the reverse strand, counting down.
AATCGTCACCGATGAAACCGTATGAATCCTCCAATCCGTAGGTCGGCGCTGCATCATCGTTTTGATATGAGCCCCATTGAGATTTATTGGATTTCCATTGCGAAGCCGGAACGCCGTCCGGAACGCCATCAACGCCGCCGCCACTGGAGCCGCCGCCGATGATATCGATATCCACTGCGCCCGTCGACGTGTACGGCAGCGTGCCGCCGGATGCACCGGACGTTTGATATGGGCCTTTGTACTCTTCGTCGATGCCTTTCTGAAAGCCGAGAGTCTGAGCCTGTCTGCCGATTGGCTTCGGGCTGACCGAATCTGGAGCCATCAATTTAGTAGAAGTCTCAGGCAGTCCTCCATTCTCAGAATTTTCCAGATAGTCTTTTGTTTTTGTCGACTTCGTGTCCTTGCCGACGCCCTGTCCGGTGCCCAGTGGTTGAGACCGGTCGAAGGCGCTGTTGTCGTGCTTCACTTGCGTGGCGCCGTTGTTCTGAAACGTAGTTTGTGTGGTGTTGGCGCCATCACCCGTCGCGGCGGTGCCGGCATTCTGCGCCTTCACTAGCGGCGTGCACAGAACGAAGGCAATCAGCGAAGCGGAAGTGAGAACGGATTTCTTCATTAGAGATCGACGACGTTGAAATCGCACGAAGTGGTGCTGCAAGGTGGAGCAATAGTTCCCTGCCACGGATTCATGTTGGTCGGCGCGACGCCGCCGGTGCGACCCGGGAAGCCGAGTTTGAATGAGCCAGATGGGATCGGTCTGCCCGAAACCGATTCGGGGGCCATCAGCTCGGTGCTGGTCTCGTTGCCCTCGGTCAGTTGTTGATACTGATTTTGCGACGTGTAGTTGCTCTTGTTGCGAGCCGGCGCTTCGATCAACTGCTGCCCATAGTCGTTGAGATGGACGTACTGGTTGTCGGTGCCCTGTCCGCTGGTGTCGGTTGTGTTAGCACCATCCCCGGTGGCAGCCTGTCCGACGCCACCGCCGCCGCCGCCACCACCGCCGCCGCTGCCCGAACCGTTGCCGAATCCGGCTGTGGCACCGGAGCCGCTGCCGAATTCCGCACTGACGGAACCGCTGACATTGCCGCTGCCATCGATGCTAGCTTCACCCGAAATAGTGGGCGTGTTCACGAAATCGTCCCAGTCTGCGCGCGCCGCGGGCACGGTCAGACACAGCGAGACAGCTACCAGAAGGCCGACTTGGGAAAGCTTTTTCATAGCAAAAACACCTGTGGAAGGGTTTGGGCTGGGAGGGCGTTTTTCGTTTGTTTAGTAAGGCGGCGCAGTAGCGACACTAGCCGCACGCTAATCGTACGGTTTTTAAGGGTAATTGTCAATAGAAATCAAGTCCTGAGAACCCGGTCGGAAAGCGGCGCTCGCTACCCAATACAATGTTCCACGGAGAGCAAAATTATGGGCACTTTTTTGGCAATTGAAACCAGCTGCGACGAAACCGCCGCCGCCGTCGTCGCTGATGGTCGAAAAGTGCTCTCCAGCAAGGTCGTCTCCCAGATTGAGACCCACAAGAAATTCGGCGGTGTCGTGCCGGAAGTGGCGGCCCGTCAGCATCTCGAGACGGTGAATGAAATCGTCGCCGAAAGTCTCGCTGAGTCCGGTCTGGCACCCGACAGCCTGGACGGCATCGCCTATACCGCTGGACCGGGACTGATCGGCACGCTGTTGGCGGGGCTTTCCGTAGCCAAAGCCATGGCGTTCGTCTACGACAAACCGCTGGTTGCTGTCGACCACCTTCTGGCTCATGTCTGCGCCAATTTCATTGATACCGACCTGCAACCGCCTTTCATCGCGCTGCTTGTCAGCGGCGGGCATACGCAAATCATTCACTTCGAAGGTTATGGACAAGGCAAGATTCTCGGGCAGACCCTGGATGATGCCGCCGGAGAAGCGTACGACAAGGTCGCCAGGCTGCTGGGGCTGGGGTATCCGGGCGGACCACTGGTCGACAAACTGGCCCAACAGGGAAACCCAACAGCCTTCCCGTTTCCTGAAGGGGTGGTGGCCGGCTACGATTTCAGCTTCAGCGGACTGAAGACTGCGGTTCTGCGCACCTGCGAGAAACTTTCGCCGCCGCTGCCTTTAGAAGATCTCTGCGCGTCCTTTCAGGACGCCGTGACGCGTGTCCTGGTCAAGAAGACCATCAAAGCGCAAGCAGAAACGGCCGCGCCGGCGATAGTGCTGGCTGGCGGTGTGGCGGCGAACTCAGCCCTGCGTAAGCGGTTGAGTGACTCGGCAAAAGTGCCGGTTTTCTATCCTAAGATGTCGCTCTGCACCGACAATGCTGCTATGGTGGCGGCTGCTGCCCATTTTTGCGGTCAAGCAGTCGCGCTCGATGCCGGTGTTTATGCAAGGGCGCCGCGTAAGCGAATACCCGGATAGGAGGCGTGCTTGGCATGTGGGGAAAACCCCTAATGGGCGAATCCTACATTAGTCACGATTTCCCCGAGTCCAGAGGCGAAAACCTTCCAGACTGGGACTTGGCGTGATAGCATGGCTACAAATGTCGACAATAATCACTGGGGCAACCCCGTCCCTGCGCGAATGTTGACATTTGTAGTCCGCTTTTCAAGGTATCCAGCAGAATGTTCGACGACAAAAACCTAACGTGCCGCGACTGCAATAAGACCTTCATTTTTTCAGCCGGCGAACAAGACTTTTTCTCCACCAAGGGGCTCGTCAACGAGCCTAAGCGTTGCCCCAACTGCCGATTGCTGATGCGCATTCAGCGAAACGGCGAAGACGCAAGTCGTGCAGCCGAAGTCAGCTGCGCCGAGTGTGGTGTGCCGACGCGGGTTCCTTTCCAGCCGAAAGGATATAGACCTGTGTACTGCGCATATTGCTTCCAGACGAAGAAGCGCGATGTTCAAACCACAGAAGAATCTGCGGAAAGCGCAGAGTCTTCAGTCAACACTGCCACCTGATTCGATCCCACCGGGTCTGCCCAACGCTCGCCTGCAAGCGGAATGCCGCTTGGCTAGCGCCTTTTGAGCTTTTTAGCGGACTGCATAAACCGCTATAATGTCTTGTGACTGTACACACTAGTTCGGTTGGCATGACCAGTAAAGGTTCCGATAAAAAGACCATCTGTCCGGCCTGCGGAGAGGATGTTCCAGAGTCCGGCGTCTGCTGCGGTTTCTCACAGCAGTACGCCAGCGAGGCGATCCCTCTCATGGCGGAGCTTTCTATCGAAGCTGAAAATCGGAAACTGCCGATCACTACTCGCTGGGTGCGCATCGGTCGTGATCCCGCCAATCAGATTGTCCTTCTGGACGACCTCTTTGTATCGCGTTATCACGCCTGGGTAACTTTCGAGCAAGACAAATTCTGGCTTGAGGACCTGGGTTCGACCAACGGCACACTACTTAACGAACAACCGGTTCAAAAGCGCATTTTGCTCACATCCGGTGACAAAATAAAAATTGGCGAGACGGATATTACTTTCCATCTCCTCAATGACAATAAATAATCCGCGCGAGGGGTATCTTAGTAATGGGGCGCGCCAATAGGCGAGTCACACCTTGAGTTCAGTTGGCAATTAGGAAAGCGAAGCCCAGATATGCAGGCAAAAGGGGCAGGTCCCGTAAACCGCGTCGAACTTGAATCACAAGTTCTTTGCGCCGCTTTACGACAAAGCTGGAACCTGAAAGACAAGATAGGCTCATTTACTTCCGTCAGGGAGCTGTCGCACCTTTTCCCTGATTTGCTGCCGCCGCCGGAAGACAAAACCGACGGGCCGAGCAACAAGGCCAATTACTACGAACTGTTGGGAATCCGCGCTCAATCCAGCTCGAGCAGCGTGATTGCCGCCTACCTGCGCAAAGTAAGAAAGTTTCTCCGCGACCGCAAGGTGCGCGAAGCCAAAAACGAATACAACACTCTTCTCAATGCCGGGTTTATTCTGCGCAAACCGCGTCTGCGCTTGAGTCACGACCTGGTGGTTGTGCGCCGCTGGTTGTTCGAGACGCCCGAAGTGGCCAGACCGGAAGTCTCGCAAGAAGACACAGTCACGGGCGTGCCGGCTGTTTCGGTCGCCGATATCAAAGCCGCTGCCGCCGCGGCCGCCGCTGCTGCCGAAGCCGCGAAGCCGGCTCTCGCCGAGGGTGTAACGCCTCCCAAACCTGTCATTCCATCGCTTGGCACGCCGACTGCGCCGCCTAAGCCGCCCACTCCCGTGGCGCCGGTCGCCGAACCGGCCGAGCCGACCCCTGCTCCGGTTCCAGCTGCAGCAGCCGAAATCCCGGCTCCAGCTCCGGTCGAAGCTACTCCGCTGCCACCGCCACCGGTCGAAGCACCAGTGGAAATCCCGATGGAACCGCCGCCGCCGGTGGAACTTCCACCCGTGCCTGTCGCGCCGGCAGTCGAAGAAGTGCCGGCGCCCGCTGCTGCGGAAACGCCCACCCCGCCTCTGCCGCCGCTCGCCGACCTGGCATTCGAAGCTGCCTCCGCCAATGGTGGCGACCAGGCTCCCGCCGAAGCGGTGCCACCAATCACGCCACCACTGCCGACCATCCCGGAAACGGCTGCACCGGCCGCGGAAGAGCGCCGGCTGCCGATCGGCTCCGAAGTGGATACCAGCCCGCCGACGCACGAGCACATCACCGCCGAGTTTGTCGCCTACGATCCGTCGATCGGCACGCCACCAACCGCGCCACTACCGGCGGCCGATACCGAAATCCCGATTGATCTGCCGTCACCGCTGGCCGCCGGCGATGCCGTGCCGCGTTTCGACAAAGTCGAGATTCCTGCCAAGCCGGCAATGAAGAAGAAGCTCAGCGAGCCGAAGAAAGAAGAATTCGTATTTACAGAGCGCGACCTCTATGCCCCGCGTGCCGAAGTCAAAATACCGGTGCCGCGCATCATCCAACTCATGGAAGCCGCGCAATTCATCGGCTCTCTGGAAGTGAAGGCGCTGCAAGCGCAGATGCAACTGGCGCCCAATATTCCGGTGGAAAAACTGATTCTCAACGCCGGTTATGTGCAGCCGCAAGAACTGGCGTCGCTGAAACTGGGAGAGACACTACTAGCGCAAGGTCGCATAACCATGGCGCAGTTCCAGGTCGCTATCTACGACGAACGAACTTCAGGTTTACGCATGGCGGAGTCACTGCAAGTGCGCGGCTGGCTCACGGTTGAAACCCGAAATTCTATTGAAGAATGGAACCGAAAAACCAAATAGCGTGTTAGTATCATGAGGACTCTGGACAGCTGATGGCGGGCTGATTCGTGGAGAATCTCATACAGGCAGGGAAAGCACCTCGACACACGCGTCGCGGCTTAGTCCGTGGCAATCTGCCGTGCGACCAAAACTTGCCACCATTATCACCAGATAATCTAACCATCGTCACTTTCGAACACCCAGTGCCGCTGCCGCCTGATGTCGATTTTTCACCGACGCGCGCAGCCGGCGGCGAAGGCGAAGCAGGAGTGTCCGGCGCGACTGCCGCTGTCAACGGAACGGTTCTCGTGGATACGGCGGCGGCCATGACTGCCACCGCTATCGCCACGGCGCAACCCACGGGGCGCCCGCCGGCGTTGCTCGCCCGCATGCGGGAGTTCCTCCTGCAGCAAGCGCCCTACGACGACCACGATGGCGAGAATGGCGAGGACTGCGAATTCGAGTTTGAATCCGGACTTGGATTCGATGATGTCGAAACCCATGCCGCTGACGAGTCGGACGACGGCGTCGCCGTTTCGTATTTCGGACCGGATGCCGGTAAAGAAACCGGCTTTGCTGCACTGCCGGCGCATGTAGAGCTGATGCCCGACGGACAGCGGGTGGAAAGTTTTGCGTGCGGCGGTTTCATCACCAAAGATGTTCTGGGACGCGTGACGGAGGTACGCTCGGCTCGCGGAGAGACGCTCTGGCTGCGCTATTCGGCTGGCGGCAAACTGGAGTCTTTTGTGCGCACCGACTCGCACGGACGCACGCACAGCCGTGGAGAAGCCGATCGCCACGGGGTGGTGGTGCGCGACCAGGAAGGACGCGTGCGCGCCAGCGGTGTGTCCATGACCGTCGATCCACTCGGCTGTTTCTATCTGCACACGCAAGACGGGCAATTCTTCGCTGTCGACCTGATCCATGGCTTCCACGTCGAGCGACGCATGGCTGCCATGCACTTCTGCCGGGATAAGTACATCACTGCATTCTTCAGCCGTGACGGCTTCCGCATGGCCACGAAGGTGGCTTGCCAGGGCACCGACCATGGTGGCACTGGGCAACTTTGCGGATTCCGTTTTTACGGGCGGGACGGCACCATGCTTGAGTTTTCGTCCGGAGAACACGTGAAGAGTCGTCGACCTTCTCAGATCTTGCCCCCAGGAAGCTTCCCCGTTCACAAAAGCTGGCGCCGCCAACGCCAGGGAAACTCGGCTTGGCATTCGCTGCATCAGTACCTGACTCGGGTTTGCAGCTGAGCCGCCTGTGCTTGCGGCCGTCGTCAGTCTGCCCGCTTAACGCTTTAACGGCGCGTACTGGACGCGCTGCTGTGCATCAACTAGTATGGAGCCGCGAGGTACCTCTGTGACGAAGCCGAAAGCCTTAGGCGAATTCATGATCATGGCTGTGACCGTGCTGGCTATCTTCCACGCCGGCAAGTCGATCATAGGCTCCGTTGAGCGGCAGGTCTTCCTGCATCAACAGCAGGGCGCTCTGGAGCGCGGACAGGTGCAGGCGCAGCAAATCAACAAAGAATTGCGCGATGGGCTCAAAAACTACCGCTCCTCGAGCGGCATCGAGCGCCTGGCTCGCGAAAGGCTCAACCTGGCTGGTCCCGACGAAGTCGTCGTGCGCATCACCAAGCAGCCGTAACCGTAGCCTCAGCGATCTATTTTATATGCGGGTTATATGCCGTCAGGCACTGCAGGTGGTGCCGGTTTTGCTCGCAAACCGGCTTTATGCGCAGTGCGTATAAAACGGATGGGCGTTTTATGCGTATTGCGTATAAGGGCTTTTCGGAGTCTCTGGTGACGTCTGGATGAGCGGGCGAGCCGGCGAGCGATGTCGCTTATATACGATATAAGGTAATAAAACCGGGCAGAAAGAAGGCCGCCCTAACGAGCGGCCTCATAGAAGTCCGAAGCAAACGGTATTTTGGGCGTCTTAGCGGACGATGCCTCTGGAGAGCCAGAAGCTCCGCACTTCGCGATACACGTTCAAGAGTTTTGTTTGTACTGGTACTGTTTGGACTGGGACAATGGCAGCTTTGCCGACCATCGGAGCAGTAACTGGTCCCAGGAGTGGGTTTGCCAGAGCTGCTGTAATGGTCACACCGAATGCTCCTGCAAGCGCTGCTGCCAGGACATTTTTGCGACGCATATGTAACCTCCGTTCTTGGACTTCTTCTATCGATCGGGCGTCTCTGAGACTATCGTAAAGACTATGTACCCGACCATGTCTTGACAATATAATATCACGAAGCATACAGATTAAAAAACCGTGATAATACTAATTCAATACAGGTTTTAGGTACTTTCTTTGGACGAACTGGTCGCCATCTTCATCTGCTGCATATTTGCCCTGATTGCTCATGGATCCTATCGCAGCAAGGTTTTTGAGTGGATTATCCGGGTCACCATCGGCGTATGTACCTTTGGTTGCGCCGTGACGGCGGTCTCAATCGGGTCTGAAAAGGAATCGACTTACACGGCCTGGCAACAGGCAATGCTGATTACTGCTACTGCTCTCAGCTTTGTCGTATTGTTTAAGCCCTTCCGTGAAGCTGTTTCCTATGTCCTTACGGTCGCCAACCAAATAATAGGCGGACGAGTTTTTGTCGCCTTGAAGCAGAAGAAAAGTGCCGTGGAATCCCTCCTCGCCGAGCGGATTTTCGTCAAAGAATCCATACCCCACATGTACTCGCTCTGGGTCTATGTCTGCGTCTTCTGCTACATGCTGGCGGGTACTGAAGCGCAGGATTTCGGCATTCCCAGCTTTCCCCTGCCGATTCCAGTGACTCCTGATCAGCTTCTCGTCTACAACGGCATCGCTTTGATCGGACTGGCAGCGTGCGGCATCGGCATCATGGTCACACGCAACCCTCAACAGGCGTTGGCGCGCCTGGGGCTGGAGAAGCCTCAAGGATGGCAGATCGGAGTGGCTTTGTTGGCAGTTATCGGAACCTTCGCCTACGACTATGCTTGGTCGCTTTATACACATTCATTGCAGGGTGGTATGGAGGGCAAATTGACCAACTACAATCTCGGTGCCTTTGATACCGGGGGTGGTGCCGCCCCGTCAGCGCTTTTAGCTTTGTCGACTGCCCTATGCGCAGGAGTGGGCGAAGAAGTCCTGATGCGTGGTGCGGTCCAACCCGCCCTGGGCATCCTTCCAGCCGCCATCATGCACGGTATCTTGCACGCGCAATTCCAGCACGCACCAATCTTGATTCTTCAGGTTGCCGGTTGGTCGACGCTAATGGGTATCCTGCGTCGCTACACGAACACGACGACAACGCTCATCTGTCACGTCACCTTCAATTTTCTGATGACGTTCTTGTTTGCGTTTAACCCATAGATCGCTTGATGGGCAATCCTTGCTTGTGCTGCCTAGTGATCGCCTTCGGGACCCGCATCGCGATTATTCTCCGGTGAACCCAGCGGACCACCTTCACCACCTACGGTGCCAAGCCCGCCGGAATCTGCACCCGGCGAACTGGTCGGCTTGCCAGCGGGAGAGCTGCTTCCGCCTCCACTGACCAATCCAAGGCCTTTCACCAGATCAAAGCTGATCTCGCGTTTCTTGCCCACCAATTTGCGTTCTGCGAGAGTTGCGATTTCGTGCTCCACGTCCGAGTCGCTGCGATGCGGTTCCAGGATCGCCACCAGGTCGCGGTAGAAGAGTGTTTCCTTCTCCACGAGAGCATGAGCGATCTGATCGAGTTCCTTGCGCTTAGCTCTCAAAAGCTGTTCGACGTTTTTCAAACAGCCGTCCACCAGCTGTTTCATTTCAAGCTCCAGTTCCCGTGCTGTTTGGTCTGAGATTCCAATTCCCTGTCCGCTGGCACCATAGTTAAATTCATCCGAAAACGCATGATCAACGTTGAACTTGAAGGAGCCCATACCCCACTCGCGGACCATCTGGCGTGCGATGCGCCCGACGTTAGTCAAGTCGCTGCTCACTCCAGCTGTGGTTGTTTCTTGATGCAGGTTTTCAGCTGCATAACCGCCGAGCGATATTTCCATGTCGACTAGCAGCTCGTGCTTGTTGGGCGAGTGGTGGAACAGATCGTCCTTATCGACGTGCCACATATAACCCAGCGCCCTGCCGGTCGGGACGATAGTGATGATCTGTATCCGGGTGCGCTTGTCTCTAAAGTACGAAACCATAGCGTGTCCAGCTTCGTGATAGGCCGTTGCCCACAGTTCTTCGAGGACGATGTTTTGGCTGCGTGAAATGCCGAAGTTGACCCGCTGAATTGCTTCGATGAGATCCCTCTGGTTGATGTCGAGCCTTCCTTCCCGAATCGCAATCAGTCCAGCTTCGTTGGCAATATTTGCCAGATCTGCGCCAGACTGAAATACCGTCATGCGAGCGATTTCCAGAAGATTAACGCCAGCCGACATCTTTAGCTTTCCGAGATAGTGCTGCAAAATTGCTTCGCGACCTTCCATATTGGGAAGCGGTACCTCGATACGTCGGTCGAATCTACCTGGTCGCAGCAAAGCGCGGTCGAGGAGCTGCGGGTTGTTTGTGGCACCAATGGTGAGCACTTTGTGCTTTCCGAATCCATCAAGTTCGGTGAGAAACTGATTGAGGGTCTGGTTGTGCTCTTGTTTCCCGCCAGCACCCTGGTCGATCCCACGAGCGTGACCGAGAGCATCTATTTCGTCGATGAATACAATCGCGGGTTTGCCGCTGCGCCGCGCTTGCTCATACACAGCACGAATTCGCTGGGCTCCCAAGCCGACCCACACCTGAACAAAGTCACTGCCCGTCAGGGCGTAAAATGGCACACCAGCCTCGTTGGCAATCGCCTTGGCTAGCATAGTTTTGCCCGTTCCGGGCGGACCCACCAGCAGGATTCCTTTGGGAGCCTTTAGCCCGCTCTGCTGGACAAGATGAGCGTTCTTCAGCAAGGCCACAACTTCAGCTGCTTCGGCCTTTGCCTCATCCATACCTTTGATGTGCTCGAGCTTCACATCGATATCTGGAACCCGGGCCAGGTTGATGCCGCTTGTGTTCATCTTGTTGCCGGCTGTGACTGAGATTTTTTCCACAGCCTCCTCAAGATGCTTTTCTTCAACGTGGTCCTTTTTCTCTCGAACAGCTAGTATCGCCGCTTCATTCACTGCGGCAGCGATGTCTGCTCCAGAGAAGTTCACTGTGTCCTTGGAAAGTTTGTCGAGATCGGGCTCCGCCGCAATCTTGATCTTCTTCAAGTAGCTCTGGAGAATTTTCTTGCGAGACTCGGAGTCTGGCAGTCCGATGTACACCTTTCGGTCGAAGCGTCCGGCGCGGCTAAATGCTGAATCCAGCTCTTGCTCGCGGTTGGTTGCACCGATCGTAATAACGTTGCTGCGTCCTATGCCATCGAGTTCTACAAGCATCTGATTGAGTTCTTCGGTGCGCTGGTTGCCCATGCCCTGAACTTCCTGTCTGCCACCGCCAATGGAGTCGATTTCATCAATGAAAATGATTGCAGCGGGACTTTTTCTGGCTTGCGCGTAGAGGGCTCGAATCCGGCCTGCACCTTCACCCTTAAACATACTGAGCATGTAAGGCGCGGACAATCCATAGAACGGCACTCCAGCCTCGTTAGCGATGGCCTTGGCTAACATGGTTTTGCCAACACCGGGAGGACCGATTAGGAGGACGCCTTTGGGAAGCTTGGCGCCTATTTTTCTCAAGTGATCGCCTTGCCTCAAGAAGTCGATAATCTCAGTGACTTCTGGTTTGATGTCGTCGATGCCGACTACATCGGCTAACTTGACTGTTGGATCTCCTGTGATCAACTCGACGCCCGAGCCGATCAAAGAGCGTTCCAGTCCCACGGAGACACGGTCCAGAGCTTGCTTAGCTGTATCTGTGGTGACTTGCTGGGGACCGCTTGGACGCTGACTGATCAGAGCCGCTTCATTGACGATATTGGCAATGTCGGCATGCGAGAAACCAGATGTCAGATCGGAAAGCTCCACCAGATCTATGTTGCGGTCGTATACCACCTTACTGAGGTAATACTTGAACAGTTCTTGACGCTCTTCGGGAGAGGGTGTCTGGAAATAGATGCGCCTATCCATGCGACCGGCACGCATCAAAGCAGGGTCTAAGATGGCATCGTTATTGGTGGCACCGATCACCAGAAGGTTCGCAGAGCTACCAAAGCCGTCCATCTCGGTGAGCAATGTATTCAGCGTCATATTCATGTCGGACTGAGCGCCCATACCCGAGTCGGATCTGCGTCTCGCGCCCATCGAATCAATTTCGTCGATGAACAAGATCGCTTTGTTATGGCGTTTCAATCGACCAAACAAGGTCTTGAGCTTGATCACGCCCAAGCCAAAAAACAAGCCGCTCAGGTTGGACCCTTCGACGACATAAAATGGAATTCCAACTTCGTTGGCAATGGCGCGTGCAAACAGAGTTTTGCCAACGCCGGGTGGTCCGATGAAGAGCATGCCCTTAGGCACTTCAGCTCCAGAAGCGGCATATCGATCTGGATGCGCGATCATGTCGATCACTTCTTTGATTTCCACCTTTGCAGGTTCGTTGCCGATCAAATCCTTGAGCAATTGCGGTGCCTTGGGATTGATCTGCGTCTTCTTGAACATCCACGGAAATATTTTCAGCCCGAGGCTCTTCGGTGCTTTTGCGTCGGCACGCTGCGGCATCGGGAAGAGGATTACCATCAAGATGTAGAACTGCATCATGATCATGAAGCCGCCGAATATGACGGCTGCCACTACCTGCAGTACCGAAAACTTAAGTAGCGCCGGCAGCGAAGTGAACGGGTTCCAGAATGTGACGGTCGCTACCAGCAACACCATCCACAAAAGGAGAAGAGTCCATCTGGCCCAGTTCTTTAACATGCTTCGTTCGAGCTCCTGTTTCTAGGGCACCGTGGCCCCGCGTGTTGCTTTACCAAACGCCATTCACTGGATAGCGGACGTTGGTTGGCGCCGATCCTGACAGAACGTCAGTGGCGTACCCATGATTAACCGCACCATCAGCGGCGTTCATCGGCGGAATTTTGAAATCTCGTTTGTCGACGCCCATAATGCCCGGTCTGACACCTGCACAGCCAACACCAAAGTTGCTCTCTTCTTCCTTCGTGCCGCTGAGCCAGTAGAGCAAGCTGCCCAGCGCGCAGCTGAGCACAATTCCTAAGCCTAGAGTGATGAGCAGGTCCTTCATTGTGGCGAAAAGCGTCCCGGGGCGCCCGTTTCCTGTCCTGTTCAATAATAAACGATATTTTAGCGACTGGGATCACTCCACGGCACTGGGAAACAGTCCGTGAAGAAAACAGGGTAAATACTGCCGAGTTTCTACTTAGTTGATGTGCTTGTCGATGGCGGCGGCCAGCTCTGTCCGCGGCATCGAGCCGGCAAAGTTCTCCACCGAGGCGCCATTCTTGTAAATGATGAATGTCGGGATGCTTTGGATGTTGTACTTTGCAACGAGCTTGGGGTTCTTGTCTATGTTTACTTTGTAGACCTGCAGGCGTCCATCGTACTGATTGGCAAGTTTCTCAATGACGGGCGACATTTGCTTGCAGGGACCACACCAATCGGCGTAGAAGTCCACCAATACTGGTTTGGATGCCTGCAGCACCTCCGATGCGAATTTGTCCTGATCGGTTTCGCTGACATGATTCTGACCGGATGAGCTCTCTGACGAATCATCGGATTCGTCGGTTACGACTCCGGTTGTGTCATCGGATCCTGCTGGATTGGCAGAGCTTGTCTGGGGCGGCGTGGACGGCTTCTCTAGAAAGAAGGACATGCCCAATCCATTCATGGCAGCGCCAATCACAAGGGCGACGATAAAGGCGATCAATACTTCTTTCATAAGATGCAGTCCAACCAGGGTTATGAGCAGGCATCAGCCTTTGAACACCCAGTATATCCTGGTTGCTCTGCGCGGACAGCGGGGGAATCCCGGTGTCTGGGTAGGCTTATAGATGCTTGTCCAGGACCGCCGCCAGCGTCGCCTTCGGCACGGCTCCCACGACCTGCTCCACGACCTCACCATCTTTGAATAGATAGAGGCTGGGAATGCCGCGAATCTGGTATTTCTGGGCGCTCTGGGGATTCTCGTCGGTGTTGAGCTTCACGACCTTGACGCGACCGGCATAGTCCCGCGAGATCTCCTCGACAGTGGGCGCCATGGCTCGACAGGGACCGCACCACGGAGCCCAGAAATCGACGAGCACCGGACCGTCAGCCTTGAGCACCTCGCGTTCGAAGGTGGCGTCCGTGACATGGGTGACGCCGCTCGTGGACTCAGATGTGGGCGTAGATGCAGACGTCGACTCAGATGTAGATGTGGGCGTGTCGCCACCACAGCCGCCAATCAGCAGGCATGCGACAGCTGCAATCAGGACTTGCTTCATGACGAAACCCAGGCGGGTAGTCGCGGCTTAAAGGTGCTTGTTGATGGCGTTAGCCAGGGTCGACTTCGGCACGGCGCCGACGACTTGCTCAACGACTTGACCGCTCTTGAAGAGATACAGACTTGGGATACCACGAATCGTGTAAGCCTGGGCGGTTTTCGGATTCTCATCGGTGTTGAGCTTTACGACCTTCAAGCGGCCTTCATACTCTTTGGAAAGATCTTCGACGACTGGCGCGACGGCTTTACATGGACCGCACCACGGAGCCCAGAAGTCGACGAGCACCGGCACCTCAGCCTTGAGTACCTCTTGCTCGAACGTTGCGTCGGTAACGTTTGCCACACTAGACATTTGACGCGGACCTCCTTCGGGTTGCTGGTCTCATGTGCATGTTGCGAGCCCCAGCGGAACACATTATATGCGCCTTGGCATAGTTAATCACACTATAGCTCCAATTTGTTTAATCCACGTTGCAAGCGGGCGAATGCGCCGCCTGCTGCAGACTTCCTTGTTATATTTGGACATGTTAGGATGCCATGAACTGCAAGCAGGGCGCGGATTTTGTTCGAACGGATATATCGCTGGCTATCACGAAGTCTGGCAAACCAACTGCTGGTTACCTACTTGTTAGTAGTCACCTTTGCGCTCACCTGCGTTACCGTTTGGGCGTTGGTAACCATCAAAGCCGAGTCGATCAAAGACCTGCGCAACGGTCTGGAAGTCGAAGCGGTGCACTTAGCGCTTGAAATCGACAATGACATGCAGCTCGATTCCGAGCAGGCTACCGAACGCATCAGACGCGCTGTTTATCGGCATGCCAGCAAACTCAATCTGGCAATCACGGTTGTGAACAGCAACGGCAAAGTTGTCGCAGACTCAGGACACAAGCCGCTGCGCGAAGGAGAGAACATCTCCAATCAACCGGAAATTCAAGACGCGTTGGCTGGTATCGCCGCCAACTATCGCCGCAACCTGAAAAAGACCGAGTGGCTGTATGTGGCATATCCAGTGCGTTCTTCGGGGCAGACCGGGGGCGTAATTCGCGTTGGGGTACCACTGACTGACATCAACCAGCGTGTCAATCGTGACCTGATTGTGTTTCTTGAATTGACCTTCGCTACTTTGATAGCCACTGCTTTGATCAGCATATGGGTGGCGCGCAGAATGACTCGTCCGCTGCGCGAGATGAGCGATATGGCGCGCCAGATTGCCAAGTCCGGGGATATTTCGGTATTCGTGCCGGTGCGCCGGCAGGATGAGATCAGCGAACTGGGTTTGTCATTCAATCAAATGATCGGACGCTTGCGCGAAGAGGAAAGACTGCGCCAGGAGTTCATCGCCAACGCCAGCCACGAACTGAAAACGCCGACCATGGCCATCGGCTCTGTGGTCGAAGCGCTACAAGCCGGCGCCGCGGAAGATCCCGATTTGCGCAAACAATTCCTGCACTCGCTGGAAAATCTCGTTGACCGCCAGACCAGCCTGCTGCGCGATTTGCTCGACATCACCCGTCTTGATGCCGGCATCACGCAAGACTGGCAGGAAGAGGTGAGGCTGAGCGACATTCTCAACGATGCGATGGATCAAATCCGCCCGCAGGCGCAGAAGAAATCCACAGCCATTCAAGATCTCGTCTCCGCCGAGGGGCTGATGGTCAGCGGCAAGAGCATTCAGTTGCAGCGTGCTTTCGTCAATCTATTAACCAATGCCGTCAACTACACCCCTGGTGGTGGCACCGTCACGGTGGCCACCAAAGTGCTGGAGCCGGACATCGTCGAAGTCACCATCCAAGACAACGGCCCGGGCATCGATCCCTCCGATTTGCCGCACATCTTCGAGCGTTTCTATCGCGCCGACAAAGCGCGGACGCGCACCGGCGGCGGTACCGGACTGGGGCTGGCGATTACCCGCGAAATTATTGCCCGCCATCACGGCGTGGTGGAAGTAGACTCGGCTCCCGGCAAGGGGTCCACGTTCACGGTGCGGCTGCCCGTCAAAGTGCAGGTGTCTCAGCGGTCATGAACGAAGACCTGAAGCGCGCCCTTGCCCAGTTGAAAAAATTTCGCTTGAAGAAACGGGACGACGCCGCTGCCGACGTCGAGATTCCTTGTTGCAGCGACAAGGTGCACATCGCTTATCGCGGTGTTGCCGACGAACGCTTATATATGGCGCGCGACCGCACCTGGTACGAAGTGCGTTTCTACAAACCCAATGGGCTGCGCGTCTTCTGTGCCGTCTGCCGCCGCCGCGTTTATTGAACCGTCGACCGCGTCGGTGGTTTCATAATCAGCAATAAGACCATGAGCGCCGCCGGCCAGATTTGCATGAACAGTCGATCTACCGAGAACGCCACCAGCCAGTGCAGGTTGTAGGGCGAGGCGATGTAGGCGATGAAGTAGGCGGGCACCATCAGGCAGACTATGACCGCTGCGATAATCGCCGTCACGCCGTTGCCCCGGCGCAGATCGACTCCCACAAACGGCAGTGCCGCCAGGAGAGGAAACAGAGGAAATACGAGCCAATGCAGGAATGTCGGCGCGGATACCGCAAATGACGTGGCAGTGTAAAGCACTCGTTCCTGATCGTGAAACCGCTGGGCCATCGTGGGTGCATTGGCCATGACCGGATCCCCGGGACCGGCGAAGAACAGTTTAAAGATAACCACAACCCACAATATTGCCGCCGCACCACTGCCGAGCATCAGCAGACGCCGCTTGCACGCCTCGCCGCGCACCGCGACGATCGCCGCCATAATTGTGGTTAGGGCAACCAGACAAAACGCGTAGCCTTCATTCTTGGTCCAGGCCGCCAAGCCCGCGCACAGTCCCGCCATCGCAAACGGACGAGTGCTGCCGGCGGAAAATCCTAAATAGACACTGCAAATAGTGCCGGCCACGAAGAATGACATAGGCACATCGGCGTATTGAGCTGCGGCCAACATCGAATACCCGAAGCCGCCCAGAGTTGCTAATGCCGCAACACAACCCTGAAAATGGCGCCTCAGGCAGGAGAAGCTGGCGAGCATGACGCTGGGCATAGCCAGGAAAAATACCGCTGCCACCAGCATTGGTGTCAGCCACCAGAAGTCACCGGACAGTGACCACATCTGAGCGATGCTGCCGGGTATGAGCAAGGGGTAATCAGTATGTGCGTATATCAGGTCCGGCGAAAAGGCATCGCGGAAGTGCTCTGTGTCAGTGAGAGTCAGGAAACGAGCCCGCAGATTCCAAACCGCCAGAGCATCGAAATCGCCAGAGGGGCGGGCCCAGATAGCGGGCGCAAAAATGGCGATGTTGATGATGAAACCTAGAACCGTGCAGACGCAGGCGCAGCCGACGAGAAACTTATCTTCGCGCTGCGATTGCGGCTGCAAAACAAAAGATCGGGGAAAGGGCCGTCGGGCAAACAGCACCGCACTTGCCACAGCCAGAGCCAGTAAAGAAACCCACGCGGCAGGCGGTGCCGTCAGACCGGCGGCACGCAAGATGAAAAACGCCGCTGACAGAATGCCCAATCCGACTCCGCTGCCGAGCGAAAGTCTTAATAAGTGCCGGAAAAATCCCGCAGGCATCGGCACCAGATGCGCCACCAGCAAATAGCCCAAGATGGTCGACAGAATGATGCTGAGCACGCCGAGCACAGGTCACTTCCCTTTCTGTATCAGGCAGATGCCGTTGCCGAAGTCTTTGACCGGCAGCCGCGAGTTGCCCAGCTTGGGCATTGGCTCGTTAAAGCATCCGACCACCTGCGGGCAGTCAGTGGAGTTGACGAGAATGCGCGGCGCCAGCGCAAACTGCACGATGGTGAAATTGACCAGCGTGTCGTGGTTGGGCATCGGGCGCACGGAATAGAGTGTGCCTGCGGTTGAGCCATCTGGTTGAGCGCGGGGGTCGAACTGGTAGCCGATTTCACCGTACGCCGGCAACTGCGATATCACCGGGGCGAGACGCGTGTCTATCAGACTGACAAGATCAGTCTCGGTGCGAAACAGGCGAAACTCGCGCGCTGCGAGCGGCAGATTTATCGCCAGCAAAGCTAACAGAATCAGGTAAACAAGGCGTTTCGGAATTGTCATAGCTTCGCCATTACAGTTTGGCCAGAGCGTGTTTTGATACCACACTGCCGATGGCGTCGGCGACCCGTCGCATATCTGCATCGGACAGATTATCGAAGAGCGGCAAGATCAAACCGCGATCTTGAGATTGTTCGCTTTGTTTCAGGCGTTTAGACGCTGCCGCAGCTGATGACTCGATCGTCTCTCCGGCGCACCGCCACAACTCCTGCGTGTAGGCCGGGGCGCGGTGAATACAGCTGATGCCCGGACGCGTTTCGACCTTCAAGTCGGTAAGATGCGCCTGGACTGCATCGCGCAGCTGCTCGCTGGCGAAAGTAATGCAGTAGCTTTGCCAGTTGCTGCGCGCCCATTCAGGCTCGCGCGGCAGGTTGACACCTTCGATGCAGCGCAGCAATTCGTGATAACGCTCGGCTTGCTGGCGACGTCGAACGACCTGCGCCGGCAGTCGTTGCAGTTGTATGCGCCCGATTGCTCCCAATACATCCGTCAATCTGTAATTGAAGCCCATCGAGTCGTGGTGCCCGAGTTCGTTGGTGCCGTGATCCCGCCAGAGCCGGCAGAGTCGATCGATATCCCCGTTCTCGGTGGTGATCATGCCGCCATCGCCGGTGGTGACCAGGTTGCGCGGGTGAAACGAGAAGCAAGCCACATCGCCGTGCGGTCGCCCGATGCGCTGCCATTGACGGTAAAGTAAAATCTCGCTGCCGGTGGCGCCGGCGGCGCCTTCGACGACGCGCAGTTTGTTGCGCCGGGCCAGCGCGAGCAGTTTGGTCAGATCGCAGGGCATGCCCATCTGGTGTACGCACAGTATGGCTTTGGTCTTCTCGGTGATCGCCTCTTCGATCTGGTCGGTGTTGATGTTGAACGTATCGGGCTCCACATCAATGAATACCGGAATGGCGCCGCAATAACGAATGGCGTTGGCCGGCGCGACACCGCTGTAGCTGACCGTGATCACTTCATCGCCGGGTCCGATGCCGCAGGAAAGCAGCGCCAGGTGCAGACCGGACGTGCCGGAAGAAACGGCACACGCATAGCCGGCGCCGACGTAGTCGCTGAATTCTTTTTCTAACAGGGCTACTTGCGGACCTTGCACGAGTGAGCCGGATCTGATCACTGATACAGCCGCGGCCGACTCGCGCGATGCTACCAGAGGCCGCGTCAATGGAATAGGACGGTTGTGGACATTGTTGTCGTCGATGCCGTAGCTGCGCCCGACTCCGATGTAAATCAAGCCGCTCTTGCAGGCATCGGCATGGGAAAATGCATTGCGTCCGTCGACCAATACTTCGCAGCCGCGTGCCGCCAGCTTGGCTGGTTTCATCTGTTTGAACTCATCATGCGCCGTGACCAGAATCACCACGGGCGGTAGCGAGTTGGATTCCCAGGTGGCAAATCCCTGTTCGCGCAATTCTTCGTCGGTATAGAGAGCATCCTGTACATAAGGCGTCGCGCCGCGCCGTTTCAGCTCGTCGCGCAATTTGAAAGCCGGGGAATTGGAGCTGTCCTTCACCTGCGGCCTAAAACCCAATCCCAGCATCAAGACACTCTGTCCCTTGAGGCTTTTCCAGGTTTCTTCCACACGGTCCAAAAAGTAGCTGGGTTGCGTGTCGTTGATGGCGCGGCTGATGGCGGGCAACTCGCAGGGTATCCCGCGATTGTCGGCATCATTAATCAGGAAGTGCGGATAGACAGGCGATCGATATCCGCCGACGCCGATGCCTGGACGCAGCAGGGCTGCCTCGCCATCGGTATTGGCGGCTTTGATAATCAGTTCGGCATCGACCCCGATAGCGTCGGCGTAGCGAGCCAGTTCATTTGCCAGTGCGATGTTGACGTCGCGGAAGGCGACCCCGGCGAGCTTGACGAATTCAGCTGCTTCCAGCGAATCTACGTTGATAACCGGAGCGCCCAGGTACTTCGAGTAAAACTCTTCGGCCCGGTCGGCGGAGCGGTCGTTGACGCCGCCCACGACTTTCGGATGTTCCGCCAGTCGTTGCATGACCATGTTGCTCTTCACGCGTTCAGGCGAGAACGCCAGGTCGAAATCTTGGCCGGCGACCAGCCCGGTGGTCTCGAGAATTCGTGCCAGGTTGCGCGTGGTGCCGACAGGCAAGGTTGTTTCGTAGGAAACGAGCGTGCCGGCTTTCAGTCCTTTGGCGATAGACGCTGTCACATCTTCCACGACCGAAATATCGGCTTCGTTGCTGGCAGTCAAAGGAATTGGTACAACCACCACGACGACGTCGCTTTCTGATACCGCTTTTGGTGTATCACTAGTTGCCGACAAGCGGCCGGCATCAACAGCTTTCTTAAGTACCTCGGCGATGCCGGGCTCTTCAATTGGCGACCGGCCGCGATTTATAGATTTCACGACGTCTTTGCGCACGTCGCAAGCGATTACCTGCGCGCCGCGCGCAGCAAATTGGCAAGCAAGGGGCAAACCTATCTTGCCGGCGCCAATCACGGTAACGACTATCTTTTCTTCTGGCATTGGCTTGGCTTTCAAGGATGCAGTTTAGCATATGTTTGTATTGCAAAATCACTTATAGTTTGCCCGCTGGCGCACCTCTACAGCCATATAATCTTGACCTCTGACAGGAGGTGACCAGCATGTCGTTGCGACCTGAAATCTACGGGTTCGACAAAGCAAAGATGTTTGCCTTGTTCGGCAGCAAAAACGAAAAGGCCGCTCAAAAGATTGTCAAAGATCTCGAAGAGATGTTGGGTGAGCTGGAGTCCGATGAAGACGATGATGCAGACTCCGATGCGGATGCCGAATCAGATGAGGGTGACGCTGAGTTGGAGTTCGATGACGGTGATGACGACGAGGAAACCAATCTGCACTCGGCAAAAGATCACGTGCGCGCCGCGATTTTCGAAGGCGTGCCGCTAGCAGGAACGCAAGTTGAAAACATGTCACACGTGCTGGCTGCGAAGATGCTGGCGGAGTTCGATCAGCCCGACATGCTGGATACGGAATCGAGTGTCTGGAAGATGAACGGCTTCTGGGAATTTATGGAGTCGTTTGAGAAACGATTCGACGAACAAACCGTGACTCTGATGAATTACCTGATTGAAGGTCGGCCGCTGTTCGGTGAATCAATCGACACGGGCTGGAGCTATTACGCCTACCTCAGTCTTGATGAGGTGAAGGCGCTGCGCGCCGCCATAAAGAAACAACACGAGTGGGCCGAGGACATAACGAAAAAGGGTCACTTGAACGAGATCGATTTCTCGGAGTGGACGCTTGATTTGATGGAGTCGATGCTGGAGTGGTTCGACCAACTGGTTGAAGCGAAGCGCGACCTCTGGTTTATGGCTAACTAGTTTGAATAATGTGCAAAAAAATGCGGGCGAGAAAAACTCGCCCGCACGACTGCACAGGTTGCAAATGCCAATTATTTGTTGGCGCCCGCAAATTCTTTCATGAACTTCTCGCCGCGCTCTTTGATTTGCGCGTCGGTGAGATCTTCTTTGTGTGTGGCCAGTGACCATTCATGACCGAACGGGTCGGTCAATTTGCCGTAGCGGTCGCCCCAGAACATGTCGGCGAGGGGCATTTTGATCTGCGCACCAGCTTTGGTGGCACGATTCCAGGCTTGATCTACATCTTCAAAATAAAGATGCAGTCCGACCGGAGAACCTTTGTATTCAAGCGGCGAGACAAAGCCGTACTCGGGGCATTCATCCGCGACATACAATTGCGAGTTGCCGATTTGCAAGGTCGAGTGCATGATTTTGCCGTCGTCGCCCTGCATGCGATCGATTTCTTTGGCGCCGAAAGCCTTGACATAGAAATCAATGGCCTTGCCTGCGTCTCTGCAGATCAGATAGGGAGTGAGAGTATGGGCGCCGTCTGGAATTGCTTTGACCATCTTGTGCACCTCAAGGCTATCGAGCGGATTTGAATCGCATAAGTAAACCACATACCGCCAGTGGCACAGATAAAAAAGCGCGTGCATATTGGTAACATTGCAAGCCTCTCGGAATGCTGCTTATCAAGGATATGCATATGAATAATGGATTCGGTAAGAAAGCGATTTTGTTGTCGCTTTGCTGCTTGATTAGTTCGCCGCTTGCAGCCCAGGCTGGTGACTTCGAAAGCATGATGCGGTCGTTTCTCGGCGCTTCTAAATCGACCGTGAACCCGGCCACGCAAAATGTCATCAAGACCAACATCAATACCCGGCAAGCTCAGTTGGAGCAAGAGATTCAAGCCGGTGTCACATCAGGACAACTGTCACCGCAAGAAGAGTCTGACTTGCGTGCTGACCTCAACCAGATTGCTGGACTGGAAGGTCAGTATCTTATGGATGGTCAGCTCGACAACATGGAAACCCAGCATTTGCTGGACGAGTTAACACGGTTGACGCAGAAGCTGCAGACATATTTGACCAACGCCACCACCGTCGGCACCGGCACGGCCAGGCATGGCGACTGGTTCCGCAAATACGGCGGACCTAACGGCGGCGGCCGGCAGCAAGAGCGAATTGCGCACCTCGATGCAAAGCGCGCCGAACTTGACTCGCGCATCGAGCAAGGCGTCGTCTCCGGTTATCTCAATCCAGGCGAATCGGCAAATCTGCGCAATCAGTTGACTCAAGTCAGCATCAAGCAGTCGCAAATGACAGCCGATGGGCGTCTCTCCTACGACGAACAAAATGAGATTCTCAACCAGCTCAACTTGCTGGAAACGCAAATCAGCACGGCAATCAGCAGCGGCGAACAGCGTGCGCGCGCATCGGCTTCCAACTGGGGCGGCCACGGACGCGGCAAGAGACGCGACTGGGAAAAATGGCGTCAGGGCAACGGTGTCAACGAGCAACAGTCATTGCTCAAGCAGCGTATCTACTCAGGCATCAAGTCCGGCAAGCTAACACCCAGCGAAGCCAATATGCTGCTTTCGAAAGAACAGCAAATCGCCAATCTGGAAGCCCGTTTGCGCAGCAACTCCAGCGGCATGCTCACCTATGACCAGTCGCGGGTGCTCCACCAACAGCTGTCGGATCTGTCGCGCGACATCAACAAGCAACTGCGCGACAAGCAAGTCTGGTAGGGAGAAACTGCGAACGCATGGCTACATCGCTTCTGCTTCCGGTGTGATCGGACAGAAGCGTTGCACCTGATAAGTGCTCTGGAACTTCTCAAGCTGATTTTCCTTGCCGGCTACGTAAAGCTGGTCGTCTTTCTGCAGGAGAAATGCCGGGTCTGGATGGGATGAGAGCGCTTGTCCGCGCTTGATTGCCAGCACTGTAGCTCCGGTGCGCTTGCGAATATCCATGTCCTGAATACTCTCCGCCTCGCCGGCGTCGTAGACAAACCAAGATCCCGCCTGACTCTCGAGCGGCTGCGGGGCAGCATCGCGCAGCGCTTTTTCGAAGATCAGGTGCTCGCGCCGGCGAATGTCTCGCACGGCCTCTAAAGTTTCTTCCGCTGGTCTGCCCAGAGCGGTGAGCGCCAGACGAGTGGCTTCGATGCCGCCTTCCAGCTCGGGCTGTATCACGGCGTCGGCGCCCGCTTCACCAAAACCGTCGGCGCTTTCGAGATTATTGATGCGCGCGATAATCACGGCGCCGGCATTTTGTTTGCGTGCAAACGCCACGATGTTGAGCGCAACGATCGGATCGGGAACCGCGACGACAACGCATTTCGCCTGACTCAAACCCGCTTTGAGCAGAACGTGCGGACTCATGGCGTCGCCATAGATGTGGCGAATACCCATCAGCCCCAGTTCCTCAATAGTCTCGCCGCGGGTTTCGACCACCACCAGTGGCAGCTGGAATGCCTGCAGGCTGAGGGCGATGTTTCTTCCCATGCGCCCATAGCCGCACAGGATGACGTGATCTTTGATCTTGGTCTGTCCGGCGGTGGTGGTTTTTTCCGGGCCGGCGTGACGTAGTAACCTGAAATATGGAATGCGCGGCAGAAGTTCGGGGGTGGCGGCAATCACCAGCGGCGAAAGCACCAGAGTCACAACCGCGCCTGCGAAAAACAGGTTGTAGGCGTCCGGGCTGAGCAGAGCTTGCTGGTTGGCCAGTGTCGCCAGGACAAAGGAGAATTCGCCCATCTGTGCCAGTCCGGCGCCCACCAGTACGGAACTCCACCAGCTGCGCGTGGCATAGTAAGCGGCCAGCGCGCCAATGATGGCTTTGCCGAAGATCAAGATCAGGGTGAACGCAATCACCATAAAAGGATGATGGACGACGAACATCGGATCGAGCAGCATGCCGATCGATACGAAAAACACTGTCGCAAAAAGATCCCGGACCGGCATGATGTCTGCTAAAGCCTGATGGCCGTAAGGCTGTTCGCTGATCATGATGCCGGCCAGGAATGCGCCCAGTGCCAGGGAGACGCCCAGCATATTGCTGAGCAGCGCCACCGACATGCAGAGCGAAATGATGGTCAGAAGAAACAGTTCGCGAGAATTGGTGCGCGTCACGGCTTTGAGCAGCCGCGGCACGAAGTAAGTGGCAGTGATGCCGACAAACGCAATCAGCAAAGCGGCTTTGCCGAAGGCGTGAGCGATGTGGAAGAAACTGGCGTCGCTCAGATCTTTGATGACGGGCAAAAGGACAACCACAGGAATCAAAACGAGGTCTTGCATGAGAAGCAGCGGAACGAGAACGCGGGCGTGAACGGTTTCGGTTTCGCCGCGGTCGACAAGCAGTTTGGTGACGACGGCTGTGCTGGACAGTGCGCAAATGAAACCGAGCACGATGGACGGCAAGACTTTAGTAGCCAATCCCGTTGCCAGGCTAATGAGCGCCGCCACCAGCACGGTGATGGCGATTTGCAATGCGGCCGCCACCACGACTTTTCTGGCGGCCGACAATATTTTGCGCAGCGAAATTTCAACACCCAGTGCGAAGAGTAGAAGCGCAACTCCAATCTCGGCCAGCACGTGCACCTGCTCGGCGCCGCTCACCAGCTTGAAGCCGAAAGGACCCACGAATATGCCGGCGATTACATAACCGGCGATCGGAGGCATCTTCAGGCGCACGCAGATAGCGCCGGCGACGAGCGCCGCAAGCCAGACTACGACCAAATCGTGGATCAACACGAGTTCGTGCATAAGCAATTCTCTTCTGTTGTGGGATTCCGACGTCTTTCGTGACGCAGGGTTTCGTTCAGGAGTCCGGGTTGCTCAAGATAAGCGTCAGATCGAACATGCCGATGCCGAACACAAATCCAATCACCCCGCTGAAGATCGCATCGTGAGTGAAGAAGTACAGCGTGGACAGTATGACCAGAAATGCGCCCACGCCTAACCACGTGGCTCTTCCTTGATTTGCCATCTGTTTTCTCATGGACAGCTCCTGTCTGCACTGCTGCTCTGCGGTGCCACACCTTGCTGCTTGCGTCGGCCCGCGCATGGCGGCGCCGGAACTGCCACAAACAAAGTGTAGTCTCGGATTCCTTCAGATACCTTGCGTGTATCGGTTGTCAGAGCAGAAGTGCGCGGTGCATCAACCAGATGCGTGTGATGCCGAAAGCGATAGTGGCGGCATGACAGACATGCTCGATTTCCGGATGATGGGCGAATGCCGCAGTGCTGCTGACCAGCCATTTGCCGGCGTCGCCGTTTTTCAAGTCGCTCGGCTTGGATTCAGCCAGCGAAAAGGCTGCATGTCCAGCGGCGGTGAGAATCGGCTGCTGGATTTGTTTGATGCAGTTGGGAGTGGAGTTGGCGAAGTGCGGAAGTTGCCATGCCAGTATCTGCCACGCTAAAAGCAGCGTGACTATAGGCAGCCAGCGGTGTCTGGGAACTCTCACACGCTTCACCTCACCTTAATTATAGCTCAGATGTACTGGCTGCCACCACTAATAGTGCAGCCGGATATTCATTGATTGGGCATCGGCAAGTATTGCCGGCAATTCAGATTTGGCTGGACCCCACCGGGGGGATAGCTTCCCCGTAGTCTGAGGCTGGGGATAAACTGACCGCCCCCTCCCGCGATCTATTTAGATAATTCCAAGGAATGAAAATGGTTTTCATTTCCGTGTTAAATTGGCGGGCATGACAGCTACCCCCAGCACTGTGCCTGACCGTCTACACCGCCGGTTTCAGCGGCCCGACGTCGGCGATTATGAGCGTCGTAAAGGCGTCAAGATCGCTCGACCGCGGCGCTTGGCTCATGGCGGCTTTTCTTTTAAACGCACCGTGCGCGATCTTCACTCGCTTGCTCAGGCACGTGTGCAGGCGCTGGTCGCAGGCGCTGAACCTCCCGGTATCTATCCGGGACGATATGTGCCCGCGCCCGGACGCAAGTCGATCAGCCGCGATCGCGGTGCCTCATTTTTCGCGCAATCGATGGCGATGCGCGACGCGCGATTTCGCTGGAGCCAGGCTGTCCTCTTGTCCGGCAGCTGTTCGTCCGACTTGGCTGCGAGCTGGCCATGGACCCACGCGCCGGCTCCCGAATTGTGCGAAGTCGAAGCGCAATGCCTTCCCGCAAGCGAAGCCGAAGTTTCCTGTGCGCAGCAGTGGGCAGAGCAGATCGATGCGATTGTTCAGTCTATGCGGTCGGCTCGCGTGTCCGGCACTGCGGAAAAATTACTGGAGACTTTAAATCTGGTGCGCGTCAGCTGGGATGCGGCGCCGGTCGAGGGGCGGCAATTTGATCTGCACGTTGCGCAACTGCGTTCGCTGGTCAGTCTGATTCCGGCGCTCACCCGCCGCGATGTGTTGGCTGCGGCCGCGTTCGAAATCGATGCCTTTCTTTCGTTCTCGGCCATGCAACAACAACGCGATTCGATCTTTGCTTCCTGGTTTGATGGCAACTTCGTCACCGTGCTCTCGCGCCGCCTGAAAGAAATCCAGCTCACTGAGCGCTGCGAGAACACCCGGCTTTTCGAAGAGCTGCTCAATCTCGGGCAGACAAAGTTTGCTCCGATTGTCATAAATGAATACGACACCGTGTCCGACGGCAATCACCGCCTCACATCCTGCTGGCTCTGGAATGCGCTCCACTTCTGCCAGAACGAAACCTGGTCATTGACCGAAAGCTCCTTCCAGGAGCGGATGGCGGAGTTTGTCGAGCGCGAGAAGCCGACGCCTGCCCTGGCATTTGAGTTGATGTCGCATCTGTCCTCGTTTCTTGCCGAGCCAGAACGAGCGTCACGCTTGGATGCCGCTTTGCGTCCCATTCTGCGGGCGCGGTCGGCAATTCTCAACATCCCGGTGGTGCCCCTACCGGAGTATCTGTCCGGCGCTGTTCAGAAAGAAACGTACGACAGCGGACAGGCAATTCTTGCCTGCCACCACGGCATCTACAAACACATAAAAGAAAATCCCCACACCATTTTGAAACCGCGCGCCTCGTATCACTTTACTGATGCAGTGCTGCTGCCGTGGTTTTCAGTTTTGCACAGTCATCCATAGAGATTCGGAGGAAACATGAGAGTTGCGTTTTTGGGAAAAGGTGGCGCCGGAAAAACCACTACTGCTGCCGGGTTCGTGAAGTTCGTCGCGGCGCGCTTCCCGTTTGTGTTGGCGATTGACGCCGACGTTAATGCACATTTGTTGAGCGCTCTCAGCCTGAGCGACGTGGTCGGCGAGAAGCAAGAACTGGGCGAGGTCTGCGAACAGATTTTCGAACATCTGCGCGGGCAGCGCGCCGACCTGGGCGAGCGCCCCATGGTAGGTACGACTCCCCCTTCGATGCAATCGAATTTTGTGATGGTCAGCGAGCGCGATCCGTTCGTGTCGCAATACGCGCTGCGCAGCGGCAACATCTCGCTTCTCACCGTCGGTACATATAAAGAATCCGACGTCGGCGGCTCCTGTTATCACACCAAGCTGCGCGGATTGGCGGCGATCATGCACCACATGCTCGATCGTCCGACCGACATGGTGGTGGCCGACACGACAGCCGGTACCGACAACGTCGCGACTTCGCTCTCGTTCGCCTATGACCTCAACGTTTTTGTTGTCGAGCCGACTTTGAAATCTTTGAAGGTCTACCAGGACTTTCTTTCCATCGCTCCGCAACTGGCTGACCGCGTTTATGTCATCGGTAACAAGGTCGACAGCGAGGAAGATAAAGCGTTTATCGAGTCGCATGTACCAGCCGATCGCGTCATCGGATACATTCCGAACTCCAAACATCTCAAGCATTTCGAGCAGGGTGACAGCGCGGCGCTGGAGCGCTTCCACAAAGAGCAAGAACAGGCTTTCGAGAAGTGCCTGCAAATCTTGACGGAGCGCACGCGCGATTGGGATCAGTATCTCGAGCTCTTGCAGACTACGCACTCTAAGGTCTGCGCCGACTGGTACAACGACTACTACGGCACCGCTCTCGATGCCGACCTCGATGCCGAGTTTTCCTACGCGGTGGCGCTCGACAAAGCCATCATGCAGGCATCGTCGGCAAACCTCGTGACCGTCTAAGGAGAAGCGCAATGACTTTGTTGGACGAAAAGTGCGTCGCGACAGAAGAAGCGGCAAAGCAGTCGGCATTGCCGCTGACTGCCAGGGTTGTCCCTGGTGTCAGCGCTGTGCTCGACAATCGCCGGTTGCTCACCGAATTGACCGGCGCGCTGGGCAGCCCGCTCAATGTCTTGCTGCCCGAGTTGGTGACTGCGAATGTCCAGGGCTTCAAGGACGCATTCAAGAAACTGCAACTGCAGGGGCGCGTGTTCTTCGCGCACAAATGCAACCGCTCGGATTCCGTCGTCAGGCAGCTGGCGCTTTCATCCGATGCCTGCATTGATGTTTCTTCGGTGAATGAGCTCGGGCATGCCCTCGCTTCCGGATTCGAAGGTAAGCGCATTGAAGCGACCGGACCGAAGACTCCGGAGTTTCTTTTTGTATGCATCCAGCACGGCGTGACAGTTTCTATCGACAGCATCGAAGAGCTTAAGCTCTTGCTCACGCTGCGCAAGTCATTGCCTCAGGCTCCGAGCACGCCAATTTTGCTGAGACTCTGCGGGTTTCGCTCGTCACACACCCGTTTCCTCAACAAAGGCAGCCGCTTCGGCATCAGCATTGATAAGGTGGGCGAGGCGTTCGACATATTGACCGAGTCCGGCGAGCAATTGCGCTTCCTGGGCTTCTCGTTCCACCTGGATACGGTGAGCGTTCCAGAGCGCATGATCGCCATTGAAAACTGCGTGCAGCTCTTCGAAGAAGCGGTGGCGCGCGGCTTCGAGCCCAGTGTTTTGAACATCGGCGGCGGCTACAAAGTCAATTATCTGGCTGACGAGAATGAGTGGAATGCCTACACCAGTGCCTTGAAAGAAGGAGTGCTCGGTCAGCGTCCGACGCTCGCCTGGCAGGGCAACACTTTCGGCATGTATGTCGAACAGGGCAAGCTGCGAGGAAACTTCAACAGCTACAACTATTTCGACGGCACGACCGGCCCGGCGTTTCTCGTCGACATGTTGCGGCAGCCGCTTCCCGACAATCCTGATGTCACTGCTGCGGAGTTTCTTCGCGACAACATGATTGCGCTCTGGATAGAACCGGGGCGCGCGCTTCTCGACCAGGTCGGCTTAACCGTCGCCGAGGTTCTCTCTGTGCGCGATTCCAGCAATGGGGACACGCTGGTTTCGCTGCGCATGAAGCGGCAAGACATCTCGTTTCTTGACCAGGAAATCTTTGTAGACCCGGTGATCATCTATCAGCAAGAACCGGCTGGCGCCGATGAAGAACCAGTCGCTGTCTACTTCTCGGGCAACCTTTGCCTGGAAAGCGATCTCATTTATCGACACAAGACATACTTGCGGAAGCTGCCAAAACCGGGAGATCTGGTTGTGTTTCTCAACACTGCCGGTTACTTCATGGACTTCAGCGCCAGCGAATCGATCATGCAGCCGGTTGCCAAAAAAGTGGCGCTGAGCCAGCGCGGTAGCCAGTTTCGCTGGTGTGCCGACGAAAAGTACTGGCCCCTCTGGGAAACCAAAACGGGAGAACAATAAACAATGCTCGTTTCCAACATCACCGAAGTCATCGGTAACACGCCTTTGCTCGAGCTGCCCGCCGAGCTGCACGGGCTGAAGAACATCAATCTCTACGCCAAGCTCGAATTGCTCAACCCGTTTGGGTCGGTCAAGGACAAGAGCGCGTGGAACGTGCTGCGTCACGACATCGAAAGCATTGCCGCCGAAGGCAAGACGGTCATCGAGTCGTCCAGCGGCAACATGGCCAAAGCCATGCAGATATTGTGTTCGCTGCACGGGGTGCCGTTCAAGATCGTCACCAACCGAATTAAGGTGCGTGAGGTAAAACAGATTCTGCAACTGCTGGGCGCCGAAGTGGACGAGCTGCCGGGGCTCAGCGAATGCCCCGACCCGACTGATCCCAATGACCCGATCACGTTTATCGAACAAATCATGTTGGGCGAGCCCGGCAAGTATTTCCACACGTCGCAGTACACGAATGAGCGCAATATCGAAGCGCACTTCAACACCACCGGCAAAGAGATCATGGAAGATCTCGACCGCGTCGACTTTTTCATTGGTGGGCTGGGAACGACCGGTTCCACCCGCGGCACAGGCTCGCTCCTTAAAGAAAAGAACCCGGGCGTCAAGAATATCGGCGTGATTGCCTCCAAGGGGCATTTGCTGCCCGGCATCCGCAACGTCGATGAAATGTATGAAGTCGGTCTCTTCCGCAAAGACTTCTACGACGACATTGTTGAAGTCGATATCGATGAATCTATCGATGCAATGCTTCTGCTCATTCGTCGCGCCGGTGTGCTCGCAGGTCCAACGGGCGGCGGCAGTCTGGCGGCGGCTCTTAAATATCTGCGCGGCATTGACGAGACGCTGACTGAAAAGCAAAATGCCGTATTTATCGTTTGCGATCGCGTCGAGTGGTATCTATCCTATCTGCAAAAGTGCCGTCCCGAGCTGTTCGGCATGGCTGCCAAAAAAGAAAGCGTGCGCGATCTCTCCGATGAGCAAATCGAGCAAGCTGTGCAAGTCAATGTCGAGCAAGCTCAAGATTGGCTGCAGCGTGGCGATGCCCCAATGATTGTCGATATGCGTGGTGCGCTGGCGTTCAAAGCCTCGCACATCCCCAATTCGATCAATATCGCAACCGAGACGCTCGCTGACATGGCGGAAAACGGTGTGCCGTTTTCCAAGTCGCACCGCGTTCTCTTTGTCTGCCCGACAGGCGATCAATCGCGCCGTTTCGCCGCGTTTTTCGGGGCAAAGGGAATTGAGTGCGCTAGCTTGATTGGCGGATTTGTCGAGTGGCGTGATGCGGGCAAGCCCTGTGAACGCGGCGTCGCCGCCGGCAAGCAACTGGCTGGAGTCAAGTAATGGTAACTGTCTTAGAGACGGATGTGCGTTGCCAGTTTCCGGCGTTCGTGTCTCGACCGGGAACGATCTTCTTTGACAACGCCGCGACAACGCAGAAGCCGGCGAGGGTTGTGGAAACCATGGTGCGTTTCTACGAAAGCGAATGCGCCAACGCTGGACGCGGAGTCTCCGGTCTCTCGACGCGTGCCCGCGCCGGTATTGAGCGGGTGCGGGGAGCGGTCGCTGAATTGCTCGGCGCGGATGCCGCTGACATTGCCTTCACCGGCGGTGCCACCGATAGCCTCAATCTCGTTGCTCTGTCATGGGGATTGCTCAACCTCAATGACGGCGACGAAATCATGTTGTGTCTGGACGACCACCGCAGCGCGACTTTGCCCTGGCTCACTCTGGTGCAGACGCTGAAGCAATTCGGCAAGCATGTCAAAGTCGTGCCCTTCGCCATCCACGAAGTCGGCGACTACGACCTGAAGAGCATTCGCTCAGGCGTAAGCGAGCGCACACGCGTGCTGGCGATGACGCACGTGCACCACGTGTACGGACTGGAGATGGAGGTCCAGGAGGTGCGCGACATTGTCGGAGATGCGGTCGTTATCAGTCTGGATGCCAGCCAGAGCATCGGACACACTGCCGTCAAAGTCTCCGAATTGCCCGTCGATTTCATTTCGTTCTCCGGACATAAGATGTTTGGACCGACCGGTGTCGGCGCTCTCTGGGCGCGCCGGAATCGGCAGCGGGAGATGAAACCGGTGCGCATCGGCGGCGGCACCCAATGCGTGATTTCAGAAGGCGATGGCGCCGCGCTGGAGGTTTCGTTCAATGGAACCTTTGCAGAGATCTGTGAAGCGGGCACTTACGACACGCCGGCTATTCTCGGACTGGGCGAAGCCGTTTCCTTCATCCAGAGCATCGGTGTCGAACATATCGAAGCGCATGTTTCTTCACTGACAAAGTATCTGTATGACCAATTAGTCGGGATGCCCGGAATTGAGTTCGCTCCCGGACCAGGCATCTGCGGCTGCCCTGGCGGTTACGGCATTCTGGCATTTCGCTTTCAGCAAGCGGAATCAGCCGATGTCGCGTTCTTGTTGGACAGCGAGAACATTATGGTGCGCTCCGGAAATTTGTGCAAAGGAAAAAGCGCTGAAGCGGATGATTTCCTGCGTATTAGCCTGCATGTCTACAACAGCCGCGATGAAATCGACCGCCTGATCGAGGTCTTGCAAAGCGAGTTATAGGAACGCCAATCGACCAACCGTGAACGCCGACACCAAACCACTGCAAATAGCCATCATCGGAGCGGGCCATAATGGGCTCGTTTGCGCGTTTTACCTGGCCTCTGCAGGGCACGAGGTGACTCTGTTCGAAGCCCGTTCGAAGACCGGCGGTCTTTGCGTCACCGAGGAGCTCTTCACCGGATTTCGCGTATCCACCGTTGCGTCCTATTACGGCATGCTGCGTGAAGAAATCGCGCGGGATCTTGAATTGGAAACCTGGGGACTGCAGACGTACCTCGCCGATCCCATAGAGATCGTGCTCTTGCCTGACGGGCAGTATTCTTATACGCCGCGTGAAGGCGGCGGCTCCAGATACAGAATAAATGGATTGACCGATGCCGACGTGCAAGGCTGGTCGGCGTTCTGGGGCGACATCGCGCGCGCGGCAGCCGTGCTCAGCCCGTTCTACATGCGTCCACCTGTCGGTCAGAAAGAACTGCAAGAGGCGCTGAGGGCAGCCGGATTGCCGACTATCGCAGATGGGCTGTTCGAGCGTTCGCTGCTCGACTTGCTCGGCGAGTATGTGGAGAATCCGGCGTTCAAAGCCGCCGCGTCTACCTGCACACCTGGTTTTTCAAACCTTCCCGGCACCATATTCGGTTGCATTCATCACGGCACTGCTGTCACAGCCGGGCAGCCGGGCGCCTGGGGCTTCGTCAAGGGCGGCATGGGCGCGATTACCGAAGCCATGACTCAAGCAGCGCTGGCTGCCGGTGCCCAGATCATGTTGGACTGCCCGATTGAGAAAGCGCTGACCAAAAACGGTCGCGCCACCGGCATTCTGACTGAAAGCGGCGCCTTAATGGAATTCGATTGCGTGATCTCCAATGCCGATCCGTGGCAGACCTTTGGGCGCCTCTTGGACGGGGAGAGCCTCGCTGCCGGCACCGGCGCTCAGCTGCGCGAACGACTGCAGACGGAAGTGCCCACTGTCTCCGCGGGCAAGGTGCACCTGGCGCTCAGCCGCCTGCCCCGATTCGCTGTGCTCGACGAGCTGCAACATAACTATCAAGGTGTTATTGTCGTGGCTCCGCCCTTAGAGTCGATTATTGAGGATGCGAAGCGCGTGCACGCCGGTGCCATGCCATCTCAATTGATGATGACGATGTGCTTTCCCTCCACCATGGACGATACCATCGCTCCTGTCGGCAAACATCTTTTGACCGTCGATATTCACTACCTGCCTGGCGCCGGCGACATCTCTGCCGAGGCGCTGGTGGAGAAGGTTTTGACTGATCTAAGTGCGCATGCAAGCGATATCCGCGAGTGCGTCGTCGAAGCCGCAGCCGTCGGACCTACAGAATTGCGCAATCAGTTTCGCCTGTCTGGAGCCAGTTGCTGGCACCTGCCGATGGCGCCGCAGTTTCTTGCAGACAAGCGCAATTTCAGCGGTGCCTCCGGACATCGCACACAAATCCCCGCGCTCTATGTCTGCGGTGCAGGCACGTATCCTGCCGGCAACGTCAATGGAGCGCCCGGATACAACTGTGCGCAGCAGATCTTGGCGGATGATGCCGCCGGCAAAATCAAAACGAAGCAGGAGTTCTCTTATGTCGTCAAGTAATGCTTGCGCAGCTGTTTCCACTGCTGAGACGTTGGTTACCGATGGTGAATACTTGGCGCGTCTGGCGCTCGCCGCGGACGCACAGCCGCTGGTTGAGATGTTCGAAGCCGCGCTCGGTGCAGGCGGTGTCGGCGCGCCCGGCTGCGAGCCTTATCCCGATCCGTCGCTCTTTGACGTGCCCAGCATGGCGGAGAATCTGGCGGCAGGACGTATTCTTGTCCTGGTAGAAGCTGTCGCGACCGGTATCGTGGCTGGTGCTATCACTCTGGATGTTCTGGGACCTTACCAGATCGAAAACAACTGCATGGCGGTGCGACGCGACCTGCGAGGACGCGGCATCGGCAGTCTGCTCATGCGCGGCGTGTCGGCTTACCTGTCGCGGCAAGACTTGATGATCAATTGCACCGAGCTGGTGACGCATAGCCTGGCTTCCCAGGCTGCTCACGTCGCCGATGGGTATGGGGCTTTTTGCGGATTTGGATACAGCCACTATCCCAACGTGTTTTTCGCCGACCGCCCCGAGTCGGTGCTGTGGACCTGGCGCGCCTACGGAGAAGCGCTTGCCGAACAGCCAAAGAGAGACACCGAGGTTGCTCGCCTCTTGCGGAGCATTAAAGAGAAACGCACAGTCTTCGTCGCTCCGCGCTATGACGCGATTTGTCGGCGAATAGCCAAACAGTTCGAGCCACTTCTCGCATATCACTTTGCGGACAGCGGAGACGCTAAGCCCGAAGCCAAAGCGGAACCCGGAGCCCAGAGCCTCACTCTCGCCCAACTGGTTGTTCAGCGCAATGACGGCTATGAGCACGGCTATGTGATTTGCCCCGAGCAGCTGACCGGCAGCGATGTGGCGCAGGTCGAGAACGCAGTCAGAGAATTGCTTTCCTTGAAGAAGCGTTTCATCGCAGTGCGCATTCCAGCTAACAGCAGCATCTGTCCGGCACTGACGGAGCGGCTGCGGGAGATGGGTTTTGCATTTCACAGTTTCTTGCCGCTGTACGGTTGGAATGAAGAAACGCGCTCCTTCTTCGATGTCTTCACCATGCAATACGTGCAGCCGTCGGTTGCCGCTGGCAATCCGTTGCCGGGCGAAACCAATTCCGTCATCAAAATCTATGGCTATCCGGCTAACATAACGGGCGCCATTGTCCATACCGTCGCCGCCGATCTGCGTGAGCGCTCGGCGCTCAACGCCGCCCGCGAGCGCACCCGCGATTACCATGAACAGTACTACGGGCGACACGAATTGTATGCACCTGGTTCATGGCTGGCTCAATCTGATCCGCGTTTGCCGGCACTGGCAGCCGGTCTCACAGCGGAATCGCGAGTGCTGGATCTCGGATGCGGCGTCGGGCGCAACACTATTGAATTGACAAAACGCTGTGGCGCGCACGTTACCGCCGTGGATATTCTGCCGTCGGCAATCGAGAAACTGACGGCATATGCAAGCCGGCATGGGGTGAGCGAGCGGGTCCTCGCGATATGCAGTGAGATGGAAGAATTCGCGTTGGAAGCCGATTCATTTGATTTGATCTTGGCTGTATCCGCTATCGAGCACGTTGGCTCAATGCCGACGCTGCGCCGTCTGCTGTCGCAGATCGCAGGCGCAACCAGAGCCGGCGGACGCGTGTTGATTACAACCTCCACTGGACGCAATGTTGCGGACGCCGTCACCGGCGAGCCTGTGGAAACTAAGGTGGAGACCCCGCTGACGGCAACTCAAGCAGTCGAGTTATTGGAAGGAGTTTTCCGAAATTGGAGTATCGAAGTGCTCGAAACCGCTCCCTATCGCGAGCGAATCGAGCTTGATGGACAAGATGTATTATGGCAATCCACGGAAGTCAACTTCCTAGCGCGCAAGCCGCCGGTCGCTCAGCGGTAGACGCTCAGCCTGCAGGCGCTCAGTCGGCGGCATATTTGCCGCTATATCTGGTGGCAGCCTATTTCGGACAGGGCGTTGCGCAGCACTTCTGTCTGATCGCGCAGCCGCTTGAGTATTTCTTGCTCAAGAACGAAGAGTACAACGCGGCCCAGGTGGCTTGGTTCCTCTCGATATTGATGATTCCGTGGATCGTCAAACCCGTCTTCGGCATCGTGAGCGACTTCCTGCCCTTGTGGGGAACGCGCAGGCGTTCGTACCTCTTGCTTGCCGCAGTCACGGCGTCGCTCGGATTTCTCGCTATGGCGTCACTTCTGACGCAAGACCACCACCACATGATAGTCACATTGATTTCCTTGACTATCACCTCGACGGCAATGGCGCTATCGACGGTCGTGCTGTGTGCCCTGGTCGCCGCCGAATCCCATCGTCAGCCGGCGCGGGGACGCAAGCTGTTTGCGTTGCAGGCGGGTGCTTATTATGCCGCCAGCATCGGATCCGGATTATTGGGCGGCTATCTTTGCCAGAAGTTCCATCCCGTCGATGCGTTGCGCGGTGCCGCGTTCTTGTGTTCAGTGATCACCGCCGCGGTGTTTCTCTTCAGTCTGCGCCTTGAAGAAACGACGGTGGCGTCCCGCCAGAGCCTGCGCAACTACGCGCGCGTGATTTTTGCCACCGTGCGATCGCGAAAATTTCAGGGAGTGGCTGCGTTCACGTTCCTGTGGAACCTCAGCCCGAGCTTCGGAACCCCGCTGTACTTCTACTTCACGCAGCATCTCAAATTCGATCAGGGTTTCATTGGGCAGCTGGCAGCAATCAATTCATTCGGAATGCTGTGCGGAGCCGGCGTCTTTAGGCTGCTGGCGCTGGTGCAACCGGACCATCGGCGGCAAGCAGTGATCGCCGTCCTTGCCGGTGTGGCTTCCAATCTCGGCTACTTGCTGTGCAACGACGGATTAAGTGCGAGTGTTCTTGAATTTGCGCGCGGACTGACCAACATGGTGGCAATCCTGACTATCTATGGGTACGCTGCCGATGTCTGCCCGAAGCGCGCCACTGCGACGACGATTGGATTGGTGATTGCGGTGTACAACATAGGGTCCCAGCTGGGCGCGATTATCGGCGCCAACGTGTTCACTTCCCTGGCGCACGGGATGATTCAACCACTCGCCGTGCTGTCAGCCGTGTTCACTGCCGCCTGCTTGCTCGCGGTGCCGTTTCTGCCGAAGCAGCGCGAGGGGCTTACACTGACCGCAAAGTACCCGCGTTTAGACGCATGATGTCAAGGGGTAAGGGCCAAAAAAAAGAAGAAGCAGGGCGAGGGGTCCCTGCTTCTTCTTGAGTGGGCGACGGGCTCAGGGTTCGGGGTAGAAGTCGCAGAAGCGCGACTTGTACTCAGCTGGTCTGCCTCTCCAGACCAACTCACCGTTCATGACCCGCACTTCGCGCGCCGAGATCTGCATCTCGACCCGCGGTGTGACGGCGGATGCCGGAGGCACCAGCCCGCATTCCGCAAAAGCGCGCTGCAGCACCGGCGAAACCTTCGCACCGTACCGCAGTTTGGACGGATCGTCGCCCGTCAGGAAACGGTGGCGGACCAGCGCTTCCAGCACGCTGTTGCGCACGCGCACAACCGACGCATTGCTTTCGTCGAGCCAGCGACTGCCGGGGTCGACGAGGCGCTGCGCCCACCACGCGGCAATGGCGCGCAGCTTCGGATCCTGGCGGTGATATTCGAGCAACTCCGCGCCTTCGCTGGTGCGCAAGGCGTAGTACGGCTCGAAGACCGTCAGTAAATAACCGCCGACAACCAGCGCCAAAAGGGCAATCGGCAGTAAGATGGCAAGCTCCTCGCTCATCTGTGTGTTCCCGTGATTTGAGTGATGGTTACGCAGCCTGTCCCTTCAGCCTGAGCGCGTTGGCGACAACCGCCACAGAGCTGAAGCACATGGCGAGCGCTGCCACCACCGGGTTCACCGCAGTGATGCCCAGTTGCGATAGAGCCCCCGCACACACCGGGATGGCGACGAGGTTGTAGGCGAACGCGAGAAACAGATTCTGCCTGATGTTGCGCATCAAGGCAAAGCTAAGTTTCCGCGCCCTGACGATGCCCTCCAGACCGCCGGACACCAGGACGATGTCGGCAGTGTGCAGTGCGGCGTCAGTTCCGGAGGCCAGTGCGATACCAACGTCGGACCGAGCCAGAGCCGGCGCGTCGTTGATGCCGTCGCCGGTCATGGCGACCCGGTGCCCGTCAGCCTGGAGCCGCTCGACAAGAGCCGACTTCTCGCTGGGCAACAGGCGACCATAGCTGGTTGTGATACCAGAGGCGGTGGCGGCGAGCGCAACGGCGCTTTCACTGTCGCCGCTGGCCAGAATTACTGAGATGCCGGCGGCTTGCAGTTCGGCGATGGTCGCGGCACTCGTGTCGCGCAGCTTGTCGGCACATTGGATTGAGCCGAGGTAGTCGCCCTGGCTGGCGACGTGGACGGTGGTGGTGGCATCCTCGGTGGCAGGCACCGCGATACCGTGCTTGACCAGATAGGCGCGCGAGCCGACCAGAACGGTCTTGCCGTCGACGGTGGCGCGAGCACCCAACCCGGTTTCGCTCTGGAAGTCACGGCAGTCGTGAGAAACGGCTACGGCTTGCGCCTTCGCCGCTTGCGCAATGGCTGCCGCCAGCGGATGCTCGCTCTGCTGCTCGACAGCCGCGCACAGCGCCAGCAAGGCGTCAGCGTCGGTTCCGGGCACCGGTTGAATCGCTTGCACCGAAGGCTTGCCCTCCGTGAGCGTGCCGGTTTTGTCGATCACCAGGGTGTCGACGCGGCAGAGTGTCTGCAGCGAGCGCGCTTCTTTGAAGAGGACGCCCTCGCGAGCGGCCCGACCGGAAGCGACGATGATCGACATCGGCACCGCCAGCCCGAGAGCGCATGGGCAGGCAACGACCAGCACTGCGGTGGCTGCCGCCAACGCGTCGGCAAGGGGGAAGCCCAGTGCCAGCCAGCTGATGGCTGTCGTAGCGGCCACCAGCAAGACGGCAGGGACGAAGATGGATGCCACCTTGTCTGCCAGTTGCTGAATCGGCACCCGCGAACGTTGTGCGTCGCTGACCAGCCTGATGATGCCCGAGAGCATCGTGTCTTCGCCGACCTGCTGCGCTTGCACGAGCAGGCTGCCCGTCGTGTTGATGGTGCCGGCCGCCACTTGCGAACCGGTTTCCTTAAGCACGGGAACCGATTCGCCGGTGAGCATGCTTTCATCGACGGTGCTGCGACCGTCGATGACGATGCCGTCCACTGGGAGCCGCTCGCCGGGAGCAATGCGAAGGCGCGCCCAGGGAGCGATGTGCTTGACCGGAACGCGGCTCTCGGAGCCGTCCGGCATCAGCACTGTGGCGTCGTCCGGTGCCAGTTTGACCAGTGCCCGCAAGGCGCTGCCGCTCTGATGCCGAGCGCGTGCCTCCAGATACTGACCAAGCCAGGCGAGCGTCGCGATCAAAGCCGACGACTCGAAGTACACCATGTGGTGGTGCGTGCCGCCGTCAGCACCGGAGAGGCTGGCGATGACCAGCGAGACCAGGCTGTAGGCGTAGGGAATGCCGATGCCCAGCGCCAGAAGCGTGAACATGTTGGCATTGTTGCTGCGCACCGATGCCAGCGCTTTGCTGAACAGCGGGCGCGCCAGGTAGAACACGACCGGCGTTGCCAGCGCCGCTTGCAGCCAGCAGCTGACCAGGTGCCAGGCGCCGGTAGCAGGCAAGAGCGAGAAGCCGAACATCTCACTCATGCTGACGATTAGAAGCGGCAACGAGAGCAGAGCCGACCAGCCGAAACGATGAGCAAGTTCTTTCACTTCCGCGTTGCCGTCATCGGCGGTGGGTACCGACGCCTCCAGCGGCATGCCGCAAGCCGGGCAGTCGCCTGGCTTGTCGGACACGACATCCGGATGCATCGGGCACTCGTAGCGAGCCTTTACTGCCTTGCGCCGGGGGCGCGCAGCAGCGGCACCGCTCAGGTAGTAGCCGGGACTGGTACTGAATTTGGTGCGGCAGCCCTGACAGCAAAAGTCATACCGGCGATCCTGAAAATCGAAGAAAAGCGATGTATCCGAGATCGTCACGCGCATGCCGCAGACGGGGTCGATGGCGGTCTCGGGGGCGATGCTGGGGTTGGGAGCCGCTGGTGCGGAATGTGCACTACTGCCCCCGCAGCAGGAATGTTTTCCTTCCGTCGTCATACTCGATGTCCTCCTTGTCTATGGAGATGGAGAACCTGTGATTCCCCTCGGTGAGCGTTTCGTAGGCAACGACAGCGCCCTGCGCGCCGGATGGAAACGGGCTGAGAAAGCCCATTTTCGCATCCGGCCGCAGTGGCGCTGTGATGAAATTTGTCTTCAGGGCCCGCTTGACTGCGATCCGGAAGACTACATCGCCATCGTCATCCAGGCGTGCGGCCAGGCGGTCATGCCGATCATGACGAGGCCCATCGAAAGATGCGCGATGTCCTGACCGAGCGACCAGAAGGTGGGCTTGGCGCGCAGGTCAGTCAACGTCTGGTAGACGTAGTAGCCCGAGAACCAGGTCCAGAAGGCGATGTTGAGCACCATAGGGATGGTGCCGGTGATCGGCGAGGCGAACATCCACCACATGCCGAAAAGCATGCCGCAGTGCGCCCAGTCGTACCACTGCTTGTTGTACTTGATCGTCTTGCCCCAGGTGCGGGCGCGGATGGCGTACCAGCCGGCGCCTACGAGGAAGAGGATCTGCCAGATCAGAACGGGCGGCTGCAGCGCGATGGGAGCGAGCATTGCAGCCATGCCGGCGAGGCAGATCATGTGCCACGCTTCGTTCTCGGGGTCGAAGTAGCCGTTCACCGCCTGCAGCTTGCGACCGTTGATCAGGCGCATGAGGTAGAAGACGGTGCCGGCGAGGAAGAAGGCGCCCAGGCTGTAGAGCAGCCACTCGGGAAGGGTGAAGGCCATGTCATGCATATGATGATGCATGTGGTCCATGTGATTCATGTCCATGTGTTGGTTCCTCTCTGCGCAAGTTCGCGCGAAAGCAGGCGCACGCTCGTAGTCCAATACCCTCTGCGTGAGCAGAAGAAATTCTTTTCCGGGTTGGCGTGCGCGGTTAGGTTTGAGTGATGGGAGTCGAGGAAAAGTCGTGGACTACGATTAGGCAATTAGTCTCTGAGATTGCTTATCCCGAAAGCCACCCCACCAGTTGGCGACGCGCACCATGGCTGGAACGCCTGAGCCTGCGCGCAGTTCGCCTTTTGCGATGTGGTAGAAATTCTGAAGAAACTGCTGCCCGGGCAAATTGCGCTAGCGAATGCGCATGAGCCTAAGCCCCGGTGGGGGATGGGCAGCCGCTCTCACCGATTGCCAAGTTGAGAGAGCTGCCGCAGCCTTCCAAGCTGCGCGAGTGGACCGGAAACACATCCTCATTCAGGAGCGCATGCTTAAGACACGTTGAAAAGCGGAGCTTGTCAAGCGATCTGTCGGTATGATGCAGAAATCCCGCACACGAAGGTTTGTTCACTAGCGATGGAATGGATTGGTTGGATTGTACTTGTGGTCATCCTGCTCAAGACGATTGAACGAGGCGGCGATTGGTTCGATTTCCTGCAAAGCAACGAGCGCCATGAGCTCTGGTGGAGAAACTTCGAATTCAACGCCATGTTGGTCGGTTTTGGACTTGTGCTTGTGGGTTTCGTTGTCTGGGCGTTCTGGCAGTCAACCAGCCATCCGGCGCCGCCATGGGTCACGACTGCCGTCGAGCCGGCGGCGGCGGTGCATGTGCAGGCAGTGCGGCACAACAAATCTGGGCAACATCCGGCACTGGTGCCCCACGCGAAAACAGGACACAAAGCACCCGTCCAGAAGACCCAGTAAGTTTTGGTGCGATGTCGCTGACTAGTTGATTTCGGCGGTCAAAGCACGGCGCAGCGAGTTGCTGCTGCGTGCGATCAACTGCTCGGCTTGCGCGCGGCCCAGTTTGCGCTTGATCATCAAGATGGCTGTTTTGGCGCGGTTATTGGAAGCGACCAGCGAACCCTCGGCGACGTGACGCGGCACTTCGCAGAGCGCGCAAATGATCGAAAGCGCGCGCTCGCGCAGTTTCTCATTGGTGGGCTTCAAATCGATCATCAAGTTTTCGTAGACCTTGCCGAGTTTGACCATCGTGCAGGTCGAAAGCAGGTTGAGGATCATCTTCTGAGCGGTGCCGGACTTCATGCGAGTCGAACCGGTGATGGCTTCCGGGCCTACCAGGGCGACGATGCTGATGTCTGAAATGGTTTCCAACTCGGAATTGGGGTTGTTGACGATGCATACCGTGGCGCAACCGGCGGCTTTTGCCGCTTTTATGGCTGCCACCACATATGGTGTGCGACCGGAGGCGCTGATGCCGACCACGACATCGCGTTCGGTAAGCTCAGCCGCTGCCGCATCGGCGGTGCCCAGCTCGGTTGAGTCTTCGGCGTTTTCAAAGGCGCGAAACATCGCTTCGCGACCGCCGGCGATGTAAGCCTGTACAACATGTGAGTCGACGCCGAAGGTGGGCGGGCACTCGTTGGCGTCCAGCACGCCCAGACGACCGCTGGTGCCGGCGCCGAAATAAATCATGCGCCCTTCGCGCTGCAGGCGCTCAGCCGCGACATCGACCGCCTTCGAGATTTGCGGTATGCATTGCTGCACACAGTTGACGATCTCCCGATCTTCCGTCTGAATTCTCTCCACCAGGTCCTGAGTTTCCAGAACGTCCAGATCCATGGTGCGAGGATTCCGTTCCTCCGTCATCATTCTTTTGAATTCGGCGGT
The DNA here is from genome assembly GCA_044229845.1 of Obscuribacteraceae bacterium (SeqCode). Classification (GTDB taxonomy): domain Bacteria; phylum Cyanobacteriota; class Vampirovibrionia; order Obscuribacterales; family Obscuribacteraceae; genus JBGASG01. The sequence continues at coordinate 335,396 of JBGASG010000004.1, read as the reverse complement.
TTGACTCATTTGTAGGGGTCTCCTGTGTTTACGCGCGGGCGGATGCCAGCGGACGAATTGCTTGTTGAATATTGCTGCGCTTGAGGTACTTGCCGTCGCCGGGCTTGCCCACGTACTGGCCGTTCTCAATGACGACCTTTCCGCGGCTGAGGACGGTTTCGGTTACGCCGGTAACTTCCATGCCCTCATAACAATTGTAGTCGACGTTCATGTGGTGTGTCTTAGCGGATATCGTCATTTTCTTTTCTGGATCAAAAATTACGATATCGGCATCGGAGCCGACGGCGATGGTGCCTTTTTTCGGGAAGAGTCCGAATATGCGGGCTGCTGACGTGGAGGTAATCTCCACAAATCGGTTGAGGGAGATGCGACCGGCTTTGACGCCCCCGTTGTAAACGAGGCTCATGCGGTTTTCTACGCCAGGACCGCCGTTGGGGATTTTGCTGAAGTCATCGACGCCCAGCTGTTTTTGATCTTTGAAACAGAAGGGGCAGTGGTCGGTTGAGACTACTTGCAGATCGTTCATGCGCAACCCGGTCCAGAGCTCATCTTGATTCCACTTCTCGCGCAGAGCCGGCGTCATTACGTACTTGGCGCCTTCGAAGCCGGGCTTTTCGTAATAGCTGTGGTCGAGGAAGAGGTACTGCGGGCAGGTTTCGGCAAACACCGGCACGCCCTCATTGCGAGCCAGCTTCACTTGCTTGAGTGCATCGTGGCAGGAAAGGTGGACGATATAGACGGGCGATCCGGCCATTTCGGCCAGGGCGATGGAGCGAAAGACGCCTTCAGCCTCGGCTTTGGTCGGGCGCGTCAAGGCGTGATACTTAGGTGCGGTCTTACCCTCGGCAAGCGCGCGCGCCACGATTTCATTGATGACGACACCGTTTTCGGCGTGCATACAGATGAGCCCGCCGTGTTCACCGGCGACGGTCATGGCGCGGAAGATGGTGGCATCATCGACAAGCAGCACGCCCGGGTATGCCATGAACATCTTAAACGAAAGTACGCCCTCGTCCGACATCAGCTTGCGCATTTCGGGGACGTGATCTTTGGGTGACAGATCGGTGACGATCATGTGGAAGCCGTAGTCGATGGCGCATTTGCCGTCAGCTTTCTGGTGCCAGGTGTCGAGTGCTTTCAAAATCGAGTCGCCTTTGGTTTGAATGGCGAAATCGATGATTGTGGTAGTGCCACCATGGGCGGCGGCAAGGGTGCCGGTTTTGAAATCATCGGCAGAGGTGGTGCCGCCAAACGGCATGTCCATGTGAGTGTGTGGGTCGATGCCGCCGGGCAGCACCAGCTTCCCCTGGGCATCCAGCACTTTGTCGGCTTTCACATCGAGCTTGTGACCGATGGTGGTGACGGCTTCCTTCTCGATGTAGATATCGGCAAAGTAGTCATCGACTGCTGTGACGATTCTTCCGTTTTTGATAAGCACACTCATGTGGCAAGGCCTCGCATTGCGTAGGATGCAGTCTCGGAATTGTAAGCGGCGCCGGTTGCCGAGTGAAAGAGGCGCCTGTCTTGGTTCCGCTTTGGCGAAAGTGGCGCTCAATATATCCCGAAACGTATATATAAGGCAACAGAAATAAATACCATCTTGTCAAGAATCAGCATTTAACGTCGGACTACCTGTTGAAATGCCCACTCAACAGGCTGGAACATGCTAAAAAAGAAAGCTGGCAGAAGGCGCTTTCCAAGCGCCAAAAGCGCAGGAATTTTCCCTCTTTTTCTGGCATTTCGGCCGGGAGGTACACCAGGCTTGAAAGGCGTCACTCCGGACGTGATTGCTGATGTTCGAGCAAGAGCCAACTTGCTGGAAGTAATCTCTGATGTGGTGGCGCTCAAGCGAGCCGGTACAAAGGAATACAAAGGACTGTGTCCTTTTCATGCCGAAAAGACGCCGTCTTTCCACGTCAACCCCGACAAGGGCATCTTCAAGTGCTTCGGATGCGGAGAGGGCGGTGACGTTTTTCAATTCGTCCGCAAAACCAAACGACTGGAATTCTACGATGCCGTGCGTGAGCTGGCGCAGCGATACGGCGTGGCGCTGGTGGAGACGGAAGTCGACCGGCGCGAAAACGATCGCCGGTCACTGTTTTTGCTGCTCTGCGAACAAGCCTGTCTCTACTTCGGCAAGCTATTAAAAGATTCGCGCGAGGGCGAAGTGGCACGCGAATACCTGCGCCGCCGTGGTATCACTGACGATACTATCGAAAAGTTTAAGCTTGGATACGCTCCGGGCAGTTGGGACGGGCTCCTTCGCTATTTGACCGAAGCCAACAAAGTGGCGCCGGACACGCTGGTGGAGGCGGGTCTGGCTCGGCGCAAGCCGGAATCGCAAAGCTACTATGATCTTTTCCGCAACCGCCTGATTATTCCAATCGTCGATGAGCGCGGACGGGTCATCGCCTTTGGTGGCAGGACGCTGGCCGACGATCAAGTGAAGTATCTCAACTCGCCGGAGACGCCCGTTTATCACAAAGGGCAGACGCTCTACGCGTTTGATCAGGCGCGAGAAGCGATTCAAGAGAGAGATCGAGTGATCGTTGTTGAGGGCTACTTCGATGCCATCACAGCTCATCAATATGGGTTTACTGAAACGGTGGCGACGCTGGGGACGGCCCTCACCGAATCGCAAGCCAAGCTCTTAATTCGTTACACGGAGAGCAAGCGAGTTTACTTGTGTTTCGATTCCGATACGGCGGGCGAAAAGGCTGTCGATCGCGGCATGGAAACCTTGAACGGCATTGCTCAGGGCATAGGCGTTTCTTTGCGGGTCATTCGCGTGCCGGGCAGCAAAGATCCTGATGAGTGCCTGCGTTCAGAGGACGAGGGTCCGGAGGCGTTCAAGCAGGCAATCGAGTCGGCTCCGTTGCTGATTGACTACCGATTAGAACGGGCAATCACAGGACACGAGCTGCACACACACATTGGGCGCATTGATGCGGCCAAGGCGATTGTGCCGATTTTGGCTGAGATTCAAAATTCGATTGCCCGCGGCGAATATCTTCGTTCGTGGGCGTTGCGTCTCGGTGTGCGTGACGAAGACCTGGTTTCCGATGTTGGCGAACAAAGACGCCGCATGCGCAGCGGCATTGCTCCAGACCCACGTCAGGCTGAGCTTGCCAAACGAGCCAAACTTCAGAACATGCCTAAATCCGGGTATATAGAGGCAGAACGCCAACTCCTGGCTCTCTATCTCGTGTCGAAGCAATACTTCGAGCATTTGCGAGATATTCTCCAGGAAGACAGATTTATCGATGCCGGCCATCAACGAATTAAGGAGGAGATCGAAGGCATCGGAAAATTTGTCAGTGGACAGGACTTCCAGCTGCAGCTGATGGATCGTGTGGCTGCCGACCCGGAAGTATCGCGCAGCCTGGTGGATATCATCTACAAGGTCGAGGAGATACAGAGGCAGAATCCGCCTCTGGAGGTTATTCTTAAAGAAGCGCGAGCCAGGATACTGCTGGAGCGCCTGAATATTGAAAAACCCAAGCTCCGTATTCGTTTGCAACAAGCAACCTCGGAAGAGGAAGCTACGGATTTGCAGAGTAGAATATTAAGGTTGAAACATCTCGAACAAAACGAGTTGCCCGCCGTTCAAACGCAAAACGACTTGGAACAAGTGAAACTAAAAGTGGATGCCCTGTTACTGGAGACGACAGCGTGACAAGAAGCCGCGATAAAGAAGACAGCTTCATGGAAAACTTGAACCGGCTGGAAGAAGCTGGGAAGAGGCGCAACAGCTCCGATCTTGAGGGTATCCTTGTCGAGGATGGCGACGACGACATGGAGTTGCCGTCCGGTGGCGGCGGTGGTGGTGGCGAAGGCGGCGATCCGGTGGTCTTCACCGATGACGAGAAAGTCGACGACGATCCCGAACATTTCGAGGAAGAAGTATCGAAAGGCTTGTCCTCGGACGATCCGGTGCGCATGTATCTGCGTGAAATCGGACGCATTCCACTTCTGACCGCCGATCAAGAAATCGAACTGGCTCGCAAAATCGAACAGGGTGGACCGGAAGGCGCCATCGCCAAGCGTCGACTGACGCAAGCCAACCTGCGACTGGTCGTCTCGATCGCCAAGAAGTACGTCGGGCGCGGCATGCTTTTCCTGGATTTGATTCAGGAAGGAAACCTCGGCTTGATTCGCGCCGCGGAAAAATTCGACCATGCTCGCGGCTACAAGTTTTCGACTTACGCGACCTGGTGGATTCGCCAGGCGATCACCCGCGCCATCGCCGATCAGGCTCGGACGATCCGCATTCCAGTGCACATGGTAGAAACCATCAACAAACTCAAGAAGGTGACGCGCAAACTGGCTCAGGACAAGGGGCGCAAACCCACCGAGGAAGAAATCGCGCTGGCCATGGAAGTTTCAATTACGAAACTGCGCGAAATCGTCAAAGTCGCTCAAGAACCTATTTCACTGGAAACGCCCATCGGCAAGGAAGAAGACAGCCGTCTGGGTGACTTCATCGAAGACCGCGAAGCCGAAACTCCGGCTTCTTCGGTCACACAAGAATTGCTGCGTGAAGACATCATTGATGTGATGGCCAGCCTGTCACCGCGCGAGCGCGATGTTTTGCGTCTGCGCTTCGGACTCGACGATGGTCGCCAGCGCACCCTGGAAGAAGTGGGACAACTTTTTGGCGTCACGCGTGAGCGCATTCGCCAGATCGAAGCTAAGGCTCTGCGCAAATTGCGGCATCCCAACAGAAGCCGCCGCCTGCGCGAATACATCGATTAGTCGTCGCTGGAAGTATCGCTGGAAGTATCGGTCAACGAGTCGTCGCTTGGCTCGGTTTTCGGCGCGACCGCTGGTGTGCCGGCGCCGACGTTCAGATCAATTTCCTGTCCACCATTGTCGGGCTTCGCAGTTAGTCGGCTGAATTGCCAGTCTCCCCCGGCGTGTTTCTCGCCGTCGACGTAGACCGTGCCTGTGCCCTTCGGACCCAGAATGGGTATCTGCAATTTGCAATCGGCTTCGCCGTTGCTCATTTCTGTTTCGCCCGACACCCACCAGTTGTCTTTAATAGGCTCGCCCAACGCTTCTTTCAACTGCGGTGATTGTTGGGCGCGTTGCAAGCCGATTTTGTAGGGCTCGCTCTCTTTAATCACTGTAAATACGGTGCCGACTATACCCAGCCCCATGACTCCGCCCAGGATGAAGCAAAGGAGAAACACCGAAACGCCGACTATGCCCCAGATTTTCTGCACTTTGTGAAACTCCGCCACGTTGGCGTAGTTGCCGGACTTCCAGGCCCACTCGTTGCCCTTGATGCCGAGCACGAAAATCATCACTATGTTCACAAGCGGAAGCAGGCACAAAAGCGAAATCCAAACTTTGTTGCCGATTCCCCAGATCCAGGTGAGAAAGAAGGCGCCCCAGTTCCAGCCTCGAACTTCAGCGGGCACGGGCTTTTCGTTCATAAGGTGTTTTCCTCAGCCAGACACGGCCGTGATTCTATCACCTATGTCTAAAATGAAAATGTCAAGGCGGCGAGTCTGTGTACCACTGGACCATGGTCACGGTCGTGCCATCGCGGGCGATACCAATGCCGCAAGCGACGTGACTGGGATGCAGGATATTGTAGCGATGGTTGTGCTGGTCGGGCGGCTCGCTCATCATCTCGGCTTCCGCTGCCGCCACCATTTGCTTGTCGGTGCGCCAGCCCCGCCCTTGTTGGAATGACAGATTTTCATAGATACCGCATCTGATACCGGCGTCTTTGGCTCTTTCCTGCGGTCCCTTGCCGCTCGGGTCAGTGTGGGAGAAGAAATTGCGCTTCAGCATGTCTTCGGCGTAAGCGCGGGCAGCCGCACTGAGCCTGGAATCCATAGGAACCGAATTGACATGCGCGACGCCGCGCCGGTCCTGATTGACCAGTCCCAGCATATAGCTTTCCAGTTCGCTTACCGATGAATTGCCTGTATTCATGGCGCCCGGACTGGAAGCCTGGCTGGTGCCGAGATTGGTGTTGCCGTAGTTGACCGTGCCGGACGAAGATGCGGACGAACCGGACGAGCTCATAACCGCGGCGGCTCCCGGTCCGCTGTAGAGAAAGCGGTGCGATTTCAGCGAGTACTGTCCGTCATCCCCTGTTTTGTGCATGAATTGCAGGTCGACCGAGTGCGGTTTCATGGAACGCAGGCACGCGTCTGCGTCGCTGCCGCTGCAGATGACGCGATTGTCCAAAGTCAAAAGCACATCTCCAGGCGCCAGTCCCATCGAGCGCCACATGCCGTCGACCTGGGCGCGCGTCATGAAAAATCCGCGCCGCGTACCAGATCTGGTCACCACCGCCGCGGGTACACCGCTACAGCCCATAATGCCGGAAGCGCCTTCGCTGCCTATGGAATAAACTCCGGGTTTGGCCGCGCCTGCGGCCGCTTTTTTGTCGGCGCCACCAGATTCGGTGACTGCTGCCGGCAGCAAAATGATCGTCGCCAGAATCGAAAGAGAAATAGCTCGAATGCGCAAAGTGGGTCTCCGCCTCATGTCACTGCAATACTGCTGTCACTTCTACTCGAAATCTTCCCCGTCAGGAAGCCAATCCAACTTCTCCGGCGGCCGCCTTATCTCTTCGAGTTTCTTGTACAAATTGGCGGCTTCCTGAATGGAAGGGGCTTTCTGCGGCACTTCCAAGACTTCGACAGTGAGGGCGCGGGCTCCCAGCTCGACGTGGACCTTGTCGCCTTGCTTAACAGTTGCACCGGCTTTGACGATGCGATCGTTAAGGAAGACTCGACTTTGATCGCACGCCATCTGAGCCACTGTGCGGCGTTTGATGATGCGAGATACCTTAAGCCACTTGTCGATTCTCAATTGCGAAGACCTTCTATGTAATAACAACGTCTGAATTTTTGCGCCCGACCAAGATTGAGGTGTTATCCTGAGCAAACAAGCGCTAGTGAGGTTATATCCTCGCACGAAAGAATGAAGAGTGTTCCTACTATTGCTACCTGCGCCGTTGCCGGGCTCGGCGCCGCGCTAATCAGCCTTTTTGCCCTTTCTGGGTGCTCGACTCAAACTGCCACGTCGCCGGCGGGCAACGATACCGTGGAAGCCGCGCCCACGCATAAATCCCCGGATGTGCACCTGATCCGCATCACGCCTGACTTCGCCAAACGTATAGATTTGCAGACAGAGGCGGTAGAAAAGCGCCTGCTGTCTAATAATCTGCACGTTACAGGACAGATTCGCGCCGAGATTACGAAGGAAAGAGACGTCACCGCGCGCTTTTCAGGTCGCGTGGTCAAGGTAAACGTGGTGCTCGGTCAGCATGTGAAGGCGGGGCAGGTTCTGGCTACAGTGGACAGCCAGGAAAATAGTGACCTGCAGGCCGAACTTCTGGAAGCCAAGTCAAAATTGGTAATTGCGTTGGCTCACGAAGAGCGCGAGAAACAGATTTACAGTGAATATTTGCAGCGCCCACCCTCGTTGATTGCGGCTCAAACGCGCCACGATGAAACGAAAGTGCAACTGGAACTGTCGCAGGCCGAGTTTTCCCGCCAGCAAGGACTTTATCGCGAAAAGATTACTTCACAGAAGAATTTCATGGAAGCGCAGGCCGAACTGGCTAAAGCCAAGTTGGCATTCAGCCAGGCGACTGCCGAACTGCAGCGCGAGAAAGCGTTGTACAAAAACAAAGCCATGCTGAAGCGCGACCTGCAGCTGGCTCAGGCTGAGACTGCCCGCGCCAAACAACAGATGGCGACGCTCAAGCAGCGCTTGAAATTTATCGGAATGACACCGGCAATGGTGCAGAACGTGCTTGATACAAATGAGGTCATGGGTGTTGTGCCGCTCGTGTCGACCGGGCAGGGAGTGGTCACGCACTTCGATGTGGCAGCCGGCGAAATCATCGGACCCGGCAAACATGCCTTCACGATTACAGATCTCAGTGAGGTAGTAGTCAACGCCGATATTCCAGAAGTCGACGTCCAGAGCGTGCAGCTGGGCGCGCCGGTGACCGTGACCATAGCCAGCTATCCCGGTGAAAAATTCCAGGGCTACGTCAGCTTCATCAGTGAAAACGTCAACCCTGAAACGCGCACGGTGGCTATCAGAGCCCGTCTCGATAACAAATTGCACAAGTTCAAAACCAACATGTTCGCTCAAATCGATCTGAAAGGGCAGCCCAAGCTCTTGCTGGCTGTTCCAAAGACGGCAGTGCAGGAGCGGGACGGCAAAAGAGTCGTTTATGTGCAGACGCCGGATGGTTTCGTCGAGAGGAGTCTGACGCTGGGCAGTGACACTGAGAAGTTTTACGAAGTGACGGCTGGTCTTGCCGCTGGTGAAAAGGTAGCGACACAGGGCAGTTTGCTCCTCAAATCGGAACTCACCTACCAGCAGGCATCCAGGCAGTAAGGCGACAATCAAATGATCGATCGCATCATCGCTTTTGCCCTGCAACAACGGCTGGTCACCGTCGGCTTCTTCGTCATCCTGTCAGTCGCCGGTATCTGGTCGATTCTCAACATTCCGATCGACTCGTTCCCTGACTGCAGCAACGTTCAGGTGCAGATCATCACTGAGCCGGAGACCATGGCTACCGACGAAGTCGAGCGCCAGATTACGTTTCCCATCGAGAGCGCGCTCAGCGGCGTGCCCAAGATCAAACACATCCGCTCTAATTCCAGCTTCGGATTGTCAGTGGTCACGGCTATTTTCGAAGACGATACAGATCCCTATTTTGCGCGCGAGCTGATCCAGCAGCGGCTGCTCAACCAGCTCGACCTGCCGGAAGGCGCACCAAGACCGCAACTTGGACCTCTGGTCTCCAGCTTCTCCAACGTGTTCGCCTACTATCTGACCTCCGACCGGCACGATCTCACCGAGTTGCGCACCATTCAAGACTGGCAGGTGGCGCGGCGCTTTCGGGCGGTGCCGGGTGTCGGCAATGTCGTGTCCTATGGCGGTTTCGTAAAGCAATATCAGGTGGTTGTGCAGCCGGATCGCTTAAAAGGATACGACCTGACACTGCGCGATGTCGTTAAGGCGCTGGAAGCAAACAACAGCAATGCCGGCGGCAACTTCATCGAGCAAGGCGGCGAGGAAATCATCATTCGCGGACTGGGTCGCATCCACAACGAGAAAGACATCGCCGACATCGTACTCAAATCAGTAAACGGAACGCCGGTGACGATCAGACAGGTGGCTGAGGTGAAGATCGGGCCCGCCTTCCGACGCGGATCAGCTTCGATGAACGGAAAGGGTGAAGCGGTGACGGGCGTCGTCATGACTCGCAAAGGCGTCAACACCAAGGCGGTGGTTGACCAGGTAGAAGCCAAACTGCGCGATATCGAAAGCGAACTGCCTGAGGGTGTGAAGATTTATCCCTACTACAACCAGACCGAACTTGTCGACAAGACCATCGACACCGTCAAAGAGATATTGATGTTTTCGGGCGGCATGGTAGTGATTGTGCTGTTCGCTTTTTTGCTCGATATCCCCAGCGCGTTGATTGTCTCCGTCATCATTCCGCTCTCGCTGCTGTTCAGTTTCATCCTCATGAAATTCACTGGACTTTCGGCCAATCTCATGACTCTCGGGGCGGTCGACTTCGGCGTGATTGTCGATGCCGGCGTGGTGATGGTGGAAAACATCTTCCGCCAGGTGGCGCACGCGCGGTCGAAACTTTCCTCCGACGCCTCTGGCGACCTGCCAGGCGTTGCGCGCGGCATCGGGCAGAAGATCGACATCCTGCCGATTGTCACACAGGCTGCTCAGGAAGTCGGGCGACCGATCGTTTTTGCAATTTTCATTATTGTCTCGGTCTACATCCCGCTGTTTACGCTGGAAGGCATCGAAGGCAAGATGTTTCACCCTCTGGCGCTCACCTTTATTTATGCCATTCTCGGCGCCTTGCTGGTGTCGTTGACTTTGATTCCCGTGCTCTGCTTCTGGATGTTCAGAGGGCGCAATATCGAGGAAAAACACAATCCGATTTTGGATGCTGTGGTCAGGGTCTACACACCCGCCCTGAAGAGCGCTATTCAGCATCCCAAACGCACTCTGGTGGTGTCGCTTGGCGCTTTGCTGGTGAGCTTCTGCCTGATCCCGTTTTTGGGCTCTGAGTTCATTCCAACCCTCGATGAGGGTTCAATACTTTTGCGCACGAAACTTTCGCCGAGCGTCAGCCACACAGAATCGCGGCGCATCATCAGTCACGTCGAGGAGATCGTCAAGGAGTTTCCTGAAGTGACCGTCGTTGTTTCTAAAATCGGTCGCTCCGGAATGGGCTCCGATCTGGAAGGCGTCGACAATGCCGACATCTACATCGGACTTAAACCTAACAGCGAATGGCGCACCACGCACAATAAAGAAGAGCTGGTCAATCGCATGGCGGCACAGCTGGACAAGGTGCCGGGGCTGATTTACAGCTTCTCCCAACCGATTGCCGACATGATTGATGATCTCGTGGCCGGCATCAAAGCAGACCTGGGTATCAAAGTTTTCGGCGACGACCTGGAAAAAATCGATGCCATCGCCGCCAAGATTCAGGGCATCGTCAGGGGCGTGCGTGGTTCCGCCGATATGCAGCGTGAGCAGATTCTGGGATTGCCGCAAATGAACATCTCGCTTAAGCGCGATGTGATTGCGCGCTATGGGCTGAATGTCAGCGATGTGCAAGAGATTATCAACACCGCGATCGCCGGGCGAGTGGTTTCGGATGTTCTCGAAGGTACGCAGCGTTTCGGGATTTCGGTGAGATACCCGGCTGAGTATCGCGATTCGGAAGAAGACATCGAGGCGATTTTGGTGGCGACGCCGTCCGGTGCGCGCGTGCCGCTCAAGCACCTGGCGGACATTCAAATCAAACGCGGCACCGTCATGGTCAACCGTGAAGATGGACAGCGGCGCACCGCCGTTCTGGCTAATGTGCGCGGACGCGACCTGGGCGGATTCGTTGCCGAGGCGCAAGAGCGGGTGTCCAAAGAAGTGCAACTGCCACGCGGTTATCGGGTTGTCTGGGGCGGTACTTTCGAAAACCAGATGCGCGCCATGCAACGTCTGGCCGTGGTGGTGCCGATCGTGCTCTTATTGATCTTCGTGTTGCTCTTCGCTTCTTTTAACTCTTTGAGGAACGCCAGCCTGATCATGCTCAACGTGCCTTTTGCCATGATCGGCGGATTTGTCGGCTTGTTCATCACACACCAGACCATCTCGGTGCCGGCGATTATCGGGTTTATCGCTTTGTTTGGAGTGGCGGTGCAAAACGGCGTCATTATGGTCACCTACATCACGCAGTTGCAGCGCCGGGGCATGAACGTCGTAGATGCGGCCACTGACGGCGCCATGACGCGATTGCGACCGGTTTTGATGACGGCAACCGTGGCGATTATGGGCCTTTTGCCCAAGATTATCTCGGGCGGCACCGGTGCCGAGGTGCAGCGCCCGCTGGCAATTGTCGTGCTGGGGGGACTGGTGAGTGCGACGGCGCTCACTCTCCTGGTATTGCCGGCGGTGTATGCCTGGATCAACAAGCCGCCTGCCAACGGGCAGCCGGGCGGCGTCGGCAAGGAAGAAGAATACGAAGAACACACCCGCCTGACCGGCGAATACCGCCTGTCTGACCTGCAAAGCCCCGGACTGCAATAGGCTTATTCCAGCGGGCGACCGATGGACTGTTCGAGATCCGCGAATGCTTGCTGGTAGTCCTGCACGGCATCGAGATACTGGCTGCGAATCTGGATATTGGCTTGCTGGGCGGCAAGCGTTGACGTGATGTCCGACTGCCCCACTTCGTAACTGCGCCGCGCCAGGCGAGCGACTTCGTTGGAGTCGGCCAGCACGTGCTCTTGATAGGCACGAATTCTGTCGCGAGCGGCGATCAGTTTTTGATACGCGGACGAAACCTGGGCAATCACCTGGTTCTCCTGTGATGTGAACTCCATCTTCAATTGTTTGATCGTGCTTTTCAGCCTGAAGATGTCACCCTGCTGCCAGTTGCCGATCGGTAATTCTTGTGAGAAGCCCATGAACCATCCGTTCTTGATCTTCGGTCCGGTGGGCGGGTTGCCGGTGGCCGAGGCACCGACGTTCATTTGCGTGTTGGGGATGATATTAGCGTAGGTGTTTTTCAATGCAGCTTCGTTGACGGCGATTTGCTGATTGACCAGCTTCAGCTCCAACCGGTTCTTTTTAGCTTCAGCGATAAACTGGTCCAGCGGCGGCACCGGCTTGTCGAAGTCGGGGAGCAGGTCGTTCTTCTCGACGTGCAAGTTGAAGGTGGGCAGTTTGTTGACGTCGACCACTTGATTGTGCGACCTGCCGAGAATGATGGCCAGCTGTTGTTTGGCTTGCATAACGCGCCGGTCGCCCTGGGTGCGATCGATTTGTGCCTGCGACGTAGCCAGGCGGGCTTTAAGAACGTCCAGTTCGGGCACGTCGCCTGCCTGAAAGCGCTTCTGTGCAACGTTCAGGAGTTTGTCGGAGAGGTCGAAGAGTTCTTGCAGAGTTTCATAAGTGGCTTCCGAAACTACTGCTTCCAGATAAGCGCGGCGCACTGAGCTGCGCAACGTCCAGAGACTCTGCATGATTTCGATGTCGGCTTGCTTGATCTGGCGCTTCGCTTGAATAATGCGAGTAACCAGTTTCCATGGCGGTTCTAGATTGAGGGACACGCCTTTCTGGTAGGTCTGTTCAGCCCGCATACCGTTGTATAAAAGGAACGATGGGTTGGGCAGGGTCCAGGCCGCTGCCATCGAGGCTTTGGCGATACCCATCTGGGCGCGCGCCGCCGCTGCCCGTGGACTCTTCACCAGTCCTTCATCGAAGGCTTCGAGAATTCCCACCGGGTTCAACGTCGGAGGCATGGCCGGTGACGACGTGCTGCCGCCGGGCACCGTAATGTTGGGGAAGCTGCTGCCTGACGAGTTTGTCGAGGGCGCGATCGGCGGCAGGAGAATCGGAGCATCGGGATCCATCGGCAGTGCTTGCGCCACTTGCTTACCGGACCCGGCGGGCATGGTGCTGGATGCCGGATTTGGTTGCTGTGCGTTGGAGGGGAGGGCGTGCGAAAACGCCAACAATGCGATGCATATTCCGGTGCACAGCTGCAACCGTATGCCCGATGTCATATCCGCTGCTTGATCCATTGCGCGATTTCATGCCGCAAAGAAGGCATCATTTCGCTGCAGACGTGGCCGGCGCTAGGGCAGAGAATCAATTTTTTGTCTGCCGAGGCTGCCAGTTCATAGATGAAGGAGGTCTCTTCGGGCAGCGCGATCAAGTCGCGACCGCCGCCTGCCACTAAAAGTGGTGCCGTGATCCTGTCCAGTCTGTTTGCAAGAGGGGTCTTCTTGGCGAAGTCTGCCAGTGCCGATGTTGTAGTGCCGGGGTAGATAGCTGCTTCCTGTTCTAGTGTTGCATGCAGGGTATCCACGTCCGCTAGCATATCGAATGGCGCGGAAAGTGCAACCACCGCCTTGAATCTTTCCGGCATCTCTGTCGCCATATGCAGTGCCAGACGCGCTCCGAAAGAAACTCCGTAGAGCGCCACGCGCGTAATGTCTACTTCAATCTGAGATGCCACCAGCGCACAGAGTGCATAAGCGAGCGCATCCACATCAAGTCGGTGCAGCGCTTCCGAAGTGTCTTCATGAATACCGGGATAGTCAAACGATAGCGTTGCGATATCGGCCGCCAAAAGGGCGTTTTCGGTGAAGTGCAGCTCTTCCTTGGTGCTGGACAGTCCGTTTACCAGAATCGCACATGGTACGCCTTTCTTGCGCCCGCCCTGGCTCGACGGAGGCAGGCGCAGGTAGCCTTCGAGAATGCCCTGGCCGTGTCCGATGTCTACCGAAACCAGCCGGGCTGGACTGGCAAACAGGTGCGCGACTTTGCGATACGCCTCTTGATATAGAGGATGGACCCGAGCACGCAGGAAGGGCTCTTCTATAAATAGTTCGGCGTATGAGCACCAGAGCATGGACATCAAGTAATGGTCGCGAGCCTGGGTCTTCACTCCCAGCTCTGCCCAGTACGAGCCCTTGCCATAGTGTCCGCGCGCTATCGAAAGCAGCTCGGTGGCGATATCGGCGTCAGAGTTCTGTCCGGACTCGCCTCCAGCCTCCAGGGCTTCCTGAAAGTCGTCCATGGGCAGGCCGCTGGCCTGCGCTCTTTGAATGAGGTTGGGGAATGTGGGGAGCGCCTTGCCGGTGACGGCTTCGAGAATATCGCTCCAGACGTGTCTGCCGAAATCGTGCAGGGGGGTGCTGCGCCGCCGTGAGAGTCGGATGTCCCTGAACGGTTTGGGGTGCTTTGTTGCAGTCAATGGCATACGAGGAGTTTCCTTAAGGGCGTAAGTTTGGCACGAAAAGCTTTCCTGACGCTGACACAGGGCTCATTCCGGACTCTTGGCATCCGGATGGCAAATGCCGAAAGACAGATTGTGGGCAATATTTTTGCCGTTATCCTGAAATTTGGGAATTTGTGTAGATACAATTTATGCGGACCACTGGCAGTTGGCACCGAGTTACGGATGAAACAAAAGGAAGCCCGAGCGTTTCTGAAGGGGGAGATGGATTTCACCCCCACACGCATGATGCGTTACATTCGCTCGCGTGCGCGTCTGGCGACAGATGAGGATATAGAAGACATCCTGCAGAATGCGCTGGTTCTGGTCACGACCCACTTCGACCCCTCCCATCCGGACGCCAACCTGGCGCTCTACTGTCTGGGAGCCTGCAACAAGGCAATAGCGCAGAATCTCGAGCGTTATCACAAGGTTCAGCTGCGTAAGAAGGACACTACAAAAGTCCTCACCCGGGCCAGCGAAATCACCGAAAGCGAAAGCGACGGGACTTTCGAGGGCGAATCGATGCAGGTTAAGACCCTGTCCGCCGGCAAGACCTTCGATGAAGAATCGGCGTCCACCGGACAATTCCGGACCACATCCTTAGATTCCTTATTTGATGAAGATGATGGACGGTCCGCCGAGGACGTTTTCGGCTGGGAGTACAGTCTGAGCGGCAAGGAAGACTCCGACCCGGCCAGCCAGTCACTTTTGAAGGATTTAATAAACCGGATTATCAAAGAGCTGCCGCCCGGAATACACCGTACCTGCTTCCTTTTGAAGTATGTGCAGGGATATAAGCGAGAAGATTTGATTTCGTGTCTAAAAATGGACGCGAAGAGTATAGATACGGTCGACAAGAAAATCGTTCGCACGCTAAAGGCATTCAAAGAACGGTTGGAAAAAGAAGAGTCGCGTATCTAGGAGCTTCGGCGAAAATGAAAAACCTGAAAGAAGAATTGGCAAGAATACTTGCGGGCGACGAGAACGTCGCAGCCGATTCTTTTGCATCGTTTCTCAGCAAGAATGCGGACAGCCTACCGCTGCCCGGTGTAGACAGCCAATTCGACAAGGCCATGTGGTCGGCGTCGGAGCATCTGCCGCTAACGTCGAATGACGAGAGCATTCTCAAACGAGTGACCGCCAAGCTGATTGGTGAAGAGAAGAGCGTGGTCGACGTCGTCGAGAAAGGCGTCATCAAGCTCAAGGACCTCATCGGTCAATCGCGCGAAGCCGCCATCAATACCTGGCAAGACATGCTTGCTGGTATGGCGTGGCAGCAAATGGTTCCCGCCGGTGCCATGCGCGGTGTCGGTACGCAGATGGTATCGCTCGGCACATTCCAGCAACAGCTTGAAGATGCGAACGTGCAAATCAACCTTGGCTGGCTGGTGGATAAAGAGCACCTGAGAATCTTGCTGCAAGCAAAAGATACTCAAGACGAAGCTCTGTGCGATGTCGAACTGCGCATTCGCGAAGTCAATCGCGGTGTGGTGTTCTCGCGCAAGACCAATGAAGATGGCGCGATTGTTGCACCGAACGTGCATGTCGGGCCCGGACAGTATCGCATCGAAGTCATTCACAACGATAAAGTTGCTGAAACACCGGACTTCGTCGTCTAGTCTAAACATCAGACGGCTCTCCTCTACCAGTGGCAAGTCTGAGCAGCCCCGCGTCGCCTAGTGCGGCGCGTTGTTGTTTTTGTAGTGGCGTTTTTTGATCTGCACCAGCCCTAGCTGAGATGACTGGCCAGATTGGCAATTTCCAATGCGAGAAATTTGCCAATCCGGCCAGTCAGCTCAGCTAGGGTTGCTTGTTGAAGTAGGATGGGTCGATGTTGCTGCCGGCGCCGCCGGTGGCATCCATGCCCGCGCCGGGTGAGCCGGCTGTCGAGACGCCGCCGTCTCCCATGCCGCCGACACCGCGGGCGAAGGAAGTGGGCACGGTGGTCGAAGCTTGTGGCGGCACCGCATCGACAGGCGCCTGGCGACCGAGGTCGAACATCGGTTGCTGCGCTTGCAACTGTCCGAGCGGCGAAGCCTGGTTGACCGGCGAGTGAGCCACCGGTGCCTGAGTGACCGGTGCGTGAGTGACCGGCGCGTGCGCGGCCGGTACGGTGGCGGTGGCGTGAGTTGTGATGGCGTGAGTGTTCGGAGTTGCCTGCGCCAGTTGCGGTCCGTGACCGACCGTGGTGACGTGATGAGTGATAGGCTGCGCAGCGGCTGTGTGCAGCGGGGCATGAATCGGTGTGTGCACCGGCGTGTGTACGGGCGCTTGTACGGAAGGCGGATTGGAGGCTACGGCGGACATATCGCCGCCCCCGTGGATTTCCAGCTGCTGTCCGGGGTGAATCAGATTGGGGTTGTCGCCGATCACCGACTGATTTTGTTGGTAAAGCTCCGTCCAGCGGCTGCCGTCACCCAGTTGATGGCGGGAGATGTCCCACAGGTTGTCGCCGGGCTGCACCATGTAGTGGCCGCCGTCGGCGGTCAGGTTGGTGGCATCAGGCATTTGCAATTGCGTGCCGACATGAATCAAATTGGGGTCACCACCTATGGTGGCTTGATTGAGCTGATAAATCTCGTGCCAGCGCGTGCCGTCGCCCAATTGATTTTGAGCAATATCCCAGAGGTTGTCGCCTTGCTGTACTTGATAAGGTTCGCTCGGCTGCGCCGGAGCATCGCTGGAAGCAATCTGGCTGCCGTCGGCGTTGCCGAACTGGCTGCCGTCTGGGTTGCCGTTCTGAACGGCGCTGGTCTCGCTGGGCGCCGGAGCGTGGTACCGCGGATGGTGCATGCCGCCTTGCGCGGATGGTGCATGCCCGGTCGAGGCGTGCGCGTTTGGCGCGTGTGCCGGAGCTGGAGTTCCTTGATTGAATTGCGGTGTGGACGGAGTGGTGGTGTTTGGCAAAGCAGGCGTTTGCGAGTAGTTGCCCATCAACTGCTGTCCGGAGTTGGAGGCATAGAAGCTTTGCGGACCCCAGTCACCATACATGTTTGGACCGGACGGACCCTGGGCGATCAAGTCGGAATTTTCGAACATCGGCTTATTCAGATCGGCCGGTCCGCTGATGTTCAAATTGAGACCACCGCCGCCGGCAAGAGGCTCGGACGCGATCGGCGCGATTTGTGTAGATGTCGATGAGACGGCGAACTTCTGCAGATGATCCGCCATCGTGTTGAAGAAGAAGTTGTTGTTCGCCGAGAACATGTTGTTCATCAACGCCTGCGGCAGGTTTTCCACGAAGGAGATCGTAAACGTGGCGATCGCCGAAGAGGCATGCTGCATCCACAGAATAGGATCGAATAGCGCTATTAAGTTTCCGCCGCCAAACAAAGCACCCAAGAACTCGAAGAGGTTATTGATGACGCCCATCATGCCGGGCATCTTCATGATCAGCTGGATGAGGGGGGAAATCGGCTCGCCACCTGGGGGTACGGGAGCCATACTGCCCAACATCGCGGCTGATTCACTACCTGGCGCGAAGGTCAGGGCGGCCGATTCGGCGCCGGGCACGGTGGGTGCCGAGACCGCCAGTTCGGCACCGGAAGGACCGACACCCGAGCCGAGCATCGCTTCGGTCGGGTGCATCATCATTTGTTCGGCGCCGGAGCCTAAGGAAGCGCTGGCACCACCGTCAGAAATATGCAGTTCGGGCAGGGCCGTGCCGCTGCCGGGCTGGAAAAATTGGCTGGCCGAGGAGACGTCCTGGGGCGCATTGAGCTGCGTTTCAGCGCCGGTCAAGCCTGAAGTGGATTCGACGCCCGAAACCTGGCTAGCATCGAAACTAGCCTCCGGGACGGCGGGAGGTGTTGGTTCAAATTCAGGAAAGGGCATTGCTTGCGGATTGCGGCGCGAGAATGGTCTAGTAAAAACCCCAGGACTAGGACAATTCGTCGTCGGTCGTCTGCCAAAGGTAGCATTTTTAGTTTTCGACTATTTAATCTCGCGGGCTATGGCTCTTATCTCGGCTGCCGCTCTGACGTGACCCAGCTGCCTGGCCTGCGCTTCGTATTGGGACAGCACCTCGAGCATGTCGCCGGACGCCCAGGGAGCGCGCTTCATCCACTTCACTCGTTCTTTCAGGAGGCGGATTGCCAGCTCTGGTTGATTGTGAGCAAGGGCCGGGGAGATCAAATTCTGCATCATGTGCTGATAGTCCTGGCAATTTTCTCGATCTCGAACCACATCTAGATACATCAGTTCTTTCAAGGCTCGTTCTGCAAGTCGAGATGCTTGCTCAGTTTCATTCAGTTCGTAGTAGCCCACAGCCATGTTTCCTGCCGTCATCATGCAGTTTTCGTGCAGGCGTTTGTGAGATGAGGCGCGCGAGTTCGCAGCGCTCTCTCCGACCCGCTCCAGGGCGGCGATTACGCTCAGTTCCAATTCTCTTGCCAGCGGTTCATTGCGAGCCTCTGGAGGAGAGTGCTTCGTACTCATGCCAAAGTCAATCAGATGGCGCCAGTCGTATGCGGATGTTTCCATGACTTCCGCCTCTTGCGCCAGCTCGCCAAGTTTTTGTGCCGTTTTGCTTGCGGATAGCAGTACGCGTGCGGCAGACCGGTATGCTTCAGGATCTTGCTCATGCAAAAGTGCGTATATTTGAAGCTGTTGCTGATCGAGCGTCGCCAGTGCTTGCGAACGAACGACATCGGATGAAACCGGCATGTCACCTCGATCTTTGACGCTCTGGAACACCGCGCAAACGCCAAGTCCGATTGCAGCTGCGATGCCGATTACAATTGCCGGAATTCGCCACGAGACTCGCTGAGCGTGGTGCACAGAAGCCCCTCGCGGGAGTTCTTTTCCGGTGCCTATTGGAATGTTCTGCACAGCGGTGCCGGACAGCACGTGCTCAAGATCTTCTCGCAGCGCCGCCGTGTTCGCATATCTGCCCGCGCTGTCTTTGCGCAAGCAACAGGCGATCACTTGCTCGAGATCGTCGGGAAAATCGGCGTTTGCATTTACATCTTTGATTCTGGGCGGCTCTTCTCTAAGGTGTTTGGACATAGTTTCTAAATAGAAGTCTGCGACGAAGGGCGGCTTTCCCGCCAGTACTTCAAACAGGCTGCAACCCATGGCATAGATATCGGAATGCACGTCCGGTGCGCGTCCTTCGCATTGTCCGGGGCTGAGATAGAAGGCGCTGCCGACGATGACGTTGGTGCGAGTTATCGAGTCGCTGCCCAGCACCTTGGCGATGCCGAAGTCGACAACCTTCAATTGTGCGTCCGCCGACGCGGGATCGCCAATCACCACGAGATTGCTCGGTTTGATGTCTCGGTGGATGATGCCTTTGCTGTGCGCGTGTTCGATGGCATTGCAGGCTTGCACGAACAATCGCACCGCAGACCGCCAAGGCAGCGGTCCGCACTCGTTGATCAGTTCTGCCAACGGCTTTCCATCCAACATTTCCATCGCGATGTATGGTGCGCCGCTCTGCGAAAGTCCAACTGAATAAATGGAAACGATATTGGGGTGTTTGAGCTTACAGATTACCTGCGCTTCTTGCTTGAACCGTGCTTGTTGCTCTGGGGAAGCTGCCATCGACTTCAGTACTTTCAATGCCACCATACGCTCCATGTCACGGTGCAAGGCTTCGTATACAACACCCATCCCGCCCTCACCAAGAAGCGATTTGATTTCGAAACGACCGTCGACGACAGGTTCGATCGCCCGTCCGCCTGGTTGATCGGTCAAATCTTCACCCATCTGGACCTACCTGGCGGAAAGGCGTTCAACCGCGTCTGCGAATTTGACGTAGTGGAATTGCCGAGCTAACCCCTCGATTTTATTCAACTCGATGGTGACATTACTTTGCAGGACAGGATCTGCTTTTCCGTAGTTCACCAATGCCTGCACGTTCTGCAAGGAGGTTTTCTCTCCATCAACGAGGAGGCTGTAGAGGACATGTTGTCCGAGATTGTGAATGTAATCCGGCAGCTCCCGGTCGCCCGGCTTGTCGTTGCCGGCTTTGCGGAGCGCATCGAGAGCAATCTCCTGAGCTGCCTTGGCTTCTGCATAGCGCGTTTGGTTTGCATAACAGGCGGCCAGTGCTGCTGCCAGCGAAGCAAGTTGCTCGTGAGCGACATGTGTATCAGGGAGTTTGCGAAGCCGGATGGCTTTTTGATAGTCGGACACGGTCATACGCAGAGCCTCTTCGCTTTCCTTGAGAATTGCTCTGGTTGCATCTGCATCAGAACTCGACGCGGCTAATAGCTTGGTGCTGGCGATTCCAATCAGAATGGTTGCGGTCCGCTCTTCCTGGCAATACGATATTCTGTGCGCGGCCTGACAGTTAGCGAGCAGTACGTGCAGCACTTCAGGGGTGATTTGTCCCTGCTCGACCACTGGCCAGAGAGCAGCATTCTTTTGCCGGATGCGGTCTCTCTCTCCAACCAGATCAATGTCGGCGATGGGGACCGCCGACAGCTGATGCGACTGTCGCTCGATGAAGATGGTGAGAGCCGCCGTCACGGCTATGACACTACATATGGTGATCAGCAGCCGGCGCGAGCCGGCAAACTTCTTCGCTGAAGTCGATGCCGTCTGCTGGCTATCCGGTGTTTTCGGAATGTGCTGCGGCGGCTTGCCGTTCAAGATGTTATGGAGGTCAGCGCGCACCTGGCTTACCGATTTATATCTGTCTTCAACATTTTTGCTCAAGCAGCAGGCAATGATCGATTCCAGAGATTCCGGCAGATCGGCATCAGGATTAGTTTCCTTCACTTTCGGCGGCGGCGCGCTGCGATGTTTCTGCATGGTTTCGAAATAGAAGTCGCCCACAAACGGCGGTCTGCCTGTCAGAGCTTCGAACATACTGCAACCGAGCGCGTAGATGTCCGATTGCGCATCGCCCTGCCGTCCTTCGCACTGTCCGGGGCTCAGGTAGAAAGCGCTGCCGATTACGACTGAAGTCTGCGTGATGCTATCGCCTTCTAGAGCTTTGGCGATGCCGAAGTCGACGACCTTCACCTTTGGCTGCTGGTCGCCATGTTGCATGACGACCAGATTGCTGGGTTTGATGTCGCGGTGAATAATTCCCTGTTCGTGGGCGTGTTCCAGCCCGTGACATGCCTGGATGAAGAGCGGCACGGCATCTTTGTAGGAAAGAAACCGCGCTTCTTTGACGATGTCGGAAAGAGGCTTGCCTTCGAGAAGTTCCATTGCGATGTAGGGCGCACCGGTCTCGGCTATGCCGACGGAATAAATGGAAACGATGTTCGGATGGTCGAGCGTGCTGATCACTTGCGCCTCATTGCGGAAGCGCATTTGCTGCTGCGGGGCCGACAACAGGGATGCTTTCAGGACCTTCAGCGCGACTTGCCGGTCCATTTCCCGGTGGATGGCGCGATACACCGTGCCCATGCCGCCTTCGCCAAGCTGGGACACGATTTCGAACCTGCCGTCTACTACCGACCCTGATTCGTGGTCGCTCATTCGCCTCACCGAGATCTATTTACTAAGTTCCCACAGGCCACGAATAGCCGACGCCCCAAGGCTTAATTCTCATACTCAAGGTGATGAAGACTGCCACAAAGTCGCTCAACCCGGCGCTGGTGTTAAACTATCGAGGTTTTACTCAATGAGAAATGTGCCAGTGAGAAACGTGCAACGGCCCTTGCTCTCCGGATTGCTCGCGTGGTCGCTGATCGTCAGTGTTTTGCCGGCAACGTCGCAAAGCGGACGTCCGGATGTGCCGGGCAGGGCCGAGAGACAAGACGGCACGACACGCCCCGCACAAACCGGCGTCCATCAAGATGCGCAGGCTATTTATCTAAAAGCCTGGAACTTGATCAACGAAACCTACTTCGATCGCACCTTTAATAAGCAGGACTGGGAGCAGTGGAAACATAAGTACGACGGCAAGTTGAAGTCGACAGAGGATGCTCGCGGCGCCATCAAAGCCATGCTGGACAGCCTCAATAACCAGCACACCAAGCTGATTGAATCCGGTTCAGCCAAGAAAAGCGATCCCAATCTTTTTGGAATCGGGCTGAAGCTGCGCAAGAAGTTAGACAAAGATCCGACCGTAATTGTTGAAGTGACTCCGGGCAGCCCGGCGCAGAAAGTAGGTGTGCGACCTTTCGATGTGCTGGTGGCAGTCGACGGCAAGTCCGTTGTTGGTAAGTCGTTGGACGAAACCGCCGATATGCTGCGCGGTCCGGAACACACAAAAACCACTGTCACTGTCCTGCGCAAGGGCGCAAGCAAGAAAATTACCGCTGAACGAGGAGCGACACCCGAGGCGGATCTCCTGTGTGTGCGCACCCTGCCCGGTGGCGTTGGCTACATAAGACTGGACGATATGCACAGCACGTATTTCATGAATGTGTTCAGAGACGAGTTTCAGAAAATTGCCACCGCTCCTGGTGTCATTCTGGATGTCCGTGATAACGGTGGCGGACTGCTGTCCAACGCGATCGAACTGAGCATGCTCTTCGTGCAGCAAGGAAAGTACATCATGTCTGTGGTGGACAATGCCGGTTACAAGACCGTGCAGGTGCAGAAGAAGCCGCCGGTTTACAAGGGGCGCGTGTTCGTTTTGGTCAACCGCGAGACTGCCGCCGCTGCAGAAATAATCGCCGCTGCTTTGCAGGAATCTGCCGACGCTCAGGTTGTGGGCGAACCGTCCAAGGGCAGTTCCACAATCGATGCGATCAACCGGCTGGGCGATGGGGTGGCGATCACCATCAGCATCGCTGAGTGGACGACGCCGAAGGGCAAAAGCATCCTCAATAAAGGCATCAAGCCCGACGAGCTGGTTGTAGTGTCGGACAAGGACCTGATAAGCAAGGGTCCATGGTGGCTGGCGGACGAACTCAATGAGCCTGGTACTGCGAAGTGCGCAGATGCACAACTGTTGAAGGCTCTATTGCTAGCCCAAGCTGCAACTCGCAAGTAGTTTCGCTTGAAAACGCTGCCTTTCTTGCCGCGCATAGGCGATGTTTCTTACACAAGATAACGACCGGCGCCCATCGAGGCGATCAGAACCTAAAACCCGCCTAGAATAGGGGACCTTCTGGAGGTAACGATGGCAGGCATGGTTTCAACCCGACCGGATCAAAAACTGATTCGAATTTTTCGTTTGCGGGTCACGGACAAGCCCGGTTTTCTAGGGCAGATTGCCACCCTCCTCGGCAACATGCACGCCAACATCGGCGAAATTACCATCGTTGCGCAAGGACCCGATTTCATAATCCGCGAAATCAGCTTGCAGCTCGATGACGACCAGCATCTGCGCGACGTCGAGAAAGGGCTTCGCGACTTAGACGGCATCACTATCGAATCAATCATCGACCCCGTGCAACAAGTGCATGAGGGCGGCAAGATCGCGGTGCGAAGCCGGTTTCCGCTGGAGACCATCGCCGAGATGCGCAAAATTTATACGCCCGGCGTCGCTCAGATTTGTCGATTGATTCAGAAGGACATCTCTCTGGCGCGGCGCTATACCACTATCGGCAACAGCGTGGCGGTTGTCACTAACGGCACTGCCATTCTCGGACTGGGCAACATCGGACCGGTGGCCGGCATGCCGGTTATGGAAGGCAAAAGCGTCCTGTTCGGCGAACTGGTTGGTATCAACGCGTATCCGATTTTGATTGATTCTCAGGACAGCGAAACGATCATCAAAACCGTGAAGGCAATCGCGCCGACATTTGGAGCGATTCAACTGGAAGACATCGCAGCGCCGGAGTGTTTTGATATCGAAGAGCGCTTGCAGCGCGAGTTGTCGATTCCTGTATTGCACGACGATCAACATGGAACAGCGGTGGTTGTACTGGCGGCGCTGCTTACGATTACGCGGCGCATGCTGCCGACGCTATCCGATTCGGTGGTCGGCATCGTCGGACTGGGCGCTGCCGGCACCGGCATTGCGAAACTGCTGCTCGCCTACGGCGTCAAAGAGATCATCGGTTGCGACCTGCGCGATGAAGCGATGGCTCGATTGGAATCGGCGGGCGGCAAGCGTGCCACTCTCGATGGTGTCATGGAAAATTCCGACGTTGTCGTGCTGACGACCGGGCGCCCGGGACTGGTGCCCGCCGAGAAGGTGCAGAAGGGGCAGGTGATCCTGGCACTTTCCAATCCTGATCCCGAGATCCATCCTGATGTAGCTATCGCTCAAGGCGCGCGTTTTGCGGCAGACGGTCGCACAATCAACAACGCGCTGGCATTTCCGGGACTGTTCCGCGGCGCCCTGCGCGCCGGTGCTCAGATATTTACCGATGAAATGAAGATCGCCGCCGCCAAGTCTATTTCGCAACTGGCGAAGGAAGACACCCTGGTACCCAGCATTCTCGATCGTTCGGTGCACCAGCATGTCGCTGATGCCGTCGAACGCGCCTGGCTGCGCCATTACCGCGACTGAGGCTCGGTCTCATCTAAGTTTCTCCTGTCATAATTAGGACAGAGGATAAACCTTGAAAGAGCAAAATCACGAAATCGACCCGGTAATTGAGTTCTACAAAAAGGACGTCGATATTACTCTCTTGCGGGAAAATTTGAAGCTCACTGTGGAGCAGCGATTCCGAAAGTTGATGGACTTGCAGAAGTTTGCTGAAGAACTTCGTCGTGCCGGTAAGGCAGCTAAGCCTAACGATGAATCGGTTTAGCCCTTGCGGATTTCCCAGAAATCGGCGCCCAGAGCGTCCCAGGGGAGGCGGCGCTCATCGGGATCGTCAGCATTGAAGCACTGGTTGACGAAGTAAATCATGTGAGCCGGTTCGGTCCACGGGTTAGCCAGACCATGAGCGACTCCGCGCGGCAGATAGAGAATCTGGGCGCGCCCGGCACCCATCACGAAGCGCATCGAGTTGCGGTAGGTGGGTGAGTCTTTGCGGGCATCGAAAAGACCGATCAGCACGCGGCTGGTCGGCAGGATGAACCAGACATCTTCCTGGTTGAAGTGCAGGTGGAAAGCTTTGATTGTCCCCGGCAACATCATCGAGAAGGTCGATTGCTTGACCTTGAACTCGGGGATCACTTGCAGCGAGCCGTCGTCGTCGAAGCGGACAATCTCCGCCAGCGAACCGCCATCGTCGACGAACATTTGCAGATTGATTAACTGCACACCTTCGATTGTGGGCTTTTTAGTGTAGTCCTGGACGGAGATGTCGTTGGAGAACTCCGTACCGATGGCGTCTTTTGTCAGGGATTTCATCTTTTGCTGCAGCATTGAGGCTCGTTTCCGGTCTATCGGTTGGTAAGAATATCAGTGAGACCGGCTGCCAGTCCAGCTATCTTGAAGCTGAATCGGCAGAGAACCGCATTGGAAGTGCCTCATGACATCAAAGTCAGTCTTTTTTAACCCGGGTGGCATAGGCGGCCAGCTCGAAATACTTGAAAAACTGCTCTGATGACCCAGCCTGGGCGGTCCGAAGTTGGCACCGCCGGCGAAGCCGGCAGATGCACGGCTGATGTTGCATGCACGGAATATATGTGGTATACATACGTATGGTCCTGGCAAACAAGCTTGGGACTAACAGGGCGGGGCTCGCCCGATGAGCCTGTGGAGAGGACGCAAGACCAGAAGAGATTCTGGCAGCTTTGATGAAGCAGGAACCCACCGTGTCGGCGTCCATCAGGACTCCCAGCCGGAATCCCCTTCCGAGAGGAAAGGGAGGAGGTCAAAACTCGAAGTGTCCGTCCAACTCGCCATCTATGACTAGATGCCGTGGGCGGCAAGAATCAGCCGGCGTGCACGAAAGAGAAGAAACCTCCCGCAGCAGCTAAGTCTGTGATTGTCGTGTCCGTAAAAACTCAGGGCGCCAAAACCAAATAGTTAGACCGTCGGTCTGGCGGTGCGCAACTCGAGATATTCATCGAGTGCCTGCTGCCACGGTACCGGCTCGCGACCGATCGTGTGGATGAGTGTTGTCTTGTCGAGCACGGAGTATTTCGGACGGGTAGCCGGGCGCGGAAATTCGCGTGTTTCGATGGGCACCACTTCGACATTGTTCTGGTCTTTGAGAATTTCTTTGGCGAATTCGTACCAGTTAGTGACACCACCGTCGGTGGCGTGGTAGGTGCCCCAGCGATCGTGCTCGATCAGTTCGGCGATCACTTCCGACAGAGTGAGAGTGCAGGTGGGCGAACCCCACTGATCCGAAACTACACGAAGCACATCGCGTTCTTTGGCCATTTGCAGAATCGTTTCTACAAAGTTGCGTCCGTGCGGGCCGTACAGCCAGCTGGTGCGCACGATGTAGAAACGCTTCAGGTGTCGCGCGACGGCACGCTCTCCGGCTAGTTTGGACTTGCCGTAGATTGAGATGGGGCGAGTGTCGTCCCAGGGTTGATAGGGGCGATCCTGGACGCCGTCGAACACATAGTCGGTGCTCAAGTACATCATCGGGATGTGCAGGTTATTGCAGGTGACGGCAATGTTTTCGGTGCCATAACCGTTGATCAGGAAGGCCAGGTCGGCTTCCGATTCAGCCTGGTCGACGCGCGTGTACGCAGCCGGATGGATGACCAGATCCGGCTGCGCTTCTTTGATCAGCCGATTGACCTGCTCGAAGTTTGTGACATCAAGCTCTTCCCTCGGCATGCCGCGCACGCTGTGACCTTTGCTTTCCAGGCACGATGTGAGTGCTTGTCCGAGCATGCCACCGGACCCGGTGACGAGGATAGATCGCTTGGCCATTTTCTACCTTTAGACGACCGCCGTGGTTGTGGTTGGAACTGGCGGGATGACCACCGGGGCCGCTTGCGGTGCGTGATCGGCGTGTTTGACGACCGATTGCAGCCATGTGGTGTTGCTCAAGTACCAGTCGATGGTGCTGACGATGCCAGTTTCGAAGGTATGCTTGGGCTTCCAGCCAAGTTCACGCTGAATTTTAGTCGAATCGATGGCATAACGTTTGTCGTGACCGAGACGGTCCTCAACATATTTGATCATTTCGTCGCCCTTGCCCATCTTGCTGAGGATCAGGCGGGTGATCTGCATGTTGGTGCGCTCGTTGTTGCCGCCGATGTTGTAAACCTCACCGGGCACGCCCTTCTGGAAAGCCAGATCAATCGCCTGGCAATGGTCTTCGACATGCAGCCAATCGCGGACGTTCAAGCCGTCGCCGTAAACCGGCACTTGCTTGCCGTTGAGCAGGCTGTTGATGAAGAACGGAATCAGCTTTTCGGGATGCTGGAAGGGCCCATAGTTATTGGAGCAGCGGGTGATCATGACCGGCAGCCCATAAGTATGGAAGTAAGCGCGGCACAGAAGATCCGACCCGGCTTTGCTGGAAGAATACGGGCTGTTTGGTTGCAAGGGGGTTTCTTCAGTGAAGAAACCGGTGGGGCCGAGCGAACCATAAACTTCGTCGGTCGACACGTTGACGAAACGGATGCGCGGCTTGCCGCCGTTCTGGCGCATGCCGTACTCGAAGGCGGCTTCCAGAAGCACTTGCGTACCGAGCACGTTGGTATGCACGAAAACCGACGGGTCGGTGATCGAACGGTCGACGTGGGTCTCGGCGGCGACGTTGATAATGCCGTCGACCTGACCGAACTTGGCACCAGATACGATGCTATTGACGAGAGCTTGGTCTTCGATGCGTCCTTTCACGAAGGTGTAGCGCGGGTTGCCTTCCAGATCCGCTACGTTTTCGCGGTGACCGGCATAAGTCTCGGCATCGAGATTGATCACTTTGTATTGCGGATATTTTTCCAGGATGTACCGGATCAAGTTGCTGCCGATGAATCCGAGTCCGCCGGTGATGAGCAATTGCATGCGCTAGTTTCCTCCTAAACGACTTCGACTTTGCTGTCGTCGCCGAGCATAAATCTGTAGGCGATTGGTTTGCGGTGACCGCGAGTCAGTTCGACATTGACGCCGATCAGTGAATCTTCGATGCGTCCATTGAAGTCCAGCATCTGGCAGTTTTCACGCAAGATGCTGTGTTCGATTTCCGCATGGCTGACTTTGGCGCCGTCGCCGATCGATGTGAACGGTCCGACATAGCTGTTCTCCAGAACGCAGTTGTCGCCGATGACGGCCGGTCCGCGCACCGTGCAGTTGCGCAGTACGGAGTTGACGCCGACGTGCACACGACCGGAGATGATCGTGTTGCCTTCCAGTTGACCGTGCATCAAGAAGTCTTCCATTTCGTCGAGCACGACGCGGTTGGCTTCCAGCATGTCGTCTTTCTTTCCAGTGTCGAGCCACCAGGTCTTCAGCACGTGGCTGTCGACGTGATAGCTGAGGTCGATCATCTTTTGAATGGCGTCGGTGATTTCCAGTTCGCCGCGTTTGCTTGGTTTGATTTGATCGATGGCGGTGTGAATATGTGGATTGAAGAGATAAACACCGACCAGCGCCAAATTCGATTTGGGCTTGGCGGGCTTCTCTTCCAGGCAGATGATGCGGCTGCCGTCGTCGCTCAATTGAGCCACGCCGAACGATGCAGGATTCGGTACTTCTTTAAGAAGAATCAGCGCATCCTTTTTAGATTCATCGAACCGACGAACCAGAGGAGCCACTCCATTCTTAATAAGGTTGTCGCCCAGGTACATTACGAAAGGCGAGTCTTTGAGGAAGTCGCGGGCGGTGACTACAGCGTGCGCCAGACCTTTCGGTTCGTCCTGCACGATGTACTCAATTTTGATGCCCCAGCGCTCGCCATTACCGACGGTGGCACGCACATCATTGCCGGTTTCCGGACTGATGATGATCCCGATTTCGTTGATGCCGGCTTCTTTAATGGCTTCGACGGCATAGAACAAAATAGGTTTGTTCGCCACAGGCAAGAGCTGTTTTGCCGCGGTGTGCGTGATTGGACGCATCCGCGTACCCTTGCCACCGCTTAGAATTAGTCCTTTCATCTGCTAAAGTACCTGTTTAGGTGACGGCTGCTGATTCTACCTAAGGCGTGACAACGTAGAATGAGAAACACTTC
Source organism: Obscuribacteraceae bacterium (SeqCode) (assembly GCA_044229845.1). GTDB lineage: Bacteria > Cyanobacteriota > Vampirovibrionia > Obscuribacterales > Obscuribacteraceae > JBGASG01. The sequence goes on along the minus strand of JBGASG010000004.1, from coordinate 306,188 downwards.
CAGTGAACTCGCACCGGTGCCAGTTAAGAATTCGGAAACGAAGATCGGTTTAACATGCAAGCGCGTGACGGACGTAGTGCTTGCGGGATCGGCGCTGGTTGCACTTTCGCCGATCATGCTGGTGACGGCGGCATTGATAAAAATCGATTCACCTGGGCCGATTATCTTCAAGCAAAAACGCTTTGGTCGCTTCGGCGAGTATTTCGAAATTTATAAGTTTCGCAGCATGCGCTGCGATACGCCGGATATCCCCACCGACCAGATGCTCAAAATGCCCAGCCCTGTGACGCGTTTGGGCAAATTCATTCGCGCTACGAGCATCGACGAACTGCCGCAATTGATCAATGTATTACGCGGCGACATGACCATCGTTGGTCCACGACCGGCGTTGCACAATCAGGTTTCTCTCAATGAGAAACGGCAGGAAGCAGGCGTACTGCGGTTTCCACCGGGCATTACCGGATGGGCGCAAGTTAATGGTCGAGACGAACTGGCGGATGATGAAAAAGTTAGTTTCGATAAGTGGTATTGCGACAACTGGAATTACTGGCTCGACTGGCGGATAATCGCGCTTACAGTCAGCACGGTCCTCACCGGACGTGGTGGCAATTAGTCTCCGATTCTTCAGATACCACGCAAAACGCCCATGCAGTTGACCGTCGTCATCGTTAGTTGGAACACACAAGCGCTCCTGGCTGCTTGTCTGGAGAGCCTGCGCCATGAGCTTTATGGGCTGGCGGCGGAAGTCTATGTGGTCGACAACGCGTCCGCGGACGGTTCAGCCGACATGGTGGCGCGCGATTATCCATGGGTTCGTCTGATTGCGAATGAAGACAATCGCGGTTTTGCGGCGGCTAACAATCAGGTTTTTGAAATCGCTCGCGGTGAAAAGGTGTTGCTTCTCAATCCCGACACGGAAGTGAAACCCGGCGCGATTCGCACGCTTATGAAGGTGCTGGACAAAAACCCCAGCATCGCAGTCGTGGCACCGCAGTTGCTGAATTCGGACGGATCTATTCAACGCTCCTGCCGCCAATTCCCGACATTCACCGCCATGTTCTATGAATTGCTCGGGCTCAGCAAACTATTTCCGAAAGACCCGCGATTCGGTTCATATAAGATGCTCGACTTCGAGCACGACCACGCCCGCGAAGTCGACCAGCCGGAAGGCGCCTGCCTGATGATTCGCAAAACGCTGCTCGAAGAAGTCGGCACCCTCGATGAAGGTTACTTCATGTTGTTCGAGGAAGTAGATTGGTGCTACCGCATCAAGAAAGCCGGCATGAGTATCTGGTTTACGCCCGACGCTAAAGTCGTGCATCACTACGGTCAATCGATTAAACAAGTGAAGGCGAAGATGATCCTTTCTTCGCACCGCGGATTGATTCGTTTCTGGCGCAAGCACTATCGCGAAGACCGCATGTGGCTGGATCCATTCGTAGCCTTCGGGTTGATGTCTCTGGCTTATGTTCGGATTGCTGCGTACAAGCTGCGCAATGGTTCCACGCCGACGCTGGCTGCTGCAGCTGTTTCTTCCGGTGCCCAAGCGGGTCAATCGAAATCCGGGTCTGTCGCTGAGCGGCCTATGGTATCGCATTCAGTGCGCGAGTCGGGTCGGACGCGATAGACGCGTCAGTGATTTTAGAATCAGTCCGGGGAGACACATCCGAAACGCTTGGCGCGGGCGAAATCACGCTTGCTCGCTTCGGTTTGTCCCAGATTTTGTTCCGCTTGCGCGCGCCAATAGAGCGCGCGTCCGTCTGATTTAAAACGTGCTAGAGCTTGATTGGCTGCGATGATGGCAGCCTGATGTCTTCCTGTCAGTTCAAGCGCGTGGGCAAGCGTTTCGTGGAAATCGCTCCCGGTGCCCCTGGCGTACTCGACTGCTCTCAGTGCTTCTGCGAGCGCCTGTGGATAGTTCTTTTGCTTGATGTAGCACACTGCACGGTGGTGGTGGTAGTCGCCGTCGTAGGGCGATAATGCTAGTGCCTTCGAAAAGTCGGACAGCGCTTTGTCTTGCTCATTCATATCGGAATAGACGACGCCGCGGTCGTGCCACTTATCCGCATTCTCCGGATTTTTCCTAATCTCTTCGGACAGCTGATCGACATGCTTTTGCCGCCATTCCTTGGCAGATGCCGTGTCGCCAATCTTGTCGTAGAGTTCGGCAATCGAGTCGTATTCTGATAAGTCGCCCGTGAAATGGACTTCTTTGTTTTTGTATCGCTCGATCGCTCGCAGCCAGTCTTTTTTCGCGTCTTCCATGCGACCCAGCTTCTTCCGAATTTCAGCGCGATTGTCGAGGACGGAGGCGTTGTGATCTTCTTCGATCTCCTCGGTGAGCAGTTTCTCTGCCTGTTCGTAGTCCGCTTTCGCTTTGTCAGGCTGACCGGATTGCTCGTAGAGATCGCCGCGCATCTCGTACGCGTCATAGCTGGATGGTTTCATGGACACCCAGCGGGCGCAATCTTTTATAGCTTGCTCCGTCTCGCCGAGTCGATCATGCAATTCAACCAGGTTGCGCACTGATTGCGGATCGCCCTGAGACTTGTCGGCCGTATCGATCGCCTTGTTGTAGTCGATGATCGCATTTTTGTCGTCACCGAGATCCTCATACAATCTGGCGCGGTTGAAGTAGATCCAGCTCTTGCTTTTGCTCACTTCCAGCCCTTTTGCATAGTCCGCGAAAGCTTCTTTTTGTTTGTTCAGTTTGCTGTAGCAATGAGCGCGATCCACGTATAAGCTGTCGTCGCTCGGATTTAGTTTTATAGCGCGCGCGTAATCTTCGATGGCCGCGTCCAAGTGTCCAAGCCGTTCGTGGATGTCGGCGCGATCTTTGTACCAGTCCGCTTCACCATCTTTGAGTGATATTGCGGAGTTCATGTCCTTCAACGCAGACTGGTAGTTATCGAGGCTTTCGTATGCCTGGGCGCGTTGCTCGTAAGCATTGGCATCGCGTGGATTCTCTGCGATTTTCTTAGAGTTTGACTTGATGCGCCCTTCGGGGCTGTAGTCCTCGTCAGGTCCTGGTTTGTATGTGAAGATGCTGGATATGGTTTGCGCCAGGTGCGGACCGCCGAGCAGAAAGAACAGCGCCGTGAAGCCAATTATGTTGAGCAGGAGAAGCCCGCCCACAACGAGCAACACTTTCTTGGCGGCGGATAGTTCGCTGAATTTGCTCATGTTTCAGTGGCGAACTCCGATAAGCTAGCGAGTCCAGTCGGCAAGATTCACTCCTTTGAAGTTCTGGAAATCGCGGCGGTTGAGTGTGACTAGCGTGAGCTTTTGAGTGACCGCAATAGCGGCTATCTGCCCATCAGGGAAGGTGGGCGTCTTTCCGAGCCGCTGAAGACGCGCGCGCTCTTGTGCGTGCCATTCTGCGGCCTCGGAATCATAAGGCAAAATGATCCAGGGTATCGAATTCAGATAATCTTCTATAGCAGTGCGTTTCACACCGACGGGCAGAGAGGCGCAGCCAAATAGGAGTTCATGCCAGACGATCGAGGGTAGCGCTAATTCCGTTTCGTGCTCTCTCAGACGGGCAATTAGAATGCGGTTCGGCTTCGGTCTGAGCGGCTCTGAAACGACATTCGTATCGAGCAGAAATCTGTTCAAAGGTCGATTCTGCGCCCCTGTGACTGGTCGCGTACATTACCCCAAACCTCGTCGGGATCGATGTTTAGTTCACTAAGATTCACCCTTCGTTTGAAGGCTTCGTATGCGTTCCAGAAACCTTGACCCGGGGAATTCATTCGATCATAGGCCGCCTTCGATACCAAAACTGCAACAGGCTGCCCTCGCCTAGTGATCTCGACGCTCTTTTCGTGTTCGAGTTCGTAAAGGATGGCTGCAAGATTATCTCGCGCCTCGGCTATAGAGTATCGTTTGGACATCGATTTTGCTGAGTTCTGCAGATGGCTATCTATATGGCTATGTTATCGCGAAACAGCTCTGGGGTCAAGAATCAGAGGACATTCCGCGTCACGTGTGTTGGATTCTCAGTTTTTGCTCCAACTGAAACTGGGAACATCTCTATTGACTGGTATTGAGCGTGTTGGAATGTCGCTAGAGAGAAACTTTCATAAGAACTCGGAGAAACCCGACGGGACATCAGGCTGTAAAGCCGCAGAGGAGAACATATCGGAGGAGCAGCAGGCGGCCGGATATGAGCCCAAGTTTAAGACGTTCTCGGGTGTTGGCGATCAGGCGCTGTCCGCTGCGCGCTCAGGTGCCGAATTTGTTTTGGAAGACAAGGCCGCCGGCAAAGAATATAGAGCTAGTGGTGAGAGCCATGTGCCTCGACACTCTTTCATGGAAGGGTTGAAAAACGCACTTTCGGTGGCTGAAACGCCAGAGCAAGAGGCCGAAATTAGGGCCATCTTTTCGATTGACTACATTGTGAGAAAGGCGAGCGGACTGCTCGAATCGGCTCAGTCTGCGGTTTCGAAGCGTTTTTCTACCCTCATGTTGCCTGGCGAGGTTCAGAACAAGGATGAGGCAAGTGAACGCATCAAGCACCCAGCCGTGGAGATTGGACCGCCGGAGGGATCAGTCCGTAACGCCGATTGCGATTTCGCAGGAGATATTGGCATTGCAATTGGTCCGCTGGACCTGCATATGGGACTTCCGAAGACTACCGCTCCGCCCGAAATCTTTGCCGTCTCTGCACATGGCACTCCTGGTGCGATTCTGAAAAGAGTTTGGTGGCATCCCGTGGTGGGCAGGAGCGAAAATCTCTCCAGATGAAGCTATGAAGAAAATCGATATTTCGTTGAAAGCCCATCGGGAGAGTCATCCCGACGCACCTCCGTTGATGATATTAGTTGTGTGTGACGGCGGAGCGGTTCCAGAAGGAGGGAAGAGTCTGGCCGCGATGATGGCTGACAAGACAGGGATGTACGTTTTGGCAGCACCAGACAAAGTTGCGAGAGAAAATGGGCAGGTGTTTCACTCCGTCAAACAGCGCGATGGCAGCCCTGAGTATCTTCCGACAGGCTATCAGCTAATCGCTCCCGGTGGTGGCGAAGTAATCTATACGATGAAACAACCGATCACAAAAGAAGAGTGGTCAAAGGTCGAGGAAATGGCGAGGTCGGGTGTCAGAAAGCCAGAGACTCGCAAATAGGAAGCACATCCATCGGGTGCCTTGGGACCAGTTTTTGTGTCTGGTTCCACTCATTGTAGGCGCGCTTGGATTGCACTCCTTCGCAGCTATTCCAAATGGCGTCCGCTTGTACATACTTGCCCAACTAGCCTGTTCCCTTCCGTGGCTGTATTGGTGTCGTCGCGTTGCGAGAGCCCTGAAGAATCACTCGGAGCACGCGATCGGCACCACGGATAACTTGGCGCTTGTGACAATCTTTCTGAGTGGACTAGCCGTGTCGTATTGTTTGCTCGAGCTAAGTGAACTTAAGAATAACGGAATGGGCGTGCACCCCCGCGCAATGCTGCTTCTATCTGCGCTGCTCTGTCCGCTGATTGGCGGTTTGCCCGCTTCTTGTTGGTTGGCCCGCGGGTTGTTTGATCGTAACGGGAAGCGGTCCCTCTTTGTGACGACGGTCTGGACTGGCTTGACTGCGCCATTTGTTGTGCCGCTTGGATTGTCCCTTCTGTCCAACATTCTCGTACTTTCGACGGCTCATGAGTCCGCAGTCTCGCCCGTCACGTTTTCCTTCGCGCTTCGGATTTTTCAGACTTGCGGAATGCTGTTGTCCTTTCAGGCGTTGCGCATGGTTAGTGCAGCAGGAGAGGCGAAGAGAGAAAATCTATCGAAGTCGGAATGGGTTGTGGTGGCTATAGTAATTGTGGTTCTTGGGATCTGTACCGAACTTTTCTGGCGCAGCATGTATCGTTGATGCATGCTGCGTCGCATAGACGAGGAGATTGATGAAATGACAACACCAGTCACCCAGGTGATAAGAACGCTCCGCAGTCAGAAGTTGCCGGACCTATCCAACTTGATGCGCGGACTGGGGCTGGATGCCGCCTACAACGGTGACGCGCGCCTGACCGGTGCCGATCCGATCTTGAGGTCTCCACATCATCTGTCCGAGGCGACGGCATACACGTTGTTGCTCGAAGTTATTGCAGCAGCAGCGATATGGAAACATCGCACAGGCACCGCGAATGAGAATCTTGTAGCCGACATAGACGTTCATGATGCAATTCACGCACTGCACTCGACGCACTTCCTCTGGCACAACGGTTATGCGCTGACGGTCGGCGCAGAGCTGGTGCCAACCAACGGCATCTTTCGTTGCGCGGATGGTCGCTACATCATGACTGAAGCCGGACCTCCGTATACGAAACTGGAACGCGGCTATCTCAACTTCTTCGACTGCGGCAACAATCGCGAGTCGATTGGCAGAGAGATTGCGAAGTACGATGCCGAAGATCTTCAGGAGAAGCTGTCGGCTCTTGGTCTGCCTGCCTGCATTGCATACGAAGCCGATGAATGGCGGCGACACCCGCAGGGACAAGCGCTGCTGACGAAGCCGGTGATTGAAATTGAAAAAATCGGCGATGGGCAACCGCACGGATTGAAGCCGGGATGTAGCTTTCCTCTCGACGGCATCAAGGTCGTGGATTTCACGCACGTGCTGGCCGGACCTAGAAGTATGCGCAGTCTCGCTCAGTACGGAGCTGATGTAATGCACATCAGCTCTCCTTATCACAGAGATACGATTTCGCAAAATCTTCTGGTGAATATGGGGAAACGCTCGGCATACCTCTATCTCACTCTGGAAGAAGACAGACAAAAAATGAAACGACTGCTCAGTGAGGCGGACGTGTTTGCCTGCTCCTACAGACCTAGCGTGGCGGAAAGGTTCGGGCTCTCGCCTGCGGAACTAGCGAAAGAGCACCCGGGGATTATATGTTTGTCCGTGAATGCGTATGGATTCGAAGGACCATGGAAGGCGCGCCCCGGCTTTGATCAAAACGCGCAGGTCGCTACAGGTTTTGCGGCAACGGAAGGGCGAGGCGGCGCGCCGACGTTTTCGCCGGTCTTCTATCTCAACGATTTCCTAACAGGCTATCTGGCTGCGAGCGGGGTTATGACCGCGCTTCTGAAGCGGGCGACGGATGGTGGCAGCTACCATGTGAAAGTTTCGCTGGCGCGCACTGCGATGTGGGTGCAGGATCTCGGTCTATTGCCGGAGAGCGCATTCGAGGATGCTCCCGAAAAAGACGAATTCCCGACGAAATTGCGCACCGTCGATACGAGAGCCGGACGGGTCACAGAGCTGGCACCAGCGGTCACGGTCGAAGGACTTCCGCATAAGGAACTCGACAAGTTACAGCCCTTCGGTGTCGATCAACCTGAGTGGCTACCTGTTTGTCGCACAAGGGGTGGGGCTCTGCCCGGAGTCGACGTTGATGACTCCAAAGACCTCCTGGATCGAATGGAGCAAAGTTGACTCTGTTGGAAAGCGCTCATATTTGCGGTTCTTCGGCTTTGGTTTCCAAGCGCCGGGGCTCCCTGACCGCATCGAGTTATGCTGGATCTCATGAGACGTAAAGGGGTTGGTGCTAACATCTAGCCCATGCGCGTCTGCATCATCTCGCGTGAATATCCGCCAGAGACCGGTTTCGGCGGCATTGCCACCTTCAGCAACCATTTGGCAAATGGGCTGAAGGAGATCGGGCATGAAGTCGAAGTCGTAGCGCTGGCCAGGGATACGGCGAAAACCGTCGTTCAAGACGGAATCCGGGTGCACCGGGTCGTCCCAACCGATATCCCCGGAAATCTGGGCTGTGTTGCCTTTTGTATGCCCTACAGTCGTTATGTTTTGCAAACGACGACGGCGCTCTGGGAAAAGTTTTTCGAACTGCACAATGAACGTCCCTTCGATGTAATCGACACGCCCGAACTGCTTGCCGAGGGGTTGGTGCCCGCCATCACTAAAGCGGCACCGCTGGTGGTGCGGCTCTATACACCGCATTCCAAGTTCATTGCCGAAGGTCTGCACAACGTCACGCCGACCTTCGATCACCAGTTTGTCGCCATGCTTGAGCGGGTGGCGATGGTTTCCTCCGACGCGATTACTTCTCCGAGCGAGGATCTGGCTGACTTCGTGGCGAGTGATTTGCATTATCCGCGCAACGAAATACGGATTATCCGTAATCCGATTGACCCGCAAGAGTTTTCTCCCGACGGGGACAAGGCTATCAAGCCCGATGGTCGGCTGACCGTGCTGTTTGTCGGTCGCCTCGAAGAACGCAAGGGCATCAGATATCTGATCGATGCAGTGCCGAAAGTGGTGGCGAAGTTTCCCAATGTCCGTTTCGTCATCATCGGCGATGACACCAATAACGGCAAGGGACAGAAGTCGGTCAAGGCTGAACTGGATAAGCAAATCGCCGACCGCGGTTGTGCCGGCAATTTGCTGTTCATTCCTCGCATCCCATTGAAGGAACTGCCTGCGCACTACCGCTCAGCCGACATTTGTGTGGTGCCGTCGGTGTACGACAACTCGCCTTATACCTGCCTGGAAGCGATGTCCTGCGGGCGCCCCGTGGTGGGCACCTCGGCGGGCGGGACGCGTGAATATGTGACGGACGGCGAGTCGGGGATTATTGTCCCGCCCCGCGACGGTGATGCACTTGCCGATGCAATTTTGCGTTTGCTGGAGAACGATGCCGAACGCATCGCCATGGGGAAAGCCGCGCGGCAGCGGACTCTCGATAAGTTTCAACGCACGGAAATCGCGCGCCAAACGGCTGAGATATACGAACTCGCGTGCCAACGATTTGTGGCGCGGCACCCGCATCGGCTCTATTTGAAGGAACCGAGCGATGCGATGTTCGACGCGAAGGCATTTCTTTTTGCGTACGACCGCATGATTTACGACCTGCTGTATCTGAAGTCCTACCGCTTCCGCATCTGGCACTGGTGGCGGCTGATTAAGAAGCGTCCGAAGCTTTCTGTTGCAAAGGCAGCGTTGTCCTGCTGTCGCTTGGTGTTTCGCGGAAAAACTCCTGCGGGCCTTCAAAAGCTCGTGGCGAAGTTGGAAAACGATGTGAAACAGAAGCAGCACGACGACGAGATTTTAGCTCTCAGTACAAACACGAGGTGAACCGTGGCTCCCCGTGTGTCTGTGCTTCTGCCTGTCTACAACGGTTCTCGCTACTTGCCAGAGGCAATCGAGAGCGTGTTGGCACAATCCACACCGGATTGGGAACTCTTGATTGGTGATGACTGTTCGGATGACGATAGCTGGACTGTGATCAGCCGATATGCGAAGCAAGATAGCCGCATTAACGCTTGGGTCAATGATTCCAATAAGGGATTGTTTGCTAATTACAATCGCTGTCTGGAGAGTGCGACAGGGGCTTTTATCAAACCATTTGCGCAAGATGACAAGTTGGAGCCCTCAATGCTCGAGCGAATGCTCGCGCGCTTTGAGCAAAGCCCGGATGTTACTTTGATCAGCACTGCAAAGCAATGGATAGACAAAAACGGCTCGGTCACGAAGACGCTTCATCCGTTCCCGAGTAGCCGGAAAATTTCGGGGCGCGAAGTGGTGCTGTACAACCTGCTTCGATGGACGAACTGGGTCGGCGAGCCGAGTACAGTGATGTTTCGTGCAGACCGAACCGGGAGTGGTTTTGACACGCAGTTTTTCCACTACGGAGATATCGAATACTGGTTTCGGATATTGATGGATGCTCAGTACTTCTACATCGACGAGGTCCTGTGCAGCTTTCGGCGGCACGAGGAAAGCAGCACGTCGAAAAACCTCAGTCAATTGCTGTTTGCGCTAGACATTCTCGCGCTCGGTAAGAAGTATCGAGGATTTCTCGAGGACTTTGGCGAATCATCAGAGCAAATCTATGCGCGGGCGTGCGAAACCATCGCTCTGGAGCTAAATCACTTGATCAAAGACGAAGGCATAACGCTCCCGCAGATTCTGGAAATGCCTGTCTATGCCGACGCTCGGATGTTAGCGCAGGGCTATAAGGAACTCGCGTATCGAACGCTGAGGTATTTGACGGATGTTCTTGCTCAGTTCGATGATTTGAGGTGTCGCACTCGGGGCGAGCGGGAATTGCTGGAGGCTCAGTTGAGCGATATGCGGAATAGCACATCCTGGAAAATCACTGCACCGCTGCGTAGCATGCGCGGCGCTCGTGAGCAGTGATAGTTCTCGAACAGCATTTCGAAGAAACCCCTCCGAAAGAGGAGATGGAATCGTTCTTCGCTATCTTGCGTGCTTACAACAAGAGCGAGGTCGGGGTCTCCAGCTTCAGGAAACTGATACTGCTTCTCAAGGATTCGCAGGGAACGGTACTCGGCGGACTGGAGGGGCATACGTACTTTGGTTGGCTATTCATCGAAAACTTGGCTGTCGATGAAAGTGTCCGCAAATCTGGTTGGGGAACCAAGCTGTTGGAAGCAGCTCATGATGAAGCTCGGCGTCGCGGCTGCCACCATGCATGGCTCGACACTTTCAGCTTTCAAGCGCTGCCGTTTTACGAGAAGTTGGGTTATACGATATTTGGAACCCTGGACGATTTCCCAAGTTCTCATCAGAGATACTTTTTACAACGAGCGCTGTGAACTGACCGTTACTTGCCCTTGCTGTTGGCACAATCGATGACATTTGTGCGATGTTTTTCAGTAGCCGTAGCTAGCAGCTCATTTAAGGAGTTCTGATTTGGAGTGGCGGTGATGATTTGCATGGTCCGCTCGAATTGAGATGCCGCCTCGCAGTACTTTTTCTGCCTACTTAGCGAGTCGCCCAACATGCATGTTGCATTGGCTAGCTGAGCGACATCTGGCGCTGGACTGTGAGTGATAACACTTACTTCTTCTTTGAACGCGTTTTCCGCGCCTGCGTGATCCGCCAGGTGGTATTCCACCTGACCAAGCCCGTGCAGGCTGCGGATAACCAGAGGTTCCGCATTGGGTAAAGTGCGCGCGTACCCAAGCGCATCGGAGTATGCCTGTTTGGCTGCTCGCAAATTCTGTGTCGATGCGTAGCAATCCGCGACCTGTAGTTGCAGCATAACGAAAGGGGCACCTATCGCTTTCGGTGTAAGTTGCAATGCCTGTTTGAAATAGTCAGCTGCCAATTCCCCATCGCCGCCTGCCATAGCTCTGGCGCCGACCATCTGCAGTATCACAGCCTTAGGTTGTGCACTTTCCGCCATAGCGGCGGCCGCGCCGAAGTATTGCTGTGCCTTCGCTCTGTCATTCATGCGCAGACTGAGGTCGCCGAGCAATATCAGCGTTGATGTCCTCGCGGCGCCGTTTCCGATCGGTGCCACTTGCTCCAGCACGGTGCGCGCGTTGGACAGTTGTTTGTGTGTTATGTAAACGTTCGCGACTTCGTGAGCCGCGGCAACCATGTCGCCTGGCGCTGATCTGCTGTACAGCGGCAGCACTGTGCAGATTGTGTAACACACCTTGCGGTCTGTGTTCCCTGCATTGATCATATTGAGTCCGGTTGCGATGGATGACACTGCAGCACTGCTCGCATCGGACTCTCGCCCTTGTTTGGCGAAAACTTGACTGAGCCCAGCGGTGCTGTAGAAACTCGCTTCGCGGTCATTGGCAGCCTCCGCCAGCTTTCTGACTGCCGTGAAGTAGCCAGCCGCCTCGTCAAGCGCGTTGTGCGCGAGGTAGTACTCGCCTAGTTGCATGCCGGTTTTGAGTTTTTCTCCGGGTGAACTTGCTGCTTGATACTGCAACTTGGTCGGGAGAATCGACCAATCCGATGGACTTACGAAAAGCGCGGCTGCGCCGCCGACAGCGACGACACCGACAGCGACGGCAATCCCTGCCAAAGCGAGCTTCGAAGGTTTCTTCCCGCGGGCACGTCTTGCTGGTGCAGCCACCTTTGCATTCGGGTTGCTGGCGAAATCCTGTAGTGCTTTCGCAACTGCACCAAAAGATTCGTATCTGTCTTTGGCATTTTTTGCCATTGCCGTAAAAGTTATTGCCTCAATGGCGGGCGGCAGCCCGAGCCGTTTTGCGAATGGTTCCGGATCTTGTTCGATATGCTTATGCAGAATCGCTACGGGATCATCGGCATCGAACGGCCACTTACCAGTCAATGCTTCGTACATCAAGCAACCGAAGGAATAGATATCTGACCGCACGTCGAGAGTTTCTCCCCCGCACTGCTCCGGGCTCATGTAGCGCGGATCTCCCACGACCTCGCCCGTGCGCGTCAGGCGCTGACCATCGGGACCATCCATCAACTTTGCCAACCCGAAGTCCACGACCTTCACAACTGAACCCGCAAGCCCAGAGGTCACGATCATCACGTTGTCCGGTTTCAAATCGCGATGCAGCACTTCGTGTTTGTGGGCGTGTTCCATGCCGTCGCAGACTTGCAAGAGCATCGGGAGCGCCTGCTCCGGCGTCATCTTGCCCTTCTCCGCCAGCAGACGTCCCAGCGAAGTACCCTGCACATACTCCATCGCCAGATAGATGAAATCCTGGTGTCCGCCAAATGAGTAAACGGCGAGGATGTTCTTGTGCGTCAATTGCGAGATGATGCGCGCTTCGCGTTGAAACCGCTTAACGGCTGATACATCAGAAGTGAACCGAGCATGCAGAGTTTTGATGGCGACAGACCGGTCGAAGTCGGTCTGCCGGGCTTTGTACACCGCGCCCATGCCACCGGAGCCGAGGTAATCGGTAATCTCATATTTACCGTCCAACACCGTGCCCCGCCGCAGTTGGGTCGGTGACTGGAGCTGTTCGTCGCGCTGCACTGTATGGTCTTCGGGCATGTGTGCAAATCCGTTGGCTTCGGATTTATTCCACGTTGAAGACAGAACGAACGCAGAGGTATGTAACTCACAAGCGACCGGATGCTAAAGTCGACTGGACTGCGAAGGGTCTACTCTGAGGGGCAAGAAGCACCAGGATTGCACTCCTTGGGTATATAACCTGAACGATAGCTCAGTCGGTGGTGCGGTATGGTCGGAAAAGGCAAGGAGAGCGGGAGCGGTGGCGATAAATTTGACGACCACCCGAAGGAAACGATTCTTCTCAGCGGACACATAGCGAAGGACGCCATCACAGACGATCCGCAAGCCGCGCCTTACGAACCGAAGTTCAAAACATTTTCGGGCGGTAATGATCAATTCCTTTCCGCGGTTTCGAAGCAAGGGCAGGCGGTATCAGAGTTTGCCATCGAAGATAAAGAAAAGGGGCGCATCTACACAGCAAGCGGCGAACACGGTATGGAGAATTCCTACCGCCCGCGGCTGTCGTTTCTAATTGGATTGCAAGCAGCCACGAAGGACGCCCCGACGGCGGAGGAACGCGAGCGCCTCCAGAGCGTTTTTTCGATTGACTACATGATGCGTAAAGCAAAAGAACTAATGGGCTTTTCCCAGCCCACTAAACTCAATGGAGCACAAGATATCGACCTGATAGCCTTGAACCCGAGCTCTGACAAAAAATCTCCTGACAAAAAATCTGATGCCGCTGACGTTAAGCCGGCACCGGATGAGAGACCTACGGATTTTCTAAATGGAATCATTTGGGACTTAACCAAAAAGCATGGAGTACCTGCGGCAGAGGTAACAAAAGGTTGGTTTGGCAAATCCTATGGAGAGATTCATCCGGTGCCTTCAGTGGGGCAGGGCATTCTCGAGAGCTGTAACTCGATCCTGAATGATCCCAGGCGCACAGAAGGGGGCGAGTTTCACGTCGCCTTCGGGCGCCAATCTGGGGGACCTCTGTCGGCAAGCAGCTTGTGGTACACGACATCTCCCGAGACCGCCCCAGACCAGAGTGAGAATCACACGGCTAGTGATTTGGTGCAGATGGCAACGAATCAGTATAAACTCGATGCAATCATCCACTCACACCCGCACCGAAAGGGTTATTCCGAATTTTCCTATGACGATATTCACCAAGCTGACCAATTAGTGAATCTCAATCCAAACTTCAGAAGCTTCCTCCTAACGCCTCCACCCGAAAACAAATTGCTTATGTATTCTCCAGAAATGCATATTAGTACTCATGCTCAGGCGGTTGCAGCTGGTCGGATTAAGGAACTCGGGCACTTCAATGCCGCGGGTAAATTCGTCGCAGAGAGGGAACATAGCGCCATACTGAAACAGCTAGGGTTCATTAGGCCACACTCTGTAGAATATGCTGATCCAATCTAGCAATGGAGAGCATAGAACGTCTGCCAGAACGAACCAGCAAAATGTCGACCAGCTGAACCTCTCTTGGTAGTAAGCTCGAATGAGCAAAAATCCGGCTGCATCCATGAGTATCAGGCAAGATGCGCACACGCAACAGTGCCAGACGAGACCAGCTCGGTACCCGAAGGCGTATACGAAACTGCCGTCAAGCCAGGGCGGCATCTGCAATTGCAAAAGTGGTATCTGGGTCGATGGAAGCACAAGCGATACAATAATCGGTACCGTAACGACTAGAATCCCTAGCGCTAACCCTGGTTCGGGAAGTTTTCCGAAGCAGCGATTGAAGAGAAGAAAATTGACTTTACATGTCAAATTCGGATATCCGATCATCACAAAAAACATTGCAATCGGATAACGCCACAATAAAGCGATCGGTGCTAGAAGTACTAGAAGTGCTGAGGATAAGCCTAACGCGGACAAGACGGTTTTAGCTGCAATCCACAATTCCAGGAGCGCGAGGATCACTATCGTGCCGCTGATTGTCACGATGACATTCTTCTTCCGGTTGCCGAAGAAAAGTCTTCTTTTGTCTTGCATGGTTCGGGTCATGGTTGCACGTGGATTCGCGCTGCGAAGAGCGCGACCTGCCCTGTTGATACTACAATACTCCCATAACCGAAGCCGACTGGCAAAATGCTCGCCTCATAGAGACCCAAACTTCTGCGGATGCACTCAATCCTAATTCCTACTGTGCGTTTCGCTTCTTTTCTGGCGATCCTGATTGCATTTGGGATCGCCACCATCGCTCAAGCGGAGGAAATGCCCAAGGCAACTATCGCCAAACATGTTACTGAAGAAGAAATTGAGTTTATGCTCCATGCCGACCAAGTCGATCTTTATGCGATTCCGGCCCATCCGGAAAAGCCTGACCCCAGCGGCATCCAAGGCTACCCAATTCTGGCGCACGCTCAGATAAAAACGGAGGAGACCAAGAAGGTCCTAATATCAGCCTTCCGTTTGGCTGTTGATACAGGCAGTCATTCGGCTCTTTGCTTCAATCCTCACCACGTAATTCGCTTTTCTAAAGGGTGTGAATCCCACACATTTATCGTTTGCTTTGAGTGTGGACAAGCGGGGGAACTCATTCGGAGGGACGGCGCTCCTGATGCATGTTTCGTGTACATTGTGTGCATGGGTAGCGGGGAGGCGTTTAACGCAATTTTGGATGCCAGTGATCCCGAATTTCGGTCCAAGGCTTTGTTCATAGGCAGCTGTGCTACAGCAGATATCGAGGTTGGTGAGGAAATCTCATTGATGAACGCGGACACAGCGCAGGAATGGCGAGATAAGCTGTCCGGTCGCGAGATCGGCGTACTTGACTATGATCGCCTGCCTCATCCAAGAGCCTTAAAGCGCATCGAACGAGGAACCTTTTTCTCGACGGTTAATACTAGTCTCCAAAAGCCGTGACCGCCTGATAAGGAATTGCAATTGACAGATTGGAATTTTGCCGAAGCACAGAATAGACTTTCTGAGGTGGTCAATCTTGCTCTGACGAAAGGACCGCAACGGATACGACGGCACAAAGACGAGGTCTTCGTCATTTCGGCGACGGAGTATAATCGAACGAGTCGCAAAAGCACTGGACTAAAGGCTCACCTCTTCAATGCACCATCCTTCGAGGGAGTGGATATCACACCAGAGTTCAATGCGTGATACAAACTTTGAATGAAATCGTTCAAGTGACAAATTGAGCGTCGCGGTAATTGCGATTCATGGAAATGGTGGTGGCGGATTTCGCTTTCAGCGCGCCGCTCAGTACTTTCCGTCTGATGTGATATTCGTGGCGCCGACATTGCCTGGATTCGCGGGGGAGCCGCGCGATGCCGCTCTAAAAACAATCGATGACTATGGCAACGCGCTGCGCACCATTGTTGAGCGTGAACCTCGCCCGCGGATTCTTCTCGGACACGGTATCGGTGGTTCATTGGGGCTGCAATTGGCGCAGCAGTTTCCCGATGCGCTGGACGGAATCATTCTGCATGCGCCGGTGGGAGCGTTTCTCGACAGGCGACAGTTTCCTCAGCTGATGTTGCTGCCGGGCATGGCACGGCTTGGCAAGGCGATCTTCACGAATCGCTTGCTTCGTCCCTACTTTGCTGCCAGGCTATTCGCTAGGGCTGTGCCCAAGGACTTTGTCGAACAATTCTTCAACGAGTACGTCTCGTGCTCGGTGTTCGAGGAGATGTTTCATCTCATCACTCACCAGTGGTTCTCGTCGCTTGGGCCGATTGCGCTCCCAGCCTGTATTCTATGGGGAGGGCAAGACCGAGTTCTCTCCTCGACACACGCACCGGAATTCGCGAAGTTGTTTCCTCACTCATCAACACAGATCGTCGAGGCATGGACGCATTGGCCGATGATCGAACAACCACAGGATTACGCGACGGTGGTGGCGCGCATCGCCAGGGAACTTGCAGCCCGATGAGCAAACTGGAATTCGCAGTTCTCGGCACGGGAAACGCGCAGCGCGATGCGGTGGGCAACAAGGGGCGTCTGCTTGACCGGGCTAAGCGGGCCAACCTGATGGTGCCGAATGGAATTCTCGTGTTGGACGAAACTTTTGACGGATTGCTCGCCGGCTCTCCAGACCTGGACCAGAAACTGACACGCATTTCCCAGCAGCTCGTGGAGAGGCTGACCACTCTGGGAATTAGAGAACCGTATGCGGTGCGCTCCGCATTCTCTGCCGAAGATACGCAAGGCAGCGCGATGGCTGGGCACTTCAAGTCGAAGCTGTTTGTCGATCAGGCTGACGTGGGAGACGCGTTCATCGACGTCTGGCACTCCGCCGATGCGCACGGGCAGGGCATCCGCCGCGACATAATGATCATGAGCATGGTGGATGCGATGAAGGCAGGGGTTGCCTTCACCGAGCGGGATTTTGAAGACGACCTGATCAACTACTGCGCGGGCACCGCGGAAGCTCTCGTTTCCGGACAGGTTGCCGGTGATGCGACGAGCCTACCCAAGCTGCGCTCGTTTGAAAAGTCACTGCCGGAGTCCGCGAGCGTGCAGCCGTTTCTTCAGCGGTTGCAACTGTTGCTGCGCGATGTGCGTCTCCTGTTCGGCGAGGGAGATTGGGATATCGAATGGGCGGACAACGGTGCTCACTGCTATCTGGTGCAGATTCGCCCGATCACGCGGCACAGCCGTCGCAATGAGGCTTTCACTCTGGCGAATCATCGCGAAATACTGCCTGATCTGCCGTCTCCGTTCATGACCAGTTTGATTGCGTCGTGCGCGGATAAGCTCTTCGATTACTACCGCGAATTCGACGGGACGCTGCCGGCTGGACGACCGTTCATCGAGGTCTTCGCCGGTCGCCCGCTGATCAACCTCTCGCTTCTCACAGACATGATGCGCATCCTGGGACTGCCCAGCACCCTCGTGACCAGAAACATCGGTGGTGTCGACTACGGTGGCAATACGCTCAACGGTGGACGACTGGTCAGGAAACTGCCGGTGCTGTTGGCGATGGGCATGTCGCAACTTCAGGCTACCGGTAGAGCCCGCGCTGCCACGGAACAAATGTTTCGCAGGACCAGCGAAGAGCGGGGCACGGTCAGCGAATGCGTGCAACTGCTGCAATGGCTGTACTGTTCTATTGTGCGAAACATGCAGGCGCTGACGGCCGCCATGAGCGCACCACTGGCGATACTGCGACGTCTGAACGTACTTGAGGAGCACACAGCCAGGCACTCGACAATCTCCAGTCAGATGTACACGGACTTGGCTCCACTGCGTGATCTCGTGGCTTCGGATGCGACGCTGCGGGCGGCCGTGCTGGCCGGGCAGGTTCCGGAGGATCAGAGGTTTCAGGAACTCTGGCTTGCATATCTTGCCAAACACGGACATCGTGGCGTTTACGAAAGCGACATCGCCCGACCGCGACTCAGTGAAGATCCAGGTTGGTTGCTCGGCGCCCTGAGTGCGCCGCAGCCGCCCGCGAAGCCACTGCCTCCGCGCACTATCGCGGGCTTTCTAACGCAGCCAATCTGGTGGTGGGCGCGGCGTGCCATCACCGGACGCGAGCAAGTGCGCTATCAGTCGATGAAGGCGATGGGACGCATCCGGCAAAACTTGCTGCGCATCACGAGAGACAAGCTCTCGCAGCCCGATGATCTCTGGCTGCTGTCGATTGATGAAGCGCGTTCGCTGGATGGTCTGAATGCAGTCGATCCCGGTCTGATTCGCTTTGATGATCTCGAGCAGTTTGGAAGAAACCGGAATGCGCTGACAGATTTGTCGGGCACCGAGAGATTGAAGGGCGTCAGTCTGACATCGGGACGGGTCAGCGGTATCGCGCTTGTTTTGCGGGAGCCGCCGCGCGCACTTCCCCCTGAGTTAGACGGCAAACCGATTGTTCTCGTCGCGCGTTCTGTCGATGCCGGGTGGATACCTGTGTTTTCGCAAGTCAAAGGCGTGGTCGTCGAAATCGGCGGGGACCTGTCGCACGGCTCGATTATTCTGCGCGAGATTGGACTGCCGGCGATTACCAATGTGCAAGGCGCCACTCAAGGCTTTCGCGATGGCGACAGCCTCCTGCTGGACGCCGATTCGGGCACTGTTACCCGAGTGACTGGTAGCTAGGCAGCGTGGGTTGGGAGCCTTGGAGCCTCTATGCCCCACTGAGAGAGCGTTTTGAGTTAAAAGCTGGAAATCATCACTTTAAGTGCTGGAATCCGACACCCTAGTGCTATAATTCCCGTATGCTCTACCCCAGACATCTGAAAGAGAAGATTTTGCAGGCGTCCGGAGATACTCCGGTGATCTTGATCAATGGTGCGCGGCAGACAGGTAAGAGCACGTTGGTTAAGGAACTTTTTGCCGGACCAAAGAATTCATATCCGTACTTCTCGTTCGACAATCTTGCGATACTTGATTCGGCGCGCAGCGACCCGCAGGGTTTTGTTGAGAGTCTGCCCGAGAGGGTCATTCTTGATGAGATTCAACGTGCGCCCGAGGTGATGTTACCCATTAAGTATTCGGTCGATCAAAATAGGCAACCTGGGAGATTTATTCTCACTGGCTCGGCTGATGTTCTTGCCCTTCCAAAAATTGCTGACACTCTGGTTGGACGCATCGAGATTCATTCATTGTGGCCTCTGTCGCAGGGTGAGCTACGGGGCGTTCGCGAATCGTTCGTAGACACCGCTTTTGGTGATGGATTGATCGCTGTCGAAACGCCGGTGGACTTCGATGACTTGGTCAATATTCTGGTGACTGGTGGGTACCCGGATGTCGTCCAGCGCGAATCATTTGAACGACGGCAGGACTGGTTCGCGAGTTACATTACAACTCTCATAGAGAGAGAGGTACGGGAACTGCGGAACGTAGAGCAATTGACGGTCATGCCAAAGCTGCTCAAGTTAGTCGCCTCACGATCTGGAAATTTGCTGAACAATGCGGATCTAGCGAGGTCTTTAGAGATTGGACAAACTACGCTGAAAACCTATCTGTCTTTGCTGCAGTTGCTGTTTGTCTTTGTGCCTATTTCGCCGTGGTTTTCCAACAGGGGCAAACGACTAATCAAGTCGTCGAAGATTCATTTGAACGACTCTGGACTTCTGTGTCACTTGCTCGGCTGCGATGCGCAAGCACTGCTCGCTGATCCTGGCTTGATGGGCGCGGTATTTGAAAACTTTGTGATGATGGAGTTAGTCAAACAACTCTCATGGAGTCGCGTTAGACCGAAACTTTATCATCTTCGAACTGAAGCGGGGCATGAGGTTGACATTGTGCTTGAAGCACCAGATGGCCGAATAGTGGGCATCGAGTGCAAGAGCGGAAAGCGCGTAGGGAGTGACACGCTAAAAGGACTCAAGTCCTTGCGGGAGATTGCAGGAAAAAAATTCCATCGCGGATTTGTACTGTATCTTGGAAATCACACGCTCACATTCGAGCAGCACTTTCAGGCTATTCCAGTGTCGGCGGTGTGGGGCACTAATAGGTAGCCAGGGTGAATTTAGTTGCTGGCGGTGACCGTGGCTGGCAGTTTATAAACCCGGGCGACGGCTTCGAATTTGTGGAGCTGGTCTTGTTTCCAGGCGTCGTCTTTTTTCAATTCGGCAGCCATGATGTCGGCGACTTGGGGCGCCATTTCTAGAGCTGCGTGCGAGTTGAGAAACAGCGCCCGCACGCGCCGAGCGAGAAAGTCTTCGACTGTCTGCGCCATTTCGTTGCGCACGGCCCAAACAACTTCGGCGCGAGTGTAGGGCAGGTCGGCGTGCAGACGTTCGCCTAATTTCTTGTCTTGTCTGATCAGATCCTCGATGCGATGGGCGTCGGAACCGTAGATTGACAGTTCGCCGAATGACTCAGGCTGGGCGTGATAGCCGTGAATGCGCAGGCTTTCGGTGGCTGATTCTACTTCGTCCAGTTTTGCCAGCGTCAGTGCATGATCGACGCAGTCCTTTGCCATTCGGCGATAGGTCGTCCACTTGCCACCACATATGGTGAGCAGCCCTGAGTTATCGATGTGAATCGTGTGGTCGCGCGACAAAGCCGCGGTGCTGCCGGCGCCATCGGCTTTCACCAGGGGGCGAATGCCGGCGAAGACGCTCAGCACGTCCGCGCGCGATGGTGGGCGGCTCAAGTACTTACCGGCCGTTTCCAGAATAAATTCAATCTCGTGCTCCATAGCCAGCGGTTCCAGCGTCGGCTGATCGATTGGCGTATCCGTAGTCCCGACCAGCACATGGTCGTGCCAGGGAATCGCAAACATGACGCGTCCGTCACTCGTGTGCGGCACCATAATTGCGCTGTCTCCCGGCATCAGCGAGCGCTCGAACACCAGGTGAATGCCCTGGCTGGGGGCGATCATCGGTTTCACCTCTGCATCCGCAAGCCGGCGCACGTTGTCGGTGAAGGCACCGGTGGCGTTGATCAATACTTTTGTTTTGATGGTGAAGGACTCGCCGGTTTCTTCATCGCGAGCGATGACACCATCCACATAATCTTCGGCATCTTTGGTGATACCAGTGACCGGCAGGTAGTTGAGCATGGTGGCACCCTGCTCGACTGCGGTAGTCACCAGGTTGATCAGCAATCGCGAATCGTCGAATTGTCCATCGTAATAGATGACGCCGCCACGCAGCCCCTCTTGCTTGATCGTGGGAATCTTCTCTGTAATCTCATCGCGCGACAAAATGCGCGACTTGCCAAACCCGAACTTGCCCGCCAGCAAATCATAGACCTTCAATCCCATGCCGTAGAAGGGTGCTTCCCACCAGTCATAGTTCGGCACGATGAACGAGAGATCGTGTACCAGGTGCGGTGCATTTTGCCGCAGCAGTCCGCGCTCTTTGAGCGCTTCCATGACGAGCGGGATATTTCCCTGTTCCAGATAACGCACACCACCGTGCACGAGCTTGGTGCTGCGGCTCGAGGTGCCTTTACCGAAGTCATGCTGTTCGAGGAGCAATACCTGATATCCGCGGGAGGCGGCATCGACCGCCACGCCGACACCGGTGGCGCCGCCGCCGATGATCACCATGTCCCAGGCAGTCTTGCGTGCCCGGAGACGTTCCAGCATTTGCGTACGGTTCATAGGTGCCGATCCTGATTTTTGATGGACTGGGAGCCAATATGATACGCGGTTTCAGTCTCTATTGACGGCTACTGTAAAGCGCCCCGCATCGCAGTTTGCTTTTGACCGCCATGGCGGCCATGAAATGCTGGATTTGACCGCGACTGCGGCCAGCACGACATGGATTGGCCGCCATGGCGGTCAAATTCGAGAAGTCCTGGCCGTCACGGCGGTCAGGTTGAGATAACTTGGAAAGGCGGCAGTGCGCCGGCTCTCGGGAGTCAGATGTGCATCTGGCTGAGCTTTTGCGCGGCGGTGCGGCGGGCTTCCTGCAACTCGGGAGTCAGGTGACCCGCGCTATCGATGACATCCACTGCCTGTTGCAATGAGACGGCCGCTTCGGGAACGCGATTCTCCAAAGTCAGTGTATCTCCAAGCAAAATCAGCGCCTGAGCCAGAGCCGGCTTGTCGAGCTGCGGCTGTTTCTTCAGCAGCGCGATTTCTTCGCGATAGGTCTTCTCTGCCCCGGTCCTGTCGCCGCTGTGATACTGCGTATGGGCCAGTCCGTGCAAGCTTTTGGCCAGGACTGCGTTATTCTGAGCACTGGGTTGAACCTTTCTGGCTGCGGCAACTGCCAGTACATACTCAGCGTTAGCTGCTTTGATGTCTTTGACCAGAAGTTCCGCTTCAGCGACTTCCTGATAAATCAACGCAATCAAATCGTATTGGGTGGTCTGTTCCACTTCTTTGAGCGCACGTTTGCGATATTCGAGAGCGAGTTGATTCTCGTGATTCTTGATGCAGGCGCCGGCGATGGTGCGCATGCCGCAGAAGCGATTGTAGCGGACATCGGCAATTTCAATGGCGCGCTCGAAGTATTGAAGAGCTTCTTTCTTGTTTCCTTCTTCCAGGCATAGCTCGCCCAGAATGAATTGCGTGGTGGAGCGCACCGCTTTCGGTGCACTGTCGGGCACCGTCTTCAGTATCCCGACCGCCCAGTCTTTCTTGTGCGAGTTGAGGTAGCCGGCGGCAATTTCATGGGTGACAATCGGCGCCACGGCATCCATGCCCTCATAGTCCAGCAGCGCAGCGCGGGTTGCATCGTAGACCTGTGGATCGGTGTTGCCGTGCATAACCAGGTCGCGCGCTGCCATGGCGGCTTGCTGCAAGAGTGGAATGGCTTCGTGACGCCGTTGCTTCGCACACAAAATTCTGCCCTTGCCGCCAAAACTGATCAATATCGATTTTTGATCTTTGGCAGCAGCTGCCAGTTGGCTTGCCTTGTCATACCAGATCAGCGCCTGGTCCTGGTCTTTCTTTAGCTCGTAATGTTCGGCTAGAGACAATGCTGCAATCATCTTTTCTTGATCGCTGCCGGACTGCATTTTCAATTTCATCGGCAGCACCGACAAGTCAGTCGAGAGAGCGACTGTCAAAGCCAGGGCTCCGACGCAGACGACGGCAATGACCGTGGCCAGTAGCCGGCGTTCAAGTGGTTTCTTCCCTGAGTGGCGTGTAGCGGTGGCTGCAATTTTTACGTTGGGATCGGCAGCCACCTGGCGTAGCAGTTTGCCCACTTCATCGAAAGAATCGTAGCGTTCGTCGCGATCTTTGGCCATGCAATTGAATGTGATTGCCTCCAGGGCTGGTGGCAGTCCCAGACTTTGCGCAAACGGCTCCGGGTCCATGCCGACTTGCTTCTGCATAATGCTGACTGGATCGTCGGATTCAAATGGCGAGAGGCCTGTGAAGACTTCGTACATCAGGCAACCGAATGAATATAGGTCGGAGCGCGCATCGAGAGGCAGCCCTCGACACTGTTCCGGCGCCATGTAGCGCGGGTCGCCGACTACTTCACCGGTCTTTGTCAGGCGCTGCCCGTCTGGAGTATCCTGTAATTTCGCCAGTCCGAAGTCCACGACTTTCGCGCACTGCGCGCCGTTGTCTTCGATGACGATCATCACGTTGTCGGGTTTGAGATCGCGGTGCAGAACTTCGTTTTTGTGCGCGTGCGCCATGCCTTCACAGATTTGCAGCAGCAGCGGTAGAGCTTCGTCGGGTATGAGTGTGCCTTTCTCGGCGATCAATTTGGCGAGGGACTTGCCCTCGACAAATTCCATCGCCAGATAGACGAAACCCTTGTAGCCGCCGAATGCGTAGACGGAGAGTATGTTTGTGTGATTGAGTCCCGAGATAATCCGGGCTTCGCGCTGAAACCGTTTGACGGCAGCGATGTCCGATGTGTATCTGGCATGCAAAATCTTGATGGCGGCATCGCGCCCGAATTCCAGATGCTTGGCTCGATAGACGGAACCCATGCCGCCCATGCCGAGAAACTCGCTAATCCGATAGCGCTCCTCGATGACGGTGCCGACCGTGAGCACCGTGTCGTCCAGTTCTTCGTTTAGTTGCGGAGTGTTTTCATCAAGCTCTGCCATGTGGGAATTATTCCCGTAAGGCGGACTTAAGAAGCCGGCTTAGAACGGAGGCAACACGCCCGGCGGATATTCTTGATTGCCGTACTCTTGCCGACGCACTTCTGTCACGTTTGGATCGGCGTCCGCCGCCGCGGCTTGCTCGTTGAGCTTGGCGATGTAATTGCGATAGCGGGAGAAGAGCGACGATTGCATCTGTGCTCTGTACTTGTCTCCGTGGGAGTACTTGGAGTACTGAGTCATCGCGCGCTTGTAAGTGTCAACCGCGGCTTTCAGATTGTTCTCTGCTTCGTAGGTTTTAGCGATGCCGTCATAGCAGGAGAGCACCAGGTCTTTGCGGCTGATTTTGACGGCGGGGCGATAGTTCGTCATCGCGTAATCCTCGACCGCACCGCGGGCAGGGCTGGCGGCGGCGCGAGTGTAGTTGGCGCGCGCATCGTCGAATTGTTGAGCATCCGTCTGCACATCGGCGAGCTGTTTGGTGTCGTCGGCGACATAAACGTGATCGGGACCGTAGAGGCGCTGTTCGAGCTGAACCAGCTTAGCGCCATAGTCGACAGCTTCGGTGTACTTGCCTTCTTTGCGGAGCAAGCCTCGCAAGAGCATGTACACATCAGCCAGCTGGTTGTCGTTGGCACCAACCATGTCGGTCAACTTGATTTCAGCGGATTTGTAGTGCCCTTCGGCGACGTCCAATTGATTTGCGCGTTCAGCGGCTTCACCGTCACTGATGTCTTGTTCAATTTGTGCGTTGCGTGGCATTGTATCCGGTCTGTAGGCTGCCAGCGCCGGTTCCGCTGCGAAGCCGATCAGCAAGAGCAGGCTGACGAGAACGTGTTGGCGGCGTTGTCCAAATCCAAATCCAAGCATGGTTTCGCGAATTCCTCTCAGGTTACTTGTCGTCTTTTAGCAGGCGGTGAATACGTTTGCGCAGAATGTCGATGCCGCCCAGGTCGTCCTTGATACGTTCTGTTTCGCGGGCAATCGCTTGACGGTCATAGTTGTTGTTGCCGTTGTTGCTGGAGTTGTTCGAGGCAGAGTTTGCCGGTGGATTGAGCAGAGCGGTCAGTTTCGTGTAGTCGCCCTGGAGAGACGGCACGATGCCCTGCAACACTCTCATTTGCACGGTGATGTCGTCGGGGGTGCCTGTTGGTAATTGCACAGCTTGGACGTGTTGCGAGAGCGCCTGGATGCTGCCGTTGAGTGAGCCCATCCAGCGTTGTAGCACATCTTGGCGCGGTGGCAAAGAAGGACCTTCGGTGTAGGGGTCGCCGATGAAACCGCCGTATCCCATGCCGCCAAACGAGTCGTAGAGTCCGGGGTACCATCCGTAGCCCATATCGCTATACCAGGGATAGTTTGCAATCTCTTCGTGCCGGTTCATCTCTTCGTCAATATGCCCAAGGTCGCGATGGATATCATCAACCATTTTATGCATCATGTCGAACTGTTCATCCGTCAGTTGCAGAGTGGTGGCTGTAGAAGCGGTGGCCAGCTGCTTTTCGGAATCGTCCGCGGCACCGGCGACAGTGCAGCAAGTGGCTAATAAAATCGCTGCGGCGATTGGCAACGACGCTAAACCCGCGAGGCGCTTTGATTGCGTAATCACTGGAGACCTTCCTACTTCTGCCGGTACAGTTGCAATACGTTGTTGTCGGGCAGGCGGTAGTCTCCCACTTTACGGAACTTGCCGCCAGTGCTGACGAAGTCAATGAGTGCCTTGTAGGCTCGCTCGGACTCCGGTGTGACGAAGATATTTCCCTGGTGCTGGTCGCCCGTGACGATTACATACCAGTCGTAATAAAGCGCAGTCTTTGGACTGAACTCAACCGTATCCCCATTCAGAGACCAGGCGCGAGAGGTAGTCGGGCGCGCCTTGACGCCCTGCTCTCTGCCGATCAGTTCAAATGTGTGAACGTTGAAAATCGGCGAATTGGGGGTGATGTGCACCCATACCGGTTTGCCCGGGTCGGTGGCGCCGACGGTTTTCATAACCCACTCGTGCCCCCAGCTGGATGTGGCGACAGGACTGGCTTTCTCGATGCGTTGCCCGCGGTATTCAAGCAGGCAGACGCCCAGGTCATTACTGAGGCTGACGATGCCAGGTGGTGCGTTGATCGGCGTCGGAGTCCAGTTGAAAGAAATGCATTGCAAGACGACCAGAGTGGCGGCGCCTACGGCAGCTATGAGCATCGGGGTCGAAGCGTTTCGGCAAATGTTTTTGAAGGCGATGCCCAGGTAGGCGGCTGCTGCCACCATAAGTGGTGCCGCATATCGGTCCAGTGCAGGAGTGACGGTGACGCAACTGATACCGATCAGACCGCCTACAGCGAGGGCGGACAGAGGCAGGAGCTGGCGGTGCTCTTTGCGCGAGATGATCAGTAGCGAGATTGCCGCAGCCGTCAACAGCAGGGGCGACAGCATGTTGGGCAAATGACTTGTGTATTGCAGCAGGTTTTCCCAGGCGAGCTGAGCGAAAGAGCGCGAACCCATTTGAGTGACATTGGCGTCGGCAATGTTGCCCATGGCTGCCTTGTTGACGAGCAGCCACGGAAGAATGCCGGCTGCTACAATCGCGCACATAGACGCTGTCTGAGCGGCGACTTGCTTACGCAGCGGGGTAGGTGTGCGCAGCAAGCACGCCACCGCCGGTAGTGCCAGATAGAGGAAACCGAAGTGCTTGGTGGCGCAACATGCTGATGCGGCAGCCCCGGCAAAGAGCGCATTGCGCCATGTCGGTGCGCCGCTCCACTGGATGAGGCACCACACAGCCAGGGAGACCATGGCTATAAGTGGAAAGTCGAGCAAATAAGAATGGCTGAGCCAGGTGACCAGGGGGATGGTGTTGATGGCGACCAGGGCGGCCAGACCTGCGCCCACGGAGCCGCTCAGTTTGCGGGTGGAAGCGAATACGGAAAGTGAGAGGACGAAGTCGAAGAGTGCGAGGACCGCGGTGTCGACGAGTCTTGATTCGCCGAAGAGCAGTTTGGCGAATCCGTTGACGAGATAGACAAACGGCGGATAGAGGTGATTGACGCTCAATAACTCTTGCCACCAGGACGGGCGGAAGAGCTTGGTGTGATGCAGCAAGTCACAGACCGCCAAGCTGTTGAGAATATGTCCGGCTTCGTCCCAGGGTGGCTGCAGTCGGTGGATGCCGAACCATACGAAGATCAACGAGGCGCAGGCGAGCGAGAATAGCACCGCCGGCTTCCAGCCAAACGCCGTGCCGGACTGACCATGATGCTGCGAAGACGCAAGCTCAACGCCTGCCGCCGAAGGTCGCTCTACTACCGATATGCTCATGCCCGGATGATACGCCATCGCCCAGTCTGCGGGCATTATCCCCCGTTCACAAGGGTGCGGACGCGCGAGCGGTTGTCAGCAGGACGGATGTGCAGCAAACCCCAGTGGTGCGACGATCGGTCGGGTTGGGGACCAAAAATGGACACCACGGAGTTGATTCTGCCGCGATGGTGGCCACGTACCGGGCCGCGTCAACCGCTATCACCGCTGAATCGAGCTTTCGCGGCCCGGTGCCGGGCCGGATAATCGTATTTCGGCCGCGAACAAGGCCAGGCTAGATTCGGTGGCTCACGGGAGAGCGCGCCTCGCCGCGTGCCTCTCGCCCAGCCTTGACCAAATGTGAAGCCTGCTTCAGCTAAGCCTCGCGGCGCGGGCGGCAGTGCTCGCACCCAGGACGATGCTCTTCTCGATTGCCGCTACCGGTCATCTCTTCCCAGCTGGTCGCAGAGACCTTGTTGTCGCCTGCGGGACGCCATTTGGCTTCCATGTCGGCGACTTTCTTGCGATTTTCGGGCGTGTTGGCGATGATATTGCCGTCGGCGCCCCGAATCATCGCTGGTTGCTTGTCCGCATTCAGTCCATACCGCTGGGTGATGTCGCCTTGATCCCAGCGGCGCGTCGCTTGATACAGGTTGGCATTGCGCTTGTAGAGCATCTCCGGATTCTGCAAGAGCATCGCCAGTGCCTCCGCATGCGCCTCGGTGGGGTATGTGAAGTATTGAGTGGACGGGCGATTTTTCTCAGGAATGCTGTCGAACATTTGCCGTGTAGTGCGAGCGCGCGAGTCTTCTTTGACCACGGTGCCGTCAACCACTGGATACCAGCGATTGGAGTAGTACCACTTGCCGCTGTCCTTATCTTTGAGGCGCACCGAGTGGTTTTCCCAGTACTTGCCGTCTTTGTCGCGCAGCTGATAGTTGCCGCTTGCCTTGTCGTAGCGCCATCCAAGCGTGTCCATCACGTCTTTCGGAACTTCTCTGCCGCCGTCCTTAGTCCATCTTTGGGACTGCAGGTGATGCGCTGTTTCATGCAGTACAGTTCCTTCGAAACCCTCCCAGCCGTGGGCATTAGCCGCGTTGCGCGGACCGAAGAATATCTGCGGCAATCCTTCTTTCTGGGCGTTGTACCAGCCCCAGAGGGTTACCTTCTCACCATCGCCAGCCCCAGAGACGAAACTGAACTTCATGCCTTTGAAGTCGAAACCGTCGGCTGTCTTCGGCGCCAGATGCTGGTATTGCGCCAGGCATTTGTCCAGCGTGTCCAGCTCATCCATGGTAGGCAGACGCAGCGCCACGTTCACCGACTTGGTGGTGTCTGTCTCCGGATCGCTGTAGTCGTATTTGATTTGCTTGCCTGCTTCGCCGATTGAGATGTTGTACTTCTTCTCCAGAGCGGCAACGCGCTCGTTGATCGCCTGAGTCTTTTCAGAAACCTCGCCGATTTCGCGCTTGCCGCCTTCGGGCTCGCGCCACATCCGACCCATGCTGTCGATGCCCAGCTGCCCTTTCCAGGTGCTGGTGCCGCTCGTCCAGGTCTTGCCGCCGTCGTTGCTTTGCCACTTTTTCTCGGTTCCGGTATATTCCAGTTTGCCGTCTTTGGACTCGGTGAGGCTGATTTCCTTACCTGCCTTGGTCTTGATAGACGTGGTGGTGCTGCCGTCCGGGCGGCTGATGCGCGTCACGCCGTGGGTGGTGCCCTCTTCGATGTAGTTGTTGTTTTCGTCAAATCGGATCGTGCCGCGCCAGGTGTGCACTCCGTTAGATCCGCGGCGAGTCCATACCTTGCCGTCGGTACTATCCCATTCGCTTGAGCCGTCGTTGACGTATGTAGCGACACCGTTGGTGGTCTTGATGGTAATTTTGCTGTCGCGGAAATTGAGCGTTTGCTCTTTAACTTCCGGCTTGTGCGGTGCCGCTTCCGGCGGGGACTCAGCGCCGCTTCGGGGCGTTGACTCAGCCTCAGCTGCGCCAGTACGCGTTGAGGCGGTGCGTCGCCCTTGCAGGCTCTGGTCGAGGGCGACGAAGAGCGAGTGCGAGAGGTCGGCAAGTCCGCCTTGCGGATCGATGGGCTCGTCTCCTTCTTCATCAGACGAGTCTATGCCCAGTCTGGGCTCAACACCGATTGGACGTTGTTGCGTCTTAAATGGGGACGTCTCGAGTTCTGTCATAGCGCTGTCCTTCTGGCAAAGGAGTGGCAATCACAGGGGCACCTGTATGACTATATGATTTGCAGTTCGCGAATTGAATGTGCAATTGGACAGGTCGTCCGTGTGTGCGGGCGCGAAACGGAGGCACCGCGTACGCGGTGCCTCCATGGTTCCGTAGAACTCGCTACTTGTTAGCCGCAGCAGGGCGCGGCGGTTTCGCAGCACGCTCCGGGGCAGCATTCGGCAGCCGCTTTCGTGTCAGCGGTGGCACTGCTTGCTTTGCTGACGGCTGCTGCCGCCAGACCCGATGCGCCGACAGCTGCTTGTTGCAGCCCTTCTACTGCACCAAGGCAGCACGGGGCTCCGCTATCGCAGCAGGGCTCACTGACAGCGCAGCAGCTGGCTGCGTTGCTGGATTGCTGAGCGAATGCGGGCGCGGCTGCGAGCGCTCCGATAAAAGACACGACAAGGGCCACTAGAGTCAAAAAGTTCTTCATGACTTTACTCCTGATTGAAATTGAATTGATTTAAAAAACGCTCGCAGACCGGCTTTAAATCAGGAGAGATCGATTGTAGAGATAGACTTTATTGCTTGCCAGGTGCAACGGTTTGCGTTGTGCACCTCTGATGGTGCCGGCGTCTAAAACGCGCACATTCTGACTGAGAAATGCTACGACGTCGCGGGGCGCAATTGGCTGCTGGTCAGCGCTTTGGACTGACGGCGACTCTGAATTGACCGGCAGTGAATGACCGGCATCGGAGATGGTGCAGCAACAGGTATCCGAGACTGAACAAGCTTGTGCGACTTCCTCATCGCAGCAGCAAGCATGTTGGGCAACAGCCTGCAGCTCAGGGAACGCATCCGCAGTCGGGCAGCCGGTGCACAGG
The DNA here is from genome assembly GCA_044229845.1 of Obscuribacteraceae bacterium (SeqCode). Taxonomy (GTDB): domain Bacteria; phylum Cyanobacteriota; class Vampirovibrionia; order Obscuribacterales; family Obscuribacteraceae; genus JBGASG01. Next base: position 275,707 of record JBGASG010000004.1, on the reverse strand, counting down.
CACAGCGCCAACATGAATATCGTGCTCAGGATGCGGTTCAGCATTTGCCGGCAATTCCCCCTATGCAATTCATTATATGCCAACAAAATAAATCGGCAGTCAATGTTTAGGAAATTGCTCTGTTGTAAATTAGGTGCGCTGAGAGGTGAGGATCTTCGAGACCTCGCGCAGGGGCGCGGTTATACGCCATGACGTGCTCTCGCCCATCAAGGTTAATTCGTCTCGTAATTCTTCAACTTCATTTTTCAGCGCGATGTTTTCATCTCGTGCCGCCACCAGTTTTCCGATTTCGCGCAGCGCCAAAACTGCCAGTGCCAGGTTGGTCTGATTCACCGAACCGCGGTCGCGATGCAGGTTGGCCATGTAAGCCAATACTGACGCGTGCTTGCCGCGCTCTTCTTCGGGCACTCCCAGAAATCTCCACAGCAAGTCATCTTGATCGCGCACATCGAATTCCAGCCACGTCCCCAGGAATTGTGTCACCTTGTCCGCATAAGTCTCTTCGGACTCTCCGATGGTTTCGAAGTACGCTTTGTGTTTCTCGCCGATCAAAAACGCATCGCACCACGCAATCAGCGTCTTCTTGTTCTTGTTGGTCGTGCTCTCCGGGTGCTGTCTGAAATGGCACAGCTGCTCTGACAGATAGAAATAATCACCCTGTTGAAGAATGCGATACCACAACTCCAGATCACCAATCTGCCGGAAGTTACAGTCGAATCCCTCGCCCTGATGTTCTTTGCGGAACATGACGGTGCTCGGCTCGCCAATCCAGTTAGTGAGCGTGCGCAGAGTTTCTGCAATGACATCCTTGCCCGGCAAGCGAGTGACGCAAGGAAACGGTTTCCAGATTCTGCGCAGACACTCATGCTTGGGTTCGTACTCTTTGCCTTCGGCATCGATCCATTTTCTGCCTGAAACCACCAGGCTGACGCCTTCTTCTTCAAGCAGTGCATCGCGCATCTTTTCGAGCAGCTTGGGCGCGAAAACATCGTCTTGCGCGAACAGCTTGATAAATTTGCCGCGTGCCCTCTCCATGCAGAGGTTGTAGTTCTCGAACAAACCAAGATTCTGTTCGTTGCGCCAGGCGATCACGCGCTTGTCTTTGTCGGCATATTCTTGTGCTATCGAAACGCTATCGTCGCTGGATCCGTCATCTGAAATCAGTAATTCGAAGTCAGCGTAAGTCTGGCTCAGTGCGCTTTCAATCGCCTGCCGCAGATACTTGGCGCCGTTGTAAACGGGCAAACAGATCGAAATCTCGGGTTGCTGGGCGTTGGTGTGTTCGTCTTGCACCAGTCACTTCCTCATACAGCCTTGACAGCGGCAGCCCTGACCGACCGCGCAAGCCATATTATAAGCCGCTCTGCGCGCGCCGCAAGGCAAACCGTCTCACTCTACAGGTCTGGATTATCGCCGATTGCGGCTCTGACTCCCCGCACTAGCTGAGTGGCTATTGGACCTGGGCGAAGATGACCTGGGCGTCGGAGGGCTCACCGATCGGGCGACCCTGGCTGTCCAGCGCTTGCGCGCGAATCTCGGAGAAACAGTTGCGTGGAGACAGGGTAGAGGAGAATGGCAGCGTTACCTGCACGGACGGCGTGTTCTGAGTGCTGTGCAAACCGGTCTTAGCGCTCGCTCCCTGGTCGAAGAAGAAGTCTTGTTTCGTGTTCTCGATGCGCAGTGCGGCGGCGCCTGGAATCTTGCTGGCATCGAAGGTGATGGTGCAGTCTTTGTTGACGTAGTGAACGCCCGAGCCATCGACTTTTGCTCCGACGACACTGACGCGCGGTCTCACCCTGCTATCCGAGAGAAGAGCAATTTTGCGAATCTCCACGTCATATCCCGACGGCGGAAAGACCGATACGGAATCAATTCTGCCGCAACCATACCAGCGCCAATAGTGAGAAAGTGGAATGCGCACCGTCTGCCAATCGCCCGGTACCGGTGACGTAGCGGCGTCGATTTCCCTGGTGGCTCGCAGATCTTCAGGAAGGCTGGCGGCTTTCTCACTGCCCTGCCAGCGCGCTTCGAAGGCAGTGGCACCAGTCGGGGATTCTTTAGGAAAGCGGTACTGGATTTCGACAAAATCAACATCGAGCGGATTCAGATTGAGACCGCCAAAGCGAAGTCCCTCGTTGGGACGGACTTTGCTCAGGTGCACTGTTTGCCCGTCCGGTGAGGCTGCCACTTCGGCACCGCCATTGGTGTACACCTGCACCGATGTGGTCGCGACGTTCAAAGGCAGCACGCGCGTGCCATCTGTTGAAGAAACGGCACCATAGCTCATCTTGATGAAGTTGTGTTTGCGCAAATCCCAGGCATAGGGTCCATCGACGCGACCTGAGGCAAGCCGTTGTTTAAATCGGGTCGCGTTGATGAACCGATCCAGTCCGAAGAACAGATGATCGGCAGATTCGACTTTGCTTTCGTAGTCCTGTTGTCTGAAAGGCGGTTTTAGTGCCGTCATCAGAGTCGGACCGTTGTAGATCATGTGGGCACCCATATGCGTTTTGGGCACGCTGAAAATCAACGCGCGTTCTTTGCCCTGCGGCAGTTTCTCAACCAACCGCACGACACCATTGGTAATGGCGTGCACTTGTTGCCCGGCTGCCACCCACTCGCGGTTGGTTCGCATCAACGCTCGTGCATTCACGAAAAGCATCAGCCCCAATGCCAGCACCGCGACAATCGTGGTCATGATTGTGAATTTGGATTTCTCCGTCTCGGCAGACTTGGGCGGCGAGAAGAGTAAAAAGGGCAAGACTAAACTGCACGGAATGGTCAGGAAGAAACAGTAACGTGCACCTTCGAGATTGGGACCGATGCCCCACAATTTGTAGATCGGCAGGATGCTGGCGATAATCCAGACGCCAAGGAGCAGCAGGTTCTTACCGGAAATCTCGCCGCGCCCCAGCCGCAATATCAATAAGAATGTCGCGACCGCATAAGCGGCGATCAGCATGTATGCCAGCGAGCCCGTGGGGGAGACGATATCGATGCCGAACGGCAGGATGAAACGGCGATAGCTGTCCAGATCCATCCAGGCGCTCAGCGCGCCCATCGATTGTGCTGCTCCCAATCCGGCGGTGTAGCCACCGAGCATGGTGCCGAGCGCCAGGTAGCGAGCAACAAAATAGATCGTGGTGGCGATCCAGAGACCGCTGGTTTCTTTGAGTGCGCCGGCAGCTCGTTGCCAGACGCTGCTCAGCAACGGCGTTTCTGGGTGCGGCGCGTTCTTGGGATAGATAAATGCGATGCCGGCGGCGACCACCGGTAATCCGATAGCCATCTCTTTGGTCAGTATTCCCAGCGTGTATGCCAGAACGGCGCCCGCAGTCAGAAGCCACGAATTGCGCGCTCGTGCCAGCAAGAAGCACAGCAAACCAGCCAGGAAAAAGGTTGCGCAAACGGTGTCGGTGCGCCCGCCCACCCACGAGATGCTCTCGCAATGCAGCGGACTGAGGCCGAACAACGCTGCGGCGGTAAAACTGCATGCCAGCGAACGCGCAGGCGTCCAGGTGCTCGTCAACTGCCGCACGACAAAGAAGAACAAAACCACATCGGCGGCGAAGTAGGCTATGTTGCTTGCGTAGTAGCCGGCGGCGTTGCCGTGGAAGAAGAAATAATCAATCACCAGCGTGGTGATGAACCAGGGACGGTACACAGCCATGCCCGGATTGTTCATGGTGTTGGACATCCAGTCTGACAAGTAGAGATTCCACTCGCCGTTCCAGATGCGACTCATGTAGAAGACTTCGCCGAAGTCATCGGCCAGGAAATAACTATTGAGCGTGTTGCGATAGCAAAAGGCAACCATTGCCACCAGCACAAAACAGAGCACCGCCGTCACCAGTTGCCAGCGGACCGGCTTGGTTTCAACGGCAGGATGGCCACTGATGACGGCGCTGTCATCCGGCGTCGTGCTGGCGTTGCTGCTTTGAGGGACGGCGACCAAAAGTTTCTCCTTAGAAGACTTCATATCCGCGAGCTAACGGATTGCCCGGGATATGCAGAATTTCGAACTGGACATTTTTGAATTCGGTGTCTGCCGCCCGATCTTTGTCGGTGGCACTGAACTGGCACGTGATTGCATTGGGCATGATGTCGCGCAACTTGCCCGGCATCAAAGGTACTGCTGTGTCGAACGTCCGCCAGTTTTCGCCGGCAGAGAGCGTACCAGCCCATGGCGAGCGGTAGAAGTTGTCGGCAGATGCGGCGCGCACATCCAGATTTACCTTGCCTTCGCCGCCCAGCCTGCGCACGCTGCCGCGTACGCGCACCAGCCACCAGTCATTGGCACCGATAGCCGGCAACTCGCCGCTCGACACTTTGAACGGCGCCAGCGCTTTGCTCAAACGCACCTCGCCGACGTCCACCGTGCACACCGGAGTCGGTGCCAGAGTTGTCTTAGACCCGTCGTCCGGCGTGTCCATCAACAGGCGCACGTTGTAGCGTCCGCTCTGCAGTCCGAGCGCCGGGCTCATATCCTTATATTGAGGAACGCTCAAATCTTCGGCCAGCTTGGTATCATATCTGGTGTCACAGAATCCGCGGTCGTTTTCGACGCCGAAGAAAGTCTTCTCCCAAGAGTATGGTGTCAGTCCGGGAATGATGGACTTGCCCCGTCGCGTGCTGTAGCTGCCGAAGACGACCGGTACGGCGTCTTCCGGGCGATTGTTGGCGAGCGAAACTTTGACCTCCGGCTTGCCGCTGATTAACTCTGCCGGCAAGGGCACCATGAACCACTGACGCAAGTCGGCGTTGCTGATGCCTGCCGGTTCCGTCAGGCATCGGAAGACCCATTCGCCTTCGCGCATGAAACCGCCTTCCGGAAGCTTGGCGAACATGGTGAAGTCATTCTGGTCCACGAATGCGTTGCCGGCGATCACTGGTGCCTGCACAGTCTGTCCGTTGACTGCCACGCGCAGCGACTGCGCCGCGTCGGCATCGGTGGTGTCGATCAACAAATAGGCAGAACGGCGGCCGTGGGCGAGGTCGTTGACGACGCGCTTAGGCAGGACGAGCTGCTGCTCTAAATTGGCACGATCGGCGGTGACCGGCGCCTGCCATTCGTCCCAGCGACCATTGCCGCGCGCTGGAATCACCATCGTCAAAACCGCTGCCACGAAGAGCATCGCCACTGCTGCGCGTCCTAAAATCGCCCCGCCCTGAGGGGCGGCAGTGGAGCCGCGTTTGGCGGCACCGGCGAATATCATCAGTGCTTGCCAGAGGCAGAATGCCAGACTGGTGAAAGCGAGAAACTTGAGCGTGCATTGCACTGTGAGCGCGATCGCTGCCTGTTTTGCACCGACCACTTGCACGAAGGCGGCGAGCGGAATATTGGCGATGGCGAAGAGAAACAGGCTGCTCATGCCTAAACCCGTGATGGTTGTGAAACCGCCACGCTCGCGGCACAGTGCCACCAGCGAGCTGATGCCGGCGGCCGCGAACACGATCACGATCGGCATGACTGTCAGGTTGTAGCGAGGCACCGTGATGAAGAGCATGTAGGCGCAATGCAGTACAAAGATTGAAAGCAAAAACACTTTCGCGGGCGTCACCGGATTGACGCGGCGCAATTGAGGCTGGCGGCTGCGGTCAGGGTTAGTGAAGTCGACCGTGAAGCAGAGCGCAGCACCGACGGCGGCGAGCAGTAGCAGTGCCTGATGAATTATGGTCTGCCAGTAAAAAGAAACGGGACCGAGTGGCATGCGGAAGTCGTTCCACGGCATTTTGAAGAGCCGGAGCGGCTTGTCCTGCACCATCAGATGCGCCCAGCGCGACGGGCTGCGCGAAATGGCTTCTTTCGCCAGTTGTGCCATCGGACGTTTTTCGATGTCGGTGCCGTCTTCATAAGGGAAGGTCACGAAACCGGCACCGTCTACATGGTTGCCCATGAAGAAGTTGTAGTTGCCGACCCGGTCGACGACCAGTCCGGCTGAGCCGAACGTCAGTTGCTGCAAGCCCAACCAGGGCAAGGCAACCAATGCAAATCCAAAAAGAAACGCCGGCAATGCCAGAAGACCCTTGCGCCAGCCCTGCTGCGTAAACACAACCGGCAACAACGCCAGCGAGATAAATACAGTTATCGAACGGGTGAATTGCAGGGACGCAGCGAATATGCCGTTCACGAAAGCCGAGAAGACCGTGTCCTTAATCGACAGTTCTTTGGCGAAACCGCGCACGGTGAGGAAGCAGACGACGCTGAGAAGAAACGCTGCCAGCGTCTCGCAGTACAAGCGAGAACTATTGATGATGAAGGCGGGATAGAGCGCGCAGCCGATGCCGGCTAAGAAACCCGTTTTCTTGTCGAAGGCGTAAGTGGCTGTCAGAGCGAAGAAGACGCAGGTAAGCGCGGACAGGATGACATTGCCGACCAGTGGAGGCGTGCAGTTGGCGAAGCTGAACGGCGTCAGCGAGACGGCGTATGTGAATGCGAAGAAGAGCGGAATGATAGGACCGCTGATGTACAGTCCTTTTAACGGAGACAGTGTCTGCTTGATCTGGGCGAGCGACTCCGGCGACGTTGTGCCGCTGGTCAATGCTTGCCAGCACTGCCAGCCGAACTCGGTCGGCAGCTTCGGCAGGTCGAGCATAGCCTGTGCGTTGCGGAGAAACTCCGACGCATCAGATACCGAAGCAATGTTGATGTGCGGTTCCAGAAACACGAACCACACCCGCAGCCCCAGCGCAATCAGGAAGACAACCCCCAGGGCGAGTATCTCCAGCACTGGGAAGGGCTTCTGAGCCTCACCTTGTCCCCATTTGCGGTCGATTTTAGCGCTGACGGTTTGACTTATCATTCTTCACCATATGTGGTGCCCGCCCCAGAGGGGGTTGCAGGGCAGCTTGACTAACTGTGCTCTGAGATTCCTGATTTCGATGGGCTGGTCGGCGCTAATCACCGACTCTATTGACTGCAAATTGGCGGGCAGCGGCGCCGAATTGAGCGGCACCGCAATATCAAAAGGTTCTGGTGTGGTGGTGACTTCGATGCCGCGCCCGCCCCATGGCGAGTCGTAGCGTGTAGCAGGCATGTTGGCACTGACGGCAACATTCATGTGTGTCGGTTGCTTGCCGATCGCCACACCTGAGACCCGCAGTACCCAGACTTCGTGTCCGTTCCCTTTCGGGAAGTCCTTGAAGGACAGCGTCAAAGGCTCGGCGATGGCGACAGCTGCTTGGTTCTGTTGGGACTGTACTGCAAATGATTGATCGGCTTCGGTCGGTACTATCTTATTGTGTGTCAGCTCTAGATTGGAGCCCACGAAAAGTCTGACGTTGTATGCGCCTGTCTGAGCGCCGGGTTCGCCTGAGAGGTCAGTGTAACGTGGCGCGACTGCCCTGGTTTCGACCTGGGTGTCGTAACGCGCATCGCCCAATCCACGGTCGCTCTCGACTCCGTAGAACGCTTTCTCCCACGAGTAATAGGTAAAGTCAGGCAAGTGCGCGTGTGTCTTGCGCGACGCATACGCACCATATAAGGTGGCGGGGCCTTTGGCCGTAATGACTACATCCAGTTTTCCGGATTGCAAGCCGGCACGCATCGTATCCAGCGGCACCGGCAGCAAGAACCATTGTCTTAGTTCGCGGTTGCTGGTGGAGGCTGGTTTGGCCAGGCAATCGAAGATCCATTCGCACTCTCGCAAAATTATCTGCGGCGATGAATTGACCCAGCTGCCGCAATACTGATGCAACGACATGACGGGTATGCCGGCCACGTCCAGCGGTTTGCCGTTGACGCTCACGGATAGATTGGACAGGTCGGAAGCGCCATTGGTATCGACTGCGATGAATGCCTGCCGACCGGGCAGAGTTTGTCGCACTGCCGGGTCGAGGACGATTGTCTGCGTGACTGTCGATCCGGCCGTTAAGGGGCAGGTCCATTCGAAACAACGACCATTGGCGCGCACCGGAATTGTGGCGACGGCAAGGGTGCCGATTGCCATGACGACTATGAGCGCGCGGCTGGCGACTTTATGACCGGCTTGGAAAGGGGCCGCTTTCCAGAGCGCAAACACGAATGCCAGGATGGTGCCTGCTTTTAAAAGGGACACCAGAGCCAGCGACAGATTGGTGTGTTTGCCGAGCAAAACACTTTCGGTGATTGCAAACCAGTTGATCTGTTGCGCGCAGAAAAACAACAATGCGCCGCTTAACACGAACAAGCCAGTGGCGCGTGTTGCCCGGTTGGTCACCAGGTTGTAGAGGCACAAAGCGCCGGCCGCCGCGAAGACCAGAAGCGCCGGCATAGCAGTCAGGTTGTAGCGCGGCAAGGTGATAAAGAGGAAGTACGGCAAGTGCAGGGCGACGACCGTCAGCAGGAACAGGCGAGCCAAAAACAGTGCGCGCGCACCCCTGTGGCTACTGCTGCCGGCAGTTGCAGTGCCGCCGAGAGTCAGACAAATGCCCAGTGCTGCCAGAAGCACCAGCAGCTGGTGAGCGAACACCTGCATTTGAAAGTTGACCGGTCCGATTGATACGCGGAAGTCGTTCCACGGAAATTTGAAGAGTCTGGCCGGCTTGTCCTGCATCAGCCGCAGCCAGCGGACGGGACTTGGAGCAATCGCTTCCTTGCCCAGTTGCAAAAGCGATTTCTCGTTCATGCCGTGGCTGTCGGGATAGGGAAAGGATAGCCATCCCAGCCCGTCTGTGCTGTTGCCGGTGTAGAAGTTGTAGTTGCCGACCCGATCTACAAAGGGGCTGGCTACGCCGGTAGCGAGCTTTTGCACCGTCGCCCAGGGCATAAGTATGGAAGCGAAGCCGAGCACCATGGCGACGATGGCCGCCGGAAGTTTCTTCCTTGAGCGTTGATAAAACGCTGCTGCCACTACCAGTGGTGAGACGACGATCAGCGCCGAGCGAGTCAGCTGCAATGCGGCGGTCAGAGCTCCGGTGACGAACACCGACAAAAGTGATGGTCCCTTATCTGCAGCGGAAGCGCAAAATCCGCGCACCACCAGCAGCGAGATCGCGGCCAGCAAAAACGCAGCGAAGGTTTCGCTGCACAGCCGACCGCTGTTGACGATGAAGGCGGGATAGAAAGCCGCGAAGATGCCTGCAGCGATGGCGGTTCTGCGATTGTATGCAGTCCACGCAGTCAGCATGATCAACACACTGGTGAGCGCCGAGACGATGCATTGCGGCACCACTGCAATCGCCCAGTTCTCCGCTGTAACCGGCGCACCGCAGATCAGATGGCAGGCAGCCAGGAAGCCGGGAAAGATCGGACCGGACATGCCCAGGCATTTCAGCTGCGCGAAATCAGCGGCGCCGGCATGTTGTGAGAATGTGCACAGCACCTGCGCATTGCGCAAATATTCTGCCGCGTCGCCAATGGCGAAGGCATTGTAGTGGTCGCCGGCGAAGTTGAACGCCAGGCGCAGTGCCAGTGCCACCACAAAGACTCCGGCTGCCAACGACACATTGGTCAGGTGGGAGGTGGTGCGCTCGGGTTTGCGTTCGACGCTGATCCGAACTTCTTGAACTTCTTGTTCAGACTGCGGCGTCAGTTGCGACTGCAATTGCAAAACTTTCTCCCGGCGGGTAACACGCCTGTGCAGCCTATATTTTACGGTTGTCAGTGCATCATTTATTGAAACCTCTCTCAGGCTGATATGATTGGTGTCTCTTCATGACATTCGGAATGAAACGTATCTTATTAACGGTGCACAAGTTCTTCCCCGAACACCGCGCCGGTACTGAAGTTTTGACGTTGAAAGTAGCTCGCGAACTGATGGCTCGAGGCTACGAAGTTTTAGTAGTCACGGCTAATCCGCCCGATCTCGATGCGCGTCACGCGGTCGGCAATGAAACGGAAGATTACGTATTTCAGGACGTTCCGGTGCACGTAATCGGCGAGCCTTTGCGGTTGCGTGGATATACCTTTCATCATGAATATTTTCACCCCGGCGTGAAAACGCACTTCGGGGAAGTGATGGAGCGATTCAAACCGGATATCTTGCATATATTCCATGCGCAAAATCTCTCCTCATCGATCATCGATGAAGCCTGTGAGCGGGGCGTACCGGTGGTTTGTTCGACCACCGACTTCTGGTTTGTCTGCCCGATTGTGCAACTCAAGCGCCCCGACGGCAGTGTCTGCCGTGGTCCAGGACCCGGCGGCCGTAACTGTTTGACCTGCTATACACCAAACTTGTTTCCGCCCCAGAGTCAGTTCGATGAGGCCCTGGCGAAACGCTATCCGGGGCTGGCATCGGCTCTCTCGGCGGCCAAGCCGATTTCGCGGTTTTTGTTCGAGACCTACAAAACTAAGAAGAGACCGCAGGCTGAAGACGCGACATTGAAGCGCCCGGGCGTGCTGCGCGACGCGGCCAACCGGACCCGCGCGATCATGGTGCCGACGAAACTCATGCGTGACATATTCGTCGAAAACGGCATCCGTGCCGATTTAATCGAACATGTCCCTTTCGGCATCGATACGGCGCCCTTAATTCCTTATCAGAAGAAGGTGCCGTCCAATGTGTTGCGGATTGGGTTTATCGGGACTCTTTTTGAGCACAAAGGCACCGACCTGCTAATCAAGGCTTTCCATCAGCTCCCAGCCGATGCGCCGGCTGTCTTGAAGATTTACGGCGACCCCAATCAGTTTCCTGAATACGGTTCGCTGTTAAAGAAACTGGCGGCGGAGGGCAGGCACAGGGAGCAAATCGAATTCCTGGGCACCTTCCCGAACGAGCAACTGGGCGAAGTCTTAGCCAATCTGGATATTCTGGTCGTGCCATCGCGCTGGTACGAGAATACGCCGCTGGTCATCCAATCGTCGCTGGCGACCAGAACTCCACTTCTGGTGACGGATCTGGGCGGCATGTCCGAGATCGTCAAGCACGGGGAAAACGGGCTTCTGTTTACCCTCAACGACGTCGAGTCGCTGAAAGTGCAATTGCAAAGCTTGCTTGATGACCCTTCCCTGGCGAAGCGCTTGTCGGATAATATTCCCCCCGAGCGCACTACGGCTGAGATGGTCGACGATATCGAGAAGGTATATCGCGAACGCTGCACCGAAAAGCCGATGGGCGCGTCTTGCGACCAAGCCCAAGCTCGAGTCTAAAGGTCCGAAGAGGTGACATGAAAGCGCTGGTCATTGGCGGCAACGGATTTATCGGCATCAATCTCGTAGATGAGTTGTTGCAAGCTGGACACAGCGTGCGCGTCTTCGACCGATATCCCAGCCGCTACCGGCAGCCCGATGCTCGCGTCGAATACCTCACCGGCGATTTCGCCAATCACGGCGAAGTGGAAGAAGCGGTGCGCGGCATGGACTGGATTTATCATCTCGCTTATACGACCTTGCCGCAGACTTCCAATGAAGACCCGACCTACGACGTGCGTTCCAACGTCATAGATACGCTGCAACTCTTGCAATGCTGCGTAGCTTCAGCCGTCAAGAAAGTGATCTTCATCTCTTCCGGTGGCACCATATATGGTGTACCGCAAACGACGCCCATCAAAGAAGAGCACCCGACTGATCCCATCTGCTCTTATGGAATCAGCAAGCTGACCATCGAGAAGTACCTCAGTCTTTTCCACCACCTGCATGGACTGGAGTTTGTGGTGGCGCGCATTTCCAATCCTTATGGAGAGGGGCAGAACCCGAATGCGAAGCAGGGCGCCGTCGGCGTGTTTCTGGGCAATGTCGCCCAGGGCAAACCGATCACTATCTGGGGTGACGGTGGTGCTGTCAGAGATTATCTATATATAAGAGATGCCGCCCGGGCGCTGGTCAAAGCCGGCGAATACAAGCCAAAGGTTGACGAGCCGCGCGTTTTTAACATCGGATCGGGCATCGGGTACACACTTAACGACATCATCGCCCGCATCAAAGAAGTCGTGGACGTACCGGTGGAGGTGCAATACACGCCGGCGCGCGCGCTGGATGTGCCGGCCAACGTGCTCGATATCACCCGCGCGAAAACTTATTTGCAGTGGGAGCCGCAAGTCGATCTGAAGGACGGACTGCGCGACACGTGGGGCTGGATCAAGTCACTCGAAAAAGTTCTCACTTAGCGGATAACGTTAGTCTAAGAATTAGGATTGTCATGTTGATCTTTGTCTCGATCACCAAGGACAATGGCGGGGTTGTTGAGATGTTAAGACCAGATTGGTTATGACTGTTGACCTGTCCATTGTCGTTGCGGTCTACAACGAGGACCCGCGCAATTTAGTAGCAATGCTGGAGCGCCTCTGGAAGGTGCTGTCCCCGCTGCGCCTGTCTTACGAAGTAATTTTCGTCAATGATGGCAGTCGCGACAAAACCAGCGATGCGCTGGTCCAGCTGGCTCGCCAGGTAGACCATGTCAAACTGGTTGTGCTGTCTCGCAACTTCGGGCAGCAAGCCGCCATCTCTGCCGGCTTCGATTATGCCGAAGGCGCTGCCGTCGTCAACATCGACTCCGATCTGCAAGACCCGCCCGAGCTGATACCGGAAATGGTGCAGAAGTGGCAGGAAGGCTACGATGTCGTCTATGCGCAACGTCTGGCTCGCCGCGATCGGTTCATGAAGCGGTTTTCGGCCTTTCTTTTCTATCGTGTTCTCGGCGCATTCTCGTCGGTGCGCATTCCGTGGGACACAGGCGATTTTCGCTTGATAGACCGCAAAGTGGTGCAAGCGCTGCAGAGCATGCCGGAGAAGACCCGCTTCTTGCGCGGACAGATTCCCTGGCTCGGCTTCAAACAGATCGGTATTCCTATCGACCGCGGTGCGCGCGAAGTAGGAGAAAGCACTTACACCCTCCGCAAGCTCTTCACCCTGGCGCTGGATGGACTGCTTGGCTTCAGCAGCTCGCCCCTCTATCTAATTTCCACCATCGGCTCGACGCTACTGGCGGTTTGCGTTTTCGCCCTGGTGAGTTGGGTGGTTTTGCAGACCCAGGCCGGCAGACCGGCTTTTGACAATATCGCTCTTGCCCTCTCTGTGGGCGCTTTCGCCGGATTGCAGATCCTTTGCATGGGGTGCATCGCCGCCTATCTGTCCAAGGTGCTCGATGAAGTGCGGGCTCGCCCCACTTATGTAGTCGCTGAGACACTGGGTGCGGCTTTCAAACGCTGGAAAGCGCAGCAATCACAGGCGCAGCGGACGCTTGCCGAACAGGCGCAGCAACATGATTTTCAAGTTCCGGCCGTAGATAGTCAGAATGTTGATAGAATTGCCGCTGTTCCAGGCAGCACGGAAATTGCGGCTGAGATCATTGGTTAGTAATCAGCACTAACGCGCCCACAATCATGAACAGGCTACAGCAAAGCGAACCAAGGCTCTGGGAAAAGTTGCAGATAGCAACTTCGGATGCACGTTGGGCGGCTGTTTTGCATGCCTGCGAGTATGCGGTGCGTGTGAGCGGAATCGAAGACCTGGCGATTATGCAGTCTTTTGAGTTGCTGGTCATGCGTCAGGAATTCAGCGACGAAGATCGCGATTGGCTGCGTGGCGTTGCCGATTCGTTGGACGAACAATACTTCCAGACTCGCGAAGCCGACCCCGAACAATCGGCTGTGTATTTCAGTCAAGCTCGCGCGGCTTCCTGTGTCTACTGGGCGTCCCAGCCTGAATCAGACACCAATGCAGCCGAAGCCATCTACGAAGCTTTGAACGTGCCGGAAGAACTGGACGAGTTGCTGAGCATCATCAATCAGGCTCTGGATCGGCTCGAGATGAACTTGCGGTGAATCTCCTCGAGAAGCTGTTCAAGATTTCCGTCAACAACTCCACCGTCAAAACAGAGATTCTGGGCGGTCTGACGACGTTCGTCACCATGGCGTACATCATCGTTGTCAATCCGGCCATTCTCAGTTTTGCCGGCATCCCGGTCGGACCGTCGACGGTGGCAACCATTTGCACCGCGGTATTTGGTTGTTTGCTGATGGGATTCTATGCCAATCGTCCGATTGCGGTGGCACCATATATGGGGGAGAACGCCTTCATCGCTTTCGGGCTTGCTGCCATGCACATCAGCTGGCAGCAGCGACTGGGTGCGGTGTTCGTGAGCGGTGTTCTGTTTCTTTTGCTCTCGGTATTGCGACTGCGACCATGGCTTGCTAATGCCGTTTCGCAAAGCATGAAGCATTCTTTTGGCGCGGGCATCGGCTTGTTTCTCACTTTTATCGGACTGTACGAAACCGGCATCGTCACCAGTGCCGCTGCCGGCATGCCTGCTGCCGCATTGATGTTGCCCAACAGCGAATTTCTGCGGGCGCCGGATGTACCGCTCAAGATCGGCAATTTCCACAGCCCCGAAGTTTTGCTGGCCGTTTTTGGTTTCTTGCTGATGAGCGTGCTGCTCTACAAGAAAGTGCGGGGCGCAATCTTAATCGGCATTGTGGTTAATGCGGTAATCGGCGTTTTGCTTGGTTACGCGAAGGCACCAACTGCGGTGGTCGACCTGCCATTCAAGGGTGTCTACACATTAGAGCCGATTGCCGGAAAGCTGGACATTGCAGGCGTTTTGCAAGTTTCCTTTTTGCCGATATTGCTGACGCTGTTTCTGATGTCTTTCCTCGACACGTTGGGAACGCTGGTGGGGCTGGGTTCTGCCGCCAACATGCTGGATGAGGAAGGAAACTTTCCTGAGATTGAAAAACCGATGGTTGTCGATTCGGCTTCCTGCATGTTGAGCGCGTTGATTGGATCATCGACCAGCGGCGCTTTCATCGAGTCGGCTGCAGGCATTCAGGAAGGGGCGCGCACCGGTTTGTGCGCCGTTGTGGTGGGGCTCTTGTTTCTCCTCTCGATATTTTTCATTCCGCTTTTCGAGCCGCTGCAGAGTTTGAAATTTGCCTATGCACCAGCATTGATGGCAGTCGGATTATTGATGTTGCAGTCGATTCGCAAAGTCGACTTCGACGACTTGTCGGAGGCTGTGCCGGCTTTTGCCACCATCATCGTCATGATTTTCAGCTACAACATCGCCAACGGATTGACCGCTGGACTGATCCTGCACCCACTGTTCAAACTGTTGGTCGGCAGGGTTCGAGAAGTGAAGTCGGGAGCTTATGTGCTGGCGCTTCTCTGTCTGGTCTACTACGCATTCGGACTGCCGCACTGAGGTTGCTTGCACCTGAAACCTGGGGGAAACACTGGAAGTCTGTCGGGATGATGTGCTGTCCCCGATGTGGCGGCTTCCTGTAATCTGGCAGTGCAATGCACTTTCTCGCGTTGCTTTACTAACTAGACCGACAGTCAGGAATTGCTTATGCCGTGGAACTTGCGCCCGGGCATCTACTTGCTCGCGTTTGTCATTTCGACGTCATTGCTTGGCGCTTGCAGTGCCGGCGATGCCGACCTATCAGCTAAATCGGTGGCGGCGGCAGTGCGCAATCCGCAAACGTTTGCGGTCGATGAAAACACGCCGCCCTGGCGCCGGGAGCTGTTGCGAAAGGCACGCCTGTCGACCGACAGTGCGATGCAGAAGACTCGCACCGATGACTACGACGAAAACTACGACGGCATTCGAGTTATTGGAATTCAGTTGGGGTGTTCGGCGGCGCAGACCAAGGTAATGTCCGGCGTGCACGAAACCGGCTGGATGCCGGTGGAGAACGTGCCCTTTCCGCGCGTTCTCAGAGAAGTGACCTTGCCTTATTTCCCATCACCGACCGGCGGCACGTGTCAATGGACCGCGCCTCCTCGCGAGCACTTCGTCAATGACGCAAACGTGTTTCGCCTCTACAAAATTTCCGGATTGATTCGAGGCGACATCTCTCATGCTATCTGGTCATTCACCTATGATTTCGGTAAGCCGCAACAGGAGGGGTCCGTCAGTCGTTGGTGCAAGGGATGTACAGACGTCACTCTGCGGACCATCGATGCCAACACCGCTGAGGTGGTCTGGGAATACAAACCATTACGCAATCTCTACGTCCAGCAGTTGGTGGCGGCCGCTGGCGAATGGGAAGCAGTGGCGCTGCGGACCGATGCCACCGTATGCAGTGCCAGCTCGCCGAGCTGGGTCGTCCGCGGAGATGCGGCAATGATCAACGAATGTCCGCACGATTACGAACAACACGACGGTGTCGCTTTTGGCGAGGTGCCGCTGGGTGCATCGGCGCGGCGCACGCGCGACATCATGGATGCACAAGAAATCAGGTGGATCGAACTCGCCTCACGCTACCCTGGCATAACAAGGGAGTTTCAGCTTGCCAATGCGCAACCGCCGTGGCCGGGCGTCACCTATATAGAGCGAGGGCAGCCGACAGCGAAGTTTTGCATGGACGAAGGGGTTTTCAGACTTCGCTCGGTGCAGGCTTTTGTGAAAGGTGACGTAGAGCACATGCTTGAGCAGGCACGCCGAATTTATGGTGAGCCGCATGCATCGATATTCCCCAACAACCAGAATTACACCTGGGAGATTGACGACACGAGACTGTCGGTGTTCGTCAGCAAGGGCGGCGCTGGGCTCATTTACGAGCATCTTGGATTGAGCACGGTCGAAGCGGACAAAGAGTGGAATTTCGACGAGCACGGAAAAGGCCCTGCGGTTGCATCTGAGTAAGTTTCCAATGGCTTAGAATCACACCCTTCTAGAAGACGTTGTCTCCGTCTTCCAACACACGCAAAGGGGTGCAGCCGTGAGCGACTTTCCCGATCTTCCGGAACGTCAGGAACTTCCGGATCCGACGAGGTTCAAACCGTCTTTCCATCGAGTGGTGAAGTACGAGCTTTATCGTTTGTTGAACGGGCAGACGCTGTCGCGTCGCGACATGCTTGTGGCAGGCGGAGCGGCTTCCACTGCGATTGCAGCCGATAAGCTGTTCGGCTGGGGACTGAATTTGTTCGCCAAGGAGAAAGCTGTCGAGACGGTTTCCAACTCGATCAAGTCAATCAATGCGCAGCAGTTTAAACAATCGAAAGCCGATCTTGGCAGATACATGTATTTGACGCCGGAGAAACTCGGCGGCGGCACGCACGTTGTTGATCTTGAAACTTCGAAAACCGCAGCCTGGATCAGCTACTGGAACTACGGGGATTCGTGCCCGATCTCGCACCACCTCGCAGCTTATCCATCGCCCGATCCATACAAAGGCTTCGAGTTCGTCAACTCCACTCAGGGCGGCGACAACCTTTTGATCTACGAAATTCCTACCGACATTAAGAAGAAGGGATTGCTCGACAAATACGGGCAGGGCAACAACATATATCGCGTCTGGTTTGACGGCAAGAAAATGAATCTCGTAGAGAACGTAGCTGAGTCCACCGGGATGGGGCTTGGCGTTCACACGACAATCTATCCGGATGGCAACGGCTTTGCCGGGGCGGACGGGCAGAAAGACATCGCTGCATTTTTCGATCGACCGGCCTTGATGCCCGACGGTTCCCTGGGCAAAAAGACCAGCTGCCTGGCGGCGTTCCAGGCAGACTGGCAGGGAACTCATCAGGATGGACCGTTGGAAGATGTCTGGGCAAAAGGCGGAACGCTACGGATAACGAGACTAATCCAGCCCCTCGAACTCGGCAAGTTTGATCTCGAAGGAACCAAAGGAAACAAGATCAAATACGAAATGGTGCCGATGGGAGAGAACTTTGTCTACACAGGACGGCTTCCCGGCGCCGGCGATAAGCCCAAAGAGGTGGTGAAGGAACTCACCGGTCTTGATGCCGTTGTGCACCACCCGGGCAATCGCTACTCGGCATTGATTATCCGCATGCTTTCGTGCGCGGTAATCGTCGATCGTACCAACTGGGAAATGGTTGCCTGCTTGCACAACCCGGAAGGATCTCCCGGCAACATTGAAGTGAAGAAGCTGCACGGCGCCCCTGACACATGGGAAGTGAAGTTCGACGACATAAAGTGCGTTGGACACGAAGCCGGTTTCTCGCCCGATGGCAAGTTCTTCACCATGATGAACAACATCAAGCAGAACAACATGGCTGTGTTTGATACGTCGGATCCGGATCCGAAAAACTGGAAGAAGATCACTTATGTGAAGGACGAGAAGTGGGTCGGTGAATTCCCTTGTCCCTTCCACCTGTGCTTCTCTATGGACGGCAGCAAGATGTTCGTCTCCGTTCTGGACAAATATCCGAAGCGCAGCGGTTGCTGCGTGGTTGATACCAAAACGTGGAAGATCACGCACAAGTTTCCTGACATCGGCTACGACGCGCAGACGATGGCCGTCTCGTATGACGGGAAGTTTGTCTTTCAGATATTCAGCGGATTCCAGCGTTATGAAAGTGGTGTGTTCATCTTCCGGCAAGACACTCTGGAGCCGTATGGTTACCTCCCGAACTTCGGCGGGCACCACGACTGCGTGATCGTTCCCACTAAGGCCGAGCACCTCAGAAACAGTCGCTGCACGACACTATAGGTGGTGCCATGGTCTCGGTAGTGAAGCGCGCTGTCGCAGAGGCACGCCATGGTCATCGGGCTGTGGCTAACAAAGTGTTCGCGCGCATGGCGTTCCAAAATCTGTTGCGGCGCCCGACCAGAACCAGCATGCTGGTTCTGGCTGTGGCCCTGGGGACGGCAGCGATCTTCGCTTCCTTTCTGGTCGGCAAAGGCATAGAAGCAAGTACCGAACAGAGCTTCGCCCGCATGGGCGCAGACCTGATTGTCGTCCCTGCCAAGGCGATGGTGAACATCACCAGTGCTTTGCTGACTGTGCAACCTACTGAAGACGGCTTAGATCTCAAACAAGTGGATGAGATTGCCCGTACGAGCGGCGTTGCACAAGTAGCACCACAAACTATATATCGCGTTCCCGTAATGGCAGGCATGCCAGGTTGCAAGACCAACTTGATTGCATTTGACCCGGCTCGTGATTTCACAGTCATGAACTGGTTGAGCGAGCGCGCACCGGGTGCCATCAAACCCGGCGAACTGATCGCCGGTAGTCGGCGCATAGAATCCGTCGGGCAGGAAATTCAGCCATGTCTGAAGCCGGCAAATATCTATGGAAAGCTCGGACGAAGCGGGGTCGGACCCTTCGATGAATCGTTATTTGCTCCGTACGAAACCGTTGAATCTATCGTCAAAGAGGCTACCGGAGACAATGCGCCATCCCCGAAGTTCGACAAGTCGCGCGTGTCGGCTGTACTGATTCGCCTTTCATTCGGAGCAATTCCGGAGCAAGTACGGTTTGCGCTCAGCAAAGTGCCAGGTATCAAAGTAATCACAGGTCCCAGCCTGGTGACGTCTACGAGACAGACGATTACGGCATTGCTGGGTGGGCTGCTGGGCTTTGCCGCCATGATGATTGTGGGATCCATGATTCTGGTCAGTCTCCTATTCTCAGCAATTATTGAAGAGCGACGACGGGAGATTGGTGTGCTGCAAGCCATCGGTGCCCATCGCGGCAATATAGTCTGGATGATGCTGACTGAAGCCGGACTGACCACCGGTATTGGCGGCGTGCTGGGACTGATTATCGGCGGCGCACTGATGCTGGGCTTTCAGCATTCGTTGGTATATCTGCTGCGCTCTCTGCATGTGGATTTCATCTGGCCCTCGCTTGCTGAAATGTCCCTCGTTGCTGTTGGCTGCCTGGGCGTAGCGTTTCTCATGGGTGCCCTCGGAGCGGTGCTGCCCGCCTGGCGAGCAACCGCCAGAGAGCCATACGTTCTGATCAATGGGGAGGGTAAGTGACATGCTGACCCTCGATCAGTTGAGCAAGACATTCGGTGGCGAACGCGCTGTAGAAGCTGTTTCTCAAGTTAGCCTGCAGATTGAGCAAGGGCAATTTGTTGCTATTGTTGGACGCTCAGGTTCCGGCAAGTCTACTCTCCTGGGGATGCTGGGCGGCATCAGCCGACCGTCATCCGGAGTGGTTAAGGTGGCGGGTGTCGATCAATGGTCGCTGGACAATAGAGACCTCGCTGATCTTAGAAATCGCAAAATCGGATTTGTATTTCAGTTTGCCAGTCTGCTTCCGACGCTGCGGGCGATTGATAACGTCGCCTTGCCGGGGCTGATCAGCGGGGCGCTGAGCGAATCGGAAGCGTATGCGAGAGCGCGCGGACTGCTTGAACAAGTCGGGCTGGCCGAGCGCGCACAATTCTATCCCGGTCAATTGTCCGGCGGTGAGCAGCGGCGTGTGGCGATCGCCCGCGCATTGATCAACTCACCAGACATTCTGCTTGCTGACGAACCGACTGCGGATCTCGATGAAGAAACGGAAAGCGACATCCTCAATCTCTTGATCGGTATTCACAAGTCGTATGGTCTGACACTGGTTGTCGTAACGCACAATCCGGACATAGCGGCGCGAGCTGACACAGTTGTGCGAATGCAAGGTGGGCGCGCCGTGTCGGTGGACACGTCTCAAACCGCAGCCGGGGCAGGTGATGAAGTTGAGCGCACCGCATCACCTGAGGCAGCAGCGAAGATTCGCCGCATCTTCGAAAACTCTCCTGACGGCACCACCGGCGAGCGAGTTAGCCTGGGAGCTGGCATCGAACGGCTGATCGGGCGCTTCATCCTGCTGGCGATTCCGATTTTCGCGGTGGTATGGAGTGTGCACTGGGGCGTCGCCGCTTATCAACAATCGCTCGTCGATTCGAAAGCGGCCGAACAAAGAGCTCTGGAGGATCTGGCCAACGCCGGAATCTCTGCCGACGTCAAAGACTTGACGATGGACGAAGGCAACAAATACACGTTAACTGTCCTCTTGCGCAACACCACTAGTGATGACAAACCGGTTTATGTCATGGGACCTACTGTCAGAGGCTTCGTACAAGTAGGCACCAGCTGGCAGGAAGTACCCCTGAAGCCTCTAGATGCCGGCGCACAAAAAGTTCAGAAGATCACGGGCGAGAAGCTCTTCCGTTATACGCTCGAGCCCGATGTGAAAAACTTTGAGCAGCTGCTTCCCTATTACATGCATGTGCGTTTCACCAATGAAATGCTCATCAGTCCCAGCGCCCAGCCAAAAAGCGACCTCATCGAACGAAATGACAGCTATTACGTCTATCTCAAACCACACGACGCAGACGATGCGGCCATAGAGACGAAAATGAAGTTCCCCGGCGCACCGCCTGTATGGATTCCGATGCCACCACACTGAGCCAGCGAGCAAATGGACAGGCTAATGACTGAACAACAACAAACAACAACTGAACCCACCGAATCAGCCGAACAAGAAATCCGACACAAGGCGGAAATGACTCGTGCTGTGCCTGTTTTGCCGGCTATGGATGTTAAAGAAACGACGAAGTTCTACGTCGAAAAACTGGGTTTTCACGTCACCGGCGACTACGGGAATTATGTGCTCTTGCAACGCGACTACATCGAATTGCATCTCTGGCACGGCGCAGAAAAGCTGATTTGCGAGAACTCTGGATGCTATCTACGCGTGGCCAATGTTGAAGAGCTGCACAAAGAGTTTTCGGAGAAGGGCGTCAAGATGCGCACCCCGCTTGAAATTAAAGAGTGGGGAATGCATGAGTTCGCCGTCTGCGACAACGACGGCAATTTGCTAAGGTTTGGCGAACCACCCGCCAAGTAAGCAACTCCATAGCACCTGCGTTCGGAACAAACCATTGCCTGAAATCGACTACCAGTGACGTAAAGGGCATTGGTGGTGAATCTTGGACCCCCTTCGCAAAGTGGATAGCAACAATTTCGACCGTCCCGGACGACCGCGCTTTGTCGAGCTGACATGTGTGCTGTTGGGGCTGTCGCTGGCATTTGTCGGTGGGTGGTCTATGCGCAGCGCAGATGAAAAGCTCAGTGCAACGACCATTCCAGTTTCTGATGCGACGCTGCCGGCACATAATACGATGCCGATTTCTTCGACTGTGTCTGTCGATGCAAAAGTTCGCGCCGCTGAAAAAGCTGATCACAATCCGATTGCTCGCATTGCGGCCGCCGCTGTGCCTAGCGTGGTCTCGATAGACACCACCATGCCCTTGCCCGGTTGTCCGATAAATGGGTCGAGTGGATCGACGGTGTCGAAACGGTCGCTCAAACCTACTGAAGCTCGCGGAGCGGGTTCCGGGCTGGTCGTTAGATCAGATGGTTACGTGCTGACAAACAATCACGTAGTACGCAATGCCGACACGATTCGCGTGACCCTCAGCGACAATCGTGCGTTCTGTGGACAAGTGGTGGCACGCGATAACGTGTCGGATTTGGCACTGGTGAAGATCGACGCGCAGCACTTACCGGTGGCGCGGCTCGGCCACAGTAACTCAATTCGCGCCGGCGACTATGCAGTGGCGATTGGAACGCCCATGGGACTGCAGCACAGCGTAACGCTCGGCATCGTCAGTGCGATCGGGCGCTCGCTCAACGGGCTCAACAATAATTTCGAGCTGATTCAGACGGATGCTGCGATCAATCCGGGCAATTCCGGTGGTCCGCTATTGAACATAGAAGGCGAAGTGATTGGTATCAACATGGCGATTCGCAGTGACGCGCAGAACATCGGGTTTGCGATTCCAGTCGATGTTGCGCGAGCGACGGCTCGCAAGCTGCTGCGCCAAGCCAGCGCGGGCTGAACACGACGCCAAGAAAAGAGGCCGAAGAAAAGACGCCGGGTGGAGGTGCCCGACGTCTGGTGATTTGATCAGTGCATGTGTTGCTTTACACTGTCTTTGGACTATTGCGTGTGACTGATTGGATCCTAAGCGCCCGGCTTACGGCGCAGGATGTAGCTGCCTTCGAAGCGATTGCTATCAGGCTGAATGTTGTTATTGACGTGGTCGTTGACTCCGATTGGTCCGCCCGCGGCGTTGCGACCGGTGATTACCATGATGTCTCCATAGACGCTCGGGCTGCCTTGAGCCGGCGGACGAACCAGAATGTCGCCTGTCTGTGCATCTTTGGGATTCCACGGAATCTTGTCATACTTGCCGCTGTCGAACAGTTGCTGACCGAGATCGGCAGCGTTGGCGCGACCAACTTCTTCGCCCATGCGCTCTAATGCCATGCGTACGCCCTTACCGGACCAGCCGACAGTGTTCAATTCCAGCGCTACGCCCATGGCGGTTTTGGCGAACTCTTCCGGCGACCAACCTTTGTCACTGCCGGCTTTGCCGAACGTGATGGCGTCCGCACCGACTGTGGCGTCGGTTGCCGCTTGTCCTGCCGATCCCTGAATGCGACTCTTCTCTGCGTTGTGAGCGGCGTTGTCGGATTGTCCGGGACCACCGTCCGGCATCAACTGAACTTGAGCGATCTGTTTTTCTACTGGGGCGGCTTGTTCAAGAGTAGTCATTGCATTCAACCTGGGATGGTAGGTAAAGACGCGTTGAGAGTCCGTCCGCGCGGGGCGGAGGTGACAGCTATAAACGGCAGGGGGATGGGTGCTTGTTAGCATTCCCAATCTACGGCGAATCCAGGCCGTCAACAATGGGGATACTACGAAGATCGGCGTGCGGGATAACGCACACTTGCGTTTTGCCGCTATTCGGCGGCATCAGCCTGCAGTTTCTCAG
Organism: Obscuribacteraceae bacterium (SeqCode); assembly: GCA_044229845.1. GTDB lineage: Bacteria > Cyanobacteriota > Vampirovibrionia > Obscuribacterales > Obscuribacteraceae > JBGASG01. The sequence goes on along the minus strand of JBGASG010000004.1, from coordinate 252,321 downwards.
CCAGTGCTCGCGCCCTGGCCATCAGGTCTTCGCGGCGTTCCGGAGCTGACCGCTCTAGATACTGATCGAGGGCGGTCAGGGGGCTGGCCGCCGCACTCTCTTGCAAGTCGGGCATGCGCGTGGGTCGCTCGTTGACGACAACTTCCGGCTTGAATTTGACGGTCAATGCAGCCTCAGACTCGGCGCGCAGCGCGTTTTCGTCAATATCGGGCAGTTGTTCGGTCAGCACCTTATAGCGGATACGCAGAACGCACCCATCTAAATGCTGTTGTTGCTTGGCTATCAGGCGACGCAACGCTTCTGTGGGCTCGCTGCTGTTGGTGACATCGGCATCAATTGTGAGGAAACGTCGTGGTGCGATGGAGACGAACTGAAAAGTACAATTGCCGCGCGTCAACTGCACATGCACAAAACCTTTGTCTTCGTTTTCCTCGCTGAAGTCCACGCGTTCCATGCTGCCGGCATAAACGATGGACGGTTCGCCGGCGCGCAGCACCTGGTGCCCGTGCACATGTCCGAGCGCGACATAGTCGAGGGCTGGATGCACAAACATCTCGAGAGGAAAAGTCAGCGAATAGCCGATCATCAAATCTTGCTCGGCACCGGCGCGGGCCCGGTCTACCATCATGTGTGCAGTGGCGACTGCGGGGATCTGGTCATCCAACTCGTCGAGATAGTGTCTGACCAGTGCATCGACGTGATTGACCAGAACTTTATCGACGGCTGCTGTTGAAAGATCCGCGTACTTCTCATGCGTCATCAGGAGATGTCGGGTCACATGCGGGATGCCGATCACCTGCAGCTTACCGTGCGGCGTGTCGAGCACATGCAGTCCCGGCCGATCGATGGTGATTACATTCGCGATCTCCAGGCTCTCGAAGACCGACATCGAATGGCTTTCAGTCGAGCGCATCACCTGGTCATGATTGCCGACCAGCAATATAGTCTGAATGCCGGCATCAGAAAGACGCTTGAGCTGGCGTGCAAAAGCTTTCTGATAAACGGGTTCAGGGGAGGCATTCTTATATGCGTCGCCCGAGAAGAGATAAACATCTACTTTATGCTCCAGCGCGTAATCGACCGACTTGGAAAGCGCTTGCGCGAAATCTTCGAAGCGAACATTCAACCCCGTTTTGGGATTGATGCGCCCGTGCGTTTCGCCGGAGCCTAAGTGAATGTCGGAGACGTGGAGTAATTGGAGCGTCATGCGGGTGCGTTCATATAGTATTCTTGACCACCAATCAGCCAGTATAAATGTCCGGCGGACCTCCTTGCATGAAGAGAAACGAGACTGAACTCAAGAAGAATATGCGCGTCAAATTGCGCATATCGTCGCTGGCGGCTGGCGGCGAGGGCGTCGCCAAAGACCTGGGCGTGCCCGTATTTGTCAGCCGCGTGGCGCCGGGCGATCTGGTGACCGCAGAATTGTTTGATGTTAGGAAGAATTTTGCACGGGGCAAAGTCGTGCAGATCGACGAGCCATCCGACCAGCGCAGCGAGCCACCATGCAAGATTTTCAAAGTCTGTGGCGGCTGCCAGTGGCAGCACATCGACTACCGCCATCAGCTGAGCGCCAAACAGGACATTGTCAAACAAGCAATCAAGCACATCGGCAAACTGGATCCCGAAGTGGTGTTGCCGGTGGTTGGCGCGGACAACCCGCTTTTCTATAGAAACAAAGTGCAATTTCCGACCGCCAATCCGCACGGTTCATCGCGTCTGCTCGCCGGCTATTACAAAGAAGGCACGCATGAACTGGTCAACATAAAGCACTGCCCCGTCCAGCCGGATGTGCTCGACAAGATGCTGGAGGCGACCAAACTTTCTTTGGAGAAACATCGCTTTCGCGCCTACGATGAAGCCGAGCATCGCGGCTTGGTTCGGCACATTGCCGCCCGGGTCAGCGCGGCGCGCTCGGACGTGCTTTTGACTATTGTTCTAAACGCACAGGCAGCTGATCAGGACGAGTTTGTACAAAAACTGCAACCGGTTGCTGCCGAAGTGATGGAAGCGGTGCGCGCAGTAAAGGGTGTGTGTGTCAACTTCAATGCGCTGCGCGGCAATCGCATCATGGGCGATACCACGGTGACCGTTGCCGGTGTCGATCATGTCACTGAAGAATTGCGTTCAAAACTGCCGTCAGCTCCACCTGCACTGCAGGAGAACGGTCTTAAGTTTCGGCTGTCCTCCCAGAGTTTCTTCCAGGTAAACTCCGAGCAGGCGGTTCGAATTCTCGACGTGGTGCTGGCATCGGTGCAAGCCAGGGCCGACCAATTGGGGCGCGCGCCGGTGGTGATTGACGCTTATGCAGGGGTGGGCACGATTGCGCAGTGGCTCTCTGCTTCGTGCCGGCAAGTGGTGGCGATTGAAGAGGTGGAACCGGCCGTCGAGGACGGGCGCCGCAATGCGGTCCTCAACGGGCTGACCAACATTGATTTCAGGTTGGGACGTGTCGAAGATGTCTTACCCGCGCTGGCCGCCGACGATACTTTTGCCGCCGATATAATCGTGCTTGATCCGCCCCGCAAGGGCGTCGCGCCGGAAGTCCTGAACACTGTGCTCAACTTGCAGTCTAAGAAAATCATCTACGTCAGCTGCAATCCAGCGACGCTGGCGCGTGATTTGCGCATTCTCGTGGACGGTGGTTATGACGTCGAATCGGTCCAGCCGGTCGACATGTTTCCCCAAACGTTTCACGTGGAATCGGTAACTCAATTGCAGAAGCGGGAATGTTAATATCGAAGATAACCCAAGGAGCTGTTCGTGGTCCTTTCTAGCATCTGGAAACGTCATGAAGGATCGCGCGATGACTTCCTGCGCGGCATTACGTTCAGCCACGACAAAAATGTGCCGCCGCTTGACGTGCAAGACCTGTGCGCGTCCGTCGGGTGGAGTCGTCGCGAGCCGGCGCTGATCACCCGGGCATTGCTCAACAGCCTGGCTGTAATTAGCGCCTGGGAAGGGCAAACACTGGTCGGTTTTGCGCGGGCAACCGGCGACATGGTCTTCAACGCCACAATCTGGGATGTGGCGGTCAGACCGACTCATCAAAGGCGTGGTCTTGGCAGGCTGGTGATGATTGAGCTTTTGAAGGATCTGGATACATTCGAGATACCTCTTGTCACCCTCTATGCCGACCCGGGAACCGACTCTTTTTACCGCAAATTCGGCTTTTCTACGGACCCGTCTGGGGTCCGGGGCATGTTCCGGGAGCGAGGCTACTAGATATAAATTTGGTTAAAACGCCCCTGGCTGCCGCATACGGGCATCGGCGGGCGTGGTAAAGTCTGTCTTCGGCGAGTCCCCGCTTGCTGACTCAGCCCATATTGATATCAATCGCTCTCTCAGTCTGGATAAAAACATGAAAGTCATTCTTCAGAAAAACGTAGATAAGCTCGGCAAAATCGGCGACGTCGTCGAAGCGGCGCCCGGGTACTATCGCAATTATTTGCAGCCGCGCGGATTTGCAGTTGTCGCCTCGACGGGCGCTTTGAAGAAACGGGAAGAAGATCTCGAACAGCTGCGCAAGAAAGCCGAAGCGACCCATCAAGAAGCCGTTGCTTTCGGCGAAACAATCGCGGCTCTCGGTTCGGTTCGCATCGATGCCAAAGCGGGCGAAGGCGGCAGACTTTACGGTAAAGTGACCAACAAAGAAATCGCGCAAGCGCTCACAGAAAAGCTTGGCAAAGAAATCGACAAGCGCACCATCAAGACCGCTGACGACATCACTGCCATCGGCGCCTACAAAGTGCAAGTGAAAGTGGCTCCGGAAGTACAGGTCGAAGTAACGGTCGAAGTCTATCCGCCCGGTTTTGTAGTGACTGAAAAAGCCGCCAAGAAAGAAGAAACTGCCGAAGTCGCCGCTGAATCTGTTGAAGCTGAAGCCGACGACGAAGAAGACACCGAAGAATAGTTACTGGATTACTGGACGTCATCGGTGACGTCGGGCTCGACAATCATCGGTGGATTGCCAGGCGCGCTCGTTACTTTGCGAGTGGGACCGCTCTGTGCTCCCGGCAGCACTTTGACGCCGGTCAGCCCGGCCACGGGCATGCGCACGCCGGTCACCTCGGCGTAGCCGCCGGGAGTCTCGCGCACGTTGACTGTGGGTCCCGGGTTGAGATTGGCCGGTCTTAGTATAAGCGGGGCGCGCAGCTGAAAATCGACTGCCAGTCCACCGCAGATAAACCATTTGGGCACGGTCTTGCCACCAATAGTGGTGTTAATCGGATTGCCCTGCTGATCGGTCCAGGTGCCCCACGTGCCGCTGCCGCCCGGAGAGGGTGTGTTGTTGCTGGAGGAGTTGGTGCCGTTCAGCCCGAACAGCTGACCCACTGTTGACGTGACTTGATTCACGAGAGGCGTTTGCTGTGGATTGGCTCCACCCGGGTTGCCTGCGGAACCCCCGGTGGAGTGATGTCCCTGAGTGGGTGATTCGAATGAGACGCCGTCGCTGCCGCCCTGCACGGCCAGGTCGCTGCGTTGGCACCAGTCGATGGAGCCGCCGGCCAGGGGTTGTCCGGCATGCTTGCCGCCCAGCGTATTGCCCATATTGCCTGACTCATCGCGCATGGTAGAAGTCCAGGTCACTGGTATTTGTGGATTGCCGGTCTGCATGGCGTCCAGATTGACGAAGTAGGTCTGATTTTCTGAGACTGGAACGGTGGCGAAAGGCGTACCGTCTGTGTCATTGACGACCACCTGCCCTGTCGAGTCGAAGCGAAACAGGAACGTGGCACCATCGAACCCGTCGCGGTCCACAAGAAATGCTCCCGCTGCCTGATCAGGCTTGTTATCGACATAGAAAGAAGCAAAATTCGAAGACGACCATTTGTCGTTGGGATCACCGCCTGATGAGTCGTTGCCGGTCAGTATCTCGTTGATGTTGGCTGCCGGTCTGGGTTTGGGGCGCAGCGTCTGGCGGGCCAATTCGTAGTTGGAATTGATCTGCTTCAGTCCCATGGCGGTGAGGATGAGCTGGTGGTTGATCACGTAGTTGCTGTCCTGAGAAACCTTGAGAGCGTTGCGCTTAGCGTTGTTGAGATTTTGCAATTGCCCGGCGCTCAAAGTTAGTTGTCCGGCCGCGATGTCGGATTCGATGCGTTCGCAAAGAGCAAGAGTGGTGAGGGCGGCTGCATTGGTGTTGCTGATTGCTTGATGGAAATCGATCATCGTTTGCGGATTGATGATGCCTGTTGCGTATGCCAGTTCGCCGGTCTTTTTGCAGTTGACCGATGGAGTATTGTCCGGTAATTGCGGGCGAATCTTAGTCTGTCGAGCGGAGCGCCAGTAGCCGTTTTTAGCCGGTTGTTGGTTGGCGATAATGGCATTGTAGCGCTCGTTGATGCGCAGGTCATTGACCATGGCAGTAGGCGTGTCGTCCGTGATGGTGCCTGCGTAAGCGGGGGGGATCAGATTTGCGGAGGTGAGCGTTACCTGGGATATGCCATCGACGATGGTGGCATTGAAATCTTTGTCAAGCATAGCCAGAACGCTAGCCGGACGCGGGCGGGTGCGCGCTGTGCGCAGCCAGTGATAAAAGCCGGTCGACCAGGCTTGAGTGGTGGTTGGGGAACCAGAGGCCAGGTTGGTGGCGGTGGTTAAACTGCTGCCCTGGTCGAGCGGCCAGTCACCGTTTTGCGGCACCCAGGCTTTGCCGGTGCGAGATTTGAGTTGGTTGTCGCCAAACAGGTCGCGCAATTGTTCGACGCCGGGCACGAGTCCATCCGGGAAGGCGACACTGAGCACACCGGCTGGAGTGACGTCGTTGTGTCCGAGCGGCAGTGCGCAGGCGGCGGCATGGGTGACGGCGCCCTGATAGCGCCCATCGATGGACTCCACTGTTTGATCCGCTTCGGCTCGCACCACCGAACAAAAGATTTCTGCTTGCGGTGCTTTGAATTTGCTCTGGTCGACCAGCGAAATACGATTGCCCATGCCGGCGAAATAAAAGTTGGTGCCATGCGCGGGCACATTGACGAACGCTTTATAGTTGCCGTCCAACTGCTTATCTGGAGGCACTTTGGCGGCGTCCGGCAAGCGCGCTTCATCGGGCACCGGCGTGACGGTGGAAGCACCGCCTTCCAGCCAGCCAAGGCTGAGTTTGAACGAACCGGTCACCAGCTTGCCGCCGGTCATTTTTACGAGATTGTTTTCGTAAAGCGCCAGAGCTCTTTCGTAAGGCGTGACGCGCATGCCGTCGAAGTCTTCTGTTTGCGCACCAGGTTTGATGGCATCGTTGAGAGCTGTCTGCAAGCGGGTGGCTGCAGCTTTGGCGTTGGTGATGTCTTGCTGGGCGAGCTGGATCATTGTCTGATCGTTGATCTCGCGAGCGATGATGTAGTCGAGTCTCGCAGTGCCCAGAATTGTGTTGATGCCCATGACCGGCAGCGGTTCGCCATCGCGTGCGACTGTGCGTCTGCCGATCGGCGGGTGATCGCCGAGCGAGATGAAGCCGTAGTTGGGGTCGTCTATGACGATCCGAGCCAGGTCGGTTGCTGCTGCCAGAGCGGCTGCTTCTATGGCAGTGCGGTGCTCACCTGCCCCGCCGGTGACGCGACCGAAATTCATAACCAGGAGCAAAAGCGCCACCAGTATGCCGAGGGTAGCGACCGAAGCCAACACGAGCATATTGCCGCGTGAGTTGCGGGTCGAATTGGGCATGCAGGAACTCCTGGTCATCAGCGTCAAGGTACACCACACAGCGCTTTTGATACGCGCCGCCAGTTTGAATTGTGGGGTACCGAAAGCAGGGGATTCTGCCTAAGATTAGCTTAAGTTAATTTCGGGAGCCTGTCAAGATGAGAGCCGTCTCATGAGCCTTCAATGACGCCTACAGTGCAAGATTTAAGCTATACGTCGGACTCCGGCGCATAGGATGTAGTCTCTAGACTGCCATTGGCAGCGCGCTTCAGCACTTCGATCTTTTGTTCGGCAGAGTGCAAGAAGTGTTCGCACTGGTGGCTGAGCTTCATCCCGCGCTCGAAAAGGCTGAGTGCTTCTTCCAGTTTTACTTCGCCTTCCAGCTGTACAACGATAGTTTCCAGCTCTGAGAGCGTGGCTTCGAAGTCGACGGTGGCTGCCGGCGATTGGGCGCAGTTCGAGGCCGGGGCTGTAGAAACGGTGCTTTCTTGCACATCAGGGGCAGTTGCGGTTGGTACTACTTCCGTCATTTCGCTGTCCTCATGGTGTCGGTTGATTTTTGTTCTCGGTTGCCGGTCACCCACACTTGCAAGCTGCCTTTGTGCAGGCGAATCTCCAGCTGTTCGCCGGGTGCTATGTCGGCGGCATCACGGACGATGCTGCCGTCTTGTTTGTGAATGATGGCGAAGCCTCGTTCCAGAACTTTGAGCGGGCTGAGTGCGTCGAGTTTTTCGTGACGCTTGTGCAGCCGGTTGGTGGCATTGGAAATCAAGGTGGACATTTGCCTGACCAACCGATCGTGTTTGCTGTGCCACTGATTGCGCAGCCGGTTGAATCTTTCAACGTGCATGCCCAGCGATTTGCGCGGCGAAAGCCGCTCAACATGCCGGCGCGCGTGCAACATTTTCTGTTCCATTGCGGCGTTCAGATGCCGTGAAAGATTTGACCAGCGCTCTTTGATCTCGGCGTGCCCTTTTGCCACCAGTTCGGCCGCCGCAGTCGGTGTCGGCGCCCGCAGGTCGGCTACCAGATCGCAGATGGTGACATCGGTCTCGTGTCCGACACCGGAGATTACCGGCACCCGACAGGCTGCCACCGTGCGTGCCACCACCTCGGTATTGAACGACCACAGATCTTCGATCGAACCGCCGCCACGAGCAACGATGACGACATCTAAATCAGGCAAGCTCTGTAAGTCGGTGATGGCGCGAGCCACTTCTTCGGCGCTGCCTTCACCCTGGACCTTAGCTGGTGCAATCACGATGCTGACATTGCGGTTGCGTCGTTTGATCGCCGTCAATATGTCCTGCAAGGCAGCTGCCTGCAAACTTGTGACGATGCCGACTTTGCGCGGTATCGGCGGAATCGAGCGTTTCTTTGCTTGCTCTAAAAGTCCTTCGCTCTGCAGCTTGGTACGCAATTGGTCGAATGCCAGTTGAGCCGCACCGACGCCAATCGGCTCCAGCGCTGAGACAATCAGCTGATAATCACCTTTGGGTGCATATACGCTGACTCTTCCATGGACTACTACCTGCAACCCATCTTCCAGCGCAAATTTGATTGAGCCGTTAGTGGAGCGGTAGCAGACACAGGAGATACAGGCTTCTTCGTCTTTGAGCGAGAAATACCAGTGCCCGGATGAATGAATGCGTGCGTTGGATATCTCGCCTTTGACTGCAACTTGATCGAAACGTTCTTCCAGAACTGCCCGTATGCGAGCGGTCAACGCTCCGACGGTGAGCACTTGCACCGGAAACAGTTTCATCGAAGATTTGGGGGTCTGCACGGAGGTTGTCTGTGGATTGGTCATGGTCGCCGGCCTCCTATATCTAGAACGCTGCGACCCAGTATTTAGTTCGAACGATTTCGTCTCGGGCGGCGAGATTTAACAACGGCGAGGATACAGTATTTTTGCTGCGATTGCCCGTGGTAGTGCCTCAGCTAATGGGCATCTGCGAGGTCTTCGCGATGCAAAAAAATTGTTCTTATATATACGAATTTCTTCGGCGCCCCCGATCTTTTAAATTGACTCGGAAAAACTGGGTACTATATATTAGTATGACATACAAAAGTACGGTTGTTTCAAGAAGGGGGTTCTTAATTTATGGACCGCACTCTTTTCACTCCCCCCATGATCGAGACCTTTCGCGTCTGCCGGCGCGCCTATCAAATGGCGTTTCTAAAGCCGGGCACCGAAAAGTTGACGACGAGCGCTCTCTGCAAACGCTTCCTTATAAAGGCGCTCGGTGAGATCAACCGTGGTCGCATCGTCAGCATCCAGCAGGCTCAAAAGTTTCTCGGTCAACACTGGCCGGCTGACAAATTCAATGTAGGAGTTACTACAGATGATGCGCAGCACGAAAACATCCAGGCGTTTCGCTTCGTATATCGCGCTCTCACTAATTACGTGGGCAAGCCATACAAACCCGATGGTGCAACGGTTGGTGCCGTCAATCTGCGGGTCAGGGCACGCATACCACATACGCGTATCTATCTCGAAGACTCCTTCGATCTCATTCTCTGGCACCCCAACCAAAGGCGTCTCGAGCTGGTCGATTTCCATTTGCACCCGCTCAAGCCGTTCGATGCTGCGTGGCCTTCGGCAACGTTTCTGGTCAAACATTTCCTGGCCGAGCGCTTGCGCACTCGTTGGCCATTCGACAAATTGACGATTACATTCTGTCAGGTAAAACAAGAATCGCTGACCACCACTTCAGTGGATATCGATGAGGGTGTCTATCGCTTGCACTGGCCCGCGCTGTTCAACACGCTCGAACAAATGAAAGACCCGCAAGATTTTGCGCCGCATCGTTCGGAAGCCTGCAAACAATGCCATTTTTTGGCCGATTGTATGGCCATGGGTACGGGCGGTGCAGATGACAAAGATCAGGATACAGCTGCCGCCGGACATGTTTGTCGCAGCGCTTGAGGCAGCACTTAAGAAGATTGCGTGCTGTTAAGCGCGGCGCGGAAAAATTTTCTTGCCGCGCGCCGGCAATTTGTTGCGGGATTTGTTCAGCGCTGGCCCATGGCAAAACCGATTGGCTGTGGTCCAGAGCTCAAATGCGCCCAGCGGTGCGTGGTTCGGTTCATATATGGATATCTGCGCAATTATCGCGTTGCATTCTATTGAGAGTGATTGCCATCGCTAATTGAAAGATAGGCGCATAAGCGCGCCCTGTGGGCAATAACGGCCATGCAACCAGTAGTCATGTGGATATAATTGACGCCCTGAAAACCCGCTTGAGATGAGCGTACCGGTTCTTCATATACGCACCCGAGGAGAGGCTCTTAAATGGACAAGAAGAAAGTGTTGGAAGCTCTGAATCAAGATCTCGAACACGAAATGGCAGCGATCGTTCGCTATTTGCACCACTCGCAAGCTCAAGACTCGATGCAGCATGCCATCAAGCTGGGCGAAAAGATCGTTGCTCTGGGCGGACATCCTTCCGTCAAAGTGCAAGAAGTCTATGAGCCGGGCGAGCAAACAATCGAAGAGATGATCGCCGAAGACCTCGAGATGGAGAAAGCCCATCTTGATACTTATGAGCAGCAGCTCGACCTGGTGGCCGACAACACAGCGCTGCGGCTCATGCTTGAGCAGATTCTTGTCGAAGAAACTGCTCACGTCGAAGAGCTTGAACTCTATCTTGGAAAGTCACCAGTGACCAGCAAGAAGTAGTCCAGCCCAAAGCGCCAGCCGCTTATTCACGCAGAGGCGAGGTCTTCCTCGCCTCTTTCCCTTAGGATGAGACAAGATGAGCAAGGACAAGAAAAAAACCGGAGAGAGCAAAGAATCGGCTGTGACTGGTCCCGAAAAAGTCCAGGTGGATTTGCTCGTTCATCCGATTGGCGAGCTGGTGACGCCGATCTGGTCGGCTGACGAACCGGTGCACGGCGCGGACATGCATACCTGCGTGCGGCGAGTGCGCGATGCGGCCATCGCAGTCGCCGACGGCAAGGTGGTGGCGGCCGGTCCGGCAGCCGCGGTGCTTGGTGCGGTGCATGTCGACGAAAAAACACTGCGCGTTGATGCCGGAGACAGACTGGTGGTGCCGGGATTTGTCGATCCTCATACGCATTTGATTTTCTCCGGCAATCGGGCCAACGAATTCATCATGCGCTGCCAGGGCAAAAGCTACCAGGAAATTGCCGCGGCAGGTGGTGGCATCGTCGCCAGCATGACGGCCACGCGCCATGCCACGATCGAAGAACTGGTGCAAAGCGGTTTGCACCGGTTGGCAAAAATGCTGGCCGCTGGTACGACTACTTGCGAAGTAAAGACCGGCTACGGACTCGATGAAGATAGCGAGTGCCGCATGCTGGAAGCCATTTTGACTTTGCGACGTATGCAGCCTGTCGAACTGGTGCCGACGTTCATGCCGGCGCACGCCTTCCCGCCCGGCATCGATAGAGAAGCCTATGTAGATGCGATTATCAGATCTATGTTGCCGAAAGCGGCAGATATGGTAAAGAGATTGTCCGGGGGCACCGAAGCGCAGTCCTTCAATGATGTCTTCTGCGATGAGGGCTACTTCACCCTGGCGCAAACGAAAGCGATTCTCGAGGCTGGTTCCAACCTGGGACTGCGACCGAAGGTGCATGCCGATGAGTTTGCCAATCTGGGTGCCACCAGGCTGGCAGTGGATATACAAGCAGCCAGTGCCGACCATCTTCTCAATGTCAGCGACGAAGAGATGCGACTCTTAGCGAAATCAAATACGGTGGCAGTTCTCTTGCCGGGCACTTCGTTTTTCCTCAACTTGAAGGAGCACGCACCAGCCCGCAAAATGATCGAGCAGGGCGTGGCCGTTGGCTTGGGCAGCGACTTTAACCCGGGCAGCTGTCACATCTTTTCTTTGCCGCTGATCTTCGGCTTGGCCTGCTTGCATTTGAAAATGACCGCTGAAGAGGCGCTGACCGCCTTGACTATCAATGCTGCTCATGCTGTGGGACTGGGACGGAAAGTCGGACAGATAGCGCCGAATTATCAGGCAGACATAGTGGTGATGGATGTGAAAACGCTCGAAGAAGTGCCGTATAACCTGGGCGCAAATCCGGTTGAACAAGTTATAAAACGAGGACGTATCGTAGCTGCTGGTGCGCGCTAGAAGATCCAGTGCGCAGGCACTTGCGCATGCGTTTTGAGCACGGTGTATATAGGGCGGACATTTATTTGCTCGCCCCATATTTGGTGCACAAAAGATGAAATTGTCCGTGATACCAGTTGCGTAATCGATCGATGACGTTATAATTCACTCGTACGCCACCACGGGCGGCGGCGATTTTTACCATACGCGACGCAACTCATATCAGATGAGGTTTTTTGTTGATGCCTGAAGCTAATCGCAAACCGGAGAAGCAAGAATCGGATCTCGGTCTGGAAGGATTCGAGCAGATATTCGACTCGCAAGGTGCCACCAACTCCGGTGAGAGTTATGCCAACGCGCAATTGTCCAAACTGACGGACAGACTGGGCGAATTGATCACGCTCACGGTCGATCAACGCGTCGAAACATCACGCATTTCCAACCAGCTGATCGAAAACCAGCGGCAACTGGTGGCGACCCAACAGATTTTGATTCGCCTTATGGAACGCTCCATCGAACTGACACGCCACGTGACTACCATGGAAGAAAAGTTGCCGGCGGTCTTCGAGCTGCCTCACATGATGGAAGCTATGCGTCAGCGCCTCATCCAGTTGGAAGGCGTCGAAATCGACTAGGCGCTGACCGGAAGCTGAAAATCTGTTCAGAAGTTAAACTTTTGTGGGGTAATTCCCACTAGATGCTGCTTTCTCTATTTACACGCAGCGCGTAAAGCCCATAATTTAGCCAAGTGAGGCCTTAGGCCTAACTCCGCCGAACAGGCATTGTCAATCCTCAATCGTGAGGCTGCATGCGGCTAAGGAAATTGCCATGAGCGAACTGCCCGGCCAGAATTTACTGAGCCAGCTGCTCGGCATCGACCCCCAGCAGGCTAAGGGCAAAGCGCAGAAAAGTGCGGGGACGCCGCGTCCCGGACCGATGCCGTCTGCGCACGCGACTGCCAGCGCCATGCAGGGCGTCAAGTTGAGCACCGCTCTCAAGGGACTCAACATCACTTCCAACTTCATGTGGCTGGTCCTCTTCGTCGGTTTTTTCCTCTGGCTCTTTGTTGTTTACTGGATCCGTCATCACGAGCCATTTGCCAACCATGTGCTGGGTCCCGCTGCATCACATTCTTCTACGGGACGCGATGATCGCATCATGCTGGAAGGCATGCGAAACGCCATGCCGGTGCGGATCAGCAAGGACACAGGATTTGTATATGTGCCCAACAAGCCCGAAGTGACGGGACAGTTCGGGCAGCCCGCCACGCAGTCGGCCTCTCTGGCTGCACCCGCCAACAATGGTTATGGAGTGCCTGCACCAGCTCATGCAGCACCGGTAGTTGTCAATCAACCGCCAACCGCGACGCAGTATGCTCCGGCGCCTGTGTTGAACCCCCTGGGCGAGCCGCAGACAGCGCAGCCGCTTCAGTCGCCAGTTCTGCCGCCGCTGTCCCAGCCTTACTATGCACAGGGTGGAGTGCCTCAGGCAATGCCTGGAGCTGGACAGACGGTCCCGATGGGAACCGGTTCCGTCTATATGGTTCCGCGACAAACTCAGGGCGGGCGGCGCGTTCAGATGGTAGTCAATCGCTGAGCACCGCTGAGATCGCCTGGCGAACAGCTTTGCTTCTTCTCTTTACTAGCAGATGCCGACCAGCCGCGGTTGTCGTCTCAGATGTTACGCAGAACATGCCGATTGTGCCCGCGGCGGAAACTATCTGAATTAACCTGTATTACAATAGCCCGTGGCATTGCCGGAGTCTCTCAAGCAAATAAAGATGGATGTTTACGACATAACGATTATCGGTGGTGGCCCCACTGGATTGTTCGGAAGCTTTTACGCTGGGCTGCGTGGACTGAAAACAAAGCTCATCGATGTTCTCCCTGAATTAGGCGGACAGCTGACCGCGCTCTATCCGGAGAAGTACGTCTACGACGTAGCCGGACACCCGAAAATTCTCGCTAAAGACTTAGCGAAAAACCTTGCTACCCAAGCGCAGTTGTTCAAAGCGACTATGGCGCTGGGAGAGAAGGTGATGAGCCTTGAGAAAGGCGAAGACAACATCTACAAGATCATCACCGACAAGAACACAGAGCACTACAGCAAAACGCTTTTGCTGGCCCTGGGCGCCGGAGCTTGCGTTCCGAAGCGGCTCGACATCGATTACGACCGCAACATGGAGAGCGAATGCATCTTCTATGCGGTGAAGAATAAAGAGCGCTTCCGCGAAAAGAATGTATTGATTGTTGGTGGTGGCGATTCGGCGGTCGACTGGGCCAATGAATTTGCGCATATCGCCAAGAACGTAACGCTCATTCACCGCCGCGATCAGTTCCGCGCCGTTCAGACTTCCGTCGAAGAAATGGCCAAGAACAAAGTCGATGTGCGCACTTTCTATGAGCTGAAGCAAATTGTCGGCAACGGGCACGTCGAAGGCGCCGTAATCTTCGACAATCGCACCGGCAAAGAAGAGAAGATCGATGTAGACGCAATCTTGATCAACATCGGCTTCGTCATCAACCTGGATTTCTTGAAAGCCTGGGGACTGGAGATGGAAGTGAATGCCATCAAAGTCAACGAGAAGATGGAAACCAATTTGCCCGGCATCTTCGCCGCTGGTGATATTGCCGCTCACACCGCCAAGTTGAAGCTGATCGCCACCGGCGCAGCCGAAGCCGCAACCGGCGTCAACTTTGCCGTTGTCTACCTCAACCCGTCAGCGAAGGCTTTCCCTGGACACAGCTCGAACTTGAACCTGAGCATCTAGAGGCCTTTTTAGACATGTCGATTCTGGTTGATTTTGAGATCCGCGACGAAATTGCGCGCGGTCGTCTTATTCTGGATCCCTACGAAGACACGCTTGTACAGCCGAACTCCTACGACGTTCGTCTGTCCGATGACTTTTCGTGGCATGAGAAATCGGACGAAGTCATTGATCCCTATCAATCGGAAAGCGTTCTCACGAGTCTCGTCCACGAACAAAAAGAGAGTATCTTGCTAGCTCCGCAAGCTTTTATTCTCGGTGCCACGCTGGAGAAAGTTTGCCTGCCGCGCGATATCGTCGGGCAGTTGACCGGCAAATCGAGTCTGGCCCGCCTGGGCGTGATGGTGCACGTGACCGCCGGCTTTATCGATGCCGGCTTCAGCCATCCGCCGGCTCAAATCACCCTTGAAATAGTCAACGTCGGAAATCGTCCCGTGCGCCTGCATGCCGGTATGCCGATCGGACAAATGGTCTTCACCCGCACTGCGGAATGCCAGGTCGCTTACAACGAAAAGCCCGGCGCCAAATATAACGGTCAGCCGGCTGCCGCCCATAGCCGCTATTACATGAACAAGTCGAACTAGTTCTAATCTCGCTTCGGCTCAAATTTTTCGGCACTGCAGTGCGTTTCAAGCAGCTTGTGGGAAGATTCCCATGCTGGAGGGGAATCTACGGATTTACCCTCAGCCTGAACACTCTTTAATATACGTTTTACGGGCACCGCTAGCACCGTGTTCAATAGAGAGTGAAAGACGCTCAGGCAGGAAGGCAGCGAAAGTCATCTCTCCGACAATAAATTCGGAGGCTTCTAGGACAATATGACCCCCCCAATTGGCGATGGGCAGAGCACCAAAACCACGACCACCACAGACAATGGTGCGAATCCCTTTCAAACTGAGTATCAACAAGTAAGCCAACTGCCAAAAGGCTACGTACAAGGCGACCCGCGTTATGGACAAGATCCCAACGCCAACGGCACAGGCGGCGTTCCGCAGTGGCGCAGAACTTGGGGCGAAGTGGCTCCGAGCGCGCAGCAAGCTACCGGCAGCGGAGAAACACCATATATCGGACCGAAACCGACGACGGTTGTCGGCGTCGGCGGCAACGGCGAGAATCCATTCGCGACCGGCACCGGCGGTCCCTTCGTGGCACCAAGCGTACCTAATGATGGTCGCGCTACTCCTTATCCGGCTCCCGTCGTCACCGGCGGCACCCAACCTCCTGTATATAGAACGGAAGGCACTGGTCCGACCGGACCGATTGGACAGGAAACAGTTCCGGACTGGATCAAAACCATTACACCCAACGAACAGAACGTCGTCGGTCCCGGTTCTGTGGCTACCAGACCGGGTCAGGGCGTGCGGTTCGGCAACACCTTCGTGCCATTCGGCGTCGACGGCGAGCTGATCGACATTTATTCCAAAGCCCGTGGACCCGTCGAAGATTCGCTCTATCTGCGCACCAAACTCAACGACTTGCTCAATACCGGCGTCGTTGTCGGGGGCGCTTCCGGCGTTGCCTGGAAGGCCGCCGATGATGTCTTCATGCGCTTGCCGGCTCCCTATCAAGAGAGCAAATACGGCAAGTTTTTTGGCGATCATTTGAGTCCGACCACGCGTTCGCTGGCCACCACGCAAGGCACTTTCGATGCCATGCAGACGGCTCTCAATTCCGCCACTCACAATGAAGGTCTGGCCGCCACTGCTTTCTTGACCGAACAAAATGCCGTCACGCGCATGATCGCGGCCACCCGAGCTGATGCTGCGCGTGGTGCGGTGATTGCCGATGCACAGGATGCATTTTTCAAAGCTCAAGGCTCAAACTTGACCGATGCTGCGATCGCTTCGCGTTCGATACTCGATCCGGCAGAAGTTGCACCGGCTAAAGCCTACGTGCAAGCCGCCAGCGAAGCCGCTGTCAAACAGACTGAACTGGCCACCGCAGAACAAGCTCTCACGCAAGCGACCGCCGCCACCAAGGCCGCCCAAGACGGACTGCCGAAGTCGCTGTTCAGCGACGCCGCTAAACGCGCCTGGGTAGAAGACCCAGCTCACGCCGCCGGCAAACTCACCGATCGGATGATCTCGATCGCCAAAAACAAGTTCAACCTGGATCCCACTGAAGTACAGGCTCTGAAAGCCCTGCAACAATCTGGTGCGAATCAAATTACCGCCACCGCCACGCGCGATGCTGCTCAAGTAGCGGCTACCGCTGCCACCACTGCGCGTGATACTGCCGCCAGCACTTTCGAGACCCTGGTCAAAGCCGCTCCGAATGCTGCGGACAAACTGGACTTCGTCAAAGTGCCTGGCATGACGGCGCAGGCTGTCGAAGAAGCTGCTACCTTCACACAGGCTGAAGCCGCGACTCTGGCAAGATACAGAGACGCTCTCGCTGCCAAAACAGCTGCCACTGGTGCCGTCACTAAAGCGACGGCGGAATTCACTGCAGCTGAAACCGCACTCAACAGCGCCAAGACGACAGCTCAAGAAGGGTTCGGACTGGCAAAGCTGAAGGGCTATGGTATGGCTCTCGGCGAAGGCGTGACCATCGGTCTGGGCACCACAGCCATCAACATAGCCGCAGACTATGCAATCAGCAAAGCTCTCGGTAAAGATCCCAAACTCACAGGACAGAGCGCCTGGGGCTTTGAAATGGCGGCTCTGCCGTTCATCATGTTGAACCCCAAGTGGGGAATCGGCAAGAAGATCGCATACAGCGCCACGGCATACATTGCCTCCAACTTGTTCGGTCAAATGGTGGGCGAACCCTCAGGACGCTTCGCCGAACTGGGCAGACCAAGCTGGACCGAAGTCGGTCTTTCCACCGCCGGCGCCATGTTGCCTCTGCCGGATTGGCGTGCTCGAGCCGCTGCCGCGACAGTCGGCTGGGGACTGGGCAAAGTGATCGCCATTGCCGGCAACGATGGACATGATCCGAAACAAGATCGCGATGCCGCCGTCGAATCGCTCAACGTCGCCGTCACTGGGCGCACCGAACAGTCGTTCCAGGATGCCGTCGACAAGGCGCGCTCCATCGGCAAACAAAACGAGGGTGCTCTTGAATTGATGCGCTGGGACTGGTTCCGCAAAGAATCAGGCGACAGCAAGGACCCGCAGATGATTGCCTGGCGCGGAGCCGCTATCCTCGCCGCCGGTCAGGGTCTGGGTCGCATGGATCAGGGCAGCCGCTTGCTGGACGGCAAAAACCACGACCAAAACAAACGCTACTTCCCGAACACTTATGTCGACCTGGGTGGCGAAGGTACTCAAGCCTTGCGCGAAGCCGCCGGTACGCTCTGGCAGATGGAACAATATGCCAAAGCGCATCCCACGGAACAGGTCTACGGGAAGGCGATCGGCGATGAAGCACAACAGGCCGCCAACCTGCGCGCTCGCGTCGAGGCTGAGCTGAACAAAGTCTACGGCGAGCAAGATGTAGCGGGCATTATCAAGCAGATCGAGTACATGGACACCAAAGGTGGTGACCAGGGTCCGCTGGCTGAATTTGTGGTCAAATTGGCCGCCAAGATCAATGCCGTTCCCGACAACGATCCCGCCTGGAAAGCCAAGCTGTGTCGCGACCTGGCTATGACTGCAGTCGCTATCGCCGAAGTCAAGGCCAACAGCGGTCGCGACGGCGAAGGTGCAGTGATCGCTTATGCTAAGGCTGCTGAAGCTATGCGTCTGGCTACCGCGCTGCAACGCGATAATCCGAACAACAAGCTGATTCTCACCGAAATGGCTCGCATCAAACAGGCCATACCGGCTGCCGTCGATGCGCAGTACACCAACTCCGCAACCAACCCCTGGGCAATTCCCGGACCGGGCGGACAGCGACCCAAGTGAAAAATCGTGGATGGTAACCATAAAAGGCGAGACGCAAGTCTCGCCTTTTTCATCTTTCAAGATTGAACTTTTTGACTGCGAACAACGTTATATAAGATGAGGTCAACTCGCGAAGATCGCTCGATGAGGTGCTGCATGCCCGTGCTCAATGGGCGGTGTGACGTTGTCGCGCCGTCGGTCAAACCCGATTTGCCTGCTCGCCTGCCTGCCGCTTTGCTGGCTGGTTTGGAGTCAGGCTTCAATGCCTGCTTCGCGGTCTATCCGCGGCTGTTTGTCTTGCTGTCGGCCTTTGTTCTTTGCGGTTGTGCGGCCGCGGTGCTGACCGCCAACGGCTTGCTGCTGGCGGTAATTGCCATCGGTATCGTATGTGGTATCGCCCGCCGGTCGTTTCTATTTGGCTGTCTGCTGTGTGCTTTTACCCTGCTGTCCTTCGGATATGCGCAGTGGCGGCTGCGCCTGATGGAACGATCTGACATAGCCACTCTGACCGGGTTGCCCGCGATTGTTTTTGCAGGGCGAGTGATTGCCGTCGAAGGTGACGCAGGTCATCTCAATTCTGCAAAGCGGCAGCAAAGGCGACTGCAAATTGCTGTGACGACCGTATTGTTTCCCAGCGCCCGTCAATATCAAGGTGTGGTGCTGGTGGTCTCGCACCAGGCGGGCGAAACGCTGCGAGCCGGCGACCGGGTGGTAGTCAAAGGCAAGCTGACGCGACCAGGACATGCAGCGCACCCGTACGACTTCGACTACGGAGGCTATTTGAAAAGGCGCGGCATTCTATCGCTCTTGAGAGACGAATCGGGGCAAAGTATCGTTCCGCTCCCGGCAGATCAGCTTCCCGCCGACCGCATCAGTCAATTCGTCGACTGCCTCTACCTTTTGGGAGCCCAAGTCGACAGGTTGCGCAGCGGTATAGTCGAGAGCCACCGGCGCACGCTGGGGACGCAACTGGGAGACTTGCTGTCCTCGATCGTGATCGGCAGCCGCGCCGTCAATCCTCCCCAGCAGCTGGTCGATGACTTCCGCAATGTCGGTTTGTCGCACTTGCTGGCAGCATCCGGATTTAATCTCACGATTGCCTCAGGGTCGCTCTATTTCGTCGCGGCGCGGCTGCTTTCCTCCGATTGGCTGATCAGCACCCTGTCGCTCAGCGGTATTCTGGCATTTTGTTTGCTGTCCGGCGCGTCTCCTTCGGTGAATCGCGCCGCAGTCATGTGCACTTTGACGCTCTTGTGCAGGGCGTTGTACCGCAGTCCCCACACGCCGGCCATCATTAGTCTGGCCCTCATGGGCACCGTGCTGCTCGATCCCCTGTCCATCACCGACATCGGTTTGCAGCTTTCATATTGCGCGGCAATCGGCATCGTCCTCGTCAGCGGCAGCATGCAAGAAACGCTGACCGCCTGTCGATTGCATAAAGTCCCGTCGGCAGCTATTGGTGTGATTCTGGCGGCGCAGCTGGCGGTTTTGCCAGTGCTCCTCTACCACTTCTGGCAAGTCGGCACGATGTTTCTGGTGACCAATCTGCTGGTGGCGCCAGCGGTGGCACCGCTGACGGTCGTCGGTTTTGTTTCTTCTCTGACCGCCAGTCTGGAGCCGGTTGTGCCCGCCTTCGCTCACCTGACGTGGCTGTGCGATCTCATCTGCCGACTGCCTCTGGAATTCTTGATTGTGGTGGCGCGCTTTTTTGCCGCCGACGGCGCTAATCGGCTGGTGATCGGACCGCCAACCACACTATCTATCGCGCTTTACTATGCGGCTTTTCTGCTGGCTGCTTTATCGGCGCGCTTGCGGCGCCATCGGCTGCCGGCCGCTGTGGTGTTTGTCGCCACGCTGCTGTTCTTATTCTGGCGAGCGCCGCTCCCGGCTGTGACGGTAACCCGGTTCGCCACCGGTACCATAACGCTGACAGCCGATCACCATGCCGTTCTGAACGGGCGCCTGACGCCGCGCATCGTGCGCTATCTGACTTACATGGGTGTCGACGTCAAAAGAAACCTGAAGATTGCGCCGTCTAAGGAATGACTGCCAGGCGCCCGTTGTTCTTATACTCGTTGACCATCTGGTGCGCGACTTTCGTTTTGCCCAGTGACTCGAGCACCTTGGAGTAATCATAGATCAGCTTGGCCAGGTTTTTGGAATCCGCCGTTTCCTGCGATAGAGAGATCGCTTCGCGGAAGTGTTCAACGGCTTTCTGCGGCTCTTTCAATTCGACATAACAATGAGCCAGGCGTTGGCATTTTTCAGCGAGCAGCGCCTTTTCTCTGTCGCTGTCATCGTATTCGACAAGGCCGTCGTTGTAGGAGCTGACGATGAACTCCAATAACGAAGCGGCGCGTTTGTAGTCACCGTCTGCATAATAAGTGTCGGCCCAGTCTTCGAGAACGCGCGAATCGTGATCGGCGGTGCCGTTGAGTCCGTCATTGTTCCAGTCGAAGGCGCTTTTATCCTGGATTTTTGGCTTGGCTGGGGTAACGCTCTTTTTAGTCGATTGGACGGCCGGTCGCGGCAGGGCGACCACAGCCCGCTTTGTTATCGACTGGTCGTTCTCGGCCAGATTGTGAAAGTGCGTGCGCAGCATGAAAGCGCCGAATGCCCAGACGACGAGCAAAGTCGCCAGCATAACTATTGCCACACCGCCTGTGACCAGCGGGTTCTCATTGAAAAATTGCCACCATGGTGGTGGTGGCGGGGGCGGTGCCAATGGTTCGCCGGCTTTGACGCGCTGCAGATCATCGAGAAGAGCTTGCGCGCTCTGGTAACGCCCGCTGGGATTCTTCTCCAGACAACGAAACACAACCTGCTCGAGGGGTGCCGGCACCTGATATTCGTATTTCAGTTCCGCAAAGGCACGCGGCTTGGTACCCACCTGCTTGACCATCACTCTCAGTGGGTTTTTGTCTGTGAAGACGGGGACATTTGTCAATGCCTCATACATGATGCAACCGAAGGAGTAGATGTCCGAACGGGCATCGAGAGGACGCGACAGACATTGCTCCGGCGACATATGGCGTGGGCTGCCGGCGACCGGCTTCGTGGGGTGACCGGAGGAGCGTTTGCCGGCAGTGGTTGTGCCACCGGTGGTAGTGCCGTCGCTCGGTGCAGACGGCAATGAGCGGGCGATGCCGAAGTCGACCAGCTTCACCAGCTCTTGTCCGCTGTCTCCGTGGCAGAGCACCAGGTTGGACGGCTTCAAGTCGTGGTGAACGACACCTTTGTTGTGAGCGTGTGCCAGTGCCTCTGCAGCCTGGATGAAAATATCCAGGGCGCGCGGTACGTCAAGAAACCCGTGGTTGGCTAACTCTTCGTCGAGCGTCTGACCATCCAGGTAATCCATGATGATGTATGGTGCGCCGGCGCCACCGCGCTGAAACTGGTAAACCGCAGCCAGATTGACATGGGTCAGGTCCTGAGCCGCCTGCGCTTGCTGCTGAAACATCTTGACCAGATTAATGTCGGCAGCCAGGTCCGGGTGCAAAATCTTTACCGCAAACAGCTTATCGAGCCCCTTTTCGCGCACTTTAAAAACGTCGCCCGTCAGTCCGGAGCGCAAAAGCTCGAGTACTTCATAGCCGTCACCGAGAGCTTCTTGCGCCCCCTGTAAGAGCGTCAGTACGGCGGATTCATCCGGCACCTCCACCAGCTGTGGAGCCGCCGTTGAGTCTTCCGGAGCGTCGCCGCACATGCAGCGGCTTTCAAAAGAGAGAAAGCGCGTCACGTCGCTGCGCGCCTTCAAGCTGATCGGCTTCTGGCAGGTCGAGCAGATAAATTCGGCTAGCTGGCTTTCAGAGGTTTTTGTCGGTTTCACAACCTATATATGCCCTGCCGGACCGGGCTCAAGCGCCTAGCGGTCGCCGTTGCCGGGTTTTCCGACTTCCTGCAGCTCATCGGCAGTGTAATTGAAGGTG
Organism: Obscuribacteraceae bacterium (SeqCode); assembly: GCA_044229845.1. Lineage (GTDB taxonomy): Bacteria > Cyanobacteriota > Vampirovibrionia > Obscuribacterales > Obscuribacteraceae > JBGASG01. The sequence continues at coordinate 230,066 of JBGASG010000004.1, read as the reverse complement.
TAGAGCACATCCAGATAAGGCATGGCGTAGGCGGGAGGCAGATCGGGTTGTCCTTTCACCGCTTCGGCTACGGCATGCATGGCTGCCTCGTCGGTTTCGCCGTCTCCGGATGATTTCACCAGGCGCAGCGAAGTCAGACGACCCGGCTTGGCAATGCGAAACAGAATTTCAGCGCGCCGCGACTGTCCCCGAGGCGGCGCCCAGGCTGTTTTGATTTTCTTGTGCAGCTCTTTCAGATAGGTGTTGAGATCGCTTTTGGCGCCCGTTCCGCCTGATGACCGACCGCCCATCTGAGTGACCTTGGTGGCGTCCACGCTGCCTTCGTTGTCTACCATCTCGACCAGTTCAGGTGGTTGCACTTCCTCGAACATGGGTCCGTCTTTTACCGCAGTGCGGGGTCGCGGCGGCAGGTTTTTTACGACCTGCGTCGACCAGCTGGAGGGCATGGAGAGCGGTTGCGACTTCGCCGGCGGCTGAAAGCCGAGCGGAGTGGCGACGGGCGGAATCAGTGGTGCCGACGATACCGCAGGTGGTGCTAAGGGTTTGGTAGCCGTTTCCGGCTTGGAGTAAGTTTCGTGTTTCTCGAGGATCTTCTTCTCCGGCTCCTGGCGCTCGGCAGCGGCTTGCGGTGCGGCAGTCGGTTGCAGCGAGCCTTGCGCCGTGACCAGGTCGCCCGTACGCTTGCGTACTTCTTCCGGCTGTATCTCGCCCGGCAAAACTTCCTGATTGTCGACTCGGTCGGTGAGCGATGTGAACTCGATGTCGACCACGTGCCTGGTCAAGACGGGTTTTTTCGGCAACCAGAGCGAGAGGCAGGCGAAGCTGTAGAGAATGAGCGCCGCCACCAGATAGCTGGCTGCCAGCGACTCCAGAATGTTCAGCGGTTCACGATCACGAAATCCGGTGATGTGCACCGCATCCGTGCAATTGAAGAAACCTCCTGAGCGGCGGACGGAGCCCAGCGCCAGAACCGCCAGCGCTCCCAGGGTGACATACCAGGGCAGCGCCTGCAGCCCGGCATTCATTTTGCTGAGCGTCAGGCAGAAGAAGACGCAGCCGACGGCCGCCAGCCCGGCGCTGAGCACCGGGCGCCAGCGCTGTCCGGAATCGCTGCTCGCCGCCAGCACCATATCTGGTGCCATAGTGCCAGTGCCTTCTGCGAGCAGTTGCTTGCTGCCCGTACTCGAATTCGAACGATTAGAAGTGCCTAACAAATGCCGGACGCCATGCCTGAAAACGCCTCATGATAACATATCTCAAAAGGGCGCCCGGGGCGGCGTTTCGGCTGTGCTTTGTCTCAGGTTTGCGACATTTGCCGCGGCATCCGGCGAGCGCGGCTGACTGCCACCAGATATGGTGAACAGCCCAGCGCGCGCGATCGATCCTGAGGAGGCTAAGGCAAAAGTCCAGGCACCAGATCCGACCCGGGTCCGACGACCATGCCGCTGACGTTGGTTGAGGCGCCTGCCCCAGGCAGATCGAAGTTGCTGGCTGTCGCTTCTGGAGGCGTTGTGGTTTCGACCAGTGGTTGGCTGGATTGAGCTGGCGCCGTGGAGCCGCCGCTGCCACCGTTGTTGCCGCTCAGTGACGAAACGGCGCTGCCGGCAGCTGCCTGCATGGTCGTACCGATGGTGCCGGTATTGGTGGCCGTCGAGGGATCCGGGCTTTTGCGCAGCGGTTGCTGGCTTACGGTCGGTGCGTTGATCCCCTCCAGATACTTGCGATATGTGTCCCAGGACGGCTTTTGAGTGGGATGCATGTATTCATATAAGTCGCCGGCGCGCGCGTCACCGATGAAATTCGGCAAAGTGAAAGTCGGCGCTCCACCAGCGCCGCTGCTGTTGCCGCCGGTCTGGCTTGTCGAGCCGGCTTGCTGTGCGCTCGCGCAGGGCGAGCAGACAGATGTATTTAGAAATGAACTGATTAGTAAGGAAAGGGCAAAAACGGGCGTGACCATACGGCCAATTGGGAGTGTTGGCATCGTTGAATCCTCGGTTCTGTTTTGTGCGCAGCTATTTCGAGATTCAACGCCAAGCGGACGGCTGCGGGCAAAGGAGCTCCGCCAATATAACCCTAAGTCGACGGCAGTGGAAGTCACCGAGTGGGGTAATCACGTATGAGAGCGGGTTCGACCGGCGCTCCTGAGGCGGCACCGCATGTGGTGACAAAACGAGCGAGACGGAACGCCTCGCTCGTTTCTTGTACTTATTTCTGAAGAACCTGTGGGGCGCTTACTTGCCCATGGCGGCGAAGTAAACGGAGCAGGCGTGATCCAGGTATTCTCTGGTCAAGCGCGGCTCGGCCTGCAGGAATTTGCAGAGGTTGGTGACCTGATCGATGATGTCGCGCGGGTGGCAGCAACGCATGGCGCGGCGACCGCTGCGATATTGGGTTTCGATCAAGTAGTTGACCGCTTCTTCGTTGTACGGCACACCGGCGCGCTGGCAGTACTGCAGGAAGATCCATTTGAATTCTTCTTCAGTCGGGCTGGTGATGTGAATCTTGTACGGAATACGGCGAAGGAACGCTTCGTCGACCAGGTCTGATGGGTTGAGGTTGGTCGAGAATACGATCAGTTGTTCGAACGGCACTTCCAGTTTCTTACCGGTGTGCAGTGTCAGGTAGTCCACACGTTTTTCCAGAGGAACGATCCATCTGTTCAACAGGGATTTGTGGTCGATACGCTGACGGCCAAAGTCGTCGATCAGCAGCAGTCCGCAATTGGACTTGAGCTGCAACGGTGCTTCATAGAGTTTGGCTGAATAGTCGTATTGCAATTCCAGCATGTCGATGGTCAACTCACCGCCTACGACTACGCAGGGACGCTGAATGCGAACCCAGCGATGGTCGTAATCACGCGGATAAGCCGAGGCAGCGACTTGCTGGTGGTTGTGACCGTCGTAGACGCGGACAATCTGTCCATCGATTTCTACGGCGTACGGAATGAAGACGTGACCGCGGAACGACCGAGCGATACGCTCTGCGATGGAAGTTTTGCCGTTGCCTGCATCACCGAACAAGAACATCCCCCGTCCGGAGTTGATGGCTGGGCCGACGGTGTTGATGGTTTTGCGGTTGACCATGATGTCCGAGAAGGCGACTTCCAGGTCACGCGGTGTAACGGATTCTTTCCGAATGGTTTGATACTTGAGCGACTCGACGTAGGTCGTCCACGGCACCGGGCAGGCGCCCACGTAGGTGTTGTGGTCGAAATAAGCTCTGGCGCGGTCGCGACCTTTATCTGTCGGTGTGTATTCGTAGTCGGCGATACCGCCGGATGCACGCACTTCAAGCAACATTTGCTTCTTGAGCGACTCGAGAACGGTCTCGACGATTTTGAAGGGAAGCAGCGTCCGCTGGGCGACTTCACGACCGAGCGCGAAGTTGACCAGGTAGATGTCCTTCAGAATGAGCTCTTCAAGAAATCCTTCTTTCAGCCCAGTTTCCTCGATGGTCTTGGGGAAAGGAGGAACGAAATCCTGCTGTTGAGCCTGTTGTCCGGTCCTTAGTTGTTGCACCATTGCCTTTCCTTCCTCGTAAGATCAAAAATCGGAAAAATTGAGATGAGTAAGTATGGAAGCCCGTTTCGAGGCGAACCCGCCCATTATATGACTTTATTGTGCCAAGAACATATATGAACTAAGCGCTTGGCAATGGGACGTAACGGTAATCCCGTCTCTATTTTGACCTGAATTGCTCCACCTGACCACTGCCCTAAGAGAAAAAGGTGGTGGTAAACTCAAAGGTTCGGGTCCTCGCTACAGGAAAAAGCTCATGTCACTGACGTTTCAGCAGGTGATTCACGCCCTTAACGGTTTCTGGGATAAGTATGGCTGTGTTGTAATGCAGCCGTTCGACCTGGAAAAGGGCGCCTCGACGATGAGTACGGGCACATTTTTGCGGGTGCTCGGACCGGAGCCCTGGAATATGGCAACCGCGGATCCCTGCCGGCGCCCCACCGATGGGCGTTATGGCGAGAACCCCAACCGCCTGCAGCACTACTTCCAGTACCAGGTAATTTTGAAGCCGTCCCCCGACGACGTGCTTGATGTCTATATCGAGAGCCTGAAGGCACTTGGTATCAACCCGCAAGATCACGACATTCGATTCGTCGAAGACAACTGGGAGTCGCCGACTCTGGGCGCCTGGGGAGTCGGCTGGGAAGTCTGGCTGGACGGACTGGAAATCACGCAATTCACCTACTTCCAGCAAGCCGGCGGCATAGACCTGAAGCCGATTGCCGCTGAAATCACTTACGGTCTCGAGCGCATCAGCATGTATTTGCAAAATGTGGAAAGCGTTTACGACCTCAAGTGGAACGACAAAGTCACCTACCGCGAGATGTATTTGCGCAACGAAATCGAGCAGTCCACCTACAACTTCGAAAAATCCGACCCGGAAGTTTTACAGGCGATGTTCCGCATGCACGAGAAAGAAGCGGCGCGCTTGATGGACGAGAAGCTGATTATGCCTGCCTACGAGCAAGTTCTGAAGTGCTCCCATAACTTCAACTTGATGGATGCTCGCGGCATTCTCGGTCGCGACGAGCGTATGGCCACCATCAAGAAAATCGCCGTGCTGGCTCGCCGGGTGGCGCGCGCTTATTTAGAGCAGCGCATCGAAATGGGCTTCCCGCTTCTGCCGCAAGACAGCGAAGAAACTAAGAAAACGGTCGAAGAATACAAAGCCAAATACATGGCTCCCCAGGAAACTTAGTCCGACATTCGCGTTCAGCTGCGAGCGGGCTCGGGTTCTTTGTCCAGCTGGAAGGCGTCGTGAATGAGCTTGACGGCTTGGTCCGCCTCATCGCGTCCAACCACGCAGGTAATCTTCATCTCGCTCGACGAGATCATTTTGATGTTGATACCAGCGCCGCCCAAAACTGCGAAGAGGCGTGCCGCCACGCCGGGGCGCCCTACAAGTCCCGCGCCAATCAACGATACTTTGGCGATATCGGGGTCGGCAATTACTTCTTTGGCACCGAGTGTTTCCTTGATGCCGCTGAGGGCCGAGATTGTGTGATCCAGGTCGGTAGCCTGCACCGTGAAGGTGATGTTGTTCAATCCGATACTCGGGTGAAATGACTGCATGATCATATCGAGCACGATATTTTCATCGGCCAGCGCCTGCGTAATTTTGGCGGCGATGCCCGGCTGATCGGGGACATCCATGATGGCGACGCACGCCTGATCCCGGTCGACGGCCACACCACTGACGGTGCTGAACAACTCCATGTCTTTTCCTCCATCGATCGTGGTGCCCTGATGACCGGGTTTAAAAGTGTTTCTTACCCTTAGTTTGATGTTGTATTGGCGCGCAAGTTCCACAGCTCGGGGATGCAGCACCTGTGCGCCCAGGCGAGCCATCTCCAGTACTTCGTCATATGAGATGCGTTGCAAGAGGCGGGCACTGGCAATCAGGTTGGGGTCGGCTGTGTAAATGCCGTCGACATCAGTGTAGATATCGCATATGGGGGCGTTGACGGCAGCGGCGAGAGCGACCGCGGTCGTGTCCGAGCCGCCCCGGCCCAGGGTCGTGATGTCGCCCTCGGGAGAGGTGCCCTGAAATCCGGCCACCACCACAATCTCATTTTCCGAGAGAGCTTTTTGAAGAAACTCTCGGTTGATGTCGACGATGCGCGCCTTGCTGTGGACGTTTTCGGTAACGATGCCTACCTGAGGTCCGGTGAAGGACTTGGCTTTGATACCCATCGAACGCAGGGTCATAGACAAGAGCGCTATCGAAATTTGCTCGCCCGTGGATAAGAGGGAATCAAGTTCGCGCTTGTCGGGGGAGGGCGCACATTGATGGGCCAGTTTCAAGAGATAGTCAGTGGTGTCGCCCATGGCAGAGACCACCACCAGGACGCTCTGGGATTTGCGGGTTTGGTCGAGAATCTGCGCTACATGCTGGATACGACCGATGCTCTTCACCGAGGTGCCGCCGAATTTAACGACCGCCGGCGGTTGGTTGCCCATCGAGTTATTCATAAGAGACGCTCAATCCTTTCGGCTCCACCTGTAGATCCAGGACATCACAGGGCTGGGTCTGAGTGGCGGCCCAGGTTTGCAGAGCCTCCAGGGCGGCTGCCTTGTGACGCTGGTGCACGGTCACCATCACCGACGAACCGGCGCCACTCAATGTGGTGCCGATCACCGGCAGATCCGAAACAACCCGACGCACGGCGGACAACTCCGGACACAGCTGCAACCGGTAAGGCTCGTGCAGCCGGTCGTGCAATGCTTCGTGCATGGCCTCTTCATCTTTGTTGACCACCGCCGCGGCCAACAAGGCGACTCGCTGGACGTTGTGAATGGCGTCTTCGCGTTGAATCGTCTTCGGCAAGACGGCGCGGGCGCGTTTCGTCGAAAGCACATAGTGAGGCACAACCACCAGCGTCTTCCACTCCTGCGGCCAGGTCAATTTTTGCGTGACGATTTTGCGGGTGTTGTTGGAGCGGGCGCAGATCACCAGCCCGCCCAGGAGGCTGGCGGCAACGTTGTCTGAGTGACCTTCCAGTTCGGTGGCCTTTTGCAGCAAGGCGCTGTTGTCCGGGATGCTCTCTTCAACTAATGCGTGCGCGGCCCAGACGGCGCCCATAATGGCGGCGGCGCTGCTGCCCAAGCCTTTGCCCAGCGGAATGTCGGATTCGATGGTGATGCGGATGCGCGAAAGTAAGTGCGGATCGTTTTGCCATAAGTTGCTCAAAACCGTGTAGATCAAGTTGCTCTGGTCTTTGGGCAAGCCGTGATCGACACCTTTTCCCTTCAGTGTAATGAGCGGGATGTTGCGGTCGTTTTCCTGCAGCAAGTCGAAGTCGAGCGTGCAATAAAGCTGGAACGCCAGTCCCAGGGAGTCGAAACCCGGTCCAATGTTGGCGGTGCTGCCTGGCACCTTCACCGTCAGGCGGCGGACCTCGCCTCGTCCGTGAGACTCGTTGGGCTCTCGCTCGACCTTCTGAATCACAACTTCATGACCTCGCGCAGGCGCTCAGGTTCGGCTGCCACGGGTTTCAGTTCGATCTGCCCGACCTTCAATGCGGCATCTGGATCTTTCAGTCCATTGCCGGTCAAGACGCAGACCGCGGTGCCTTCCGGGTTGACCCGGCCGGCTTGCAAATGCTTGATCAATCCCGCCAGACTGGCGGCGCTGGCTGGTTCGCAGAAGATGCCTTCGGTGCGCGCGATCAGCTGGTAGGCGGCGAGAATCTCTTCATCGGTGACACTATCTATGACGCCGTCGGATTCTTTAGCGGCGCGCACAGCCTCTTCCCAGCTGGCCGGATTGCCGATGCGAATGGCTGTGGCCACGGTTTCCGGTTCGGGAAAGGGTTTTCCGGCCACGATGGCAGCCGCCCCTTCCGCCTCGAATCCGCACATCTTCGGGGTTTTGCCTGCTAAGCCTTCGGCATGAAACTGTTTGAAGCCGCGCCAGTAGGCGCTGATATTGCCGGCATTGCCGACTGGAATGAACAGGTAGTCGGGGGCTTCTCCCAGCATCTCCACACATTCGAAAGCTGCAGTTTTCTGCCCTTCCAGCCGATACGGGTTGATCGAATTGACGACCGTCAAGTTGAAGTCGACCGACATCGTCCGCACCAGATTTAGTGCGTGATCGAAATTGCCTTCGATGGGGACGATGGTGGCACCGTAAAGAATCGCCTGGGCGAGCTTGCCGAGCGCCACGTGACCGGCTGGCAACACCACATAACAGGTGAGGCCGGCTTTGGCGGCATAGGCGGCCGCCGATGCGGAGGTGTTGCCGGTGGAGGCGCAAATGACAGCTCGCGCGCCTTCTTCGACGGCTTTCGAAATCGCCAGCGTCATGCCGCGGTCTTTGAAAGACCCGGTCGGGTTGAGCCCCTCCAGTTTGAAGTACAACTTCAAGGTGGGAAAACCAAGATGGCGGGGCAGGTTGCGCGCGTCGATCAAAGGGGTGAAACCCTCGCGCAGTGAGATGATCGGTGTGTCCGCCGTGACCGGCAGGTATTGCCGGTATTTGTCTATGAGTGCGGTGTTGTGCGCTCTGTCGTATGCAGGACTACCCATGTCTGACTCCCGGTTGGAAAATTCGCAGGCAACTCTCCACCTTGTCCATGAACTCTTTGCTTTTCAGTTCGGAGAGCGCCTTATCCATGGCGCTGTTTTGCACGGCATGGGTGATGATGATGATCGAAGCACCGCCGTCTTCCACATCGCGTTGAACGATCGAGCGCATGCTGATGTCGTGTGCTCCGAATGTGGTGCCGATCTGTCCGATCACGCCGGGGTGATCTTTGACCAGCAGTTTGATGTAATAGGGACAGCGCCAGGCTCCCGGGTCCGAGACATCGGCCCAGTCGCTCTCCACAGCGGTATGGAAATAGCTGGCGAAGTCAGGCAATTGCAGCGCGCTGGCCAGGTTGATGGTGTCGCCGACAATCGCAGAGGCTGTGGGCATTTGACCGGCGCCGGGTCCGACCATGATCAGTTCGCCGACCACGTCTCCCGTGACCAGAATGCCGTTGTTGGAGCCGGACACGTTGGACAGCGGATGTGTGAGGGGCACCAGCATCGGGTGCACGCGCACGTCGAGGTTGCCGTTGTGGCGGCTGGCGCTGGCGATCAGCTTGACGCGGTAGCCGAAGTCATTGGCGCTGGACAGATCTTCGGCGCGGATTTGCGTGATGCCCTGCCGGTGAATCGACTCTGTTTTGGGAAACTGTCCAAAAGCCAGGGCGCAAAGAATGGAAAGTTTGTAGGCGACATCGAATCCTTCCACGTCATTGGTCGGATCGGCTTCGGCAAAGCCTAACTGTTGAGCTTTGGCCAGGGCACCCTCATAGTCGGCGCCCTGCTCTTCCATGGAGGAAAGTATGAAGTTGGTGGTGCCGTTCAAAATGCCGACAACCGACGTTATTTCGTTGGCTTCCAGTCCTTTATGTATGGTGGAAATGAGCGGCACGCCGCCGGCCACCGATGCTTCGAAGAAGATGGCCACTCCTTTGCTGCGAGCCAGAGCGAACAGCTCCGGACCGTGCTTGGCCAGCACTTCTTTGTTGGCGGTCACCACGTGTTTGCGCTTTTCCAGCGCTCGCTTCAAGAGGCTGAGAGCCGGCTCCTCGCCGCCCATAACCTCGATGACGATTTCGATTTCAGGGTCGTCAATGACCTCCTGGGCGTCGGCTGTGATCGGGCACGTGAGCGCGACTTCCCTGGATTTATTGATGTCCTTGACGGCCACTTTTTTGAGCACCAGTTTTTTCTGGTGCGAGAGCAGATGTGCGACACCGGTGCCGACGGTGCCCAATCCGAGCATGCCTAAAACAACTCGACCCATGTTTACTTCACTGAAAGAGATGACAGATTATGGCTGGCCAAGTGGCGTTCAGGCAATAAATCCGCCCGGCTCGCTTTACGAAGCGCCGACCCGGATTGTTGCAAAGTGCTATGCTCATCTATATCCTGAGAACCCGCGCCAGAACTGGATTTCATGAGGAGATTGAGGACGAGCGCGGCGAGGAAAAGATTGTTATGATGCGAGATAAGCCCCTCGGCTGAAGCCATGCCGGTTAAAGACGACCGATAACGTGGAATAACGCTGACAGAGAGCCACTTTCCGAGCTTGTTTCATTTGACAACAGCCAGGTGGTGCCTCATTCTATGTACAACCTTACTAACCCTCTGGAAACCGCACCGGATGCCAATTGACCGCCATAAGCAATACGCTCTACCCCTTTTAGTAGCGCTTTGTGTCGAAAGTTTGATATCTACAAGCTGTATCGATCGCGCTTTCGCTGTCGGGGTGGGGGTGCCGGGGGTGACGGTTGCTCCTTCCAGACCGGCCGCGACCGGTGTCCGTAAAGTTAAAGCTGCTCCTGCTGCTCGGGCGCGGGTCGGAGTGGCGGGACGCAAGGTGCAGGGACGCTATAGCGCAGTGCTGCTCAAGAAAAAAGCTCCGGCCCCCAGACCGGCCTTGGCTCGCAAGCCCCAGGAATACCTGGAAGAAATGGCTGAACGCACCCTGGCACCGGGGGTGGTGCACAAGGTTTATCGCGGCGGACTCTATATCAATATGATCGATATAGATCTGACCACGTCTGATTTCGAAGTGCGTCCGGTCATGGCCGGCGAGCATTTCGACCGGCTGGACGAAGTCAAAGATCAGGCTCAAAAAGTGCAGGCTCTGGCGGCTGTCAATGCCAACTATTTCAAGCGAGACGGCGTGCCGCTCGGAACGCTGGTGATCGACGGCGAATGGATCGCCGGGCCGATCTTCGACCGCATTTCGATGGGTATCACCAAAGACGGTCAAGTGCTGATGGACAAGCTCCAGCTGCACGGGACCATTGAGACATCCAACCTGGACGTGCCCAAAATCTGGGTCAACAACGTCAACCAGCCGCGCCGCCATGGCGCCAAGCTGATTGCCTACACCCGGCGCTGGGGGCAGATGGTGCGCATGGCGTACGCCGGCACCCTGGTGGCTGTCGATGCCGACGGTAAAGTCATCGCCAAGACGACCACCACCATGGGCATCCCATATGGCGGATTCGTCCTCAGCGACAGCAAGGAAAGCCCGATTGCTCACCTGAACGTCGGCGACCAGGTCCAGATGAAGTGGCATCCCAACCCGAGCGGCTGGAACAATGTTGCTCAGGCGGTCAGCGGCGGTCCGGTCCTGATCAAAAACGGCAAATTGTTTGTCGACCTCAAAGGCGAAAACTTCCGCAAGAGCTGGAGCGGAGCCGGCATCAAGGCGCGCACCGTGCTTGGTGTCACGGCCGACAAGCATCTACTGCTGGTTACTTGCGAAGGTCCGCACACCCTGTGGGATCTGGCTAAGTTTCTGCAAAAAGCGGGCGCGGTCGATGCCATGAACCTGGATGGCGGCGGTTCCACCACCATGGTAATCGGCGGCAGTACCGTCACCCGCAATCGCAGCACCTTCGAGAGACGGGTCGCCAGTTCGCTGGCTATTATTCCGTCCGGCAAGGTCGTGGCTTCCGCTAATCGTCCGGAAGAGTTCTATCACCCGGCCAGTAAAACCCTCGTCGATTTCAGCGTCCAGTCGCCGGTGCAGACCGTCGAGGCGCTGCCGCAAAACTACGAACTGCTCAACGACCCGCAACCGGAGACGACCAGCGTCGCCGCTGCGCCGGTGCCGGCGGCACCGCCGGAAGTGGAGCCGGTCAAAGCTTTGTCGAAAACCAAGATGGCGATCGACGAGAAGCCGAAGGGTTTCAAGAAGTATTTGCGCTGGATGAAGCTCGGCTTCTAAAGTTTCTTGCCTGACCTGAGCTTGATATCGCCCGTGGTGCGCAGAGTTTGCCGTCGGCGCTCTGGTTGTCATCTGATCTTCTGCGGGCAATGTTCTTTAAAATAGAAGCCTTCACCAGTGTGCAAGGTACAGGTTTCATTCATGGCAGATCGTCTGGCGGTGGGCATCGATTTCGGCGGCACTAAAATCATAGCCGGCGTTGTCAATTTGGAATCCGGTCGTCTAATCGGGACGAGCAAGAAGAAAACTCGCCAGCCAAACGAACAGGACGAGCTGATTAAGCGCATCAGTTCTGTCGTCGACGAAGCGCTCGCCGAGGCGGGTGTGGAGGCGAAAAAACTTGAGGGTATCGGCATCGGCGCCGCCGGCATGGTCAATCGCCAGAAGGGCATCCTGCTGAACGCAGTCAATCTGGGGCTGCAAGAGTTGCCGCTTACCGATCCCATCTCGGACGCCTACCAGTTGCCCGCCAAGCTGGGTAACGACGTGGAAGTGGCTACTCTGGGCGAGATGCACTTCGGAGCCGGGCGTGGCTGTCAGAGTTTTGTCTGCATCTTTGTCGGCACCGGCATCGGATCTGGTATCGTATATGGTGGCAAGCAGGTGTACGGCGCCAGCGGCACGGCCGGCGAAATCGGGCACATCCCGCTCTATCCTGGCGGGCGGGCCTGCGGCTGCGGCGGTCAGGGCTGCCTGGAAGCATATGCATCGCGCACGGCGCTGGCGAAAGTGATCGTTCAGGAGATTCAGCGCGGACAAGATTCACTGGTGCGCGACAAGATTGATATGACCAAGGGAATCTTGCGCTCGAAAGCCATCGCTACGGCCCTGGACGCCGGGGATGAGTTGGTGACGCGGGCCGTGAATGACGCCGCGCAAGCCATGGGCTGGGGGCTGGCAACCGTGATGAATTTCTTCAATCCCGAACGCATTATCCTGGGCGGAGGGCTCGTGGAGGCGGTCGACAGTTATTACCAGACAGCCGCGCGCGAAGCTAAGGTCCGCGCCCTGCGCATTGCGCAGCGCAAAACGACTGTCGTGAAGGCAGAACTTGGCGATTTCGCCGGACTGATTGGCGCTGCTTTGCTGCTGCGTTGAAGGGAATTTCACCTCCGGCGAGGTATGTAGAATAATGCCGGAGGGGTTTATGACATCGTTTCTGTCGCGACTTTTTCCAGTCCTATCCATATCTCTGGCGGCGAACGTCTCGATCCTGAGTGCCTTGCCGGCTGCGGCTACCGCATTGACCTCCCAGCGGGTGGTCGAGATCGTGCAGAAGTCGCAAGCACTGGCGCAGAATGCCCGGATCAGCGCCGCAGTCGGCGGTGATGAGGTCTCCCTGTCGTCATTCCGTAACAAGTCCGACAATCAGAAAGATTTGAAGATCGAGGCGGTCATGTGCGCCAAAGCTCTCATGGAAGCTGACAGCGGTATCAGGCGCGTTACTATGCGTTTTTATGAGCCGTTGCAGCCGAAGAAATACGCCCAAATTACCGTCACTGCCGCCGAGATCAAGACTTTCGGCTCGGGCTCGGTGACGCCGGATGAGTTTCTCGCCCGTCTGAATTTCGCCGAGGGCAACACCGATGCTGCCCCACCCGCCACTGCTACTAACAATTCGATCACCACCGGTGTCACTGAGGCTCAACCCGGTGGCAGCAAAGACTCGACTCGCGAGGAAACACCACCAGGCATGCTGGTGGTGGAAGGTCCAAAGAAACCCGAGCGGCAAGCCCTTTACGCCCGCATCAAGATGCTGGAGGCGCAAGGCGTGGGTACCGCCAACTTCATAAACGCTTTTCACCAGCTGGAAAACCTGGCGTCTGCCGACCAGGTGCCGCAGCTTGATATGTCCATTCAGTCCCTGACCCGCAGCATTGCTCAGCAGGAGTCGGCGCTCGATCAACGAAACAAGCAGCGGGCAGCGCAAAGCTCCGCCACCAGCGGGAATCTCGCCTCGCCCGCCCCGACTGCAACCGGCCCCGGTGGCGGTCCGCATAGCGGTCCTCGTTCGCCGACGTCGATTGTGGCGGCTCCGCCCGAGGCGGTATCGGGCCTCAGTCTCATGGCCCGCTCCCGATATGGCTGGTTTACTCCCAGTCCGGATGGGCTTCTCGCCAGCGATCGCTTCATGATCGCCGAGCGACTGTACGTTCTGAAGATCCGTGGATACCCGGTCGAGAAATATGCGGGTCTGTTCAGAGAAATGGAAGAAAGTGCGGCGCTGGGACAACAGGCGCGTGCCGAGCAGTCCTTGAAAAACTTCTGGTGGTACATCAAACCGGATCCGCCGTACATTCCCAAGTAGTACAGCTCAAATGAAGAGAAGACTGCTGGCTTTAGTGATGCTGCCGATTCTGCTGAATACAAGCGGTGGACGGGCATTCGCGGCTCTCAGTGAGCAGAAAGTGGTCAATACCCTCAGCAAGCTGAAACCGTTCGCCAACGGCCGCAAAATGAACGTTCAGACCAGCGGCGAGCAAGTCTCCATCTCTCTGGTGCGCGCCAAGGGCGCCACCGACAAAGACTTGAAGATTGAAGCTTTGATGGCCGCTAAATCGCTGCTTGATGTCGAGCCGAGCGTCCTGGCTGTCACCATGCGCTTTTTCGACGATCGACAGCCGCGGCATTACGTCGAGGTATACGTCACGTCTGCCGAGGTAAAAGCCTTCGGAAGCGGCATGGTCTCGTCCGACGATCTGCTGACGTCGCTGCGCACCACTGAAGGTGCCACGGCGGCCGCACCATCGACTCCCGCAAGCGGCGCTCCTGCCGCACCACCGGCTGGCGTCGGCGCCGCTGTGGCGGTGGTGTCCGGACCGCTTTTCGATGAGCGCGCCGACTTGATTGCCCGCATTGAGGCACTGCAAGCAAAAGGCGTCGGAGTGCGTATCTTCAAGGATCGATTTGCTGCGCTGGAGCAGATGGCGCAAGCCAACGACGAGGAAAATTTGAAAGCCGCCTACGAAGCTCTCGAACGCAACGTCGCCGCTCAGGAAGTGGCGACGGCTGCGGCTCTGCCGGCCGCGGTGCACAATGTTCTCACGCATGCCGGTGTCACGGGCGGTGGTACGCCGGGACACGCCGGCAGCACACCCAATTCGCTGGAAGAGCTGTTCACCGGCATGATGTACGGGGCGCAGGACTTTCGTGTCAGCCATCCGTGGTGTTATCCGGCGGAGGGACCCTACCGCCAGCAGCGCGGCGCCATTGCCCACCAACTCTTCGTCTTGAAGATGAAGGGCTATGATATCAATCAATACAAGAAGTACTTTGTTGCCATGGAGCAGTACGCTGCCACCAGGCAGCGTTCAGCCCTGGAGCAGAGCATCAAGAACCTCTATGCGGCTTTGCATATCGGTTCGTCGCCGTTTTAGTCGGCGCGCCTGCGGCTACTGAGTGGCTGCCACTGCCTGTGGTGCGGTGCACCGGCTGCCCTGTTTGGTGCCGCGGCGGTGCAGTTCGGCATCGATCTTTTCCATGATGCGGAATTTCTCGAAAGACCAGCTGGGGGCGATAATTTCTTCCTGGCTGCCTTCCGCCACCAGGCGCATGATAACCATGTCGGGCGGCAGCATCTCCAGCGCATCGCAAACCAGCTGTATGTAATCGTCTTCTTCTAGAGTCGCCAGTTGCCCGCTTCGGTAGTCGGCCTCCATGGGCGTTCCTTTATAGATGCATAACTGGTGAATCTTGACGCCGTCCACTCCTGACAAAGCCACTTGTCTGACGGTTTCCAGCATTTCTTCGCGGCTCTCGCCGGGCAAACCAAATATCAAGTGCGTGGCAACCAACAGCCCGCGTTGTTTAGAGCGTTTCACTGCGTCGAAAAACTCGCCCGCCGTGTGAGCTCTGTTGATCAGGTCGAGGGTTCGATCAAATGCTGATTGCAACCCGATTTCCAGCCAGACGAAAGTTTTCTCACTGTAGTCGGACAACAGGTCGAGGACGTTGTCGGGCACGCAGTCCGGTCGTGTGCCGATGCAGAGCCCGACTACGTCGGGATGAGATAAACCGGCATCGTAAAGCATCTTGAGGGCGCCTTCAGGCGCATAGGTATTGGTAAAAGCTTGAAAGTAAGCCAGAAACTTAGTGGCTTTGTAACGGCGTGCTACCCGATTGATGCCGGCGTCCAGCTGTTTGCGAACGTCGAGTCCGGTCTTGATGGTCGGCGCACCGGAGCCGCGCTCATCGCAAAAGGTGCAACCTCCGAACGCCCGTGTGCCGTCCCGATTCGGGCAGTCGAAGCCGGCATCCAGCGGCACGCGGAAGACACGCGTGCCGAAACGCTCGCGCAGGAAGGCATTAAACGTTTTGTACAGTTCAGTCATGTGTCGTCTTTGCGCCTGGAATTTTTCATATTACTACGAATTGGCGGTTGCAACGGGGTGCAAGTTGACACTCATGATTTGTGTTTGTTATTCTCCTAAGTCTGCGGTACTCAAGTAAGCGATGCCCCCATCGTCTAGAGGCCTAGGACACCTCCCTTTCACGGAGGTAACGGGGATTCGAATTCCCCTGGGGGTAAATTTTAAGACGTCGGCGGCACTTTCGTGCTGTCGGCGTTTTTAGTTGAGTGGCGCCACGGGCTCGGTACTGTTTCTTCCTAACCGCAGATCGGCAGGGCGCCGGGGTGGACGCGGTGCCACCAAATATGGTGCGCGAAACAATTTCACAATTCAGCAGGCTAATTTGCTAATATTGTCCGCCTCAATATTGGGAGGGGGAATAATGGCTGTTACCGTCAAGAAAGCTAGATTGTGGCGCAAAGAACTGGACAATCGTCCGGGCACCTTGTCGAAGGCATTGCAGCCGCTGGCAGCGGCTGGAGTAAATCTGACCACCGTCATGGGCTATAGATTTCCAGGCGACGACGATCACGCTGCCGTAGAAGTATTTCCGGTGGAAGGCAAGAAAGCCGAAGATGCCGCCCGCAAGGGTGGACTGATGCCGTTTGGCGATGTGAGCTGCTTGCTCGTCTCCGGTGACGATCGTCCGGGCATCGGCGCCCGCATCTCGCAAGCGCTGGCTGAAGCCGGCATCAACATCTGCTTCGTGATGACACTGGTGGCCGGCAAAAAGTATGTCAGCATCATGGGCTTTGACAGTGAGCGTGATGCCGACAAAGCGATTCCGCTAATCAAGAGAGCCAATCTGGCCGTTGCCGCCGGCAAGAAAGCTGCCAAAGGCAAGCGCACTGTGAAGAAAGCCGGCAAAGCCGCCCAGCGCAAGGCGACAACCAAAGCCAAGCCGGGCGCGAAAAAAACGACCGCCAAAAAGTCGACCGCCAAAAAAGCGGGCGCCAAAAAGGCTGGTGCCAAGAAAACTGCCGCGAAGAAGTCGACCGCTAAAAAGTCGACGGCTAAAAAAGCCACCAGCAAAAAGTCTGCCGCCAAAAAACCGGGCGGCAAGGCGAAAAGCAAGCGTCGCTAACCAGCGCACCGCGAAAAGCCACAACGGAAGCATTTAGATATAGGGAGTCGGTCTGTTTACCAGGCCGGCTCTCTGTACTTCTCCACGTCGCCGAATTTCTGGTCGGTGTAACCACCTTGAGTCGCGGTTTTGATGCCGCCTTCTTGCTGGACGAGGACACGCCTTGAACCTTTCGGGTAGCGCAACAAGGAGGAGAATTCCAGCTCTTTGATCGCTTTCATCACCGCTCGGTCATAAGAAGGATGACCAGATGTTTCTATAATCGACAGATTCTTGATGGCACCATCCCTGGTGACCTGTACTGTGAACCAGGCAATCGTGCCCAGTGGATAACGAGGCATCAGCACGCCTGTGCGCGGATCGATGCGCGGACGCACATATTCTTCCGGATCTGGATTGTTTATCTTCTCGTTGACGCTCATCAGCACCGTGCGCAAGAAGCGGTTGCGCCACTTGTCCCATTCGACTTGCATCTCCTGATCTTCGACATCGGGGTCATCGTTTGATAGACCGCCGGTCTCGGTGGAGGCGAATCCCCTCAGTGTCGGCTGCTTGTCGCCGCGCGGCATTTGCTTTTGCAATCCACCTTGTTCGGCGCTGCCTGCCAGGTCGTTTTGCTCGGCGCTGCCTTGCAGCATGCTGGAATCGGACTGGGCCGGTTGCGACTGCAGGTCTGGAGTGGCGGTGACCGGCACCGGAATCGGTTCGCTTAAGGTCTGCGGAGGCGCAGTGACCGGCGCGATGCCGGTTTCCTCAACCTGCCCTTGCAAGGGTGCCGGCTCGTCGTCTGCCATGACCGGCAACGACATAAAGAAGGTTAATGACAACGTGGCAAAAATGGCGGCATGTTGTTTCAGCATTTCTCCAGTTTAGCGCGAAGCCGCCTGTGTGCGCTGAAACCCTGCAAAGGCGCCGGGCAACCCGTAGAATTAGCGCTATGAAAAGCGTCCTCAGCCTCAAAGACACGGTTCGCGATTGCCTGACGTCGCTCGTGCCGCGGAAAGACCGTCCCGGCAAGTTCGTGCTGGCATTTTCGGGCGGTCCGGATTCGACGGCATTGCTGCTTCTGGCGGCGCAGTTGGTTCGGGCAAACGAACTCGGCTGTGAACTTCTAGCCGGGCATGTCAATTACGGTTTGCGCGGTGCCGATTCCGACGCCGACGAAGATTTCTGCCGAGCCGTCTGTGAAGCGCAGGCAATTCCATTGATAGTGAAGAGAATCGAGCCCGC
Organism: Obscuribacteraceae bacterium (SeqCode); assembly: GCA_044229845.1. Classification (GTDB taxonomy): domain Bacteria; phylum Cyanobacteriota; class Vampirovibrionia; order Obscuribacterales; family Obscuribacteraceae; genus JBGASG01. Next base: position 212,144 of record JBGASG010000004.1, on the reverse strand, counting down.
CGATGCGTCTGAGAAGACGTTGCGAACACTGCGGTATGACTTTCTGGAAGCGACTGCCATGGCGCATGGAGCGGATGCAATCCTGATGGCGCACACTCTCGATGATCAAATCGAAACCATGTTGTTTCGCTTGTTTCGCGGCACAGCCGTCGCCGGTCTGACGGGCATTCCAGCGAGACGCTCGTCGCACAGCGGCATGGCGATCGTGCGTCCCTTGCTTACCGTGCGGCGCAGCGACATTGAAAGTTTCCTTCAGGAGAACGATGTGGTGGCACGCACCGACGCGTCGAATCTGAGCAATGACTATGCAAGAAACTATATTCGCAACGAACTGGTGCCCCGCATTGAGAGCCGCTTTCCCGGGTTTGTCGAACGCATGGACCAACTGCGCTCGACCCTGCAAATCGAAGATACGTTCATGGAGCATCTCGCCACTGCCACGATGCACGGATGGAAAATGATGGAGCGGGGCGGAAATGCTCCCGCGGAAGCAGAGCTGTTCGAGCAATTAAAGCCGAATCCAGCGCTGGCTCGGCGGGTGCTCGTGCGCGTCTTGCGAGAACGCGACATTGAAGTCAACTATGAGCGCGTCGAAACTTTGTTAGGATGCTTGAATGACGGTTATGGATCGGTATCGCTTAGTGAACGGTGGGATGCTGTGATCAAAGACGGACAACTGGTTTTTCTGGACAAGTCGATTGGTGACACGCACCGCGATGAGTCGCATGTTGCCCACAAAGTTCGCGTGCCCGGTCAAACCATGGCGCTCGATCTGGGATTTGCATTGCGCATCGAAGAGTTTGCTGGACCGGATGCCGAATTGAGGTATCCACAAAGTAACTCATGGGAAGCGCTGGTGGATCTTTCGGAATGTGACGACCATTTGGCATTTCGTGTGCGGCGCGACGGAGATGTCATGAAGCCCTTCGGGATGCAGGAGTGCGTGCGCCTGAAAAAGTTTCTGCACACGCACGAACGGTCGAATGCCGCATGGTCAGCGGGAGGTAACCTGATTGTCCTGGCAAATGAGCAGGAAGTGCTGTGGGTGCCCGGCGTCGGACTGAGCGATAGATTACGAGTTCATTCACGTCCAACGCATGTGCTGAGGTTGATGAAAATCGCCGCCGACGACGTGAAACTCTCATGAGGCTTAGGTCTCAGCCCGCGGGCGGTGAATGCGACCAAGCCCTGAAAAGCTCATGGGGCTTGCTTCTGGCTCATCCTTAGTATGCGTTTTCACCATGTTATAATTCTAAGATACTTATTGGCACGGTTATTTGGAGATTGAAATGAGGAAGTACGGGACGACAGGCGCCGTTTTCTTCTTACTATTGGTGTTGGTTTTCTTCGTTTTCACGCTGACCAGCATCACGCGCAAAGAAGAGCCCCTCACCTATTCGCAGCTGCAAGCGATGCTGCTCAAGGGTGATGCCAATAAGGAAATCGACAAAGTTTCGATCACCAATGGTGACAACGTCATTCAGGTGAAACTGCCCGGCGCCGAGCGCGAGAAGGCGGTGATTGTTCCGGCTGAAGCAAAAGAGTCGATGCTCAAATTGCTGACCGACAACAAGATTCCCTTTGATGTGAAAGATCCGGACAAGTCGAGTTTCTGGTTCAGCATGTTGAGTTCGTTCTTCCTGCCGATCTTGTTGCTCGTCGGATTTCTGTTCATGTTCCGCAACGCGCAAGCTGGTGGCAACCAGGCGATGAGCTTCGGACGCAGCCGTGCCAAGCTGATGCTCGACAGCAAAGTCAAAGTGACATTTGCTGATGTCGCTGGAATCGACGAAGCCAAGCAAGAACTGCAAGAGATCGTCGACTTTCTCAAAAGCCCGGAAAAATTCCAGGCGCTGGGCGCCCGCATTCCTCGCGGAGTGCTGCTGGTCGGCGCACCAGGTACCGGTAAGACTCTGCTTGCTAAAGCAGTAGCAGGTGAAGCCGGCGTGCCTTTCTTCAGCATCTCCGGCTCCGACTTCGTTGAGATGTTCGTAGGCGTCGGCGCATCGCGCGTCCGCGACCTGTTCGATCAAGCGAAAAAACATGCACCCTGTATCGTGTTCGTCGACGAAATCGACGCGGTCGGCCGCCAGCGTGGCGCCGGACTGGGCGGCGGTCATGACGAGCGCGAACAAACTCTCAACCAGTTGCTGGTGGAAATGGATGGATTCGAAGGCACTACCGGCATCATTGTCGTAGCCGCCACCAACCGTCCCGACATTCTCGACTCAGCACTGCTGCGTCCGGGCCGCTTCGACCGTCAGGTCGTTCTAGATCGTCCCGACGTGCTCGGTCGCGAACAAATTCTCTCCGTGCACTCGCGTGGCAAACCGCTGGCCAAGGACGTCGAGATCAAAATATTGGCTCGTCGCACACCCGGATTTACCGGCGCCGATCTGTCCAACTTGATCAACGAAGCAGCGCTGATTGCGGCTCGCAAAGACAAGCGCGAGATCGAAATGAAAGATCTGGAAGCCGCGATTGATAAAGTAATCGCCGGACCGGAGAAGAAGACGCGCATCATTTCTCCTAAGGAGAAAGAGCTGACCGCGTATCACGAAGTCGGTCACGCCATCATGTGCAAGTTGCTCAAGCATGCGCATCCGCTGCACAAAGTGACGATCATTCCGCGTGGTTTCGCGCTGGGTCTGACGATGTTCTTCCCGGAAGAAGACATCTTGAGCCACACGCGTTCGCAACTGATTGATCAGATTGGTGTCAGCCTCGGCGGGCGCATCGCGGAAGAAATCGTCTTCAGCGAAATCACCACCGGTGCCCAGGACGACCTGGAGAAAGCCACCAAACTGGCGCGCCGCATGGTCACCGAATTTGGTATGAGCGACAAGCTCGGACCGATGACTTTCGGCAAGCGCAACGATCATGTATTCCTCGGACGCGACTTCGGTCACGAGCGCGACTACGGCGAAGGCATTGCGGCCCTCATCGACGAAGAAGTCTCGGGCATGATTCGCAGTCAGTACAACCGCGTCACCGAACTGATGAAGAAACACCGTCCGCACATGGACGCCATCGTCAAAGTGCTGCTTGAGAAAGAAACTCTCGATGCCGCCGAGTTCGATGCGATTCTCGCTGACGTCAATCGCCAGTTGGGCATCGTGGAAGAAACTAACAAAGACGACGATGACGAACTGACGCCACCGCCCGAGATGGCGCTGGACGGCGGTGCTGTGATTCAAACCAAAACCGACGAGAAAGACGACAAAGATCGACCGCCGCAAGGTGGCTGGTCGCCATCGTTCGCGTAGCGCGCACCAACTCGCCATCTGTTTACCGCAAAGCGGTTGCGACGCTGTCCGTCGGCTTGTGGCGCCAGTGGCCATCATGGCGGCCGCGAATTTGGTAGTAGCTGTTCCGGCGCAGTCACGCTCTTGAATCTGGGTGCGCCAGCAGGTATTGTTCAATTCCCGCGCCTGGGAGCTTCAACATTTTGGCTGGAGAGGAGGCTCTTTGACAGACAATCAAAGCGATATCATGTACGTCATGATGGATCGGCGCCGCGGGATGGCGAGGGGAGAGATCGACCGGCTCTTCTACCGGTTCTTCCGCAAAAATGCTCTGACGTGTGTGCAGCCGGCGGAAGGGCAGCTCAAGTATCGATATGTCATTCCAAGCTATGGTATCAAAGGTGGATCTGACGACTCGGACGCAGTAGCGGAGCGTTCTACCGTCGGACACTATCCGCAGATGTACGACTGGGATTCTTGTTTTTTCAGCCAGGTAGCGCCGCGCATCGATATCAAAAATCTGGCAACCGACGTCGTCTCAAACTTTCTCAGTCTGAATCATGGGGACGGCTACATTCCGCGTACCGTCTCGCCGGGACGCATCTGGGATGCGGGCGACATGTGCAAACCGTTTCTTGCCCAAACGCTGCTCTTCGTGCACGAAACTTTTCACGAGCCGTTGCCGACCAACCTGCTTTCCGATCTGGATTGCTATCTCGAATACTATGTGCGCACGCGACAAAAGGAAGGACTCTTTCATTGGCGCAACGTGCTTGAAAGCGGCATCGACGACAATCTCGCATTGCTGGCTCCGATTGAAGCCGCCAAAGATCAAAACGAATCTGTCGCTTATCCCGATGGCAGATTGCTGGCGACTGATCTGTGCGCTTATTTGTTTGCTGAGTTCAAAGCGGTGGCAGCGATCGCCACGGCAGCCGCCAACAAAGAGCTGGCGGCCAAATGGTCGAAGCGCGCCACCGATCTCTCAATCGCCATTGATGAACGCATGTGGAACGAAAAATTGCAGATGTACTGCAATGTCGATCCCTCAAATGGTGAGCAAGTTTCATTTCGGGCTTGCAGCGGTCTGATGCCGGCGCTTTTCGATGCAGTGAAGCCCGAGCGTATCGAGCAGGTTTTTAGATCGAACATATTGAGCGAGCAGCAGTTCTTGCGTCCGGCAGGAGTCGCTTCCGTTGCGGTTTCCGAGAATCTCTATAATCAGGCTAAGCGCGGATTATACGGACGAGCCCGTGTTTCAAATTGGCAGGGACCGATGTGGATATTGCCGAATGGACTGGCTGTTCGGGCCTTAGCCCGGCATGGCTTGAAACGCGAGGCGCAGCAAGTCGCACACCGCGCGATCAACACCGCCATTAACAGCATTATCGACCACGCCGGGTTATTCGAAAACTACAATGCCGAGACAGGCGCCCCGCTCTGGGCGCCTAATTTCATGAGTTGGAATATCCTGATTCTGGAAATGCTCGATCAGGTCTAACTTTACTTATTCTGAGGCTGATTCGCCGCCCGGCGGGCGTTTGATTTTCAGCAAGCTGGATGTTTCGCTCTTACCGGTGTTGCCGATGCCGCGCAGTTGATTGACGTGCATCGAAATTGTCGCTTTCAGTGTGGCGTCGGTTTCGGTCATCAACGCATCGTTGAAGGCGGTGATGGCGGCGGTGGTGTCACCTTTTTTCTCCAACATCAAAGCCAGTCCGTACATAGCATCGCGGTTGGCCGGCTTTATGTCATGGGCGCGCTGGAAGAAGTCGAGTCCTTTCTTGAAGTCATCATTTGATGCGTAATAGTTGCCCAGGGCGATGCATTCCTGGAAGTAATGTGGATCGTCTTCCAGCGCGTCTTCGTAGAGCTCGACGGCTTCGTCGGCCTTGCCCAGACCCATCATGATGTCGGCTTTGGTGTTTTTTTGCATCTCGCACATGGCTTTGTTGGCGCCCAGTTCCAGAGCGTTGCTGATGGTTTCTTTGGCTTCCTTGAACATCGCATTTTGCTTCTCGGTGTCTTCTTCGTTGGAAGCCTGGGCTCGCAAAAGGTTGCCCAGAATCAAGTGGGCATCGCGATGGTCGGGTTTCATTTTCAGACAGACATGGCATTCTTCGATGGCTGCCGGCAGGTCGGTGTTGCTGACGTGCAGGTTGACCAGACCCAGGTGAGGCTCGAATGCCTTGGGATTCAGTTCGCAGGCGCCCTGAAAGGCTCTGATGGCGCCTTCGATATTGCCGTTGAAATACATGGATTCAGCCAGCTTCATCTTCTGCATGTAGTTCATCTTGCCGGCACCGAGCGCGACACTGGTCGTCGAGGTCAGGGCGAGGATAGCGGCTGTGAGCACCGCGGAAGCCGTAGAAACAGCAGAGACAGCATAGGTTCGTCGCGTCGTCATATACACGGGATATCTCAATCGGTGAGGTGCGAGGACTGAGAATAGCTCCAGTAGCAGGGTTTAGGCATCTCCGAGATTAGATCAACCTTACCTTTCTTGGATATATCTTAACAATGCGAACGTGCTAATCTTTAGAAGTCGCATCAGGAGCCGATTCAGGCTGATGCATAGGCGAAAGGATCTAAAAACTAAAGCCGAAATTGAAACAGATTTCCTGGAGGGTCGAAACGTGGCCGTAGTGCAAGAAAAATTGGTGTCTCCTTCAGTCACAGAATGGCTGAAGAAGCCGAAGAAGATGCTCATCGACGGCAAATGGGTTGATGCCGAATCGGGCAAGACTTTCGAAGTCTACAACCCAGCAACCGATGAAGTTATCGCCAAGGTTCCCGAAGGTGGCAAGGGCGACATCGACAAGGCTGTCAAAGCCGCTCGCAAGGCGGTTGAAGAAGGCGCCTGGCGCAAGAAACTTTCAGCTGCCGAGCGCGCTCGTTTGATCTACAAACTCGCGGACGCCATCGAAGATCATGCCGATGAAATGGCTCAGCTGGAAACACTGGACAACGGCAAGCCCATCAAAGAATCCCGCTGGGTAGACGTCGTACAGACTGTTGAAACGTTCCGCTATTACGCCGGTTGGGTGACCAAACTGGAAGGCGAAACCACAAGCGTCAACCCGATGTTCCACACCTACACCCTCCGCGAGCCGGTGGGCGTGGTCGGTCAGATCATTCCCTGGAACTTCCCGATGCTGATGGCAGCGTGGAAACTGGGACCGGCTCTGGCTTGCGGCAACGCGCTGATCTTGAAGCCAGCCGAACAAACCCCGCTCACCGCTCTTCGTATCGGTGAACTGGCAATGGAAGTGGGCTTCCCCGAAGGCGTGATCAACATCGTTCCGGGCTTCGGCAAAGACTCCGCCGGCGAATTCCTCGCCAACCATATGGATGTCGACAAAATCGCCTTCACCGGCGAAGACAAGACCGGCAAAGAGATCGTCAAAGCCTCGACCGGCAACTTGAAGCGTGTCTCGCTCGAGTTGGGCGGCAAAGCCCCCAACATCGTGTTTGCCGATGCCGATATCGATGCCGCCGTCAAAGGCGCCATCATGGGCATCTTCTTCAACCAGGGACAAGTCTGCTGCGCAGGCAGCCGCCTCTTCCTCGAGAAAGGCATCCACGACGAATTCATGACCAAGCTGCTCGAGCGCGTCGGCAAGATGCGCCAGGGCCCTGGTCTCGATGAGAAAACTCAGATCGGTCCGCAAATCTCGAAAGAGCAAGTGGACCGGATCATGGGATACATCGAAGCCGGTCAAAAAGAAGGCGCCAAACTGGCTTGCGGCGGCGCCCGTCCGCAAGGCGAGCTAGCCAAAGGCTACTTCGTCCAACCGACAATCTTCACCGGCGTCAACAACGACATGAAGATTGCTCAGGAAGAAATCTTTGGACCAGTGTTGTCCGTGATTCCTTTCACCTCAGTCGAAGAAGTTGCGGAACAAGCCAACAAGACCACCTTCGGCTTGTCCGGTGCTGTCTGGACCAACAACGTCAAGAAAGCCCACAAGTTTGCTTCGATGATCAAAGCCGGCACAGTCTGGGTCAACTGCTACAACATGTTCGACCCACAAATGCCGTTCGGCGGATACAAGATGAGCGGCTACGGGCGTGAGCTCGGCAAGCACTCCATCGAGCTGTATTCCAACATCAAGAGTGTTTGGATGAACCTCGCCGAATAGTGGTTTGAAAGCTCTGCACCAGATATGGTGCTAAGCGAAGTGAAGGTCCGGGCTTTATGCCCGGACCTTCTGTTTTTACAACTCTGGCAGAGTCTCGAATTCATGCTCGTTGTCGCGAATGTAGTCGGCAACGGTTTCGACGAACTCCGAGTCCCACGACGAGAACTGCCGGTCTACACTTGCGTAGAGCTCATGATCGCCCTGGAATCGACCCGGTGCGGCGCTTGCTTGTACGATGTCTCCAGCTTTGAGAGATGTGCGTTGCGATGCCGACAGCGAATGGCGGTGGCGGTGCTCGAAGAATATTGCGAAAGCGGCTCTGACTGTTTCCGCCATAAAAGAATCCAGCTCATCGAATGAAGCAATCACCTGTTCGGCATGCCGGCCTTGCTTGTTTCCGAAGTATTGCTCGAATCCGCCGTTGAAGACCTCTGAAACCAACATCGTCGTCAGGTAGAAAACTGTCCAGCCGTCCAGCTCTCTAGATACCAGGCGGCTTACGACCTTATCGTGGGACATTTCCTTCAGTTTGATTGCCGCGTTCATGTGATTTGAAAGGCGTTCCCAATGCCTGGTGTGCAATTCCAAGTCGGGATCTAGCTTGATGTTCTCTTTGATTATCCTTTGGGCGCTCACCATCTTGGGATGATCGGCGGGCAAACAAGTCTTGCCGATGCGCACGCCATCCTCGAGGAGGCTCAGATAATAGTCCTTCAGGTTGCGTTGCCCTTTGCTCAGCTTCGCTTTGGCAAAGCACGCTAAAGCGGCGAACTGCCCCTGGCGCTCTGTTGCGAACAAAATGTGATCGCAGATGGTCAGGGCTGGTTGCAGGTCTTTTACGTCTTTTAGCCGATCATACATCTGCTCTGGCGTGGCTTGTTTCAGCCATTGCAATAGCTGTGCAAATTCCTGGTTGCCTTCCAGCGGGAAGGTGCGTGCCCAGGAATCATTCCATAGCGGCTTGTCCTGGTGATGTGAGTTATTAGGCATCAATAGAGATCCTCTCCTGCCAAAGGAGCTGCGGGTGCGGGGAGCAGCCTTCATACTAAGACCGCCCTTCGTGAGAGGGAATACGGTAATTCCCACTCACCCGCCTCGCAATGTGGAGCGGAGTGCTCGATTTAATCTACAGTGGTTTCTTGTAGAAGCCGGGCTCGCTACGCGACTGATCCGCTGCGCACCATATTCGGTGCCTGGCGAACGGGTGCTGGTTACTTGCGCGCGGCGCGAATGAAGAAAGTGGGGTTGTGCTGAGGCGTGGACTTTGGCGGCAGTGCCGCTACTACCCAGGAGCCATTCGGCAACAGCGTCTGCACGGTCGGTGTTTCTTCCGTCAGCTCACACCCCAGCGGCCTGAGTATTTTCGACATCGTCAAAAGCAGGTGCTCGGTGTTTTCAAAGAATACCGCTGCCTTCTCATAGCCGCCATCGCGCAAAACATAAACCGAGTCGGGTCCATCAACCAGAATGTCGCATACGGTCGGGTCACGCAGAACCGGTCCCAGCGGACCAAAGCCGAATATCTCATCGAGCAAATACTGCGTGAGAATGCCGGCGCTGGTTCGATTTTGGAAATCGGGAAATTCTTCGAGATGCCCGTCCGATTCCACCAGTTCGAATACGCGGGCGCGAATGCGATCCTGCACTTCTTCGGATGGGACTTCATCTCGATAGCAGACACTGTTTAGATATCGCTCCGTCTCCGGAAATTCAGTGCTCAGTTTGGACATAATTGCATGCACGCGTTTGCGAATCAGTCCCATATCTACTGTGACTGGCCAGGCAACTTGTTGTGTCATGAACATAACCTCTCGGTTTGAGAGAACCCCGCTGATCCGTTCTACCACGCAATCACTGAGCGCAGTCGGTTTAATCTATAGTTGTAAACATCGCGATGATACCGGCGGTGGTGGTGAGCGATCTGCTATAGTGCCGGTATTGCGAGGCTTTATGCAAAAGTTTCACATCGTCGGTTTATCTGTCGTGGCTGCAGCGGTTGCGCTGCTCTCCGCGCAACTGGGGTCAGCTACGTCTTCCGGCAAAATTTCGCTTTATCCGCGCGACGGCGCCAAGTTTTATACTCGCGAAATGACCAACGGCAGCAAAGCCTACGTCATCGAAATAGACAAAAACAGCCAGTGGCAATTCAAAGTGGCAGTCGGCGAGAAGACTGAACCCACGTCGCGGCTGTCCGAGAAAAATGGTGCCAGCGCCGGTATCAATGCCGGTTATTTCAATATGACCGACGGCGTCAGCGCCAGCTACATTACTGTGGACGGCAAGCAGGTTGCAGATCCGCACCTCAATCGAGCGCTGGTCGAAAATCCCAGATTGAAGCCGCACCTGGAGAAGATTTTTGACCGCACAGAGGTGCGATTTTATCAGGACAAGAAGGGCAACAAAACGATTGCCATCGCTGCGCATAATGCGCCGGTGCCGGAAGCACTAACCCTTATGCAGTCCATCCAGGCCGGTCCGCGATTGGTGCCGGAGGTGACGGCGAGGCAGGAAGCGTTTCTGCGCACCGAGCCAGACGGCAAAGAAGCCGATTCGATTGGCGTGCTGCGCCCGGCAGCCCGCACCGCACTTGGTACCACCTCCGATGGACGAGCGTTCATGGTGACGGTGGCGGGCAAGGGGCAAGACCCTGAGTCTAGTGGTGTGACATTAGACCAACTGGCAGTCTTCATGAAAGAACTGGGCTGCACTGCCGCAATCAACTTCGACGGCGGCGCCTCGTCCACTCTTTACGCAAAGCTCTGCGAGCCGGGACACTGCGACGCCGGTCAGCCGCCACCCACTGGACGGGTCCTATGCGGCAAAACGCCCGAAACCCTGGTCAAGTCCGCTTTGCTTTTGGTGCCAAGCAAGCGCCGGTGAGCCTTTCGGGCGTTGCTGGTGTTTCCTGCTGAGTTGCTGTCCGGTGGTACAATCTATCTGGTTTTCCGGTCTCCAGAGGAAAATCCATTGGGCATGCGCATTCTGGTAGTCGAAGACAGTCCGACACAATCGATGTCGATCCGCATAAGCCTTGAGCGCCGCGGCAATGACGTAGATTGCGTGGATACGCTCGCCAAGGCTATCGAGCGCTTGAAAGAACCGGGTATCGACGTCATCTTGCTGGACCTGTCGCTGCCCGACAGTATGGGCATCGAGACGTTCTATCGCGTCCGGCAGATGGAAACCGGCATCCCGATCGTCGTGTTCACATCGGAAGATAACCATCGGCAGGCGCTGGAAGCGGTCCGCAACGGTGCCCAGGATTACGTCATTAAAGGTATCGCCGGTGATGCTTCCGTGCTGCGTTGTTTGCAGTATGCGGTGGAACGCCACCGGGTTGAACTGGCGCTGCGCAAAGAGCAAGACCGCATGCGCGCCATCGTCGAAAACTCATATGATGCGTTCGTCTCCATGGATACCGAATGGCGGATCACCGACTGGAATACGCAGGCCGAGCAGACTTTCGGCTGGCGCAGTGATGAGGTGCTGGGACAGAGCCTGACGATTATTTTGCCGGTACACCTGCGCCGGCAGTATTTGCGCGGCATCGCCCAGTACTTCGGGACCAACGAGGGGCGCATTCTCAGGACCTCTCGCGAAGTCTTCGCGGTGCGCAAAGATGGTCACGAGTTTCCAATCGAGATGGGCATCTTCCGCATTAAGGAAGACCTCGACTACACCTACTGCGCATTCGCGCGCGATATCAGCGAACGCCGCCGTTCGGCGGAAGAACTGGAGCGCCTGGTGCAAGAACGCACCGAGAAGCTGCAGCAGAGCAACGAAGAATTGCGCCAATTCGCCAAGATTGCCTCACATGATTTGCAGGAGCCGTTGAAGACGGTTCAGGGCTTCGTGCATCTGCTGGCCGACAATCTGAAGGGAAAGCTGGACCCTGATTCTGAGGAATTTTTCGAGTACATTCTGGACGGCACCCGGCGCATGCAAAATCTGATCAGCTCGGTTCTGGTTCACTCGCACATTCCAGAACATGACTCAGGCGAGAAGTTCGTCACTAATTGCAACCAGGTTATTGAAGAAGTCCTGACAGCCATGAATGCCTCTATCAAAGAAACCGGAGCGCGCCTGGAAGTCGACCGGCTGCCCGATGTCGATGTCGAGTACACCCAGATGGTCCAGCTTTTCCAGAACTTAATCAGCAACGCCATTAAATATCGAGGCGAAGAACCGCCCGTGATTCATATTCGCGCCGAAACCGACCGCCAGCAGTGCATGTTCTCGGTGCGTGACAACTGTATTGGGATTGCACCAATATATGCAGAAAAGGTGTTTGACATGTTCTCTCGCCTGCACGGTAAGGGACAATACTCAGGTACTGGAATGGGACTGGCCATTTGTAAGAAGATAGTCGAGTCCCATGGCGGCAAAATCTGGGTTGAGTCAGAAGTTGGACAGGGGTCAATATTCTTCTTCACTCTGCCCGCAGTGAGGAAAGTAAGGAGAGCGAACATGCAGGAAGGCATCGAGATACTTCTGGTCGAAGACACCCCCTCGGATGTCCGACTAACTCAAGAAGCCTTGAAAAGATGCGACTTCAAGTATGACCTGGCAGTGGTCAATGACGGCGTCGAAGCGATGGACTATTTGCATCGCTTGAAAGCCTCGGCGACGACGCAGATGCCGGACGTGATACTGCTCGACCTCAATATGCCGCGCAAAAACGGGCACGAGGTGCTCGAAGAGATTAAGGCAGACACCGAACTGCGCCAGATACCGGTCATCTTGCTGACAGTCTCCGAGCGTGACGAAGACGTCATGGAAGCCTTGAAGCTGAAGATGAACTATTACGTTGCCAAGCCGGTGACGTCGCAAAAATTATCTGCTCTCATCAAGTCGATTTACGAAGTCCATACGCACGAAACGCCTGAAGCGTCCGATCGCACCGATGAAGAAACGCACGTGCGTCTGATTCTCGCCAGCAATCCGCACACATCCCCGATGGCTCTCGCCAAGTTGGCAGACGACACCAACGAGCGCGTCCGTTGCCGCGTCGCTGAAAACTCGCAAGCCCCGTCTGAACTATTATTGAAACTGGCTCGCGATGCCAGCACGGAAGTACGTTTGAGTGTCAGCGAAAACCCGAATGCACCACCCTCGGTTCTGGAAATGCTGGCTCAAGATCCCAGCGAAGATGTGCGTCTGGGGCTGTCGGCCAATCCTCATATTCCCGAGTATCTGCTCAAGACCCTGGTGGAAGACGAGAACGTTTTCGTTGCCTCCAACGCCACCAAGACCCTGACCGCCCGCCAAGAAAAAGAGAAACCCTAAAATGTCTAAAACCTCGACGGCACCTGCTTCTTCAGCTAACACGGAACTGAAACTCAAGGACAAGGTTGCCATCGTCACTGGTGCCTCGTCCGGCATCGGCGAAGCGACGGCTGCAGCGCTGGCTCGCGCCGGTGCCCAGGTGGTCTTGATCGCTCGGCGCGAAGATCGCATGACGGCGCTGGCCGAGAGCATCGAGAAGGAAGGATTGAAGCGACCGCTCCACTTCGTTACCGACGTTTCAGATCCGAAGCAAGTGGCGCATGCCGTCAAAGAAACCGCCGACAAACTGGGACGCATCGATGTGTTGATCAACAACGCCGGCGTCATGTATGTCGGACCGGTGGAAGGCGCCAATCCCGACGACTGGAAGAAGATGATCGATATCAACGTGCTCGGGCTGATGTACTGCACGCACGCAGTGTTGCCGACCATGCTCAAGCAGGGTGCAGGCGACGTCATCAACATCTCGTCGGTTTCCGGACGTCTGGTGTCGGCCCGCAGCGCGGTTTACAGTGCCACCAAATTTGCCGTCAACGCTTTCGCTGAAGGATTGCGTCAGGAAGTGCAGACGAAGGGCATCCGCATCACTTTGATTGAACCAGGGGCGGTGGCAACCGAACTCACCGATCACATCGCCGACGACAAAACCAAATCGACCGTCAAGGAGTGGGTGGCGAAGATGACACCACTGACGGCCGAGGACATTGCTAATTCGATCGTCTATGCAGTCACCCAACCGCGTTCGGTGAGTGTCAACGAAATCCTCATCCGTCCTACCGATCAGGCATTTTAGTGCCATCAGCCGGTGCCACCATATCTGATTGCGGTGTGATCCGTTCTATTCAGTTTTCCCCCGGCTGGATCGCCGCGGGTGAATCGCGCTTTGCCGGGCGGCGCATTCTCGAGTTTCATCCTGAGACTGCCCATCAAGCCCGTTTCTCCATAATCTTGCGCGATGAAGAAATCTCGGCTGCAGCTGCGGATGCCTTTCAAGAAACTCTCTACAGCCCGTTCCACAGCGTTGATGTGTCCGAGATGAAGAAGCTCGCCGGACTGGTCGAAAACATGTCCGACCCGCTCCTGCAGAAAGGAATCTTTGTGGTTTTCCTGCGCTAGCTGCGACTCGCGCTTCCATTTGTGGACCCAGCTGCGCAGTTTTGCTGGCGTGATTCCCAGTTGCCTCGCCGCTGCCGCATACGTCATGCCATCCGCGACACTGCTGTTAGCGCACATTTTCGGAAGAGTGCGCACGCGGATTTCGTCTACTCATCGGCTCCTCGATATTTGTTGAGGGTGCGGTACTTCAGTGTGAATTTCTTCAATAGTTCCATGGCCTTTTCAGATACGACTAAATGCTTGTCTCGGCCGAAATCGTCTTTGCCAGCAGTGCCTGTTATCTGAATCTCAAATATCTGCGGACGCCTCTGTCCTCGCCGACTCTTTCGACAAACAAAGAATTGATCGCCGTCGACGACTTTCACAGACCTGATCGCAAAACCGGTCAACCCAGAGGTTTGCAAAGCGTTCGCCAAGGAACGAGTCACAAAATTCCCGCCGCTAATGCCGCATAGAATGTCGTCCTCAGGCCAATGTTCCAGAACCAATTCCTTTCCTATGATCGCGCCTGTGTCGTCGTCTTCAACAGTATCAAAACTGCCGACGCATTGAACCCCTAGTGTGTAGTACAACAATCTACGATCTCACTGCAGCCGAGTACGCATATTTTCGGTCATGTTGTCGCAAGGAAAATTCTCAGAGCCAAAGTCCATATCTGCCGGCTCGCCTTATCCAGTACCAAATTGCAGCCAAAGAACCGAGTATGAAACCGTCTATACAACCAGTTTGAAGGTCTTCCATCTGATAGCCGAGGTAGCACCCCAGCGCGGCGCCTACTAGAGGATAAAGCAGGAAGTAGTAGCCCCTGAACAATTTCATAGTTCCATTCTCGTTGCAAAATGGACCCATGGTCAATGAGGAAACTACGGCTGAAATCCGCGTCTACCTGGCACTGTAGGCAAGCTGTCACAGATTAAATCAGAAGGAAGTGCAAATGATTATGCCTCCGACCGATATACTTTCGAGTCGGAATCCCCATTGTCAAAGCGCCGCTCTGCAGTGAGCGGTGCCACGATGGCGAGATTTATGCATGCTGGCACCTGGATGGATTTGAAAACGGCAAGTATTGGGTCAAGGTGTGGGTTGAAGACAAGGAATTGCCTACCTTGAATTACCAGTTGAAGTATTGAGTAGTTACGGGACGTGTTCTTCTCTGGCACCGCTGGCGGTGATCAGCAAGACGAGAACATCGTCCGGTGATAATTGGCCGCGCGCCTGCATGTCCCGGGCGCCGGCGAGGGCGGCAGCGGATGACAGTTCGACGTGCATGCCGCCGGCCGCCAGGTCGCGTTGCGCCTTCAGCGCGTTCGCATTGGAAACTGTAACGGCTGAGCCCTGCGAGGCTGTCAGCGCATTTTTCGATTGGAAGGTGGCGGTGTCACCACCGATTGAGTGCATGCCGTGCGACTCGGTGGCGAATGACTGCCGGTAGTCGGAGCCTGACAGAACCAATTCCAGGCGGCGGGCTGGCTCCACTGCCACCAGTTGCGGTGCGGGCGCCAGCAGTCCGGCGCGGCAAAGTTCTTCGAAGCCGTAGGCAATGCCCGCCAGCACATCGCCGCGGCAAGTGGGAATCAGTATCTTAGTGGGCAATGATTCGGATACCGGCGATTGCAGCTGTTCGAAAAGCTCATAGGCGACTGTCTTGTATCCGTCCACCCCAAATGGATTGCTGGAGACGGGCGGCTCCAGATAATTCGTCGCCGGGTAGTAGCCTTTCTCTTCGACCATCCGGCGCACAAAGGGCCAGCGAGCGTCCTCGTCCATGCGTTCGACTGTAGCGCCGGTCGCCAGCATCGCTGTGTAGAAGGCGTCGCTCACTTCATTGGTGGCGGCAATGCAAGCGGACAGGCCGGCCGCCGCCGCATAGGCGGAAAGAGAAACTCCGGCATTGCCGGAGGACGCCGCCACCAGAGTTGTGAAACCGAGAGAGGCGGCGCGAGCGGCGATGAAAGGGCTCATGCGATCTTTGTGCGAGCCGGTCGGGTTCAATCCTTCGTACTTTAGCCAGACGGAGCGCACGCCCAGTTGGCTGGACAGGTCGTCGCGGCAAATCAGCGCGGTTGCTCCTTCGCCCAATGTCGGAAAAATGAGAAACGGCAGCATCTGCCGGTAGCGCGCCAGACGTTGCCCGGTTTCATCGATGTGAAACTGTCCTTCGTCAGCGTAGTGGCAGCGCAAAGCAGCCGGATACCCGGTCGACAAGCATTGCGGGCAGCCCAGCAACTGGTCGACGATCTTGTCGGTGAGCGCGAACGCCTTCCGGCAGCGGATGCAGTTCATGCTCTGCAGCCGCGCATTTAGTTGGAACGCGGACCGCGTTGCGTGCTCGGCTGGATTGGGCATTGTGCTGATGCTTGGCTTAGAGCGAGCGACGTTTGCGGTTGCGCAGTTCGACGGCTTTCAGGCGGGTGATGGCGCGGGAGATGGCCATTTCGCTGGCGTACACATCGAGCTTGTCGGTCTTGGTTGTCTTCTCGGCTTCCGATCTTTCTTTCGCCGCCTTGGCGCGAGCTTCTTCGATTTCATCACCGAGTTCAGCGACATCGCTGAGCACCGTGACGTCGTTCTCGCGTACTTCCAGGACGCCGCCCATCACCGCGGCATGGTCTTCTTCTCCGTTGGCGCGCGTGAAACGCACGACGTCAATTGCCAGCGGCGTCACCAGCGGTTCGTGTCCCGGCAAAATCGCCAGCTCGCCCTCAGTGGACATTGCCACCACTTGAGACACCATGTCTTGGAAGACGATGCGTTCGGGGGTGATCAAATTGAGTTTGATTGTTGCTGGCATTTGAGCTCGATCCTTCTATTTTTATCCGGTTTAACCGGCTTTGGTGCCGCGCTTGCCGCGACGGCTCTGACTCTTGGTGCGAGAGGCTGTGGTTTTCTTGACGGCGCGGGCGGCGGCGCGCACCTTTGCAGGCGCGGCTTGGGCTGCCTGTGCGGCTTGCTCAGCGGCGGCTGCTGCTGCCGAAGCAGCTGCTGCCCGTCTGCGCTCAGGCATGCGCACGTGACGGTGGTGAACGATCTCGTCGATCAGCCCGTATGCCAGCGCTTCCTTGGAGGTCATGTAGTGGTCTCGTTCGATGTCCTGACGAATGATCTTCTTGTCTTGGCCGCTGCAACGGGCCAGCAGATCAATTTGCGCATCACGGAATTTCAGTCCTTGCTTGGCTTGAATCTCCAGGTTGGTGATGTCGCCGTCCGCTTCCCAGAGGGTCTGGTGAAACATCAAAGTAGCGAACTCGTAAGCTTTGCGCATGCCGGTGCCGGAAGCGAGAATCTCGCAGGCTCCGGAGAGTGCATGTCCGAAGCAGATCGTGTTGACCGGAGCGCTCAAGCTGTGAATGGTGGCAATGATCGCATCGGCGTTATAACCATTTCCGCCGGCCGAGTTGATAATCAGATCGATCGGGGTTTTCGGATCCTTGTCATTCAAGCGCAGCAAGCGCTTGATCACCGGCAGTGCAACTTCGTTTTCCAGCCGCCCGAAAAGGAAGACGCGGCGTTTGCCGCCTGAGTCTTTGTCCTCATCTTCCTGTTCTTTATCAGAGCCGGATTCGGAAGATTCCGAGCCGTTGTCCTTCTCGTTTTCTTCGTCTTCGCGATCTTCAGTGCGGTTGCTTCTGTAGCTCATAGTTAGGCGCTGGCGAGTTTCTTCGCTTGTTCCTTTACTTCTTCGATGCTGCCGACCATGTAGAAGGCTTGCTCCGGTAGATCATCCAGCTCGCCGTTGATGATTTGTTTGAAGGCGGCGACGGTGTCTTTGAGCGGCACGTACTTGCCGTCGCGTCCTGTGAATTGCGATGCGACGAAGAACGGTTGGCTCAAGAAACGCTGAATGCGGCGGGCGCGGGCGACTGTGATCTTGTCTTCTGCCGAGAGTTCGTCCATGCCTAGAATGGCGATGATGTCTTGCAGATCTTTGTATTTCTGCAGTGTCTGTTGCACGGCACGGGCTGTTTCGTAGTGCTCTTGACCGACGACTTCCGGCTTCAACGCTGTCGAAGTGGATGCCAGCGGGTCAACGGCTGGGTAGATGCCCAACTCGGCGATTTGACGGCTGAGCACGGTGGTTGCATCCAGGTGACCGAATGTGGTGGCAGGAGCCGGATCGGTCAAGTCATCCGCGGGCACGTACACGGCTTGCACCGATGTAATCGAGCCGTTCTTGGTGGATGTGATGCGCTCTTGCAGTTCGCCCATTTCGTTAGCCAGTGTCGGCTGGTATCCGACGGCTGACGGCATCCGTCCCAGAAGCGCCGACACTTCAGAACCGGCTTGCACGAAACGGAAGATGTTGTCTACGAAGAGCAGCACGTCTTGATGGTTAACATCGCGGAAGTACTCGGCGACGGTGAGAGCCGAGAGACCGACGCGCATGCGCGCGCCTGGCGGCTCGTTCATTTGTCCGAATACCAGTGCGACTTTGTCCAGCACGCGGCTTTCTTTGCCGTCTTCGCCCTTCACGACGGCGTCAGCCATTTCGTGAAACAGGTCGTTACCTTCGCGAGTGCGCTCACCTACGCCGCCGAACACGGAGAATCCGCCGTGCTGCGTGGCGATGTTGTTGATCAATTCTTGAATGATGACGGTCTTGCCGACGCCGGCGCCGCCGAACAGGCCGACCTTACCGCCTTTGATGAAGGGCGCGATGAAGTCGATAACTTTAATGCCGGTCTCGAAGATCTGCACTTCGGTGGTCAGTTGGGTGTATTCAGGAGCCGGTCTGTGAATCGGCCAGCGCTCGCCGGTCATTTCAGGACCGTCGTCCACTGGCTCGCCGAGCACGTTGAGGATGCGACCGAGAGTGGCTTTGCCGACCGGCACGCTGATGGAGGAGCCGAGGTTGACGGCTTCCATGCCGCGCACGAGACCTTCGGTACCGCTCATGGCGACTGTGCGGACGCGGTTGTCGCCAAGCATCTGTTGCACTTCGCAAATGACGCGAATTTTGTCGCCGGACGGGTTCACGCCTTTCACTTCAAGCGCGTGATAAATCTCTGGCAAGTGCCCGGAGGCGAACTCGACGTCGATGACCGGTCCGATAACCTGTACGACGCGACCGGTTTTGGTGTCAACTGCTGTGCTCATCGATTCCTCTTGCTTATTGCTGATTGTTGCCCGTCGCTGAGAGCGGCGGAGGCTTGCTTGGAGCTGCCTGGAGCTACGTGTGGGCTGCAAGCCTGAAATCTTACCAGTTAAAGAATAGAAGCTGGCGCGCCCTTGGGCGCCGGAGTTTATGATACTTTTCGATCGGCGTTCACCTGAGTGTGCGGGTGAACGGGAGTTTAGACAATGGCGGCGTCTTGAGAACCTTCGTTTCGCGATTTCTGCGGCATTGGCTGATGATTATCGCGCTCATCTGCGCCGGCGCTCTGGGCTACATGGTGATTGAGAAGTGGAAGCCTCTAGACGCCGTATTCATGAGCTTGACTACGCTCACTACAATCGGCTACGGGGAGGTCCACCCGTTATCAACAACTGGACGAATTTACACAATCGTTTTCATTCTCTTTGGCGTCGGATTGGCTCTCTACATCCTCACCGACATGGCTGAGACCGTAATCGAGGCTAATCCGACGGCATTTTTTGGGCGCAGGCGCATGAAAGCAAAAATCAACAGACTGGAAGGGCATCAGATCGTATGCGGTTACGGGCGCACCGGGCAGGAGGTGACGCAGCAGTTTATCGCCAACAAAGTGGAGTTCGTGATCGTCGAACTGGATACTGCAAGAGCCAAGAAGGCTGAGGAAGAAGGACATCTTGTCTTGCAGGCGGATGCCACAGCCGACGAGACGCTGATCGAAGCGGGCATCGAACGCGCGGGCGGCGTCGTCTGCGCCCTGGCCGATGATGCCGCCAACACATTCATTACGTTGTCAGCGCGCGGCTTGAACGAACACATCAACATAGTGTGCCGGGCTGCCAACCCCGGATCGGAAGGCAAGATGTTGAGAGCCGGTGCAAAGAAGGTAATTTCACCTTATGTGATTTGCGGTCGCCGCATGGCAACCGCCGTAACGCAGCCGCTGGTGCTGGAATTCCTCGATGTTGCCATGCACAGCCCGGCGTATGATTTGCGAATGGAACAGATTACAATTCAGCCTTCGTCAAAATTAGTCGGACAAACGCTCAAAGAGGCTAATATAAAACAGACAGCCGGTGCCATGGTTTTGGCGGTAAGTCAGCAGGGTAAGTTAGTAACTAATCCAGCACCGGACCTGGTGTTCAAGAGCGGAGATGAAGTGATAGCCCTGGGAGCCGAAGAAGAATTGCAACGCTTAGGAACTCTGGCGGGCGCACTAGTAACGTAAAAGGAAGAACATGAGTCAAGCAGCGAATAACCTGGACGAACAAATCATCACTCTCGAGGGAGAAGATGGTCGCTCTTATGACTGCCGCATTCTGGGCGTCTTCGAATTCGAAGGCAAAGAATATGCGCTGTTGCTCAATATGGGCGAAGCCGGTGAAAACAAGGATGAAGACAAGGAAGAAGCTTCCACCGTCATCATGCAGTTGATTCAAAAGGACGATCAGGCAATTTTCCGCACCATCGAAAGCGACGAAGAATTTGAGCGTGTCATCGCCTTTGTCAAAGAACTGGCAAGCGAAATGGACACCGACGAAGAAGGCGGACCCGAAGAGGGTTCATAAAAGAAACGCGCTGCGCGCGCCGCGCCGCAGCGTTTCTTCACGCCACTGCATATGGTGATAGCCGCGCACTAAATCTGGTGCTCGGCTTTTTGCTTGCTGGGGAATCCGCACTGGGCGGCGAAAAATCTGTCACGGGGCAGAATTGAACTGCCGACCTAGGCGTTATGAGTGCCTCGCTCTAACCATCTGAGCTACCGTGACGCAATTTCTGATTATGCCTGTGATCCCGATTTTGTGTCAACTTTTTGTCGCAAGGTGTATATTGTCGTCATTTAGGGGCTGGGTGGGTTCTTGATCGCCTTTGAAGTGGCATTTCTCATGTTTCTGGGCGTTGTGTCGGTTGTCACAATTGCGGCTATCGGTCGCCCCCTGGCAGAGGCTTACTCAGAAAAAATGAAACAGCGCTACCGGCTGATGTTGCCGGCAGCCGAAGAGCACTTGCGCGAGCGTATCGAGGCGCAAGAAATGCAGCTTCTGGAGCTGAAGGACGAGATTGCCGATTTAAAGTTCACGAACGAGTTCTTGCTCAATCACTTGAAGATGAGCGGACTGGATACCGAGACGCTCAAAGTGGAGCGGGAAAAGCGGGGCTCTACAGAGCCCAAACTTCTAAAGATGCCGAAAAAACAAGACCAGCCTTGAGGACTGCTAAATGGAATCGATTCTATTTCTTTTGACCATTGCCAGCATCGTGGTCTTTGCCGCCACGAAAAACCAAATGGCTAAGCTGGGCGGCATCCTGGGTTTCATTCTGTTCGGCGGTATCTTCGTCTGCACCTCCTTTGCCATTGTCATCCCGCCGGGGTATGCCGGCGTCGTGTTCAACCGCATGGAAGGTGTGCAGAAGACTGTGTTGCCGACCGGGTTTCATCTGATCATTCCGTTTTTGCAAACCGTTTACACGCA
The DNA here is from genome assembly GCA_044229845.1 of Obscuribacteraceae bacterium (SeqCode). GTDB lineage: Bacteria > Cyanobacteriota > Vampirovibrionia > Obscuribacterales > Obscuribacteraceae > JBGASG01. Next base: position 190,792 of record JBGASG010000004.1, on the reverse strand, counting down.
CGACATACGCACGCAGAACATGACTTTCACTGGTGAGGAAGCGGTTTCCGCCGACCAGCAAGTGATTCACACCGACATCACCGTCAACTTCCATCCCGTGCCGGAATTTTTAGGCGCGCTTTATCAGAGCGTCGGTTTCGATTACGACACCAAGGTGGTGACACCGGTGGTGCGCGAAGCGCTGAAGGCGGAGATTGCAAAACAACCGGTCGATAAATTGCTGGCCAATCGTGAGGAAGTTTCAGCCGCTATTCGCGCGTACGTCGAGAAGAAACTTGCCGAGCGTCACATCGAGATGGAATTGATCTCGCTGACCAACTTGCGTTTCTCGCAAGAGTATCAAAACGCGGTGGAGATGAAACAAGTGGCGCTGCAGCAAGCGGAAGCGAAGCGCAACGAATTGCAGAAGGCGAAAGTAGAAGCCGACATTACGCGCACCGCAGCTGATGCCGAAGCATACAAGATTCTCGCCACCAACAAAGCGCTTGGTTCAAGCCCCGAGTATGTGCGGCTGGAAGCTATACGCAAACTGAATCCGAATGCGGAAGTAATTTATGTTCCGCACGGCTCGAATATTCTGATTCCAGGCGGAAATCTGCCGTCGTCCGGCAACAAGTGATTGCGATGATCTCGAACGTCAAAACAGCCCCGCAAGCCTGACCCTTAACGACTCGAGCGCCAGCGTTCCCAGCAAAAGTCCGATGGTAGCCGCGAATATCCAGACGCACTCGGAACTCACTGCTGCCAGAGCTGCGGGTCCGCCGAAGAGCACGATGCCGCTGGTGGTGGCGCCCAGTAATGTGAATGGATGGAGCAAGCCGACGGACAGGAGCAGTCCCGGCATGAAACCTGCGCGCGGCGCTCCGGCAAGGCGCGCCATGGCAAAGCTGAACGAGAAGCAGGCGGGCAAGCCGAGTAGAAATGGCGCACCAAAACAAAGTGCCAGCGTCGGTGCCGTATGCAACTCGGTAATTTTGCCGAAGGGCGCGCCGAGCATGTAACGGCTGTCGATCAGCGCCCAGGAAAGCAGCACTTCGCCTGCCAGCGTGGCTACCACGGCGAGCAGATGCAGCCAGATCCATCTGATCGTCCGGGTGTCAATCTGTCCATTGTTGGCCCATTTGAAGAGTCGCATGGCGGTATAGAAAAGGTACAGCCAGGGCAAAAATCCCAGCACGACTATCTGACCTGCAGTCCCCGAATCGGTGCGACCGTAAGGGAAAACCAGGGCCAGCTGTCCGCACAAAAAGATGATCGCCAGGCAGAGAACCGACTTGACCAGGTCAGGAAAGGGAAGCTTGCGGATGGCGTCGTGCGCCTGTGGCTGCATCCAGATCTGGGACTCCCGGGAGCCTATATAAGTAATTATATGATCAGTCCGGCGGGTCCGGCGGGTCCGGCGCTTCAGGCGTGCGTGAAAGTGCTGCTGCCCAGTTTTTCTTTGACGGAGCGCTGCCATTCCACAAAGAAGCGTACGCCTTCATCGAGAGTTGTTTGCGGGTCGTAACTGAGCAGTTTTTTCGCCTTATCAATGTTGGCGTGCGTGTATGGCACATCGCCCTTTTGCGGAGGCGTCTTCTCGATGATGGCGTGTTTGTCGAGCGCCTTCTCCAGCGCTTTCACCATGTCATCGAGAGTGACGGGCTCGCCGCGCCCGAGATTGATGATCTCGAAGCCCGAAGGCAAGCGTTTGTCGATCGTCGCTGTAACACCAGATACGATATCATGCACATAAGTGTAGTCGCGTGCCGTCTTGCCGTTGCCGAACATCTCGACCGGCTGGTCGGCTTCGATCAACTGGCAGAACTTATGAATTGCCAGGTCGGGGCGCTGGCGCGGTCCGTACACTGTGAAGAAGCGCAGTACGGCGACGTCCAATCCATTTATTTTGTGCGCTGCATGGCAGACCAGTTCTGCCGCAGCCTTTGATGCTGCATAAGGTGAAACGGGACGGTCGACGCGATCTTCTTCGCTGAATGCACCATGCGGACGCTCGCCATAGACGGAGCTCGATGAGCCGAGCACAAATCGGGGCAATTTAGTTTGCTTGAGGTTGATGAAGTCGATCAGTCTTTGCGTGCCCAGCACATTCACGTCCATGTACAGTTCAGGATCGGCAAGAGATGGGCGCACGCCCGCCATAGCAGCCAGGTGTACGACGACGTCAAACGGACCGTTTTCAAAAGCGAGCGCTAACTTGCTGCCGTCGCGGATGTCTCCCTCCACCAGGGTGAAGTCGGGGTTGTGCGTTTGCTCTTCGATGTTGAGTCGCTTGATGGCCGGATCGTAGAAAGGATTGAAATTGTCCAGGCTGGTCACCCGGTCTCCGCGTGCCAGAAGCGCATCCACCACGTGACTGCCGATGAAGCCGCCTCCACCTGTGACCAGAATGCGACGCGGTTTTCCTTGTGTCATTACCTGTGGTGCTCTTTATGCTTGGGCGGCGTGCTTGACGAATGTTTCGAACAGGGCGCGGTTGCCTTCGAAATCGCGTTCCGGATGCCACTGGACGCCGATGGTGAACGGCCGACCTTCCAGTTCGACCGCTTCAATGATACCGTCATCGGCATAAGCTGTGGGTTTCAGGCCTTTGCCAAGATTTTTGATCGCCTGGTGATGAGAAGTGGGAACACTCAGCTCTTCTTCGGAGTAGATTTTAGCCAACATGGACTGTGGCTGAATGCGCACTGCATGATGGGTGAAGCCTTCATTCCAGCCATTGTGACTGGTATGGACGACAGGCGACTCGGGCTTTTCAGATGGAATATCCTGTATCAGTGAGCCGCCCAGACTGATGTTGAGGAGCTGCAGTCCGGCGCAGATGCCGAGCACCGGCAGCTTGGTTTCTTCGATAGCGGCCTGCATGAGTCGCACATCGAACTCGTTGCGGGTTTCGTCGCAGAGTTCCACTTGTGAGCAGGCAGTTTCGTTGTAGAGACTCGGATTGTAGTCTCTGCCGCCCGTCAGCATGATGCCGTTCAGCTTGTGCAGAATCACTTTCAAATCTTGATCGCTCATCGGCGGAATGATGATGGGAATGCCGCCGGCGCGTTGAATTGCTTCAACGTAATGACATTGAATAACCACCTTGCGTGGTTTATCGCCTTCGATGTCCGGACCGATGCCGATCAAGGGTTTCATGACAGGATTCCTATTGAATGCGCGAGCTACCGCTGCTGAATATACCAGATCGAGGCTGGAGTATACTTGAAGACCTGCTTGAGGACTAAACAATGGAGACAAAAGTGCTCGACATCGAAAGTGTGATGCGGGATGTAGGCGCCTGGCACACAGGACACTTTTTGCTGAGCAGCGGAATGCACAGCGACCAGTACATGCAGTGCCAGAGGCTCTTGCAGTATCCCCGGCATGGGCTGGCGGTGGCCGAGCTTTTAGTGGAGAAGGTCCTGGATGCGGGTTTGCAACCGCGGACCGTGGCAGGACCCGCGCTGGGCGCTGTTCACTGGGAGCTGCTGGTGGCGATGGCACTGGATAAGGCATTGCCGCCTGGCGAGCCCGTGCGTGGAATCTTTGCCGAACGTCCCGATGGTGAATTCGAAATCCGTCGGGGCATTGAAATTCAGCCGGATGAAGAGATTCTGGTTGTCGAGGATGTCACCACCACTGGTGGCTCCGCACGCAAGGTCGTAGAACTTGTACGCAAGCTCGGCGGCAAGCCTGTATGCGTGGGTGCCATCATCGATCGCAGCGGCGGCAGCGTCAGTTTTGATGTGCCGTTCATCAAGCTTTTGACTCTGAAGCTGTCCAACTACCAGCCGGACGAATGCGTGATGTGCCGCGACGGAAAACCGGTTACGAAGCCCGGCACCACCAAGCACAAGGCATAACGCGTGTTGCTGTTTGTTGCGCGATTCGTGCACATTGAAGACATTTAAAAACACCGGTCGAAGGTCCGCTGGTGCGGATTATTGCGTTAAATCGGCTCCGCTCTCATACGTAGAATTCCCATTGAGGGCGCGGGTTGCCGCTTGAAATCCAGGCTATTACTGGTATTTTTAGCTTATCTCGTGCCCCTGGGTGACCTCTGTTTGGTCTGGCCCTGCAGACCAACTACGAACATTACACGAGGCTCATATGCTTACTAAGCCTGAAAAAACGGCTAGTTCTGCGCGACATATTAATGATTTGCATACCACCACAGGTGGTGCACCACGCCGGGACGCCGATGGACGATGGGTAGATCTGAGGCCACTGGTCATGCCAGCAGACGAAAAGTCCAAGCCTAAATTTGATGATTCGACCAAGGCTGCCATCGAGGCAGCTCTGGAAGCAGCCTTTGCTTCTTCGGACGGCGTCACCGACAACGTGCGATACGACCAGCCAATTCGCAAAGACACGTTGCCGCTGGCTTCGGCTAAGACCATCTCTGATGAAACCAGTCTGGCGGCCATTGAACAAGAGCTGCAAGCCCAGGCTCAGCAAGCTACGGTCCGCAGCGCCACTCCAGTGCTTAGCGCGCCGGACCTTTCCGCTGTGCCCTCGTGGCCGTCACCGGCGCCGATTCCGCCACCGCCGCCACAGGCATTTATAGATCCGGCTCCGACGGCGATCTTGCCGGCGCCCGAGGCGGAATCCCTATTTTTGAAATCTGCTCCCGAGTTGACGGAAGAGCCGTCTTCCGACGCGGAGCCAGCCGAGTCCGCACCGGTGCCGGAAGTTGTTATTCCCGAAGGCGCCGCGATCGAGCGACGAGACAGCGGCCCCATTTCCAAAGTTCGCTTTACTAACGGCAGCACCGCTCAGTATCGATACAACCAGCAGGGCGAGTTGTGTGCGTTTATTTATGCGCGGCTTGCCTGGGATACTGATGACGGACATGTCTGGACGGCTCGCGACAAAGACAATGAATACTGCCTGGAAGGGCGCGTCAGCGTTGAGCCGGACGGCACTCTGTGCATTCAAAAGAAAGACATCATTCGCCGCATCTTTTTAGATGGAACTCGCTACGACTTGCATCCGGACGGTTCCGGACAGACAAGCCGACCAGCGCAGCGCGAAGCATCGCCAGGCGACCTGCTGGTTATGTGGCGCCGTCTCTCACCCACTCCAATCGGCAAACGCAGCGGACCTATCCAGACTGAAGCGCCACCACCGGCGGTGAAATCCGTCTCGACTCTTCCGAAGCTGGCCAATCCGGTTGAATTCAAGCCTGCATATGTGCCGCCCCTCTCAACTTCGGCGTCGGCGCAAGCCAAGACTATGCCTTCGGTCCCGAAGAGTCAGGCGGCTCCGATCACCAATCCGCCGGCGATGAGCATCGACGTCGGGCAGAGTTCGCAAGGTAAAGAAGAACAGGTGACGACGATTAAGGCGCACTTGACGGTGCGTCCGCAGCGTCTGCGCACGCGCGACGACTATGTCAAACCGCGCGATGCCGGACTGCCGACCAAATTCAAGACTTCGATGGAGCATTTTTTAGCTGATGCCAGTATTAAGTTGATCAGCAAGATCGGCGGTGAGGAAGACGCACGCTTAATCCCGCACATCGACACGCTCGCCAAACTGGCTTACGAACAGCGTGCTATCGAGCAAGCTGAAAAACTTCACGAGCGTGCGCTGTCGCTGCGCGAGCATTTCTACGGGCGCAGCCATGAAACGTGCGCCGTCAACCTGCAGGGGCTGGGCAAGATTCAATATGAGCGCAGCAATTATTCGGAAGCTGCGAAGCTCTACCAGGAAGCGATTTCGCTGCACGAAAAGAACGTGCGCAAGCTCTCCTTCTTGAACAGCAGCGGATTGCTGGACGAACAAGCGCGCGAAGCGGCGATTACGGATCTACTGCAAGTGATCAATGCGCTCGCTCAAATGTATGCCGAGCAAGCAAAATATCAAGACGGCGAAGCGCAGTTCAAGCGCGCTCTCGATGCCTGGAACTCGCTTCCAGTAGCGACCAGCGACGAACTGTGCGAGGTTATGCACACGATCCTCCGCAATTACAAAGAACTGCTGCGCCGTGCCAACCGGCACATCGAAGCCGAAGCACTGGACGCACAGACGGAGATTTTGCTCACCGACCCCAACCCAGTCCGCACTGTGTAAAAGATTGCAGCGCAAAAGATTTGCTCACAGAATATTCTCAAGCTGTTCCGGATTAGCTCACGGCTCATGACTTACCCTCAATTGCGAAGGGAGTTATGAGAGGCTAAAACGATGGATACATTTGGATTCGGGACTGAAGGGGAGCCCCTGAACGAAGCCGAAACGCCCGAACCCAATACGGAAGGCGGTACCCTCAACTCATACATCCTTCCTGCTCGAAGTGAGCAGCAGCCAAGTACCCAGCTCACGCATGCACTTGACCCACCCAACGCAGTGGAACCAACGGATGCACCCGTCCCTGGACAGCTGTCGGCAGGCGCAAATGTCTTGCATCTGTATGCCACAGCAGCGCCTCTGCTCGCTCTGGGGATGGAGACAACATTGTCCCTACTGAAGACGGCGCCGGGACCAGGACGAATGCCGCTGTCCAAAGCCTTTCAGGGGTATTCCGGCAAACTTGGTGTGTTGATGGTGCCGTATGCTGTCAGGCAACCTCTGGACGCGATGTTGTTCAACAACAAAGCAACCACAGACATAACCGATGTCACAGATTTAGTGATTCCGTTTGCCGCGATGGCTCTTTTGCCGAAACTTGGTCCGCTAAAAACTACCGCCGCTTCGATACTTGCCCATGTGGTCGCCAGGGCGGGGGATGATTACAAGTGAGGCGCGTGGACTAGGCAGGCTAATTACTGCGGCGCGGCGGCTCGTTTGTCCATGAACGCTTGCAGATGCAATTTGGCTTCGTAGTCTTTGGGCAGCATCTGGGTCGTGTAGAGCATTTCCGCAATGGCACCGTTCAAGTCGCCCGCATCGCCGAGCGCGATAGCCAGGGCTTTGTGCCGGCGCGGATTTTTGGGATCGAGTTTGAGCGCCAGGCGGTAATGCGTGACGGCGGCGTTGTGTTCACGTTTCTTCGAATAGACCCAAGCCAAAATCGAGTGGGAATCGGCATTGTTCGGTGCCAGCGAAACCGCTTGTTTGGCGTCCATCAATGCTTCCGGCAGGTGACCGGTGTTGCCCAGTGCCCAGGCGCGGCCGACATAAGCCTCGGAGAACTTCGGGTCAACTTCGATCGCCGTGCCGAACTCGGCGACTGCTTTGTCCCATTTCTCCATTTTGCCGAGTGCCTGACCGTAGCGGGTGCGCACGGATGGATCTTGCGGTGACTTCTCGATCGCCTTGGCGTATTCGTCTAAAGCGTTCTCCGGTTGCAAGAGCACTGCGTAGCACTGGGCTGCGATTAAGTGTGGTGCGACCAGCTTCGGATCAATTGCCAGGGCGCGATGGCAATTGTGGAGTGCGGGGCGGTACCAGGTTTTTTGCCGGTAGCATTCACCAAGGTAGGTGTAAGCCATGGCATTTTTCTTGTCCAGTTTGATGGCTCGTTTGTATTCTTCAAACGCCGCCTCTGAGTCGTCCATGAGGCGCAGGGATTCTCCGCGCATGAAGTGTGCATCGCTGGCGCGCGGGCGCAGTGCCACCACTTTGTCGAATTCGCGCAGCGCTTCTTTGTAATCGTTCATCGCAATCAAAACTTTGCCCAGCATGAAGTGAGCTTTGTAGTTTTCCGGATCTTCTTTGAGCACCATCTGGTACTCGATCAAAGAATTGGTGTAGTCCTTGCGATTGAAGAACGAGTCACCCATCAAGGTGTGCTTCAGCACTGCCTTTGCCTGGTCGCCTTGCAGCGCGGTGTCGCTTGCGTCGGCGGTGATGTTGACGTCGGCTGCGGTCTTGGATTTGTTGCCGCCGCCGAACAGCCCCCAGCCCTTACCGGCGGTTTTAACCGGTGCGGGTTGCTTGGGTTGTTTGGGCTCCGCTTTTGCTTGTTTGACGGGCTTCTGCGCTGGTGCAGCTGCCTTGGCGGCTGGTTTTGCAGGCGCTTGTGGTTTTGCTGCCGCTTCAGCCTTTTCGCGCGAGGCTTGTTTGCGGGCTGAAGACTTCTTGTAGCCGCCGAAGTTTTTGATGCCGTTGAATAATCCGCCTTTCGGCTGGGAGACGCCATCTTCGGGATCGTCGGCAACCTCTACTTCAACACGTGTTTTGTTGACTGGCTTGGCTGGCGGCTCCTCGCTCGGCGTGGTCTCTTCATCGGACAGTGGTGGCAGAGCCGGTTCCGGAGTAATTGCGGTTTCTTCTTGCGACACCGGCAGCACCAGCGGTGCTGTTTCCGGAGTGAGTGGCGGTGCTTCTACCGCTTCGGTCGGCAGCGCTTCGTCTTTTTGTTTCTTCGCTACTTTGACAGGTTTGGCAGGCTTGTTCTTTTGTTTCTTGACCTTGGGCTGCACTTCCTGGAAGACGGCAGCGGTCTGTTCGCCGGCTTTTGGCGCCTTGGGTTTGGCGACGGCAGTTTTGCCGATAGCAAACGGATTGAGTTTCTTGCGCTCAGGTTTTACCGCCGGTTGCTGCTGCGACTGCGAGTCTGACTGCTGCACCGCCGGCGCTTCGCCGAACTGCATGACCTGCACTGATTGATCGGGCTGCTGCACCACTGGTTGCGCAGCCGGCTGCGGCTGTTGGCGCGCCTGTTTCACCTTGGGGGGCTTAGCCGCCTTGGGTGGTTTTATCTTTTGCTGAACAGGCAAAGGGCCGTTGATGCGCACTTGCATTTCGACCGTGTCGGTGGCCATGGGTAGCTTGCCGTTGATGCGAGTGAGGTCGCCAAGACTGGCTGCCGCATCCTCCTCTTCATCGGCGAAAGCGCCGGCATTGACGCCGACGCTCAGTGAAACTGCCAAAAGGGCGGGCAGTATTCGGTAATGCATTCGTTTCATAGGCGTGTCCATATCATTCTTCGCTCATGATTTCCATGCGGATGATTTTGTCGAGACGGAAGGTGCGCTCGCTTCCCGTCTGGTGACAGTAGGCTTGCAGGTAGTAGATGCCGCGAGAGAAGAGCACCGTCAGTGGTTTCACACACCTGATTGATGTGCGGGTGCTGGCGTACTGCATCATCACGCTGCGCTGGTTGTCCATCGCTTCCTGAATGCACTGAAACACCGGACGCTCGAAGAGCGCGCGACGATCTTGAGTAGATGCTCCCTGGCTGAATCCAAGTTTGCCGCCCAGGGACATTACTTTGTCCAGGGTGCAATTCTGGATGCGCTGGAGCAATTTCAGGAAGACGTGTCGTACGTGATGACTGTCGGCCAGTGCGCGGTGATACGTGGTGCTGGGGACTCCAAGGTGTTCGGTCAACGTGCGCAGCTGATGGTTGGGCGCGTCGGTGAGCACTTTGCGGGAAAGGGCTAATGTGCAGACAACCTGGTTTTCCGGAATCGGCAAACCAAGTTTGGCAATGGCTATATCGAGGAAGTTGATGTCGAACGAGGCATTATGGGCAAGGAGAACTGGACGCATTTTGATACCGGCTGGACCGCGAGCGTTCAGCCAGTTGAAGAATTGCGGTACCACTTCCTCGAAAGTGGGCGCGCCTTTCACCATATCGTCCGTAATGCCGTGTACCTCTGTGGTGCGTGCTGGGATTGGGACTTCAGGATCGATCAAGGACGAGAAGGTGTCAATCTCCTCGCCAGAACCACGAAACTTGACGCCGGATAGTTCCACCAATCTGGAAGCCATTGGGCTGAGCCCGGTAGTTTCCGTATCGAAAGCCACGAAAACACAGTCGTTCAGTTCTTTGGAAAGAAAATTCGATTGTGTGGGCTCTGCTTGCGCCGAATGCATATTCAGTGCGTATGCACCGGCGGTGGTGGGCGTTTCCATGCCTTCCTTTCGCGTTTGATCCGTCTCATTATGGCTAAAAATCAGATGATTCTGAATTAGAACCCAATCACTTGGCGTCGGCGGAAAAGCTCGCGGGGATATGGAAAAGATGCCCGCAAGGGGGTGCGGATCCGGCCGATTGGCTTGCAGGCGCGGATTGGCAGGATAGAATAATGGCCTAATGTCCATTTGGGGCGGCTCGCATGAAATTAAACTCGGATCTCCTTGTAAAGGGGTTGGCAGTGACGCTCATTTCGATGCAGCCCTCACCAGGCTTGGCATTCAGCTCTTCGGACGGACAGGGCGGCAAGGTGCACGCGGAGATCACCGAAGAAGGACTGCGGGGGACCATCGGCAGCTCGAATCTGAAGTTGATCATCGACGCCAACGAGGCTCAGGACAAAAAAGAAAGTGAAGGCGCGAAAGATAGCCGCCGACACTTTGCGGCTAAAACGGTGGAGTCGGCTCTCTCGTATATCGATCGAGAGAAGAAGAGCGCCTTGAATTATGCATGCGAAGCGGACACCGATCAGGAAAGCCGCGCCAATGCGTTACGTCACTTCGGGATGTTGTTGCATAGCGCGCAGGACTTTTACAGCCAATCAAATTATGTGGAGCTTTCGCTCAAGGGACCGCAATTCAGAGGCGACCCCTTGCAGATTCCACTGGTGGACTGGTCCCGGGTTCCTGGTGGATATGAAGGACTGGTTGCGAATGCCGCGGATTCGTTGGACAACGCAGTGAACTTCAGCAAAGACAATCCGACCACGGATCAAGGAAAGAAAGTCGCAGGCAAGACGACTTACTACAACATCGCCCGCGAACTGGCTATTCGAGAAACTCAGCGTCAATGGGCTCTGTTCGAAACATTGATCCGCAATCGTTGCGGCGATCGCGCTCCGAAAATAATTGCGGCTTTGAAGCAAGCGTCGCCTGACGTCAAAGTTTCCTCGCAAGACTAAACCCGCCGCCGGTTAGAGACGAGAGGGACCGCAATCGGGACAGTCGCTGCGTGGCGTGAGTTCGCGGAAGTCCAACATGTCGCCGCGTAGACCGTCGATCTTCATTAAACGGGTTGGCGAAACTGTGCCAATGTCCCCGAGCAATTTGATGCATTCAAGCGCCTGCAGGGATCCGGCGATTGCAGCCAGAGGACCGAGTCGCGGATGTCCATTATTGGTGGCACTGGTGGTGGCGGCAAAATCCTCCATACCCAACTTGGCGAACACGCATCTGAGGCATGCCGACCTTGTGGGAATCATGCAAAACACCTGAATGTCGAGACCGCTCAATCCGGCATGCACCAATGGTGTTTTCAATTGCATGCAAACATCGGATGCCAGAAGTTTGTCCTGCCAATTGCTCAGTCCGTCAATGACTACGTCAACTCCGCCAAGTACTTGCTCAGCATTATGAGCGTCGAATTTCTGGTCGATTACTTCGACTTTCGTTGTCTTGTTCTCTCTGTAAATCAGATTGCGAGCGGCGCTAGTCCGCGGCTGGTTCTCTTCGTCGTTCTGGAAAAAGAAGAATGCGCGTGAAATGTCTTCAGCGGTGACCTGGCGGTCATCGATGACTTTGATGAAACCAATGCCGGCGTCGGCCAGCTGCGCCAACGCGATCAACGTATGCTCTTCAATTCCAACGACCGCAACCCGAGCTTTCGCAAGACGATCTCGTCCCGGTGTAGCTCTGCTCGTTTTGTCCGATGTGTCAGTCACGTCACAGTGTCTCCCGCTTTCAACAATTTTAGAGCTGAGGAGAGGTCTCAACCGTGTCGTGGAAAAAAATCCCGGTATAACGTAACTCGCTCGAGCTTCATGACAATCCCGTTGTTCGGTGCCTTTTCCCGGGTGGCGATTAAGACCCCCTGCGCTCCCACGGGCTCACAAACCAAAAACCTCCCTTGCGGGAGGTCATTGGTCCTTTCCTCATTTCGAGGGATGAAATGCTTTGTTCTATCTATTAACTAAACAGGTTGGCGTCGCGGGCTGATGCCACCAACCAGTTGATGCAACCTGGCGTAGCCAGACCACCGGTGACTCCGGCACCGCCCCACAAGACTCGCTTCATCGCATCTTGCGTTCCGGCGGCCATGTGCATGAAGCCCATGATCATGGTCGGACCACCCCAGGCGATGCCGAGAATTTCCATGCCGTTGGCGATGATGTTGAGCAGAGCTTCTAAATTGGCGAGGTTGTTCACGCGAACCGTGCCGGCAGTGTTGACGCCCATGATCACTGTGGCGTCTTCCTGTTGTGGACCAATGGTGCCGAAAGTCGAGCCTTGTAATTCCGGTGCTTGTTGTACTCCGTTCATGGTGGTTTGTGTGAGTGTTGTGTTGCCGCTCGAGTGCTGGAGCCCGCTCGCTCCGGTGTCGGCAGTGCCGAAAACGTCTTGTGCCATCGCGCCTGGTGCAGCGAGCATCAAGCCGACGCCCGCTCCCAGTGTGAGTTTGGTCAGAAAATTACCCATAGTAAAACGACCTCCCTGTGGAGATGAATGGTGAAACAAGTAGTAAGTAAGTACTGTGGACTGGGTTACAACGCAACCCATAAGCTGAGCTTACGACGATTGTTTCTTGCACTCAAGGCGCTTTACCCTAGCTCGCGCAAAGCAGAATCCCGCTCTATGAGCGGGATTTGAGAGTCTTCAAAACGATTTGAAAATACCAAAAACCTCCCTTTCGGGAGGTCCCTGGTTGGCGTTGGCGGGGGAAAAACTTAGCTGAACAGGTTGGCGTCGCGAGCCGATGCGACTAGCCAGTTGATGCAGCCTGGGGTTGCGAGACCACCGGTTACACCGGCGCCGCCCCACAGCACTCTCTTCATGGCATCTTGGGTGCCGGCGGCCATGTGCATGAAGCCCATGATCATTGTAGGTCCGCCCCACGCAATACCCAGAATTTCCATACCGTTGGCGATGATGTTGAGCAACGCTTCCAAGTTGGCCAGGTTGTTGACGCGAACTGTACCAGCAGTGTTGACGCCCATAATGACGGTGGCATCATCGCCTTGCGGACCGACTGTACCGTTGGTGGCACCTTGCAGTTCCGGGGCTTGTTGAACGCCGTTCATTTGGGTTTGGGTAAGAGTGGTGTTGCCGCTGCTGTTGGTGGCACCAGTAGCTCCGGTGTCAGCGGTACCGAACACGTCTTGCGCCATTGCTGGAGCGCCGAGTACGAGGGCGGTAGAGGCGGCGAGGGCGAGGTTGGTAAGGTTAATACGCATAAAAGAAACCTCCTCGAGGCGAGAGAGAAATTGGTATTCGAATAGTTAGTAAGGTTCGGGCAGAAAATAGTTGCAACGCAACCGTAGGCAATAGATTAAGTGCAACCCCCTTACAAGTCAACCGTTATTTTGTTAAATGCATTACATTTTCCGGAAGAAAATGCAGATTTTTCGGGGACTTGTTTGGGCGGCCGGCGCAAAGGCGCCTGGATGCCCTTAGTGGGTGTGTTCGAGCACGACTATCGAGGTCACAACTATGCCCATCGCACCTATAAAGGTAAGGACGCGCAGAGCGCCCCCTCTGGTGTCGCCGGACAGAAAGTTGATGAACCCGAAGGCGATAAAGGGTGTGCCGAACAGGCAGCAGGCGGTAGCCAAAGTCAGAAGACCCACCTGAAAGAGATTTGGACCACCACTACCACCACAGGCATGAGCCGCTTCGCTCGCATACATAAAGACCGCCGGCAGCAAGCCGGAAGCGCGCAAGACTAGGCTGGAGAATGGCAGTTTCATGGTCTCGTACCCACGTGGTTGGAGATGCTCTGGGTGATCCTTTATTCAAAGTAGCACTTTGAAGGAGTGCCGGTGACAGGGTTATCCATGGGAGTCGATGAAGTCGAGGAGTGACTGACAAAGCGGAAGGGGCGGTTGCCCGCCCCTTCCTATATCTAGATCCGTACAGCGATTAGCTGAACAGGTTGGCGTCGCGAGCCGATGCAACGAGCCAGTTGATGCAGCCAGGGGTCGCGAGACCGCCTGTCACACCAGCGCCGCCCCAAAGGACGCGCTTCATAGCATCTTGCGTACCGGCAGCCATGTGCATGAAGCCCATGATCATTGTCGGTCCGCCCCAGGCGATACCAAGAATTTCCATACCGTTCGCGATGATGTTGAGCAACGCTTCCAAGTTGGCGAGGTTGTTCACGCGAACCGTACCGGCTGTGTTGACGCCCATAATGACGGTGGCATCATCGCCTTGCGGACCGACGGTACCGTTGGTGGCACCTTGCAGTTCTGGGGCTTGTTGTACGCCGTTCATTTGGGTTTGGGTCAACGTGGTGTTGCCGCTGCTGTTGGTGGCACCGGTAGCTCCGGTATCAGCTGTTCCGAACACATCTTGCGCCATTGCTGGGGCGGTGAGGGCGAGGGACATAGCGGCGGCCATAGTAAGTTTGGACAATGTTTTCATAGGAAGCATCTCCCTGACGCGGTGAAAAGAAGCTCGATTGTTTAGTAAAAGAGGACCGAGGGTTGCCGAAAGCAATCTGTCTGGCAAGACTAACTTAGAACTGAGCAGTAGTCAACATCCCTGTTGTTATCTGCACTACATTTTCGAAAAATAGTGCAGAGTTCGGTTCCCCGTAAAGGTTAAATGCCCAACTGGCGGCAAATCTAAGCACCTGCGGTGGACCAAATATGCGATAAACCTGGACTTTTCGCACAGTTAGCCTCCATCGGCCCAGGCTGAGGCGGCGAGTCCGCCCTGCTGGGGTGTGCCGGATCCGCACATTTTCTGCATTCCTGTGCTCACCTCGACATTAAAACGGGGCTCGACATGCGAAAAGTGCGCACGCAGAGCTCGAAAATGTGCGGATCCAGCACAGGTCAGGTATTGGCGATGAAACGCCGCGCCCGCCCGGGGCTGAAGAGCAGCATCTCGAAGGCGGCGGCGGCATAACCGCCCAGTTTCGTCTCCCCGACCTGGCGTTCGGTTTGGCGGACAGTCAGCGCCAGGTCCAACATATTAGGTAGGATGGCTCCCCTGAATTTAGCAGTGGCCTTGCACTGTAGTTTAATCAGACAGTAGAGCATCAGTAAGTGATGGAAGCCAGCGATCACGCTTACGTGCCCGAAACCTGCTCCGAAAAACTTCTTCCCGAAAATGAAAGAGTAGATATACCTATATAAGAGACTATCCATTTCCGGATCATCATCCGGCCACGGGTAGTCTTTGAGATCGGCAATTTTGTATTTCTCGCCGGGAACCAGAATCTTATCGCTTCCTAAGTGATATTGAGCGAAGAGGCGGGCGATGCTGAAATCTGCTTGCCCGCGTTTGAGTGTTTTGGTCGGGTAGTACATGCGGTGGAAGTTGACCAGAATGTGCCGGTCCAGCTTGGTCAGCGCATCCGCGTCCTGAGCCGATTCTGCGGCCGCGGTGGCGGAGGCGGCGCTGCCCCCGGCTTTTACCTGTGATACCAGATACGATGACATTTTGAGCAGGCGTTTTTCGATCGTCAAAGTGGTGTCATCGAGAATCGCCAGCATCTCCTTTTCGATGGACAGGTATTCATCCCACGTGAGCGGCTGTCCCTTGGTCAGCTCGATCTTCGACCAGTCGGGTTTGTAGTTTGTGTAGAGTCGCTTGAATTCGGAATACTTTTTCTCCAGCACTTCTCGCTGCTCGGCAAGCGGCCGGCCTGAGTTGTAGAGGCTGCCCATGCTGACGAAACTGACAGTGGCATAGACACCACTGGGAGTGACACTGAAAGCATAAGGAAACAGCTGGCAAATCGTCGGCTTGAATTCCGAACCGAACTTGCTGTGCATGAAACACAAATTGTCGGCAAGAAACGGACAAACGCCGGTTTCCGAGACTATCTTGTGAGAGTAGGGCGTGTCGACCTTTTCGTGTTTGTTCAGATCGCGAAACAGGGTCTTGGCGTGGAAACTGGCATGGTGCGCCGCCCAGTCGACTTCGACGATGCGGTCGTAGTCTTCCGGTGTCAGGGGCACGGCCCAGCCTCCGCAGCACTTGCCGCAACTGGTGCATTCATAGTTGATACCAGGCGGTATGTGCAGGTCGGACGACACCATACCTTCGATTTCAGTAGCCACGTGATTTCTCGATTTCGATTGCGATTGCTATTGCGATTCCGATGCCTATGTACCCACTTATCAGCGCGCCGGTTCAGTTACGGGCGGACTATTTTCCCCAGGCAGACCCGCCCTCCGGCACCTGTGCATTGCGGCACGTTGTTGGGAATTCCGAAATGCGTCGTGTAAGCCAGAAGTGCAAACAGCAGTGCTTCTTTGTACTTCGTCGACATGCCGAAATCTTCATGGCGCTTCCAACCGGCTGCGAGTTTATGCGGCCACGCTTTCTGCAGGCGCTTGCACAAAGTGGCATTGTCGGCGCCACCGCCGCCAAGGACGACCATGGTGAGTTTCTCGACGGGCAGCACAAAACGCTCGTAGGCGTCGGCAATCGAACGAGCCGTCAAAGAGGTGAAAGTCGACACGATTGCTTCGTTGCTCAAGCCGCGCTTGCGCCCTTCATCGATCAATTTGTTGCAATACTGCGTGCCGAAGAGCTCGCGTCCGGTGGTCTTGGGCGGCTTCACCTGGAAGTAGGGCTGAGCCAGCAGTTCTGTCAGCCACTTCTCATCCGGTTGCGCAGAGTCGGCGATGGCGCCGCCTTCATCGAATTCTTCGCCGAAGAGCTTGCTCATCGCGTGGTCCATGAGCATGTTGCCTGGACCGGTGTCGAACGCCATAACTGCGTCGCCATGCTCGTTGAGCACGGTGATGTTGGCGATGCCGCCGATATTCAAAACACCGACAGGCGTGCCCGTGCCACCAAAGATAACCTCGTCGGCGAAAGCCACAAGCGGAGCGCCCTGACCGCCGGCCGCCATGTCTTGAACACGGAAATCAGCAACTACAGGAATGCCGGTGCGCTGGGCGATAATTGCCGGTTCTCCCAGTTGCAGCGTGCTGCGCGTCGGGATGCCGGCAAAACTCTTGATTGCCGGTGCATGCCAGATGGTCTGCCCGTGCGACCCGATCAGATCGACTTCGTGGCGAGTCATGCCAGTGCGCCGGAGTAGCGCCAGTGTCGCCTGTGCAAAAACTTCGCCCAACGCCACATTCAGCCGGGAGAGCTCTTCCAGAGATACGCTGCCCCCTGCGATCAAAGACTGCATCTTGCGCTTGAATGCCGGCTCGAACCCATGCAACAAGCTGTCCTGCATCTCGATTTCCAGGCGTAACGTGGCGGCCGAACCATTGCCCCCGCCGGTGCGGCGCACTGGAATAATTCGGAACATGGCAGCATCGACTCCATCCATCGATGTGCCGCTGTTGAGACCAATGACTGTGAGCGGTTTTAAGGGACGCATGTATCAAATCATCGGTTCTTTACATCAGCACAACTATAACTGGTGCTAATATGTGCTTCAAAGCGCGCGGTGAGGCGCTGTAGATGCCCACTTTCCGATTTTCAGGGAGACCTAAATGCAGACGGTTACCAAAGAAGAGCTGACGGCAGGCGGAATGTTCATCGGGCGAGGCAAGCCGACGCGGCGCGCCTACGGGTTCGATGAAATCGCGCTGGTCCCGGGCTCGCTGACCCTGGACATAGATATATGCGATGTATCAGTCAACATCGCGGGGCATAAGCTGGCGGTGCCGATTCTCGCGTCGGCGATGGACAGTGTCGTAGATGTAAAAGTAGCAGGCGCGCTCGGAAAGATGGGCGCGCTTGGTGTTTTGAATCTGCAAGGATTGCAGACACGCTACGAAAGCACTTTCGAGTCCTACCAGACCGTGACGCATTGCGATAACCGCGAGTTCGTCGAAGTTATGCAAAAGCTGTACGCCGAGCCTGTGCGTGAAGAGTTGATTGAAAAACGCGTCAAAGAAATCAAGGCGCAGGGCGTCCTGGCTGCAGCATCGGTGACGCCGAACATGGCGCGCAAATATGGACCGGCCGCTGTCAAAGCCGGACTGGATATTCTGGTTGTGCAATCGACCGTCACCGGCATCGAACACCGCACTGCCGAAGGCAACACGCAACTCGACTTGCAGTCGTTTTGCAAAGAGATCGGAGTGCCGGTGATTGTCGGCAATTGCGTTACTTATGATGCCGCGCTGGCTTTGTTGCAAACCGGCGTCGCCGGCATTCTCGTCGGCGTCGGTCCCGGAGCGGCTTGCACATCGCGCAGCGTGCTCGGTATTGGTGTACCGATGGCGACCGCCATCGCCGATTGCGCCGCCGCTAAGCGCGACTATGAAGCGGAGAGCGGACGGCCAGTGACATTGATAGCCGATGGCGGCATGGTGGTGGGCGGTGATATCTGCAAAGCCATCGCCTGTGGTGCCGACGCCGTCATGATCGGTTCGCCCTTCGCGCGCGCGACCGAAGCGCCGGGCAATGGATTTCACTGGGGAATGGCGACTCCCAGTCCGGTTCTGCCGCGCGGCACTCGCATCAAAGTCGGCAGCGGCGCTACGCTGCAACAGATTCTGATGGGACCGGCGACAGTCGATGATGGTTCGCAAAACCTGGTCGGAGCGCTGAAAACCAGCATGTCCACGCTCGGGGCTTCCAACCTGAAGGAAATGCAGGAAGTGGAAGTGATTATCGCGCCGTCGATTCTCACGGAAGGAAAGGTTTTCCAGAGTGCGCAGCAGCTCGGAATGGGCAGACGTTAAGGACGGAACCACATTATGCTAGTGACAAAGAAGAAACTGCTGGCCGCCGCATCGCTCGTTCTCTTCGGCAGCTCCGCTTATGCGCCTGCTTTCGCGCAAGAAAATGACGGCGGCACGGCTTCGCGCTCGGCCAGCAGTCAGGCGGGTGCTTTTATCTTCGGCGCCAACACGGTCGCGGATGTTGCTGAAAAAGCCGCACCGGCCGTCGTCAACATCGAGATCATGAACAAAGTGACCATGCCGAACATCGGGTCTTTGAACGGCATGAAGCTTCCCGAATCGCTGAACGGACTCCGGCTTCCTGAGGGCACTTCCTCCCAGGACATCCTCGGCATGTTGCAGTTGTTTTTCGGTGGGCAGCGGATGTCGCCCAATCAGCTCGATGGTGCGCCGCCGGCGCCGGACGGCACCAAGGAAGCACAAGCGCCGCCCAAAGAATTCTGGGAAAAGCGTGATACCGGATCTGGTTTCATTGTGCGCCCAGACGGCTACATCGTCACCAACGCACACGTGGTCGGAACCGGCAAAGAAACCAACCAGATCAAGATCACCCTCAACGACAAGCGCGTGATGACCGGTAAAGTCGTCGGAATCGATCAGTTTTCGGATCTGGCGGTGGTTAAAGTCGACGCCACCAACCTGCCGGTGTTGCCCATGGGCACGTCAACCGGACTGCGTCCCGGCGAGTTTGTGATCGCCATCGGCAGCCCGCTCAACTTCGACCACACCGTCACGCTCGGCATCATCTCTGCCATCGGCAGAACGCTGATGGACGTCAACGGTAATATCAATTTCCTGCAAACAGACGCCGCCATCAACCCCGGCAACTCCGGCGGTCCGCTGCTGAATTTGAAAGGCGAAGTGGTGGGTGTCAACACGGCGATTTATGCCAGAGCGCAAAACATCGGATTCTCGATACCGGTCGACGTGGCAAAAAATGTCGTCACCGAGCTGATCGCGCACGGCACCATGAAGCGACCGTGGTTGGGCATTCAAATGCGTGACCTGGATGAAACATCTTTGAAGAGTATCGGATTGCCTGCCACCACCAAAGGTGTCTTGATCGCCGGATTCGTCCCGCACAGCCCCGGTAAAGCCGCCGGTCTGCAAACCGGAGATGTAATTCAAAAAATCGACGGCAAGGAAGTGCACAGCCCGAAGGAAGTGAAGGATTACGTGCTCAGCCGCAAGGTCAGCGACACGTTGAATATCCTGGTATTGCGTGACAAAGCGGCCACAACTCTGGCTGTCAATGTCGGCACTTATCCCGACTTCAATCCCAACGAGCCGCCGCCCAAGGAAGACGAAAGCAAATAGCCAGGAATGCCAGCAACACCATGACAGAGCGAATCACTGTCTACGAAAAACCGACCTGCTCCACTTGCCGCAACATGGATAAATTGCTGCGTGAGAGTGGCGTTGACTACGACAAGATCAACTACTACGTAGAGCCTGTCGGTGAGAAGAAACTACGCGAGCTGCTGGCGAAGATGAAACTACCGGCGCGCGATTTGCTGCGCAGCAAAGATGCTCTCTACAAAGAACTGGATCTGGGCAGCGGCAAGCATACTGAAGACCAGCTGATCAAGCTGATGGTGAAGCATCCTGATTTGATGCAACGACCGATCGTAGAATGCGGCGACAAAGCGATTCTCGGGCGACCGATCGAGAAAGTGGAAGTCTTCTTGAAGAAAAAACAACGTTCATAGATTCCGCACCCTTGTCCCCAAGACTCTGACGTTTCACGAATCTGCCACGAATGCTCCATGGGAATCCCAGGAGTTTTCGCTACCGTATGCTCAGCCCCCAACAATTGCATGAGCAGGTGAAACAGGCATGGATTCATCGGATTCCGAGTCTAAACTCGCCCTGCGGACGGACGCGCCGGAACCGGCGCCAGAAGCCGCACTAGTCTTTCCTTTAGTAGATATGCGAGTCGAGGCGCCGCCGCCGGCGGTGGCATTGGCCGCTGCGGAACCAATCAGACATGGCTTTCCCTCCCTGACACTTCGCGACAGTGGCGACGCACTGCCGCAGGTAGCGTTTCTTGGCCAGCCAGATCTGTTGAGGGCGGGCGAGCGCCTGCCGACGCTGCCGGTCACCCTGGTTGGAGAACGAAACGCAATCAGCGGCTCTAATTCGGAGGTGCCTGCTCCCGATAGACAACCCAGAAGTGCAGATCTGAGATTCGACGCGCATCGGGTGGAGCGTCTATTGCGTGAACTGAATGAGAGTCTCTTGAAGCCGGGCACCACATTCAAGGAATTGACCGATACGCTGTCGACGCTCAACTCCGATCAAATCCGCGAACTCAAGTTACTAACACAGCAAACCGATGGCACCAATCTTCTCGATCGGCTCGCCAAACATGGGCGCCTGTCAGAGGCGGAGCAAAAGGCGCTGGGCATCTTTCTGAAGGGCACCGATCAGCGGACTCCTCAAGATGATATAGATCTGGCTCGCGCTGCCCTGACGGAGCGAAACTTCCATCTTTTCGAGCGGGCGTTACGCACGGCGAGTGAAGCGGGACGCCAGCGCTTGCAAAAGGAGCTCAGTCCGGCCGAGATTACCAAGACTTTCGGGCAGCCGTCTGTGGACAGAATCACAGGCGAGGTCTCTTACGATCCGACGCGCGAGTCGCGCCTGGCTCAAGAGTTGCTGCAAACCGGACGCTTGTCCTTTAAAACGCTCCTCAAGGAGCAAATTGGTCTTGTCTCCACCGGCGAAGCTGCGATAAAGCAGACCATCGATCAACTGCCAGCCGATCGCAGGCTGGCTATCGGGGAAGGAGAGAGGCTCAGGCAATGGCTCGACAAGGGCGGCAATCCTGGCGAACTGAATCCCAGCCAACTGCAGTCTTTGAAAGAATACGACGACGCCAAAAAAGTCCTGACCGATGCCACCAACCCTACGGAAGCGATCAAGTGGCTTGACTACATCAATGATGGTGGCAGCGAGTTGATCGCCAAGCTGGCTCAGCAGCGCGGTGTTTTTCGCAACGGCAGCGAGACGGCTATCCAAAGCGATCTACAAAACATCAGTCGCGCTGATTGGGAAAGAGCAAAATCAGATCCCTCCTACTTGGAGCGCGTGCGCGAGCTTCTGCGCACTTTGCAATCTGGTGATGCGCTGTCCCGCAGTGAGAGAATCCTGGACCAAAAATTTGCTCCCGAGGTGAGAAGTTTCGAACAGTCGATTGTTGCCTCAGGTAGATTCTTGTTCAACTTGAAGCAAGAAGGACAACGCGGTATTCCTGACGACGAGCGAGTTTTGCGGCTGCTGGAGGGCATAGATAAAGGTTCGCTGGAAAGACATGCCCGCGACGAGAAATACAGAAAAGAAGTAGATGAAACCATACTCTCTCTCGTACGCAGCGATGTGGGCAAAGACGCGGCGCGCAGCCTTTTGCAGCAGGCTGCCGAAGGGCGTAAACCTGAACTTCCTTTGACGGATAAACTGCTTCTCGCGGCCGAGTCTCGCACGTTTGCTACCGACCCGCAACGAGTCAGACAACTGTTGCAAGACATTCAAGAGGCAATCAGAAAAGATCCGAACCTGAAGGATCGCATACTCAATCCGCGTCCGGAAGATAGTCGGCTGCAAGAGGCTCTAAGCCAGGCTTTTCCTAAGGTTTCAAAAGATTTGTTCAATCAAATCGATCGACCGCAGCCAATAAAAGCGGTCGATGGCAAAGTTGACTTATTTGAGGCTTACGTCAAGCCGCTTCTGGAGAAAGGCAGCTTGCCGCTTGCGCAGCAGGCAAGTCTTGGCACTTATGATCGCATTGCTTTTGCCAGGCAGATTGCTAATGCTAGTCCCGAAGAACGGCAAAAGTTTCTTGGCGACGGCGACTTGCAAAAGCGCATCATAGGCTATTGGTCCCCCGAAGAGAGAACCATTGCACTGCGGACGGCTGAAAATGGTTTTTTAGACCCTGCTGATCGTTTGCGCCTGGCGATCGCGGCGAAGGACAAAGCTTCTGTAAAAGCTGCTTTCGACGAATTACCACCGGGGCTGCGCCCGGCTCTCAAAGATCGATACGAGAGAAACTACGGCTCATTTGAGCACTCACTAGAATCGACTTTCTCCAAGGGAGATGCTTTTGAGCTTGGGCGCCTGGGCAAAGAAATACCGCGCGATCAAAGACAGGCTTTCGATCAAAGTTTGCGCGAGTATTATCAGAGTCGAGGAGGTTGGTTTGCTGAATTCGCTGCTCTGTTTACCGGCACGGGTGTGCTTGCTGATAATGCGCATCAAGAACACGCCGCTCGTTTGGCAGAAGCATCAAAGCGTTTTGCCGAGTTGCCTCTTCAAGAACAGCAGCGGCTCATAGAGAATACTCAGAACGCTCTAAGATTATTTATCGACTCCAAGACTGCCACAGCCGACCTGGTTGTAGACCTGGCAATTACTCTGGCCACCCTGCCCGCCGGCAGTCCGGGAGTGCACCTGGCCTTCAGAGCCATTGCCATTCTGGCGGCAGCCGAGGCTCGTCCAATTGGTAAGGCGCTGCTCCTGGGGCAGGACTACGATCAGCGTATATTGCGAGATGCGCTTCTGGGCGGGTCGCTCGCGGCTCTCAACTTCCTCAGACCTGAGCACCTGACCAGGCTGCTGCAGCTCGGCGATCAGACAGCCCTTACCACAGCAAAACTGGCTAAGAGTCTGGTTCCTGAAGAGCGGCAGGGAGCTTTCGCGGTTGAGCTTTCGAGGCTGGTCAGAAACTCATTCGAGAATGGTGGCAAAATCCATCAGGCGGAGTTCGAGCGTTTTGTTGCGGCCTTCGCAAAGCCGGGTCAGGAAGCCGCGTTAAAGTCGGCAGTCGAAAAAGGACTGGCAGAGCACGGCAGCCGATTGGTGCGCGATTTCATCAAGAACGAACTCTTACCTTCCTCGTTGATAGGCGGAGGGTCCAACAGTTTGATTCAGGCATTGGAGTCAGTACTGGATGGCAAGCCCACAGCCGAGACACTCTCACGAGCCCTGACCGCCTTTATTCTTGGTGGCGTCTTTACAGCTGGCGCGTTGCCGTTTCTGCGATCGAAAGTACCTGGTGATCTGGAAGGGACAACGCTCGATAGCATAGTCAGGAAGGCGGGGTTAGACCCAAATGTGGCGCGGCAAAAAGGAGAGGAGTTTTTGCGGCGCTTCGGATTTGATGAAACTCGCCCGCGCAACGCTCTCAATCAACCTGAACTGGACAGGCTGCTAGAGCCACCGCGCGCCGACAAAGCTCAGTTACCCATTTCTGACGCTCGCCGCCCGCCGCTTAAAGAGAACGAGCGAATTCCAACTGAAGAGCGCGATGTTCTGATTTACAAGGTGCGCGGCTCGGATCTTGAGTTTGTGATCGACAAGGCTTACGCTGCTAAGCTGGATGAGATTAGGCAACTGCGCTTGGCTGCGGCCGAAGTCAATGCAACGGATCCGGTCAAGGCGCAGGCCGCTCGAATCGCTCAAGAGACGCTCAGCAAACACCCATTGCGTGACGCTGTATTGCCGGAACAAGTCTTGCAGTCGCTGCCGTTTCTACCCAGCCGCGACTCTGCAATAAAACGCATTCAGCTAACCGAGGAAAAAATCAAGCCGCAGGGCTCATATGGAGTATTGGCTGACGCGTCCACCCAATTTGAAATTCGCTTTTTCGGAGGCACGAAAGCAGATCAGCTACTCTTTGTTTTGCAACACGAGAATGCCCATACACTGCAATTCAAATTTACCGAAGAATTTGCTGCCTTCGAGCAGGCGGCAAGGGTCGAACGAAACGGATTCTATGCTCGCGAGTACGCAACCAAAGATGTGGGCGAGAACTGGGCCGTGCACTTCGGAGAGCAGTTCTTGCGTGGTAGCGCCGAGGAATTTTCTCTGCTTGTGCACAATGCGCCGGCTCGCTCGATTGCGGCGGCCGCCTTCCTCAAGCGCGTTCTGGACACAGCCGATCCTGCAAAGTTGGGAGTAACTGCCGAAGTACTGCGACAGCGAATCGCCTACGTGGAGAAGGAAATTTTGCCTGTCTACAGGCGTCAACTTGAGAAAGACATCGCATCAGGCTCTCAGCAAGAGCAGATCGTCAATCACTTGAGATTCTTACAACAACTGCGCGAGACACCATCGGGGCGGGCCGTGGCTGATAGCATCTTGCCTGCCGATCGCACGCGCCAATTGGTCGAATCAAGTGTTAAGACCGGTGATCAGAAAGTTGCCCTGGAAGCGCTGTCTTATCTGGTCAAGCAAGATCAAAGCGCGGCGACATTGAATCTGTTGCGGGAAGTCAGCCTCAATCCGACAATCGTTAAAGATGCGTCCGACGTTCGCGTCGTCAGATCCTGGTTCGCGCAGATTCCTACACCGGAAGCGCGAATAGCGCTGCTCGACTTTGTGGCTTCGCGAGGGGCAATTAATGGGCAGTCCCTCCAAGACGCGCTGCGAGGGCTGTCGACGCCACAAGCTGACCAGGTGTTGCAGCACGCCTTGCAGCATAAAGGATTTCAGGGACAGGGGCAGGCATTTTTCGAGGCTGCATTGAACGCCGCGGACAAGGAACGCGCTTTCCTGTTATTTCAAGCTGGTGTTAAGGCTGGCGGGGAAGCTAACGACAAAGTATTGACCAGTCTGGCCGACCTGATCCAACAATTGCGTTGGTCACATCCAGCCCAATCGCAGGCTGTCGATGCTCATTTCCAAAAGCTGCTATCCACATATGCCGCGTCTGTTAGAGAGAGTCTGTCTCAAGGAAAGCCCCTAAGCGAAACTCTCTTTGGACTTCTGAGGTCCAAAGATCCCCTCGATCGAGCACTGGCGTATCAGAATGAATTTCTGAGAGCCGGGGGAAAGCAGATCGATCATGAAGATTTCATCGCGTACTACATTCGCGATCTTTCAACCAGCGACGCGCAAAAATTTGCCAAGATAGTCCGACCTTGGTTGACTCAGAAAACAGTAGATCGTCTGGATGAAGAGTTGACCCGTCGAGCGGCAGCCTTGCCGCAGTAACTTCCTTGGTACCGGGTTCGGATGTCGCTTCGCCAACCTATGGCAGCGCGGCTACTCAATTCCCGACCGCGAGTGAATTTGTTTCGATCGCTTTGCGATTGGACATGACTTGTTTCCACAGGTCTGGCGTGACGTCGGGTTTCTTCACGACTTTCACGGGGCGTGCAACAAATGTACTTTGTGCTGCTTCGTCGAGCTGAAACTGAATATGCCGCACTGACCCGTTGCCCATGTTGACCGGTACGGAGACTTTTTCAGTCGGCACATCGAGGGTATAGGCGATCCACGAAGCGAGCGTCATGCCGGCGCTGTGTGCAATCGGCTGTCCGGAATAGGACAGTGAGATGTGATGATGATAGATTCTCTGATTTGCCACCACTGTATAGATCACTCGCATGCCGACACCGGTCAGCGCGCGCAGTGTCGTGGGCACGTCGGTGGGTGTTTCGGAAAGCAATTGATCGCCGTTGGACAGACGCTTTAACTCAATCAGCGCCCTCGACATGTCAGCGATATTCTCGGCGCCGAGCAGGACATCATATTGTTTGAGCATTCGTGAGATGACGAAGGCGATGACCAAAGCCAGGATGGCAATACCAATCACGAAGCCGGTAACAACATTCATTGGGCTATTGTACTCGATAGCCAACAATCGGCAAGGTGCTGATCAGTCGATGGGCTGCAACGGCGGCCCCGAATCCGTTATCGATGTTGACCACAGTGACGCCGGCCGCGCACGAGTTCAACATGGTGAGCAGGGCTGCCAGTCCTTCAAAGGCGGCGCCATAACCAACTGAAGTCGGTACGGCAATCACCGGCCCGGCAGCCATTCCTGCGACGACGCTAGGCAAAGCGCCATCCATGCCGGCGACCACGATCGTCACTTGCGCGTGACGTATCCGGTCGAACTGGTTCAGCAGTCTGTGGATACCCGCCACGCCCACATCATTCAGACGCACCACCGGCACCCGCAGGGTGGAGAGCACAAATGCCGCTTCATCGGCGACGGGCAGGTCGGCAGTACCGGCGGTGACAACTGCCACGGTCGGTAACTGCGGGTCGGCACCGGGGATGGTGCCCCAGTATAATACGCGCGCCGAGGCATCATATTCCGCTGCCTGGTCCAGCTCCAGTATTCGCTCCGCCACTTCTTGATCGGCGCGAGTGGCGATCACCAGCGCGTGATGCTTGCGCAACTGATTGGCGATGGCGATGATTTGTTCGATCTGTTTGCCGGGGCAAAAGATCACCTCAGGCATTCCCTGGCGCAATGTGCGATGCAGATCTATGTTTGCGAACCCAAGATTTTCGAAGGGCAATGACTTTAGCTGCTCCATGGCGGCTTCGACGGTGGCTTCTCCTCGTGCCACCGCATTCAGTATCGCTGCCAGTCGCTCTGCATCCATCTTTCGCTCAGCTCTCCGCTTCCGCAACCGCAGCCGTGAGGCGATTGGAAGAACCCTGTCGATAAGGTTCCAGGTCGACCGTCACGTAGCGATAGCCAAATTCTTTGAGTCGCGCCGAGATGCGTGACAAAAGCGCTGTGTCGCTCAAAAATGCCTCCAGCTCAGGCTCATCAATCTCGATGCGGGCGATGTCGCCGTGGTGGCGCACGCGTATTTGCTTGAAGCCAAGCGAGTGAAGAAACGCCTCCGCGCGATCTACTTGCGACAATCCTTCGATGGTGACTTTTTCAAATGTCGGGAAACGCGAAGAAAGACAAGCTGCCTGCGGACGGTCCCATGACGGCAGACCGGCTTGATAAGCTAATTGACGAATCTCTTCCTTGCCCAGTCCGGCATCTAAGAGAGGGCTGACGACGGAAAACTCGCGGGCGGCTTTTTGACCGGGGCGAAAATCCGACAAGTCATTCACGTTGGCTCCGTAGGCGATGTGACGCATTCCGCGCTCGGCCGCCAGTTTCTGCAGAGATTCAAAAAGAGTTCCTTTGCATACGTAGCAGCGCATGGCATCGTTGCGGGCGTATTCGTCTTTGTCGAGTTCGTTGGTTTCTATCTCCAGAAGATTGAAGGAGAACGCCTCGGCTTGCGCGCGCGCCGCCGACAGCTCGTCTTGCGCGAGGCTGGGAGACACAGCGATGACAATCAAGGCGGCATCCTGCAAAACGCGCCGCGCGTAATATGCCAGAAGCGAACTATCGACACCACCGGAGTAAGCAACAATAACGCTGTCGAGCGCTTTCAGGCGCGCGACCAACGACTCTTCTTTCTGAGACAACTGAGCGGAAATCAAATCCAGCGCTCCTCTTGATTTCAACACTTCTGTTGATTTGCCCTAAGGAGATTCGAGGACCCCCTCTGCACTTGCGCAATCAATTATGTTAGCTTCTTTGCCAGGTTTCCGCCCACCATACTGCCCAGGCAGGTGCGGACGCTCTTCTCATCTTCGTTATCGGCGGCTGTAAACAACCCGCGCAA
The DNA here is from genome assembly GCA_044229845.1 of Obscuribacteraceae bacterium (SeqCode). Lineage (GTDB taxonomy): Bacteria > Cyanobacteriota > Vampirovibrionia > Obscuribacterales > Obscuribacteraceae > JBGASG01. The sequence continues at coordinate 162,906 of JBGASG010000004.1, read as the reverse complement.
CTCGCTGGTCAGCCACGCCGAATCTATCGATTGCGGGGCGCCCACGAAGATTTTTTTGTATGTAGTCTTGGTCAGACCTTCCTCGGCGGTGAGCAGCTCTTCGTGCAGTTTCTCGCCTGGACGCAGACCGACGAATTCCACTTCAATGTCTTCGCCAGGCGTCAGCCCCGACAGTTTGATCAGGTCATGAGCCAGGTCGACGATGCGAATCGGTTTGCCCATATCCAGTACGAAGATGTTGCCGCTCATGCCGGTGGCGCCGGCCTGGATAATCAGTTGTACCGCTTCCGGAATGATCATGAAGTAGCGGGTGACGTCTGGGTGGGTGACGGTCACCGGTCCGCCGGCAGCGATCTGCTGGCGCCAGATTGGCAGCACGGAACCTCGGCTGTCCAGCACATTTCCGAAGCGCACTGCTACGAATTTGGTGCGCGAGCGTTTCGCCAGATCTTGAATCACCAGTTCCGCAATGCGCTTGGTGGCGCCCATGACCGAGGTGGGATTGACGGCCTTATCGCTGGAGACGAGAACGAAAGTCTCTACACCAAATTGATCAGCCAGGTTGGCGATGTTCTGTGTGCCGCCGATGTTGTTGCTGACAGCCTCACTGGGATTGGCTTCCATCAGGGGGACATGCTTGTGTGCTGCGGCATGGAAGACGACTTGCGGTTTGTGTTTTTCAAACAAATACAACAACCGATCGTAGTCGCGCACATCGGCAATGACTGGTGTCAGCTTTACCGGTTCGACGCTGCGTTTCAGCTCTTCCATGATCGTGAAGATGCTGTTTTCGCCGCGACCGAGCAAAATCAATTCGTGCGGCTGAAAGCGCATAATCTGGCGGCACAGTTCGCTGCCGATCGAGCCGCCGGCGCCGGTGATCAGCACTGTCCGTTTCTCAACGTAGCCGGCAATGGAAGCGCTGTCCATGTCTACCGCTTCACGGCCGAGCAAGTCGGCGAGCGATACTTCGCGCAGCTGGTTGACGCTGACGCGTCCGTCGATCAATTCGAACAGCCCCGGCAAGATGCGAGCTTGCACTTCGCAGATGCGGCAAATATCCAGGATGCGGCGAATTTCCGCCGGCGGTGCCGACGGCATGGCGATGATCACCTGATCGATGAAGAAGTCTTCGGACAGTTTTGCCAGTTCTTTCGTGGTACCGAATACGGTGAGGTGCCCGATGCGTTTCTGGGTCTTTTGCGGATCATCGTCGATCAAGCCCACGACATCGATGCCGACATCGGGGCGCTGCATGATTTCGCGCGCCACCATCTGTCCGGCGTCCCCGGCGCCGACGATCAATGCGCGGCTGCGTACCGGCTGGCGCCAGTGCCGGCGCTGATTGTGTTCGGTCTGCAGGCGGCGCAAGACGCGGGCGCCCGACAGGAGAAGAAACGTGACGCCCGGTTCAGTCAGCAAGATGCCCCAGGATAATTGTCGTCCGTCGAAATTGAGCCAGCCCAGGGCGCGAGCGATGACAAACAAAGTGGTGACGATCAAAACCGAGACTGCCAGTTCGACAGTCTCCGCCAGTCCGGTGTAGCGCCAGAGGCGGCGGTACACACCGCAGAAATAATTGGTAATCAGGCGCAGCGCCACGAATGCCGGCAGGAAATACAGGAGCTGGCGCGTGTAGGCGGTATGCAGCGAGCCATCAAATCTAATCAGGAAAGCGCCGGACAGGGCCGCCGCGACCAGCAGGGCATCCAGCACCACTTGCAGGATGCGCAACCAGGCGACACGCCGCCACCAGTGGTGCGGCACGCTATCGGGCTGGTCCGCACGGTCGAGGGGGGTCAGCGTCTTTCCGGGTGAGCGGGGGGCTGTATCAGTCACGGATTCGCTGGAAATGTTTCCTAGAGAAGGCATCAAATTCTCGGGCGCCTGCCAAGATGAAGGTGCCTATCTTAACATGGTCCGAAAACCGCAACCGTTGTGCGCTTTTAAGCCAAAAAGCGATTAATTGGTTGTAATGGCATGGGACAGGCTTGAACTTAGTTCTTCTTCTCTTGCTTGAGCGCTGCCTGCCCTTTGGCGATCCAGTCTCGGCAGATGTCCAGAGGCACGGCCAGGAATTTGGAAGTGCCTTCCAGCGCCTGGTCGTGGGTCATGTCCAGCGAACGCAATTCTTTATAGTGCTGTAATGCGCGCTGCTGCAGTACGCCGCCGGACCGCTTCGCTTGGGTCGTCATGCGAATCATGAGCAGTGTCGGGGCGCTAATGGCGCCGGCTGCCAGCGTTCCGATTGCTGCCAGCCATGAGAAGGCGGCTATCTGGTCGGCCTGGTCGATGCGACCGATCATCCAGCGGTGTGCTTGAGCCATCATCGGGCTGCCGCCCGGCAGATCCAGGACCATACGGCGGTTGATGCCCATTCCCACGTTGATGAGGCTGGCATAGACAATCAAGACGATTACGAACACCCATGGAGAAACCCAGTACATCTCCATCAGCGGGACTTTGCGCTCCTGGCGGAAGATTTTCCAGCTCGGGCGCACCCAGTCTGCCGGGACGAACGGTTTTTCCGGCTTCACGGCAGCATAGCCGCCGGCCATGAACAGAAGCATCAGCATGGGGCTGACAAACATTTTTTCGACGAGCGACGGCGCACTCTTCACGTCGTAAAACAAAATCGCCCAGGGCACGAAAACCGCCAGGAGTAGAAAGGACAAGTAACGCCAGCCCCAGAGCTTTTTCTCGAGCCAGGACCCGAAGATATACATGAAAGAGAGGTTGATCATGAACAGGAAGCCTGTCATGTGATCGAATGTCGCCTGATAACACAAGTTAGCCAACCCGCCCCAGTCTTGCTTTGTCAGCAAGCTATAAGCCTTACTGGCGGTGAACGCGTGCACCGTCAGGTTGTTCATGTTTTCGGCGACCGGAGACATGAAGTTGTTGATAAGGGGCGGTCCGATCATCGCCAGCAAAGTCAAAGCTGGCTGCTTGGCTTGCTCCTTATATTCTTCTTGTTTGGCTTTGCGAATCCCAGTCATAACGCCGAATTATCTCATGTCAGATGAGTCACCACTAGAGGGCGACGCTAAATCGCCGCCTTCTAACTGAGAATACCCAAATGCAGTTTCTTTGTAACTGAAAGTAAGTCAGATAATCGCAATGCCTGTTGATGATTTACACCACGACATTGACCAGGCGGTCGCGCACCACAATCACCTTGCGCACGGATTGCCCTTCGATTTTCTTTTGCACTTTCGTATCGGCTAGTGCCAGTTCTTGCGCCTGTGGGTCTGATAAACCCCGCTGGGCGAGAACCTTGCTGACAAGCTTGCCGTTCACCTGCAGCACCAGTTCGATTTCATCAGCGATGGTCAGTTCCGCTTTGTAGGTCGGCCAGGTGTGTGTGTGTATGGAGTCTGTGGAGCCGTCCGAATAACCAGCCTGATGCCACAGTTCTTCCGTCAAGTGTGGTGCCATCGGTGCCAGCACTAACAACAAACTGCGCACCGCGAAGGAGAGCAGATCCTTCTCCTGGGCGGTGAAGCGTTTGCTGCCGTCACTGCCGTTGCCGCCAGCGCCATTGCCGCTGTCACTGTCGCCACCGTGGGCGCCACCGCCTACGTACGCGTATAACGCGTTGACCAACTCCATGCAGCGGGCGATGGCGGTGTTGAATTGATACCGTTCCTGCGAGAGATCGTCGCTGACCGCTTTTATGGTGCGGTGCACCGCTTGCAGCAAGGCTTTGCCCCGCGAGTCGAAACCCTCGAAGCTGGTGATGCCTGCGTCTCCGAAAGACTGGCGGGCCTTGCCGCTTTCCGCGATGACGCCCTTGTCGACCAGGTCTTGAACCAGACGCCAAATGCGGCCTAAGAAACGGAATTGTCCGGTGGCGCCTTCCTCCGACCACTCCAGTTCTTGCTCAGGTGGCGCGGCGAACAGTGTGAACAGTCGTGCGGCATCGGCGCCGTAACGCTGGAAGAAATCGGTAGTGCCGACTACGTTGCCCCGCGATTTCGACATCTTTTCGATGCGTCCTGATTGCGGTGAAAACTTGGTCACCATGCCCTGCGACAGCAAGTTGGTGAAGGGTTCGTCGCAGTCCACGAGTTTCATATCGCGCAGAGCTTTGGTGAAGAAACGCGAATAGAGCAAGTGCAAAATGGCATGCTCGATACCACCGACGTACTGGTCTACCGGCATCCAGTAATTGACCTTGGCGGTGTCCCAGGCTTGCTTGTCGTTGCGGGCATCGGCATAACGGAAGAAATACCAGCTGGAACAAATAAATGTATCCATCGTGTCGGTTTCGCGTTTTGCCTTGCCACCGCATTTGGGGCAAGTGGTGTTGACCCAAGCATCTAATTTTGTAAGCGGCGATCCGCCTTCGCCGGTGAAGTTGATATCCAGAGGCAGCGTCACCGGCAGCTGGTCGTCGGGCACCGGCACCACTCCGCATTGCTCGCAGTGCACCAGGGGGATCGGGCAGCCCCAATAACGCTGGCGGCTGATCAGCCAGTCGCGCAGGCGATATTGAATGCGTCCTTTGCCGACGCCGTTTTCTTCTGCCCATTTGATCATCTTGGGCAGGGCTTCGTCGGATTTCAATCCGTTGAACTGTCCGGAATTGACCATCGTGCCGTCTTCCAGAAATGCCGCTTTCAGCTCGCCGCTGGCTTCGCCGGTCGGTGAAATTACTTCGGTGATCGGCAGATGGAATTTCTTGGCAAACTCAAAATCACGCTCATCGTGAGCGGGCACGCCCATGACCGCGCCGGTGCCGTACGACATCAGCACATAGTCGGAGACCCAAATCGGTACGATATCGCCGTTATAGGGATTGAGGACGTGTGTGCCCAGCGGCACTCCGGTCTTTGCTTTTTCGGTAGTGATGCGATCGAGTTCGGTCTTGCGTTTCGCTTCTTCCACGTACGCTTCCACCGCCGCTTTGTTTTCGGGCGTGGTCAGCTCGGCGACCAGCGGATTTTCCGGAGCGAGAACCAGATAGCTGACACCAAATACGGTATCGGCGCGCGTGGTGAAAACTTTGATCTGAATATTCGGTTTGCTTTCCACCGTGAAGGAAAGCTCGGCGCCTTGCGACTTGCCGATCCAGTTTTGCTGCATGACGCGCACTTGCGGCGCCCAGCCGGTCAGTTTCTCCAGATCATCCAGCAGTTGATCCGCGTAGGCGGTGATTTTCAAAAACCACTGCTCCATCTGCTTCTGCTCGACACGCGTCTCCGGATGCCGCCAGCAGGCGCCGTTCTCAACCTGCTCGTTAGCCAGTACGGTGGCGCAAGAAGGGCACCAGTTGACTGGTGCGTTTTTGCGATAAGCCAGACCGGCTTTGTACAACTGCAAAATGATCCACTGGGTCCAGTGATAGTAGTCAGGGTTGCACGTTGTGACTTCTCTTTCCCAGTCGTAGCTGGTGCCCAGTTTCTTCAACTGCGCATCGCGCATGTGGCGAATGTTGTTGGAGGTCCAGTCGCCCGGATGTTTTTTGTGCTTGATGGCGGCGTTCTCAGCCGGCAGACCAAATGCGTCCCAACCCATAGGATTGAGGACGTTATAACCCATCATCCGCCGTTGTCTGGAGATGACATCAGAGATGGTGTACACCCGCATGTGACCCATGTGCAGGTCGCCCGACGGATAGGGAAACATGACGAGTGAGTAAAACTTCGGACGACTGGTGTCATTGTCCTTGGCTTTATAAATGCCCGCCTCTTCCCAGGCGGACTGCCACTTCTCTTCGATTTCCTGCGGGCTGTAAGGAGATGCCATGTTGCGAATGCCTCCGTGCAAAATGGCGGGATATGGGATTTCTTATAGAAACGCCGTAAGATATGGAATCTTAGCGAACTGAATGCACAGGAGCAAGCAAAAGCGGCTCCTTGCAACGAATCGTTTTGATATCTTGGGAGACTAGGCGGGAGAGATTGATTGGTGAACGTGCAGCAGACGGTGAAGGACGGCAAATCAGGCAAGGATGCCCCGATTCCGCCTGAGATTTTGGCAGAGGCAGTGGAGCTTTCTCGAGGCGCGGAAGTAATTCCGGACGGCGCCGAAGGACTGGCCCGCAAGATCATGGAGTGCCAGGCTGCCGGGCGCAAAATGCGCGTCAAGCTGGGTGTCGACCCAACCCACGTCGATTTGCACTTGGGGCATGCGGTGCAGTTTCGCACCCTGAAGCGTTTTCAGGACCACGGGCATCAGGTCGTGTTGATCATCGGCGGCTTTACTGCGCAGATTGGTGACCCCTCTGGGAGAAACAAAACCCGCCCCAATCTCACTGCCGAAGACGTGCAAGCCAACGCCAAAACATACCTCGAACAAATCAGCACCATTCTCGATCTCGACAAAATTGAACTGACCAACAATGCAGATTGGTTGGCACCCTTGACTCTGGATGCGGTTCTTAAACTGGCTGCGAAAGCGACTGTCAACCAGATGCTGCAAAAAGAAGCATTCGGCGACCGCATTGAGAAAGGCTTGCCTGTTGGATTGCATGAGTTGTTCTATCCGATTTTGCAGGGCTACGACTCAGTTGCCATCAAGGCTGATGTGGAGTTGGGCGGAACCGATCAACGCTTCAACATTTTGCAAGGGCGCGATTTGCAAGAGCGTTTTGACATGGATGTACAGCTCGCGTATCTGCTGCCGTTGCTGGAAGGCACCGATGGCGTGCAGAAGATGTCCAAGACCTACGACAACTACATCGGCCTCAAGGAAGCCGCCGGCGACATGTACGGCAAGTCGATGCGCGTTCCCGATGGACTGTTGGTTAAATACTTCAACCTGGCTACCAGCCTGACCGGCGCGGAAGTTGACGCAATTGCTGCTGAACTGAAGAGCGGGGCGCATCCCATGGAAGTTAAGCATCGCCTGGCGCACCAGATTGTGTTGCAATACCACGGAGCCGAGGCGGCCGATAAGGCGCAGGAAGAATGGAAACGTGTACACAGCGAACGGCAGGCGCCTGAAGACATGCCATCGTATGTGGTGCAGGAAGAAATGATGCTGTTTAGAGTTCTTGCTGAGGCAAAGCTCGTTGGTGGTACAGGTGAAGCCAAACGCAGTTTTGCAGACGGCGGCGTCAAAGTGGACGGTGAACCGTGGTCGGATGCAAATGCCATGGTCACGCCGGACGACAGTCATACCTTCGTGCTGCAAATCGGACGGCGCAAGTTCGTCAAGGTGACCGGGCGCTTGGCAAAGTAACTGTTCGCGCTTGGAAAGCTACCGTCGCGCTTGGCAAAGTGAATCCAGTAAAATCAAGGCGTTGTCTGTCTTCGTCGAAACGGAGTTCGAGGAATGTCATTAAAGGTATTCGTTGTTGGGGCGTCCGGTTATATTGGCGGCGCGGTTGCAGCGCTGTTGGCTGAAAACGAGTACACGGTCAAAGGGCTGACCCGGTCCAAGGACAAAGCCGCCGAAATGAAGAAACAGGGCATCGAACCTGTGGTCGGCGAAATGTCGGATGCGGCTCTTTTGACCAAGCACGCTCAGGAAGCGGATATTGTCGTGAACGCCGCCGACTCGGACGACGCGAAGACAGTCGAAACCCTGATCAAGGCGCTGGAAGGCACTGACAAAGTCCTTATCCATACCAGCGGATCCAGCATTGTGTCCGACCAGGCTAATGGCGAACCGTCGGACAAAGTTTTCAAAGAAGACAGCAAATTCACTCCCGAAGCCGAAAAGAAAGCACGCGTCGCCATCGATAACGAAGTGCTGGCGGCAGGCAAGCAAGGAATTCGTTCTGTAGTCATCTGCCCATGTTTGATTTACGGCGAGAGCAAGGGTGTCAATTCGGAAAGTCAGCAAGTGCCCGCTTTGATCAAGCAAGCGATCGAGAGCGGCGTGGTGCGCTGCGTCGGGCGAGGTGAAAACACCTGGTCGACGATTCATATCCAGGACCTAGCGCAACTCTATATGGCGGTGATCAAGGCTGCTCCGGAAGGCGGCGTCTTTTTCTTCGCCGAAAGCGGCGAAACGACATTCAAGCAAATCGCAGAAAAAATTCGCGAAGCTCTGAAGATTAAAGCCGCCGTCGAAGAATGGCCGATTGCTGAAGCGACGAAAAAATGGGGCAAGGGCATGGCAGTCTTCGCGCTCGGATCCAATTCGCGCATCCGTGGAGAACGCGCCCGCAAATTGGGTTGGCTGCCGACACAAGAATCAGTGATCGACGACATTCCGCGCTGCTGCAACCAACTGACTGCTAAAGCCGGCAAGTAAAGACCGCAAGGGGAAGCCGCGCGGGAAGGCTTGTCCGCGCGGCTTAGCAGGGGGTTGGAGAAGAGAGACGGTAATCCGTCGGAGGCGCGGGTGCCGTCAGGCGCTGCGCGCTACTTGGTGCGCTCCTTGCTGTGTCCCTCCAAAGAAGGTGCGCAGCTCGGCAAGTTCTACTTGCTCGATGTAGGAGTCGAGGCTGCCTTGCCCGCTGGCGCAGTAGGTCAGCCCATTCAAGGCTTCGTTGAGCGTAATCGACTTTTCGTAGATGCGAATCGAGCATTCCACTGCCGTCTGCAGAAGAAAGCCATTCATGCGTCCGTTCAAGGCAAATGCCAGCATCGGATCGCCGAGATTTTCCAGAATGCGTCCGGCTTCGAACAGTTCCGCATCGCTGATGAAGTTGAGTTGGTGCAGCAGCCCGCAAGCCTGGAGCCTGATCGCGATCATTTCGCGCACGACTGATTCCAGGCTGCGTTGCTGTTCGTGGACGCTGCGCAAGAGATCAATGCCGTCGCACAGAGACAGGCGTCCCTGCGAGATCAGCGATTGCGTGCGCAGGCAGCCGTCAACGACCACGGGCGTGATCAACGCGGACTGCATGAGGACTTCGCCGATGCGCTTCTGTTCCAGCAATGCAACTTCCAGCACGTGGGTCACATCTGTTTCGCTCAAGATTCCCGACATCGTCAACAGCTCGCCGATGCGCGCCACCGGGTATGGTGGCTCCTCCAGAGTTTCGTAGATGGTGATCCCCTCGCGTTTGACGCGCGTCAGAGCGTCCACCGCTTGTTGTGCGTTCAGCTTGCCGTCCCGGATGAGAACCAGCGAGTCCAGTGCCGCGATCAGGAGTTTAGGCGGCAACCCGGCCTCCTGAATCAGGGCTTCTCCAAAAGTAATCTGTCGTTTTTGCGCCATCCAGCGCGCCTGGTCGAGCTGCATCTGATTGGCGGCGTGCACGGCAATCAGCAATCGCGAAAGCGAATCGCTGGTGTCGAATTGATTCTCCGCATTCCAGCCCAGCCTCTTCAAGGCATGATGAATGCCCATGTTATGGGTCTGCACCAGTCTGAGAGCTTCCACTGCCAGCTCGAAGGAAAGCAGCGATTCACGCACCAGGCGTTGTGCTTCCAGGGACGCCTGCAGAACCGGTTCGCGCACGAGGTTGCATTCGCAGAGAATCTCGCCGACTTTCATATGACGCGTGCGAGCACATGCCAGCGCCGTCGTCAGGGCCGAGGGTTGAATGATGCCGGCGGCCTGCAGCAGGCGACCGAGCCGCACCGGAATCAGACTCTTATTCTTCAACGTGTTCAAAGAAGTTACCTCCGCTTTCCAAAATGGATGCGAGAGATTGTGCAAGGGCGTGAAGATGGGGAACCGCAGCAAGAAATAGCGGATTGCAAATCCTGCAGAGGAACCGATTTTTCGTTCTAGTAAGAGAGAGGTCAAAGACGCGAAAAGTGCGCCTGCCTAAAATGGCTTTCATACTATGGGGCACGCTCTTGAAAATGTCAAGCTTTTGCCCCAACTTTTTATTGTGGGACGCGGCACCAAAACTGTATTGACTGATTCGGGACTGGACCGGCGCGCTGCCGGTTATTACAGCACGCCCGACTTCGTCGCGCAGTTTCTCGCAGAGCAGCTTTTGCACCTGGCTCCCGATGCTGAAAGCGTCTTCGATCCTTGTGTGGGCAAAGAGGAATTGCTTGCACCATTTATAGATCGAGAACTGTCCTGCACCGGATATGACATCGAAAATTTCGCCGCGTCGCACGAATATGTATGCAACTTCGAGCGACGCGACTTTCTCGAGTTTTACGCCGGGTGGAAAAACTCCTCACGCCGCAAACCGTTGCCGCATGATTTGCTGGTCGCCAATCCCCCCTACAATTGCCACGAAGCAGATTATGTCAGGGCTAATAAGAAACGGCTGTCCGACGCGTTTCCCGAGGTGGGCATCGGCAATATGTTTGCCATGTTCGTGGCCGCCCTTATCGATATGGCCGCTGACGGCGCGTTCATCGGTCTTTTGACCTTCGATTCGTTTCTGACCGCGCGCATGCATGCAGCCTTACGGCGCCGGATTTTTTCGCAATGTGCGGTGCATCTGGTGGCACTATGCCCGACTGACCTGTTTCATCAGCAAAGCGCTGACGTGCGCACTTGCATTATCATTTTGCAGAAGGGAAACCAGCACCAGTTGCCGATCGTAAAGACAGCCAATCGTCCACCGGATACGCGTCAGTTCAAGAAACAGCTGACCTCGGGCAGTTTCTCCAGAACACCCTTTGTTGATTTGATGCTTGGTGAGACCGATCATCTGCAATTTGTCATCGGTTGCCCTGTAGACGTCAGAACGCTTTTTGAAGGACCGCGCCTGGGAGATGTTTTTGCCTGTGCGACCGGCATCTCCACAGGCAACGATGCGCGGTATATTTCGGCGCGGCGGCGCGCACCATTTACGGTGCCGTTCTATAAGAATCCGGGACGCCAGCGCTTTCGGTATGAAGGCGTGCAGTACATCGATGCGAACTTTCTGGAAATCTCGCGCGCCGTCCCCAACTTTATCGTGCGCAACCACCACCTGTTGTTCAGAGAGGGGATTTCCTGTTCGTCGATGGGCGTGTCGTTTGCTGCCACCTATCTGCCTGCCGGTGCGTTGTTCGGCGTCAACGCCAATATTTTTCCGGAGAGTGAAGATATCTGGTGGCTGCTTGCGTATTTGAACAGCACGCTTGTCACATATCTGGTTCGCGGCGTTTTGCTGCGCACCAACATGATTACCTCCGGCTATGTAGCGCGGATTCCGCTCATCTCACTTTCGGCTGCGCAGAAGCGGCGGCTGACCTCGATTGCGCGCCGCGCGTTTGCCTCCGGTACTCAGCCTTTTGATGCAGAGATTGCGGCTATCGATGAGGTTATCTTTGGTGCCGCCAAAATCAGCGACGCCAGCCGAGAGTTTATCCAATACTTCTGCTCGGATTTGCTGCGATCAACGTAGAAGGTTCCGCACTTCGGGGGCATAAAGGAGATACGCCCTTAGCTGGAGCCGGCTATGAATCAGCCCCCTGATCGCCAATCGGTAGCCCGTGAATTAGACCTGGAGCGCCTCCACGCATCGGGGTCGCGCTGGTTTTACTGGATCGCCGCCCTCTCGCTGGTCAATTCGATCGCAGCCATGAGCAACAGCGACTTCGGATTTGTGATCGGTTTGGGCATGACCCAGTTCATCGACGGAATCGCCCTGGCATTAGCCAAGGGTGCCAGCGGCGACATGGTAATTGCCGCCAAGGCTTGTGCGTTTGTTGCCGATCTGGTCGTGTCGGGATTATTCGTCCTTTTCGGCGCCTTCGCCAGAAAAGGACACGACTGGGCATTTATGCTCGGCATGATCTGTTATGGTGCCGACGCGCTGCTCTACGTGCTGACTGCCAACTGGATTGCCATAGGTTTCCACGGGCTGGCGCTCTTCTTCATTTATCGGGGCATGCAGGCGCACAAACAACTGGCAGCGTTGCGCGCTGCCGGTCAAGGTTCGGCTGCCTGAGCCTGAACTACTTGCTGGCTGTTTTAGCCTTGGTCATTTCGATTTCTAATTCGATTTTGACGTCATCGCCGATTGCGGCTCCGCCGTTGTCGAGCACGCCACCATAGCTGATGCCGAAATCTTTGCGCTTCAAGGTCGCCGTCGCTGAGGCACCGGTGCGAGTGCCGCCTTTCTTATCCGTGATGACGGCCGAAGGTCCTTCCACTTCCAGCGTGACCGGCTTTGTCACGCCATGCAGCGTGAAGTCGCCGACCAGTTGAAATTTGTCCTTGCCTTGTGGCACGACCTTGGTCGATTTGAATGACATCTTCGGATATTTTTCGACGTCGAAGAAGTCGGCTTTGCGCAGGTGCTCGTCGCGGGCTTTGTCGCCGGTATTAACTGTAGTGGCATCGATCTCGGCATTGACCTTCAGCGATTTGATGTCTTTGCCGTCGTACTCAGCCGTGCCGGTGACGCCTCCGAATTGTCCGCTGACATTCGAGACCATCATGTGGCGGACTTTGAATCCGGCGCTCGAGTGAGCCGGATCGAGCGACCACTCTGCCGCCGCGACAACTGTGGATTGCGTGAGTATGCAGGCTGCAGCGATTGCCCAGACTGCTGCTGTGTTTGCTTTAGTCATTACTTTCAAAACTCCCTATTGATACTTGACGGAGCAGCCGTACGATTTGGTTGCGGCCGTCGTCACTTGCTTGCCGGCGAGCGCTTCATCCAGTGCTTGCTGCACGTAATTTTTGGAGGCGGAGATCTCGGTCGCATCTACTCCCGGATGATCGTCGATGGCACCGGCGTAAATGACGCTGCCTTGTTTGTCGATCACGAACATATGAGGTGTTGTTTTCGCGCCATATGCCTTACCGACTTCTCCAGTCGGATCGAACAAGTAGGCGGTCGGCGTGGCTTTCTTTTCGGTGAGCAATTCGTTGATTTTCTTGCCGTCGTAGTTGCCCTGACGTCCAGGCGCCGACGAGTTAATCGAGAGCCAGACCACACCCTTGCCGGTGTATGTCTTTTGCAGTTTTTGCATGTTGCCTGAGTCATAGTGCTTTTTCACGAAAGGACAGTCGAAGTTGACCCATTCCAGCACGACGATTTTGCCTTTGTAATCGTCGAGCGAAACTTGCTTGTCGTGACTATCCTTGAGCTTTACGGCGGGCGCTTTGCTACCGGCGGCGATTTGAGCGCCGGCTTCAGGGGCGCAATAACCGGGAGCGGACAGAGATGCTCCCATGGCTGCCGTGATGACAAGCGCTGACAACGCGCCAACTAGTTTTTTCATATCGTCCCTCACTAACAGACGGTTAAGACCGCACATTCTAACCCAGGTGCGACGCCTGTGGGTTTGCGGGAGCAGTATTCCGATACATGTTAGTTAGTGACCGGCCGGTAACGGTGCTTCGCCGGATTTCGCTGCTTCGCCGGATTTCGGTATCTCCAATACTCTGTGCTGGTGCGCCCCGTGTGGGAATGCCGGCTCGAAGCCCAGGTATGGTCGCAGCACCTGCAATTTTTGCAACAGGGTCTGCGCCTTCGGCTCGGTTTTTGCCATCTTGCTGAGCAACGAAACGCTCTGGCTGTCAGACGGCCAGAGCTCCACCGCCTTGGCCAGTGAGCTGAGCGCTTCACTGTTGCGCCCCTGTTGACTGAGCGTGAACGCATCTTGTAAGGGGCGGCGATATTGCCTTTGTCCGAGGATTGCTGCGTACTGCCAGAGAGCCGAGGCTTCCGCCGGGTCACCGCGAAGCATGCGCAGCGACCCCAGAAGTTTGACGGCATCGACGTCCTGCGGGCGCAAGATCAGGTATTGGCGTAAGTGGACTTCCGCCTGTTCGATTTTGTGCGCTCGGGCTTCCTGCGTTGCCACCAAATATAATACCGCCGGAGCTTTGCGCACGTATTCCGCGTCTTCCGGCAGCTTGCCCAGAATGCCTAAGATCTTCTCCGGCGTCGCTTCTTTGCCGCCGAAGCGAAACTCGCACAGAGCGGTCATGTAAGCTTTCTCTTTGGGATCCTTTTCCAGCGCCGCCAATTTTTCTGAGTCGGACCGGCACTGTTTCATGTCACCCATGTAGGCACTTGTCCGGGCTCGCGCCACCAGAATCTCGCGATTGGTCGGGTCAATTTTCAGGGCCTCAGCCCAGGCTGCCAAGGCTTCTTTCGGATGACCAAGGTGTGCCTGCACCTGTCCGTAACACTCCAGAGTCAACGGATCGCGCGATTCTTTTAAGGCCGTGTTGATCAACTGCTCCGCGTACTCAGGATCTTCTAAACGCAAGCAATTAGCAGCTGCCAGATCCAGCACCAGCGAACGTTGTTTGTTGTCGAGCGTCCCCCAGTCAATCTGCTTGAGCATGGAGTCTTTGATCCGGGCGTGCCTGTATCCTTCCAGGTTCTGTTCCAGAAATTCTTTCTCTTCGTATGTCTTGCCGACTGAATACTCGAGTTTGTTTGTATCGTCGACATTGGCGACGCCGCCTTCGGCAAACTTGCGCGCCGACTCCTCATCGAGAGCCAGGTTGGCGATTAGATCTGCCGCGCTGTTGATGCCGATCTTGCGCATTTCGGCAGAAACTTTCGGGTCTTTGCTGAGCAAATAATTGGTGGCTTGCACTGGAATCGGGAGGGGCTGATCGCTAGCCATGAGGATGACATTGCCGGAGGTGATGCGCATCGCCACTACATGCTTGAATTCATCAGTGAGCGAGCGCAGCACGCCGCGAATGTTTTCGGGCGGCACCTCCACGGTCTGCAGCCAGATAGAGAGCACGCCGCCCGGGTTGAGGCGTTCGTGACAGATATGAAAATACTCCCGGGTAAACAGGTTGCAAACCCCCGCCTGCCAGGGGTTAGAAGGTTCGGAAACGATGACGTCGTACTTGTTTTTGGTGGCCATCAAGAAGTTTCTTCCATCATTGAATTCCAGCTTGACGCGAGGATCGCGTTCGGGACTGTGATTCACGTGATGGAAATAGCGGGCGCCTTCGACTACCGAGGGCTCCAGTTCGACGGCGGTGATCGATTGCACCGGGAAGCGTGTCGCCACACCGGTGGATACACCGCATCCCCAACCCACCACGCAGACGCTTTTCGCCTCAGGTTTCATCAGCAGCGGATAGCCCGTCAACATGCATTGAATCGGCATGTCTGCAGTATCGGAACCGTCGACGTGACCGTTGGTCACCAGCGAGTGTGTCAGATTTCCGTGAATGTTGTATTCCAGAACTGCCACCGTAGATGATGCGCCGTCTTTGTAATACAAAAGCTTGCAGCTGCTTTCGATAGCTTTCAAAAGGGTGTACAGATCGGGATAGGGCAGGGCGCGATCTGTAGAAAGCTTGCGGCGCTCTGCTTGCGCATGGGCTAACAAAGTGTGATCCCAGACTGTCGGAGCTTTCACGGCCCAGAAGAAAGCCAGGAATGCCACCACCCAGGCGGCAATTTTCTCCGAGCGCTTGAGTGTTTTTTGCTGCGTTGAAAGAAGAAACATAGCCAGAAGCGCGTTGCCGGCGCAACTGACGATCAAAGCCGTTTCGGTGCCGAAGTTGGGAATCAAAAGGAAACCGGCTGCCAGGGAACCGATGATGGCGCCGATGGTATTGACTGAATAGACGGTGCCGACTGAACGCCCGACTCGATCTAGTTCGGAGGTGCAGCATCTGACCACGATCGGGAAGGCGGCGCCCAGGCAGAGCGTCAAGGGAAACATCACCAGTCCCGAAAGGAGAAAGCGAATCAACATGCCGATGTCGGAGTTGGCGTGCCACGCAGAAGCCAGTTGCAGGTTCCACCACGGCAAGAGATTGAATACTTTCAGGCTCCCGAAGGCGACGATGCCGGTCAATATTTGTGTGATTGCCAGAGCCACCACCGGACGCGAGAGGCGGTCGACAAAGCGCGCGACCCAGAGGCTGCCCAATGAAAGCCCGATCAAAAATGTCGAGAGCATGATCGAGAAGGCATAGGTTGTGGAACCAATCACCATCAGCAAAGCCCGCGTGAATCCCACTTCGTAAATCATGGCGAAGCTGCCGGAGATCGCAAACGAGATCAACACTGCTTTGATCGTCCAGGGTAGCGGCGCCCGCTCTTTCTGTTCGGGAGCTTCGGTGAGCGCCAGGACCTTGCCGGTTTCCTGGCGGCGAGACAGCACGGCAACGATACCGGCGAGCACAAAGTTGAGAGCGGCTGCCGAGAATATGGTGGCTTTCAAGCCAATCGCCGGCAAGAGAAAGAAGCCGGCGATCATGGCACCACCCACGGCACCAAGTGTATTGAATGAATACAGCGTGCCGACTTTTCTGCCGACGGCGGAAAGTTCGGTGGTCACAAAGCGCGCCAAAAGCGGCAAAGTCGCCCCCATGCAGGCGGTGGGCACGATCAGAATCAGTGCCGCCATCAGTAGCCGCAGTACGCTGAACGGAATGACCGAGAGGTGAAATGCTTGAAATGCTGCGGCGTAAAGCGGCTCGGCCGCTGCGAACAACAAGGGCACGGCCAGTGCCCAGATGCCGATGATGGCTTCCAGAATGCCGTACCAGAGCAAAGGTCGTTGCAGCCGATCAGCATAGCGACCGGCAAGAAACGAACCGAGCGCCAGCCCGCCCATGAAAACTCCCAGGACGCTGGCTGTGGCGAAGGTTGTGGAACCGAAGATCAACGACAGCATGCGCAGCCAGATCACTTGGTAGATCAAGCTGGAGAGTCCGGAACCCAGGAAGAGAATTGTTACAGCCAGAAACAGCAAGCTTACCGACCGGGACTCCTGCGGAGTTTCTTCTTCCTCCTCGCCCTCTTCTTCCGGCTCTCCCGGCTCTTCAAAACCGTCGAGCGAATCACCTGGAGCTGTTTCGCTCTTCATGTCAGGACATTCCTTTCATGGTATTCACAACTCCGCTCCGCTTTACAGCTTCTGGATGGAAGGCAACTGATTCGACAGATTCCGGATTATAATGTTGAACGTTCCCTTTATGGGGATATAGCTCAGTTGGTAGAGCGCACGGATCGCACCCGTGAGGTCAGGGGTTCGAATCCCCTTATCTCCAATCATTCGAAAACGGCGGGGTAAGAAGCCCCGCCGTTTTTAACCTGTTGGAGGGGCCTTTTGCTCCTCCTGCTGAGGCGGCGGACTGTCGTCTTGCTTCCTGAACAGACTGGACAACGCCTCTTGTTCTTGTTCGTTGGAATCCACCATATATGTACGGGCCAGCGACTCGGCCTTCTTGCGATCGCCGAGGGCGATATAAGCCTTCAGCTGTCCCATTCTTGCGGCAAGCAGTTTTGGCGATGACTGCAGAATCTGCTCGAACATAGTTTTCGCTTGTTCGCTCTGTCCGGCGGAAAGCAGAGAGTCAGCCCAGGCAGCGCGATCGAGCGGACGCATTTGGGCGCCCATCTGATCAGCCAGGCGGAACTGCTCGGCTGCATCAGAATCCTGTCCGGATTTGTTGAGAGCGTGACCGAGATACATGCGCGCGGTGGCATCGTTAGGTTGCTTCTTGAGCGCGGCGGTGAAATATGCTGTCGCCTGGTTGTACTGACCGGAGCGCAACAGCTCGTAGCCGCGCTGCACCAGCTGGGCGCCGGAAAGATTGGCAGGTATGGAAACGGACTCCGACTGCAGTCCATAAACATCACCGCGAGCGGCGCTGCGTCGGTAAGCGACGTATGCGGCCTGGCGTTTGCGTTTGGCTTCGGGATTTTTCTCGTCCAGTTGCAGAATCTGATCGAAGTCATTGACGGCGCGCTGGTATGTGCGCAACGCCATGAAGGCATCACCGCGGACCATATAAGCCGGCACCGAATTTTGATCTATGTCGAGCGCTTTGCTGGCAGCTTCGATGGCTTTCTCGTATTGCCCACTGCGGAAGTAAGCGATGGCTTGATAGGACAGCACATTTGCGTCGGGGTGCAGTGGCGCTTGCGCCTTAGCGAAGTCTGCGAGCGCGGATTTCGTATCGCCGATTTGCAGGTAGCAGCGTCCGCGCAAAAGATGTGCGCGCATGTCTTTATCGTTGCTCTTGATCGCCTGGTCGAGGTCCCCGAGCGCTTTCTTGGGCTGCTTCAATTTGAAGTACAGTTCGCCGCGTTCGCGGTACGCTTCTTTGTAGCCGCCGCTGATCGCCTTGTTGAAGTAGGGCAATGCTGCTGTCCAGTTGCCTGAGTCGCGCTCGATGCGTCCGAGCTGAACTTGCAGTTTTGTTGTAGAGCCTTTCTTGATTTGACGCTCTGTAATTGCTCGCGCTTCTTTCCAGTTTTTAGTTTTGATCGCCGATTCCGCCATCATGTGCAGTGTCGCTGCATCGGGCTTGGCGCCCAGCGTTTCAGCTTGTTTCAATTCGGTGAGAGCTTCAGTGTATTCGCCTTCTTCGAACAAGATCTGTCCGAGAATCTGGTGTGCTTCGGCGCTCTTCGGATCTTTGCTGATGGCCATTTTGATCTCTTCGCGAGCCACCGAACGCAAATTGTCTTTCAGGTGCTGCTTGGCTGATTGAATGTCGCTGGAAATCGAGGGACCGGGCGGATTAAAGACGAAGTAGACGATGGTGCCGAGAACCAGAACGCCGGCGACCGCACCGCCGATTAGGTAGCGCTTGTTGAAAGTCTGTTGTTGCCTGAGTGACTTCAACTCGGTGCGCAGTTCTTTGTCGGCGGCTTGAGCCTCTTGCGTGCGAATGCTGGCAATAGCCGCGGCCGACAACATATCTTGCTGTTTTTCCGCTTCGGCAATTTCTTGTTTGAAGCGACGCTTCTCTTCTTCGGCTTTCTTTGCCTGTTCTTCGATGGTGTCCAGTTCGGTTTCGTCGATTTCCAGACCTTCGAACATCTGCGAGAGCGCATTGACCAGCGCTTCGTTGGTCTTGCCGCGCGCGCCTGGTGTGGCGCCCAGCTGCACCTGACTTGATTTTGATGTAGCGATTTTGCCCATCAGTCTGCTTGGTCCATCGGCAAACGTATCGGCCGCGTTGCCTTTGGCCGCATCCTGTGCGGACTGGTCGATCGGAACCGCTTTCGCCTTGCCGCTGCCGGGAGTGGGAATGGCATCTAGAGCGGTTGTCGGGGTTGCGCCCAGGGGTGTCGGAATCGCATCCAAAGAAGCAGACATCGACGAGGCCGATGCTGATGATGGTGCTCCCTTGCCGGGGGTGGGAATGGCGTTCAACGCTTCACGCGTGTAATCTTCCGCGGCTGACGACGGCATCTCGTCATCGGGTCCCATGGGTGACTGGTACGACACGGCGCCGCTGCCCGCCGGAGATTGATTGGGTGAAGCGGGCTTGCCTTGTTGTCCCGTTTTTCCGGTGGCACCTGGTTTGCCGGCAGGAACATAAGGCTTGCCTGTCGGTGCGGTGCCATCGAGTTTTGCCTGCAAGGCGGAAACGGCTTCACCACTGGCTTGCGAGCCGGTCGCCGGGCGAGCCGGTTTGAATTCCAGTTTGGAGAAAGTGTCTTTGGCTGTTTCTTCCGCAGTCGGTGCGGGAGTCTGACTGGCAGCGGCCGGAGTCGGGGTGGCTGTCACTGCCGGTTTGCGAGCCGATTGGAAATCGCCGAACAGATCGTCATCGAGCGCAGAGGCTCTCACCGGTTTGGAAGTATCGATTTTCGCGGCTTCCGCTTTATCTTTCGGTGATTCATAGACATCCCAGACCGACATGTCCTCTTCATCTTCTGAGGAAAGGGATTCGCTCGCCGAAATGGCGGTCACCGGGTCGGTGAGCGTGGCGTCCGGGTCAAATTCAGCAGAGGCAGCGGCCGGCGGAGCCGGCTTTGACTCGTCTTCATCATCGAAGCTGAGCAGGGAGTCAAGTGACGCGGCGGGCTTTGCCGGGGCCGGTGGTGGCGTTTCTGCAGGCTTCTTCTCGCTGCTGCTAGGTTTGGCGGCGGCCGGCTTGGGTGGTTCTTTCTTTTGCTCACCAGTTGGTGACTTGCCGGTCACCGGTGCGGGCGCCGGTTTGGCGGGCACCGTATCTGGTGCCGGGCTGGCGGGTGGCTTGGCGGCGGTGGCGGCAGGAGCTTCATCTCTGGCCCAGTCGGGCAGGTCGCTCTCTTTGATGGCCTTAGTCTGGATCGTCGATGAGTTGGGATCGTCCGGCTCACCAAGCGGCGTCGGCTTTTTGAATTCTTTGCTGGAGGACGCCGCCAGTGAGGTAAGTTGCATGAGCAGTGGTGCGGCATCTTCCTCAGGCGCGGCGGGTGGCGCGGCCGGCGCTGCCGGCGGTGCGTTGAAACCTGGAAAGCTCTGGTCGTCGAACGCTTCGTATTCTTCGGTGGCGGCAGAGATCGGCAAGTTAGCCAGTTCTTCCGGCAGATCCGCACGCTCGGCTGCGGACATGGTGGGCTTGGACTCTTCCGCCGGCTTGGATTCGGCTTCCGCGAGCGCCTTCTGCCAGGCATCCGCCAGCGAGGCAGAACGCCCGGAGTCGTCACCGGCGGTGGCCACGGGCTTGGCAATATCGACGGTGGCTTTGGACGCGTCTGAAAGTGGAGTGGAGGGTGCCGGCTTGGGTGGCTCTGGTGCCGGCTTGGGTGGCTCTGGTGCCGGCTTGGGTGGCTCTGGTGCTGGCTTGGGTGGCTCTGGTGCTGGCTTGGGTGGCGCAGCCGCCGGTTTCGGCGGTTCAGCCGCGGCCGGTTTTGATGCTGTGGTGGCAGCTGCCGGCGCCGGTTTTGCTTGACCGCCGGTTGCTTTGGCGGCAACGCTGGAGGCCGGCATGGCAATTCTGTCGACGCGGTTGGCCGCAGAAACTGGTGGCGGTGCCGACGGCGGCGAAGGTGTTGCCGCCGGTCCGGCATTGGTACCGTCGTGCGGCGACTTGGCTACCGCAATTTTGTCCATGCGGTTGGCTTCCGACACCGGTGGCGGCGCGGAGCTGACCGGAGTGGCCGGCTTTGCCGATTCGGGGGGCTGGGCTTTTGCTACTTCGTCGACCCGATTACTTTCGGAAACCGCAGCCGGAGCCTGTGGAGCAGCGGCTGGTTTAAACAATTCGGAAGTGGATTGATAGGGAGTGTCTACTTCGGCGAGCAATGCAGCGGTCTCGGCGGCGCGCACGATCGCTTTCGTGAGGGTTTCGCGCAGGCGATTCATGGCTGCGGCGACTTCTGTCTGACGCTCTTCGCCTTCCAGCAAGCACTCGTAGACGACCAGATCGGCGTTCAAAAGTTCGGCCCGCGATAACCAGGTTTTGTACGGCGCGCGGTCCAGCTGGCTGAGCAGCTTGTTGTAATAGTTGAGGTTGTCCAGCAATAATTTCTCGCTGTCACCGTCCGTGGTATCAGAAGCTTTCTTGCCCAGCTCCTTTTGCACTTGGGTGTGGATGGCATCAGCCATCAAGCGCGCCGGTGATTCCATGCTGCCGGCTGCGGGTGGCGGCGTATCGGGGTCTTTGGCCGTGTTGCCGACAATCTTGAGCAATGCATCGGAGAGCTTGATGTCGGGCGATTGCTCCATTTCAAAGAGCAGTGTGCGTATATCGACAAAGGTGCTGTCATCCATCGGTTCGAACGGCACTTGCAAGAAGCCGACGATGGCATCTTCGAGATGCAGCAGACGGTAGACTGCTTCGGCGCCCATCTTGCCCCCGACTACTTCGGCGCCCACGAACACGCTGCCGTCGGCAATGAAAATGCGTCCGTTGGTCACGCCGTCCGTGATGCGCAAAATGCCGTATTGCACTTCCGGATGCTGAAGCACCCGCGACAATGCATCGGACAATTGCCGGTTGGAATTTATGGGTTGTGTAAAGAGCAGCATCCGCTAACGACCGGATAAAGCAAAGCGTCCTAAGAAATGATGTGCCCAGCAAACGCCTTTTGGCATCACGGATGTTACCATTTACCTTATCGCAACGCCTACGGCGTTCCGGAATTGTTATTCGGACTTGAAGAATTGTCTGGTTTGGGGCTGGGAGCGGCTCCTGATTCGGACGCCAGCACCGCATTAAGTTCACGTTTTTCGCCCGGATCACTTGTCAGTTGCAACCCGTCATTGACTACTTGCTGGGCCTTGGCACGATCTCCGGTTTTAAGCAGGCAGCGAGCCAAAAGAACGCGAGCGGCGACTGACGTCGGCCGGTTGGCGACAACGGTATTGAGAACTTCGACTGCTTCGGCAGGCTGATTCGCCTGTGATAAGGCGTCGCCGTAAACAATTTGATCTGCTTCGGTCAATTCGGCGGTACCGGCGACGCTCTTGAATTGTTCGGCTGCTTGAGCCGGATGATGGGCCCGGAAGTAAGCATGTGCCAGGTATCGCCTGGCTGTTTCGTTCGAGGGCTCCTTATTCAAAGCTTCGGTGAGCATCTGGATGGCAACATCAGTGTGTCCATCGCGCAGCTGCTCGTATCCTTTCAAGATCAGCGAGCCTTCCGGCATATTTTTTGGAATGGGCGGCAACTTACGTGGTTGATCGGAAGACTCCAGCTCTCGCACCGCCGATGGTGAAGCGGCGCGATACGCCGACAGAGCTTTCTCCCGCAGCGTGCGGACCGTTGCGTTGTCCGGTTCGAGCTGCATGGCAGCGTCGTAGTCATCGAGAGCGCGAGGAAATGCTTTCTGGGCTAGATAGCTGTTGGCGCGAATAATCAAGGCGCCGACGTTTTTACTGTTGAGTTCGAGCGCCCGAGCGGCAAGCCCGCCGGCTTTGGCGCGGTCGCCTTTCTTTTCGTAGATGCTGGCTAGATCGACCAGGGCTTCGGGGCTGGGGGCTTTCTCGACTGCCTTGGAAAGGTCGGCGAATGCTTTGTCGGCATCGCCGTTTTTCAGATAGAGTGAGCCGCGGCGGGCGTAGGCCAGCTGATCTTGCGGGTTGAGTTTGATCGCCTCCGTGTAATCGGCGGTGGCTTTGGGAAAGTCTTTCAGTTCTTCGTAGACCATGCCGCGGCTGCGATAAATCGGACCCGGATCGGCGGCACCGCCGGTAATGGCGCGCGTGTAGTGTTCGACGGCCTGCTCCAGAGCTGCCTTGACTTCGTCTGGATTCATCTTCGATTTGTCCAGGCGCAGGTACGTTGTGGCCAGCTTCTGATGAAGTTCCAGATCGTCCGGAGACTTCTCCAGAAGTTTCTTCAAGGCATCCTGGGCATCGGCCCAGGCATCGGCTTTGAAAGCCACTTCGGCGCGAGCTTTCAAGACAGACTCGTCGTCAGTCGAGCCCAACTGGGTGGCTCGATTGTAATCGGCAAGCGCGTCGGCGTACTCGCCGTTATTCGTGTGCAGGCGTGCTCTCAAAAGAAATGCGGGAGCGAAATTCGGCTCTTGCTCGATGGCTTTGTCGACCTGTTCGCGAGCGCGCAAATAATACTTCTGCTGCTCGGCGAGCAGTGCGCGATCATATAGTTGTTTGGGTGTCGGTGGTGCCAGGTAGTAAACATAGCCGAAATAACCGCCCACGCCCAGCAGACCCAGAACCAGAATGCCGACGACAAAACCGCGTGTGTCCTTGGACTTGGCGTGTTTCTCGATGCGCTTTTTAGCCAGCGAGTCGGTTTGTTTCAGTTCTCTGCGGAAGCTGGAATCGGTCGGTTTGTCTTTGGCGTCGTGTTCGTGAGCAAGTCCGCCCGACAGCCCGGCATGCGGATATCGGAGATTCTCTGGAATCTCTGTTGCACCGCTGACGCGCGAGTGGGTGCCGCTGCTGGATGCGGAAAGCGGCGGCGGTGCCGGTTCTGCCGGCGCCGGCTCCAGTGGTGCCGATGGGGTTGGTGCTGGTTCTGTTGACGCCGGTGGAGGCTCGGCGCTGAAATTCGGTGAAGGCGGCACGGCGCTCATGGCTGCTGCCGCCGACATGATGCGAGCACCGTTATCGGCGCCGGTGTCCAATTTGTAACTGCGATCCGGCTCTTCTTCGTCCGCCTCGCTTTCTGCCGGTTGCGTGGAAAGTTCTTCCTCTGAGAGAAACAGCGATTCTCCCCAATCGAAAGGATCGTCGCTGCCGTACTCCCAGGTGTCGCTGTTGGTCAGCCCGCCGCCGCCGGTCAACCCACCGTCTTCGAAGTCGGTGTCGGTGGCGAAAACGCGAATCGAGCCGGTATCGGAGGTGACGACTTTGGAATAGCTGGGTGCGCCGCCGCCGGCGCTGGCTGCCGGCGCTTCGTCTGCCTGCGTGTAAGCAGCTTCGGAGTCAGGCAAATTCGAGATGTCATGCTGCAGCGTGGATGCCAGATTGTTGACCAGTCCGGCCGGCGTGATCGCCTCTTCCTCGCGATCTTCCGCCGGTGCTGCGGGCTTTGGCTGCGACGTCGTCGGTGCCGCCGGTGCAGCGGTAGCGGCGACCGGCTCGTAGTCTAACGGTTGAGCGCGGGCGCGCTTGATCAATTTGAGCAAAGTCTGGCGCAAACGCTTGACGCTCTGGGCGGCGTAAGTGTTGCGGTGCGAAGATTCGAGCAGCGACTCGAACATGGCGATGTCGGCGCACAAGAGTTCCGAGCGGCTGATGAAGTTTTTGTCCGGGGCACGATCCAGCCTCTGCAGTAACTTGTTGTACGTATCTAAATTGCGCAGTACGATTTCGGTGAGTGTTGCTGCCGCACCACTGCTAGTGGCATCACGCGTGGGTCCGAGCTCCTTGCGCACCTGGTTGTGGATAACGTGCATCATCAGACTGTGCGGTGCGGGCTGTTTGGGTGCGTCGGCGCCCGCGGGCAGATCCGTAAGCGGCGCTTGATTGAGGATGCGGCGCAGCACGTTGCCGACGTTTTCGTCTTGGGACGCATTGCAATCATTGACCATGTTTTCGATGTTGACCGCCACCCCGCCGCCGCCGGTGCGCCGAGGCATCTCCAGAAAGCCGACGATGGCCCGCTCCATGGAGAGCAGTGTGGTGAGCGCGACGGCGCCCTTTCTACCGTCAGATAATTCGCAACCGATGATGAAGGCACCGTCGACAATGAAGATGCGACCGCTGGTTTCGCTGGAAGCTACTCGCAACATGCCGTAACGCACGTCCGAGTGTTTGCGAACTTCACTGAGGACGGCGACGAATTGAGAATTGCTCTTGACGGACAGCGTGAATATCAGCATGGGGTTAGCTTGAACCGGTTACATAGGAATGTGCCCAAGCTGACATCTTTAGTCAACCAGTGTGTTGATATTTGATGAATATCAGTCGATCAATGGTATTAATGTTGTCGGAGGCGATAGGTTCTGTCCCTGGTGTGGCATGACCGATCTAGTGAGCTTCGCACTTAGGCATTTTGGAGTGCAAGAGGAATTCCGTGTCGCAAGACCAATCAGGTAAGTCCCCGAGTCTGCTTTCCCAGTCGTTCTGGGCGGGTAAGAATGCTCAAGTCAGGCTTGGCGACCTGCTTGTGAGAGCTGGAATTATTCCTCAGGAAGTGCTTACCGATGCCATGCGGCAGGCGGGAACCAATACAGCCCGCGTGGGCGAAATCCTGCTGGCCATGAATTACATTCAGCGTAAGCACCTGGACATGGCGATCCAGGCGCAAGACATGATCAAAGACGGCTCACTCGACCTCTATAACGCGGTGCGGGCCTTGCGCCTGGCTCATCGTTCCGGCATAAGCTTCGCCGATGCCCTGGGAAGAGCTGGTCATACTGCGCCTTCTGCCGGCGGCAAAGACATCAACCCCGTCAGTCAGTTGGGTGAATTCCTTATTGATGCCGGAATTCTGTCAACGGAACAGGTAGAGAAAGCCAGGCTGAAGAGTAACTCTACCGGTTTGCCCCTGGGACGCACTCTGGTGCTTTCCGGCGTGCTCACCGAAACTTTCCTGAACGCCGCCCTCAACGCACAAGTATTGATCCGGGACGGCAAGGTCGAGCGTGATGTAGCCATCAAGGCGCTCAATATCGCCTACAAAAGACAGCTGTCCGTCGACGACGAAGAAAAGAAGAAGACTCAGAAAGCCAACCTCAAATTAGGCGATCTGGTCATTTGTGCCGGCATCGCCACCGAGTTCGATGTGCGCAATGCGGTCGAGATGGGGCTGGAGCAAAACAAAAACGTCGGCACGATGCTGGTGCAGAACGGACTGGTCTCGGAAGAAACGCTTTCGGCCGCCATCGAGCTGCAGACTGCGGCCCGCAACGGTACATGCAGTCCTGAAGATGCCTATCAAGAGTTGTGGGAGGTGCACTGTGCATTTCCAGTCAAACAAGAAACTCTAGACGCCCTCAAGATGTCGCTGGCAACCAAGGCGGCACCACCGCAAGTGCTGTCCGACACTCTGCAGATGAAAGCCATATCTATGGAAGATCTTCAGGGTGGCTTGTTGAGCGAACCGGAGCCGGAAGTCGGCGCCGGCGGACCTATGGCATCCAGCACCGTGCTGGGCAACATCATCATGCCGCAGGATGAAACGCAGCAGATGCGCGCCATTGCCATGCCCGGTCAGGTGGCCCAAAAAGCCAGCCATACCGAAGAGAAAAAGATGGTGATGGCCGACCTGGAAGAAGCTTTTGCCAAGTCTATGCAGAACGTGCGCGGCGGCGGCGGTATGTTTGAACAGACCAACACCGGCTCGCAACCCGCTCTTAATGTAAATACAGGCTCGCAGCCTGCCCTCGATGGCGATGCAGACCTGACGGCGACGCGACCCCCGAAAGTTTTTTCCTATGCCACTGAACCGTCGAAGCCTAAAGGGCTGACGGTCCCTTCCGTGCCGGAGCCGCAGGCTGAACCTGAGCCAGAGAAAGCGCCCGAGCCGCCGCCCGCAGCGCCGATGCCCGCTGGACCGGTGCATGTACCGATCGGTCAAGCGAAAGGACTGTTGCGTGGTCTGGATAAAGACACTTTGCCGCCGCAAGCGCCATCGACTCCGCCCGGACCGGCTATCGGTGCCGGTGGATTGAGCGAAGTGGAATTGCTGCGCATGCAGATTATCGAAGCGGAAACCGAAGCCGCCCGCAAAGCGCTTCTTGAGGCTGA
This sequence comes from Obscuribacteraceae bacterium (SeqCode), assembly GCA_044229845.1. Classification (GTDB taxonomy): domain Bacteria; phylum Cyanobacteriota; class Vampirovibrionia; order Obscuribacterales; family Obscuribacteraceae; genus JBGASG01. The sequence continues at coordinate 136,267 of JBGASG010000004.1, read as the reverse complement.
TGCCAAAGCGAAAGCCGCGCGCGAAGCCAAGCAAGTGCAGCAGGAGAAACAAATTCAACAGGCGCAGCAGGAAGCAGTGGCAGCGCCGGTCTCCAGTAAGACCTATGAAGATCAGTTGGAGGCGCTCGTCGAAGAGGGCGCCGCTGTTGAGCCGCAAGATCCTGAGCCGAAGAAAACCGAGATCGGCACCGAAGAAGTTGACAACAGCCAGCTGGCGTTCAACAAGTTCCTCATGCTGTCTAGCGTTGCCCATGAGGCCGACATCAAGAACGCTCTGGCACTCGCCGTGCGTACGCCGTTGATCGTTGCCACTTCGCTGTCGATGGTCGGAGTGCTCGACGACCGCTGCATCGAAGCGATCGTCCGTATTTACGAAGCCGTTCGCGCCAATACACTCTCGCTTGACGAGGGCGTTTTCGCCATCTCCTACATAATGAATAAGATCACGAGCGAGCAAGTCGATCCGGAAGAAGCTTTCCAGAAGCTGAAAGAAGAAGCCGCAATCTCTGTGTAGTAGATAAACGGTCACTGCCCGCGATACCGGTGCCGGGGCTGGAGAGAAGACAAGCGTTGGGGGTTCACAAAACCCGCAAATTTCAGGTCTGCTTTTGACTAAAAAGGCGGCTATAGATAGAATGAATACGCTGAGGGCTATTAGCTCAGGTGGTTAGAGCGCACCCCTGATAAGGGTGAGGTCCGTAGTTCGAGTCTACGATGGCCCAGTTTTCCTCCCTATAAATATGTTTGGCGGCTGCCCGCTGTAACACAACCGTTTTCAAAGCTTGAAGACATTGTTAACGGCTCGATGTGCACCCAACCAGATCCTCTATAAGGAAGAAACCAGTACTGTGGGGGCTTGGCTCAGTTGGTAGAGCGTCTCCTTTGCACGGAGAAGGTCAGCGGTTCGACTCCGCTAGCCTCCAGAGATTGAGGTAGGGTGAGCGTTTCCAACGCTCCCTTCACATCGGAAAACAAAGAGCGGATAGCTCCAAGTCGGTGTGATACTCTTATAAATCCGCGGTCACGAGCTAACTGCTTGGTGAGCGCGAATGTTCGGTGTATGACCCTCGAAACACCAGGGTTCGCTCGCAGAGCAATTCTTCAGTGAATTTCATTGAACGGATTGCACGGCAAGAAAGATATCTGGTACTATAAGCAATTCGCACGGGTCAATACGTGACGGCGCTCCAGAAGCCGTATCAATTCTGGTCCGTACCCTGAAAACTGCATATCTGAGAAACAATAGAAACGAAAGTCTAGTATCGAAATAGATCAGGCTTGCACCAAATGCGGTGCCCTCGTCGGCGAAAGTCGGCGTGAGCATTGCGGCTGAGTGACAAGTCTATCTGGTTAAGCTACTAAGAGCGCACAGGTGGATACCTTGGCGTCAGCAGCCGAAGAAGGACGCTGCAAACTGCGAAATGCCGCGAGGAGCCGTTGCAGGCTACGATCCGCGGGTGTCCGAATGGGGCAACCCAGTCAGAGTAATGTCTGATTATCCCAACATGAATCCATAGTGTTGAGGAAGGCAAGTCCGGGAACTGAAACATCTTAGTACCGGGAAGAAAAGAAAACAAAACAGTGATTCCCTCAGTAGCGGCGAGTGAACGGGGAACAGCCCAAACCAATGCAACGCAAGTTGCATCGGGGTAGCGGGACTCCATTTAAGATGGGATAGCGATAGTCGAAGATTACTGAAAAGAACACCATAGACGGTTACAGTCCGGTAGACGAAATCGCTTGAACCTGAGGAGTATCCCAAGTAATACGGAGCACGGGAAACTCTGTATGAATCTGCCGGGACCATCCGGTAAGGCTAAATACTGTCTGACGACCGATAGCGAACAAGTACCGCGAGGGAAAGGTGAAAAGAACCCCGGCGAGGGGAGTGAAATAGAACATGAAACCGTGTGCTTACAAGCAATGGGAGCACTATTAGATAGTGTGACCGTGTGCCTGTTGAAGAATGAGCCGGCGAGTTGCCGTATGTAGTTGGTTAAGTGGTTAACACACGAAGCCAAAGGGAAACCGAGTCTGAATAGGGCGATTTTTAATTACATGCGGCAGACCCGAACCCGGGTGATCTAGGCATGGCCAGGATGAAGCGCGCGTAAAGGTGCGTAGAGGTCCGAACCAACCAGTGTTGAAAAACTGGTGGATGAGCTGTGTTTAGGGGTGAAATGCCAATCGAACCCGGAGCTAGCTGGTTCTCCCCGAAATGCGTTGAGGCACAGCGTCAGAGTTAATCTTATGGGGGGTAGAGCACTAGTTCGGTGCGGGCGGAGAAGATCCGTACCAAATCGAGTTAAACTCCGAATACCCATAATGTATATCTGGCAGTGAGAGTGCGAGAGATAAGTTCCGTACTCAAGAGGGAAACAGCCCAGACCACCGACTAAGGCCCCAAAGAACATACTAAGTGGCTAAGGAGGTGAAGTTGCATTGACAACCAGGATGTTGGCTTAGAAGCAGCCACCATTAAAAGAAAGCGTAATAGCTCACTGGTCAAGCGACTTTGCGCCGAAAATATCCGGGACTAAGTATGTCGCCGAAATCGTGGGCTTCCGAATGGAAGCGGTAGGGGAGCGTTGTGTTGTAGGACGAAGTACGATCGTAAGGACGTATGGACGAAGCACAAGTGAGACTGTCGGCTTAAGTAGCGAAAACATCAGTGAGAATCTGATGGACCGAAAGACTAAGGGTTCCCACGGCAGGTTCGTCCGCGTGGGGTTAGCCGGGAGCTAAGGCGAGGCCGAAAGGCGTAGTCGATGCACAGGAGGTTAATATTCCTCTGCCACCGAAAACGTTGAAATCGTCGGGACGCAGGAGGCTATGCACAGAGCGCGATTGGATATGGCGCTTCCAGGGATGTAGGTAGTTGTTGTAGGCAAATCCGCAGCGACGTTAAAAACTGAGGTCCCCAGCGAAGAGGTCACGTACCTCGTTAGTGTGCAAACGCCATGCTGCCGAGAAAAGCGGCGATGGAGTCCAAGGTGCCCGTACCCGAAACCGACACAGGTAGTCAGGTAGAGAATACTAAGGTCCGCGAGATAACTCTCTCTAAGGAACTCGGCAAAATAACCTCGTAACTTCGGAAGAAGAGGTGCCTTGCTAGCGTGTAAACCTACGCGGTTGAAGCGTGAGAAGGTCGCAGCGACGAGGCTCAAGCGACTGTTTAACAAAAACACAGGTCTCTGCAAACCCGTAAGGGGAAGTATAGGGGCTGACTCCTGCCCAGTGCCGGAAGGTTAAGTGGATCGGTTAGCGCAAGCGAAGCTGAAAAACAAAGCCCCGGTGAACGGCGGCCGTAACTATAACGGTCCTAAGGTAGCGAAATTCCTTGTCGGGTAAGTTCCGACCCGCACGAATGGAGTAACGATTTGAGCGCTGTCTCGGAGAGAGACTCGGCGAAATAGGATTGTCTGTGAAGATACGGACTAGGCGTGCCAGGACAGAAAGACCCTATTGAGCTTTACTGTAGGCTGATATTGTCCGCGGGTTATGTCTGCGCAGGATAGGTGGGAGCCGTTGATCCAACGATTTTGGTCGTTGGGGAGGCAACGTTGAGATACCACTCTGGCGTAACTAGCGTACTAACCGCGTTCCGTGAATCCGGGCGTGGGACAGTTTCAGTTGGGCAGTTTGACTGGGGCGGTCGCCTCCTAAACAGTAACGGAGGCGCCCAATGGTCTCCTCAGGTTGGTCGGAAATCAACCATCGAGCGTAAAGGCAGAAGGAGGCTTGACTGCAAGAGAGACATCTCGCGCAGGGACGAAAGTCGGGCTTAGTGATCCCACGGCTTTGCATGGAAGAGCCGTTGCTCATCGGACAAAAGTTACCATAGGGATAACAGGCTGATCTCCCCCAAGAGTCCACATCGACGGGGAGGTTTGGCACCTCGATGTCGGCTCATCGCATCCTGGAGCGGAAGTACGTTCCAAGGGTTGGGCTGTTCGCCCATTAAAGCGGTACGTGAGCTGGGTTCAGAACGTCGTGAGACAGTTCGGTCCATATCCGGCATGCCCGTAGGAAATTTGAGGGGAGTCGTCCTTAGTACGAGAGGACCGGGACGAACGAACCGCCAGTGTACCTGTTATCGCGCCAGCGGTAGACGCAGGGTAGCTGTGTTCGGAGCGGATAAGTGCTGAAAGCATATAAGTACGAAGCCCACCCCAAGATGAGATTTCCCATACCGCAAGGTAGTAAGGACCCAGGAAGACAACCTGGTAGATAGGACGCAGGTGGAAAGGCCGCACCAAGGCGGTTTGTAGCCGAGCGTTACTAATTGTCCGAGGGCTTATCCAGTTGATCTATCACTGGATGCTAGATCCTCGAATCGAAATACATAGCCAAACCTTCTCAGGTGTGCAGTCTCAGGTTACGGCTCTTAAATAGGGCTCCAGTGCCCGCAGTGATCTGAAAAGATCCCCAAGAAGAGCCAGACCTAAAGCTTCTTGGTGCCGATGCGACCGGAACACACCCGTTCCCATCCCGAACACGACGGTAAAGACGGTCAGCAGCGACAATACTTGGCGGGAGACCGCCCGGAAAGATAGCCCGGTGCCAGGATTTATAAACCCCTCGATTGAATAAGTCGAGGGGTTTTTTCTGTGCACAGCTTTGCTGTGCACCACTTCTGGTGGCGCCGGTGTACCATTGTGCGATGAACTACCAGACTGTGTTTGATGTGGCCCGGGTGAATCCGTGGGATGGATGGATACAAGCGCTTTTCTTGCCGGTATTCTTCATCGCCATCTCGCTCATAATCGTAATTGCAGGACCAAGCGTCCATCGCCGATCATCCGATGTTCGCATCTCTGTAGCCGACAATAAAACCGTTCGCGAAAATGAAAAATCCGCCGCAAGATTCAATCGAATCATCGCCGGCATCTTCTGTGGCACCATCTGCCTGATTGTCACAAGTGTCATGGGTGCTAGCTTCATGCACCACTGCCAGGCACTCGAATACTTGAAGCATGGACCGCACCAGAAGGTAGAGGGTGTGGTTTCCCAATTCGATCCCATGCCCGCTTCCGGACATAAAAATGAGAGCTTTAGAGTCAACGGAATTCCATTTGCATACAGTGACTTCGACATGACCAATCCTGGATTTCGCAACGCGACATCCCATGGCGGACCGATTAAAGAGGGGCTGCCTGTGCGCATCTGGTACATGCCGGCGCCGCAAGACCATCCGGAAAAGGCTAACTGGATCTCTCGGTTGGACACCGCTGCCGTAGGCAATCAATCCTTTTAGACACGGATCTCTGGCGGTGCTCGCCTTGCCACCAAATATGGTGCCGCTCGGGAATTCCGGTTTTACACGAAAAGTTTACGCGGGTCGCCACCGACGCAATCCGCGAATTGTGACATGAGGCTGACTACGTAGTTTCAACAATGACTTGGGCGACATTTTCCATAAGAATAGAGGTCTCTTGTGGAAGATGTCTGATGCCCGCCGCAGATCAGCCCATCGAAATTAGCCCGAAGCTGGTGCCTGTAGTCCAGGACGCCCAAACGACGTTCTCGCAGTCGGCGCTTAATGAACTGGCGCCCGTATTGACCGGGATTCGTTCTGTGGACCAGTCCGGACCGCGCATCACCATTCAACGGGATGCACCGACGTCGGTGCTGGTGGGCGGCGATTTCCTGAACAGCAATATTGAGGTCAAAACGCTGAATTTCGGCGGCAGCGTCAGTTTCGACTATGACCGCAACACGCACTCGCTGTCGAATATCGACGGCGTCTCGCTCAACATATCGTTCTTTGGCTCCGACTACGCGGCCGCGCTCAAAAACGCTCACTTGGGTAAGGACCAGGCGGGCAACAAGGTCCTCAACGCCGAATTCGCCAGCCCGCTGCCCACCGCGGCCCAGCGCATTCTCGGCATGCCGAATGTCGTCAACGTGGAGATTCCAGTCCTCGCCAACGGCAGCTTCGGCACGGCGCGTATCAGCCAGGTGTTCAGCGACGCGGCCAAGACGACAGGACCTTCAATTGCCGGATTGCTTACTTCTGATGCCTTGAATGAAGCCTCTAAGGTGGCTCTCTTCGCCGAATCAAATCCGAAATGGGTCGGACAGGTTGTCGACCCGGCACTGCGTCAGATCTACAAGCAGTTGCTTTCCCAGACTGAACCGGATAACCCCGCTCCCGCGACCTCTGTCCATGTGGAAGGCGGAACCGGGACCGGCGCTACCAACCCTGGCAAACCCAACCCGGCAACCCCCGGCGACGCCAATCTGGTGCCGAAAAATTCCACCGGCACTCCAGTCGATGTCACCAAGCCGGGCGACTACGACTTCTCCACCACGATATCCGGCGTGGAGCGGCACTACAAGATTCACGTGCCACCCAGTTACGACCCTGCCAAGCCGATGCCACTGGTGCTCCTGTTGCACGGACACTCGCAGGATGGCGCCGAGATCGCTCGCCTGACGAAAATGAGTAAGGTAGCCGATCGCGAAGGTTTCATCGCGGTTTATCCTGATGCGCGCACCTGGGCCGGCCGCGAAGAATGGCGCGCCTGGGACACCGAGAACGGTCTGACGGCCCCTGGCGAACATGCTGATGACGTCGGGTTTCTTCGCCATATCATTAATACCGCGGAGCAGAACTATAAAGTAGACCCCCAGCGCATCTTTATGGGTGGACTGTCCAATGGTGGCATGATGGCTTACCGCGCCGCCGGCGAGCTATCGGATAAAGTCGCTGCCGTAGCCATTATTAGCGGCGCCATGAGCGGCAAGGAGCCTCCGCTCAAAGCCCCGATTTCCATCTTGAACATGCATGGAACCGAAGATGAAATCATTCCTTATGATGGACTGAAAAATGTCCCGGCTTCGCTGAACGCAGTCGGATTGCCTAACTTCAAGCCCCAAGACTATGCGACCAGATACTGGGTCGAGCAAAATGAAATCTCGGCGGCGCCCGTGGTCGAGCGCCACGGCAACGTCACAGAGCGCCGATACGTCAATCCGAAGAACGGCGTCGAGGTCAACGAATACACTATCGCCGGCGGCCATCACGTTCCCGACGATATCGACGGCACCGTCAACACCATCTGGCAGTTTCTCAAAGCCCACCCGAAAGCCACCGGACCGGTCTCGCACACGCAGCAGCCTAAACCGGAAGAGCCCCTGGATGTAGTCGAGCGTTTGCAGCAGCATGTCCGCACGCGCGGCATTCACGGATTGGAGATGGACACGGGCGACATGCTCAACGAAGTGCAGTCGCTTGGAAATGGCAATTTCTCGCCTGCCAATACTCTCAATAATTTCGAGAAACGCACTGGCGTGCGCCTCGACGATGCCATCAGCAATTTCGCCCGAGCCACAGACAAAATTTCGATGACCGGGCCGCACATCGAGTTTGACCTCAGCGCACCGCAACAGATCTCGATCGATCGCAGTGCCGGAGCGGCGACTCTCAAATCAATCACTTTCGATGATCCTGCATTTGACCTGATTCAGCAGCAAGGACGACCGGCGCTACAGAATATTCGCGGCATCAACTTTCAGTTGAATGCTGCTGGTCGCGATCTGTCGGTTTCTGTGAAAGACATAGCGCAAAAGCTTGATGGGTCCGGCGTTCCATATTACCGGATGCGTACCGACAATCCGCTGCCAGGCTGGATGCGAACGGCGCTGTTCGCCAAGTCGCAAGTGCCAATCGAGTTGCAACTGAACAACTCCGGCATCCCGACGGTTAAGAACGAGGGCGAAGTCAAGGACGCGATGTTGGGAGTCAATCCGATCACACGCGGCTACATGGACGTCGGTTCGCACGTCTATAACCTGGCCAATAATATGTCTCCCAGCACGGGCTTCCGCGTGGCGGCGGACGCCACCATCCTCGCTGGTACCGGATATGGTGCCTATCGATTGTCGGCCTGGTCGGCGTTAAAACTGGGAGCCAAAGGGCGCGTCGGACTGGTGGCTGCAACCGTCAGCCTGGTTGCACCATCACTTATTCACGGTCTAGACCGGTTGCTCGACTGATCCTCCAGCCTAAGCGTTCTCGGGCGGCGGTGGTTCGGGTGTTTCGGATGGATAGGTATCATCCGAAGCCAGGAACACGCGGCCTTCATTTTGCTTGACCGCATACTCGGGCGGCGGCGGTTCCGGCGTCTCGCTCGGGTCGGTCGACAGAGTTTGAGTTGTTGAGTCGGTAGGCTTGCCCTTGCTTGCCTTGTCGTCGACCAGGGACAGATTGTTATTGAGCCAGCCTTCGGTGTTCGTTGTGCCCTGCATCTGCTGGTAGGCGACAGTGGATTCCGGCGTTGTTAATGCTGTAGCAGTCTGTTGTTGAATAACTGCGGTCTCGACCGGACGGGCAACGGCGGCGTCGTCGGCGCTTTCTACATGTGCAGGTTTGGCGACCATGACAAAATCCTCTCTTCGGCGGGCTCGAAATGACGGATGGTAAAAGTTGCGGGTCCTTGAGCTTTATACCCAATTCGTGGATTTTCGTGACACGGCGGGATGAAGTCCAAGCGCACCTACTCTAGAGGAGAGCATCGGAACAAATCCGGAATATCTTGTGAATTTCTTGTGTATGTTTTGTGTACGGCTCACTGGAGCCGGCATTCGGGCATCAATGAAATTGCTTGATTTCCGCTTCGAAGTCCTCAGCGGTCCGAGGCGCACCGGCGGAATTTGCCAGCACCTTGCCACTGCCATCCAGTTTTACGATGGTTGGATAGGCTTTCACCCCGTACCTTTCCACCAGATCGGCATTGGCGGAATCTTCGGCATCCAGGCGCTTGAACGTGATATCGGGGTACTTGCGTTTTACCTCATCGAAAATGGGCTCGAACTTCTTGCACGGACCGCACCAGGTCGTGTAAAAGTCGATAATGGTCTTAACTTTCGGACCAGATGGAGCGGCCGCTGGTGGTGCGCCCGCAACATTCGGATCCGACGATGATGAACTCGATGAGGAAACAGAGCCGCCGGATCCACCCACGATTTGCAGCCCTTTCTCGGCCATAGCTTTCAGTTGGGTGCGGTCGTTGGCAACAATCCATTCATACTCAGTCTTGGCTCCGCTGCGGTTGCCGACGCCCTGGTACGACAGCGCCAGATAGTAGTGGATGGTGGCATTTTTCGGATTGGCGTTTTTCAAAGCCGTGAACTGAGCGACTGCCTCACGGAAGTTGCGGCTGTTGTACGATTTGACCGCGGCATCGAAGGCGGCATCCGCAGACGCCGGTGTCGTGCCTCCAGCGCCAAGAGACATCATTGCGGCGAGGAACCCGCTTGTGCAGAGCTGCTTGTGTCGACTTCTCATTGATACCGGCATGGCATACCTCACAGTTTCTCCGTTGTTTCATACCCGCTCGCCGGATACCTTGATCTGTCCAGCGAAAAATCTATACGTGCGTAGTAGTAGTGCGCATGCCCAGTTCGTCCATGGCATCGTCAAAGCTGACGCGAGTTTTCTTGGTGTACTGCAGGGCCTTGACGGCATCTTCGACACCCAGATAGCCATGCTTGATCAGATACTGGCACCGCAGTGACGCAATCAACATTGCTTCATCGATCGCACCCGAGATTACGAGCATCTTGCCGATCAAAGACGGATATTTGTTGCTCAATTCAATCGCTTCTGTGATGTCGGTGTCAGTCACCAGTCCTGTCATTTTGAGCAGCTCGCCCAGAACAGGCTGCTTTTCTGGTTTCTTCATCGACGGTCCAAAAACCATATCGTGAATTTCCGATGTCGCATGTTCGACCGTGATTTCGCCGTGGCAGACCTTTTGATGCAACTGCGCCGCGCAATCGAAAACAGTTTGCGATACCAGACCTAACTTGATCAATGCTTCGCTGAGGCTGCATTGCTGGGTCATGCTGGTTTCCATCGCGTTCAAGATTTCGCGTTCAGTGGCCAGTCCGCTTAATACAAGAAACTCACCGAAGCGCACGTTCTTAGACGCCGGGGCTGGTTTCATCCCATGCGCTTCCAGAGCCACTGCGCGAGAAACTTCGTTAGGCACTTGCGCTTTCAACATCTGCACTGCCTGATCGAGCGAGATGCGTTGGTCGCGCACCATCTGTTGAAAGTCCAGGGCGCGCGTCAGAAGTTGATGGGTGATGAAACCCTTGAGCACGAGCAGCCGACCGAGCCGCATGCCCGATTCATAGCTGCCTTTCTGCGCATCCTGCAGATTCTCGCTAGTGATTGCGCCGGCTTCGATTAAGAGATTGCCCAGTGTGGTGCGATCAGGAGTTTCGGACACGCCTATCTGTTTGAGCGCATCCTGCGGCGACTGTCCTTGCGTGCGCACCAGTTGTGCCGCTCGCTGAGCCGCCTCTATCGAGTAGCCTTCGCGGTTGATCAAAGCTTGCAGTTCAACGGCCAGCTGCAACTCTTGTTCAGTCAGGCGACCTGACAACACGAGAGTTCTGCCCACCGGCAACCCGAATTGCGGCGCCGCTTGCAACGCCTGGCGCAAATCCTGTTCCGTTGCCAATCCTAGCTTGACAAGCAATTCGCCAAATTTGATTGACTCGGATTTCAGGTTCATTGGCAAATATTAGCAGAAGGCGCGGTCTTATTTGGAGCGCCAATGCACGTCTTTGCCGTCCATCACTACGAATTCCTGACGTGCTTTTGTTGCGTTGACCGCGGCAAATTTGGACTGGTCGCCGCAGAAGACGCGCACACGTGACTCGCCCTCGCTAACGCCCACTACCGCCCCGGTCTTAGTGCCGTATTCGGCGCTCAATCCCGCCACCTGACCCCTACCTGTTTCTTCATCGACACGCAGCGAGACGCCCGATTTTTCATCTGCTGCTTTCACCAGTAAGCGGGGGTGTCCCTTCTCTCCATCAGTCATCATCATGATTACGGGCTTGCCGGCGGAGTTGACCAGGGTGAATTTCTTGGTTACTACTTCCTCCGAGGCTTTTGGACCGGCGGCAACGGCTATGGCGGTGCAGGCACCGGCAAAGCCGAAGACGAAGCTGATTGCTGCCGTTTTGAAGTTCGAGATGCTCATGCTCAGAGTCCTTTCTGTCTAAGGTCCTCGCACTTTAGCATAGGATTGAACAGGGCAATGGGAATTCTCCCATGCGCGTTTCACAAATCTGCCACATTCTAGTTCTACCCTGCAAAAATCCTCCCCTTGATATAAAAGCCGCGAGCCACCCCCTGAGCTCCCGGTAGGAATACCAACCTATGACAGGCGCACCCCATAGAACGCCGGATCACGATCCGGACACGTCTACCGTTCTGGATGTCCCCCCGCTTCGCACCGCAGGCGATAACGACCTGGCTATCACGGCAGCCGGACCTGATGTTTTTGCCGCCGCGCGCACCCTGGAACTATCAGGACGCACCGACATTACTAACCGTGGATTCTCGTTCGGTTCGACAGAGAACAACGGCAGCCTCTGGTTCTCCAATGCTATGGCTAATTGGAACATGCCGGTTCCGACTCTGGACATTACTTATAACAGCCCGGTGCGTCGTACCAGTGGCAACGACCGACAGGTGAATCTGGCTGCCGACGCAGTGCCGTCCACCGCCGATAAGGCACCGCAGGTGGTGTCCAAGTTGCAATCCTGGCAAACCGTTTATGAACCGGTCCGCGGTCAGGGCGGAGCCTACGGTTCGACCCCTCCCGACCGTACACCACCAGTCTATCTTCCCGATCACACCCTGCAAAAGTTTCTCGCCGATCCGGTTAAAGCCGGATATGCCGCCGCCGCAGGCGATCCTCGGCACGCCAACGGCAAATACGGCACCATGTTCCGCATTGCTGAAATGCAGAACGACGCTTTCTTCCAGCAGATGACCGGCATGTCCAAAGATGCCTGGATTGCCAAATGGGGCGACGCCTACAAACAGAAATATGGATTCGACCTGACCGGAGTTCACTTCCGCGTAGTCGACACCGGTGGCAGCATTAAGGGCGCGGGACGCGTGGACCTGGCTGTCGACCCCGGCAGCAAGAGCCGACCTGAAATAGAAGCGTGGAACAGTCCGCACGTCAAACACGGATTCTCCATGGAAGTTCTCAATACGAAGATCAACAACGACGGCACAATCGCTCCGCCCGGTAAAGACAAGCCACCGAAACGCGAAGGCGAACCGCCAGTCGTCCGTCCACCGCGCGGACAGGAAGTATTGCCGGCTCCGCGCAGCGGCGACGTCACCGTGCCGGAATGGCAAAAGGGAGTCGATCAGAAACTGATCTCGACCATCGAAGATCCGAAAGCCTCGTTCAACGACAAAGCCTCTGCCTTCGCCAAGCTCTGGGAACAGGGTCCGAAGACCAAAGACGGCAAGGTGCGAGTCGCCCTCAAAGACGGCGAGACCATGCGCGAGTTCGATATCCACCGCATCTCGATGGGCAAAGTCACCAAGCTTATGAACGTACACGCTGCCGATACCGCTGGTGGACAGCACCCGGTATTGCGTTGGGTCGACCGCAATGGAGCGATCAGCAAGCAGAAAGACCGCCGCGGCGACTCGGACTTCCACGGCAAGTGGTGGGGCGCGAACGTTGGCGACAGCACGGTTTCGCAATACGCCGAGCGCGCCACCGGGGCGCCTGTGGTGAGCCCTCCTGAGGTTCGCCCACCGGTAGTGCGTCCGCCTGTGGTGCGCCCACCGGAAGTGACGCCGCCTGTGGTGAAAGACAAAGTGCCACCACCCACGGTTCTACCGCCCAGAGCCGACGGCGATCCCTTGATGCTTGATGCAGTAACCGATCCTAAAATTGTCAACGACGTCGGGAACCGTCCGGGCGGCGGCAAGAAAATCGAGCCTGTCTATATTGGATACAAAGGCACTATTACCGGACCCGATGCACGGGGCCGCCGTCAGGTGATCGCCGACCAGCCGCTCTGGCTAGACCGCCCAGCGGCTGAATCGCTGGCCCTCGCCAACAAACTACTCGAAGCCAAAGGCAAGCGCGTCATTCTGGCGTCGGAAGGGACCACCGATCAGCAGAACTCCGCCGGTCGCACCCATACTCAGCAACGTCTCGCTCAAGGCATTCATGCTCCGGAAGGACGCTCGATGCACGAACGCGGCAGCGCCATGGATGTGAAAAACTTCCAGGATCCCGATGTCGACGCGGCACTGCGTGCGGTCGGCTGGAGAGGCAAATTTGTCCGTGGAGATGAGTGGCACTACCAGTTCGAGTCGCCGCAAAAGGCAGCCAAACTGTGGCAGCAATACGGCGACCAGATCCGGCAAGACATCGAAAGACGGCGCCGGAAGCCATAACCGAGAGTCAGCGCGAATGCATGTTACGCGATGCCACCGGACTCCAGCCCGGTGATAGCTATTGTGTCGCCCGCCTTGTGGATGGTGAACTTGCGCGGCGGTCGGGGAGCGGGTCCGCTCACGACTCTGCCATCATTAGCGATATCGTAGACACTCTGGTGACATGGGCAGGCAAACACCGGACCTTGCGGCCGGTAGTTGTATTTCTTGGCGCACTCATCCGGGTCTTCTACGAAGTTGAAGATACAACCGAGGTGCGGGCAGATGCGGCTGTATGCCACCACTTCGCCGCTCGGCAGTTTGACCGCGTATCCGGGGATTTTGCGATAATCCTTGCCTTCCGGGTTGTACTGCACATATTGCTGGACGAAGGTGAATTCCTGGCAGGTCCAGGCGGTGGGGAACTGGTTCGCCGCAAACGATACTGACTGCAGCACCACGGGTTGATCCGATGGGGCGAACAGATCGAGCGGCTTACGCGTGGGCAAAACAAATCTTACTAAAGGAGAAACAATGACACCGACTGTGGCGGCAAGCGGCACCGCAGCGAGCGTCTTGAGCAGGGCACTGCGAGAGGTTCCTTCCATGGTCCCGTCCTCATGAGGGGGTATCCGTTTCTTGGATCAGGAGACGGCAGAAGATTCGGCTCGTCCGCGCTTCCGAGTGGCTCGGCGGTCGAAGCGAATAGAATATTCAGTTCAGTTACCTCTATCTTGACACGTTTGTCTGCGCGGTAGGTGAAATTTTCCCTAGTTGGGGATGAGTAACTCCAGTTGTTTGGAGATCCAGCTGCGCAGCCGTGCGGCGCAAATCCAGATGAGCAGCCCCGAAAACAAGATCCATACTGATGACACGGTCATCAGCATGGTTTGGAGAGAGGGGGTGAAGAATCCGATGGCAGAGCAAATGGCGACGGGCAGAAACACGATTTGCGTGAGCAGCACGCCGGTCAAACTGTTACGCCGCTGCTCCGGCATCTCATTCCCGAAGAACGCCAACACCGCAATCAAAATCAGCACCAGCTCCAGACCGATGCAGACAAGCGCCGTCTGTTCTGAGTTGGTCAATTTGGGAAACTCAAGAAATTTCCACTGCTTGCTGTCCTTGGCAAAACCAAGACCAATGCCGATAAAGAGTCCAATGAATGCGCCAAAGTAGACGCGCGCGGCTTGTGACCGCTCCGCTGGTGACAGAAGATATTTACCGCGCTTATCGAAAAGCATGATTGCTTTCAATGTGTCGTCTCGCATATCGATCGGCACATAGAGCAACACGAGCAAAGAGATTGTGATCGTCCAGGAGAGCACCGCAAGCGGTATCAACCAGAAATTCTGACCCGCCATTACCATCAAGGTAATGGATATCGGCAGCCCAAATATAAATCCCATCCAGCCGAATACCATGGGCACGGGACGTTGAACTTTGCGAGCCAGGTGAAACAAGAGATGTTTCTCGCGCAAGGCATAGAACATGCCGGTGCGGGCCCAGTCATTGGTAGGATCCAGTCGCAGTGCCTCAGCAAACGCGGTTAGCGCCTTATCTGCGTCGGCGTGGTGCACATACATCCAGCCCTGATATGCGAACGTCAAGGCATTGTCTGGATCCTGCCGCAGCGACTCTTCAAAACCGGTCTCGGCTACATCCTTCTTGTGTAATCTCGCCAGTGCCAGTGCTCGCAAGTTCTGGCAATGAATGTGGGTGGGCGCGTGCCGCAGCCCTTCATCTGCAGCCGCGAGCGCGCCTCTCCAGTTGTCCTGCGCCATTTTGACGTTGGCTTTCAATCCCCAGTACGGAGCGTGCGTCGGGCATAGTTCTATCGCTCGATCGACTGCGGTCTCGCATTCTTGCAACAGGTCGGTGTGGTAGTAAACATTGGCCAGTGTGTAATAGATGTGGGCTTCTTCGGGAGCCAGACTGACTGCCAACTTAGCCTCAGCGAGCGCTTCTCGGTAGCGCTTCTGGGCGTTGAGAGCCAGTGCGAGCGTCTGATGTCCCCACGCATCATCAGGGCTCTGCGAGAGATGCTTGCGCGCGTGCTGTTCGGCATCTGCTGGACGATGCCGTTCCAAAAACAGTTGTGCGACTTTTAGCTCGTCAACCTGGGTCATAACGCCGGTGGGACGGTGACGGGTACCAGTATCTTGTACCTCGTTGCTGAGCTGAGCATCTGACCAGGGATCTTCCTCATCAAATCAGGGAACCATACTCAGCCCGATTCCGTCCCCCGGAAGGTTCTGGAATTAACGCATAACATTAGAGGAATCAGTCATGAGAGCAACCTTGCTGGCACTGTCCGTAGCTTTATTGGGTTCGGTTCAGTTGGCCAATGCTGAAGTCGTGCAGGTGATCACGTATCCCGCCACCACGGTCACCGAAACCACGATCCCAGCCGCCACGGTCACCGAGACAGTGAAGACCACCACCACCGAAACAACGACTCTGCCCGGCGGAACTGTGACTGCGACGAAGACAGTGGTTTCGTCATCACCAGCGGTGCTGCCGGCTGGTCCATCCTACATAGTTGTCCATCCGACCCGCGGTATCATCACCGGCAGATTCGACATCGCCACCCGCATGATCAACGGTGCTCCGTTGGAAGTAGGAGAATACATCGTCGACCAATCGACCGGCAAAGTTTATGCCACCGTCGATGCGACCGGAAGCCTGGTCACAGTAACTGCGCTGCCTGCGACGGCAGTATTGCCGGATCACTTCTTGGTCGTGGAAGGTAAGCTCGTTTACTTTGCCGACAACATCGCGTATCGACGTGCCAAACTCGATCTGCAAATCGGTGTCGCTCATGCCAGCGGCAAACTGAGCCACAATCAAGTGAGAAACCTGCGCAAAGAGCTCGACGAAATAGCGGTGCTTTCGCGTAAAACAAATCGCAAGGGTGAACTGAGTGCATCGACACTGCGTCGCATCGAAAACAAGTTTGCCAACATACAAGCCGACATGGCAGGCGATCTGGCTGAAACCAGCAAACGTCGCGCCCGCATCGGCATCGTCGCCGACTAGGTCAGTGATACTGCCGTGTACACGGCCACAATGAGAGTGAAAAACAAAGGACCCCTCGAGTTCTTAATTCGAGGGGTCCTTATTGTCTACGCTGAACCTTCTACTAAGTCTTTGTTGATCGACGTTGCTTGATCGACGTTGCGTTGAACAGATCAGGACATCGGAACGTCTTCTTTTACTTCCACGGGCTGCGATGTCTCGTTGTTCGGCATGTGTCCTTGCTGCCCGCTCGTTATGTTGGTTGCCCTGCGCCGGTTCCACTCGCTGCGGAGTGGTGGGGTTTCATCCCGACGATGTGATCGCCGGCGGTGGGATCGGATAGTGCGTTGGCACCCAGAGTCACGCCACCGTCGCCGGCAGGCTTGACACGTGCTTCAGCACCTTCCATGACTGGAATGCTCTTATCTACGGCCATAGTAAAACCCAAAAGGGAAGTAACCGGACGGATGCAAAAAGCTGCATTTAGTAAAGCGGCGGGAACTTTTGCAGCATAGGAGACAAGCGTGGCAGATTCGTGAAACGTTCGTGGAATTTTCGTGAAATGACTTATTTCATCTTCAGATAACGGTCCCGGAACGGTTGCGCCTTGTCCTGCTCGCCCATACTTTCATAGAAGAGAGCTAGTTCGCGCACTCGCTCTCGGGTCTTGGGACTGTTTTTGCCAAACACTTTTTCGGAGATGGCCAGCGCTTCCTTGAAATAGCCCTCGGCTTCATTGCACTGACCGTTGGCATGACACTCGGCGGCCAGCGTGGCTATGCGAGTGATCCGCGACTCGGCCGTTTGCTCCGCGTTGTCGCTAGCGCCGCCGCCCTTGCCGGTTTCCTCTGGCGGGGACGCTTGGGGAGTTTCTTGCACCGGTGCTGTTTGCGCGACTATTGATGGGGCGACTGTGGTAGTGCTGGACTGCACTTGCGGTGCCGCAGTGGTTCTCTGTGCGGAGGTCATTTGCCAATACGTGGCGACCGCGGCCAGCGCGCACCCGGCGGCGACCGCAGCCAAGCCCGCTTTGACTCGCCAATCGGACATGGCTCCGCCGGCATCCGCATTGGCTGCGGTTTCGGTCCTGGTGGTGGCGGTGCCGGAAACTGATGATGATCTGGGCGCGCTCGGATTGAGCTGCTCCAGATCCTGTTTGAGTTCGAGCATTGACTGATAGCGCTTGGCGGGTTCCTTCGCCAGGCAGCGCAGGACCAGGGGATCAAGCAAGTCTGCGTTGGCGGTGCGCATCCCAACTTGAGCCATTGGCGTAGCTTCTTCGCTCAAATGCTTGTGCAAGACCGCCAGTGCGTTGGTGCCCTGAAACGGCGGACGCCCCGTCAACAACTCATACATGACGCAACCCAGCGAGTAAATGTCTGAGCGATGGTCGACCAGGTCGCCGCGCGCTTGCTCCGGACTCATGTACGTCGGACTGCCGAAGACCTGTCCCGACTGCGTCAGATCGAAAACGTCCACTCCTGATAGAGGCAGGAGTTTTGCAATTCCGAGGTCGACGATTTTGACGACATCGACTTCGCGATTTTGTGTAACCAGCATGATGTTGCCCGGTTTTAGATCGCGGTGCACCACACCTGCTTCGTGCGCAGTCGCCAGAGCATCGCAGCATTGAATAAATATTTTCACTGCTTGATTGAAGGAAACCGGCACAGCTTCTTTGATGCGAACCTTGAGGTCGTTGCCGTCCAGGTAATCCATGACGATATAAGGAATGCCTTCCGGCGTGCTGCCGAAGTCATGGACTGCAACCACATTGGGGTGATTGAGCGCTGCTGAAGCTTTTGCTTCCAGGTGGAAACGGCGGAAACTATTTTTGTCTTCCAGCAAATCGACGTTCAGCATTTTTACCGCCACCACTTTATTGGTGAGCTGGTGGCGAGCCTGATAGACAGTGCTCATGCCGCCCTTGCCGAGCATTTTGATGATCTGATATTTTTCACCAATGACGGTGGCAACGTCGGTGGGCAACTCTTGCTCCGCGCGAATGTCTGCCGCGCGCTTCTCCATTTTCACCGCTTCTTCCGACTGATCGCAGTGGTAGAGCGCTATCGCGCAGTTCTTCAAGATTGGTTCCAGAGATGAATGTTTTTCGCCGACGATGTTTTCGGTGATTTTCAGGACGCGCGTATAGAGCGGCGCTGCCAGGTCGTATTGCCCCTGGGCGACGTGCCACCGCGCCAGTCCATTGAGAGCGCTAGCGACAAACGGATGGTCGGGCCAGATCTCTTCTTCTCCCAACAACAAGCAATAGCGGAACAACAGCTCGGCGTCATCGAAGCGACTCTGTTTGTAGAAGATCTCAGCCAGATGCAGCACCTGATCGGTCGCGTCGGAAGTCTGGCGGACGATGTAGATGAAACGGTCGAAAAACTGGTCGGCTACTTTGACATCGCCGGTGCGCTGCTTTACCAGTGCCAGCGACAGATAAGCAAGACCGACGGTGCGGTGCTGGCTGCCGAGCCGCTTGTCGTAGATGACCAGCGACTGACGGATGAGTTCTTCGGCGCGGGCGAAATCTCGCCGCCCGTTAGCCAGTCCGGCAAGATAGTTAAGCCGTTGGGCGGTGCGCAGGTCGTCCGGTCCGTAATGTTTTCGCGCCAGCTCCAGCGCCCGAACATAAAGCGGTTCCGCGGCATCGAACTTTTCTTGAATCCTGTAAACGATTGCCAGGCGCGAGATGCTTGGAATCAGACCCGGGTGATCCTCACCCAGTGCTTTCTCTTCGACGGTCAACGCTCGCGAATATAGAGCCTCTGCTTCTTCGTACTTCTGCTGGGCGCAAAACAGTTTGGCAAGCTCGTTAAAGCTTGCTGACAGGGTCTTCTGTTGTTCTACCTCAGCGTTTATCTGCTCGGTCATCAAGAGCGCTACGGAAGGAGCCATTACTTTATGCCCAGGGCGGCTGGTCAACGCTCTCCATCGTTTACAATTGGACTTTCGGCAAAGGGAGTGTTGTCTATGCGTTCGCAAAGAGGGGCTGTGCCCGGGTGGCTCAAGGTATTGCTGGTCGTGATCGTTGTCGGCATTGTGGGCTTTGTGGGACTGTGCATCTTTGGCGTCAACATGGCGATGGATGCGGTCAAGCCCGGCAACGCATCTAAGGTCGCTCAGGAGCTGGTTGATATTTCCGACCCGCTGCCTTCAGGATGGGAATATCTGATGGGCATGAATATGGGCTTTGCAAAGATGTGCTCGATCAAAAATGCGGAAGGCACCGCTATCGTGCAACTGATTGAAGTGCCCAACTCCAAAAATCAAACCGCAGAACAGATTATCGACTCGGCCGGCGCCAACTTTGACACCCCCGGATCCAGCACGAAAGGCAAGTTCGAGAAGGAGTCGCAGGGCACACGCGTAGTCGGCGGCAAAGACATGCCCTACCTGCGCGGCAAGATGACCAGCAAAGGCAAAGTTGCGCAAATGGAAATGGGCGTAGTCATTTTGCCGGGCGGCAAAGCCTTGATGATTCAAGAGCTGGAGCCTGAGCACGAATCATTCGATCCGGAAGTCACGAAGCCGATTCTCGATGCCATCAAGGGCTTCAAATAACTGGCACTGCAGGCGGTGTCGATCAAGGGCGTCGTGCTGCACGGCGGCGATACTCCGCCACAGCCGGACCGGACAAGTCAGTGAAGTAAGCGCGGAACTCCGCCAGGCTCAGCCGCATGATACCGTCATCGGTACCATCGCGCGGTCTGCCTTGCTGGTCTGTCAGCTCGCCGCTGCCCCATGGGTTGCGAATTGTGACCACTCGGTCGATCGAATTGTAATTGAGAATAGCGAATTCGTGGGCGTCTGATTTCGTTTCATCGTCGTCATCATCGCCTTCCCCATCATCCTCCGGGTCTTCCGGCATGTTCGGACGCGGCGGGCGCGGCTCCGGGCGCGGAGGAAAGAGATCCGGCTCTCGTTCCCGTTCCGGCTCCCTATCCGGCGGTGCGTTATCCGGCTCTCTGATTGGCTCCCCTGGAGCGCCGGCCCTCACTCTGCCTGGCTGACGCACGGCGGTGCCGACCGGTCTGGGCCAGTTGCTATCAGAAATTGCCGTCAACGGATTGCGGAAGTTCGACCTCAACATGGCATCCAACTGGTCGTCGTTGAGCGTGGACAGGCTCACGGTTGCCGCCGCTTCGCCTGATACCAGGCTGGTTGCGAACGCATTGGCCGCGCCGTGCAAGTGATCCTGCGGCAACAGATGATTGCGTCGCGGTGGATCGACCCCCGTCAGCGGACGGCGCTGTTCCGGATGATCCTTGAAGTATTGCCCGATCGCTTTCTCAATCACCGGCAGCCATGTTCCAGCAGAACCGTTGTTTGCGAACCGGGCAATCTCTGCCTGTGTAGGCGGCTGTACCGTCGCCGAAATGGGCTGGCCATCGGGAGTCCTGAAAGGAAAATTCACCGTCAGCGTGCCGTTTTCATTGCGCGTGATCATTCTTGGAATGGCCCACGGATTTTGCTGCGCGTAGGAAGAAACTGCCGACAGCAGCCAGCAGTCGCCGGCGCGCCCCTGCCGGAGCAAGTCGCCGCGAATCGCCATGAATGGAGACAGTGCATCCCGGAATAACCTGGGGTCTTGCTCTCGAATTGCGGTTTGCGCTTCCCGCATACTGCCGGCAACAGCTGTGGTCGTTCTCTGCTGCTCTGCCGTCATTCGGCGCGCCACATAGTCCTGCACCTGCGCGGACGTGATGTTATCGCCGTTCTCGGAGATAATCGCGAAGTCGTCGAGCATTTGCTGAACGGCATCTTTGGTGGCGCCGTCTTGCAGGTTTCTTGCCGCGGTGCGCAGTTCTTCACGGCTCAAATTGCCGCTGCCATCCCGGTCGAACGAGCGGAATATCGGCACGCCTGCCGCAATCAATCGCATGGCTTCCAGCCGTGAGAAGCGCGCGAGCTCCAGCACATCGGCGCGGCTGAGCCCGGTGATTTCGTTCGCACCATCCTGGTGCAGTTTCTTGATGTCTCCGCGGT
The DNA here is from genome assembly GCA_044229845.1 of Obscuribacteraceae bacterium (SeqCode). Lineage (GTDB taxonomy): Bacteria > Cyanobacteriota > Vampirovibrionia > Obscuribacterales > Obscuribacteraceae > JBGASG01. The sequence continues at coordinate 115,035 of JBGASG010000004.1, read as the reverse complement.
GCCGCTGCAGAGTGGCAAGGGCAGCCGCTTCATCGCCCTGGAAGCGCGGGTCGGCTATGCCGCGGTCGAGTTCTCTGCGGCTGAGAAAACCGTTGCCGTTGGTGTCCAGTCCGGCAAGCTGTCCGTATGCCTGCACCAGGTTGCGCAGCGGATTTAACTGATCGTCAATTGCGGCGGATGGATTTCTGTCAGGTGGTGTTTCTGGTGGCATGCCCCCATCTTGGCATTGGCACCGCCAGATAGTAATGTGCATTCATACGCATGCGCAGCCGCATCCGGTACGCACTCACGTACTTTCTTAGTCGTCGCGCAACGGGTCCATACGGAGCAAAGACTCTTCGGCGGCCTGTGCCAGTTTCATGCCGTTGCCATTTTGACCCTTAGGATCGGCGGCGATTGCTTTCCATCCTTCGGTGGTCAGTTGCACTTCCTTCACTTCGATTGATGAAACGCGTACTCCGAATTCACGCAGACGCCGCTCCAGAATTGTCTTGAGCGTGAAGTTGATGCGCACCTTGTCCGAAAGGAGGTGGCGCACATCGTGTTGCCCGACCATGGTCCGCATCGATATTTCGCAAGCTTGCTGGACTGCCGCTGCGACGTCCTGGACCTTGGCGGCACACCGCTTTGGGTCGGCGATCTGATAGAAACAAACGGCCGATATGTTGACCGGATAGTTGTCCATCGTGATTTCTGAGAGATGCTCTAGTGGCAGTGTGACTATGCGGGTGTCGAATGACTCCGATTTCTCGATGAGCGGGAAGACGAATTGCAGTCCCGGACCCACGCAGCGCGAAATCTTGCCGCATCTATAGATGACCAGCGCGCTGGAGTCCTTCACCGCCTTGATTCCGGAGAACAGGACGGTGAGCAGTAAAACTAGAATGCCGCCGACAATCTCAAACATAAGCCCAATCTACACGGGGAATATTGGATGAAACACCTGAAAAACCCGCTTATCCGCATGCCGATTTTCAGTTAGGCTGCTAATCAGCCACTCTCAGTTGTACCCAGTTACCGGAAATTGCCAGCAGGAGAGCTTTTGTGACGGCAGCAAACGCGCCCCAATCCGAGCAAGTCCCCGCCAGTCTGCCGGCAGTAGCTGCTGCTGAGGGCAAGAAACATGGACCGGCGCGCAAACCCGGCATCTTCTTTTTCTTTTTCGGGGTAATCCTGCCCCTGTTGGCGCTGATTTTTGAGACCACAACGCATTACTGCGCCCAGCACTTCTTCGATCCGTTTCCTTCAACGGCTCATATACTGCTGTTCTTGCTCATTCCGTTGACCAATTTCATGACGTGGCTGGCCAGCCGTCGTGACCTATCGGCTTTCTATCTATTTATTGCGCTCGGCAATGGCATGGCGTTGGGCATCGGGTGCCTCTATACATTGATGTTTTTGCCCATCTCCGGAACCGCTTGCCTGGGCATTCTTTTCCTCGGCTTCGGGCTGTTGGCTTTTGCACCTTTGCTGTCCCTGCCGTGTTCATGGCTGGCAGGCAAATCGGTCTGTTCGCTCTCTGCCGACCGCCGCACATTCTTCGATGCCCACCAGATGGAACACATCGGTCACCTGGTGATCTTGATTATGGTGGTGGCGATTGAACTGCCATCCACGCTGACACGCGTCTATCTGGGCGAAGCCGCCGACGCAAACAACAGCGCCAAGTCGCAGGCGGCAATCAGCTGGCTGAGGAAATACGGCAGCCAGGAAGTAATGCTGCGTGCGTGTTATGAACGCTCGGGGCGCGCCACCGATATTCTCGGCTCGATTGCCGAACACGTACATCCAGTCTCGATGCCGGAAGCGCGCAGCATCTTCTATAAAGTCACCGGCAAGCCGTTCAACTCAGTACCGATTCCTGCCTCGGCACGGGCTACGATCAAAAACACTTCGCTGGTCGATGATCCTGCCGACCTCAACGCTGGTGTTCAAGACGACTTCGATTATGACGCCGACATCGCTGGAGAAACAGTGAGCGGCAACGCCCGTGGGCTTGCCGTTTCTTCATCGAAATTGACTGGAACGGTAGATGCTGATGCACTACTGGCGGTGATGGACTGGACATTCGGATTCCAAAACTCATCTACATATGATCGCGAAGCTCGCTGCAAAATTCTTTTGCCACCGGGCGCTGTAGTAACCAAAGCCGTCATGACTGTTGATGGCGTTGCCCACGAAGCGATAATTCAAGAGCGCCAGGAAGCGCGCGAGACCTATACGGCAGCTGTTAAAGCCAGGAAGAATCCATTGCTGGTCAGTGTTTGCGGCAACGATCAAGTGCTCGTCCAATGCTATCCGATACGTCACGGCAGCAACATCAGTGTGTCTTTGAAGATCGTTGCGCCGGCGACACTGGGAATTGATCAAAGCCAGGCGACCCTGGTGTTGCCGAGTTTCTCGGAGAAGAATTTCCAGGCTGACGCGCCTCTGCAAATTGATGGACTGAGCACGGGCAAGGGCTCGCATGCGCTGACCTCAGTGGGAGAAAATGGGGACAAGCAGCTGTCTCGTTTTGATGCGGTGCTGCGCTTGCAACGTAATGCAGAGTGCAAAAGCGTCTTTAGTAATGATAGTTGGACCGATATGAACTCGGTCGTGAAACGGTTGATTCGCCCCGAGCAGCATCAAACGCCTGCACAGTTGATCGTAGTCATCGACGGCTCGTTGCAGATGCGCGGGCGGATGGCTGACATCGTGGAAGGTTTGAAGGCGCTACCGCCCACGGTGCCCACTGAAGTAGTGTTGGTTTCGGACAGAGACCAGTTTCTTTGCAAAGCCGGCACGAAACCTGCGGATGCAGCGTTCAAGCAGGCTATGCAGACGCTCGTAGAGTACCAGCCCGTAGGCGGTCAAGACGACAGCATCGTTGTGCGCGCACTGGCACGCAGCAAGGCTAAGCCGGGGACCCAAGTGCTGTGGATACACGGTGCCCAGCCCAGCGCCGGCGACGATGGCACAAGTGGGGTCAAATATTTCCTGCAACAAGCGGGCGTGCAGCCTGCCCTATATGACTTGCAGGTGGCGCCCGGTCCCAATGAGTTTCTGGCGTTTGCCGATAGCTGCCCGAGCTTGATCACAGTGGCGCCCACCGGTTCCATCAGCAGTGACCTGAAGCATCTCTACTCAACATGGACCAGCAAGGTCAATGCCGCCGATGAGTACGAGTTCCTCGGCACGCGCATCGAGGGTGATACCGCTCAGAAGACTCTGCCGGAATTGGCTCAACTGATGGCATACGACAGTGTGCTGCGGCACTCCGGTTCGCCAAATCGTGCTGAGCAGCGAGGGGCTGGTGCCATAGCACTGCACTATCACCTGATCACACCGGCAACCAGCGCCATCGTCGTTGAAGACATTCCGCAGTTGGCTGGCGAGATTACTGCGCCGCTGCCCGTTGTGGACCAGTGGCTGGCAAATTTGAACTTGCAGGCCTTCGTCGATCAAGCATTTAGCAAAATCACTAGCGACTTGAATCGACTCAACGTCAATCAAAGCAAGCAGCAGGTTACGGACATCGAGTTTGCTGCACCCGCGCCGGTTGCCGAGCGGCAGGAAGAGCTGGCTCAGCGCACGCAGACCTCGCAGATCGCTCCTGGGTACGGCGGGGGGTACGCCTCTGTCGACGAGGGCGAAGCTGGTGCCACCACTGGTGGGGGCGAATCCTCTTCTTCACAAGATGACGCACTGCTCGATTGGGCTGGGCGCGGTGGACAGACTGCCGCCAACAAACCGATGGCCGGCATGCCGACTGCGGCGCCCGCTCCTGTCCCTGGAAACATGCGCCTGCGCGTTCAGGGGAGAGTGACACCATTGCCGCAGTCAGGAAACCGCTTTAACTTTGCGCCGAACACCTGGCGGGGTGCACAAGATGCGGGCGTACCGGCAGTACCCAACTTTAGCGGACCCGTCGTTGCCGGCGGTGGCGGTAGTGGTGGCGGAGATGTTTTCGGCACAGCCGATATCACAACGGGTGGAGCTAATTCATCAAATTACACCACAAGCTACAGCACTCCACTGTCTGGGCAGCAACAGGCTCCGGAACTGCAAGGTGCAACCAACGGCACTATCGGACCGGGTGGCGTCATTGTTCGTGATGAGCGTGAATCTGGTGAATCGCTCAACGCCAAGCTGTTGTATAGACAGAAAACGAGCGCTGCGAAAGCCACCGCCGACGATAAGCTGATGGAGAGCAAGAAGGAAACTGAAAAAGCCTACAACGGCGATCGTTCACTGCAGTTCAAAGATGGCAACTTGAAGTACGACCAGATGAGTCAGTCGGCCGCAGACCGGTTCAACAATGAGGAACCGAGCAGTCCGACCGCCAGTGCGGATGCGCCGACAGCCGGCACTATAACTATGCATGGCGCGCCAGAAGGCAGCTTCCGCATGGATTACGGTCCGATGTTCATGCAGCAGATGGCGTTGGCTTGCGTCTTCTGGATCGCGATGCTGGTCGGATTTGGATTCGCCGCTAACCTGATCCTGGTTCTTGTGCGCAACGCGCGCAAAGATCCAGTCCCCAATCCCTAGCGGGCATTCTCTGATTCGGAATCCAAAGTTAGTCGCCCAACACTAATGGTCTCCCCGAAAACCATACGGCACGCGCGCGTTCCGATTTTGCTCATCAAGAGCGTTGCCATCGAATCCAAATCGTTGGTATCTTCTGGGCTGCATCTCGTCAAGTTGGTCAAGTTGACGAGATGGACGAGTCATGATAGGCTGAGAATGGGGTAGTTATGCAGGTCAATCAGCATGTCTCCTACGCAGCCGACTCCAATTGAACAAAGAGCACTCGAGTTCCTGAGAAACGAGCCGGCGATGCGTGCGTTCGTGCATGAGCTGTTAGAGACCTTAGGACCGGAAGGAGAGCAGTGGCTCGAAAAACGAGTTTTGCCACCAGAAAAAATCGCCTCCACTGGTAACACCTCATTCGCTAATTTGATAGGCGCGCGGCAGGCTGATCCCGATGAACAAAAGGCGCTGGACCTTGCCGCGCTGTATAAGTTTTTCGCCTATCGGAAGAGTCTTTTGGCACATGCAATCCCAGCCACCACTGTCGCGGACATGTTGGGTGTCTCTCGCCAGACCGTGCACGATCGCGTCCGAACAGGACAGTTGCTCGGCATCCTCGATAACAACGTATTGAAGTTTCCTGACTGGCAATTTGATCATCAGAGTCCAAACGGTGTTGTAGAAGGTCTAACCGATGTGATGAAAGCTCTGAGCTGCAATACGTTCACGAAAATCAGTTGGCTTTCCTCCCCGAATAAGGTTTTTGAGGGCTTGAGACCGGTGGACCTCCTCAAAAAGGGAAAATTGGATGAAGTCATCCATGAAGCTCAGGCTGTAGGGGTGACATAAGGTTTGGTTCAAATTACTCTTCCACCACCTGTGAATCCGCCTCAGCCAATTCTCTATGTGCTGCCTGCGGGTTCGAAGCTGATCAGACTATTTGACCCGACCAAGTTCGGTGCGACAGCACTAAGTTTTCGCCACTTCGGACCAGTCTCGCGGTTCGACCACCATCGGGCACCTTTTCCGACAACTGCGCACGACGCTGACCGCGGCATCATTTATGCAGCTCAGGCTCTTTCCGGGTGCCTCGTTGAAATTTTTGGCGATGCGAAGATTGTTGAGACGAGCAATGTGGAGGTCGCGTCTTTAGCAGTGAGTCGTGACTTGAACCTTCTTGATCTTCGAGGAACGGGTGCAATGAATGCCGGAACTGTATCGGCGGTTTGCAAAGACAGCAACCGGCAATTCAGCCAAGCATGGTCCCGATTCTTTTATGAGAACACTTTCGTGTACGGGCACCTCGACGGAATTATCTTCGGCAATGCACACAACGATGAGAATGCATTTGCCTTTTATGAGCGCTGCGCAGCAGCATTTTCTGCAACGGCTGTTTGCCCCCTCAAAGACGATGCACTTCGTGTCGAGATTTTGAAAACGGCTCAGGATAACAATATGATAGTCGAGCCTTATTGAAGTAGTTGATACCACTGGCGGTGGATGCTAGATACTCTCTTAACTCGACAGGATCTGTGCGCTGCTCATGTCGGTGATTACCTTGAGCAGATTCCTTGGTGCTTTGATGCGCGCGACAATTATTGTTTCGCCGGGGACCGCGCCGCTTTGCGCGATCTCTTGAAGCACTTGATCATCGGGCGGATAATTGCCGCCGGGTCCGAATTTGAAGTCGATCACCAGCACGTATAAAGGTTTCTCCGGAAATATTTTGCAGTGCTTGCGTACGAAATAAGCCCGCGCCACCTTTCCCTGGGTTTCTAAATACTCCGTCAGCTTGCTCATCTTCTCCGGCTCTACATCATGCTCTTCGTAGGTGTCGGCGTCAAAGACGTTGGAGCGTTCCTGCTGCGACAAGACCCATTTCTCAACGCATTCCTGTGCCTTATCCAGAAATCGATCAGCCGCCTCGTTCTCACCGCGCTCATGTAGAAATGAATAAATCGCCTGGCAGCAATTCAATGCCAGTGAGCCATCCAGTTCCATTGCGCGCTCCAGGTATTGCACGCCTTCGGCGTTCTCTTCATCCACCAGCCACTGTCCATAGGTGTATTGCAGCAACGCATTATCCGGAGCCTGCTCGAATGCCTGGTTGAACAGAGGCATGGCTGCCTCGAAGCTATCGACTCGCGCTTTCATGGCTGCAAGAGTGACGAGATCGTCATCACTGAGCTTGCCGTCTTGCGCGCACTTCTCTTCGAGGTCGCTGATCTCCTTGCGGTATTCTTCAAGTTGCTTGTGCTGCTCTTCCCAGGCTGGTCCTACCAGTGTGCACCAGTTTTTGTCCAACTCACGCAGCAATGCGGGTAGCCGCTCGCCGAACAGACTTTCGGATGCCGGCACAGAAACCTTGAGCATGTCATCGAGATTGGACTGCGCCCAAGCCACCACTTCTTCGTCAGAGACCTTGAGTATGGCGCGCAACCGCTCTTTCAGGCAGGGGTGCGTGTTGAGGTAGTTGGTCTTTTGCTTGAAACCCAGTTCGAGCCAGATGCTCGCTTGCTCCAGAGACATTGTGCCGTTGATCTTTTCGGTGATGTCTGTGAATGGGCGTTCGTAGGGTGTGTTGAGATGTTTTGTGTCGTTCCAGAGATTTTGCCAGTACTTGCGTTCGATAAACTGTCCCTTCACGTGCGTGCCAATCAGCATGGCAGCGCTGGCGTCGCGACCGGCGAGCTGTATCGCACACTCGTCGGCGTGGTACTCCTGCATGCGAGCGAGGGCAAAAGATGAAGCATCGAAATATGGTGCGTACCAGTCGAAGAATTTGCCGAACAACACGGTTGCGACCGACTGATCACCGGAGAGGTTGTCCATGAGCTGCGTCCAGACTCCGCGCACCCGGTATATCCAGGCGCAATTAGCGCTGTGACTTTTCGCCAGGTGTCCCATTTCGTGCGCCAGAACTGCCTTCAATTGATCGAGCGGAAACGCTTGCATGAGCGGCATCCCCAGGAGCAAATAATTTTTGTGCCAGCCGAGAAGTCCCAGGCGTGCCCGCTGCATGACGGCTGCGTTGAAGTCGGGAATCACAACGATGGCATCGACGCGCGGTGCGTTAATGGCTTGCCTGATTTCTTCAACGATTTCGAAGACCTGAGGATACTCATGTTTCTTCAGGTAGACACCTTCCGGCGGCGGGGTGCCCTTAATCCAGAAGGAACGCATGATCACGCCGATTAGTATCAAAAGCGGCAGACCAAGTTTTAGTGCCAGAAACGGCAATTTGATGAGCAGGAGCAACAAGAGAAAACAGAAAAACGCCAGCGCCGCCAGAACCAACCAGATGTAGGCATAGCCCAGGGCAGCCAGGGCGATCAGGCGGGCGAAATAGACATTAGGGCGGGTCTTGCAAAGCTCGTCCAGCTTTTCGATATGTTGCTGAAACTTCTTGCGCTCTGCCTCGCGCGCACTTGCTTTGGACTCGGTAGCCGCGGATATCGCGGCAGGCGTTACGTCGGTCATCCCAGCAATCTCGTCAACTCTACGAACACTTATTCCCCTTCTACACTTTATTAACTGTCAAAGAGTGCCCACGGGTGTGCCCTTCCGCCTCGTAGGCTCATAAAAGCAACTGCCACGAGGTACCATACGATGAATGAGGGGACGACAGCCGCCGACCGCATCGACACACCGATGAGTGAAGAAACTACCACAGCTACTTCCGCGAGCCCGCAAGTTCGCAAGCGCCTGCTCCGCCTGCAACTGCGCAATCTGGCGATTATTGCGCTCAGTTGTTATCTTTTGACCGGGCTGCTGCTGCACTCGCCCGTCTACACGATGGTGGCGCTCAGACCAATCGGCGCTGAAAGCCCGCTGTTCAAAATACCTTCAATCATCAATATACCGAAGCAAGAACTGAAGATCGCCACCGTCGGCGGTGCTAAATTAGACGCCTGGTATTTCAAGGCGCCGGGCTCTTCAAAAGTAGTCATAGTCAATCACGGCAATGCCGGCAATCTGCTCAACCGCCTGTTCATCGCCAAGAGCTTGCTGCAATCAGGCGTCTCCGTAATCATCTATGACTATCGCGGTTATGGACGCAGCGAAGGTGCGCTCAGCCTAGCTGGACTTAAAGATGACGCGCTCGCTGTTTACGACTACACGAAAGACAAACTCGGCTATCAGCCGCAACAGATTGTCCTGTACGGCGAATCTATCGGCGGCGGCATCTCATCCCGCGTCGCCGAGCAGCGCAAGGTCGCGGGCATCATTATGCATTCACCCTTTACTTCGTTGCCCAATGTGGCGCAGGATGGTGCCCTTTTGCTGCGCCTCTATCCTGACTGGGCGTTCCCCCAACCCGACTATGAAAATCTCAGCTATGTCAGAGGAGCGCACCCGCCACTGTTGATTCTTTATGGCGATAAGGACCATCTGGTTCCGCCGGCGCAATCACACAGACTGTTCACCGAAGCGTCGCAGCCCAAGACCGTCGTCATGGTGCCCGGCGCGGGACACAATGACATGATCGATGTCAACGAAAAGCTCTACAACGAAAGCATCGATGCATTTCTCAGAAAGTTGCCATAGCTCTATAATGACGCGGGTTCATTAATGGTACTGGCATGACGACACAACTGGCGCTGATCACAGGCGCGTCCAAAGGCATCGGGTTAGAACTGGCGAAGTGCTTCGCGCGCGACGGTTATGACCTGGTGCTTGTGGCGCGCAGCGAGGACGAATTGCGCCAGGCTGCGCAAGCAATGAATGCCGTAAACGCGCAGGTGACTTGCCACATCGTCGCGACAGATCTGTCGAAGCCGAAAGAATCGTGTCTCGAGATTGACGATGCTTTAAAGAAACTGTCGCAGCCCGTCGATGTGCTGGTCAACAATGCGGGTTTCGGTATGAAGACCGCCTTTGCGCAAGCCGACTTGGAAACGCAGATGGACATTCTAGAAGTAAACATGGTGGCACTGACGCGCTTGTCGCGCATGTATCTGCCGGGCATGTTGCAGCGCAAGCGCGGAGGCATCTTGAACGTCGCCTCTGTAGCTGGTTTCTTCCCTGGTCCGATGATGTCCGTGTACTATGCCACCAAGGCGTATGTCATCTCACTGTCGGAGGCGCTGGCAAATGAGGTGGCAGGCACAGGTGTTGTGATCAGTTGTACGTGTCCGGGACCGACGTATACGCATTTCCAGAAGCGTGCCGATGTCGACGGGAGCAAATTGTTCAAGTTGAGTCCGGTGCAGTCGGCTGCCGCGGTCGCCGATGAAGGCTATCGCGGATTTAAACGCGGGCAGACGATCGTGATTACCGGCATCGCGAACAAGTTTGCGGTCACCAGTGGCAAGATGATTCCGCGCGGACTCATGGCTCACATGACGAGAGCCATGGCCGAGCACTGATTTCCGGACATTCAACCCGTTCATGCCGTCAGTCAATGTGGCCGCCGTGGCGGTCACCAACACCCCGAATATGACCGCCACGGCGGCCATTCCGAGGTGCTTTGGCCGCCATGGCGGTCAAATTCACCATTTCGTGACCGCCATGGCGGCCAGCCGTGCCCTAAAAGTAGAGCGCTTCGCAGACAAGTAGCAGCATCAGATCAAAGATAACGATGGCTGCAGTCAAAACCAGGGTGCAGCGACCGCGCTCCGACAGCGAGTAGGGAATGCGCGTCAATATAAAACCCACAGTCGGCACGAGTTGGAACGCATGCAATCCGATGAAGTGAACCGCGCGCAGCTTGTCTTTGACGCCAGCCGCATCGATGTGTTGCATCAGCGTGGCCAGTTGACTAAACGAGGTTGTGAGATTCGGAGCCAACCAGTGGGAAGCCTTCCATAATTGAGGAAGCAGCATCACCACCCCTGGTGCCATTCCCAGAAGCGTGAGGAATACGCCCAGCTTCAGCGAAAGCCCGAGCACCGGCGGCAGATCCGGTTCCCGCATCAGCAGTACGAAGATCACCAGCGTTGCAAACGCCACCGGCAATATCGAGACTGTGGCGAGCGTCCACATCGCGGCGTCAACCGGCGTGCTGAAGTTGACGGCGCAACTGGCACCGCGGCAGGCTTGCAGAGTCAGTGTGGTCAACTCGCACACTGTGCCGGTGAGAGCGGAAACGGCGCAGAGTGGCAGCCAATTGCGAGTGCGCTCAATGAATGTGGACATCCACGCCATCGTGATGCCGAATATGCACAGCGACGCGCTGAACTTGAAGGCATGCAGCCAGGCATGCTGTCCATCGATAAGTCGCGGATCGATAACCAGTCCCAGGGAAGAAACCGCCAGCGCTGCGGCGGCAAATGCCACCATCGCCATCAGCGCGGGTGGAACCGGGGCTCTGCCTGCAGCTTGCGCCGGTAGTTGTTGCTGATGAACAAGAGTCGTTGTTGCAGAAGCCATATTCATATCAGTGCGTGCCTGCCGTTGAAACTGACTGCCGTTGAAACTGAATGCCGTGTGAATGAATTGATTGCCCATGCCGGGGTTGCGCACGCCGGGTGGTGGCATTCGGCGATCTGCCGGACGCGCGCCAAAACGGAACCGCGAACATCATGTTCGTTCCGGAACCACAAAAAGGTGTCTCACATACCTTTAACGTTCGAGGGGGCGAAAAAGTTCAAAGCTCGACCTTAAATCGAGTTAAGCTTTGTGGCGGTGGAGCACCGTCCTGCGCAACCCTACTCCTCACCAAATCAATGAGTTGCGGGATCCGCACATTTTGGAGCCTCGCGTGCGCAGTTTTTGCATTCGAGGCTGCGTTCTAATCTCAAAGTGAGCACGGACACGCTCAAAATGTGCGGATCCCGCAACTCCTCCTGATGAGGCGCTCGGGTCAGTTGATTTCGCCTGATGTCTTGGGCATGAAAGCAGCCGCGACCACACCGAAGATGTAGACCGATGCCACGATTGAGGCGGCGATGGCGTAGGAGCCATCCAACGCTTTGATCAGCGCACCGCTTCCCAGCACGGCAAACGCAGCCAGGAACCGTCCCACGTTGTAGGAGAGACCGAAGGCGGTGCTGCGGATGCGCGAGGGATAGAGTTCCGGTATGTACATCCAGAGCAGCACGAAGGGCAGGTGCGCGAAGAAACCCAATCCGAGAATCCAGGCCAGCAAGTTCAGCGAGAATGAATGCACCGTGGTGAACATGCCGATGGCGATCACGCAAGCAAGAGCCATCGTCACCATCATGCATTTCTTGTAGCCGTAGCGCATCACCAGCATGCCGCCGATCAGTCCCGACATAATCATGCCGGCATCCTTGGCGAACATGGCGTGCGAGCGTTGTTCTACAGCGAGCGTTCCGGTCAACTGATTGACCCAGGCGGGAATCCAGGCGAGCACCGCCCACCAGGCGATAATCGCGACGCTGGCCAGAAGGCTGACATTCAGCGTGCGGATGCGGTTTTCGGGCGTGAAGAGTTCCCAGACGGTCAGGCGCAAACTGTCAGTTTCTTCCTGGGTGCGCTCGTCGGCGCTCTTAGCTTTGATCGCGCGGCGTGCGTCGTCGGCTTGTTGATACTTATGCGATTCCTTCAATTTGAACCGCATGTAGACGGTGAGAAACGCCGGTGCGACGCCGGCTACGAAGAGCGCCCGCCAGCCGAGGTGTCCGAGCGTTAGATTCAGTAGCGCCGTCAATAGATAGCCGCAACCCAACGATGTGGCCATGAGCGAAACCGCTTTCATGCGCGACTTGTTCGGCCAGCACTCCGATAAAAATACTGCCGCCACGCCCATCTCGCCGCCGATGCCGGCGCCGACAAGAAACCGATAGATACCCAACTCCCACCAGCTGTTGGCTATGGCGCATAGACCGGTGCAGAGCGCATAGAGCAAAATCGTAATCGTCATGGTGCGAGCGCGCCCGATGTAGTCAGCCAGCGTGCCGAACAGCATCGCGCCCAGAGCCCAGCCGACCATGAAGAACGCCACGATATAGGAGCCGTACTGTCCCGCCACCGCATGCGAATTTGTGTGCATCAATTCGGACAGCGCTGGAAAGAGCACGATGGCGAAAATAGACGAGTCCATGCCGTCGAAGACGCCACCCAACCAGGTGGCGAGCAGCACATGCCAGGGACGGTTGGATTGTTCCATTTCCGAATCAGACTGGGAGAGCGCGGGAGCCGGGGTTGCTGCAGGCACTGTCTGCATTGGCGTTCCTCTATAGCGAGAGTCTATAGCAAAAGGCTAATGATAGCCGATAAAATGGGGCAACTCATACCGGGTCCTGGGATTTGATTGGATGTCAGTAGAGGGTAGCGACAGTCTCGTCGGGCAAGTGCTTGGCGGTAAATACAGAGTGATGGCGCGTGTCGGCGAAGGCGGCATGGGTGCGCTGTACATGGCACAGCACACTGAACTTGGTCGCCCAGTTGCAGTCAAGGTGCTGGTCGAGAAGCTATCAAAAGATGAGAAGTATTTGCGCCGCTTTCAGCAGGAAGCCAAACTGGCGGCGTCTCTGAATCATCCGAACGTGACGCACGTTTATGACTACGGGCAGCTCGAGTCCGGGGCACCATATCTGGTGATGGACTATCTGGAGGGCAAAACTCTTGCTGCGCTTTTGCAAGAACGCGGCTATTTGAGTGTGGCGGCGTCGTTGCCGATCTTCCAGCAAATCTGCAAGGGACTGGCGCATGCACACGGTCGAGGACTGGTGCACCGCGATTTGAAACCGAGCAACATCATGCTCACCGAAAGCGACGGCGAACGCATTGCCAAAGTGCTCGACTTTGGAATTGCTAAAGAAGTAGATAACACCCAGCACCTGACGCAGACGGGCGAGCTTTTCGGCAGCCCGCTCTACATGAGCCCCGAGCAGTGTTCCGGCACTCAAATCGACGCGCGTTCTGATATCTATTCCATCGGTTGTCTCTTGTACGAGGTGCTGAGCGGCAATGTTCCGCTGCGTGGTGACACCATCGTGCAAACGATCTTCAAGCACATGAATGAGTTGCCACCACCAATTAAAGAGGTGTGTCCGCCGGCTAACGTCTCACCGGCTGTAGAAGAAGTGATTCGCAAAGCGATGGCCAAGAATCGCGACGACCGCTACCAGACTGTCGGAGAGATGAGCGAGGCGCTGGCACGCGCTGTGTCCGGAGCCGCGAGCGCGCCGGTGCCAGCCGTTGCGGCGGGCGGGACTGCTGCCTCCGCAGTGGCGCCGGCAACTGCCGCGCCGTTCGAAGACAAAACTGTCGTCGACATCACCGGTGGTGGTACCGCTAAATCTGGAGCAGCGGCGAGCGAAAGCCCGGCAACCAGCTCCAAGTCTGGAGGCATCGTGATTTCGCCGATCGCCGGCATTGCGATTCTCCTGGCTGCCTTCGCTCTTTTAGGCGCGGTGGCTTTGATAGTCGGTGTGGCTGGGCGCAACCCACCCGATCGGCCGCCGCCTGAGGGGCAGTCCTCTGTTTCGCTCAACGTGCCTAGCGCCGATGGCGATGCTGCTCAGGAAGCAGCGGATCAAGCACAAGATGCGGCAGATGCTGAGCAGGACCGTCGTGACGAGGCACAAGATCAGGCGGAAGGCGATCCGGACAACGTTCAGATTGGTCCTGATGGAATGACCATCCGCGACAAGAACGGCAAAACCGTTCGCATGAGCAATGGTTCTATCTTTGTCGATGACGGCAAAGGCAAGCGAGTCTCCCTCGGTATGGGTGGTATGGGGGGAGGACCGGAAGCGAGGCGCGTTCAGTTTCGCGACAAGATGGCTGCGAGATGGAAGCGCAATGAAACTAACTATCCTTTGATCACGTGGAGCAATCCGGTGCCCACCGGCGAACCTGAGATGCTCGTTGTCTACGCGCACCAGGCTTGGGATCAGAGCAACGGTCAGGACAACGATTACCAGCACATCGGACACATCGACGTTAATCTATCGATCGACCACCCGAATGTGATTCTGGTGCTGTGCGGCTACGCGCCGATTGTCTGGAACGTCCGCGCCGAAGATGGCGTGAAGATTCAGAAAGTAATTCTTGATGGACTGCACCAGCAGTCTGTGGGTGGAATTCCTGCCACCACGACCGTCATCGAATCAAGCGAGCGCGTCCCCGATACAGGCGAAAATCCCTTCGGTTACGTTGAGCGCCAACCGCAGATTCCGTTTTATTCTTTGAACGTGTCCGGAGGTGAGAACCTGAAGGACTATTCCCCGTTCGTTTCGCTGGCTAAGAGTTTGAAGAAGTTCACTGGCAGACCTATCTCGATGTTCCAGTACTGCTCTCGCGAAAAAGAGTTCTCGTTCTGAGGCTACTTAGCTTAGTTAGTTGACGAAATCGAAGTGACCCGGATGATCCGGATGGTTTTTCCAGCGGAATCCGTGTTTCTCCAAAATTTCTTTGACCTGCCACCACTTGTCGATATCGATACCGATCGCGCCGCGTTCGAGGTCGTGAGTGGAGCAACTGGCAGCAGAACGGCGTCCGCGGAATGGATAAAGCGGCATCGTCGGCTCACTGCGTAGCGCGCAGACGACTTTTATATCGAGCCCCTGAGCCAGGGCTTCTTGTCGGGCGCGATTGAATGCTTCAACGCCGCGCCGATTAAATAACTGTCCGTCGGGCAATTGGTCCAGTCCGCCGGTCTCGAACTGCCGGTCGACTACCGGCGCGCGCGCCGGATACGTGGGTGCACCAGCGACAGCCATCGTGGCTTGCGGTGTGTGCAGTTGCTGCTCCAGGTTCGTCATTAGTAATTGCCTCGGCGAAATAACGCCCAACCCCTTTTACATTTGAATTGTCTCTTTCTAGATCTGTATCTCCAATGGTTATCCATGCATAGCAAAGTGCATAATTACGCACCGCCAGTTTTGCTGACCCGAAATTGTCACAAGCGTGTCCCGAATTTGGTCGGCGGTTTCCATACAGTGTCGCTATCGACCCCATCGGAGCGGCGCAAATGAGCAAACACCTGCACCATGAGCTAGGCGAGACCCTGGTCAATCACACACAGAATGGCGCCGGCGAAAAGATGATGACTGAAGCCGCCCATATCTGGTCGCGCAGTCACACAGTCGATGCCGGAAACAATGCCCACAAGAGTTTTTCCCACCAGATGCAGCAGTTCGATAAGGGGCTGCATGCTCCGGGTGGACCATTGCATGGCAAGGATGATTTGCATCTGGTGGGCTTCGATAAGACCGGACACCTGATGATCGCCCATGTCCCGCACGGTAAGAGTCAGGCTGATGAGATGTACATCGTCGATGCGAAAGACGGCAAGGTTGTCGGCGAATGTGCCTGGAAAAACGGCAAGCCCGCCGGACCGATTACCAGAGAGCAAAAGCGCGACGCACAGCATCCGACCGGCATGAGCACTCACGTCGAAACCAACGAACCGGTCGCCATCGGCGACATGCGACGTTTCTTCTTCCGTCCGGAGCCGGGACAAACGACCCGTTTCGACAAGATTGACACTGACGGCAACGGCTCGCTGACGAAAGCGGAGTTCGAGAATTTCCTCAAGTCTGTTCCTGGTGAGAAGCGGACCAGCCTGAACGTGATTCTGAATAACTGGGACAAGATTGCCAACACTGCAGATCATGTCCCAGGTGTACCGGGGGCGGAACGCCAGGGTATATATCGCCAGGATCTGGACCAGTGGCTGAAGGACCAGCAGAAAGCCCAACTGCAAGAACAGAAGAAACTGCAACTTCCTTCTTTGCAAATCAGTGGTCCGGACACGCCCCTCGATCGCAATCGGGATCAAAAATTGACGGCTTAAACTAACGAACGCGGCTGGGGTAGACTATGGTGTTACCTCAAATGAAATGCCGTGCCCTGTCGCCGTCCACAATTGACAATCGCTATCGCTTTAACTCTGGTGTTTGCGAACAACAGCCAGGCGGTGCGGGCGCAGTCCGAATCTCAGGACGCGACCCGCTTCCGCGTTCAGACCGATATCACTCCGACATCGAGAGTCAATCAAGAACAATCGACGCAGTTCGTGCAGCAAATTCAGACCAACGAGGTATCGACGGTCGAAGGTGAATTGCATGCAGGCACTTTTGAAGAAACCGACCCGACCGAGTATGAAGCTACTCAGGAACTGGTGAATCTCACTCGCGAGCCCGTCGACGTCGATTTCCATCCGGAGATCGGCAACTACGACCTTGATGGTGGAAGTGTTTTAGTGCGTCCGGATAAGGACACCACCGTCACCACTGATGAAGGGCAGATCACCGTGGGGGCTGGTTGCGTCGCGGTCGTCTTGAAGAGAGACGATGGCGTAACGGTTCTCGACCTCTATGATGCGCACCGAGGCACGGTGCTGGTGCGCACCGTCGATGGTGTCATCTCGATGAAGCCCGGTATGCAAGTGACGCTTACCAAACATCCAAGCAAATCCTTGAAGGAATTGCATCCTGCTCTCTTTGTTGGACATCGTCATCTGAGGGAGATGCGAGCGGCTGACGGCACGCGCGTATTCATGGCGGATTACTCGATGTTTTCAGCGGTGGCGCACATGAAGCGGATTAGAGATCTCGCTAAGTCAAAGAACAAAGTAGACCGGCAGCTTTTTGAGAAAATCTTGAAGACAGCCGCATCTATCACCGTTTTGCATGGGATGGAAAAAGAAAAGTTCACGATGCTCTGAGCGACGGCCGCGGCGCATCAGATCGACGCGTTCGATTAACCCCGCCAGTGCACTAAGCAAGTTTGGTGCAAGTTGAGCTAAACCTGCACTCGAACTAGCCTGCGCCAGGTGTTTCGAGTGCAAAAACTGGGGTTGCTGCACAGAAACTGGTGCAATGGTGCGGCGGTAACTCAGCCGGAACCAATTCACAGGAGGCTCCGTCCACCTCTTTTGCATACGAGGAGTCGACCTATGAACAGAACGAAAATGCTGAGCTTTGCCTTGCTGGCCTTGGTCTCTTGCGCGGCCGGAGGCTATCAAATAGCGTACGCTGGTGGATCGGAAGCCGGCAGTCAGGCAAGCTCACAGGCACCGGGACCGGTCATTCTGACACCCCCTGCTAACACAGTGGTCACTCCCTCCGGCGTGATGACGACGCCCGCGCCTGCAAGTCCTACGACTAACTCGGTAAATCCAAGCTACAGCTCGACGATTAAGGAATGGGACACCAAAGTCGATACCAGAGTTAATTCGAAGGTTAATCCGAACATCGATTCGAAGGTAAACCCGAACGTAAGTTCGAAGGTCAACCCGAATCTCAATTCAAACGTCAACTCGAAGACTGACTCGAATGCTTATGTCAAGCCGGCGAAGAAACCTGCTGTTGCGACCAAAACGAAGGCTCGCATCAGTCATAAACGGGTCAAGCCGCTGGTGCAGAACTGGCGCTAGGTCGGGCTAGGTCGAAACTCACTTAGAAGAAGCAATCGATGGGTTCGCTGACCGGTCGGCCATCAACACCATGAGCGCAGCTCCCGTGCAGAACGTGCGACTGGTGATGCAATGCTGACCCATCCAGCTGCCGTCCTGGTTTTGCACTTTGTTGAGGTTGGCGGTGATTTTCTTATCCCAGGCGGGAAATTCAGAACGCTTACCGGCAATCAGTCCCTCGCTTATGTGCAGGTAACTGAGGAATTCTTCGCCACCGTTGCAGCCGAATCCGGCAACGAATCTGTCGTCGCGAATTTGATTCGAAACGGCGTCCATTGCTTGTTTCTGCTCGTCTTCCGCATCCTGAATGCGGGTCAATTCTTTGCGGGCATTGGCTTTCACCTCTTCCGACGTGGTGGCACTGGCAATCTGCTGATTGAGTCCGCTCTTTTTCAGGGTGTTTGTGTCGATTGAACCTTGCAACGCGCCGACCGTGGCGCCTGCTGAATAAAGCCCGATGCCGGCCGATCCCAAACCGCCAAATGAATTGGTGCGCCGATCGAAGTTTTTCTTGGCGAAAGTTTCCGCGCTGACCAACGAGTCGTCCGATACAACGGCGCCTACTTGTTTGGCGCGGTTCAATCCACGAATTGCCAGAGCCTGTGAGTGGATCGGAGCCCAGCCGCCGCCGGCCCATTGACCATCAGTCTGTTGGTTTTGCTGGATCTTGTGCACCACTTTCTGCAATGCAATACGAACGCGAGCGAGTCCCGCATCATCCGACATGTGGTCTTTGGCTTCGGACAAGAACAGGGAAGCGAAAAAAGTATCCACGTACGGACCGAGCTTCATTTGCACGCGGGTATTGCGTACATCCGTGATGTAGATCGAGTCTGCATCAGCCTTCTCGACACTTTCGCAAACGAAGGAAACGGCACGGTTGACGTTGTCGGCGTACTTCCCTGAGTTGGGATAGTTGCCGGAGCGTATCAACGCCAGACCGGCCAGACATGTATCGGCAACGTTGGGGACCTCACCGACTTTTGCGGTGTTGCCCATGCTTTTCGCTTCGTCGCCCTGCGCCCAGCCGCCGGATTTATCCTGTTGCGATACTAGATACGCGAGCCCGCGATTGACCTCATCGCTAAGCGGCTTGGCTGTGATGTTGATGGTTTCACTTTTGTTGATGGTTTCACCGGTGGTGCCGGTTTCTTTTGCAGTTTCGCCTGCCGATGCTTCGCTTGCTGGTGCTTTGCTTGTTTCTTTGCTGGGATGACTGTAGTCCGTTTTGATCTGGATGCCGCTGTTTTCTGCGACTTTAACGCCGTTTTCGCTATTGGCCTTGGCCAGGAAAAATACGCCGCTGCCAACTGCCAGGGCGATCGTGAGCGACACGAGCACCCGCGGGTGTTTGCTTTGCATGACCGTTTCCTCAATGGGAGTTGAGTCTAATCATCGAACGAAACAGGGTCGTGTCGCGGCAGGGTAAACACTGAAGTGCCTCTGGGGGAAGCGGGCGCAGAATGTTCTAATCCGCTCACCGTGGGAATCCTCCCATACTTCCGTTGACACACCTTGGCTTCAGGAATATTCTCTAATCAATCCGTTCCTTGGGTAGTTCAGCCGTCGCTCCGGAAGCTTTTCCGCGGCTTTGCTATGCCCATTCACGAAGTTCCCCCAGAGGTCTTTGACTCATGACAGGTGGTCTGGAAGCAAGTAGCTGGCGTGGCTCTGAAATCGCCGCCAGCAAAATCAGCGGGCTCGATTTTTCGTCGGTCTACCCGCAACTATCCGATGCGTCGGGAGACCGCCCATCGTTCGCCGCCGTCGGTTGGGAGAGCATCAAACCGGCGCTCGACTCCGCCAGAGGTGTCAATTTCACGACCGCGGCCGAGAACGCCGCCAACAGCGCCCAGCCGGATTTCTTCCTCGGCGAAGACGGGCAGCTTCGCGCTAACCCCGCCAAGACGACGCCTTCTGCCGATGGCAAGCTGAACATACAAATGGAAGGACCGGCAAACGCCAGCGAAATCGAAGCGGCGAAAGTTGCTAACCAGCTCCAGAAGCAAGCTGCTCAAGAGATGATTTCATACTTCCAGAAGAACAATCCCGGAGCCGAAATTCCGCAGCACTGGCTGGCGATGCTCAACAAGGATCCGGATATACCGACCGCTATTCCGCGCAACACGGCCGAAACGCCCGCTCCGACACCGGGTCCGTCCGAGGCACCGGCTCCGCAGCAGCGCTTCAATCCGGGCGGCCTGTCCAGCAACCTGGGCGGCAGCCCGGGCGGCGGCAGTCCTGGTGGCGGCGCCGAACGCTTTTCCAATCACGGCACCTATCGTGGCGAAAACTATGGCACCAACGACCGCGGTCAGCGCGTCGATCTGCCGCCACCCTTGCAGGGCGACCTGCGGGTAGATGGTCCTAACACCATTACTGCCGAAAAAATCGATGAGGTTCTGGCTCAGTTCCACTCTCCAGCCCAGGGCATCGGCAAAGATTTGATCGCTATGGGTGAGAAGTACAACATCAACGCCGCTGTCGCTCTCGCTTTCTTCATCCAGGAATCAAGCGCCGGGACTAAAGGTGCCGCCGTGCGCAACAACAGCTGGGGCAACATCAAAGGCTCGGGTCCCGCCGGCAGTGATGGTACGTTCCGTACCTACCACAACTTCACGGAAGGCGCCGAAGATTGGTTCCGCCTGATTCGCAACAAATACCTGGCCTCGCCCAATGAAGGCGGTTTTGGAGCGCAAACGCTTTCGCAAATCATCAGCAAGTACGCACCCGGCTCAGACAACAACAACGAGCGCGGCTATGTGGCGACCGTTAAAGGACTTGTCTCCGGTTGGGCCAAGCAAACCGGCAAAGACAATCCGGCTACTGCATAGCGACCGCTTGTGCCGGTTTACTTGAGTGTCTTAGAAAATCGGTGCAGCCGGCGGAAGAAATCCGGGTCGACTGAACACGTATCGCCCGTGCAGCCAGGGTTGTGAGCCACCTGTTCGAGGGTTTCGCGCTCACTATTGGAAAGGGGCTCCAGGTCGTGGGTGAACTGGTGGACCTGAACGGCTACGTCCAGGACGTATTGCGCGATTTGCGCATCCAGCCAGCCGTCCCCTTTGGCGACGCTGCGCACGGCGGTTTCCAGCCGCTCAGGATTGATGCTTTCTTTGACGATATAGCCATTGGCACCGGCAGCGAATGCGGCGCAGGTGTCATGGTCGGTTTTGCTGGCTGTCACCATCAAGACTTTGATGTCGGGGTTGCCCGACCTGATTCGCTTGGTGGCTTCGATGCCGTCCAGCACCGGCAGCCCGATGTCCATTAAAACCACGTCCGGAGCGGCGCCCAGCACTGCCTCAACCGCCGATTGACCATCAGAGGCGGTGCCCACCACTTCCATACCGTCGATGCGCTTGAGAAGGTGCTGCACCGCGCTGCGGGTCACTTCACTGTCTTCGACGAGAAAAATTTTGGTTGCCATGGCGATTCCAACGGATTCCTAATCCCGAGAATATCATGTAGACGGAAAGACACAAGTGCCAGCCGAACCCTTTTCCCCGGACGCAGCTCTTGACTGCAATTGATACCAAATGCAGTATCAATGCCGTTTTCAGGCGATGAGAATTTAAGGCTTAGGGGGCCGCCGGGCGTGGCAGATAACAGATAAGGACAGACCGGCGACCCCACCATGGCTTTACAGAACAAATTTGGAAAGAAGCCGCAGCGCCCGGAGCCACCTCCGACTCCGAAAACGCGGTTCCTGTCGGGTCTCCCGACTGTAGACGATCTGCTGCACAGCGCTTTGCAGGCGCAGACCAACGCCCGCACGCCGATGGCGCTTTCCTGGAAGAAGCCCGGAACCCCCAAGAATTATTTGCTCACCGTCACCTGCAACGGTCCGGATGCCATCCCGAACTGGCTTCTCCATTTCGAGGAAGGAACGGACCTGCATCTCTTGTGGAGCTATGCGACTCCAGACACAGAATTAATATTCAGCCTGGTCCACGAAGACCTGCAGAAAGAGCAACAGCCCGCCGTTATACCTGAAAGCCTGCGCCCGCAGTTGCTCGCCGAATCTGCCGACTACGAAGAAGAAGCCATCACCATGGAGCGCCCGGCTCATGAGTCGAACTTCTTCGAGGGATACGAGTTGTT
The DNA here is from genome assembly GCA_044229845.1 of Obscuribacteraceae bacterium (SeqCode). Lineage (GTDB taxonomy): Bacteria > Cyanobacteriota > Vampirovibrionia > Obscuribacterales > Obscuribacteraceae > JBGASG01. The sequence goes on along the minus strand of JBGASG010000004.1, from coordinate 93,083 downwards.
TGATGTCATCGGTTCAGGCGGCATGGGCTTGGTCTACAAAGCCCGGCATTGCCAGTCGCACGACTACGTCGCGTTGAAAGTATTGCGGGCCGACCTGTTGCTCGACCCGGCTAACGTGGCGCGTTTCAAGAACGAAGCTGAAGTAGCGAAAAACTTCGATCATCCGAACCTGGTTGGCATGAAATCGTACGGCGTGTCCCAATTCGGACAGCCCTACCTGGTGATGGAGTACCTGGATGGCGTGCGCATGGCGGATATATTGCAGGAGCGTGGGCTGGAGTTGCCCGTTTTCCTCAATATATTCATGCAGATCTGCGCGGGGTTGGCTTACGCACATGAACACGGCTTGATTCACCGTGACCTCAAGCCGGGCAACGTGATTATTGTCACCGAGCCGAACGGCAATTTGTTGGTCAAGATCATCGACTTCGGCATCGCGAAGACTTTCCGCGATCCGAGCATGAGCGACGGTATGACGACCACCGGACAGCTACTGGGCAGCCCGGCTTATATGAGTCCCGAACAATGCGGCGGCGCCGAGCTCGATCCACGCTCCGACATCTACACCATCGGCACGCTCATGTACGAGGCGATCACGGGATTGCACCCGTTCGTGCGCTCCACCACATTTGCCACCATTCTCGCTCAGGTCAACGAACGTCCACAGCCACTAATGGCGGTGCGCCCAGAGCGCATGGAGATTGAGCAATTGGAAGATGTGATCTTCCAGTGCCTGGAAAAACGTCCTGAAGACCGCTACGAAACCGTAGAACAGCTCTCGGAAGATCTCTGGGCTTTGGCGGCGGGTGGCGGCAAGGAAGCGATCAGACGCGCCAAAGACGTCAATGCGCGCTCTACCTCGCGTGAGCTGAGCATCTTGCACAATGCCGGTGTGTTGACTCTCGATGTTCTGGACGCTACCGTGCTCTGCGCGGCGCTGGTTATGGAAGGCAAATTGACCTACCAGCAGGCCGCAGATGTGGTGCGGCGCGTGCACTCGGGCGGCGACTTTGAAGGTATACTCAAAGACGCACTTTCTGGAAATCTGAGCAGCTAGTTTGCAAGCGCTTCCCAAGCTTTCGATTCGCAAAGGTCGAGAATACCAGGTCAGTCGCGGACATCCGTGGCTGTTTTCCGGCGCCATCTCGCAGGCTCCCGGCAAAATATCACCCGGTGCCCTGGTCGACCTGATTGATGTAGATGGACGCTTCGTGGCGCGCGGATATTACAACCCGACCTGTGACATCGCTGTGCGCATTCTCTCCAGAGACAAGGAAGAAACTGTCGATCAGGACTTCTTGAAGAAACGCCTGGCGGACGCCTGCGCCCTGCGCCGGGCGGCTTTAGATTGGCAGGCGACGAACGCATTTCGTCTGGTGAACGCCGAAGGCGACTTTCTGCCTGGCTTTATTGTCGACTACTACGATGGTGTTTGTGTCGTGCAGAGTCACACAGCCGGTGCCGACTTGCTCATGGATGACTTTCTCTCTGCGCTGAAATCGGTGGTGGCACCACGAGCGGTGGTGCTCCGCAATGATGCAGGCGTGCGCGTGCGCGAGGGGGTGCCGCTCAGTGAGCCGGTCATCGTGCACGGCGAAGTACCGACGGAGCTCATCGTCAAAGAAAACAATCTGCAGTTTGTGGTCGACGTAGTGAGCGGGCAGAAGACGGGATTCTTCACGGATCAACGCGAAAAGCGGGCCAATCTGGCGGGCTACTGCCGGAGCTTGCCTGACAAAGCCACAGTCGCCAATGTTTTCAGTTATACCGGGGCCTTCGGAGTCTATGCGGCGCTCGCCAATCCGGCAATCAAGACCATCAACATCGACAGTTCGGAACGGGCTTTATCTGCGGCTCGGAGAAACTACCAGTTGAATGGCATTGCTCCCGAGTCTCATGAGTTCGTGGAAGCTGACGCCTTCCAGTGGCTCGCTGAGCAGGAAAGCGGCGGCACGCAATTTGACGTGGTCATTCTCGACCCGCCTGCATTTGCCAAGGGACACAAGGAAAAAGGCCGCGCGCAGAAAGCGTACGTGCGCATGGATGCGTCCGGGATCAAGCTGACTCGCAGCGGCGGATTGTTGATTGTTTGCTCTTGCACCGGCGCGGTCTCGCTCGCCGAATTCGAAGACTGTCTGCGGGAGGCCGCCGCTCATCAGGGAAGGCAGATACAGATTCTTGAAACTTTCCGCAACAGCCTGGATCATCCGGTGAACGTCGCCACGCCGGAGTCGTTTTACTTGAAAGTGCTTTTCTGCCGAGTCCTTTAGAGCGTTGTTTGTCGAGCTATTTGTCGAGCACGTAACCGACACCATGGACGGTGCGAATTAACTGCGGTCCGTCAGCGTTTTCGATCTTCTTGCGCAGCCGTTTCATGGTTGTACGCAGCGCTTCTGCAGTCGCTTCACTGTCGGATTTCCAGACGCGGTCGAGCAGCGCATCGGCGGTGAAAACCTGATTTGGGTGACGCAGCAAAAACTCCAGAACGGCAAATTCTTTGGGCAGAAGCTGCAAGGGATTGCCGTTTTTGGTGACCCGATACTTTGAAGGGTCGAGCTCGATATCGCCTGCCGCCAGTATGTTATCGCTGACCTGCGGACTGCGCCGCAACAGCGCTTTGATGCGGGCCGACAGTTCGCGCATGGCAAAGGGTTTGGTCAGATAGTCGTCGGCACCGATTTCCAACCCCAGCTCTTTATCGTCGATCTTGTCTCTGCCGGTGAGCATGATGATTGGCGTCTTGCCGCCGCCGGAGCGGAATTGCCTGAGGATCTCGATGCCGCTGGCTCCGGGCAGCTCCCAGTCAAGGACGATGATGTCGTAGGGATAAATGCGCAGGTGCTGGGCCGCGTCACTGCCGTCGGTGAGCGCTTCTACCGTGTGATGTTCAGCCTGCAGCATGGTGCGCACCATGCCCAACAGATCTTTGTCATCTTCCACCAGCAGTATTTTAGCCATGCATTAATAATATCAGATCTCATTCTAATTCCCGCACCGTATCCGGTGCAATAAATTGTGTTTACCGCGCATTGACAATGTGGTCACCCGCCCTTAAGCTGAAATCGTTCTCCCCTCAAAAGGCATTCGCCATGCGCGCCAATCAACAGAATAATAATCGCCATCTGTAGCACGCGCGGGCACTGAAAGAATTACTCAGGGGCAATGCGCAACGCGTTGCCCCTGAATCCTTTATGGAGAGAAACATCATGGCTTTCGAACTGTTTTGCAAAGGTGCGATTATCGGGTTTTCTATCGCTGCACCGGTTGGACCGATTGGTCTTCTGTGCATCAAGCGAACTCTGTCTGACTGGCGCTTGAGCGGTTTCTTGTCTGGATTGGGAGCGGCTTGCGCAGACGCGGTCTACGGAATGGCGGCGGCTCTGGGACTGAAGACTGCCTGCGCCCCTGTCGCCACGCGGTCTGCCAGTGTGGAAGGGCGCGGACTTTTGATGAGCTTTCTGTCCACCCTGTTGTTGACCCTCACCAACCCGATGACGATATTGTCCTTCGCCGCTGTGTTCTCGTCCCTGTCAGCTTCGGGACCGATGAACAGTCCGCTCGTGGTGCTGGGAGTCTTCGTGGGCTCGGCCGTCTGGTGGTTTGTTTTGAGCACCGCCGCTGGTGCCATCGGTAAAAAGGTATCCGAAGACGGACTTGTCTGGATCAACAGAGCGTGTGGTGCCATGTTAACTGTGCTCGGAGTCATGGCTCTATTTTGAAGCGTGAAACTCTGCGGCGACAGCCGCAGATGTTCTAAAACCAGGCTTTCAGGGTATATAGAACGCGGTGATGGTGTCCCCGATGGCTTCCGCAACGACCGACAAGCACGAAGATTTCACGCCTGGTGGCAAAAACCCCCCATCAGGTGAGAGCCCTTTGTCGGCCGAGTATGCGGACGGATTGCCGAAAGGGGCGACTGTGACGCAGATTGCCGATGCCGATCCCGATTCCTTGATTGCTCAGGCACAGGGCGGACCCAGCCGTCCGCCCGAGAGCGTCACCGTGGTTCCCAAAACTGGCGACCAGGCGTGTCCCGCCTCGCCGACGTACCAGCAGTTCATCGATAAAGCCAACAATCTCTACTACGTGCCGCGTTCGTTGCCGGTCGACGCGATTCGCAGCCGGTACAACTGTCTGATCAAGAGCGATGACGACGCCGCGCGCTTCGCCAAGATTGAGGTAGCCAAAATCGGCGACCCTTTCACGCGTGTTGCCTTGCCTACTGATGTGGCGCGAGCTTTGCCTCAGATCACCGGTATTGATGCCCGGTTCAAGTACAAAGGGTCGGGTCCGCTTGGTCCCAGCGGTCTGGAGGTGGAATCGGTCGCGGACAATTCTGCCGCCAAGAAGAGCGGACTGCTGCCAGGAGACCGGATAGTAACCGCCAGCAACATCGACCTGCGGCGTCTGGAGTTCGACGAAGCACAACTGGCCATGCGCGGAGACAAGAATCAGCCGATCACGGTTGAGGTCATGCGCGGCGACAAGCTGATTCCGCTCACTCTCAATCGTCCCGCGGCCGACGAGCCGTTGACTGACCGCATGCTCGATGATCGCACCGCCTACATCAGGATCAATGACTTTAAGAAAGAGACCCTTTCCAACATGATGTTCGACGCGCTGCAGCGCCGCCAGAATGCTCAAGCCATTGTGCTCGATCTGCGCGGCAACCCCGGTGGATTACTCGATGAAGCCGTTGAAATTGCCGGCTTCTTCATGCGGTCGGGCACCGTTCTGCGCACGCGTGAGCGCCGCGAAGGCGAAGACAGATACAACATGATCGAGCATCGTATCGATGACAAAAACATCACCAAGATGCTGACCGTTCCTGGGCAGGAGCCGAAAGTGATCCGCAGCACTTTGCGTACCCCCTATATGGCTGAAGGCAAGCAAATTGTCGTGCTCACAGATAAGTACACAGCCTCGGCAGCCGAGATTCTGGTAGGCGCGTTGCAGGACAACAATGTAGCGATGGTTGTCGGCACATCAACGTTCGGCAAAGGACGCGGACAGCTGTGGATCAAGAACCTGCCCGGCAATTCCGAAATGCTGGTCACTAACTTCAACTATCTGACGCCCAAAGGCAGAGACCCCGGTGACGGCTATAAGAACCGTCCTGGATTGAAACCTGATTACGAAATTGAAAACACCGCCGGCACCGTATATGGTAGCAGCCGCGATGTCCAGTTGGCTGCTGCGTCGATGTTCGTTAAGCCGCCGACAAAAACAAGATAATCTGTCAAATCTGCACGCGATTTGCATAGACACGTGCATGGCTATCCTCGAACGATGATCATCCTGTCTGGGATGGTCCCGGCGCAATCGGAGCAGTGACGGCTGTCTAGATTACCCAACCGACGACCACATGAGTGGTTGTTGGGCAGACAGAGGCGTTTCGAAATGGGAAGTGGCATTGAATTATTGAGCGATGCGGGCGGCGACCCGCCGCAAACCAGCACAACCGCTGGACTTCTGGACTTTCTGAAGGGTTACTTGAATTCCCCGCAGGATGCCTGCGTCAGAAATCCGATTTATGACGAGTTGCTGCAGGTCACCATGCGCAACATCTACGACCCGTCGGTTCTGGGCAACCGAGACGAGTTCTTGAACCGGTACAGTTGCGACGTGAAAAGCACAGAGGATGCTTACAAATACGCGGAACAAGCTGTCGCCTCTCTCGGGGACCCTTTCACCGAAATTCTCGACCCGGACAAATTGAAAGCCCTGACTCAGAAAGTCGATGGCGGCTTCAGCGGAATTGGTATCTCGATCCAGTCATCACCCGATGATCAAGCAAAAGGACCCCTGACGGTCCAGCGAGTATTTGACGGAGGTCCCGCGCAGAAAGCCGGGTTGCGCTACGGCGATGTGATCACCAAAGTGAACGGACTGGATTTGAACGAATTCAAGCAAGTTGATGCGCTCGATCTAATTCGTGGCAAGACCGGAACCGACGTGCTTCTCACCGTCACTCGCGACGGAAAGGAGATGCCGTTCAAGATCACGCGGGCGCAGGTGAAAGCGCCTGTGGTCGAGGAAAAAATGTTGGATGGTAATGTTGCCTACATCTCGCTCTCTACCTTCCTGCAAGACGACGCGTCCGACCAGGTGAAGGCTGCGCTTTTGAAGAACAAAGACGCCAAGGCATACATCCTCGATTTGCGCTTCAATCCAGGCGGCTCCGTGAACAACGCGCTCAAGATTGCATCGCTCTTTGTCGGCGACGGCACCCTGGTTTCGACCCGAAGTCGCCTTGAGTCCGATCCCGCTCATCCAGTCTGGATCACGGAGGACTACAACGTTTCGTCCAAAGCAACCGACGGCACAGTCACAATCACTGCCACGGACGGACGTACTGGGCGCCAGACGTTCAAGAAGGAAAAGGACATTGTAGACAAACCAGTTGTGATTCTAGTCAACGAGTACAGTGCGTCTGCTTCTGAGATGGCAGCCGCAGCCATTCGCGACAATGGAGCCGCAATTGTGGTCGGCAGCCAAACCTTCGGCAAGGGAGTGGCTCAAGAAATCATTCCCACCGGCGCCGCGGCTGTGAAGGTGACTTCAACTCGATATTATTCTCCGCACAAGGACTGGTTTGGCGACGGCAACAAGGAAAGAATCGGGCTGACACCGGACATCGTCGTGGCCAATCCCGAAAAAGCGATGCCGTTGTCGCCGGAGGATGCGCAGTTGAAGCGGGCTCTCGAGTTGCTGCGCAACAAGCAATACAGCGATGACGTCCGGAAAAGGCATTCGCAGTTCAGCGTGGATCCAGAGTCGTATGTCGGCTGGTAAGCCTTATCAAGCCGCCGGTTTTCCGCATTGACCTGGTCGTCAACCGGCCATATCATCCCATTACCTGAATCAATGGGATATAAGCTTATGAGCCGGTCTAACACGATTTCGCTCTCAGTCGCGCTGCTTTCGGCATGTTTGCTGGCGGCTCCCGCCGCACTTGCGCAAGACGCCGGACAGCCCAAATGGATGACCGACATCGGCAACAGTCTCAATTCTGCTGCCGGTACAACGGTGGTGAATGTCGGCACGCCGGTGCAGCAGGCTCCCGCTATGGGGCAGCCCAAGTGGATGAGCGATATTGGTAATAGCCTCAACTCCGCCGCCGGGACCACGGTCGTGGATGTCGGCACGCCACCCCAGATGCAGCAGCAGATGCAGCCGCAGATGCAGTCGATGCAGCCTCAGATGAACGAAGAACCCGAGTACATGGGTGACTCTATCCCCATGACTCTGCCGACGCAAGGCAACATGGGCATGCAAGGCAACATGGGCATGCAAGGCAACATGGGCATGCAAGGCAACATGGGCATGCGAGGCAACATGGGCATGCAAGGCAACATGGGCATGCAAGGCAACATGATGTACAACAACAGCATGCCTTCTAACGTGCAAGTGATTGTTGTTCCGGCATCAGCGATGCAGCAGCCGGCGCCCGATCCGTGCAAGGCGATGTTCGGCATGAGCCAGCAGGAAGTTGGCGCGACGGCAGCCGTTGCCGGTATCTTGCTCTATCCCAACATCATGAACGGGCTGATCAAGTCGAACCCACAGATGCAGACCAAAGTTAGCCGCTTCCTGGGATCCGGTCCTGCCAACGGTTTCTAAACCGGTCGCGCCAGCTTACAAACTCCTTACGTAATGCACCAAACCGGCTTGCCATGCGGGTCTTGGTTAGAAACTCGCTGCGCTCGGCGGCCGATAACAGAATTTTGTTTTGCGCACCAGGAACTATTTGCTAGCCGACTGGTCTAACCGTGTAAAGGGAAACCCAATCGGCGTTTACGGGAAGTGCACAATTACGCACTCAGGTTTGCCGGAATCAACATTTAAGTTGGTCCGGGCCGGAGTTAATGTTATCGCGTGAGGCAAATCAGAGGTCCAGGACAATGGCAACGGTAAGAATCGGATTCAACAAATATGCCTTGATCATGAATGAGCGCGTTGTCCTCGTTTCTCGTTATCTCGGAATCTAAGTCCAAATCAAGTCATCACCTGATACCTCACAAGTTTTAGCGCGATAGATCAGAACAGCCGGCAATCTGCCGGCTGTTCTGGTTTTTAGCCGACAGATTGCGGTGATTTTTTCGCACCAGAACATCACGGCAGAGGCTCTCTCGCAAACTGCCATATGGACACCGGGGACCTGCATGTCGGAGGAATTGAAAAACCGGACCTCAAAGAAACTGAAACCCCGGCTTTCGCCGGGGCTTCAGGGTTTCTCTCTCGTGGGAAAAGTAAACGCGGGTCGGTGAGTTAGCGGGGCGCCGACTTAGCTGAAGAGATTGGCATCTCTTGCCGAAGCCACCATCCAGTTGACGATGTTGGGCAGGAGCAATCCACCTCCGAGCAAAGCCAATCCCCAGAGGGCGCGTTCGACGCGACCGACCGTGCGTCTGCAGAAGCCTTTGCTTTCGCTCTTGGTCACGGCCAGCACGAGCTGTGTGCCGCCCATGATCACAAGGACGATTTCGGCGAGGGTGGAGACGATGTTCCAGAAGGCTTCCAGATTGGCCAGGTTGTTGACGCGCACTGTGCCGGCGGTGTTGACGCCCATGATCACAGTTGCATCTTCTCCCTGCGGACCGACAGTGCCGTTGGTGGCACCCTGCATATCGGGCGCTATAACATTGTCGACAGGTTCAATCGTGGCGTTGGTGGCACCTTGAATCTCGGCGGCCCGGTGTCCATCGGTGTGGCGCAATTGCCAGGTCTGATAGTCGCTCTCGCGTTCGAGCACGACGGCGCCGGTCATTTGCGACACGATGCGTGCTTGTGATGCCAGCGACGCCGCCAGGTTGCGATGGTTTTTGGCAATCAGTTTCTCGCATTGATTGTTGGCGCCCAGCGCGAGCAATTCGCGAGTTTGTTCCGGATTGGCTTTGGCGTCCAGAATTCTGCAGCTCGGTTTCTCAAAAGTGCAGCTGAAGTCGGAGATGAACTCGCGTCCGCCTGGATGCCAGCGATATATATACCGCTCCAGATCGCCAACGGCAGTGGGCCCGGCGGCGATGACGCTGAAGGGTCCGATTTCCCGATGGTTCTTGAAGAATTCGCTGGTGTTGCTGTCAGCACCGTCCAGTGCCACTTCGAAGAATTTTGGCGTGTGCACGTAAGGGGCCATTGCGTACATTTCGTTGTTCAGACTCGGTTGGGGCCCGTGCAACCAGAGCACGGCGCTCTGTGGTGTTTCTCCAGCGACCTCGGCTGCTTTGACGACTGCGCGCAGGTTGTCGCAACCGCCCTTGTAATTGAGATGGTCGAGTTGTTTCAGTCCCTCGGCAATGGAGACCGGCTCGCTGACATTACCGTCGCCTGCCACGACCATGGTGGCATTGACGTTCGGCGGCAGTTTCTGCAGGACAGTACGCACCTGCTTGGCGGAGTCTTTCATACGCACGGAGCCGTCGACGACAATCACCAGGTTGCTGGGTACGGTAGGCACCACTTCTTTGACCGTCTCCACAACATACGAACGGCTCAGTGGATCGTAGGCTGCCACCGGTTGGAATTCGGGCAGCTTATGCAGGCGCAGAGCCAATCCACTGCCGGTCATCTCGGTTTCCTTCAGCTCGCCGACGACCATGCTCTGAGTGCCGTTGCTGGCTCTGCGCACTTTCTCCATAGTGATCTCGGCGTCTGACGGCGTGCGCAAGCGCAGCGTGTGTTCGTTATTGGGCACCACTGAGAAGTTGGTGTTCAACAGCTTGGGCAGGGACATCGATGCATCCGATTTGGCTTGCAGATTGACCGGTGCAGATATGGCCAGCGCTACTTTCATTTCGCCTTGCGCCGGTACCGGTGCGCATTGCAGAAGTACGCGCTCCTTTCCTAAATAGGTGACGAGTGCCGGATCCCGGTTGCTGTGGGCCACCCAGTTGTACGCACCCGTCACGCGGTCGTTGCCGGCAAAGGCTGCCGACTGCGGTTTGCCGTTGACGGAGAGGGTCAAGCCGCTGACGACGCCGCCGTTTGGCAGAGCAATCTGAGCGCGAGCTTCCTGATTGAACATGGAGCGATTCTTGAAGATGAACACCCAATTGACTGTGCTCGTCAAACTGTCAGGATTGACGGAACCGGTCATGGTCGAGCGCAGAAGCGAGAGTCCTTGAATCTTTTCGCCGACGATATCGCGCGAGAGAAACTCGCTGGGCATGGTGGCAATGTCTGTGTATTGATCGAGATAGGGCTTGCCTGCGACCGCGAAATAGAGCTGGCGGATAGTCGATGGATTGAGGGCATAGAAGATGCCGGAAAAGCCGCCGACGCGTGCGTCTGCAATCTCCATGCGCAAGTCTTTCTCGGTGCCGAGCGAGCGCAACGTATCAATTGCTTGCTCGCGCTCGGAGGCGGTTTCAGAACTGGCTTGCCACTCGACGAAACGAATATAGGCCGAGCGCGCTTCCGATCCTAAGAGCGAACCAACGGCAATCAGCATGCCGAGGGCGGCGAAGATGACGGTCTTGTTGCGCGCGGCACGCGTTTCTTTTGTATTGCGCAAAAGCCAACCTATGTAAAGGCTTGATGCGGTGGACGCCAGCGAAACCATGGAAATCAGCAAATAGGAAAAGTTGGCACCAATGTTGTGAGCGGCACCAACCGGGGTGAGTGTGGCAAGATAGGCGAGCATAGAAGCGATGGTGACGATGCCGCTGACGCCGATGGCCGATCCCTGCAACACGCTTAATTTCAGCTGATGCCGGGGATTGTTGCGCTTGGCCGCATCGGCAACCAGCACGTTAGCCAGGGGCACCAGCAAAAGCATACCGATCTGGACAATCGTCTCGACGGGCAACCGGCATGTCAGCCTCCAGATGCCTTCGAAGTTGATTGTGCCGAAACCGGCTAGCACCACAGTCGGTACCACTGCGCCAAATGCCAGTGCCAGAGCCAGAAGCGCGTTCTTATTGCCGGAAGCCCGCTTGGACTCATCAGTCTCGTGATCTTCGTCATCTGCATGAGGCGGCGTATTCTGCCGCGAATCCGTGTAGTCCGGTGGTGGTGTCTGATGCTGGTTGCCGGCATTGTTATTGTTGGGCTCCTGGTCCGGCGCATCGGGTGGAGCGATGTCTATGGTGGCCATGGATTAAACTCCTTGCGAAAAAATGCGGCGCCAAAACAGCGCCGGGCGGAGCCTGCCGAGACGTGCAGGCGCTTGCCGTAGTAATGTTTTAGTGCCGAAAGGCACCGCGGACGTAGTAAAAAAGAAACCAAAGATGCGATTTGAGCCCAGTGTATGCCTAAGCGGCGCTGGAATCAATCGGAGCCGCCCCAAAAGCGATCCTGGGGTTTTTCATAGTTTTTGCGGCGGGCAATGCGAAAAATCAGTACTGCGGCAGCGAGGTATCCACTTCACGAGCCCAGGCGGCAATGCCGCCCCGCAGGTTGGAGACCTGCTCGAAGCCGCTTTCTCTCAAGAGCTGGCAGGCGCTGCGACTGCGTACACCGTGGTGGCAATAGACAACGATGTGTTTTTCTTTATCGATCTCTTCAAGGCGACGCGGCAATTGAATCAAGGGGATTAATTGCGCTCCGCTCAATGCGCAGATGGTGAACTCTTCGGGGGTACGCACGTCGAGCAGCAACAGGTTTTTGCCGTCTTCGTCGAGCATCTTGCTGAGATCTTCGGGGCTGATGTCGCGCGGTTTCTCTTGTGCCACCCAGTGCAATTCAATGGGGCGTCCTTCCGAATCTTGATCGCTCTGACCGGCGCAGGCAAATTGTTCATCGACGATTTCCACTTCCGCTCCGTCACCACAGGCGGTGCACATCGCATCACGCTCGATAGGTAAGGCGTCGAAGGTCATGCCCAGAGCATCGAAAATCAACAACCGCCCGCTCAGGCTGTCGCCTGCACCGGTGAGCAGCTTGATAGTTTCGGTGGCTTGTATGGTTCCGATGATGCCGGCAACTGCGCCCATCACACCAATCTCGGCGCAGTTGGGTACTGCCTGCACATCGGGCATGACCGGGAACAGACAGCGGTAGCAGCCTTTTCCTGGAATAAATACCGATGCTTGACCTTCAAATCGGTAGATCGAACCATAGACGTAAGGTTTACCCAGGCGCTGGCAGGCATCATTTAATAGATAGCGAGATGCGAAGTTATCCGTGCCGTCCACCACGACATCGTAGTCGGCGAGAATCTTCAAGGCATTGTCCGACGCCATGTGCACATCATGAACTTTCACTTTGATGCAGTCATTGAGGGCCTTCAACCGTTGAGCGCCGACCTTTGCTTTTGACTTGCCGATGTCGGCGATTTTGAAGAGAATTTGCCGCTGCAGGTTGGATAAATCGACCGTGTCGAAATCCAGAAGCCCGATGGTTCCCACCCCAGCAGATGCCAGGTAGAGCGAGACCGGACTGCCCAGACCGCCGCTGCCGACGACCAGCACGCTGGCGGCCTTTAGCTTCTTCTGTCCGGACAGTCCGACTTCCGGCAAGAGCACGTGCCGGCTGTAGCGCGTCAATTCGTCTTGGGTAAAAGAGTCGTCTGCCATCTGCGCGGCACTCCAAAGTAGCGGCTAATTATAGACAGGCTGGTTTCAAGAAACTTTCAATTGCCCGCCTTACCTTATTTACTACCCACCGTTTTTCCACCTCAATTCCCCAACCAGCGCAAAGCCCGAACAGCAGTACGGCGCCTGCGTTGCCTACAGGTTGAACAAATCTATGAGCCAACATCACACTCGCGCCCATACCCATGTCGAAAAAGCTGCTCCTGAAGTTCCGCAGTCGTCGTCCGACGCGCCTGCCCAGCCCGCACCTATGGATCAGGTTCGCCAGCAGACTTATGGAGCCGTAGCACAGGCGGGGACGTTCTCGCGGTCCGGAGATGTCTACAGTCCCGTGCGCCCGCCAGGCGTCGGTGAGGCTGGTCCTGGTGTCGACTGCCCGGACGATCAAGTTGACGGCATCGATTATAGAAAGGTGCAGACGCGCCACAATCTGGATGGCTCGGTCTCTCACTTCTATGCAGGCGAACTGGAAGACGGCTGGATCTACGACACCGGATTTTCGGCGACCGAAACGCTCAAGGATGGCAAAGTCGTTGCCAGCGAAGTCTACTACAAACCGCCGAAAACGTTCAAAGTGTCGGACGGCAGCGGTGTGATGACGCTCGCCAACGTTGAAAGCGTACGTACGGAATTAGCGGCGGATGGCAACTATCACTCAGTTATCGAGTGTGCCGATCACACCAAGTACGAGATCGTCACAGACTCAGCGGGCAAGACGCGGGATGTCAGTTTGGTCTGCTGCCAATAAGAGTTTTGCACAGGGATGGTCGAGCGGCTCGGTTCCCAGACCGGGCCTCTCTTCTGTGTGAGGTTTTTCTCGCTTAGCGCGCGACCTTATCTTGCTGGCTTTTCAGGACGTTTTTGCCTTCGGCGAGCACGTTGTCGTAGAGGCTCTCCAGTCCGGGGCTGCAGCCGCGCAGACCTTCGACGACGCGTTCGGACCAGGTCAGGTACTCCATTTTGCGCTGCAGCGACCAATCGGGAGGCGGCGTAAAAATCACGTCTTTGACGTTGCTGATTTTGTCGGCCAGCTTGATTTTCTTAGCGGCTTCCGATTTGTGCGGCGCATGTTCGACTTGCAGTTCTTTGCGAACTTCCTTGGGCAAAGATTTGTCGTCGGTGCACTCTTTGACCAGCCCCGCTACTTTCTCTCCGAAGAGCGCCTGAATTTCTTCGGCGGTGGTGTTGGTATCTTCTATGGTGTCATGCAAGAGTGCTGCCACTACCGTCTCGGTTTCCGTTTCTCGACCGACGCGCAGCAAAAGTTCTGCCACCTCGATCGGATGGTTTATGTAAGGTGTCTTTGAATCTTTGCGCCTTTGCTCCTTGTGCTTCAATGCCGCAAAACGCAACGCTGCAAAGATTACCGTCACATCAGGATCTTGGACTCCCACCGCGCGCACCTCTTTTATATTCGACTGGACCCTCAAATTGTATCAGCTGTCATTGCCCAATTGCCAAGGATTGGGAATTAATTGATACGCCATTACCGGTTTCCACGAGGGCATCCGCGCAATATTGTTCCAAAGACCATAGCCGATCGAATGGAAGTCGATATGCGGCTTCAAATACGGCAACAGTTGTTCATATCTGTTCAAAGTTCCCACCGTCGGTGGTGGCGCGCCTTCTGTCACCGCATTTGGTGCGCGGGGCACACTGCGGGGATTGGCCGGGCGTCCCAACCCCTCCAGGAAGGCTTTCTGGGACGGGTCTATCTGCGAGCCGTATTTAGCCCAGAGGAACGGAATGCCGCGCGCTTCGCCAACCAGTCCGTCTTTCCAGATGCTGTCGCCGACGAAGAGCATTTGCTTCGGGCGCACGCCCAGTTCGCGCATGATGGCATCCATGCCGCCTGTGTCCGGCTTGGAGGCGGTTTGTGACAATTCTCTCAGTTGCGGAGTCTCACCGACTGCGCCGAGCTCGTCTCTGACCAGACCGCGGCCGAACTCGAGGGCGCTGGGATGCACCACCTGCGATACCGGCGGCTCGACCGGATGCACCGAATAGAGTCGGTCTACGTGAGGCGTCAGTTCCGTGGCGCCCAGGCGTTGCAAGGCAAGCGGGGTGGGCGCATTGGTCAGTGCCACGATTTGTACGCCCTGGGCGCGCGCCTGTGCCAGCGTCTTCGCCACATCGGGAAACGGATGCAGCAGCTGTGCCCGATTGCGATTGAGCGTCTCCCAGAAAGGGCGCACAATCTGTTCTTGAAATTCCAGCGGCGTGCCCTGAAACTTGCGAGCCAGGGGCGATGTTTCGAGAATCCATGGATGCACCCGTTGTCCGCCCAGGGCGCTGGCCACTTCTTGCTCGGGGATATTCATCTTGGCGGCGATCGTACCGATATTTTCTTTCAGTGCCGGCACTAAATAGTCGAACATCGGGAAGGTGGTGCCGTCCAGATCGGTGACCAGAACTTTCTTCTTGGGTGCCCAGATGTTGTCTTGCAGGTTGAGGAGATTAGTTTTGACCTGGGACGTGGTGACGTCGCCGCGAAAGTAATCGACCGCTCCTTTGTTGGCCCCGAAGACGCCGCCGGCCAGTCCCCTGCCTGCGATGCCGCCGGCCATGGCCATGGGCATCGAACTGAGAAACGCCGTGCCTTCATGGCTGATGGCGTCGGCATACCGGGCGCGCGCCGCGTTCAGGTCGGAATCTGGATCGGCAGCAGCCTGAATGGCGTCGACTGTCGAATACGCCAGCCCGCGCATTGACCAGGCGGTCAGCATGGCGGCGGTTTTCTTTCCAGGATTGGCGAAGGTGATCAGGGCGCCGGCCAGGAAGTCCACGCTGTGGTTCTTCAAATAGTCTCCGCTGGTACCCCAAAAATCCTCGCTGAGATTGTGCCCGGCCTGGTTCAGGTCGTGCCAGGTCTGCCCGGCGGCACCTTGCAGTCCGTCGACCAGACCGGGGACCAAGACAGACCATTCGCGTTCGATAAAGCTATCGCCCACTATTGCGTCACTGCGGGGTAGGGGTGTACAGGCACGAATTCAGTCTAGGTTTCGGGCCGGTTGGGGTCGATGGTGTAAATACGCTCGGTTACGAGATCTCATCTTTCTCTTGACTACATGAGTTTTCTGCAACTGGATTTAATTTGCGCGACGTCGCGCCTGCGCGGTGCGGTATCATATATGGTGGCGTGCCGCGCCGCCGCCTCCCGGCAAATTTTGGTTCGACCGACGCGTGTACTACAATAGCCCGGTTATCGATAAACAACTGGAGTTGGTTATGGCGCGTCGCATTTATTCTTCGAGTTTGCTGGTCCTGCTCCTCGCCGCCGCGCTCAGCGGTTGCGCACAGCGCGGCAGCGGTCCCGGCGAAGTCATCCAAAGCAGCAGCGGCGCCGCTCAGAGCGGACACAGCTGCTGCGCCAAGATGGAAGGTGCGGCTGCTGATGCCGAGAAAAGCTGCTGCGCAACTGAGGCTAAAGTTGCCGCGGCCGGCGATCAGCTGGTGGGCAAAACGTTTCGTCAACAAACCGACCGCGTGGTGACTACCGTGCGCTTCGAGCCGCAAGGCGTGCTCGACATCACCACCGAAGGGCTGTCTGCCCAGCCGGCGCATACCAAAGGCAAGTGGATGCTCAAAGAAGGCGTCATTCTTCTGACTTTGCGCGACGGACAAGCTAAAGTCGAAGAGCAAGTAAAAGTTATGGACGACCGGTTGGTTGGATTGCCTGTACAAGCCAAACTGCCTGGTGCTTTCGCCTCGATCAAAGAAGCGCCGGAAACTTATACGCTGGTCCGCTGACTGACACTACCAGCGGTGTGGTTCGAAAAAAAAGGCCTTCCGTAGGGAACGGAAGGCCAGCTTTGTTGTCCGACTTTCTCGGACTCCACCGTAAGCGCGGTGGATTAGATAGGTGTGACTACTGCGCAGTCGCAAAAGCGATGCTACTTCTGACTACCTCCATTGGCTGTAATGCAGTCTGTAAGTAACTTTTGGATGGATGTGATTGAATCGGTTCTGATTTCAATTTAGTCCAAAACAGTAATTTGCGCAAGCCCTCCTGACAATAGTTTAAGATCTGCTGGAAGCTCATCCAAAGCCGTTCGCGGACGGAATTGCTCCCATGCTTTAGAGCGCGATTGATACCGCAAATGGTGCGACGCCGGTGCCGGTCGCGTTGGGACGCTATCCAGCCCGGCGCGCCGTGCCTTTGAGCACTGCTTAGCAAGGGGTTATGATTAGAGGAGATCTCTGAGGGATACTTAAAGCTGCGCGGGCTAATTACTTAGTGAGCGTTTTCGACCAGCGAAAGATCGTCATAGGGCGCCTTTGCCCGACGTGCAAACGCGAGTTCACTATTGCCGAGGAGCATTCCACCTGCCCGCATGACGGCAGCCTGCTTTCCGTGATCACGACCGATCCCCTGGCGGGACAGACGGTCGGCGGCAAATATGAGGTGCTGGAGCAAATCGGTGCCGGCGGCTGGAGCGTTGTCTACAAAGCAAAACAGGTCGGGCTGACCCGTCTGGTTTGCTTGAAGGTGCTGCATCCGCACCTGACCTCGGACCCGGAAAAAGTGCTGCGTTTTCAGCGTGAGGCGGAGGCTGCCAGCGCGGTCATTTCTCAAAATGTCGCCGCCGTCTTCGATTACGGTGTTTTGCCCCAGGGGCAGCCCTATCTGGTGCTGGAATACCTGGACGGTACAAGCCTGGCGGACATCTTGCATGCTCAAGGCACGCTCACCGTCGAGCGCCTCATCCCGATATTTTTGCAAGCCTTGAACGGGCTGGCGGCTGCCCATGAGAAGGGTGTCGTCCACCGGGACATCAAGCCCAGCAATTTGTTTATTGCCGACGGTTCGACCGTCAAAATTCTGGATTTCGGCCTGGCCAAATTGACCACGCCTGAGTCGGAGCAAATCAGCAACCTCACTCAGACCGGACAGACGCTGGGCACTCCCTCCTACATGAGCCCGGAACAATGCTCCGGGCTGGATATCGACCACCGCAGCGACATCTATTCACTGGGCTGTGTCATGTATGAGGCGCTGACCGGGCGTCCGCCATTTTCTGGTCGCAACGCTTTCGAGTGCATGCAAAAACACGTCAATGAAACGCCACCGCGTTTTGCCGAAGTGGAGGGCGCACCTAAAGTACAGGAGCCTATCGAACTGGCGGTCATGCGTGCTCTCCAGAAAGATCCCGGCAGTCGATATCAAAGTGTCGGCGAGTTCAAGTCGGCGCTGCGCCTGGCTAATGAGGGACAGGGAAGACGGCGCTCGGCGGGACGCGTGCTGGGTCGCCTGTTTCCACGCCGCCCCGGGGGACCGCTGAAGCGCAATGAGATTGTCTGGCCGCTCGTGGGAACGGCGCTTTCGATTGTTTTATTAGTGGCAGTCTGGCGCTATGTCGATGTGAGCGTGCACACGCTGGCCGAGCACTCGCCCACGGCTTCGCCGGGCGCCAACTTTGCGGAGCGCTTCGAGAAGAATTACGTCGAAGGCAAGAAAAATCTTGATGAAGATGACTATAAGCAGGCTGCTCAGTTCTTCCAGGAAGCCGTTCAGCAAGCGGAGTTTTTCGGGGAAGCAGATGAGCGTTTGCAACGCTCTCTGGAAGCGCTGCGCGAGACCTATGCGCGCATGGGCAATGCCGATGCGGAGAAAAAGGTGGCGACTCGCCTGAATGCACTCAAGCATCGGCTGGGCGACGAGGATTACGGACACAAGGAAACCAATGCCGCTCAGATCGTCTCGCTTTCGCTGCGTCTGCAAAAAGACAAAAATGACGAGAAAGCGGTCGATGAGCTGGCCAAAACGCTCAACGATCAAGCCACGTTGTATTACAAAGAAGCGCAATACAGCAAGGCGAAAGAACTGATCGAGCAGGCTCAGACAGTGCTCTCTTCCTCCCGCAAGTCGGAAGATCCGCTCATGGGGCGGACTCTCAGTAATCTTGCCTACGTAAGCAGCAAGCTGGGTGATACCAAACAGTCAGAGCAGCTCTACAAACAGGCGCTCTCGATCAGAGAGAAAGCTCTCGGTCCCCATCATCGCGATGTGGCGCGCAGCTTGCGTAATCTGGCCGAGTTCTACCGCCAGGTCGGACGCGGACAGGAAGGTGAGCCGCTCTTGCGCAAAGCACTGGCCGAATATCGCGGTCTGGATGGTGAATCGTCCGAAGACATTGCCTGGTGCCTTAACGTACTTGGTCTGATTTACGCGGATCGCAAAGACTTCGACCATGCGCTGCCGATTCAAATACGCGCCTACAAAATGCGTATGAAAGTCCTGGGTGTGGAAAACATCGATACGGCGCGCTCGGAAGGAAACCTGGGGCGAACGCATCTGGCTAAAAACGATCTGTCCGATGCCCAGACCGAGCTGGAGCACTCGCTGGCGATCTTGACCAAAACTGCCGGCCCGGATCATCCGGAAACAGTCAGCGCCGTGTACAGTCTTGGCGAACTGTACGAGAAAAAAGGTGATCTGGGGCAGGCGGAGCGGCAGTATAAGCGAGCGTTGAATATCGCTCAGCGTATCGGCATGGACGATCCGACAACCAATCGTGCCTATCAACAACTGGTGTCTATCTATCGCAAGCAAGGACGCCAGGATGAAGCGCAGAAGTTGACGGCGCGTCTGTCTGCGAACGCCCGGGTGCGCGCTCAGGGCTCGAAGCGATAACCCATGCGGTGCAGCGTTTTGATGTGCGACGGTTTGCCGTCTACATCCATTTTGTTGCGCAATTTGGTTATATGGACGCGCACCGTATCTGGTGAAGCCTCCGACTCGCTGGACCAGACGCGGTCGAGCAATGCTTCGGTGCTGAAGACCTCGTTGGGGTGGCGCATGAGAAATTCCAGCAAGGCGAACTCCTTGGGCAGCAATGCGACATCTTTGCCGTCGCGGGTCACTTTGAAGTTGATCGGATCCAGAGTCACGTCACCGACCTCCAGCACGGTCTGCTTGACCTCGCGAGGACGACGTAGGAGGGCGCGAATGCGGGCAGAGAGTTCGCCGGGATGAAATGGCTTGGTCAGATAATCATCGGCTCCGGAGTCGAGTCCTGTGGTTTTGTCGCTCACAGTGTCTTTGCCTGTCAGCATGATTACAACGGTGGTGCCGCCTTCGGCTCGAAATTTTTTGCAGACATCGACGCCGTTCATGCCCGGCAACTCCCAGTCGAGCACCACCAGGTCGTACGTGTAGTAGCGCAGCCGGTCATCGGCGTCGGTACCGGTCTTAACGACATCGACAGTGTGGTGCTCCGAGATCAACCAGTCTTCCAGTGAGCCGGCCAGATGCTCGTCATCTTCTACGACCAGGATTTTCGCCATGTTCTTCCCTTTCTGAGGCTCTCATGCCCGATGGGAAGGGGGCCGAAACTGCCGGCTCCGGCTTTCGCCTTCGGCGCCGAAAACCTCAACAGGCTTGAAATCCGTCCGTTACGGGTAGGAAGAGACTGCAGGAGCCCGATGCTATGCGCTTTGACCTCAAACTGAACATTACCCGCAAGGGGTTGGTCTTGATCTCGATTCCGTTTATTTTCGAGATAGCCTTCGTTGCTGTGTTGTTCTGGGTGGTCAACGAAACGGAGCGCAACGTAAAAATGGCGGAGCGCGGTCGCAATTATGCCGCCACCTGCACAGAACTGGGCAGCATACTTCTCGATGAAGGCAAGGCGCTGTTTTTCTTTCGCAATGTCCAGCCCGACCAGAAGTTGATTGCCGCCTTCGATCGAAAAATCATTCAAGCGCAAAAGGCGCGTGAGAAGCTGAAGAAACTGTCGATTGGCGATGCCCGACGCGAGCAGCAAACGGCTTTGCTCTGCAAAGGCTGTGACGAGCTGGATGTCGAACTCGGACACATGCGAGCCTGGGTGGTCGACCACGCCGGGCCCTATTCAGAAATTCCGACTCCGGTGGGCTGGGCGCGATTCGGGAAAGCGTTTCTGAAATTTAAAGGGTCTCTTGATGAGATTACCGAGCGCGAAAAAAGCGAGGCGGAGGCGCTCCCTGATGCTGATGCTCAGGGGCGTGTGTTCATCCGCAACGTCTTGCTCGGCGGACTGCTCGGCAACATTGCACTGACAGTCTGGCTGCTCAATGTGTTCAGCAAAGATTTTGCCCAGCGCATTCAAATACTGTCCGATAATGCCGTGCGCCTGGCCAAGCGCCAGAGGCTGAATCCGCCGGTGCGCGGAGCCGATGAGCTGGCTCAGCTCGATGAAACTTTTCATCAAGTCGCCGGTGATTTGCAGCGCGCCGAACAGATGAAACAAGAGTTTGTGCAGATGATTTCGCACGACCTGCGCACGCCTCTGACCAGCCTGCAGACCACGCTGGCGCTGGCTGCCAACGGCACTTACGGCGAACTATCCGAGCGCGGCTCTTTGCGCATTTCGCAATCGGAAGAAAGCGTGCAGCGGCTGATCGAACTGATCAATCAATTGCTGGACTTGGAAAAAATCGAGTCGGGTAATTTGCAGCTGGACGTGGGACCGGTGCCGGTGAGCCGGATTCTGGAGCGAGCGCTGGCATCCTGCCAGGGTTATGCAGACAAGCAAAACGTCGTGCTGTCCTCGTCGGCGGAGATCGATCTGCCCAACTTGATCGGCGATGAAGTGCGACTGGTGCAGGTGCTGGTCAATCTGATGGGCAATGCCATCAAGTTTTCGCCTGTGGGCAGCAAAGTGACTGTCAGTGCGCACGCCTATGGTCTGGACGCCGTGCAGATTTCCGTTTGCGACCAGGGTCCCGGCATTCAGTCGGATCAGTTGGTGGCGGTTTTCGATCGTTTCCAGCAGGTCGGACCTTCTCGCGGCGGCACAGGATTGGGATTGGCTATTTGCAAGGCGATCGTGGAAGCACACGGAGGCAAGATGAGCGTAGTATCAGAAGTGGGCGAAGGCAGCACATTCAGCTTGACCATCCCGGCTGAGTCGCAACCCGCGCCACTTCTTTCTGCGGACTTGAGCCAGGTTTAGAACAGGCTGAAATCAACCACCGGCCACAGACCGATATGGAAGAGGTGGGCTTTCTTTTTCACCAGGTTCTCCACGACGACCGGTTGAGTGCGGATAGTGGTGGCACAGGGAGTACCAACCACGGCGGATTGGATCTTGACGTTCGAGCAGGTGCCTTCGACCACTGCGGCGTTTTCGATCACTTTGGTTTCTTTGTCGATGAGAACGGTCTTCGCCGGCGCTGCGCAGCCGTTTACTTTGTATTTGAACGAAGATACGTAATCATCGGCATTGACGGGCAGCGTGCAGGACAGCACGAATCCGGCGAGAGCCAGTGAGCGAACAAGATTTTTCATAGGTTTCTCCTTTAAGTATTCATTTGCTTGAGCCGTTCCACTAGCCGCCTTTGCGCGGGAAGAGATGCAGGCGCAGCAGGAAGAATGGTTTCTTTTCACGTTGCTGAATGGTGAGCGGTTGATCGATGCACACCGGTTCGGCAACAGCGCTTTGCTCCATCGTGCGTTCGATGATGATCGGTTTTTCTACGACCTTCTCCACCGTCACCACTTTTTCCACTGGTCGTTCGATGATCTGGTCTTTAGTGATGATGCGGTCGCGATATATAACGCTAGCCGTGCGCTTGCCCTTATGAAGCTTTCTCTTCATCGGCTTTTGCGTGTAGTTCATGTCTGGCATGCCATCAGCATAGGCCGCCGGCAGCAAGCTGCTGCCCAGCGAGACCAGGCTGGCGGCAACCACAAGAAATTTGGTTTTTCCCATAGAGATATCTCCTTGCCGGAAGTTGTTTTTCCTTCGAGCATTCATTGCCTATTGCCGAAGCGGGGGACGTGCATAAATTTCTTGCAGTTCCCAATTTTTGGAAGTGATTTTTCTGTGGGCAAGCAGCCACAGCCGGACAAGCTGAGCAGCCGGCTCGACTGTTTGAAGCTGGCATCCTATGCGTGTTTAAGCCTGCCGTCTGCGCGCAGCCGCAGCACCTAATATGGTGTCATGCGCAAGGTAGGCCGGCGGCGCGGATCACCCGGGTGTTCTGTCAGGGTGTGACCGGTCGTCCCCACATCGACTGCAAATGCAGCATTTGCTTTTGCAACTGGTGCTTCTCAGTCTTGTTCTGACTGGAATTGGCTTGCCAGTATAGCTGCCACCATTTGCGGTGCGCATTCTTTTTGCCCTGAGAGGCTTCTTTCTCGCAAACTTGATAGAGCGCTTGCAAAAGTTTGGTGGCTTGTTCGCGTTCGTTGTCCTTGCCTTCGAAAGCATCGAAGTCGGTGACAAACGAAGCCGGCGTCAGATGCAGGCGGCAATCAGCGAAACTCCAGCGCAGGCACATCAAGACCGTCGGGTCGAGCCGGCTCAAATCGGCGGCAAACATGTCGTTGCGGCGTCCGAGGCGGGCTGGGTAAAACTCGACACGTCCCGCTTCGGGCCATTCGGAACCGGCATCAAGAGGCGCTTCACCGCCCTCGCCGAAAACCAGGTAAGAGCCCTCGAAGCAGGTAATAAGTCGGGTGTAGAGCTGGTCACGCAAGGTCGACCAGGCAAATTCCGAAACCCTGGGGCCGTCAGCGCTCTCACCTTGAGACACTGCAATTGCGTAGTCGAGGGTGCGAATCGCCTGGGTCAATTTGAAGAGAACCGGACGTCCCTTATCCGCCTCTAACTCGCGGCAGTACTGGTACACATCGTCCAGTCCCATGATTTTTCTTCGCTCTTCAGTCGCCATGATCGCTTACCTGGGTCAGGTCACCAGACTTTTTATGCCCAGTTTTTAGCGAACTTCCACCTGGGTTATCGATTCGGCTCGTCCAGAGAAACGTCGGGTCCCAATCCTGCCTGGCGTAAAATGCTTGAAACGACCGCCGGTGCCAGTTCTACGTAGTGCGGCAGGATGCAGGTGCGCACCGCGCAGCCGGTCTCCCGCTTAATGAATTTGGCATGACTGCCGAGCTGGGTGATCTCACGAAATCCTTGAGCTTCCAGAAAAAAGCGCACTTCCTTGAATGTGCGGAGCATCTTCATGATTGATGGTTGCCGATGCCGGCAGGCAGTGAGACGGTCAAAAGGCGGCTGGCGGAGGGCGGTGCCGACGCCGGCGCCGGTTCCGGTGAACTTGAGGGCGCAACAAATTGCAGCGTGAGCGCCTCCTGCAGGTTGGCAATCGCCTCTTCCTCGGTGGCTCCTTGCGTGGCGACGTCCAGCTCCAGGCAAAGCGCAACTATCCAGTCGCCGTCGTCAAACACCGCTACGTTCACAGTGCTCATTTAAAGACTTTGTCGTAGGTGTCTTCGTCGAAGCCCACCACCAGGGTCTTGTCCAGCACCATGGCTGGTGCCCGTAAATTGCCGCTCGGCCCGATCAAAACTGCGGACAGTTCTTGCTTGTCAGGCGCGTTTTGCTTCATATCGAAGTGCAGAACTTTCTTGCCGCGAGTCACATAGATTTCATCCATTTTGGCGGCCAGCTTCAGGGCTTGCGGAGGATCGAGCCGCTCCTTACGGGCATCTACAATCTCTTTGGCAGATATTTTGTGACGGGTGAAAAAGTCTTGCGCCTTGGCGCAGGTCTCGCAGTTTTTCCTGTGATATAGCCAATCGATGGACTTCATGAGGTTCTCCTGCGCAGATGCGCCCAAATAATACTGCACTTTGTGCTATAAAACAGACTCCATGAATGCATTCGCTTCCAAATCGCTTCTGCTGGCTGCTTGCCTGGCTTTGAGTTTTCTAGGTCCAGCCCTGAATCCGGCCGTGGGGCTGCCGCCACCGGGATTGCCGGATCCCTCTGAAGATGCTCAGCTGCGCGTCTGGCACAACGTCAGTTATGTGCCGGGCAGCAATGAGTACCGGCAGAAAATGGACGTGGTGGTGCCCAGGAAAGGCGGTCCCTTTCCGATCATTGTCTGGATTCATGGGGGCGCCTGGCTGCAGGGCGACAAGGAAAAGGCGCCGGTAGAACCACTGCTGGTGAAAGGCTATGCGGCCGCCAGCATCAACTACAGACTGAGCACGCAAGCACCGTTTCCCGCGCAAATTCAGGACTGCAAAACGGCGATCAGATTTTTGCGCGCGCATGCCAAAGAGTTCAATATCGATCCCAACCGCATCGGCGCCTGGGGCATGTCGGCGGGCGGTCACCTGGTCGCCATGCTTGCCACTACTAATGGTGTCAAAGAGTTTGAGGGCGACGGCTACAACAATGTCTCCAGTGCTATCCAGGCCGGCTCCGACTATTGCGGACCGGCGGACCTGTCCCACATCCGTGAGGAAGCTCAGGGACCGAACTGGAAAATCGATTTTGCCAATCCGAATTCACCCATGCATCTTTTGCTGGCCAAAGACATCAGCGGCAAGCGCCTCGATTGGGCCAGTCCGCTTACATATGTAGGCAAAGGCGATGCGCCGCTGCAGATCATTCATGGCAAGAAAGATGATGTGGTGCCGATTGCGCAGAGCGATACTCTTTTTAAAGCGCTGCAGAGCAATCATCTGCCCAGCGAATATACAGTCGTCGCTGAAGCCAACCATTCGCTGGCTTCCATGGAAAACGTGCATCGCACGCTGGATTTTTTCAATCGCTATCTGAAGAAACGCTGAAGCTACTGAAACTAATCGTCATCTTTAGAAGCGCTGGCGGCTTTCTGTTGAGCTTGCGCGTAGTCCAGTCCTTGCTTGGCACGTGGATCGGCCGGTGAGATGGCGAGAGCTTTCCTGTAGGCGGCGACCGAGCCGGGATAGTCCTTGATGGCGCAGAGGATATAACCCAGTTGTTGCTGCGCCTCGGCATCGGTGGGGCGGACCTTGGCGTACTGTTTGTAGTAGGTAGCCGATTCCGTTTGATTGCCTGTTTGCCAGAGCAATTCAGCGAGAGCTTTGATTCGTTCTGTTTTTGCCGGAGCGCACTTAATCAGCGCTTTGTATTCCAGAATGACGTTGGGATAGTCGCGCTGATACTGATACATGCCGAGCATTGTTTCGTGCACGCCTTCGGGATTGGAGCCGAGTGTGACGGCTTTCTTCAACGCGGCAGTCGCCTGGGGCACCTGATTGTTAAAGTAAAGCGCTTTGCCGTAATCGGCGTAATACAGTTTTTCCTTCGTGGGATCCTGTCTAAAGATCTTCTCCAGGGTGTTGACGACGCTGGGCCAATCCTGCCCGAGAAGGCATGCCTTGTAGTACCCGATCATGTATTCCATGTTGGCTGGTTCAATTTGCATAGCGGCGCCGTAATGCTTTTTAGCCAGCGTCCACTGTCCCTTGTCCAGCATTTCTTTCGCTGTGTTGACGTGTCGCGTCAAAGTGATGGAGCCGGACACTGATGCGTCATCCTTCCATCCTTTACCGGCGTTACCGATGGGATTGGCGCTTGGTGCAACTTTCTGGTGCGCGCCGTCGATGACGACCGGTGCCAGAGGAATCGGTGCCGACGGCGGTGGTGGCTCGATCTTCGGCGCTGCCTTAATAGAGTTGTAGTAGGTGTCGGTGCCGCTGTCGGCTCCCACTCGTTTCTGCGTGTCAGTGGTGCCCATGCTGCCGTAGTAGCTGCCTTTCTCTTGTTCTTTCTTCTTGCGAATCGCTTCTTTCTCGGCTTCTTCCTGTGCTTTGCGCTTGGCTCGGCGCTCGTCGTCGGCATTCAGTTTTGCAGATCCAGCAGGTTTGCTGTCTGTCGCCGGGGTGGTCGTGGCAGCTGGTGCCGTCGTGGCAGCTGGTGCCGGTGTCTCGGCGGCTGGCGCTGTCGCTGCCGGAGCCGCGGCTGCAGGCGGTGTTGCCGCCGGCTCGGCCGCCGGATTGGCTGCCGCTGGTGCCTTCGATTCCCCGGCCGGTGCCTCGTCAGCCTGAGCAGTTCGGGGCGCCAGCGAGACGGTGCAGGCCAGAGCCAGTGCCTGCAGGCTCAAAAGGACTTTACGGGTGGTTTTATTGGTATGCATCAGCGTCAACTAGCCTCTGTAACATCAGATCCACAAGCTGTATCAATATCCCACGTGTGAGAGATTTCAATCTCAATATAACCAGTTTTGTCGCATTCCAGATCGAGCAGCGGTTACGGGCGCTAAGTTCCCCTCTCCGGCAGGCTTTTGCGCCGCCGGGGCAAAAGCCCAATCGGGATGCAAACCTGCTATTCCAGACCAGTTCGCAGGTTCGGCGACCGACTGCGGGCGGTTCAAAAAGTGGTGGCTAGGCAAAACGCAAGGAGGATCAACCTTTCGGCGGTCACCGCTTCTTGACATGGTATCGAAAACGGTATTAAATTGTAATTAAGCATGCAAATCAGACACGAGGGAAAGCCCCTCGGCTTTGCGGATTTGATGCTTTAAGGGTACTAGGAAAATGATGAAACATCTCGATCTACTGGCTTTCATTCTCATGGTCGTCGGTGGCATAAACTGGGGCCTGGTTGGGCTTTGCAACTACAACCTGGTGACGGCAATTGCTGGTGACGGTACGACCGCAACCAAAGTGATCTACGCGGTTGTGGGATTGTGTGCGCTTTACGAACTGTTCAAGTTCATGCGCAGCAAAACAGCGGAAGCTGCTTCGTAGGATTAAGGCCCTGAATTTAACAGCGTTTTCACGCGCTACCGTAAATCGGTTAGAGACCACCTGCTGACGCACAATCGGCAGGGCGAGCGCGGCTCCGCTGATTGCGCATCCGGCTTCACACACCGGCGCAACGGCACGCATCGCACGCAATCGAGTAATCGACGTTACTTTTGCTCTGGTTGACACCAGCGTCGATGCCCTGTTGCGGACATCAGCGGAGCGCTCTCCGCTGGTAACAAACGGCTAGGGTAGTGGGATTTCGCCTGGTTGGCTGACGTTTTTCAATAGCGTTTTCGCCGGAAGACATCCGTCTTCAACGAGCTGACGCGGTCGAGAAACAAGATGCCGTCCAGGTGATCGGCTTCGTGCAAAACTACGCGCGCCTCGAAATCTGAGGTGGACAGTTCGTGGGTTTGCATCTGTCTGTCCAGATAGCGCACGCGAATCTCTTGCGCCCGTTTGACATTGGCGGTCAAGTGCGGCAGGCTGAGACAGCCTTCGCGGCCCAGCACTTCACCTGACTGTGTTTCGACCAGCGGATTGATCATCAGCAGCTTGCCGTTATTGGGCAGCGGTTTGCGGTTTCTCGAGACGTCGATCAGGATAATGCGATCGAGATGTCCGGTTTGTGGTGCCGCGATGCCTACGCAACCGGGCTGCTCATACATGGTCTCTTCCAGATCGTTGATCAGCTGCTCGAAGCGAGCGTCCATTTGTTCAACCGGCGAAGAAACTTTTTTGAGCAGCGGATCCGGGTAAACGAGAATCGGCAAAATGGCCATTGCCGTCAGAGCTCCGCCACTTCCAGAGCCTGTACCGTGATGTCCACGCTCAGGTCTTGCCGGCAGGTCTGCAATTCTTCTTGCAGGCGCTCGGTTGTCACCGATGGTGGTGCCACCGCTTCCAGAATCATGACGAACACCGGCTTGTCCGGGCTTCCGGTCGACTGCGTCTGTACGTCGGTGATGTTGACGCTCAGCGCTGCCAGTTTGTTGGTGACACCGGAAACGATACCAGGGCGGTCGGCTCCGTAGACCGAGATTATGTGCAAGCCGTCTTCTGCTTCCTGCGTCTCGAGCTCGGCGGCCGTCAACTCGCGCACGTGCAGATGCAGCCCCAGTCGAGACTTTATGATCGCCAGCTTGGCTTCCAGTTGAGAAACGTCGACATTCTCCGGCAACTCAGCCATCAGAATCAAAGCAAACTCACCGCGCAGCAAAGTCATGCTGCTGTCCATCAAGTTGCAACCGGTTTGAAACAAAAGCCCGGTCAGCTCAGCTACAATGCCGACCCGATCGCGACCGACGCCGGTGATCACTACGCTCTGGCGCACGGTTATTGCGGCGGAATCTGGGTCGGGCAGGCTTTGGAGGCTGCGCACAATTCGGTGTGGTATTCCTTGAACTTAGCGCCGCCATGCTCTGCCGGCAGTAAAACGCGATCGCGTTCGTAAGTTTCGGCAATCGGGTTCTGCCACATGTCGTAAGGGAAGTCCCAGCTCTGATGACGGCGATACCAGATTTCGACGCCGGTCGGACGCCAGACAAGCAGCATCGGCAGTGGTGTGCCTTCGGAATTTTTTTGCTGCAGATAGGTCAGCCAGGATTTGTTGATCTTCATGGCGGTGCCGCCCGGATAGACGTTAACCTGGTGTTCGCCGAAAGCGACAATTATTTCGGGTGTGCACTTCTGCACCGCCACCAGAACGTCTTCGCCCTGTTTACACCAGGCAACGGTCTTCAGATATTCGAGAAAGCTATCGCAGATCAGGCAAACGCCTACGGCTTCAGTCATTAATTGCTCCAGCGCTCTTGGCAATGATTGGGACAGACCGGAATTTTAGCGCCTTTGCAAGAAGAAGTTAGAAAATTTCATCCACAGTATAATTGGGCGGTTACCACAGCGAGCCCAAATTCGGGATGAGTACTGGGGAAGAACCGCTTAACTTGGCGCGCTTGCGAGAGCTTTACGGTGACGAAACCGTAAAGGAGCTGCTCTCGATGTCCGTGGGCGAAGCCCGGGGACTGGTCGATGATGTGGAGCGGGGCATTCAAGATAAGAATCTCAAGGTCGTGGCGGCTGCCGCGCACCAACTCAAGGGATTGGCGGTCACCATGACAATCCATGATCTGCACAACATCAGTATGCAGATCGAAGGCGACGCACATGCTGAAAACTGGGACAACATCACCGGTAAACAGAACCAGTTGAGACGGGCTTTCAATGAATTCGAAGCCTATGTGGGAACCATCAATTTGTAGTCTGGAGGACGCATGAAAGCCGCTGTCATTGGTGCGTCTCTTTTGCTGCCACTGTCGGTGGTGCAGGCTGTGCATGCTCAGGAATACGAGACAGCGCCGGGTGTCAACAACGCGCCGCCGGTTCAACAGATAAACGACGTGCAGCCGCCGGCCGGTGAGATGCCGATGGAGACGCCGCCTGGTTACAATCAGTCGCCTCAGTACCAGTACAGTTCCCAGCCGCAATATGAGCCGCCGCCCTTCGTAAACCCGATGCCGGTGACGCGCCGTTATACAGGACAGATCGCCTACCCGCATCACAGCTTCGCCAATCCATTCGCCTATCCTCATCCCAGCTCGTCGTATCAAAATCCGGTCGGCTACCCGAACTCCGCCGGCGACGGTGGACAGAACGGTGATGGTTATGGACAGAACGGTTATGGACAGGGGCAGTACGGACAGGCACCGCAAGGACAGTACGGGCAACCTGCTTACGGGCAAGGACAATACGGGCAGAGCGAGGCGGGGCCGGTTTACGGACAGACACAAATCACCGAGCAGCCGGCCTGGTATCCGGGCAAACCGCGGGTTGCCACCGCTCCGGAGGGATTCATCATTCCTTGCGTATTGAACACGGCGATTGCCACCAGCGTTGCCCATGCCGGCGACTATGTACAGGCGGTCTTGCAAAAGAACATTGCCCTCAGCGGCGGTGCCTATATTCCGGCCGGTACAGTGATCAACGGCGAAGTTTCGCAGGCTTCCGGCGGCCGATACTTTAGCCGTTCCGGCAGTCTCAGTCTGGTTTTCAACCAGATGCGCTTCCCCAATGGTGCGGTGGTTGGCATGTCTGCGCATACTGTCGGCGATATCGGCAAGTACGCCAACAAGGCGATCGGCGACAGCGATGAATATCGCGGCGAAGGCTGGGGCACCAAGCTCGGACAGTTCGCTCTCCGCACCGCCATTGGTGCCGGTGGCGGCATGGCGATCGGCAGTGTCCTGGGTGGTGTAATGGGGCATGGATCGTATGCCAGCAGCATGTTGATGGGCACCGGCTTGGGCGCCGGTACCGGTGCGCTGCAAGACTTGACGATGCGCCGCGGGCGTGACGTTATGTTGCCGGCCGGGACGCCGATGACCATTCATCTGGACCAGCCGATTCAAGTGCCGCTCTCGATTTACGGGCAGACGGCCGGGGACTGAAGAAACAACATGGAATCTCCCTCGGACAGCAATGCCGAAACTCCGCCGGCAGCACAGAGCAAAACTAAGGCCATACTCAAACAACTCCTGGGGCTTTTGTTTGCTGCGATTTTCATGTACTTCGCATTTCGCAGCGCCAATTTGAAAGAGCTCTGGCGCCACATGCAGCATCTCAATATGCTCTTCGTCGCCGGTGTCTGTCTCAGCTGTCTGTGCAGTCACTTGCTGCGGGCCGTGCGCTGGATCATCCTTTTGGAGCCGGTGGCCGGACGCAAGATTTCTTTCTGGAATTCTTTTTGCGCCATCATGTATGGCTATGTGGTCAACATTCCGTTGCCGCGCGGCGGTGAAATCGTCAGGCTGGTGACCATCTCGCGCACGGAAAAGCTGCCTCTGGCGGGTGTGTTGCCGACCTTGTTCATCGATCGCATTCTCGACATCGCAATGCTGGCGTTGCTGCTCGGGATCACGCTGATTTTTCTGCCTGCCGATCTGCGCACCGCCATGCCCTGGCTGGTGCCAGGCGGCATCGGATTATGTGCCGCAACATTTGTAGGCTTCGTTCTGCTGCCGTTTGTCGGACGCATCATGCGCATGATTCTGGAGCAGCCGCTCGTAAAGAGCAAAGTGCCGGACAAGGTTTTCGGTAAGTTGGGCGAGCTGTCCGCACAGTTCGACGCCGGCACCAAATCGCTTACCAATCCGATTGCGTTTCCGGCTATCGGTGGACTGAGCCTGGCCATTTGGTTTTGTTATTGGCTGAATTTTTACTGGATTATCGGAGCCTTCGATCTGCTTAATCGAGTGTCACTCGGCGATACGCTGATGGTTTTCACGATTGGCTCAGCTGGGGTGCTGGTGCCCACCCCCGGGTCGGTCGGCACTTTCCATCTGCTGGTCAAACAAGCCCTGGTGATGGTTGCGCACGTCGATCCGGACCTGGCTCTGGCAGTGGCGACCACGCTGCACCTGTTTTGCTTCGTGCTGGTTATTTGTGTGGTGGCGGGCGCCTGCTTCCTGTGGCAATCGTTGCTGAGTGGGCGCCGTCAGCAGGACGTGTGACACCACATACGGTGAGAAGCTGCAGGCTGGCGGCGCTGCTTCACCGAAGGAAGTCAAAATTTATCAGCCTGTTTAGTCTGTCGTCTCTCAGTGGAATACTCAAAGAGCGATAGTCATAGTAAGCTAACACCGATGGCAAAAATACTGATAGTCGAGGACGAGCCTGACCTTTCCGATCCGATTCGGGCGTTTCTGATGCACGAACACCACATCGTCGAAGTGGTGGACAACGGATTGGAGGCCCTGGAGCGACTGCGTTTCTACAAATACGACGTGATCATCCTCGACTGGATGCTGCCGGGCTTGCAAGGCGTTGAAGTTTGCAAACAGTTTCGTGCAGGCGGCGGCACTACACCGATTTTGATGCTCACAGCTCGCAAGCAGACCACCGAGAAAATCTTCGCGCTTGATGCCGGTGCTGATGATTATTTGACCAAGCCCTTCGATGTCCAGGAAGTTTCCGCCCGCGTACGCGCCCTGTTGCGGCGCCCGGCCGCTATGTCCGGCAATGTTCTGAAAGCGCGCAATCTGGTCCTGGAGACCAGCACCTTCAAAGTGACCCGCGAGGATGAAGACATTCAGCTTCTGCCGAAGGAGTTTGCGCTGCTGGAGTTTTTGATGCGTCACCCCAATCAGGTTTTCAGCGCCGAGGCGCTGCTCGACCGGGTCTGGGCCTCCGACTCCGATGCCTCGCCCGAGACGATCAGAACTTACGTCAAACGTTTACGTCAGAAAATCGACACCACCGGACAGCCTTCCATCATCGGCACCGTCCACGGTGTCGGCTATAAGCTGGACGCCTAGCGCTGGCAGTGCGGGCAGAAGTGCGACGAACGCCCGGCTAATTTGATGCGCGTTATGGCTGTTTTCTTGCAGGTCAGGCAGGGCTCGCCCTCGCGACCGTAAACATAAGCCGTGCGCTGATAGTTGCCGTTGACGCCGTCGGCGTCTACGTAATTGCGCACGCTCGATCCTCCCAATTTGATGGCCTGGGACAGCACCTGGCGAATATTGGCGGCCAGCGTTTCGTACTGTTTCGCGGTCAACGAGCGGGCCGGCTTGTTGGGTTTGATCAGGCTGAGATGCAGCGATTCATCGGCATAGATGTTGCCGATGCCGGCAATCACCGTCTGATCTAATAACGCCGATTTGATTGGTTGCTTGCGGTTGGCAAACGCGGCTTTGAGAAACTTGCCGTCCAGTTCGCCGTTGAGCGGCTCAATGCCCAGATCGGCAAGACCTCCGACAACGTCTTCGAACGCCTTGCCGGGCGGCACGTACCACATGCGGCCGAATACCCGCATGTCTTCGAACCATAATTGAGTGCCACCATCCATGGTGAGAATGATGCGCACATGCGCCGCGATCGAGATGAATGAGCAAATACTTGCCGCGCCGTTCGACGGAGATGATCCGGTGTCCGACTACTTGCTTGCTGAAGGCGGCCGGTGACGGATGCCCCACCGAGTCCGGGCGCAGCACCTGGGCGGAAAGTACCGTGCGCCCGGGCAACTGCTTCTGCAGTCCGCGACGAACGGTTTCGACTTCAGGAAGCTCGGGCATTTAAAATTTCTCCTCTGCACCGCTAGTGGTGCCTCAGGCGCCGGACAGTGGTGGCAAACTGGCGGCGGAACGGGTCAAAAATGCTACGCCGATCGCCAGACTGAACACCGCCGTCAAGATACCCAGTCCGCGACTGAGCCAGAGCCGGCGCTGCGTCAAGGCGAAGCCTTTAACGAACAATGCCGCCAGGATCATATTCGAGATGAAGATGCCGGCAACGAAGATGCAAACCAGTGCCAGCGATCGCGCCCCATGCGCTGCCGATGCAGCAGCGAGCAGCGCCAGTATCTGGGTGGGAGTCTCAGCTCCTATGCCGTGTACGATGCCGGTGGTGAGGGCGGCGCTCACCGAAATGCTCCGTTGAAATCCGCTAGTGGGCGGCGTTTCCGCTGCTTGTGAGCGATTCTTGCGCCAGAGGGTGAAAATCAGCCAGAATCCCAGTGCCACCAGGGTGACGCCGACCAGCGGCTCCATCACTGTGTCCAGCCCGGGCGGCAAGCGGTTGCCGATCTGCACCGCCACTATTCCCAGTGCCAGCACAACTGCCGCGTGGCCGGCGGCATACAAAAAGCAGAGCCAGAATCCGCGTGTGGAGGAAACGCTGGAGATATCAGCCAGCGCCGCCAGATGGTCCCAATCGAAACCATGGCGCAGCCCCAGGACGAACATTGACATCAGCAGCAGGTCTTGCTGATTTCCCACAATGGCCTCTTTGAAATTCGCAACTCAATAAGTTTAGATCCCAGAAGAATAACAAGCGCGGGCGCGGGTATTATTACTTACAAACCGTGGGAGGTCTCTGGCGTTGCCCCAGTGGCTAAAAGGCTTATCTGCACTCGATCTGCTCTTGATCTTTGTTCCGCTCACCTTTGTTGCGGAATGGCTGGCCAGGCAGAACGAGCATGTGCCGCAGTATCACGTAGGGGTTTTTGTCTGCGCTTGTCTGGGCATCATTCCCCTGGCCGGTTTGATGGGCAAGGCCACTGAGTATCTGGCCGATAAGGTGGGCGCGGGGTTGGGCGGGCTGCTGAACGCCACGTTCGGCAATGCCTGCGAACTGATCATCGCTTTCGCTGCTATGCGTGCCGGGCTCTACGATATCGTCAAGGCTTCGATTACCGGGTCGATTATCGGAAACATCCTGCTGGTTCTCGGGGCCAGCGTGCTGGCGGGCGGCTTGCGATATGACATTCAGTATTTCAATCGCACGGCGGCTGCTACTTCCGCTACTTTGCTGGCTCTCGGCGCTATCAGCTTGACGGTGCCGGCGACGTTCCACTTTGCCCATCCGAAAAGCTCGGACTTCGAAGACGACCTGGCGCTGGGTATCGCGATTGTTTTGTTGTTCACTTACCTGTGCAGTCTGCTTTTCAGTTTGAAGACGCACAAGCATCTGTACACCCGTGAAGTTGATGATGACGCACGAGATGCTATCGGGGTGGGGACGTGGGGCGTCAAGAAGTCGATTTTCATTCTCGCCGTCGCAACGATTCTGGTGGCGGTGATCTCGGAAGTGCTGGTGGGCTCGGTGGAAAACACCGGTCAACAGTTGCACATGAGCCAGGTCTTCATCGGAGTGATTCTGGTTGCCATCATCGGTAATGCCGCCGAGCACAGCACGGCGATCATGATGGCGATGAAGAACAAGATGGACCTGGCAATCAATATCGCACTGGGATCAGGTGCGCAAATTGCTTTATTAGTGGCGCCGATTCTGGTGTTTCTCTCGTTTTTCTTCGGTCCTGTCGATCCCAACACCATGCAGCACATTCCCATGAACCTCAACTTCACGCCTTTCGAAGTGCTGTCGGTGGTGGTCTCGGTGATCATTCTTTCCTACATCGCCACCGACGGTGAATCCAACTGGTTGGAAGGCGTCCAGCTGCTGGCGGTGTACACGATTTTGGGGACGGCATTTTTCTTCGCCGTCGACCCCTCGAAAGATGCACCGGTAGGGTTGCCCCGCCACACCATGTCACCGGCTCTGCGTCATCGGGCTGCCGGCGGGCACGGCGGTGGCGGACATCACCGCCAGCCGGTGCCGGCCCTCCCGGCGGAACCAGCACCAGCTCACGGGCAAACCGTGACGGACACTCATCCGCAGCTGGAAAGCCACTAGAGCTTCGCTGCCACAGCGGTTGTCAATAGACAAGCTTAAAAGAGCCTTGGCATCGTTGAAAGGCCGCCTTTGTGATACCAAATACGAGGTCAGAAAAACTTAACCGGCCGGCCCCGGGGACTTTCACCATCCTTCGTATCCTCCTTGGTAACATTACGCGAAACATATACAAGTGAAACGCGCTGGATATGTACGTTTCACGCGGTGACCACAATCACCCAGGGAGGGGTCCAATGGCAGTTAAACAGTCGGTTCCAAGACCGACGATGGAATGCGAAACAGAGCATTTCTTGATGACGCAGCGGCAACTCGATGAAATCGCAGAGGAGATGGGACTAGACGCTGAACTGCACGAACGTCTTCGTTATCCAAAGAGAGCCTTGATTGTCACTGTGCCGGTCAAAATGGACAACGGGCAGGTGAAAACGTTCACTGGCTATCGCGTTCAACACGACACCACCCTCGGACCTGCCAAAGGCGGCATCCGCTTCCATCCAGAAGTGAACCTGGGAGAGGTTTCTTCGCTGGCTATGCTGATGACCTGGAAGTGCGCGCTGATGGGACTGCCGTACGGCGGCGCCAAAGGCGGCATCCGCTGCGAGCCATGGAATCTTTCGATGGGTGAGAAAGAGCGCATGACGCGGCGCTACACCTCCGAAATTATCACGCTGCTCGGCCCGGACAAAGACATTCCCGCTCCGGATATGTACACCAACGAGCAGACCATGGCTTGGATCATGGACACGTACAGTATCAACGTCGGGCACACCGTACCGTCCGTGGTCACCGGCAAGCCGGTCTCCATCGGTGGTTCACTCGGTCGCAACGAAGCGACCGGACGCGGTGTCGCCTATTGCACACGTCGGGCCGTTCAGCACATCGGCATGAAGAACGATGCACCATCAGTGGTGGTGCAGGGATTCGGCAACGTCGGCTCGATCGCTGCCCGTTTGCTGCATGAATCCGGTTATAAGATCGTCGCTGTATCAGACGTCCACGGCGGCATCTACAACCAGAACGGTATCGATATCCCCCGTCTCCAGGCCTACATGAGCGAAATGGGACGGGTGGAAGGATTCACCCGCACCGAGTCGATCTCCAACAGCGAGCTTCTCGAACTGCCCTGCGACGTTTTGATTCCCGCCGCACTGGGTGGACAGATTACCTCCTCCAACGCCCACCGCATCAAGGCGCAGATCATTGTCGAAGGCGCGAATGGACCGACCAGCCCGGACGCCGACCTGACCTTGCACGACAAAGGTGTGTTAATCGTGCCGGATATTCTGGCCAACGCCGGCGGCGTCACCGTCAGTTACTTCGAATGGGTACAGGGCTTGATGCACCTGTTCTGGTCTGAAGACGAGGTCAACAACAAGCTCGAAGAGATCATGGGCCGAGCCTGCGATCAGGTCTTCGAGATGTCCAAGAAAAACGAATTGCGTCCGCGGATGGCGGCACTGCGTATTGGTGTCGGACGGTTGGCGGAAGCTAAACGGCTGCGTGGCTTGTATCCATAAGCTGGCGCGGTTTTCGAGTTCAAGAAAACGGGGCGGCTCCGGCCGCCCCGTTTTGTTGTGGGCGTCCCATAATTGAGATCTCTAGGACTAAGTTATAAGAGTCATGTCCTTGGCATCTCGTAAACGTTATAAAAAGCCCCAGGCTGGGTTAGAGGTTTATGACGTCTCTTCAGCTAACTGGCGCAATGTTCGGTCGTTCGCAAAGAAATAACCTAGCAGGAAGTACCTCCACCTCGGCGCATCGGCTGCTCAAGCAGCAAGCGATGCCGAGTCTGAACGACTTGCGCTTCATGCTGACCGAGGCGCAAAAGACTGCCGGACGCACGATTGAGATGCCCTGGTTCACCAACGCAACTCGCAGCACCAGCGTCATGCTGACGGCACGGGTGGAATCCGGGTCGTACGAACCGATATGGGCCATGTACGGTGGCGACGACACAAACGCGGAAAAACTCTGGGAGTACAACACAGGCGACATTAACCTGGTTCACAGCCTGGCCCTGCAAGCCTGCCCCGACTCGGCTTCACCCGCCGATCTCGATTTGAGTTATGCATCAGCTAAGCCTGCAACAACCGCTGAAAGTTCTGTTCACAACCTGCTTCCGGGCTCAGCTGCTGCACCGCCCGCCGGCAAGCATACGACCTCCGAGACGCTCAAGCTGGAGACCAGTGCCACACGCGAGCGCTCCAAAGCGATTTTGGAGGGCGAGCTGGAGAATATGCAGGTGCCGACCCTGCTGCAGTCCATCAACATGAGCAAAATGACCGGCCGGCTCAACATCACGCACGAAGCCAACGCGTGCAACATCTATTTCCACGAAGGCGCACCACAACATGCTGATTCACCCGAGAACAAGGGTGATGCGGCGATTGTCGAAATTCTCACCTGGGAGCAGGGACAGTTCCGTTTCTACCCCAACGACAAATGCGACGACAAAACGATCAAGCGCCGTCTGGACGGCATGATCATGGAGGGTATCGCGCTTCTCGACCAGGTCAAGTTTCTCAATACAGCTGGTCTGAAGGTCGACTCGACGCTTTTGCGCAAGCAGGACCGCATCACCGACGAAATGTTTAAAGAGGCGCTCACCAAGGGCGCTCCGCTCGATCTGGCTACTCAAAGAAAGTTCTACGAGATGGTCGACAATCGCGCCAGTCTGCAGGATATTCTGCGGCGCGTGCCGATGACCAAGAACGAATGGGCGCCAATCATGTTCAACCTGATGAGCTGCGGGCTGGTATCGGTTGGTGTGGGCGCAGTCGCTGCGGGCATTTCAACTGCCTCGACGCAAATCGATCGCCAGGCAATTCAGAGCGTGGTGCGTCTTCTGACTCGCCAGGAAACCGGCATCTACACCTATCCAGCGTTCCTTTTCTTTGCCGAACAAGAGTTCATCCGTTGCGCTGCTGCCGGCTGGCCGTTGTCGCTGGTTGTGCTTGAGCTTAAGTTTCTCAGCGGCGATAACTACGATCACCTGCCCATGCAAACCGTACGCGATGCCGGACGACGTCTGGAAACCATCAAGCGCGCCGTCGACACATTCGCCCACTTTGAAACCTTTGATTTCGCCTTCCTGCTGCCGAACACCTATGCGAAATCGTCGCGTATGTTCGCCAATCGCATCATCGAAGTGCTGACCGCAACTCCGCTTGGGCTGCCAGGTCCGCTCAGCATTTACTGTGGTATCGCCGGCGCACCAGAGCATACGCAAGACCTTGGTGTTCTGCTGAACGCCGCTAAGGAAGCCAAAGGCGTGGCGAAGGAAACCGGCCAGCCAATCATGCTCTATGGTGATTATCCCAGGCGGCAAAGTTAAATTGGCTTGACATTCCAATAATAGGGTCGCACAATAAAAATCCGAAGTTTTGGCGACACACCCTATTGCTGTTTTTCAGGGTTGGCAAAGGTGTGGTCCTCTCCCTAAATTTCACGTTTCTCGTGTTTCTCTAGCATTGCATTTTTTAGTATGTAGGGTGGATCATGTCCGGACCCTTGGGTGACTCCGTACTTAATTCCTGGTTTGAGAACGATGCCTCGACCTCGACGTCGGGCGACCGTGCAAACCGCTGGGCTGATGTGCAGCGCGAGCTGCAAGACGCGGCCATCGCGCAAAGCACAACAGTTGTCGGCGATCGAAGTGGTATCACATCAATTGCGTTGCTCAGTTCGGACGGACCAGGACAGACCGCAGATCATGGAACATTTCGCGTTGAGCCGTCTTCGCCGCGCGATTTGATCGATGCTCGTGTGCAGCCCGGCAGCAACTTCTCGAAAGCGATGATCGATAATGGATTCGCCAACATCGTCCAGGCGGTCAACACCGATGGGGTTGAGATGACGACCCGCATCACGCCGGAAGGCACCTGGGCCCGCACGTATAACGTCAATGGATACAACCGCACTGTCGCCGTCTACGAAGATGGTCGGGTGGTAGAACGTCTCACCCACGGCCGCGAGGAGCTATTGCTCTCGCGCAATGACCAGTTGACCTACGTCAATCCGCGTTTGCCTCAAGGACAACGCTCCACAGCTATCGCCTGATCAGATCAGCTCTACGCGTGCGCGCTCAGCGGAGCACCGCATGCGGTGCGGCTCCCCGGCGGACTGTCACCCCTCAAACCGGGTATCAGACAGACTCGCGATCTGATAACGATCTTGTTTTTAATCGAGGCACTTTTGGAACAGAACAGTTCCATGTAACATCTATATAGAACAGCTTCGCTTCACACATGTTCTGACCCTTAAAACAGATAGTCCGAAACTATGAATAGCTGGCGCGATCCGGCTTGACATGAACACTGAAATTCAGCATCCTTCTGATAAGCGTGGAGAGGTAACCCAAATGGAACCGGAATCTTTTGATCTCATCGAGTTCCAGCAAAAGGCCAGAGAGATGGTCGATCCCAAACGGCTCTTCGAGCTGTGGGAAGATGTTTGCCGCCGCTATGAGCGCGGTGAGATTGGCACCTACGAAGTCGACGAAATGAAAGAAGTCATCTGGCCGATGCTCGATGCCCTGGCTTCGATCCGTCGCGCGGTCAATGAAGACGCCGCCGCCTCACAAGGACGCGGCGGACCGACCAGACGCACCGCCTGATCTTTCGAAGCTAATTCCTCATGCCTTCGCTGCTTCTTTGCCGAGCATGATTTCCCACTGCTCGTCCGTGACTGGCATGACGCCGAGCCTGGACATTTTGACGAGCAGAAAATCGGACAGCTTGTTATTGGCTTTAACCGTCGCCAGCGTCACGGGAGTCGCCAGCTTGCGGCGCGGTTTCACATCGATGACCGCCATCTTCGGGTCATTCAGCTTCGGATCTACATATGGATCGCTGGTCACTTCAGCGATGCCGACCGCCTGCCGTTCGTCGCCTGTGTGATAGATGAGCGCCAGGTCGCCCTTGCGCATTTCGCGAATATACTTGAGCGCCAGGTTGTTGCCGACGCCATCCCAGCAGGTCTTCTTGTCGCGTTCCAGATCGCCCCAGCTGTAGCAATCAGGCTCGGTTTTTAATAGCCAGTATTTCATGGGTGGTAATTGTACCAGCCCACACCAGGCGAGCCTTTCCGCCATCTGTGGGCAATTTGGCCGGAGGAGGAACAGCTGGGCTGAGCATCCGTCATACTGTTTATATGCGTCTGCTCCCAGCAGGCGGATGCGCGTTTCATACAGCCAGCAGGACTGCCTCTTGAATAAGACACGGATATTGAACCCGTTCCTGGCTTTTAGCCTGGCTCTTGCGGCGGCTTCTGTGTTCCTGCCGGCTCAGGCCGCTCAGTCGGACTGGGAGGAGGATGAGCGCGCCACCTTCACCGTCAATCCCAACCAGTTCACTAACAACGGCAATAGTAATGATGCGCCGCCTCAACCGGCACCGCCGATCGTCAAACAAACGGCTGGTGCCAAGAGCGGTTTCTTGCAGGGCAATGCAACCACATTCGGTGCCGCCCAGCCGACCATGGCGCCGCGCATGCTCGGGGCTCCCGGTCGCGTCAGCGGCAATGCGCGGCTGGACGCCGAAGCCGATCAGGTACTGATGCGCGCCCAGACCAACGTGGCGGTGCCGCCCGAAGTGTTTCGCGGCTGGCTCGACCGCACACACCCTACATATAGAACGTCAGCCACCGCCAACATCGCCGACGCAGTTGTTGAGATCAAAGGACAGTGGGACGACGCGTCGAAAACCTTGCGCGCGCTCGGCATTCGGCATGAGAGCGTCAAAGGCAAAGTGTTGACAACCGCCAATCTCTCGGGCGTCAAAGTAATTATCGTCAACTGCGAAGGGCGCATGCCCAAAGAAGCCTATCAAGTCTTGCGAAACTGGGTGTCGCGCGGTGGCTACCTGGTTTCTACCGACTGGAGTTTGCACAACCTCGTCGAGAATGCTTTTCCCGGCTACATTCAATGGAATGGCGGCAAGAGCGACGGCTCTATCGTCGATGCGCGCATCATGGATACCGATCCGGTGTTGTTGCAGGGACTAAACGGCATTCATGTTTCTACCTGGAAGCTTGATCAAGAAAGTCAGATGGTGCGTGTTCTGCGTCCTGATGCCGTGCGCGTCCTGGCTCGCAGCACCAACCTCGCGAAACAAGATCCAACCTCACGCAATGGCGCGATCAATCAAAACCCGATGTACACAGGTGTTTTGGCTTGCGAGTTTCAGTTCGGGCGCGGTCATGTATTGCATCTGGTTGGACACTACGATAACAATGCCGCCATCTTCCGTCCCAACATTCTGCCTGATCCGGCGCCCGGCGTCGGCATCAGTTTGCGTCAGGCGTTGACCACCAACTTCATCATGGATGCGCTGGAGCACAGCCAGCCGACGGCCAGCCAGTTTCAACAGCCGTAACCGCTATTTGTCCTGCGCTGTGGGCGGTGTGTCCGGCTTCTCCGCGTGCAGTTGGTCCAGAAGCGAAACCAGCTCTGCCGGACTGCGCGCCGGGCGAGAGCAGCGGCCGTTGCCGCAGCTGAACGCAGCTGCCTCAGGCAACTCCGGCAACTCGACATCGGTGCGCGGCAACGGACCCTCGCGCGCATCCCACCATTCGATGCGCTTGTACACATCGGGATACTGGATGGCCTCCACGAACAGGGCTTTGGCTGCCGGGTCGTCCTTTTTGCCTACCACCGTCACATGCACCGGTTCATTCGCCAGCTCGGCATCGGCAAGCAAAATGCCCGCTACCAGCACGCGCCGCTTGCTGGCAATCTCGGGGGTGGACAGATACTTCATGGCGTTCTGCGCCATTGTTTTGTATTTCTCTTTGCCGTCGTATTGGAAGAGCTGATTGAAAAGACGCGCTGCTGCGATGTTTTCATCCAGGAGAGGCTCCGCCTTCATGCCACCAGATGGGGTATCAGCCGTGACATAGCCGGGCTGCCCGCCTGGCTGGGCAAAATGCTGGCTGATGAAATCGGCGCAGCCTTCCGCCTTCTCCAGCCACTTGCGATCGCCGGTTGCCGCGTAGAGTGCCAGTAGCGCGCGACCCATGTAGACGTTGTCCCCGAGATACGGAGCGGTGTCATTTTTCGATCCGTGTGCGAAACCGCCACCCGGCAATGCGCGGTTGTCGATGATCCAGTTGGCGGCTTTGGTTGCGGCATGCAAATAGTCTTCGTCGCCCGTAGCCGCATAAAGCGCAACGACACCGGCGATCGCCCAGCCGTTTTCGCGTGCATAGATGTTTCTGTCGACGCGCGGGA
Source organism: Obscuribacteraceae bacterium (SeqCode) (assembly GCA_044229845.1). Taxonomy (GTDB): domain Bacteria; phylum Cyanobacteriota; class Vampirovibrionia; order Obscuribacterales; family Obscuribacteraceae; genus JBGASG01. The sequence goes on along the minus strand of JBGASG010000004.1, from coordinate 50,656 downwards.
TGCCATGCTTACGCCTGCCGGCATCGTCGAGTTTGTAGTACCAGTCGCTATGCTGTCCCTGAACGATGTCGGCATCCATGCTGGTGTAAAAGGCACCATCAGGACTCTGCAAAAAGTTTTGCAAGAAACCGTACGTGCTTTTAGCGGCCGCAAGATATCTGGGATCGCGAAACTGGGCATAACCTTCCGCATACACTTTCATGTTCTCGCCTTGAAACTGCATGATCTTCTCGAAGTGCGGATGGTCCCAATCGCCGTCGGTCGAATACTGGTAGATGCCGCCCCAAACAGGATCAACGAGATGCAACTGTTCAGTCAGTGTTTGCCTGGCCATTTGCTTGGCGCGCGCGTCGCCCTGGCGCGCTCGCAAAAGTGCGTACTCGACGCTGTCCCAGTCGAGAAACTTGTGAAAAGTACCCCAGCTGCCATATTTATCGTCGAAACCTTCCACGTGCCGCTTCAGCAAATCGGCTTTCAACGCTGCCGGCAAAGCGCTGGCATCCGAATATTTGATCGGCGCGCGTTCCTTCGCAGACGGACCGGGCGTCGGATCTTTGACGAACGCTTCCAGAAGCCCCTTCATTTCGTCAGCGGGAATGTATCCGGAGAGCTTGGCCAGTTCTTTGCCGTGCGAATCGAATATGATCGTCGCCGGCCAGCCGTATTCTTCGTAGCGGTTTGAGAGATCCGGGCGCGAGTCCTGGTCGACCTTCACGCAGATGAAGTGCTGATTGAGGATTTTTGCCACCGCCGGGTCGGCATAAGTCTTCTCGTCCATTACGTGGCACCAGTGACACCAGATCGCTTCCAGATCGAGGATGACGAGCTTCTTCTCTTTGCCTGCCGTCTCGAATAGATCTTTCGGCCAGTTATGCTGCCAGGGGATCGCCTGCGCTGCTGCGGCAGCTGTCGCTGATGTCTCTGACTTCGCGGTCGCGAGGCCCGCACCGAAAGCCTGCGGCAACGCCGTGGATGTCAGAAGCAGTATTGAGAGCGCGGTCAGGTTGAACCGGCGACTGATTTGAGACATGCCATACCTCTGTTTGCAAATGAAGATACTAATTTTATCTGGACATCCCCCAAATGCGGGATGCGCCGCCTCACATCAGCGTGCCAAAGTTATTGCAGAAACGGCGGTGTCCCCTGGCCAAAGATGTCCCAGGGCCACTCGCCGCTTTCACACTTTTGCAAGTCGCAAGCAAAATCGGGCGCTCCTGCGTCAGAACTGGGCCGCGGGAGCGTGCGCCGCCCGGCAATGCATTGATCGCGGAACGGAACAGGATTGCACTGAGCGCGTCCAATCTCCAGTGTTCTGTAGAGTTTCACCCGGAGAAAACATATGCTCAGCCGCGCAATTCTTGCGTCCAGTCTCCTAGCGCTATTGCTGTCACCGGCTGGCTACTGCGAAACCAGCACCACCGACGGTGATGGCGCGCCAACAACGCAGCAGCAGACAGCGCCCATGACTCAGCAAGAAGCTGATGCGCGCAAGACGCAGTCACCGGCTGAAGCGGTCGGCATCAAAGAACACGACCCGGAAGCCAAAGTCGAACTCAAAGAAGAGATCAAAGAGGTCAAAAAAGAAGAGAAGCGCAAATCTGTAGCGCTGGCACTGGGTGGCGGCGGAGCCAGAGGCGCGGCCCATATCGGCGTTTTGAAAGTGCTTCAACGCGAGGGCATTCCCATCGATTACATCGTCGGCAATTCGATGGGTGCAATCATCGGTGGCTTCTACGCCAGCGGTAGCACACCAGAAGATCTGGAAAAGCGTGCCCTCGACGGCTCGATTCGTAAAGCCTACATGCCTGGCGGGATTCCTCCGCGCCTGTTGATGGCACCGATCATCAAGGTGCGCAGTCTGTTCACCAAGGAGTACGCTGGATTGTTTACCGGCAAGAAGTTCGAGAAGTACCTGCGCGATGTCATCCCGGATGACCAGGAAGATCTCGAGCACACAAAAATCCGCTTCTCGGCGGTGGCGACAAACTTACTGGACGGGCGTTCATATCGACTGAGCAAAGGTGACTTGCCGCGCGCCATGCGGGCCAGCGCCAGCATATCGCCGCTGCTGCAGCCAGTTGAAATCGACAACAAGCTCTATGTCGATGGTGGGGTGCGCACTAACTTGCCTGCGTTTTCCGCTCGCGACACCGGTGCCGATATCGTCATCGCTGTCCTGGTCGACGAACCGTTGGTGCAGGAACCCAAAGAGCGATTCCGCTCGATCAAAAACACGACGATTCGCCTCGCCGATATCGTGCTTGCAGTCACCGATGCGCATCAGCTCAAGTTTGCCGATGTTGTGGTCAGTCCGAACGTGCAGGGGATTTCCATTCTCTCCAATAAAAAGTCCGACTACAAGCGAGCAATTGCCGAAGGTGAGAAAGCGACCGAGCGCGCATTGCCTGAGATTCGCAAGTTGCTTGGTATGGGCAGCAAGGTGGCGGCTACGGATAAGCCGGAGCTTTAGACTGGCGCTCCAGATCTGGGACCGACTGCCTGTTTCATAGACTCAATGTACTCTGCAACGGACGAGCGCTGGCTGCGCGCCAATTGAATAACGCGCGATCCGGTGATCACTCCGTCGGCTCCCAGCGCCACTATCTTTTGCGCTTGCTCCGGCGTCGATACGCCGAATCCGACAAACAGCGGCAGCTTCGTTTGGCGACGCAAGCGCAAAAGCAAATTTTGCAGGTCTGCATCGTAACGCTCTTCCACGCCAGTAATTCCCAATCGTGACACCACATAGATGTACCCGCGCGCCAGACCGGCGATAGCCGCCAGCCGTTGGTCGCTGGTCAGTGAAGAAACGATGAAGATGGGCGCGATGTGAAACTCGCCGGCGGCGGCGGACACTTCATCGGCGCTTTCCACGGGCAGATCGGCAATCAGGATTGAATCAACGCCTGCCTGGTGAGCGGCCGCATAGAAGTTGCGAACTCCGCGCTTGAGCACGACGTTGTAATAAACGAGCAGACCAATTGGAATCTCTTGATGCTGCTTGCGTACCGCGGCGATCAGTTCGAATGCGTCGTCGCACGTAAATCCTGTCGCCAGAGTTTCATTGACGGCGCGCTGAATTTCGGGGCCGTCCGCGACCGGCTCACTGAAGGCAACGCCCAGCTCAAGGGCGTCGGAGCCTGACTCGATGAGTGACGAGATTAAAGCGAGCGACTCGTCTTTATCAGGCCAGCCCAGTACGGTGAAGGGGACGAATGCTTGCCGATTCTCTGCCTTCAGCCTTTCCGAGAGTAACGAGTATCTATCAACCACTGAACTTGCTGGTTTTGTGACGAACGCCCGTGCAGCCGCTGGGCACGCCGCCGCCGTGGTGGCAATACCACCGGCAGGATTATGTGCCGCTGCCGCTTTTGAGCCGCGCCTGTATGCCGCGACGTGTTCCAGGTCTTTGTCGCCGCGGCCTGAAAGGCAGACGAGGATTTTGGAGCCTGGCGCGCGGGCCGCCAACTGCTTCGCATACGCGATGGCGTGCGCGCTTTCCAGAGCCGGAATAATGCCTTCCAGGCGTGAGGTCTCTTCGAAGGCGCAGACTGCCTCTTCATCGGTGGCGCTGAAGTACGATGCGCGTCCGATTTGCTTCAGGTGCGCATGCTCCGGTCCCACCGATGGATAGTCCAGTCCGGCTGACAGGCTGTGCGTTTCCAGAATTTGACCATCTTCGGTCTGCAGCACATAGCTCTTCATACCGTGCAAACATCCCGGTGTTCCCAATGCCAGCACCGCCCCGTGTTCACTGGTATCAAGCCCCTTGCCTGCGGGCTCTACGCCCACCAGCCGGACTCTCAGATCGGCTTCGAAACCTGCGAATATACCGATCGCGTTGGAGCCGCCTCCGACGCAAGCAACCACATAATCAGGCAATGCGTCTGGTTCTGCTGCAACTTCGGCAAACTGCTGACGCGCTTCCTCGCCAATCAACTTCTGGAAAAACTTCACCATGGTGGGAAAAGGATGTGGACCGGCTGCGGTTCCCAGCAGATAGTGGGTGGTCGACAAATTGCTCACCCAGTCGCGCAGCGCTTCATTGATCGCATCTTTGAGTGTGCGTCCGCCAGTGGTCACAGGGTGCACCTTGGCGCCCAAGAGGTGCATGCGATCGACATTGGGTTTTTGCCGCTGCATATCAACTTCGCCCATATATATTTCGGCTTGCAGCCCCAGCAAGGCGCAAACCATAGCCACGGCAACCCCGTGCTGTCCGGCGCCCGTCTCGGCGATGATCCGTTTCTTGCCCAACCGCCTCGCTAAGAGCGCTTGCCCGAGCGCGTTGTTGGTCTTGTGAGCGCCGCCGTGCATCACGTCTTCGCGCTTGAAGAATATGTTGGCACCGAATGCCTGCGACAGATTTTTGGCAAAGTAAAGCGGCGTCGGCCTGCCGCCCCAGTTGCGCAAAAGGTCATTGAGCTCAGCGAGAAACGCGCTGTCCGACTGGCATTCTAGAAATGCATGCTGCAGCTCATCGAGCGCCGGCACCAGCGTTTCTGGAACGTAAGTGCCTCCGAAGTCGCCGAATTTACCTTGTGCTTGCATATCTTCCTCCAGTGCGCGCGATCTCACAAAACCTTTTTACTTTGGCTGCATCTTTTCGTCCGGGCGCTTCCTCCACTCCCGATGCTGCATCGAAGCCCAGAAGTGTCGGGCAGTCACGAAACATCTCGATGGTGGCGGCGAGATTGTCCGGGTTCAAGCCGCCGGCTAGAAGAAAAGGTGGTACCACCGGCAGTGAAGGATGTGCCGCGATGCTCTCGATAAATTGTGCGTCGGCACTGGTTTTAGGGCGGTCGAGCAGAATCATATCGGCGTGATCTTTGAAGGACAGGGCATCTTCCACTGAGGTGACAGCCTTGATCGCCGGTGCGACGGCCGCGCACAACGCCTGGGTTTCTTGCCCGTGCAGCTGCACGAAATCCAACGCCACGCTTTCTCTCACAGCTTCGATGTGGGCTTGATCTGCATTCAGAAACACTCCCACCAGGCGGCAATCGCTGCCTCGCAACTGCGCGGCGACGGACGCGGCGGCGGATGGCGAAATGCAGCGGGGGCTTGCTTCAACAAATATCAGCCCGATGTAATTTGCGCCTGCTTCAACTGCAATCAGCGCGTCGTCGACGTTGGTGATGCCGCAAATCTTCACTTGGAAGGTCATAGTCCCAGCAACTCCTGCAACTTGGTTTCAGGGTTTTCGCTGCGCATTATGGATGAACCGACCAGAAAGCGCTGCGCGCATGGCAGAAGAGACTCGATGTTGGCGCGGGTGTCGACACCGCTGGCCGAGATGACCAGAACTGATTCCGGAATTTTGGGAGCCAGTTTTCTGGTCGTTTCAAAGTCTATGTCGAACGTCGTCAGATCGCGATTGTTGATCAGAATCACCTGCGGATTGAGTGACAATGCGCGTTCCAGCTCAGACTGATTTTGGATTTCGACGACCGGCGTCATGCCCCGCTGCAGAGCGAGCGTGTGCAGCGCCGAAAGCGTTTCGTCCGTGAGGATCTTGACGATCAGCAAAATGGCATCGGCGCCGGCATCGTACGCTTCATGCACTTGAAACTCATCGATGAAGAAGTCTTTGCACAAGACCGGCAGTCCGGTTTTCTCGGCGGCGGTCCGCAACAAATCCAGATTGCCGGCGAAGTACTTTTCGTCGGTCAAAACCGAGAGGGCATGAGCATGTTTGCCGTATGCGGCGAGCAGCTGTTCCAGGTTGTTCTGGCTTAATTGTCCAGCCGACGGCGATTTAGGTTTGACCTCGGCTATCAATCTCAATCCAGAACCGGAGAGCGCTTTGAAGAAACGACCGCTGGCGCGGCTGATCTCGCAAGCGCTGCGCCGGGCTGCGGCTTTGCGAATGCGCAGTTCTTCCTTTTTGTGTTCGACAATTTCGCTAAGAATGTCGCGCATACGCCGCCCTCACCTTATTGAACTGCTGTTGTACGGTGCCGTCTGCCAGAAGCGACGCTGCCAGGTCGTGACCGGACTCCAGGCTGGCTGCCTTGCCGGCAGCAAAAAGTGCCGCCCCCGCGTTGACGCGCACGAGCGCTGCATATGGCGATTGGCGGTCGATGCCGCCAATGATCTGTTCAAACAGTTCTTTGTTGCGCGCTGGAGTTAGATGCTGCTTGCCGCCGGACAAACTATCGCCGGTAGCGGCGAACTGAGCGAAATCGTGCTGGAGAGCTGATTGATTAGAACCCTCGATGTGGACCATGTGATTGAGCGAACCCGGCTCCAGCTCGTCGACATCGTTCGCGGAGCGCACCACCAGCGCTTTCTCGGTGGTGCCTTCCAGGCAGAGGCTGTGCGCGATGCACTCCTGCATATTGAGGTCGGAGACGCCGATCAGTCGACGGGCAGGCGTTGCAGGGTTGAGCAAGGGGCCAATGTAGTTAAAGACTGTCCGTTGACCGAGTGCCTGGCGGGCGGCACTCAAATGCGCCAGTGCCGGATAACAGGCGGGCGCGAAAAGAAACACCAGCCCAGTTTCTTCCATGACTCGCTGCGCTGCTGCAGCTGGGATCTGCGCCGGAAAGCCCAGTTCCTCCAACAGGTCGAAACTGCCGCTCTTTCCTGTGGCTTTGCGATTGCCGAACTTCGCTACCTGCACGCCTGCGGCGGCTAAAACAAATGCCACCGTCGTCGACGTGTTGAAGTGCGGCAAACCACTGCCGCCTGTGCCGCAGCAGTCGAAGGAGCGGGAAGACTGCGCGAAGCCGGCATATTCATTGCTCACGACCTGGCGCACGGCGGACACGATGGCGGCAAAGCCAGCCGGCGTGATTTTCTCCGGCGTCAATTCCAGCAGAAGTGTTTGCGCTTGCGGCGCAGACAGCTCTTGAAAGACCAGTTGCTCAGCCAGTTGGGACAGCTCCTGCTCCGATTGCATGCCAGGTATGGAGGAGCTTAGCATCGCGTCAGGAAGTTCTCCAGAATGGTGTTGCCGTCTGCTGTTCCAATAGACTCTGGGTGAAATTGTACGCCGTACAGGCGGCGGGTTTTGTGACGCATTGCCATCACCAGCTTTTGCTGCCGGTCGCGGGCGAGCACTTGCAAGCAGTCAGGGAAGTCGGCGTCTTCATTGACGACCAGCGAATGATAGCGCATCGCCTTGAATGTCTCGGGCACGCCGTGGAACAGCGGCGTTTCGTCGCGGTCGATCTCACTAGCCTTGCCGTGCACGATTGAGGGCGCGCGCCCGACATTGGCGCCGAAGTGATGCCCGATACCCTGATGACCAAGGCAGACTCCGAGGATTGCGCAGTCTAATTCTTCTTGTCTGTCGATCACTTGCGCGCAGACCCCGAAGTCACGTGCGTTGGCTGGGTGCCCAGGTCCCGGCGAGAGGACGATATGCGTCGGCTTCATCTCGGCAATCTCGTCCGTCGTGATCTGGTCGTTGCGGCGCACTAGGACAGGCTCTGGAGTCAGTGCTTGCAGGCTCTGATAGAGGTTGTACGTGAAAGAGTCATAGTTATCGATCACGAGAATCATGCCAGTTGCCCTCCCTGAGCCAGTGTGTTGGCGACGGCAATCGATTGCAGTACACTGCGTGCCTTGTTGCGCGTCTCCAGGTATTCTTCGTGGGGGACGGAATCGAACACAACGCCTGCTCCGGCGGTAACGTGGGCGACGCCGTCCTTGATCAGTGCAGACCTTATGGCGATGGCGCCGTCGATATTGCCGCGGAAATCGAAGTATCCGACCACGCCGGAGTAAACGCCGCGGCGTTCTTTCTCGAGTCTGGAAAGCAGTTCCATCGCCCGCACCTTCGGCGCGCCTGATACTGTGCCGCGCGGGAAGCAGCTGCGGAACACGTCGAAGCACGTTTTGTCGGGCGCAAGCGCGCCTGAGATCTCCGTCGCCAGATGCATGACGTGCGTGTATTTAACCAGCTGCGCCAGCGCGCCCGGCTTGACGGACCCGACGCGGCAAACGCGCCCCAGGTCGTTTCGTCCCAGATCGACGAGCATGTGGTGCTCGGCGAGTTCCTTTTCGCTTTGCTGCAATTCCTCGGCCATGAGCGCGTCTTCGGCGGCATCGCGTCCCCGGCGCCGCGTGCCGGCAATGGCGCGCAAAAGCACTTGCCCTTCTTCGCACTTGACGAAAGTCTCCGGCGACGACCCCAGATATTCAAATCCGGGCAGACGCAGCAGGTAGGCATAGGGCGAGGGATTGAGCGCCTGCAAAATGCGGTAGATATCGAGCGCACTCGCCACCGCCGGCAGCGCGAAGCGCTGGGCGACGACAATCTGGAACACCTGCCCCTCGGCTATATAGCCCTGCGCCTCTTGCACCAGGGCTTTGAATTCTTCCGGGCTGAGGGCGCAAGTTTCTTCAGACGGCGGCAGCTGATAGGTGGATGGAACCGGTAAGGCGGGTAGGGAGCTGGGGTTGCGCAGGCGGGCGGCAATCTGATCGGCGTGCGCCTGTCCGCGGCGTGACACTATATGAATGCGGCGGTACTGGTGATCGAATACTACAACCGCGTCGTAAACGCCATAGAAGGCGTCAGGCACCTGGAATGGATCGGCTTTTTGCTGCTGAATGCCTTCGAAGTATTGGGTCAGTCCATAGCCGGAGTAGCCAACCAGTCCGCCTGAGAACGGGTAGGGAAGCTGATTCTCGGCAGTGACTTCCAGCTTGTGACGTTCCACCGCTGCTTGCAGTATGGTGAGCGGATTGGCAAAAGTTTCTTTCCGGGGCGGCTGCCCATGCACGAGATCGCTAATCGTCGCTGTGCCGCCGCGTAAGGAAATCGTCTCGCAAGGGTCGATGCCTACGAATGAATAGCGCGCCAGGCGGTGGTCTCCTTCGCTGCTTTCGAGCAGAAACGCCGGGCTGTCCGACCCCTGGGTGAGTGTGTGGAAGGCTGAAACCGGCGTACAGGTGTCCAAGTGCTGTATCTAGTTAATAGTTACGGCGCCGAAACGCGACAAGCCATTGGCTCACCCTGTTCATTCCGGGTCCACCACCAGCTATTTGCGATTGTCGCGATTGACAGCATTTTTTCTCCGGGCGCCAAATGCACCACTGCCGGGCTATGTTAAGGGTAGCGGTCGCGAATGGCAAGCGTTTGTTTCCAATTTCGAGGCGTTGGTTACGGAAGGCGTGTCTAGAAATCCGTTGACTTGCATATAAGCACGAGGTAATTGGCGACACTCCTTCCCTGTGCGCCCGCGGAGGTTAACCCGTGGCTGAATTCTCGGACCGCCTGCAAGGCGGCAGTTTCCTCACGCCCGAAAAGACCAGCGATCCGGACAGCCCGCTGCAAAAGACGCTGGCGGCCATTTCTCTGGAGTCGCTGCAATATCGCGCTACTCTCATCAATGCCATTCACCCGATGGAAAATGGCATGGGGCAATTCGCCATGCGGGGACTCCTGGAAGCTGACTACCTGCCCGCCGGTCAAAAGCAAGCGTTGCAGGCGATGCATAATCACTTCAGTGCCATAGCTGGACTGGGTGAGGGCGGGTCAGATATAACCGGTGCGGGCGTGGAGCGGTTAGCTAAATTCCATGCCGGCGAGCAGCAGGACTTGATTCTGGCGGATGCGGCGAAGAAATACGCCGCGGAGAATTTTCGCCGGATAGACATAAACGGTGATGGCAGTCTGCAACATGCTGAGCTGCTCAACAATAAGGAGGTGTCGGCCGGAGACGAGAAAATACTAGCCACCTATCTTCTCCAGCGCGAAGACGACATAGCCGGACTGAGCCCGGATGCGTCTCGTGGTTTTATAGCACGCAATACCGAGTTGGAGCACGGCATCATGCTCGATGACGTCAATGCCATGACTGCTACAGCGATGACCGACGCCATGATCGCCAACCACTATCTGAGACGAGAAATGGCAGAACGCCAGTCGACGACCGGCAAGGCTTATGGCATGTGGAACGGCGGCTACTACAACAGTCGTGACCACGCAGACATCCGGGCGTTTCTCAAAGAACTGCCGGGAGATTCCCAAAGAATTGCCGCCAACCAGAGGAATTAGAGATGGGAACGGAACAAGACGGGATTACTTTTCGCCAGGCGGCCTCGCCTCTGGAGCGCGCTCTGGATACGGTCGTTTCAGACACCTGGACGATGAAATCCTCCTACAAAGAAGCGTTTGTGCGCATGGATCTGGACGGCAACGGCAGCGTGGAACGTTCGGAAGTCAACGCTCTCAGCCGCAATCCCAATCAAACGAGCCTGCGACCTGAGTTTGTCCAGGCCGTCAGCCAGCATTTCAATTCTATTGCCAGCGCCACTGGTGATCCGGAGACTATCAGCGAAATTGACTTCGACACCGCGGCCGACATCTATGAGTTCAAGAAAGAGGGCGAGTTGATGGGTAAGGAGGCGCGCGACTTCATGCTCAACTCCTGGGGGATGATGACGAAGGACTTGTTCGGCGTTCATCAGAACATCGTCAGTCGCACCCTGCACGGGATGGCGCGCAACCTGGACGAGCATCGGTATGCTGATTACATAGACAAAATGTTTCCGGCTCTGGCGGGCGACCGTGACTGGCAGAACATCCCAGTGGTCAGCCTCTTTTCGTCCAGCACGGTGTTGAGCCGGGAGGAAGCCTTGGTGTCGCCTGAGCAAGCAAACGATCTAGCCGTGCAGCGCCTGTATGGTGATGGAAAGCTCTCACCAGAAGCGGTTAAGCAGCGTGTGCCTGAGTTGATGGACTTCGTAAATAAGAGCCGTGACCTGCTGAAGAAGCCGGCGACATAGTAAGTCTGATGCGGCCGGGATTTAGCCGATGCCGAACACCTTGCCCAGTCCCTTGATCGGGGCCGTAACTATGCTCGTGCCGGTGCTCACCACGTCTTTGCCGACATCGACTACATCTTTGCCGACTTCGACTACGGATTCGCCCAGATCCTCGACTTTGTCAACGACGAGTGGCAGGGCTTGCTTAGCCTGGTCGACGGTAAACGCAATCGGAGTTGCGCCAGGAATGAAGTTGAGCAGCGGGTGCTTGGCGGCGTAGCCGAGGTAGTCGAAGAAGAGGTGACTGGCGCCATTAAGCCCGTTTTGCTGACCGTGCATGAACGAATCGAAAGCGTGTACCAGGTGAGCGCCGGTGCCTTTTAGGTCGCCGTGCAGCAGGTCCCAACCGGCTTCGGTGATGTTTTTCGGCACATTAATGGCGTCGGTGATCGTGTTCTCAACGGTGTTATACAGGTCGCTTCGACCTTCGACGGACATGTCGCTGAACGTGTGATAGAAGGTATCGAGGGACATGGTAAGTTTGCCGTCGCCGGCGTTGGTGATACCGTTGGCAGTGGCGCCTTCCTTGTCTAATGGTTTGGGGTTGCTTCCCCAGGGATTGCGCACTGTCACTGTTTTGGTCTTCTCATCGTAAGCCAGGACACTGTAGGCATGCTGGTCGGGAATCACGCCCGGGTCATTACCTCCGACCCATTTTGCGAAACTGGGGCTGGCGCCGGCCGTGACGACGGCGTCGTGTTCCATCGCCCATTTCAGCTGATTCTCGACGTTGTCTTCGGATATAGAGCCGAGTGACAGCTTGCCGGAGCCGAGGTCGGTGAAGGCGAACTGCGTAGTGGCTACCTGATTGCCGGTGAGCAGACGGACGGCGTCGTTCATGGTGCGCACGTCGAGGAAGGCGCCCACGCCGTCTGTGATCGGGTTGCCATGCCAATCCTGCGCGTTGTACTTGAGGAATGCGGCTTCCATGGCTCTCGACCATGGCTCGTTGTTGGTGGTGCCGCTGTCGGCGATGTCTTGTTTGGTAACGGTGACCGCGTTGTCGGCGCCTGGGAATTTGACGGTGAAGCTGCCGTCGTCGTTGGCAGTGATCATCTTCTCGATCATTTCCTTGCCTTTGTTGGTGTTGGCGAGTGACGCCAGAGCCGATTCGAAGAAACAATCAGGGTTGCCGCCTTGATTGATCGCCGAGGCGGTTATCGATTCTGCGGGCGACTTGCCGCCCCAGGGATCTTCTTTGGACTGTGGTTTTTTCTCGAATTCGCCCTTGATGCCCTCGGCGATGCGCTTTCGAACTTCTTCCTTTAACTTGTTGAAAGCATCGACTGCGTCTGGGTTTGGCTTTTCGGTGTTGGGCTGAGGGTCTTCGTCCATATCGCCGAAGATTTTTTTCCAGTCGATGTGCAGGATGCCGCCTTCGTTGTCCTTATCTTTGTCGTCCTTGTCTTTGCCGTCAGTCCCGGCACCGGAGCCACTGCCCGTGCCTGTGCGTTGCTGCTGGCGCGTCGTGTTCACATCGTCGTACAGTACCGTAGTGGGTGCAGTGGTGTCGCCCTGGGCGCTCGGACTCTTGCTATCACCGGCATCGGGAAGTGGTGCCATTTCGTTGCTCCTTCTCTGCCGACCGCGATTGTTTCGCAGGCAGAGGCATGTAGCGGAAACGGCAATGCGACGCCGTTTCGCAGCTGTGTGGTAAGTGTGTTCACGTTAGTGGGTGCGGCGAAACTCAGCCGGCTGTGCGCCAACAACTGACATGCTGAAGTTCTTCTTCCTGGTAGCACGGCCTGCTTCAGCCCGTATGCATCGCATACACAGCTGTTCTTATGGCAAGGCGGGGTTCGTGCCGTACAATCCTGCACCAGGAATGACGGCTTGTCAAGCGAAATTTCTTGTCGTATGCATTTGGACTCGGCGCTGTTGCGATCAGCTGTGTGAGGGCTTGGTTGGTGCGCTCTGTGGCGGCTTCAATCCCTGCAGTGGCAAGGTAGAAACATTGCCGGTGCTCAAGGACACGCTGCGAATCACGTGATTGTTTGTGTCGGCGATCAACACCTGGTCCGGCAGAACAACCAGTCCCCCCGGTTCGAAGAACTCGGCAAAGTCACCATCGGCTCTGCCGGCCTTGCCGCTGCCGACAAGCGTCGTGGCGGTCGCTTTCTGCGGATCCAGCACTTTGATTTTGTGATTGAAAGCATCGGTGATGTAGAGAAGCCCGTTGTAGGGAGCGATGCCGATCGGGTGCTGCAGGCGACTGGCGGGGAATTGACCGTCGCGATCTCCAGAGTCGTAGAGTCCGTGCCCGACCAGGGTCGTGACATTGCCTGAAACCGGATCGGCGCTGCGTATGGCGCTCGTTTCGCTGTCGGCGAAGTAAAGCCGTTTGCCATCAGTGGCGATACCGCACGGTTGGGCCAGCTCCGCCCGCAGCGGTGGACCATCAATCAGGCTCTGCTTGCCGTTGCCGGCGAATGTTCCCACCTCATGCGTTTTCAGGTCCAGGGTCCACAGCTGGTGGAAGCCGGCCATGCTGATGTAGAGCTTGTCGCCGATGATGACCAGATCTCGCGGGAAGTTGATTGGTGTTTTCAGAGCTTGCCCGCCTCGTTTGTGGAGGATGGCGGCTCGGCTGCCGGTGCCGGCGATGGTGGCAACACTGCGCGTTGAAAGGTCGATTGTGCGAATGGCATGGCTGAGGGTATCGGCAACGTAGATAACACCGTTGTTGTAGCAAAGTCCCTGCGGTTCGTTGAAAGTCGCCTGTTCGAAGCGTCCATCCTGCTTGCCGGGGGTACCGGTGCCGACTGTCTCCAGCACTGTGCCGTCGGGGCGGGCAATCACAATGCGATTGTGTCCGGAATCGGCGATGAATATGCGGTCACCGGCAGGATCAGCGCAGATCTTCGCTGGATAAAGCAATGGCGAAGCCGGCTGTTTGTCTCGTTCGAGAGTCGGTACCGGCAGCCTGGCTGCTGGTGCATCCCCCGCTTCCGGGGCTGATTGGATGGCGTCTTCGATGATGTGCGAAAGCACGTTGAAATTGCCTTCGCCGGGGTTCTGGTGCACGATTTTGCCGTCCGGTCCAATCACGATCAGCGTCGGCCAGGCGGTGACGCCGTAGGACTTCCAGATTTTGAAGTCGGCATCGTTGACCACGGGAAAATCAATGTTCCAGCGCACTATCGCCTGGCGAATGTTGTTGGTTTCTTTCTCGTTCTCGAACTTGGCCGAGTGCACTCCAACTACAACCAGCCGGTCGCCGAATTTTTGCTTGAGCCGCTTCACCTGTGGCATGGCGTTCAGGCAGTTGACGCAGCAATAAGTCCAGAAATCGAGCAAGACCACCTTGCCTTTCAGGTCCTGCATGCGGAGTGGCTCTTTGACATTGAGCCAGGCATCGCCCGACGGAAACTCGGGCGCATTCACTGAAGTCACCATCTCCGCCCGGGTGTTCACGCTGTTTCCGTCGTCTTTCGTGGGGTCGATGCTAACTGTGCGCAAGCCCTCATCGGGAGCGGCAGCTGGTGGGTTCAAGTAAGAGCGGAGCGCGATGGCTGTCAGCGCGCTGACCACCACCGGTACCAGCACAAAGAGCACCATCTGCTTGGCTTTGGTCTTCAACTCCCGCCGGAAGCGCAGCCGTCGGAAGTGGAACGTTGATTCGCCGCGCACGACCTGCTCAAGTTCGCCGGCCATTGCCTCCATGCTTGGCTGCCGGTCGTCCGGATGCTTGGCGAGCATGGTGTAGATGACGTCCTGAAGGGGTTTGGGAATATCCAGGTCGGCGCGCACGTCTTTAAAGCTGCGGGGTTCCGTCCCCACGTGTCCATGCATGTAGTCGTAAGCTGTAGCGCCCTCCACGCAAGCCTGCCCGGAGAGCATCTCGAACATGACGCAACCCAATGAATAGATGTCGGAGCGCGCGTCGAGCGGCTTGCCGAGACATTGTTCCGGGCTCATGTAGCGCGGTGTGCCGACGGTTTCTCCGGTGAGCGTCAGTTTCTCATCGTCTGCGACGTCGGTCATGATTTTCGCTATGCCAAAATCAAGCAGTTTGAGATTCTCGGCGGAGGGCGTCAGCTCTGCGTCTTGCCGGGTGACCATCATGTTGCTTGGTTTGAGGTCGCGGTGCAGGACGCCGTGCTTGTGCGCGGCAGCCAGAGCCAGTGCGGCTTGACGAAACAGCTGCGCGGCGCGGGTGGCATCCAGCGGTCCGTCGCGTTCGAGAATGTCCTTGAGGCTCTCGCCCTGCACCAGTTCCATCACGAAGTAAGGCTGCCCGGTTTCGAGAGTGCCGTAGTCGAAAATTGAGACGATGTTGGGGTGATTGAGTTTGCTGGCGGCTTCAGCCTCTTGATGAAAGCGTTTGACTTTGTCTTCGTTGAGACTGAGGTGCCAGTGCAGCACCTTCACTGCCACGTCTCTCTGCAGGTGCACATGGCGGGCCCGATAAACCACGCTCCAGCCGCCGGCTTCCATGGGATGAATCAGCTGGTATTTCTCGGCAATCAGTTGCCCGGCTAGCGGGTCGGCTTCCAGTGACTGCAGCAGCGCCTGATCGAGGGGACAAACGCCCCCTGGATGTTGATGCGCGTCTTCGTAGGTCTTGCCGCATTTCGGGCAGACCATGCGTGTGCTGCGAGGAGGTTTATCGGCGGACGAAGGCACGGGGAAATCCGTTGGGAGCACTTTCTAGCCGCATCATACCCATTGCGCACGTCGCCGCTCGAACGCTTTCCATCAACCAAATTGCTGGATCCGCACATTTTGAGCCTTTCCGTGCTCACTTAGACATTAAAACGAAGCCTCTAGTGCCCAAACTGCGCACGCGAGGCTGCAAAATGTGCGGATCCAGCAACTCATACATGCCACGTAAACCGTTAGCTGATTTCGCCGACTCGTAAATACTAAAAGAAATAGTAGACATAGACAAAGGAAAATGCAGCCAGAGTGGGAGCGGCGTTGTGCCACCTCCGTTGTCTGGCTGCAAATTCCAATGCGTTACCGAAGGACTGCCCAGAAGGCAGCACTTCCAGATCCTGAGCAGACAGCTGCTGCTGCCCGATAAGGTTCTGCGTCTTCGGATTACCGCAGGTCGCCGAGGTCGGCGATGCAGGCGATGCCGAGCTTGATCACCTCGACCATGAAGTCCAGGTTGCACGAGGCAACGCGGTCACCGGTCGAGTGGTAGTTGGGGTTGAACCCGTCGTCCGAGAACTCCTCGGAGAAGAGCACAGCCTTGTACCCGTGATTCTGGTAGCTGGCGTGGTCGCTGCGACCCGTCACCGCACGGTTGTGGGTGTCCACGACCTTGAGGTTGAGCGCGTACCGCTTGGCGGCACGAACAGCTGCAACCACGAGAGAGTGGCTACCGTTGCGATCCACGTCGTCGTGGATGTCGAGACGGTTGCCGGGCTTGTTGCAGTAGCCGATCATGTCGAACTGCAACTGACCGACGATCTGCAGCTTCTCAGCCGCGACCTTGTCGGCGTGCACCGCGCTGCCCCAGAGCCCCTGCTCCTCACCGGAGAAGTGGCAGAACATCACGGAGACGCCCAGATCCAGCTCGGCGATGCGCTTCGCCATGAGCAGCAGCCCGACGGTGCCGGAGCCATCGTCGTCAGCGCCCGGAGCGACCGGCTCTGCACGACCGGTGTCGCCGGCGGTGGAGTCGGTGTGGGCGCCGAGCAAGAGCCACTTGTCGGGGGTCTTGGAACCCTTCTTCTTGGCGATCACGTTGTACAGGGTCTTGCCCCGGTACTTGTACGACTGCAGCTCCACCTCGAAGCCGAGCGCCTTGTACCAGTCGAAGATCTTGTTGTGTGCGTGAATGATGTCGCCGCCGAAGGTGTTGCGGGAACGGATGCGCACCGTCTGACCGCGAACGACCGTGTCGACCTCGCCCGAGAACTCTCGGAGCATTTGCTCGACGTCAGCCTTCGTGATCTGGGCCATCGCCGCAACGATGCGGGCATCTGCCGGGGGCAGGTTGCTCGTGTCGATGGGCGGGGTAGCCAGGTGACGGGTGCGCCGCACTTCCTCCTCGTCGAACTTGCAGTTCTTGGCGGGGTGGAGGTGCAGGTGGGGCCGCTGGTGGACCTTGCTGATGGGCGTGGTCCGGCGGAGGAAACGAAATGCCGCGACAAAAGCAATCGCGGCAAGGACGATGAGAACGAACGCGAAAGCGTCGCTCACACCAAGTGATGCCT
The DNA here is from genome assembly GCA_044229845.1 of Obscuribacteraceae bacterium (SeqCode). Lineage (GTDB taxonomy): Bacteria > Cyanobacteriota > Vampirovibrionia > Obscuribacterales > Obscuribacteraceae > JBGASG01. The sequence continues at coordinate 33,707 of JBGASG010000004.1, read as the reverse complement.
GGAACATAGTCGTGCTCCTTGTGATAGCTGTGTCCGGCTTGATTGCCGAACGGTTCTTGTTGAAACCTTCAGAACCCTTGACCGCGCCACAAAGGCTGCGCAAACATCGCTAAGTGCGAAGCCTTGCAGCGTGGAAACGATCCCACCGAAACGTCCAACAAAAACCGCTCCTCGATTTACTCGAGAGTTCTGAACGCAGAAGCCAGATTGGCGTGGTCAGTACGGTTTTTTTGTGTCTGTGGTTTGGTTTTTCTTTGGGTTGAGAAACATGAGGTGTACCCTTCACCCTAGTAAGGACCAGAAAGTGAAGTCAATCAGATCGGATTAACAAGGGTTGATGAAACGTATCCGTCTGTCGTGTTTTTCGGCAACTGACAACAGGGGTTGACGGCCGGTTTTTGGGGCAGGAAGTGGTATCAAATGTGATGCCGTGCGCGCGGCTCGCGCAGTAATTGTGATCGGCAACTAATGCTGACGCGACCGTGCGTGGCACCGCGAGTGGTGCCAGCTTCTAAGCCGATCGTCACTTCTTTCCGGTTAGCAGAACTGAGAGAAAGGCGTCGCTGCGAAAGCCGTCTTCTTTTCCGAAGTGGACGATCACGAGCTTGCGCGAGGGAATTATGAACAGCCTCTGATTTCCGGCACCGGCGGCCGCAATCGTGTCGGCCGGTGGTTTGAACATCTGGGGCTGGTTGGCATAAGTGCCGAACGGATCTTGTGCGGTAAGCCAGAAACCCAGTCCATAAGCGGGATTCGCCTTGGTGCCGGACAAGCACTTGTGAAGAAACTGCGGCGGGACCACCGTTCTGCCACCGATTTTGCCGTCGTTGGCAACCAGCCATCCAAACTTCGCCCAGTTGCGCGCGGTCATTGCGCACCCGGCCGGCATCGACGGATTGCCGACGCGATCGTTGCGCCACCAGCCGACATCAATTCCCGCTGGTTTGAAAATTCGCGCCCGCAGAAATTGCACGGGATCGCGATTGAGCTTGCGCTTCAGTAATTCTCCGAAGACGAAAAGTCCGGCCGGTCCGTAGTCGAACTGGGCTCCCGGTGCGGCAATCATCGGCAAGTTCAGAGCTGTTTTGTATTTGTTGCCGACGCGCGGCCCATCCAACAAGATTAGCGCCGGTTCAAGTCCGCTCGTCAAAGTCAACAACTGACGAATTGTTATTTGGCTAAGTCATGCGGCGACTTTCCGTCATAGCCGTTGTAGTAGCTCTCGAAAACTACATCACCGTCTCTCAGGACCAGCGTCGCTTCGCCGTTGTGATGCCGTGAATACTCCGCAGCAGCCTGGAAATTAGCGCGCTCCGTCGCGGAGATGCCGCCGTTCTCGGCTGCCCATGCGCGTCGTGCGCCGTCTGACGCGCACGAAACCGCGCCCAGCACTACGTTCAACGCTACGAAGTACGATTTAAGTTTGGTCAACTTGCCAGCTTCGTTTTTCTCGGGTGCAGAGCCTGCGTGCCACAATAGCCCCAGTATTTTCTCACCTCCGCCACGTTCGCATGTCAAACACTGATCTGGATTTGCAGAGAGTGCAGAAAGCTGTCGAAGCTTTGCGGCAAGGACAGCTGGTGGCGTTTCCTACGGAAACGGTATATGGGCTGGGCGCTGACGCTTCCAGTCTGACCGCGCTGGAGCGGCTGTACAAGGTCAAAGGCAGACCGACCAACCATCCGGTCATCGTCCACTTGCATCACGCAGAACAGCTGAAGGAGTGGGCTGCCGCCGTTTCTTCCGAAGCAAAGGCGCTGGCGGAGGCATTCTGGCCGGGACCGATGACGCTCATAATGCCTCGCGCCCCGCACGTGCTCGATCAGGTGACGGGCGGTCAGGATACGGTCGGGCTGCGCATCCCCAATCATCCGCTGGCCTTGTCGTTGTTGCGGTCGTTCGGTGGCGGCGTGGCAGCGCCGTCAGCGAACAAGTTCGGCAGACTGAGCCCGACTACCGCTCAAGATGTGGCTGCCGATTTCGCCGACGAAGTGGCGATGGTTTTGGACGGCGGTCCGTGCGATGTAGGCATTGAATCCACGATCGTCGATGTGACCACCTCTGAAGTGCGAATCTTGCGGCCCGGGATGATTCTGGCCGATCACATCGAAGCAGTGCTTGGTAAAGCGCTTTCGTTGCCGAGCGGCAAGCCCGCGCCGCGTGTTTCCGGCGGCTTGCCCAGTCACTATGCGCCGCAGACGAAGCTGGTGCTGGTTTCTTCCGATCAACTGGATGAAACTGTGAAGACGGAACTTGCTGGGGGCAAAAAGGTCGCGCTGCTGAGTTTTCGGCCGGTGTCCGGCGGCGGTATTGGCACCACCCCCGGTGCGGCGATAGTCGCCTCTTCGGATTCCGCGGAGTATGCCCGCCAGCTCTACCGCAACTTGCGCAAGCTCGATCAGACTAAGTCCGATTTGATTGTTGTCGAACGGGTGCCGCCGGGCGGTGCCTGGACCGGCATTGCAGACCGCTTGCAGCGAGCGGCGTCAGACCAACTACAAATGCGAGGTGAAACAGCGTGAGCGAAAAGCCACTGGTGGCAGTTGTGATGGGCAGCAAGTCCGACTGGGAAACCATGCAACATGCCGATGATAAGTTGACCGAGTTCGGCATCCCCCACATCTGCAAAATCATCTCCGCTCACCGCACACCCGACTTGATGGCCGCTTTCGCCAAAGGCGCCGAAGCAGAGGGCTTGCAAGTGATCATCGCCGGTGCCGGCGGTGCCGCCCACCTGCCGGGGATGATCGCCGCGCACACGATCTTGCCGGTATTGGGTGTGCCCGTGGAGAGCCACGCGCTCAAGGGCATGGATAGTCTGCTCTCAATTGTGCAGATGCCGGCTGGTGTACCCACCGGTACGCTGGCAATCGGTCGCGCCGGCGCGATCAACGCGGCTCTTCTGGCGGCGTCAATTCTTGGACTTGCCGATCCTGATCTGCGAGAAACGCTGCGCGAACACCGGGCGCTGGCGGCTGCGCGCGTGGAAGCCGAGGTGCTCGATTGATGAGCGCTGAGAGCAACGAGGTTACGGTTTTGCAGGGCGGCGGCATTATCTACCCGGGTGCCACCATCGGCATGCTGGGTGGTGGGCAGCTGGGGCGCATGTTTGCGCTGTCCGCGGCACAACTGGGGTATCGCGTCATCGGCTTTACGCCTGAAGAAAACTCGCCGCTCAGCCAGGTTACCGGCGAGACCATCTGTGCCCAATACGAAGACCAGGAAGCGCTCAAGCGTTTTGCCGCCAAAGTGGATGTGGTGACGATCGAATTCGAGAACATCCCGGTTGAGACCGCCAATTTATTGGCGCAACTGAAGCCGGTTCGACCGCGCCCGCAGGTTCTGCACATCGCGCAAAATAGATTGCGCGAGAAAACGTTTCTCAAAGACAACGGCTTCAAAGTCGCACCATTCATCGTCGTCAAGGAGGAAAGCCAGCTGGAGGAAGCTATCGATACCCTCGGCGTTCCGGCTGTGTTGAAGACCACTGGTTTTGGTTATGACGGCAAGGGACAGCGCGTGGTGCGCGCTCCGGAAGCCGCTCCCGAAGCGTGGAAAAGCCTCAATGCCAGCGAATTGATTGTCGAAGAATTTATTCCTTTCGAGCGCGAGATCTCTGTAATCGGCGCTCGTTCAATATCCGGCGAATTCAAAGCTTTCGGCCCGGTAGAGAATCAGCACAAGAACCATATTCTCGATCTTTCCACTGTTCCGGCCAAACTGTCCTGGTCTCTGGAAGAAGAAGCGATCAAAATCACCCGCAGTCTGATGGAAAAACTCGACGTAGTGGGACTGCTTTGCGTCGAGTTTTTCCTCGCTGAAGACGAGCGGCTGCTGGTCAATGAGGTCGCACCGCGTCCGCACAACTCAGGGCATTACAGCATCGAAGCCTGCAGTGTCAGCCAGTTCGAGCAGCACCTGCGCGCGATCACCGGGCTGCCTTTAGGCAAGACGCACGTGGAAGGGGCCGCTTGCATGGCGAATTTACTCGGCGACGTCTGGGACGATGGGCTCCCTGACTGGTCGCGAGCACTCACTTCTGGCGTGCATCTACATCTTTATGGCAAGCGCGATGCGCGCCCCGGGCGGAAGATGGGCCATATTACCGCGCTTGCTAAGTATCCCGACGAGGCGAAAGAGCTGGCCCGTGCGGCGCGCGAGTCATTGAAAGCATTGCGCTGAGTCTCACTTCAGAGATTAATCCCATACAGCTGAGATTAGTCCTCGAACAACAGTTTTGATACCTATCTCGGTTGAAGCTCTCGGCCGTCGCTCCGCTCATGATGGCAGTGTGAGACCCGACCTGCTCGTTGTGGGCATGGTTTACGCGTTTGAGGAGAAAGAATATGTCTTCCAATTCGAATACCGAGAACCTCCAGAATGGGGAAAATCAAAGACCTTTAAACGGCAAAATGCTTCCGCGCCTTATCAACATGCGTTTGGAGCGAGCACGCAATTGTAATTGCGTGCGTTGCGACGATCTGTTATCGGCCTTCCACAAAAACCGGGCGCGGCTGACCCGCGAGCATAACAGTGAACAGTGGGCTCTGCGTTTTTGGACTGATTCACTGCAGCATCAGCAGCTCAGTGACCCGTACGCGGTTAGTGTCCGCGAGCATGCCCATGCTGCGCTGGAGATTGCCCTCTTGGAGGAGATCGTCGATTCGTTGCTTAGTGCAGAGAAAAAGTGGCAGAGTGCCCAATCGGACAACTGCCTCGACGACGACACCGATCAAAACTGGATTCGCCACTTCTTAATTACGCAAGAAGAGATAAAAAAAGCGCAGGAATTGCAGTCGGTTTGATGCGGTTGGCTTCTTACTGGTATTAAATGTGGTGCCATTGCGCTCGGTTGTTAATCCCACTATTGGAAATTTAAGGAAAAAAGAGCAGGGTTTAATCTAAACCATTGAACTTTTTCCGGGGGTCCGACGTTTCAAGATATGTACGGTCACCCCAAACCCAATTCGAGGGACGTTATGAAAAATACCATCGCCTTAAGCCTATTGCTTAGCCTGATAGGCGGCGTGCTCGTGTCCACGCTGCCTGCGGAAGCCAACTATAAGAATCGCGTCAATCATCGGCAGTATCGCCAGGAAAAGCGCCTCTACAACGGCGTTCAAAGTGGAGCCCTGAACGGCAAAGAATATCGTCGCCTGCAGAAGAAACAAACAGCCCTTGCCATCCAGGAAGCAAAATTCCGCGCCTCCGGCAACGGACTCTCCAAGAACGAAGCGGCGCGCCTGGAAGTCGAGCAAGACAGACTGAACAAAAACATCTACGGTCAGAAGCACGACGGGCAGAGCAAATAGCGGTTTGCTGCACGCTAGAGCGTGGGCGGATCTGGTCAAGCAAGACCTCCTCCAAGGCGCCAGACCGCCCAGGCGGAGTGTGTTTCCCTCCTGTTGTTGCCTTTTGTCTCCTTAATGCTTTGTCGGGGTGTCCCCTTGCCAAGCCCTTTCGCTAGTGCCGACAGGCGCTACAATATGGGGGCAATGGTGCGCGGTGCATCTCCCTTGATTGCGGGGATGTTGAGCGGGGGAGATATGCTGACCGAAGACAAAACACAAGCAGGCGAAAACTACAGCGTCGACGATAACGTAAACACCCGCGATCAACGGCGGGCGTTGATCTGGTTGATTGTGTTGTCGCTAGTCTCGGTGGCATTCCTGGTGGCACTGGGCTTACAGCACGTCACTGAAAAGCATCATGCTGATAAACCTGCCGACGGCACCGATGCCGGTCCGGTTCTGCCGTGGGAAGTGAAGGAAAGCGTTCACAAACCGGTGGCAGCCATCGAGTTACCCGGACGCATCAGCGAAGATCAGAAAGAGCGCAACAAGCTCATGACCCAGGGCAACACTCCGTGGACCGCGGAAGAAACCGACAAGATTGGCGCTGCCGACAAGTCGCCGCCCAATCCGACTTCAGTCGAAGCAGTGGCTGCCGAATTGAAAGAGAAAGAAGCCAAAGAAGCTGCTGCCAAAGCCGCTGGAACTAAACCTGCGGAAGCCGCTCCAGCTCCCGCTCCGGCTGCACACTAAAGCGGTAGCGGACGTAAAGGTCCGGCGACGTCAAAGCGTTTCTTCATGTATTCGATCGGTGTTTCGCGGGTGTCGAACATCCGGTAATTGACACCGAGAATGTTGTTATACCACTCGAGTTTGACTGCACCGTTGCGCCAGGTGAGCTTGCTGGTGTAGTCAGCCATGTCGACGTTGTCGCGTTTGTCCACGGCTCGCCTGCCCCACGGATCTATCGATTCCTGCACGATGGCGCCGCCCGCATCGCGGGTTAGTGAGATGGTTCCGCCACCGCTGGCTATCTGCACGCTATCGGCATCGATCACTTGCGTCTTCACTCCCCCTTCTGTGCGCACGACAGTCTTGCCGGCAGCGGTTACCGTGGTGCCGTCGCCGTAGCGAATTTCGACTTTTTCTCTGGCACCACCCTCGGTGCTGACTGTCTGCCGCCATTCGCCCGCTGTGTTCGTGGTCGTGGTCAGCGACCCATCGGGCGAGATTTTGTAGGTGGCACCGGATGAAAGTCCTTCAACTGGTTTGAACGAAATCGACCCGTCCTCGCCCACCGAGAAATCGTCGCAACCGCCCGTCGCTACCTGCCAGCCGCCTTTGCCGTCTGCTTTCAGCCCCTCATAGCGCCCGTCTTCGCGCCGTCGCCACACTTGAATAACCTCCAGACCTCGTGCCACCGGCGGGCCAACCGCTGAATCCACTACGCTGTCGATGGTTCCGTCGGGTCGGCGGTGCACTTCGCGCGTGCGCCCATCGGCAAAGGTGAAGCGGTTTGCTGATGCATCCAGCACTTCGACTGTAGTCTGCGGCAAAAAGCGATGGTCATTGGTTGAGTCAGGCACGACCGCTGGCTGATTGCCGCCGGCATCGGCGACATACTCCGCACCGTCAAAGCCTTTCTCATCGCCCGTTTCTTTACCACGGCCGAGCTCGCCTCCGCCCAGCTGTCGCGGGTCAACGCGCTTATCCTCATGTTGTCCGTCAGAAGACATGAGAACACCCCTCAGATCTCCATCTTACCTGCCACCGGTCCGGCTGTGGAGGGGCTGCTGCCTTGCATCGCTCAAAGCGTGTTGGACGCGCCAATAGCGGGTAAAGTGCAGGGGAATCTACAATAGCGGTGCCGGTTCGATGGCATCTAGTAATACCGGATGGTGCGAGACGATGAGATCACAAAAACTGTTGGTCATCAGTTGCGCGACGCTTTCCATGCTAGCCACTACCTGTGGTGCAGTGCGGGCGGAGACGATTAAAGACGAGCAGGGCAACATCTTCATGGAAGAAACGACCCAGCCGCAGCCGAAACCGCGGGCGCCGCGCAATCTCAACCTCGACCTGCAAAGCGTCGGTGTGCAGGTTGATGAAAACGGCAGAATTATCCCGCTCATTAACCAGGGTGCACCGCCGGTGCAGGTGCAGGAAAGCCGCACGGACGCCTACTCGGAAGTCTACGTGCCGACTCCGTACGGCAGCGTACCTATTTACGGACCTGGCTTTCCGCCTTATGGTCCGATGTTCGGTCCGGTCTACGGCGCACCGATCGGTGGGTATCCGGTCGGACCGGTGGGAGGAAACATCGGGCTGGGCATCGGTGGACGAAACTTTGGAGTGGGACTGAATCTCGGCTTGCCGGGATTGGGTTATCCGGGCTATGGCTACGGCTATCCGGGCTATGGCTCAGGGTATGGGCAGCCGGCAGTGCCTTTCAGCGTGGCGCCCTTCGGATTTGCCACGCCGATGCCCTACATGCCGGTCATTTATGGCAACGGCACGATGAGCATGAGCGGCACGACCGAGACCAGTACCGGTTTGGGTATCGGACCAAATCTATTTTCAGCCAAAACAGCCACCAATACCTTTTCTACACCGCTCAGTTCCCAGGGATCTCAATATATCTCCACGCCCTGGGTGGACAGTGCGAGCAACTTCGGCTCCAACACGTGGATATTGCCGGCGCCGGCATCGCGGTCGCTCCTGGCGCCGCTGCTGGACAAGATGCGGGACTAGGGCGTAACTGGAACGTCTCGACAATCACATAATAAAAACAGGGTTAAAGCAAAGCGTTTCTCGAACTAAGAGAGGCACAATGCTTGTTAGATCAGAGCCCGTAATCTTGTTTACACAAACCATTGTTTTGTTATGCGCAGTTTTTCCTACTCACGAGCCACTTTCAGCCTCAGACTTCCCTGGGCGAATCACACAGCCCGCGCCAACAAGTCTGACAATTCCATTCGCGAAGAAGTGCAGGAATCGCTAGGACACTGCCCGTCGCTGGCTGGCGATCAAATCTCCGTTCAAGTCCGCGAAGGAACCGTAACGCTGACAGGTAATGTCGCTTGCTGGGAAAATCGACGTCTGGCCGGCGATGCCGCCTGGAGCGTCAGCGGTGTAGATGACGTGGTAAACGAATTGCAGGTCGAGCGTTTCTAACGCCACCACCTGTGATGCTACACGGGGTTTGACACTGCGATTTGAGATCATTGTGGCAAGTGTTCTTATTTTTCAGCGGACAACGCTGTTTTTGCTTCTGATGCCATCGCAATGGCATCGCCTCTTGTCCGTACTCTGAGTTTCCTGATAATGTCCTGGATTTGAAGCTCTAGGGTACGTCGCCGCATGTTGAGTTCTTGTAGAATCTGGTCATCTGAAAGATCGAGACGGATAAAAATCTCAAACTGACGATCAGTGAGGTCCGGAGGCAGACCGAGTGGGGGATGATCTAATAACGCCGCGATGAGTGGATCAACATACTGAAAGCCGGCAGCCGCCTGCTTTACAGCTTCGATATAAACGCCTGGCCCTGAAGATTTGAGGCACAGGGCCCGCGCTCCAGCTCTGACAACATTGGAACGATTCAAAATCGCACGATACGAATCAGTTATCACGATGACCAGCAGGTCTGGGACGTGTTTGATCATCTCGCGGCAAGCTTGTGTTCCATGCATACCGTCCAAGTCAATGTCCATTAGGACGAGTTCCGGTCTCAGCAACTGAACTTTTTCCACTGCTTCAAGCCCATCATGCGTGTCCCAGACCAATTGAATTCGCGACTCCAGCATTACTGGCAGGGCGAGGCGAAAAGCTCGGCTTTTATGACCAATGACCGTTCGGAGACGTCCACGATCGCCTGTGGCAATAGGAGTCTTTCGTTGCTTCCCCGAACCAGCACGTTCAGTTTCGGTCAGAGACTCTAGATCAAAGTTGTGGTCGTCTCTCATGCTGACTCATGGCATCTTGCCCGCCCCTATCCGCACTGACTATCTCCTCTACTTCATGATGCGATTATTTCCACAAGAGCCTCGCCATCTTGGAGTAGCTTTAGAGTAGCTGGAAAGGCTGTCGTGAGGAGATTCCGTAAGTAGTCGTTTGAAGTGTTGCCGCACGTTAGCCAAATTATTTGTGGCGGCGCTCCTCTGAGGTGGTGCATTTTGACAAAATCGCTATCTTTGGTCATGAGCGCTGCGCCGGCCGCCTTAGCCGCTTGGAAGATTTCTTCGTCAGTTGCTTCGCGTAGTCCTAAGTCCCTTAAGGCGTACGACTCAACGCCGAAAGTGGATTCGATCCAAGGAGCTAGAGCTGGCGAGAGTTGGGCATCAAGCCAAACGATCATGCCGCTACGATGGGGTGATCAAGGCGACTGGCCGCGTATTTCAATGCCGCCGCGAGGTCTTCCATTTCTAGATCAGGCAATTCCGCTAGGATTTCCTGCGCGGACAGACCAGCGGCATACAAGTCGAGAATGTCTATTACTCGAATACGCATTCCGCGGATGCACGGACGCCCACCGCACTGCTGAGAGTTGATCGTTATTCGTTCGCTAAAGTCTGCCATGGCGATTCCTTCCAAGTCTCTAATTATAGTAGGCTGAGGTGGTAGCACGCAATTCGCCTGCGTAATGGTTTTTGAAACACACAACACATTCTTGGGCGCCTCTGTTGCAAAAAGGCGTCGGCGCATTGACGCCGACGCTTTCTGTGGGGCGGGGTGCCCTTATTGCTTGCTTACTTAACGGCTTTCTTGACCGTTTCCACAATGCTCTTGGCGCTGATTTTGGCAGCATCCATGAGCTCTTGCGGAGTGCCGGAGCCAGGCATGCCCTGGACGCCCATCTTGATCACCTTAGGCAACACTTCGCCACCACCGGTGAAGGCAGAGATGACGGCATCGCCGAGTCCACCTTCCGGCCAGTGATCTTCGACGACGATCAGAAGACCCGTTTCCTTAGCCGCTTTGTGCAGCGTCTTCTCATCGATCGGTTTCACCGAGTAGAGGTCGATGACGCGCACTTCAATTCCGGCTGCTTTCAGTTCGTCGTAAGCTTTAAGGCTTTCGTGCAGTGTGATGCCGGCAGCGATCAGTGTGCATTTGTCTTTATCCGACGAACGCAGCGTTTTGCTGCCGCCGAACTCGTACTTCTCATCGCCTTTGTAGAGAATCGGAGTCTTTTCGCGTGTCGTGCGCATGTAGGAGATGCCCGGATGGTCAGGCATCATGCCAATCAACGCGGCGGCGGTGTTGGCGCACGATGGATAAAGAACGACGCTATCGTGAACAGCGCGCATCATGGCGATGTCTTCCAGCGCCATCTGCGACGGTCCGTCCTGACCGATGGACACGCCGGCGTGCGAGCCGCAAAGATGAATGTTGGCACGCGAGATAGCGCCCATGCGAATGAAGTCGTAAGCGCGTGAAAAGAAGGCTGCGAACGTGGAGCAGAAAGGTATCTTCTTCACGACTTGCAGACCGACGGCGGCGCCGACCAGTTGTTGCTCTGCAATATATGTCTCGAAGAAGCGGTCGGGATAAGCTTCTTTGAACTTCTCAGCGTATGTGGAGTTGGAGACTTCAGCATCGAGAACGACCACATCTGGACGTGCGGCACCGAGAGCCTTGAGCGCGTCACCATAAGCTTCGCGGGTGGCAATCGGTTTGTCGTAGACGGGCGAGTTGTATTTGCCGACGGCGGGCGGTGCATGTTTGCCTGGTGCCGGTTTTTGCACATCGCACTTGACGGTTTGGTTGCCGCCCAGTTCTTTGATAGCTTCTTCAGCTTGTTCTTTGTTGAGCGGCTTGCCATGCCAGCCGTCTTTGTTGGCTATCTTAGAGTAGCCATGTCCTTTTTCGGTCTTGGCGATGATCACGGTCGGCTTGCCGGTGACTTTGAGCGCTTCAGCGTAGGCCTTGTCGATGGCGTCAAGATTGTGACCATCGATTTCGATGGCATGCCAGCCAAAGCCGCGGGCGCGCTCCGCATAAATAGAAGAGTTCCAGCCCAGCATTGTCTCGCCGCGCTGTCCGAGACGGTTTTCGTCGAGAATGGCGATCAGATTGTCGAGCTTGTAGTGCCAGGCGGTGGCGAATGCTTCCCATACGGAGCCTTCGGCCATTTCGCTGTCACCGAGCAATACCCAGGTGCGATAGCCCGACTTGGACAAATACTTGGCGTCGAGGGCGATGCCGACTGCAATCGGCAGACCCTGTCCGAGCGAGCCGGTGGCGACGTCGACCCAGGGCAGTATTTGCGGCACCGGATGACCTTCCAGACGACTGCCGAACTTGCGCAAGCTCATCAATTCCTTGTCGTCGATAGCGCCGGCGGCTTTGTACATCGAATACAGAAGCGGGCAGGCATGGCCTTTGGAGAAGACAAGGTGATCGTTATTCGGATTTTCTGGAGTGCTGAAGTCGTACTTCAGATATTTGGACATCAGCACAGCCATTAAATCGGCGGCTGACATCGACGAGGTGGGATGCCCTGATCCGGCTTCGGTCGTGCAGCGAATGCTGTCGACGCGCAGTTGTTGCGCCAGTTGACGCAAGGTGTCTACTGTTGCGACTTGAGTTTCTACCATTGACCATCCCCTTGAAATACGCGCCAGGAATAAAAGTGATCCGTGCGAGCTGTGTAAAACGGATACAGATCATATCCGAACCTCCATCAATTGATTGCATGTGGTAAGCTTCCTCTCATTTCTAAAATCGAGATGCCTGTGGCGAGAGGCACCCAGCCGTCGCGCCCGTTTTGCAGCCGCCTCACACGGCGGTAAACAAGGAGGAAGGTAAGGTATGGCCCCGAACAAATCCGCAGTTGCCGAACCGGAAGTGGCGAGCTATCGACTGCCGCAGACAGTCATTCCGGAGAGGTACGAGCTGCGTCTGGCTCCCGACCTCAAGACCTTCAAATTTGATGGGGAAGAAACCATCACCGTCGAGGTGAAGGAGCCTGTCAAAGAGATTTTGATGAATGCGCTGGAACTGGAAGTTCACAACGCTCATATTGAAAAAGATGGCACCAAATACGATGCCAAAGTCGAAATAAAAGAAGAAGACCAACGCGTCGTTCTCACGTTTCCTCAAGAGGTCGCCAAAGGCAAGTGGAAGCTCTTCGTCAAATTCACCGGCACTCTCAACGACAAGCTACGCGGCTTTTACCGCAGCACTTATAAAGATGCATCCGGCAAAGACAAGGTAATGGCCACCACCCAGTTCGAAGCCACCGACGCGCGCCGCGCGTTTCCTTGCTGGGACGAGCCTGCATTCAAAGCCGTCTACAAAACGACATTGGTTGTCGACGAAGGATTGACGGCTGTTTCTAACGCCGGCATTGAAAGCGAAAAGAAAATCGCCGGCGGCAAAAAGGAAGTCACCTTTAAAGACACGATCAAGATGTCGACTTATCTGGTGGCATTCGTGATCGGCGAGTTGGAAGCTACGGAACCTGTGATGGCCGGTAAAACCCCGATGCGCATCTATGCGCCGCCAGGCAAAGGCAACCTCGCCAAGTTCGCTCAAGGCATCGGCGTGCATTCGCTGACGTTCTTCGAGAAGTTCTATGGCGTCCCCTATCCCGGCGACAAGCTGGACATGATCGCGATTCCCGACTTCGCATTTGGCGCGATGGAAAACCTGGGATGCGTGACGTTCCGCGAGACCGCCTTGTTGGTCGACGAGAAAAAATCGTCGCATGCCGAGCAAGAGCGCGTTGCCGACGTGGTCGCTCACGAGCTGGCGCACATGTGGTTCGGTGACCTGACCACCATGAGCTGGTGGAACGGTATATGGTTAAACGAAGCATTCGCTACTTTTGCAGAAATGCTGGCTGTCGATTCCTGGAAGCCGGAATGGAAGCGCTGGGATTCCTTCGGTGTCTCGCGCGCCGCTGCGTATGCAGTCGACGGACTGAAGAGCACGCGTCCTATCGAGTTTCCTGTCCGCCGTCCTGAAGAATGCGAAGCGATGTTCGATGTGCTCACCTATCAGAAGGGTGCATCAGTGCTGCGTATGCTGGAGCAATACCTGACCGCTGAAGTGTTCCGCAAAGGCATCAGTGCATATCTGGACAAACACCAGTTTGCCAACACCGAAACCAGCGATCTCTGGAGTGCGCTTGAAGGCGCATCTAAAGAGCCGATCACTAAAATCATGGATTCGTGGATCTTCCACGAAGGCTATCCGATGGTGACCGCCGAAATGGAGAGCGACGGCAAGACGCTGGTGCTTTCGCAACAACGTTTCTTCTACCTGCAAGATGGCGACAGCAAGAGCAAGGACCAGCTCTTCCAGGTGCCGGTGCTGCTGCGCGTCAGCGCCAACGGCAAAGATGTAGAACATCGCAAAGTGCTGCTCACCGAGAAGTCGATGAAAGTCGATCTCGGCTACAAGCCGGCTTATGTGGTCGTTAACGAGGGCGGTTCCGGTTTCTACAGATCGCGCTATTCGCCTGATCTGTTCAAGTCGCTGATCGCCAAGCCGTTCGAGATCTTCACCCCCATCGAGCGCTTCAATCTCGTCAACGACACGTGGGCGATGGTTGTGGCCGGGCACGTTCAACTGAGCGAGTACCTGAAGATGGCCAGCATGTTCAAGGAAGAAACCGACAAGAACGTCTGGCAAACCATCATTTCTTCGCTCGCTTATCTCGAGCGCGAGATCGATGACGCCGACAGACCGAAGTTCAAGGCATTCGTCAAAGACCTGATTTCGGGTATCGCCAACAAGCTCACTTGGAGCGGCAAGGCTGACGAAGATGCCGGCACGCGCCAACTGCGTGGCATGATCTGGGCCGGCATGGGCTGCCTTGCTGAAGACCCTGATACCCAGAAGAAGGCTGCGGAACTCTACGCCAATTACAAGAAAGACAACTCGTCCGTCGATCCCGATGTGGCACCGGCCCTGGTGCAGATCCTGGCGGCTGCCGGGGACACTGCCCGGTACGATGAGTTTCTTAACGAGTACAGAAACGCCAAGACTCCGCAGGACGAAGACCGCTACATGTATGCGCTGGCCGCCTTCAACGACAAGGGCTTGCTGCAGAAGACGCTGCAACTGACGTTGAACGGCGAGGTGCGCACACAAAACGGACCATACCTGATCAAATCGGTGATGATGAACACATCCGGTCGCGAGACCGCCTGGAAATTCACCAAGGACAACTGGAAAGACATAACCGTCAAATTCCCCGACAACTCCATCTCTCGCATGGTCGAGGGCGTCATCGCGCTCGCCCGACCTGAGTGGGAGAAAGATGTGGTGGCGTTCCTCAGCGCCGATCCGAAGCTGAAAGGCAACAAGCTTATCGATCAGCATATGGAGCGGTTGCACGTGGCGGTTGTCTTCAAAGAACGGGAAGGCGAATCGTTCAAGTCCTGCTTCAGCTAGCAAGCCGACAACAACTCATAGGGGGCGAGGCATGGCTTCGCCCCTGCCATTCGGGAGGAGCTCATGACTGACCAGGGTTATTATCGCTATCCCACCATCAATGGCGACACCATCGTCTTTGCTTGCGAAGACGATCTGTTTGCTGTCGATGCCGCGGGCGGACACGCGCAGCGGCTAACCACCGGCGTCAGTGCCTGCAGCTTTCCCCGGCTGTCTCCGGATGGCGAGACTGTGGCTTTCGTTCAACAGGACGAAGGGCATCCGGAAGTCCACATCATTCCGACAGCCGGTGGTCCGCAAAAGCGGCTCACTTACCTGGGACCGGCGGTCATGCGTGTTTGCAGCTGGTCGGCTAAGGGAGACGAGATACTATTTGTTTCCGATGCGCAGTCGCCATTCTTCAAGCACACGAAGATCTTTGCCATTCCGACCACCGGCGGTGTGCCGCGGGTTATCGATATCGGACCGGCGCAGTCTATAAGTCAGAACGAAAAAGGGCAAACCGCTCTCGGGCGCAACGCTGCTGACCCGGCTATGTGGAAGCGTTATCGCGGTGGCACTGCCGGCGAAATCTGGGTTGATGCCAGAGGTAAGGGCGAGTTTCAGCGCTTGATCAAGTTGCGCGGCAACATGGTCTGGCCGATGTGGGTCGGCGGTCGCGTGTACTTCCTGTCAGACCATCAGGGCGTCGGCAATATCTATTCAACGAAACCCGATGGCAGCGACCTGAAGCGCCACAGTAATCACACCGACTACTACGTGCGGTTTCCATCGACTGATGGTGAATCGATCGTATATTCGGCCGGCGCAGACCTTTACAAGTTGGAAGCCGGGGAAAGCAAGCCGCGCAAAGTAGAAGTGGCGGCGCCACCTACTACGGTGCAGATCAACCGCAAATTTGTAGACGTCGAATATTCGCACGAGCACTGGGCGCCGAGCCCGGATGGTATGTCGGTGGGATTGATTGCCCGCGGACAGCCGATGGTGATGGGACTGTTCGGCGGACCGGCGGTGCAATATGGCGCCGGCAGCGCTGTTCGCTATCGGCTTCTGGAGTGGATGGCGGACGGCGAGCGTTTCGTTGTCGTCAACGACCGCGACAAATTTGAGAAGCTGGAGATTCACCACAAAGATCAATCCAAGGCGCCGGAGATTGTCACCAATACCGACATGGGCCGCGTCATGTCGATGGCAGTCTCGCCTACTAAGAACAATTTGATTGCGGTCGGCAATCACAAGTATGAGCTCGTCATCGTTAATACCGAGAAGAAAACGGTGAAGGTGGTGGACCGTAGCCCGGCACTGTTCGTCGGTGAACTTGCCTGGTCACCTGATGGACGCTGGCTTGCCTACAGCTATTCGGAAAATCACGATAAGCGTTCGATCAAGATCTGTGACACCAAAAACTTCAAGACTTACAACGTGACGCGCCCGCTGCGCGTAGACAGGTCGCCAGCCTGGGACCCGGATGGCAACTACCTCTACTTCGTCTCGTCGCGCGACTTCTTTCCGATCTACGACAACGTTCAATTTGATTTGAGTTTCCTGAATGCGGAAAGACCATATCTTGTGACCTTGCGGAAAGATGTGCCGTCGCCCTTTGCGCACAAGCCGAAAGGTGTCGTGCCGAAGACGCCGCCAATGCCGCCGGTCGAGCCTGAAGCTCCGCCCGATGGTGCGCACACCAATGGCAAACCTGCAAAAAGCAAGAGCACCAAAGCCAAAGTGTCCGGCAAGTCGGCCGGCAAAGATGGAACTGCCACCACCGCCAAAGGCGAACCGCCCAAGGCGGAGGGCGACGAACCGAAGCCGATCGAGATTGATTTCGACGGCATCGAAGATCGTATTCTTGTGTTTGCCGATGTTGAGGAAGGGCGTTTCGGAGGCATGGCAGCAGCGCGCAATCGCGTCTTCTTCACGCGCTTCTTTGTCAAAGGCATCAAAGAAAGTCACTGGTCCGACGAAAACTCGGAGTCGGGCGAGTTGTGGGCTTACGATCTGGACGAGCAACGCGCTGGACGTATTGTCAACGACGCCATGGACTTGCGCGTCGCTGCTGATGGTCAGACAGGTATTTATTCAACTAAGTGGAGGCTGCGTGCGATCAACGTCACCGATCCTGTGCCGCGTGATGGTGCAATTCCGCCAGCTTCGGAAGAGCCCGGTCCGCATTCCGGCTGGTTGAACCTGCGGCGTGCGCGTGTGCTGATTGACCCGCGGGCTGAGTGGGCGCAAATGTATCGGGAAGCCTGGCGTCTGCAGTCCGAGCAGTTCTGGGATGAGAAGATGTCCTCGATTGACTGGAACGCGGTCTTCCAGCGCTACAACAAGATACTGCCGCGCATCAGGACGCGCACCGAGCTTTCGGATTTGATCTGGGAGATGCAGGGAGAGCTGGGCACATCGCACGCTTACGAGTTCGGCGGCGACCATCGCCGTCCGCACGACTACCACAAAGGATTCCTCGGCTGCGACTTTGTCTGGGAGGCGAAGAAAAAGGGCTACCGCATCGAGAACATCATGCGTGGTGACTCCTGGGATAGAAACGCTGATTCGCCGCTGGCCGAGCCTGGTCTGCAGGTGGAAGCAGGCGACGTGATTGTGGCGGTGAATGGCACGACTGTCAGAACGGATCTGACCGTCGATGAGCTATTGCTCAACTCCGCAGGCATAAATGTGCAGCTGACGCTGACCAACAAGAAGGGCGAGCGCAAGCAGATTGTCGTAAAGACGCTCAATTCTGAAGCGCCGCTGCGGTATCGAAGTTGGGTGGAAGCCAATCGCAATTACGTGCACGAGAAAACCAAAGGACGAGTGGGTTATCTGCATATTCCCGACATGGGTCCGGCTGGTTTTGCCGAGTTCCATCGCGGTTATTTAATGGAGTACTCGTACGAAGGCTTGATTGTCGATGTGCGCTACAACCGTGGCGGGCATGTCTCGCCGCTCTTGCTGGAGAAACTGGCGCGCAAACGCGTCGGCTACGACATCTCTCGCTGGAGCACACCACAACCGTATCCGCCTGAGTCGGTTGCGGGTCCGCTAGTAGGACTGACCAATGAGTTTGCCGGCTCCGACGGCGACATTTTCAGTCATTGCTTCAAGCTCTACAAACTGGGTCCGATGGTCGGCAAGCGCACCTGGGGTGGTGTCATCGGCATTTGGCCGAAACATCGCCTGGTCGACGGCACTATCACCACGCAGCCCGAATACTCGTTCTGGTTCCAGGATGTGGGTTGGAATGTGGAAAACTACGGCACCGATCCGGATATCGAAGTTGATATCCGTCCGCAGGACTATGCGCGCAAGGTCGACACTCAACTCGACAAAGGCATCGAGCTGGCTATGAAAGCACTTAAGGATAAGCCTGTGGTGATGCCCAAATTCGACAAGCGTCCCAATCTCGCTTTGCCGGCTGGACTGCTTAAGTAGTCATGGCCGTCAGCCGGGAGAAGGTGGCAGCACCGAGCAAGCAGTTCGCCAGCCCGCCTGGCGAGCCGTTCTTCGGACACCTGCGCTACACGACCGTCAACCCGCTGCCGTATTATTTGCAGCTGCGCGAGCAGTATGGAGATTACATTCGGTTCTCGACTTTTCCGGCGCCGATGACTTTTCACTGGTATCACATGACGCATCCGGCGGCTGCCGAACGGATTCTGCAGACTAACCAGAAAAATTACAGTAAGGGCGAATTCTTCTTGCGTTCGGTGCGACTTCTGGCCGGCGAGAATCTCTTTAGCGCGGAAGGCGATGCCTGGATGCGCCGGCGCCGTCTCTATCAGCCGATGCTACATCGCAACGTGATCAACAACTTCGGTCCATTGATCGCCGAGTGCGTCGGCGAATTGTTGACGCGGTGGGAGCGGGATAAACCGCAGACCGTCGATCTGCATCGAGAGCTGATTGGCGTCACGCTGACGACAGTGGCAAAAGCGCTCTTCTCATCCGACTTGAGTGACGAGATTGAATCATTCACAACTGCCGTACGCGAAGTGTTGAAGCTGGTCAACTATAAGATGAACACGCCATTTTCGCAGCCGCTCTGGTTCCCGAGTGAGCGCAATCGTAATTACAAAAGCGCGCACGCGCAAATGGTTTCTACAGTCAAGCGAATGGTGGCAGAGCGTCGCAAGCGTGGTGCCGGTTCGCAGGATCTGTTGGACATATTGCTTTCAGCTCGCGATGAAGAAACTGGTCTGGGCTTCACCGATGACGACGTGGTCAACGAAGCGATCATTTTGCTTGTCGCTGGACACGACACCGTCGCCGCCGCCATTTCCTGGACGTTCTATCTGTTGTCTCAGAACCCTGATGAAGATAAGAAGTTCTTCGACGAAGTGAGTGCCGCTTTAACGGGCGCACCACCCGATGTTTCTTCCCTGGAAAAACTGCCCTATACGCGGATGATTTTCGAAGAGTCGATGCGCCTCTATCCGCCCGCCTGGGGACAGCCGCGCCAGGCGATCGAAGCGGATGAGATCGATGGATATCACTTGCCTAAGGGTGCCGTCATTTCGATTTCTCAGTGGGTGACGCATCGCCATCCGGAATTCTGGGAGCAACCGGAAAAGTTTCGTCCTCTACGGTTTGAACCGGCTGCTGCAGCCGGTCGACCTAAATATGCCTACTTCCCATTTGGAGGCGGCTCTCGCGTTTGCATCGGTCAGCACTTTGGCATGCTGGAGGGCATGCTCGTCTTAAGTTCGCTCGGACAGAAATATCGGTTTGAACTTCTGCCGCACAGCGTAGTCGAACCAGACGCCACCTTTACTTTGATTCCCAAAAACGGGCTGCCCATGCGGCTCATCAAACGATAAGCGAGGAAACATGTCTGCTGTCAAACAGTCCGCCATCATCTGCTCCCTGTTGTCCGTGCTACCGGTCGTGGTGGCACCGTCCCTGGCTGACATGCCGCCTGCCAATAATCTGGATTACTTGAAGCTGAAAACACCGGAGCCCAAGACGCCGCTCGAGCACAACAATCGAGGCGTCGAGCTGGGGATGAAGGGAAAGTGGGCGCAGGCGTTTAAAGAGCACGAGGTGGCGATAAAGGGGGAGCCCAACAACAAAACATTCAAGACCAATTATTCTTCGGCATTGCTGCGTCATGGAGACGAGTTGTACAAACAGGGTTCTTATGAAGCAGCCATTCCCGTCTTAAAAAAAGCCATTCAAATCGACAGTGCCAACAAGCCGGCGGCGGATATTCTGGCCAAAGCAGAAGAGCAGTTGAAGCCGAAACCACCGGTTAAGCCTACTAAGCCTACCAAGTCTACTGACTCTACGAAGTCGTCGAAGTGACAGAAAGCGATGTTCAACGTTTGTCCCGGTTGCGGTGAGTACAGCGACGTTAAGGCGATCGAGCCATGGGTCGTACCGACACCGGTGCAAGCATTTGCTGTCTGTCAATCATGTGGGAGCAAGCACCGATTTCGGCGGCTGCCACTGCTGGTGGTGACCGGTGCCAGCGGCACCGGCAAGTCAACGGTGGCTTTGCAACTGGCTCCGATGATGGAGGAGTGCGTTTGTATGGAGAGCGATATCCTCTGGCGCGATGAATTCAATAAGCCCGACGATGACTATCTTGATTATCGAAACCTTTGGCTGCGCATCGCCAAGAACATCAATCAAGCGGGCAGGCCGGTTGTTCTTTTCGGAAGCTCTACGCCCGGGCAGTTTGAGCGCTGCAACGAATACCGTTACTTCAGCGACAGCGTATATCTAGCGCTGGTTTGCAATGAAGATGAGCTGATCAGGCGCTTGCAAGCGCGACCGCAGTGGCGAAAGTCCGGCTCCGACGAAGTGTTAGAGCGTATGACGAAGTTCAACCGCTGGCTGCAGGAAAACGCCGAAACCAGCACGCCGAAGATGACTTTGCTCGACACAACCATCCTTTCCGAAGAGGACAGTATGGGTGCGGTCAGGTCCTGGATTCTTGACCAGCTGAAGCATGCAGGAATGCGAGCCAAGCGTCCCTAGATGGGTACATAATGGTGATGGAACCAAACCCGTCGTTGCCAAGCGGACCACTGGTATTTAACCATGAGTGATAACAAGCAACCTTCATGGCACCCCAGTGTTGAGCAATACATTGGCAAAGTTATCGATCAATACGTGCTGGTCGAGCCGCTCGGGCAGGGTGGCATGGGGCTGATATTCAAAGCTGAACAGCGGCGCATCAAGCGTTTCGTCGCAGTGAAGCTGTTGTCTCCAGATCATATGAGCAATGAAGTGAGTCTGAAGCGCCTGCAGCGCGAAGCCACTTCCATGGCTAATTTGAAGCATCCGCACATCGCTACTTTGTTCGATATGGTGATATCGAAGGAAGCGCAGCCGTACTTGATCATGGAGTTGATTGAGGGCATCAGCCTCAAGCAGCAACTGCGTGAGCACGGCAAACTGACGCCGCAGCGGGCGGTGAACATCTTGCTTCAGGTATGTGAGGCCATGGAGTATGCGCACGCCAACGGATTGATTCACCGCGATCTCAAGCCTGACAACATCATGCTCACCAGTGATGTTCGCCCGGACTTCGTGAAAATTCTGGATTTTGGCATCGCTAAGTCTGCCGAACCCAACACTGAAGCGCTCACGCATCAAGGACAAATGATCGGCAGTCCGCTCTACATGAGCCCGGAGCAGTGTGTTGGTAAGGCACTTCCAGACCAGCGCACCGACATTTATTCGTTGGGTGTGATTCTGTACGAATGTCTGACCGGTGATGTTCCGTTTCGCGGTCAATCGTTTGTCGAGACTGCTTATTTGAAATCGACGGAGCAGCCGGCACCGTTTCCTGAAGATCTGAAGTACTGCCCGCAGCTGGAGTCTATTACGCTTGCCTGTCTGGCGCCGACGCCCGACGATCGGCCGGCTTCGATGACAATGGTGCGCGAGCAGTTGGAGCAGGTGCGCCGGCAATTCGAGGGTACTCCGGTCAATCCGCTGCCGGTAGTGCAAGCTGCCGGCACTCCGCCGTCGGCAGATCCACCGGCGGCAAGTGCAGCAGCGGTAGCGGCTGAACCAGCGCAAAGCTCCACACAGACCGGCTCCGGTACCAAAACCTATCGCGCTGTCAGTTCTGAAGTAGCGAAGCTTGATACCACCAATGGTGCTAACCAGGCAGCGCCGGCTTCGGATGCGAAAACGACAGGTGGTTGGACCGTGCCTGTGGAGCCGGAAGCCCCGGCGGCGTCTCCACCAGATAGAGGTGAGAGCGTGGTGCCGCCATCACTGTCCGGTCAAATGCCAAACGTGGCTGACCTGAGCAGTACGCTGGTGTCCGCTCAGCCTGCTTTGAAACCTGTGGCGGCGGCTGCTGCGCCCGCGCCCGCCAAGTCGCCCAAACAGCTAATCCTGGCAGCAGTAGCATTTGCACTGATGGCAGTGGCTGCCGGCGGCGCGTTCCTCGCTTTCAACCACCAGGACAAGCCGGTCGATTCTAGTCGGGCAACGCCGCCGCCTATGCAAGAAACTTTACAGGCGCCCGCCGCTTCGCCTCCGGACGGTAGAGTATCAGCCGACTCAATTGTGGCTCCGGCAAATGGTAACGCGGCGACCGGTTCAATGCCGGCCGCAAAGGGAACCGATAATCAGAAGCGTGCTGCGGAGCAGCGAAAACGAAAGTCTGCGGTCAAGAAGGCTGCGCCCCCTCGCAAAGCGAAGGCAGTTCAGCCGCAAGTCCAGGTCCAACAACCGGTACGCAAGCGCAAGCGGGGATTGATTGACAAAATCAAAGGGCTGCGACGCGTGGTTGACGAAGTGTTTTGATTCAAGAGGCGGGAGTGAGATGACCACCAACGAACAGCAATACGGGCAAGTACGCGACCAGATACGCAAACGGCAATCGGAAGAGCTCTCGAAAAAAATCCTCTCCTCGATGAGCAATACATTTGTTGGAGATGAGACGCGAGCCTGGTTGTCCGATGTCAGCGAAAATGTAAATGTGGATGGCGCCGCTAAGGACGGTGCGCTTTGCCAGCTCGGCATGGTCGAATTGATGGATCGCTTGTTTGACGATTTCTATCGCTATGCCTATCAATTCAATCAAACCGAAGAGAGCAAAGCGTTTACGATCACCTGTCACAGACCCAAGGCGAGCAACAAGGAAGATGCCAGCTCGCTCTATCAGGGCTCGCTACTGAATAGCGTGCGGGCAATGATGGTGAGCGGCGACAACAAAAGCATTCGTTTCGCCTTTATCGCTCCGGAAGTGCTTGCGGTGGATCCAACCGCCAAGCCGAGTGTTTTCATTGAACTACTTGTGGAACCGACTGGTGAGAAACCCCGCTGGTCATCCGATGGCAAGCCTCTGCGACTGGCTCAGTTGCCCTATCTCACCAAGAGAATCTTCGCCCGTTTGATGCGAGTCTCGCGGGGCGAAGTCGGCGACACCGAACCACTGAGTCTGGAAGCACCGCCCGAATCGGTTGATGCGGAAGGCGGAGACGGCGGGGAGCAGAACAACGCCGATGTGATTACGTATTCACTGATCTCCATTCTGGATGCCGTCGACTCCGAAATCATGGGCATGCAGCAAGTAGGCATGGACGCCCTGAAGAAGGGCGGCATGGAAGCACTTGGTCCAGCCATGAAGCGCGTACAGGCGCTGCGCGCGTTTCGTGAGAAGACGGCAGCACTGGCTCAGGAATGGGCCAGCATGATGTCGAGCTGAGTTTTCTTCAGGAGTGCGTTGTCTTTTCGCGCGGCGGCCCGAGCAGAATGCCGCGCGACACCGGGCCGGGCAGCCCCAGAGGAGCCGGCTTGAGCGCTTCGATTGCAGCGATGTCGGACATGATGTAGATGGCCGCGCTTTCAGCGTCGTCGGATGGAAATGTGCGGTCGCTGGAATCATCCTTGGTCCACAGTTCGTCGGGACCATGTCCTGTGCGATACACGGACAGGGCGGTGTCACTGCGATGCACGGTGTACATGGTGGCCAGTTTCTCAAAGTGCATCCATTTTTTGAGACCAAGCCGCTCAAGGACAGCCGAGCTGCCCTTCTCGTGAATATCCGGGGTCGGAACTACCGGGTTTTCGCTGGTGAGTGCATTCACTAGCAGTTCATGCAGTTCGTTTTTGTGATTGGAGTCAACCAGGCGGATCGGCTCCACATCCATGTAGAAGCCTTCTTCAGCTGATTGCGCGACGGTGGGAACGACAACGTAACCTTGGTAGAGATAGAAACGTGAAAGACCCATAGCGGGTTACCTGTGGAGCGCGGGATACCTGTTTTCGCACTGATCTGATTTTAGCTCTCGCCTGGGTCTGCCGAGTCTGCGCCGCCGGCTTGCGGGCCGAGGGGCTTCATGGTTGGGAACGCGATGACGTCCCGGATTGACGGTGAGTCAGTGAGGATCATGCACAGGCGATCGATGCCGATCCCTACTCCCATTGTAGGCGGCATTCCGTATTCCATGGCTAATATGAAGTCTTGATCCATAGGTTGTGCTTCTTCGTTTCCGGCGGATCTCTTGCGCTGCTGATCCTCCAAACGAGCGCGCTGGTCTAGCGGATCGGTCAATTCGCTGTAGCCGTTGCCGTGCTCGCGACCATAGATAAAAAGTTCAAAGCGCTCCACCAGACCTGGCTTTTCCCTGTGCACTTTCGTTAAGGGTGAAATCTCAACCGGGTAGTCGAGCAGGAAGGTCGGCTGAATCAGCGTCTCTTCGGCTTTCTCTTCGAAGATGCGGTTGATTACTCCTCCCCTCGAATCCTCATCTTTGATCTCGATGCCCAACTTGTGTGCGGCTGCTTTGGCTGCTTCGAAATCGGCCAGCGTTTCCACATCGAGTCCGGTGGCATCTTTAATAGCTTGCGCCATCGTCACTCGCTTCCAGGGGCGACTGAAGTCGATTTCGGTGCCCTGATAGTTGACTTTGTTTTCGCCGCCGCAAACGACATGCACTATATTCAGTGTCATCTCTTCGACCAGTTCCATAAGATCGTTGTAGTCACCGTAGGCTTGATACAACTCCATCATGGTGAACTCGGGGTTGTGTTTGGTGGAAATGCCCTCGTTGCGGAAGATGCGCCCGATGTCGTAGACCTTTTCGAAGCCGCCGATGATCAGTCTTTTCAGGTGCAGTTCGGTGGCGATGCGCAGATACATGTCTATATCGAGCGTGTTGTGATGCGTGATGAACGGGCGCGCATCGGCTCCGCCCGCTTCGGTCTGCAAAACCGGCGTTTCGATTTCATAGAAACCGCGGCTGTCGAGATACTCGCGCATCGTCCGCACCAGGAGGCTGCGCTTGCGCAGTTTCTCTCGCTGCTCCGGATTCATGATCAAGTCTAGGTAGCGATGGCGATAGCGGGCTTCCACATCCTTGAAACCCTCCCAGCCGTCCGGCAGCATCTGCAGTGACTTGCCGAGTAGTTCGAAATCGGTGACACGAATGGACAGCTCGCCGGCTTTGGTCCGGCGCACCGTGCCCGTGGCGCCCAGGAAGTCGCCCTTGTCGAAGAGTTTGAGCAGTTTCAGCTTGTCTTCGGGCAGGCTTTCTTTGTGATGAAACAGCTGAATCTTGCCCGATTCATCGTAAAGATCGGCAAACATCCAGGTGTTGCGCTCGTTGAGGATGCGTCCGCAAACCTTGACCTGGGTGTCGGTTTCGGCTCCTGCTTCCAAATCAGCGAAAAGCTCCTGCAGCTCGATTGCCTTGTGGGTGCGCTCGAAGCGATATGGATAGGGGTTGATGCCCAAATCCTTCAGCTGGTTGAGTTTACGCAGCTTTTCTTCACGAAAACGATTGCTTTCGGCTTCCATGTCCATGGCCGGCTTTTGCCCCTTGTCCTCGCTAGATACAGTTTTCATCGGTGCTCCCGGGGATCTTAAACAGAGTGCTGCGCGTCACTCAACAACTTATTTTGGCGACAGATGGACATTATATATGGCTGAACTGGGCTTCAGGAGCGGCTGAAACGTTGCATGTTATACTTATTCAGGGTTTCGGAATCAGGCTCCATGCGGATTTCGAAGGTTTTGCTCGCGTTGGGCAGACATTGCCAGTCGATGGCGCGTTTAGTTGTTTCTAAACCAAATGTCACGCTGAAGATGACCGCCAACGCCAATTTCAGGGCATCTGAGGAGAATCGAATTGACTAGCGGCGAAAGAATTGTTTCGGTCGAATTGCGCGATGAGATGCGCAAGTCGTTCATTGACTATGCAATGTCAGTCATTGTCAGTCGCGCCATTCCCGACGTCCGCGACGGCTTGAAGCCGGTGCACCGGCGCATCATCTTCGGCATGCACGAGCAGAACACTTATCCTGATCAAAAGTACAAGAAGTCGGCGACGACCGTCGGACACGTGATGGGTAACTACCACCCGCACGGCGACTCGGCCATTTACGAAGCATTGGTTCGCCTGGCACAGCCGTCGGCAAGCCGATATGTGCTGGTCGATGGACACGGCAACTTCGGCGACCTCGATAACCCGCCGGCTGCTATGCGCTACACGGAAGCACGTCTTTCGCAGATGGCGACCTGGACGCTCGAAGATATCGAAGCGGAAACGGTCGATATGCGCGCCAACTTCGACGACAGTAAAAAGGAACCGGTAGTTCTGCCAACCCGCGTGCCGTCGCTCTTGCTTAACGGCTCTTCCGGAATTGCCGTCGGTATGGCAACCAACATTCCGCCGCACAACTTGAGCGAAGTCGTGGACGGTTGCATCGCCAAAATCGACAATCCCGACATGGATTCGCGTTCACTGATGCAGTACGTCAAAGGCCCTGACTTCCCGCATGGTGGAACGATCATGGGTCAGGACGGTATCGTCGAAGCCTACACCACGGGCAGAGGTTCGATCATGTGCCGCGGTGACGCGGCTATCGACACGATTCCCGGCAGTGGTGGCAGGCAATCGCGCACCGGTATCATCGTCACCTCGCTGCCTTACATGGTGGGTCCGGAAGCCTTCGCCAAGCGTGTTGCCGACCTGGTCAAAGATGAAAAGCTCACCGGCATCAGCGATGTCAACGACGAAACGGATCGCACCGGTCTGCGTGTCGTTATCGAATTGAAACGTGACGCAAACCCGCAAGTTATTCTCAACAACCTGTACAAGCAAACTCAGCTTCAGCAATCGTTCCCGGTCAACACGCTGGCTCTGGTGCGTGGACGTCCGGCTACTTTGAAGCTGGAAGACCTGATCCAGGAATTCATCGATCACCGCATCGAAGTGGTGACCAGGCGCACCCGCTACTTCTTGAAGAAAGCCGAAGATCGCCTGCATATCGTCGAGGGTTTGATCAAAGCGCAAGAGAACATCGACGCCGTCATCAAGATCATTCGCGGCGCTAAAGAAGTCGACGAAGCGCGGCAGGGCTTAATCGCGAAGTTCAAGATGAGCGAGGTGCAAGCCAACGCGATTCTAGAAATGCAACTGCGCAGGTTGACAGGATTAGAACGCGACAAGTTGCAAAAGGAACACGACGAGCTCGTCGCCCAGATCAAAGACTTCAAAGACATTCTGGCTAATCGTCAACGCGTTCTCGACATCATCAAAGGCGAACTGCGCGCCCTCAAAGAAAAATTCGGTGACGAGCGCCGCACCAAAATTGAAGGCAGCTCCGCCGATCTCGAACTGGATCGCAAAGACCTCACTCCCAACGAGCCGATGGCCGTCTTCATCACAAAGCAAGACTACATCAAGCGCGTGCCGCTCGATACTTTCCGCAAGCAGCGTCGCAACACCCGCGGCGTCAGCGGCGTGAAGACAAAAGACGAGGACGATCTGCAGCACTTCTTCACGGCCAACATGCACGACAAACTGCTCGTGTTCACCAGCCGTGGTCAGGTCTACTCGATTGAAGTGATGGACGTACCGGAAGGCAGCCGCAACGCTCGCGGTCTGGCGATCGTCAATTTGATTCCGATACAACAAAACGAATCAGTCACCGCGGTGCTTCCCGTTTCGGTATTCGGCGACGACTCGTATTTCGTCATGCTCACCCAGCAGGGATCGATCAAGAAAGTCGCCATGACCGATTTCGCCAACGTGCGCCGGTCGGGCATCATCGCCATCACACTCGGCGACGGCGACGAATTAGGCTGGGTGCGTCCTTCCAACGGCAAGTGCGACATCATTATCGGCACCGGCGACGGTATGTGCATTCGCTACAGCGAAGAAGAGCTGCGTCCGCTCGGACGCTCCGCGCGCGGTGTGCGCGCCATCACATTGCGTGAAGGCGACAAGATTGTCGGCTTCGATGTAGTTGAAGCCAAGCCGGACGGTTATGTCCTGATTGTCACCAACGACGGTTTCGGCAAGCGCGTCAAACTGGACGAGTTCCGCCAACAAGGACGCGGCGGTATCGGTATCATCGGCACCAAGTTCAAGAACGCGCAGTCGCGCATGGCTTGCTTGCGCTTCCTGCAGCCGGGTGACGAAGTAATGATTGCCACCGCAAATGGTGTGATCGTCCGTCAGCAGACAGACCAGATCAGTGCCCAGGGCCGCATGGCGACAGGCGTGCGCCTGCAACAGCTGGCGGAAGACGACAGCGTCATGAACGTCACGCCGTTCGTCGAAGGACAAGCCGACAACGAAGCAGGCGGCGGCGAAGAGTAACCCTGCCGGACTAGGCGCAAAAACACAAACTCGCGGTCATGCGCCGCGAGTTTCTTTTCTATGGAGGCTGCTGATCGAGCTGGGGGCTATCTAGGCCAGCAGTCTTCCAACTTGATGCCTTCTTTGCGGCATTTGGAGACACACCAATTGATAGTCAGTTGCTGAGCCAGTTCCAGATTGTCCGAGGTGTGCGGGCGTCCACCGAATACTTTGTTGAGCAACAACTCCAGCTCGCCCTGGTGAATCTGCAAGCCGGGCGGCAAGCAGATCTGCCATCCTTGAGAGTTCTGCGAAAGAATCTCCAGGAAGTATGGCTCGTGGGAGGAGAAAGTGCGTGGAGTGTTTCGGGCCGCGGACATGATGAACCTCGTTTCCTTCGCTGGCCGGGACAGCCAACCTTATGAAGTTATCATAACTTTACACGGGTAAACCGTGCAAGTGCCATAACTCATGTTCCTATGCGGATTTTCCCAAGAACGATTGTTAAGCGCAGGGATTGATATGTTTAGTAGACAACGAAAATATCTAAAGGGGGTTGACTAATCGCCACTTGTCTGCATGGCATGAGAGAGAATTTCCCACTTGGTAGCCGTTTTCGGGCACATTCCGTAATGCCGCGCCTGCTCGGAGGGAGCCGCGCCGAAAAACTGAATTGATATCAATTCAGTTTTTCGGTTCAACCACGAAATGAAAAGGCGACCCGCGAGGGCCGCCTTTTGAATACATATACTGGTTGTGGGAGATTACCGGACGGTAGCCGGCTCTTCCTCGCGCAGGACATAGCCTTCGCCGCGAACTGTCTGGATCAGGCGCTTGGCGTTGCCGTCTTCCAGCTTGGAGCGCAAATATCGGATATACACTTCGATGACGTTTGATTCGCCGATGAAGTCATAGCCCCAGACTTTGTCGAAAATGAATTCGCGCGACAGCACTTGCTCCGGATACTGCATGAACAGTCTGAGCAGGTCGAATTCTTTGGCGCGCAGGTCGAGTTGACGCTCGCCGCGTTTGACTACCCGATTCAACTGGTCCATCCAGAGGTCTGCGTAAGTGAGAATGCCCTCTTGCGGCTTGCGGCGCATGACTGCGCGGATGCGGGCGAGTAATTCTTCGGTTGCGAATGGTTTGGTTAGGTAGTCGTCAGCACCGCTGTCGAGAGCATGACGTCCAGCAGCACGAGGTCAGGCTGCTCTTTTTTGAACACATCAATGCCCTGATTACCTTCGTGGGCGACGCACACCTGATAGCCCTCGTAACCTAATTCCAATTCAATTAGGCGGGCGATGTTGACGTCATCTTCGATTATGAGGATTTTCAAGAACCTTCACCTCGTACCAAACGCAAGTCTTTAATATTAAACCCGACTCAAATCGAGAAAAACCCTTGATTTTAATCTTTTCAATTTTGTTACAAGACCGAAGCCCCGAATGCGCCAATACGTGAGGCACCGGCTTGTCAAAGCAAACCCGGCACTACAGGTTAACCCCTAGGACTACTCGCTGAGCCTACCAAGAAATCCCCAAGTACTCAAGTGGTGAATTTCGACGATCGGCAATCCTATATATAGGGACTGTCAGATAAGATTGGTCGCAAGTCGCGACAGGAACTGCGACGAACCCACGGCACAGAGCGTGCACATTTGCATCTTGCCAGCCGGCTGGCTTTTACGCTTTTTTGACCTTGGCGATCTATGATCTTCGCGTGCAAGGCAGCCTGTTTACTAGTAGATTGGCCCGTTCGGGCGATTTGGGTTTTAGCGGATTATTTGCGCCGCGAGGACTAGACAATCCCGCTTCGCTCTGCTGTTTGACGCTGTCTTTTCTTTCCTTACTCTTGTTTTTGACTCCACCTCAGTCCGCAGCGCAGCAGACAATCTTTAACGTCCCCAGTGCCACCGTAACCGAGAAGGGAAAAGTGTTCCTTCAGAACGAAGGACAGTTCCGTCCCTACCCGCCCGGAGAGTTTTATGCCGGAACTCAGTACCAGGCTGTTGGAATAGGCGCCAACACCGAACTTGATTTGACGATGCTGAACATAACGGCGCCCAGTACACACAATATATCGATGGGAGTGGGAGCGAAATCCTGCATACCGATTTTCAAAAATCGATTTCCTGTACGCGACTACAAGATTACGGTCGGCGAGCTGTTGCCCATTCAATTGCAGGGCGATCAAAGTTGCGGATCGTGGACGTACGCGCACGTGAGCGGTCGCTTGCCGAAGTTGCGGTCACGCGTGACTGCCGGCGTGTCTGCCGGCACGCGCCAGATATTTGGACGCGACGTAGTCTGCTTCATCGGTGGTATCGAGCACGACCTGACTAAAAATATGGACCTGCAACTTGACTGGTTTTCCGGACGCCATTCGCTGGGACTCTTCATTCCAGGCTTTTCCTACGCATTCCCACGCGACTACACTTTGTATGCCGGCTTCCAAATTCCCAATTACAAAGAGAACGGACGCACCGGCTTCGTCATTGAGCTGGCGAAAATCTTGCCCCTGTCCAAGAAGGCAAGTCCCTAAACTCCAGAGCCCCGGAACTCTAGAGCAATCCGTTCTCCCGCGCCCAGACTACCTCGGCGTGCAGCGCCGAACGCAACGGCGTGCGCGCCACAAAACCGGTTTCGCGCAGCCGCCCGACCGAGCAAGAATTGGATGTCACCAGCTTGCGCAATTTCTCTCGCGTCAAAGGTGCCCTGTGCCCGAGTACCTTTTCCATGACGAAACCGCTGGCAGTTAGCACCGCCGGCGGTATTGTCGGAATCGGACGCTCCGTGCCCACCGCTTCGCGAATCATTTCGGCGAGTGTGCGCACATCCGGTGCATGTTCGTTGGCCAGATTGAACGTGTGCACTCCGGGGTCCACCTTCTCGATGCTGTGAGCGATGGCATCGGCGACGTCGCCTGCGTAAATCAAGCTCTTGCGCGCGCGCGACGCGCCTGGGTGGACAAACCTTTTGCGCGAGATCTGGCGGATTAAAGAGAGCATGTTGCCGCGATCACCCTCTCCAAATACCAGTGAACAGCGGAAGATGATTGTGCGCTGAGCGGGAGGCAATTGACGCAATGCGTTTTCGCAGGACAGCTTAGTCATGGCGTACGGCGTGTCGGGATTGGGCACCGCATCTTCACCGATATTCTCGTACGGACCGGGTCCGTATACCGCAATTGTGGAGAGAAAGACAAACGTGCCGACGCCCAGCTCGCGGGCTGCCAGTGCGAGCAGCTGGGTCGCTTCCAGATTTAAGATGCGGTAGCTGTCGGCACTTGATTGCGCGTTGTGCACAAGCGCCGCAGTGTGGACGATGGTGTCACATCCGGTGACCAGCTTGCGCATGTCGTCAAACTTCGCAGCCCCGAGTTCTTGCTCGACAATATCCACATTGGGATGCTTGTCGATGTCTGGAAAGACGGTGATCAAGGCGGCGCGGCTGCGCACGTGCAAGCGCAGCGACTGACCTGATTTCAGGTAAAGCGCGGTCAGCGCTCGTCCAATCAGTCCGTTCGCACCTGTGATCAGAATCATCGCGCCGTGCGTTCACCTGCGGCGACGAGTGAATCGATGTCCACAGCCTTGGGTGCGCGCCGCACGCCCTTAATGGTCGAGAGCGCCACGAAGAGCCCGGCTCGCGACCAGATGGCGGCATAAACCAGCCAGTTGAATGGTGCCGGATAGTTGGGCGCCAGGTGCTTGCGATAGAACACATCCATACCCTTGTGCAGGTTGATGGTGGCACCAACGGGGCGCAAGCGCGATGATGCTCCGTGATAGTGGAAGACAACGGCCTGCGGCAAGTAATTGACCGTCCAGCCAGCTTGCTTGAAGCGCCAGCACCAGTCGATGTCTTCGCCGAACATAAAGATGGCTTCGTCGAGCAGGCCAACCTGTTCGATAACTCGGCGCCGCACCATCATGCAGGCACCGGACAACGCATCGACTTCCAGCTCTGTGTCGGGGTCGGCGTAGGTCAGGTTGTAGCGAGCGAACGTTGGATTGTTCGGGAAGAGGCGGCTCAAATAGGTAAGTCGGAAGAAAGCGGCTGTTGGCGACGGAAACGATCTCCGGCAAGCTAACTGCAGAGTACCATCCATGTTGAGCACCTTCGGACCGACGGCGCCGCAGCTCGGATGTGTGTCAAGATACTCCTGCATGGCGCTGACTGCGTCACCCACGACCAACGTGTCGGGGTTGAGGAGCAAGATGTGCCTGCCGCGCACGCGGGTGAAAGCCTGATTGCAGGCGCGCGCAAAGCCGACATTCTCCTGATTGGCGATGACGTTGACCGTCGGAAACCGTTCAGCAAGAATCTGCAGACTATTGTCGCCGGAGGCGTTGTCCACTACCCAGACGTCGAACGTGGAACTGTTGCTGTCGGCAAAGACAGAGTCCAGGCAGCTGGCCAGCAGCTCCGGCGTCTTCCAGTTGACGATCACTATTGAAACTGGTGAAACTCTTGATTTGTGCATCCCTATGATTCAACCACACGTTATCAGGACGTCAACTGATCACGAATTTACGAACATTATTAGTATCAAATAACAATCGCTGGATTGAGCCTCTATAGTTCACTACCGGCATCCGAGCAGAGCAAACTGAGTAACATGAATCTAAAGGCACTCGAGCATCTTAAGCGAGGCATCGGCTATCTGGAAAGTGGCGATCCGAAAAGAGCGTTGCATGCCTTCAATCGGTCCATCGGTCTGGATTCCGAATTAGTAGAAGCTCACTATTTGCGTGGTTTAGCCAACAGCATCAATGCTGCTTATGAAGATGCGGTCGGTGACTTCACCCAGGTGATTCGCTTGCAGCCGGAGCGCGCCAACGCGCATTACCGTCGCGCCCTTTGCCATGCGCAGCTCAAGCATTTCGAAGAGGCGATCAACGATTATCACGAGGCGATTCGCTTGTCGCCGGAGTTTGTTGAAGCCTACTTTGGGCGAGGCTTTGCGTATGGCGAACTGGGTGAGCACGAGCTGGCGATCGACAACTTCAACATCGCATTGCAGCTGGCTCCCGGCGATGCCAATTCGCTGCTCATGCGCGGACAGGCTTACAGTTCGCTGCGTCAATATCGACGGGCGATTGCCGACCTCGATGAAGCGATTGTTTCGCAGCCGGACAACCTCAATGCCTACTGGCACAGAGGCTTTTGCTACAGCGAACTGGGCAAGTTCCAGGAAGCAATCGCTGATTGCAATCAGGTGTTGCGCATCAATCCAAATTTCGCTGAAGCATATTTTGTGCGCGGCGTGGCGCGCGACGAACTGGGTGAGCATGATGCCGCCCTGGAAGACTTCGAGCAATCGGTCAAGTTGAAGGCTGACTTTCCGGCGGCACTTTTGCACCGCGCGATCGCTTTGATCAGAAACGGCAAAGTGCCGCGCGCCATTCATGACTTAAATCGCGCGGCGGAATTAGACCCGACCAACTTCAAGATCT
>JBGASG010000003.1:0-518517 GCA_044229845.1 Obscuribacteraceae bacterium (SeqCode) | reverse complement strand
TGGGCATTGAGCGGGTTCAACGCGATACTTTTCACTTTCACGTCGTCGCCTTCAAGTCGACCTCCGGCTACGGAGGCGATCTGTTGCAGACTCAATTCCATTGGCAGTTTCATCGAACTATTCCTCAAAAAAATTGGACGAGGCAAGCCTCGCCCAATACATTCTCTAAACCGTCAGAGCGGCCGGCAGTGCATGAGCGAGCACCGTTGCCACCATCACTTGGTGGTGTTCGGTTTCGGTTGAGCAGCAGCCGTTTGCCCGCCCAAGCGCTTCACGACACCATCGGTGATATCGGTTCCGCCCAGGAGCACAGCTTGTTTCATGAGAACGACATCGACGTTGCGCGCAGTCGCTTCAGCTTTGATCGCTGTGTCGATTTCGCCTTCGAGTTGTTTCTCAAGAGTTTGCATGCGGGTTTGCAGCGTCTTCACTTCGTTGTCGATAGT
The DNA here is from genome assembly GCA_044229845.1 of Obscuribacteraceae bacterium (SeqCode). Taxonomy (GTDB): domain Bacteria; phylum Cyanobacteriota; class Vampirovibrionia; order Obscuribacterales; family Obscuribacteraceae; genus JBGASG01. The sequence goes on along the minus strand of JBGASG010000003.1, from coordinate 518,071 downwards.
AGTTTGCAGACGCTTTTGCAAGCCTTCCAGCTCGGCCGGCGGCTTGTTTGCTTTCTTCGCATCTTCGTATTGCTTGTTGGCGTTTTCCACAAGCTGTTGCACTTTTTCTTCGGCTTTTTTCAGTTCGTCAGCCGCTTGTTGGGCTTTCGCATAGCCACCAACGACACGGTCGCGATCGATAATTCCGACGCTTTTAACTTGAGCAAGAGCGGGTGCTACGGTGAGCGCCCCACAGACGAATGCGCCTGCTACGAGCGCCGTCAACTTTTGAGAACGTTGCATTCTCGCCTCCAAATACAGAGTAACGTGGTTTTTCAAGCCAACCGCGTCAGTTTACAACACCTGTCCGCTTGCCTTATATGGATCGGCAGCCGCACGTTTCTAAAACTTGTCTCCAAATCCGATGGTGAAGCGCGGGATGAGCCGTCCCATCGCTGTGCTGACAATGGGGAATCCGTAATCAAAGCGGACCAAACCCAGCATCGGCACTTTCACGCGCAGTCCGACGCCTACTGAGGCGCCCAGAGCGCTGCGCTGGTACAGGTTGTTGACCGCGGAGTTGCCGGATATTGCCCCGGCGTCGAAGAATGTCACTGCTTTCACATTGTTGTCGATTGCCCGGATAACGGCATTCTGCTTGGTGCCTGGGTCACCTTTCGGCAACGGCAAGCGCCGCCGTAACTCGAGGCTGCCCATCAACATGCCGGTGCCGGAGCCGAGGTCCGAGAATGTGCGGTAGCCGCGAATGCCGTTCCAGCCGCCCAGACGATATTGAGCAAATGCCGGCACGCCGCCTAGTCCTGCCCCGCCTTGCATGTTCATAGCCATCGTCACTTCTTTGGTGATTGGCACATATTTGCTGACGCTGGCGCCCGCTTTCATGAAACTGTTGCCCGTCAAACCCAGCGATGGACCGGCCGTCAGTTTGGCGAACGTGCCTTTGGTCGGGTCCATGTTGTTGTCGCGTGTGTCGTAATACACCGAGGGGCTGACGGTCAGATAGGTGCCGCCCTTCAATTGTTGATCGCGAACCTGATTGACATAATTCTGCGCGCCGGCGCCCTTGCCCAGCTCCACCGCCCGGTTGATGAGAGAATCCATGCTGGAGCCGCTCAGATAATTGGTCAAAGTGGTGTTGTCGCCGCCGATTCCTAAACTGGCGGTGAAGTGCTTGCCGAGAGGCTTGCTGAGGCTGACCTGCCCGCCGATGGTGCGTTGCTGCGCTTCGTCAATCAGCATGCTGCCGAAGTTGCGCGCGGAGATGGTGGCAGCCAGCGATGCGTTGGTGCCGCGTAAGCTAGGTTCGATCCACGATGCTTCTACTTGATAGTTGCGAGCATTGGGCAAGAAACCCGAACCGCCATTGTTCAAACTGTTGGAGAGCTGGTTGGACAGACCGGATCCGACGTTGGCGCTGAACTGAACAACCTGCCCGCGACCGCGGAAGTTGCCGTCGGAAAAACTAAACTGTCCGAAAGGACCGGCAACTGTATCGACGCCGCCGCCCAGACCAATAGAGCCGCTGCGCTTTTCGTCGACCTCGACCTTCAATGTGTACTTGTCCGACGCATCCGTCGATGGTGTCAAACTGCGGCGTATATCCTGGAAATATCCGTTCTGGAAAAGCTTGCGCAGATCGTTGGTCAGCTGTTTCTCGTTGTATACGGCGCCCGGTTTTAGTTTGAGCGCGTTGCGAATGATGAAGTCTTTGGTTTTGCGATTTCCGACAATTTTGATGTCGCCAATCACACCTTCATCGACTTTGATGCTGACGCTGCCGTCAGGATCATCCTTGACATCGGTGACGCGCGCCAGTGTGTAGCCGCGCTCGTGATATTGCTGCTCGACTTTGTCGATGGCCGCTGACAATTGAGTAAGGTTCTGCGGCTTGCCCAGCTGACTTGCGAAAAGCTTATTTAATTCCTCACTGGAGAGGACGGTGTTGCCGTCAAACGCAAACTGCGTGACGGGGGCATTTTCCACAACACGAATTTTAAGCAGTACGCCGCTGTTGGACGACATCTCGGGGACTACTTGCAGCTTCTGGTCGTCGAAATAACCGAGATTGTTGACTGCTTTCAGGTCATACATCACCTGATCACGGTCGAACTTGTCGCCGCGTCGCGTTTTGATGACGTTGAGGATGTCTTCCGTGGAGACCAGGCGGTTCCCTTCGATTGTCACGTCGTCGACAGTCAGATGACGTCCATCTGGCTGTGAAGAGTCCGTCAATGCCTGCTCGGGCGCGCCGAACAGAGGCGGAGCCGAGATCGGACCTTTGGTTGCGCCGGCGGTGCTGCCTTCGTCTTGAGCGGCAGCCGGCATGAGACATATTTCAGATGGTAAGACAAACGTCGCAGTGTTGAACGCAGTAAGTGCTGACAACGCAAGTACTGCCGTGCGCGTGTGTTTTTTTCCCGGTTTCAGCAGCATGCAACTCCGCTCAAAAGGGGCGCGGCAACGCCACGCAGGCGTCATTCTAACACGACGACCAATCATGCCAAGGAGTTTCTCCTCTTGACTTTAAGGATGGTTTAGATTGTCTGTTGTGTTGGTGCGTCCGATAAGCCATTGTCCGCGACATCGTTCAAATCTAGTGGTATCACTCGTGGTGCCGGTATAACTGCCCGATCGCGAAGAAATTTCATGATTCGTTCGTCGACCTGGGGAACCTTGCGAACCGGAGAGGGAAAGATCGGCACACCGTTGCGAACCGGCACTTTGATGATGGCGGGATTGGTTTCACTGATTAAGACTCCTACCGTCTCATCCGGTAGATTGATCAATTCAACCTTTGCGAAGGGTATTCCTAACTTTCGGTAGTGCTTCTGAATCTCACTGATCGCTGCCTGGAGTTCGTAGGGGTTTTGGGGTTTCCATAATTGGCCTACAAAGAGGCGATTTAGTTCCAACCTAGAAATACGCCAATTTCCCGCGAAACTGAATTTGCGTACCAGCGCATTCTCGACTACCCGGATTCGCAGTCGGACGCCCGTGTTTGATGTCATTTCTGGAATGACTTGGAGCCTGTGAGCGTCGAAATACCCAAGTGAATCAATAGCTCGAAGATCGTTCATGATTGCCGAGCGATCGAACCGACTACCTGGGCGGGTCTTGATGGCGGCACGAATAAGTTCCGCTGGAATCCAGTGATTACCCTCGATGTCGATGCTCTCAACAATCAAACAAGATTCCGAATGATTCGATTCGTCGAGCGTTTCGACGTGAGTGGCGGGGATGCCGATTCGAACTTTCGTTTCGGTGTGAGCACGCATCCCGGCAATCGCTGGCTGGGCAATGCAAATGCACAGCACGATCAAGCTGCTGATCGCAGCGCACCAGGGTTTAGCGTATCCGAAACTGCTCACGCTCGTTGTCCTCGGGCTGCGCGATGAACTGCTGTTTTTCGCGCATCGATTCAAGCTCTCATGACGGCGGTGCGAATTCTATCACGAGCGCCACAGGCGCCTATTCGCCGACCTTGATCGATGCGACGATAGTCTGAAACAACTTCTCGAATTCAGGGTAATACTGCACCGGAGTCGAAAGTGCGATTGTGTAGCCGGTGCCTCTTTTTGCCACCAGGATCAATTGTTGTTTGACGCGCGATGCGACACCCTCCGGCTGCGCTTCGAAGATGATTTGATTGCCTTTGCTGTTGTTCAACGCGATCGGTTTTACGGACAACAGGGAAGCGTCAGGTCCGGCCACGTACTTCAAGTTGCTGATCGTGGTTTTCGTCCAGGACTCCAGGTCCTTCTCGTCGGCTTTGGAGGTGGTGACAGTCACGTTTGCGATGCCACCGAGGGTGCCGGCACGAAACATTTGGGCCGATGCGATGTTGACCTCTTCAGTTTGCCAATTTTTCGGATAGCTGATCGTGAAGTCGCCGCGACGAAACTCCTGCATACCGCTGTTCATCGATTCCACTGCGGCTTCATGAACCTTTTGTCGCGCGACGACAATCTTTTGTGCTACCTGCGCGGCTGGCGATTGCGATTTAGGAGATTTGTCTGCGTTTGGATTGAGGAAGAAACACAAGGCCGCAAGCGCTGCGGCACCAATCAAAACCGCGCCCACGATGCGGACATTCTGCGGCGGAGGTTGCTTGCCGACTGTGGATGTTCCGTTGTTTTTGGCGGTCACCGCGAACTGGCTTCTTTGCTGTCGGCGATCACCATCGAATCGATCATGGCGTTGAACACCTGCTGAAAGTCATTGAACATTTCATCCGGTGCGTTGAACTGCGCATTATATGCGGTATCACCATTGAGTGCGAGAATTTGCTGCTGGCGCATTTTGAATAGTTTGCCGTCCTGGTCGATGTCGCCTCGATAAGTGAGCTGCATCGCTTTGGCGCCCTTGACGCTCAACGGACTGTTGGAGAGAACGGTCATCTTGGCGCCCAGAGCCTTCTTGAGACCGTCGACGCGCGCCTGATTGTAAGCTTCCAGGGTGTCTTTATCGGTGATTTTCTGCACGCCGACGATCACGCTGACCAATCCCTGTTCAGTTTGAAACATCATGATCTGCCCCGGCTCGCAAGCGCCGCCCTTGCGCCAGTTGGACGGATACTTCATCGAGAACGATCCCTGCTTGAAATCGGCCATCTTTTGCATCGACCTGGCGATCGAAGCGCGCAGCTTTTCCTTGACCGGATCGGGCATTTTGACTTCTTCGACGGTGGTCGGCGCACCGGGTGCGGCGCCGGTCTTGCTGCCGTCGGCGAGAGCAGAGCTGGCGCTCCCCAGACTGCAAATCGCTGCGACGGCGACGGCAATAGCGGTGGAGAGGCAGGGCGAGCGTTTCATGGTCGAGAAGTCCTCCGAAATATCGTGGGATTATAGATGATTCCGCGCCCAGTTAGTTAAAACCCGCGCTTATGGGAAGCGCGGGTTGAAAACTGTGTATATGCAGCGGATGCACAAAGCACTTTGCTGCGAGATGACGCGCAGTGCCACCGAGCATGGTGTCAGCCACCACGCCCGGTGCTGCATTCAACTAGTCGCGCTTCTCGAACCAGCCGACCGGATTAGGATCGAGGTTGAGGTTGATTTGCTTCACTTCGGTGTAGGCATCCAGACCGAAGGTGCCCAGCTCGCGGCCCCAGCCGCTCTGCTTGTAGCCGCCCCACGGGCACTCGTTGTAGGTCGAGTGGTAGCCGTTGATCCAGGTGATGCCGGCGCGAATCGCCTTGACCACCCGGTAGGCGCGGGTGACATCCTTGGTGAAGACGGCGCCTGCCAAACCGAAAGTAGTGTCATTGGCCAACTTGATGGCTTCTTCCTCGGTCTTGAACTTTTGCACCACGCACACCGGTCCAAAGATTTCTTCCTGGACGATGCGCATGTCCGGTTTCACATTGGAGAAGACGGTGGGCTCGAGGTAGAAACCTTTCTTGAGCTTCGCATCTTGCGGACGGTTGCCGCCGCATTCCAATTTGGCGCCTTCTTTTTTGCCGATTTCTACAAACTCTTCGACGCGCTTCAGTTGGGCTTCGCTGACGAGCGGACCCATTTCTGCTTCGTCATCGAAGCCGTAGCCAATCTTGATTTTTTTCGCGCGTGCTACGAGTTTCTTCACGAATTCATCGTGCAATTTTTCATTGACGACGAAACGCGAACCGGCGGAGCAAACTTGACCGGCGTTGCAGTAGATGGCAAAGAGAGCGTAATCGACGGCTGTGTCTACATCGACGTCATCAAAGACGATCATCGGGGATTTGCCGCCCAGTTCCAGAGTTACTTTTTTCAAGTTGCCCAATGCGGCTTGCGCGACGCGTTTGCCGGTGGGCACGCTGCCGGTGAAAGCAACTTTGTCGACCAGATCGCTTTCGGCTAGCGGTACTCCGGCTTTGCCGTCGCCGCAGACGACGCTGAGGACGCCTTTCGGAAGCACGTCCAGTTCATGAATAAGTTGAACCAGGCGCAGGGCGGTGAGCGGTGTCAATTCGCTCGGCTTGAGGATGCAGGCATTGCCGGCAGCCAGTGCTGGTGCCAGTTTCCAGGCAGCCATCAATAAAGGATAGTTCCACGGAATGATTTGCGCGCAGACGCCGACCGGCTCGCGGACGACCATGCTTACCGAAGGAGCTGGAACATCCATTGTCTGTCCGGTTGGCTTGGTGATCAGTCCGGCATAATAGCGGAAGCAGTTGGCCGAATCGGCTACGTCATACTTGGCTTCACGCAACGGTTTGCCGGCGTTCAGGGTTTCCAATTCTGCCAGTTCTTCGGCATGTTCATCGATCTTGTCGGCGACCTTGTAGAGGAAGGTGGCGCGTTCTGCGTTGGTGGTGTTGCGCCACGTGCCTTCATCGAAGGCCTTGCGAGCGGCTTTAATCGCCTTTTCAACTTGCTGAACCGAGGCTTCCGGCACCTTGCAAAGTTCTTCGCCCGTTCCCGGGTTAATCAAGGTGCGTTGTGACGCTCCGTCTTCCCAAGCGCCGGCGATGTACAGTTGCCACTTGGTATCGACTTTCGCGCGGGGCGCTGCCAGCGTTGCACTCATAAAAACAAACCCTCCTGCCTGCCTGGATACAGGCACAAAAACGCGGCCGCTCCAGAGAGCAGCTGCAACAAAAGACTCATAAATTCAAATGATTGGAACTGAATTGGCGAAAATGATATCACGTACGCTTGCAAAAGACCGTCTGAAACGAGATGATTTCGAGCATGGCTGTGCCCCCGGAACCTGATTTAATCGACGAGCCCACACCCATCAACGACGACGCGCCACCGGCTGACCGTGTCGCCCGCCGCATGCTGGCGCTGATGGCGGTCGCCGCCCGTGGGCTGCTGGAGCCTTACTCCGACCAGGAAGGTTCGGATAGCGCGCGGCTGGACATTCTCACGTGGCTGGATCGACTGGACATCTGGGACGAATTGGAGCCGGCAGAGGTGGACCTCTTGCAGGAGCCGGTGGGGACGCTGGAACCGCCCATCGACATTGACGCTGCGTGGCGCATTGAGGCTGTGGCGGCGCTTGCCTGGGCGCTTGGATTGTATGAGAAACTGCCACCATATGACGAGCCCGCTCACGTTGGAGATGTGCGAGAAGTTGTTCGATTTCTAGATCCCAAGGCTAAGCAGCTGGTGGAAAAGGCCAAACTGCGCGACGGGGGGGAAATCGATGTGTTTGCGGATCAGATGTTTGCGATTCACTGGCGATTGAATTACTTCCACGCGATCGATCGGCAGACAATCGATTTCGTCAAAATTGCGAAAAACTCCCGCTTTGGCGAACTCAACCTGGGTGCGGCAAGGCTGATCGACGGTGACCTGGCGATTCGCGAGCAGGGAATCGCGTGCGCGCATGATGATGAACGCCATATCTGCAACGCCATAGTCAGCGAACGTCATCGCGCCTCAAACTGGCTGTGCGGCTACGATGAAACCTACTCAGCTGTCGACATCTCGACTTAGTGCCGCTCGCGCGGAAATTGAGAATTTCAGGCACGCGAAGTACAAAAGATTTTCGCGTGTCGAACGAGGACCGCACTGGGTGCAGTGTCAGTACCCGCGCCGCTTTCCCGTGCCTGCCAAGAGATGTTTGTTGCGCCTTGGCGCAAAGAGGTTGGTGGCGTGAGCGAACTGGCGGTGGTTGTGAAACAATAGTCTCTTGTGCCATTTTTCGAGGATGCCAAAGTGATGAATAGAAAGGCGCTGGCTGCCATAGCTTCTCTCTGTGTGATGATGTTCGCCGTCATGGCCGTCAGTGGCGCACGTGCAGAATCGTCCCCGCGCGACGCTGCTGTCAAAGCCTACAAAGCGAAGAAGTACAGTGATGCTGTGACGCAATTGCAAGCGTGTCTGCAAGCCACTCCAAATGATGACCTCAGTCACTACTATCTGGCACTGTCGTATCAGCAGCTCAAGCAGTTGGCTGAAGCGCGCAAAGAGTACGAATGGGTTGTCAGCTCGTCCAGCAACGAATCGTTGAAGTCGAAGGCTCAGCAAGGTCTGCAAAATCTGGACAAGGCTGCCGGCAAGTCTGCAGAAAAAGCATCCGTCAATGCGAAGCCGGCGGCAGCGGTGACCGGCACTAAGCCTAGGGTCATAGAATTCTCTGCAACCTGGTGCGGACCCTGCAAACGATTTGCGCCGACGTTTGAGAAAGTTTCTGGAATGTTCAACGGTAAAATCGATGTACAGAAAATCGACATCGACGATAAGGCTACGATGAACATCACCGAAAAATACAATGTTCATGCGGTTCCTACGATCGTGTTTCTCGATTCCAAAGGCAATGTGGTGAACTCGCATGTCGGTGGAATGGATGAGCAAGAACTGACCAGCACCATGCAATCTCTTGTCGGCAGGTAATGACAGAGCAATATCCTGGCGTCTTTATCACTCTTGAAGGACCGGAAGGCGCCGGCAAAACAACACAATTGAAACTGCTGTCCAAGCACCTCGAGGACAGCGGTATCGAACACGTCATCACCCGCGATCCTGGTGGAACAGCACTGGGCAAGCCGATTCGCCGGATCTTGCTCAATTCCGAAAGCGAAGTCCATCCTCTGACGGAATTGCTTCTTTACGAAGCGGATAGAGCGCAAAACGTTTCGGAGGTTATTGTTCCGGGGCTGAAGGCGGGAAAAGTCGTTTTTTGCGATCGGTATATCGATTCGACTGCCGCCTATCAAGGCTTTGGGCGTGGCATCGATGAAAAACTAATCGATATGCTGAATGAAGTGGCGACCAGCGGATTGAAACCGGATTTGACGATTCTCTTCGACATAGAAAGTAGCGAAGGGTTGTCGCGACTGCATCCATCCGGACACGATCGCCTGGAACGCGAAGCGCTCGACTTCCATCGACGTGTGCGCGAAGGTTACCTCACGTTGTCGAAACGCGATCCGAAGCGCTGGCGGATCCTCGATGCTGCTGCACCGATGAGTTCCGTCCAGGACGAGCTGCGACGCTTAGTGCAAGAAGTGATGAACTAGTTCATCACGCGAAAAACTACTGCAAATAGCGCAGCTAGATTTTGACGCGATAGGAGATGTCACGGGACAAAGTGTCCAGATCGCGGCGGAAATATTCGTCATCCTGGGCGTCGAGGTCGCCATCATTAGCGGTCAGCATGGATGAGAACTTGCGGCGCAGGTCGCTGATTCGCTGCTGGATGCCGGCGTAGTCCTTCTCGGACACCTGACCTTTGTCTTTGGCTTCGGTGACGTAGCGTTCCATATCGTTCAGAACAGTCGAGATAGGCGGTTTCGTCGGCTGAGATTGTCCTTGCTGGACGATGATCACGGGCGAGCCGGCTGCCCAGTTGGCGCCCCATGGGTAGTAGTAACCGGAGGGGGAGCGCCAGTAAGTGACGTTAGTTGCGGCCGAAAAATTGCCAAATCGGAAAAAATTGCCTGATACTGCAGTTGGTGGCGCGTAATAAGCAGGAGCGCCGTAAACTCCGCCGGCAGGATAGTAGTTGTTTGCATACGGCGATCCCAGTGTTGGACGCCAGGTGCTGCTGCCGTATGGTTGATAGCCGTAGCCGCCGTAGCCGGGAGTTCCGTACACCGGTCCGCCACCGTAACCGCCGTAGACCGGGGTCCCATAAACCGGACCACCGTAAACTGGTTGTCCGAGTCCGCCATAGAAGGGGCGTGCGTAGCCAGGCGATGCACCGACAGTGGCTCCCGTTCGTTGCTGCTGGGCCATGACGCTGGATGCGCTGCTCAAGAGCACCGTCAGAAGGGAAAGAGCAGTGATTAACTTCTGCATGGCTTACCTCAATAGTTCCATTCTACAGCAGGAGGCGCATAGAGCCTCGCGTGCATTGAACAACTGCCGCGGTCGTCAAATTAGGATTTGAACCACTCGAAATTCATCTCTTCCATCGACAAATGGAGGATGACCAACGTCCAGAAACCCAGCAGTCCGATGGAATTGAGCTGCAGCGTCCCGACCTGCGGCAATTTACCTGCCGTTACCATCGCGATCAGTCCTGGAACCACCATAATTCCGCAGACGATCACCAACTTTCGGCATACCATCAACAGAGGCCGGCCGGCTCTGTGCCTTTTCCGCCAGAGATAGAACCCAAGCATGCCGACAACGGACGCAGCCAGGAGTCCGTGCGCACCGGCTTCAAATCCGATTCGACAGAGAACGATGGTGAAAGCATCTCCCACCGCGTTGAGGGTGGCTTGCAGGTCAAAAGATTCGGATCCGGTCGGCATGTGATTCTGGTTGGGTGCGTGACAGGAATTTGGAGAACCATCTTACTGTCATCAGGGCGATCACGCCTTAACTCTGGTTACAACATGGTTGGAGAACGACTGCACAGGGTGCCTGTTCAGATAGACTAGGCGCTCATTCGGTCTTTGGTGAAGCAGGATTACCAATGAAAAACATGACGCTAACTGCGGGACTGTGTCTGGCTGCCCTCGTTTACGCCGCCGGTTCATCCGGTGAAGCCAATAAGCCCGTTCGTCCGCCCACTGCCAAGCTCACGCGTTCTGAACTGATTGTTTTGAAGCTCAACGCTGGACCAGGTTCAGCCGGCGGCACGATTTCTGAGTCGCTGCGGACCACTCGCGACATCATTCCCAAAATCGAGAAAGCGCTTCGCCAGATGAAAGTAGCGGATGCCAACTTTGGCAAATCGCGAGGCAAGCCCGATGACCGCGTGCTTGAAAGCCCGGAAGCGCACCTGACCACAGCCATCCAGACCGCCAAGCAGCTGGAAGAAGACCTGGTTAATGCCCGAGACGACCTGAAGGCGACTATAGAAACCGCCATTGCGGCCCCATCCACCCGTTAGGTCTTCACGTCACGATTCGCGCGAAGAACTGCTGTTTTTCGCGCTTGCTTCTGTGAAGAAACGGCAGGGCTGGCTATTTACGCCGGCCCGTCAGTTGATAAGTGACTTTTGCCCGGGGCTGAGGCTCGCCCTGCTTGACGATCGAGATGCGTTCCAGTCCCTGAAAGGCACGTCCGTCGGCGCTAAGCTGCATGACAATTGCTTCCTGAGCCATGGTGTTGCGAATCGGGTGCTGATAGCGGATGAATGCCGTATTTCCGGCCACCTTATCTATATACAGCTGAGTCTGGGCGCCGGTGTCGGAACTCAGTACGTAGCCGCTGCCTGGATTGCCCTGGATATTCCAGATCTGAGCGTTCTGACCGGTGAAAATATTACCAATTCCCGCCTGGTAAGCCGGTTGAGCTTCGACGGCGCTGCGCAAACCCATCACCTGCCAGGCTCCCAGGAACGCCGGCGGCAAGACGCCGGGTTTCTCAACCTGGGCTTGCAGTTGCATCGGCTGTTGAGGTCTGGCTGTCTGTTGAACGCTTGCCTGCATGGGCTTGCGCTGTTGTTGAGGAGCTGGTTTGGGTTGTTGCTGAACCATTTGCGGCGCTGGATAAGCTGGATATTCGGGGTATCCCGGCGCTGACGGGGGCGGTTCAATCATTTGTCTGGTTTCTGCACCCAGCTCGAACGGCTTGTTTTGAGCGAAGGCGCTACCGGCGAAGCTGACGCAGGTCAGGGTGAGAAGCATTGCGCTCAACCCACGGCGTTGCATTATCTGTCCCATTGCATTTCTCCAGACTGCTGAACGGCTATTTCTTGGTTCCACTTTTGGGCGCGGTCCAAACTGGACAGCTTGATTTTAGCCGAACTGAAGCTCATGCGCCAATTCGGAATTTGGGACGGACTTGACGATGGTACTACATGTAGTGTCAGTTTAAGCAAGCGATTTCTGAGGCTGGCACCGGCGGTCATCCAGGTGAAACACGCGAAAAACAATCGCATTTCGCGTGCTCAGCGCGCGTGAGAAGCTCACCGCTGGGCGTCGGAAAAAGGGATAATTCCGGCAGAAAATTACTTGGTTGCCCCGGCGTCGGACACAGGACTGGCTACCTCTGAAAAACCGATGTCCTGCAGAAGCTTGTAGGCAGCCTTTCCGGTCGCGGTGCGTGGCTCTGAAACTACGATCTCAATCAAAGGCGATACCGCCTCCGGAAATCGCCGTTGGGAAACCAAAAATTGTGCTTCGAGCAGCATGCCTTGCCGCTTCAGCCCGCCGAACTTGAGAGCGGACTGTTTCTCAGCCTCGGCTTGCGATTTGTTGGCCTCGGTTTTGGCGAAAGCCGTGCTCATGCGCCAGTGTCCGTCGGCAACATCCGACAGCCAGGTGATGTAATTGGACAGCGCCTCTTGAAACTCCTTCGGACGAGCGCTGGGCATCATGCTGCGCAGTTCGTCCAGCCGTAGCGAGGCGTCGGTGGCATTGAGCGGCAAGGCTGAGTAGCTTCCCGGTGCGCCGCCTCGCGGAGCGGCGCCGCCGCCGCTGGCGCCACCGGCACCGCCTGCGTTGCCCCCGTACGATCCGGCAGCATCGTATGGACGCAGTCCGCCGGGTATAGGTGCATAAGTGGGTGTGGAAGTTGGTTGTGGTGAACCCATGCCGGGCGTCGGCGACGCTCCTTGTGCGCAAGCCGTACCGGCTACTGCCACCACGCCAAAAATAGCCGACGGTAACGCGGCTTTAATTGCGCACCGAATACCGGTTCCAGCCATATTTCCTCTCCATCATCCGGAGTGCCCGCAACGCGCCACGATTCTATCAAATCCCGCTCGCTCCACAATGTCATGTTAGGATTCAAATAGAGGTACTCCAACATTGCGACCGTCCTGGCTTAGTAAATCACTCGTAGCCGCGTCTACCTCTGTGATGTTCCTGGTGAACGTCATGGTGCCGTCGGTGGCTTTTGCCGTTGAGCCGAGCTCGTCCCTGGCTCAGCCGGAAGCCGACGTTGTTCAAACTGGTACATCGCCTGCGGATGGTTTTGGAGCAAGCGAAATTTCTCCCGGTGCTCCGGATTTCGGCGGCAAACCGCACAGCCCAGTTCGTCCCGCGTTCTTTGATACAACCGACCGTTCGTTCGTCAATCGGTATTTGCAGCCCGGCAGATATATGCCGGTAGGCGAAGTCAAAGAGGGCATGACCGGTTACGGGCTCTCTGTATTTCATGGCACCAAGGTCGAAAAATTCGACGTCAAAATCCTTGGTGTGATCAAACGCATGCTCAACGGACGCGACGCTATTCTGGCTCGTCTATCGGGTCCAGCCATGGCCAATAACTGCGTGATTCGGGGCATGTCCGGCAGCCCGGTTTATATAAATGGAAAACTGATCGGCTCAGTTTCATTCGGCTACGACTTTTCGAAAGAGCCGATCGTCGGCATTACTCCGATTGTCGATTCCCTCGACGCCCTGGCCGAGAATCAGCAGCAGGAGCGTATTCCGATCGCTGCAGTACCCGGCGTACCGAGCTCCCGGCTCAACGTTCCGCCCGGCATTTCCGGTTTGCCGGTCACCACCGGTGGCGGTCAAATGCGCATGGTGCCCCTGGTCGGACCGGTTTCTTTAGCTGGCTTTTCTCCGCGCGCCGAACAAATGCTCTCCGAGAAGTTCAAGACTTTCGGTATGATGACCACCAGTGGAACCGCCGGCGGTATCAATCCGGAACTCCTGCATCAGGCGCAAAGCATTCAGCCCGGTGGCGCTGTCGCGATCCTGCTGACCACCGGCGACTTTACTGTCGCTGCGGTGGGAACTGCCATCGCCAGATTCAACGACAAAGTAATCGCGTTCGGTCACCCCTTCATGCAAGCCGGTTCCGTCGACTTCCCGATGGCTACAGCCTACGTGCATCAGGTTCTGCCCAGCATGGCATCGTCGATGAAACTGGCATCGCCCGTCAATGTGGTCGGTTCATTCAAAGCCGATCGCCCGTGGGCATGCGGCGGCAAAATCGGTTCCACATCGCGCATGATTCCGGCTTCGTTCACCGTAGTGGATGAAACCCGCGGTATTCAACGCACCTACAACTGCAACGTTGTCGACCATCCCGACCTGACGCCAGGGCTTTTGAGTGCAACGGCGCTCTCTTCAATCGATGCGACGCACCAGGCTGCGGGACCTTATGTAGCGCTGGTCGAAAGCCGCATCGAAGCGGAAGGCATCGAACCAATTGTGCGTGTCGACCGTTTCTCCAGTGCAAAAGATGCTGGAATCTTAGCGCTGTTCGGCATGGGCGAACCGGTATCGTCCTACGTGCGTAACACCACCGGCCGTATCGTGGATAACGAATGGCAGAAGTCGAGCATCAAAAGTGTCAAGCTCAAAATCGTTCTGCAGGACGGGCATGAAACTGCAAAAATCGACCGCGTCTGGGTTGAAAAACCTTTCGTAGCGCCGGGCGAGGAAGTCAAAGTCCAGGCTGTCCTCAAGCCCTACAACAAGAAGTCGGTCATCGAGACGATGAGCTTTACTGTGCCGCGGGATGTTCCAGACGGCAATCTATTGATTGGTGTCACAGGTGGTGACGACCTGTCTTATACCAAGGGACGTCTTGGTGTCTCCGATCCCGACCCCGAATCGCTGCGTCAAGTCGCCGAGCAAATTCGCGAGCAGGGCAGGGGCGACCAGCTCAACCTGGTGGTGGCATTGCCTGAGCAGTCGTTGCTCGTCAATGGCAACCGCATTACCAACCCACCGCCGCATTGGGTGAAGGTGTTTTTCTCGAACCGCCACACCCGCGGACCAAGCATTATTCGCGGTGAATTGCACGCGGCAAAGAACACGCAGTGGTTGCTGAACGGAACTCACATCATCACCGTTGAGGTGCGCAACCCTGATAAAGCCGCAGCCCGCGCCCTGCCCTATTCCGTTTCTGCGCCCTCGGGCGGCGAGGATGTTGCAATCACTGATCTGGCTCGCAAGACCATGGAGTCGTACCCGGGCAAGAAGGGCTCCACTTCTTCCTCATCCGGTTCGTCCGGTGCGCAGTCGGGAGCCAGTCGTGGAGCATCCCAATCTATTCCTCTGGTCGGTAAAGAATACCCGCACATGCGACCGATACAGTTGTGGCGTCAGGAAAGCGAAGATGAATATCGCGCCGGCAAGTTGGAAGGGGCGACTGTAGACAGCTGGGGACGGCTGAATCCGGGCTTTGAGAGCAAGGCTGAAATCGCCATCGCTCCGGAGATGAAAATCTGGTCTGGAGTATGGAGCGGAGAATATCTGTATTTCGCAACTTCCGATCAAGTTCTGCGTTGGAAGGGCGACAGTTCGTCGCCTGAACCGGTGGCGCGTTTTGATTCAGTGATGATACCGTCAATGGCGGCTTCAAAAGGCATTGTATACGTGGCTACTGTGCCGACAGGGCGGGTGTTCGCCATTGATACTACCCGTCCAGGCAGCAAGCCTCGCCAGGTGTTCAAACCTACCGAGCCCCTTGTCACGGCTCTCGCAACCGACGATGCAGGCAATTTGTTCATTGGCGTCGCCGGTACAGGGCGCCTCTATAAAGTCGACCCGCAGGCGACCGCAGCCAAGCCGACGATGTTTTTCGATTCAGGACAGGCTCACATTCTTTCGATGTTCTACTGCGCAGCCGATCGTTCGCTGTATGTCGGCACCGGCGAAAAAGGTTCTGTTTATCGCGTCGATCCCAATTCGGGAAAAGCATCGGCGGTGTTCCAGTCGCCGGATCACCTGGTGACCGGAGTCGTGCGCGACAAAAAGGGCGATCTTTATGTAGCCACCGCCGGGCAGGGACACCTGGTGCGCGTGCTGCCATCGGGTGAGGCGCAGACCCTGGCCTCCAGCGAAGCGTTCTACACACTGCACTACGACCCAACCACGGACTCTGTTTTTTCGGGAGACGCGGAGGGCGACATCACCATGGCGCGTATAGAGCCGGTGACGAGACAGCCTTACTTCATGCCTGTCAGCCACACAGAACAAGAGGCAGTATTGCTGGTTTCTTCCCACAACAAAAATCTGTTTGCCGGTACATCCAATCTTGCCGTGTTGAAGAGTTTTGCCATGGAACAGGCTAAAGACCCAAGTTTCATTTCTGTGGTCAAAGATGCGGGTCGTCCGGCGCAGTGGTCTTCGGTGCGACCGTTCGGAGCTTTCAATGAAGCATCGACATACATTGTGCAGAACGTAAAAGTAGAAACGCGCACGGGCGAAACCTCCAAGCCTGATGAAACATGGTCTGCCTGGCAAGGCGCTGTCGCGAAGGAAGATGCTTTCACAGTGCAGTCACCAGAAGGTCGATATTTCCAGTTTCGCCTTTCGTGGCCCAGTCGCTCCGACAAGAGCGATGCCTCCAGTTTTGCGTCGCTGACGATTGGACGGATTGATGTGGCATACATGCCGAGAGGTTCGACGCCGCAGTTCGCTTCCATTTCTTTGAAAGCCGGGACGGCGGTGTCAGGCAAGCAGGATTTGAATATGAGCGGTACTGACAGCGACGGAGATAACTTGGTTGCTTCTATTGAAATCTCGGCGGATGATGGCAAGACCTGGCAGCCGCTGACGACGAATCTGCGCGCGAAAAACAGCCGTTCTTCCTCATCCAAAGACAAGGACAAAGATGGCACCAAAGCCGCGGACGGCGGCAAGAAGGGGAAGGCGAAGGGCAAACCGATATCCGGTACTGTCAGTCCATTGAAAGGCTCGACGAGCAACTCCGGTGCGGATAAAGACAAGTCTGCCGACAAGTCAGACAAAGACGAGAAGGATGCCGACAAAGAAAAATCAGGCTCAGGCACCGCCGATTCGGATAAATCCGGCGATAAATCTGGCGGCGACAAATCCGACGGCGACAAATCCGACGGAGACAAATCCGACGGAGACAAATCCGACAAGGACAAGGCGGGAGCCAGCGGGTCTGGTGCCGCCAAGGCGGACAGCAACAAATCCAGTGCTAACCGAAACGGCACCGGCGGTGGTGCACTGCGATCGAGGCATGCTAAGCGTTCATGGTTCGGGCGCCGCCTGCAGGATGCGCCGTCCGACGACGAAGATAAGGACAAGGATAAGGATAAGGACAAGGACAAGAACAAGGATGGACCTAAAGACAAAGACGGCAACTCTCGCTACAAGTACAAAGACAAAGAAAGCAAGGACAAAGACAAGAACGACAAGGCTGAGGGACCCCTAGCGAAGACGGCGGCACCATCATTGTTGAAGGGGCGGTGTTGTAATTTCTACTTCCGCGTCGGCTAAAAAAGACTCTTCTTCGTCTTCGAGCAGTTCCAGCTCGTCCTCATCATCTGACAACTCGAATGCTAATGAGTCATTCACCTATTCCTGGGATACCGGTAAACAGAAAGACGGCGACTACATTCTGAAGTTCGTGCTCGACGATCGCTTGTCGAGTCCGAATGACAGCCAGCAGGTGATAAATCTGCGGTCCGTGATTGTTGATAACAGCGCCCCTGAAATCGAACTCATCACATGTAAGCGCACCAAGGATGGCACGCTAGAATTGAAGGTCACCGGAAAAGACAAGCGAACAGCCATTGCGAATGCAACCTTCAAGATCGATGACGGCGATCCGTACGCCTTCAGTTTTGCTCCGCAAACAATCGATTCCTTGTCCGCAACACTGGTCGCCAACAACGTCAAGATCGACTCTGGTGCGCACAAGGTAGAGGTTAAAGTCATTGACCGAGCAGGTAACATCGCCACCAGAACCTTCTCCATCACCAGGTAATGCGAGCCCGGGCTCGCGCCTGTTTCGTACCAAACCGCCGCAGCAGCTGATCGATGAAGCTGAGCATCCAGAGCGGCGCATGAAGAAAACACTGACCGCCTTCGATCTGGTGGCATTCGGACTTGGTGCCACAATTGGTTCCGGCATTTTTGCATTGACTGGAACTGCCGCCGCCGGACAAGCCGTCTCAGCTAAAGACTGGATTAGCACTCCGATTATCAACTTCCTGCTCCATTCTCCAGTTGGGCGCGATGGAGCCGGACCGGCACTGGTGCTTTCGTTCATCATCGCTGCCATCGCCTGCGGTTTTGCTGCCATTTGCTACGCAGAGTTAGCGTCCATGATTCCCGTTTCCGGTTCCGCATACACTTTCGCGTATGCGTCGTTGGGCGAGCTTGTCGCCTGGGTGATCGGATGGGATCTGATTCTTGAGTATGCTGTAGGAAACACCGCTGTCGCGGTCAGCTGGGCTGACTACTTCGTGCAGTTTTTTCATGGCATCACAGGGATGAAACTACCCTTGTGGCTCACCACGGATAGTGCCTCGGCGCTAGCCCGCTTGTCCTTGAAACCTGATGACCCGATGCTCCAGTTGTACAGCGATATGACACTTCCCAGCCCATTCGGGCATCCGTTTGCCATGAACATCCCGGCGTTTGTCATCGTCATGCTGATTACATGGTTGCTGGTTGTCGGCATCAAAGAAAGTGCATCGGTCAACTCTGCTGCAGTGGCGATCAAAGTGGTGATCGTGCTTTTCTTCATCTTCTTCGGCATGGGGCATGTCAACCCGCAGAACTGGGTTCCATTCATGCCCAACGGTTTCGCCAGCGTCATGGGTGGTGCAGCCATCGTCTTTTTCAGTTTCATCGGCTTTGATGCCGTTTCGTCCACGGCGGAAGAAACTAAGAACCCTCAGCGCGATATGCCGATCGGCATGCTTGGTAGTCTGGTTCTCTGCACGCTTCTCTATTGCATGGTTTCGCTGGTTTTGACCGGCATTCTGCCTTACACGCGTTATCTGAACGATGCGGCTCCCGTCGCCACCGCGCTGCTTTATACGCACAATCCGTGGGCGCAGGTGATCGTCTCAGCCGGCGCGCTGGCCGGAATGACGTCGGTGCTGCTTGTGTTTCAGCTCGGTCAGCCGCGCATCTTCATGGCTATGTCTCGGGACGGACTGTTGCCCAAATTCTTCGGTCGCATTCATCCTAAATATCAAACACCTGTGACGCCCACCGTTCTCACCGGAGTATTCGTAGCCGTCACATCCATGTTCGTGGGTATCAGTGAAGCTGCGGAGCTAACCAACATCGGCACGCTGGCTGCCTTCATCATCGTGTGCGGGGGCGTGCTGGTTTTGCGCAAAACTGCGCCTCACCAACCACGCGCTTTTAAGTGCCCTCTAGTTCCGCTGTTGCCGGTTCTGGGCATTGTTTCTTGCTTTATCCTGATGCTCAGCCTGCCTACCATTACATGGATCCGTTTCGTCGTCTGGATGGGCGCTGGGATGCTGATCTATTTGTTTTATGGATATCGAAACGCCGGCAGGGTGTTCGCCGAACCGCACAACGAAGTTAGCTCGTGACCGCGAAAGACTGACGTTTATCGCGTGTTTTCTGCGACGTACCTGCGACGTAGCAGTGAAGAAGTGTAAGTCATGATAAATTCGGCTTCTGGAGCCGTTCTCATGCATTGCATGCCCCGCAGGCAGACCTGGGTATATATTAGTTGGAACGTTGCGGCTCAGCTAACGTCGCAAGACCCAGGTATCTTGCAGAGCAACGAAGACCGAATTTTGAGGGCCCAACAATGCTAGACCGTCGATTTGCCCCAATGGCGTCGCTACTTGCAGTTTCAGTACTGGTCGCTGGTGCAGCATCGAACGTGCAGCCCGCTCTGGCGGAAGGTGAGGAGTCTCCCTCGTACCTGCCCGGCAGTGTCACCTTCACGGAGAAGCCGCAAACGGAAGTGCTGCGTCTGCAGCGCAAACCGACTCCAGCTCCAGCGCCTGATGCGACCGACAAGCCGGCGGAAAAGCCCCAGCCGAAAACCCTTAACAGTCAAAAACCGCTGATGGACAAGATGCCCACGGCGAGAGCGTTGCCGCCGCAGCAGGGTTCAGTTCAGGAAGATGAGCGTGCCGCCGATGCGGCATCGTTGGTGCTGCAGCAAAGTCTGGAAACGCTGATCACCTCGTGTTTCACCATGATCGCCACAGGCGTCAATGCTGGGCAGCTCACCTATCAGGAAGAAGCCGCGTTGCGCCAGGAACTTCAGCAAATTATCGCGCTTAATAACACTTACGCGGCCAATCGCTTTACCCAGGCGGAGTTCCAGCAAATTCAGGCGAAGCTGGTGACTTTGCAGGTGCAAATCAACCAGTTCGGTACGAACGGCATTAATCGGTGGTAGTCGTGAGTCGCTGAGCGCCGTCAGGCGATGTCCGCTTGGGCGCGGCTCGGGTGGGCGTCCTGTTCCCGGGCTGCATCGACCGCGGCTTCTGTGGCTGCTGCGTCTTCTGCGTCTGTTCCGCCGGCAGACTCGTTGAGGTCGTAGTCCTCGCCATCGTCATCGTAGTCTTCGATGTCGTCCTGCATGTATTCTTCGTCAAGTTTCAAGGTGAACCAGAAGGTGCTGCCTTCCCCGATCATGCTGCGCACGCCGATTTGTCCGCCGTGTGCTTCGATGAACGATTTGGCAATCGGCAGTCCGAGACCGGTCCCCTTCTTGGCGTCTTCCAGCTTCGCTTGTTTGAAGCGCTCGAAGATTGTTTGCTGTGCATCCATGGGAATGCCGTGCCCGCGGTCTTGCACTTCAACTCGCGCAAAGCCGTTCAGTTCCTTGACTCTCACCTTCACCTGCCCATTCTCCGGCGAGTATTTAATGGCGTTGGAAAGCAGATTGACGAGAACTTGTACGACCCGATCTGGTTCCGCTGATACCACCGCTGGTGTGTCGGAATATTTGATGTGCACCGCACGCAACGAAGCAACACCCTCGACCGCGCCGATGGAGCGGATGATCAGCTCGTCCAGATCCACCGGCTGCAGTTGTAACTTCAACTGGCCGGCTTCCATTTTTTCCAGATCGAGCAATTCGTTGATCAAATTGATCAACCTGGATATGTCTTTCTCCGCGGTCGCAACTCGTTGCGCCCCGGTCTCGTTCAGGTCGCCATAGGCGCGGCGAGACAAAAGTGCCAGCAAATTTTGCAGCGAAGATAATGGCGTGCGCAGGTCGTGACTGATCATCGCGGCGAAGTCTTTTTTCAGTTGTGCGACTTCGTTGAGTTTGTCCGCCATCTGGTGAAACACCACATCCAGTTCAGCGATTTCGTCCCGGCCGCCGATTGCAGGCATCAAAGGTTTGTTGTCGGCTAAGAGTCTACTGTTGTCCGAGAGCACGCTCAGTCTGCGGACTACGCTGCGGAAGAAGTAGAGCGCTACCGACAGGGCAATCACCAGATGCAAGACAACTCCGCCGGCGAGGAAGAACTTGACGTTGGCTCGCGCTTGTTCTTTGAGCGCTTCGTTCTCGTCCTGCCTGTTTGCTTCGGGTTTGACAAATTCGCGCAGTTGTTGTGACAGAGCGGCTACAGTCTGTAGCATCTCCTGTCGCTCCGCTGGAAACTGGAGAAAAACAAACGGTTTGCGCTGACCCGATTCCAGTGTTTCGTAGATGTGATTGAGCAGGCCCAGCCCCTTTTGCCCGGTGCCTTCGATGCGGGCGAGAGTCTGCATCTGGTCCGGCTTGTCGGCAACCAGGCGTTCCATCATCTGGAATTGCTCTGGAATTTGCGCCACGATTTTTTCGTAGCGTTCCTTGCCGGAGGCATCGTGAGCAACGCCCCACAAGACCAACGCGGTGCCGGCGCTGTAGTACATGCGTGACAATTCTTCGGCGCCCGTGACGATCGCTTTGGATTTTTCAGCCCGGCGAGTCTGGACTTCGGCTTCAGTTAGCAGGCAGAACAGGGTGCTGATGAAGAACAATTCAAGCACCAGCGGCACGCCGACCAAAATGAGCCCCTTGTGGGACAGCTTCAAGGTGGCAAGCTTCTCTCTCAGGCGCTGAATCATGATCAACCCGTACGGGGAGAACCTCTCAAGGTTAAATGCCTCATGTCGACGGTTTTCAACCGGGTATATAGACCTTAAGGTGCTTTCTCATGCAGAAGATTCTGATCATCGAAGATGACGTCAGTATGTCCGCGACTATGCAGGACTGGCTGCGCATGGAGAACTACACGGTCGAAGCAGTCGTCGACGGCAAGGAGGGACTGCATCGGTTGAAGGTTTATGAGTACGACATTGTGATCATGGACTGGGGACTGCCAGGTATGAGCGGACTGGATATTTGTAAGGAATTCCGGGGACGCGGCGGTGTAACACCGATCTTGATGCTGACCGGCAAATCTGCGATTGAAGAAAAGACCGAAGGGCTGGACAGTGGTGCGGATGATTATCTGACCAAACCGTTTCATCCGGCTGAACTGTCCGCGCGCATTCGCGCCTTACTCCGGCGTCCCGCCAACAGTTTTGCGGGATCTACTCTTAAGATCGGAAATTTGGTCCTGGATGCTGCTGCATTTCGCGTGATGCGAAATGGTGACGAGGTGCCAATGGCGCGCAAAGAATTTGCACTGCTGGAGTTCTTCATGCGGCATCCCAATCAAGTTTTCAGTCCGGAGGCTCTGATTGACCGGGTCTGGTCAAATGACAGCGATGCTTCACCGGATGTGATTCGCAGCTACATCAAAAAATTGCGCAAGAAAATCGACAGTGCCGACGAAGACTCGTTGATCCGCAACGTCCAGGGTGTGGGCTACAAATTTGTACCAAAGTAACCCGTTTGTATGGGTTGATGCGCGGTGCAATTGCGTTTGCAGCACGTACGCGATGTCCTGCGCTTTTTCGCGTGTTTCTTGAAAGCTTGTGCTACTGCGGCTTCTCGGCTGGAAGAAACTTTTTGATGGCGCTCAGATCGCTGGTCGCCTGCAGAACTTGTTCTTCAAGATCGGGCGTACGCGCCTCCAGGTCATCGAGGTCGTTTCGCGCATTTTCGAGGTCGCGACGACTGACCACACCTTCTTGCAGGAGCTTGCTGTAAAGTTCAATTTTTTCGCGCTGCTCCTGGACGCGCTTTTGATGGTCGTCCAGGCGCGTCTTCGCCCTGGTGGCCTGGTCTTTCAGTTTGACTTGCAGTTTTTGCAGCGCATCCTTCGACATAAACTGGAAATTTGAGGGAATTGCGCTGGTTGCGCCGCCTGAAAGAGTAGCCAGCGGTATTGACGGGGGCGGCGGCGGCACGAGACGCTGATTGCCAACTCGAGCTGGCTTTTTTGTATGGGACGCCGGCGGAGTGGCGCTGACTTTGGCTGGAGCAGCCGGGGGTACATTTGCCGTGGGTGCGGGTTTCGTGCCTGCAGCTTGCTTGGTCGGCGCAGGATTGGAGGCGCCGACAGGTTTCGCCGCTGGCGACTGTTGGGCGGCCGCGATTGGCAGCTTGCCTTTGGATTGAGTAGCCGGTGCCGCCAATGCCGCAGGGGTGCTTTGTTTGGCAGGCTTGGTGTGGGGCGCCTGGGCCCTAACTGATCCAATGCTTGCAACAAAGTGCGCTGCCGCGAACAGCGTGGTCAGCATTCGACTATAATTCTGCGAATTGCGCACGGCACCCACCGAAAAGCAAGCCCTATCCATTCTACGGTATCTGGATCGAATGAGCCCGAGCATTAGGATTCTCTTTCTAGGCGACATTGTTGGCAAATCGGGCAGGCGCGCCGTTCTAAAGTATCTTGATAAACACAAACAAGGTGCGGATCTCGTAATTGTTAATGTCGAGAACGCTGCGCATGGGTTTGGCGTCCAGGAAAGCCACATTGAAGAGCTGAAACAGGCCGGAGTGCATGTGTTTACCGGTGGTAATCACACATTCGATCGCAAAGAGATTTTTGACTTCATCGGCAACTACGACCATGTTTTGCGACCGGCGAATTATCCGCCCAAAACTGCCGGCAAGGGGTGGTGCGTCGTCGATGTGGATGGAACGAAAGTTGGCATCCTGAGCGTGCTCGGGCGCGTATTTATGGAGCCGCTGCAGTCACCGTTCCTGGTGGCAGATGAGGCGGTGGCGGAACTCTCGAAAGAAACCAAGATCATCTTTGTGGATTTCCATGCAGAGGCCACCGCGGAGAAAGCGGCTATGGGAGCCTATCTCGATGGACGGGTCTCGGCCGTGGTCGGCACCCACACCCATGTGCAAACCGCCGACGAGAGAATTCTGCCCAAGGGCACGGCGTTTCTCACCGATGCCGGCTGCTGTGCCACTGCCAACAGTATCATCGGCATGAGTTTCGAAGGTGTAAAAAGAAGAATAATCGAGCAGCTGCCCTCCCGTTTCGAAGTAGCGGAAGGTCCGGCAAACGCCACTGGTTGCATCGTTACGGTCAACACAGAGAGCGGCAAAGCAACTGCCATCGAGCGTGTGTTCTACTCGGAGGTCGGCGAGTCATGAGTGTCGATTTGCATTTGCATACGGTGCACTCCGACGGCAGCTGGTTGCCGGCAGACCTGGTGGAACGAGCGGTGCAGTTGCAGCTCTCGCATATCGCCGTCACCGATCACGATACCACCGCCGCCGTCGATGAAGCGCGCGCCGCAGCTGGCGGCCGGCTGGAAGTAATCACCGGCGTGGAGATCAATACCGTCTGGACGCGGCCCGATGGTTCAGTTACGGACGTTCACCTGCTCGGCTACTATTTCGATGCCGGGAATAAATCCTTGCAAGACTTGCTGGCACGTCAGAGAAATGCGCGGCTGGACTTCGTCAGCGACACCATCGAGAGCGTGCGTGCCGCTGGTGTGGAGCTCACTTTCGAGCAGGTGCAGCGGCATGCCGGACGCGGTTCGGTGGGCCGACCCCATATTATCCGGGCAATTGTGGAGGCTGGTGGCGCGGACGATGTGGACGCCGCCTGGGAAAAATTCATGACACGCACCTCGCCTTATTATGTCGAGAGGCGCTCGGTGCGCCCTCAGGAAGCGGTCGAAGTCCTGTCCAGGGCGGGGTCCGTCACATCCATTGCCCATCCAGGAAAAGAAGAGGCGCTGGTGCCTTTGATAGAAGAGTTGAAACCCCTGGGATTATGCGCTCTCGAGGCGTATCATCGCGGGCATGATCTGGCGACCGTGCGGCGCTTGCTGCATGTGGCTGCTCAAAGTGATCTGGTCGTCAGTGGCGGTTCCGACTGCCACGGGGCGTACAATGAGTACCCTGCCGCGATTGGTACGGTCCTGGTGCCACTGGATGTGGTGCGGGGGTTGCAGGCTCGGGTGGCGGTGCTAGGACACTAGAAACCGGGCTGCGAATCGCTGACGTTTTTCGCGTGTTTAATTTTGCTTGTTGTCCGCAGTAGCGGGCGGAGGCGTCCCGGCGACCTTTTCGGCCTGCGCGGAAAGCGTGTGAAATTCGACTTCACCTGCGTGTGTCCAGGCCTGTTTTCCGGTGCTGTCGAAGAAAAGTTCGGTAGGAATATAGCCCGAGTAATGTTTTTTGATTAGTTGTCGGGCTGCGTCGTTGGGCGGTTCGTCTACGTTGATCAATATGAACTTCAACTGGGTGGTTTTGTATTTTTTGTAGAGGTCGACTACCCGCTTGGCCTGGCGATTGCAGTTGAGATCGCCTGGTGCGCCGAAGAATAGAAACGCAGGTCTGCCTTGGGGCATGGCGACGTCATCGAGGTTATCGGCAACGATCGGGAAGCCTTGATCTAGGTCATGGAAGTACGAAATTCCGTCTCGCAAGCGCAAGTTATCTGCGGCACGCGAATCGCCGCAATCCAACGGCACACTGACCGGGGCCATCAGGAAAGCTGCCAGCAGTGCGCCTGTGATGATAATTTTGAGATACGAATTTTGCATGGTCGCTTCCCGATCGAGACACCCTAAGGTTATCAGCAAGAAGGACCAGTTGAGGATTTGATCAGTCTTGTTTGTAGGGCTGATTGAAGTCACTGGCTTTGACGCGATGCACCCAACGCGCCCACTTCTGTTGCTCGTAACTCATCGCATACTCGTAGAGCGATTTCAATAGCCGTTTGCCACTTTCTGAAGAAGCGCTGAATACGAAGTTCGGGGTATCGGGGGCTTCGGTCGGACGTCCAACCCGTTTGCGACGGGGTTGCGCGATTTCTATCTCGATTTCTGTCCGCAGGACTTTGTCCACGGCGGTTTCTGCCGGCAGCGTTAGCCGTTCCCAGAGCCAGCGCGCCAGAACTGACGACGCGGGCAATGACGCCTCTGCATCGTGCAAGTACTTGGCGAACGCCTCGAGAATCAAAATCTTGTCCTTTCTTTGTGGTGCGGTTCCGGGATGGTTATCGGTGCCGGTGCCGTTGAATAAACAGACTGCCCTGAAAGTTTTCGAGTTTCCCAATCACAGATGTTAGAAAAATAACATTGCAAATCAAGATCGGCACTGAAAAGTTTTTTCGACAAAAAATGCGCTTGTTCAGCACTTGCACCGAACGAACGCAAATCTCAGCTACTAGGAAGAATATATCACAAGTTGCCAAGCGGCATAGGGCTTCGATGGAACTTCCCCCAAGATATTGTAAAATTGACTGTACGGCTCCAGTTGCGCTGTCAACCGTGAAGCCAATAGCGACAGATGCTGAAATATCTCAACTGTTGCTGAGCAGTACAGGAAGTGCCCTGGCTGCACCAGGAAAGTTTTTTGTCCGAGTAACTCATTGCAAAAGCGCACCAAGCGCTTAGCCTCGCAGACAACGAGTGATTTCTCCGGACAGGAAACGCATCCGCAGGTTTATCCGACTTTTGCACCGCGCTTGCAGGTGCGATCCTCTGGGAGCGGAACCATCACTAAGTCCCTAACCAATCGTCCCGACCACTCGGCTGGTCAGACCACAGAGTCAAGTCGCGAAAGCCTAGACACTTTCTCGCGCCTGCTCACCGATGAGCTGCTGTACCTCGTCAACCGTCCCGGACAGTATCTGGGCAATGAGTGGGGTGCGCAAAACAAAGACTTCGGGCAGGCGGAAGCCAGGCTCTGTCTGGCGTTTCCTGATTTGTACGAACTGGGCATGTCCAACTTTGGGTTGCGAATTCTTTATCAGCTGGTTAACTCGCGGCCGCACCTGATGGCCGACCGCACTTACGCTCTGGCATCCGATATGGAAGAGCTGGTCCGGGCGCGTCAGCTGCCTCTCTGGGGCTGGGAAAGTCGACAACCGATTACGGCATTCGAGCTATTGGGTTTCTCGCTGGCGTACGAACTGACCTACACCAATGTCCTGAATATTCTGGATATGTCAGGCGTTCCGCTCCTGCAGTCGGAGCGCACGAACATATTTCCGCTCATCTTTGGCGGCGGACCGGCATCGGTTAATCCGGAGCCGATGGCACTTTTCATGGATTTCTTCATCATTGGAGATGGTGAGAGTGCAGTGCCGGCGGTGATGGATGCGGTGGCAGCATTTAAGCGACAACATGCGGATTTGCTGGCGGAATTGGACGCGGCGGCTGCTCGACAGGGCGCCGGCTCGCTCGACGACTCAACGCGCGAAAAACGACAGAATTTGCGAGATGAGTTGTTGATGCGGTTGGCAACCGAGGTGCCGGGCGTCTACGTGCCCAGCCTCTACGAGGTCTTGACGGACCAGCCGCAGCCAGTGCCCCGCTTCGAAGGGTTGCCCGCGCGCGTTTTGCGCCAGGTAGAACCACTGAATAATGAGAATCAGCCGACCCAGGGCATCGTGCCCTATTTGGCTACCGTTCATGATCGGCAGGTCCTGGAAGTACGGCGCGGTTGCGATCGCGGCTGCCGCTTCTGCCAACCCGGCTATACATTTTTGCCGGTGCGCGAGAGGTCTACCAAAGACCTGCTCGACTTGAGCAAGCAGGCACTTGACCAGAGTGGCTATCAGGAGTATTCGCTACTATCGTTGTGCGTTAGCGACTACACGACTTTGCATGAAAGCGTTCGCGCCCTCAATCGCGAGCACACCAGTCGGCGAGCGTCGATGTCGTTTCCCAGCCAGCGCGCCGACCGCATGAACTTCGATGTGGCCGATGAACTGAAGGCGGTGCGCAAAAGTGGTATCACGCTGGCACCGGAGGCCGGCACGGAGCGCCTGCGCGCTGTGATCAACAAAGGTTTGCGGCACGAACAAATTATCAATGCCATCACCGCTGCGTACGCATCCGGCTGGCCGGGCGTCAAACTCTATTTCATGATGGGATTGCCCACCGAAGAGGATGCCGATTTGCAAGGCATCATCGATATCTTGAAAGAGGCCACTGAAAAGTGTCGCCAGATTCGCCGCGAAAATCCCGCCACAGCTCCCAAAAAAGATCTGGAAGTAACCTGCACGTTATCGAATTTCGTACCGAAGCCTTTCACGCCGTTCCAGTGGTTTGCACAGGTAAAACCTGCGGAAATCGCGCGTCGGCAAGCGTATCTGCGAGAATGCTTGAAAGAGTCGCGCCTGCGCAACGTACAAATTAATTTCACCCATCCGGAAATTTCGCTTCTGGAGTCGGTCATTTCTCGCGGCGATCGACATCTGGTCGGTCGCATGATACTGGATGCCTACAGAGCCGGCGCGGTTTTCGATGCCTGGGACGAACGCTTTCAGGCGAAGGTTTGGCACCAGATGGCGCAGCAGCAGGGCACCACGCTCGAAGCTCTCTCCTGTGAAGATCGGGAAGTCGGCTCGCGCCAGCCCTGGGATGTAGTGCACATCGGGCTCATGGACTGGTGGCTGGTGAACGAGTGGAAGAAGGCAATTGCCGAAAAAGAAACCGGCAACTGTACGGAAAATACCTGCCACGCCTGTGGCGTGTGCACCGAACTTGATACTACGCATGCTCTGGCGAAACCCAATCCAGAGGTGATGAAGAAAAATCCTTTCGTCAAAGAATTGAATGTCACTGTGGTGACGGATGAAGACGACAGCCATCCCTCGCTGTTTGTTTCGGAACCGCCACCGCCGCCGCCAACGCAGGCGGCAACCAGGCTCAGGTTCGAGTTTCAAAAAATCGCCGAATTGAAGTTTATCGGCCATCTCGACCTGTTGCACTTATTCCAGCGGGCAGCGCGCCGAGCCAGAATCAATCTGGCGTACACCGAGGGCTTTAATCCCAGCCCGAAGTTGAATCTGGCGCTGTCGTTATCGCTGTACTGCGAAGGACTTGCGGAAGTCGGCGAAGTGGACCTGTGCGATCCACTTACTGCCGAAGAATTCGTTGAACGCATGAACCGGCAATTGCCGCCGGAAATTCAAATCATGCGTGCACGACCAGTTGAAAGAAAAAGCGGATCGCTTGAAGGTGCGGTCAGCAAAGCCGTTTATCGAGCCTCGATCCAGACGCCATCTGCTCCGGCGGCTGAGGTAAGTGCCGATGAACTACGCAAGAAAGTTTCTGAACTGCTTACGCACGATTGCATCGAGGTGGCTGTTGCCCCCGGCAAAGGTAAGAAAAGTTCAAGTGGCAAGAAAGCGCGGACGAATGATGCGGATAGCAGCGAAAAGCCTGCCGTGCGTGACATTCGCCCTGGCATCTTCGCCATTCAAGTATTAGATGAAAAGACAACAAACGATACTGACCCGACGACGCTACCACCACCTGTGGTGGAGCTGGTTATTGCGCACGGACCTCGCATGCACGTGAAGCCAACGGACATACTCAAGCTTCTCTGTGAATCCGCGGACTGGCGCCTGGCTCGCGTCGCGCTCCTTACTGAGGATGGCTCCCAACTCTTTGAAGAGCGGGTTGAGCCTTCTTCAACCATTGAAAAATAGATCGAAGGACTACTTATGAAGAAAACACTACTCATATCAGAACTCGACAATATCGCTGTTCTCATGGAGAACGATCGCGCTGTCGAGTTCTTCGTCAACCGCGGAGAGTTGCTCCTGGGCGACATCTACACGGCGACGGTGGAAAACATTCTGCCTGGCATCGACGCAGCGTTCGTCAATCTCGGCAAAGACAAAATGGGTTTCTTGCACGCTAATGACGTGCCCGGTACTGGACCTCTGAAAGAGCGCCTGGTGCCTAAACAGAAACTGCTCGTGCAAATCACCAAAGAGCCTACCGGACACAAGGGACCGCGCGTCTCGACCGCCGTTTCATTACCGGGACGCTTCCTGGTTCTGGTGCCGGAAGAGCGCGGCGTTTCCATTTCGCGCCGCATCAGCGAAGCTAAAGAAAGAGCTCGCTTGAAAGCCGTGGTCAACCTGATGAAGCCCCCGGGCGTCGGTCTAATTATCCGCACAGAGGCCAAGAGCCAATCTGAAGAAACGCTTTTTGAAGACTTCGAAACCCTCTGGGATCGCTGGCAGACTATCGTTTCCGATGGAGAAGCCTCCATTGGACCGACGCTTATCTACCGCGATCAAGACCTTCTCTATCGCGTCATCCGCGATGCATACTCCACCGACATCGCTGAAATCATCGTCGATTCCGCCGATGGTCAAAAGCGCGCCCAGGACTACATGTCCGGGTGGGCGGGTCGCACCACCAAGGTGCTGCAACACATGGGTGAGGAACCGCTTCTGGTATCACGGGCCATCGACCGCGAGATCGAAGGCGCGCTCTCCGATCGGGTGGAACTGCCGTCCGGCGGTCACCTAAACGTGCAGCCCACGGAAGCACTGACGGTCATCGACGTCAACTCTGGACGCTTCACCAGTTCGCGTACCCAGGCTGAAACTGTGCGTCGCACGAACCTGGAAGCCGCCAACGAAATTCCGCGTCAATTGCGTCTGCGCAACATCGGCGGCATGGTAATTGTCGACTTTATCGATATGGACTCGCGTCGCGACCAGCAACAAGTTCTGGAAGTTTTCCAGCGGGCGCTGGAAGACGACCGTGCCAAGCCGCAGATCGGGCAACTGTCCGATCTGGGTCTGGTGGAACTGACGCGCCGGCGTCAGGGACAGAGTTTGCGTGAACTGTTCACTGCTCACTGCACGACCTGTTCCGGTCTGGGTGTAGTGCCGCACCTGGAGCTTGGATCCGGCGACTTCAAACGGACGCTTTCAGTGCGTCCCAAAGATGAAGACCTGGTCGCTAAGGCTCGCGCGCAGGGACGCGGCGGTCGTGGC
The DNA here is from genome assembly GCA_044229845.1 of Obscuribacteraceae bacterium (SeqCode). Classification (GTDB taxonomy): domain Bacteria; phylum Cyanobacteriota; class Vampirovibrionia; order Obscuribacterales; family Obscuribacteraceae; genus JBGASG01. The sequence continues at coordinate 487,408 of JBGASG010000003.1, read as the reverse complement.
GGACGCCAGCAGGCGGGTGCATTGCGAGCTGTCAGCGCCGGCTCTGGACGAGTGAAACCGATTCTGGTCGATGCTCCGGAGGAACCCGAAGAAGAGCACCTTGATGTGCCGGAAGAGATCCTCCAGCAAGTTCCGGAGGATTTGCTGCCAGACCAAGGAAAAAAGTCACAGTACGCCAAGACGAGCTTCAAATCAGGCCGTCTGAATCTTGACGATGAAGACGATGCCGAGACGGATGCCGGTGAGGAATTCGAAGCCGACGTCGAAGTCGCCGAAGAAAAATCCGGTTCGGCGTCCGGTCGCTTTGGCGCCCGTGCTCGCTTTCAGGCATCAGCGCATTTGAATGAAGTTGACCTTGACGACGAAGAAGAGGCGACCCCGGATGCGGCGCCGGCTGCAAGTTCGCGGTCGGGCAGATACGGTGCCGACGAAAGCGAATTCGAAGAAGACGAAGGTTCGGACGTGTTGCAGCACAGCGCCAATGGGCAGGACCATGGCACCGATTTTGCCGAGCCGGTGGCTGAAAATGCCGAGCCTTTCCAGTCGACAGCGGCGACGGAAACCGAGGAGCCGGTTCATGGCGAACCGGTGCCGGAAGAGCCGCCGATGACGGAAAGCCCATTTGAGACTGAGATCGATCCTGTAACTGGTGTCTACCGGCTGAAGGCCAAGTCCTCCAGCCCGATGCATGCTCCCTACGAATTCGACGCGCAGTCGCAAGCCGCCGAATATGCTGAGGAAAATCAACCTTACGGACATGGTACTGGACACGGTGGCACGGCTGAAGAAGGGCAGCCGTCTGTGGAACAGGGCACTTTGAACTTTCCTGTTCCGTTCTCGCAGGAGCACACGGAAGAAGGTTCAGATGAATCCCGGGACCACTCGGGCGAAGCCGCTGAAGAGAGCAGCGCTCAAGCTGTCTCATCGGAAGCGCGACAACTCGACCTGCCTTTTGGTGAACATCAAACGGAGCATCACGACGAGTTCGAGCGCGAAGATCTGAATTCGACCAGCGGCACCGTATACGATGGCGCTTACGCTGAGCAGGGTTCCGACCAAGACAGCTAGAATAGCAAGAAAATTGGCGGATTTTGGGTTGCTGGCAGGCAGCCGCAGGGTTTCTTGCCGCGCACACTGGACGCGCGAAAACCGTCGGAACTACGCGTCTTGGCAGCGATGTTCGGCGGTGCGTCTGAATGCATCAGCAGATGCACGCGCGAAACACCAACGGTTTGCGTGTGGCGTTTCCTGCTGCCGTAGCGTGACCGGGCGATTAGCCGCGTGGCACTGCCATGCTCAGGCTGAACCCAAAGCGGACCGAGCTGGATGTCATTTCTGGCGGCAGGATCGAAGCTTCGACCTTGGTTGCATTGTCCTGCGAAATCAACTCGTGGACGAAGGATATGTCGCGTGAGAATTTCTGTTCTTCGACATAGAACGACCCGACGAAGTTGCCCTGGTGGATGAAACCAAGGCAGGTGCCCATGATGGAAGGGAGGGAAAATGCCAGGCAGGCCGTCAGTTGTTTGCCGTGCAGCCAGTCGACGATATAGTCGAGGTAGGAGCGAGCGTCCAGCGTGTCTTTGCGTTCCACCGGGTAGCCCAAAAACAGGGCTGACATTGCCAGTGTGACCTCTTCGGGCAGGTCATAGATCAGCACTTCGGTATTTGGCAGTTTCATGTCTGCCAGCATCATTGAAAGCGATGGCTCGGTCGGTTGAGGCTCCGTCATCGTCTTGCAGCCGTAGATGCAGCCAACTGCGCGGCCTCTGTACAGCAACACCGCAGCGCGCGACTTTTTCTCTTCTGAGAACGCCTTGACGCAGCCCGTGCGCATGCCGCCTTCCAGGTCGGTGAGAAGCCACTCCAGATCGGCGTCTCCAATTTTGAACTTGCTCGGCATTTCGCCGTTCACAGCCGGCAGAATCAGGTCGATGGCACGTCTCAGCCTGAACTTTGGCTTGTCGTTCTGGGCCCAGACGTTGAAAGCCGCTTCCGAAGCTGAGGAAGCGGATGTGGGGGCGGTGGCCGGATTGCCGGGAATCTGTTGCTGAGCCGCGGGATCGTTGAGCTGCTGTTCCCAGCTTATGGCGGGCTGGGCACCAGGCTTGTAGTCGCGAGCGTTGAGAGAACTGGCGGACATCTTCGGCTGGAGCAGGACGCGGTTGCCGTTTACGCAGACAAACTGAGCAAGAACTTCTTCTCCCACTTTCAGTTTCTGGTCGGTCGGCAAAAATCCTGGCAGATTGTCTTTGGGGATGGTGACCGCATAACCGCCCATTTCCGGCGCGACAATCTTGCAGACCACGTTCTGGCCTGGCTTATACCCGGTTACTTTCCAGGGGTTTAGCGGTGGCATTCGTTCATCGGGCTCCCATTGTTCATCAGCGGCGCCGCAAGTCGAGCGACAACCCTGAAATCATCCTTCTGCTTAATACCTCATCCAAGCCACTACTAAAACGCATTTCTTGGTGATATTTACTTCAGATCCTGGATTGTTTTCTCTTCTGTTCTAATCTTACCCAGAATTCGCTGAAAGCGCGATAGCCAGCCCATTTTTGCTTGTTTATGCAAAGTGGTTGAAGACCCGGACCCGGTTGTCGTGCAGCCTTTCCCCGATTCCTCGAGGGTGAGCGAAGTGGCGCAAGAGTGCGCCGTACTGGCTTTTGGCGATTTCTGACAACTAAAACAGTTGCTGGAGCACTGAGAATCGACTTCCACCCAAGTGTTACAGCGTGGGCAAGCGACGCGTGCTGTATATCCCGAAGGAGGATCCAGCGGGCATGCGCATTCCGGGCATTTGAGATATTCGTAGGACATCGCTGCTTGGTTGAATGCTCTTGGTCGGTTGCGTCTGACCAATTGGTTATTCAGGTGTAGCCACTGAAACTACGATAGCACGCGCGATTTCGCGGCCGATGGCAATTTCCAGGTGATGTTTGCTGATAACTACCGGACCGCCCGGGATGTTTTTCTGAACACGAATCTGGCTGCCTTCATCGATGCCGAAACGCAGCGCCTGGACTACGACTTCGTCGTTATCGAAGGCAACGACGGTCAGATTTTGTCCATCTTTCGCTTCGGCGAGTGTTTGTTTTGCTTGCATTGAGGACACATTCCAAAGATTTTGAACTGGGCATCAATGACATCGAAGTTGTAGCGTGCGCCGATTTTCTGCCCGGCTTCCTCGAGGAAGTGGTCTTCGAATTCGATGGCGGTATTACATCCGATGCAGATTATGTGCTGATGCGGTTCTTTGTCCTGCTTCAGCTCGTAGTGCTTGTGCCCTTCGGCAAAATCAAGCTCGCGCAGGAGACCAAGAGTGGACAAGAGCTTCAGTGTCCGATAGGTCGTTGCCAGGCTGACATTGGAGCCGCGCTCCAAAAGTTTTTGATAGAGCTCCTCAGCGGAAAGGTGCGTGCCGTCAGGCTGCTCACGAAAGATCTGCAAAATTGTTTCGCGCTGAGTTGTGATGCGATGCCCGCGCTTGCGCAGACTGTCATAAACCGGTTGCAGGTTGTCTGCCTCAGTGGTGATTCCGGGCTTCTGATCTCGGTCGTTATCTGACACAGCTTCTATTCCAGGACGGGAGGTCATGGCAAGCCACGGCTTGTAGCTGTCATGTTATCGGAAACGCCACAATAACTGAGCGATTCACAGCTCTCTGGCTCAACATTAGTTACCTCTAATCAGCGGGGAGTCATCTCGCGGCAAGCTCGCAGACGCACGCGAGAAACAGAAGTTTTTCGCGTGTTGTTGAGGATGCAACTCAGCTGGGAGACGAGCTGCCAGTCATATGAGCATGCAATACTGTTTTTAGGAAATGACCGGTGTGTGATTCGGGCAAGCTGGCAATGTGCTCAGGCGTGCCTTTACCGACGATGTGTCCGCCACGGTCTCCGCCTTCTGGTCCGAGGTCGATTATCCAATCAGCTTGTTTCACTACATCGAGATTGTGTTCGATGATCAAAACTGTGTTGCCGGTTTCGACAAGCTTGTTGAGCACGACCAGCAGTTTGTCGACGTCGGCGAATGAAAGACCGGTTGTCGGTTCATCGAGGATGTAGACAGTCTTGCCGGTGGACCTTCGCGAAAGCTGTTCGGCAAGCTTGACTCGTTGCGCTTCACCGCCGGACAAGGTGGTCGCCGGCTGTCCCAGTTTGATGTAGTCCAAACCGACCTCATGCATGGTGGCGAGCTTCGCAACAGCTTTTGGAATATTGGCGAAAAACTCCAGTCCTTCTTCGACGGTCATGTCCAAAACATCTGAAATCGATTTGCCTTTGAACTTAACTTCCAGCGTTTCCCGGTTGTACCGAGCGCCTTTGCAGACTTCGCAATTCACAAAAACCGAAGGCAGGAAGTTCATTTCGATTTCGTTCATGCCCTCGCCGCGGCAAATCACATCGAAAAGACCGGTGTAGGTTGCCGGATTGGAGCGCGGCGTGCGCCCGATCGGCGATTGATCGATGTCGATTACTTTGTCGATCTGTTCGATGCCTTCGACGCCACGCAGACCCGTCGGATGAGGAACGCTGCCATGCAACTTATGCCGCAAATAAGTGAAAAGCAGGTCGTTAACCAGTGTGCTTTTGCCTGAACCGCTCACACCAGTCACTGCTACGAAGCGACCGAGTGGAACTTCGACATCGATGTTTTTCAGGTTGTTGAGCTTGGCGCCGCGCACTCTCAGTTTGTGTCCGTTGCCGTTGCGTCGCTTGGTCGGCACGGGAATCTGCTTTCTTCCCGAAAGATAAGCCCCGGTCAACGACTCTTTGCTGGCACAGATATCATCGACGGTGCCTTCGGCGACGACGTAGCCGCCATGGACTCCGGCACCGGGACCGATGTCTACGAGGTAGTCGGCTTGTCTGATCGTGTCCTCGTCGTGTTCGACGACCAGCAAGGTATTTCCCAGATCGCGCAATCGCTTGAGTGTGGCGATCAGTCGATTGTTATCGCGCTGGTGCAAACCAATCGATGGTTCATCCAGAACATACAGCACGCCCGAAAGTCCGCTGCCGATCTGCGTCGCCAGCCGAATGCGTTGGGCTTCGCCGCCCGAGAGCGTGGAAGCTCGGCGGTCCAGTGTCAGGTAGTCGAGACCGACATCTTGCAAGAACTTCAAGCGGGCTCTGATTTCAATCAAAATCTGATGGGCGATGGTGCGCTGGCGATCGCTGAGAGTGCCCGCGAGATTTTGGAAAAACTCCACACCGCCGGCGACGGAAAGTGCGCTGCACTCTGCAATCGACAGCTTGCCGACTTTGACCGCCAGGGCTTCCGGACGCAGCCGTGCGCCGCTGCATTGCGAACACGGACGCTGACTCATGTATTGTTCGATGTCTGAGCGCACGCGGTCGGAGGATGATTCTTCGTAGCGTCGGTTCAGGTTGTTGATGATGCCTTCGAACTCTTTCTTGTACTCCCAAAATTCTTTGCCGTCGAAAGAATCGTGCGCCATTTTTACGCGCACATCGCCCGAGCCGTAGAAGAGAATTTCGATGTGCTCTTGCTTCAGTTCATGAAACGGTGTGTCCATGGAAAACTTGTAGTGTTTGGAGAGCGAAGTGAGAATCTGGTCGTAATAATTGTTGCCGGTTTTCGCCCATGGATAGATGGCGCCGTCCGCGAGCGACTTCGTATCGTCCGGAACTATCAACGACGGATCAACTTCGTGGGTTGCTCCCAATCCGTGGCACTCTTCGCAGGCACCGTACGGACTGTTGAACGAAAATGTACGCGGCGCAATCTCTGCGAAACTGACGTTACAAGCTGCGCAGGCAAACTGCTCGGAAAACAGCATTTGTTTTCCGTTTGCACCGCTTGTAGTGTCATCTTTGTCGGCGCCGCCGCCGACCAGATCAACAAGCACGACGGATTTGCCCCATTTGAGACCCAGCGAAAGGCTGTCGGCCAGGCGGGACTGGATAGCCGGTTTCACAACCAGTCGGTCGATAACCAGATGAATATCGTGCTTCTTCTGCTTATCGAGCGCGATTTCGTCCTCATCAAGGTGCAATACTTTGCCGTCGACTTTGACGCGTGCGAAACCTTCTTTTTTCAAATCGGCGAAAAGTTCGCGATATTCGCCTTTGCGTCCGGAAACGATGGGCGCCAGAACTTGAATCTTAGTTCCTTCCGGAAGCGACAATACCTGATCGACTATCTGGTCGATTGTCTGCGGGTTGATCAGTTGTCCGCATTTCGGGCAGTGAGGGATACCGATGCGAGCGTACAGGAGCCGCAGGTAGTCGTAGATTTCGGTAACCGTGCCCACGGTTGACCGGGGGTTGTGACTGGTTGCCTTCTGGTCGATAGATATAGATGGCGACAAACCTTCGATCGCGTCCACATCTGGTTTGTCCATTTGGCCCAGGAACTGCCTTGCGTAGGCAGAAAGCGACTCTACGTACCGCCTTTGCCCTTCAGCAAAGATGGTATCGAAGGCCAGGCTCGACTTGCCTGAGCCGCTGACACCCGTGATTACAACCAGCTTGCCGCGGGGAATGCCGACGCTGATATTTTTCAGATTGTGTTGGCGAGCGCCTCGCACAACGATGGAATCCGCCGGTGTGGCTTTTCCGATTGAAGATTCAAAACTTTTGGCGTGATCCGCCATTTCGATTACCGTTATAGACGTCATTTCTAGACCGGCTGCAAACCGGCATGAGGTGCCGAGGGAATTATACAAAGCTATCTTTCAATTCCGCTTGGGCGGTTACCTGCATGTAACCGATTCCTGGCTTCTCGACAGCCGCGCGAAGAATTGTCGTTTTTCGCGTGTCCGCTGGGCGCTGGCGAGATGACCGCTCAGCCTCCGGGGTGAGTGCCGAGAGTGAAGAAATTAACTATCGATTGCACAACGCCCAGCCAGAGCCCGATGATTCCACCCAGTAGTTCAAGCCAGTGCAGTTCTTGTTGGCAAATGCGCTTAACCGTGTTTTCCAGCTGCTGAGGTGTGAACAATTCGATTTTGCGGGCGATGATGTCATAAACACCGATTTTGGGAATTGCCTGCTCAAGCATGCCGCCCAGCTGAGTTTTGAGGTATCCGTAAACAAATGCCGACACGTCACGTTTCGTGCGGTCGACGAATTCCCTTGGAATGGCTTCGGGATTGAATTTCAGGATGCCGGACTGAATAAAAGAAACAACTTCACCCTCCAGTCGCTTGACCGTGCCCAGGATGTCGTCGCGGTGTTCAACGGTAAATGTTTCAACGAAAGTAATGACGTTCTGCCGGAGTGAGGCGATGGTCTGCAGCGGCATTGAACGCGGGTCGAAGTTGGCGATCTGGATAGCAATCTGCTCGCGAATGGCAAATCGCTTCAAAAGGTCACTGATGACTTTTTCGGACTCATCCGGCTCTTTCTCCAGGAAATTTTTGCACTCATTGCAAACCCTGCGCACGCCAATCATGCGCGCCAGAAGCTTGTAAGGTCCGCTGGCATGCGATTGAATCGATTGATCGAGCGCGATGATGTTTTGCGGGCTGAGCAGCGTCAGTAGAGCGCCGCGCACCTTCTGCGGTGTCACGAATGTTTCCATGACGCGGGCTGAAAGTTCGTCTGCCTGGTCCTTTGAGATGCGCACCGAGAGCACTACCTGATCGAATATCTTCTCCGTGGCTTTGGCCAGGCGCTGATCTTGACCGGTTTGCACGCCATCAATGGCGGTGCCTACGATTACCGGCAGAAAGGCGGGACTGAGTGCGGATATATCCTGAGCCAGCCGGTGCAGTTTGGTCGTATCGCGAAACTCCAATAAAACCGCGTCAACAACGGCGCTCACGGTCGCCTGTATGTTCTCTTCGGTAACTAATTGTTCTGCCTGGGCTTTGATATCGGCGGTTGTAAGCAATGTGGTCGTGATCGTGCCGGCCACTGCCTGCGCCAGTTTGTGCCGCCGTTTCGGAAAGATACCCGGAGTCCAGGGCAGCTGAATTTTCGTGCCCGGGATGTACCACGCTTCATACGGGCGAAAAAGCAGAATAATCGCCATCCATGTGGCTATGTAACCATGCAGTGCGTAAAAAATTGGCGGGAATATATAGCGCCAGAAATTGATAGCGGCGTGCTGCCCGAAAAGTTCGCTAAATAAATCCACCGCTGTATTTGAGCCCTTCTCGCCCGAGTTCCCTTGATGCTGGTACCAAGCATATAGCAATTTCGCGCCCGCCGCTTGAGCCTTTAGTGCACATGACATGAGCCAGACTGGCTTGCAGGCGGGTTGATTTTCATGTCAATATCCCGCTGCGCAAATGCTTGCGTGGTCCACAGGTGCCAGCACACGAGCCCAGCGGACAGCACGCGAAATACCGTTGTTTATCGCGCGTCCTGCGCGACCAAATCCCGAGGCTGCCGTCAGCAGCGAGAACGCAAAAATAGCGGTAATTTGTGCATTAGAACCAAGCTGGAACACGAACCAATGCAAATGAAGAAATGGATGAGCACCGGGCTGATGGTACAACTGGTGGCAGGCGCGATTTTGTGCGGTTTGTCCACTTCCCCACTGCCAGCGTTCGCTGACGATAAAGAAGATATCCAGTCTGCCATTGCCAGGTGGAAAGCCGCAGTCGAAGTCAATCCCAACAATCCGACTACGCGCATCAAGCTCGGCAATTTCTATCTACTCGCCCGCAACGCGGAAGACGCGATATATCAGTTCAAAAACGCTGCCCGATTGGCGCCCGACAATGCCGAACCGCACGTGGGACTGGCCCGCGCCTACCTGCAGAACCGACAGCTCGATCAGGCAATTGCCGAATACAAAGAAGCGACTCGCCTGGAGCCGAATCAGGCGGATTATCACTACAAGTTGGGGATTGCCTACTATTCGAAGGGGCGCGATGACGACGCCATCGTGGCTTTCCGGCAGGGGGTGAAGGCGGATCCCAAACACGCAGCCTGCCATCGCCAGCTGGGTGCGCTCTTGGGGCTAAAAGGCGACACCGAAGCCCAAATCTCCGAAGAGAAGAAAGCCATAGAACTGGCTCCCAACGACTCAGATGCCTATTTCTATCTAGCCAGTGGATATTTCGTGCAGGCAAAACTGGATCAGAATCAGGCCGCCAAAGCTGGTAAACCCGGTCCTGCAGGCGATGCAGCGAAAGTCGACGAAGCGAGGGACTTGAAATATTTGGACGAAGCGCGTAAGAACTTCGAAAAGTCGATTCAGCTAAACCCGCAGTATGCCCAGGCTCATCACATGCTCGCCATCACACTTGGTGCGCAGAAGAACTTCGATCAGGCTGTGAAAAGTGAAGAAACTGCGATCAAGTTGGAGCCCGCCAATGCGGACTATAAGCAGACCTTGAAGAAACTGCGCGCTCGTCAAATAACCAAAGGATAGCGATTGGATATAGTCGCTGTTAGAACCGGTTACATTTCAAAAGTCTCATGCCATTCATCTTATATCGGGCGCCCGTGGGAAAGCTCCGATTCAGTCAAGGGACTGGCAACTCGGGAAAAGTCGAATTTTTCGGTAACTCCCGGATGGGAAGCTTAACAACCTCGAACTTTTGACATCTTGAAAATGCTCGCCGGACAAACTACGATTTCACTCGTCGAGACACATCGGAGCGGCACGCATCACGTTATGATCGCTGGCTCGAAACGCGTGTTTGCGTCAGTGCAATGAGAATGCAATTTGCGTCCTATTAATCACGAGGAGTTTAGTCGTGGTGGAGCGAAACGAAAAACAAGTAGCCATTAAAGAATTGAGCAAGGCTAACATCAAAGTCGTTGGTGTTGGTGGCGCTGGTTCAAACGCCGTCAACAGAATGATCGCCGCCGGACTGAACGGCATCGAGTTCTGGGCAGCGAATACCGATCACCAGGCATTAGAACTGGCATCAGCGAAAAACCGTTTGCAAATCGGTGCCAAGCTGACCCGTGGACTTGGTGCTGGTGGCAATCCGACAATCGGACAAAAAGCCGCCGAAGAAAGTCATGAAGAAATCGCCGAAGCCCTTGTCGGAGCCGACATGGTCTTCATCGCAGCCGGCATGGGCGGTGGTACCGGAACTGGTGCCGCACCGATCGTTGCCGAAATCGCCAAAGAATTGGGCGCCCTCACCGTGGGCGTCGTCACCAAGCCCTTCCTCTTCGAAGGCCGCCGTCGCGCTAACCAAGCCGAAGATGGCATCGCGGAAGTGAAAGCGCGCGTCGATACGCTGATCACCATTCCCAACCAGAGACTTCTGGAAGTGGTTGATCATCGCGCCTCTATGCAAGATGCTTTTGTCGAAGCAGACAAAGTCTTGATGCAAGGCGTACAAGCGATATCCGACATAATTACTGTTCCTGGACTGATTAACGTCGACTTCGCCGACGTCAAGACAGTCATGCAAGCAGCCGGCTCAGCATTGATGGGCGTCGGCCGCGCCACCGGCGAAGGCCGTGCTGTCGAAGCTGCTCGCAATGCAATCAACAGCCCATTGCTGGAGACCACCATCGATGGTGCCTCCGGAGTTATCTTCACCGTCACCGGCGGACCGGACCTCACGTTGCACGAGGTTCAAGAAGCCGCGAACGTTGTGTACTCAGCTGTTTCCGACGAATCCAACATCATCTTTGGAGCCGTCATCGACGAGCGCCTGCATGGCGAAGTTCTGATCACGGTTATCGCAACCGGATTCGACATGGCAACTGCGGCCCCGCCGCGCATGGTCACCAGGCAATCCGCCCAGGCGCCAACGCAAACCGGACAGTTCCCGCGCGTGCCGGAAGCTGTAGCCGCTGCTGCAGCCCCGCAAAAATCGTCCGAGTTCAAGAAGCTGGCGAGCGACATTCTCGACATACCGGAATTCCTCCGGGCTCGCCAACGCTAGAAAGCGCACTCGCAAATTGCGTATCGCAAACTAAACTCAAAAAACCGGGACTTATGTCCCGGTTTTTTCTTTGTCATGGTGGCACTAGTTACGTGGACGCTCACGCAGGCGAACTTCTAGTGTTTTTCGCTAGTTGTGAAATTCGGAGCCAGAGCCGGCGCCACATCGAATTAATCCACAGATCACGATTTGGATTGAACTTTTTGCCGTCGTCCTACGTTTAAGAGATATAGCTCTCCACGTAGGAGGAAGAAAGATGGGCCAAACCATGAGCCGTGTGAAACGTGCGGTTGCGAAGATGCCTGAAGGAAAAGTGTTCGCTACGAAATCGCTGCTTTCGTTGGGCAAGCGTTCGACTATCGATCAGATAATGCGCCGTCTGGTCGACTTGGAATTCGTCATTCGAGTGGCGCGCGGTGTGTATAGAAAGACGTTCGGTTTTTCGAAAGCCAAAACATCTTGGCCGTCGTTAGGGGAAATCGCGAACGTCAAGGCGGAAGCGTTCGGCAAAACAATCAGATCCTCAGGGCGCGAGTTGGCGCAAGCATTCGGAATTGAACAGAAGCCCATCAAAGGCGTTGAATTTGCAGTATCTAGTTCAAGCTCGAGCTTCATGACTTGTCGAGGACGAGTGATTTTTAGAAAGGTCGCTGATTCGCGATTGCATCTGGGTAACTCGGTAGTCGGTGAGACGCTCCGCGCCATCTGGAAAAGCGGGCAAGCGCTGCTAAAAGACAATGGACTCGCGCAAAAAATGGTGCAATGGTTCGGACGCAAGGAAAAGGAGGAGATGCGCAGCCGAACGTCGCTTCTTCCAGGCTGGATGATTTCTCTGCTGGATCTTGCGACAAGGGAAGAAAAGCCGCACCGTAAGCCCGATGAGAAACGTGCCAAGCGCACCAGCGAATACGAACCCTATCTGGCGAAACAAGCGCAACTGGCATCAGCGGTGGCGACAGTCGACAAAGACTATCAAGACTTTTGCGACGATCTATCGAAGTTGGTTGTACGCGAACCGACTGCTTGGCCCTTCTACTTCCGGCAACTGGCGCGCGCTGCGACCGGTTGAGTATATACAGGCACCGCATCGCCGGCGCGGCTTTTGTCTACATTGAATCCGAGTTTCTCCAGTACTCCGGGTATGACCTTCGCTTTTGTCCGCAGAATCACCCGCTCATATTCTGAATTGCCGGCGAAGAACATAATCGTGTCCAGCAGCTGGCGAGCCACGTTATGCTTTCTTTCTGATGGAAGAACGGCAAGCCTGATCAATTCCAGTTCCGCATCGCCCTCGGTGTCGGGATTTCTGCGGCCACCGGCGACGCCGATGATTTCTCCTTCTCGCTCGGCAACGACAAAAATACCGTCGTGCCAGAAGTAGCCGGCTTCGATGTTTTTCAGGTCGTCCTCGCGTCCTTCCGGCTCAGGCTCAAGACCGCACTCTTTCATGGCGTTGAAAATAATCGTGCGAATCTTGTCTTCGTCCTGCCTGTTGCCAGCGCGGATCTGCATGGGTTACTTCACCAGGAAGCCAATGATCAGTAGCGCGACGATGTTCAGAATTTTGATCATCGGATTGATGGCCGGTCCTGCAGTGTCCTTGTAAGGATCGCCGACGGTATCGCCCGTGACGGCAGCTTTGTGTGCTTCTGAGCCTTTGCCGCCATGGTGACCTTCCTCGATGTATTTCTTGGCGTTGTCCCACGCACCGCCGCCGGAGGTCATGGACACTGCTACGAAGAGCCCGGTCACGATGCTGCCGACCAGGACCCCACCGAGCATTTTTGCTGCGGCGAACTGCCCGGGCAACGCGTGGTTCAGCCAGAGGGTGCCGACAAGGGCAATCACTACCGGAGTGAGCACCGGTAACAACGCCGGCAAAATCATATATCGCAGCGCGGCTTTGGTGACGATGTCGACGCAGGAGCCGTACTCAGGTTTGGCTGTGCCTTCCATAATGCCCGGAATGGCCTTGAACTGTCGGCGCACTTCTTCCACAACCAGACCACCGGTGGCGCCGACGGCTTCCATAGCCAGCGCGCCAAACAGGTACGGAATCAGTCCGCCCAGAAACAGTCCACACAGGACGTATGGGCTGGATAGGTCGAAGTTTAAGTTAGCTGTGTCCAGTCCAGCTTTGACTGCGCTGGCCTTCAAATCTTGAACGTAGGAGGCGAACAGAACGATGGCTGCCAGTCCGGCTGAGCCGATAGCGTAGCCTTTTGTTACCGCCTTGGTCGTGTTGCCGACGGCATCCAGAGGGTCTGTGATGTTTCTGACTTCTTTAGGTAATTCGCTCATTTCGGCGATGCCGCCGGCGTTATCCGTGATCGGTCCGTAGGAGTCAATAGCGACGATGATTCCTGCCATGCTGAGCATAGACATCGCAGCCAGGGCTACTCCGAACACACCGCACAAGCTGAAGGAAACCAAGATACCCGCGATAATCACCAGCACTGGCGCGGCGGTTGCCCGCATCGAAACAGCCAGACCGGCGATGATGTTGGTTGCATGTCCTGTCTCCGACGCTTTGGCGATCGATTTGACAGGCGCGTATTCAGTAGATGTGTAGTACTCGGTGATCATGACCAGCAATCCGGTCACAACCAGACCCACCATCGATGCCCAGAAATAAGTGGGGTAGCCATGTTCGCCCATGCCGCGCATCATCTGCGAGGTAATCCAATAGAAACCACCGGCAGCCAGAAGACCAGCAACTAGTAGTCCGTTGTACATAGAACCCATAATGTTGTTCTTGGCACCAAATCCGATACCGAGGCGAACGGCGAATGTTCCGATGATTGAGGCAATGATCGAGATTGCTCCCAGCGCGAGCGGATAAAGGACGGCGTTGTGATTGCCGGCAGCGATCTGCTCGTGGAACGTAATGGACGCAATCAACATAGTTGCAATTGCGGTAACCGCGTAGGTCTCGAATAGGTCGGCAGCCATGCCGGCGCAGTCGCCGACGTTATCGCCCACGTTGTCCGCAATAACTGCCGGATTTCGCGGGTCGTCTTCCGGAATGCCGGCTTCGACTTTTCCTACGAGGTCAGCGCCGACGTCTGCGGCTTTGGTGTAGATGCCACCACCGAGACGGGCGAACACCGAAATGAGACTGGCGCCGAAACCGAGTCCGACCAGCGCCGCCACTCGTTGCTCAACGCCTTCAATATGGAACATGCTCTTCGCCATGTCAGTGCCGGTAAATAGATAGAACCCGGCAACTCCCAAAAGTCCCAGTCCGACCACCAGAAGTCCTGTCACCGCGCCGCCTTTGAAGGCGACATCAAGCGCGCTGCCCAGACCTTTGCGTGCTGCTTCCGCCGTACGCACGTTTGCTCTCACCGAGACGAACATGCCAAGGAAACCAGCGGCGCCGCTCAAGATAGCTCCCACTGCGAATCCCAGCGCGGTCAGCCAGTTGAGTGCCAGTCCGATAATCACGAACAGTGCCACACCGACCATGGCGATCGTCGTGTACTGGCGGTTCATATAAGCGGCTGCGCCCTCTTGTATGGCGCCGGCAATTTGCTGCATCCGTTCGTTGCCGGGACTGAGCTTGAGGACCCACCCGCCGACGCCCAATCCATAGACGATGGCAGCGAAGGCCGCGAGAATCGGACCGTAATCCAAAAGCGCAGTACTCATCGAACAACTCCCTTATGCAACTTAGTAAGTTTGGTGTGGTGTACGGCAAGGCGCCGCAGTTCTGCGCGCATTCAGCTCTGCGCCCACGCCCCAGCAACCATGAGGGTATCAGATATTCCATTTATGCTGCCGCAGAGCAAATTTAAGCTAGCTCTACCGGCGGTGGCACGTTATCAAGAATGACACCAATATTCTGACTACAGCCTCTTGGTTTCGCGTGTTATGATTGCCCCAGCTAGAAAGGTTAAGGTGGCCTCATGAGGCGGTATGTCCGCCCCCTAGCGCTAACCGCTCTGTTTTTAATATCGTGGCTATCCGTTGCACCGCATGCAATGGCTCAGTCAGCGTCATCATATAGCGGGCGAAAAACGACAGGAGTACGCGACCGAGAGGTAACGTCGGTCGTCGAGAGCCCATCGGCGTTGATCATAAATACCAGCGGGCAATCAGCATTGCCGCCGCCAGCGGTGCGGTTCTACCCGGGCGACAATGGCGAAGCTGTCATGGTTGCTGACTTCGTTGGTCTCAATTTTGGTCAGGCGTCGCGAATCATCTACCCGACCGGCGGCGGCATTCAGAAAGTGCGCATCGCCCAAGTTCAGGACCGACCCGCAATATTTCGTCTAGTTTTATCCGCGCCATCGATGCGCGTTTTCAAGAGAGTCGAATTCGCATCATCGTCATCTGGAACTCTGACTGTAAAGCTCCCCTCCGCCGGCTTTGATACTGGCAACGGCATGGTTCCGAGATTGACTCCCGTCGGCGCGATCGCCGCCGCTCCGCCGACCATGTCCTCGACGTCGACGATACCCCGCTTTGCGCCGCAGCGTGCCTCAGTGGCTAATGGTTCGATACCGACGGTTCCTGTCCAGCGAACTGCGAGCGTGACGACTGGAAACAACAGATCCAGTTTGCCTCCTATGCCTTCCGGTGGACTGCTGTTGGACCTTCAGGTCGACGGTCAGGCACTGCCCGCGCCGGCGCCACAAGCGGCCAGTGTGTCCCGGATCACTACTGCGGCCGCCGGTCAGGCGAAAGTCGAAGTGAAAAAGCTGGTCGATCCAAACAAACCAGTACTGCGCGGACCAATTGCCGAGCCTGCGTCCGCCTCACCGTCCCTGGTTCATGTGGCTCCGTCGGTTCCCCCCTCAGCTTCGTCCGTATCGCCTGGTTCGCGCAAAGGCACCGCGACCAATTCTTCCTCAACGGTGCCGCCGACTGCTGCCAGTCCGGCGCTCTCCACGGCTCCCGCTGACAAACGCAGATCTGCCAAGATTGAAAAACCTCAACTCGAGACCGAGGTCGTCGAAGTTGTAGCAGAGGCTGACCCGCCAATGTTGCCTGGATTGTCCAGCGTCAAGAAGACGGTTCAGATTAGCTCCGCTTCCAAGTTTCCTCAGAGCGCACCAAATATGCGAACCGGAGGCGCTCAGATCAGCGGCGGTACTGCACGCGGTGCCTTGACTATGCCAAAGGCGTTGGCCGGTAATGGCGCGAAATCTGACTTTTTACCGCCACCACCACCGCCATCGGTCGCTCTTTCCGCTCAGGAAAAGGTCGTCAGTGAGGAAGAAGGCGCAAATATTGCGGATCAAGCGCCTGACATAGTCTCTTCTTCCGAGATAAAGGTGGTGAGCGTTGTTCCTTTGCGCTTGGCGGTTTCGTCGTCGTCCGGCAAACTGCCAAAAACGAAGACTTTCCGCTTACATGATCCGGAGCGCCATGTCATAGATATAGAAAGCGCTGCGGACCTGTCCAGTGCCACCATGCCCGAGATCCCTGAAAATGCCTTCGTCAAAACAATTCGACTGGGCAGCCCTGATGGCGCTTGTGGACGCATCGTCCTGGATTTGAACAGCGAAGACATACAGGTTTGCGAGCGATGCGATGAGAACGGTTTGCTGATTATCGATATAGCGAAAGAAATGCCTACAGCCTTCAATCCGGCTGCCCATCTGCCCGGCGGCAGCGTCATTGTTATCGATGCCGGTCACGGGGGCACCGATCCAGGGGCTCAGCGCGGTGACATCCAGGAGAAGGAAATCACTTTGGCGATTTGCGAAAAACTCAGAAAGCTCCTACGCAGGCAGGGCGCCCGAGTCGTGATGACGCGCTCTGATGACACATTCGTTTCTCTGGAAGAGCGGGTGCGAATCACCAATGAAACGGCCCCCAGTGCCTTCGTCAGCGTTCACATCAACTCGCTGGAAAGCAACAATTCGATAACCGGCATAGAAACATATTATTTGCACCCACAAAGCAGGCCGCTCGCAGAATCGATTCATTCGTCCCTGGTCGGCAAACTGGCAGTGCCTGACCGCAACGTTCGCACGGCGCGATTTTATGTCGTTAATCACACGCCTTACCCGGCTATCCTCGCTGAAGTGGGATTCATCTCCAATAAGGATGAGAGAGACAAATTAATCTCATCTGATTATCAGCAAAAGATTGCCGAAGCTTTGGCCCAGGGTGTTATCGTCTACGTTGCAACGCATGGAACCAATCCAGGCGCCAGTATTGCTTCGGCTACGGCCGCCGGCATGAGTTCGGTAAAACAGGCGGCGCGCAGTTCTCAGACGGCAGACGCAAGCGGAACACGAACCTCCCAGGCGGCGTCCCAGTCCAAAAAGGGAAAACGTTTTACGCAAATTTTGCACGCGAAAAAGCCGGCAGGACGCGAAAAACCTACGAAGATCGCGATGAATAGACGCAAAGCGAAAAAATCAAACAAACGTATCGCAATTGCTCACCGCTCGCTAAGATCGAACCGTAGTAGGTAGATCCACTAAAGGAATAAGTTCTCAGGAGTCTCTATTTTGCCCGTGCGCGACAGCGACACCATTACTATTGGACTTTTCGATTCCGGCGTTGGCGGACTTTCGGTACTGCGCCAGTTGGAGAAGCTGCCTCCCACTGCTGATGGCAGGCAGTATCGCTTCGTATATGTCGGCGACACTGCGCGCTGTCCCTACGGCAATCGAGATGCCCGCGAGGTGGATCAATTTGTCGAAGAGATAATTGGCTGGTTGCTCATGCACCAGGCTGACCACATCGTCATGGCCTGTAATACCAGCGCCGCCCTGTCTCTCGATCACGCCAAGCGAGTGTCACCGGTTCCGGTGCATAACCTGATTTTTCCGACCGCGCGTTATCTGGCGAACCGATACAAGAAAGTCGGCGTCCTGGCTACCTATTCGACTATCAAAAGCCGAGCTTTTTCGCGTGCGGTGCGAGCGCTCAATCCTTCTGTAGAGGTCATAGAGATTGCCTGTCCGGACCTGGTGCCGCTGGTCGAATCCGGCTTCATCGAAGGTGAGCAGACTGCGCACGTTCTCTCCAGGTATGCCAATCAGCTGCGCAAAGACTCCGTAGAAGCGGTCGTGCTTGGCTGCACGCACTTCCCATTCCTGCAAAATGCGCTCTCAGATCTGTTGCCGGCTTCAATCGAACTGGTCGACCCTGCTCGTATGCTGCTTGCTGAATTAGATTCCAGGCTGCACGTGGACGCTGGATACGATAACTTCACGCCGGCACCGGCTCAGCACAAGAAGCTGTTCGTAACCGGTGACACGCACTCATTTACAGAAGCGGCCGCGACTTGCCTGGGCATCGGCACCCAAAGACTGCTAGCCGGCAGCACTGTATCTGGTGTCAGTCTAGATGACCTGTCCGTGGCATACGACTGCGCTATGGTCGCCCGCAATGCGGCAAGCGAGCCGGCGGTGACCAATGTCGTAGTGCTGCCCAGCGTCCAGCTTGGAGAAACGGCTGAGCGCCGCTCGTCGATTACTGGTTAAACAAACACGCGAAAAACATCAGTTCTTCTCTGTGTATGGTCTCTCTGTTCCGGCAGCACTTAAGGCAGCCGCTGATGCGCGCGTGCTAGGATTTTCCGGCAGGGCTGAAAGCCGCATCCTATGCGCGTTGTACTGCGAATTGTATATGGGTTGCATGTCGAAAGAGCATGTCCAACCCGAAACAACACTTGAGGCGAGAAATTAGCAATGCAACAACCGAATTCTACTGTGGTGAAAAAGCCTGCAGAGCCGGAACAGCAGGCGCTGCAACTCTATTCTACGCTTGAGGAAGCGCAAGCTGCCGCCATGCAGTGCCAGAAATGCGGATTGTGCACCACTCGCAATAGCGTTGTCTTCTTTGATGGTAATCCTAAAGCCAAGCTAATGATCATCGGTGAAGGCCCCGGGCAGCAAGAAGACGAGCAGGGCGTGCCATTTGTAGGGCGAGCTGGGCAGTTGCTTTCGAAGATCCTCGAAGCAGGAAACATCGACCGCAAGACCGAGACTTATATCTGCAATATCGTGAAGTGCCGTCCGCCAGGCAATCGGGTTCCGACTCCGATTGAAGCGGCCGCTTGCCGCCCCTATCTGGAAGCGCAGATCGACTTTGTGCGTCCGAGAATAATTCTGCTTGCCGGTGCCACCGCAGTGCAGGGTGTACTGCGCGTAAAGGATCCTATCAGTAAGATCAGAGGGAAATGGCTTGAGTATAGAAACGGTGCTAGAGTTATGCCCGTATTTCATCCCTCGTATTTATTGCGCAACGATTCCAAAGAAGTCGGAAGCCCGAAGTGGCTGATGTGGCAAGACATCAAGGAAGTTCGCAATGCGCTCGATGCTCTCGAATAAACACTTTCTTTCAGGCAGAGAATTCTGAGGCACAGTTAACATGGGACGCAAAATAGATTCCATTTATGAAGATATGTTGGAAGCGCAGATTGTTGACGCTGTAAACAACGACTTTGGAAAAGCCATTCTTCGGCTTCCCAACCAGGGTCGTGGCGAAGTGCGTGACGAAGTTTTCGTATATTTTTCCGCCGTCGCCATGCAACAGGTCAATGCCATCGCCACCAAATACGGTATCGAAGACGCGTCTGCTCTCAACGAACTGTACCAACTGACTCGCACTAATCTCATTCAGGGATTCCGCATCGGACAGAGCATGGGACGCAACTGGCGTCCCAGCTAGCTCACGCCGATTGGGAAGGATAACGATAAACCGACGTTTTTCGCACGTCGCCGGAGCGCTGCGTATAGGCAGCTACCAGTCGCCGCCCCCGCCGCCTCCGAAATCAGCCCCACCGCCGAAATCACCGCCGCCACCCCAGTCTCCGCCGCCAGAATCTCCGCCACCCCAGGAGCCGCCATCGTCGCCGCCCCAAGACCCGGCATCGTTCTGATTGTTGTTGTCCCAGTTGTTTTGGTTGTAGTGGTCTTGATAGTACTGGTGAGCAGCAACATCACTCAATCGTCTGTTCATATCCATCTGATTCAGTAACATCGCCATAGTCATCATGCCGCCCACTCCGCCAAACGGATTCACCATCATCGGTGCGTACATGGGCTCGGACATCCAGGTTGGAGTGTAGTAACGTTGGTTGCCCATCGCCTGAGCTTGATTCTGTCTGGCAGCAATGCGGAGCTTAAAGTCCTCGTCCGCTTGCCGTTGTTTGTCGGTTTCGGAGACTTTGATGATGCTGCCTGCGTCTTCTTGAATTGGAGCAAATGAAGACTGCACGCCACCCGTGAGCGCACTTACCTGAGGAGTCAGCTCTTTGCCTTCTGCCTTGAGAAGATCAACGACCTTATGAATCTTGAGCAGCCCGTCACGAACCTCCCTCGTCTTGCCTTGACGCTCCATCATCTCTAACTCGCGTTTTGCTTGCTCAACGGCATTCAATTTGCTGAAAAATTCCGCCGTTTTCTGTGCCAACTCTGGATGTTTATCGCGTGGCAAATATTCGCTTGCTTGCCCGAGTTGATCGGCAATTTGATAAAGTGCCGAGGATTTCTCTTCCAACTCCTTGCGCATCAACCTGTTTGAATCGCTTTTCTTGCGCATCGCCACCAGCGACACCACGGTTAGTGCAATGGGAACCAACGCCAGCATCGCGAACACCCCCCAGCCGTTATCTCCTCCGCTGGCGGGCGTCATGCGAGTGCCGCCACCGTAGGCATCGGCAGGCACTCTTTGCGATTCAACAGTTTGCCCGACGCGTGCTTGCGATTGAACCTGAGTATTGATTGCGAGCAGCGTATTCTGAATAGCTCCTGCGACATCGCCCTCTTTAACATATGGCTTAAAGCTGTTTGGAAAGACTTGCTGGTTGAGGAAACTCTGATCAACACCTTTCGCCTGCAATGTTTTGCCTGGGAGGGCGCGCATGTGCTTACCCTTCAGGTCCACGACAATCAATAGTCTGTTGCCGTGCACCTGCCACTGCTGCGCCAGCTCGCGTGCGAATTGGTCGAAAGCAGTTGGATTGAAATTTTGAGGAAGGATGACCACTTTCGCCTGATAGGACAGCGCGTGTGCGACCCCCTCCAGCTGACTGGTCTGACCCGCTGAGAGCGAACCGGAGAAGTCCAGAATGGAGTTTGCTGGAGGTTTTGCCGGTAGAAAATTTGCGTCCGCCAAGGTGCCGTCAGGCATGGGTTTTCATCCTCTAGGTTAGTTCTAGTATATAGACGAACGAGTCGGGTCCAGGCTCCCCTTAATGCGTCCTTAATCGGAGGACGACGTGAGCAACGCGTGGAAAACGCGCGAAAAACAATCGAATTGCGCTTGTCGAGAACGCGCTACTTGAGGTTGAGTTGCTTCGCCAGTTCCGGACCGACAATCTGCTTCAGATGCATTTTCTTCAATTGCTTGGAAGCGGTCTCCATGCCGCCTGTCATCACAAACGCTGTCACTGCGATGATGCTGATACCGACAATGATGGCGGTCGGACTGTTCCAGAGACGGACGGTCATGCGGGCTTTCTTTTTGCGATCGAAACCGGTTGGTCCTGGCTCGACATGTTGAGTTTTCGGCAACGTGAATGTTCCTTGCGCCGCACGTATCGCAGCGAAGTCCTGGGTCTGAGCCAGACTGCGACCGCATTCCAGGCAGAACGAAATGTCGGGTGCCACTGTCTCCCCGCAATGAGGACAGTTGTACAGAACGTATTGGGGTCCCTTCTCTTCCTTGCGGCTGGAACCAAGCCCAATCGCAGCAAATACCTTGTCCAGGAAATTCTTTTCGACTCGCTTCGTTTCTGCGCCGGTCGTCAACAACTGGTCCTGAGGTAGCGCTGCCACGGCATCCACCAGCGTATCTGACCTAACAATGTCTGCCACCTTTATTGGTGCCAGAGCTGACGGAGTGGCATCGGCTGGGACCGTTTGAGAAGCTGTTGTCACTCCTTGTGACGTACCGCCAGCCGACGTGGCTGCGCCTGCAGGGGGAACGATGCGTTGCTGTGATGTGGTAGAACTGCCATCCAGTTCGCTCTTTCGGTTTTTGAGAGAGCTAAGACGGATCATGTCCCGGCGAACTGCATCGGCCAGCCCCTCGCGAAACTGTTCCATCGTTTGCGGACGATTCTCAGGTTTCTTATCCAGGCTCTTTGCTAAGAGTTCACTCAGCGCCTCGCAAGAAACCAGTCCTTGATGGGCTGCACGCAAAGGCAATGGCTGCCTGGAAATGTGTGCGTCAAGCATGTCCAGTGCATTCTTGGCCGCGAAGGGCAGTTTGCCGCTGAGCGCCTCATAGAGGACAATGGCAATCGAATAAATGTCGCTGCGTTCGTCTATTTCACCAGCCAGCTGACACTGTTCCGGACTCATGTAGGGTGGACTGCCGACGATATCGCTTACCGGCCCGCCATCGTATTTGGTGCGCGCTGTAGCGAAGGACGAGATACCGAAGTCCACCACTGCTACGCGGTCTTCTTCGGCTGCGGCGATCATGATGTTCTCAGGCTTGAGATCGCGATGAACGACACCGGCATTGTGAGCAAACGCCAGCGCATCGGCCGCTTGCCCGAAAATATGATTGGCGCGCGCAATGGAGAGTATGCCTTCCGACTTGATCAACTTGCGCAAATTGATCCCATCGAAATAATCCATCACGATATACGGCTGTCCCGATTCGGTCAGTCCGAAATCCCAGAGTTGCACAGTGTTCGGATGAGAAACTTTGGAGACCGCCTGGGCTTCCAGGTGAAACTGTTTTATCGCATCAGTATCGGTCACAAGATGCTGATGCAGCATCTTGATCGCGACTGGACGGTCATTTACCTCGTTCTTTGCTTTGTAGACTACACCCATGCCACCGCTGCCAATCACCGATTGAATGGTGTAGCGGTCGGCGATCAGCTGGCCTATCCAGGGGTCCAGTTCGATGGCCTTGAGCTGGCGCGAATCCTGAGGGCACTCCACATAGGAGTCCTCGTACTTTGAGCCACAGTCTGGGCACATTTTCATGTCGTCAGATCAGATTGGATTCGCAGCGGGATAATCTTGCCGTTTGGTTGCCTGTGTTTATTGTGCCCCGCGACACACCCTGTGAAGACAGGGTTGACCAAGACGCCTCGTACCCACCCAACGTGCCCCAAAATGGGCATTCCTAAACTACTCCGGTCAGCTCGGACCGAGCCGCAAGCCCACCCGGTAACTGCCTGCGGCGGTTCAGCCGTTTATCGGACCGCCGGCGGCTACACCAGCTCCGACATCACCAGGTTGCTGACCAGAACACCACGCTGACTGAGCCGCAGGTAGCCGTCTGAGACCTCCAAAAATCCGCCTTCTGTGAGCGCCTGAATTTTGTCGCTGCGCACGGCGCGCACGTCGAAGCCATACATGGTTCTGAATTGGTCGAGGTTGATGCCGGTTCGCAGCCGCAGACCGAGGAAAAGCGCTTCTTTGGCGCGAGTTCGTTCGTCGATAACCTCACAAGTTTCGTCCGACAGAAAGTCTCGCATGTACCGTTTCAGTCCCCGGAAGTTGGAACTGCGGACGCCTCCGAGGTAACGGTGGGCGCTGACGCCGAAACCGAAGTACTCGCTGTTTGCCCAGTAGGTGAGGTTGTGGCGGGATTCGTAGCCGACCTTGCTGAAGTTGGATATCTCGTATTGCAGCAGTCCTGCCGCTTCGCACTTGGAGACGAGCAACCCATACATGGAGCCGAACAAGTCTTCATCCGGATAGTCAGCGCAATCGCGAGGGAATTTCGTGAGAAGTGGTGAGTTTCCTGCCAGCGTTAATCCATAGGCCGACAGGTGCGGCGCTCCCAACCCAATCGCCCGATCTAGCGTTTTCTCCCAGCTGACCAGCGTCTGCGTGGGCAGACCGTACATGAGATCGAGAGCTATATTGACGAAACCTGCTTCCCTTGCCGTGTCGACGCCTTGCAACGCCTGGGCAACCGTGTGATCGCGCCCGATCGCCCGCAATTCATCATCATTCAGGGACTCTAGCCCGATCGAGAGGCGGTTGATTCCCATGGAAAGCCAGCTCTTTGCCTTTTCCAGGGTTATGGAATGGGGGGTGGTTTCCAGTGAAACTTCCGCGTCACTGGCCACGCCGACGGTCTCGTTGAGAGTTTCGTGAATGAGAGCGAGGTTATCGGGACTGACGTAGCCCGGGGTGCCGCCGCCGTAGAACAGCGAGCGCATGCCGCCGGCGGGATGCTGATATTCTTGCGTGCGCGCGCGGATTTCAGATACAACCACATCGCAGTAGTCCCGCTCCATGTCGTCGACACCGGCGAATGCCGCGAAGTCGCAAAAGTCACACTTGTGCGAGCAAAATGGTATATGTATGTAGGCGGTAAGCGCCATTATTCCTCCCGGCTACAGAAGAAAAGATACCAAAAACGCGGTCGGTACATGCCATCTCTTCGGTCAGCCAGAAATATAGTTTCAGCAATTTACTTCTCGTTCATGATTGCCGGCGGCAGTCTGTCCGTTCTGTCTATCGCACTGCATGGCGTCCCGGCCCATGCCGGCACTGTTGAGGCTGCCAATAAGTCTGTTGCAAAGGTATCGGCGCCAACCACTCCAGCCAGTGGCGGCAGCCTTGCTGGCACTACTGCCGGGCCTGCCGCGCACGGTTCAGGGGCTTCTGCTGCGAGTGGCGCGGGAGGTGCCGCGCACGGTGGTACGCCGCCGCCGGCCGGTGTTCACGGTGCTGCTCACGGTGCTGCCCATTCTCCCGAATCGCAAGTTTCACAGGAAGAACTGGATCTGCTGTTGCTCGACCGCAAGTCGTACGACCTCAGAACCGTGGGTGATACCGTAATCTCACTTCGCCGCAGCGTCACCGACAATCCAAAAAATCCTCATTTGCGCTTCAAGCTGGGCACCTATCTGTTTCTTCTCGGAGACCCACAAGGTGCAGCCACCGATTTGATGGCAGCCATCAACATCAATCCTGCTGACGCGCTTGCCCACGCTCAGCTGGCGAAAGTCCTCGAGTGGATGGGTGACCACAACGAAGCCCTCGGACAATATCGTCGCGCCGTGGAAATTGCACCAAATATCGCAGAAGTGCACATGCTGCTGGCTGAATCGCTTTTTCACGGAGGAAACGTTTCGGACAGCATCAACGAGTTTCGCCGATCCGTTTCCATCAAACCTTCGGCGGATGCCCTCTCGGGGTTGTCCGAGGTTCTGCTGTCGTCGCAGGACGTTCAGGGGGCATTGAAAGCCGCCAGGCAGGCCGTATCACTCGATTCCGGATCTTCGCGTGCCCAGGTCTCGTTGACCAATGCGCTGCTAAAATCAGGCGATAAACAAGCTTCTTTGCGCATCGCTAGACAGGCTATGTTGCTCAATCCCAACTCTCCCGACAGCCACGTGGCGATGGGGCGGTGTTTGCTCACCAATGGTGATACCGAAGCCGCGGTGGACGAGTTTAAACAAGCCGTGTCCATAGATCCGCTGAATGCGCACGCCCACAACGATCTTGGTTTCGCCCTGTATGGGCGCGGCGACATCCAGTCAGCGGTGAACGAGTTTCGCATTGCTCTCAGACTGAATCCGCGTTTTATCGAAGCCCGAAACAACCTAGAGATGGCCGTTCACAGGCTGAAGTAAACACGCGAAAAACGTCGGTACTTCGCGTTACTCGACGGTGACTGATTTAGCCAGGTTGCGCGGCTGGTCGACATCTTTGCCGAGATAGTCGGCGATGAAATAAGACATCAACTGCAGCGGCACCACTGCGACAAGCGGGCTGAACATTTCCTCGACAGGTGGGATGGAGAAGATGGTGTCGAATGTCTTTGCGGCCTGCTCATCGCCATCGACTGCCACTGCAATCATTTGCGCTTTGCGGGCTTTTGCTTCCTGGGAGTTGGAAATCACCTTCTCGTAGACGGTGCCGGGGACACAAATCGTCACAACCGGAACCTTCGAGTCCAGCACAGCGATCGGACCGTGTTTCAATTCGCCAGCGGCGTATCCGGAGGCGTGAATATAGCTGAGTTCTTTCAGCTTCAGTGCGCCTTCCATGGCTATTGGATAGTTGACTCCGCGACCCATGAACATGACGTCGTGTGCTTCCGCATAACTCAGCGATTTTTGCTGATAGTCCGCCTGGCGTGCCAGGGTCTGCTCGATCAGTGCCGGAGCTTTGCTGAGGTGGGTTTTAAGCTGGAGAATTTCAGCGGCGCCGAGCAGATTTTTCTTCTCGGCAAGGTAAATTGCCAGCAGGTAGAAACAAACGCATTGCGCGGTGAATGTTTTGGTTGCCGCCACTGAAACTTCGATACCGCATTCGGTGACAATCAGGTTAGGAGTGATCAAGGCGAGATGCGAATCGGGGCGGTTGGTAATCCCGAGTGTGAAAGATCCGCCGTTTTTCGCCTCTGTGATGGCGGCCAGTGTGTCGGCTGTTTCGCCTGACTGGCTGACGGCGATGGCGAGTGTGTTCTCGTCTACCAGCATGCGGCGACCGCGGCACTCGGAAGCTATTTCAACGTCGACCGGAATGCCGCACAATTGTTCGATCACGTGCTTGCCGACCAGACCGGCATGGTACGCCGTTCCGCATGCCACCACTTTGATGCGCTCAATCTTGGCGATGTCGGCGTCTGTCAGGTGCACGCCGTAGCCGTTGCCGTTGCCGTTACCGTTACCGTTGCCGCTGTCTTTTTTGCCACCGGATCCGTGATTCTTGCCTTCATTGGCGTTGCTCACGAAATGGCTGCTGGTGGCAGAAAAATTGATTGGTTTTCGCGGGTCTGAGAGATACTTGCTGAGCGTCTGCCTCAAGACCAGCGGCTGCTCGTGAATCTCTTTGAGCAGAAAGTGCTTGTGCCCCTTCTTGTCGATCACATAGGGCATCTGGTCGACGGTGACTGGATTACGATTCACTTCTTTGCCGGTGAAGTCGAAGAGGCGACACTTGCCCAGAGTCATCTCGGCGATTTCGCTTTCTTCCAGACGCAACAGGCGGGTCGTGTACTGGCAGACCGCCACGCTGTCGGATGCCAGATAGCTTTCGCGATCTCCCAGCCCGACGGCCAGCGAATAGTGGTGGTTGACGGCATAAATGCGATCGGGATGATCCTGGCTGACGATGCCCAGGGCGTACGCACCTTTCAATTTATTGACCGTCTGTTGAATTGCTTTCAGCAGGTCTTTCTGTTTCTTCAGCTCTTCTTCGATGAGGTGAGCGATCGTTTCGGTGTCGGTCTGAGAGACGAACTTGTGTCCGGCTTTGATCAGTTCGTCGCGGAGCTCTTCGTAATTCTCGATGATGCCGTTGTGGACCACGGCCAGTTTGCTGGTGCAGTCTGTGTGCGGGTGAGCGTTTTCATCGTTGGGAACGCCGTGAGTGGCCCAGCGCGTGTGCCCGATGCCGATGGTGGCAGTTGGTGGCTTTTCGTCGAGCAGCGTTTCCAGATTGGAGAGCTTGCCGACTGCTTTCACGACGTTGAGGCGCCCGTTCTCGATGACTGCCAATCCGGCCGAGTCATAGCCGCGATACTCAAGGCACCGGAGCTCCGAAAGCAATATGGGAGCAGCCTGGAACGGGCCCAGGTAACCAACGATTCCGCACATGGGTGTTATACCTCCATGATCTCGGTTTCTTTTTCCGAGGTCATCTTGTCCACTTCTTTGATGTACTTGTCCGTCATTTTTTGAAGGGAATCTTCCTGACGTTTTATTTCGTCTTCGGAGACTTGATTGTCCTTCTGTTTCTTGATGTGGTCGGCTGCGTCGCGGCGAATGTTTCGGATGGCAACGCGAGCTTCTTCTGCGTACTTTTTGACCACCTTGGTCAGTTCTTTGCGTCGGTCTTCGGTGAGAGCGGGAATGTTGATGCGCACCACGGTTCCATCATTGTTTGGTGTCAGCCCCAGACCAGACTTATGGATAGCTTGTTCGATTTCTTTGAGCGCGCCCTTGTCGTAAGGCTGAATAACCAGTGAGCGTCCATCGGGAGTTGAGATGTTGGCCAAACTCTTCAATGGCGTTGGAGTTCCGTAATACTCGACCTCGATGCGGTCCAACAAAGCCGGGTTGGCACGCCCCGTGCGCACCGTTTGAAACTCCTTCTGCAGATTGGCCAGCGCCTTCTTCATGCGGTCTTCGGCGTCGGTCAGCGCTTGCGTAGTGGTAGACATACATCCCCTCCAGGTCTTGCTTCTATGTCACTCAATTATTGTTCCAATGGCTTCCCCGAGAATGATCTTCTCGACTGAACCTTCATCAGCAAAATTGAACACCACAAGTGGAATGTTGTTTTGCTGACACAAAGATACCGCCGCCGGGTCCATCACTTTTAGACCCTGACGAATGACGTCTTCGAAGGAAATCTTCTCTATCTTTTGGGCTTGCGGATTGCGGTTCGGGTCGTCGGTGTAGACGCCGTCCGTACCGTGTTTAGCCATGAGCACGGCATCCGCTTTGATCTCTGCAGCGCGCAGCGCGGCAGCCGTATCCGTGGTGACGTGCGGGTTACCGGTTCCGCCACCAAAGATGACGACACGCCCCTTTTGGAGGTGGCGAATGGCGCGCAATCTAATAAAAGACTCGGCGACTGCGGGCATGGCGATTGCTGTCTGCACGCGGGTTTCGACGCCTTTCGACTGGAGCACTTCGGAAAGAATCAGGCAGTTGATAATCGTGGCTAGCATGCCCACGTAGTCTGCCGCGGCTTTGTCCATGCCGAAATTCTTGCCTTGCGTGCCGCGAAATATATTGCCTGCGCCTACGACTATCGCGATCTGGGTGCCATGACGGTGCGCTGCTGCTACCTCATCGGCTATGCGATGGATGGTTTTGTCAGAAATACCAAAACCTTTCGCCGGATCCATTAACGCTTCGCCGCTCAGTTTAAGCAGGATGCGCTGATACTTTCTGCCGCCCACGGATGGTTTCTCGGGATTGGTGACTGTAGATTTGCTTTGCATTTTAGAACGTGATTCCTGGTTTCGAGCCTCATGGAAGGCGGCAGTCCGCATTCCCTAAATTGCCATTTGTCAGACCGGCGACGATCATACAGGGTTATGGCGAGCCGCACATTTACAGCGCGCTTCAGATGCGCGAAAAGCAACGAAATAACTGAAAGGGCGCTCCTGAGAACGCCCTTTCTAAGAGGTCTAGTGCTGTTTGGCGACCAACGCCGCTCAGCTGTCTAGTGATGTCCGTTGCCTTCGGCGGACGGTGCGGCTTCGCTTTCGCCCAGGATAAACAACGCGTAGCCGGTCGGCTTCAGGGCGCCGTACTCGGCAGCCTTGCTCTTGAGGAGCTGTCCGACAGTCTGGTTGGGATCCTTGACGAACGGCTGATCGAGCAAGCAACGTTCGGACATGATTTTGTCGACGCGTCCCTGCACGATTTTTTCGCGAATTTCGGCCGGCTTCTTAGCAAGGTCTTCCTTGCCGAGTTCGATGCGGCGCTCGTTCTCGACGATATCAGCTGGAACTTCATCGCGTGAGATGAACTGAGGCTTGGCAGAAACTACATGCATGGCGACATCGCGTCCCATCGATTGCAGTTCTTCTTTGTTGCCGTCTTTTTCAGCCTGGAGTCCGACCATGGCGCCCATCTTGCCGCCCAGGGCATGGACATAGAGTCCGACCGTGCCGGCTCCGTCGATAGCGACCTGAGCGATGCGACGCAGAACGATGTTTTCGCCAATCTTGCCGACTTTCTCAGTGATCAGGTCGGCGATTGTTCCACCGCCGTGCTTAGCCTTGCCAAGCTCTTCCACTGAGGTCGCCTTGGATTCCAACGCGGTCTTAGCAAGAGTTTTTGCCAGTTCTTGGAATTCTTCGTTCCGTGCCACGAAGTCGGTTTCGCAGTTGATTTCGACCAGTGCGCCGCGCTTGCCGTCAGCGCTCACTTCGCCGACCACCAGGCCTTCGGAGGTGGCGCGTGATTGCTTCTTGGCAGCGCTGGCGATGCCCTTCTGGCGAAGCAGTTCGAAGGCTTTGTCGAAGTTGCCGTCAGCTTCCACGAGGGCCTTCTTGCAGTCCATCATGGCTGCTCCAGACTTCTCTCTCAGGTCTTTGACCATGGTTGCCGATATATCTGGCATTTTGCACTCCTTGTGTTTACACAGACACGTTCTATCAGGTGTTCGATTTCTGGTCCGGTCGTTCTCGACAGTCGTCGGAACATGCCCAATCGTCGCTGGGCAGGCTTTCCGCCTGAATCCAGCACTTACATTTTGAATTGCTGCATTTCAGGAGGTGGATAAGATGACCTGCGCCATCTTTCAGCCGGCATCCCTTAACTAAGCGTTTTCGCCTTCCGACTCGCCGCTGCCGCCTTCAGAGGATTCGTCGCCAGCGGCACTGGCCACTGCGGCTAGCTGCCGTTCGCGCTCTTCTTTGGCTTCCGGTTCTTCGGCAGGAGCGTTGGATTGACCTTGCTTGCCTTCCAGAATGGCGTTGGCGATGCTCGACGTAATCAATTTGATTGAACGAATCGAATCATCGTTGCCGGGGATGACGTAATCGATAGCATCGGGATCGCAGTTGGTGTCGATGATGCCGACGACTTCGATGCCGACTTTCTTGGCTTCCTGGACTGCGATCAACTCACGCTTTTGATCGATGATGAACAGAACGTCAGGCTTGCCCTTCATGGTCTTGATGCCGCCGAGGGACTTCTCAAGCTTTGCCATCTCACGGTTGAGGACGGCGACTTCTTTCTTGGGACGGCGGAAAAACTCACCGGTATCGCGCATCGACTCCAGCTCTTTCAAGCGGTTCATGCGCCATTTGATGGTTTCAAAGTTGGTGAGCATGCCGCCCAGCCAACGACGATTCACGAAGTGCACTCCAGCGCGGACTGCTTCTTCCTGAACGATTTCGGCAGCCTGCTTCTTGGTGCCGACGAAAACTATGTTTTTGCGATTTTCGGCTGCTTTTCGCATGTAATCGCAGGCTTTGTCCAGCGCTCGCTGGGTTTGTTCGAGGTCAATGATGTAAATGCCGTTCCGTTCACCGTAGATGTATGGACGCATTTTCGGGTTCCAACGGCGTGTCTGGTGCCCGAAATGGACTCCCGCCTCCAACAGTTGTCTCATCGTTGCTACTGACAAGGTTTCTCCTCTCTCCTGTGTGTTGATGCGCGACGGTGAACTAATCAAGGTAATAACTCGGGGTAATAACTAACGAAACACGTTCTGCCCGGCTGCGTTTGCAACTCTCTGCAACGCCGCCCGATGGGCATTTTGGGACTTCGTAAAACCCAAATCTGTCTTGGGACAGGTCGGACATTGTAGCACAAAAACCCGTCCCAGCGCGATTTATAGACAAATTCCGACTTTGATCGTTATAATGTTACAACGTGAAGATTTGCTTAAAACCAAGTCTTCATGACGTTAGAAGTTGTATCGCGAATCGATATCAACCAGGCCATTGCCGAGCGTCAGACCGAGATAGAACCAACACTTTGCACATACTGCGAGGAAACATTGTCTAAAGTCTTAGTTCTAAACGCTTCATATGAACCGTTGAACATATGCAGCTGGCGTCGAGCGGTTGTTCTAATCATGAAAGGCAAGGCTGAACAGATTGAGCACAACGGCAAAGTGATTTACGCGGACTTCCCTCTACCGACAGTCATCCGACTCCGAAGCTACGTCAAAATCCCCTATAAAGAAATCAGTCTATCCCGGCGCAACGTTCTGCACCGGGATAATTACACGTGCCAGTATTGCGGCGAACGTCGTCACGACCTGACTATCGACCACATCATTCCCCGCTCCCGGGGCGGTGGGGATGCCTGGGATAACGTGGTCGCGGCCTGCTTGAAGTGCAACGTGAAGAAAGGCGACCGTACTCCCAAGGAAGCCGCGATGCCTCTTATGTGCACGCCGCGGCGCCCGCAAAGCCATGTTTCGTTCGAGATTTCGAAACACTCCCTGCATGGACATGGATTCTGGTCGAAATATTTGATCGGCGCCTGAGATTTCTTGAGATATTCTGTGGAGCGGGGGCAGCTGCGGCATGCAGGTTGCGCCGCTGTCGCTGAACGCGCGAAAAACGTCGGTTTCTCGCGGGGTGTTTTGACGCGCGTTCGGCACCAGTCGCCGTGACGAGACAAATTGAACTTTTTGCGGAGTTGGAGCGTATACATCTTTAACCCCAACCCGCTCTTGCGCTGAGCGCCTGCACGAGAGAAACACTTTCATACTCGTCGCGCCGTATATCGATTGGCTATACATTGCTGCTCGTGCGGGTTTCTGTCACCCGAGAGGTATGATTATGGCGATCCAACCATCAAATCTGGGATCATCTGGTCTAGCACCACGTCAGCGCTTGCGGAGACTTTATTGCGTGCAGACAACCGGTGTGTTTGCCGAGGTTGCCGTGGACATCCCCAATCGGGAGGTCAGCGACCGCCTTTTCACCTATCGGGTGCCGCCGGAAATGCAGAATGAAGTGTTTATCGGTTCGCAGGTGCTTGTTCCCTTTGGGCATCAGGATCTGGTGCCTGCGTTTGTTGTCTCCTTGCGCGAAGAGTTGAAGACTTCGGAGGAGCGTCCGACCCCCTCCGCTTCGGCAATTGCTGCGGCCGACACCCCTGACACCGGAAGCGGTGGCAAATCACATGCACGCAATAGCAAGACGCGGCAGTTGAATGGGCAGGCGCAGCACTTGCAACTTTGCCTTGATGTCGGCGGTCGGGAAGGTGCTGAAAGAGAAGAGTCTGTGGACGAAACTGTTTCGCCACCTAGTCAACCGCCTGTCAGATCCGAACAGCCAGCCATTCGCATTCGCGATGTTAAGGACGTCGTGGAGAGCGAACCGCTCTTTGATCGAGACTACATCGAGTTTCTTTACTGGATAGCTGACTACTATTGCTGCAGTATCACACAGGTTGTGGCGGCCGCCATTCCTGGCGATGTCGGGCAACGAGCCCGACGCGTGGCCCGATTGATCGGCGACTGCGAACAATTGGACCAGGCGCCTGCCGGCGAAGACGAGCAGCAGGTGATCTCGGTTTTGCGCACCGCCAAGAATAAGACGATGAGTCTAAAAGGATTGCGCCAGAGGGTGCATCTGAGCCAGAGTCGATTTTTTAACACACTTTCAGCTCTGCGCAAGTCGCAGACCATCGAGGTGGTCAACGAAGCAACGGAGACCGCCGCCCCGAAAACCGTACAGGCTGTGCTCTGGACGGGGATGGAACCGACCTCGTCCCGCCACCAGGATGTGGTCTCCTGCGTGCGCCGACACAATGGGCAAATGACGGTGCAGGAGCTGATTAAAGCGGCCGGCACCACCGCCAGTACCATAAAGCGAATGTGTGAGCAGGGAATTCTTTCCTACATCGAACAGGACGTCTGGCGCGATCCCCTGACTGCAGCCGCTCGACGAGCTGCGAGAGCTGCTGCGCCTCCTGACTTGACCGCCGACCAAAAGACCGTGGTCGACCGATTGCAAGCTCGGATGGAGTCTTTGTTTGCAGATGGAAGTAGCGCCGGACGTGACTTCGATCCCTGGCTGTTGCACGGCGTGACTGGCTCGGGAAAGACCGAAGTCTATTTGCGCCTCATACAAAAAGCGTTGGAGAGCGGGCGAAGCGCGTTGATGCTGGTTCCGGAAATCAGTCTTACTCCCCAGTTGGCTGAGCGACTGTTGTCTCGCTTTCAATCACAAGTGGCGATCTGGCACAGTGCGCTCTCTCCTGGTGAGCGGTACGACACCTGGCGACGACTTCGAGCTGGAGACGTGCGAGTACTTCTGGGAGCCCGTTCGGCGGTACTGCCCCCGAT
Organism: Obscuribacteraceae bacterium (SeqCode); assembly: GCA_044229845.1. GTDB lineage: Bacteria > Cyanobacteriota > Vampirovibrionia > Obscuribacterales > Obscuribacteraceae > JBGASG01. The sequence continues at coordinate 453,898 of JBGASG010000003.1, read as the reverse complement.
ACCAGACTTGGGACTGATAATTCTCGATGAGGAGCATGATGGGAGTTACAAGCAGAGCAGTCCAAGCCCCCGCTATTCCGCGCGGCGACTGGCTCACGAACGGGCTCGCCGCTGTGGTGCACTGCTTTTGTTCGGCAGCGCCACGCCAGATGTCGGCAGCTATGCTCAGGCTAAATCCGCCGGACACCTGTTGGAGCTTCCGCAGCGCGTATTTCAACAGCCGATGCCGGAATCGATCGTCGTAGACATGCGCCGCGAGTTGCAACTCGGCAACAAGGGTATCTTCTCCGGTGCGCTGCGGCGAGCCGTCAATGAAGCGCTCGAGCGAGAGGAGCAAGTGATTTTCCTGATGAACCGCCGCGGCTTCGCCAGTCATGTCTTCTGTCGCGCCTGCGGATTTGTGCCTAAGTGCCGCAACTGTAGCGTATCGCTAGTGTTCCATAATACACGCACCAGTTGGAGCAACAGGGTCGACGAAGAGAGCACTGCCGGTGGTGCGGCACTCAGCGCTACAAAAGCCGTGCTCGAAGAGGGATATCTGTCTTGCCACCACTGTGGGTACACCAGACGCAACGTGATCACCTGCCCGTCGTGCCAGAGCCCATTCCTGAAGCCCTTCGGCTTGGGAACTCAGCGGGTCGAACACGAGTGTCATCTTGAATTTCCTGGTGCCACAACCTTGCGTCTCGATAGCGATGTCACCACGCGTAAGGGTGCCTACGAAAAAGTGTTCGAAGATTTTTCGCAGGGGCGAGCCAACATATTGATCGGCACTCAGATGGTGGCAAAGGGACTGGATATACCCAAGGTGACCGTGGTTGGTGTATTGGCGGCTGACGTCTCGTTCAACTTGCCCGACTATCGATCCACCGAGCGTGGTTTTCAGCTCTTGACGCAGGTTTCCGGACGTGCGGGTCGGGCGCAGCATCCCGGTAAAGTTGTGCTGCAAACTTACAATCCGCAATTGCCGGCACTCACGCTCGCCCGCAATCACGACTACCAATCCTTCTATGAAGAAGAAATCGCCGCCCGCCAGGAGCTGGCGTATCCGCCTTTCAGCCAGCTAATGCGCGTCGTCGTTGCCGGGGCGAACCTGGACATTGTCCAGGCGACCTGCGATGAACTGGTTGAGGAACTCAGTCTCTTCATCGGTGACCTATTGCCGCCGGACGATCTGCGAATTTTGGGTCCGGCGCCGTGCATCATCGAGCGATTGCGAGGTAAGTTTCGCCATCACTTCTTGATCAAGAATCTGGCCGGAGAGCATGGGCGTCAATTGGTCTGCGAGTTCATGCGCCCGATTCGACCGCGCGGCGATGTCTCGATCACCTTGGACGTGGACAGTATCGATCTTGCTTGAGGCTTTCGAGGCTGCTTATTCGCCTGCGCCTTTGGTGACGGCGCCGCGCAGTTTGAATACAACGTTCATCAGGATGACCAGAACGATCATGGAAAGTGCGTAACCGATCACAAAGCCGACGAAGAGCACCAAACCGTCGCTCACATTAACCGAGTGAATTGGACCGAGGTGCATGTCCAATTTCACGTTCATCAGATTTCTCGGCATGTAATGAACGAAAATCGGCTTCAAAACCGGCATTGAATTGAAGGCGCAGATCAATCCTCCAATCAAAGAACCGACGTTGAGGATTGCCGTATATTGGGAGTAGGCTCCCTGTCCTGCGACGGCTCTCAGATTGCGATTTGTTGGCATGGTGTGTGACTTTCCTGCTGGGACACCGCAAACTTCTCAAGGTTGATTGCAGTTGCTGTTGAGGATGCACCGTATTTGGTGGCTTGCCGTGACGAGTCGGCGGCTGCACCTGAGAACCTCAACCGAATCATAGGGATTGTACCCCTTGCTCCACCACCTGGCGACGGTCAGTTTGCCGACCGTTGTCAAGCGAAGCCGCGGCAGGGGCTTTATGTGGGGGCTTCATGGTCGGCAACAGGAGGGCATCGGTTGGACGCTTGTCAATCCCCAATGGGTGCTGCTTCTTATACTTTCGGCTTGTCTGCAGCCTGAGGGGTTAAACGGGTCGCATGGCGCGCTGCTTGACTAATTGCTAGACTTGCCGGTCCAGGGAGGAGCGCCGGACTTGATTTTCCTCTATTACGCCGCCGTTTTTGCTTTGCTGGCAGTGTGTGGGCCGTTCCTTCTGTTGTCACCCAAAGCGCGCGCCGGACTGTCTCAGAAGCTGGGCATTGTGCCGCACACGCAAAAAGGATGGACCAGCAAGGCTGTGTCCGGACGTCCTCGCATCTGGTTCCATGCAGTCTCGGTGGGCGAGTTCAACGCGTTGTGGTCGCTATTGGAGCCGTTTCGTGCAGCGTTTCCGGGGTGGGACATATTCATTTCCACGACTACCGCCACCGGACAATCCCTGGCACAGGAAAGGGCTGGAGGATTCGCCCACGTGTTCCACTTTCCGCTGGACTTGCCGTGGGCTACTGCGGCTTTCCTTGATGCTATCGAACCGGATGCAATTGCCGTTGTGGAGACCGAAATCTGGCCCGGTTTCCTCGCCCAATGTCAGGCTCGCGGCATCAAGACCTTGATTCTCAACGGTCGGCTCTCCCCCAAGTCGTTTCGCTGGTACAGCACGTGTCAGGCGCTATTCGGACCGGTTTTTCGCAGTTTCAATGCCATCGTTGCCCAGTCAACCAACGAAGTGGAGCGTTACAGAGCCGTTGCCGGTGCCGCCGCGAGAGCGGTTGCCTGCGGCAACATCAAGTTCGATGGACTGGTTGCTGTCAGTCCGGAACGTCGCCAGGAGCTTATAAACTGCACGGCGATCAAGGACAGCGACATGGTGCTGGTCGCTGGTTCCACCCATGAGGGGGAGGAGAGCACCATCCTCAAAGCAGTCCAGCAATTGCGGCACGCGAAATATCGAGTAATTATCGCGCCTCGTCATCCTGAGCGGTTCGCTCGTGTGGCCGGCATCATAGAATCGTACGGTTTTCGCGTGCGTCGCTTCTCGCTCGGCGAGCGTTTCGAGCAAGACAACGACGTATACTTACTGGACACAATTGGACAGCTGACCGCCTTCTATTCAGTGGCATCGGTGGCTTTCGTCGGCGGTACGCTGGTGCCGATCGGCGGACACAATCTCGTGGAGCCGGCCACATATGGTGTGCCTGTCGTTTGCGGACCGCATGTGCACAAGACGCGCGACGTGGCAGCCAGCTTGTTGGAAGCCAAGGCACTGATCAAAATAGAAGGTCTGGATGCGCTGATTCGTCAGCTGGAAAAACTCTCCGAGCAGCCGAACTATCGCAGCTCTATTGGCGACAATGGGCGGCTCTGGCTCCAGAAGAGTCAGGGTGCCGTCAAGCGAACCCTGGATGTGTTGAAGCAAGTTCTCGATGTCGACAAATCGCAGGACCACGCAAAGAGTTTAAGCGGCGCCGGCAACCAGGGCGACGCGGCAGGCGACCGGGTAGTAGCAGAAGTAGGAGCGGCCCCAGGCCGCAAGGCAGGCGCAAAATGAGCTGGGGAAATCCAACCAATACGAAAGAGCGAACATTAGCGGCATTGCTCTGGCCGGCTGCCACCGCATATGGTGTAGGCGCTTTTTCGCGTTTGCTGGCTTATAACACCGGATTGATCAAGCAACGCAAGCTGGAGGTTCCGGTAATCAGTGTTGGCAATATTACCGTTGGTGGCACAGGCAAAACGCCGATTACCGTTGACCTCGCTCGTAAACTGCACGTCGCCGGGCACAAAGTGGGCATCCTCAGCCGCGGCTACAAGCGCAAGTCGCAAGCCAAACGGATTATCGTCAGCGATGGACAGCACCTGCTCAGCTCCAGCTTCGAGTGCGGCGATGAACCATACATGATGGCGCAGTCGCTACCGAAGTGTGTGGTGATTGTCGGTGCGGACCGGTCCGAGAATGCCATGATTGCCATCAATAAGTTTGGCTGCACGGCTTTGATTTTGGATGACGGTTTCCAGCATTTTAAAGTCAAACGAAACTTTGACGTTGCTCTCATCGATTACAACGACGAGCTGGAAAATGATCACCTCCTGCCCGCCGGTCGGTTGCGAGAACCGCTCAGCGGGTTAGTGCGCGCAGACTGGGTTGTGATTACCAAGGTCGCCGAGCAGCCGGATCTCGACAAAATGGATCGCATTCACGCGTTGATTGCCAAGCAAGCTCCGAATGCCAAAGTTACATCCTGCCGGATCAAAGCAGCAGCACTGCAGGCGTATGGCTCCGATGTGCAGATGCCGGCTGACGCCCTGGAAGGAACCCGGGTTTTCGCATTTTGTGGGCTGGCGAAGCCTGAACTTTTCTTCGACTCCCTGCGAGAACTGGGCGCCGAAGTGACGGGCACGCGCTCGTTCCCCGATCATCACTGGTTTACGCCGCGCGAGGTCGATGACTTGCGAACGGCAATGGAGGAAACCGGCGCCGAGATGCTGGTTACTACCGAAAAAGACGCAGTGCGATTGATACCAGAGCTTGTCGCCAACGCGGCCGTTGGTATTGTCAAGCAAAAGGTCGAATGGCTGGGCGTGGTGCCCGTACTAGAAACGCAGCCCGGGGAGGTCGCACCGCAGCTGGTGGTGTCGGCGCGCCAGTCAAAATGAAGGACGCCCGGCAGCAGCCACTGCCAGCTAAACGCATCCTTGTGATGCGCTATCGCTTCATTGGCGACACTATTCTGACCGTGCCATTTCTGAGAAACCTGCGGCGCGCTTACCCGCAGGCGCGCATTGAGGTTCTGGTCGGACCGCAAAGCGGAACGGTGCTGGAAGGCTGCCCCTACGTCGACGAGTTGATAACCTACGACACCACGCGCTTCCACAAGTACGATCAAGGTGCCAGCGAAAAACCGAAGAATATCGCGCATTATGCGTTGGAATTGCGGCGGCGCCGATACGATCTGGTGTTTCTTCTCAAGCGCTCATTCACCGCCGGCTTGCTGGCTCTAGCCAGTGGCGCGCGTTACCGTGTCGGCTATGACACGGAAGGGCGTGGCTGGATGTTGACGCACAGAGTTCCGTGGCGATCGAACGTGCACGAAGTGCAGTCGACGTTGGATGTACTGAAAGCGGCACATGTGCCGATAACCGACCAGTATCTCGAGTCGTGGGTGAACTCCGCAGAACTTGCACGCGTTGACCAGCTGGCTCCCGCGCTGGCGAGCGATAAGAAGAAAGTTCTCTTCCATGCCGCATCTGCGCATCCCGATAAGCTCTATCCGCTCGGTAAGTGGGCGATGCTGCTGCGCTCACTTATGGAAAGCCAGGACATCGTGCCATTTTTTATCGGGGATAAGCAGGACATCGAGACCTACGAAACTTTGCAACAAATCGCTGATGTGCGAGGCGTCAATCTGGCTGGAAAGCTCTCGCTGCGGGAAAGCATGGCGCTTCTCAGTCGTTTGGATCTGGCTATCTGTACCGACTCCGGACCCGCGCATCTGGCAGCGGCGGCCAACGTGCCAACGATTGCGCTTTTCGGTCCGACCGATCCAGTGCGCTGGCGTCCGTGGGGCGAGCAGCACCTGGCGCTCTACGATGAAACGCTCCATTGCCGCCCCTGCAATTACAACAAGATTTGCGAAAATCGCGAATGTTTGACGCAACTTCCAGCCGATCGCATTTTGCGCGAGGCGGAGCGTATGCTTCGGCTTGTTGATTTGCGCGGCGGGCAGTTGGTCAAGCCGTAATTCAAAGAGCATCGAATCGCTATGACTGAGGGTCGACTCCGTCGACCCTCGCATCTGCTTGTTTAGGACCTGCTGGTGTATCACCGGCAAGCAACGGACGAGCCTCAATAAGCACTGGCAGCCCTCTGATTATGCAGAAAGCGGTCGAGAAGTAGGTGCAGAATAACCCGGCAGCCAGCACCGCCGGAGGTGCTTGATCGATGTGCCCGGCAATCACCAGGCAGAAGGCCGCTGCCTTCGCTACAGCATACGAAAATCTGCTGAAATTCGAAGCCACCAGAAACTTGCCCACCGGCGATTGCATCATAGTCTTAGCGCCGAATGCCGTGAAGCCTTGCTCGGCTACCTGCGCGCGGATGGCGTCGACGAAAGTTCCGCGCACGAGAAACACGATCGGCACCCAGGGTGGAATCCAGCCCAGCACTGCGAAAACGATCCAGTAAAGCATCTCCACCACGCGGTCGCCAGCTATGTCGAGGACCGCTCCCAGTTTGGTGCACTGGTTAAGTTTGCGAGCGAAGAAACCATCCAGTCCGTCGCCCCACATCACCAGCACCGTGAGCACGAACGCCGTCCAGCGCATGCCGTCGCCGGGTACCCATAACAACGCGCAGGTACCGATTGCCACGAACACTCGCGAAATCGTTATGGCATTGGGAACGTTGATCACTTGTGGTTGAGAAGACTCTATGTCAATTTGCGTGCCGCATCGTTGACGATTCCCTGAACGTCGATCGGCATTTGAGCGCTTTTCACAGTTTTGAGAAACTTCTGAAGGTCGGGGCTCATTTGAGTGACCGCGTCTTCTTCAGCAGCAGTGATAGTGCGCAATAAGGTGCTCAGCGAAGCGGTACTCACTCCATCCCAGTGGGTCTTTCTGTCTTCAGGGTTGAGCAGCTCCGCACTTATGTCGGCAAAGTAATCGGGAGACATGAGGCGATGCCCGGTTTCCATGCGATAAAGCATCGCTTTTGCTCCGCCTGCCTGGACTACTCGATACAAATCGACCAAACGCAGGTAGTCATCACGCAAGTCACCCGCCATCAGTCCGCGCTGTCCGGTGAATTTTTTGGCGCGCAACATCTGATCGAGTGTTTCGATGATGAGAGTAATGCGCTGTTTTGTCAGAGGTCGAATCATTTTTTGATGCCAGGGTCGCCGAGTGTCCAGACGAAATTATATGGGCGAGTTGTAAATGGATAACTATTAGTCGCTGTAAGGGAAACTATAGTCCCAGACGCGGCGTGCGTCCAGACATAGGACGAAGTAAAAAGCGATGACTTTGTTCCCTACACCAGCATTCATGAAGACATTTCATCCTGAACTCGAGCATTAGATGCCGACTGCTACCGGGTTTCGCTCTATAGCGGTTATGATTATGGGACAGCCAACTGACGCGCAAAATGAATCGAGCCGAAACTCCTGAATCCGACAATTCAGAAAATCCGTCCGCTGAGCAGAATCCTCAGCCAACCGCGGCCTTTGTTGAGCAGGCGCTGCCGGTTCATTCGGACGCATCGAGCGTGCGCAACTTCCACCAGGTCACGCCGTGGTTGTTCAGAGGCGGTCAGCCCACGCACGACGGCTTTCGTGAACTGTCTCGCCGTGGTGTGAAGACCGTCATCTCGTTTCGCTGGGGCGCGCGTTCTGCTGAGGCCGAACGGCAAGCTGTCGAGGCTGAGGGCATGGAATTTATCAGTATGCCGCTCAATTATTGGACTCTCCCCAATGCCAAAACCATCGATCGTTTCTTTGCTTATGTAGACGATCCGGAAAGGCGTCCCATATTTGTCCACTGTTTCCATGGCAGCGATCGCACTGGCTTGTTGGTAGCGTTGTTTCGCATGGCTAGGGAGGGCTGGACGGTCAAAGCTGCATATCAGGAAATGAAAAAGTGCGGCTTCCACAGATTTCGCATTCGCCACTTCAAATGGGTGCTCTGGCACTATTCACGGCGGGCCGGCGAGATGTTTAAAGTGCACAACAGCGCCAATAAAACGGACGATACTGCAGGTGGTACCGCCTGACCGCATGGGGCTGAACTACTGACCTCAACACGCGAAAAACATCCAAATTGCGCGTCTGGTCTTGTCTGGTTTGGCGGCCGGGAGGCTTTCCGCGATCAGGGAACAATGGACGAGCTTTTTCTGTCGCCATTGGCTGTTTACCGAGGACCGATCCATGGAACGGGGCGCGAAAGAAGCTCTCATTGTTTATCACCACCGGGCCGGACGTGCCGACGACTTCTGTCTGGACAATGTTCTGGGCACCATAGTCAGGCGACTGTGCGAAGAGTCGCCCTATGTCGCCCGCGTGCGTTCGTTGCAGTCAGGCGTCACCAGCCACGATATCGTTGATGCGGATCTGGTAGTGGCGGTTGGTGGTGATGGCACCATTCGCCAGGTGCTGTCGGCGGTGGCCCAGGTCAAATCGCAAACGCAAGCAAAACAGCCGCCGGTGGCCATCGTGCCGGTCGGCACCGGTAATCTGTTCGCCCGCTATCTCGGTCTATTCGGTGGCGGCATGGTCGATCCGGTAAATCGCGCTATTGACATCATGCTGAGCGGCGAAGTGGTGGCAGTCGACCTTGGAAAAATGAACGATACCTATTTCTGTATTGATGCCGGTGTGGGTCCCATTTCAAACGCCATAATCGCTCCTAAGCCGGAACAGAAAAGGCGCCTGAAAATGTTCGCCTATGTGGCGCCGTTGTTGCAGTCAATGCGCAAGCGTCCTGGTGTCTTCCACATCAATGCCGATGGAGAAGAATTCGTCGTGGCAGCGTCGGGTATCTTCATTACGAACGCGGACGAAATGGGCATCGGAACCAGAGGATTCGCACAGATTTCCGACGGCGAATTGGATTTATGCATTCTGCATCCAAAAACTCTTCGCGATTACTGGCGAATTACTGCACGCTTTGGCGGCTGGTTTCTTGGCGGGATGGCGGATGGCGAACCGCCTTATACAGTACGCAAAGTGCGCAGTGTCAATATCGAAACGCGCCCGATTCCGCGACCGCCATCGTGGTGGCAGCGAATTCTGGATGGCTGGCAAAAATTGTTCGTCGGTAAAACGCCTGCGGTTCCGGAGTCACGCCAGGAGTTGGTCGCCATGGTAGACGGGGATCGGTGTGGTTTTACGCCGATGCACGTAGAAGTAGTACCAGGTGCGGTGCAAATTAAGATTCCGCCGCGGCAAGGACGGTCCTTCGCGGACAAAGATGCTCAAGGACATTCGGTGCCAAAGACCAATGTCGGATAGGTTGAATTGAGGTTGAGGCGCGGGCGTTCCGCCGGTCAAGGGGGCGCAGCAGCTGCGTCCGAAAAGCAGCAAGATCCTCGGCAGGCGGAACGCCCGCGCTTCAATCGAAAGCTCGACGACCGCGAAGAACGGATGTTTTTCGCGTGTCGACCGGAGGCTGATTTGCAAGCCGTAGCGGGTATATTTAATCCACCAGTTGGAACTCCTCTATGCCCTGGCCAGGCCCGAACGAATATTCGCGAGCAGTGCTCTTGCCGGACAATTTCGATGATCCGGAACTGGCATCGGGCTCGGCCGACCGGCATATCTCGGCGGGCATCCCCGAGACGATTACCGGTAACTTCGCCTGCATCTATCGGGTGAAGGGACCGCTCAAGAGTTGGGCAATCAAATGTTTCTTGCGCAATAACTCGGACCAGGCGCATCGCTACGCTGAGATTCAAAAGCACCTGGCGCAGTTTTGCATGGAGAATACGATCGGCTTCAAGTATCTCGACAGAGGTATCAAGGTCGAGGGTGAGTGGTTTCCGATCGTCAAAATGGATTGGGTCGATGGTTATCCAATTGATTGGTACATCCATCGCAATACGAATGATTTCGGCACGGTGGCTGATGTTGCCCGTATGTTCAGGCAGATGTGCCAGCGTCTGCAAACCAACGGCATGGCTCATGGTGATTTGCACCACGGCAACATCTTTGTGACGAAACAAGGACTGCGACTGCTCGATTACGACGGCTCATTCGTACCGGCACTGGCAGGCTTCAGCAGCATCGAGTTGGGTCATCCCAATTACCAGCACCCGGCGCGCAGCCAATCGCACTTCGGTCCGGGCCTTGACAATTTCTCGTCGTGGGTGATTTACACATCACTGCACTGTCTTCAGCTGGACGGCACGCTCTGGCAGAAACTGGGCGCCGGCGATGAGTGTTTGCTTTTTCGCAGTTTCGATTTTGGTAATCCCACGGCATCCTATACGTTCGCATTGCTGGAAGCGCATAGTTCTGCCGAAATTCGTTCAGCGGCGCGAAAATTACGAGAACTTTGCGACCTGCCACCAGATAAGGTGCCCAGCCTGTTCGATTGGACGCAGCAGCAGGTGGGTCTGCAACCCATCCGCAGCACCATCGTCACCCCGCGCTGGCTCAGTCAAAAGGAACAGTCCGCTCAGACAACGCAGTCCACTCAAGCCGGCCCGCAGTCTGCGTCTGTCGGCGCTCCTGCTTATCCAGGGTTCAGACAATTCAACGAGGCCGTGAAATCGCCTGAGGCAAACTTTCAAGACGCCGAGCTAAAACAAGGATCGTGCATACTGGAAGATACCCGCGTCGGCACCATGGGACGCGTTTACCATTTTCGCTGCCCCAACCGGCATGTGGCAGTGAAGTGTTTTATGAGCGACGTGCCCAATCGCAGAGAAAGATACGAGGCATTGTCGCGTTCGCTGCAAGGCCCAATTCGCGAATTTATGGTGGACTTCGAGTATCTTCCGCGCGGCATCAGCGTAGAGGGGCAGTGGTATCCGCTCCTCAAGATGAGCTGGATTGACGGTCGGGCGATCAACGAGTTGTCCGATCGAGTCAGATCGGATGGACTGGTAAGCTATCTGGCTGATCAGTTTATGCTCATGGCTCGCACGCTGCGCTCCGCTGGTATCGCGCATGGTGACCTGGAATTCGGCAATCTGATGGTGTCCAATCACGACCTCAAGATTATCGATTACGACAGCATGTTCTTGCCGGAGCTTTCGAGATTGGGCAGTCCGGAGTTGGGACATCCAGGATTTCAGCATCCCAAGCGAAAAGCATCAGATTATGCGCCGTACGTTGATAACTTCTCCGCGTGGTTGATTCATTTCCTGATCAAGAATCTGAACCTCGATCCGAAGCTGTATGAAACGGCTGAAGCCTGTCTTCTGGAAGAGCGCAAAGGGGGCGACCGCGAACATGTCACCTTGCGAGGCTTGGAACATCACCCCGATGGCTTGAAGCGTCAATTAGGTACACTGCTGCGTCTTATGATCAGCCGGCAACTGCACATGATTCCGGAGATTCACCCGGATGAGAGCCTGCAGTCCATACTTGCACGCACCACTAAGGAAGTAACCACACCAGGTGGACTCCTTAAACGGAAACCTCAGCGATAAAGACGAACCCTTAGATGTCCAGGTTGGCTACCAGGTGCGCGTTCTTTTCGATGAACTCGCGGCGCGGCGCCACAGCTTCACCCATGAGCAGGTCGAAGACGTGATCCGCTTCCGAGGCGTCCTCTACCGAAACTCGCTTGAGGGTGCGGGTGTCCGGATTCATCGTGGTTTCCCACAACTGCGCCGGCATCATTTCGCCCAGACCTTTGAAGCGCTGAACGTCGGCCTTGTCTCCGAGTTCGGCTCGGACTGCTTCCAGTTTGTGCTCGTTGAAGCAGTATTCGACGCGTTTGCCCTTGGTCACTTTATACAGTGGCGGTTGAGCGATGTAGACGAAACCTTGCTCGACAACCGGCTTGGCATACCGGAAGAAGAAGGTGAGGAGCAGCGTACGAATGTGGCTGCCGTCCACATCTGCGTCGGTCATGATGATGATCTTGTGATAGCGCAGTTTGCTGAGATCGAGGTTGTCAGCCATGGGACGCAGGAGTCCGGTGGTCTTGCCGCCGTTTCCTTCTTCGTCTTCGTCTTTGACTGAAAGTCCGAGCGCTTGAATCATCGCCTGTACTTCCGCGTTCTCATAGATGCGCGAAGGTTGCACGCGTTCGACGTTCAATATTTTGCCGCGCAGCGGCAAGATCGCCTGAAACACCCGGTTGCGGCCTTGCTTGGCACTGCCGCCGGCTGAGTCGCCTTCTACCAGATAGATCTCCGATTTACCTGGATCGCGCTCGGAGCAATCAGCCAGTTTGTCGGGCAAGTTGCCGGACTCCAGAGCCGACTGACGGCGCACGTTCTGCTTGGCTTTGTGTGCCGCCTCGCGAGCCTGACGAGCCTGGATAGCTTTCTGGACAATATCTTTGGCCTGCTTCGGGTTTCTTTCCAGAAAGTCCGACAGAAACTCAGAGGTGACAGCCTGCGTGATGCCCTGAACTTCCCGGTTGCCGAGGCGTTCTTTGGTCTGTCCTTCGAATTGCGGATCGGCAACTTTGACCGAAATGATGGCCGTCAATCCTTCCCGTACATCTTCGCCGGTGAAGTTGGCATCGGCATCCTTGACGAGATTGTTTTTGCGCGAGTAGTCATTGATGACGCGCGTCAACGCGTTGCGGCAACCGGTCAAGTGCGTGCCACCAATCGGTGTCGAGATGTTGTTGACGAAGGTGAAAATCGATTCAGCGTAAATGTCTGTCCACTGGAAGGCCACTTCCACCACCACGCCGTCGCGTTCTTGTTCGAAGTAGATGGGTGGCTTGTGAAGCGCGGTTCTGGTTTCGTTCAGGTATTCGACATAGCTGGCGATACCACCTTCGTAGTGGTAGCTTTCGGTTTTGTCGGACCGTTTGTCGGTGAGAGTGATGCGCAATCCCTTATTGAGGAACGCCATTTCCCGAATGCGTGTCGCCAATGTGTCCCATTCGACGACAATCTTGACACGCTCGTTGTCTTCATTGATGTCGTGGAAAATTTCGTCATCCGGCCAGAACGTTACTTTGGTACCGCGGCGATCGGTTTTGCCGATCACGGCGACGCTGCCTTCGCTCTCGCCACGCTTGTAGACTTGCTTGTGCAGCTTGCCGTCGCGAGAAACTTCTACTTCCAGTTTCTCAGAAAGGGCGTTGACTACCGATGCGCCGACGCCGTGCAGACCGCCTGAAACTTTGTAGCCGCCGCCACCGAATTTGCCACCAGCGTGGAGCACGGTGAACACTGTCTCGATGGCACTCTTGCCCGTCTTTTCAACGATGTCCGTGGGAATGCCGCGACCGTCGTCTTCAACGGTAATGGAGTGATCCGGGTTGACGATCACTTCGATGTTTTTGCAATGGCCCGCCAGCGCTTCGTCGACCGAGTTGTCCAGGATTTCCCAGACCAGGTGGTGCAAGCCCTTGGGTCCGGTCGTACCGATGTACATGCCGGGGCGCTTTCGAACCGCTTCCAGACCTTCGAGTACCTGGATTTGATCGGCTGTGTAGCTTGAATCGTTTTGGGGTTGGTCTGTCATTCCTTCATCCGCTAATGCGCCTTCCGGCGCTTCGGAACCTGTTTCACTGGCAACTGTCGCTGATTTCTTAGGCATCCTTGTTATTCACCAAGAGATATCCCCGAACGCGTATCGGATGAGCGTTTCAGGGGTATCGAAAGAGTCACTTTCGTGTCCGAAAACCACCTCTGCATTTTAACATGATCAGCTTACGATGCGCCTTTTTAGCGTCTCACACAAAGATTCTGCGTAACAGTTCATACCGCTTTGCGGTTGAATACGTGGAAGGGCGCGGCAGGGCTTTCAGTGTAAAATTGTCACCGGGTTCCGCGTTGCGACAAATCGCCAGCAGGCCATTTTTGGACACATTTTACGAAATCAAACCTGGATTGCTTGATAAGTCAGCCCTTGCGCTGGGCTTTTTCGACGGCGTGCACCCGGGGCATCAGGTTGTCATTCGCAAAGCGGTGGAAGAAGCGGAGCGGCTGAGTGCCATACCCGCAGTCATTACCTTTAAAGAGCATCCGCGGGCACTGACGCTCGGGAAGTCGCCACCGTTGCTGACAACGCTGTCACAAAGATTGGAGCTTTTCGCGCATTTTGGAGTGCAGGCAGCGCTGGTTCTTTCCTTCACGGAAGAGCTGTGCCGCCTCGACCCGGAAGATTACGTGCGCACGGTATTGGTGGAGGCGATGGGCGCCAAGTCGCTTTCTGTTGGCTTCAATCATCGATTCGGACGCAATCGTATAGGCACTCCGCAATTGCTTGCCGAGCTGGGAGCGAGCAAGTTCGACTACACGGTACATGTCGCGGAGGAAGTGATCATCGGCGGCTCGGAGGTCTCGAGTTCGCGCATTCGCGAGGCTCTGCTTTCGGGACAGACCGAGCTGTCCATGGAGTTGTTGCGGCGTCCCTATTCGGTGATGGGACGTGTCATAAAAGGAGAAGGGCGCGGCCGCACGATCGGATTTCCGACCGCAAATCTGGCGGTGGTCCCGGAGCTTGTCATGCCTGCACTGGGTGTTTATGCGGGTCGAGCCATTTTGCAAGACGGAACTAAACACGATTGCGTCATCAATATAGGTGTGCGGCCGACCTTCGAAAGCGAGTCGCGACCGGTGACAGAAGTGCATATCTTCGACTTCGCGCAAGACATTTACGAGCAAGTTCTGCAAGTTGAGCTCTGGAAGTATCTGCGTCCGGAACAGAGGTTCTCAGGTGTTGATGAGCTTCGCGGACAGATTCAGCAAGACGCGCAAAACGCCAGGAATTACATGAGCGCCAATCCGGTGTCGACGCGCGCATCCACCCTGAATGGGCTGCCGGCGTGAGAGTTCGCAAAGTGAGTCTGAAAAATTTTCGCAATTACGAAAGTTGCGAGATCGATCTTTCCGCGGGCAAAACTATTCTCATCGGCGAAAACGCCCAGGGAAAGAGCAACTTCTTGGAAGCGATGGAACTGATTTCACTGGGCAAATCGACTCGCGCTGACAATGACGCTGAAATGATCCTCTGGGGGAAGCCGTCTTTGAGCGTGCGCGTGGACGTCGTATCCAGGCACGGCGATCACAGCCTGGAACTGGAGTTGGCGAAAGCTGTTCCGCAGGGCAGAACCGCCGGCGGAAGTAAAGGCGGGCGACTGAAGCGGACCGTCAAAATGAACGGTGTGACTCAGCCCAACGCGCGTCCACTCTCGACCGCCTTGATTACGGTCAGCTTCAAGACCACCGATTTGAATCTTCTGCGTGGCGGACCTAAGTATCGGCGCGACTGGATAGACTCAATTGCCATGCGGCTGCGCCCTGCCCTCCATGATACCTACGCGAATTACGCCAAAACTCTTGCTCAGAGAAACAAACTGCTCAAGACCATCTTCGAGAAGGGCAAGGTGACGGTCACCGACCAAGACGAACTTCTGGTTTGGGATAAGCAGTTGGCCCGCTTCGGTGCCGGCATCATCAAGCAAAGGGTCGATCTGTTATCAGCCGTTATGCCGGTTGCCGCCGAGCACCAGCGGACCTTGTCGCGCGGCACAGAAACGCTGAGCGCCGGCTACATATTTCGTTCGACCGATAACTCGAACACGCGAAATACTTCTGAATTTGACGACGATGATGAGGATGTGGCGCCACAGGGGGCTGGTGACTCATCAGCCGGGCAAAGTGCCTCTTCAGGGTGTGAGTCGTCCTGCACCGCCGGGCTGGACGTCCAGCAGGCCGAACTGCCCGATATAGCGCGGTTTCTCCTCAAGCTATTGAAGGAAAGGCGGCACCTGGAGATCCGACGCAAGCAGACGACTGTCGGGCCGCATCGCGACGACATTTCGTTCGCGATCAATGACGCCGAAGCTGCATCTTATGCCAGCCAGGGGCAGCAGCGCAGCCTGGTGCTGGCTCTGAAGCTGTCCGAACTGGGCTGCGTGAGAGAAGCCTATGACGAAGCGCCGGTGTTGCTCCTCGACGACGTTCTGGCTGAGTTGGACACTTTCCGGCAAGGTCTGCTGATGTCCGCGGTCGGGAAAGAAATGCAGTCTATTATCACCACCACGCACATATCGGACTTCGACCCGTTTTGGCTCGATGGGGCCACGGTTTTAGCCGTTTCCTCCGGACAACTGGCAGCGTCTGATCAAAGTAAATGTGCTCAATAAGCTAGATCTCATGATTATTAGATAAGATAACCGGGTACATTAAAAACGGTTTATGTTACTAGAGACCCGCCGGGTGCGCATTCAGTGCCATACGACGACCAGATAGGGACCATAGTCCGAAAAATTTGCATGGCCTGTAGCGAAGAGTTCCCAGGCGGCATCGGCGTGTGTCCGCACGACGGCAATATGCTCGTGCCACTGCCATCGGATCCCTGGGTCGGTCGCAAACTCAATAACTATCAAATTCGCGAAATCATCGGCACGGGCGGCATGGGTGTCGTCTACCTCGCCTACCACGAGCTGATGGACAAACAGGTGGCGATCAAAATGCTGCGCGCCGCACTGGTGACCGACAGCATGAGCGTCAAACGCTTCACTCGCGAAGCGCAAGCTGCCAGCAAGCTCAATCACCCGCACATTATCACTATGTATGACCACGGTTTTACCAACACCGGACAGCCGTTCATGGTCATGGACTACCTGCGCGGGCATGCTCTGTCTCAGGTGATCAAAGAAAACGGCCACGTCGGAGTCGACCGCGCCATCAATATTCTCGTCCAATCTTGCGATGCGCTGGACCATGCTCACAAAAATGGTGTCATCCACCGCGACTTGAAACCGGCCAACATCATGTTGATTACGGCCGAGGACGAAGTCGATTATGTGAAAGTAGTCGACTTCGGTGTCGCCAAAGTCATGCAACCTGGAGTCTCGCAGGAAGCGCAGAGCTTGACGCAGGCCGGCGAAGTTTGCGGCAGTCCGGTATACATGAGCCCCGAACAATGTCTGGGCAAAGAGCTTGACGCGCGTTCCGACATCTATTCGATGGGCGTTTTGATCTATGAGACGCTCACCGGCAAACTGCCTTTCCTCGGCAAAAACATGGTGGAAACCATGCAGATGCATGTACAGGAAACTCCCAAACGATTTACTGAAATGCGTCCCGATCTCTTTATTCCAGAACGGGTCGAAGCTGTAGTTCTGAAGGCACTATCCAAAGATCCTGAACAGCGCCCGCAAACGATGTCCGAACTGGCCAATGACTTGCGTATGGCGATACCGCGACCTGATCGCGGCTTCTTGCGCGCCGCCATTCCTGCCGATCCAAGCATGCTCAAGGACAAGGAAAAGCAGCGCAAAGAGATGATGATGCTGGGACTGGTAGCTGGTATTGCGGCAGCCGTCATCGGTGGCGGTCTGTTTTTGATGACGCTCAGTCGCCCGCAGATGAAGATGCCGGCGCAAAGCGCATCGCCCAATCAGAATGACGCTCAACCCTTGCCGGGAGCGACACCCAATCATCAGTCCCCAGGCACCACATTTACTACCACTCCCGGCACTACAGACGCCACCACTCCTACCGCCGAGACACCGGATAAAAATGCCACGCCCAACGGCACTGAAAAGCCGTTAACTACGACTATACCGGTGTCACCGAAGAACGGCGCGCAGGTGACTGTCACCACTCCCATCAAAGTAGTTCATCCCAAACGTGTGCCGCCGAAGTCGCTGGCTGCAGTGAATTCGGCCAAGAAACATACACCGGCTCCGCCCAAGAAACAGAACGATCAATGGGCTGGACTGTGGAAAGAACACTCTCGTTTTCAGAGCGAAAAGAACGACTAGGCGCAACTAACGACTAGACTCGTACTCGCTCCATCAAGCCTTTCACGCGCGCGGCGTCGACGTGGTTGTACCATTTTCCGTCTTTCTTCAGCGACGATCCGACGATCAGTCCCTGACAGTGAGAGCGGAATGAGTCGATGTTATCGGCGCTGACTCCGGAGCCGACCAGCACACTGCCGGTGGTGGCAGCCCTGACCGCTCGCACTTCCGCAGCATCAGGGGCGTAACCGGTGGCGCTGCCGGTTACAATCACACCGTCAGCTTTGAAGAACTCGGCGGCGTGTGCAGTTTCTACCAGGCTGACATCGCCTGTAATGGCGTGCGCGGAGTGTTTCTTCTTAATGTCCGCAAATATCTTTATCGGCTCTGCGTGCAGCTGGGCTCGGCGGCGAATCAGGCTGGCCGCAGATGCCTGTATCAGCCCCTCATCGGCTACGTGGGCAAATACAAAACCTTCCACGCGAATGAAGTCGAGTCCGGCGGCAACCGCCACACCCAACGCCTCCAGATTGGCGCCCGCCAGAATTTGTATGCCGAGCGAAACCGTGGTGGCACTTCTGACTGCCTGCGCCACCATCGTCATGGCGGCGGTTGTTTCCGGTTCGACGTGCCCTTTAAGATAAGGCGTGTCGTGCATGTTCTCGATAATCAGCGCGTCGATGCCGTTCTGTTCGTAGAGAAGCGCATCGCTCACCGCCAGGCGCACGATCTCCTGCATGTCGCCTCCATATGAGGCTGACCCGGGCAGCGGCAGCACGTGCACGCAGCCGATCACCGCACACTGTTTGTTGTTGTACATCAGGGAGTTCCCAACAGCACGGCTCGCACCGGTGATGCCTCCAGTTCCATAAACTTGAGCGGCAGTGCCACCAGGAAATAGCGGCCTTCGGCAACACGCGTCAGGTCCAGATTCTCCAGCCAGCTCATGCCGCCGGCTTCCAGCGCGTGGTGCGTCTCCAGGGTCTTCGATGTCGTTTGATCCACTGATGGGGTGTCGATGCCGAGTAGCCTGATGCCGAATTGTTTCGCTTTCTCTACGAGTTTGACTGTGAAGTAGGCATACTCGTCTTCGAAAACATCGTAGTTGATGACGATCTGCGTGCGAAACAAGATGCGCTCCGGAATGCGTTGCATGTCAGTGAGTTTCTCTTCGAGGAGCACCGACGGCAAGCCTTTCTTGAAAGGGGCGGCATCGATAACGAAACATTCGCCGATGTATGGTGCCAGCGGCATGGCACCGGCCATGGCATCAAGGGCGTCCATGTCGCCGCCGATGTGCGATGGGGCATCAGCGTGGGTTCCGACGTGCGGGCTCATGGTCAGCGCCGTTAAGTTGATGATCTGGGAATCGGCGTATGTGAGAGTCATATGTTTGCTGAACGGCACATCGCCGGGAAAACATGCCGAGGTGGACGTGACCGGCTGGGAAATATCGATGATGCGCAGCTTGTTTCCAGACAAGGTGGATGCCATGGAATCTGTCAGTTCTGCAGAACTCATAGTCAATGTTCCTTATCGCGACGCCGACGTCAGTTCTTTCAAATACGGGGTCAACATGTGGGCAAGACGCGTGTCGATCAGAGCTTTGGCTTTAACCAGGTCGACCTGATCGGCATGCTCGATGCCGTCGCACAACTCATTCATGATCTCTTGCTCGATGGCGCCTACATCCAGAGCCAGTTTATAAGGAACCGAACTGAACGTGACGAGCGCGTAGCGGCTGATGTATTGTCCTGGGAATTCGCGCTGCAAAACTTTTTCGACGCTCTTCTCCAGCAGGAAACGTGGCTGCCCGACTTTGTCGCGCATTTCGACAAAATTCTCGACGGCCATGTCGGCAATGGCGTCGGTATTTTGCTTGCGCAGATGGAAGAATTTATCGAAGATTTGCTCCCAGGGGACGGTTGCCACATCGGGGCTGGCGTTGCCCTGGATGTGCTCATCCAGACAACGCGCGAAAACCGTACAATCTTCAAAGCCGCAGTTCATGCCTTGCCCGAAGAACGGCACGATGCCGTGTGCCGCATCGCCCAGAATCAGCGCCTTGCCGCCCACATACCAGGGCGCACTTTTCACCGTCCACATTTCGCCGACCGGATTGGCTGCCCATGTTTCTTCAAAGTCGTGCATCAGTGCCAGCGCATCGGGAAATTGTTCTTCGAAGAATTCCCGAGCCAGTTTCGGCGTGCTCAACTTTTCAAAACTGGGATCGCCTTTGTAGGCAAGGAACAATGTGCACGTATAACTGCCCTCGAAATTAGGCAGCGCAATCAACATATAAGTGGTCCGCGGCCAGATGTGCAGCGCGTTCTTTTCCATCTTATAGGAACCGCCCGGACCAGGCAGAATCACCAGCTCTTTATAGCCGTATTCGAGCAGCCAGCCCTGGTTGACGAAACCCGACCGCTTCTCCATGTCGTTGCGAATCGCCGATGCCGATCCGTCCGTACCCAGCACCAGTGGCGATACCAGGTGACAATCGGCGCCGACTCGATCGTCGTGAACTTTCAGCAGCCCTTTGTCGAAATCCATACCGTCGACGCGCTGACTGAACCGAAACTCGACCAGTCCCGTTTCTTCCGCGAACGTCATCAAAGACTTGTTGAGGTCGGCGCGGGAAATGGAGTTTATGTACTCGGAATCGTCCTTGCCGTATGGCTGATACGCCAGTTCT
This sequence comes from Obscuribacteraceae bacterium (SeqCode), assembly GCA_044229845.1. Classification (GTDB taxonomy): domain Bacteria; phylum Cyanobacteriota; class Vampirovibrionia; order Obscuribacterales; family Obscuribacteraceae; genus JBGASG01. The sequence continues at coordinate 433,871 of JBGASG010000003.1, read as the reverse complement.
CCCTTGATGGGATGAATCATGCGTCCGCGCATCGGCACTGCTTGCGCCAGAATATCGTCGTCCAGTCCGACATCTTTGAGCGCGCGAATGCCGCGGGTGGAGATGGCGAGGTTGATCGAGCGACCGGCGGCTACCTTCTCTTTGCGCATGTCGGGGCGTTTCTCAAGCACCAGGCTCTTAAGGTTGCGGCGAGCGAGAAACATCGCCAGAAGCGATCCCACCAGTCCACCCCCGACGATAACGATTCGGTCTTCTTGTTTTACTTCAGTCATTTTGCAAATTCAGAAAAAACATTTGTGAAACGATAGGCATCTAGAAATGTGTTGTACAGCGGTACAGGCGCGCATCGGATGATGTCCGGTTCGCGGAAGTCGCAAACCGCACCGGCAGCCGCCAGCTTGGTTTGCAATTCTTTGGGATGGGAGATTTTGACCCGTACGGAGAGCTGGCAACCCCGTTCGTCCGGGTTGTCCGGCGTGACGACGGTGCAGAAATTATTGGGCAGGCTTTTCAGCAAGAACGCCAGGTATGACGTAAGGACGACGCTCTTGGCGCGCAATTCCTTCATCGTTGCGGCATCGAAAAGTTCCATGGATGCCCGCAAGGCCGCGAGTGGATAAATCGGTGGATTGCTCAGCTGCCACGCTTCCACCGTCGGAATCGGATGGAAATCGGGACCCATTTGAAATCTTGTTTTCTTATCGTGCCCCCACCAGCCTTCAAAGCGAGGTATATCGACCAGCCCCAGATGGCGGCTGTTCACGAAACAACCGGACAGTCCGCCCGGACCGCAGTTCAAGTATTTATAGCTGCACCAGACCGCGAAATCCACATCCCAGTCATGCAGGTGAAGATGCAGATTGCCGGCGCCGTGAGCGAGATTGAGACCGACCTGACAGCCCTTAGCATGAGCTGCTTTCGTAATCGCCGGCACATCGAACGCTTGACCGGTGAGGTAATTCACGTCTCCGAGAAGCACCAGCGCAATCTGGTCGCCTTCTTTTTCAATCAGTTCAAGAATGTCTTCTGTACGAAATGTCTGTTCGCCGGCCGGCGGTTTCAGCTCGAGCACCGACTGCGCCGGGTCCAGCCCGTGAAAGCGTGCCTGCGACTTGACTGCATATTGATCGGATGGAAACGCGTTGCCCTCGATCAGTATTTTGTGTCGCGTTTTGGTCGGACGATAGAAACTGACCATCATCAAATGCAAATTGACCGTCAGCGTGTTCATCACCACCACTTCCTGCGGTTGCGCACCGACCAGGCGAGCAGTGGACTCGGTGAGAAACTCGTGATACGGCAGCCACGGATGCCTGGCTGCCCAGTGCCCTTCCACACCCAGGCGCGCCCAGTCATCGAGTTCTTCGTTGATGTACTCTTTAGCCTTGCGCGGTTGCAGCCCCAGTGAGTTGCCGGCGAAGTAAATCGCCTCCGCACCGGATTCGGTGCGTGGTATCAAGAATTCAGAGCGGTATTTGGACAACTGATCTTTGGCGTCCATCTCTCTGGCGAAGGCTTCGTTGGATTGAAAGCTGGTTTCCGGCTGCGCTGGTGCGGTCTGTGGCGAAGTCATTTCTTATCACCTGTGCGTGTTGAAGAAGCCAGTGCGTCCTTGTGCGCGTCGCCCTCAGGCAGACCGTGCTTGGCCGGCGATACTCCCAGCCAATCAATGGCGTTGCGCCAGAGCAGTTTTTCGCGAGTGCCGGCGCTCAAATCTTCCATCGATTCGATCATTTCACCCGCTTTCAACTCTCCCAGAGGAAACGGATAATCGGTACCGAGCGCGATCTTATCTTCACCTAGTATCTCGATCACGTACCTGAGTGTGCGCGGATCGTGGACCAGTGAGTCGACCCAGAACTTGCCGGCATAGCTGATCGGGGGCTTATCGTTGTCGATGGCGCAAAGATCCGGACGCGCCTGAAAGCCGTGTTCGAGGCGACCGATGGTCCCCGGAAAAGCACCGCCGCCGTGAGCAAATGCGACGCGCAATCCAGGCAGTCTTTCAAACACGCCACCGAAGATCATCGACGCGATGGCCAGTGCACCTTCAGCCGGCATCCCCACCAGCCAGGGCAGCCAGTATTTGCTCATGCGCTCCTGCCCGACCATGTCCCATGGGTGCACGAACAGAGCGGCACCCAACTCTTCGGCTTTGCGGAAAAACGGAAACAGGTTTTCGTCGCTTAAGTTCCATTGATTGACGTGGCTGCCAATCTGAATGCCGGCGAAATTCAAATCCTTCATGCATCGCTCGAGTTCTTTGACAGCCAGATCGGGGCTCTGCAGGGGTACGGTGCCCAGTCCGATGAAGCGCCGCGGATCGCTCTCTACAACTTCAGCCAGGTGATCGTTGAGAAACTGCGCCACCGCCAGACCGTCCTGGGGTTGAGTCCAGTAGCTGAACATGACGGGCACGGTGGACAACACCTGCACGTCCACCGCGGCCTCTTCGCATTCTTTGAGGCGGACCTGGGGGTCCCAACAATTGCACTCGACTTCGCGGAAGAACTTGCCATCGTCGCCGACCATATTCTTGAAGCCCGGACGCGAACCCTCTTGCAGAGTAATAAATCCGCCATAGCCGAACTCGTCTTTAAAGCTTGGCAGCTTCTCCGGCAAGATGTGAGTGTGGATGTCGATTTTTGGCATCGGCTGTTGGAAAGAAATTAGTTCCTCGTCATTTTGGCGCCGCACTGCTTGCAAACGCAGTTGGCTTCCTCGGCGTAGAAACGGTCGAATACGGGCGGTAGCTGGGTTACCAGGTTCGTGACATGCATGAATTCTTCGTAGAGCTTGGAGCCGCACTTTTCACAGTGCCAAATGAACCCATCCATCTCCTTGTCACTGCGCTGGCGCTCGATAACCAATCCGACCGTGTTGGCGGGACGGCGCGGGGAATGGGGGGTGTTGGGCGGTAGAAGGAAGATTTCCCCTTCACAGATTGGGATGTCGACAGGCTTGCCTTCTTCCCTGTCAATGATCTTGAGGACCATGTCGCCCTCGACCTGGTAGAAAAATTCCTCGCCGGGATTGACATGGTAGTCAGTGCGGGAGTTGGGTCCGCCCACCACCATTATCATGAACTCGCGGTCTTCCCAGACCAGCTTGTTGCCCACCGGTGGCTTCAGAAGATGGCGGTGTTCATCAATCCACTTGCGAAAATTGATCGTTCCCAGTTTCATGGCAAATTTCCAAATTGAGCAGGGGGCTAAATTATCGCAAGCAAACGGGGACTGTGATCAAAGAATTTGCTAGTATTTCCGGCAATGTATCAGCGTCAGGGCATCCAATTGCAAGAAGAGGCTCCGAGTCCGCTCGGCGCCTACTCACATGCCGTCAAGGCGGGACCATTCCTGTTCGTCTCCGGACAGGGCTGCCGCGATCCTAAGAGCGGTATCGAGTGTGGTATCACCCTCGATGAAAACGGCAAGATCACTGCCTATGACATCGAGGCGCAGACAGAAGGGTGTCTGCAGAACTTGATCGCGGTTTTGCGCGCGGCCGGCTGCACGCTGGAAGATGTGGTGGATGTTACGGTTTTCCTCGCCAACATGGAAGACTTTCCACGTTACAACCAGGTATACGCGAAATTCTTCGGTTTTTCGCAACCGCCAGCCCGCACGACCATACAGGCAGCTCGCCTGCCCGGACGCAATTACATAGAAATCAAGGCCATTGCTCTTTGCAAACAAACCTGAGTGAGGGTGATCATGACAGTTGCCAGTGCAGCCCAAGAAAAGTCGTTTCTCCACTTTATTAACGGCGAGTTTCGTCCCTCCGTTTCCAAAGACACCTTCGAGACGGTCAACCCGGCCACCGGCAAGGTGATTGCCACCGTCGCCAGTGGCGGCGCCGCCGATATCGACGCGGCGGTCTCGGCCGCTAAAGAAGCTTTCGATAAGGGTCCGTGGGCCCGCATGTCTTTACGAGAGCGCTGCGCTGTATTGCGCAAAATCGGCGATCTGATCCTCGCCCATCGTGAGGTGTTGGCCCGCGCGGAGTCGATGGACACCGGCAAGCCGATTGCCGAGAGCCTTGACGGAGACATACCGAGAGCCGCTCAGAATTTCCACTTTTTCGCAGAGTATGCGCCGGCACTTACGGAAGAGTGCTTCACCGTGTCGGAAGCTGAGCGCCATTTTGCGGTGCGAGAACCTCTGGGCGTGTGCGCCCTGATTACACCCTGGAACTTGCCGCTTTATCTGGCTACCTGGAAAATTGCTCCTTGCCTGGCGATGGGCAACTCCTGCGTCTTGAAACCAGCGGAGTGGACACCCTATACCGCCTACTTGCTGGGTCACATCATCAAAGAAGCCGGTTTACCACCCGGCGTTCTCAACGTCGTACATGGGTTCGGCGCCGCCAGCGCCGGCGAAGCGCTCACTCGTCACCCTGATGTGGCGAGCATCTCGTTTACCGGCGAAACCACCACCGGCAAAGCGATCATGAGAGTAGCTGCGGACAGCCTCAAAAAGGTCTCGTTCGAACTGGGTGGCAAAGGCGCCAACATTATCTTCGATGACGCAGATCTCAGTGAGGCGATACCGACGGCGGTGCGTGCCGCTTATCGCAATCAGGGGCAGATCTGTCTTGCCGGTTCGCGACTCTTTGTGCAGGAAGGTGTCTACAAGAAGGTTCTCGATGCTCTCACCACCCAGGTCAGCACTATTAAGGTAGGCGATCCGCTCGACCCCAAGACGCAGATGGGCGCGATCATCAGCAAAGAACAACTGGAGAAAGTACAAAGCTACATCGACATGGGCACGAAGGAAGGAAAGCTTCTGGTGGGCGGCGAGCGGCACCCGGATTTTCCTGAGGGACTGTTCTTGAAACCGGCTCTCTTTTGCGATCTCAAATACGATTCGCGGTTTTGCCAGGAAGAGATATTCGGACCTGTGTTGCCGGTCATCTCTTTCAAGACGGAAGAGGAAGTGGTGGGCATGGCCAACAGCACTGCTTACGGGCTTTCCACCAGCATCTGGAGCACCGACGTCAATCGCTGCCACCGCGTGTCGCAGCGCATCCGCACCGGCATACTCTGGGTCAATTGCTGGTTCGCGCGCGATCTGAGAACTCCCTTCGGCGGTCAAAAAGCCAGCGGCATCGGCAGAGAAGGCGGCCGCTACGGACTGGACTTCTTTTCAGAAGTGAAGACCATCTGCTACAAGTACAAGGTGACTCCATAAAATGAAACTAGGTCTGGAAAAAAAGAAAGCACTCGTTTGCGCAGCCTCTCAGGGACTGGGACGGGCGATTGCGATGTCGCTCGCGCAAGAAGGCGCCGAACTGTTTATCTGTGCGCGCAAGGAAGAGGAGCTGGTCAAGGTGTCCGAGGAAATCGGCGTTCTTACCGGCGCTAAGGTTCACTACGCAGCTTGCGATCTGAAGTCCGAAGAATCGCGCAATGCACTGGTGGCAAACGTCGTCGCCAACCTCGGTGCCCCCGACATCGTCATTCACAATGTCGGCGGACCACCGGCTACCGCCGCTGAAGAAACTCCGCTGGAGCAGTGGCAAGACGGCTTCGACCAGCTATTTAAGAGCACGGCGCATCTCAATCTGGCTTTTGTGCCGCACATGAAGAAACAGAACTGGGGCCGCATTATAGTCGTCACTTCGCTGAGCGTGATCGAGCCGATTGCCAACCTGGCGATTTCAAACGCGATTCGTTCGGCCGTCACGGCTATGTCCAAGACCCTCAGCGACGAGGTGGCCAGTCACAATATCACGGTCAATTGCGTGGCGCCTGGCATGATCCAAACTGACCGCACGGATCACCTGTTGAACGCGCGTGCCGAAAAAACCGGCAAGAGCAAAGCAGACTTCATGAGCGACTATGTCGAATCGATCCCTGCTCGCCGGTTAGGCAAGCCGGAAGAATTTGCCTCGGTGGTGACGTTTCTGGTGTCGCAGCCGGCTTCTTACATAACAGGACAGACAATCGTCGTGGACGGCGGCAAGCGCCGCTCCGTCAATTAGGTTCCGTCGTTCAAGTTGGTTCGTCAGTCCGTCCGCCAGTGTCCTTCCGTCAGTCAGGAGTGAGGTAAGGTAAGTATGAGGTTCCTCGTTCTCGGGGCCGGTCGGATGGGATACGCGGTCGTGTACGACCTGGTGCACAACAGCTCCGCCACGCAGATCATGATCTGCGATACCGATGAGAAACAGTTGGAGCGCATCTACCAGCAGTGGCCAGACAAGCGCATCGCTATGGTGGTGGCGGATGTGGCCGACCTCGATGAGTCGGCTATGCTAATGTCGGCTTGCGACGTGGCGATCAGTTGTGTGACCTACAAACACAACTACGACCTGGCGAAACTGGCAATGGAAGCCGGGGCTCACTTCGTTGATCTGGGCGGCAACGAAGATGTCGTGCGCAAAGAGTTCTTGCTCGATGAAATGGCCCGGGAAAAAAACGTAGCGATTATTCCTGATTGCGGACTGGCACCGGGAATGGTGTCAATTCTGGCTGCGGACGCAGTGCAGGAATTCGACGAAGTCACAGAGATCAGGCTGCGTGTCGGCGGTTTGCCGGCGGAGCCCCGACCTCCCCTGAACTATGCCCTCTTCTACTCGGTCGATGGATTGATTAACGAGTACACCGAGGACGTCACCGTCATCAGAGAAGGCAAATTGATGCGCGTCCCCTCGCTCTCCGATGTGGAGACCCTCGAATTTCCGCAGCCGTTCGGCGTCATGGAAGCTTTCAATACTTCCGGCGGCATCTCGACTTTGCCCACCACTTTGGGTGACAAAGTGAAACATCTGGACTATAAGGCTATTCGCTATCCCGGACACTGCCAGCAGGTGCGCCTGCTGCGCGATCTGGGACTGATGGACAGTCGCTCGGTGCGCCTCAATAATCAGATCTCCGTACCACCACGTGCGGTGCTGGCCTCCTTACTGTCCCAGAAGCTGCCCAAGGAAGAAACTGATGTGGTGCTGGTGCGCGTCAGCGTTCTGGGCATGAGACAGGGCGAGCCTGCAGAGATCGTTTGGGAAGCAATCGACTACATGGACGAGAAAACCGGACTCTCGGCGATGATGCGCACTACAGCATTCCCCGCTTCGATCATCGCCCAGATGGTGGCAGACAATGAGATCACCAGTCGCGGCACACTCGCTCAAGAAACGGCCATTCCCACCAAACGGTTTCTTGAGGAAATGCGCAAGCGCGGCGTCGAATTTACGCGGAAGGAACGAAACCTGGCGCACGCCCGCTGACAGGGACAGAGGACTAAAGGACTTTATGGATCTGTTTCTTCCAGTTGTGTTTCTCATGATGTTGATGCCGTCCATCTCTCAGTCGGCTCTGGAGGCGAAGAGGCGGGCTGCCATCGTCAAGCTCGAAAAACTTCGTCAGAGCCGGGTGATTGTTCTCATCCACAGACAGGAGGTCATGAATCTCCTGGGATTTCCCATTGCCCGCTACATCAGCATCGAAGACTCTGAGCAGATTTTGCGAGCGATTCATCTGACACCAGCGGATATGCCGTTGGACATCGTCCTGCACACGCCGGGCGGGCTGGTTTTGGCGTCGCAGCAAATCGCTGTGGCGCTCACGCGTCACCAGGCGAAGGTGACAGTGTTCGTGCCGCACTATGCGATGTCCGGCGGCACTCTATTGGCGCTGGCCAGCGACGAAATAGTAATGGATGAAAATGCTGTGCTGGGACCAGTCGATCCCCAGCTGGGAAACCAGTCTGCGGCCGGCATCCTCAAGCTCGTAGCTGACAAACCGGCCGCCAAACTGGATGACCAGACTCTGATCCTGGCGGACATCGCCGAGAAGGCTTTAAAACAAGTGGAGTCTCTAGTAAATAAGATCCTCTCGGACCACATACCTCAGGTAAAGGTGGATCCTGAGCGAATCCCCGAGATTGCCCGCAATCTGGCCTCGGGCATCTGGACACACGATTATCCGATCACGGTCGAGGACGCGCAAAAGCTTGGATTACCTGTCAAAACAGGACTTCCTTCTGAAGTATACGAGTTGATGGATCTCTATCCGCAAAGTTCGAACACGCGCTCGACAGTACAATTCGTGCCGATGCCTTATAGCGATAAGACACAGAACCCGGTCCAGGGTTGATATTACAGCTTTTCCGCCCCGCGGAAAAACGGCTGTTTTTCGCGCGTTCTACCGGCTGTGCCGGCAGAGGCGCCCGGCACATTTAATGTTCTCGCTGTCCAGAGAATTTCGCTGCCGAATATATACGCACAGGTAGAGGAAGAGCGGTCACATCGTGGCCGGACTTCGCATGGCAGCAAAAGGTTCAACTTGAGTCAGCTCGTCTTATCCATCTTGACCCACGAAAGCAGTCGCGGAGTTCTCTAGCTCTTCGAATTTTTCTCCCCTGCATACCCTGGTGCAGGCGGTGAGGAGGCATCTGAATGCTCGGTAAACCCCCGCTCGAAACGGCTTCTGATGACAGTGTGCCAAAACAAGTGGCGCTGTTGAATGGACCGAATCCATGGACCGGCGACCTTGCCGACCTTTATGGCGGAAATGCGACGGCCGCTGTTCTTACTAGTCCCACTGATAAAACCCCTGGCGCTTCCGGTACAGCGGTCATTCCCGGCACCGACACCCGTCCGACCGGCGGCGTGGCGCCATCCGGCGATATCAAGTTCATTAACATCCCCAACACCAAGCCTTTCGACGCGTCGCGCAGCATCCTCGATTCCAGAACTCAAGCCGATTCGCCGCTGCCACCCACAGCCGAGTCCGCCGTTCTCAGACCCGGAGATCTCAGAGTCCCACCCGTCGAACAGCCGCAAATTAATTGGGTTGACAACGATCTATACACCGCTTACAACCGCGCCACCAAAGAGCATAAGCCTCTGGTCATCATGTTCTATGCCGACTGGTGCAACTACTGTAAGGCGATGGATAAAGAAGCCTACGTGAATCCTGAGTTCCGAAAGTTTGCCCAGGAATGTGTTTTCCTCAAACTGAATGTGGAGAAAGACGATCAGTATCAAAATACCAAGCAACTGATGAACCGCTTGGATATCAAAGAATTTCCGGCGCTGGCGGTCATGCAAGTAGATGGACCTAACCCTGGTTTGATCGGACGCATCATCGGCTATCACAACGGACCGCAGTTCGTTAATGTCTTCCGGCAAGTCATGCCTAAGGACATCGTCGATCGTCATCCACTCGATCCTAACTTCAGGCTGATTCCGAATGCACCAGCGCGCCCACCATCGCTGAATGGCGGCTTCCAACTAGCCCAGAATGAGACGAACGGGCTCGCCTGATGCCAACAGGCAATTGAAAAATGCGCGAAAAACTTCAGTCTTGCGCGCCTAGTAATCGGGTCGAGCAGGTTACCATTACGGACCATTGGTAATGGGTGCCCCTGCGCCCTGGAGTAAGCGGTGAAATTACTGGCGGTCCTTCTCGCCTGGGAACTGGTTTTAGCCAGCCCGGTTTGCGCACTGGCACTGGTGCAGTCACCGGCAGCCAAGACAAAGCCCTCCCAGCAGGCTCAGTCAAAAGGAGCGAAGCGCAATATGAAAGTTGATGTGGATGTGAAAGACGTTGGCGCGTACGTGACCGAGTCCCGGTTGAGGTACGAGGCAGATCTCAAAAAGCTGGTGGACATCCCAAGCGTCAGCATGGACCCCACTAAGAAAGGCGATATTGAACGCACCGCCGAGGAGGCGGCTGCCTTGCTGCGATCGATGGGCGGCACGGCAGAAGTGATTAAGACCAAGGGCAACCCGGTCGTGATTGGCGAGTTCGCCAGCTCGCCGGGCGACCCCACAGTGCTTGTTTATAACCACCTTGATGTGCAGCCCGCCGACGCCAGCGAATGGAAAAGCCCTCCTTTCGACATGAAAATCGAAAACGGTGTCTACTCAGGTCGCGGTAGCACGGATGACAAAGGACCTGCTCTTACGGTGGCTTATGCGGCCAAGTATGCGAAACAACATAAGGTTCCCATCAACATCAAGTTTGTCTGGGAACTGGAAGAGGAAATCGGCAGCCCGCACTTCGAGGAATTTCTGATCCAGAACAAGGATAAGCTGAAAGCCGACTCTGTCGTCGTTTCGGACACCATCTGGGTATCGCGGGAGCGTCCGGCAATCGGCTACGGGCTGCGCGGACTTCAAGGCTTTGTGATGAAACTGTCCACCGGCGCCAAAGACGTCCATTCCGGTTTAACCGGCGGGCTGGCGCGCAATCCTATCGGTGAAGTGGCGCAACTGATCGATCAGTGCTATGACGCCAAGACGGGCGAAGTAAAAATTCCGGGCTTCTATGATGACGTGCGGAAGCTCTCTGATTCCGAAGTGGACAACTTCGTCAAATCCGGTTTCAGCGCCGAAGAATTTAAGCGCGCACACGAGTTGAAATCCCTGCGCACCAATGACGATCGCGACGGCGCCAAGCGCATTTGGGGCATGCCGACATTTGAAGTCCATGGTATCGTCGGCGGTTACACGGGACCGGGCGTCAAAACGATCGTTCCTCATCAAGCCGAAGCCAAAATCAGTACACGCCTCGTTCCGGATCAAGACCCCGAGAAAATCTTCAAGCTCGTGAGTGCGTTCGTTAAATCCAAAAATCCCGACATCGAAGTCGAGCGGGAGGGGTCGTTAAGTCCCTACCTTGGCGACTTTTCAGGACCATTTGCCCAGGCGGCACACGATGCAATGAAGTCGGCCTTCGGCAAAGAGCCTGCTTTTGTTCGGGAGGGCGGCTCGATTGGAGCGGTGGTCAGCATGCAGAAAGTGCTCAAGGCGCCGATTATCTTCCTCGGATTGTCATTACCGGAACACGGCTACCACGCCATAAACGAGAACTACGACTGGCAACAGGCATCCGGCGGCATGCAAATGTTCGTCAAATATTTCAATCTGTTGTCAGCTATCAACTAGGGATTAATGTCGCGTCTGTGGCATAATTTTGTGGGCTTCAGAGCTGAAGCACCCCGATGCAACAAGCCCGACGTTCTCGCATCGGTCTAGCTACATGGATCTTGCTCATGAACAACAAACTTTTCGTAGGGAACCTTCCATTCAAAATGACCGAACAGAACCTGGAAGAGCTGTTCGCAGCCTCCGGGACGGTAGTCTCCGTAGCTCTGCCGGTCGATCGTGAAACTGGGCGCAAGCGCGGTTTTGGCTTTGTCGAAATGTCCAGCGAAGACGAAGCAGAAGCGGCAATCAAAGCGCTCAATGGTCTCGAGGTTAGCGGCCGCCAGATAGCGGTCAGCCTTTCCAAGCCCCGCGAAAAGAACGGTGGTCCGCGTCGCTAAGCCCAGCCAGAGCCAAAAAATCAAGAAGAGGTCGGTTGCTCCGACCTCTTCTTTTTAGATGCGCTGCCTTAAACCAGGCATTGGTTGGTGATTCGGGTCCTGACACATTGGCCGAACGCGCGAAAAACGACGGCTTTCCGCGTGTCTTAATGAGGACCGAATCGCCCCTCAGCTCTGATTTAATCTAGTCATGGATCAAAACCAGTCAAGAATTGACCCGTTTCAGAAATGTTGACGATAGCAAGAATTTTCGTCCGGTCAGCTGCGGGGCTCGTTTGGTACCGCAAGTAGTGGCTGCTCGATATTGGTTTTTTCCGGCGCCGCATCTTCGAGCGCTGTCTCGCTGGACTCTACCTGTTTGGATGTATGAACAGTGTAGCGCCGGCCCTTCCAACTTACCCTGGTCCCGGTGAGCACCAGGTAAGCGGCGTGGAAATAGAGGACGACAACGGTGAGCGCCCCAAAGGGAAGCAGGAAGAAATGCGCAGTAGTGACGCCGCGGTAGTGCTCTGAGGTGCGCTTGTACCACAGGTAGAGTCCAACCATGGAAAGGATCGCCAGCCCCGTGCAGGTTGGCAACTCGGGAAAAACATCACCGGACAACCAGTAGCTCGTCACCGCCGCCAGATTGATCCAGGGCATGATGATGCCGGAGGTGAGCAGCAACACTACCAAGACCAAAAATAGCAAGTTGCACTCGATCAGAGCGTAGAGATTTTTCGTCCAGCCGTTCCACAAGGATTGCAGATCGGTGTACATGCGCACCGAATAGAGAAGGCGACCGTCGGCCGACATCACCCGGTGTTTGTTTGACTTTATGACGCGAGCCAGCGAGATGTCGTCGAGAATCTGATCGTGCACGCTCTCGTGTCCGCCGACGCTCTCGTAAATGCCACGCTGCACAAGAATGTATTGTCCGTATGCATAAGCACGGTCGTTGGTTTTTTCGTTGATCGTGTTGTACGGATCGCCGCACAAGAAAGACCCGAGCAGAACCGGCATGACCAGCCGCTCCCAGAAGCTTCCCAGTTCCTGCACCGGCATGAAAGAGATCAACTCGGCGTTGTTTCTCAGCGCATAAGAAACTGAATAACGCAAAGAATGCGGTGTGTGGCATGTGTCGGCATCGGTGAACAAATACCAGGTGCTGTCCGGTGCGGTGTGTTTGCAGGCGGTGACCAGAGCATTGCACTTGCCAATCCATCCAGGCGGCGTCGGCGATCCGTAAGCGTAATGCACGTGCTCGTTGCGAGCAGCGATCGCTTTGATTATTTCACCGGTGTTGTCGGTCGAGCGGTCATCGACTGCCACCACTTCGTAATGTGGGTAATCTTGTCGCGCTAGAGATTCGAGACAACGACCGATCTTGCCGCCTTCGTTGCGGGCCGGTACAAGCACGGAGACGAAGGGCAGTTGCTCATCCGGCAAACTGTTTTCGTCCAGACGGCGAAAGTAGGTGAAAAAGAGAAACGTCAGGCCGAAGCACACGAGACATAGCGTCGTGTGTAGAACAAAATAAATGAGCAAGGTCATAACGTTTCTATTCCGCTGACTTCAGCATGCCACCACGGGTGGTGGAGGCGCCATTCAGTTGTTTCCTGGATCCAAAAGTCTCGCAAATCTCTACAGCACACTGTATCTGTGATCGTATCATTAGGACAGTTGTGGGAATCCGCAGGGTTTCCATATTCTTTTAAACTAAAGTCGAGCCGAGCCGGACCGGCTGCCTCAAAGGTACGTGGGTGGCGTACTTCTGGCAATAAGCGCGCTCGTAAAATTTACACGATGCTCAGGAGAGTAGCGCTACGGCGTGGACGGCAATCGCTTCGCCGCGCCCGAGAAACCCCAGTCCCTCGTTGGTTGTGGCTTTCACATTAACCTTATCCCAATCAATGCCCATGGCGGCCGCCAGGGACTCGCGCATTACCGCAAAATACGGCGACAGCTTAGGTTTCTCACAAATGATTACGCTGTCCACATGTTCAATCTTCAGTTTCTTATCTGCAATCGACCGCATGCAGTCTTCCAGCATCAAAATGCTGCGCACGCCGGCAAACTGCGGATCGTTGGGGGGAAAGCGCATGCCGATGTCGCCCAATCCCGCCGCTCCCAAAAGCGCATCGATTATCGCGTGCGTCAGCGCGTCGCCATCCGAGTGGCCGTGCAGTCCCAGTTCGTATGGGATAGCGATGCCGCCCAGAATTAGATCGCGCCCCGGAACCAGCGGATGAACATCGTATCCATTACCGATGCGCATGCCTCAGTTCTTTCCGATGACGACCATCACTTCGGATACCTCGACCGTGTCGCCGGTTTTTACTTTCAGCGTTTCAACCAGTCCGTCGCGGTCCGCCAGCACATCTGATTCCATTTTCATGGCTTCAAAAATCAGCAAGCGCTGCCCCTGTTTTACAGTTTGACCGATCTCCACCAGCACTTCTTTGACCAATCCGTGCATCTGAGCGCGGATCTCTCCGGTGCCTTCGGACAGCGCTTTTTTGGGACGCGCAGCCGCTGTTCTCACCGGGGTCTGTGATTTGGTGCCGCCGGAACCAGCGGCAATCCTGGGTGCGGATGCGGGAGTTTCTCCCGGTGTCCGCAATTCCGCCACTGTTACTTTGAAGTGTTTCTGGTTGACCTCGACTTCGAATTTGCGCTCGTTGCAGCGTTCAAGTGCAGTTACCTCCGGCTCGGTGGCGGGCGCGGCCGGCTTGGCGGCTGCGTCTGATTTGCCATTGCCGTTGCCGTTGCCATTGCTGATCGCCGGTGCCGGCGCTTTCATGCGCTGACGAAACTCAGTTTCGATGTAGTTGGTGTAAACGCGACCTTGCAGAAAGGTTTCGTCTTCCAGGGCGAGCAGATGGAAAGGAATGGTGGTCGCCACGCCTTCGATGATGAACTCTCTCAGTGCCACGCGCGACCGCTCAATAGCCTCTTCGCGGGTGCGTCCCCAGACGACCAGTTTGGCCAGCAATGAGTCGTAGAAAGGCAAAATCTGGTAGCCCGGATAGCAGGCGCTGTCGACGCGTACCCAGGGCATGTTCGGCTCGACATAGCGATGCACGGTGCCCGGAGACGGCATAAACTGCTTGAACGGATCTTCGGCGTTGACGCGAAACTCGATTGCGTGTCCTCGGAAAGTCACATCTTCCTGTTTGATTGACAGAGGCTCGCCTTGCGCGATGCGAATCTGTTCTTTGACGATATCGATACCGGTGACGAATTCGGTGACCGGATGCTCGACCTGGACGCGCGTGTTCATCTCCAGAAAGTAATAGTCGTTGCCGGCGACCAGTCCCTCAACCGTTCCGGCAGAGGTATATCCGATCGATTTAGCGCCCAGAACCGCCGCGTCCAACAAGGTCTTTCTGACTGCCGCGGGCAGGTTGGCGGCCGGACTTTCTTCGATCAGTTTCTGGTGGCGTCTTTGTGTCGAACAGTCGCGTTCGCCCAGGTGCAGGACGTTGCCGTGTTCGTCGGCGAGAATTTGCACTTCAATATGGCGCGGATGATCCAGATACTTCTCCAGATAGACTTCACCGCTGCCGAAATAGCTGGCGCCTTCACGCTGCGCTCCGGCAAGCGCTTGTTCCACATCCTCTTCCTTGCGCACGACGCGCAGCCCACGGCCGCCGCCGCCGGCACTGGCTTTGATCGCCACCGGATAACCGTATTTGGTGCACAGTTCTTTGACTTTCTCTGGATCGGTTATCGGGTCTGTGGTGCCTGGAACCACCGGCACACCCGCCTTTTCCATCATTCGCCGCGATTCGATTTTGCTGCCCATGGCCGTAATCACGTCGGGCTTCGGGCCGATGAAGGTGATACCTTCTCTGGCGCAGGCTCTGGCAAAGTCCGCGTTCTCGGCGAGAAAGCCATAACCGGGATGAACGGCGTCGGCGCCGGCGCGCTTGGCGAGCGACAAAATCTGTTCGATGTCGAGATAAACTTTGCCCGGTTGTCCTTCCAGAAGCCAGGCTTCGTCGGCTAACTGCACATGCCGCGATAACCGGTCTACTTCGGAAAACACCGCGACAGCTTTAATGTTGAGTTCGCGGCAAGCGCGGATGACCCGCACTGCAATCTCACCGCGGTTGGCAATCAGGATTTTTTTGAACGTCTTCATTTCTCGTGCACGGTCTTTAGCCGCTGTTGGAGCCTTTCTCCATAACTCTAATTGAAAAACATATAGAACATATTAGAAAAGTAATAGCGATACATGCAGACAGGGCCGCGAGCAATCACCATTTCCGTTTAGTACCATGACGGACCGAGCTAATAGAGACACTTCACAAGGACTTCTGCCGTGACTTTCTCCAACGTATTCATCCCTGGTGCCGGCTTCATGGGTTCAGCCATCGGCTACTTAGTAGCCTCCAAGACCGATGCCAAAGTGACCTTATGCGATATACATCCCAACGCCATCGAAAAGGCTCAGTCCGCCGTCGAGAAATACGGCAAGTCGTCCCTGGAGAAAGGCTTCATCACTCATGAGAAACTGGATGAAGCCAAGCAACGCATTCATTACTCCGAAAACTATAAGGATGCTGAGGCGGCAGATCTGGTCATCGAGGCGATCGCCGAGGATGTAAAGATCAAGCACGATCTGTTTCGCCATCTCGATCAAACCTGCAATCCTCGCGCAGTCTTCGCCTCCAATACGTCATCCCTGTCGATTACGCAGTTGGCGTCAGCGACCAAACGTTCCAAAAATTTCATCGGCATGCATTTCTTCTCGCCTGCCCATGTGATGAAGCTTCTCGAGCTGATCCCCGGATACGACACGTCTGACGAAACGATGGACTCGATTCGTTCTTTCGGGGAGAAACTGGGCAAGACCATCATCACGTCCCAGGATCGTCCGGGATTCATCACCACGCGACTGGGACTCGTCCTGGTGAACGAGGCAGCCTTTGCGCTTATGGAAGGGCTGTCAACGCCGGCGGACATCGATACAGGCATGACGCTGGGTTACAACCATCCGATGGGACCGCTGGCTCTGGCAGACTTCATCGGTCTGGATATCTGCCTGCACATTATGGAAACGCTGCACGAGGGATTCGGCGATCCCAAATATCGCGCCTGTCCGCTGATTCGGCAGCTTGTAGCGGCTGGACATCTGGGCAGAAAGACCGGCCGAGGTTTCTACGATTATTCGAAGAATTAGCCCTGACCCTGACGGGCAGCGGCTAACCTCCGGCTTACACAGCACTAACACATAAATTACAAAGTCCGGGGACGCTCGAAAGCCCGCGGGAAATCAGCTAGTCAAGGGGCTCTTGGCGGACCGGCGCCTGCAAGCGGCAGCTGCACGCGCACGCGAAGTGCTGATGTTTTTCGCGCATTTGGCAACCGGGGAGCCGGGCGCTGCCTGGCTCGGCATATTTCGGGTGGAGTTTTAGTCCGCTTTGTATATCCCCTTTTGCTTGCTTCTGAAGTAATGGAAACCCGCATAATCAGCGAAAGATGTTAGACTACAAGCGGGGACATCAGGTCGCCGTTTTGCTGTGGTACTCACGTTTGCCACCATGTGGAGTGTGCCGTGTCGATTTTTACAAAAATGTTTAGCCAGGAAATTGGCGTAGACCTAGGTACCGCCAACACGCTCATTTACCTGAACGGAAAAGGTATTGTGTTGCGCGAGCCTTCGGTGGTGGCAGTCGATGACGACACGAAGACAGTCCTGGCCGTCGGCGAAGAAGCGCGTGCCATGATTGGTCGCACACCGCAGGGCATCAAGGCCACACGCCCGTTGCGAGATGGCGTCATTGCCGACTTCAAGTATGCACGCCTGATGCTGGAGAAGTTTATCGAGCGCGTTGCCGGCACCAGCCGTTTCATGAAACCGGACATCGCCATTGGTGTTCCCAGTGGTGTCACCGGCGTCGAACGCCGAGCTGTGCACGATGCTGCGTTCAATGCCGGCGCTCGTCGTTGTTTCTTGCCGGAAGAGCCGATGGCTGCTGCGATTGGGGCGGGTCTGCCCGTGACCGAGCCGACCGGCTCTATGGTCGTTGATATCGGCGGCGGTACCACCGAAGTGGCCGTCATCAGTCTATGCGGCATCGTCGTCAACGAGTCGATTCGGGTGGCCGGCGACGAGTTGAACGAAGCAATCATCAACTACATGAAAAAGGTGCACAGCCTGGCGACGGGCGAACGCACTGCTGAAGAAATCAAATTCCGTCTGGGCTCGGCGTTTCGCATGAACGATAACGATCGTTTCGAAGTGCGGGGACTTAACCTGATCAACGGCTTGCCGCGCACGGTCACTATCAGCCGTGGCGAGATTCGCGAAGCTCTGCAGGAGCCGCTGCAAACCATCGTTGACGCGATTCGACGCACACTTGAACGCACACCGCCAGAGCTGGCAGCCGACATCTACAATCGCGGCATCGTTCTTTCGGGCGGCGGCGCACTTTTGCAAGGTCTCGATGAATTGATCTCGCAGGCTACCGAAGTACCCGTGTTCATCGCCGAAGATCCCCTTTCAGCAGTGGCAATCGGCACCGGCAAGATGCTCTCCGAGCCGGCGTACCGTCGCGTGCTGGAACACTCCCTCTATGAAGCTTAAGGTTGAGATGACTCGTGTCGCCGCTTCTTGAGAGTCGACTTTCAGAAGGTCGGAATCCACTGGGTTCCGAAAGTATTGCCGAGTTCATCTTCATCCTGATTCTCATCGTGTTGCTGGCTCTGCCCATCCTGGCGGGAACGGTGCTCACTTCGTACGCGTGGATCTCCGGAGTCTTCATGAAGGGCGCCAACGGCGTGCAGTCGACGCGCGATCTGGCTCAGCAACTGCTGGTAGCTTCCGAGCGGATTGTCACTCTGGAGAAGAAGCTTGCAGATTCTGAACTGGAACTGACTAAGTACAAGCAGGATGCGAAAGACACCGACAAACTGCGCGCCATGCTCGGGTTGAAACGCAAGATCGACCGCCGGACAGTGGCTGCCGATGTCGTGGGAAGAAACGCCGACAACTGGTTCGAGCAAGTAATCATCGACCGCGGAGAGAAAGACGCGGTGCGCCCAGGGTCGGCGGTCGTCACCTCGCTGGGCGTGGTCGGGCAAGTCATGAAAGTTTCTCCTGATGCCAGCGTCGTGAAGCTGATCAGCGATCCGGATGAGCGCATCGGTGTGTTGATAGCCCGTATTAATCAACCTGGAATTCTGGTCGGGCGACACAAAGATCCGCCGATCATCGAACATATACCGGTCGGCACCAACGTCGAAATCGGCGATAAGGTGACCTGCCTGGGCAATGGCGGCACATTCCCGCCGGGGCACCCTGTGGGCGTGGTGACCATGGTGAAACGCGATACCAACGGCACCACCTTATCTATTGATGTGAAGCCGTCGGAGAATTTTTACGACCTGACGCACGTATTGATCGTCCCTCCCATTGAAGACTAGGAGCGGCGTGCCTTGAGTATTCTCTCTATGCGTTCGCAAAAGCGATTGGCCGACCTGGGGCTGACCGGGTTCCTCTGCCTGGCGGCGCTGATTCTGCAAATTTGCTTGCTCAACCGCTTTTCCTACCATCACGTCATTTGCAATCTGCCTTTAACTGTGGCGATTATCTGGGGCGCCGTCTTCGGCAGCCCGCTGGGCACTATTACCGCCGATGAGCTGCGCATGAGCAGCATCGGGCAGATCTTCTTTCGTCAGTTGGCGTCGGGTTCGATCAGTGGTGCCACAGTCGGTGCGCTGTTCGGGGCGTTGCTGTCATCGTCTTTGCCGGTCTATCCGGTCGCCTATCCAATTGTCGGCTGGGTGGCGGGGTATTTCTGTTTGCGCAGCTTCGGGCGCCAGACAATTTTGATTGTGCCGCTGGTTCTAATTCTCACTGCATTTGCTGAAATGGTGATGGCAGCTCAGCTGTTCATCATGGGTAGACCGGATGTGCTTGGGCACCTTTTGCAAATTGTCGTGCCGGAAGCCATGCTCAATGCTCTGGTGGCGCCGTTCATCTACCTGCCGCTGCGGTCCTGGTACGAATACTCGTTTAAACTCGAACACAACCATCTGGGTCGATAATTAGGTACTATCCACTTATATGCAGACCCAAACACCTCCCCAACAAGAACGATTGCCCGCTGTCCAGAATGCCGGACAGAAGGCGACGCTGGTCCTGATTCTGGTTGTGGGAGCCATGGCGGCGCTTCTGGCGCGCCTGGTCTGGTTGCAGATCATGCAGAATGGCTATTACAAAGCCAAGGCTGTGGAAAACTCCACGCGCGTCACTTTCTTGCGCGCACCGCGCGGCATTATTTATGACCGGCGCGGCAACATGCTGGCCACCAACAAGCAGACACTGTCGCTGGTGGCGATTCCGGCCCAGATCGACAATATCGAAGAACTAGGACTGCGGCTGCACAGACTGTTGCCTGAGGTGAAGTTTGAGGAGATCAAAAAACGTTTAGAAGAAGCGCGCGAATCGGAATCGGTACTGCCCGTAGTTATCGAGCGCGACGTGGATGTGCGTGTCGTCAGCAAGTTTTACGAGCAAAGAATGTGGTTGCCGGGCATCGACATCTTGCCGGATATCAGCCGCAACTATCCCTATGGCGAGCTGACGGCTCACGTGCTTGGCTATTGCGGCGAAATCACCGAAGGGCAATTGAAGCGCCGTCCCGAAAGGCGGATGGGTGATGTCGTTGGACAAGACGGACTGGAGCGCATCTACGACGATCAGCTGCGAGGCGTCGACGGAGAGCAGCGCGTCCGCGTCAACGCGGCCGGTACGACTTTGTCTGCAGAAACGGCGCGCCCGGTCGTCACGTCGGAGGCAAAAGCCGGCTTGCCGATCGTCACCTCGATTGATGTCGAACTGCAGAAAGTTGCTTATGATGCCCTGGGCGAGCGCCGCGGGGCTGTTGTAATTGTCGATCCGCAAACCGGCGAAGTACTGGCTATGGTCTCCCGTCCCAGTTTCGATCCCAACGCTTTCACTCGCCGCATCACGCCTGCCGTCTGGAAGCGATTGAACGCTCCCGACCACCCCCTATATAACCGCGCGCTCTCGGGATTTCCGCCGGGCTCGATCTGGAAAGCGATTACACTTCTGGCAGCGCTCGATGTGAAGGCCGTTAAGCCTGATACCAAATTGCACGTCTCTGGTGGCATCGCCCTGGGCGGTTTCTTCTTCCACGATTGGACGGGCGCCTCCGGTCTGTTTGACCTGGTAAAGTGTCTTGCCTGGTCTCGCGATTCCGCCTTCTATCAAATGGCTTTGAAGATGAAACCGGAAGACATCAAAAAATGGGGCAACCTGATGGGAGCCGGACGACCGACAGGCATCGAACTGCTCCATGAAGGTAATGGGTTGGTTCCTGATTCGAAATGGAAAGAACGTGTCTATCACGAGAAGTGGTATCCGGGTAACACTTTGCACTACTCGATCGGACAGACCTACTGCCAGGTGACACCGGCGCAGGCGGCCCGCATGTATGCAGGGTTGGGTATGCGGGGACAGGTGCCCAATTTGCACTTCGCCATCAAGATTGGTGACAGGCAGATTCCGCCGCCGCGTCCTGAACACGTGAAGATCAAAAAAGAATACATGGATGTAGTGGCGAAAGGGCTGAAGGCAGTGGTGGCATCAGGCACCGCGGGCGCCACCAGGCTCGGACAGGTGGAGGTTGCCGGCAAAACCGGAACCGCCGAAGCGCCACCGATCGGCAGCAAGTGCCACGCCTGGTTTGCTTGCTATGCCCCGGCGGACAAGCCGCGCATCGCCATGTGCTGTTTCGTCGAACACGGTGGACACGGCGGCTCGGACGCCGCTCCGATTGCCAAAAAGGTGCTGGAGCGTTTCTTCAATATCACCCCGGCCAACGCGCAACTGGCCGCTGCGCCCGGTAAGCCGAAGCCGAAAAAACGAGGACACTGATTACTTGGATATGTAGATGCGCTGGCTGTAGGGATCGATGACGTACCTGAGTCCCTGCAGAAAACTCATGCCCAGGAGCGGTCTGTCGGTGGTACCGTATATGGAGACGTGGGCCGGTACGTTGTACTTGATGATGCCGCCCAACTCCATGCTGCCGATGGGAAACATGCGCGCCTCGCGGGAGCCGCCCAGTCCGGCAGAGGTGCCTTGATTGGCGCTGGTCGGTGTGGTCATGCCCAGCGCCGACCATTGTTTGTCGGTAAAACTGGTGGTACTGCATCCGGTGTCAAAAATCATCTCGCACTCACGACCGTTGATCTTGACCGTCACGCACAGTCCATGCCCATTGCTGCGGTAGGGAATCTGTGCCGCCTGCTGGTTTACCCGCATGTCTTTCTGGTTGCAAAAACGCAGGGTGTGGCGAGTATCATCCACCTCCAGCGCCAGATTGCCAAAAAAGTTTCGCCCCAAAATGGCATAGTCGTTGCGCGCTGAATCCTCTACGAAGACCTCGACGTCATTTGCGATACGCCCGATCTGTATGCGCGTGCGATAGATTTTGGCGGCCGTCTCACCGGCGGCGCCATACAGACGCGTTCGACGCAGCGGCTTGGACAGGTCGATGCCGGCTGCGACAGCTTGCTCTTGTGTCATCGAACAAACGTCTGCGCCGGTGTCGACCAGCATCGGGTAAGGGGTCTTGCCGTTCAGAAGGACGTTCACAATCATGCGTCCCGAGCGGTCTCTTTTATAAGAAACTTCAGCTGACTGTCCGGAATCCTCGGACGCCGTGCCTGCCGGGGTGTTGGCCGCCGAGCCGGCCGCGGTGCCCGTCCCTTCTCGATTGATCCGGTCGAGGGCTTCCCTGGCGGTGCCGGCAATTTGAGCTTGCGGATAGCGGTCGATGGTGGTCCGCAGCATTGTGCGAGCGTAATCGACCTTGCCCAGTCCGTAATAACACATCGCCTGATAATAGCTGGCCTCGGGAGCGCTGGACGGATTGCGCTTCGCGGTTTCGAAGGAATAGAAAGCCTGGGTGTAATTCTTGTTGCGTAGTTGTGCCATGCCCTCGTCCATGGCTGTGTCGCCAACTGCTGGCTGCAAGCAAAGGCACGCCCAAACCAGTGACGTCATAAGTATGACCGTAAAAGCTCCAGGGGGTAGGTTCTTGGACATCACGGTTGACCGCTGTGGTTAAGGCATATTGCATTATTCCACTTTTCAAGAGCCGGTCGAAGGCTGAGAGCCTGACGGTTTCACGCGTATTGCACGCAGGGCGTGGGAGAAACCGTGCAGACGGGGTTGTCGACTTAGCCTAATATCTGCAGTGCGGGTTTCAGGGCAACGGTTTTTTCATCCATGACACATGACAGAGTAATTCACCGGAGATCTGACGAAAGTCAAATCCAGGGCGGGCGCTTCAGACAAGAGTTCGTTCACGAACAGGGCGGTCCGCGGCATCGTCACGGCGACCAGCCCGGACACACGGGCATGATGTATCCCCACCGGCGGGACGATTCCGGACAGCCGCGTTGGCAGTCGGACCACGGTCAGCAGCGCGTCCGAATGACGCGGGCTCGCATGTCCGATGACGGCTCCATGGTCATACCTGTCTCGCACTCTCAGCTGGTTTACCCCCATCAGCAGCAACGTCGCCGTTGGCACAACAACGACACAGGGTCTGTTCAGACCTGGAATCAGGGTCAGACTTGGAGTCCGCAACAACAGCATTTGCGCTATCCCCACCAGGGACGGCGTAACAACGAAGCCCAGATCGCCGCGCAGTTTGGTCAGTTCGCATCGCAATTCGGTATCCAGCTGAGCATGGGTGATGGACAGTTCAACCGGATGCACCGCCCCTGCAACCGCGATGGGTCCGGACGTCTGATTTATCCGCATCAACAACCTTCTGTATGGTCGTCACAAGATCAATGGGAGCAAGGTCAGTGGAACCAGGGTGGTCGCTGGAATCAGGGAGGGCGCTGGAACCAAGGCGGCCGCTGGAACCAGGGCGGTCAGTGGAACCAGAGACAATGGGACCAAGCTGATTGGGAAGATTGTCCGGATCAGTGGAATCAGGGCGGTCGCTGGAATCAGGGCGGTCGCTGGAACCAGGGTGGTCGCTGGAACCAGGGCGGTCGCTGGAACCAGGGCGGTCGCTGGGACGAAGGACGCTATCCATGGGACGAACGAATTCCCGGACAGGATTGCGACCGCTGGGGCAACCCAATCGGCATGGGTCCGATGATGAATGGCGGTCTGCGGTTCAACCTCGGCGGTATGGATATAGGTATTTCGCTCGGACAGGGTGGTCCGCGTTTCTTCATGGGCGGCGGCAACATGGATCGCTTGCATCCCAGCCGCAGAGGACATTGGGGCTACGATCCGATGTCCGGTGAACGCTGCTGGATGAACGGACCGATGTCGCGAACTGAACGCGAATTTCGCATCATGTATAGAGCGAGCGGTGGTGACCCGCGATTCTTCAATCGCAACCGTCCGCGTCCGGTCGACGGTGAATACCCGTATCCGGATCAAGGAGACTATCCGCCGGATGGCAGCTGGAATCAGCCGTATCCGCCTAACGATCGAGTCGTCATGCCTCCGCGCACCGACCTGCCTCGCGATCAGGGCCGCGATCCTTATGATTATTCCGGGGCTCCGGAAGATGGCGGCGTGCCGCGTCCAGAGCAACGCATGCGCAGACAGCGTCCGCCGAAAGAGCATCGCCCCAGTGGCAACGATGTGCGCGGCGCACGCAGCGGTGACGACAGTCCGACCAATCCCGAGGTGTATGCGCGCATGCAACAGATTGCGCGCCAACTCGAAGGTAAAGTGATCACCGACTACGATAAACAGGTTACGACCGACCTTGGTTGCACCCGGGCTGTCACGCTTCTGGCTGGCAATGCCTACGGCATTCCGGACAAAATGAAAGAAATCGGCAATGCCAAATTGGAGGAAGACCTGCCGCACATGGGCTTCGTCCAGGTGCGTTGGGAGGATCGTCGGGCCGGCGACATCATGGTCGCTCACCGCAATCCCGGCGAAAAGTCACATGCGGCTGTCTACATGGGACACGGCATGATCTTCAACAACAGCAGCATCAAGGGCATCATGACCACGGAGAGCGAAGCGAAGCTCTACGACCAGCAGTACAAAGAAATCATTGTCTGGCGGAAAGTTCGCTAAGAAATTCGCCGGCACTGCGTCGAGGGCTGACGTCCTCATCGACTGAGTCGCCCGCCACATCAGGCGACGGGCGTCTTACTCTTTGGGTAGGTGCGACAGTTGACCGGATCAATTCGCGGAAACACCGGGTCGCCTTTGCGAATGGCCTGGCCGGACGCTATGGGCTCGCGGCAACGCGCATCATCAAACTTTGCCGTCGAAAGTTGACCGTCATATCCCATCTGGTTCCAGATGGCGTCGCAGAGCGTCGGGGTAAACGGCGCTAACATGACGGCGCCTTGCTTGAGCAACTCGAGGGCGGTGCGCAAAATCGGCGCCGCGGCGGACGGGTTTTCTTTTACCAGCTTCCAGGGTTCCTTCTCGGTCAGGTATTTGTTGGCTTCGTTGACCGGGGCAAAGGCTTCTTCCAGCGCTTTTTTGAAATCGAAGTCTGCCATGTGCTTCAAATACTTCTGGTGGGCATCATGGGCGGTGGCAAGCTTGTCGGACTCGCATTCGCCATCTGGAACTTTGCTGTCGAATTTATTGGCGATCTGAGTCAAGGTGCGATTGAGCAAGTTGCCCAGATTATTCGCCAGGTGACTGTTCAAGGTGGCGACACATTGTTCGCCGGAGAAATCACCGTCCATCTCGAAAGTGTTGCTCTGGAAAAGGAAATATCTGACACCGTCAGCGGTGTAGTCGTGGACGAGATCGGCGGGCTCCAGGACGTTTCCTACCGACTTGCTCATCTTCTGCCCTTCGACCGTTATGAAGCCGTGACCGTAGACCAGGCGCGGTGGCTCTATGTCAGCTGACATGAGCATTGCCGGCCAATAGATGGCGTGAAATTTAACGATGTCTTTGCCAATCAAATGCAAGTCGCAGGGCCAGAATTTCTTCCACATTGCCTGTTTTGTTTCGTCAAACGCTCCGACGCCGGTGATGTAGTTGGTGAGCGCATCCACCCACACGTAGATGACTTGGTCGTCGTCATCGGGAACGGGAATACCCCAGGTCAGCGACTGCTTCGAACGTGAAATGCTGAAGTCGCCGAATTCCTCATCATCGAGCTGGTTGAGCACTTCGTTGCGACGAAACTCCGGCATCACAACCTTTTCCGATTGGATCCATTTGCGCAGCGGTTCTTTGTACTTCGTAAGCGCGAAAAAGAAATTCTCTTCGCCCATCTCGCGCGGAGGCTTCTTGTGATTGGGACACATGCCGTCGACCAGGTCCCGCTCCCGCAGATAGTCTTCGCAGCCTTCACAATAGAGTCCGGCATAGCGACCTTTATAAACGTCGCCTTTGTTGCGCATGCGCCTGAATACTTCCTGCACCACTTTTGCGTGGTCGGGTTCAGTAGTTCGAATGAAGCGGTCGTTCGATATCTGGAGCAATTGCCAGGCTTCTTTGAACTTGGTTGAGATGTCGTCGACGAATTCCTGCGGCGTCTTGCCGGCCGCAATTGCCGCCTTCTCAACCTTGGAGCCGTGCTCATCGAGCCCGGTCAAATAGAAGACCTCGCGTCCGCTCATGCGGTGAAAACGGGCGATAATGTCGGCAGCTATCTTCTCGTACGCGTGCCCGATGTGCGGCGCAGCGTTCGCGTAGTCAATGGCGGTGGTCAGATAGTACCTTTCCATGCGGATCTCCCAGTTGCAATAGTGGGAAATTCTACCGCAGCCGCGAGCCAGAAACGATATAGAATAAGCAGTTGGAAGACGAATCAGGTAAATACAGGCCATGAGCAAAGAAGACATGTCAGTCCGCAAGCAACCATTCGATGACCTTCCCGAAGAAGGTTCGGGATTGCTCGCCGGTAAAACCGTAATCCTGGGCATCTCAGGCGGCATCGCAGCCTACAAGGCTTGCGACCTGGCCTCCAAGCTGCGAAAGACGGGCGCCGACATCCATTGCGTCATGACGCCGCACGCGAAGGCATTCATCACTCCCTTGACTTTGCAGACACTGACACGCAATCCGGTGCACTGCGAGCAGTATGAAGATTCACAGGGCAACTGGCGCCCCGAACACATCGAACTGGCTCAGAATGCCGACCTGATTTTGATTGCGCCGGCTACCGCCAACATCATCGCTAAGCTGGCCGGCGGCATCTGCGATGACCTTTTGACGACGATGGTTCTGGCCAGCCAGGCGCCGATTATGCTGGCGCCCGCCATGAACCCGCTGATGCTGGAGCATCCCGCCACGCAGCACAACCTTTCACTGGTGCAGCATCGTTATCTCTACGAAGTAATCGCACCGGAAGCCGGAGAGATGGCTTGCGGCGATTGGGGAGTCGGCAAGATGGCCGGCGTGGAGACTGTCGTGCAGGCAGTTGCCGA
Organism: Obscuribacteraceae bacterium (SeqCode); assembly: GCA_044229845.1. Classification (GTDB taxonomy): domain Bacteria; phylum Cyanobacteriota; class Vampirovibrionia; order Obscuribacterales; family Obscuribacteraceae; genus JBGASG01. The sequence continues at coordinate 407,190 of JBGASG010000003.1, read as the reverse complement.
GCGCCTCGCCGCGCACCGTTCGTTGACGGGGCGGCAAGTACTGGTGACCGCCGGGGGTACACGCGAAGCCATCGATCCTGTGCGTTTCATAGGCAATCGCTCGTCGGGCAAAATGGGCATTGCCGTTGCCGATGCCGCCTATGCGCGCGGAGCCGATGTCACCTTGATCACAACTGTGGAAGTCGACAGACCCTATCCCTCCATCTTCGTCGAAACCGCGCAGGAAATGCAGGAAGCGGTGGAAGCAGAGTTCGACACCTGTGATGGATTGATCATGACGGCGGCGGTGGCTGATTACCGACCTATTCACGTTTCCAACAAAAAAATCAAGAAGAGCGAATCAGAAGATTTGGTGCTCGAGTTGACCAAGAACCCCGATATTCTGGACTTGCTCGGGCAAATTAAGCGCAAAAATCAAGTCATCATCGGCTTCGCCGCCGAGTCGGAAGAATTGATGAACAACGCCCAGGCGAAGCTGAAACGCAAACAACTCGACATCATCGTAGGTAATGACATCACCGTGCCGGACATAGGCTTCGGCAGCGACTACAATGCGGTTGTCATCTTGTCGGCGGAAGGCACCCGCGAAAACCTGCCCCGCATGCCCAAGCGCTCCATCGCCGAGCACATCTGCAACCTTCTGGCGCAGCGTTTCTCGCACAACGAAAAGTCTGTAGTCGCCCAGTAAATCGGTCGTCGGCGGGCGTAAAACAGTCGTAACCGAGCAAATCGGTGACAACCCTATAGGTGATATACTCCACTGTGGTAAGTAAGGGCTGCATGGGCGTCGTCATCTGTGACGAGCGATCTTGAAGTTTCTGAACACTCGTAACACAGGTGGGGAGTAACTAATGAGCTCAAACGACGACCGCAATGATTCCAGCGATTCCGGCTTGGGATTGTGGCTAATCGGATTGCTTCTCGGTGCCGTAGGTGGTGCCACCATCGCCGTCCTCACAGCGCCTAAATCCGGTACGGAAATGCGTGGGCATCTGAAAGAAACCGCGCGCACCATGCCAGACCGTGTCACCAACGTTGTTGACGATTCCCTCGATCTCTATGCGACAGGCGTCAACTACCTGCAAGCTTTGATGGAAGAACAGACACTCCGTCTCAAGCGCGCTGTCGGCGCCTACAAACTGGCCGCCGCCAAGAAGCGCGAAGAGATCGAGACCGGCGGCTCCTCCGTATTGCCGTTCCAGCACAGATAAAGGGCTGAACTCGTGGACCAAACGCAGGTTGTAAATGCGGCCCTGATCATCGCTTTGGTTCTACTGGCGGTGTCAGCTCTGATTCTCGTCACTTCCGTGATGCCGCTGATTTCGCAATCGGTGCGCACGTTGAATGCCATCGAAGATCTCTCCGAGACCGTCAAGCGGGAGATTCCGCCAACGCTCGTAGAAGTGCGATCAGTCATGGATGGACTGGATCAGATTCGCAGTTCCGCCGCCAAAAACATCACGCAAGTCAGTACCAAGATCGAAGACGTCTCGGGCTCGGTCAACCATGCTGTGAATTCGGCTTCGAAGCAGACCTCTATCTTCGGCGCCGGTCTTTTCGCCGGCATTCAAGCCTTCTTTGAAGGAAACCACGATCACGCACATCAAATCACAGCCGATCGCACCGCCGGTGATGTCACCGCGGATGCACCCCTGAAAGGAGAAAAACATGGCTAACTCGAACCGGTTCTTTGAAGGGCTGCTGGTCGGCGGCTTCCTGGGCTTCTTGTTCGGCATGCTGACAGCGCCGAAATCCGGTGCTGAACTGCGCCGCCAACTGGCCGACCAATCCGACGAAATTTATCGCAGCGCCAGCACCCAGGTCTCCGATATTCGCGAACGCTCCGAACAAGCTCTCACCGATTTCCAGAACAAGAGCGAAACAATGCTCAAGCAGACCAAAGAGCAGTTGCAGGAAACGCGTGACCAGATCACCAGCAAGCTGCAAGATCTGCAGGGCAAGAAAGTAGGACTCAAAGATCCTGATAACAACAATACGTAAACGACCAACGTAAAGTCGACGTAAGTTTTTTGACCAAGTCCCCCAAAGGCAAGTCCCAGAAAAGTACAAAAAGTACGAAAAACGCCGAAAGTGCGCAAAGTACAAAAAGTACGCTGCGCCTCAACCAGGCGCTGGCTAAGACCGGCTTCTGCTCTCGCCGTCAGGCCGACGAGCTGATCGAAGCCGGACGCGTCAGCGTCAATGGGCAAGTGACACACGAGTTTTGGCTGCCGGTAGATCCGGACCAAGACCGCCTGAGCGTGGACGGCAAGCCGCTCTCCATTAAGCAATATCTCTACGTGGCACTCCACAAACCGCCCGGTGTCGTGACGACCACGCGAGACGAAAAAGGGCGACAGGATGTGCTGCATCTGCTGCCGGCAGAGCTTCGGCATTTACGTCCGGTAGGACGTCTTGACATGTATTCAGAGGGGCTCTTGATACTTACTAACGACGGAGAACTGACTCAGAAGCTGACTCATCCGCAGCATCAGATGACCAAGCTCTACTGGGTGCAGGTCAAAGGAGAAGTCACAGAAAAGGCGATAGAGCAGCTGCGGGCGGGCGTTGAGCTCAGCGATGGGCTGACTTTGCCCGCCGGCGTGACCCTTGTCGACCGCAATAAATCTTATAGTGAGCTGGAGATCACCCTGCGCGAGGGACGAAACAGGCAAGTTCGTCGGATGTGTGATCATCTTGGATATCCGGTATCTCGCTTGGTGCGCCTGGCAGTTGGTGCGTTACAATTGGGAGGGATGCCTCTTGGATCTTGGCGTTATCTCGATGACGCAGAAGTGAAGCTATTGAAGTCCGCTCTATGACAAACTCCGAATCATTTACTACCTTTGCTGCCATTGGACAGAAACTGAAATCTGCGCGGGAATCGCGTGGGCTGTCTCTGCGGCAAGTCTGCGAGCGCACGAAAATTCCAATCAATCACTTGCAGGCGCTCGATGAAGGCAATACCGAAGGATTGCCGGAAGTCGTTTATGTGGCCGGCTTTATCAAGCGATATGCAGAGACTGTAGGTTTGGATGGCTCTGTGCTATCCGATGAGTTCAAGCGGGTTGCCTCGCAGGAGGGCAGCAGCAACGGTAAGAGCAACGGTCGCAACAACGGCAATGGTCGTTATCCGCAGAACCAACCGGTCTACGTCCATCCCGAATATCTGAACAAGGCCCGCATCAATACGGCACCGCCTAACTACAAGACCTGGGTGTTCAATACGGTTCTGGTGGTCATGGTGCTATGTCTGTTCACGTTTCTGATGGGACAGAGCAACAACAACAATCAGCAAGATCCCGCGGTTCTTTCATTAAGAGATTCTGCGCAACGGGTTGCTGCCAACAATCCGGCTAGTGGCGGACCGGGACAGACGATGCCCGCTACCGGCACCACCACGCAAGCCGCACCAGAACCCGATGGCGGCAAAATCACCGTATCGGCCAACCAGCATGTATGGGTAGAAGTTAAGGCAGTCTCTTCGGGCGAAAGTCTATACACTGGATATCTCGAACAGGGCGACAGGCGTGACTTTTCGGACTCGCAGGGCTTCAGAATTCGGGCCGGCAACGGCGGCAGCTTGTCAGTGGACTATAAGGGTAAAATAGAAACCCTCGGCGCAGCTGGTAAGGTCACAGAGCGCGCCTTCGTCGCCACCGGTGCATCTCCCACTACTCCGGCAGATGCTGCGGCTACTCCGACGAAGACAGCCTCAACGACCACCATCAGCGCACCGAAAGTTCGCAAGACGGCAAGTTCGACCAAGCGCAGTAGCCCAACTTATCGCTCTATCGGCGAAGGGACCAGGTCTATTGACGGCGGTGGTGGCGGCGGCGGTAGCAGATCTATCGATGTGCCTTATCGCTACGACGGTCGACTTGATACCGACTAAACCGGTCAGAGTCTCAGTCAGTCACAGTCGAAAAATATGTTGCACAGTCCAAAGATTGGCATCGTTTCATTGGGATGCCCGAAGAATCAAACTGATACGGAAGTGATGCTCGGACTTCTGCGGGAAGCCGGATTTACAATCACTTTCGATAATGACGAAGCTGAGATGTGCCTCGTCAACACTTGTTCGTTCATCGAGGATGCCCGCCGCGAGTCGGTGCGCAACCTGGTTGAACTGGCTTGCGATGGCAAAGAATTGATTATCGCCGGCTGCCTTGCGCAGCATTTCCGCGAGGAACTGCTCAAGGAGCTGCCGGAGGCTCGTGCCGTAGTAGGCACCGGAGATATTCATAAGATTGTCGATGTGGTGAAAGCCGTTGCGGAAGATTCGTCACTGCGCGTGGTGCAAGTCTCGGCAACGCCGAACGACCATATTGATGAGGTCCAGCCTCGCATGCAGACCGGCATCGGTGCATCTGCTTACCTGAAAGTAGCAGAGGGCTGCGATCACACCTGTTCGTTCTGCATCATTCCGATGCTGCGCGGCAAGTTCCGTTCACGCACCATCGAGTCTCTGGTCAAAGAGGCGCGCGTTCTGGTGGCATCAGGCACTAAAGAGATTATCCTGATCTCGCAAGACACGACCTACTATGGTCTGGATATATACGGGCGCATGGCGCTGCCGGAACTGCTCGAGGCGCTCCACGAAATCGAGGGACTCGATTGGATACGCATCATGTACTTCTATCCGACCGAGACCAACGAACAGCTCCTCCGGGCAATGGCACGCCTGCCGAAAGTCGTTAAGTACGTCGATATTCCCTTGCAGCACAGCCATCCCGAGGTGCTTTCCTCCATGGCTAGACCACAGAAGCCTGAGAAGGCCGTTAAGCTGATACGCGAGATTCTTCCGGAGTCCGCACTGCGCTCCACCTTCATCGTTGGTTTCCCTGGAGAAACGGACGAGCAGTTCGAGCACCTTTTGAACTTCATTCGTGAACATGAATTCGACCGCCTCGGTGTCTTTACTTATTCGCGACAAACCGAAGTACCAAGCGGCAACATGGAAGATCAGATTCCCGAACGCGTGAAAAAAGAGCGCCGCCGCAAAATTATGGAAGCGCAACACGAGATATCTTCCAAGCGCAATCTGCGTCTGGTTGGACAGACTGTGGACGTGTTGGTTGAAGGCTTCGACGAAGCGAAAAAACTATTCTACGGACGCACTCAATGGGACGCGCCACAAATCGACAACCAGGTGTATATCAGCGCCGACTCGCTCGATGATCGCGCGTTTGCTGAAATCGTCAAAGTCGAAATCACCTCTGCCAAACCTTACGATCTGTTTGGAAAGGCCGTAGGCTGGCTGACTGACGACGAGTCTCCGGCGGTTGCGGGAATCCCGGTCATTGTCTCAGGTTAGTGCCGCCGGCGGCGCGTATGGTCTTCCAGAGTGGTGGCTCATCGCTTTCTGCCATGTGCTCGAAGTTCATTCGTCCGGAACATTCTGAAGTTGGAAGGGCTTTGAGAAGGCGCTTGTCTCCGACCGCTCGGGCCGCACGAAGTTTGGCGTGGACGAGCACTGCCTGTGAACTGCGGGCAAAGGGGTCGTCGCGATCTAAGAGCGCCAGAGAGCGGTAGGCTCTGAGAAAGTGATCGTTCGATTCGTCGAATTTGTCCTGCATGACCAGCACCACTGGCAGCATCACCTCCGCTCGCAGCCGTCCCTGAAAACCGTAGCGGCTGTCGCCGACGATTTGTTTCAACAGGCGCTCGGACTCAGGCAGATTGTTCTTCATCATGGCGTTGAGTGCCTGCTTGTACTCAGTCGGTAGCGCGTCCGTCATGACCGCGCTGGTCGAGTTGGGAGTCAATGGCTCCCAGTAATCGCGAGGCACATATCTCGATTTTTCAGCCAAGTCGATGCTGCGAGCATAGTTCTCTTGATCTCCCAGCGCTTTGTATATTCTGGCTGAGTATTCATAGAAAGGCACCAGATCGAATGCGACATCGTAGCCGGGTGGCATCTTCCTCTTCCACATCTTGATCAAATTGGCCGCATCCGAATATCGGGATTTGTCTTCGTAGGCGCGAGCCTGCGCCCAGAATGCACCACTTACAGGACTGGCCTTCGGTACGTTCTCATTGGCGATCTCCAGTAGTCGCACGGCGCGGTCGTAGTTTCCTCGATAAAACTGTAGCTTGGCCAGATTGAGCCGAGCTTGATAGATCTTTTCGTCGTTGTGAAAGAACATCTCGGCGCGACGCAGTCTGAACTCGATTTTGGTGGCAATCAGCTCCTGACGATCCGGCTCTTCTTTTGCATACTCGCGAGCGACAAATCTGGTATCCGGACCTATCCAGGCATCGAAGTAGATTACGCCCATGGCCAGTGCCGCGACCGATAAGAAAAAGACCGGATTGAACCAGGGCTTCTTTGCACCAACCGCCTTCATCTGAACCTGTTCCGGCGCGCTGGTCTCGCTATCGGTCGCGGCATCGGACTGAAGCGGATCAGTCATGGACGGCAGTTGCTGCTCATCATTTGACGAGCAGGTCACGTCTATCGTCGGATCCGCCTCGCGTGTGGTTGTCCTGGCGTCTAGGTCGTCGGTGGCTGCCATATAGCTCTCTTGCACCGCCTGTGGCAAGGACTGCCGCAATTGCTATCTCCATTGTGCCCAAAACCGCTGCCCCGGGTATAAAATTGGGGTCGAAACAGCTCAGGATGGTCAAAACTTGGACGTCGAGCCCGACATCCTTCTAGGCAAAGAAGATCAAGGACCAGCCCCCGACTCGGAAACACTGCCCGGAGCGGTGATCAACGAGCAGTACCGGGTCGAAACCATAATTGCCAGCGGAGGCTGGGGCTCAGTCGTGAAGGCCTGGCACTTGCAGCTGGAGCGCTATTGTGCGCTCAAGCTGTTGCACCCTCACCTCGCCTGGGATGCCAGCAAGGTGGCGCGATTCAAGCAAGAGGCTCAAGCCGCCAGCATGCTGTCGCACCAGAACATCCTCAGCGTCAAGGACTATGGCTACTGGTTCGGACGTCCCTACCTGGTTATGGATTATCTAGGCGGGCACACACTGGCTGATGAGATCAAAGCGGCACCCAATGGACTCTCCAGTGATCGATTTCTGGAGATATTCCAGCAGGTGACGAAAGGCATTGCAACCGCTCATCGTGCCGATATCGTGCACCGCGATCTGACACCCAGCAACATCTTTATCGTCGACGAAGGTCCAGAGAAGGGCTGCGTAAAAGTGCTCGACTTTGGACTGGCTAAATTCGTCTCGCCCGAAAACGATTCCGGTGCCAATCTCACCCAGACTGGTGCGTCTCTAGGCACACCCGCTTACATGAGCCCCGAACAATGCAAAGGCGAGCGTGTCGACTTCCGAACCGATCTGTACTCTCTTGGTTGCTGCATGTACGAGGCACTCTCCGGTAAGAAACCTTTTGTGCATGACACCGCATTTGGTTACATGTCGTCGCACGTCGATAAGCCGCCGACACCGTTGGCATTGAATACACCGCTGCTGTCAGACCTGGAGTCCATAAGTCTCTGGTGCCTCGAAAAGCAGAAGGAGATGCGTCCGCAATCAGTTCAGGAAATAGCGGATCTGATGGATGCTTTGCGCGCCGGCAACCCCATCCAAATTGCCATCAAGAGGAAGAAACCGAAACGCGTTTCGCGCACCGTCATTGTCGTCACTGCTGTGATGGCGTTGATCTTCGCCGGCAGCTTGATTTCGGTCGGATATTTTGCGGTGAACCGCCAGGCGTTCACTCCTGCCTGGCAAAAAGAGGCCGCCATCGCCGGCGAAGAATTCAGAAACACCAATTACCAGACCTCCGCGTTTCATTCAAAAAAGGCAATCGAACTAGCAGGGCAGGATACGCTGACCCATGTTCAGATGGGCGAGCTTTACTACAACCTGGCAGCGGCGGCTATGAGCGATCGAGACTGGGCCACGGCTCGCAGTGCGCTGGATTCAGCTCGCGATCAATTCGAGGAGGACGGACATCAAACTCTATACCTGGCCACCGTCTATGGACACTTAGCGAAGGTCGAGTTTGAGACCGGACATCCTAAGAAGGCGATTCAGCGGGCCGAGATGAGAGTCGAACTGCTTCGCCAGCTTGGACGTCCGGCACCGCTTTCGGACGCATTGGGAAACCTGGCTGATTCCTACGCCCGCGTCGGCTATGTGAAAAAGATGCGAGCTGCGATGGAAGAAGCTCTCGAAGTAGATCGTAGTCTCAAGGACGACGGTCGAATTTTCCATCGCTTCGTCAACTACGGCGATATGCTGGACCACTTACACCGCCACTACTTCGCTGCTGCGCAATACCGAAAGGCATTGGCGATCATGGACGATGAATCAACCCGAAAGAAACTGCAGGACGCCATCGCAGAAGGCAAGAAACACGCCGATCCGACTGATCCGCCGGACCCGTAGAGTATCTATTTGAATTGAATGGCGGCCGTCCAGTGCCTGGTGCTGGCTGCCGTCATGAAACCACGTTCAATGCGGGCATCTTTATAGCCCCAAACATCGAGATCGGTAAGGTATTGTTCACGCGACAACAAAGTGCCCTGGCAAATTTGTTTCTTGCCCATCGACTTGCTGGGCTCTTGGTGCGCTCTCTTCGCTCTCTGGAGCAATTCATTCATCACCGTATCTGGTATCTTGTCGGACTCACCGGGGTAGATGAAGTCGAAGAGCACCAGGTGACTCAGCAAAACCGAACTGTGCTCGCCAAAGCGGCGCAATAAGCGCTCCCAGTCGAGTGATTCACCGCGCGCATGGATGATGTGCGCTATGTCTGCACCATCATAACGCTCACGCTCCATGATGTATCCCTTGGACCAGATCATCTCCTCAGCCGGCACCAGATTGACCGGCACTCCGAGAACTTCATCATGGGTGGCATTGGTAAACCACTCGTCGTCCACCCGGGCGATGCCGTTGCCGGAACTGAAGATTACATCGATGTAGAGTGTCTCCCAGTAGACCTTGCCGAGCCAGTGGGGAAAGCTCAGCTCAGATCGGAATTTGCTCTTAGCGCTCAGAATTTTTAGAACGCGTTTGCAGTCTTGTTGGCGTACGAAGATGTCGAAGTCACATGTGTGCCTTTCGATATCTGTATAGCGAAAAAATGCATAGGCGCCGCCTACGAGAAAGTCAATGTCAGCCTCCTGAAGCGTGCGCATGGCATCGGTGTAGAAGCGCACGGCGCGCGGGTCCAGACAGGTGGCACCGGGTACGTTCGTATTGATCTTTTGAGGGTCGATGGTGCTCATGTTAACTCTTGTAGACTCCTAAGTAGTGCAAAAAACTGCTGATCTGGAAATTGGCGCGGTCAAAACCTCGACGATAAAATTCGAATAGAGTGCCTGTTGTGCCGCCGGCAAACAAATCGCATATGGCTGAGCCAGGGCCGGCACTTCCTGCGGAGGATTCAGTCGTGTGTTCTGTAGAGCTTCTGGAGTCTAGCCAGCATATGCGTCAAAAGGAGACCGTGCGTATCGCCGCCGTCGGCGACATCCATTGCACCAAGCGCTCGAAGGGAGTGCTCCAATCTCTTTTCGAAGCAGCGGCACAGCAAGCCGACATTCTGATTCTGGCCGGCGATTTGACAGACTACGGAACGATTGAAGAAGCTCATATACTGGCCGGTGAATATGCTGACGCCGGTTGTCCGTTGCCGGTTGTCGGTGTGCTCGGCAATCACGATCATGAGTCTGGTCAGCCTGCCGCGATTACTGAAATACTCTGTCACGCAGGCATCAAAATTCTTGATGGCGAGGCTGTGGAGATCGATGGCATAGGTTTTGCCGGAGTGAAGGGCTTTGCCGGTGGATTCGGGCGTTACACTCTCGGTGCCTGGGGCGAAACCATCATCAAGAACTTTGTGCATGAAGCCATTGAGGAGGCGCTCAAGCTTGAAGGCGCACTGGCTAAGCTGCATAATCCGCATCGCATTGCAGTTCTGCACTACTCGCCGATTGCCGCAACCGTGCAGGGTGAGTCTCCCGAATTGTTCCCATTTCTGGGCACCACGAGGCTGGAAGAGCCGCTGTTGAGATATCCTGTCAGTGCGGTCTTTCACGGGCATGCCCATGCCGGCAGCCCGCATGGCACCACTAGTAATGGCATACCGGTCTATAACGTGGCTATGCCGCTTTTGCGGACACTAGATCCGGAGCAAGCGCCGCTGCGAATTATCGAGTTTTCTAACTCCGCCACAGCCGTTGCAGACAATGCGATGCCGGAAGCCGCACCCAACTAGATACGGGTTGTATAGAAGCGGTTCCGCTGTTGTCTGACAGCCAGTTCTTTGGCGGCGAACTCGGCGGCTTGCTTGGTCAATCCTTTGCGCCGCAGATACTCGCTGTAGTAATGGTAGAAAACTGCGGCCGCCGTGTTGGTCCCATCCTCAGGTTGAGTGGCAGCGACTGCAAAATCCTTTTCTGCTGCCGACCAGTCGCCCGCGCAATAATCTACTACGGGCAGCATGAGAATGGCTTCGCTTCGGGCTTGCAGGTCTTCTTTTACGTCAGGTAGTCCTTTGATCGTCATGTTGAATACTCGCTTTGCTTCGGCATAGCGATCGGCCGCGAGCAAGGCGCATCCTTGTTCGAACAGCGAGCGCAAGACTGAAGAAGACGGCGAGTACTGAGAGTCGGTGTTGAAAGACAAATATAGCGGTGTTCGCAAGCATCGCTCCTCCAGAGCCCTTGCTTGGTTGGCGGCGTTTTTCTTGCCGGCTGCCTGCATTATGTCTGCATCGAGCTGATGAAATGCCACCAGTTCGCCCGTGGCATCGCGAACGTTGGTGTTGAGTTGTCCTCGCCACTTCACCATCAGTGCAACAGCATCATCTATTCGACCTTCCGACAGGTAGAGGCGACCCAGATAGTAGCGAACAGGGTCATCGTAGACTCCGTAATCTTGATTAGCGATTGCTTTTTCGAAAAACCTGATTGCCTCCTTCCTGTTGCCCTGATTCAGCTTCAAGAAGCCAAGACTGCCAAGTGCACATGAGAGCGGTTGCCCAGTCGGTCGTAAAATCTGTTCTTTTGCAACCCGCAACTGCAACTGCGTTTCAATGGTGGCAAGCTGAGATTTCGGCATTTGCTGGAAATCTTCGAGTACATACATCTCCGGATAGCCGCCGATCAAATAGTTGGCGACACTGACGACTATAGCCAGGCACACCGCCATAATGGCGAGTGGATCCCGAAAAATCGGGCGGCGCTTTTTCGGGGCGTCCGCAGCAGTGGTCGCGCCGGTGGTGGTGGCATCGGTGGTCGGTGATGGCGCATCTTGGGGCATCGTTTGAATCCTCCACTGTCATAATCGGAGAGTTCGACATCGAATGCCACAGGGGTTTTACTGGATTAGAACTGACCTGTCTTGGTCAGGTCGAGAGCTTGTTTGGCCAGATCGACCGAAATCTTGAAGAGGTTTTCAGCCATATTCAGATGGCTATAGTCGTAGTTCAAACAAAATGTGCGCATTTCTTCCAGTCCGTCGGCGGCCTGAGCCAGGCTGTTGCGCATCATGTGCACCGACGCTTTCAGCGAGCGCGGTGATGGATTGAGGCTGATGTCGTCAGAGGCTTTGCGCAACGTCGATTCCACCTCGTCGGCGTATTGCTGAAATGCCCCCAGCAACTCGTCGTCGAACGGATCTAGAGACAGCTCGCGCAGATTTTTCTTGTACTTGTTGAGGACGCGCACCACGGTTGTGCGGGCGGGATAGAAGATACGAGACAGATAACGCTCTCGCGCTTCATCTTCGCTGCCTGACGCAAAAGTAGCTTTGCCCGTGGTGCGTCCCTTGCGGATTCCCATCTTGATGTCGTATTCGGCACGCCGACCGGCATCCATTAAGGTTTCGTATGCTTCGTTGAGCTGCATCATGTCTTCTGTCGCTGATTGGCGAGCTCTGTTGCCGTTGGACTCGTGCAAGTCTGGGTGCCGCTCCTTCACCAGTTCGCGATATGCCCGCTTGATTTGCGCGGTTGTGACAGTGGGTTCGAGCCCCAACACCTGGTAGTGGTTTTTCTCGCGCTTCATCCTTGCCCCTGGCGCAGCACACGGAGTATTCAGCAATGAAACAATTATGCCAGACGCTGTCTCAGGCGCCTAATGTTCCTTAGTGGCAGGGCTTTTTTCTACTGGTGATTTGCTCCACCATGTGCCGCGAAAGTGCTTTTGTCTGAGTATCTCGCGCACGATGTCGGCTTTGCGGCGCCAAACTTTGGCTTGCTGCGGATCTCTTTGCCGGTCCAGGTAGTCAGCGTACGACCGGCAAACAATTTCCCAATCGTTGTAATCACTCGGCGCCGGGCTGCCGTCGGTCGGCTTGATGCGGTCGAGCTCGTCGTGGACTTTTAGCGCTTCCTTAAACTCATTGCCCGCGCGCTCTGTGTTTCCTTCCAGCATGCTCAATACAGGGGCGAACATGGTGGTGCGCAAGAGAATCACTGAATTCGGTTTTGCCAGTCCGCTGGATTTGATGATCTCAAAGTATTTTCGGGAGGTGGCGAGATTGCCCTGGGCTGCGTTAACCCTTGCCGCATTGTAGAGACTTTCTAACGCTGAATTGGCATCGGTGTCCCTGAAAGACTGACCCGGAAAGTTATCTAGATCACCGTCGTTTGGAAATAGTGCCAACCTTTCCGCCTCAGCGCGGACGCCGGCAGCTTGTTCCGTCAGCCCGAGCTTTTCCAGGCAGGATGCGGCACGCAGCTTAGACGCTTCCAGCTGATACATCACTCGGTTTTTATCGACGTACCTGGAATAGATGTCGAGTGACTGCTGATAGCGTCCCTGGTTGTAATAAATCTGAGACAGCGTGTCAGCGACGGCTGTTTGTTCGTCATCGAGTCCGTCCGATGACAGCAAAAGCTGCTCCAGAAGCGGGGCAGCCTTTGCTTCTTCGTTGCGATTCAGGTGCCAGAGGGCAGTATCCAGAATTGTGCGCTTTTTTGTTTTCTCGTTGCCGTAAAGTGCGCGCAACTGCAAAATCGGCAAGCTTGGAGTCAAGGTGGGGTCTCGCACGATTACGCGCAGGTCGGGGAAGTGGTTTGGATCGTAGACGACCTGTCCGGGTTCATCATCTGGAAACAGAGTGACCCTGCCCGACGCGCCCCCAAGGTCGGTAAAGGGCGACGGGTAGTGCGGAGCGACAATCAATTCGTTGAAGAGTGCCAAAAGGCAGCTGATGATCAAAACTGATATAAGCGAGCCGAGTCCCACTCGACGCCACAGATTTCCGTGTGCAGGCGCAGGTCCGGATTCGCTGCCGGCATCGCGAGCGTCTGTCGGCTGCGATGCAGGCTGATCGTCCACCGTCTCCGGAGCTTGATCTTCCGCGGTTTGTTCATGGACGGTCAGTTCGATCTGTTCGCCACTAGATATGGTATCGGTGTTGCCTGGCTCCGGTCCCATCAAGGTGATTCCTTTTTGGTGTTCCACCAGCGAATCGGACCAACAAGCATATCTGGCAGCCTTGCTTGCATTTGTTTCTCCAATGCATCCGCTTGACGCTGCACGGCGTCGGCTCGCTCTTCTCGTCCGGTATGGCGAAGCACGTCGGCGTATGTGTTCAAATAGGCGTAGGATTCGCTCATCGATAAGGAATTCCATGCTTTCGCCTGGTTCCAAATTTTCACTGAAGTGGCAAATTCTTCAGCGGCCTTTTCATAGTCACCTTGCAGACCTGTCACCACCGGCAGCATCAATTGCACTCGCAATGGCATCTCCGGATGCGCTGCCACCAGATTTTCGTCACTTAGTATCTGCAAAAGCTTGCGTGCTTGAGCATACTCTCCCTGCGCCATGCATGATTGCGCCGAGTAATACATTGATGGAATCGGATCGGGACTGTTGGGATTGCTGGGCATCAGTCCGCTTTCATTCAGGCGAATTCCTTTCATCACGTTCTCCACCGCTTGCCGGTTTTCGTCCTCTCCCAGTTTTTGGTAGATACGCGATGCCAGCTCATAGATGCGCATTTGTGGGCGGAATTTGAAAAAGCTTTTTCGATTGTTTTCAAAGACTTTTTTGGCCTCTTTGAACTGTCCGTGATCGAAATAAATCTGCATCAGCATTGGTGCTGCGTACATGCGTTGATCTTCGAGCGGGAGCGGCGGCGAGTCCAGGAGGCGCTGCAAATACTTTGCAGCATTCTGGTCGTTTCCCTGGTGCAGAGAGAAATCCGCTAACAACCTTAAGGACACCTGGACGGCGGCGTTATTGTGCTGCAATTCGGCGCGTGCCAGCTGCATGCGCAGTGCCAGCGCCACCAGCCCCTCATCGCTCTTAGGTAAGTCGTGGAAGGAATCGCCGATTGTGAATGCAGGCGCCATGTCTCTCGTGCTGATAGCGACCATGAAAACCATGGCTATAGCCAGCGCGCACAACAAGATCTGCCAGGAAAAGTAAGCCGGCGCGGGGCGCTGCGGGCTGCCGGTGCCGCTCGTTTTTGCGGCACCACCTGTGGGCTGCGGCTGCTGCGACGATTGGGCTTCGGCCGGCAGCGATGGCGCGGCTTCCCCAGCCTCACCTTCTTTGAGGCTGCTGGTTTGCTGGGTTTTGCTCTCGAATGGTTTCATACGGCAGCGGCGGCAACTATCATCTTTTACCCAAACCGGAGCTGTTTTCCAAACCAGTGCCGAATCAGGGAGCATTTTGATCAATTGGCACCATATTTGACACCAACTGGATCTCTGCTGAAGATCGCCGATCTAATCACCGCATATGGTGTGTATATCAAATCGATCGGCCGAAGCATTTGCAACTGCAAGTAGTGTCATGTATGATCGGCCTCAATATGAATTGTCCCTTCTGCAACAACAGAGACAGCCGCGTTCTTGAATCCCGATTGACCTCGGAAAATTCTTCAATTCGTCGTCGTCGCGAATGTGAGGTTTGCCAGAAGCGGTTCACCACATACGAACGCATCGAGGCGATGCAACTACTGGTGGTCAAATCTTCCGGAAATCGCGAACCTTACACGCGCGAAAAATTGCGTGCCGGTGTTGCTAGAGCTTGTGCCAAAACCTCAGTCACCGCCAATCAGGTCGATGAATTAGTCGATGATCTGGAAGTGGAGCTGAACGGTCGTCGAGAAATTTCTTCCAGCATGATTGGAGAACTGACTCTGTCCCGCTTGAAAGGACTGAATCAGGTTGCGTATGTGCGATTTGCTTCCGTTTATCGCGCCTTCCAATCCGTTTCCGACTTTGTCTCCGCCCTGGACGGGCTGGAGTCTTTGACATCGCCTTCAGCCGGCAGCTCGGTGCCGGCGATCTCCCTTACGGCTGCTCCGCCGGTCAGTTCGCTCTGATACCTCCCGGCTCCCTGGCAGCGGCTTTCGGGCTGCAAGGGTGAACCTGGAGGTCCGTGAGAGGCTCGCTGTATGAGCCTTTCTTAAGCCTGAGCAAATTAAGATATGTTTGGCGAATATGGCAGGGGCGTCTCTTTGGGGGTTAAACTGGCTTAGGCCGCGTGGCGAAATGCTAGAATTGTCGGCTGCCTTTCTTACACCTAAGTTTTTAGAGCCATGAACCAGATCATCAGAGACATAGAAGCCTCTTACATCAAGAGCAACGTCCCTCAGCTCAATGTCGGCGACACCGTCAAAGTGTTCGTCAAGATTCGCGAGGGCGGCAAAGAGCGTACTCAAGGGTACGAAGGCGTAATCATCAAGCGCCGCGGCTCAGGCGTCAACGAAACGCTGACAGTGCGCAGAGTTTTCCAGGGCATCGGCATCGAGCGTGTCTTCTTGATTCACTCGCCCCGTGTTGAGAAAATCACTGTTCTCCGCCGTGGTGATGTACGTCGCGCCAAGCTGTATTACCTGCGCAAGCGCACCGGCAAAGCCACTCGTATCAAAGAGAAAGTCGGCGCCCGGAAAGACTTGCAGCAAGCTAACGCTCCTGCAGCAGCCGCCAAAGAGCCGACTCAAGCTGTCGAACAGCAGCAAGAAGCTCCCGAGCCGGCCGAGCAACCCGTTTCCTAGGCTGACCAGTGCCTCAAAAGCCAGCACGCCGCACGCCTTTCACCATCCTGAAAGAGCAGTTGCAGGTGGTCGACTTGCTTCTGGAGGTCCGCGATGCCCGCATTCCCGACTCAAGCCGGCATCCGGCGGCTGGTCAAATCTTCGGCAACAAGCCGAGGCTGATTGTTCTGTCCAAAGAGGATCTGGCTGAGCCGTACGCACTCAAACAGTTTCTTCGCCAGTTGTCTACTGATGGCGTCACCGCCCTGGCTGTTTCGCTGAAGCAAAACAAGGGACAAAAGCGATTATTCGACGAAGCCCTGAAGCTCACCAAAGAACGTCGAGCGGCCTGGGAGGCAAAAGGTCTGTTGCCTCGACCGATGCGCGCGACTGTGGTCGGGCTGCCGAATGTCGGCAAATCGAGTTTGATCAACTGGCTGATCGGCACCAAACGGGCCAAAACAGGCGACAAACCTGGAATTACTAAAGGAACCCAGTGGGTGCGCATCCATCCCCAAATCGAACTTTTAGACACGCCCGGACTTTTGCCTCCGGTCAATTTTGATCCGGATGTGGCTAACAAATTGGCCGTCTGTAATCTGCTTCCGGATGATCGGTACGATCTCGAAGAGATATCGGAATGGGCTCTTGTGCATATAGCTTCAACGCGACGCGACATGCTGAAACGTTACGGACTGGACCTTGCTGAAACCGAGCCGACACTGGAGAATCTCGCTAAGATGAGGTCGTTCCTCAGTTCAGGCGGAAGACTCGACACTCGCAGAGCCGGCGCGGTATTCCTGAATGAATTGAGGTCCGGCAAGCTCGGGCCCTTCGTTTTGGACGAAATTCGCAAGTGACACCAGCTACTGTCAAAGAGAAGAAACCGGCTAAGAAAGCCGGAGTTTCATTGCGCCATGTTCGAAAGCTCTTAGCTTTCGATGGGCAACAACTCACCGGCGCCGATCAGGCAAATCCGGCGCTGACAATCATCGGTACAGATGAAGTGGGGCGTGGCTGCCTCGCGGGTCCCGTAGTCGCGTGCGCGGTGGTGCTGCCACGAATCGCTCCGAGGTCTGCTCTGGAGAAACAGCTGGCGCTGCTCAACGACTCCAAATTGGTGCCCCCGCCGGAACGAGAGCGGATGTCGGCGATCCTGATGGAATGCTGCCGGTATGCCATCGCGGAAGCGACGCCCGAAGAAATCGATGAGATCAATATTTTGCAGGCCAGTTTGCTGGCGATGAAACGGGCGGTGATGAAGCTGGGACCGATACCAGGGGCGGTGCTGCTTGTTGACGGCAACAAGCAAGTCCCTAATCTGCGCATGCGGCAGACCACAGTCATTGGCGGCGACAGCCGTTCCGCCTCGATCGCCGCCGCTTCCATTATCGCCAAGGTCTACCGCGACGATTTGATGCGCGGACTAGCTGAACGTCACCCCTATTACTTTTGGGAATCGAACAAAGGTTACCAGTCTCGTGCTCACTATCAGGCTCTTGATCTGTTCGGACCTACTTCCTGGCACCGATTGTCATTTAATTTGGGATTGAGCTCCGCTCCAGTGGGGGAAACCGAAGCTGGGACAGTGATTACGGTCGAAGAAAAGCGTCTGACTTAGCGTTTTCCGCCGCCGGATTTCACGAAAATTCCACGACCCTTACACAACTTTTCAAGAATTTCTATCTATGCTCAGCTGCATCAAGGTTGGTATAGGTGAACTGAATGACGGCTCTGACTTCCACCCTTCAAAGCGTCTCCCTGTCCCTGAATATTTCCCGGGCCTGCCAGCGCACCGCGAAGGACCTCGAAGCTCAAGTCTGGACAGCCCGCGTGGAAGGGGCTTACAAGCTTGAACAAGCGAAAAACGCTTGCAATTCGCTGCTCAAAAACCTGACCTTGACCCTTGCCCTGTTCCTGCCTCTGGCGATGATCTGGACCGGCATAATCGTCGCCATGCACGTACGAGTCCACTAGAAAGTTACTACTAGGAGTCGCCAAATCTCCTAATCGTATACAGGCAGCGCAAACTTCGGGCGCTGCCTGTATTATTGTGGGATGGCTGAAGAAGTGGCGGGCGCAAAAGTACACCACAAAGGACTGGCTGCCTTTTTCGCGCTTCTGTGCCTCTTGTTTTTGTTTTTTATGAGACCCTACCTGATGCTCGGAGACGGTGCCACTGCCAGGCACATCGCCACCGGCAATTACATGTTCGGTCATCTCAAAATCCCGACCACCAACTATGTGTGGGCGCTAAATCCGGATGCGCCGTGGACAACGCATGAACTTGTAGGCGACATATTGCTGGCGGCAGCCTACCAGTGGGGCGGACTGAACGGCGTGGTGGTGCTGGGCGCCGTCTCCATCGGATTAGCCTTCTATGTTGTGGTGTCGGCAGCGTCCAGGCGCGGTGCCGGTTTGCTGTTCGGCTCCGTGACTACTTTGTTGGCGCTGGCCGCCTGTTCGTTGCACTGGTCGGCTCGCGCACATCTGTTCAGCTATGTCATGCTTGCCTGGCTCTACTGGCTGGTCTATGTCTCGGAGACTTCGATCAAGCGGCGCGCTTTCAATTGCTTCGTTTTGTTCGTGCTCTGGTCGAACGTGCACGGCAGCACCATACTCGGATTGTTGATGCTCATCTATTTGCTGATCGAAGCCGGCATAAAACGTGCTCTCAAGGCTGATGTGAAAGAAACCGGCGTCAAGCAAGCAGGACTTCTGTTGCTGGCCGCGGCTGTTGGATCGTTCTTTACGGTGCGGGGATTGGGGCTGGTATCGTATGTGGTGAATTACTTTTTTCATCCCTCGATTCGCAATCAGAGCGACGAATGGCGTTCATTGGATTTCTCACTGGGATTCGCCGTCTGGACGTTTCTCGTACTCTTTGCGATCTTAATCACGGTCTGGACCTTCTCCCCGCGTAAGCCGCGTCTGAGCGAGTTTCTTTTCGTGCTGACTCTGGGATTCGGCGGGCTGTACGCCATGCGCATCATTCCTTACTTTGCGCTCCTGGCGGTGCCCGCCGCCGCCTATTGCTGGCCGGCTTTACGTGCACAACTGGCGGACTCTAATTTATGGGCACCGGTCAAAAACCTGTTGCGCACCGACGCAGATTTCGACAATGATTTGAAGTTTGGTCGGTTTCTGTCTATCAGTGGTGGTGCGATTGGACTGGCTGCGGCTGTGGCGTTTTTGATACTGCCGAGCTTCAAGCTGCCAAGCTTCGACAAGTTCTCTTTGCCGGTCGGCGCCGTGGCGTTTCTGGAACAGAAAAACATTCATGGACTCGGCTTTACGCGCGACAACTGGGGCGGATACGTCAACCTGGAGACGACCGACAAGATTTTTCTCGATGACAAAACGGACTTCTACCCGCCTGAGGTGGTAAACGATTACGCCGCTCTTTATCTCACTTATCCTGAGTGGCGGAAGATCATCGATAAGTACAAATTCGAGTACATCATGATTCCCAGCAGTATCCCGCTCACCTTCCTGTTGTCTGACGATCCGCATTGGACTAAGGCATACGCCGATGATACCGCCACTATTTTCCTGCGTGCAAATGGCGATGTGAAGCCGGACGAGAAACAACAGCACGAAGCGAGCGGAGCGGATTCAACCGCAGCCCCTGCGAAAAAGTCGCCCTGATCTTGTTATTGCTGAGCTAGGAAAACCCTGATGAATACCGGGTTATACGGTATTGTTTTTGCAAAACTTCTACACAATAGCCAAGCCTAATTAGTAGAAACAAGGATGTTATGGCATAACTAAGTTTAGTTAGAGACGTCTTGTTTCACCCCTTGGGCAAGGCGTTTCACAGCGCCACACACCACCGAGAAACCAGCTACATGCAAAAAACTAAACGCATGGGGGCTTTTGTTGCAGCCCTCATCATTGCTATGTCCTCATGGGGATCCTCAGCGCAGAGTCGCCCCGGATTTAGCGCTCAAGAAGTTTACGACCATGCCTGGCAGCTGGTCCGCGACACGTATGTCGACACGGGTTACGGTGGACAAGACTTCGAACAGTGGCGCCATCGCTATGACGGGAAGCTCAGCAGTATTGAAGACGCTCACAAAGCGATCGATACCATGCTCAAAAGTCTGAAGGATCCATATTCTCGATTTCTGGATCCTCAGGCCTTCAAAGACGAAGACAACGCCATCAACTCCAAGGTTGTCGGCATCGGCATCAGCATCAAGCCAAACGATTCGAAAGAAGGTCTGGTAATCAACCAAGTCATTCCCACCAGTCCGGCTGCTCGTGCTGGTTTGATCGGCGGCGACAAAATCGTGGCCATCGACGGACAGCCCTGTTTGGGTTTCACACCGGAACAGGCTGCTAAGAAAATTCGCGGACCGGTCGGATCCAAAGTTTCGTTGAATGTCAGCCATGCCAGTGCCACCAAACAAATGGTCATCGGCCGCGAACAGATAACCATCCCCTCGGTTACGTCCAAGCTCATGAATAACAACATCGGCTACATCAACTTGCAGACCTTTATGGCTGACGACGCCGCTTATGAGTTCAGAAATGCACTCAACAAATTGAGCACCGCCGATGGACTGATCATCGACTTGCGCGGCAATCCGGGCGGGCTGCTCGCCAATGCCATCGAAATCGCCGACATGCTTCTGCCGCAAGGCAAAATTGTCAGCACGGTCAGCCGCCGTGGCGCCATTACCGACACCGCTGACGGTGCCGCGATGTGCCGTCAGCCGATCGTCTTGCTGGTGGACAAAGACAGCGCCAGCGCCAGCGAAATTCTGGCCGGAGCACTCAAGGATAACGGCCGCGCCACGTTGATCGGCACGCGCACGTTCGGAAAAGGACTGGTGCAAGAAGTCAGCCGCCTGCCCGGCGGCAGCGGCGTCCACATCACCGTCGCCCACTACTACACGCCAGCCGGCATCGACATCAACAAAATTGGCATCACGCCCGATGTTGCGGTCGACGACCAGGACCAGCAAATGAAAGTAGCTGTTTCCACACTGCAGAATAAGATTGCCATGGTCAAGCCAATCAAGTTGATCAAATAGCACACCAAATTTAAAGTCAACGCGAGAACGGGATGCATATTTTTTGCATCCCGTTCTCTTTGATGATCGTTGTGAACTGAAGTCCGGAAGACTATTACTGAATCTTCGCAGGCAACTGGACGCCGGCGCTGGTGAGTGGCGTTTTCGTTGTTTGGTCGACGATTTGTGACTTGGTGAGCGAATCGACCAGATAGTCGACGCCCTGGACGGAGATCATGAACTGAGCTTCTTCGCGGATAACCAGATGTTTTTCGCGCAAATACCAGAGTGAGTACTCCATCTCGTGAATATCGATGTTCAGCACATCCATGAGCGCTTTCGCCGACATACCGCCGGTCTGTACGCGTTTTTTGCGGGCATCGAGCAGCAATTGCAGAATCGCCAGGCGCAACTCAACTTCGTTGTAAGAAAGCGCGTTGGCATTGCGGTCGAACGTGAATCGCGGAGCACTAGACTTGACGCCGGCGGCCTTTTCTAGAGCTGCTTGCGCGTCTTGCTGCTGCGCCGACAAACCGATCTGCGCGTCATACGCCATGCGTTTTCCTGTATCCGAAAGCGTTTTCCACGCTTCCTGAATCACGCGAAAAGCTTCCGCATTTCCGGTGTCGGCGTTATCCGGGTGATAGATGCCTGCCAGGTACCGATAAGCGTAGCGGATAATCGTCGGGTGGGCGGACGGGTCCACTTGCAAAAGCGTGTACAGGGTTTGCGGTTTGGGTTCCGCAGTTGCTTGTGCTGATGGTTGCTGACCATAGCCGGGTGGCGGCGGTGGTGGCTGCTGATACGACATAGTCTATTGCCCCTTTAACAGATTGCTCGCTATCACTAACCGTTGGATTTCCGAAGTCCCTTCGTAGATCTCGGTAATTTTGGCGTCACGCATGTAGCGCTCTACCGGATAATCAGTTACATACCCGTATCCGCCGAAGATTTGCACGCACTTTACGGTGGAGCGCATCGCTACTTCCGCGGCGTATAGCTTGGCAATCGCAGCCTGCTTGGTGAATTTTTCGCCGCGATCTTGCGCAACACAGGCGTCGTAGGTGAGCAGGCGCGCCGTGTCTATTTCGGTCTGCATTTCCGTCAGCATGAACTGAATGGCTTGCAGTTTATTGATTGTCTTGCCGAACGCTTCGCGCTCTTTTGCGTACTTAAATGCATGATCCCACGCGCCTTGCGCGATGCCGACCGCCTGTGACGCAATGCCGATTCTGCCACCATCGAGGGTGCTCATCGCTACTTTGAAGCCGTCGCCTACTTGTCCGAGCATGTTCTCGACCGGCACCGGCGTATCTTCATAGATCACCTGAGTGGTTGATGATCCCTTGATGCCCAGCTTGTCTTCGAGCTTGCCGAATGTGAATCCGGGCGAGTCTTTTTCGATGATCAGTGCCACAAGACCTTTGTGTTTGAGGGCTGTGTCGGTCTGAGCGATCACCAGATAGTAGTCGGCTTCGATGCCGTTGGTGATCCAGTTTTTGACACCATTGACGATGAAGTTGTCGCCCTTGCGCACCGCCATGCACTTAGCCGCCGCCGAGTCGGAACCGGAGCCCGGCTCTGAAAGGCAGAACGCGCCCATTTTTTCACCCCGACACATGGGTGTCAGAAGGCGCTGGCGCTGCTCTTCGTTGCCCCATTTATAAATGGGTGCAGCTGTGAGAGAAACGTGCGCTGAATACATCACCGAAGTGGTGGCACAGGCTTTGGCAATTTCTTCCACAGCAATGGAATAACAGGTGTGGTCGAGCCCGACGCCGCCGTATTCCTCCGGGAAGATCAGACCACATAGATCTGATGCGGCCATGAGGTCCCAGTTTTCTCTGGGAAACTTGTGCTTCTGGTCTATTTCCGCCGCGCGGGGAGCGAATTCTTTCTGCGCAATTTCGCGCACCATCTCTTGAATGTCGCTTTGTTCTTGAGTTAACTGAAAGGAAAGAGGAGAGTCTTTCAAACTGGTATCCGTGAGCATTTTGACTCCGCTGGCGAACCTCTATTTAGCGTCGCCGTCGCCATTTACGGGATGAGATCATAGCCTACTGAAAACTGCCTTGCCTAAGCGCCGTTTCCGTTGTGTCGGCGTTCCCACCAGGCAAGCGCGTTTCGCTGCGCTTGAGTCAATTGCGTGGCGGTCATACGACTGGCAACCCGGTCTCGCTCGCGACGCGCCTCCAGCGCGGGTTCGCTGTCACCCGTGCCGGCAATGCTCAACCATTTGTGGGCTTCTACCAGGTCGCAAGCGGTTCCTATACCTTCTGCATATATCGCGCCCAGCTTCTCCTGCGATTCGCGCCGGCCTTGCTCGGCTGCCAGAGTGTAGTATTTGAGCGCCTGTTCGATGGAGCGCGGACCGGATCGTCCGGAAAGATAGTAATAGGCGATGCGTTCCTGGGCTTCGGCGATGCCGTTGTCTGCGGCTTTGTGGTACCAGTGGAAGGCTAACTTGGAGTTCTTTGGAACGGCGCGCCCGGTCTGGTAAAGATTGGCTAATTCCTGCTGCGCCTCGGGCACGCCTTGTTCGGCGGCTTGTCTCAAGTAGTTGAACGCTTTTTTCAGGTTCTCGGTCACTCCCTCGCCGGACAGGTAGAGAAGTCCCAGCCGCGCTTGCGCTCCCGGTACGTTCTGTTTGGCTGCTTCCGTGAGCAGTTGTACGGCTCGCGGCACGTCCTGGGAGACGCCCTCCCCGTGGAGATACATAACCGCCAGCTCGAACATCGCCTCGGGAGATTCTTTGTCTACGGCTTTCTTGTACCACTCGGACGCCTGGCGCAGGTCTCGCTGTACGCCAACCCCGGCATAGTGCATTTCAGCCAGGCGAATCTGGGCGCGCACATCCCCCTGAACGGCGGCTTCGCCGAACCACTTGTGGGCAGTGTTGTAGTTTTGCTCGACCACCGTCCCCTCGAAGTAGAGCTCCGCTAAAAGACGTTGTGCATCGGCCACACCCAACTCCGCGGCTTGCTCGCACAGCTCCAAACCCTTTGGAATGTCCCGCCGCACCCCCGTGCCGTCAAAGTACATCTGCGACAACTCAGACATCGCGTCGGCAATGCCCAGGGCGCAGGCTTGTTCGTAATACGCGGCGGCCTTCTCATAACTCTGGGGCACGCCAATGCCTTGCAGATACATCTGGGCCAGGCGGTACTGAGCGCGAGCCATGCCGTTCACAGCCGCCTTTTCGAACCATTTGAAAGCCTCGGTATAGCTCTTTTTGTGGATTGTGCCGTTGAGAAGTATTTCGCCCAGACGCAACTGGGCCTCCGGATGTCCCTTTTCAGCGGCCTTCAGGTACCATTCGAAAGCTTTTTCGGTGTTTTTCGGACGCCCCTGCCCCTGAAAGTACATGTCAGCCAGGCGAAATCCAGCTTCGGCGATTTCGGAATCAGTCGCCTCGCTTAGCCATTCGACTGCGTCAGCTTTCTTATCGGGCATTGTTGTTGAGTGCCTTACTGTGGCACATATGTTATGCCCGCAGGCGCTGGAGACTCATAGCGTTGTCGCCTGCGCCGATTTGCCCGATGTACTAGAATTGTCAGCGCCTAAGCCGCCCAGTTGCCAGACAGTAGAAGAAAAGAGAGTACCGATGCCCGAGCAAAAGATTTTGCTTGTCGAAGACCAGAAGACACCGATGAGGGTGCTGCGCGATGCTCTCAAGAAACAGGGCTACGATGTCATAGTTGTCACCACCGCTTTCGATGCGCTGGACGAATTGAACATGGAAGGCGCGCATGGCGTGATTGCGGCAGTCAAACTGCCTGACATGACCGGCTGCGAGTTGTCGGCGCTTCTGCGTTCCAGCCGCGCCACCGAGACCTTGCCGATTATCCTGGTCGCTGAAAAGGGCGACGAGAAAGATTTCTGGTTCCGCGCCGCCCAGCCGAGCGCGGTCGTTGACTATCGCGAAGTCGAGTTTGACGAAGCCAAGACGCTAACCACTTTGAAGAAACTTCTGGATGAAGCCGCCAAGAAAGCGCCTCCGTTCGACAAAGTCGATGATTCGGCAGTTGTTTCCGGTGAATATTCGGGTTCGGATCTGATTCGCTCGCAACGAAACTTGATCAGCGGACTGCTTGTCGATCGCGCCGTCGCCACCTATTGCCGCGGCTTAATCGAATCTATGGACGATCGCGTCGAATTTATGCGGCGCTTCTTCACGTTTCTCGAGAAGACGTTCCAGGCTGATTTGATCGGATTGATCTTCAACGATCCCGTGGCCCCCTGGGGGATGTACCAAGTCAAACCCACCGTCGCCAGAAGTTCGTTCGAAGAAAATGTTTTGAACGCCGCCAAAATTGTCGAGATGCGTGCCAACCAGCGCATGATCGTCAGTTGCGATCTGCAAGAAAAAGGAACCGAAGTGAAAGTCACCGAGGTGCTGTGCATTCGCATGGGCGGACCGCAGGTCGTAGGCGCATTGCTGCTTGGCTGGCCGACCGGTCAGGGCGACCTCGACGATCTCTCCAAAGAAACCCTCGGACAATTGAAGTTGCACATGCAGTCTGTGATGCGAGTGCTGCAGCACCGGCAGGAAGTGCAGGCTTTGCAGCAGCAGCAACAGTACTGGTCGTCGACTGACCAGATTACCGGTTTGTACAACCTGGAATTCTTGATGGGTTTCCTCAACCAGCAGTTGTTGTTCTCCAATCGACATGGGCTGCCGGTCGGCGTGATCATTGTCGATGTGGACAACTTCCTGCAGTTCAACACCAACCTCGGCACCGAGATCGGCGATCGGGTATTGCAAAACGTGGCGCAAAAACTGTCCACGATAGTGCGTTCCAGTGACCTTGTGGCGCGTTATGCCGGCGATCAGTTTGCCGTTGTGCTTCCCAACAGTGATCTCGAAGGCGCAAAACTGGTCGGCGAGAAACTGCGCGCCGGTGTGGAAAGTCTGCAAGTCCCCGGCGTCAACGGCGGCTACAAAGTGACTATCAGCGTCGGGTGCGCGGAGTTCGACAAAACGCGCGACATCAACCCAGAAACAGTTTTGCGCGACGCGAAGTTAGCCCTCGGTCGCGCAAAAGAAAAAGGTCGCAACTGCGTAGCCGGTTAGCCGGCTAACTCAGTGCTGATTTAGTTTTCGTCGTCGTCTTCGAAGTCGTCGTCTTCGCCTTCTTCTTCGCAGGCGACAGCCATCGAGGCCAGCATGAAATTCTGTGCGACTTCAACTGCTTTGTCTGGGGAGACACCGACTTCTTTCAGTTTCTTCACCCAGGTGACAAGCTGTTCAAGGACCAATTCGTCCATGCTGACTTCTTGTTCTTCCACTGTTCTCAAGACCATGAGATAGCCCTCTCTTAGTAAATGCACTATGTGTAATTAACTGACCGGCACTGAGCACTCAGCATAGCATGCTAGTCTTCGACGCCGAGCATGTCGGCGTACGTGTCGTCGATCAAGCTCAGAAGCGCGTCTTCCGCCGTACCTGCTAAGAGCGCCGCTGTAAGAAGAGCGCCAGCACCCACGCCTTCTTTAACATTTCCTTCTTCATACGCACGCAGTCCACCGTGACGTGACTGCGAGAGCGCGAAGCCGGACGCGGCAAAGGGAGCATCGACCAGCTGGGCAATGCTTTTTACGTTGGCGTTTTTGTCAAAGGCGACCCAGCGCGTGGTTATCACTGCCACTGCATCCGGTGCGCGCTCGATAGATTCAGACGCCAGCAACTGGCGAAGCACCGACCAGACGGCCAGCATCTGGGTGCCGCCCGATAGCACCACCGGTACATGCTCGCTGGCGCCAAAAGCCAGACCGGCGGCAAAGGCTTGCATCGGATCGCCGACTGCGGCAATTGCCAGAAGCGGATCGCGCAGCAGGTCTTCGACGCTGTGCTGGATTTTTGCCAGGCCTTCCTGGACCATCTGCCAGCGGAAATCGTTGATACTGTGCGGCATGCTGCACGAGGCGAACGTGTGGCAGGCATGCCCCATGGCGCTCAAAACGGCCAGCGCGGTGGTCGTTCCCGCCGGCACGCACTCGGCAATGAAGAGGAAAGCATGGTCGCGGCTCAATTCGCCGCCGCGGCGACGACCGGCTTCGAAAAGCCGGCGCACCGTCTGCTCCGGCAAGGCGGCACCGGTGGCGACGGGAGCCGCCGGGTGTCCACCGGCTTTCACGTGATTGACCTGGGGAGAAACGAAACAGCCGCAGTCAAATACTTCGACATCGCAGTCGAGCAAAGAAAGCGCCGCTCGTGATAGCACTACTGGTGATGCGATGCCGGTGGGAGAAACTGGAATCTTAGCCGCGGTGCTGGTGCGCCCGCTGACGAGCGCTTCTGCATCCACAGCTGGAGTCAGGCGACGCGCCGGACCATCGGCGCCGGCAGCCGAGATGCCGTCCAGATCGCTGCATTCGGTTGAGCCGACGCAAAGCGCGAACAGTCCGCGTTTGCCCAGAGCCGCTTGCCAGCGATCGAGAAATGCCTGGGTGCGGTTTTCCGGATTATGCAAAATGAGGACGGAACTGGAGATAGATGTGCTCATCTGTTCGACCACCCCGCTAACTTCAAATAGGGCGTCGTGGAGAGAGGCCAGAGAATACAGCTCGTAATCGACAGCCAGGCTTGCGAGGCGTAGGCGAACAGCAAATTATGCGATACCGCATCTGGTATCGGCAAAAGGGACTGGGGAGCAGAGATGAGGATGTTGAGCACTATAATCACTGCTGTGACCGCCGCCAGTTGTGGTGCTGCTTTAATCGTTTCCAAAATCGCTCGGGTGGCGGTGGCGCCGGGGGTGAGCGCGGAATGCACGGAAAAGACTTGCAGCGTAAACATGTATGCGAACGCGACCAGGCTACCCAAGAAGGAGATGCACAGATACAACCATTGTGGCACCCGGGGCAGCGGAATTCCTATTTGTATGTAGAACGACGATGTGTAATTTAACGCGTAGATTAGTGCGGGCGGAATCAGCGGCAACAGCATGAACATCGAGCCGTACACCCAGAGCTTATTTATAAAGCTCTTGCGCTCCTTCAGCCAGACCAGCGATTCTTTGAAAGCCGCTTCCTCCGGTGTGGATGAAACGGCGAGGCACGTATGGGTGAATTCAGTCAGGCGGTACAGCCAGATGGTCAGCGCGCATAGACTGAGCGTCAGTCCAACGAGCAAGGCCACCAGAACTCCGATGAGCAGAAACAAGAGCATTTGCAGCGCCTCGCCCGAGGTCGCGTCGATTTTCATCTGGAACGGAATGACGGCTGAGAGAATCAGGCAATGCCCCGCGAAGAGCAGCGCTGCCGGCAAGATGCAAAGGCGCGAAAAACGTCGAGATATCTGAAACGCTGCCTGCCACCACGAGACCGAGGTGAGAAAGCCCAGGTCTTTGTCGGGGAACAGCGGTTTGACTGGCTCCATTTGTGCCAGATTGGCACGTTTTTTGGTCATCTGTGTGCAGAGTTTCATTAAATAGGGCGAGCTTGAGTCCGGGGACTGTCGACGGAGTGCGGAAATTGCAGCGGTAGCGTTAAAAGAACCTCATAAGGAAGCGAGGTTGTAAATTGTTTCATCCTGAAGGATGTCCTAAATTCAGCACTACTGGCGGCTCTATCTACTAGAATCTGGTAAGCAAGTAACAGGTATCCGATGTGATTCTGGTTTTCGGCCAAAGCGCTTCCGCGCAAGACATCGAGCAAGCCAGCCAGCGATTGAATGCGCTCGGACTGGCGCATCAATCGGTGCGCACTGAGAAAACCACCCAATTCGTCATTCTCGATGATGTGAGCACGATGGCGTCGCACATCTTCACCCAGCTGCCAGGGGTTGAGAAAGCGGTACGAGTGGACAGCCAGCTATCGCTGACTTTGAAGAAAGCGGCCGCCACCGTCACGCTCGCCAACGGCACTGTGATCGGCGGCGCCGAACCGGTGATTATCGCGGGACCCTGCTCGGTCGAGAGCGAAGCGCACATCG
This sequence comes from Obscuribacteraceae bacterium (SeqCode), assembly GCA_044229845.1. Lineage (GTDB taxonomy): Bacteria > Cyanobacteriota > Vampirovibrionia > Obscuribacterales > Obscuribacteraceae > JBGASG01. Next base: position 378,321 of record JBGASG010000003.1, on the reverse strand, counting down.
TGCATGCCGCGCATCAAGTCAAAGAATGTGGAGCTACGGTTCTGCGCGGCGGCGCTTTCAAGCCACGCACCAGCCCGTATGATTTCCAGGGACTGGGTCTGGCCGGCATGCAGCATCTGTCTGTCGCGCGAGCCGCCACCGGCTTACCAGTGGTCAGCGAAGTCATGGCACCACATCAAGTTGCAGAGTCGGAGCCGTTTCTCGACGTATTTCAAATTGGCGCTCGCAATATGTACAACTACGACCTGCTGCGAGAAGTGGGAAGAGCCAGCAAGCCTGTATTGCTCAAACGCGCGATGTCAGCCACTCTTGGTGAGTGGTTGAGCTCAGCGGAATACATCATGCTGGAAGGAAACCTGCAAGTGATTCTTTGCGAGCGCGGCATTCGCACCTTCGAAACGCACACGCGAAACACGCTCGATCTGGCTGGTGTAGCGGCCGTTAAACAAATGTGCCAGTTGCCGGTGATCGTCGATCCCAGTCATGGCACAGGGCGTCCTGAGCTGGTGCGTCCCATGTCCATGGCTGCCATTGCCTGTGGTGCTGATGGTGTCATGATCGAAGTGCACAACCAGCCGGCTGAAGCCATGAGCGACCGTGAGCAAGCTATCACGCCGCAAGCGTTGAGCGAGATAGTCGAAGAAATTCGCATTCTTGCCGCGACCTTGCGCGGCAAGAATACGTTCCCGCATAAACCTGTGACTTACGGAGCGCCGCGCTCTCAGGCGTTGCCCCAGACTTAGGCTGTCCTAGCCTCCCCGATTGGCCAGCGACATGAGGCGCTGGAAGTCGCTGTGAATGCGGAGCGTGTTGCTGCCTTTGGTGAAACCGCCGGACAACTCTCCTTGCAAAGATTGCGGCAGATCGACGAATTTGATCACCTTGCCCCCCTTGCCTGGGAACAGAATCGCAAAGCCGTCCGGTTTCGTGCCTGTGAATCTCTCCGGTCCATGATGATGTCGCAGTGCGAGTTGTTGTTCTTCCGAAAGTGCGCCCAGTCCTTTCTGACGAACTGTCTGGCTCTCGACGAACCAGCGATCGTATGCGGCTTTGTCGATGTAGTTGGGTCTGTTGGTGCCCAGTGCCATTACCACTTCTTTGCCGCCGATCGTGCGTCGTCCCAGCGCTAGCAAACTGGCATCTTCCGGGATGGGGGTGCCGTCGGGCAGCTTTCCGGAACGCATCATCTCCATGCCTTTGACGATCACCGGGTCGAGGCGGTCGGCGTCAGACAGTTTGTTGAGGAAGTTCTTGCCGTTTTCGACGCGCACTCTTGCTTCCAGGTGTTGTTGAATGCGCGACAAGGTCAACTCCGGCATCTCACCGGGACGAGCCTGGAAGCCCTGCACTGCTCTACCTGCGGTATTGTCGAAGGTCTGTGTGCTGCGTGCCCAGTTGCGATTCGCTGCCATCACATCGGCGTCGATGCCGGTGCGCTGCATAATGGTGGCAATTTCGTTGCGACCGGGATCTGAACGCAACCATCTCGTCGGGGCTTCCCAGACATCGATTCGTCCGAGCAATCCCTGGATGCGTGCAAGAAATGCCTTGTTGTCGACAGAGGGGTCGGTGCGGAAGAGTTCCAAATGTTGAGCAATTGCTTTGGCTGTCTCACGCATCCCGACAACATATCGGCGGTCTTTCAGAGCCTTCTCTGCGGCCCCGATCGATTCGGATACATCTTTGGCGGTAACTGGAACTTCGGATGTTTCGGTCGGGCGGACAGGCTTTTCTTTGACCGCCGGCTCCACTTTTGCTGGTGGCTCGACGACCTTCGCCGGCGGTTCGACTACCTTCACCGGCGGTTCGACGATTTTAGCGATTGGTTCGATCACCAGTGGATCGGTTATGCCTCTGCCTGTGGTGGCAGCCTTCTCGGTGACCGCGCCGAGTTCGAATGCCCGAGCCCCCGTCTTTGCAGGAGATTTGGCGGTGACCTCAGACCCGGCGGGTAGTTCTTCCAACCGCACTCCGGAACTGCCTGTCTCGGCGGCTGCCGTTTGCACTTGCACCAGTCCGTCGGCTTGTTCAGTCCAAGTACGGAACCTGGCTTCGACACTACCTTGCAGAGCATCGACCTGCGTTTGTTTGGCGGCGATGGTTTCATTTAAAGCGGCAATCTGCGCATCGAGTCCGCCGGCGTTCGCTTCCCGGTTGGTTTTCGCAAACTCTACCGCTTGCTCCAATCGCGGCCGGCTATCCAGCTGACCTTGCAGACCTTCAACTTCTTGCTTTGCCTGATCGAATTTGGCTTGCAATTCTTCGATCGTCAATGGCGATTCATCGCCCTCGCCGCGCGCACCGGGTTGGTTGCTTTTGCCTTTGGGGGCTGTGGGCGGCTCGCCTTCGACGACGCCCGTGCCTGTTTCCTTGGCGCGTGCCGCTTTTCTGGCGGCTCCTACATCGGCGCGAGCGGCGTCCATGTCGGCTCGCTTAGCGGCCAGTTCGGTCTTTACTTGTTCCAATTGCGCCAGATGCTGCTCGGCGCTCTGAACTGCTCCGTCCAGAGCTGAGCGTTGTCGGACTAGTCCCTGTCTTGTGTTATTCAGACCAGCCAGTTCCGATTGGGCGGCTTCGACCGCTTTCAGGTCGTTCAGCAGTTGGACGCGCTCGGTTGATAGAGCCGGGTTTTCTTTTAAGTTAGTGCGTTCAGCCATGACCTTAAAGAGGTCGCCGAAACCACTCACTCCTTTCTTGTCCTGACCCTGCTCCGCAAAAGTTAGCCGCTGCCGCATTGCTTGCGTGGTTAGGCGTTCACCGGCATGCAGGTCTGCACCGGTAGAAATAGCCAACTCGCCGACAGCTGATTCCGATACTGGAGCTTCACCAGCTGCAGTGGATTTTCCTTTGAAGCCAAGCAACTCTCTCATCGAGAACTTGCCGCCGCTCATAACTTTGGCTGTGCCATAACCGCCCAGCGCCATGAGCGGATAGTCAACCGCTACTACACCCATGTTGTTTGCTACGGCGTCGGTGTTGGACTGATAATTTTGTGGATTGAACACTGAGTCACCTGCCAGGTATACGGATGTTCCCACGCGTCGCGTCAGGTCAACGCCCATCAGACCGAGCATGGCGCGCCCGCCCCATTTGGCAATGGTTGCGTAGCGTCCGCCCGCTTTGTTCATCAGTCCCAGTCCTATGCCGATACTGGTGGCAATGGTAAATTCGGCTGCGGTTTCTGCCTTATTTTCGCCCATTTCGTGGACACGATTTTCGATGCCTTGCATCGTGCCGTTGAAGAGCGTGCCGTTGAATCGTCCGGCAGCGCTAGTGCCACCGTTCGCCCAAATCTCTGCCGACGACAAAAGAACGTTGTCGGCGATGCCCTGGGATAATTTCAATTCCTGTGCTTCAGAATGCGAAGCTCCAAGAGCGTCGAAACCGTGGGCCATATGGCGGGAGTCCTTTGTGGATGGATGCCAGACGCAACCTGTTCTCCAAGGTGCCGGACGGCGGCAGCTCAGACAATCACCCCAGGTCGATCATGCTGCGATGATAGGTTTTTGCATGAGGAGAGTCGATTGGGGGAATTCCCGCCCGTATCGTAAATTTCCCAGCTGGCGTCTTCTAAAGTCGGCATGGCGAGGACGGAAGCGAGATCAAAATCGGCACCAAAATCAGGTGAGGGCCCGGCAACTGGAGGCGTCGACCGGGCCAGTGCTCACCTGAAAGCGAACTTTGAAATTCCGCTGTTTATCGCGTCTTTTGGATAGTCAGTTACCTCAGTACGCGGGACGGGCGTTAAGTCCGCGGCGAGAATCCTGGCGAAAATTGCCCTGTTGCACAAATCCTCCTGAGAGGCGTGAAAGCGTTGTATGCGCGCGATGCGATACATATGGATTCTCGTCAAGTTCAAGAAGCTGCAAAACTTCTATGGGGGTACCAGCGTTCTCGGCTACGGTATAGCGAATGTCCGGGTTCTCGTCACCTGACAGATCTTTGATCAGATCGGCAGGAGAATGCGAATTCTCGGCGACGGCCGAACGGACATTCGGCCAATCGCTGCCGGCCAAATCTTCCAGCACTGATGCCGGGGTATTGGGGTTCTCAGCGATTCGCTCCAGCACGCAAGGACCACTTCTCTTAGCCAGGTATTCCAGCACCGCATTTGGTGTTTCCGGATTACTGGCAATCAGCATCTTCACGCGCAGGAAGTTAACGTCGTCCAAAACGTCGATGTCTAGCCCGTTTATAGCGTCCATGTGAGTGGTGAGCAGAAAGGTTACGGCTTCTCTCAGTACAGCTGTGTCAGCCCAATCGAACTTGAATATAGCTGTGAGGTCCTGCTCTGGTTGCCAGAGAAGAAGCCAGTTTCCAACTTCCTCTGGAATCATAGGATGTACCTCTTTGGTCGAATTAGTTACATGTGTCCTAAGGTTAAGTAAGCAAACATTATTCCAACATTGCAATTGGAGTCCCGGACGGAGAGAGCGTTTACGCCTAGTCTACAGATGCCTTTTGCTGAATGAAACCCGAGTCGATTATATGTTTTCCCATCTACAACTCAGCCGCATTGAGGAAGACAATGAGTATGTAGACCCTTCACCCGACTGAGTTTTCTGCGCACTAAAACGGTATCCGTCACTTCGGAGACTGTAATTATGGTTACTTCTGAAGATAAAGAGAGACCATCCCTGACCGTCTTGAGCGGCGGCACCTCTCATCGCAGCGAGTCTGAACTGGTGCTTGCCTGCCAGAGAAAAGATCCAGTTGCATTCGAGGAATTGATAAAGAGGCACCAACGCTCCGTATACAATCTTCTCTATCAACTGGCTCCAGATTGGAATACAACCGCCGATCTGGCGCAAGAAGTCTTCATCCGTGTCTGGAAGTCGATAGACACCTTGCGAAATCCAAGGGCTTTCCGCTCCTGGTTGAACCACATTACGACTAACCTCTTTTATGACGAACTGAGGAAGCGGCCGAAGCAACTGCCGACTGTTTCCATGGACGAGCCCTGGGATTATGAAGACAACGAAGAGTGCCCGACCCGGGATATAGCGGATTTGTCGGCGCTCCCCGATGAATGTTACCAACGCAAAGAATTATCGATCGCCATACGCGAAGCGATGTTGCAGTTGCCGGGTCACTTCCGCACCGCCATTGTTCTGCGCGAGTTGCAGGGATTGTCTTACGAAGAGATTGCTGCGGTCACACATTCCGAAATGGGAACTGTAAAATCTCGCATCGCCCGCGCTCGTTCGAAGGTGCAGCAAATGCTCGCGCCTTACGTTGATATGCGGGCGGCTTGAGTTGAGTTTAGCCCGTCACCGTTTTCGGTGCGGGCACATAGTATGAAGCGAGGGAGCGCGTCGGCGGGGCGCGCTCCACCTTTATATACGCTGGATAGATGCACAGTTGCAGACAATCCGTTTCCAATTCCCTTGTTGGAAATTTTCCTTTTAGTATGAACTTTACGCGCTGGGTGTTCTGTTCGTTAATGCCGCGGAGGGTCCTCTACAACTTAAGTAGAAAATCAGCCGCAGCATTTCGTCAGCCGCACAACCGCACCGGGTTCGCCTGGTGCGGTCGTTGCTTGTATGGACTGATTTGCCTGAGCGATGTCTAACAGCGCCTCCTGAGCCACGGCAGGTCCCTCATATGCAACAATGACCCCGTTTGACTGGTCAGGTGCTCTATGCAAAAGACTTTGGGATTATTGGCAGTTGCTGCAGCTATTGCGTTGACGTCCGGCGTGGGTGCCTCAACAGCCCAGGCCGCAGATGGCACGTTTGCGGGAACCGCTCACTGGTATGGACCCGGCTTCCACGGCAAGCGGGCTGCCAATGGTAAGGTTTTCGACAAAAATCTGATGACAGCGGCGCACGCAAATCTGCCATTTGGCACCAAAGTGAAAGTGACATATCCAAAGTCAGGTAAGAGTGCCATCGTTGAAATAAACGATCGGTGTGCACCAATGAAACATCGCGTCATCGATCTTTCTGAGGGTGCGGCAAAGACTCTTGGAATTTATCCCAGCGGCTCGGCAAAGGTTGAGTGCAAAGTCATGCCTTAACGGCTACGCGAAGAACGAAGGTTTTTCGCGTGTTTGTCTTTGACCTGAGCGACGACTCGTCGACTAGTTAGAATTGCCGTAGGGGTACCACCAGGACTTGATTCCTGGTGAAAAGTCCCAGTGCACATGCTTAGTCTCGCGAAACTCGTCGAGTCCTTCTTGCCCAAGTTCGCGTGCTCCGCCGCTGAACTTCATGCCTCCAAAAGGACCGGCATAATTGTCCGTGAGCGGATCATTGATCCACACGGTTCCAGCCTTCACTTCTTCCATGAAGAGTTTGGCTTTCAGTGGATCGTTGGTGACCAGGCACGCGCCTAGACCGAACTGGCAATCGTTGGTCAGTTGAATTGCTTCTTCGAATGATTGGTATTCCATCAAAGGAATGGCTGGACCGAAGGTTTCTTCCCTCATGATCGTCATTGAATGGTTGACGTTGCTGAGCACTGTGGGCTCGAGGAAGTAGCCTTGCTTGAGGTGCTGCGGGCGTCCGCCGCCGACCAGGCACTTGGCTCCTTTGTTGATGGCTTCGGAGATGTGTTGCTCGACCTTTTGCCGGTAGCGATCACCGATCATCGGGCCGACATCGGTTTCTGATTCCAGTCCGGGGCCGAGTCTCAGTTTGCGCACGTGCTCGACCAGCGCTTCTGTGAATTGTTTTGCCTTGGATTTCGGCAAGTAGACGCGCTCGGTGGACGTGCAGACTTGTCCCGCGTTTGTGAGGGCGGCGTAGGCGAGAGCGCGCGCGGACATTTCGGGATCGGCATCTTCGGTGATGACGAAAGCGTCTTTGCCGCCCAGCTCCAGGTGCAGTTTCTTCATCATCGGCGCGGCGAGAGATGCAATACGTTGACCGATGCCCAGGCTGCCGGTGAAGGCAATCACGGGAACATCAGGATGCACCACCAGCGGTTCAGCGACATCCTGCCCGTAGCCGTTCACGATGTTGATGACGCCGGGTGGGAAGTGATCCCAGCAATGTTCGGCGAGAAACATCGTCGTCAAAGGTGTTAGTTCGCTCGGTTTGATTACGATAGTGTTGCCGGCAGCCAGTGCGGGAGCCATTTTCCAGGCCAGCAGCAAAAGCGGATAGTTCCACGGGATGATGCACGCGGCAACGCCGTAAGGCTCTTTGATGACGAGATTGAGTTGCGAATACTCGCCAGAGGGCAGCACTCGACCGCGCTCGTGGCGACCCAGTTCGGCATAGTAGTCGAAGGTGTTGCACAGCCATTCGAACTCTTCGTCGTTCTCTGGAACCGGTTTGCCCTGCTCGCGAGTCAACAGGTTGACGATTTCGTGCTGGCGAGCGCGCATCTTTGCTGCCGCCTCGTGCAGCATGGTGGCGCGGACATTGGCCGATGTTCGGCGCCATTTATCGAACGCTGCTTTGGCTGCCGCTACGGCCGCGTGTGCATCGGCTTCAGTACCTTTTGGAACCGAGTCGATTGCTTTTTCGGTCGCCGGGTCGATGACCTCGATTGTTTCTTTAGACTGACCTTTGGTGAACTTTCCGTCAATGTAATGTTGTTGCGGCATCTTGATTTGACCTGTCACATGGGCGCTACGGTTCGGGGAATGGGAATTGTAGCGCAGTGAGAGGTTTGAGAGGTTTCTGCCGATGCGCAGACGGTTGAGTCTGCCTTCGCCGAAAGGCTCTGGTTGACCATATCGAGGAAATATTTGTGGACGCGCAGATCTTCGGTCAGCTCCGGATGGAAAGAGGTAACCAATAGATTGTCCTGGCGTGCCATGACAATCCCTTCCTCGACCTGAGCCAGCACGGATACATTCTCGCCGCAATTAAGTATGATTGGCGCGCGGATGAACACAACATTGAACGGCTGCTCACCGAGAGCGGGAATTTCTACCAGTTGCTCGCTGCTGAACTTTTGCGGTCCAAACGCGTTGCGACGCACCTTGATGTCCATCAAAGCCAGGCGCCCTTGAGCTGAACCCTCAATTTCTCTAGCCAGAAAAATTGAGCCCATGCAGGTGCCGTAAATAGGCATGCCTGCTCGGGCGCGCCGGATGATGGTATCGAAAATGGTGTCGTCGGCTCGTTCAGTCAGTTTAGCGATCGTTGTCGATTCGCCGCCGGGAATGACGAGTCCGTCGAGATCTTCAATCTCATCGGCGCGCCTGACGAGCCGGGTTTTCGCACCGGCTCGTTTCAGCATGTCCTCGTGTTCGGCAAAGCTGCCTTGCAGTGACAGGATTCCGATTAGCGGCATGTTTACCACCCCCGGGTAGCAATCGTTTCTTGCGGAGTGAGGCTGGAGCAGTTGCGACCGACCATGGGTTCGCCGAGGTTGCGGCTGACTTCGGCGATCACTTTGGGGTCGTTGTAGAAGGTTGTGGCTTTCACAATCGCTTGTGCGCGCTTTTGCGGATCGCCGGATTTGAAAATGCCGGAGCCTACGAAGACGCCTTCCACACCAATTTGCATCATCAATGCTGCATCAGCCGGCGTGGCAATGCCACCGGCGGCAAAGTTGACGACCGGCAGTTTGCCGGTTTCTGCAACTTGTTTTACAAGTTCGAACGGTGCGCCGATGTTTTTTGCGTAGGTCATCAGTTCTTCTTCGGGCAAGACGGTGAGTTTGCGGATTTCGCCGAGTACGGTGCGAGCGTGACGGACGGCTTCGACGACGTCGCCGGTGCCGGCTTCGCCTTTCGTGCGAATCATGGCTGCGCCTTCGCCGATGCGGCGCAGAGCTTCACCGAGGTTGCGGCAGCCGCATACAAAGGGAATCGTGAACTTGTTTTTTGCGATATGAAACTCTTCGTCAGCCGGCGTCAGCACTTCGCTCTCGTCGATGCAGTCGACGCCGATCGATTCGAGAATTTGCGCTTCGACGAAATGTCCGATGCGAACTTTTGCCATCACGGGAATGCTGACTGCTTCTTTGATCTTGATGATCAACTCGGGGTCGCTCATGCGAGCGACGCCGCCGGAACCGCGGATATCGGCCGGCACGCGCTCGAGCGCCATGACGGCAACGGCGCCGGCTTCTTCAGCTATTTTGGCCTGGTCGGCGGTGACGACGTCCATGATGACGCCGCCTTTCAGCATTTGCGGCAGCGCCTTTTTTACCAGGTCGGTGCCGGTCTTCGGCGTGTCATTGGTTTTGACTGTAGTCACCATATCTAGTACCTCTTTATAAAGTTGATTGAGTTGGGATGAGATTAAGCTGGGAAAAGATTGAGTTGGGTGATTGGATCAGAAAATTGGATCAGATGAGAGTGCGGTGTGCTTGATTGGCGGCGCGTGACGCAACGCTGGAGCGGGTGGCGAGATATTTTTTGACGGCGCGTGACAGGCGGGCAATGCCTTCTTCGATTTGCTGTTCGTTCTGTTGAATAAAAGTCAGTCGGAAATATTCGGGGCGGTCGGCGGCGAAGAAAAACATGTCTCCTGGGCTGTACGTAACTCCTTCGCTTTCAGCCAGTGCCAGCATTTCTCGCGCGGAGGCACCGCTGGGAAGTTTCGCCCAGATGAACATGCCGCCCTGCGGTTTCGTCCAGGTGACATCACTAGGCATGCTGGCGCGTAGCGCCTGGTCCATGGTGTCACGTCGGCTTCGGTAGGCTCGTCGTACGATGTCCAGATGTTTTTCGTACAAACCATTGTTCAGGTAGCTGGCGACGATTACTTGCGCCATGGAGTTTGTGGAAAGATCGATGGTGCGTTTCGCCAGCAATAGCCGCGAGATCACTTCGCGCGGGGCGACCAGCCAACCCAGACGCAGTCCCGGGCACAGGGCTTTGGAGAAAGTGCCCTGATGGATAACCACGCCATGTTCGTCCAGCGCTTTCAGCGTCGGGAAGGGGGCACCATCGTAGCTGAGGTCGCCGACAAAATTGTCTTCGAGAATCGGGACATTGTAGATGCCTGCCAACTCGAGCAGCTGGCGGCGGTTTTCGATGGGCATGGACGCCCCAGTCGGATTCTGGAATGAAGGCATTACGTAAGCGAGCTTGACGCGCTGTCTGGAGATGACGCTTTCCAGCACATCCAGGCGCAGTCCGTTGTCGTCGACAGAGACTGGCAGGCAGCGAGCGCCAAGCGAAGAAAAGTTGCAGAGAGCCCAGAAGTACGTCGGATCTTCCAGAGCCACCGCGTCGTTGGCGTCGACAAATGTACGACCAACGAGATCGATACCTTGCTGTGAACCGCTGAGAATCAAGAGTTCGTCTTCTGCTGCGTCGATCCCGTTTCTTTTCAGATAGGAGCGAACTTGTTCGCGAAGAAGAGGATGTCCGTCGGGCGGACTGTATTCGAACATGTCGGACGCATCGGGTTTTCTAACCAGATCACCAACCATGTTTTGGAAGTCTTCGTGGGGAATAAACTCGCGAGTAGGTGTGCCACCACTAAAAGAGATCATCGACTCAGGTGCTGCGTACGGCACTGGCTGTCTATTGAGGATATTGGCCGAAGACTGACTGAATCGCGAGAATTTTTCGTGCCAGAGCACCGAACGCGTAGACGAAGAGGATAGAGTCGATGCCGATGGGCGTCTGCTGCGGCCGGCTTCGACCGGACTGTCATCCGGACGTAAGTTGATTGGAGCAGCGGTCACGAATGTGCCGCGCCCGACGTGGCTGCTGATCAGTCCGAGTGCTTGCAGTTCGTCGTAAGCGCGCGAAACCGTCGAGCGGTCGACTTGCAGGGATGATGCGAGCGCGCGATCTGTTGGTAGTTTTTCGCCGGCGGCCAGCTCACCGCTCTCGATGCTTTCCTTCAGGGCGCGGGCCAATTCGGCGTACATGGGCACGCCACGGGGTTTTTCCGCCTTCACAACGCCAATTAGTTCCTGCCAATTCATTAAATGCATCCAACCAATTTGGGTGAACAAACCAATTAAGCCTGCCAATCGCTAGATTACCAATCAATTGGCATGTCTGCAACAAGCCAATTTGGTTGGTTGATGGTTTGTATCCTTATCCTTGCCGGTTGATTAGCCAGACGCCCGCAATTAAAAGGACTGCTCCGACTCCGCGCCAGATTGTGAATGGAACCGGCGTGCCGCCGTGCACCCCTAGCTGGTCGAGGATGATCGAAGTGACGATTTGCGCCGCCATCACCAGGGAAATAGCTCCCGCCACGCCCAGCCCTTGAATTGCGAAAATGACTGTCACCAGAAACGCTGCCCCGATAATGCCGCCCGCCCACGACCACCAGGGAGCCGCACTGAGTGCCGAGGCGGTGGGCAGCGGCGCTCGCGTGATCAAAGTTGTGATGATCAAACAAACAGTTGTGATCAGCACGGAAATCGTCGCAGACATGACGGGACCGCCGACATATTGCGAGAGGCGTGTGTTTACCGCACTCTGCAACGCCGAGAACGTTCCTGCCGCCAGTGCTATCAGATAGACGAGTTTCATTCAGCTTCAACCTCGCATTGCGACGCATGCCCAGTTTAGTGGAGTTCAGTTGTGAGCCGGAGGACGCAGGAGTTTCTCCAGCAGGAATGTTGGTGTCAGCTTGATCACCATGTCTCTGCCGAACGAGAATAGCGGATTGCTCAAGTGATCCGTGCGCGCGGCGCGCCGCGATTTTTCAACCATGCTGTTGGCTGACTGCAGGCGGTCTTTCTCATACGCGGCGAATGCCGACTGAAAATCAGGGTTGCGGTCGATCTGATTGGCGAGCGACACCGCGTCAAGAATCGCTTGCGCGCCGCCTTGTCCCAGATTGGGCGGCATGGCGTGTGCTGCATCGCCAAGCAAAGCGATGCGCCCTTTGCACCAGGACGCGAGGGTGTCATGGTCGTAGATTGCATGACAAAGTATCGACTCTACCGGTGTCGAACGAATAATCTCCGCTACCGGCGCTTCCCAGTCGGCGAAGTGTTTGAGAGCATCTTCGCGGGTTGCTTGGCCGGCAAAGTCCGCTGGTGCCAGGCAAGTGCCGTACCAGTAAATGGATTCTTCGTTGACTGGGGCAACGCCAAATACGGTGCCTGGTCCCCAGATTTGTGTGGTGGTGCCGCGCGCCACCAGTTGGTTGCGATTGGGAGCGATAGCCCGCCAGGCGACGAATCCCTGGTAATTCAAAGCTTGCTGTCCGACAACCGATCGCGCCACCTGTGAGTGAATGCCATCTGCGCCTATCAGCGCGGAACCCGCAGACTGTTCGCCATTTTCAAACTGGGCGGTGATAGAAGTCGGCGATTGATCTGTGCCAATCAATCTGTATCCGTACTTGACGTTTGATTCGCCGGCGCGGGCGAGCAATGCAGTGAGCAGTGCTTTGCGGTGAATGGCAACCGGCAGGCATCCGTACTGACGCTCTAGAAAGCCCAGATCGATCTCGGTCAGCAATGAGCGTCCTTTGTCAGACAGCAGCCTGGTGGTGCGAATAACCTCACCGCTCTGTCTGACGCTGTCTGCCAGGTCAAGCGTCGAGAGGGCGTTCATCGCATTTGGTGCCATGGCGATGCCCGCGCCGAGCGCAGTCGGACCCTGCTGTTGGTCAAAGATAGTAAAGCTGTGACCTGCCTTGGACAGGGCTGCACCCAAGGTCAGCCCGCCGATGCCGGCTCCTGCGATCAGCCAGTGAGGTCTTTCCACGCGCCTAAGTTAGCGCATTCCGGCGTGACCATGCCAGACTCAAAGGGGAGAGAATAATTTAAACCCGCGCCCATGTGGACTACAGTGTGATGCAATTGCAGCACGCGGAACAAGGAAACGAACATGAGTGTCAAGGCGGCGACGAGTATGAGCAGGTATGGATTTCACAGAGTGATTGCACCGCGCGGAGTGGTGCCGCAAGCGGCCGAGCGCGTAGACAATACGCCTAAGCAACTGCACCCAAGCGAAAAACTGGTGCAGGTCAAGTTGCTCAACCTTGACTCGACGAGCACTCGGCAGATCAGCGAGTCGGGAGCCAAAATCACCGATCGCGTCTGGGAAATTGTGCAACAGCGCGGCAAGATGCATAATCCGGTCACCAATTCCGGTGGCGTGTTGCTGGCCGAATACGAGGGTAAAGCCATTGTGCCATGGACGTCTCTGAGTGCAATTCCATTGCATCTGGAGAGCATCGGGGCAGTGCACGGGCAGCAAATCGATGTTGTCGGCACGGCTGTCTTGTTCGAAAGCTATTACTTTACTCCGGTGCCGGATGGCATGGACTGGCGTCTGGCGGCGACAGCCCTCGACATAGCCAGTCTGGCTGTGCAAGTGAAACGGGTGGTGCTGGAGCGGCGCCCGATGTCGCGTGCGTTGGTTATCGGCTGTGGCAATGCCGGCATAGCCGCTATGGCGACCATCAAGAAGTACAAGCCCGATGTAGAGATATACGGTGTCGACGTCAATGAGACTAACTTCGCGCGCATCAGACAATTTGGCTTCAGCGATCGTCTGAGCGTGCTTGATGCAGTCAACGCCGAGGCGCTGATAAGCTTCGTCGGTGATTGCGATCTGGTGGTCAATTGTGTCAACGTACAGAACACCGAAGCCGCATCGGTTCTGGCAACCCGCGATCACGGTTTGATTCTCTTCTTCTCGATGGCAACCCAATTCGATAAAGCCTCGCTGGCAACCGACGCCACCGGCAAAGATGTGGTCATGCAGGTGGCCAGCGGCATCGCCAGAGGCGAAGACGAAGAGATTTTTCAATTGATGAAAGACTATCCTGATTTGCTGGCGGTATCGCACTAGCACCATAAGTGGTGCAGCAGAAATCCCGCCCTTCCGCCATCGTTCGGATAGGCTCTACTGTAGTGGGTGAGACAGAGTGTCAGTGATGGTCTCTGTCTCACTAGATTTGTCGACGGCCGGCGCGAACCTTTGTTTCGCAACGAAAGGCATGGCGATACCTATTGAGGACGACCAGACGACGAAGGCTAGAGACGCAGCCCCCATCAGGAGCAGCGCCATTTCCAGTCGGCCGGTCGATCCAACCAGGCTGGCGCCGATTGTCAGCGCCCAGACGGGCAGTCCCAGCCAAGCAAGCGCTTTCGGGAAGTTGCGGTGCACAAGCGAACATCCGGTCAAAATTATTCCGGCGATGCCGTTTAATGTGTTGCCTATCAATATATAGTGTGTGATTGCTCCCGCGATTATCAACCAGGCTGACTGGAAGGCGTCGGCGGGCATGTAATTGAGTCCGTTAAGCTGATCTCGGGCGAGGTCCGAAGCCAGAACCAGTAAGTTGAATTCGGCTGTTAACGATGAGCTGGCGGCAATTGCCACCAGCAGCAGTGCAAAAGTAGTGAGCGGGCGATAGCGGCGCTCCAGCGTCTGCACGAACGCCACGCAAAAGAACACGAACATGATGGTGGAAAGCGCATGCAGAGCGCAGGTCGCCCGCCAGAGCAAGATGTTGTCGGAAATATACTGGATGACTTTGATTGGTGTCGGCGAGTTCAAGCTGTGACTTTGCGCTACGGCAATGTCAAAGCCGACGCTGGCGAGCACCGCGATGACAGCGAGCAGACAAGCCCAGCTGAGCACGTAGTGCGTGGTCATGACGTGCCGCTGCTTCTTGCCCGGCTTCTGCATTATTCGCCGTTGCGAGCCGGATTCTTCAGGATTTGGACACCGCCCAGGTAAGACACCAGAGCATCCGGAATCACCACCGAACCATCGGACTGTTGCCCGTTCTCTAAAATGGCGCAGAGAGTGCGCCCGATCGCCAGCCCCGAGCCATTGAGCGTGTGCACCAATCGCGGCTTGCCGCCGTCTTTCGGGCGATATTTCAGGTTAGCGCGGCGTGCCTGAAAGTCACCGCAATTCGAACAGGAACTGATTTCGCGATACTTGTCTTGAGCAGGCATCCAGACTTCGATGTCGTAGCATTTTCGAGCCGAAAAACCCATGTCGCCTGTGCACAAGAGTACGCGTCGATACGGCAGACCAAGCGCTTCCAGCACTGCCTCCGCATCTTGGGTCATCTTCTCGTGTTCGTCGTCGGATCTCTCGGGAACGCAGAACTTCACCAGTTCTACTTTGTTGAATTGATGCTGCCGAATATAACCGCGCGTATCTTTGCCAGCGGCACCGGCTTCGCGTCTGAAGCACGGTGTGTATGCCGTGTGGTGGATAGGCAGGTGCTCTTCATCGAGAATCTCTTCGCGATAGAGATTTGTTAGTGGAACTTCGGCCGTTGGCACCAGGTAGAGATCTTCTTCCTCGGTCTTGTAGAAATCGCCCTCGAATTTAGGCAACTGTCCGGTGCCTTGCAGGCAATCGCGATTTACAAGTATTGGTGGAAAAACCTCTCTGTAACCCCGTTTGGTTTGCAGGTCGAGCATGAAGTTCATGAGGGCGCGTTCGATTTTTGCGCCCATATCCATCAGCACAGTGAAGCGGCTTTGTGAGATTTTCACCCCGCGCTCGAAATCGAAAATTCCCAGTTCCGTGCCGATTTCGTAGTGCGGTCTGGGATTGGCGATTTTGGGAATTTCGCCCCAGCGCTTGATCTCTTTGTTGTGGGTTTCATCCGGACCGTCAGGCACCGACTCATCGGGCGGATTCGGTATGGAAAGCAGGAGTTTATCGCGTGTTTCTTCAAGTGGGCGTTTGGCGTCTTCGAGCTCTTTCTCGCGCACTTTCAGTCCCTTTGTCTCCTGACGCAGGGCTTCCTTTTGGTCGTCCGCTTGTTTTGAGGTTTTGAAGAGTTGCGAAATCTCATTGCTTCTCGACCTTACCGTTTCCCACTCAGAGAGCGTTTGACGATATTCACCATCCACAGTGATCACTTCTTCAATCTGCGGAATTAAATCTGGATTGCGCCGTGCGAGAGCCTTTTTCAGCTCTTCGGGACGGTCGCGGAGAAGTTTCAGGTCGAGCATGATTGAACCTTTTGATCGTATGAAACGTATTAGAGATAGATGGTCATTATCAAGGAAGGGCTAAAAATGGGCAACTTATGGAACCAATCTATCGCGCGTCTGGGCGAACAGGCGGTATCCCGCTATTTGGAAACTCAAGGCTACAGCGTGCTTGAGCGCAACTGGCGCTGGGGACGCTTTGGCGAGATCGATCTGATTTTGCTTGACCAGTTCGGTACCTTTGTTTTCGTGGAGGTGAAGACCAGACGCAAGAGGCGCATGACAGCCGGTTTTCCTGAATCTGGGACGGAGACGATAAATTGGCGTAAACAGCAAAAGATTGTTACATCGGCGCGCTGCTATGCCGCCAGCCATCATCTGCCGGTAGGACACCAGATGCGTTTTGACGTGGCGCTTGTAGAGTTCGAATCCGCGCGAGATCTGTCAGATTGCCAACTCGACAGGTTGGCCATCACCCACGTGCCATCAGCGTTTCTGCCCTCAGGCAGAGGACTGTCCGTATAAACTGCCGGGCGTGTACATTTATGCCGGCGAAGGTGGCGATCTGCCGCTGCTGAACCACCCGTGGTGCCGACAGTGCTCGCCGCTGCACCGCATACGGTGCAAGTGGGCAAAAACGGCAGCCTGTTTACGTGAAACACAGTTAACAAGGGGTAAAAAGCAGGCGTCTCGCCCAAAAAGCGGCATTAAAAATGGCTGGCACCATACATATTTGCTCCAACAGATGATTCACCAGCAATTTTTGGCGTTAATATATACGCGCGCGGGTCTAGTCAACATCGTTTGGCGACTGTTCGGCGAGATTAGGTGCTTTTGGACCTTGGTCCTGCCTATTTGCACCCCAGCTGGTTAATCATAGGTACGTAATTCCCCCAGTGACTGTGGGCACTTCCTTTGATAAATTTCAGCTTAGCCACCACCCAACAGGGACGTTCTGGACATTCGGTAGAGCGGTTTTAGGGAGAAGAAGCAGTGTTTGTTTGGAAAAAGACCAAAAATTCGGACGATGTAACATCCCTCACCAAGACCCACGGTACTGGTGTGAGCCGCAGAGCCATCAACATGCTCCCGAGCGCCGCTCCCGGACACCGTGAAATCCTGCAGACCACCGGGCTCAAGTATCACCAGTTGCTCGTCACACTAGAAGGCAACAAGCGCACCGGCGTCGTAAAAGTAGTCAATCCCAAGCGCCGTTCTCGAGCCGCCATCCTTATGTATCGCGGACGCGTACTCGGCTGCGTGTACGGAAGAAAAGGTCTGGACGGGCAGGTCATGCAAAGTGACGCCCACGAAGCCACTCTTTCTGACCTTGCCACCACGGGTAACCTGGTAGATGCCTATCAACTTTCAGAAGACATCGTCCTGGCGGCCGCTTCGCTCTTCCACGGCGAAGTCCTGGAAATCAATCAATCGGGCGACGGTCAAGCTCAGTTCGACACCGCCCTCACCAAACTGAAAGCAGCGCAAAAGCCAGGCTGCATCGTAGTCAGCACCTCGGACTCCGAAATGAAGAGCATGGTGTATGTGGCGAAGGGACAGATTATGGGCGTGTTCTGCGCTCAAAAAGGCTGGGTTGAACCCAATCAGGAGTCGGCTCACAAGATAATCCGCGCCGCCAAGCAATCGGTATCGGTGTCGGCCAGCGTTCTCGATGTAGACAGCGTTGAAACCGTCGACAGCATGAGTGTCAGCCTCAGCGGTTTGGCGGACAGAGACCGCTATCAGCTTATGCCGGCGCAATTGATCGAAATCGACAACATGGGCTACTCGTCGGACTATATTCCGACCGTCAGCACCTACTCCGCAATGCGCGGACTGACTGCGGCCAGCTGGAAAACGGCGCCAATCACCAAGGGCACACAAACGTTTGCCATCCAGCCATAACGGCGCAGCAAAATAAGAAGTGATACTGAAGGCGGTGGCAACACCGCCTTCGTTTTTCTGTTGCAGATATGCTTAAGCAGGCTCTGTGGCTGCGTGATAGGATGCAGATGGAACAACATTCTGGACAATCGCCTTGGTCTCAAGGAGAAGCATTATGATTGTTTGGAACACCGCTAAAAAGTTCGCTCAAAGCATCTCCGCGAAAACAGCTTCCAAAACCGCCCTCAGTCGTCGAGCCATTAATCTGCTCCCCAGCCCAGCTCCAGGGCAGCAAGAAGTTGTGAACACTACCGGACTCAAGTATCACCAGTTGCTGATTACCCTTGAAGGCAACAAGAAGACCGGTGTTTTGAAAGTCATCAATCCCAAACGTCGGTCGCGTGCAGGCATCCTTATTTACCGCGGCCGAGTGCTTGGCTGCATCTATGGACGAAAGGGACAGAACGGGCAGTTCATGCACTGCGAGGCCCACCGGTGCTCCGTTGCCGACCTGGCAACCGGAGGCAATCTCGTTGATCTCTATCCGCTGCCGGACGATCTGGCTCTGGCTACCGCTGCCCTCTTTCATGGAACGGTACTGCCACCGCCTCCCAAAGTGAAAGCCAACTGGCAGTTTGACTGGGCTCTGGCCAAAGTCTGCGCTGCCGGCAAACCCGGATGCGTTGTGATTGGTGCCTTACCCGCCGAAATGGCGGCCGTGGTTTATGCCTCTCAAGGCAGAATCATCGGCGTCTACAACGAAGCGACCGGCTGGATGCAGCCCAAACCGGAATCAGCTCACAACATCATCAAAGGTGCGTCGTTTCCGGTGCAGATCTCGGCCTGCGTGCTCATGGATGATGACTTCGAGAGTTTGACGAGATTGAGCTTCAGCCTTACCGGGCTGGCCGATCGTCAGAGATTTCAGGAAAGAATGCTGGAGTTGCAAGCGGTTGATGACCTGGTCTATCACTCAGATTACCTGCCGACGATCAGCACCTACTCCCATCTTTTGGGACTGCTGCCGGCCGGTTGGAAAACTCAGCCCAGTGCGCCCAGAGCGCAGCAGACATTCGCGATTCAGCCCTGAGTGCAGACCGAGACCGGATAATTTCAATCAGTCAATCGGCTGTGATATCACAGGCGGTATCACTGTCGCGCGCCGCTGCCTGTGACGATTTGCGAGAATGTTGGCAAGCCCCGGGGCTGCGCCCACCGCAGCGTGTTACCATACCGGCTCTTCTTCCCGGTAACCTTCATGACAGCGCGCGTGCAATCCCCCAACACGAGCATTCAACCTACCTCGGCGCAGATCAATGCCCAAAACCATCTGGTGATTGGCGGCTGCGACACCGTGGACCTGGCCGAAAAATTCGGTACCCCTCTCTATGTGCTCGATCGCCGCACCATTGAAGAGGCCGTTGCCGCCTACAGGCGCGGGCTGGCGGGGTATGGCGACGCCCAGATACTCTATGCAGGCAAGGCGTTCTTGTGTCTGGCTATGTGCCATTTGCTGAAGAAACTGGGAACCGGACTCGATGTCGTTTCCCCTGGCGAACTTTTGACAGCCAGGCAGGCGGAGTTTCCTGCCCAGCTGATCTACATGCACGGCAACAACAAGTCGGAGAAGGAAATTCGCGAAGGGCTCAGTTATGGCGATGTGCGCATTGTCGTAGACAGCTTGCCGGAAGTAGCTCTGGTCGCCTCGGTGGCAGCCGGTTTGGGCAAGACTGCCAATGTCCTTTTGCGTCTGACTCCCGATGTCGAGCCCGATACGCATAAGCACATCAAAACCGGACACGCCGGCAGCAAGTTCGGTCTGGCGCCGGAACAACTGGACGCAGTCGCTCAGCGCATCAAAGAAGCGGGTGGGTCGCTCAGCTTGATTGGGTTGCATGCCCATATCGGTAGCCAGTCGCACGAAATGGGTCCATTTTTGGAAAGCCTGCGTGTCGTCGCCGAGTGCTTTCACCGCCTGCAGGACAAGTGGGGGTTTCAACTGAGCGTTTTCGACGTGGGCGGCGGGTTGGGGATCGCTTATGTCGATTCAGATAGGCCTACCGATCTCGAGGAGTGGAGCCGGGCGGTGGCGACGAAGGTGAAGGACGCTTTCCAGCAAAGCGGCAAGCCGCTGCCGCAACTCTTGGTCGAACCAGGTCGGACGATTGTGGGCACTGCGGGCGTTACCTTGTATCGCGCCGGATTTAAGAAACACCTTCCCAACGGCACAGTGCATCTGGCGGTCGATGGTGGAATGGCTGATAACCCGAGGCCGATAACCTACCAGGCGCAATATACCGCTGCGGTCGCCAACCGCATGAATGGCGCGTCTTCGCACCCCGGCGCGGTCCCGGCGCTGACCCTGGCCGGCAAGTACTGTGAGTCGGGCGATATAATCATAGAAGAAACCTATATTGAAGCAGAAACCGGTGATCTAATCGCTGTCTTCGGCACTGGCGCTTACAACTACAGTATGGCGTCAAACTATAACCGTACCGGGCGCCCAGCCTGCGTGTTGGTGGCAGACGGCAAAGCGGAGATCATCATCGACCGCGAGACAGACGAAGACCTGCTGCGTTTTGATCGCGTGCCTGAAAGCCTGCTCTGATGCTCTGACAGGGAAATCTGTGGACAAAGTCTGGCTCGAATTCAACGGATTCTGGGGCGCCGCGCGCGTTATTGATTGGGTTGGACTGATCAAAGTAACGTTCGAGCTGATTATCATCGGCTACGCGGCCATGTGGATCTGGTCGCGCATCAAAGGCACACAGGCTGAGCGTCTCGTCAAAGGCGTCATGGTACTCTTCATCATCTGCATCCTGTCATGGGTGACAGGTTTGACTTTGATCACGGCCGTTCTCCAGCAGTTGATTCCAGTTTTTGTTTTGGCCTTGCTGATCGTGTTTCAACCAGAGATTCGGCGCGGTCTGGGCTATCTCGGGAAATCGGCATTCCGAGTAGATCTTTCGCTGGGTGAAAGCGATAAGGAGCGTGGTGCCGCTGTCATCAAACAGATCATCTCAGCGGTGCGTGAGTTGGCGCGCACCAAAACCGGTGCCCTGATCGTGATTGAACCACCGGAAGGTGAGCGCGATTACCTGAGCCCGGGGACGACCATCAATGCTGATGTTTCGGCGCCTTTGCTGGTGGCGATTTTCCTGCCGACATCGCCTTTGCATGATGGTGCCGTGATCATCAGGCAAAACAAAATCGTGGCAGCCGGAGTAATCTTGCCGATGACTGAAGCCCCAAAACTCAGTCAACGCTATGGCACGCGCCACCGGGCGGCCATCGGACTTTCCGAGGTCTACGACGGACTGTGCGTGGTGGTGTCGGAAGAAACTGGTGCCATATCGGCCGCCAACCGGGGCATGCTGGTCAAATACAATACCGCCGAGGATCTGGCTGATCCGCTTTCCTATGTCTATTACCATGGCACGGTTGAGGCTTCTGGAGCCAAAGATACGCCGTTTCATTCCTTCCTGTCTATGTTCGGACGTCGCATGCCTGCCACCAGGGGTGATACTGCTCGCGCCAGTGCTGCCAGCAATGAGGTCACTCAAGATAAACTGCCGGTGGTGCCGACCAAACAGCCGCCGAGCGGCATCACTTCTATAGATACCACTCCTGATGCGCTTCCTGATGCTCCGCCGCCCGGAGGCAGCATCGAAACGGACGACGACATTCGCCCGCAAACAACAACGCCTGAACCTGTTTAGCTCCGGTTCAACCCGTATGCGCCAGGGCTGATTCCATCTCGTCCACAATGCGCTGGGCGGCTGCTTTGCGATTGTCCGAAGCCGTGATTGGGCGCCCGACTACAATGTAGTCGGCACCACGTTTCATGGCATCAGCCGGGGTCACAATGCGTGCCTGGTCGTCTGCTCCCGCCCACGACGGTCGGACGCCCGGTGTCACCAGCACCATCTCCTTGCCCAATGCGTGGCGCAAGCGAGCCACTTCTTCTGCGGACGCCACGATGCCTGTGACCCCCGAATCGCGCGCCAGTTCAGCCAGATGGAGCACGTACTCGTCGACCGGCAGGTCTACTTTCAGCTCCTCATTAACGACTTTCTGGCTGAGGCTGGTAAGAACAGTTACTCCTAGCACAATCGGCGCTGCGTGTCCGCCGCGCGCGGAGCCGCGTGTCGCGCCTTTGACCGCGCCTTCCAGCATCTTTTTCCCGCCGCAGGTCATGACCGTAAACATGAAAGCGCCGTGACCGGCGATGCCTTCGGCTGCCTGCTCGACGGTGTTGGGGATGTCGTGAAACTTGCCGTCGCAGAAGACTTTCAGTCCGCCGGACACCAGTTCTTCGATAATCTTCGGTCCGTGATTGGACAGCAGCTGCAGTCCGACCTTAAAAATACCTACAGAATCATGAAGCTCGTCGACGATCGCACGAGCTTCTTCCAATGATGAAGTATCGACCGCCAGGATTAGTTTCTCTCTGGCAGATTGCAAAGTGGCACCTAGCTCTTAGCAGCGGCTTCGTCTTTCTTCTTGCTGTAGCGCTTGACAAAGCGGTCAACCCGACCTTCGGTGTCAACAATCTTCTGTTGACCGGTGTAATACGGGTGGCAGTTCGAGCAAATTTCCACCTTGATTTGCGGTTTGGTCGAGCCGAGCTCTACTTTGTTTCCGCAGACGCAAGTGGCGATGACTTCTTGATACTTGGGGTGAATGCCTTCTTTCATGGCAATCCTTCTTTGATGACTGTCTTTGATTTCCGAGTACGTCGGTCGCTTAAAAACGCGACCAAAACGACATCTTACCAGATGGGGAGCGTCCCCTTCCGGATCTATTAAGAACTGCCAATTCAGGGCTGGGACGAGATGATCGGTCGCGAACACGCGAAATTCAGCGATTTATCGGTTGCGGCACTTCAATTCCCTCGCCCATCGTCATCGTCAGTCGCTGTCCTTCGACATTCAGATAAACGTCGCCTTTTTCGTCATTCGATTCTACGGTCCGCTGCAACTGCGAAAGCCTTGCCTCAATCGTATCGCTGCCACCACCTGATGCGAAGCGGCGCGAAAGATCAACCTCGAGATTGCCTTTCTTATGTTTGACGCCCAGCAAAATGGTGCCGCGTGGAATTTCACTGCCCAGCCCTTGCAGGGATTCTTTGTCGCTGGGACCGGAAAGCAGTTCCTGCAGGGCGGAAGCCAGCCTGTCGTTGCCGCGCTGGGGGCGTTTGACCGCCACAAACCTGGTACCGCCCTCGGTTGTACGCACAAACCATACGATCACCTGGTTCTTTTCTGGAGCGATACTGTCTGCGGTGCTGGAGTTACCTGTGAGAATCGTTCGCTGGGTACAGCCGCAGAGAGGCAGGAAAGCACAGAGAATCCCTGCCAGAGCCAGACTCATCGATTTTTGCATAGAAACCAGACTTTCTAGTTTTTGTTTTCGGAAACGTGCTTGCCGCCGTCGACAGGTTTAGTCTCTTCTGCTTTGTTTGCCGGTGGTAGCGGATTGCTGTTTCCTGCCTGGGCGTTTCCTGTTTTGGCTTCCGCCTGGGACGGCGCCGCTGCTTTGGGCTTCGGTGCCAGCAACAATTTACCATCAAATGAGACTTCTTTGTCGGACAAATTCAATTTCTGCACTCGCAAAGCATGGCTTTGCCTGTCTAATCGGCCGAAATCGAAGAGCGGGTTGAGCAGTTCCTCAGCGAACTGGGCGAACAGCTCTGGCTTTTCGATGATCTTGGAGTCGATTTTCGTCTCTTTAAGGACAATCAGGCGATCCCCTTCCAGCACCGGATGCGCCACTATGGTGAGTGGCACGCCGGTTTCTTTCGCGGCCCCTTTTGTGATCATCACCGTTTTTAAAGTAATCTGATCTTTTTCGAGCAAAACCTCCGGATCTAAGATCTGGAGCTGCTGTTCGCCAAGTCCAGGTAGGTCCAGTTTGAGAATTCTCAGGACTTGCGATATCTCTTTCGAGTTGAGAGCGCGCGTCACTTGCTCTTCATTTATTGACCCGGACAGTGATACCAGAACTGGTGTCTCAACCCCGGCCCGCTGACCATTCTTTTTGAAGTACCGAACCTTGACAGGCTGGTCTGTGCGGGCGATCACCGTACCCATCGGAATTCCTTTGACTTTGGAGTTTTTCATGTGCACTTCGACAGTTTCGAATTTGCCTTGCAGCATGTCGGTGAAACTGTAGCTGCGTGCTTTTACTTTTACTTTGCCGCCGAGCCTGGACTTCAGTGCCAGACCGGCTCCGGCGCTAACCAGATGGTTTCCGACCCAAGTCAGTCCGGTGTATTTCTGAATGGTGCGACTGGTTTTGCCGGCGATCTGAAAATGCCCGTTGGAAGACATCTCTTTGCCGATGGCCAGCTTGGGACACGTGGCAAAAGAGACAGAAATCAGTACCGCCGCGATATGCGCGATCTTCACCGCAAAAACCTTACAGGCTTAACCACCTAAAGCATAGCACTTCTATTCGAGACGCCAGTCGAGCCGCACGGGCGCACGCATGCGAAGGACTGATGTTTTTCGCGTGTCTGCCTTGAGGCTATGTCGACGGATTGTCCGGCGGTTTGTTCTGCTGCTGCCGCATCCGATCGTGCAACGCGTCTTTCAGGAGTTCGTTTTGCTTCAAAAGTGCCTTCAAGTGCTCGTTGGCGATGGCCAGTTCGGCCTGCAGTTCGGCGACAGTCTGCTCGTAAGTGACGCCGGTCACCGGGTCGCGGCCGGGCATCTTCGGCAAGAGCACATAACCCAACTGCACAGCTTTAAGTGCAGCCGCCGTGCGAGTGGGAACCTTCAGTTTTGCCAGGATGCACTCGATATGTTTCTCCACCGTGCGCAGCTTCATGTCCAGTTCTTCGGCGATTTCTTTGTTGCGCAAATCCAGACGAATCAAGACTTCGATTTCGCGATCCGTGAGGTTGGTGTTGGGCATCGCATTCGATGGCGTTTGCTTGACCAACTGTGTGATCTTCGGGTCGCAATAAGGCAATCCGCGAGTTACCTGTTCGATGGCTTCGAACAGCGTGCGCGGTCCTGAACTCTTCAGGCAGAAGCCGCGCACACCAGAGCGGATGAGCTGGTTGTGATATTTGGTGGCGTGATAAGAATCAGTCAGGCAGAGGATGTTGCTGTTGGGAAATTCTTGCGACACCCGGCGCGCTACTTCAACGCCGTTGAGAATATCCAGGTCGACGTCGAGTATGACGAAATGCGGTTGCAACCGGCGAATCACCTCGGTGGCAGCCATGCCGTCGGAAGCTTCGCCGACAATCTCGAGCACCTCCGATACCACCCGCTTCAAGCCAAAGCGAATCAGTTCATGTCTTTCGCAGATGACTGTTTTCGGACGGAATACCGTCGGTCGAGGCTGACTGCCGGTCGGAATAGTTTCCAAAGTTGCTCCGGATAAGATTTAGACGAACTTCGTCTTTGGTAGTCACCGCTCTATTGTAACAACGCCGCTGCGGCCGACGGCGGAATTCCTGAAAATGTCTTGCCCGCTACGTTACGGGAATCTGGAAACCCCGTCAAGTACATACCTGATTCGCCGCTTTCTCAAACACAGATGGCTATTCGAACGATATCAGTCATCGGATTCTCTCAGCTACATCTTGACCATTGAGTTCAGGGGCGCGATGGAGGAGAGAGCACCGCCGGCGGAGTCGGCAGTTAGAAACTGGAGTTGCAAACGGAAACTCAACTATGAGATACGTATGTATGGTCCCTGCTGAACCACGCAGGGACTGCAGGGCGGGGCTCGCCCGATGAGCCTGTGGAGAGGACTTAAGACCAGAAATTCTGGCAACCTCGATGAAGCAGGAACCCACCGTGTCGGCGTTCATGTCGGACTCCGAGTCGGGATCACTTTCCTCTCAAGAAAGTGAGGAGGTCAATGATAACGTCTTGCTTCTACACAGGACGACATGTAGGATTGCTCCCAGTGTAGTTCACGGCTGTGTTCCAAAGAGCACTAGCGAGGGCTGCTGGGAGCGATCGCTTACTAATGGGTAACCCGGTGGCATCGGCGAGAAAAATAGCCCCTCGGCTGACAGATGACGTGGTGAAGCGCGCAAGCACTATCGGCATTTTGCTGGCCGGTTTTGTGGCTTCGCCGGCGGTGGCGCAGATCGCCCCTCCTACAACTACAACTCCCGCTCCCCGTGTCGACCTGCCCAACGTGCAGGCGCCCACTGGCACGACCATCTTGCCGACCGATACTTTGCCGGCTCAGTCGCTCGGCAATCGTATGACGGTCGGAGAAAATCTCCAGTTGCGATTGTTGCAAGCTCTGCCTTCCCGGCTCTATCTGACCGGCACCGCCGAAACATCGGTGCGTGTCGAAACCAACGTTTTCCAGTTTCCTACCAAGCGCAACTTGATCACCACCTTGCCGCAGGGCAATGACTTTTTCCGCCTTTCGGCATTCCAGAAAAATCAAGTGTCGAGCATTTTGGCTCTCGCCAGCCGCGAAGATACGGTCTTCCGTATCTTGCCCAACGTTACTGCGGGATGGACTTTCACGCCGCGTACTCGGGCTTACGTCAACTATTTCTTCCTGCGAGATTCGCTGGCCCACAACATCAAGCTCAACACCAATATCAACTCAGTGACGACGGCTGTGCAGCACGACTTCCCGATCGGCAGCCGTTCGAACGTTCAAGTCGAAATGCAGTTCCGCGATCTCTGGCAGACCAATCAGCTGCCATTGTTCGACTTTTTGCCCGGCATCACCGCTACTCGCGTTCTGACTACGCCACCAAATACGGTGGTGTTTGCCAATTGTCTCTTGCAGTTGCGCGGCACCGGCTATTTCAAATCTCCAAACCGGGAAATAGACCCCTTTTACACTTGGGGTATGGTGCATCAACGTGGTGGATGGACGTTCTCGGCCACCTCCACCTTCGTGCAGAACTTCCGCGAACCATTTCGCGAACATGCCACCATCCCCAAGAATAATTACACTATGATCTCTGATTTCGAGATTGCTCGCAGACTGTTCAGACAAATTCCCGGCTTCCAAGTCTTTGCTCGCGCTGAGCCCATCTGGAACATGAAGGCGGGTCGCACTCCCGGTCTCAGCGGCATGGACTTCCGCATGTATTTTGGTATGCGCGTGTCTGCGGCGAAGCAGGCGTTGACCAGTACCCTGGAACAGCTGCGCCAGCAAATCGAAGAGCAGGAAAACACCCCGACGCCGCCCCAGCCTGTCACCCCGGCGCCGTCCGGCAAGCCCTCGGCGATGGCCGACCCCTACCAGCTCATTGCTCACGACCGCCAGCCTATTCACGGTTTTATGCCTGAACATGGGAAGGGTCTGCCCGCCGACGCCAGCGCGTCGATCGTGCCGGCACTGGTGGGGTGGAGTCCTAACCAGAACTATGAGCAAGACGCTTTCCCTGAAAGACAGGCTGACCCTGTTTCTAATTTACCGGCTATCACTACTCCATCAGCTCTTAAAACTAGAGAAGCAAACGTGCCGGACCCAGGAACCTGTCCACCTGCACCCGCGATGTCCATGGCAGATATCGAATACGCTATGACCAAGACCATGTCCCACCCGGTTCTGGTAGGGGAGGAAACAAGCGAGCCCCGATATGCAGAACCTGTGTTCGATGCTCAACACATGGCCGGGTTCGCTTGCGATGAAGAAAATAACCACCTGGTCCCGCCTCTGCCTACAGTCGACGTACGAAACAAACAACAGCCATTTGGATCTGACACTGTTCTGGCTCGCCCGACCGTTTTGCAGACCTTGCGCTAAGTCTGTCATCCCGACACGCGAAATCTTGCGGTTTTTACGCAACTCAAAACGGCGGGTGAACGCCCATGGGGCGCGATTTTATCCGGCATGGGAGATTTACGAATGCCGTGGGACAAACCCCAATAGACCGCATACCCCCCGCATCGTTAAGCTGTGCTCACAGTTCGCCACCGGCACGGTTCTTCCACCACGATGCACAAAGTTCGACCCATCGCAGCAACTCTCCTTCTCGCCACCACGCTCTCGGGCACGATGTTCATCCCGGCGCATGCCACCAAGATGAACGCCCAGCCGCTGCCCCGCGAGCGCGACCTGAAGAATTTCGAAGAAGGTCAGACCAGCGCTCCGGTAGTGAGCGGATTCCAGCGCCGTCCCGACTACCGTGTTGTCGAAGCCGAAAAGAAGAAAGCTGCTGAAGAAGCTAAGAAAGCGGCTGAAGAAAAGGCAGCCAAAGAACAACAAGCCGTCGGCGACAACTTCAAGCGTCGCGTCCAGTACGCCCTCGAACAAAACAATAAAGGTGTGTCACTCGGAAAAGCAGGTCGCTGGTCCGAGTCGATTGCTGCTCACGAAGAAGCCTGCAAGTACGAGCCCAGCAACAAGCAATACAAAATCAACCTTTCGGCAGCGCGTTGCGCCTACGGTCAAGAAAGACTGAACGCCCGCGACTTCAACACCGCGGCCAACCTTTTCCGCCAAGCCCTCGCCGCCGCTCCAGACAACGGACTGGCTGGTCGTTTGCTCGGTGAAGCCCTTAAGAAGATGGGTCGTGACCCCAACAACGCCGAGACCAGAATCGCCACCGGCGACCAACTGGCTGCTGTCGGCGACTTCGAAGGCGCATCTATTGAATACCAGGCCGCCATGCAAATCGAGCCCACGGCTCGCACTTTCGTCAAAGTCGGCGATATGGCTCTGCGTTATGGTCAATTGACCACCGCCACCAACTGGTATAGACAAGCTCTGATCAAAGATCCCAACTTCGGACCAGCCCATCGCCAACTGGGCATGCTGGCTCTGGCTCAAAAAGACTACACCGGCGCTGGTGCTTCGCTGCGCAAAGCAGTCATCTGCGATCCGCGCGATGCCGCCGCTGGTCAACAACTGGTTGAAATTTGGCGCCGGCAAGTGGCACAAAATCCATTGCTCGCCGAAAACCACCTCGGTCTGGCTGGCGCCCTGCAATTGACCGGCGACTTCGCTGGTGCCGACAATGAATACCGCAAACTGGAAGCTCTCGATCCCAAACATCCTGGTCTGCCTTCCGGTCGTGCCAGCCTGCAAAAAGCTCTCCAGCACGCTTCCGCCGAAAAGCACAAAGCCGCCGCCGAAACATTCTTTGGTCAAGGTCTGCGCCGCGAAGCTCTCGCTGAAATCACTCAGGCTGTGATGATGGAGCCCCGCAACGCCAAGTATCAATTCCTGATGGGCGAAACCCTCGAGTCCAATGGCGACTACCAAGGTGCCTACCAGGCCTACCTGACCTGCGTGCTTATCGATCCCGAAAACAACCGCGAAGCCGCTGCTCGCATGCGCGAAATGCAGTCGGGCATGAAGAATCGCGGTATGCAGATTCCGCAAGTCAATCAAGTGGCCAGCCAACTCGCTCAGCCGCAACAAAGCGTTTCTCAGCAAATGGTGCAAATGCAGCAGCAACAGCAGCAGCAAATGCAACAACCGCAAGTGCAACAGCAGCAACCGATGCAGCAACAAGCTGCCTACCCGCCGCCCGTTCCGCAAAAGAACGTGTTCGAAGGCGGTAACGGCATGCAAATGGCCGGCAACCAGTATGGTCTGCGCACGCACAACGAGTCAATGCCGGCTGCCGGCGCCATGCCGCAGCAAATGTCGCAACAGCAAATGATGCAACAGCAAGCCGTGGCTGCCCAGCAACAAGCAATCGCCGCCCAACAGCAGCAAGCTCGCCAACAACAAGCTCTGGCTGCTCAACAGCAAGCCGCCCAGAAGCCGAACGCAGCAAACTCAGCAAACAGCCAAGTCGCCGAAGCGATTTCGAAAGCTGCGCAAGCCGAAGGCGACAAGAACTACGACCAAGCCATCAGCATCCTGCAAGGCGTGGCCGCTAAGTTCCTTCAAAACAGCGAAGTGCACCACCGCCTGGCCGTCAACATGCTGGCCGCCGGTCGCATCGCTGATGCAATCTCTGAATTCCGGATCGCGTCTGCTCTCGAACCAGCAAATCGCGCTTACGCCGAAGACCTGGCCCGGGCGCTTGCGATTCACAAACGCTCCATGGTGAGCGGTAATGGCGATGTCGAGGTGGCTAAGTAATGAGTAACTTCTACTTCCAGCCTCCAGATCTGGCAGAATTCCCGAGACGTTCATACCGACGTTTTCTGGAAGAAACCCTGGGCGCCCTCTTCGCTGAAATCTCTCCGATTGCCAGCGAATTCAATCCGCGCCTTGAACTTTCGTTCGTCGGACCCGACGGCAAAGCTCACTGGAAGTTCGAAGATTATGCAGTTGATTCCGGTTATCCCAGTTCTGCCGAGCAAGCTCGCAAGACTAACATGACGCATGCCCGTCGCCTGCTCATGGATGTGTGGCTGCGTGACCTGCAAACCAACGAACTGCGCAAGTCGACTGCTTACATGGGCGACCTGCCGGTGATCACCGATCGTGGAACCTTCGTCATCAACGGTTCCGAGCGCGTCGTCCTCGGACAACTGGTGCGTGCACCAGGCGTCTATTTCCAAATGAACAACCCGATGCTCTACAAAGCTCTTATCCTGGCTGAACTCGGCGCTCCGGTCTCCGTCGAACTGGATCTGGAAACCGGCAGTGGCAAAACCAGCCGCGCCAAATGCCGTATCAAATTGCCCAAACGTGGTTGGGTGGCTGCCACCACAGTGTTGACCGCCATGGGCGTCGAACTGTCCACCATTCAAAAACGTCTCGCTCCGCTTCTGGAAAAGAATCGCATCGAGTGGAAACAAGTCACTCAGCAAGAAGCGCTTTCCGTCGTCGGTCGCGCGTGGAAACCAGATGGTGGCGGCGGTTCGCAATCCGGTCATGCTGCCCTGAAAGAACTCACCGACAAACGTCGTTATTCACTCGGTTCGCTCGGTCGTCGCCGCTTCAACGATAAGCTGCGTCTGGAAGAGCGCTCTTCGCAACTGACCGCTGAAGATATTCTTGCTGCTATCGAATACATTCTGCTTTTGCCGCTCGGCTCTGGACAAACAGATAATATCGACAGCTTGGAAAACCGCCACCTGCGCGGTATCGGCGATGTGATGACCAAGGGGCTGCGTCCGGCGCTGGCACAAATGTCGCGCTCGATTCGCACCCGCCTCGAACTGTTCGAAGAAGATGAAATCGGCAGCGCCAATGATTTCGTCGATTCGCGCCCGTTCGTCAATGCCATGAGCAAGTTCTTCGCCGGCAACCCCCTGGTTCAATACCTCGACCAACAGAACCCACTTTCCGAACTGTCGCACAGAAGAAGAATCACCTCCTTCGGTCCTGGTGGCATCGACCCGAACGCCGCTCCGAACGAAATGCGCGATGTGCATCCTTCGCAAATCGGTCGCGTGTGCCTGGTGGAATCGCCTGAAGGTAAAAACTGCGGTATGGTGGCATATCTGGCAACCTACTGCCGTATCGATGACGACGGCTTCATGACCGTTCCCTATCGCGTCGTGCAAAACGGACATGTGACCAATGAAGTCCGTTACCTGACACCATCAGACGACAAGCGTTTCACGCTTGCACCGCCCGACACCAAAGTCGAAAACGACATGATTCAAGGACCGTTCGTTTCGGCACGCTGCGGCGAACAGTTCTTCGAAGTGACACCAGATCAAGTAGACATGATCGGTATTGCTCCGCAAGGTTTCATCTCGGTCGGATCGGCTCTCATTCCTTTCCTCGAGCATGATGACGCCAACCGCGCTCTCATGGGTGGCGGCATGATGCGCCAAACTCTGCCTTTGATCAAGCCGGAACGTCCGCGCGTCGGCACCGGCATGGAAAAAATCGTCGCTCGCTCGTCCGGTCACTCAGTCGTCGCCCGTCGCGCCGGTACTGTCAGCCTGGTCAACGGCGATCAGATCGTCATCACCCAAGCTTCCGGCGAATCGCGCACCTACAACATGATTCGCTTCGACCGCACCAACCAGAACACAATTCTCGACCAGCGCCCGATCGTCAGACAGGGCGATCGCGTCGAAGCCGGACAGATCATCGCTGATGGTCCTGGTATCGATCAAGGCGAACTGGCTCTGGGAAGAAACCTTCTCGTCGCCTTCGTGCCATGGAACGGCTACAACTTCGAAGACGCGATTGTCGTCCGTCAAGGTTTGATCCGCGACCACAAACTTTCGCACATCGAAATCGAAAAGCACTCCATCGGTGTTCACCAGACCCTGCGCGGACCAGAAATTCTGACGCCGGAACTGCCGAACGTCGCCGGTAAAGACCTCGAGCATCTCGACGAACGCGGCATCGCCATGGTCGGCAGCTACGTCAACCCGGGCGATATTCTCGTCGCCAAATTGAGCCCGAAAGAAGCTCGCGCTCTCTCCGCTGAAGAAGAACTCTTGCAAGCTATCTTCGGTAAAGTGGCGGAAGAAATGGCTGACAGCAGCCTGCGTGTTCCGCACGGCTCGGGTGGTCGCGTTATCGATGTCCGCATCTTCACACCGGAAACCACACCGGAATTGAAAGCTGGCATCATCTGCGAAATCGAAGTACTTATCGCGCGTTTGTGCCCGCTCGAAGTCGGCGACAAGCTGGCTGGACGCCACGGCAACAAAGGTATCGTCTCGATCGTAGTTCCTGATCAAGACATGCCTTACCTGCCGGACGGCACTCCGTGCGACATCGTGTTGAATCCACTGGGCGTCCCCAGCCGTATGAACGTCGGTCAAGTATTCGACACACAACTAGGTCTTTATTCCAGCATCCTCAATCGTCACTATCGCATTCACCAGTTCGACGAATCGCTGGAAAAAGATGCTTCCTTCAAGCTCGTCACCCAAGCTCTTGCCGAAGTGCGCAAACTGCCCGGCTATGAGTGGGTTACCGAATCCGGCAAAGTGCAATTGTTTGACGGCAGAACAGGCGAAGCTTTCGACTCGCCGGTCCTGGTCGGCAGACAGTACATGCTGAAGCTCAACCAGTTGGTTCTGCACAAAATCAATGCCCGCTCCGGATTGGGCGGACCGTACGCCGCTGTTACACAACAGCCGGTCGGCGGCAAAGCCAACCACGGCGGACAGCGCATGGGCGAAATGGAAGTCTGGGCAATTCAAGCCTACGGCGCCTCGCACCTGCTGCACGAAATGATGACCATCAAGTCCGATGACATTCAAGGCCGCCATCAAGCTTATGCCGATATGGTGCAAGGCAAGGAAGTCACCGCCGGCGGACGCACCGCTGCTTTCGACGGACTGTGCTGCGAACTGCGCGGTCTCGGTCTGGAAGTGACTCTGGGCAAATACGTCGAAGCCCAAGAAGAGGCTGCCGAGAAAGACGCTCGCGAAGCCGCTGCCAAGTCGCTCGAAGAAGAGTACATGGTCTCCAAAGTTGCTCAATTCGAAGAAGAAGGCAGAAACATCATCGAGATTCCGGCTGGCGATTACGAGCCTGTCGTGCGCCCGACGCCGACGGCACCGATCATCACCTCCGTCACCAACGCCAAGGGCGCCGTCAAAACCAAATTCGAAATGTCCATGG
Source organism: Obscuribacteraceae bacterium (SeqCode) (assembly GCA_044229845.1). Lineage (GTDB taxonomy): Bacteria > Cyanobacteriota > Vampirovibrionia > Obscuribacterales > Obscuribacteraceae > JBGASG01. The sequence continues at coordinate 345,189 of JBGASG010000003.1, read as the reverse complement.
AGCCGCTCATCGACGATATCGAAGACGAACCGGTTTCTTCCGACCTGCTCGATGCATTCATCAGCGAACAAACAACCGACATCCTCACCGACATGCCGGCTCGTGCCGAGAAAGACGTGATGGATCCGGCGATGCTCGAAATGAGCCCAGAAACTCTGGAAGAGTTGGCCGAACTGGTGCAACCAATGGGGCTGGAACCCGAAGCCACCGTAATTGGTGCTGCCGCTCAGGGCATCCCCTGCGCCGAACAAGTAGAACCGGAAGTGGTGCACGCTGAAGAACTGCAAGTTCCGGCGACTGAAGCTCCTTCCACCGCCCAGGATGTCGCCAGATCGCTGGCCGCCAGCCTCTGGGCCGATGAATCCGACGAGATGCTCGACTTCCCGTCGATCAGTGAACTCGCGTCGCTCTCGCGACAACTTGCGCAACTCACCCAGACGGTGACCGTCGCGCCTGCCAAAAAGGAAGATGGCAATTCTGACAATCACAATCAGGACTCATAGGAGAGACCACATAATGTCAGGCAAGGATAGAGTTGGAGTAAAACAAGCGTTGACGGCGATCAGCCTGATCATCACTGGTGTGGTGATGCTGTTCGCACCGACAACCGCTCGCGCTGAATATGCCGAGATGCTGTACAACCCGACCAAGCCATGCTTGTCCGGTCCGACGCAACAATCGACATTGCGTACTCCTTTGATCCATGGTGCTTCCTGGCAGCGTCCTAACCAAGCTGCTCCGCAAGGACAACCGCCGCCGGTCGGCGATGGCTCCATGGCTCCGCGTGTCATTCCCGGCGATCAAGGCGCTTCGAGCTTGCCTCCGTCCAGCTTTGCCGATCCGACACACGGCAACATTTTCGGAACCCGTGGCGCCCCGGGCACCAAAGGTCCAGTCATCAACAACTACGGTCGTTATCAAACACAACACGGTCAAATGGACGGTGTGTATGAAAACGGCGCGCCGATCAACGGTCAAGGTCTCTACGAAGGCGGCTGGGGCAACGGCGGCAAAAACACCTACGAACCCGGCTACGGCAACGGCGGTCAGGGCAAGTATGAAAACGGCGCCGGCAACGGCGGACAGGGACTCTTCGAAGGCGGCTGGGGCAACAATGGCAAAGGCACCTTTGAAGGTGGCTATGGCAACGGCGGTCAGGGCATGTTCGAAGGCGGCGCCGGCAATGGCGGTCAAGGACTGTTCGAAGGCGGCCAGGGCAATGGCGGTCGCGGCACGTTCGAAGGCGGTCAGGGCAACGGTGGCCGTGGTTTCTTCGAAGGCGGCGCTGGTAACGGCGGTCAAGGCGTGTTCGAAGGCGGTGGCGGCAACGGCGGTCAGGGACTGTTCGAAGGCGGCCAGGGCAACGGCGGACGCGGCGTATTTGAAAGTGGTGCCGGCAACGGCGGCAACGGTCAGTTCGAAGGTGGTGCCGGCAATGGTGGCACACGTCAGAACGACTTCGGCGGCGGCAACGGCGGACAACAAGTCGTCAACAACGGCGGCAACAACAATGGTCTCGGCATCGTTAACAACGGCGGAGCCAAAGCTGGAGCCAACGGCGAACAAGACACCCAACTCAACCGTCAAAAACAACAACCAAAATATGACTTCATGGGACCGCTCCCGACAGTAAGAGTCTTCTCTCGCTATCTGGTTATCCTGGGCGTCGTTATGGCCACCATCATCGTTGCTCTGGCAGCGTGGTCGATGGTCTTCGGCAGCCCGTACGGCGGTTCGCGAGTCATCGGTGCAGTCGGTGGTTTGCTCCTCCTGCTCGCCGGCTACACCATCTGGAAGATCGTCCAGATGAACACCTTTGATTTCAACTCTACTGACACCTGGGCGCAGTACCAAGACGGCACGCGCATGAACATTCCAGGACCGGGCGGTGGTGGACCGGGTGGACCGTTCCTTCCGCCGACCAATCCGGGACCGGCTCCAGCAGGACCAGCAGGACCAGCAGGACCAGCGAACCCGGGTGGACCAGCGAACCCAGGACCGTAAGCAAGAAACTCACACTGCGCGAAAAACATCAGTATTACCGACAGACAACTAGCAGCAGACCACGGACATGACAGCCACGAAACGTATCCAAATTGCATTGACCAGCGCCATCTTCGCTGCCACCACTTTCGCCTCCTCCATGGCGCAAGCGACGCAGCCGAACGGCGGTCATCCGCAACAAAAAGGAGACGTTTTCAACCGCACCACGGCACCTGTGCCGAATGCTGCTGCCAACACCTACAAGCGTCCGACTCCCCCGTGGGTCATGCCGCGAGTAACTCCGCAATCGAAACCGTTGGAGTGGATGGAAGCCTATGACGACGCTGTTGGTCACTACAAAGTGACGGTCAGCGAAGCCGTGATTATGAAAAAGCCGCTCAATCAAGAAGTCGAGCGGGTCATGGAATGGTCGCGCACTGCTGCCGGAATCGCGAAGAGATACCGTCTGCTAGCTAAGACCATTCGTTCGATGCCGCCCTGCAATGGAATGCCGGAAAGCACAGTCTACATGCAGAACATGGCGGACTGGTACGACGATTCCGCTGCGGTTTTCGAAGATATGATTCGCCCACGCAAGGCGGCCAAGACTCAAGAAGAACTGCAAGCCTCGCTGGAAGAAATTCATACCCGTGTCGAAGGGCTCAGACAGCAATATCGCTCTCTAAAAATGATGGATTCCAAAATGAGAGTCACTTACAACCTTCACCAACCGCGTCATGATGATGCACTTTTGCAATACACAACACGTGATCCTAACCTATGAAGAACGGTTGAAAACATATAGAGTCTAACTGAGTCGCAAGACTCCCCCCACACCAAGAAGCACACCCCCGAAAGATCGCTGGCAAAACAACAAAACGAGGACCACCCCCAATGGCCATTCAACTAAGCGACAGAGACATGATGATCTTCAAACTGATTGAAGAGCATCAAGTTCTCCTCGAAAAACACATCGCCTGGTTTATCTCTTGCGACGATAAACCGGTATTGATCCGCGACCGTCTACGCAAACTCTTCTACCTCGATTACCTCCTGTGCGAACGGCACGGCGGCAAACTTCCGTGGTGGACAACCCCCACGAAACCGCTTGTGTATATGCTCTCGCCGATGACGCGCGAGTTGTTGACTGCACAGAGCACCGACATCGACCTGGGCAACTGCGACAGCCAGCGCCACCTTCTGGAAGTGGCTAATCTTCGCATGCTCTTCCTGGTCGACCAAAAGGACGGGTTGATCAGCAATGTCGCTTGGACAACCACGAAAGCGGTTCCCGGCACGACGGCAATTGATGCCAAGATCTCTTTTAACCGCAATGGTGTAGATCACCGTATCGGTATCATCAACCAGCCGAAAGCTGATCGCGCGGAACTGACCGCCGTCTGCGAAAAGGCGCTGGAGAGCGGTGAGATCGACATGATCTGGATTGTCTCGCGCGATGATGCTCATCAAGAAGCAGTTCAAAACGAACTGGCTGGCTCCAGCATCTGCCAGCGCATCGCGTTCGTGACGCACCAGGATATCTACAAGAACGGCATCGTAAAAGCCAAATGGCAGAGCACTGAAAGACAGTACGCCTCGGTGTGCGCGGAATCTGTCGCCAGCTCTTCGCTCAGCATTCGCAGCTTGACGCCAGCTCAAGCCTGCTAAACAGACTTCGATACGGGTGTGAAGGAGTCCTCGCCTGAACGCCTGTATGGGAGAAAAAGCCGGAAAAAGCCCACTGAAAGGTGGGCTTTTTCTGTGGGAGCGGCGCTGCTCTCGATAGCTCGAAACGCGCCGTCAATCGTCGAGATTCTTGCCTCGCAGCAATGAATCAGCATCGATTGAAATGGCTTTCCAGCTGCCTGTAATCAAGCCGCTGGTCTCCTTGTCGAGGTCAGCAGCTTCGCGATCGCGACCAACAGTTCTCAGCAAGGCTGCGTAGTTCTTAGTGACAGCGAGCGTTTCCGCATGGTCTGTGCCGAGGATTTTTCTCCTGATGGTCATCGCTCCCAGGTAGTTTTCCTCAGCTTCTGCGTATCTGCCTTGCACGTGATAGAGGCTTGCCAGGTTATTTAAGCACGTGGCTACGTTCGGATGCTCTTTTCCGGTGGTGGCAGTGTAAATGTCCCGGCATTTCTTTGTGTACGCTTCTGCTTCGGAATAGCGACCGAGCAAATAGTGCAATCCGGCCAGTTTGTTGGCGGTGTAAGCAACGGCCGGATGCGCTTCTCCGATGGCTGCCAGCTTGATTTGCAGAGAACGCCACCAGGCCATTTCTGCCTGTCCATATTTTTCGGTGGAGAACATGATGTCTCCGATGCGATCGAGCGAATAGGAGAGTTTCTCTTGCGACGGAAAGCGCTCGGCTAAGTTGATCGCTTGATTCCACAGATCGAGCGACTCATTCTTGTGTCCGGTGGCGAGAAATTTTTCGGCGCGGTTCTTTAAGTCTTCCCAGAGTTCCTCATCGGCTTGGATGGAATTCTTTTCGACTTCCGCTGGTTGTTTTTCCTCCGCCAGACCGGCAAGCGACTCCGCAGAAATCGCTTTGTTGCGGAACAGCTGTCCGGTGCCGCCTGGCTTTTCAGCAGCCACAGCTGCTGCCGGCTGGGCAACTGGAGACTTGATCTTGTCGGCTTCTGGTTGTCGATTGGTCTTGATCAAAAGATCGATGTAGCTGTCTCGCAACTTGCCGACGTCGGGATGCGTTTCTCCCAGCTCCTTAGTTTTAACCGACAGAGCCAGCTTGTAGAGCGGCTCCGCCTGCCCGTACTTTTGCTGCATGTGATAGACATTGGCCAGATTGTGAGCGGCAAAACCGCTCTTCACATGGGTGTCACCATGCAGTTTGCGGAAGATTTCCAAAACCTGAAAGCAAGGTCTTTCGGCCTGCCTGAACTTGCCTTGCAAGCAAAAGGTCTCAGACTGACCTTCCAGCGTTTTTACAAGGCGCTCATCCGTGGGGCCGAAAGTCTCGGCTTCTTGCAAAGCAGCTGACCAGCTGGTTTCAGCGTAACCAAACTTTCCTTCCGCCGTGGCCTTTTTGGCCTGCTCAAAGAACTTGAGCCAATCTGCGTCATCCATAGGAGTGACTTCCTTGGTCGGTGGGGCAGTAGACGATAGCGTGGGTACCTCAACAATCATCACATGCTCAACCAGGCAGTGGATCCTTTAGTGAAGAGCTATGTTGGAAGCTTTGCTTCCTGCTTGCAACTGACAACGCGGTAGCAAAGCGCTGTAACCGCTAGTCGACAAAACGAAACAGCCCACCTGAGTGAGCTGCTCGTCATTGCTGATTTCCGGAGGTGTTTAGAACCAGGGACCAGTGATGTAGATCGCGCGGTTGGCGGTCGTACGATGGGTTTGGCTTTCGCGAGCGGCGCGCGCGATGCCTCTGGTTTTCGTCCCCATGTTGGCGCTGGCTGACGCGGTGAACGTATCGCTGCTGAAGTTTTCAAAGTCGCGATTGCGCAGACCCACATTATCTCGATGCAGACGGTCATCGGTCACGAAACGCAGATAGCGGCCGCGATCGTCGGAGCCAACCGGGCTGTTCAGCCAGAAGTTGAGGCTCATTCCGTCTTCCGAAACCGAACCTTCCAGCGGACCTTTCAGCGAATCAGCGTTAGCCGCAGGCAGAATGCCCATAAGAGCAATAAGTGTTAAAGCGAAACTGAACCGTTTCATTATCTATCCTCCCCTATACTTCTGGCACAGACGCACCGCCTCGGACAATGGTTCCTCATCTGAGTGCCACCATCTGCGGTAGCAGTATAATTCTCGTGCAGTCCTATGCGCAGCAGTATGGCTGAGTTGAGAGCTTTTGGGGAAACACCCGGTTCAGACTCGCGTCATACACCCTGCTACCGCCAGGCGAGGAGGTTTTATGAAAGTTCTAATCGCTACGGACGGGTCTCGCTTTGCTCAGGCTGCACTGGATTCGGTGGCAGAGCGCGAGTGGGCTGATGACACGCAGTTCTTGGTTTTGCATGTGGTGCAACCATTGCCGGCTACCTATATAGGTCTGAGTCACAGCTTCGGTGATGTCTCGGCGATGGTGCATGAAGCGGGGCGTACGTTCGGTGAGCAGATGGTCTCAAAAGCGGTCGCTCAACTGACAGAAACGTGCGGCACCAACATCGCCGGATTGGTAACCGCCGGATCGATTGAAGGTCGCATAGTGCAGATTGCTGATGAATGGCAGGCAGATATGATTATTGTCGGCTCGCACGGCAGAACCGGACTGGCCAAATTCTTCATCGGCAGCATTGCGGAAGCTGTGCTGGCTCGTGCCCATTGTTCAGTAGAAATCATTCGTCTAACAGACACTACAGCAAAAAGTCATACACACGGACAGCGCGCCGCCGGTTGAAACACCGCGTTTTACCACACGCCCGGCAGCCATCGGTAGCGCACTCGCTCGGCATAGTCATGATAGCCCGGCAAGCCCTCCCTCAACATTTTCTCTTCAAGCTGCGTCCTATATAAAAGGTATAGAACGACAATCAAAGCCGGCGCGACAGCGAGCCATGAGCCCATCGAGAGACCTTGCGTAAGAAACGCCAGAGAAGCGAACGCATAACCAGGGTGGCGCATGAATCGGTACGGACCCTCGCTGATGGCGTACTGTCCGCGGTCTGGTTGCAAGCGAATTGCAGATGAAAAAAACGCGTTCACTTTCATGGACCAGAGAAATCCGAGCCAACCAATTGTCTGGAATATTTCGGCGATGATGCAAATGAAGGCTGGGATCTGGGATAGATGCCAACGACCGGCGTCGAGTGCGGACAGCACCATGATTGCTAATAGCAAGATGCTGAGTATTGCAGGAGCCAGTGGGTCCTCGTCTTTGCCACGCGGACGAAAACGCTCGCGCATGAGATCTTCATCAAGCGTGAAGACGCCTATCAGCTATCAGCCCAGCGATCAGTTGAGTGGACAGGGTCGCCCAGATATAAGGCAAATTGGCCGTGCCGGCGATGAAAAAAAACAACCAGCGCAATCACTGCGTACATCGCCAGTGATAAAGCCGCCATCGAAGGCACCATATTCGGAAACCCGCAACAGGGCGTTGTTTGAAAAAGTCACGAATGAAACTTAATCGTTTTGATCAGACACTGGTAGATCATATTAGCGCTGAATGGAGTGTTTTCGCAACGGCTGGTGTCGGTGATCGGTGCTTCGATGCCGCGTAAATCTCGGGGCGCGCCGGACGAAGAAAAGGAGGCGATGTGGAGATCCATATTGCTTCAATGGCGGGCTTCTGATCTGTCGCAGAAAGCGTTTTGCGAAAGGGAAAGCTCAATGTCAATACACTGGGACATTGGGTTACTCGAATCAAGAGAACCGATGCGGCCGCAGCCGCTGATCGATTGAAACGGCGCCGCAAGATGACACGTGGAACTCAGTCTTCCTTCGTTCCCGTCGTGCTACCGGACACGCCGCAACCGATTGAGATGCAAGAGCGTTTGCTTGCCGAAGTGACTTGGATTGATGAAATGGTTCTCCGAGTTTATGAGGGGGTCGACCCTCAGTTGCTAGATATCTTGCTTGAACGATTTGTGGGAAAGTGAAATGCTGAGTTCTGCTCTGGGTACGAGGATATTCATTTGCACGTCGGACATTGACATGCGACAAAGTTTTGATGCACTTTCCGGCATCGTCGGCAGTGCGATGAACTTGGACCCGCAGTCCGGTTATCTGTTCGTCTTCCGCAACAAACGAGGCGACCGAATCAAGGTGCTGTACTGGGACAACGACGGCTTTGCCATGTGGTACAAAATGCTTCCAAAAGGCACTTTTGAGTTTCCTGACTTAGAGAACTTTTCATCCGCCGGCGTGGAAATCGAAGCATCCACACTGCGAATGATCCTGGACGGAATTGATTTGAGCAGTATCCGCCGGCGACAGAGATTTCGCAGACCGTCGACACCGCATATGGTGCATGATACGACCTTGCAAGATTCTTGCAGCGAGACAAGATATGCCAGTAAGTCCGGAAAAACTACCAAACGATATTAGCTTGTGCCATCAAATAATTGTGGAGCTGCGGGCAGACAATGAACGACTGGGGCGTCGTCTTGAATTGTTTCTCAGAGAAGAGTTTGGCAGCAAGTCGGAAAAGATAGATCCGAATCAGCTTACTCTGTTCGCTCAACAAATAGCTTCGGGGTATACCGACGGGCGATCGGCCACGTCAGAAAGACGGCGTGGAGGTGGAGGGAGGGTGACATCCGTGACCGCTCCAGAAGCTGTTCAGGAGTACACGCTTTCGGATGAAGAGCGGCGATGTCCAAAGTGCACCGACGTGCGGCAGATCATTGGGCACGAATCATGGAAAGAGCTGGAGTACATTCCAGGCAGGTTCGCGGTGACTGACCACCGCCAAGTTAAATACGGATGCAGGACGTGCGACGGACATATTGTGTTAGCACCCCGAACAAGTGCCCAGCCGATCGCGAAGGGCATGCCAGGATTTGGATTGCTTGCAAACACAATCGAAAACAAGTATGCGAACCATCTGCCACTATACCGACAAGAGCAGATGTATGAACGCCAGGGAGTCAAGGTTGCTCGTTCCAGCATGAGTCGGTGGCTTGCAGTCTGTGCAGAAAGGTTCGACCCATTTACGAGCGAATGCGAGATGAGGTATTGCAGTCGCGGATAATCCATGCAGACGAGACGCCTGTGAAGTTTCAGAGGAAGGGTGCCGGTAAAGCACCAACCGGTTATGCCTGGACCTATCTCGGTCACGAAGACCACCCCTACGTAATATTTGAGTGGCACCCAGACCGAGGACACAAGCATGCACAAGACTTTTTGAATGACTTCGCCGGATACGTGCAAGCGGACGCCTACGGTGGTTATGACGCGTTGGCGAGCGCCACGCAGGCGAAACGGCTCTGTTGCATGGCGCATGCGCGTCGCTACTTCGAACGAGCGCAGGGAAACAATCCTCGGATTGCAGACGAAGCTTTGGCAAGAATCCACGTCCTGTATGAAATTGAGCGACAAGGAAATCTTCTTGAGGAGGATGACCGCCACCAACTTCGTCAGCGAGAAGCGGTGCCGAGATTGGTTGAAATGCACGACTGGATGCGCGACGTTCAGACTCGCACACTGCCGAAAAGTGCAATTGGAGAGGCCCTGCAGTACTCGGTCTCGCGCTGGTCCAACTTGACGCGCTACACTGAACGAGGATTTCTTCCGATCGATAACAATGCAGCGGAACGGGCCCTGCGCCCAGTAGCGGTAGGAAGGAAAAACTGGTGTTCTTGGGAGACGAAGACGCAGGCGACACTTTCTCAATCCTTGCCAGTTTGACCAATAGTTGTAAGCTGCTTTCCGTGAATCCATTCCAATACTGGAAAGACGTTCTGGAAACGCTGACAAACCAGGACTACGAGGAGATTGGTGATTTGCTACCGGACCGGTGGCTCGCGTCTCAGCTCGCCTCAAGTCTCGCACCGCATTAAGTGGCATATTTATCTACCAGTGTCTGATCAAAACGATTAAGTTTCATTCGTGACTTTTTCAAACAACGCCCTGTTGCGGGTTTCCGAATATGGTGCCTTCGACGTCGGCTTTTGGGGTACCCTTGCACCCCTCCATTTCAACTTACGTGATCTCTGATCTGAGTCAACGTGGTGTTGCTGGAACGCTTACTTAACTCCCAGCATCCAAGCGGCTCCACGCAGAAATGCGCCTCACCGGACAGAAGTGGTGGTATTGGGAATCGCTGTCCAGCAGGCTGTTTCAGGATGATAGCATCTCAAGTTCGGTCGCGCCAAAAGCACGGAAGGAACCGGTGCGCGATCGAGAAATGCAAATGCCTCACAAAACGTGCGATTGCTAAGACTCCTATTTCCGACCAAAGCAGGCGTCGATGTCAAAAGTTTCGGCAGTCTCCGAACTTGGATCATCTTCGAGAATCGTCCACCCCATCTTACGCACCGTCTCCAGCTGCTTTCGCAAGAACTGGACCGCAAGACAAAGCGCCTGGAGCGAATCTGTGCCGCTGACTTTCAATGGTTTGAGATGCCCATCCATAAAGATGTAGCAGTATGAACACAGATCATTTGCAATGAAGAATGGACGCCCGATTCCCAGGCGGACGAACAGGCGCTCGCCATCAGATGCGCGAATGAAGATAACCTTCGTTTCTGCAACAATGTCACTTTCTTTGATCCCATCGCTTCCTTCGGCTTGATTGTTCGCCATTAAAACCTCGAATCAGAGTTTGCTTTTGATGTTTTCGACATACCACTTGTGCCATTCTCGCATCTTTTGAAGGATTTTCTCATCCTGGTCGTTTCTCTTTTCCCGCTTTTCATCGGCTTCTTCGATACAGTCAGCAATCATTTTCGCAAATTGCTCTAGCAGATCTTCGTGTGTTACTCTTCTCCCTTTTTTGGAGCTGCATTTCGGTTTTTGATTGTCCGGTCTCTTCAGGATTTCCTCGGCCGCCTCAAGCCAATGCTCAGCTTCGTCGAGGCAATCCTCCAGTTCCTTATCGATCGGATCCTTTGGATCGGGATCTTTTTTCTCTGGTGGCTTCTTATTTGGATTTGGGGGCTCACCACCACCACCACCCATCGCAGAACTTGCTGCTTGCTCGCCTATGGAACCAGGATCTGGGGGAGTGGCTGCTGTTCCCCCTTGGGATGCCATCATTCCCAGTTGATCAAAGAAGGATATGGGATTGCTCCTGGCATAACGGTAGAGATTTAGGCCGCCGCGTTCGCCAATCGGATCGCGATTCAGCCAGCGACCAAGGGAGGGGTTGTAATTCCTAACGGCGGCAAAGTTCAGACCACTACGGCTGTGCACGAACAACCCCGCGTAGCCAAAATCTGAAGGCGAGGACTCAACAATCTTCGTCGGGCGACCATATGGGTCATAAGAATACTCAGCTTGGATAGCACCACTGTTGTCAGTTAACTCTCGAATCGAACCCAGCCAATCGGTCGCATAGAAATATTTGGTGCTGCCGTTAAGCTGCCCTGCATTGAAAAACTCTTTCGTTAAGTTCCCAGATGCGTCGCGTTCCTCCCGCCGGTCCCATCTGACCCAAACATATTGCTTTGTGCTCGTCACACTGCCAGCGGTCCGTTCCTCAATCTTCACATTCCGACCCAATGGATCGTACGCGAACTGACTATTGTTGCCGCTCCCCGAATACGTGATTTGCACCAACCTATTTTCCGCATCCCAGGAGTACGAATTCGTCCCATCGGACGTCATATTGCCGTTGGCATCGAAGGTCAGCGTTGCGTTGGCACCGACATAGTCTAGTTTGTAATCGTTGGTGGTTGTACCGCTGCCGCCGCCAGTGGTGGCGCTGACTGGGACGCTGTCCGGGTTCACATCTAGCACTGCATTGCCGTTGAAACTTTGTGAGGTAGTCATATCTGCGGCGTTTCCATCGACGGTGACCGGCAGCACTGGACGATCTGTCGTGCCTTGAAACCTGGTGGCGCCGCCGGCAGACAGCGTGGTGAGTTCGTTGACGTTGTTGAAGGTTGCCTTCGTTACGCCGACGCTCTTACTCAAGGTTAGCGACAAGGTCGCGCCGGGACTTATGGATTTGGCATACGTGGTGGCATTGGAGGACGCAGAAGTAATGTTTACCACATTGACTGAGCCGGCCGGCGTGACGGCGAGAGCACTAACTCCAATAGCGGCAAGACTGGTGTTGCCGTTGATCTGGCTAGCGAGGGAGGTGGCGATTATTTTGCGCGTATCCCCGGCTGCCACCGTGTGGGATACGGACGTGGAGCCGCCGCTCAAACCGGCGTCAAACACGGTGATGGTCACGATGTCGCCGGCGGTAATCGGGCCAGCAACGGATGCGGTGACGGTGCCGTTGGCGGGCAGACCCCAGAGGATAGTTTCGGTGGCGCCCGCACTCTTGGATGGCAGGTAGGTAGTGTCGTTGGTTGAGACGGAAGTGACCGTCAACTTTGTGGAAGAGGCTGACGCTTTGACACCGATCAGTCGCAGTTGACTGTCAGCATTTATGGCTGCTGCCAACGCGCTCGTGATGGTGGCAAGCGTGTCGGAAGGGAGCACGGTGTAGGAGATATCGCGCTGCCCGCCGGAGAGCCCTGCATCGAAAACTGAAATGGTGAGGGCGTCGTTGGCGGTTGCGTTCCCGGAAATGAGCGCGGTAACCGAGCCGTTAAGGCTGACACCGAGGGACATGGTCACCGTGGCGCCAGTGCCCGAGACAGTGCCCGTCAAATTGGTGACGTTGGGCGAGAGGGTTTTCACCGTAATCACGCGTTGCTTCGAGGTAGCCGTAATGCCAAGCGCCGCCAGGCCGCTGTCCGCGTTAATGGCGCTGGCCAGCCCAGAAGCGATGGTGTTGAGGGATGCTCCGGTGGGAACGGTATAGTTAACGGTTGTTTGCCCGCCGGAGAGAGCTGGATCGCGGACAATCACTTGCAACTGATCGCCGTCGTGAGCGGTACCGCCGATGGTGATGTTATGGGTGGCGGAGTTGATGCCGGCAGTAATTGTCTCTGTGGCACCACCGCTGAGGCTGGTGGTATAGGTCGTTATATTCGGGGACTTTGAGCGCAAAGTGATGGTGGTGCCGCTCGCAACAGCATCAACGCCTATAGTCTGCAGCGCTGCCTTTGAGGTGATGGTGGCGGCAAGCTTGCGGGCGATGGTGGTAAGCGTATCTCCGGATGCGACGGTGTAGGGGACTGCCAGCTGCCCACCGGAGAGCGCGCTGTCGATAACGGTGACCGTCAACACGTCGCCAGTGGTTTTAGTGCCGGCGACGACTAAATTCTGCACCTGACTTTGTTGAGCGGAGGTACGGTTGGCGGCGGCATCGTAGCTGTAGAAGTTTTGGTTGGCGAATGGTGGCGCTGTGCTACCGCGTCCGGCGGCGGCGCCAGTGAGCTGACCGGCAGCATCGTAATCCAGGGCAAAGTTTTGGTGGCTGCCCTTTTGTTGCTGAAGCCAGCGAGTGATCTGCCCGGCAGAATCGTAGGAATAATCAAACTGTGAGAGCGTCTGCGAGTTCGGATCGAGATTGGTGATTTCGCGCAGGCGTTGGTTCCTGGCGTTATCGAACCAGGAGAACTTGGTCTGCTGGCCATTAGGGTACGAGATGCTTGCCAGGCGGCTGACGCCTTTCGAATTGGGAGATCTGAAGCCGGGCAGAGTCAACCGTCCCGTTCGGTCTCCAGCTTGGCGTAAGGAGTAGCAGCGGGGGGCCCTGGTCCGCGGAGCCACTCCGATGGACAGACCGCCCTCTTCGTATCGAGGTGTTGGGCGTAAAAAGGGTTGGTCCAACACCGATGGCAAAACCAAAATTCCTCAGCTCCAGGAGTTCTGGGTGCTTTGGATGCCTCCAGCCATGGTGGTAATACCTCACTGCACTCAAGTCTCACGAAGGCGAAATCGTCGATACCATCAAGCCGCAAGCGGTCACCAGCTTTCCCTGGCTTTGCCGTTGGTTCGGGCGATGCTGGCTCTCTAAGCGTCCCCACCAGATATCAGGGGCGAAAGCTTCTGCATATAGTTTTCGGAGTGCTCAAAACCGGAAAGCCGTTCTGCGCGGACTTCATGGCTGCTTGACGCGAAGACGATATCTGCCTTCGCGCTCGCCCTCGCCTCTCGTTGCCTGTTAGGAAGACGAAGTCATGTCGAGGCGCCGCTGTGAGTCTGCCGACTCCTGTGGAGAAGGGATGACGTCGATCTCAGTTGGCTTCGTGATCCCGAAAATCTCGATAAAGTCGATAAAGAGTAGCTGCGTCGGGCAGATGGGACTCGGGGCAATGCAAAACATTCCACTGAACATTGGCAACGAGCGTGTGCAACACACCAGTTTTATAGAAGGCTGCTCGATCAGGATGTCCGCGTTCCCAACTGTCCACTGCTAACTCCATTGGAAGATCTTCGAAAAAGTACGTGGATAGCAGCAGAAGTGATAAAACCGCGAGAGAAGCAATCAAACTCAGACTGGCGATCTTTTTCAAAGCTTGGTACCTCGTTGAACAGCTTAACAGTTCCTGCTTTTCTTAGCCACACGGTTGTTCCCATTGATTAGGGGCAGGGTTTGACACCGTCAAAGATCGGTTCCGTAGGTGTGCCTAAGTCCCAGCATTTTTTACAATCCGGGGTCATGTGATAAGTGTGTCCGTTTTCAATCAGGAAAATATCACCGGTTCCATTAATGGTCCAAGGAATGAACGGTTTGGGCTTGAAGTCTCCTTTCTTTGCGCTAAATCCAGAATTCGCGCCAAACGGTGCTCCAAGTTCGTTTGGAATGGTTACCTTTTGGCCGAGGATGTCATAAGTGCCGCCCATGCCCCCTATAACGTGTGTCATCCCAACATTAGAGAATCCCGCTTGGCCGTTAATCGGACCTTCTGGTGTCTTTCCGGTTTCAGGCAGGCCGAACGTAACGTTTCCCTCTGAATCGATATTGAAGGGGATTCCCATTTCTCGATTGTTTTCTCGAGATTGGGATGCCAGTTCCTTAAGCTTGTCCCTAACCTGGCAACAGACTTTTGGGTCGAAGTGAAATAAGCCGCTAGGGTCAATTCGACCAGTCGGTTCGTTCTGGCAGTATGCATATGGGAACGATTCATTATTGAGCGGGTCGCGACTGATCCAGCTACACAAACCTGGGCTGAAAGCGCGAAATTTTGTCAGATTTAGTCCACTAGGTGCGTGGAAATACATGCTGGCAAAGGCAAAATCTGGGGTGAAGCTTCCAGACATGAGGCGCACTCGTCCGTATGGGTCGTAGGCGATCTCTGAAACATTGTCGCCCCCGCTATCTGTGACTGTGCAGACGTCGCCACGATGTGTGAACCAATAAAAGTATTTGCTTGTGGTTCCACCCACGGTTTGTCCGAACGAGAAGAACTCTTTAGTTAAACTACCGCTGATATCACGTTCTTCGCAAGCTGTGAGTCCGCAGAAAATGAACTGTTGCGTGGTCAACACGGAACTGTTTCTTGTTTCAATAATTCGCACGCGATCGCCAAGTGCATCATACAGAAAGCTGCTGTTATTGCCAGTGCCAGGAAACGTGATCTGAATTAGCCTGTTTTCGGCGTCCCACGAAAACGAGTTAGTGCCATCGCTCGTCATGTTGCCGTTGGCATCGAAGGTTAGCGTTGCGGTGGCACCGACATGGTCTAGTTTGTAATCGTTGGTGGTTGTACCGCTGCCGCCGCCAGCGGTGGCGCTGACGGGGACGCTATCCGGGTTCACATCTAGAACGGCGGTGCCATTGAAACTTTGCGAGGTAGTCATTTCTGCGGCATTTCCATCGATGGTGACCGGCAGCACTGGACGATCTGTCGTGCCTTGAAACCTGGTGGCGCCGCCCGCAGATAGCGAGGTGAGTTCGTTGACGTTGTTGAAGGTTGCCTTCGTTACGCCAACACTCTTGCTCAAGGTTAGCGATAAGGTGGCGCCGGGACTTGTAGATTTGGCATACGTGGTGGCATTGGAGGATGCAGAAGTAATGTTTACCACATTGACTGAGCCGGCCGGCGTGACGGCGAGAGCAGTGACTCCAATAGCGGCAAGACCGGCATTGCCGTTGATCTGGCTAGCGAGAGAGGCGGCGATTATTTTGCGCGTATCTCCAGCCGCTACCGTGTGGGATACGGATGTGGAGCCGCCGCTCAAACCGGCGTCAAACACATTGATGGTTACGACATCACCTGCGGTGATCGAGCCGGCAACGGATGCGGTGATGGTGCCGTTGGCGGGCAGTCCCCAGAGGATAGTTTCGGTAGCGCCCGCACTCTTGGATGGCAGGTACGTGGTGTCGTTGGTTGAGACGGAAGTGACCGTCAACTTTGTCGAAGAGGCTGACGCTTTGACACCGATCAGTCGCAGTTGACTGTCGGCATTTATGGCTGCTGCCAACGCGCTGGTGATGGTGGCAAGCGTGTCGGAAGGGAGCACGGTGTAGGAGATATCGTGCTGCCCGCCGGAGAGCCCTGCATCGAAAACTGAAATGGTGAGGATGTCGTTGCCGGTTGCGGTTCCGGAAATAAGCGCTGTAACCGAGCCGTTAAGGCTGACGCCGAGGGACATGGTCACTGTGGCACCAGCACCCGACACAGAGCCTGTGAAGTTGGTGACATTGGGCGAGAGGGTTTTCACCGTAATCACGCGCTGCTTCGAGGTAGCCGTAATGCCAAGCGCCGCCAGTCCGCTGCCCGCGTTAATGGCGCTGGCCAGCCCGGAAGCGATGGTATTGAGGGATGCTCCGGTGGGGACTGTATAGTTAACGGTTGTTTGCCCGCCGGAGAGAGCTGGATCGCGGACAATAACTTGCAACTGATCGCCGTCGTGAGCGGTACCGCCAATGGTGATGTTATGGGTGGCGGAGTTGATGCCGGCAGTAATTGTCTCTGTGGCACCACCGCTGAGGCTGGTGGTATAGATCGTTATATTCGGGGACTTTGAGCGCAAAGTGATGGTGGTGCCGCTCGCAACAGCATCAACGCCTATAGTCTGCAGCGCTGCCTTTGAGGTGATGGTGGCGGCAAGCTTGCGGGCGATGGTGGTAAGCGTATCTCCGGATGCGACGGTGTAGGGGACTGCCAGCTGCCCACCGGAGAGCGCGCTGTCGATAACGGTGACCGTCAACACGTCGCCAGTGGTTTTAGTGCCGGCGACGACTAAATTCTGCACCTGACTTTGTTGAGCGGAGGTACGGTTGGCGGCGGCATCGTAGCTGTAGAAGTTTTGGTTGGCGAATGGTGGCGCTGTGCTACCGCGTCCGGCGGCGGCGCCAGTGAGTTGTCCAGCCAGGTCGTAATCCAGGGCGAAATTCTGGTGGCTGCCCTTTTGCTGCTGGAGCCAGCGAGTGATCTGCCCGGCAGAATCGTAGGAGTAATCAAACTGTGACAGGGTCTGTGAACTTGGATCGAGATTTGTGATTTCGCGCAAGCGTTGGTCGCGGGTGTTATCGAACCAGGAGAACTTGGTCTGCTGGCCATTAGGGTACGAGATGCTTGCCAGGCGACTGACGCCTTTCGAATTCGGAGAGACGTCGTCGACATAGGTGAAGCCGAAGGTGCCGAGCGCGTTGACCTCCTGGGTAACGCGGCTCATGGCGTCGTAGCTCCAGGTGATGGAGTTGCTGCTGCCGTTAATTGAGCGGTTGGTCATCCTGGCGAGCGCATCATATGAGTAGGTTACAGCGGAGTTGGGGATTACGGAGTTGGTGATTTGAGAAATTCTGCCACCACCTGTGATGGGTGGCGCAAGCGGGTCGGTAATGTAGTCGTTGTAAGCATAATTATATTGTCCCCAGGCATTGTGCGCAGCTTGCAGGCGACGGAAGTTGGGGGCGAGGAAATAGGTGACAGGCGAAGTGGGGTTGTTGGCGTTGGGATACATGACAGAGCCGAGGCTGCCGTCGAGAAGGTTGTTGTAGCGGGTGACTTGCCCGAGCGCGTCGGTGCGCGAGCGCAACCAGCCGGTGTTGTCCTCCCACAAGTAGGAAGTTGTGGTGCTATCTGCGAGCACCTTTTTGATAATGCGCCCTTCCAGGTCATGATTCCACGTCGTTACATTGTTTGCTGGGTCGGTGAGAGTGCTGGGCGAGCCGCAGGAGCACCAGGTGTATTTCGTCTTGCGGCCAAGCGGGTCAATTTCAAAAGCGAGCTGGTCCATGGCGTCGAACGAGCGTTGTGTTGTTCTGCCGAGCCTGTCGATGAAGAAGATGGCATCAAGGTCCTGATACTTGATTTGATCGCTTGTGCCGTCAGGATGTGTAGTTTGCGTGAGCCGGTCCATGGCATCGTACTGGAAGGCGAGCGAATAGCCTTCGGAGTCCGTCGAGGAGGCAAGGGTCCCGTTCGGATTCCAGGAGAGGGTGGTGATGTCATTTTGCTGCAGCGGTCCCGTGATTTTGGTCAGGAAGCCATAAGCAACATTTGAAAGCGCAAGCGTGATGGTGCCGGTCACTGTTCTTGAGTACGAGGTTGCATTCACGGACGTTGACTTGAGCGTGATAACAGCTCCAGTGCGGGAGGCCGTGACGCCGAGCGTTTGCAGGTCAGAGTTGCTGTTGATGGCGGTGACCAGGGCTGCGGCAACTTGAGCTTTTGTTTCTCCGCTGCCGGCAGTATGAGACACGGTGACGGACCCGCCAGGCAAGGCTGGGTCGGAGACTGTGAGGTTTACCTGGTTGCCGCTGTTGACGGTACCGCCGACAGTGGCAGTTGCGGTCGACGTGTACTGGTAGCTTGTGACATTGCTGAGAGCATCCGTCGTCGACGTGAGCTGTCCGAACACGTTATACGTGTTGACCGTCTGTTGCCCGGAACCATCAATTTGCGTGAGGGGTTCGTGCTGGCTGTTGTAAGTCCACTTGCCGAGCAGGAAATTGTCGGAGTCCTTTGTTTCGCGGATCTCTTCGAGGTCGATGCCGTTGCTTGCATAGCTGTATGAGAATTCGCGGCCATAGGGGGCAACAGTTCGAGTAGGCTTGCCCTGGCTATTCCACTCATAACTGTTAATTTCGTTCGCATCGCTTCCAGCATCGGTAATGGTCTCTGTGGCGCCGCTGTTCCAGAAAAAGCTGGGGTAATAAGTCCCGCTGTTGAGCCTTCGCGTTATGATTTTCGAGCCGATCGCGGAGACTGAGAGATCATTTGACTGGACAGATTGCAAGGCATTTACCTTAACGGCGATATCTTGAGCGATGCTCTCAAGCGTGTCTCCGGATTGCACCGTGTGCGTGACTTCTTCATCCGGAAACGGGGTCGGTGCATCGATGAATGCAGTCAGGACATCGCCGTTTGTCAGCGTCCCGCCAAGTTGTCCGACAAACCAGGAGTTTCCTTCATAGAAGCCGGTAAAAGTTGAGCCGGAGCCGGAGACACTATGCGTAATCCCTGTTGCTGCCAGGTTAGTACAAGTAGGGACGATGGACACTCTCGATCCGCTCGACCTCGCATAGATGCCGGCATCTATTAGACCGGCATTGCTGCTGGCGGCTGTCGCCAGACTGCTCACAACTACCTGCGCGGTATCACCTGCCTGCGCGGTGTATTGCACTACGGTAGAACCACCTGGAATCAGACTGTTGAATATGTTCAGGGAGAAGACGTTGCCGGCATTGATGGTACCGCCAACGGTGAAATTCCAAGTTTTGTTCAAAGCCGTATCGCGCGTCGTTTGCGTTGGCTTGTTGATTGTTCCATAAAACTGCTCAAAGAAGGCGTCCGGATAAGTAAAATACACGGGCGCCTTCAGCGCAGGCTTTATCCAATACATTACCGGGTATTCGTTGGTAGTGTTCTGCTCCGACATGAACTGCGTGGTCTTGCAGTGCGTGAAAATGCGGTTGTTCGGATCATTGGGATAGCGCGCCATTGCTTCTCGGTCCCAGAAGTAGGAGTACATGTGGTCGAGCAAATTCTGAAGTACCGAAGTGGTGCCGTCCGGGAAAGTGAATTTTAACTGTCGAGCCGGGTGGACATAGCCGCTGGTAATCGTTGAGGTCTCAAAGCTCGTCGTTCCATAGTTTGTCGTCATTGAGTCGATGAAAGAAGTGGACGTGTTGTATTGGAAAGACGAAACATTGCCGACACTATCTGTGATACCGGTCAGAAATGTGTTCGTGCCGTCATAGGAAAATGAACAAGAGCGCGAGAACGCATCGGTGATCGCGGCTATTTTGTAAAAGCCACTGTTGCCGACGGTGTTCGAGACATAAGTGAAGGTGCTGGCGTTCGAGCTGGGATCAAGAACCGCGGTTACGCGCAGGTTGCTGTCGTACTGCACGGACGCCTCATTACCCTGCGGATCGATCAGAGCGGTGAGCATGTAGTTGCCGGTGCCGTCGGCTAGATCAAAGACCTCGATGGAGCCATCCGGAAGCAGGCGCTGGTAAACACCTGTGCTGGGCACCGTAAGTTGCGCCTGCGACAGAATACTGGCATCGTATGGGGTGGAAGGACTGCCGGTGTACGGATAATGATCGACGCCACCACCGCGAACATGGACGAGGGCATTGTTTGAGCCATCGACGTGAACCCAGGAAACCCAATTCAAACTCCAGTTGGCGCCGAGATTTGTGAACCCGAAGATGGAGGGCTCATCTTCTTGATTCTGATTCCAATGCAGACGAAACTCCATGGGCGAAGCGAAAATCGGGCAATTATAGGAGAGCGGCACATCATTAATTGCAAGGGCTGCCTGCATTGTGAACGCGTTGACAGTGGGCATGCCTGTGTTGCAACTGCCTTCGCCGCCGCCTCGGTCGCCCATGTCTGTTTGAGGCTCAGATTCTGTTTTGCCTTCATATCTTGTCTCCATGAAACCTTTGCCCCAGATGGTTTTTGCCTCGGCATCTGAAACCTTTTGCCAGCCGGACGGCAAATTGCCTGCACGGACAAGAAAATATCCGCTGCTCTCAGAGTCTATAGCTTCAGGTGTCATCCAGAGATTCGAGCTTTTGCTGAATGTCGGATCTTGCACTCGGTAGCGGTTCTGACGAAAAGCCGTTATCGCTCCAAAGTGGGCGAGTTTTCGATGCATCACGGACGGCACTGCGATTTGTGCGCCGGCAGTTCGCTTTGCTACTTGCGTCTTCATGCCGGACTGCTCAGCCCAGGTCTTAAGCTGAAAAAGTGATGTTCCTTTGCTGGTGGAGGACGCCTTCTTGATCACAGACATATCTTTAGGGCGCTTGCCGCTCAAGCGGAGCAGCGCCGCTACTGCATATGGTCCGCAACGAAAGGACGAGCCCGGATCGTGCTCCATGACGTGTCGCGAACAGCCGCGAGCCTTTGTTGAGCGGAACCCTGCATCGGGCGCTTGCCGACTTCAGCAAGTCCTTTTTTCAAATCCTCAACACGCCCGAGCGTCCCTTGTATGTACAAGAGTTCGGAGATTGCACGTTGGGCAATGAGTGATTGAGGCTTGCCCGTTTGACTCTTTGATTTGTCCCAGGCCGATTTGAAAAGAGAAAGCGCGTCTGCCGTCCGACCTGATTCCTGGCGCAAGATTGCCATATTGAGTTCGAGGCTGGCGTTCCAGCGAGATGTGGGCAAGGTTTTTACGAAGAGCTGGAGAGCGCTCAAGTCATCAACATTCTTGCGTGCGTTGAAGGCAGTCAAGGCACGGGACAGAGATGCATTTTCACCGGATACTTCGGGAGCCACCAGGGGTGTGAAGGGCTCGGGAAATATATGACAACACTCCAGCTCTGCATCTGAAGGTGAGGCAGGCAGCGAAAGTTGCAGTTTCTTGGCGGTGTGGCGAGCTGCTCTCTCTTGCGCACTTACACTCCCGATAGGCTTTCGAGGTTTTTCCGCAGCGGCAGGGGGGCGCTGCGAACTTTCAATCGCCAACACCGGCAGGCAGCTGCTTGCACAACTGAGGAAGAGAGCCATAATGGTCGCGATCAAGCGGAACATGAATGAACGCGAAGAATTTGCCTTGCTTTCTGACATTGTTTCTCTCTGGGTCCTTCGTGGTTACTGAGCCGGCGTTGGCGACTGGAGGTTAATTACAGGCGGGGTGGTGCCACCGGACGAAGGCGGCGGGAATTTCGTGGAACTTAGTGTGTAGCTGGCGCTGACAACATTGCTCGATGATGAGCCGACAATAGCCACCGCGCGAATAGTCTCCGACCAGCGGATTAACAGTGGCCCGGAATACAAGGTACTTGCGGGTCCGGGCGTCGTGCCGTCGCGTGTGAATCTGACTTCCCCGTCAAACGGAACCGAGATTGCCAGCTGCCGCGGGCTGGATAATACCGTTCCGTCTGGAATGCTGAATACCGGATCGCGGATAGCTGCCAGCGCGAACATTGAATTGAGATGAACCAGAACCACCGCGATGAAGATAACGAGGGGCACTCGTTTGGCTGATAGCTGTGTGACGTTTCGCCTGCAGATCGCGGATTTATCTTTGTATCTATAACTGCCGCAGTTTTGCATTACGGACACCTCTCGAATGCGCCCGGAAAATATACAACGGAAATACAGGGGGGGTGCAAGTCTTTGGCAACCAAAACCTTGCTCTAAGTCCGATCCAGCTGTGCTGCTGCCCGGGGAATGCGGAACTTATGATCCGCGTTCTGTTGAGCTTTGATCTAAGTGCGCGAACCCTTCGGCTGTGTCTTGAGCGCCAATTTCACTTTGCGTGAGACATCCGAGTTGAGTGAGAGCTGGCGAATTTGCTTCGGTTCATACGAACCATGCTCGGGCGGATCGAAGTAAAAACTGTAGATACCGGCTTGCAGGGCCAGTCTGCATACTCCGTCATCATCCGTGAGGCTGACCATGCGGTCGTGAAGATCGGCGTCGCCATTCTTGTGCTTGGCACCATATTGCTCGAAGCTAATCTGGCACTTCGGCACCGGCTCATCGAATTCCGATACCACCTGAAAGTGGATCAGGCACGAGCTGTCCCAGAGTACGTTGCTCTCCGCATCATTGTCATCCGAGACATCAAACATGCGTGCCGTCGACATTTGTCCGTTGATGACCAGCCAGTATTTGCCCTGACTGACACGGAATTCGTAGGCACCACTTTCCCCTGACAGAGCATAGGCAATGGCGGTGCTGCCCTCAGGCAATTCCTTTTCATCGCCTTTGGCCCTATAGATAGCCAGGTGCACACCTGGACGTCCCTGTTGAGCTTTATCCACCACCTTGCCGTTGAGTGGAATGCCTTCTTCCAGCTCGACATTTGCTTCGGTATCTTTGCCCAGTGGTATTGTCGTCGACCAGGGAGCCAGCATGCGAAATGGCAGCCGCGCTAGAGAATCTGGCTGGGGGCAGACATTCAGTTCATACAGCCCGCTCGGCAAGGTGAGGACGAAAAAGCCTTCCTCATCCGTTTCGCAGGTGGCATCGAGTTTGCCGCCGGCGGCGAAAACCAGAGCATCAGGAACCGGTTCGCCCTTATAGCTGACAAAACCCGAGATCTGGAATCCCTTTTCCAGGTCGTAGTTACGCGTGCGCGCCTGTTCGACCAACAATCCACTGATTTTGCGACCAGCTAGATGTGCCTGATCCGGGGCTTCGATTTTTATGTCGTAAGAACCTGGAATAACATCGCACTCGAATTGGCCCATGTCGGATGTGATGCACTGCGCGATCCAAGTCGAGGCGGACAGATGCAGATCATCCGGAGGGTTGGTCGGCGTCACGGTGGCGATAGCAGCAGAGACCGGACGGACCTGATAATCCTTGACCACGCCCGTCAAACGAACGAAGCCAGGCAGGCTGATATCGTATTTGGTATCGCCGTCGATCTCGATGGTCTCGAAGACCGGTGAAACAAACGGCAGAGTACTGGACCCCACATGCCGGCAGGTGAGGTGATACTTGCCTTTGGGCAAGGTAATGTTGAACTCACCGTTTTCGTCATTGCGGACTTTTGTTTCCAGGCTGGTCTTCTCAAAGCCGAAAACCAGAATCTCCACATCGCGCTCCACGTCACCGAGCGCCGTACGCACAGTGCCGGAGAGGATGCTGCCTGTCTTCAGGGTGATGTTTTGATCGAAGTTGTTGAAGATCTTGATGTTTTCGATCGACTGTCGTGCGAAACGGGTTTCCGGGTTTGGTACCACATCGATGGCATACGAACCCAGACGCACGTCAAATGAATACTCGCCTTTCGAGTTGGTCGTTTGTTCGGCGAGGAAGTGTTTGACCAGTCCTTTGCTGGTCGTCCAGTGATCGTACAGAAGAATTCGCGTATTGGCGATGGGCAAGCTCTGGTTGCGAACCACCCCTTTCAAGTTGTAGGTAACTTCGCCCGTGCTGACTGCGTTCGCCGCAGCCGTGTCTGGTGGGGCGGGGTCGGCTGCCTCTGGCTCCGGCTGCACATCGCTGCCTCGCCTTTCTGCGTAGGTGTGCGCATTCTGCAAGCAGCTTTCGACATGCTTCCATCCCAGCGCGAGCATCACTTCTTTGACGGTAGAAAAGGAGCCGGTGCAGACCACCAGCTCGTCGGCCGCAGATCCTTTAATCGCCGCGTTGAAGGCTTGTGGAATGCTGGGGAACGTGCGGGCATCCGAGCACTTTGAGCAGGCAATGGCGGTAATGCTGGAGGCGGAAAACACTTCGCGATGTGTTTTTGCCTCGGCTGAAAACGCCTTGTCTTCCGGGCGCAAGAGCGCCTGCAGAAACTCCTCGACGTTTTTGTTCTTGAAGAAACTGAGCACAAAGACGCGCGGGCGGTCCGGATACATGTCGTCGAGAGTGGCGCGTAAAGCTTTGGCACCGGCGACGTTGTGTGCGCCATCGAGCACTGCATCCAGGTCGAGGATGTATTGCATGCGCCCAGGCCAGAATACCTTGGCGAAGCCGTTCGGCAGCGCTTTCAGTACACGCCCTGGCAGCTTGTCGCGCGTGATGCACTGCACTAAAGTGACGAAAGCGATGTGCATGTTTTGTCGCTGATACAACCCGTGCAGGTTGCTTACATACATGGCATCGGCGAGCTGCGAGTAAACCTCGCTCGGCACAGCTTCCGGGTCATCGATTTGGATCACGGGCGCGCCCACGAACTGAGCGACTGTTTCGATAACAGTCAATGCACTGCCTGTGGTGGCGGTAATTACGGGCACACCGGCTTTGATGATACCGGCCTTTTCCTGAGCGATTTGCTCGATGGTCGTGCCGAGTAAGTGCGTGTGATCGAGATCGATCGTCGTAATCACGGAGGCGATTGGTTGATGGATTGTGTTTGTCGCATCCCAGCGACCGCCCAGACCGGTTTCGATGACAGCCACATCGACTGCTTCCCGCTGGAAATAGAAAAATGCCATGGCAGTGAGAAACTCGAACCAGGTCAGGCGACCATGGCTGGGATTGCGACGCGCGAAATCTTCCGATTTTTGACGCACGTCAGTCGCCAGCGCCGCAAATGATTCGTCGCTGATCGGACGACCGTCTACGTGCAGGCGCTCGTTCCAGTTGAGCAGGTGCGGTCCGACAAACCGCCCGACCCTCAGTCCCGCTTCGCGCAGCACTGAATCCAGAAGAGCAACAGTCGACCCCTTGCCGTTGGTTCCGGCTACATGAATCGCTGCATACTTGTCCTGCGGCGAGCCGTGCTCGTAAAGAAACAGTTCGATCCTTTCCAACCCCGGATGGGTGTCCGTGGGCATCAGGCTCTCTAGATAGGCGATAGTCTGGTCGTAATTCATTCAGTTGATTATCTCAAGGATTTTGCGCGACAATCGCCGTTCGCCTTTCAGAAACGGAGGAAACCTTGGCACTATTTACGCGGCAACACAAAACCGGCAGCGAGCAAATTTACGAAGGTCTCATCTTTAACGTCCACGTGGATACAGTCCAACAGGACGGCAAACAGTTTAAACGGGAAATCGTCGAACACAACGGTGGTGTAGTAATTCTTGGGCAGCCCACCGACCAGGAAATTCTGCTTATCCGTCAGTACCGGTATTCAGTAGATGAGGAATTAATCGAGTTGCCCGCGGGCCGGCTTGAGAAGGGCGAAGACAGGGCTGTTGCCGCGGCACGTGAATTGATTGAAGAAACCGGCTTCGAAGGGCGTAACTGGAAGCAAATAGCCGCTATGTATTCCGCTCCGGGCTTCTGCGACGAACTGCTCACTTTTCATCACGCCAATGATCTTCGGTTTGTCGGCAAAAAGCTGGATGAAGACGAAGAAACAGATGTTATGAGGCTGACTCTCAAAGAAGCTTGGCAACTGGTCCTTGACGGCAAAGTGCGGGACGCAAAAACCGTGGCTGGTCTGGGCTTTATCTATCTGACCTGAGCGCCGGCATAAAGAAGAACTAATAAAACATCAGCAATCTTATTTGGCGGCGGCGAAGTGGCCGCGGGGCAGCCGTTTTATACTGTGAGCGACCAGACCGAAAGAGAGACCCAGGAGAACTATGGCTAAGACAGACAAAAAACAGGCAGATGACGGGCTTCCAGTATCCCTCGTGGCCATGATGTTTTGCGCGATTGTGAGTGCTGTTGTCTGCGCCGTCAGCTTCTGGGTAATCAACTACTGGCCTCTGCCTGTGGCTGTCGCTCCTTATTACGAATGGCCGGTGGGCGCTGTCTGGGGTTTCCTGGTCGGTGCTCTGTTCGGCTACATCATCGGTTGGCTGACCGACGAGAAACATTTTTCCGACACGACCTACTAAGCGCAGTGAGATATCGGAGCTGGTGCAAGTGGTACAGTAGCACCGCGCACAGTTGCATAGTTATGCGGTCGGGTCGACTACGATTTTGCCGAATTGCTTGCGGGCTTCCATCATCTCGTGCGCTTCGCGCGCTTCGTGCAGAGGAAACACATTGTCCACCACCGGCTTGAGATGCCCTTTCTCGAACAGCGGCAACATGTCTGCAAGTTCGCGTTTCGTCCCCATCACAGAGCCGTAGATAGTCTGATGCTTCATGAACAGACGGGGTATGTCGATTTCGACTTTGGCGCCCGTGGTGCCACCGCATGTGACCAGGCGACCGCCCGTCGCCATCGACTGCAGGCACTGTTCGAAAACGGCCGGACCGACGTGTTCAATGACGACATCGACGCCGCGCTTTTCGGTCAGTTTCTTCACCTCTTCAGCAATGTCTTGCTTGCTGTGATTGATCACATCGTCGGCACCGAGAAACTTTGCCAACTTCGACTTCTCGTCGTTGCCCACGGTCGCGATGACATGGCACTGAAAGAGCTTGGCAATTTGAATCGCCGCTGAACCGACGCCACTGCCGCCTGCGATCACAAGGACGGTTTCATTCGTCTTCACCTGCGCACGAGCTACCAGCATGTGCCACGCGGTCATGAAGACCAGGGGAATAGATGCGGCTTGGTGAAAGTTCAGTCCGATCGGCACGGGGAAGCAATTGATGGCGGGAACGTTCACGTATTCAGCATATCCACCGTTTCTTGCCGCACCGAGAATGTGATAGTAGCGACAGAGATTTTCTCTGCCTGAGAGACATTCTTTGCAGGTGTTGCAGCTCAGACCGGGCGAAACCAAAACCTTGTCACCGACTTTCACATGCGCTACATCGGCGCCGGCTTCCACAACCTCTCCCGCAACATCGCAGCCGAGAATGAGAGGCAACTTGACGCTGGGCAATGTCGACCGGCACCAGATGTCCAGATGATTGAGCGCGCAACCTCGCACCTTGACCATTACTTCTCCCAGCTCTGGCGGCGGCACCGGTACCTCTTCGTTCTTGAGGACGCTGGGCGGACCCTGCTCGCGGACGACCACTGCTTTCATTGTTCTGTTGGCCATTTGACTTTTCCGATTAGAAGCTGCCGATGAATAAATCAGAGGTTGAATAGGATAGCTAAACATTGACGCGCGTACGCGTTAAGATATTCAACTATGCATAATCGCTGGCTGCCAATTTAGCCGGAGGTAGAAATGGCAAAAGTAGCTGACAGAAGCGGTAAGAGTTCCAAGTCCGGGGCGACCGCAACGGCCCCGACGCAGTTTCTTGCCTCCGGTAGTGTCAGCGTGCCGAGCGGGCGCGCTGAAGTAATCAAAAAGTTTCCCGTCCGCGCCAACGTCGAAGATTACGAGGCGACTTACGCGTCATTTTCTTGGGATCAGGCGAAATCCGAAATCTCGTACTTTGCCGAAGGCAAGCTGAACGCGGCATACAACGCCATCGACCGGCACATGCACGATGGTCGCCGCAACAAAGTCGCTCTGTATTGCATCGATGCCGAGAACAAACTCGAGCTGTTCACTTATCAGGACATGTATTTGATGTCCAATCGTCTGGGCAACGCGCTCAAGTCGATTGGTGTGCAAAAAGGCGATCGCGTGTTCGTCTTCATGCCGCGCATTCCCGAACTCTATATCTCCACTCTCGCAATTGCGAAAATCGGCGCTGTGGTCGGTCCCTTGTTCTCAGCATTCGGTCCGGACGCTCTGCGTGACCGTCTGCAAGACAGCCAGGCTAAAGTCATCATCACGACACCACAACTCAAACCGAAACTAGATCAGATTCGCGATCAACTGCCCGATCTGGAATACGTGATTGTGGTGCGTAGCGATGAAAAGCTCAAGCGCGGCGAGCTGAGCTACGAAGAACTGATGGTGGAAGCTTCCGAGAAACTGGAAGTTGCTCACATGGATCCGGAAGATCCTCTCTACCTGCTTTATACATCCGGCACCACCGGCAAGCCGAAAGGTGTGCTGCATGTGCACAACGACATCATCGGCATGCATATGACCACCAAATGGGTGCTCGACCTGCGCGACGATGATGTGTACTGGTGTACAGCCGATCCAGGTTGGGTAACGGGCACCGTATATGGTTTGTTCGGACCCTGGTCGCTGGGTGCCTCGATGGTCACCTACGAAGGACGGTTCGATGCCGATAGCTGGTATCAACTCATCGACCGTCTGCGCGTCACTGTTTGGTATACGGCACCAACAGCGCTGCGCATGCTCATGAAAGCTGGTGATGAAACTGTCTACCGCTACTCTCTGCAATCGCTGCGCCATATCTGCAGCGTCGGCGAACCGCTCAATCCGGAAGTGGTGCGCTGGGGCATGAAAGTCTATGGTCTGCCGATTCACGATAACTGGTGGCAAACCGAGACCGGCATGCAACTGGTGGCAAACCTGCCCTGCCTGCCGGTCAAGCCGGGCTCGATGGGACGTCCGCTGCCCGGCGTCTATGTCACCGTGGTCGATGACGAAGGCAATGAGATGCAACCCGGACAATTGGGTCGTCTGGTGGTGCGTCCAGGCTGGCCGTCGATGCTCAGAGAAATCTGGCGCAACGAAGAAAAGTACCGCGAATACTTCCGCATTCCCGGCTGGTACTTCAGCGGCGATAATGCGTGGAAAGACAACGAAGGCTATATCTGGTTTGTTGGCCGCGCCGACGACGTGATCAACACTGCCGGACACCGTGTTGGACCATTCGAAGTCGAGTCGGCTCTGGTAGAACACGTCGCAGTTGCTGAGGCTGGTGTAATCGGCAAGCCCGACAAAGAGCGGGGTGAAATCATCAAGGCCTTTGTTGTGCTGGCCAACGACGTGACCTTCAGCGAAGACCTGATCGAAGAGATCAAAGATCACTGCAAGCGCCAATTGGCTGCCCACGCCTACCCGCGCGAGATTGAAGTGAAAGAATCTCTGCCCAAGACCCGTAGCGGCAAAATCATGCGCCGATTGCTGAAAGCCTGGGAACTCGGACTACCCACCGGCGACACTTCTTCCCTTGAAGAAGACTAATCTGCAGCCCAGTCCGTAATTTGATTGAAGGGAGAGGCAGCCTCGAAAGTGGCTGCCTCTCAGTCATGCAGGTCCGGAACGCGCGAAAAACATCCGCATTTCGCGTGCCCGTGTGAGCGTGTCGAGGGCGGTAATTCCCACGTAGAGGCAACGGTTAAGGCAAATCTAAGTTGCATTATTGACATCCGCGCATACAATCCTCTACGTGGGTCTTTACGACCCCGGGCGAGTTCTCCAAAAGGCATCTATATGACGGGCATTACAGTTACGGCGCCGATGACGATGAATTCGGCAATACAAGGAGATTCGGAAGAGATCAAATCACTCCGAAAAGAGCTGAATGACCTCCGTTCGGCTCTGGCATCTGTCCAAATGGAAAATGGGTCCTTGCATGTAGAGCTCAGACGAGCCAACAAGGTAATCAAAGTCCTTTCAGATCGCAGCACATGGTTTGACAGACTGATTCTCAATGCTGCCATAGAGGATGGCGGTACAGCCAAGTTCAATTGACCTGAAAAACTCGATCCCTCCTGTCCTAGTTCTAGTTTTCACCACCTGTTCCACTCCACACCACACACTTCCCAGCGTATCTAAGTAATACACAACTACTCCGGGTCAGTCGCGGAGCCGGTTCGCCACGTGCGGCGAACCCCGACTCCGCCAGCTGACCCGGAATTTTATTGCCATCACGCATGGTGGCATCTACTGGCATCATGGCGAAGGCTATGCGCAGTGTTGCGTCTGTATGAGAGTTACTAAGGAAAGTGAGTCGATATATCCAAGCGCTATAGCCGAGGATCGGCTTGGATAGCTGATCGTGCGGGGAAAAGAAGATTATCTCCCGGTTTTATCGCGGGTGTTCCATTATTATTGATGGCAATCGAACAAACTGAATATTGTGCATTAAGTCTCCAGGCGTTTTGTCCGGGCGATTGAACTTTTTACCCGCCTCCAACGTATTAGAGATAGCCCCATTCGAGTCCCCCATTTGCAAAAGGGATAGCAACGCTTATGAGCGTCGATGTCAATGTAGCCGATTCCGCACTGGAGCGCATGCCGCCACAATCAGTGGATGCAGAGCAGGCGGTTCTGGGTGCGATTCTCGTCGCCACCGACGCTATCTCGAGAGTTGTCGATCAATTAGAACCGGAGCATTTTTATCGCAAGGCACACCAGGTGCTTTTTGCGGCGATCCTCGACCTCTTCGAGAAGAACGAGCCAATCGACATCGTCACCACATCCCAATATCTGAAAGATCAGGGCAAGCTGGATGTTGTCGGCGGACGCCAGTATCTGGCGGACCTCGCCCTCTCGGTGGCAACCACAGCCAACGTTGAATACTACGCCAAGGTAGTCAACGAGAAAGCTCTGCTGCGTAATTTGATCAAAGCCGGTACGGAAATTGTGCAGGGCGCCTACGAAGACACCGACGCCGACACGGCGGTAGATCGCGCGGAGAGTTTGATCTTCGGTATTGCCCAGAATCGCAACATGTCGAAGCTAGTGCACATCCGCGATATCGTTGCCGATTCGTTTGCCCGCATCGAAAAGCGCTATGAAGAGCGTGACTCGCTTTCGGGCGTACCGTCTGGTTTCTATGATCTCGATACGATGACATCAGGCTGGCAACCGTCCGATCTCGTGATCATTGCCGCCCGTCCATCCATGGGTAAGTGCCTGGCGTACGACTCAGAAATCGTGCTGGCCGACGGCAGCGTCTCGACGATTCAAGAAATCTACGAACGCGGCACAGCGCGCCTGCTCACGCTGTTGCCCAACTACAAACTCGACTGGACCAAGCCGACAGCCTTCGTCGACGATGGTGTTAAGCCGGTCTTCCGCGTGGCGACCAGACTGGGGCGCGTAATCGAGACGACTGCGTCGCACCCGTTTTTGACCACGGACGGCTGGAAGAAACTCTCCGAGCTGCGCCCGGGCAGCCCGGTGGCAGTGCCGCGCCGCCTGCCTGTGTTCGGCTGCCAGCCGCTGCGCGAGTGTGAGGTCAAACTGCTGGCGTTCATGCTCGGCGATGGCTGCATCACCGGTAACACCATCAGCCTGACTGTCGATAACTCGGAAGTGCAGACAGACTTTCTGGAAGCCGCAACTGAATTCAGCTCTTGCACCAATTCGCGACTGGATTTCTGGTGCAAACAGCACGACATCTGGGGACGCGACCCGGAAGACAAAGTAATCCCGCCTTCCGTTTTCACTTTGCCCGAAGATCAGCTGGCTATCTTTATTAATCGCTTGTTTGCGTGCGATGGGTGGACAGTGCGTTCATCCAGCGGACAGCCGTGGATCGCTTATGCCACGCCGAGCGAGCGCATCGCCAAGCAAGTCCAGCATTTGCTTTTGCGTTTCGGAGTAGTGGCAAAGTTGCGCCGCCGATTCGTGCGCAGCGGATCCGAGCGGCATTGTCTGTGGTTGCTGGGCATCTCCGAAGTCCGTTCGCTGCAGATATTCTGCAACGAGATCGGCATGATCGGCAGCGAAGACTCAATCGATCAGATATTGCACGCGCTGGCAGCCAGACAGGCGCCATCTGAAAACAACCTCATAGTTTTAGAAGACCGCAGCAAAATGAAGGCGGTCAAGAGTTCGCACTCTGGAATCTCTCAATTTGATTCTCTGTGGCGCGAGCAAAATGACATGAAGCAACGCTCTTGCAGGCGTACTTCAAACCCGGCGCAGCTTGTCGAATTCTCCTCCGCTCTGCGCCGGAAACTTTTACAAGACCTGTCCACCGAAGATGTCTATTGGGATGAAATCGTCTCAATCGAATCTGTCGGTGAGAAACAGGTCTACGACCTGACCATCCCCGAGACGCACAACTTCGTGGCCAACGATATTTGCGTGCACAACACGGCGTTCGTGCTGAACATAGCTCAGCACGCAGCCGTCGAACACAACATTCCGTGCGCCATCTTCTCGTTGGAAATGTCGAAGGAACAGCTCGTACAGCGTTTCCTGTGCGCCGAAGCCAAGCTCGATGCCAACAAGTTGCGCAGCGGTCTTCTGCAAAGCAGTGACTGGGCCAACCTGGCATCGGCCATGGGCAGGCTTGGTGAAGCACCGATTTTCATCGACGACGCACCGGTAGTGACGGCGCTGGACATCCGCGCCAAAGCGCGGCGATTGAAGGCGGAATACAAAGGTCTGGGCTTGATCATCATCGACTATATTCAGTTGATGCAGGGAAGGAAGGGCGGCACCGATAACCGCGTGCAGGAAGTTTCGGAGATTTCGCGCGGACTGAAGACGCTGGCCCGCGAACTGAACGTGCCGGTTCTGGCGCTGTCGCAGCTGTCGCGCGCGGTGGAAGCCCGACAGAACAAGCGTCCGATGTTGTCGGACTTGCGCGAATCAGGATCTATTGAGCAAGACGCGGACGTGGTCATGTTCATCTACCGCGACGAGTACTACAACCCGGAAAGCGACCGGCGCGGCGAGGCTGAAATCATCATCGCTAAGCAGCGTAACGGTCCAGTCGGCACCGTCGATCTGCTCTTCCAAGGCAGCATCACGAGGTTCCTCAACAAGGCAGTCGGCAATCCTTACCCGGTCTAGCCCAAAGCGGCAGTGGCTTGCATTTCACAAAACTGACACGGGCAGCGCATCTCAGCAGCTATGGTGTGCCGTATTTTTCACATAGACAACCGATTGTCCGGCAATTAGTGTTGGTGTGAAGACGGCTGATCGCCGTCGTGTTCCCCTGGATTGTGCTAACAAACACTAAGTGTGGTATCAGACCATGCTCAGACGACTGACTCTCTGGCATAAAGCACTGCTTTTGATTGCCGTTCCGCTTGTTTTCGAACTGCTGTTCGTGGCGGTGTTGCTGGACCTGCAAAAGCGAACGGAAATCGAGGTGGCTCGCGAAACGCGTGCGCGAAATCTCAGTGTTGCTTCCAACAAACTAATTCTGCATTTCTATGTTGCCTGCCTGCGCTATAGCGGTAAGCAGGTTCCTGAATCTTTGTCTCCCTACACGCACAATCCAATCGCAGCCGTATCAGAGGATATGAGCACTATCGCCTCCAATTGCGATGACCAACGTGAGGCTCAACGCATAATCTCGCTGCGTCAACGCGTGCGGGATTGTGCCAGATCCTTTGCGACGGTATTCATAGATCCTGACGCCGACATCATGACCCGTTCGCTCGGTTACCAGCGAGCCGTGAAGGAAGGACGGCAGTGCATGGATGACATTGTTGTCGAACTGCACGACCTCAATGACCGCCAGCGAAACATTCAGGATGAAAGCCAGAAGCGGCAGCGAGGCTATCGTGAGTCAGTCGCGGCGCTCCTCTGGGTGGCGGTTCCATTCAACAT
Organism: Obscuribacteraceae bacterium (SeqCode); assembly: GCA_044229845.1. Classification (GTDB taxonomy): domain Bacteria; phylum Cyanobacteriota; class Vampirovibrionia; order Obscuribacterales; family Obscuribacteraceae; genus JBGASG01. The sequence continues at coordinate 311,654 of JBGASG010000003.1, read as the reverse complement.
TTTGCTGGCGATTGTGGTGGCGTTCTACTTTCATACTGGAATTTCTGCCCGGCTGAAAATTTTGATGGACAACACGCACTTGCTGTCTGCAAATCGAGCGCTCCATGCGCCTGTCGGTGGGGTCGATGAAATCGCCCACCTCGATGCAACGTTCCATGACATGGCCGCGAAAAAGGCAGAAACGGATCAGTTGAAACGCGACCTGATCAACATGGTCAGTCACGATTTGCGTTCACCGCTTACTTCGTTGCTGGCTGTGGTCAGCATGCTGAAGGACGAAACCTATGGGGCGCTCTCGCCTGACGGGAAGGAGATCTTGAGTCAATCGCGGAACAACGTGCTGCGGTTGATCTCTTTAATTAACGACTTACTTGATGTAGAACGGCTTGAGTCCGGGGTCGTGGAGTACAATCCGATAGATGTCGCTGTTTCTGACATAGTCATAGATTGCATGAATTCCCTGAATGCGTTGACGAAAGCCAAACAGCTGCGCTTTGATGTCTATGTCGGCGACGCGCGCGTATTCGTGGATAAGGCGCGTGCCACGCAGGTGCTGGTCAATATCGTCGGCAATGCTATCGAGGTTTCTCCCGAAAGGGGCATCATCACCATCGAAAGTCTGCGTGTGACTGCAGACCATGTGGAAGTGCGAGTAGCCGACCAGGGTCCTGGAATTCCAGATGCGATGAAAGAAACTGTATTCGAGAAGTTTCGCCAGGTCGAACGCCGGTCGACCAGCCCGACCAGCCATAGTGGGTTGGGACTTGCGATTTGCAAGAGCATAATCGAGCGCTCGGGCGGTTCTATTGGGGTGGAAAATGGCACGAAGTCCGGTTGTACCTTCTGGTTTCGATTGCCGGCTTCACATGCAATCGTGTTGCCGAGAGCCGGGAATCAGTTACGAATGAATGCAAACAGGTCTCCAGGTGAGCGGCAAGTTTCTATCGCGAGCTGATGGCCAAGATTCTGATAGTTGAAGATGATGCACTGCTCGGGAGACTGATGGTCGACTTTCTTCGTGCTCAGCACCACGAAGTGGAGATTGCTTGCACTGGCAGTCAAGGCTGGGAGAAGCTCAATCATAGCCAGTACGAGGTGCTGGTGCTTGATTGGCAACTGCCCGAAATCGAAGGTATAGAGGTGCTCAACCGACATCGGTCAGCCGGCGGGTTGACGCCTGTCCTCATGCTGACCAGAAAAGACTCAATCGATGAGAAGGAAACCGGATTTCGCTCCGGATGCGATGATTACCTGACGAAACCTTTTGAAATGCGCGAGCTGGCAGTCCGCATTCAGGCTCTGTTGCGCCGTCCACTTTCAGCCGGCACGGATCAATTGGTGGCTGGAGATCTGCGACTCGACCTGCGAGCACATACCGCATTTCGGGGGGACGACGACCTGCAACTGCTGCCGAAAGAGTTCGCGTTGCTGGCGTTTTTCATGCGCAACCCCAATCTGGTGTTCAGTGCGCAGGCTCTGCTCGACCGAGTCTGGAACTCGGAAGCGGAAGTCTCTGAAGAGGCTGTGTCGATCTGCATAAGGCGCTTGCGCAAGAAGGTCGACCACGAAGGTGCTGCTTCAATTGTGCGAACAGTGCATGGGCTCGGTTATCGCTTCGAACCGTAGATTATGGATTCGAGGCAGCTTGTCGGGATTCTGTCGGTTTCGATCGATATCGTTCTCTCTTGGAGAGCAATATCATGTCCAGCAAAAGCCATCAACATTGCCGATTCAAATCACTTGCGGCGGGCGTCGTCTTGCTGGCCTTCTCACTGGCGTTGGCGGGTAGCGACTCATTTGGACAGGGCGTTGATGCCGATAGGTACCTGACGCTGCGAGACAGCCGTCTGCGGTTGCTCAGAAAGGAGGATGGTCTTAAGCAAGACATCCTGAATCTCCGGCGTGACATCAGCGAGCTTTACGTAAAACTGGAGAAGAAGCTCGATTCCCTGCGGGACAAGCAAAGACAGCTTGGCGAAGTTGGACTTGATATCCGAGATCTGGAGAAACTCATGTAGGAGGGTAGAATAGGCTCAGGACCTTTCGGAGTGATCACCATGTCGTCAGCTAAGTGGATCAAAGCTTCATTGGCTCTGGTGGCAACCGTTTTGGCGGTAGGTTACTGCGCCGGTCCAGCGCCCGCGCAAAGGCAGGATCCCGTGGTTGTGCTGAAAACCACGCGAGGAAACATTGCCATGGTGGTTTTTCAAAGCATGGTGCCATACACCGCCAATAACTTCCTCGAGCTGGTAGATGGCGGCTTCTACAACGGGCTGACGTTCCACCGCATTGAGACTTGGTGCATCCAGGGCGGCGACCCTAACGGCAACGGCACAGGCTATGCGCTCGATCCCAATACGGGACAGCCGCGCACGCTGCGGCTGGAAGCGCATCCGCGGTTGCAAAATGTCGCCGGTGCGGTGGCCATGGCTCGCAACGCGAATCCCAACTCGGCAAGTTGCCAGTTCTACATTTTGAAGCGCGGCATGCCCCAGCTGAACGGCAAGTATGCCGTTTTTGGCAAAGTGATAGGCGGTATGCAGACTGTCAATTACATGCGCCCGGGCGACCAGATCGTCAGTGCCTACATCGAACACGGTGAAGGCGTGCAACCAACCGGCACGGCTGCGCCTACTCCGCAGAACAACCGAAAGAACATGGGTCCCGGACTTTCGATTTTCAATAAGCCGAAAGAGACGCCTACGGGCGATTCTGGCTTTTAATGTCTGAAACTTCAGAAATGACCGGCGAAGGGGTGGCACCGGTGGCCCAAGAGAGCCCCGAGCTGACTCGCATTTTGAAGAAGGTCACCTGGCGGCTTATACCGTTTCTCTTCGTGCTCTACATCATGTCCTATCTGGACAGGATCAATGTTTCGCTTGCTGTTCTGCAAATGGGACCGGCGCTGAAGTTCGACGACATGGTGTTCGGGCTGGGCACCGGTATATTCTTCCTTGGTTATTGCGTTTTTGGTGTGCCCAGTAACCTGATTCTGGAAAAGGTTGGCGCTCGCCGGTGGATTGCCACCATTATGGTGATCTGGGGTTGTGTCTCGGTCGCCATGTACAGCGTGCGGACTGCCGAGCAGTTTTACTGGCTGCGTTTCTTTCTGGGTGTTGCTGAAGCTGGTTTCTTCCCCGGTGTGATCCTGTATCTGACTTACTGGTTTCCGAAGAAACAGCATGGCAAAGCGGTCAGTGGCTTCATGAGCGCGATTCCCGCGGCCGCTGTTCTCGGCGGACTGGTGGCATCGAAAGCTCTGGGCATGGAAGTCGCTGGATTGGCTGGCTGGCAGTGGTTGTTCATCATTACGGGTTTGCCTTCTGTGTTGCTCGGAGTGCTGGTCTGGTTCGTGCTCGCCGATCACCCTCTCAAGGCAGGCTGGCTGACACCAGATGAGCGGCAGCTTCTTGGGAACGTCATTGCGGTCGACAAGCAAGCGATTGAAAAGGCTGCAGTAGTCAAATCGGAAACCGGCGAGCCGCGGCCGGATGCTCTGGACGCGCTCACCAACTGGCTGGTCTGGTCATTTGCGCTTTGCTATTTTTGCCTGACAGTGGCAATGTATGGTTTTCAGCTCTGGTTGCCCCAGATCATTAAGAGTCTCGGCAATTTATCTGATACCACCACGGCTCTGGTTTCGGCGATTCCAGCCGCTTCGCAAGCACTGGGGATATTGGTCGTCGGCACCAGTTCCGACCGCACAGGCGACCGGCGCTATCACATGGCCGGCGCCGCCCTACTCGGCGCCCTCGGATTTGCCGGCACCGCGCTTTTGAGTGCTAATCCGGCGGCCGCCCTGGCATGTCTTTGCCTGACGGCTTTCGGTATTTGGGGAACGGTAGGACCTTTCTGGGCGCGCACCACCGCCACCGTCAGTGGTGCTGCGGCCGCCGCCAGCATTGCTTTGATCAATTCCATCGGTAACCTGGGAGGGTTCGCCGGACCCACCATTGTTGCATTCGTCAAAACCAAGACGCAGAGCTTCGCTGGTGCGTTACTGTTCTTGTCCGCTTCGCTGCTGATAGCGGGGACTTTGTTCCTTCTCCTCACACGCACCCGACAGCAGGAAACTGCTGCCAAATGAGCGATGACTTTGGATGGACTTTTCATGGCTAGAAAGGATGTGCCTATGACCAGAGCGCTTTTGATGTTGTGCGGTTGTTTCCTCTGGTGCCAGATGGCAGCCTTAGCCCGACCGGCCAATGAAATAACCATCCCGAATGATCCGAAATACAAGCTGGGACCGGGCATCAGGTATATGAAGACAGACGCCTACAAACAAGAAGTGGCGAAGGTCGTCGATGAGGCGAAGTCCTACTGCCAAAAGTTCGTCGGCGATCTCAACTGCGCGGTCGTGCTCGATCTGGACGAAACACTCTTCGACAGCTCCGAGCAATACATGTCCAAGAGTTATGACGCCGCCACCGACGATTGGAAGGAAGGACCGCAAGCCGCCGACGGCGAACGCAATTGGGCTCAATATGTTGCCGAAGCCAAGGCACCACCGATTCCCGCTGTTCTGGACTTTGCTAAGTGGTGCAACGAAAAAGGGTTTCCAATCTTTTTTATCACTGGAAGAAACGCCTGTCTGAGAGCCGGTACTGAGCAAAATATTCAGAAGCTGGGCGTCAAGTACGTGGCTCTATTCATGGAAGTTTCCCAGCCGAAGCCGTCCTTTCCGGAAGATTTCAAAACTGAATATCGAAGGCAGATCGAACGGCAGGGTTACCACATCATCTGCAACATGGGAGATCAAGAGTCGGATCTGTATGGACTGCATGCCGACCAGTGCTTCAAACTGCCCAATCAGGCTTACTTTACGCCTTGATCCGATTCTGAATCGGTCGATTTCTTCTCGTCTTCTCTGGCAGCTTCTTGCGGATGTTGAATTTTCTGCAGTCGTTCCTGCAGTTGTACCATCTCGTGCTTGCGATTCAGTTTCTTCAAGAGTTGAATGTAACTCTCGAGCGTCTCGACCAGATCTTTGCTATCGGCGCCGTACAGCACTTCGCCGAGCGCCAGTGATTGCTTGAAGTTCTTCTCGGCTTCCGGATATTTCTTGAGCATGAAGTAGCTGATGGCGAGCGAATTGAGGGCGCTCTGGTAGTTGGCTTTGCCGACGCGGTCGTTGGTGGTGCTATACAGTTCGACGACACGTGCGTAAGCCTTTTGTGCGTCGTCAAAACGCTTCTCCAGAAGGTAGATGCTGCCCAGGCGTCCCAGGGTTTGCGCCATTGGTCGATCGGTGGTCGGACCTTCTTTGTGCCCCTGGAAGTAGGTCAGCGATTTGTCCAGCACGTCTTCCGCTTCGCCTAATTTTCTTTGCCCGATCAACGAATCAGCCAGATAGAGACTGGTTGAGTGCGCAAGAATCTCATCCTTCTGGCTGGCAATGGCGCGACGCAGATATGGCTCGGCGTCGGAAAACTTCTTGTTGACGTTGAGCGCGATGCCCAGGTTGACCAGGGTGAAGAGCGCGTCCTCGTCGTTCTTGTGCAGCGCAAGCGCGGTTTTCAGAGTTTCCTCCGCCTTGTTATCGCCTGTGCGGGCGTAAATTTCGCCGAGTTGATCGAGAACGCCGGGTAGCGCCGGATGATTTTTCCCGCGGGCTTCAATCATGATCGATGCCGACTTGCGCAGCAGCGGCTCCGCATCGGCATACATCCCCTCCAGCTTGTAAGTGAGGGCGAGATCGCGCAAGTCTTCGGCGATTGAGATGTCATTTTCGCCAACGTTCTTCAATGAGATCTGCAGCGAGCGCGCAAATGCCGCACGCGCCTCAGGCAGCATTTTTCGCGAAACATAGAGTGTCGCCAGGTTGTCGTATGCTCCGGAGAGATTGGGATCATTCGGTCCAAGCGTCTTCGAATACAGCTCAATAACGTCTTTGAGCATGGTCTCCGCCAGTTCGGGCTGGTTGCGTTTGGCAGTGAGCAGTGCCAGTGACCGCATCGGTCGTCCTAGTTTATAGGTGTTGGGACCGAACTGTTTTTCGATTACGGACTTTTCCTGGCTGAGGAATTGCTCAGCCTGATCCATGTTGCCGCTCTCCAGGGCGACGCCGGCCATTTTGCTCAGTACGGCTGCTTTGAAGTCGACATCGGCGCTTGCCTTGTCGTTGATCTCGAGCGCGTGCTTATACAGCTCCGTCGCTTCGGGGTATTTTTTCTCTTGCGTATACAAGGTCGCCAGCCCGCTCACCATCGGCAGGAAAAAGGTGGTGCCGACTCCGCCGCCTTTCTGGCGTGATTCCTCATAAAGCGAAATGGCGCGCTTGTAAGCCGCTTCTGCCTCTGCATATTGTTTGCGATCTTGATAGGACTGAGCCATATCCTTCAAAACCCAGATTATGTCGGTGTGCTTGCTGGCAGGCAGTTTTTCAAAGATGTCTAGCGCCTTCTTGTAATTCTTTTCGGCATCTGAGAAAGAGCCCTTCTCGGCGTATGCCTGGGCGAGCCGACGATAGGCAAGACCTGTGACGCGAGAGTCGGCGCCGGCGAAACGCTCACTGATCTGAATCGCGCGTTTGATTGCCTCTTCTGCCTCGTCGAACTTGTTGGCTTGCGTGTAATTTTCGCCCAGCACAAGAAGTGCATCAGCGGTGAGCACGCTGTTTTCACCGAACACTTTGTCGCGGATTGCGACAGCGGATTTCAGTGCATCTTCCGCTTTGGCATACTGACCCTGCATGGCGTAAAAGTTGCCGAGGCGTATCAGAGCTGCCGCTATGGCCGGATTCTCCTTGCCGTAAATCTGGCTGTCAATGGATAACGAGAGCTTGTAGAGCGACTCGCAGTACTCGGCATCGCTCTTCAATAGCGAGACATAAGCAAGCTCGGAAAGGGCGGTCGCTGTTGCCGGATGCTCCAGACCGTACATGTGCTCACGAATATTGAGCGCGCTGAGCGCCTTGCTTTTGGCTTCTTCGAAGTTGCCCGTTTCGAAATACATGTGGGCAAGCTTCTGATCGACGAGAGCCAGGTCGCGTGCGTTGGGACCGAGGATGTCCAGATAAATGGAGCGAGCTTCTTTGTACAGTTTTTCTGCCGCACCATAATTCGATTGGGCAAGTTCGTTATCGGCAAGGAAGAGCAGGGCGGTCGCATAACCGTCGGAGTGCTTACCGAAGTAGGACGCGACGATGCCGGCAGCCTTTTGGTACATCTCCTTTGACTTGACGAAGTCGCGGTGCGAATAATAGATATCACCTAGATTTTCCAGGCTGTAGGCGACATCCGGATGATTGGGACCGAGCTCTTTCGTCTGCACTTCCATGGCGCGTTTGACCAGTGACTCGGCGCTTTCCAGTCGCTCCTGATCGATATGCATCTCGGCCAGTTGCGAGAGAGCCTGAGCCAGGGCAATACCTTTGTCCTGGTTGTTCGAGCCGCCGGCGACAATCATCTCTTCTGCCAGCGGCTCGGCTTCGCCATACCGGCCGCTCTCGCGGTAGAGGCTGAGCATCAGCTGCTTGGAGTTGACCAGCGCCACCGGGCTGTCTTTGCCGAAAACCTGTTCTTCCATTTCAGCAGTGCGGCGCGAGAGCTTCTCGGCTTCGTCGAACTTCGCTTGCTTGAGCACGATCATCGCGTAAGGACGCAGCCCCATCACCGCCCACGGTACCGTCGCGGTGGTGTACTTCTCGTAAATGTCCATAGCCTTGCGTCGCAACTGGACGGCGCCGGCAAGATCTCCTTTATCCAGATAAAGGCGGCTCAGATAGTTGTATGCCGACGCCAGGGGAATGCCGGTTTCACCGAAGACTCTACGCCTTTCGGCAATCACTGCCAGAATGTCCTTTTCTGCCTGTTCGTACTCGTCGAACTCCATGAGTTGTGCGGCATGTTCAAGCTGTACATTGGCCGTCATCGGGTGGTCGAGACCGTTGCGCTTGATGCTGATTTCCAGCGCTCGCTCCGAAGCCCTTCGTGCGCCGGTGTAGTCATGCAAGGCATCGAGGATTTGAGACATTCCCCAGTACGCTTCCACCAGGCTCTCATCGTCTTTCCCGAGCACTCTTTCTTTGACTTCAATAGATTTGCGGTAGTGTCCGAGCGCATCGACAAAGTTATTTTGAAAGTTGCTGATCTCGCCGAGATCAAACTCCGATTTGGCTATTTCCACATCGCGCTGGGCTGTCAGTTTCTGCCTGATCGCCATTGCTTCATTGCAGGTTGTGGCTGCCTGCGCGGAGTTAAGCCTCCCGAAGAGCAGAAAACGACCATAAAGGCTGAGTGTGTTGGCGAGCGCCGCGCTGCCCGGTTGCTTGGCGCGGCGGATCGTCAGCGATTCTTTGTAGGCCTTTTCGGCGGCGTCGAAGTCGTTGAGTTCGGTGAGGACTTCGCCATAGCCATCCAGCGCATCTGCCAGAGCAGGCTGCCCAGCCTGTCTCTTTTCGAGAACCGGTATCAGCTTCTGGTACCCGGCGCGAGATTCTTGATAAAGCCCCCTCTTAAATAAAGTTCTCGCTTGCGCGGGCGATGATACCGCGGTTGATGCTGCCTGAGGTTTGGCTGCGGATGCCGGTGCAGCCAGGATGGGGAGCGGACAACCTGTCTCCAGAATTATGGACGCGGCGAGCAGGAGGTTTGTCGGTCGACTGTACTTCATAAGGTTCTCTTTCAATGCACTGGTGCCCAGATTACTTCCTGGACGGGATGACCCAACCTGGAATCACTTTCGAAGGTCATTCTTTCCACATCCATAATGCCGATGGCGTCCGTTTGCTGACTGGTTACCACCAGGCGCTTGCCTCCCGGCAAGAGACAGATTGTGCCAGGAAACTCTACATCGAGCGGCAATCTGGCTTCACCATTTTGAGTAAGCGTCTTGGTATCGTAGGCGGTGATCATGTTGTCGCGGGCACTGGCTACGAAGACGCGGCTGCCGTCCGCCGTGAGGGCGATGCCGGTCGGGCTGGAACCGGTCTTGATGGCGCCCGTGACGCGCCTGTTGGTGACGTCGACAACAGCTACGTAATTAGCGTTTTTGCAGCTCACGTAAGCGGTGCGTCCTTCGCCGGCCAATGCGATCGAACTGGGCATCGAGCCTACCTTGACTGTACCGACAACGCGCTGATTGTATGTGGCGATGACCGTCAGATCTCCTGAGGAAACGTTGAGGACGATGAGAAACACGCCGTCGGGCGTCACCACCATGCGACCCGGACCGGGCGGAACTTTGGTGCGCACCAGGACTTTTCCGCTGGCTGTCTCGATGGTCGAGATATGTCCGGTGCCGCTCTCGGAAACATAGAGAAGTTTTCCGTTCGGCAGTGCCGCGATGCCTTTGGGAGCGCTGCCGGGAACCAGGTCGATCTGCCCCAGGAATCGTCGTTTGCCGACGTCGAGCATGAGCACGCGATGTTTGCCCTGGTCGGCAATATATAGAATGCCGTTCTGGTAATGCATGCTGCACGGCGTGCCTTCGGTGGGAAACTCGGCGACTTTGGCCAGCGTGTTGCCATTCAAAAGCGTGATGGTGCCGGTGTTGATGCTGGTGAGCATGACGGTCCCCGGACCATCGTAGTGACCGGACGGCTCTTTCTTCACCTGCCCGAACTCGGGTTTCATCAAGACCACATCATCGATGAGATTGATCTGCAAATCGCCGATAAAAGGTTTCAGCGATTTGGGCAGTACGAAATGCTCCGGGACGATCAGGTCAGACGGAAAGTGCATGGACAGAGCATGCTTGACCAGTTTTTCAGGCGTGTCTTTAGGCAACGATATGGTGCGTGACTTGCCGCGCAGGCAGGTTCTTACGTGTGCCCAACCGTTGGAGTAAAACACAATTACCGGATCGGCTTCCGGAAACTTTGCTTCGATGTCGAGTTTTTCCAGCTTGCTCTTGGCGGCCGTTGCGGGCACCAGAGGCAATACCAGAGACCCGTCCGGCAGAGCCAGCGAACCGTCCAATCTCACTTGGGCATGTGGAAAGACTTGCTCGGCCGCCTGACGAAGTTCGGCGGGAAGGCGTGTGGCGCGGGCGGGTGGAGTAAGCAGTGCACTGAAGATGGTGACTGACAGGAATACTGCTAAAGCAGTCAGGAAGCCATGCCTAGTCGCCATCATTTTTCTTGAATACGCCCGCGATCACATCGAAGAGCGATTGCTGTCCGTCTTTCGGACCGTTCTTCAGAGACTCCGCGACCGTCAGCTTTTCTCCGCGTACCTCGGCTAACTGACGTAGCAGATTTTTTTCTTCATCGCTCAGCTTCGAGGGTGTTTCAACGACAACGTGCACCACCTGGTCACCGCGTTTGGTCGGGTTGCCCAGATGCGGCACCCCCTGCTCTTTCATGGTCAACGCCGTGCCTGATTGAATTCCTGCCGGTATCTTCAGAACTCGCGGACCGTCAACCGTGGATACCAATAACTCGCCGCCCAGTCCTGCCATGGAGAAGCTGACGGGTTGCTTGAGGTGGATGTTATGACCGTCTCGAACAAATTCGGCGTGCTGTCTGACTTGCAAGATCACATACAGATCGCCTGCCGGCGCGCCGCGCTTGCCCTGGTCGCCAGCCTGAGATACCCGCAAGCGAGCACCGTGATCGACGCCCGGCGGTACCTTCAAATCGATGCTTTCCGACTTGCGAGTCTGTCCGTGCCCCTGGCACACACCGCAAGGATTCTCGACCGTCGTCCCTTCCCCGTCGCAGTGCGGGCAAGGCAATATCTGTGTGAACTGCCCGAACAGCGTTGCGGCACTCTGCCGTACTTGACCCTGTCCGCCGCAGGTTTTGCAATTGATGCGCTTGCTGCCGCGCGCGGCGCCCGTGCCACTGCATTCGGTGCAATCGATGGCATGCTTGACGCTGATCTTCTTTTCGCAGCCGAACACGGCTTCCAGAAAGTCCAGCTCCAGACCCATTTTTAGATCGGATCCACGCTGCGGGCCTGCCTTCTGCCGACTGTAAGTGCGGCCGCCGCCGCCGAAAAAGTATTCGAATATCTCGCCCAGGTCGCCGAAGGCACCGAAGTCGAAGTTCGGCTCCCCACCGCCACCCGCGCGGCGCAAACCGTCCTCGCCGTAGCGATCGTAGAGCGAACGCCGCTGATCATCGGAAAGTACTTCGTAGGCGTTGACTAATTCTTTGAACGCGGACTCATCTCCCGAATCCAAATTGTCCGGGTGAAGCTGAGCCGCCTTCTTGCGAAAGGACTTCTTGATTTGGTCCGCGGAGGCGTTGCGCTGCACTCCAAGAACGTCGTAATAATCGCGATTGGACATGGTTTTCACTCGTTCTATTCTATGGCATTCCGGCTTTAGAAGCTGTGCGAAAGCGCGAGTTGCTATGTAATGTTGATTTATACAAGCTAATGAAGCAAAATCTGGCGCCCTAACTCACCTGATAGTGGTGAATATGGTGGCACTGCAATTGTCGGCAGTTGCGTTTATTCTTTCGGAGCTTCTTCGGCTGGAGCTGCGGCTGGAGTCTCGGCAGCCGCAGGGGCCGCGGGCGCTTCGGCCGGAGGCGGTGCCGCTGGTGCCTCAGCGGCTGGTGGTGCAGTCGCCGGCGGCGTGGCCGCTGCCGGCGCAGCTGCTGGCGGCGTGACCGTCGCGCCGTTCGGGTTGTCGGCGACGTTGACCATTGCCGGACGAATAACCTTGTCATGCATCATGTAGCCGCCACGCAGTTCCTGCGCCACGGCGCCATCGGGGAACTCGGTCGTGGTGATTTGCTGCACAGGCTCATGGAATTTGGGATCGAACTGTTCGCCGACCGATTGAATGCGCTTCACGCCCGTAGCCTCCAGGCAACCGAGAAGGCGTGTGAACACCAGGTTGAAGCCTTCAAACAGCTTGTCGGCCGGCATGTCGGCATTGAGGAAAGTTTTGGCGCGGTCGAAATCATCGAGCGCCGGCAGCAAAGCTTCTACAGCTTTGCGCACGCCGGCTGCTGCCGACTCTTCGCTCTGCTTTTCCATGCGCCGACGGAAATTGTCGAAATCGGCTGCCATACGGCGATAGAGAGTGTCGGCTTCGTTTGCTTTGGCTTCGGCTTCCTTGAGGGCAAATTCCATGCCCGTGCAATTGCGACAGCTGCCCACTTCACCGCCGCCGCCTCCCGGTCGGGCTCCGCCGCCCTGCGCTCCGGAATCCATTGCCGCGGCGTCTGCGTTTTCGTCGCCCGCGTACATGGCTCGGAAGAAAGCTTTGGCAGCGTCGACGCGGCTTCCTTTGTCCTTGTCTTCTGTCCCCTCACTGGCGGTTTGAGTGGCGGCTGCCGTGCCAGGCGCCTGAGCTGATTCCCCTGCGGATGAGCCGTCGTCCGCGGCCTTCAGCTCCATGTCATCGCTTGCCATTCAGTACTTTCCTCATGCTTTCGAACGTTCACGCTTGTCAAGTAGCGCAGCTGCTCGTGATAGCGGCGAGCCGACGCCGCACCTGCTAATTCTATTCCACTTGTGTGCCCTAAGGATGCGGTAACCGTCCTAATTACCCCGCATTACAGGCCCTGATTTTACAAAAGATAAACTAATTGAACCCTGCCAGGACCGGCGTTTCCAGAATTAGAGGCTGATATATGTGTTCTAATGAACACTCCTGGCGACGTCTTTGAGGTCTGGCTGCTCCAATTTGAGCTGTTTCAAGGAGGTCGGGGAGGCATCTGAGTTCTGTTGGACGCCAAGATCGTAGGCGTCCAAGGCGAAGTGTACGATCTGGAAGATGATGACTGCGAGAGGTAGCTAACTTGAAGACGCTGGCCAATTGGAACGGTTCGGAAATGCCTCTGGATGAGGTGCGGGTGCCGGCGCTCGATCGGGCGTTTCTTTTCGGTGATGCTGTCTATGAGGTGCTGCGCGTGAGCGGCGGCAGGCTCTGGCGTGTCGATGACCATATGCAGCGATTGGCGAGGGGACTGCAGGAGCTATCCATCAATTTTTCGGTTGATGTGGTTAAAGAACGCGTGCATATGACGTTGACCAACAGTGGTGAGAGCGAAGCGATTGTCTACATTCAAGTCAGTCGGGGAGCCGGTGCCCGCCGATTCCATCACTTTCCTGAAGACGCTGTTCCTAATTGCTTAATCTATGTGGAGCACTTCGATGACCCGGCGGCGCCCTTGCGTATTGAGGGTGCTAAGGCAATTACAGCCAGGGATGTCCGCTGGCAGAGAAATGATTTGAAAGTGACGAGCTTGCTGGCTAACTGTATGGCTGCCAGCGAGGCACAAAGACAGGGGTGTCTGGAAGCTGTGATGCTGCGGGACGGCTTAGTTACCGAAGGCAGTCGCACCAGTGTGTTTGGCGTGAAAGGCGGGAAAGTTTTGGTGGCACCTAACGGACCTGCGGTTTTGCCTGGTATCACTAAGCGCCATGTTGTTGATCTGTGCACGCGGAACAACATCCCGATGATTGAGCAGCGCATCAGCGAAGCTGAGCTGTTTGAGCTGGATGAACTCTTTTTGACCGGGACGACAATTCAGGTGGTGCCGATCATTGCTCTCGATGAGAAACCGGTTGGAACCGGCAAAGTTGGACCAGTAGTAAAACAGGTGCAGGAAGCTTTCAACCAGTCAGTCAAAGACTGGCTCTCGAAAGCGGCGGTATGATTTATGGCGGGAGGAACTAAGGTGACAGCTACGAAGCAGAAGTCTGCGATCCAACTTTCCTTTGAAGATCTGATGCTGCGCACGAAGCATCCTTTCGGCATTTCGTATGGCACCTCGTCCGACACGCACAACATTCTGGTGCGCTTGTCTTTCGAAGGCATCGAGGGACTCGGTGAAGCCGCTCCGGCTGAGTATCATAATGAGAATGCCAGCACTGTCTCGGCTGTTTTGAAGACCTGGGCGGAAACAGACATCTTGGGTGAAAACCCTTTTGCAATCGAGGCGATCGTTCAGCGATTGGACAAATCCATCGCCGGCAACTGCTCGGCGAAAGCCGCTGTGGAAATGGCTTTGCATGACATTGTCGGTAAGCTGATCAAGACTCCGACCTACCATTCTCTGGGGTTGGCCGAGTTGAAATATCCGATGACCGATTTCACTATCGGCATCGACAGCCTCGACGTAGTCGAGCAGAAGACCCGAGAAGCTGTCGATGCCGGATACAAGATGCTGAAAATTAAGCAGGGCACCAGCTACGATGAAGAAATCATCAAGCGAGTTCGCAAGGTCGCTAAAGATCTGCCTCTGAGAGTCGACGCGAACGGTGGTTGGACGCCAAAGCAGGCCATCAAAATGTCCAGGTTCCTGCAAGATCACGGCGTCGAATTTATCGAGCAGCCGATTCCAAAGTACGCCCAGGTAACCGACTGGCAGTTCGTGCGCGAACACACAGCCATTCCCGTGTTTGCTGACGAAAGCATCATGCGCTCTACCGATGTGGCGCGGCTGGCCGGCACCATTGATGGTGTCGTCGTCAAGCTGGCGAAAACTGGTGGCATCCTGGAAGCCATGAAAGTCATCCACACCGCGCGCGCTTTCAATTTGAAGATCATGTTTGGCTGTATGGTCGAGTCGTCCGTCGGCATTTCGGCCGCCTGCCAGATTCAGGCGCTCTGCGATTATCTCGACCTGGACGGCGCCATGCTGTTAGCCAACGATCCGTTTGCCGGTGCCGAATACAAGGATGGCTACATGGTGCTACCCGATCGTCCAGGTCTCGGGATTGAGCCGCGTGAATAGCGCAGCGCTCAATGTCAGACGAAAAGGAAATCCCAAATACCGACAACGCCGACGGTAAAGCCGCCGACGAAAAGCCCGTCGACGCCAACGAAAAACCCGTCGACCCCAATGATCCGCTCAAGATCTTGGAAGGCTACTACAGGAAGCAGACCTTCTACACGGCGTGGATTTTGATCGCCATCAACTGCCTGGTGTTTCTGGCGATGGTTATCGAAAGTAAGGGTGTAGCGTTCATTTATGCCGGCAGATCTCTCGTAATTCATTGGGGCGCGTGCGCACCAAGTCTGGCTCTCAATGAGGAACCCTGGCGACTGCTCACTTCTGCATTCGTGCATGTGAGCATATTTCACCTGGCCGTCAACATGTTTGTACTCTGGGACGTGGGCCGTTATGTCGAAAGACTTGGTGGCACTTTGCGTTTCCTCACCATCTATTTGTTTTGCGCGGTCGGTGCCTCTTTGTTCAGTCTGTTGGCGCACCCTTATCAGGTTAGCGCGGGGGCATCCGGAGCGGTTCTCGGCTTGTGGGGTGCGTTTCTCTCCTTCTTTATCAACAACCAATCGACCCTGCCAAAACGCCTGATCATTTCGACTATGCGCTTTGTGCCGGTCTTCGTCTTTATCGCCGTGGTCACGGGAATGTTCATACCTGACGTGGACAACGCGGCCCATGCCGGTGGCTTTGTAGTTGGCATGTTCTGCGGGATATTTCTCTTGCGTCCCGCTAATCGCCCCGTGAAGTTGGCGGTGACGGTCAGTTCGTTCATGGCGATGGCGGGGCTGTTGTTTACGATGTATCGAGTAGATCAGATGCGTCCATTCGATTTTGACCATCAGTATGAACGCGACCGGGCTATGGATTTGATCGAGCGCCATGATTCTCCACGAGCGCTGGCGATGATCAACAAAAGCATCGCCAGTAATCCGACCGCAGTCGACGGCTATGTCACTCGCATGTACATCTATGAAAAAAATGAGAACTGGCAGGGATTGGAAAACGACGCAGCAAAAATTCTGGAACTGGGCGGACCAAAACCTGTTGCTTACAGCTTGCGTGCTCAGGCTCGGCTCAGTAAGGGCGAATACGCAAAGGCTCTGGAAGACGCACAAGAGGCGATCAAGCTGGCGCCAAAGCTGACGCGTCCGTATGCCGTAAGAATTCACGCTAAAGAATGGTTGGGTCAGTATGAGCAGGCGCTCAATGATGCCACCATCAGCAGTTCGCCGCCACTTTCTGACGGTACCTTGCAGACGCTGCGCGGCGATATTTATTGGCTGCGGGGCGACTATGACAAAGCCCGCGAAAAGCTGGATCGCGCGGTCGACCTGGGAGTTGCCGACACCGGTGAGGCGGCGGTTATGTTGCGGTCACAATTTTTTCTCTCGAGGCGGGAGTATCTGTTAGCAGCCCGTGACGCTGAGAAAGGACTGTCTTTGATAGCAGCGGACAATCCTCATGCTGCGTACGCAGCCACGATTGCTGCATTGGCCTATCGTGGTTCCGGACAGCTGGACAAGGCTAAAGCAGTGGTGCAGCAAGTGTTGCCCCACACAACTGATGAATGGTCTAAGAAACTCTTGCAGTTTGCCGACGGCAGCTTGTCCGCAGATCGGCTTCTTGCTGCTGCGCAAAGTATTGACGATAAGACCGAAGCAAACACTTATGTGGCGGTGACTTGCATATTCGAGGGAAAGGAAAAAGAAGCCCGTCCGTTGCTTGAGTGGGTTGTAGACCACGGTAACAAGGGGTTCACTGAGTATCCGCAGGCGAAGACGATGCTGCGTGATATGCAAGGGTTGAGCGCCGAGACACCTAATTGAAAGTCGGTGTCGCGTCTTCCAGTTTCTTCAAAATCTGCCGCATCATCGCGGATTGTTTGAGAATTTCCACGTCCTGCGCAGCGAGATGTTCCATCATCTCTTCAATGTCTTCGTAGGTTGCCACACAAGTTGCATACTCTTCTTCGGCTCGCAGCTCGGAATGGCGACCTTGAATGTTCTGCCCCACCATAATCAAGGGCATCAGCAGCAGCTGTACGATGTTTCCTAAAAAGAGTAGAAACGCAAATGGATAGGGATCAAATGCCGTCTGTGACATCCACGCCTGCCAGAGCATCCACCCTACGGAGAACACGAGGAACAAGTAAACGGCGTACATTGAGCCGATTGCGCCTGTTACCAACACTGCTACTCGGTCATTGAACGTGAGCTTGGCGTAGTGCAGGTCGTTGACGTCGACTGGTCTGCGACAAACGCGCTTGCGTGGATAGAGTTCTTCAGAAGTTTCGTCTTGCTCGACGACTGTTTGATCCGGAGCCATAACGTCCGTCCATAGCGTAAGGTGCAGTATCGGATGGACATTGTACGGCACCGCACGAAACTCAGACGTTTTTCGCGCATCGCACGTCCAAAAGGAAACCGGGAGGACGAGCGGTCCCCCCGGTTTGATTGATTGGATTTCTCAGGTGGGTCGTTGGTCGTCATCGACCACTGCGAGTTCTTCCTTCCTTCGATTTCTATTGAATGTATTTGAGCCTGTACACCAATACTTCGAAAAGAGCCGCTCTGATTTAGGACGACGATTAGGACCGAGGTAACTGAGAGCCATTCTCAATTAGTGAACGCTAAAAAGATACAACCGAGCAAATTCCTTTGTCAAATAAGCTTTCCTTATCTGCTGGGAGGCGCTGACGCCGATGACAATATGCGAAAAACGCGTAAAATTGGCAAAAGTCGCAGTTGATAAGGGATGCCGAGTATATCGATAAATGTCACACAGGCTATAAAAGGCGACATAATTTTGCTCGAGAAGTGTGAAAATTGGTACGGAATGATTCTCAATAGCTTTCTCACTAACCTGAGACAAGGATTTCAGAAGGGTGCCGCGTGAACCAAAAGACTGGTGATGATGCAGCCAACGGAGCCGGAAGGGCTCGGCGGAACAAGCAGCTGCAAGATGCCATAGCCGCTCTGGTGCGTGACATTCCGCGCGGCGTGCACCTGACAGCACCCGAGGTTTACAGGCGCGCTCGCGACTCGGGTCTAGAAGTAAGTCTTTCAACTGTTTATCGCACGTTGAATCAGTTGCAGGCGCACGGCGATGTCACGGCAGTCTCCGGCGACCATGGACGCCGGTATGAAGCCCGGGATGACGGACACGATCACGACCACCTGATATGTCTCAAGTGCGGACTGACGGTGGAATTCGCCGATGATTTGATTCGCGGTTTCGGAAAGGCGGTTGCTGACCGGAAAGGCTACGACCATCACAGCAGCCGCTTCGACATCTATGGAATTTGCGGCACCTGCCGGTCAAAAGATGAGGATCATCGCGCCGAGATTTTGATCAAAAGCGTTAACGAGAGCCTCTCTGTTCTCTCCGAAATTATGGAAGAATTGAACTCCGCGGTTTCAGTTATCGAGGCTCGCAAGATTTCCAAGGGAAAGGAAATGATCAACGCTGTCATTTCGCAGTTGCATGAGCGGATCATCGAAGAACTGGAAAACGCTGTTTCCTTCAGAGATGATTCATAACGGTTGAAGCATGAAGACACTGCTATTAATGCGGCATGCGAAGTCTAGCTGGGACGAGCCTGTATCTGACTTTGATCGCAGCCTGAACAAACGTGGACGTGAAAGTGCACCGCGCATGGGCAAGTACTTCGACGAAAACCATCTGACTGCCGATCTGATTCTCTGCTCGCCGGCCAAACGCACGCGGCAAACGCTGGAGCTGTTTCAGGATAAGGCGAAACTGTCTTGCGCAATCGAGTTCGACAAGCGCATCTACGAGGCGGATGTTGCTGACCTGCTCGATGTGCTTTCCGAGATACCAGAGCCGCATCGCTCGGTCTTGATGATCGGACATAACCCGGGCATGTCCGACTTGCACGAGTTTTTCACCGGCAATTTCGAAGAGTTTCCCACCGCGTGTCTGGCGCACCTGACGCTGAGCGCGCCGCTCTGGAAAGAATTAAAACCCAAGTCCGGAAAGCTGGAGTCTATTACCCGTCCGAAAGAGATCGACTACTGACACCGGTCTGGTTTCGTCTCGTTTCTTATTTCTGGGCAGCCTGTTCTATCAGGCGTGCTCGGGAGTTTTGTAAATCGCGTTCGGAAGTGATGATGATCTCTTCCAGATATTCCAGCGGTACGCGTCGGCTGGACATGATCTCTTGCCGTTTGCGCAGCATTTTTGGCAAGAGCATCAGTGAGCGGCAGGTGCCGTGAAGCCAGGGGATGACCTGCCCGCCCCTCACGATTACAACTGCGAAGTAATAAGCCTGCCAGTAGAGAATATGGGGAAGAAACTTGACCAGCAGCGGCAACGGAATGTTCTTGATAATGGTGTTCCAGTTGTTTTGAGCGGAAAGGCGCACGACCAGTGGATGATAGCCACTGCCGGTGGTGCCGCAGCCGAGGTGGTAGATAATGGCGCTTGGAACGTATTGGCACTTGTAGCCGCGACTCTGGGCTCGCAGCGCGATGTCTACGTCTTCTAAATACGCAAAGTAGTCTTCATCGAACAATCCGATATCGCGCAGCATGGTCCGCCGGTAAAGTGCGGCGCCTCCGCATGCTCCCAGTATCATCCGTGGTGCATCGAATTGTCCTAGGTCTTTCTCGCGATGTCCGATCCGCCCGGGCAAGCCGCCGCGCCTGTAACCGTCGCCGGCGCCGTCAAGCAGTGAATGATCGTCGTAGGCGAGCATCTTGCAACCGGCGCTGCCCAATTCGGGGTTGGCGGTCATGGCTTTGACCAGCTCTTCGATCCAGGTTAGTTCTGAAACCGTGTCGTTGTTGACCAGTGCGATAAACTCGCCGCACGATGCGCGAATACCGGCGTTGACTGCCGGACTGAACCCGGTGTTGACCGGGAAGCAGATCAGTTTGACCTGCGGGTAGTTGGATTTGAGGTAGTCGACCGAACCGTCGTGAGACCCGTTGTCGACGACTACTATCTCCACCTGTGGGTAACTTTGTGCCAGAAGAGAATCTAAGCAACCTGCCAGGAACTTCTTGCCGTTCCAGTTAGGAATGACGACGCTGACCAGCCCGGTCTCTATCGCCCCGGTGCCGGTTTCGCCCTTTGTGGGGTCGAGAGCGAGGTCGAGGTCGAAATTGTATTCAGCGGCGATCTTCGCCCGTTCGAGAACTGCAGTCATAGTTGCCAGATACCAAAAACTTACGGTGCCGGAAGTTTTCTGTTAATTCCTGCACGTCGTCGTATATATTACGACGACTAACCAGCTCGGCGAAGCCAATGTTCTTTACTACCTTCTAATTCTGGCAGACATGGTTCACCGAAAAGTTTTACTTATCACCCTGGAGCCGGTCGCTCAACAAATGGCAGGACCGGCGATTCGCGCTGTCGAGCTGGGCAAAGAGCTGGCTCGTGACTTTGATGTAACGGTGTTTTCGCCTCGTGAGACAGATGTTAGCGCGGCAGATCTCAGCCCTCTGTCTTCATTCAAGCTGATCACCGGAGCGCGACCGGTGCTCTACGAATGTGCCGAAAACGCCGATGTCCTCTTTGTCCAGGGCAATGTCCTGAAAGCGTATCCGCGCCTCTCGCGACTGGGCAAATATCTGGCGGTGGATCTGTACGACCCGTATCTGCTGTCAGTACTGGCGCAGTACGCAGAAGACACTGTTTCTTCCGCTGCCAGCTATAACCTCATGCATCAGGTGCTGGAGCGGCATATGGTGAATGCAGACTTTTCGGTGTGCGCGTCCGAACGCCAGCGTGACTACTGGCTCGGCCGTTATTGCGCGCTGGGGCGACTTACTCCCGATGTATATCGCGAAGACCCCACATTCAGGCGCTTGATTGATGTGGTGCCATTTGGCTTGCCGGCTACCGATCCCGTTGCCCAGGGGCCGGGCGCCAAGGGGCATGTGAAGGGTATCAATAGAGACGATTTCCTTTTGCTCTGGGGTGGTGGCATCTGGGAGTGGTTTGACCCGCTCACCGTCATACGAGCCGTCGGGGCCCTGGCTCCTGCCTATCCGCAGCTGAAGCTCTATTTCATGGGCTTCAAGTCGCCAAATCCGCAAGTCGACGTGATGCCCATGGCCAGGCGATCTGTTGAGCTGGCGAAGGAGCTCAATCTGCTCGATCAGCATGTCTTTTTCTGCGGGACATGGACACCTTACGCACACCGTGTCAACTATCTGCTCGATGCGGATGCGGCAGTTTCGGCGCACTTTGATGTGTTGGAAACGCGTTTTTCGTTTCGCACGCGAATACTTGATTATTTGTGGGCCGGATTGCCGGTTCTGTCTACGCGCGGCGACCAGTTGGCTGATGATATTCAGGAAATGAACGCTGGAGTCTCGCTGCCTTTCGAAGATGTAGGCGCATGGGCGGAGGCTATCAAACGCCTGATTGAAGATCGCGAGTTGACAAAAACATTTGCTGAAAATTCCAAGCAACTTGCGCGAAAATATCGCTGGGATCAAGTTGTCTCGCCGTTACGACAATTTTGCGCGGAACCTCACCGATTGCCCAGTTTCAAGCGTGTGCGCATGCCATCTCTGCTCCAGCGGGCGCACGCTGTGTACTCTAGGGGTGGAAAAGATCTGGTTCTGCGGCGCGGGAAAGAGGTCTTGCATGATCTTTTGGGACGCTGATGCCGAGCTGAATTCGGCTAGTTGAATTGAAATCGGCATTGAAATTTGGACCTGTGATGAAAGGCGACGAGACCAAACCTGCAAAAAAGAAAGCTGCGGCAAGCAAAACCGGCGCCCTGCCGCCCGGAGTTCCGCCGCATCTGGCGCAAAGTAGCTGGATAAACTACGAGGCGCAGGCGGCGATTGCCGTTGCGACCAGCCTGGCAGTCGAGTTGAAGCGCTTGAACAGGAAGGTCAATGCTGATCGCGTGCACAAGTCTCGGGTGGCACTGCGGCGCTGGTTTTCCGTCTGGGGGGTCATGAAGGATGACGAGTGGCAGTCGGGCAAGTTCAAGAAGAACATCAGCAAACCGCTGCGTAAGCTATTGTCGATGCTGGGTGAACTTCGAGACCAGGATGTCAATCTGGAGCTGGGGGAAAAGCTCGAAGTTAGCAAGGAGCAGATCAAAAAATGGAAGGCCGATCGCAAGCGGCTGAAAAACAGGCTTTGCGACTACGTCGACGAACTCGATCTTGGCGATATGGTGTCTGAGATTCCGGCATATCTGCGCAACCGCGCAGACAAGGTCGAGAAAGCCATGGATAACGGCAAGGTGCTCCACGAGTCTGCTTACGTGCACCTGGACCGTCATGTCATCGAGCACGAACGGCAAGTGCGCCAGATGGCTGCCAGCGCCACTTCAGCCGAAGAGATGCATGCTTTGAGGCTTTCCATTAAACGCTGGCGATATATACTCACCGAATTCTTTGGATTGACCAATCTCGAGCTGGTGCGAGCCCAGCAGCTGCTCGGGCAGATTCACGACCTGGATCGCTTGACACCACTTCTGGATAACGACAAGTCTAATCAGCGCGCACTCGTTAATTTGGAGAGGCGCCGGATGCAGCTTCTGGAAGAATTTGCCCGTATGCGTAACGATTTGCCGTATGGCTTGCGCCCCGTCCTCTATTCAACGAAGCGCTGAAGGTTATTTCCAGCCAACAGCGCTACAATTACATTACGATTTTAAAATGTGGTGAAGCCAGTTGCGGCGCGGTTTGCGCCGATAGAATGTACACAGGCAATGACACATTAGCCGCCCCACCGCATGCGCTTCTTCATCAAGGAAGGCTTTATCAATGGCCCAGCCCATCCGAAAGAAAGTCACCATCTTAGGTTCTGGGTCCGCCGGCTTAACAGCGGCAATATATGCTGCTCGCGCCAGCCTCGATCCGCTCGTGATTCAAGGTCTGCAAGCCGGTGGTCAACTTACCATTACAACCGATGTTGAAAACTTCCCCGGCTTCCCGAACGGCATTCTCGGTCCGACTCTTATGGAAGAGATGCATAAGCAGGCGGAACGCTTCGGCACCCAGTTCATCTACGACAATGCCGAGTCGGTGAATCTCAACGCCAAGCCGATTGTGGTCAAGACTTCCGGCGAAGAGATTCATACGGACACATTGATTATCTGCACCGGCGCCCAGGCAAAGCTGCTTGGACTGCCGTCCGAGTCCAAACTGATGGGACATGGAGTGTCGGCGTGCGCGACATGCGACGGTTTCTTCTTCAAGGATAAGAAGGTGTTCGTGGTCGGCGGCGGCGATACCGCCATGGAAGAAGCGATGTTCCTGACTCGCTTTGCCTCTTCAGTAACCTTGATGCACCGTCGTGATTCTTTCCGCGCCTCCAAGATCATGGTCGACCGCGCCATGGCTAACCCGAAAGTGGCGTTCATGACCGACACAGTCATTGAAGAGTTCCATGATGTAGAGAAGGGCGAACTCACCCACATCACAATCAAAAATCTCAAGACCGGCAAAGTAGAGAAGATCGAAGCAGACGGCGTGTTCATCGCTATCGGACACCGCCCCAATACCGATCTCTTTGTCGATCAAATCGACCTCAACCCTAACGGCTACATCATCACCGATGGTGTCAAAACCAAAATTCCCGGTGTGTTTGCCGCCGGCGACGTGCAGGATGAGGTCTACAAACAAGCCGTAACTGCTGCCGGTACCGGCTGTGCCGCTGCTCTGGAAGCCCAATGGTATCTGGAGAAACTGGAAGCCGAGCACGACAGTTCCGACACCAAAAAAAAAGCCCTGAGCCCTGAACGCGCGACTGCCGGCGTTTCCGAATAAGTAGTGACGTGCAGACCGCATCGGCGACCGAACAGTGGACGAAACAGCTGGTGGATCTGGCTCGCGCGCATGCGTGCAGTCGGCATCCATTGTTTGATTATTTGCAGACAGTAGAACTGACACCGCATAGTGCCGGGCGTCTTTTGAGAAACTACGATGCGCATGCGGCGCTGTTGCGTCGCCTGCTGCTGAAGGCATCGACTCTGATGCCCGAGCCAGCGGTCGGATATGTTCTGGAAAACGTGCGTAACGAGTATGGCAATGGCGACTATCGAGATAATCATGCCCAGCAACTCAAGGAAGTGGCGCTGGCGGCCGGGTGTTCTGAGGCAGAATTTCTAGCGATGCCGGTGATGCCCGGCATCAAGAAGTTTTTGCGGGCCGTCGGCAAGTATTATTATCCACTGCGCCAGTCCGGCTTTACCGGTTTGATTAAGCCGGCGATTTCAGCCGGTGCCATAACTGCGACCGAACTTCTGGCGGTCGAAGAGTTTCGAGCCATGCACGTGGCATTCAGTCGTATTGGTTGCGGGCACCATATCTGGTTCAACCATGTTTTGCTGGAACAGGAACACACAAACGAGTCAGTGGCGCTGGCTGTTCTCTTTGCTCAGAACTATGATGCTTTTGCAAGCGTGCAGGCAGGCATGAACGGTGTCCTCGACGCCAATATGCATCTCTACGACGGTCTGCTCGCGGCTCTGAAGAGCGCATGAGCACGGACCTGATCACTGAGATTGCCAACTTGTACGCGAGTTGCCGCACCTATAGCGATCGTGGCGTCACCTCCAACATGAGCGCCGAAGCGCTGACCAAAAATCCCGACTTGACGGGGACGTTGATCCGTTTTCAGACGGAGTTCGTGCGTAATGAGAAATTCAATTTCGAGTTTATTCGTCTCGACTCGACGGAGAAGTTGGGCATTTTGCATTCGCGATATCAAACGTTAGCGCGCGCCGCCGCCAGCGAATCCTGGCATGCCGAGTCGCTGCCCGCTGCCGTAGAGAAGACTCTCAAGACGTCGAAAGGCGCCACCGGCATGGTGCCGATGCTGTTGATGTTCGAACTCAGGAAGCAGATTCTCAGTCCGCTGTTTCAGCGTCAGTACGAAGAGAAACGTCCGGTGCAATTCGCCAATCGTCACTGTCGCGTCCTCGCCAGTATCTCTGATGAAGACAGCATCACGATTTTTATCGACTCCGAGAGTAACTTGATCAAGGTAATCGAAGAGTCATATGTCACCACCAGCAATGTGATCCGCTCGCACCTGCACATCTACGAAGAGGCAAAACTGGCTTCTTCTGCCAGCTTCACCTAGCGGCTGGGTCCAATCTACGAGAGTCGTTCTCCCAGCAAGTTACGCCGCCTTTCTGTGGACAAGATCTGCGGCGCCACCCAGATATTCTGTTTGTTATCCAGACGGGTAAGTATTGCTGAAATCGCCCGGCGTTCCCTCCTGGCGTAGATGTCTCTGACGCGGTTTGCTTGCGCCGTTTTCTCGTTGGCCAACTCGGGTTTGCCGGCTTTTGCCAGCACCGTAGCGAAATCGTTGAGAATATCTTTGATGCTTAGTAAATCTGGATTTGCGGCGCTTTGTGCTAGGTCGAGGGCGTTTCTGAAGTTCAGTTCCGCTTCCTCGTACCGCTCTTGTTTTGCACGAATTTTGCCAATCAATCGGTTGTAGGAAGGTTGAAAGTCTCCGGTCAGGTCCACTTTCTGGCAGAGCTTGAGGCACTTTTGTGCTGACTCTTCGCACTCATCAAGGTCGGCGCGCTCTAGCTGTATCATGCACTCGGCGAGAGTGAGGGTGAACTGATCGGCGAGATAGACCACTCGACCTTCCTGGCGGCAGTCCTGGATGAGATTGTCGGCGTCATCGAATCGTCCGAGGTGCGCGTAACAGAGTGCCAGCTGGCACTCTATCTGCAGTTTGTCCTTCTGCTTCGCTAAATCCAGCTGTTTCTGCAGGATTAATGCCGCTTCGGCGTATCGCTGTTGCTCCATCAATGACATAACCAGGTGAGTGGCGATGAAAACATCCTGGGGTATGCCAATTGAAACAGCCCGCTGTTCGCTTTGAGCCCAGAGATAACGCAACATGGCCTCAAGTTCGATATAACGGCCTTCTGCGATCAGCATTCTTTCTTCAGCGAGCAGGCAGTTCTGGTATTGCTTCAGTGTCACCGGGCACCACATGTAGTTCCACACGGCAGCCCGCGGACATATTATGGACACTTCGTCCAGGTCGCCCTTTGCCAGCGCCTGTTGAACTTTCAGGCTCTCTTGGGAACTGGCGTATGCTCCAAAGAAGACAGGCAATGCCAGGTAGTAAAAGTAGGGGACAGTCATGTACGAACCGAAGTGCAGTCCGGCGAATTCTGCGATGCAGCCTGGAGTTATGATGCTCACCACAGCCCAGAGCAAAAATCGCAGTTGTCTGAGTGAGTCATTTGCCGCGCGTTCGGCGATGCGCTGTGCGACGTGCAGGTCTATGAACGGGACTGGCTCTGCACCGGCATCTGTAGGTGCCGGTAGGTCGCCGGTGCTCATTTGCGGCCTTTTTTTGATTTGGCTTTCTTGCGCTCAGTCTTCGGTGGGGAAGGCGCCGCAGCTTTTCCGGCTTTGCCTGTTTTTGCGCCCGAATTTTGTTTGACTGTGCCGGCGGTGGTCGGCACTACTGGCGTTGCTGTGGTTGTGGCTGGTTCGACCGGCGCCTGGGCGAATCGCGAAATGCGGAATAAATCGTGCGGAAACTCGGTGTCCCCGTGCCTGACGATGTCGATCAACATGCGTCCGATCACCGGCGCGAACTTGAATCCGTGACCGGAGAAGCCGGTTCCGATCGCCACATTGGGATGACCGGGAAGGTGGTCGACGATGAAGTGCTGATCCGGTGTCAGCGTATACAGGCAGGTACTGAATGACTGAATTTCCGCGGTCAGATCCGGCAGCAGCTTTCGTGCATCTTCTATTAATCGGCGCGCCTTGGGCTCGTTCAGGTCGAAGTTTCTGGTATCGGCTGTGGTGACATCGCCGGACTGGTGATAAGCGACTTTGACACCCGGTTCGGTGAGGGTGGGGAAGCCGTACAAGCCGATGCTACCGCTGCCGATGCCTCCGTGCCCGCAAAAAACCGGAAAGTTGCCGGCGCGAAAAAGATTGGGATGCGAGGGGCGGACGTAGACTACCTGTTCTTGCGTTACGGTCAGCGGCAGCTGAATGTCGTTCTTTTGCAGAAGCTTGTTGCTCCACGGACCAGCGGTAACGATCAGTTTCTTCGCTGAGTAAGCCTGCACCTCTGTATAGACGATTACCAAATCGGGTGAGACATCAATTTCCCGCACCGCCGCATACTCAACTAGATGGGCACCCCGCTGTCGGGCTCGGTCCAGAAGTACCTTCACGCATTTGCTTGCCCGCAAAATACCGGCGTCCCTAGTGAATATCGCGTGGCAGTCTTCCGGCAGTTGAATCTGGGGAAACTTCTTGGCAGTCGTTTTCGGCGTCAGTTTCTCAAATGGTTCGTCCTCGGATTGCAGGCTTTCAATAGTGTCCTTGAGTCCGCGGTCGTTCTTGGGTCCGAAGTCCAGCAGACCGGTGATGACAAGCAGGTGCTCGCCTGCTTCCTGCTCAATCATGCGCCACATTTCGAGACTGGTTCGAGCCAGGTTGATGTAGTCCGGATGGTCGTAGGCGACGCGGAAAATGCGCGATTCGCCATGCGATGCTGATCGCACGTGTCCGATTTCAAACTGTTCGAGTAAGAGCACACTGCGCTTCTCTGCCGCCAGTTGATACGCAACTGATGCGCCCATGACGCCGCCGCCGATAACGATGTACTCGTAGCTATCCATACGCCCTAAGCATAACCTGCTGACGACACTCCGGCGTCCGCTCTTGGCAGCCGGGCGGCGGCACTGCGAGCGCTTCAATGCGATAATTGTCGCCTCTCGCGAGGATGTCGAAGTGCCCAGTAAGAGCCAGCGCAAACCGAATCGTCTTGCCAACGAGACGAGTACGTACCTGTTGCAACACCAGAACAATCCTGTCGACTGGTATCCGTGGAGTGATGAAGCTCTGCAGCGGTCACGCGAAGAGAACAAACCGATATTGTTGTCTGTCGGTTACTCGGCGTGCCACTGGTGCCACGTCATGGAGCACGAGTCTTTTGAGGATGATGCTACTGCTGAGCTGATGAATGAGCTTTTCGTCAACATCAAAGTAGACCGCGAAGAACGGCCTGATATAGATGAGATCTACATGAAGGCTGTGCAGCTTTTGACCGGGCATGGCGGCTGGCCGATGACGGTGTTTTTGACTCCTGACCTGAAGCCTTTTTATGCCGGCACCTATTTCCCGCCTGAAGATCGGCACGGCATGCCCTCTTTTAAGCGGCTTCTGGCGTCCGTGCACAGAGCCTGGAAGGAGCAACCGGAAAGTGTGCTGGAGGGAGCTGCCGAGATAACGGAGCATCTCTCACTGTTTGATCAGGTTCCCAAAAGCGAAACCGATCTCAATGGCAAGCTGGTCGATGAGGCGCTTGAGCACTTCGGTCATTTACTCGATCGCACGTGGGGTGGTTTCAGTCCGGCTGGACCGAAATTCCCCAGTTGCGGCATTATCGATCTGGCTCTGCGGCGAGTCCCCTACGCATCTCCCTCCACGTCCAAGCTGGCAATGGAGATGGTGGAGAAGAATCTAGATCAAATGGCATTTGGTGGCATCCACGACCATCTCGGGGGCGGATTCGCTCGCTATTCGGTGGATAAATACTGGACCGTGCCTCACTTCGAAAAGATGCTCTACGACAATGCGTTGCTGTGCAAGAACTATCTGGACGGGTATGTTTTGACCGGACGCACATACTGGCGCCGAGTAGCGAAAGACCTGTTGGACTTCGTGCTGAGTGAAATGACGGCACCGGAGGGTCCTTTCTATTGCAGTCTGGATGCCGACAGCGAGGGAGAGGAAGGCAAGTTCTACGTATTCGACCCCAAGGAGGTAAAAACAATCCTCGGCGAAGCCGACGGCAAGTGGTTCTGTGAGGTATACAGCATTACGGAGACCGGCAACTTCGAGCACGGCAAGAGTGTGCCGCGTTTCAGCGCTTCACTGCAGGAACTCTGTACAAAATTCAAATTGACCGAGGAGGAGTTTTTCGCAAAAGCCGATCCGTTAAAGCAGAAGCTCATGGAAGAGCGGTCGAAGCGAGTGCGTCCGGGGCGCGACGAAAAGATATTGACGAGTTGGAGCAGTCTGATGATTTCGGCTCTGGCAGCCGGTTATGGGGTGCTGGGAGACGAGCGATATCTGGAAGCCGCTCGCAAAGCAGCAGCGTTCATTCTCGATCACATGTGGCGAGACGGCTGTCTCTATCGCACGTATGGACGTGGACAGAGCAAACTGAAGGGCTATCTGGATGATTACTCATACTTTTCGCAAGCTCTCATCGATCTGGTGGCGGTCGATGCCGATCCGCGCTGGCTCTTCGCTGCAATTGAAATAACCGATGCGATGGTCGAACAGTTTCTCGATGCCAGCGAAGGCGGTTTCTTCTATACCAGTCATTCGCACGAAAAGCTGATTACGCGGACGAGGATATTCCTTGATAGTTCGGTGCCGGCACCCACATCGGTAGCCGTATTTGCTCTGTTGCGCCTGGGAGTGCTCACAGGGCAGGACAAGTATTCTAAGACGGGCGCAGCTGTGCTGCGGCTGTACGGACAGGCGATGGAAAAAGCTCATTTCCAGTTTGCCAGCTTGCTGACTGCACTTGAGTTTCATCTGGCTCGCAAGGTAGAAATAGCACTGGTCGCCGACCTGCAGAAAGACGACTGGCGCGACGTGCTGTTTGCTCTGCACCGCATCTATTTGCCCAATGGTGCCATCATCCTTGGTGGCGCAGGAGCGAATGAGACGACATCACAGAGCCCGCTTCTTGTCTCGCGCGGACTGGCCGACGGCATGCCGACCGTCTATCTGTGCGAAAACTATGCTTGCGAAAAACCTTTGACGGATCTGGATGCGATTAAGAAACGGCTTGCGGAACTTGTTCCGCCTCGCTGATTATCTCTAGCGGACCGGTGCGCTCCCGACGCAGAATGATGTCGCATGGTTTGCACCAGAAGTAGGTCGAGAACTTGGGCTCGTCTTGCAGTAAGTCCGGATCGACGGCTTCTATCTGGTTGATCTGTTTGAGGATGCGTTTCTTGCAGCGCGTGCATTTTTGACGCAGCAGCAGAGGCAGAAATGCCGTGCCGACCACTGTCGCCATGATCAAATACCAGATATAGTCGCTCATCGGGCTCCCGCCGCTGTTTGGGAAGCCAAGTGTACAGTACTGGCGCCCCTCCAGCATTAGCAGCACGAAATCCCGCTGTTTTTCGCGCGTTCTGCCTTCACAATTTCAGCTCAGTGACTCGCTGGGGCTGGCCCTGTGGGGGCGGCGGCTGGTTTGTCGCCCGCCGGAGGTACCGGGCTGCCGGCTCCCGGTTTACGTCCGTGAATTTCAGCAAACAGGTCTTTGCTGAATATGGTCGGGTCGATGGCCAGTGCCTGTTTCTTGAATTTCTCAGCCTCTTGCGTTTCGCCGTCCTGTTCATGAGCGCGGCTCAGCATGGCGAGAACTCTGGCATCCTTTGGGGACTGATCGGCGAGGTCGTGCAGGATAGTTTTTGCGTCAACCGCCCTATCGTTGGCGAAGAGCGAGCGGGCCAGGAGCAGCTTATTGATGGCAGATGGTTCGAGCTGATTGGCGATGGCAGCGGCACGCAACGCTTCTTTCTTGTGCAACTGCAACGAAACGTCCGCCAGTTTCGACCAGAGTTCTTCATTCATGGGGTTGAGTTCAGCAGCCTGCTGCAAGTAAACATAAGACTTTCGCGGGTTACCGGTCTGATATGTTGCCAGTGCCGCTACAGCACTGGCGCGCGGGTCGCCTTTTGTCTTAGCGCCGAGTGTGTACAAAATCGTCAAAGCCTTGTCCGGCTTGTCCTGTTTCAAATACGCCTCGGACAGACCAAGTCCTGCGGCTGTGGTGATTTCGCTCGCCTGCACTTTCTCATTGCAAGCTGCAACTGCCTTTTCAAAGGCCTTTTCGGCCTCAGCGTAATCTTTACGCTGCAAGGCAAGGTTGCCTTTGGCCACCCAGCCCAGCGCGTACTTGTCACCAAGTTCGGTGGCGCGGTTCGCCTCCGCCAATGCCCGGTCGTCTTTTTGCTGTTTTATCAGCTCGACTGCAAGCAAGGCGTGGGCGCGTGGACTCTTCTGGCTGGCTCTGACCGTCGATTCCCAGAGTGCCAGATCGTTGGTCCATTCGGAGTTGCGATAGCTGGTCAGAGCCAGGAGTGCCAGCGCCACTACCGAGGCTGCCGCAACTGTTGGGCGCGGATTGGCTTTAAATGCAATCGAAATCAAGCCACCGCATAAGGTGCACAGACCGATCAGCGGCAGGTAAAAGGCTGAATCTGCTACCGCTTGCGGCTGCACAAGAATCACGTGAGGCAAGAGTGCGAAGACTGTGAACAGGCTTGAGAAGAGGACAAACGGCAATTGGCGAAACTTGATTGCCGTAGCGATTGCAAAACCAAATACCGCCAGACCGGGAATGGTGGCGTAGTTGATCACGTCTTTGAACTGGTACTGCGGATCTATTGATAGCCCCCAGGGCACAAAGAACTTCGGCAGGTAATAGGTGATCAGTGCGGTGCCCTGCGCCTTCAGGTAGCCAATCTGATTGAGGGTTTCCTGGGCATAGCTGGTGCCTTGCGGATACGTGGCACCGAGGAGCAACAGAAACGGCAGACCCAACAACAGCAACATAGAGAATCCGATCGCGGGCAATCTGTCGTATATCCAGTCGACGAACGATTGCTCTTCGGGCTTGATTGTCCAGAGAGTCAAGATCATCAAAAGCGGCAGAGCAAGCGCTTCCAGACCGCTGGTGACGGCCATATAGCCGGCGGCGATCGTGAGGATCCAGGCGTAAATCCTGGTGTTGAATCGCTTCGCGAGGACTGCCATCAAGAAGGTGTTGAGTGCCAACATAATATTGTTGGTGGCGATCAGCGGCGAGCGTGAGGAAAGATAGGCAACGGTCTCGCTGGTAAATGGATGCACGGCGAAGAGACCAGCCGCACAAAGGGCCATGAATTCAGGGCTGAGACTGTATTTCGCTTGCAGCTGCCACCGCCTTCCCAATCGCCAGCAAAAGAGATAAACGTATAGCGTCGTCAGGGTGTGGACAGCCACGTTGGCCGCGTGGAACCAGCTGACTGTGGTTTTATAGTTCATCCAATCGAGGGCATATGACACGCGCACCCACGGCTGCGTGAGGGGCTTGGTGACGAGGTCTGTGCCGATGCCTCGCCACAATGCATCTTCTTTGAGAACGCTGGCAATTGGTGTCAGTGTCGCGCGATCTTGGAAAACGATAGTGTTGGATATCGAATTGATATGCGCGGCGATCGCCAGCGAAGCGGCAATGGCAGCGAAGATCGCCAACAGTTTCCAATCGATATCTAAAGGTAGTCCGGAAATTTCGCCGGTGCCGCTCAGGCGATTTTCGGTGGTCGCCTGACTGCGGGCGGCGGCGCGGCTGGCTTTCGCCTTCTGCTTCGCCTTTCCCAACTGAGAAAGGTCGACAGGTGGTTTGCGTTTCTTGCCTGAACCGTCTTGCTTAGCCATGACATCTCACGTATTAGACTCGTGACCAAGGGTTATTTTACTTTCTATTCGTCGCGACAGTCCCTCTACTGGTCAGGTTTGCCTGACTGGACTAAGATAAATACTGGGTTGCTGATCCTTTTTTTGAGGATTGATTTATATGAGTAAGAAACCGGCCTATGCTGCACTTCTGGTCGCGGCCGTGGTGATGGCAAACGGCACTGCCACTATGGCTCAGTATCAGGCCAATGTGTCGAAAAACACTTCCGGCGGCGGCGTCAAAGGCTATTTGAACAGTCACCCGAAGGTGAAGGGAGCGACAATCGGTGCCGGAGTTGGTGCCGGTGCGGGCGCAGTCACCGGACTGATATCAGGCAAGGGTACCTTGCGCGGTGCGGGAATCGGCGCAGCTACCGGTGCCGGAGTCGGAGTGGTGAGCAAGTCTCAGACGATGAAACGTCATCCTCTGATTAAAGATACCGCCACTGGTGCACTAATCGGAACCGGGCTCGGGTTGTCTGCCACCAAAGGGCATGGCTCGGGCAAGAAAACGGCTACCGCTGCCGGTGTTGGCGCAGCGTTGGGTCTAGGTGTTGGACTGTTCAAAGACAAACTGAAGTAACCTGGCGACCGCCGGTCGCGCAGACTTCACGAAACGGGGACTGCCACAAGCTCAGAGTAGCCGGTGGCAGTGTCGTGGGCTCGCGTGAACTGCCAGGCTTCGCTCAGGTCTTGCAGAACTATTTCGACCGTTGTTTTGACGATGCACCCGTCCATGAGGTGGCCACCAAATGTGGTGCCGGTCGAATCGGATACTGCCGTATGTACGTGCATGCCATCTTTATAGATAGTGCCTGTCGCCGACACGATTTCCAGCGGTCCCTCGAAATGCCGCACCTTGTGACCGCCGGCCATGCGCAGGCGCGCTTCCGTCAGAGAACCTACGAGGCTGATGATGACGCCGGCTCCAATTTCGTGGTCGGCAGCCATGTTGGCCAGCTCGCGGCGCAAGTCTTGCCCGCGTACCAGCCGGCGCACGTGGATAGTTTTCTGAACTTCGTTTAACATGCGTGAGACCCATTTAACGTGATGGAGAGCCGAAAACCGTTTCGGGAGGCGGATATCCGGGTACGTATGAATTGTAAGGCTCATGACAACGGTGGTTTCGCCTTAAAAGCATTGTCTGATCGAATTGGGGTGTAGCTCGGCTTGGGCGGCTGGTGTTGACCAGCCGTCCGAGTCACTTTTTGAGGGTCTGCGTTTCTAGTTGTCGGCGAACTTCGTCTTGCCGCTCGGTGCAGTCTTCCACTCGCGTTTGGGCACGGCTGGCGCCTCTACGGGGGCGATGTCTTGGGCCGGAGCCGGCTCAATGTCCGGTGCTGTCGCTGCCGGTTCGTCTGTGTTGTTGGAACTTTCCTGCATCCAATAAGATGTGCCTTCGCTGGGAGGCGCGTTTGATGGTCCGCTGCCGGCTGGAACCTCTGGAGAAACGCTGGGAGCGGAGCCGGACGCGGGCAGCAGTTGCGGCGGCAACTGTGAGTCGATGGAGGTCAGCGAGCTTTTCGGTGAGACTCTTGCGAGTTGCTTGGTTTGGTCTCGGGTCCATGTGCGGAAGGCCTTGTACGGAGAAACCGGATAACTGCTCTGCGCCGACGCCACCTGGGTGGACAGAGGCAGCGAGGCTGCTGTGGAAGAAACCCGCGGTGCAGACGCTGCTGGTGTAGAAGGTGGAACGGCGGCGATTTGCGTGTCGGCGTCGGTCTTCAAAAATTCTGTGGCCGGCGTGGTGCTGGACTTTGTGTCCAGTGCCAAAGCCTGCAGGTTTCTGCACTCGATAGCCAGGCGGGTCGCTTCCGCCGAGAGCGGCGACTGAGCCTGGACGCGCGACAGATCGGCGAGCGCTTGGGCATAGAGACCACTTTGGGTTTGCTGTCGGGCGCGGGCAATCATGGCGTCTTCGAATATTGCGCGCCGCTCGACGTTGAGAATATTGGGTGTGCCTCTGGGAATCGATTCGAGAATATCTGCTGCCTTCTCCGGGCGCTGGCTGATGAGCGCTGTTTTCGCGGCTTTGAATACCTGGTTGACCTGACCATCATGTGGATTGAGGATGGTTTCGGTACCGATACCGACTGTGACTATCGCTAGTGCCACCGCACTTAGTTGCACGCACATGTCCACGAGTGCGCGGCCGTCGTGGCGGGTGGGATATGGATTATGGTAGGAGCCGCTCTGGTAGAGCTGCGCCTGTGTGAGCACGATCGTGATTTCGCAGGGATCTTCGGGCGCCATGTCGTTGGCGACTTCGTACAACAATCGGGACATAGATTTATTCCTTAGTGGCGGTCGAACGCCGACTGTGGCTTTTGTATCTTCGGGCAATGCAGGCTTGTCGGAAGAGCGGCGCTGAAATGCCACTGCGCATTCCGGACTCAGCCAGCGCACCGGGTGCGCGGTGAAACCAGGCGACACTATATATGGTGTGGGCTCGACTTTATCGGCAACTGACTGCGTAAGCGCAGTCCCTGACAGAATCTGGACGCAGAGCAAGCGCTCTCCGCAGGACTGGCAGTAGTTATCTGGTAAAGAAACAGCTTTCTGACAGAAGGGGCAACAGAAACTCAGGTGTTCCATGGAGCCGTGGCGTCTTTCTAGTCGCAGTCGGCAGGCTGTGATTCGTGAAAAATAATGCCTATTACTTCAGATTGTGTAGACAGTGTAACCCGTCAAAGATCCAAACGGAAGACGCAATTTTATAGTCGTTTCAGATATCGAATGCCAGGCTGGCAGACGGTGTAAGATAGCGGCGGTTATCGGACGGTAGAGGTTAGATCGTGGATCCAGTCGAGCGCGCAGAATTCATCCAGAACCTGAAGGCGTACCTCATCCCGAGCGGTATGTTTCTGTCGACGGTGATAAATGCCGCCGGCATTTTCCTTGTCTATAACGGCTATGGTGTCGGCTATGTCCTGATCGGCGTCGGCGTGACGGCGATTATCTGTGCCCTGGTGGCGTTTGCCAGGCTTCAAAATAACTACCGGGCCAACGGGCAGATGAAAGAACCGCGTGATATCAGAGTGGCGCCACCGCCGGTGGTGGCAGAGCGCGCAGACTTCCAGCCGTCTGAAGCGGAACCGGAAGTAGAATCGATACAGGTGACCGAAGGCGAATCGCAGATCGGTGTATCAGCCGGGCGCTAGGGTGCTAAGGTCCTCTCGAAGCCGGAAACTGAGAGCCTGTGGCATTTTGTTATTTGCATTACCGAAACCGACGGATAAAAAGCGCGGTTTGGGTATATAAACAGCAGTGGCTATATATTTGAGGATTCGGTCAAATGGGTCAATTAGGCGGCGAAGGCAACGACATTCCTACCCCAGCAGTGGGAGACGTGGGGGCGACGCAATCTTCGGACACGGATCTGATTCATAGCGTCAAGGATTCGATTACCGTCGCCCGCCAGCCTGACACCGCAAGCGGTCCGTTTGGCGCCGTAGCTGAACGCGACCAGTTTAACCGCCCGGTGCACGTGCAGACCCCTCAGTTGGAATTCACTGTCGCCTACGCTCCGGACGGCGAAATCGGGCAGGTGACATGGAATTCGGCAGGCGGTGCCGCCTGGACGCGCCGCAGCGACGGCAACTATGACATGGGCAACGGCGAAGTCGGCAAAAACTTGCGCATCGAGCCGCGTACCGGCACGCTCACCTGGCAGAACACCAACGGACAGGCTGCGTATCAGTTTCCGGATGGTCATCGCTGGGTCGAAGGCAAAACCCGAGCCGATAAGGCTGCCGCAGCTTAGGTCCAGCACCCCGAGGTTTAGGAACAAAGGTTACGAGAAAGGGTCCGGAATGCATTCCGGACCCTTTCGTATATTGTGATTGCTGATCGCTGGTCGATTAGCGCTTGCTGAATTGGAAGCGTTTGCGCGCTCTCTTTCTGCCGTACTTCTTGCGCTCTTTGACGCGCGGGTCGCGGGTCAAAAGGTCGCCCTGACGGAGGACCGGACGGTTTTGCGGAGCGGCCTCTGCCAGAGCTCTGGCGATGCCGTGACGGATGGCGCCGACTTGACCGGCGATACCGCCACCACAGACGGTGACGATTACGTCGAAACGTCCTTGCGCTTCGGCTACATCGAACGGCACGCTCAGTTCGCGAGCCAATCCGGGTCGGTTGCCCACGTAGTCTTCCAGAGTGCGACCGTTGATAGTGGTCTGTCCGGTGCCTGGGATGAGACGGACGCGCGCAGTGGCTGTCTTTCTGCGACCGGTTCCATAGTATTGAATTACGCTGGTCATTGCTTAATTAAAATCCTCGTTGAGTCGCTTACTTGCCGGCTTTTGCCGTTTCGCGCATGAAGTTGAATTGCTTCGGTTGTTGGGCTGCATGCGGATGGTCGGAGCCGACATACACTTTCAGTTTGGTGATCTGGCGATCGCCGAGTCTGGAGTGCGGAAGCATGCCGCGGACGGCGCGCTCGAGAATGGCTTCCGGACGGCGCCCTCTCAGTTGCTTCAAGTTTTCGGTCTTGAAACCACCCGGGTAACCGGAGTGATGGCGGTAGAGCTTTTGCTCTTCCTTGCGTCCGCTAACTTGAATCTTTTCGGCGTTGATGACGATAACGAAGTCGCCCATATCAACGTGGGGGGTGAAGGTGGGCTTGTGTTTGCCACGCAGGACTTGAGCGATTTGCGAAGCCAGTCTGCCCAGCGTCTGCCCTTCGGCGTCGACTATGTACCAGTCGCGCGTCAATTCATCGGGTTTCGCTTGATAAGTATTCACGGGTGATTCTCCTGCCCTGGCTCTCCATTGAGAACCGGGATTTGATTATTCTCACAACAGAACAGCTTGAATTCCTCTGGGTACTTTACAGAGACCAAGGTGAGTCCCCAGGGAGGTGCTGTCGGACCCGCTAGCTCACGGTCTTTCCGGGACAGGGCTTCGCTTAAACGGGCCTTTGATCGCTTGCCGAGGCCGATTTCCACGAGCGTCCCGACAATGATACGCACCATATTGTAAACGAAGTGATTAGCTGTAATCCAGAATTCAAGCTCACCTTCACCTAAATTCAAGAATTCGGCGCGGCTCAAATCGCAGACTGTGGTGCTTTTGTCGGCATTTGTTGAGCGGAAGGCTGCGAAGTCGTGGGTGCCAAGAAGGTCCGCCGCAGCCTCTTTCATGCCATCGAGATCGAGCGGATGAGGCACGAAGTAGCAATTGTCCTTGACCAGGGCGGAGCGTTGCGGTCGATTTAAGATGCGGTAAACGTATGTCCGCTCCAGCGCCGAAAAGCGAGCATGGAACCGATCTTCAACCTGACACGCTGCCGTCACCGCCAGGTCGGTTTTCAGAATACCGTTGAGGGCCCAGCACAACCGCCACAGGTCTATCGCGGGTGCGTCTGGTGAAGAAGCTGATGCCGAGCCATTTTCAATCTCGGTCTGCGCATCTTGCGGCCAATCGAAGTGTGCCACCATGCCTCGGGCATGCACACCGCTGTCGGTGCGGCCAGCCAGTATCACGCGTGGTGGCGCTGTGCGAAGATATGTGCCCAGAGCGGCTTCCAGTTCAGCCTGCACGGTACGCACGCCGTCCTGGTACTGCGAGCCGCAGAACTTTTTGCCTTCGTATTCCAGTTTGATTGCGATGCGCATTTCGGTAATGGAAAGGCGAGGCCCTGGATGAGCCTCGCCAACGTACGGTGAACTGAACTGTCAGTCTGTAGGGACTAGACCAGTTGAATGAGGGCCATCGGGGCAGCATCGCCGCGGCGATAGCCGGCGCGAATGATGCGGGTGTAACCACCTTGACGCGACTCATAACGCGGTGCCACTACGTCGTAGACGCGGCGGACGACTTCGTTGTCGTAGACGTAAGCGGCAATCTGCCGGCGTACGTGCACGTGGGAAGCCAGTTTCTTTTGCGCTTCTGCATCGCCGTCTTTGGCTTTCTTTTGCAGGTCTGCATAGTCAGCCAGGTGGCTGCGCTTGGCGAGCGTGATCATCTTTTCCGCTTCCGACCTGACGGCTTTGGCTTTGGAAAGAGTGGTGAAAATCTCGTCGTGTCTGAGCAGCTCGGTGGCCAGCGAGCGCAACACGGCGCGGTGCTGGTCGTGTGGTCTGTTCAGGCGATTTCCTGGTACGCGGTGACGCATGATTGTATCCTCGTGTCCTTTGAGAGGGCGCTAGCCGGGGGACTAGGCCTTAGCCGTATCGGAGAGCGTAAGTCCAAACTGACGCAAGCGCTCGATGACTTCATCGGCTGATTTCTTGCCGAAGTTTTTGATGTTCATCAGATCGTCGTAGGTGAGTTTGAGCAGTTCGCCCAGGGAGTGGATGTTGGCGCGCTTCAAGCAGTTGTAGGCGCGCACCGACAGTTCCAGCTCTTCAATGGAGATGGAGTGATGTTTGCCGTCTGGCTGAGCCGGTTGAGCGGTGACTGGCACCACCGGGCGGCCGGACAGTTCGGCAATCGGTACGAAGTGGTCGATCAATTGACGGGCAGCCTGGCTGATAGCTTCGGTGGCATCAATAGATCCGTTCGACCACAGTTCGATGGTCAGTTTGTCGTAGTCGGTCGATTCGCCGACGCGGGTCGGTTCAACGTTGTAGCTGACTTTGCGAATCGGCATGTAGACTGCGTCGATCGGCAGAACGTCGATCGCTTGCTTGTAGTGACTGTGGGCGTCGGCGGGTACATAACCGCGACCGCGCTCGACGGTGACTTCCGCGCGGACGCGGCCGTCTTCGGCGAGGGTGCACAGCTGCCAGTCGGGGTTGATGATGGTGACATCAGCCGGGCAGATGATATCGCGGCCGGTGACAGGACCCGGACGGACCACGTCCAGATGCAGGTATTGCGGGTCGTTGCTGTACGACTTAACGACCAGACCTTTGAGGTTGAGCATGACGTCGATGACGTCTTCCACGACACCAGGGATGGTGGTGAATTCGTGGGTCACGCCTTCGATGCGGACGGCGGTCACAGCCGAGCCGTCGAGGGACGAGAGCAATACGCGTCTCAAAGAGTTGCCGATCGTGGTGCCATAACCTCTCTCCAGCGGCTCAATTACGAACTTGCCGTAAATAGATCCGTCGGTTCCGGTTTTGTTTTCTAAGCACTTGATTTTGAGAGGTTCCATAGCTGGTCGTACACACTCCTGTTGAAGAACAAATCTGCAGTAAACCGCAAAACTGAGGACTGGACTGGACGGGAAGGCAGGCTTAACGTGAATAGAATTCCACGATCAGCGCTTCCTTGATGGTCGGGTCGAGGTCTTCGCGCGCCGGAAGTTGGGCGATGGAGGCTTTGAAGTTCTCCATGTCCACATTCATCCAGCGGGGAGCGCCAACTGCTGGATTCTCTTCAAGCAGCTTCTTGAAGAGCGCTTTGCTTTTCTCGGCGATCGAAACGATCTGTCCGGCTTTCAATTGGAAAGAAGGAATAGTGACGCGCTTGCCGTCGACGAGAATGTGTCCATGCAAAATAAGCTGTCTGGCTTGGGCGCGCGACGGAGAGAAACCGCTGCGGTGTACCGTGTTGTCCAGACGCGATTCCAGAAGCTGCAGGAGTCGAAGACCCGTGGGCACTGCTTTCTGGCGGTTGGCTTCCGAGTAGTACTTCTCGAATTGCTTCTCGAGTACGCCATAGAAGCGGCGAACTTTTTGTTTCTCACGCAGTTGCACTGCGTATTCCGATTGTTTCTTGCGCTCTTGTCCGTGCTGTCCGGATGGATAGCGACGGCGCTCGATGGCGCATTTGCTGGTGTAGCAACGTGTGCCTTTCAAGAAAAGCTTCAAGCCTTCGTTGCGGCACAATTTGCAAACTGAATCTGTATATCTGGCCACTTGCCGATCTCCTCTTATAAATCCGAATTACACGCGACGCCGTTTTGGTGGACGGCAGCCGTTGTGAGGGATGGGGGTGACGTCTTTGATCAAAGTGATTTCCAGACCGGCGGCTTGCAGAGCGCGAATCGCGGTTTCTCTGCCGGCGCCCGGTCCTTTCACCAGAACTTCCGCTTTGCGCATGCCCTGGTCCATCGACCGGCGAGCAACTGATTCAGCGGCTTGCTGGGCGGCGAAGGGAGTGCCCTTCTTGGCGCCCTTGAATCCGACGGTGCCGGCCGATGCCCAGGCAATTACTTGTCCTTGCGGATCGGTGGCGGCAACAATCGTGTTGTTGAAGGTGGATGAGATGTGCACTACACCTTCCAGAACGTAACGACGTTCCTTCTTCTTCGTGCGTGCTTTCTGTGCTTTAGCCATTTTTCAAAAACTTCCTATGTCTGCGTTATTGCATTAGCCTTTCGATGGCGCGATCTTCTTGCCGGCGACGGTGACGCGCTTGCGTCCACGACGAGTTCTGGCATTGGTCTTGGTGCGCTGACCGCGAGTGGGCAAGCCCTTGCGGTGGCGCTGACCGCGGTAGCAGTTGATTTCGATCAGGCGTTTGACGTTGAGACCTTCGATACGACGCAGGTCGCCTTCGACCTGGTAGTTTTTGTCGATCTCTTCACGAATACGGCTGATTTCGTCTTCGTTCAAATCTTGAACGCGCTTGTTTTCAGCGATATTGAGCTTCTGGCAAATCTTGGCGGCAATCGTCGGTCCGATGCCGTAGATGTAGCGCAGCGCAATATGCGCTTTCTTGTTTCTCGGCAGGTCAACACCCGCTATACGAGCCATCTAGTTCCTCCAGTTCCCCTGTAGGGTCAAAGCGCCCCAAAGGGCAGTAATCGTGTTTTCTTTTCGCGCGCGTAAGAGAAGCGGCGGAGACAGCTCATCGCATGTGCGCTGCAGTTGAGGTACTGCTTTGCAAAAGGACGAGCACCCTGGCGGTGGGAAATGACACCCACCGCAGGGAGTTTTAGCCCTGCCGTTGCTTGTGCTTCGGGTTCTCGCAAATGATGGCTACACGCCCTTTGCGTCGAATGACCTTGCACTTTTCGCAGATTTTCTTGACCGATGCTCTAACTTTCATAGTGATCCCATCGCTTCAGTAAGCGCTTGAAAACGAGTACAAAACATGACTGGGAAACCAGTCAATGCAGCCGCAGACAAACGCTGTATTGTACCTCAATCCTTGATGCGGTACGTAATGCGGCCACGCGTTAAGTCGTATGGGGTGAGCTCTACACGCACTCGATCGCCAGGCAATATCTTAATGAAGTTTTTGCGAATCTTCCCGGAGATGTGAGCCAGCACTTTATGGCCGTTATCGAGCTCGACCCGAAACATAGCGTTGGGGAGGCTTTCGCGGATCACGCCTTCGAACTCGATTACACCTTGCTTACTCATATTTGCTCTGTTGGACGCCTTGTCAGAATCTCCGGACCGTTCTCTGTGATCAAAAGTGAATGCTCGAAATGGGCTGACGGCTTGTAATCTTGCGTAACAACCGTCCAGCCGTCTTGCTTAAGGCGTACGCGATCGCCACCCTGATTGAACATGGGCTCGATGGCTATCACCATACCACTTTTGAGTTTGGTGCGACTACCGCTCCTGTAGTTGAGGATAAACGGCTCCTCGTGATACGTGTAGCCGATGCCGTGTCCGCCGTACTCACGTACGATTCCGTAGTTGGCTGACGTGGCGAAATCCTCGATGGCGCCGCCGATATCATCGAGCGTTGCTCCAGACTTGGACGCTTCGATGCCGGCGTAAAGCGCTTTCTGAGTTTCATCCAGAAGGCTCTGGAGGCGCTCGGAAACTTTGCCGACCGGCACAGTAATCGCTGTATCGCCGATGTAATCCAACTTTTTGCCATTTTCCATCTTGCGAATGGTGGCGCCGATGTCGATGCTGATGACATCCCCTTCCTTGAGAACCTTCTTGCCGTTGGGAATGCCGTGGACTACTTCTTCGTTGACGCTGGCACAAATCGTATTAGGGAAGTTGCGATACCCCTTGAAAGTGGGGATGGCGCCGCGATCTCTAATCGCTTGCTCGGCGACAGTATCCAGCTCGAGCGTGGTGACGCCGGGCGCGACCATCTTGGAGATCAGCTCGAGGACTTCGCCTGCGATTTTGCCGGCTTGTCGAAATAGGTCGAGTTCTTCTTCTTTGGTGAAGATCATGGGCAGGTGCGATCTCTTGAAATCAGCGAGTGCAGTTGGACTTTAGCGCGTTCAAGATATCACTAAAGATGGTGTCGGCGTCTTTGTTGCCGTCAATTGTTTTGACGAGTCCGCGTTTGCTGTAGTAGTCGATTAAGGGCTCGGTCTGTTCGTAATAGGTTTTGAGACGGGCTGCCACCAGTTCAACTTTGTCGTCTGAGCGGGTGGAGAGCTCGCTGCCGCACTTGTCGCACTTGCCCTCGACTTTAGGCTTCATGAAGCTGCGGTGATATGGCGTGGCGCAGTCTTTGTTGGAGCAGCTCATCCGTCCGGCGATGCGCTCGGTGAGCAGCTCGTCGTTGACGTCGATGTTCAAAACCACCGACAGCT
This sequence comes from Obscuribacteraceae bacterium (SeqCode), assembly GCA_044229845.1. Taxonomy (GTDB): domain Bacteria; phylum Cyanobacteriota; class Vampirovibrionia; order Obscuribacterales; family Obscuribacteraceae; genus JBGASG01. The sequence goes on along the minus strand of JBGASG010000003.1, from coordinate 269,146 downwards.
TCTTGTCCAGTTCTTCGAGGAGCTTATCGAGAGCTTCAGCCTGAGCCAGGTTGCGGGGGAACCCGTCAAGAATGACGCCCTTTTTGCACTCGGCTGAGGAGAGCTTGTCGCGGAACATGGCGATCAAAACATCATCGGGAACCAGCACGCCCTGGTCCATGAAGGACTTGGCCTTTTTGCCGGCTTCGGTGCCGTTTTTTACTGCTTCTCTGAGCAGGTCGCCGGATGACAAATGGATGAGTCCCAGTTCAGGTGCCAGGCGCTTGCATTGAGTTCCTTTGCCGGCTCCGGGAGCGCCCAGGAAAAGTATCTGCATAACCTACTTGTTCTCCTTGGTTGCTTTGTCGCGGAAGAGTCCGCGGGCATGAGTTTTGGCGGCCATGGCGTGCGTCATGATTTGCCGCTGCGTGTCGATGGCGACGCCGACCAGAATGATTAGCGACGTGGAACCCAGTCCTTGCAGGGTTTGCACGCCGGTTGCTTGCTCCACGTGAATGGGCATGATGGCGACGATACCGATGGCGGTGGCGCCGATGAAGATCAACCGATTCAAAGTCACTTCGAGAAACTCGACCGTCGGGCGGCCGGGTTTGACGTTCTGGATGGAACGTCCGCTGCGTCTGAGATTCTCCGCCATGTCTTTGATCGGCAACACAATCGATGCGTAGAAGAACGCGAAGAACATGATCAATGCGAAGTAGAGCAGCGAATGCTCCCAGGCCTGATATGAAAATAGCCGGGCGAATTCGGTCATCAGGAAGTCGCCGACTTTCTGCACTTGCGGTTGTGCTGAGAACGATGCCCACTGCGGACCGACACCGGGTAAGCCGGAGAGCCACTGGTGCAACCCGGCCATCGGGTCACCTCCCTGACGGCCCGCAAATGACATGACGGTGCTCGGAAACATGAGCAACGATGACGCAAAGATGATCGACATAACGCCTGACGGGTTAACCGGCAGGTACAGATAGTCATCGGGTACCGACATGACTTTGGCGCCGACGTTGCGGCGCGCTCCGAGCACCATGATTTTGCGCACGCCTTGTTGCAGGCAGACAACCAGCGCGGTCAGCAAGAGGAAGACTCCCACGAGAACCGCAACGCCGAATGCCGACGTGGTGCCGGCATGAATTGCCTCGTATGTGTTTTTGATAATCACAGGCAGACGTGAGGCAATGCCCAGGAAGATCAAAAGCGATGCGCCGTTGCCGACGCCGCGCTCTGTAATGGTTTCGCCCAGCCACATAATGAAGAGAGCCGAGGCGGTGAGGATTACAGTTGCCGTAAACAAAAACAACGGTGCCATCTCTGGCGGTACCGTCACCACCGGTGGTCCTTGAATTTGCAGAAGCAGCTTCGAGAGCATGAACGATTGGAAACCGGCCAGCACCACCGTTGCATAACGGGTGTATTGCTGCAGTTGTCTGCGTCCCTGTTCTCCGGAGTGCTTTTGCAGCTCTTCCAGTTTTGGCACCACCACGCCCATCAGTTGCATGATGATCGAGGCGGTGATGTAGGGACCGATCCCCATTGAAAAGATCGAGAGCTTGCCGAGGGCGCCGCCTGTGAAGAGGTCGATCATGCCCAGCAAGTTTTGCGCCAGTTCGGCGTGTTTGGACATAGCGGCAGGGTCGACGCCCGGCAATGGAATGTGCACGCCGATGCGATAGATGGCGATCATTGCCAGAGTGAATAAGATGCGTTCGCGCAATCCCGGTGAGTTGAGTACTTTCAGCAGTTCTTCCGGACCACCGATCGGGCTGCCTTTCTTAGGTGCCGGGGCTCCGCTTGCTCCGCTTTGCGTCATTTGATTTCGTACTACTCCAGCTTCTAGCTATGTTCAAGGTCTTAGATCGCAGCGGGCGAGTCTTAGACTCGCCCCTGATACAACTAATAACAGATATCCAGTTTACTTCTTATCGTCTTTCTTCGCTTCCGGCTTCTCTTTCTTGCCTTCGGCTTTAGGCTCTTTGGCTTCACCCTTGGGAGCGGCGCCGGCATCTTTTTTATCGCCTTTGCCTTCCTTCTCTTTCTTGCCTTCGCCCTTGTCGGCTTTCGGCGCTTCAGCCTTCGGCTCTACGGGGCGGGTGGCAGGGTTTTTGACTTTGGCTTGCTTCTTGCCTTTAGTGGGCGGAGCCAGACCGATGAGTTCAACTGCGCCACCGGCTTTTTCGATTTTCTCTTTAGCGCCGGCGGAGATGTGGTGTGCGCGCACTTTCAACGCAACCTTCAGTTCGCCGTTGCCGAGAATGCGCAGGCTGTCGGTGGCGCTACGCAGCACGTTGTGCTCGACGAGACTTTCCGCTGTCACTTCAGTATTGGCCGGCAGAGCATTCAGTTGACCGACATTCACTTCCACCCAATCACGATTGATCACTTGATCGAAGTTATGGATCTTCGGCAAGCGGCGGAACAAAGGTGTCTGACCGCCTTCAAATCCGAAGCGGCGGCTTTCGCCGGAGCGCTGACCCTGACCGTTGTGGCCGCGGGTGGAGGTTTTGCCGTGACCCGAGCCGCGTCCGCGTCCAACGCGCTTCTTATTGCGACGAGCGCCGTCGGCGGGTCTTAGATCTTCCAGTCTCATTGTTTCTCCTTTTGCCTTGCGCCGCTGCCTCAAGAAGATATTGGGCGTGCGACTCGGCTTCTGTGTAAGTTACTTGGCTTCAGCTTTGGCTTTCGGCTTGGTGCCGTTGGCGGCAGTCACTTCACCTTCGACGGTGACGAGGTGGCGAACTTTGTTCACCATGCCGCGAATGGTCGGCGAGTCGACATGCTCGACTTCGCTGTTGAATCTTTTCAGACCGAGAGCTTCGACGACTTTGCGGTGCGTCTTCATCTTGCCGACCAGACCGCTGGTCAGTTTGATTTTGATGCGCTTGCCGCCGGCTTTGGCGCCCGACTCTTCTTTCTTCGTTGCCATTTCCTGCTCCTTGTTATGTCAGCAGCTGGCGGACAGAGATGCCGCGCAACTTGGCTGCTTCTTCGAATGTGCGCAGGCGTCTGAGCCCGTCGATGGTGCCCCTGGCCACATTCAGCGGCGCGCGGGAACCGAGTGATTTACCCATCACATCGCCGACGCCGGCCAGTTCCAGAATGGCACGAGCGGCGCCACCGGCGATGATACCGGTACCTTTGGCGGCCGGAATGAGCAGAACGCGGCTGGCGCCCTGTTCTCCGACGACGCGGTGCGGCAACGTGGTGCCGACCATGGGGACGGAGACGAGGCTCTTGCGAGCATCCACAACACCTTTTTGAATGGCGCCGATTACTTCGGCAGCTTTGCCGACGCCGACACCCACTTGTCCTTTGCCGTTGCCGACAGCAACGACGGCGCGGAACGAAAGTTTTTTACCGCCTTTGACGACCTTGGTCACACGGCGAACTTGAATGATCTTCTCTTCCCATTCGGATTGCTCGCGCGGACGGTCGTCCTGACCGCGACGCGGACCACCGCCGCCGCCGCCACCTTCACGACCGCCACGACGTCCGCGGCGTTGACCGGGACCGCCTTCAGTAGCTGGCGCGGCTGCGTCGTCGCCACCGGTTACTGGAGGAATTTTGTTATCTTCTTTGTCCGACATTTCGGTGCAGTTCCTTTTCCTTGGTTAGAAGTTCAAACCGGCTTCGCGAGCCGCATCGGCTACGGAAGCGATTCTGCCGTGATAGATGTAACCGGCGCGATCGAAAACGACCGCTTCAATGCCTTTTTTCTTGGCGCGTTTAGCAATCAATTGACCGACTGCTTTGGCGGCGTCTTTGTCCCAGGTCTTGCCGACTTCTTTCAATTCCGGATCGAGAGTGGAAGCAGCAACGACTGTGCTGGCTTGGGTGTCGTCGACGATCTGGGCGTAGATATGTTTGTTGGAGCGATAAACGCAAAGACGCGGACGCTCGGTGGTGCCTTCCACGCGTTTGCGAATGCGCTGATGGCGCTTGACTCGGGCTTGGTTTTTGTTTGGCTTGTTGATCATTGTCCTGTCCTTTGAAATTTCCGAATCTGCTTTGTCGATCCGTACTTGTTAGGCTGCGGCTTCTAGGCCGCAATTAGTTTGAATGCATTACTTCTTCTTACCGGCAGCTTTACCAGCTTTGCGGCGGATGACTTCGCCGGCGTACTTGACGCCCTTGCCTTTGTAAACTTCAGGCGGACGACGGTCGCGCACGTAGGAGACGAAATCCCCCAGTTGCTGCTTGTCATAACCGGTGATCGAGACAGCCGTGTTTTTGGTGACGGTTACGGCGATGCCTTGCGGAATCGGAATTTCCACCGGGTGGCTGTAACCGAGCTGCATGATCAGCTTCTGTCCTTCGACCGCGGCACGATAACCGACGCCGACGATTTCCAGCTTGCGTTCGAAACCATCGGTGACGCCTTTGACCATGTTGGCCACCAGCGTTCTGGAAAGTCCGTGCAGGCTGCGCACGATACGGTCTTCCGAGGTGCGCTCGACGAGCAATTTGTCGCCGTCTTGACGCACTGTGATTTCCGGACGGATGTGGCGCTTCAATTCGCCTTTCGGTCCTTTTACTTTGACTTCGGTACCAGAGAGAGTGATTTGCACTCCAGATGGTACTGCAATCGGTGCTTTGCCGATTCGAGACATGGGCTTACCCTCTTTACCAAACGAATCCTAAAACTTCGCCACCGAGATTGCTCTTGCGAGCCTGGCGATCGGTCATGAGACCAGATGAGGTGCTGACGATGGCAACACCGAGTCCGCCCAGCACGCGCGGTACTTTCTTGGCGGGACGATAAATTCTCAAGCCGGGTCTGGAGACGCGCTTGATGCCCTGGATGACTTGCTCACCCTTGGGGCCGTACTTGAGGACGACGCGCAATTTCTGTTCTGGCGTACCAATCCCTTTTGTTTCGAAGGACGAGATGAAACCTTCGTTCCGAAGCACCTCGGCGACTGCCAGCTTCTGTTTGGAAGCGGGCATTTCCACCGCCGGCGCATGCGTGCGAGCCGCATTGCGGATGCGCGTGAACATGTCGGAAATCGGATCTGTAACTGGCATGTGTTAGCTAATGCTCCTTGTGTCCTATCTAAAAGAAAGTGGTTACCAGCTGGACTTGGTCAAACCGGGAATCAAACCTTCGTGAGCCATTTTGCGCAGGCAGCAGCGGCACAGACCGAAGTCGCGGTAGTACCCGCGCGGTCTGCCGCAAATTCGGCAGCGATTGTGCAAGCGCACGGTCGGGTATTTACCGCGGGAGGCGGAGACCCGGCGCTTGTTTTCTTTGTCGATCATCGATGTTTTGGCCACGTTTCGCTCCTTGTGATTGGCCCTGAGTCAGTTATGACTCTGCTGTCTACTTCTTGAACGGCATACCGAGGTGCAGCAGAAGTGCTCTGCCCTCCTGGTCGGTACGCGCGGTGGTGACGATTGAGATGTCCATGCCGCGGATGGCATCAACGTTTTCGTAGTTGATTTCCGGGAACATGATTTGCTCTTTGACGCCGAGAGAATAGTTGCCGCGTCCATCAAACGACTTGTTGGACAGTCCGCGGAAGTCGCGGATACGGGGCAACGAGATGTTGATCAACTTGGAGAGGAAGTCGAACATGCGCTGACCGCGCAGGGTGACCGAGGCTCCGACCGGCATGCCTTTGCGCACTTTGAAGGTGGCGATGGATTTGCGGGCGCGGTTGACCACGGGCTTTTGTCCGGCAATCGCCGTCAAATCTTTGAGACCGCCTTCAATGGCTTTGGCGTTAGCAGTGGCTTCGCCCAGACCCATGTTGATGACGACCTTTTCGAGGCGCGGCACTTGCATGTTGTTGGTGTAACCGAACTCTTTGGTGAGCGCCGGCACAACTTCCTTCTGGTACTTCTCTTTCAGTTTCACTTTCTTGCTCTCTTGTTGTTCTAGGGTTCGACACGGTCTTTGTCGTGTCTAATTAGGCATCAATTGCCTGTTGGCAGTGGTGACAAACGCGCGTTTTCTTGCCGTTGTCCTGGACTTTATGCTTGATGCGCGTCGGCTTTTTGCAAGCTGTGCAGTAGAGCATGACGCGCGAGGCGAAGAGCGGAGCTTCTTTAGTGATCAGCCCCGATTTGGACATCGGACCGCGCGGTTTGCTGGCGCGGGTGACGATGTTGATACCTTCGACGGTGACTTTGCCGGTTTTGGCGGACACGGACAAGACTTTGCCGACCATGCCTTTGAAGGCATTACGCTCATCGAAACGCTTTTGCAGATCTTTGTCGCGTTTTTTGTCTTCTTTCTTCGGTCCGGAAATCAGCATCACCATGTCGCCGCGCTTGACGTGCACATGCGGGCGCAGGTTGGTGGCGCCTTCTTGCACAAACGCGCGGGAGACGACGGTGCGTCCGCCGGGTTTGTGTTTTCTGGCAATGGGTGAATTGCTGAAGCGAATTTGCTTTTTAGTTTCGACAGCCATGATCTTTAGAGAACCTCCGGTGCCAGCGAAACGATCTTCGTGAAGTTCTTGTCGCGAAGTTCGCGGGCGATTGGACCGAATACGCGTGTCCCTTTCGGGTTGCCGTCTTTTTGAATAATAACGGCGGCGTTATCGTCGAAACGAATCGTCGAACCGTCCGGACGGCGGATGTGATTGCGAACGCGGACGATGACCGCTTTCACAACTTCAGACTTTTTGACGGGCATGTTGGGCAGCGCGTCTTTAACGACGGCCACGATGACATCACCGACGGATGCGTAGCGACGATTCGAGGAGCCCATCACGCGGATGCACATGAGCTCGCGCGCGCCGGTGTTATCGGCTACCGTCAATCGCGTTTGCGCTTGAATCATTACCCTAACTCCTCAGTCGGAACCGTGAGGTCCCGGGTTGAACCGATAACTTGAATGACCGTGAAATGCTTGTCCCTGGAAAGCGGACGGCACTCTTGAATGCGCACCTTGTCGCCAAGCTGGCATTTGTTTTCAGCATCGTGCGCTTTGAATTTGGCGGTGCGCACAATTTGTTTTTCGTAGCGCGGGTGCGGCACGTAGCTGTCGACGGCGACTACCACCGTCTTGTCCATCTTGTTGGACACCACTTTTCCGACCAGTTCTTTCTTCGGCATTTTCTGCTCTACCTATTACTTGTTACTTGGTTTTGGCTTTAGCTTTGGCTGCGGGCTTTTCAGCTTTAGCAGCTTTGGCTTCTTTGTCGCCGGCTTTGGCGATTTCGTCGTTGTGCTTCTGAGTTTGCACTGTCAAAAGTCTGCTCAAGAGTTTGCGGGCATCGCGAATCTTGTGCGGCTTCTCCAGCTTGCGAGCGCCGAGTTGGAAGCGCAGGTCGACTATTTCTTTGCGTGTGTCGGTGATGCGGGCATTCAGTTCATCAGCCGACAGGTCTTTGATTTCGGCTACTTTCATTAGGCGCCTCCTGCCTGACGCGTGATCACCTTGCACTTGATGGGCAGCTTTTGCGAAGCCAGGTGCATTGCTTCGCGCGCTTCAGCGACGGGCACGCCGGAGATCTCAAACAGAACACGTCCTGGTTTGATCACAGCGACCCAGAATTCCGGTGCGCCTTTTCCGGATCCCATACGGGTTTCAGCCGGTTTTTTGGAAACCGATTTGTCCGGGAAAACGCGAATCCACAGTTGTCCGCCGCGACGAACGCTACGGCTCATCACTTTACGGGCGGCTTCGATCTGGCGGGAAGTAATCCACGCCGGTTCTTGTGCTTGCAAACCCAATTCGCCGAACTGCACTTCAGCGCCGCGGGTTTCGGTACCCGTCATCCGACCCCTGTGGTGCTTACGGAATTTTGTTCGCTTTGGCATTAACATGGCTAGTTATCCTTGGTAGTTCGTTCGATCTTTACTTACTGTTGGTCTTCCGCCGGCGGAGCGCCTTCGTTGCCGCCGACACCGCCGCCACCGCCACCGCCGCGTCCACCGCGATCGCCGCGTTCGCTACCGCGATCATGTCCGCCACCGCCGCGACCGCGACGTCCCTGGCGACCGCGATCGCCGCCGCCACCACCACGCTCAGCGCGGTTAGCAGCTTGATCTGGTCTTTCGCTGGGGGCTTTGACGTTCGGAGGTGACCATTGTCCGCGCTCGAGTTCGCCGCGGAAAATCCAGACTTTGATACCAATCAATCCCATCATGGTGTGGGCTTCAGCCAGACCGTAATCCACGTCTGCTCTCAGTGTTTGCAGAGGAATCCGACCTTCTTTGGTCCACTCGGTGCGGGCGATTTCAGCGCCGCCCAATCTGCCTGCTACCATGATTTTGACGCCGACGGCGCCGGCGCGCATGCAGCGTTGCACTGCTTGCTTCATGGCGCGACGGAAGGCAACGCGCTTCTCCAGCTGTTGGGCAATGGATTCAGCGACCAGTTGCGACTCCAGATCGACGCGGTTGATTTCCAGGATATTGATTTTGATATCGATGCCCTGGCGGTTGAGCATGCCGCGAATTTTTTGATGCAGGCTCTCGATTCCCTGTCCGCCTTTGCCGACGGCGACGCCGAGGCGAGCGGTGTAGATATCGATGTTGATCTGATCTGCTTTGCGATTGATTTCCACTTTGGAAACGCCGGCGCCCTGCAACTCTTTCTTGATGAAGTTGCGGATGCGATGGTCTTCTTCGAGCAAGAAACCGAAGTCTTTGGTCGAAACGAACCAGTTCGACGCCCATCCTTTGTGGATGCCGAGGCGGAAACCATTCGGGTGTACTTTTTGACCCACGATTTATTGCTCCTTACTGCAGATCGTCTAATTCGATGGTGATATGGCTGGTGCGCTTCTTAATCGGGAAGGCGCGACCACGGGCATGTGGTTGCCAGCGGCGCAGCGTCGGTCCCTGGTCCACAAGTGCCTTGCTGACGCGGAACTGTTGCACTTCCTTGATGTTGACCGGGTTGTGCTGGTGGTTGATCAAGTTGTGCATGGCGGAATGCAGCACTTTCTTGATTTCACTGGCGGCCGAGTGCGGCAGGAAGGAGAGCGTGACGTACGCTTCTTCGACGGTTTTGCCGCGAATAAGGTTCATGATGCGGCGCACCTTCAAAGGTGACATCCTGACCCATTTTGCTTGTGCTCTGGTATGCATGATGATTACGCCCTCTTAGCGGTCTTTTCGCCGCCGGCATGACCTTTGAAGAAGCGCGTGGGCGCAAATTCGCCGAGTCGGTGACCGATCATTTGTTCTGTGATGTAGACAGGCACGTGCTTGCGACCGTTGTAGATAGCGATGGTGTGGCCGATCATTTCCGGAATGATCATGGAGGCGCGAGCCCAGGCCTTGATGACCTTCTTTTCTCCTTTGCGATTCATCTCTTCGATCTTTTTGCTGATCGAAGGGTGAACGTAAGGACCTTTTTTGAGTGAACGAGACACGTCTTCTTTCTCCTAGATAGCCTTATTTGGCGTTGCGGCGCTTGACGATGTATTTGGTTGAGGAATTCTTGCCGCGGCGGGTCTTATAACCCATCGCCGGCTTGCCCCATGGAGTTTGCGGCTTGCCACCGATTGGTGACTTGCCTTCGCCGCCGCCGTGTGGGTGGTCGACAGCATTCATCGCAACACCGCGGTTGGTCGGTTTGATACCGAGCCAGCGGCTGCGACCGGCTTTACCGAGGCTGATGTTTTTGGCATCAGGGTTGGAGAGCTGACCGATGGTAGCCATGCACTCGATGTGCACCATGCGCATTTCACCGGAGGGAAGACGCAGGGTGCAGGTTTTGCCTTCTTTGGCGAGAACTTGGATTTGCGTGCCGGCGGCGCGACCGAGTTGTCCGCCTTTGCCGGGAATCATTTCGACGTTATGGACGATGGTGCCCAGAGGAATGGCGCGCAGGGGAAGCGCGTTGCCGTCTTTGATTTCGGCGGCCGGACCTGACATCAGGCTGTCACCGACTTTCAAATTGTTGGGCGCGAGAATATAACGTTTTTCGCCATCCGCGTAGAAGAGCAGGGCTATGCGGGCGTTGCGGTTGGGATCGTATTCGATTGCGTTGACAACGCACGGAATGCCGGCCTTGTCGCGTTTGAAGTCGATGACGCGATAGTTGCGTTTATGACCGCCGCCATGGTGGCGGGTGGTCAGGCGACCCTGGTTGTTGCGGCCGCCGGTTTTGCGCAGAGCGCGGACAAGAGCTTTCTCGGGCTTACCTTTGGTAATGTCCGAGAAGTCTTGCAGCGTCATGCCGCGTCGACCGGGCGAGGTAGGATTTACTTTTCTGAGTGCCATTTTGTTGGTCCTTATCTTTGCGGGCTATCTAGGCGGCTCGCTTTTGCGATATCCGTATTTTTTTTGCGATAGCCCATAACTGATGTTGTTGGGTTAGCTGTTGAAGAGTTCGAGCGGATCGCCATCGATGGTGATGATGGCTTTTTTGCCGTCATGCGGCTTGCGGCCGTGACGCTTGCGGGCGCGGAAGCGACCGCGGGTGGCGGACGTGTTGACCTTCACGACCGTGGATTTGTTTTTGGGCCACAGTTCGCTGATGATTTGTTCCATCGCGCGAGCAATCTCCGTCTTGTTGGCGTTTTTCGCCACTTCGAAGGTGTATTGATTGTTCATCGTCATCAACACGGTCTTTTCGTTGATGATTGGTCTGATGATGATCTGTGATTGACGGCTGTCCATCTTGTAGTCCTTTAGTGCTTGGCTCTAGTTAGTTTCTTTGCCGGTCTTTTTGTCGGCTGCTTTGGGAGCGGCTTTCTTGGCCGGCTTTTCAGCGCCTTCTTTGGCGGTGGCTTTAGCCGTCTTGCGTTCTTTGGCGGTACCGTGCTTGGTGCCGGCACCGGTGGTTTTGTGGGCTCTGAAACGGGAGTTAAGCGCTTCCACAGCTCTTTCCGTGGTCAAGATCGCATCTGCTTCCAGAAGCGCTTTGACGTTCAGGTTGGTGGTGTGGCAGACGCAAACCGTGCCGATATTGCGGGCAGCCTTTTCGACCTGGGCGGCACCGGGAGCTGCGCTGTCCAGAAGGACGAGCAGTTTCTTGCCGGTCAGACCGAGATCTTTGAGGGCGGTGAAGAAGGCTTTGGTTTTGATGTGCTCGACTTCTTTGCCTTCAACTGGTGGTTTGCTGAAGAGACCATCGAAGTTTTGCACGACGGTGAAATCATCTTTGCGGGCGGCGATCGCCGAGCGCAATGCCAGTTGGCGGGACTTTTTGGTCATCGACTGCGAATAATCGCGCGGCTTTGGTCCAAAGATGACGCCGCCGCCCGACCACAGTGGCGAGCGAGTCGAACCGGCGCGAGCGCGACCGGTGCCTTTTTGACGCCACGGTTTGCGGCCGCCGCCACGCACTTCCGAACGCGTTTTAGTGGAAGCGCTGCCGACGCGCGCATTGGTCAGCTGGCGATGCAGCGCCGAATGCAGAACCGGAACGTTCGGTTCGATGTCGAAAAGCTCTCCGTCGAAATTCACTTCGCCGACGCTTTTGCCTTTCAGATCTTTCAGTTGAACAGAACTCATGTCTCAATTTCCCTGTTGGGTTGGTTCGCTTTTGTCACGTATATAAGAGGTTCGATTACTTGGCGTTCCACTTAGTGACGGAGGGGGTGATTACCAGAAGTCCGCCTTCTGCACCAGGAACGGTGCCGCGGATCAGCATCAGGCGCTTTTCGGTGTCGACACTGACCACTGTCAGATGGCGGACCGTCGCGGTGACGTTGCCCATTTGACCGGGCATGTGCAGACCCTTGAAAGTGCGACCGGGGGTGGTGCCGGGTCCGATCGAACCCATAGAGCGGTGGAACTTGGAGCCGTGGCTCATCGGTCCACGACCGGCGTGGTAGCGCTTGATAGTTCCCTGGAAGCCTTTACCGATCGTTCTGCCTTGCACATCAACGAGAGTGCCTTCAGCAAAAAGTTCCGCTGGTTTCAATTCTTCGCCGACATTGAAGGCGGAGGAATCTTTGACGCGGAACTCTTTGAGGGGCTTGAGCGGTGGCAAATTCTGTTTGGTCTGGCCGCCTCGCTCGGGCTTGTTGAGTTTGGTTTCTTTGACGACGAAACCGCCGATTTGTACGGCTGTGTAGCCATTCTTCTCGGCGGTCAATTTTTGGGTAACGATGTTTTCGCCGAGTTGCACGACGGTGACCGGCACTACGGAGCCTTCTTTATCGAAGACTTGCGTCATGCCGACCTTTTTACCCAGAATTCCAACTGAATTTTTCATTTGCGCTTATCCGTGCTTGTTTATAGCTTCACTTCGATATCAACACCGGCCGGCAGATCGAGGCGCATGAGCGCATCGGCCGTGGTCGGGGTCGGATCGTTTATGTCGATCAATCTTTTGTGCACGCGAATCTCGAAGTGCTCGCGGGACTTTTTGTCGACGTGGGGAGAACGCAACACGCAATAGACGCGCTTGCGGGTGGGCAGCGGAACCGGTCCGAGGACGGTGGCGCCGGTGCGTTTGGCGGTGTCGACGATTTGTTCGGCCGATTTGTCCAGCAAGCGATGGTCGTAGGATTTCAAACGAATGCGAATCCGTTGGACCTTTGCTCCGCCGGTAGTATCACCAGCCTTATGTGCTTTGGCGCGTGCCATGTTGCTCATTTCTCCAGTTGTGCATGAGAACCTTGTCCGCCGGGGGCGTTGGTACGCCTCGCTCCCGGTACCTGCTCCGTCGCCGGTTCTCCGCGAGGATTAACCGGCTCTTATGTGCGAAAAGCTCACGGAGCGATGGATTCGGAACAAGTCGTTCATTTTAACGTAATAGGTTAAATGCTCGCCTAAAAATTTATTCGTCCATAATGATTGCGCGACAATTTGATACATTCCAAGCACCTGAAATGGCACCACTGGCGGGGCGCGCGACATACTGGCAGCCGCGATTGGCTTTCTGAGCGGCTCAGCAATAGTTGGTTACCTGTTGAGCTGCCAAGCGCAATGTTGAAGGATTTGTATACACGAAACTCTTCGCGCCCTTGCCGGCGGTGTCGGTGGTGCTGTTGTCTGGTTTCTTCGGCGGCAAAAAGAGAGGCGCAGCTTGCGCTACGCCTCTCTAAACAGGTCTTCTTCGAAGAGTCGGTGACTATTCGATGATTTTGGCTACGACGCCGGCGCCGACTGTACGGCCGCCTTCGCGGATGGCGAAGCGCATGCCTTCTTCGACGGCGACTGGTTGAATCAGTTCGACAACCATGTTGACGTTGTCGCCGGGCATGACCATTTCAACGCCTGCAGGCAGGGTGATGGAGCCGGTGACGTCGGTCGTACGGATGTAGAACTGCGGGCGGTATCCGGGGAAGAACGGGGTGTGACGACCGCCTTCTTCTTTGGAGAGCACGTACACTTCGGAGGAGAACTTGGTGTGCGGCTTGATGGAGCCCGGTTTGGCGATCACTTGACCGCGTTCGATCATGGTCTTGTCGATACCACGCAGGAGGATACCTACGTTGTCGCCAGCCATACCCGAGTCGAGGGTCTTCTGATACATTTCAACGCCGGTGACGGTGGTCTTGCGGGTTTCTTGCAAACCAACGATTTCCACTTCTTCGCCGACTTTGACTTGTCCGCGCTCGATACGTCCGGTGGCAACGGTGCCGCGCCCGGTGATCGAGAACACGTCTTCAACAGCCAGCAAGAACGGCTTGTCGATTTCGCGTTCGGGGGTTGGGATGTATTCGTCGACCTTCTGCATCAGTTCGAGGATTTTTTCTTTCTCTTTGGCGTCGCCTTCCAGAGTCTTCACAGCCGAACCGCGCACGATCGGCAGATCGTCGCCGGGGAATTCGTACTTGGAGAGCAGTTCGCGAACTTCCATTTCGACCAGGTCGAGCAATTCAGGATCGTCGACCATGTCGCATTTGTTCAGCCAAACTACGATGTACGGAACGCCGACCTGACGGGCGAGCAGGATGTGTTCGCGGGTCTGGGGCATCGGGCCGTCGGCTGCGGAGACGACGAGGATAGCGCCGTCCATCTGGGCTGCGCCGGTGATCATGTTTTTGATGTAGTCGGCGTGTCCCGGGCAATCGACGTGGCTGTAGTGGCGATTGTCGGTTTCGTACTCGACGTGCGCTGTGTTGATTGTGATACCACGCGCTTTCTCTTCGGGAGCAGCGTCGATTTCATCGTAAGCTTTGAATTTAGCTTTGCCCTGTTCTGCGAGCACTTTAGTGATGGCTGCAGTCAGGGAGGTCTTGCCGTGGTCAACGTGACCGATGGTGCCAACGTTTACGTTTGGCTTATTCCGTTCGAATTTCTGGCGAGCCATTTCCTGTGTTTAACTCCTACTTTGGGTGTTTGCTGAATCAGTCCTTACCAATCTGGCTGTCGGCCTGCGCTGCTCAATCATGCTGGGGGGAAAATGGAGCCCATGACCAGAATCGAACTGGTGACCTCCCCCTTACCAAGGGGGTGCACTACCGCTGTGCTACATGGGCGCATGGAGAGCCAAGCTTAGAGATAGATTGTAGACTCCTTGATAATGTGCGACTGGGACCGTAACTATTTATTTGCAAGCTCTGCCCGTATTGCAGGTGGTGTTGGTCACCACCTGCAATGGCATAAGCAAATAATTTGGGCGGAGCTGGATTCGAACCAGCGTAGGCTTTCGCCAACGAGTTTACAGCCCGTCTCCTTTAGCCACTCGGACATCCGCCCCCAAAGCCGGTGATGGGATTCGAACCCGCAACCTACGGTTTACAAAACCGTTGCTCTGCCGTTGAGCTACACCGGCGAAAGTCTGGGAAACCGGGCCGGACGCAGAATTCTACAGGCTTGTATTTGAGGGTGTCAAATACAGACCCGGTTTTCAACGTCGATCCGGATCGGTCTTAGTTGTCCGTTGGGGCGCTCAACTGGGAAAATTATAACCGTTCTTCTAAAGTTCGGCTTTACATTGGCGAACAACTTCGTACATAACGATGCCAGCAGCAACGCTGGCATTGAGTGACTCGGTCTGTCCCAGCATGGGAATCTTGACTAGAAAGTCGCAGGTCTCCTTAACAAGACGGGTGACCCCTTTACCCTCATTGCCGACAATGATGAGCAGGGGACGCGACAAGTCTGCCTGCCAGTAAACCTGCTCGGCCGTGTGGTCGAGCGCCACCACCCAGAAGCCATACTTCTTCATGGTCTCAATAGAGTGCACTAGATTTGACACGCGGACCATCGGCAACGTAGCAATCGCCCCGGCGCTGGTTTTGGCGACCGTGCCGGTCAGACCAGCCGAGCGTCGCTGGGGAACGAAAACTGCTTTGGCGCCGGCACTCTCTGCCGTACGCACGATGGCTCCCAGATTGTGCGGATCTTCAATCCCATCCAGTGCCACCACCATGTAGCCGGACATCGTCTGTCCGTTCAACTCTCTGTTGATGCGGTCCAGCACCAGCTTTTGGAGAAACGTGTCCAGAGTCCACATCTCCGTGGGGGTGATCAAAGCCACGACGCCCTGGTGACGGCGCTGCGGCCCCGCCAGTTGATCCAGCTTGCGACGGTCGCAGCTTTGCAGCGGAATCTTCTGCTTGCGAGCCAGACTCTTGATCTTGTCGATGCGCCCATCATGAGCGCCGCCCGTAGCCAGAAGGATCTTGTTGACCTTCACCGTCGGCAGACCTTCGAGTTGCTTGATGTTGGGCAGCTTCAGCCCCTTGTCGCCGGTTTCGGTGCGCAACTTCTTGAGGACACGTTCCACTTCGCCGGCCATATCGGCTGCTTTCAAGTCGTGATCGACAAACCGCTCCTTAATCAGAGCCTGACGCAGTTGCTTGTAGTCGTTGCCCGAGCCGTCATCAGCGCGCTGAAGATAGGCGAGCACCGCGTTCTTGCCAAAAATCAGGTCGTCCCCGGAGTCCATGTTTCTCATTTACCCGTGTGCATGGGGCAAAGTACCATAGACAGTTTGCGGCGGCGATGATTAATTAAGGACGGAAGACTCTGGATACGCGGTACCGGCTGGAAAACTCATGCTTTTCGATATGTTCTTTCTGGGAGGACCCTTCTCCGCAGCTGTCGCTCTGACGGTTGTCGCTCTGCGGGAGGGAGATCCGCGTTTCTGGCGCTGCGCCGCTTCTTGCATGGCTTACTCGGTTTTCTATGTAGCCGGGGGACGCGACGTCCTGCTCTACCTGACTTGCGGGATGATCATGGGACACGCCTGGATCTCAGTACCCGGCGGCGCCCCCACTCTTTAGTTGAAATTTCAGACCCGCAGACGCTTTTAGACGACAGCCAGGGAAGTGGCTGTCAAATGTCGGGTCCAGGGCGCGGGATGCCCAATCATATATATAAGTACCCGGTCGATTGGCTATCTGCTAACGGCCTTTTTTACCGGTCGGTGCAGGCGTGATCGAATGACGATTCTGCTGCGCCTCAGCAAGCGAGCGCATCGGAATGTTGTGCTTCTTCAGCCAACGCGAGATTGTGTTGGGATCGCACCAGCGGTTTACTTCGTCTCTGTAAATGCGCGCGATCTGAACGGTGCTCAGTTTTTCGCGCACATACTTCTGATAAAGCCATTCGCGATCTTGATAGAGAGTTTTGCTACGCAAGGTCTTGCCCACGAATACACCTCAGCTCAGACGGCAAGGAGTCTATATATTTATTGTGCGGTTCAAGCCCTCATTCCGCAAGGGTCGACTGTCACAATATTGAAAGCAAATTGGGAAGCGAAAAGTGTTATGAGACAGATCCCCCAGGTAGACAAATTGCTGAGACATCCGCGTCTGTCTGCGCTGCAAGATAGGTTTCGCCGCGATCTTTTGACGCTCTTAGTGCGCGACGAACTGGGACGCCGGCGCGACGAGGGCGGTGAGATTCCCGGTGTCGACGCGCTGGCCGACAGCGTAGCCGAACGCGCAGAGTTGCTGCTCAAACCAGGTATGCGCCGGGTGATCAATGGCACCGGTATCGTACTGCACACCAACCTCGGACGGGCACCATTGACCGAGTCAGCGCTCGGGCGGCTGCAGGAAATCTCGGGATACTCCAATCTGGAGTTCGATCTCGTCAGTGGTGAACGAGGCAAACGGTCGGAGCATGTTTCTGCATTGCTGCGGCTGATAACTGGAGCGGAAGCTGCTATTTGTGTAAACAACAATGCGGCGGCGGTCGTACTTTGCGTCAACACGCTGGCCCGCGATCGCGAAGTGATTGTTTCGCGCGGCGAACTGATCGAAATCGGAGGCAGCTTTCGTCTGCCCGAGGTCATCACCGCCGGTGGTGCGCGCCTGCGAGAGGTCGGCACCACCAACAGGACGCGAGCGACCGACTACGAGCGGGCTGTGAGGGAAGAAACCGGCTTGATTGTGCGTTGCCACCGCTCCAACTTTCAGATCTCAGGTTTTACGGAGCAACCGAATCTGGAAAGCGTGGTGCAGATCGGCAAGAAGAAAAGAGTACCGGTGCTGGAGGATTTGGGCAGCGGAGTTTTGCTCAGCCGTCAGGCGCTGCCGGAATTTCCCGACTTGCAAAAGGAGCCCAGTGTCAGCGAAGTGGTCGCCACCGGCTGTGATATCGTCAGTTTTTCCGGCGACAAACTCCTGGGCGGTCCGCAGGCAGGCATTATTGTCGGACGCAAAAAAATAGTCGATAAGCTGGCGAAAAATCCGCTTTATCGCGCCTTGCGGCTGGATAAAGTGGGGTTGGCTCTTTTGGAAACCACGCTGATTGCTTATCTGACACCGCACCCGGAAAAACTCTTGCCGGCACTTTCCATGCTCAAAGAATCGGCGGACAGCGTGCGGTTCCGCGCTGAAAGTTTCCTCTCTAAATGCCAAAGCCGTATTGCTGCTGACCAGTCAGCAGATGCCACCCGCCTCAGCATTGCGGTTGTAAAAACCGAGTCGGTGGCAGGTGGCGGCTCGCTGCCCGGACAGCATGCTCTCAGTTACGGGTTGCAATTGAAGTTGGCCGCGTGCAAAGCAGCTCAGCTTTCTCTGAAACTCAGACAGGCAGAACCTCCTGTCATTTCAGTGATCAAAGATGGAGCGGTCGTGCTGGATTTTCGAACCATTAGGGAAAGCGACTGCAAAGATCTTATTGAAGTCCTTTTGACCGTGGTCAAGGAGCCTTTGGTTGCGCTGGAAATTGTGCCCCCAAAAATCAAGAGGATATAATGCGGGCGTTATTTTGGGTATCTGCTTTGAATGCGCTTTAGGTCAAGGAAAGAGGAATTATGGTAGACGACACCGCAAGCCCGGATCGCGTGGCAGCACTTGCCACCAAAATTGAGAAAGAGAGCCGCTTCACCCGTACTCTGGTAGTAGTTACCTGTGTCGCCAACCTCTGCGTCATGTTCTACATGATGCACGAGATGTTTGTTGACCTGCCGATTGCTATCTTGGCTAAGTACCAGGAAAACCTGCAGATCATCTATAGCCAGTGGAAGACTTACGACAACCTCGGCGCCAAAGCCGGTGTTGGGGGGGCGCCAGCAGCGCCTGCCACCACCACCGCAGCTCCCGCCAAATAACTGTCGTCGTACGGTAGACCTTTGAGCGCACCGGTTTCCCCGGTGCGCTTTTTTTGCCACTGCCTGTGGTGCAAAGGCGATGCCAGTGTCCGATTTTGAAGATTTATCGCTGAGAAGGCACGTATTGGCGCCGGAAAAGCGTTTCAGAGGGGAATTACCCCGCCCGACGGGGCATAATGAGACTGTAGCGGCAGAAATGCTGAGTAATCAAGGGTGGATAAAGAACGGTCCATGTACGTCACCGAGAAGCCCACTTCGCGGCTTTTAATCGGCGACCTACTGGTAAAAGCTGAGATCGTGGCTGCCGACAAGTTGGAAGCCGCATTAAAACACTCGAAGGAGCACTCCATGCTCGTCGGGCAGTCTCTCGTTGTCATGGATTTGGTCTCCAACGAGGACCTAGAGCTGGCTCTTGAGGCTCAGGACATGGTCAATGCCGGCGAAATCAGTGCCGACATTTGTATAAAAGCTCTGAAGCTTGCACGCCGCCACAATATGACTTTACATGATGCTGTTACGGCTACGCGCGCCTACCTGCAGGAGGTCAGGCAGCAAGACGACAAGTCAGATGCGATTTTCGTGGCCGAGCAAGGGTTTAAAGTCGCCGAGACGAAATATGCCGCCGACAGCCGAGAGTTGATCGGACCGCTCCTGGACCTGGGAGACGCCTATACGTCATCTGAGCAATTTGCCAAGGCTCGCGGCGTCTATCAGCGCGCTCTGGGGCTTTTTGAGCATTTCTTCGGACCGCGTCATTCCAAAACGGCAATCGCGTTGATCAAACTGGCTCAAATTGCCGTCAACGAGCGTAACTTTGAGGACGCCCGCACGTATGGCTGGAGGGCTTTGCAGATCTTGCAAGAGGGTCTGGGACCTGAGCACATCAATACGGCTCGTTGCTTGCGCATGCTAGGCAGCGTTTTCGAAGCCGAAGGCAATCTAGCCGAAGCTGAGCAGCTCTACACCTCGTCTTTGCGTGTACATGAGCGGGTGCTGGGCATAGAAAATCCGGAGACGACCGCCTTTCTCCGTCAACTGTCAACCTTTTGGTCTCGCAAGGGCAAGAAAGGAGAGCGCAAGCGAGTCGGAGAACTTTTGACCGAAGCCGGACTTCTGGATGCGAGCTCGCTGGATCATGCACTCAAGACTCAGCAGAAAAACAGCACACCGATCGGGCACGAGCTTATTCAACTTTCGTTGATCACCGAGGCGGTGCTGAAAGCCGTCTTGGAGGTGCAGATACTGATCGAGGAATCGCTGGTGCCGGCTCAATTGGGCAGCAAGGCACTGCGCATGGTGGCAGAGGAAAACCACACTCTGGAAAGCGCTCTGCGTCTTCTAGGTTGGGAAGAGCCGACCATGGCGATGGAAGATCTCAAAGATGTTTTGACCACATCAGCTGAGCTGATGGCCGCTGAGCGAGCGCTGGGCATCCACCACTCGGGCGTTGCGCAGTTGAACATGCAACTGGCCGATCTGTACGTGCGCCGGCGGGCCTTTGCTGCCGCCGAAGGCCTCTACAAGCGCGGACTGTTTATTCTCAAACAATCGACCGGTCAAAAGGATCTGGAACTGGCCGACTGCCTGTTCCGCATGGCTAACTTGTACTATGTACAGAAGCGCCTGATCGAGAGCGAGCCTCTCTATTACCAATCTCTGCAAATTCGTTCGCAAATGCTTGGCGATCGCAGTGCCCTGGTCGGCACTACGCTCGAGCACTTGGCTCGATTGCAGGAAGCCCTGGGCAATCTCGAGATGTCCCATCGCTTTGCCGAGCAAGCCAAACAGATCAAAGAAAACTATGAGCGCGAGCTGGAGAACCGCCTGCATTTCTTCCTGGACAGCCCTATCTTTCGCGTTCTTGGCGAAAAGCAACTGGACAGACTATCGAAGCAAGTCACTGAAGAAATCTATAAGAACGGCGAAGTCATAGTCAGCGAAGGTGATCCGCCTGGTGATTGCTACCTGGTTTACGAAGGCAGTGTAGAAGTGGTGCAGGGCGGTAAAGTGCTTGCCTACCTGGCTTCTGGAGAGCTGTTCGGGGAAATTGCCATCGCCCGTGGTTGCAACCGGATTGCCACCGTGCGCGTGCCGCAATCGACAAAGCTGCTCAAGATCACCGGCGAGATGTTCCAGGACATGCTCAACAAGAACGACGAGTTCCACAATCGAGTCCAGGACTTGATTGAGAAGCGGTTGAGTGATGACAAGCCGGCGCAGCCAAACAGTTTGCAGGGCAACCTCGCTTACTTTGACCTGCCGACCGTCCTGCAAACAATCACGGTAGCCGGTCGTGACGGCGTGCTC
The DNA here is from genome assembly GCA_044229845.1 of Obscuribacteraceae bacterium (SeqCode). Taxonomy (GTDB): domain Bacteria; phylum Cyanobacteriota; class Vampirovibrionia; order Obscuribacterales; family Obscuribacteraceae; genus JBGASG01. The sequence goes on along the minus strand of JBGASG010000003.1, from coordinate 248,472 downwards.
AGTCTGACTGATAACAAGGGCGAAGAAGTGGCGCGCCTGGCGGTGAAAGGGCACAATCTTTTGAACGTGCGGTTCAAACACCTGAAAGGATTGCATGCCTTCTACGAGTTGGCGGCTCGCAACGATCCATATAACTTCCGCTTTGATCCGCAGGATGTCTCTAAAGAGCAAAACGATCCGACGATCAGTGTCATGCCAGCTCACGGGCTGCTTCTGGAAGCCGCACGCAGAGCCGATGAACTGCCAAGGTTGATCGAGTCGATCGGTTGGCCGCGCACCGGCTATGAAAAGAAAGTACGAGTGCTCGATACCTCTAAGCTCAGTGAGGAGACTTGCGATCTGGCAGTGGATGTCTGGATGCTGCTGGAAGACGGTGTCAGCAACGAAGCCATGTCGGATTCTATTTATGCCGACCGCTATTTGCTCTTGCGGACGTTGAGCGAGCTGGTGGCGCTCGGATTCGTGAAGCGCGATCAGAACACCAGCGGTGCCTATCGCCGACTGCGTGAATCAGACCTGAACGGCAACGACAAGTAATCGCCTCCTGACTCGAGCGGTGCTGGCGCGGTTACTCAAGCGACTTGCTACTTGTTGAGCAATGCCTGGCGGCGTTTGACTTCTGCTTCCACTTCATCTGGGGTGATGTTGTTGACCTGCATCGGTCCGGCGCAGATTTCGCGCCAGGGCGCTCCAGCGAGAGCTTGGCGAACAATCACTTCGAAGACCTGTGCGCGAACGCCGCTCCCGTAGCTGCCCTGTCCCTGACTGAAGGGAGTGGTAGCCGTCTGGGCCGCAGGTCGGGTTGGCGGTGCTGGTGGCGCTGGCGGTGGCGCCGGCGCCGACGGTGGTACTACGGGCGATGCGGTGGGTGGAGCTCCGCCGCCATTGACGGGGGGAGCCATGCCGCCTGACACGCTGGGCGCCGGCGGGGCCATCGCTTGCATACTCTGGGAAATTTGCTGATTTTGCGGTGCCAGCGGCTGCGGTGTCATCTGCGCAGCTGCCATTTGCTGCAACGGCATCGGTGTCGGTGCCGGTGCGGGGGTCGGCTGCGTGGTGGCCATATTGGCTTGCTGCTGCTGCTGTTGTTGTTGATCGAAGAGACTCTTTTGCGGTCCGCTGTCGAAAAGGGACCGAGCCGGTGACGGCGCATTGTCGAAGAAGCTTGATACCGGCTTTGGTGGCTGATTGGCGACCGATTCTTCGTGGGCAACTTTCAGGTCAGAGATCTGCTTCTGCATGTCTTTGACCATCTCTTCTGTTTGCGAGCGCAACTCTTCCATTTGCGCGCGCAGCATATTGTTTTCCGACTCTTTCTCGACCAACTCCATGTCCTTGCTTTCGAGCAAAGACTGATATTCGTCTTCTTTGCCGGGATCTGCCTCGGGAATTTTCTGCATCTTCTCTTGCAGTTCGGCCAGTTCCCGGTCTTTGGTTTCCAGCACCCGCTGCAGTTCGGCTTCGCGTTCTTCCTGACGCTTGCGCATTTCGTCGTTAGACTTTTGCAGCTGGTCGAGTTGCTTTTTGATCGTTTCGTCTATCTGCGCCGGGTCGAGGTTTCTAGTGGGCGGAATAAATGATCCGCCGCCGGCCGGCGGCTCCGCGGCTTGCACTGCTTCGTACGCTGCCCGGAAGAGATCTCCGGAAAGTCTCTGAGTGCCGAGCAATTCGACCAGTCTGTGCAGCAAATCAGCCGGGTGATCAGTCGGATAAACTGCCATGTAGGCGCATCTGAAAGTCCAGGGATCTATAAGTCCGGCAGACAGCTGGTCAGCGAGGCTCGTCACCAACTGGTCCTGCGACATCTTCTCTTGCTGGGGATAAGCTTCCTTGCCTTCCAGCGTGGTCACCAACTGATCCATCGCCGGCACCAGTTCTCCGATTGCCTTCATCGGCTCGAGAGCAGCAGATAATGAGTCGGTGAGACTGTTGAGATTGAGTCCAATCTGCGAAAGAGTCTGATTCTGCAACGTGTTCGTCAAGTTCTTGAGCACATCGGTCTGTTCGCCGGATAGCCGTTGCAACGTGGCCAGGTTGGTGGCGCAGGCATTCATAGCCTGGTCGATGCTCTGCAACAGTTCGATGGCGTGAGGCGGCACCTCGGCCAGCGGCTGCAACTGCGGTGGTGCGGTGAAGGAGGCTTGCGGCGATGACACCGGTGCCGGAATAAAAGCTGCCAGCAAATTGGGCGCCGGCGATGGATTCGGGTCTTCGCCCCAGGGTGAGGAATCTTGTGAAAATGGGGATGGGTCGGCTGCGCTGGACGGTGCGACAGGTGCGGGGTCTTGGTGAGGCGGGTCTTGTGCGGGCATGCTGGACGCTCCGTTCTCTTCGTTGGCAGCCGGCTGACTGCCGCCGCCGCCGGGCTGATCGAGTCCGCCTTCGGATACATCTGGTGTGTCGGCTGCACCGACTGCGGCTTCGGGAGCCGAGGCTGCTTCATCAACGCCGCTCATCATGCCTTCTGAACCGAATGTGGGGGCGGGCATTTGTTCGTAAGTCTCATCCTGGGCACTGGTCGCGCGTGCCAGCGTGCCACGCAAACGAGCCCGCCGTGCGGCCAGTGACGACGTGTTGTTGTCGTTTCCACCAGAAGCATCTTTCAGCGGACTTGCCGAGCTTGTGCCTTTGTCCTCCCGCGGCATGCGGTTTTTCCTTCCTGAATTCCCTGCTAGGACCCTGCTGTTTGACCCCGCCTTCGAGGCGGAGTCTGGCAAGCTTGTAACGAGAGTGAGCCTGCCTTTTGCCTTCTTCCTGTATCTATCTGTTCCACTACACAGGTGAAACTAACCGGCCTGATAACTTTTGAGTGGTCGCCATTTGGACCACGCAAGCGGCGCCCCTGCACCCATCACAGTATATAGCTGGTAACCCTTTCCTCGGAGTCGCTGCTCATCTTGACAAGGGGCAAGGGCGAATGTACCATGCTGCTGTCCATTAGGGCAAATTAACTTAACATCGTTAGTACCAAGAAGAGCCTTCACACGAAGCAACCGGAAGAAAGTCGTCAAGCCGCATCCTCACTCAATCGGGGGTGCGTTTATCAGCTTCTCGTCAGAGAAGCTCCCTGGGGAAGACTCCGGACCATCCAAAACCATCGTTTTATGAGGGGCGTTTTTAAACAACCGAGGCACACGTGGACCTCCTTTTTTGCCACCATTGCGGCAATGTAATTCGAGAAAAGGACAAGTTCTGCAGCGAATGCGGACTGAAAGTCTCCTCAATTTCTGCGACCAGATCGTCGCGAGCGAACATCAATCTTCAACCACTGAAAGCCGGCGAGAGTCGACCGTCCGCGCCGGTCGCCGTTGTGTCTCCGGTAGCGGTCCAGGCTCAGCCGTTTTCGCTCCCCGACCCGACTGAGTCGCCCCTGCCTCATACGGCACCGGCAGCTTCAGTGGCGGGGGCTCAATCTCAGCCGCAACCGGCACCGGACGTGCCGATCCAATCACTCACTTTCATGGAAGAAAAGCCAGCCAGCGAGCAGGCTGCCGACTTTTTCGCCAACGCTGTCAACATGATACCGGCCCTGCGCTCCGTACCGGCTCCGCCGGCGGTGGCAGAACAGACCGCGCCGTCGCCCGCGCCGCCACCGGCAGTGGTACCGCCAGCAGTGGCGAAACAACAACCGGACCCGCCGCCGCCGATAGTGGCAAAGGCGGTGGCAAAATCGACCGCCGCCGACTCACCACAGGTGGTAGCAAGACTCACGAGATCTGCAGAGCAAGAGCCGGCAGTCGTCCTGCCTGAGCCCACAAAAGCTGCGCGCAAGCGTCGACAGAGCGCTAAATTTGCGTCAGCCGGAGTACCCTCGGCCCGTCAGCTCTATGTCTTCGGCGCCGCCGTCCTGGCCGCCGTCATGCTGATAGCAGCCACGCAGACGCCGCTACTGAGCGGTTACAGTGATGAAGGCATCTGGCAGGTCCAGTATACGACGCTGGGCGTCAAGACGCGCAGTTTCTTCGTGCACCTGCAGCGGCGCGGCACCGGACTGACCGGCACACCCCTGTCGGCGGGCGGTGATGGACTGTCCGGCATTGCCCTCGATAATGGCAGTGTCTCGCTCGGTCAACGATCGCTGGTTCCTGGACAGCGCGGACTGCGATTTGATGGACAGGGACACTTGAGCGAGGGACGCCTGAGCGGCTGGATCATGTCCGGCGGTCGCGGCACCTGGGAAGCGAATCGTCGCGACTTCTTCTACTTGCTGGTGCATCCTCCCTCGGGCGACTGGTTGCGCGATCTGTTCTTGAAGTCGCTGCTCGGCTTTTTGCTGCTCAGCTTCGGGCTGATCGGCGCCTCGGTGAAAATATTCGGACCGAACGGCTATATCAATATAAAGAGTCGCAAGCAGTATGTGCCGACTCGTCACAAGGGCGATCAAAACAAATGGCTTTCGCAGTATGGACGAGGGCTGACTGCCGGTTCGCTGCCGCTGGGGACGCGCATCGACTGGGCGCCCTGGCACCTTGCTCCCCGCCGGCTCAACTTGCCGGCCGATTTGCGCATCACTAATCCTCATATCCTGGCGGTCGGTGGCAGCGGCAAGGGCAAGACGCGCTTGCTGGCCGGCATGGCCGTGCATGATATCGAATGTGGTGACAGAGCAGTGATCATCGTCGATCCAGACGGCGCGCTGTCCGATCTGGTGGTGCGCCATATCGCCTGCCACCAGGATGCATCCCAGCTGACCAAACGCTTGCGAATCATCGATGGTACGCGCGATTTGCCGCTGTCCTTCAACCCGATTCGCGAGCCGAACGACGGCCAGTTGCAGAATATGGCATCATCTGTAGTGGCAGGTTTTCGTGCCATATACACGCCTGCACCAGGACAACAGCAGACCTGGACGCAGCAGACGGCGCACATCTTGCGCAGTGCGTTGCTGCTGCTGGCGGTGAACGGTCGCAGTCTCGGTGATCTGCCGACACTGCTGACAGACAACGACGAACGAGATCTGTTGTTGCAGACTGTCGAGGCTCGCAAAGACGAGTGCGCAGAACTGCTGATGATCTCCGAGTCCTGGAGCCGTTACCGCAAGTTGGCCCGCAGCGAACAGTGGCTGGACTGGGTGGAGCCGATTCTCAACCGGTTGCAACCCGTCCTCGGCGATCCCAAACTGAATGCCATCATATCCAGTGGCAAACACGACGTCGACTTTCGTTCGGTGCTGGAGAATCAAGGCATCGTGATCGTCAAGTTGCCCCGGGCGCGCTTCGGCGATCATGCCTCGCTGGTTGGTGCATTGGTTGTCGGTTGCGTGCAAAACGCAGCCCTGTCTCTATCTCATGAAGACGATGCCTGCCGATATCCAGCTTCGCTTTATCTCGATGACTTTTCGTCCTTCATCGACAAAGACATGTTTCAGCTGGTCGGCAACGACACCCGCCGTTATGGGTTGGGTCTGATTTGTTCGACACGCAGTTTGCAAGAGATTCCCGAAGACTACCGCAACTACGTGGTCAACAACGTCGGCAACATGGCCGCCTTCGCCTGCGCCCCGAAAGACGCCGAAGCGCTAGGCAAGCAAATTTTCCGGGTTGACGGTCGCCAGGCGAAGCAGCGCACGATTCAGCACATCTTCAACGCCGTCAACACAGCCATATCGAACTATGACCTGATTGCCGACGAGGAAAAGCTGAATATGGATCGCATCATCGGACAGGAGGACCGCACCTTCTTCTGGTACAAGGTCTCCAGCGTAGCCGGGGTCTTCAACATGCGGGCGCCGGACTTTCCGGACATCGACAGGGACAGTGTCGATATGAAGTTGCTGGCTCGAGCCTACCGGCCATATAAAGATAAAAAGTGAAAAAGGGGAACTGACGGGAATAACTACGATAGCCAAAAGGCAAAGCAGATCAGGACATAGATGTCAAGGGATAGTAGAGCGAGATGGAAATTCTCATTTGCCAGCAATGTGGTGTGATTCTCAGGGGTAAGGCAAAAGCCTGTCCTGATTGCGGCGCCACCATCTCGAAGCACTCGCCAACCGCGCTGCCGGTCATTTCGCATACCAGTGCCCCGCTGGCTGTAGCTGTCGCGCCCGATCCGCTTGTTTTAGAAAAAGCTGTAAACCGTTACCAGTACCGCAATCTCTATACGCAACACAGCTACATGCAAGAAGGTGAGGACGGCAATGGCAACGGCAATGGCAACGGACACGCCGCCGCCGCCAACACCTGGGGCTCGCCGCACGCTGCCCCGATCAATGTTGTTCCGCCGCAACCGACCGAAATAGACTTTGCCACCGGACGTCCGATCGCCACGCCTCCACCGCCTGAGCCGGTGCCGCCGGCAGCGCAATCAAAACTAGGCAGTCTCCTGGGCAGTGCAGCTTCTCTAATTCCGGGAACGACTGGCGGTGCCCAGGACGTATCGGGTTTGATTTCGTTGGAGCCGGTTGCTGAGCAGTTCGCCGCTGAGGCTGCTTCTGTAGCCCAACCCATGACTCTCATGCCTGAATCGGAGAAGCCCAAATTGGTTGTTTCCGATAATTCTTTTGCTTTGCCGCAAGAAGCGATGCCGGCAGACTCCGCGGATGATTCGGCTCCGCAGCCGCAACCCGAGCCAATCAAACCGACCATCGACGGTGGCAGCTCGGACGCTGACTCGGATGAATCGGTGTCTGACTTGCCTATAGGCGGACCGATTCCAGTCGGTACAATCGCTCCGGTTGGTGGCATCAACCAGTCCGCATCTATTCCTCCGCTGGCTGCCGCGGCGAGCGGATTTGCTGCCGGTGCAGCCGCCGCTGCGATTGCTGGGGCGCTTTTCCACAGCGGACAGTCGAATTCGATCGCTGATAAACCGCCGGATGCTGCCCAACCGGAGACGACTCCCAATCCGGCAGCCGCCGACCAGTCACAGGTCGCATCTTTTATAGCCGAGCCGGCCAGCAATGTGGCGCTGGCAGCCGCCAGCCAGCCGCATTCGACCATATCGGTCGCCAGTGCTCCCGCGTTGCCTCCGCCTAGCCAGACAATGTCGCAACCCAATCAGGTGGTGACCGGGCCGGGGCAGATTGGCGGCGGCGGACTCAATCAAGTGGCCACCGGTCCAATCACGCAGCCACTGTCCGAGACCAAAGGCGATTTCTTTGCCGGAGCGCCGGCTGGTGCACCACCGTCCAGCGGTAATGATTCAGCGTTCTTGCCTTTTGGTGTCAAGCCCGGCGATCCAGCGCCTGCCGCTGACAGCGGAGCAACCACCGAGCCTGCCACTACTGACAGTGTCAACACCGAATCGGCTGCGGCACCGGCTGCCGCTCCCGTAACTGAGGCACCGGTTGTCGCGGCGCCCGTCGAGGCGCCGGCTCCCTTTGTGGCGGCTCCTCCAGCCAACAACAGCTCTTTCTTCGATTCCGGCGCAGATTTCTTTTCTCAGGGATCATCACAACCAGCAGCCAGTCCTTTCTCGCAAAATTCGTCTGCCCCGGCTGTCAGCGCGCCTGCCGGTGCGGGCAGCCCGACCGGCGGTCCGACCACCGGGGGCGGATTAGACCAGACCATGAGCGGTGCCCAGCCTTCGATTATTGCCGAGGCAATCGCTCGCGCCCAGCGCGCCGCAAAGGAAGGTGCAACTACAGACGCTCCGCCGCCGGCCAAGAAGCCGGTGGTTGCCGACGACGACGATGAAAAATTGGAGCCGGTCAAATCGAAGTCCAAGTCCTCGATGTTCGAAGAGGACGGCAAGCCTCCCAAACACAAAATCGTCGTCAAAGATGAAGATGACGACGACGAAGATGAAGAAGAAAAGGATAAGAAGCCGAAGCGCCGTCCGCGTCTTGAAGATCGCGTCACCGAAGACAAGACGATCAGCCTTTTCGGCATACCCATGAAGATGCAGACCGTGATGACGGCCGGCATCGTTATATTCATGGTAGTGGCACCGGTGCTCGGAATTCTCAGCACCGTATTTGGTTCACTCGGACAATCAATCTCTAATGCCGGGCAGCAGCACCCCACTATGCCGAGCAGCGGCACAAGCAGCAACGCTGGCGGATTTCCAAATCCGTTTGGAGGAGGCGGTGGCGGCCAGTCCAGCGGACAGTACGTCGGCGGCAAATGGAAGACGATCATGGGACCTGCAAAGGCGGCTACGGCCGGGCCCGGACCGGCAGCAGGCAAATCTGTCCAGGGCGACCTGACGCTGGTGCAAAACGGCGAACAGGTCCAGGGACAGGGCATGGATTCTTTCGGTTTGTTCTTCGTGAACGGCACCTACAAAAATGGACGGATGGAACTGGGCAAACAGTACGTCGACGAAAATAAACAGGCGCGAGGCAAACCGATTGCCATCATCGCCAATATCACGCCCGGGAATGAACAGACCCGAGAGGCTCCATTGTTCCGTGGTGCCTACAAGTACACCAAGCGCGTAGGCTTCGGCTGGCGCGGACAGATTCAAACCTTCGTCGGTGATTTCAAAGGCTTTATGCAGGAGAGCTTCGAGCCCGGAGCCGGACCAACCGGCACGCAGATTGCCAGCGGCCAGATTCCAATCAATACTGGCGGTGCCGGTGGCGGCAAGGGCGTCAATATGGATGACATCGGCAAAGATCCGAAGAAGATGCACCAGTTCTTCCTCAACGTCGCCCTGGGCATCATCGGCATCGGTGCCCTGCTGGCTATGCTTTCACTGAAACTGTTCGGACCATCCGGCATGATCAACATCTGGGCGAAGAAGAAATACATTCCTTCTCAGTTCCAGGCGCAGCACACCAAGATGGTGCGGGAATTTGGGCGCGGGCTGAAGCCCGGAGGCGTGCCTTTCGGCAGCCGCGTCGACTGGAACATCTTCAGCTTTTACACACCGCGCACGCTGTCTATGCCGCCGGATGTTCGCGAGCAGAATCCCCACATATTGATCCTGGGCGGCGCTGCCAAAGGCAAGAGCCGCATGATGGCGTCTATGATTGCTCACGATATGGCAGCGGCTGACCGCGCAGTGGTGCTGGTCGACTCCGACGGCGGACTGGTAGATCTGTTGTTGGATTGGGTCGCTTCTCATCCTAAGGGACGCGACATGGCCAAGCGGATTGTTGTAATCGACCCGACTTTCGGCGATGTCGATCATCAGATTGGCTACAACCCGCTTGAGTTTCCTGAAGACGGCGACCTGCAGAACGCAGCTTCGGCAATCGTGTTCGGATTCAAAGCCATATATACGGAACCGCCTGGTTCGCAGAGCCAGTGGAACCAGCAGACCGCCAACATTTTGCGCAACGCCGCTATTTTGCTCATGGCTAACGGGCGTACCCTCACCGACCTGCCCACCTTGCTGGCGGAGAACGACTTTCGCGATGTGCTGTTGGAGAAGGTCGAGCGCATGAAGAACGAGCGCGCCGAGTACATCACACTCATAGACGCGTGGAACAACTACAAGCGCCTCGCCCGTACAGATCAATGGTTGAACTGGATCGAGCCGATTCTCAACCGCGTGCAGCCAATGCTTGGTGACCCGCGTATTCGTCCGATTCTCACAAAGGCTAAAGGTGACCTCAGCCTGCGGGACGTCATCAACGACAAGTCGATTCTGTTCGTCAAAATACCGCAAGGGCAGTTGGACCAGAACGCCAACTTGCTCGGTTCTTTGATCGTCAGCGGCTTGAAGCAGGCCGCCCTGTCGCTGTCGCTGAAAAACTCCAACAAGCGCCGGCCGACTGCGTTGTATCTCGATGAATTCGATTCATTCATTGAAAAAGAAACTTTCGATGCGCTCACCAGCGAAACGAAAAAGTTTCAGATCGGTCTGATCGCAGCCACCAAGACTTTGCAAGGTCTGCCGGAAGACTACCGCAACCAGGTAGTAATCAACACCGGCACCATGTGCATCTTCGCGCTGGCTAAAAAGGACGGCGATATGTTAGGACCTCAAATGTTCCGTGTGGACGGTCGTAAAGTAAAGCACCAGACCATTCAGAACATCTTCAACAAGGTCAATACTTCACCACAGTTCGAACTTATTTCAGACGAAGAAAAACTCAACATCGACCGCGTAGTGGGTCAAGAGGAGCGGACGTACTTCTGCTACAGAGTAGGCACTGTAGCCGGCGTCTTCAATATGCAATCTCCGGATTTCAAAGACGTCGCCGACAAGGACATCAACCGCAGCTTGATCGATCAGATCTACGCCAATCGACCAAAAACTCAAAAGGAGAAAGACAAGAACAAGAAGTCTAAAGAACTGGCAGAATCTCCGGCTTGAGCGCCTGATATTCGGCAATGCCTGATATTTACGAGCAGGCATGGTAAAAACAAGGCGTAGAGAGCGGATAGGGAGCCGGTCCGGGGAAAAAGCAGGCGTTACGTGGTGCTTTAAGACGATTAGTCTTATAGCGGGAAACTTTCAAAGAAATGACACAGGCACCTAGTCGAAATATTTGGGACGAGAAGATAGCGGACTTGCGCCGCTATGATCTCGATGCGCTGGAGGGTCAACCTATAGATCCGGCAGCATTCGAGAGCTGGCGAGTGCCCGGGCTGACATTCGTACGCATCGATGGCGTATTGCGATCCTGGGACATAGAACGGGAAAAACAGCAGCAACAACAACAGCCGCAAGCCAATAACGATCCTAACCAACTGCCCAAGCGGCAATACGTTATGGAAGATGCCCTCACCGGCTTGCACGCGCAGAAAGCTAACATCGCGTATCTGGTGATCGGCAACAAAGCCGGCGTCAATTACTACATGGGCATGTCACCGCCCGTTTTTCAAGAAACCAACGGCAACGGCAGCAAACCGCAGCAAGATCCTAATCTGCCCTACACGACTTTGCGGTCGCTGCTCCATAGCGTCTACAACGGCGTAGATATTCACGCGGAGCCTTTCAGCAGCGATGCGATTCGTTCCATGATCTCGCCTCTGGCGACTTACACCGGCATCGTTACCGGCGTGCCTTCGCTGAAGAGTTCTATCGACAGCACCATGGAGTCTGAGCAGATTGAGCGTGTCGCGAACGGCTTGCAGGGCAACCAGTTCGGCATCTTGCTTCTGGCGGCGCCAATTCCGCAGCGCCTGGTCAGCCAGGAAGAGTTTGCCATTGTTGATCAGATTCAGCGAGCTCAAGATCAAGAAGACCCTGAGAAAAAGCGGCGCATCAAGTACTACTTAGAGTTGCAAGATGCCTATCTGAAGCACGTGCAGCTGGGTACCGCAGTCGGAATGTGGCAGGTCGGCGTTTATTACTTCGCACCGGATCAGTCTGTCTTTGTGCGACTGCAGTCTTTGATTCGCGCTATCTACACCGACGAACAAAGTCGTCCGACACCATTGCGCACGCACCAGCTGCCGGGCTTGAAGCCGCACGTCGAACAATTCGGTTTGTTGTCTAACAAGCGTCAGGGCGACACGGTGCAAGATCTGCTGCGCTATACATTTGTGTCACCACTCAACTCCCGAATGCTGTCAGCGTTTTGCCACTTACCGAAGAGCGAAATGCCTGGCTTCCGCATTCGCCGATCTGCTGAATTTTCGCTCGCCGAGATTCCGCCGAAAGATCCAACCAGGGTAATTGCCATCGGCAACATCCTCGATAAGAACATGGACACAGGCAACCTCTACTATGTCGATGTGGATGCGCTGCAAAAACACACCATTGTCTGCGGGGTGACCGGCGGCGGTAAAACTAACACGTGTTTCTATCTGCTCAACCAGCTCTGGCGATACAAGATCCCGTTTATGGTGATCGAGCCGGCGAAATCAGAATATCGGCACATGATGCTAATGTCCGAGACCTTCAAAGGACACGGTCAGGCATTTTCTCTGGGGGATGAAACGGTATCACCATTCCGCCTCAACCCATTTGAAATCATGAAAGGAGTGAAAGTACAGACTCACCTTGATGCCTTGAAGTCTGTGTTTAACGCATCTTTTGAAATGTATTCACCAATGCCGCAGGTGTTGGAAAAGGCTTTGAACGCCATCTACGGTGTGCGCGGATGGGACCTTGTGCAAAACAAGAATCGTCGCCTGCCGCCAGGCATCAACGTCGGTGATCCGGACTGTCCGCCCGAGATTTATCCGACCATGAAAGACTTGTTCGAAATCATCGACCCGATTACCGAATCATTCGGATATTCGGAGAGAATCGGACCTGACGTGCAGGCTGCGCTGAAAGCCCGTATCGGCTCGCTGCTCATTGGTGGTAAAGGGCAGATGCTCAACACCAGGAGATCTATCCCGCCTGAAATTCTATTCGGCAGACCGACGGTCGTTGAGCTCAAGATGGTGTCGGAAGACTCTGAAAAGTCATTCCTGATGGGTATGATTCTCGTCTTCCTTTACGAATACCGTGAATCACTGGGACCGCACGATAACTTGCAGCACGTCATGCTGATTGAAGAGGCTCACCGTCTTTTGAAGAACGTGCCTACTTCGCAGAGCGCGGAAAGTGCCAACCCGGCCGGTAAAGCGGTGGAATTCTTCACCAACATGCTGGCAGAAATTCGTTCATATGGTCAGGGCTTTATCATCGCAGACCAGATCCCCAACAAACTGGCTCCGGAAGCGCTGAAAAACACGAACTTGAAGGTTATGCACCGCATCGTGGCCACCGACGACCGCGACTCCATGGGTGGTGCCATGAACCTTGATGATATTCAGAAGCGCCACGTGACTGCGCTCGGGCAAGGACGCGCCATCGTGTATGCGGAAAAGATGGAGACACCTTTCCATCTGGCGATTATGTATGACAAGACGGCTTCTGTGCCACCGCCGGAGACACCACACGAGTCTGATCAGGTGGTGCGGGAAGCGATGGCCGGACTGGAGATCGTCAAGAACTTCGACCGCCATATGGGCTGTAAGTTCTGCCTGCATCGCTGCGATTCCGCCATTCTCGACACGGCGGTGATGGTGGCTGACGATACTCTATTCCGGCAAGTATATAACCGCTATGTGCTTTCGACGCTGAAGGATCTCACGCAACTGGTGCACTTCCGCGCTCAGATCATCCACGAGATTCAGCGGGTGATCGGCGGTCGTGCCCGTTCCGGTAATCTCACCGGTATCACCTGGTGCGCTCTTACTCAGGCGACTGAACGTTATTTCGAGCGCAAGGGCGAAGAAAACTACTGGTTCTATGATCAGGTGCGCGAGCAGCATCTGCGCTGGTTGAACCTTTTGAGACCAGCATTTCAACCAAGTGAAGTCAACCGCCGCCTCGATATTTCAGTATTGCGCGAGTGGCGTGACGACTTCATCGAATTGCACAAGCGCGATCAAGGTCCGCACCCCACCTGTGGTCCGTGCACATCTAAATGCATTTATCGCTTCGAAGTCTCGGAAATCGTTCGCGATCCGAAGATCAAATTCGACTTCAACTCTTCCATCAACCGCAAAGATTCATCGGCTTCCGATTCGGCAGCATGGTTCTGCAGATTGCTTACCGAACGCATGATCGGTCAGGGCGATCTCGATCTGGCTTACTGCCTGGCTGTTCACTTGATCAAAGATCAGCAGCTTTCGACCGACGCTCAGCTGGTACTCTTGCACAAAGTCCGCACAGCTCTGGAAAACTTCCAGAACGAGGGACAGGAAGGCGGAGGAGGAGAAGGCGGCGGTGGCGGCTAGGCGTGAACGCTATCGAGGACAGCAGCCGGCTCCCGCTACTCAAAACGCGGACGACGAAGCACAGTCTTCTACTGCCAACTCCACCGATCCCAGCACCAGCGATCCGAATACTCCGGATGAAGAGGACGAACAGCCGGCAGTAGCAGTTGCTGCGCCGGAAGACGCCGACTTCGATGACGACGACGATGAGGTGTCTGTTCGACCAGAAGACTATCTGGACGAGGACGAGGACGAGGATGAGGACGGTGAGCAAGGTGGCGAGCAGCAGCAGCGCTCCTCAGACCTTTATGATGCCGAGATTGTCGATGAGAAGCCGCAAGCCGACGACTCCGCGCCGGGGGTGCAAGAGTCCGATTCCTGGGGAGACGACGAAGACGAGGTAGTCGGACCGCTCAGTCTGGCTGATGAACTGGGCGTTCAGGAGTTGGGAGACATCGTGTTTGTCGATCAAGGACGGCTGTTTTCAGCGGCGGGGCGAACGGCTCCTATCGTCGAACTTACTGATGACGACGACCTTTTGATTCGTCCCCCGGAAAAACCTCTCTCCGACGATCTGCCGATGGAGTCCATCGAAATTCGCGAAGATGACCGCGGTATCTTGCTTAACGAACTTGGGGAGCGACGCAAAATTCTTGGGGTGAAGTTTCGTGGCAGCGCGCTGTATTACCTGGGAGACAAGGCTCCCGAGGGGACCCAGCGCCACTATGTGGGTTTCTTCGACGGATCCGGCAACATTTGCCGGCTTTATCTGCAGGGACGCTGCGTCACCACCGACATTGTCTACAAGTTGAGAGTGCGAACCCACGACGGCGAACTGGGAGTTTTTCCGGAGCTTTCGGACAATCCCGATGCTGCCGCTGCTCCGGCTCCAGTGCCGGATGCGTCGCCGGAGTAGCTGTTTCTCACCAACCGCTGATACTATACATGGTGTTGAATATGGTGGCGTGCCGCGGCCGGCAGGACGTTTCGTCCCGGGGTTCTCGGCCGCCTGGTCCACGCTCGTCTCCGGACGGCTGAAATTTAACTGTAAGCCGCGTCCTCTGGGCTTTTGAGCGATTGACAAGCGTTTCTTAATAAGTTATCATTTTGGCGGTTTGCTAGCCGCATTCGCAGCCGCAATTGTCCCCCTTACTACTCATTTTGCCACCCAGCTTGCCTTCGCGGCTGATTCTTGGGCAATTCCGGCCCCGGAGTCCACGTCGCAGAAATCACGAGGATCGCCCATGCCGCCTCTCGAACAAAAGCCAGGTTCTCCCAACATCGACTCTCTCGATCCCAACAAGGTGGAGAAGCTCGGGCGTGACAAGCCCGTCACCGGCAACGACCTGCAGGCAGGCGAGACGGCAGCGGGGCTATTGCGCGCCGACCTGCCCACCAATCAGGTGCCCGGCTCCAACACCGAGCTGAAAGATCGCATTGCCGGCTTCCGCACCGACGTCGCTTCCAGTGAGGGCGTCGGATTGGCACGCCGAGCCGAATTGCAGATCAATGGCGAGAAGGTGCGCGGCATCGAGACCACCAATGCCGAAGGGGTGACCAATTTCTATGCTCGTGGCGGTAAAGAAGCCTGGACGGTCAATACCGACGGGACTTACACGCCAATCAAGCCATCGACCGGTGAGCCGATCGCCGGCGCTCCAGTCGTGCGCGCAGAGAAGGCCCCCGCCGGCGCCGCAACCAGCGATGGTGCCGCGGTCACAACGCCGGACAGCAGTGTCGCCGCATTCGCACAGGGTCTCGACAGCCGTGTGATGAAAGGTCTGGTTCAACAACCGCAGTTTCAAGCATTTGCCGCACAGCACGATTTGACCGGCGTCCAGTCCACACGCCGCGGAGACACGACCGTCTATACCACCAAGGACGGCGCCTCTTTCTCGTTCGACAGGAGTGACAAAAAACTTTCGTTCCAGGCCGGCGCCGACCAACCGGCTGCCAGTCTCACCTGGAAGCAAGGTTCCGGAGTGCAGTACGAGGCTCCCGCCGCGCCGGCAGGCACCACACCGGTCGTCAAAGCTGATACGCCGGTAGTGAAGGCAGACACACCGGTTGTGAAAGCAGACACACCTGCAGTCACACCAGTCGTCGTACCGAAGCCTGGCGATACTCAGGTCTACCCAAGCGGCAACCAGTTCACCAGGACCATTTTGGATGCTACCGGTGCCACCAAGTACGATCCGAAGACCGGCAACCTCACCTTTGCTGATGGGCACACCCAGGGTGTCACCGCCGTGCTCGACCAGCTGAAGGCCAGTGGACAGATTCAGGGCGGCTACAACTTCAACAATCGCGATGATGTTCGCAACCTGGTTCAAGATTTGAGAACAGTCAACCCGACTACATTCCGCCCCGATGGCGGATTGCCGGGCGGCATCAAGCCGGTGGATGTAGGTGTGAAGCCGGTCGATGTGAGCGGCAAGCCGGTAATTCTGGACGGCGCCGGCAAACCGATCGACACCGGCAAATTGGTCGATGCCACCGGGCGTCAAATCGACCTCGGCAGGCTTACTCAGCAAGATCTCGCCAAGTTCAATCCTGATTTTGCCAAGATGACTCAGCAAGACTTCCGCAATTTGTCGCAGCAAGACATTGCGAAGATGATGATGCAAGACCGTATGGGCGGCGGCGATCAGATGCAAGCGCTGCGCATGCAGCAGTTGCAGATGGATCTGCAAAATCCTCAACTGCGCGCGCAAATGCTCGATGCGATGAGCAAAATTCAAGCCGGCAAGCTCGATGCACTCGGTCCTAATGGACAGCGCATGGCTGACATCCTGAAAGATCTCGGACTGGACAAGTCCGGCATCTCCCTCAAGCAGTTACTGGACAATCCGCAAGGGCTGGGTAAACTGGACGCGCTGCAGCAACAGAAGCTGGCTAACTTTATGGATCTGATGCAAGGACGCACCACCGCCGATGGTGGCGTGCCGAGATCGCCGTTCGAACGCCTGACCGACTTCCTGAAGGTCAATCAGCAGGCTCTGGATAAGGGACTTACCGGCGAGGGCGGCAAAGCCTTCTTCCTCGAACTCAACAAGATCCTCAAGGATCTGAATACTCAACTGGGATTGAAACCGGGCGAAGGGCTGACAGTGGCCGACATCATGGGCCGCCGTATGCAAGACGGACGACTGGCTGCCGAACTGGGACTTCTGCCGGGACAATTGAGTCTCAAAGACGTCCGAGGCGACATGTTTGCCGTCAAGCTCAATGCTGGAGAAACGATGAATGTGCGCATGCTGCAATTGCAGCAAGAGCTGATGGGCAAAAATATGACGCCTGCTCTGCGCGATGTGCTCAACCAGATACTCAATCCCAGCGCTTTGCAGCAAACAACATTGCGCACCTCCGAGCTGGGCATGGCGGCACAACTGACAGGCAAACCAATAGATGTATTGATTCAGGGTGTGCGCCAACTGGATCAAGGGGCGATCAAAGACGCAGCCGCCTCAACCCTTCTGTCGCAAATTACTCGCGACATGGGTCTCAAAGACGCGGGCACTGCGGGCATCCTGGGCGGCAAAGAGTTCAATGCTGCTCTCAAACTCGACCCGACAGCCATCAAGGTCGATGGTGCTGCCAAGGCGCAGGCGGATATGGCTGCCGCGCTGGGACAGCTGGGCATGCGCGTCGACCCCTCCTTGGCCGGCATCAAAGATGTCGGGCTCAATCCTCTCAATCCTTTAGATATGGCAACGGCCAAAGAACAATCGGCTGCCGCCATGAAGGCGCTCGAAGAAGAGCAGGCTAAGCAGAAGAAGAAGAAAGAGGAAGAGGAGGAGGAAGCTCGTCTGGACAAGGAAGAACAACAAGCAAAGGATGCCGCACTGGCAGCTTTGATCGCCGCCAAGAAACGTCAGGAATTGAAGGAAAAGGAAGAGCAGGAGAAGGCTCAAGAAAAAGACAAGAAGGAGCCCGAACGTCGCACCAAGTACATCGTCAAGGAAGGCGACACACTGGAGAGCATCGCCAGCAAGATGCTGCGTGACAAACGTCTGGCTGCTTTGATCTATGAGATCAATAAAGAAGTGATTCCCGTCATCCAGCGCAAAGGTCGTGATGTGGTGGCGCTGCGTCCGAAGATGGTTATCTGGCTGCCTACCACTCAAGAAATTCGCGAATTCCGTGGACGTCTGGTAGCGGGCGGCGGTGTCAAACTCGATTTCGGAGAAGCCAGCAAGAAACTCACCGCTGAAGAGGAACTGACTGCCAAGTTCGGCGAGAACTGGGACGGCGAGCAGGGCGGCAAAAATGCGCCCGCAGCCACCGGGGAAGATCTCGAAGATCTGGCTGCCGATGCGGTAGCTGCGGCTAAGAAGCGCCGCGAGAACATCGAGAAGTTGCTCGGACCGCTGAGCGGCGCCAAGCAGGAAGCCGGCAGTCGCAGCACTTATGTCGTGCGCCTGGGTGACACGCTTAAGTCGGTGTCTATGAAACATCCGCTTCTGCAAGATGTAGGACTTTGGAAGTTATTGGCCGAAGTGAACGACATGACCGCCCGTACGGATGAGAAGGGTGTTCCGCAGGCGGCTCTGCGCCGGGGCATGACTATCGCCATTCCGACCGCGGAGGAAGTGGCTGCCTATAAGGCCAGGACTGTCGGCGGCGATCGCAAGACCAATGTTTATGCCAGCGGGCCGCACGATCTGAAGACCAAAAACTGCGGTGGCTGCGGGCGTGCCACCATAGCTAGTGCCAGCATCTGTCCCGGCTGCTTCAGATCGTTTGATGAGGAAGTGAAACTCGCACCAAATACGGTAGCACAAACGCGACCGGCGGCTGCTGCCGGTGCCCTCGCAGGTGGTGGCGCGGCTACCGAGCCGGTATCTCCGTCGGCGGCGACCTCGGGCCCGGAAACTCAGCCGATGATGCGGGATGATCGCACTCGCGTTGTTCGTTCTGACACCACCAGTGGTGACGGACCAACAACCCAAATTGCGGCCAGCGTCGACGAAGGTCCAACCGACACCGTTCAGATATCCGAACAAGTGCGCGTGTCTCGCCACGGCGAGGTAGAACTGCACGGACTGAAGCTGCGACTGGAAATGCGCCTCACCGGCACTTACTGGCTGCCCGTCCTCGGTTACGAAATTTTTGAAGACGTGGCTCTGCGCCACGAGTATAACGCGGACGGCTCCCGCCGCACCGTGCGCATCGACTTGCCCCCGCAAGCCGCTAAGGAACTGGCCGAAAACGACATCACGTCCAACTGGCGAGTCTACTGTGACAAGTTTGCCTCGACAGCGGGCGCGCCCCGACCCTGACCGGGGACCCCCCGGTCCTTTTGAAACCGACACCCCCGGTACTTCCCGCAACGACCGAACGACCGAACTACACCCCAGGCATCCCCACACTCCCCTCAAACCTGTCGCCGCTCATAAGAGCGGCTGCAGATTTAATCATTCCGTTTATTAAGAATGTAAAGAGAAGGGTAGGTAATTACTAGAGTTCTAAGGCCTGAAGCCAATTCGCGTGGAGTTCAAACCATGGCCCCAGTAACAGACGCTCCTGAAGATCCCAGCAAGAAGAAAACAACTGACCCGGCAGCTGACGCTACCGACGACCCGAATGCGACGACGACAGAGGACGACCAGACCTCAGAGACGTTGCACTCAGACGCCGACGGAGCTGACCCGGCCAACCAGGAAGCGTTCACGCTGTCGCTGAATGCTCAGCAATTCGGTGCGCTGCCGTTTGTTACCGACTTCGACTTGACCGGCACGGCTCTGCCGACCGACCTGGCTAACAAAAACATCGGCACCCTGAATGCTGCCGACCTCTCGCTCGCCGTTAATCCGCTGCCCGCCAGCTTGGCCGGCAAGCCCGATCTGCTTCCGGGCGCCATCGTTTCTCCGGAGTTGAGCGCCGCCCAGATTGCTGCAGCCGGTGGGGACGCGACGCTTCTCGCGTCCCTGACCGCCAACCAGGCATCTTATGCCGCCCGCCAAACGGAACTCAATGCCCGCCACGCGAAAGGTGATTACAGCGACCTCGATGCGATGTTCGCCACCGATACCGAAGTTGCAAAAGAGTATCGAACCAACCCTGAATACGCTCAGGTGATGAAAGAGTACGAAGCCTACACGCAGCGCAAGCAAGCTGGAGACTACGGCTACGTCAACACGATGACGGAAGAGCAGTATCAACAGTGGAAGTCGACGGCCAGCCCGCAAGACCTGGCTGCATATGCCAACTACGAGAGCAACATTGCCAACGGCAACTACAACTTCGTCGACAAACTCAGCCCCGAAAACCGCGCCCAGTGGATGGCCACCAGCAGCACGCCTGACTTTGAGGCGTACTGGAACTTTGAAGAGCGCAAACAGGCCGGCGACTATAGCTTCGTCAACAACATGTCGAATGACGATCTGATGAATTTCATCGAGACCTCCAGTGACGCCGAGTGGAACGCCTACCGGAAATATTTGGACAATACAGCGGCCGGCAACTTCGACTATGTCGATAAGATGACGCCGGAAGCGAAAGCCGACTGGATGATGAACTCCAGCGATGCTGAATTCCAGGGCTATCAGAACTACAAAGACAAGATTGCCAACGGCGATTACAGCTTTGTCAATAAATTGCCGCCAGACGCTAAGACTGACTGGCTCGTCAATTCGTCCACCGACGACTTCATCAAATACGTCAACTATCAAAACAAGATTGACGCCGGCGACTACTCCTTCCTGGATAAGGAGAGTCAGGCAAATCAGGACGACTTTCTACTGAATGCCAGCGATGCCGACTGGAACGCTTATGTCAACTACAAAGACAAAATCAATGCCGGCGATTACAGCTTCACCGAAAAGCTGAACGACGCCAACTACACAAACTTCATCACCAACTCCACCGATGAAGAATTCAACTCCTACCTCAACTACACCGAGCGCAAAGCTGCCGGTGATTACAGTTATGTAGATCGCCTCAATCCAGCCAACCGCAGCGATTTCATCGTCAATTCATCAGATGAAGACTTCAATAAGTACATGGACTATAAAAATCGCCAGGCGGCCGGCGATTTCAGCTATGTGGATCGGCTCAGCAACGAAGCGCAATCTGATTGGTTTGCCACCGCATCCCCGGAAGATTTGAATGGCTACTTCGGTTATCGCGACAAAGTGGCTGCTAACGACTACAGCTTCCTGAATGGCTTGAACTCGAACAACCTCGCCGACTGGCAGAAAAACGCCACGCCGGAGCAACTGCAGGCTGCAATCGATTACGCTCAAACTCAAGCGGTTCCAGGTGACACCACCTCAGGTGCTACAGTACCGGTAACCGATACGGCGGTCGTTCAGCCTGCTCCGATTCAAACCTTTGATTCGACCGGACAGCCCATTCCAGCCAGCTATGACACCACGAGTGGGCGGCAAATCGCCCCTCTGGATGCTGAAGGAAAACCGGTCCAGACATTCGACAAAGACGGCAAACCGATTCAGAGTTTCGAGCAAGCGGTTCAGCCAAACCCGATTCCAACGTATGACGCCAGCGGGCAGGTGGTACCACCTAGATTTGATGCCACCTCGGGCAAACAGATTCCGCCGCTCGATACGGCAGGGCAGCCGATTCAGACTTATGACAAAGAAGGCAAGCCGATTCAAAGCTTTGAACAGGCAAAGCCGGTAGCGCCTGTCGAAACTGTTCTGCCTGCAACTACCATTCCTGCCGCCGACAGCCACGCACCGAAGGTGGTGAAGGGACCAGATGGCAAATTGATGCTGGTGACGGCTGACTCGCCTGGAGTTCCGGTACCTGCAACCGCGGCTGAGAACCGCCAAGGGATGCCGACGACAGGCGACCTGCAAGCCAACCCGCCGCTCACTCCGGCTCAGATTGAAGCAAAGCGTTTGGCCGGTACAACTGATGTCGCTGGCGGTGCCACGACTCCGCTCACCGAAGCCGCCAAAAAAGACATTGCCGCCAACCTCGAAAAATTCAAAGACGACCCGGTCGCGCGCGCTCAGTACCTAGCCCAAGTCAGCAACATGGGACCGCAATACCGCGCCGAAGTGCAAGGTGAAATTGCCAAGCTGGATGCCGCCGGCAAACAGTCTTATGGACAGGCTCTCACCGAATTGATCAGAGCCGGTCAGCCTGCGGCGACGGAGCAAGGTGGTGTCAGACCGCCGGCCACGGATGTCAAAAATCTACCAGCCGGCAGCGACCCGGCTGTCCTCGCGGCCAATGACCAGCGCGCTAAGTTGGAACAGGCGCGTGCCACCATTCTTGGACATGTCTCGTCCGGAGATGGCAGCACTCAAAGCGAAGTTGTGGATAAGTTCGGAAAAATTAGAGATGGTGCGCCGGTAGTTCCTCCCACCGGTGACCACACGCAGACCAAGCCGGGCACTGGACCAACCGAAACAGGACCCGTATCTCCGCAAGATCTGGCTGCCCGCACCGCAGCCCGCACCGAAGCCCTCAATCCATTGGTTCAAAAAGGACTAGTTGATCAGTCCGACCTGACCCTGGCTCGCCAACTTGGCACCACTGTGCCTCCGAAAGAAGGCACTACTGTCCCGGTCCCGGGTGCTCCCGCTGCGCCTGTGGATTTAAGTGCACGGCGAGATCAGCGCGAGCAGCAAATCGCGCCTCTCGAAACGCATGTGGTTCCTAAGCCGGCAGATCCCGCTCTCAGCGCCGCCACAATTGAGGCTCAGCTTAAGACCTTCGGAAATGATACTAATGCGCAAGCGAAGTATCTTGCTTCGCTTTCCACCTCGGCAGACGGCATCGCAGCCGTGAAGCCGTACGTAGATAAGTTGCAGGGCAGCGCTCTAGACACCTACAAAGACACCACCCGCGCTATGGAAGCTGCTCAATTGCTCAGCAATACACCGCGTGTCGAAGCTCTGACACCGGCAGCATTGCAAGAGAAATTGAAGACCATGACGCCTGAACAGCAGGGTGCCTACATAGCGCAACTTGCTACTTCCGGTGACAAAAGTCAGCAAAGTCTGGTATCAAGCGTGATTCCCACACTGTCAGGCGGAGCCAAGTCGGAGTACGAAAAAGCGCTCAAAGCGGATATCAATACCAGACTGACTGGGCTTCCTGACGATAAAGCTCGGGTTGACTATCTGAACTCTATAACCGCAATTGCTCCCGATGTGAACAAAGGCATCGTCAGCTCCGTTGCTACCGACAAAGGCGGCAAGGTGCTGGATCTCTATCAGGCATCCCAAGCCAATGGCGGTGCTCCGACTCCAGTTAAGTTCGACCCGGTAGTGTCAGAGAGCAGAATTCAAGCCATTAAAGACAATCCGAACTTGACTGCGGCCGAGAAAGCGCAAGGTGTCACCCAGGTGGTGACCAATGCCGCCGCCAACGCGGCTGTGACCGGAGATCATGGTGCACAACAGTTTGCCGATAAGTACATTAAGTTGAACCCGGATATTGCTTCAGGCGTCCAAGCTGGATTGTCGAAGGCGATCACCGATTACAAAGATACTGTCGGCGCTGCCACCATCGTCCCTGAGAAACCCGCAAAAGGGGATACAGGTAACAATGGAGTGGGTGCCGGTACAGACAGCTCGGCGAAGCCGCCGACGTCAGCTGAAATACAAACCAAACTAGATACCTATAAAACGCCGGAGGAGAAGGCTAAGTATCTCTCTACTCTGCCTCCCGAAACCGTCAATACCTATTTTAAAGAAACGAAGGGTGCTGACGATGGCGCGATCCGAAATGCCTATACCAAGCTGGTTGAAAACCCTGGTGGTATCGTAACGGCTCCTGCCGGTGATACCCGCACCCGCGATGGGGCGGAAAAACTCAGAGTCGAGGCGCCGAAAGTTGTCGACGCTGTAGCTGGTGGCACCCCGGGCACGCCAGGAAAAGAAGTCAAAGTCGACCAGAAAGGAACGGGCGGAACTGATCAACCGGTCGTGGTCGCCAAACCAGACAAGGGACCGCCGACAGCTGACGCCCTTATTGCTGACGCCAAGGCGCGTGATGCTGTAGTGAAAGAATCGCAGACTAGAATTGAAGGTCTGCAACGAGAAATCATGGCTCGTGAGCAGATGTTGCAGCTCACCAAGGGCTCCGACGCCGAGAAGGCCAAATTGCAGGCGGCCCTTGCGGACGTCAATGGTGCCGCACAGGGTGTCAAGGGTGACGGCAAAGGTGGACCCGACGGCAGGGGAGCCGCTGATGGCGGAGCAGCCGGCGGCAAGCCGCTGACCATCGACCAAATGCGCGAAGAAATCGCTAAGCATGTACTTTCCGCCTCATCGCCGGCTGAACAAGCGAAATGGGAACAAGCCGGCAGACGTCTCGATTTCCTTGAGAAGACTGCCGGAGGAGTCGTCACTGATAGCTCAGGCAACCGATTTGCAGCATCAGTTCTGGCCGCAGGCGGTATGCACCTGGATGAAAAAGGCGTGCTGGTCAATGCAGGCGGCAAGCCGGTATTCTCCGGACTCAACCGCGACGGCATGATCGATTCGATGGGCACGGTGTTCACCAAAGTTGGTGGCACAGGGTTGCCGATGGCGCCTGGCACCGGCCGTGGTGAGGTGGGTGTCTCGCTGACCGGCAAAGATGGTGTCATCATCGGTAAAGATGGCGTCGTGATCGGCGGCAAGGACGCCGGCGTGGTTGGAATCGGCCGTGATGGCGCTGTTCTCCGCATGGATCCGACCACTGGTCGACCGATGCTGGATCCTGTCACTGGAAAACCGATTTTCGATTTTCCTGGTGGCAAACACGATGGCATGGTGTTGCGCGGTGAAATGTCCGGTATCGCCGGACCGCTTCCGCCCGGTGCGCGTCTGGAAATCGGTGGACGTGACGGTTTCGTACGAATAGATCCCGCTACCGGCAAACCTATCGACGGTATACGGTTGGATGCCAACGGCAAACCTATAGAAGGTCTGCGCATCGATCCGATCACAGGCAGAGCCGAACTAGTCGGCGGCAAAGGGGAACTTGGCGGAATCGGCCGTCAGGCTATCGATCCCACTACCGGACTGCCCATCAAAGGCTCTATCGGACTGGACGGTATTCCAATCGGCAAATTCGATGCGAAAGGTATGCCGATCACAGCTGACGGTAAGGCCGTTGCCCTGCCCCCGGGCTCGACGATCGGACCTGGCGGCGTAATCGTACCGGGACCACTCGGCAAAGGTGGTATCGCAGCTGACGGCACTGGTGCAGTCCTTAAAGACGCTCAAGGCAACGTCATCAACCCGACCACCGGTCAATCACTGATCAACATTCCTGGCTTCGGACAACAGCCGACCGGTGCCAACCTGCCAGGCGCGGGCGGCAAAGATCCTGGCAATGTGCCGGGAGCGGGCGGCGCCGGCGGCGCAGTGCAAATGCAACCGATCAACTTGCCAGGCGTCCAGATTACTGGCGCCGGTGGCACAGTCGTGTCCGGACAGCAGAATAGTAAAGATCCCGGACAACAGGGTGGACAAACCCAGGCGCCCGGCACGTCTGTATCGGTGAACAACGGTACGGGTACCGGACAGGTTGCTGGACCTGGTTCTGGAGTAGTGACAGCTACATCCGGCACCGTAGTGGTCGGTATGACGGTTACCACCGGTAAAGATTCAATTAGCGCCGGCGGCGGTCTCTCGGTCTCCGGTGTCGGCTTGAATTCGGCCGGTGGTATCAACATCGCAGGCGGTGCCACGGTCACCGGCGGTGTGTCTCTCACCGGCGCCACCGCGCTCGGCGACAAGACCGGATTGCCAGGAACCGGTGCAACTATTCCTGGCGGCAAAGAACTTGCTCCTGGAACCAACACCGCCACCGCAACAGCTCAGGCTGTCACTGATCCCAACGCTGCCCAGACCAATTTTGCACCGCCAGCTGCGCAAAATCCTTCTGGAGATCGCAAGATCGTTCTCGATGGTTCAGGCAAGTCGGCAACTACTGCTGACGGCACCGTCGTCACAGTGGATGCCAATCGGCAGATCACCAGCAGTAATGCCACCGTCTATATCGACAACCGTAAAGGCTTCGCCATTACTGATGGTGGCGGAGTCATCTTCGTCGACAAGAACGGCAATTTGAAGGTGTTGCTCGATGAACTACCGGCCGACAGCCAGCAAGCGACTGGAAACAGTAAAGCTATTTCCTGGCAGGATTCGACAGGACAGCAATATACGACTGCCAATAGCCACGTCGTTTCGATTGATAATGGCACCGTCACCAAATACGGTGATGAACCGCACGTGATTGTTTTGTCACCAGACGGCCGCCCGGTCAGCTCCGGTGATACCACCACCATTATTCTCAATGGTACGCGCCCGACCGGAGTCGGTGATGACGTAGTTGTGGTGATCGACAGAAATCCGAACGTGGGCTCCGGAAACATCGTGTATGTAAGCCCCGATGGTAAGCCGTTGGAATCATCCTCCGGCACGCTGGTTTGGGTCGACCAAACCGGACAGACGCAGGGCTCCAACGTCCACGTATTCTTCACCGATCCGAACGGTCATCCGATCGCGCAGGATTCATCGTCGACTCCTACGGGCACTACCGTCGTTATCGGTGGACAGCTCGTCACGCACAACCCGCAAGATGTCGATAACATCCCGCCCGATGTGCTCAGCCAGATGCTCAAGGATATCGGTATTACGACATCCTCAGGGACGGCGATTCCGACCAACAATACATCCACCGATACCAGTACGCAGATTGGGACCGGCACACAGACCGGCACGCAGACACAGACCGGTACGGAAATCAAAACCGGCGACACCACGCAGACTGGACCCACGACCGGTACGACAACTCCACCTGACACGGAAATCAAAACCGGCGACACCACGCAGACCGGAACCACGACCGGTACGACAACGCCACCTGGTACGGAAATCAAAACCGGTGACACCACGCAGACTGGAACGACTACCGGCACCAACACGACTACCACTAATCCTGACGGAAATCCAATAGTGCCTATCAGCGGCGAAATTGTGGTAAAAATTGAGCCAACTCCAACTCCGACGCCAACACCTACGCCCAAGTCGGATGTGGAAGTGACGCCGAAGCCCGAGCCCACTTCGACACCAGTAACGAAACCGGACGTCGAGGTGACACCAAAGCCAGAAGTAAAACCGGAACCCAAGCCGGAACCGTTGCCCGTGCCGAAGGGCAATGACGTAACGCCAACCGTCTCACATGAACCCGACATTGTTGTCCACGTTCAAGTCGGCGATTCCTCGTCGCACTCGACGTCGCAGCCGGTCTCCCATTCGGACGGCGGTTACAGCAGTCAGGAGCCGATAGTGCACGAGACTTCATCCGGTACAGTTGTCTATTCAAATCAGGAGCCTGTCAGCCACCAGACCCAACCCGGGTACTCTGTGGTAGATGCGGTGGTCGACATTGCTATAGGCAGCCAATCTGGACAGCCAGTACAGGCTCATTCCGAGCCAGTTGCCAATCAGGACGTC
This sequence comes from Obscuribacteraceae bacterium (SeqCode), assembly GCA_044229845.1. GTDB lineage: Bacteria > Cyanobacteriota > Vampirovibrionia > Obscuribacterales > Obscuribacteraceae > JBGASG01. The sequence goes on along the minus strand of JBGASG010000003.1, from coordinate 221,486 downwards.
GTTACGGCACAGCCGAAAGCGCATACCGATGTTGAGTACAGCGCAGGACTCGGAGATATTTCAAAAGCGGCATCTACGGCTCCCGTGCCGGCTTATTTTGATCCAATGCCGGCGGCCAGTTCAGCTTCGTTCCCGCTCGATGACATCTCTCATTCGTCAGAGAACTTCCCGCATCAAGTTGCCGAGGTCACTCACAAGATCGACTCAGAAACGGTCGAACATTCGTTCATTGAGGCTCCGGCACCCAGACCGATCGAGGACTTCGCCGTTTCGAGACCGAATGACGTGGCCGTGAAGGAAACTACGGATAATTCGGCCTCGATTTCGCAGCAGACGCCTGCGAACGATTTGACGCCGCCATTTGCTCCCATGCTCGAGCCGACAGTCCCGCCAGTGACGCTGCCTCAGGCTGAGCAAGCCGGATACAGCGTCGCCGATCGGTTGGTGGCCAACACCAATCCTCCGGTGTCCGATCCGCAGCCTGTCATGTCGGACATCGATACACCGGTGGCTGTGCAACCGATTCAATCCGCCGCCGAGCCGGTCAATCCCTTTGTAGATGGTATGAATCAGGCTATCGCGCCGGCACTCGATGTGGCTCCGATTGCCAGTCACCACGACCACGATCGCGATGATGACGGGGCACAACCCGCCATTTCGTTGCCCACTCTGCCTGTGGACGTTACCACCATCGGCAGTGCGCCGCTTGTGGAACTTGCCGATCCAACCGTGCCAGGCGGTCTCAACACAGAGGCCATCATCCACGACATGGAAGACCGTGCTGAAGTCGGTCGTCTCATGGGCACCAGCTACGACTGGAAAGTCGAAGAGATCAACAAGTACGACGAAATCGAGAAAGAACGCCGCGAGCGCTATGAACTCGAACTTGCTGAAAATCGTCGCCGCGACCAGGAGTTGCGTGAAGACCGAGAACAGCGCGAGCTGGAAGAGCGCGCGAAGCGTTTCTCAGATGCCATGCTGGCAGCTATGGCCACCAAGAAGACGAGGAATCCAGTCGAAGGATTGGAAGAAAACTTCGTGCCGGAGGTGCGTCAGAAGTATGTGGTGTTGCAAGGTGACACCCTTGAATCAATCGCCATCAAGAAACTGCGAGACAAACGATTGGCTCCGCTGCTTTACGAGATCAATAAGCACTTGATTCCGTCGAGAATGCAAGGAGACATTCGTTATCTCCAACTCTCGCCACGGTCTGTGATTCAACTGCCAACTCAAGCCGAAATTCGTCGTTTTCACGCGCGACTCTTCGGAAGGCAGAGCATCAAGTTCCAGTACGAAGAAGCACCGGAAGGCATGTGCAATTCATCGCGCGCTACCAATCCGGGCTTGATCAGATTAGGGCTTCTGCCAGCCGCTGCTGCTGCTGGACAACCGAAGTCTGAAGCCGAAGTTGAAAAGGATGCTACGCGCCGCGCCAATGTTGAGAGCCTGCTCGGGTCCGTTGCTAAGACTCAAGCGCCGCCGGCCGACGGACGTATTCGCTATATTTGCAGATTGGGTGATACCTTGCGTTCCGTCGCCATGCGTCACCCGGCTCTCAAAGATGTCACTTTGTGGAAACTCCTCGCGGAAGTAAACGAGCTGACCACGGACGTCGACGGCAAGGGTACTCCGGTTGCTCAAATCAAGCGTGGTACCACAATCAGCTTGCCGACTCTGGAAGAGATCGAGTCATTCAAGCTCAAACTGAAGCCGCCGAAAACAGCCGGAAAAGCCGAACAAATTACGGCTCCTCAAGCACCTTATTCGGTGCCCGCTGAAAGTGATCCGTCCATGGCTACCACACTTCAAGATGTCCAAATCAAGATCGGAGATGAGTCTCAGGACGTCACGCAAGATCCGGTCGTCGGGGGTAGCGGTACGGTGATTGTTTCCGACAACACCAGCGACTCCGCAACGCGAGTAGCCGCCAGTAACGTTCTGCCGTTCGTGCGGCCTGGAGACATTGTCCGATACACGCCGCCTGGAATCGCCACCCGCGATCCTGACGATGCTACCAACAGTCTGCTGCAAGCAGCAGGCATGGTGCCGCGCGAAGGACAGCAACTGCAGAAAGCCGTCGGCGATGATCGCGGTCAACGCAATATCATCCAGCATCTCAGCGAAACCTGCCGGATTGTCAATTACGGCAATACTGGCGAAGGCGATGGTGCCGGCTTCAGAACGAGACTTGAAGTGCGTCAGGAAGACTTCTGGAGACCGGTCGTTCAGTATGAAGTGAATGCAGACGTTACTCTGCGTCATGAGTTTTCGGTCACCGGCAAGAAAACCACAAGCCGTATCGACCTTCCTCCACATGCCGCTAAGGAACTGGCTGAGAACGATATATCAGCGCACTGGGAGAAGTATTCCTGCAACTTCCAGCAAGGAAGAAAGATAGCCGAATAGAACAGATTTCGTCTGAGTAGATTAACTCTCTGCGTATTCGTGTGCGCAGAGCCGGAAATGTATTGTGGATAGCAGACAATTCCGGCGTTGTGAGTACAATCGTACTGACACCCGCCCCATACTTACTAAATGATTCTTTTCGCGCGTGCTCGCAGCGTGAGTGAATCACATCGCCGCATTCGGCCTCAGCAGGTAATCCTGATGGTCGCAAGACAAGAACGTCATCACTCTGAAGAAACAGAGCAGCCAGTCGAGCACTCAACTAGATCGTCGGGACCGGCACACGATAGTGTCGATCTCCGCAGTCCTGATGACAGCGATACGATTAAAAAGCGAATGCAATTGCCCGCTAATGAAGAGTCGCACACACTCACTCAAGGTTTTGAAGTCGGCCCACAACCAGGACAATCGCCTCAACCGGCGAGTGACTCGCAAACTTCGCAGCCGACACACACAAGACTAGTCTCTCCGTTATTGACGGGTCTTTTGCGCGCTTCGAACGATGATAGTGTCTCAGTTGTGCTGTCACCGGCTCCTGGAAAACGCGTTGAACCCGAATCAACCGGTTCTAAAGGCGAACGAGCGGTTCTGTCTGCTGCCGAGCGTTTGAGTCTTGGTGTCAACAATGCCGACCCAGCTTACCCTGTCGAGGCACCAGGAAAGCCTGTCGAAGGCGCGGCCGGACTAGTGGACGCCGGCGCACAGCATATTTCTCTCACCTCCACAAAAGCAGATGATGCACCGGGCTCAATCGGCAGTCGAGTCGCGCCTGCCGACAAGTCGTTGGACTCGCCAGGCAATTCCGTTGCCGTAGGCTGGGCGAGGACCACTGATACCGCATACAATGTTGCCGACACTTCCAGCCGAGCGATCGTTCGGTCGAAAGAACTCTTGAGCGATAGCTCAGTTGGCTCAGATAAGGCCGGTGTGGTGAATAGTGCCACCGCTGCCGGTGACAAAGGATGGAAGCCGGATTTTGGTGTGTCCACCGGTGACAAGGGGTGGAAACCAGACTATGGCGTGACCGCCGACGACAAGGGATGGAAACCGGATTACACTGCCGTGGCAAGGGACTCCGGCACCGGGTCTAAAGGCGAAACGAGTTCAACCAGTTACACCGGATGGAAGTTGGACCCGAGCCCGGCAAATGCCACGAGTTGGAAAGTTGTTGATGCCGGTCAAACCAAAGATGTCGGCTGGCTGAACGTGGCTGACGCGAAACCGGGTGCTTACAACAAGGTCGTGGATAACCTTGGCTCATGGGCTCTCAACGAAATCCTCCAAAAGGTAGATAAATACTTCAAAGTAGACACCGGGAATGTGGGCAGCAAGCCGGTCGAGTCCGCGATTGGCAGTAACGTCGAGAAGCGAGGTTGGGTAGAGAAACCCGGCGCAGACAAACCAGGCGCAGACAAAGGCTTGGTGCCACTGCCGGGAAACGGACCAAAGGAAAAACGCGACGATTTCCAGAAACTAGACTCTCTCGACGTGCGTAAGCCACAGGCATTCAAGGTGGACAAACTAGATCGTGAGGAATCAACTGCAACGGTCAAACCGCAGCCTGGCAAAGTAGAGCCTATACGCTCCAAAGACGAGGCGCCATCGAAACTCAACTTGAGCACCAAACTGGATCTGCCGGTGAAGCTTGATCTGCCGAAAAAGCTTGATCTGCCAACAAAGCTTGATTGGCAGACTAAACCTGATCTGCTGGCGAAACTCGACCTGCGCGGTAAAGAGAATTTCGTCGTTGGTCAAAAAGACTTGGCGGTGGAGAGTAAAGTCGATAAATCGCTTCCCGCGTTGAAGGAGAGGCTGCCGCTCGTTTCTTCAACAAAAGAATTGGTTCAAGATAGACCGCAACAGATCAGGGAGTTTCAACAGAAGCTTGATCAGCTGGTATTCATCGGTAAACCGTCAGCGGAAAGCGATCGCAGAGGGCCTCAAGAAAGAGTTGATCGAGCGGTTCTGTTCATCCCGCCGCACGAAGTGAGGATCCAGGCGCGGCTGGAGTTATTGGATCAGACCCGACGCACTTTGGGCGAATCCAAAGTCGAAAATGGAAGCCGCCGAAACGAACCGCATGAGTTTAGAGTTATCGATCGCACGCTCAAAGGAGCCGGCGAGAACCCGCAAATCAAGCGTGAAGATTTACCTCTTGGGCGTCCGCGCGAGGGTAAAGTCGAGCAACCTGGCGAACCACGACCGAACGGCAAAATCGAAATGCAACTCGGCAAGAAGGAGATCGACGGTGCCAAAAAAGATGCCGAGGTCGGCAAGAAAAGCGTCGAGTCAAAACGCGAAACCGTCAAAACCGAAGGTACAGAGACTGGAGTCAAGATCCAGATAATTACTCCCAAGGGACCTGGTGCGATCGCCGAGGAAGACACCGCGAAGAAGAAGGGCAAAAAGCTATTTGGCGAAGACGACGAAGACGCCAATCTGCAACCGCCGCCGGAAGAGACGAAGAAGAAGCCGGACGACGACACACCTCAGGTGGTGCTGACGCAGCCGCTGTCCCCGCTTGAGAATACGCAAGAAGAAACCAGCAGTCAGGCGCAAGTTTGTGAGGACGAACTTGATGCCGAAGAACGGCGTCAACGTAATCTAGCAATACTGGCTGCTTCCAGCCCGAACGCGAACGATCCAAATCAATCGCAGCAGTCGCAGACAAACACGCAAGCGAGTGGTAATGGTGGCAGCAGTCCGCAGATAGATCCGTCGACTGTGTTGCCCACTATTGAACTCACTGATCAAGCTTCGACCGTTTTGCCAGTGCCCGTTGAGTCGACGGTTGATGCGATAAGTGAAATCGAACAGCGCTACGACATCGAGATGGATGCTTATGCGGCGCATGCTGCCACCATTCAAGCTATGCGCGAGCGCGAGCTGCTTGGCTATGAAATGCGCGAGCAGGAGCAGCGACAAGAGCGCGAGCGATTGGCTGAAGAGAGAAACGCCAGACGGCAGCGCGAGCTGGAAGAGAACGATCGCCGGATGGCTCTTCTCGCGCAAAAACGCAAGTCCGCACAAGTCGCATCAGACAAAATTGCCAATGCAAGGGTTACCTACGTCATTCAGCCAGGCGACACACTCGAATCAATCGCACGCAGAATGTTGTCCGACAAGCGATTGTCCGGATTGGTATTCGACTTAAATCGATCGGCTATACCGTGGCGCATCGAGAGTGGACGCCGCTATCTGGCTCTCAAGCCTGGTTTGACGATTCAACTGCCCAATCACGTCGACATTACGCGCTATAAGGCAAGCAAGCGCACCACTACGTTACCGTTTGGGTATGACGTGATGCCAGGAACGACTACGCCCGCTACAACGCACACCTTGCCCAGCGAGCAGGCTGCACGCCAGAAGACTCGTCGCGATAACGTCGAGAAAATATTGGGTCCGCTTTCTTCATCAGTTGATGAACCAGCCTACTGCATCGCCAGATTGGGAGAAACGCTCAATAGTCTCGCTCGCCGCCATCCGCATCTACAAGATGAATCGCTCTGGTTTCTGCTTGCTGAAGTAAATAATCTCTCTCAAGAAACCGACGCGATTGGCAGGGCAAAAGCCAGGTTGACGCGTGGAATGAAATTGCGATTGCCTTCGAGCCAGCAAATTCTCGAGTTTCGGTCCAAGCAGTGCACGCCTGCCAAAACCGCTGATGCTGATGCGACGCAAACCACGATTGCCGAAACCAGGCGAGACGTGGTCTGTGAACATGTCTTCCTCGATCAGAACATTCGTTTGCTTATCGCTCGCGATCGAATCTCAATGAATGAAGTTCAGTACTCTCTCCAGATTTTTGTCGCTGATTGGCAATGCGTTCGCAGTTATGAGGAATCGCACTCAGGCAACTGGATCCGCCATCAATATGATCGCTACGGCGCAGTAAGATCGTTTGCGCTCGATTTGCCCTTACCCGTGATTAAAGAGTTGGCTCATAACGACTTGTATGGCGCATGGGAGGGCTATGTCAGCGAATATCTCGCCATATCGTCGACAAAAACAGCTTAACTGCTTAGCCTTCGCCCGCTGCCGATGAATCGTCAGCGCTTGAACTTTGCGGCAATGCCGCCAGTTCTTTCTCCAGATTGCCTATGACTGTCTCAAAACGAGGCAGACAGTCTTTATGAGCTGGGTTGGTGGCGAATTTCTCGTCGTGTTGGTCGCGCTCCAGCTTGATGCGGCGGATGATGTCCAAAAGGTAGTAACGGTCCATAGCGAGCCGTTTCCTCCAAAGTTTCGAATTAATGTTGTGACTGTCGAATTGTAGCAAGGGACGGATATACCAAGACACGCGCTTGATTTGTCCATTGGGCGAACAACCCACCGAATAACCCATCCAGTCACCCATCGGTACCCCCTTACTAGCGAGCTAGCAGGGCTCTTTGTAAGGTCCGTTCCGGACACTCTTAAGGGACAACCCACATGTCCTTGGAAGAACTCTCTGGTTCAGACAAAACAAATATTCAGCCACCGGCGTCAGCAGATGACCCGGATAAGAAACACTGGCTGGAATTCCCGGGCGTCTCGACCGCTCCCAGCGAAACTCAACCAGCTCCGGCAGTCGACGCGTTCGCAGCCTTTCGCCTCGGCAGCAGCCCGACCCTCAGTCGTACCACCAATGACACCACAATCCCGACGCTACCCGCGTCCCAGCCAGCTGCCGGTCCTCTTCTGGGGCCAGGCGGCGCTTTCAATTTTGGCAATCTCTCGGTAGACAAATCGAAAGACTTCTCGGGCAGCACCGGCACAAATAGAGTGATTGAAGTTCAGGGTCAGGATGGTAACTCGGCCAGATTTTTGGTGACCCAAGCTCAAAAGAGTGGCCCAGTTCTCGAGTCTGATTCAGTCGGTTACACCCCACTGGATGCGTATGGTCGGCAATTGCGTGGCACCACGTTCATTACCGGTCTGACCGAGATGCGTCCGGAAGTTCGCAAGGCAATAGAAGCACAATCATTTGTCGCACCGCAGAGAACATTGGGTACCGATATCGCATCAAAGACCGTACTTAACTCCGCCAACGACACGCAGTTCCCGGACCAGCAACCACAGCCCCAGCAAAGAATTGCTGACCTGATCGCGACTGCTGGTCAACCGACAGTTGCCGAAAAAACCTGGATGAATGCAACCAGCAGTGCGGATTTGGTTGGACCGACAGAAACAAGACCTGTTAGTTCCGAACCGATTGTTAAAGCCGCGACCACCGGCAACGCGGATCCGGTGCTGCCTAGCAGCCTGTCCTCGGCGGATCAACCGGTCTTGCGCAGCGCACCGTTAACTGTTCCGATTGCCACCACCGCTGGTGTCGCTGCCGCCAACCTGGCCGACAAGGCTCTCGGTAGCGATGCTGCCCCAGCGGTGGTTGATACCGCTAGCGGAATCCGCAGAACTGCTGGCGTCGTGTCTGACGATACAACCGCAGTTGGCGCCAATCGGATCACTGGTGACACCGTTGATGCGGGTCAGAGACCTGCTTCTCTTTCTGCCTCCAAGCCATTGACTGCACTCAGTGGTGATACGACCGCTGCCAAAGCTCCTCTTCTGAATGACGCAGCGAGTGCGGCACAGACATTGTTCACGGCAACAACAACTGTCCTCTCGCCTGGCAATCTGGGACTTCTTCCGACGTCACGCGATGTAGCGCCGTCTGTCAACAGCCAGGCTGTCACAGGACAGGGAACTGCTGCCCAAATGTTAGGAAACGCAACGAGACCATTCGTGGGGCAAAAAGCCGTTTACACCGGCAATGACGTCACTACCGCTATATCAGAAGCAATCGGGCAGCCACCTGGCAGCATAGACCGTCTGAGTCCGTACAGAAAAGTTGAAGTAGCTGCGACAGTCCAAGAGAGAGGTATGGTCTATGAAGCTCGCAGACTCGCTTCTAACAGCGGTCAAAGCGTTATTGTTTTACCCCCGAAAGAAACAACTACCGTGGCGACTGACGTCAAGGTATCGGGCCGACCCATCGTCACTAAGGAAGGGCAGCCAGTCCCTGCTTACACCAATGCTTTGTACGATCAAGCTCGGGGTTATAGTCAGCCTGCGGCTGGCGCACGCAACTTGGGAGATTCAGCGGCGCGTACTCCTGAAGCTCGGGCGGCATTTAGCACTGGAGTCCAAAAGCCCGAAATCAATCCAACACCAATTCCTGCCATTACAAGAACTGCTTCCAACAATCCTGACGTCGGCAAAGGTAATGATACCACTGCTGGTGGAAGACCGATTCCAACTCTCCGTGATTTCCAAAACGCCCTTCGCCAACCAACGCTTGCGTCTACAACTTCGAAAGACATCCCCCTTTCCTCAAAAGTTGATCCGAAGATACCAGTGCTGCCCAACGAGATCAAAGACCATGTCGCAAAACCTGTAGTCGTCATTCCTGGGCAGGGTAAGCTCATCAGCGAAGCCATCGCAGGCGCGGCGTCGACTCGCGCGGCGGCAGGAGATTTGTCGAGGGGCATCATTCGTAAGCCAGATGATGCAAAACCTGGCACACCAGAAAAACTTCCTGCGAATCAAAAGCCTGTAGTGAGGACGGAAGCCGGACCGACAGCCATGGCAGCCAAAACCGCTCTGGACAAAGGCTCCAGCGCTCTTACTGTCCCCGGCAAGCCTACCGAGCGCACCGCTCTATCAGTCAACCCGGCTTCTACGACGCGCGCAGTTGAAGCCAGCCGCACTGCCATAGTCGCAAACAAAGGAGATCAGCTTCCGACCAGAGCTCGCCTGGATAGCGGCAAGGAAGCTAAACCTGGTAGCGACAGTCAACACATGCTCGCCAGCAAGCCTGCTGTTAAGCCTAATGAAATTTCCACCGCCAGCACACGCTTGATTGGCACAACAACTACAAAACTGGCGCCTGAAAAAGTGACCGGTAACGGCACGCTGGGCGTGTTCCCGACCAGAACCACTCGCGCCGCAGACATCGCTGCCGCTAAGGTTCAGCCAGGCAAAGGCGATGCCCCCAAAATCGAAGTGGTCAAAGCTGGTGACGCCAAATCTGGTGGCATTAGAGTTGCGGGCGCAAGCGACAAGCCAGTCATTGCCATCAGCAGAACTCTAGGTGGCGAGAAGATTGCCGGCGAAGGCAAGAATGGTACCAAAGTGGTCGGACCGGAAGCGAAAATCGCCGGCGGCAAAGCTGTGCCGGTGGTTGGCGCAACCGACAAGGGCATCGCTGCAACCAAGGGTGGAGTCGTTGCCGAGAAGGGCACAGCCGCAACCAAGGGTGGAGTCGTCGCCGATAAGGGCATCGCCGCAACCAAGGGTGGAGCCGCTGCCGACAAGGGCATCACTGAAAAAGGCGCTGACCGTTCGATCGGTGCACGCCTGGTCGGTTCCAAGTCAGGCAACGGCGTGTCTACCCTCGTCGAAGGCAAGACCATCACTGGCACCAGACCAGCAGCTTCCAGACTGGCTGAGAAGACCGAAATCAAAATCGATGCCAAAGCGATTGCCAATGCGACCAGAACCATCGGCGGCAGGGGGGGTGCTGCAGATGCTGCCAAGTTTGTCGTTGTGGGCGACAAGAAGGCAGAGGGCAAATCGGTCTCGGCGATCAAAATTGGCAGCGGCAAGTTGAGCGTCAGCGATGCCGATGTTAAAGCCATCATCGGCACTCGCTTCGGCACCAGCAAACTGGTTACCACCGACAAGATTGACATCAAGGCTATTTCGGGTGCCAAGATTGGTACCACCGGCAAACTGACTCTCAACGATGCCGATATCAAAGCTCTGGTCGGTAGCCGCTTCGGTGTCAAAATCGCCGGCTCGGCTAAGGGCGATGCCCAAGGCATGGTGATGGCAACCGGAGCCGACGCCAAAGTTTCGTCGGCGCGAGTCGGTGGAAAATCGAGCGGCAAGGTCGTAATCAGCGATGCAGCCGTCAAAGCCATCACCTCCCCGAAATCGATCTCCTCCGTCAAGCAACTGTCCGGCGAAAAGGCTGATGCCAAAGCAATCCCGACGACAGGCAAAGCCAACAAAGCAATCGCCACTGGCGACACGAGCGGTAAGCCTGTCAGCAAAGCCGAACTGATCGCCGGTCCTGGTGGTGTCAAAGGCGCCAAGACCTCGGTCGGCAACAACGTCATCGCCGAGAAATCCAACCTCGTCAAAACTCAGCCGAACTGCTTGGTTAAAGCCGGTACTGAGAGAGTCGACACAACCGCGCCGAAAGCCGCCCGTCCTCTGGACGCCGTGGCAAAAATCTTCGGTATGGCCATCGGCACCGACAAGGCCGACAAAAACTCGCTGCGCGATCGTGATAGCAAGACAGAAGGCAAAGATAAAGCTGTTCGCACAGACGAGCATGTGGCTCGCCGCATAGTAGGTAACGGCATCCAGTCTACAGAACCGAAGAGCGGTCAGCGCACCGACGGCAATCGCGACGATTTCGACACCATCAAGAAAGATGCGAAGAACACTGATCGCGTCACCGGATCGACGACTCGCAACAATCAGCAAGTCTCTGACAAGCTGCAAAGTTGGATGATGCAGATTGCCGAAGCCGGGCTGAATTTCGGCGACCGTCGTACCGCCAAAGTTTCTCAATCGCAAAAATCTCAAAACCTGTTCAAGGCTGCGGGTCGCCGCCGCCGCCGTTATACGGTGCGTTATGGCGACAATATCCGGTCCATCGCGCGCGTTCAGCTCGGCGACGAGCGGTTTGCGCAACTCATCATTACTATCAACCGCGGCTCAGCAGGGTTCTACATGCTTCCGGACAACAAGACGCCGCACCTGCTGGTTGACCAGGTAATCTGGTTGCCTTCAGATGCCGAATTGGACATCCATAGAAAGCATTTCTTCGCTCGTGGCACCGCCGCTGGTGAGCAACAAAGTGCTCCCGCCATCAGCGTCGCCCCCGAAGCGATTACTGTCCCACAAGTGGAAATGGAAAAGGTGACTCTCCCCGAGGTGGAGATAATGCAAGGCGACAATACCGAAGCCTATGCGCCGCCGACCACTATTTCCTACGAACAGAACCAGCAGGAAGTGGCATCCTTCTTGCAACGGCTCCGCAGTGCGGGTCACCGCCAGGCGGTCTCGTTACAAGATCTGGAAGGTCAATTCGACACAACAGAGCCGCCCCAGCAGGGAGACAGACGCGTTTACCGTGTTCGTCTCGGCGATACTCTGCGTTCGATCGCATTGCGTGATTCGCTCATGCAAGACCAGACCATGTGGCCGTTGCTTGCGCGCGTCAACGGATTATCCGAACAGCGTGACGCGACCACCGGCCATCCGACCGTCAGCCTGAGCAGGGGTGAAACGGTCACCTTGCCGACCGAAGAAGAGATCAAGCAATACCGCTTGATGAACAGACTGGCGTCGGCCGCCAACAATGCCACACTCTGCACAGCGGAAACCAATCTGCTGCCAACAGAATCTCAATCAAACGAGCCCAAGCCCTTCATCGAGACGCTCTCGCAGTCCTGCCGTATCAACTCCATCGAGTCTGAATCCCATGACGCTTACATGACCAGACTGGAGATGTACATCAACGGACAATGGATGACTGTAGCAACCTACGATTATCGTCACGGTCATGCCTACAGATATATCCACCGCAAGAACGGCAGCGTTGCTGCTTTCCCGATGGATCTGCCGCTTGAAGTCGTTCGTCAGATGTCGCACGAAGATTTCGCACGCAACTGGACCACCTATTGCATCGACTTCGCGACCGTCTCGCCGGACGCCGTGAGCAGAAGCTCGTAGACTGCTTCGTAGGTAATCTGGTCCATACAGCGCCCGTCTTCTAGTTTGAATCTACACTGCTTGAGTTGTTTGCACTCGCATTCATGTGAGACGCTGATGACTCGGTTGGTTGGCCCGTAGGGACCACTTCGCTCGGCGAAAGTCGGTCCATACAGTCCGATTACTTTCGTTCCGACTGCAACCGCCAGGTGAGCCGGACCGGTATCGCCTGAGATCAGCATGTCGCAAGCCGAGATGGCGGCGGCGCTCTCCGGCAGGCTCAAACGTCCGGAAGCATTGGTGCAACCGCTGCCCAGTTGTGATGCAATGCCATCGCACAGATTTCTCTCGGCTTCGCCGCCAATCAAAATCACCGGGCGCTCTAACTCGGAAATGATCTTCTGACCTAAAGCGATCCACTTTGCTTTCGACCAGGCGCGGTGCGGGCGCAAGTTGCCGACACCGGGAACCAGAGCGATGGTCTCCGCTGCCACCGGCAACGGTGATGGCGGCAAGCGATATCCGGGCAGGGTAGGAAACGCCGGCTGCGGCGTCGGCACGCCCCAATCGGACAGAGTCTGCAGGAAGTTCTCCACGGCGTGCATCATCGGCGGTGCGGCTTTCGCTTCTTTCTTGTAGTGCACCGTATCTGGTGCATTGGCAAACGTGACGATGCGACTCTTCAGAGACCCAGACAGATCGACGACGCGGTCTGGTTTAAAGGAAGAAACTGTTTTGTGCCGCTCCAGCAGACCGCCGGAAACCGGCGCCAGCTCATCTATGTAAGGACAACAGGCGAGCAGCGGAAAAAGTGATGCATGCGTCACGTGTGTGATTCGGCAATCAACAAAGTACTGCTTCAGAGCCAGTGCGACGGGTGTCGCCAGTAAAACGTCACCGATTGCCGCTGGATGGTATATAACCACTTGCAATCTAATCGATACCTCACACAACCTGGCGTGCCTTACGCCACGCGCCATGCGCAGACTATACGGCGGCCGCCCGCCAATTGCCAGATTTCTCAATAGGTTGCATAATGAACCATGTTGCAGAGACGCGCGCCTGATGCGCATTTCCGTTGATATAAACAAATCGGTACAAGGTGACGGATAGCATATATGTCGGATGACCAATACTTCGTGCTCGGTTGGCCGCAGCCATCAGGAAAAGTAGCTATACTGTGCCGTTCGCGCGGCAACAACCCTGGACCGGCGTACTGCTGGTCGAAGCGGGAAGCCATTCAACTGCGGACAAGATTAGCTAACGATAAGCGTGGCGATAATAATCCCAGTGCTCGCCGTATCATCCGCCAGCTTCTCGTATTCAAATATCTCGTCCGGCAGGAACTGCCCTGGAGACAGGGCGATTTGTGGACCTATACCGACCCCAACTTCTTGGAAGCAGTTGAAGCTCGCGAAGTTGTCTAAGTTTTAAGCAGATTCGCTCCTCATAACCACTCCTTAGTGCTGCTGCACCTATACTGCGCACATAGGTAAACTTCGCCTATCGACGTAGTAGTTCCACTATAGGAATGGACTGCAATTTGGCTTTCACAATCGACACTTTCGTTGCCGTCGTCGCCATCATTCTCGCTCTGGGTTTTGACTTCGTTAACGGTTTTCATGACACGGCGAACGCTGTAGCCACCGTCATCTATACCAAAGCGCTCAAGCCAAACGTAGCCATCATGATGAGCGGATTTCTCAATCTTTTGGGCGCCGTCCTGGTGGGCACCGCGGTTGCCCAGTCGATTACCAAAATAATTCCGCAGGACAAAGTGACATTGACGATCGTCGTCAGTGTGTTGCTGGCTGCGGTTATCTGGAATCTTCTCACCTGGTGGTATGGCTTGCCGGTCAGCTCGTCGCACTGCCTGATTGGCGCTTTATGTGGTGCCGGGGTAGCGGCCAATGACTTTAATGGAGTCGATTGGCACGAGCTCAGTAAGGTTGGATTAGCCCTTTTGATTTCTCCGGTAACTGGTTTCCTCGGCGGTGCGCTGCTGACCTGGCTGGCATTGCTTTACTCCAAAGAAAAGGAAAACCCCGGTAGCAGTCATCAACTTCACCCCAGATTTATGCGCTGGCTGCACGTTCTGAGCAGTGGTTCCGTGAGTTTTAGCCATGGAAGCAATGATGGTCAAAAGACCATGGGCATCATCACGTTGATCCTGGCGACGCACTTTGCCGCGTATGGATACACTCACGATAAGGTGCCGCTCTGGGTGATGCTGTCGGCAGCGGCCGCGATTGCGGCAGGCACTGTGATCGGCGGCTGGCGAGTGATCCGCACTGTCGGCACCAAGATCAGTCGTGAGCGTCTCAGTCACTCCCAGGGCTTCGGTGCCTCGATGGCGACTGCGATTATTATTCTGGTGGCTTCACACGTCGGTGCCCCAATCAGCACCACACACACGCTCAGCTCTGCCGTGGCGGGTGGCACCTTGCCCATGTACGGCAGGGAAAAACTGAACACCAAGACCCTCAACTTGATCCTGCTGGCCTGGGTATTGACCTTGCCGGTTGCGGCAACTATTGCTGCAGTCTGCTATTTTGTACTGCGACTGATCTGGCACGGCTAATGGCTGAGGAGGCTTAGAAAAGATGCGTTTCATGGTCGCTTTCAGTAGCCCCAAACGCAGCGCCAGGACTGTTGAAGCTGCGGCTCGCCAGGCAAAGGCGCTGGGCGCCGAGGTGGTTCTGCTGCGCGTCATTCCTGATGCTGAAAAGGTGGGTATTGTCGCCCAGTTAATTGCTACAGATCGTCCTGTTGAAAAGGCCCAAGAGCAGATCAACATGGTGGTCGGCCAGTTACAGGGCGAGGGAGTCAAAGCCTCGGGCGCTGTAAAAGTGGGTGAGGTCGGTCCGGGCATTGTCAAAGCCGCCACAGAAATGGAGATCGACATGCTCTTCGTGGGCACGATGAATTTTCAGGCTAAGCCGAGATTTTTGATGGCGCGCGACCCGATCGTGCACTATCTGGTGGACCACTGCCCCGTAAATCTGGTGTTGATCCGGCAAGACGAGCCGTCTGCCGCCGTCGTAGATGCCGAGGAAGAGGGAGTTTAACGCACGCGATCAGCTGACGTTTTTCGCGTGTTCTGGAAAATCGTCGTGGGCGACAACAACTCCCTTAATGTGGGAGATTTGTCGGGCTTTTTATTGCGTTTGGATATCCTATGGCAAGAATATCGTCCACCGACTTCGATTGCTTGATATCCTGCGTAACACGCATCGGCGGAAGCGAATCGAGGATGGTGCGTCCATATCGTTTCTGTGTAATGCGAGGGTCGAGAATAGCCACAATTCCGCGGTCTGAGCGTGTTCGAATCAGGCGTCCCACGCCCTGCTTCAGTCGCATGATGGCATAAGGCAGAGCCAGATCATTGAACCAACTGCGTTCTTGATCTTGCTGCATCAGCTCGCAACGAGCCTCGTAAACTGGATCGTCCGGCGATTGGAACGGGATGCGATCGATGATTACGCAGCTGAGCTGCTCGCCGTCGACCGAAACGCCTTCCCAGAAACTGGCCGTAGCGAAGAGAACCGCATTAGGAGTGGAACGAAACCATTCGATGAGTTTCTTCCGCGGCATTTCTCCCTGTTTCTTACACTCGAATGGAATGCGCTGCTGCAGTGCATCGTAAGTGGCATTCATCGCGTTGTAGCTCGTGAAGAGCACGAATGCGCGCCCATTGCTTATGTGCAAAAGGTTGTTGATTTCCTCGCAAGCCTGCCAGGTGAAATCGCGTGTATTCGGCTCCGGAAGATTGCGCGGTAGATATAAAACTGATTGCTGTTTGTAGTCGAACGGACTGGCAATCTTGGCCTGAATGACACCATTGGGTGCGCCGATCTGTGTTTTAAAGAAGCGGAACGGATCACTGCCGGCAGTGGCAAGCGTGGCGGACATCCAGATTGAAGTCTGCAGATCTTCTTTGTGGAATATATGGTCGTTGAGAAATCTATCAATCGCCAGTGGCGCGCCAACTAACTCCACACGCGCTTTGAAGCCTTCCTGCTTGTCCACCCAGAACACCCAGTCAGGGTTGCTGGTGCTGAGAAGGTCCAGGCATTCGATATAGCTGCTGACCGTAGACAGCAGTTTCTTTGCTTTCAGTTTGGCTTTCTCGCGTTGATTGTCGACTTCGAGAACGTCGGTGAACTCTTGTTTCTCCAGCCATTCTTCAAGCGCCACCAGAGCCGCATGTAATTCGGATATACCCTCGACTGGTTTGCGCAATCTCGTGCGCTGGCCGTTGCATGCGTATGCAAGGCGCTGGAAGAACTCCATCCCCAGCTCTTCGACATTGTGCACAAGGTAGGCAGGTGCATTGACGTTTTTCAGTGCGCGCGTGCAGAACACCTGAATGCCGCGATTGCTCATGGCGACACTGAATGCCTTGGTGGCAATTTCGGGCAGCTGGTGAGCCTCGTCGATGACCAGAATGTCGTATTTGGGCAAGACATTGCCGCCGCTGATGGCATCGATCAGAAGCAGCGCGTGGTTGACGACCAGAATGTCGGCTTGTTCTGCTTCTTTCTTGGCTTTGAAGTAGTGGCATTCGTTGAAGCTTGGACACTTATGGCGCAGACAGTCGTCGGAATCGGAATTTATTTCCGTCCATTGCTCGGCTGTCGGCACAAAGTCGAGTTCCGCCACATCACCGGTTGTAGTGGCTGCAGCCCAAGCTGGAATGCGAGGATCCAGTTCTTGCTCCATGACGTGTTCGTGATACCGCCGCAAGCCTAGATAATTACCGCGCCCTTTCAATAACACCGCTTTGATATCGAAGGGTAGTATCGCCTGTAGTGTCGGAATATCTTTGTGGATGTATTGTTCCTGCAAAGATATGGTGGCACTGGAGATTACCACCTTCTTCCCCGAGAGGGCACAGGGAATCATGGCAGCGAGCGTCTTGCCGGTGCCCGTGCCGGCTTCAAATATGCCAGGCTTGCCGGTTTTGATGGATCGCTCGACTGCCAGCGCAAACTCAATCTGCTGCGGGCGGTGTTCGTACGCAGGAAAATATTCGGACAGACGTGCAAAGACGTCTTCCACGCTAGGCTTTATGTTTTCCACTGCACCGATTATTAGTTGATGGTGCCAGTGTTGGCAACTTGTTGTGGGTGATACTCAGGCAGGACCAGCTTTTGTCCCAGGCTGAGCACGTCGGCATTGCGCATGCCGTTGGCGCGGCAGATCTCATCGAGAAGCCGCGGCGTGGCACGCTTGTAGGTCTGAAGCGCAATGCCGGCCAGGGTGTCGCCGGTCTTCACTTCGTAGGTGGAGACGGAGGGCAAAACAACATCGGCGGCGCCACTAATGGTGGTGACACCTGGTTGTGTCGTTGCCGGTGAGTTGTTCGTGCCGCCGGCGGTGGTGAAGCCGCTGCGCATTTGCGACGTGCTGGAGGTGTTGCCCTGGGCGACCACAATGCCCTTATCGGCGGGCGAGTGAGCGACCATGCCGGTGACGACAGAGAAGCTGAAGACAGCAATCAAGGAAGCAACGGCACCGCCCATGAAGCCAAGCATCAAATAGAAGCTGGGACCGCGGCGGCTGCTGTGGATGAAATCGGCGCCAACGCCGGGCCACAGCACTTCCAGTTCTGCTGCTTTGGGCAGCGGTTTTTCAAATTCTGCAGTATATGGAGATGTAGTTTTTGTCGCTTGCTGTGGCGCAGTCGCTTTTGCAGCAGCGTACGAATCACGAGGGGTGACGCGAGGCTCGCGCACGAACTCGGGGAGGGATTCGTATTCTAGTTTCTCTCGTTCGCTAATCAACGTGGATTTTTCTCCGTGAGAACTTCAGGAACTTTCGCACAGACGCGTGCGATTTAATGCCAATGAACGCCATTATAGTTTGAGCCATATTGGCTGTTTTAGCTAGTTAGATTAATTAATTGACAACCCGCGAAAAGGCTGTAACAGCTGAGTTTACGGGACTTATGCGGCTTTTTGGCAGTGCTTTTTTCGTACTCTGTCGACAAGGTTTGCTGCAACCCAGTACTGATGCCGATCTTGATGTTGTTTGACAACGATCTCGAATATGCACCACTCATGCACCACCAATGGGGCGCATATATTTTTCGTTAGCCTGTTTGTAAATTTCTCTTTGTCAAGAGAGGTTATCGAGAGGTGTTTGTTTGCGCTTGACTACGTGCCGCGCGAATCGTTTGGGCATTACCGGCCACCACCAGGGTGCACTGATCGGGCTTAAATGACCCGCGAATGATCTTATTAACGGATTCGGCGCTGGCAGAGCGCACGCTGTCCATGGCTGATAAATATCCATTCGGATCATCTTCGTGCAGGCTGGAGTTGAGCGCGGTGCGCGCCACGCTGGACAGTGTAGCGAACTTGCGAACCGGAATCGAGCCCAGCAGATAGCGTTTTACTTCAGCGCACTCATCAGGTGTGATGCCGGTTTTGGCAATCGTCCGCAATTCTTCCTGTAGCGCTCGCACCGCCGTCGGTACTGCATTCGGTTCCACAGAAGCGATCACCGACCAGATTGTGTAATGAGTGATCGGCTCCAGTCTCGTCTCTACGCCGTCTTCATTGAGAGCAGTAGCCAGATTTGGCTCGCTGCTCAATCGTCGGGCGATGCGCGATATTATCGGATGATTGTCCAACACGGAATCAGCGATCAAGAAGCTGCCGTAATCGTGGTGCGCGGGCGTTATCGGAACCAACTGACCGAAACAGACCGTATGCCGAGCTTTGCTGGCGACTGGCACCGAAGTTTTGAGAACCCGATGCTGAGCCGGCTGGGTGGTCAATTTCGGGCGCGCAGCCTTTGCCGACCAGCGTCCGAATGAGCGTTCCGCCAGATTTACTGCCTGGTCTGCACTGATATCACCGGCGATGACAATAGTGGTGCCTCCGGGCACGATGTTGTTGGCGAAGTACTTCTGTACGTCAGCGGGTGTGGCGCCGCCGATGGTGCGTGCTTTTTCCATTGGATCAGCGGGGCGATAGGCGCAGGTGTTGGCGAGTAAGCTCTGCAGCATAACGCGCTCGACGCGGTCAGATTGATTCTCCGAGCGTTTCAAAACACCGGGCATTGCCTGTTGGGCGCTTTCGATATCGTCGTCGGATAGTGGCGGGTTGATCAGCGAGTCGCCCACGATGTCCAGTTCGGTCGGCAAATCGCGCGAGAGGCAACGAGCCTGAAAACCGATAGTTTGCAACTCTTCTTCAAAGGTGAGCATCTGGTTCGCCGAGAGCCCGAGGTCTTCTTGCTGCTGTAGCAGTTGCTGTCGCGTACGCTTGGTCGAACCTTGATTCATTAGATAGCAGGCCAGCGATGCCAGTCCACGTCGGCCATGCGGTTCGTACGCTTCGCCGGCCTTGACCAGCCCCGATATCTGGACGATCGGGCTCAGATGCGATTCGTAAACGAGCAGCGTCATGCCGTTCTTCAGTGTCCGCTTCTCGACGCGCTGGGCGAAATTGTCGGGGCTCTTTCCGTCCGGTGTGGCAGCCCTCAACAGCTTGGTGCCAATGCCTGCCGGGGTGCTGACGATAGCACCGATGGCGGTGGCAGTGGTGGAAACTGCCTTTTCGGCGGTGTTCAACGTAGTCTCAACTGCCTGTCCAGCAGTCGAGACAGTCGTACCTACTACCTTGCCGGCGGTGCTGACGGTAGTTCCTACTGCTTTGCCGGCGGTGCTGACGGTCGAACCCACTGCTTTGCCGGCGGTAGAAACGGTCGTTCCGACCGCTTTGCCGGCGGTGGAAACGGTGTTGCCAACGCCACTGGCGGCCGCGGACGTCACTTTTGAGGTAACCGATTTCGAGTTAGTAGAATCGGAGCCGGGACCGACTGCTTCATCGTCGGTCTTGTAGCCGGTCACTTTCACATGGTCGAACTTGTTGGTTGGCGGCTTCTCATCCTTAGCATCAGGCGGTTTGACTGGCGCTTTGGGTGCGGATTGTCCAGCCAGCCAGGCGACAACTCGATTGTCCGGATGCAGATATTTCTTGGCGACGCGCTGAATGTCGGCGGCGGTCACGGTGCGCATCCGCTCCGGCCAGGTGTAGGCATTCTGCCAGCCCGCCAGCGTCTCAAAATATCCCAGGTGGAAGCCGGTGCGGTAGGGACCGTCGCGCTCTGTATAAAATGCGACTTCTGCCTGATTGCGCGCGCGCCGCAGTTCACCGTCCGCAATCGGCTGCGTCTTGAGCTGGTTCAGCATGACATCAAGACCTTCGATCATCTTTTGCTGGGCGTTTGCGGTGGCGGGAATGGCTATGCAGGTAATATTGAAGGCACTCGGGTCCTTCTTCGTTTCGAAGGAAGCCTGAGCCGTGGCGCAAACTTTGCTGTCTACCAATTTGGTCTTGAGTCGCCCGGAAAGAGATGTGTTCAGCAATTTCTCGAGGACGACCATGGCGGGGGCATCAGTCTCCGACAGGGATGGTGCATGGAAAGCCACCTGGAGAATTTCCTGTTTGCCGGGATGCTTGACGGTAATTCGGCGTTCGCCGTGTTGAATCGGCTCTAAAACCTTAACTTCGCGCATTGGTTGTGGGGACCGGGGCACGTTCGCAAAGTACTTCTGCACTGCCTGCAGTGCTGTTTTGGAACTGACGTCGCCGACTAGAACGAGCGTGGCGTTGTTGGGCCAGAAGTGTCGGTCGTAGAACAGCTTCACTTGCTGGGCTGTGAGGTTCTCCACGTCATTGCGCCAACCCATGGTGGGATTGTGATAAGGGTGCTGCTGAAACAACGCAGCGCGGACTTCATTGGACAGGACGGTCATCGCGTCTTTTGATTCGCGTTCAAACTCGTTTTGAATGTTGCCAATTTCTTCGTTGACGTCTGCGTCGGTGAACGTCGCACCGCGCATCCGCTCTGATTCTATTTTGAGAGCCAATTCCAGCTTGCTTGTCGGCAGCGTTTCGAAAAACGCAGTGAAGTCGTCGCTGGTGTAACCGTTAAACTGACCGCCAATGCGAGCAATGCTGGCTCCGATCTCGCCTGACTTGAAGCTGCCTACGTTTTTGTACATCAAGTGTTCGGTCAGGTGGCTGAGTCCGGTTGAGCCAAACCGCTCGTACCGCGAACCGACTCGATACCACATCAGACAGCAGACGACCGGGTAGGCGTGGTCTTCGACGATCAGGACCTTCAGCCCGTTTGGCAGCACGAACTCTTCCGGATGCCCAGGGACGTGCGCGGCCGGCGTGGCTGCGGCAGCCGGAGTGGTTGTGGCGGCCGGCGCGGCTGCGGCGGGGGTAGTGGTTGCCGTCGGTGTCGTGGATGCGGCTGGAGCAGTGGATGCGGCTGGAGCAGTAGATGCCGGTGCGTCCTGCGCTGGCGGAGCGGGCGGCGTGTCCGGTTTGATATCCGCTGCTTGCGTCTCGACCGGCACTGCGTCCACCATCGCGGCATCGCTTTGCGCGCTGACTGCCAGCGGCAAGCAGCTGTACTGGAGAAACAGCACCGCAGTGCAGACCAGGTGAACCCACCTGCGTGACAACTCTGTAAACCCGTTCGTCATCCCCAAAATTGCTCGCATTTCCGACCGAAGGACTCTAGCACAGCCGCTCCCGGGGTTCCAAAGACCTGGCTCATAGAGCTCTGTAATGCATCTCAAAATGTTAGAAAGGCCGGTGGATTGACCGCTTGCGCGCACCGCTTGATAATATTTCACAATATCGAAATCGAGGACCTTTCATGGCTGCCCGCGCGTCAGTGGCAACCGATACGGCATCTGCTTCCCGCGTCAGACGAATTGCACTGGCCGGCAACCCGAATGTGGGCAAGTCCGCGCTGTTCAACGCGCTCACCGGCGCTAAAGCCGACGTGTCCAATTACCCCGGAACGACCATCGACATTTCCCACGGCAAACTGGGAAACAATGAGCTGACGGACACTCCAGGCATTTACGGCGTCTCCAGCTTCAACGATGAAGAGCGCATTGCGCGAGGGATGATTTTGGAGGCGGAAACGATCGTCAACGTGGTTTCGGCTCTCAGTCTGGATCGCGATTTGTTTCTGACATTGCAGCTGCTCGACATGGGCAAGGAAATGATCGTCGTCGTCAATCAGTGCGATGAGGCGAAGGATCGCGGGCTAAAGATCGATTTCGGAAAACTCGAAACTGAACTGGGCGTGCCTGTTTTGCAAACAGTGGCTGTGCGCGGTGAAGGGGTCGATCAAATTGCGACAGCGGTTTTACGTGCCACCGTTGCCGATACTACTCTTGAAATGCAAGAACTGATCGCGCCGCTGGTTGCAGATGGTGGCAGTCGCGCAGCCGCAGTTCTGGCCATTGAAGGCGATGAAGTCTCTGCTGCTACGTTTTCCAATGCTCCGCCAAACATGCAGGCAACTGTCTATCGAGCGCGCCGTAAGCGTGTCAACGAACTCGTCGGCCGCATTGTTCAACATACAACCGATAAGCCCAGTTTTTCCGCGCGGCTGGGTCGGTTTCTTCTACATCCTTGGTACGGCAGCATAGTGTGCTTCGCCGTTTGCTATCTGCTCTTCTATCAATTGTTGGGAATCTGGATCGCCGGCGACCTGGTCAATTTCACCGAAAAGGCCGGCATGCGTGTGTACTACGAGCCGCTTGTTCGGCGCGTTGTAGCGACCGTTTCTCCCGCCAAGATTACCGTCGGCAAAGAAGTATTCGATTTCACCGGCGGCACATCAGCCGATCCGACGCTGGCTCAAAAGTTCGATAGTGCGCGTGCGACTGTGCCACCGGATACGGTGACCTACGACTTCTGGGCCCATCCGGGCATCGTCAGTGCCATCGCCAATGCCTTAGCCGGCGAGTACGGCGTTCTGACGCTGACTGTCACTTATCTGCTGGGATTGCTGTTTCCGCTGGTGCTGGCGTTCTACTTCGGGCTTTCGTTGCTCGAAGATTCTGGATACCTGCCGCGACTGGCGGTGCTCGTCGATAGAATTTTGTGCAAATTTGGATTGAACGGGCGCGCCATTATTCCTTTGATTTTGGGGCTGGGGTGCGTGACCATGGCTACCGTCACGACGCGTCTGCTGTCATCAAACCGGGAGAAAATTATCGCCACCGCGTTGCTCGGGGTTGCTATTCCGTGTTCCGCGCAGCTTGGTATCGTGTCTGGCACTTTGGCGAAGGTTGGTGGGTTTCTTCCCTGGGCTGTGTATGGTGGCGTAATCGGTACTATCCTGGGGATCACCGGGGTGATGCTCAACAAACTGATGCCGGGAAAGGCGGTCGGACTGCTCATCGACCTGCCCCCGATGCGTTTGCCGCGCATGGGTAACGTGCTCAGCAAAACCTGGACCAAGTCCTTCAACTTTTTGAAGGAGTCAATTTCTATGTTTGCCATCGCGGGATTGGTTGTTACGGTGGCGCAGGAGACCGGATTGCTGAATGTGATCATAAATGTCCTGCGTCCGATTACAGTCAATCTGTTGCAGTTGCCGCCCGACCCTCGCATCCCTACTACATTCATACTCGGCATCGTGAGGCGCGACTTCGCCGCCTTCGGTCTAACCGACGTTGGACTGACACCAGTGCAAGCCGTGGTTTCGATGATTGTGATCACGCTCTTCGTTCCGTGTATTGCCACCCTTGGCGTAATGATTAAGGAACGTGGCCCTAAAATTGCCTTCTCAATTTGGGTGGGATCTTGGGTGGCTGCCTTCGTCATTGGCGGGGCGTTGGCTCGTGTTTTGCCGCCGCTCTTTGCTGTGTTCTATCACTGAGAACCCAGCCTGGTCAGTCATCCGGGTTATGCTAGAATCTCTAATCGTCCCAAGTACGGCAGGTGTCGCCAAGCGGTTAAGGCCCCGGATTGTGGTTCCGGTACTCGCGGGTTCAAGTCCCGTCATCTGCCCCATTTACTATTCAAGCTCAGTAGACATAGTTGCCTCCTGGTGACGCGTGCGATTCTTCAGTGGCCATGAGGCTTTTGTTGGAGGTCCTTACACTCCTTACATTCCCTCCACTCTTTCTCCACACGAGCGCGTTACGCTGCTGGAAATCAGCGAAGTGAGTGGAGTATGGCTGTAGCGTGCTAGGGGCTCCGCTCACCAGCTGATCCGCTAGCGGTAGGCGAGGGCGGGAGGCAGCTACGTGTGGCTAGCCTCTCTCCTTCTGCCGGCCGGCATTTAATGCGCGGTCACACTTTCTCCACACTTTATCCGCAACGAGTACACACATGCTTGATAAGTTGAAGATCCCTAGCAACGTGATCGGCTAAAGATCATCAGCTACCCCAAGGGACCTCGCTCGCACCGCCTCTGCTTCCGGATGACGCCCGGACGCATGCGGTGCGCTTGGTTTTGCGCACCATTTTGCAGACACGTACTTTCCGCTGCCAGGTCCAACTTTCTCCACACTCTCTCCACGCTGACTCCACATCTGGTGCCTACGATGCTGCTCACTCGCAGAGGACAATGCATCAATGGACACACAAGAAACTTTTCATGCCACCACAGATGGTTTAGCTATTCGCAGCGCGATGTGGGCGGCCACTGCATCCTGGGGCAATCCGTTAGAGGCGCAGTGTGAGCTGCTCTCGCGGTGCGGCTCGACCGGTAAACAGCTAGTCCAACGCCTGTCCGACATGCAAAAGGACGGCTGGATTTTCGAGTCTGTCAAAAACGTTTCTGACGTGGCCTATCACGCTGATGCGAAGATGGTCACCTTCTGGCACAACCCGGCAGAACAGCTGTCACATGCTGTCGGTGCACCCATTGAGAATCCTACCAAAGTGGCAGCCGCATGGCTTGCTCATGAAGTCGGGCACCACGACGGAATCATTCTGTATGATTTGCCGCCCGGTCACCGAGCGGAACCGATTATGGCAAAGCGTGCCTTGCTGTCTGAAGCGCGCGCTTACATGTCGGAAGCCTTTGTTTCTCAGTGCCTCGGTGTCCAGCAGGCGGAGACCAGTGCGCGTACGATGGCGCTGCGCATCAACGATCTGGGGGGCAATGTGTTCGATACGCACTATTATCCGAGTTGGGATTCCCTATCGCGCTCGCAAGCAGCGAGTGCAGTGAACAGGCATTTGTTCACGCATTACCCAGCACCGCTGGTTTCACCCAGTGGAAAGCTGCTGCCCTTTGATATCAACAAGGGCACGGGCGACAACATCCATAGACTGCCATGCGACCCGCTGTTTGCGGAAGACCCGGCCGTCGACGTGGTGCTTTTGGATTTCCGCGACCAGGTGAGGCGCACCGCAGATGGCGGCACATGCGCCGTCGAATCGACGCACTTGCTTCCGTCCGGCAAATGGCAAAGAATGGCTGGCAAGCTGGGATTGCTGGGGGTCGCGGTCACTGTCACAGACGTATTCGGGGCTTATAACAGAGGACTGGAGCAGGGGCACGAGCGGCTGGCTCAAACAGGAATCAACTGGTTCGGATACGAAGGCGGCTCCGCCGCAGCTGGCAAGATTTGCCAGGCGTTCCCAGCCCGCTACAAGATTCCGTTGGTCATCTTGGGAGGCATCGCCGGCACATTCGGAGTGCAATCGCTTGAGCAGGAATTTGGTGTGCCGCCCGCCGGACCAATCTAAGTCTGATGGTTTTTAGCCGGGACCGACTTGGAAGGCGACTTTGGGGAGTCGCCTTTCTTGCCTTTTGGATTCTTGTCGGTAGTCTTCGTTCCCTTGGTTCCCGTGGTTTTGGTTGCCTTAGCAGCCGTTGCTTTGCCGGACTTTGTGCTGGAGCCCTTCGACTTGGAGTTTGTGCCCGCCGACTTAGCCGGTGTGGCGGCTCCTGGTTTACCCGGATCGGCAGCCGGCGTTGCGGTTCCTGGTTTAGCCGGCGTCGCGGCCCCCGGTTTAGCCGGTACTGTCGGCGCCGCCGGTTTGATTACTGCAGGTGGCGGTGCTGGCTTCATGTTGGGATCGATCACGTCAACACTACGCGAATGAAACCCCAAAAAGTAGCCGACGAAAAACGCGTCCGCGATCAGAATCATCGAAACCATGATGCCGCCGGCTTTCATTCCGCAGCCGCCTCAAATTGTTTGGTCTCATCCATGCTTTCGCTTTCGGCCGCGTTGCGCGTGACAGTAATCAGCACGTCTTCAGGTTTGAAATCCTCGGTTATCTGCGGTCCATGAACGAGGCGCACCTTGAGTTCTGCCGATTCATCTCCCGGATGCTTGTTGTATTTCTCTCCCATCGCCTTCTCTTCGAACGTCACTTC
Source organism: Obscuribacteraceae bacterium (SeqCode) (assembly GCA_044229845.1). Classification (GTDB taxonomy): domain Bacteria; phylum Cyanobacteriota; class Vampirovibrionia; order Obscuribacterales; family Obscuribacteraceae; genus JBGASG01. Next base: position 195,197 of record JBGASG010000003.1, on the reverse strand, counting down.
ATTTTCCTGTCCCGGTTTGACAAAGCGAGTCACATCGACGCTTTTGCCGGGACCGAAAAAGCTGTCTACCGGGTTGCCGTTTACGTTCACAACGATTTGAAAACCGGTGTAGTCGATTCCTGAAGAAACTACCCAGTATTTGCGCTTACCTTTCTTTGCCGATCCGGACATGTTGGTCGGTGGAGTATGTGCCGTCGATGCCCCGGTGGTTGTGCTGGTGCCGGTACTTGGTCCGGTGCTCGTGCCGGTTGCCGTAGCTGTGCCTGATGCTGGAGTGACCACACTGGGCGGCAACGCCGCGGCCGTTCCCGGTGGCACGTCATGCACAGGCGCCAGGCGTTCATGCATCCCGTACCAGTAGCCCCCAAATCCGGCACCGCACAGCAGCAATCCCACAATAATCAGATCGATGAACGCCCTGACTATGGTTCCACCTTTGATCTCTTCGCCCTTTTGTGCCACGAGTGCTTCCTCGGCAAATGCGCCATAATGTGATACGTCCGATTTTACTAGAGACACGTCGTGAAAAAGCACCGAAGCCAGCAAAACCGCATCTTGGTCGCGATGCTTATGGCGTTTCTTGTCACAGGCGGCAGCTTTGCGCCATCGTTCGGACGCAACTTGATCAAGAGTTTTCAAATAGAATCGGCAGTTTATCAAGAGTGCCTGAAAGCCGACCAGTTGATCTCGGCTGGCAAGTACTCACAGGCTAAAGACGTTTTAGTGCGCGCGGCAGCTTTCGATCCCACCTCCTATTCGGTGACGATTCACAAACAGCTTGCAGACTGTTACGAGCAAATGAAAAACGTAGATGCGGCGGTAGCCGAACTGAAAAGGACGATGTCGTTCGACCCGTCCAGAACTGAGACGCTCTACAACATTGGGTTGTTGTATTACCGAAACAAAAAGTACGATGCTGCTGTTGAGTATTTAAATAAGTACATCGGTGCCACCACTAATCCGCATGACAGGAGTGATGCACAAAAACTCGTACGCGAAGTGGTGGCCTTCAGCTATTTGAAAAAGAGCGAGGCTGCCGTCGATAAAGATAACTATGTGCAAGCACGCAAGTTTCTGGAAAAGGCAGCCACCTACGATCCCACTCCCTACACCGGCGCAATTCACTCCAGCTTGTGTTACGTGCTCCATTACGCAGGGGCGCCAGAACAGGCAATAGCCGAGGGCAAGCTGGCTCTCAAGTCTGAACCGGATGACTATCAAACGATGCACAGTCTGGCGGTGGCGTATGCCGATGCCTGCAAATTCGACGACGCCATTATGTGGATAGATCGCAGCGCCGCCGGCGAAACCGATTTATCGCGGCGTCAATTACTTTTGGAGAGCAAGCAAGGCTTTCTTGATGATCGCAAGCAGTTCAACAACCCCAACAATCTAACGCCCGATTATCTGGCGGTCATGCGAGGCAACGAATCACCCAATCGCTGGCCTCGTAAAAAGTTGCCGATCAAAGTCGCCATCCTGCCAGGCACCGGTGTCCGAGGCTACCAGAGTTCTTATCCCAATCTGGTTAAGCAGGCGCTCGATTCATGGTGTTCGGGTTCGGGCAGCAAGCTGGACTACAAAATAGTCTCTGACAGAAGTAAGGCGGACATCGAAGTGATCTGGACCGCGTCACCATTGGAAGCCGGCAGTTCGCACGCCAACACTCTGGTTTGCGGACTGACGTCATGCGAGTGCAGTGAAACGGGTGCTCTCAGTCACGCCAAAGTGCAGATCAGCACTGTCGATCCGTTCCATCCCGACGAAGCGGAGAAAGAAGGTGAATGCGCACACACTGTCTTGCACGAGTTCGGACATGCACTCGGTCTTGGACACTCGAAGCTGATTAAAGACGTAATGTACTTCCGTTCTGATTTGAGGCAGAAAGGATTGAGCAATCGGGATAAAGCCACCATGGCTCATCTCTATGCGCAGTACCCGTCCTTGCAGTTTACGCCCAAATCGACGAGCACCGCACCGCCCGTCTATTTGCCACCGCCCTCTTTCATTCCACCGGAGCCCCCTGACACGTCAAAACTGGCACCACCCATGTTTATGCCGCCGCCCATTACCGATGATGAAAAGCTGACGCCTCCGATGTTCACGCCACCACCGATTGGGGCACCGGAAAAGAAAAAATCGGTGACACCGGATGTAGCACCACCGATGTTTACTCCTCCGCCGCTCAGCAACAGCTCCAAGGTGAAGAAGAAACCCGAGCCGACCTCCAACCCGCCTTTCTTTACGCCGCCACCGGCCAAGTAATCAGACCGTTGTCTGATTTACACGTGTCCTGGAATGCTGAACTCGCGCGAGTGTTTCAGTGAGCGCTGATTGATGCGCTCCCAGAACTGATCGTCGAACTCCGGTGAAATCTTTAGTACGATCTCCTTCATGCGTTCTACTTTCTCAGCCAGAATTTTGTCCTTCTCGCAGCGGCGCAGAACTTCGGCATGATTGACGATCAGATAGCTATAGACAACCGCTTTATCTTCCCACTCCGACTTCATGCAATAGTCTTGAAGAAACCCACCCTTGTGCGTTTCTTTGACCGTGAGATTGTTCAGGTGCCAGTAGGTGAAACCGGGCTGGTTGAGTTTTCTCCACTCGAAATCAATCAGTCCGTCATCGAAAAAGTCCATGCAGTGAAAGAGTTCGTGATGAACGGTGCGCTGCGCGTGCTCCCAGAATTTCTTGACGCGGTCGATGTTGATGAAAATCGTGTCGACAATCAAAAAGCCCATGTCGGCAAGCCCTGAGACGGTGTCTTCACCGCCCTTCAAGTCGGAACACAGAACGATGCGTTCCAATCTGCTGTCGTGGATTGCTTGCGGAGTGTACAGATCAAGTTCTGTCTCCAGCAAATCGCGAGCGTTTTTCCGTTGTGCTTTGTCGAGCGCGGAAAAAGAAAAGGTCTGCTCGTCGGCTGAGTAGTCGGTGATGATTTGCAGCTTGTACTTTTCCGACAGTGTCAGCAAGTCGGGATCTGTAGTGCTGGTCGGTCCCTTTTCATAGGTGCCGAGCATGCGCTCAAAAAAACGTTCTGTTTGAATTACTGCGTCGCGAAGCTTCATTTGAGATTGTGAGGTCAGCGAGTCGCAACCAGTTCTTTCTCCGGAGTGGAAACAGCGGGGCGCACCGGTATATCGATGTCCGGAGCGTTCGTCTTCGATGTTTCCTCCCGACAGAGCCAGCCAAAGACGAACATAGCGAGAATGCCGGTGACTACCTCGCAGACAATGAAGACCGGCACATCCGCCGGGCGAATACCCGTGATGGTAGTGGTGAACACTCTGGAAATTGTCACCGCCGGATTGGCGAAGCACGTCGATGACGTGAACATAATGGCGCCGGCGACATAGGCGCTCACCGCCTGTGGTACCACCGCCGGTTTGAAACGTGAGCACCCTGTGATTACGCCGATCAACCCGAATGTGGCGATAATCTCGCCCAGCCATTGTCCTGTCCCTGTGCGGGCGGTTTCAGAGATGGAAATCGGAGCCTGTTCAAACATGAGGTTGGCTAACACCACACCGGTGATGGCCCCAAAGATCTGTGCCGTGAAATATGGAATCACGGCACTCCATTTGATGTTTCTCTGCAGAGCGTTAACCAGCGTTACGACCGGATTGAAGTGCGCGGAAAGCGTTCCCAACATTTCTATCAGGGCGTAGAGAACCAGCCCGGTGGCTGCGGCGACACCGAAAACGGTAACTGCGACATTGCCGGCATCAAGCTTGTGCATGAGTGCACCTGAGCCGACGACGGTGCACAATAATCCGGCGGTTCCCAGAAATTCCGCAGTCAGACGACGCAATAGCATGATCGATTACTCCTGCCAAGCCATGTCAAAGCACTATAAGAGAACCAGATCATACAACCTGGTGCGATTATTAATAAGGGGTGCTATTGGGACATTGGACGGATTGAAATCACAATACTGAGTTGTGATGTGGATTCGACGCCGTTTGCTGCCACTGAGATGTTCGCCTGGGTGGGAACGCCCAGGTTCAGCTTTTGGGCGAGTTCCGGGAAGTCGGGCACTGTGAACGTCAGAGTGTCTTTGGTGACGCTGGTGACCGCTGCTTTCTTTTTTACATCGCCGGCTGTAATTGTGACCACGTTTTGATCGGCGCGAGGGGCGAAATTTCGGCCTGTGATTTGTGCGGTTGAACCCGGCACCAGTCCGTATTGCGAACAACCGCCCAGCTCCGGCGGGCCGGTCACTCTGAACTGGAACGCATTGCTCTTGACACCGCCGACGGTGACGTCAACAGTGTAGTTGTTCGGTTGCAGTCCTTTCGGAACTGTGACTTCCAGGCTGGTCGGGCTGGCTTTACTGACTGTCACCGGACGGTTGTAGATCTTGACCGTGTTGCTGCCGGAGACTTGATCGAATCCTGCACCCTTGATGGTGATCTCGCCGCCAGGCGCTACTTCCATCGGATCGACACCCGTAATTTTCACGCCTTTCACTTCCGTACTGATGATCTCGTAGGAGACCTGCGCACCCTGGTTGCCGGCGCCTTGAATCATGAACAGGTTGCGGGCAGCCATGCGACCAGAAACGTCGAGAGTTACGATATCGCCCTTTTTGAAGGAATTCTCATCGATAATCAAGAGGCCGCTGGGTTGAGCGGTGACCGGGGCGGAACCGCGACCGGGGTTGAAAAACACGCGCACCCATCCAAACTGGTTGCTGCCGGAATAACCGTTGTAGAACTTGAGTGTCAGAGGTCCGGCCAGCTGTTCGGGTGTGAGATTGACCGAACTGTTAAATCGCTGCACCTGGCGTGCGGAGGTGGAGGAAAACGGTCCGTCCTTGGCGACAATCGTTGTCTTGTCGGGTTGTTGGGCATTTGCTGTCTGGACGGGCAACATGCCCAGCAAAAGCGCAACCAACCCCACCATTGCCCAATTTCTCATAGGTCTCTCCGTTTCTCTGATTCCCCAGCTGCGGGAATGGCGCCAATATAGCAGTCTATTTCCCCATTTTCTTCTTGAGTTCTGCCAACTCGGCATCTACTGCCGCTTCCCGAATCCGGTGCTCTTGTGCGAGCCGGGCTTTCGTTTCGGCTTCCTCTCGGGCTTGTTCTTCTGCGCGTTTTCGTTCTTCCTCGACCCTGCGCTTTTCCTCCTCAGCTTTCAGCTTATTTTGTTGTTCCGGGCTTTTCGCGCTGTCGTCGTCATTAATCTGTTCGTCAGTCTTGAACAGGGCAAGGCAATCTCCGCACTGCAAGACAGACTCGTGCTTATCCCAGAGAGCGAAGACCCCCATGATCTTGACGCTATTGTTGATATCGCATTCGTGGAACGTAGCTTCGTGATTGCATTTTGTGCAAAAGCGCCGCACCTTCTTGCCGAACATGCGCCGCTTTACGTCGTTGTTGTGTGTCCAGAAGATGAACATTCAGTGGCTCCGTCAGGCTCTCTTGTTGGAGATCTTCCCGCTCTCGGTATCTATTATGTACGCCGGATACTGATCAAAACGACAGTTCTTGCGCTTCACCTGTTCCTGCTCCGCCGCTCGTTTTTAGATTGAGCACCGCCTGTGCCACCATGCGGGGGATGCGATAAGCGGCGGGCGAATAGACATTGCTCAGACCAACGATTGCTAATTTTTCCTCGGGCACAAGCAAGATGGTGCTGGCTACACCAGGGTTGCCGCCGTTCATCCCGCAGACTAGCCGTCCTCCGTAAGACTTCTTCCGCTCAACTCCCCATCCGAAGGCCCAGTTCGACTGTGCGCCCGTCGTCAATGGGGGACGCGAGACAAATAGAGTGTCATAAGAAGAGGCGCTGAACAGCTTATGGTCCAGGAGCGCCTGTGCGTACTTGGACATGTCAGCGGTGTTCGAGAAGAGCATCCCCGACGAAAAAGATATCTCGGTTGGCTTATATCTCAGCAATACAGCGTTTCCAGTGCGCTGATTGAACCCGAACGGCTGACTGACCGTCGTCAGCTTTTCCAGCTCTTCGCGGGTGCCTGTGCTTTTCATGGCGAGAGGACTGAGCACGGTTTCTCTGAGGTACTGGAGATAAGGCTTGCCGGTTACCCGTTCAATCACTGTTCCCAGGGTTCGGTAACTGGGATTGGAGTAGGCGTAGCGGGAGCCGGGTGTGAACAAAAGCGGCATGGTCTGGACGATTGCCATTTCTTCCGGCCAGGGTTTCTCTCGCGGTATGTCGTTGGGGACGCCGGCCGTCATCGAAGCCAGTTGTCTGAGCGTCAGTTTCTTCCAGGCGGTCGGCAGACCGGTCAGATGTTTACTGAGCGGGTCGTCTAGTCTCAGTTTGCCCTTTTCCACCAACGACAATAGTGCCAGAGCAGTGAAAGTTTTTGTCACCGAAGCCAGACCGAAAACTGTCTGGGGTGTCACAGGTACTTGCTTTGCTTGATCTGCAAATCCATAACCGGATTGATGGATGACTTTGCCGTCTTTGAGCACGACCAGGCTGTAGCCTGCTATACCGCTGCGGTTGACGGCTGCCTTCACCAGCTCGTCGATGCGCTTGTTGATGATCGCCGTTGCTGGCGGCTGGTCGCTGCCGGCGGCGCAAACGGCTGATACTGCAAACGGCTGCAGCACCAGGAGGACCATTAATGTGACTAATAAACGCATGGTGTCATTGTAATATTAAGAGAACGAGGTTCTGCTAAGGGTGACTCGATGAATCAGTTTCTTTTACGGATTTTTGCCGCGATTACTGTGGTGGCGATGGTGTCAGGCTGCCACACCCTCGGCAAGCGAAAAGAAGCCCCGAACACCTCGTTTAATGATTCGGCTGGCGATTCCTGGATGGTTGAATACAACAGCGAACTGCTTGGCGATCAGGTGCTCTATGTGACGCCGCACAAGTCTAAGTTTGAGACAAAAAGACAGCATCTAAATCTGGTTATGCTGAGAGCGCCAGAAGAAGCAGTTTTTGTTTACTGGGAACCAAAAAAGCTGATGTACAACGGTTCTATTGCTTCCTGGAAGGCGGAGCGAGCCCGCAGTGATGCCGAGACAGAAAACCGGTTCAGATCAGAAACGGGGGTGGTCGAGGACACTTTATATGAGAAGGGAAACAAAGAGCAGACGATAGCAGGCGTGCCGGCACAGCTATTTGTTGGAAAGACTGTCATTCACCTGCGCAATGGCAAGACAGAAGAAGTGACCATGCACCTCTGGCTTACAGATCAGATCAAAGCTCCGTCTGAGTTCTTTTCCTTCGTGTCCACGGCCAAGGGGCTGCCACCAGATACGGTGCCGTTGCGCATTTCGATCGAGCAGGATGGCAAGCCGAAAATTCTTATGGATACCGTGAAAGCTTTCAAGATGAATGTTCCAGACAGTGTGTTCGAGATTCCGATCGGCTACAAAACTGTTGCCTCCGAAGAAGAACTGGTCAGAAACATGCAACAAGACATTATGGAGCGGCAGCAGGCATTGAACCCGCAGCCAGCGGGGGCGCCGTCGACGCCACCCCCTGTTCAAGCCCAGAAAGCCTCCAGTCCCCGCAAGGGACGTGGCGATGTGGAAGAAGTTTCGCGGACCCCAAGCGGTGCTTCTGGTAAAACCAAATCGGAAGCTTTCGCTGGATTGAATGATGGAGCGGAGAAGTCGAAGGCAAAGGCGGGCAGCGCCAAGTCGGAAACTACGCCGACAAAGACGGACGCTAAGCCGATGAAGCCGGAGTCCAAGCCGAAAACTGAGCCGCAAACGAAGGCGGCGCCAAAGCAACGCGATAAGCGCAGCGAAGGAAATTAGCAGAAGCGCAGGTCGGAGCACTTGAATGGACCGGCCTCTGGCAAGCCGTGACGGATCTGCTCGTCAGTCAACCTGATGGAAGGTTTGAGGTCCTCTGGTAATTCGCGGCAGTCGCCGTACGCTTCATCGAAACCTTCGGTAAGTATTCTCACCTGCGCCACTGATACCAGCGGAATTTTCATAACTGATTCAAGGACGGTGGCGAAGCCGTAGTGAAATGCGATGGGCATCGGGAAGATCACCGGCACCTTGCCGACAGTTCTGGCGACACGCAGAACTGCTTCGCCCAGGGGCATGCGCTCCGGACCGACGATTGCCACGGTTTGACGAGTAAGGCGTCCTTCGCAAAGCGCGGCTTGCATCACGCGTACCATGTCTTCAACAGCCAGTGGAGCGGACCACTTCTTCTGGAAGCCGACCAGTGCAAAAAACGGCAACGTGTGAAATATGTGACTCAGATGGTCGAGCATGTGGTCGCCACGGCCGTATATCATGCCGGCTTTGAAGACTGTGTAGTCGAGGCCGCTCTGCCGAACGATTTCCTCGGCGGCGTACTTAGATTCGTGATATGGCGATCCGCAATCAGGTCGAGCTTTGAAGAAACTGACCAGCACGATCTTTTTGACCCCTGCTGCTCTGGCGGCTTGCACGACGTTGCGAGTGCCTTCGACATGAATGCGCTCGTAATCGCCTGGATGTACTTCGCGATTGATGCCGGCGCAGTGCGCAACAGCATCGCATCCGGCGAACGCATGGCGCAGTTCTTCTTCGTTGCTGGTGCCGATGGCCAGAAATTCCGCTCCCGCCAGATTACGGATCTGAGCGTTGCGTCCGTCCAGTCCGCGGGCGATCAAGCGTACCTGGTGACCGGCGGCCGTCAGGGCTTCCGCCAGGTGGCCGCCCACAAATCCTGTTCCTCCGGTAATAGCGATAATCATTTCTTGTTCCTCCTGCGGTGCTTCTGGACTAGCTCCGTTGGGCAGACCGCGCTCAAAAAGTCACTCAGGCACAGCGACAGTTTTTCGGGCTCAAGCGTGTAGATAATCGCGTTGCCCTCACGTCTTTCGCTGACCAGACCGGCCGCCTTGAGAATGGACAAGTGCCGGGATACCGACGGACCGGTCATTGTGAACAGATCTACGATGTCACCGGCGCGCATGTCCTTTTCCTTGAGTGCCTGCAGGATCTGGCGCCGGGTGGGATCGGCCAAAGCTCTGAAAATCATCGTAGGTTCTTTCATATTTTCCAATTTAGCAAAATAGCTAAATACTGTCAAGGGAGTGATAGCCAGTACCAGTCCCGCGCTCAGTTGGGTGGAATGATGATTGTGCGCCGCGACGCCAGGAACGACTGGTTATAGTCTGCTCCCTGAGGCTTGATCATGATGATGGCGTAATAGACACCCGGTTTCCAGTCTTTCGGCAAGATCGCGCAGCGAAACTGCTGCCGTCCGTCCGGCAGGGAGTTTACAGACAACGGCGAAGACTCCGTCGGACTGGGCGGCCAATATCTATATAGACGTTTTTTGCCCGCCACGTATGTGTGCGTCTTGTCGAGAGCAATGAAGTCCATCGGTTCAGGCAGCGGCTCCCAATCAAATGCCACCTCGTATATTTCATATCCAGGGTTGAGGCGTCCGCTCAGTGTGATTGCCTGCCCGCGGGTGCACATCTGTTGAATTTGATCGTACTGACCGTAGACATTAGTGAATTCCTGAGACAGGGCAATCCGATAGTTATCTTGCCCGTTGGATGAAAGCGAAAGTCCGATGCCGACATAGTTGTGGACCGGATCCAGAATACATTTGCGGTGACCGTCGTTCGGCGGTTTTTCAGCCATGAATGCTGCCTGCATACGATCTAAATCACTTTGTCTGAATGCCTGCACGCCATGCAATTCATAGCTGCCGCCACCATCGAAGGACGACTTCTTCCCGTCGTGGTCGTTGCTGGCGCCTGCACCGCGGAATGTGCGCAGAGAAAGATTTTCGGTGTCGCAATGGATGCCACCAGCCTCGGTGTAGCGCTGGTCCGGTTTTTTGCCGAACTTGTTCCAGTGGCTGATGAAACCCTGTTGTGCCATGTCATCTGCGTGTTTCTGTCCAGCGGCGGTGGCTACCGGATCCATGGCTACGGGAGCCAGTCCGCCAGCCGCCCGATCGCGATTGATCAGCGCCAGCATGTAGGCTCGCGCCTGATCGAGAGACATGATCACATCTTGAGCCGGTGGCAGTGTTTCATCGACCGACACAGAACCAGTCTGGTTCTCAGCCTGCACCGGAATGAAAACGTTTGTCGAAACCGCAATGCAAAAGCACGCGATCAAGCTTGTCCAAACTGATTCTTTCGCCAATTTCCTGGTTTCCATGTTCTGTCAACAGCGCGACAACAAAGCGCTGTACGTCATTGTACTGTGCAATCAAATTGGTGCCACCGAATAGACGTTGCAAGCGGTCACCGCGATAGGAAGAGACTGCGAACCTTGGCGAGGTAGTCGGCGCACTCCAACTCGCCGCCGGCGTCCGTCAATTCGGCATAGCGCTGTTCCGCATCTTCAAGGAGTCGCTTTGCGGTTGCACCGTCTCTTACTTTCAAATAGAACTCCGCCAGTGCCAGACGAACCAGAGCCTGACTGCAGATATTGAGACGCAGCATCGACAGCTGTTCTGCCAGCTCCTGGCGTTCTTGTCGATCGGCAGAGTACATATGCGAGGCCTGCAATTCCTCGAGCCGAATGCGCAGCTTCGGCAGTGGCAAAAGATCCGACTCAGCTCGGGCTGCCAGTAGATCATCTTCCATTGCGGCAAGCTTGCGGACGACAAACTCGTTTTGCAGATTGGCAGCCAGCTGGTCGAGCAGCTCGAAATCGGCATACACCTTCATGAAGGTATTGGACCAGTTGAACGGATCTATTTCCGTGCCCGGCGAGATGTCGATGCTCGAGTGGGACTCGTCAAGACCAAGGTGCGCATTGGCTGGCGGTCCGGACCGACCGGCGACTGGTCCGGGTTGACCGTCCGGCAAAAACCAACCGTCGATGGAAAACGTGTCTTCCTGGTCTTGCGCGGTATCTGGCATATTCGTCGGGCCGTTTTGCACCATGACGTATCCCCACCTGCCCCTATCTATCCTATCTTAGCCCCGTGGCATAGTTGTGAAAGCCAAGCGGGAGCCTGCCAAGCTCTTCTGTAAACCGTCGCCCGTGGCGAATTTCGACCTGCGCGATAAGATAGGGTGTCGCGCGGATGAGGGTTATGAGAAGAAACAGCATCACTCTGGTTTTCCTGGCACACCTGCTCTTGTCGGCAGCCGGACCGGGGCTGGCGATGGAGCGAAACGAACAGGAGGCGGCTGCCGAGCCGACCGCTGTACCGATGTTGAGTGAGTGGGCGGTGGTCCGATCCGGACCACGCAGCTGGCAAGTAGTATCGGGCGGGTCTTTGCAGGTTGAGATGCTGAGCCCCATCGACAGCGAGACTGCCAATGTGGGAGATAGCTGTGAAGCGAGGCTGACCGCACCTATGCGCAGCCAGAGCGGCGCGATTCTGGCGCGGGCTGGATCGATTGTCACCGGGCACGTCACAGCCGTCGACCGATCCAGTCGCATCATAAAGGCAGATATTCCATCACATCACTGGCTTGATGCTAATGGAGCACTGGGACTGGAGTTCGACCAGGTCGTGGCGTCCGGGAGCCAGATCGACTTGCATGCGACGCCGGTGCCTGGCTCCGAAGTAGCCAGGTCCAATGCGTCCGGCAATCCAATGCCGCTGGAGGTTGATAAGAAGGGTGACGTCACCGTCAAGTACAGTGGTGTTAAATACGGTGCTATGAGCACCGCCATCGAGGGTGGCGAGTTGGCTACCGGTCCGATTGGATTGGTTGCCGGGCCGCTGATCTCCGGCGTGGTGGGTGCGGTCAGTCCCGCCTACTCCTACGGCAAACCGGCACAGGATGTGGAAGGGCATCGGCGTATCAAAGGATTTTTTCTCGGCATGGTGAAGGGACTTCCAGGTGGCGGGTTGCTCACCGGGGCCGTCGAGCACGGTGAGAACATCTCGCTGTCTGCAGGCGACCGGTTGCTGTTGGAAGTCCGAACGCCGGCGTCGAAGTCCGACTAAACCGACTTGCTCCGCGGGCGCCTGGACAATAGAATGAGAGTACTGATTCCACGCTTAGTTGGTACTGGCAAATGCCAAAATCTCGTCAATCGGAAGAATCGAGAGCGATCGTCTCCACGGCATCGCGAACCAAAATTGCTCGTTGCAGCATCAGCGAATTGCTGGAGGTGATGCTGCCTCAGTTCGAGGAGTTGGACTGGCAACATATCAATGTCTCCGAAACGGAATCCAAAATGTCGGCGGTTCTCGAAGAAGTCTGGACCTCCGGCACCGAGATCATCACTGTTACCTATCGAGCCGACGTCATATGGGCGGAGCGGGAGACGGGTGTATTCGAGCTGGTATTAACAGTCAGCGACGACGCCAATAAGTGGACGAAAGAACAATGCGACGCCAAAGCAGATGAGTTGATAGCGGCCATCAACGATGAATTCGCTGCGCGTTGGCATCCTTATCGCAATTTGATTCGCCCGGCGCAGATCCAGCAGTCTTCCTGAAGCTGCCTCCGTGTCCGCGCTTCAGCCACTGAATGTGGTGGCTATTCCTAAATTAATTTCATGGATGCATGCCCCACGTCAAGGGGTGGGCTGGATACAATGTTTTTGTCTCAGCCAGTGGCATCCCAATACGATATGAGTAGTTCCACCATCGGTGTGGTTGGGGGAATGGGCCCCGAAGCCACCAACCGTTTTATGTCGCTGATCACCGCCTTCACCCCGTCACGGCGAGATCAGGATCACATACCGGTGATTGCATTCAGCAATTGCGCCATTCCCAGCCGTGTCGACGCCCTGAGCGGCGACGCGGAAAGTCCCCTGCCAGAAATGATTCGTACAGGCAGAGTTCTTGAGCAAGCGGGCGCGAATTTCCTGACTATGCCCTGCAACATCGCACATCACTTTATCGATGAATTGCGATGCGGGGTCAGCATACCGGTGTTGGACATGATCGGCTGCACGATTGAGTTTATGCTTCGTGAGTTGCCTGATCTGAAAAATGTCGGCATTCTTTCAGCAACGCCTACGCAAGGTCTATATAGCGCCAGACTTCGGGAACGAGACTGTGTGCTCATTGTTCCGAGTGGCGACGATCAAACGCGTGTGATGGACGCCATATATGGACCCGATGGTATCAAATGCGGTTATATCGACAAGCCGGCTGCCACCCTTGATCAGATCGCCCAGAATCTGTTGGGGCAGGGTGCCGACGTCATTGTGGCTGCCTGCACCGAGGTCTCTGTGGCACTTCTAGAGCGCCGCCCCGACTATCCTTTTGTAGACTCGATGCAAGTGCTTGCCGAAGAAGCGGTACAAAAAGCTCTGTCCGGCTTTGGCTTGCCGGTAGGAACCGCGGGTATCACCGGTTGAGTCAGCCCTGAGAGCGTATGTCAACGATTCTTTTTACACTTGCGGAAGACGTTGCGGACACCAGCCCTTCTCATTTTGCCGTCAAGTATTCGGTCGATGAGAACGACTGTTTCGATTTTGCCGCCGGACTGCAGGAACTTGGGCACCAGGTCTTTTTCGTCAACTGGCGCGATCTAGTCGATGACCGATTTAAACGCATCTTCAGTTATGGTGCCGGGCAATTCGTGGCTCCCATGACGCTGTCCGAATTCGACCTGGCTTTCGTCTATAAGATGGAAGGTTTCCTCTTCGATCTGCCGACGTTTCTTGCCATGGTTGCGCAGTTTGAAAGTCAATGCGGCATGGTGGTCAACCATCCACGCACGATTCGGCACAATATCGATAAACACTATCTGCTTGAACTGCAGGCGCAGGGAGTGCGCATTATTCCGACATTCGCCATCGATGAGCAGTGGCGTGAGCGGCTTGCCGCCGGTGCCCGTCTGGTTATGAAACCGCGCTTCGGCGAAAGAGGCAACGGGATTTTTAGTGCCGATTGCAGCGCTGATCTAGAAAGGATAGCCGGACAGGAGCCTGAATATCTTGCGCAGGCATTTATGCCGGAGATTCGCCAGGGCGAGCGCAGCCTGGTTTTTCTGGGACATGATTTTCAACATGCAGTGCTGAAGAAACCTTCGAAAGCCGACCCCAACGAGTTTCGTTGCAACGAATCGCTGGGCGGAACCGTGGAGGTCTACGAGCCGACAAAGGATGAACTGGCATTCTCTCGTGATCTTCTGGCGGTTTACGAAAAACAATTGCGATGTCCCGTGCACTTCAGCCGCATCGATTTGATCTCTGTAGATGGTGCACCGATGCTGGTCGAGGCCGAGCTGCTCAATCCGTCGATTTATGCAAACTATAGCCAGAAGGGACCTCAGTTTGGACGTGCCATCGCGCAATACTTTGATGCACTGCTCAGAGTCACTGCAGCGACTTAACGACCGAGACGAGGTAGTCGACCAGCGGTTTCCTCGCGTCGACAACTTTTTGCCATCCGTCATAGTCGATATATGTGGTGCCGCATCCGTTCACTTCGTTGATTTGCTCACCGATAAAATCGACCGAGCCGACTGAGAGGCCGGTAAGCGCCCACATCGTTTCGGCAATTTTGAGGTCTCTCGTGAACTGCCCACCTGCTGACGCGTCGTATGGACGCGAGTGGTAACCTTCCGGTCTCTTATCCATCCACGGAGCGCGGCGGTTTTTTATTCGCCTGGCAGCGACGCACTGGTTGCCGGCAAACCAAAATCGTTTCTCTTCTCCACGTGCCAGTGGTTGAAAACAAAACTCAAAAAGATGACTGCGCTCACAAAAGTCTTTGACCTGGTTCGGACTGGTTAGCTTTTCGATGCCATAACCGCCGCCGCTCCAGTTGGGTTTTGCAATCAGCACTCCTTCTCTCTTCTGTAGATCAGCAACTTCTGCCGCTGTCGCAGCAATATGGGTTTCGATGGTGCAAAAGCGATGGTGATCGAGCGTGGCAAAGAATTTCTTGAGCGTGCACTTTTCTCCCGCCACCGAATTGACCAAAAGTCCAACCTCCCCGGAAGTCTCGCACTGCAAGTGAAAGTCCATCTGCGCCTGGATGTAGGCGGTTGGAGAAGCGAATCCCAGGCTGCGAAAATCCAAATAATAACCGTCGGTATACACGACCCAGAGATCGGCTCGTGGAGAAATGGTTTTGACGAATTTAAATCTGCCGCCTGCGACTCTTCTATATGCGCGTGCCTTTTTGTTTTTGAAATCGTATTCGTTGATTGGCAACAGCAGGAGATCGCTGCAGGCATCGAGTGCCGTGACGATACTGCGCACCGTCGAAAATCTGCTGCCTTGAATCAAGCCCGGGTTCACCGTAATTAAGACCCGCGGGCAGTCCGGGTGCTTCATTCGACAGCCTGTTTAAACTCGGCGACGGGACGGAAATCGAAATTCAAGATATTTCGACAAACGGCAAAACGCCTCTCCAGGTCTTCTTCAGATGTGGCGCCGAGATTGATCAATCCATATCGAAAACTCTGAGCATCCTGAGCCTGCTCGGAAAGCTTGTGCCCGGCTTTCGCCATGATTTGTACGCGGGCATCCGGATAAGTTTCGTTCACTTGCGAAATGTTTTCGAGAGATGGCGCCGAGAGGACGAATTGATCTTCAAATGTGCGCAAGACACAACTCGCAGCTACTTTGAATTGCCCCTTTCGGTGCGTGAATTGAGGGGCTTCACCGGCGGCAATCTGGAGCATCGGTTGGTAGGAGCTGATGCCGTCCACCCGCTCAAAGAGGTCGGGGAATTGCGATGCGATTTTCGGATTGACTTCGATGATGTGCACTTTGCCGGTCTGCGGGTTGTACATCAATTCCATGTTGAACATGGCATCGTCATACTCGATGCCGCGGAAAAATTTGATGGCGGTGTCAATCATCACTTGCTGCACGTTCGCCGGCAAGCGAGATGGGTAGACCCATCGTTGGAAGGAAATGGTGCCTGGAAACATCACAGCATCAACAATCCCCATCACCTCAGGTTGTCGGTTGTGAACAAATCCTTCCAGTGAAACCTGAGTGCCTTGCAGCAGTTCTTCAAGCAGAAATCCGCGGGCTGTTCGCTCCATAGTTGTATGGGCAGCAACCATTTCGTCGAACGGTTCTACGAAGGAGTCGGGCAGGGTGCCTGATTGCAAGCACTCCACTACCTGCTCAGGCGATTCGACCCTCTGGGCATTCATGGACATAAAAGACTTGATCGGTTTCAAAAAGCGCGGATAACCGAAGTCCGGCGGCTGGTCTCCAACGTTAAGAGCTGTGAAGTGACTGGTCGCCTCCGGCACAAATTTTTCCTGGGCAAGCCGCGAATAGTATTTGTGCTCGCAGCGCATGATGGCATCGGGCGAGGGACCGGGCAATCCCAGTAGTTTGGACAGAATGGCGACCACCGACATACCGGGGTAGCCGACGGCGGATGTGATGCCGTCTATTTTTCCCTCGTACTGTTTCCGCATGGATTCGATGCGCGGCAGAATCTTCAGCGGTTCGCCGTCATAATCTCTGGTCTGGGGGTCGTCGAAGTAAGACCAGTCCCAATCCTCGAAGATCAGCTCATAGCCGAGCCTGCCGGCAATTTTTGGTAACTCGCGATGCTCCCTGGCAGTGGCTGCCACGACAAGAATTCTCTTAGCCATGCCTGGAACCTCGGACCGCCGAAACCGAACCAGTTATTCGCCGCTGCTGACCTTGAGGTTTTGCTGCGCCCAGAGCGCCGCTTCTGTGCGGCTGCGAACGTTTAACTGGGACAGTATACGGGTGATGTGGTTCTTCACCGTACCTTCGGTAATAAAGAGCTTTTGAGCGATTTCTTTATTGCTCTTGCCTTGCCCCAGAAGCTGCAAGACCTCCAGCTCTCGCCCGGTGAAGAGCTCTGTCAGCGTGGCTTTAGAGGATTCAGGCTGCTGTCCGCCGCTGTTCAGCCGCGAGATGATTTTGGTTGTGATAGTCGGACCGAGCTGCGTGTAGCCCTGATGGACGGCCCGTACGGCTGACGCCAGCTGCTCGGAAGGCAAGTCTTTAAGTAGATAGCCCGATGCGCCGGCCTGCATCGCCTGCACAATATATTCGTCGTCGTCGAAAGTAGTAAGGACTAAAACCTTCGTCTGGGGCATCTTTCCGACAATCTGTTTGGTCGCCGACACGCCGTCGGTCTGGGGCATGCGAATGTCCATCAAGATGACATCCGGCTTCAAAGACTCAGCCAATTGCACGGCTTCCGTGCCCTGGCTGGCCTGTCCGACGATCTCGAAATCTTCTTCGAGGGCCAATAAGGTAGCTAACCCCTGGCGTACCAGGGCTTGATCGTCAACGAGTAAAAGGCGAATCATGGCGGTCTTTCGAGGGTTTCTTACGTCTACTTAATACCCTGTGGACATCATCCTTACTACCCCACAAAAGCTGTTGGAAAGGGCCGCCATAAAGCCGCAAAAGCACGACAGTAGATGCTTCTACCGCAAGACATGACTAAGGTCATGGGCAATTTGGTGACTTTGGGGTGATGGCCACGGGAGGGCAGCGTGATTTACTGTTGGCATGAGCAGCGAATTTGCAATTCGCAGGACCATTAAGTAGACTACCGAACTCGAGCTCGGCCCCACAGGGACAGGAAGCTAAACCAATTGGGAGATAAAGTTAACATGACATACGTAGCAGAATTTTTTAACGACGAATCAGGACAAGGTATCACCGAATATGGTGCCATCCTTGCGTTCGTGGCTCTTCTGGTAGCAGTCGTATTCGGTTTCGCACAAGGCACGTTGCAGAGCGCGATTTCGCAATCGTTCTCCCGTATCGTATCTGAACTGAACCGCTTGAACACGACTTCGTCATAACAAGTCATACACCCAGCGTCATGGACGGGCGAGGATCTTCCTCGCCCGTTTTTCTGTGTAGTTCTTCGCCAATGAGCAGTCTAATTTCTGCAATCGGAGAGTAAGATAACCAGACGCGACTTCTGAGTCGCACCCCCGAGTTAACAACCCCAGCGCGGAGTTATGAGCATGACATACGTAGCAGAATTTTTTAACGACGAATCAGGACAAGGTATCACCGAATATGGTGCCATCCTTGCGTTCGTGGCTCTTCTGGTAGCCGTCGTATTTGGTTTCGCACAAGGCACGTTGCAGAGCGCGATTTCGCAATCTTTCTCGCGTATTGTCAGCGAACTGAATCGTCTGAACACGACTTCCAGCTAATACGACACTGGAGTTCCAAAACACATCGGCGGGCAGAGAAATCTGCCCGTTCTTTTTCTGCACGCGATTAGCCGGCACGCTGACAGGCACTTGACCGAGTATCCGCAATGGTCCGCCTGCTATCCAAGGTAAGTCCTATGGGATATGATGGATCCAGTGGCGTCGCTTGTCGGCTTCACTTCCCAGGTTCATGCCCATCCTGCACTGAGCACCTCTCGGAGAGATGAAATGACATACTTAACGGAGTTCTATAACGACGAATCAGGACAAGGTATCACTGAATATGGTGCGATCCTTGCGTTCGTAGCGTTGCTCGTAGCCGTCGTATTCGGTTTCGCGCAAGGCACACTGCAATCCGCCATTTCGCAATCGTTCTCTCGTATCGTTAGCGAATTGAACCGCCTTAACACCACATCCAGTTAACGCCGGTTCATTATTTCGGCTGGAGACAGCCGATGTCGCTGCTCATCTTGAAGCTGCGGAGCATTCGTGTTCCGCAGCTCTCTTTTTCGGCTTCGGAGCCGGCTTTACTGAACTTTTGACTCTTCAGCGCCGCGGGGCTCCTCCCCTACTGCTCTGGCGTCGCCCGTGGATTCTCCAACTCCGTCGCCCGGTTCCTCAGCTTCGGCAGGCTCGCTGGTGTTTTTTTCCTGAGAGGACTCGGCGTCTTCCAGGTACTCCGCTTCCAGCGGGATGTTAATCTCGATACGGGTGCCAAACCCAGGTTCACTAAAGATGGAGAGTTTGCCGTTCAGAGCGTCGGTGCGTTCTGTGATGCCCTTGATGCCAAATCCGCTATATCGGGAGTCTGTTGGCATGCCGCGCCCGTCGTCGGAAACGCTGAGGGTGATGCTGTCTCGCTTCTGATGCAAGTGGACGCGCACATGGCGAGCCTGTGCGTGTTTGATGACGTTGGTTAGACACTCCTGTGTAATTCTGTAAAGGTGGTAGCTGATACTGGGCGGCAGGTCGCCGGTATTCAGCTCTGTCTGGATGTCCAACCCATGCAATTGTTTCAATTGTGATACCATATCTGGTATCGCAATCATCAGGTTCAAGACCGGCGAACGTATCGACTGTACCGCCTGGCGAACATCGGAAAGCGTTTGCCCGGCCAGCTGTTTTGCCAGCGTCAGTGCTTGATGCGCCTGCTGAGGGTCTCGCTCTGCCAGCTTGCGAGCAACCTCAAGCTGAATATTGAGGGAAGTGAGGGTGTGTCCCAGACTGTCGTGAATTTCGCGAGCAATTCTAGTACGCTCCAGCTCTGTCGCCAGTGACTCCACTTCTTTTCCCAATCGTTCGGCTCGCAGGCGGCTTGTCTTTTCGGAAATGAGCGCCAGGGTGACCATCGCCAGCAAAATCATCAAGGCTCCGTTGAAGAAGGTGATAATGATTGACTCGCCTAGAATGGTCGAAAATGCGCCGACTGTCCAACCGCCCTCACCCGGATTGGTCCAGATGATCTTCAAGCTGGAGCAAAATATCTGGGCGAAGAACGCTGAAAAAATGAGGATGATCAATCCCCGTCTGTCTAGCAAGAGCGAGGCTTTTGCGATTGTGCACATGTAGAGCGGGAAAACAAATCTGGAGATGCCCATGGTGGAAGCTGCCGTGATGAAGAAAAGCTCGATCAGGACATAAGCGAGACGCTGCCAGGGAGGGCAAGTATTGGGTGTCCAGAGGCTGACCGCCAGCACCGGCAAAAGCAAGCCCAGCGAAACCGCGACGTTGGGAGCTGTCGGATCCGGCGGCGCGAAGTTGAAGGCAAGACCTTGTACCAGTGCCACGAGGAATAAGAATGCCCACTCGAAGTAGAGGACCTTGCGGAACAGCGAATGATGGAAATGCTCTACCTGATTTGGACTCATGGTTTATTAACTACCCACTTTCGCTCTCTTCGTCCGCGGGTTTGGTGGACTTGGTTGCCCCAACTTCCAGCCTTCGCAGTTTCTCATTTAGCTCGCCCATGGCGATGAACGCTACGGCAAATCCGATCGACTGGGCAGTGAAATATACGCTGTCCGAGGGGTCACGCCCCATGTTGAACAGGTACCAGACAAAGGGCGCCGCCATGCCACTGGATACGAAGATTTGCTGCAAAAGCGGATTGATGGCAATTTTTGTGTTGCTGTTAACGAGGTTGGTGATGCGCGAGACCAGGCTGACGTTGCCCCAGATGACGTAGGCGCAGGAGCCGAAGATCGAGACGAACACCAGGAGCATCTGGACCACCGCCAGAGCGACCATGAGAGCATGCCGGATACCCGAAGGTGGCATGTGAAACACCGGCATCGAAATGAAGACTTCAATCGCCTTGCCTACTATGCCTCCGCCAAAGATGTGGGCAAGAGGCGGAGCAACCGGGCTGGTCATCACCGTCGCCAACGACGCGATGAGCACAGAGAAAGTACCAGACTCAGTCTGGCTGTGCAGAAAGCGACGGATGCGAAACACGCCCATACACCAGAAGTAGAGCAAGGGCACCTGGGCGATCAGGACAAAGTCCAGCAATCCATCCCGGACCGGTTGTTCAAACAAGTATGAGTTGGACTGAACAATTGCCGCGATACTGGTGACCATGGCGAGCAGCGTTCCCGGCCACAGCGAGTCCAGCGTCGTGGCGCGCCTGAGCTCCGCCGCCTCGTCGCTACCAGGGCTTTCGCTCGGGAGCTTATTCACGATTCTATCTGCTACTAAGGGCTTTTAACTATGTACCACGGGACGCGACGCCGTTTTATCTTTGAAGTTTATCGGCAGCTTGTGGTATCCCACTTGATTCTCCTGCGTGCTGAGGGGTGGTACAAAGAGAATATCGGCAGCTCGCAGTCAGTCTTACGTCGAATCGCGCGGGTCGTCCGGGGTGTCTGGAGGAAGAGCATGTTTCGTTGGATGTCGTGGACCACGGTTTTGGCACTGCTAATGGTGGCATCAATCGGACCCTTGTCGGCCCAGAAGATGCAATACACACGCAACGGTAAACCCGTATCTGAAAAAACATTCCAGGCCGGTCAGCTGGTCCAGGAAGCTATGACTCTGATGCGTACCAATCAGATGCAGCCCGCGCTAGATAAGTTGCAGCAAGCGGTTGCCCTCGATCCGACTCTGGAGGACGCGCAATGCAATCTGGGCGTAGTGCTGGCCCGGATGGGCCGCACCCCGGAAGCAATTGCGCAAATGGAGAAAGCGGTGCAGTTGAGTCCAGGGCGTGCTGAAATCTGGATGAACCTGGCCAACATGTATCAGGCCAATGGGCAAAAAGTCAAGGCGTTGCAGACTTACAGTGAGTTTCTCAAACGCTTTCCTAATAATCCGTTTGCCGTCAAGGTCAACGGTATGGTAAATGGCATCAAAAAAGAGCAAGAACGGACCAGGGACATTCAGAATCTTGGCGGTGGTACCGCCGATGGTTCCGATTACTTTGTGGAAATTTCGCGCGGGCACCCGCAGAAGTGGAATCAAAATCGCCTGCCAATCAAGGTGTTCGTTGCTGACGCCACTGGTGTGCCGGGCTACAAGCCGATCTACGCAGATATACTCAAACAAGCTTTTGCCGACTGGTCGGCAGCGGCGGAAGGAAAACTGGCTTTCACTTTCGTCCCCAAAACTGAGGGAGCCGACATGACCGTTAAGTGGAGCAATAATCGCAACGACCTGCAAAATGTTGCACAGCGGGCGGCTGAAGGTGGTGAAGCCAGAATCTTTCCCGGCCCCGACGGCATAGTTTCCGCCACTATTGTGTTGCTGACACTGGACCCGGCTCCGGACCGGCCTCTGACTCCGACCTTGATGCGCATGAAGTGTTTGCACGAAGTCGGTCATGCCTGCGGCTTGCAGGGGCACAGCACCATGCCTGGAGACATCATGTTCGATACGTCGCCGCTGGCCGACACTGAGGTATCGCTCAGCGATCGGGACAAGAAAACCATCGTTCATCTTTATTCCGACGATGTGTCGATCATTCCCGACGCGCTCAGTATCAATGCCAGTGGCGTTCAGCTATTGAATAGAGGTGATGCAGATGGTGCGATCGAGAAATTTGAGGAGGCGATGAAACTCGATCCAAAAACCGCAACGTTCAAAGAAAATCTCGGAGCTGCACTCAACAACAGCGCAATTCGCGCCTGGCAGTCGGCAAATTTCGCCGACGCGGAAGCGAAGT
Organism: Obscuribacteraceae bacterium (SeqCode); assembly: GCA_044229845.1. GTDB lineage: Bacteria > Cyanobacteriota > Vampirovibrionia > Obscuribacterales > Obscuribacteraceae > JBGASG01. Next base: position 173,022 of record JBGASG010000003.1, on the reverse strand, counting down.
ACGTGCGAGCATTGGAGTTATATCAACAGGTTGGAAAAGCTGAGATGATCGCGCGCACGGTGAGAAACTATGCGATGCTGCTGCGCTCGCAACAGAAAAACGAGGACGCTGCCGCCCTGGAGGCAAAATATCATATCGCGGGCGCCTTGCCGCCAGCGGCTCCCCCGAAGGCGACACCCAGGAAGAAGCCGTAAAGCGCCTTACAGGTGCTGCAACATAATGTCGACGCCCAGAATGCCGGCGTCTTCAGTTACCACGGTTGTGACGCCGGTTTCTTCCTTGTTGCTGCTGGCGCCGGGATTTCTCGGTGTCTGGTCCGGAATGGGCTTGACGGGCTGCGTCGGATTGTCCGAAAGTACCGCGCCGGTGGACGGAACGCCCGTGGCAGCGACGGTCGTAATCCGCGAATCTGTTGATTGAGCTTCTTGAACTGCTGCCGGCTGCACGGTCACCCGTGACGGCACCAGATCTTTACTGCCTTCGATGCCGGATGCGATCACGACAGGCTGCGTCTTATTGAGATATTCCTGGGCGTTGATCGGCTTGCGCGACAGCACGATGCCTACGTGTTCGATGCCGGGGTCGTTGTCGAACTCCAACAGATCATTTTCTTTCTCTGGAATTGAGATGTCGCGACCGTGAACGATGTGATTGTCGTCGCCGTATTTGGCCACCGGGAAAAGAACGTCTCGATCGCCTCTGCTGCCACTTTTTAAGAGCACGTACGCGTAACCGTCGATATTCGGACGGACGTGAAAGCGAATTTTGTCGCCGCTGAAAAATGCTGTCTTGTTGGAGACTTTCAAAACCTGTCCCTTTCGATGCAGCTCAATCCAGTACTGCACGCCCGTATTCATAGCCAGCTGTGGCTTGTCCAGTTGCTTGTAGAAGAGGTCTTTGGCGCCCTCGACTTTGCCGCTTTGGGCAGCAGGAGTCAGCTGTGCCAGCGGCAGGCTGCCCAGCGTCACCAGAGCCATTGCTAACAGGACATTTCGGGACTTCATAAACAGACCTTCTCCTCGAGAGTTCCATCGTGATCGTGACCAGTCGGGCTATCAGGCTTCTTAAACGAGATGATACAACCCGCGATAAGCAGTAGCAAATTTAACGGTAGGAATATGTAAGCCGGCGGGACGGAACTGTAAAGGAGCCGTCCGTAGCTCAGTATCGGTGCGACATAGAAGCAAAGTCGCCAGAGGCTGTAAGCGAACCCGCCGCCCACCTCCGATTTGACTTGATTGGACAACGTCAGGGCTGCGGGAATGCCAAGCATTATGACGTCGTAATAATGGCTGTGAGGAGTGACAATCATCGCGGCGATCAAAACCAGCGACAATAGCCAGGCGTCACTGATCTTGCGAGTTTCTTTGAGACTGAATACCTTGAGCAAAACGAAGAAAACCGTGGCGAATATGGCACAGGAAAGCGCCAAGACAATCGGTTGCGGAAATCCACTCAAAGCTCCGCGCAACGAGATCATCAATTGTGGATTGACGCCCACATAACCTTCGCGGGTTTCGTGGTGAAACAGGATGGATGGATAATTTATGACGTTCGATACACCGAGAGTCAGTGCGGATGCAGCGAGCAGCACCGTCTGCGTAGCGACGATCGTCGCCAGCATCTTCCATTGCTTGCGCATGACGACCGGTGCCAAAAAAATGACCGAATATTGAGGCCGCACCAGGGCCAGCCCCAGAGATAATCCTGCCGGAATCGACTTCCTTTTCACCCAGAAATAGAAGAAACAACACAGCAGCGGCAGAAAGAACAATACCGACTTGCCAATGCGGGCTGCATATATGGTTGGTGCACTGGTCAAAAAGCAAATCAGCAAGAGTGTCGCGCCGAAGAGCGACATGCCGCCTATCTTGCGCGCCAGAAGATAGAGTCCGGCAGTGGTGCATAACAGCGATGATGCGTAGAACAGGTAATACGACTCACGCATGGGTAGCCAGCTCAGTGGTGCCATGAGGACGAACCAGGTCGGCATGCATTGAATCACGATCGTTTGCCCTTGCTGCGGCGGCATCGGGTACGCCAGTCGATCGAGCACGCTGTTTTGCACTTCTGGGTCGTAGGCCTGAAATCTCTCCGGCGAGCAAGCGATGACACCGATTTGATAGTCCTGTGAAAAATCGGTGTTGATCGTTTTTCCGTTTTCCACCCAGAGAAGCGGTTGTTTGGTCGGATTTGCCAGTGTGAAATAGGCGAACGCCACCCACACCAATCCAAGCGCAATAATCGCTGCTTTGAATAGTTTGTTGTAGTCGACGTTAGCTGCCACTGGATGTCGCCACCGGGGTGCACAATCGGCACGGTCGCACAAGCATGTGCAAATCTGCTATGCCCGTATTATACGCGCGGTACGCGTGCGGCTCGTGCTGTGATTGTCGTATAGGTGACGCTATTGAGCAGGCAAATTAGGGGAGTTGCTTTTGTTTTGCCAGCTTCCGCCACTGCCAGGGCGGAATCGGCTCTTTGTCTTGCCATAGCCCGCGGCGCGTCAGCTGGGCCCTGGATTGTGCCTTGTGCTTGGCGGTATCGCTGCTGCGGTTCAAATAGACCCAGGCCAGTCCGGATTTCAAAAGGTCGGTATTAAGGCTGGCGTGATTGGGGAGAAACACTTCTCCTAGCGAGCGTCCGTATTTGTCTTTGCCGCAGACTCTGACGGTTACGTTTTTGTTGAATGCCGCTTTGGCGGTAAACTGCTTGGCGCGCTGCCCGTATGGTTGGCGGCTTTCCGGGCAATCGATGTCTGAGAGCCGCACTTTCTCCGGGCGACCTGCGTGCATAACGCTGATTGTGTCACCATCTGAGATGCCAACCACCAGTCCTGTGAAGCAGAACTGGACCTTCGCTGCGGGGGCGGGTTGCGGCGCGCTCTGCACAGCAAGCGCGTTTGATGAGGATGCCCACGACCAGGCGCAGCAGCATGCCAACACCAGGCCGGGCAGCCGGGAAAGTAGATTTTTCATATTGCGGGACCGTTTCTAGGGGCGCACCGCCCGTGGAGTCTTGAGGGAGTTTGCTGCGGCAGTTAAAGTCGACCCTTCTTCTGCAAGACGCTGATGGCTACCTCGGGTTCCATTGCATCACGGCGAATCAGTAATTGCAAGTCCAGAGCGATCACTACCGTATTACGCGGTATCGCCCGTGATTGCACGAGTGTTCTTCCCAGTGGGGTGCTTGATTCCACGCTATGCCGCAAAAACTCGCGGACCTGTTCTTCTGATAATAACTTCGCCAGCACCAGTAATTCGCCTAAACGCTGGGTTTCGCCGTGAACATATTCCCAGCCAATCTCTTCGAGCGCTTCTTCCAGCGCAATCCCTTCCAGCGTACGAATGGCTTGGTGTGCCACGTACGGGTTATCATCTCGTGCCAGTTGTTCTAATGTATCTCTCTGGGCTTCGGCACAGGCCGCCACACCGAAGCGAACGTATATATTCTCGTCCGTTGCCAGCTGTTTGAGAAGTTCCACCGGTATCTGCGGATTGCGCGCTACGTGAATGCGCACTTCCAGATCTTCGTCTCGGGACAGTTCCGCCAGCACATCGAGCGGTGTATTGGGATTACAAGCGAGACGTTGCCGCACTCGCGCGCTGTTGTCGCGGAGCAGCATGCGTAACTCGGATACCGGAGTTGTGGGGTTTCCCGCTTTGATGTAATTCTTCGAATTGGACATGGCAGTACACTCGCTGGCGGCAACGCTATTGGACTACATACCCAAATTAGAAAACGGCCAAACTGTGCAACCATGCAGCTTTTCAGTCACAATAAGGCGGGTGCGGCAGTTCTTAATCATCTGATGCTAAAATTCTGGCATCGCGCGAAAGGCTTTGCATGCGCAGGAACGAAGAGACGCGTCAGCTAATCTTTTCCCCATCCGATCTCATCAAGTTCATGGGATCGCCGTTTGACTCGTGGATGGATCGCTACTATCTCGAGCATCCAGACCAGGTAAAACCCGATCCTGACCCTGCCGACCGCCAACTGACAGCGCGCAAGGGGATAGATCACGAACATGAGTTTTTTGAGACTCTGAAGCTGGAAGGGCGCAGTGTCTACGAAGTCAAAGACCGGACGCCTGAAGGCCGGCGCGTCAGCGATGCCGAGCGCATCGCGGACACAAGACGCGCCATAGACGCCGGTTATGACGTCATATATCAAGGAGCGCTCTTTCTGGGCGAGTTCGGCGGCTACTCGGATTTTTTGGTGCGAGTCGAGAAACCGTCGCCGGCGCTCGGTGCGTTTCAGTACGAGGTCTGGGACACAAAACTGGCTAATCACGCCAAGCCATACTTTCTCATTCAATTGCTTTGCTATTCGGAGATTTTGGCCGATGTGCAAGGAGTGTTTCCTGAAATGGTGCGGGTAGTCCTGGGCAGCAAGAAGCGGGTTGCCTTTCGCAGCGCCAATTTCTTGTACCTCCATCGGCAATTGAAGGAGCGCTTTCTGCAGTTTCAATATTCATTTGCCGATGACGACGCGATGCGTCCCGAGCCGAACGGTCTGGAGCTATATGGGCGCTGGGCGTCGCTGGCGCAAGCCTGGCTGGATGAGGTCGATCACCTGTCGCAGGTGGCGGGCATTCGCCAGAGTCAGATCGCCAAATTACAAGCCGCCGGCATTCAGACTTTCTCTCAGCTTGCTGTCACTGAATTGCATCATGTACCTGACTTAAATCCATCCACATTTGCTGCTCTGCGTGCGCAAGCCGCCATCCAGGCCCGAACGCTCCAGGCGGGCAAAACTCAGTACGAGGTTTTGCCACCGGTTGCCGATGCACCGCGTAGCGGTCTGGCTTTGCTGCCGCCCGCATCCCCCCTGGATGTCTGTTTTGATATGGAAGGTTTTCCGTATTTTGAAGGTGGACTGGAGTACCTGTTCGGGGTCACCTTTGAGCAAGGCGGCAAGCTGGGATTCAAAGACTGGTGGGCTCATACAAACCCGCAGGAAAAGATTGCTTTTGAAGACTTTGTGGACTGGGTCTTTGATCGCTGGCAGCGCGATCCAGACATGCACATCTATCACTATGGGCACTACGAGGTCACTCGTCTGCGCAAGTTGATGGGCAAGTACGGCAGCCGGGAAGTTCAGATCGATGCCTTGCTGCGCGGTCAAGTTTTTGTCGACCTCTATAAGCTGGTCAAAAACTCCGTACGCATCGGCGAGCCCAGCTACTCGATCAAGTACGTCGAGCACCTCTACAAAGATGCCCGCAGTGGCGCGGTAGCCACCGCGTCAGAATCGGTGGTTCAGTATCAAAACTGGCTTGATACCAGAGATGGTGACACCTGGGAAACATCGGCCATTCTGGGCGGCATTCGCGCCTACAACGAGGAAGACTGCATTTCGACCTGGGAGTTGGCTGAATGGCTGCGGACCGTTCAAAGAGGAGAAGGAGTAAGCTACATTCCTCCGACTCCGCCCGCTCCTCCCGAGGAGGATGAAAGCTCCGAAAGCGGACCTTCAGCCTCCAGTCAGTCCAGAGCGCGAGCCGCCAAGCTCGCGGAGGAGTTGTTGGCGATGGCGACGACTGAAAGAAATGAGGAGAGGAAACGTCTGCTCGAGCTCTTTGCCTGGCTTCTGGAATTTCACTGGCGCGAAGCGCGCCCGGTATTCTGGGCGATGTATGCCAGGCACGAGATGAGCGAGGAAGAACTCTTTGACGACATCGATTGCCTTTCCGGGCTGGAGCGCACCGAAACATCTCCGGCTCGACCGCATCGTGGGCGCAGTTGCATCTACGAATACAAATTTGATCCTGATCAGGACACCAAACTGAAGACAGGCGATCCCTGTTTCTTCTCGCATGATTTGCGAGCCACGTGCGAAATCGCGCATATAGATTGCGACCGCGGGCTTGTCTGGCTGCGCATCGGAAACCGGCTGGAAGCGCCGCCCCAACTCAATATCATCCCCAATCAATATGTGCCGGCCACTCCGATTGCCGACTCTATTTATCGCACCGTGCTCAAGTGGCTGGAGACGGATACCCTGCCGCAGGCGATTGCCGACTTCATCGACCGCCAGCCTCCCCGCCTGCACGGAAACGGTCTGTCAGCCGTCGAACATGGTGGTGCCGCGGTCGATGTCGCGGACGTGATCAGCCGCATGGACAACACGTCCCTATGCATACAAGGCCCGCCCGGCGCCGGGAAGACCTATCAAGCTGCACGAGCGATTGTTGAATTGATACGCACCGGCAAAAAGGTCGGCATCTCTTCAAACGGTCACAAAGCGGTTTCTCACCTGATGAGCAAAGTCGCTGAGGTGGCGGAAGGCCTTGGCGTTCACTTTTGCGGAGTGAAGATCAAGAAGGACGGGGACGGATTGCTGGATCGTTTCCGCAGCATCACCAGCGCGCCTTCGGGACGCGATGTTTTCGATCGGGCTGAGCTCGATTACCAGTTGGTCGGTGGCAGCGCCTGGGCATTTGTGCTGGACTGCGCGCGCGGTAAGTTGGATTACCTCTTTGTCGATGAAGCCGGGCAGGTGGCTCTGGCTAATCTGGTCGGCATGGCTCCGTGCGCCCGCAACATTGTTTTGATGGGAGACCAGATGCAGCTTGGACAACCGACTCAAGGCACGCATCCAGGCGACAGCGGCAAGTCTACGCTGGAGTATTTCCTGCAGGACCACGCCACGATTCCCTCTGATCTGGGTATTTTTCTGGGCACCACACATCGCATGCACCCGCGGCTTTGCCAGTTTATCTCGGACGCGGTGTATGAGGGGCGCCTGGCGGCTGATGAAAAGACAGAGAAACGCGTTCTCGTTCTGCCGGAACGAAGTCGTCGGTTTATCTCAAAACAGTCGGGCATTCTGTATATTCCGGTCGAGCATGAAGGAAACACTCAGGGCAGTCTGGAAGAAGCTGAATGCATCAAGCAGGTCGTCGATGAGTTGCTGACGTGTCGCAGACTGGATGAGCACTTTAGTGAAGCACAGACGCTGCGCCTGGACGATATTTTGATCGTGGCGCCCTACAATATGCAGGTGCGCAAAATCAAACAGCTTCTGCCCGAGGCCAATGTCGGATCGGTGGATAAGTTTCAAGGGCAGGAACGCCCCATCGTGATCATTTCTATGTGCACCAGCGATGGTGACAGCTCTCCCCGCGGACTGGAGTTTTTGCTGAACAGAAACCGTCTGAACGTGGCTGTATCGAGAGCGCAGACGCTGGCCATCGTGGTCGGCTCACCGCAGCTGACTCTGGCGCGATGTTCGTCGGTTGAGCAGATGGAACTGGTAAATCTCTACTGCCGAATAGTTCAGGAAGGAGCCGGAGGTTCGCTGGACGCAGTGCCCCGAATTGGCGCAGGTGTCATTTAGCCCTGGCAGGCTGTCTTACTAATGCGCGAACTTTTGGTGGGTTTTCGCGCTTTTGGTCGGTGGGTGGGTTTGGACCGGACAGGTCTGGACTGGACAGGTTTGGACTAGGCTGCTGGTCTCACTGGCTTCCACTGCACTGTGCAAACGCCGTTTTTGCAGTTGTGAGTTTCCGGTGCCTTGTCGTCGTCTTTTTTGACTTCGGGGTTGGATTTTTTGTTTAGAGATTCCATCGTCCTGCACCTTTGCTGAACCGGAGTTCGTTTAATGCGGCAATGATAATCCTCTAATGTTGCTACGTATATTGGGATTTCTACGCGTGGGGGGGTGGAATTCCCACCTTGTTAACCTGTTGAATAGACCATCGTTTTGAGGCAAAAGACGCTTCCCCCGCCCTTGATGAACTCGGAAGTGTCGACCTCGCAAACTTCGAAGTCCAAGACCTGCAAGCGTTTGCGGATTTCCGGCGAACCCTTCTGCATGACTACGTTTCGGCCTAAGACAGCTGCGTTACAGGCGAAATTGGCAGCCTCCTTGGCATTGACAGCGAGAAGGTTTTTGAAAACTGCTGCCAGTAACTCTCGCCCATCGGCATCGAAAGCGGATGGGTAGTACATGGCCGTCTCCTCATCGAGTGGAGCCAGGCACGTGTCCAGGTGGTAGAACACGTCATCAACCAGGCGCAGCCGCAAAATCGGCGCATCTATCAATCTGGCTAGATGGTCGTACGCCGGAGCTTCAGTGCGGAACCCGTAGGCTCCCCAGATCAGGCGCCGGGACGGATGCCACAAAGCATCTCCGTGTCCTTCGAAGCGTGGAGCTTTGGACCCGGAATCATCGGTCAGGTCCTGGACTTTGTAGCCGTGCGCCCTGAACCAGTCAACGTAAAAAGGCACTTCCTTCTGCCTGGCACTGTGTTTCATGTTCGCCGGAATGCACAGTCGGGTGCCGTCGGCGTCCGTTCCGACAAACACCTGATTGGCTGCATACACCATGTCTTCCAGTCCCGGTTGGGCCGGAACGACGTTGACCGGATAACCCAGCCCTTCGAAAGTATGCCGCAGCTTTTCCCACTCTAAAATCGCCGCTTGTCTGTCCGTCGTACCGACGTGCTCAGCCATATGCGGGTTCTTCACGTCTTTGACTTCGAAGTAGTCGGGGCCGCACATGAGCACGGTCTTGGGCTCCACGCGTGACGGTAAGTCTGCGATGTTATGATGACCCAGCTGTTTCAGCGAGTCGAAGCACCCGCTCAACGCCGAACCTTGCGAACCTTGCGAACCCTGCATGTTTCCTCGTTTCTCGACGCAGTCTGTATTCTAACGCAGCTCCGGCAAGCCCGGTTGACTCGGACGATCCGGCTCATCAAAGCCGGCGTCGTTTGCTGATGTTGCTGATTGTGCTGCATCCCTGCCGGCGGATAGGAGCTGTTCTACTTCCTCATCACTGGTTTGAGAGAAGTCCTCGTACCAGGCACCGACGTTGAAGAAGTCGGAGGGCGCTTGAACGGCGATTGTAGGCGCGACGCGATTGTTGAAGTCGAACAATGTGCCGGCGGCCGCCACCGGTACGGCGACTACGATCAGTTTTGGTCGGCTGATGCGTACTGCTTCCACGGCAGCCCGCATCGAGGCACCGGTTGCGATACCATCATCTACTAGAACGACTACTTTGTCGAAGAGATTGATCGGTGGTCGCTTGCCGCGATAAGCGTATTCTCTGCGAGCCAGTTCAGCCAGCTCGCGATCGACAACCAGATCGAAGGTGTCCGACGAGACTCCCACATGCTTTATCACATCTTCGTTGCGTACGATGGTGCCACCGCTGGCAATGGCACCCATAGCCAACTCTTCATGCCCGGGCACGCCCAGCTTGCGGACGATGAAAACATCCATCGGAGCCTGCAAGTACTTCGCCACTTCAAAAGCCACCGGCACGCCTCCGCGCGGTAAGCCCAAGACGATGACATCACGTCGCTGGCGATACTTGAGCAGTTCTCTGCCCAAGCGGCGTCCCGCGTCCCGGCGGTCGACAAATGAAGAGGGCGAACTCCCGGAAAACATTGGGTCCTCCCTGTCTGTCTGGGGCAATCAGTTCTGGGAGCCGTTCAGCACCCCGGAGCTGCTGCCGTCCGGATAGTTTATCTGGTTGTTGCTGACTTTGCACCCGCTGGACTTGGGATCGAGGGCACTGCGTTTTTCGCCGGGCTGATCGATCCATTTGACCAATACATCGAGGACGGCATCGTTAAACTGGTGTTCCTCGAAAATCAAATGCTCGGCGTTGCCGACTTGAAGCAACCATTTGTCCTCGACCGGCAGTTTGTGGAAAATCCTGTAGGTGGACTCAGGATGAATCAGGCGGTCGCCGCAGCCTTGAACGAAGAGCACAGGTGTTTTCGTTACTTTCAGTGCGCACTGCTCGTTGTGATCGCAAAAATGTTTGAACTCCAGCAATTCCGCCGGTGAAAGGTTCATGCGCGCCATCGGGTCTTCAGCCCACTCCTTGCGCAACTCGGGCTTGGATGTGGCCTGGTTGATAATCGTTTCGCCGATGTTGAAATTCTTGTGCAATCCGCCTTTAAGCGCGTGCCAGGCGACTTTCAGATCTGTGCCTGTTTGTTTGAAACGATGCCCGGCCGGCACTGAAGAGATGAGACCATCCACCAACTCTGGATGCTCCGACGTCACATGCAAAGTGATCGCCCCGCCCATAGATTCGCCGAGCAAATAAACGGGTATCCCAGGATGTGCTTTCCGCAATACTTTGAGAGTTTCTTCCACATCCCAGCAGCAGCCTTTCAAATCAATGACGTCACGGCCTTCTGCTTGTTGGAACGAACCGAAACCACGCACATCAACGGCGTAAGTGACGATGCCGCGAGCCGCCAGTTGTTCACCGAGATCTTTATACGATCCGGCGTGCAGTCCGCAGCCGTGCACACAAAGAAGCACCGCGCGTGGTGCACCATCGGGAACTGCCCAGGTCAGGCAAGGCGGTGTGCCTCTGGTCTGACGATAACGCTTGCGTAATTCTGCGTCCGAAAGTGCCCTGGCGCTCGATTTGCTTTTCGCTTTGTCTGCCTGGCTGGATATGCCCTTGACCGGCGCGGTCGATTCTGCGGCGAGACTGCTTCCGCCAGTGAGACTGCTTCCGCCAGTGAGACTGAAACAGAGGGCGAGTCCGGTCAGGATTGAAATCGGATTTCTCACAACTGCCTTATTGAGGATTGGCAGAAGCAGTCGGCTGCGTGTTAGCAACGTTGGCTGTTGCGGCGGCCTCGACTTTTTCTTTGTGGGCTTTGGAGAGGAAACCTGTGTAGCGGAAGATGGGCGCCAGTGGCGGCCAGAAACGTCCGGTGACTTTGATGTAATCGCGATACTCATCGCCGAATTCATCATGTCCGGATAACCGTTTTTCTTCCCTGGACGCCGTGTAATCGAGAGCGGCATAACCGTAAATCAGGCAGATGAAAGTGGCGATCGACGGGGCGTACATCGTGCCGGCAATCAAGGCGTAGACGTATGAAGCATAGAGCGGGTGGCGGATCCACTGATAAGGTCCCCAGGTAACCAGGTGCTTGGTCTGGCCCGAATCTTCCTTGTCATGAAACATGTAAATAGGCACGCGATGCGTACCGATTGTGAATCCGACAATCACCAGCGAGAGTGTGCTGAGAACAACTGACAAGACAGCGAGCACCGGCAGATAAGGCCGCAATTCGCGATCATCGAGCAGTGTGGGCATCCAGCCGGCGTAATGCAAAGCCAACAGGGCCGGCATGGCAAACAGCGGCCAGGCAGTCGCCCACCACTGCCATGTCAGCTTGCTGCCCCGTTTGAAAAACTTGCGGGGCAAGAGGGCTATATAGCCAAAGTTGATCAGGCAAAGAGTTAGAGCTACATCCGACACGCAAATATCTCTTCAGTGGTTAGATAATAACTATCATGACTTGTACGATCACCAAACGGATATGATACCGCGTTCTCTTTACAAGCGGTTGCTTCGCAAAGATTTTAAAATGCAAAGGTAACACGGGTGACGGTTTTCAGAAGATCCGCCGACTGGAAAAGGATGTGAATACAGGCATGCAAAAGTCGCTTAGGAAGCCGCGCGGCGCCGACGGAAAGCTAGTTATCATCGTCGTTGTTGTCGTATTGGCTGTACTGATCCTGGCCAGTCTCGCCTTTTATGCATACAAGTCCGATCAAGAACGTCAGACGGCTGAACTGAAGGCCCGACAGGCACAAGATCTGGCAAAAGCAAACGAGCTTCTGCAGCAACGACAGCAATCTCGGGATTGGGCCCAGCAAAAGCGCCAGCAGGCGATGCAGTGGGCGGAGCAGACGGCGGCTGAGAAGGCAGAAGCTGAGGCACAGAAGGCGGCCTATGAGGCTGAGTTTCCACCGCACAGATTGCAGGCGGTCGCCAAATGGACAACCTGGGCGCCGATCAACCTGGAAACAGCAGGCGTGGAAGCGCGTCTGAGATCACAGTGGGTGGATGGTGGTGTTAACTTCCGTCTGGCTCTACTCGGTTCAGAACAGGCGATCAACGCGTTTTGCGGTTGGGAGCGGTTCATCATCATGTTTCAAGACGGCGACGGCGTGAACATGACGCCTTTCAGTGTTTCTCCAAAAGAGTTTCGCTGGTCAGATCCGGCAAAGAACCGCGGCATTCCAACGCTCGAGTTGGAGAAGAAAGTGCCCTATCCCATACAAGAGTATGAAAGGGCTGCCCAATGGAATCTGATGTGGAGCGGCGAGTAGCACCAGATAAGGTGTCACATGACAGGAGTTGCTACGTTGGTTCCAATCGAGTAAGCTCTTCAAATTACCAGTTGTCATTTTGAGGAAACTAGATAGACATGGTCGACTTCAAAGACCCGCCCGTCACCGATGAAGAGGACATGGACAACAACTTCGCCTGGTGGCTGTGCATGCTGCCGGGTCTGGCTGCCGCCGGTGTTTTCGGTTACCAGTTTATGCAGAACCATTCACCGCTGACGCTGGGGTACGCGGTGGCCGCGGTTGTGGCATCGGTAGTCTTCGCCATCTTGATCGTCGGCAGCAAAGGCGCCAAAGAAGGGGCTGGAACCGGCGGTGATACCACCGCCATGGATGCCACCATGACCGACAAGGACAAGTAGTAACCTAGTTGCAAATCGCCGGTGACTCAGATTCCGGCCGGTGCCGTTTCATCCAGATTTTCAAAGCGAGTTTCATCGACCACCGTCTCCGGTTTGGTTTGCTCTTCTTTGAACACGCCTTCCCAGCGTGCCATTACCACCGATGCCAGGCAATTGCCCAACACGTTGACTGACGTACGGGCCATATCCATGACAGTGTCTACGCCGAGAATGAGAGCGATGCCGGAGAGCGGCAAGTTGAACGTGCTCAGTGTGCCTGCCAATATCACCAGGGAGGCGCGCGGTACAGCCGCCACGCCTTTGCTGGTCAATAACAGGGTGACCAGCATCAGCAATTGTGTTTGCAACGGCAGTTGAATGCCGGCCGCTTGAGCGATAAAGACGGCTGCCAGCGAGAGGTACAAGGTCGTGCCGTCCAAATTGAATGTATAGCCGAGCGGCAGCACAAAACTGATCACGCGTCGGGGAACACCGATACTCTCCATTGCCTGCATGGCTTTCGGCAGAGCTGCTTCGCTCGATGTTGTCGAGAATGCCAGCAGCATCGGTTCGCGCACCGCGGACAGAAACTCCTTCAAGGGTACACGGGCGATCCATGCCACCGTACCCAGTACCACTACGATGAATACGAAGAGCGCCAGATAGAGGGTGCCGACCAGTTTGCCCAGCGAAAACAGCACCAGCAGTCCGTGTTTGCCGACCGTGGCTGCCATGGCGCAAGCAACACCGATTGGCGCGAACTTCATGACATAGCCGGTATATTTGAACATCACTTCGGAAAGTGACTGGCAAAAATCCAGAATCGGTTGCGCGCGGGTGGCGGATACAGCAGCAGCGAAGATGATTGAGAAGACCACGATTTGCAGCACGTCGCCGCGGGCCATGGCATCGACAATGCTGGTCGGAAACACGTGCGTGATCAAGTCTCCGGCTGCCGGTTGCTTCGAGACCAGATCGCCGACGGCACTACTATCGGTGACTGCCGACAGATTGATCCCGGCTCCCGGCTGGAGCCAGTTGACCATGAAGAGACCGATCACCAGCGCGAAAGTGGTGACCACCTCGAAATAGATCAGCGACTTGACACCCAGTCGTCCGACCGAAGACAGGTTGCCGTGCCCGGCGATCCCGACGACCAGAGTGGCGAATACGAGCGGTGCAATGATGGTCTTGATCAGGCGCAAGAAAACTTCGGCGCCCGGTGCCACTGCCACACCGACCTGCGGCCACAGCCAGCCAATCAAGATGCCGGCGACCAGACCAACAAAAATTTGTGCCGTAAGTCCGAACTTCATAATGGGGGTCAATTATACGGGCTCTAGCGCGACCAGCCCTGCTGTTTTCGGTACTTTTCCATAAGAAGAATCTGGTCCGGCGACAAAAACTTGCGAATTTCCAGACGCATAAAAGTGTATTGGGAGGTGATGTCAGAATACAGGCGCCCTAACTCCACCTGCTGCGACATGACCACCTCGTCTTCCTTGCCGTCGCAGATCGACTTCAAGAACTCCTCGCGCTTCAGGTTGTATTGCTCACGCAGTGGCTGAATTTTGGGCTTGTAATTGTTGACGATGGCGGTGATTTTCTTTCGCTGGTCGTCATTAGCCTTGATTGTTTTGAGAATCGGCTCCAGGTGCATCCCGTAGGGTTGCTTGAAGGATTTGCCGCCGGCGGCGATGCCCGGTATCAACGCCGGTTTGCCCGCGTCGGGCTTGGGCTGATCCTGCGCCCGACCCGGCGCCGATAAAGAAAGAACCGCTGTCGAAAGGACTGACAGCGTGAAATGTGCTAACCGCATACCGGCAAACTTCATCGAGAGGCGATCCGAACAGCTGTTACCCCTCTAATTATGCACCTTCTTAGATATTTGCGATCCTCGAAACGGGGATTAGCAGTGAATACTTGTTGTCAAGAGCGCCGGCGGCGTGTTTCAATCTATCCAGAAGCCCTAACATTGCTTACCAACCTTTCCCAGCTAGACTAGGCCAGATTTTGCGCAAAGGCAGATTCCCTCGCAAACGAGGCTCATGGAGCCGGAAGCTGCTGGCCACCCGCCAGTACGAGAATGCTGTGGTGGCGGCTCAGTTTGCGCGCCGCATCGTCACGACCGGACTCAAGGTCGGACTATTGGCCGTATTCGGCTTGATTGCGTTCTTTGCCATTTTGATTGGTTTTCGCCTGACGCAGGTGCCCAACCTGGCATATCTGGAAAATTACAAGCCCAGTGAAGCAATTCAATTTTTCGATCGCAACGATGCTCTGATTTGCGCCGTGAAGAGCACCGAGAAACGCAAGCTCGTACCGCTCAATCAAGTGTCTCCGTTCTTGCAGAGGGCGGTCTTAACCGCTGAAGACAGGCATTTTTACGAACATAAAGGCATCAACTTCGTGAGCATCGCGCGTGCGGCCACCGTCAACGCCTTTGCCGGTCATGTGGTCGAAGGCGGTTCGACGATCACCCAACAGCTGGTGAAAAATCTGTTTTTCGAGGGTGAGAAACGATCCATTGATCTCAAGCTTGCTGAAGCGATTGTTGCCTGGCAGATGGAGAGTCGTTTCTCCAAGGAGAAAATACTCGAGCTGTATTTGAACGAGATCTATTTCGGCAACGGCGCGTACGGCATTGAGCAAGCTGCGCGCCGATATTTCGGCAAAGGTGCCGAGCAACTGACGATCGCGGAAGCGGCTTATCTGGCCGGCATCATCCGGTATCCGAACATCGGACCTTCGGCGGCGCACCGGCGCGAAACGGTGGCTCGCCAGCTCGATGTGCTCGGCAGTATGCACGAGTGCGGCTACATAACCGGACAGCAATGGGAACAAGCCAAAGCTCAAGAGCTGGTGTTCAAGCGCGTCGACGAGAAGGAGAAAGTGGAGAAAATCACCAAGTATCCGTATTACATAAGTTATGTAATGGATCTGGTGAAGGACCGTTTCAGCCCTGCCGAGATGCAACGCCACGGCTTAAAGGTATACACAAATCTCGATCCGGCAGCCCAGGATGCGGCTGAGCGCGTGATGGGCGCCGGCATACGCAGCGCACCGGCGGGCATCAATCAGGGAGCGCTCGTCTCCATTAGAGTCGACGACGGAGCGGTGGTGGCACTGGTCGGCGGCGTGGGCAACTACGAAGACAACCAGTGGAACTGCGCGACCAATCCGCATACCATGGGCTCCGCGTTTAAACCGTTTGTTTATCTGACGGCGTTCATCGAGAAGCAGTTGACACCGGACAGCTACATCAATGACACGCCATTTCAGATCAAGCAAGGAAACGGGCAAGAGTATAAGCCACAAAATTTCGATAAGCGCTTTCTGGGCACCATCACGGTCAAAGAAGCCCTGGCTTTCTCGAGAAACATACCGGCTTTGCGTACGGCGCAAGCCGTCGGCATCAGCGAAGTGATATCGACTGCCAAGTCGGCGGGCATCGAGTCGGACCTGGCGCCCGAACTGGCCCTGGCGCTTGGCTGTTCTGCCGCCTCACCGATGGAAATGGCCAATGCTTATGCGACTCTGGCGCGTGGCGGAGTGCGCATGCGGGCGCTCTGTATCCGCCGGGTGGAAGACAGGGGCGGGCGAGTGCTGATGGTTTCTCATCAAGATTCAGATCCGGTTTTCGATCACGAGGCAGTGGCTCAAATTGTCGACCTGCTGCAGGACGTGGTGGCATCTGGGACGGGCGTTGCGGCTCGCCTTTCCGACCGCCCCGTTGCCGGCAAGACCGGTACCGCCGACAAAGGACGAGATATCTGGTTTGTTGGATTCACACCGGATCTGGTGACCAGTGTCTGGGCGGGCAATTCCGAAAACAAACCGGTGGCAGGCACGCAAGTGACTGGCGGTGCCGTGATGGCTCGACTCTGGAGAGAGTACAACCGGCAATACTATATAAAGCATCCGCGACCGGCCGGGATGTTTGCGGCGTGCACCCGCTTGCGAGGCGACTTTTCGTTGCATATGCCGAAGGAGCAGGAAGTGGCCAAAAAGCAGAAGCCGATCGTTATATATCATCCGGAAGAAAGCTATTCGTATACTTCGAACAGTGGAACTTCATCGGCCGGACACCCTCGTTCTGCCTCGCCAGTCAAGAGCGGACGCGGTGTCAGCGAATACAATTGGGGACGCTAGCACCAATTCCGGTATTACCGGACACCGCGAATGTTTTATGGTTGAGCTTGTGACATCCTGCAATTGCCACAACTGGAGCCGATTTCTGGCGATTACAAAAAACTTTTGAAAAGTTGAGGAACACGACCCAAGCATGGGCGTCTACCGGCTTGTGAGAACGCGAGTGTTCGGTTGTTCTGGACAACGCTCGCTGGTTCCCTGTCGCGTTAATTCGCCCCTCAGTTGAGCCACTGAACAAAGGCTATCAAAGGAGTAATCATGGCCAGTCTAGTCAAAGGCGTTGTCCCCGCTGTTTCAGCTTTGAGCTGCATCTTGTCCTTTTCCGTTCCGGCATTTGCTCAATACGATACCTACGGCAGTTCTTCTTACGGCAACTACAATGCCGCATCCACCCCGCAAGCACAGCCGCAGTATCAGCCGCCGCAATACCAGTCGCAATATCAGCCCACTGGCTATCAGCAAGGTCGTGTTGCCTTCGTGCCGGCCGGCATGACATTTCCGGTGCAACTGGCAACATCCATTTCTACTGAAGCTGCTCGACCAGGCGATATGATTCAAGCCACGATCAATCAGCCGATTTATCTGAACGGCAGCATGATTCCGGCCGGCGCCACTGTAGTCGGCAACGTCGTCGAAGCAAAAGCCGGCGGTTGGCTCGGCCGTGCCGGCACGCTTGGAATCAAGTTCAATCGCTTGCGCATGCCTAACGGCGTTGAAGCTCCCATGAGCGCGCACGTGGTTGGCAAAGTCGGCAAATATAACGACGTCGGTTCGGACATGAGCGACACATATAAAGGTGAAACCTGGAAGACCAAAGTCGGACAGGGAGTAATCCGCGGCGCGATCGGCGCCGGTACGGGTGCTGCTCTTGGTACCGCTATCGGTGCCATCGCCGGACACGGCGGACGTGGTGCCGGACGCGGTGCCTGGTCCGGAACTGCCATCGGCGGTGGTGTCGGATTGGCCAGCACTCTGGCTCGCAAAGGCAAAAATGTAATCATGGCATCCGGCGAACAACTGCAACTGCAGCTGGACGCTCCCATGACGGTCTCTCTTTCGTCCAGTCCCAATCAATACGGCGCTTTTTAACACCAGCAACGCGCATCGCTGGTACCCCTGGAGCGGTTTTCGTTGGGCGAAACCGCTCCATTTTTCTTTGTTCTGAGCAAGAATCGCATGCCAGGCGCGTCTTGGACCGCGCCTCTTGGCTTTCAACAAAGTGTTGTAACGCGCTAGGGAAGAAAGGCACCCCCATCCACCTCTGCCGGCGCGCTGGTGCCTACAAAAAGAAACGAAACGCCGAGTTGTTTCCGGCGTTTCATTTGTGTCCGTAAGGACGAAGATTGTTGCTTATAGCAACTGCAGATCTACATCGCGCAGGTCCAGGCGGACTTGACGCAGGTCGTAGCTTTTCTTATCGAGCTTTTTGCTCAATTCATTGATTTCGGCAGCCGACTGTTGGTCTTTCCGGCGCGTCAGTTCGTCGATGTCGCGAAGCAGGTTATCTACATCGCGAAGAATGTTTTGTTCTTTAGCAATAAGCGTGTGGCGCTTTTGTACGAGCTGACTGGCAATCAACGGGTCATTGATGATTGCCATCGCGTTCGGTGCCGCCAAAATCATCAAACTGAGAGCTGCGAGCACTTGCTTCGCTATCAAGCTCTTTTTATTGTTTGACTTCATCATAAGATTCACCGTTCGCTTTCTTTGTGCGGGCTTAATGCCCTCAGGACAGAACACAGGTTACAGCTTAAATTGGACTTGCGTAAGTGCCACTTTTGTGATTTACTTCCAGTCCACTTTGGACCGCTTGACGATGGAAATTGCTGTTACTTTAGATAGCCAATCTGCCGTTCCACTTCACCGGCAACTGTACGAAGAGATAAGACGGGCCATACTTTCAGGGCGGCTGGCACCCCGTACCCGGGTGCCGTCCACCCGGGCACTCGCCGACTCTCTTGGTATCTCTCGGGCGACCGTGACGGCCTCTTATGATTATTTGCTCAGCGAAGGTTATCTGGAAGCAACCACCGGCTCCGGTACCTATGTATGCAAGACGCTCCCTGATGAACTACTGCGACCGCAGCAGAAGGGAAAACCCGATCAGCGTGCCGGTGAAGCCGCCGAAAAACAGCTGCCCAGAAAACCGATGCGGGTTCGACTCTCGCGTCTGGGAGCATCCTTATATGAGAAGCAGTGGCTCGATTATGGTGGTGACGAGCCGGAGATTCAATTTACATTCGGCCGCCCGGATCTGGAGCATTTCCCGATGCGCGTCTGGCTGCAATTATTGAACCAGCGTGCCAAAGCCAATCAACTCTGGAAGCTCGACTGCCCGAGCCAGTCGCGGGGCTACCTCCCATTGCGTGAAGCGATTGCCGATTATCTGGCCCGAGCGCGTGCCGTTCAGTGCAAGCCGGAGCAGGTGATCATAGTCAACGGATCTCAGCAAGCACTAGATTTGGTAGCGCGCGTCTTGATCGACCGCGGCGATGCGGTCGGCATTGAGAATCCCGGATACATCGGTGCCAAAAAAGTATTCGAAGTCCAGGGCGCGAATTTGGTGCCCCTCGGCGTTGACGCTTCCGGACTGGTGGTTTCGCAAGTGCCCGCCAGCGCCAATTTGAAACTTGTATACGTCACCCCATCTCACCAGTTTCCTACCGGCGTCGTCCTCAGTTTGCCACGCCGTCTCGAACTGCTTGCCTGGGCCAAAAAGCATTCGGCATACGTGATCGAAGATGATTACGACAGTGAATATCGGTATGTCGGCAGACCGGTTCCCGCCCTGGCCGGGCTCGACACCGACCAAACCGTGATATACATCGGCACGTTCTCGAAAGTTCTTTTTCCGGCTTTGCGGCTTGGCTATCTCGCCGTTCCCGAAAACTTGATTGATGTTTTCGCCCGCGCCAAGTGGCTGGTTGATCGCCACTCGCCTTTGCTCGAGCAGCAGGTGCTCACAGACTTTATCAAGCAGGGACATCTGGAGCGCCACGTGCGCCGCATGCGGACTCACTATCAGCATCGGCGCGGTTTAGTGATGGATGTATTGAGAAAGGAGTTTGGCGGACGCGTTACGATCCTGGGTGACAATGCCGGCATCAACGTTTTGATTCGTATAGACTCTCCACGGTCAGATGATGAGATCGTGCGGCTGTGTCGTGAGCGCGGCGTCGGAATCTCTTCTACGCGCGGCTTTTATCTCGGTGATTCTCCACGGGGCGAATTCTTGCTCAACTATGCCGGAGTTTCAGATGAGCAAATCGAACAGGGTATCAGCCGGCTTGCCCACGTCAGCCTGCCCGGCTGAGGTTGTTTCTGCCGACTGCACAATTGTGCAGTCGGGAAAGGTCCGATTCTACATGTGAGAAACCGCATGGCAGAGCTATTCTAAAAGAGTCAGCAATATGCCGACGACAAAAAAACCGAACCCTGATAGCCAGCCCAAATAACGGACCGTTGAATAAACGGTCCGTTATTTTTTGCATCGTCGACCTATACCAGCAATCAATTGCAGAGCGTGCACTGTGGAATTGTGCAGTCGAGAATGGTCGGATTCCACATGTGAGAAACCGCATGGGAAAGCTATTCTAAAAGAGTCAGCAATATGCCGACGACAAAAAAACCGAACCCTGATAGCCAGCCCAAATAACGGATCGTTGAATAAACGGTCCGTTATTTTTTGCTTTCGCAGTGCAACGCAATCACATGCCTGGCACCGTTGTCAAAAAACCCCAAACACAGTTATGGGTTTGCTCTAGTTTGGCTCGGAACTACAGCAGAAGGCGACGCGTCAAGACAGCCAGTTGTGCAAGTTGGCAGGGATGGCGATAGCCACCTGACCGGCAATATTTGGTCGTAATTTGGAGAGATGTGGTGGCGGAATGTCACCATAGATTGTGGTGTCATGCGTTTTAAATCGTTTCTTCTTGTTGGACTTCTATTAGCGGTGCCCGTTCAGTCGACAATGGCTTGTAGCGCACCGGTATTCCAGGAAACTGAAGCGGTGGCACCGGTGCCGGTCATCCGTGAGTATGGCGTTGCTGCCCAGCCGCCGGTCTTGCCGCGCGCCTCGCAGGCGGGTGCCCAGTGGCCGGCCTTCACGCATAACAGTCTCTGGACAGCTCCGGAACTTGCGGGGCAGACGCTGGCGGCACCACCATTACCTGGCCTGCCGGCGTCGACCGCGCTCGCGCCTGCTGTTCGAACGCCCCCTCCGGCTGCTGCCGGCAGACCGCGCGTAGTCGACAGTCTCACTGCTCCTTATGTCATGTCTTTGATGAAACGAAACGCTAATGTCAGCGAAGCCTTCGCGCGAGAGATCGCTCAACAGTTCACTTGTATACCGATCAACGTCCGGGCTGCTCTGCAGCGCTCCGGTTATCACTTGACGCTCAGCCGTACAGTACCGTCGGCGGTGCCGTCGACACGCGGGCGGCAGGTGCGCGGCTACCAGCGTACGACGACCTGGAACAACATTTTCGGCATGTTCAACCGCGGTAGCAAGCAAGTGATCATGGCTGAGTATGCCGAAAGTGAAGGCGCAGCGCCGCAACTGGTGACGCTCAATGACGGTCGCCGGCGGCTCGGCATTCTCAAGCACGAATGTGGGCATGCCGTCGACGAGATGCTGCAAAACTACTCGCACAGCGCCGCGTTCGCGGCTGCGTACAACAAAGGTGTGGCACGCCTGTCTACCGACTACGATAGACGGATGCTGGAGTACTACTTGCAGGCGGGAGATGCCGGCAAGGAAGAAGCATTTGCCGAGGTCTTCGCCATCGCCTGCGGCAATGGCTGCCATCCGGATACCGACGCTTTGTTGCGCCGCAACTTTCCCGAGTTGATAGCATTGATATCGCGGCGCATTCAGTCCGTCTAGTCTATTTTGCTACTCCGCAGATGCCGGCGATTATGTCGTAAGTCATGCGCACGCAGTCGGCAAAACCTTTCTCCGGCACCCTTTCGTCTTTGCCATGCATAGTGGCCAGGTGGGTAGGATCGATGGCGATCGGCTCGAAACCGTAGGCAATCGTGCCGAATTCGCGGAAGTAGTGCGAGTCGGTGAACCACGGTACTACCAGCGGTACTACAGGTACACCGGGATCGTTTTTGGCGGCCACCGATTTGATCACCTGGAAGAGTTCTGTGTCGTAGGCGGAGGCGTCGGTGTGCTCCCACTCCAGCTCAGAGACTTGAATTGACGGATCGTCGATGGTTTTCTTGATTTGAGCGACGAACTTGTCTTTGTTGACTCCCGGCAGCAGCCGACAGTCCAGCTCGCATTCCGCTTCACCGGGGATGACGTTGGTTTTGTAACCGGCTTTCATCACCGTCAGCGACACCGTGTTGCGCAGCATGGCTGACTTTAATTTGTCTTCCAGAAGCCGTTTGTAGTCTGCCGAATTGCTTATAGATGTTTCGATGTTGGTGTAGAGTTTTGCCAGATCGGCATCTTCGGTT
The DNA here is from genome assembly GCA_044229845.1 of Obscuribacteraceae bacterium (SeqCode). Taxonomy (GTDB): domain Bacteria; phylum Cyanobacteriota; class Vampirovibrionia; order Obscuribacterales; family Obscuribacteraceae; genus JBGASG01. Next base: position 150,938 of record JBGASG010000003.1, on the reverse strand, counting down.
TTGGCGATATCGGTGAAGAAGGTCCGCACCGCCGGCAGTAGCACCGGTCCCGGCGGATTCTGAACAATCCGGTCCATCGCTCGTGCCAATCTATTGGTGGCCGAGTTGGGAATCGGCATGGATGCATGACCGGCATCGCCCTTGGCTGTTAGCCGCAACCACAGTGGCGACTTCTCCGAGATGTCGATGCCCCAGTACTTGTGCTTGCCACTGTCAGTGGTGTCTATAAAAAATCCTTCATTGAGCAGGTATTCTGCGTCTTTAATTAACTCCGGGTGATTCTTGGTGAACCAGCCCGCTCCGAATATGCCTCCGACTTCCTCGTCGGGGGTAGCCAAAAAAATGATGTCCCGATCCGGGACTATGCCGGAGCGTTTGATGAGAAGTAAAGCTTCCAGCTGAGCGATGCCCGTGCCTTTCATGTCCAGTGCGCCGCGTCCGTAGATTTCGCCGTTGATGACGGCGCCCTTGAACGGATCGTGTTGCCAGTCTTCGCGTTTGGCGGGCACGACGTCGATGTGATTGAGCAAGATTATCGGTCGCTTTTTCCCGTTTCCTTTCAATCGAGCGTAAGCACAGGCCCGGCCCGGAGCGGTTTCGTAAAGCTGCGTTTCAATGCCGTCTTTGCGCAGCAGGGCGGCGAGAAACTCCGCGCCCTTCTGTTCGTTGCCAGGCGGAACGCTGGTGTCGACACTGATGTAATCGCACAGATTTTGTGTGGCTTCTTTGGCGGCGGCGCCAAAATCGATGCTTTTCGCCGGTTCGCAACCGCCTTCCGGCATGCAGCCACCGAAGGCGATCATGGCTGCGCCCAGCATTACCTGCGCGCGTCGCATCCACTTCCTCTTTGAAATTCGCATCTTCAACTCCCGGCAAACAGTGGGCTACTTTACCAGGTGTCGACTGTGCTTGGGTGCCGCTCCTAAACCTGTAAACCTCAACTGCTGTTGGGTTTGCGGCTTTTGCATCACGCCTGTCAGCTGGTACTGAAAGTGATTGAAAACAAGAGGCTATGACTGGGTATGGTATTCAGTGAGGTCTTGTACCGCGTAATATATACATGTGGCTTGGCGGAGATGGGTTTGATTAAGGTGACACCGCAAAAGAAATCGGCGACAACAACCAAGAAACTGGGAGAGCTGCTCGTTGAAGCGGGCATTATTCGACCCGATCAGGTTTCTTCCGCCTTGACCGAGGCGGGCACTCGCAACATGCGCATCGGCGATGTGCTGGTCCTGCTCAAGCAGCTATCGACAGAAGATCTGGAGAGGGCGCTGGAAGTGCAAGAACTTCTGGCTGCCGGCGAAGTGGATGCGGACGCGGCGGTCGCTGTTCTGCAGATTTCCGCGCTCGACGGTGTTCCGGTTGCCGACGCCCTGGCAGCCTTCGAAGAATCGGCAGAGCCGGAGAAACCACAAAGCAGCACCGCCGCATTGCAAGCTGTCGACATGGAACTGGCGGAGGCCGAACAGCAGACTGGCGGCGATCATCGCGAGCTGATTCCGCATCTCTTACGAGCTGCGGACATGCATGCTCACACCAAGGACCATTCCCGCAGCGAGCATCTCTACAAGCGGGCGCTTGCAAACGCCGAACGTGCCTACGGCGCCAAGAGCGTCAAGGTTGTGCCGATCTTGGAGCGACTGATAGATCTTTACTATCAGGACCTGCGCTTCACCGATGCCGAGGCGCTCGCCTGGCGCAACCACGACATCGTGCAGTCGACTTATGGTGCCGACAGCCTGGAAGGCGCGAAGAGTCTTCACACAATCGGCAAAATTGTCGACGCTCAAATGCGTCCCAACGAGGCCGAGCCCTTTTTCCTTTCGGCTTTGCGCATCCGAGAGAAGTTGCTGGGACCAGGACACACTCTGGTTACTCAATCTCTGCGTCACTTGGCCAATTTCTGGAAAGACAAAGGCAAGAAGTCCAAAGAGCGTAAACGTGTGGGTGAGCTTTTATTAGAATCGCAGCTGCTGACGCAAGAACAGTTCAATGACGCCATGCACTACTCCAGCTTGCAAAAGTTGCCACTGGGTCAGGCGCTGGTGAAACTGCAGATGATCGAAGAAGATGATCTGCGGCAGGTTTTGAAGGCTCAATTGTTGGTCGCCGATGGCGTTTTGCCCCTGCAACTGGCGACGCGGGCTCTGGCCGTTTGCGCTCAGGACAAGGTCGACTTCCACGTCGCTGTTGAGCGTATCGGTTGGGAGATGGATTCTCTCACCACGGCCGGACTGCGCAAACTCATGGTGCTCACAGACGAGTTGAACACCGCCGAGCGCGCGCTCGGTTCATCACACACTGGTGTAGCCCTCACCAGCCTCAAGCTGGGTGATTGTCAGTTTGAGCAGAAGCGTTATACCGATGCTGAAGGCAGCTACAAGCGAGCGCTATTGATTCTCGAAAAAGAGTTCAACAGCAAGGACCCCGAGATTGCCACCGGGCTGTCTAAACTGGCGCAACTATATCTGGTGCAGAAGCGCGACGCGGAAGCAGAGCCGCTGCTCTGGCGCGTGCTGCAGATTCGCCAGGAGGCGATGGGAAAAGATCACGTCGATGTCGCATTCACATTGCACCAGATCGCTGAGTTGAATGAAACCAGAGAGAACTACGAAGCGGCGATCAACTTTTTCAAGTCGGCCCTTTCTATCCAGGAAGCCGCTCTGGGACGGGACAGCGCCAAGATCATTCCGACTCTGGAGCACCTTGGCGATTGCTACCACATGTCGGAAAAGTATCCGGAAGCGGAGCAGTGCTTCCGGCGTCTGGTAAAACTGAAGCAGAACGCTCTCGGTTCGGACATGCACCAGGACATAGCTTCGGTGCTGGATCGTCTTGCCCAAGTCTATGTGGCGCAGGGAGATCTCTCGAACGCTGAAACGCAATGCGAGTTGGCGTTGGAAATCAGAGAATCCGCGTACGGCGAAAATCATCCGGAAGTGGCTGTGTCGCTCGTACACTTCGCTCGTGTTTTGCGAGCACAGAAGCGCATAAAGGAAGCCGAGACTTACGAACAACGAGCCGAGTACATCAAACGTCTGCCGAAAGCAGAGAGTGCCAAAAGCGGAGACTAAGTAAACAACGTGTCTGACAGCACCACAATCGAAAACATTTTGGAGGAAACAGGCAAGGAGGTGGCTGCTTTCCTCAAAGAGAGTTCCATCTTCCAGAGCCTTGAAAGTCAAACCCTGCAAAACTTGAGTGAGCTGTTCGAAACCGTCCTCTGCGGTCCCGGACACGTCGTCTTCAAGAAAGGTGAGAAGGCCGACGCCATCTTTATCGTTGAAGAGGGCGCCGTGGAAGTTGTTAGTGATGGCGAGCCATCTCAGGTGGTGGCATACCTGACCGCCGGCGAATGTTTCGGCGAAATGGGCTATTTGCACGAGAGCGCACGCAGCGCCACTGTGCGAGTGCCGGAGACGGCTACCTTGCTGCGGCTTCCTAACGATTCACTCAAGGAGCTGACTAAAAAGTTTCCGGAAGTGACGGCTGCTATTGCCGACATCATCAACAAGCGTATGGCAGGCGTTTTGCCGTTCAAGCCCGCGGCGTTGCAGGGCAATCTGGCATTTTTCGACCTGGCAACAGTCATCCAGGCGGCGCTCAGTTCGAATAAGGACGGTGTGATTGCCCTGTTTGCTCGCGGTGCCAAGCCGGTGGCCACCCTGGCTCTCAAAAAAGGCAAGTTGATCAACGCCACTTACAATCAGTTGGCGGGTGAAATCGCACTCTATGAGTTGATGTCGCGCAGCGATCCCTACGACTTTACTTTCGAGCAGCGCGACGTGGGAGTTATTCCCGAGAATACTTCGCTCAGTCAGAAACCTCCACACATGCTGATGATCGAAGGTGCGCGCCGGCAGGATGAATTGAAGCGCACAATGGAAGAAGTCGGTTGGCCGGACACTATATATACGCAAAAGGGCAAACTCCCTGTTTGGACCTCCCTGCCGGAGTCGGAAGCGCAGTGGGCAGGCAAGGTCTGGCTGCTCATGGAAGCCGGTTGCACTGTGGAAGAAGTCTGTGACCAGATGCCGGTCGATCGATACACTGTGTTGTCGATCATCAGTTTTGCCGTCAAAGAAAATTATGTGGCGCGCGATCAAACGGCAGCCGAAGGTCTGTCCATGTTGCGCAAGATTGGCGAGGCCACCGGTGAAAGCCAGAAGCTGGCCTCCACTATGCGCATGACCGGCGGGTTTGCCAAGCCCGGTGCCGCTAAAGCGACCAGCGAACTGCGCAAAATGACTGCCACCGGTGCGCGCATGACGGGCGAGATCGCCCTCAGTTCGGTACCGGTGAAAAACTTCGTCACCATGGTCAATTCGATCAATTCGATCATGCTCAACCTGTCGGCGATCACGAGCAAAAACGAGGTGCGTTTCGTCCTCAATCAGGCGCTCGCCAAGGCTGCCCAGAAGTTTCCGGCTCTCAGTAGCCTGACGGTGCAGGCTGATTCCGCCAGCCTTGATGTGCGCAATGTCGCTCCTGAACTTTCAGAGGGCGAAATGGGTTTATTGGCGCTCGAGCACGTGATGCGCACGTTCATAGATATCTCGGCGACCATGCAAAAGTTCTAGAGGCAGAGGCACAAACATGTCTGATTCGCTGGCGGTCTCCACTGAACAGACCGTACAACACACGGACGGGCGGGTCGATCTCAAAGACGAGTCGCTGATTTCGGGAAGCCCTCTCTACAACCATGACCTTGCACCAGTGCCGGTGGCACGCCGCGACTGGTCGACCTGGAACTATGCCGCGCTGTGGATGAGCATGTCGGCCTGCATCCCCACCTATATGCTGTCATCGGGGTTGATAGCCGGCGGCATGAACTGGTGGCAAGCCTTGCTGACCATTTTGCTCGGCAATCTGATTGTATTGATTCCGATCCTGCTGAATTCTCACCCAGGCACCAAATACGGTATTCCCTTCCCCGTCTTTGCGCGCGCCAGTTACGGCACGATCGGCTCCAATGTACCGGCGCTCATGCGAGCGCTGGTTGCTTGCGGTTGGTTCGGCATCCAGACATGGATTGGTGGGAGCGCCATTTATACGGCTTTGAAAGTGATTAGCCCTGCCATTGCCCAGCTGCCTGAGCTGGGCGGATTCTCCGTTGCCCAGTGGGCTTGCTTCGCCGTCTTCTGGGGGCTGCAGATATTCATCATATATAAGGGTATGGGTCTGCTCAAATACGTGCAGAGCCTGGCGGCGCCATTTGTTCTGATCATGACCATCTTGCTGGCCGCATGGGCTGTCAATCAAGCTCATGGACTCGGTCACATGCTTCAGGATCAAGGAAAATTCGACACACTTGGGAAGTTCTTGCCCCAGTTCGTGCCGGCCCTGACGGCGATGATTGGATTTTGGGCTACGCTTTCCCTCAACATGCCTGACTTCACGCGTTTCGGACGCAGCCAACGGGAACAGACGATCGGGCAGGTGGTAGCACTGCCGTCGGCGATGACGGTGTTTGCTGCGCTGGGCGTCGTTATTACGTCTGCTGCCGTCGTGATTTACCCGGGCGTGCCCATGAAACAACTGTGGGACCCCGTGCAACTGATCGGGCACTTCGAGCAGCCGATTCTGGTAGCTGTAGCGATGTTTACGGTGGCAGTGGCGACTCTGGCAGTGAACATCGCTGCAAATGTCGTCTCGCCTGCCAATGACTTCGCCAATGCCTTCCCCCGCTACATCTCTTTTCGGACGGGAGGGCTGATCACCGGCATCATCGGCGTGGGCATGATGCCCTGGAAACTGCTCGAAAATCCCGAACGGTATATCGATGGATGGTTGGTTGGCTACTCCGGCGGACTGGGCTCGATTGCCGCAGTCATGATTGTTGACTACTGGGTCTTGCGGCACAAGCAACTGAATCTGCCGGATCTTTACTTGCTGAAAGGCTCCTACACGTACGATGCCGGCTGGAACTGGCGCGCGGTTGCGGCTACCTTGCTGGGTTGCTTCTTTGCCTGGATCGGACTGATCTTCGAACCTTTAAAACCGCTGTATAGTTATGGCTGGTTCGTAGGCTTCGCGGCGGCGGGTATTTCGCATCTCGCTTTAATGAAACTGATGCCCCCGAAGACACCGTCCTCACAGACAATGCCACCGCCCACGGTGCAGCAAACAGAGGGAGTTTAGTATGGCTAAATACAGTGCAGTCCAGGCACCAATTTTTGCTATCTTCGATCCCGGTCTTTACGACGAAGTGCGCTACCAGTGGAAGGGCACCAACCTGCTCTATCTGCTGGGGCTGGTCTTCGTGATTGTGCTCATGCTGGCAGTCAGCTGGTGGTACCAACTCAACATGGTTGTCTCCAAGGAAGCAACGAAGATTATCGCCCAGTTGCCGGTGATGACCTTTCACGACGGGGAAATGAGCATCGATAAGCCGTCCCCCTACACCATCAGCAATCCCTGGCCTACCTCCAAAGACGAAGATATGTCGCTGGCTGTATTCGACATGGACGGCAAATACTCGTCGCCGGAAGATGCCAAAACAGCAGTTCTCTTTACCAAGAAGGAAATGATTCCGGCCAAAGACGGCAAACGGACTGTCTATGGAGACATCGGCAGCAACGGTAAGCTCGATTCCGACACGATCAACGGCATGGTCAAGATGTTCGTGATCTGGGTGCCGATTCTGGTTGTGCTTTTGGGACTGCCGTTTCTCTGGAGCCTGCACGCGCTACAAGCCCTGATCTACGCCGGCGTCGCGGCTGTGGTTGGACAGATGTCCGGCAGCCCGATGCCCTTCGACGCGGCGTTGCGCCTGGCGATTATCGCTATGTCTCCGGTCATGCTGCTGAGCACCGGCATGAGTTGCACAAACACATTCGTGCCATTCTGGGGCTTCATAACGATTCCAATCGTGATCGGATACATAGTGTTTGCAGTGCGCACCACCGCCAAAACCTAGCGCCTGAAGTGGTCTAAGCAGCTTTGTCTGCACGCTCAGAGAGCCGGCGCAGTCCAAATCGCGCTATGTCTTCGGCTGAGCAGCAGACCGTACCGAGCTCGATGGCATTGCGTTCGGTCCAGATAATTCTGCCCGAGGAGAGTTGCGGTTGCATGACAGTTCTGTGACCCACGAACGGCCAATCGGGACCAAAAGTCATGTCCAGCGCCACCGGATCATTGTGGACGACAAAGCCCCAGGACATGCCTTTGTAGCTCACCCAGCCGTCGTCTATATGGCTGAGGCAAAAACCGTCTTGCATGTCTCCTTCGTTCATGTCGTTCATGAGCCCTGCTTCAGCAAGAATGGCAGCCTTGAGCTGGCATTCGAACAGCTGCGCGTATTCGTAGGCCGTTTCCGAGGGCGGCGTTTTCTCTTCCACTTCACTGAACTGAAATACGTAACCTATTTCGGATTCTGGTTTTGATTCAAATGGTTGCATTTGCATAAGGATCACCGGTGTGTGTGTAAGCTGCGATCAGTGACGCGATGACTGAACTGTAGTTCCGGCAGCACTGGCAGAGCGACTCAGCTGGATGAGGCAGATACCGCATGTGGTGAAAGTTTTCCAACAGAGCAATTGGAAAAGTCCAACATGTGCGTTGGAACCGCATCAGCAGCGCTTCGTCGCAGGGTAAACGTGTCACAAAATTTTGCATGACCTAGGGATTTTGCCCGCAAAGATACGGATAAACCCCAGACGGCGTGACGATTGTCACGGGTAAATAAACAGCAGCAGCCTAAGCAGGCTTGTTCTAGGAAGTAGGAATTATGGAATTGAATAAGACAATGGGTGAGGAAATACTGAACGAGAGTGCTTCTCCGTTCGACTTCTACCTGCAATGGCAGTGGCCGGAGCACATCGATACGGTCCTGCGCCGTATGCTCTGGACCTGGTTTGTGGAAGTGGCGGAAGACCCGCAGGCTCAGGCGCAAGACAATCATTTGAGTTATCTGCACTGGTTGATTGCAGTCAGTCCGGAGAGCCCTGAAGAGGTGCTTGAACAAATGATTGATGTTGTAGACGAGAAAACAAAAGAGAGAATTGCGGAAAATCCGCAGGCGCCCTGGCAGGCGTTGGTGAAACTGGCCGGTTCGGAAGACCACAGAGTCAGAGCGGCGGTCGCTGAGAACGACAAAACGCCACCCGAGACTCTATATATGTTGGCATCCGACCCGCACGTCGACGTCCGCTACAACATGGCTGAAAACAGCCGGACGCCGATTCAAGTGCTGAACTTCTTATCGCAAGATGACAACTGCTACGTGGCCGCGCGTGCGCAGGCTACGCTGCAGAAGCAGTATCCATGCGCTATCAAGAAGTTCCGTACGCAAGAGTTGGGCGCTGAGAACAAGGTCCGCCGTATCTCGTAAGAGCTAGAGTGATATCGCTTCAGTATCGGCCGGCTGTCCGTGAGGGCAGCCGGTTCCGCTCTGGTGCCACTTTTTGATCGAAGGGAGATCGTGCATTTTACATTGGCGCCTAACTGGGTTTACGGTCCGTCGATATCATCGAACTTAGCAACGTGTAGAAACCCATGAGGGTGTTTGCTTGAGTTCTACCGAACCACCAGTTGAAAAAGTGCAGTATGCGGCACCGCCGAAAGACGGACTTGCCAATCAGTTTCTAATCACGGCGATGCATATGGCTGTCATGGCCTTCGGAATTGTGTTGCCGACAATCGCGTTGGGCGTGGAAGCCGTTTTCCACATGTGCGGTGGTGCATTCTTTGACCCGCTGCCATCGTTTCCTCACTACGTGTTCGTAGCCAGCGTGCCCATAGCTAACATGGCGCTCTACGTTACTTTGTGGAGGAAACAGGTTTCCCACCTTGCCCTATTGTCTGTGCTCGGTGGCGTGTCGATCGGTATCTGTCTTGTATATGCACTTGTGTTCATCCCGCTCATGCCGATTGCGTTGCCGTGTATCGTGCTCGCCGGGCTTGGATTTTTGCCGCTCAGCCCTCTGCTGGCTCTGCTGTGCTCATACGGCTTGACCGTAGCGGTCCAGCGTCGTGCCACTCATACACGGTCTTGGGTCCCGTCGCGTTACACGATGATGGGTATGACCGCTGCGCTGGTGTGCTTCGCTCTCGCCGAGATGCCGGGCACCGTCACCCGAATTGCTATGACGCAGTCCGCCTCTGATGATGTGGCCATGAGCCGCGGCGGCATCCGGATGCTGCGTGCTTTCGGCAATGAAACCTGGCTTTTAAACGAATGCTACAACCATCCCAAAACGATGACCGACATAGTTCTGGGCGCCCTCAATGCTTATGACTGGTCGACTCAGCAGAAAGCCAGACGCATCTACTACCGGGTCACCGGACGTCCTTTCAATACTGTGCCGCGACCTGAACTGACAGGGTTCGGCTGGGACTTGCGCCTCTGGAATACCCGCGATGAGGATGTGGGCGGCGACGAGGTCGGGGGCAAGATCAACAAGTTGGCTCTCAATAATTCCTCTTTGAACGCTGTTGTGGAGCCGCAAGGAGCCGTCGGCTATGAAGAGTGGACCTTCAATTTCAAAAACGACTCCGACACCCAGCAAGAAGCTCGCACGCAGATCGCATTGCCGCCGGGGGCAGTTGTATCCCGCCTGACCCTCTGGATCAACGATAAACCACACGAAGCCGTTTTCGGCTCGCGAGAGAAAACAAAGTCGGCTTACAAATCCGTCGTCTACCGGCAGCGGGACCCGGTTCTGGTTACAACTCTCGGACCCGACCGGGTGCTCTTGCAGTGCTTCCCGGTACCGGCGCATGGCGGTACGATGCGCACCCGCATTGGTATCACCGCCCCGCTCGCGCTCGATGACGCGGGGCACGCGCGCCTGCCTCTGCCTCGTCTGGTGGAAAACAACTTTTCCGTGGACGGCAAGCATAACGTGTTTTTCCAATCCCCTACGGCATGCAAAGCCACGATCGAGGGACTGAAACTGGACCATCCACCCGGCAAGTTCTATCAGTTGCATGGCGAAGTGGACAGTCGCGAGTACGAACAGTCTGGTGCTGCGGTGATCGCCGAGCGCTCACCGGATGTGGTGCGAGCCGGTTCAGTGTATGCACTCAAGGGTGACGTCCCTTATGCGTACAGCGAGACGCTGCAGCCGGAGAAGACCAAAAAGCCCGGGCATGTGACGTTCGTGGTCGACTGCGGGCGATCGATGGAGAGCAGTATGGGAGACATTGCCGAGGCCCTCAAATCCTTGCCCGGCGACATCACCAGCGAGGTGCGCGTGGCTTCGGATGAAATTTCCTCGCTCACGTCCAGTTCCGACGACGGTTCCGAACACAACCGCGAATTTGCCATTCGTGAATTGCCGCGTGTGCCGTGCAAGGGCGGACCGGACAATTTCAAAGAATTGCTGGCGGCAATGGCGCCGGTTAAGCAACATCAGGATGTAACGGTGGTCTGGATTCACGGACCCCAGCCGGTTTTGCCGGACGATGTCTGGCGTTTGCAGCAGCAACTGGATGCCAGTACCGGCGGACAGGAGGGCAGTCATCTCACCATTTACGACGTCGAAGCTGCCAATGGACCTGACCGACTGGCGGAAGTGATATCGCAAAGGACCAATTTCATCAGCGTGCCGCGGCGCTCTAAGTTGCAAGACGACCTGAAACGACTGTTTGCCTCCTGGACTGGAGCTGAACCGCATTTCGAATTCGTCCGAGCTCCGCTGAGAACGCCTGCCCAGACATCCAATAGCACCCAGCAAGTGGTGGCTGATTCTTGGTTGGATCCTTCGCTGGCTCTGAGAGAAGCTGTTAAAGACAAGGACGGTCAAGTGGTTACCGCTCCATATCTTTCGGCGCTCTGGGCTGCAGATGAAAGCGCTCGTTTGACTGCCGCCGGAAAAACCGGCGAAGCCGCCAAACTAGCCACTTATTTTCGCATCGTTACTCCCGTGTCCGGTGCGGTGGTTCTGGAGTCGGCTGAGCAATACAAGCGCGCCGAAATGGACCCCAACAATCCGGACACTAACGCCATGGTGCCGACCGCCCCGGAACCGGACGAATGGCTTTTGATCATGCTGGCTACTGGAGCACTTCTGTGGACTGCGCGAAGAAGAAAAGTCAATTCGACTGCGACCCGTTAATCAGCGAAAAGTCGCTGGCGCTCACAGTGCTGGTGGCGACGCTGGTGGCATTCTTGCCGGTGCTGTCCTGGCTCTGGCAGCGCACATTCGATGCATCGGATGAGCCCTGGGGGCTGGTGGCACTGATCACCATCGCAGTGTACGGAATTTGCCGGCGTGAGAAACTGCCCGGATGGACCAGCGCCTTGCTCTCCAATTCGCGGATTCCCGCGATTTTGATGGTCGCCTTTGCCGTTTCGCAGTTTTTCTGTCCGATGCTGGTGCGGGCGGCACTGTGCATGTCGATTGTTGCTTGTTTCATGGCGGCGGCGGCGGGCAGTGGCTCAAAGATGCGTCTCAGCCACTTCGCCTTGTTGATCTTGTCGTTGCCGCTTTTGCCTTCGTTGCAGTTTTTCTTCGGCTACCCGCTTCGCGTCGCGGTGGCGCATACGGTGGCAGTTCTGGTGGGCGTCTCCGGAGTGACGGTGGACGGAACCGGTCTGCTCTATCATGGATCTCTGGTAGCGATCGATGCGCCTTGCGCCGGATTACGCATGCTCTGGACGAGTGTTTATCTAGCTCTGGCGGTCAGTTGCTTCAAGGGCTACTCGAACAGACAGACAGTTTTGATCTCTATGATCGCCGTCGCCGCTTCCTACGTCGGCAACGTCATGCGCGCCGGCTCGCTGGTTTACGGTTTTTACCTGGCTTCGCTGGCGCCGGCTCAACTGGTGGTGCAAAACCACGGGTTCAAGGAGTTTCCCTACTTCCACGACGTGATTGGAGTTTGCAGCTTCTTGATTGTGATTGGTGTTGTGTTGATTTTTGCGGCGCGCATCAAAGCCCCTTCGTCACCCATGGAACCTGTGATTTCCGAAAAAACCGAGCCGCGCTTCGTGCGTCTGCCGGCTTTGCCGGGACACCGGCAGGTTTTGCTTTATCTGCTGGCCGTCTGCCTGGCTGTTGTGATCAGTTGCATGAACGTTTTCGTGCAGGAACTTTCCGTTGCTAATGCCGATGAGTTCAATGGCTGGCCCAAAACATTCGAGGGGCAGGTCATCTATCCTCTATCTATGTCCGACTGGGAGCTGAAGTTTGCACAGAACTTTCCGGGCCGCATCGCCAAGTTTTCAGACGGCAACGATCAGATACTGATGCGTTGGATCAAACATGAAACCAGGCAACTGCATTCTCTGAAAGACTGTCTGCGGGGCGCCGGTTACGCTGTTTCGGAGCAGGGATTGGCTCTGCGGTCCGGTGGTGAGCGCTGGGCGAGTTTTGCAGCCGCCAAGCCGGGCAGTGTACTGGCGGTACGCGAGCGAATAACCGACAGCAAAGGCGGGTCATGGACCGATGTCTCCGAGTGGTACTGGGCTGCTCTAACCGGCAAAACCCGCGGACCGTGGCTATCGGTGAGTGTTATCGAAGAAACTCAATAAACAATTCGAACAAGCTGTTTACTGCTGTTTAACCAGCGCTGCTTACAGTCATTACATGGCCGCCTTATTCTGAGAGTGTAAAGAAGTCGAAGCCGAGATTGCATCCGGCCCGGCGGCTTGTTGTCACTTTGTATCTCGAGGAATACTACGATGACCACGAAGACCCACTCAGCCAACCGAAAACTGATTACTGCCCTGGTTGTCGGCGTGCTAGGGTGTGCCGCTTCCGTAACTCTAGCCGCCGGGCCGGCGCAGGCAGGCACCATTGGTGGTGCCCAGAATGCTCAGGCGGCTACTGCACAGCCAGCCGGTGCTGCCGGCAAGAGCGTTCTTGTGCGGCGCCTCAAGCAAGGCAATTATGAAGTGCCCGATTTCTCTTGCGGTTATCGCCACGTGCAATTCAAGAACGGTGTGGCGCGCGATCATGGCGAAGTAATCGCCATCGAGCGCATTGTGCTGGCCGACCTCAATCGCGACGGCAAGGAAGACGCTGCTTTGCACCTGTCGTTCAGCATGGGCGGACGCAAGTTGTTCAATCATTTGATCGTAGTTGTGCAGGAGAAAGGCAAACTGGTGCAAGCTGCCGATTACAGCCTGGAAGACTTCGAAGAAGTAAAAGGGCTGCAAGTCAGCCGCAAAGGCGTGATCTCGGTGGACAGCGTGGTTGCCACATATGAAGATGCGAACAGCGATCCTAGTAAGCACAAAGTGACGAAACTACGTCTGGTTTCTGATAAAGAGCTGGGCAACAAACTGCTGGCCAGCGAGTGGGAAGTCGAGCCCGGCACCAATAAGATGCGTCCGTATCAAGACCTGTCGCCCTACCTGTTTGATGTGCAGGACAAAATCAGTTCGCACTGGAATCTCGATCGCGACCGCACTGATGCCACCGACCGCGTGGTAGTCGGCTTCACAATCGATGATCAAGGTCAGGTTTCTAAGGTCCATCTGGACAGATCGTCGGAAAATTCCACCACTGACGAAGCTGCTTTACAAGCCGTGCAAGCTGCCGCTCCGTTTCCACCGCTTCCGGAAGGCGTGGCACAAGGACTGGATGTGCAATTCGAGTTTCAATACAGCGTGGTTTGCAAGTCCGAGCGTTCCATCTAAAAGAAGAACCATATGACGTGAAACCAACTGATGAAGTTGGCGTCTTCAAGCTCAGGCGTCACAAAGCCAATCCCAAGTGTCTTTCATGCAAGTAAGAGAAAAGCCAGTTCAGAAATCTGAATCGCCGATGCGTCATGCCCGGCCGGGACTAAAGCGTCCCGGCTGGGTGGCGGCAGGCATTATTCTTCTGGCCACCGCCACTGCTGCCTTCACCTTCTCACGCACCGGGTCGGTCTTTAAGCCGGTGCCCCTCCTGAGGCTGGCGTCGCTTCCCGACTACGGCAAAGGTCTGAAGGTGTTCGATCGCCACGACAAAGAGATTGCGGTTCTATACGCCGAAAAGGATTTGCAGCCCGTTAAGCTGAGTGAGATTGCGCCGGTGATGCGGCAAGCTTTGTTGACGGCTGAAGACAGAGAGTTTTACAACCACGGCGGTGTCAATCTGATTGCCTTTGCGCGGGCTGCCATGGTCAACGTAAAGGCCGGCAAGCCGGTGCAGGGCGGCAGCACGCTCACGCAGCAACTGGCAAAAAATATCTACTTCGAAGGAGAGACTCGCACACTCGATCGCAAGGTCGCGGAGATTTTCGTGGCCATGGAATTGGAACGCGCTTACAAGAAGGACGAACTGCTCGAGTCGTACTTGAACACCGTTTATTTCGGTCACGGAGTCTACGGTGTAGAGCGCGCTTCGCAGAAATATTTCGGCAAGAGTGCGCGCAAACTGGACGCCGCGGAAGCGGCGTTTCTCGCCGCCATTATTCCGGCTCCTTCGGTGTTCAGCCAGGCATCCAGTCGCAGTGTCACACTAGAGCGGCAAAGACGCATACTCACCGACATGGTGGAGACCGGCTATCTGACACCGGTGCAGTCCGAGAAATACAAAAAGGAGAAGCTTTCATTCAAGTCCATCGAGGGCGGTGCCGAAAAGTATCCGCACTATGTCAGCGAGGTGACTCAAGAACTGGAGACCAAGTTCGGCAAAGACGTCTGGACCAAGGGCTGGAGCGTCTTCACAAATCTCGATCCCTCTGCTCAGCATCTGGCTGAGATGAACCTGCACAACGGGATTGCCAAAGCCCCGCGCGGCGTGCGGCAGGGTGCGCTGGTATCAATCTCGGTGGCAGATGGTGGAGTCGTCGCCATGGTCGGCGGTGCGAAAGATTTCTCCAAAAATCAATGGAATCGGGCTACGGCGCCACACACGGCCGGTTCGGCGTTTAAGCCGTTCGTGTATCTGACGGGGCTGACGGAAGGCGTTCTCAAGCCGGACACCATGCTGGATGACGCTCCTTATTCATACTACAAAACAGGCATGGGCGCCGCCTACAGCCCGCGCAACTTTGACGGGCAGTATCTGGGACCGATCACGATTCGCAAAGCGATTGCGCTTTCGCGCAACACCTGTGCGGTCAACGTAGCCGATCAGGTCGGACCGGAAGCCGTGATCGAGACAGCCCATCGAGCCGGCATCAAGACAGAACTGCAACCGAATTTATCCCTGGCGCTGGGTAGTTGTGCCGTCAGTCCACTGGAGATGGCAGCCGCTTATGCAACGCTGGCGCGCGGAGGCGTTTACATCGAGCCTCACTTTATTCGCAAAGTCGAGGACAGAAAAGGGCACACGGTCTTTGAATCGACAGTGCAGCAAACGCGCGTCTTCGCTAACGAACCGGTGGCTGAACTGGTGGATGCTTTGCAAGATGTGGTGGAGAAGGGTACGGGCACTCATGCCCGTCTATTTGACCGGCCGGTGGCCGGCAAGACCGGCACTGCAGATGGTGGCAAGGATATCTGGTTCGCCGGATTTACTCCGGACATGGCAACCGTTGTCTGGGGCGGCAATGACGAGAATGACTCAATCAGAGGAGTGACCGGCGGCTCAGTCATGGCAGGCATCTGGCAGAACTACATGCGCTGTTACTATCAGGCGAACAAAGTGAATTCAGGCAGTTTTGAAGCACCTCTGCATCCATTGATTGAAGAGCCTGAACCGTTGCACTTCCTGCCCAATCCAGCCGGTATATTCGATCGCGTGGTCGAGTTCTTCACCGGCGAGAATCATGGTCCTGGAGTGCAGGAGTATGCGCCGCGTGAGAATGCGCCTGACCAAAATGCGAACTCAGGCACGCAAGCCCGCGACAATGACGAGCCGCCGCTGGCACCGGATTTTCGAAAAGAAAAGCCAAAGAAGAAAAGAAATTTCTTCAAGCGCATGCTGGATAACATTCTGGACTGAAACGATGATTCGGTGCGGCTATTCGGTGCGGCTGGTGGTCGGCCGCTGATTCTCATCCGTGAGTTTCTTGGTGAACTCATGCGTGTTCTCAATTTCGATCACAGTGCAGCGCACTTCCATCAGTTCGCCTTCCAGTCTTGCAACGCGTTCTTTGAGCTCTCTGATATCTGCGTTGCCGGCTTTCTTGCCCGCGATCCTGTCTGCCAGTGCAATCACGAGCGGACGAAACACAATGGCCGGCGTGACGATCAGCAAGCCAAAACCGACGACTATGGCCAAAAATATGAGAGCGACTTCCAAGCTTTCACTTCCGCAGAAACGTACAAACCGTAGCGAACTGTACTGGTTATTTTATCCAGAACATAACACGTTTCCACCACGGCTTCTTGTTTTCGTCTGCTTTTGTTTCTTGATTACCGTCCGGTGCCGAGGGTGCCGCTGCTGAAGCGATATCACTTGAGCTTTCCGCCTGGGGCTGTGGAGTGGGCTCCACGGCGGTTTCAGGGGTGGTGGGGACATCGGCGGCCGCCGTCTGGGGCTTGTCATTGGAGCGCCGCCGATCCGGTTGGCTATATCTTGTCTTGAATGCCGCTACGATTTCCTCTCGTGGGGCGTCAGCGGGCATTTCTCTGAGAACTTCGGTCAAGACACGAGCGCGTCGCTGCGATCCTGGTTCGCTGCGCCCGCTGCGCCGGTCTTTGCGCTTTGCCAGTTCACGTTCGACCTCATCGGGGTCGATATTATGCGTCTGGATGAGGTTGGCGCTTTTGGTTTGCCAGTCTTCGCCGGCCAGAGCTTGCCGTACCAGTAGCTCGACCACTAGAGAGCGAGTGCGTTGCTGGGCGGGTGGTTCAGGGCTGAAATCCAAAACTTGCTCGGAATCGCTCATTTGGCAAGAAACTTTCACGTTATGCGGATAGGCCAGGCGCTCTATCTTTGTTCCACAAGCAGTGGCGCAGTTAACTTGTGGAACAATTAACTCCACTGTTATGGCAGGGATTTATGAAATCATCGACCTCCAACTACATCGAGCTGTCCGGTCACGGCCGCGTTCCCATCAAGGCCTGGGTGAAAGGCGTGGCGTTGGAGAAGGAAGCGGAAAAGCAGCTGAACAACGTTGCCAGTCTGCCGATTATTTACAAGTGGATCGCTGTCATGCCTGATGTGCACTGGGGCATGGGAGCAACTGTCGGCAGCGTCATTCCGACTATCAGTGCCATTATTCCCGCTGCGGTTGGTGTCGATATCGGGTGCGGCATGGTGGCCTGCCAGACGACATTGAAAGCCGAAGATCTACCGGACGATCTCAGTTCTCTACGAACGGCCATCGAAAGAGCCGTCCCGCACGGTCGCACCGCTGGTGGTGGCAAAGCCGATCGCGGCGCCTGGAACAGCCCACCCAAGGATCAGATCAAAGCCTGGAGCCGGCTGCAGCAGGGTTACAAGCAGATCACAGAGCGTCATCCGAAGCTGGATAACGGGCATGTCAACCACATCAATCATTTGGGTACGCTCGGAACAGGTAACCATTTCATCGAAGTTTGCCTGGATGAAGACAATTGTGTATGGGTACTTCTGCACAGCGGTTCCCGCGGTGTCGGCAATCGCATCGGCACTTATTTCATCGAGCTGGCCAAAAAGGACATGCGCAAGCACCTTGCCGACTTGCCCGACCAAGATCTGGCTTATTTCAAAGAAGGCGCCGACCATTTCGATGACTATGTGCGGGCAGTCGGCTGGGCACAGGATTTTGCCGCCACGAATCGCGCCTTGATGCTGGATGCCGTGTTGACGGCGCTGGCTAACGAACCTCACCTGCCGTCCTTCTCGGCCACGGAGAAAGTGATCAACTGCCACCACAACTATGTGCAGAAGGAACAGCATTTCGGCAGCGATGTGCTGGTGACTCGCAAAGGGGCGGTGCGAGCCGGACTCGGGGAGTGGGGAATCATTCCGGGAAGCATGGGTGCGTCGTCGTTTATCGTGCGGGGGCTGGGCAATCCTGATTCATTTGAGAGTTGCAGTCATGGAGCGGGACGGTTGATGTCGCGCTCACAAGCCAAAAAACAATTCTCATTGGAGGATCACATCAAAGCGACCGACGGCATCGAATGCCGTAAGGATGCTGAAGTGATAGATGAAACTCCCGGCGCCTACAAGCCGATTGATGCGGTAATGGAAGCCCAGAGCGATCTGGTGGAGATTGTTCACCGTTTGCGGCAAGTGGTGGTGGTCAAAGGCTGATACTACCGGCGATGGCGCCTTGTGCGGCTGCAGGCTGCTGCTACATCTGGTGGCAGCTCCAGCGCTCGCCAGAGATACCATGATGCCACTGTGCGGTAGGGGCGCCAGATCTCTCCAAAAGACTCCAGCTCTTTCGGCTTGGGCAGTTCTGCCTGCCCGTAGACCAGCGCGAAGCCTTTGCGAATTCCATAATCGTCGACCGGCAGCACGTCAGGTTTACCGAGACGAAAGATCAAAAGCATTTGCACCGTCCACTTCCCGATTCCCCGAATCGACACCAGCTTTTTTACAATCTCGTCATCGTTCAGAACGTGCAATTCTTCGGCGGCAGGCACAAGACCTTGACTGGTTTTTAGCGCCAGATCTTTGAGTGCCAGCGTCTTTGCTCGCGACAGTCCCGCTGACCGCAATTGCTCTTCACTGGCCGCCAGGATTTCCTGAGGAGTGAAAAAGTCTTGTTCGTGAAACAGTTTCTTCACCCGACCGAAAATTGTGGCCGCCGCTTTTCCGGTGAGTTGCTGGTAGACGATCGATTCGGCGAGCGCCTCAAAGGTTGACTGCCAGGCGGTCGGCGCCAGTTTGAAGTCGCCTACCTGGCTGATCAGACTCTTCATAACGGGATCGCGTTTGCCGATCTGCGTCACTGCCGCCTGAACATCAAAATCTAGATGCGGGCGATCACTCGTGTAGGACGCTGAGCGATTGGAGCGCCGTGGTGTGACCTTGTTGCGCGGCTTTTGCGTACCATCTTGCTGCTTCATCGATGTCTTTTGGAATCCCTTCGCCTTCGCTGTACATTTGAGCCAGGTTGAACTGGGACGGCGCGTGATTTAGTTCGGCTCCCTGCAGATAAGCTCGGGCTGCGCGGGCTGGATCTTTGGGCACACCTTCGCCGTGCTGGAGCATGAAACCCAGATTGTACAGCGCTTTCGGATATCCCTGGTCGGCAGCCTTGCTGAACCAGCGAATGGCGTTTTTCAAATCCTGGTCAACACCTTCGCCCTTCTTCAATTTCAGAGCGTACGCGTATTGTGCTTTCATGTGACCTTGTTCGGCCGCTCGCAAAAACCAGGATGCGGCAGCTTTGTGATCTTGAGGAACACCTTCACCCTGTTGCAACATCGTGCCCAGCACAAATTGGGCAGTTGCATGTCCGTGCTCAGCGACTTGTTTATAGAGCGCCGCTGCCTCATTTAGATCCGGACGCACCCCGTCACCGTGATGCAGCATCAGTCCCAGGTTGAACTGCGAGGTGACATGCCCCTGTTGCGCTGCCAGGCGATACAGGTGAGCCGCCTTGCTGGGGTCGCGATCGACGCCGCGCCCCTGGTGAAACATCAGCGCCAGATTGAATTGCGAGATGGCGTGACCGTGCTGCGCGGCCCGACTGTAATAGTCGGCGGCCTTCTCGTAATCGAGCGGCACTCCCTTGCCCTGGTGATACATAAGAGCCAGATTGAATGCTGCATACATGTGTCCCCTGTCGGCAGCCATCTGATACCATCTCGCCGCCTCCGAGAGGTTATCGGCATCCTCTCGCTGTTGCAGGATTAATCCCAGGTTGAACTGGGCATTCGTGTGTCCCTTTTCCGCCGCTTTCTGGTACCAGCCTGTGGCCAGCGGCAGGTTAACGTCCACTCCCTGTCCCTGTTGATACATGAGGGCGAGGTTGTACTGAGCGTTTGGATGACCCTGCTCGGCCGCGCGATGATACCAGTGAGCTTGAGCAGTGGGGTCGCCCTGTTCTGCTGCCTCTTGATATTGCGTTGTCGCCGGCTGTTGTTGCACGGTGGATTTGGGTGACTTCTGGTAAAGCGTCCCTATCAGTAAACGCTTTTCCTTATTAATGGTCAAGACTTGCCGACTAAATGATTAGGCTACAATCTCGACCGAGCAGCAACGAGGACCTGGTGACCGGAGTGATCGAGCCTGGACGGCGTGTTGGTGTCGATGTGGGCAGGCGACTGACCAAATTTTTTGTGGCGCGAGCGACCGGGCAAGGTGTGGAGAAGTCAGACGGTCAGACAAAGTACGTCTGCGAGTCGGAACAGTTTCTGGAGGCGCCGCTGGCGGCGGTGCGCAATGCTCTTGGTCAACTCAGCGACCTGCAATTCTCCATGGCTGCATGCACCGATGAAATCGGTTTGCAGATCGTTTCGGCGATGGAAGGTCTGGTCAGCGACGGTCGTTTCCTCTTCATTGAGGAGTCGATTGCCGCAACAGCAGCGGCGCTTGCCGATCACGCCGATCGCTTGTCGCAGTCAAGGCAGGCAACGGTTTGTCATGTTGATGTTGGTGCTCATTCAGTAAGCGCGCAGGTCTTCCACCACGGGCAACTGATAGATGCCGCCAGTCTGGAGATCGGTGCATCTTTCATGACCCTCGCTGAGGACGGTACAGTGATGGCCCTCTCAGATTCCGGTGAAACTTTTCTGGACGGCGTGGCGAAAAAGGCTGCTATCGGGGAGAAATTGGAATCCGAGAAACTAGAGCTGTTCTCGATGCTGTTGGGCGAAGTTGTGGCGCATTTCCTGCACGACAAACGTCCGCCGCAACTGCCGCAGCGCTTGCTGTCCACCGATAAGCTGCGGCAGGACTATGCCATTTCTCACTACCTTTTCGCCGGTGGAGTTTTCGCTACGCAGTCGGCGGCGCAGTTGTTGCATGGCGATCTGGGACCGCTGTTGCAGCGCTGCATTCTGGAGTCTATGGACGAACGCCATCTCAGCTACAGCCTGAGCGGCAATCCGCTATTTGCCAGAGCCTCTGGATTGCTGATGCTTAGCTGATGAGCGCAATTCAGATTCCGTAGTGCTGCCTGAGGTTCTGAATGCGCTCTCGAATCGGACCTGAAGAAACTTTGCCGCTGGTGTCTTTCTCGAGTTTTTCCAGTCTTTTCAGCACCGGCAGATCCTGTACCTGTCCATAAACCTTATTCTCGAGAAGTTTCAGCTCGTCTTCGATGGTCGGTTCTTCGCCGCCTGCAGATTTCGTGACCGCCGGGGCCCATTTGTTCGAGGCGGAAGACGAATGCAGATTGGCCGGAATTGCTGTTTTGGCCGGCTGCTGACTGGCGCTGGTTTGCTCGTTGCCGGTGTTCTCGGTCGATTTCGTTTCGGCCGCTGCCACTTTCTGTTTCTTCTTGTTCTTCGACTTGCTGGGTGGTGGCTTCTCTTCTTCCTGCACCGGCGGCTGCGCTACTTCAAAGTCGTCTGGACCGCCGTTGGGGTCGACCTGCGGTACTGCGGATGCTGACCGGCCGGACGTGGTGCTGACCGCTGCCGCTGTACCGCTGGAACCGCTGCCGGTAGCACCACCACCGGTGCCCGAATTGGCGCCGGCAGTAGATGTCGATGTGCCGGCATCCTCGCTGGAACTGGATGCACCAGTGCCCACCTTGACGTTAGGGGTCAGAATCATGACGGCTGATGGTTCGGTCGTGTCCTCTTTGCCGCCCTGCATACCACTTCTGGGCGGCGCGTTGTTGCCCGCGACGCCGCCGCGCAGGCTGGCGCCACTGCCGCCGGTGCCGGCGCTGCCCGGTCCGCTGCTACCGGCGCCGCCCGGTCCGCTGCTGCCTGGCTCGTCAGTGCCGGCGCTGTTTTCAGGCGCCGGTTGTCCGAGTTTTATGCCCTGACGTGCGGCGAACTGCTTAAGTAGAACCAGATTGCGTTTGGCATTGAAATGATTGGGTTCCAGTTCCAGAGTGATCTCCCACTCCCGCATGGCATCATTGTATTTCCGCATGCCGTACCAGTAGATGCCCCAGTTATTATGGGTCTCGGCAATGTTGTGGCGAGCGGCTACGTTCGAAGCATCGAGGTCGAGCGCTTTCTGATATTCGCCTATCGCTTCAGCGAACAGCCGGCGACCGAGCAGTCCATTGCCCTTGTTGATGTGCTCACGCACCTGCGTCATATAGGGAGGTTCCTGCCCCAGAGCAGGAGCCGTGCCGGCATCGGCAGTCGACAGGAAAAGCAGAAGTGACACCGCAATTGGTGAGCACTGCTTGAGATTGAGTCTGCTTCTCCAGTCAATCCTCAATATAGTTTCTCCAGTATTCAGTCCGCTCTTTCCACTGACAGGGCGGAGTTGTGCACGTCAGCGTCACCTTGTATCTGCCGCTGGCATCGATGCGAGAATCTCCGGCACCATCCCAGATGTCCTCCACTTCGCTGAACTTGTCAAACTGTGAAACCGGTTTGTGGCATTCGGGACAGAGCAGTTTGTTGTCGGCGATGGCTTGCTTTAGTTCTTTGAGGGTCAAGAGTAATTCCTTGTGCTTCTGTATGCTTCCGATGATACAACGTCCCGGGACAAACTGGCATGAAGGGCACACACGATTAAGCACGTGACAGGTTCAGGCTCTTGAAACAGGTTCAGCTCTTGAAACAGGTTCAGCGCCTGGTTGTCAGAGTCTGGTGTTCTTTGCGCTAGCGATGTCGACGAACGCCTCGGACGGAACTACGTTTGCCGGTGGCGGCGTTGCGTTTGACCGGCGCCCTGCGCACCGCGGCCGGTGCGACCCGCGGTGGGGCGGGAGGACGCAGTTTCATTTCTTGCGCGGCCTGCAAAGTGAGCGGACCGAGCGTTTCCAGTTTATCGACGAGGTTTTGCAGGCTGCCGCGCAGTTCTCGTATGGAAGGCGAGTGCGCGTTGACCAGCACCGTCAGCGCCAGTGGCTCTCCGGCTGAAGTGCGCAGAATACCCGAGATGCCGCGCACGCTGTCCATCGCTCCTGTCTTGTAGCGGAAGCTGCCGGGAGTTTCTAGCGGCTCGCTGCTGTGCGGCAGCAGCGATATATAGACGCCGTCGCCGCGCGGACCGGACATTTTGCGCAACGCAGCGTTCAATACATGCGGGCTGATGCCGTTCTTGCGAGACAATCCGCAACCGTCCCAGAGCACCGCTTCGCCTGGCGGAACCCCCAGGCCGGCTATCCATTGATTGAGGCGGATCAATCCGCGTTCTTCCAGAGTTAACGACTCGCCTTTACCGCTGACGGTAACTTGCGCGCCCAGAGTGCGCAAAAATTGCTGCGAGTAGAGATTGTCGCTCTCTTTGAGAGTATGGCGAATCAGGTCGCTTAGCGGTTTGGACCAGTGTTCGCCGATGTGTGATGCTTCCGGAGCGATGGCAATCTGTTGACCGCCGAGTTTCACTCCTGAGCCGCGAATCAAATTGCGGATGGTGGCTAAATGAAACTGCTCAGGGTTGGCAACGACTGCCGAACCTATTGAGCCGACCACGCCTTTATAGAGACGCACTTTGCCTGAGCCGCGATCGTATGACGCCCAGGCCGGAGCCCAAGCTGAACGCATCAGAGTGCTGGTGAGGGCACTGCTGTCCGCATCGACGCCCACATTGACGACCGGCATCAACCCGCGGCCGGCTTGAGCGGTCGATACTACATTGCTTTCGACGACCAGATCGGATGAGGGCGGCATCCAGTCCTGTCCCCAGTCCTGCACCACCCACTCGGTGGCAAAGTTGTCGCCGCCTCCCGCGACCGGGGTCATCTCGACGGTGCCGTCAACTTGCTGAATCCTGGCTGCTTTCAGCGCCCCCAATAGATTGACCAGGTCGGTAAACTTGAGGGACGGATCTTGACTGGGAGACAGGATTAAAGAGCCGTGCAAGTGTCCGTTTTCGATCGGACCGGCAGCCAGCAAGCGCGTTTTGTAGCGATAGTCACCACCCAGGACATCAAAGGCGCAGGCCGTCGTCAGCACCTTACAGGTGGATGCCGGCACGAAACGGCGACGCCCGTTGGCTGAAAAAAGTACCCGGTTGGTCGGCACGTGCAAAATCTCGAGGCCAATCAAAGATTGTTGCAAATCGGGGCGCCTGAGCCAGGCGGCGGCTATGTCCTCGACCGGCTTCAATTGCGGCTCTTCGCCGGCGGCAGAAACGACATTCTGCGCCGCGGCTGAAACTTGTGAGGTTCCCAGTACGAGTCCGGCCAGGAGCGCCGGCAGCAACTTACGCATCAAAAGTCCGTCTCTTTCGATGAAACTTGCTGCTGCTCTGACGAGAAACCTCTGATGCTGCGGGCGCGCTCGCGAAACTTGGCGGCGTCCGACGATCGGTTTGAATTCTGCAGAGCAGCTGCATAGGCATCACACATGGTGGCTACCTGAGCATGCTGGGGACCGTTGATGTATTCGGCGCATTCCAGCGACCGCTTGAAGAGCGGGGCAGCCTCGGCATATCTGCCTTGCTTCATGTAAATGTTGCCGAGGGCGTAATTGCATTCGCAAGCGACGGCTCCTTTCGCCGGCGGACCTTTCTGCACCAGCGCAATCACTTTCTTGTACAGTGCTTCAGCTTCAGTCAACTCACCCAGATTCAGATGGGCTTTAGCGAGGCTGTCGAGCCGTCCGTAGACGTCTGGTCGCGTCAGATCAAGAGTGTGCTCGGTTACCTGCAACGATGCTTTGAAGTTTTGTTCGGCGAGAGCATTTTGTCCTTGTGCGGCGAAGAGACTACCCAGGTTGTCGTAGCTCAAGGCAAGCGCCAGATGTCCCGGTGGCAGGTTGCGCAGACGCAGTTCGAGTGCGCGTTTATAGAGCTGTTCGGCGAGCGTGTATTTGTTTCTTCCCTTGAACAAAATAGCGACGGTATCAAGGCTGGTGGCAAACTCCATATCCTGGTTGGCCACTGTTTTACCGGTCGTGGACTCCAGTTGTTTCATGATCTTGCTGGAATCTTTGTAGCCGGGGTGTTTCTCGAAGTAGTTGTTGAGGGTGTTGATCTGGTCGCGCAGCGTTTTCTGCTCTTTCAATTTTCGATCGGCGAAGTTGACCAACAAGGTGCTCAGTCGTTCGGCTTTCTCGACCTTGCCTTGCTGCAAATAGAACTGCACCATACGCGCTACGTTCGCTACCACATCTGGATGTTCGGCGCCCTGCGATTTTTCGCGCACACGCAACTCGCGCTCCAGAAGAGGCTCAGCTTTGGCGAACAATCCACGAATCTTGTAGTAAGCGGCCAAGTCCTTCAAGCTTGTTGCCAGGCGAATATCGCCGTCGCCAAACTTTTCAGCTTCTTTGACTGCAGCGAGAAGGTTGCGTTCAGCAACGCCGTAATTGTTGACCTGGAGCGCTTCGTCGCCGGTCTTTTTGAGAGTTTCCCAGGTGCCGGGTGCCGCCTGTACCTGAGCAGCGGCTGACACAAACAAAACCGCTGCCGCTAGCAACGCTGGCAAGCGGAAATTTGAAAGCCCTGACGGTCTAAGCATGCATGAGGAAACTCGCGGCACGAGGAGTGATTGTAGCCCATCCCAAGTGGTGAATTCCTGCCCATATTTTCATCGACCCCTGTGAACCCAATTTTAGGCTCCTGTCACACCGAAACGGAGCTCAGGTGATATCGCTTCGCTGTGGACAATAGGGCTGAAGCGATATCACTTGAGCTTTAGCTGGGCGATTATCGGGGTAACCTTAATTCGCAAATTGCCGCTGCACCGTCATAATACGCGGGTGACCGAGTTGGCATTTGGGCTCGCGGAGCCTCGGGGTGAAGACCAGTGGTTGGAAAAGCTATCAGCAAGCTGTCGGCTGGATTGTTGGTTTTGGGTGTCCTGGGCGCGTGCAGTCAGTCTCCGCCGCCGCAGACCGGCTCAACAGAGTCTTCCGGTGCCGCTCATGTGGACGATCCTCAGCAGGTCGCGGCCTGGAAGGAAGAGAATCATGCCGGGGTCGATGCTCTGTCTAAAAGTGACTTCGCTGGAGCAGAGCAGCACCTGAAAGCGGCTCGCGACATTGCCGAAAAATTCGGACCAAGCGACGTTCGGCTCGCAGGTACTTTATTAAATCTGGCGGCGGCTTATGAATCCGAGAAGAAACTCGATGAAGCCGAGAAGGCGGCCAGTCGCGCTGTCAGCATTTTTCTGGATACCGCAGGGGCAGGCAATTCGGTGACCGGCACTGCACTGGTGATGTTGGCCAAAATCAATGCCGACAAAGGAAATTTTGCCGATGCGGCAAAATTTTATGAACAGGCAGTGGCGATCATGGACAAGAACGGCGATGGGTCAAGCAGCGATGCTCAGACCGTTTTAAAAGAGTATGCCAATGCTCTGGAAAAGAGCGGGCGTGGGGCGGACGCCAAAATCGTGCTTTCCAGGCTCGAAAACAGCAATCATTAAAACCGGCTCAGGTCGCTTCGCCAACCGTCCGAAAATGCCGATATTTGGGCATATCGATCGTTGATGGGGCACTTGACAAAACACCGGAAAAGTCGACAATTGGGAAACCTTTACTATCCGTTCGTGTCCCAGCTTTTCCGTCCTCACGTTTACACCGGTTTCTCCCCGGGTGTTTTAGCCAATGGTCACTGACGCGCCGACCACTAAACCTGATAAGCAAGACGACGCCGCCAACAACCAGGATGGCGCCGACGGTCAGCATAAGGACGATCCGGCTGCGAAGGATCCGAAAGAGGATGCTGGTCATCCGGACAACACAGCGGAAGAAGATTCCTGGGTTAAGTCTATTGGTAATGCTTCGACGTGGGCAGTTGAGGCAGCGGCGGCTTACTTCAGCACGACCGACAAAGATGCAGCCCAACATGGACTGGCGAGCGAAAGTTTGTGGTCGACTGCCACCGGCTGGGTGAAAAACACCATGGCTGCAGTCGATGCAATTTCGCATTTTGGCTTCGCTGAAGCAGTTTCACTTCTGCCGGACAAGAGCGAAAACGAGATTCGTGCCCTGTACAACATGGCTCCAACCGACCAGGGCGACCAGCAAACTGCCACTAATCTCAATGCTGTAGAACGTGTTTATGCCGGTAAAGACGGCAGCTCTGCAACCGTAAAAGACGGCGTGGTTACTCACACCGACGCCGATGGCACTGTGTTCACATCCGGACCTGGATGGATGGAGTCGCACAACGGCACCAAGGGTTACGCCAACGATGGAAAAGGCGGACACCAGTGGGAAGTCGGTGGACTGCCCGGTCACCAGTGGCATTTTGAAAAGAACGCCAAAGGCGACGATATGTTCACCACTGCAGATGGTGACAAAGCCAGGATCGTCAAAGACGCAGAAGGCCATATTCAGAAGATTGAGATAGAGTGGCATGATGGTCGCAAACAAGAGATCACTGACAAAGAAGTTCTGAACCGACTGGATCGCGGCATCGCCATCCACCAGCACCGCCATCGCCGCCACCGTGACGGTGATGACAAACCGGGCGACGACAAGCCGGGAGACGGCGAGGAGCAGCCAGCCAACAAGCCAACCGCCGCTGCCGATCAACCACCGGCCGGGGACATTGATGTACGCGATCACGGCGTCATCAAAGTCACCACACAAGATCAAACCGAAATTTTCGCCCACGCTGATGGACGCAAAGAAATTCACCTGAAGACCGGTGAGCGCGTCTTGATCAGACCGGACGGCAGCTATCAAGTCTTCGATAAAGACAATAATGCCATCGCCGCTGATGCGTCGAACGGTGTCACCGTCAAGCCTGATGGCACTCTGCAAATGGCCGGCGCGACAGTCAATCCCAACGGCGTCGTCTCTACCAAGGAAGGCGTAGTGATCGCCGCCGATTCCAACCAGACCACTGTGAAAAACTCACAAGGTCGCGGCACGTTCACCACTGTTACCGCCACCGAAGACGGCAAGAGCTCGGTGCAAACCGGTGCTTGCGGCGAGCAAGATCAAACCGACGACGATCCCGAACAGCCGGGCGCATGCAAGCTGGATCCGAACGGCAAGCCGATCACATTGCCCGACCTGGCTCCCAGCGTAGCCATAACCGGGCAAAGCGATGTCGACAGCAACACCGCCAAGGTCGTCATCGGCAAACCGGGATCGATGGACACGCCGCAATTCGAGTCGGATGACTCAAATCCGTACGTGTATCACATGGATCCGCGTTCTGGTGAGTCACAGCCGTTCACCATCGATACTCAGAACAACAGCGAAACAACTTCGAACGGTACAACCTTCTTCAACGACTTCACCAAGTTCATCAACGATACGGTGATAAATATCCGGGACATGGTCGTTGACTTCGCCGATGGCTTCAAGATTGACGGATTGACCGGCGACCTCTTTGGCCTGAACGGCGACAAACTCGATAGCGGCTTGTTCAAGCTCGCCACCGGCACCGACGGCGATGATCTGCCGGTCGCGGCGCATGCAAGCGCAGTGGCGGCCAGCGCCACCGGTATTGCCGGACGCGTGGGCGGCTTGGCGCCGGCGGAAATCAGTCTCGGTCACGTCAGCGAACTGCTCGGCGCTTACTCGGAACTGTCGGCCATCAAGAGTGCTTTGATTGCGGCTGGAGCCTTCTCGGCAATCGCCGAAGTGGAAGCAGCTCAAGGACTGGTTAACGCCCAACTGGGTCAAGCCCAGATCGCTACAGTCGTTCAAGACATCTCCAAGCAACTCGGTGGTCCAATCACCAATGACGCGCTTAACCAGCTGTTCGCCAATTCCAATGGCGGAGACTGGCAATCTATAAAAGTATCCATGGTTAAGATGGGCATTGCCGTTCCCGGCGCGCCGGAACTCGAGCAACAGCCCAACTAGAAAGACCAGAGATCAGTCAGCGCCTAGAGAGCGCACGCAATCAAGCTCTTGAGAGACACTTCCTCCAGGCTGGTGAGGTTCATATCTGCCTGTGAGTGATCCTGGTGGCGGGTGGCGTCGCATGGAATGGCGATGCAGAACATTCCCGCCGCTTTAGCCGCCTTGATGCCGTTGGCGGTGTCCTCGATGACCAGGCAGTGCTCAGGCCCCACCCCGAGCCGTTTTGCTGCCAGCAGAAAAACATCCGGCGCCGGTTTACCGTGCTCAACTTCGTCTCCGGAGGACAGATGATGGAAATACTGGCGAATACCGAGCTCATCAACAACCAGCTGGATGGTTGGCAGCGTTGCGGAGGATGCGACCGCGCATGGAATCTGCAGAGCTCGCGCTTCTTCCAAAAGCTTTTTGACCCCCGGTCGAATCTGAGCATCCGACTTGAGCAGGCGAGCGAGAATGGTTTCTTTATTCTGGACCAGCTGCTCCGGCGTAAACGGCAAGCTCCAGCGCTCCACCAGGATGTGTGCCATTGCGATGTCCTTGCAGCCCAAAAATTCCTGGTTGTGCGTCTCGGTGTATTCAATTGAGTGCACCGAAAACAGTTCCTGGTACGCCAGGAGATGCAGGGGTTCTGAGTCGACTAAAACGCCGTCCATATCGAAAATCAGAGCCCGTACGTCTTCGATTGTTTTGGCCATAAAAAAGGGGTCCTTTGCCACGTTTTTTTCACGAAGTGGCAATACTATCAGTACATTCGCTCCAGCGAAAAACCTTTGTAACCGGTTGCGGGACCGGAAAAATGGAAAGGGACCAACTATTCGTAGGTTGGTCCCTTTCCTTTTATGCTGAAAAATCGCCTCTATCGGGGCTTTGGGTGGACCCTTACGTGTCACAAATTTTTCACCAGTTGTGCCTAAGATACTCATATTCGCACTCGCGAAACGATTTTATAACCGGTTGCGGGACCGGCATTAAGGGAGTAGAGCCAGTTGTGGCTCTCTTTCTTTTTGGAGGCTTTTTAGAAATCGCGGTGAGCGGCGATTTCATGCGTGTTTTCCCCCTTCAGAATGCAGGAAGGTGAGAAAGCTCATAGCTACACAGAGTTACGCATTTCACAAAAAATGCACTCTCGGGCAGTACACTATTGATATTCGCTTGGCAGCGAAACAAGTTTGTAACCGGTTGCGGGACCGGAAACAAGGGGAGTCAACCAGTAATGGTTGGCTTTCTCCCTTTTTGGCAGCCCTTTGGGTTTTCCATTTTGGTTTCGTTCAGGTCGATTTTGTAGGCGGTTGTCGCATGCGGTTTTCCCCATGCGTGCACGTTTCGTGACACAAAAATTCCACGACGGAGAGGCTAGACTCCATCCATCAGGGTTAAGTTCTAAGAAATTCGTCGCATTCGCTGATTCTTTCTGCTCCGAAGTTGCAGGCAAGAATCACAATGAGCACCCCAATATCTGCCCGTCCAGACCAAACATTCGTTGGTCCAGAGCCCCTTTTCGAAACGTCAGCCGTCGCCGACGCCAGCATCGATGTCGACAGCTATTTGCGTGCGATCAACGAACGCGTCGCCCAACTAGCCGCATCAGACAAGGTGCAGCTGGAGCGAGAGCTTCCGAAAGTCACCATCGATGATGGCAGGAAGACTGAGCGCGACGACCAGAATCTGATTTCAAAAATCACCTATCCCGGCCGCGAGAAGACTCGCGAAATCACCCGAGCCGACGAGAAAGGTCAGCCCCTCGAAATCGTCACCACCAGCGCCGAAGGCAAGTCGACACTGGTGAATCGTGATGGAAAGTGGTTCGCCAAATTCCAGGGTATGGAATTTGCCTTACCCGGCAACGGCGGCGTTCGTTTCGATAGGGTGACCGGCGACTTTCGATATGAACTGGGAACTCCCGGACTCTGGCAGCTTGAGAGAGCTGACGGCACCGTTACTCAAGAGAAAGAGAATGCCGACGGCTCCATCGTCACATTGAACGACCGCGGCGGAGTCGGCACCATCAGTCGCCGCGATCGATCGTTTGTCTCTCAAACCGACGCTAATACCATTATAGAAACATCTGCCACCGGTCAGAGCATCGAGTGGAAACAGCAGGCTGGCGGTGACTGGGTTTGCATACAAAACCCCAATCTGCATCGCAAGAACTTCAAGCTGGATGCTTCCGGTGTTGTTTCTTACGACACGCCGGAGGGTGACAACTTCCGCATCGGCGGTGACGGCAGTGTATGCCAGCAAGGGCAAGGCAAAGCTAAATTCACCTTCGACGATCACAATCGGATTACGCGCATCGAATGGCCCGGCTTGGATCAAGTTCGCGACTTCTCGTATTTCGGCGACAGCAAAGACATCAAGTCGATTACGGTCTCGGACAAAAAGCGCGGCACTACTTATATAAATGAACGCGCCGACGCCAAGTCGCTGCACTGGGACGTGAAAACGCCGGAAGGCTATCGCACTCAGAGCTGGTACGGGCAGGCGATGCTCTCGGACAATGGTGTCTATTCGCGCCGGTATACCGATTCACAAGGTCGTTCGCGCGACGGTAAGTGGTCGACAATCTGGCAAGACGGCACAGAAACGCGAGACGACATCGACGAGAAAGGCAACCGGACCGCCTATGACTCGCGTGGTCGTGTGCGCTTCAAAGAATCAGACGACGGCTCGCGGGCCACTTACGACGAAGCCGGCAAGTTGACGTTTGTGCGCACCAGGGGTGGCGACACATATCAGATCACCGATTCGCAAATCCGCATGTTCAACAACCATACCGGCGAGACGGTGACCTTTACGAACGCCGGTGGACGCTGGTCTTCCGACTCCAAGAACTATCCTGGCGACCGGCTGAATCTTGCCGTTACCGAGAGGGGTGAACTGAGTTTCACCACGGGCGGTGACAAGAAGTATCTGCAGGGCACCGACGGCACCCTGGCCGTGATCGGAAAGGACAACGTGCGCGTCGACTTCAAGGACGGCGAAGTCACCGGCATCACCAAAGGCAACAACCATCGTTCCTTCATACGAGAGAACGGTCAGGTGGTGCGGGTTGTCGACACCGACGGCAAGTCGGGTGAGAAGGTCGTCTTCGATGCCGCGGTGCAAAAAGACGCCAGCAATCTGCACATCAATTCCGAAGGCGATTTCAGTTATGCCACTACAAATGGTGCTGTTATCGAGCGAGCCAATTTCGTTCACCTGGAACTGGATAAGGGTGGTAACACCCTCTTAGCCAGGGCGGCGAACGGCTCCAGCCGCGAGTTCAAATACGTCACGGTCGGCGACAAGCAAGAACTGGCCCAAATCGTCGATCGCAAGCCGACCGGTGAAGTGAAAGAAGCCTGGACCAGGCAAGCGAATGCCGACGGTACGCTGACCAATCAGTTCCTGGCGGCACCGGCACCCGGCAGCAGCAAGCCGCGCGTGCGGGAGAATCTCAACATATGTCGCGACGGCGAATACGAATACAAGATTCCCGGCGACGCCAAGCTGAAGACCGCCAAGATGGGTGTCACCATCGATGGTGCCGACGGCTGGCTCTCCGAATCGGTCGACGACGCTCGTTCGCGACTCATGGAAGTAGTCGCCGACAAGATGGACGAAGGTCGGCGGCAGCGACTGGAAAAAATGATGACAGAGTTCGAAAAGCGCATGGCCGACCGCGCCATGTTGCAGGTGCTGGGCGGGCGCGATCAGTCCAAGGTGGAAGAAGCGACGCAAGCCGCTGTCTCCCAGACCTACGATCATCTGGCTGCTCTTGTTGTCTCGGACAAACCCGGCGCCTACTACGATCAAGCCATGCGCGTGAAACTGGTGGAGAACTTCTTGTTCCACGCCCAGGATCCCAGCACCATGGATCAGGGAGCAAACGGCACCTGTTGGATGCAGGCTGGTCACATTTCCGCCATGATGAACCATCCTGATTCGCTGGCGCGTCTTGTCAAAGAAGCTTCCTGGGGTTCCTTCCGAACTCTCAACGGTGGCGAGCGCGGCGGCGGACCGCAGACCTATCAGTTCAGCCGACGCATGCTTTCCATGGGATATGAAGAGCAGCGTTGGACCATCAACAGTGCGCTCAACAACGGCATGCGCAGCCCGATCGGCAAGATTCTCGACGAAACCTGCTCGGCAATCGGCGACCGCCGGCAGCCGAACGGCGGTAACTATGGCGGCTCTTCCGGATGCCGCAACATCATCTACAAGATCACGGGCGACATCATGTCCGACAGCTCTCACCTGGTCAACGGCAGCGAGCGGGACACCTTATTGCTCAATGGTGCCTATATCACTTACGCTCCGGGGCACATGCGCTCTCGCCACCTGAAGCGAGACGGTGACGGCTGGGTGATCATTCAAGACGATCAACACGGCGAAGGAAACGATCGCGTCATCAGCCGCATTCGCGACATTCGTCAGTGGGTCAAAGAAAATGGCGGTGGACGTGTGCGGCGCAACAACTGGGGCGGCAACGACTCACCGTGGGGACCCAATCAACCTGGTCCCGATGGTCCATATAGTCCCTGGGGACCGTGCGGTCCGGATGACGACGATGACGATTGGACGGATGGACCGTGCCCTGGACCGGGACCCTGTCCGGATGGAGATGATGACGAAGAGGACTTCCTGCCACGTCTGCGTCGCCCGCTATTGCGACGTCTGCTCGGCCGACTCTTCCGATTCTAAGAACGAATTCGAAGAACGACACTGCACAATTCACTCTTCACTTCACTCTCTCTCACAATCAAAATCAGTATCACTCCACTCGTTCCACGCATTCCATGCACTCTAAGTCGACCTTGGCACCTCAGTTTTATATTCAATCTGATTTCTGATTCTAGTTTTGGCGTTGATTAAGGATAAGAAAATGGCACAACCAATCGATACACTGACCCCGGCTGTTCAGGAAGGAGACGGAGAATACGGCAGACCCAATCCCAATTCCGATGCGCGGGGAGCGTTCATGGGTGACTTCCTCGGGAAGATTCGCCAGCGAGCCGATGAACGGAGAGAAAATCAATGGCGTCCGCGTGAGAATCCACCGCCCGGGCGCGGTGGCGCTCCTGGTGCCGTTGGTGCCGACGAATTTTCCTTGCATCAGGGATCTGTAGCCCGGATGGACGTTCCCCGAGGCTTCCGCAAAGGAACCGAGACCGACCCAAACAGTGGTATCAACACGTCAGTGCATTCGCCGGATTCATATCGCGTCTATCGATTTGATCGTGATCCGAACACCAAACTATGTTACTGGAAGCTCGATGCACATTCCCCTGGTGAGGAGTCGGCAGCGGCTTTGCAGAAACTTTTGACACCGGGTCGAAACAATCC
The DNA here is from genome assembly GCA_044229845.1 of Obscuribacteraceae bacterium (SeqCode). Classification (GTDB taxonomy): domain Bacteria; phylum Cyanobacteriota; class Vampirovibrionia; order Obscuribacterales; family Obscuribacteraceae; genus JBGASG01. Next base: position 116,989 of record JBGASG010000003.1, on the reverse strand, counting down.
ACCGCACAAACTCAGTCAAGCTGAAATCGATGCTATTTCCGAGGCGATTCCGAATGCGCTTTACGGCTATAACGGCAACTTCGACGTGTTGCAGTTGGCAACGACTGACATCAATGGCAAGCGCGTGCTCATGATGGAAACGCGCTTCAAGGATGCCGACCGTTCAACCATCGGTATTTTCGCGAATCCGGATCCGAAGACGACCAGCATCGAACTTGTCTGGTTCGAATCGAACAAAGCGGGATACAAGGCGCATGCCAACGACGCCTGGAAGGCCATCAATGCCATCCAGTGGGACGGTCAACAGCCTAGAGCACAAGTGCCGCAAGGACCGCAAGGGCGGAGGCGCTAGGCTGATTACTTAGCCGGACTGTATGCCGTCGATCCCAATCCCTCGTCGGTTGGAACTTCGTAGCCTAATTCGTCGGCGATCAGGCGGTTGCGTTGGGCTTCTGCTATGTGTTCCAGCTTGGTGTGCGCAAGCGATCGCCAGTAACGCAACTCGCCACAAGGTTCCACCAGGCTCCGAGGAATACTTCGTCGGCACGCCACCGGAGGACGAGTCTCCAATCGGTAGATGTTACACCAGACCAAGGGTTACAACGGCATCACCAGGGAAGGAAATCGCTACTAAGACTCAGCGGCGCCCCGTTAGCGGTCGACCCTGGTCCATTTGCCTGCGTATTTTCCCCATAGCTCACCCTGTCGCCGGGTGTTATAACAGCCTCCTACCCCGCACAGATCCCCCGTTTTGGGGGCAGCCGCGCATCGATTCCTAAGGCAGGTAAGAGCGATGACAGAGAATGTTGGAGATGGCGACCGTGCGACGGGCATGACGCCGTCCGGCGAGTCACTCAATCTCAACTCAGTAAGCGACGGACAGAGCGACGGACAGACTTATAATGGCATTAATGCCGACGTCGAGTCGTACTTAGTAGGAAACGTCAATATCACCGATGACCGCGGTAACGGCACCGGCAACGGTACCCAGGTAGCAGACGTGCAGGCGGTGGACCCGGCCGCCAACAGCACCGGCGATATGTATGACTACAGTGGCGATACCAGAACAGGGCAGCCTCCCGTGACAGATGGAACTCAAGGCAACACAGAGGTTGCCGGCACCAAAGTAACCGTCGGCGAAGGTCAAACGTTGTGGGGTATCATCGGCGAGCATTACAACGGCAAATATCCTCTAGAAGCTGTCTACGCGGCGAATAACATGGAGCCGCGGGTCGTGGAAAAAGACGGCAAGAAAGAACTTGTCGATCCCATTTATCACGTTGGCGACGAGTTTGTGTTGCCTACTGAAGATCAGCTCGACGCTCTGACTCAGCAATATCGCGACCGCGTGAACGAGCTGGGAAAAAACAGTGAAGAACGCGTCGGCTCAGCTGATGCCGCAAGCGAAGTAAAGCTCATCTACGGGGACACGCTCTGGTCCCTGGCTGCCAAAAAGTACGGGACAGATAATCCGCCACTGGCGGCTATCTACGAAGCGAATAACATGACGCCTCAGGTCGTGGAGAAGGACGGGCACACCGAATTGGTTGCCCCGACCTATTACGCGGGACAAACCTTTACCTTGCCAGCCGCCAGCGAAGTTGCTGAACTGGAGAAGAAATTCTGGCAGCGTATGGGACGCGAGAATCCGGACCAGCCGGACCCGCAGCCTGGTCCAGGACCTGGACAGGGCTCCGACACCGATCCATATGACTACTCGGGCTCGCCGGAGGACGGCAATCCCAGCCCCGGTGGCGATCCCAATGCCGGCGGCGACCCTGATAATCCAGACGGCGATCCCCAGAACCGGACCGACCGGCCGCCGAACGCCAGATATTAGGCGCCAGTGCCACCTGAGGGCATGCTCAAGCTGGAGTGATATCACTTCAGTTTCGCCAAGCTCCTGATAAGTTGAAGCGATATCACTCCAGTTTTACTGATTAGGTAGGCTTTCTGGCTGGGTATCTCACTGATAGCTTGGTCTGGCCGAGCAGTTACGCTCAGGTAGGGGCGTTGTGAGACAACAGGAGTTTTCCCTTCAGTACAAACGGGCTCCGGGTTGGCTGGTGAATGGGTTGCTGGCCTTTGGTTTGGGCTGTCTTGTCTACTCGGGAATGCTTGCTTATGACATCGGCGGACATCTGTCAGGCGCCCGCCCGCTCAGTTTGAGCGCCTCATCAGAACAGGAGCAGGGCAGACCATTTGATGTCGGCTCAATCTTCACCAAGCGGCGGATCACTACACACGATCCGGCGGCCACCCGTTCGTATGTCACCAACGAAGAACTTCTCCTGCAGCATGGTTTCTCCCTGGGATGCTTTCTGGTTGCCGCGGGAGCTTTCGGTTGGCTGGCTGCACTCATGAGAGAGAAACGGATACGTCTGAGGCAGACCGGTTTGACCTTTCCTGCCCACATGTGGGTGCCGCTATTGTTTCGTCGTCAGCGATCCTGGAACGACATCGGTGCAGTTGGATTGACTGATGAACAGCTTTCGTTCACCTCGGGCAAGCACAGGATTGGTGGCAAGGACGTCACTCGCGAACTGGAAGATCGCCAGATGGTTTTCTATTTCACCAGTGGCGGTACCGCTCGCATCAATCTGCAAGACCTGGCTATGTCCGATCTGGAGAATTTCTTCAAAGCCGCCAAGCACTGGGGAAGCACAGCCGTGCTGGCTCCTGAGTTAATTGATCTGAAGCGCAAACTGTTCAGTGGTCCGAAGAAACAGCAGCATTCGTCATTTACGACCTTGTGGGAAGAGGACCTGCAGGCGCACTTCACTGCCACTACTTTCATGCCGCTCGACAAAGGTCGGTCCCTGCAAAATGGACGGTTTAAGGTCCTGTCGCAACTGGCGGCTGGCGGGCTCTCAGCAATTTATCTGGCGGAAATGCCGGATAAGCGCCTCGTGGTTTTGAAGGAAGCTGTGGTGCCAGTCACCGCTGATGATACCGCGAAGGAGAAAGCGAAGGAGATGTTCGAGCGTGAAGCTCGGTTGCTTCTCCGCCTCGAGCATCCGAGGATAGCTCGGGTGTCCGACCACTTCGTAGAAGGTGGGCGTGACTATTTGGTTCTGGAATACATTCGCGGACAGAGTCTGCGTCAGCTTGTCGCGATGAACGGTCCCCAAAGCCAGGAACAAGTATTGCACTGGGCCTTAGAGATTGCCAAAATTTTGAAGTATCTCCACGATCAGTCGCCACCGATTATTCACCGGGATATCAGCCCCGACAACCTCGTCTTGCGCGAAGACGGGAAGCTGTTTCTGATTGACTTCGGTGCTGCGAACGAGTTTGTAGGTACGGCAACCGGAACCCTGATCGGCAAGCAATGCTACATTGCGCCAGAACAGTTTCGTGGCAAAGCCGGACCTGCCAGCGACATTTATGGTCTGGGCGGAACGCTCTATTTCCTGCTGACCGGCGATGAACCAGAGCCGTTGTCCGAGTCTCATCCAAAGGTTTGGTCGGGCAAGTGTCCTGGCTGGCTCGATGACTTTATAGCTTCCTTGACGCGCACAGAAGTTAGCGATCGTATTTCCAGCGCCGACTCTTTGATCGAAACTATAGAAAAGCTCCCCCATGCGGAGACGGACGAAGGACAGACGATCAAGACGCCGCAGAGGCAGAAAGAACACGCATGAAGGCTCCGCTGGAAACCTCACTAGCATACAAATACTTTGTTGCGTATCGCCTCTATGACGGCCAGCGTTTCGATGAAATCGTAATTCCATATAAGCCGGAAAAGGCTCTGCAAAGGCGGTTGCAGGTCGTGTTGCGGCACGACACTTTCTTTCAAGGCTGTCTGTCTGTGCTGGCTATTTTCATCGCGCTGGTTACCGGGTCGCCGGTGTGGTTTCTCTTCATGCCGATGCTGGCTTGTTTGCTGGCAGCTGCCGTGCCGATTTACAGCGCCATTCAGCCAACCCATCTGGGGTTCAGCGAGAAGGGATTGCGGCTTTACTGGATAAGGTGGTTCGGTGACAAAAGCACTCTCTACCTGCCCTGGAACAAGATCGAAAGCCTCTCAGTAGTTCGGCGCAGAAACTTCGCCACCACCGAAACGCAGCTGCGCTTTCAGATCGATGACCAGACCTTGAACCCGAAGATCAAGCGCACCTTTTTCAAATACTGGAACGGTGGCAGATCTAAGGAGTTCTACCTGCACCTGGAAGGCATTGCCAGTGGCGAGCATCGCAAGCGCCTGCACACCGTGCTCAAGGAATACGTACCTGCCGACCGAGCCGACTGGGCACTGCACGATACGCTCAATCCGATCCGCGTGGACAACTACACGACACTCTGGCTGGAGGTCCTTTCCGGCGGGCGTAAACGCATTCGGGAAGATGTTCTCACCGCTGGTGCCTCGATCGGAAATGACCGCTACGAGATCGTCGATCGTATCGGTTCCGGTGGGCAGGGAACCGCATATCTGGCTAGAGCTAGAGCCGGTTCATTTGCGATCGACAGTCCTGAAATGGATGTCGTGCTGAAGGAGTTTTGTCTGCCTTACTACGCTGGACTTTCGGTAGTGAAGAAAGCTCTGGACAACATCGACCGCGAAGCGGAGCTCTTGAGGAAACTGCAGCATCCTCAGATAGTGCGCCTGGTCGACCTCTTCGTCGACGATCAGCGTGCGTATCTGGTGCTCCAACATGTGCCGGGAAACTCTCTCAAAGAACTGGTGCAAGCGAGCGGCAAGTTTAGTGAAGAGCGAGTCGTTGAACTGGGCATTCAGATGTGCGACATGTTGGAACATTTGCACATGCAGTCACCACCAGTGGTGCATCGCGACTTTACTCCCGAGAACTTGATTCTTTCTCCGACCGGTGAACTGGTATTGATCGATTTCAACGTGGCGCAGCAGTTGCATTCGACCGCAACCCGCACTGTAGTGGGCAAGCACTCGTACATCCCTCCGGAGCAGTTCAGAGGCAAGGCTTGTCCCCAGAGCGACATCTACGCGCTTGGTGCCTCGCTGTTCTATCTGATCACCGGCGAAGAACCGGAGCCGATCACCACCGCTCACCCCAAAAAACTCAACGATGCACTATCCGGTGACATCGATAATGTGGTGGCGCATGCTACAGCGCTTGATCTTGAATTACGCTACAGTCAGGTGCAGGATTTGCGCGCTGATCTGTACGAGCTCGCTGCACGTTTTCTGCACAAATCCACTTCAAACAAATGAAGGTTGGTTAGCTCTGAATCAGCAGTGACTAGCTCTTGACCAGCAGCCATGCCAGTTCCGCCGGATCAATGACACTCGGTTCTGACATGGCGGCGTAATTGGATTCGGGAGGAAACCAGTGGATGTGCGCTCTGATGACATTCTGACAGCGCAACTTACCCGTGGTCTGCATCCAGAAAACCTGTTCTGATTTGCGATCTTCGCTGGCGATGCGTTCATATCGTTCCCGCACCGAGCGCATTTTAGAAGTAAACGGCGTGCGAGCCGAGTCGTGATTTTCAGTCATTTCCCATACCAGCGACAAAAGTGATAACAACTGCGGTGTTGCCAGCAGCTGTTCCGATGCGTCAATGCCAAGACATATGATAGATATATTCTTGGCAACGCGCAAATTAACTGTCCTCCAAAATGGGTCCATTCCGTCCCAACGCCGAAGCGATATCACCTCAGCCTCGACACTGGAGTGATATCGCTTCGGCGTTAAAGTGATATCGCTTCAGTCCGCGGCGGGCGGTCGGGCTGTGGCTTCGGATGGCTTACCAGTGCTTGAAATTCGAAGTTTCCAGGCATTCGAGGGAGCGCTTCAGTTTGCCCAGGTAACGGTCCCAGAATTTAGTTGGCTTCTCGGGCACATTTTTGCGATCGCGCCAGGACTTCAGTTTGTCTGCCAGGGGAGTGCGAAAAAAATTGACCTTGATTAGTGTCGCTTGACATGATGCTTGATGCTCACTTTGCGTGCACTATTTGTGATTCGAGGTGAGATTTGATCTTTGCGCCTGCTTGCCATCCGCCGGAGGGAATGTCGTTGGCTTCCGCGGGGATGTTCCGCGGTGCTGCGGCGATGAGCTCTTGGCAGCTTTGAAATTAACAGAACGCGGTGCCTGGGAAGTGCGGTGCCGCTATACTCATCAAGAAGGCAAGGGGAGACACCTGTGGCTCTGAAACAGACATGGCGAATTTCGCATCAGCGGCTGGCGGCAATGTTGGCGTTGCTTGCCACCATATTTGGTTGCATGGCGCCTGCGGTGATTGCGCAAGAAGCGGCCGCCCCCCAGCCGGAATCAGTGGAAGTCGTGACGCCCATGGCTGCCATACCAGGAAAACTGCAGGCTGAGTCGCCCGTTGCTGAAACGGCTTTGCCAGACGCCACACCACCAACGCTGATTGCCGAACCGGTTTTGCCGCCAGTGGCTGGTCAACCGACCGGCGCCGCTCGCCCCCCGCAGCCGATGCTCAAAGGACAGGTGAATTACTGCGTGCCCATGGGCACGCCGATCAAAATGAAACTGGCGACCGTGCCTCTGTTCAAAATGAATCTTATGAACAGAGACCTGGAAGGCAATTTGCTTCCTGCCAAAATGAATGCGCCTGTCACAGCCAAGGTCACCGAAGACATCTATGTTGATGACAATAAGGTAATCCCTGCCGGCACCGTGTTCAAAGGCAGAGTCTCCCAAGTATTCCCGCCCCGTCGCGTAGGCAGACCTGGCGCCTACGCCCTGGAGTTCAATACGTTCACTACACCGGATGGGCGTACTTTCAAGTTCCACGTGGCGGCGGACAGCAAGCAGAAATCCACCTGGAAAACCAAAGCACGCGGAGCCGGTCGAATCGCTGCGCACGCAGCTGGCGGCGCCATCGTTGGGGCGTTGGTCGCATACAAGATTTTTGGTTTGGAACAGACAATTGCCATGCACGGATATAACATTGCAGGCGGCGCCGCGGCTGGTGCCGCGGTCGGAATCGCAATCGCGCTGTGGACCAAGGGCAAGAAAGCTGTTCTGGAGCCGGGCGACGACTTGAACATGCACTTTGACAGCGATTTGCTTATCCCTGCGGCGACGGCTCCTACCGTCAAGAAAGAGCCACCCAAACTCGAAGGTCTGGAGATTCACATCCTGAAGAGCAAGCTGATGAAGGATGGATTGGATGGGCACCAACTGCGAATCAAAGCCGTAGTCCTGAATGAGACAGACCGTGATTTGCGTTCAATGGATCTCTTCATGATTGACGATAACGGTAAGCGCCACTCGGTTGTCACCGACAGCGACGAGAGAGCGGAAACGATTTTCCACATCGAGCCGGGCTCCCAGCGACAGATCTACTTCGCGTTCGAGGTCGAATATCCGAAACTCAAACGGAAACTTGTCTGGATCGATCCCATCACCCGACGGGTTCTTCACGAGCAACCGCTTCCGTAATGCTCGTAGTGCTGTGCCAAAAAGCCAGAAAGCCTCCCCGATTGGAGAGACTTGCTGACAGGAGGAAGGCGCAAGGAAACTTTTGCTACACCATCTGTAGCTGGACGTCGTAGTTCAAGCGCACGCATTCATATTCGACGCGAATGCAGACCGAGCGCTCAGTTGTGAACTCCAGACGGACGCGGCCGAGAGTGTTGCCGCTATATTCTCTCCAGTGCATCGGAACCGACACGACTACATTTTCAGGTCCCCACTCTTCCACATAAGCCTTCAGTACTTGGCAGAGTTTTTCTTCGTCTTGAGGATCTTGAAACATGCTCATTGCTGGCTCCTGCTTACCTTGAACTGCGCCACTGGCGCTTTCTCGAATGTGAACAGTTTAAGAATCTGCCCCTTGATAAACAATTGGGAGATTTCCCAACCCATTCGTAAATCTCCCATCTCGATGTGTCCAAAAATCGCCACTGGTGTGTAGGCGGCAATTTCGCCCCGCCAGTTCCCGTTTCTCCCCCAACGTCAGAGTGATATCACTTCAGCCCAGCAGTCCGCTTGAACCAGAGTGATATCACTTCAACCCTCAGGTACCCTATTTAGAGTCCTGGGGGTCTTGTTCATCTATTTGAATGGTTGTGTGCTGGATTCCGAAGTCCTGGCGCGCAATCTGAGTGACGGCTGAGAGCACGTCCTTGGCGTTGGCGCCCGGACGGATGGCTATATGTCCGGACATGGCTTCGAGTCCGGAAGTGATGCTCCAGACGTGAATGTCGTGGACGTCCACGACACCCTCCACTGATGCGAACTTATCCCGCAGGCTATCGAGGTCGATGTGTCCTGGTGTGCCTTCCATCAGGACGTTGGTTGCCTCTGCCAGTAATAACCAGGTTCTCGGCAGAATCAAAAGTCCGATTACTGAACTGATGATGGGATCGACTATTTGCCAGCCGGTGAACATGATGACGATGGCGGCCACAAGGACGCCGGCAGATCCAGCCAGGTCGGAGAGCACCTCGAGGTACGCCGCCTTAACGTTGACGGAATCGTGCTGCACTTCATGGAGCAGTTTTATGGATGCTATGTTGATTCCCAGACCAATTAGAGCCACGACCAGCATGGGACCCGTGCTCACCTCCGGCGGCGAACCGATGCGCCGATAGGCTTCGAAGAAGATTCCCAGGGAAACAACGACCAGCAGGACCCCGTTGATTAAGCTCGCCAGAATCTCTGTTCGGTAATAGCCGTAGCTTTTATCGGAGGTCGGAGGACGGGTGGCGAACCAGATCGCCAACAGCGCCAGGCATATAGAAGCGACGTCGCTGAGCATGTGACCGGCATCCGCCATCAGCGCCAGCGAATGTGTGTACCAGCCTGCGATTAACTCTACCAGCATGAACACGCTGGTCATAGAGAGAACCAGCGTCAGGCGGCTTCTGCTTTCTTGGCGGGGAGCCGGAGCGTGTGGTTGATCGTGACAGTCGTTCGCACTCATTGAGATGAGTATAGGCGAGTAATGGTTTTGGCATCACGGGGACTGAGGTAACGCCATTCATCCTTATAAGACACTGCTGAGTAGAACATGATGTCTGACGGCACGATCGTGTGCCCTGTGAGCCCCAGCACATGCCCGATTTCGTGCAGGCAAAGAAGTCTGATGCTGTTGCGAGTGACGGGCAGACCTGGTGACAAGGGTTGCGTAAGCAGCAAAATAGTTCCGCGGTTTATATCGGAACCCGCTGCAGTCGCGCTATCTGCGGTGTTTCCTGCCGTGGTGTTTCCTGCCGCACTGTTTCCTGCCGCACTGGCACCGTTTGTGGTGCCGGCTGCTGCTGCGGTTGGAGCATTGGCGCGTTTTCCGTATATGTGCGCCTCTCCGGCCTCCGCTTTGTTCGCCAGCAGCTGTGGGTCGGCGATCCACGTGCAGACTATGTCGGCCTGGTCCGCACTACTGGCGGTATCAAAGCGAACCAGACCACCTGATGCACGCGACCAATCCTCGAAGGACTGCCGAAGAATGCCGTTGAAGTCGCTCTGATAACCCGGCACCCGGCTGCCATCTTTGATGAAGATGCGAATGGGCATGCGCTGGGCCGGCCAGCGAACAATTCCGGACCGAGTTGCCTGAGCCAGATAATCATCGCCGGTTGCGGTAGCACTGGGACTGCCGGTGCCTGAGGGAGCGCCGGCACCGCCATTTTTCTCGCGCTCAAGCCCGCGTATCAGACTCTCGAGCTTTCCGCTTTGCACCATCGGATGGTTCGGAAACTTGACCGTAAAGTCTCTGTACAGAGCGAGAGCATCGGAGACCTGTCCGTTTGCCTGATAGAGCCCACCCAGCGTCAACCAGGTGGCGTCCAGATCCTTCATCGAACGCGCTTGATTCAGCGCCTGCACCGCCCCGGCGGTGTCTCCTAACTTGGCCAGAGCTAGACCGAGATTGTGAAAGGCTTCCGGCAGATTCGGGTTGAGCATCACTGCTTCGCGCAGCTTTTCCGCGGCTTCGGCGTTGCGATTCTGGCGCAGGAGGACGATGCCTTCGTTAGCCAGTTCCGCCCCATGAAACTGTTGCGGCGTCACCTTCTTACCGTTGATACTGAGTTGTGCAGACGCCGGCGACGCCAGCGAACAGAACACTGCAAACGGAGCCAAGGACAGAACCAGCCCGACAGCTAGGCATCGATTTATCAATAGGCAGCTTCCCGTCATGAGTTGAATTCTAGACGGCTGGCACGCCTTCCGCCGGATCGAGGCAGGCGACGCCAGGCAGTTCCAGCCCTTCGAGAAACTCCAGCGAAGCGCCACCACCGGTGGAGACATGGGTGAACGCTTCCGGGGCGATGCCCTTTTCTTCCAGAGCAGCTACTGAATCACCCCCGCCGATAATCGTTTTCACGCCTGCCTTCGTCAGTTCGACGAGAATATCGATCAGTGCATACGTGCCGTTTTCGAAGCCGGACGTTTCGAAAGCGCCCAGCGGTCCGTTCCACAAAATAGTGTGGCAGGTTTCCAGTTCCTTCTTGATAGCGGCAACTGTCAGGGGACCTACATCCAGCCCCATCTGATCGGCTGGAATCTGATTCGCGGGAACGGTAATCGTCGTCTGTCCGGGCTTTAGTTCCGGGGCGCAGACCAGGTCTTCCGGGAGGATGACCTTAACGCCCTTGGCTTTGGCTTTCGCCAGCAGGTCTTTGCAGAAATCGACGCGATCTAGCTCCACCAGCGACTTGCCGATCTCCAGTCCCTGTGCCTTCAAGAACGTGAACGCCATGGCGCCGCCGATGACCAGTACATCGGCGCGGTCAATCAAGTTTTCCAGAACGCCGATTTTGGAACTGACTTTGGCGCCACCAATAATAGTGGCAAATGGGCGATTGGGATTATCGACTACGCCTGATAGCGCTTTGATTTCTTTGTCCAGGAGGAAACCGGCCAGTGCCGGCTTCACGAATTCTGTCACGCCGGCTGTGCTCGAGTGAGCGCGGTGAGCGGTTCCGAAGGCATCGTTGACATAGACGTCGGCAAGTTTCGCCAGCTGTTTGGAGAACTCGCGGTCGTTCTTTTCCTCGCCTTCGTGGAAGCGCACGTTTTCGAGCAGAACGATGTCGCCATCCTTCATTTCGTTGATATGAGCCTCAACTTCCGGTCCGATCGTGTGCTCCAGGTGATGAACCTTGACGTGCAGCTTACTCGATGTGTGGTCGGCGATCGGCTTCAAGCTGAGCTTTACGGATTTACCTTTCGGCCTGCCCAGATGCGAAACGAGAATGACTTTAGCTCCGGCTTCGCTCAAAAAATTGATTGTCGGCAGAGCGGCTCTGATGCGCGAGTCGTCGGCAACGGTTGCATCCTCGTTCTGCGGAACGTTGAAGTCAACCCGCACCAGCACGCGTTTTCCTCGGAACAAATCCTTGCCGGCCTGGGCGATGGTTTTCTTGTGCTTCTTGGACATGGGTGATGTTCTCCCTGTGAGAATCGCGCTGCCAATCAAATACGAATACGCTGCTAATCAAAATGCGCCCGGTTTCCCGGGCGCATCGAATATCGTGTAGACGATTACACTTTCGCCATCAATTTGCTGGCGACCATGGTGCACAGCTCGATCAAGCGATTGCTGTAGCCCCACTCGTTGTCGTACCAGGCAAGCACTTTGACCATGCGCTCGCCGACGACCATGGTCAGGTCGGCATCGACGATCGAGGAGAGCTTGTTACCGGCAAAATCGATAGAAACCAGCGGCACGTCGGTGACATGCATGATGTTCTTCAGTTCGCCAGCGGCTGCGTCTTTGAGTGCCTTGTTGACGCTCTCGACGGTGACGTCTTTCTTGGTGGTGACGACCAGGTCGACGACACTGACGTTCGGGGTCGGGACACGCATTGCGAAACCGTTCAGTTTGCCTTTCAACTCGGGCAGCACCAGACCGATAGCTTTTGCGGCGCCGGTGGTGGAAGGAATCATCGAAAGGGCTGCGGCGCGGGCGCGACGCATGTCTTTGTGAGAGGTGTCCAGCAGGCGCTGGTCGAGGGTGTAGCTATGGATGGTGGTCATCAAGCCGCTTTCGATGCCGAAGACGTCGTTCAGCACTTTGGCTACCGGTCCCAGGCAGTTGGTGGTGCAGCTGGCATTCGAGATGATGTTGTGTTTCTGTGGGTCGTAGTTCTTGTCGTTGACGCCAAGCACGATCGTGATATCTTCGCCTTTGGCAGGCGCGGAGATAAGCACCTTCTTGGCACCGGCTTTGATGTGTCCGCCGGCTTTGTCGGCATCGGTGAAAACGCCGCTGCACTCTAGGACTATGTCGATATTGTGTTTCGACCAAGGGCAGGTGGAAGGGTCTTTTTCAGCAGAGAAAGCAATCTTCTTGCCATCAATGACCAGCGAGTCGGCGGTATGGCTGACTTCGTTTTTCAATTCGCCAAGAATAGAGTCGTACTTGAGAAGGTGCGCCGAAGTTTCGGTGTCCTGCAGTGGATCGTTGATAGCGACGATTTCGACATCTTTGCTGCCGTTCTGAAGATAGGCACGCAGAGCGTTTCTGCCGATTCTGCCAAAGCCATTGATTGCTACTCTTGCCATAGATACTCCTTCTCCGGTCCTTGAAACTGCTGGGAATTCACCTGGAATTTCAAAAGAATAGCCTCCCAAGCGGGAAGGGCAGGTTTCCTTTATTAGTCCTTAAGACCTTTTCTAACAATATTTGACCTGCTCGGCAAATCGACAGGGAGGACTTGGGGTCTAAAGATATAGTGTTCATCAGCCCGGGTGGGGGATGTCATCCGTATAATTGGATAAGTTGCGTCCGAGAAAATCGAGGAATCGAGCAAATGGAAGTGAAGGATAAGGTAGAAGAGGTTCTGGATAGACTGCGTCCCATGCTCATGGCCGACGGCGGCAACATTGAGCTGGTCGATGTCAAAGATGACGAAGTCTTCGTTCACCTCGTCGGCGCCTGCGGCATGTGCCCCAGCTCGACAATGACCCTGAAAATGGGTGTGGAGCGTGCATTGAAAGAAGCTCTGCCGTCCATCAAGCGCGTCGTCCAAGTCTAAAGTCTGTTTCTCAGCCAGTAGGCGATTCCGCCCACCCTGGGTCGCCCATTTGTGCTGAAGTGATATCGCTTCAGTATTCTGGTTGGTATTGGAGTGATATCACTTTGGCATTCGGGCCGGCCCTGGAGTGATATCACTTCGGGTTCGGGGCTAATCTGGCGCGCAGACCCCGGGTTTTACGATGGATTGAGTGTGTTTCGGAGACAGATTTAATGACATCTGTTGGCAATAATCACTAGAATCGGTCTAGTTCAACTTGGCAACAGAAAATAGCCTCTGGCGGGCTATCCATACTAAGTAATCAGTAGCAAAGCGCGAATTTCTCTTTTTCGCTCGAATGTTGATTCTGTTTTGGCGGGTTTGGTTATGGAAATAGTGATGAGTGGTGTTCTGCCACTGTTGTTTGGAGCAATCCTCTGGCTCATGGGGCAAATGCCTGCAGTCTTGGAGTCGGTTGGACCCTCTTGCTCGGCCGTATATCTAGAGCTGATTTTCGGCGGCATCTTCGCCATCTATATGGTGGTGCGAGCTTTTTCCCTGAACGCCACTCCTGTCTATACGCGAGCGAGTCGCTCCCGACAGTCTACGCTCAAATAACTCTGAATCATCTCCTTCTGGTCCTGCGATCCGGTCTTTTGCGGGCAGGACAGAATGCGGGCAACCGCTGCTTTGATCTGCGCGATCGCGGCCGGGGAGTTGTCGCAGAATGTTTTGACCGTAGCGAGTACAGTTTCTTCCAGATGTTGGTCGTCGACGATGTCGTTAATGAAGCCGATGGATTTGGCTCTGGCTGCCGAAAAAGGTTGAGCCGAGAAGAGTATCTCTTTGGACAGGGCTGGACCCACAAGGCGCACGATGCGTCCGATGTTGTCGTCGTCCAATTTGATCCCGAACTTAGCGACCGGGATACCGAATGTGGCAGACGCTGTGGAATATCGCAGGTCGCAGGCGGCAGCCACCAGGCAGCCGCCACCAAAACAACTGCCGCGAATAGCCGCGATGGTGGGCAGAGCGAATTCGGCAAGAAAGTTGGTGGCTTTCCAGATAGAGAGCCAGTAATCGCGGGCTTCCGCCTCGTTGCTCAGTGACTTTAGTTCACCAATGTCGGCGCCTGATGCGAACGATTTGCCTTCGCCTGAGATAACGACGGCGTGCGCCCCGTTCATCTGTGCATTGTTTAACACCGCAGGTAGTGCCAGCCACATGGTTTTGGAAATCGCATTATGGACCTGAGGGCGGTTAAGGATAACCCGTGCAATGCCGCCATCTAAGGTGAGGCGAATCTGTTCTCGTTCATTGAGCTGGGTTTGTTCTCGTTCAGTCACTGCTTGAGTAACTCCGTTACTTTTCTGGTTTTTCCGGCTTTTCCTTCGTTGCCGCAGATGGTGGCGGCGTTGACGAAGATGGTGCAGTGGTGGTGGACGGAGTAGCAGCAGCCGGACCGGACGGTGCATTCAGAAACTCAAAGGTTATCTGATCGCCCTCTTTGATGCCATGTCGTGTAACGTAGCCGCCGTTCAGCTCCAGCACTTCGGTGACGCCGATCGGTCCTTCGGTCGGATAAGTCGGGCAACCGCGCGGATTCTCCGACTTGCAGGGCGGCACGTTCTGGCAAATTTTCAAAATCTTGCCGTCCTTGATAAACAGCATGTCGAGCGGGATGAGTGTGTGAAACATCCAGAACTGCACCGCATTTTCAGGATGAAATATAAAAACCATGCCGGCATCTTCCGGCATACTGGTGCGAAACATCAGACCACGCTGCACCTCTGCCTGGGTAGATGCGACTTCGAGTTTGACGGTGTTTTTGCCGAGTTTGGCCAGGGGCATTTTACTGGTCGCCTCCGCCGAATTGGTGCCTGCCACTGCATACGATGTCATCGCCAGCAGCACCGCGGATGATGTCAGCCAGGAGAGGCAAGTTGAAAGTCTCATCGTTTCGAAAGCATCCTGTAAAACGGTGTCCAGATCCACCACCAGCTGGTGAAGCGAGTCTTTTTAGGAGTGAATTGTACCCTGTCGACAAGGCAGCCCGCTTTGCCCGGTGCAAAGATGGCGGTGCAGCGGCGCACACCCATGGGATCAATGACGCCCGATGTAGCGCCGCCTTCGGACATGACAATGTAGCGCCCGGTTTCGATGGCTCGCAATTGTCCGGCGGCCAGCAGCTGTTTTGCCAGAGTGTCGCTCTTAAAGGCGGTCAGGTCGGTGACGTGCACCAAAAGTGCCGTGCCCCGTTCCGCCTGGCGGGCGACGAATTCCGGATAGAGGATTTCATTGAAGAAGAGGGCGCCGATTTTCGCCGGTGTCGTCTGCAGAATGTTGGGTTGTTCGGCTCGGGCGCTCTCGTCCGGGTCTGGTGCCAGCGCCTTCTGGACGGCGCCGGAAACCAACAGCGCGTACCAGGGTGGGAAATCGAAGAACGGCATCAGCTTGCACTTAGATGTGAAGTTGTTGGCATCGCTTTTGCCGGCCGCGCTGAAGACGCGAATCGTTTGCATGACGCCGCCGTTGTCCGTGGTTTCGCGCAGACCGGCCACCACGTCCTTGTGCTCACTAATCGCCAGTTGCCGCAGCAGGCGCCGGTACTCGCGAGTGCCCACGGCAGGCAGCTGCGGCAGAAAGATCATGTTGACGCCGAGATTCTGGGCAGGCTTGAACAGGACCTCCGGCTCACGGCTTTTAGCATAATCAGGTTCCACCACTGCCACCGTGATTGGTGGCGCTGCGTAACCGGCTACTTGATCGTCGGGCAAAAGCCAACTGTTCTGCAACTCGCCGGCGCCCCAGAAGCAGGCGAGAGTGGCGAGTCCGAGTATCCAGGCTAAATCGAAAGCGGCACCGGTGCGGGGCGGGAAAAAATCGATGCGGTTGGCATAAGGCGGCGAAAGGTGCGTGACCTCGATGATCAGTTGTGCCACCGCGCAGTTGCTGAGTATGAGGATCAGGTCGATCAGCTGGCTGCCGCCGAACCGCGCCACCTGCAGCAGTTGCAACAGCGGGCCTTGTGTGTACGCCAGCTGGGCGAGCGGCAGTCCGCCGAAGAAGTCGGCCGGTGCCAGCACCCACATCATGAACAACCAGATGATGGGCACGCTCCAGATGTATGGAAAAAATGGGCGATGGTAATGAGGCAGATTGCCGGCCCGCAAGGGCAACGCGAACACCAGGCAGGCAAAAGCCAGGTAGAGGACTGATTGATGAACCGCCACCACGCCCCACAGCTGTCCGACCCCCAGGGTCCATACCGGTCCGGCTGCGGCTTCTGCCGGTTTGAGATCTAAAATCCAGCGCAGTGAGACCAGGTGATACGCCAGTCCGAACACAAAGCCGAGGACGCCGGCTTCCCCCACTGTTTTGCAGGCGCGAATCAAGATCAAAAGCGGTGCCAGTCCCAGCCAGGCGCACCACCACAAATCCAGCCCCGGGCTGGCAAGCGCAAGCACGACGCCGCCGGCCACAGCCATGGGCAACTTCTCGAGCAGCGAGAGGCTGTTAAGCAGCGTAGTAACTGTGTTCGACTGGCGTCTTTCGACGCTGGGTCCAAGAGCCTGCATTTAGGAGCGCTTAACCGGCGCCAGTAACCAATTGAGCCGCCAGTTTACCGCAGTTGGCGCGGGCATTCTTGAACTGGTTCTATGGCAGGACCATAGCAGGGACTAGAGCAGGTATTCGTATGCCGGAATGGTCAGGAAGTCCTCGAATTTTTCTGTGAGGATCAAAGCATCGAGCAGTTCGACAGCGGCCCGCAGACGACCTGTTTGCATGCCGCCCAAACTGGTCAACTCTTCGCTGCGCAGTTGCTTGTAGAGGGCTTGATCAATTACGCGTCCGTCCGCAAGTTTGGCTTTGTTCTTTATCCATTGCCAGATCTGTGCCCGGGCAATTTCGGCGGTGGCAGCGTCTTCCATAAGATTGTGGATGGCGGCTGCGCCGGTGCCGTTTACCCACGATTCTAAGTATTGCAGCGCTACATTTATGTTGTTGCGCAGTCCCTGTTCGGTGATGGTGGCACCGTCTATCTTGGTGTTCAGAAGTTGTTCCTGAGTAACTTCTGCCGCGATCTGACGGTCTTTTTGATTGGGTTTTTCGCCCAGCACTTGATCAAACTCGGCTTTGGCGATCGGCACCAGATCCGGGTGAGCTACCCAGGTGCCGTCAAAGCCGTCGCCGGCTTCCCGCTTTTTGTCTTCCCGCACTTTGGCGAAAGCGGTTTCGTTGACTTTGTTGTCTTTGCGGCTCGGTACAAAGGCCGCCATCCCGCCCATGGCGTGTGCGCCGTGTGCATGGCAGGTTTTTACCAGCAATTCGGTGTACGCCTTCATAAAGGGCACTGCCATCGTCACTTGCGCGCGATCAGGCAGGACGAAATGTGGGTTGTTGCGGAACTTTTTGATCATCGAGAACATATAGTCCCAGCGACCGGCATTCAATCCGGAAGCGTGTTCCCGCAGTTCATAGAGAATTTCTTCCATCTCGAACGCGGCGGTGATCGTTTCGATCAAAATGGTGGCGCGAATGGTGCCACGCGGAATCTTCAATTCATCCTGAGCGAAATTGAAAACATCGTTCCACAGCCTGGCTTCCAGGTGCGATTCCAGTTTGGGCAGATAGAAGTAGGGACCGCTGCCTTTTTCGACCAGGCGGTTGGCATTGTGGAAGAAGTAAAGTCCGAAGTCGAACAAGCTGGCGGAGATTGGCTCGCCGTCGACTTCTACGTTTTTCTCCAGCAGGTGCCAGCCCCGCGGGCGCACCACCAGGGTGGCCAGCTTTTCGTTGAGTTTATAGGTTTTGCCTTCCGGGCTGGTGAACGTCAGTTTGCGACGCACCGCTTCAATCAAATTGAGTTGTCCCTGCAGCACGTTGTCCCAGGTTGGCGACAGGGCGTCTTCAAAGTCGGCCATGAACACATGAGCGCCTGAATTGAGCGCATTGATCATCATTTTGCGCTCTACAGGTCCGGTGATTTCGACACGGCGGTCGTCGAGATCGGCTGGCGCTGCGGCTACCTGCCACTGTCCATCGCGAATTTCCTTCGTCTGCGGCAGAAAGTCCGGTTTCATTCCGGCATCCAGTTCGCGCTGGCGAGCGTCACGGGCTTCCAGTAAGTCTTCGCGCCGGGTATTGAACTCACGCTGAAGGGTGGTCACGAAGCGCAAGGCTTCCGGTACTAGGATCTTGGCGAATTCCGGGGTCACTTCGCCCAGAACCAGTGCTTCTTCCAACGTGTGAGCCATGAAACCAGTTCTCCCTGTTGCGAATCGGAAAATCCGTGCCCCATGCAATGATTGCATCAGCCGGGGCAGGCATTAGTCGTGCCTTATACGAACCCTTGAATGTTATCTCATCAAGGGGCGGGTCCGCTTCATTCTTAGTCTTGTTGCCAGTTTTCGTAACTTATTGCGGACTGAATCAGAAGCCCGTCTTAAGATTAAGTAGCTCTAATGACTCGGAATTGTGACGTCAGGAGTGCAGGATTGTCCGCTCGTGGCATAAAAATATGAGGGCCGCCGCTCGGCGGGATTGAAGGGCATATGAACATGCTGAAGTGGGAATTTGCAGCAGTCACTGACGTTGGCTGCAAACGCACGGAAAATCAGGACAATTTTTTTGTCAGCGATGATCGCCGTTTGTTTGTGATCGCCGACGGAATGGGTGGTGAGTTCGGTGGGGCGACTGCCAGTCGACTGGCCGTAGAAGCCATCGAAAAGATGTGGAATACCAGCCCTCCTCAGGACGAGGAGCGCGAAACTATTCACCGCTGGCTGGTGGAAGCCGTTTCCAATGCCAACGAATCGGTCTTTTCAGCTGCCATCGATGAGATGCATCGCATGGGAACGACAATCGTCGTGGCCATGCAGACTTCCTCGGCTGATGTTCACGTAGCGCACGTCGGTGACTCCCGCGCTTACCTTATCCGCGAAGGCAAAACTATCGTGCTCACCCAGGATCATTCACTGGTCATGGACTTGATGTTGGCTGGCAAGCTCACCCAGGAGCAATTCGAGAACAGTCCCTTCAAGAATTATCTGACGCGCTGTGTCGGTCACAACAACAACGTCGAAATCGATCACAGCCCATGCGAACTGCGCCCTGGCGACACATTGATGATGTGCACCGACGGACTGACCGGCGTAGTACGCGATGAGCAGATTGGCGAAATCGTCAAGGAACTCGACGAGCCGCACGCCGTTTGCAACGAACTTCTGCGTCGCACCATTGCCGGTGGCGCGCCGGACAACGTGACCATCATCGCCATCCGCTACAGCACCACCACTACGGACAGCGAACACCCGCAAGAACTGGCGAAAAGCAAAGGCTGACCGGCGCTCAATACGCTCTAACCGCTGCTTTTGCCGGTGGTTTAGCCGCTGCTTTAGCCGCTGCTTTGCCGGTGCTTTAGCCGGTGCCTTTGCCGGCGCGCTAGCCGCCTGCCGACTTTTCGTCGCGGCGCATTTGCTTATAGATATCGTGGCGCAGTTTATCGATGCCTTTGATCGACTCGGTGATGGCGTCGGCTTGTGTGCGAATATCCTTGTTGACGAACTTAGGACCAGCCGTTGATGCTTGCAGCGCGGTGTAGTCCTGTTGAATATCGGCCGCCCAGGTCTTCATCTTTGCCACCATTGGTGATACCGTCGCTTGCGCATAGTCTGGAACAATCAAGGTGTTGATCTCATCATTCAGCAAAGGCAAGAGATTGGAAAGATGCGACATGTATAGGTCCAGGTATTTTCTGCGGGGCGCCAAGTATTGCGTTGGTCCGAATCCTTCGGATGTCGCCGGCATAATTGGAATCACCTGCCCGCCGATAAAATCGATTTCGCCGACCATGTCGATTGGTTGGCTGGCTTCGGTAGCCAGGTCGTTGCTGGTTTGGTGGATGTGGTGTACGACCAGTCCCAGTTCTCGCAGTTCTTGAACAGCATTCTTGTAGGGGCTACTGGTTGTGCTGCTGACAGCCGAAGAACTCGCATCGGCAATTGCCTGCTGGGAGAAACACGGACCAGCACAGGTTACCCAATTCGCTGCCGTTGCCATAATCAGTAAACGCATCAAATTCGGTTTCTGCATAACACCTTTAAACGGGCGACGACTGTCCCAGCCATTTTCAAATGCTGGCCACAATCATGGGTGAGCTATGGCGATCGCCGCATATTATGGCACGGGTATCCTGACCCACAAGTCTGTGTCAAATCGGGCATAAGTACAGATAGAGACCACAGTCCACACGGGGCAGAGCAGGTGAATATGTCATTCGGAAGAATTTCAGACGAGATGCTGATTCTGCTTGTTGAAGACAGCTCGGAAGAATGCTCGGGTCGCTCGGACCGGTCGGTTCGCTTCAGTCGCATTGCCAAGAGTCTCAACTTTCGCGTCAATCAGGTCAGCGATTGCCGTGAGGCTATCGATTGCCTGGGGACCAGTGCCTACGCCTTCCTGTTTCTCGATATTGTCAGAACCGATCTTGAGAGCCTGGCCTGCATTAAATCCATTCGCATGAACGATTCTCGTCTTGGGCGCAGCACACCGATCATCGCCCTAGTGGACGATCTCAATGCGGAAGAAACCATGCGGTTGCGGTCGTCTGGAGTCAGCGACTTTCTTGAGAAACCTTTTTCGGCTCAGAAACTGAAAAACGCAGTTGTTCGGTGGACGCAAGCCATCGCCTAGCGGCGACGCCCCCACTACTTAAGTACTGGAGTGATATCACTCCAGGATTGTCAGGTGGGGTGTGCGCGTTCCCAATTCAGGAAATAGGCAGCAATTCCGAAGGCTACGGCGACGTTCAACGATTCTTTTACTCCATGCATGGGCAGGTCGCAAACGACATCGCAAACGGAGAGAGCTTCTTGTGACAACCCGCTGACCTCATTGCCGACAATCAGGCAGACGCGTTGTCCTGGTTGCAGACGGAACTGATTGAGCGGCTGACTTCCTTCTGTGCGCTCAAGACCGAGGAGCAGAACTCCATGTTGCTTTAGAGTCTTGAGAACGGACAGTGAGTTCCAGTGATACTGCCAACGAACGTTTTCCTCTGCTCCCAGACTGGTTTTGGCGATCTCTTTGCGCGGCGGGCAACCCGTGATGCCTGTCAGGTAGAGCGTGGTTAGTCCGGCGCCGTCTGAACTGCGGAAGATTGAGCCGACGTTCCACAAGCTGCGGACGTCCTCGAGCAAGGCCGATTGCTGATCGCCTGTGTCTTGGAAGTTTTCAGCGCACGCCGTCCCGGCGGCGAGATGTTTTCGGTACTGCCGTTCGGTCTGATCGATTACGGATAGCAGGCGAGCAGTCATTGGTTGCCCGCAATGCGGGCAACTGCCGCTGTCCATTTCGAAGTCTTCCAGGGCTTCGAATGTCATCAAGCAGTTTGGATTTGGGCAGCGCGTGTGCATGGCTGGCGGTTGCAACTATGGGTCGGCATCGCCGGGCATGGTGGGGTACTGTGTGCCCGGACCCTGTTCGTATGCACCAATGTCCATGTTTAGAGTGTTGGCTGAACGAATACCATTGCTGACCACATAGACGGGAATGTTGTACTTCACCATCAGTGGTGCCAAATTGGCGTTGAAGTCCAGAGGCACTATTACAGTCAAATTGTTCTCATCCCCGTTAACGATTTGTGCAGAGATTCCGCCGATGTAGACCTGATTGTTTTGGGGGTTGGGCGCGAAGTTTCTTCCGGTTATATAGGATTGGCCGCCAGGCACTACAACCCACGGCAGCACGGAAAGAAGCTCGGGAACGGGCTTCGGATAGACGTTTACCATTAGGGGCTGTGTCTTGATGCCGGCAACTGACACGATTAGTTCGTTGGGACCAGGCTCTGCATTGTCCGGTACTTTGGCGCGGATTACCGGATCAGAGGAGAAAACCGTGTTGCCCGCAACCCCATTGAAATAGACGATTTCATCGACATTTGCCATATCGAGATTGCCGCCGTAGATGGAAATGACTTGTCCTTGCGCGGCATTGATCGGATGCACGTTGGTGATGTACGGATTGGACGTGGTCAGGAACCACTGCATGCTGGCGCCGACAACACCGCCCGCTTCGCAGATGATTTGATTGGTGCCGGGCTGCAGCTTGCCTGATACGTCAATGGTTGCTCGATTGCTGCCCTTCGGAAAATCCTTTTCGGTGGCCATCATGTAGCCGCCGATCTGCAATCGTAGCCACTTGAACTTCGGACGACCCTGTACTCCGTTGATGACGGTCAAGGTCAGTTTCTCCAGCTTCTCCTGTCCTGGCTGCAATGGCAGCCAGTCATAGAAGTATTGGTCCTGTCTGGTGCTGGCGCTGACGTACGGTCGCGACGCATAGAGGGTGGAGATGCCGCTGTCTTCCGTTTGCGTCTGAGTTTGCTGTGGTGCTGCTGGCTGCGTTTGGGACGAGCCAGGACCGGGCGCCTGCCATATGGTCGGTCCTGGTGATTGAGTTTGTGCGCCGCCTTGCCCGGGCGCCTGCCACATTGTTTGCTGTTGTTGAGATTGTTGCGCCAGCACAGGCTGCTGCGCCAGTGCGGGATGCTGGCTCCATTTTCCCAGGGGAGCCATAGTCATTACAACTGCAAAAAGTAGTGCTGCGAACGTGTTCGCCAGCGATCGTGGCATCCTTTCTCTCCCATTGTGAAGCGGTCGACCATTATACGAAGCGCCTTAGGTAAAATACAGTGACTTCGGCAGGTGATAGACATGCAGTTGCTTCGCGAAAAAATTTTGCAACACGGCAAACATCTCGGTGACGGCATCCTGAAAGTGGATGCATTCATGAACCATCAGTTGGACTCGCTTTTGATGAAAGCAATCGGACAGGAGTTTGCCGGCAAATTCGCGGCCCTGAAGCCGACGCGCATCCTGACTGCCGAAACCAGCGGCATTGCACCGGCGCTGGCTGCCGGCATAGAACTGGGTGTGCCGGTCGTCTTCGCGCGCAAGCATCAACCGATTACGATGGCGCCCGATCCTTATAGAGAGAAATCGTCATCGCCGACCCACAAACGCGAAGTCGAGTTGATAGTGTCCACTGAGTACATGAGCGCCGACGACCGCGTTTTGATTATCGACGACTTTCTGTCCAGTGCTCGCACTTTGCTTGCTCTGGACAAACTGGTGACGCAAAGCGGTGCCACCCTCGTCGGTATCGGTTGCGTGATCGAGAAACGCTCTTTCGGCGGTCGCGAGCAATTGAAACACATCACGGTTCCCATCGAATCGCTGGCCGTTATCGAACGCTTCGATGGCGATCAAATTATTCTTCTGCAAGACAAGGAAGTGGTGGCCTGATATGTCGACAACAACTTCTTCCGCCACTGCTGCCATCGATATTGCCGCCGTCCAGAAAGCGCTTGCCGAGGACAAGGTGGATGGTTGGCTGTTTTACTTTTTTCATGACAATGATCCGCTGGCCCAACACATTCTCGGTTTGGGCAGCTCGCACTTCGTGTCGCGCCGCTGGTTCTACTTGATTCCTCAGTATGGTGCTCCGCGCAAACTAGTTCATCGTATTGAAATGGATGCTCTCGATGCGCTGCCAGGCGACAAGACAGTTTATCTGGGTTGGCGCGAGTTGCACGACAAGTTGAAAGAGATTCTTGCCGGCTGCCAGACCGTAGCCATGCAGTACTCGCCGTTGAATGCGATTCCGTATGTTTCGCGAGTGGACGCCGGCATTGTTGAACTGGTCCAGGAATCAGGCAACGTGCGTGTCGTTTCTTCCGCGGATCTGGTGCAGCGTTTCGAAGCGCGCTGGACACCCGCTCAACTCAAAAGTCATCTTCTGGCAGCCGATCACTTGCGCGCGATCGTATTTGAGGCCTTTGGTACCATCGCCGCTCAGGTGCAGGCGGGCCAGCCTTGCCACGAGTACGCCATCCAGCAGTTAATCGATCGCGCTTTCGAACAACGCGGCATGATCAGCAACTCGTCTTGCATCGTGGCGGTCAACGCCAACAGTGGCAGTCCGCATTATCAACCGAACAGCGCCAAAAGCGATCCGATCAAGAATGGCGACTTTGTGTTGCTGGACATCTGGGCGAAACTGAAGGAGCCTGCCGATGCAGTTTACGCCGACATCACCTGGACGGGATATGTCGGCGAGAGCGTTCCCTCGAAATACGAAGAGATTTTTCAAGTGGTTCGCGGGGCCCGCGATGCCGCGCTCGAGTTCGTCGGTGAAGCACACCGCACCAGGAAGACAGTGCACGGATTTGAAGTCGATGATGTGGCGCGCAACTTCATCAAAGACAGAGGCTATGGAAATCATTTTGTGCACCGAACCGGACATTCGATCGGGTTGGAAGTGCACGCCAACGGTGCAAACATCGATAATCTGGAAACCCGTGATGAAAGGCGCTTGATCGCCAACACCGGATTCTCGATTGAGCCCGGCATTTATCTGGAGGAGTTCGGGGTGCGCAGCGAAATCGATGTATTCCTCAGCGATGATGATGCGGTGGTCGGCGGGCAACCGATTCAAACCACTGTCATTCCCATCTTGAAACTGTCTTAGAGCTCGATGAAAAAGCCGTTCCCACCAAACAATTACTGCCCTTGCGGAAGCAACATCAAATATAAAAGTTGCTGTCGGACGAAGGGCATCGATTATTTCATCAAGAATAAGAAGGTCATTCGCGAAGCCGCCATGTCGCAGGAGCGCCGAGACCAATTCGAGCGCGACAAACAGCTGTTTCAGGAGAAATTCGGGCGCAAACCGACGGATGAAGAGGAAGGAATACTGCGAGCCGACGGCTTTGCCGATTTGACTCAGTTAATCGAATCGGAGATGTTGAAGTCAGGCATGTCGGAGGAAATGCTCTACGCGTACAGGCAGACTGGGCTGATGATTACCGCCGAGAATCGGTCATCTGTGCGCCCTGACGAACTGGCGCGCTGGGACGCAGCCATTGACGATTACCGCAAGGGGTAGTTTGCTGCGAGCGAGTAGTCTGCTGCGCACCATGAGCGGTGACCTCAGTGCTGCGTCGAGGGCGGCTTTTTCGTCGGCGACTGCGCGTGCGGCAATGGCGGCGCAGTGGCGGCGCGACCCTCGGCTTCTCGTTCCATCATGGAGGCGACCAATCCGCCCTTGATGCCGATTTGCTGTATCTCGTCGAAGTAATGACTGTCTACGATGTCGCGCGCGGCGCCGGCGTTTACCATTTCGTCGTCGAGGCTGCGCAGAGTTTCCGTGCCGCCGTCGTTGCCAACCTGGAGAAACGTTACTGCCACCTGTTTGTCACCGGTAGTCCGGGCTGCGGCGTCGGCAATCACGCTGCGAACGGCGTCCACGTCATTAGGCATGCCATCGGTCAGCACTGCCACCACCAACGGCCGTTTTGCGGCCTGGAAATGGCGCATGAGGACAAATCCGAGAGGGGAAGCCATTTCTGTTCCGCCCGAAGGCGAGAGGGCTTCGTAGACGCGATTGATTTCTGAGACACGAACATTGTCCAGCACGGCATACTGGCTATGAAACGGAACAATCGTAATGCCGTTCGGAAAATACTTTCCGCAATCGGTGAGCAGCTGATTGCTGCTGGCGACACACCATTGCCACTTGCTCATCTGCCCGGAGGACGTCGTAATATTCGAGCTCATAGAGCCAGAGCAATCGATCAATATGGCGACATCCCATTTGCTCAAATCCTTCTCGTGAGCTTGAAGTACGGACGGATTGGTGATGCGCCCGCTCAAAGAGGAGCCACCATTGTCCGCACGCGCGTGCCGTGCCAACAACGGATCTGTGCCTGCGCGCAAGGAAACCGGCGCCTGCATGCTGACCGAATAAGTCCTCCCATTCCTTGATACTGTCAGCTGTATTTGGTTGTTGACCTGACGTTCGGACAGTATTCTGTCACCATCTTTGATACCAGCCAGCCAGGCCAGCGATGGACGAAACACTTTTTCCACCACCTTGGACCCACCTTTGGAGGCGGTGAGCTTGTAACCCAAAAGAGAATCGCGTGTCAGAGACCTTTTCGTTAATTCGATGGCTTGCAGCGTTGCTTTGTCGCGAGTGTCACTTTGTCCGTCATCGTCGCTATGAGAGTAAGCAGCGCGGAAAGCGTTCAGCGCCCGTCGATAGTCTCCCTGGGCAAAGAGAGTGCGGCCGGCGCTATACAGTTGATTCCAGCCGCTCAGGTTTTGCATGGAGATGTCCAGGTTATGGGTTTCTTCCGCGTGCAGCTGAATCTTGTTCGATTCGTCCAGCTTGGGTGTCAGGGCTTGCAGTTTCGCCGGCTGCGCCAGTGGCTGTTTCTCCACAATATTTTTGGAAAAACCCTCTCGGGGGCACGCCAACAACATTAAGAGGAAGGGAATGATAAGGTGGTTAGAGAGCAACTTCGGCATAAAAATGCGCCCAGACGCTAGTTTCTACCCAAAGTTCTACCCTTAGCATGCGTTATATCCCAGCACTCACGAACATCCTGAAGCGATATCACTTCAGTTCAAAGGCGCCGATCCTGAAGCGATATCACTTTGATTTTACGCAGCTGTGGGCCGCGAAAGTGGCTCTGGTGTTGTCCTTGTCGGTAACTCTGACAGGATTGGGCATTCCGGGCTTGTGTTCAACTGACGACAGCGCACGAGCCGCTCGAGAACGGGCTGATCGGCTAAGGTCGAGTTCTAAAAGATGGAACAACCTGTACATTCAACACAGCCAGTCCGGCGGTGGCGTGTCGATATCGCCCCAGGGTTTCCCTGCACATCCAACAGCACTTGTACCTCTACAGAGTTTTGGACTGGGCTGGCCTCCTGGGTTTCAGGCGGGGACGCCACCCGGTTGTACGTTGGCACCACCCAGTTATACGCTGGCGCCAGCACCAACTACTTACACATCACAAAGTGGCATCACCTCTTACAGCTGGGGAACGGGTGGGGCTTGCTCGGCTTCCGGTCGAACTATGTCTGCGGCTCAGTGGCAAAGTGGCAACCAGTGGGGTTCTGGCAATTCAACGCCAAGCTGGCATCCAACCTTTTCGTCTGGCTGGTCAGGTCCATACATCAATTTTCAACCGAGAAGTAGTTGGAACTCGTCTACTCCGAGCGGACAAGCCTACTCTCGCTATCTAGGTTGGCGCAATACAAACTCAGAGAGGACTCGGTATCGGATGACTCCTGCGTTGCCGAATGGAGCAGGCGAACTGAAAAAGGTAACCACATGGGAGGCGCCGGACGCGACGGATAAGCAGTTCAAGCAGCAGATCCAGCAATCCGAAATCGACAATGGACCGGACGATAATGCCACCGTTGCGCTAATTCTCAACGCAGCCCGCTACTATGTAGACAATCGGCAGTGGGATAAAGCCGATAAGATGGTGAAACGTCTTGAAAAGATGAAAGTCGAGAACCCTGAGATTTCGTCACTGCGGAACGCTATAGCCACAGGTTCACAACCGATAGCACCCACTACGAGCAAGTACCAGATTCTTTCACCAGTTGGAGCGCCAGCATCGGTCGGATGGAAACCTGTCACGCTTCAGCAGCCGACTGACTTTCGCTCTATGTTTCCACACAGCAGGTAGCCCCTGGCAGGTAGCCCCTCGCGGACCCCGAGTGATATCGGACCCGAGTGATATCGCTTTGTGCTGGAGTGATATCGATTGTGCTGGAGTGATATCGCTTCAGCTTAGTTCGGGGCATGTGTTCACCGATGGCGCCTATCGTTGTGTAGTGGGAAAAATTATGGTTTTCGCCAGAGATGACTCCAGTCCTAGCTGAACCGTGGAGCCGATAGCTGGATGAGCCATTGCGTCTACGGACGTAGGGGAACCCACAGTGAAAAGAGGGGAATCCTTACTTAAGGAAGTCTCCTCATGGTGCGATTATCGAAGGTGTTATGGAAGAACTCTTGGTCGTCTTTCCCAACCACCTTAAATCAGGCATCCTTAATGAACGCATTCAAACGAAGAGCTGACAACAACACGGTTTCCAGAGTGATTTTGCTCGCAGAAGACCATCCGCTTAACCAGAAGGTCGCCATGCTTCTGCTCGATCGCCTCGGATGGGAAAGCCATCTGGCCATGAACGGGCTGCAAGCTGTGGAAGCGGCGTCAAATCAACAGTACGCTGCGATTTTGATGGATTGTCAGATGCCCGAAATGGATGGATTCGAAGCCACGAAGTTGATTCGGGATGCCGAGAAAGTCTTGGGGCGGCGCGTGCCGATTATTGCGGTTACCGCCATGGCTATGTCGGGCGATCGCGAACGGTGTTTGGCTGCCGGCATGGACGACTATATAACCAAACCAATTGATCGGGACCTGCTAGCTGAGAAGCTCGAGTACTGGACAGCCGGCATTACAAAAGAGCCAGGCAAGGTCATACCTATATTCGATGCTGCAAAATCGATTGTCGATTCGAAGGAAGAGCCTGTCGATTTTGCGGCGCTGCAAGCAGAGTACGGAACCAACGCAGCTGAACTCTTGACACTCTTCACCACGTCGACCGAGAAGTTGGTGGATGAGCTGCGCAAAGCAATCGACAAGCAGCAGGCGCAAAAGATTTCCCGCCTGGCGCACGAAGTCAAAGGTGCAGCATGGGCAGCTCATGCCGAGGAACTGGCAAGATTAGCCTTGTATCTCGAGACTTGTGCTGCGCAGCAGAACTGGCGCACCATATACAGTGCCTATTGCCGACTGCACAGACAGTTCTTTGAACTGAAGGAATATGTCGCAACACTTTCCAGCAGCCCGGTCGGAACTTCGATGTCCTCGCTGACCACGTCGGAAACCTAACCGGAAAACCTGGAAACCTAGACTTAGAGCAGGACTAGACTTAGAGCAGGCTAACCGCGTTTGGTGGGCTTTCGTTCGAGCGTCGCCATTGCTTCGGCATTGCGCATGAGCGTAGAAGGATCAGTTTCGAGCGCGCTAGACAAACGCATGAAGATCTTGATGGAGAAGTTCCGGGAGTGCCGCTCCACTTCACTTATGTACGTGCGGTGCAGTCCGGCGCGTCTGGCAACTTCGTCTTGCGAAAGCCTCAGCTCTTTGCGGCGTTCCTGGATAGCCAGACTGAGAGCCGTAACCAGCACGTCTGGAGCTATCGGTTTTTTTGACACGCTGTCCACTCCCATGGGACCGCCTCACGCTGAGAGGAATCCATCCGGTGCAATCGATCTACGATGAACGCACGCGGCACATTGAGACAAAAACATTCGAAGAAACTTTCGATCGATCCACCTAATAGCCTAACAAACGCCGACACAAAGCGCACGCCACGAAAATGCGAAGCAGTTTGACTGCGAGAATCTCGAATATCACCATCAGTTGATAGCGCAGATGGTGTCACTTCAGGAGGTCGCTTCGGCAATCATCCTAACACCGAACAGCGGCTGAACCTAAACTGTTGCCGGCGCTAGACATGATTCATCGGTTGAACAGTAAAACCTGCGAAGCAGGCACTTCAGCGTTTTAGTGCACCTTTGTTGACAACGCGTGTCTTATTTTGTCTCTCTTGGAATTCTTGAAGAAACCACTAAGCGCCTGTTTACGCTGGGAGTCGGTGCTGAACATACGTTCCTGACAAGCCGGCGGAATGCTAATCAACTTGGAAAAGTTTTACTCATGCTGATAGGAGAACTGTTCTCTCTTGGATGCATCGGAACGATGCCAGGGCAGGAACTTACATCTTGCACTGCCGTGAGCCGTCTGGGGCGCGTGGAGCGGCAAGGTCCTGCGGAGTACGTTTCAATTGGTCCCGCATCCGATGCTTTACAGATGCAACCTCGCTTCAGCGCGGGCCTGTTTACTTCTTGGAGGTTCGGCTATGATTTTGACCAATCATGCACCAGGCCATTCTTTCTACACAAAGGCAAGAAATTGCGAAGTATGCGACGTCGGTCGGAATGCTCGTTGACAGGTGCGTGCGCAGAGAGGAGCCCTTCGGCACGGTCTGGATGGTGGAGCAAAACAAGGTGGTGACTTGCGCCCACCTGGTGGTTCTCTACCTGGAAGATTTGAACGCGCTAAAGGTGAGCTTTCCCGCCACGGGACAGGATTGGGAGGTCAGAGATGTTGACTTTCACCCGCGTTTCGACATCAAGACAGCCAACGAGTTATCCCAGCGTTCCTTGTCGCAGCCTGTTCCCGCACTGGCTTTGCAGGACCACAATTTAGCCGTGCTGACGCTTTCGCGATCGCTGGTTGAACTGACTACAGATTTTATGACCACATTCAACAAGAAACTCTCGATGACTCCCATGCCGCGCATGAAAGGTCTGGGTGGTTCGGTTGATGAGTTGGGACTGGCGCTTGTAATACAAACGATGACCGCCTCCAGAAAGGACGGACTGCTCGTCCTGTCCGATGAGCGCAATCGCCCGGTGGCGAAGCTCTTTTGCCGCGAAGGAGCCGTTCTCTATGCAAAGTACGGCAAGCTCATTAATGAAGCGGCCGTCTACCAGATGTTCTGCCATCAGGTGACCGGCCAATTTCTCTTTCAAACTGCGAGCAAGCCTGACTGGCAGGTCAGCGCTGTAATGTCTCGCCCGACAGAAAGTTTGTTGCTTGAGGCGCACCGACGCATGGACGAGGTTCCCCGAGTGTTGACGGAACTGGGCGGTGACGGAACTTGTTATGCCAGGGCTACCGAAATACTCGACGAACAAGCTCTGAATCCGGAAGTGCAGATCTACGCACGTCGCATCTGGCCTCACTTGGATGGCGGCGTATCCATAGACCGACTCTGGGATATCGTGTGTCTGGACAGCTACACGGTTTACGTGACGCTTGCGGAGCTCCTTTCTACAAGGCAGATTGCACAGGTTCCGCTGAACACTGACGATCTTATGCCGATGCGTCCATTGGAAATGTCTCCCGCGAGTTTCCTTGCCCCATGGGATGAGATCTCCAATCTGACTATTCATCCAACTGTTGGGGTTCCTCAAATACGACAGGGAAACTTGATCGGTTTGCTGCGCCCCAACGATCCTTGGCACCTGCTGCATTCAATCGCACTGCCGTACCAGGCCGCCGGAAGCCCAATTTTTAAGGGCTCGCAGGTGATTGGAATGCATTGCGGCATGTTGCCTCTGGACCCTAGATTGCATGCATTGCCGCAGCATCTCCACCAGATGCTCTGGTGTGAATCGATTGCGCAGTGCCTGGGCGGAAAAGTGTCAAATCGCCCCAGTAAAGGGACTGGTGGTCTTGCCAGACCAGCCGACAAAGAGCACAACAAAATCGAATGCCCCAAATGCAAGGCGCTCATGATTCGGCACGCCAAGTTCTGCGGCACTTGTGGGAATCGGCTGAACGGCTAGCTGCGCCCACGCCGCCAATACCAAATTGGGTATCACGATTGATTCTGGGTAGTGCCATCTGTTCCTAAGAACTTATCTTTTCGCTCAATACTATGACCATCTGCCTCGTTCAAGGCCTTATTTTTTGAGCCGTTGGAATACTTTTCGTGATCCGGTAAATCCTCGAGCGCGGTGGCATCATCAGGCTTACCATCTGGATGCAGATAGTCGGGTTCGGATGCTTGTTTCATGGAAATCACTTCCTTCTATGCGTATTGCGTGACTGCGGTTCAGGGCTTGGACCGGGCAGACAGGCTGGTCGCAGTTCTTGTCGCAGTTCTGGTCGCAGTTCTTGTCGCAGTTTTATTCCGCTTGTTGGTCGGCTAGGCAGTGTCGTCAGATGTAGTGTAAACCGCGCCCGCGGGCAGTGCCGCATGATCGTCGTACGGGGAAAGCGCTTCGCCGCTCAATTCGGTTTGCATGGTGGACGCCGATGATTCCGATGGGACGGTGAAGTTTCTGACGCGGGTGGTTTCCGCGACTGGAGCCGGTACGTGCCTGCTGGCTGAGCGGGTCTGTGCGATCAGCAAATCGCTACAGGTCTCGGAGTTCAGGCTCGTCAGGTAGACAGCCCCAGAGAGTAGTAAAAACAACGGCTTCAACATGGCGCTGCTCCAGTTCGTAGGATTTCAGGTATGTCGAATTGTCGTGGTCATAAGTTCCCATTTCCAAGAGTCAACTACGGTGATATCACTCCAGCCGAGTGAAGCTGAAGCGATATCACTCGGGCTCCCAGAACCGAGAGAGGGCTTGCTTGGGGCTGTCGGAGCAGTGATACAGTGGTTAGTGAGACATGGAGCGTGCTGCATGGCCGATGTAAATAAGAAGTTGCCTGCTAACGTGCCGGGAGAATTTTTCGTCGATTCGACTTGCATAAACTGCGACACCTGCAGGCAGCTGGCGCCTGCCACATTTGGGGAAACGGACGATTACTCATACGTCCAGGTACAACCGGCAACTGGTTTTGAGCGCCGATCCGCGACCAGGGCGCTCCTGTCTTGCCCGACTGGTTCAATTGGGGTTTTGACGGACAATGACTCTCATGAAGTCATGAAGGATTTTCCGCTGGAGTTGGAGCCTGATCTGTATTACTGCGGTTTCAATTCGCCCAAATCGTACGGCGGAAACAGCTATTTCCTGCGCCACAAAGACGGAAACTGGCTTATCGATTCGCCAAAGTTTGTTATGCATCTGGTACAGCAGTTTCACAAACTGGGCGGCATCAGATACATCTTCCTGACTCATCGGGACGATGTGGCTGAGGCGCAGCGATACGCTGCAGAGTTTGGGGCTTCGCGCATCATTCACGAGTTCGAACTGTCCTCACAACCCCAGGCTGAAGTGGTGTTGCGCGGCGATGAGCCAACGGAAATTAGCGAGGGATTTTTCGTTATTCCGACGCCGGGACACACCCAGGGGCATTGCGTTCTTCTACATGACAGCAGATTGCTATTCACTGGTGATCACTTATGGTGGGATCGTGACGAGAAGTCGCTTGGCGCGTCGCGCAGCGTGTGCTGGTACTCGTGGAGCGATCAGAAACGGTCTATGCGACGGCTCCTCGACTACAACTTTGAGTGGGTATTGCCTGGCCATGGAGACCGCATTCATCTACCGCACGGAGAACTTCATGCACATTTGCTTCATCTGGTAGACCAGATGTGACCATCAGCTTTCAATAAAATGGTCCGCCCGCTGAGTCAGCGAGCGGACCATTTGAGCTTGCCTGTGGGTTAGTTATGTCGGGTGCGGCAAGCTGTGCTCATGTGCGAATCCAGCAATTCTTGGGCTCGTCTCTTGAGCGCTTGCGCTTCATTGCCGTTTCCCTGAAGATCGCAAATTTCGGCGAGGTTATGCAAATGATTTGTAAGTTCAGCGCGATTGATTGGTTGCGTCGCCTCGATTAGTTTGATCAGCCGGCGATATGCGAACTCTGATTCCGAGTAGCGTTCCTGATTGAAGTAGACCGCTGCCAGATGCTCGAGTGTGGCTATCAACTCCGGGTGATCGGGACCATAGTGTTTCTCTTCGATGATCAATTCGCGACTAAGCAAACGCTCGGCCTCTTCATATTTATCTTGGGCGAACAGAAGAAGACCCGCATTATGCAAGTCAGTTGCGAGGGCCGGATGCTCTCTGCCAAAGGTGCGTTCCTTCAGTTCGAGTGCATAGATATAGCACCGCTCCGCTCTAGCGTAATCGCCGGTCGACTCAAAAACGGTTGCTTGGTCAAGCAGATCTGCAATGTTGTTCATGATCTTCTTCTCTCTTGCACGGGGTGTCCAAATGGGGTAGGCGGTAATAATATTCCCCCCTCCCCTAGTGAAACCAACAGCTTTGATCGAATATTTGCCTCTTCGAATATTGCTTAGTCACCGTCAGTGGTGGCGACCGGAGGGTGTTTGTATATACAAGTGAGCGCTATTTGATGTCGAGCCCTTCGTTCGATCGCTCGCCGTGACGGTCAGCGGACTGACAGTCATATCTTCCGTGGATTCAGATCGATCTCCGGATGACGCTGTATCCGCACTACTGGGTGACTATTCCTCATCTCCTCGAGTCTCTAGCTCCAGACCGACGGGCGGAGCTATCTCGACGGCGCCAGGAGTCGATCCCTCGTTCTTCTTAGCGACTTCCGCGTCGACCTCGACCTCGACTGCCTTCCGTCCTCCGGAGGAGGATGATGCCGCGTCACGTTCGGCGCGAGTTGGAACAGGCTCGTTTTGAGCCGTCTTGGATTTGCTGACTTTGTCCGTCATACGTTTAGCCTCCTGACCTCAGTTGATGATTGCCGAAAACGCCTAAATCCGCGCCCGGTCCGGAACGCTGACGTCCTACACTTTCAATTCGTTCCGCAACGCGCCACCGGTGCCGATTCGTAACGGAAAGCCGGAACCGCTACTTGGCAATTCCGTCATCTATCAGAAAGTTGAGACGATTACCGGTCTTCCCGAAGGAGAAAGGACATGGCACGCCAAGCACGCCCACTCAAGATGCGAACCCGCGAGCAGGAAATTGACCGCGTCTACAAGTTCTACGAAGAGCTACACGCGCAGGAGGGACGTGTCAATGTGACAATGGCGAAAGCGCTGCTCTGGTTCGGACTCCCTGTGCTGGCGCTGATCGCGCTGGCCATATACGCCAAATAAATAGTCCAGTTGGGCACTAGTCTGGAACTCTCACGACGCGATTACGAAGTGATATCACTCCACTGAGTCTTTTCCTCCGCACTGAAATGATATCGCTTCAGCTTAGGCGTTTACTGCCTTTGTCGAGCTTGAGCTGTTCGTAGGTGCATTGTTCCGGCGTTTTATCCGGGCGCCAGCGCAGGAACTTCGTTCCATGGCGGAATCGCCCGGCACTGAAATGGTCATATTCCACTTCGGCGACCAGTCCGGTCTTCAGTGGATACCACTCCTCGCTTCTCTTGTTTGCCCACCGACTGGGACCCCCTGGCGCATTTCCCGTGAACCCGGGCTGCTCTATTAAGGGTTCCAGCAGCGATGTCAGCTGTTGCTTTTCGCGGGCGCTGAAAGCTGAGGAGAAACCGACATGGTTCAGCAATCCGTTACTGTCGTAAATGCCGAGCAGCAGTGAACCGATGATGCGTCCGCTTGAGGCGTATCGAAATCCTCCAATCACAACGTCGGCGGTTCTTTTGTTCTTAACTTTCACCATGCCCTTGCGGTTGCCGCTCTGGTAAGGCAGACCGAGTCTTTTAGCAACCACGCCGTCAAGCTCTATCCCGACCATGTCGTACCATTTCTTGGCTACTTCTTTGTCAGTCGTGGCTGGTGATATTTGTATATCTCTGGTGCGGAGAAATTGTTCGGCAAAATGTTCCAGATGTTGCCGCCGTTTCTCAAGCGGCAAGTCCACAAGCGACTGCCCGTGCTCGTCAACCAGCAAATCGAATATCACATATATGGCGGGACGTTCCACGGACAACTTCTTTATGCGACTGGCCGCCGGGTGAATGCGTTCGAGGAGATCGTCGAAACTGAATTGCTCCGGATCCGCCATTACCAGTTCGCCATCAAGAACACATTGGGTCGCAGCCAGCGACAACACCGCCTGCTCCACCTCCGGGAAATAGCGAGACAGTGGCTGCCCGCTTTTGGAGCGCATGTCGAGATGATTGCCGTCACGGAAGCTCAGGCACCGGAAGCCATCCCATTTTGGTTCGAATTGCCAACCCTGTTCATCAACCGGTAACTTCTCGGTGAGGGTGGCTTCCATTGGCGGATAAGAAGACTCGAGGGGCAACATTTAATCCAGCACCACCTGTGGTGTCAATTAGTTGTCATGGCGAGTAATGCTTAGGCTCAGTCGCGCAGCAGATGCGGATAAGCCTCGTGAAAGTCTGCCTTCACGTTCGCAGCTGCCAGCGGGTCGAACTGCTTGTTCTCGTACACGACGATAAGTTTCTTGCGATGCTGCGCCAGCTTCTCAAAGAAGTGATCCAGATCCTTATACTTGTCGGTGATGACTAAAGGATCTGTGACTATGATGCCGTCGGCTGTGGTTTCAAGAGCGTGATCGAGACCGTGGCGTTCGGTGCTTGACTCGATACTCTCGTCCGTTACTACCTCTTTGAGATTGTAGCCGCGCTGCTTGCAGTATTCAGCGATTCCGCGTTCCTGCTCTTCCATGTCCTGCTCGCCAACATCTTCTTGCATGCTAGAACGCAGGTAAGCGACCAGATTCATGGCAGGTCCTCCACATCAATGCGTCGTACGACGCAGGGGCGAGAGTCTAGAAAGTCATCCATATAATAAACCGCGACGATTGACATGGGTGTAAGAATTAAGCCTTGCGCAACACTGCCACCACGGATGATGGCCACTGAGTCGCTCGGCATGTGTTTGGGTCCAGTGCCGAACGTTGCCGTTTTACAACAAATTGGTCGAAATCGGTCGCTCCCGCATGAAATTACCTGCTATCGTCCAACTGAGAGCCTCTTAACAAGTCGGTTCGGGTCGAATTCGGACCTGTGATCAGGCGCTGGTGACCGTTTCTTGGAGGGGAGATGATTGGCAATTGAGAATTTTCGGGACTGCCGCCTGATTTTTGATAAAGTAGTTACAGTGGACGCTTAGCTATCGTCTACGCACTCTCAGGTGCTTATGGCATGACAGGCAAGGGAACCTACGCCAACAACAGCGATTTATCGCTTCCTCCGGATACCCGCCCTCTGGTTCTGGTGGTCGAGGACAATCCTATACAGCAACGCATCTCGGTGGCATACGCCGAGAAGTTGGGTGCCGAGGTGCACGCCGCTGCCAGCTGCAAGGAAGCCATCCAATTGATGGAGCGGTACACCTACGCCCTGGTGCTTATGGATTGGCGGATGCCTGAAGTGGATGGTTTGGCCTGCACCAAATGTGTACGCGAAGTCGACACAGCCAAGGGACAGCACACACCGATTGTCGCTCTCACCGCCCGCGCGCTGACCGGGGACCGTGATAAGTGCATAGCCGCCGGCATGGATGATTATTTGAGCAAGCCTTTCACAGTCGCTCAATTGAAAGAAGTCTTCGGGCGCTGGATTCCAGACCAGTTTGACGCGTAGTCCAAGCGACCCAGCTTGACGTCGCTAGTCTTGATCCGTCTTGATCCTGAAGTGATATCACCCTATCCCTCCATCGCCGCTGATCTGAAGCGATATCACTCCAGACTTCGCGTGAGCTGAAGCGATATCACTCCGGCTCTGGCGAGCCGCCATAACTAGCCGCCCGTGTGACTTATAGCCCTGGCAATGCCGTAAGCTGCCGCAGCAGCCAGCGCTCCCACCAGAAGTGTCTGAAGACCACCGAGCAAAGGCTGACTGCCCGTGAATCTGGCTTTAATGAAGCCGAACAGAAAGAGTGCACTGGCTGTTGCAACAATGGACAGCTCGAGCGCACCGTGTGTAGTGCCGACGAAAAAATATGGACAAAGCGGAACCAACCCGCCGACGATATATGAACCTCCAATCGTGACTGCACTCTTCAGAGCTTCTCCCTTGTCTGGTTTTTCTATCCCCAGTTCGAAGCGCATCATAAAGTTGACCCAGTCTTTAGGACGGGATTGAAATGCCGTCAGAAT
Organism: Obscuribacteraceae bacterium (SeqCode); assembly: GCA_044229845.1. Lineage (GTDB taxonomy): Bacteria > Cyanobacteriota > Vampirovibrionia > Obscuribacterales > Obscuribacteraceae > JBGASG01. The sequence continues at coordinate 79,661 of JBGASG010000003.1, read as the reverse complement.
CGGGGCGATTTCCTCATCGGTCAGACCATAAGTGCGAAAAACGTCTCGAACTTCGCGCTTCTCTTCTTCTGGAACTTCCTGAACCTCCACTACTTCACGTTTTCGTTCGCTCAGGTAGTGTTCGATTTGGCTGTGAGCGGCAAGGAAACCTCCCAGCCCCATGGCGATTGCCCCTGCGGCAATTTCTGCAAGGCCGGCTGTAATGATTAATCCGTTGCTGGCGACGGCGCCGGACAGTCCTGCTGCCAGAGCAAAAGGGACCGTCAATCCATCGGCCATGCCGATTACGATGTCGCGCACCGTGTCGCCGCCCTGGAAGTGGCGCTCTACATGTCTTCTCCTGAACGGCATTGGCTGCTCCTCTCTCAATCTCGCACGCATACACCTTTTCGTTAATACCGATTTGAGAATATACGGAATCGGTTTCGCGCCATAGACTCAAGATAGACGCTCCAAATTGAATCTTTTTTCGAGAGGTGGGTGCCCATGTCTTTGTTGTTCTCGTGTGACTCGGTGGCGGTAGTCGTCTTGCTGTACGGCAGCTTCCAAATTGTCTACCTGGCTCTTATGCAATACTTTCTCTTCAACCAGGGGCCTTCCCCGTAAACAAAAGTTGGCTTTTTGTTCAAAAGTTCTTGACGACAGAGTCCAAATCGCATAGTTTGTAAAATGCGGTTACCCACTCCGTGTTTCCTTGACTGGAACTCGGTGCTATTTCCAAAGTTAATCGCTCCAAGTATTTGAGGACGGCAGTAAGTTATGACCACCATCTTGCATCCCGAAGGTTGACGTAGCCGGAAATTCGCTCTTCCGCGCGGCCCACCCTGTCGGTCGCCATCGCGAATGCGCATAAATTGCGCGCAGTTTTCCGCACCAACCTTGGTTTGCATGAAGGCACTTTGCTGTCGCATTGTTGTTATTGCCTTGAATGCAACGCACAGGTTGGTTCTTGAGGAACCTAACTATGTACGCTCTGCTCAGAAAGACTCTTTTAAAAGTCCCAATATTCCATCTGGCTGCAACTGGCTGGCGCTATGCCGGCAAGTCTCGTTCGCTGATGCTTGTCTATTCGACTATGTTCATTCTGGCTCAAGCTGTTGCCTTGCTCGAACCGTGGGTAATTGGTCGTCTGCTCAACGTCGTGCAACTGGACATCAACCAGGTGGACGTCAATAAACTCCTTGCCGAGTTTGGATTCTACCTGGGCGGGTTGTTTGCGATCGAGGTAGTGTTCTGGCTTTTGCACGGTCCTGGCCGTGTGATTGAACGTATCGTCGCCTTCCGCACGAAGGCGGCATACAAAAGTCACATGTTCGGGTTGGTTAGCGCCTTGCCTCTGAAATGGCACAGGCAGCACCATTCTGGCGAAAGTATCGACAAGATAAACCGGGCCACGAACTCGCTCGGACAATTCCTTGACGACTCTTTCGAAGTCAACTACATGTTCTTCCGGCTCGTCGGATCGCAGATCATGCTCTTCTGCTTTTTGCCCTTCGCCGGTTGGGTCTCATTGGCAACCACGCTTGTATCCTTTGCGGTCGTACTTCTGTTCGATCGTTACCTGTTCTCGCAATATGGAGCTCTCAACAAGAACGACAATCATGTCGCATCTGCGTTGCACGATTACGTCACGAACATAGAGACAGTAATTACGCTTCGCCTTGAGGATCGCACCATGAACGAAGTGGTGTCCCGGCTATTCAAACTGATATCACTCTTTAAAAAGAATGTTTCAGTGCACGAAGTGAAGTGGTTCATCACCACCATATTGATTGTCTCCATGACAGTTATCGTCTTGTGGTACTACGTTGCTACCAGTCTGGCTGGTGGACACAAGATACTCGGTGGAACGTTCTTCACTCTCTGGGAATACCTGCGACGCATCGGACAATCGTTCTACGATTTCTCCGCACTATACGGAACGTTGGTCAAACAATCGGCTGACGTCAGAAGCGCTGATACGATTTGCGATGCTGCCGCCGTTCTATGCACACCGGCCCACGCCTCTCGATTGCGTGCCGACTGGCAATGCATAGCAGTGCAAGACCTCTACTTCCGGTATGAGGATGATGAGAAACGCACGCACCATCTCGATGGCGCCTGGATCAATCTGTCCAAAGGCAAATCGATCGCCGTCGTTGGCGAAAGTGGCAGTGGGAAAAGTACTTTGCTGAGGCTGCTGCGTGGATTACACCATGCCGACTCGGTTAAGGTACTTTGCGACGGAAAAGAACTGGTTGACGGACTCGCTGATCTGTCTGAAACAACGACGCTGCTGCCGCAGGATCCGCAAATATTCGCGGATACCATACGCAACAACGTATCGTTCGGGCTAGAAATCGATGATGCAGAAATCGGACAAGCTATCGAACTTGCTCGTTTCGATACCGTACTTGGACGATTGCCCAACGGACCGGACACCGACATTGCTGAAAAAGGTGTAAACCTTAGTGGTGGAGAGAAGCAGCGACTTGCTCTCGCGCGTGGAATTTTCTTCGCCAAGGATTGCGATCTCGTCTTACTTGACGAGCCGACATCCAGTGTCGACACGTATAACGAACGGCTGATCTACAACAATCTGCTGCAGTACTTCCGTTCCAAGTGTTTGGTTTCGTCGATCCATAAACTGCATCTGCTTGATCTCTTCGATGAGATCTACGTTTTCGACGATGGCTGTGTGGTTGAACACGGAACATTCCAGGAGCTGTTGCAGAGCAACGGCAAACTGGCAGAACTGTGGAGAAACTATCAGTCCGGCGCCTCCGTCGAGCCATCGAAACTAGTGCCGGTGCAAAACGGCACCGCTGCAGCTGTCTTCGAATAGGAGTAATCGGCGTGAAAACCCAAAGAAAGATCCCATTCAAACGGATGCTGGAAAACGTGAGAGCGAAGGTGCATCTTTGACCATGTCTTCGCCAGTTCCCCGCGGCACGGGGGCCGCCCCCAAAGGCCAGGAAAATCTGAAGTGATATCACTTTAGGATCTTGGGCGATCAATTTGCAAAGTCTGGGGTTGTCAGTTTTATCTTGTGAATTGAACTTTTTGATTGCGAGCAGCGTTGAACATAGTGGAGGTCTTCACTATGAAAAAACGAAAAAATCCTCAACAAGAAGCACAGGCAATAGAATCCCTGTATAACGAGAGAAAGCTGTTCGACGCAGAGTTCCCGACCGATGCCGACTGCGTAGACGTGCTGCACGCCATTGGTTCCGCTGGACGAAAACTGGATTGCCGGAAGAAGTGCCCGAACCGTATGTGGCATCGCCTCGATGCCAGAACTGTTCAATGCTCAATCTGTAGGCAAAGAGTGTCTCTGACTGCTGGGACGTTTTTTGACGGTATCAAGTTAGTCCGCGAATGGCTGTTTGCTGTTTGGTTAATCAACAAGCGCGTTGAGGTGAACCCTCACAGATTTTCGACAGTAGCTAATGTGAGCTATGGAACGGCTTGGACAATGTTCAAGAAGATCGTCATGAGCATGTCCCAGTGGATGTTGAATACTACTGGCGGAGCCTTAATTCAGTCGTCAGCGTTTGTTGGATTGATGACGCGACGCAGCATTGAAACACCGGCTCGTCAGAGTGCCGCTTCGGAAGCTGACGGGGGCGATGTGCGAAGTCCCTTTTTGCAGGAGGACTCAGATGCGAACGATTCGCTGGTCGAAATATCGATTGGCTTGGACTCTCAGATTGAGCTCAGTGACACGGAGAGAAACATCGTGAACGAGTTGACTGATGAACCTGTGGCCATTGATGTCTTGCAAGAGCGAACAGGCATTGAGGTGGGGGTATTGGCATCAGCTCTAGTGCTTTTGGAAGCAAGCGGCATTGCACAGCGTTTACCCTCACAAAGGTATGTTCGTGTTGGAGGCGTTCGCGAGGAAGATGCCGGCAGGAGTGCGGACGTCAGGTTATCCGACGATGTGCGCCGAAAGGTCAATAATGCAATTGAGTTTATTCAGTTGCAGTTTCAAGGCATTAGCAGGAAGTATCTCCAACATTACATCTGTCTCTATTCATACTTCGCCGAGTCCGTTCGCTGGCCGGAAGGTACTTTATTGGAGTCTTGTATTGCGGCTGACGCTATAACGAAAGCGGATATCCGCAACTATGTTTCCCCACCTTTGATTGCCATCTTGTGACTGTTTTTTTCGAGTTCTCCAAGTGTCGGCCGTCCTCTTAACTCAGCAGGCAGATCACCGTCTGTCCTATTTCCAAGCAGCGAACGATGGAACATGAGGACGCTTTTTGAGTGCAAATCGTCTCTGAATAATCGCAAAAGGATTCGATAAACTGCACCTTTTGCCCTCTCAGCCATGCGTGCGACGGCATCCGTTTGCCACCGTGATTGCTTATCCCAGTTCGAACTCAATGCGGTCAACCGAAACGAAGTGCAGGAACCCGGGCGACTCACGATCCTGGAGTGATATCACTGCAGACTACCGAGCCTCAAGTGATATCACTCCAGTTCTTTTACAGAGAGGGCAAGTTCGGCTGCAACCGACAACCGCTCCCTTGCGAGAGCGGTTGAAGGGTAGTTCTGGTTAACGTAGGAGGTACGCGAACGCAAAACAGTAGGGTTCGGTTACATGTGGGTTTCGCGGACCACGACCGCCACCGACGTGGGACGCTCGAACAGCAACCCGAACGGCTGACCCGCGGCAATCACCATGTTGGTGCCGCGGCGCACGATCAGTTTCGCGCCCGGTCCACCCAGTCCGCCGATAGCGATCGTCGACGGATGACGGCAATCGCCTGTCGGTCCGGCTGGCAGACCCAGCGTGCAGACTGCCTTAGGAGCGCTGGCTTCCACAACGGCCGCGTGAGTCAACGTGGCGGTGATTGGAACCACCGTGCCGGTGGGCATCTTCAGTTCACTGAAGGAGACCAGGAAGGCGCCTGGTTCGGTTTCATGCAGGAAGCCGATAACTTTGGCACCTTGAGGAACTACGTAACCTCCGACCGCATAATCGGACGTCAGCACGGCTTCAATTCGGTCGCCGGCGTGTGCAGTCTCGCTGTTCACTTCAGTCAGGAAGGAGAGCGGCAATACTGCATTGGCAGGCAAGTAGAGACGGCGCTCGAGCACGGCCACATTGGAAGCCACCGGATTTGGATCCTTGAGCTGGGCAATGTAGGCTTCTGTTCTGGACGAATCGGACAAGAAGTTCTTGATAGAACCGGCAATTTCTTGAGCTTGTCCTTCAGAAGAGGCAGTCACTACCTCACGTCCGCCCAGCGTGACGATGATGGCGCCGTTCCGGCGGTCGATGTTCACCGCCGACGGTGACTTATCGTTCGACAGAACGAGCGCGTTGTCGAGGCGATCTTGGGTGATCCAGGCACGTTTCTCCGATGTGAAACCGCCGCCGGCTTGCAGATTGAAGATAGGCTGGTTGCCCATGGTTACGGATGATCCCTTCGCGAATTGGGCGAAGGCTGGAGCGGACATACTTACAGTCGCCGCTACAATCAAGAGTGTTTTCAATTGAAGTTTCATTTCTATTTCCTCTAAATCTTCGATGATTTCTTTTGATGATACTGACTGATTCGCTTCTCTCGCGACTACATGACGGAGGCGCCGTCAGTGACCAGCGAAAGTGCGGTCGGAGCAGTCATCTGCAGAATCATCGGCGTGCCGGCGGAGACTGCGATCGGTGCTTTACGGGTCAAGGTCATCTTTTGATAGGGCATGTTGGGACCTTGCGCGATCGGATACCCGCGCCATCCACCACAGATGCTGGCACGAACCGGCAGAGCCGCGGCGCCCTTGTCTTCCAGCGTGCGGGCAAACGAGCTGCAGGCGGTTTTTTCAGGTGTGACGTTCATGACCACCCAGCTTCCCGGTCCGCCCAGAATATGAGCGTTGATTGGAATGCTTTCGCCGCTCGGAGTGCGGATTTCATCGAACTGCATGCCGAGAGCGCCTTTGCCCAGGTAGTTGTTGCTGGCGTCGATGTAACGGCCGACCGCCACTGAACCTTCAGGAATGTAGGCATCGTAGCGGGTGGCGAAATAACTGGTCTGCAGCGGAATGTCAGTCGAGATGATGCCTTCAATTTTGTCGCCGACTTGAGCGGTGGCGCCGTTGATCGCGCTGTTCAGTTTGATAGGCAAGAACTTGCCGGCTGGAATGTATGCTACTTCTTCACGACTCTGCACCATCACCTTTTTAGTGGGGAAGTTGCCGGTCAGCGAAGACAGGTATCTTTGAATCGCTGCGGTGTCAGACAGGCAGAAACGAATCGAGTCTGCCCATTTGTTGGCTAGTTGCATTTGTGTCATGCCAGCGCGGGCGGCGCTGTTACCGTCGGCCGTGGCGATATGTAGTCCGTCGAGTTTGACGGTCGGATTGTTGTTAGCCAGTTCAACGGTCACCGCATTCGGTGTGCGATGCAGTGCTTTGACCAACGCGTTGTCCAGGTTCTTTTGAATTATTGTGGCACGCTCTTCAGCGGTCAAGCCATCGGCGTTGGCGTCGATGGTGAAAAGTTTTCCGCAAGCGGAAGTGACGGTGGTACGCTCGACCAACGAGCCGGATGGAGTGGCGGCCACGACGGTGGCTTCTTGTTGCGCCATTGCCATCGGTATCACGCCCAGGGTGGCCGCTACCGCACTGAAAAGGACTCTCTTTACTGTCTTGCTCATCTTAATCACCTATACCTCTACATTTTATAAGCCCGATGGCCTAGTGAAGCTAGGCGCAAAAAAACCGCCGAACCAAGATTGAACTACTCTTTGTTCGATTCGGACTGATTTCGCTCGGACTACGTTCGCTCCTCATTGCCGAGTATAGCCAAACCCCAACCGGGAATTCCCGAGTCGCAACTCGGGGTTGCGCCAGCGCTCATCAGCGAAGTGACGAAAATACGCTGGTACCTCCCGTGGTGCCCGGTCGACGAAAGCGGCATGGAAGCTGGTCTGTTCACAATGACAGTGCCGGCAGACTGAGGTCTAGCAATGCTTGTGACTTGATTACCTTCCATGGTGCTCTCGCCGAGTGGCTCCGATTTGAGATTTGCATTCTCGAGTATTCTGCGTTCTAGTCAGTGCCGTATGTGGTGGCAGTTGGTCTTCATTTTAGTGCCGAACAACCGTTTCCTGATTGAGCACATCCCTTATCAAACGCAGAATACGGATGAGGAGACAGACCTTTGGAACGGATTTGTTCCCGCTGAGACAAAGTTTCTCTGCAACAAATGCTAATAAACCCTTGAGCATATGCAGGATTGCGCTTACGCTGGCATTCGCGCCCGGTATAAATCACACCCGCGGGCAGATTTGCATCTGCCGCGCGACACCCGTGTGCATCGTATGCACCAGCATCGGGCGTCGGCATCGGCGTCAGCGTCGGCATCACCCCGGCGTCGGCGATGGAGTACCGTCATGAGCGACTTAGAAGAACAGCACAACGCCCTGTCCGCACAGGGAAGTGTCGGTGTTGAGATTGAGAGATTGAGAAAAACGTTTACTCGCAAACAGGGTAAAGGACTGAAGCGCGCGAATACGGAAACTGTAGCCGTCGACGACATCTCGCTTTCCGTCCCGACGGGACAATCCGTTGCTTTCATCGGACCCAATGGTGCCGGTAAGTCTACGACCATAAAGATGTTGACTGGCATTTTGCATCCGACATCGGGCAGCGCCCGTGTCCTCGGTTGTGTACCCTGGCAAGAGCGGACAAAGCTGACGCGACACATCGGCGCCGTTTTCGGGCAACGTTCGCAGTTGTGGTATCACCTGCCGCCGCGCGATACGTTTGAGTTGCTGGCCAGAATCTATGATTTGCCGCGGGCTCAATACGAGAAACGCAGGGATCTGTTGATCGAACGGTTCGCGCTCGGCGCGTTTCTGAACACGCCTGTGCGCAAGCTGTCACTGGGACAACGCATGCGAGCCGAAGTGGCAGCCAGCCTTCTGCACATGCCCAAAGTGATTTTCCTTGATGAGCCGACGATCGGACTAGACGTTGTCGCTCGCCAGGAGTTGCGCGACCTGATTCGCGAATGGAATCGCGACGAAGGATTGACTGTCTTCCTGACCAGTCATGATGCCGGAGACATCGAACATGTGGCTAAACGTGTGATCGTCATTAACCATGGACGGGTGGTGATCGACGATAAGGTGTCGCGCATACGTCGCGAGTTCTTGCGGTCCAAGGTGCTGAGCGTCAAATTCCATGAGACGCCGCAGCCGATCAGTTTGCCGGGAGTGGAGGTCTTTGAAGCGGTCGGTTACGCGATCAAACTGAATGTCGACACCACGATCGTTCCTATAGAAAAGGTTGTGGAAACGGTTCTTCAGTGCGCTCCAGTTGCTGACATCACCATCGAGAATCCGCCTCTGGAAGACGTCATCGCTCACATTTATGCGCAGGGCGGCGCATATGTCGCCACCGCAGATAGTGCCGAGCGGACGGAAGAAACGCACGACAGCTCAGCGGAAGAAACGCAGGACAGCTCAGCGGGAATTACATAAAAAAGGGGGTGAGACAGTGAAAGCATTCCTCAACAAGCACCTACACAACTTATATAAGTACTTATATAAGCACGTCGGCAAGTATCTCTGGGTAGAGCGGCTACCGCCGCCCGTTCCAACATCTATTACTTTGGCGAAGCGGCCAGCCGTGTCGTTTTCCTGACCGTGATTATGTACATCTTCCTCAGGCTCTGGCAGGTGACATATGCGGAAATGGCAGCCGATCGATTGGGTGGAATCACTTTGCAACAGATGCTCTGGTACCTGGCGGTGACGGAGGCGATTATGCTTTCCGTGCCGCGCACTGCTCCCAACGTCGATCAGGATGTTCGCACCGGGGCGGTTGCCATGCAGTTGATCCGTCCCCTCTCATACCCACTCTATCAACTGAGTGTGTGCATGGGAGAGCGGCTGGTGCGCTTTGCTCTCAATCTGGCTGTGGGCGCTGTGCTCTGCATCTTGCTCGTCGGCGTTCAGCCGATCACGCTGCCAGGCCTTTTGATGCTGCTTATGGCCTTGCCGCTGGCGTTCGTCCTCGACTTCTTGGGCAACTTCCTGGTCGGGTTGTGCGCCTTCTGGATCGAAGACACGGCCGGTATCGCCCTGATTTATTCCAGGCTGACAATGATCCTTGGTGGCATGTTGATCCCGATCGAGTTGTTTCCTCCCCAGGTGCAACCGATCCTGCGAGCGCTGCCGTTTTCCAGCATTGTGTACGGACCGGCACGTTTGCTGATTGCGCCCTCAATAGATGAGTTCTTGCGGGTTTTGCTTTTGCAGTTCTCTGGAGTGCTTGCCTTTTCCCTTCTGGTCGCCTTCGTTTTCTCGCGAGCGATGCGGCGGGTTCAGGCTCACGGTGGATAAGTATAGAAAATGAATTCACTTCTCAGTTTCCTGAAAATGGCGGCCGCTTATGTGCGCCTCAACCTGTGCGCTCACCTGGAGTACAGGCAGGCGTTCATTTCGCAGGTGGTCGCCATGTTTATCAACAATTGCTTCTGGCTGGCGTTCTGGGCCGTCTTTTTCGATCGATTCCCGGTCTTGCGCGGCTGGACCGTCCAGGATGTGTTTACACTCTGGGCGATTGCCGCGGGCGGTTTTGGTTTGGCTCATGCCGTGTGCGGCAACGCCTGGTACATGCCGGGACTGATCGCGCGCGGCGAGCTCGATGGCTGGCTGCTTTATCCGCGCCGCCTGCTCAGTCACTTCGTGCTCGGCAAACAGGTGGTCACCGCCTGGGGGGACGCGGTATTCGGCGTGGTGGCTTATGTGGTGTTAGTGCGTCCTGACCTGGCGCACCTGATCATGTTCTTGATTTTGACAGTCAGCGTGGCGCTTCTCTTCGTGGCGTTCAGCATTATCACCGGCAGCCTCAGTTTCTTCCTCGGCAACGCCGAGGGCTTAGCTGAGCAATGGCGGTTCGCGCTGATTACGTTCGCTACCTATCCGTCGACACTGTTTGACGGACCAATTCGCTTCCTCTTATTCACGGTGGTTCCGGCTGCCTTCATCAGCTATCTGCCGATCGAGGCTTTGCGCACGCTCTCATATGCCAAGGTCGGTATCACGTTCCTGTCTGCGCTTGGCTTTTTGCTGTTGGCGATTCTAATTTTCTACAGCGGACTGAAGCGGTACGAAAGCGGCAGCCTTATGGAAATGCGGGGCTAGTAGCACTTTAACTCGGTCCACATGCGGTCGTAATAGAAGATGGATTGTCCGATGTCCGCAATTTCTTCACAGCGATCCAGAATTGCTTCGGGCGGATAGAGCCATTTGTCGTGAGCCAGCTCTGGTTTGATCAAAGGCAGGGCGGCCGCGTTCGGAGTCGCGTAATAAGTGTAATTGGCCACCGCCGCAGCTACTTGGGCTTCCAGCATGTAGTTGATCCACTTATGGGCGTTCTCCGGATGCGGTGAATTTTTCGGAATGCACATATTGTCGAGCCACACTGATGTGCCGCTGGACGGAATAACGTAGCGCACCTCCGGATTGGTGCGCCGCGCCTGGTTAGCGTCGCCGCTGTAGGAGAGCGAAACGAGCGCATCGCCACTGGCCAAATAGATAATCACCTGGTCCGACGTGTAACACATGGTGAGCGGTTTCTGTAGTTTCAAATCGCGTATGGCGTCGTCTATTTCTTCTTTGACGCGCGAATTAAAGGAATATCCGCGGTGCTTGAGCGCGGCTCCGATGGTCTCGCGCGCGTCTTCGAGCAACGTGATGCGCCCTTTGAGACGTTCGTCCCAGAAGACGTCCCAGTCGGTGGGCAGGGCGCGACCGGCGAAGGCATTTACGTTGAAGGCGATGCCGGTGGTGCCGAAAGTGTAGGGGGCGGAATACTTGCAGCCGGGATCGAATGAAGTGTGCAGAAAGCGCGGCATGATGTTTTTGAAATTAGGCAGCCGTTCTTTATCAAGCGGTTGCAGCACGCCCAGTTCAATCAGTTTCTTTACACCGTAACTGGTGGCCACAACCACGTCGTATTCGCTGGCTCCAGCCGCGAATTTAGCCAGCAAAGCTTCATTTGAAGAAACCGTGTCGTACACCACTTTGATGCCGAATCGGTTCTGAAACTCCGGAATTGAACTGGGATCCAGATAGTCCGGCCAGCTGTAGATATTGACCTGGTTCAGATTGGCGGTGGAGATCTTTTCTTCGTTGCACGCGGACAAGGAGCCGGCACCAAGGACGGTGCCACCCAGCAAACGCAGAAACTCTCTTCTGGAAACCATGTGTTCGCGTGATTGTAGCGCCTGAACGACCTATTTGGAACATTTGGGCGGTTGAGCACGACAAAATTGGGGTCCACCGGCACGCGGGCGGTGGGACCCCAAAAGCCAGGAATTCCAGTCACATGCAGTTTAAGCGCAGATTTAGAGACATGGGGGACATGCCGTCCAACCGTTTCTGGCAGGTGGTGAATCGCAATCGAGCCTCGAAGTTGGCATTTATCCTGGCGGCCGGGGCAGCTGCCTGCGTTGTGCTCCAAATCAGTTACCTCTTTGCGACGGCTATGCCTCAAATAGATCAGCTGCAGAGCTACAAGCCTGCACAATCCGTGCTCGTATACGACCGGTTCGACAAACTGGCGGCCGTGGTGCCGCTTGGACAGGACCGAATAGCGGTGCCCCTTTCGCAAATCTCGAAGCACATGCAGCATGCCATGCTGGCTTCCGAGGATCACCTGTTCTACAAGCACGATGGCGTCAATCTGGTCAGCATCGGACGCGCCGCGCTGGTCAACCTGTCGGCTGGACACGTCGTCGAAGGCGGCTCGACAATAACTCAGCAGCTGGCAAAAAATCTCTTTTTCCAGAATCAAGCGCGGACATTCGATCGCAAGATCAAGGAACTTGTTCTTGCTCTCAGTCTCGAGCGTCGCTACAGCAAAGATCAGATTCTCGAGATGTACCTGAATCAGGTCTACTTCGGACGCCAGGCATACGGCATCGAGTCGGCGGCACGCCGTTTCTTCGGCAAGCCCGCCTCGCAATTGACCATGGCTGAATCAGCTTACCTGGCTGGTCTGGTGCGCGCACCGTCAGCAATGGCAACCCAGAAAAACCTGGAAGATGCGGTGAATCGCCAGCAAATTGTTCTCGACAAGATGGCTGAATATGGACTTGCCAAAAAGACTGAAACCGACCAGGCTAAGAACGACAAGCTGGCGTTCCGCAAGTTCATCGATCCTTATGAAAGATACCCACACTATGTCAGTTATGTGGTTCAGCAACTGCAGCAGGACTATCGAAAAGACGTGTTGGACGATGGTATCAAGGTGTACACCAATCTCGATCCAAAGGCCCAGTTGGCCGCCGAGAAGGCGCTCAACGATGGTGTCAAGACGGCTCCGGCGGGTGTATCGCAAGCTGCTCTAGTTTCGATCAATGTCAAAGACGGCGGCGTGATAGCGATGGTCGGCGGCGTCGGAGACTATTACAAACACCAGTGGAACCGAGCCGTCAGCCCTCACACTGCTGGCTCCAGTTTTAAACCGTTTGTCTATCTGGCTGCATTCATGCAAGGTGTAATGCCCGAAACAATCATTAAGGACGATCCGCTCACCGTCGACATGGGTGAGTCCGAGCCACCATATTCTCCGAAAAATTTCGACAACAAGTATCTTGGCAAAATCACCGTCCGCGAAGCGCTGGCCAAGTCGCGTAACTTGTGCTCGATCCGGTTGATGCAGCTGGTCGGACCCGATAATGTTGTTTCGGTCGCCCGTAAGGCGGGGATCAAGAGTGCCAAACTCGATCCGTATCTGTCGCTGGCACTCGGTGCCTCGGCGGTTTCACCGATGGAAATGGCGACCGCCTATTCGACCTTTGCTCGACAGGGTGTGTACATGAAACCCACCGTGATCAGGCGTGTTGAAGATGGGAAGGGGCAGGTTCTCAGCGAAGCCAAACCGGAGTCGCACCGCGTTTTCGATCGTGTCGTTGTCGGTCGCCTAGTCGATGTGATGATGACCGCGGTCGACCGCGGAACCGGCATGTTCGCTCGTCTGAAGGGACGGCAGGTAGCTGGTAAGACAGGCACCGCGGACGACTCCAAAGACATCTGGTTTGTCGGCTACACTCCCGATATGTGCACAGCAGTCTGGGGAGGAAACGACGAGAACGACAAGATTCAGGGAAGAAATGTCACCGGCGGTGTCGTCATGGCCAGGATTTGGAAAGACTATGCAAGCCGCTACTATGCAGCGCACACGATTGCGCCGATCGCGTTCAATTTGCCGAAGAAGGGCGAGAAGCCGCAGAGTTTCCTGACATTCGTGGGTGACAAAGGCAACACTCGGGAGGAGAAGGATGCTAAATCTGCTCCAGCACAGCGCAACCAGACGCTCACGCAGGAAACGCCGTCTGCGGCGCGTCGGATAGCAGCTCGTGGTGGTGCCGACAGCGGCGAAGTAGAACAAACTGTTCCTGGCTCGGTAGAAACTGTTCCGCCGACGGCACCGCCGTTCGCACGGCAACAGCTCTCCCCGCAAACCGCTCCCGATGGTATCGGTCAGGAAATCGAACCTCTGGATACGATGGTACCGTCTCGCTGGCGTGCTGAACACGAACAACTTCCGGCAGCCGCAGATACGATGTAGTCGAAGATAGTCGCAGGCATGGGCGTAGCCATATGGTGTGCGCAGCCAAATCTCATGCGTAACTTGCTGGTCTGATCGCTCGATCGGCGCTGGTGTCGGTCACCTTGCCGACGTTGGACTCGACGGGAACAGAAGCTGTGCTTGCAGCATCACAGTCCACACAATCTCGTGGATGACCTTCCGAATAGCAGGAGAGAACTCATATGGTTTCCAATGGTGGAGTGAAAGCCATGGTGCTGGCTGCAGGTGTGGGATCTCGTTTGGATCCTTTGACGCAGCAATTGTCCAAGCCCATGGTGCCGCTCATGAATCGTCCCGTAATGGAGCACATCATCAACCTTCTGCGTAAGCATGGCATCACCGACATCATGTGCAACTTGCACTATTTACCGGACCAGGTGCCTCATTATTTCGGCGCTGGGTCGCGATTGGGTGTGCGCATGCAGTACATCAACGAAGAGGAGCTGACCGGCGACGCCGGAGGGGTGCGCGCATGCCGGGACTTTTTCGGCACCAGCACTTTCGTTGTGATCATGGGCGATCTGATTACAGATCTAGACTTGTCATACGTGATCAGACAGCACCAGGAGAAAAACGCTGTTGCAACCATTGCTCTCAAAAAGGTTGAGGACGTCAGCCAATTTGGCGTCGCGGTGATGGATGAAAATGGCTTCATCACTGGGTTCCAGGAAAAGCCGGATCCAAGTAAGGCGATTTCCAATCTTGCCTCGACCGGCGTCTACGTTTGCGAACCAGAAATTTTCGACGTTATGCCTGCCGAGGGGATGTGCATGTTTGGACGCATGGTCTTTCCAGCTATGTTGCAAAAGAACATGCCGATCCTCGGTGTAGAGACCTGGGGCTACTGGTCGGATGTCGGCACTCCGCAGCAGTATCTGAAAACGACGTTCGATGCTCTGAACGGCTTGATCGATCTTGACGTACCGTGTCAGCAGCAAGACTTTGGCTGGGTCTGCGGTGGATCTGATTTGCCTTCCGATCTCGATGTGCGGGGGAAACTGCTCGTCGGCTACAACACGCACATTGGAGAAGGCGTACGCATCAGAGGGCACGTAGTCATCGGCGATAACTGCGTAATCGAGCGGAACGCAGAGATCACCGACAGTATCATCTGGTCAAATAACATCGTCCGACCGAATGCCACCATTCGCGATTCCATAATCGGGAATGGCTGCCTGGTTGAACGCGGTGCCCGAGTACGCGACGAAGTAACGATTGAGAAACAGCACAATCTGTCCGCGGAAAGGCTCCAGAAAGAGGCATCGCAAGTGAGAGAAAGAGCCTTTGCACTTTCCGGTGCCGGCGATGAGATGTTAGGAATGGTTCCTGAGATGCCCTCGCCGCGCTCTTCTGCGCTGCGTCAGGCCGGTAGCTGACACGGCTGTGTCGGAACCAAAGTGGCGCTCTGGCGTCGTCTCCACAAAGATAATCAAGATCCGAAATGAGTGGAGACCTGCATATGCTCAAACAGAAGGAAGTGCGCTTGGTTTTAACGCTGGCAGCGACACTGGCAATTTGTGTTCTATCCCCGTCCGGTGGCGCCCAAGCGCAAGGTGTCGACATGGATTGGAAGGGACACCAATTGGTGCCACCCAGTCAGGTTAATCCGAAGCATCCACAGCTCAATCAGGAGCTCAGCAATCAGTCTAAAGTCGGACTGAATAGCCCTCAGGTTCCTGATATCTCTCAGACACCATATTCCGCTGACTCACAGGCGGGTAAGGTCGGAACCTACGGCAAGCCGCTGGGGCAGACTCCTGACAGCATAATCCTGCCGCCCGGTATACCCGAGGACACGCGTGTTGGAGAACTGCGAGACGTCTCCAACGTGAACCGTGGTGCACTCGCCCTGTTGCTCGGCTTCAACATCCTGGCGATATTTGCCTGGCTATTTGTTGCCGGCAAAGCTGAAGTCAAGCTCGATCGCTTCTACCACGGCGATCCGTTGGGCACGGGCAAAGCCGATCCAGCCACCGTGGCTGCCAACCCGGTAACGCGCCACTAATCGATCGAACGCGGAACTCGAAGACCTGTGAAACACCCTCTTTTCGACGAGGGTGTTTTTTTTCGGGAACCGATTTCAATCTGTCCCGTCATCACCTTCGAAGCAAACAGCTTATAAGTTTATGGCTCCAGGGTCCGAAGGTGACCTGGAGCTACTAGTTTCAGGGACTATAGCAACCTGAAGTGATATCACTCCAGCCCTGCCCATCAACCTGAAGTGATATCACTCCAGTCCCGGCTCATGGGCTAGGTTTTTTCTTCTTGGACCAGCGGGGCGTCGTCCTCTTGACGCGAGGAGGTTTTTCGCCGGTGTCTCGGGGCTTGATACCCATCAAAGCCTCAAGGTCATTCTTGTGGTCCAGGATGTCTTCCCACAGGTCGCCGCGCCCTGCTAAGAATTCCGGAACGGTGTGCATCTTGTAGTCAGTAGGATAAACCTTTCCGTTTTCGATCTCAGTCCATTGAACAGGTACTGACACTGGAGCACCAGGAGCTACCCGAGCTGAGTAGATGCTGGCCAGGGTTTTGCCGCGGCTGTTCATGTTATGGTCGTAGAAAATTTTTCCGGTTCGGTTCTTAACTTGCCACTGCATTGTCACGTCATCCGAATGGTGCTGTTGCAGCGCTTTGCCTATGACCTCGGCGATGGTTCTAACCTGGTCAAAATCGAAATGGCGAACGATCGGAATGTAGATGTGCAATCCGGTCTTGCCCGTTGTTTTGACGAATGACTTGATATTTAGCTGGTCGAGAATTTCTTTGAGCCATAAGGCTACCTCGCAGCACTTCTTAAATGCATCGAGGTTTAATTCGGGTTCGTCGCCTTTATTCTCTTTGCCGCTGTAGATATAAGGATCCAGGTCGAGAATCAGGTAATCGGGATAATTGAGAAGCGATGACTCGAGTTGATCTTCAGAACCAGTGAATGTTTGAGAAAGGTTCTCGCCATCTGGATGTGGATTGATGCGCGACATCCAGGTGTGCAATTCCAAATCTGCCATTTGCGCAAGCCACAGAAGTGTCGGCAGGTTGTTTATGGTTATGTATTCGTGATCGAGTTGATATTGTTCGGACCACAGCATGACCGGATTCACGAAGTCCGGCAAGCCGTGTTCTATGTGCTTTTGATAGAACTTGCCGCCGGCAATGCCGTTAGGGTAACGGAGCAGTGTCAAAGGGCGATCAGTTGTGTGCGTGAGGAGATAAGGCGCGACCTTTGTCAGATAAATCGCGTAGTCGCGTTTGGTTATTGCGGGCGAATTTTCAGTCTCTGGCCAAAATACCTTATTCAAGCTCGAGAACGAAATGCTGTGGCCGTCGACCTCGACGATCAGTTTTTCAGACTTCGAGTCAGTTAATTGATCGATTACGTCCTGGTTCATGTGATGCTTTTTTCTAGTGCGGCTCCGGGACTCAGCCTTGATTGGCTTCGGCTCTGAGGGTACCACACGCGGATGCGACCCGGAACTGTTTGCTGCTTCCACCGCTTCCTCGGTTTCTACCGCTCGGGTCCGTTGCACATCTCTCGGATTGATGTCGTCACGCAATCTCATGAACACAGGCGAGCGCAGCATGCCGTCGCGAGTCCATTCTGCGAATTTTATCTCTGCCACCAAATTTGGTTTCAGCCAAATAGCCTGTTTCGACGCAGGCGGGCGCTTGCCTTTGTAGGGAGCCTTGTCAACCTGCAGCGGTTTCATCGAAGTTAGTAATTGACGCAGAAGCTTATCGTTGAATCCGGTACCCACACTGCCCGCGAACTTGATTTGTCCCTGTTCATCGTGATAGCCCACCAGCAGAGCACCAAAAGTGTCGCCACGAGTTCCGGTTCCTTTTGTGTATCCGAGGATCAGAAACTCGGCACTCTGTGTTGCTTTAATTTTCAACCACGTCCTGGTTCGTTTTCCCTTCGCATAGATACTGTCTACGCGTTTGGCCATGGTGCCTTCCAGACCAAATTCGACAAAGGCCTGATGTGCGGTGATGCCGTCCTCGGCAAAATATTCCATCAATTTTACGTGCGGACTGGGCTTGATTATCTGACGTAGAAGGGCCTTGCGATCGCGGAGAATCGCGCCTTCGACGTTGATGTTGCCGACGCGCATGATGTCGAAAATGTACAGATGCGCCGGATTGCCGGCTCCAGCCTTTTTCACGTCATCGGTGCGAGATAGTCCGCTGCGCTGCTGAAGCAACTGGAACGACGGGCGCCCCTGTTCATCCAGGGCGACGACCTCGCCGTCCAAAATCAAATCGGTGTCGACATGCGCCCGAAGCTCTGCCACCAGTTCCGGATAGGCACCGGTGAGTTCGAGTCCCCGTCTTGAAAAAAGCTGAACCTTTCCTTTGTGGATCATGACTATGGCGCGGATGCCGTCCATCTTAGGTTCGAAGATCCATTCAGATTCGTTGAATGGTTCGTCAATTAAGGTCGCCAGCTGCGGCGAATAATCTTTTGGGAATCGGCTTTCCTTGCGGGCGCCGGCGATCTTATCCGGTTGCACAACGGGGTTCTTGGCTTCTTTGGCTGCCTCCACTTCCTCGACAGTGCGTCCGGTGACGACGCTGCGATCGTTCTGTTCGACGATGTCCAGTGCGGAGTCGGCAAATTCGTCCTGATGCTTAATCAAAAGCCATTCTTTTTTGGTGCTGTTTTTTCCTCCCAGTCGCACCAACGTCCAGGAGCCTTGCAGTTTCTCGCCGCGCAAAAAGAAGCTTAGCTTCCCTTTCTTCAAGCCTTCGCGCATGCGTTGTTGCGCGTGATCCCGATCTTCCCACGAAAGTTTGCCGCCCTCGTCCGGTGAGAACGTGCCGTGATCCCAGACGATCACAGGTCCGGCGCCGTACTGACGTTCAGGGATGATTCCTTCGAAGTGCGCATAGTCAATCGGATGATCTTCCGTCTGAACAGCAAGACGCTTTTCTTTGGGATCGTAGGACGGGCCCTTCGGCACCGCCCACGATACCAATACTCCGTCTATCTCCAGCCGGAAATCGTAGTGCAGGCGGCGCGCATCATGTTTCTGTACAACGAACGTGAGCGGCTTGCTGGATGCGTGGTTAACCTGCCCGCGAGGCTCGGGCGTGATGTTGAAATCTCGTTTTCGCCCGTATTCCTCAAGCATTGCCATAATATAGCAGGTCCGTTTGCCAGTCCGTTTTCAGTCCCTCATCAGAGCCCCACGTCCGGGCTGATATCGGTGCCGGGCGGCGGCGGATTGTAACCGCGTGCCGTATCGAACTCGTTAGGTGTGACGGCAGCTTCGCGCTCCGACAGCTCGGTTTTAGTTAGATCGGCGGTTTTGCCGCCGAATAGTTTCTCCTCAGTCTGCGGAGAAACCGGCAGATCGCGCGGCGCATGTACTCCGCGCCCCTTCTCCTGAGCGATTCGTTGACGTGCATCGACCGAGTCTCCACCCATTTTTTGCAGTAACTCAGCATTGCGCGCTTTCATATCATTCGCCAGTGCCACCAGTTGATCCAGGCAATCGGGAGAGCAATTCGGTCCCTCCACAGTCAAGAACAGGTATTGCTCCATCTCGAATGAATGGCGATCAAAGTGCTGGATCAATGAGGCGAGCGTTTCTTTGAAGGCGGGATCGGTAACCAGCATCTCGTCCATATTTGTTGCCAGGTCCGCCACTGCATCGAATTCGTCGGCGGCTGCCTCAATGTGTTCGTCACCGGCAAATTCGCGAATGAAGGGATAGAACAATTCAAGTTCGATGGCCGAGTGCGCCTTCAACTCGTCGAGCAGGGGAACCAGAATCTGGTCCTCCATTCCCGGTGTGTCTACCTGTTGCAAAGCCAGCAACAGCGTTTTTATGTTTTCGTGCTCCTGACGCAACATACCGAGGGCATTATCAGGATTCAGCAATTGCTCAGGCATAGACATACTCCTTGTGGTGTTTTCTTAGGGGGTCGGGATCAGGCACTTTTCTTTCGGCTGCGACTGGAGGCGGCACGAGTAGCTGCGGTGCCAGTGGTGCGTGATGATTTTGTGCTGCTACGCGATTTACGGCGCGTGCCGGTTTCTGAGCTGCTTGCTTGCGCTGCGCTCCGTCCATTCTTGCTGGCGGTGCGCCGTATTGTACCGGCTGCCGTGCGTTTTGATTTGCCTTTGCCAGACGTGGTGATTTCCGCCTGGCCTGCGTCCTCTTTGGTTTCTTCCAGTTCGACCTGTGGCGTTTGACCCTTCTTGGCTCCCTGCACGCTGGCTCGCAACGCTTCCATGAGATCGACGACCCGCGCTTTTGGCGTGGCCGGAACTGCGATTTCCTCACCTTCCAACTTCGCTTCAATCAGTTTTTTCAAAGCTTCGCGATAGTGATCTTGGAATTCAGCCGGGTCGAAGTCTGCTTTCATCAAGTCGATCAAGTGCTTCGCCATGTCGAGTTCATTCTTGTTCAACCTGACGCTCGGAAGTTTCGTCTCTTCCGGCTTGAGGCGCACTTCGTCTTCGTAGAGCAACATGTCGACAATCAGCGCTTCTCCGTAGGGACGAATCGCGCACAGGCTTTCTTTGTTTCTCAAGGCAATCGTGCCCACCGCCACCAGACCTTTCTCTTCCAGCGCCCGCAGAAACAATGCATAGGGCCTGACAGCCGCTTCTTCCGGCTCAGTGTAATAACTATCGTCGTAATAGATGGGATCGATTTCTTCGCGTTCAACGAAAGCTTGGATAGCCACTACATGTCGTGCAGGCAGAGGCAATTTTTCGAAGTCTTCTTTGTCGAGAGCGACATATTCTCCTTTGGCGAATTCGTATCCTTTTTCGATGTCTTCGTATTCGACGACGCGGTCGCAGTGCGGGCACCAGCGCTGCTGCTTGATGCGTGTTTTGCAGACGGTGTGCAACTGATGAAATGAGATGTCGTGGCTTTCAGTCGCCGAATAAAGTTTCACAGGAATGCTGACCAGTCCGAAGCTGATGATGCCTTTCCAAATAGATCGGGCCATAATTCACCTTCCGTGCGCCATCGCACCTTGTCAGCGTCCCAGCTTAAGGTTGCGACGCAGGCGGAGAAATCATGGTTCCGTTTCTAGCTCTACATTTAGATAAAAGATCAAAACAGAAACAGGCGCATTTCTGCACCTGTTTCGACCGGTTATCTGTATCCGCGCTTAACGCAGATGATTGTTATCTCTGAGATTCTAGGCGTTGCCATAGGTCCCGGTATTGCCCAGCTTCTCATTAGTTTCTTCCTGCAAGGTAGAAACTTTTTCGACAGCCTCATTCAGAAGTTCGTCGCTTTTTGCCTTTGCTTTGGCGATCGCCTCTTTGCCCTTCTCGAAACCTTTGTCGAGAAGCGGTTGAGCATCGGCTTTCATCTCATCGATTTTGTGCAAAGCTTCAGACTTCAGCTCTTTTCCTTTTTCAATCAGGGGTTCAGCCTGATGCTTCAGGTCGTCGACTTTTGCAGTCAGACGTGAGCGCATGTCTTGCACGTTGCTCAGTACTTCTTGCTTCTTGTTTTGCAGGTCGTACATCATCTCGTCCTTGCGCAGTTTCATATTTTCGACTGCTTCACTGCCGCGATGGTAGAGATCTTCTCCGCCTTCAACCAGGTCGCGACGAAGCTCAGAGCCGGCTTTCGGTGCGGTCAACAGACCAACGATAAAACCAAGTGCTCCACCTACGAGTAATCCCTCAACGTATCTCATTATTCACCTCTCCTAAGAGTTACGGGCGGTGCCGCGTCCAAGTAAAGACATTGCGAACACGAGCAAGCCACTACCTATAATTGCTGAGAAAACCGGAACGCCACCGAGGTCTGGACCCAGGTTGCCTAGCAACGCCGTGCCCAACCAGGCGCCGATTAACCCGACGATGGCGGCTGCCAAAAACCCGCCGGGAATGCGTCCCGGCACGAAGTAATCTGCCACCCAGGCGCAGGCTGCTGCTACGAGTAAAAAAAACAGAAATCCCAGAATACCCATAGTTACCTCCTCATCCTCTGCAGATTAGTCGAAACCGTGGTCCCCAAAGTTCCAATAAGCCGGTCCGGCACCTGGAAACCGCCGCTTCAAGGCAGGTATGATCTAGCGACAGGTTCGACAGAGGCATCGTGTGAGTCAACTGCTGCGCTTAACTGATCGAGGGCTCTACTGCGAGCCGGGCGACTTCTATGTTGATCCATGGAAGAGTGTCGAGCGAGCGGTGATCACCCACGCTCATTCCGATCATGCGCAGGCGGGAAGCTCAGCATATCTTGCCGTCCGAGGCGGCGCCAATCTCCTGCGCACCAGACTCGGTGATGAGGCGACAATCGAAACAGTCGAGTACGGGCAGTCTGTCAGCATGAACGGAGTGCAAGTTTCTCTGCATCCAGCCGGACACATTTTAGGTTCGGCGCAAGTGCGTGTTGAACATCGCGGGGAGGTAGCGGTAGTGTCCGGCGACTACAAGACGCAGCCTGATCCGACCTGTGCTCCTTTCGAATTGGTGCGGTGCCATACCTTCATAACTGAGGCGACGTTCGGTTTGCCGATCTATAACTGGCCGGCACTGGATACGATAGTCGATCAGATCAATCGCTGGTGGCAACTGAACAAAGCGCAGGGCAAAGCCAGCCTCATTTACTGCTATGCGCTCGGCAAGGCCCAGCGGCTGCTGCGATCGGTTGATACGAGTATCGGGCCGGTGTTCACGCATGGAGCCGTGGAACGCCTGAACAATCAATACCGTGCCAGCGGCATCGACTTACCTGAAACCACATTCGTGTCGCACGTGAAAAAGTCGCGCGAGTTTCAAGGCTCTCTGGTGCTGGCGCCACCATCGGCGATGGGCACTGTCTGGCTGAGGCGGCTTGGGAATGTTTCAACGGCGTTCGCTTCCGGATGGATGCTGGTGCGCGGCGCGCGGCGAAGGCGATCCGTCGATCGCGGATTTCCTCTTTCCGATCACATAGATTGGCAGAACCTCAATCGCATAATTGGAGAAACTGGCGCGGAGCACGTGCTGGTCACGCATGGTTTTGCCAATGTGATGGTGCGTTGGCTGCGCGAGCGAGGCGTCAACGCCGACGTTCTGGAAACCCCCTTCGAAGGCGAACACGAGGAAGCCTCGGACCGCAGCGCACCGGACGCCGGCGATGACGCACCGGACGCCGGCGATGACGCGGTACTCGGGGAGGGCGACCAGTGAAGTTTTTCGCGCAGTTATTTTCCGCTCTGGATGAAACTAACAAGACAAATGAGAAAGTCATCGCACTGAAAGAGTACTTCGCGCAGACTCCTCCTGAAGATGCCGTCTGGGGACTGTATTTTCTGAGCGGGAGGAAACCTCGGGCGCTGGTACAAGCTCCCCGCCTGCATGAGTGGGCAGTGGAAGAAACCGGCATTCCTCCCTGGCTGTGGAGCGAGTCCTACGACGCGGTCGGTGACTTTGCGGAAGTGATTGCGCTCCTTTTACCCGAGAGCAATACTGAATGCGATATCAAACTGCATGCCCTCATGGAGCAACTGCTCGCACTGCGCAAGACTGAAGAGAGCGTGCAGAAAGAAGCTATTGTTTCACTCTGGCGACTCATGAGCCAGCGGCAGCGGTTTCTTCTCAATAAACTGCTGACCGGCGCATTCAGAGTTGGAGTGTCGCATCAGGTGGCGCGGGCCCTCTCGCAAGTGAGCGGTATCCCGGTCGATGTTATTATGCATAGTCTGATGGGGACGTGGGAGCCGACTCCAGAATTCTATCGAGCTTTGTTGGCTGAAGACACGCACGATACTGATATCAGCCGGCCGTATCCGTTTTTTCTGGCCTATCCGATTGAAGGCGATCCTTCACACCTTGGACCCATCGGCGACTGGGCGGTAGAGTGGAAATGGGATGGTATCAGATCTCAGTTAATCCGGCGCGCCGGAGAAACATTCCTCTGGTCCCGTGGCGAGGAACTAATCGCCGACAGATTTCCGGAGGTCACCGCCATTGGTGCATTGCTGCCGGATGGAACCATTATTGACGGCGAGATTCTCGCCTGGCGAGACGGGCAGGTAATGCGTTTCGGCGACCTTCAATTGCGCATAGGGCGCAAGGTAGTCAGCAAGAAACTGATGACTGATGTCCCCGTAGTTTTGCTGGCTTACGACTTGCTCGAGTTCGAAGGCGAAGACGTTAGGGAACGTCCATACAAGTGGAGAAGGGAGCAACTGAGTCGTTTAGTCGAGCGACTCGATTCGCCCGCATTCATTTTATCTCCAGCGGTGCAAGCGGCATCCTGGAACCAGCTTTCCGAGCTACGCAATGAAAGCCGGGATCGGAACGTCGAGGGATTCATGCTCAAGCGCAGCGGCTCCCCTTACAGAGTTGGACGCCAGCGTGGCGACTGGTGGAAGTGGAAAATCGATCCTTATACGATCGATGCGGTGCTTATCTACGCGCAACGCGGATCGGGCAAGCGCGCTGCCGTGTACACCGACTACACATTCGGCGTCTGGCAGGACGGCAAATTAGTGCCGGTAGCCAAAGCCTACTCCGGGCTGACGGATGCCGAAATTACGGAAGTGGACGCTTTTATCCGCAAAAACACGGTCGAAAAATTCGGTCCAGTCCGCACTGTCAAACCCGCTCTTGTCTTCGAGTTAGCGTTCGAAGATATTCGAAAGTCGACCCGTCACAAGTCGGGGATTGCGGTTCGCTTTCCTCGAATTCTCCGGTGGCGTCATGACAAGCCAATCGAAGAAGCTGACACCCTTGAAAATTTAGAAAATCTGCTAAGCCCGCAAAGCCCGTAGGCATAAGCGATCCAGGGCACCGACAAAACTGAAGTGATATCGCTTCAGCTTTTCTTTTTGGATTTGCGGGCCTCTTTTCCTTCTCTCTGAAGCACTTTGTAGACTTCGCGTCGCACTCGATCCAGGTCTTTTGTTTCTCGATTGATTGCGGTTGCCTGATCGGCGATCGCCTGGTTGTCATAACCAGGGCCTTTGGTGAGACCTTTCAGAACTTGCAGGTGTCCGTAGGTCTCGGTTACCAGCGTGGACCACTTCTTGAATTGCGGCGCCAGTTCTTCCTGAGTGGCTTCGTCCAGGTCGAGCTTCTTATGACCTTCTGTGATGGCGTCGACTGAGGATTTAGCCATGTCAATCCAGGGTTCGATGGCCTCCATTGCGTTGTCGACCGCCGATTTCCTGGGCGGCAAGTAGCCACCGCCGGTGAAACCAGTCACAACAGGGATAACCGTGTTCAGTCCCACAACCTCCGGCATAGTTTGCAGGCTGACCGGCTGGCGGCTAGCTTCGTCGTAGAGGGCGGTGGCGCCGTGCTGTACGCGTTTGATATCCAATCCCAAGTCGCGCAAAGTGGCAAGGTTGACTTCCACGAGTTGCACCTGCCCACTCAATGACTGGTTTGTGCTTTGCGGATCAGCGGTTGTGCCGGTGGAGCTGGAAGTCGTTGATGGTGCCGGGGATGAAGCCGGATCCTCTGCCAGGCATGGCGCTGCGCAAAACAGAAACGCGCCGAGCAGGGCGCCAATCAGCGACTGGGTGTTCATCTTGTGTACCTCGTATGCGCGGATGGAGATCATTCAATTTTGGCTGTGAATTCGTCAGTGTAGCGCATGAAATGCGGCGAAGTAAAAAGAAGAGCGAGGTCTCTCGCTCTTCTTCTTCTTCTTCTTCTTCTTCTTCTTCTTCTTCTTCTCTCGAGTATTTGTTTGGAGTTCGCTCTAGAACGACTACGGCGTCGAGGCTTCTGGAGCTGGTGTTGGCTCAGCAGGAGCGACAGGCGTTGGAGTCGGCACCGGCAGCGGCGTGGTCGTGTGCGTGTTCGTCTGGGTTCTTTCGATAATCGTGGTGGGGTTAAGGCTGTTCGACATATTTGCATTGCTGAAGTAGTAGACCATGAATCCCAGCACTGCGATTATCAAAAGCGAAAACATCACAACCATTGCAGTGGCGGGACCGGAATCATCGACTATCCGCTCGGTATAGACTTCGCGTTCTGGCGTAACTTGAACCATTTGATCCTCCTGGGCTGCGCAGGCTGCCCGATTCTTAAGTCATGTGCAACGGGGTAATTGACGTAACTCTGACTGCCAAGGTTTCAACCATCCGTATCCTGGCTGCCCACAGATCAATCCTCATATGGATTTCGTCGGGCACCCTGCGATTCCGTTCGATGGCTCGGAAACTTCTGGTGAATCACTCCCGTCTTTGCCCCCATGATTGGTCGGTAGGAGAAAAGACAGTTATGGGTATTCTAAGTTTTCTACTTTTCTTAGTTGTGGCAGCCGTTTGCGCATGGATAGCTTCGGCACTGGTTCCGGGACGCGTTCCTGGCGGATTCCTGGCTGCTGCTATTGTCGGTGCCATAGGCGCCTGGGTCGGTGCCAGCCTGTTTGGCGGCTTCGGACCGGACCTCGCTGGCGTACCGTTGGTTCCGGCGATTGCTGGTTCGGCTATCGTCGTGTTCGCCATGTACCTCTTGAGCGGTGCTATCACGCGCTCGGACGTCTAGAGCGGCACAGTAAGACCATCGGCAACCACGACGGTCGATTTACCGTCGTGGTTGCTATATGAGGATCGTAATGAACGGCACAGACCTAGCTGGTAATCAGGAACTTCAGGACGAAGGACTCAACAGACCGGGTCCGCCGGAGGAAGCCATTCCAGGCACGCCGGCAAACAATCCATTGTCCTATTTATTAATGGTATTACTGGCAATTCTGATGATCGCAGGCGGATTGTTCGTAGCCGGATCATTGCCGCTTCAAGAAAACAACCAACCACTACCCGGACGCATGGATAACACACCATCGACGCGGTTGACACCCTGAGGAGATGCAGATGTTTAAGGCAGTAAAAGGATTAGTTGCGGTGATTTCACTTGTAACCACTGCTCTGGTTGCATACACCGAATTGCGCAAGGCTTGGGCGGCTTTGAAGGACTCTCAGCCCAAGCGGACGACATATCGCACAAGCGAATATGCTGCTCCGACGGGCGCACCTAACGGTGGCTATGGCGGGTAAACAACCAGTTTGGCACTAAATCACTCGCCTAAGTGGAACTGTTGAGCGCCAGATTGCGTCTTCTCCCGCAAACGAAGACTGTGGAGGAATCTAGAAATGGCAAAATTGGTTACGGGAATTTTCAAGAATCGCTCTAACTCGATGTTAGCGGTCGAAGACTTGATCAGACACGGATTCCCACAGGAAGATATAAGTCTCCTTATTCCAGACACGGCTACCGGACGAGAATGGTTCTCTGTGCCGGCAACTAAGGCTCCTGAAATGGGTGTATTTGGCACCGTAGTTGGTGGCGCCATCGGAGCTATCTGTTTCGGACTCGCTGCTATGGGCTACACGCCATCTCCGACAGCCGGTGCGGAAGGTTTGCTCGGTGCTTTTGCCGGAGCTGGTCTAGGCGGCACCATCGGTCTCATCGTCGGCAGCTTGTTCGGTATGACTGTTCCAGAGTTCGAGGCGAACTTATTCAGTCTCGACAAGCGCCACGGCGGTCTGCTGGTGGGCGTATACTGTCATGAGAAGCGTGCACGCGAAGCCGCTAAGGTGCTGGATGCTGCCGGCGCGAAAAGCCTGCACACGAAATCCGTCAAGAACGAAACCTTGCGTCACTACGCAGCGGCTCAAGAGCTCGCTCCGGCCGGTCCGGCAGAGCGCCATGACTACATCGACCGCGTTGATCGTCTTGATCGCGTCGACCGAATTGACCGAGTGGACTATGTAGAACCACCGGTTGAACGACTCGACTAGCTCTGACGAATATACAAATCAAGTGCAAATTCAGGGGGCGGATTTACGCCCCCTCTCCTTTACTTCTAGAACTAAAGTGATATCACTTTAGCTTAGGCGACGAAACCTGGAGTGATATCACTTCAGTTCTGGCGGCGAAACCTGGAGTGATATCACTTTAGTTCTAGGCGGTGCGGGTCAGGCGAGCTCGGTTTTGATGTGCTCGAAGATGCCCTGACCGATCTTTTGATAGCCCTGACCTGTAAAGTGTAATTCGTCTCCGGCTGCCAGACCGTCGGTGTGCCACTTTTCTATTGAACCGGGTCCGCCCATGGCTTGGCGCATATCCATGAAGTCGAGTCCGTTCTTGGCAGCGATCTCTTTTTGCACCTGAATTACGGTGTCGAGACCGGGCAGATCATTGCCCTTGTTGGATCCGGTAATTGAATTGCCATCGGTCGGTCCAACTATGAGAATGGAGGCGTTCGGAGCGCGTTGTCGAACCTCATCGATGAGATTTTGGTAGGTTTTCGCATACTGCTCAGGGTTTGGGTTGCCCGCGGAGTCGTTGCTGCCAAAAGACAGAATCACCAGATCTGGATTGGCTTGTTGAATAGGTTGGTCAAGCCATTCTTGCGAATGGGCGGCTGGGTAGTTTGCACTGATGCCACCCAGTGCTTTGACGTTGTATTCAGTTGGAGCTAGACCTTTCATCAGGCTTTCAATCGTTTTTGCTTCTGTCCCCTGGACGATATGAGAGTCGCCGTACTGGAGGATGCTGACAGGTTTACCGCCGCTATTCGCGCGGTCAATAGCTTCTTTGAGGTGTTCAAGACCCTTTCCGTCGCCAGGCACAATGCTGAGCCCTGACTGCCCCGATGGAGCAGGAATGTCGCTTCTTTGAGGTGGTCCGCTGGTGCTACCGTCGCTGCCGCCGTTGTACGTGCCGCCGCCGTCACTGCCGCCGCCACCGCCGCCACCGCCACCGCCGCCACCGCCACCGCCGCCGCCACCGCCAGGCGGCAGGTCGCTGCCTCCTCCAATCACGTTCGCCGGACCAGGGTCGTACTCTGGAGTCGGTTGATTCTGATTGCCATCGGTTGGTGGCAGAGGATTCACTATGGGTGGTGCCGGTGTATCCGTCGGGGGTTCGAAGATTTGCATCGGCGCCGGAGGCAGATCCGGTTCTCTAGCCAGCATATCCAGCCAATCCTGGGGTACTTTGCCGTTCGGATTGTTCTGAAGGAAGTATTGAATCAAATCCTTGATGGCTGCCTTTTGCAGCTGATCCGCCAGTTTCTTCGAGTCTATCTCTTGCTTATTTTGCGACTGCAGTTCGATGTTGATTGAGCCGTCGGAATTCTTGGTAGTCTTGTCGGGATTGGGTGTCAGCTTGCCGTCAGCACCGAGGAAGTAATCCGGCTGCTGATTGCTTTGTGCGTTTTCGGCGGCGGTGCTGAAATGAAGTTCGTTAGCCGATTTGAGTGTGTCGCGAATCTGGTCGCGCGCAAGAGTTCCTGCGTCGGTTCCGGACACGATTAACGGCCCAGCCATATCCTCATTGCTTGAGTTCGCAGTTGGAAACTCATGCATCAAGGTATGGACGTAATTGGACAGTTCAATGTTACCCACCAGCGGCGAGTGAAATTGAAAGTCCTCTATGCTGAATCCTGACTGCGACATCGGGAAATCCAATAGAGAAGCGGTATGGGGCGAGCGGTCGCCTCGACAAGGCGGTCAGCCGTTGCCGAATGTTTTGCGAGGCCGCCAACATAACAATTAGGTCGATGAATGTCAATATGTCATGGCGCTCTAAAACGGCACCAGTGCGGGAATTCAGGCGCTGGCGCCGATCGAGCCGTTTCGTATTTTCCCCATCGCGCCTAGGTGAGCAGCGCCAATTCGACAGTTAATCCAGGTCCAAATGCCATTATCACGCAGGGCAGGTGCCCTTCCGAGCGTTGTCGCAGAGCATCAAGTATGAACAGTACGGTGGGCGAAGACATATTGCCGTGATGGGAAAGCGCTGTTCGTGATGGTTCTGATTGCTTGTCGTCGAGTTTGAGGCTGGTCTCAACGGCATCGACGATTCGTGGTCCACCAGGATGAATTGCCCATCCTCTAATGTCTTGGACAGTGAGTTGGTGCGCCGCCAACCAGGGATTCACGACTGTCGGCAATGACTGTCGCACTATTTCAGGGACTGACCCCGACAGAGTCATCTGAAAGCCGTGGTCGCCCACAGTCCAGGTCATCAATTCGCGGCTGTCCGGCAAAATAATGGAATGCGTGCCGGCGAGGCATCCGATGGGATTGCCGCTTACGGGCTGATTGCCGCTTTCGATGACCGCGGCGGCCGCGCCATCGGCAAAGAGCGAGTTGGCAACGACATTGTTCGCATCGTAGGCATATTGGAAATGCAACGTGCACAACTCAACGCAACAGACTAGCACCCGATTGTCTGAATCAGCCGCGACCAGAGCTCTGGCTACGCGTAGGGCGTTCAGGGCTCCGTGACAGCCCATGAACCCAACATGCGTCCGTTGCACGGTGGAGGGCAGCGGTAAATTGAGAATCAGATCGACATCGAATCCGGGTGCACTAAATCCGGTGCACGACACCGTGATTAGATGAGTTATCTGTTCTGCCTCAACCTGCGCGTCGGACAACGCATCCCGTGCCGTGGCAATAGCAAGCGCCGGTGCATCCAGGCGGTAGCGCTGCATACGTTCGGCCGTGCCCGGACCGCAGGCGGAGCGTTTTGAGAAAAACTCGCCGTCGCGACCGCTGTTGCCTCGGACCAGTGTGCTATTTCTGCATGCGACTCCTGAGCGGCGGTAAATCTCTGAGATCACTTTGTTCTGGCGGGTGCTTCCCGCTGACAGCGACGCCGCAAGTCGTGCTGCGAACTCTTGAGACACCGCTGCGCCCGGAACGCCAACTGCCAGTCCTGTGATGTCTGCAGATTGCTTGGACATTGCGTTATCTGACCTCAATTGGTGCATTAACACGAGCGACCAGCGGGTGCAAAACGAACGGTGCGCCTTCCAGCAACCGTGACACAACACCGACGGAGCGGGTGTTTCGAAGCGCAAACGCGGCCAGTTTGCTGGTCGCCTGCCTGTCACGTACGATGCGGCGATGCATATATCGCCATTGCGCCGACAACAAATCATCCCAGCCCTCGCGCACGCATTTGCGAACAATCGGTGTCAGAGCACGTGCGCCGGCGAGCGCCCAGGCAATTCCTTCTCCGGTAAATGGTTCCACGTAGGCGGCCGAGTCTCCAACGACAAAGATGCGGCAAGACGCGACATCTTTTCGTTTGCAGGTCAGCGGACGGGTTCCTCGCCAACGAGTTTCATTCAGTGCTTCGATGATCGGCAGCCCCGCCTCGCGCATGATCTTTTGCACCGTGCCGCCAATATCATGGTTTGCGTCCCGCAATAGGTCTACATCCAGCGCCGCGGCCACGTCACAGGTGCCATCTTCAAGCGCAACTATGCCTGCATAGCCATGATTTGCGCATGACATAAAAACAGTGTTTCGAATATATCCAGCCGGAACTGCCGAAACTCTGGTTCCGACGCCCACCTTCGAGTGAGGGTACACATCCAGGCTAAACTCGGAGAATCCCTGCAGGCTGGTTCCTCCCAGTCCATCGGCAGCGATGACTACGCGCGCAGTCAAAGTTTCCGCAGCCGTTGGTAAATTGGCATCATCTCCCGCTGCCAGGTGAACCAGCCGATAGCCATCTGTCAGTGTTCCCACGCGGGCAGCACAACCGTCCCGAAACGTCACGCCCCGTCGCACCGCCTGCAGTACCAGCAGTTGATCGAATGACTCGCGAGAGATAGCCAGTCCGGCCGGTAAATTGATCGCCACGCGCCGCCCTGACAGGTACACATGCAAACTATGCAGTGGCACTCCGTGATCTAATAACGACATTGGTCCGAGCAAACCGGCCTGTTCCAGCTGATCCAGGGCGGCGGCATTCAAACAGCAGCCGCAGACTTTCTGGCGAGGAAACACCGCCTTATCGAGCAACAGGATATCACTGACGCCTATGCTCGCCAATTCGCAAGCGAGCATGCTGCCCGCCGGTCCGGCACCGATGATGACGACATTCCAGTTCTTATTCATCGGGCGACCACGTGAGAAGGAGCCGGCAGGGAAAGCGTTTCTCAACGCGACAATCGCGCAATCCTGCCGCTTCACCCATTTCTTTGAATTCCGAGACGGTGTAGGCCGCGCGCACCGAGGTCGGACCATCGAAGTGCACCACAGGTGATGCCGACAGCAACCGTGTGGCGACGATCACTTGTACGTAGTTCAGCCAGGAGCGTTCCAGGTCGTTAACGATGACCAGCTTCTTCGCGCATTCCGACATGCGCTTGAGAAGCGCGATGACTGCGGGCGGATCTATGTGATGTGTGAACAAGTTAGCAGTCACCACATCAAACCGTTCTATCGCCTGTGGCAACTCATCGCTGAGTGCGTCGAACTCGAAGAACCGGGCGTCTATACCGGCGTCAGAGGCGCGTTTTCGGCACATGGCGATAGCGCGCGGGCTGATGTCTGTGCCGCTCACATGCAGTGTGCGACCTTCGCTTGCGGCAAATCGGGCAAGCGACAGCGGTACATCACCGCCGCCGGTCGCTATATCTAGAAGAGATACGCTGGGCGCAGTTTCGTAAAGCGGACGAATGGCAGCCCAAATTTGAGGTACGGCTCCACTGACGGCGTTCAGCCGTTCCAGTCCGCGCAGCGCAAGCAGATGCGCACGCTCGTCGAGCGCGGGATCGTCCATCAATTCAGGATTACGCCGGCGATCCATGGCAGTGATCATCGTCGCATTTTAGAAGATTAAAACGCGTACTTTCCGGATTGTTTTGGATGAAAAGCTATAGCTATCCTATATAGGGATTGCCGAGGTTAACTGTCCGTCAGACCTTGGCGCCTTTGTGCGTGCTATTAGGAAGAATCTTATTCAGTGATCAGCCATCGCCATGCAAATAACATCCCCGCTTATCCAGCAAGTTCTCTCCGAACAGTTTGGTCTACAAGATCTGCGACCCAAGCAGAAGGAGATTATCGAGTGTCTCCTGAACGGTGAAAATGCGCTGGCGCTGCTGCCGACCGGATATGGAAAATCGCTTTGCTATCAGCTGCCCAGTCAAATGTTTTCCGGAGTGACGCTGGTTATTTCGCCGCTGATCGCTTTGATGCAGGACCAGGTATCAGGATTGGAACGCCGTGGTATCACCAGTGCCACCGTGCTCAACAGCACACTCAGTTTTACCCAAATAACGGAGCGAATCGATGGTATCAGAAATGGTGCCTATAAACTTGTCTATGTGGCACCGGAGAGATTTGATTCGCCTCGTTTTCGCGAACTGATCGCCAATCTCGACATATCCTTGCTGGTCATCGACGAGGCGCATTGCATCAGTCAGTGGGGACACGACTTCCGCCCTCAGTACCGCAATCTGGGCAGCCATCTGCCGGCGCTGCGCAAGACTGTAATTTTGGCCCTGACAGCCACCGCTACCCCTATGGTGCAAAAGGACATTGTAGTGGCATTGGGCTTGCCGAACATGCGCGTTGTTTCCGGCGGATTCGATCGACCAAACTTGCGGTTTGAAGTGCAGCGGCTCTCCAACGGTCATGCCAAAGACGCTTTCGTGCAAGCTGCGATTGCCGAAAGCAACCAGCCGGCGATTGTTTACACAAGCAGCAAAAAGGAAGCGGAGCGCCTGGCACAGGTGCTGGTTAAGGGCGGCATTAAAGCAGCTTGCTACCATGCCGGGCTGGGTGGTGAATTGCGGCAGCGCACGCAGCGCCGCTTCGAGCAGGACGAATTGCAAGCCATTGTGGGGACCGTCGCCTTTGGCATGGGCATCGACAAACCGAACATCAGGCGCGTCATTCACTATAATTTGCCGAGTTCTCTCGAAGATTACTACCAGCAAGCCGGACGGGCCGGACGCGACGGATTGACAGCTACATGCACGCTGCTCTATCAGCCGCGCGACATATTTATCCAGAAATGGTTGATCGGAAAAAACTATCCCAGCAGCGAGCAACTTCACTCATTGATGAATTTGTTGCGCCGCTTGCCGGAGCGCGGCGCGACGACGGGCGATATATTGGCGCAAATCGATCTCGAGGACAGCGCTCTTAACAGCGCCCTCGATCATTTGAAGGCGTCGGGTGTTATCAAAGTGTCCGATAGTGGTGCAATCTTCTGCCCGGCTGAAAACCGCATTGCCGAGGTGGATTTCGATCGGCTCTGGCAGCGGCGACGCCGGGACGAAGAACGCCTCAATTCACTGGTTCGCTATGCGGAACAGAGTGTGTGCCGCCGGCAGGCAATTCTCTATTACTTCGGCGAGCGCTTGCAGGATAAGTGCCAGGGCTGCGACGTATGTTCTCCGGATCAGTTCGAATTGTGCGTCAGTATCATCCCTGAAGAAGGGGGTAAGCGCAGCAATCATGGCGGAGTCTCGCGCACCAGTTACAGTGCCCGGTCACGAGTCGCCAATCAGGATCAGATGAACCGCTCGATTTTGACTCTTGCGAAGAGTCTGTCCGGCAAGGTTGGACGGACATCAT
This sequence comes from Obscuribacteraceae bacterium (SeqCode), assembly GCA_044229845.1. Lineage (GTDB taxonomy): Bacteria > Cyanobacteriota > Vampirovibrionia > Obscuribacterales > Obscuribacteraceae > JBGASG01. Next base: position 45,749 of record JBGASG010000003.1, on the reverse strand, counting down.
TGACTGCCATACTGATGGGTTCGCGCTCAAAGAAAATTCTCAGCAACGGTTTCGATGCGAATTCTGAATACGGTGCACTGAGAGGTTTCTCAGAGCAAAAACTTCTGGCTGCCATCGATGACCTGGTGGCTGATGGAATCTTGCGAGTGACCGCCGGCATGTACCCGAAGGTGTTCGCCACCGCAAAGACAGATAAACGGCTGGAAGAACTCAGTTAGCCAGTTTGCGAACCAGATCCGGAGCCATCGGCACCGCGTGTCCGCTCAGGGCAAACAACGCCGGTCTGAACGCTGGCGCGGGCTTGGGCATGGTGGTCGCAAACGCGGCGGCCTTCAGCCAGCCGTACTGCTGAACTCCGTTCGCCGGCTTATTGTCGCGTTGTTCAGTAGTGTCAGGTGCTGCTGCCACCATGACAGTCTGACCCAGATTAGCCTTGGCAATATTGAACGCCGCCCAATCAAAGCCGACCGGATCGGTTCGATCGCTCGGCTGTACGAACCCATGTGAATAGATGCGATCGCCGCTGACCGAATAACGTTTCTGGAGATAGGCAACCAGCCGGCTGACTGACGCCATTTGTTTCTTGGTGTATTTCTGTTTGCCCGTGTGGACCATTTCGATGCCGATGCTGTTGGAATTCGTTACTCCCCACTTGGCTCTGGTGGGTTCGATATGAACGGTTCCGTAATTGGGATCGACAGTCACATAGATTTTGCCGTCGCGGTCTACCATGAAGGGGGTTCCTGGATGGCGCAAGCCGCGATTATTCCAGCTCTGGATGATTTGCGGCGCTGAAGCCGGGCGTGCAGTCTCAGTGGAATGCATGACGATGTACTTGATCGGCTCTGCTCGCTCGAAAATGCCGCCCCATAAAGACTTTTTGGTGAGCAGTCCGGCTTTGGCCAGTTGCTGCGGAGTGTATTGCGCCGCCTTTCCGGCAGCGAAATCCTGACGTATGCGGTTCGATTCTTTATGAGTCATTCTGGCGACCTGGTTCCAGGGAGCCGTGTACGAGTATGGACTTGGACGAACAACTGCTTGCGCGACGACAGCTTGACCGCTGCCGCGCGCCTTCACTTTGGCGATGGTTTTGATCGCTGTGCGCGACGGCTTGCGTGTCCAGACACCCTTTTTATTGGACCGACCGACTGCTGCTGAGGCGACGCGAGTCACCACCTTCTTTTGCGAAGCGTGAGTTTTGGCTGCCTGACTCTTTACGCGAGGAGAGCGCTTGCTGGTGGATCTCGACTGGGACTCCGGCGTAGCCGCAGAAAATAGTGCGAGCAAGGATGCGACGACGACGACGGCATTTTTCATCGAGATTCCCTCACATGCGGGTGCGGCAAAGCGGGTCTGCACGAGAGCGCAGACAAACGAGTCGGACCACCTGCCCGACCTGGCAACTAGAGATTGATTATATTCAGAGATTTGCAGGCCGCGCAAATGCCAAACGGCAGAGCTGTCCTACTTAAAGTGCACTACTCGGGCGTTTCTGCGCTACGGCTGTCCTTCACTTCGCGTAAAAATGGTGCTAGTTCATAGGCGAGAACGCCTGATTTTATCGGTTTGATCACGCAGCCGGCGGCTCCCAGCGAGTGCCAGTTAGTTGGATCCCCTGGTTCTGAAAGGACGACCACGGGAATCGAGCTCAGCTGATCGTCTGATTTGAGTTGCGCGATAAACTCTTTTGCACTGCTGTCCGTCGCCTGATCGGCGATCACGACCGATGGAAAACTTTTGTTTGAGAGAAACATCGCCAGGGCGCTGCTGGTGCAGGTGATCACGTTATGGCCGAGTGGCGACAACTCCTCTTTTACAGACTCGAGAATGTCTTTGTTATTGCTCAGTACCAAAATTCGAATTGTCATTAGTTACCGGCGACTGCGTAACAATCTGATTGGCGACTATTTTGATGCAGAGATAAGTTGCTTGCAAGATTGGCAACGCGACACCGTTGGTGGTGGCAGTTGCCAACATTAATTATCCCGCGAAGAGGGGCGAAATAAGCCGGTTTAGTATTAAATTTCCCGTAAAACGCTCGCCAGATGCGGTAGTTGGTGGTAAAACAGGGGTAGGTCAGAGGGAGAGGCTCATGGGCACTAAGTCTACGAAAACAGATCGCTCAACCCGGAAACCCACGACAAAAAAAGTTTCGGCTCTAGCTCTTTGTCCGACTAACGGAGCCGGATGGTGTTCTTTTCCATTCTCTCCAGCGCAGCTTGAGAAGCGGCGCAAACAAGTCGAAACCAAAACCGAAGAACGGCAAGTCGTAAAGGCGCGTTCCGGTAAGTAAAAGCATAGGTTAGATCGCGTACAGCGGTGTAGCGATTTCCTGAGGCTGGGCTGGTCTTTCCGCCACCTCGGGTCGCGTCATGGCTTTATTTTGCAACCGATCAGTCTCGCAACCGTATTCAGCTACTTTTTTGGAGCTGGAGTCTGATTGACTGTCCGCGACAGTTCCCCACGTTGATAGGTTGTCGAAGTTATTCGATGCTTGTTCGCTCTCGGTAGCTCCGAGCGCCACGCTTGCTGCCAGTGGAGCCATTTGCAGCAGTCGCGATTCAATTGATAGCGCTGGCGGCGAGACGAACATGCGAGGCACCTCTATTGTTCCCACAGAGGGCGGAGAGGGCTCCACAATGGCACCCAGGCTGCGTTCGCTGGTTTGATAAAGTTCCGGCGGACGAACGGGCGCCTGCAGGGACATCATGGCTATTGCCGCCAATAGCAGCGTTATGTCGAAATGCCTTTGCCAGAACACTTTATGCCCCTCGATTTAATCTCAGGTGCATGACGGTTCAGCTGTTGCAGGTGTTCCTTAGCCGGGTTGTGCCTCAGGAGGCGACCGCCGGTGCATTGACTAAGCCGGCGCCGCTCACTGAATTGCACACATAGACCTCGGCCTTTTTGCCCGTATGTGATTCATAAGCAGGAATGACCTGGTTCTGGAAGGTTTCCACGGCGTTCGTTTGCATAAGTGTGACACTGCAGCCGCCGAAGCCGGCGCCGGTCATGCGCGAGCCCAGTACGCCGGTGTGATTCTGAGTCAATTCAACGAGCACATCCAGCTCGGTACAACTGACCTGAAAGTCTTGTTGAAGCGATCGATGGGAGTCATTCATCAATCTCCCGAAAGCGCGCAGGTCGCCGCGTTCGAGCGCTTCAGTGGCGCGAATGCAGCGTTCGTTTTCGCTTATGACATGGCGGCAACGTTTCAGGATAACCGGTGGCAGTGTGCTGCCGAATTCCTCCAGTTCGGACATGACCACATCGCGCAAAGTGGCGATGTCATCGAAGCCGCTGGCTTTCTTGAGGAGTTCGACCCCTTCCTGGCATTGCTGACGGCGGGCATTGTATTCGCTGTCGACCAATCCGCGTTGCACGCCGGAATTGGTGATCACGATGCTGACGCCTTCCTTTTTCAGAGGCAGGGGAATGATTCGATAGTTCAAACTGCGGCAGTCGAGGAGCAGTGCCGCGTCCTTTTCTCCAAGCGCGGAAATGAACGGATCCATGATGCCGCATTTGACGCCGACAAATTCGTTCTCAGCTTTTTGAGCCAGCAGCGCCAATTCTTTTCCGGGCAGCGAGAATCCACACATCTCGCGTTGCATCAGCGCTGTAGCCACGCTGTACGCGCAAATAATTGATCCACGGATGGTCCGCGGACTTTTCCAGCACGTCGAGTGAAAAACGGTCTTCTTGCCGATATTCCAGCGAATAGACCACGACCTCCCGATCCTCGACTTCGTTTTCGGGATCGGCTGGTTTGGGCTTTGGCGACGCTGCAATGATCATGTCGCGATCGATTGCGGTCGGGAAGACGAAGCCTTCATTGTAATCGGTGTGTTCGCCGATCAGATTGACGCGCCCGGGCGCCCGAACAACGACGCGAGGCTCGCTGCCGAACTTCTCTCTAAATGCCGACGTCACCAGATGCGATCGGTCCATGACTAAAGTCCTCCAGGTTTGGTTTGACGGCGCGCAATTCGGCCGCCTTCTCTTCGGGCAGCGTGTCGTTTACGAAGGTTCCTGCTCCAGATTCGCATCCGGCAAGAAACTTCAATTTCTCGGCGGTCCGATTTGGTGGATAAAACTCGATATGAAAATGACTGCCCGGATAATCATTGTGATCGCCGTCGGTCGGTCGCTGGTGCATCACCATCATGTACGGCAGCGAGAATCCAAATAAGTGGTCAAACTTATTCAATACGACATGCAGTAACTGTGCCAGCTGGAATTCATTCTCTTCAGAGAAGTCCGCCAGCGATGGAATATGATTTTTCGCATAGACATGCGTTTCGTACGGATATCGCGCGTAGAACGGAATCAAAGCCACAAAACCATCGTTCTCCACAAACACGCGCCGTCCATCGCTCCTCTCTTCCTTGATTATGTCGCAGTGCAGGCATCGCTTGGTAGCTGCGAAATGGCGCGCCTCGCTTTGCAGTTCTCGTTCGATGCGAGGAGGCATGTGAGAGAAAGCGTAAATCTGCCCATGCGGATGATGGATTGTTACTCCAATCGCTTCGCCCTTGTTCTCGAAGATAAAAACGTAGCGAATTTCATCGTGGGCACCCAGCTGTTCATAGCGATCGCGCCAAACTTTGATCAGTTGCGCCAGTTTTTCCACCGGCATGTCGGTCAATGTACTTTTGTGGTCCGACGAATACAAAACAACTTCGCAGACGCCCAGGCTGGGTTGGACAGGAAACAGGTCAGTGCCGGCGACTGCAGGTTCGCCTGCGGTTTTCATCAAACTGGGAAACTTGTTTTCGAAGACCACGAAGTCGTATTTGCTGCGCGGCACTTCCGTGGGAAACCCACCCTCTGCTGTCGGGCACAGCGGGCAATAATCGGCCGGTGGAAGAAACGTCCGGTCCTGCCGGTGCGTAGCGGTAACTACCCACTCCGCCATGACTGGATTCCAACGCATCAAAGCGAAGTCTCCTTATCCGTCTTGCCGTTTCCTTTATCTGCCGCAGAGGTTTCGGCAGCCGTGGACCCAAATGTGTAATAGACAAGCAATCGACCGTCTTCTTTAACGGTTACTTCCTTGTGCATCTTGATTCGATGCATTCGATCGACGCAGGATTTTCCGTCCGAGTCTTGCACTGCAAGCACTTCCTCGCGAACTTGAGCGTGAGCAAAAATTGTATTCTGCTGACATCCTAAATGCCCCTCCCTCGCAGTTAGTACACCAGATGGATATGCGAAAGAGGGATCGAAAATGACTATGAAACTGTGGCAAAACCAACGATTACTCGATGCGCTGGCGATCTCCGCCGTGCTGGCTTCAACAGCGATGTACGTTGCACTTCTGCTCGCTTCATGATGGATGCCTGTCCGTTTCGTCCACTCTCTAAGTTTTTCGTCTGAACTCCTGAACTGCCGGCTCCTTCCATCCGCCGGCAGTTTCTCTTTCTAAACCGATATCACTTGGTAGTTTCGTGCCAACACTAGAGTGATATCACTTCAGTGCTGGTCCCTTGGCTACTGGTGACACTGATTCACCCGCTCAGTGCTGATTAGCCGGAGTTAATAATCCTGAAGGCTCAACCGTTATTTGTCGGCGTCTATCCGTAAGGAAGCCGACTAGTAAGCGGCGCCTTTTGGCACGCTCTCCCGAGATGACTGGACGCACACCAAACAATAAGGACGGAATTTCCATGGTGGACACTGCCGTAATCGTTGCTCGCGATAGCAAGACGTGTTTGTTTTGCGGACGCTCCGATAAATTGAACGCCAAATTTTGTTTGTTTTGCGGCAGCCGTATGACTGCTCCGAGAGTGGAGCAGCCGGCTGAGCGAATGCAAGACCGCATGGAGGTCGTTCTGGCGCGTCTTGAACAAGCTTTGCCATTGCTGGAACGAACCGGGATTCGTGTTGACCGTCCCCAAATCCAGAGACGAGTGCGAACTATTTCTCAGCGCTTTCGTCGCTTTCGAGGCAAGCGCCTGGCCAATGCAATCTGGATCGGCATGCTCGTCATGGCATTGTCGTTGTCAGCACTATTGCTACTGCTGATTCCGCGCCTTTAGAAGAAAAGAGAAATGTGTGGATCGCTTAGCGATTGAGTAGCTTCGCCAGGAACGAACGATTCTCTTGTTGATTATCTTTGATGGTCAGGCTGCGCAGACGCTCGAGTTCTGTCCGCACGTTGTTCAGCTCTTTGGCGAAATCTTCAGACTGCACGGCCAATCCCATGGCGCGCGAAGCTTGAGCTTGGAGGTCGGGAAGCAAGCGATTTTCTGCTTCCAGTCGGGCGATTTTCGCGCGATCGTAGACACGATCGTTGAGCAATTGAATGATCGTTTCCTGTGCTTCCACCAGAAGGTGTTTCATTGAGGACAATTCGCCGCTGACTTGCTCGTTGACTAGATCCAAGGTGCCGGCATCACCGCGCAAAACGCGGGCGAAGCCTTCCAGAATCTTAGCCAGATCGTCGCGACGTATTTCCTGCCCGGACGAATGCGATGTAGTAGTGAGGCGCTGCAGTTCGTCCAGGACGGGAAGCTCGGGTGCGGACTCTTCCAGAGCGGCAGCGAGCAGCTCTGAGTTGGAGGCGAAGTGCTGTTGAGGCACTGGTGGCAGACTCGGCACCGACCGCTTGTCCGGCGGCAATGAATACATCGTGTCTGTGCTATCCAAATCGTATGTGCCGGTGATGTTGAAATTCATCATCAATCCTATTTCGCTCCCGTCGAGTCAAGACACGCCGCGCAGAATTATCTTGGCTTGAGAACGTTGTGTCGAGTTGATCGGCATGATATGGGGCGCATATACAAACGGCGTTTGTGCGCGGCCGACGGCTTCTGAAGAAGGTCCGCACCACTTGTGGTGCCCTGGAATTCTAATTAACCTGGCGTTCTCGTTCTTTCCAGAACTCTTCTCGCAGTCCTTTCTTATATATCTTGCCGCTTCCCGTCTTGGGCAATTCTTTGACGATGCTCACCTGCCGCGGAGCTTTATAGCCGGCCAGTCGTCCTTTGACAAAGTCGATCAAGTCCGTTTCTTCGGCGTTTTGTGCGCTGCGCAACACGACCACGGCGTGCACTACTTCGCCCCAGCGTTCATCCGGAATGCCGAAAACGGCGCACTCGGCGACAGCCGGGTGTTCCATTAATGCGTACTCAACCTCGGTCGAATAGACGTTTTCTCCACCTGTGATGATCATGTCTTTGGCGCGATCGACGATGTTGATGAATCCGTCTTTATCTATGACCGCCAGATCGCCGGTGTGGATCCAGCCGTCGCGAATGGTTTGAGCGGTAGCTTCCGGATTTTTCCAGTAGCCCGAGGTGATGGTCGGTCCCCGGGCAATGATCTCGCCGACCTCCAGATTGTTCTTTTCGACTTCCTCGCCGTTGCCGCGTACGACTTTTACTTCCGCCCCGATGTAAGGACGTCCGGTGCGGCTGCGCAACTGCAGCTCATCTTCTTCAGAGAGGTTGTCGTGACACTTGAGCGGTGCGCCGATAGTCAACCACGGGCTGGTTTCGGTCATGCCATATAACTGAATGTACTGGCAGCCGAACATGCTGCTGACGCGTTTCACCGTTTCCGGTGCAATCGGGCTGCCGCCTGTGATGACGACGCGCAATGAAGAGTAATCGTACTCGCCTACGGTCGGTTCGTTCAGCATGGCATTGAGCATGGTCGGCACCAGAACGCTCATCGTCACTTTGTGTTTCTCTACAGCCGCCAACGCATTGGCCGCACGGAAGTAAGGCTGGAAGACGTGTTTGCCACCCACCCAGGTGATGGCAAACACCGACCAGGCATCGGCGAGGTGGAACATGGGAGCCGCGTGCAACCAGGTGTCGGTTTCGCGGAAAACCAGTTCAGCGATGGCTCCCAGTGCGTTGAACGTGACATTACCCTGCGTCAGCATGACGCCTTTCGGTTGACCGGTGGTGCCGCTTGTGTAATAGAGGTGCGCCAGTTCGTCAGCCTGCAAATCAACCGGTTGCGGTGCGGCACCATACTCGGCGGCAATGCAGTCTTCGTAGATGTGATTGACGCGGGTCTCCGGCTCTTGCAATACGTCGGCTTCATCGATCCAGACAAATTGCTTCAGCTGTGGGCAGCCCTTGGCCAGAGCTTCGGCACACTCGACAAAGTCCTGGTGCATGAAGATCAGTTTGGCTTCGGCGTTTTGCAGTATTGCCACCAATTCTGCGTGCGAGAGGCGAAAGTTCAGCGGTGTGAGAACAATACCTCTGATGCCGCAGGCGTAATAGATTTCCATGTACTGGTGGCAATTGGGCGCTGCGATCGCCACCACGTCGCCGCGCTTGATGCCGGCTTTCTCCAGCCAGCTGGACAAGGCGCCCACTCGCTCGCCGAACTGCCGGTAGGTGAAACTCTTGTCACCATCCACGATGGCATCGTTATTGGGCCAGAGCGAAAGAGCTTTGCTCAAAGAAATCCAGATGTTCATGAGAATTAGCACCGCCGGTGATATCACGACGGTGAGAGTAGACAAGCTCAGCTCAGCTGAATCTTCATGTCTCTGCAAGCCGTCTCTATGTCGCAGTTCTGTTTCTGGCAGCGCTGAATAATGGACAGCGCTACGTCCTGCCGGATACGACCGTAGATGATAAGGTCTACGAGCCGCGTGGCAGCCTTTAAAGACTCCGGCAATATTTTACCTGCTGAGACCAGAATATTAGCCACATCGCCGCCGTGTTTGCGGCGGACGTTTTGCTGCGGAGCCTGTCCAATCTTGGGCTTTTGTTTAACAGCCCAGTATTTTTTCTCCAGCGACTCTTCCAGTTGCCCATCGTGATTGGCTGCGTACTTCAGCGCCTCGATGGCACCATCGTCAGTCAAGAGGCCCTGGCGCATCAGCTCTTGCAATTTAAGAGCGGCTTCCAGTGCAGGTTCCGGCAGAATGCCCGCTTCCACGAACATGTTGCCGAGCATGGTTTTAGGACTCTTCGAAATCAAGTCGGCGAAAGGGGCTGCCGGTCCCGGCGGTTGCACATTAGGCGGGGGATAGCCCTGCGGCGGGCCGTAAGGTCCGGGATTGTAGGGCGGATATTGGCCGGTGGCGGTCGACGGCGCCGGATTGAAAGGCGGATATTGGCCGGTGGCGGTCGGGGGATTGAAAGCCGGGTATTGACCGGTGTTTTGAGTTTGTGGATAGCCTTGAGGCGGGTACTGAGGATAACCCGGCTGCGGGTAGCCCTGTTGCGGGTATCCCGGTTGTTGCGGATAGCCTTGCGGCGGCACGTATCCTTGCGGTCCGTATCCCGGCTGTCCCTGTGGGGGATAGCCGCCGGCGTAGCCCGGTTGTGGTGGTTGCTGTGGTGGTTGCTGTGGTGGTTGCTGTTGTGGTTGCTGTTGTGGTTGCGGTGCAGCGGGCGACAGCTGGCTGGGAATGGCAGTCTTCTCACCACCCACTGACATGGCGACCATGTCGAACACCAGTTCCACATTGCTGTTCGGGTAGCTCCAGACGGTGGAGGCGCCGTCTTCGCCTTCGTAGAGCGCCCAGACCGGCTCGGCGACATTCATGTCGAACTGACATGTGAGGACGAAAGTCTTCATGGAGTCCAGCTTGCGGATCGGCAACTCCCACAAACAGCCGCGCAACCGCTGTGCTTCCCCGAGCAACTCGCGCAGGTGACCGATCTCGGGAGTTCTTTCCAGCGTGGGCAGGCGGTTTCGTCCGCGTTGTACGTGTTCTTGTGGCCTTTGCATCTGTGTTCCGTGAAATACGTTTGTTGTCGTCGACTGGCGCCGATCTGGGTACCTGGGCTGAGGGCACAGCCTCTCTTCTACCAAGATACCTCTTTTAAGAGTAGTTCAATCGATTTGCTAACGAGATCTACTGTTGGCAACGAACGACGGGTTTGGCTCAGCATTGGCGGGACCGTGTTCAGGCAACCAGAGCAGCGCCACCAGCTGAACGGTGATGCCGGCTTTCTTGGGGCGAATCTCGACGAACTCTACGGTGGAATCGGCAGAATGCTGCGCTTCCAGTTCGGACATCTCGTTTTGAAACTGCAATTCCAGATCGGCAATTTGTTGGTCGACTGATGCGAGATTCGTTTGTGCGTGCTCCACGTCTTGCCGCTGCTTTACCGCACGGTTTGCCGAACCGGCGACGCGCCGCATGGAGGAGGAGGCGGACCGCCGGCTGCCCATAAAGGCGCCCAGAATGCCCGCTCCGACGTCGACAGCCGACTGCCACTGGGTCTGCTGAGCCTGCAATGTTTCTCGCTCGACAGCCTGTTGCGCGCGCAGCTTGCGGTCTTTCAACGCAGCGAATCGCGTCGAGTACCTCTGGTGCAAGTCATCGGCGGCGCTATCCCGCAACTCACGAAGGCGCTGGCGCACCCGCACTTTGAACGCAGCTTCCGTCTCGCCTTCGTCCGAGATCATTTTTGTCTGTGCGTGTTTGTAGACGGTTTGCTGACAGTTTTCCATCAGCCAGCCGACAAAATCTTTGCTCCACTTTGTGTAATTCTTGGGCTGGGCGGCGGCGCTGGGTAGTGGCGCGAAACTGGCTCCGGCAGCTGGTTTAGTTGATAGCTCCGGCGGCGAGATCTTGGCGCGTTCGGCAGCCGACCACTCCAGTGGCACCATTTCTGTCGTAGAGAACGGCACGACGACGGTGACATCTTCCGCCATGTTCAGTTTGCTTTTGACGTCGGAATACTGCACGCGAGCGGTGGCAATCAGCTGCGGCATGAATTCCTGGTCGGCGCCGCCTGAAAGCAGGAAGTACTGACTGATTTGTGGCGGCACCGCCGGCGGTGTGGTACCGGATGCAGTGGTGGGTGCAGCAACTGATGTGCGGGCGGTGGGAGCGGGAATGGTGTTACTGGCGGTGGCGGTAGCGGCAGTCGCGGCGGCCGCGCTGTCTTTCATTAGAGTCTTGATTTCGGTGCGGGTCAAAGGCCCGCGCAGATAACTCATGGCCCAGCGAGACTGGAAGACCTGCGATCCCTCATCGTGCACGTTGTGTACCATGAAGACGCGATTGCCCAGGTTTGACAAAATTTCTTCGGTCTGCGCCCGGTTCAATGAGGCACCAGATGCGGTGGTGGCTTCCTCGAGTCCGTCCAGCAATCGTTTCTTGTCTCGTTCGGTTTGCAGTCTGCCGATAAACCAGGTGCCGGCGTTGGAAAGTGCCTTGTAGTCGAGGTCGACGGGGTTCTGTGTTGAGAGTACTACTCCCAATCCGAAGGCACGCGCTTGCTTGAGCAGCGTCAACAATGGTCGTTTCGAAGGTGGATTTTCAACCGGCGGCAGATACCCATAAAGCTCGTCCATATACAAAATGGCCCGCAAGCTTGTGGTGCCGCGTTGCTCTCTCATCCAGGCAACCAGCTCGTTGAGGATCAGTGTCGTCACGAACATGCGTTCGGCATCGTTGAGATGAGCGATGGAGATGATGCTCACGCACGGCTGCCCGGCAGGAGTATAGAGCAGGCGGTCGATATTCAGAGGTTCGCCTTGCGTCCAGACTTCAAAACCCGGCGATGCCACCAGATTATTCAGTGTCATAGCCAGCTCGAAGCGTTCTTTCGCCGGGTAGAAAGACTCCAGATCGAAGGCGCCGATCTGCTGAACGGGCGGCTTTTGCACCGCTTGCACCAGAGATGCCAGACTGACCGTTTCGCCGCCACTCCAGAAAGCTTCCAGTATAGACGCCAGAAGTATGTACTCGCGGCTGCGCAGCGGATCAGCTTTGATGCCGGCCATAGCCAGAATTGCCATGACTGCATTTTGCAGTTTGTCCTTCAGTATTTCGGGATCATCGCGATCTGCAGGTGGACCAAAAGACTTCAGCATCGATAGCGGAATGCCACTGGTGCTGCCGGGTGTATAAATAGACAGACGGGCGGATTGCCGGAGCTTGGCGATGCGCTCTATCGGTTGATCGGATTCGGACAGCCCGTGCAGCCAGCGATCAGCTTCTTGTTGAGCAAACTGTTCACTGCTCAAGTTGAGTCGCCGAGCCTGATCTGGATCGACCCAGGGTGTGAGCGCTTGCGCTGAGAGCGACGGAAAGGTCAAGAGCAAGTTGCCGATGTCGCCTTTGGGATCGATCGCGATCACAGGTACCGCATCAATGGCTGCCTCTTCTAAAAGCGAGAGGCAAAGACCGGTTTTGCCGCTGCCGGTCATCCCGATTACAACCGCGTGCGTGAGCAGATCGCGCGAATCGTAGAGGTAATAAGAGGGTAGCGGTTTTTTGCTTGAGAGGTCGAAGGGGCGCCCTAAGTAAAAGACGCCCAGTTGTTCGAAGTTACTAATGTCTTCTCCGCCTGCGTTTTGGTTTTTTCTTGCTCGGCGTGTCGGTTTTCGGTTTAGTCACCACGGGTGGTTTCTCGGGTGGTGGCGGCGGTGGTGGCGCAAACATCTTCTGGAATGCTGTCACTACGACTTCGCCGTAGAAGTGCCAGAACGCGGCACCAGCGCCAAGAACCAACAGAACCGCCACGATTTTAACAGCAAACATTCCGCTGGTGTTCCATTGATTTAATTTTCTGAAACCAGGCTTGGGACCGTGCTGTACAGCGGGTTTGACCATGGAATTCGGGTGCGCCATGGGGGCGAAAGCGGACTGAGCCGCCCCTTCTTCGACGATGGCGCGCAATTTGCCGCCCGATTGTGCGGCTTCGGAGGCTCGGGAAGCGGCGATGCGATCGAAGGGATCGCCGTCCGGCTCTTGCAGCCCGCCCCGCCGTTCGCGGCGGCGTTTCATTAATTCTTCGGGATCGAATGCCGGATCGTCCCAGGACGGTACAGCTTCTGGCTGACGCTGCTGCTCTTGCGAGGGCTTGGACACATCGCTCGTGCGCCGCATCTTTTCCGGATTCGGAAAATCGTCCGGCCAGTCGGGATCTGGCTTGGCGGGCTGTACATCCATGTCGTCTCGGTTCATCGAAGGTAGCGAATTGAGGGCGGACTTCATGGTCTGTCCTGAGCCCTTCTGATTTTGCGTCGGGCCTTTTTGTGATGGCAGCTGATAATCGGATGTCGGTTTCGATGTTTGTGAGGGTAGTCCCGAGACCGCTCCGGTTGTTTTGTCCTGGCGCTGTGAAGGCAGTCCGGCAGCGGCTCCAGTCAACGGCATCGAATTGGTGTTGCGCACTGGTGGCAGTGTGTTGGCTGCGCGAGTGTTTTCCGGTGAGCCGAAAGCGGAGGGGCGCTCGCTGTCAGCGCCAGCACCGGAGTTGTCGTCGCCCAGAGAAGGTTCATTCAAAATCGATGCCGGAGGCGAACCCAGTGAGGCTGATGGTCTAATAGATTCGCTGCCCAGGCGCGGCGAGGGTGCATTGAATGCATCAGATGAAGCATTGAACGCATCGGCGGCGGATGGCGCAGGACTACCGGCGGCAAATGCGTCGGCCATGTTAGGCGCTTTGCCGACGATTTCATCGCCCATAGCAGAGGATTTTTCGGAGAATGCATCGGAGAATTTGGCGGCTTCCGAAGCAAATGCGGAGGCTGCCGGCGACTGGGCTGGTTGTGAATTTTGCACCGCGGCCGGTGGCAGTGCCCCGAGGGTCGGCTTGAGTGGTGTCGGAGCCGGTGTTGGATTTGGTGCTGGTGCTGGTGCCGGTGCTGGTGCCGGTGTGGGATTGGCAAAATCTGCGGCGGCCGGTGCGGCTGGCTTGGCGCCGGCGGAGGCTCCCTTAGAAGAAAACAGATCGGCCATCGTGTATTCGGTTCCCGAGTTTTTCTGAACGGGAGCGGGCGGAGGTGGTTCCGGTTCTTTTTTGGCGGGCTTGGTGGCAAAAAGGTCACCAATTCCGAAGGATCCGGACTCCGGTACGATTTCTTCGTCGTTAAAAGGATTGAGCGCGGGTTGCTGCGGTTGCTGAGAAGCCGCCCGCAGTTCGGCGGCAAAGTCTTCCAGCTCGTTCTTGGCTGGTTTGATCAAGCCGACTGGACCGCCGGAAGCTGGGGCGGCTGAGGCGCCCTGCATTTCGGCCATGAAATCATCCAGCTCATTTTTGGCAGCGCCCGCGGGCGACTTGCTGGAATGGGCGCGCAGTTCATTGACGAAGCTGTCCAGCTCATTCGAGCCTTGGGCAGCCGAGCCCGAAATTGGCTTGGCTTCAGCCTCCGCTCGATTATTGTTGAATGCCTGCATTTCCGAAACAAAGTCTTCCAGCTCATTTTTGGCTGGTTTGATCAATCCGGCCTGTGGTCCGCCGGTTGGCAAACTCAGGTCCACCGGAGCGCCAAAAGCCTGCGCGTGCAGTGCAGGCGGCGGGGCTGCTGCTGGAGCGGTGGCGGCAGCGGCGCTGGCGGCAGCGGCGCTGGCGGCAGCTGCTGAGGCGAAGTCTTTAGACAGCGGTGCCGGAGTGGACAGATCCGGGGAAGGTATCGAGTCCGCTGGGGTGGCAGCGCTGGCTGCCGGCGGCAATTTGGGAGCCGGGACAGCGATCGGTGCCGGAGCTGGCGCGGCAGCTATGGGAGCTGGATTGGGCGGTGGAACCGCCGGAGCAGTCGGTGCCGGAGCAATCGGTGCCGGTGCCGGAGAAATCGGTGCCGGAGCAACCGCCGGCGCAACCGATGCCGGCGCCTCTGCGGCCGCTATAGGCTTCGGTTGCGGAATACTGGGTTTGACGGGGGAGCTTGTCTGCATTTGTGCACGCAGGTCGCCCTGGTCTTTCGGATGCAGATGTCCGTCCGAGCCGTAAGTACCAAACTCGCCGGTGATCTCAAGTGCCTGCCGCTCGTCAGTACCGAGCGTGCCGTATTCGAAAGTATTCTCGGAAGGGGCGATTTCTTCACCAAGTGTCGGCCTCGGCGCAGACGGGGCTGCGGGTGCAGATGGGGCGGCCGGTGCAGCGGCTGGCGCGGGCGCGGTGTTCATTTTGGAAGCCGCTGCCGCAGCGGAGGACGGAGTGATCGCCTGGAAATCGCCTGTTTCGGCCATGCCGGCTTCTTTCGGGGCTTCGCCGTTCGAGTCGCCGGGTGCTGGCGGTTGAGCGTCGCGGGCACCCGCCAGAAGCTTCCACTGAGCGGACAATCCGCTTGGCGTGGAGGGGGCGGCTGGTTGAGCCGGAGCGGCGGCGGTGACCGGAGCCGGCGATGAATGTGTGGGTGGTGCGTCTTCGCCGCTGGGTTTTTTGATGCGGTTGACCGGCATAGCGAATCCGAACATCGACCCGTCCGATAAAGTTACGGATTTGCCGGCCAGCAGCTCAGTGATGTTCTCAAGCAAGATTTCGACGTCTATCGAGAGCGATTGCTTGAGGTCTGAAATGTCAGAGCCGCGGGCGTCTTCAAATGAAAAACTGCCGCTGCGCGCGGAGAGTAAACGTCGCAGTGCCAATCCACCGGATTCGCCGGTTGAGTCAACTTGAGCGCCGGTGATGAAACGGGCGCAAAAGATGCCTACCCGGCCGCTTACCAGATCACTTTGAATCCGTAAAACGCCGTTCTGGACGGATTTGGCACTGAGAATGCCTTCGAGCGCATCGCGCAATCCGTCCGTTTGTGTTATCTGCCCGTCAAATACGTTTAGCACTAGGACCTTAGGAAGTGACTACTCTAAACTCATAGTGCCCAATTTTTGACCATTCACGCAGTTTTGTCGACCTGGCAATATTCAAGAACCGCAACATTTTCCTCGAAACTCCGTCCTAGCTGGCCAACACGGATGAGGTCTAAAACGAAAATGCGGATGATTATCAGAATATTGCTGACTGCAGCAGCTTTTACTTTCGTCTTGCCGATGATTCACGGCATCGACTTTCATGGGAATTTCGTCGCCGCGTTGTGCTTGGCAATTGCCTTCGCGGTTATGCTCTGGTTGGTCGACCTGGCCGCGGTGGCACTGTCGGCGGTGCTGACCGTCGGCACTCTGGGCGCCGCGTTGCTCTGGCTGATTCCCGCCTGGATTCTGGGCAGCTGGCTGTTGCCGGCAGTGGCATTGATTCTGTTATCGGACGCGATGCCTAACTATCTGACCGTGACAGGCTGGGTGCCAGCCATACTCGGTGGACTGGTCATGCTGGTGATCGGCATGTGCACCAGCAGCGCCGCTGTGCGCGAGGAGCGCGCCTGACATACCGGGGCACCGCGCCTCGAGCAGTCCGCACCGCCTGCGGTGCGGATGCGGTGCTCATGCTGAGCACCCGTCTGCATAGACAAAAAGCTGAAAAACACTCAAAGAAACTTGCCCGCTAGCTGCAAGGAACTTCAGAGTGTGTTTTCAGGTTGGCTTTGGGGATGGTGCTAATAAGATAGCCGCCACTCGTGACAAAGTCGTGAAACTTATTGATGTGAAGCCGGGTGGCTCTCTCCGCCTGGCAGTCCGGGGCCGAAGGAAAAGTTTTCTTCACTGCCGGCAGGCAGCCAGCGATCCAGCAACACACGCAGGTCGCCGGCTGTGAATGGCTTGCTGAGATAGTCGTCCATGCCTGCCATCAGGCACTTTTCCCGGTCGCCATCCAGCACGTGCCCGGTCATGGCGACGATCGGCAGGTGTTCGCCTTCTTTTTCGCGATTACGGATAGCGGCCGTGCATTCCAGCCCGGTCATGTCAGGAAGATTCCAGTCCATCAGCAAAAGCTCATACTGATTGGGCTTTTGTAGCTCGGACAGAGCTTCTCTACCGGTGGAGACAATACGGACGTCCAGCCCGTGATGCTGGGCGAGATACGCTAAAACCTTTTGCTGTGTAGGATTGTCCTCAACGATCAGAATCACGGATGAGTTCCCGATAGAGTTCCGAGTGGAGCCGATGTCCTCGAAATCACTCTAGCAATATTCGAGAAACAGGAACCCAGACATTCTTTCGGGGAAAACCAATACGAACCCGGCCGGTGGGCTGCCGCCCAGACTAACTATCGCTCACAAAAATCCCTAAGCACTGTCTTCGATCAGCTGAACTTAAATAGAGATACAAAGAAGGTCCAGAAGGCTCTCAGTCCTGAAGGGCCATCGTGGTGTCTGGCAACTTCCAGGGTCGGCTTCTCGCGGACTACCGTTCGGCGGGCGCCAAGCAAGATCTCATAGGTGGTGGGACGCTGCTTCCTGTCCATTTCATAGCGGAACTGGACATAAGTGATATTGCCGCCTTCCTTCCAGAAAGTCGTTTTGAGAATCTTGTGCTGCATGGTGGACTTCGGGGTCAACCAGGAGGGCGGAGGCACTTTGGAAACTCCATCGACTCCCGCGCCATCGCCGAATGATGGTTTTCCTGACCGGGATGAAATTTCGGCAACTACCTGGTCGAACTGCTGGTTGAACTTATCTTCCACGTTCTGCACCGCGTAGGAGGCGGCCTCAACGACATGCTCGCGAGCGTCTCCGCCTTCTTCTGCCTCTTTGAGCAGCTTTTCGAGGATGGTTTGCGTACTCATTTCGGGATTCTCCCGGAAAACAGGCCCGATTATTTCGGAAGCACGGAGATTTTATACCAAGGTATCCGTCAAATTATCTAAGAGTTCGAAAGGTAAGTACCTGGGGCGGGGTGGCATCAGGCGGATAAACAAACTGCAGGACGACGTTTCGACTCTGTCCGGGCAAAATATGAACGGTCGCCAGAGGCTGTCCCTGTTCGCCGCGATGTTGCACCAGGTGAAAGTGTCTGGTGCGCAGTTTTCCGCGAGCGTCAGGATAAGATACGCGGACTGTCCCTCTAAAAAAAACTGGTTTGTAAGGCGGGCTGGCAAATTGCAAGCCTGCACTTTTCTTATCGTCCTTGAGAGGAGTCTGGAAGATGATGTCCACGTCGTGAGCCTCCTCCTGATTGTTTTCCAGAGTGAGAGCCAGATCGTAGAAGACCCCATAGTTGCCGTGTGCGCGATACGCAGTTTCAGGGTAGCGCACTACAAGTGGTGCCGCTTGATCCTGCCCGCTGCCAAAACTGCCGTGTTGTAACGCGCTGACTACGAACGAGAACTGTTCGCCCGGCAGAGCAATCGGAAAGGATTTCTGTTCCGGCACGCCGCTTGCTTCGGCGGCAACTGAATTCCAGATGGTTCCTTGAGAAACTCCCGCCACTCGCCCGTAGGCAAACGGTCCTGAGGCACCGGGTGCGGTCGCTGGTTTCTCCCTTGGCCCTGCCAGATCTCCTTTGTTCAAGACATCGATGAACTCTTGATTCTCCGGCTTGATCTCTTTGCCTTTGCTGTCGAACTTGCCATAAACAGCCACGTCGGCCGCCTGCACCGCTCCTGCTTTCACAGACAGATGCAGAAGCGTTGAGCGCCCATTGAGCGGCGGATTCCATTTGCCGACTGGGATGGGTAATCTGGCGATGACGACCGCCTCTTTTGGACTGACTGTCACTTCATGTTTGATCAATCGGCTTTTCGGTCGACGTCCGCGCAACACATCGTCCGACACGCGGCCGCCCGGACCGGCATGAATTTTTCCATGGGGGTTGGGCAGTTGCGCCGGCAAGTCTATAAAAGGAGAGTCTGGCTGCGATAGATAAGATGCGCCGGAGCGCACTTCCACTTTCGCATCGACATCGCCCGGATTGAATAATATGAGTCCCTGATACAACGTGCGTTTATCTTTGTCGTCAAAGGGTCTGGCGATGTGGTGCGAAAAAATTCCGAAGTCGCCTTGAAATAAATAGTCGAGATGCGCATTCGGTGTGGCTTTTCCCTGGGGCGACAATGTCGACAGCAAGATGCCCTCGCTCTGCACTACTTCCGGATTGTTGCTGTTGAAGAGCGGCACATCGGATAATTGACCGGGCAGAGGCAGCACCGGCTGCGGTTCCACAAACTCCTTGGGAGTCAAATCCTGCGCCAGCAGACTGGTGATACTACATGTAGTGACAAGCACAAAAATCAGTACTGCCGCGCGCGCATAATTCATCGTCTATTTGTCGCCTGTGCCCTCTGCACATTATACGCAGCCGCGAACTTACGGCTGTTCCGGCGGCAAGCAAGTTAAGCCAAAAAGAGACAGCGCGCCCTCTGCAGGAAGTTGGCGCAACGCCTTTCAAGTAATTGCCAGCACTGGCGCCAGCCCGGCACACCGGTTCCGCCCAGCTGCATCTGACTGGCCAGCAGGACACGATACTCGGTTTCTGTTTGCAGGTGTTTCAAACACTGCATGAGGTGGGCGTACTCGACTCGCTCCTCTGGGGAGTAGCCGACCAGAGTTTTTTCCTGCAGTACATCCAGAAGAGACTTGTACGAGACAGCGCTGGGAATTTCTTCGGCTTGCATGGGTCCACACCAGAGCAGGGTTTGAGCAGGGGGAGTAAGAATTGCGCAGGGGAGCAGGGAATGCGACGGGATCAGAAGTGCGCGTGCTGTAAGACGCCTTTTTGCGCCCGGAGTTCCGTCCCGGACGCACAATCGTTCAACGACAATGCTTAGTGGGAGCCGCTCTCGGCGATATCGGCCTTTACCTGCCCGAACAGCTCCTTGAGCTTGGCGAGTACTTCTCCGGCGCGCGGGTCATTGCCGGCATTAAGCATCAGTTCGAGTTGTTTGGCGCAAGTCGCCATTTCGCCGGAACCCACAGAGAGCGCCGTTCCGTTGATTTCGTGGGCGGCCGCGGCGCCGGCGCCATGGTCCTGACTCTCGATGGCTGCCTCCAGCCTGCCGATTGTGTCCTCGACATTGCTCAAGAAGAGGTCGAGCACCTCCCGGGCCGCCTCCGGTCCAAAGGTCTCTTCCAGCATCTTGCGATCTATCAGGCCGCTCATAATTCCAATTGCTTCCTCAAACCACGTACGGATTTCGCCTGCACCTAATATCATATGGCGATTGATAGTTATCTCTTAGGTACGGCGGAGAACTTTTTTATGTCGAGTGTCATATCTGGACTCCTGGTTCATAACGCATATGGAAAGTCTGACGTGCGGGTCACGAAGGTAATCCGCAAGCCGACTCACCATGAGTTGAAGGAGCTAATAGTTGACATCCAGCTGGAGGGAGACTTCAGTGACGCCTACACGGCCGGCAGCAACAAGTTAGTCGTCGCCACCGATTCCATGAAGAACACCGTCTATGTGATGGCGGCAGATCATCCGCTCGATTCTATTGAATCCTTCGCCAGGCACCTCGCTCAGCACTTCCTCGACAAGTACGAACAGGTCTCGCAGGCGACCGTCCAGATTCGCGAAACCCGCTGGAACCGCCTGATTGTCAAAGGCAAAGAACACCCCTGGTCGTTTTCCGGCGCCGGCGATGAGAAGCGCACCACGATCGTAGTGGCGCACGCCGACGAAGTCTCGATTGAATCAGGCATCGAAGGTCTGGTGGTGGTAAAGACCGGCGAATCGGAATTTGCCGATTTTGTGCGCGACAAGTACACAACATTGGCCGACACGCACGACCGCATCTTTGGAACCAGCATTGAAGCTACCTGGGTATACAACACTGATGCCGTTGATTTCGAGAAGAACTTCAATCAGATTCGCGATTTGATTCTGGAAGTGTTTGCGACCCACAAGAGCCTGGGCGTGCAGCACACCCTGCATGAAATGGGGCAACGCGTGCTCGATGCCTGCCACGACGTCGACGAGATTACGCTCACCATGCCGAACCAGCACCGCATTCCTTTCAATCTGCAGCCCTTCGGACTGGAAAACAGAAACGAGATCTTCATGCCCATCAGCGAACCGTACGGACTGATCTCAGGAACACTGCGACGCTCCTGATCGCTGCGCTTCCGGTTCTCGCATTCATCCCGACGCGGTATCACATTTGCGCGACTTCTGATCGTCCGCGGACGATTTTCTATCCATATCCCCAAGACAAGACCAGTACTTCCAGCCTCGTGTGTCAGGTTGATTGCAGTATTCGGCGTGTCATCCGGTTTTCTAAAGTGTGTATATCTACCTCTGCGTGAGATTCTCCGATGAAAACCAAGATGTTGCTGCTGGCTGCTGCAGCCGGCGTTATGTTGGCGTCTCTACCTTCCGTTCCGGCCAGTTGCGCACCGGGGGCGGTGCCGCCGAAACCAGCGTCCGCACCGGCTGTCCGTACTCCGGCGCAGGCAATTGCTACGGCAGCCACCTATAAAATCAGTGGACCGTTTTCCAGCGGCAACCTGAGTGTCTACCTTATTCATGGTGCGGATCAGGCGAACGCCGGGCAGTATTTGACGCTGCAGGAAGCTCTGCAGTCAAAACAGGTTGTCGTGCACGAAACCGGCGACGTCAACGAACTCTCCATCGAGAACAAAGGCAATCAGCTTGTCTTCATTCAGTCAGGCGACATAGTTAAAGGCGGTCGCCAGGATCGTGCGGTTCAATTTGATTTGGTCCTGCCCCCTCGATCGGGCAAGGTGCCGTTGACCTCGTTCTGTGTGGAACAGGGACGCTGGTCGCCGCGCGGCAAGGAATTATCGACAGGTTTCACATCGTCCACTAAACAGTTCGTCGCTAAAGAAATGAAACTGGCGGCCAAGATGCCGGACATGACGAAGGTAGCTGTGGCGCCGCATGTGGTTGGTGCCGCCGCCGGCGGTGGCGGAGCCGGAGCCGGATACGGAGGCGGTGTCGCAGTAACGAATGGAGCAGTTGCCAGGACTGGAAATGCACTATTACCTCCACGCCCGGTGACGTTGCAGACTAATCCTGCGCCTGCCTCGGCTGCAACACCGGCTGGCGCACCGGCACCGGTGCCGATGGCGTATGCTCCGCAATTGCAGGGTGGAATGTGGAATGCGGTTTCGAAAGTGCAGGGCAAACTCGAGCGAGCGGCCAAGAAAAAGGTAACGTCATCGGAGTCAGAATCCAGTCTGCAACTCACGCTGGAGAATGATGCCGTCAAACAAAAAGGACAGGCACACATCAATGATCTGTCTAAAGTCGTCGCCGGCAAGCGTGACGTAATCGGATACGCCTTCTCCATCAACGGCAAAGTGAATAGTGCGGACGTCTACGCATCCAATGCTCTCTTCTTGAAGTTGTGGCCCAAGTTGCTCGATGCCACTGCGACCGAAGCTGTTTCGGAAGAAGCGGAAAAGAATGCCTCGAACGCAGCGCCTGCTGTTAAAGATGTGCGCGAGTGTCTGATCGACGCGGAGCGCGCCAAGCCCGTCATCTCTACTACCAACGGACGTACGAAACTGACCACCAGTCAGCAGACGCAAGACAACAAAAAGAACGTTTTGTTCGAAACCCAAACAACTGGAACCGCACAAAAGAAACTCTGGGTGCACCGCAACTACATCACAAAATAGCGCAGTGCGAGCTCTGCCCAAAGTCCTTTTAATTTGATCGACATACGCATGTATGGTACTTTCTGGTCGTGTATGAATGGAAAGTTGTCCATGCAGATTTAGCTCGACTGGAGCAATTGCTGAACCAGTTCGAGGAGCGCGGCTATGAGGTACACCGCCTGATCCCCCTGCGTCCTGGCCGTCTTGTCGGTGCCGACGTGGTGATCATTGCGCGCAAGGTTTTGGCGCGCCGCGTCGGTCTGCCAACCGTTGGCGCCCAAAACGTCGAAAGCATCTACCGCCGCGACTAGCGTCCGCGCTCCGCTGCTGTCACGCTCTGCTCCGCGTATCACGCCTCCGCCCGTGGTATCAGCTTCTTGATTCACTTCGGTGGAAGAAACTTCGTTGGTGAGCCCGCTGAGCCATCTTCCGAGCTCTGCCGCAGCCGCGCGCCGAAACACCCATTCAACTCTACCGTCGCGCCATAAAAGGAACGTAGTCGCGACTATTTACGTCCCTCTACCATCATGGAAGGAGGCACTTATGAAAACCTTTGCAATGGCTGCCTCTGCGGCCATCATCTCGGCACTAGCTGTAATTCCCAGCGCTCTTGCTGATGATATCTATACGTTCAGTGATTCGGGGACCACATACTATGCTCAGCCTGAGCCCATGGTTCTCGAGCACCGCGCGAGAACTACAACACAACCGCAGTTCATCGAACGCACTCTCACACAGCCCGTAGTAGTGCAGCGCGAAATGCCGGTAGTGTTGGAAGACACGCAACCCGTCATAATTCGCAGACATCGAATGCTCGCTCCCACGATCATTGCGCCAAGTCGTCCTGCGACGATCCGATTGGATACGCCGTTCTTCGATGTCAACCTGTTCTAAACAGCTTCGGCTGATTTCGCCACGGCATTTCCAAATTGCCGCAAAGGCAGGGGCGCCCTCTCGGGCGTCCCTGCTCGTTTGCTTCGGTTCGCGGCAATAAACCTAAGTTGTCCTTTCCATAGCCATCAACTCTTCCATTCACCAAATTAGGAGCTCGGATTGATAAGAGCTCACTCATCGTGATTGCCAAGAGAACCGCATCCAGTGCCCCTCTTTTGACAACCTGTTCGGCGTTCAAGCTGAAGTGATATCACTTGGGGTTCGGCGTCCAAGCTGAAGTGATATCACTCGGGGTTCGGCGTCCGAGCTGAAGTGATATCACTCGCGGTTCGGCGTCCAAGCTGAAGTGATATCACTTGGGGTTCGGCGTCCAAGCTGAAGTGATATCACTCGGGGTTCGGCGTCCAAGCTGAAGTGATATCACTCCAGGATCTAAGAAGTGAGGGGGGCGCGGGCCTTTTTACCCGGGTGAAAAAGAGTCGTTGGCTTACTTTTACCCGGGTAAAAAGGGTTGGGTGGCGGCAAACCCGTGATCTGCGGGGGAACTCAACAGCAGGTGGCGCGTCAGTACTATCAACGAGGCTCGCCGCGATGCGCGATTTCATCCCACCAGTTAACGACCCGCTTGTGTCCGGCATAGTCAAAATGCTGGCGCCGTTGGCTTTGCGGAAGGAAAAACTGGATATTCGTCCGAGTCAGAACTGTCTGGACACCCTGAAGGCGTTGCGGGGGAAACCGGCTGTGGTGATGGTTAACCACAGTGACCGGTTTGACCCACTTGTGATGTTCGCATTGACCAGATGTGCAGGCGAGGACTTTTACTACCTTGCTGCTCGCGAGTTGTTCGACCAGATGTTTGGGCTGCACGGATTGCTGTTGCAGCATTGCGGAGCGTACTCGGTCATCCGCGGTGATTCAGACGATGAAGAATCGCGCGACCGGACCATTCAGCTGATGGCGAGTGGAGACCGAAAGCTGGTGGAGTTCCCAGAAGGTGATGTCTCCGGACGCGATGATGAAATCTCGCCACTTAAAATTGATGGCATCAGAAATGTGGTGCAGGCTCAGCGTCTCGTCAAGCGCCTGGACAGCGAGAAAACCCTGCAAGTCATTCCAATGGCGATTTATTATCAGGCTAATCAAGATAGCCTGGATGCGCTTCTCGATCGCACGATTCAAATCGAGAACGCACTCAGTATCCGGATGCGCAACTATGAGCAGAAGGGTATTGCGGAACTCCATTTGCGCCTGGCTTACATCATTGAAGCGTTGGTGAAGGCTGTGGAGGAGCGGTACGGTTCGGAGTCGCACGCAACCGGACATCTAAACAGTCGTTTGTTGCGTGTCTGTCGGCGGTTGGTGACTAGTCAGGCTGCTAGTTTCGGCATTCCGCTCAAGAACTCGGAATCGGAAGCAGGAATGCTGCATACCTTGCGGGCTAAGCTGCGGAAGTACTGCGAAGATGACATGAAACACTGGGGCAAGTACAGCAGGAAATTGCGCGCGGAACTGTGCCAGAAGGCTAATGCAGTACGTGTTGATCTGGACCGTATGCAGCAGTTGCTGATCTTGGAGAGCACTATGCGACAGCAGCCGGTGACTCTCGAGGTTGCGTGGCGTGTTGTTGATCGGTTGGAACTGCAAGTGCTTGGGAGGGCGCATCCGAAAGGACATCGCACGGCCTGGATTGATGTCGGGCAGCCGATAGATCTGGATAGTTATGTCGGCGATCAAGATTGGAATGAGCGAATCGTTTCACGAATTGCGGACGACATTCGCAATTCGATTTTCTTCCGGCTGCAACGCACGAAGAAGGAGCACGAGCAAATAGTTTCTCAGTTGCTGGCGCCATCAGCCCCGCAGGCTACGCCGGTTTCTTCTCCGCAGGCTAACTCGATTTCTTCCCCGCCGACTGCGCCCGTTTCTTCCCCGCCGACTGCGTCCGACACTCATTCGCAGTAGAACTTATAGGTGGTCGAGCTTTCGAAGGTTTCTCCAGGACGCAAGATGCAGTTGGGGAAATTGGAGTGATGCACTGAATCCGGGAATAGTTGTGTCTCGAGGCAGACGGCACCGTGGGGCTCGTAGGTGCCACCGACTCCGCGGGTGGTGCCCATGTTGTTGCTGGTGTACAACTGCACGCCGGGTGCGGTCGTGCTGACAGTCATTGCCCGCCCACTTTCAGGATCCTTGAGCCACATGGAGTCTTTGGCGTCACTGCGAAAGTCCGGATCGATCACCAGGTTGTGATCGTAGCCGCCCGGCACATCGTTGATGCGGCTGCCGATGGGAGTTTCTTCGGCAAAATCGAGTGCGGTGCCGTGAACGCTGGCGATTTCGCCGGTCGGAATGAGAGTTTCGTCGACAGGAGTGTAGTGGCTCGCTTGCAAGCGCAGTCGGTGGTTCAAGACGGTTCCACTGGCAGCACCAGCCAGGTTGAAGTAGCTGTGATTGGTAATGTTGAAGGGCGTCGCCTTATCGGTCGTCGCCGCGTATTCGATGCGCAATGCATTATCAGGAGTGAGCGTGTAGGTGATGCGACACTCGAGCGTGCCGGGAAAGCCTTCTTCGCCATCAGGGCTGACGTAGCGCAATTTGACCCAGGCTGCGCCGTCGGTCTCGCCACCCTCGGCGTCCCACACGCGCTTATCGAAACCGACCTGCCCTCCATGCAAAGTGTGCGGTGGCTTATTGGCGAACAGCTTGTATTCATGACCGTCGAGGGTGAAGGCAGCGCCGGCGATGCGATTGGCGTAGCGCCCGATGGCGGCGCCGAAACGCGGATTTTTATCGACATACTGTTGCAGGTTGTCGAAGCCGAGCACCACGTTCGCATAGGCACCGCTGCGATCCGCGACATGCAATTCGGTGATGATGGCGCCGAAGTTGATAATCTTCACCTGCATACCAGACGCGTTTTGCAGCGTGAAAAGCTTGATTTCCCGGCCGTCGGACATGGTGCCGAAAACCGATTCCTTTATAGAAGATCGAGTTGACGATTGCATAGCGGTGAGTGTCCCCAGTCGGTGCCTGGTGATTTATAGCATGCCGGGCATAAGAGAGTCGGAGGATGCCACATGCCGATAGTCTATGTCCATGGTGTCTCGACGCGCGATGAAAAGGGCTGGGAGCTGCTGGAAGCGCTTTTGCGCCGCTACGTCGCGCCGAAAATCAGTAGAGACCCGGACAATGTCACGGTCTTCTTCAGTTATTGGGGTGACTTCGGCGCCAAGTTCCGCTGGAACGGCGCATCGGCACCGACCAGCCCGCTGCGCAACTTGCGCGCGCGCGTCAAAGAGGCACTGCACAATCCGCAAACCGGTATCGCTGAAGAAGTGCATCGCCTGCACGGCTATACCCGGGAGAAACTCTCTGACTTCGCTCAAGAACTTCTGGCGTACAACTTAAAGCTCGACGACGCCGGCGATGCCGCCGAACTGGGAGAGGACGGCAACGCGCTTCTGGCTGCTGCCGCCGAAGTGGCGGACAGCGACGATACCCGCTCGCGCCTGGCCCAGTGCAACAGCGTTCGCGAAGAGATTCACGTGCTCGAAGAACTCGTCGTGCAGCGCTACGCAAAGATTCGCTCAAAAATGAAAAAAGCATCCAGCGGCGTAAAAGCCAAGCTGCCCGAATTTAAAGACCGGGTGCATCACAAGTTCCGTGAGTCTGTGATCCGGGGAGCGCATGGCGCCGGACACGTGGTGGCACGGGCCGCCGTTGAAATCAAATCGCCGATGAATCGTTTCTTTACTTTGTTCGTCGGCGATGTCCTCACCTACCTGGCAGAACGCGGAACATACAAGATGCCGGGCTGGATTCCATCCTGTTTTCTGGCGGCATTAATGGATGCGCGTGAGGAGCAGTTGCGGCGCGACGGTGAGCCGATTATCGTCATGAGTCACAGCATGGGTGGACAGATTGTTTATGATGCCGTGACGCACTTTTTGCCCTTGATGCCGGAATACAAAGATGTGCGCATCGACTTCTGGGCAGCCAGCGCTTCGCAAGTCGGTTTGTTCGAAGAGCTGAAATTGTTCATCGAAAGCAGCGACGACTATAACTTTGATGCCGACGTGAAAGTGCCGTTTCCTGACCGGCAGCACCTGGGCTACTGGTGGAACGTCTGGGATCACAACGACTTCGTCAGCTACAGCGTCAAAGATATCATCGAAGGTGTCGACGACGAGCCGTACAACACGGGTCTCAACATAGTGAGCGCGCACGGAGGCTATCTGGAACTACCCAGCTTCTTCCGCCGCTTCGCCAAAAAGATTGAATTTGCCCGGAGCCACAACTGGCAGAACCCGTCGAGCACGTAGTACGCGTTGCAGGCGAGTTGTGCAATGGTGCGGCGACTCGAAACTGTCGCGGCTGTCGGCGGGACGCTCGGCGTATTCGGACAGCAGGCGTGCCACTATGTCGCGCGCCGCTTGCGGATGCCCAAGCCGTCTGGCGTTGGTCTGCATCTCGGCAAAACGTTCGGGATTGGACAGGAGCTTGTTCATTTTATAGGTGAGCGCCGGTAAATTGTTGCAGCGGATGGCGGCACCTTCTTCCAGCAGGTGGTCGGCGTTGCGTTCTTCCTGTCCGGGAATGGGATTGACGATCACCATCACCAGAGAACTGGCTAGCGCCTCCGAAGTCGTCAGTCCGCCTGGTTTGCCGACCATCAGATCGGATGCTGCCATGTATTCATGCATTTTAGTCGTGTAACCAACTGGAACCACCAGCGGTGACAACTCGTCTCGACTGCTGCGGGTGCGGGCGTATTGTTCTTCGAGGCTTTCTTTGAGCTGCGTGTTTTTGCCGCACATGGCGAGAATCTGCACTGGTTTGTCGATTTGCACCAGTTGCTCGATCAATTCCGTGACACGACCGACGCCGAATCCGCCCGCCGAAACAATAATTGTGGTGCGGTCTGGAGCAAGTCCGAGGGCGCGTCGAGTTTCTTGTTTGTCCGGCAAGTTGGCGAATACAGGATCGATCGGGATGCCGGTGACTGCCACCTTAGATGGTGCGGCGCCCAGACGAATCAGGTGCTCGCGCGCTTCGTCGAGGGCGGTGAAATACTTATCGCAGTGGCGCGTCAGCCACATGCCGTGCAGGTCGAAGTCCGTGATCACGACAGCATGCCGCGCGGTCAGGCGTTGTTTGCAGATCAGAAAAGAAACAATGTCGGCCGGCAGAAAGTGCGTGCAGACGATCAAGTCAGGCTTGTACTTGTTGATATAACGAATCAGAGGCCAGGTGTTGAGCTGGTGGAACGCCAGGCGTTTGCGTTCTTCCCACCATGGTTTGTCCGCCGCATCATATAGAATGCCGAGCAAGCTGGGCGAGTTGTTGACGAGGTCGAGATAGGCGTTGCGATACAGCCGGCGCACAAAGGGACTGGCGTAAGCCAGCGCATCGATGTGCCTGACTTCGCGAGCAGCGCCCAGGTCACGAAACGCTTGTTCAAGCGCCTCCGCTGCGCGCACGTGTCCGTTTCCCGCAGACGCAGACATGATCAATACTCTGTTAAACATGGTTGGTTTACCTCTCTGTCGCCATCATGGCAAACAGAGTCACGGTTTTGGGGTGGTCGCGATCACTTAACCAGGTGTTGCAGAACCTAGGAATATTCCTACTTCTCAGAAATGCGCTTTTGCGCTAGATTTGTATCACCGGACTTTTACCGGCGCCCTCGGTTTCACTTACTAGACAACTAGCTTGAATAGCATCGGTCCTGCGCTTGCAGGATAGTTTTCCTCGCCTGATTACAGCGCGCTGGAAGACACCGTGTGACGCGCGCACTGAGGTGAAGCAGCGACGCGCCGCGCGCCGATGCCAAGCCTTTGGAGGTGTTCATCATGTCCAGGATCTCCGTCATGCCGAAAAAAATGAAGCCGGCGGCGGCTCGCAATTCCAGTCGACGCAAGAAAGAGCGGGACCCAGAGCGGTTTGGACCATGCGGTTGCTGTGTGGCGCTTTCCCAAGTGCGTCCGCCCTACCACACTCACGACGAACCATGCGGTCATAAAGGAAACGGCGCAGCTGCCGAGTCGGCTGCCGCGGCCGGTGCCACCGAAAAACCGCAGTCGATGGCCGGCAAGCTGGCTGATTTCATCTTCGGTCGAGTGGGCGGTACGGGCAAGAAACCTGTAGTTGGCAAGGGCGCCAGAAAGGGCGCCGCAGCAAATGGCGCGGTTAACATGGCACCGCCGGGAACGGAGGCCGGCGGTGCACATGGCGGTTCTGCCGGTGGTGGCGCCGGAGACGGCGGCAATGGCAACGGTGGTGGCGGTAAGCCGCCGGTAGACGATCCCAGTGCTCCCGCCACTGGCGGCGTGTCCGGTGGGGCGCATACAGAGGACTGGATCGAAGAACTGGCTATACCTAAGCCGAAGCGCATCTGGAGCGGCGCTAATGGTCTATTGTTCACGGTATTCGGGATTATCGCGCCGGCGTTGATGATCTTCTCGACCTGTGCCTCGATGCCGAAGCGCATTACGCTTGTGATGCTCAACCATCCGCTGGAGACCGCGGTCGAATTGCTCCTGGTGCTGGCGATTCCGCTCGCCAACTTGTTTGCCTGGTCGCAGCTGTGCAAAAACAACGTCAAGTTTCCGCGCAGCGTTTCCTTCTTATTGGGCTCGGGCATCGCCTCCTGTTTGACTATCGCCGCTATCTGCACAACGGCTCTGTTCGTCGGCACCGAGCAGCTCTCCTCAGAGATCGGCACCGACTTCTCAGCGGGCTTTGCCTGGATTGCGCTTCTTTCCGGCTTGACGGGACTGATTTCGTTTTTGCTCGCCTGGAAAGTGCGCAGCTCCAGAGAGTTCGCCGCTTCGCGCCGGCAGGTCGTTTTCTACGCCATCGTCGGTGCTGTACTGGCACTGGTGGCAGTGGTCGGTGGCGAAACTCGCCCCTGGTCGATCAGATATGCCGAGCGGTTGGCTGTGTCCAACAATAAAGATGAAGCGAAACAGGGGCTCGCCATGTTGCGTCAGTTAGATCCCGAAAAGGAACTGCGCATGGAGTGTTCCGACTCGCGCGCTGCCGGATTGAGCGGATTGTTCATGCCTCTCAAATCAAGCACGCAGCACCAGCTTTACTTCGCTCTTACCGGCAAGCCCTACAGCTTCCGTGAATTCAATAATTCGGATCTCTCCTCCATGCCCGACGATTACGTCAGCCGGCATGTGGTCGGCGACCGGGTTCCCGGTTTGTCTTTGACCAGATCGACGATGACCGGTACGGTTCACCCGCGCACACTGACTTCCAGCGTCGAGTGGACCTTCGTATTCAAAAATCAAAGCAGCGATGCACAGGAGGCGCGCGCTGAACTGGCATTGCCACCAGGAGCGGTGGTAAACGGCCTGACCGTCTGGCGGCAAGGCGAACCGGCCGATGCTCATTTTGTGGCGTCGAGCAAACCGGATCAGCAGGTCGAGGGCTGGCAGGAGGCCGGTCACGACTGCCCGGCGATTATCACTCACATCGGGCGCGATCGCTTTTTGATGCATTGCTACCCGGTCGGTCGCGAAGAAGAATTGAAAGTGCGCGTTGCCGCCGTCATTCCTCTGATTCCGGATGCCACCACATCAGCTTCACTTCTGATGCCGCGTTTTCTGGCCACCAACTTCGATCTGTCGGGCGAGCACCAGATTCGCCTGCGGTCCGAACAGATGCTGGTTTGCGGTCTAAAGGGAGTGACGACGGAGAAGGCGCCGGACGGACAAAGCATTCTTGCGGGAACGCTCGATCGAGCCGACCTCGAATCTTCGAAGATGGTGATCACCGCCGCCCGCGCTCCAGTTGTGCAGCCGGTCATGGTCTACGATAAGATCGCCACGCAAAATGCGGCTGCTGCCGCCAAAGCCAAATGGCTGGCCGAAAAACACCGACTGGAACAAGAAGCACAAGCCGACGACGACGGTCATGCCGACCAGGTAGTGATCATGGTTGACGGTGCATCTTCTAAGACGCAAGTAGAAGCCATTAAAGCAGCCATCGGCAAGAAACATCGCCGCGGTGCCAAGCCGGTGGCCGTCAAGACGGTTCCGAAGCACTACGTGATCGAAAACGTCACCCAGGTCGGGGCGCTGGCGCCCAAGCATCTGGTGGTGGTGCTCGACTCGTCGATGACGCTCAAGCAATATGCGGGCGACCTGCGCAATGCATTGCAAAAACTGCCCCACGGCATTCCTGCCAAACTGATTGTCGCCTCCTCCGAAGACGAGAGTCTTCTCAAGGCTGTGCCCCTTTCGGAAGGACTGCGTCGCATCGAAGACGGTCTCTTTGTCGGGGGGCAGGATAACCTGAAAGGCGTCGTCAAAGCTGCCGAAATCGCCGGCGAAGTCAAAGGCGGAGCCGTCCTCTGGATACACGGACCACAGCCTGAACTCAATCAGGAAATATATATCATGGCACCATATGCGGCGGCGCCCACTTTCTATGAAATGGCGCTCGGCAGTGGTGAAACTGACACCACTGAATTCTTCAAGAATCACTCGGAAATCGGACCATTCATTCCCGTACAGCGATCTACCGAATCGGCAGGCGCCGACCTGGCTACCTTCTTCCAGAAATGGACGGGCGGCAACCGCGGCTATACCTGCAAGTTGCTTGATACGGACAAGAAGGAAAAGCTGAAAGGAGCGGTTGAAGCAACCAAGGAAGAAGCTCGCGAGATTCTCACTTTGAGAGCCAACCAGCGCGTCTCGGCGCTCATGGATCTGCGAAGAAACAAGCGGGCATCGCTGGTCGCCATGCAGTATCAGTTTGTCAGCCCGGTTAGTGTAGCCATGGTCGGCGGCACTGGTGGCGACAATCCCAATGGAGATGAGTCGGGCACCAACGGCACGACTGAAACCACCGCCGAAGAGGGCAACGCCAATGCTGATGCCTTCGCGACCTCCGGCGACGGCAGCGCGCCTGAACTGCAGGGCGCCACCAACGGCACCATAGGACCGCAAGGCGATGATGCTACTGTGATCATGGGCGTCAACACCGCCGGCACCGTCCGCGTCAACAACCTGGCAAATCTGGAAGCCTTGCTCAACATCATCGCCAACCTCGGCGAAATAGTCGGCATGCTCGCCGGCGCCTTGCTTGTCCTGCACGGATTTGCTCGAGCGGAAAACCTGGTCTTCGAATTGCTCGGACACGAAATCGTGATCGGTCCCGGCAAGCGCATGACCCTCGGCGCCCTGCTTATCATCGGCGGACTGGCCGTGCCCGGAACCATTAACTGGTTCGTCGCCTCTGCTCGCGACGCCAACTTGTTCAGCTAATCAATAGGTTTACTAAGGGAGAGCGCGAAAGGAAACAGGGTGCGGCACTCAGGTGCCGCGCCCTTTTCTATTCCGGAGTGTTTTCAACCCGATGCGCGCATCCCGTCGTGCTGACATTTCCTCTCGACAACTTACGATTTATAGATGTGGCAACCTCATGTATATGGATATGTGATACAAAGAGAATTCCATTTGGAGGATAGACGATGGCGGTCACTCGCTCCCTGAAGACTTTTGGTCTGGTACTGGCGATTTCTCTCGCCACGTTCACCGTTTCTGCCGAACAGGTTTCGGCACAATACGGTGCACCGACGGTGTCGGCCGTGACACTACAAACGGTGCCCGGTCAAGATGGTCAGCAAATGGTGATTACGCCGAAGGGTGTTACGGTTCCGCTTCCCGGTCCCGGCGTCAACAGCAATGTGGTCGAGGTTTACATCGGCTCGCAAGGCGGCTACTGGTACGTCGACAAGAACGGTCAGCAATTCGATCTGACTCAATATGTCGCCCGGTTCCAACAAATGCAGGGACAGCGCCCCAACATGCAACCGGTACAGACCCCTGAATACGCGCCGGCACCAGCGCCGGTGCAGGTCAACAATTACGAGTCGAGCAGCAGCAACAACTCCGGTGGTTCCGGCGGCTCCGGAGTCGGTACCGCAGTCGCTGCCGGCTTGGGTGCCATGGCTGGCTCAGCGATCAGCGGGGCTTACAACTATCCCTATGCCAACACCTCGTACTGGCACGGAGTGCCGTACGGCACTCCTTATCACTACAATGGCAACAACGGCTACGCCTACGTCAATCGTGGTGGCAACACAGTCAACGTAGATCCGAACATCACGCGCACAAATAACGTCAATCGCACTGCCAACGTCAACGCCACGCAGGTCAACAGCACGGTCAACTCGGCCAGCGCCACGCAGAATAATTACATGCGCCAGCAGCAGGACTGGTACAACAACCAGGCGAAAGCGAACTCGCAGCAGTTTCAAAACTGGAAATCGAATAGCAATGCCCAGAATCCGTTCGTTAACTCCGATGCCAAATACGGCTGGGGTAACGGACAGGGCGCCACTGCCGCAGCCGGCGAAGGCGGCAGATTCGGTCAGAACGACGCCAACGCCGGCGGACGGTTTGGTGGTGCTAACGCTGCCAAGGAAAGTGGCGGCAGATTTGGTGGCGCCAATGCAGCCAGCGAGGGTGGTGGTAGATTCGGCGGCGCTGCCGGCGGACGATTCGGTGGCGCGGCTGAAGGTGGTCGTTTCGGCGGCGGTCGCCGACGCGGACGCTGATATATAACCGCCGACAGAACTTTCACCCGGGTAAAACCGGGCTAACTCGCTGGTTTGGGTGTCCCTGAACTTAGTAGTCGAGTTGGCCAGAGCATGTTGATCTATACGATAACAACCAAAAACTGAGGCAGAATCGCCCCTCTGACCGAGAATGCTCACCAGGACAGGGTTTGCAGTCTTTTGCCCAAGTGCGGCTCCGCCGGAACACCGGCATTTAACGAGCGTCACCCTGAATAGTGGACGGCTTGGCTCTGGAAGTCAGTGCCTTAGATTTTGGAGTTTGCAATGAAAGCATTAGTAAATGTGGCGCTGGCTGGCTTGCTGTTATTGGGTTGCGCGTCCAAGGCATCGGCTCTGGATCTGGGTAATCTGGTCCGCAATGGACTGCAGAATTATGTTTCAGGAAACTACGGTAGCGGCTATGGCAACGGCTACGTCGGTAATGGCTATCTGGGCAATGCGTACGGCAACGGGTATTACGCAAATGGCTACAACGCAAATGGCTATTACGGCAGTAATGGTGTTCTCAGTAATGGCGGTGTATTGAGCAACGTGCTGAACAGTGGTGTTCTAGGCAATGGCTACAATACCTATTATGGGAACTCTGCCTACAACAACGGCTATTACAACAACTACAACAACGGCTACAACGGAACCTACAATCCTTATACCGGCACGTACAGCAATGGTACCCTGAAGTCGCAATTGCTCAATCAGGCAGCCAATGTTTTGATGCAGATGTTTTAGAGCCCGCCTAGTCGTTTACAGATAGCACCAACTGCGGTGTCGGCAGCTTGTGATCGGCTGAGATCGGAACTATGCCGGTGCCGACCGCAAAGAATTCGATGACATGCGAACTCCAGCCGTAACGGCCTTCGTTGATGTTGACACCAACGATGCCCTCGGCTCCGACATTTTCGGCTTCGGCTTGCATGCGTTCCATCGCCAGTTCGCGAGCGTCGTAGAGCGCCTGAGTGAAGTTCATCATCTCGACGTTTTGACCGACGTTCTTGAACCACTGTCCGAGCGACTGGTGCGCCACGTGATACACGCAGTTGCCCATCACCATGCCGACCGGCCGATAACCGGCACGCAGCAATGTCCAGAAATCCTGCCCAGTTAAGTCACTGGTGAACGGCTTGTTCTTGACGCGCCACTCAGCGCCCTTACCGTCCGATTTCTTGACGGCGGTGCCGATGGCAACAAACTCTGCTAATTCCGTGCCCCAGGCCATGTGTTCTGCCTTCAGTCGCACGCCGACGATGCCATCGGCGCCCAGTTCATCGGCTTCTTCTTCCATGCGGGACATCGCCAGTTCGCGCGCGTGATACATCGCTTGCGTCAACACTTCCATTTCTTCGTTCTTGGTCCAGCGCGCTTGCTGAAATCCGATGTGATAAATGGAACTGCCGACTACCAGTCCGATCGGATCGAACCCGGCTTCTTTAACGAGCAAGAACTCGTTGACCGACAAGTCGCTGGTGAAAAGCTTCTTGTGTCCGCCTTCGCCAAGCATGGCGTGCAGGCGCTCATGAGCGTGGCTCGGTAGATCTGAGGCTTTGGTATCGGTCATGGCTTGATGCCCTCTTGTCAGTCTTACTCGTTGTAATAGCTCGGCACATCGAAGTTGATATCGATTGCGCGTTGCGATCTGGTGGCCAGATCGATCATGATCAATGGTGGCTTGTTGGTGCGCGTCGGCGCATCAATCTTTTCGATGGTGGTTCCCATCACAGTGAAATCAATCAACAGGTCGATGTACTCGACATTGCTGATCTCCCAGTGTTGCTCTCGAATGGTTTCGTCCACGGTGACGCCGATGACACCGTCGGCATTATGTTCGACGCCGTCACGTGTCAGCGAATTCATCGCTTCCTCGCGCGCTTCGTAAAACGACTGTGTGTAAAGACGAATCTCTTGATTGACTCTGGCGTTATTGCCCCAGAAGGTGAACATCGTATTGCGCGTTTCTCTATCCATAGCCGCATAGTAGACACTGCAGCCGAGAGCCAATCCTTTGGGGACGAAACCGGCATTGTGCAACTGCCAGAAATCTTTAGCACTGAGCGCGCTCATGAATGGTGTGCTGTCGCTTTTGTGTCCGGGTATTTTTACAGCGGTGCCGATTGCCGTAAACTCTACCTGTCCGTCGATGAAGGCGTGCTGGTTGCGCACTACACGCACACCGACGACGCCGTCGGCTCCCAACAGCTGGGCTTCCTTCTCCATGCGTTGCAGCGCGTTGCGCCGCGCCATCAGCTGGGCGGCTGATATGTCGCGCATGGGTCCCGTTTTCGGTCTGCTGATGCCGCGTCCCCAAAAAGAAACATTGAAAAAAGCCGAGCCCATCACCAGGCACAACGGCTGCACGCCGGCTTCCCGCATCAGCATGAATTCGTTGGTGGTCAAATCGCTGGAGAAAAATCTGTCGTCGCGATTTGTATGTTCCAGCAAACGATGTTTGGCAAACTGCGGAATGTCGCCATTGGTGAGCGCGGCAATTGCTTCTTCCTGGCGCTTTTGCTGTGCCAGTTCAGCTTCGGTAGGTTTCTTCTTCCAGAAGAACATCAGTTCATGCCCACCATCTTATTCAGAGCGTCACGCGCCGATGCGCTTTCGTTGGCCATTTTGGCCAATTCGGCCGCCACCTCTTGCACCCACTGTGCAAAGTCTACATCGGTTGTTTTCAATGCGATGCCGCGGACTATCTTGAGTTTCTTCGCGGAGAGCTTCTTGTTCTTTTCGCAAGTCAATTGATATTGAAACTCGTCGAACGTGATCGTGATCTCTTTCACGCGCTTCTTGCCGGAGAAAATCGAGCCGTCACGTTCCACTTTGACGGCATCCGGCAACGCCCGTTCAAGCTTTTGAGACATAAGCTCCATCAGCTGTTGATTGTCATCAGAGCTGATTTTGAGAGCCGACGTCAGTACGTCGATCTCGAGCGCGAAATTGTCGTCGTCCACAGCGAGATTTCAACTCATATAAGATAAGACAGCACGATACCACCTTGGCTACTATTCTCCGCACTGTTCAAGAGGAATCCCATGGAAACTAATCTATTTGCACCGCAGATGTTTCGCGGCGTCACGTTTCGTAATCGCATCGCGGTGTCGCCGATGTGCCAATATTCGTCTGACGATGGGGCGGCCACTGACTGGCATCTCGTGCACCTCGGTAGTCGTGCTGTCGGTGGCGCCGCCCTGGTCATGGTCGAGGCGACAGGCGTCGAGCCGCGCGGGCGTATCAGTCCTGGCGATATGGGCATCTGGGCGGAGAAGCACGTCGAGGCGTTTCTTCCGATCACCAAATTCATTCGGTCTCAAGGTGCTGTGCCAGGCATTCAGTTGGCGCATGCCGGGCGCAAGGCGAGCACAGAAATACCCTGGGAGGGTAGCGGTCCTCTCAAGGACAACCGCGCGTGGACGGTTGTCGGTCCGAGCCCGATTCCATTTGACGAAGGTTATCCGGTTCCCGAACAGCTGGATGTTGCTGACATCAACAAGATAAAAGAGCTTTTCGTTCAAGCAGCCGAGCGCGCCATCAAAGCAGGTTTCGGCTTGATCGAAATTCATTCGGCGCATGGCTATTTGCTGCATTCGTTTTTGTCGCCTCTGTGCAATCAGCGAACGGACGAATATGGTGGCAGTTTCCAGAATCGCATTCGATTTCTGTTGGAGACGACGCAGGCGGTGCGTTCCGCAATGCCTGCGGATATGCCGCTCTTCGTGCGCATCTCCTGCACCGATTGGGCTGAGGGCGGGTGGGATATCGATGAGAGTGTTGAACTTGCAAAACGTCTGCGCGAACTGGGAGTTGACTTAATAGATTGCTCATCCGGTGCTGCCGTTCCGCACGCCAAGATTCCCGTCGGACCCGGTTATCAGGTGCCGTTTGCCGAACGCATACGTAAAGAAGCCGGCATCGCCACCGGTGCCGTCGGCATGATTACGGAACCGCAACAGGCCAACGAAATCATCAGTTCAGGCAAGGCAGACATCGTTCTGTTGGCGCGGCAATTCCTGCGTGAACCTTACTGGCCGCAGCGCGCCGCAAAAGAGCTTAACGCAGAATGCGCATGGCCGGTTCAGTACGGCCGCACCAAATAGATAGAAACACCGATCACTTTTCGATTACAAAAGACTGTTAGTTTAGTTATGGCGAGTGAGTAATTGCTTGGGCGTAATACCGTAAGTGGTGGCACCCGCAACAAACGCCGAACTAATACGAACTTCACACCGAGAGTCAGCAGGGCGACGCAATTGCGTCGCCCTTGCTGTAAGCAGATACTGTTGAACGCGCTCGGTCTTTAGAATACGGAAATAAACGGTAACTTCAGCAAGTGATGACGCTTTCTTTTCTCTTTAATCACGGTTTTGGTCGTCACCGGTGTTGATATCACCGCCGACTCTTCGCGGAGAATCGTGGTGCCTGGCGCTGACTCAACTGTTGTGTAAGTGCCGGGAACCAGGATTGTTCCGTCCGTGCGCTCAATGATTTTGATTTTGTCGTGTCCGGCATAGGCGGCCGGAGCAAGAGCAAAGCTCGCAGCAACCAGCGTCGTCGCTGCCATCGCCAGAATTACTTTGTGCATGATTCACTCCTAACTTTGTTTCCTTTGTCATGAGAGTGACGCCTGACAAGCAAGTGGGTTCCTGCTTCCCGAGAATTATTAGCGCGGCTGTAGGTTTACGAAAGCCTTGTCATGTAGTACCATTGGGCGGTTGGCATACTTGAGCTTGCCTGGTTGACAGGCAATACCTCGTTGTTTTGGCGTGGTTGAAGGCGCATACAAATGAGCGACAGCAGCATCGACTTCATCGAAGCCGACTTCGGCGAGCAGAACGCCGCCGGCGGAGCGTATCACCTCAACAATTCCACGCCTGAGTTCTGGGACAAATGGGCGAATAAGGGCGTCCGGTCGCCGATCTGGCCTTTCTTCTTTCTATTGATGTGTTCGCTGGCGCTTGCTTCGTTGCCCATCGTGGCTGAGATTTTCATGCCCCGCAACCTGGAACAGCCTGCAGCGCAGCCCGTCGCCACCGAGGCGCCACAGCAAACGCCTGTGCAGGCGCAACAAGCAGGTTTCGGATTGGGTTTCGGACAGCCGCAGGCGCAAGCTCCAACTCAGGAAGAGCCGCAGACCACCTATGCCAGCGGCAGTTATGCAAATTCGCCGGGCTATGACAGCCGGTTTGGCAGACCAGTTCGCTAACATCTCCCGACTTGACCCGAAATTGTCACAAGCGTGACCCGGTCCTGTTATGCGCCGCACTTACTTTGGTGCTGTGAGCAACCCGTAGCTCTAGCGAGGTAAGGACAATGGGCGACATTTCACCAATCGGCGATCGAAGCAGCGCGAGAGTCCAACCAATCAACTGGACCGAGAAAGCCAATCTCAATCAGCGTCGCACCGGCAATCCGTCGCTCAATCAGCGCTCCGAAGTCGTTGCGCCTCCCGAGGACGTGCCGCAACTGGATATCTATGATGGAGAAACGCCGCTGAGCAGCTCCAGAGAAACCGGCAGAACGCCCTACCGCATGCCTGAAGAAACTAAGACCGGCACGCCGCGCGCCGCCGAAACGAAGGCTGTAGAAGGAAAACCCGCTCATGCGAAGTCTGTGGAACCCAAATCTGCCGAACTCAAATCTGCCGAACTCAAATCTGCAGCACTCAAATCTGCAGCACCCAAATCTGCAGCACCCACATCCATCGAGCCAAGAACCGCAGAGCCCAATGTGGCTCCGGCGAAGCCTGAGCTCAAGCCCACCCTGCAAGAAACATCGCTGGCCGACTTGCAAGCGAAACGAACTGCGCTGATCAATGCCGGCACCGCCGACAGTATTACTGAACTCGGATTTGTCAATGAGGAGCTCGCCAAACGGGGGCAGTTCCGCAGTGCGCTGGAACCTGGTGTCCGACAAGGAGGTCCCGCAGCCTTGTCGGCGCCAGAGTCCGCCGTTTCTTCGCCGAAGTCCGCAGCCGTCTCCGCGCCGGAGTCCGCACTGCCGGGAGCGACCGTCAAACTGTCGCCGGAGCAGTTGCCGCCCGCAGTTCGCGATCTCAACCTGCACACCGAAGACGTTAACAGCAGTTTCTTGAAGCAATTCGCCAGCCCACTCGGCAAGGTGGTTTCGTATGGTTTCGGCACGTTGGGCGTGGTGGGCGGTCTCTTCCAATTGAGTGCCGGCATCGATGAGATGCGCGCCGGCAACTACGGCGAAGGATCCGTCACATCCCTTTCCGGAATTTGCAATACCACCGCTGGTGGTGCTACATTCTTCGCCAGCATGCCATTCGCCAACGCTCTGGCTACGCGAGCCGGTGGAGTGGGAGCGATGCTCGACGGCGGGTTGCAGCTCTACAAGGGCTACACTACTGGTAACGATGTGCAATTGCTTGATGGTGGCGTGAAGACCACACTCGGCGGCACCATGATGTCGGGCGGTCCGGTCGGGTGGTGCGCAGGATCCGCCTACGCAGGCTGGTCAGCTGGACGTTTCCTGGGTGGTCTGAAAGTCTCCGGCGAAAGCACCGTCGACGATGTTGTGACGCAGGGCATCTACAACCTGTTCTACGCCTGAAGACCCGACCTAAATAAGTGATCCTGTCACTTCCCGATCGACTGCAAGAGTTCTTTGAGATTTTGCGCCGGTTCGATCATGACCAGTCCGTTAGGAATGATGGCGGTGCCCTTTGCCATCACTTGCTTGGGAACCGAGATGCCGTCCTCGATGCGCACCTCATTCACGCTCACTGAGGCTGGTGCAGGCGAAAACGCAACTGCCTTGGTGATGCCCAGTATCTGGCGACCGCCGCTCAAAAACACCGGCATCCCTGTGGCACCAAAAGTGGTGCCGAGTTGGGCAACATAAGTCTGCCCGGGTCCATATTCACTGAATGTCCATTCGTCAAAGCGCAGCATGGACAAAGATCCGGCGCGCACAATCGACAGGTTCTCGAGCGACCCGTCACCCGGCAAGAACATGTCGAGTGAAACCAGGTGATGTCCCTCGGCGACTCCCTCGCCGCGCAATCCCTCAGGGTCTGAGAGAGAGGCGTAATCGAGAGCGAAGGGAGTGCTGTCCGGAATTGCAGGCATCTTTATTGCGGCTAAGTTGATGGCTGCGCGCTTCGGGAAGTACAACGTGGGAGCCGCGCCGTCGGACTTTAATGTGATTTCGGAGCACTTGCAGCCTTTGCTCGTGCTGACGCGCGCAATCACTGACGGCTGATTGCTGAGCACGTGTTTGTTGGTGATCAGGAAAGGTGCACTGCGCGCTCCACCGGCTTCAGGAACTGTCAGCAGAAAGCCCGTTCCCAGAAAACGCAGGGAATCGGCAGGGTTCTCACACGGTTTGGTTCCTGCCGGAAACAGCAGCACTGTGTTTGTTTGCGCCCGCTGCAGCCAGTCTTTGTCCGCAGCTGCTTGCGCAGCTGGTTCGGCGGCGCCGGCAGCGTTCGTTGCGCTGGAATTTAGTCCGATCAGGCAGAAACATGCAACCGCGACGGCTGCCAATATGCGATTGAGATAACCGGTTTTATTCATGAACACCAACAAAAATAGTAAATGAACTGATGTAGCGGTGGCGCATTCTAACAGCCTGCGGTGTGCATTGCATGAGACTGTTCTGCTGCAGAACTTGCATACGGCGTTCATAACGCGCGTTTATATATGCTTGAGGCGACGGGGCCTTGAGCGTACAATAACTCCGTCATGCAGCCAGACTTGTCGACCTTGCAGCCGAATCAATCGCCGTTGTACATGGCGCTGGATGATCCTGTGCTGCATCAGTTCATCTCCTATCTCTCGCAGAAAAAATCCGAACAGGATTTAAATCCGCATGCTCACGTGGAGATTGAGCTGTCGCGCAGTTTCATCAATCGGGTACGCGATTCATTCAAACAAAACATCGTCGATGGTGAACGGCATCTTCACAGCCTGGCGCATATTCTGGCATCCGATCTTCTCGAGGGCGAGTTCGAGCTGCACAGCAACGTCATCGGCGTTTTGCCCGATGACGAAGACAGACCATTTCTGATCAGAGAGCGCATATCGAAAGAAACGTTGTTCACAGTGATGGACATCGATCTCGGCAATCAAATGTTGCGCAACTTCCGTTATCACCAGGGCGATTCGTGGGTGGAGTTGCAGTTATCTGCAAACTTCGTCGAGTATCTTCCGATCGGTCGGCCGACCACGGGCGTAAATCGCCTCACCAGCCGTGTCAAGGCGGAAGAAGAGCTCTGGACCAAGGTGGCGGACGAGATGTTTCACCTCGATCAAGTGGTGTCGCGCGACAAACACCTGCGCCAGTACAGCAAGTACATCAAAGATATTTTCGGTATCAAGATCGTCTGCGAAGACGAAGCGACGTGCATCGACGTGCACGAGAAGCTCAAGACAATTCAAGCCGGCGACTCTTCGCTCGATTTCGTGGAAACGAAAAACTACCTCACCTGCCCACCCTCTGAGATGAAGCGTACGGGCTGGAAGGCGCTTAAGAGCGTGGTTCTGTGGAACGACCGTCTGTTCGAAATTCAAGTGCAGCCGCTCGGTAACTATCATCTCGAAATCGATCATATGGCGGGACCATCGCACCGTTCCTTCAAACTCGGGCGCGATAAGATGCGCGACGACATCGCTCAACACATTCCGATGTACGGTTTCTACCGCGACCTGCTGCGCATGCTCTTCACCGACAGCGCCATCTCGTTCGAGTCCGAGCACGCATCAATCAATATCCTGGAAAACGAATAGCTGGTTAACCGGTTGAGCTGACGGCTTAGAGCTGACCAGGTTTCTTTATGGCGTCCAGAGCCGCTTGTGCGGCTTCGTTGTAGGCGTTGATGTTGTCCATCACCGCGCTCATCAAGCTGTTAGCCATGGTGGCAAACAATGCCGCGAAGAAATCCACAATCATGCCCATGATGCTGAGCGGATCAGCCATCATGCCGGCGAAATCAAACATGTGTTGCAGCGAATCACCCAGTCCGGGAATGTCCATCAGTCCTCCGGCATCCAGACCCTGTTTCAGGCTGTCAGCCATGCCCGGTGCGGCGCTGTCCATGCCGAGCGACTCCAATGACGCACCACTCAATTCCAGCTTGGGC
This sequence comes from Obscuribacteraceae bacterium (SeqCode), assembly GCA_044229845.1. Lineage (GTDB taxonomy): Bacteria > Cyanobacteriota > Vampirovibrionia > Obscuribacterales > Obscuribacteraceae > JBGASG01. Next base: position 3,045 of record JBGASG010000003.1, on the reverse strand, counting down.
AGCGATGGTGCTGCGCCCTTTGCTGCTGAGTCTGCCAAAATATTGGCGACGGAATCCGTCCCACCCATATCGGATGACGTAATCATGTTATCTACGATTTGCTGACCGCCTTCAGCCGCGTCGCCGCTGTTGGCTCCGCCGAACGGCGATTTGGATCCGCCGCTATCTGATGGCCTGTAATAGATCGGCATGGCGATGTGCCTCCGATCCTCATAAAACACCTAAAGTCGACAAAAGCTCCAAAACTTAAGCTTTCGCCAGATTAATTCTTGACATGCGTCGGCCCAGCTCGCTTTGAACACCAAGTGATATCACTCAAGTCCTCGAAACCTGAAGCGATATCACTCGGGGTTTCTAGACTAGAGCTGAAGTGATATCACTTCAGTTCTGGCTGGGAGGGTAAACGCTGCGCCAGCCTGTGTTTAGGCCTTTTGATGGGCGCCGCTGACGGTAACCACGTTTTTGCCACCCTTCTTGCTGGACTCAAGGGATTGGCGTGTAAAGGTGAGCACGTCTTCGATGCTTGGCAACGTCATGGGCAGTTCGGAGATGCCAATGCTGACTGTGCAGGAAACGGCTTTGCCGTTGTGGACAGCGGGAGACTCGGCTATGTTCTTGCGGCATCGTTCGGCGATTTCGAGCGCTTCTGCCTCGTCGACGTCGATGATGAATACGATAAATTCGTCGCCTCCGACGCGGGCGGCATAATCTGTCGGTCGGATGGAGCGAAATATGTTGGTTGCCATGTTTTGAAGCAGCAGGTCGCCACCGGCGTGCCCGTGGGCTTCGTTGATTTGCTTAAAGTCATCGCAGTCCATAAGAGCCGCGAAGACCCGCAATCCCTGGCGGTCGGCGCGGCTGGTTTCTATCATCAACGCTTTTTCGAGACCGCGGCGATTTAATAGTTGAGTCAAAGGATCGATTTGCACCAGTTGTTTGAGGTTGACGTTCTTCTCGCAGAGCTTGAAGGTCATCTCTCTGAGCCGGTTTTCGTAATCGTCGTGTTCTATCAACAACTTTTTCATCTGCCAGGTGGCGAATAAGTTCAGCCCGCACAAGATGAGGGCACCGACGATGAGAGTGATGACGTCCCGCAGCAAGCACGCTGCTGCAATCGCAATCACGGTGACCGCGATTGCGGCCACGCGCATCCAGATGATCCAGGACTTTTCGAACTTACGGATCGACGCCGGGAGCGCGGGCATCACCACCGATAAGGTCACCGGAGGCAGTTTGCTTTTTGAGGTGGTTGTTTGATCGTCAGCCATGAACCAGGGGAAACCGGGGCAAAGGGTCATCAATTCTTATACCCCGCCGGACGAACTTCCCTCTGCTTCGGGCATAATATTGGACTGCTGCTGGGTTTTGGAACATGAAATTGAGACGAAGAATCTGTGCGACCCTGACTGTAACAGTATTGGCTTGGTTTGGATTGCAGTCGAATGGTTGGGCACAGTCCGGCTCGGGCTTCGGCTCTGGCGAATCGATCGAAAGCATCACCAGAAAACTTCAGAAACGACCCAATGATAAGCAGTTGCTGTGTGAGCGTGCTTACGCATTCATGAACAGAGGGGATTATGCAGCGTCGTTGAAGGATTTCGATGCCGCAGAACCTCCGGATGCTTCGTACGAGACCTGGTTTTACGCTAACAGAGCCAATGTTTATGTCTTCTTGAAACGCTACAAGGAAGCCGTTGTCGATTGCGACAGAGCTCTCAAACGAGCTAATCGAGAAGAGTATGCTTTTGTAGCCAACACCAGAGCCCTGGCATTGATCGAGCTCAATGACCTGCCGACCGCCTTGTCCACCATCAATTTAGCCCTCAAGTGCATGCCTCAACTTGGACCAGCATTGTGCACCCGCTCGGAGATTCAATTCAAACTGGGACACTACGCCGAGTCAATCGCTGATGCAAACAAGGCATTGCAACGCATGCCCTTGCAGGATAGTAGCGTCGGTGAAGTTTTCTATTGGCGGTCTTGTGCTGAACGCAAGCTGGGTCAAACTACTCAGGCGGACGCCGACCTACGAAAATCCGCTCAACTAGGCTATCGACCCGGTTCGATGCGACTCACCGATGATAAGAACACTCCTTCAATGCGCTGAGTCTGCGCTTAGCGTCTGGCGCCGCCTCCCATAGATTCCCAGAGCTGGTCGACTGTAATCCAGCCGTTGTTGTCTGGTCCCCACTGGTTGTGGATATAGACCTGGGCGGGTTTGCCGTCTGCAGCCGGTTTGTAGTCGGCGATGGTGACGAAGTGGGTGGCGCCCTCCGCCTGGGGCTTGCGCAGATCGGTCATGCCGTTGTTTGTGTTCATGCTGTAGACGAGCATGCGGGCATCGAGGCAGACGACCATGGGCAACCCGGTGCCGCCTTTGAGCTCGGCCAGCTGTTTCTCCAGATCTGCGCGCGTGCGCACGTCGCGGATGTTGTCGTCCGTGATGCCTTCAGGACGCTGATTGGCAGGGGCATCGTCGAGGTCGAAGCCTCGATTTGTCATAACTCCCATTTTCTCGCCGGTCAAGCGATAGACTTCGGAAGCGACTGCGAAAGCGGGTATGCCACCGGTCTTGGAGAAGACTCCGTTGCCGGCTTCCTCCAGTGGTTTCTTCTCGCCGTTCGCTAAGAGCCAGTAGTCATCGTAATGAGTGGCTTGCCAGTTTTCGCCCCTCAGCACTCGCGGCGCGCCCTGAACGAAGGTCATCGGCGGATTCAGATGCTGTCCGTAGTCGTTGAGAGCCATGATCTGAAACATCTGCGACGCATAACTGCGACGACTGGCATCGGGTTCTTCCTTCCCATCTAGATCCGGGGGAATGCTCTCCGCCGGCATGTTGATTGTCTGGCCGTCACGGCCGGTCCACTTTCCGTCCAGAACCGATTGTGCCACCATATCGGCCGCTACTGACGGATTGTTGGAGTAGATCTTGTGTTCCAGCGAAGCGGTGCCGCATGTGCCGTGCGGGCCCTGATTTATCCGCTCGGGATCGGCAGCGTTGAACATGATGCCGCGCGCGGCCATAACTGGATCGCCGGTGCCTTT
>JBGASG010000021.1:0-35079 GCA_044229845.1 Obscuribacteraceae bacterium (SeqCode) | reverse complement strand
ACGCCCAGCTTAGCGGCGAAGCCTACTGGAGGGTTGAGAGTGAAAGCCAAGCATGCGCCCAGTGGTACAGTTTATTTCTGGGAGTCGGTGTTGTTGTGCAACCGGCTACTTAACCAGTTGCCGCCCACGAACATGGGCAAGTGGATCAAGCAACCTGGTGATAATCAGTACACAGCAGCAACAATTCTGACCCGTCATGGCAGCGGTGGTTATATCGACACCGGCGGTGGCGGCAGCGTCTATGTGAAGAAGAAATCCGGCCCCGATGCCGATGGCTCAGAGCGGCGGTGGCGGTGGCGGCGCCGTGCCCATGGGCGGCTCGGTGGTCGTGCCGAGTAGATATTTCCGCTTGAACCGATTGCAGCTGATGAGCCGGTTCCGCCAGGCGGATTTCCGCCTCTGCCAGAACGCCTAGATCTGCCCGTCAAACCAGGCGACACCTGGGGTGCCATATCCAAAGCGTCATCCAGTGGTGGCGGTGGCGGTGGTGGCGGCGGTGGTGGCGGCAGTGCCAACCATCTTCCAGCATGCACCAGCACTACAAGCATGTCGCTCAGGGCGCCTATAAGACGAAAGGTGGCGGCGGCGGCGGTGGTGGCGGCGGTGGTGAAGAAGACAGCGGCTGGGGCGCTGGTGACGGTGGTGGCGGCGGTGGCGGCGGCGGTAGCAACTCCTCCGGCAACGGTGTCGGTTACTACAAATGCAAAACGGCTCCTTCGCCAGGCAGACCAGCCGGCGGCGGCGACCTGGTCGCAGTCAGCACCACTGGTAGATTCGACCGCCAGCAACTCCGCAAGAACGCCCGATTAGCGGCACGGCGGCGGTGGTGGCGGCGGCGGCTTCGGCAAAGCGCCGGCGCTCGATCCCAAAGCGGATGTAGCAGGCGCGCCGGAAGCACCGACTCGATGGTCGTGACGCAAGCTACGACACAAGATCTTTCACTCCCGGATGATGACTACACGTCAGGACGGTTCAAAAATAACCGGACCAAGCGTTTCTTGAAACGGGCCCGGCAAAAGCGTGTCGTCGCTCAGGTATCCGCATGGGTCGTCGTGCCCTTAATACAGGCACCGGCGGCATCATTGGTTTCTAAAGAGCAGGGGCAAGGAGTTCGTTTTATGAAAAATCAAAATCGGCCTGGTGGCAGTATCCCTGACGGTCGGTGTTATGTGCATCTCCTCAGCTGCCAACGCGCAAACGAACAACAACGTGAAGGCGGAAAAAGTGCACTGGTATAACGCGCCGCGCGAGTTCCAGATCGGTGATGATCGCCCGATTATCAAAGACTTCCGCGAAGCGCCCAAAGGACCGCAACAAGTTCAACTGCCCCGCCTCCGCAAGGGTTCGAGTCGGCGGTGGCGGCGGTGGTGCCAACGGCGGCGATGACGGCGGCACGATGCCGTCAGGCGGCATGCCGATGCAAGGCAGCATGCCGGGCGGACCTTACCGCACGGACGGCCTGACCGGCAACCCGATTCCGCTTCCCTGTGCTCGCGGCTTCGGCGCGCAGGGCACCAATATTCCGTCGCGCGGCATGGGTCCTAAAGGACCGTTGCCCGGTGGTTTCTCTTCCGGTATTCACGGCAAAATCATGCCCTGGGCAAAACCAACGCCAGTCGCCGGCGCCGGTGCCGGACGCCCGAACGGCATGGGACGTCCATCGGCTAGCGGCGTCGCCAATGTACCGTCTGCCGCCAGTTATGGGTGGCAACTACGGACCTTCCGGCAGCGCCTCGGGCTGGCGGCAACAGCACATCAACCGCCGTTCACGGTTATCTGCTCAACAGAAAAGGAAATAACCTCCTTGCTGAAACGGTCAGCCACACTGTTGTTCGCTATTGTCGCCCTCACTGCGTGCAATGAGGACAACAGCAACACAACACTCCAATGGGAAACCGCAGATGAGCGTGATCGGCTCGCTGCGCCCGAAGGCTGACCCGGCTATGGTTGAACAGATCCGCCAGGAAGAACTGCAGCGCCAGCAAGCGGCGCAAGAGCAAGCCATTGCTTCAGGCCGGATCAAGGTTCGAACAATGGTTTCTTCGGCTGGAGCGGTCTGCCGAAAGTCGAAACCGGATCTATCTCCGGCGACTACAAGAGACAGAATACGCAAGGATTGATCACTTCATCGACTTCCGGCTCCATACCGGGAACGACCGAAGCCAATGCCACCAGCGGCTCCCCGAGCGGAACGCCGGGCAGCCCGGATCAATCCACCAGTACACAGAACAACTCCGATCCGTTCTGGCCGTTTGGACAATCGCAACCAGCTGCATCCCCTCCACCGCAGCAGGTCGCGTCCTACGGCGGGTACGGAAGCTCCGGGGGGTCGGCCGGCTTAATACCTCCACCGCCGGCCGTCACCCTGTCTACTCAGGCCCAGACGATGGCACCGGCCCCTCCGCCGCAGTATGCCATGGCACCACCCGGTGCTGACTACCAGTACAATCCGTACGCCTACAATCCCTATGCCATCCCGCCGGGAGCGCAACCGGTTGCTCCGCAGCAGCCGAAGTTCCAGCAGGGCAGCATGTTCGGCAATCAGGAAGATGCCGGATCCGGACAAGGCGCCTCGGAAGACAAACCGAAGAAAGCGGACATTCAGGTGATTACTCCCACCGGCATGGAAGCGCGCTCCGGATTCAAACAACGCGATGACCTGAAGATTTTGTTCAAAGCCGCTCTGTCCGTGAACGGGCTCGCTGGTCCTTCCTGCCGCGATGCAAAGATCGCTGCCGACGTGGTCAAGGTTGACGTCGGGCTGCCTTCGGAAAGCACCAAAGGTAGTGCCGCCATCGGCCAGCGCCAGATCGACATGCTGTTCAAAGGCTCTGCCACCGACAAACAATTGTACCGGCTGTGAAGAAGATACAAAGCGAAGTCGCCAGCGCCTACTTCCGTTACCTCTACTCTTTCAACAAATACTCTCTGGCCCAGCAAACTGTGGCCGCCCGCAAGCAGGAAGTATCGGTTGCCGAATCTAATTCGGAAAAACAGAGAGCCGCGGCAGATTTAGCCAAAGCACAAGAGGAAGCGGATTCGACCAAAGACGACCTGCGCTCAGCGCAAAATGATCTGGCCGGAATATCCGGCGCCCCGGCCGCGCGTTCTGTTATTCAGCGCGTATCGGGAACGGCTCCCAGCCTTGAGTCGCTAGCTCAAGCGGAGCCCCAGAAAGAAGCCCCACAGGCATCCGGCACAGCCAAAGTCATGAGCTCGGTAGGCGGGTTCTTTGGCAACATGGGCGGGATGATCGGTTTGGGCGGCAAGAAACAACAGGCGGCGGACGGTGATACCGCCGGTGGTGAAGAACAACAAGTGGCCAAAGCCAAGCCCGAAAAAGTCAAAGACGACAAGAACAAAGACAAGAAGGGCAAAGGCGTCAAAGCCCCACAAGAAGCGATAGCCGCGCGTCCTGCCGATGCGCCCAAAGGCAAAGCTGAAGTGGTGGAAGAACCGGTTGAGAAACCGGCGGCAGCACCATCGGGTTCCGTTGCATTTCAATTGAAAGAGGTTCAGACCACCCCTCGCAAATCGGTACTGCGTGTTGCTATACGCAACAACGGCGATGAACAATTCAAGTTCGACCCGGACGTGGTGACGGTGGCCGAGGGCGACCACAGATTGGCGGAAGCGGCTGTGAGAGCGGAATTTGATACTACCGTCGTACAGCCAAATCAGGAAATTACCGGCACCATCACAATTTTCGGCCGGCCCTGGAACGACAAACTGAAAGTGTCACTTTCCGACGGGGGACGCACGATCACGATGCACCGTTAGCTTCAGTCAGTAGTACCGGGTGGGATGGTATGAATAACTCTCTATTTACTACACTAAGGTCCTTCGCGGCGGCCGCCGGGTTGGCTTTGCTTCTGTGGCCGATGTCGCAGACACCGGTATCAGCGCAGACACAAACGCCAGCGCCAAGCCCGCGTCCCGATGTGCAGGCGATTGATATCGCCGGCAACGAGCAGCGCAACCTCTTCCATAACAACTACACCAACCGCCAGGAAGGCTATCACTTGCGCTTTCCGTATGCGAAGTTGGCCGAAGAGATGACCAAGCGCGAGACGATGAATGAACATCCGAAGCAAACTATTTATTTGGGCCAACCAACGCAGGCCGACGATGGGACCATGATTCCAGGTCAAATACAAATTGACCCGGGCCCCACGCTTATGCAAAAAGCGGCTAAAGCCACGAATGGAGATAGGAAGGCGGCTACCCGCCCTCAGTATTGGCCGCTCATGAAACCCTGCGGCAACGTAGGCTTTTTCATGCCTCCGACACCTTCGGTGATCATGAGTTCAAGTTCGCTCTCGCCTAAATTTCCTCATCCAGTAACAGTTAGGACTCCGACTAGTTACGATATACCCTGTTACTTGCAACCTTATCTGTCCGACGACAACAAAAGTAACATCGCGCAAGCCAGGGACGAAGAATTGTGGGAATACGAGATGACCACGTTCGGCGTCGGACCTATCTCCGATACGCAATTTCAGGGCATCGACAGAGAAGACAACCAGCGTTTCTTAGAACTGGCATTCGATCCGGAACGCTGGATGTGGACGATGGAAGCTTCCAAAGATATCCAGCACCAGCAGCTGACGGAATCCGCTGCGCAGGCTTCCGAACAGACTTTCGAAACATCGGTGAGAACGATCGAAGAATCTTTGATCAACGTCGCCAACGAAGATGCAGCTGATCCGGTAACCGGCAATCCCGCTCACAAAACCATTCCGCAAGCCATATATATGGTTCAGCAAATGTACAAGCAGGTGTACATTCCGATGGCCATTCTGTTGCTTTTGCCGGGCGCCGTCATGACGCAAATGAAAGGCATGGTCAAATTCGGCATGATGGGCGAAGCCAAAGACGAAGATGCCGTCAGCCCCTTCGCCGGAATTTTACGCGCCATTATCGCCGTGTTTTTGATTCCGGCTACACAACTTTATGTCAGTTACATCATCGACATCGGCAACTCGATGACCTATGAAGTGCGGCGCTACATCACTAATGAGTTGATGTTCCCGGAAGAACTCTTCAAGTACACTCGCGAGCAGACCTACAACGCTCCGCACGAAAACTCGCAGAACGTGCTGGAACCGGATCCGTATAGACCGTGGTCCGAGCGCCCCGAACAAATGGAAATTCGCGGCGACGGTATTCCGACTTTGCAGCCTCACTGGGACGGTAAAGAGTACGAAATGCCGGAAGAAGACTCGGAAGTTGAGAAACAAACACAACTCTCCAACATGATGCAGTTCGGCTATAACGTCATGAACTTCTTCATGGGACAGGCACTGGTAGTGCTCACCGGGTTCCAACTGGTGATGATGTGCTACCTGCTGCTCATGGGGCCGATCGCCGCATCACTGTTTGCCTGGCCCTCAGGATATGGTCAGCAAGGGCTTTTCCGCCGGGTTTTCTCGACGTGGGTGGATGCCATCACCATTCTCGGTCTCTGGAGATTCTGGTGGATGGTAGTGCTCGCCTGCATGTGCGTGCGCATCGCCTGGCTCAAAGAAATGGGCTGGTACACACCGAACACGCAGTGGGAAATGATGATGTTTACCTGCTTTATGGGACTGCTCATGTATGTTCCATTCCAGCCGTTTGAATTCAAACCCGGTGAAGTAGCTGCCAAAGTCCTCGAGCAAGGTGCGCAAGGCGCCAAGCAAATGGGACAGAGCATGGGGCAGATGGCCGGCGGCAATGCTCAGATGAAACAGATGTCCGAGCAAATGACCAACACCGGCTCCATGTTCGAACAAGCATCGGCAGCTTACAGCGGTGCGTCCCCCTCGGGCGAAGCGATCGGAAACCTGGGCAAACTGGCAGCCCCGCCACCAGCGGCACAGCCGGCCGGCAACAATCTCACTCAGTCCAACGTGCTGGTCAACAATACTGTCGTGCCGCCGTCAGGACAGGGCAATTCCCCGTCCATGGTAGCGCCCGCAGTGGCACCGCCGCCGTCGTCGCATAAGAGCGAGCCACCGCAAGCCGCGCCGCGATCATCGCCAACCAAAGCCTTCCCGGGATTCGCCGGCGGACAGCAAAACACCATCATCGTTCACGCAGGAGGCGGAGGAAAGAAAAACGAAAACTCATAGCATTTCGTTTCCCCTTCTCTTCCCTCTCTCTTGAATGCACGAGGCAATAAAAATGATTCTCCGCAAGCAACCAATGCAACTGACAAAGCGCCTGACTCTGGCGTATTTGACACTGGCCGCCGTCGGCGCCCTGATCATCGGTATCGTCGGTTCGACGAACCCGGCGGTTGCGCAAACTCCGCCGCGCATCCCCAATCCGGGTGGACAAAACCAGGGTGGTGCCACCGCCAATCCGCAGCCGCTGCAGAATGGCGGTCAGAACGATCTGCTCAACCGTAACAACAGCCACCCGTATTTTAACCCGGCAAACATCCGCCAGGACTACACGTACGCCGATCCCAACAACGCACCATTCGTGCCCAAAGAAGTTCACCCGATGGGACATGACGAAGTCGTCGACCGCAAGTCGGTGGGACCGGGACAGATCACATTGCACGATGTCTATAAATGGCCCGTGGAAATTCCTACAGCCACCTCGCCTCTGGCCACCAAGCGCGACGAAGGTATCGGCGATCACATGTTGAAGACCTGGGGCTACCCAGTGTCCGACACGCAATATCAAATGATCCATCGCTACAACCAGAACATCATGCTGGCTGAAATGTTCGATCCCGAGCGCGTTATGTGGACCATGGGTTCCATGGGCAACATGCAGATGCAGAACACCGCCGACTCCGCTGCCAACCTGGAAAGAAACCAGGCAGCTTCAGCCATCGACTTCACCGCCAGTTATCTCTACAACTTCACTGTCGATCAAGGCAACCGCTGGAACAAGATTCGCGATCAGCTTTTTATTCCGATGGCGATTTTGATTCTGCTACCAGGGGCGGTGCTGGCTCAGGTGAAGGCAATCGTCTCGGCCGGTACGCCCGTTATTCAAGATGTGTCCAGCCCCTTCGAAGGCATATTGCGTTCGATAGTTGCCATATTCTTGATTCCGGCTACCTATCTGGTGATCAACTACGGTATCGACGTTGCCAACTCGATCACCTACACCATCGCCAGTGAGTACAAGCGCATTTTCAACTCGGACATGTACAAAGATGCCCTCTGCTTGCATGTGCGCGCATTCCCGATCCGCATGGCTCACGAAAACGACAACGGCATCTTCCGCCCGCCGACACAATGGGACCAGCTCGATCCGAAAGGACCGAAAAACCAGACTCCGGCAGCCGTTATGGAAGGACAGACGACGTCCAACATGCTGGAAGATCCGTGCGCCAATACCCGTATCGTTCCGCCCGAGCGCACCAATGAAGCGGCTCCCTTCGTATCCACTTCCGAGCGTGCCATGATGGGCATCTCCAACGCCGGTCTGGCTGCAACCTGGAATATTCTTTGCGCCTTCCAGATGGCCTACCTCTATTACCTCTGGTGTGTGGGGCCGGTCGTGGCCGCCCTCTGGGTCTGGCCATCCAAGCAATTGCGCGAAGCTCTTCCCAGTTGGACAGAGGGCGTGGTCACCCTGTGCTTCTGGTCTCTTTTCTGGAACACCGTGGTGCTGCTGATGGCTTGCTTCCGCGGAGTGGATGACACTGGTTCGGTAATCACTGCCGCGCTGCTCTTCCTATCCAATGCAGCCGTCAAGTACGCCTTCGACTTCGCCGGACTGGTGAAAGCAGCCGGACAGGCTGCCGCCGGACAGGCTCTCGGTCAGGCGGGCAAAATGGGTCAAAGCGCCGGCGCCGGTGTCGGGGCCAGCAAAGGTGCCGGCAAAGGATCGACTGCAGCGTCCTCAGGTCCGAGCAGCGGGCATGCAGCCGCGTCTCATGCGCCGGGCATCGGCACCGGTACATCTGCGTCCACGGGCGGCACCACAGTCGGTACCAGCTCGGCCGGACACACTCCTTCGCACGCCAGTCCATTCGGACATGGACCGGGCGGCAGTCTGGTTTCCGGCGGCGGCTACGGCTACTCCGGAGCCGGAGCCGAAGGCGGTGGCGTGGGCGGTGGTGCTCACGGTGGCGGTTCGTTCAGCATGCTCTCGGCCGCCGACGGCGGTGGTGGAGGCGGCGGTGCCAGCGCCGGCTTTGTGCCGCCTCCGATAGCCGGGCTCGGGTCTGACGGCTTAGATGCCGGCAGCGGTGCAGCCGGATTTTTCGGTGCGCAAGACAGTGATGTCGCGGCAGCGGCGGCCGGTATTCTCGGCGCCAGCAGTGTCAGCTACACCGGCGGCGGGTCAACCTTCGGCGCCAGTTATAACGCTTTCTCCAGCGCTTCTCATGCCGCCTTCCACAATCAGCACATGAATGCCATGCACGCTCTGCACGCGCAGTTCGGTGCCGGCACCGGCGGACATGGACACGGACACGGCTTGACGCCGCCCGGCATGAACTCCAAAGAAGCAGCTGTTCACATGCTGGCATTGCAAGCCGCGCAGCAACACATGAACGATCTCAAACTGCACGCACCACAAATCGATGCCAGTGCGAGTCATAATTTCAGCGCCAGCTTCAACACGTCGCTTGGCGGTCTGGATGCTTCGTACAACAGCATGAATCAGCAGCTGATGAACCTGGCGGCTTCCAATCCCGCCCAGTTCTCGCAGTTCACCAACAGTGACGGCTCACTGGATTATGCCCGCATGGCCAACAGCGCCGACATCATCGATTTCGATCAGCTGAATGTTAGCGACACCGATTACAACAGCATGGCCACTGAGTTCAGCAATATCAATGCCTCCGCGTCGCAAGCCGAGCAACTGGCTCGTGACGTTCAGGGCACCGCGATGGCGCAAGCTCTCGGTCAGCAGCAAGCGCAGACGCAGCAGCAGATACAAGCTGAACAAGATAAGCTCATGCAGCAAATGCTCGCCGGCACCGCTCCCGGTCAACAGCAGGCGGTGCAGCAAGCGTTGCAGCAGCAACAGCAGCAACAACAGCAGGACATCCAACAGCTACTGGCTCGCCAGGCGCAAGACAGCCTGCAAGTGGCGCAGCAAATGCAGCAGCAATACAACCAGCAAATGCAAGGTCCAAACGCTGCCGGGGCTTCCCAAGATCCGGGAGTGGCCGCGCAAATGCAGCAGCAGGCCCAGCAGCAAGCGCAGCAAGCCTGGCAGCAACACGTGCAGCAGCAGCAAGCCGCTGTCGCCGCGCAGATGCAACAACAGGCGCAGCAGATGCAGCAGCTCATGCAGCAGCAGCAAATGCAGCAAGCTCTGCAAAATAATCCAGCCGCCCAGGCGGTCTTCGATCAGACGCAACAGAATATTCAGCAAGCTGTGCAAACTGCTATGCAGCAACAGCAACAAGCGGTTTATTCTGATGTGCAGACCCAGCTCTCGCGCATCGCATCTGATGCGGCTTCGTCGGCCAACGTCGTGGCTGTCGGACAAGCCGGTGCCGTTTCTTCAATGGGCAGCATCAGCTCCGGTATCGACACAGCCGGTATCGCCTCCGGAGCAGCCGGTAATGTCTATCACGGTGATACCATCCACGGTGATACCACCTATGGTTCAATCGACGGCGGTACGGTCTACAATCCCAACTACTCCTATGATGTGACGACGGGGCAGGCGTACAACGACAACGCGATGCAATTCACCAGCTACACAGGTGGTGCGCTCAACTCGATCGACTCATCGTCGACGATTGTGCCGCCGGCTAATGCCGCGCCAAACATCGATACTTCGGTGGTGCAAGGCTCCGCCGGCAGTCAGATCATCGCCTCATCGCAGGCGGCTGGTCAGGACATCGTTGCCAGTGCCGGGTCGCAACTGCAACAAGAAGTGCGCAATCAAATGGAGGCGCGGGCTGCGGAAACCGGCAATGCCATTAGTGCCGGTTATATCCAGCCGTCCGTGATTCAGCAGCAGCCAGGCTGGTCTGATTGATACAGTCGCGCAGAATTTCCAGCAAAACCTCACAGGCGGCAGCCAGCAGTCGTCGATACGGGAGTCTGCGCGAAGTCTCGGCGGCTGCCACCGCAGCTGGTGCGGCGTTGAAATCTCGGGCGGTGGCAACCAGAGGCGGCACCTCGCAGACGTTGTTTCGGACAGCGAGTGGTGGACAGCGATACCAGCGTCTCGCAGGCTCACTGAGAGGCGGAACCACCGGTCGCCGGGAGCCGGAGAGCAGTGGCTCGCTATACGCCGACAGCCGGAGGAAAACACATCGCTCGCAGCGGTCCGGGCCATGAATTTGCCAGGCAAAGCCGGACATCGGGAGCCGCGCTTATGCGCGGACAACCGGGCGGACAGGGCTCAGGTAGCGCATTCACGTCGCTGGGTAAGGAACGCCGGTTCAAGGCGGACGTCCGGGGACTTCCGGGCGGACATGGCGCGCGCAAGAGCGTCAACGATCCATTCGGTGAAGTCCACCTGGCATCTGTGATCTGCAAGAATTCTATGTGGGAAGTCAGGGGCTGCTGAAATTATGACGCAGTTTCCGGACAGCGAGTGCGTGCGCATGAGCGTGAACCCAGATGATTATCGATATCAGCGTCTCGGGCGCCAACCGGCTTCAACTGAGATGGGCGGAACGACCCGGCTACCGGAACAGCGAGTTGCGGCACTGTCCAAACTGAAACTCGCTATGCCGATTCGGCAAAGCCGGACCATTGAAGAAACGCCTCAGTCCATCCGCGGACAACCGGGCTCACAGGGCTACCGGGCAGCGCCATCGCGCAACCGATTTCAGCGGATAGTTCGCGCATGATTCCATAAGTCTCTGGCTTCCGAAGCTGCGCAATCAATCGCGTCGCAGCCATACACCCTCAGGAGCTCATGCTGTTGATAGGCGAAATCCTGCGCCGACGGACGAGTACTTCAAAGAAATGGTGAAACCCCAACCGTGGTATGCAGACTTACGGCGCTGCTTCAGGCGCAGACGCGCAACTTTACCGTTATGTCCTTATGGAAGGATTTCGAGCGATCAGGCTGCGTTCAAAATCCAGGTGCCAAGTTCACTTGGATCAGATTATCGATATCCGCAACGTGAAGTTCAACACGCGTCAAATGGGTGTGATTTTTGACTACCGGAACAGCGAGTCGTCGTCAGCTACAACCTGCCTCAGCCGGAAGGAGCGATTGGGCAACCAACCCAAACCATCGAAAAGCGCCTCAGTCAATCAACAAATTCATGGCTCATCGCAGCCGGGCTCGGTCGGGAAGGCGCCCCTGGTTCAATCCATGAAGCACGATTCCCCAGTCGCGCGAATTCGAAAACTGGCTGCGGACGAAACCCGATCAATCGTCTGGTGAAGAAATCCTGTTTCGAACAACTGAAATGGTGCGCGGTTCGCCTTTAACTTGCGAAGCCGGCAAGACACAAACCCGATCTGGTCGTGCTCGCAGACGGCAGCATGCGAAAGTTTATCGGCTGCAAAGGCATAAATGCGCTTTTGTTCGATGAGGCTGAGCGTGAAATGTTGGCCCGCGGGTTTGCTTCGCTGGCAAACTCCTGCGATTCGGACATTCAAATCATCATTTCATCGCGCAACCTTTCAGTAGATGAATATCTGCAGCGTTACACCATGCTGTTGAAGACCGACAACGAGTACTTGAAGTGGTATGCAGACTACACGGATAAATGGTTCCGGCGCGTGCAGGAAGTTCACTTCGTGCCGCAACGCGATTTCTATATCGTCGTCAGCTACAACCCGCCTGACACCAAAAATTTGACGCAGCCCTGGTCGGGGCGCCGTTCAATCCAGAAGCACGAGGAATTTGTAGAAACCCTCAATCGTCTGGTGAAGACCTGTTTCGAACAACTGCGCGGTTCCAACTTGCGACCGGTGATGCTCAATCGTCGCGAAGTGCGCAAATTGATTTACGCCAACCTCAACCCCACGCTTTCCGAGATGGATGATGAAGCACCGGCAACCAGACCGGGACAATCAGAATCATCGGTGCTGGCTCGGTCAGCCTTGAGAGTCGGCGAAGAAAACGTCTGGCTGGACGGCAAGTATATGGGCACCCAGTACATGGCGGAAACCCCGCACGAAACCTGGATGGGTTGGCTCGTCGATCTGCTGACGCTTTCGGTCGAGTACACGATGACCATGTACATTCACATGTGCGATCAGGATTCGGTGCGCAAAAAACTCACCACACGCTATCGCTTGGGTATGGTGGCATCGACGCAGCTCGCCACTCCCGACCTTGAAGGTTTGGAGTCGACCAGGAGCGCAGCGGCAGCCATTCAAGAGTTTCTTCGCTCGTCAAATAAAGCATTCGACATCAGCGTCTACATCAAGACGCACGGTGAAACGCCTGAAAAACTCGCGCAACACATGGATGAAATCCGCCGCGTGTTCAAGAACCGCGGTGCCATTCTGGATCGAGCCCAGATGCTGCAGTTCGATGCCTGGCAATCGACCTTGCCGATGGGCGTGGACAAGCTGGCCATTGTTCATCGTGTGATGTCACCGGTGGTGGGTACTTTCTGGCCGTTCTTCACAGCCAGTTGCGGAACCCCAGATGGCGTGCCGTTCGGCTTTGCGATCGCATCGCGCGAACCGGTGCTGCTCAACCCGTTTTTCAGGGGTGCCGGCAAAGACGCGAACAACATGTTTGTTGTAGGGACGACCGGTGCCGGTAAATCGTTCGCCGTGTCTATGATGATTTTGCGCCTTCTGCCACTGGGCACACGCTTTGTGCTGATTGATAAGACTGTCGACAAATTCGGCGCCTACCGTTTCTTGACCGAACTTCTCGGTCCGGAATATTGCGCTTATGTGGACCTCGGTCCCAACTCGGGATTTATTCTCAACCCGTTCGATCTCGGACCGGAAGACAATCCCGGCGAGCCTTCGGCAGACAAAGTCAGTAACCTGCTGTCACTTTTGGACATCATGCTGGCTCCGGAAGGGCGCGAAGAGTTGAACGTCGAAGAAAAATCCTTGCTCGATGGTTTGATTCGCGTGGCTTACATGGATGCCACTCTCCGTGGTACCGTGCCCACCATGTCGGATCTGGCTCGCGTCACCACCCAGGCAGCCGCCGACGAAATCGATCCGCTGCAGAGAGACCGCCTGCAGCAGTTCTCCAGAGGTCTTTCGTTGTTTACGCGCGCTGGTGCCTTCGGCGGATTGGTCGATGGCTACACCAACGTCGACACCGAAAAACTGTTCATCGTATTTGATACCAGAGAAGTCAACGACCCGCGTCTGGAACGGATGGCGGTGTTCATCCTGGCGGAATTTATTCGCCGCAAAGCAGCCGAGAGCAAGGCGCGCGGCATCAGATTTGCCGCCATCATCGACGAAGCCGCGACACTGATGCGGTTCAAAGCCGGGGCGCGCCTGTTGGACGATCTCTCGAGACGCGCCCGCCACTACGGTATGATGCTGGTCACCATTACGCAGCAGTTGAAAGACTTTTTCCGGCAGGCTGAACTTGCCGATTCGGTCGTCAAAAACGCCCACATGAAGATTCTCTTGCGTCAGGATCCCTCCGATCTGCGCCTTTTGAAAGAAACGCTCAGACTGACGGATGCCGAAGTACAGCACATCGAAAACTTCACCAAAGACGAAGAGAAACGACGCGACAGCCAGTGCCTCTTGATCGTCGGCGGTGTGCACGGCACCATTCGACTGGTGCCCAGCCCGATGGATTACTGGATCTGCACGTCAGAACCGATCAAAGACATTCCGCGCCGGGCTGAGATGATTCGTGAAGTGAAAGCCAAAAACCCGCAGCTCAGCCATACGGACGCTTGCCGGCAAGCGGTTTATTACCTGGGCTTGCAGCACGAGCAATAGCGAACTGACAGACACCCGACCGAAAGATACCCGCGACAATGGACGTCAATAAAATCTTCAGCCCGGGCAAATGGTTTGTTGGCTTTTGCGCCGTCTTTCTTGTGGTCTACGCCGGATTGCAGTTTGTCGCCAATATGCGCCTGCAGGAAGTGGCAAAAGACTACGCCTATGACGTTTTTACCTGGAACTGGTCGCAATCGGCGACGCAGAAATGGGCATCAAAAGCTGAAATCACCGATGTTTCGGTGGTTCAAAAAACGGCAAATGACGCTATAGTAAAGGTAAAGGGTAGGCAACAAATTTCGCTTACCACCGGCGACGGACCGGGACAGTCCGAAGTCGTTGACTGTGGAGCTACTCTGAACTTCTATAAGAAGAACAATCAGTGGGAGCTCGGTCGCGTAGAGTACCAATGACTCAGTGAGGAACAGCAACGATGTACTGGCGAATCAGAAAATTCAATCCCGAAGAGTTTGTCCGCCAATATGGTGTGCACGGCGCCCTGGCAGCCAGCGTCCTCTTCAACCTGTTCATGTTGCCTAAGATGATGCCATCGAAAGCCGTGACCGCCGAACAAAAGGTCAACTTCGACCGGTTCGCGCGCATCGTCACTTATCACCTGCTTGATTGCACATATTTGACTTTCCCGCAGTCCGTCACCATGCTGGAGAAACAAGAACTGGGTCCCAGCCTGCTTAAGAAGTTGAAGAAGTGCAAGTTCTTGCCGCCGACGCCGGAAGAAGCGATTGCGCAGACTCGCATGCTCACCGAAACCAAGACTGTATCGGCGGTTCTCATCGAGTCGATCAAGATGGCGGACCAACCCGAAGCCAACGGGCAGGTGCCCATGTATGTCCGTGGCCACGTGGTCAAACACTCAGCCGAAGGCGTCGAAGACCAACCGATTGCACTCAAGTATTACATCGGTCAACGCCGGGACAATAAAGAGCCGATTCTGGTCGACATGGTCGACATGTCTGCGCAAGTGCAACAACAACAGCCGCAGTAGTCCACGAGCCGGTCGCCGGTCCATGTACAATGTGCTCTCCATCAAGCAGTGAGGGCGCACGTCTTGTTTTCAGGAATCGTTGAAGAAGTTGGTGTAATCAGCGCCATCGAGACCACGTCCGATGGATGCCGACTGCGCATTGATGCGAAGCTGATTTTGCAAGATGCGAAGGTGGGAGATTCTATCTCCACCTCGGGCTGTTGCCTGACTATCACCGCGTTTCAACCAAACTGGTTTGAAGTGGAGGCGGTGCAGGAAACGCTGCGGCGCACCAAGCTGGGATTGCTCAAAGTCGGCGATCGCGTCAATCTAGAGCGCGCTTTGCGACTTAACGATCGTCTGGGCGGACATCTGGTTTCGGGGCATGTCGACGCGCAGGCGACGGTGACATCGATCACCAAAGAGGGTTTCTCCAACCTGGTGGAATTTGAGTCGACAGTGGAGCTGGCGCCATTTTTCATCGAAAAGGGCAGTGTCACAATCGACGGTGTCAGCCTCACCCTGGTTTATCTTAAAGAAAACTCAGCAGAGGGGGTCGCCGACAAATTCCGCTTTGCGGTCGCGTTGATTCCGCACACCCTGGAAGTGACCACGCTGGGGGCTCTCAAGGCGGGCGACATGGTCAACATAGAAGCTGATTTGATCGGCAAATTCGTCGCTCGTATGCTGCAGCCACACGTCGGCCAAAACATTAACAAAGGGGGGTTATCGCTGTCGTTTGCATCTGAGGACAGTTACACTTAACAACCTGACGATTGGGGCGACTGCTGAGGAAACAAACAAGCATGGCAAACAAACACGTCCATCTCGACGATGCCGGTGTAATTTTTCCCACTCCTTGCGAGAGCCCAGTCCCCGCTGCAGCAGAAAGTTCTGCCAGCGCAATCACCTTCAGCACCATTGAAGAAGCTATTGATGAACTGCGTCGCGGCAAGTTCGTAATCGTTGCCGACGATGAGGGCCGCGAAAACGAAGGTGACTTGATTTGCGCCGCTGAGCTGGTTACTCCAGCCATGATCAACTTCATGATCACCGAGGCCAGAGGCTGGGTCTGCCTGGCGCTGACCACCGAAAAAGCCGACCAGTTGAATCTGCCTTACATGGTCGAGCGCAACACCGAATCGCAGAACACTGCCTTCACCGTTACTGTCGATGCTGATACCAGATTTGGTGTGACCACCGGCATCAGTGCTTATGACCGCGCTACAACAATTCGTGTTGCAGTCGATGCTTCCTGCAAGCCGGCCGACTTGCGCCGTCCCGGACACATCTCTCCACTAATTGCTAAACCAGGCGGTGTTCTGCAGCGCGCCGGTCACACCGAAGCTGCCGTAGACCTGGCACGCCTGGCCGGTTTCACACCAGCCGGAGTAATCTGCGAAATTATCAATGCCGACGGCACGATGGCGCGAGTTCCGCAGTTGATGCAATTTGCCGCCAAGCATGGACTAAAAGTGATCAACATCGCACAGCTGATTGCATACCGTCTGCGACGCGAACGGTTTGTCGTTCGCGAAGCCGAAACGGTCCTGCCGTCCGCTTACGGCGAGTTCAAGATTTTTGCATATAGCAACAAGCTCGATGGATCCGAACATCTCGCCATCGTCAAAGGCGATGTGTCCGGTAAGTCCGATGTTCTGATTCGCGTCCACAGCGAGTGCTTGACCGGCGATGTGTTCGCCAGTTTGCGGTGCGACTGTGGTCCGCAACTGGAAGCGGCAATCTCCATGATCGCCCAGGAAGATTACGGCGTGCTCGTCTATCTGCGTCAGGAAGGGCGCGGCATCGGGCTAATGAACAAATTGAAGGCCTACATGCTTCAGGATGAAGGACAGGACACCGTGCAGGCCAACGAGTCACTAGGTTTTCGTCCTGATCTGCGTGACTATGGAACCGGCGCACAGATCCTCTGCGATCTGGGACTTTCGTCGGTGCGGATCATCACCAATAATCCACGCAAGATCATTGGGTTGGAAGGCTACGGCTTGACTGTTTCCGGACGCGTCGGCTTGCCGCCAGCCTGCAACAGCCACAATCTGCACTACCTCCTCACCAAGAAAGAGAAGCTGGGACACTGGTTGGACGGCATCAGCAGCCCGCCGCCGGCGGCATCTTGCCCCAATCTCTAAAGACTACTTTCTGATACCAAATATAGTGGCACCAGGAGGCGAAACCGGAAGCCTTTTGCTAGCTTCCGTTTCGGACTTCAGTCCCTCGAAAACCCGCATGGGCAGCAGATCGTACTGTATCGGATAGGCGATTTATATATTTGTAATCCATTCTGAATTCAACTTGATTACTTGCTGTTTTTCGATTATTTTGAATAGCTGTATAAATTCTATTGGCTAGGCAACCTTAAACCAGCCGGAAATGGGCTTATTGAAGCCTTCCGGCTCACTGGAAACACGTTTTCAGGCTAAATATCAGGAATAACCCCCATGCGTGCAGCAACTCAGCAACCGCCACTTCTCTCGCCTCTCACACAGGAGGATTTGGGTGCGCTACAGATTCATCTACCGGCGCTCCGAATCGTTTCTTACCGAGGTCCCGGCGTTGGAGGCGGAGTTTCTGCCAGTCTTGGACCCCTGACCAGACAGCTGGGAACGAAAGTGCAATGGATTGCCTGCTCCGGCGTACCCGATGCTTCCGACCAGCAGATGCCCGGGTTTAGTTTCTTTTCTCCCGAAATCCCGCAAGCCGTCAAAGACAGCCATCTGGCTGCTCTCTACGATTATCTCTGGCCTCTCATGCATGGACTGCCTGAGCGTGCCCGTTTCGACCACGAAGCCTGGATGAGCTTTCGCAAGCTGTCTCAGCTGCTTGCCCATCAGTCGCTTTCCATCTCGGCGCGCAGCTTTCCGACCCTGATCTGGCTGCACGACTTCGAAACGGCGCTGGTTGCGCCGCTTCTGGCTCACGAGGCCGGCATTATCGTTTCTCAGTTCTGGCACGCGCCCTGGCCGCAACCGGAAGTCATCACAGATTCGCCGGTCGGAAAAGAACTGGTCCTGGCGCTACTCTCCAACCGTCTGCTCGGTTTCCACACTCTGGAATATGCCAATAATTTCCTCGCCACAGTCCAGGCCATCTTCCCCGATGCAGTGATCGACACCGAAAAAGCCGAAGTTCACGTACAGGGGCTGACCACGCGCATCGTCTCGATGCCCCTGGGGCTGGATTTCCCTTACTGGCAGCGTCTGTCCAAAAGCTCGCGCGGTGAATCAGAAGCTCTGATTGTGAAACATCGCCTCGCTCAGCAGATCGTTCTGGGTGTGGACCGCCTGGATTACACGAAAGGCGTTCTGGAGAAGATCAACGCTCTCGAGAAGTTTCTCGAGCTCAACCCCGAGTGGCACAGACGTTTCCACTATGTGCAACTGGCACAGCCGGCGCTGGCAAAAACTGCCTCCTTTGAGGAGTACCGCCAACAAGTCATCAGTCGCGTCAACGAAGTTAACCAGCGCTTCCAAGCCGACATGTGGCAACCAATCGTCTGGATTGAAGGGCAGGTTCCCCATGCTGAACTGGCAGCCTGGTATCAGGCCGCCGATGTGGTTGCAGTCACCCCGATCCGCGATGGTCTTAACCTGATCGCCAAAGAGTTCGTGGCCTGCCGACTCGATGAGCAGGGCGTTCTGGTTCTGGGCAAACAAGCAGGCTCGGCTGCCGAACTAATGAGCGGCGCCGTACTTGTCGATTCTCTGGACGCTCAGGATGTGGCCGAAGGCATTATGGCTGCTCTAACCATGGGCGTTGAAGAAAAGCGCCGCCGCATGTTGTCTATGCGCCATGTAACTGGATGGAACCGGCTCCACGACTGGGCCTGCGGCTTCTTGCGCCAGGCGATTGCGACGCCACACTCCTAGTAGTAGTGAGCTTCCATCAGAATTCCTTCAAAATAATTGGCACAACTCGCTTGCATCAGATTTTGAGAAAGGCGACCTGCCATAATCCTGTGCCAGTGACTGAACTGGCTGAGCCGATCGATTGACTGAAATGCTCCCATCGATCTTGTCAGCCGGTTTTGGTTTCATACGACTTGCCGCAAGCGAATAGCTGGCAGCCTTATGCAGAGAGTTTCTTCGCCTTTATCGAAAATGATTCTCACCGACGAGAAGTGGGACTCTGAGCTGAGCAACCTCACCAAGACTGTTGGCAGACTGGCGAACTGGCTGATCGCCTCTACGCAACTTACAGCGAGGGGGCGGCACTGCCGGAAAAGTAACTACCACTTCAACAAGTTGAACTTTTCCATGTCGACGCTGGCGGTGTTTCTGTAAATAGCCAGCACGATTGCCAGCCCTACTGCAGCTTCGGCGGCGGCGACAGTGAGGATAAAGATGGCAAAGATCTGGCCTTTGACCATGACCGGATCAATAAATTTGGACAGAGCAATCAGGTTCAAATTCACGGCATTCAACATCAATTCGATGCACATTAAGACGCGGACAGCGTTACGTGATGTCACCATGCCGTATACGCCGAGCGAAAAGAGAATTCCCGACAAAGTCATATATCGAATCAACGCATCCTGGCGGAAGGTCAATATGAAGAAACCGGCTACCGTGCCGAATACCAGCAAGACTCCCGGGTTGGCGCCCATCAATAGAAATATTGCCGACAGTCCGAGAATTACGATCGAGATCGCGAAATCGGCGTTTTCTGCGCCGACATGTATTTGATTGAGCCAGTTGCCGACGTCGCCGTGCAGGAAGAGGGCAGCCAAAATGCCCACGATTGCCACGTAGAACACCGTCATCAGATCGGATGTTGTCAGCTTTTCAGACTTGGACTGCATGTTGTTCTTTCCCCTCTGCATCGGCAGGCTCGATCCAATCTTCCACTTGCGCCGGTGGGGCAGGCTCGGCTTTGGCCAGCATGACGGCGCCGATCAGTGCCACCAGAAGCAGCACCGATGCAAATTCAAATGGCAGCGCATAATATGTGAGCAACTGCTGCCCGATATTGGTCAATGTGGCACTGGCGTCTGCCACCTGTTCGGTTTCGTGGGTCCACATTTCGGACCGCAGAGCCATGTAAACCATGAAAAACACGCCTACCGAAGAAACAACGGCGGGCAATCGCATCGCCGGAACACTAGGGGTGACGTCCTGTTCCAGTCTCGGGTTGGTGAGCATCAGAGCAATCACGACGACGAGTGTGATGCCCACTGCGTAAATCATGATCTGCGCCAGCGCCAGGAATTGAGCTTCCAGCAGAAAGAACATGCCCGACATTGCGCCAAAAACGCCAATCAAAAGAAACCCACATCGAATGATGCGACGATCGAGAATCACCCCGTAGGCAAACCCGATAGCCAGCGCGGCACAGAGGTAGAAAAGCCAGATCTCGCTGCCTCCGCTGATCCATTGCGCCATTTCAGCAATTAAATTGCGCCCTTCCGGCATTTTGTTTAGCCCTCTTTTTTCTCGCTGTCGTCAGATTTTTCGGCAGCCGGTTCTTCCTTTTTGTCATCCGCTTCCGCCGCGGGCTTTGCTTCCGCAGCGGGCTTTGCTTCCGCCGCGGGCTTTGCTTCCGCAGCGGGCTTTGCTTCCGCAGCGGGCTTTGCTTCCGCAGCGGGCTTTGCTTCCGCCGCGGGCTTTGCTTCCGCAGCGGGCTTTGCTTCCGCAGCAGGCTTTGCTTCCGCCGCGGGCTTTGCTTCCGCCGCAGGCTTTGCTTCCGCAGCAGGCTTTGCTTCCGCAGCAGGCTTTGCTTCCGCAGCAGGCTTTGCTTCCGCAGCAGGCTTTGCTTCCGCAGCAGGCTTTGCTTCCGCAGCAGGCTTTGCTTCCGCAGCAGGCTTTGCTTCCGCAGCTGGTTTTGCAGCAGCTGCTGGTTTTGCAGCAGCTGCTGCGCCTGTCGCTGCGGCTCCTGCGGCCGGTTTTGCTGCGCCTGCGGCGGAAGCCGCTCCCGGCGCCGGTTTGGCGGGCTTCGGTTTCGGCAGCGGTATTTCCTTCTTCTCGAAATAGAATTCCGACTCTTCTTGCGTCAACGTCAGTTTCTTCAAGTCGTAAACCAGCGACTCACGTGTGTAATCGGACATCTCGAAGTCATTGGTGTTGATGATGCAGCTGGTCGGGCAGACCTCGGTGCACAGACCGCAAAACATGCAAAGTCCGTGATCGATGCGGAAGTTGATCAATTCGGGTTTGCCGGTTTCCGGACTCTTGTGCGATGTAATCTCGATGCACTTGTCGGGGCAAACGCGTTCGCACTGCATGCAAGAGATGCACAGGTGCTCACCCGTCTTAGGATTGACTGTGAGCGACAGTCGCCCGCGGAATGCCGCTGCCAGTTTCGGCATCTGGTCCGGATATTCCTTGGTGATCGGCGTTCTGAATGTGTGTTTGCCGACCGTGTACAGACCGCGTGCGACCTGCTTCAAACCTTCTAGTGAACGCCCAATGACACCGAGCATGTTATACGAGCTCCTTGAGATACGAGACAGCGAGCAGAAGAATGAGCGTGAGGGGAATCAATCGCTTCCAGCCAAAATCCAGAAGCTGGTCGATTCGGAAACGAGGCAATGTGCCACGCACCAGTACGGCGGTAAAGATCAGCACATAGACTTTTGAGACGCCCCAGATAAGTGCGGAGAACGTCTTTGGATCGAAGAAAGTTGTTTCGGGGGTCGGGAATGACTTCAGCACACCAAATACGTGGTCGAAGAACGCGGCATCTAAGAAACCTGGAAACAGCGGAGCGCCCCCGCCCAGGAAGAGCACTGTGGCGATGGTGGAGACGATGAACAGGTTTGTGAATTCTGCCAGGAAGAAGATGGCGAATTTGATGCCACCGTACTCGGTGTTGTAGCCGCTGACCAGTTCGCTTTCTGCTTCGGGCAGATCAAATGGAATGCGGTTGATTTCAGCGCAGGCGCCGGTGAGATATATGAAGAACAGAATGACCATCGAAACTGCCAGCCCGAGGGCGGCGGCGATGTGACCCGGGTTGCCGCTCTGCATGCCCTTCAGGAATGCTTCTCCGCCGATGATATTCCAGTGCCAGAAGCCACCAGGAGAGGTAGGCAGGCCTTGTTGCCCTTGAGCGATTTGCACGACATCGAGTGTGCCCGCCACCATGCAGACAACAACCAGGGAGAGGACTAGCGGGATTTCGTAACTGATCGCTTGAGCTGCTGAGCGCAAACCGCCGACCAGCGAGTATTTGTTGTTACTGGCCCAGCCTCCCATGACAATGCCGATGACTGGGATGGAAGACATGGCGAGCACGAAGAAGATACCTGTGGGCAGGTTGACCATCTGAAAAAGCGGATGGTTACCGGTGACGGGGGCGAGCAGCGGAATGGCGCCGAACACCGATGGTGCGAAGAAGATAATCGGAGCCAGCGTGAACATCAAACCGTCGGCACCACGGGGAGTGATGCTTTCTTTGAGCAATAACTTGACTGCGTCGGCTGCGGTCTGGAACATGCCATCCATGTTGAAACCGAACAATCCAACGCGATTGGGTCCCTTGCGCACGGTGAACAAAGCCAGCGCGCGCCTTTCCTGCAACACCATGAACATGGCATTGATCGGAATGAAGACCATCACCGCCACCAACGGCGTCAAGGCTCTCAAAACGTTGGCGGTATTCACCCGCACGTCGGCGGGAATACCGGTCATGCCTTCGATCAGATACGGCAATACGATGCCGACCAGCCAGGCGGCGCCCCACACAGGTATAAAAATGAAGCTCATCCAGAGCAAGACCAGTCTGGCGAATTTGTAGACTTCCCACCAGTTGGCCGGGCCGGTGTCGGCTGGCAAGAAAGGGTTTCTGGCTATGGAACTTGTCATGTTACCTGTCCACGTCGGGGATGATTACGTCGATAGAACCAAAGATGGCCATGATGTCTGCGATCGGGCGTCCGACTAACAGCTCGGGCAGAATCGAGAGATTGCAAAATGAGGGATTGCGCCATTTGAAACGCACGGCGCGGTCGCTGCCGTTGGAGATCACGTAGCAGCCAAGCGTTCCGCGTGGCGATTCCACTGCCGCGAAAGCCTCACCGGCTTTAACGCGCAAACCAGCGATCTGTTTCTTGATCATGATGCGCAAGTCGCCTCCGCAGTTTTCGCAAGCGTCCTTTCCGCAGCTGTTGCAAGCCTCGCGCTTTTTGCGCAATTCCTCTGTAGTCCCACCAGGAATTTGTTCCAGGCACTGACGAATAATCTTGTTGCTTTCGCGCATCTCGCGAATCCGGCAAATATAGCGGGCCGAGGTGTCGCCGTCGCCTTCCATGACCGGCACTTCGAAATCGAGTCTGTCGTAAACCGAGTACGGCTTGGTTTTGCGCAGATCGAGGTTGACGCCGGATGCTCGAATGGTAGGACCTGTGACACCCCAGTCCATAGCCAGTTGTTTGGGAAGAATGCCGACGCCTTGCGTGCGCTTTAAGAAGATGGGGTTTTCGGTGACGATGGCTTCGTATTCATCGACGCGAGCTTCGAAGTCATCGACGAACCACTTAGCCTTGTCGAACCAGCCGAGTGGAGGATTGGATTGCACGCCGCCGATGCGGATGTAGTTGAACATCATCCGCTGTCCGGCTACGGCTTCCAGCATCTCAAGCAATTTTTCGCGTTCGCGAAATGGATAGAACGGAAATCCGAACATGGCGCCCAGGTCGATCAAGTAGGTGCCCAACCAGAGCAGGTGCGAGGTGAGACGATTCATCTCTGCCATCATGACGCGCAGATATTCGGCGCGCAGCGGCAGTATCGGAGTGCCATCCAGGACTTCGGCGGAACGCGCCATAGCCCATGAAGTAAACATGCCGGACAGGTAGTCGACGCGGTCGATCAATGCCTGGTACTGGAACCAGGTGCGATTTTGTCCCTGCCATTCTTGGGCGCGGTGCAAGTGGCCGACTACGCATTCTGCGTGTTTGACGATCTCGCCGTCGAGAGTGAGCAGCAATCGCAACACGCCGTGTGTTGCCGGGTGCTGCGGACCCATATTGATGATCATCTCATCGGTCTTTAATCCAGTGTCGGGGGCAAATTCGATCGCCATATTCCTATCTCATGCTATGCGGGTTTTTGTCGTTGAGCGCATCAATCGGTTGTTTGTATTCTTTGCGCAGCGGATAACCTTCCCAATCCCACGGGTTGAGAATGCGCCGCATGTAGGGGTGTCCGATGAAACGGATTCCGACCAGATCGTAAGTTTCGCGTTCGTGCCAGTTGGCGGCGGGCCAGAACGGCGTCAAACTGGCAACGTGGGGCAGCCGATCTGCGGTCAACTCACTCTTCGGTAGCCGCACTTTCAGCACGACTTCCTTGTTGTGGTTGTAAGACCAGAGGTGGTAGACGGCATCGTATGTGGTGTCACTATCGACGCCTGCGACACAGACCAAATAATTGAAGTCGGTCTCCTGACTGTTGCGCAGGCGCTTCACGGCTGCTTCGAGGTCGGGTTTATCGATCTCGATGCACTCGACGTTGCCGCTGACGCCGAGATGATCGGCCAGCCGCGTGCTGGCGATGCCATGCTCCTTTAGAAACGTGCCATAAGGTCCGGGCGGCAGTTCCTTCGGTTCTTCGGCAGGTTTAGCAGGGGTATGCTCAGTCATTGTTTCTTTCCCGAATTATTCGATGCCGGCTTGACGCAGCTCGTCCGCAGTCAGCCGTGCTTCTTCTACGATTGCCTTCAGGCGCTCTACCGGACGGCCTGTGTCGTAGTCGACATACCGCACGGCTTGCTGTTGATAGGCTTTGCGTTTGCGTTCTTTCCAAGACTCGGTGCGAATCTTCTGCTGAAGTTTGAGCAGAGCATCGAGGATGCCCTCCGGACGAGGCGGGCATCCGGGCAGATAAACATCGACAGGAATAATCCGGTCGACACCTTGAACGACCGAGTACGAGTCGTTGAACATGCCACCGGTGATGGTGCAGGCACCCATGGCGATCACGTACTTAGGCTCCGGCAGTTGTTCGTAGAGAGTAATCAACGCAGGAGCCATTTTGCGAACGATGGTGCCGGCGGTGATAATCAAGTCGGCTTGGCGCGGCGTCGCTCTGAACACTTCGGAGCCGAAGCGCGAAATATCGAAGGCCGACATGCCCACCGACATCATTTCAATTGCGCAGCAGGATGTACCGAGTCAGCAACAGACGGAATTGAAAACGCCCAGTTGATCGCAACGGACCAGATACGGTTGAGACCTGGAGCATCGTCCAGGTTGCCCAGCTGAACTGTTTGCCGAAGCTCTTCCGGAATATCGATTTGAGAGGTGCCACCGGATGTGGTGTCGGGCTCAGGCATCTTTTTTTACTCCCACTTCAGGGCACCCTTCTTCCAGGCGTAAGTCAGCCCGACAGCAAGGATGGCGATGAAGATTGCAATTTCGTTGGCTGCCACCAGATTACCCAGCGTCTTGATCTTCGGGGTGGCGGCAGCGATGGCCCACGGGACGAGAAAGACAATCTCGATGTCGAAGACGATGAACAGCAGAGCGAACAGGTAGTACCTGATATCGAACTGCACATGCGCCTCTTGAAGAGGCTTCATACCGCACTCGTAAGGCTGATCTTTGATCGGGTTGGGTCGGTTGTGGCCGAATACCCATTTCGATTGGAGCAGCCAGGATATGCCGATCATCCCCACTGCCGGCAATGCAAATCCGGCAAGAACGAAGATGGCAATCTGAAGAAGTTGGAGTTCGTACATATTCACTTCCGTCGGCTTCTGACGCCGAAACGCCTGCACGGATAAGCATAGCAAGCATTCAGGCAGCATCTCTAGGCTGCTTACCTATATGTAGATAAGACGGTCATAATTGAATCGCGAGCATAGTCGACGGTTTACAATAAGGCAGTCTGCACAGGGATAGATGCGCCAGGCATGGGCAGCGAACAACACCGAAACGAGCACCAGCATTTGCCACCACAGCGCAAGGAGCTTCTCGAGAAGCTTCTCAAGAAGATGGGGGTCTCCTGCAATCGTCTTGACTATCTCGACCAATCGCTGACGCACAGCTCGTTTTCATCCGATCATCCGGGTTTCGACAATTACGAGCGTCTGGAGTTTTTTGGCGACTCTGTTTTCAAGTTCGTCGTCAGCGAGTATCTGTACGAAAACTTTCCCAGCCTTGATGAGGGCAACCTGACTGAGATTCGCTCGGTCCTGGTGTCAGGGAAAACACTCGAGCAGGTTGCCAAACAACTCGATCTCGATGATTACATCCGCTTCGGACGCGGTGCCACCGCCAAGCCGAGCATTCGGGCGCGGGCGATGGAAGCGACTCTGGGAGCGCTTTACCTCGACTCCGGATTTACGCACGTGCGTAAGTTCATCAACGAATTTTTCTGTAAGAATGCCGCTGACCTGTCGAAAGATGCTGTTAAAGAAAACTACAAAGCCCAGCTGCAGCAGATCACCCAGTCACGGGCCCAGGGCATTCCTGTGTATTCAGTAGTCAACGTCACCGGTCCGCCGCACGACCCGTACTTCAGCGTCGACGTTTCAGTTGCCGACCAGGTTCTGGGCAACGGCGGAGGACGCTCTAAAAAGGCTGCGGAACAAGCTGCTGCGCAAAAAGCTTGCGATGTTCTACTTTCCGAGAAGAACGGACAATCGTAAACAGATCTCAACCGATATCGGTTGAGATCTCAGAGGCTGCTGCAAAGAAGCAGGCATAAAAATGAGGCGGCTTTCGCCGCCTCATTTGGACTATTTAGAGCTTTTAGCGAAGTTGCGGAATGTCTGCTTGTGGCGCAACCGCGGGCTCAGCCTGCATAGGCTCGGCATTGAAATCGACGGCCGGTCGCGCTTCGGCTCCCGGCAAGGGAGTTCCCGGCGTACTGGCTGCTGCTGGAGCAGCTTCGCTCGTGACTTCTTTAGGCGGCTTGGCGGCCATCTGAGTCTTGTTGGGAACTTGCAGTTGAGCGTCTTCTGCCAGCTGGTGTGCTTGATTCTTCAAGGCAATCGCCTTGCGATCGCTTTCGGCTGCCCGCAGATCCGCTTCGGCAGCCTTCAGCAGCGCCTGGGAGGCGCGCAGCTGCTTGCGGGCCAGATCCAGTTGACCTTTCGCATCTTCGATGCGGGCATCTGCTTTTTGCAGTTCGGGGGTTTGAATTTCAAAGGATGAAGCCGGGATCGGCTTCTTCATGACCGTGTCTTCTGCACCATATGCGGTGCCAACTCCGCCCAGCAGCAGGCTGCCGGCAACCAGAGTAAGAGCCAGTTTCGTTTGCAATCTCATCGCAGTCCTCGCTGAACGCTCGTCGCGGGCACCTTTCGGATTTCCGTGCCCAATGGGCTGATCAAGCCAGCCCTCACCCATTCCGCACGCATTATAGAGGACTGTTAAAACACACCTCTGTTTATGAAAACCATCATAAGATGAGGTATTTGCCAGGTTGTCCTTTGTATCGAATAGCGAGCGCAGTCGATATAAAAACGGGCAAAAGCAGAGATCAACTACCTTTATGGATATCAAGAGGCGTCGAATTGTATCAAATCTCGATTTTTGCCCGTTTGCGGAAGTCCTCACCAGATCAAGCTTTTCAAGTTTGTAAAAGGAATATCTAATTTAGAGACAACCTGTATTGTTTGAATGCACCCCATAGCGCTAAACTACTGGAGGCGACTTGTCAGAATGTAAGGAGCCTCCTAAGCCTCTACTGGCTGAGCTTTTGAATTTGACAAGGTTTCCGTTGGACCACTGGTTGTCTCACGTGGTCTTACAGGGCGAGTTGTTCGCCCGAACCGTTATCCCTGTCGGAGGTTCCTACCCTTCTCATGGCCGCAAAACTAATGAATAAAGGAGAGCACGCGTCAGTGTCAGAACAATCAGTTGGGAATTCGAAAAGCGAGTTCGAGCGACTTTTGGAGGAGTCGTTCAACTACAAGTTTGAACAAGGTGACATCGTCACAGGTGATGTCGTCCGCATCGAGCGCGACGGCGTGCTGGTCGATGTTGGAGGTAAATCGGAAGGCTTCGTGCCCGTCAAAGAAATCTCTAACATGCCGGTCGACTCCATCGACGAAGTCGTCAAAGTAGGTGATCGCCTCGAGTTCTACATTCTCCGAGAAGAGAATGAAAATGGCCAGTTGACGCTGTCTCTCAAGCGAGTTGCCCAAGCCCGCGGCTGGGTGCAACTGGAGCAACAAAAGAAAAACGACGACACCATCAGAGCCAAAATCTCTGCTGTGGTCAAAGGTGGCGTAGTGGTGGATGTGTATGGCTTGCGCGGATTCGTTCCGGCCAGCCAGTTGCGCGTCAAAGGCACCACCCCGGAAGAACTGATCGGCATGGAAATTCCGATGAAGATTCTGGAAACCGACACCAAGCGCAACAAGCTGATCCTCAGCCAGCGTCTTGCTGTGCAAGAAGAGAAAGCCGTTCAACGCGAGAAGATCCTCAACACCCTGGAAGCCGGCAACCAAGTTACCGGCGAAGTGGTGCGTATCGCCGATTTCGGTGCCTTCATCGATCTGGGCGGTCTGGACGGACTTCTGCCTATCTCCGAAATTTCCTGGGAACGTGTTTCGCATCCTTCCGATGTGCTTAAGGTCGGTCAAGTCATCGCCACCAAAGTACTTAAAGTGGATCGCGACAAAGGTCACATCAGCCTCAGCTTGAAGCAGATGCAGCCAGACCCCTGGAAGGAAATCGAAGACAAGTTCCAGGAAGGTCAAGTTCTCACCGGTACCGTCCGCAAGATCCAGAGTTTCGGCGCTTTCGTCCAAATCTACCCGGGCGTGGACGCACTCCTGCCTACGGTCGAGATGTCCGAACAGCCGAACGTCAAACCGGAAGAAATTGTCCAGGTCGGACAGGAAGTGAAGGCGATCATCAAGAAGTTTGCTCCCAAAGAGCACAAGATCAGCCTCAGCCTGCGCGGCATCGATGTCGCCGATCTGATCGGCGCCTAGACAACCAACCGGACAGCTCTAACGAAATTAGAAGAGGCGGCACCGATGTCGCCTCTTCTTGCTTGAGGCGTTTCTGGGGAACCCTCTGGGCACCACGAGTGGTGCAACACGATTCCCGCTAGCTGGCAGCGCCGACCCGAACCTGACTGGCGGCAGCGAGCAGCAACTCGACCAGGCTGGGGTCGAAGGCTTTGCCGGCGGCAGCGCGCAGCGCCTGCTGGGCTTCCTGGGCCGAGAGGGCGGGGCGATTGCGCAGCGGCGATGCCAGCGAGTGGTACGTCGAACATATATTGATGATGCGGGCGGCAAGCGGAATCTCTTCGCCTTTCAGTCCCTGTGGGTAACCGTTGCCGTCAAACTCTTCGTGGTGCGAGAGGATGATTTCGGCGAGGTGCTGCAATTCAGGCATGCCTTTGACCAGCTCCATGCCGTCAATAGAATGCTTCATGAGCATGAACAGCTCTTGATCGGAAAGCTCTTCCTCCGGCTTCTGGAGCACGGCTCCAGGGATCGCCATCTTGCCGATGTCGTGGCAGATGGCAGCCAGGCGAATCGTTTCGACCTCAGTGTCGGGCAAGCCCATCATGCTGGCCATGGCAACGGCCAGTTCAGCCACAGCTAGCGCGTGACTGGTCGCATACTTGTCTTTAGCTTCCACCTGCGAAACCCAGGCGTCGATTCTGCCCAGGACGCGAGTGCCGACGCCTTTGATTGAAAAGATGTAGTCGCTGGTGGCGCTGGAGGCTGAGGCGCTGGACAGCACTTGCTCAATCTTTTGTTTTGCTTGCTGATCGTCGATCTGAATCGGGGGTCCGTCGACGACTTGCACCGGCTGTTGAAAGCGAGATTTGTCTTTGTGGAACGATGCCGCTAATGCGCTCGGACCACCTGATTTGGCGGCTCTGGCGCCGCCGCGCATGGAGCCGAGGAGTCCGCCGCCTGATGCTGAGGCCGGCGTGGGAATGTTGTCGAGATTGCCCCACTTGCCGTCGTCGACGGGAGCCGCTGGAGCGGCCGGCGCGGCGGTGTCGCCGGCGGTGCCGTTGCCGGCGGCCGGTGTGCCGATGGCGTCTAAATTGCCCCACTTGCTCTCACCGGCAGCCGCAGCTGGTGCGGCCGTTGCGTCGGCGCTGCCTGAGCCGCCGGGAGCGGGTATGGAGTCGAGCTGGCTCTTCAAATCTGCTGCTGGTGCCGCGGGGGCGGGCGTTGCGCCCTGAGCAGGCGTGCCGATAGCGTCTAAATTGCCCCACTTGCTGCTGCCGGTCTCGGTGGCGGCTGTTGTCGCGTCCGGCGCTGGTTGAGCCGTAGGCGTCTCGGGCTGAGGCGCCGGCGCTGGCGGTGTCTCTGCTACCGGTGCTGCCGGTGGCTGGGCAACCGGCGCTGGCGGTGTCTCGGCAGCCGGCGCCGCACCAGATGCGGTGTCAGCTCCCGGTACCAGATCGAAAATCGGCGGCGCGTCGGGCGCTGCATCCACTGGAGAACCAAGTCCGCGCACGGCTCCCAGCAAGGCGTTCAGTCCCTGGTCGGGTGAGACTGTTTCACCCTCGAAGCTGGCGCCTTGTGCCGGTACACCTGGTGTCGCGGCTGGTGGCGGAGCTGCGGATGACTGTGCGGGCGCAAAGTCTTGCTGCGCGGGCGTTTGAACAGCAGCTGGTGCGGCAGGTGTGGGCGTGGGAGGCGGTGGCGGGGCTGCCGGTGCAGGCATGACCGCTGCCGGCGGCAGCGACGGCTTGGTGTGCTGCCCCGTCTTCTGGGCTGTCGGGATAGCTTGTGCTCCCAGTGCGCCTTTGAGCGCACGCCGCACAGACTGAATGCTTTCTTTCTTGTCGCCGTCGGTTCCTTCGCTGACCGTGCGCTGGTGGAGGCGCATGATCGGTTCGCGCGCCTTTTTCTCTTCCGGCAGTTTTGCCAGGGCATCGGCCACCGTGTCGGCGACGCGCTGGATCAAATCAACTTCCTGGCGCGTCCAGGCGCGACGTGAATCGCACTGCTGAACAATTACGCAGCCGTGGGTGGCGTTGTCGGAACGCAAGGGCACCGCCAGCAGCGAACGAGCATCGAGCAGGGCCAGTTCTTCCTGAACCGGCGTCAAATGGCTGTTTTGCGCACCTTCGTAAACGATGACCGGTGTGCGAGCGAGCAGACTGCGCGCCACTATGGCGGAGTCAGTGGTCGGCCAGCCATAGTCCTGAGAAGACTTAACGCGTCCTTGCTGCCAGTATTCGTAGCACTTCCAGTCGGACTGCGAATCGTCTACGCAGATGAAGAGGCAGCGGCTGGACTTGACCGCTTCGCCGAGAATATTCACCACCATGAACAATGCATCGCCGATGCCCAGCGAATAGTTCATGAAGTTGTTGATTTCTACGAGAAACGTCTCGCGGAAAGTGTCTCGCTG
This sequence comes from Obscuribacteraceae bacterium (SeqCode), assembly GCA_044229845.1. GTDB lineage: Bacteria > Cyanobacteriota > Vampirovibrionia > Obscuribacterales > Obscuribacteraceae > JBGASG01. The sequence continues at coordinate 3,971 of JBGASG010000021.1, read as the reverse complement.
GACGATGTCGTTGATTTGAGCATGACGAATGATGGTGGCCAGCTCGTTGAGTGTCACCGTGATGTAGTTGATTTCGTCGGCGGAGAGCGGTGGATTGGCTCTTTGCAAGGAAACCATGCACAGGCCGCCGCCTTGCAGGTGCAGCGGGAACGTGTGATGCGGCGCACCACTTGGTTCGGCGTCCGGGTCGTTGCGATATTCGCAGATCGAAGTGCTGTTGCGATCCAGAGGATTGCTGAGCACGATCTGGCTGACTTCGCAGGAGTAGGTTTCGCCGAGTTCTTTGACGGTCGTTTCGAGGATTTTCTTGAAATCCCGGACGCCGGTCAGTTTTTCCGCTAACGGTGTTCGCATGTGGTTACTTTGAGATAGCCTCCGCCATTTTCTTTATGCCAGGTTTTGTACTAAAACCGCGCTTCACATCTACTTTTGTCATATCTTTGTGGGAATTTCCTTCGCGGTCAGCGCCCCCCTGCGCCCGTCCAGGACACGGCGCAGAGCCTCCCGAGTGAGGCTAACACCTTCTGAAACATTTTTTGCTAACGGGAGCTTGTCAAGCGCAGATAAAGGCACCCAGCGCACATCTTCGACTTCTTTGTTGGTGCGCAGAGGCGGCAAATCCGACCGATTCTCATAACCCGCCGGCAAGCATGCGTACGCCAGGTCGACATGGTAGAAATCGCCCCCCTTTTCATGGGCGGTGACGCATTGGATGTAAGCCGGCTGCAAGAGGAAAAATGCTTCGATGTCGGCGTTCCTGGCAGGCTCTGTGCTTGCCTGTGTGGCGGGTTCGACGCTGACAATCTCCACCGCCACGCCGGTTTCTTCCAAAATCTCCCGCACGCAGGTTTCTTCCGGCACCTCATGCGCTTCTACGTGTCCGCCCGGCGGCACCCAGGACTGCAGGCGCTTGTGAAAAACCAGCAACACATGGTCGTTGTGGAGCACAATACCACTGGCGGTGAAATGATGCGGGTAGGGATGTCGAGCACGCACAAGTGGGATCTTCGCGGGGCGGCCGCCTCAATACAATAGAAGACGTCAGTTTACCTACAATCACTTTCGTGGAACTATAAAGCGAACGACTATTTAGCCCACGTTACAACAGACCCCGACCGAAGTTCTCGAAAGACACCAAAATGGCACTGTCCGGCACTCAGGCATTAGCAGGCACCCCAGAAAACCCGCAGTCCGTGGGCGACATCATCGGCAGAGCCGTGCGCGTGTTCCGCACCAACGTGCCTCTGATTTTCAAAGCTCTGATCATGCCCAGCATCTTCCTCATGGCTGGTTCTTTCGCGATTCAGTACACCCTGTCCTATGGTGTCGTGGATGTGGCCAAGACGAGCAATTGGGTGTACGGGATTGTTCTGGCGCTGGTGTTTTTCGTGGGTTGGGTGGTCGCGACGATTGGCAGCTGGATTGTCACGCTGCGCCAACTGGCTCTTGTCAGGCTGTTCCTCGGCTTCTCGCCGGACTGGAAAACGGCCGATCAAAATCTCTGGAATAAAAAGTGGGTCCTGGTCGGGTTGTACATCTTCACGGCCATGATTTTTAGTTGCATCTTCGGCTTATGGTTTATCCAGCTGGGTTTTGTGGGCGTATTCGTCGGCTTGCTCAAAGATCATCCGACGGCATTGGGCTTGGTATCGCTGATCGGGTTTACCGTCTGGCTGTTGGGCGTGGCGCTCACCGCCGGACTTTCCTTCATGGTGGTGATGGTCGGTTTCTCGTGCATGGCCTGCGAAGATGTCCCCTTCTTCACCATTATGGGGCGTGCGTTCCGCCTGACGTTCAGCAATTTCTGGAGAAGCCTCGGTTTTGGCATAGTGCTTACCTGTGTGATGATGGCTCTCTACTCGCCGCTTGCACTGCCGGTAGTGGCACTTTCTCTGGCCGACTATTTCCGCGCCGGGGTCAGCACCGCCAACGCCGAGACGTATCAAGTGCCGCTCTACATCCTGGCTGTCGACCAGGTCTGGGAGGCGCTCACCGGTATGCTGCTGCGCCCGATCATGTTTCTTTCCTTCGGTTACTATTACTTTGATGTGCGGCTGCGCAGAGAAGGGTTGGACATCGTCCGCCGGCTGACCAAGATGTCGCACGCGGAGACGGTGGCACCAACATGAGCTATCCCGATGCGACGCCGGTGATTGCCGACGTGGCAAACAAATATATCTATCCTAAGCAGCCGGAGGCTGTCGGCAACATTCAAGATTTGCTCTCGCAGATCATCCAGGCAATTTTGGATTGGCTGCATAGCATGAACGTCAGCATTCCACAAACCACTGACAGTCGCGGCATTAGCAGTTCGCTGCAATACCTGCTGTACGTTCTCGGCGCCATCGCCGTAGTCGTACTTATCTATGTGTTGTTTCGCCGCGTGCGTTTGAAGCAGATGGCGCTATCGCTGAAAAAACGCGGTGCCCTCGATGTGGAGCAGATCTTGAATGCTTCCGGCTGGAAGGAAGAAGCAGAAAAACTGGCTAAGCAAGGCGACTACCGCGGCGCCTGTCGGGCGCTCTACCTGTCGCTTTTGCAGGTATTCGACGAAAACAAGATCGCCATCTTTGCGCCGGCGAAAACCAATTACGAGTATCGCTATCTGCTCTCCAAGCATCCACAGATCTGTCAGGGCTTCATCTCGGTCGCCGATATCGTCGAGCTTGTCTGGTTCGGCAACAAAAGAGCGGAGTCGGCTGATTACAAGAGCTGCCTGGCTATCATTGCCGATCTGGAAGAAAAGGCCCGGGCGGCCGCACCCCCGCCGGAGGCTGCTGCCTGATGGCTAAGAAGGGTGTGTTATTCGAGACCCTGGACGAAACTCCAGAATTGCGCGCCGCCGCCAGCGTCACCCGGGCTGACTGGATAAGAATTGCCTGGCAGTTTGTGGCACTGTGCGTGGTGGCAACGGGAATAGCGGCAATATCCAAAGATTTCAGTGCCAAAGTCGAATCAGTGACACCGGAAGTGACACTCAACGCCTCGACTTTCAACAAGCGTCAAACCGGCTATAGCGGCTTTCTGGAGCTTTGCAAGCGCTCGCACCTGAAGCCGGAAATCTGGGAGATGCCCTATCGTGACTTGACTGAAAAGAAAGGCACACTGATAGTGGTGGCACCCATTTACACCGCGTCTTCTTTCGAGCTGGAAGAAATCTTGAAGTGGGTGCGCAAGGGAAACAATCTCGTCTATCTGGATTATTTCGCTTTCGGCTCCGGACGCAAGTTCTTGCAGGCTCTGGATATCGACACGGCCGATGCCAGTATCAATGTACGCGATCAGCCCATGCACTTGAACGCCAACAATCGAGCGGAGCAACTCCACGATCATGTCGGCGACCTGGTAATCTCGGCCAACCAGCGCCTGACGGGCGTCGAAGAGCCACTGGTCAGCGACGATAAGGGCGCGTTCTTGACCGAGATCAAGTATGGCGACGGACGCTGTCTGGTGGGTACGGTGCCCACGCTGGCTTCCAATCTGCGTTTTGGAGAAAAGTCCAACTGGGATAACTTTCAGTTTTTGCTCAACTGGCTGCGGTCGGTAGCGACCAAGGACGGCAACATCTGGTTTGACGAGCGCGCGCACGGCTATTCCGCGGCCACCAATTTGTTCATCGCCATCACGCGCGGACCGATCGGTCTTTTGGTGATGCAGCTGTTCATTGTTTTTCTGATCGTTTTGATCAGCCTCGGGCAGCGGTTCTCGGCCAAAGTGCCGGTGCCGGTTGTGCGCAAAATTTCCAACCTCGAGTACATCGAAGGACTTGCCAACACGTATCAGCGCGCCAAGGCTTATGACATGGCGTACAGTATCGTCTTTGCGCAGTTGAAAAACCGGCTCTGCCGTGCGCTCAGCCGGTCGCCCGAAGACGATCTGCAGGAACTGGCCGCACGTTGGGGCGAGGCGATCGGTGAGAAGAGCGAGGTCTGTGCAACATTTTTGCAATCATCTCAAGCCGCTACCGAAAA
>JBGASG010000020.1:0-37420 GCA_044229845.1 Obscuribacteraceae bacterium (SeqCode) | reverse complement strand
CTGGTCTATTTGTATGGTGCATCACTCGATTTCCGCCTGGCCACCACGGAATTGGCGACCGCCGGTCTCGACAAAATACTGCCGACGCCGCCGTCCGCGACTCCGTTTTCCTGGTGGGACAGGCAGAAGCTTTTGCCCAACTACTTGCCGGCTGAAATTCAGAACACCGGCATCATGGCTCAACCGATGACCGAGGCAGAGCGCACCTTTGTCGACAACACTCGTGAGTATCAGGAGCGGTATCGCTTCCCGGACGAACACACTTTTAAAACTCAGTTCCATTTCCTGCAAAAGCTGGCTCGGTATTGCCGCAAGGAAAGGATCGAATTGATCATCGTCAACATGCCGATTACTTACTTCAACACGCGCATGCTGCCGGACGGCGTCTACGCCAACTATATGTTCAAACTGCGCGAATTCGCCATGTACGAGAAGTGCACCTACTTCAATATTGCGGACTTCAAACGGTATAACCAGCAGGACTTTCATGACACAGTACACCTGAATGCGTTCGGCGGCAGGAAGTTCTTCGATGACGTCGTGGCGGCTATCAACCGCGACGTGCGCACACGCACATTGGTGACCATGAGCGGCGTCAACATGCACGCGCACGTGAGGCTGGCGGACCTGCGTAACAACAAGAGCGACAGCGAAAAACATCCGGATGCTCAGCCGGATACTTATTAGGAGACGATGGTGGCAGATTACGACACTCACGATTCGACTACAGGCGGCGCCGGCAAGCGTCGGCTGGTAAGTGCGTTTGTCGTGGCGGCAATGCTTTTCGCCATCGTCAACTTCGTCACGGTGATCAATTATGTGCCGGCAAAACGGCATCTGGATCAGGCAGCAGTCAACCCCGCCAATGTCGATCATCCGGTGCAGAAACAGACCAAGACCTGGAGTTATTGGGTCGCCAAAGGCTACATGGAACAGACACAGGCACCAGATGTGGTGGTGTTCGGCAGTTCCCAGATGGGCTCGGCAATTGCCTGCGCCGATGCACAACTGACGAAACAAGTGGTCGATACCGCCACCCACAAGAGATTGGTCAGCCTGGAAACCGAGTTGCAAACCCAGCTGGGCGGACGAAAGCCCATCAGCGTCTTCAACGCCGCCATCCCGGGCTGTATGGTCTCCGACGTCGATCTGATCAGTAAAGTGCTGTTCAACGAAAGCGGACTCAAACCAAAAGTAGTAGTGGTTGGAGTGGCGCCGCGAGACTTCCTGGACAACACATTACCTTCGCCGACCGGCACTGAGCCGTGGCATTTCTTCGCCCAGTTCGTCCCGGTGGCGGAGCGTCCCGCTGCCGCCTTCACCGACTTCTTCGCCGCCCTCGACTGGCAGATCAATCAAAACACATTGCGTGAGTTATATCCGCTGGCACAAGCATGGTTGGGTACGGAAAACGCCAACGAACCGGAAGCGGAAACCGACACCAAGGGTAAAGACAAAAAGAACGACACGCCGCTGGCCGCCGTTCTCGGCACTCTGGGCGAAGTGAAACAGGGGCAGTGGCTCGTCCCCGCCAACATTCCACCGATGTGGAAGGACAACACTCCCGAATACAAAAATCGCTTCAAAGACTCGCGCCATCCGATCTACAAAACCGAAAAGCAATTCTTCAACGACTTCCTGGCGCGCATGAAACAAGAAAATATCAAGGTGGTCGCCGTTGGGATGCCGAGCTTACCTATGAACCGCGCGCTCTTGCCCGACAAGTTCTGGGCCCGGTTCCACAACGACGTCGGCAGCGCCTGCCGCGCCCACGGAGCACTGTATGTCCCGCTCTACGACGATCCGTCCTACCAGGTGGCTGATTACCTCGATACCGTGCACCTGGACGCCAGCGGTGGTCAGAAACTCTTTGCCAGAGTAGCCGCCGCCATGGCCGCGCAGAACGACGTCAAAGTGGCGCTCGAGCAGCCAGACCGCCACGCCGGTCAGTTCGCCGACACAAATCGCTCCTCGTCGCAATAAAAGGTCGCCACAACCGCTGATGACCGCGTTTACTTTTCGTCGGTCGATTTCTTGTCGTCGACCTTCTTGCGGTCTTGCTTGTCCTGGAAGTCTTTGAGCACCTTTTGATCCAGCTTGCGTTTGGTAGCAATAGTGGCTCGCTCGCTGCCCTGTTTCTCTTTGATTTCATCCAGTTTGTCCTGGATGCTCTGCAACTTCGCATCGATATCATCGAGTTCTTTGCGTGAGGCGGTAGTCGCATCGCGGCTCGCCGAAGAATCCTGCTCCTGCTGCTCGATTTGAGACTTGATTGTTTTCTTCTTTGTGTCGTCGTCTTCTGCGGTCATCAGAATTGAAGAGAATGGAATTACTTGGCACTACCAGTAGTGGCGACTTGCGGGTGCAAAGCGGAGGACAGTTTCGTCGCTGACAGCTGAGTCGCCAAGAACTTGAGGAAGGGACGGCTTCGCTCACATGATAAATGTACCCCATCTACGAAATTGTCGTCTCCTGTGTAACAGCCTGTCTTAGCCAGGTCGACAAACTCAACCTGTCCATGGCGACACGCCGAAGCGACACGGTCGACGAAGAGCGGATACAAAGCGGGCGGCATCAGCTTGTGGTTGTGCTCGGACAGGGGCATGTTGACGATAACCAGCGTTACTTCCTGCTCGCGACACAGAGCAATCAATTTCTCTAAATAACTGAGCTGTACTTCGTTCATGCGCGGCGACAGCGGATTGTAGCGGAACTGATATTGCTGATCGGTGAGTTCTGTGCTGATGTGCTCCAGTCCGTAGCCGGGCACCACCATCGGTTCACCGATCGCTTCTTCGCGAAACATGCCGCCGCGCTGCACTTTCACACTGCCGTCGGACAGACGTTTTTCAAAGGCCACCCAGGGCAACGCCGCCTCCAGAAGTTTCTTGCCGCGCAAATTGGCAAGCGCGACCAGATCGGCACGACACCGCCACAGCGACGATACCCGTCCGAGAACCAGTTCCAGACGCTTGGTCCAATTCATCCCGAGAGTGTTTTTGACGCGCAGCGCGTCGTTTACAGACGCGAAGCACTGGAACGATTCGGTTGCCGGAATGCCGGTCTGCTGCATGATGTTGTCTTGGATGTCGCGAGGAGCGACACCATATACGATGGCACGCGGTTTTGGACGCCCGTCGGAAAGCAAAACATTTTTGGTGATCCAGTATGCGTCGGAGAACATGCAGCCACCGACAGCGAAGTTAAAAACCTGGCGATCGCCCAGCCCCTGGGCACTCAGCGCCTGCGCTAATTCTCCGCACTGGCGGTGACGCATGCGTTTGAGGGGCGATTGCAAACGCAACGACTCCGCTTGCAAAACAGGTGATACCATGACCGATGAGCCGAGCAGCACCACATCCGGTGCGACGGCCGACTGCCGACACTGACGACGATATTCCAGGGCAGCGTAAAACGGCTCGGTGCGCTGGAGATTAGCGATCGGTGCGGTCGCCAGAGGATTGGAGGCAGCAAACCACATGTCGACACAGACGACGCCAATCAGGGCAACAACAAAGCTGCTGCCCATCAAACTGCGCCAGAATGTGGTCTCATTTGTCATTTGAGTTAAACAGGATCATAGACGACGATTGTCAAGGAAAGGTTAGCCCAAAACAATCTTCAATCCGGCTTCATGTCAAGCAGCCGGCGAAACACATATTGCATATCGCTCTGCCTGATCAGTTCGTGAAAGAACAAATCGCCGCCCGGCGGCCAGCGAGGTTCCGTTTCGAAAAACTCCTTGACCGTTTCGTCGTGCTGTTTCTCATATTCCAGTCTGGCCGCATCTTCTGACGTCTGTTTCGCATTCGCCACTAGATAAATGCGCGGCAGCAAATGCTTTTTGTGTTTCTCGATTTGCTTCTCCAGCACCGCACGAGCTTCGTCCATCTTGCCGACGGAACCCAGATAACGAGCCAACCTGAGCGCATGCATCTCACTGTGCTCCTCATGCTCCGACGCCTTGCGAGCGTCTTCGATCGCTTCATCCCGGCGCCCCATGCGCCACAAAGCTTCAGCTCGCGCACCATATATGCTGGCAGCCGAATGCTGCGTGACGAACTTGTGCGCCACCCACGACAAGGGAAATGGATGGCTTCGAATATCGTCGGCAGCTTTCAGCTCCCGCTGCGCGTCCTCAAGCTTCCGGTCGCGCGCGGCAACGGCGCAGAGATGATAATGCTTCATCATGTCGAGATACCAGAATGAGCCCCAGCCGACATCCAATAAGACCACAAACATGACCACGGCACCGGAAGCCATGCCGACGCTGGCTCCTTTCAGAACCGGGGACGCCAGGCTCTTCTCGAGCCTTTTGTTGAGCACGACGTCGGGCCTCTGTTGCTGGATTTTTTCCACCAGAAGCTTTTGACTTTCGCGACTGGTGATACCAAACGGCAGCGAGATTACCACATCGGGTTTCGCTTGCGCCGCCCCGGAAACGGCTCGCGTCTTGGCTCGCAGATTGCCGAGCAGAGTCAATTCCAGTTCGTCGACCACGCTGTAACGCACAAAACGAGTTCCGAAAGCAAAGCTCTCGTCACCAACCAGAACCCACTTTCTGTACGCTACCGGTGGCTTGCCTTTCAAAATCCAGCCGAATAGCCGGCACCCGAACTGACTTTCCAGCCCCATTAGAAGAAAGTGAGCGATTGGCAGCAACGCCAGCACCGTCGGCACACCGAAGACAGCCAGGTCAGTGCTGAACCAATATTCACCAATGAAAAATTGGATGAATACTACTTCAAAAAGCAAAAACGTCGTGCCGACAAGGGTCAGCGCCCGGTGAGGCCAGGTTGTTGTAAGCAGCACGTTATTAAAGTCCCTTAGTCCGTTTGACTGTAGCCGCTTGACCTCTTACCATGCTCAGGGTATTCCGTAAGGACCTTTCTGTGAGCATTGTAAACACACAGACAACGCCTGGCGCTATTAGTCTGAGAGACAAACCGGGCACCGCCAAGAGAGTCGTCACCATGCCGGCGTACAACGCGGACAAGACGCTGCTGAAGACATTTGACGAAATCCCACGCTGACTGGTCAGCGAAGTTATTCTGGTCGACGACTGCAGCAAAGATGACACCTGCGAAGTCGCCAGCCATGTGGACATAAAAGTTATTCGCCACCCGCATAATGTCGGATATGGTGGCAACCAGAAGACCTGCTACATGGAAGCGCTGCGTGACGGCGCCGACGTAGTGATCATGCTGCACCCCGACTATCAATACGATCCACGCAAGATACCGGAGATGGTCGCACCGATTCTTTCGGGCGAAGGAGACATCGTACTGGGCTCACGGTTCCTCGGCGGCGCATATTGATAATTTCCTTACGGTGTTTTGCCCGCTATTTAGTCTTTGACAACCAGATCAATGATTTCCTTTTAGTTGCTTGTCACTGAATGAGAAGTCTAATGAAACTCAAGGTTCTCTCGATCTCAGCTGCTTTTGTTTTGTCGCTTAACGCAGCCCATGCGGCTTCGAACCAGAATGGGTCGAATCCGAACCAAACAACCTCGATTGCCCAGAATGCAACGAAAGAGTCGACCGCCAATACCATGGAGTTCCCGACCCAGATTCTGAAAACGGGTATCAATTTGAATACGCCTGGTCTGTCTCCAAACAGCCTGCAACTTTCCGAGACGATCAGACTTTCCCCCTTGCTGGAGCGAATCCAGGTTTTGAGAGCGCGGGCGGCTGGTCTCGGCGGGCAGCAAACTGTCGAGAGCCTCGCGGCCAGACAAGAGTTGTACGATGCGACCGACAAAGCTGCGTTTCTGATCCAAAAAACCGCGCTAGAGGTGGACTTTACGGCGGCAGAGATCGACGCAGAGCAAGAGGTCTACAGTGAGATTCTCAATACATTTACAAGCGACCGCGACAAAGCGGTTGCTCGGACCAACGCCATTAGCTTCATCAGCAACGGCGCTCTGTGGGCCGTTTGCGAAGCACTCGCCATCCCCAGCTACAAATTTGCCAAGTTCGCCATACCTTCCGGCATAGTCGGCATTCCCGCCGGTGTCGTCCCGTCGATAGCATCGATGTATACGTTCAAACAGATCAACGGAAAGAAGAAGACATCGGAAGTCGAGCCGAACATGCTCGCCAAGCTTTTCGATTATCCGACAAATCCTGAAATCGAGTATCCCAAGTCGATCTGGCAGTTTCTTCATCAGGTGCCCGCTTCTGAACCCCAAGGCAAAACTCGACTCAACCAGCTCATCGATCGCTGGGTTGCCGACGCGAACATGCCCGGTTTCACAGATAGAAACTCGAAGCAACAGTTGGATGTTCTGACTGCGAGCTTTGCTCAACGCAAGGGATTGTCCATAGCGACTCTGACGGCGCGCTCTGTGATGCTGCAGCAGTTGCAGGCGGAAATCTGGAAAATGAAACGGATGCTGTTGGAGCTAGCTATGGCGGTACAGAACGAGAAACAGATGGTCTCAAGCACGGGACTGCAGCCCAGCACAAGCAACATCACCGAAGACAACGAGCCGAAATTGAGATGAGTATGCAACGAGCCACAGTCACTATTCTTCTTTTGAGTATTCTTGCCTCCCTGGAGTCTCCGGCTCTGGCGGATGCCAACAGTACGGTCGGCACCAATTACTTGATGACCCACACGTACATCGATCCGCAAGCAATTGCTCAGCAAAAAAGAGGCGATGACCCCGTTGCCACAGCCGCTGCTCAGCCCGGCGAGCCCGCAGCCAACAGTATGCAGTTCCCATCGCAAATTCTTCGAACCGGCGTAAGTCTGACTACCGTGGGTTTATCACCCAACAGTCTGCAGCTTGCTTCCAACATCGGACTGACTCCGGTACTGGAACGCATCGCTAGCCTCCAGCGGCAGGCGGCAGATGTCGGCAACGATCAGAGCTTGCGTTCACTGTACATCAAGCAGGATCTGGCTGATGCCAGGCTTGCGGCGCGCATGATCGTGCAAAAGACCAACCTCGAAATTGATGCGACCGCGGCCGAAATCGAGGCAGAGAAAGAGGTTTACAACGAGATTCTCACCACTTTCAAATCCGACCGTGATAAGGCTATTGCCCGCACCAACGCGCTCGCTTTCATAACCAACGGCGCACTATGGGCAGTGACTGAAGCTCTGGTAATTCCTACCTACAAGCATCCCATATATAACATTCCAGTGGGAATCGTCGGCATTCCCGCCGGAGTTGTTCCATCTTTCGCTTCTATGTATACCTTCATGCTCGTCAATGGCAAGAAGAAAACTTCAGAGGTCGAGCCGAACATGCTCGCTAAACTGTTCAACTACCCAACCACTCCCGAGATTGAATATCCCAACTCGGTATGGACGTTCTTGAACCAGGTTCCGGCTGAAACACCGAATGGCAAAAAGCGACTGGATCAGATTATCGACCGCTGGATCGCTGATGCGAATATGTCGGCCTTCACAGACAGAAATTCGAAGAAGCAGCTGGATGTGCTCACCGCCAGCGTTGCTCAAAAAAAAGGCCTGACCATCAACACGCTGACTGCTCGTACCATTATGCTCGACCAGCTGGTTTGCGAAATCGCCAAAATGAAACGAATGCTTTTGGAACTGGACATGGTGGCGCTTGGAGAGAAACGCTACATAGCGGAGCGCTAGAGCAGGACTTGCTCTTCCGTCCGCAGCAGGTTGCACCGCCCGTGATGGCGTCTGGAAATGGACATCGCCTGCTGTGTTTGACGAGCACGGCAGGCGATGTTTAATCATTCCTGTGAAAATCAGTCGTTGGTGCGGTGGCACCGCTCAATGCGGGCAATCAGGCGCTCTTCGTAGCTTTGCATCACATCACCACGTTGCGGCCACGGAATATTGAGAGTGCGCTGTTTCATGCGAATCTTCAGGCGCTCTTCATAGTGCTGCTCTTCCTGACGCAGATCGGTCAATTCCTGAGGGCTCATAGAGCGCTCGATGTCAGATCGTGATTTTTGAATCAGTCGCTTCACTTCATCTTTGTAGCGTTGACTGAGTTCGGTACCTTCGGACCCGACGCTGCCCATACGAGCCAGTTCGTCAGTACCCCAGCGGCGGTTGACTACAGCTTCTGCAGCTTCGGTGACGGGGTTCTTCGAGGTCTGTCCGAGGACAGGCAGAGCCTCCGTAGGCGTGAAAATTTCGGTGGCGTTCTGGACGATGCCTTTCAGGCGATTGAGCAACTGATACCGCAGCCGGTCGACGGTGGCTGCTTGCGGAACCAGGTCGGACGAGGGTCCGGCTAGAAAGTTGTGGGGAAGTGAACGCTCTGGTGTTGCCATAGGGATTCCTTGGTGAGAAACATGCACGACGAGGCTGAAGACCTGCAATGCAGGAGCCGAATTAACCGGGGATTGCGCGCGGATGGGTGGTAAACGAGCTGTGCTCGGGGGATTACATCTTAAGATTGCCTTAATGACTTGGCAAGTTAAATAATCGCCCGGAAGTCAAGAGGAGGAGCGTGTTCGGGTTACGGCGCAGTCGTGGATTTCGTGTAGACCCTCATATGAACGCCTTGCGAAAAATCCTTCTTTTGCGCCTGGCGGAAATCGCCAGGAATCAAGCCAGCTATGGCTTCTCCCTCCTGAGCGGTAATCAGGATAAAGCTTTGTCGCCCGTCTACGATTGCCGACAAGTGCTGAGCGCCCAGAACCGGACTCACCCCGACTTGGCGAATCGGTTTCGTTAAATAGCGGTTCAAACAGACTAAGTCATATGGCTGAGCAACGAGCACCAGCGGCTGCTCGGCGGGCATCGTCTCTTCCAGATACGCAGCGACGTCACGCCAGGGCTCCCGCTGCGGCAGGATGTGGGAGGAGAGATTGCTCAAAAGCGAGAAAAAACAGTGGGCGACCAAGAGCCAGCGGGCGGCTGCCGTAGCAGGAGAGGGGAGCGACGAGAGAAACGCCAGCGCCAGCCCGCACAACACGTAGACAGCCGGCGCAGTCGCCATGATGTATCGCGGGATTTCAACGACGCGATGGCTCTCGATCACATCCATGACAAGCAGTACCAGGGGCGGTATCACCAGCCAGAGCCAGACGCCCGTCAGCGGCAGAGCGGGACCAAGCAACTTGCGGCGCAGCCTTAAAGAAGCCACCACCGACGTGAGAAGCAGCACAGCGCTTGTTACGTAAACAGGGGTCGCCCACCAGGAAATCACTTTCTTGCCGGCCAGGAAAATAATCCAGTTGACGACGACACGCCCCATCGCATAGAAGGGCCACCACCATTGCCCGTTTTCTCGCGTCACGTAAAACGAGGCCGTACGCAACTTAGATGCCTGTTGAAAGAGGGGAAACCACGGCAACCAGAGCAGCGCCACCGCCACCCAGGCGCCCGCTACGGCAAACAGAAATCGCCAGCTGCTCAGCGAAAATGCCGCCCACAGCCCGAAGGCAATTCCGGCGAGAAAGACGAACAGCCCCGTGTAGTGGGTATTAATCAGCCCCCACGAGAAGAGCGCGTGCACAAAGAGCAGGAGTAGATTCAGTGGCGCCAGCGGTGCCGGACGTTTACCCCGCAGACACCGCTGCCGGCAGCGGTGAGCCAGAAGGAGCAGACTGCCAAAGGACATGGAGGCGCAAAAAATCAGTAGACTGTACATGCGCGCTTCCTGCGCATAAAAGATGTCGAAAGGAGACAGTGCCTCAATCAGACCGGTGAAAACCGCCGCCCGCGGACCGAAGATTCCGTAGACAAACCAATATATAGCGGTCAACGCACACAGCGAAAAGACCACGGAAAGGCAGCGGATCGCCAGATCGCTCTGTCCGAACACAGTCATCCATCGGTTGAGCAGCACCGCATGCAGTGGCGGACACAAAGGATCGACGGAACGAAACTGGGCGAGCACCTGCCTAACCGGCTGCGGCTCTCCGAACTTGAACAGGAATGGTTTATCAGGCACTTGCGTAAAATTCGGCAACGGCTGACCAATAGCATCAACCATCGTCTGATAGCCTTCATCGAGCCAGAAACTGTCGAAAGTTATGCCGGCCAAACGCAGTCCCAGAGCCAGAAGGACAATAAGCAGAAAGGTGGTGCCGGTTCGGATCAAAAGACTTCAGCCGCAGATAAATTGGTAAGTTGCGCCCTAATTGTAACGGCGAACCCACTGTCATGAGGTTTAGCGCCTCAGCCTGCGGGAAAATTTCCAATAGCCGTGCTTATTTTGGCGCTTTTTTCGGCACGGCAGCAGGAGGGGCAGATGCCAGTTGAAATTCAGGAGATTCTCAAGAGCGTTGTCGACCGCGGTGCATCCGACCTGCACCTGAAGGTAGGACAGCCGCCGATTATTCGGGTCTCGGGCAAACTCGAGCGCACCGACTTCACCTCGCTGAGCCAGGACGACCTGCAGCGCCTGGTCTTCTCCATGTTGACCCCTGAACAGCGTCGGCAAATAGAGACCACCTTCGAACTTGACTGTTCGTACGGCGTCTCCGGACTGGGGCGTTTTCGCGTCAACGTCTACAAAGACAGAAACAGTTACGCAGCCGCCCTGCGCACAATTCCTTTCAAAGTCCCGAACTTCGACGATCTCGATCTGCCTCCCATCGTCGCCAGAGACCTAGTTATGCGCAACCGCGGGTTGATACTGGTCACCGGTCCCACCGGCTCAGGTAAATCTTCAACACTGGCCGCCATAGTCAACTGGATCAACGAAAACAAGGCTGAGCACATCCTTACAATCGAAGACCCGATTGAGTTCTTGCATCGGCACAACAAGTCCATCGTCTCGCAGCGCGAGCTGGGCGCCGACACCAAGAGCTACCCAAATGCGCTGCATTCGGCTCTCAGAGAAGATCCCAACGTGATCTTGCTGGGTGAAATGCGCGACACCGAAACCATTCATACCGCACTGATGGCCGCCGAGACCGGACACCTGGTTCTGGCCGCGGTCCACACACAAAGCGCCTCCCAGACACTCGACCGCATCATTGACGTCTTTCCGCAAGCCCAACAGCAACAGGTGCGCGTCATGCTCAGCAACGCGCTGGCCGCCATATTGTCGCAAAACCTGCTGCCCAGAAAAACGCCGAAGCCTGGTGCTTCACCTACGACCCGCGGTCGCATAGCCGCTGTGGAAGTGATGATCAACACGCCGTCCATTGCCAACCTGATTCGAGAAGGCAAAGTCGGGCAAATTTACTCTGCAATTCAAATGGGCGGACAGCAAGGTATGCAGACGCTGGAGACAGCGCTCGCCACCCTGGTCAAGTCCGGCGCGGTCGAGTACGAAGCTGCTCTCCACAAGGCCGTGCGCCCTGATGACTTCAATCGCCTGGTGGGACCGCACGCTATGGCGCCCGCCGGCAGGTCAAGCGGTACACTCTGATCTTCTTCACAATTCAAAAATGCTGTAGAATTGGCGCCACACGGGTACAGGTTCCGACTTCGCCCCGTGCAGGGAAAGAAAATGCCCGCTCCCAGGCGGAATTTTGTTCCCTGGTTTGTACAAAATAAAATAGCGGACTACAATAGATTAGGTTCCGTTAGTAATCACATAGAAGTACACAGGCGTGCAAGCGAAATCAGCGTCTCTCAAAACCGGTGCGAGTTCCAAGGCGGCGTCAGCCGATAAGGGACAAGATCAAATTCATCGTTGGCTCCTCCAGTATGCGCAGTCCCGCGACCCTTCATTGCGCGACCAGATTATTCAGGCGTCGTTGCCTCTGGTCAAACGCATTGCGTATGGTCTGGCACGCCGTTCTACCGACCCTGTCGAAGATCTGATCCAGGTCGGTTCGATCGGATTGATCAAAGCTGTCGATCAGTTCAAGCCGGATGCCGGCGCCAAGTTCCAGACTTACGCGACTCACCTGATTACAGGCGAAATCCGCCACTACTTGCGCGACAAGACGGCGATGATTCGCGCTCCGCGTGAATTGCAAGAACTTTCGTTCCGCATCAATCGCCTGGTGCAAAGCCTTACCGCCCGCCTCGGTCGCGAGCCTTCGGACATCGAAATCGCCACCGAATTGCAAATTCCTGTCAGCCGCGTCAATGAAGCCTACGAAGTAGATCGTCGGCGCACGCTGATCTCGCTCGACCAGGCGCTTTCCAATGATGCCGGCAGCGAACAGTCGTTGATCGATACTTTGATCGACGGTCGCTATCAAACCAATCAGACCGCCAAAGAAGATCGGTTCATGCTTGCCGAAGCCATCAAGCAATTGCGCGATGGACTGCGAGAAGTGGTGCAACTGACCTTCTACGAAGATCTCAGTCAAACTGAAGTAGCGCGCCGATTGGGCATCTCGCAGATGCAGGTTTCTCGCCGTTTGCGTGCCGCCACTGCTGAGCTCTACAAGATCATCACGCAGACTAAGAAGGCGCAAGCCGCTGCGCAACAGAAGACCCGTTACGACTAAAGTAATGACGGCCGGATCGGTAATTCAGACGATCGATCTGGTCAAAGATCACTGCCGCCGGTCCAGGTCAATCCCGGATAAGCGGTCCAGCCAGGCACAGCGTACGCGCGCCCTGGACGGACTGAGCTTGCAAGTGCGAGCCGGCGAAATCTTCGGCCTTTTGGGCGTCAACGGCGCCGGCAAAACCACTTGCATCAAATTACTGCTGGGGTTAATCAAGCCAACCAGCGGCACCTGCACCACACTCGGCCTGCCACCAGGCGATCTAAAGGCCTTGAGCCAAATTGGCTATCTGCCTGAGAACCCGCGCTTCTACCCACACTTAACCGCTCACCAGACTCTCGACTTTTTCGCGCGCCTCTTGAACTTCTCCAGTGAGAAACGCCGACAGCGGATCGATGAGTTGCTCGGCAGCATGTCGCTTGGTGACACCGGCGACAAACCAGTCGGCGCGTTTTCCAAGGGCATGGTGCAACGACTGGCGCTCGCCCAGTGTCTTCTAAACGACCCGCCGGTTCTGTTTCTCGACGAACCCAACTCCGGACTTGACCCGGTCGGCAGGCGCGACATGCGTCGGATACTGCAACAGCTCAAACAAAAAGGCACCACCATTCTTCTCAACTCTCATCTCTTGCCGGATGTCAGCGAGTTGTGCGATCGCATTGCCATCCTGCACGACGGAAAATTGGCGGCGGAAGCGGCAACCAAAGAAATCAGCCCGGATGGCAACCACCGCCGTCTGGAAGAGTTTTTCATGGAACGGATAGCTCATGCTCAGTCTGGCCGCCATAGCACTTAATACCATGCGCGAGGCGTTCTCCGAACGGCTTGTCACCGTGCTGCTCTTTATGGCTTGCCTGGCAGTCCTGGGCGGCTGGATTTTGGGCAGCCTCTCGATTGCCCAAAACGTGCGCATCCCGGTCGACCTCGGACTGTTTGCCATCGGCACTGTCGGCGGTATCATCGCCATTTTCCTGGGCACCAGCCTCTTCCATCGCGAAATCGAAATGGGCACCATCGATCTTATATTCACGAAACCGCTGCCCCGCTGGCACTTGATCGCCGGTAAGTTCCTTGGCTTGTCCGCCTGCCTGGCTCTGGCAACTGCGCTGATGGGAGCCTTCTTCTGCACTATCATCTACTTGCTGTTGCCGGATCAAATAGCAGCAAACTTGCTGTTCAAGGCAATTGTTTATTCGCTGATTTTGATCTACCTGGAAGAACTGCTGGTCCTGGCTCTGTCCCTGTTCCTTTCCACCTTCAACAGCCCACTCTCCAGCGTGCTCTTCGCCCTCTGTTTCTGGGCGATCGCGCACTGCTCCTCCTCAATGCTGGGACTTGCGCAGATGTCAACCAGCTCAACCGCCACGGCCTTTACCCAGGCTGTCTATCTGCTGCTCCCCGATTTATCAGCATTCTCTAGAGCACAAGAGGAATTAATGCGCGCTTACGAGCTTGCCCGTCATGCCCAGCTGGAAGGCGTACGGCTGCCGTTCCAACCGACTGCCGGACCCGCACTACCTATGGTGCTGACCTATCTTTTCGGGTACATTCTTTTATTGCTGAGCGCCGGAACGTACATCGTCGAGCGTCGAGAGTTCAACTAATGTCAGCGGAAGTATTTCAGCAGTTGCCGGCACCGATCATCGATCTGGTGGCATTTGTGCTGGGGCTGAATTTTGGCAGCTTCTTGAACGTGCTGGCATTGCGTTCGCTGAAAGGAGAGTCCACTTTCTGGCCGGCTTCACATTGCCCTCAGTGCCGCCACACATTGAATCTGCTGGATACGATTCCCGTCCTTTCTTATGTGCTACTGCAGGGTAAATGTCGTTATTGCGGCACCAGAATCTCAAGGCAATATCCGCTGGTCGAGTTTTTGACGGCTGTCATCTTCGTCGCCATCGAACGCCTGTTTCTCACCAATCAAATTCCATACGACCCGTCCGTCACCGGAGGGCTGTGGGTGCAAATTGCCACCGCTTTGCAGACCGAGCACGTGCACGCCAACTATCTGCCGCTGGAAACCCGCATCGGATTGACCATCGGGCTGACGCTGTTTGCTTGCACTTTAATCGCGGTCACTGTCACCGACTTCAAAGAAAAACTGATACCGCACGAAATCACCTACCCGTCTATGATCCTCGGTATTGTGTTTAGCGGCTGGCGCGGCGACCTGCTGGGCGCCATGGCCGGCATCGGCGCCAGTTACATGCTCTTTGATTTTCTGGCTTTCTATGGACTGCAGCTCTATCAAAAAATGCACGGTTCCGATGACGCCGAGCTGGATACCGAAGCAGAAGATGCTTTAGATGAATACACGCCGGCCCAGTCGCACGGCGAAGAGCCGCTGGAAGTAATGGGCGGCGGCGACGCCGTTCTCTCGGCAGTCATGTCGGCCTATCTGGGATGGCAACTATTGATCGTCGCACTGTTCCTGGGTTTCATCGTCGGCACCGCTATGGGCTTGGTATTTCTGATCGGCGAAATGAAAAAAGCCGGATTGCTTGGTGCCTGCGCACGCCGCGCGGCTTTGTTCGCGGCCATCGGCGGCACCGCATTCGGCGCCATCGCCGCCGCCTTGATTTTGCTGGTGGGCGGCAATCAAGCGACTGCCGCCGGCGCTCCACTGCTTGCTTGCCTGCCTCTGGTGGGACTGGGTGCGTTCACCGGTGCATTGATCGGCACGGTGACCATCGGCACCCGCGTCTCCAAGCCGTTTCCGTTTGGACCGGCGCTGGCGCTGGGCGGCATGGCCGCCATGTTTCTCATCCCGTTTTGCCCACCGTGGATGCCGCTGCAGTTTCACTGAAGAAACTTACTCGATGACGCGAGCATAGTCAGTGGGTGTGTTGACATTGAAGTAGACCGGCAGCCCGTCACCATGCGGCGGCAGGTCGAAGTAAGCACAATTGATCGTCGCCAGAAAGTCTTGCACGCGCGATTGACCGGAGAAGATGTAATCTTCCAGGCGCTCGATTACTCGACGGGAATAAACCGCCAGGAGCGGCTCCAGTACTTGCTCGTGCCTGACTACCACAGCATCGGCGTCATTTTCCCTGCGCATGGCGCAGAGCCGGCGAATCAACCTGTTGTCGACCAGCGGCATGTCGCATGCGATGACAAAGCAATATTCATGTCGGCTGACCAGAAGCCCCGACAGAATGCCGACCAGGGGACCGCGGTCGGGAATGATGTCTTTGACGACGGCCGCTCCAAAAGCATCGTACTCACCCGGTGAGTTGGCCACGATCAGCACTTCTGGAAACAGTTGCCGCAAAGATTGCAGGCGGTGCTCCACGAATGTTGAATTCTCAAAGGGCAAAAGCGACTTCGGCGAACCCATGCGACGGCTCTTGCCGCCGCAAAGCAGTAAGCCTGTAACCGGCAGTGGCAGCGTCTCCCGCGACACCGTTTCAATAATTGCTGATGAGGCTTGTACAGTCATTACTCACCAGTATAGACAGGGTCGCGCTTCTCGGCGAAAGCTGCCAGCCCTTCCAGGCGGTCCTTGGTGTTGACCAATTCAATATAAGCCCGCGTCTCCAGTGCCAGTCCGGCAGTCAGATCGCGATCACTGCCGTTGTCTATGGCAAATTTGGCTTGCTTGAGCGACAGAGGTGCCGCAGTGGCGATTTCTTTGGCCCAGGCACGCGCCTGATCCAGAAGTTCAGTATGCCACGGCGCATCTTTGTCGCCAGCCGGCACCACTTTGTGCACCAAACCGATGTTGTGTCCTTCAGCCGCCGGCAACGGGCGAGCCGTGAGAATCAACTCCTTCGCCCGCGACTTGCCAATCAGGCGCGGCAAACGTTGAGTACCGCCGGCACCAGGGATGATACCGAGCTTGACTTCGGTCAAACGCAACGACGCGTCTTCGGTCATCATGCGCAAGTCGCAAGAGAGCGCCAGCTCAGTGCCGCCGCCGAACGCCGACCCATTGATGGCCGCGATCACCGGCTTGGGCAATTGCTCGATGGCCAACATAGTTCGCTGAATCAATACCAGGTAATCCAGCACTTCGCCTTCCGTCATACCTTTGCGCTCGGCAAGATCAGCGCCGGCACAAAACACTTTAGAGCCGGCGCCGGTGATAATCACAACGCGCGTCGATTTGTCCTGGGCGGCTTCCTCGCAGGCTTTCATCAGCGCCCGCAGCAACTCGCGATTGAGGCAGTTCAGCACCTTCGGGCGATTGAGCTTGAACCAGGTGATCGGACCCTCGCGTTCAACAAGCAGCACTTCTGTCATAACACTCGTTCCTGTCATATTCGCTATTGCCTTCGTCTGTCAAAACCCGGGACCCTGGTCTTACCTAGCTGGTCTTACCTAGCTGGTCTTAGCCAGCTGCTTGGCGCGCTGCGCCAGACGCGCCTGCAGGCAACGCCCCGGCAGCTTATGTTCGATGATACTTTCGGCCAGTTGCCCGCAGTCGACCAGCTTATCCAGGTCGATGCCGGTTTTGACACCCATGCCTTCCAGCATGTAGACCAGGTCTTCGGTAGCCAGGTTGCCCGCCGCTCCAGGAGCGTAGGGGCAGCCGCCCATACCACCGATACTGGCATCGAATACACTGATGCCGCTGTCCAGTCCTGCCACCACATTCGATAGCGCCGTTCCGAACGTGTCGTGGAAGTGCAGCGCGACCCGTTTCTTATCCACTTGCCCTTCGAGTTTCTTCAGCAAGGCCAGGACTTCCGCCGGAGTGGCCGCGCCGATCGTGTCGCCCAGTGAAAGCTCGTCGATGCCCATAGCAAAGAGCCTTTCTACCAGTGGTCCGACTTTGCCGGGGTCGGTTTTGCCTTCGTACGGACAGTAAAAAACCACCGAGAGATAGCCGCGCACGCGCATGCCATCAGCTTTGGCGGTGTCGACGACTTCTTTCAGCGTCTGCACGGCCTCGTCGATGGATTTGTTGATGTTCTTTTTGCTGTGCGATTCGGTAGCCGACATGAAAACGGCGATCTCTTTAAGACCGGCTTGCTTGGCTGACTCATACCCCTTCATGTTGGGCACCAGCGCCGAGGTTGTCACCGCCGGCGGTAGCTTGACCGTGCGCACCACTTCGGCGGCATCAGCCAGTTGCGGGATCCATTTGGGGCTGACAAAAGACGTCAGTTCTATGTGCTGCAAACCGGTAGCACCAAGGGCTTCGATCAAGCGCACCTTCTCCGCCGTCGGCACCTGGCGGGCTTCGTTTTGCAGTCCGTCCCGAGGTCCAACCTCGACGACCTTGACTTGTGGTGGCACCTTTTCCAGCATGATTCAGTCTCAGTCCAGAAGGATGACGGCGTCGCCTTCGTTGACAAAGTCACCGGCGCCTACTTTGACTTCCTTGACTTTGCCCGATATTTCCGACTGCACGGGCAGTTGCATCTTCATAGATTCCAGGATAACAACATCTTGCCCTTCGGCCACATCGTCACCAGGCTTCACAAGCACTTCTACAACGGTGCCGGCCATCATCGCGTTTACTTGCTTCATTTTCTCCAATTCCCAAAAACAAAGGCTGCACTGAGCTTTGCCCGTTATGGTAGCAAACGAAGGCGGCGCTTTTATGACGGCTGTATCAGCTAGCGGAACAGACTGCGCAGAGCGTCGTTGATGTTTTTGACGGTGTCGCCGTCGTCTTCTTCTTTGGGACCTTCCTGAGCATTCAAATCGACGGTGGCCGGTTGTGCGGGCTGAGCCTGAGCGGCTTGCGCATCAGGAGCCGGTCCGGTCGGCGGCGTCCAACCGCCCGTGTTGTTGGTTGGTGGCGCGACTGGTGCCTGTGGTCCGCGCGGCTGCGGCGGTCCCTGCGGTCCCGTCGGCTGCGGCGGTCCTTGCGGTCCTGTCGGCTGTGGCGGTCCGCCCGCCGGAGCCTCGCCCCAGGGCGACGGCGGTGCCACCGGTTGTGGTGCCACCGGTTGTGGTGCCACCGGTTGTGGCGCTGCCGGTTGTTGTGGCGCTGCCGGTTGTGGTAGTGGTGTCGGCTGCGGTGGCGTCCCCAGTCCCGGGGTGCCGCCCAGAGGCGTGCCGAATATGGCAGCCGCACCGGGAGCTTCGCTGCCCGCCGGCACTGGCGCCGGAACACCGCTTTCGCCAAATACGGCTTGCTGAGTAGCAGCCGTTTCGGGCACCGGCACCTCGCCGGTCGAGCCGGAGGAACGACGCAAAATAGAATTGAGGCCGCCGCGAGCCACTTCGCCCGTGTTCGGACCCGGTTGTGCGGCCGGGGCTGGTTCATCCGAGCTCAAATCGGCCAGAAGGCTATTTATGCCGCCGGCCGGTATGCTGGGAGCCGCGGGCGGTGTCGGAGCGACCGGCGGTGCGACTGGAGCCGCGGCCGGCTGGTCTACCTGCGGAACAGGCATCTCGGCGTTCATGTTGGCATTCCACCCGGCCGGTCCGGACCCGGCATCTTTGGCAAATTGCGCCGAGAACCGCTCTACGGCGGACATACCGCCTGACTGGGGCTCGGGTCTGGAAACTTCAGCTGTGTGCGCTCCCGGTGGCTGAGAAAGCCAGGCCGGCACTTCCGGTTTTGGCATGGGCGGCGGAGGCGGCGGTGGTGGCGGGGCTTCCGCGACCGGAGCCGGAGTCGGCTCTACCGGCGCTGGTGGCGCTGGTGGCGCCGGCGGCGGTTCGGGCTGAGGCGCAGGCGCCGGTTCAGGCTGGGGAGCCGGTTCCGGCGTCGAGGCAGCCGGTGGCGGGCTCTCCACTTTGGCTTCGGCAGAGGCACCAGGTGTACGCTCGGGGACCGAGACGGTCGGGGGTTCGATGGTCCGGGGAGGGCTTGCCTCTTCAGCTTTCGGTTTCGGCTCTTCGGCGGGTTTTTCTTGATTCTGCTTGTTCAGGCGGCTGTTGGCGAAGATGCCGCGCCGGTCGGGTTTTACCGGTTCGATGTGGGGCGGGCTGCTGGCTTCCACAGCTTTTGCCGCGGCTTCTGAAGTTTCTGCCGGGCCGGTGTGCTCGGCCGCGTTGTCTTTTTCCGGTTTCTTCAAAAGCCCAAGAGCCGCGCCACCGCCACCATTCGAGCCGTGGTCACTGCCGTAGCGATCTTTGAAAGCCAGCACCTTTGCTCTGTCTTCCGCTACGACGCCCATACGCTTGTTGCACTCTTCAAGACGCTGCTCGAGCTCAGCAATCTGTCCTTCGACCGCGCTGCGCTCCTCGGAGATCATGTTCTCTTTCTCGTTAAATTCGTCGAGCAGCTTCTTCAGACTCTCGGCGGTAGACATAGACATCTCCTTCTCAAAACAAGCCGTGCGTGGGCTTCCCACGGATCAACAGCAGAGCGACGGGCTTAGACTGTCTGACACTATTGTGCCCAACAGAGCGGCGTTTTGGACGTTTGTGTGTCGCATAAATAAACAAAACGACTATTTGATGTCTTGAGCAGTGCCGCTGCCGACGATCGTGCAGTCGACGTACGCGATGCCGCCCAGCAAGATACCCAGGCGCCGGGCTGATTCCCGCGATACATCCATGACTCGCGTTTTCACGAACGGTCCGCGGTCGGTGACGGAAACAATCACCGTCTTGCCGGTCTTGGGATTTTCAACCAGCACGCGGGTAAAGAACGGCAGCTTCTTGTGCGCGGACGTCAGCTTGTTCATGTCGAAGATCTGTCCGGAAGCGGTTTTGCGACCGTGAAAGGGATTGCCGTACCAGGAGATGTTGCCGCTGAAGCGCTGAGCACCAGGCGGCGGTTGATCGTCGGCGCGAGCACCGGGGACCGAAAATGGTAGACAAACAGCCACAACTGTCAGCGCCAGAGTCAGGTAGGAAACATTTTTCATTCTTCGTTTGACGCCTTAGATTCGATGTTTGTTGCCTGTGCTTCCAGTTTTGCAGCCTGGTCGCTCTGATTCAATTTCTTCAAGACTTGCGCATAACTTCTGAGAGTGGTGGCAATGGAGAGATCGGCGGGATCCAATGTGGCCTGTCGAATACGCAAAGCTTCGGCAAACGCCGCCTGAGCCTCCGGCAACTTGCCGGCCGCTGCGTAGACTTTACCAAGGTTGTTGAGCACATTGCCAACTTCTTCACTGTCGCGTCCGGACGACTTTTCCAGGGCAGCCTGCGCTTTTTTGAACGCATCGATTGCTTCGTCGAATCGGTCTTGCTCGCGATAAATGAGAGCGAGATCGGTCAGCGACGAGCCCAGTTGAGCACCATCGGTGGTACCGGCTTCAAGCGATTGCACCTCGGTTTTGAGCGACGTCTCGGCCTGTCCGAGATCGCCCATTTCCCGGTAAGTTTCGGCTATTTGAGAAACGGTGGTGGCCGACTCGGCGCTGCCTTTTCCGAAGGTGGTCTCCAGAATGACCAGCGACTCCTGATAGAGCTTGAGCGCTTCCACGTACTGCTCCTTCTCGCGCATGGCGGTGGCCAGCTCGTTCATCTCTCGCGCCAGGTCTTCAGGCTTCGAATTGCTGGTCTTGCGCAGTTCGATAGCGCGTTTGTAGATAGCGATTGCTTCGTCCGTGCGCCCTTCTTCTCGATAGAGCACCGCCAGTGAATTCATCGCCGCAATCTCATTGCCGATGTTGCGCGGCTTTGCTCGTTCAACCAGTGCCAGTGAGTCTTTGAGCAACGGCTCGGCATCCTCGAATTTGCCCTGCTCCCGATAAACACCCGCCAGTCTATTTTCCAGTGAGGCGACTGTCTGATCATCGTTGGCCGACCGGCGAATGTCCAGCGCCCGCTTGTAGAGCCCCTCGGCGATATTCAACTTGCCGAGCACAGCCCGCACCTCGGCCAGGTTGGCAAGCACAGTGGCCAATCCGGTCGATGTCGCCCCCGATACCTGCTCCGTGATCTGCACCGCTTTCTCGATCAGTGGTGCCGCCAGCGTATGTTTGCGTTCCTTTGCGAAAAGCAATCCCAGCTCATTGAGACTGGTAGCCAGCTCCGCTTGATTGCCGGCCTTTTCCGAAATTGCCACCGCTTGCTCATAACACTTTTGCGCATCGGCATACTTGCGCTGCTCGCGATAGAGCGCACCGAGGTTGCGCAGCGGCGCCAGCGGTCCGAGCGGCGTCTGATCGGCCAGCTTCAGCCTGATGTCCAGAGCTTCTTTGTAGGCAGCCTCCGCCGCATCGGCTTTGCGCTGGGAGTAGAGCACCAGTCCCAGATTGTTCAAGGTCTGAGCAACACGAGAGTCCGGCTGCCCGTTAGCCAGTGCCCTGGCTTCGGTCGCGGCTTTCTGGAACTCAGCCTCCGCGGTTACATAGTCGCCCTTGCCGTACGCGTTGGCGCCGGCGTCGAACGCTGCATCCCATTCTGCCTCGCCCGCCATCACAGGCGGTGACAATAGACAAAGTGAAACTGCAAGTAGAAACAGTCTACGCATAGTCACGCTGCTTTCTTATGCGTGCTGGAAGTATCTGACCAGCTGGGTGTATTCGTTGAGGTCCTGCGAGGTGCTCTGCAAATCTACACCATCGGCGTAGACGTGGACAAGCGGTTCCACGGCATCCGGCAAAACCAAAATCCAGTGGTCGGTGCGTGTTTGAATTTTCACCCCGTCCAACAATTCCATCGGCCTGTCGTGGTGCTTCTCGACCAGAAGACGCATGACTCGGCCTTTGCGTTCCCACGGGCAGTGCACCGAGTCGACCTGATACACCAGAGGCGGCAGATCCTGGACAGCCTGATGCAAGCTGCGCCCTTGATAGGTCAGATGCTCAAGCAGCTGTCCGGTCGTAAACATGGCGTCGTAACCGTTCTGGAACTCCGGGAAGATAAAACATCCATTGGCACTGCCGCCCAGAACCGCATCCGGAGTCTTGGCGGTCATTGAACCGATTTCGGTTTCGGACGCCTTGCATCGAATCACTTTGCAGTCGTAACGAGCGGCGATTCTTTCAATCACAGAACTGGAGTTGACCGGAATCACAATCGACTTGCCAGGCTTGTCACGCAAGATGATATCGGCGACCACCGCCAGCAAGAGTTCGCCGCGGATAATCTGTCCGGTTTCATCGACCAGCGTAATCTGTTCGCCGTTGCGCCCGACCTGCACTCCCAGATCGGCGTTGAGAGCCCGCACCACATCGGCCAGTTGCTTGCGCATCAAAATGCGCTCTTCCTGACGCGGCGGGTTGCCTCTTATAGAAGCGTTGAGCACAACGGTTTCGATACCCAGCTGTCCAAGCAGGTCCGGCAGGATAACGCCGGTTTCGGCCATCGCATAGTCGATCACCACTTTCGGTGCCTGGGTGGTTTGCACGCCTTCACGGGTGGTGCGGGTGTAGTTGGAACCAGGCACCACGCAGAATGCCACCGCATCTTTTTCGAAGACCTGTCCCTTGACGTGGTTAAGAAACTCAGCCATGTAATACTCGCGCACCCGGCTGGGATAGCTGATCACGCCGACGTCCGACGGCAAACAGCGGGGGAAGTCTTCTTTGAAATAGGTCGATTCGATCTTGCGTTCCATGGCTTTGGTGATCGCCACACCTTCGCTGTCGTAAAATTCGATCCGCATCTTGCCGATCTCTCGCTGAGAAACCCGGCAGTGAATCAGCCCCGTGGCCCGCTGCGTCTTCACGTAATAGCGCGAGATGGGCAACGGCATGGCTTCCAGGTTCTGCACTTCGACACCCACGGACATCAAGCCAGAAACGATCGCCCGGCTGACCATGCGGCTGACGCCCCAGTAATCGCGGCTGACCAGGATCGGACCGCTCTTCACCGTGGCACCATAGGCGGCGGCAAGCTTGACGGCGAACTCGGGTGTGATCTCGACGTTTGCCAGTCCCAGCACCCCGTTGGCACCAAACAGGTTACGAGGCGCTTTCGTGCCCCAGATCACCGACATGGTGACGCGGGCGCCGGCATCGATTACTTTATCCGGCCAGATGCGCACATCGGGCAGAACCTGCGCTTCTTGACCGATCGAGGAAGTCGCCCCGATCACAGCCCCTTCCAGGATTTCCGCCGAGCGATGGATGGTGGCATTGTTGCAGACGATGCAGGCGCGCAACGCCGCCTCGGAGCCGACATAGCAGTTGTTCCAAATTACCGGATGCTTGAGAGACGCCTTCTCCTGCACCACCACGTTGTCACCGAGGACGGTGTGCGGTTCGATGACGGCGTCTTTGCCGATGCGACAGTTGCGTCCAATCAAAACCGGCGGCTGCAGCCGCACGCTGGAGTCGATCTGAGAGCCTTCACCCACCCAGATGGACGGTTCGATTTGCGGCATGTCCAGGTCGAGGTCGACTTTGCCGTCCAGAATATCGATGTGCGCCTGCCGGTAAACTGCCAGGTTACCGACGTCGCACCAGTAACCATCGGCGACGTATCCGTACATCGGCTCGTTGCGCAGCAAAAGCAGCGGGAACAGGTCGTTGGAAAAATCCTGCTCGCGTCCCATAATCACATAGAGCATCACTTCCGGGTCGAGAATGTAGATGCCGGTGTTGACCGTGTCTGAAAAGATTTCAGAGGCGCCCGGCTTTTCGACGAAACGCTGAATGCGTCCGTCGTTGTCGGTGATGACGACGCCGTACTCGAGCGGGTTTTCTACCCTTTTTAAGACGAGAGTTGCTTTCGATTTTTTCTCTTTGTGAAACTTGACGGCTTTCGTCAGATCGATGTCCGTCAGTCCGTCGCCGGAGATGACGACAAACGTGTCGTCGAGAGCGTCTTGAATGGCTTTGACACAGCCGGCGGTGCCGAGCGGACGGCCTTCCTCCACCGAATAATTGATATTGCAACCCCACTGGCTGCCGTCAGTAAAATAATCCTTGATCGAGTCGGGTAAATAATGCAGCGTGAAAATGATGTCCTTCATATTGTGCTTCTTGAGCAGACGCACGATATGCTCGGCCATCGGTTTGCCGGCCACCGGCACCATCGGCTTCGGTAGATGGCTGGTCAGCGGGCGCAGGCGCGTTCCCGAACCGCCCGCCATGATTACTGCCTTCATTTCACCCCTCCCTTACGATTCGCGTTTTTTGGAACCGGACGCCGGCACCGCTGACGGTGCAGAGGCAGTTAGCGGAACCTTGGGCGTAGAGCTCACACCATCTTTGTCGACGGCTGCTGCTTCTTTCAAAACCTTCTCATAGACTTCCAGCGTGCGCTTGGAGATCACCTTCCAGTTGTAGATGTGTTTCACTTTGTCGTACGCTGTCTCCTGGAGCCCATGGGCGACTTGCGGATTACGCAAGACCTCGAGAATGCCCCAGGCGAGACTGTTCGCATCACCGGCATACGTGGTGATACCGGTCACGCCATGTTCGACGAAGTCGGTCAATCCACCGGCATCAGAAGTAACTACCGGACGACGAGCCGCCATGCCTTCCAGCGCCACGATGCCGAAAGGCTCATAAAGGCTGGGAATAGTGACGACATCGGCCGCCTTGTACAACGTCAGGAGATCCTGGTCGGTCACGTAGCCGAGCCAGCTGACATTGTGCGCCACGCCGAGATCGTTGGCGATTCGTTTGAGATCATCCAGATAGTAGCCGGTGCCGACCATCAGGAAACGCGTGCCGGGCGCCTGCGGCAGAATGCGTTGGGCCGCATGCAGCAATACCTGCACACCTTTTTCCAGCACCATGCGACCGACGAAAAGAACAATCTTCTCCGACTCGGAGGCAAATTGGCGACGCATGGGCAGGGGATCGTAGTCGTTTTCGAACTTATCGGGGTCGATGCCGTTGGGCACAATTGCCATCTTGTTGGGCGGTGTGTTGAAGAGCCGCTGCAACTCGCCGAACATCGATTGACTGTTGACGATCACGTGCCAGGCTTCGTATGTAAGGCGCCACTCCACCTGTGAGATGAACCGATTGAGGTCGTTATGCAAACCGTGCATGCGACCGGCTTCGGTGGCGTGGATGGTGGCAATCATCGGCAACCCCAATCCCTTTTTCAGTGCCCAGGCCGAGTCGCAAACCATCCAATCATGCGCATGAATAAGATCGAAAGGCGTCTTGCGATGCTGCTCCAGCGCGTACGCGAGCAGCCCATAATTGAGTTTGTGCACCCAAGACAAGAAATCCGGCGTCCAATCGGTCTGCGTTTTGACACGGTGCACATGCACACCTTCATCAAGTTCGTGTTCAGGCGTGCCGGGGTGATCGGCTGTCACCACGTGCACTTCGACGCCAGGTAGTTTCACGAGTTGCTTCGACAACTCGGCGACTACACGAGCCAATCCACCGATGATTCGCGGCGGATATTCCCAGGACAACATGAGGATGCGCATCTTTTGATTCTCTGCCACCGTTATTACTCGCTGGATAGGGGTCGGGCCATCAGGGTCATAATTGCCCCTTTCGGGGTTGTCTCGCCCCGCAGGGCGGCCGCCACCTGTTCGGCGATCGGCATTTCTATGGACAGCTTGCTGGACAGTTCGCAAACTGCGTAAGTCGTCGTCACACCTTCAACGACAGCACCGGCTCGCGCTTGTGCTTCCTGGAAGGATACACCCTGAGCCATGTCAAAACCCAGGCTATAGTTTCTTGACAGCGAACTATAACAGGTCGCCACCAGATCACCCATCCCGGAGAGTCCCATGAGTGTTGTCGGGCGCGCCCCGAGTGAAACGGCAAGGCGCGTCATTTCAGCCAATCCACGAGTCAGAAGTGCCGCCCGGGCATTGTCTCCCAATTTCAGTCCGTTGACGGCACCGGCAGCAATCGCCACGACATTCTTCAATGCACCGCCCAGTTCCACCCCGACGACATCGTCGTTCGTGTAGACCCGAAATGTGGAAACCGAAAGCATTTGCTGAACCCGGTGCGCGACGTTGCTGTTTTCACAAGAGACGACAGCAGCGCTCGGCATGTTGAGCAGCACTTCTTTGGCCAGATTTGGACCAGACAACGAGCATCGCGGCAATTCGGGAAGAGTTTCTCTCAAAACTTCAGTCATGCGCTTGAAAGTGTGAAGCTCCAGTCCCTTAGCAGCACTGACCAGTACCGGACCCGCAGCTTCATCGACATGGCCGGCCAGTCGCCCCGCTACTTCACGCATAGCCTGAGCCGGACAGCAAAGGAGTATCACCGGGGCTCCACTGAGGGCTTCATCTAGATTTCCGGTGATTGCCAAGTTCTCAGGGAATTCGACCCTGAAGGGCTTTTCAAGCACTCGCGTCACGCGCAGATTCTCAGCCTTGCCCGGCGTATGCGACCAGAGGCTTACAGATTTGCCATTGCGGGCGAAAAGATTGGCCAGAGTGGCGCCCCAACTGCCAGCGCCGATAATGGCAATCTTCTCTTGTCCACCGCCCGCTTCGCTTTGCATGAATTCCCGAAAAATGGAGAATCACAATTTTACCGGCAAAATTGCCAAATCGCGATACTGGCGGGCAATTGCGACGAACCTGTAAAGCAAAAACTGAATTGATATCAATTCAGTTTTCGAGGATGGAGTACGTAGAAACCCCAATGTGCGAGGGGCATTTTGGCCTTACCTTTATTCCTAGCCCCCTCCATTTCCCTGGTCTGAGGTGCAACAAGAATATGACGTTTCCAGGCGACGCTAACATTAGCGCCGGCGGCGAAAATCCGAGTGCTTATCAGCGCGAAGCTGATGCCGCCAGTCTCGCACTTAGCCGACATAGTCAGACTATCGGCTTTGGGTTAGCGAGATTCAAAGACGATCCAGCGCCGGTCGACACAACCACTTTAATTACCGCAGGAACAGCTTTTGTCGGTGGAGCCGCCATTACAGCAGCTGGGCAGTTTGGCGCGCAAAGACTTGGGGAAGCCATCATCAATCAAGCAGGTTCAGAACTGCTTTCCTGGGTGGGCGCCAATCCGACCAGGGCGACACTGCAATTCGCAGAACCGGTGCCCTTCCTGAAAGCGATCACTCCCAAGCCTGTGCTGATTGGCGGCACCATCGCCGCAGCGCTGGCCGTTGGCGCCTACGAAGGATATCAGTGGCTGAAGAAGTAATCGCAGAACCTTTTCCCTTTTCCTTTCCCTCTTTTCCGTCCACAGAGGAATCCATAATGACTTTCCCTGGAGAAACTACCGAACCGTCCCCTAAAGAAGATGTTTTGTCTGCTTTTCAGAACAGGCGCGGCGACGAAACACGCGACATACTAAGTCAGCACGCGATGGGACTGGCAAAACAAACAAGCGGTGGATCCGCACTCGGACTTGATACTGCCGTTGTCGCTGGCACGGCTTTGTGGCTGGAAGCGCCGCCACCGCGCTTGGTGAATATGCACTCGGTCGGGCGGTTGAGCCGTTGTCCAAAGTCGGAGGCGCGATCGCTTTCGGATTTTTGGGTCGCGGTGATGTCGCAGCCTCCATACTATATGCGCCACGCCTTCCCTGGTACAGCTTGCTGACACCGAAGCCGATTGTGATTGGTGGACTGGCTGTGGCCGCGATTGCCGGAATCAGCTACGAAGCACTGAAGCAGTAGTTACTTGTAGCTGTTCAACTAGTTGAGCAGCAGGCTTCTGATCGCTTCAGCACTGTCAGGATTGAACGCCTGAACAGCATTTGCATCCCTGGAAATCTCTTCATCGATTTGGGAGCGCGCGTAGCCCTGCTGCCGGCACGCTCTCGCTCTAGCCATCACCAGTTTCGCCACGCGCTTATCTTTGGCGCGCACGCACTCCTCGATCGCTTGCGCTGTCATGCCATCGAAAAACGAACGTTCTTCTTTACTCAACTTGGTGCCGCGAGCGACGATGAAATCTGCGAGTTCCCTGGACAAGGTCGGCAACGGCCTGGGGTTCCGAGTCTTCGCCAACAGTTCGTAGGCGTCGTGAAAGTACAGCATCTCGAGGTCCTCTGCCTTTTTCAGGCGCAAGCGCTCGCCATCCGCAAGAGCAGTCGCGCGGGCGCGATCGATATAGTCGTAGGCAGTCACATAATTTTCCTCAGCCTTCTTGACCAGGTCGCGGCGGCCTTTCGTCCCTTGCTGCAGCAACTGCGCTTGCCTGAACTGTATTCGCGCTCGACTCCATAACCGGTTACCGTCCAAGTAGGGATCCTGTAATGGTTTTGCATAATCATCAGCTTCTTGGAGCGCAGCTTCTGCCTCGGCCAGTTTTCCTCTATCGACCAGATCATAGACTTTGGTAAGCAACAATTCCGCGTGTGCCCGCTGTGGCGCATCGTCTGTCTCTGAAGCACCAGGCGTTCGCTTTGATTTCTCATATAGAGTCGAGTAGGCTCCAACACCAAAGACCGCCACCACGCATAGTACCGCAAGCGGCAACAGATATTGACGTAGAGTAGACCCGCCGCGTGTGCCTCTCACGAACCGGAACCTCGAGTTGTCGGACGAACTCCCTTGCCCGTCCGGGACGTTTTGCAGTGGACGCGCATGCAAAACGTTGTCTAAATCCTCTTTCAAAGCATCGGCCGTCTGGTACCGCCTGAGCGGATCCTTTTCCAGACAGCACCACATTACCCGGTCGAGCGCCGTCGGCAGATTTGGCACTAAAGACGAAAGTGCCGGCGCCACAGCTTGTTGGTGCTGCATCGCGGTTTCGGCGACACTGTCGCCCCCAAAAGGCGGGCGCCCAACCAATGCTTCAAAAAGTGTGCAGCCCAGAGAATAGATGTCGCTGGACCCTGTCGGTACACCACCCGTTGCTTGTTCCGGACTCATATACAGAACGCTGCCGATGACGGCGGAAGTCTTGGTCAGTCCCTGCTCAGCGCTGAGAATTTTTGAGATGCCGAAGTCGACGATTTTGACGGTGACTGTTTCGTCCTTGCGTTCAATCACCAGATTGCCGGGCTTCAAATCTCGGTGAATGATCCCCTTCCTGTGCGCCTGACTCAGCCCGTCACAGATCTGCATAAACAGAGGTAGCGCCTCCCGCCAGGCAAGAGCACCATCGCGCTTGATTGTCTGCGCCAGGGTTTGTCCCTGCAGAAATTCCATCGCTATATAAGGAACGCCATCGGTTCCAGCTCCTACTGAGTAGACTGAAACAATGTTGGGATGATCGAGCGCACTGATCACCTGCGCTTCGCGACGGAACCGCGAGAGAGCATCGGTATGGGTGACGAGCGATGCCTTCAGCAGTTTCAATGCCACTGTTCGCTGCATCTCGCGATGAATGGCTTTGTAAACGGATCCCATGCCTCCTTCACCGAGAGGCGAGACAATTTCGAATCGGTCGTCGACAATACTGCCGGCAGAAATTTCAGCCATAGCGCTGCTGCGTCCTCACCAGGCTTCCGCCTTGAACAGCTTCAGTACGTCGGCTCTGCGCTGCGGACAGTATTTCTCCCAGAGAGCCAAAATCGTTTCCTTCTTCACGACCGCGTACTCTTTGTCGAATTTCTGAAGCTTGTAAAAGTGCATCAGCTGCCTGGTCCAGTTCAGCGCGGGCTCAGGTTGCTTTCTCAACAATCCGGCTTCAATTAGATACAAATACGCTTTCTGGCAGCGCTCAGATTCGCCATACTCCATAGGCATGTCCATCGCTTTTGATAACTGGATCATTTTCTCTGCCGCCGATTCTGCCTTGTCTCGCTGCTTGAGCATTTGCGCCGACTCCCTGAGAAACGTCAGGTTGTGGGATTCCTCGCCAAGCATCCGCTGCACTCGTTTCCGGGAGTGCGTGTCATGTCGCATACCAAACATCAAGCGAGCCTGATCGTACTCATTGATTGCCACTTCCAGCGGCGACTGGCAATCAATGAGCAAATCGTGCTGCTCCTGCCCGACCGCCGAGTCTCTTGCCCGCGTGTAGGTCAAGGCGCCGCGCTTACCATCGATGCGCGCCTGCAGGTCCGGATCCATCTTGAGATACGGCTTGAGGCGATCAGCTTCAGCCATAACCTTTTCCATCTCGGCGAATTTCTCCTCATGGTGCAACGAGTCTTCCTGCGTCAGAAGTTGTTGCTCCCTGAGCAACAGTTCGTCTTTGCCGAAGTTGGCATAAGGATCTTCCGGGAGTTTGTCCGGCACCCGCGTGACGAAAGTGACAACCGGCACCATCAGCGCCACCATGCAGAGCACCGTCAAAAATACAATCGGCCAGCGTCCGCGTCTGGGATTCGAAGTGCGCGACGGAGCCGGCAGCCCGGTCTGCTTCTCTGGGATATGCCGGGGGCTATCGCCGCTCGCCACCTGCCGCAAATCAGCGCGCAACTCCGCCATCGATTGGTAGCGGTGGCGTTCGTCCTTCTCAAGACAACAGGCAAGCAAACGTTCTAGAGACTGAGGAATATTGGCCGCGGCATTCAGTTCGTTGACGCGCGGCGGCACGCGATCGCGATGGCTGACAACCAGCTCCGCCAGTGAATCAGGATTGAACGGCGGACAACCCGCCAGCGTCTCGAACATCGTGCAGCCCAGTGAATAAATGTCGCTGCGCACATCGACGCTGCGCCCTTCGCACTGCCCCGGGCTCATATAAAAAACACTGCCGACCAGCGCTGTCGTTGCGGTCAACTGCTGTTCCGAGCCTAATACTTTGGCTATGCCGAAGTCCAGCACCTTCAGTTGCGGCTCGCCATCGCGCATCTCGATAATCAGATTGCTTGGCTTTATGTCACGATGAATGACTTGCAGCGCGTGTGCATGCTGGAGCGCGTCACAAAGCTGCATGAATAGCGGCAGAGCGGCTGTGTACGGCAAAGGTCCATCCTCGCGAATTATCGAAGAAAGACTGCGCCCGGAAAGCAATTCCATGGCGATATACGGACTGCCGCTTTCGGCCAATCCAATCGAATAGACGGATACGATGTTGGGATGCTGGAGAGAGCTCATAACCTGCGCTTCATTGCGAAAACGCGCCAGCTTCTCAGGCTCGCGATCTATCACCGCTTTCAAGGCTTTCAGAGCGACGGTCCGATTCATCTCCTGATGCAGCGCTTCGTAAACGACGCCCATGCCGCCTTCGCCCAAACGCGAGACGATTTGAAAGCGATTGTCGATGACACTGCCGACGTCAAACTCACTCATCTTGTATATGTAGATACCCGCGCCGGACAGAGGGCTAAACAGCTCATCAGCGCTTATCTTTGCAAAATTTTGATAGGGGCGTGGCAATTTTTGACGACCGCCTGACGGCTGCGGCTTTATTACTTGATCGGAGAAAAGCAGATGGAAGACTTAATGGCACTGGCAACTTTGTCGCTCCTCCTGGGATCGGCGTTTTTGCTTTTGCGTTTGTGCGCAGAATTGTCGAATTGACATGCTCTCGAAATCGAGGAACTGAGGAAACTATTATGGTTGCCATTCAGCTGGTGGCTGGTATCACAGCGTTGCTTTTGATCATTTATCTGTTCGTTGCTCTGCTGAAGCCGGAACTTTTCGCATGAATCTGCATTCCGGTCTGCAAATCGCAATTTATCTGGTTATCTTGCTCGGTCTCTCCGTGCCACTGGGACTTTACATGGCAAAGGTCTTCACCGACAGTAAGAAGACCTTTTTGCATCCAGTCATCGAGCCTCTGGAAAAACTCACATACAAAATATGTGGCATCGACCCCTCGGGTGAGATGAACTGGCAGACCTACGCGGTCGCGATGATGCTGTTTCAGGCACTGGGGCTTTTCGTCACATACGGGCTGCAACGCCTGCAAGGATATTTGCCGCTCAACCCGCAGCATCTCGGACCCGTTTCGGCTGATTCGTCATTCAACACGGCCATCAGTTTCGTCAGCAACACAAACTGGCAGGGTTACGGTGGCGAAACCACCATGTCTTATCTGACTCAAATGCTGTCTCTCAATGTGCAAAACTTTGTTTCGGCAGCGGCCGGCATTGCAGTTTTGATCGCCCTGATCAGGGCCTTCACCGTGCAAGACAAGTCGACAATCGGCAACTTCTGGGTTGATCTGGTGCGCAGTGCATACTACGTCCTTTTACCATTGTCGGTTGTCCTGGCTCTAATCTTGTCTTTTGAAGGAGCAGTGCAAACTTTTGACGCGTACACCGCATACACCCCGCTCGAGAAAGTTGGTGCCACGCAGACCGCCACTGCGTCCACGGCCGCAGCATTAGCGCAACGGGCCGCGGCGGCACCGGCGCCATTGATAGCTGTCGGTCCCGCCGCTTCTCAGATTGCAATTAAACAGTTGGGCACCAATGGCGGTGGCTTCTTCAACGTCAACTCTTCTCACCCATTCGAGAATCCAACACCGCTCGCCAATTTAGCGGAGTCCATCTCGATTCTTGTTATCTCTGCCGCACTATGCTTCACCTTCGGAAAAATGGTAGGAGACACGAGACAGGGGATTGCCATGCTCGCCGCGATGAGCATTATCTGGATCTTTTGTTTGGCCGGTTGCCTGGTCAGCGAGTCGACGATCTCGCCGCAACTGTCAGCACTGAAAGTCGATGCCGCCATGACTGACGTCAACCCTGGTGGCAATATGGAGGGCAAAGAGACGCGCTTTGGCATAGCCAATTCCGCCATCTGGGCGGTTGCCACCACCGCCGCCTCAAATGGCTCAGTCAATTCCATGCATGACTCTTATAACCCGCTGGGCGGATTGTGTCCGATGTTTCTCATGCAACTGGGTGAGGTGATCTACGGGGGCGTAGGTTCTGGGCTATACGGCATGTTGATATTTGCCCTGATTGCCGTTTTCATTGCCGGATTGATGGTAGGACGAACTCCGGAGTATCTCGGCAAGAAGATAGAGTCTTTCGAAATTAAGATGTCGTCGCTGGTGATTCTGGTGCCACCATTTGTAGTGCTGGTAGGCACTGCCGTCGCGGTATCTTGCGACCCGGGCAAAGCAACGGTGTTCAACCCCGGGGCGCACGGCTTCAGTGAGGTTTTATATGCCTTTTCATCAGCCGGCAACAACAACGGCAGCGCCTTTGCCGGATTGGGTGCCAACACCCCCTTTTACAATTACGCGCTGGGCATCGCTATGTTCTGTGCCCGCTACTGGTTGGCGATCCCCGTCCTGGCAGTGGCCGGCTCGCTGTCTCGCAAGAAGCTGGTACCGGCCAGTCTCGGCACCATGCCCACTCACAACCTGCTGTTCGTCACTCTACTGGTGAGCGTGGTGCTAATCGTCGGCGCTCTGACATTTGTGCCGGCACTGGCCCTGGGACCGGTCGTTGAGCACCTGAACATGATCGCCGCCGGAAAAACGGGGGTGGAGACGAAATGAGTTCCAACAAGAAAGCACGCCCTCTCTTTGATCTGCCTATAGTAAAACGGGCCTGTCTCGATGCGCTTCTCAAGCTCGATCCGCGGGTGCAGATTCGCAACCCGGTCATGTTTATTGTCGAACTGGGCAGTCTCTTCACGACGGTCCTCGGATGCCTGGCTCTCACCGGGACAGCAGATGCGCCGGCTTCGTTCATTTTCTCGATTTCCATCTGGCTCTGGTTCACGGTGCTTTTTGCCAATTTCTCCGAAGCAATGGCGGAAGGACGGGGCAAGGCTCAGGCGCAAGCGCTCAAGCAAGCTCGCAAAGATGTGACCACCAAAAAACTTGCCGAACCGCGATACGGTGCGGCGCAAGAGATGGTTTCCGGCAGCAGCCTGCGCAAGGGTGATGTCGTACTGGTTGAGGCCGGCGAGACCATACCTGGCGATGGAGAAGTCATCGAAGGTGTCGCCTCAGTTGATGAGAGCGCCATCACGGGCGAAAGCGCTCCCGTTATTCGAGAAAGCGGCGGCGACCGCAGCGCCGTCACAGGCGGTACCAGGGTGCTGTCCGATTGGCTGGTGATTCAGATTTCGGCCAATCCCGGCGAAACTTTTCTGGATCGCATGATTGGCATGGTAGAGGGCGCCAAGCGCCAGAAGACGCCGAATGAGATCGCGCTCAATATTCTGCTGGCGGCGATGACGCTGATCTTTCTATTTGTCACTGTCACGCTTCAACCCTATTCCGCTTATGCAGTCGTCCTCAACAAACAGGGCGCAGTGGTCAGTGTCACCGTTTTGATCGCACTGCTCGTGTGCCTGATTCCCACAACCATCGGTGGCTTGCTCTCCGCCATCGGCATTGCCGGCATGGACAGACTGATCAAAGCAAACGTGATCGCCATGTCCGGTCGAGCGGTGGAAGCCGCGGGCGACGTTGATGTGCTGCTGCTCGATAAAACCGGCACGATCACTCTCGGCAACCGTCAGGCGACCGCCTTTATCCCAGCACCGGGAGTATCAGAGCGAGATCTCGCCGATGCAGCCCAACTCTCATCGCTTTCGGATGAAACTCCGGAAGGACGCAGCATCGTCGTTCTGGCTAAGGAACAGTTTCAAATTCGCGAACGAAACGTGCTTTCTCTCGGAGCTACGTTTGTGCCTTTCTCCGCCCAAACACGCATGAGCGGCGTCGATATGAATGGCAGAAAAATTCGCAAAGGCTCCTGCGACGCCATTGAGAAGTTTATTACTGAAAGCGGTGCCGCTCTTCCTGCGGCAGTTTCCACAAGTGTCAGCGATATCGCGAAGAAGGGTGGCACGCCGCTGGTAGTGGCGGACGGAAAAACCGTTCTCGGTGTCATTCAGCTCAAAGATATCGTCAAGGGTGGCATCAAAGAACGCTTTGCCGAACTGCGCTCGATGGGCATCAAAACCGTAATGATCACCGGGGACAATCCATTGACGGCGGCAGCAATTGCGGCAGAAGCCGGCGTCGATGACTATCTGGCGCAGGCAACGCCTGAAGACAAGCTGAAGTTGATTCGCAATTCCCAGGCCGGCGGTCGGCTGGTGGCAATGACTGGCGATGGAACCAACGATGCGCCCGCACTGGCACAAGCGGATGTGGCCGTCGCCATGAATACAGGCACTCAGGCGGCTAAGGAAGCAGGCAATATGGTCGACCTCGATTCCAATCCCACCAAATTGATCGAGATAGTCGAGATAGGGAAACAACTCTTGATGACGCGCGGAGCTCTCACCACATTCAGTATCGCCAACGATGTCGCTAAGTATTTTGCAATTATTCCGGCGGCGTTCGCCACCACTTACCCGGTGCTCAATCAGCTCAACGTCATGCATCTGGCCAGCCCGCAGAGCGCCATCCTCTCGGCAGTCATCTTCAACGCCCTGGTAATTCTGGCCTTGTTGCCTCTGGCTTTGCGCGGTGTGCGTTATCGCCCTGTCGGCGCCGCGGTTCTCCTGCGCGACAACATGCTGATCTACGGACTGGGAGGCTTGGTGGTCCCGTTTGTAGGCATCAAATTAGTCGATCTAATTCTCGAGGCATTGCACTGGGTATGAACATCAGCGAACTACTGCGTCAATGCTGGCTCTTGTTTGTCGTGCTCTCAATTATCACGGGTATTGTCTATCCACTGGCAATCACCGGCATCGCCCAGGTATTGTGGCCGGCTAAAGCTAACGGGTCGCTGGTGCGCGTGAACGGCAACGTAGTCGGGTCCGCCCTGCTCGGTCAGGAGTTCACCAGCAGCCGTTATTTCTGGAGCCGTCCCTCAGCGACTTCGCCTGCTTACAACGCCGCAGCCTCTTCCGGATCTAACCTGGGTCCTTTGAACCCGGCACTGAGCAAAAACGCTAAGGACCGCCTCGCCGCGTCGTCCGCTGCGGACGCGGGAATGGAGACTCAACTGCCGCCGGTCGATCTGGTGACATCATCGGGCAGCGGGCTGGATCCCCACATCAGTATAGCGGCGGCCCGATATCAGGCAGCCCGTGTTGCGCGCGAACGCCACCTGACGGCCGAAGAAGTTAACAAGCTGATTGAGGCGGCGACAGAACCGATGCAATTGGGTGTGCTTGGCGAACCCCGAGTGAACGTCCTGCTATTGAATCTCTCATTGGATAAGTCAGCAAAATGAGCTAGTTTATGACCGTATGGATGACGCACGCAAAGATCCGGAAGCCTACCTTTCCCTGCTCCACGAGGAAAACGGCGATCACGCGCGCGGACGACTGAAACTGTTTTTCGGCTATGCAGCCGGCGTCGGCAAGACGTACACGATGCTGCAAGAAGCGAAACAATTGCAATCCGAAGGGCAGGACGTCGTGATCGGCTATGCCGAATCGCACGGACGCCCGGAGACTCTGGCGCTGCTGGAAGGACTCGAAATACTGCCTCTCAAGGATGTGGAGTATCGCGGCAACGTTCTCAAGGAATTTGATCTGGACGGCGCTCTGGCTCGCAGACCCCAGTTGATTCTGGTCGACGAACTTGCGCACACAAACGCACCGGGCAGTCGTCACGCCAAGCGCTGGCAAGACATTCAAGAACTGCTCGATGCAGGCATAGATGTTTACACGGCTTTGAACGTGCAGCATTTGGAAAGCCTGCACGACAAAGTGGCTCAAATTACGCGAGTGCAAGTGCGCGAGCGCATTCCAGATTCATTTCTGGAACGGGCAGACGAAATCGAGCTGGTCGATCTGCCCACCGACGACCTGCTGCAGCGCTTGCGAGAAGGCAAAGTCTACATAGGCGAACGGGCAGCCAGTGCCCTGGAGAACTTCTTCCAGAAAGGCAACTTGATTGCTTTGCGCGAAATGTCGATGCGTTTCGCGGCCGAGCAAGTCGACGCACAAATGAATCGCTACCGTGCAGTGCGCCGCATCAAAGCACCTTGGCCGGTATCGGATCGAATCGTCGTCTGCGTGAGCGCCAGCCCGCTGTCTATGAAACTGGTGCGGGCCGCCCGCCGCATGTCGACTGCTCTGCGGGCTCGCTGGCTGGTAGTTTCTGTGCAAAAAACGGGGCAACCAGCTGGTTCCGAGTCAGAGCGCGATCGCGTCAGCGAAACCCTGCGACTGGCAGAACAACTGGGTGCGGAAGTGATGCAAGTGACCGGCGAGAGTGTCGCTGATGAAATCATCAAGTGTGCGCGCCAGTTCAATGCATCGAAAATCATTGTTGGAAAGCCTGCGACTCCCAGGTGGAAAGAAGCGTTTTTTGGCTCGGTGCTGGATGAGATAGTGCGTCAAAGCGGCGCCATCGACGTCTACGTTATCACCGGCGATGAAGGGGGTCCGCCCGGCTCTCAGCCGCGCCGCTGGCAGACCAGTAGCCGCCCCTCAAGATATCTCGTCGCCATTCTTGTCGTTGCCTTTTGCACCGGCATTGCTTACTTGATGCAGCCGTTCTTCGAACTGATCAACGTAGTGATGATGTACTTGTTGGGCACGGTTCTGGTCGCGGTGCGCTTTGGCCGCGGACC
>JBGASG010000010.1:0-189461 GCA_044229845.1 Obscuribacteraceae bacterium (SeqCode) | reverse complement strand
CACTACCGGCATCCGAGCAGAGCAAACTGAGTAACATGAATCTAAAGGCACTCGAGCATCTTAAGCGAGGCATCGGCTATCTGGAAAGTGGCGATCCGAAAAGAGCGTTGCATGCCTTCAATCGGTCCATCGGTCTGGATCCAGAATTAGTAGAAGCTCACTATTTGCGTGGTTTAGCCAACAGCATCAACGCAGCCTATGAAGATGCGGTCGGTGACTTCACCCAGGTGATTCGCTTGCAGCCCGAGCGCGCCAACGCGCACTACCGTCGCGCCCTCTGCCATGCGCAGCTCAAACATTTCGAAGAAGCGATCAACGATTATCACGAGGCGATTCGCCTGTCGCCGGAATTTGTTGAAGCCTACTTTGGGCGAGGCTTTGCGTATGGCGAGCTGGCTGAGCACGAACTGGCGATCGACAACTTCAACATCGCGTTGCAGCTGGCTCCCGGCGATGCCAATTCGCTTTTGATGCGCGGGCAGGCGTACAGTTCGTTGCGACAATACCGACGAGCGATTGCCGACCTCGACGAAGCAATTGTTTCGCAGCCGGACAACCTGAACGCCTACTGGCACAGGGGCTTTTGCTACAGCGAACTGGGCAAGTTCCAGGAAGCAATTGCTGATTGCAATCAGGTCTTGCGCATCAATCCAAATTTCGCTGAAGCATATTTCGTGCGCGGCGTGGCGCGCGACGAACTGGGTGAGCATGATGCCGCCCTGGAAGACTTCGAGCAATCGGTCAAGTTGAAGGCTGACTTTCCGGCGGCGCTTTTGCACCGCGCAATCGCTCTGATCAGAAACGGCAAAGTGCCGCGCGCCATTCATGACTTAAATCGCGCGGCGGAATTAGACCCGACCAACTTCAAGATTTTCGTCAATCGCGCTGCCGCTTATGCGCAAACTGGAGAAACACAGAAAGCAGTCGACGACCTGGAGCAGGTGATTCGCCTCAATCCGCGACTGGCGGAGGCGCGAGTGCATTGTGGCGCTCTGTACTCCATACTCGGTGAAGATGAAAGTGCGATCGATCACTTCACTGAAGCCATCCGCCTGGATTCAACCCTGGAAGAAGCTTATTCGCAGCGCGCCGCCGTCTATCGCAAGCTGGGCAAAATGGACCAGGCGATTCAAGATGTCGAGAAAATGGTGGCACTCAAAGAATCGGACGATGCGTATGCCAAGCGCGGTGCCTTGCACTACCAGTCAGGCAACTACGAAGAAGCCATCAAGGACTTCGAAACCGCCATCGAAATCAATCCAGACAACGTCATGCATTACTGCAACCTGAGCACGGCTCTCGTGCAGGAAGGCCGGCACGACGACGCCATCGCCCGCTTAAGCGAGGCG
Source organism: Obscuribacteraceae bacterium (SeqCode) (assembly GCA_044229845.1). GTDB lineage: Bacteria > Cyanobacteriota > Vampirovibrionia > Obscuribacterales > Obscuribacteraceae > JBGASG01. Next base: position 188,112 of record JBGASG010000010.1, on the reverse strand, counting down.
CTGGACCAACACCACGATGCGCCGGAAGTGCATTTCAATCTGGGCACAGTGCACGCCGACAAAGGCGAGTTCGAAAAGTCGGTCGGTGATTACTCAAAGGCGATCGACTTGAAGCACGACTTCGCCGAAGCCTATTACTTGCGAGGGCTGGCCAGCGCCAAGCTGGGAAACGAAAACGCGGCCCGCACCGACATGCAACGCGCCATGGAACTGGACCCCCGCCTTGCCGACGCAGCCGATACGGACGACGCTGCAGCGGATGCCGATGACGCCGACGCCTCTTGATTTCGGCGCGTCGCGCTTTAGAGCGTTTGCGGGGGACGAAACTTGCCGAACGCGCGGCGCATGGTGTTGCTGATCTCGCCGACGGTGGCATAAGATTCGACCGCATCGGCAATCAGCGGGATCAGGTTCGTATCGCCTTTGGCGGCTTCTTCCAGTTTCGCCAACTTGTCGGTGACCAGCTTGTTGTCGCGAGACGCTTTGAGCTTCGCCAGTTTTTCTTTCTGTTTCTTCTCAATTGCCGGGTCGACGCGCTGAATTGGAATTGCTTCCGGCACCTGATCGATGAATTCATTGACGCCGACCACCACGCGATGTTTGCTTTCAACGCTGGTGTGATAGTTGAACGCCGATTCCTGAATCTCTTTCTGAATGTAGCCGGCTTCGATGGCGGCGATGGCGCCGCCCATCTTGTCGATGCGTTCTAAGTAATCGTAGACTTCCTTCTCCACCTTGTTTGTCAGGTCTTCGATGAAATAAGAACCACCGAATGGATCGACAACGTTGGTGACACCAGTTTCCTGGGCTATGATTTGTTGAGTGCGCAGAGCCGTCAGAGCCGATGCCGGTGTCGGCAAGGCGAGCGCTTCATCCTTTGAGTTGGTGTGCAGCGATTGCGCGCCGCCCAGCACGGCAGCCATCGCTTCGATGGCTGTGCGGATGATGTTGTTGTCCGGCTGCTGCTGTGTGAGACTGGAACCGGCAGTCTGCACGTGATACCGCAGCATCATCGATTTCGGGTTTTTGGCGCCGAAGCGATCCTTCATTATGTGCGCCCAGATGCGGCGAGCGGCACGAAACTTAGCCACCTCTTCAAAGAGATCCATTTGGGCGACAAAGAAGAATGAGAGCTGGGGAGCGAAGGTGTCTACGTCCAGTCCGCTCTCAATTGCCGCTTTCACGTAGGCGCAGGCGTTGGCGAATGTGAATGCCAACTCTTGAACGGCAGTCGCTCCCGCTTCACGAATATGGTAGCCGCTGATGGAGATGGTGTTCCAGAGCGGCATTTCTTCTGCGCAGTAAGCGAAGATGTTGGTGATCAAACGCATGGACTGTGCCGGCGGAAAGATGTAGGTGTTGCGCGCTTCGTACTCTTTGAGGATATCGTTTTGTATTGTCCCGCGCAGTTTGTTGGCCGGCACGCCCTGTTTCATGCCGACCGCCCGGTACATGCTGAGCAAAATGCTGCTGGTGGCGTTGATGGTCATCGATGTCGAGACGCGCGCGAGATCGATGTCCTGAAAGAGGCGTTCCATATCTTCGAGGCTGTCGATGGCGACGCCGGTCTTGCCTACTTCGCCGTTGCACATCGGGTCGTCACTGTCGTAGCCCATCTGTGTAGGGAGATCGAAGGCGACCGACAATCCAGTCTGTCCGTTTGCCAAGAGATAGCGAAAGCGCTCGTTGGTTTCTTCAGCGGACCCGAACCCGGCATACTGGCGCATCGTCCAGTGCTTGGAGCGGTACATGTCCGCATGCACGCCGCGCGTGTAGGGGAACTGTCCGGGCTGTCCAAGCGCCGCAGCCGGCGAGAAGCTCGCCAGGTCTTGAGGCTTGAAGATGTACTTTTCATCGGCCATAGTTTTAAAACCCCGTGGAAACCACCTGATGCGCGTTTCATGCGGCGCTCATTTACTGCATATTATCGGGGAAATGCCCAAAACATCGATATAATTTGCATTTCGAGGATATCTCTCAGAGCGTAATCCGGGACTATTGTAATGGAGGCCCAACAGCGGTGAAGTATTCCAATTCCATTTTGGAGACCGTCGGACACACGCCCCTGGTCAAGATCAACAAATTGGCAGCCGGGCTGAAGCCGCTCGTGCTGGCGAAAGTCGAGGCCTTCAATCCGGGCGGATCTGTCAAAGACAGACCCGCTTTAAAAATGATTGAGGCGGCCGAGCGCGAAGGTTTGTTGAAGCCGGGCGGCACGATTATCGAGCCGACCTCCGGCAACACCGGTACCGGACTGGCGCAGATTGCCGCTGTTAAAGGCTATCGCTGCATACTGGTTGTGCCCGACAAAGTCGCGCAAGAGAAGATCAATCTATTGAAGGCCTATGGCGCTGAAGTGGTGATTGTGCCGACCAGCGTCACTGCCGCTTCGCCGGAAAGCTATTACTCGGTAGCCAACAAACTGACCAACGAAATTCCCGGCGCTTTCCAACCCAACCAGTTTGCCAATCCCAACAACCCGCAAGCCCATATTGGCAGCACCGGACCTGAGATCTGGGAAGCCACGGAGGGCAAGATCACCCACTTTGTGGCCGGCGTCGGCACTGGTGGCACCATCTGCGGTATCGGTCGTTATCTCAAAGAAAAGAACCCGAAGATCAAAGTCATCGGTGTCGACCCTGAAGGGTCAATATACTCCGGCGACATGCCCGGCGCCTACAAAGTGGAAGGCATCGGGGAAGACTTCATTCCGCGCAATGTCGACCTGAAGCTAATCGATGAGATTATTCGCGTCGGCGACAAAGACTCGTTTGTTATGGCGCGCCGCCTGGCTCGTGAAGAAGGCATTCTGGTCGGCGGCTCGTCCGGCACGGCCATGCACGCTGCGCTCGGTGTCGCCCAGCAATTGAGCGACAAAGACGTAATGGTCGTGCTGCTGCCCGATGGCGGACGCGGTTACCTGAGCAAGATGTTCTCCGACGAATGGATGCGCGCTAATGGCTTTATGCCTTCATCCGAGTCGAGCTTCTATGTAAGCGATCTGCTCGAGCGCAAAGCCAAGCGCAGCAAGATTCCCACCATGGTCACCGTTAAGCCGGGCGATCCCGTGCAGCGCGGCATCGAACTGATGCAGGAGTATCAAATCGACCAGTTGCCGGTGGTCGCGGAAGGCGGGCAGAGTGTCGGCTCGCTCAACGACGTAATCACGATGCAAGTAGTCTACGAGCGCAAAGATCCATCAACAGTGCCGATCAACTCGGTGATGGGCAGACCATTCCCGCAATACGAGAAGAACACGGAAATCGAGCAGGTCTACAAAGCTTTCCGCCTCGGCACACCGCTGGTAGTGGTAACCGATGAAAACCGCGCCGTCGGTGTTCTCACTAAGTTTGACATGATGGCTCACTTGCGTGAGTTCATCTCCACCCGCAACAGCTCCGGAGGCAGCTCGACCACAGAGTCAAGCACGCCGATGGCGGTTAAGCTGTAGCCCTGGTTACACCCCGCAGTACACAAAAGGTAAGCAAGTGAAATTCTCAACTAAAGCCATTCACGTTGGACAGGATGCAGATCCCGCCACCGGAGCGATCATTACGCCCATCTACCAGACTTCCACTTACGTTCAGGACGAGCTGGGCAAGCACAAGGGTTTTGAGTATGCCCGCACGCAAAACCCGACCCGCAGCGCTCTGGAATCGTGTCTGGCGTCTCTGGAGAATGGCAAGTTCGGATTGGCATTTGCCTCCGGACTGGCTGCTACCAACACGGTGATGAACTTGCTTTCGCAGGGCGATCATGTGGTGGTTGGCGATGACGTGTACGGAGGCACCTACAGAATCTTCGACAAGGTCTTCAAGCGTTACGGCGTCGAGTTCACATTCATAGATTCTCGCGATGTGGCCAATGCCGAGAAAGCCTGCAAGCCAAACACCAAGATGATCTGGCTGGAAACGCCGACCAACCCGATGCTGCGCCTGGCTGACATCAAAGCGTTTGTAAAACTGGCGAAAGCCAAGAAACTGATCAGCGTCGTCGACAACACTTTCGCCAGTTCTTATTTCCAGAAACCGCTGGATATGGGAGTCGATGTCGTAGTTCATAGCACGACCAAATATCTGGGCGGGCACAGCGATGTCGTCGGTGGTGCCATCATCACCAGCAATGAAGACCTGTACGAAACTCTCAAGTTCCACCAGAATGCTGTCGGAGCCGTGCCCGGACCGTTTGATTCCTGGCTGGTTCTGCGTGGTTTGAAGACCCTGGCGATTCGCATGCAGCAGCATGAGAAAAATGCGCTCGCCGTTGCCCAGTTTCTCGACAAACATCCTTCTGTAGAGAAAGTCATTTATCCGGGGCTTCCCTCGCACCCGCAGCATGATCTGGCCAAGTCGCAAATGGAAGGATTCGGCGGTATGGTATCGCTGATGGTGAAGGGCACTATCGAAGATGCCAAAGCGCTGCTCAATCACACCAAGCTGTTTGCCCTGGCTGAAAGCCTCGGCGGCGTCGAGTCTTTGATCGGGCATCCGGCGACCATGACGCATGCCAGCATCCCCAAGGAAGAGCGAGAAGCGCGTGGCATCACCGACACTCTGGTGCGTTTGTCGGTCGGCATCGAAGACGCGGAAGACCTGATACACGATCTGGATACCGCGCTTTCCAAAATCCGCACGAGAACGCTGGCGACAAAATAGCTACTGTTGCTTGGACTGTGCTTCGAAGCGAGCCTTCTTGACCAGCTCGTTCAGTTTGGTTATGTCTTTGTAGCGCTTTTGTTTGTTGTAAATGTCGAGCAACCGCTGGGCGCTTTCGCCGAACTCCGCCGGCAAGGATTTCCAGTACTCCTCTTTCTCGTGGCGGTCGTTGCGGGCAAACAGCACGATCGCTTGCTTCAGGTATGGCTCTGCCAGATCGTATTTGTTTTGAAAGTAGTAAACGTGCCCCAGCTGCGCTGCGGCGCGCGCCATAGCCAGCGAGTCGCCCAGGCTGTTGCGATAAAGAATGTCCATAGCCTGTTTCAGCGTGGACTCTGCTTTAGGCCAGTTCTTGCTCTTCATGTAGATCCAGCCCAGGTTTAGAGTGCGCTTTCCGAGTGTGATGTTGCGCGGACCCTCCACTGTGCGACTCATGTCTATGGCGGCCAGCATATTCTTCTCGGCGCCTGCGAAGTCACCAGTAGCAGCCAGTGTTTTGGCCAGACCCTCTGTGGCATCGGCTTCTTGGGGCGAGGGGCCTGCGTAAAATTTGCGAAAGTGTTGGATTGCTTCGCGGTGGCGCCGCAGCGCATCTGCGGATCTATTGGCATAGTAGTCGTCTTCGGCGAGCGCGTAGGCGGACAGTCCCTGCACCGCTTCTGTGGATTTTGCCTGTTGGCCAAGAGCGGCTATCTTTTTGTATTCGAGCGATGCCAGGTCGCGGCGTCCTTCGGAGCGCAGTTCACCTGCCAGGACGATGCGGGAGCGGATGGACAGGCTATCTCCCGGGAAGTGTTTCTCGGCTAAAGCGATCGCTTGCAGGGCATCCCTTTTAGATTCTTCGTGCCGACCGGCAAGCCTCAAAATCTGCGCCTGATTGGTCAAAGTGACAATCAGATCGTGTGCGATGGTTTTGTTGGTCGGGTCGGACTGTTGTTTTATAATCAGGTCTTGAATGCGGGCGCTGTTTCCGAGCGGATCACCCAGTGGAATGAGAAACCGATCGATGCGCTGTATTTCAGACTGTACTGCCTGAGCCTCTTTTTCCCGATTGGCGAGGGAGTATTCAGATTTGAGAAATTGCAACGCCTGCAAATACCGACCGTCCTGTTCTCCGAACGCCGTCAAAGCAGCAGTCGAAGCCGCTTCCAATTCGTTAATCGCGGGTTTGCCCCGATCCATGAGACCTCGTGCAACTTGCATCCGGGTGTCAAAAGTCTTTTCATAGCTTTCGCCGGTATCCGGCAGCTGTAGCTCGATTGCAGGCGGATTGGCGGATGGTGCTTCGGCAACCTGTGTCTGCAAGTAGTTGAGTCCGCCCACTCCGGCTGCACACAGTGCCAGGCAAAGGAGCCCTGCTTTCAGCGGTTTATAGTTGCCTTGCCGTCCCGCCAAATACCGCCTGCTCAATACCGAAACTTTAGTGGACAGTTTGTCGGCGATGGATTGATGTCCATGCACCTGAGTACGCAGTTTGATCAGTGCTTCTTTGAACTCCTCCATCGATTGATAGCGGGCGTCCGGGTTTTTGGACAGTGCCTTGAGCAAGACATCATCGACTTCCGCAACGGCTTTGATATCGTCGCGGGTGTGGGATATGCTGCGCGGCATTTCGTTGATCTGTTTGTGAATGGTTTCATATACGGTGCCGCCCGTTAGCGGTGCCTTGCCGCAGAGCATTTCGTAGAACAGGCAACCAAGCGAGTAGATGTCGCTGCGAGCATCTAAATTTTCGTCGCCGCGGCATTGCTCGGGACTCATGTAGGGTGGACTGCCGACGGTCTCGCCGGTGCGTGTCAATTGCTGATCGTCCTCCCAAACTTTGGCGATGCCGAAGTCGACTATCTTGACGGACTCAACGCCTTTATCTTTGTGAGTGATAATCACGTTGCTGGGTTTCAAGTCACGGTGCACGACGCCGTTGTCGTGTGCGTGCTGCAAGGCATTGCAGCACTGAATCGTCAGCTCGATCGCCCGCTCCAGCTGAAAGTGCCTTTCTTTGTGGATGATCTCCGCCAGCTGGCGTCCTTCCACGTATTCCATGGCCAGAAAGGCGCAATCGTTGGTGAGCACGCCGAAGTCGTAAACCGAAACGATGTTCTCATGCGATAGTCTGCTTGCTGCCTGCGCTTCCACCTTGAAGCGCTGAATGTGTTTCGCCTGGTTGGATAGCTGTTTGTGCAGTGTTTTCAGTGCGATCGGGCGTTTGAGCAGCAAGTGCAGAGACTTATACACGACGCTCATGCCGCCGCGTCCCGCGATTGACTGCACGAGATACCGGTCCATAACTACCGTGCCAACCAGTTTATTTTCGTCCTCGGTCTGTTCGGCGATTTCAGAGGGCAGCGAAGTAGCGATTTCCGGCGGAGTGGAGATCACCAGATCCGGCTCACGCAAATTTGGTTGCGGCGGCTGTTTTTCGTCGCTCACACGGGCACTTCCAGAGGACAACACATCATTTATGCCACCAGTAGCCGTTTTCAAGCATATTGGCGCCCTTGTCGGAGGGGCTGTCCCAGCGCTATTTTTTAGCAAGAAAGATACAAGAATCGGGAATATTGATAGGGAGGCCCGACCTTCTCGGAGCGGTTTTTCAATGAAAACGCGTGCCCGCGCTCAATCGATAACGGAACTTTTGGTTGGGCTGATTGCACTGATCCCGGTGATCCTGATTCTCTTTGACATTGGCACGCTGATTATCGGTTCGGCATTCAACAGCGAACTTTGTCGAGATGCGGCGCGCGCGGCGGCGAATGGTCCGCCCAGTGCAATTGCCAACGCAGAACCCAAAAAACGGGCGGAAGCGGTGGTGAGCCGCAAACGCGCTCAGTGCGCTGGAAACATCTCGATCAACTCACCCATTCTAGTTTGGGAGACAGTGCGCGATCCGCTGCCGGCCAAACCCTTCGGGGGACAGGTCGATGGCGAGGTGACGGTGCAGACGTCGGTGACGGTGCATCCGCCGTTTCTCGTTGCGGCGATTGTCCCGAATGGTGTGGAGCTCAAAGCCAAGCAGACCTATCCCATTACCTGGGTGATGGCATCCGATGACTTGATTGGTAACTCATTCACGACTGGAGGCAACTCCGGAAGCGCAGGCAACAGTGACCCGACAACGACCACCACGGGCATGGGCGCCATGACTACTGGCGTGTTCACCACTACCACAGCCGGCGAAAGTGGCATGACCACTACCAGTGGAGAAACCGGCACCGAAAATTAGCCGTTACTGGACTGGGCTCAAAATTGGGCTATTATGGTCCGGGCGGGTTAGGCGGTTTAGCAGATTCCAGCTGAAATAAAAACCTTTGTTTGTCCTGCTTGCCAGACGCAATACACAGCTGGCGAGCGGGTTTGCGCACGCGACGGGCAGATGCTTATACCGGTCATTCCAGACCCGCATGTGGGTTCAGTGCTGGATGGCAAGTACGAAATTACTTCGGTAGTCGGACGCGGCGGTATGAGTGTCGTATATCGCGCACGCAACGTCTACACTCAGCAGATCGTCGCCGTCAAAATGCTCAAGCAGGAGCTGGTCGAAGACGCAGAGCTGACGGCACGTTTCTCGCGCGAGGCATCAGCTGGAATCAAGATGGTGCACGTCAACATCATCGGTATGCACGAAGTTGGCACCGCCCGCAGTGGCCAGCCCTATATCGTGATGGACTTTTTAGAAGGCGAGACGCTGCTTAAAGTTCTCAAGAAAGAAGGGCGTGTCGGGGTGAAGCGCTGCGTCAAAATCCTCACCCAGGTCTGTGAAGCGGTTGCTCACATGCACAATCAGAAGATTATTCACCGTGACATCAAGCCGGGCAACATTATGCTGGTGGAAACGGCCAATGATACCGACGTCGTGAAGATGTTCGATCTCGGCTTTGCAAAAATTCGTGGCGAGCCCGGCACCAATCGCGGTGACCTGACGCAATTTGGAGATGTGCTGGGAACTCCCTTGTACATGAGCCCTGAACAAACCCAGGGGCATCCGCTGGATAGTCGCTCGGACATCTATTCGATCGGCTGCGTCATGTACGAGATGCTGAGCGGCTCGGCACCGCTGGTCGGCAGCAGCGTGCTGGAAACCATGCAGATGCAAGTCAAAGAAAAGCCGAAGGCCCTTGATGAAACTCGCCCCGATCTCTACATACCTGAGCAGCTGAGCAACATAGCCTTCCAGGCGATGGAGAAGGACCCGGACGCACGCTATCAATCAGTGTCCGATCTGAAGCGCGATCTGGAATCGGTGGCGCTGTCGCTTTCCGGCAAAATGACTTCCTCTGTGACTCTGCCTGGCATTTCGAAGCTCAAGCAATTGCCTCCGGAGCGTCCTAAACCGCCGATACCGATCATCATCATCGGACTCCTGCTTGCTTGCATCATATTCTTCGTTGTTTTCAGCCAGCATCACTGAGGCGAGCCGGCGTAGCTGATGCGGTAAATTCTGCCGGACAGGTCGTCAGAAACTAAAAGCGCACCATCGGGCATCACCAATACATCCACCGGGCGACCGAATGGACGGCTGACGCCCAGGAAGCCCTTGTTCAGCCAACCCTGAGCAAACACTTCGTATTGCGGCGGCTGTCCGGGCGGAAAGCTGACCATGGTGATGCGATAACCCAGCGGAGTGGTGCGGTTCCACGAGCCGTGCTCGGCGATAAAGATTCGTCCTTTGTACTGGGCAGGAAACATGCTGCCTGTGTAAAACTTCAGCCCCAGCGCGGCGACGTGCGGTCCAAGTTTCACCACGGGCGGTGTGTACTCTTTGCAGGTGTGCCCCTTGCCGAACTCGGGATCAAGTATGGTGCCGGCGTGGCAAAACGGAAATCCGAAGTGCATGCCGGCTTTAGGAGCTTCATTCAGCTCGTCGGGCGGTGAGTTATCTCCCAGCCAATCGCGCCCGTTGTCGGTGAACCACAAATGGTGCGTGGTCGGGTGCCAGGAAAAGCCGACCGTGTTGCGGATGCCGTGCGCGTAGACTTCGCTCTGCCCCGTCTCCAGATTGACGCGCATCAGGCTGGCGTAACGGGGATCTTGTTTGAGGCAGACATTGCAGGGCGCGCCCACCGGGACGTAGAGCCAACCGTCGGGACCGAAAGCGATGTATTTCCAGCCATGGTGTGTGTCGCTGGGCAGTTTGTCGAAGACGACAACCGGCTTGGGCGGCTTGTCGAGCTGGGATTCGATATTGTCGTAGCGGGAGATGCGATTGATTTCCGCCACATAGAGAGCTTTGTCGCGCAGTGCTACGCCGTTGGGCGAGTTCAAGCCTTGCGCGATCACTTTTACATCGTCGGCTATGTTGTCTTTGTTGCGGTCCAGCACTGCATAGACTTTGCCGTCGGCATCGCGCGTGCCGACGAACAGAACACCTGATGGACTGAGCGCCAGCGAGCGGGCCCCTGGTACGTTGTCGGCATAGACCTCGATCTTGAATCCCGGCGGCAACGTGATGCCGTCCACTTTCTGAGGTACTTTCGGCTTGGGTTGCGCCCTCTCCGGCGGTGCAGCGAGAGTCTCAGCAGTTGCCAAAACAAAAACGAGCAACATGATGACCGCGCCGAAAGGCGTTGCCCAGGTTGCTCTGTTTCTGATTCGATTGCTTAGGGTCAGGTCCTATGCCTCGGCTTTTCGGCGAGCTTCAGCATATTATTTTAGTAGGCGTCCGGACACTTCCTTGTTGGCAAGTGAATCTTTTGAGGCGCGAATCTTCGCGTTGCAATCGCCGTAACCGCCGCCGTAGGCTTTGGCTTCAACCGGTTCGGCATTGTTGGGTTGGTGCGCAGTCAACACGACCGAGGTGTCGGTGGTGGTGCGGCGTTGATACTTCTTGAGGTAGCTCCAGTCGTAATGGCGCTGCGGCAATGCCACTTTGGTCGGTTTGACATAGATGCCGCCTTGCGGGCGCTGAGCGAGCTGGGTCGTCTTCTGGCTCTGTCCGGCCGGTACTTTGCGGTAGCCTTGTTGATAGTTGATCATCGGGCTCCAGTGCCAGTGCCCCAGGTTGGAGTCGCCATCGACCAGACCTTTTTCCCAACCAACAGTCTTCGTATAACCGGTGGTGTAGCGGATCGAAGCCTTGCGGCGAAGAATCTCGGCATTGGTCATTTCATCTGCCTTGCAAGGCAAAGACGAAGCGAGTATCGCAGCGCCGATTCCGATAATTAGTAAGTGGGGGCGGGACAGGGGAAGCATGACAACCTCCTAAGCCTCTTATATACACTACATCTGGGGGATTGGTAAATGAAATCTTTTGGGAAACTAGATTAAATCGTCTGCAGTGCTGGTTATCAGCTGTTAGACCGATTCAGTCGGTAGTCCGAAAAGCTCATATCAGGGTGGGGGCGACGTGGAAAACTTCCACGCTGCTAGATTACAGGTGGTGTGTGTCAGAGTTGTGAAACGGCGTGTTAGTTTTGTGAAATTGCCCCCGGCGGCTGCCTGGCGGACATTTCGGACCCTGCTGATTCCGGGACCTCTTCCCAAGGATGAAACGGCAGGGGTCCGCTCGAAGGCGGTACACAAATGGGCGACGGGCGGGTGCTTTTAAGTTAGGATCGTGCGCATGACGAGTCCATTCCTGAGCCTTTTGCGCGAAAAAGTGGTCATCTTTGATGGCGCTATGGGGACGTCTATTCATAAATATGATCTATCGCTGGACGACTACCAGGGACTCGAGAACTGCCCGGAGATATTAGTTGAGAGCCGCCCGGATGTAATTGCTGAGATTCACAGCCAGTATTTCGCGGCCGGCTGTGATGTCGTCGAAACCGACACGTTCGGCGGATCGCCTGTAGTGCTTGCCGAATTCGGCATTGCCGATCGCGCCTATGAGTTGAACAAGAAGGCGGCAGAACTGGCCCGCGGTGTAGCCGGCGACTATTCCACCGGTGGACGCCGTTGTTTCGTCTCAGGCTCTATCGGACCTACCACAAAGCTGCCGTCGCTCGGACACATCACCTTCAAAGATATGAAGGACGCGTACTACGAGCAGGTGCGCGGACTCGTGGACGGCGGCGCCGACGTGCTGCAATTCGAAACCGGGCAAGACCTGCTGCAATGCAAAGCCGCAATTGTGGCTATGGAAGAGTACTTCAAGGTGATCGGGCGGCGCGTGCCCGTGATTTGTCAGTTCACGATCGAGGCACCGCCTCTGGGCACCATGCTCACGGGCTCTGATATCTCGGCGGCGTTGACGGCGCTTTCGCCGTTCGATATTGACGTGATCGGCATGAACTGCGCAACCGGTCCTGCCGAGATGATGGATCCGATCCGCCATCTTTGCGAAAACTCCAGGAAGTACGTCTCCGTGTTGCCCAATGCCGGGCTGCCTGAGAACGTCGGCGGGCAGACCGTCTACAAATTGACGCCGGATGATCTGGCCAATGCGCTCAAGCACTTTGTCCAGAAGGAAGGTGTCAACATCATCGGCGGTTGCTGCGGCACCACTCCCGAGCACTTAAAACGCGTTTGCGAAGTGGTCGGACATGTCGAACCGAAAAAACGCCAGATCACCGAACTGCCTTCGGTTTGCAGCCTGTACACTGCGGTGCCCCTGACTATAGATGTGCCACCACTTCTGGTTGGCGAGCGCGCCAACACCAACGGCAGCAAGAAATTTAAAGAGTTGCTGGAAGTCGAAGACTGGGACGGCATGGTGGCCATGGCTCGCGCGCAAGAGCGCGAAGGCTCCCACATGATCGACGTTTGCACTGCCTACGTGGGTCGCAATGAAGTGCGCGATATGACCACATATATCAAGCGGCTGAACACAGAGTCTCAACTGCCGTTGGTCGTCGATACGACTGAGTTTCCCGTGCTGGCGGCTTCGCTGGAGCTGATTGCCGGACGGGCAATCGTCAACTCTATCAACCTGGAAGATGGCGTCGATAAGATGCTCAAGAAGGTTGAGTTGATTCGCCGGTTTGGTGCCGCTGCGATTGCGCTGACTATCGACGAAGCGGGCATGGCGAAGACTGCCGAGAAGAAATTTGAAATCGCCAAGCGCATTCTTTTGCTGTGCATGGAGCAGGGAATGAAGCCCGAAGATCTGATCTTCGATGCCCTGACCTTTACGTTGTCCACCGGCAACGAAGATGACCGGCGCCTCGGCATGGAGACACTGGAGGGTATTCGCCGTATCAAGCAAGAGTTGCCCGGGGTCAAAACCATCCTCGGTGTCAGCAACATCTCGTTCGGTTTCAATCCATCGATTCGCCACGTGCTCAATTCGGTGTTTCTGCATTACGCAGTGGAAGCGGGCCTGGATATGGCGATCGTGCACGCGCAGAAAATTCTGCCGCTCTACAAAATTGCCGAAGAAGAGCGCGAGTTCCATCGCAAGCTGATCTTCGATGAACGAACGCCTGATTACGATCCGCTCTTCACACTGCTCGATTTCTACAAAGCCAAGAAAAAAGAAGGTGGCGGACCAAAGAAAATCGACAGCAACTTGCCTGTCGAGGAGGTGCTGAAGCAGCGCATTATCGACGGCGATCGTGTAGATCTGGAAAAAGACCTGGCCAAGGCTATGGAGAAGTATGCACCCCTGGCCATCATCAATGAGATTTTGCTGGACGGTATGAAAGTGGTCGGCGACCTGTTCGGTTCCGGCAAGATGCAGTTGCCTTTTGTGCTGCAATCTGCAGAAACAATGAAAGCGGCTGTTTCTTACCTCGAACCTTTCATGGAAAAAGTCGAAGGCGCCACGCGCGGCACGATGGTTCTAGCCACGGTCAAGGGCGACGTGCACGACATCGGCAAAAACCTGGTCGATATCATTCTCACCAACAACGGCTACCGGGTCTTGAACCTGGGCATCAAGCAGCCGATCGAAAACATCATCGCCGCGGCGCAAGAACATAAAGCTGATTGCATAGGTATGAGCGGGTTGCTGGTCAAATCGACGGTGATCATGAAGGAGAATCTGGAAATTCTCAACGATCGCGGCATAAAAATCCCCGTGGTCCTGGGCGGTGCCGCTCTCACCCGGCGGTACGTCGAGGAAGACTGCCGCGACGTCTACGACGGACTGGTCGTCTACGGCCAAGATGCTTTCGATGACCTCAAGTATATGGAGGCGCTGGCCAACAAAGGCGAGGCCGGACTGGCTGAATTCGCGGGCATCACCGCCAATGGCGACAAGCGAAATGGAGCCGAGCAACCCGTGGGGGCCGCTGACGGTGACCGAAACGGCAAAACCGGCAAAGCCCCCGAAGTTCCGGTCGTCACCACCAGCAATACCAGGCGCTCCGATGTTAAACGCGGTGTGCCGGTTGTTACTCCGCCATTCTGGGGTTCGCGCGTGGTCGAAGACATACCGGTCGCTGATGTCTTCCCCTATCTGAACGAGAATGTTCTGATTCGCGGGCAATGGCGAGTGCGCCAGGGTGAGATGCCGGATGCCGAGTACGAGGCTTTGCTGAACGAGAAGGTGCGCCCGGTGCTGGCGCGCTTGAAGAAACAGGCAATCGAAGAAAACTTGCTGATACCGAAGGTTGTCTATGGCTACTTCCCGGTGCAATCAAAAGACAACGACCTGATTGTCTATCGCGAAGATCAAAAGACCGAGTGGGTGCGCTTCTCATTCCCGCGCCAGGATCACGGTCGCCACCTCTGCATTGCCGATTACTTTGCCTCGGTCGATGAGGGTGTCATGGACGTGCTGCCGGCGCAGATAGTCACGGTCGGTGCCCAGGCTTCGGACTATAGCGAGAAACTGTTCAAGTCCGACCAGTATTCGGACTACCTCTATTTCCATGGATTGTCTGTGGAAACTGCCGAAGCGCTTGCCGAAGTGATGCACAAACGGATACGCGCGGAACTGGGGCTGTCGGCTGAGGACTCCTCCGACGTGGCGAAACTGTTGAACCAGGGCTACCGCGGCTCCCGCTACAGTTTTGGTTATCCGGCTTGCCCCAATCTGGAAGATCAGGTTCAGCTCTTCCAGCTGTTGGAACCCGAGCGCATCGGGGTAAGTTTAACTGAAGAGTTTCATATCGTCCCTGAGCAGAGTACTTCGGCCATCGTGGTCTGTCATCCGGAAGCGAAGTACTTCAACATCTACAAAAACCCGGCGGCGCAGCGGACAACATGAGCAACGAGAAGAAGGCGAAATTCTCTGTCCACAGTGAACTTCGCCCGCACTATCGCCGGCGGTTGCGGACCGCGGCGATTTACCTTAGTGTCGCTCTTTTGGTTACCGCGGCGTTGTTCTGCGTCTTTGACGTTATGCGGGTCTGGACGGTAATCATTTATGCGGCTTCCGTCTGGGCCGGGGCTCTGGTGGTGGCTCTGCCCGTGGTGCGACACGCTCGCAGTGTGTACGGCAAGGCCACGGATCTTTTGAAGAACTCTCAGCCTGTGCGCATGAGAGTGACGTTAAATCGTCTGGCGGTATCGGCCCGCGGCAAGGAATCATGGATGGCTACGGTCAGCGAGGAGGAAGGACTGCGCGCGGCGCTCAAGGGACGAGAGCAAGTGATGGCCATCGACCCCGGCAGCACTGGCATCCTGGATTCGTCACTGGCCGGCACGCATCATTTCGAGGCTTACTGCGGATTTGATCCGAGCGATCCGATCGTGATTCGCACTCCGCGCGGACCGATTGTGCTGATTGCGCGAGCCGACGACATGCTGCACCATGAGGCAAATCTGCACATGGAAGAGGCGCGCAAGCTGATCGACAGAGGCGAATACACGGCCGCTGTCGACGCGTGCACTGTGGCAATCGGGCGCGATCCCACCTACTGGATGGCTTATTCTTTTCGAGCCCACTCGTATGCCAACATGGGGATGAACGAGCCGGCGCTCGATGACTTCGACCGGGCGATATCGCTGCGGCAGACGGATGAGGACCTCTACTATTCGCGCGGTCTGTTGCTGGCTGCGATGGGGCGTCATCGCGAGGCTATCGAAGATTTCAACGAATGCCTCAATATAGATCCTGATTATGGCGAGGGAGACGGATATCTGCAGCGAGCGGGCGCTTATTTCATGCGCGAGCGCATGCCTGAGGCGATCGACGATTTGACGCGCGTTCTCGAGCATGACCAGAACAACCGCGAAGCTCTGCTCTGGCGCGCCGGAGCCTATGTTCAGCAGCGCCGGTTTTACCGGGCCATCGAGGACCTGGATAAAGCCATAGAGCTGGCTCCGGATGATGCGCAGGGGTATTTCTATCGTTCGCTGGCCCTCAAAGAAATTGGTGAGTTTGCGCGAGCCGAGCAGGACTATCGCCGAGCTGTTGAGCTCGATCCGGCCTTCGAACAATCGCTATAATCGGACTATGGCATTCAAACTGAACGGATCAGTCAGCACGATATACCGGCACTTCATATTCTGGCCTCGCAGAAAAGTTCGTGGGGTCATCGAGCTGGCGGGCGTTCAGAAAAAGGATGTCTACATCAAAGCCGTAGATGGAACCCTGATGCAAGGTTGGCTGTTTCAACGTCAGCAAGCACCGTATATAGTGCTGATCAACCATGGTAATGCCGGCAATCTCGATGACATCAAGTGGCTGATCGAAAATCTGTTGGAGAGCGAGAATGTCTCCGTGCTGGCTTACGACTATCGGGGCTACGGCAACAGCGTTGGTAACACGGTCGGCATGCCTAATGTCGAGTCCGTTGTTGAAGACGGTTTTTCAGCCTACGACTATGTTCGTGATGGGCTGGGCTACGCGCCTGAAGCGATTATCTTGTACGGACAATCGATTGGTGGCGCGGTCACCTGTCAGGTCATGGATCGCCGCCCCTGTCTGGGGGTCATCCTGCAATCAGGATTCAGTTCGTTGCGCAAGGTCGTCTCGCATCACGTTCCGTTTCTTGCTCATTCCTCACTGGTGCCCGATGCTCTAGACAATCGCGCGGTGCTGGCCGGGAAGGAGCATCCGCCGCTGCTTTTCATTCATGGCACGGCCGACTTCACTGTGCCTCACTGGAACTCTGAAGAGATGTTTGCCTCAGCGCAAGGACGGAAAGAGCTGGTGCTGTGTGAAGGTGCCTGCCATAAGCTGTTTCCTGCAGCCAGAGACAAACATAAGGATGCGACTTTCAGGTTCATCGACTCGCTGAAGCCTTGATTTGCTCGCACTGGTCATCTTTTCCCAGCGCCTGCAGGACGGTGCAGTAGTCTGGAATGATGCGCTCGATGATTTTCTGTTGTGCGTCCTGATCTTTATTGTCCAACAGCTTGAGTGCTCTGGCGTAGAGTTGATCGGCTCCGGCATCGTCGTTTTGCCGATGCTTCAAGTCTGCCCAGCGGGCGCAGCAGGCACCGGCTACGGTGCGATTGGCGGATTGCAATATGTTGAAAGCCTGCTGGTAGTGTCCGTTTGCCTGAGCGTATTGCTTCAGCCCTTTTTCGCAGTCGGCGAGCAACATGAATCTTTCTGCCTGACGAAACTGCTTATCGCCTCGCTTTCCAATCGGCAGCGACTGCAACTCTTGCAAAAGCGGCATTGCTCTGGCGTAGTCGCCCCCTGCTATGTAGGCGTCCGCCACTCTGGCGAGAACGTACTGGCGCCTGCCTTTGGCGTTTTTTCGCTTTTCCAGCGCTTGCAGGCAGCGTTGAATAAGCGGAGCGGCTTTTTGAGTTTCTCCCAGGCGCGCATAACACTGTGCCAGATCGGCTGCCGTTTCGGTGACGCGCAATTTCTGATCGCTGAGATTGTTCTCGCGCCAGACAATCTGTTCGAGCAAAATCGGCATTGCTTTTGCATACTGCTGCGATTCTATATAAGCGCGCACCGTGACGGCTTGCAGGTGATCAGCCAGCCCGTCGTGTTGCGCGCGCACCTGCTTGCGCAACTGCGTGGCGCGGTTGGCGTATTCTTCAGCCTGTCCGTAGTGCCCGCGGGCGGCAAAAGGCAAGATCAGCGATGTCAGCGTCTGCGCTTCTGTGAGCTCCGGAAAGTTGGATGTGCGCGCGACGCGTAGTGCCTCTTGCGCGGCTTGCGTTTGCCTGCCCCAGTCATTGTCGTCGGCTGCTTCGTCAACTTGTTTGAGAAGCTCGGCAATTCGTGGATCATCCGGAACCATTTTTTGTGCTTCGTCATCGCGGGCGGTGACTTTCATCAAACTGGCGTAACCGCGCTTGAGGTTATCCAGCGCGGTCGGTGATGAAAATGAAGCTTCGGCCAGCGGCATAGCCTCCTGGAAGTAGCGTTCAGCGTCCTGCCGTTTGTCCATCGACAGATCGAGCATGGCCAGACTGGCCATAGACTCTGCATGCTCGCGGCGCAAAACGGGATCGCTATCATATCTGTCAGACAGACTGCCGTATAATTGGTTGGCTTGCGCAAAGGATCTCTCTGCCGCTTCCCTGTCTTCGACAGCTGCTTGCATTTGTCCCAAGAGCGCCCATGTATTAGCCAGTTCGTGCGTCATCTCTACTTTTTGCGACGCTGAAAGTTTCGTCTGCAGTTGATGTTCGAAGATGCTGCGTGCTCTCTGCAGCGAGCTGATCGCGTCTTGCGGCTGCTGCAACATACTTTGCGCCAGTGCCACATCATAAAGTGAGATGCCGATGCGGAAGTTGTCTTGTCCCATGGCTTCGGCCTGCCGCACCGCCTCCTGCCACAGGTCGCGAGCGCTGGCGTAACGTCCTCGTACGAAGTCGGTCTCTCCATCGAGCTTGAATTTTTGCCAGAAGCGCAAGCGATACCCGCGATCCCAGCGATCTCCGCTATCGATTGAACCGCACGCCGTGATCAGCAGAAGCGCAGTCAAGGTGCCTAAAAGCAATACTGGAAACTTAGATCTGGACATCAAATGCACCGTCGGGCTGACTATTTCATACCCGCTGGCTGATAGGACGGAGCGCCGTGTTTGCTATCATGGGCGGGATAACGGAGTCGGTCATGGCGAAAATTCTGGTTGTCGAGGACGATCTGGATCTGCAAGGAAGAGTCAAGGAGTGGCTTTCCTTCGAGCAGCATGAAGTAGAAGCTGTTGCCGACGGTAAGGAGGCAGCCCAGCGGCTCAAGTTCTACAAGTATGAACTGGTGATTCTCGATTGGGACCTGCCGCACATAACCGGCATCGATGTGTGCCAGCAGTTTCGCTCCGCTGGTGGTACCACTCCCATCATCATGCTGACCGGCAAAGACACGATAACCGATAAGCTGCAGGGACTGGATTCCGGTGCCGATGACTACATCACCAAGCCGTTTCATCTAAAAGAGTTGTCCGCTCGCATTCGTGCGTTACTCAGGCGCCCGGCCAATATCAGCGGTCCGGGCAACACGCTGGAAGCCAAAGGGTTGGTGCTCGACACTGCGGCCCATGAACTGACGAAAGAAGGGCAGCCGATTCAACTCCTGCCCAAAGAGTTTGCACTTTTGGAGTTTTTCATGCGCCATCCGGGCGAAGTATTCAGTCCTGACGCGCTTTTAGATCGAGTTTGGAATTCGGAGTCGGATTCTTCGATCGACACGGTATATACCTACATCAAAACCCTGCGGAAAAAAATCTCTCCGGAAGCCCCTTCATCGATCATAAAAACTGTCCATGGCATAGGCTACAAGCTGGAGAAATGATGCTTTCGACCTAAACTGGGCTGGCCGGCAACTTGAACCAGAATTGACTGCCGTGTCCTTCCTGGCTCTCGACACCGATTGTGCCACCATGTCCTTCGATGATCGCCTTGCAAATTGCCAGCCCGAGCCCGGTGCCTCGCGCGCGTTGGCCGTCGGCTGCCTCCACTTGCTGGAAGCGCTGAAAGATAGATGTGATGTGAGTTGGCGGTATGCCTCGTCCGCGATCGGTGATGCGCACTTCCACCCAGTCATCCTGTTGCTCAACGGTCACACTCACAAAGGTATCGGACGGCGAGAACTTGATGGCGTTGGAGAGCAAATTGACCAGCACCTGCACGATGCGATCGCCATCGGCGTAGACTGTCAGGGATGTATTTGGCATCTCGACGGTGATGTCGTGCTGCCCGGCGAAGGCATCAGCACCTTCGTAAGCGCGTTCTAAGATCGGCATCAGTGGTGTCATTTGCGGTGACATCTTCAGTTTGCCGGCCTCCATTTTCTCGATGTCGAGCAGGTCATTAATCAAATTGATCAGGCGGGTTGTATTGTTTTCGGCTACGTTGACTTCTTTCTGCGCCTTTTCGGAAAGTCCTCCCAGAGCGCCTGCGCCCAGCAGTGTCAATGACGCCTGCACCGAGGTCAAAGGTGTGCGCAGATCGTGCGATACCATGGCCACCAGTTCTTGTTTTCGCCGCGCCGCTTCCTTCAAGGCATCAGCCATGTCGTGAAACGTCTTGTCCAGATGCGCCAGTTCATCGCTGCCCACGAGCAGTGGATTTAGTTCTTTGTTCTCAGCCAGGCGGTTGGTGTTGTTCATCAAGACGCCCAGGCGTTTTGTAGTTCCTTCGTTGAAGAATCGTGCCAGAGCAATCGCCAAAATAATGTTGAATACGACGGCAAACATCATGAACCGTTGCAACAAGTGGCGCACTTTGATCTGAGTGTCGGGACGCTTTCGTTCAGCATCTTCCTGCTCTTGTGTGAACGCTTTCAGAGTAGTGATCAAGTCTTTGACACTGTCCGACAGATCCTGACGTGTGCGAGCCAGCTCAATCGGCTTGGATTTGCTTTCGATCAAGTCTCGCGCTTTCACGAAGAGAGTTGTGATCTTGCCCGAGGTCTTTTCGAGATCTTCGACGATGTGTACCTGATCGGGGCTGTCCTGAACGAGCAGTTTTAACGTGCGAAACTGCATGGGTATCTGTTGATTTGCTACTTCTTCGTACTTGCGCAAATAGACATCGGTGTCTTCGGAGTGCTGCACCGCGTACACGTATTGCACCGATTCCAGAAAACTGCGCATCAAGCTGTTGCATTCCGCGATGATGGCGCGGCGATTGAATTCCACGTATATCTCATGCTCTGCCTGGCGCAAAAGCAGAAAAAGCGTGAATGCAAAAATGAGCTGGAAGGCGAGCGGAACGCCGATCAGGATAAAGGCTTTATGTGAGAGCTTTAGGTTGAGCCGCATGCACGCCCGCTTTTAACCGCCTCACCATCCCGCAGATGTCGTCGTAGCGACCAAAGGATGGCACGATATAAATACCCGCGATCAGGTGTCTTATCTCTTCGATCAGTTTCTCTGAAAGTTCGACACCGACACGAGCGCCTTCATCTCCCGCTGTGCGCATGGCTTCGCGCACATCATCGGGGATAGTGATGCCGGGGACTTCGTTGTGCAGGTATTCGGCGTGCTTGAAGCTGTTGAGAGGCATGATGCCGACCAATATCGGTATTTCAACCTTGCCGAAGTCATCCAGAAAATCCGTCAGATCGCTGAGCTGATAGATTGGCTGGGTCATGATTACGTGCGCGCCGGCGCCGATTTTCTGCGCCAGGCGTTCCTTCTCCATGGCCCGATTTTCGGCTGTCGGATTGAGAGCGCAGGCAATCGAAAGCGAAGTGGGCGACCCAATGGTATTACCCCCGATATCAACGCCGCGATTGAGCTGATTGATGATCTTTATCAGACCGACCGAATCAACATCGTAGACTGCCGTGGCGTGCGCGTAGTTGCCGACGCTGGGCGGGTCGCCGGTGAGCGCGATTACATTGCGGATGCCCAGAGCCTGGCAACCGAGCAAGTCAGCCTGCATGCCCATCAAATTGCGGTCGCGCGTCGTGAAGTGAATGATGGTTTCGATGCCGACCTTCTGTTGAATCAAAAGGCAGGTGGCCATCGATGACATGCGCACTTTGGCCATCGGGCTGTCGCCGACATTGATCGTGTCGGCTCCTGAGTCGCGCACCATCTCTGCTGCCTGCAAGAGCTTGCGTGGAACAGCTCCGCGCGGCGGATCTAATTCGACGCTGATGAAGAAGTTTTTTGGATCGTTGGTTTTCAGTCTTGAGGACAGTCCGCTGAACTCCAGGTTGAGAGGCGGTTCTTTGACCGGGTCTTTGACATCGCCGGTCGTCGGTTGCAGGTCGGCAATATGTTGAATTTCAGGTATAGAGACCGGAAATTCCTTCGGCGTCGGGTGTTTCTGATTGGCTTGCAGATATTTGTCGAGTTCGACGCGCATCGCTTTGATGTGCTCGGGCGTCGTCCCGCAGCAACCGCCGATAAAGCGGGCGCCTGCTTCTATGTAAGGCTTGACGAATGTCGCGCAGTAGTCCGGACGCGCCACATACATAAACCGTTGACCGACCCGGCCCGGCAAACCGGCATTGGGTAAGGCTGACAAATAAACCTGGTCCGGCGTCATGCCACGCCCGGCGACGGCAGATCCGATGCGTTTCAATGTTTCAAGAACTGGTCCCGGACCGGCTCCGCAGTTGATGCCCAGCACGTCGGGACGCTCGTCGCCAAGCTCATCTAAGAGCCTCAGCAAGTCTTCGGGATGGGTGCCGAAAACCGAGGAGCCTTCGGTGGTGAACGTCATTTGAGCCACGACCGGCAATTTGGAGAGTTTGCGCGCCGCCCGCACTGCCGTGGTCAACTCAACGATGTTGCCCATCGACTCCAGGACAAAGAGGTCGACGCCCCCTGCCAGGAGACCTTCCATCTGTTCTTTGAAGGCGTCTTCCAGCTCAGACTTAGAGATGTCGCCGATGGGCGCCAGCAACTTGCCCGTCGGACCGACGGATCCGGCGACGAAAACGGGCATCCCGGCGATTTCTCGGGCGTTTCTTGCAACCTTGGCTGCCCAGACGTTTGACGACCAGACAACGTCCTTTTCCAGTCCGTAGGACGCCAGACGGTAACGGTTGCCGGCAAACGAATTGGTCTGGATTACCTCGGCACCGGCATTGATGTAATCAATGTGAACCTGCTGAACCATATCCTGGTGGTCCAGATTCATTTTCTCGAAGCTGGTCTCCGGCGATGCGCCGCGTGCATAGAGCAGCGTGCCCATCGCGCCATCGCCCAGCAGTGGGCGTTTTTCCAGCGCTTCAAGAAATGGATGTGCCATCGGACTATTACTCCTAATGAACCTATTGTGTTGAATGGCAGAGAGTGCGGGTCTGGGCTGATAATATACCGAGGGGCGACGCGTTGGCGCGTTGTCCGGGCTTACTCCGTTAAAACGAGTTCAACTTTCGGTGCCGACAGACCCGACATTTATCCGGAATTTCTCAATTATCGCGCACATCGATCATGGCAAGTCGACGCTCGCCGATCGATTGCTGGAGTTTACAGGCACGATTTCGAAGCGCGACATGCAAGAGCAGGTGCTCGATACGATGGATATCGAGCGCGAACGCGGCATCACCATCAAAGCCCAAGCCGCCCGCATGGAGTACAAAGCCAAGGACGGGAAAACATACGTTCTTAACTTAATCGATACACCAGGACACGTAGATTTTGGTTACGAAGTGTCGCGCAGCCTGGCAGCCTGCGAAGGCGCGCTTCTGATCGTCGACGCCACCCAGGGTGTGGAAGCGCAGACTCTTGCCAATGTCACGCTGGCTATTGATAACGGTCTGGAGATTGTCCCCGTCATCAACAAGATTGACCTGCCATCCGCTGAGCCGGAAGTGATGCGCAAGGAGATTGAGGATGTGCTGCTCGTCGATGCATCACATGCGGTGCTGACCAGTGCCAAGAACGGTATCGGCATACAAGATGTCTTGGAGGCGATTGTGCAGTACATGCCTCCCCCGGCAAACACTGCCAGCAGACCGTTCCGAGCGCTGATCTTCGACAGTTACTACGATAGCTATCGCGGCATCATCGTCTACTTCCGGGTCGTCGATGGTGGCGTCAAGTTCGGCGACAAGATTCGCTTTATGGCGAACAACAAAGACTTCGAAATTACCGAACTGGGCTTTTTGCGCCCGCAGCAGGTGAAGACCGACGAAATCGGCGTCGGAGAAGTGGGTTATCTAGCCGCGGCCATTAAAGACGTGGCGACGCTCGTCGGTGACACGATCACGCACTCCGACGCACCGGCAATGGAAGCTTTGCCCGGCTATCGCCCGGCCAAGCCCATGGTGTTTGCCGGCATTTACCCGGTCGACAACGATCAATACGGTGACCTGCGCGAAGCTTTTGAGAAACTGACGTTGAACGACGCTTCGCTCTTTTACGAGCCGGAAACGTCCGAAGCGCTCGGCTTTGGCTTTAGATGCGGCTTTCTAGGCTTGCTGCACATGGAAATCGTGCAGGAGCGCCTGGAGCGCGAGTACCAACTCACCCTGATCACGACGGCACCGTCGGTGGTGTATCGCGTCACTAAAACGGATGGGTCTATCCTCATGGTAGACAACCCCGCGCGTCTGCCCGACCCCAACTATCGAGAGATGATTGAGGAACCCTATGTAGAGGCGAGCATACTGGTGCCGAACGAGTATGTGGGACCGCTCATGGATCTCGCTCAGAGCCGACGCGGCATCTTCATCGACATGAAATATCTCGATCCCCGCCGCGCCATGCTGCATTACGAATTGCCGCTGGCTGAGATCATCACCGACTTTTTCGATCAACTTAAGTCGCGTTCTCGCGGATATGCAAGTCTCGATTACCACTTCAAAGAGTATCGCGAATCGCGGCTGGTCAAGCTGGATATCCTGATCGGCGGCGAGCCGGTCGACGCGCTTTCGGCGATCGTTCACCATGAACGCGCGGCGGCGTACGGTCGCATGCTGGCTGAGAAACTCAAGAAGCTGATTCCCCGACAACTGTTCGAGGTGCCGGTGCAGGCGGCGATTGGCGGCAAGATTGTGGCTCGCGAAACCATTTCGGCGCAGCGCAAGAATGTTCTGGCGAAGTGCTACGGCGGCGACATATCTCGTAAGCGCAAACTTTTGGAGAAGCAAAAAGAAGGTAAGAAACGGATGAAGTCCGTCGGCAAGATCGATATCCCTCAGGAAGCATTTATGGCTTTGCTTAAACTCGAAGAGGAATAGCTTTGAGCAAGACCGCCCATAAGAAACTGCTGCGCAGCGCCTGGAAAGAGCGCAACAAAATCTACGCGGATCTACTGGGCGAGACGTTTCTTCCGATTCCTCGCAACTACTCCCCGCCTGACGTGCCGGACCCGGAATTCAAGCCAGACAGCGGCTTCCGGATGATCACCCAGTCCATCGCGGACCAGGTGATTCCGATTCTCGCGCACCCGCCTGTGCCCGGACGGGATCACTGGGTTTATGTCACGTCCGGATTGAGCAATCCGTGGTTTCAAGAAAAACCTGATGAAGTTTCTGGATTTGGCTGCGAGCTGATGATCAAGTCCAGCAAGCCATCTTTGTGGCCGATCAGGCAATTGCGGCGGTTGTGCTCGTATCTGCTCAGCTATTCAGGCACGCTCAGTCCCGGTTTGATTCTCGAAATGAAGTCACCACACTCGGTGACACTGCCATCGCTGCTTACCAACATGGTTGTCTGGTACGCTGACGAAGCGCCGGATACTTTGTACCAGTTGCCGTCCGGCGTCTTTGGTGTTTTTTGCGCCATAGGTATCACCGAAGATGAGGCTAAATTTGCTGAGAATAGCGGTGAATATGGCACCTGGTGCATACAGCAAGTCTTGCGCAATACGGACATCGGGCAACTCAGCAACGAGGCTCGCGGGTCGGTGATGGGCACGGAAGGTATTAACGCCATCCTAAGCGGAGTTCGCATGTACGCAGAGAACTTCCGCGAAATGGCGGGGCAATAGATCGACGAACAGCCCGGAACGGATGCCTCGTGGTATATACTATTGGTATATAGCAAGGCGGAGGAAGGCCGATGGAAACGGCAAAGGTATTCTGGTCCGGGCGTTCGCAGGCCATAAGATTGCCCAAAGACTTCCGGTTTGATTGCGAGACGGTTCGCATCCGGCGCCACGGTAGCACCGTGATTCTTGAACCTATTCCAGCAGACTGGTCGTGGCTTACGGTGCTCGCCGGTAAGTTAGATGACGACTGTGCAGCGGCGGTAAAGGAACCCATCCAACAGCAAGAGCGCCCAGAGTTGGATTCCTTGTTCGATTGATGCGATACATCCTAGACGCCAACGCTGTTATTGCACTGCTGAAGGATTCGGATTCGAAGATCTCTCGGCGCGTGCGGAAGGTACCGCCCGCAGATGTAGTTATTTCTTCAATCGTAGCCCATGAACTTTTCTTCGGCGCGTATAAAAGCAAAAGAGTCAAACACAATCTAGACATTTTTGATGCGCTACTTTTTCAAGTCGTTGAGTTTGATAAGGAAGACGCGCGAGAGGCTGGCGAGATACGGGCGTTCCTCTCGAATGCCGGTACTCCGATCGGACCCTATGATGTGCTGTTGGCGGGGCAGGCTAAAGCGCGCGGACTGACAGTGATCACCCATAACGTTAAAGAGTTCGGCCGAGTTCCGGGTCTGAAAGTCGAAAATTGGCAAGACTAGTGTCCGGCGCGTTTCGGCTTGGCGCGTGGCTTGCTGGCGGCGGCGGCTGCTGCGGGACGGCTTGCCGGGCGATTGCGCGCGGCGAATTCTTGAATTGATTCGACGAGTGATTGAGCTAACCCAACTTGCATCAGGTGATTGAAAGGAATAGTGCGCACCATGTCGAAACGGGCGCCTTGACTGACGAGAGACGTATCGAGATAACTGAGGAATGCGCGTCCTTTCAGATCATCCGCCCCGATCTGGAAGAAGACAATCGTGACTTCATTGGGGCTCTTCATCTGATGAGTTGCCTGAATCAAAGTATTGATCACCATCTGCGGTTCCTCTTTGGGATGAGGTAGTCCGTCTGTGATTACTGCGATCAACAGTGGTTTGGAACCGGGACCACGCCGACTGAAAAACGAGTTCAACCGGTTATCCAGCGGCTCAGCCAGCCGCGTGCCGATGCGGAAAAATTTATTGGAGAAGAGCTCGGCTATGCCTGCCGGACTGGAATTTTCGAAGACGTAATACTTGGCTGCAAATGTGGTGATCGTCAACCCGCGCCGGGCGAAAGGCGAGATTTGTCGAGCCAGCTCAGTCGCCTGCATTCCGCACCAGTTCCAGCGCGAGAGGCCACCAGGGCAATCGTCTTCGTTCATGGACGACGAGCTGTCCACTATCAATTCGATGTCGTAGTCTGACAGGAGTTGCACGCGGCTTGTGCTCGTGCCCTTGCCTGGTAACGTGGTGTTGTTGGCGTTGCCATTCAGGGGCGCAGTCTGGAAGGCACCGAGGTCAACTGCGGTGGATGGCTTTTGCTCTTGCAAGAAACCATTGTTGTCCTGCGCACCGAGTTCCATCGGACCACTGTCTGGAACCACCTCTTGCTGCTCAGCTGACGACTGGAGTCTCGGTTTGCCGCGCGTCAATCTCAGCGCTTCGGAATTGACGCTGGCGTTTCCTTGCAGCGGTTGTCCGTTCGCTGCCAGCGCAACGTTCGCAGTAGAGAGCGGAAGTAACGACACTGCCAGCAGTGCCAGAGCTGCGCGGCGAATTCGTTGCTGGTATGAAGTGGTTGTGTGCATGAGCTGAGCCCGTGAAGCGCCATTACGGTGTTCATCATATCGACGGGATGCCTCGGCGCGCCGCTGACTGGTGACAATCGCACTACATTTCTTAGCGTTGGCTCATCTTGGGCCTCGCAGGAGCATGAAGTTCCTGTAATTGCTGAGGTATCCGAAACGGGCGCGCGTTGGGATTGTGTGAATGATCTAAAGTGGTGCCGATCCGGCGTCGCGACGCACTACTATATAGTGCGACGAAAGCCCAAGGGGCGCCTCGTCTAGGATTTGAGGATTTCGCATGCAATCAATGTCCTGCACTACATCGGCTGTGGACGCGGCACCGGTCGCTCGCGACGACGCGTTCCAGGGACCGTGGGTGGATTCGCCGGTGTTCAATCGGTTGATTGATGCCCGTCCGTTGAGCGCCACCGAAAAGGAATTGATTCGCAAGTATCGCGAAGACGGCTACCTCGTTATCACCGAATCGATCGTCGACGAAACCCACGCGCGCATGATTCAAGAGCACGTCTGGGACAAGATCGAAGACGGTCGTTATCAGGATGCGTGGCGTGTATGCGAAGCGGTCAAAGATGTGGCCGCACACGAAAAAGTTCTGTCTATCCTGCGTTTGCTCTATGGTCGCGAGCCGATTCCGTTCCAGACGCTCAATTTCGTGCGTGGAACTGAGCAAGCCACCCACAGCGATGTTATTCACTTCAGCTCGTTGCCGCGCGGATTCATGGCCGCGGCGTGGGTAGCGTTGGAAGATATTACGTTGAAGCAAGGTCCCTTGCACTACTTCCCAGGCAGCCACAAGCTGCCGGAGTTCGACTACTACGATATGGGTATCGCGGAAGAGTACGTCTATCCCGATGCGCCGTGGGAAGGTCCCAACTCCTGGGACAACCCGCGCACCATGCACAAATACAAACTCTACGAGCAGAGTATTAAAAGCATCGCTCAAGAGAATGGTTTCGAACGTCACAAGTTGACGTTGAAGAAAGGCGAATTCTTGCTCTGGTCGGCAAACCTGCTGCACGGCGGCGAGGCTATCATTGACTCGCTTTCCACGCGCAAGTCGCAAGTGACGCACTATCACTTCGAAAATGTGGTGCCCTGGGCACCGATGTTCTCCAATGCCAAAGCGGGCGAATATCATGTGCCACCATTGAATGATATTCGTACCGGCGAACCGCTGAAGAAAAACTTGTTCAACGACAAGTTCGTGAAACTGACGCCGATGGGTCGCCAACACCGTTATCGCATCGAGTTTCCCAACCAGGCAGATGCGGCAGCCAATGCGGAGTCCAACACCTTCTACGAAGAGATGGCGCGCTTGCAGGATGAGCTGCGCTACTACCGCGATGAGAATGCGCGGCTGCAAGAACAGATCAAAGCCATGACTGATACCAAAATCTGGAAGATGTCGTCGGCGATCAGACAGGCATTCAACAAGTAAATCGCTGCACGGTGAACACCGACGCCAGCCGCTACGAACGAGCGCGGACGCTGCATTCAATCGGTCGGGACCGCGAAGCCGAGCGCGAGATTCAGCTCTTTATTGCGGAGTATCCCGAAGATGCCGACGCACAGATTTTGCTCGGCTTCATTTTGACGGCACAAGGGAAGTACGGACCGGCGGTGGAGGCTGGTCGCGCTGCTGTGCGACTGAATCCGGAGAACTACCTGAGCCACTATGTGCTTGCGGAAGCGCATGTCCATCAGAAGCAATTGAACGAGGCTGAGGCAGCTATCAAAGAAGCGTTGCGGCTCAATCCTCAGGAGGCGGCTAACCATGGCACTTACGCTTACGTAGCCCGTGCGAGAGAGCAGTGGGATGAAACGCTCACGCGCGCGCGTGCCGGTTTGGCTGTCGATCCGCGGCACTTGCGTTCTCTATCGATGGCGTCGATCGCGTTGATAGAACTGAAGCGTCACGACGAAGCGGAAGTGTTTCTTGACCAGGCTCTGGCTATCAATCCCGAACACGACTACTTGCATATCAACAAAGGAATATGCGCGTTTGCCCGTGGGGAGAATGAGAAGGGACTCGACTTCTTTCTGGAAGCATTGCGCCTCAATCCAACTTCCACTAATGCGCAACAGAATTTGCTTCAAGTTCTGCAGAACCGCAATCCGCTCTTCAATGCTCTGAGAGCATTCGTGCTGGCAGCCATCGTTGCGATCGGCGCCGTAGTGGCGGTGCCGGTCATCGTTCTTGCGCCGATATTCATGTTGTTCAACATGCTGGCGCCGACGTGGGCTGATACGGCGGTGGACAAGGACAAGAAATTCGGTCTGTTTGAACTGCTGGCGTTTCTCTCTGCGCTGGTATTGGCGCCGTTCTGGCTCCTGCTGCTGGGTGGCACAAAACTGCTGGAGTTGACCCGGCAAAGTCTGCTCAGCGCTGCTCTTCTTGTCGATCCGATCGGCAAGCGCCTGGTGCTTCCTGAAGATCGCAGTCGGATGCTGAGGTGTGCCGTAATCTGGGTTTCACTGATTACACTGGCAGTTTATGTCGGGTTCGGCACCTACAATGCACATTTCAGAACGCCCCATTCATAACCTATAATTGAACTGGAATCCGGACCTCGCAGGAAACTCTAGACTGGCGCCAGATCCCGATGTTTGTCGGGAGCCGGCTTGGATAGGAGGCTTTGTCATGGTCCAGCAGCAAATTGCCGAACCGGGGCTCGACCTGTCTCAGCCCTTTCACGAAACCGTCGCCTGGTGCGATATGTCGGTCCTGGCGTGCGATTCGACGCCCGGCTTTAGCGACCGGTCATTCTTTGAGAAATTTGCCGGACTGGACGTCCGCAACATGGAACGCCAGTGGCGCCTGATCGAGAAGTCGGCACACAAGCAAGGTGCGCCTTTGCGCCGTTTCGTTTTCACCGAGCCGGGACGCTTGTTGAGTCTCACAGATGCGTTGTTGTGTGAGGAGATGGCACGCGTGGCAGCCAGCCGCAGCGAGTGTCTCAGGGATCGTGGCGCCGATTTATCGCTCGCTGATGGTGCTCGGGGCTCGCTTATCTATTTCGAACCCGCCCTCAGCATGTGGGATGGCGCAGCCATGATGGGTTCTGGTGGTTTCTTCGATGTGGAAAATTTCCCGCCGGTCGATACCTGGATAGCCTATATCTCCGGAAATGCTCACCCCAGCCTCAGTTCTGGCTTTCTCCTCAGTTGGGTGCCGGATGATCTGGTTGATCTTGCCGATGCCGGCGTGCGAGTGGAGCCATCCGGGAGTCTGCGCTGGGCGGATGAGGAGACCAATCCGTTTGTCGTTGAGATTTGCCGGAGCTTGCACTTAGCGTGTGCTTTGCCGGATTGATGCTGCGCCGTGTCCCGATGCTTGCCGACCCACGCTGATCAGCTTGAGTCCGCCGAAAGTCATGAGGTAAGACAAAGCTAGGCCGAAGTAATAAGCGTAGACGATGGAGCGAGGTCCGACAGTGCGCCATATCTCGACCACTCCTGGGACAAAATTCGCGACAAGAGCCAAGGCAAATACAGAGGCACCTGGGAGTATCGATGCCAAAAACAACATTGTCGAGGTCGCTATCTCCGAGTTCATCGACAAAGATCGCTGTTGTCTGATGGTGTGTGCCAGGTACCAACTGCCAAAGCAAGCTCCCAATACACCCAATGCGACAAGCACCATAATTTGAACAGAATTTTCTTCAGTGATAACTGTTCCTAGAATTCGCCAAGCGAGATCGAAAACTACGCCGCTTGCGATTTGAATGTAGGCATTTAAGGCAAGACCCGCGATCGCGAGCCAGGAACAAAGCCTGGAGACTGCCGTTTCACCTGAGTGAAAAAGTAAGAAGCGGGCAGTCGTCAAAACATGTCTGAGCCAAGGGATGAAGCACATGATAATGACCAGATCTGGTATCTTGCCGTAGGCGAATTCATGAGCGAAAGCCTGAACAGCTGGCAATAGCAACACAAAGGGCACGAGAGCTACCAAACCGGGAAGTCCGAGCACTGTCGTCCACGCAATCTCAGATGGATAACACGGTTCGGTGCAGTTATCTGTGATGGCAACTGTTTCCGGCATAGGGGTGGTCCTACTGTGCCCAGTCCAGTTTTTTTCGGGCTAAAGACTCTGCTTTTGCCCAATCTTCCTCTGTCATTTTTGAGCCGAATTCCAAGCGAGCATTCCCTTTAGGATCGAACAATATCCATTTCGATGGGACGTGCTCGCCTGTCAAATTCGGTCTGTAGGCTTTACCAGTATCACCCTCAATAGGGCCAACTGCGCCAATGGTCCAACTGTTAGACATTAAAGCCAGTTGCGCAGCCGCGCTCCGCTTAGAAAATCCCGGCTCGATTAGTTCGTTGGGCTCACTCTCGACGGCTTGGCCGCTTTCGCAAGCGTTTACCAGAATTAGCCGTCTGCCCGACGGGAAAAATCTCCGTTCAGGTAAGTGGTTTATCAGCGCTGCCAGCGTATGGTAACTCAGGCGCTCGCCGGGAACGAAACCGCCAATTAGAGGGCCAACCCAAGGTGTCGGATTTCCCTTCATGAGCCTTCCAGCATGTCCCTCGGCACTGATGACGAACACATCATCCGGCGCACCAGAAAATGGATTTTTCTCCGAGTAATCTATGTGGTTAGCTGAAATCCATTTTCCACCGGCGTCGAACTTGCGATGTTCCAATTCGTCTGGCACTGTTTGATTTGGGACATCAGACATCTGCGCCAGAGACTGCCCGGTTATGTCAGACGCTGGATATGTTCTCTTGCCTATGGTTATCGTTTGCTGTCCAGTTTCCTGATCGACGCCCAGGTTTTGCGCCCCTGCATTCTTGGCGCTCTTGTTCTCCAAGCCGAAGCAGCGCTGAAATCCGTCAACGATGCTGCCCGAGGCATCTTGAAAGAGTTGAGTCGCCTTTCTGGTCATGTAAGCGATCGAGAATTCAGCTTGAAGACGATCAGCCTCTTCCTTCGAATGCCCCTGTACCGCTTGCTTCAATCCTTCCAGGAATGAGGGTCTTGGCTCGTATGCTGGCTTTTCTCCAGTGGCCGTTATGAGCTTGCCTTGCTCCTTGTCCTCAATGCAGAACTGGGACACAGTGTGCAAAACCTGGTCTACGCCTTGCTTGGCTATACCAGAGAATGACTTGAACTTCGGCTCGTAGGCGGGCGCCATCGGCTCACCGCTGATGCTTTCTCCAGCGACCTTGTGTGAAGTAACATGGTCGACATCTCGACTGTCGCGCGTCTTTCCGGAGTCACCAGTTTCGATTTGCG
Source organism: Obscuribacteraceae bacterium (SeqCode) (assembly GCA_044229845.1). Classification (GTDB taxonomy): domain Bacteria; phylum Cyanobacteriota; class Vampirovibrionia; order Obscuribacterales; family Obscuribacteraceae; genus JBGASG01. The sequence goes on along the minus strand of JBGASG010000010.1, from coordinate 155,799 downwards.
GCATGCGCAACTCTCCTGCACTGTGAATCTGTCCCTATCTCTATTGTGCCCGGTTGTTCTGATAATGTCGCGAAGTGCCCATTGGTGAACTCGCGAACTGGAATCTATAGATTGGCGCCAGATCCCGATGTTTGTAGGGAGCCGGCTTGGAGCAAATTGCCGAACCGGGCTCAGCCTGTCTCAGCCCTTTCATCAACCCGTATTCTGGTGCGATATGTCTTCCGCCGGTCGATACGTGGATAGCCTACATTCCTGGTAATCTGCTCACCCCAGCCCCAGTTCGGGCTTTCTCCGTCCCGGATTGATCTAGTTGATCTGGCCGACGCGGTGTGCGAGTGGAGCCATCGGGGGCGGCGATGGCGGATGAGGAAACGAATCTTTTGTGGTTGAGATTTGCAGGCGTCTGCACTTAGCGTGTGCTTTGCCGGATTGATGCCTTGCTTTCTGCCGATGCTTGCCGATCCGCGCTGACTAGCTTGAGTCCACCGAAAGTCATAAGGTAAGACAAAGCCAGACCGAAGTAGTAAATGTAGGTGATGGAACTACTTCCCACAGCGCGGATTACTCCGGCCAAACTAGGGATATGCTCTGCGGCAAGATAGACGACAAATATTGAAGCAGCTGGAAGTATTGATGCCAAGAAAAGGATAGTCGAGGTGCCAATCTCCGAACTCACCGACAACAATCTCTGTTGTTTGATTCTGTGAACCAAGTAGCACGTGCCATAAAAAGATCCCACTACAGCCAGCACGACAAACACCATCGTTTGGACGAAATTGTCCTCGTGGAAAACAGGTCCTAATTGATGGCGTGCGATGTCGAATAGTATTCCAGATGCGATTTGGACTAATGCATTGAAGGCGAGACCCGCGATGGCGAGCATGGAGAAAAACCTGGCGACTGCCGTCAAGTCTGACGAAAAAAGCAAGAAACGCGCAGCCCTCAAAATATGCCTTAGCCAAGGAATGCAGCAAATGAAAGTAACCGGGTACGACAGTTCACAAAAGGGCGAAGCGAAAGCCTGAACAGACGGTAATAGCAACATGAACGGCACGGTGGTTACGATAGCGGGAAGGACGAACACTGCAGCCCAAGAGTCTTCGCATGGGTAGGCTTCGTTGAAATCATCCGTGATGGCAATCGCCCCTGCCATTAGCGCTGCTCCGCCCAGTCCAACTTCTTTCGGGACAGAGATTCGGCTCTTTGCCAATCTTCCTCTGTCATTTTTGCGCCGAATTCCAAGCGAGGGATTCCTTTGGGATCGAATAATATCCATTTCGATGGAACGTGTTGCCCCAGGTTTCCTATCGTGTAAACCTCACCAGTATCTGAATTGATATCACCGGCCGCGCCAATAGTCCAACTGTCGGACAATACTGCCAACTGAGCTGCAGCACTTCGTCCCGAGATTCCTGGCTCGATCATTTCATCGCCTGAACTTTCGACAGACTTTCCGCTCTTGCATGCATTCACAAGCAACAGACGTCGCCCCGATGGAAAAAAGCGCCGCTCTGGCAGGTGTACAACAAGCGCGGAAAGGGTGTGGAGGCTTAGCCGCTCGCCATCCAAAACCCAAAGTCGACTCTCTTTCATCAGTTTTCCCGGATGGCCCTCGGCTGTGATCACAAAGACATCATCTGGCGCACCCGAAAATGGCTTCTTCCCAGAGTAATCAATTTGGTAAGCTGAAATCCATTTTCCACCGGAGTCGAACTTGCGATGTTCCAATTCGTCGGGCACTGTTTGATTTGGGACATCAGACATCTGCGCCAGAGATTGGCCGGTTATGTCAGACGCTGGATATGTTCTCTTGCCGATGGTTATCGTTTGCTGTCCAGTTTCCTGATCGAGGCCCAGGTTTTGCTTTACTGAATTTTTCTGATTTGAGTCATCCAAACCTACGCATCGCTGAAATCCGCTAACGATGCTGCCCGAGGCATCTTGAAAGAATTGAGTCGCCTTTCTGGTCATGTAAGCGATCGAGAATTCAGCTTGAAGACGGTCAGCCTCTTCCTTCGAATGCCCCTGTACCGCTTGCTTCAATCCTTCCAGGAATGAGGGTCTTGGCTCGTATGCTGGCTTTTCTCCAGTGGCCGTTATGAGCTTGCCTTGCTCCTTGTCCTCAATGCAGAACTGGGACACAGTGTGCAAAACCTGGTCTACGCCTTGCTTGGCTATACCAGAGAATGACTTGAACTTCGGCTCGTAGGCGGGCGCCATCGGCTCACCGCTGATGCTTTCTCCAGCGACCTTGTGTGAAGTAACATGGTCGACATCTCGACTGTCGCGCGTCTTTCCGGAGTCACCAGTTTCGATTTGCGGCATGCGCAACTCTCCTGCACTGTGAATCTGTCCCTATCTCTATTGTGCCCGGTTGTTCTGATAATGTCGCGAAGTGCCCATTGGTGAACTCGCGAACTGGAATCTATAGATTGGCGCCAGATCCCGATGTTTGTAGGGAGCCGGCTTGGAGCAAATTGCCGAACCGGGCTCAGCCTGTCTCAGCCCTTTCATCAACCCGTATTCTGGTGCGATATGTCTTCCGCCGGTCGATACGTGGATAGCCTACATTCCTGGTAATCTGCTCACCCCAGCCCCAGTTCGGGCTTTCTCCGTCCCGGATGATCTAGTTGATCTGGCCGACGCGGTGTGCGAGTGGAGCCATCGGGGGCGGCGATGGCGGATGAGGAAACGAATCTTTTGTGGTTGAGATTTGCAGGCGTCTGCACTTAACGTGTGCTTTGCCGCATTGATGCTTTGCTCTCTGTCTGCCGGTGTTTGCCGATCCGCGTGATACCGCATGCGGTGACACTGGAGCGATCCGGGCCTCGCAGAACTCTTTCTTTGCCTGTGTGTCCGATGCTTGCTGGGAGCGGATACGAACTGTATCTCAGTCATAGGTGGATACTCGATGTCCATGCATGGGTACCCAGACCAATATTGTCACCACCCAGAGGGTGAGGGGCAGATTTATCAGGCAAAGTGCAGACACGAGCCTAAACGAACATCTCCGAAGCAAGGCTAAGATTAACAAATCGGACCCGACCAACACGCACCACACGACGAATGGAACCACCGATATTAGAAACACTTCGACGAGCGCTGCGGGAAGAAGATTTGTAAGCGATCCTAAGTAGGCGTCAAGAGCGTCTAAATGAGCAAATTTCCCAAAGTCCGCCCACAGGCATAGAAGTCGATCGACCGCAGCCGCATTGCAGGCGCCCAGCAAAAGACCAATTGCAAATCGAACCGCCCAAGGATTGATTTGCGACCTTTTTCCAAAAAGCAGAAGAGTACAAGCCTTGGATGCCAGAGAGAAAAAACCAACGGCCATCAGGAAGCAGCAATCCCTGCACAGCGCAAGGGACAGCACGACACAGACCAGCATGTACCAATCGATAGGCTCTCGAAAATACAGGTGATGTCTCCAGTAGAATTAGTTTGCTTTGGAGAAGGGCGAGAATTCTTTCTTGTATCTCTCATTGGTAATCTTGAAGGACCCGTCCGGTAGAAAGACGCCAACTTCCTCCCCACTTGGGTTGGCTTGTTTCTCTCTGGGCACATAGACCAAAAGCTTGTTGTCTGGTGTAAGCAGGAAACTTCTGACAGTCGTCGAGGTTTGGTTCTGGAATGAGTCAGCTTGATCCTTGTCGGGGCCGCTAAAAGAGTTGGGATCCAGCTCCTTATCCGAGGTGTGTGGATGCGTGTGCATCAAAGTCTCAACTTTGAAGTCCTTGCCGAATGACTGAATATCGGGGGACAGATGAAGCTCGTAAGGCAGTAATCGCAGTTTTCGGTCTGGGGTTCGGTCCGGAATAAGCAATTTGGTTCCATGCGTGAAGAAGGTCGGCGAAGCCATCAGCATATCGGGCTTCCCGTCTTCATGCTTGCGGGCGATCGCGGTGTGAAATTCACCCTGGTCGCGCTTTGGCGAGTTCAGCAGAGCTCTGTAGTTGGAGATGACCGCTTCGGGCACGCTGTGCACTTGATGAAGACTTCCACTTTCTTCATAAAGGTACTTGTCTTTCACTTGCTTTGTCACGTCCAGCAGTTTCCTGGCTTCACCCTGAATCCATTTTTCGTTCAGCCAGTTACTGCCAGTTTGCGAAGGTTCTTGAGCAATTAGGACGCCATCGACGGTGTCGCGCAAGTCAGCTTGCCGCATCCCGTCTGGGTTTTGATGACTAGATTCGCTCTGAGCAGCCTGATTTGGGACGCTCGGAGTTTCAGAAATTCCAGTCAGAGATTGATCAGTTATTCCTGACGGCGTAGGTGTACTCTGCTCGGCGGCGGGAACAGCTGGTTCACCTCGGTCAGAAGCTGACTCCTGGCTCTCAGTCATCTTTTCGCTAGAGCTTTCCTGTCCAAAGCATCGTTTGAGTCCATCTACAAGGTCGCTAGAAGCATCCTGGAAGAATTGAGCGGCCTTTCTAGTCATGTACGCAATGGAAAACTCCGCTTGGCGGAGTTCTGCCTCGTTTCTTGAACGCCCCTGGACTGCTTGCCTGAGTCCCTCCATAAACGACGGTCTTGGCTCCCAAGCTGACTTTTCACCATTGGCGGTTATGAGCTTGCCTTGCTCCTTGTCCTCAATGCAAAACTGGGATACAGTGTGCAAAACCTGATCGACACCTTGCTTGGCTACGCTCGAGAATGACTTGAACTTCGGCTCGTAGGCGGGAGCCATCGGCTCGCCACTGATGCTTTCTCCAGCGACCTTGTGTGAAGTAACAACATGGTCGCTGTCTCGACTATCGCGCTTCTTTTCTGAGTCACCAGTTTCGATTTGCGGCATGCGCAACTCTCCTGCGCTCTGAATCTGTTTCTATTGTGCCCGGTTGTTCTGATAAAGTCGCGAATTGCGCAGTGGTGAAACTCGCAAACGACACGGCTGGTCGCTTTCCAATTGCCAAATTGACTCCGAGCTGGCATAGTGGATTTAACTCCTCATGCTAAGGACCCGGGTTGCTAGGGTTGGGTCCGCAGGAGTGAAGATTGGAAGAGGAAGTGCTGGAGCCCGCTCCAGCCATTGCAGTGCGGTGAACATAGCTGGTGGCTGATAACCTAGCCATCTGTTCACGGTGCGGCTGTTGCTTTTGGGCATCATGGCCGGTACCATGCAGCTGGCACCGCGGGCGATGCTGGACAGCGCTACGTTTGGGGAACGGCTAAAGTGGATCCCGAGGAACCAACCGACATGACGTCGATTTCCGATCAAGAACAAGATGTTACCCGGGCTGATGGTCAGCGTCAGTCTGAGCAAGACATTCTTGGTCAAGTTGGGTCCACAATCGACGAGCGATACGAGATAATCTCGCTGCTCGGCAAGGGCGGCATGAGCGTCGTCTACAAAGCGAAAGATCTTTTCCTCGACCGCATCGTGGCTGTGAAGATGCTGCTCAAAGGAAGCGTCGCATCGCACGAGGCGCTGCAACGCTTCCAGTACGAAGCGAAAGCAATCAGCCAACTCAAGCATCCCAACATCATTCAGGTCTACGCATTCAACGCTTCGGAGCTGGGCGTGTATCTGGTGATGGATTATCTCGAGGGCATCAGTCTTGACGAGATACTTCGTGAGGACAAACGCGTGCCGGTCGATCGGGCTTTGCCGATCTTCAGGCAAACCGCAGCAGCTCTGGAACATGCGCACTCACAGGGCATCGTTCACCGCGATCTCAAACCGAGCAACATCATGCTGGTGCACGAATTTGAAAGCGCCGAAGATGATGTTGTAAAACTGGTCGACTTCGGTATCGCAAAATTGATGCCCCACGAAGGCGAGCAGGTTCAGCAGTTGACGCGTGCCGGCGCAGTGTTTGGAACGCCTGCCTACATGAGCCCGGAGCAGTGCACGGGGCGACCGCTGGATGCGCGGTCGGACATCTATTCATTCGGCAGTGTGATGTTCGAGATAATTGTCGGCGATCCGCCTCTTGAAGGTGAGACGCCGCTTGCCACCATGTATCTGCAATTGCAGGAGAAACCGCCGCTTCTCTCGGAAGCCATGCCGGGGCAGGAGGTATCGCTTGATCTGGAGCGAATCATCGCTAAGTGTCTGGAGAAGGATCCGGACAACCGCTTTCAAACAATGAACGAAGTGGTTGGAGCACTCGCCAGCATCAATCGCAACAGCACCACTGTCGTGCGCATCAGCCAGCAAAAGCCTGCGAGGAAACGGCGGCATTACACCAAGATGCACATCGGTATTCTGGTGGCAGTGTTGCTTGCTGCGGCGGGAGCCGGATGGCTTTACGTCAACTTCGACAATCTGCAAATCGATTACTACAACAAAGTTGTTGCCGACAAGCAAAACTCGACACTCGAGCAAGCGATTGAAGCGCACCGCAAATTGGCTACCGTTCTCGACAAGCATCAGCGGAGAACGGAGGTTCTGCCGCATCTGACAGCTTTGGCCGAAATTGCAGAACTTCCTGAGCAAAACAAGCAAGAAATCGACAAATTCAACTCGTGGTACGAAGCTGCCGAATATGTGAATAAGAACAAGCTGGATGATAACTGGACAGCAGCAAATCAAGTAATAAAGCACGGGACGCAATTGGTAAAAACTGGCCTCGCTAGCGATATCGTGGACACGCGACTGCAAAGAGTTCTTGCGGCAAAAGCTGCCATCGCATCTGGTGAGAGCGTCGAGAATGAGATTGTTCCACTTGTCGAAGTGTATAAAAATCGCCAACAAAATTTGAAAGCGCAAAAGCTGTTGAGCCTGATCACGACCACTCCGAAGAGTGAGGAGCTTGCTCTTCGGTACTTATACAATCACGCCGCCGTTGACGTTAGTCAAGGAAACTTTCCAAACGCTCAAAGCTATTTAGATGAAGCCATTAGTTTAAGCAAGACCGATAATGCGCGTGCCAGCGTCTGCAACAATGCTGCTGCGCTGTTTCTCAATGCCGGAAAATATGATCAAGCTCTGAAGTATGCGAATCAGGCTGCAGGATTTGCAAATAGGTCTGCGCAGAAAAGCTATTTGAGCGAAGTGGCAATCTTCAACACTAAAGGCGATATCTTGGTGAAGCAAGGGCATGCTTTGGAGGCTCGGCAAGCATTCGAAGCGGCGATGGCAGCCTGGAAGAAAACGGAGCATCCCGAGGCGGAAGCGAATCCTTACCTGGTAAAGTTGCTTTTGGCACTGGGGAATTCCCAAGTCAACACGGGGCAGTTCGATACTGCGTCGAAAACCTTCGCTCATCGATATGAGATTCTGGTGGCTATGTCATCAGTGGCAGCGAATCAGAAGGAGGCAGTCGAGTTGGCGCATCAGCAACTCTACTCTCTGCGCTCGCTAGCCGTATCGATGACTAAGCTAGGCAGGTGGGCGGATGCTGCGAGGGTGTATGAGAGAGCGTTGATTATCGACCGTTCTCCGCTGCTTCACGACGCTGAAGCTCAGTACGATGATAAGCATTGCAGAGATGCACATGCGGCAGCTAGACGCGCGGGACAGGCAGAGTCAAGCTGGCACGACATTGAAAAAAAATACATGCCAAATCTCATCAGGAGCGGCGATTCTCCGGGGCACTGAGAATTCTCAGTGTCCAGCGCTGGTGGCGCTGGTTCGTGCCAGCTTCTGAACCAAACTTTGACGAATTGATTCGAGTCCAGCTCCGGCTCTCGAATTTTGAATCAATTCTAGAGCTCGTTCAAATTGTGTATGGGCATCTTGCTCCCGCTTTTGAAAAGTCAGAGAGTCACCGAGCATTGACATTGCCTGTATGAGCTGCCTCTCGTCTTTCGAGGGCTGACTCTCCAGTATTTGAATCTCTTTTTTGAAAGACTGCTCGGCGCTTGCAAAGTCAGCAAGAGCGAATTCACTCAGCCCCGCACCATGAACGCTGGGAACAAGAATGGCGTAAGAGGGAGTTTGCTTTTGCTCCTCAATAGAAACCGCAGCGCTATAGAAATCCCTTGCCGGCGGAAGTTCATGAAGGTTTGCGTAGCAGTCACCCATGCACATGTACAGCTGAGAACGCCCGGGATACGCTTTTCCTTTTACATCGACTTCCAATTTTTTCCAATATTCCAAAGCACTTTTGAAGTCGCCGGCTGTCATCAGTGCGGAGCCGACTAGCTGCATGATTAACATTCTATAAGAGCCTCCAGGAGCGGTAGAGATAGCCCGGTCGAAGTACGAGGCCGCAGCCGTCTTGTCGGCATCCTGAAGAGCGAGTTGTCCAAGCGCGAAATAGTTGTTGGCTCGCTCCACGTCTCCGCCGACTGGTGCGATCAGTTCCAGTATCTTTCTTGCATCACCATTCAATTTTCGAGCTTTGTATAGATCGGCAAGCTCACGGGAGAGTGGCAATGCTTCACTCGGATTCAGCCTTATTAGCTCGGATACTCCATTTCTGATGGCACTGTTTGCAGTTTCTGCTGGCGCGCCAGGTCCTTTCAAAAGCTGCACTCCCTCAGCAAGCAGCAGTTCGCAAGTGGAAACGACCTCCTTGTCGTCGTGCTGTTGAACACGCACCGACACCAAACCTGATGTACTCAGCAGGGAGGCTTCATCGTTTCGTAGCTCTTCTGCTAAATGCTGTGCGCTCGTGTACAAGCTAGCAGACTCTTCTAGGTCGCCTCTTCCGAAGTGGAATGCGGCGAGCTTGAGGGAATTTTCCAAGTTGGTTTTAGTGTCTGTGGGTAGAGCATTTTGTATGCGGGCGAGCCATATGTCCGGGGGTGCAAATGCCAGCAAGGCGATTCCCGCCACTATCGAAATTAGCACTGAAGCCAGTGCTAATGGCCGAATTGCTAGCTTGGGTCTCGCTCCGTGCCTTGATGGCATTGCTATGGTCAGATTGGGATTTGCCAGAACGTCTTTCAGGTGTTTGCTCAACGCGTCAAATGACTCAAATCTGTCGTTGGGCCTTTTGGACATTGCCGTGAAACAGATCGCCTCCAGCGCCAACGGCAATCCCAAGCGACGAGCAAACGATTCTGGTTGGTGCGAAAGGTGACACTGCATGATTGCCACAGCATCATCTCTTTCGAAAGGCCACACTCCAGAAAGAACCTCATACATCAGGCAACCAAACGAGTAGATATCGGATCTTTCGTCCAACCTTTGTCCTTGGCATTGTTCCGGGCTCATGTAGCGGGGGTCTCCAACTACTTCTCCCGTCCGTGTCAGTTTTCCTGCATTATTCGACCCAAGTAGTTTGGAAAGACCGAAGTCCAGCACCTTTGCCGTGGCAGATTTACCGGGCTCAGCAACGATTAGTACATTGTCTGGTTTCAGATCTCGGTGCAAAACGTCTTGTTGGTGCGCGTACTGCATCGCATCACAGATGTCCACTAACAGCGGAAGTGCTTGCTCGGGTGGAATTGGACCCCGTTCGTGGATCATTGCCCCGAGCGAGCGCCCTCCGACGAACTCTGTCGCTAAATAGATGTGTCCTTCGAAACCTCCAAATGCGTATGCCGTTAGTATGTTCTTGTGCTGAAGCTTGGCAACGATTTTGGCTTCTCTTTGAAATCTCTTTACGGCTGAGACGTCCTCGCAAAATCGGCGATGCAGAAATTTGATTGCGACATCACGATTGAATTCCAGTTGTCTGGCTCGATAGACCGAGCCCATTCCGCCTGCACCGAGAAACGCGACAATTTCGAATCGATTGTCGATTACGGTTCCAGGACCGAGCCTAAGCTCTTTTCCGTCGTTGGTCATGGCAATTAGAAGGTAATCGGGACAAGTATGGTTTGAGGTTGGGGGCCGGGTTGTCCGCTGGTATCAGGGCTTATGACGTTTCGCTTTCGCTGTAGCACCTTTATTGAGAAGTACTTGGCGGCAGTCCCAGCAGCAGTCCCTATGTTGACGCGCTCAATCCACAAGTCTCCAGGATTGACTCTTACAAGCCGCAGGTCCTGCATGTACGATGTGTGCCCGATGGTTTGTTTTGAAGCATCGAGTACGTCCGCGACGATTAGAAAGTTGGGGTTTTGCGATCTTGTGGATTCCCAGATCAGTTCGAGAGTGGAGCTTCTTCCAGAGGTTCTGGCCACGGCACTCTTCAATTTTAGGAACGGGGAGTAGGCAATGTCCTTGACTTGCGCCAAAGGAGCTGAGCGTTCGGCTTGTGCCTTAGAAATGCAGGTCAAGGTGGGCATGGAGCAGTAAATTAGCACTACCAGTAGTGCGCATTCTGCTATCAGCCAAATTGAGACGCCCGAGGACTTCGCCCTACTTCCAGCTTCGTGGACTTGGCGATTCGAAGAGTTAAGGTTAAGCCAGAAGGTGCCGATTGACAAAATGATTCTTCGCATTGGACGCTCCGCAAGTCTCCACAAAAGGTGCGCACTTACCAACAGCACAATTAAGTAGAGAAAGAAGTCGCTGGGTCCGTCTGCCTTTGGGTTGTTGATTCCGTGATGAGCCAGCATCACCGAGTGCAACATGTATATAGCAAAGCTGAGTTCTCCGAGTGTCACAAAAACTCTTGAGTTGAGCGACTTTGCGATCAATCCCTTCTCGGTCGCGAGGCACATAAATAGCGCGGCGAGTCCAAAGACTGGGAGTCCACTGTTTTGGAGCCAGTATCCACCAGGTTCTCCAAGGAATGGCACCGAGGCAACTCTAATGGAGGAACTCGTGAGGTTCAACAATGCCACCACACCTAGAATCGTACACTCAAGAATAGTTGTCTTTGCTGTGCCCAAATCCCATCTTGAAGTCCACTTAGTGAATAGGAGGGCGGCTGACATGCCAATCGCAAATTCGAGCAAGCGCGTTAGTGGTTGAACATACAATATCCCCTGACTCGAAGGGTCAGTTGGCGAGAATTCAGGCAAGTGCAGGACATTACAGACCGCTATCGCGGTAGCCGTCAAACCAATAACTGTCGCCGCCACCAACCAACGCTTCTTGCTGTTGCTTAAACCGACGAGCAAGAGAGGGAAGGCTAAGTACAACACCATGTCAGTGGAGTTGCTCCAGGAAGGAGCGTTGAACGAAAAGTAGTATTGCCAGTTTGGCCACCAAGCATGTGTGAGTGTGATATTGGCGAGAAACTTCGGAAGAGATGCCGAAGTGAGCTTGAAGGCTTCAGGAATCAGCCCGATGAGTAGGAGCAGACAGATTACGTGCGCAGGCCATACGCGAGCGACACGCGCGACATAGAAGGACATGGTCGCTTTGAAGCCATCAATTCGGGGGTAATTCAGGGTCAGAATGAAACCTGAAAGTACAAAGAAGAAACTCATTACTTGAGTGACAGCAACGTGATTCAAGCACCCGCGTATGCACGGGAAGTGTTCCCCGGCGTGAAAGAGAATCACAATGATGGCAGGGAAAATTCGGAGTGAGGTTAGGCAGTTGATGTGTCTCCGACCTGTTGGTGCATTTGACGAGTTGCTAGCTGCAACAAGTCCACTCGGTGTTTGAACGATAGTTTGCATCGCCTAACTCCCTGCACCGAATCAGAATTGGTAGTAGATGAATTGCGGCGTGATTTGCGGCGAGAACAGGATCAGCAGAATTGTCACGGCTGCGATGTACACCGGCTTCAGGAAGCGGGGCAGGGGCACGGCAGGCTGTTTTGCATCATCCTTGCCGGTTGCTTTCGCAAAGCCATACAGTCCAGCCTGTGCCAGGTAGCAAGCCAATAACAAGACAGGCAATATTTGGAACAAGGGTGACTCCGCTGTCCGCAGTATGGTCGGCTGCAGATGCCACGTTCCCGACATGATGTCCGGGATGAAGAGCATCTTGTTCCAGATAGCGAGTCCGGTTGGCACGTTGGGCGCGCGGAATGTCGCCATGCAGAACATGAACGAGTTGAACGTCAGAAGAATCGCAAATACATGGAAGGCTTGCGTCGATACTATTTGTGTGAGCAGGGAGCTCTTCTCGACAGCGAAGCGCCAGAGGCGATGAATCACCATCATGGCGCCGATGACGACGCCAAAGGCTACGAAGTGATCAGCCGCGCCGTGCCACAGTCCCGCCAGTGCCATGGTGACGAAAACGTTGAAGCAAGCCAGCCAGGGACCTTTCTTATTTCCCCCAAGTGGGATAAACAGGTAGTCGCGAATCCAGAGCGAGAGCGAGATGTGCCACCGGCGCCAGTAGTCCGAAATGGAACCGGCCATGTACGGCAAGTTGAAGTTGATCGGCACTTTGAAGCCGAAAAGCAATGCTGAACCGCGGGCGATATCAGTGTAGCCGGAGAAGTCGTAGTAGACCTGGAAGGCGAATGCCCAGGCAGCAAGCCACATGTCGACGCCGTTGAGCAGCTGCCAGTTGGCATAGCAGCGGTTGACGACCAGGGCGATGTTGTCGGCGAGCACCACTTTCTTGAATAGACCGAGCATAATCAAATCAATGGCTTCATCGAAGTCGCTGCTGGTTAATTTGCGTGGCGACAACAATTGCGGAATGAAGTCCTGGAAGCGTTTGATAGGACCGGCGAGCTGCGTCGGGAAGAAACTGGCAAACAGCGCGAAGTCGAGGAACTTGCGCACGGGCTGATGTCCATTGTGGACGTCCACGACGTAATGGATAAATTCGAACACGAAGAACGAAATGCCCAGGGGCAGGAAAATCTCCCAGGCAATCGGTGGCAATTGCGGGGCGTTGGGTCCCAGCAAGGACATTGCACCGTTGGCGGTATCGCGCAGGAAATATGTGTACTTGAAGTAAGCCAGCATGCCGAGGTTGGCAACCAGCGCACCGACAAGAATGCTCTTCTTCTTCGACTCGTATTTATGAATGGCCAGCCCGAACAAGTAGTTGATTACGGTTAGCGCCAACAGCAGCAAGCCGTAGATTGGTTTCCACGACATGTAGAACACGTAGCTGGCCACGATCAGCAGCGGAGTGCGCAGTTTGAATGGAATCAGCCAGTAAAGTGCGACTGTCACGGGCAAGAAGATCAGATAAGTGAGGCTGTTAAAAAGCATGACCAGCCTCCTTTGTGGTTGCCACTTGCGACGAGGCGGAGAGCTGTTTTACAGCCACCGTATTGGCAGCAAGGGCACGACCGATGATTCCAAACGCCTTTTGGCCGCCTGTGGCGTGCATATGGGCCCAATCCGTGAAGTCTTCAGCTGTGTATATATCCTGGTTGGCGTCGATCAACTCGACGTTCCATTTCTTTGCCATCGCAGTCAATGCATTCATGTGGCGTTCGTACATGCCGGGCTTCAGTACCTGTTTCATCACCGGCGAAGTAGGCATATTGACCAGCACCGGCACAATGCCGTTTTGCTTGCACTCTTTCAAACAAAGGTCCAAGAACGCGACTTGATTATTAAACACGTCATCATTGGTGCGCCGCATTCGCTTGCGGCAGTCGGCGCTCGCTTCCACATACCAGCGAGGCACATTCGGCTTGGCGATCCAGAAGCCTTGCTCCAGCTCATCGTTCTGGAATGCAAACTTGACTGATTTCTCGGGAGAAACATTGTCCAGTGGACTTGGCGGCAGATGTTTGTAGGCTTTACTGGCGATCTCGCGGGTCTTTGCGGTCAATACAGCGTTGACCTCTTTGTTCTTGCGCTTCAGGAAAACCGCATCGCGCAGCAAAACTCGACCTTTGTCGAGTGGCTTGGGCACTGCCAGTTCAGCAACATCGCTGGTATCTGCCAGGCGTGAAAACAGATCGTAATGACGTGAAGTTGCCGCGCACCCAAAGCTGTTGTCCATCATGTCGCGCACGCATAGACAAATCACAGCCACCTTGGGTTTTGGCTGTGGCATCTGCGAAATCGCGCGCACTGTAATGAATGCATCCGATGCCATGCCGCCAGGCAATCCAAAATTGAAGACCTTTACGGGTTTGCCGGTCGCTTTATCTAGAAAGGACTCCAGGAAATGACTCCTGTGGTCGACAATAAGTTCGACATTCTGCTGGCGGTATTGGGCTTCCTGGTGCCAGAGCGGGTGCATCACCATGGATGACCCGGTGACGACGACATCAGGCTGAACCTTTTTGTAGTCCTGAACTGCCCACCATGCCCAGCTGCGGGCGCCCATGAGGAGTTCGGGGTCGACCTTCGAGAGAGGGTTGGTCGCATATAGCAATCCGTTGACAACCGCCAGCAACACGGCGGCGATGACCACGGGTCTGCTCGTCACGAGGCGAAATTTCTGCATGCGCTGAGCTGCTGTCCCACTTCACAACTGATTCAAATGATCATAGTGGTTGGGCAGGTAGCCAACATGATCTTGAGGTAACAAAGTGGCAATCTGCCGCCGTTTCGTCACCGGATGTGGTGTCTCTGGTGGCGAACTGTAAACATGAGCATAAATGGTTCGTAATGTTTTCAAGCGGCAACTGAACTAGTCTTGAGAGTTGCGCGCGGAATAATCACGGATGCTCTTCAACAGCCTCGAATATCTGCTTTTTCTGCCTGCGGTGTTCGCCATTTATTGGCTCGTGCCGCGCCAGCTGAAGGCAATCGTTCTGCTGGTCGCCAGCTATGTTTTCTACATGAGCTGGTCGAAGATATGCGGCGTATTGCTGATTGGTATGACGGTCGCAACATATTTGCTGGGGCTGCTCCTGGCGCGACTGCAGTCCAAAACTTATCGGCGGTTGGTTCTGATTGGCGGCATCACGCTAAATCTTGGGCTTTTGGCGCTCTTCAAATACACCAATTTCATACTGGATGCGCTCAATAATATGGGCGGCTTCGTAAGTCATCTGGCGCATCTCGGCAAGCCTCTGACGACCGGCATGGAAGACCTGCCGATTATCCTTCCGCTGGGCATCTCGTTTTTCGTTTTCGAATTCATTCACTACCTGGTGGACATTTTCCAGGGCACCAAGCCGATCAAAAATCCGATTCGCTTTGGTGTGTTCGCGGCTTTCTTCCCATCGCAGATCGCAGGGCCGATCAAGCGCTTTCAAGACTTCGATCCCCAGCTTGCTGAGCCGGCAAAGTTCGATGGCGCCATGTTCCAGCAAGGACTGATCCTGATTTTGCAGGGACTTTTCAAAAAGGTCGTGCTCGGCGACAACCTGGCTGCGATCGTGCAAGCCGGATATAAGGCACCAACGGCGATGTCATTGCCGGATGCCTGGATTTGCATCATCGCATTTTGCTGTCAGCTCTACTTCGATTTTTCCGGATATACCGACATCGGGCGAGGGTCGGCGCTGGTGCTCGGTTACAGGTTGCCTGAAAACTTCAATCTACCCCTGCTCGCCAATAACGTCAAAGATTTCTGGCGGCGCTGGCACATGACTCTGTCGAACTGGTTGCGTGATTACGTGTACATTCCGCTGGGTGGTTCGCGCAGCGGCGAATTCTGGATGGCCGCCAACCTGCTGATCACCATGTTTCTTTGCGGGCTCTGGCATGGCGCCGCGTGGCACTTCGTCGCTTTCGGCATGTTCCACGGCTTCGGTCTTGTGGTGCACCGTTTTTACGAAAAGCTGGTTAACGCCAATCCTGCGTTGACTGCCCTCAGGAACTCGCAGCCCTATCACTTGCTTTCGGTGGCAGCCACCTTCATTTTTGCTTGCCTGGGATTCAATCTGTTCCGCTGTGAAAACATGACGCAGGGCTTGCAGATCTTCTCCGGACTGGTCACCGGACCCGCCCACTCCTCGCTGGTCGATGGGTCTTTGTGGCGGCAATTCTGGCAGTCGGTCCTGCCGGTCGCCTGCACCCTCTATGGTGGCGTCTTCATTGCTCGTTCGATGTATGAGCGCGCCAATGAGCAGAGCGATGAGAAACTTGCGGCACCGGTCGAACTGCCCTTTTTCAGCGATCTCGCCAGACCGATAGCCGTTCGTGTCGTGCTCGCTGCCGCTTGCGCCTTCATGATTGTGGCCCTGGCGCCGCATCGCTCCGTTCCCTTCATTTACTTCCAGTTCTAGGGGTGCATGTGAAAGGAATAGTGCTAGAACGACCAGTCAAGCCGCACAGCCCGCATCCGGAGCTGCAGCCGAGGAGCGTCCTCTGGGCGGTGTTGAAAGGATTGCTGATTGCGATTGTTTTGATTCCGGTTTGCCTGATTGTGCTGGAACTGATCTGTCGCGCAGCGCATGTCGGCGAAGAAGAGTATTTGAAAATCGACAATGTGCTGGGCTACACACATCTGGAGAGCCAGCCGATCACCTTCCGCTCTGAGGGCTATTCTTCTGAGCGCACCAATGCCGCCGGCATGTACGACGTTCCGCGCAGCGTCGCCAAACCGCCCGGCATCACGCGCATCGTCATACTGGGTGATTCGAATGCGGAAGCGCTGCAAGTTCCATTTGCCAGCCGATTCAGCTGCTTGCTCGAAGACAAGCTCAACGCCGGATTGGCGAACAAGAAATTCGAAGTACTCAACTTCGGGATGGGTGGGTACAGCACAGGGCAGGAGTACTACCAGTGGCTGCGCGATGTAGCCGGCTACGAACCGGACATCACCATTGTTTGTTTCCACGCGCTCGACTCCGGCGAAAACCGCACGCCCGAAAGCAAGGAACCGTCGCCGCGTCCCTATTTCGCTATCACACCGGAAGGAGAGCTGGTCAGCGACTTCTCGTACCTGGACAAATACCTGGCCAGCGACAACGCTCGGCTGCTCACAAAATTGGATTGGCTGCGGCGCAACTGCCGTCTCTGGGGCGTGATTGCGAAGACCGACATGAACATGGCCGGCAACAAGTACTACAAGCCCATACACGACGTGCTCAATCGATTTATGCCTAAAGGCAAAGCTCTGCCACCAGAGACGGTGCAACCTGAGCGGGAAGTGGTCACTGCTCTCGACGCCGAACATGCGGCTGCCGATGCCGCACCTTTCAATCCGGCACACACAGGAGTGCCCAATTCAGACTTTCAGATGTATCAGTGGGCTAGCGATCAAAATTTCAACATCACCGCCGCGATTTTTCGCCGATTCAACCATGCTGTGCGCGCACAGGGCGGCAGGCTGATCGTGGCGCCGCTGCCGGCACCCAACAACATGCTCTTTTATCTGCAAGAGATTGCCAACCTGAAGAAGCTGGGCGCCAGCCAGGGGTTCGAGGTGGTCAATCTGAACGAGGTCTTCCCATCGCTGGCGCCGCTGCAAGAGAGCCCGCTCTTCTACCACATCCATTATTCGCCGGCGGGGCATAAGTTGGTCGCCGAAACGCTCTACAAGCATCTGAAAGAAACTGCGCCCCGCTGAGCGCGCGATTTTTGTGCCCTACCTAGCTGCGAGCTTTAGCCGGCAGATCGAAC
The DNA here is from genome assembly GCA_044229845.1 of Obscuribacteraceae bacterium (SeqCode). Lineage (GTDB taxonomy): Bacteria > Cyanobacteriota > Vampirovibrionia > Obscuribacterales > Obscuribacteraceae > JBGASG01. Next base: position 138,621 of record JBGASG010000010.1, on the reverse strand, counting down.
AGCAGAAACAGCCGCTCGAGCATTTTCTCCTGTGCCTCGCGTTCTTTGTTCTCGACACCCACCTCAAGGCGGCGCGCCATTTTCTCCGCCGGCTTGCCGAGTATCGGAACTTTCGATGCTGCCTGGAAGAAACTCAACACGAGCTTTGCGATAGCCAACTTGGGGCGGTGAGCCAGCAGTTGTTGCCAGCGTCGGCGATTGAGTCCCGCTGCATGCTTATAAATCAGCTCTGACAATGACTCGTGATAGGCAATCAACATCGTCACGAAATCTTGAATAGCTTCCTCTGGTGCTTTCCGGTAGAGGGCATTTTCGCCGGCGATTAAGCTGCGCTCAAAGCTATTCATGATGCGACGCCGCGCCGCAGCTCCGTAAGCCAGGCGCATTTCTTTATTCGTCAAAAGCGTGCTGATTGCTTTCGCGAGTTCTTCGGAGTTGCTGGTCGGGACGATCAGTCCCGTTTCTTCATGAACAATGTACTCCGGTACTCCGCCCGCCGAAGAGCCGACCATCGGCTTACCGCAGGACATCGCTTCCAGCACCGTATATGGTGCATTGTCATAGAGCGACGGAACCACGCAGATGTCCGCTGAGCGGTAATAGTTAGCCATCTCCGACAGCGGCACCTTGCCGACGAAGTTGACGGATTGCAGTGAGTTGCTGGCTTGCAGCCGTTCTTTTAGTTCTGCCAGGACTGAGCCTTCACCGCGGGCGGTGTTGGTATCGGCGCCCACGAAAACGAAACGCGCTTGCGGACAGGACGTGAGCACTGTTGGAATTGCTGTCACCAGGTCATAAACACCTTTGCGTTCTTCCAGGCGACCGGCGAAAAATACCACCGGTTTCTCTCCGTCGGCAGCAATTGCTCGCGGTCCATCGGGCGAGAAGATATCGGCATCCACCGGGTTCCTGACGATCTCGATGTCCTCTAGCTTATATCCGCAATCAGATGCGACATAGCGAGCCAGGTCCACGCTCGGGGAAGAGAGAACATCGGCTTCCAGCATCGCCGTTCGTTCCAGATTTGACACCATATGCAGATCGAAGGACGGCACGAGATTGTGGTAACCCTCCTGCACAAATTTGGAGTGTGGCGTATGCAATCTGACCACCAGCGGACAGATCTTAGTCATCGCTGGAAACAAGCCTTCGGCCAGATGTTCCGGCGCTTCTACAACATCAAAAGGCAATTCGCGATGACGCTTGAGAAACTTCTGCCAGAGCGCCAGCGAACACTTCAGCACATAGTGCGAATACGGAGAAATCAAACAGATCGACGAGAGATCCTCAAGCAGCGGTCCCCAGATCGCGCGATGCACCTTTATGCCTTCGGTTTCCAGCGGTGGCAATTCGTGCTCGCTGCTCACTTCCTTCTTAGCCAGCGCCACGACTTCTACATCGTGCCCCAGTCGCTTCAAACCGTGGGCGTGCTGGTAGGTGTAGGCGCCAATGCCGCCCCAACCTGTGTCGGGGGGATATTCACGCGATAGAAGACAAATTCTCAAGAGGCATCGCCAGATCGGAAGATTTGCTCCGCGCCATTATGCTGTACATTCATTCGGGGTTTCAAGACTTTTTCAGATTCAGTTGCTAATGATGGATACAGTTAGCCCGCAGCAACTGCCGCCCCGGGAGGGCGCGAATGACTGGCGTCGATGAGCCTGACAATGACGCTCCCCTCGGCGTGGGAGATTCTTTAATCGGCACCGTCCTCGATGGGCGGTATCGTGTCGATGCGCTGCTTGGGCGCGGCGGCATGAGTGCCGTGTATCGGGCGCACAACTTGTCGATGGACAGGCCCGTCGCCGTCAAGGTTTTGCTCCACAGCCTCAATGATCCAACGGCACTGCAGCGCTTTCGCCTGGAGGCGCGGACACTTTGTCAGGTGAAACACAAGCATCTAATCGAAGTCTACAACATGGGATTGATCGAAGATCGGTCACCTTATATGGTGATCGAGTATTTGGAAGGCGAAAGTCTGGCGACGCGCATCTCGCGAGCCGGAGCCCTGGATGCGTGCTGGTCGAGCGCCTTGCTGATCGATATCTGTGCCGGTCTTGCAGAGGCTCACAAACAAGGGATTTTGCATCGCGATATCAAACCAGGCAATATCATGATCGCCACCACTAGCGATGCCGGTGAGTGCGCAAAGCTTCTTGATTTTGGTATTGCCAAAGTGCAGCAGTTGGACGGTGGCGGCAAGCTTACTCAGACGGGGAGTGTACTCGGCAGCCCTGCATACATGAGCCCCGAGCAGTGCCAGGGAAAGCAATTGGACGCGCGCTCCGAGGTGTACGCATTGGGTTGCGTGTTGTTTGAAATGCTGGCCGGGCACGAACCTTTTCAGTCCGACAATCTGCTGGAAGTGCTCTCGAAGCACGAGACAGCAGACGCAGTGTTGCCCGTCGCCGCGCAGGTCCCCGAAAGTCTCGCCAATATTGTTTATCGCTGTCTGGAAAAGGATCCGGATCATCGTTATAAACAGGTGGAAGAGCTGTCTAACGACTTGCAGAATTTCCTCGATGGCAAGGCTGTCACCGCGGGTGTGCGGCGAAGGAGACGCCAACCGCTGGCACCGAAAAAGCCGATGCGTGCGCAGTTAGCGATTCTCACAGCTGCCCTGGCAACCGGAGTGCTGGTGGTGCCACCCGCACGGGCGGTGCTCCTCAAACAGCTAGCATCCTGGTGTCCAGACGCGCGGGCGACTGCGTTTTTGAACGATAAATTGATTGACGCGCTGCAACAGTCGGGCGATGCCGCCTCTTTGTCTGAGGCGGCGCGGTTGGAAATGGTGCGTGCCGAGAACAGTGAGAACGCTGAGCGGAAGGCGAATCATTTGCAGTCGGCAGCGATGTTTTTCAATGGAGCTTCAGACCGTGCGCGCGCTCTGGACGCTGCAAAAAGACGCGTGCTCTGTTTCTCCTCATCTTCATCTTCATTGGACGAGTGCGTCGCGTACTGGACCGCCTCCTTGGACTATCTCTACCTGAAGTCTGAAGAGGACCGCGGCAAGGAAGTTCGCAAAGAGGTGCTAGAGAATCTGGAGGGTCTGGAGAAGGCGGTTGAGACAGCCGACGATGATGATCGGCAGCTAAAGCTGAAGCTGGTTGCGGTTTACGGCAATAACTTGCAGCGCTTTTTCGGAGCGGAAGGAGACCGATTTCGTAGCGCCCGAGACTATTGGGCCGGCATGGTCTGGAACGCCCATGTCCCCGCGCTACTCGGGGATCAAGAGCGGGCGGCAGACAACTTGCGCGTTCTTATTCATTCCAACGATGCCTTTCGCAAAGACAGTGCACTTGCGCTGCGTGCATATGGACAATACCTGCTATTGCTCTCCAAGCTTCAGCGCAATGACGAAGTTATTGCTGTTGCTGGCGAGTGGCTGAAAGCCTTTCCCCAAGATAAGGCGACAGCCGCTGGTGCGAAGCTGTATATCGCTGAGGCGCTCTATGCGCGCGGCGACTTCGCCAGGGCTGTCGACGAGTTAAGCCCCTTGTGTGACGAGTTTCTCCGAGCACGTCGCGCCAAGATAGACGTTTCTCAAGATATACAGATGACTTGCATCTATTATCTGTGTCGCGCCTACAATGCCCTCGGCAAAAGGGAACTCGTGTTGGAAACAAGTGCCCTAGCGGAGCAGGCAGGCATCACTTCAGGACGGACAGAACTCGAAAAAGCGGCAGCCTTGATTGCGAAGAAACAGTACAGCGCAGCGGAACCAGTTCTGAAGGCGGTGCTCGTTGACTCGCAGCAGCACGAGAGATTGAACGTTCCGTCATACTGGTGGGGCGAGTTGGCGCGATGCCAGCTGAGGCGCGGCGATCTGGATGCTGCCGCCGCAAGCCTCAAAGAAGCCCTTGATGTGCGGCTGCGCAAAGTGAAGCGCCGTGGGCAAGAGCGCGACTTCGAACGTCGCTTGCAGCTGGCGACGCAGCTATCTGACATTTACAGACGGAAGAAACAGTTCGACGACGACCTGGCTTTGTGGAACCGCGAGTCGGCTCTTGATGCCGAAGCTGCCGGCGTGGTATCGCCGGGGGTATTAGCGAGTGTACGTGATCGGCTGGCTACAGCAAAGGCCGCGGTGGAAGCGGCAAAGACTCGCTACTGAGTTCCTACTTGCCTTGCTGGAAGATGCCGAAGAAGGCGTCACCCGATTCGCCGGAGCCGCCTGAAGCGGCTGGTTTTGGTTTGCTGGGCGATGCTGTCACCGTCTGTGATGGCGTCGTTTTTGTTTTACTGATTTTGCGCTCGGGCTTGGACCCCGGCAACGGTAGCTGCACGTCTTGCCCGCCCGCCGGCGGCGGGTTGCCGGCCTCAGAGTTGCTGATTGCTGCCGGTTTGGTAATCGGTGGCGCTGGTTCTGGAGGCGTCGGCGTAGCTAAGTTAACGGGGGCGGTCGGCGGTTCTGCGGTCTTGGGAGGCGTGCTGGAGGCGGGGCTGCGCACCGGCGTGGTTGTAACCGCGGGCGGTGTGGCTGTGACCGCCGGCGGCGTTTCTGCGGGCTCTGTCTCCGGCGTTTTGTTTGCGTCGGGAAGTTTCATGCGCAACTTGCCGTTGGGTCCGGGTCTGCTGCTGCCGGCGGCCTCATCGGTAGTCGGAGAATTGCCGGTGGCGACCGGCTGATTTGGTTGTTGCGCTTGGGGTTGCGGTTTATTGAGGTAGAGCATCACGCCGATGGTGAGCGCGGTAGCGATGACGGCGCTGACTACGGAGAGGATGATGGTTTTGGTATCAGGGCCGGTGCTGACCGGCGGCACCACCGATTGGCTGCCGGACTTCGATCGGTTTCGTTTCTTGCCACTGTGGTTGCTGCTCGTGCTGCGTTTATTTTCCGCCGGTGCTGCTGGGCGAGATGACTGTACCGCGGCTTCCATGGCACGCTGAGCAGTATCAGGTGTGAGCGCTTCTGTTTCGGCCATAGTCTCAGCGTGCGCGGATGGGCGGGGCGTCTCTGGCGGAAGAATACGCCCGCTGGAGTCTTTCTTGAGCGCTTCGATCGGCATGTAGGGCGTCGGTTCGCCCTCGGCAATCTTCAATTTGCGCACCATCTCGGCGGACAGCATCGCTTCGGGCGGAATCACGTGAATGGCATGTTCCGCCGAATGGCGGTAGCCAAAGATGGTGTCCAGTTCGCGCTTCAGATCCTGCATGGTCGGAAAGCGGTCGCCGGGGTCCTTCTCCAGGGTGCGAAAAACGATCTCTTCCAGCTTCTTGGGAATATTCAGGTCGGGGCGTACTTCAGCGAAGCTCTTGGGTTTGTTGTGCACGTGCATATAGAGCGTGTCGTAGACGGTTGAGCCTTGCAGAGCGGGCACGCCCGTCAGGAGCTCGTACATGACGATGCCCAGCGAATACATGTCAGACCGGGGATCCATCGGTTGTTGCTTGCACTGCTCGGGACTGAGGTACAGCGGGCTGCCGCACACTTCGTTGGTTTTGGTGAGCGCTTCCGGTTCGGCATCTTCACCGAAGGCGATTTTAGCGATGCCCAGATCGACGACTTTGACGAAGTCGCTTTGTCCGTTTTTCTCGAGCAGCATGACGTTAGCGGGCTTGAGGTCGCGGTGAATGACGCCGCGAGTGTGGGCGTGATGCAAGGCGTCCGCCACCTGAGAAAAAACGCGCACCGCTCGTTCAGGCGCCATGGAGCGCTCTTTGCGCAGCACGTGCAGCAACGTGGTGCCTTGCACGAAGTCCATGACGATGTACGGCTGATTGCTGGGCGTCAGCCCGAAATCGTAGATAGCGATGATATTTGGGTGTTCCAGGCGGCTGCTGGCGATGGCTTCGCGCTCGAAGCGTTTCTTGCTGCGCTGATCGGAAAGCAGCTGCCAGCGCAACATCTTCACGGCGACGATTTTGCCGATCAGCTCGTGGCGGGCCTTGTAGACAATGCCCATGCTGCCGCGACCGACGACTTCCAAAATCTCGTACTTGTCGCCAACTTTAGACCCGATGATGACGTTTTCGTCGTAGGGGCGCACGGGCGCGCTGGCTCCCGCCGCTGCCGGTGGGACCGGGCGAGGTCTGTGTTCGTTCGAGAATTCTTCGGCCATGGTGCACCCAGTGCCATGTGCGAGAACGCATCCCAGGGCTTGAGCCCTGAAGAATCTATACCGCTACGGTGGGGATAGTAATCGTACAGCCATCAGCTTAACCAGGAGGGCTGGTGATGTCAAGCGAATTTAGCATCAATTCGGCTGTGGCGGCGTGTTTCCGGGCTTGAAGAACTTCTTGGCAAGAAAGTAAATCGGCAAGCCGGAGGCAATCAGAGCCAGCCCGCGCAAGCTGAATTCACGTGAGGACTCTTCAAACAGCAGTCCGCCCATCACGATCAGGGCGAAGACGCAGTAGAGGGCGGGCAGTAACGGATAGGCGATAACTTTGTACGGTCTGGGCACGTCCGGGCGATTTTTCCGGAGGACGAACACCGCAAACACGGTCACCACATAAAACAGCAGAGCTGCGAAGACAACGTAGTCGAGAAGCTTGCTGTAGGTCCCGGACGTGGCGAGCGCGGCGGACCAGATACCCTGAATAATCAGTCCCCAGACCGGAACGTTGGTCTTCGGGTGCAGTTCGCCGGCGCGTTTGAAGAACAGCCCGTCCTTCGCCATCGCGTAATACACCCGGGCACCAGCCAGAATCAGACCGTTGACGCAACCGAAGGTCGAGATCATGATCGCGGCAGCCATAATGCCACCGCCGGCATCGCCAAAGAGAATTTGGGCTGCGGCTGTTCCCACGCGGTCTTCTGCTGCATGCGAGATGCCGCGCGCAACGACTTCGGTGGCGTTCTCGGTGCCATGCACGGGCAGCAAAAGCATGTAGGCGATATTTGCCAGCAGATAAATCATGATCACCAGCCCGGTACCGAGAGCCAGGCTCTTTGGCAGTATCTTTTCGGCGTCCTTCACTTCCTCGCCGGCAAAGGTGATGTTGTTCCACGCGTCGCACGAGAAGAGTGCGCCGACCATAGCCAGACCTAGTACGGTAGCCAGTTTCAGTCCGATAATCGGGGTGCCGGTGGCGTCATGCGCAGCAAAGAAAGTGCTCATGTCGAAGTTGACTTGCATCCCGAAATGCTTGTCGAATGCCAGCAATCCCAAAACAATCAGACCCGCCAGCGCACAGACTTTGGTGACCGTGAAGCTGGTCTGAATAAACTTGGCGGCTTCGATGCCGCGGCAGTTGAGAGCCGTCAGTCCGGCAATCAGCACTACTGCCACCGCCTGCAGGGTGGTCAACTTCCAGTCCCAGGGCGCATACGCCAGCAGCACATTGTTGTTGGAGACGAATTGCGGTATGAAGAAACCTAGAAATTTTGCAAATGCGACGGCGACTGCGGCGATGGTGCCGCACTGAATGACGGCGAACAGCGTCCAGCCGTATAGAAACGCGGCCAGCGGTCCGTAAGCCTCGCGCAGGAAGACGTACTGCCCGCCCGCTTTGGGAAACATGCCGGCTAACTCGCTATAACAGAGGGCACCAGCTATGGTGAGCAGTCCGGCCAGCAACCAGCAGAGAAGCACCAAACCCGGTGCGCCGACATTACGTGCGGTCTCTGCCGAAACGATGAATATGCCTGAGCCGATCATGGAGCCGACGACGACCGCCACAGCATCGACAAGACCGAGAGACTTTTTGAAATGCCCCTGCTTGTGTTCTTCCACCGCTGCTTCAGATGTCATGCGCATTCTCCCGGCAGGGCTCCCCGAATCACGCTGAATCAGGGCGTGCCCGTACGATAAGTAGAATACGCTAAAAGCTGCAACTTGCCGGGAATTAGAGGGCGGCTTTAATTGATTCGAATGTGGATTTCAGTTGTTCTTCTTTTTGCGCGAAGTCTGAGCTGAGGCTGTGTTTCTTCCACATGCCGCCGACGAAAGCGCTGACCGTGGTGATGGCCGCAATCGCCAGACCTACTCTAGCGCCGCCGACTTTCTCGAGCATGGCCGGTGCGAAGTACTTGGCTGCACCGGTGCCGGCCAGACTGGCAACCAGTCCGCCGCCGCCCCAGTAGAGGCGCGAGGATGATGCTTGATCGTCGATGTATTTGTTTCTCAGGTCGGCGTTGGTGATCAGCTTGAGAGCTGTGACGTCACCGCGGCTGATACCAAGCTCGGCATCCTTGCCATCGAGGTTTGCGAAAGCGGTGAATCCGCGTTGCAGGATCGGACCCAATCCACGCGAGTCATCGAGAAGCCCGGTGAGACCGGCTTTGCCGTCGACTTCGTCGGGTTTGATATAACCGTTTTTATCGTTGTCGAGAATATCGAAGTTGCCGTCGAGTTTCAGGCTCATCTTGGCCGGATCTTCCAGCAACCCTAGAGCGAACTTGCGAGATGCGAATCCGCCGATTTCGCGACCGCCGATATTGAGAATCTGCGCTTGCGGAAAAAGAATCTTGCTGGCGGTGCCGATGACGCCTGCCGCGCCGTCGGTCTGTTGTCCGGTGACACCACCGACTACAGCTCTGCCGACATCCGAATTGATTGCTTTCTTGGCAGCATCCTGGACCTTGTCTGGGTCGATGTTCTGCACTTGTTCTTTGATTTCGCCGCCCAGTTTCTTGGCGCCGTGACCAATCTTGTCGCCCTGGCGTTTGAGCCAGCTGCCGAATCCATGTCCACCGCCGCCTTGCGGTTGCTGGCCCTGTCCATCTTGATCGCCGGCATCGGCGACCTGGACCATTACCTGCCTGCCTTGCGGCGCGCCTTCGAAGTCAGCCAGCATTAAAGGAGTAACGCCTTTCTCTGCTTGCGGTTGTGCTTTCAAATCGCCATCAAAACCCATGGCTTTCTCTCCTAACCAAAGGAAGCTTGCGGTGCGGAACGGAATAATTTCACTATAGGCGCGGGTCTAATCTTGCGCAGTGGGGAAATTCCCACGCCCCCGTATTTCCCGCCGAGATTTGTCAAAAATTTGGCAGAGCCGGATAGAAACGAGCAGCCCACACAATCCCTACGGTCTGTCCGCCAGAGGCGCACATGACGAACATTTACTATCCATACGAATCCTATACATCTCTAGAAGTACCGCTTTCGGCAGAACAACGAGCGATTGAAAACGCGAAAAACGCCATCGAGCGTAAAATCCAACGTTTCAAACGCCGGCCGGCAAATAAGGACTTCCGGCTTTCAGAATCTACTTTCGAGCACCAGATGTAGTGGCTGGCTCTTTGGAGGACGCAGCTGCCTGAGCTGGTTCTACCTTCCAGTAATGATCGCGATGCTGGCGATAGTATTCGAAGGTGTTTCTCAAGCCGTCAGCCAGGCTGATGGTCGGACGCCAGTCTGTGGCTTTTGAGATCTTGGTGATGTCCGAATAGAAGTCGCCCGGCTCCTGAGCTTTGCGCTCGGCGGTGAATTCTGCGAATTCCCAGCTGCCTTGCTGACCTACTTCAATGATGGTCTTCACAAGTTCAAGGAAGCTGACCGGAATGTCGGAACCGACGTTGTAGATTTCGCCGTAGCAGGCTGGTGTAACTGCGGTGCGCAAGATCGCGTCGACGCAATCGTCGACATGCAGGAAATCGCGCAATATGCCGCCGTCTCCGAAGACTTGCAGTTTGGCGTTGTCCATTGCCAGTCTGACGAACCAGTTGCACACGCCAAAACGCGAGTGCAGCATTTGCGAACGCGGTCCGTAAATGTTGCTCAAACGCAGCAGCACCGAACGAATGCCGTGAACGTCGTTGTAGACGCGAATGATTTTTTCAGCGGTCAGATTGGAGATTTCGTAGATGCCCTTGGGATTGGTCGGGGCTTCTTCGTTTACCGGCAGGCTGACCGAAGGTCCGTACTGCCCGCGGGTTCCGGTATAGACGACAATCGCTTCTTTATTGAATTTGCGTAGCGCTTCCATCAAGACTGCGGTGCCCGTGATATTCATTTCAATATCCGGGAACGGGTTGTAGAGACTCATCAGGTGGCAAACTTGCCCAGCCAGATGGAATACGTAGTCTTTGTCACGCACTAAATAGTTGACGGCCGACTCATCTCGGATATCGCAAAAATTGATGCGTATCTGATCGGCGATAGGGGCGACGTTAAACTCGTTGCCGCCGTAGTCGGGGATCATCGAGTCGAGAATTGTTACTTTGGCGCCCAATTCGGCTAGCTTGATCGCCAGGTTGGATCCGATAAAACCCATCCCGCCGGTGATCAGCACTGTTTTATTGGCAAAATCTTTTTTCGTAATAGCTGGCACGCTTAGCTCTCGCTTATCTCAAAAATGTCTCATCTAACTGGTCTGAAGGCGCACTCTGTGCGGCTTTCAACGAGGTCCGTCGTATATTAGCACGATGCCGCCTGACAGGCGCTCGAACCAGTTAACCGCGCTTAATTCCAGGTCATACCTTCTTACTCTAGTATTGTCATGTACTTCAGCCCACGTGTGCGGCTGAGCCCCGTTATGAGGTGTTTTGCTTGAACATACCATTCGGCGATTTGAAGGCTCACTACCAGGCCTACAAGGCTGAGATTGATACCGCCGTTCTGCGCGTCTTGCACAGCGGACATTACATCTTGGGTCCGGAGCTCAAGCGTTTCGAAGAAGAGTTCGCCGCCTATCTGGGACTTCCCTATGCCGTCGGCTGCGCCTCCGGCACCGAAGCGATTTACCTTGCCCTGGCTGCCGCCGGCGTCAATCCCGGCGACCAGGTGATTACCGTAGCCCACACGGCCGTACCTACTATTAATGCCATCTCGATGGCCTACGCCGAGCCGGTTTTCGTCGACATCAATCCGCAAACCTATGTGATGGATGTGTCGAAAGTCGCCGCCAAAATCACGTCGCGCACCAAAGCCATTGTGCCTGTCCACCTCTACGGACAGATGGTGGACATGGATCCTCTTATGGAACTGGCCGACCGCTATGGCATTCCGGTTATTGAAGACGTCGCCCAGGCGACTGGCGCTACTTACAACATGCGCAAAGCCGGCTCCATCGGTCGTTTCAGCGCTTTCTCCTTCTACCCGAGCAAAAACCTGGGCGCTTTCGGTGATGGCGGCGCAGTTGCCTGCCAGACCGAAGAGGACTACCAGAAGCTCTTGAAGCTGCGCAATTACGGACAGACCGTGCGCTACCACCATGACGAGATTGGTATCAACAGCCGTCTCGATGAAATGCAAGCCGCGATTCTCGCCGCCCAGCTGCCTTTCTTGCCGCAGTGGAATCACAAACGCCGCTCGATCGCCCACAAATACACAGAAGGTTTGATGGATGTGGTGGTGGCACCATATGAAGTGCAGGGCGCTCCGAACGTCTACCACCTTTATGTGATTCGCACAGAAAACCGCGACGATCTGCAGAAACAACTGGCAGCGCGTGGAGTGCAAACCCTCATTCACTACCCGATACCGGCTCACCTGCAGCTGGCGTATCGACACCTCGGCTATAAAGAAGGCGACCTGCCGCATACCGAGCGCGCCGCTAATTCCATCTTGAGTCTGCCGATGCATCCGCATCTGACAGACGAAGAAGTCGAAACGGTAATCAAAGAAGTACGTGAAGCTTTGCAGCGTCAAAAGGCGCGCAAGTCTTCCGGAATATTTGTGCCGCAGCCGGCCCAACAGCCGATCATCACCCCGTAAGACTGGATGTACAAAGGAACGGACCACGTCATGCCTAACCAAACACAAAGAACAGGCGCTCTCCTGCAAAGCCGATTTGTGCTGCCACTATCTTCGGTGTCAGTGATCATTCCGGCTTATAACGACGAGACGACGGTACCGAAGCTGGTGCAAGATGCCGACTGTCTCTTGCAAGAAATCTGCGGCGACTATGAAATCATCGTCGTCAACGATGGCAGCAAAGACAACACGTTGAACGTCCTGCACGGATTGGCGGAAAAATTCCCCAAACTGAAGGTCATCAACCACGAGGTCAACCAGGGCTTCGGACGCACGATTCGCGAACTGTATTATGCAGGCAGCATGGAATACGTCTTCTCTCTGCCCGGCGACTATCAGTTTGCGCCGAAAGAACTGATCAAGATGGCGGAAGGTCTGCTCAATCACGACCTGGTCATCGGCTGGCGGGTGCACCGCAATGACCCGCCGCGTCGCAAGTTCCAATCGGGCGTCTACAACCTGATGTTGCGTCTGTGCTACGGAAGTTCCTTCAAAGATGTGAACTCGATCAAGCTGTTCCGCCGCTCGATTCTCAACAAAATTGAGCTGGAATCGCATACGCCGTTCGTCGATGCAGAACTGTGCATCCGCACCGCCCGCAATGGGTTCAGAGTAGTCGAGATTCCCATCGAGCACCTGCCCCGCCTCTCGCAAGGCGCCTCCGGTGGCAAGTTCTCGGTGATCTTCGATACGTTCTCCGACCTCTTCCGTATGGCTGGTCGCATCTAGAAGCAGACCCCAGCGAATTCTTTTTCGCTGGCCCCGTACGTGGCCGCATCAGCACGCTGCGATGTCTGATTCTCCGAATCCGGCCCCGTGCGCGGACAAGAAAGCATCTCTCGGCCCAGTGCTGGGCCAGCCAGGTCCCTGGCGGAATCCGGTGTCTGTCGCCGGATTAGATTTAATTATCTAGGCTCGCCGAGTACGTACATTTACCCTAGAGCAATCTCAGTCCCTGAACTACATTTGAGCAAATAGCGGCGGTCTTCCCACAACTTTCCCTGTGGGCTTATGGGCGTAGCAATATGCAACTATCAATAGATAATCCGGTGACCCGGCTTGTCGCTGCGGCGACGAGTGTACTGGAGACTGCTGGAAACAAGCTTTTGAAAAAGACGGCGGATGCCGTCCCGGAAAACGCTGAAATGACCAAGCTCCGCCAGGAGCAGTCGGCCAAAATTCAGCTGCGGCTGCTGGTTTCTACCAGCAATTTCACTGAGCTGATTCGCTTTGCTGAAGCAGCCGTGGACGAAGATCTGATCGAAGTGGCCATTCACGAGATTCATGAACTCAAAGAAAAAGAGTTATCGCTGCAACTGCTCGAGAGTCTGGCGCGCGGCAATTCAGCGGCTGCTATTCCGGCTCTGCAAGGCATCGTTGATAAAGAAGACAACGACCTGGCACGCGGCATTTTGCTCGAGCGATTGCAGGCGGATCATATTCCGCTTTTGATCGCCGAAAACAAAGCCAAACTATCGGCGGTGCTCAGTTTGATCGGGCAATTGACCGACGACAGCAACTGGTCCGCCTATTACTTCCCGCTTCTGTGGCAGTGCCTGAGCCTCGATCCGAAGCAGCAGATGTCCGCCTTGTGCGAGATTCTCGGAGATCCGGAACCGGGTGGGTGCAAGTATCTCTACAAGTCCAATCACGTGCATAAGTGCGTCAAGACCGAATCGATCCGGATGCTGTCTTCGCTGCCGGGACCGATGCGGGAACGCGCCTACTGGTATGCCACCAGGGATGGTGACGATGAGATCTCGGCGCTGGCGACGCGCTGGTTGATGCACCACTGGCAAACGGAAGGCGTCGTCCCGCAAGGGCTGGACTTCTTCCCCATGGCCGACGTCAGGCTGCTCTATTACCTGGTGCAACTCGGTGCCAATTTCCGCTGGCAAGATGGACTGCCGGCAAATGATCTGTATCTGGAATTCGTGCGCGGCAGCAACGACCTCGATGGCCTTGAAGAAGGCGATCCTCAACACGCGCTGTTAAACGAAAAGGTGGAGACTCTGCGCCACCAGCTAACGCAGATTAGCGAGCGGCGCATTCAAGAGTTGCAGCCGCTGGTAACGCAGATTACCACGCTTTTGAGCTTGCCGTACGCGCAACTCAATCTCATCGATCGCAATGACAACTCCGTCGCTTCCTATATAGTCGGCGAAGGCATCGTCAACTTGCAGCGCTGGATTTTATTCGAAGACGAGCCGATGTCGGAAGACGTCATGTCGGCGCTCTTGCACGAGCTTGGACACATGGGGCAGGATGTGTTGATCATCCGCATGATTGCCGACGACTTGCGTTTGCAATACGGTCGCCATGCCGACAAGATCATGCCGCTCTGGGAGAAATATGCGGAGGGTGTCGGCTACGCGCCCAGCCACATGTTTTTGCTGGCTGTGCTGCGATTGCGTGCCGATCAGCATTTGACTCCGGCTGAACGGCAGCGTGCCATGCATCTTTTCAAAGATGCGAAGAACGCCAAGCTCTGGACCGACTATGTCAGGGCAATCAACTCCAGGCTTGATGTACTCATTGGCTCGGCTGGACAGCTTCTCTCCGGCGACTATGACTTCCAATTGCTCTCCTGCTTGCGCGATATGAAGTCGGTGCAGACACTGTTCAATTCCAATTGTGTACCGGAAGTGCTGGTCTACGAATTGACCAAGTGTCGCGAACAGCTGGAAGACTGTGTGCGCCTGGCGCTCGCCAACGGGCATCTGGGCGTGGGCGTCAAATTGCGAGACTACATCGCGCTTGCCGAACAGTTATTCGGCACCGAGCACGGCGAGCCGATTCGCCAGGTGGCGGAGCGGGTGCGCAATGTCATCTACCAGACCATCGACGAGGAGTATCGTCATCTCCTGCGCAGCCGTTCGCAGTTTATGCGGGCGGGCTATCAGGAAGCTGAGTGCTACATCATTTCGGATAGGGTAGAAGTGGTCGTAAAAGCTATGCGAAAAGGCTGGTACTAGGCTCCTAGCCGGTTTCGTCCAGCTTCGGCGTTTCTAACCCGGACTTTACACTGACCGGCTATGATTGCTTTGAAACGGTGCACCGCACAGTTTCTTGAATCACTCGGTGCATAGATGAAGTTAGAGCACGTCGCTGGAAAGCTATGTCTAGATGAGTGCACTGCGCTTGCAGTGTGTATCGCAGTGATGGCGTTCGTCTATTTGGCGGGGTGCTGCGCTCTGGTGCGGCTGATTGCCAATCGCGGCAAGAAACCAGTCAGCCTGCCCGACAAAGTGGCCCTTGCTCTGAGTGCCGTCGGCTCGCTCTGCATTGCCTATGGGTTCTTCGTCGAGCCTTACACCCTGACGGTGACCGAAGTGCAAATCCCGACCGCCAAGCTGAAGGCGGACGCGCATCCGATTCGCATCGTGCATCTATCCGATATGCACAGCGATCCGCAGCCGCGGCTGGAGCCGGAATTGCCAGCCCGCGTGGCGGCGCTCAAGCCGGACATCATTGTTTTCACCGGAGATGCAGTCAATGCCCCTGCCGGAGTGGGCATCTTCAAGACCTGTTTGAAACAACTGGCGGCAATCGCTCCAACCTACGCCGTTTTCGGCAATCACGACAGCCGCACGTGGACCCGCCTGGATCTCTATGAAGGCACCGGAGTGAAGGTTTTGCATGCCGAGAACGCTCATATCAACGTGGAAGGCGCAGATATAGCCATTATTGGTGTGGGGGTGGACGAAGAGTGGAAGCTGGAACGAGCTTTCAAGGGCGTTTCCGCCGACACGTTCAATGTTTTTCTGCATCACTTCCCGGCGGAAGTATCGAGAATCACCGACCGCAAGGTCGATTTGTTCTGTGCCGGACACACCCATGGCGGACAGGTGGCTTTGCCCGGCTATGGCGCCATCATCACGCGGTCGAGGACGGGCAAGAAATATGAAGCCGGTTTGTATCAGGTAGGCGGCATGCGACTTTACGTCAACCGGGGTATCGGCATGGAAGGAGGCTCGCCACGCGTGCGTTTCATGGCTCCTCCAGAGATTACTGTTCTCGACATCGTGCCTGTCAGAGCCGGTCTTGCCGACGCTAACAGTAGACCGCACTGACCCCTTGACTGACATGCCAGGGATTGAAATTCCTCCGCAAAAGAGGAAAAAATCTTGTGCCGCTTCCCGTATTGGCGGGCATATCCTATTTGTCCATATATTGATCTAAATGGTTGAGCTATAAGGCGGGGTAGGTTAGAACCGTGGCTAAAGAAGAGAAGATGGCAATACTGCACGACGCGACGGTGACGCCCCGTGACGACCGGCGGGCGCGCGGCAAAGTTCTGGCTGGCGCCGTGCCTCATGAAAAGCATT
Organism: Obscuribacteraceae bacterium (SeqCode); assembly: GCA_044229845.1. GTDB lineage: Bacteria > Cyanobacteriota > Vampirovibrionia > Obscuribacterales > Obscuribacteraceae > JBGASG01. The sequence continues at coordinate 122,651 of JBGASG010000010.1, read as the reverse complement.
GCAATTGGGAGCCGGCGGACAAACGTCCGGACCCGATCGACATCTTGCTGGCTCAAGATGAAGGCCGCCTTCCGGAGCTGGTGCCGATTCGCTATGGACGAATGCTCAAGTCTCCCCATACTTTCTTTCGTGGGGCGGCGGCGGTCATGGCCAGCGACCTTTCGACAACTCCGATCAGCCGCGTGAAGGTGCAACTCTGCGGAGACTGTCACTCGCTCAATTTCGGTGCGTTCGCCACGCCGGAGAGAAACATTGTTTTCGACCTCAACGACTTTGACGAAACACTGCCCGGTCCCTGGGAGTGGGATCTCAAACGCCTGGCCGTGAGCGTAGTCCTGATCGCACGCGAGAACGGTCTGAAGAAACGCGATGCGCTTGCCGCTGCTGAACAGGTGGCGCGTGCTTATCGCATGAAGATGTCGGAGCTGTCATCGCTGGCGATTCTGGACATCTGGTACTACAAGCTCGACTGGGAAGAAACAGTCAACAACGTGACTTGCGCCGCCCTCAAGAAAAACCTGCAGGACGACCTGAAGAAAGCTGTTAAGAAGACCAGCTGGCGCATGTTTCCTAAGCTGACCGAAAGCGATGCCGGGGGGCTTTCGAAGATCAAAGACAACCCGCCCTTGATCTACCATCCGGATAACGATCCTGATTTTATGGAGCGTGCAGTCTGGGGTTTGAACGCCTACAAAGAATCCTTGCAAGACGACAAGCGCCATCTGTTCGAGCGCTACAAACTTATCGATGCGGCCATTAAGGTAGTCGGGATTGGCAGTGTCGGCACTCGTTGCTACATCATCTTGATGATGTCACCTGATGGCGAGCCGCTCTTCTTGCAAGTCAAACAAGCCAACAACTCGGTGCTGGAAAAGTACACGGGAAAGAGTGAGTTCGAAAACCATGGGCAGCGTGTCGTCACCGGACAGCGTGTTGTGCAATCAGCCAGCGATATCTTCCTGGGCTGGTTCCAGGGCAAGCAGGGCGTGCATTTCTATGTCAGGCAACTGCGCGATACCAAAGTCAAACTGACCACCGACACCTGGGAAGCCTCGCACTTGATCAAGATGGGCACTCTTTTCGGAGAGGTGTTGGCCAAGGCACACGCTCGCAGCGGAGACGCGGCTACTATCGCCGGCTACCTCGGGGATGGGGATACGTTCGATAAAGCGCTCGGTTCGTGGGCTGTGCAGTATGCCGATCAAACTGAGCGGGACCATGAAGCACTGCTCAAAGCCGTGAAGGACGGCCGCGTGAAAGCGGAGATCTTAGAGGACGAATGAGCGAACACAGCATCGATTCATTGAGGATGCACGTGCCCAAGCGCATGGTCTGTTTGATCTGCGACGAGGAGTACGAGGAAGGCGAGCGCACGTGCCCGTTCGATCAGTCGACGCTGGTTGAGCTGCAGGAACCCTGGAAACCCGACATGATCATCGGGGGCAAGTACGAGATCACCGAAGCCATTACTGATGGTGGCATGGGGCGCATTTACAAAGCGCGCCATACATTGATGAATCGCGTTGTCGCCATCAAGACCATATTGCCTACTTTGATCACCAGCAAAGCGGCGATGAAGCGCTTGCTGCAGGAAGCCAATGCCCTCAGCTTGTTGGACCACCCGAATATTCTGCGCGTTTCCGATGTCGGTGTGGAGGGCGGTCAGCCATATCTGGTCATGGATTACATCGAGGGCACCAACCTCGACCACATGGTCAAAAAAGGTCACCCGATTTTGGCATCGCGGGCGGTGCCGATGTTCATTGCCGCCGCGGCCGGACTGGCGCATGCCCATGCACGCGGTGTCATCCACCGCGACATCAAGCCGGCCAATATTATGATCTGCGATTACGACGGCAATCCCGATTTCGTCAAGATCGTCGACTTCGGAATTGCCAAACTGGACGAAACCGAACTGGGCGACGCCGCCAAACTCACCGCCACAGGCGAGATATTCGGCAGCCCGCAATACATGAGTCCTGAGCAGTGCGGCGCCAAACCACAGGATGTGCGTTCAGACGTCTACTCGCTGGGTTGCGTCATGTACTTCTCGCTCACGGGACGTACGCCTTTCAGCGGCGGCAGCCCAATTGAATGCATGTACCAGCAGGTGCACGGAGACATTCCCTCGTTTATCGAGGCTGTTCCGGAGATTACTTTCCCGCGTGGTCTGGAAGATGTGGTCCGCAAATGCATGGCCAAGTCTCCGGATGATCGTTTTCAAACCATGGACGAATTGCAGAAAGCCCTGGAAGCAATTCGTGCCGGGCACCATGTCACCCTCTCAATTCCGATACCAGCCAATGTAGCTGCTCAGGTGCACGAGCAGATCGATCAAGTCCAGAAGACTTTCGGGCATGTGCATCCAGCGGTGCTGGGACTGGCCGCCTGCGGTGTGGTGGCAATCTTTGTTTTCGCCTTCCAGATGATGCATCCGGCAGCGCGCCCCGAGGCTGATGATGAGTTGAAACCGGTCACGCGGTCGACTGCCGCGCGAACTTCCCCGACAGCCCTCCAACCGGTTGCGCAACAGCCGGCATTCCAGCCGCAACCAGTGGCTATGCAACCGCCGCCGGTTGAACAACCTGTTTCTCAACAAGCCGTACCTCAGCCGGTTGCCACACAGCAGTATGCGCAACCTGCTACTCAGCAGCAATACGCACAGCGATATCAACAAGCCGCACAGCCCGTACGCCAGTATTCACTGGGGGATTACTACACCCAGTACATGCAAGCCGCGCAACGTGCGCAGAAGATGGGCGACCTGTATCAAGCCCGTTCTTACTTCAAATCAGCGCATGAAGTCGCCGGGCGCTTCGGCAACGCCGACCCGCGCTACTGCGATAGTTTGCAATCGCTGGGTCGTGTGTATTACAAACTCGGTGACTATCAGGCAGCCAAGTCAGCGCTCGAGTGGGTTGTTTTTGAGAAGAAACGTCGTTATGGCGAGTCGTCTTCCGAGGCGAAGATGGCTGAAAAAGAACTGGGCGAAGTCAATCAGGCTCTGTCACGCTAAAGCGGCTTGCTCACCGGGTCGAAGCGATAGGTGTAACCGACTTCGTCTTGCAGTGGAAACGTCACCCGGAGTTCCTGCGCGTAGTCCACATTCGGCTTGTATTCGATGACCGCATCGTCGAGTCCCTTAACTACGGCCGCGGCCTTCAGCGCTTCAACAAACTCTTTGAATGTGCCGCCTTCTTCCAGGTAGTCTTTGACGAGCTGGTCCATGTCGTCATTCCCCTCGCTGATGTGCTGAACGAGAGAATCGAGAATCTGGTGCTGTGCTTCGTTGATTTCTGGATTGGCAAGCACCGCCTGGCTTTCAGAGACACGATGAATCAAATCTGCTGTCCGCATCGCCGGCACCGCGATGTATGGCGTCGTCACTTCCTTTAGTTCGCCGTCGGCACCGACTTGATACACGCGTTCGGTAAAGCCGGTTCCGCCTTCGTCTCGTTCGAAGACGACGGAGTATGCTTTGCCGTTCAGTCCAGGGACTCTATCAATCTTCCAACCATTCTCAGTCTCAGTCACTCCATATAGCGATTTGGCATCGATTCCGCTCCAGTCCTCTATAGCGAAAGGGTCAGGTAACTTCTTGGAGTTGCTTGCTTCTGTCGAGCCCGTCATGGCGCGAATGGCGCTCAGCGCATCACTTAGCTGTTGTTGATTGGTAACGTTGAGGATCTCATCCGGGTTGAAGCCAGGGTGCCGCTCCTGCTCGCCAAGCGCCTCCGGGGGCGGATATTGGTGCGCTCCCTGGTCGCCGGTTGTACGCGAATGTTCGAGTTGACTCATGGTGTCACCTTCCTGTGTTTCATGCCTTTATCTGTTTCGGCAGGTCGATGATCACGTCCGGCTTGTCGGATCCTTTGCCGAAGCCAATCATGATGCTGTCGCCGCCGTCCACTTTGTGAATGCCCACAATGATGCCCTCCACCTGACGGAGCATGAGAAGGGTGCCCAGCGCGTGGAACAGACTGGACGGGTCACCGCCTGCCTTCAGGTAAGCATCAACAGCATCTTTTACGGCCTGCGGATCTTTGTCCTTGATGCCATTTATCACGTCATCGAGCGCGCCCTTTTGTTCAGGCATTAAGTTCAAACTATCGAGAAACTGTTTTCCGTCATGGATGGCTTCGAGATATTTTGCTTTCTGCAGAATCTCTAAGATGATCAGCGGATCTTCAACATTCTTCTTGTTGCCCTGAGCATCGACCTCCCAGACGGTTAGCCGACCGTCTTTACTGTCGAGTTCCATGCTGTAGGTTTTGCCGTCATCGCCGGGAATTTTCTCGATCGCCAGTTTGTCTTCGGTCTTGGTAAATCCGAATTCTTTCCCTAAATCGATGTTTTCCCAGTCGTGTTTGCCGAACACATCCTTAATTTCCGTGCCGGCCGGTATCGGCGACAGCGGTTCATCCTTAAGCTGCATCGCCCGAATGGCCGCCAGCGCCTCCGTCATACTTTGCTTGTCGAACACATTCAGGTTAGTTTCTCTGGTGTCATCCAGAGGTTGCCTGAGCGTCGGGTTATCGCCCGCGCGGGAGCCCACACCGAGCGGGTGTGTTACATCGCTCATATTGTCTCTCCTTACTGCTTGGGCATTGTGACGTCGAGTTCTCTCTCCTCGCCGTCTGCGCGTTTGTACCTGATCGTAAGTGTTGCCGAGTCGGTGTTCGGCTGGAAGACGAAGGACGCACCGGCGTTGCGAATAGTGGCGGCCGCTTCGAATGCGTCGCCGCAGTCTTTCAGCGATGAGCCGGCCTGCACGTATTGCGTCAGCAGATTTACGATTCGAGCCATGTCGTCGTTCTTCACTGCCGTCACCATCTTGTCCAGCATCTCTTTTTGCTCGTCGGTTTTAGTGGAGAGCAACTGCTGGCTTGCATCGACGCGGTGAATCAAATTAGCCTTACGGGATATTTCCATGAGCACGCGCTGATCGGTGACTTCGACGTCGTTGCCGAAAGCATCATGCTTGTATACGCGTTGACTGATGCCATCCATAACCCGGTTGAAACGATAACTGTATGTCTCTCCGTCGATGCCCGGAATTTGATTTATCGAATACCCGCCACCATCGTTTACGACTCCATATGTGGTGGCAGCATTGATATTCGACCAGTCCTCCACTTGAAAAGGATCCGCCGTGCTGCCCTGAAATCCGGGTCTTCTCTCCATGTCTCTGAAACATTGCAGGACGCCATTCATCTGATTGGTGTCGCCGACCACCAGGAGGTCACCACCACTGATCGCGGGCGGCGCTTGCTCCGGCTTGATCAACTTTGTTTCTGGTAAACCCGGACTCTCCGGGTGTGACTGGTTGCTCATAAGAAAGCCTCATTTTGGAAAGGTGTAAGTGAAATTGAAGTCGAACGTTCCGCTCGCTTCGTTGTATACCAGGAGCGAGATCGTATCGACGCCCTCTTTGCTGTGACCGCCGGCGACCATGGCATTGGCGGTCTTTACCTGCAGTTCGGCGGGCAGCGCCATGAAGAGAGTTTCCTTGGTGCCACCATTCTTGAGGAAGCCATCGATCGCGTCTTTCAGGGCCGCACTATCTCGTGCTTTGACTGCATTTGCTATTGAGTCCAGTGCGGACTTTTGCTCTGGCGTCAATGCCAGAGCCGACAGGCGATCTTTTGACAGGTCGACAACGTTGATCAAAGTTGCTCGCTTGCTCAGTTCTTGCAGCAGTGCGGGATCTGTCACTGCCGTGCGCTGTCCGTTGGCGTCCACTTCGAAGAAAGAGGCTTTGGCATCTTGACCTTCTCTGGTGTACTCCAGCGCGTAGGTTTTGCCGTCCGGTCCCGGAATTCTATCGATATGGAGTGACTCGCCGGTGCCGGTTTTTGTGCGCGTGATGCCGAACTGTCCTTTCACGTCTACCTTTTCCCAGTCTTTGATCGAGGACAGGTCCGTGATCAAAACTTGTCCAGGAGTAACGGCAGAAACTCCGCTCTCGCGATTCTCCATCGCCTTGATAGATGCCAGAGCCACTTGCATGCTTTCTCGATCGAAGGACAACAAGGAAGCGTTGGCTTGCCATGAAGATGTCTGCGAGTCGCCGCTTGCATCTCTGCCGGCTAAACTGATCGCTTGTGTGTCTGCGTCAATCTGGGCACCAGAATGGTGCGTGTCGTAGCTCATGAATGTGATCTCCCCAGGTGCTAGTTGCCGTTATGATTTTGGTGGCCAGGTGAAGTCGAAGTTGCTGTGGTCGGAACCGGCGAACGTGATGCTCATGGTGTCATGATCTGGTCCGTGCCTCCAGTTCATGTCCAGGTCTTTGACCTGTACCTTCGCCAGACTGCCAAGTCCAACCAGGAGTTTCTGGAAGTCGCCGCCATCCAATAGGTATTGCATGACAGCCGTTTGCAGAGCCTCAGGATTTTTGTCGCCGACGGCATCGAGGATGTGTTGAGCGTCCTTTCGCTGGTCGTCTGTCCAGCCCAGTTTCGCAATGCGATCTTGGGCGGCATCAATGACTGCCAGGTAGTTTCCGCGTGCCGCGATGTCATTGATTACATCGGGATCGGTGACTTCGACTTTATGACCGTAGATGTCCCTTTCGTACACCGTCGGTCTGCCGGGTCCGCCGTGGCTGTAGTCCATGTCGAGTGCATAGGTGTTGCCGTCGGCACCCCTGATGCGCTCGAAAGAGTAGCCTTCGTCGCGACGTACGAGCCCGAATTGCGAATCGATGTCTCTTCTGGTCCAATCTTTTACATCGTAGATGTCGGTGCTTGGTATTGCGCAGCCGCATCCGCCTTTTTTCATGTCGTTGACGGACATCATGAAAGCCTGGACCGAAGCATCGTTCAGCGCTGGTAACATGATTTCTTTGATGTCCAATTTCAAGGTGGCGTTGTTATCGCCGCCGGCTGCGGGCGCGTCTAGTTGCGCCTCCGCACCGGACTGGTGCGCAGTGTTAGCCATGTGTTCTCTCCTGCCAACGGTACGGGAACTTGTGGGGCTTCTTCGGATTATAGGCAGGCGGCTAGGGGCGTGCAATGCGCAAACCCGCACACCCTCGTGCGCAAACCGAACGCCTTGTTGCTTTAAGCAAGCAGTTGAATGGCCGGGTCGCAGATTTCGATGGTGCGGTCGATATCATCAGATGTATGCGCCGCCGAGAGGCAAGCGGCATCGACTGAGGACGGCGGGAGATAGACGCCCCGATTCAATAGATAGTGGAAGAATTTTGCGAAGCTGGCCGCGTCAATAGCGAGCGAGTCTTGAAAGTTGCGCACCGGATTTGGTGCGAAGATAATGGCGAACATGGAGCCGACGCGCTGCAGCTGAATGGGGGCGCCGTATTTCTCGATCGACCTGGACAATCCGTCGAAGAGGTGAGCAGTACGCTCTTCCAGGTGTTCGTAGATATCCGGTTTGGCGAGAATCTGCAACGTTTTGATGCCGCCTGCCATGGTGACCGGATTGCCTGAGAACGTACCGGCCTGATACACCTTGCCGATCGGTTCCAGGTGTTGCATGATGTCGCGGCGCCCGCCGAAAGCACCAATCGGTGCGCCCCCTGCCAACGCTTTACCCAGACAAGTCAGGTCTGGTTTGATTCCATAGTATGCCTGAGCGCCTCCGTGGGCGATACGCAGGCCGGTGAGCACCTCGTCGAAGATCAACACTACATCATGCGCTGCGCAAAGCTCAGCTACTTGCTGGAGATAGCCGTCCTGGGGCGGCACGACGCCCATCGAGCCGCAGACAGGTTCGATTACCAGCGCTGCTACGCGCTTGCCGCGTACGCGCAACACCTTTTGCAACGCCTTTGCGTCGTTGAAAGGAACGAGCACTGTGTTGCGAGCGGTAGCTGACGGAATGCCGGCGCTGGACCGGTGCGATACGGATGCCAGCACTGAGTCGCTGTGCCCGTGATAGCCTCCTTCGCACATGATGATCAGATCGCGACCTGTAAATCCGCGTGCCAGGCGAATCGCACTCATCACGGCTTCGGTGCCGGAATTGACGAAACGCACCTGCTCCATGCTGGGCATGGTCGCGGTTAGTTCTTTGGCCATGGAAAGCTCTGCTTCGTGCGGTGCTCCGAACAGCGCGCCGGCCGACACTGCTTGCTGGCAGGCCGCCACCACCTCCGGGTAGCAGTAGCCGAGAATTGCCGGTCCCCAGGCGCCCAGATAATCGATGTATTCGTTGCCGTCGACATCGAAGATGCGCGAGCCCAATCCGCGATTGAAGAAAATGGTCTCGCCGCCTACTTCTTTGAACGAACGAAACGGGCTGTCGACGCCGCCGGGAATCAGTTCGGCGATCTCTTTAGATAGTTGCTGAGAACGAGTGAAAGAAGGCGTGGTGACGCTCATGATTGTTCTGGTTTCTTCTTCCAGATTTGCCACCAACGTCGTTTTGACTCGTTGTCCAAAACAGGGTGAGCGGGTACTTCGACGACCGATGTTTTGGTGAATTGCACCGTGGTGTCGGCATGAAAAGGCGCTTTCTCGCTCGTCTTGATCTCGAGGTGATATTCACCAGGCATGAGCGGAAATCTTCTCGTGTGAAACGTCGTCGATTCGCCTTTTTGATCGAAGACGCGCACTTCAACAAATTCGGCAGGTCCCTGCGGGCGCACTTCCACAAGTCCGGTGTAAAAGTTCGCTGCCAGCCAGACGCCCAACGTGCCCACACCGCCGAGGATAGCCAGTGTCGTCGAAACGGTCGACAGATAGCTGTTCACTTTCTCGACTTTCGTCTTGCTGGTGCCGGGAAGCTGCAATGCCGGTTGTGTGCCTGGCGATGCCGACGCCGCTGCGTCCTTGATTGGCGCTTCTACAGGTTTGGTCTTTTTAGCCATGCGGACCATTTTAACCCGGTTGCCGGGAGGCGGCGGTGGGCGCAAACCGTTTCTTGAGGAACTGTCATCAAGAAGGTCCGCCGGCGATTGTCAAGGTCGGCTCTTGGCTACGCGCTGTAGTCCGGTGCTAGTACGCGCGGCTGACTGCTGTGGGCGGCTCAACCCGGGCGTTGATGTTCACCGCGCCTTTGCCGACGCGCTGAGCGGTGACCATTGCATAGTTATCGGTACCGCCTGCCGTCGTCACGAATTGCTCGTCGCCTTTGGCTAATCTCACCACCTCGGGAGAGCGATTTGTGAGCTTAAGCGTCACTTTGTTTTGAGTGCCGAGCACGCAGACCTTGATCCGTTTGAGGTCGTCTTTGCCGAGCGTGTCGATGCGCACCGAGACGACATCTACAAACATCGGATTGCTGCGCAACCCGGCTGTGCTGATGCTTATTGAATGGCGCCCGGCGGCGATCCCGCGCGGCAACTCCACTTTCAGTTGCACCGGTGAGGCGGCCAATACTTTGGCATCGCCGGCACCATCCACAATCACGCGATTGTTGTCGCCGACTCCATCGAAACTGTGACCGTCGATGGTTAATACCTCGCCGGCCGCCACCATCGGGTTGGCTTTATCAATGCGCGGCACCTGCTGTGTAGCCGGCACCATCAAAGGTTGCAGCACTTCCATGGATTTCGGTGCATCAAGAGGATTACCAGGTAAGGTGACGACCATCGTCGGACCAGGCGCTGAATCTTCAGGCACCATATAATGAACGGTTCCGTCGTTTGCTGTCGTCAAGGCGGCACCATTGAATGCCAGTTCGACGTATGATTCGCCGACGTTGCTTTCATTTACAGCCGCTGCCGTTACATACTGGCCGGCGACTGCACGGTCAGGCACAAGTAGCGTAGTCTTGCCGCTGCCTGATTTAGGCAGTCCGCTGGCTTGTACAGGCGCCGGGCTGTCCCAAGTGCGACTGCCATAGTTGTAGTTGGTACTGGGAGTGGTGGCAGCGACTTTTGCCTTTGCCGCATCTTCTTCGGCCTTGGCTTTGGCTTCGGCTTCTTCCTTGGCTTTCGCTTCGGCTTTGGCCTTGGCTTCTAATTCCGCTTTCGCTTCCAATTCGGCTTTGGCTTTCGCCTCAGCTTCGGCCTTGGCTTTCGCTTCCGCTTCTACTTTGGCTTTTGCTTCCGCCTCTAACTTGGCTTTTGCCTCTTCTTCGGCTTTCGCTTTGGCTTCAGCTTCGGCGGCGGCCGCTTCGGCTTTCGCCTTTTCGTCCATTTTTGCGCGTGCTTCGGCTTCCGCCAGTTCTTTAGCTTTCTGCTCAGCTACAGCCTTGAGCGCCGCTTCGGCAGCTAGTTTGGCGCGCACTTCGTTTTCGACCCGCTCTTTCTCGGCGGCAATTTTAGCTTCCATAGACAGCCGGTCTTGTTCTTTGGCTTTGACCTCGGCTGCCAGTTTGGCTTCTTCTTCAGTGCGTGTGCGTTCTTGCTCCGCTTGCAAGATTGCCAGTTTCTGTGCGCTTTGCCATGCCGTCACGGCTTCCAGGTGCTTGCGACCGCGTTCCGTCAGCACTGATTTGAGAACCAGTGCTGGCGACTGAGGCTTTTTTCCGGTTTCCTGCGCCTCCTGTGAGCAAACGGTTGCTTCGACCGTAAATCCACTCAGCTTGCCCAACCAGAAGGGCACCTCCTGCTGGGTTTGAATATCAAATCCTTTGTCGATTGCCGATTTGCCAGTCAACACGACAATCCACTCGCCGATCTTTGTATCCGTAGTGCTACCGGGAACCGCCTTGCATCCGCAAGTGCCCGCGATAGAAATGTTGACCAGTCCGTTGGCTCGCTTCGCCCACAGCGTCGACAACGATGCCGTGCAGTTCGGTCCCAGCTGTACCAGTTGTGAGTCCCAGGTCTCGGCGACCAGGCGGGTCTCCACGCGAGGGCGGTCTTCGGCGGTGATGATCCGGTTGGTGCCGAGATCCGGATCGGCAAGCGCTTTCGTGAGTGTATCGGCAGCCAGTTTGATGGCGACTTTCTGAGCCGGATCCTCGATATTTTTGATGTCGTCGTTGTCTGCCAGGCTCTTGCTAATGTCTTTGAGAATGCTGATCAAAGCGGCATCTGGAATGTATTTCGGCTCGGCTCCGGTGGCGCTGTCGGTGGCTGCCTGCGCTACCGGTTTGGCTGCCGCCGGCGCTGGTGTTGGAGCCGGTGCGGACGGCACTGCCGGTGGAGTTGCTGCTGCGGCACCGCTGGCGGCATCATCGCCGGCGGACGGAGACTTACCGGCGGACGGGGAAGTCTCGGCTTTGCCGTCTTTGGCAGTGGCGTTTTTGCCTTCTTCTTCCTTGCCGAAAATTCCTTTGAAGAAACCCTTGCCTTCCGCTTTCTCGTCTTTTGCGGCTTTCGAGTCTTTGGCGTCTTTTTTGGCAGCCTTGGCGTCGGCCTTCGCTTTTCCGTCGGCGGCTTTCTTCTCTTCCTTGGCTTTGCCTTTATCGGACTTTACGTCTTTGTCGACTTTTGCGTCTTTCTTGTCTTTGTCTTTCTCGTTATCAGCCTTGGCGTCTTTTTCGTTAGCGGCGATTTTTTCTTTGGTGGCGATCTTCAATGCCACTTTTGCCGATTTCGGAATAGCCTGGTGTCTGGCTCGGTCCTTGCTTGATGCATCGGCAGCAGTTTGCGACATGCCGATGGTGATAGACAGTGCCACCATAAGAAAAGTGATGCCGTGTCCCAATTCAGATGTTGGTTTATCCGTATTCATGAACCGCCTCGCTTGCAGATTGCTCCAAATATATCCTCAAATTGGCAAATTGTTTCTTCCGGCGTTAAACCGTAACCCAGGTATTTTCCATCGATCCAGACTTCGAAGTGCAGGTGCGGATACTTGGGATGTCCTGGCAACGTGTTGCTGGTTCCCGAAACGCCCACATAGCCTATATGTTCGCCTCTTGACACCCGGGCGCCCACTTTCAATCCCTTCTTGATTCCATTCAAGTGCGCGTAACGAGTAATCACGCCGTTGCCATGGTCGATTTCGATTTGCCGTCCGCGGAAAAAATTCTCGTTGATTTCCGAGCAGTCATGCTGGCTGCGGCAGGCTTGAATCTTCGCCCAGTACTGCGCCGGCGGCAGATCTTTATATCCCCAGTCGGCGCGGATGACGGTGCCACTTTCTACCGCCAGCACCGGTGTATCCATTTTTACGTTGGTACCGCAGCCGGGGTCATGAAACAGATCCAGTCCAGCGTGAATGCCCCGCCTGTAGAGGCGGCGTGAACCCGGAAATACTCCTGGATGGCGAGGCAGAGCGCTATTCTTGATTGGCATAGCAAAGCCAGCAAGGCGCTCGTCAAGAACTCGCGAATTAGGTTTGGCATCCGGCTCATCCACATCGGCGAGACTGCGCAATATCAGCTTGTTGCGGTCGAGAATCCAGAATGCATTCTGCCCGGGGATTAATCCGCGCAGATCGCTGTCGGCACTAAATAGATAGTGCTGCCAGGCCAGTTTTTGATTGGAGCGGATCAGTGCCAGCACGCGATTGTTTTCGCGGTCGACGATGTAGAGAGGTCCGCCGTTGGCGCAGGCATAAAAACGTGTCGGTCGGACGTGGGACGGTGGCCTCCAGTCCATTTTGGTCTGGGCTCTGCCGCCGGACCCGAATGTGGTGATGCGTCCGTTGCGATGCAACACGAGGGCGGCACCATCGTAAGCAATGGCCACGCCGTCGGCGACACTGACATCACCTTTATGCACGCGCCACGGCGCTGTTCCCGAGAAAACGCGGTTGGCTCCCGGCAGCTGCAGAAGTTGATTTAGCTCAGGATCGAGAAGGCAAATATGCTCGGGCGCTGCGCACAGTTCCACATAATCCGGTTCGCCGGCCGACTGCGCGCTGTCCATGAGCAGGCTCCATTTTTTTGTGGACAGCGAGTATTCAAAAACGTCGCCGGTTTTGTCGAGCACCGCAATGCTGTTTCGTTTGGGTACGTAGGCGAAGTCACTCAATTCGTGCAGCGGAATGTTGTTGACTTTGCCTTTCGCGGGCGTGATCGGGCGGGCGCGCAGTTGCTGCAACGGCGGCAGGAAATCGGTGGCATTTTCGACGAACCAGATGTCGTCCGGTGTCAAGAAATAAACGTCCTTGCCCACGCGCAGCACCGCGCTCGGTATCAGGGGTTTACCAGTATGATCGGAAATCGAAAGACCGCGGCCACGCTCTTGTGCCATCACTTGCGGTATCGCCGCGCGACCCGTCAAAAGCATGGACGCGGACAGAACTATTGCCGCGGTGGCGCTCAAGAGAAGCAGATGGCGTCTCGGGGTGCGACCAGGCTTCATCGGTTATCGGCCCGTTTTGCCGCCCGCCGCGGGCTTGGTTGTTGCGCTGGGCACCGCCGAGTCGACGATAAACCAGCGGTCGCCGATCTTCTCAATGGTGTAATTGACTTTGTAAGTGTCGTCTTTGTCCAGGACGACCTTGCCGGCGTCTTCACAGCGCTTGCTGTGTTCTTTGATGACTGTGGACACGAGGAACTTTTTGTCGTTGCCGGCAGTGACCGGCGAGACTTTCTCAACCACTACCGATTGCGGAGTGATGTCGTAATACTGTTTGTTGTCGACCAACCATTTAATGGCGGTAGTCTGCCGGGAGAGCGCCTGCCCGGCGAGAAACTGGGCCAGGTCGCTGGTCTGCTTCTGGCGCACGGCAGTTTTCTTCAGGTTTTGCCAGTTGCGCACGAGAGTCTGGAAGGTTTCTTTCAAATCGCCGCCGGGAGATGCCGCAGCCGTGCTGCCACCGGTGGTGGCGGGCGGCGTCGTCTTGGCAGGAGTCGTCTTGACCGGCTGTGTCTTGGCTGGCTGCGTTGCGGTGGACGAGGTTTGCGGCGTCTTGTTCAGACCGAAAATGCCGGCGATTTTGTTGCCCGTGGTTTGCGGCGGTGTTTCTTGCGAGACAGAATGAGCTTGCAGAGCCGACCGATCGGCATCCAAACTATTCACGGAAATTGCCAGCGCAGAGGAATCGGCAGCGGATTTCTGGATGGCGACAAAATATCTGCCGACGGTCATGTTCGGCATGCCATCGCCCTTGGTGACGAGAGTGCGATTCTTTTCCAGCTGCTCATTGAACTCGACGATCTTCTTAGGCTTCACGCCTACCGATTCGAGCAGAAAGTCAGCGTTCATTTGCACATCCAGGAAGTCGTTGCTCGGTTTTTGCAAATTCAGTTCGGCGCGTGTCACCTGTGTGCCGCTGACGTCCACTTTCAATCGGTTGCCGTTCGGGTCGCTGAGGTCGAGCGGCGAGCCTTCTTCTTTGAAGGGACCGACGCCGGGCCAGCCTCCTTTTGTGACCAGCGAGCTGGTCTTGAAATAATCGAGGGTGACCATGGGGGCAACAGTGTTGGGCTGCGTTTCGGCGGGCGCGGCACCGCCGGTCGTGGTGGCGGTCGACGGAGCGGCCGTGGTGCCGGCGGCTGAATCGGCCGAAGTTTCGATAGCCGGTGCGGGTGTTAATGACGGGGCGACGGCGGCCGGCTCTTTAGATTGTTTAGGCTCTTTTGATTCTTTAGAAGCGGGGCTGGACTTGGTCTTGTTGGATTTGGGAGTCGTCGTCGTGGTGGTGGGCTTCGGCGATGCCGGATTGGGCGATTCGCCTGCAGGCGCCGGCTGCGGGGCATCCAGCCATATGGAATCCATCGAGGACGAGCCGTCATCGGCGGCCAGAGCCGGGAAACCGGCGCCCAGAGCCATCAGGCAGCCAACAACAAGCGAAACAGAGCGAGCGCGCATGTCACACCTTGCTTGATTTTAAGCCGATCCAACCATAACTAGCTCAGGTTAACACGTCTCCAAGCGCCTTGTCTTGGGCGGAAAACCCGGTGTTCTTAACTCTTTCTAGGGCTGCGCGGCGCTGCCGTCCAGTGCCGCCAGAGCCAGCAGGCTCGACTGTCGCTCAACTTCATATGGAACTTTGTGTTCGCCGGCAGGCAAGCTCTCGCCTCTGTCCAGAAGGGCGCCCAGGTAGTTAAGGGAAAGCATTTCGGTGGTCAGGTGAATCAGGCATGGTTCGGCGGAGCCGGTGAGCATTACCACGTTCGCCGGGCTGCCGGACGTAGCCATGAGCACATGCGTCCCCTCTAACTGCACACGTTCCAGATGTTCACTGAAAGGCGTCACTGCAGTGGCGGTTTCTTTAAGAGAATCCAGTTCGCTGGCGAAGTGCGCCACATTCAAAACCACCATGCCGGGACGGGCGGTGTGCCAGAGCTGCTCCGGCACCGGCGATCGACTGCCGCTGGCGGTAATCAAAAGCTCGCTTTGGGGCAGCGCTTGTGCCAGCGATGTCAGCGCAAAACCGTCATAATGCGCCATCAACTGACGCACCGGATCGACTTCCGCGATCGCCACCACTGCCCCCAGCTGCTGCAAGTAACGGGCTACGCCGGCGCCGACGCGACCGTAGCCGAGAACTGCTACCGGTCGACCTGACCAGACTCTGCCGGTTAACTTGAAGAGCGCGTCGATGACACCATCGCCGACACCATGAAAGTTTTCGATATTATGTTTCAGTTGCCCATCGTTGATGTTGATCACCGGCATTGGCACCGCCGGCAGTGCGCGTAAGGCGCTCACGCCCGAGCTGGTGATTTCGTTGCCGGCGAATGGCAGGCGACCGCCGGCAATCGCTGCCCGCGTGAGCACGAAGCCGGTGTCCGAGGTCAAAACCGGCGCGGCCGCCAGCACCTTCTCAACTGATTGCGCGCCGGTAAAGACTTGCGCACCCAGGCTCTGCATGTAGGACACCGAGTCATGGTCGGTGGTGTGCGGGTTGCACTCGGAAAGAAACAGACGTGCACCGGCGGTCACCATCACTTCCGCAGTGGCCGCGGTGATCGAGGTCAGGTGGCAGTGCCAGCCGATCACTTTTCCGCGCAGGTGATTGTTTTGATCTGAATCCAGAAACTCCCCGAGTCTATCCATAATCGGAAAGCAAAACCGAAAGCCTTGCAGCTCGCGCTTCAGTCTTTCGGAGGCGGAGGTCTCTATGGCCATCAGGTGGGGATGTCGAGAACGCGCATCCCGGTTTTGCGCAGCATTGATACCGTCAGTGGTATCGGCAGCCCGATCACATTCGTGTAGCAGCCTTCTATTTTTTCCACAAAGCAGGAAGCGACGCCTTGCAGTGCGTAGGATCCGGCTTTGTCCATGGGCTCGTCCAGCTGTGCATACGCCCTGATCTCGGCGTCGCGTAGTTCGCGGAAATAGACCCGCGTCACCTGGTAGTCAAGAAGCACTTCCTTGCGCGGCAGGCAAATCAGCGCCACCGCCGTATAAACTTCGTGGGACTTGCCCGAGAGGCGGCGCAGTACCTTCACCACTTCCTCGCGCGATTCCGGCTTGCCCAGCGACTCACCGTCCAGGGCGACCGTGGTGTCGGCGCCCAGCACTACAGATTCGCTGCCGACCTCACTGAGGCGCGTGGCCACTTCATCGGCTTTCTTCTGTGCCAGCCGGCGCACCATGGCTGCCGGCTCTTCGCCGGGCTCGATAGTTTCGTCAGCCTGGCTGGGAATCACCTCAAAGCGCAAGCCCAGCGCGTGCAGCAGGTCGATGCGCCGTGGCGACTGAGATGCCAGTACCAGGCGCGGAACACGCCGCTGGTTCTGGGTACTATCGCCAACCGAATTGAATGCGATGTCAGCCATTTGAAACACCATAGACGCCCAATTTTATCAGAAGGCTCAGCACCACCTGTGGTGTGGACCGTGCGCGGGCATGTTAGATGCGTTTAGGCAACCGCAGTTAAAGCTCGAAAACCAGTTCGGTTCTGCCGATTTTTATGCGATCGCCCGGGAAAATCTGTTTGCGCTCGGAGAGCAGCTCGTCGTTGAGCAAGGTGCCGTTGGTAGAACCAAGGTCCTCTACCCAGTAGCTGCCTTTGATGAAGAGCACCCAGGCATGGTGGCGGGACACGTAGCTGTCGTTGTGCAGGGAGATATTGTTGGCCTTGTCTCGACCTATCTTCGATACGGATTGAGCCAGCGGAAAGCGCTCTGAAGTGTCTCTATTGATCAGCATTGCCATGCCCGAAGGCGCGCGCAGGTTGCTCGACTTAGAAAGAATGTCTTCCAGCGTTTCGGTCTGCGGATTGGGCACTCCGCCATGGGCTCCCGGGCTGGAACCGCCATTGTCGCCCTGCGAACTGGAGCCGTATTCAGCAATGCAATAGGGGCAGGCTCTGGTCGGGCTGACCGTCGCTCCGCATCTAGCGCACTTCTCGAAAATACCGCTCATTTATCAGTCGCAATCCACATTGGGGCTTGCCTGGTGCCAGCCTGCCACGAGATCAACGTGGCTGCCGGCTGAAGTCGGGCGCTCAGCCCTGTCCGTTGTCTGACTCGTAACGAACGGCAACTACCGTCACGTTGTCTGGGGCACCGCCGTCTATTGTGTGTTTTACCAGTTCGTCGCAAGCGGATTCCGGCTCGGTAACGCCTTCCACCACTTCACCGATTTGCTCGTCGCGCAGGACGGTCGGCAGTCCGTCCGTGCAGAGCACGATCCAGTCCTCGGGTTTAAGTTCGACAGGCGTCTGGTCGATTTCCACCTTGTCGTCATGCCCGAGGCAGCGAGTTATTAAGTTTTTGTAAGGATTGATTCTGGCCTGCTCTTCGGTAAGGCGGCCGGCTCTGACCATTTCTTGCACGACTGAATGGTCTTGAGTCAACAATACCGGCTTCCCTTCGCGCACCAGATAGGCTCTGGAATCGCCTACGTGGGCGATGTGGAGGTGATTGTCATCGGATTGTACGGCGACCACTACGGTCGTGCCCATGCCGCGGACGCTGGAGTCTTGTTCAGCGACGGTAAATACCGAGCGATTAGCGGCGGTGACGGCGTCTACCAGCCACTGTCTGATGGCGTCACGGTCGGCGGAAGAGGGGGGATTTTCTTTCCAAAGGGCTTCAATTGCCTCAACGGTCAGTTTCGATGCGCGTGCGCCGCCAAGGGCGCCGCCCATGCCGTCCGCAACAGCGAACACACGATTGTCAGGACTAACGAAGTAGTTGTCCTCGTTCTTCTGGCGCTGGCAGCCTGGGTCTGTTTTCGCAGCCACACGCCATTTCAATGTTGTCATTTGCAATTGCCCTTCTTATCCCCGGCTGAATCAGGAACGTACGTCATTGCCTGGTGCAATTTCCTAATTATTATTGCCCCTAAAACAGAATTTCCTATCAATAAACATAAGATCGGTTGTAAATGGCTTTGCGAGCCTGTAGCCCCCAAAAATACCAATCCTGCGGTAGAAACTGCTACGTAACCATACCCCAATTTGATGCTTGTTATCAGCGTTTTCCTCAGACTATTTGCTCTTGAATTGTGATCTGTGCAGGATTTGCAGGGCTGAGCGTCCGAATATGCACCGGTGTTCAAAGCCGTGCTTTCGACAATTGCGGGCAAAGTAGCCGATTCGGCTGTCTTTTTGCGCTTGGCGCCGCCGTCTTTTGAGCGCAATTCTTCCAGGGCCAGGTTGGCGAATGCCAACAATTTGCCTTCGCGGGCCAGATAACTGAGCCCGTCCGAAAGCGCCCATTTGCGTATAACTGGCTGCACTGCGGCGATAAAGCTGAAGTCGGGCTTGAGGGTACGTGCGATGCCCTCCAGGGTGCTGCCGGCCCGCAACAGATATGCAAGGCTTGGTGGCAGGCGGAAACTGCGTTTTGTAATCAGGTTTTCGATGTCCTGCTCGAGGTGAGTGAAGTCGAGCTCCATCAGACCTTGCCCGCCGTAATAGTCGATGAAAGGCTGCACCGCACGGGCCAGTGCTTCCAGATCGGCGTCCGGAATCACAATCCCCAGTTTCACCAGTTGGTTGGCAATTTCCTGCGGGTCTTTCTTGACGGTGGCATGCACGAGCGCCGACATGCCGCGCCTTTGCTCTTCGGTAATCTCGCCCATCATGCCGAAGTCGTAAATGATCAGATTGCCGTATGGATCAATCGCCAGGTTGCCGGCATGCGGATCGGCGTGAAAGAAACCGGTGAGAATGAACTGCTCCAGATAGCAGTTGATCAGCATGTTGCCCAGTTCTTCGAGGTTGAAGCCCTGCGCTTTCAGCTCATCGACACGATCGATTTTTACGCCCGGAATATATTCCAGCGCCAGTACTCGCCGGCCAGTGTACTTCCAGATCACCCGCGGAATGCGGATGTTGGCGTGCTTGTGCAGAATTTTGCGCAGACGATCCGCGTTGCGTCCTTCTTGCAAATAATCAATTTCGGCAAACAGCGTGCGCCCGAATTCATGCGACAGTTCGATCCAGGCGTCGAAGTTGAGTTGGCGCCGGCGCAACAGTCGATTGGAAGTGCGCACGCCTTTGAAGATGGTAGAAAAACGTCGACCCTGCGACGTCACCCAATTGCCGGCGCGCGCGAAAAGCCGCATCAGACCCAGGTCGCGATAAAACTCCGTAGCCAGATCGGGGCGCTGCACTTTGATGACGGCGCGCCGACCATCTTTGAGTTTCACCAGGTGTACCTGTCCGATGCTGGCGGAAGCGAGCGGTTTCTCGCTGAAATCGGAGAAAAGCTCTTCCGGTGCTTGTCCCAGGTCGGAGAGAATTGTCTTGCGCACCAACTGCAAATTGAACGGCGGCACTTTGTCTTGCAGACACTTCAGTTCATCCGCCACTTCTTCCGGCAGCACATCGCGGCGCACCGAAAGAAACTGTCCGAGTTTGATGAAAGTCGGACCCAGTTCGATCAGCAAATCTTTGATGCGCTCAGCTTTCTCGCGCCGCCTTTGTTCGGCGGTCAGCCGCTTGTCGGGCAGGACGACTGAAAGAAACGAAACCACGAAAAATCGCGCCAGTGTCGTCGCCAGCTCCCAGAACCGCTCGTCGAACAAGAGTGTGGGCAGGTGCACTGCCGCATCAGCTTTGGCGGGGTCGTAGACCTCTTTGAGCGACAGCCCGCCAGGCAACGGTGGCGGCGAAGCATACGGCGCACCTTTTGCATCGGACGCCACATCAGGTGATGGCTTACTCAAAGACTGGGTCATTTGTGCAGGAAACATCGACAATGACAACTAGAAGTATAAGTCAAATAGAGCACCGACCGGCCCGCTTGACAAATTCCTCGCTACAGAAAGTGATTTCATCTGCCGGCGCCAACCAAAAACTGAAGTGATATCAATTCAGTTCTTGGGACAGGGAGAGGGCTTTGCTTGCGGGCGCCGCTTGACTTCGATGTTGCGAGCTGAGGCCAGAAAAAAGGCGACACTGTGGAGTGTCGCCTTGTAATTCTTTGAAGCCGTGCTTAGGCTGTTGCTTTGCCTTTGAGGTCGTTGAGTTCGGCGCGCAGAGTGGCTAGCTCAGCACGAAGCTCGTTGATTTCAGTGGCATCGCCGAGAGCGCCGAGCGAGAAATCTGCAACTTGGCGTTTCAGTTTTTCACGCACCTGGCTTTCCAGCACTTCGGAACGCTGCCAAACTTGTTGGTAGAGTTCGCTGGCGACTTGTTTTACTTTGTCCTGCCCTTCGTGCAGTCTTTCTTCGCCGGTGGATTTGGCTTCGCTGGCGCGAGCGGTGAGGGCATCGATCGCGTCTTCAACGCGTTCGCGACCGACTTCGAAAGTTGCGCGGGCAAGGAATGCGATTCTGACTAGTGGACGAAACACTGGCTTTACCTCCATTATTTCTTCCTCCCTTCTTCTTGAGACTCTGACTGGCCTGGGCCTCTACCATCGGAACAAATGATCGGCCCCAGCAGGGAGCACAACAAAAGTGAGACAAAAGCTGAGGCAGATTATACACCAGGGGCATTTCCGTGCCGCGAAACGTATCGGTTCAATACATTTGCTGCAGTTCCAAGCCTGCCGGGCACGCGGTTCCCGCGGCTGAGTCGTGTGCCGTTCAACTTTGCAAAAGGCATCGGAGAGGTGGGTCTGAGCCGTTCTGCCTACATGAAAACTTTAGTTAGTGATTGGTAAATCGGCGTCCGAACGCACCTGCTTCTGTGACGTTTAATTTACGTCTGTGACGAAACAGGCACCGCAATTGATGCCGTGCCTGTTTCTTAAGCTGCTAGTTTGCGTAGTTTCTCGAACCGGCATCCCGGCTCTGAAAAACTCTAGAACACGTACATCTTCATGCAGAAGACGCTGCCGCCCGATTTCAGATATTCCGAAGTGTCGACTTCGATCACCTTGTAGCCGAGCTTCTGCAGAGCCGCAACCGTCTTGTCGTTGCCTTTCTGGATTGACACATGCTTGGCGCCGATGGCGGTGGCATTGCAAGCCATGCCTTCGTTGGCTTCCTGCTCATCACACTCGATGACGTTCTTGAACACGGCACGGATCATCGCCACTCCCTCTTCGGTGAGTGAGCGCGGATTGATCAATACGGTCTCTTCGTCGATTGCGCAGAAGCACGTATCGAGGTGATAGAAGCGATCGGATTTAAGCGGCAAGCGAATGACGGGAACGCCGAAGAACGAGCTGATGTGCGGATAGACTTCACTCTCGGTGCGGAAGCCGCTGCCGCCCCAGACCAGTGCTCTGCCTGGATGCCAGATGGCATCGCCCGATCCTTCGAAGCCGATCTGCCCGGGCAGATTCTCCACGCGATAGCCGCGCTCGCCGAACCACTTTCCGAAAGCTGCCACTTCTCTTTGACGGGATGCGTGTTTCATCTGACTGAGCACGCAAAGTTTCTTGCCGTCGGCATCCAGTCCAACGAAGGTTTGATTGGCGCAGAACACCATGTCTTCGCAGTCCGGTACCGGCTCGATCAGTTCGACTTGCGCTTCTGATTGAAGAAACGCTTCGCGCACCGCATCCCATTGAGAAACGGCTTTGCCTTTGTCGACATTGCCGATGTTGCCTTCCATGTGCGGATTTTTCACATCGACTACGTCGAAGTTTTCCGGGCGGCACATGAGCATGGTGGTGGGCAACGGCATTTTGCGGCAAGAGGCGAGGAAGTTCTGCGGCAGTTGATCCGCGCGGTCGTATACGATGGATTTATTCATTGTGGAATTCATTTTGCACACGCCTCTTTCTTCGAAGTAACTTTTTCAATCATCTTGCGCAGGTGATCCGAGTCTTGTTCGACCAGGTCATAAGTGACGCGAGTCGTCGGCTTGTTGATTTTCAGCAGGCGAGACAAGTCAATCGGAGTGCCGATCAAGACCAGATCGCAGGGCGTCGAGTTGATCGTTTTCTCCAGCTCTGACATTTGTTTTTCGCCATAGCCCATCGCCGGCAAAATCTCGGTGATGTGGCGATAGTGCTCGAACGTATCTTTTATTGAACCGACTGCGGTCGGACGCGGGTCCACGATTTCCGAAGCACCGCCGCGCTTGGCGGCGACGTAGCCGGCGCCGAAAGCCATTTCTCCGTGAGTCAATGTCGGTCCGTCTTCGACGACGAGCACGCGACTGCCTTTGACCAGTTCGGGATCGGCAACCGTGATTTGCGATTCGGCTTTCACGACTTTCGCATTCGGGTTAACGGCGCGAATGTTGGCTTCGACGATAGCGATATTGTCGATTGATGCGGTGTCGACTTTGTTGATGACAATTATGTCGGCCATGCGCAGGTTGGTTTCGCCCGGATAGTAGGACATCTCGTGTCCCGGACGATGCGGGTCGGTGACCACGATGTGCAGGCTCGGTTTGAAAAACGGCAGATCGTTATTGCCGCCGTCCCAGACGATCACGTCGGCTTCTTTTTCTGCGGCTTCCAGAATGGCACCGTAATCGATACCAGCGAACAGCAGGTTGCCGGCCACGATATGTGGTTCGTATTCTTCGCGCTCTTCGATGGTGCACTCATGCTTATCGAGGTCTTCGAGAGTGGCGAAGCGCTGACAGATTTGTTTCGTCAAATCGCCGTAGGGCATCGGGTGACGCACGACCGCCACGCGCAGGCCGGCTGCTTTCAGGTATTCGCAGACTTTGCGGGTTGTCTGGCTTTTGCCGCAGCCGGTGCGCACTGCGCAAATGGCAATCACTGGTTTTTGGGAAGGAATCATGGTCTGTTGCCAGCCCAGCATTTTGAAGGCGGCGCCGGCAGCGTTGACGGCAGCAGCTTTGTGCATGACGTCCTTATGATTCAAGTCGGAATAAGCGAGCACGCATTCGTCGACTTCGTGCTGTTTGATCAGCTTGGCGATGTTCGCCTCGTCCTCGATGGCAATACCCTTCGGATAGTTAGGCCCAGCTAATTGAGCTGGATAAGTTCTTCCGGCGATGTCCGGAATCTGAGCGGCGGTGAATGCCACAACGTTGCAGTTGGGCTCGTTTTTCCAGAACACGTTGAAGTCATGAAAGTCCCGTCCGGCGGCACCCATGATGATTACGTTCTTTTTCTGCTTCCCGGCTGTCATAAAACCCCTCGTTGTCAAAGGCTGATCTACACTTCCATCCGCGGACCAGGTCAACGCGTTTCCGCGTAGGATAGCTTGTGGTTGG
Organism: Obscuribacteraceae bacterium (SeqCode); assembly: GCA_044229845.1. Classification (GTDB taxonomy): domain Bacteria; phylum Cyanobacteriota; class Vampirovibrionia; order Obscuribacterales; family Obscuribacteraceae; genus JBGASG01. Next base: position 99,345 of record JBGASG010000010.1, on the reverse strand, counting down.
TGCCCTCCGATCTCCCGTTGAGCGAAGCTTAATTTAGGACCGATCCCCAAATCGCCCAACCAACGACCGATATGAGGCCCAGCATCGATAGTAGGAAGGGCTGTCTCTCATCGACCGGAATCGACGAATCGCCCTCTGCGACTCTATTCTACGAATCGGAAATAATCGGCGCCATCACGGTCAGCACAATCAAAACAGGCGCCAGCCATGCTGCAGCGATGATTGACAGGTCGCCCATCATCAGTGAGAAGACCATCGCCCAGCCAACCGGATGCACCAGTACGCCGGCTGCGCAAGCTGCTCCCACCCAGGGCATGTATTTGCGTGCGTTGCCCAAACCCACCGTCTGATTGATTTTTTGCCCGAGCATGACACCGAAAAAGCCGACGATGACCAGGTTGAAACAGCTGAGCAAACCCATCACCGCGCTGAGCATCATGGACAGACAACAGAGGCCGAATCCGGAAGCAAAACTGAAGAGCAAAGTTTTGGCCAGCGAAAACTTTGCAGATTTAGCCACATGGCTGGTGAACTTGCCGGTGCACTTGGGGCAGCGCTGACCGACGGCGCACTGCACCATGCAGCCGGGACAGACCGGCTGCGAGCAATCGACGCAACTGAGTCTGGTATCACTGTGATCGCACTTAACCATTACTCTTGCCGTTGTTGTTGTTCAATGGCAGCCGCCCGCCGCTGTGCCTCGATTTGCGGTTTGACTTTGCTGAACTCGTCGAAAAATTGGATGGCTATCTGAGCGGTTTTCGGCAGATTGGTCTTCGACGAACCAAACCAGCGGTCGCGAAAGTTGATATCGACCCAGCGAATGCCGAAATATTTTTCGTAAATGTAGGAGAGCAGAATGTTCGAGAGAGGAAACCGTTCAGGCACCAGTACTACGGCCTGTTTGAGCGTGCTGCGATGCATGAGTCGATAAGGAACGTTGAGGTCGCGCACATACGTACCGCCCGACGCAAGATAGAGGCAAACGCTCAGCACGCGAGACATCAAAAGCCGAATGAAACCATCCTCGCGTGAGACGCGAAATCCCTGGACAGCAATTTTTTCATCGCGTTGCCGCCAGACTTCCGCGAAGTACTTAGGATCGCACTGCCCATCCGAATCGATCTGGAGAATCCACAGGTCGCCATTTTCGATCGCCTGCCGATAACCGCGCATGCAGCTGTCGGCATGCCCGGTGTTGGGTTTGTCGAGTACCTCCAGTTCCGGCTCGCCGCCGGAGAGACCGCTTACTTCCTGGAGAGTGCCGTCGGTGGAGCCATCGTTCAATACTAGAAAGCGGAAATCTATCTGCAGGCGGCGCAACTCGGTCAGCCACTCCAGAACCGCTCCGCGGATGGCTCGCTCCTCGTTGAAAACCGGCATCACTACGCAGAGTTCTGACACTTGATCTGGTTCCGAATTTCCGCGTATACAGAAAGCGCTCGCTCGATGGCTTCGTCCGTGTTCAGATAACGATACTCGGCAAGCCGCCCCACAAAGTATACGTTGTTTTTCTTCTCACCCTCGGCCAACTCGCGATAGCGGGACAGCAGTTTTTGATTCTGAATGTCGGGCACCGGATAATAGGGATCGCCGGTGGCTTTGGAGTATTCGTAGGACACCACTGTATTTGGTGCCTGCTGGGCGGTCACGTGCTTGATTTCCACCGACCGCGTGTATTCGTGATCGTTTGGATAGTTGATCTGCACGCAGGGTTGTTTGAACTCCTGGTCGTAGTTTTTGAAGTCGAAGTCCAGACTGCGCCACGGCAGCGAGCCCAGTTGGTAATTGAAATAGTCGTCCAGAGGTCCACAATACACGGTGGCAAACCGCGGTTTGATTTTGTCTTTGATGTCGCGATAGCTTGTGTTGAGCATGACCTCGATTTTGGGATGCTCGATCATATTGGTGAACAGTGCCGTGTAGCCGCGCGCGGGCATCTGCTGAAACTTCTGGTTCACATACCGATTGTCGCGATTGAACCTGATTGGAATGCGTCCGCATACAGAAGGATTGAGCTCGGCGGGAGTTTGACCCCATTGCTTACATGTATAGCCGTAGTAAAACGCCTCGTACAGTTCGCGTCCGACGCGCGACAACACGAACTCTTCTGAGTTTTTCGGGTCTTCGATCTTCGCGCGAATCTGCTCCAAGTGCTCTTGAGCTTCTTCTGAGGTGAACTTTCGCCCGAAGAATTGTTCGAGCGTATCGAGATTGATCGGAAAGGGAAACAGCTCGCCGCGCGTGAAGACCTTGACGACGTAGTTGCCCGGATGCCATTCGGTCCACTTCGACAGGTACTGAATCAAAGACTCGCTGTCGCTGCGGAAATAGTGCGGACCGTACTGATGGATCATCACCCCGGATTCGTGCGTGCGATCGTAGGTGTTGCCCGCGACATGATTTCGTTGCTCGACGATCAGGACAAGGAGATCAAGCTCGTTGGCGACGCGCTCAGCAATGACGCAACCGACCGGCCCGGCGCCAACAATGAGAACGTCAACTTCTTGCATACCTAGAATTTACCATGCTGCTCCCATTTCCAGGCAGTTTCGACAATGCGCTCCAGGCTGTATTGCGGCGTCCAGTTAAGCAACCGAGCCGCCTTGTCGTTGTTGGCGTAAATCACGGCAGCGTCCCCCGGGCGGCGCGGCTGCAGGTTGGCGGGAATGTCGAAGCCGGTCACTTTGCGGCAGACGTCGATCACCTCCAGCACCGATGCACCATTTGCGGTGCCCAGGTTGATGAACTGGCAGATGGTTTCGTCCCCTGCTCCCTCCAGGAGCTGAAGGGCCGCTATATGAGCACGCGCCAGATCCGTGACGTGAATATAGTCGCGTATGCACGAGCCGTCACGAGTCGGGTAGTCAGTACCATACACGTCGATGTGACCGCGGCGTGCCTTGGCGACTTTGAGCACCAGAGGGATCAGATGAGTTTCCGGGTCATGCCGTTCACCGATTTCACCTGATTCGTCGGCGCCGGCAGCATTGAAGTACCGCAGGCTGACCGAGGACAATCCGCGGGTGCGGGCCAGCGACTGCAACATGATCTCGTTCATGTATTTCGTCTGTCCGTAGACGCTCACCGGCTTCAGAGGATGGTTTTCGTCGACCGGCACTGTTTGCGGATCGCCGTAGACTGCGCAACTGGAAGAGAAAACAATACGCCGCACATTGTGCGCATCCATGACCTGAGTCAAGTTGACGAAGTTGACGACATTGTTCTGGTAATACTTGAAAGGCTCGTTTTCCGAAACACCGACATAAGCTGAAGCACCAAAGTGCATGACCCCTGTCGGCTTGTAGCGCGTGAAAAGGTCGTTGAGGGCAGCGGCGTCACCTAGGTTGCCTTCCTCAAAATGCACGCGCGGCGACTGCGGAATCGCCTGCTTGTGTCCTTCGGAAAGGTCATCCAGAGCGACGATTTCTTCTGTTGAGTTTTCCGAGATATACGTGCGCAAAACATGACTGGCGACATAGCCTGCAGCACCGGTAACGAGCAGCATAATTCCTCACCGAGATTCGGGATCGCAGGCTGCCATTGTTTCACATTTGAAACGGTTCTATGTTTTAAGCGGATGGTCCGGCGCCGCAAGCTCAAGCTGCCTGCGCACCTTTTTTCTTGTACGCAACTATTTCGCCGTCGCGGCTGTGCACGAAAAGCGGTGCCTGTTTTTTCTCCGCCTGCAGGCGACCGAAATTTAACGCCAGCTCTTGGGTGGCGAACTCTACATACTTAATGCCAAGGGCTTCCACCGCCCAGGCTTCCCGATAAGGCACCACATGTACCTCTCCATTACTTGTTGATTGCATTTTTGTCTCCCGTCCGGCTTTGGCTGGACTCAATCAACCCTACAGATAGTCGGAAAGCTACACAGGTTCCTACTGTCGAGGTTCTCATTTGGGGGCTAGACATACAGATCGACGGGTACTATACTTACGTATGTGCCTTGTCAAAAGGCCCGTGTGGTGGACAAAAGGGGGATTACTTTACTAATGAGCGTTGAGCTTCCGCCCAGGCAGAAGGAAGTATTGCGGCTGATTCAAGAACTGACGAATGAGCGCGGCTTTCCTCCGACTCTGGCAGACCTGGCTAAAGCAATGGGGCTGCGTAACCGCATGACGGTGCACCAGCACGTGGTGGCATTGAAAAACAAGGGCATGGTTTCGTGGGAGCCTGGACTCAACCGTTCGCTGCGTGTAATCGGCGAAGGCGAAGAGGGGGAAGCTCCACCGCCGCGCGTTGTAACGGCGCCAGCCGGCACCAAGCGTGGTGCAAGGGTAGCCGAGCCGGCTCAAACTTACAATTCGCGGCAAAGCAAACTGCCGCTTGTTGGTGCCATCGCCGCCGGTACGCCGATTGATGCCATTCAATCCGACGAATATCTGGAAGTGGAAAGCCAGTATGCCGACTCAGGGTGCTACGCGCTCAAAGTCAAAGGCGAGTCGATGATAGAAGACGGTATCTTCGATGGTGACTTTGTTATCGTCAAGCCAAAGCCAACTCCTAACAACGGAGAGATCGCCGTCTGCCTCACCGAGGATGGTACCGCGACGCTAAAACGTTTCTTCAAAGAAAAAGGACGCTTCCGCCTGCAGCCGGCAAATTCATCGATGGAGCCTATCTTCATTGATGCAGCCAGCGACCTGCAGATACAAGGCGTGGTGGTGGCACTGTTCCGGAAGATGTAGTTAACGCTGCTACTTGTTGAAGAGCTTGCGCAGCGCGGGCGGCATCGGTGCACCGGTGTCGACTTCCAGGGTGCGTTCGTTCTCATAACGAACCATGCCTGGTTTGTCTTTGCCGATTTTCTTCACGTATTTGACGTGTGTGTAGACAACTCGTACCTTTGCGCCTAGAGAGACTCGCGAGAAGCGCGCGGCCAGCTGTGCCGCCTCTTTCAGAGTGGAACCCGGCGGGTCCTGTTTGTTGGGATTTTTGATCAGAACATGCGCGCCTTCTTGCCCTTGCACGTGCAACCAGAGATCGTGGGGTGCCGCCAGCTTGCTGATCAAAACGTCATTTTCGATTCTGTTGCGACCGATGTAAATCAACCAGCCATCTGAAGAGCGGGTGCTCATCAGGCGCGGATGCTTGGCACCGCCTCCTTGACCGGTTCCTCTGTCGCCACCGCCGGTGGGGACTCCGCGACCGCCGCCTTTACCAGCTGCGGATGAGGTCTGGTTGGAACGAGACTGGTCCGGTCGGCGCGAACGATGCAAAATAAGGTCGCGCAGTTGTTCCAGGTCTTCCAGGGTGGAGGCATTGTCCAGGCGGGTCAGCTGGCTGCGCACCAGGTCGAGTTTGGTTTTGGCATCCGACTGCGCAGCGTCCGCCGTTTTCTGTCTCACCCTGGCTTTGGCGTACTGGCGGTAATAGCTCTGTGCGTTTTGTGAAGCGGTGAGATTGGGGTTGAGGGCGATAGCCACCTGTCCGCCATAGCCTGCATGCAGGTTGTCGCAGATCAGCTGCTCCTGCCCGCGGTCGATACCGCCCAGGTTTGCCAGAATCAAGTCGCCGTACTCTTTGAGTTGCTGGTGATTTTGCGACGACTCCAGTTGTTTGCTGGCTGCCGCAAAGCGAGTATCCAGTTTGTCCAGCTCCAGCTTGAGGTCGGACCGGATGCGGTCGCGCAGCTGCTGTATCTGCTCGCGGGCGTGCAGGGCCCGGAAGTAGTCCTCCACCATGTCGTTGGCGGCGGGAAACTTTTTCCAGTTGGCTTCCCACTCCTCGGAGCTCATGGTCTCCTGCCACCAGGAAAGCACCGTATAGCGGGTCAGATCAAGCGCCATCGCCGGGTGATATCGGTCGATCTTTTGCAGCATCTGAATGCGATTGAATAGAGTCTGCTCGCTTTCGCTGTTGACCGACAGAGCCGCCAGCTGGTCGGGCAGTTTGGTGGCGCCGATCAACTCTTCGGCCAGATGCCGCCCCATCCCGGAAAAGGTGCTCAGTAGCCATTGTTCCAGCGTCGTCACCTCACGCGACAGGTGGGACGGACCGGGTCCGTTGCCTGACTGTGGTTGCGCAGGTGGTGCTGGGTTGGACGCGGTCGCTGACACCAGCACCGGTATCTTCTGGAAAAGCTCGCCGAATTTTTCCTGACTGACATCGAAGACGCTCGGCTTGTCTTGCTGAGGCGGACGCACGTAAAGCAGTCCCGGCGCCACTTCTCGTTGCCGGCTCATCTCCGGTGTCACCACATGCGAGGCGCCGATAATCTTATTGGTGTCCTTGTCCCAGAAAATCAGGTTGCTGTGACGACCCATAATCTCAGCCGTCAGGACCTTAGTTGATTTGTTGCCCAGCTCATCCACGCAAGCCAGAATCAGGTCGCACACGCGCTCGCCCAGGAGTTGCTCGACGCCGACGATGGTGGCCCCAGTCAGGTGCTTGCGCAGCAACATGCAAAACCCGGGAGGGTTCTGTTGCTTGGGCAGATTGGGCGTCATCACCAGGCAGAGTCGACCGTAGGATGCCTGCGCCGACATCAAGAAGTGACCCGGACCGGTTTTGGAGCGGAAGGCGATGACTACTTCGTCGCGCCCCAGCTGGTAAACCTTGTCCAGTTTACGGTTGAGAAGCAAAGGCGTCGCTTCTTGCAGGACGGCCCGCATGGTAAGTGCATCAAATGGCTGCATCGCTTTTGGGGTGAGCGGAATCTTGCTTGTTGTTCCTGCAAAATACTATCAGGGGGTAAGCCGTTTGAGGGGAGAATTCCCATGCGATTTCGCAATGCGCTCTTTACGAGCTAGAGACCTTAAGTTACCTTTGAAATAACACGTACGTCCTAGACTTCGCATGGATACCTAAACCGGATGAAAGGCAGAGGCAGCGTGAAACAGAAAGAGAATCTGTATTCGCTGAAGGCAGATGAGGCAAATCTGCAAGAGTTCATGCCCGCGGACAAGACTCAACCTGGAAATCTCATCGTCTTCACCGGACCGTCCGGAGTTGGCAAGGGAACTCTGCGCAAGCTCTTAATTGAGCAGTGCCCTAATCTGGTGCGGTCGGTCTCGGTTACAACCCGCGAACAGAGATTTGGCGAACAGGAAGGTGTCGACTATTTCTTCCGGACCCAGGCGCAGTTCGATGAGTTGCGCGCGCAAGACGAGCTGATGGAATCGGCTGAGTTTGCCGGCTCTTATTACGGCACACCGCGCGTCTGGGTCAAAGAGCAGCTGGCACTCGGCATCGACGTTCTGCTCGAAATCGAAGTGCAGGGCGCCAAGCAGATCGCCAGAGCGTTTCCTCAAGCTGTTCTTATCTTCATATCGCCTCCGTCGTTCAACGCGCTTCGGGAGCGGCTCACGAACCGCGGCACCGAGAGCAAGGACAAAGTCGCCTTGCGCCTGCGCAAGGCCGAACAAGAGCTGAAAGAGCGACACCTCTTCGATTACGAGGTTGTAAACGACGATGTAGAGGAAGCCGTGCGGAATCTCGTACACATAGTGTATGCTGAACGTTGCCGTATCAAACAACGCTGAGAGCACTAAACATGAGCACGACACGCATTCTCGACCAGCTTCTGGAAAATTACCCCAATCGCTACGAACTGGTACTGAAGGTCGCTCAGCGCGCCAAGCAGATCAAGAATGAAACGCGCGACCAGCCACGCGCTACCAACCCCGTCATTCAGGCGCTGCAAATGGTTGCCGCTGAAGGCGACGGCACAATCCTGATCTCAACGGGCGGCGATTACCTGGTCGGTTTCTAAGCCGGGCGCTGGGCGCATCACGCAAGCATTTCGAGCCGGTCCTTCGAGACCGGCTTTTTTCTTAGGGTGCTGATTTTTCCCTTAGGGCGTTTAAACACTTCTGTTGAAGTCAAGGGGCTATCGACGGCGAGAGCCCTGCCAAGAATTCGGTGATTACGAAACTTGGCATCGTATAAACCCCACTCAGGTCGCGAAAATCCCGTGATTTCAAGGGTTTTCGGTATTGATCAAAATCGCTGCGCCAGTAAACTTTTACTTAAGTTGTAAATCACTTGTCATGGGTCCTGCTTGCAACTAAATTGGCGATGGCGTTGAGCCGCATTCAGGCTAGGTATTAATGGATTTTTGGGCATTCATTCTGGTTCTTTCGGTCCTGGCCGGAATTATGGGCTGGTGCATCACGCCCTTTACCAACGCGGTTCTCTGGTTCTGTGACTGGCGAGACGGCATAGACATCAACTTCGGCTTAGACATGGTGTTCACCGTTGCCGTGCCCTTTGCCTGGGTTTTTGCCGTTCTGGAAATAACTATCCTCTACTGGCACTGAGGCTGCCCGCGGCTGCCGATCAGTTCAAGCATGCACCGGAGATGGTGCGTTGGCGACGGCGTTGGCAACGGCGAATCCGCCTGCTTCCAGCGACGCCTGGTAGCTCAGGTAGCTGGCTTCAACGGCTGCGAGAAACATCGCTTTGCCGCTCGGACCGGCCGCCAGTTCGGCCAGTTCGGACAGTACCGCCAGGCACTCAGCCGCGCTTTTGATTTGTGTCAGACGGGCGCGAAATGGCGCAGCACCGCGAATGCCCTTAGTGTAATGAGTGAGATGCCGGCGCGACTGGTCGGTTCCGACCCTGACGCCTTTGTATCTGATCAGCCCCAGGCAATGCAGAAACGCAGCGATCAGCCTTTCGACATCGTCGGGTGGATCGTCGAGGATGCCGGTTTCGATAAATTTGGTGATGCGCGGAATCAGCCAGGGATTGCCGAGCGTGCCACGGGCAACCGCGACGCCATCACAGCCAGTCATTTCGAGCAGGCGTATTGCATCTTCGGGTTCGAACACATCGCCATTGCCGAAAAGCGGCACCGAAACGGCCTTTTTGACTTTGGCAATGAAACTCCAGTCGGCCTTGCCGGAATAAAGCTGCTGGCGGGTGCGGCCGTGCAGTGTGATGGCACTGACACCAGCATCTTCAGCCATCAGTCCAAACTCTACTGCGTTGCGCGAGTCATCGTCCCAACCCAGACGAAACTTGACGGTGACCGGGATGTTGACGGCGCTCTTCATGGTTGTGAGAATCTCGCGCGCTAGGTCCGGTTCGCGCATCAACGCGCAACCGTCCTTGCCCTTGGTGATTTTTGGGACCGGACAGCCCATGTTCACGTCAATGAAGTCAGCTCCGCGAGCCTCAGCCATCTGCGCCGCAGCAGCCATGCAGTCAGGCTCGTGTCCGAAGACCTGAATGCCAATCGGATGCTCCGTGTTCGAAAGGTCCATAATTCTCGACTCGGGGCGGTATTGCAGACTGCGGCTGGAGACCATTTCCGTCGACATAAGGCAATGCGGGTCGACGCGGCGCACGATGTCGCGAAAAACCAGATCCGTCACGCCCGCCATTGGCGGCACGTATACACGGCTCTTCAAGCTCAAAGGACCGATCTGGATGACCATGACTGAAGACTGGGAGACTGGGAAATTGCCTGGGATTCTAGATTTTAGAATCTAGATTTTAATAGAATACCTGTTCTCGGTCGAGGGATGCCAATGGACGACGCGGACGATCTTAACGGTTTCAAGTTAGAACCGCGCCGCCGCGGCACTCTGTCCACACAGATTGCCGAAAACTATCGGCTTGCCGACTTCTCCATCACTCCCATGCGTGGCGGTGCTTCATCGACTGTCGCAAGAATTACCGATGACACCAGCGGACCGCGGGTGGTTTATTGCCTGAAAAGTCACGCTCCCGGCAAAACCGCCCCGCGAATAGAAGCTCAGCACGCGGCAATCGGCAAGCTGCGCAGCACGGGCTTTCATCTGACGCCGGCGGCGATTCGCACCGTATCTGGTGCAACGCTGTTCCAGTCCGACGGTTGCCTCTGGTCGCTGTATGACTATGTGGAAAGCCTGCCGTCCATGGACTGGACCTATTGCACGTGGGGTGAAATCGAGTCGGCGGCAGGCGGTGAGACGTTGGCGCTTTTTCATGCAGCGTCTTCTAAGTTGCTATCTGCCGGGTCAAAGTTGGATGTCGCGGATGCTGCGGTGCTGGATAGTCTAACCGGCTGGCTGACCGCTGCGCTCGCGAAATTGGGCGGCGATGCAGTTCCCGGCTTCTCAATCAGAGAGTCGCTGGGTAACTCGTTGATCGAACAACTAAGAGAGGTAATCGAAGATGTGCGGTTGTTGCCGGCGAGTCGGCAAGCTCAAGCACCAACGGCACTGCTGCATGGCGACTACCATCCTGCCAATCTGCTCTTCAGCAGTCCAGACAAAGTTGTCGGAGTGATTGATTATGAGGATTTGCAGATCGGCGCCCGCGTACAGGATATTGCCTACGGAGCGCTTACTTTCGCACTGGCGACCGAACGAGAGAATGCCGCCGCGTCGGAGCAGACAGCGGTCAGCGAAAAGAGATTGCAAGCCTTCCTCAAATCCTATGAGCGAGAATGGAAAAGGAAGGGTGTCGGCGAAGCCTACGATAAGCAAACTGTTGCTCTCTGGATCAGGCTTTCGGCATTCTTGATAATTTACTGGTGCCTCGAACGGATGGCTCAGTCCCGAGACAGTGTGGCACTCTTCCGCGCACCGGTCGAATTGGCCGTCCGCGTAGCAACCGGAACTTGCGCCGCAACCGGCCAGCTTCTCACCTCTGCCGGACGGTGATCGTGTATAGTTTCCGCGGTGTGTGTAAGCGTGCGCACGACGACGCGAGATGGCTGGCAATGACAAAACAGTTTCTGCTTGATGGACTGCGCGGTGCACTGCTGTTGGGCGCATTTTCTCTGGCGCTAGCGCCCGCTATCGGTGGCGAAGAGAAAGTCGCTCTGCGCGGCAAGATTTTGGATCCGCTTTCGAAGCCGGTTGCCGGAGCCAAGATCTTGCTCCGCAACCATGACAGCGGCGAACTCGTCTCGATTGTCACCAACGGCAAGGGAGATTTTTCAGTCAAGCATGCAGCCTGCTCCGGTGTTTCTCTGGAAGTGATCGCCGACGAGAAGACGCGCCTGGCGATGGCTCAATATGGCAATCTGACGGGACGGGAAACCAAGCAAGTAATTATTCGACTGCACCGTGGATTCCTGATCACCGGACGTGTGGTCGCGGGCGACAAGGGTGTTCGAGATGTAGTTGTAGTAGTCGGTCCGTCGGCCGCCAAACCCTCGACGCCTGAGGATCTCATCTCTGGCGGCGGACTCTCGAGAACCGCTCGTGATGGAACATTTCGCCTGGTGCTCACACCAGGGCACAAGACGCTCAAAGTGGTCGACAGCGAACATGGCGACGTGCAATCGCTGGCCGAAAGACAGATCAGCGTCACTGCCGACGGTGCTCTGCCGGAAATCGTTTTGAAGTCCCTGCCGACCGCGAGTCATTAGCATGAGGGTCGCTTATTTCGACTGCCAGTTTGGAGCAGCAGGCGACATGCTGCTTGGTGCTCTGCTTGACGCCGGACTACCTTTTGAAGAATGGCGGCAAGAATTGAAAAAGGTCGAGCTGCCGGCTGGATCCTTCAAGGTGGAGCTGCACGACGTCAGGCGCGGCACGGTTGCCTGCAAGAAACTTCTGGTGCTCGTTCCGGCTGACGCCGCCGGCGAAGCCGGGAGTCAGCCGACATTTAGCGCAGTGCACAGCCGTGGTCACGGGCATGAACACGGGCATGAACACGGGCATGAACACGGGCATGAACACGGGCATGAACACGAACACGCGCACAGCAACGGCGAGTCGCACTCTCATGCGGAAGGCACCAGGCATCTGAGTGATGTGCTGAAAATCATTGCCGACTCGGCAATTGCCCCTCGCGCCAAGGACCTGGCAGCGCGCATCTTCGAGAGACTCGCCGTCTCCGAAGCGCAGGTACACGGCACCAGTAAGAACGAAGTGCACTTTCATGAGGTCGGTGCTGTCGACGCTATTGTCGACATCCTCGGTTTTGCTATCGGCTATACAATGCTAGATATTGAAAGCAGCTATGTGTCGGCGGTTCCGATCGGCAGCGGTTTCGTCAAAGCTGCTCATGGCACTCTGGCAGTGCCCGGTCCGGCTGTGCTCTACCTGTTACAACATGGCGGCGCTGCCACCATATCCAGTGAACACAAATTCGAGTGCCTGACGCCCACCGGTGCCGCGATACTTTGCGAAATCGCTAGCCAGTGGGGAGTTCCGCCGTCGTTTGAACGCATCACCGGTGTCGGCTATGGCGCCGGCAGCAAGGATCCGGCGGGCTGGCCGAATGCTTGCCGTCTGGTCGTCGGCGATGCCACCGGCGGCAACTCGACACAGTTCAAAAACGAGTGCATTGCCGTTGTCGAAACCAATCTGGACGACCTTTCTCCGCAAGCCCTCAGTTACGCCGTGGATCAGTTGTTTGCCGCCGGTGCCCTCGATGTGGTGGTATTGCCGGCGGTGATGAAGAAGGGACGCAGCGGACATCTCGTGCAGGTGATAGCCCGGGTTGCAGATCGCTTCAAGATGGAAGCGGTGTTGCTTGCTCAAACAACCTCGCTGGGGGCGCGTTCCTACCTCGCTCAGCGCGTGTTGGCTGATCGCCAGTGGGTGGAGGTGCAGTTACCCGCGGGCGAGGTGGTGCGTCTGAAAATCGGCCGCGACCTCAGCGGACAGATTATCAACGTCCAACCGGAATTCGAAGATTGTGCCGCTTATGCCACCGCCCATGGTGTAGCGCTGAAAGAAGTGATGGCGGAAGTCATGTCCCTTTATCGTCAACAGTCGAAGCCGTAACCACTGTATAATCAAGAAAGGTGAGGGAGTTCCACCCATGAATCTGCCCATGGAGCGTACCAGAGGACGGAAGATCCAGGAAGCCGAAGAGGCGCTGGCCCGCCGCGAGAAGGAAGCCGGCAAAGACGACCCGGCTGTTTGCGTCGAACTCGATATTCTGGCTGAGCTCTTCCACACCGAAGGGCAGTACGGGCGTGCCGAATTGCTCTACGTGCGCTCTCTCAACATTCGCACCAATTGCGGTACAGCCAGCGCCGAAGACCTGATTCAGGCGGCGCATCGACTGGCGCTGATCATGCGCATCCAAGACAAGTTTTCAGAAGCCGAACCGTACTACCTGCGAGCTCTGCAGTTGTCCGAGCAGACTTATGGACCTGACAGCCTGCAGGTTGCAGAGCGGCGCAACTACCTCGGCGGACTCTATCATGCTGCCGGCGACTACGCTCGCGCCGAAGACATCATCCGCAAGTCGTTGAGTCTATACGACCGCAACCTGGGTGCGGGAAATTACTTTTCCGGGCTCTGTCATCTGGCTCTGGCAATCATGTGCAGCCGGCAGGGCAAAAACACCGAAGCCAAGGAAGCCTATGAAAAGTCCGTGTCCATCACCTCCGCCGACCTCGGTTCCGGTAAGGCCAGCGACGCGCGTTCGATAACTGAGCTGGCCCAGATTTACTTCAATCAAGGACGCATCGCTGACGCGGAGGTTCTGTTCCGCTGCGCCTTGACGGCTGAGAAAGAGAAACTGTTTCCGCAGCACCCCTTGGTGGCGCTGGCTCTGGCGACGAGGGCGGACCTGTACCGTGCACAAGGACGCTTCCGCGAAGCGGAGCTGTTCCTGCAGAAGGCTCTGGAGATTCGCGAGCAGACTCTCGGGCTCAGTCATCCGGAAACGGCATCATCGGCGTTCAACCTGGCAAACATTTATGTCTCGCAGCATCGGTATGAAGAGGCGGAGAAGATGCTCAAGCACGCGCTCAAGATTCGAGTGCGCGCTTTCGGCGTTGAGCATCCCAGCGTTGCCGCCTGCATCGAGTGTTATGCGGGGGTTCTGAAGAAGACCAAGCGGGCTTCCATAGCAGCCAAGTTGGAAGGCCGTGCGCGCGCCATCCGCTCCTCCCTGGTCAGTCAAGCCGATCGTATGGCGAAGACGGCTTAATCTAGCGACCCATTACCCTGGCGCGCACTTTCTTGCAAAGCGCGATGTTGGCAGCTTGCTTCGGGGTGCGTTTAGGGGTGATGATGCGGGAATCGTCCGAGCCGCGGGCTTGCACCTGCGGATCGTCGGCCCGCCAGTGGTAATCAGGGTCCGCAGAATACCAGGGTTGAGCGTTGAAGTAATCTTGAATGCCTCGGGTGAGAAACTGACGTCCGTGCCGGGCAAACGGTTCGTTAAGGACGCACTCGACTTGCAGCTGATTCATCCCCGCCAGTTCGTCCTCGGTGATCAATCGCGTGCCACTTTCCAGGGTCGGATCACCTCCGCTTGCTCGCCAGTCGGTGGTCATCATCGGGCGGCGCAGAAGATATGGATACTTGCCGGAGTTGGCTGATGGCGGCGAAGTGAGCGAGGCCGAGCTGGTGGCCGGTCTGACTGGCGGCTTATTAACATTAACGGGTGTCGTCGTCGGTGCCGGAATCTGAGTTGTGCGGGCGACGCTGGCGGCGGGCTGTGCGCGAGGTGGTGGCGCCGGCGGTGGCGACTCGCTGGGTACGACTCTTGGACTGGTAGGCGGCGCCAGAAGAGCCAGCGGTGGACCCTGCCATTTGCTGAGCAGAAGCGGTGTTTGCGCGACGGTGCGATCGAAACGCACCTCGGCTTCCACCCCATCTTTGAGGGCGGAGTAGGCATCATCGATCTTTGTTTCTGCACCCTTGCTCTGCAGAGCTTTCATCAACTGGTGAGTAAACACACCATTTTTGTAGCGCTTCGATTCCCATGACACTTGTTCTGGTTTGCTGGAACTGATTACCACCTGTCCGGTGCCGACATAGGTGGTGGGGTCGATGCCGTTTCTGGTCAATCCTTTTGCATCGGCGGTGGCGGTGCCGCTGTGGCAGGCATCCAGCATGAGCACCACGCGCTGACAGCCGGTACGCTCCGTCACATCTTTGAGCAGAGTCTGCAGTTTGATACCAGTCGCAAATGGTTTTTCCGGGTCGGTATCGTGCGCAATGATAAAGTTGTTGCCTCGATTATCGACGGCGCTACCGTGAGAAGAAACATAGACCAGCACCAGGTCGTCTTCCAGAACTCGCTTGGGAAGCCAGCCGTCGCCGAATGCATCAAGTATGTTTTCGCGCGTCGCTAGCTCGTCAGTGAGCAGGAGGATGTGATCTCGTTTGAAATTTCCCGATGCGACCAGGAAGTCGGCGAGATCTCTGGCGTCTTTGGCCGGATATTTGAGAGTCGGAATCTGCGCATTCTCGAATTTGCTGACGCCAATCAGCACTGCCCACTTGTCTTTGATCGAACTGCCGGCAGCGGACTCGCTGGCATGGACTGAAACGAGACCGCCGCCCGTCACTAGAAAGCCGGCAATCAAAAAGACAATGCCGTGTCTGATGAGATTCATGCCGTCGCCGGAGAAGCTACCATCGGTGCTGCCGAATCGGATTTTGTGAAGATCAGGTCGTCAGCGTCTGGTTGGGCATCGATTAGGATCGTGTCGCCGTCGGCGAAACTGCCTTCCAGCATCTTCAACGCGAGCGGGTTCTCGATTTCTTTCTGGATCAGCCGCTTGAGCGGGCGAGCGCCGTACATCGGATCGTAACCGACCTTAGCCAGCCATTCGCGCGCGGCCTCGGTGGGCTCCAATCTGATTTTGCGCTCTTCCAGTCGGCGATTGAGGAACTGAATCTGCAGGTCGACAATGTATTTTAGTTCGGCCGCGGTGAGGGCATGGAAGACGACCGTTTCGTCGATACGGTTCAAGAACTCCGGACGGAAGTGTTCGCGCAGCGCTTCCAGGACGCGCTCTTTCATGGCATCGTACGCCACTTCGCCTTTGGTCGAGGCTTCCATTTGATACTGCAAGATGTGTTGACTGCCGATGTTTGACGTCATGATCAAGACTGTATTTTTGAAGTCGACCTGGCGTCCTTTGGAGTCGGTCAGGTGTCCTTCGTCGAGAACTTGCAGCAAGACGTTGAAAACATCGCCGTGGGCTTTTTCGATTTCATCGAACAGCACGCAGGAGTATGGACGTCTGCGCACCGCTTCGGTGAGTTGACCGCCTTCGTCGTATCCGACATATCCAGGCGGTGCTCCGATCAGTCGGGCGACCGTGTGACGTTCTTGATATTCGGACATGTCGATGCGTACCATCGCCTGGTCATCGTCGAAAAGAAACTCTGCCAGCGCCTTTGCCAGTTCGGTTTTTCCTACTCCGGTTGGGCCTAAGAAGAGGAAACTACCGATCGGTCGGTGGGGATCTTTTAAACCAGCCCGGGCGCGCCGCACTGCATTTGATACCACGACGATTGCTTCTTCTTGCCCGATGACGCGTTTGTGTAGGTGCTCTTCCAGGCGCAGCAGTTTTTGTACTTCGCCCTCGAGCAGCTTGGTGACCGGGATACCGGTCCACTTCGAGACGATTTCCGCGATATCGTCCTCGCTTACTTCTTGCGACAAAAGGCGCGGTCCGCGTTTCTTCAAGAAGTGATCTTCAGCCTCTTTGATCTGCTTTTCAATCTCCATGAGCGTGCTGTATTTCAACTCGGCGGCCCGAGCCAGATCGGTGGCCCGCTCGGCCTGTTCAATCTGCACGTTTATGGCTTCCTTTTCGGCCTTCAGCATCTGCAACTTGTTCAACGCATCTTTTTCAGATTGCCATTGAGCGCGCAGTCCATCAGCTTTCTCCCTAATTTCCGCCAGTTCGCGCTCGATGCGTTCCAGCCTTTCTCGCGAACCTTGATCAGTTTCCTTCTTGAGGGCTTCGCGTTCGATCTCCAGTTGGATTTTGCGGCGTTCCAGTTCGTCGAGCTCCGCTGGCATCGAGTCGATCTCGATGCGCATCTTGGCTGCAGCCTCGTCGATCAAGTCGATAGCTTTGTCGGGCATGGCGCGATCAGTTATATAACGATGCGAAAGTACGGCCGCTCCCACCAGTGCGGAATCTTTGATCCGCACGCCGTGATGTACTTCGTAACGCTCTTTGAGACCGCGCAAGATGGAGATCGTGTCTTCGACCGAGGGCTCTTCCACTAATACGGTTTGGAAGCGGCGTTCCAGAGCTGGATCCTTTTCGATGTACTTTCGATATTCATCGAGGGTGGTGGCACCGATGCAATGCAATTCGCCGCGCGCCAGTGGCGGTTTCAGCAAATTTCCCGCATCCATGGAGCCTTCGCCGGAGGAGCCGGCGCCGACCACGGTGTGCAATTCATCAATAAATAGAATGATTTTGCCGGCAGCTTGAATCACT
This sequence comes from Obscuribacteraceae bacterium (SeqCode), assembly GCA_044229845.1. Classification (GTDB taxonomy): domain Bacteria; phylum Cyanobacteriota; class Vampirovibrionia; order Obscuribacterales; family Obscuribacteraceae; genus JBGASG01. The sequence continues at coordinate 82,238 of JBGASG010000010.1, read as the reverse complement.
TCGCTGAGAACTGCCTTCAGTCGCTCTTCGAATTCGCCCCGATACTTAGCGCCGGCGATCAAAGAACCCATATCAAGCGACAAGAGTTTCTTGTTCTTCAATTGTTCGGGAACGTCGCCCTTGGTAATTCGCTGAGCAAGCCCTTCTACGATGGCCGTTTTTCCCACGCCCGGTTCACCGACGAGCACCGGATTGTTTTTCGTGCGCCGTGACAGCACTTGCATGATGCGACGAATTTCTTCATCGCGCCCGATTACCGGATCGAGTTTGCCGGCGGCGGCGGCTTCGGTGAGGTCGCGGCTATAGCGTTTCAATGCTTCGTAAGTTGCTTCGGGATCCTGGCTGGTGACTCCTTGTGCACCACGAATCTTGGTCAAGGTCTGGAAGATGCGATCTCTTGTAATACCGTTTTGTTTGAGGATGCTGCCGGCTTGCGACTTGGACGTATCGCACAGGGCCATCATCAAGTGTTCGACACTGACAAACTGGTCTTTGAGCTTCTCGGCTTCTTTGCCTGCTTCTTCTAATTCGGCAATTAATTTGGAGGAAACGTGAATCTCGTCTTTCTTGAAGCTGACCGAAGATGTTTTCGGTAAGGTGCCTAAGTAGCGCGTCACTTCCTCGGTGATCGTCTCGGGGTTACCGCCGCACGCAGTAATGATCTTCGGCGCCAGTCCGTCCTGCTGTTCCATAAGGGAAAGCAGCAGGTGTTCGGGTTGCACTTGTGCATGCCCGAATCGCGCCAAGATTGTCTGGCAGTTAGTTACCGCTTCCTGAGCTTTGTGGGTGAATTTTTCCAGATTCATATGCTGTCCTTGAGTCCTGGGCGCGAGGTGAGCGTAGTATGCCCTCCCGGCATCCTCCGAAACTAATTATGGGGTACTTGATGAGCGCCTGCTCATATTTTCACAATTCCTTTGGAATGGCTGTACCTTGTCGTTGGCGGTTGCAGGGGGGCAATCGCAGACGCCAGGAGAAATTATGGACTACGGGTTATACCTTGTATCAGCTGATCCGCAATACGTTCCGGACCAGTCCGCCATCGACAGAGCGATGGCATCCCTGCGTGGCTTTTACGAAAGATACGAGGCATTGGAATCAACAGCTTCGGATCCGACGTTGCAAGTAACCCTGCCGTGCTGCGGAAAGCGCGGGTATCTGCCCGATTTTCGCGCGCTCGAAAAGCTATTGGGATGCCGGCTCCAGCCTGTCTGGTATAGTGTTTGATGGTACTGCAGGTGGTGTGTCGCTGCTGCGCTCGCTGGTGGTATCGTCGACGGTGCGCGACACGACAGATATCAGCGAACCGATGACGGCAGGTTTCGACGCTATCAAGGGTTGCCAACAGGCTTTGTCGACGCCTGTTTATGAGACGAAATGCCGCTTCTAATGAACTTTCGTTCAAATGTTTACAACTTCTTCTTGTCATTCTAGAGGCAAGCAGTTAGGCTATGTCCTTCAGCGCTTGGCATGAGCGAAGAAACGTGAAATTGGCCACCCGAATTCTGCCACCATTCGCTGCCGCAATTGTTTTGCTGGCGGCAACTGTTCCGGTAATTGCCGCCGATGCCACCACCGGCGCGACAGGCAACGCCGCCACCACTGGTGATGTCGCGGCTCCTAAACCGCGTCTGCAGGGTGGAGTGTCGGAGTATGTCTCTCCGATCATCGAAGATGCCCCTCCGCAGGTGGTTCCGGAGGGTACATCAGTAAACTTGACGCTCAATACGACAGTCAACTCCGAAGTCAGCCAGGTCGGCGATCAGGTGGTGGGTGCGGTCAGCATGGACGTCAAAGACAAAGACAAGGTTGTCCTACCCGGGCAATGGTTTGTGCTCGGCAAGGTGACGCGTGTCGAAGGGCAGCGCCGCCTGGGACGCAACGGCTACGTCGAGGTGAAATTCGACAAGCTCGTCAGTCCTGACGGTAAGTATGTGATCCCTGTCGATGCATCCGTGTCGACGGGCGAATCCACCGCCAAGACCGTCGCGAAGCACCTGGTCACCGATACCAGAATGGTCTCTCAGGGCGCTGTCGGAGGCGCGCTGATGTCCGTGCAATTGACCGGGATTCCACTGGCGGTGGCCAGCCACGGCTATTCCGTGGCCATCGGTGCCGGCGCCGGTGCCACCATCGGTCTGATTGCCGCGCTCTGGCGCAAAGGCAAAATTTCAACCAATTTCACCGGTGAAGCCGCCAAATTCAGAGTGGTCGCGCCTATTTCACTGCCTACGTTCAATCCAAACGCTTTGCCGTCGGCGGAGCCGGAGCCAAACAAACTGGCTAACCTGGATATTGTGGTCAAAAAGGCCCAGTTTCAGCCGGACCAGTACGGCGACAAACGTTCCCGACTCCTGCGGGTCGAATTTGCACTCGACAACCGGACAAATAAGGAGTTCAGCCTGGCCAATCTGGTCGTTATGTCCGACACGAAGGTGCTCTACTATCCATCGCTGGGCATGACGAATATCGCAATGCGCTCGAAGAAGGTCTCTCCGAATACATCAGAGCAGGCGGCGATGACTTTTGACGTGGCCAGTCCTAAACATAAATATTGGTTAGTACTCCTGGATCAGGGCAACAGTACCGAGGTCACGAGAGTACCTGTTAATTAAATTCGTGGGATTATCCCCCCTATATTGCTAGTAATTAATCCTAAGTGGCGTTAATATAACTTCGGCTACTAAATAGTTGTCGAGCGGGAACTCAAAACCTACAGATAATGTGGGCGATGAGCGAAGAACCCGACAGGCTGACCGTTTGGGCCTCACGTTCCAAAAAGCTGGGGTTTGGAATTAAATGAAAACACGGCTAACTCAAATGTTGCAGCGCATCAATGGCACATCCCACCATCGGGTGGCGGAGCAACAGATGAAAAAAATGCAGAACACACCGTCCATGGCGTCTTCCGTCACGGACAAAATTCTGAAAGAAAAAGACCGCGAAATCGACCGTCTGCGTCACGCACTCGCCAATGCCGAAGCACGGCTGCAAGAGCTTGCGGGCAAAGACCTTCTGACGGGGCTCCCCAACCGACACATCTTCAAGGAGCACCTGACCCATTCGCTTAAACGCGCTTTGCGCCTGGGTTATTCGTTGTCACTGATGCTCGTCGACATCGATGGGATGCGAGACATCAATCTTCGCTATGGTCACGAAATTGGCGACAAAGTTTTGATCGAAGTGTCCAATATTTTGCGCACCTCTGTCCGGGAAATTGATATGCCGGCAAGATGGGGTGGAGAAGAACTGGTGGCTGTCCTTCACGAAACTGATTCGGAAGGCGCAAAGGCAGTTGCAGAACGCGTGCGGCGCCGGGTGGAAGCCCTGGAATTGCGCGATCCGCGTTCCGGCAAAATCATTCACGTGACGGCGACACTCTCAGTCACCTGTTATCCGAAGCATAGCTGCGATCCGCAAAGTCTCTTAGAAGCGGCCAGCGAAGCTCTCATTGAAGCTAAGGAAGCTGGCGGCAACCTCGTAATCGTCGCCGACTAGTTGACAGATCAAATACGTTCGGTACCGGAGTCGTGGTGCGTATATGCCACCACTAACTTAATCACCGGAATCCCGCGTTCCTCTAACTGCTATGTGGTAGATATTCGCGACAGACGTCGTGCCATATCTCAGTCGCCACGTTGCCACCACATACGATGACAGCCACTTTTTCTGAGGGTTGAAACGCCACCATCTTTCTAGACACGCACGCGATTGCCGCAGCCGCTGAGCCCTCAATCAACATGCGCTCGTGCGTCAAAAACTCGAACATCGCTTGCCTGATCAGGTGCTCCGGCACTGCCACCCACTCGTCGACCAGATCGCGAGCAACGGGAAATGTGATGCTGCCTTTCTCGATGTTGCCGGCGATGGTGTCCGCAATAGTCGGAGTCTCGCCGACCGCGATAATCGCACCGGCTTCGACGCACGTCTTCATCACCGGAGAATTCTCTGCCACCACGCCCACAATGCGGATGTTCGGATTGTGATCGCGCGCAGCCAGGGCCACTCCGGACACCAGTCCGCCGCCGCCGACGGCGACCACAATAGTCTTCACTTCGGGAACGGCTCGCAAAATCTCCAGCGCCACCGTTCCCTGTCCAGCGATCACCAGCGGATCGTTGTAAGGCGAAACGTAGCAAAGGTCTTTGTGCGCGGCTGCCAGCCCGCGCGCATATAGTTCCGGAGCCAGACTGTCGTCGCCTTCTTGAATAACCGTGCAGCCGTACCGCTGCAGTTTCTCAAGCTTGCTGCCGGCAATCGTGCGAGGCACGCAAATGGTGGCTTGCATGTCAGTCGATCGGGCTGCCTCTGCAATACCAAGAGCATGATTGCCAGCGGATGCTGTAACAACTTTTTGCTGCTCTTGTGCCCACAAAACCGACAGGCAATTCAACGCACCTCTATACTTGAACGAGCCGGTGATTTGCAGATTCTCGAGTTTCAAGAAGATGTCAGCACCGGTGGCGGAGGAGAGCCAGGAACTCGTGCGTATGGGGGTCTGGACGACTTTTCCCGCCAGGCGTTCGCCCGCCTGCCGAATGTCTTCCGCCGAAATATCTCCGTAGAGCATGACAACAGATTTTATCTGTATGTGGAAAAAGATGAATGCAAGACCTGGAGATTTTCGGTGAAGTCATGCGAAAAGTCGGGGTATAACGCCTATATGGAAGGGTAGGTGACGATGTCCTGGGACGGATATGTAAAGAGCGGCACGCTTGCTGCGGAGAAGCGGCAATTCGTCAGAGCTCAATTACAGCTCAAACAAGCAATTGAATTCGCGCAGAAAAACTTCCAGGCGGATGATTATCGTCTGGCGTCTGCTTTGAGCTTCCTCGGACAGATTTATTTTGCTGTCGGTGATTTCGACAAAGCGGCATTCCTCCTCGACCAATCTCTTTTCACCAACCTCACCCGCCATCCCTGGAACGAACCCTGCATCTTCATGGACCTCTTCGCCCTCGCGGAAATGAAGAAATACAAGGGCGAGATGCTGGAAGCCGCCCGCATTTACTACAACGCTGTTCTTTGCCTGGTCCCTACCGCCAGGTCGAAAGAGTCCAAAGTGGCGCTGGGTTACTTCCATCGTTTGCTGCTGCAGACAGGTGTGCCGCTCGAGCAAATTGATGTCAATGCGCCGGCGGAGATAGCCAAGCTCGGACCCCCGCCACCCGACCCGGCGGAAGTCGCCGCGAAGCGGCAGGCAGAGCGGGCCGCCGCGCAGAAAGCCGCTGAGGAAGCCGCTGAGAGAGCGGCGTCCGAGCGATTGACTGCAGAGGTGCGGGCACGCGAAGCCGCCATGCGCGCCAATGTTATGTCGTCGGCAGCGCCGGACCCGGACGCAGAAGACGCCATCAGCAGATGGTTGAAAGCTACAGGCGAAGTGACGAAACCGACGCTGCCTCCGGCACCGCCGGCGCCGCCGGCCGACAGCACCGCCACCACGGGCGAAAGCGTGAAGCCGCCGTCGCTGACGACCGGTGAACTTTTAAAACCGACCATTCCCAGTTCTCCTACCGGCGAAATTGCCAAACCGGCACCCACCGGCGAGCATGCTATGCCTTCGGCCAGCGAACTGGCTGCAGCCAAAGCAGCTGAAGCCGTAGCGGCAGCGAAGGCTGCAGAAGCTCTGGCTCTCGCCAAGGCAGCCGAAGCTGCGGCGGCACAAGCGGCGGCGGAAGCGGCTGCCGCCAAGGCTATGGCCGAGGCTGCTGCTGCCAAAGCGGCAGCTGAAGCGGCGATCGCCAAGGCGCAGGCGGATGCGGAAGCGATTCGCAAAGCCGCCGAAGAAGAAGTGGCGCGCAAAGCTGCTGAGGAAGAAGCCGCTCGCATGGCTGCCGAAGAAGAAGCGAAGCGCAAGGCTGCCGAAGAAGAAGCGGAGCGCAAGGCTGCCGAAGAAGAAGCGACGCGCCTGGCTGATGAGGAAGCTGCTCGCCTCGCCGAGGAAGAAAAACGCCAGGCCGAAGAAGAAGCTGCGCGCATTGCTGCCGAGGAAGAAGCGAAACGCAAAGCCGAAGAGGAAGAAGCTGCGCGCATTGCTGCCGAGGAAGAAGCGAAGCGCATCGCCGAACTAGATGAAGCGGCTCGCATCGCCGCCGAGGAAGAAGAAGCGAAGCGCAAAGCCGAAGAGGAAGAAGCCGCACGCATCGCTGCAGAAGAAGAAGCGAAGCGCAAAGCCGAAGAGGAAGAAGCCGCACGCATCGCTGCAGAAGAAGAAGCGAAACGCAAAGCCGAAGAGGAAGAGGCTGCACGCATTGCTGCCGAAGAAGAAGCGAAGCGCAAAGCCGAAGAGGAAGAAGCTGCACGCATTGCTGCCGAAGAAGAAGCGAAACGCAAAGCCGAAGAGGAAGAGGCTGCACGCATTGCTGCCGAAGAAGAAGCGAAGCGCCAAGCCGAAGAGGAAGAAGCTGCTCGGATCGAGGCTCTGAAAGAAGCGGCCCGAAAGCTTGCTGAGGAAGAAGCCGAAGCGAAGCGCCGAGAAGCCGAAGAAGAAGCGCGACGCAAGACATTTGAAGAAGAAGAGCGCAGACGCCTGGCTCAGGAAGAAACCCTTCGCAAGGCTGCCGAGGAACTGGCTCGCAAGAAAGCTGCCGACCTGGCTAAACGCGAAGCCGACCAGATTGCCGCACGCAAAGCCGCCGCCGAAGAGGCCGCCCGCAAGGCGGCCGCCGATGAGGCTGCGCGCCGGGCTGCTGAGGAAGAAGGATTCAGAAAGGCTGCCGAAGAAGCATATCTCCGAGCCAAGGCGGCCGAGGAAGAAGCCGCCAGATTGAAAGCGGAAGAAGAAGCTGCCGCTGTTCGCCGTGCTCAAGAAGAAGCAGAAGCTGCAATTAGAGCCGCGGAGGAAGCGGCCGCCGCTGCCAGAGCTGCCGAAGAGGCGGCAATCAGAGCTGCCGAAGAGGCGGCCGCCGCCAAAGCTGCAGAAGAAGCCGCGGCTGCCAGAGCTGCAGAAGAAGCTGCCAGAGCCGCCGAAGAAGCTGCCAGAGCCGCCGAAGAAGCTGCCGCCAGAGCCGCCGAAGAAGCTGCTGCCAAAGCCGCCGAAGAAGCTGCTGCCAAAGCCGCCGAAGAAGCTGCCGCCAAAGCTGCTGAAGAAGCTGCCGCCAGAGCCGCCGAAGAAGCTGCTGCCAAAGCCGCCGAAGAAGCTGCTGCCAAAGCCGCCGAAGAAGCTGCTGCCAAGGCCGCCGAAGAAGCTGCTGCCAAGGCCGCCGAAGAAGCTGCTGCCGCTGCTCATGCAGCCCAGGAAGTAGCTGCGCAAAACGGAGGCTCCGAGGTTGTGCACGCGTCGACAGCGACTGCCACGGCTGTCCGTGAGGCACCGGCCACTACTGCACCCGGTGACGGACCGGCAGCGCCGGCCGCCGGTGCGCCGCCTGCCACCACTCCTGCGAAAGCAGGCGGAGTTAGCGCGGCTCAAGGACTGGCAATTCTCAAGGCCGCCAAGTCGTTTAAACCGATTCAGAAAAACGCGCAGCCCCCAGACGATGCGCAATCACCTGCCGCTTCCGCCGCACCACCGGCCTTAAATCCAATCGCCGTCCCGGCTGCCGAAGCACCACCGCCTGTCACACCGCCGCCTGCACCGCCTGATAGCGAATTGCAGACGCCGACACCACCCGCTCAGCCTGGTGGCGGCGACGATCCACTGGTGCCTTCCTGGATGGCTGCATTGCAGCATGACCAGAGTGCGGTCAACAAAGGTCCCACGCCTGCGGCTCCCAAGGAGCCCGAGAAAGACGACCTCGATCTGGCTCTGGATGCGGCGTTCGCCAAAGTAGAAAAAGAGGCGGCCGAGGCTTTTGCCGCCAAGAAAGCGAAAGAACAAGCTGATGTCCAGGCTGAGAAAGCACAATCCGCTGCCGAAGCCGCTACCCAGCGGGCCGAGCGAGAAGCTGCCGAAGCGGCTTCCGCCTGGGCTGACGAGCAAATGGCTAACGAACTGGCGCGCGCTGCCAAAGCCGCTGCCGAAGCTGCTGCTGCCAATGCCGAAAAAGAACTGGCTGATGTTGAAAAAGCTAAGCAAGAACAAGAGTCCCTGGCTGCTATTGCTAAAGTCTCAGGCAACGGGCCGGATTTCGATCCCAACGAGACCGTGCCACCGGGCACGGTGGTGCCTATTCTTTTGAACGTGCCGCCACCGGCGGACGAAGAGGAAGCGGACATCCCGATTCCTCAGAAAGTGTTGACCACCGATCCCGATGCGATCAGCACGTTGAGCGGACCACCGATTCCCGCAGCACCACTGGCGTCGCAAGTGACGTCCGAAGCCCTCGAAGATGCCCGCACCTGGTGGCGGCAACAGCTGGAATCAGGGCTGCAAAAGCTGAACGAAGACAAGACAGAATCTGATGTCGATGCTTATTCAACGCTGGAGCAAGCTCTGCGGGTTGCGTGGGAAATCTTCCCCTCATCCGACATGCGCATTGTGCAGAATTTGATGCCGCTTGCGATTGCTGCGAAGAAACTGAGACTGTTCCAAGTAGCGGAACAGTTGTACGACTCAGCTGAAGCCATCGCCATTTCTCAGCCTCGACGTAGTGCTACAGACCTGGCCCTGATTAAAGCACAGGCTGCATGCTGCTATGCAGAACAAGACAAGTTCCAGGTGGCGGAACGCACGTACGTAGAAGCACTGGGATTGAATGCCGATCTGTCGGATGCCGTGCTCGAGCAGCTGGCGATCGTCAACGCTACTCTCGAACAAATGCGCGTGCGCGCCAAAGCCGTCCGTCAATCGCTCGAACTGATGAAGCAGGCTGAATCCAGCGGACGGCAGGGGCAATATCAGGAGGCTGACGAACTGTACAACAAAGCATTCGTCGCCATTCGCAACGCCTACAACCGTTATCACACCACCATGCCTGATCTGCTCGACAGACGTTCAGCCATCGTCCGCAAATTGGGCGACACTGCTGAGGCCAAGAAACTGGAACAGATGGCGCGCAAAGTCGAAACTTTCATCTCTGAAGATGCAGACCGTTGGGAATTCATCACCGGCGATCTCTACGAGCCGGAACTGCGCAGCCGCACCGGCAATCCATTGCCAGACGAATAAGAGTACACCGTATTCGGTGCTTTGGGATTCGGTGCTGTGGTCTAAAATCGCGGTAGGAAGAATAAGACGCCGGCGATGGCGGCAAAAATACCAGGCAGCCACCACCATTGCAGGGGGGTGATGCCGAATATCTCCATGCCGAGTACATTCATGCCCGCCGCCAGAAAACCGGTAGCCAGCGCACCGAAAAGACAGATATAGAGAATGACATACTTCGTCGGGACGTCGTCCGGATTGCCGTCTTCGTACATGACCGTTGAATTATCTGTTGTGGACGCGATCGCGGTCGGTAGGCATCACCGATTCGCTGTCTTTGGGGCTGACGTCGGTGGTGCGCGGATTTTTCTGCATAGCCTCCACGAAACCGACGAAGAGCGGATGCGGCCGATCCGGACGAGAACGCAATTCCGGATGGAACTGGCAGGCGATGAAGTATGGATGATCTGCCAGTTCGATCATTTCGACAAGACGTTCATCCGGTGAGAGCCCCGAGAAGATCAAGCCGCTCTGCTGCAGTTTGTCTCTGAAGTCGTTGTTCACTTCGTAGCGATGACGATGCCGTTCGTAGATCACCGGCTCGCCGTAGACGGTCTCGGTTTGTGTACCGGGTTTGATATTGCAGGGAAAACGTCCGAGGCGCATGGTGCCGCCCTTGTTGACGACATTGTGCTGATCGGGCATCAGGTCGATGACCGGATAAGGTGAATTGGGATCGAACTCGCTGGAGTTCGCGCCCGCCATGCCGGCAACGTTTCTTGCAAATTCAATGACTGCCGTTTGCATACCCAGGCACAGCCCGAGAAACGGAATCTTGTGCGTGCGGGCATAGTTGATTGCCTGGATTTTGCCTTCGATGCCTCGATCTCCGAAGCCGCCGGGAACAAGGATGCCGTCGACATCGCTGAGGTATTCTTCGCAACCGTGCTTCTCGATATCTTCCGAGAGTACCCACTTGATTTGCACCGCATTACCTGAACGGGCGCCGCCGTGCTTCAGTGATTCAACCACGGAGATATAAGCGTCGGACAACATAACGTACTTGCCGACGATTGCTACTTTGACGGTATGGGATGGATGCTTGATGCGTTCTACTAGATCTTTCCAGTCTTCCAGATCGGGCGGATCGTTGACGATGTGGAGCCGCTCGAGAACCCGTGCAGCCAGCCCTTCCTGCTCGAGGAAAATCGGCACTTCGTAGAGGTGCTGCACGTCCTTGCACTGAATGACGCTCTTCACATCGACGTCTGTGAACAGCGAGAGTTTGTCTTTGATTGATGAAGACAGATGTTTATCGGTTCTGCAAACCAGCACATCCGGCTGAATACCGCGACTGCGCAGCATCTCGACGCTGTGCTGAGTCGGCTTGGTTTTCAGTTCGTTAGTTGTGCGCAAATTTGGAATCAAGGTGACGTGGATATAGCAAACATGATCTCGCCCGACTTCTTTGCGCATCTGGCGGATAGCTTCCAGGAATATCAGGCTTTCGATGTCGCCCACCGTGCCGCCCACTTCGACGATCACGATGTCTGACCCGGAAGTTTGAGCAGCCTTGCGAATGAAATTTTTGATTTCGTTGGTTACGTGCGGAATCATCTGGACTGTGCCACCCAGATAGTCACCGCGTCGTTCTTTCTCCAGAACGTTCTTGTAAATCCACCCGGCAGTGACGTTGTTCATCCGGGAGAGGTCTTTGTTGATGAAACGCTCGTAGTGTCCGAGGTCGAGGTCGGTTTCTGCGCCGTCTTCGGTGACAAACACCTCGCCGTGCTGATAAGGACTCATGGTTCCCGGGTCGACGTTCAGGTACGGGTCCAGCTTGACGATGGTCGTGTCCAGCCCTCTGGCTCTCAAAAGGCGTCCCAACGATGCGGCGACTATGCCTTTGCCCAAAGAGGAGACTACTCCACCAGTCACGAAGACATACCTGGTGTTCACCGAGACCTCCTTATAAAAATGAGCGCCTTAGCCTTCTCTCCGCCCCTCGAGAATTAACTCGAGGTCGATCTGCAGAGAAAGCTCAGACCGGATATCGCTCGCTGTTCTTTGCGGCATACCTAATCAAATATAAGCCACCGGCGCCAATTTAACCAGCGCCTGACGCTCGTTTAGCACAACTACTTTGTTGGAGTCGGTTAATCCCCGATTTTGGGGACCTTGAAAAAACCGTTTTCTTCGGCAGGGGCGTTCTTCAGAAGAAGGTCTCGCCCTGGAGGTGCCACAACCTTATCTTCCCGCAGTACGTTGTATAGCGGCAGGGCATGGGTTAGCGGCTCAACGCCCTCGGTGTCGACTTCTTTGAGCGCATTGAAGTTGTCGATAATCTTGGACAGCTGTTCAGCAAACTTGACCTTTTCTTCCTCGGTCAGCGCCAGGCGAGCCAGTTTGGCCACATGTTCGACATCCTTTATAGTGGTCAAGACAATCTCCTGCGTAACTGCGAATGTGATTCGCGAGCGGATTGCTAATTTTTATCGTCAGCCAATATAACACGCTCAATAATCAGCTACTGTGTACTCACGGGCTACATACACAGTGCAGAAACAAGTACTACAAAACTAATGGCGCCTCATCCAGCAATAGATGGACTGGTACTTTTCGGTGCCCTCCTGATTATTCTCGGTTCAGCCGAGCTGTTTACTAACGGCGTCGAATGGTTGGGGCAGAAACTGCACTTGAGCGAGGGCGTGGTTGGCAGTGTTCTGGCTGCGGTCGGCACGGCCCTGCCCGAAACTTTGATTCCCGTCGTATCGGTGCTTTGCTTTGCGGGCGGCGATTCGATGGCCGTGCACGCGGCGCACTCAGTCGGCATCGGCGCGATCGCCGGCGCTCCCTTTATGTTGACCACGCTGACCATGGGATTGTGCGGTTTTGCCATCCTCTGGTGTGCCAGGCGGGGGCTGCGCTCCGAGTCGCTCGCCATCAATGAAGTTGTGCTCAAGCGCGATCTGAGCTTCTTCATCATGGGTTACGCCATGGCGCTGGTTTGCGCGTTCCCTATTTTTGATCGCCCGGATTTCAAACTGGTGCGCTGGATGGTGGCGGCGCTCATGGTCGGCATGTATTTTCTCTACCTGCGCAAGACGTTTGCTCATGAAGGCGAAGTAGGCGAAGCCCCCGAACACCTGCATCTCAACAGGCTGCTCAAAACCGGCACTAATGTTGCGGTGATTGTCGTTCAAGTGCTGATTGGACTGGCTGGTATTGTTGGCGGTGCAATTCTGTTCGTCGATCATGTGCGCGCCCTGAGTGCCTTCCTGGCGGTGCCTCCAATGATTCTCTCGCTGATCGTGGCGCCGGTTGCCACTGAGCTGCCCGAGAAAGTCAACAGTATTCTCTGGGCGCGCAAGGGCAAAGACACGCTGGCGCTGGGCAATATCACCGGCGCGCTGGTTTTTCAAAGCTGCTGGCCGGCCGCTTTCGGGATAGTTTTCACCGAGTGGGACCTCAGTCTCGGCACTACTATTAGTGGCATCGTCGCGATCGGCGCGGCTTTTTTCTATCTGGCCTTGCTAGATCGGCAGAGGCTTTCGGCGCGCTATATGCTTTGCGGCGCCATCGGTTATGTCTCCGTGGTCGCCTGGCTGGTTTTCTCGATGCAGGGACACTGAGTTCGCGCAGCAAATTCAGACGGCGTCCGTTTTGAGAGACTCGGTTTGTGGAGCGCCTGCCTTCACGTCTTCGGTCTTCACGGCTTCGGTGCCGACGGCATCAGCGACGGCTTCTTGCGTCGCCTCTTTGATCTCGGCGGACGCCTCGTGCATTTCTTTTTTCTTGACACTGGCGGCATCGCTGCGCGAGTGAGCTTGACCGTCGTGCTTGCCGTTGTCGTGCGACGATTCGGGAACTTTGCCCAGATAGAAAAAGTCGAAAGCCAGCTTGATGCAGGCGGCGACCGGAATGGCAATCAACATGCCCAGTCCGCCCGCCAGCACTTCGCCGCAAAGCACGGCAAAAATGACGGCCAAAGCATGCATCTCGACCGCATGTCCGATCACTTTCGGCACAATCACGTAGTCTTCGAACCAGCGGGCCAGTGTATAGAAGACGATGATGCCAAGGGCGACTTTGGGACCGAACTGCGACATGCCGACGATGGCCGCGGTGGATGTAGCGAGAATCGGACCGAGCACTGGAATAATCTCCAGAAATCCGCTGAGCAGTGCCACCGGCAGGGCGTATTTCATGTGGATCACGAAGTGCAGGAAAATCCAGGCCACCGAGGACATGATGCAGATCAAAACCAGCTGCCCTTGCATATAGCGGCTGAGGATGCGGTTCATCTGCGCCGCCAGGTCGATTACCGGCTGACGTCGATCTTCCGGAACATAGCGCAGCAAGAACTGCCCGACCTTGTCGCTGTCCAGAGTCAAGTAGATGGACGTGACGACGCAAACCAAAATCGAGAGGGCCCCGTGCCCGAGCACGTGTCCCCAGTGGGCGATCTCCGCGGGCTTGGCGATCGACTCAGTGACGCTGCCGAGAATGTGTTGAGTAGTCGTGTCGACGTCCAGACCCCAGTTGGTGAGCCGGGCGAACTGTGATACCGAGTTTGATACTATCTCCCGGCGGTTCTCCACCAGCTCGCTCAGTTCTCGCACAATTCCAGGTCCCAAAAACCAGATGGCACCGCCAATCACCAGACCGAAGCTGATATAGACGATGGCTGTGGACAGACCGACGGGAATCTTGGCTGTGCGCGAAAGTTTCTGCACGATTGGCAGCAGCAAGTAGGCGATGATCGCGCCCACGATAATCGGTGGAAAAATGCTTCTGACGCTGTAGATAAACCAGATCAGTAAAAATGTCATGACCCACTTAATCATGGTCTTTCATCTTCCTTCTTTGGTTCTGGCAGCCTGGTTCCAGCGTTAGCCCACGCCTACGGGTGTCTGCTCGAGAACTGAGAAATCGTGGATGCGTGCTCGCACCAGTTTGCGCATCAGCCACGCCGGACAAAAACGCGACCCATAGACCTTTTCGTACTGATCCATCTCTTCCACGCACCACTGCATTCCCTTCTCTTCGGACAAGCTTAAAAGTCCGCGCTTGAGACCGGTGCCGTGTTCCATCGCTACATCTACATCTTTGTGGTCGACGACGCCTTCCTGGACTGCGTAAACGGCTTCATTGAACATCGGCAGGATGATGCGGTGTGCGTCGAAGGGACGCGAGCCTGATGCCTGGTTGCGTTCTTTCTGGGCTTTCTCCAGCAGCGCTTTCAGGTCGGGGTTGAATTGTTTCGGTTCGTCTTTCTTGGGCACCTGGCCTTTTTCGTGCTTGAAGAAACCGGCGCCGGACTTTTGTCCCAGGTGTCCTTTGTCGACCAGCAATTTGAGGATGGCGGCGGGTTTGAAACGCTCGCCGTATTCGCCGTATAGAAAATTCTGCACATGCAGACAGACGTCCAACCCGGTCATATCGAACAATGTGAATGGCCCCATCGGCAGACCGAACTCAACTGCCGCTTTGTCGATTTCCTCAGGAGTTGCCAGTCCTTCTTCCAGGACATGGCAGGCTTCGTTGAGATAAGGGAAGAGAACGCGATTGACCAGGAAGCCGGGGCATTCCTCGACTTTCACCGGTATTTTATGCAGATCCCGGCAGAGCGCCAACATCTGCTCGACAATTGTCTTCTTGGTGCGCAGACCAGGAATTACTTCCACCAGTTTCATGGTCTGTGCCGGATTGAAAAAATGCATACCGAGAACGCGCTCGGGGCGCTTGGTGCCGGCAGCGATTTCGGAGATAGAAAGCGCCGAGGTGTTGGTTGCGAGAATGGCGTTCGGCGAGCAGTTGGCGTCCAGGTCTTGAAAAATCTTCAGCTTCAGGTCAATGGTTTCCAGCGCGGCTTCGATCACCAGATCAACATCTTTGAAGCCATCGTATGTGGTGCTGAGCTTGACGTTAGCGATCAAGAAATCGGCTTCGGCTTGAGTGAGAATCTCTTTCTTGACTCGCGAATCGTACATGCGGCGAATGTTTGCCAGCCCGCGGTCAAGCATGTCTTGCGCGATGTCTTTGAGTATGACTTCGATGCCCGCCTGGCTGAGCACCTGTGCGATGCCTGCGCCCATGGTTCCCGCACCAATGACCGCTGCTTTCTGAATCTTCATATCAACTCCTTGAAGTCCGACTCCGGCTCGAAGCTCTTGAGGAAGGACCGCTTCGCGCGGTCCAGCTGAATTTCCTATCGCCTGGAATTTGAATGGCTATGCTAGCATAGCCAGGTTTTACAGTTCTCTCTTATTTACAAGATTCAGCTTATGTCAGATGTATTGACATCGCTTTTGCGGCGCACGCCCGATGTTCCCGCCGATTATCACGACAAGGACACGCCGAAGCATCTGGGCTGGTTGATGCTCACCGGTCTGGGTATTGGTGCCACCATCGGTGCTGGCATCTTCGTCATGCCCGGCACCATCGCTGAGAAAGCCGGTCCGGCCGGAATTCTCTCGTTCGTGATTACCGGTTTTGTCTTCCTGTTCGTGGGCATCTGCTATGAGAAGTTCGCCGCCAAAGTTCCGCACGGCGTCTCTGCATATAGCTATGTCTATCACTCGATCGGCGAGCTGTTTGCCTGGATCGTCGCGTTTGGACTGTTTCTGGAATACAGTTTCGGCGCCTCTGCGGTGGCCATCGGCTGGAGTCAGTACTTGAAGAAGGCCTGCAACTACACGTTGCCTTCAGTATTGATGGGACCCACTTTTGACAAGGCCGGTCACTTCGTTTTCGGTGTCAACGTCGTCGCCATACTAGCGGTGATTGCGGTCACCTGCATTTTGATTTTCGGCGGTGTCACCAAATCTGCCAAATTGAATTTCCTGCTGGTGGTGCTGAAAACTACTTTGTTGGCCATATTTATGATCGCCGGCATCCAGCACATTCATCCGGAGAACTGGCAACCCTTCATGCCGCGCGGCTGGCAAGGCGTAATGGCCGGAGCTGCCATCGCGGTCTTTCCGTACGTCGGTTTCGATGCACTCTACACGTTTGCGCGCGAATCGAAGAGTTTGCGCGACACTCGGGTTTCAACTTATCTATGTATAGGCATGGTGGCATTTCTCTACGTTGCCGTGATGGCGATTGCGACGGGCATAGAGCCGGTGTTTCCGCAGGCTTTGAAAACGCCGCCGCCGATCATCGCGCCGCCGCCGGCCGCTGACACTGTGCTGCCATCAGCCGGCTCGGCCCCTGAATCGACCCCGGCGGCAGCCGCGGCACCAGAGCCGTGGCCGGGACCCGTCAACCCTGATTTCAAAGGCAACGAGGCTTCGGCTCCCCTGGCTACACTACTGATGAATTCAGGCGAGAAGTGGGCCGGCACCGCTATAGCCGTCGGCGCTGTAGTTGGCATCTTCAATGTTTTATTGGTGCTTTCGATGGGAGGCCCGCGCATCTTCCGCAATATGGCGGAAGACGGGTTGTTGCCCGGAATCTTTGCCCGTTCGAAGAACGGTAATCCAATATTCGGCTTGCTGCTCAATGGGGTGCTGGTCGCCACTTTCGCTGGCTTCGTCCCGTTTGAGAGCGTCACTGAGATGATGGTCTTAGGAACCCTGGTTGCATTCGTGTTTGTTTGCGGCGGTGCCATCCGACTGAAGTTGGTCAACCCTTTGGTTGGACTGATGGGGGCTGTGGGTTGCATAGCGCTGGCCTGTTTCTTAAATCCGCTGGTTCTGAAGGTCTATGCAATTACCTGTCCTGTGGGGCTGGTGATTTATTTCCTATACAGCCGAAAACACAGCAAGTTGGCGACCTCATCCGCGCCGAAGCCGGAAAACGCTGCGGTTTAAGCGAAAAAACCGGCTGGGATTGGGTATAAGGTCTCTTAGAAAGTGCAGACAGGCTTGGGATTTCCCTGGCTTTCCCAGGTCGACGCCACTTAAAGGCGATTGACAACGGGGCAATTATGAAGGAGAATTAACTTAATCCGCGTTAATGCTTAGCCCTCTTTAATGAAGTCCAAGCACTGCAGTGCGGCATATTTGCCCTCTCCTTACTAAGTTCGCAGTTATAGAGTTAGTGGACTCTCGAGACCGTCCCTTACGGAGGCAGCCGAAAATGGCGCTACGAAACCAGAGTGGTGGCACTCTTTCCCTGGTTGCAATAAGCACCTTTGTCTTGATCTTGATAGGAGCTTGTTTCTTCCTGTTGGCCAAGATTCTTGGCGGAGCGCGGGAAGCTCAACACGCCACCGACTCCGGCGGGTTGAACGTCGCCAAACAAGCGATCAAGAGCCCTGGGTTTGGCTTGCGCGGCAGCTCCGATGACGAAAACTTTTTGAGTCTCGTCGACGCGGACACCGGCTACGTCGATCTGGAGTGCTACAACCGCCTGGTCGGTCGTTCGCTTCTGGTCGCCATTAACGCCTCCGCAGACGGCAACCAACAGGGTATCGACAACGCCAACACATTGCTGCAGCGTCTGCAAGGCAACGATGGTATCGGCGAAAACCTGGCTGCCAATCTGGGTGCCGGCAACAACGGCGGCGGTCAATTGACTGGCTTTTTCTCCAACCTGGCAGGACAGAACTCCACTCGCATGCTCGGCCGCAACAACCTCGCCCAGCGCGGTGTCACAGCTGCCTACATGGAACAACGCGCAGGCACCGATGTTGGTGCGACTAACTTGCGCTCACCTGTGACCACACCTGCCGACCGCAGTCAAATGCCGGTGATGGCGAGCGGCGCCAGATTCCAGTTGCCGGCCGGCTGGCTGACCACAGACCAACGCACTCAACAGACATATATTCGCGGCTACTCCGCCATGAACGTCACCGGTATCAACATGCCGGTGGTCGGCGTACCGGTCCAACCCCGCCACCAGCCCCGTCTGGCTTCGCAAGCCGACTTTGATGCGGCGCGCAACATACCGGTCAACGGTGTGCGCATACCTCCCAATGCGTTCCGCAGCGCTGCTGCAACCACTGAAGAGAAGAGCGTCACCAATCTCAATACCATTGCTTGCGCACTTGTCGGCATTGTAGATGCAGCCGGCGGCAACAATGGGGCCACTCCGGCCAAAGAGTACGTGCCGGCGATTCCGGACGGCTACATCCGTATTCTCAACCCGGCCGGACTGGGTGCTGGCGCAAATCCCACCAACCCGGCCGCGTGGAACCTGTTCGATGATGAACTGGATCCCTCGATCGGTGTCAAAGTCGGTGGCGGTTGCATGACTTCCACAGACGGTCTTCTGGAAGACTGGGATCGATACAACCGGGCGATGGCTGCCGACCCTAACCAGACAGCCGTGCAACAGCCGCCACTGACCGACCTCTACACGACCTCCGGCAACCCAGCCACAATCAATGATGCGCAAGGCATTCGCCTCACGAACGGCGCTCCATCGAACGTATGCACAGACCGCAATACCTACCAACCTATCCAAGGTCAGGGCTTCCCATCCGAAGATCCGGCCTGCCGTAACTTGCTCGATAGTGGTGCTCTTGATAGAGCATTCTCGGGCGACGGACCGTACACCACACCAGCCGGACCGTCAGACAACCTGATGGCGCTAGAGCAAGTGAAATGTCGTGTCGTCGACCAGTTCAACACACCGGGCGGCATCGACACCTCCATTCCTGCAGTCACCGGCATGCGCCTGTGGAAACCGCTGGAGCCTGGTGTCGGACGTCCGTGGAGACAGAACAGCAGCCTGCAACGATGTCAGATCAGCGAAGACGGCACGCTTTGCGAGCTGGTTTATCAAGCTGCATCGACAGTTCAAGAACGCAATAGTGGCGCCTACAGCAGCAACGGCAATACTGCCGCTTCCAAGATGCGCGACTTTGTACGTCAACGCATGTTCCAGATGTGCCCGACCGTCGATCCTGACAAAATCGATGACGCCGTTGGTTGGCCGATCAATAGCAACGGTCGCAGCTCTCACCACGTCGCCGAAAACGTCTTGCCGCTCTCCGACACGCCGTACTTCCTCTATGTTGACTACACCACGCTCGATCCGCAAGGCAGACCGACCCCGAGACTCGGGCACCAACTGAACAACCAGACTCCGGTCAGCTGGCGCAACCAAGCTCCAGACGGCACACCTGGCGGACCTAACAACCAGTGGCGCTTCTATCAGCAGTACGACACGATGGAAGGCAATACCATGGAAGTTATCAACCCCAGACACGAAGCTGGTATTCACGAGCGTATGTTCCAGTGCCAATCTGGTGAATGCAGCGCCGAAGACCTCGCGCTCATCACCCCCAGCTGCGGCTACAGAAATATCCTTGGTGAAGTAAAACTGCAAAACCGTGTGGTAAGTTTTAGAAATGGTGGTAGCCTCGGTCAATCGCCGCAATTCAGCTGCCCCAACTAAAACAGAGCACGGAGGACCGATAAAGTATGCGTCCGAAATTTCGGGAAGGCTTGGCGCTAATCGCGCTGGTCACCCTGGCCTTGCCCTGCGCCGCGCAACAGCAGCCGAAGGCTAACAAATACAGGAATCGCGACAAAGGTACGCAGGTCCTCCAGCAAAATAGCGCCAAAGCTGTGTACAGCCGTATGCAGCAACCGCCTGACCTGCCCAATCTGCCTAACTTCACAAGCGGCAAGTTCATGTATGCACGCTCAGGGGAAGTCGGACGGAACAATCAAAAGTCCGTTCACCTTGAGTATGCGATCAACGAGCCGCCACCGTCGGTGATTGCCTGGTACGAAATGGTGCTCAAGCAATATGGTTGGAAGATGGGCCCAAAAACCGACAACAGCCTCTATGCGATGAGACCTAAAGATGGCAACGTAGTCAACGTTTTTGTCGACAACATGAATTTGGTCGGCTATCGCTATCGCTTGAACATCGCCTACAAATTCTGCCGACCTCAAGATGACGACGCGAATGCGTCCAGAAACGTCAACAGCAATCTGAATCGGTCAGGCACCACGCAGACCCGGTAGGTAAATGTCGCGCAAGGTCGCAACGGTTCTGCCTGTCTGCCTGGCTTTCCAGCTTATTCAGGTCTTGGGATTTGTGCCGTCTTTGGGCGCTCAGGCGGAAGCGCAAAAAAACGTTGAAATGCAGGCGCTCGAGCAGACGCTGGATAAGGGCGGTGGACAGCCTGCGCCCGTGTTATTAGATCAGGCCCGCCAACTCGTCGACCAGCAGCCGCAAAGCGCCAGGGCTCGTTTCGTTCTCGCTCAGGCTTTGCAGAACGCCGGCATGTTCGAACTGGCGACCGACACCTATCGATCGGCTAAAGCCCTGGATGTCGCCACGGCGCAAGCCCGTCTGGAGAAGTTTCATGCCACTATGAATAGTGGCGATCTGGAACTGGCAATGAAGCAGTATCTGGAAATCAGCACCAACTTTCCGGAGGATCCCTCTCTCAAAAATCTGGAAGAGATTTTGAAAGCCCGCTGGGGGACTGTCGAAAATGGCTGGTCCTGGTACCTGCAAGCGGTGGCGCACCATCAGAGGCTGAAGGGCATCAACGGAGTACGCGGCTGGCAACTGCTGGTCGAAGGGAAATATGCAGAAGCGCTGAGGTATGCGGAAGCCGATGCCGCAATTGATCCGCGCGATCCCGAGTTCCAAGCTCTTACCGGGCGTTGTCTCTATCACCTGCGCCGTTATGCCGAAGCATTACGTCCGTTGCAGAAGGCGTTCTTCAACCGTCCTTACGAGCGCGGCGCGGCCGGCGATTTGACCAGAACCTATATGGCTCTGGGCATGAAGGAAGATGCGTTCAAGACATCTCTCTACTACCTGACCATCAAACCTGAAGATGTGCAGCGTCAGGAACTTGTGGCACGCCTGTACAGGATGGTGCCGGATGCGGTGCGCCGCCGTGAAATTGAAGAGGGCAGCCGCGCCGCCCACTTCGGTGATCGGGGCGGCGATTTGCACATTGGACTGGCGCGAGTGTTTCAGCGCCTGGGCGATCGCAAAAGAGTCCTGGAAGAACTGACTGCCGCGGTCAAGGATCAGCCGCGCAATGTCAAAGCCCAAATGGAGTACGCACGCGAAGAAGCACGCCTGGGGCATTATCAGCAGGCCCTGCAAGCCTGCGAGTACGCGCTGCTCTTCGAGCCGGACAATCGGGCGCTGTGCTTGATGCGCGACCGACTGCACATACGCATGCAAAATCAAGACAACGACGTGGCGGGGCAGATCAAGAACGTGTTGAGGACTGGGCACCGCGTTTTCCAGTGAAACAGAACGTGCGGCGCAGCCAGTCGCGCAGCTGCCAGGCCACGTCATTATCGCGATTGGCGAGGCGGTCTGCGAGGCGATTGAAGGCCAACTTGGCCGAAATATTCTCCTGATTGGAGAGAGCCGACAGGGCATAACAGTCGTGCGCTTCTTTATAGCGTCCGGCGTTCTGGTGCAGCCTGCCCATGCGGGACAGCGCGGTCGTCGGCGCTTTGTTGTATGAGCAGGCCAGCGCGTAGCAGCGCAGTGCCTGCTCCGGCTTATGTATCTGTTCGTAGGCTTCGGCGAGTGCGAAATAAAACGTGTAAAACTGCGACGTCCAGCGGGCTCTGCGAGTGACATCGCTGATGGTGGCATCGACGAACGGTCCGTCCAGTCGCAAAAGAAGGCGCGTCAGGCGTTTCTCGAAGACCTTGAGCTGCGCGGCGTCGCTGGCTTGCGTCAGTGCATAGAAAGCGGGCGCCAGCGCTTGCTTGTCTTGTCCGCAGGCAATCAAAGCCTGGGCGTACGATGGTGTGGTGCGCCCGTTCTCGGGATTGGCGGCGAATACTTCCGACAGGGGCTGTATAGATGCCTTCATGTTTCCTTGCTGAAATAGAGCCAACCCTTTCACCTGGTTGGCCAATTGCAAGTGCTGGTCTTTACGCAAGTCGATATCGGCGAATTCGATAGCCCGTGCATCATTGCCTTGCGTGTACTCTATGTGTCCCAGCAGTCCGCCGACGCCCGGCGGCCAGGTCTCTTTGTGCGATGCCAGGCGGGCAATTTCGACAGTTACTTTCTGCTTCAACTCCGCTTGTTTGTCAGCGGGTGCGACCAGCGCCTCCTCGTTAAAGTAGAAAGCAGTGAGGGCAATGCCGATATCGCTGTTGGAGTGCCAGTGATTGGCATATTTCATGACGTTGAGCGCCCGGTCGATCTCGGCATTGGCAACCTGCTGCTCCATCAGTTTTTTGAAGAGACCGGAGGCGTCCGGGCGGCTGTGGGCAGTATTGACCGTCTCGTCGGCGAGTTGTGTATAGCCCAACCGCCTCTGATGGCGAGCCAGCAAGTAATGCAAATATGCTTCATCCGGATGGGCCTTGATGAGCGCGTCCAGTTGCTGCAACTGAGATTCGCTGAGCGGGTATTTGGAATTGAGACGCTTCTCGAAAGGCGCGATATCAGCGTCGCTCAACCCCGCCGCCTGAGCTGCGGCACAAAAAATCATGGACGCCAGAACGGCGACGGCGATTAACCTGATTGCCAACATTCATGCCTCGGATCTGTGCTCCGCAGGCAATTATACAGAAAGGTCGATCAACTCAAGGTCTGGCTTGCCCGGTCGGCCACCCAGGGATCTGCATCCAGGAAAAGACCGAGAAGAATGGAGTCCGGCATCGTCTCGTTGGCGGCGATGGCAAACCGCACTTCAGGATTTAAGTCGTCTGAAAGCTGTTGCAGGACCTGCGGGGGAGTTCTGCGATTGAGAGCCACCGCCAGGCGTACTTCATCTACGTCGTCCTGTGACAGCGCAGACAGCGCCTGTCCCGGTGTATTGGGATTCTCGGCCACCCGCCTGCGCACATGTTCGTTGTCGTCCGCGCTCAACTTAAGCAGCACCGCCGGTGCGGTATTGCGAGCTCCTGCCGCCAAATAACGTGAAACAAGGCTTTTCAACTCTCCTGCGGTCGAAAAAAAGGAGCTTGCGTCCATTGCCTGTTCTCATCCAGAAATCAACTCGCTTCTGGCAAGACGTGAACGGGCTGTTTCTGTTCCCCGCCAGGATGAGGAGCCGCTACTTGCAGTCGCCCCAGTTGCTGCCGCAACCGACATCGATGCGCAAGGGCACTCGCAGTGGTTGATCCATTGCCATCGCCAGCTTGATCGCTTCTTTTGTGGGTTCGAGCTGGTCTTTCGGAACATCGAAAACCAGTTCGTCGTGTACCTGCAGAATCAATTTGGCATCCAGGTTTGCTTGTTGGAAGTCTTTCTCCAGGCGCACCATCGCCAGTTTGATCAGATCGGCGGCGCTGCCTTGCAGCGGTGCGTTGCAAGCGGCGCGTTCGGCAGCTTTGCGAACCGCGTCGTTGCGATCGTTGATCATAGCGAAGTACCGGCGGCGTCCCCACAATGTTTCCACATAACCGGTCTGGCGGGCACTGGCGATGGTGCCCGACATGAACGCGCGCACTTTGGGATAGGTGGCGAAGTACTTGTCGATAAACTTTTGCGCTTCACGCGTCGGTATGCCGAGCGACTGGGCGGTGGCAAAGGGTCCTTGCTGATAGATGAGGGCGAAATTGAGCGTCTTGCCGACGCGGCGCATGTCGGCTGTCACTGCGTTTTCCTCCGACACATCGAAGATGTCACGGGCGGTGCGCGAGTGAATGTCTTCATCGTTGCCGAAAGCTTCGATCAACCTCTCGTCGCCGGACATGTGTGCCAGGAGTCGCAACTCGATCTGCGAATAATCGGCGGACACCAGCAGGTGATCGCTGTCACTGGCTATGAAACCTTTCCTGATGCGACCTCCGCGCTCCGTTCGGATGGGAATGTTTTGCAGATTGGGGTTAGTGGAAGAAAGGCGACCGGTGGCGGTGGTTGTTTGATTGAATTCGCCGTGCAGTCTGTTGTCGCGTGATGAAATCTGGCGGGGCAATGCCACCACGTAAGTGGACTGCAATTTGCTCAACTGCCGGTATTCCAGAATCTTGGCGACGATTTCATGTTCTTTCAAAGATTCCAGAACCGATGCATCGGTGGAATATCCGGTTTTGGTCTTTGCCTTAGTGGGCAATTGCAGTTCTTCGAAGAGCACCTTTTGCAGTTGCAGCGGTGAGCCTATATTGAAGGCATGACCGGCAAGTTCGAAGATCTCTTTCTCTAGTCGCTCGATATCAGCCGCCAACTCTACGGCATAGCTTTCGAAAAACGGCACGTCCAGTTTGACGCCGTTTTGTTCCATGCGGGCCAGTACGGTCGCCAGTGGCAGATCCATCTCCCACATCAGGTAGTCTTGATCGGTGTTGACCGACTGCGCGTAATAGCGCGTCAACTCCAGGCTGACGCGAGCCGCATCTGCCAGGGCTTGCGCCGCGCTGTCGACCGGCAGGTAGTCGACGGTGATCTGTTTCTTGCCTGTGCCCAGGAGCTCTGTGATGTCTTGCAGCGAGTAGGAAAGAGCCCGCTCTGCCTGCTCTTTCAATTTGTGTTTGTCATCAGGGTTGACGATGTAGCTGGCCAGCATGGGGTCGAAGAGCAAAGGTGCAATTGCGATGCCTTTCAACGAAGCGGCGTTCATAGAGTGTTTTAAGTTGAAGCCTACTTTGCCGATTGCCTTGTTTTCCAGAATCGGTTTCAGCGCTTTGAGAACAGTGCCGCTGTCCACCTGCTCGCCGTCGCTCTTGTGTGTCAGGGGAATATATGCCGAACGCACGCTCCATTTCTCGGCGTCCGCAGCAAATCGACTTTCGCTTGTGTAGGAGGCAGCCGCTGACCAGGCCAGCGCTATGCCGGCGATGTCACCCTCCAGGGAAGCGGCGTTGGTCAGACCCAACTCGATGGAGAGCACCGTGCAACTGCTTACTTCCGAAAGCAGGTCGCTCAGTTGTTGGGTATTGCGCACTACAAGCGGCGTCGGCTTGTCCATGGGCTGCACCGTATATAGTGGCAGGCGCTCCTGGATGGCAATGGTGGCGGCCGCCGGTGCAACTTGATCGTAATGCCCTGGTTCCACCTCTTCGGTGTTCGGGCGCCGGCTGCGGCGAGCCTTGTTGAGCGGCTCCAGAAGTGCCGGGTCGATGTCCGGGGTGACGCCGTTGTTGAAGCGCGACAGAATTTTCGGCAGGCGTTTGAGGATGGCGTTGAATTCCATGTCGCGGAAAAAGCTGGTGGCGGTTTCGATTTCCGGCATGGTCAGCCGGCAATGCTCGAAGTCGAGTTCGAAAGGCACATCCGGATGAATAGTGGCCAGGCTCTTGCTCATGAGAGCACTTTGTTTGCCCTCATCGAGTTTCTTGCGCATCGCATCAGATTTCAGTTCGCTGAGATGCTCGTAGATGCCTTCTACAGTTTTGTACTGCGTCAGCAATTGCACGGCGGTCTTCGGACCGATGCCCCGCACTCCGGGAATATTGTCGGAGGTGTCGCCGCACAATCCTTTGTAGTCTGTGATTTGATCCGGCCAGACACCCAGTTTGTCGAAACATTCTTGCGGCCCGTATGTTTTTAGCCCTTCTTTGGTGCTCGGCATCAGGACCTGGATTTTGCCGTCCAGTAGTTGGAACGCATCGTGATCGCCGGTAAGAATGAAGACCTGCAAATCCTGGTCGATGGATTTCTTGGCGACGGTGCCGATGACGTCATCCGCTTCGTAGCCCTCCAGCTCGTAGATGGGAATTTTCAAAGCTTCCAGCCCCTGCTTGATCACGGGCCACTGCACTGACAGGTCATCGGGCATAGCCGCCCGTCCGGCTTTGTAGTCCTGAAATTCTTCGTGCCGGAATGTCTTCTTTTTCGCCACGTCGAATGCCACAGCAATGCAATCGGGCGTCCAACGTTCGAGAACGTCGAAGAGGGAATTGAAAAATCCGTAGACAGCCCAGGTCGGCTGTCCGTCAGAACGACGCAAACCGGAAGTCAGCAGCGCGAAGAACGAACGGAATGCCAGAGAGCTTCCGTCGACGAGCAACAGAGTTTTTTGATTTGACATAGCAAAAAGATACCAGACTTGCTGTTATCTTTCCGCTCTAAACCACGATGCCATGCGGCATCTGCACTCTCGGACTAGATGGGCTTTATTTCACTTGCGCATCGGCCGGGGCTGCAAGCGGCATGTTGGCGGGACGGGGCGGCCCCTGCACTTGCGAGAGGCATTCGGTAAGAACGCGTCCCTCGCACAGCGATGGCGCCGCCGTGCCGACCACAGTGGCAAGCGTCGGTGCGATGTCTTGCGGAGCGCAGCTGTTGCCGTATTTGCCTGCACGAATACCGGTGCCGTAAAGCAAGAGCGGCACTTGCGCGTCGTAGGCATACGGGCTGCCGTGGCTGGTGCCGGTCGGTTCGGAACTGAATATATATCCCGGCTTCGGCAATATCACCAGTTCGCCGCTGCGACCCCAATAATAGCCCTGGCGCACGCTCTCCGTGAGCGGCCCGTTGGGCATGTTGTTGGCGAACAACTGTCCTGCTGTATATGCTTCGGAGATACCGGGGATGCCGTGGGACAACTTCGCGGCCAGCGATTCTACTTCCGGCTGTCTGTATTTTTGCTTATCGATTGTCGCCAGGTTTAAGTAAAGGTTAGGCGGTTGGAAAGACGTAATCCAATCGTCCGCTCCCAACCGCGCGTCAAGAGCCGAATCGAGCAGCGTCTTGAAGGCTTTGGGATCAATCCGTCCGGCATCCAGACCGCGCTCTTTGAGAAACTCCGGAATCGGCATCGAGCCGTGATCGCCGGTGACGACAATCAAGCAGCGGTCCAGTCCAATCTTCTGATCTATGAAGACAAACAGGCTGGCCAGGCTCTGGTCCAGGCGCAAGAACATGTCTTCCGCTTCCTGGCTGTACGGTCCGAAGCTGTGACCTACGTAGTCGGTGGCGGAGAAACTGATGCCGAGCATGTCGGGGTCGGTGTGCTGCCCGAGGCTCTCGCGGTCGATGGCTTCACGAGCCAGATCGGCGAGCATCTGATTGGCAAACGGCGACATGGCGAAGGCGCCGTAAAATTCCGGTCCGGGACCTGCGCCACCACCGGTGATGACATGCGGAAACTGGCGCCCGTCTCCGGGAATCGGGCGCTCGTAAACATAGTCGTCTTTGGTCGAGGCACCATATGCAGTTTCAGGCAGCAGGCGCTGCCAGGGCTTGCCGTAGAATTTGTCGGCATAGTGGCTGTCGTTGAAAGTCTTGGCCCAGCCGGAGAGTGTCGAGCCGTATTGCGAGGAGGTTACGAAAGTGCCGGTGCGCATATCCCACCAGTAAGCTTCATTGGCCAGCTTGCCGGCCAGAAAAACGGCGCCGCGGTCTTTGAGCGAAATGGTGATCACCTTGCTGCGGCCGTTGGTGGCCAACTTCATCTGATCGCCGATGGTGCTGCCCTGCATGGCGCGGGCGCTGGCGCCGGGGCCGTTGGCGCCCACCATCTGCGCGGAGTCGTCGGAGACCGCCAGCACTTCTTTGTCTTTTCCGCGGCTGTACCAGTCATTGGCGATGACGCCGGTCGCCCAGGGCAGAGCGCCGGTCGCGATAATCGAATGTCCGACTGCCGTCTGTGTTGTCGCCTGAGTGTACTTGCAGTTGGTAAAGTGTGCTCCACCTTCCATCAACAGCCGGAAGCCGCCCGTGCCCAGTTTGTCCTGGAAGCGGTTCAGGTAATCGTAGTTGAACTGATCGAGCACAATCATCAGCACCAGTTTCGGCTGGCTGGATTGCCACGTCTGAGCGCGCACCGCAGGTGGTTGCACGACCAGGGCGAGAATCATCAGAGTGTGGAGAGCCAGAGTAAAGAAACCGATGCGCTTGCTCACGAGAAACCTCCCACAGATACGTGCAGGATCATATCCCCATGAAATCGTCACCTGGCTTTGTTCACGTTACGCCACAAAAACGACTTCAACTGCCCTGCCACGTCGCGGGGACGGTTGCGGCAGCGGTCTTCCGTGCGTGCGGTCACCCGCTGGACCTGATTGTCGTATGGTTTGAGGACGGCGGCTTGGCGGTAATAAGGCAGAGCTCTTTGCGGATCCTGAAATTTTGTATCCAGGTTGTGGGCGAGGTGGAAGCAAGCACTGCCTTCGAATGGCGAATGCGTCTCTATGGCTTGCAGATACTCCTCATTTGCCTGAGCGTACTGCGCCTTGCCGTCGAAAATGCTTCCCAGGCGCATGTGAAAGTAGCCTTTCATGAAAGGGTCGGGTATCCCGGCTGCCAGCTTATCTGCTTGCAACTTGATCGAGCTGCCTGGCAGGTGGTCCAGCACGGTCGCCAGAAGTGCGTCGGTTTCATCTATTTCTTGCGGGGGAGCCAGTGCGGAGATGTTGTAGAGCAAAGGCGGCAGACACTTTTGATATTGCCCCTGCCGGATCAGGCAGCGGGCGAAAAGCAGACTCTTGTCGCGATTCTTAGGATCCTGCTGGTAGGCTGCTTGCAACGTGGCGCTGACAAACTGTGATTGATTGCCCAGTTCCAGCAGTGCGCGCGCGTACTCGAAGCGCGCCGGGGCGCTGGTTGGGTCGATGGCAAGCTCCTGGGCGGCGGCGGCGTAAGCCGGCGCAAACTGCTTTTGATCGTTGAGCACGCGTGCCAACTCCGCATGCAACCCGAGATGGCGTGGTGCATTTCTGATGGCTTTCTCGAGAACTGAGCGCGACAGGTCTGCCTGTCCCCCGGCGGAGAGTGAAGTCGCTGTAAGCAGCAATGCATCGGCGTCTTCGGGGTTCTGACGAAGGATGTAAAAGACAATCCACTTACAGTTGTCCCTCTGTTCTGACTGCCGTCCGGACCGCATGAAACTATGGAATCGTTCGCGCACGAAGCCGGGCTGGATGCGGTCGGCTTCCTGCAATTGATCTGCGGACAGGCTGCGGAAGCCGTTTTTGGCCAGTGCCAGCGCCAACTGCAAACGAGCCTGCGCATCGTCTGGATGGCTTTTGACGACGTCTGCCAGTTGCTGCATGTCTGCGGCGGACGCCACTGGCGCCGCCGCAGCGGACGAACCTGCGGCAAGCATCCACACACAGACGGTTGCCAGGGCGATCGGTCTGGCACCATATATGGTGAATGAACGCATCAAGTGTTTTAGCTGCCGCTAGATGCCGTTGGTGGAATAGAAACAATCGGTTCTGTGGCGCGGGCGTTGAAGTTGAACTGGCTGAATCCAGGGAAGACGACCGGCGGTCTGACGACGATTTGCGTGCCGACGGTGACGTTGCCGGTACTCATATCGTAATCGAACGTCGGCATTGTTTTCGATGTAATGATCGAAGAGGTGGCAAAGTTGTTGAGTACGCGTTGAGCGGCTGCCTGTCCGGCGGACGAGGTGCCAGTCTGTCCCGGTCCTGGAGTAGCGCTGGCGGCGGCGCGGGCGGCGCTTTTCGCCAGGTTGTCGTTGGCGGTCTGGGCCATTACCAGCACTGAAACGTCGAGCAGAAACAGAACAATTGGGATCAGAAAAATGATACCAACCACTGTCTCAACTATGCTTTGTCCGCGTCGGAGTCGTTTTGATGTCTTCATGTCAGTCTAAGTCGTTCTCTCGAGGTCTTTCGGATGAGAATCTGAAAGTCACCGGTCCGGAAAGTCCAGGAATAGAACCGGGAATTGGTAATTGCAGAAACGGCGCACAGGTGACGGTGCTGTCGCACTGCACTTTCATGCGCTCACCGTCGGTCGGCTGGCCGACATTGATCGGCACATGAGAGCTGCCGGTTATGTGCATGAACTGTCCGACTCCGGCGTTGGTGAACGGAGTGACGACTTGCGAGATGGCATTTGGCCACTCGGATTTTTTGCGCAGAGCCAGTTCGCGCACCACCAGATGGTTCATGTACCAGGAACCGCAGAAGTCGACGCCCATAAAAAGCAAATCTACCATCGGGAAAAAGATCAAAAGCAAAAACACATACAGCGCCGGACCAGTTTCCATAATGGCGGAACCAGACGTACGACGACGACGCAACATGATTCTATTTCCTCTCAAGGGAAATCGGCCTTTAGTAAAGTGAGGTCGGGAGTTCTATTTGGAATCCCAAGAACTCTATGCCCAGTTCAGGGGAGAGAGCTCCTGGAAACATTAATATTGTATCAACTTAATGCCATTTCACAATAGCTGGGCGGCTCGGACCGGTTATAACTTTTATTGACTGGGTGCGGCATTCGGGAAATGAGGTATTTGTGAGAACTGGACTTTTAATGGCTATGGCAATTTCGGTCCTGGCATTACCAGCCGCTGCGTCCAAACCGGAGGCGCCTGCTGGCAAACCAGCGCCCAAGGCGGCAAAGTCCACAGCTGCCGGTCAAAGCGCTGCGACGCCGACCGGTAAGGCGACTCCGGCCGCTCTGCAGCGGGCGGATTTCAGAGTCACTGGAGCCAGTTGCGTCGCCTGTCTGCGCCGTGTGGCCCAGAGAATGCGTACCTCTCCCGGCGTACTTAAAGCCGATGTTTCTATCTTCAAGCCCTACTGGGGGCTGGTGATTTACGACAGGAAGCAGACGACGCTCAAACAAATCTTCGATAAATCAATCGAGGAAAACGTCAAGTTTGCTGATGTGGACGACAAGGCAATTTCCGACATGCCGACAGTGATCTTGCCGAAGACCAAATAACGCGCCGTATCAACTCATTTAGCTTCGAAGGGATCGCCGCCGGCTGCCGGTGTTGAAGATGGTGGAGCCGTACTGGACTCTTCGGACGACGGCGCGGTTGTGGCAGGCGGCTCGCTGGCGGGAGTCTCAGGAACGGCTGCCGGCGGCATCTCCATGGGCGGTGATGCGGCCGGTATGTCTAGCGCCGGTGCGGCGGTGGTATCAGCGGCCGGCACCGTGGTATCCAGGGCGGGCGTTTGCGCCGCCGCTGGTGCGATTGCCGGTTTGGCGGCGGGCGCTTTGGTGGCGGCTCGCGGAGCCTGCTGTTGTTGGACTTTGTAGTCGAAAGTGATTTCCACCGTCATCGCCGGTACCCCCTTGGGGAAGGCCACTGGCGGAGGCGCGACCTGACCGGTGTCGGCGAACGCTTTGGCGACTGATTCATCCAGAGCCTTCACTCCGGAAGACTTTTGCAACTTAGTGCCGACAATCTTGCCGCTGGCGTCGATGTCGCAGTACATAATCGTGTTCTCGCTGACGTTGCATTGCGGTGGATGCCAGTTCTGTTTGACCTGTTTCGTAATTCTGTCGGTCCATGCTTCTAAAGACTCGCCGCGCGCCGCTGCTTTTGCCGGCGCCGCCAGCGCGCAGCCGCCGAGAAAATCGTCAATCAGATAGTCGCTGAGACAAGGAAAGGACAGCAAAGTGCAAGTGGTGGCAATCAAGAACGAAACACGATGGCGGGCTGTTTTCATTTTCTCAGTCCTTCGGCGGTGCTGCTGCCAGTCTAGATCAGTTCGCTGGTGATTTGAACCGATCGTAGGCCGAGCGCAGAGAGGTCGTCTCGGGAGACTCGCCGCCGGTTGCGCGGGTAGCCGCTTCGATAGCCAGTTTGTAGAACATCTCGGCTTGCGGTCGCCGATTGAGGTGAGCGTTGGTGGTGGCAAGTTCGCCGTAAATTCGATAGCGATCTGGTGACTGAGGGTTGGTGGCAATCAGGCGTGCAGCGCTGGTCAGTGCTTGCTCCGCTTCTGCGTACCGGCCCTCCAAATTATAGAGCCGACCGATGCCCGCCAGTAGTGCCGGCAAAAGCTGCGGATTTCTGCTTTGCGCCGAACGCACGCAGGTCATATAAATCTCGCGAGCTTGCGTATACTTTTTGCGGCGCTCGCAATTTTCGGCGTACATCATACTGGCGCTCAAAGTGTGTTCGTGATCGGCACCGAGCTCACGAGTGCGCACCGCGATCAGCCTTTTGTAGAGCGGCTCTGCATCAATGCACTTGCCTCCGGCGCAACTGGCTGAAATCAGTCCGCCGAGAATTTCGCTAAACGCCAGGTCGTCGGGTTGACGGGCCGCATCATGCAAAGACAGGGCTCGGCTGTAAAACTTTTCCGCCGTTTCGAAGTCGTGGTGCCGATATGCCACCTGACCGGCACAACTCAAATAAGGAATGATGCGTGGATCGGCGATTCCATACTTTTGCTCAGCCAGCTCGACGGCTCGATTGGCCAGTTCGGACGGGCGCTTTCCGGTCGGGTCCGCTCCTATAGATAGGATCGCTGCCTGCCGATAACTCTCCAGCGCATCTGCCGGCTGTCCAGTCTGATTGGCGGTCTCAATCGCCTGATTAAGCAGTGCTTTAGCGACGACCGGTTTCCCTTCTTTAAGCGCCTGAGCAGCTTGCTCTTGGAGAGCCAGCGATCTCGGTTTTATACTACAAGATGCCAACGTGCTCAGGGCCAGCGATGCCGCTAACAAGCGCATTCCGGCGTTCTTCTTGAGCAGGGTGGAAAATACGCTGAATCGCACTTGACTTTGCTCCATTAAATGCAGATAATGTTCCAGAACACAAGATTATCACGCGCTAATCTTCAGCCGAAACGGTAACTGTGTGCAGCTTTGGGGTCGCGTTTCCTTGATTCGCGTCCGCTCTTTCATTCGTTCGGTACACTCCTTTTCCTTTTCCTTTCATTCATTTTCCTTCTTACTCGTTGAGGTTCGATTACATGGCTACGCGACGTCGAAGTATCGGAGGCACCCTGGCTTTCGTGGCATCGCTCGGATTGCTGCTGGTACTCCTTGGAATCGCTTTCTTCTTCTATCAAATGATTACCGGTGGTGGCACCGAATTGCAACGAGCCACCGATGCCGGCAACCTCAACGTAGCCAAGCAAGCCTTGCGTTCGCCGGGATTTACGCTTTCCGGCAACGAACTGAATGAGTTCGGTGATCTGACCGACGTCAACGGCGAAGTCAATTTGCTCACCTTCAACCGCCTGGTCGGCAAAGCGACCTTGGTGGCACTGAATGCGCAAGCCGAGGGCACTCCGCAGGCGCGCACCAATGCCCAGGCGATTTTCAATATGCTGGAAGGCGACACGGGCATCGGCAACCGGCTCGCTACGAACCTCTCGCAACACAACAACGTCAAAGGCTTCTTCCAGAATGTGTCGACGCAGAATGCTCTGCGCATGCTGGGCAATAGCAATACGCAAGACGTTCAGGGAGAAACTCAGAATGCGTTTATGAAGCGCAACGCCGCCAGTAACGTCTACATCAGAAACAACCAGATTCCCAACGGGCTCAATTTCGCCAACGACAATTCCAGTGTTTTCAACCAGAGTGGCAAACTCTTCCTGCGCGGCTACACCAGCCTCGGCACCGGCACGGTGCGTCCAGTCGCAGTGCCTCTGCGCCCCGGCGAACAACCGCACGGCGTCTCACTGGATGATTTCCATGCCACCGTCTCGCAAACACCGATACTCGGCACTCGCGCCAATCCGCTTCTGCCGCCCAATGCCTTCCGTTCAGGCGGTCGCGCTAACGAGACGCTGCAAACGAACAATTCGATCTTGACCAGAGCGTGCGCCGTCGTCGGCTCGCTCAACCTCGACTACGGCACTGCCATCCCTCGCGGTTTCATCCTGGTAGACAATGCCGGCGCGTCACTTTCCGGACCGGTGCAAACTCTGCCCAGCCCGCCCGGACGCGCTCCCGACATGTTCGTCGCCCTGATGAACATAGTCAACGTCGCTCAGTCGAACGGACACACATATATTTCGGAAAACGCCGATTACAACGCGCTTCGTCAAGACATCGCCAATGCTCAGCCGCAGACTCAATCGGGTCGCGAAGCGGCAGCCACCAACTGGCTCAGCCAGGGCAACTTCATTGACTCACCATCGAGCTTCTCGGCTACGCAACTGGTCAATGACTTCGGACCCGGCTCCAACCCCACGGTATTCAACTGCGACAACACGCCGGCGAGCGTCGGTTCTCCTCCGTGCAACGGCTTGCAGACGGCCTTCAACAACACCTACTCGCCGTCGCGCTTCGGACCACCGCAACAGACGGACAACCTGATGGCCATCGAACGCTTCAAGGCGCTCGTTCTGGAAGTCAGAGCCGGCGTAGACTTCGGCGGATCTGCCTGCCGCACGGCATTCGGCAACTATCCCTGCACGGGACTGAAGACCTACCCGCTCGACATTCGCAGCAACCCGTCGCAGATTCCGTTTGGTGACGCCAACCCGACCCTCGGCGGTTTGCTCAACCAGATGACCACCAGCACCACCTTCATCCAATCCGACATGCGCACGCGCATGCACCAGATGGATCCGCTGGTGCGCGACCAGGATATCGACGCCTTGCTGGCCAACGGCCGCGTGCCTTTCGGCGAAGTGCGCATCATCTTCGTCAACCCCAACACGCACCAGTTGACCATGGGACCGGTAAGCCAGTATCCGCAAGGCTGGCAGGTTCCGCAAAACATCGACTTCGACAATCCCAACTCCGTCATTCCCGATGGTCCGTTCCCGAATCCAGGCACGCCTGGTTATGCAACCAGACAAGCCAACGTGGAAGGCTTCACCCATGGTGGCGGATTGATCAACCTGCCCAACGAGGGCGGCTATCCGAACCCGTGGGATTGCCCCGCCGGTCCTGGTGCCACCACTCTCGACAGAACGCAGTGGCGTCCGCACTCGGGCAGCAACAACCTGCTCGGCGTCCTGCGCTTCCGCAACTGCTCCAGCGGCGGCGGACAATGGTGCTGCCCATGTTGAGCAGACGCCAGACGCTGACTGCGACTGCGACCGTGTTGCTGCTGACGCCGGCAATGCCGGGGTCTGCGCAGCAGCAACATCCGACCCAGACGCAACCGGCGCCGCGGACTGCAGGCAAAACCCAGATCGATCAGCTGCAGGCCAGCGGTGAGTTTAAAGTACTGACAAAAGCCATTGATCTGCCCAACTTCCCGGCCTGGGCTGGTGGCGGACAGTTTCTCTGGGGCAACGTGCGTTATCGCAAGGATGGCGGTGCTGAAATAACCATGCGCTATGCCTGCACCGATGCGGCTGCTGCGGTGCTGGGCTGGTACAAGCAAGCGCTGATCAACTTTCACTGGACCGTCGGGCAAACGACCGAAAGAATGGTGACCGCCCGCTACAAAAACATGAACACCACGATCATCACCTTCCCCTCCAACAACGCTCAGTACGCTTGCCAGTTAAATGTCGTCTTCAACATGCCGAAGTCGGTTCCATCTGAATAATCGTCTCCTGACCTTGAAATTGTCTCTGGCAGTTGGTTTCATCCTCTGCTCATCCGTGACGCTTCAAACCGCCAGCGCCTGGTCTGCACCAGCCCTGGCACCGCATGCGGTGGCGGCTACAGAAGCCGCCGCGCCGGGATCTGAGCTGGCAGCCCTGGAAAAACAGGTCGAGGATGGCAACGCCACCACCGCAGTGATCGAGAAACTGGGACACGTGGTCGAGCGCGACCCGAAAAACGCTCGGGCGCATTTCATCCTCGGGCGAGCCCTCGATATGGCCGGGTATGCCAGTCTGGCTGAACTCGAGTTCCGCAAAGCCGACGAGCTGGACCCGACCAGACCGGGCGCTTTGCTTGAGCTATTCCAGTCCAAATTGGATGCCGAGGATCGCGTCGGCGCATACAAACTTCTCGGCTATATGGCTTATCGTTTTCCCGAAGATCCGGCAGTCCTGTATATGCAGGGGCTCTACGAATTTTCGCAGGGACGCAATCAGAAAGCAGAAGACAAACTCAATCAGGCTTTGCATTCGCCGCGAGCCGTCACCGGCGTCAAGTCGATGATCGCCGCGTTGCGCATTAATCAAGGCCGTTATGCGGACGCTATCAAGCTGGCTGATGATGACCTGAAAGTAAAACCTGACCACTTCTACGCCAACTTGATGAAGGGGCAAGCCCTTTTCCTGTCGGGGCACCCCAGTCAGGCGGTGCCCTATCTGAAGAAGGCCTATGAAGAGCGCTCCACCCATCCGGGCATCGCTGAATTGCTGTCCCGCAGCTATCAAGCGCAGGGCTTCTACGCAGACGCCCTGGAGCCGGCTCTCTACCAGATGGCATTGACCACCAAGCAAGAAGACATGGAGCGCGTCAAAAAACGTGTGGCTTATCTGGAGCGGTTTTTGAACGCCTCCCAGACGGCCAATGTGGCCGCCATGGCCAGACGTCGCCTGGGCGGGCGGGCTGAGGGACCTCGTCTTTTTTTCGGACTTGCCGATGTCCTCGACCGTTTGGGGCGGCGGCGGGAAGCAATTGCCACTTACGAGAAGGGGTTGCTTGAAGATCCGCGACTGGCCAGAGGCTGGTATCGGTTGGCTCGTGACTTTGAGGGGGCCGGCGACATGGGATCGGCTGCAATGTGCTATCGCAAAGCGCTCGATCTGGCGCCCCAGGACACCCAAATCGTCTTGTCGGCACTCAGATTTAGCAATAGACTAGAGAACAGCAAGCGTGACGTAGCCTGGCAAATCAAGCAACTGTTACGCCGCCGCAAACAGGGCACCGTCAGCAGTGCCTGAGGAGAGAATATGAAGTTGAGACTGCGCTCTCGTCGGGGCAGCGCCATTACTGAGACAGGTCCGGCACTGTTTGTGCTGTTGCTCCTGATCTTCTTTCCCTTGATCGACTTGCTCGGCATTGCCGCCAACTATTGCTTCTGCTTTTTGCTGCACAACGCGGAACTGCGCGAAATAGCCCTGCGTCGTCCGATCGCTGCTGAAGCCAGTCAGGGGATACAGCGTGTGGACAATGAATTCACCAGCACAGCATTTGCCAATTTCTTGAAACTGGCCTCCAGCGACGTCACGCATGTCGGCCCGACCTGGGTGACTCATGCGGACAACTCGATGACTGTTCAGCTGCAGACGCGTGTGGTTTGTGAACCGTTCTTGCGCATCCCCTTTTTCGTTGCTATTCCAGGGCTCAGCGCTGATATGCCGTTTACCTTCTCGACTACGAGACCTCAGGAAGAACTGGGTCGCGACCCGGGCATCTAAGTCCATAGGAAAGGATTGCACTAATGAAAAAATCTGCGGCCCTGCGTGGGGCACTGGCTGTCTGTCTGAGCGTGACCAATCTGGTTTTGATCTGCGCCCCCTGTCTGGCGGGATGTCCTGCTGAACTCAACGGCGCCGTCGCCGATTACAACGCTAAGAAATATCCGGAGGCGATTGCCAAACTGAAGAAAGTTTCGGCTGCCAACCGCAATCATCCTTACACTCACTATTACCTTGGACTGGCTTACCAAGCCATCGGCAACTGGGCCGGTGCCAAGCAGGAATTCAAATGGAACTACGATAATTCCAAAGATGCCGAAGTGCGTTATCGCTCTTGGGCGGCTTATACTGCGCTGGAGAAGGCAAAGCCGGGCTTGAGCTCCGGCTCGACAGTCGCTCAAGCCAGTGGCGCTGGAGCAACCGCCAAGAAAGACTCTACCTCCAACTGGGGTTCGGCGGCCACGCTGGATAAGAAGGCTCAAGTGCTTGATGCCAGCCAGTTCGAGACCGTGACCGTGACGCCGACTGCCTGCGGGCGCCGCCGTTAACAGGAAGTTTGTATGCCGCAACGATCAAAGTTGTGTATTTCGCTCTTCTGTCTCGTCATCCTCTGCCTGCCTATCACACCAGGGTTGGCTGCAGATCCAGTGAAGAAACCGGCGGTGCCGACCACCGGGAAACCCGCCGCACAGCCGGGTGGGCAGCAAGCCGCAGGCGGTGCCTCCGGACATCTGGCACCGGTGGCGGTGCCGGTTGAACTGGTCGGCGAAGTCGTAGACTCATGGTGCTATGCCTCGCAAGTGATGGGTGATGGACGCGGGGCTCACCATCAATCGTGCGCGCTTGCTTGCGTAATGGGTGGTGTGACGCCCGGTATCGTCGACGACAAAGGACTGCTCTACT
The DNA here is from genome assembly GCA_044229845.1 of Obscuribacteraceae bacterium (SeqCode). Classification (GTDB taxonomy): domain Bacteria; phylum Cyanobacteriota; class Vampirovibrionia; order Obscuribacterales; family Obscuribacteraceae; genus JBGASG01. The sequence continues at coordinate 44,516 of JBGASG010000010.1, read as the reverse complement.
TGTGCGTCAAGCACAAAGCCTACACCGGCTGCAAAGATTTGCTGGCGCCTTTTGTGGCAAAGCGTGTGAAAGTGAAAGGTCATTTGGCTACTAAAGGCGGGGTGCGGGTGTTGAAGGTCACTTCTGTGGAACTGGTGAAATAGCTTAGCTGGCCGTCAGAGCATGCTGAGCGGTGTCGGTGGTATCAAAGCTGTGCGCTCGGCGCCGCGCGGGCTGATCACGCTTGGTCCGGCCGGCAGATCGGGGAGCAGCGGCAGCGGCGCTCGCATCTGAATTTCACAGGCCAATCCCGGGCATTCCTCGAAACTGAGTGAGTTCTCCGCGCACCACCCCTGGTGGCCACGGACCGGTTCACCGGCGGCGGCTCCTTTTGATGCTACTTCGTCTCTGATTAAAAGCGTCCACGTCACCTCGGGATTTTGTCCGGTGCGAATGGCATCAGCAGCCAGGTAGAGCAACTGTGTCTTCTCGATGCCGGTATTCTCGAAGGGTGATTGCCGCAGCGAGCGCGATTCGAGTTTTTGGTCGCTGGTCAATTGCGATGAAGTCCAGGCATAGAAAGCCGGCGGCGCTGTGTCCGGAGCGCGAAACCGCTGGCGTACTTCCGAGAGCGGCAAACCCTCGACGATAAAACCGTCGTCGGCCGGCAGCAACACCTGCAGACTGGGGGTCAGCCAGAAAGCCGCGCTTTGCTGCGGGGGCTGGTGTTGATCGGGGGACTTTTCGTAGATGTCTTCTTCCGCAATCGGCACCGGCTGCGGAGTGAATACCTGCTTCAGTCCGAGCAAATAGCCCGAACAGGGCGAACCAACTCGGTGCAGTCCGCCGCGTGTGTAGAGGCTTAACTTGCTACCGATATCCCAGGTGGATAGCCACGCGGCATCGGCGTTGCGCAGCGCCAGGCGGGCTCGCTCGCGCACCGCTTCGTGTTCGTTGAGAAGTCCGGCGATCGCCCCTACTTTCTCCAGTTTTGCCTTGTGCAAGTTCTCCTGTTTCTCCAACTCGAGAGCATGCTGCGGGTCGGCATCATGTTCTTTGACTTTCTTCAGGCGCGCCAGGCGCAGCTCGATGGAGTGCAGTTCTTCTCGTTCGATGGAAAGATTCTGAAGTTGCTGCTCGATGGCAGTATTCATGCGGTCCAATATGGTGCGGGCAATGTTGTGGGTTTCGATGCTGGCCAGGTTTGTTTCGTATAGATCTTGAATGAAGCTGAGCACGAAGCTCTTGTCCATGCCGTGACGACCAGGCAAATTGCAGTTCCCTTGCTGATCGATAAAGAGGGGCAGCGCCGAAGCCGGAAAGGATTTCTGCGAAATCTTGGCCTTGAAGACTTCGGAGAGCAACTGTTGACCGCTGCCGCCGGGCTCCGACTGGTTGATTACGGCATAGCTGCGGGCGCCCGTCTCGTAGGTGACGGCGCTATTTTGTCGGGTCGACGCTTCGCCCTCGACGGTCGCGACCGGCCATGGCGCATCCAGTAGTTCGCGAACACGTTCCAGCTTGATCGTAGGACCTGATTGTCTGAGCCAGTCGTAAAAAGCAACCTGAATGGCTTGCTGCGGTAAAAGATTTTCCTGGGTCGCATGAGGGTCGGCGACCAGGTGCCCCGTGCCCGGTACCGGACCGCCCACTGCCCGCAACCAGGTGCCGTCGCCGGTCCAGTTGGAGAAGCCCAGCAGCGAGCGCACGGTTGTAAATTGCGGTGGTGCGCCGAATGGGAAAGATACCAGCAACGTGGCCGGAGCCGGTGGCTCGGATGCACCGCCGATCACTGCGCAGGCGGTGCGCACCAGCTTGCGGGAAGGGGTTTTGCCTTGAGCGGGAACGTCGAAATTGGCCGTGACTCGCACCACTGTCGGTGGCAGGTATTGAGGTTCTGGTGTGAACAGATTGGCGTCGACGAAAGTAGTTTTCGGGCGAATTTCCGTGAAGCGCAGCGGCTTGCCGTGCGGCATCGTTATATCCACGCCGCTCAGATAAAACCCGTCTTTGCTGGATGTCGGTTCAAAGGACGGCGAGACGGTGGTGGTGACCATCGGCTTGGTGAGATGTCCGAGGCTGACACTATAAGTGGTGAGTTTTTCGCCTGTGTTGGACGTGGATTTCTCAAGAATCTGCCCGACACGCGACCAGATTGCATGACCTTCTTTGCTGTTGGGATTGGTTTCGACGAAGGAGGCTGCCAGCAGCTTGGAGCGCAGTGACTCGCGTACTTCGTCGGCCTTTTCCAGATCGGCCGAGACCATCGAGGCGATGCTGCGCAAACCGAGTTTTTCTGCGATCAAAAGGTCGATGCGCAAAGTGGCAAACATCGTGTTGATGCCGGTGACGCGGCGCGCTTTAGAAGCCGGCTGCCCGGGCAAAGAGATCAAACGGTCCGTAAGACCGACTTCGCCAAAACGGGAGTCGGAGACGGTGACGGTAGACAGCTCCTCTGCTGCCATCCGGGCCGCGTGTTCGACGGCGTTTTGCCGGCGGCCCTGAATCGCTCCTTGATGAACGCCAAGGATATAGACGCTGGTGATCAATCCCGACAAAAGGACGAGCGCCGCGATCAAGACGATCGATTCGGAGCGGGCTGTGTCTGCCGGGTACGCGCTGTTGATCATGAAAGTGAATGATACTGGAACATTTAACGTGTCTGATACCATATCAATATGTCTTTTTTCATGCGCGCACAATCAGCTTCCCTTGTCAGCTTGTTTGTCGCATTGTCGCTGACTGCGGAAGCGAAAGTGTTGGCAGCGCCGTCTGCTGCTGAGAAACTGCACCAGCTGTTCAAGGAAGGCAAGCTGTATCAGGCGCAGGCGGAAGCGGTGGAATTGCTCAAGCAGCATCCCAACGACGTGCCCTTGCTCGTCGAGTACGGAAGTATTTTGCGCAGTTCAGGGAAACCGCGCCAGGCATTGCAGATGTTTCAGCGGGTGGTGGCACTGCAACCGCAGAATGTGGAAGCTCATGTTGTCATCTCGCAACTGCAGCTGGACAACCTCGACTTCAAGGAAGCCTTATCTTCGGCGATCAGGGCTAAGAGTCTCGACCCTGCCAACCTGGGCGCACAGCTGGCTTACGTTGAAGCCTTGCTTGATACGGACAAAGTCAACGATGCGGAAAAAGAGTTGCAGTCGATGATCGGGACCGGTGCCGCCAATCCGGAGGTGCTGCATCTCTGTTATGAAGTGAAAGTGCGCAAAGGCGACTTCAACCAGGCCAGTCGTTATTTGGAAACCGCCATAGCGCTTTCGCAAGATCCAACCGCCTGGCAGATCGAACTGGCGGATCTGGAACAACGCATGAATCATCCCGACCGGGCGCGGCAGGTGTTGAGAACCATCCTGACCAAAAATCCCTTTGAAACGGAAGCTCGCTTGCGGCTGGCGCGCAACCTGGAGCTTTTCGGAGGCGACTTCGACGGGGCGATTGCGGAATATCGCACTCTCCTGGAATACGACCCGGATTCGGCATCGGCGTTGACCGGCATCGAGCGGTGCCGCGCAAAAAAGAACAACGTCGCTTTGCGCATCCGCACTGGTCTGCACGGACTGGCTGCTGAGGTTGGCAAGTTTTTTTCCCAGTGGCAGCACTGAATGCCGCGACTTTGACCTAGCGCATCTGAGCTTGCGGCTGGTTGAGGTTGACGGCCGGGCGAGTCAAGACGCGCTTCGGTCCGTGAATCGGATCTTCGATGATGATTGTTTGATCGCGATTTTGACCGACGCTGACAATCGCCACCGGCACATCCAGTTCATCCTGAATGAAGTTGAGATAGCGTTGTGCCGCTTGCGGCAGATCTGAGAAAGACCGGCAGTCGGTGGTGGATTTCTGCCAGCCCGGGAAGGTCTCGTAGACCGCTTCCATGCGCCCGAACACGGAGCCGGCGATGCTGGGCAACTCTCTGTAAATCTCGTCGTTTTTCGGATCGCGGTAGCCGACACAAACTTTGATTTCTTTGAAGTCATCGAGGACGTCGAGTTTGGTGATCGCCAGGCAATCGAGTCCGTTGATGCGCACCGAGTATCTGCCCAGCACGGCGTCGAACCAGCCGCAGCGGCGCGGACGTCCGGTGGTCACTCCGACTTCCGCCCATGGTTTGCCGACCTGACGCAACTGTTCGCCGACTTCGCCAAACTGCTCGGTCGGGAAAGGACCTTCGCCGACGCGGGTCATGTAGGCTTTCGATACGCCGATCACGCGGTCGACAATCGTCGGTCCGATGCCGGCGCCGACGCAAGCACCGCCTGCCGAAGGGCTGGACGATGTGACATATGGATAGCTGCCGTGATCGAGGTCGAGCAAAGTGCCCTGCGCGCCTTCGAAAAGAATGTTCTTGCGGGCGTGCACCGCTTCGAAAATAATTGCTGATGTGTCGGTGACATATTTGGCGATGCGCTCGCCGTACTGGCTGTACTCGTCGAAGATCTCCTGCACTGAAAGCGGCGGCAGGTTGAAGAGCCGCTCCAGCAATACGTTTTTCTTGGGTACGATGTATTCCAGTTTCGTCCTGAGAGCATCTTTGTCAATCAGGTCTTCCATGCGGATGCCGATGCGGGCGCACTTGTCGGCATATGTTGGACCGATACCGCGTTTGGTCGTGCCGATCTTCTGAGAGCCGCGCGCTTCTTCCTCCGCGGCATCCAGAATCAGGTGATAGGGCATCGTCACGTGGGCGGTGGAAGAAACTTTCAGGTTCTTGTCGTCCAGACCGCGGTCGACAAGCGCCTTCAGCTCGTTCAAGTATGCTTTCGGATCGATCACCATGCCCGGTCCGAGGATGCAGGTCTTGCCACTATATATGATGCCACTGGGGATGAGGTGCAGCTTATAGGTCTCGCCGTCGACGACGACGGTATGACCTGCGTTCGCTCCACCCTGGTAGCGGACGACAAAGTCCGCATTCTTGGAAAGCAGGTCGGTTACTTTTGCCTTGCCTTCATCACCGAATTGTGCGCCGACGACAACTACGTTTGCCAATTTGTTGACTCCCCTAAACATCTTACGGGTCGTCAAACGGGAGAGTTCTTTGCCGCCCGCTTTTCTGCAGACCATGCCTCTCTTCCGCCTTAATTAAATCGTTGCTGGCAGCTATGCTCAGCACTCGACCGGCGGAAAGGAGCATCCACTCAGGCTTCTACCCCTTTGACCGACATATTTTAACGACAACCGCTACGGCTGTCAATTTCAGTGGGTTTCAGGTCTTGCGAATTTTAACGCCCGATAATCTTCGCGGGCATGCGCCGTAACGAGTCACTAAAATCCGTGTATTCTTAACTTCTAGAGGGAATATTGGCCGCGTTTCGCCATGAAACTCGGGTTGAGCGATGATTTTCGACTTGCAACTGAATTCCAGGCAGCCCCTGGCGACAAAACTGCTTGAAGCCGCAGTGCTCTCTTGATGACAAGTGGCAGCTGGCGCGCCAGATGGCGGCTTTCCTCAATTGTCTGCGGGTTTTCGGCGATAGCCGCGACCAGGTATTGCTGGAGGAGTTGCCCAACCGCCGCTCCTGCCTGGTTGAAAGCCCCGAAGCGCTTTGCCAGAACTGCGACTGGATCATGCAGAACAGCCATCCGCAAGCCTGGTTCAACCTCTCCGGCGAGAAAGTCGGCCAAAAGGTGCCGGTGGACAAGGCGCGAGCCCTGGTCGGCGAGTTGCAGAAGACTTCGCGCTACTTTCGGGTCGTCGTCATCCCGGAGGCCGATGAAGAGATATTTCACAGACCGGCTGCCAACGCTCTTTTGAAGAGCATCGAGCAGCCGCCCGCCGGCAACTGCTTATTCTTCATGTTTGCCACTAATGTGGAAGCCGTGCTGCCGACCATCGTCAGTCGCGCCCAGACCATCCTGGTCAGCAAATCTGCGGCTCTGGCGCTCTGGTCGCAAGCGACCAGCAAAGAAGAGGCGGACCTGGAAGCGACACTACAGGCGGTGCGAGCTAAGCTGGTGGGCAATTCCCGCCGGGCCTGGACAGCCGGTCAATCAGGCTCATTTCTGAAGGCGGTCTGCAACGGACAGGAGTTGCTCAGTGAATTGAACGGCTTGCTGGAAGATGGTGCACCGCCCGGCGCACTGGTCGACATCATCGCCGACAGCGAGCTGGAAGTCTTGCGAGCGCAGGCGATCGGAAACGATCAACGCGGCGCCGCTACTTATCTGAGCGAATTGCTCGTCCTCAGTGAAAACACCAAAGAGCAGATGGAGCACTACGTGAAGCCGACAACGGCCCTCGAGTCCTTCGTCTACTCGCTGAACAATCTGCGTGCTCAATATCAAGGAGAGGGTCACCTTGCAAAACCTTAGTTCCATGGGCGGACAGCCCGGCGATGAAAACAACATCATTCGCGCTTTCTTGTCGCTGAATGCGATATTCGCCATCGCCGCCACCTATGTGAGGAGTTGGAGCCGGGCAAGCTGGCTGCCAAAGGACAACTCGCCGAAGCAACCATGAAAGCCGACAAGCTGCTGGCGGCCAAACCGCACGACATTCTCGTCAATCTCTGCGCCGGCAATGTCTACATGAAGAGCAACTCTCCCCAGGAGGGGCTGCGGCTTCTCAACCGTGCACTGGCACTCTCGCACGGCAACAAATACATCCGCATGAACCTGGCTGAAAAACTGCGAAACGCGAATATGGATGCTGAAGCTATCAAGCAGTTAAAGATAGTGAGCAAGGCAGAACCCAAGTGGTCTGAGCCGCACATGATGCTCGCCCAACTGTACGAGAGAGCCAATCCACCCACTTACCAGCTGGCCGCCGACGAGTACAAAGCGGTGACTTTGATCAACTCCAATAACGTCGAGGCCAAAAAGCGGCGGGGCATCTTGATTGCCCGCATGGGTAATCCCACAGAGGGTCTCAACGAGTACATGTTCGGCGTCAATATGGAGACACAATCAGGCGGTCTGCCGGACGTCATCGAAGAAATGGTAAAGAGCTGGGGCGGCGTCGATCGCACCATCTATCAGCTCAATTCCGAGATTTCCGCCAATCCGACCGAGATATTGCCCAAGGTTCGCCTGGCGCAGATTTATACATACATCGGCCAGTACGACAAAGCGAAAGAGCTTCTGGAAGACGCCAAACGCATCAATCAGGACAATGCTGAACTGCACCGCACGCTGTCCGTCGTCCTCAAGAAATTGAAGGAAGACTCGCAGGCTGATGCTGAATTCAACCTGTCGATTGCGCTTGAAGATCGCGCCAATCAGGAGAAAGCCGCGAAAGAAGCGGAGGCGGCCGCGAAGAAGCAGCAGCAAGGCAACCAGCCACCCAAGTAAGCAAGTTAGCTGGCTGATGCGGAAGCTTGAGTTTCGCTGCGACGATTTTCGATTTCGAGCAGCTGGCGGTAGAGTTCGCGCTCTTCTTCTGTGATATTGGCCGGAACGTTGACTTTCAAGCGCACCAGATGATCGCCTTTGACCTTCTGCTTAAGCTTGGGCAATCCGCGCTCGCGCAAACGCAGCATGCGCCCAGACTGGCTGTTGGCGGGAATGTTGATGCGTACCGGACCATCGAGTGTGTTCACCTGTACTTCGCCGCCGAGAACTGCCAGCGCCGGTGATACCACCAGTTCGGAAACGAGATTATCGCCTTCCACAGAAAAATATGGATGCGGCTTCAGTTTCACCTTTAGATAAAGGTCTCCGGGCGGCCCGCCCATTGGGTTGGGACCAGCTTCTCCGGCGACGCGCACTTTCGAACCGGTGCGCACCCCGGCCGGAATTTTTACCTGCAGCGTACGCTGCTTCTGTCCAGGAGCACTGATATGCACGTTGCGCGCTGAACCTTTGGCCGCCTCTTCGATCGTCAGTTCGATGTCGGCTTCCTGGTCGGCACCCTTCATCGTGCCGCCGCGCCGGGCGCCGCCTGGTCCGCCGGACCCGGGCTGACCCGTGAAGGTCTGACCGAAGAGTGTTTCGAAAAAATCAGAAAACGGCGAATTCTGTCCAAAGCCACGCAAATCATTGAAATCGAAGCTGAATCCGCTGAAGCCCGGCGGCGGTGTGAAGTCGGCACCGGCCTTCCAGTTGGCTCCCAGCGTGTCGTAACGCTTGCGCTTGTCGGCATCGCTCAGTACTTCATAGGCTTCCGCGATGTCCTTGAACTTATCCTCAGCCGTCTTATCGCCTTGATTGACGTCCGGGTGGTGCTGGCGGGCGAGCTTTCGGTAGGCCGATTTGATCTCCTTTTCGGAGGCGTTGCGCGGCACGCCGAGCGTTGAGTAGTAATCTTTGTACTTGACCAAAGCGCCTGGACTCCTTCAGTTCTTTAGATCCCGCCGTCTGCAGACTGCCGCTACTCGCGCCTGTCGAGTTTACCGGCGGCTATCGTGTCCGCTGCTGAGATTAATTTTAATGGGTCGGCGGGGTTTCCGGTGAAGCTCGATGAAAACCTTAACGGACGCCGAGAGACGCATCTCGTGATCCCATTTAAAATGTCTGTCTCCCAGATCAAAGGATACCCGTTGTGGAAACGCGTCGCTTACTACTCGATGTTGTCGACGGAAAACGTCTCAACTTTGCCGAAGGCGTTTATTTGCTCAAGCATGCGCCGTTGCTCGACCTGGGCTGGGCTGCCGATCAAATTCGCCGCCGCTTCCATGCCGACGAAGAGCCCATCACATTCGTCATCGATCGTAACGTCAACTACACCAACGTCTGCGATGCGTACTGCTCGTTCTGCGCTTTCTATGCACCACCCGGGTCGAAGAAAGGCTATGTCGTACCCTACGAGACTATCAAAGAGAAGATTGATGAGCTGGTGGCACTGGGCGGCACTCAACTTTTGATTCAAGGCGGACACAATCCCGAACTGGGCATTGAGTACTACGAAGAGTTGCTCGGCAACATGCGTCGCGACTTTCCGGAACTGACAATCCATGGCTTTTCACCTTCAGAGATAGACCACATCACACGCGTCAGCAATCTCTCTCTGAAAGAAACTCTCGAACGCTTGATCAAGGCAGGACTTTCATCGCTGCCTGGCGGCGGCGCAGAAATCTTGACCGAGCGCGTCAAAGAAGCAATCAGCCCGCTGAAAATTCCGGCGGCGCGCTGGCTGGAAGTGATGGAAGTGGCTCAAAACCTCGGTTTGAAGACGAGCAGCACCATGATGTACGGCACCGTGGACGAAGCCGAAGATCGCATCGAACACCTGATTCGCCTGCGTGATCTGCAAGACAAGACGGGCGGCTTCACAGCTTTCATCGCCTGGTCGTTCCAGCCAGGCAACACCCCACTTTCCAAACGCGTCAAGCGTCCGACCACGGCCTCTGAATATTTGCGCATGGTGGCAATCTCGCGTATCGTCTTTGATAACGTGCGCAATGTGCAGACCTCCTGGGTGACTCAGGGAGCGGGGCTCGGGCAGAGTGCCTTCGCATTCGGTGCCAACGATTTTGGCGGCACCATGATGGAGGAAAACGTCGTATCTGCTGCCGGCACCTATCACGAAGTGACGCTCAAGCAAATGATTGCATCCATCCACCAATCGGGACGCGATGCCGCACAGCGCGATACCCAGTACAACATTTTGCAGGTCCACAAACGCGACGGCTCACTTGTGGATCAAAGAGCCGTGGCCGCGGCACGGTAGATTGAGTTAAATTGCTGGATGTGTGCTTAACGCTACATTGATTTGTCCAAAATGGGCATAATCGATCTGAATAGTGCGCGCAGGTGCTGAAGAATGCCAGTTCCCCAGAGAAGAAGGCTTCGTTATAGAAGGCCGAGAATTACAGGCAGCTCGCTGGCGGAGTTTGGACCCGCCATGTGGCTCTTCTTCATCATGATCTTTTTCCCTTTGCTCAATCTGGCCAGTTTCTTGACCGGCGTCATCACCGTCATGCTGACCGCCAACTTCGGTGCCCGCAATGCCGGCGCTGCCCAGAGCATGACCGAGGCTCAAAATGCGGTCAATGCGACAGTCACACAATTGCAGCCGTTTCAAAGTTTCTCGCGCATGACGCCCAACACGACACCCAACGGCGCCGCGCTCTCGGCAGTCGTCACACAGACGGGCTCGGGCACGGTCCAGAGTTATCCACCGCCTGCCGTCTCCGGACGAATTGATGTGTCGGACAACGCTCAAAACGCTGCTGTGTATCAGTACCAGGTGAGAGCCACTTACGACGTGGCGCCGCTCATGAATTTCAGCGGACTGCCCCTTCTGGGCGGTGTGCCGATTCTTGGCACTGCTGTGCCGGTGGAGTTCACCGCTACCGCCAGCGTTGAGCATCCCGAAGGTCTAAACCGTTAAGCCTCACCAGCGCTGTAAAACTGTATTGATATCAATTCAGTTTTTAGTTGTCTGCGTAACGACGGGGGACTTATAACGCTCCAAATTCACCCACTTGACTGATGTTCGCTGTAAAATGGGTCTAGGCTCTGCTTGGCAACTTCAAGCCACTGAAGGCGGTTCAAGCGGGGTGCGCGATTAGTAGACAGGCTGAATGGTCTCGTTGAGATTTTGCAGCGCGGTTCAACTGGATGGACAGCAAGGAAATCAACTGGTCTGAGATAAGCCAGCACGGCTACCAGGCTCTCTCCGAGGGCAACTATGACCGTGCCGAGCGTTATTTTCGGCTGGCTGTAGAGTCTGGAATGCTGGCCGAGACGGACGTGCGGCTGGCATACAGTTTTTTGATTTTGGGCAAATGTGTCAGCCACCGCGGCGATTATGTGGGTGCGGGGTCGCTTTATCAGCGCGCCCTGGCGATTTATGAGCTGGCTTACGGACCCAATCACGAGGATGTGGCTTACAGCCTGACCGGTGTGGCGCGCTGCCGCATGCAATGCGGCAAGTTCAGCGAGGCGCGACCTCTTTATTCGCGTGCGCTGACAATTTATGAGCGGTTGCGCGGTCCAGAACACGAGGATGTGGCGCATGCCATGGAAAACCTGGCGCGCTGCTGCACCTACCAGCGTGATTACGGCTATGCCGTACCGCTATATGAGCGAGCCATCGGGTTATTCAAGAAACTGTACGGCGCCGAGCACGAGCATGTCGCAGCGACTACATTCGCCCTGGCGCGGTGCTATGACGATCAGAACCTGGACAAGCTCGCGGAGCCGCACTTCAAACGCGCGCTGGCCATCTACGAACAGTTGGGTGATGACGAACAGATTGCGCACTGCCGGTACAACCTGGGACGCTGTTATCAGGGCATGCGCGAGTTTCCAAAAGCTGAGCAATGGTACAAGCGGGCACTCGATTCATTCGAGCGGGTGCCGGATGCCCAGAGAAACCTGGCTTACTGTGCGTTCGGGCTGGCAACGTGTTATTTGCTCTCAGGCGATTACCGGGCCGAGCAGGCATTTAAGCGAGCCGGCGACCTTTACGAGAAGGTTTTCGGACCAGATCATCCGCAGATGGCGCATTGGATGGATGCTTACGCCCGCCTGTTGCACAACACTTGTCGGGCCGCTGAAGCCCAGCGCCTGGAGAAACGAGCACAGGAAATCCGCGCCAAATATGAAGAATCGTACGCCCTGGCTGAGCGAGTTAACTAACCTTGCGCACCATATTCGGTGGCATCAGCGGTCGATTTACGCAGATGCTTGTGGCAGTTGCGTATCTTCACGAGGCGGAATTCCGGCCGACTTATGTGTAAACTATAAATCTATTGTGCTTGAAGTCAGGTTTGGCTGTACGAATACGCGATTCCGTCGACTATAATAAGCACAGGCATCAAATGGCATCCCGGAGGCCCGGCAACATGAAAGGTGACGCTCAAACGGTTATGCAACTGTCCGCCTTTGCGGACATTGTAAGGCAGACACGTAAACGCAAAGGTTTCACACAAGACGAGCTGGCAAAGCGCTCGGGGCTCAATAGAGCGTATATATCGGATGTAGAGCGCGGCGAGCGCAACATTTCTCTGGGCGCATTATTCTCGCTAGCCTCAGGCTTAGCGGTGCCCCCGTCGGAGTTATTAACTGCGGTTGAAAATGAAATCGCCACAAACCCCGCCAAGTGGACAGCGCCTGGTGAGGTCAAGTCCGAGGCGCCAGCCGGTGGCGAAACGCACGATGACCCAGTCTCGTCCAGAATGTGAGATCGAGCGTGCAGTCAAGCGATTGCCCGTGATTTGCGGGTTGCTCGCCGTGACCTGCTTCTTTCCGCCCAACTTATCTTCAGCCCAACCTCTGGACCAATCGCCAGGAGTTATCCCCGGTGCGTCGGGACGGGATGTCCCCGTCGGCGAACCGGGCGTGTCTTCGCCTGGCTCGATGGGCATGGAAGAGCAAGGCGAGCCAGCCTTCAAAGTGCCGGTGGCGGTTGCGCGCAAGAAATTCGGGGAGCGCTCGAAAGAGTACATGTGCTCGCTGCTGGATCTGGGCATGTATTACAACCGCCACCAGCGGTATGCTGAAGCTCTCAAAGTATTGTCGACGTCGCTAACCCTGGCAGATAGTGGTGTACTGGCCAAAATGGCACCAAAGGCGGTGCCGGCCAAAAAACCGGCACCACCGCCCCAACCTGTCACTTCCGCCGACGGAACGGTGGTCAGCATCGATGCCGGTCCCGGACAACCGGCGGATTTGCAGTTTCTTCAAGGGATTCTGCCGGCGTTGATTGAGGCTGAAACACATCAGAAGTTGTACGGTCCAGCCGAGACGAATATAAAGAGGCTGATCGCCGTTTGTCACGCCGGCGGCGTGGCGGATAAAGTGGCGCTCATGGGTGCGTATTCGCAGTATGCGGAGCTCTTGCGCAAAACCAATCGCAAAGCGGAAGCAGCAAAAATGCAGAAGCAGGCTGACGACATCAATAGCTCCTTCGTGGGGCTCTGACTGGGTTATTTTTGAGTCGCTGCGGGCGCGGGTTGCTTCAGGTGCTTGTACAGGCACAAGGCTGATAAGCAATAGAAGAACGCGGAGACGAACAACAAGCTTTTGATGCCCCAATAATTGGATAGATATTCCAATAATCCGCCGAGCACTGCCCCAAACAGGTTGAACGCCAGGGCTTTCGACAGGTTTGGCGAGGCGTTGATCGAAGTACCAAAAATGATCGCGGCGAGACCCATCGGCAGCAGTGTCACAGCTGTCAGAAGGGCAGCCATCGACGTGTTGATGTGTAGCAATGAGTTTGAAGACATGAAAAAACTGAGAAAAATCGAGCCGATCAAAGCTGCGTACGCCCCGAATGGATATTTATCAAAAACCTGGCTGAATTTAAAGACTGCAGCGTTGGCAATCAAAATCATGATCAAAATACCGTTGATGACGATCGCTGAAGTAATCCAGGTAGAGCCGTAGACCAGCGATAAAAACGATATGGCATGCAGTTCTAGAATGATGAATGCCGAACCGAGGAAAAACATCTGCCAGGAGCTGGGATCTTGCTCTTTGAAGATAAATCGTCTGGCTGCATACAAACTGAGAAGGACGATCTCGCCGACCACCAGCAGATAGGTCCAGTCCACCACATCATTGCGCACATACAAGTATGGCCAGTCATCAGTGAGAACCTCCGTTCCGCCGACACTGACAGCGACAGTTTCATCAGGATATCCGTCCGGCAGCTTAAGCGTCTTGTCTCTCACCCCATCGCCTAGAACGAAAATGCGCCCCAGCGTAACCCCCTTGGTCAACAGCGGCGGATATCCAGCGGCTTCGGTAAAAGTTTTGACCAGGCGCTTTTCTATCCATGGCTCCATCGCCACAAAAGAGCACACCACAACTCCGCCCGGTTTCAACAAACTGAGCGCTTGCTTCATACTCTCGCGAGTGTAGACGTAAGCATCCAACCGCACTGAAGACCCCAGTCCTGACACTGCGTGGGAATCCAGCGTGGCAAAATTGACCAGATCATATTTCTTTTGGCAGCGCGAGAAGTAGTGGCGAGCGTCGTCACAAATGGCGTGTACATTCGGATTGGCATAATCGGAATTGAAGTTTTTGCCAACCTGCAGAATCACCGGATCGATTTCGACTGCATCGATGTCGGTCAATCCAGCTTCCACTGCCGATGTCACATTCTGCCCGGTGCCGGCGCCAACTATCAAAACCGACTGCGGCTTGTTCAAAGAAAGTGGCAGTAAGTAATCCTTGAGTGTGGTGCTACGCAAGTTGGTGAGGTTTGTGATCATGCCTGAGCTATCCGCTTGCAACGGAAAGAAATACTGATAGAAAGCCCGGTTGGCTGAAAGTTCCAGTCCGACAATGGCCTCCTGTCCCGTATCAGCTTGAGCATGAAACGTTGTCAGATCCAGCCTTTGGTAGGGAGACCACAACACTTCGTGTTGCGGCCTGGCTTGCAAAAGTTCTGGAACCAACGGCTTGCTTGTTTCCTCTGGAACGAAGAGAAACATCGGTACCAAAAGGGCAATGATGCCGAAATTTTTGATGTTCAGCTTCGCATCTTTCTTGGACAACAGCAGTCCGGAGATCGCGACTGCTGCGGCCATCAGCAACACCCAGGGGGGGCAGCCGAAGTAGCACAACAGAGGAAATGCGATACTGCCGGCAATGGCACCGCCGACGTTATAACAATACGCGGGCAATGGCTTCAGCTGATTGAATAGAACGCCCAATCGCGCCCCGATACAGACGCACATGGCGAAAGGTCCGGCCAGCAAAAGAATTATGATGCAAGCAAAGACCATGAGGTACGCCCAGTTGATCTGAGCTAGTCCCACCAGATTTTGCCACTGGAAATTACTGCCCGAGGGAAATCCCCAAAAACAGATACCGATGAAGTTCGCCAACTTCATGAAGAAGGCGAACACGAATATTGCCGGCAAGCATTCGCGAAAGGCATCGTCACGCCGCATGGCGAAGCCGACGCCCATCCCGACAAAACACGTGATCAAGGGGAACGTGTGAAACACTGTGAAAGCCCGGATATCAGCAGACATCCAGCGAATTATCAGCAGTTCCACATACAGCGAGATGAAGCTCAGGAGGAACAACTCAAAAATTGTGTTCCTGCTTAAACGTTTGTCCGTCAGAATTTCAGTGCTGTTTTCCGACTGCATCAGGCGTGCAGGTATTTGCCCAGCGATTGCAGGCTGTTGGGGTCGAGGCGCAGACCTGGACCCATGGTGGAGCTCAGGTAGACAGCCTTGATGTAGGTGCCTTTGACCGTCGCTGGTTTCACTTTATTGATCTGTTCGACAACAGCGGCGACGTTCTTCAAGATGCGCGAATCATCGAACGACATCTTGCCGATGCCCATCTGGACTACGCCACCGTCTTTCTCGGCGCGGAAGGAAACCTTACCGGCTTTGAGGTCCTGGACTGCTTTGGCGATGTCGAAGGTGACGGTGCCGTCTTTCGGGTTGGGCATCAAGCCGCGTGGACCAAGCAATTTACCCAGTTTGGACAGTCCGGCCATGGCATCTGGAGTGGCCACCAGTTTGTCGAAGTCCATGAAGCCTTCCGAGATCTTCTGGATCAACTCCTCGGCGCCGACTTCATCGGCTCCGGCTTGACGAGCTTCTTCGAGCTTTTCGCCTTTGGCGACGACAGCCACTCGTACTTCTTTCCCAGTGCCGCCAGGCAAGCTGACGGTCGAACGAACTTGTTGGTCGTTCATTTTGGGGTTGATGCCGAGCTTGAAGTGAATTTCTACTGTCTCGTCGAATTTGGACTTTTTGAACTTCTTCAGCGTGGCGACTGCTTCTTCGGCCGTGTACAAAGAAGTCGTTTCGCTGCGCAGCTTCTTAAGTTCTTTCTGGCGTTTCGTGAGGACTGGCATTCTTAGTTTCTCCTTTTCGCTTCGCAGTCGGTACTGTTTCTTCCGTCTGCTGTGCTCCCCCGCTTGACCGGTCGTGCCGGGGCAGGGTGTGTGTATTACTGGTGGATCACTCTTGGACGATGATGCCCATGTTGCGGGCGGTGCCCATGATCATGCGCTCAGCGGCTTCGAGAGTGGTGGCGTTCAGGTCAGGCATCTTTTCTTTGGCGATTTCCGTAACCTTGGCGCGGCTGATGGTGGCTACTTTCGTCTTGTTCGGGGTGGCCGAACCTTTTTCCACATTGGCTGCCTTCTTGAGCATTTCTGCTGCGGGCGGCGTTTTCAAAATGAAGTCGAACGAGCGATCTTCGAATACGGTGATTTCCACCGGGATCACTGACCCGGCCTTATCTTGAGTCTTGGCATTGTATTCCTTGCAGAATTGCATGATGTTGACACCATGCTGACCAAGCGCGGGACCAATCGGCGGTGCCGGGTTGGCCTTGCCTGCCTGGATCTGCAGTTTGATTTTCCCTACGACCTTTTTCACGGCTTATATCCTTTGTGCTTTGTTCTTTGTGGACTAGGACTTGGACTTCGACTGGACGGGGACTCCGAGGACTGGACTGAGATTCAAACGAATCCTCAATTTTATGGCAGCCGATCAGGCTGCCATGGGCGTTTTACACTTTTATAACTTGGTTGAATTCCAGTTCGACTGGCGTGGCACGACCGAAGATGATGACCGATGCCTTGATGCGCTCGCGCTCCATGTTGACTTCCGTGACTTCGCCGGTGAAGTCCGCGAACGGACCGCCCGTGATACGCACGTAATCGCCGACTTTGACATCGATGACGGCGGCTTTCTTGCCTTTGACACCGGAGACAGCCATTTGACGGCGCAGGATCTTGCGGATTTCGCTGTCCTGCACGGGAATCGGCTTTTTGCCGGCCCCGACGTACTTGGTGACGCCTGGAGCCTCACGAACCACTCGCCAGGAATCGTCATCGAGGATCATTTCTACGAAAACGTAGCCTGGGTATTCGCGCTCCTTCTTTTCAAGGCGCTTACCGTCTTTGACCTTGGTTACCATCTTCTCGGGGACGATCACGCCAAAGATTTTGTCCTGGGCGCCCATCGTCACGATGCGTTTTTCGATGTGCTCTTTTACTTTGTTTTCGTGCCCGGAAGCCGTTTGCACGGCATACCAGCGACGGAGTCCATCGCTCTTGATAAAGGCCATTGACCTTTGTACTTTTGCTTCACCTTCCAACGCCGCCACCCAATGTCCTCGCTAGATGATCCAACGGTTCAAACACGACCTTGGCGATGCCGAAATCGAACGCCAGAACGGCACAGGTGATGAGGGCTACAAGGACGATGACGCTGTAGGTTTCTTTGATGACCTGCTCGCGCGGTGGCCAGCTGATCTTTTTGAACTCGACAACGACGCCCTTGAGAAACTCGACTATGCCTTCTGCTCGCTCGCTGACAGACAACTCGTCCTTTTCCTTCTTTGAAGGTGGACCTTTTTTGTCTGGGCGATCTGAAGTCACTGATGAACCCACTGTAATTCCCCATAAAACTCGCGCCCTGTAGGAGTCGAACCCACACTAATGGTTTTGGAGACCACCGTTCTACCATTGAACTAAGGGCGCTTGAGGTGTCCGCCGACCGCATTCCGAGACTGTCTTTCAGTCCAGGCGGGCGGCGGGTCACGCTTATTTCTTCGTTTCTTTGTGCTCTACGTGCTTTTTGCAATGCCGGCAGTATTTGCTGATATTCAGCCTGTCCGGATCATTTTTCTTGTTCTTCATTGTGGTGTAGTTGCGCCGCTTGCAGTCACCACACGCCAGCGTGAGGATGATGCGGTCGTCTTTCTTAGCCATGGACTTAAGCTCCTTTTGGGCCGGGTCACCGGTTGTGCCGGCGAAAATACCCTTGAGACAGAAAGTTGGCGGGCTCTTTGAAAAGAACCCAGAAAAAAACACCTCTTGCCAGGTGTCAATCACGCAGTATACCTATATTTGCCGAAACCTGTCAAACTCTGGCGCCTTTTGTGAGCCTGCGATCCCAACATAAATTCAAACAAACATTGCGCAAATGTGACAACATTGGCGCTGCGGAGGCGCTCAACAGGTGCGCAGGCGGGCGGTTTTCAAGCGGGTGGCGGTTTAAGGGCAAGCATGAGCTTCGGGAAGCGGTTTTTAGGGAAATCTTCGTTTTTGGTCCTCCGTTTAGTCCTTTGCGTGCTGGCAATCTCTGCCGTTAGCGCGCTTTCTGCTTGCGGTCTGCGCGGCGGACCCGAGCCTGGCACGCTTCGCATAAACCTTGGCGCCGAGCCGCCCAGCCTCGATTGGCACGTGACCACCGACTCGGTTTCCTTCGACGTCGTCTCCAACATCATGATCGGACTGGCGCAATACACCAATGATTTGAAGGTGGTGCCCGGTTGCGCCGGCTCCTGGGACATCTCCGATGGTGGCAAGCACTACGTCTTCCATATTCGCAAAGACATAAAGTGGACCGATGGAAAACAGCTCACCGCCCGCGACTTCGAATACGCATGGAAGCGTCTGCTCAATCCGGAAACCGGCGCCGAGTATTCGTTTTTTCTCTACCCGATCGTCAACGCCTTCGAATACAACACCGGCAAAATCAAAGATCCCAACTTAATCGGCGTCAAATGCACCGACGACTTCACCCTCGATGTGCGTTTGAAGAAACCAGCGGCGTATTTCATCAACCTGGCTGCTTTCTGCCCCACTTATCCCATGCGCGAAGACATCGTCAAAAAACACGGCGACCGCTGGACCGAGCCGGAAAATATCGTCACCAACGGACCGTTTCTGGTCAAAGCCTGGCGGCACGAATACAAGATCGAGCTGGATTCCAATCCGACATTTTTCGAAGGCGAGCCGGAACTCAAACACATCAAACTGTTTATGGTGCCGGAGCAGGCAACGGCATTTGCGCTTTATGAAAATGATGAACTGGATTTCGTGGACAACCGCAGTTTTTCCACACCAGATGTGACGCGCTATCGCAACTCGCCGGAATACCATAACTTCCCGCTCTTGCGTGTCAACTACATGGGTTTCAATGTCGAAAAGAAGCCGGTCAATGATCCGCGCGTTCGCAAGGCAATCGCGATGGCGATCGACAGAAGTGTTTTTCCGAAAATCCTGCGGCGCGGTGAGCAGCCGATTTACACATGGATACCACCGGCGCTACCGGGATATTCCCCGGAATCGGCGATCAACTACGATCCCGAAGGTGCGCGCAAACTGTTGGCGGAAGCTGGCTATCCAGACGGGAAGGGCTTTCCCACGCTCGGGCTCTTGTTTCCCAACCGCGAAGATGTGCGTGTGCAAGTCGAGGTGATGCAGGATCAGCTTAAACGCAATCTTGGCATACCGGTTGAACTGGTCAATCAGGAATGGAAGGTCTATCTGGCCACGTTGCGCAGAGATGCACCACCCATGTACAGGGCGTCCTGGGGCGCCGATTTTGCCGACCCGGAGACCTTCGCCAATCTGTTTACGAGCAACAACGGCAACAACAACACGCGCTGGAAAAATCCCGAGTACGACCACATTGTCGATATGGCCAGTGCCGAACAAGATCCGGAGAAGCGCAAACGGCTTTATATCCAGGCGGACACGATGCTCTGCCGCGATCAGGTGCCGATGACACCGACATTTCAGGCGACCCAAAACTGCATGGTCAAACCATGGGTTTCGGGAATCGCCTTCAATGCTCTGGACTTTCAATTTTTCAAGACTGTGAAAATCGACCCGACGCGCACCAAGTAAGGACGAAACTACAAAATGTTCTGGCTGATACTGAAACGATTACTGGCAGCAATTCCGATACTGTTCATTCTGGCTTCGCTCTGTTTCTTGCTGGTGCGCAGCGTTCCCGGCGGACCGTTCGACCTGGAAAAGAACTTGCCGCCCGAGGTGATTGCCAACATCAAACGCAAGTATTATCTGGACCGTCCACTCCACGAGCAGTATTTCCGCTACATCAACCGGTTGGCGCACGGCGACCTGGGCGTTTCATACAAATATGTCAACCGCACCGTCAACGACATCATGCGTGATGCCTTGCCTGTTTCTGTACAGCTTGGATCCATGGGTCTGTTGCTTTCTATTTTGATCGGCGTACCACTGGGCACCCTGGCCGCAATCAAGAGGAACACGCCTTTCGACTGGATATCGATGATCATTGCCACCGCCGGCATATCAGTGCCCGCCTTCGTGGTGGGCGCACTTCTGATTTATGTTTTTGGCATTCAGTTCAAAATATTGCCGGTGGGGCTCTGGGAAAACGCTCGCAGTATGGTGCTGCCGGCCCTCACTCTGGCTGCCAGTCCGGCAGCTTATCTGGCGCGTTTGACACGCGCCAGTGTGCTGGAGGTGCTGGAAAAAGACTGGGTGCGCACGGCGCGTTCCAAAGGACTGTCGCAACAGTCGACGGTGCTCAAGCACGTTCTGCGTAATGCTCTGGTGCCGATCGTCACGGTGCTCGGTCCGCTCACCGCAGTGTTGATCACCGGTTCGTTCATCGTCGAATATGTCTATGCCATCCCGGGCATGGGCCGGTTTTTCATCACAGCAGTCGGCAATCGCGATTACGACTTGCTGATTGGCACCACGCTCGTTTTCGGGATCATTCTTTTGGTCACCAATACCATTGTGGACATCCTGTACACGGTTCTGGATCCACGCATTCAGGTCGAGGGCTGAGGAAACAATGGCCGAAGAGAACAACACCTCCACGTTGCAGGCGCCTGATCCGCTGCCGATTCCCTCGAAAGAACCGGTGTTCGACGACACACCGGCTCGCGGTCCGCTGGCCGAAGCATGGCACCGTCTGCGCAAGATTCCTGCCGCCTGGACCTGTCTGTGGATTATCGTGGCGCTGCTCGTCGTTTCTCTCATATCGGCGTTTGTGCCCCTGACGCCCTACTCGTTCGATCAGACCTCCACCGAGATTCTGGTGAAACCCTGCGCGCAACATATAATGGGGACGGACGAACTGGGACGCGATTTGCTGACCCGCATCATATTCGGTGCCAGGGTCTCGATCAGCATCGGCGTCTTCACCGCTTTGATCGCCTTTGTGATCGGTACGGTTTACGGCTCTGTTTCCGGCTTTTATGGCGGCAAAGTTGATGCAGTGTTGATGCGAGTGGTGGATATTCTTTACTCGCTGCCGGATCTGCTCGTGATGATTTTGATCGGAGTCATTGTCGGACGGGACAAAGGAACCCTCGGTGTCCTGATGGCGCTCGGTCTGGTGTCATGGAAGAGCACCGCCAGACTGGTGCGCGCGCAACTGCTGCAACTCAAGCATGAAGAGTTTGTTGATGCAGCGCGCGCGTCGGGTCAGGCGGGCGTGCCGATTGTTCTGAAGCACCTGCTGCCCAATGCCATGGGACCGATTATCGTCACGCTCACCTTCATCGTGCCGTATGCCATTCTTTCCGAATCGACGCTCAGCTTTATCGGGCTGGGATTGTCGCCGCCGGCCGCGAGTTGGGGCACTCTTGCCAGCGACGGCTGGCGCGCGCTGCGCTCCGACCCGCATCTGATATTCTTTCCGAGCATGTTCATTTTCATCACGGTGCTTTCGTTCAACCTGCTAGGCGACGGACTGCGTGATGCGCTCGATCCGCGCACTCGTTTCACCAAGCGGTCGGAGTAGTCAAAAAGCGTTCTGAGCAATCAAGAAGCGTTCTGAGCAATCAAGAAGCGTTGCGGTTTCTAATTGCCAACAAAATGCCCACTGCGATGCGGTTTCCGTCCGACTTGTCTTGACCATGTAGCTGTCGGCACCGCTTTCGATCGCCTCGCAGACTTGGCTGGATGTCATTTGGTCTAGCCTAGACTGCATGATATCCAGTTCCGCCAAACGAAAGTTTCTGACCTGGCTGTTCAAACGGCAGGAATCCGCACACGGCTCGCAAGACGCCTGGTGGAAAGTCATGTGCTTGACGGGCGTCGACTACTTTTCGTCGATCGGATTTCAACCCAGCATCGCATTTGTGGCAACTGGAATATTGTCACCGTTTGCGACACTGTTTCTGGTGGCAATGAACTTGTTTGGTGCGCTGCCGGCTTACTGGCGAGTTTGTGAGGAGAGCCCTCACGGGCAGGGCAGTTTTCACATGCTTGAAGAAAGATTGGATGGCTGGGCCGGCAAGCTGTTCATACTGTCCTTGCTTTCATTTGCGGCAACCGGGTTTCTCTTTACCATCACAGTCTGCACTGCAGATGCCGCCGTCCACTTTGTGCAAAATCCCTGGGTGCCCCCAGCCTTGCGGCATCCGTTCTGGGTAACCATAATTTTGATCCTGGCTCTGGGCGCAATTTTTCTGAAGGGATTTCGAGAAGCGATCGGTGTTTCATTCATTCTTGTGCTCAGTTACTTGTCGTTGAATGCTATTACGCTGACCGTGTGCTTCAACAAACTCATCCAGCAACCCCAGCTCATTCAAGATTGGATCTCGCAACTACATCAACATCACGGGGATCCAACCGCCATCGCCCTGGCTTCCGCTCTGGCTTTTCCGCAGCTGGTTCTGGGAATGTCCGGGTTTGAAACCGGGGTGGCAGTGATGCCTCTTATCAAAGGCGATGCCAAAGATGATCCACGCCGTCCGGCTGGACGTATTCGCAACACGCGCAAACTGTTGAGTACTGCCGCCGTCGTCATGGCCGTGCTTTTGATCGTCAGTTCCATCGTCACGACGGCGATGATCCCGGCTCATTTATACGCTGAAGGGCAGCCGGCCAATGGACGCGCGCTTGCTTACCTCGCTCACGAGCATCTGGGAGCCGCGTTTGGAAGCGTCTACGACTTCGTCACCATCTTCATACTCTGGTTCGCCGGTGCATCAACTATGGCGGCACTTCTGAGTTTGGTGCCGCACTATCTTCCCCGCTACGGCATGGCACCGCAGTGGGCTGCAGCGCAAAGGCCGCTGGTGCTCTTTTTCACTGGTGCGTGCTGCGTCATCACTTGCATATTCCATGCCAATGTCGACAAACAATCCGGTGCGTTTGCCACCGGCTTGCTCGTACTTCTGACCTCAGCCTGTCTGGCGGCGCTTCTGTCTGTGTGGCGGCGTCCGGTGGCGCGCGCCTACTTCATTGTCGTTACTCTATGCTTCATTTACGCCTGCATTGCCAATATGACTGCCAGGCTCGACGGCTTGCTGACTGCATTGTGGTTGCTGGTGATCATTTTTACTACCTCCTTCGCGTCGCGCTCTGTCCGTTCAACAGAGCTGCGAGTTACTAAGGTGATATTTGATGACACGGCCAGAACCTTCATCAAACGCGAACTGACTGAAAACTGGAAAGTGGTGCGGTTGCTGGCGCACCGACCGGGACTGGAAGTTGATTATCGTGAGAAAGAGGCGGAAGCGCGCGAATCGCACAGCATTCAGGAAGTCGAAGGAGACTTCTTGTTTCTCGAAGTCAGCAAAGAGGATGCCTCTGATTTCTACGATGATGAGCTGCGCGTTGAAGGAGTAGTCGTCGACGGATTCTCTATCTTACGGTGCAAGAGCCCGTCGGTGCCCAACGCGATCGCCGCTGTCCTGCTCAAAATTCAGGAAGAAACCGGACAGATTCCTCATGCGTATTTCGGCTGGACGGAAGGGCATCCACTCGGCTACATCCTCAAATTCATTTTCTTCGGTGAAGGTGAGACCGCACCGCTGACTCGCGAGATCTTGCGCGGGCAGGAGCCGGATCGCAGCAAGCGACCGGTTATTCATGTGGCGTGATTGGGTTCAGGGCAGTTGAAGCTCTGCGGACCGGAACTCAGGCTAGCAAGGCCGCTAACTTGATTGTCGTGGGTGTGTCCGCTGCATCAAGAAGTTGCTGCTCGCTGAGCTTTGACGCGAAGTCCCTTCGGAAGCATGGGAAGAGCCTACATACAATAAGAGTGTCACCGCGCATAGTATCACTACATATAGATGTTGATTTCGGGCACCGGCTCCAAACCTCTCGAAACGATCTCAGAGTCTTTTATCCTTTTCTAAAATGCCGTTAACTGGAAGGCGTCGAGTCTAGATGTGTGAGAACGCTTGTCTATATGATGGTCCCAGCCCAAGCTACTTAATCGTCTATGGCGGACTTGAGGTTATTGAGTTATTGCCTTGAGCGAGCTTGAAGTAGGCGCTGTAGTAGACAATCGCTTCCAGATTGTGTCACGTCTGGGAGAAGGCGGCATGGGTGTCGTCTATGAAGCGCTGCAGAGGCAGATGAATCGCACGGTGGCGCTCAAGATGCTGAAGTCATCGCTGGTACAGGCAAGCAAGTTTTCGCGCTTTCGGCGGGAAGTCCAGGTGATCAGCGCCCTCAGCCATCCGAATATTGTTTCCGTGTATTCCACCGGTATCGCGGGCGGCGTCCCCTACATTGCCATGGAATTTTTGCCAGGCAAAAGCATGTCTGAGGTGATCGCGTCGCAGGGACCGCAGGCTTGGGAAGATGCTCTGCCGATATTTATGCAAGTTTGCGACGCACTCGGACACGCACACGAGAACGCCATCATCCACAGCGATCTCAAGCCCAGCAATTTGATGGTGGTGGGTGAGGGAAAACAAGCAAAAGCGAAGCTCGTTGACTTTGGGGTGGCGAAAATTGTCAGCGCTGGAAAAGAGCCGAGCACTACTTCGTCCGTTGGTGGCAGTTACATTTACATGAGTCCGGAACAGTATCGAGGACGCGGGCCCAGTGCTGCCAGCGACATATATTCCCTCGGCTGTACACTCTACGAAACATTGGTCGGAAAGCCACCTTTCCAGCGTGACAGCATTGCAGAAACGGCGCTCGCGCACCAGCTTGAAAAGCCGCTTCCTCCATCTGCGCTCATCCCTGCCATTCCAGAACCGCTCGATCGTGTGATTGCCTGTTGTCTGGAAAAGGAGTGCGCCAATCGCTACCAGACTGCCGCTGCGTTGCGTGCCGATTTGCAAAGTGTGCTGGACAGCCAGCCGCCACAAAATATACCGCACAGCCAGGAGAAATCAGTGCCGAGGAGTCGAGCAAGACTACGCCTGACCCGAATGGTTGTAGTACTGTCGGCACTGGCACTT
The DNA here is from genome assembly GCA_044229845.1 of Obscuribacteraceae bacterium (SeqCode). Lineage (GTDB taxonomy): Bacteria > Cyanobacteriota > Vampirovibrionia > Obscuribacterales > Obscuribacteraceae > JBGASG01. Next base: position 19,718 of record JBGASG010000010.1, on the reverse strand, counting down.
GTGGCGGCGGTCTTGTACCTGCACAGCACAGGTCGCAAGAGCCAGCGCACGGCGACGGCTGAGCTGGACGAGTCGGCTTGCCGCGTGCAGTCAGACCGGTTGCTGTTGAGGGCCTCTAGTTTCATCGTCCATAATGACTTAACGCGGGCAGAGCAAGCACTGACGGAAGCTGATGTTTATGCGGAGCCACTGCAGGATCACTATTTTGATGGATGGAGACAATGGGCCCGTGGCTCCATTGCGATCCGGAAGTCTCGTGCGATCCGGAAGTCTCAGCTACAAAATGCGACCGCCGAACAAACACATCTGCGGCAGCAAGCTTCAGCAGACCTGGCCGCAGCCGCCACTAATCTCGAGCTGGCACACCTGAAAGCGCTAAATTCATATCAGCTGAAGAAGATTGAGACATTGCAGCTATACAATTTCCGCGACCAGTACCAACTTGCTAAGGAGGTCCGGAGCCCTGAGCAGCTGGCCGTTCTGTCCGACCGCTTAATGGAATTTGCGGCAACCGCCAGCAATGTCCCCAAGCATGATAAGGACTTTTTTGACACTGTTTTCGAGGCAGGATTGGGCGAGTACATAAGGTCGAAAAACACACAGGCGGCGATACATTTAGTCGGCGCCAGAGTTAGGGCATGCCGGGCGCAAGGCTATTCTTTGAAAGAGATCGATTTTCAGGTCGAGCTGGCAGCAAAGAAAGTGGAGGCTCTTCTTGCTGACAAAAACGCGGCTGCGGAAGTCCGACTGCTCAAGTCCGCGCACCAGTGACGCGCGAGATTTTACGGGGGGGCAAGAGCCGGATCGCAGCGGCCCGGTGATTCATGTCCCGTGATTCAGGCGGCGCTGGCTAAAAAGCGAATCAGGACCATCAGTCTTGAGATGAATTTGATATGCGCTTGAAGGTCACTTATGCCGTCTTGACTGCCGCAAAGGTCTAATTGAATGTGGGCACCAAGAGGTCCAAAACAGATGTCCGAATCACAGTTAGTTGCAGTTTGCGGTCTGGCCGGTGCGTCACTGTCCCTGGTGATCATTCACAGCGGTCTGAATGCAGCAGTCGATGTTGTTCTGCGCAGGCGCGAGCGGACCAGCAAGCTCAGTCCGGTTCTACCTTTAACCGATAGCCGACGCCGGGCTCGGTAAGAATGTGTTGTGGGTGAGCCGAATCTGCTTCCAGTTTTCGGCGTAGCTGAGCCATATAAACGCGCACGTAGTGGCTCTCATCTGCATACCCCTGTCCCCAGACCTCCCGCAGCAACTGGTTGTGAGTGACGACTTTGCCTGCGTGTTGGATTAACACGACCAAGAGCTTGTACTCGATGGGGGTGAGGTGCGTTTCCGCTCCGTCGACAAATACCTGACGTTTTACCAGATCGATTTTTGCCCGGCCGATGTTGACCACTGACTGTCCTTTCTCGGCCGGCACATTCACTGCGTGTCGCATGGCTACACGCAGGCGGGCAAGCAACTCGGCGACACTGAACGGCTTGGTCAAATAATCGTCGGCGCCGGCGTCTAATGCCGCCACTTTGTCTTTGTCGTCCCCGCGAGCTGACAGTACAATGATGGGCACCGGTGACCATTCGCGGATCTGTTTGGTTACTTCCAGTCCGTCCATATCGGGCAGTCCCAGGTCGAGTATGACCAGGTCAGGCTTGTCAAAAGCAATCTTTTGCAAACCTTCTTGAGCGCTCAAAGCCTCTTTAAAGGTAAATCCATGCTCCGAAAGAGTGAGCTTGAGGAAGCGCCGAATCGGGGCTTCATCTTCGATTACCAGAACAATGGCCGGGTTGGCGTTGGGGGAGTCTACCATCGGCTAGCCCTCGCTTGGCTCTGCCGGAGCCTGAGCGTCTATGGGCAATGAAAACTTGAACAGTGCACCGCCACCGGTATTATCCTCGACCCAAAGCCGTCCTCCGTGGGCTTCGGCAATGCCGCTGGCGATCGCCAGACCCAGTCCCGCACCAGGACCGGATTGCTTGCCCTCACGAAAGAATTTTTGAAACACTTTTCCTTTGTTCTCCGGTGTAATTCCTTCGCCGCGGTCGCCTACCGAGATCACTACATTATCGTCTTGTTTTGTGGCGGTAATATCAATCGGCGAGTTGTCAGGCGTGTATTTGATAGCGTTCTCAAGCAAGTTGACGAGCAATTGTTGCACCAGCACAGAATCCACCGGCAAAAGAGGCAGCCCGTCCGACACGTTCGGCTTGACGTCGCGGTCGCCAAGCCGATCATCGACTGAAGTCAATGCCGCGCCGATCAATTCGTCGACCGGACACCACTCTTTTTTCACCTGCAAGGTTCCCGACTCGAGTTTGGTCATGTCCAGGAGGTTAGTGACGAGCCTGTTCAGGCGCACGGATTCGTTGTAGATTTCTTCCGCTCTCACCTTACAGCTGTCGACGTCGATACTGGCGGGGGCTTCCACGATGCTGCTTGCCGCCCCGGCGATGGTGGCGAGCGGCGTGCGCAGGTCATGAGAAACTGAACTGAGCAAAGTGCTCCGCAGTTGCTCTTCTTTGATCTGAATTCGCGACTGCTCGTTTTCTTGCGAGAGATAAGCTCGTTCACAAGCTTGTGCAAGTTGGTGAGCAAAAGTTTGCAGCAACTGCATCTGTTCGGGGCGGGCAAATTTTGGAGTTTCATTGGGTCTGATTGCCAACACGCCGATGTCCCGATTGGTTCCCGGCAGCGGCACATAGAGTGCTTCCGCTCCGGGAAGAGTGTTGGTTCCCAACCCCGCCATCTGATGGTTCGTTTGCACCCACTGAGCAACGGCCAGATCCAGATTTGTCAGCGCCTGTTTGCCTTGTGCCGGTCTGACGGTCTTGGTCAGCTGTTGATGGTCGTCGGGCAACAATGCGGCCACGCTGCCGTCGAATACTTCGCTAATATGCCGCATCCCGATGGACAGCAATCCATCTACATCCTCTGTCGACGCCAATTCCCGACTCATCGAATAGAGAGCGGCCGTGCGTCTTTCTCGCAGGCTGGCATCTTCTGCCTGCTGGCGCACACGGGCGGTCAAGGTGCTGATCAAAACGTTGACAATCAGCATAACCGCAAAGGTGACCAGGTACTGTGTGTCGGACACCGCAAATGTCAGCTGCGGCGGAACGAAGAAGAAGTCAAAAGCCGCTACACTGAGCACCGATGCCAGTATTGACGGTCCGCGGCCAAAGCGCACCGCGACCAGAACCGTGCCCAACAAGTACATCATCACTACGTTGATCAGTTCGAAGAACGGCTGCATCAAGTAAGCAATGCCGGTGCAAAAGGCAACGACAAGAATGGCGACGAAATATCTTAAGGGGCGGCTACTGGTCTGCCAGCGGCGCGGCTGAGAGCCGGGCGGACCCCCTTCATCGCCGGTGATAACGTAGACGTCGATGGCGCCGCTTTGACGCACTATCTCATCCAGCACCGAGCCAAAAAGTGCTTCTTTCCACCTGGGAGTAGCAGGCTTTCCAACGATGATTTTCGATGCATTGAACTGGCGCGCACACTTGATGATTTCATCAGCGACACTCTCGCCGGTCACTTGCATTACTTCCGCGCCCAACTGCTCTGCCAATCGAAGGGTTTCGCTGACGCGGTCGCGTTCCGACTCGGAACCGGCGGGCTGCCCCGTCTTTTGCACAGAAACCACCAGCCAGCGAGCCCGCAGAGCGGTCGACATGCGGCGGGCGGCTCGCACCAGTTTCATCGATAGCGGGCTGGCGCTCACGCAGACGACGATCCGATCCGATACCGGCCACGGTGCTTTGATACGGCGCACTTCACGGTAACGATTCATCTGTGCGTCGACCTGCTCGGCGGCGAAGCGCATCGACATCTCGCGCAAAGCAATCAGGTTGCCCTTCTGAAAGAAATTCTCCAGGGCGCTGGCGGCTCGCTCGCCTATGTAGACCTTGCCTTCGCGCAGGCGCTGCAAAAGGTCATCGGTGGGCAAGTCCACCAGCTCGATTTCATCGGCTCGCTCGAGAAACGAATCGGGAATGCGCTCGCGCACTTGCACTCGCGTTATTTGAGCTACCTTGTCGTGCAGGCTTTCCAAATGCTGCACGTTCAAAGCCGTGTAAACATCGATGCCTGCATCGAGCAGTTCTTGAATGTCTTGCCAGCGCTTGGCGTGACGACTGCCCGGTGCGTTGGTGTGCGCAAGTTCGTCGACCAGAATCAACTGGGGTTTGCGAGCCAGAGCGCCGTCCAAATCAAATTCCTTGAGGACGTTGCCGCGATACTCCACATCTTTGAGAGGCAATATTTCGAGTCCCTCCAGCAGCGCCAGAGTCTCTGTGCGTCCGTGAGATTCGGCATAGCCGACCACGACGTCCTGCCCTTCGGATTGCAATTGTTTCGCTTCTTGCAGCATCGTGTACGTCTTGCCGACGCCGGCTGCATAGCCGAAAAACAGTTTCAGGCGCCCGCGTGCGTGATCGCCATTTTCCTCGTCGAGCAGGGAAAGGTAGGCTTCCGGGTCTTTGCGTGCTTCATCCATACGGTCATAAACTAGCTCATTTTGCTAACTTATCCAATGATAGATTCAATAGCAGAACGTTCACTCTGGGTTCGCCCAGGACGCCCAGTTGCATCGGTTCTGTGGCCGCCTCGATCAGCTTGTTCACTTCTTCGGCGGTCAGGTGGCGCTCGCGCGCAACGCGGGCAGCCTGGTAACGGGCTGCCGCCACACTGATGTGTGGATCGAGCCCGCTGCCGGAGGAGGTCACCAGATCGACCGGCGGCAGTTGAGTCTCCATTCCCGCGTCCGCAGCGGACAGCGCGGCGAGGCGGTCCTTAGCGTTTTTGCTCAGTGCCGGGTTCAAAGGACCCAGGTTAGATCCGGAAGAGGCAGCGGCGTTGTAAGCAGGCGAAGTCGCTGAGGGCCGGCTCCAGAAATAACGGCTGCTGGTGAACTCCTGACCGAGCAGTGTTGACCCGACTACTTTGCCGTTCAGGCGCACCAGAGATCCGTTTGCCTTGTCGGGCCACAAGACTTGAGCAATGCCGGTCACAGCCAGTGGATAGACGACACCGGTGAGAATCGACAGCACGATGAAAAGCAGGCAGCATTGCCGGAGGAGTTCGCTGATGTTCATACCCAGTGCAGTGCCTCGAGAATTAGATCGACCAGTTTGATGCCGACAAACGGTACCAGCAACCCGCCCAGTCCATAGATAAGCATGTTGTCGCGCAGGAGGACCGCCGCGCCGACCGGACGATAACGCACGCCGCGCAATGCCAGGGGCAACAGTGCCAGGATCACCAGGGCGTTGAAAATCACTGCCGAGAGGATAGCGCTCTGCGGGCTGGCTAAGTGCATGACGTTGAGCTGATTGAGGACCGGATAGGTGGTGGCAAATGCCGCCGGAATGATGGCAAAATACTTGGCGACATCATTGGCGATACTGAAAGTGGTGAGAGCACCGCGCGTCATCAAAAGTTGTTTGCCGATTTCGACTATCTCGATCAGCTTGGTGGGATTGGAATCCAGATCGACCATGTTGCCGGCTTCTTTTGCCGCCTGAGTGCCAGTGTTCATGGCAACAGCTACGTCGGCTTGAGCCAGTGCCGGCGCGTCGTTGGTGCCGTCTCCGGTCATTGCCACCAGGCGTCCGCCGGCCTGCGAATTGCGAATCAGCTTCAGCTTGTCTTCCGGTGTTGCCTGTGCCAGGTAGTCATCGACGCCGGCTTCCGCCGCGATGGCTGCCGCCGTCAGCGGGTTGTCGCCGGTGATCATCACAGTCTTGATGCCCATCGAGCGCAGTTCGGCAAAGCGTTCTTTGATCCCCCCTTTGACGATATCTTTGAGCTGAATCACTCCTAAAACAGTTTTTCCGTCCGCCACCACGAGCGGGGTGCCACCCTTCTTCGAAATATCACTGACGCTGGTGGAGACGGCCGCTGGCAGCGCCGAACCGCTTTCTGTAATGAATTTTTCAATGGCGTCGCAGGAGCCTTTGCGAATTTTTCTACCATTCATATCGACGCCGCTCATGCGCGTTTGGGCGGAGAAAGGCACAAACGTAGCGCCGAGGGAAAGTATGTTTCTCTCCCGAATCTGAAACTGTTCCTTAGCCAACACAACAATGCTGCGCCCTTCCGGTGTTTCGTCCGAAAGAGATGAAAGTTGAGCTGCATCAGCCAGATCGCGCTCCGAAACTCCCGGTGCTGGAATGAAGGCGGTCGCCTGGCGGTTGCCGAGCGTGATGGTGCCGGTCTTATCGAGAAGGAGCACGTCCACGTCACCGGCTGCTTCGACCGCGCGGCCGGACATAGCGATGACATTGGCTTTGATCAAACGATCCATGCCGGCAATGCCGATTGCCGAGAGCAATCCGCCGATAGTGGTTGGAATCAAGCAAACTAAGAGGGCAATCAGAACCGTGACACTCACCACCGCTCCCTGTTTGTTCAGAACAACTGCATAAGCGGAATAAGGTTGGAGCGTGACGGTGACAAACAAGAAGATCAACGTCATGGCCGCCAGCAGAATGTTGAGTGCAATTTCGTTAGGCGTCTTCTGGCGCTTGGCGCCCTCCACCATGCCGATCATACGATCCAGAAATGTTTCGCCGGGATTGGCAGATATCTGAATCACCAGCCAATCCGAGAGCACTCTGGTACCGCCTGTAACGGCACTGCGATCGCCGCCGCTTTCTCGTATAACGGGAGCGCTTTCGCCCGTGATGGCGCTTTCGTCCACGGAAGCGACCCCTTCAATGACTTCACCATCGCCCGGTACAGTCTCGCCGGCCTCGACCAGTACGACATCTCCCTTGCGCAGGCTGCTACCGGAGACCATCTCTTGCGCCGCGCCATATCGAGGCTCGGCGAGTTTTTTAGTGGTCACATCTTTGCGAGCTTGCTTGAGCGCTTGCGCCTGCGCCTTGCCCCGTCCTTCCGCCATCGCTTCGGAGAAGTTGGCAAAGAGCACGGTGAACCAGAGCCAGATGGAAATCGAGAAAATGAACGAAGCCGGCGCATCTGCTGTCCCTGTGAGAGCCAGGCATCCGAGGACCGTCGTGAAGAGACTTCCCAGTTCGACAATAAACATGACCGGGTTGCGAATCTGCACCCGCGGATCGAGCTTGAGAAGCGCATCGAGGCAGGCCCTTTTAACTATAGGCAGATCAAAGAGAGGGCGAGCTTTTTTGTGGGAACTCATTTTGTTTGCACATCCGTTTTTCCGGCAGCGATCATGTTCAGGTGTTCAACGATCGGACCCAGAGCCAGGGCCGGCACAAATGTCAAAGCGCCTACGATCAGCACCACGCTCACAAGCAGGGTGACGAACAACAGGTTGTGCGTGGGCATAGTGCCGAGGCTGGCGGGAACCAGCTTCTTGCGAGACAGCGAGCCGGCCACAGCCAGAACGGGAATCGCCAGCCAGTAGCGAGCGCAGAACATAGCAATGCCCAGGGCGTAGTTGTAGAATGGCGTGTTGGCGCCGAGACCGGCAAAAGCGCTGCCGTTGTTGTTGCCGGCGGAGGAGAACGCATAAAGAACTTCGCTGAAGCCGTGGGCTCCCGGGTTGAATACCGTCGCTCTGCCCGGATCGCACGAGACTGCCACAGCAGTGCCGACCAGCACCACAAACGGTGGCACGAGAATTACCAGGGACGACATCTTGATCTCGAATGACTCAATCTTCTTGCCCAGGTATTCTGGTGTGCGTCCCACCATCAAGCCGGCGATGAAAACTGCAATCAACGCAAAGATCAGCATGCCGTAGAGTCCCGATCCGACGCCACCGTAGATCACTTCGCCCAGCTGCATCAGAAACATCGGGCACAGTCCGCCCAGCGGATTGTAAGAATCGTGCATGGAATTTACGGAGCCATTGGAGGCAGCCGTGGTGGCAACCGCCCAGATGGCGGAATTGGCGATGCCGAAGCGCGTCTCTTTGCCTTCCATGTTGCCGCCCGGATTAACGTCACTCATAGCGGCATCGACTTTCAGAGCTGACAGTTGCGGTGAGATCGTCGCCTCGCTGGCGAAACAACCGGCCAGACAGAAGATCCAGATGATTGTCATAGCCGCGAGCATGGCAATCCCCTGTCTCATGTCGCCGACCATTTTCCCGAAGGTGAAGCACAGCGCGGCCGATATAACCAGGATCGAGACCGCTTCCGCCAGATTTGTGAGCGGCGTCGGATTCTCGAACGGATGAGATGAATTGACGTTGAAGAAACCACCGCCGTTGGTGCCCAATTGCTTGATAGCGATTTGGGAAGCGGCTGGACCGAGAGCGATCAGTGGCTCTGGTGCCGGGGTAGCGGATGCAGCGGGCGGTGCGGTCGACTGCATGGCGCCGACCCTCTCGAGCGGCGTGTATGCGACATACGCGTCGAAAGTCTGGACTGCTCCTTGAAAAGACAGAATTACAGCCAGGACGATTGACAGAGGCAAGAAGACATAATATGCACTGCGAACCAGGTCGACCCAGAAGTTGCCGATCGTCGCTTTGTCCTGCACGGTGAAGGCTCTGATCAGGGCGATCAAAACGGCAATGCCGGCAGCGGCCGAAACAAAGTTTTGCACGTTGAGTGTCAGCATTTGGGTCAGGTAAGACATGGTGGTTTCGCCGCCATAACCTTGCCAGTTTGTGTTGCTGACGAAACTGATAGCCGTGTTCAATGACGAATCAGCAGAAACTGGTCCGAGATGCTGTGGGTTGAGCGGCAAAAATCTTTGCAGGCGCTGCAATCCGTATGTGATGAAAAGCCCCAGCGCCTGAAACAGCATCATCGCGATCGCGTAGGTCTGCCAGTTCATCTCGACCGAGGGGTTGATACCGCAGATCTTGTATGTCAGTTTTTCCAGCGGCTCGATGACCGGATGCAGGAAGGTTTTCTTCCCTTCGGTAAAGACCCGCGCCATGTATAGTCCCAGCGGCACAGAAAGACCGAGCAAGATAACTAAATAGACTGCGATTTGCAGACCGGAATGCAGATTCATGCGAACAGTTCCGGTTTCAGCAGGGCGACGAACAAATAGATGATCAAGAGCAACGCTGTGATACCAGCCACCAGCTGAATGGCAACCATAGTAGTTTCCTCAGTTCCTTGATTTTCGAGAGCATGTCAATTCGACAGGTTTGCGCACAAACGCAAGAGCAAAAACGCCGATCCCAGGAGGATCGACAAAGTTGCCAGTGCCAATAAGTCTTCCATCTGCATTTCTCCGATCAAGTAATAAAGCCGCAGCCGTCAGACGGTCGTCAAAAATTGCCCCGCCCCTATCAAGATTTTGCAAAGATGAGCGCTGGTGAGTTGTTTAGTCCTCCGTCCGGTGCGGGTATCTACATATATTAGGATGAGCGAGTTTGACATAGGCAGTGTCATCGACAATCGGTTTCAGATCGTTTCGCGTCTGGGCGAAGGCGGCATGGGCGTCGTTTACGAAGCGCTCCATCAGGAGATGAATCGAACCGTAGCTCTGAAAGTCTTAAAAGCAGTGATCGACCGCGAGCCCGACAAGCTGGCGCGTTTTCGCAATGAAGCGCAGGTGATGAGTTCTCTCCAGCATCCCAACATCGTATCCGTCTATTCGATTGGATTGGCCGAAAGCGGCAGTCCGTATATTGCCATGGAATTGCTTTCCGGGCGCAGTCTCTCTTCGATAATTCAAGAGGATGGACCTTTGCCGTACGCAGTTGCTCTGCCGCTATTCATGCAGCTTTGTGACGCGCTCCAACATGCACACGCGCTGCAAGTTATTCATCGTGACATAAAGCCAAGCAATCTGATTATCGAAATGTGCGGCGGCGAACCGCGACTGAAGGTGCTGGACTTCGGCATAGCCAAAGTCTTAGGCTCGGAGCAGCAATTGACAGCGACGACAGCGCTGGTCGGCAGTGTTTTCTACATGAGTCCCGGTCAGTGCGAGGGGCGCAGCGTTGATGTGCGCAGCGATGTTTATTCACTGGGCTGCACCATGTTTGAGACCCTGTCAGGACAGCCCCCGTTCAATCCGGATTCGCTGGCCGAGCTGGTGGTCAGCCATCGCGATCGAGTGCCACCGCGCGTCAATGCCGTGAATGCTGCCGCAGATATTCCACAGTCTCTCGAAAGACTGCTTGCCTGTTGTCTGGAGAAGGATGAGCGGCAGCGCTATCAATCTATGTCCGAATTGCGCGCCGATCTGCGGCAAGTGGCGAGCGGTGAAGATCCCCGCCATATCCCCGAAAAGAAACCTGGGCCGTCCATTCCGGTGCGCCGGCACCGCACCGATCGCTGGACGATTGTGCTTTTAGTGGTGCTCTGCTTGGTGGCGCTTATGGTGCCGGTTGTCACTTACATCACAAGTGCGCCGGACAAACTGGCAGAAGATCCTTATGCCAACTTCGGCAAAGACGAACTCCTCTTAAGAGAGCAACAGCTTCTGACGCAGGAAGACTCTCTGCACCAGGAAGAGAAGTTTGACGAGATGGAAAGGGTTATGGCTGAAGCCGATCGCCTCAAGCCATACCTCAAGCTTGATCCGGACTTGCAGGCGCGCATCGATGGCAAACGTGGCGCTTTGACTTATACGCGAGCAAAAGGCTCGGCTGTCGGGAAGGAGCGGCATGATTTGCTTGTCGCTTGCCAGGCACCACTGGAGCGGGCGATCGTAGAGTATGACCAGGCTCGCTGGATGTTTGAGATGCGACATGATACTCACTCTAAGAAGCGACTGCAGCGGATGATTGGTGAAGAAACACACAATCTGACCTTTCTTCGAGAGTCGGCGCAAATGCTTAAGCAGCGTGACAAGGCGGAAGCGGCTGCAGAGAAGGCGGTGCAGTTATCAAAAGCAATGGATATGCCTATGGAATACGGCGATTCTGAACGCTGCCAGAAAGCGTTTCTCTATCTGATTGAATCCAAACTATTGAGAAAGCAACCGGAGTCGGCGCTCAACTGGACAAAGCAGCTGATGTACTTCTACAGGATTCAAGAATTCGACAAAGACTACGAGGTCGTAAAAAAGGAAACTATTCTGTCCCTCTGGGATAAATACTGCCCGCAACGCAAATCCGAGATCGTTAAGCTGTTCAAGGCTGAAGGACTGTGATGCGGCGGCATGCTGGCGGTATTGTGCGTGGTGGCGGTCGTCGGTGTCGGTGCCTGCTCGAATCTGAATGAGCAATCAAAGCGAACGCATGGTGTGACGGAAACAGACGAGGCGCCGCAACGGGCGCATGCGGACTACTTGGATGGCGAACCTGGTAATGGCAAGAGCGAAGGCCTGTCAGCAACAGGGTTTCAGGGATTCGCTCCTGACAGCGCTGAAGCAATCAGGAGCGGGTACGACTAACTATTTCTTCAGCGCTTCATAGCTGATTGCGGCAATTGCTGCGATAGCCAGTCCGCCGATTGCAATCGGCTTCGGCGTCAGCAAGCTGTACCAGGGAAGCCGTGGCGCATACAGTATGGAGGCTGCGACATCGCCTCGACCCAAAAAGCCAAAAGCGATCGCGCCTCCGACTTTGGACAGCGGTTCAACCGCCCGACCAAGTGCATATTCACCAATTGCGGTGGCGGCACTACCGGCTAAGAAACCGCCGCCGGCGACAACCGCTGTATCAAGTCCGAGTGCGGATTCACCGCTTGCTGGTCTTGCCAGTCCCATCGCGTGCTGACTCAATATGTCGCGTGTTTCGTCACCACGCTTGTTCTGAAAAGCAGACAAAACATCTTCTTTTGGGGACGGTTCGGAAATTTCTCCAGGAAAAGTCATTATGGATTCCTCTGTGGACGGGGAGAGGGGAATGGATTTGTGGGCGTTACTTCTTCGATTTCAACCACTGATATCCTTCGTAGGCGCCTACGGCCAGCGCCGCGGCAATGGTGCCGCCGATTAGCACAGGCTTCGGCGTAATCGTCTTCAGGAAGGGCATCGGTTCGACGAGTTGCAGTGTCGCTCTGGTTGGATTGGCACCCACCCAGGACAGCAGTTCTGAACCAGCCGAATTGAAGATTCCTTCGGCAAGTCTTTGCATGCCAAACTGTCCGGCTGCCGTAATGGCGGCTCCACCTGCAAAAGCTGTTCCGGCTGTGATCACGGCGGTTGTGTCAACCGGCAGTGGATCGTCTTTGAATCTTGCCAATCCGAAGCCGAGCGTCTGACTGTGCCGGCTGAGTGCGAGACTGGCGGCATCAGCTTCGCGCTGAAAAGCACTCGGATTTTCGCCGCCGGCGCTAATATTAGCGTCGCCTGGAAATGTCATATTCTTGTTGCACCTCAGACCAGGGAAAGTGTCTTTTGGAGGGGGCTATGAATAAAAGTACGGCAAAAATGCCCCCCGCACATCGGGGTTTCTACGTACCTTGACCTCAAAAACTGAATTGATATCAATTCAGTTTTTGCTTTACAGGTTCGTCGCAATTGCCCGCCAGTATCGCGATTTGGCAGTTTTTGCCGGTAAAATTGTGATTCTCCATTTTTCGGGATTTCATGCAAAGCGAAGCGGGCGGTGGACAAGAGAAGATTGCCATTATCGGCGCCGGGAGTTGGGGCGCCACTCTGGCCAATCTCTTTGCCCGCAATGGCAAGTCTGTCAGCCTCTGGTCTCACTCGCCGGGCAAGGCAGAGAAACTGCGTGCGGCGCGAGTGCTTGAAAAGCCTTTCAGGGTGGAATTCCCAGAGAACTTGGCAATCACCGGCGAGTTAGATGAAGCCCTGAGCGGAGCGCTGGTTGTGCTTCTTTGTTGTCCGGCGCAGGCTATGCGAGAAGTAGCGGGGCGTTTGGCCGGTCATGTCGATGCGGCGGCGGCGCCGGTGCTCGTCAGTGCCGCCAAGGGACTGGAGCTGCATACTTTCAAGCGCATGACTGAAGTTTTGGGAGAAACTCTTCCCGATCTGCCGCGGTGCGCATTGTCGGGTCCAAATCTGGCTAAAGAAGTGCTGCTCAACATGCCGAGCGCTGCTGTCGTCTCTTGTGAAAACAATGACGTCGCGCACCGGGTACAGCAAATGCTTTCGGTTTCCACATTTCGGGTCTACACCAATGACGATGTCGTTGGGGTGGAGCTGGGCGGTGCATTGAAGAATGTCGTGGCGATTGCTGCCGGTGCCGTCAACGGACTGAAATTGGGTGACAATGCCAAGGCGGCGCTCCTGACTCGGGGGTTGGCCGAAATGACGCGCCTGGCGGTTTCGCTCGGTGCTCGCCCGACAACACTCATGGGACTTTCCGGGATGGGTGATCTGGTGGCGACCTGTTATAGTTCGCTGTCAAGAAACTACAGCCTGGGTTTTGACATGGCTCAGGGTGTATCCTTCCAGGATGCACAGGCGCGAGCCGGCGCTGTCGTTGAAGGTGTGACGACGACTTACGCAGTTTGCGAATTGTCCAGCAAGCTGTCCATACAGATGCCGATCGCCGAACAGGTGGCGGCCGCCCTACGGGGCGACACAACCCCGAAAGGGGCAATCATGACCCTGATGGCCCGACCCCTATCCAGCGAGTAATAACGGTGGCAGAGAATCAAAAGATGCGCATCCTCATGTTGTCCTGGGAGTATCCGCCGCGAATCATCGGTGGGTTGGCTCGTGTAGTCGCCGAGTTGTCGAAGCAACTGGTGAAACTGCCCGGTATCGAAGTGCACGTGGTGACAGCCGATCACCCAGGCACGCCGGAACACGAAATTGACGATGGCGTTTTCGTACACCGCGTCAAAACGCAGACCGATTGGACGCCGGACTTTCTATCCTGGGTGCACAAACTCAATTACGGGCTGCTCGCGTATGCCATGGAACAGCACCGCAAGACGCCTTTCGATTTGATTCACGCCCATGACTGGATGGTTTGCGATTCGGCCTGGGCTCTCAAAAAGGGGCTGGGGTTGCCGATGATTGCCACCATCCATGCCACCGAAGCTGGTCGCATGCATGGTTTGCATAACGACCTTAACCGTTTTATCTCGCAGGTGGAGTGGCGCCTGACATACGAAGCGTGGGAAGTGATCGTCAACAGCCAATCGATGTTCGGCGAGTTGCAGCGGCTCTTCAACACACCGCCCAACAAGATGGTGATTGTGCCGAACGGCATCGACCCCGACAAGTTTGAAAACGACTACGATCCGCTGCCCATGCGTCGCCAGTTTGCCTCCGAGTCGGAAAAAATTGTACTGTTCGTCGGTCGGATGGTGCTTGAAAAAGGTGTGCAGGTATTGCTGCATGCGGCTCAGCGCATATTGCCGCAGGCGCCCGGCACGCGTTTCCTGATGGTGGGCACCGGCTATTACCTGGATGATCTGAAACGGATCGCCAACGATCTCGGGGTGGCGCACAATGTGAGCTGGCTCGGTTATGTGACCGACCAGGATTTGCTTACTTTGTACAAGGCAGCCGATGTCGTCACCATTCCTAGTCTCTACGAGCCGTTCGGTATTGTGGCCCTGGAAGGCATGGCGGCCCGTCGTCCGGTAGTAACTTCTGATGCCGGTGGACTGACTGACTTCGTCGAACACGGAGTGACCGGGATCACCACTTATGCCGGAGACGCCAACAGCCTCGCCTGGGGCATCCTCGAGGTGCTGCGCAATCCGCAGGTCGCCCATGGACTCCAGGAAACAGCGTACGACAAAGTCAAACATATCTACAATTGGAAGGTGATCTCCAAGCGCACGCTGGAAGTCTACGAGAAGGTTTTGAAAGAAGCAGCCGTCGTCGAAAAAGATGGTGTGAGCTCTACGCCCAAGGTGCCGCTAACTGCCTCTGCACCGTCCGCGGTGCCGGCGTCCGGTTCCAAAAAACGCGAATCGTAAGGGAGGGTGAAATGAAGGCAGTAATTATGGCGGGCGGTTCGGGAACGCGCCTGCGCCCGCTAACCAGCCATCTACCGAAGCCGATGGTGCCGGTGGCCGGCAAACCGATGGCCGAGCATATCGTGCGTCTGCTCAAGAAGCACAATATGAAGGACATCATTTTTACGCTGCATTATCTGCCCGACTCGATCAAAGATTATTTTACCGACGGCAGCCAGTGGGGTTGCAACATCAATTATTCAGTGGAGGAAGGCCGTCCGCTCGGCACCGCCGGCTGCGTTAAAGCCATTCAAGATGCTCTCGACGACACGTTCGTCGTCATCTCCGGCGACGGACTGACGGACATCGATTTGACGAAAGCTGTCAAGTTTCACAAAGAGAAAAAGTCGAAAGCAACTCTGGTTTTGAAACGGGTCGAAAACCCGCTCGAGTACGGCGTCGTGATAACCGACGGCGACGGGCGCATTCAGCGTTTCGTTGAAAAGCCGGGCGCTTCTGAGATCTTCTCCGACACTGTCAACACCGGGATCTACATTCTCGACCCGGAAGTGATGCTCTACGTGATCATGGGACGCGAGCAGGATTTCTCGAATGACCTCTTTCCGCTGCTTTTGCTGCGCAACGAGCCGATGTACGGATACGTCGCCGATGGTTACTGGTGCGACGTCGGCAACCTGGCAGTCTACCGCCAGGCGCACATCGATATTCTGGACGGCAAGGTCGATCTTGATCTGGATATGCCGCAAATCGAGCCGTCGATCTGGGTCGGTGAAGGCTCGCAGATCGATTCCAGTGTGCGGCTGCAGCCGCCGGTTTTGATTGGGCGCAACTGTCGCATCGGCAAAGATGCCGTCATCGAACCGCACACCGTCCTCGGTGACAGCGTCGTCGTGCAGGAAAAGGCGTCGCTCAAACATCCGGTGATCTGGAACAACTGCTACGTCGGCTCCGAGGCGGCGCTGCGCGCCTGCATAGTTTGCAACAATGCCACCATCCACCGCTCGGCCGAGATTCTTGAAGGGGCTGTTATTGGCGCCACTTCCTCAATCGGTCAAGAAGCGCAAGTTTTGCCGGATGTCCGCATCTGGCCGGATAAAGTCATAGATGCCGGCGCTCGCGTCACCATGTCGGTCATCTGGGGTACAAAAGCACCGCGAAACTTGTTTGGTGCCAATGGGGTTTTAGGACTGGCTAATGTCGAGATCACACCAGAATTCGCCGTCAAACTTGCCGCTGCCTATGGTGCCACAGTGAAGAGCGGACCGATTCTGGTCAGCCGCGACTACTGGGGTGTGAGCCGCATGGTCAGCCGGGCGATCGTCTCGGGCTTGATGTCGGTGGGTGTCGAGGTGCAGAACCTGGAAGCGATGCCGTTGCCTATTTCGCGCTATTACGTGAAGACGCAGCGCGCCACCGGACTGATTCACTGCCGGGTTTCGCAGCGAGAGATCGGCAAGATGAGGATCGAATTCTACGACAGCGAAGGTGTGGCGATCACCAAAGCTATGGAGCGTAAAATCGAGTCTACGTATTTTAAAGAAGACTTCCCGCGCTGTCTGCCCTCGGATGTCGGCGTGATCAGCTACCCGAGCCGGGTGCGCGAGTATTACATGGCTGAGTTTCTCAACCACGTCAAAGGACAGGTCTTCGAAAAAGATGCGGTGGCATTCTGCGTGGTGCCCGGTTCCAACTACACTCGCACCACCCGCGAAGGCGTGCAGACCACCCAGGCACCAAAAGTGGTGATCGATTACGCGATGGCGGAAACCGGTGTTATCCTGCCGGACCTGCTCGGACAGCTGGGCATCGAGACCGTCGTGCTCAACGCTTCTATTAGAGGCAACCCGCCGCGTCAGGAAGAACGCATTTTGATGCGCAAGCAACTGGCTGATGTGGTGCGGGCTCTCAACGCTGATCTGGGAGTGCAGGTCGGGCGCAACGGCGAACAGATTACGCTGGTTGATGAAACCGGACAGATTATCCGCGGCGAACTTTTGCTGGCCGTGGTCGCCGATATCATCTTGCGCGACAAGCCCGGCAAGTCGATTGTGATCCCGGTCAACTCCAGTTCCGTCATCGAGAGAATCGCCGCCCGTTACGACTGCAAAGTGATTCGTTGCAAGGCGTCCGAAACCGAGATCGGTTCGATGACCGCCAAGACTCCGGATGCGGTTCTGGGCGGCAGTGCCAATGGATGTTTTATCTTCCCGGAATTCCAGAACGGTTACGACGCTATGTTTACGACCGGACAGCTGCTTGAGCATCTGACCTATCAAGGGCGAAGCTTGCATCAAGCTGTCCAGGATCTGCCGCCACTGGTGTATCAGGTCGACTCCGTGCACTGCCCGTGGGAACGCAAAGGCCGGGTCATGCGTCTACTGGTCGAAAAGCACCACGACAGGCCGATGGAACTGTTGGACGGAGTGAAAATTCAAACTCGCACCGATCACTGGATTTTGGTTTTGCCGGACGCAGTCGAACCGCTTGTCCACGTCTACGCCGATGGTGTAGATTTGCAGAGCACCTCTCAGGACTTGAACGAATACACCCAGCTGGTCAGATACTTCCAGCACGCGTAATTGAAAGCAGCGTGACTATGCGTAGACTGTTTCTACTGGCAGTTTCATTCTGTCTGTTGTCACCATCCGTGATGGCGGGCGAGGCGGAATGGGATGCGGCCTTCGACGCCGGCACCAATGCCTATGGCAAGGGTGACTACGCGACTGCCGAGGCTGAGTTTCAAAAAGCGGCCGCCGAAGCCCGGACACTGGCCGGCGGTCAACCGGATTCTCGCGTTGCTCAAACTCTCAACAATCTGGGACTGGTGCTCTATTCTCAGCGCAAAGCCGATGCGGCGGAAGCCGCCTATAAAGAGGCTCTGGACATCAGGCTGAAGCTGGCCGATCAGACGCCGCTCGGGCCGCTGGCTCCTTTGCGCAATCTCGGGGCGCTCTATCGTGAGCAGAAAAAGTATGCCGAAGCGCAAAAGTGTTATGAGCAAGCGGTGGCAATTTCGGAAAAGGCCGGCAACCAGGCAGAGCTGGCTACCAGTCTCAATGAGCTGGGTCTGCTCTATGCTAAACAGCGCAAGCACACGTTGGCGGCACCGCTGATCGAGAAAGCGGTGCAGATTACTGAGCAGGTCTCAGGAGCGACGTCCACCGGATTGGCTACCGTGCTCGCCAATCTGGCCGAGGTGCGCGCAGTGCTCGGCAAATTGAACATCGCTGAGGGGCTCTACAAGCGGGCGCTCGACATTCGCCGGTCAGCCAGCGATGACCAGACGGTCGCCTCTCTCGAAAACCGACTGGCTGGTGTATATCGGGAGCAGGGCAACTTCGAGGCGGCCGAGCCTTTGCTGAAAGACTCATTGGCGCTGGTTGAGCGAGCGAAGCCGCGCAATATCGGCAATGAGATTGCCGCTATGAACTCACTGGCAGTTCTCTATCGTGAAGAAGGACGGACGGACGAAGCAATCGCTATCTACAAGCGCGCCATCGAGTTACGCAAAACCAGCAACTCCAAGCCTGAAGACCTGGCGCGGGAGATGAACGAGCTGGCGACGGCCATGCGCGAGAAAGAGCAGTATGCGGAAGCGCTCAAACTCTATCAAGAGTCGCTGACCATTCTGGAGACAACCTTCGGAAAAGGCAGCGCCGAGTCGGCAACCACCGTTTCTCAGATAGCGGAAACTTACCGGGAAATGGGCGATCTCGGGCAAGCCGAGACGTCTTTGAAAACCGAGGTGCAATCGCTCGAGGCTGGTACCACAGACGGTGCTCAGCTGGGTTCTTCTCTGACCGATCTGGCACTCATTTATCGCGAGCAAGATCGATTTGACGACGCCATCGATGCGTTCAAAAGAGCCCAGGCAGCCCTGGAAAAGTCGTCCGGACGCGACAGCGAAGAAGTTGGCAATGTGCTCAACAACCTTGGTAAAGTCTATGCAGCGGCCGGCAAGTTGCCGGAAGCCCAGGCGGCTTTCGCCGAAGCGTTGCGTATTCGACAGGCCACAATGGATCCCGCCGACCTAGCCATTGCCACCACTCTCAGAAGTTATGCTCAAGTCTTGAAGAAACTGAATCAGAGCGACCAGGCAGCAAAACTGGAAGCACAGGCAACAAATATCGAATCTAAGGCGTCAAACGAAGAATGAAAAATGTTTCCTCACTGACTCTGGTGCTGACAGTTGTGGCTGTTTGCCTACCATTTTCATTTTCGCTCCCCAGTGCTTGCGCGGACGACCAACCGCCGCCGGCTGCGCAGCGCTTCAGCGGCAACATCTCCTGGTACGGCAACCCCTTTCACGGTCGCAAAACCGCTTCCGGACAGATCTTCGACATGAACAAGCTGACCTCCGCGCACAAGAAACTGCCGTTTTTCACGCGCGTGTTGGTTGAGAATCCCAAGACAGGCAAGACGGTGATTGTTTCGGTCACCGACCGGGGACCATTTGTCAAAACGCGAGTCATGGATGTGTCGCGGGAATCAGCCAGGCGCCTGGGCATTTTGCTGGGCGGCATCGCCTACGTTGACTGCACGATAGTGGGCAGCGGCACTGCTCAAGACATCAAATAGCGTTTGTTTCAGCCGTTTTATTTATTTATGCGACACACAAACGTCCAAAACGCCGCTCTGTTGGGCACAATAGAGAAAGGCAGCTCAGGCCCGTCGCCCTGTTGCCGATCCGTGGAAGCCCACGCACGGCTTGTTTTGAGAAGGAGATGTCTATGTCTACCGCCGAGAGTCTGAAGAAGCTACTCGACGAATTTAACGAGAAAGAGAACATGATCTCCGAGGAGCGCAGCGCCGTCGAAGGACAGATTGCCGAGCTCGAACAGCGCCTTGAAGAATGCAACAACCGTATGGGCGTCGTCGCTGAAGACAGAGCCAAGGTGCTCGCGTTCAAAGATCGCTACGGCAGTCATCACAGCTCTAATGGGGGCGGTGGTGCGG
>JBGASG010000009.1:0-199268 GCA_044229845.1 Obscuribacteraceae bacterium (SeqCode) | reverse complement strand
CGTCCAATTTTTTTGAGGAATAGTTCGATGAAACTGCCAATGGAATTGAGTCTGCAACAGATCGCCTCCGTAGCCGGAGGTCGACTTGAAGGCGACGACGTGAAAGTGAAAAGTATCGCGTTGAACCCGCTCAATGCCCAAGAAGGTGACCTCGCTTTTGTTTTCGAGCCGAAGTACATTGCGCAAATCTCGCAGTGCAAGGCGACAGCCGTGATGGTTCCGGAAGGCACTAAAACCACTTTGCCGGCCATCGTTGTCGAACGGCCGCTGGTGGCAGTTTCTAAAATGCTGACTGTCGTGCAACCTAAACGACACTACCCGGAAGGCATTCATCCGACTGCCATAGTCGATCCCACCGCTGAACTGGGTGAAGATGTAGGTCTGGGACCTTACGTAGTGGTGGGACCGAAAACGAAAATCGGCGCGCGCACCAAACTTATGGCGCACGTGGTCGTCGGCGGTGAAGTGAAGATCGGCGAAGACTGTTTGTTCCATCCGCACGCAGTAATTGAAGATCATTGCCGCATCAACAACCGTGTGATTCTGCAAGCCGGCGCTTGTATCGGACCGGATGGCTTCAGCTACGTGACCGAGAAAGTCTCGAACATGGAACGCCGTATCAAAGGCGACTTCAACCTGGTCGATGAATCGAACCCACACCTGAAAATACCGAACATCGGCAACGTCGTCGTGGAAGACGATGTCGAAATCGGTGCCAACAGCACCGTTGACCGTGCCACCCTCGGCAATACCGTAATCGGTGCCGGAACCAAAGTCGATAACCTGGTGATGATCGCGCACAACAATCGCCTCGGCAAAGAATGCCTGGTAGTTGCACAAACCGGCATCGCCGGCTCCTGCAACATCGGCGACCGGGCAATCTTGGCGGGCGCGGTCGGACTCAAAGACCACGTGCATGTCGGCAAAGACGCCATCATTCAAGCCCAGTCCGGCGTCATGCAAGACATTCCGGAAGGCGAAGTGGTCTGCGGCACACCATCGGTGCCTTCCAAACAATTCTTCCTGGGACAGGCCGCCCTCAAGAAATTGCCGGACATGGTCAAAGAATTCCGCGCTGTGAAGAAACGCCTCGATCAGCTCGAAGAACAGCTGAAAGTCACGAAGGAACCCGAACTGGTAAAAAGCAAGAAATGATGATATCCAACTCTAGCACCACATCTAATATCACCTACAAAGGCCACGGCATCACCTCAAAGCAAGCGGTGTCCGTTGAGGTAGAACAACGAGAAGCCGGATATGGCATCGTCTTCGCCCTCAAGCAAGACGGTCAGATTACCGAACTGCCGGCCAATCAAGCCAATGTGGTCAACACTTTGCGCAACGTCGTTTTGGGCAAAGAAAAGGCACGCCTATGCATCGTCGAGCACTTCCTGGCGGCAGCAGCCGTCTGGGGACTGGAAGACCTCTATGTGACAGTAGACGGACCTGAAATGCCGCTCGGCGACGGCAGCGCCAATTTCTGGATCGAACTGTTCAAGCAGGGAGGTTGGCAGCAACGACCGATTGTTCCCAACGTCGAACTCACCCAGCCGGTATCTTGTTCGCTCGGCGATCGTACACTGCTGGCGGTGCCGGCCGAGAGTTTCTCGGCCACCTATATGATGGACTGGAACCATCCTATGATAGGCAAGCGCTGGTACACATGGACTGCGCAAACACCTGTGGAAGACATCGCCCTGGCGCGTACGTTCGGTTCACAGAAAGAGCACGACATGTTGGGACTTTCCAATGAAGTCGTCAGCATGACGCCGGATGATTTCTCCAAACCACTTCGTTGGCCGGATGAGCCGGTAAGACACAAAGTGCTCGACCTGATCGGCGATCTTTATCTGGCCGGCTGCAATCCACTGCGCTGGAAAGCTCACTTCATCAGCATGAAGGGCGGTCACCAACTGGACGTAAAACTGGCCGGACTGCTCGCCGAGCAACGCAAATAGATTCCTATAGCCTCGGCAGGAAGCCGGCGCAAGGGCATTTATCTTGAAAGCCCCAGCGCCGACTGTCATGGTGCGAAGTGACACCACATCCGGTTGCTATTTGGTTTGCGATTGGGTTGCGCCCGGGGTCGGGGCAGCTTTCTCAGAAGATTCGCCGCCAGCCTTAGCTTGGGACTCTTCTGATTTCACGTCAGGCTGCTCAGTCTTGGCTTGACCAACCGACGGATCGGCAGGTACCACCGGTGCCACCGGAATCGCCGGGACCGGAGAAGACGCTACTTCATCGGCGGCCATGACGGCGGAAGTCGATGTAGCGAGCAACATTGTCAGTGACAGTGTAACTATATTACGCATAATGCGCTCCTCAATTGGGTTTCGGGCAAATTTATAAGCGCCGCAACGTCGGCGGTCAATTCTGCGTACAGAGTTAGTCCTAAGTCGCGCATCCGCTTTTCACGCCACCCGGCGGCACACGCCGTTTGTAACAAACTTCTCGACACGGCTCGGGAAGCCTATGTCCGCAGTTTCTCGCCGGCAAATTTCCAACGTCCTCGTTGGAATACTCATTCTCATCACACGCGAAAAACATCGATTCTTCACGCGCCTTTTGAGACCCGCAGTTTTGGTGTGACGGCGAATGACCTGGAGACGTTCTGGGCGCCTACTTGTTGCTCGATATTCCCTGAGCAAAATTCAGGCATTGCCCCAGGATATTGCAATACCATGTGGGCTATAAATGAACTGACTCGGTTATCAGGAGTTTTTCCATGCGTTTCTCGTCGCGGTATGGTGGGCTGGCAGTCGCCTGCGCAGCTTCTCTGCTCATTCTCGGTCCGCTGGCGGTGTTGGATGTCAATGCACAGCAGTCGCCGGATGCACCGCCTTCCACGGAGCTCTCAGCCTCCGCTCCTAAAGACTTCAGTCTCACTATTTACAACCAGAACTTCGGACTGGTCCGCGACACGAGAACAATCAATCTATCCAATGGCGTCAACTTCCTGCGAATAGGTGATGTTGCCGCTCAAATTGACCCGACCTCGGTCAGCTTCGAGTCGACAACAGCAC
This sequence comes from Obscuribacteraceae bacterium (SeqCode), assembly GCA_044229845.1. Taxonomy (GTDB): domain Bacteria; phylum Cyanobacteriota; class Vampirovibrionia; order Obscuribacterales; family Obscuribacteraceae; genus JBGASG01. The sequence goes on along the minus strand of JBGASG010000009.1, from coordinate 196,245 downwards.
CAAACCAGGTTGTGGTTCGCGAACAGAACTATCAATATGATCTGATCGATCCGAACACTATTTTGCGCAAGTCGGTCGGAAAAACGCTCAAGTTCAGACAGTACCTGCAGTCCGGAACTGTGCGCGAAATCACGGGCACCTTGCTGAATTCGCCCGAGGTAACTGTAGCCGATGCCGGTGGCGGCAACTCCATGCGTTATCAGGGACTGGTGATTCGCACTGCAGACGGTATCGTGCTGCAGCCGGAAGGTGTGATCGAAATTGCTGAGTTGCCACCGGGGTTGGTGTCGACACCCTCACTCCTGTGGAAACTGGAAACCACAAAATCCGGCACACATCAAACCGAGTTGCGCTACCAGACGTCTGGCATGAACTGGCATGCCGACTATGTTGCTGTGATGAACGAAGCCGATAACGGGCTGGATTTGACCAGTTGGGTAACTCTAGACAACAAGTCCGGCGCCACTTACGACAACGCGGCGCTCAAACTGATGGCCGGCGACGTGCACCGGGTGCAGACGCGCGGAGGATTGGCGGGCGGAGGCGGCGTCATGGCAATGGCCGAATCTGCCCCACCGCCGCAGTTTCAAGAGCAGTCGTTTGCCGAATATCATCTATATACGCTGCAAGGAAAGACCACCCTGCGCGACAACGAGACCAAGCAGATGAGCTTGTTCAATGCCTCCAATATTCCGGTCAAGAAACTATTCGTGTTCGATTCGAACCGGAACGAAATGATACCGATGGAAGAAAGCGATGGCGGCAGCACAACCAAGAGCAAAGTGAATGTCAAAATCGAAGTCGCGAACAGTGACGCCAATCACCTCGGCATGCCAATGCCGAAGGGCAAGGTGCGCGTGTATAAAAAAGATGCTGACGGCGCGCTGCAATTTATCGGCGAGGACGAAATCGATCACACGGCGCGCGACGAAAAGATTCGCCTGTACATAGGCGATGCATTCGATGTGGTGGGCGAACGCAAGCAAGTGACGCAAACGCGAGTTTCAGATCACGAAACACGCGAAACTTATGAGATTTCCATACGCAACCACAAGAAGACTGCCGCGCCGGTGACGATTATCGAGCACACCTGGGGCGACTGGAAGATTCTGCAACAGAGTCATCCGTCGACCAGAAAGGATTCGCGCACATTTGAATTCAACGTTGACGTACCGGCCAACGGCGAAGTCAAAGTTAACTACACCATTTCAATCAAAAACTAAAGCCAACTGAGCAGCGGAGGCTCCATGCGTTTTCAACTTTCACAGATAGGTATTGCAGCGACGCTCCTGGCGGCAACAGTTTCGGTAGCGCTGCTGGCGCCTCTGGCGCACGGTGAAGAGGTCGGAGCGTCTGATTCTAAAGGGATAAATCTGACAATATACAACCAGAATTTCGGACTCGTCAAAGATGTGCGCGATGTCACTCTGAACACCGGCATCAACTTCGTGCGCTTTGCCGATGTGGCAGCTCAAATAGATCCGACGTCGGTGAGTTTTGCATCTTTGACCGCCCCGAATGCGGTGGTGGTACGCGAGCAGAATTACCAGTATGACTTGATCGACCCCACTACCATCCTCGCTAAGTCAATCGGAAAAACGCTCAAATTTCGCCAGATCGGACCGGGTGGCAGCATGAGGGAATTCACGGGCACCCTGCTCAATTCACCCCGGGCAACAGTTGCAGATCCCTCGGGCGGATCGAATGTGCGCTGGCAGGGACTGGTAGTACGCACACCGGAAGGCGTCGTGCTCAATCCTGCAGGCGAAATAGAACTGTCCGAATTGCCGCCGGGATTGATTTCCAAGCCTTCGCTGTTGTGGAAACTGGAAAGCACGAAAGCCGGCGAACATCAGACGGAAATCGCGTATCAAACTTCCGGGATGAACTGGCATGCCGATTACGTAGCTGTTCTGAACAAGGACGACAACCAGCTTGACCTGACCAGCTGGGTCACTCTGGACAACAAATCCGGAGCCAGCTACAAGAACGCAGCGCTGAAACTAATGGCCGGCGACGTGCGTAAAGTCCAAGACGAGGAGCGCTACATGCGCGGTGCCCAGGCTGTCGACGCGGCGATACCGATGGCGCCGCAACCTCAGTTCCAAGAACAGGCATTTGCCGAGTACCACCTGTACACCCTCCAGGGCAAGACCGACGTCAACGACAACGAAACCAAACAATTGAGCCTTTTCAACGCCAATCAAGTTCCGGCACACAAATCGTTTGTTTATGATCCGGCGCCCACTGTTTATTACCCGTGGATGTCCGGCGGCGGCGACCGCAGCAAGAAAGTTGCAGTCAAAATTGAAGTAGACAACTCTGAGAAAAATCACCTCGGCATGCCAATGCCAAAAGGCAAGGTGCGCGTCTACAAACGTGATGCTGATGGCGCTCTGCAATTCATCGGCGAAGATCTGATCGATCACACACCACGCGATGAAAAGATTCGTCTATATATCGGAGACGCCTTCGATGTTGTCGGCGAGCGTCGGCAGGTCACGTCGCAGCGTATCAATGATCGCGTCACGCGAGAAACATACGAAATTAGCCTGCGTAATCACAAGGACAAAGAAGTCACCGTGACTGCGGTAGAGCACGCCGGCGGCACCTGGAAAATTCTCTCTTCCAGCCATGAGTATAAGAAGAAAGATGCGAGCACGTTCGAGTTCAACGTCGCGGTGCCGGCAAACGGCGAAGTAAAAATCACTTACGAAATCGAACACCGATATTAACGAACGACACGCAGCAATTGCTAGGGGTTATCAAATGCAACGGAACGGACTGATTACATTAGCAGCAACGGCGGCGCTGGCAGCGACGTTACTGACGCCTTGGGCGCGCGGCGAGGAGGTGGGCGCATCCGACTCCAAGGGCATAAACCTCACGATCTACAACCAGAACTTCGGTCTGGTCAAAGACATTCGGACCGTAGGGCTGAACAACGGTGTGAACTTCGTTCGTTTTTCTGACGTAGCAGCCAGGATTGATCCGACTTCCGTCAGTTTCGTCTCTCTGACCGCACCCAATGCAGTGGTTGTCCGCGAGCAAAATTATCAGTACGACCTGATCGACCCCACTACCATCCTCGCTAAGTCAATCGGAAAAACGCTCAAATTTCGCCAGATTGGACCGGGCGGTGCCATGCGAGAGTTCACCGGCACTTTGCTCAATTCGCCGCGCGCAACGGTCGCCGATCCCTCAGGTGGTTCGAGTGTTCGCTGGCAGGGTCTGGTGGTCAAAACACCGGAAGGTATCCTGCTCAATCCCGCAGGTGAAATCGAACTGGCCGAGTTGCCGCCGGGATTGATCTCCAAGCCATCTCTGATGTGGAAATTGGAGAGCACCAAAGCGGGTGAACATCAGACAGAAATCGCGTATCAGACTTCCGGCATGAACTGGCATGCCGATTACGTTGCAGTGCTGAACAAAGATGACAATCAGCTCGATTTGACAAGCTGGGTCACTCTGGACAACAAGTCCGGCGCCAGCTATAAAAATGCCAGTCTCAAACTGATGGCCGGCGACGTACGCAAGATTCAAACGCCTCGGGAAGGCGTTCCGGTTAACGGTGCGTATTACAAATCAGCTGCACCACGCCAGCAGTTTCAAGAACAGGCTTTCGCTGAATACCATCTCTACACCCTGGCAGGAAAAACGAGCGTCAACGACAACGAAACCAAGCAGCTCAGCCTGTTCAACGCGAATCAAGTGCCGGCGCGCAAGCAGTTCGTCTATGATCCGGCTCCGCGCGTCTACTACCCCTGGATGTCCGGCGGCGGTGACCGCAGTAAAAAGGTCGCCGTCAAGATCGAAGTTGATAATTCCGAAAAAAACAATCTCGGCATGGCTCTGCCTAAAGGCAAGGTGCGCGTCTACAAGCGCGATGCGGATGGAGCGCTGCAGTTTATCGGTGAAGATCTGATCGATCACACTCCGCGCGACGAAAAAATTCGTCTCTATATAGGCGATGCATTCGATGTCGTGGGAGAACGCAAACAGCTCACGCAACAACGCATCAATAATCACGAGATGCGGCAGTCCTACGAGATCAGTTTGCGAAATCACAAAGATAAAGAAGTCACCGTGACGGCCGTTGAGCATGCCAGCGGCACGTGGAAGATTCTCTCGTCCAGCCATGAGTACAAAAAAAAGGATTCAAGTACTCTCGAGTTTGCAGTGCCGGTACCCGCCAATGGCGAGGTCAAAATCACCTACGAAATTGAGTACCGCTACTAAGCGCGTAGGGTTCGCCACATCCGATCAACGACACGCGAAAAACCATTTCTTTTCGCGTGCTTACTTGCGAGCAAACTGGGCACATGCGTCGCTCAGAACAGAATTGCGAAATCCTGTTACGTCCGAACAACCGAGCGAGTGCGCCGCTGAATGATTTCGCGCGTCCGCTCTGCCTGTGTGCAGGTTCGGACGAAACTCTTTCGTACCCCTGTACAGGAGATTCTTCATGCCGAAGAAACATTGTCGAAAAGTTTGGTATGCCGATGAACGCGGACCGCCTGCCTGAGTCAGGTACCTTTTCGAGAATTGAATACTACGTGTAACGAGAAGCAGTGAGGTACCTCTGCTTCTCGTTTCGCTTTCTCGTTTCGCTTCCTGGACACCCGGACACGAGAGTTCTTAACGGTCCAGATCGTCCAGAGTTTTCTGTTCCGGGCTGGCGCCCGACGGTGGCGTTTCTGAAGTGAAGCCCGGCATAGGAGCCGGTGCCGGCGCAGGAGCCGTGGATGTCGTGCCGGAAGCCGCCTGCGGTGCTGGAGCCGGATTCACCGGCGCCTCGATTACTTTGGTGCGCGGCTTCGAGAAGATGCCACCACTGGCGCCACTAGACCCGCTGGTCCCCGGAGTCCAGTCATCGTTGTGCGCTGTTGCAGTGCCGCCTTTTTCGCCGCTTCCCTTGCCGACGGCATAAGTCTTGTAGAGCGCCCCGTCGAGATAGACACGAAACTCACTGCTGCCGTCTTCCTTCACCGGCACACCGGCAACAAATTCGAAAGGCTTGGATTCGCGCGCGCTCAGCGGTTGCACAAATTCATCGATGACGCGTTGTTCTTTCGACCAGAGCACCTTGGTTCCCTTCGCCTCGCAAAGCTCGCCACGGATGCTCAGATAGTTGAGCGGCTCCGGTCCCGGGTTCCAGACTTCTCCAGAAATCCGCAAGACGCTGGTGCTATTGTCGACATCGACCTTGATATTGCGGACGGTGACATTCGGTGCTTTGATACGGGGATCGAGCGACTGCGCCTGCTGCAAATATCCGTAGCCGCCATCGGAATCGCCGGCATCCAGCATTTCCTTGCCGCGCTTGGCCATGAGGGCTGCCAATTTGCGATTGAGATCGCTGGAGTTGTCTGAGAGTTGCACGGCCTTGCGCATTTGATCGATCGCCAGTTCGTACTTGCCTTGCTTCTCGTACAAAACTGCGGTTTGCTCCAGACTGGTGGCACTCGGGGAGAGTGTGTTCAACTTGGTGTAGTATGCGATGGCGGCATCGATATCACCCTTGGTGGCACTCTCGGCCGCCATCTTGGCATAAACTGTGGCCAGCCGGCTGTCCGCCTCATCCAAGCGAGTTCCGGCTCCCAGTTCCTTCACTTCTTCCCAGCAGCGCAGCGCTGTTTTGAAGTCGCCGCTGCGGAACGATTCATCTCCCCACAATGCAGCCAGATCGCTGAGTTCAACTTTCTTGCCCGGCAAATCGGCGGCCGCCAGTGGTCGCAATAACTCCACGGCGCGCTGATACTGGTTGCGCTGCCGGTAGTAACTGGCCAGTCCGGATGCCAGCTCCGGCTCGGCAGCCAGACCGGCACCCAACTGCTGCGCCTCGGTGATGCATTGCCAGGCTTTCTCGACCTGATCTACCCCGACATACGCTCTCGCCAGAGCCAGCAATATTTTGCTGTCATCGGGCTTCCGCGAATGTGCCTGAGTAAGGGTCTTGACCGCAAACGCGTATTGTCCGTTTTGCAGTTCTTTAAGACCTTCTTGCAATAGACGCTGATTCTCAGGCGGTTTAGTGAGGAAGAAATAAGTTCCTCCGGCTGAGGCAATCAAAATAAAGCCTGTAAGCGCTATGCCCATGCCAATCGGCAGTCCCTTTTTCCCGCCGCGCTTGCCTGCGTTGCCGGCTGTGGTGCTCTTGCGTTCAGAGCGACGCCGCCGGGGCGTGTCATCCTCTTCGTCGTCGTCTTCTTCGGGATTGGCGTCAAAATCGGCTCCACCCAGGGGCGGGGGCGCCGTCCCGTAGCTCTCCGGAATCTTTGGAAGCCCCTGCTGGGTCGGCGGTCCTTCGCCAATCAGCGGCGCAGAGCCTTGAATGAGCTTGGCGCCACAAGACACGCAATTCTGGTACTTAGGAGGATGATAGAGACCGCAACTGGGGCACTGCATTGACTTTCGCCCAAAAAATAAACCTAGCCCAGTTTAGCAACTTTGAAGGCGGCCGTTGTCATGACGTCTCTAAGTTTTTCTATTCAAGCCTAAGAAGCCCACACCTGTTTAGAATACGGTCACACCGTTCGATGCGCCCGCACTTCACAACGAGTTTTTTATGCGACAAATCTTGCCCTTTATCCTGGTTTCCGTCGTGTCTTCCGCACTGTCTGGAACGTTGTCGATTCTGCTTCCACCACCGGCGGTAGCGGAAGAGTCAATTTCTCCCTCAATGGAATCTCTGAATCAGCTCAACGCCAGCTTCCGCGCACGATACACCAACGCGAAGCGCGAAATACGCGAGAATCTCGGACCGGTGATTTTCGTTTCCGGGGATCAGATGACGCTCATAAACAAGGGTGCGAAGAAATCAGAGCGCTTTATCCCGGAGGGCTACACGTACTTTAAGGATGTCGACCACATTCCCCTGGCTTGCTACGTCACACTGGTCAACAAAACGAACCGCACTTTGACTGCGGAAGAAACGAAAGATCTGTCCACATTCGCCGATTCTATCAGGAAGGCAAGAACCACGCTAAGCGGCACCGTATCCGGTGACAAGAAAGAACTGGCGCGACAACAATTTCTGGTGCAGCTGTCTCTGGATTTCCTGTCCGAGACCGTTGAAAACGGCAAGGTGACTCACGACCAACTACAGTCATTTGCGCGCGCCGCAGCGCCCGAATCGCTGCAGAACATCGATAACGCAATCGCCCTGCAACTGGCGAAAATGCAGGAGATAACTGACAAATGGCGGTCCGAACTGGCGCCGGACGAGTGGGAGAAACTGCACGTAATTCTCACCACCGGACATATGCCGAGACGGCACCTGAGTGCGTTCCAGTTTTTCTGCGATTACTTGAACGAAAAAGAAGAGGGCAAAAGAGTTATCGTCATGGAAGGCGTGGACACAGAGGAAGCGGGTCTCGACCTCTTAGTCACACATATCCTGGATGGGCACATCGCCGTAGATTTCTTCAACGAGCCCTGGATCATGCACAGCGACCTGCTCTCCGGCGGGGCGCATGCCTGGCTGAAGAAACACAAAGTGCGTCCCGCCCGCTCCAGGAAATAGAAACGCGCGAAAAACCACAAATCTTCGCGCTGTTCGAGCGCTCCTGAGGTCCAGCCAGCCGCCAGTCCATATGCAAAGGGCGGACCCGAAGGTCCGCCCCGCACAATTTTCGCAATCCGGAAGATTACTTGATGTCGACTTTGGCGCCGGTAGCTTCGAGCTTGGTCTTCATTTGCTCGGCTTCTTCCTTCTTGATCTTTTCCTTCACCGGTTTCGGTGCGGAGTCGACCAGGTCTTTCGCTTCTTTCAGTCCAAGACCGGTAAGTTCGCGAACGACTTTGAGCACTTCGATCTTCTTGTCGCCGACGGACGTGAGAATGACGTCGAATTCAGTCTTCTCTTCAACGGCAGCGCCGCCGCCAGCACCAGGCATCATCATGGGCATGCCCATCGGAGCAGCAGCGGTGACGCCGAATTTTTCTTCCATTTTGGTCTTGAGCTCAGCGGCTTCAAGCAAAGTCAACGAACCGATCTGCTCGAGCAGGTCATCGACTGAAAGTTTTGTAGCAGTAGCCATTTGAATTCTCCTTATGAATTTTCTTCGGAAACCGACTCGGGCGCTGCAGGCGCAGCCTCACTGGCAGCAGGCGCTTCAGCGGTTGCTTCAGGCGCAGCTTCAGCTTTGGGCTCTTCAGCGGGTGCGGCAGCCTCGGTTGTGGCTGGCGCTTCAGCAGCAGGAGCCGCGGGGGCAGCACTTGCGGGTTGCCCTTCGTTTCGTTTCTTAGCGACCTCTTCAGCCAGTATGGCGATGTCGCGAATCACGGCTGCCAGGCAACCAGCAATTTCGCGAGCACCAGAATCAAGTCCGGCCATGATCTGAGACAGCAATACCTCGCGCGACGGAAGATCGGCTAATGCTTTCACTTCGTCGCCGGACATCAACTTGCCTTCGAACACGGCACCGCGAACGGTGCCTTTTTTGACGGCTTTGAAGAATGTGACTGTAGTTTTGGCCGCGGCGGCAGGATCTTCTTCGCCGAGAATCAGGGCGGTCGGGCCTTTGGCAATCTCTGCCAACTGCTTGAACTCTCCCTTTTCTGCTGCGAGCGAGATCAGTGTGTTCTTGGCGATTCTGCAGCGGGCTTTGTCCTTATCCAGCTTGCGCCGAAAACCGGTAATTTCCGCAACAGTAAAGCCACTTAAATCGGCAACGATGGCGACGTTGGTCTTCTTAAGAAGAGCTTCCAACTCAGCCACAATTTCCTGTTTTTTCTCTTTAGTGGCCATTGTGCCTCCGGGTCCATGCCAGGCATTCGCCTGACAAGTTGAGTTTTCGATCGTTTTGCTTACCTTCAGGCTCAAATAAAAAGCCCTGGGAAAACAATTCCGCAGGGATCACAAAAACGATTGATAGTCCCGGAATGCAGGCGACAAGCACCCGCGAACAAGGAGAGTTTTTCGCGCTTTGTGACCTAAGCCGGCGGTTCGGAACCATTAGCGAGCTCGAGGCTCAGCACCAGACTGTCTACGGTCGCCTGCCGTGAGGCAGGTCTGAAGGGGAATTGTTGCAAGGAAAGCGCCCAACCGTCAACGCTAACGCTTTAAACGTAACGCCTGTGTTATACAGAAGTTCACCAGAGTGGCTGCCAGGAGACCTAATGACAACACCATGGCCCGGTTATAGAAAGCACGTTTTCGTGTGCACCAGCGGCAAGACCTGCCCGGACGAGGGCTCCGAAGAAGTGTGCTCTGTCTTGCGGAAACAGATTGTCGACCGCGGACTGAAGGGTCAGATCCGTATAAACAAAACAGGTTGCCTGGACCAGTGCGGCAATGGACCAGTGATAGTCGTCTACCCCGAAGGCATCTGGTACGCCCACGTCAAACCCGAAGACTGCCAGGAAATAGTCGAGTCACACCTGCTCAACGACCAGCACGTGGAGCGGCTTCTGTACGACGGAAGCGGCAAAATCACCACGTGATAAACGGAAGTTTTTCGCGCGTTGGTTGAGGTCAGGATTGAGTGCCGGACGTCTCGCCAGCCTCTCCATGCTTGGCGAGAAAGTCAAGAGCATCTGTATTCTCTTGCTCAGCCGACAACTTGAGATACTTCAAACCTTCTTCGCGCTCGCCGGCATTGTAGAGCCGAGAACCGTACTCAAATTGTGCATCCGAGTTCTCTTTGTCCGCTGACTTGCGGAATAGTTCCATCACATCGAAACCCTCAGCATCCTTGCAACGACCATCGTCGATACGCATGGCCAGCCGGTACATGCCGGTGGCGTCACCGGCCGCTGCCGCCTTCTTGAGCCAGAAGATAGCCTCTGCCTCGTCCTTTTCGCATGCAATACCCTTGCCGAGGAAACGGGCCAAAGCCACCATCCCCGACCCGGAACCGTTCTCGGCACCGCGTCGATACCAGCTCAACGCCAGGTCTTCATCGAGGTCTACACCTTTGCCTTCTTCATAGATGGAACCAAGGTTGTACTCGGCGTCGGCGTAATTTTGATCGGCAGCTTTCTTGTACCAGACAGCCGCTTCGTTCCAATTGATTGGAATTTTGTGCCAGCCGAATTCATAACAAAGTCCGAGATAGTTCTGCGATTCCGGATGCCCTTTCTGGGCGGCGATGCGCAGTTGCCTGTAGCCTTCGCTGGCGTCCAGACGGCAACCAAGTCCGCGGAAGTACATGATGGCAAGTTCATGCTGACCGTCGAGCCTCCCGTTCGAAGCAGCCTGCTCGAACCACTCGAAGGCACCCTTCTCGTCTTTCTCGACACCCCAACCCCATTTGAGCGCTCGCCCGACTCTAACTTGCGAGTAGCCATTGCCCTGCTCGGCAGCTTTCAGTAACCACTCGAAGGCTTCGGCGTCACTCTCCTCCACCCCATAACCGTTCATGTAACACCAGCCGAGATCGGCTTGGGCTCCTGGAGTACCCTGGTCGGCGGCTTTGCGATACCAGTAGGCAGTCAGATCCGGATCTTCGTCACAGCCATGGGCGTGATTGTAGTGCCAACCCAGATTCCACTGCCCGAGAGCGTCTCCAAGCTCGGCAGACTTCTGGCGCCAACTGAAAGCCTCCGCCATGCTTTCCTCAACACCTTCGCCGTCCTGGTACATGTCGGCAACACAGTTCATTGATTGCGGCTTGCCCTGCTCAGCCGACTTCAAAAACCAGTAGAAGGAAATCTTCGCATCCAGAGGCGCGCCCTCGTCCCCCTTTCGATAGAACCAGGCCAGGTCGTATTGAGCTTCCGCGTCTCCGTTCTTCGCAGCGGCTAACACGCGTAGAAACTCCTCACTGGCGTCCGGTGGACTGCCTTCCACCTCGGAAACCTCGAAAACCTCGGAACCATCTTGCGCCGCACCACCGGCATCGGACTTGGCAGTTATAGCCTCCGGAGCGGATGAAGCACTGGAACCGGCGCTGGAGACCGCTTTAGAAGCGGCTCCGGAAGCCATTCCCGAAGCAAATCCTGATGCAAATCCTGATACAAATCCTAAGCCTTTGCGAGCGCCTGAGTCACCAGCACCGGTATCACGGGCAGGCGGCGCCGGACTTTTGTCCAGGTCGACTTCAGCCAGCGCTTTTTTGAATTCCTGCATGGTTTCGTAGCGTTGCGTGCAGTCTTTGGCAATCGCGCGCCCGATAATCTCTGTGAGACGGGGCGGAAACACCATATCAGGAGCCGACTCCTCCAGCGTGGGCGCGGGAGCATTCACATGCGCCAGAATGACCTGCAAGAAACCGCTTCTTTCGAAAGGCGCCTGCCCGGTTAGCGTTTCGTGAATAAGACAGCCCAGAGAATAGATGTCGGAACGCGGATCAATCGACTGCCCCAGGCACTGCTCCGGGCTCATATAGAGAGGCGATCCAAAAATCTCGCCTGTCTTCGTCAACCGATTGGCTGCCTTACCGGTTTGCGCGGTAAACAGTTTGGCAATTCCGAAATCCAGAACGACAGGTTTTTCTTCCTCATCATCGTCCACACAAATCATGATGTTGCTTGGTTTTATATCGCGGTGCACGACTTGGCGGCGATGCGCATGGCCGAGTGCTTCGCAGACTTTGATGAAGAGTGGTTGAGCGCGCTTCCAATCCATGTGTTTTTCGCGCTCCAGAAAAACATCCAGCGGCTCACCCTGCAGGTAGTCCATAACGATGAATGGAAAACCATGCTGCGAAACATCGAAGTCATAAATACGAATGATGTTGCTGTGATTGAGAGCCGCCGCTGCCTTGGCTTCCACGTGAAAACGCTGCAAGGCGGTTTCGTCCCGTCCCAGATCATCGATCAGCATTTTGATCGCTACTGTGCGATCCATCAGTTTATGCCGGGCGCGAAACACGACGCCCATACCACCACGACCAAGCTCTTCCAGCAGTTCATACTTGCCACCGCCGAGAGTATCACCGACGAGCGACTGGGTGAGGATGGCAGCCAGCTGGGTTCCGTCGTCTTCACACACAAGCGTCTCAGCAGGATAAGTGCGCTCGCATTGGAGGCATTTTCTCTGGAACATCTGCGTCGTCATTTAAGCTCTCTTACCCCTCATACGATGCCAGAGCATCCTCAGCATCCGCGCTACCCAGTGCTGCGGCCTTGCGCAGACACTCCATACCTTCCGCCCTGCGACCGCTATCGATATAAAGAATTCCCAGTTCGTAATGCGGCATGGCGAAATCCGGGCATAGTGCCGCCGCTTCTTCCATTAACTTCAGCGCATCGTAGCCGGTATTCTTCAGGTCACCAGATTGCACAACTTGCGACATCAGCATGAAAGCCCACCCGCAATCCAATGCCATTGCCTTCTCCAGCAAAGTGATCGCCTCATCGGGATCTACCGGTTTCGACCGCCCTTCGCGAATACTGCGCGCCAATGCCACCATGCCGTTACCGCTTCCGCCTTCGGCAGCAGCTCGGAAACAGCGCTCAGCCTCCTGATTATTGACCTCAGTCCCTCGTCCCTCTTCAAACATCAGTCCGAGCGAATAATTGGCTTCAGCGTGCCCCTGGACGGTGGCTTTCTTATACCAGTGGAATGCTTCCTCCAGGTTCATCGTCGCATCATGTAAGCCATACTCATAAACTTCACCCATGTAGTTCTGCGCCAGCGACGATCCGCGTTGCGCGGCTTGTCGCAGTTTGCGCTTACCGCCCGCCACATCCGGTTTACAGCCACGCCCTTCCAGCGTCATTATTGCCAGACGAAACTGCGCATCCAGATCGTCCTGAGCAGCCGCTTTCTCGTACCAATAGAGAGCATTGGCGTAGTCGATATCAACTCCCCAACCCCATTCATAGACCTCGCCGAGCCTTCTTTGTGCTTCAGCCAATCCTTGTTCTGCAGCCTGCAAATACAATTCGAACGCCGCTTTATCATCCCGCTCTACGCCACTACCTATGGTGTAGAGCACGCCGAGACTGTTCTGCGCGTACGAGTATCCACTCTCAGCAGCTTTCTTGTACCAGTACGCCGCCATCTCTAAATCTACCGGCGTGCCCTGTCCGAACTCATGAGCCCAACCTACATTGAATTGGGAGAGCAAGTCGCCACCCTCTGCTCCCTTACGAAACCAAGTTAGTGCCTCGCCGTAATCCTGCTCGGTTCCAATCCCGTCTCTGTACAACTCGCCGGCGCAACACGCAGCTTGCGGATGCCCTTGCCCAGCGGCTTCGGTATACCAAAAAATCGCCAATCTCGGATCCTGATCTACTCCGTCGCCGGCCCGGTAAGCCCAGGCGAGATCGAACTGATCTTCGACGCGCCCGCGCTCGGCGCCGTCGAGCCAATCTCGAACTTGCGGCTCCATACTGGAATCGCTTTCAGTAACTCTGTGCCCCGACACAACTGTATATTCCGGAGGCCTCACCGCCTGATTTGCCTGTGCAGCGCCCGCGCCCTGAAAGTAGGGATTGGGCACGTTGCCCACCACAGTTGAACTTGTGTCGGTGCCTGCCGGCACACCGCCGGCGACACCAGCAGCACCAGCGTTGACCGCAGGCGCGCCGGCTGATTGTTGGGAAACTTCGACTTGCCCGGTGCCACCACCACTGGCGGCAATCAGTGCTTGCTTGAACTCAGCCATGCTCTCAAATCGTTCGGTAGCGCTTTTAGCCATCGCCTTCATCAGCACATCCGACAATTCCTTCGGCAGTCCCAATTCAGGAGCCGCGCGATCCAGTCTTGGAGCCGGTTCATTCACGTGTGCCAGGATCACCTGCACGAAACCGGATTTGTCGAACGGCACGCAACCGGTAAGCGTTTCGTAAATCAAACAAGCTACGGAATAAATATCAGAGCGATGGTCCACCGGCTGACCGAGGCACTGCTCCGGAGACATGTACAGGGGCGAACCAAATATTTCGCCGGTGCGCGTCAATCGTCCTTCGTTCTTCCCACCGGGAGTAAACAGTTTCGCAATCCCAAAGTCGAGCACTACCGGGCGCTCGCCTTCATCCTCATCGTGCACCACCATGACGTTGCTGGGTTTCATGTCGCGATGCACCACCTGTCGTCGGTGAGCATGCCCGAGCGCATCACACACTTTTAGAAACAGCGGCATCGCTCGCTGCCAATTCATGCGTTGGTCCCGATCGAGAATTCCATCCAGCGGCTCACCCTGCAAGTAATCCATGACGATGAACGGGAATCCGTGCTGCGAAACATCAAAGTCGTAGATGCGAATGATATTGGCATGATTCAACGCCGACGCCGCCTTGGCTTCAACGTGAAAACGTTGCAGTGCGGTCGGGTCCTTGCCCATGTCGTCGATCAACATTTTGATGGCGACGATCCGCTCCATGAGCTTGTGGCGAGCACGAAACACGACGCCCATGCCGCCCCGCCCCAGCTCTTCCAGCAGCTCATATTTGCCACCGCCAAGAGTATCGCCGACCAGAGACTGAGTGAGGACGGCCGCCAGTTGCGTTCCGTCGTCTTCACAGACCACGAAATCCGGTCCATAACTGCGCTCGCAACTCAAGCATTTTTTCGCAATCAACTGCGTCGTCATGATTGGGGACAATTCCTCACTTACCACTTATCACTTATCGCCAACGAATCGACATCGACAGCATCCCAAAATACTCTTCTTGGCTAGAAACCATTGAACTCACCGGGAGAAACTTTGCTCTTAGGTCCCTTGACGTTGCCGACCTGAGCCAGCAAATCCTGTGACCGAGTCCTGATGGCTGGAATCGCGCTTTGCTCAGACAACTGCTTGAGTCGTTCCTCGCTATAAACCTTGACGTTGTACATGAGCTCAGGACGCGTTTTCGTCAACGCAGACAAACATGCAAGTCCCGTGATGCGATCGCGATGCGACGGTCTTGCCAGCTGGAAGGCGTACGCTTCAATCAGTTGCGTCCATGGAAAGCGATCCGGAAGCAAGTCGAAGCGTGCCATCACATACTTGGCAGCCACCACTCTCACATCCGCATCGACATCGTTGATCGCCGGCACCACTACCACCGCGTCGCCGACCGGCTGCCCAGCCCAGTTGAGCAGCTCGATGCCCGCCATCCGCCGTTTCGGATCGGGATCGCTGGCAATCATCTGGTGCAGCTGTCCTCTCACTAGCGGAGTTACAACCAATAGCTGATCGACGAGTCGATCACAAGCGACATCGGAATAGTGCTTGATGCCGTCCCTATAGACGACTTCTGTCGGGCGCCCCTGCTCCTGCAACTGCATCCGACGAGTCTCCAGTTGCTCGAGCAACACGAGCGGCTTGGTGTTGGTCAAGAAAACTCTGTGAGGAAACTCCAGCTTTCTCGTCGGAGCGTCACCAGCAACGCCGGCCTTGACGATATCTATGGAGACGTAAAATTCGTCTTTATCGCCATCGACGATGTCCAGGTTGGCATGCATTCGACGCTGTTCCAGCTTGTCGCGCAGTCTCTCCAGGGCTCTCTCGGCCGACTCGTAGCTGGCCCCATGATGCAGCCCCAGCATCTTCTCGACTTCCTGCCGGGAGGTCTGGGAATCGCTGCTGAGATACTCAACTCCAGCAAAACCTCCAGCCGACTTAGCCCAGGCGCCGCTGACTGTCACAATCAGCCCAAACAACAAAGCCAGCGTTGCGCTCACCCCTTTGCTGCTAAAAAAGAACCGCCTCATCCCAATGTCCTATTGGTTAAATCTGATCTAGACCTTTCATACCACTCACTCAAGCAAACCCAACTTGCAGCAAAACCGTCCCCAGAGCTGCGCCGCCGGCCGCCCCCCCCTTGACATATCACTTCTCGCACATCTGCCCCAGGTGGCGCTTTGCTGGGGCGTGTCTGAATAGTCCGGCTCCTCGGGCAACGCGCGAAAAACGACAGGATTGCGCGTGCGCCGACGTGGAGCCATAAGCAACCTCGCAGACGCCAAGCGCACCATATATGGTGGCACGCCAGTTGCGTCCGGCTGCAGGCGTTACAGTGCGCAGCATAGCGGGTTTTAAGGTGCCGGATTGGCTATAATTTGCGCTGACTTTTGCAGGAAAACAAGAAGGCATGCCCGACTATCTTCTCGAAATAGGCACCGAAGAGCTGCCGGCAGATCACGTTCCGGAAGCACAGGAGCGGCTAAAAACCCTTTTGAGTGATGGCTTGAAGCGCGCCAATCTGGGGTTCGAGGAAATTATCACCCTGGGCACGCCCCGGCGTACGACCGCCATCGTCAAAGGGCTGTCCGACGTGCAGCCAACAGTCGAAAAAGAAGAGAAAGGTCCGAAGGCAGACGCGCCTGCCGGCGCAGCGGCTGGTTTCGCCAAAAAGTTCGACCTCAAAGTCGAAGACCTCGTGAAAAAGGAAGTAGGCGGGGTCAGCTACTACTTCGCCAGCGTAACTATCAAAGGGAAAGACGCGGCAGCGGTTCTGCAAGAGGTGGTCCCGCAGGCGATCAGCAAACTGTCCGGTGAACGCCTGATGCGGTGGGGCAACTATGACCTCAAGTTTTCACGCCCGATTCGCTGGCTGGTTTCTTTGCTTGACAATCAGATTGTGGCGCTGGAAATGGAAGGCGTTCACGCCGGACGCGAAACCTACGGCAACCGCGTTCTAAACCCGGGGAAGGTCGCAATCGACCACCCGAGCAAGTACGTCGAGGCGCTGCGCGCCGCACGCGTACTGGTCGACCCCGAGGAGCGCAAAGGAGTTATTGAAAAACAAGCCGTTGCGACGGCCCAGAAAGTCAAAGGAACGCCGGGCCGGCTAAAAAGCGGCTTGCTGGACGAAGTGATCAACATCACCGAGTGGCCGCACGCAATCCTGGGCGAGTTCGAGAAACAGTACCTCGACTTGCCTGACACATTGATCGAGACCGTCATGGTGCACCACCAGCGCTACTTCCCGGTCGAAAGCGCCGGCAGCGGCAACGGCAAAAGCAAATTGCTGCCCTACTTCATAGCTGTCTCCAACAACGACCGCCAGGAAGCGGAACCAATCATCAAACAAGGCAACGAACGCGTATTGCGGGCCCGCCTCGCCGACGGCCGTTTCTTCTACTTTAATGACCAGAAGACGAAACTCACCGATCGGCTCGGAAACCTCAGTAACCTGACATTCCAGGAAGGTCTGGGCAGCTATGTCGACAAGCGGGATCGCTTGATGCACATGTCGCGCATCCTCTCCGACAGCCTCAATCTCGATGCCCGCATCAAAGTCTGCCTGGAACGCACCATGGAGTTGTGCAAACTCGACCTGGTCACCGATCTGGTCCGCGAGCTGCCGGAGTTGCAGGGCTACGTCGGTTCCTGGTATGCAGAACAGGAAAGTCAGCCACCAGATGTGGTGAAAGCCATCGCCTCGCACTACGCGCCGCGCTCTACCGATGATGAAATTCCCGCCGACGACGTGGGCAAATATGCCGCGCTTCTAGACAAATTGGACAATCTGGTCGGGCTCTTCGCTCTGGGCAGACGTCCAAGTGGATCTAGCGATCCTTATGCGTTGCGCCGCCAGGCCCAGGGCATCGTCGACATTCTGTTCGACGGCATGCAAGCTACCTCCATCAATCTCAACGCTTTGATGGAAGTAATTCTGACTCTCCTGCAACCGGCATTGGAAGGAAAGCGCGGATTTGAACCGCAGAAAACAATTGCCGATCTGCGGGAATTTCTCACGCAGCGCATCCGCATGCGCCTGCAAGAGAAAGGCTTCAAACGCGAGATCATCGATGCCGTCCTGCAAGTTCAAGATCCGCTCGCAGATCTGCCGGATACGCTGGTGCGCTGCCAGATTCTCGAGGACCTGACCAGCAACGAGGATGGACTGGCAATCGTTCGCGGCGGCGTGCGCGTCGGCAAGATTCTCAAGCCCGACAGCCCGGAAGCAGTAGATCCGGCCGCATTTACACTCGATGCCGAGAAAAACCTGTGGGATGCTTTCCAGAAAGAGGTGGTGGCAACGTGGGAAAGTGGCGGTCAGTTCAGGCAGCCCGCCAATGCCGCTGAGTACAAGCAATTGACCGCGTTGCTCGGCAAACTCGTCAAACAGATCGATCAGTTTTTTGTCGACGTCATGGTGAATGACGAAGACAAAGCCAAACGCGACACGCGGCATGGCTTGCTGAACGCCGTCAATCGTTATTACGTGAGCATCGCCGACTTCACTAAGTTGCAACCGCTGCTGCCTACATAACTGTATTACATACATCCCCGGTCGGCGATGATCCGGCCGGAACGTCGACGTGCTGGTAGAGATAATGGTTGAGAAAATTGCTGAGAAACTAAATGCCGCCAAGGCAATATTCGCCTGTCTGATTGCGGCAATCGGCTTGCTGACCGCGTCGGCACCCCCGTCATGGTCGGCTTCGCCTGGATCGGTACCGGGCGCAAACACCAGCCTGAAGCTACCACCAATGGTGCCGGAGCATTCCACCAGTTTCTTCATACCCAGCAGCTCCGCACCCGACAAAGGGCTGGCTGTCAATGTCATCTATCCGGTCAAGCCTCGCTATGCCGACGGCGCACCGGTGGTGGTGGTAGTTCCGGGGGGCGACGAGAAGAGCGGCCTCGACTTTTCCATGCATGCAGCCCAAGCCGGTTTCGTGGAAGTGAGATTTGCTTTTCCCGGCGGCGGCAAGGAAGGGTTCCGCTCCGGAGGCACCTACGACCAGCGGGGACCGCTCTGCGAGGTTGCACTGCGCGATGTGATTAAATTCGCCGCCGGCAAGTCAAACGATACGAAACTGAGAACCATCAACGAGTTGGTACCGGTCAAGGTCAACTCGCAGAACATGGGCATCGTCGGCTGGTCCAACGGTGGCAATCTTTTGATGACCACGCTCGACAAATACCACAGCGATCTGCGGAACGTTTCCTGGCTGGCTTTCTATGAGACTCCGCTGGGATCGATGTTTTACCCGCCGGCTCTCGGCAGCGCCAAAGACTTTGTCACCAACCGCCATTACAGGCAGGGCAGCGCCGCCACTGGCGAGCCGGCTGTCGATTATCGCCGGATAAAGTTCCAGGCGGATGCTTCCAAAACTCCCGGTTCGCACAAAAAGGTCGGACTACCGGAGATACCCGGGGTTGTGTTCTTCGACGAAAACAACAACGGAGTCTGGGAGGAATCAATCGAGTTCGCGGTTCCGTACTCATCTATGCCGGCATGGCCCAGGCAGATTTATCCACCGCAGGTGACACGGGCTCTGGCTCGTTTGAACGTCTTCGGCAAGACCTGGAACCCGCAAGTGGCAACCATAGAGGAGTCGGAACTTTACTTCAAAGACCGCGACGGTTCCCTGCACTTAAAAAGCGTCGCGAAGGCGATGCCACACCTGATGGTGACAGTGTTCGGCAGCCGCTTAGACCACCTGCAACACCAGCCGGACCATCCGCATGTGTCTCTGCAGTATAACGACTGGGCGACCAGCGGAGTCAAATGGGTGCGGTTGAATCCAGACCCGCTTTACGTCTCGCAGGTCGTCGGCATGAACGCCCGCAACTTCCCGAACAACGTGCCCAACGAGTCCATAGATGCGTCCGATATCGAGTCATACCTGGAACCGGAAGGCATGGTTCCAGATTTCATTTATATGGACGCTGCTATAGCCGAAATGGCGGACCGAAAGAAACAAAACAAAATCAACGCCGCTCCGCTCGCCGCGCCCCTCACCAGCTACAGCAATGGGGCCGCACCGCCGCCCACCGCGACCGACGATAAGCAGCCCGAAAAGTAAGCAGGACCGGCATTCCGCCGAATGTGCTACCATTTAAGGGTTAGATATTTGAAGCTGAGGCAAAGCACTTATGCCGTTTAACATTGGTCCTGGCGAAATAGCAATCGTGTTCGGGCTGGCTTTGCTCATATTCGGACCCAAAAAGTTGCCTGAACTGGGACGCGCCATTGGTCAGGGACTCGTCAATTTCAAGCGCTCGATGAAAGAGACTCAAAACGAGATCAAGACAGCGATTGAAACCAACATGGATGACGACGAATCCACCGAGAAGAAGCCCAGCACAAGCCAATCGTAATCAGCCAGTAGTAAATCGCGTGGTGTCGTGAGTCGATTCGAGGTCATCTCGAAATTTCAACCGGCCGGCGATCAACCAAAGGCCATACGCGCACTCTCGGAGGGCGTGGCGGAAGGTTTTGATCGCCAGACTTTGCTGGGCGTCACCGGCTCCGGCAAAACCATGACCATGGCGCAAGTGATTGCCGAGACCGGTTTACCGGCTATTGTCCTTGCCCACAACAAGACGCTGGCAGCCCAGCTGTGCAATGAATTCCGCGAATTCATGCCGAACAACTCGGTCGAGTATTTCATCAGCTATTACGACTACTACCAACCGGAATCATATATTCCGTCCACTGACACATTCATCGAAAAAGAAGCCAGCATCAACGATGAAATCGATCGGCTTCGTCACTCCACAACGCGCTCAGTCTGGGAGCGGAAAGACGTTGTCGTGGTGGCATCAGTAAGCTGCATCTACGGTCTGGGTGTGCCGGAGCGTTATCTTTCCGCCGCCATCCCTCTGGCAGTAGGACAGCAAATCGAGCGCAACAAACTCCTGCGCATGCTGGTCGGCATTCAGTACGAGCGCAACGACCTGACCATCGAGCGCTCGCGCTTCCGCGCTCGGGGCGACGTTGTAGAGATTTTTCCGTCTTATGAAGAACGAGTGTTGCGCGTCGAGTTTTTCGGAGACGACATCGAACGGCTCGTGATCGTCAATCCTGTGACCGGCGAAATCGAAGAAGTGGTGCAGGAGATCAAAGTCTATCCGGCCAAGCACTATGTGGCGGACGAAGAAGATCTGGATCAAGCGATCGAGCAGATTGAGCTTGAGCTGGAAGACAGATTGACCGAGCTCAAGCGCGACAACAAATTAGTCGAAGCGCAGCGGCTTCTGCAGCGCACCCGCTTCGACATCGAGATGCTCAAGGAAGTGGGCTACTGCAACGGTATTGAAAACTACTCGCGCATTCTGGACGGTCGCCTGCCTGGAGAGCCGCCGCAAACACTGCTCGATTATTTCATTCGCCGTTTCGGTCAGCGCGGTTTCCTGACCTTCATCGATGAATCGCATGTGACGATACCGCAGCTGCATGCGATGTATCACGGCGATCGTTCACGCAAAGACACCCTGATCGACTTCGGATTTCGCCTGCCCTGCGCTCGCGACAATCGCCCGCTGACGCATAAAGAGTTCTTCGAGAAGGTCGGAAAAGTTATTTATGTATCCGCCACTCCCGGTGATAACGAGCTTAAGGAGAGCCAACAGATCGTCGAGCAAATCATTCGTCCCACCGGATTGGTCGACCCACAAGTAGAAGTGCGCCCGATTCAGGGACAGATAGATGATCTGATCAAAGAGATCAAGATTCGCGCTGAGATCGGCGAACGCGTGCTGGTCACCACACTTACCAAGCGTATGGCTGAGGACCTGACAGAATACCTGCAACAAGTCGGCATCCGCGTACGCTGGCTGCACAGCGATATCGGCGCCCTCGATCGCATCGAGCTTTTGCGCGATTTGCGTCTCGGCGCGTTCGATGTTCTGGTCGGAGTCAACCTGCTTAGAGAAGGACTGGACCTGCCCGAAGTTTCTCTCGTTTGCATAATGGAAGCCGACAAAGAAGGTTTCTTGCGCGCCGAACGGTCGCTCGTGCAGACCATCGGGCGAGCCGCGCGCAACGTCGGCGGGCGAGTGATTCTTTATGCCGATCGCGTCACCGATTCGATGGCGAGAGCCCTGAAAGAAACAAATCGCCGCCGCGAAATTCAGCTGAAATACAACCAAGAGCATAATATAACGCCGCAGACGATCGTCAAAGAAACCACCAACAGCTTGCTGGATAGTTTGCGCGGGACACGCGAAATTTTACCTGAACATTCACGTCAAAAAGAAGCCGCCTCCATAGAGGCGCAGCTTGATGCGATTGGCGCCGACCTGCCTAAGGTCGTGAAAAAACTGGAACAGGAAATGAAGCAAGCAGCCCGCAACCTCGATTTCGAACGAGCCGCGGAGCTTCGCGATCAGCTGATGCACTTGCAGAAGGCGGCGGCAGCCAAACGTCAGTCATCAGGCGGCTGAGCACGCGCCGCGCCGGCTGGTTTACAGGCTGCACGCAACGGGCACAGAACTGCTGTGCCGGACCATAGAGAAAAAGAAAAGCAAGATCAAGAACTGCAGTCGTTGACGTCCTCCCCTCCCTGAAGGAAGGGGATTCCGGCTAAGCAGCCGAAGCTGCCGACACGGTGGGTTCCTGCTTCGCCGAGGCACCCATCGGCACCTCTCCACAGGCTATAACGGCGCGCCCCGCCGCCAGTATGTTGCGCGCTGCATTGAGATCAGCATTTTCAGCCTCTCCACATGCAACACACTTGAACTTTTCCTGGGCAGTTCTATTGCCGGCATCAGTATGTCCACATTTAGCACACATTCGGCTTGTGTTTCGCGGCGCCACCGCAATCACAATGCCCCCTTGCCACAACTGCTTGTACTCCAGCTGGCGCCGAAACTCTCCCCAGCCCTGATCTAATATGGCCTTGTTTAATCCGGCTTTCGCTCTGACATTTGTTCCAGGTCTCTCCAACGTACCAGCAGCTGACGCACTCATTCCCTTCACACAAAGATCTTCTATCACTACCATCGCGTGGTTCTTGCAGATGGTCGTGGTGCTCTTGTGCAGAAAGTCTCTCCGACATTCGGCGATTCGCATGTGCAGCTGCTTAACGCGCCTCAATTGCTTCCTCCAATTGGCTCCGAACTTGCGCTTTCGCGACATCTGCCGCTGCGCCTTCGCCAGCCGTTTCTCGTTCCTCCTGTAGTGATTTTCCGGCTCGTACACAGTGCCATCAGATAACGTGGCAAATCTCGCAACCCCCATATCTATCCCTACCATCGAGTCGTTGACTCGCTCTTTGCCGATCAATTCACGCTCTGTCTGGATGCTCACGTACCACCGTCCGCACTTTCGAACCACTGTAACTTGCTTGATCGCACCTGCTATTTCCCGACTCTTTCGGTATCGCATCCATCCCAATTTAGGCAAGAAGATCCTGCCATTCACCTCATCGTGCTTGATCTGTTTCGGATCTGGATAACGAAATCCATCCTGTCTCCCTCGTCTGTGAAACTTCGGTAACCCGCCGCGACCACCAAAGAAATTGCCGTACGCTCGCTCTAGATCTTTCAGCGCTTGCTGAAGTGGATGTGTTGGTGCCTCCGCCAAAAACGACTTTTCTTTCAAATGCCGCCACTTTGTAAGTTCTCTGCACAGCGCAGCATATCCCAATCTTGATTCACCAGATTCAAAACGCCGCTTCTGCAATGCCAGCGCTTCGTTATACACAAAGCGTCGGCAACCAGCAAAGCGTGCCATTTTGCGCTCTTGCGTTGGCGTCGCCATCAACTGAAATTTGTATGCTTGCAGTCGTTTCATACATTGAATTATACTGTTGGTCTATGAAAGCTGCCACTGACATTAGACGCGGTAGACACTGCGTGTTCAATTTGCATGTGCATTTGGTCTTTGTGACCAAATATCATCGATTTGTATTCACTAAATCCCTGTTGTCCGATCTTCAGGAGATTTTCTCCGATGTTTGCGAGGACTTTGAGGCTGAATTGCTCGAATTCAACGGCGAAGACGACCATGTCCATTTGTTGGTGACTTATCCTCCGAAAGTCGCAATTTCGCATCTAGTAAACAGCCTGAAAGGTGTTTCCAGTCGTCTGCTTCGGAAGCAACATGGTGCCGCCATCTCCAAGAAGCTCTGGGGAGACAGTCTATGGTCTCCTAGCTACTTCGCTGGAAGTTGCGGAGGCGCCCCTATCAGCATTGTTCGCCAGTATATTGAGCAGCAACGCACCCCACACTGATCGACAAGGCGTCTGCGCCGCCGGCGCTATCCTCCTCGCCCTGAAGGACGAGGCTTGCCGCGCATCTTGGTCAAAGAAGACAGCCTGATCGGCAAAGTCTTGGGCGAGCACTATCTGATAGTGGAAGACATTGGGGCGGGCGGCATGGGACACGTGTACCGCGCCCGCGATCAGCAACTGGACCGGGAAGTAGCCATCAAGATGATGCATCCCTGGCTGGCATCCAGAGACTCAGTGATCAAGCGCTTTCAAAACGAAGCGCGACTCCTGACGACGCTGGAGCACCGTTCCGTTCTGCGGACTTATGGACTGGGGGTCGAGGACGGCGCCCTCTACATGGTCATGGACCTGGTAACGGGCGTAAGCCTGGACAAGTGGCTCAAAGAGACAGGCAAGATCGATCTGCCGACGTTCAAAGTCATTTTTGCCGACGTACTGGCAGGACTGGCGCACGCCCACAGTCGCGGCGTGCTGCACCGAGACATAAAGCCAAGCAACATCGTCATCAGCAAGGATGCGAATGGTCGCTTGCATGCCATGCTCCTCGATTTCGGTCTAGCTAAGCTGCTGGAAGCGCCGCAGCGCACAGCGGTCGAACTTACTCAAACCGGTGAACTGGTAGGCAGTCCGTCGTATATGAGCCCGGAGCAGTCTGTCGGCACACACACCGACGCGCGTTCCGACATCTATTCCCTTTGCTGCGTCATGTACGAAGCGCTGAGCGGAGCACCGCCTTTCGCCGGCGATACGGCACTTGAGGTTCTCTACAAACACGTGCATGAAACGGCACCAGATCTGGTGACTACTCAGGGTGTTCCGATTCGTTTGGCGCGCGTGATCAGACAGGGCATAGAAAAAGATCCGGATGACCGCTACGAGTCGGTTATCGAGTTGCAGGCAGATCTCGAACAGGCTTACAGCGATCCTTCGCGCACCCAGAAGACCGCCGCGTACCAAGCTAGTCGCAAAACGCGAAAGAAACTTCGGCAGCAGCGAAAAGTGATCGTGCTGGCCGCTTCCTTGTTGGTTGCGCTGGCAATCATGGGTGTGCTGGTTATGACTAACAGCCGCAAAAACGATGAGGCTGCGCCGCCCTCGGCACAGGCAGATCGCAAATTGTCGGCCCCCCATTTCGATGCTCCCGCTTTCACAATGTACGAACGATTTATGGAAGGCGAAAAGAAAGGACATGTAACCGCAACTGAGTGGGAGCAACTGGGGGACTATGCCGAACTGCAAATGGCACAGAGAATCGCAGCCCAGGCTTATCTGCAGGCAGCCGACCATTTCAATCAGGTCGACAACAATCCGGTAGGCGCAATGCGATGTGCGCAAAAGGGCTGGCGCATGCTGCGTGTCGGACGCGTCTGGGAAGATCAGCAGTCTACGAATGCCGCCTCGCGACTGGTGGTAATCACATTTAGAGAAAAGAACTATGCGGCTGCCAAATCAATGCTGGAAGAGTGGCATGGACAGACAGAACATCTAAAAAATCAATTCGGCGCGTGCCAATGCGAAGTTTTGCACGCGAGACTACTGTCCGACTTGCACAAACCAGAGGAAGCGTTGCAGAAGGCCTATTCAGCGTTAGCTAAGTATCGCAAGTTGAAGCTCGCCCCTCCGGCAAAACTGGCTATCCTTGAAGAACTAGCTAACGTTGCACATCATGTTCCCGATGCAAAACTTGCGTCCGAGGTGGCTGACCCCATGTCCGATGCTTTGGACGCTTGCGAGAAGAGCCTCGGGCCCATTTCTCACGCCAGATTAACCCTGGGGACGACCTACGGAGATCTCAATCAATTGGACAAAGCCAGTAAATCACTGTTGGTGGTATCAAAAATCGGCACCGGAGCGGAGCAGGTACATGCGCTGCGACAATTGGGAATTCTGGAAATGAAAGCAAAAAAGCCCGCCATCGCGGAGGCTTACTTCAAAGAGTCTATAAAGCGTGTACCGCTGGACGGACTCAATCCTCATATACATGCGAGCTTCGGTCTGTCATTCCAACTCATGGGAGTGAGCCTCCTGGAACAGCACAAAGATGCCGAGGCGAAGTCCTATTTCGAGGACGCGAATAGGCAGTACGCCATCGACCTGCCACGCGAGAATCCTTACTATTCGCGACTAGAAGTGTATGGCGGCTTGCGGACCCTGGCAGAAAGGCGCAACGACCGAGCCGATGCCGAACACTGGCAGGTCCTGATTACGCAGGTCGAGAAGGAGATGCAAGCTTCGAAAGGTGCACATGATTCCGTCACGCGGGTTGCCAAGTGAACAATTTTTCATCTCTTCTTTCATGGTAAAGCCCTTCCCGCTGCGCGTGCAGCAGATCGACAGCACGCGAAAAACCTCGGCTTATCGCGTGACTATTTTTGTGCATCTTGACGATATCGAAGTGGTGCCATACCAGACCACCCGGGTAGTAAAGGGGGTCGTAATTCAGGAGTATTGCCTCCTTACAGCCACACACTGCTTCGCTTCAGGCACCAGATTTAGTGTCGCGAGCGTTAAACATAGCCCATAAAAACTGAACGTTTCGTATAAACCCCACCCGGCGCGGAACCCGATGATTAGCGGCGCTTAAGCATGCATTTAAAGTCGCTTAACAGGATGCGCACGTTCTGGAAACCGCACTTATACTAGGCTCACAGGTGTTGCCAAGCAAGGCAGTGACGCTGATTTCGAACACAAGGAACTAGCAAATCTTATGGAACTGTTTAGATCCTCTCTGCGTTTGATTTTCGCGCCTATTATGCTGCCGTGGGATTGATGCTTGACATTGAATTGAAGTTTGCGCCGCTGAATCGTTGGATCAGCATCCATATAAAAGAAACGCTTTAGTCAGAGCCGGACGCAACATTCGTTCTTCGTAACCATCTCCGCGAATACTCGATAAGTACATTGCAGTACGACAACCAGAGTTGTTCGCGCATCGCGCACCTTTATTTCCAGGATGCATAAACGAGGAAACGTATGGCTAAGACTAAGGCTGCTGATACCGAACGTACGAGTCCGATGAACATGTTGGTCGAAGACGAAAACATTGCCAAGCGCAATGAACTTGAAGAGCTCGACCTACTTGATGATGCGGACACGTTCACCATCATCGACGACGAAGACAATGATCTCGACGACGACGATGAACCAGTCGAACTGCCGTCAAGCAGAGAAATCGCTACTGAAGATTCCGTTCGTCTCTATCTCCGCGAAATCGGTCGCATTCAACTTCTCAAACCAGACGAAGAAATCGAACTAGCTCGCAAAATTCTCCAGGGCGACATGATGGCAAAGCGTAAATTGGTGCAAGCCAACTTGCGTTTGGTGGTCAGTATCGCGAAGAAATACATCGGACGCGGTCTCTCCTTCCTTGATTTGATTCAAGAAGGCAACCTCGGACTTATCCGCGCCGCCGAAAAGTTCGATCACGAACGTGGTTATAAGTTCTCCACTTACGCCACATGGTGGATCCGTCAGGCGATCACCCGCGCTCTGGCAGACAAATCCCGCACCATCCGTGTACCTGTACACATGGTAGAAACCATCAACAAGCTCAAAAAAGTAACGCGTCAACTGGCTCAAGAACTGAACCGCAAACCCACGGAGCAGGAACTGGCCAAGAACATGGGCGTCTCGCTCGTCAAACTGCATGAAATCATCAAAGCAGCCAAAGAGCCGATCTCGCTCGAAACCCCAATCGGCAAAGAAGAAGATTCTCGCCTCGGCGACTTCATCGAAGACAGCGAAGCCGAACGTCCGGAAACCACAGTTACACACGAACTTCTGCGCCAGGACCTGGCAAAGATGCTCAACGAACTCACCCCCAGAGAGCGTGATGTGCTCCGTCTCAGATTCGGTCTGGACGATGGCCGTCAACGCACCTTGGAAGAAGTGGGCCAGCTGTTCACCGTCACTCGTGAGCGCGTCAGACAGATCGAATTCAAGGCTCTGCGGAAACTCCGCCAGCCGGGTCGGTCCTCGCGGCTCCGGGAGTATCTTTAGCTGAGCCCAGACTAACCTAGAGATATCGGGGGGCGCCCAGCGCCCCCCTTTCTTTTGCGAGCACGCGAAAAACCGACGTTTTTCGCGTGTTTCTTATAAGACCGTCCGCATTTGTAGATTCTTGGATTCTTGCTACAATCAGCCAGGCTGTGGCGTTTTAGTTTTCAGACCGCGGGTTTCGAATGAGTTTTCAGGACGACAGCAAATCACCAGCCGCGTTCACCGGCGACAGCGATGTTTTTGATTTGCCGGACGCATTCTTGCAATCACCGACCACGACCGAACGCATCGTAGACACCCAGTCGGGATTTCTGGTCGTCGTCAAACGCCAAACCGAACGTATTTCGATCTCGGTGAAACGCCGGCTCGGAACGCCTCCGAACAGCAGCGTTCTACTTACGCCCGACGAATCGCTTAAGCTTTCACGCATACTTGCCACCAGTTTGACCGCTGAAGAATTTCAGCAAGAACGTATTTCGCGCACCGAATTGCGTCGCCGGCTGCTCTCGCAAGACGGCGAACAGACTCCATTCAGCAGCACACAATTCGGAGCGTCGCAATTTGATGCCCAGTTTGGATCGTCGCCCTTCAACAGCGCTGAGTACCGGGACAGCCAAGTCGATCATCGCAGCAACCCGTATGACGCCGACGGCTCGCTCGGCAACACACTCTATCGCGATGACAGCAGTCAGTACGAAGATGGCGAAGACCCATCGGCTCCGCTCGGTGAAGACGGACTTCCGAGATTTTCATCACTCGAACAAGAAGCTTTAGCAGGCGTCGCCGCAGCGCGCGCTCGCAAGGGAAAACGTCCCTGGTTCAGAGCAATCAATCCTCGACTTGTGGGCGTCTCCTGCACGGTGGCACTGGTACTGTCCGCTGTCGGCATTTCCGCAGGACTGGTTTTGAACAACACCTTCGGACCAACCGCGCCGGACAGCACCAACATTCCCAATCCGCTAACTCCAGAGAGAATTGATGGTTTCGCGCGGGTGTACGTCTCGGATTTATTGGACTTCAATCCCGAGACTTACAAGATCTCCCAGATTCAAGCCATGTCACACATGTCTCAGCAACTGCTGGAACGTTACTGGAAAGAAACCAAGTTTCCGCTCACCAACGCCCAACTGAAATCTTTGCCGCAGAAGTGCTCGGTAACGATCACAGAAATTCAGCAGAAACCAATCGACATGGAATCCGCTGACGTGGACATTTACGCACACATGGTGCAGCCCAACTCGCGAGTCATGGCACCGCTTCACCTCAAGCTCAAATTGGGCATCACCACGGACGGTACCATCCGCGTCATCGAGCAACAAGACGTGACGGCGTCAGCTCCGGAACCGCCTGGCGAACCGGCACCGGCCGCAGCCACTCCGGCACCGGCCGCAGCCACTCCGGCACCGGCCGCAGCCACTCCGGCACCGGCCGCAGCCACTCCGGCACCGGCCGCGGACACCCCGGCACCGGCCGCGGACACCCCGGCACACGCGAATTCTGCAGAGAAATCCGTCACGGAGCCTCCGACAAAGGCGGTGCCGGCAGCTGCAACTCCCGCCGCGCCTGCAAATCCCGTCAATCAGACATACAAGGTATATCAGCAGGCGCCCAAGCCACAGACGCCTGTTCTTTCCAACGCAGTGCGTCGACTGAAGACGCTTGATGGAAAAGTTGCACCAATGGGTATCACGCCGGCGGCCAAGCCAAAGCCGACGCCCGCTCCACAGGCTGCTTCTCCCAATCCGCCGGCTAACTCAGGTTCCGACGAAGGCACCGCATCCGGTGACCTGGAGTTCAACTAAAAGAGCGCGCACTTTTTGCAGCCTCCAAGTTTCGGACCAAATGGTTCGTAGCATAATCGTGACGCCCAATGCCTGAAAAGCAGGCAGGGCTTTCGTTGATGAAATTTCCCATTTACTTGTTGACCCTAGATGGCGCATTAATAGGTTCGACGACCGCAATGTCGTTTGAGGCTAAAGTGTTATTCGACGTCTGGGGGGACTGATAGATGTCGACCAGTGACGCACGTCCGCAGCCAGGTCCCTGGCATTTGGCGCTGAAAGGCAGCAACTCTTTCATCCTCGTTCCCGCACTGGTAGCATGTTCAGCCGCACTGGGCTGGTGGCTCAACCTGCCCTTGCTGCGCAATCCGTTTCCTGAGCAGCCACCGGTCGCTCCCACCACCTGCGTCTGTCTGCTGGCTCTGTGTATCGCAATCACATTACGTGAGTCGCCTCGCCGGTCAAATCGGAAGATTGCGCTCGCCAGCAGCATCGTGGCGATTACCATCGGCTCCCTCGTAGCGCTGCATTACCTTTTGCCCCACCTCGTCGATATCGACCAGTGGTCCCATCACAATAGACTGCCCGCCTTCGGCTTTGCGGCGGGCAGGATGGCACCGAATACAGCAGTCTGTGTTGTCCTCCTCGGAATAGCTTCGCTCTGTCGCAGTGTTATCGGCGACAGAATGCTCTGGATCTGGCACATATGTGCAGTGGGGGTCCTGGCGGCCGCCACCACTTTTGTGATCGGATTTCTTTATCGGGTATCGACTATCTATGGAATCGGAGCATTCACTCCGATAGCATTGCCGACGGCGGTGTCGCTGCTGCTTTTGGCATGCGCAGAACTGGCCGCCCATAAAAACCTCGGTTTGATGCGGCTGCTCACCGGAGACGGCGAGGGCAGTTACTCGATGCGACGCCTTTTACCGGCGGCAATCGGACTGCCCGTGTTGCTCGGTTACCTGGATGTCTGGGGCGAGGCTGCGGGCTGGTTCGACAGCACGCTCGGCGTGACTCTGCTCGTTCTGCTGATGATCTTGTCTTTCAGCGCACTGATCATCCGCAACGCCATCTTGCTGAATTCCTTGACCCACGAGCGCGATAAGTCGCTCTCGACAATCCGCTGTCTCTACGAAGACCTCACCGATGCCCGCGACCGCGCCGTGCAGGCGGTGCGCATCAAGTCGCAGTTTCTAGCCAACATGAGTCATGAGATTCGCACGCCGATGAACGCCGTGATTGGCTGCGCAGATATGTTGCAACGCACCAATCTAAGCAGCGATCAGAAGCGTTTCGTCGATATCGTCATGTCGTCCGCCTCAACGCTGGTAAATATTATCAACGACATTCTCGAACTGTCGAAAATTGAGGCCGACAAACTGGAACTACAGATGGTGCCGATCAATATCATCGAATTGCTTGAAAGCACAGCCCGGCTTGTTGCCGAGAAGGCGCAATCTAAGGGAATATCGCTCACCACATATATAGACCCGGTCTTGGACCGCACGGTCACCGGCGATCCCCAGAGAATCAGACAAGTGATGCTGAACATCCTTAGCAATGCAGTCAAATTCACCGAGCAGGGTTCTGTGACTCTTACCGTCGAGCCGGAAGCGGTCACCGAGCACGGTCTGATTTTGCGCATGTCGGTAGCAGATACCGGTATCGGCATGAGAGAGCAATATCTGTCGCAACTCTTCAAACCGTTTTCTCAATGCGACGGATCTATAACGCGCAAATATGGAGGCACCGGTCTGGGATTAGCTATCTGCCGGCGTCTTGTTGAACTGATGGGTGGCAGCATTAATGTGGAAAGCTCTGAAGGGGAAGGCTCCACCTTCAGTGTCACCTTACCGCTGGCTTATACCGACGATACACCGCCGCTGCATAGACGGCGCGATGTGGCTGGCTTGAAACTCTTGGTCGTGGGCTCCCCGGCAAACGAGTACAGCGTACTCAAGGGCTACAGCGAAGCGTGGGAAATGCAGGCGGATTATGCTCCGGATGCGCAGTCCGCCATGTTCTTCACCGACCTCGCAGCCAGTGCGTCCAAGCCGTATTCCATAGTTATTTGCGAGCAGCTGATCGGTAGCGGCGGACTGGAAGCCTACGCACTGCGTGACCTGATGTCCGAGCGCTCGCCGCACCTGCGATTTGTGCTGCTCAGCGATCTGGATCAAGTCGGCAAGACTGACGAGGCGCAGGCACGCGGCTTTGATGCGGTGTTGTCCAAACCGATTCGCCAATCCGACCTTTATGATGCGATTGTCACTTTGGCTGAATCGGTTCCGGCGCATGCCAGACATGTGGCGGGGCGGACAACCAGCGGCACAAACCGCGTCGATACCTTCAGCTCAGAACTGCCTGCGGATGCTTGCCGTCGCATTCTGGTCGTCGAAGACAATCCGATTAACCAGGAGGTGGCTTCGCTGCAACTTCGAGAACTGGGCTTCGACCCGCAATTGTGTTCAGGCGGACAGCAAGCACTGACATATCTGCGCCACCATCGCGTCGCCTTGATTCTCATGGACTGCCAGATGCCGGACATGGATGGATTCGAAACGACAGCGGCGATACGCGCCATGGAGGAAGAGCAGGGCATCACGACACCCATCGTAGCGATGACTGCCAATTCCATGGAGGGCGACCGCGAGCAGTGCCTGCAAGCCGGAATGAACGATTACATCGGCAAACCTGTCACGGCAGAAAAACTGAGGGAAGTCATCGAAAGATGGTTTCTCGTCGCACTCGATTCAGAGCCCGTCGCTACGGACAGCGTTGAACCGACGACCACCGACTCGACACGTGAGACGGACGAGCTGACGATCACTGTGCGGGAACAACCAGTTGACACCGCCCGCGGTTCATCGCGACAGACATCGTCTTCAGAGTCCGAGACACGCGTGGCGATGGAACAACTGGTGACATTATTCGGCAAGGCTGCTGCCGAGCGGTTTCTAACCATGTTTCTAGTTCAGACGCCTCCATTGATCGAGAAAATTCAAATCGCCCTGCGCACGGGCGACACAGAGAGACTGAAGTCGGTTGCCCACGAATTGAAGGGATCCTGTTTCGCCATCAACTGTCATTGCCTGGCCGATATCTGCTATGAAATCGAACGCTGCGCCCGCGCCCAGAACATCGGCAGTGCCGCTATCGCGGAGAGCAAGCTGGAGCGCGAATTTTGCCGCGTCGCCAAAGACATGGAAGCCTGGATTCACGCAAGGAGTACAAATTCAATGCCAAGCGAAATACTAGAGACAGTGCGGGTCTTCCTCGTTGAAGACAACGAACTCACTCGCATGGGCATCTCCACCATCCTCGACAAACTCGACGGGCTGTCTGTCTGTGGCGACGCCGAGGACGGGGTGTCCGCCATCCAGGCGATAGTCACGGCGCGTCCCGACGTGGCCGTCGTCGACATCGGCTTGCCGGGGCTGAGCGGCATCGAAGTCACCCGCCGGGTGAAAGCCATCGTTCCGAAAACCAAGGTTCTGATTCTCACCTCCCATGATGACGATGAGGACATGTTCTCCGCATTCGCCGCAGGCGCAGACGGCTACGTCACAAAACACTCATTCGATCGTTACCGGCTGGAGCTGGCGATTCGCACCGTGCATAGTGGCGCATGCTGGCTCGATCCGATTATTGCGCGTCGCATCCTCACCGTTGCTTCCTCGGCTACAGCGGCAAGGGCGTTTCCAGGGGCTGAAGAGGCCTACCCCACTACCCCTCTATCCGATTCCGAGCGAACGCTGTTGCACGCTGTCGCCACCGACTCCGAAAACTGTCATCTGGGCGTTTGCCAGGTCGATCCTTCATTCCTGGAAAGGCTGCAGCGCTTCGGCGCTCGCAACGGCAATGGCAAGGCCGGCGCCCACCACTGAATTCTTATAGTCTCCAGAGACTCAGTCACTGGACTTGCGTATCAACAGCACACCCAGCGCCAGAAGCGCCCCGGCGCTATCTACCGCCACATCTCCGATTGAGGAGCTGCGACCGACTACATAAGATTGATGGTGCTCATCAAGCAACGCATACATGACTGTGATACCAAGTGCGATGGCATAGGTTACCCAGGACGAGCTTCCGCTTAACGAACGCGACGCGCGAAACGTCAGCACCATCAAGACTCCATATTCACCCATGTGCGCCCACTTGCGGCAGAAGTAGTTCATGACGCCCAGGTAGTGCTCGGTAACATGGAATGAGTTCGGCACGTCGGAGAAGTAATAGATGACACACATCCAGACCAGGCAGACCGCCCAATCCAGGATGATTGCCACCGGCGCCTTTTCTCTGTTCATCAGGAATTCGACGACTTCTTTTGTTTGTGAGTGCGCCGCTTCAGCGGCTTGTGCGGACGATATGTTTTCACGCTCACCGACGGGTGGTTTTTCACACAAAAACGCCACATCAAGTCTTGAGCCGATGAAATGCCGATGCGCGGAGTGATCTCGACTTCTTCGTCCGGAAGGCGAGGTGATTTCTCTATCCAGATGTCCGATCTCGGCGACATCAGATTGACTCCATTGTGCTCGCGAGTAACCTCCCACTGCCGACACAGCTTGCCTGGTCCGTCGCACCCTGGCGCCGCCACCGCCCTGATCAAGATAGCGGCACCGGTTTCCGCCGGCTCCGTAACCACATTCAGACAGCAGTACATGCCGTATATAAAGTAAACATACGCCAGCCCCGGTGGTCCGAATAAGATTTTTGCGCGCGGCGTTTTGCCCCGGTGAGCATGGCAAGCCGGCTCTTCTTCATGGTAAGCCTCGACCTCCACGATCGCCGCCCGATACACCTTGCCGTCAGGCAAACGACGACACAACATTGCGCCAAGTAAATCTCGCGCCACCTCCACGGTCGGACGCGCGTAGAAGCCTGAGCTGTAGCACTTTTCAAGAGATTTCACAAGCGTAAATTGTAACATCGCCATGGCGCCTGCCGCCGATGGCAAAGGTTATCTAATGCCGTTTTGGCTTCGATCGACGAAAATGGCAGTATGTGTGGAATTGTTGGATATCTAAATCTCAATCGCCAGCCGCTCAATCCCCAGGAAAAGCTGCTGGAGCCCATGTGCCACAGCATTACGCACCGGGGTCCGGACGAGCAGGGCTCGATTGTCATCGGGCCCGCGGCCCTGGGCATGACCCGTCTTTCGATTATTGACCTTTCTACTGGTCAACAGCCGATTGCCAACGAAGACGAATCTATCTGGATTGTCTTCAATGGCGAAATCTACAACTTTCACGAGTTGCAAAAGCTGGTGCTCGAGCGAGGACACAAGCTGCGCACCAAAAGCGATACCGAAGTCATCGTGCACCTCTACGAAGAGTTCGGCGTCGATTGCCTGCAGCACCTGGAGGGCATGTTCGCCTTCGCCATCTGGGACATCAAGAAGGAACGTCTCTTCGTCGCCCGCGATCGCATGGGCGAAAAACCTCTGCATTACGGAGTGTTCGAAGGTCAGCTGATATTCGGCTCCGAACTGAAAGGCATTCTCGTGCACCCGGCAGCCCGTCGAGAACTGGATCCCCTGGCACTGCAGAAATATCTAGCCCTGGAATATGTGCCGGCACCGCACACGATTTTCAGAGGCATTCAAAAGTTGATGCCCGGACACTTTTTACTTGCCGAAAATGGCGACATTAAAACTCAGCCTTATTGGGAGCCCAAGCCAGTCGCAGATTACGCCAAAATGAGCGAAGGTGAGCTGAAAGAGAAGTTGATTGAACTGCTCGACAGGTCCACCAAGCTGCGCTTGATCGCCGATGTGCCGCTGGGGGTTTTCCTCTCAGGAGGGATTGATTCCTCCGGCATCGTCGCCCTGGCTGCTCGCAACCGCACCGAGCCCCTCAAGACATTTTCTATCGGCTTCTCCGATCCGTCTTTCGATGAAACCGAGCACGCCAAGCGCGTCGCCGACCATGTAGGCACGCAGCACCACGTTGCTGTTTTCGAGCCGGGCATGGCTCGCGATACACTGGAAGAACTCTGGAACTTCCTTGATGAGCCGCTGGCCGACGGATCTATCGTGCCCACTTTCTTCCTGTCTAAAATGACCCGCGAGCACGTCAAGGTTGCGCTTGCCGGGGAAGGCGGCGATGAACTGTTCGGCGGATATCCGACGTATTTCGCGCATAAGCTGGCCGGCATCTGGACCAGTTTTCCATCGCTCTTGAGAGAGGGCGTCCTCGAGCCGGCCATTCGGGCTTTGCCCGTTTCTCACAATAATCTGAGTTTCGACTATAAAGCGAAACGGTTTATCGCATCCGCTGCGGAACCACCCGGTAAGCGGCACTTGAAGTGGATGGGCTCGATTCAGGTAGCTCAACAACAGGAGCTCATTCAGCCGCAACTGCTGTCCCTGACTACCGATGAAGACCTTCTGAAAGTGCTGGGGCGCCGGCAGAACGGCAATAAAGATGTAGTTCAGGAAATCATGCATCTGGACATGACCACGTACCTGCCTGATGACCTGCTCGTCAAGTCGGACCGCGCCTCCATGGCAGCGTCGCTGGAGCTGCGTTTACCGTTTCTTGCCTGGCCGCTGGTTGAGTTTGCCGTCTCGCTGCCCTCGCATCTCAAGGTCAAGGGGCTGACCACCAAGTATCTACTCAAGAAGGCTGTGGCTCCTTATCTGCCGATGGAGAATATCAAGCGCCCGAAAAAAGGGTTCGGTATTCCTGTGGCAAAGTGGCTGAAACAAGACTTCAAGCCGGTCGTCGACGAATTGCTTTGTGAAGATTTCGTCCGCAAACAAGGCATTTTTCAGTGGACGTACATTGACAGGCTGCTGAATGAGCACAACGACGGGCGTTTCGACCGTCGCAAAGAGCTGTGGACGCTCTTCATGTTTCAGTGGTGGTGGCGGAAGTTTTTGGGATAGGCTGAACCGGGTAAAACCTGTCAGGCGGCTTATCTTCTGTTAGACTCAAACTGAGGAATTGCGCCCTCGTTTTCTCACTTGGCAATCACTTACCAACTAGTGCCGTGACCACTTCCAACATGTCGAACCAGCCAGGCGGATCCGGAGCCGACGGAGCCGGACAAACGCTGCCGCGTCAGGAAATCGATGCGGTGCGTCGCCATATCTGCCACATCCTCGGCTTCGACTACGGCATGATCGACATCATCCGGGGCGACCAGGTCGTCAACGCTATTACTTTCGGCGGCGAACAAGACGACATCATCGATGCCGGCGCGCTGGCCGAGTTCATCGACATGAACGAGCAACCGCTTACGGTGGCAGACAGCCAACTGGCGAAAGGAGTGCGCGAAACCCTGCAGCCATGGGTGGGACGCGCTTATCCTCTGCACCGCGATGCGGCGGAAGAAACGCCCGGATATCCATACGTTATCGTCCCGATATTCGACGGACTCGACGACAGCCGGTTGATTAAAGGATTGATTCGCGTGCTGACACTGGAC
Source organism: Obscuribacteraceae bacterium (SeqCode) (assembly GCA_044229845.1). Lineage (GTDB taxonomy): Bacteria > Cyanobacteriota > Vampirovibrionia > Obscuribacterales > Obscuribacteraceae > JBGASG01. Next base: position 159,233 of record JBGASG010000009.1, on the reverse strand, counting down.
GACTCGCGCACCATCGATTCGACAGACGTCTCCACCTTGAAGCTAATCGGACAGAATTTTTCGGCGCGCGTTCCTTACCTGGCTTCAGTAGAAGCCGGCACCGGACAGGCAACACCGGCCGGTGCACCCAGTGCCATCGCCACGGCTCAGCCTGAGCACGTCGTGATCGCGCATGCCGACCGCGTGGTGCGCCGCCGCCTCGGGCGAGCGCTCAGTGCCCGCTACAACGTCCTGGAAGTCGACGATGCCAACAAGGCTTTCGACATTCTCTCGAAGCAACCGGTCGATCTCCTGATCGCCGATTCGCACATGAAAGCTCCCAACGGCACCGGCATTTGCGCTTACATTCGCGGTTCCGGCCAATGGAAGGCTTTACCGATTGTTTTGATCACTCCGGAAGGCGATCATACCGGCAAGGTCGACGGGTTGAATGCCGGCGCAGACGACTGCCTGGACGCAGATTGTGTAGAGGCTGAACTGATTGCAAAGGTGCGCTCGCTGCTCAAATTGCGCAAAACAGAGCGTGAGTTATCGGCGCAGCTGCAACTGCTGGAAGACTACGCCGCGCGTCTCGAACACTACACGGAAGAAGAGCGCATGGCGAGCTCGAATCTCACCAAACAAAACACCGAACTTGACGAGATGAACCGCGAGCTGAAAAAGAGCAAGCTGGAAATCGAAATCAGGCGCAATCAGGACAAACTGCTGCATCGCATCAGCAGCACCATCAGAAGTTCGTTCAACATCGAATCAAACATCGCTGAGATGCTGGAGGATCTGGCTGGCTGGATGCAGCTCGATTGCTGTTTCGTCTCGCTGCCCGGCGACGAACTGGAAAAACAAGATACAGTGCGCCGCGAGTACTTCACCGACGAAGGTTACAAAATAGTCGAGAAAGACCTCGACCTGGCGATTCTGGAGAAATTCAAATCGCTCCACCACAACGATGAAATCTTGCGCGTCAACGACGTCAAACGCGACAAAAAAGTGGAGCCATTCAAGCGCGACATCCTGAGCGGCTTGCATATCTATTCGCTATTCTATGTGCCGATTACTTACGAGAACAAACTGTTCGGCATTCTCGGTGGACACAAGTGCGAATCGGAAGCACAATGGACTCCGGACAACGAAACGTTTCTCAAACAGGTTGCCGACCAGATCGCCATCGGTGTCACCAACGCCCGGCTTTATCGGCGCGTCGAACGGCAGGCTACGTCAGATGGTCTGACAGGGCTGGTCAACCACCGTACCGGACAGGAAAAGCTCTCGGAACAACTGCGAATCGCCGAGCGTTATTCCAAGCACCTCTCCGTCGTCATGATCGACGTCGATCACTTCAAATCTATTAACGACACTTACGGCCACCCGGTCGGCGACACCGTTCTCAAATCCGTGGCTCACGTGATCAAGCGCGATTGCCGCGACGTCGACATCGCAGTCAGATACGGCGGCGAAGAGTTTATGCTCATCCTGCCTGAGATCAATCAGGAAGGTGCGTTGGTGGTGGCGGAACGTCTGCGCAAGACGCTCTCACGCGAAAGCATCGCCCACGACAACGTGCAACTGAGCGTCACCGCTTCACTGGGTGTTTCTTCCTATCCGGATGATGCCACCTCGCAACACATGCTGCTGGAGTTGGCGGACAAAGCTCTCTATCTGTCCAAGCGTCTGGGAAGAAACCAGGTGCACACCGCCACCGACTTGATGTTCAACGAGTTCGAAACTCAACCTGAACACGACGAGCACAAAAAAGCCGTGCAAACCGCGACCGCCGCCGCGCAAGCAGCGCAAGCAGCACAGGCGGCATCGTATGAACAGCAAGCCGAAACCCAAAATCTGGAAACAGACACCGTCATGCTGCCGGAAGTGGTGGAGATGGTGAAAGCGCTGGCAGGGGCTTTGTACGCGAAATCCGAGTACAACAAAGTGCACCATTTGGAGACGGCACGTTTCTCTGAGATGGTCGGCAAAGTGCTGGGATTGTCGATGAAACAGATCGAACAAATTCGCGTCGCAGGCTTGCTGCACGACGTAGGACTGCTGTCGATTCCCGAAGAGATCATCAACAAGGAAGGTCAGGTTACCTCCGACGAGCTGCGCATTTTAATGCAACACCCGACTCTTGGTGCGCAGCTTTTCCGACCGATTCACGCGCTTAAAGACATTTGCGACATTCTGGAAAATCACCATGAATGCTGGGACGGCACCGGATATCCACGCGGCCTGAAAGGAGAGGAAATTCCTCTAGCAGCCCGCATCATCGCCATTGTCGACGCCTATCACGCCATGATCAGCGATCGTCCTTATCGACCCGCCATGCCGGCCGACAAGGCAAAACGCGTGCTTCGCAACGGTGCCGGCACGCAGTTTGACCCGCTTCTGGTGGACATATTCCTCGCCGTACTCGACGACACAGAACAAAATGCTGCTCAACAACAACAACCGCAGTAGGCAGATTTTCTGCGCGCTGATTGCAATCAGTATGGTGTTTATCGGTTATGCGGCCGTCCCCGGATCTGCCTGCTGCTCGCTGGCTCCCGCAGATTTCAATAACACGGTCGGCTGGGCCGGCGAGACCGTATACAAAGGCAAAATTGTTCACGTCCTCGGCTACCAGAATCAAGCTTTCAACAAAATGATCGTTGCTCCTTCGCTGGTGACACTGGGCAAGCATGTTGCGCTCGCCGATGTCGACGCCAAGGCAGCAGCCAACCGAGCGGCAGCCACCGGGCAGTCCCCACCGGCAAAAGCAGCTGCGCCGACGAAGCCGACCGGCAATGCCATGTTGCTGCCGATTCCGGCGAGAGCCAGGATGACGCCGGAAAACTTTCTGGATACTTCCGAGTACAAAGACATCCTCAATAATATGAAAACGGCGGTCGCCCCTCCGGCTCGTAAGCAGAAGAGCAGCGAGATAACGCGTGGTCTCGATATCCAGGTTTTCAGCAAAGGCATGTACACCGTCGTGCTCTCGCCCAATGCCACCGACATTCCCAAGGCGCTGAACCGAGTGCCGCTGGACAAACGTCCGGCGATCAACAAAGAAATTTTCGACGCGTACGCTAAATGGTATCCGGGTTGGACGTTCGCACTTTGCTGTTTTAAAGACTCGATCACCGAAAGCGATCCAATGGTCTGGTGGTATGAACCTCTCAATCCGCATACACTTTTCTTCCCGGCTCTCGATGCGCATACCGGACACAGACCGAAATTGAACGAAAACGTCGAGGTCAACCACACGTTGATCGTTTCTTCTTATAAGAATCAAGCATGGACAGCCCATACACCACTGAGCGAACTGCGCAGCGTTGCCTATTCGAAGAAACCGCCAAAGACTTCCCTACTGGGTCAGATGTTGCCGGATGTAGTGGCCGGCAGAACCTATAAGACCTCGATGCCGAACGGTGATTTCATTTTTGAAACCGCCGACGTACGCAGCGGTCGCTGCAACCCAATGCGCAAGCTGCCGCCCGGAGCCGGAGAGTCGGAAACTCACGTCCCCGGCATCGACTAGTTAATTAACCAGAGACGCGTACTTTCCGCTGAGACGCGTACTCTCCACCGGAACACGTACTTTACCGATAGTCTGGCACCACGGGTGGGGCTAGCCTCATGTCGTTCCCCCGCATTGAGGTCGCCCCATGGAAATCGTCATTAACCACTTGTTTCGCACCGCACCGGGAAAAGTTGCGGTCGCCGGCATCTTCATGCCTGATGCGCAGACCCACATTCGCCCCCGTCCCTCCGCGGATATTTCATTCAACAGAGAAATGATCAAAGATCGCGGCGGACCATTCTGCCTCGGTGCAGTGATAAACATTGCCCAGACAAAGTGGCAGCCGCGTCGTCCGCATGTCGAAGATCACATTGTTGAAAGCGAAGCACTCAGCCAGTCCGGGCGTATCGATCAAGAGCATTTCTGGAACCTGCTCGATGAGAATGCTCAAGACAGCCTGTCCGACATTTTCGGCAACGAACTGCGCGCCACCGGCTTTAATTTCAACCTGCGGGTGATCGATGAGAATCAAGGCCTGGCTTCACTGGGACTGTTGCGGGTCAAGAGCAACGATGCCATTCTCACCGTCGAAGGCGGTGTGAAAATCTGGCTGAATGAAAGCGGTGCGCGCGCCTGCCTGCGTGTTAATGATGTGCGCTTGCACTACGATGACGGCAAAATTCGCTACGACCTGGCTGAGGCAATCGCCGACCGGCTCAACGACGGAGAGCGTTGCATCCTGTCGGTTGGGCTGTCGCGAGCCTGGTCCCCGGACGGCAAGAACAGATATCACCTGGCTCAGGTAAACAACATTTATTTCCAGGCAGATCCACTCGGCGATACATGGTTCTCTAATTAGAATAACGACAGGGCAGGAATGAACTATGCAGATTTACACAATCGGATTTACGAAGCGGTCGGCGGAAGACTTCTTCGAGACGCTGAATAATACCGGTGCCTCTCGACTCATCGATGTGCGCTTGAACAACACATCGCAACTTTCAGGTTTCACCAAAAAAATGGATCTGAACTATTTTTTGCGCCGCATCTGCGGCATGGAATACATTCACGAGCCGCTCCTGGCGCCGACCGCGGAGATGCTGTCAGACTATCAGAGAAACAAAGATTGGCAGGTCTACTCGTTGTTGTTTCTAGACCTTCTGTCCAGGCGCGAGGTGGAAAAACGCCTGCCGCAAACCCTGTTTCCCGAGCGCTCCGTGATTCTTTGTAGCGAACGCGAGCCTCAGCACTGTCACCGCTCACTGGTGGCTGAATATCTGCGCCGGCACTGGGAAGGCGTCGAAATTATCCACGTATAGGCGACAGCACCATTTCGATGTCGAGCGGATATACTGTCGCCGCGGTTAGCGAGGGGACTTCGTATGCGACTGACAGACTTCACGACACTGGGACGTTCCGGTCTCAAGGTAAGCCCGGTGTGCCTGGGAACCATGACCTTCGGAGAAGAATGGGGCTGGGGTAGCAAAGAAGAAACAGCCAAAGCCATCTTCGACAAATACATCGAGCTGGGCGGTAACTTTATCGACACCGCCGACGGTTATACCAACGGCACCAGTGAAGAGATGTGCGGCAAGTTCATCAATCGCGAAAAGCTGCGCGATAAAGTGGTGCTGGCCACCAAATTCACCTTCAGCGCCGAACCAGGTAATCCCAACGCCGGCGGCAACGGCCGCAAAAACATCTATCGTGCGCTGGAGGGCTCTCTAAAACGCCTGGGCACCGATTACATAGATCTCTACTGGTTGCACGCCTGGGATACGGTGACACCACTGGAAGAGGTTTTGCTGACACTGAACGATCTGGTGCGCGAGGGCAAAGTGCGCCATGTCGGTTTGTCTGACGTGCCCGCCTGGTACCTGGCTAAGTGGCAGACACTTGCCAGTCTGCGTCTTTTAGAGCCGGTGGCGGCCATGCAACTGGAATATTCGTTGGTCGAGCGCACCATCGAACGCGAGCACGTTCCGGCCGCTCGAGAATTTGGCGTCGGCATCTGTCCATGGAGCCCGCTCGCCTCCGGATTCCTCTCCGGAAAATACAAGAAGGAAGGCAATGGCGCATCCGAAGGGCGGCTCTCAATGACTAAAGAGAGCGACAATCCGGTATGGGATAAGTTCACGCCGAAAAACTGGGCGATCCTCGAAGAAGCGCAAAAGATAGCTAAAGAACTGGGATGCTCGGCCGCGCAGGTGGCATTGTCGTGGGTGTACAACCAACCCGGCGTCACTTCGACCTTGATCGGTGCCACCAAGATCAAACAACTGGAAGACAATCTGGCGGCACTGGAAATCCAATTGCCTGAGGAGGCGGTGAAGCGCCTGAACGCGCTCAGCAAGCCTGCGAATGCACATCCTTATATGTTCTTTGAAGGAGCAATTCATTCGATGGTGGCAGGCGGAACAGCCATTCGCCAGTGGCACCCATCAAATTAAGACAAACTAGTGAGCTGACTGAGCTGAGTGAGCGGATGCTCCGGCTGTTTTGACGGCGGCGTCGTACTTTTCCTGCCACTGCCTGGCATATTCTTCCATAGTCGGCGGATACTGCGTGCCCAGTTTGGTGTTGGCGTACTTTTCGTTGACTTTCTGCAAGGCAGGAAGAGCTTCCTTATATATCTTCTCCGCTTCGGCTTTGTTGCCAGACTTCCATTGAATCAAAGCCAGCTGCGCACGGGCCGTGGAGGGATGCAGATGCTCGTTGCCAAAAGTTTTCTCCAGAATGGACAGTCCTTTTTCAGTGTTCAGTCGCGCCTCCGGAAGATTGCCATTATCTATGTTGTTGCCGCCCAGATTTATCAGCGCGGCGGCAGTATGGAAGTCTTCATCTCCCAGTTCTTGTTTGAAGGCTTCCAGCGCCTGCCGATTGATACGCTCAGCGTCTTTCATTCGTCCCTGTGAGCGATACATAAGCGCCAGATTGCTGCGAATGCTCGCCAGTCCAATTGGAGTCAACGTTTTATCGCCTTGCGCAATAATGCGCTCCAGCATTGCCTGTGCGTCAGCGTACCGCGCGTCTTTCAAGTACAAGCTCGACACAAACTGCATTTGCTTGAGCAACTCAGCATCGCCGGGCTTGTAAGCCTTTTCACCAGCCTTGATCGCTCGGTCGGCATAGTCGATTGATTCGCTGGACTTGCCCATGCGATCGTAAGCGTTGGAGAGATTCATCAATGTTTTATTGATGAGAATCTGATTCTGTTCCTTCTCAGCCTCTCTCAACGCCTGCTGAAATGACGCTTCTGCTTCGGCGTATTTGCGCTCGTTGAACTGGGCAACACCCTGCGCAGAAAGCTTTTCATAAGGAGTCTCGGTGCCGCCGTTACAAGCGCTCAGCACCACACACAGTACCGGAATCAAAACAAGCAGCCTTTTCATAGGTGACAGTATACTCGACCCGAAGCGGCCTCGCAGCCGTGCCGCCCCTGCGCGACACGGAGCGATCAGACCATCCTTGATATCACGCCCACTCGTCACCGAGCGGGTCTGTCTCTAGATAGAGGTTGTTTATTTGAATCCAGTGCAACTCTCTGCGCCCGCCAGGTCGTCTAAATCCGCGCGACAACCCGACAGCGACAATCAACGCCTCTCCGCGCTTGATGCGCTCGTTGAGATGCGCGATCAAGTTGTCGCGCACCGCGCCAGAACGATCATAGAGGCGTGCATCGGTGACCGGGCAATCGATGATGCGTCCATCAGAGAGCCAGCGCAAGCGGGCATACCGGTATCCCTTATATAAGGTTGCGGTATGCATGATGCGCAAACAGCCAAAGCCGCTGCGCGCCCGAAACCGTTCGATCACGTAACGATGGGAGAGCAGTTGCACATCGTCGCCGAAGATCGAACGCAATGTCGGTCTGGCAATATCACCCAGTGTGCGCCAGAAGTCGATCGGATGCAACTGAGCAACCTTCTTTGCTCTCACATACGTGATCACGTGCTCGTCTCCGTGGTGAGAGGCTTTGGACGCAGAAGTGCCTGTCAAATTGACAATCGCACCGAGCGAAAACACTGATGAACCGTTGGTCTTAGACTCCAGCAGAGCATCGAAATCATTGAGCATGGGTCGGACATGGCGACCGGGATTGGCAAGATCCAGCCCGGCCACCGCTATCTTATTGCCTCGCAGGCGAGACAGGTGATTGATCATTATTTGCATTTCGGTTTACGCTCCCAAAGAGATGTTGCGTGCACCGCTTACCTCGGACTCGATCATAGTGTTCGAGTAGCACGAAACAAGGTGGAAAGTACGTGCCCGACTCCACACAAACTCCACACTTTCTACACACCCGATTCACAGCTTGCCGCTAACATGCCGTGTACTGAAGCGAACGCGGTGCCCTAGCGCCGGGCATCATATCTGGTGCCCGGTGCACCACCGCGCTCTGGGAGGAGATTTGTTGGCTGCGGGTTAGAAGCTGGTTAGACCTTCACATTCGACATTGCATTTAACACTGACCCTGTACATTGTTCCTATCTCCCCAGGGCAAAGGAACGTACCATGATGAAACAGCTGTTACCGCTTGTCGCTGCCCTTGTATTGACGTCTCCATCTTATGCTAAAGACTTAGAAACAGAGACATCGGTAAAGACTGAGAGTCTGCCGAAATACTTCACCGGTTACGACGGTGCTTTTGTATTTGTAGACCTGGAATCAGGACACACCATTCGCTACAACAAGAAGCGTTGTGCCGAGCAGATTTCGCCCTGTTCTACTTTCAAGATATTCAACTCACTGGCCGGTTTGGACTCGGGAGTACTGACCGGCGCCGATCATAAGATGAAGTGGGACGGCAAACGACGCCCCATGGACAATTGGAACAAAGACCAGACATTGCAATCTGCCGTCACTGATTCGGTCGTCTGGTATTTTCAAAACGTGGCCCGTGACGTCGGTATGCCGCGCATGCAAAAGTACATCGACGACGTTGACTACGGCAATCGCGATTTATCGGGAGGACTGACCACATTCTGGCTTGATTCTTCATTGAAGATTTCAGCGGACGAGCAGGTGGAGTTTCTCAAAAAGCTCTATTTCGACAAGCTGCCATTTTCAACTTCGTCGCAGGACACAGTCAAGACATTGATCAAACTGAAGGAGACACCAGATACGGTGTTCGCCGGCAAGACCGGCACCGATGCAAAAGACGGCAAGCGAGTGCTCGGCTGGTTTGTCGGCTACGTCGTGCACGATGGACATCCCTATGTGTTTGCCACCAATATCAAGAGCAAAGACAATGCCTGGGGACGTCGCGCCCGGGACATTACGGAAAGAATTCTGGTGGATGCCAAATTGCTGGAGCCGACACCACCGGCAAAATGAGTCGGGTGAAATCCCAAGTCGTTACGCCAGTCACCCTTATGAGACAATGAAGACCGAACCATGCGGTAGTCGCCAATGGATGACGAAGACCCAAAACAGGGCACTGGCAACGATTCCAGCCAATCCAACCGGAGCGAGGATTCCAAATCCGGCTCCGGCGCTGGTGATCTAAAGTCTTCAAGAGGGCGCAAAGGCTCAAAGAAGAAGGGAGCCGCCAAAGATGCCGTCACGCCGGAAGCCACCGACACGAAAGAAAGCGCCGAAGCGCAGGAAAGCGCCGACGCGCAACCGGTGGACGAAGAAGCTTTAAAAGGATACCCGTCCGGCTTAGGTCCGCCGCCCTATCCCTACACGTCAGAGCAGGGCCCGTCGGTCCCAGAACAAATCAGTCAGTGGCAGGCGATTCAGGGTCAGGGCGGTCAAATCGCTCCCGGGTACGGAATTCCAGTCTGGGTCCCGACGCATGGCTGGGTGTTGATGCCGTATCAGGGTGACCCCAGTCAAAATCCACAAGCGATTCAACCTGGCTTATCGCCGGGTGCCATCGTACCGGAGCTGCCTCCCGGTGCCATACCGTTGACCCCGTTATCACCAGATGCGATACCAAACGGCGGGCTGCCCCCCGGTGCCGTGCCGCTCGGTGCTATACCACCAGGGGCGATGCCGCCAGGCGCCAGCAATCACAATCTGCCGGAGGTCGATCCACCACTAGCACCAGATACAGTGCACGACGCAGCACCGGCGGCAGTGCCGGACGAAACCACCGCCGAACCGCCGCAAGATTCCACGCGGGCGGCAATCTCTACCGGCGACCAGAGAAAATCCGTAGCACCGTCAGTTTTACCGGCGTCCACCGATGAAGAACCACCGCAAGACTCTACCCGGGCCGTCAGCCAGCCAGGCCGGCCGCTGAAGCCGTTCGTCTCGGGCGGCAGCGCCAGTGCAGAGCCGGAGCCGCAAGACTCGACGCGCATGTCCATTGATTCACCGTCAGCCAGCGGTCCGAAGCCGATTTTCGAATCAAAGAACTTGCCGGTGCCCGCCTCGAGCGACGACGACTTCGCAAAACGCCGCAGCTCGGGAAGACGCATCTATCTGGATGATTACTACGACGATGACGAAGAAGAAGGCGAAGACCGGGCACCAACCGAGCAGAACTCCGCTGTTAATACGCAGGACCTCCCGCAAGTAGATCCTGAGACACTTGATGAGCCGGCGCAACGTTCGCCTATGAAGACCGTTGCCATCGTCGGCGGTGTGGTGGTGGCAGTGGCGATCGGAGTGGCAGCGCTGACCATCCCGTTATGGAACCACTCCACGATCGACGTCAACTCCGGCTTGACGGGATTGACCCGCTTAACCAAATCCGAGGAAGAGCGCCTCTTGCTGGCAGCTAAAGATGCCGCCAAGAAAGAGGATGATTGGGACACGATCGAATTATCCACGCGTGTGATCGACAAGTATCCGAACAACTCGGAAGCATACTTCTTGCGCGCACGCGCCGAGATGGAGCAACTCACCTATGACAAAGCGGTAGAGGATTTCGACCGCGTCAAGCGACTCGCTCCCGGAAACGTTGAAGCCAGGTTATATATGGCGCGCTGCCTGGTTGAGCGGCAAGAGGCGTCCAAAGCGATCGAAGAGCTCGATCAAATACAGGATGAAATTCGCTCCGACAAGATGCGGGAGTTGTATTTACACACGCGCGGACTTGCTGAACTGAAAATTAAAGACAACGAGGCAGCAAAACAGCATCTCGCCCAAGCGGCTGGGCTGGCTCCCAACCCTGAGATATTTTCTGATTACGCGCGCTGTTTGCTGATTCTAAAAGACTACGCCGGAGCCGAAGAGCAAGCACAAAAGGCGATCAATCTCGACAAAGAAAATGCCGAGGCTTATCACATTCTCGGCGACGTCGCACTGCGCCAGCAAGATACTGAAAATGCCCTCAAATACTACGATCTGGCTCGCAGTTATCGAACTCAGGATGTTGATTACTGCCTTGATTGGGCGCGCCTTGCCGCACAGAAAGGACGATATGCGGACGCGCTTGATGCCCTTGGCGATCTGGAACAATCACATCCAGGCGATGAGCGCCTGAAACGCTTGACCAACGACGTTGCGGCCCAGCTGCTTACACAGTCGAGCAAGGTAATCGAAAGCGCACAAGACTTGAACGATCCAAAAGCCTGGACTGACTGGGCGTACGCAAAGCGAAAATTGAAAAAACTCGGCGAAGCGATCAAAGGCGTCGATGCCGCCATCAGACACGACCCGAAATATGGACGCGCTTATCTTTACCGTGCACAAATCTACACGCAGCTCGGCAAACCAGAGCTGGCAGTTGCCGATGCGACACGAGCGCTCGAGCTGGACCGCACTCTGGTGAATGCATATTTCACACGCGCCTACGCGCTCACAGACTTGAAACGCTGGACCAATGCGATTTCCGATTACAACGCTTACATCAGAGAACGGCACAAACCCAGTGCCGACGCCGAGCTAAACCTGGGTCTGTGTTACCACATGCTCGGCAACTACGACGAGGCGCTCGATCACTATTCAAATGCCATCGAACTCGATCCTTCCAACTCTAATTTCTATGTTGTTCGCGCCAACGTCTATCTAAAACTCGGCAACACCGAAGATGCTATGCAAGACTTGACGGCTGCGCTGACATTCGATGCTAAGTTCCCGCGAGCGTACCAGTTGCGTGGCGACTTGTTCATGATGGAAGAGGATTACGAACGGGCAGCTGATGACTACGAGCATTATGTGCGCATGACCAAAAGCGATCCCAAGGCGCTTCTGGCAGCCGCTGACGCTTTGCTGAAGGCAGGCAAGCCTAAAGAAGCACAAGAATATTGTGTTATGGCACAGCATGCGCTACCGACCTGGGCGGCACCCTATCAGAAGAACGCCGAGTGCTACATCGCGATGGAAGACGATCAAAGAGCGGCGCAACAAATCAAACGCGGACTTGAATACAGTAAAAAGCCAGGATATTTCCTGACGAAGAAAGCCGAAATATGTCTCCTGCACGGCGACTACAGCACAGCGCTCAGCGCGGCTGAAAAAGCTCAAGCTTCGTCACCCAACTGGACATATCCGCCCTTGCTGCGCGCCGTAGCTCTGCTCTATGAATCCAATCCCGCCGAAGCGATGAAAGCCATGGATGAATACGTCGAGCACGCCGAAGACGGCAACGATCAGCTGAACGCAGAAATTTGGAAATACCTGATTCGCGCGAAAGAATCGAACGAAGGCGAAGCGAAGCTCAAGCTGCGCGATTCTCTGTATCGCATTCAAATAACCGGCTGGCCGATGCCGGAAGCTAAGTATCTAGCCGGAGACATTTCAGCAGAAGAGCTGCTGAATAGCACAAAGGGAGCTGCGCGCCTCACGGAAGCGCACACTTTTATCGGCATCAAATCGAAGCTGACCGGCGAGAAGGACGAAGCGCAGTCGCAACTGGACTGGGTAAAAGAGCACGGTGATCGCAACACGCTCGCCTATGCCGTGGCTATGGCCGAGCTGCAATAAACAGAAATCCGCCGGGGAGATACCGACGGACTCTGATCAGTGTGCGGAAAACTTGGGCACGGCACTCGACTTCTTCAAATAGTGCCCTTCAGGCGTCACGCCCACGCCGCCATAATCACCCTTATCGTCAATTGAGACATCGGCCTGGGCACCACTAATTTTGAGTGTGATGGTGCTACCGCCATCTGTATAAAACTTTGCCACTCCGCTCTTGATTGCAGCCGTGCCGCTGACACCGCCGGTTCTCGCTCCCTGAGCCGATTCCAGCTCGAATTTGATTTTTCCACCGGGCAGTGCCTGTAGTTTCAGAGTCGAATCAGCCCACCGCTCTGTGCCCTGGCGCTGAAAAGTGCCGGTGACGATCGCGACATTGAGATTTTTGTCCGTCTTGATAATGCCGGTTTCCAGCGCAATCGGATTAGTTGTGGGCTTCGAGAAAGTTATTTTGCGAGCGCCCTGCGCCTCCATATCTTTGATGAAACTCTTAACGCCACCCGAAAGCATGGTGCGATCAGACACTTTGCTGAAAATCGTCAGATCTTCGGCGTTGAGCAGGGCTACACATGTTTCACTCGTCGCCAGATTCAGAGAAACCACGGCTTCCATCTGTCCGTACAAACCGGCAACACCACCGTGCAAAATCATTTCGTTGCCGGTCACTTGCGGCTCTTCATAGCCCTGCGTCTGATTGTGGAGTTGATTGAGAGAAGTGCCCATCACGCCTTTCAGAAGCTTTTGGACCTGCGGGTCGGCTATCACTTTCTCGCTATCTTTGTATGTTTTCAGACGCATCAGGTCAGCTGCAATTTTGTTACTGGAACCGCCGGCTACTTTTCCAGCGGGAACTGAACTCTCGCCGGCAGCACCAGCAACATGACTCGCGCCTATAAAGATGACAGAGGAGAGAATGATTGCGGTAACGTGTAGAGACTTTCGGAGATTCATCGCTCAGCTCCTCTGACACCTCCATAATGTCACCTTTGCGAAATTTGCAAAGCCCGAAAACGCCCAATCGACGTCTCTTACGCAGCCTTTGCAATTACTTTGCCTCGAGTTAGCAGCGCGCCAACATTGCTTTCAGGACTGACCGCTATCGATTTCGAAGCGATAGCCGACACCGTACACAGCATGAATGACGTCCTGTCCTGACAGCACCTTTGCCAGCTTGCGCCGCACGTTCTTAACGTGGCTGTCGATTACCCGATCGAATATTTGTTGCTCTTGCTGGTAGCAAAGATCAAGAAGTTGTGCGCGAGAGTAGACTCTCCCCGGGTTGCTGGCGAGCAGTTTCAGAAGCCGATATTCTGTGGGAGTCAGGTCGAGCCGGTGCCCACTTACCGTGATTCGCGCGCGCGGCTCATCTATCTCGATCAGCTGGCGCTTGCCGGTGTCGGTGGTGGCTGCGTACTTGGCGCGCCGAAAAGAAGCCTTCACTCGTGCCACCACTTCGCGCGGGCTGAAGGGCTTGCAGATGTAATCATCGGCACCGAGCTCCAGCCCTAGCAGTTTGTCGATCTCATCAACTTTGGCGGTTACCATAATCACAGGCACAGTCGAGAAAGTACGAATCTCACGGCAGACTTCCAGTCCGTCTTTTCCGGGCAGCATTACATCTAATAGGACCAGATCCGGCGCTTCTTTCTTGACGGCATCGACGGCATCGATGCCGTTGTCCACATGTTTGGTGCGGAAACCTGATTGTTTCAAGTAATCAGCCAGAATCCCGGCAATCACCAGCTCGTCTTCGACAATCAAGATATAGCTGCTGCCGCCGTTTTCTACCATTTGGACAGCTCCTTCAACGGCAGGCGGATAGTGATGCGCAGACCGCCCATTTGAGAGCGGGTCGAGGTCAGGGTACCATGATGCGCTTCAATGACAGCTTTGCAGATCGGCAGCCCCAACCCGGCACCACCATGCTTGCGATTGCGTGAACTTTCGCTGCGATAGAACCGATCGAAAATCTGTGAGATTGACTGCGCCGACACACCGGGTTCAGAATCGTCGAAATAGATAGCCAACTCGCCCGGCAATTGCATGGACGAGATCTTAACACCGCCGTTTTCATTTGTGTATCGTAGCGAGTTCTCCAATAGATTGGAAAACACCTGTGTCAGCCGCGTGCTATCCGCTTCCACGATGCAATGCAAGTCGGCGACGGCACTGGCATCCAGCTTGATCTTCTTGCTGGCGAAACGTTCATTGAAAGCTTCCACCGTATCCAGCAAAACCACCCCTACATCGACCGGCACGAAATCATAACGCAGCTGTCCGAGATCAGAGCGCGCCAGGTCATGCAGATCATCAACCAGTTTTCCCAGCGTGATGATTTCGCTGTGCAATATTTCCAGGGTGCGAGGATTTACTTGTTGCACACCATCTTGAAACGCTTCCACCTGCGCGCGCAATATAGCGATCGGAGTGCGCAGTTCATGCGACGTGTCGGTGATCCACTGTTTCTTGGCAGTGTCCTGCTGCTGCAGCGTGTTGGCCAGGCTGTTGAAGTCTTCGGCAAGCTCACCGAGTTCGTCGCCGCGATTGAGTGAAATGCGGGTCTCGAAATTGCCGGTCGACAGTTTGCGGGTACCCTGCACGAGAGTGTTTATGGCTCGCACCAGATCGTGAGAGAGCAAAAATGCAGCTCCAACTGCGGCAAGAAACGCCACGGCGCTGACGATCAACAGGTTGCGGCTCTGCTCGGCAATGAACTGTCCCTCGATATCTTTAGACATCAAATCGTTAGGCACCAGTTTCAGGTACCCGATCTGTTTGCCGCCGGCGGTCAGGGCCAGCATCTGTTTGCTGTTTCTGGAGGCCAGGTTGCCCCAGACTATTTTGCCGCTCTGGTCGAAAAGACCAATGCGGCGAAAGAAAGCCATTCGATGTTCAGGAAACGATGGTGGCATGGTGCCGGGTTTGGTGCCCGGCGGCGCACCCAAAAATTGCAAGAAGGGTGGTCCGCCGCCCGGTGCCTCGAGCGGCGGACCGCTGCCAGGCGGGGGATGAGGGTTTGGTAGCTCCCCCGGCGGTGGCGGAACATTGTGATGCAGATCGCTCATCTCGCTGGCGCCCAGTATCCACCAGATTTGCGACTCGTCGTTTCGTGCAAAATCCCAGCTGTTGCCTCCTCGCTCATACCGGCGGGCAAGATTGCCGGCAAAGGTGCTGAGAGTCGACAGTTCAACGCGCTCAACATAGTTGGTGAAGCCGCTGAGGATGCTGAAGCGCGTCAATCCGAAGATCAGCCCGACCACAATTCCGGTGGTCAGCATCATAATCATCATCAACTTGTGCGCGATATTGAGCTTCATCGATCGAGCTTTATTGCTCCTCAGACGGCTGCCAACAGAGATGTTTGCTGCTCCGGAATTCCATAGTCTTCGCGAATGCCGTAACCGATCAATCTTGCTGTAAGCAACGGTGCTCCCTTTTTGAACAGCGAGACGCAAACGAGTCCGTTCGCCTCGCATAGTTTCGCATGAGTGCGCCACTTGTCGCCTCCTAAACTGTATTCGCAGGTTTGATGCCAGAGCTGCGTCAGAGGATCCCAAGTGCGTTGAAATTTGCCCAGAGCGCAGGCTTTCAAAGGATGCCAGAGGGCGTGTGCCAGTCGGGTGAAACTATTCATGGGCAGTAAGCGCCGCGATGCCACATCGGTCCACTCCAGACCGCCTTCGCAAAAAGGAGTCAATCCGATATTGAGGATCAATGCGTCCAGAAGCATGTCTTTGGGACCAGTACGGTTGTAAAAGGCAACGAAATCATCGTTGCAAACAAAAGCCACCCTGGCGCCTGTCGCGCTCTCGAGCCAGAACTGTCCATAGATGTCCAGCTTGACCTCGAGGCGCGACACGGCGGTCGGGGCGTTTGCCTGCGCCACTTCAAATTGAAACTGGGTTCCGACGATCAGTCGCAAAGCACGCTTAATTGCGGGATTCCGGCGCGGCGTTGCAATCGTATCGCCTTCTTTAGGGCAAGCACGCAAACTGAATGTATTTCGCGTGTCGGTTGGTGCGTCACTGGCAACGGTCGTCACCGACGTCAGATGAAATGGCAGTGTTTTGCTTCCAATAATTGCCGTCTCCTGCACATGCACATGCAAGTGGGGCTGCGGCGACCGGCCGGAGTTGCCGACCGATGCAATTACCTGTCCGGGATGTACGCGGGCGTACGGTGCTACTTTGAGAGAACTTTTCTGCAGGTGAGCGAGCAGTACACATGGACCAAAATCCAACTGAATCAAGATGAAGTTGCCCCAGTTGTTGACGGCATCGACCTCGCCTGGTGGATTATCAGGTAAGTCGTTGCGGCAATCGATGACGGTGCCATACGCTGGTGCCAGTACCGGTTTGCCGAATGCATAGTAATCGCAAAGCAGGCGTCCATCTGTCCAGAAGCTGCGTTCTTCCTGAGTCTGAAAGAAATCGAGGGCATACTGCCAGTTGCCGGTGTGCGTGTGTTTGCCGCCGAAGCCCTGGTAGATTTGCCACTCACCGTCGAACGGCGGTTTCAGAGCTATGCTCCGCACATCGACACCGCGAGCCTTGGCCGTTTCTATCTGCTCCATGCTGCGTTCAGGCAGCGCCGGCGCGGGCAACCAGAAATAAGTCCACGCTTTCCCACGACCGGGGTTGAGCGAAAGCATACAGGCGTAGGTTGAAATCACAAACGGCAGCGCCAATACCGGCAGCCCGAAAACCCAGAGCAACCGCGACAGGCACAAAGAAAGGACACAGGCGCACGCAGCTGCTGATACTGCTACCAGCAGGCTGCGTTTGCCGGGCGTTGCACACAGCCCACCGATAATGCAAGCGCTGAGGACACCGTTCATTTGTGCCACCATAAATAGTGTCGTATTGGACGGCACGGCCAATATCTCAAGGAACGCGCAGCAGAGAATCGAACTGCCGACGGCGATGATGGCAAGATACCGAGAAGATATAGCGAATGCGGTGAGCACCAGGAGTCCCCCGATTGTGGTGCCGTTGAAATACATAGCGCCCATGGGATACAGCCAGAGAAAGGCCTGAATCGGCAGCATGGGCAGAGAGTATGTGTATGCCGGCATGGCTGGATCGAGTCGCAGGTTAGCGGCCACCGGCAAGAGAATGTATGCGGCGAGCCCATAGGGAAGTCCTAGCAATGGCAGCCGATACTGGCGGGCCAGGGTTTCGGTCAGAATGGCGCTGGTCAAAACCACCAGGGCGCCACCACACATGGTGAGAAGCACGGTGCGATAGTCAGGCGCGTACAGTGAACCAATCAACATGCCCAGAAGAATGCCGTTGACAGTCTCAATTCGTTCTGTCTCGGATTGGAAGTTGAGCAGCTTGCGGGCCAGTATCACACTCAAGCCTCCGACCAGACCGAATAGCCCAGAGAGCGGCTGCAGCATAGCGGCAATGAAGATCAAAAATTTTGAGGCGGGATGGTTGAGTGCAAAAAACGAACCATACCCTTCGAGTAACCGGTTTAACATATCATCGACCTCGCAACTAAATTCTTTCTCTGGCGCCGCGCAAGTCGGAGCACGTGCGCATCTGCTGCATGTCACTGGTGCTCAGGTTGGCGAATGGGTCGCGCAGCCGCTCAGGCAGTTCGTCGTGGGACATCATCGATTCCAGATTTTCGGCGCGACGAATGACGGAACACTCACCGCCCTCCTGGACCAGCACCACATTTGGTCGATACTCGATGAATTGCAACCACTGCGTATTGTTGTAGGCACCGACCGGACTGATTACCAGGTGATCGCCGGCGTTCAGCGGCGGCAGGTAGACGCTGTGGCGCACCACATCGATATTCATACACAACGGTCCGTAGAGCACTGTATCTTCGTAGCTGCCTGTCGGTTCGCGAGTTATCTTGATCTGATGGTTGTACCAGTAGGCGGTGAACATCAAGTTGGTGCCGGCATTCAGTATGGCGGCGCGACGGCCGTCAGGCAGTCGTTTCGTGCCGGCGACTGTCGCAATCAAAACTTGCGCATCATCAACTACGGCCCGTCCGCTTTCAAAAATCAAACGCGGCAATGGCTTGTTCAATTCTTTGCGATATGCGGTGCGTTCGACGAGTGCATCGCAAATGGCATCGGCGTATTCATTGAGGTCGGGGATAGCCTGTTCGGGAGGAAGATAGACTCCTTGCAAGGCATTGCGCGAGGGCAGCCCGCCGCCAATATCGATATTTTCGATAGTTATGTGCTGCGAGGTTTCCAGTTCGCGCATGAACGCGCACATCACCCTCACTTGCTCGGCGTATGCTCGCGGTTCGCGGACGAAGGTGCCGATATGGCTGTGCAATCCGTTGAGTCGCAGATGCGGACTGAGCGCGATCATCTTAGCGGCCTGATGGGCCTGTCCATTTTCGACGTTAAAGCCAAAGCGGCTCCACGGCTCCGTATAACCGGTATCGAAATTCAGCCTCAGCGCCACCTGCACGATGCGATCCTGCTCTTCGGCGATGGCTTCGATCAGTTTTAGCTCGTCCATGTGATCTATGTGAATGTGCGCACCTTCGGCGATGGCACGTTCTAAGATCGCTCGCCCCTTATTTGGTCCGTTGAAAATAATGCGATGTCCAGGCATACCCAGAGCTCTCGCTTTTTCATACTCGAAAGCCGAGACCACCTCGGCCCACGAGCCCTCCTGATGCAGGATGTTGCAGATGGCACTGATATAGTTGGTCTTGTAGGACCAGCCGTGCACAACCGGGCTGTATCGACGTTCGAAAGCTCGCGTGATGCGGCGCACATTTGCCCGCAACTGGTGTTCTGAAGTGACGAACAGCGGCGAGCCAAAACGCTCGATCAAATCATTGATCGGCAGTCCAAATACATTGTGCGTCACGTCATCTCTCACGGTGCGGTTGCCGAACTTATTGGCGGCACCGATGCGGTGCGGCTGAATATACGGCGGTTCCCAAGTGGTGGTAACAGGTTCGATACTCATACAATCCTCCCCAACGCAGGCACGCGATCAGCTGATGTTTTTCGCGTGTTCGATCCGAGCGCTTACGCAGATCGGGTTGTCGCCGTCAGCGCGTCATTTTCGGGCGCAGAAAAACCATCGACAAACATCGATTCAAATTCCGGCAGCTGCACAATAATTTCCTGTGCGTAGCGGATGAAAAATGTGCCGGTGTTCGGTTTTGCCAATTCGAGATTTTCGTCGCCGGATAGAACTTTGAGCAGCGCCACCGGCAGGTTTCTTCCAGCAGCATGACTTAAATAGATCCAGGCAGGAAAACGCGGATTTATCTCTATCAAATATATCTTTCCGTCTTCTCCTTTCATCACTTCTACTTCCAGCGGTCCGCGCCAACTGAGAGCGCGAACCAGTTTTTCCGCCACCTCCGCAATCGCCTCGTCTACAACAGTTACCCCCGCCCACGCCTTTCCTTTTTCAGTAAGGGCGCGCTTGCGCATCGTTACTGCGCCGATCAGCGCACCGTTACCATCCCCTATGCCAGCCAGGTCAAATTCATCGCCGGGAATGATCTTCTGCACCAGCACCGGATAGCCCCAGGAATGAACCATGCGGTGGAAGATCGCCTTGGCGTCAACGGCGCTGTATGCCACCGTTGCATCATAAAAGATGCCTTTGATGATCAAGGGATATTGCCATCCATCGCTCTCACAGGTGTCGAAGAATTGCGGATCTGTTAGTGTGCGACTCTCGGGAGCGAGCACTCCGATCGATTTGCAGAAGGCATCAAGATGATCCTTGGCGCGCAGCATAAATTGATCGCGGCTGGGAATCAGCATTTGGATGCCCATGCGGGTAAGTTCCGGTCTGATGCCGATGAAGTTCTGGATTTCGGCATCCAGACAGGGAATGATTACATCGAGACCCTCGCGCGCATGTATGTCTTTGATGCGCTCGAGTAATGCTTCCTGCCCGGCGGAGGGGTAAGGCACCAGATAGCCTGCGTGGCAGAGATCTCTGGCGTACAGTCCGGCATCGAGTACATCATAGCCCAGACCGATCACTCTCCCGCGAAACGCGCGGTGCTCTCTGATACAGCGGGCAACTGCGCACCCCGGACCGGGACTGTCGGCTCTGGCATTGACTCCGGTTATGGCTACATTGAAATGCTTCCACGTGCGATTAATATTGATTGTCGTCGTCATTTAAAGATATCTCCCCAGTTGCACCAGAAACGCGTCGAGACTGGTCTCGGCTATCTCCAGCGGAATCTTGTAGGTATCGGCTAACGCTCGAGCCGCATACTCGGTGGACGCGGTGCGCTTCAAAGCATCAAGGGCGGTGAGACCGCTGTGGTTCAGTGTGAAACTCTGTCCGGTTTGCGGGTCGAAAACGAAGCCCGTCGAACTGACAGCCAGCTTGGACAGCCGCTCGCCGACGTTTATTCTGCTCAGCACGTCATTTACTTTTTGCTGCATATCCCTTCTCCTGCAGGCGGCATTCGACCGCCACACCGTACATCCTAGGGAGAGCTGGTGGAGCGACGATGAAAAATGTGGAGAAACTTGGGAGACGCTTTAAATTTAGAAATCGTCCTGGCTGCCGGGCACCGGCGGCACCTTAAGAACGGGCGCCCGGGCTGGCAATCGGCGCACCGGAGCCTGGACAGCCGTTGGCTGAGAGGACGCGGAGGGTTGAAAAATTAGATTGGCATTGGGCACAGGTGCGGCGGTATTGGACGCCGGCATGGCCGTGGGGATGACTGGCTGGGCCGATGGTGACGCCGCCCCCGTGTTGACGAGCATCGTACCGGAGGCTTCGGAAAGGCGTAGGTCATCGCCGTTCCAGGTTCGCTTCATGAGCGGCGTTTGCATTTGTTGGCGGTCGGAGAGGACCTCGTCTTCGACTTGCTTACGCAACCGGTCGAAAGCTTCGCTCAACTTTGTCTGCCGCCCGTTGGCGCGCAGGGCATCCATTAGTGAATGCGTGAACACGCCATTTTCGTAGCGCTTCGACTCCCACGAAAGCTGGCTGGACAAACTGGAGGCGATAAAGATCTGTCCGCGCCCCGGTGCACTGCTCAAAACATCGAAGCTCTGCTGCTCGCGAGTCAATCCTTTGTCGCCGGTGATCGCGCCGCTGTGACAGACATCAAGGAAGACAACCACGCGCTGAGCCGGAACGCGGTCGGTCAGATACTGGGAGAACCATTCCATCGTGATGCCGGTCATAAGAAGATTTTGCGCGTTTGATTCATAGGAGCACAAAAAGTTTCTTCCTGACGACTTGGTGATATCGGCGCCACCATGGCTGGAAACGAAAATCACTACCAGGTCGTCTTCCCGCGCGTTTCGGACCAGAAAGCCTTCGCCAAGGGCATCGGCGATGTTCATGCGATTGGCATTCTCGTCAATCAGCAGTTTGACGTTCTCAGGTTTGAAGTTTTGCTCAGCGACCAGAAAATTGGCGAAGTCTTTCGCATCTTTTGCTCCATACTTCAGGTTGATTGAGGAGTCGCGGAAGTTGCTGATACCAATCACGACAGCCCACTTGTTTGCCACAGGCTTGCCGGATTTTGGCATCTCGGCCACATCAGTAATGACCGGATTGGCTTTCACCACCGCCGGCGGTGCACCAGGCAGGGCGCCCTTGATCTTGTCGAGGCGCGCCTGTATCTCCTGCGCCATGGTGGCGTTGCCCATTTCGTTGTAGGTGTGCAACAGGTGAGTGAGCACGCTGCCCAGCGACGGAGAAGTAGGTCCGTCAAGTTTTTCCAGTTTCGTCAGCACTTGCAGCAGGCGAGTTTCTGCCTGCTCATACTTACCAGCGTCAAAGTCGTTCTTTCCCAGTAGCTCTACATAAGAAAGCGATTCGCGAGAGTCTTTGCCGAACACGACCTCCGCCATTGCAGCGGCTTGCAGCATGCGTTTCTCGGCGTCGGAATATTTGGCTTGCGCGTTTTCGCTCAGCCCCCAGCATTCTAAGAGTCTGATTTTATCGAAATCATTTTCGGGCGCGACTTTGTTGAGAATCTGCAGCGACAGGTCATAACAGGGGGCTGATTTGGTAAACAGTTTCTGATCGTCATAGATCAAAGCCCCGCGACGCAAGTCTCGCGCCACCAGACGATTGATGTCGCCAAAAAGATTGCGCCGCATAATCAGGGCTTTCATGATGTAGTCTTCGGCTTCCTTGTATTTGCCCTGCGACAAATTCAATTTGGCGAGCGACGCATAGGCATCTGCCACCAGCGGGCTCTCGGCGGCTACCTTCTGCGCCGTTTGCAGCGACTTGTTGAGCACCGCCTCGGCCTCAACATACTTATTGCGCGCTATCAGCACATCGGCCATGGCGTTATCGACAGTGCTTGCATCTTCAGGAAGAATGTTGGTCGATTTCTCTGCAAAGGCGAACGCCTGCTTCATGGCATTTTCCGCTTCAGCCAGGTCGCCGCGAGACTGCGCGGCCGAGCTCAGTCCCATCCAACAGAACATCTGCTCAGGGTTGTTAGGATCTTTTTCAAGCACCACCAGTGCTTTCTTTAGTTTCGCTTCGCCCTCGGTTACTTTGCCCCAGCTGCAATATAAAATGCCCTGGCGCTCGAGCACCTTGGCTGCTTGAGTGCTTTTAGCTCCAAACACACGATCAGCAATCGCCAGCGCTGGTTTGATCTGTTCGTCCGCATCGGCGAATCGCCCCTGATCCTCGTAGAGGGCGGCAAGGGCCAGTCGCAGACTTAATTCGTCGTCGTCTGCCTTGGCAGCGGCAAAAATTTCAATCGCTTTGCGAAACTTCGCTTCAGCCTCCTGGATTTTCCCTTCAGCTTTGTAAGTATCACCCAGCATCGTGATCAGAGAACCAGTTTCTCGGGCGGTTCCCAATCCGCAGCGGTCCATGGCGGCGATGCCATTGACCAGCATCGGCATGATTAATGGACCGCCACCAAGTTTTATTCTGATTGGGGTCACCCGACTTGCCAGCTCGCGCAGATATATCGGCGCCTGGTTGCTCTTGTCTGGCTGCATCAGGGCAAACGAGCTGGCCAGGTCTTCGGCGGCTTCCTTGTAACCGTCGCTGTCGCAGTAGGCAAGCCCTCTCATGGCGTACGGAATTCCCAGCTTGCTGCTCTTTGGTCCAAATGCCTTTATGAGGGTGTTTATAGACTGCGTATAGAAAGGGACCGCTTCCTTTGGTCGACCAGAGGCTACACGAATTAATCCGCGTTGCAGCAAGAGCTGGGAATACTCGTCTGCCGGCTTGGTCGGACCCAGCGCCTTTTCGGCAGCCTCCACTTCTTTGTCAGCCAGGGCGGCGTCCTTTTTGGCAATCGCCTGGAGCGCGTTTTGCATGTGCTGGTCGAAGCCAGGCGGAGCGGCAACTGCAGCCGGCGCTGCCAGCATCGCCAGCAAAAACAGCCCGCTCAGTTTGGTGGGACGAAAACGTCGGATTGCAGAGTTCATAAAGACCTGACGAGCCATCGCTCTATTTTAGCGGTGTTAAGTTTGGCGGCAATCCTCACTTTCTCTCCACAATTTACACAGTGACCACACAGCCATTTCCTAGGATGGTTGGCATGACGCTCTGTGCTAGGAGGGCAACCGAAATGAGGAGCACTACATTTAGATCAACAGTATGCGGCGTTGCTTTATTAGTTGCAGTCACGACTGGTGCAAAGGCGCAGCAGACGGCGACCGACATAGCGACCATGAATTCATGGGCAGAAACTGCGAAAAAGACTGAAGTTGGAAACCAGCTGATCAGCGTATTCACATCGACTAACGCTATTCTGAAATCCACTCCCCATCACAAACGCGCCTTGTATCTACGCGGTTATCTCTACGGCACGATCGGTTGCACCACAAGTGCTATCGCCGATCTATCGAAACTGATCGAAACCGATCCGTCATACGCCGCCGCCTATACCGAGCGAGGCATTTGCTACATGGATCAGAAAAACTTCGAAAAAGCGCGGCAAGATTTTGATCGCGCGATTCAGCTCAATCCGCTTTCGGGCGACGCGCATCTGGCACGCGGGAAGCTGCTGTTGGAAATGGATCGACCAACTTCGGCGCTGAGCGATCTGGCGACCTGCAAACAGCTCGTGTTTGCACCGGCATTGCCGGGAGAACTGCCAGCCAATTACTACGGCGCACCCGACTATTACCTGGGAGCAGCCTATGAGGCAATGGGGCGGCCGGAATCTGCAGCCAAGTACTACAAAACCAGCATCAGACCGCCGCGTCTGGGTGGATCGGGCTACATTCATCGTTTCTCGGACCAGCCGCTGGACGCGAAATATCGCCTCTCGCTTACGGAGGGTCCGCAATAGCAAAGATTGCGCTGGAGAATCGGATATCATGTACCGATGAAATGGAACCGTTTGATAGTTGTAGTCGCAGGATTAACGACGGCTGCGTTGGCGGGTATGCCGGCGGCGCAGGCCCATTACGATGTTGAAGACAGCACCACGATACCGTCGAAACACAAACACAAACATCAACACAAAAAAGCAGGCAACGAAAGCGATGCGTTCAATCTGAACAAGATGCTCGATTGGGTCATGTCGCCTGCATATGCTGCCAGCCCGAACGTCCACATGTCAGTGCAGGGCAACCTGCGCATTATCACGTCCAACGGCATACCCAATCACATCACCGGTGCATTTCCAAATCCAGGAAACCCGAACACGATTAGCGAACAGAACTACAGTTTTCACATGCCGGCTAATCCGCAATTCGCGACGGCGACAACTCCTTTGCGTATGAATCTGTTTGGCGTGGCGTTGAATGGAGTTCCATTTGATCCTGGTGCTGCAGAGTGGTGGCAGGGTAATCCATTTTCAGGTTGGCAATACGAAGCAATGGCGCTTGGTGCACGACTGGGATTGGACGAAAACAATGCCCACGTACAACCAAATGGGGCCTACCACTATCATGGCTTACCCAGTGGATTGCTGAAACATCTGGCGCGCATGCCGCGCCCCGTATTGCTCGGGTATGCGGCGGACGGCTATCCGATTTACGCGCCCTACGGCAACACCAATGCCAAGGATCCGACTTCCAAAATGAGGGAGTTGAAGCCCAGCTATCGCGTCCGTAAGGGCACTAGAAATGGTGGCCCGGGCGGCTCGTTCAATGGATTGTTTGTTGAAGATTATGAGTACGTGGCGGGGTTGGGCGATCTCGATGATTGCAACGGGCGAATCGGGGTGACCGCTGAGTATCCGAAAGGAACCTACTATTACGTAATCACCACCGCTTATCCTTATGTGCCGCGCGGTTTCAAGGGTACTCCGGACACCAGCTTCGAGAAACGAGGACGCGGTGTCCTGCGACCTGGTGGACCCGGTGGTATGGGTGGATTCGGTCCGCCCGGCGGTGGCGGATTCGGTCCGCCCGGCGGTGGCGGATTCGGTCCGCCCGGTGGTGGCGGATTCGGTCCGCCCGGTGGTGGCGGATTCGGTCCGCCCGGTGGTGGCGGATTTGGTCCACCCGGTGGTGGCGGATTTGGTCCACCCGGTGGTGGCGGATTTGGTCCGCCCGGTGGTGGTCCGCCCCGTGGTGCAAGTGGTCCCGGTGGCAATATGCCACCACCACCAGATGGTATGCAAGGACCGCCTCCGCATCCTCCGGAGGGCACCAATTTTAGTGGCAACCAGTAGTTAGAAAATCACCAGCGAGGACAGGAAGGTATCGACTTCCGGCTGATCGGTGCGAGACTTGATGCCGGCAACTCCGACCGTATACATGCGCCCGTTGGCGCAATCGACATAAAAGCGATAACGAACCTTGCCTTTGACCGGCTCGGAGATGGTGCCTTCAATCGACCGTCCCGGATACATGCCGCCACCCAAAGCAACCGCAGCCCGCTGTGTCTCGCTCGCCTTCAACTCTTTCATGCAATTGGAACATGCCCCATCAAGACCGCTCTGCACAACGGTGGGCGTGCCGTTTTTCAAAGCCGCAGCAATATGAGCCGGAAACGTGTCTTCCGAGACAATAAATGCAATTTCCGAGTCTTCGCAGCAATATCGCTTGGAGCTGGTGCCCATAGGGCTGGAGGTACTTTTGTCTTCCGGTTTACCAGGCATGCTCACTTTGAAGTGTCCACCTTTAACAGTGAACGGCTCGAACTTGACGCCCTTCAAACTGCCATGCGAACGCACGGAGCAACCCGAGAGAGTCAAAATCAGCAAAGCAGGAATCAGGAGACCTAAGTTAATCCAACGAACAAAAGCGCCTCTGTCTGTCATTGCCGTTCCTCAATTTGCGTAGCCATGCGTGAGCGTCCGGGACCGAGCTACTTCCTTTGTGCCCAATCGACAGCAGCGCCTCAAGGCTTGGCAACTTCGAATCAGGACTTTTTCAGCAAATCGCGCCAGCGCTTCCAGGCGTCTTCGCGAGCACTCTTGTCTTCTTTCGAACCAGCAGGATCCTGACCGGACCGCATGAATCCATGGCCGGCGCCTTTATAAATCTTCGGTTCGTAGGCTTTGCCTAGTTTCTTCATGGTTGTAGCAGTCATTGGAATAGTCGCATTGATGCGCTCGTCATTCTCGCCATAAAAACCGTAAACCGGTGCAGAGATTCGCGCCATGTCCGCATCGGCGGGTGGACTGCCGTAGAAGACGAACGCCTGCTTCACCTTCTTGTTATTGGCGGCAAACTGAAACGATTGGGCGCCGCCCCAGCAAAAGCCGCCCACCACAAGTTTGCCGTTCGCTGCCGGCAATTTGCTCACATAGTCAGCGACGGCATTCAAGTCCCCAGTGATTTGGTTCTGAGGCAAAGATGTAATCGCCTTGCGCACAGCATCGACGTCCGCATACTTATCCGTGCCTCCGCCACCAGGGGCGGTGCCGGACAGGAGATCGGGGGCAATGGCGATGTAGCCATCGGCAGCCAACTGATCGGTGACGCTCCTTACCCAATCGCTGAGCCCGAAGATTTCATGAATCACCAGCACCGCCGTCGCTTTGGTTTTTACTTGTGGATAAGCGATGAAACATTTGACATCACGTTTGCCGTTTTTGACAGTCACCCAATCGAGATGCCGAGGGGACTTGTTGAGTGGTGCTTTCGCCCAGTCTTGCGCGTGGGCTGCTGCCGGTAGCAGCAACATCATCATGAAAGTCGCAATAATAGCCACCGTTTTCATGGCACCCTCCAGATTGCACGTATGTCTTTCGTATCTTCTAAAGGTTGTTAGAATACCAAATCATGTCTGAACCCATTTGCCGCAAAGCAACAACTAAAGACCTCGCCGGTGTGGTCGCACTGCAAGACCTCAATCTGGTTTCAAACCTCAGCGAAGATCAAAAGAAAGACGGTTTCCTCTCCGGTGCTTTTTCCGAAGAGCAGTTCGCGGAAATGAATCAGGATGTCGGCATTCTCGTCGGTGTAGACGACGACAAAGTCGTCGGTTTCATTTGCATCGGCAGTGTGGAATTCAATCTGCCGTATCCGCTGCCCAAAGCCATGATAGAAGAATTCTCAAGAATTCAATTCGACCGCAAATCACTCTCGACTTATGAATGTGTGATTGCCGGCCCGGTTTGTGTAGCGAAGGAAAAACGCGGCACTGGATTATTTGATTTCATGTACGGGCAGGTCTATAAAATTCTGCCCGCACACATCAATTTGATCACCACGCTGGTCAGCAAGAGCAATCCGCGTTCACTGAAAGCCCACGAAAAAGTCGGCATGCAAACTGTCGGCGATTTCCATTACCAGGGGCGCGACTTCGTAATCATGGTGCGCCCGCTGCATCAAGTTTCAGCAACCAGTTGAGAATCCGCGCAAAAGCACAAAAGAAATGCGGCCGCCTCTTAGCCAGGCGGCCGCGCCTCACGTTTCACCCCGCGTGAGCTTTATGAGCTTTGTGTGTCTATCTATGGCGTCGTGGTGACAACCGGTTTCTGCCCCTTTTGCCAATCGACGTTGTAAGTGCCGTTATTCATGGTGTCGACAGATGTGGTGCCACCCTGTCCTTTGGTGTAACTGGTGTTACCGTCGTATCCGTAAGATTGTCCCTGCGGGTTGGTGTACTCGGCACCGCTTTGCCGTGTGCCCTGCCCCGTCTGAGCGTTATATTTACTGTTTACATAGCCGTTGGCGCTGCCGCCGGCTGGAGTAGTTCCGGACCAGTTGTTCTTGCGAAAAGCACCGACGCCCTGCTTATAGCCAAACTTGCCCTGATTCTGAAACGTTCCGCCATTTGGTCCGGCAACATTGTTGTTGCTAAACCCAGCCCCGGCGGTCGGCGTCAAGACACGAGCGCCATAACGCGAACCGTACTGTCCTTGCGTGGCCCAGGCACCGGCGGTTCCATTCGCACCGCGGGCAAATGCTCGTCTGGCTTCCGATGGTGACGTGGCTACCGTTGAATTTAGAACTGCCGCGCTGGCGACCGCCAAACAAAGTATTGATAATGTGCGCACCGAGTGTACCTCCAGGAATCTCTAAAAACCCATACACGGGCGGCCGCAAAAAGTTTCGTTCAAGCCTTTTTAGGCACTGGCGCGCCATTCGGGGACCAGGCGGTCCCGAACCAGCGCCTGGCTAGACAACCTTGGTTCAGGCCGCTACCTTATAGATACAATTTTGAGGTAGACGCATGGGCGCGCAAAATCATCGCCAGCTGGCGCTGCGGATAGTTGCACTTGTAGCTTTTCTGGCTGCGAGCATCTCCTGTCCGGGTTTCTCTAAAGACGAGTGGCAGATGTACAGTGCGCCGCATGGCGACTTCAAATTGATGGTGCCCGGTCCAGTCGAGGTGAAGAAACAAAAACTGGGCGGCAGCACCGCACAAAACTACATGTCACAGGGGAACGATCACAACGCCTGCTTGATCGCCTGCGAGTTGCAGGACGACAAAGAGATATTCGAGAAATTCGCTGACGGAGCCCGCGGCGGCATCACGGGCAAGGGTGGTCAGATCACGCGCAGCGAAGACGTAAGTGGTCCCGGTTGGAGTGGGCACCTTTACGACTACAGCAAGGAAAACGATCCCGACTCCTCGCTTTTGGTAGCTAAAGTTGATGATTCAGGCGTCTATTACACGATCGCGATGAATGCGTCATCACAATCGAAAGAAGGGAAATCTTTGTTTTCCTCATTCGAAGTAGATCCTGCCAATGTGACATCGCCAATCACCGGAGAAAAAGCCGCATCAGGCAAATCATCCAGTGACAGCTCGTCATCCGCCTCAGATTCAGACAGTGATTCGTCCTCATCCGGCAAAGACAAAGGTCCCTGGTACAACCTCGGCGTCGGTATGGGACTGATGCTGGTCGTAGTGGTTGGTCTCGGATTTTTGCTGGTTCCGATTGCGATTATTTTGCTGATCGTTTTCGTCGTGAAGCGCAGCGACAAGAAGGGCTAACTACACAACCGAACAACACGCGAAAAACGTACGTTATTCGCCGCCCACGATTTTGGGGTTCTTCTTGCGGAACGATTCGAAGATGCTCTTCGGAATACCAAAATTGGTTTCCAGAAGTTCAGGCGTGTTGGACTGCATCCACTGCGCCAGCGAGATTTCCTGATAGTCGCCGCTATCTAGAATGATCAACGAAACACAATCTTCCGAGTCGGATGTGTTTTCGATGTAATGTCCGTATCCCTGCGGTACATAACCCACATCGCCAGGTCCGAATTCTTCCATCTTCGAACGCCCTTCGGATCCAAACACCGTCATGCGTGCATGTCCGGAGATGTAGTACTGCCATTCATTGGCGTTCGGGTGCCAGTGCAATTCTCGCAGGGCTCGCGGACGTAAGGTTTGCACCGCACCAGTCATCGTCGTGGAGATCGGGAATTCCTTCGCGGACGCCATCTGGAAATGCGAGCCGTTGAGCTCTTCGCCTTTTTGCGCGCCCAGTCTGTATTTGTGGGTCAGTGGTGGTACACGTTCGGTAAATTTGGCAGGAAACTGCGGCAGCGGTCCCGGCACAGGTCCCTGCGCGATATACACTTCCTTTTTCGGAAAGTTCTTGAACGTGGCGGCGTTGACGCCGAAGTTTTTCGCCAGCACTTCCGGAGGTGTTTGCGCCAGCCAGTCGGAAATACTAAACGTGGCAAAATCAGAGAAGGCACCGTTATCGAATACCAGCATGAACTCGCACTCCTCGGTGCCGATGCCTTGCAGCGAATGTCCATGACCACGCGGGAAATACCAGATGTCCCCAGGTCCAAAGTCAAGCACTTCGCTGCGCCCTTGCGGATCGATGACAGTGGTGCGCACCTGCCCTTTGATAACGTAAGCCCACTCAGCCGCATTGGCGTGCCAGTGCAGTTCGCGCAGAGCGCCGGGCTTGAGTTTCATCAACACGCCGGCTATGCCCTGAGAAACCGGAAAGTTCTTGATGGTTGCTTCCTGCGCCGATCCGCCGTTGAACATGCGCGGCTTTTGCTGACCGAGTGCGAATTTGAAAGAAGGCAACGTCGGCTCGTCAAGCGGATTGTTGATCTGAGCGCGGGCAGGCGAGCATGTCAATGTGCAGACCAACGCTGTCGAAACAGCCAAGACAGTTCTCAGGCAATTCATCTTGGTTTCCCCCGCAGGTATTGTTGGTCGCACCGCATCGCAACCAGCCTCGACATTAGCACCGTTTCATGCCAAGAAACGACCGCCGCAAGCTTGTCTTAATGACGCTTGCCAGGAGATAAACTGAGCGATACCAGATGCGATACCAGCACCTTCCGGCGGTCGAAAGAAAAGAGGAGCGACGATACCGCGCTCCTCCCCGTATTGCACAAAAGTTGTCGTAACTATTTGGCTTTGACTGCTTGCGTAGTCTTGTGGATGTCTTTGACTCCACCGGACTTCATGATGTCTTCGGCTTTGTCTACTTCTTCCGGGCTGTCGGTGTGCACAATCAAAAGAACGTTGCCTTCTTTCAGCAAGCTTTCATAGAGCTTGATCTGGTGGTCTGGCATGGTGACGCCCAAAAGCGCACCACCCAATCCGCCCGAAGCACCACCCATGGCGGCACCGGCGATGGCGGCCATCAACGGACCGGCAGCGATGAACGGTCCAAGCGCTGGAATGGTGATCAAGCCGATACCGGCCAACAAGCCGATAGCTCCACCTGCAAGCACTCCACCTTCAGCGCCTCTGGTTGCGCCTTTGAGGATTGTGCTGTCGCTAAGATCGCGTTTGACGGCGTCTTCTTTCATCAGAACCGAAATGTCTTCAGTGGCAAAGCCGGCGGTTTTAAGCGATTCAACAACCGCGTTCGCTTCAGCTTCGGTCGCACTGATTCCCATGACCAGTTGCTTCTTCATTTATATGTCCCTCTTATGTCTTACGGCTGTTGCAAAGTCAGACCGAATAGATATCGAATGGGGCACAGATTAGCACGGCGCAGCTGTCAAGGAGATTACCGGATCCCTCTGATGTTTAGCGGTTACCCATGGTTTTGCTCGTATGCCCCATCTCACTTAAACTTATGAGTCCCATGAAAATCGAGGCGGATTTTGGACATGAAGAAAGCCACGGCGGCAGTTTCATCACTGACAATTTGCGGATTGCTCGCTGCCGGTGCGTCCGGCGCTGTCGCCGAAAGTGATAGCCGCTATGTGTCTCCATACGCGATAAACTTCGAGATTCCGCTTGATGAATTGTTGGCGCCCGATTCGCACGCCCCGCGCAACGAAGCTGCGCTGCAATCAGAAATTGTGCCCGTTAATCAGTGGTACAGCGATGCCACGCGGCGGCGATACGGCACCTGGGGTCCGCCGGCGCGCACCTATCCTCAGTTGTCCAATCACGCAACGGCGTCCCTGGCGTGGCAGCAACAGCGCCTGCTTGCCGTGGCCAGCAAGTACATTAATCTCGAGTACCAGCATCATCATATTCCGGCGTGGGGACCGCCTGCTGATTGGCCGATGCGCGAAGTTCCGTTCGGCAAGAATTCGCCCGGGCTGGATTGCAGCAATTTCACGGCCTGGGTTTATAACTACGGGCTGGGAATAAAGTTCACCTCCGATGTGCACAAACAGGCAGCTCTAGCTCTGCAGCCAGTAGAAACAGGACCCGAATACACCTCATTCGGCGAGAAACTGCTTCCCGGAGATCTGCTGTTCATCCGCGCCAAAGACCAACAGAACGAATGCAGTCATGTGGTGATGTGGCTGGGCAAGTACGGCAAGTCTCCCAATGGTGTGCCATTGATCATCGACTGCACTGCCACCGGACACGTTGATTGCAACGGCAAATCAATTCCTACGGGTGTGCAGATCCGCCCCTTCACGGAGACATCCTGGTATTACAAGCGTTTTCACCATGCCGGCCGCGTGCTGCCCGCCGGTTAGGCGGATCAAGTCTCAAATCAAGGACGAAACATTATGATGCCCCTGCGAAAAACGACAGTTCTTGCTGTGTTGGCAGCAGCGATGACCATCTCCAGTCTGTTCATGTCCTCACCACCTGTGATGGCAGAGCCAGGCGACATGGTGAAGAACGAAACCATGGAAACTCGCCTTGAGAACCTGAAGATGCAACTGAAGAAACGATTGCCGACGGAATCAAAATCGAACAAGTGCGTCGCCGCCCGCATAGCGTCGAACCTGGCCGCGTGTGAATTCGCAGAGGAAGAATTCGGCGAAGCAGCCAAACACTTGCAGCAGGCTATCGACTGGTTCACGCCGGACTGTCCACGCTACGCACAATATGCTCCACCATTGCACAAGCATCTCGGAGATTGCGAAGCGATCAAAGGCAAAAGCGAAGCAGCGATCAAACATTACACAGACGCGTTGAGTCATGCCGATGGCGTGGTCAATTCTCTCGACTTCAAAGAAGCAGTACTGAAAGCAATGAGCGATGTGTACTTCTACGATGAAGACTATGAGCAAGCCGCCGAGTACTTGAAACAGCTGGCTAAGTTGCAAGAGGTCGAGCGCGACGATAAGATCGGCTGGACATATATGGGCTTAAAAGACTGCTACGAGAAACAGGGCAAGACAACTGAAGCCAATTTGGCGCTGAATCGCGCTGCCATCGCTTTTCGCAGGGTGATCGATCTGCCACCAATCTTGGTGCACCATGATCGTCCGGCGCTGCCCAGAGATCTCTGGGATGTACTGGAACCAAAAGTTGATAAGTCACCAGTATTGACCTGGCGTCCGCCCCAGGGCACCAAGCCCTGGGTTATTCTCCTTTGCATACATGGCATGGGTTTGCACAAGTCGTGTTTTGCCGGCTTTGGCGAAGAGATGTCCAAGAAGGGTGCGCTGGTTGCTGCAATGGATGTGCGAGGCTTTGGCTCCTGGCGCACTTTGCGAAAGTATGACGAGCTGGATTTTGACTTCTGCGCCAATGACATAAAGGACCTTGCCAAAATTCTCAAGGCATACAATCCAGGGGTGAAACTGTTCCTCGTCGGCGAATCGATGGGCGGAGCGATTGCCTTGCAATCAGCTTGCGACTGCCCGCTCGTCGATGGAGTCATTTCTTCGGTGCCGGCGGCGGACCGTTTCAACGGCAAGGAAACGGCCTTCAAAGTTGCCTTTAATTTGCTGACGAAACCAGGAAACGATTTCGATATCACCGAGGATGTGATCGAACACACTAGTCGAGATCAAGAGACCGTCGATAAATTCAAAAACGACCCGGGCGTGCGAAAGCACGTTTCTCCCAAGGAGTTGATGGAATTCGATTCGTTCATGAAAAAGACGAAGGGCGTGGTCAGCGAACTCGACCTGCCTGTGTTGATCACGCAGGGCGCAGCTGATCCGCTGGTCAAGCCGGGCAGTACTATGGACCTGTTCGAAGCAATCAAAACGCCCGACAAGACACTAATTTTGCTTGGCGGAAAAGAGCATTTGATTTTCGAGAACAGTCAGTTCACACCGCTTCTATTGGAAGGCGTGACGACCTGGTTACGCGGGCATATGAACCCGGCGCAATAGGGCGGCGCCCCGAGAGAAAGCCTGCCAAGTTAGTGACGAATGATAGCGTTGAGCAAAAGTGTTAATGCAATCGACAAAACGATGCTGAGCAGCAGACTCGGACCCCAGAGAATAACCATAACTACCTCTATTGCTTTAGATTGCTTTGTGGAAGTGACTAAGATTGGGTCGGCAAAGTTCCGTGCGATGAAGCGCCTTATTCTGGTTAGTTTGCTGGTTCTAGTTGCCGTAATTGGTAACTCAGTGCCGGTATGCGCGGTCCCTCCGCCTGACGTTTCTCTCAAAAGTCATGACTTCTCTGCATCGCACTTCGCAATCAAGCTGCCCGTCAGTTGGAAGACGCGCAACGATGTAATTTTGCCGGTCGTCGCGGCGCCGCGTGAAGTCATCAATTCCGCCAACGAACTGCCTTCACTTAAGGTGCGCGTCAGACCAGCTGAGGCTGGCTTGACACTGAAGTTACTGGGCGATAGCGAGCGAAAACAGTGGGGAATATCATGGAACGTCAAGTCCGACACCACCAGCGGTGTGCCTCCACGCCAGACACGCGTCATGATCGCCGACACGAACGTAAATGGCGAAAAACGCAAGATCATGACACTGTTTGCAATCTCAAACGGGCGGTGCTTTATCGTCACGTGCGCTGATACCCGCGAGAACTTTCCGAAGCAAGAAAAACTGTTCAGCAAGATTCTGGCAAGTTTCGTTGCCATGTAGTCGAGGCAATCAGTCGAGTGCCAGTTCCCAGGTTTCGGCGACCAGATCTTTGCCAAAGCTGTGGTGCGGCTCTTCGGATTTTTTCACAAACCCGGCGCGCTTGTAGATGTGCCTGGCAGCATCAAGATTGCTCTGCGTCCAGAGCACGACACTTCGATAGCCACATTGACGAGCAAACTGAATGCACTCCCCGACAAGTTTTTTGCCGATACCCTGACCACGCTCAGTGGGCTCGACATAGAAGAGTCGCAATTGCGCAACAGACTTGGATTTTTTCACCAGGAAGACGGCGCCAAGAATCTCGCCATCCCTTTCCGCGATCCAGCAACGTTCGCAAGCCGGGTCATAGTTCTCGATGAACTCGGCGACAATCTTTGCCACCAGTGCTTCGAATTCGTCGGTCCAGTTGTACTCTTTTGCGTAGAGGGCGCCGTGCCGATGAACAACCCATCCCATGTCGCCGGGATGATGTTGCCTGATTACAAAGGACCGATTGCGTTCGATGCTGCCTGCCTCACCCGAGTCGCGGAGCAGCGTTTCAATCACTTTCATTGCCGCAATTAACTGCTGCTGCGCAGTTTCATCCAGGTGCTCCAGCGTTTCGGATACTTGTAGATGTTGCTTTTCGTTCAATGGCTTGAATGTTCGCAGTCCCAATTCGGTGAGTGAAAGCATTTGCTGCCTGCCATCGTTGTCGCTGCGCTTTCGCGAGACCAGCTTGTCAGACTCGAACTTTTTCAAAATTCGACTCAAATAGCCGGGATCAAGATCCAGTTCTTTGCACAACGCGGCGGATGTGACTTCGCCACTACGAAACAGCTCCGACAGGACTCGGACTTCGGCAAGTGAGTATGAAGAGTCGAGAAACCCCTCGCGGAGCACGCCAATTTGCCTAGTGTAGAAACGATTAAAACGGCGGACCTGCTCGACCCGCTCTGCCAGCGGTTGCGCGAGGGTTTGGGTACTCCGCATGGGGCCTCTCAAGCCAGGGATTTAGTTGTCATTGTCAATTAGTTTATTGACTTTGTCAACTAATTTGCCGGATAGGTTCCGCCCGTCAGTTTTTGGGCATATATAGGTAGGACAGCAATTTTGTCGCTTCCCGCAATCATTCTGCCACAGGCATCCCGGTATCCCATGTCCATGGACGACCACAGCAGCAAACGCGGACTGGAACGCTACGTCCAGGATCGCCATCGGGGCGCGGAACTTGATGTCGGCGTTTTTCAGTGGCAGCCGCCGCAACAGGCGCAGAGGAAAGACTCCTATCTGGATATAGCGCTCAATAACACAGTACGCCCGGTGCTGGGCACGGTGCTGGACGAAAGGCGGACTGAGGAGTGGACCGGCTTTACAAAGGCGGCATTGAAGTTAGCGCCGCTCTTTATGGAAGGTCCGAAGGGCTATCTGGCGTTGGGTGGTCTGTACGCTTCAGACGAAGCTAAGTACGGCGACTCGTGGCAAAACCAACTCATTGATGGTGCCCTGGGGTTGGGCAAAGCCGGCGCGCTGAAAGGCACATTCCTGCTGGCGAAAAACTTCAAGCAAGCACCGACGACTATCGGTCTTGAGATGGGTATCATGAATCGCGGCTCTGACTCGTTGCTGACGCGCGAAAACTATCTCGACAAGAACGGGGACTATTCGGTCAAAAGAGGCGTAAGCACCGCGCTCAGCACCACATTGCGCCCGGAAATGCTGGTCATGGACATGGCTTCTTTCGGCGCAGCCGATATTGTCTGGGGACGCTTATACAGCCGCACGCGAGGCACGGCCTACTTCAATCCGATGATTACCAGCACGTTTACCGGCGCCACCATTGGTGTCGCCAGTGGTGGCGGCCATGAATTGATGCGGCAGATTCGCACGGGCGACATCGACCCGCTTCGCCTTATCGAGCGCACCGCCACCGAGGGCGGGTTTGGCGCACTGAGCGGGTATCTCGGCGGCAGACAAGCCGAACGCTATTCGCGCATCGACTATTCTTCGCAGCCCGGCTTTGGTCAGCCGCCGAAGTTGCCGACATTTTTGGATGCCGAGTTGCAGGCTATGCGAGACGGCACCTTCACTCCGCTAACCGTCAGTGAGAATCTCACTAACACGGTCGTCAGCGGCAAAGTCACGTTGCCTGACGGTAGTACGCGACCGACACTCTTTCGTCCAGATGTGAACGTACCAGGATATCATCAGCGAATGCAGGCCGAAGTTTCCGGCTACGCTTTCGGCAAAATCTCGGGCATCAATCCGGAAGGCTCCCCGGCTACGGTCGCCCGTTTCATCAAAAACGAAGGTAACCTGCAGCCGGGATACATGCAATCTATGGAAGGCGTGGATCTGCGCGCTTACTTGAGTGATAAGGCTAAAAGTCTCTATGGCTCCGACACTCCGCAAAACATGCTGCGGGCATTTCGCAGTGATACGCAATTACAAAACAGTTTCGCCAGCGCCATGGCCGATCGGATGATTCTCGGCGAATGGGACAACCACGCCCTGAACAATCTAGTTGTTGAGAAAGCAAACGGGCAGAAGACCGTCAAAAATATAGACATGCAGGACGCCCTCAAACCAGCCAATCACACGTGGGATCTGGTGCCGGACGCCGGTTTCTTGAGAGGGTGGGATGGATTGAACACCCTCCTCTATAAAGATCTGCAGGGAAAGGTCGCACCTCAAACCGTGCGCGAAAATGCGCGAAGTTTCTTAGACAGCTACGACAACGCAGCAGGGCGAACATACCTGCGGGAGCAGACCGGCTGGTCGGTTCCACAGCTGGAAGGCGTGATGGCACGCAGCCGCTACTTTGCAGAGAATGGTGTGTTTCCGCGACCACAGCAAATGAGCCTGGTATATCCGTGGTTTGGCATCGTCAAACGAGGATTGCTGACAGGCAGCTTCAAGGTCAACCAGCAGCTGGATATTCGTCGTCTGGGCGGCAGCGGACAGCAGTGATTTCCCAGTTGACTTCCTCCCAGCCCTAAAGGACGGGGATTCCGGCTGAGCGGTTGATTAGACCGCCGACACGGTGGGTTCCTGCTTCAACGAAGCCGCCGGAATCGCTTCCGGTCTTATGTCTCCTCCACAGGCAATCACGGCGAGCCCCGCCGCGAGTATGTTTCGTGCAGCATTGAAGTCTGCACTGGCAGTATATCCACACCGCACACAAGAGAACGTCGATTGCACCGACCGACTCTCTGCGTCCACGCATCGACACAATGAGCACTTTTGGCTTGTATATTGAGGTGATACAGCGACTACAGCACCGCCTCTCCAGTTCTGCTTATATTCCAACTGGCGCCGAAATTCATACCATCCCTGATCCAGAATTGATTTGTTCAATCCGCTCTTTGCCCTGACGTTGCGCCCTGGCTTTTCAACTGTTCCGGAGGCAGAACTGCACATATTGCGCACCTGTAGATCTTCAATCACAACTATCGCGTGGTTCTTGCTAATCGTCGTTGATGTTTTATGCAGATATTCGCGTCGGATATTCGCCACCTTTGTATGTATCTTTTGCAGTCTTTCCTTCTGCCTCCGCCAGTTCGCACTGAATTTTTGCTTCCGAGCCAGCCGCCGCTGGCAGCGAGCTATTTGCTTTTCTCGCTTGCGGAAACTGTTGACTGGAGAGTAGTTACTCCCATCAGACAGCACCGCAAAGCTCACCACGCCCAAGTCCACTCCAACCATCGAGCTTGAGGGATGTTTGGGCGCTGATACTTCCTCCTCTGTTTGAATACTTACAAACCAATTACTTCCGTTCCAACTCACAGTCACTTGCCTGACAGAACCCATCACCTTGCGACTCTTCCGGTATCGAAACCACCCTAGTTTCGGCAAGAATATTCTGCTGTTGATTTCGTCTAGTTTTATTTGCTTCGGATCGGGATAGCGAAAACTGTCTCCCTTTCCTCTCTTCTTGAACTTCGGAAAACCCGCCCGTCCCGCGAAGAAATTTTCATAGGACCTTTCCAGATCCTTTAGTGCCTGCTGAAGAACTTGAGACGGCGCAGCTGCCAGAAATGCACTGTCGCTCTGGTGCTTCCAGGAGGTCAGCTCCTTGCACAAACCGGCATAACTGAGCTTTTCTCCACCTTTCTCGTAGCGCTCCTTCTGAATCTCCAATCCCTTGTTGAACACATATCGGCGACATCCTGCTGAACGGCGCAGCAGTAGCTCTTGTTTTGGCTTTGGAGCAGCCTGAATTTAAATGCTCGAAGTTTCCTCATGCTGAACCCTCTGGCAAGCCTTCACTTACTAATACGTCGCGACTTGCAAAAAAGTTCAATGGACTACATAAAATCTTCGGTTAGGCGACTGCGTCGCCCGCGCTGTCCATCCCCGCCGTAAACGACGGGGCTTTCCGCGCATTTTGGTAACGTCTTGGTAATGCCGTTCTGGTACGGTAATTGTCAAGGAAAAGTCGCCCACCACCCCCCGCATGTTGATTGCAACAAAGCACCAGGCTTTGTAGCTCTTATCCGGGAGGATTACCACCCACCACCCCACCATCACTGCTTCACGCAGCGGAGGTTCTTCGATGCGCAATTTTGCTACCACCACCATGCTCGCCGTCGGGCTTGGTTTACTACTCAGCACGTCTGCACAGGCCCAGGACGCCTTTGCCAGCTACGACTACGGCAGCGCCGCTACCGGTGCCGGCGGCGGTGATCACAGCAGCTGGAACCAGACACTCACACAAACAAACTTTCAAGGCGGTGTACAACAAGCACCCACTTTGAATGGCGCCACATTTGGTACCATCGGTCCCAAAGATGAAGACGCGGTCGTCATCATGGGCGTCAACACCGCCGGCACCGTGCGCGTCAACAACCTCGCCAACATCGAAGCTCTACTGAACATCATCGCCAACGGCATGGAGATATTGGGCATCGCATGGGGCGGACCAACTATGATCCTCGGCTTCATGCATATGGCGGCGGGATCGCAGCAGGCGATGAAAAAGGTCATCTGGGGCTGCGGTGGTGTCACCGGTGGTCTCGCGGTTCCCGGCTGCATCAACTGGCTGGTGGCATCTTCACGAGACGCCAATTTGTTCAGCTGAAAAAACGAGTTTTTCGCGCCCTCGATCTTTGGTTCCCTTATTTCCTCACCCGCAACAACCATGGAACGCAACGCAGCAAGAGACCTCGCAAGAGGTCTCTTGTTTCTTCCAGGCGCAGCAGCTCGCGCTATTTCTTGGCGCTGAGCGATTTCTCGCGCGGCGGTGGCGTCTGCGAAGGCGCCTTGATTTCGCGTTCGACCGGCTGCACGACGAAGGCATGGAACCCCCAGGCAGGCAGATCGACATACAGTCCGCGTCGCATCACGCCGGAAGCTTC
This sequence comes from Obscuribacteraceae bacterium (SeqCode), assembly GCA_044229845.1. Classification (GTDB taxonomy): domain Bacteria; phylum Cyanobacteriota; class Vampirovibrionia; order Obscuribacterales; family Obscuribacteraceae; genus JBGASG01. The sequence goes on along the minus strand of JBGASG010000009.1, from coordinate 118,963 downwards.
GCGCAAGTAGATATCGCGCTTCAGTTGATCGCTGAATTCGATGAGAGCGCCACCACCGGCACCCACAGGCACTTTCACATAACACTGGCTCTGGTGAGGCGCGTAGTTGACGATCACTGTCAGCTGCAATTCTTTGTGATGATCGCTCCAGTTGAAAGCGATGAAACGATCGAACGTCGGATTGTCATCCCATGCCGGTGTGCACTCCAGCAGGTTCCAGTGTCCACAATGTGCCACCGGCAGCTTCAGACAGTTGAGCAACAAATCATAGAATTGCTGCAAGTCGGCATTCGCTTCTTCCGGCCCGCGACGATTGAGGTGCACTGAGAGTTTTTTCTGCAACCCTTCGAATTGACCCTGGTGGAAGAAACGCAACCCGGGGCTGAAGAACGAAATCATCGCCGCCGCTTTGTGCTGATCGACAGGAAAGACTCCTGCCGCACGCGGCTCATCATGATTTTCCAGGAAACGTGCCGAGTGACTCTGGTACTCGAAGTCTGCCCAGAAATGCTCGCGGACCGGGCGGGCGTCACCTTGACGCAAACGATCGTAGAGGCGCTTGTCATAAGTGAAGTCGAAGCCTTGTTGCTGCAACTCCCACTCCATGTCCCAGTACACTTCCGCCATAAATGTAAAATCGGCATGCCCTTTGCGCACAGACGCAATGGCTTGCGACCAGAATGGTTCGGTCTGGATGTTCCAGGTGCGTTGGAAGATCTCCGGCAAAACCAGCATAGCCATGTCGCAGCGCACTCCGTCGCAGACATCGGCAATGTTGTTTAGTTCGGCGGTCATGGCTTTGCGTAGCCCGGCGTCACCGTAGTTCAGTTGCAGCGTATCCGGCCAGCCATCGAAATACGGGTCGCGCCCGTAAGCGAAAATTTTCTCCTTGCCCTTCTCTCCGACCTTGATGAAATTTTGCGGGGCGTGAGCGAGCGCCTCTTCGTTTCCTTCAATATAGTATTCGGGGTGAGCGGAGACCCAAGGATGGTCAATGGCAGTGTGGTTGGGCACAAAGTCGAGCATCAGCTTCATGCCGCGCTTGTGCAGGCGATCGCGCAATTTGGCGAGCCCGTCCGGCTTGCCGAAGAAAGGGTCGAGCGTATAGCCGGCAATCGCAAAGCCGGAGCCGCATATGTCCTCTTCTTTTAGATCGGGCAGATTGCTGCGGAATTCATTCAGCCAGCCCTCATTAGTGCGCGAAACCTTGCGCCCGGCTTCTCCTGTCTTCCACACACTGAGAAGGTAGACCCAGGAAAACCCCTTTTCAGCCAGCTCGTCAAGAAAAGCATCTGGAATGTCGTCCAGAGTCGCCTGTCGTTTCAGAGTGTCCGAAAGCTCCTTGATATAGACCCGAGTGTTGACCTGAAACAGGGCTGGGTGTTTATCCATGGTTTTAATCTCACGGGGTGGTTATCGCGATGCAGCAATTTTAGCAATTTCCTTCATCGGAGCGGCGTTTAACCAGGTTTCTTCAGTGAGTAAATCTCTTAACCAGAGTATTTGGGCGACCAGCCCGGTCCAGCCCGTTTGATGGCTTGCCCCCAGACCGGCTCCGTTGTCTCCATGGAAATATTCATAGAAAAGAATATGATCGCGCCAGTGAGGATCGGATTGGAATTTTTCGGTGCCACCATATACGGCGCGCCGTCCGTTTTCGTCTCTCAAAAAGATGCGCGTCAATCTGTCCATCAAATCCTGACAGATCGCGAATAAGTGCATTTGATTTCCGGAGCCGGTTGGATATTCGACTGTGAAGTCCTTGCCGAAATAGCTGTAGTAGTTGAGCAGCGCGCGAATGATCAGCATGTTCATCGGGAACCAGATCGGACCGCGCCAGTTGGAATTGCCTCCGAACATACCGGTGTTGGACTCGCCTGGAACGTACTCGACGCGGAACTCTTCGTTACCGTATTTGTAGACAAATGGATTGTCCAGGTGTGCTCGCGAGAGGCTGCGAATACCAAAGTCACTCAAGAATTCTTTTTCGTCGAACAAGCGTTTAAAGATCAGGCGCAGTTTTGTTTCATCACAAACTGAGAGCATACGCCGCCCGCGGTGCCCAATCAAATTGGGAAGATGGATATTGGCGCACAGCTCACCATGCCGCTCTACAAACTTGAGAGCTTGAGTTTTGAAACCGGGAATGCGATTCCAGGTTTCATCCTCAAACATGACCACCGAACACAACGGCAGCAGTCCGACCATAGAACGCACCGGCAGACGCATGGCCTGTCCGTTGGGCAGACGCAACACGTCGTAGAAAAATCCGTCTTTCTCATCCCACAGTTCGTCGCTGTGCATACCCAATCTGTCCATGGCTGCCGCGATCCACAAGGTGTGTTTGAAGAACTTCATGGCGAACTCTTCGTAGAGCGGATCTTCTTGGGCCAGCTCAACGGCGATGTTCAACATTTGCTGGCTGTAGAAAACCATCCATGCCGTACCGTCGGCTTGCTCGAGCGCACCACCTGTGGGCAGCGCGGCGCTGCGGTCAAAGACGCCAATATTGTCCAGTCCGAGGAAGCCGCCATCGAAGACATTCTGCCCACGCGGATCTTTGCGATTGACCCACCAGGTGAAGTTAACCAGCAGCTTGGAGAAGGCGTATTTGAGAAAGTCGATATCACCCTTACCGTCGTCGCGACGAGCTCTGTCGAACATGAAGGCATGAAACGTCGCAAAGGCATGCACAGGCGGATTGACGTCGCTGAAGTTCCACTCGTAGGCTGGTATCTGCCCATTTGGATGCAGATAGGAGTTGCGCAGCATCATGTCGAGCTGCGATTTGGCGAAATCCGAATCAAGCAAATTGAGCGGCAACATGTGAAACGCCAGATCCCACGCGGCATACCATGGATACTCCCACTTGTCCGGCATCGAGATGATGTCGTCGTTGTGCATGTGGAACCAATTGGCATTGCGCACTTTGGCCTGGTGAGAGCTCGGTGACCAGGGGCTGACGTTATGCTCGCGCAGCCATTGATCGACGTCATAATAGAAATACTGTTTGCCCCACAGCATACCGCTCAGAGCCTGGCGCCAGACGCGCCGGCGATCTTCCTTATCTTTGCCGGGCCCGCGCATTTCCGGTGCCATCAGTTCATCGTAAAATTCGTCTGCTTCGGCAATGCGATCGGCGAAGGTTTCATCAAACTCGTCGAGCGGATCTTCGAGAGCACTGGCGCGCAGGCGCAGGCGCACAACCTCGGTTCCGCCGGGCGGAATGGTCAGTCTGTAGTGAGCAGCAACCTTGGTGCCGCAATTTTCAGGGTTGATTGCGGAGTGGTTGCCGTGCACGATAAATTCGTTGATACCATCCTTGCAATACTGATTCTCGTTATCAGTGCCGTAGAGTTTCTTGTTGTTGGTTTCGTTTTCAGTGAAAAGCAACGGCACCTTGCGATCGCAGTAGAGGTGATACTGACGGATGAACTCCTCGAGGTTGCAGTCGGTATTGCAGGCATAGGCAGCCGAGAACTGCTCGGTGCTGTCGTCTCTGATTTCCGGCTTCGATCCGCCGTCTTTCCACGACCAGGTATTGCGGAACCAGAGGGTCGGCAGTAGATCGATCGTCGCCAGATCAGGTCCGCGATTGATCACGGTGATTTTGACGTGCACATCCTCAGCGGATTTTTTGGCGTACTCGACAAAAACGTCGTAGTACCGATCGTCATCGAAGACTCCAGTGTCGAGCAACTCATACTCGAACTGATCCTTGCCGCGATTGCGATTGCCATCGATCAATTCGGCGTAGGGAAACGGACGTTGCGGATACTTGTACAAGTACTTCATGTACGAATGCGTGGGCGTGCTGTCTAGGTAGAAGTAGTACTCCTTCACGTCTTCGCCGTGATTGCCTTCAGTGTTGGTCAATCCGTAAAGTCTTTCTTTGACGATCGGGCAGCGGCCGTTCCACATCGCCAGCGCAAAGCAGAGCACTTGGTGGTCGTCGCTAATGCCGGCCAGCCCATCCTCGCCCCAGCGGTAGGCTCGCGAGCGCGACATGTCGTGGGTGAAGTAGTTCCAGGCATCGCCGTTATCGCTGTAGTCTTCGCGAACTGTGCCCCATTGGCGCTCGCTCAGATATGGTCCCCATTTTTTCCACGGTTCGATGTGGTCGCGCGCATAGTCAAGGCGGGTGCGCTCGGGGATACGGAAACTCTGCGTTTGTTTAGCCATGAAGCCTCAAATTCCTAGGGGGGTATGTGCGATATGCCCGCCCGAAGGGCTGGCAACCCGGCAGAATCCAGTACTTCCGTCACCTTGACAAAGGTTTGCGGCGCAGAAAGAAATTCCTCTGAACTTCTTTCCATGCCCGCCCCGTGGGGTTAGTGGGATTTTGCCTCAGAAGATTAGCCGATTCGTCCAGCTATGTGCGCGCGGAACCGCACGTTTAATCTAACTCCTCTCCTTAATACCGTGTCCACGCCTAAAGTCGACAAGTAGAATCACAGCACCCAGCGGAAACCAGACATGAAACGACTTACGGCTTCGCTGCTCACAGTGGCAATCTCGGCTTTCGTTATGGGCGTCCAACCATGCGAAGCCGGCTCCTCTTTTGACCGAAATGCCAAGACAGACAAACTGGCACGAGCCATCTTCGATGAGAAACCGTCCCAGGTTGAAGCGATTCTGAAGTCAGACCCGCAACTGATCAACGCCGTCGTTTTCAGCGACTTCAAGGCCGGCACTAAAGAGACTCCGCTGCAGCTTGCTGCCTCGGGGGATCGCATTGAGATAACAAAGGTGCTCCTGCGGCTGCATGCGCCGGTAGACACCGGTCCGGAAAGCGCCCTCCACATTGCGTCTCGCCAGGGGTGCAAAAATGTGGTGCCGATTCTTCTAGCGCACGGTGCCAATGTCAACCTGGCCGGCGCCGACCGCACCTCGCCGCTGGAAGAAGCGCTGTGGAATCACAACAGCGAGATTGCCGACATGCTGGTTGCACACGGTGCCACCATTTCGCCGCTGTCCGCTTGCGGACTCGGTCGGCTCGACCTGGTGAAAGCAACGCCACTGGCGCAATTGAAAAAGCTCTCCGCGGAAAAGAAAAGATCGGCGCTGGCAATCGCTGCCTACAACAATCGCGACTCTGTTGTTCGTTACTTGATCGCAAGCGGCTTCAGTGCCAACGACACTGTGGACTTCGGACAAACCTTGCTCACCGATGCCTGCAGCCATTCGAATAAAGAAACGATAGGACAGCTGATCAAGGCCGGTGCCGACGTCAATAAAGCCAGTGGCATCAACCATTGGACACCGCTCTTCATGGCTACATGGGCCAACCGTCCGGACATTATGCTGCTGTTGATCGATCATGGGGCCAACGTCAATTCCCGGTCGGAAGGTGATACCACCCCGTTGCACTGGGCGGCGTCCTGTAATCTTCCGGCAGCTGCCGAAGTATTGATCAAGCATGGCGCCAATCTGGAGTCCAGGCGCTTCAGCAGCCATGGCACCATCAACGCACCTCTTTCACTGGATGAGATGAAAACGCCGCTGCATTCGGCTGCAGAGCGCGGCAGTCTGGAGGTTGTGAAACTGTTGGTCACATGCAAACTTGACGTCCTCCCCTCCCTGAAGGAAGGGGATTCCGGCTAAGCAGCCGAAGCTGCCGACACGGTGGGTTCCTGCTTCGCCGAGGCACCCATCGGCACCTCTCCACAGGCTATAACGGCGCGCCCCGCCGCCAGTATGTTGCGCGCTGCATTGAGATCAGCATTTTCAGCCTCTCCACATGCAACACACTTGAACTTTTCCTGGGCAGTTCTATTGCCGGCATCAGTATGTCCACATTTAGCACACATTCGGCTTGTGTTTCGCGGCGCCACCGCAATCACAATGCCCCCTTGCCACAACTGCTTGTACTCCAGCTGGCGCCGAAACTCTCCCCAGCCCTGATCTAATATGGCCTTGTTTAATCCGGCTTTCGCTCTGACATTTGTTCCAGGTCTCTCCAACGTACCAGCAGCTGACGCACTCATTCCCTTCACACAAAGATCTTCTATCACTACCATCGCGTGGTTCTTGCAGATGGTCGTGGTGCTCTTGTGCAGAAAGTCTCTCCGACATTCGGCGATTCGCATGTGCAGCTGCTTAACGCGCCTCAATTGCTTCCTCCAATTGGCTCCGAACTTGCGCTTTCGCGACATCTGCCGCTGCGCCTTCGCCAGCCGTTTCTCGTTCCTCCTGTAGTGATTTTCCGGCTCGTACACAGTGCCATCAGATAACGTGGCAAATCTCGCAACCCCCATATCTATCCCTACCATCGAGTCGTTGACTCGCTCTTTGCCGATCAATTCACGCTCTGTCTGGATGCTCACGTACCACCGTCCGCACTTTCGAACCACTGTAACTTGCTTGATCGCACCTGCTATTTCCCGACTCTTTCGGTATCGCATCCATCCCAATTTAGGCAAGAAGATCCTGCCATTCACCTCATCGTGCTTGATCTGTTTCGGATCTGGATAACGAAATCCATCCTGTCTCCCTCGTCTGTGAAACTTCGGTAACCCGCCGCGACCACCAAAGAAATTGCCGTACGCTCGCTCTAGATCTTTCAGCGCTTGCTGAAGTGGATGTGTTGGTGCCTCCGCCAAAAACGACTTTTCTTTCAAATGCCGCCACTTTGTAAGTTCTCTGCACAGCGCAGCATATCCCAATCTTGATTCACCAGATTCAAAACGCCGCTTCTGCAATGCCAGCGCTTCGTTATACACAAAGCGTCGGCAACCAGCAAAGCGTGCCATTTTGCGCTCTTGCGTTGGCGTCGCCATCAACTGAAATTTGTATGCTTGCAGTCGTTTCATACATTGAATTATACTGTTGGTCTATGAAAGCTGCCACTGACATTAGACGCGGTAGACACTGCGTGTTCAATTTGCATGTGCATTTGGTCTTTGTGACCAAATATCATCGATTTGTATTCACTAAATCCCTGTTGTCCGATCTTCAGGAGATTTTCTCCGATGTTTGCGAGGACTTTGAGGCTGAATTGCTCGAATTCAACGGCGAAGACGACCATGTCCATTTGTTGGTGACTTATCCTCCGAAAGTCGCAATTTCGCATCTAGTAAACAGCCTGAAAGGTGTTTCCAGTCGTCTGCTTCGGAAGCAACATGGTGCCGCCATCTCCAAGAAGCTCTGGGGAGACAGTCTATGGTCTCCTAGCTACTTCGCTGGAAGTTGCGGAGGCGCCCCTATCAGCATTGTTCGCCAGTATATTGAGCAGCAACGCACCCCACACTGATCGACAAGGCGTCTGCGCCGCCGGCGCTATCCTCCTCGCCCTGAAGGACGAGGCTTGCCGCGCATCTTGGTCAACGCGAAATCGCAATTTCTCAAAACACCCCTCGATCTCGCTCTCGACTCCGGAAAAGATGCCGCCGGCGTGGTGAAGTACTTACGCAGCATCGGCGCCACTTGCCGAGCCGACCAACCGGAAGCAGATCAGGCAGCTCTGGATGCGGTGCTGAAAAAGACCACCTCAGTGATTGTGCGTCCGAATGACTGGGCAATTAGTGATTGGCACTTGAAGAAGTCTACTTTCAAATTGAACAGCCCGGCAGACGTGAAGCAGCTGACAAATATCCTGAAGGTGAACGCGCAGCAAGTTTCATTCATCGAATTCGGTCCTGGTGTAGAGCTGGTTTTCCTCGACACCAAAGGCGCCACCATCACATCGATGAACATCCACGCCGGTGGTCGCGTTGAGTGGTTTAACTGGCAGCATGACGCCACGCTTCGAGACAGCGAAGGCGCAATGATCTGGTTCAAAAAGATGGTCTCGCGCGATTAGGTCTCGACTGCAGTCGCCGAAAGACGTTGTTTGACAGCATCGATATTTTTCAGGCGCTGTTTGAGGTCAAGCTTCATGAGATCAGCAACCAGTTTGTCTACTTCTTCAGGGACGGCAGCATTTGCCGCCCTTGGGCTTGCCACCGTCAATGGTTCGGGATCCTGTCCTGTGTACATGAAGTAGATAACGGCGCCCAGTGAATAAAGATCGCTCTGCAAAGTCGAGTGTCCGGAGAACTGTTCCGGTGCGATGTACGACGGCTTGCCGACCAGTGTACCTGTGCAGGTGGCGACAAACTCGTTGGCAGAACCGAAATCGATCAGCACAAGCGAGCCTTTCATATCAAGCACCAGATTCTCCGGGGTGAGGTCGCGGTGAATAATCGCCGGTTGGCGGCTGTGCAAATAAGAGAGGATATCGACCAGTTCCCCGATCCACTTAGATGCTTGTTTGTGAGAAACGGCACCCTTGTCCTTGATGAAAGTTCGCAAGTTGGCGCCGGTCAGACGCTCGAGCACCATGTACTGCCGCCCATCCTCGATGAAATAGTCCAGCACTTTGGCAATCTGCTTGTGTTCGAGCCCGGACAGCAATACTGCCTCGCGCTCGAAATGCTCGTATGCCTTCTCCTTCACCGGCGCTGCCACCAGGGGCGGCACCACGGCTTCTTTCAAGATCGCCGGCGTGTTCTCTGTCCATTGGCACAGGTAAATGGCAGACCAGCCGCCTGCCGTTAACGGCTGAACAACTTTAACGCGTCCGTTTTGCAGGCTCTTGCCTGGAGCCAGCGGAACAAATGGCGTCGTGTTCAATCGGCGCTGCGACTCCTGCATCCAGAGCGCGGTGAAATTTGAATCGCTGGTGTCGCTGCGTTTTCTCGTCACCGACTCCAGGAGTTGAGTAAACGATTCATCTTTTGACCATGCATTAGCCCAGAGCGAGCACGCCGAAACCAGCTTGTCCAGATTTTCCTGAGACAGGGAGGACGTCTGCAGCGAAAGCGGCGAACCAGACTCGCGCTTTATGACAAACTCACCATCCGTGGCGTCACCAAGAGGTTTCTTCAAGAAACTGATCGTCTTCACTTTGCTCCAGGGCAAACCACCCTTCCTGGCAGATCTTCCCCACATGATGCCGGTGTCGGTGATAATCAGTCGCCCGGCCCGGTTGCTGCGATATGCATTGATCGCCAGAGCAAAGAACAAAAGTGAAAGGACAGCGATAGTCACCAACAATACAGTAATCACCGGATGCGATCCGAACATTACCGAGGCGATGAAGGGCAGGGGAAAGAAAACAATCAGTCCGGCGGTTGCAGTGACTGCCATGATTCTGCAGTAGCCGGCAAGCGGACTGGTGTATTCGATTACCGCTGCCTTTTCCGTCCTGTCAGCCAAGATCAAACCTTCCTTACAGTATCAACTAACCTTCCACAATTACTTCACTTGGTTCGCGCTGCGCCAGTTTTATAATCACGCCATCATCGTCCTCTTCCGGTATGCCATCACTGGCGGTATTACTGGTATTACTGCCGACATTACTCCCGGCGGCGATTGCCTGCAAACGCAGGCGCACATCTTCAGCGGACTGCGGTCGCTCAGAAGCTTCGAATGCCAGACATTCACCGATCAGCTGCTCAAAATCGGTCTGCACATCGGGTCCCTCGGCACTGGCACCGAGAGGGGACGGATCGGCGCCGTTGAGCAAGAAATGCAATATGCCGCCCAGAGCAAATACATCGCTCTGCGTTGTAGGTTGTCCGCGAAACTGCTCCGGCGGCGTATATGACGGTCTGCCCGCAACAAACGAATAAGCTCGCGCATCCAGAACCTGAGCCACGTCGAAGTCAACGAGTTTCAGTTTGCCTCCCGGTGTCAGAATCAAGTTATCGGGAGCGAAGTCGCAGTGTATAACCGCAGGCTGTTGAGAATGCAGGTAGCTCAAAATTTCGCAGAGCTGCATGCCGAATTCGCACACTTGCTTGAGAGAGAACGCGCCGGACTCTTGAACAACCTGTCTCAAGTTTTTGCCTTCAATATATTCGAGAACCAGAAAGGCCCGTCCGTCCTCGACGAAGTGATCCCAAAGACGAACGATTTGCGGATGACGCAGACTCTCCAGCAAGGTCGCTCCGCGTTCGAACCTGGCTGTCGCATCCTGCAGCACGCGCACATCGGCGTAATTGGGCAGCACCAGCTCTTTGACCACCACATCGCGGGAGGGTGCCGCAGTCGGCTCTTTTGCCTCTTCAGCGTCACCACTAGAGACCGTCAGCGGTTCTACCGACCGCCCCAGGTACGCTGTTCCCTGTCCACCAAACCCGAGCGCCCTCAAAACCTGATACTTGCCGGCAGCCAGCGTGCGTTCACCGGTTTCATCCGGCACCGGCTTCGGCACATCGGTGCCGCCACTTGCCTCCAGCTGGTCGAGCCAGATGTCCGTGAACTGCAAGTCGACCAGAGTGTTGGTAGTGCGCATAAACTCGGCATTGCGCTTGGCGTTGCCTGCATAATTGTCGACCAGCCGCAAGAGCAAATGTCGCTGTTTTTCGTCGGTCACTCGGCGCAGATCGATTTCCAGCGGGCTCTGTGCCGTCGACTCGATCGTCAGCGTACCGTCCTCCAGTGAATCCACGCTACCAGAGCCATGGTTGAGACTGATGGCGCTCGCTCTATCCCAGGGCACAAATCGCGTTCCAGAGCCGAGGCTGTTACCGTCAACAAAAAGAAACGTCGGTGATAGCAATCGAATGATCGGAATTGCCACCACCAACACACCGATCAGCAACCAGACAACGCGCATGAAATCGACGCCGGAAGCCATGAAGTAATCGAAGGCTGCTTTATAGGTGACCCAAGCTTGCAGATTGAGGTTGTCCCAAAATCCAGGATGACCGCCGGAGTGAGAGACCACCGCCTGCAAATCGTGGACGACCCTGGATGGATCCCAGACGCTGACGCCGGTGCTTCGTTCATTCTCAATCAAGATGCTGAAGGCCGCCAGTCCAAACACCGCAGCCATCCACATACAAGAATAGATGCGCCAGAAGATGCTCTCGTGGGACTTGAGCAGGCGCATAACAGTGTCTTCAAATGGACTTTTGCTGAGCTTGAGGACAACATTGTCAGGTTCGACCGAACTGACGAGAAACCGCAGCAAGCCCCGCGATTCCAGTGAAATGATGTCGGAATAAGTGCATGGAACATCGGGCCGTTCTTTTTTCAGATGGGCAAGAAACGACAGCAGCTCCTTTTCCTCATAGTCTTCAACATACAACGAAATCTCGTCATCGTTGGCAAAACGCAAAATAATCGAATCTCGGAAGTCATCCTTCTCGCTGCCGGCATCGCCTGTAATCTCAGCCAGATCCGCAAGCTGATGATTGGCCAGCCCATGCAGACCGACCAGCCGTCCGTCCGTCACTTCCAGCCGCTTGTCCAGACAGTTTTTCCAGAGGATGGCATAGACTGCTGGCAAGCCCAGCAACCCCAGCAGCGTTCCCACCACCTGCTGCCAGAAACCAACCATCGCGGTGGGGGTGGGAGCGAACCAGTGAGCCATCACGAAGACCGTATTGGCAAGGAAAAACGGAGCCAGAAACAGCAACCGCCGCGAGACGGTCTGCTGCTCCTTCTTGTGCAACACAATTTTTTCAGCCATGACTCTTTGGTTGTCTACAGGCAAACGGCCACGCCACAGCCCATTTTCCCTCTTCTGGATGTACCCATCCGGGCATCCATCCATGCCGCTTGTAAACACGAGTCTACCTCCCCCTAAAAGGGGGTAGCGCGCGCAATCGCCCTTCAAGTTAAAATGGGTTCCTGCCGAAGCGAAGGAATCAGCGTCCGTGACCACAGAAGCCCAACGTTCTGCCTTTCTCGCCCACCTGATGAACGCCCACAGCTGGCATACTAAACTGCCCTTGTTAACGGGCGGTACGTTCATAATCATGCTCGCTCCGGACGGTAAAGACGCGTTTGGCAAACTGGACTACATGTGGCGAATCGACAAACACGACGATTGGACCCGCGACGGGGCGTCCCCTATTAAGCTTGGTGAAGACGTAAAGTATGTTCGCATCGAACAACTCTTTCCTTATGTCAGCTGCGGGCACGATTACATCGGGTTTGATATCTGCCAGTCGGATCTGAAACTGATCAGAGCCGGCGCCACCCATCCGCACCGGCAGCAACTGGCGGAATGGTTCAAGCGGCTGCAACGAGAAGAGCGCTGCTGGAAAACCTTGACAGATGAAGAACGCAGCATGGTCGTAAAGATGGATCTGGTGCGGCAGTCGTTCATCGAATTCGGTACGCCACCGTCCGTGGTGAAGGCCTACGGTCTGCTCCGAGCCACCAATGAGGTATGGCGCCAGTTGCACATGGAAGAGATCGCCAAACTCAAGGATGCCATCGATAAGGTTAGCGAAGTGGTAGTGTGACTGACCTCATTGCGATGAGCAAATTCCTGTCTCTCATCTTGAGGCACAAACCGGAAACAGTCGGTTTGTCCCTGGACGCGGGCGGCTGGGTTTCGGTACCGCATTTGCTGGAAGCCTGTGCCCAGCACGGACACCCGCTCTCCCTGGCAAATTTGCTGCTAATCGTGCAAACCAGCGACAAGCAACGGTTTGCGCTTAACGCAGACCAGACTCGCATCCGCGCCAATCAAGGTCACTCTATTGAAGTCGAGCTGGGTTACCAGGCTCAAACTCCGCCCGCAATGCTCTATCACGGCACCGCCGATCGCTTTATCGACTCTATAAAGACATCCGGACTGATTAAAGGCAAGCGCCACCATGTACATCTGACGACCAATCGGGACACGGCTCGCACAGTCGGCTCACGCCATGGAAAGCCGATCTTGGTCAGCGTCGACGCGGGCGAGATGCACCGGGACGGATTCGCGTTTTTCGTCAGCGACAACCGCGTCTGGCTAACGGAGCACGTCCCGCCGAACTATTTAACGTTCGGCGACTAGCTCCGCCACCAGAATAAGCGGCAGCAACTGCTCCCAGGTCGAGACCTTCTGCACCGAGTCCAATGCCGCTTTAAACTTGCTCACCTCTTTGGGATTGGGATTGAACAAGTATTTGTTCGGCACATCATGCAAGTAAGAGAGCACCTCCAGGCGATCGTCCACAAAGTGGGTGGCTCCCAGGTCAGTACAGATAGCCGCTTTGTCGGCTCGCTCGCGGCAAAAGTGCACTTTCTCCGGCGTCAACCCGGTGATCTCATAAAAGCGGTTGGTAAGCAACCACTTGCGAGACTTGCCTTCGACGGTCTCGCCGCACTTCGACACCAGGTGCACGTCGCAACCGGCGGATACCAGTTGTCTAATCGCTTCGAAGGCGCCATCACAGGCGGGCGTCTTCAAATAGTGCTTGCTGAAAAAAGATGTGTCGCTGCGGTCGTCGCTGTGGGCGATCAAGACGCCACCGATGTCGACCCCGATTACGGCTTGTTTTTCTCTAGCTGTCATTTTTGATTCTCCTGTTATTTCAATTCCAGGGTATCGCCAGACGCTATAATGGGGAACTATAATAATTAGATGCACTATCGTATTTTCTTATATCTCTCAACGCCGGACAACAGCTCATGCTAAATGTTGATTTTTCGACCTTGCGAGCCTTTGCGGCGTTTGCCGAACACCTCAACTTCACCCATGCGGCAGACGAACTCTTCATCTCACAGCCCGCCCTGCACATGAAGGTGCAGCAACTGGCAAACACATTGGACGCACCGCTCTATATAAAGATCGGGCGCCGCCTCAAACTCACCGAGCAGGGTCTCCAGGTGGCTAGATTCGCCCGCCAGATGCTGTCCCAAGTGGAGGCTTTCGGGAGTGAGTTGCACGGCGGCGCCAGTTCACAGCCGATCGTGCTGGCCGGCGGAGAAGGGACGTACTTATATATTCTGGGCAACGGCATCAAGCAGTTTCTCAAACAGTCAAAAACGCCTCTCAAGTTGATCACGTCCAATCGTGAAGGCGTCATTGAGGCGGTGGTGAGCGGCAAAGCTCACATTGGGGTCGCGTCACTGGAAACAGTGCCGGATGGTTGTCGATCTACACTACTGTCTCGCTGCGACCAGATGCTGGTGATGCCGAAAGGGCATGCGCTCGCCACACGTAAGTCTTTGCGACTGACGTCATTGCAGGGGCAGTCATTGATAGTTCCATCGGCGGACCGCCCACATCGACAGATATTGGCACGCGCCCTGCAATCGGCCGAGGTCGACTGGCAGGTGGCGGTGGAAGCAAACGGCTGGGAGCTGATGCTCCACTTCGTAAAACTCGGGCTGGGACTGGCGATTGTCAACTCGATGGTATCGCTGCCGGCGGGACTGGTGTCACGCAAGCTCACCGAACTTCCGCAAGTACATTATCACTTGTTTCACCTGTCCGGCGCCGCTCGCGAAGGCACAGCCGCAGCCCAACTAAAGTCGATCCTTCTTTCTGAGTCCTGAGAATTGATCAGATATCTCGACATATGATAATTTGGCCCTGTCACCTTACGAGGTCTGTTCCGTGCATCTTCACTCAAAGAAATTGGCAGCCGTCATGGCAATCTCGCTCCTGGTAGCAGTTGCCTCGCCTGGCATCTCCAAAACATGGACGATCGACGAACGCCAGGCTCAACTGATGCAAGACGTCAATGCCGGTCAGAAGAATAAAGAACTGACAGTCAAAGAGTGCACCAAGCTTCGTTCGGATCTGGCGGACGTCATGCGCAAGAAGCGCAGTATGATCAAAAAGAGCTCCAACAAGCAACTATCGCCGAAAGACATAGCTTCTCTGGAAGAAGAACTCAACAAAGTGTCCGTGGCGATCAGCAAGCTGAAGCTTGAGAAGCGCGTTCAGGTTCAGGGCAACAGCAAATAGTCGTACCCGCGCGGCAGCTTAGGGGTGCGCCGTTACACCCTGCCGACGAGACTCACTGTGTAACCAATCGATGATTAGCGTCGCCAACTGGTGTGTCAGCTGATTCTCTTCCAGCAGAAGATGTTCGCCATCTCCGACAACCATCAATAGTTTCTCCTGGACCGTCAGATCGTTGAACAAATCGATGGTGCCTTCCGGCTTTACCAGCTTGTCTTTAAATCCAGCCAGCATCAAGACCGGCACCTTTTCCACCAACACCGCAGCGTCGTAATTGCCTTTCATGAAGTCGTTGAACTGCTTCAATTCGTCGGGCGTCAGCTCCATGCGGTTGATTTTATTGTCTTCCCATTTCTTCTGCAGATATTCGTTGGAAGTAGCTTTCGAAACCACTTCCGGAGCCACATCCATCGGTTTATCTTTGTTCCCGATATAACGAACACCGACGACGATGTTGCTGTGCCATTTGCCGTAGCGATCGCTTGATGGCACAGAGGAGACCAATCCATCGACAAGCTGAGGGTTTCTTGACACCGCCCGCAAAGCTATAGCACCACCCATCGATTCGCCGACGATGAAGATCGGTGTGCCTGGAAAGGCAGCTCGCAGAGCCCGCAAAGCTGCTTCCGTATCGGCGAGACAGCCTTCGAAATCGACTTTCTCTTTACCGCGCACCTGCATCCACTTTCCAAATCCGCGCACATCCATGGCATACACAGCGATGCCGCGCGATGCCATCACTCGCCCAAACTCAGCATAAGACTCGCTGCTGAAACCAAGTCCGTGAATGCAGAGCAACACTTCTCTGGGTTTATCAATCGGCAGCCAGGCTCGATAGGGCACCTTGACGCCTTCACTCCAGATCGGCAACCGTGCCTTCGCAGGCACCGCTCGGCGTGCCGGTGGTTTCGCCTCGACAGCAGGGGCAAGCATTGCCAACTGTGTGCACACCGATAGGGCAACTAGTGCGAGTTTGCTGACGGACATAACAGCTCTCCTTAAACTGGCTGATCTCATTTGGACTTTCTCAGGTAGTCAACGCTGGAACTGAATCTTTTGACGTTGGACAACATGAAGATGCGATCTTCGTGATCGGGATCATGTATCGGCTTATCGCCTGCGCCACCACATACAATGGCGTACATCTTGCCGTTGTCCAGAGCGGAATATTGAACCATCCCGGCTTTGGTCGCCGGCACCACCTCACCGCGAAAAACGGACTCCAGGTCTTTGATATCGCCTTGCTCCGGCATCTGGTTTGTTTTACCTGTGGCGGGATTGGTGAAGCCCTCTTTCGGAAAGTAACTCTTCAACGCATCGTCGACGCGTGTCGGATAGTTTCCTCCATGATCGACCGCATAAGCTTCGACCGACTCTTGGATTGCGGCTGCCTGACCAACCAGGGCGTTATCGATGAAGTCCGGCTTTTGCGACTGCTCCGAAGCGGGAGTGACTGCAGCCGGGGGCGGGCCGCTACCGCAAGACGACAAAATAAACACGCATGCGGCTGCGACTGAAACAGCAGCTACAGCGGCATGCAACTTCATGCTTGTCATCGGAAACGATCCTCAAGATGCCTGGGCGTGCATATCCTACCAAGTGGGAAAGGTGCGCACCACCTGAAAAGCTAAAGCGATATCGTTTCAGTGATGCAATGAGATAGAGTTACTCTCCTTCAGCTTGTAGGGAGACGACAACATGACTACTGCCGGCGGCCCCCATCCAACCAGCACTGTCGACAGAGAGAAAGCCGCAGCTTTCCAGCATCGGTGCGTCGAGGACTTCGCAGGTCTGGTAGCGGTCGCTTGTGGTGCCCTCGGCGATCGCCTCGGTCTGTATAAGGCGATGCATGAGCTAGGGGCGGCTACCACCGATCAAATTGCCACACGCGCCGGCTGCAACGGGCGTTATGTCCGTGAGTGGTGCCTGAATCAAGCGGCGAGCGGATACATTCGCTACGAAAACGACTCGCAAAAGTTTGTATTACCGGCAGAACACGCCGAAGTACTTTGCAACGACAACAGTCCGTATTTTGCTGCCGGAGGGTTCGAAACGTACCTGGCACTTTTGCAGTCTTACGAACGCCTTGTCGACTGCTTCAAGACAGGCAAAGGATTGGGCTGGGGCGAACACGACCCGCACCTTTTCTCCGGCACCGAAAGGTTTTTCCGCACCGCATACAAGAATGTGCTCGTGCAAAAGTGGATTCCCGATGTGCCGGAGTTGCAATCGAAGCTGGAACGAGGCGCAAAGGTGGCCGACGTCGGTTGCGGACATGGAATCTCAACCATGGAGATGGCTCAAGCTTTCCCCGCCTCGAAATTCTACGGATTCGACAATCACGCGCCTTCGATAGAACAGGCGCGCAACGTTGCCGCCGCCGCGGGACTGAGCGAGCGCATCACCTATGAAGTCGCATCGGCAGCCGAGTTGCCGGGGAACGATTACGATGTGGTGGCATTTTTCGATTGTCTACACGATATGGGAGATCCTCAATCAGCCTGTCGCAGGGTCGCGCAAATTTTGAAGCCGGACGGACTGATGGTGCTGATCGAACCGATGGGCGGCAGAACGCTCGAAGAAAACTTCAACCTGGTCGGTCGTGTTTATACAGGCGCCAGCGTCCTTTGTTGCACACCAGCGGCGATGGCATCCGGACCGACTCAACTGGGAACCGTCGCCACCGACAGCGCCCTGGAATTGGTTGTTAAAGCAGGTGGTTTCAAGACGTTCAGGCGGGCTACAGAAACTCCGTTTAATCGCGTTTTCGTCGCTACGCTATAGTTGAGCTGTCGGGCTCATCCAGAGGAACCATGTGCTCTTACCCTCGTCTCCTCTCGCGTGAGGGGATGAGAGGTAGATGTTATGACGAACCTCAGTAAAGTGACTCTGGCATTGCTGGGTTTTGCCGTTGCCGGCACAGCCAGCATCTCAGCGTCACATGCTGATACCGTGTTGATGAAACGGGAAATAGTGACCAGCCCGGCAGTCATTGTTCCGGAACAAGACGTGATGTTTGCACCGGTGATTATTCCACAGGTCAGGACCCAAGCCGCTGTGATCGAGCAAAGAACGACTGCGCTGTCTGAGCCGTACACGGTTGAGACCAGATACGGCAACACCAGGCTGTTTGAACAGCCGATATTGATTGCTCCTGAGACGCATGTTGAATTGCTGCCTTGATTCAGCTGAACCAACACGTGCACGGTGTGCAACCGGACAGCCAGCCCCCAGGGCTGGCTGTTTTTTCACGAACACTTACCAAACTGATCGAGTTGCGCCTTCCCGACCTTAATTCAGATCGATAATCGAATAGTCTGAGAAACGGAAGGTCTCACTACGTGCGACGAATCTGTCTAACTATTTTATCGGCGCTGGCAATGCTCTTTTGCTTACGAGTAATCGGGCAGTTTCTGGTGGCATTCTTTCACGTGACATGGCTACCGCCGATGGAAGCATGGATGTCGGGAGCAGTTTCGTATCCGGTCTTGCTGGCACTACAAATAGGCATTATTGCTCTGATGGGCAAGATTTGCTGGGACGTACAGCGCAGAGACGGCTACTTTGCTCAGCCAAGTGGGCGTCTGGGCAGGTTTCTTATAGAGGCTGGTGCCTTCTATTTCACGATCATGGTGATGCGTTATGCAATGCGTATGGCTCTCTATCCGCATGAACGTTGGTTAGGCGGCTCACTGCCGATATTCTTCCATTGCGTGCTGGCGCTCTTCGTGATGGTCTACGGCACTTACCATTTGCTCTCGGTTGTGAAAACACGGCGGCACAAAACGTGGACACCGATTGCTTGGCGAGCTTTGGCGGCAACCGGCATGCTGGTATGGCTAATATATCAGTTGGCACCGGCTGTAATGGCATACACGTTCCACCTGCGTCCAGCGGAATATGCTGTCGGCATCGAACGCGATGTACAGAATCCGGTTGACGATGGAGTAATTCTCGTAGCAGACGTTTACCATCCACAGCACCTCGATCACAGTCCGACAATCATCGTCCGCATTTCATACACAAAAACACTCGGCAACATGATCACCGCCAACTTGATGGGTCGCCTCTGGGCAGAGCGAGGCTATACAGCAGTTATTCAGTGCACGCGCGGCAAGGGCGACTGATCTTGCCAATTATTCCCGCCGACACGACAAGCGTTGCAAAGCAGAACATGCAGGTGCTATCGTCTTATGCCCCCGGGTCAAGTTCAGGAAGAGAGCGGCAAGATTATGGCAGCAGCAGTAGTCGAACATTTCGATGACATCATTTTGGGTGGTGGCAAGGGCGGCAAATCGCTAGCCATGGCGCTAGGTCCCGCCGGACACAAAGTGGCGTTGATCGAACGCGGTCAGATCGGCGGCACCTGTATAAATGTCGCCTGCATTCCGACGAAGACCATGGTGGCGAGCGCAAAACTAATTCATGCGGCCAAGCATGCGGATAGCTTCGGCGTGCGACTGCAAGAGGCCGCACCCAGTCTAGCCGGTGTACTGGAGCGTAAGCGGCGCGTGGTGCAAGGCATGATTGACACCCACAAAACACTCTTCGCCACAACTGCCAATATGGAATTTATCCTGGGCACCGGTAAGTTTGTCAGTCCCAGAGAAATCGAAATCGCAGTTGACGGCGGCGGCACCAGAACGCTGACTGCCGACCGCATCTATATCAACACAGGCAGCAGAACTGCCGTTCCATCAATCCCCGGTTTGAGTGACGTGCCGTTTCTCACCAGCACTTCTTTGATGGAGCTGACTGAGCAACCCCGTCACCTGGTGATCATCGGTGCCGGTTACATTGCTCTGGAGTTCGCTCAGGTGTTTGCTCGTCTGGGCAGTCGCGTCACCGTGCTCATGCGCGGCGATCGATTTCTGCCGCGCGAAGATGAAGACATAGCACAAGCCGTAAAACAAGTTTTGGAAGACGATGGCGTTTTCTTCAAGACAGTTACCAGTTATGACTCGGTTGAAAAATCGGCTGACGCAGTTGTTCTCAAGGTCGACACCGAAAGTGGTGCTGAAACAGTTTCGTGCAGTCACTTGATGGTGGCAATCGGACGCAATCCAAATACTAAGGATCTCAATCTGGAAGCAGCCGGAGTAAAAACTGACGATCGCGGCAATATAGTCGTGAACGAGAAATTGCAAACTTCTGCCGATTCAATTTGGGCAATTGGAGATTGCAACGGCGGCCCGCTGTTTACGCATGCGTCATGGGACGACTATCGCATCATTCGCGACAACGTCCTGCACGACGCGGGGCGCAGCACCACTGACCGCATCATGCCCTACACCCTGTTTGTCGATCCTGAACTCGGACGGGTCGGACTGACTGAGCAGGACGCACGTAAGAAGGGTTTGGATATCCTGATGGCAAAGATTCCGGCAAGCAAAGTCCCGCGTGCCGTCACATCCGGCGAACCGCAAGGTCTGCTGAAAGCCGTTGTCGACAAACAAACAAAACAGATACTTGGTTGCTCACTTCTCTGTCATTCAGCAGGAGAGGTGATGTCGGTCGTTCAAATGGCCATGATCGGCAAAGTAACCTATCCGCAAGTAGCCAACACTATTTTTACTCATCCAACCATGGCTGAAAGCCTCAATCTTTTGTTTGCCACCCTGCCTTGAGAATGCCATGAAACTGTTTCTGTCCATAGCATTGGGCGGCACGCTGCTGTACTCAGGATTGGCAGCAAGCGTTGCGTCAGCCAGCCCGCCCTCAGCCAATCAGTTCTATAAGAAAAGCACCACGGCATGCGGGTTGAAAATCGCTTGTGCAGCCAGTGTTCCGGATGCCGCATTGCGCAGCGCCCAGGACATTGTTTCTTGCATGTTGTCGCAGCGTCCGGACATCGCCCGAGCAATGGTGGCACATAACGTCAAAGTGGCGATTATCGGAGCCGATCAAGTGACGACGGACATCCCGGAACACGCCGACCTCAACGCAGTCTTTAAGCAATGGGACTGGAACACGCGCACACGCGGAGTCGGTGCCACCGAAGCACGTCCGGTTACAAGTTGCGGTGAGGAAAACCTGCTGCAATATCCGGTAGACCGATACCACGGCGAGTGCATCTTGATCCACGAGTTCGGGCACACAGTGCTCGAGATGGGAATCAAGTACATCGATCCGTCCTTCGTGGCACGTGTGGACCAGGCTTATCGCAATGCCATCGCTGCCGGTAAGTGGAAAAACACTTATGCCGGCAGCAACGCCAACGAATACTGGGCAGAGGGAGTACAAGACTGGTTCGACGCTAATCTCTGGACCACCAAACCCAACGGCATACACAACGAAATTCACACACGCGATCAGCTGCGCACGTACGACCCTGAGCTTTATTCCTTGCTAAGCCAGGTATTTCCGTCCAACTGGAAATGGTCGCCGCAGCAACATACAATGATTCAGCGATAGCAGGGGTGAGGTTTTCAAATGCTTGCTGCGATTAAGAAAACGGCTGTCCGAGTCCGCAACCTGGCACGTTGGCAAGATGCGCGAAAAGCCCTCAGCGTGGCCGCCACTCTGTCCATCTGCGCATCCGCGGGCGCCCAAGCTGAAATCATCGCCGTGAAGGCGGGAAAATTAGTAGACCCGGAACTCGGGGTCGTGACCAGCAATCAGGTAATCCTCATCGAGAACTCTCGGATCAAGGCGGTTGGTGGGCAAGGCGAAATCACGATCCCGAAGGGAGCCAGTGTAGTCGATTGCTCGGACAATACGGTCTTGCCGGGCTTAATTGACTGTCATACGCATTTGACCGACGAAAACAATCCCGATCCGGTCACTGAGTTGCAGCGCACGGCGGCGCAGAAGGCTTTTGAATCTATTCCCTATGCGAGACGCACGGTGGAAGCGGGCTTCACGACCGTACGCGATGTCGGCACATACAGAGCCCTGGTGGATCTGGCTCTTCGTGATGCCATCGCCCGCGGTGATGTGGTCGGCCCGCGCATGTTCGCCTGCGGCGCTTACGTGACGATCACAGGTGGTGGCGGGTGCTTGAGTGGATACGCGCCTGACATAACCATTCCTCCAGATTTGCAATTCGGCAAGGCTGACGGCCCTTGGGAGGTGCGCAAACGCATCCGCGAATTGGCACATTGCGGTGTCGACTTGATCAAAGTAATTGCCACCGGTGCGATTCTCACACACGGCAGTAAACCCGGCGCACAAGAGTACACTTTCGAAGAGTTGCAAACGGCAGTTGACGAGGCGAGCAAGTTCGGTCTGAAAGTAGCCGCTCACGCGCATGCTACCAAAGGCATTAAAGACGCAGTGCGAGCCGGTGTGGCGTCCATCGAACACGGCAGCCTGCTGGACGATGAGTGCATCGCCTTGATGAAGGAGAAGGGCACCTATCTGGTGGCAGACATCTACAACGACGATTACATTCAGGGCGATAAACGCAGCAAGGGCATGCCACAAGACTTTATTGAGCACGACGCACAACTTGGTGTCGAACAGCGCAAAAGCTTCGAACGCGCAGCGAAGGCCGGAGTAAAAATGGCATTCGGCACCGATGCCGGTGTCTTTCCGCACGGCACCAACGCCAAGCAATTTGCCACCATGGTCAAGTATGGACTGACCCCCATGCAGGCCATCCAGTCAGCCACGATCAATGCGGCAGACCTGCTGGACAAAAAGGACGAACTTGGATCGATCAAACCCGGCAAGTTAGCCGATTTGATCGCGGTGAACGGCGACCCTATAAAAGACGTGCAAGTGCTGGAACACGTGGTATTTGTCATGAAGGCCGGCAAGGTCATCAGACCGCAATCTATGGAAATTACGCCCGGTCGCTAGTGTTTACTTATCCAGTTGCGGCGGCGGCGAGAAAGACCGGAAAAACTCTTCGACATCGCTCTCAGTCAGCCGCTTTTTGGGTCCGAAGACTCCCAGATACATCGTGCGTCCCTTGACCGGATCCACAAAGACGCGCATCCGATAAATAGAATCGCTGCCTGACTCCTTTGGCATGGCTCCTTCAACTTCTTTGCCCGGCCAATCTTCCTTTGCAATGTTTACGCGCTTCTTTTCTTTACCACTGGCACCCTTGGCAAATCCGTCGCAGGCGCCGTTCAAGACGCCTTCAATCAGTTTTTTGTCCTCGGAGAAGTCATAATCGGTCGTCTGCTGTTCATAAGCCACGAAGACAGCACCGTCAACATTGGATGTGTAGCCGGTCATATCATCCTTTGCCACCTCCTCCTTGGTCGCGATGCCCGGCATGGACACGTTGAAGTGCAACCCCATCAAGGGCGCTTTGCGGGTGACAACCGGTGCCGGTCCGGTGCGCGCAGGCGGTGCGGGCGGCGGTGTGCAGCTTGTTAACGAGAGAGTGAGGGTACTGAAAGCGCCGACGCAGCCGATTACAATCCATGCCGATGCCGCCCGGTTGACACACCAGGAGACTTGACTGGCACGGGTGTTCATCTCGGAAGACCTCCGGCTGAAACTGAGAGAAGTCTACCAGAAAGCTTACTGTCCGGGCGGCTCCACTACGTGCCCCATAAACAGCAGACTGTCCGTCTTGTTGTCCCGCAGCGCGATAACAAATGGTCTGTCGACGATCATTTCAAAGGGCGGTGGCGGATTTGCCATGGCCATCGTAGGAGCCATCTCCACCGCAGTGGCAGCGGCGGCTTCGGTGCCCTCCTCGTTCACGTCCATAAAAGTCTTGTGGAAGACCTGGCTGATATAGACACGCTGTTTCAAATCCGACATCTCGCTGAAATCGGCTTTGTTTTGATCGAAGGCTACCTCCAACCCCATTCGACAGAGAACTTCTTTGAGCGTCATTTTGTCTTCCAGCTTGAAGCGCGGCAGCACAAGACGTCCATCGCTTTTGTGTACGCGATTAACCAGGTCGACCCACATCTGCGGTGTGAGACTGGCTTCGAATGCGGACAACGATGTTGCTTTGCCAGGCAGTATCACATACATGCTGAGGCGTCCATCTGCATAAGGGAGACTGATGATTTTGAAGTCGCCAGTTTCGTAGTAGCGAAAATCGTCACGACTGAGATGCATCATGGGCACCTTCTTCGTGGACCCGTTCGGCAGATGGAAGTCGCCCGGTTTGGTGAGCGCCTTGTCGAACTTGTGCTGCCATGCCCCCTTGAAGTAGATAGCGTTGATCAAATAGAGAATCGCGTCTTCACTGACCTGCTCGAGAATGGTTGGAATCTTTTCGTGTGTCTTGTCGGATACCCACTGGTTAATCGTGTTCACCGCATCGGGTGACTTGAAATCAAGCGAGTTGATTTCGGCTCCGAAGTATTGCTTGTTCAGTGAGACGAAGTCCGGCTTGAATGCGATAGACTTCTCGCCGAAGAGCGCGTTGGCAATCTCGAGCTGGGTGCTCAGTCCTGGCTGCCTGAGGCTATTCAACACTAACTGTTCACGGGCCGCGACCGCCTCTACCGATCCCAGTTCAGCGAATCCGAGCACTTTTCCCATGTCCTTCCTGGTATCGCCGGCGGCGCCATTGTAGGTCATCGTCAAAGCAGTCTTTACACTGAACGGCGACACAAGCACGTTGGCGTCCGGATGCTCCTTCGCAACCTCTTGAAACAACTGTAACGGAAAACCAGACATCACCGGTCCCTCCTCGTCCGCACAGGCTGGCGGCATCGCACCCGCGCCCAGGACGAATGTAAGACACAGCGCCAGCATGCCTTTCATAAATGCAGTTCCTCACTCTGTAAAAACAATGGTAACCGCTTTACTTGGTTCCCGGAGCAGACCCGCCCACCGGATCTGCCACATGTCCTATGAACAACGTAGCTCTGGTGGTTTCATCCACGATCGCCACGATGAATGGATGATCGACCGTCATATAGAAGGGCCGCTTTTTATCAGGAATGGAAAGACCGCGCGGCATGGCGACAACTGTGGTCGCAGCAGCCTCCGTGCCGTCTTCAGTCACGTCCATGAAAGTCTTCTGAATCACTTTGCTAATGAAGATTTCTTGATCGTCGCCTTGCTCCACCATCTCGACAAAATTCGCGCTCTTCGGCTGGAATGCTACGCCCATACCCATTTGAGATAGGGGATCGTTGAGCAGCATGTCATCATCGATTTTGAAGCGTGGCATCGCGAGCGTGCCGGGATTATTCGCAAACTTCCCAAGCCACTCGTTCCATTTCTCCTGCGTCATCTCAGCTTCGAAGATATTGAGTGGCTTTATATTGATCGGCAGGATCACATACAGACTCAAGCGCCCGTCCGAATAAGGTAGTGCCACCGCCTGAAAATCATCGGTCTGCAGGTACCGAAAATCTTTGCGGACCGTACTCATCATGGACACGTTCTTGACTGAACCGTCAGCCATCTTGAATGGTGCCTGCTTGGTCAGCGCCTTCTCGAATTTTTGTGCCCATGTTCCTTTGAAGTAGACAGCATTGATAAGAAAGAGAACGCTCTTAGGATCAACACTCTGGATAATGGTGGGAATTTTCGCGTGCGTCTTCTCTGAAACCCAGGAGTTAATCTTCGCGAGCGAAGCGGTTGCGGAGAAGTCGAGCGAGTTGACTTCACAGTCAAAGTACTTTCTATTAACGGACAGGAATGCCTCTTTGAATTTCACACTCTGGTTGCCGAACAGAGCATTAGCAATCTCCAGAATGGTTGCGTCGCCAGGCTTGCTGAGGCTATCAAGAAGTGCTTTCTGCGCCGCGTACGCTTTCTCGTCTTCGGCGGGCAGTCCCAGCACGCGCGCCATCGCTTCCCGCGTACCGCCTTCCGAGCCTGCATAGGCCATGGTCAGGGCGGTAGCGGCGCTAAAGGGCGAAACCAGGACATTCTTGTCGGACCTGCCTTTGGCTGTTTCTCTGAACAGATCAACAGGAAACGTTCCAGCAGCGGTTTCTTGAGCAAAGGCAGCGGTGCCGGTTATGTCGCACAGACACGCCAGCGCGACCAAACTCCATGCCAGAAAGCGCTTCATCCGCAAGCCCTCAAACCCACATTCCGTGACAGGTTGATCCTACTACAGACAACCCCCGGGTGTATGATGGCTCCTATGCCATTCCAGGTTGGACAGCAGATACTTTTGATGCTCGTGGAAACGGTGCTCGTTTCTTCGATATTGCTACTTTTCTTCCGCCTGCGTGCCACTTTTGGATTGGCACCGATTTACACCACGCTCGGTGTCTTTTTCCAACTGTCCAACTTGCTCGCCGCGACTATATACGTGATGATCACTCCGGACATTCTCGTCAGTCCGGGATCGGTCGTTCTCTTCCCGGCGTCAATTTTCGCAGTGCTGTTTATCTACATTCGCGAAGATGCCGCCGAAGCCCGCAAACTGATTTACGCTCTGGTTGCCACCAACCTGGTGGCTTCTCTCTTGAATCTGCTCGTGGTGCTGCACCTGCGCGGCGCAAGCGTTTTCAATCCATACCATCTGTCGGCAGAGCTCTTCGTGCACAAGCCGCGCATTGATCTGGTCGGCTCGTTTGCTCTCTTCTTTGACGCCATCCTGATTATTCTTGTGTACGAGTTTTTCGCACGTCGCTTTCCCCGTTCTCTTTTCCTGCCGATTTTCTTTTCGATGACTCTAGTGCTGGCTTTTGACACGGTGTTCTTCGTCACCGGCAGTTTTGTCGAACTCCCTAACTATGTTCACTTGCTGCTTTCAGGCTTGCTAGGCAAGTCGGTTGCGGCGCTGCTTTACGCTGTGGTGTTGACCATTTATCTGCGCCGCTTCGACGTCACACAACCTTTGGCACCCGGTGAGAGACGCGCATTGGGAGACCTGTTCCAGGTGCTCACCTACCGACAGAAGTACGAAGCCATGCGTATTCAAGCAACTCGTGACGCACTCACCAGTGTGTACAACAGGGCATTCTTCGACGACATCCTGCATTCCGAGGTGGCACTTTCGCATCGCGCCGGCCGTCCGCTCGCGCTCCTGATGATCGACATCGATCATTTCAAGAGCATCAACGACACATACGGACATGCGGAAGGCGACCGCGTCTTGTCGCTGGTGGCACACACCATGCAAGCGATCATCCGCAAGTCCGATTTCCTGTGCCGCTATGGTGGCGAGGAGTTCTCCGTGATCCTTCCCGATGCCGATCTCGATCATGCCGACGATCTGGCTGAGCGTCTGGTTGCGGAGGTGCCGAAGAGCTGCACCATCGTGCAAGGAGGAGTCGAGAAACGGAAAATCACGATTACAATCGGGCTGGCTTCGCTGCCCGACGAAGTGCAGACCGCAGAGGAACTGGTCAACCTTGCTGATTCCAGGCTGTACAAAGGCAAACAAAAAGGCCGCAACTGTTTCGTAACCCGTGAGACTTAGCCGGTCTGTGTGTGCGACCCCGACTGTCCGCGTACGCAATTACGTACTGACTCCAGCCTATCCATCATTCATGCTTAAGGGCGAAATGTTCCCTGCAATACCCATCACCCCACGTAACAGTCTCTGGTGAGGACGTTGGCGGCACCTCTGAACACCGCGCATTGGCGTGTGCGGTATCAGCTCTCACGGCGCAAGTTGCTTTTACTTGCGCCGTGTTTTTCTATTTGCCCAGCAACGGATTTGCGCTGCTTGCCTGCGCTTGCAGAATACGTTTGAGATCGCCGATACGCTCGTCCGATTCATCGGCGAAGCAGCATATCGTCAAGTATTCAGTCTTTCCATCATCGCGAGGGACGAGGGCCGTGACACCAAAGCGAGGCATCTCGATCTCGCCGACTTTAATCGTAAACCGAAAGTATATTGCGGCTGGCTTACCCGGAATCTCGCGCCAGCGCAATATGTTTTGCGTGGCGAACTTCGGCAGCACCTGTTTGCTCTCGCAGGTCTTCGCCAAGGCGATGGCCAGAGCTTCCACACCCTCAGGATTAGAAGGAAGCGTACCGATCTCCAGAGTTGAATTCAGTCCTTGTCCCGGTGAGATAAATATAGCGGACGGTCCTCCGCCAGATTTCCCGGGCTGCCAATCCGCGGGCAGCTTCATGGTGGCATTCAGTGGTGGCACAGATTGCGGAATCAGACGCTTGGCGTTTCCTCTATAGAATCCAAAGGCGATAAAACAAATGCACGCAGCGGCCGTCAAAGCCGTCAGTCCGCGTACACCGACTAGTGGTTTAACTTCCGGTGCTGCAGTGCCGTCAGCGTCAGGCGCTGGTGTTTCCTCCTCTTCTCCCATGGTTACAAACTGCAGCTCTGAATCCATCGAATCTTCCTCTTCGAGAAGCACCGACTCAGTCGTCTCCGGTTTGCTTTTTTTCAGAATGTCCGCAGTACTCTCTAGTTTCCAGACGATGTGGAAGATCATGTAGAGAAACAACATGCTGCATGCGGCAAGCAACGTGTTCATCAAGTTTGTCGATTGCAGGTAGCTTTCATATCGAGGATAAGCCGTCCAAAAGCAGAAGGTAATGACGGAAGTCATCAGCCCCACGCCAACCAGTTTCACATTTGACAGAGCCTTGCCGGCGGTGGTCAGCAACGCAAAGAACAAACAGGGCAACAGTACTGCCAGGTACGAGAAGATCCAGTTCCAGTCGATTGAATAAGAGACGTTGAACGGCATGACCAGTGCTGTCAGCAGTGGTGGCAAAGGCAGATCAACATTGGTCTTGCAGAATGATCCAAATCCGCTGGCAAACGATAGCAAAGCAAAAATGATAGCGGCTGGAAATTGCGCATCGTCCTTGACGAGACGTTTTCGTCCAACCAGGAAGAGTGCCACCAGAAGTGCTGAGTATAGAAGCGAGCGGATCAAGACCCATGCCCCGGGCAAAATGACTGTGAACCCCTCCAGGTAGCCGTGCGTGCTCAGATTGGCGACTTCATGTTTGAGCAATTCGAAAAACCGATAGAGTGACCAATCAGAGAGTGCTAGTTTGTCCAGCAGATTGAAGGGAAAAGTAACAAGCGCCCCGGCGCAGAAGCACTGGAACACCCGCAAAACCCTGATCGGAAGCCGCTCAAACCGTCTAACCGAAAGTACATAAAGAAAGTACGGCAACCCGATATCAATGATGCCTCTGAACATGACAAGAAAAATTTCGTTGGTCACTTTGAAGTCTTTGACGACGGTACGAGCCGCGATCATCAACAGACACAGGCTGATCAATCCGCAATATAGTCCTATTCGGCCGCCCTTTGGCCAGCTGCGCGTGGACTGCGAGCACATGGCAAACACCGATGTATGAAACAGCCACAAGAGCCAGACAGCAAAGGTGACGACCACCATCACGTTATGACCGGGACTCTGGGCAAATGACGAAAACTGGAATTGGTATTCGTAGATGAGCAGCCAGCAAAGAGTCGTGAAGTAGAGCATGGTCACCAGCCGCTCTTCGTTCAGCTGCTTTCTGATCGCCATCCACAAGATTGCTGTCAGGTCAAACAGCAGGATATAAGACATCCACGGCGCCGCCAGCTGATTCAACTGCTGACTCCAGAACCAGCCATTGGCGTGATGCACATTATTGAAGAAAACAGCCACAGGCAACAACGCATCAACCCTACTCAGTTCACCACGCAGTTCGCCGCTGCAGACAACCAGCGCGGCCACGATAATGATCAAAACCGCCAGCGGATTGAATATGCGGGCCGACAAAAGGTCGCGCACCGTATAAGTCATGATCTTGGCGTTCTTCAGCAACTTGTAAACGATCCCGACGCCGACGAAATACCAGAGCGGCCATAAGAATCCATTCCACTGCTGTAGAGAGGCGATCATCTGCCCTGCAAATGGACTGACGCCACCACGAATCACAACGCTAAAGCTAAACGCGAGAATCAAAGGCATCAGTGTGAACGTCATGGTGACAACCGGCGCAGCAAGTTCTTCACTCTCAATTGCAGCGGCTGGCTCCTCCTTTTGATTGGCAGTCAGCAAAGCAATCAAACCAAGTACGCTGCCGACGGCTGCGCCCCACTGAAGTCCGTAAGGTTTGGCCAGGGCACCGAGCGGACACAGTACGACAAGGAACATTCCGGCAGCACTGCCGGCGACCAGCGCACTCAGCACCGCCGGAAAATTGCGAGCTCCTTCGGCGCGCACCGATTTGTAGCCACTGTAGTGAATCGCCAGGTAGATAGCTGCAGGCAACAACCAGTTGAAGTAAGACCGCGGCGAAAATAGTGCGCAAGAGCCGACAAACCAGACGCAGGCGACTGCCAGCACCGCGAAAATGACGCGATGACACTGGGCGGCGCCAGCCAGGATAGCGCCCCAACCGAGGGACGCACCGATGATCCAGAGGTAAACGACCCAGAGCGGTGCACTGCTGATGGTACCGGAATTAAGTTCCACCGGCACAGCTGCTTTCGTCAAAACAAATGCCAGCGGCGTGCAAAGAGTCAGCGCCAGGGTGACAAGCGAAGACACGCGCAGCAGTGTTAGTGTGCCGGCCGGAAAAGTGTCCGCCACCAGCCGATCACGAGCGTAGTCTTTCCAGAAGAAACGTTCGATGGCATTGCCGACGGGAGCAAGGCGTTTGTGCGCTTTCAGCCAGGCGATCACCTTCTCGAGCCAGACTGTTCCAGTCAACTTGGAGAGTTTCGCACCGACAACTGCCAGAAAGGGGAACAACCCAACCAGGAAGTTTCCAAACTTGCGAAGTGTGGCAATTACGTTGAGCGGATTCAAGGTGCTTCCTGCCGAACTGTCTCTTTATACCATAGAGACTCAGCTCATGAGACAATGAGTCCCATGAAATCACGGTCGCTACTACTGCCGCCGACTCTAGCAATATTGCTGGTCATTGGAATGTGCACTCCGGTCCTCGCATACATCGAAGACTACCTGCCAGCGGGTGTTCTAGGCAAAATGAAACCGATTTCTCTGAAGCAGCTGGCGGAGGTCAAGCCGGCTCAAACTCTTCAGTTAGGAAACGTCAAATTGTCCAATCAAGGCGATGTTTTCTCGCTAAAAGGAACGAGTAAATCTGGTAAGCCGTGGTCTTTTGAACGGGATCCCATTGGTTTCGGCGGCACGCTCTACCAGGCGGATCTGGACAGAAATGGTCATCCGGACTTGTTGCTGATTACCAACACCGCAGCATGCGGCATTGCGCCACCGAGGGAAGTGACAATTCTGCTTTTCGACAAGAACGGAACTCCGCGTGGATTCAGATTAGCGGGATACTTCAATAGCGACGAGAAGAAAAATACAATCGAGGATCTGGTGCGCCTTCGCGGTGGTGGCACAACTCCCGTACTTCTGCATCAAGAGCTTGTTTATGCAACAACAAAGAACAAGGACAGAAGCTACTGGCGATGGGTGGCATACCGCGCGGTCAACTGTCGCATGGAAGCTTGGAACATCACACTGGGGGGTACACCGTTCCCATGTTATGTCTGGTACACGTTCAACCCAAATCACAGGCTGTCGGCAACAAAATGGGCATTTCTCGAGAAGGCAACAAAAGCGGAGCAGGAGCAGCGAGGGATCGTCGAGGTTGAGATGAAATAACCGCCCGGCATGCTGAATCACGGCGCACTGGATACAGGAAGGAAACGAACAGATGACCCAGGAACAATGGTCCGCAGTCGACACATACATCAGCGATCTGATGATGCCCCCAGATGTGATTCTGGATGCGGCGCTACAACTGAGTACAGAGTCTGGGTTGCCCGCCATTCAAGTTGCCCCTAATCAAGGCAAGCTGCTGATGATCCTGGCGCGGGCGATGAACGCTCGGCGCATCCTAGAAATCGGCACCTTGGGTGGGTACAGCACCATCTGGTTAGCCCGCGGTTTGTCGGCCGATGGGAAGTTGATTACCCTTGAGTATGAACCGAAACACGCTGAAGTGGCGCGCACAAACATCGAGCGCGCCGGTCTGGCTAAGGCAGTCGAAGTGCGAGTTGGTAGGGCGCTGGACAGCCTGCCTCAGCTCGCTCAAGATAACATCGGTCCCTTCGATATGATCTTCATTGATGCGGACAAGCCTGCTTACCCTGAGTACTTTGATTGGGCGCTGAAGTTGTCACGACCGGGGACTTTAATCGTGGCCGACAACGTGATTCGCCAGGGCGCCATCATAGATGGTGCCAGCGAGGATCCCAACGTCAGGGGAATGCGGTTGTTTCATGAGAGAGTCGGTGCCGAATCACGCGTTAGTGCCACCGCAATTCAGACAGTTGGATGCAAGGGCTACGACGGGCTTACTTTTGCCATTGTTTTGCCTGCTGCCTGATTTCTCATCCCGCTGGCGCGGCAAGAATTTTCGAGAAAATTCTTGCGGTCACGCTATGAGCCAGAGCGCGCCGGCGGGCGGGCGGCGCGTGACTACGCCGCGCCGTGCAGCGCGGCGCGAGGAAGACCCAGCATCTCAGAGAGCCACTGAGGCAATTGCCTGATCCTCCCCGCGCATTCGTTCGCATCGCGCCAAGACCAGTTATTTGCGAGGAGCCGAACTCTTACGGAGGGGAGAGAGCGTTTCCCAATCTTCCAGAACGTCCTCAATTCCGTTCCAACTCTGGTTCTTCCGAGTTCCACCTTTCTTGGTGCGACCCCAACGAATTGAACGAGTCTTTTTTTTTCAATCATGAACTGCGTTGTCCGCCCATTCGTAGCAAAATACGCATCAGCATTTTCATTGATAGGTACTCCCAGCTCCAATGCTAGAGCTCGGCTAATCTCCACTATCTGACGATCAAATGCTTTCGCTTTTGCCATCGCGATCTCCTCATCCGACGGGCGTAGTCCAGAATCGTTGTATTTTATAAACACTCCACTAGCGAGTCTCTTTATCTCCTTTTGCTTCACTAGTCTGAAGGTGGCGGTATCAACTGCCGTACGCTTTCCGTATTGCAGCAAATCCCGCGTGCAAAATATCTCTAGCGGACCAAGGTTTTTGAAATGCTCCCTGATTTGTTTAATTGCCATATGCAAATCCTCCATTTCGGAGTGGGGTGAAGTACTTCTTTTTAAACGTCGGATGGTGGCAAAAAGTTCAATCGCAAGCCAAAGAAAAAATGCACGAGGACTTTACCTCCGCAAGAGATTGCGTGATTTTTTGCACGGAGAATTCCGCTGAAACGCCTCGATGAGCTAGGGCACTATGGGCCCAGGCTCACTGGAAATCTTGAGAACCTTCGTACCGCCCGCGGTGCCTGGCAAGAATTTTCGCGGAATTTCTTTCGACTCATCAGGGCGCACGGCGCGAGGCACCAGCGAGAAAAATGCGAGCGTGTACACGTGAGTATGCTCGAGTTTTAACACATTCCCTGGCAACCTTGCCTCTAGCACGCTAAAGTATTCCGAGGAGAACATCGGGCATGAGTGATAACTCCAGCATTGAATGGACCGACGCCACGTGGAACCCAATCACCGGGTGCCACAAGATCAGTCCGGGTTGCGCAAACTGCTATGCGGAGACTTTCGCGGAACGCTTTCGTGGAGTTCCAGACCATCCTTATGAACAAGGATTCGATCTAAAAATGTGGCCCAATCGCCTGGAGCTACCACTTTCCTGGCGGAAGCCCAAGCGCATCTTCGTGAACTCGATGAGCGACCTCTACCACAAGGATGTGCCGCAAGAATTTATTCTGAAAATCTTCCAGGTGATGAAGCAAGCAAAATGGCACACGTTCCAAATCCTCACGAAACGCGCGGAACGTCTCGAAGAGATTGATCCCATCCTGCCCTGGTGCCCCCATATCTGGCAGGGGGTAAGCGTAGAAAACGCCGACTACAAATACCGCATCGATCATTTGCGACGTACGCGGGCTCACACCAAGTTTCTCTCCATCGAGCCATTAATTGGTCCGCTCGGAGACAACCTCGATCTCACCGGCATCGACTGGGTGATTGTCGGTGGCGAATCCGGCCATCGTTCCCGCCCCATAGATAAGGATTGGGTAACCACCATTCGCGATCAGTGCAAAGAACAAAACGTCGCTTTCTTCTTCAAACAGTGGGGCGGTCGCAATAAGAAAGCCGCCGGTCGACTGCTCGAAGGTCGCACTTGGGACGAAATGCCTAAGCCCAAGCCCAAAACCGGGCAGTCCCTATCCTAGAGAGCCCCGCTGCTCGCTGCAGTATTCATATCGTGAGAGGCAAACCGCAATGCAAAATCCACATTGCCAAACACATGCTTGGTCACCATGGATAGTGCCTGGTGCTTGCTCTTCTGCTGTGCGATACCCATCGGGGTAACACTCACAGAAAATCCATCGCCCTGCAGTTTCTGGGCAACCTTCAGCATCGGATTGATCCCTGACACTGTGTCCTCGAATACATAGATCCGAATCGGTGTCTCAGCCAGATTCGCAAGCAGGTGCTCGTGCGGATTTTCGCCCTCGCGGTCGACTCTGTACGCCGCCTCCAATAAATCGATATCGTTTTGCTGATAGATCGCCGCCGCCAATGCCGCCAGCGCTTGCGTGGTATTTGGTTTCGTCAGGTCTTCCGTCCGGCAATTAGTTCTGGCAGCAAGCCATTGCATCATGCCCATCCCCACCAGGGGAAAGCCCTTCATACCACACAGATCCAGCGCAATCTCCGCTTCCGGAGAGAAGCCTTCGGTCGCTTCTTCCGACGGTGGGGGCAAACTCGGACGTGCCGTATAGATCGCCGCGCGGCAATCAGGGCGTTCATTCAAAAGTTGCAGCATGGCAACCGACTGCTGAGAAATCAGCGCTTTGTCAGCAACGCGAAGCAGTGGCTCCTCGTTGTACTCGCTGTGCAGATTGTAGGTCTTCTCAAACTCATCCTTGCCAAGGAGAATGTTTTGAAAAAGCCCTGTGCCATAGCTCTCATACACAGAACGCGTTCCCATCAGGAAAGCTTTGTGAATTTCCAACAGGGAATAAATCAAGGCTCTGGCAGCAAACTGTTTGCGAATCTGCGCCTCGACCATCTGCAACGCGATATCAGGCGGGTGTGCCGGCAATCGCTTCATTAACTCGGTGGCTATTTCTGTGTAGCCGGGTTTCTGGATAACCAGCGGCGTTTTTTGAAAAACAGTCAGGCGCTGGTTGATAGTCTCCAGTCCCTCCAGGCGGTCGCTCAAGCTCTTCTCGTGAGCCTCAGTGCCGGTCAGATGGAATGTGATCCGCTCCAAAATCGCGCTGAACAGGATATTGGTCATATCCCAGACATCATGAATGCCACAGGCTTCCATATGCGCGATGTCGGATTCCGTCGGCATCACATCTTCGAGATTGCGGAGCCCCACTTGCCTGCCTAAAATCTCCAGCGTCTTGACGATGCACTGGCGATAAGCGAGCGGTTCCACAAGGACTCCGTCCACATCGAGCAATAGCAGATTTAGGGTTGGGCGATGTTCCATTTGGCAATCAAAGCTTGACAACGCCTAATGCGTCAGACGCACATTTTCGACCAGCGACTGCCGGTTGTCCAGACATGCAGGGACAAACCTTATCCAGCAAACGGAAAATCGAGGATACGGTCAAGCAGGTCGGTCATGCCGTTGCTACCCTCACGGTATCCCGAACCCAACTCCACCGACATGGACAACCCGAGCATGCGCACCCAGAAGGAGTAGCGCTCGGACAGAGTTCCGTCAGCCTTATAAGGAGCGAAATGGTTGACCGTCAAAAACGGACAGCAAAACAGCGATGATCTCAAATAAGTTTGCCAGTCGCCGCGCAGCATCCCCTGCTCGTGCAGCAGCTTGAGCGTCGGACGCAGGACGTATTTCAGCTTTGATTCCAGGAATGCCTTGCGCAGTCCTGAGATCTCGAAATTGTGAGTAATCTCGATTACACCCTTGTCCATCACCATAGCGAGGCTAAATTCTTTGTCAACCTCGGACGGGTAATACATCCAGCGAGCGAAGACGTTATGGAAGAGCGGTTTGGTGAGATCCAACAGCGGGTGATGTCGGCCTGCGAACGCTGGATCAAACATCAACAAACTATTTTCGACGGGATCGAAGAATACATTTCCATTGTGTGCATCGCCGTGTCCGATCACCGATGGTCCCGCCGATGGTGCCAGCTGAATTTGCGCCCGCTCGATGATCTCGTTCAAAGTCTCTCCGTGGCGAACCCCATTGATCACCCAATGCATGTTTGCCAGTTCATCAAAAGCGATCGGGGTGCCAGATTCTGTCTTCATGGTCTTACCACGATAAAACAATCGCAGCCGTCCATCTTCTGCCAGACGATGTGAAAACAATTGATGAATCGGCGCGGGCAGATCTTCGGTTTCCGGAGTCTGCGCGAGAGTCTTTGCGTATATCGAGCTTGTAATCGCGTCCAACTGATTTTGTGCGGCAACGATGGCATCAAAGTTCGACACGTCACGCGCCTGCAGCAACTCGTCCTCCGCCTCCTTCGCCACATCAAACAAAGTAGCGAACTCAATGATCTCGTAAAGCACAAGTTGCTTGCCAGGGCGATGCGAGATTTGCTTCGCCGTCACCACGGGATACCCGGCATCAGCCAGCGTCTTTGCGTTGTAATATTCACTGAGACGCTCGTTTTCCTCGACGTGCATCTTGAAGAAATAACGCTCGCTCTCGCCGAAGGTGACAAAGCCATTGATCGAATTGAGCGATTCCGGTTTTGGACGCAACTCAACCCTAGTGATTGCGGCATCCTCACTCTTTTTCAAGAATGCCAGCAAAGCCTGCTCCGCGCCGACACGATCGGCAAACTGCAGTTTCTGAATATCGATCAAACGCAGCTGAGCCGCATCATCCACATCAGTCTCAGACATTCTGTTTCTCAAAGCGCACTTCAACGCTGCGACGGTGCGCATCCAATCCTTCCACGGTGGCAATTGTCTGAACAATCGGTCGCAGCCTGTCCAGTCCACTCTTGCTGACGGTTGAGTATTGCACACGCTTCATGAAGGTCCACACACCAACCGGAGATGTCTGCCTCGCCCATCCGCACGACGGCAGCACGTGGTTGATGCCGGTAGCGTAGTCACCGGTAGCAACCGGATTGTAATAGCCAAGGAAAGCCGACCCGGCATTCTCAATGCCCTTCAATGTGGCATCGGGATCCTCCGTTAGTATTTCGAGGTGTTCAGGCGCGTACTCGTTGGTGAAGTCAACCGCCTCCTTCATGGAGGGCACCACAATAATTGCGCTGTAGGTCTCCAGTGCCTTCTTAATATAGTCTTGCCTCGACAGAGTTTTGTACTGCTTCTCGATTTCCTTCTCGGTCAGCTCGGCAAGCTCCGCGGAATCAGTGAGCAGCACACCGGCGGAATCCGGTCCGTGCTCCGCACGCGCCAGCAAGTCGGCCGCACAATAAGTCGCCTTGGTCGGCAAATCCAGTCCTTCCGGCGTGGTGCCATCGGCGAGCACAATCGCCTCACTTGGTCCAGCCGGCATATCGATGGACACCTTCGACTGACAAAGAATCTTGGCAGCGGTGACAAACGGATTTCCCGGTCCGGCAATCAGCAATACCGGCTTGATAGTCTCTGTTCCATAGGCAAGAGCGGCAATCGCTTGTGCTCCACCAACCCGATATATCTCCGTGACGCCGCACTCCCGCGCCGCAATCAACACCTCATAGCCCTTGCCTCGCGGCGAGATGCACGAAACTATGCGCGGGCAGCCCGCAGCCTTGGCTGCCACCGCCAGAATTTGCTGCACAGTCGGAAACGGATTTTTTCCACCAGGCACATACAGCCCGACATCGGACAGTGGAGTCCACTTCTCGCCGACAACGATGCCATTCTCCATCTCGTTTTCCCATTCCGGGACTTGCTGTCGCTGCAGTTCATGAAATCGCTTCGACAGGGAGATTTGTTCGCGGATGCGTTCCAGCGTTTCTTTGCTGGTGTTCTTATAGGCTTCGTCAATATCGGCTTCGGTCACCACCAGGCGGTCTGCGGTGTACTCAGGGTCATCCCATTCTTTCGTGAAACGCACCAGCGCCGCATCGCCTTCGCTGCGCACGGCTTGAATAATCTGCTCGACCTTCGGCTTGACGCTGTCGATATCCTCATGTGCGCGTTTCATGACCTTATCCCGGTCCTGTTTCGACATGGAATTCAGTTGGAACGTGCGAATCATGATTTTCTCCCTGCAAAGTAAGTATCGAGTCGGTCAAAGGCTTCAGTCAGCTCGGCTTCGTCGGCACCGAAAGACATTCGTATATGATTCTCGCCGGTGGGTCCAAATGCACTCCCCGGAATGGTGATCACTTTTGCTTCATTCAATATGCGCAGCGTGAAATCAATGGAAGACTCTAAATCGGAGGAAGCTGCCTTCACCGCCGCATTGAACCGGGGGAAGACGTAGTATCCGCCCACCGGTTTGACATAGGAAAAGATTTCGGTCAGCCGTTCCAGTCGCGAACACACCAGGTCTCGTCTGCGCCCGAGCGCATCGACAAGTTGCTGAACGCTGCGGTCTCCTTCGCCGTCGACGCCATTGGTGGCACGTAGCGCCGCCAGAGCAGCGAACTGCGATATCGTCGGAGCACAGATGGCAAACGCATCATGCACTTTCAAGACCTGACGAATAATGCGCTCTGGAGCGTACATGAAACCGACTCGCCAGCCGGTCATGCAATACCGCTTGGAGAAACTGCAGACAGCGATGACATTCTCCTTCAGATCGACGCGCGACATCAAACTGTAGAACGGCAGACCGTCGTAGACCAGGAAATCGTAGGCTTCATCGAGGATAAGAAACAAATCGTTCTCCAACACGATCTTGGCGACTTCGTTCAATTCGCTCTCACTGAATACGGTGCCTGTCGGGTTGACCGGATTGCAGAGAATGATCGCTTTGGTTTTCTTCGAGACTGCTTTTCTGATTGCCTCAATGTCCAGTTTCCATCCCTGATCTTCAACCAGAGGTACGAATCGCGGTACGCCTTCAGCAAAGAGCACTTGTTCAATATGGGAAGCGTAGGTGGGCGACGGCAAAATCACCTCATCGTCACGTTCCACAATGGTAGCGATGCCGGCGGCGAGCGCCTCCATGCCACCACAACTGACAAATATCTCCTTCTCGTGGTCCACATTCGCCACACCGCGAGTTCGCTTCAAGTCGCGGGCGATTTCTTGTTTCAACTCCGGCAAACCTGGCTGAATAGAATACTTGCCGATCGCTGTCGACGGATTTTGCAGCTCTTCGATGACGGCGCGGCGAATAAACTCCGGCGTATTCAAAGACGGGATGCCCTGCCCCAGCGATACGCACCCGCCGACCCTGGCGGCCAGCACCGGCATTTGCTTGATGGCAGAGACGGAAATCTGAGCCACTCGCTTGGCGATATCGGAGACATCCGACTCGCCCTCGACTCGTTCGAATACAGATCTGCTCATTTGCGTCACTTGGCACGACCTCCCAGTTCGCATTCGATGTCAGCCCACGACACACCTTCATCCACTGCCAGCAAACTGGCGAAGTAGATCAAATCGGCAATCTCCCAGCGCAAATTTTCGGTAGACTCGAAGGTGCAGACCTCGTGCGCTTCTTCCATCAGTTTCTTCAGCAACTTACGCCGGTCTTTAAATAGCGTTGCCGAATAAGAACCTTCCGGCATCTCCTGCTTCCGCTGCTGCAGAATGCTGAACAACTGTCCGACGGAGAACTGCCTGGCAGCCGTTGCTTGCCCGAAGCAGCTGTAGGAACCCCGGTGGCAGGCGCCCTCGGTTTGCTCGATGCGGAACAGGAGACTGTCGCGATCGCAATCTACCCGGCAAGAAACCAGCTGCTGCGTCGCACCCGAAGTCAATCCCTTCTCCCATATCTCCTGGCGAGAACGGCTGTAATAGATGCCCTTGCCCTCTTTAAGTGCTCGCCGCAACGACTCCGGTGAGCTATATGCCAGCATCAAAACCTGTCCGTTCATGTCCTGAACGACCGTGGGCACGACACCGGTGCCGTTGGTGTCGAAGTTGACACTCTGCACGACCGCCTCGACCGGATCGACTAATCCTTTATATAGGGCCATGCCCACCTGCACGTCTGCACCCAGCGCCGAGATATCGGCTACTTCCGTCGTGGAAGCGATGCCACCGGCAACGGTGACATGCCTTTTCAGTTTCTCCAGGAGGCTTGCTGCTGCTGAGGCGGGCAGTCCACCCAATCCACCCTCTGCTTCCACAAACGTGACCAGAAACCCACTGCAATATGGTTCCAGCCTGCCGGCCCGATCCCAAATCGATTCACCGGTAGAATTGGTCCATCCCTTATCGACAACTTCTTCGTTGACATGATCGAGCGCCACAATAATGCGGTCTGCAGGAAACTGGCTGAGAAACTCGGGAGTAGCTTTGGTTCCGACAATCAGTGACTTGGCCCCGGCACGCAGCAATGCGCGTCCCGTTTCTACATCGCGGATGCCGCCACCGACTCGGACATCGGCAACTTTGCAAATGCGCTCAATCAATTCGCGATTGTTGCCTTTGCCCATGGCGGAATCAAGATCGATCACCGCCACTTCACCGTATCGATTGAATTCACGGGCCAGGTCTACCGGATCGCGCTCGCTCTCCAGGACAAACTCCTTGCCCTGGCGAAGTTGCACCGCTTTTCCGCCGATAATATCGATGCTGGGAACAATCATAGCCTTGCTGGTACTCCTGCTGCGCGCAAACGCTCTTTGACCTGAGCGATGGTGTAGGTGCCATCGTGAAAAATACTTGCTGCCAGGGCGGCATCAGCGCTGGCTTCCTTGAACACGTCGACGAAACTCTCCGGGTCGCGAGCACCGCCCGACGCAATCACCGGCACCGGCAGATTGCGCGCGAAGGTGCGCACCATCTCCAGGTCGAAACCAGATAAGGTGCCGTCACGATCCCACGACGTCAGAAGTATCTCGCCGGCGCCGCGCTCAACACATTCCTGAGCCCACTGGAAAGCATCACGTCCGGTCGCCACGCGACCGCCCTTGATCAGTACTTCCCACGTGCCGGGAGACGCCGCAGCCCGTGCATCGATTGCCACCACGCAGCACTGCGAGCCCCAGGCAGAGGAAATCTCGCCGATCAGTTCCGGCCGCTGCACCGCCGCAGTGTTGATCGAAACCTTGTCGGCACCACTGCTCAAAAGTTTTTTCGCATCAGCGGCTGTGGTGATGCCGCCGCCGACTGTAAATGGAATCGAGAGATTGTCGGCGACGCGCTCGACCAGCTCGACGACGGTCGCTCGCTCTTCGGACGATGCAGATATGTCGAGAAACGTCAGTTCGTCGGCGCCTTGTTCTTCGTAGATCAAGCCCAGTTCGACGGGGTCGCCGATGGTTCGCAGATTGGTGAACTTCACACCTTTCACGGTCATGCCGTTGGCTACGTCAAGGCAGGGAATGATGCGCTTACAGAGTGACACTGGCTATCCACCTCGCAAGCAAACTGGCACCAAAGGCACTACTTTTTTCAGGATGAAACTGAAAGGCGGTTATGTTTCCAGTCCGCAGCGCGGCACAGAATTCCGTGTCGCCATACTGCGCCTGGTATAGCACCACGTTATCGTTTTCGGGTTGTGCATAGAAAGAGTTGACAAAATAGACATAGCCGCCTTCCCAGCCTGACTGCTTCGCATCGATATGATTCCACCCGATCTGCGGCACTTTGTCAGCCACGAAGCGCACCACTTTCCCTGGCACCAGCGACAGTCCCGGCACGCCCGGTGCTTCTTCGCTGCTGTCGAACAGAACCTGCATTCCGACGCAAACACCCAGCAGTGGTGTACCCTTGGCCACCAAATTTTTTATGCTTTCGTCCAAACCGTTTCTTCGCAAGCTGTCCATAACGGTGCCGAATGCACCGACCCCAGGCAAGATCAATGGACGCGAGCCGCCCGGTAGATTATCGGCACCGACATCGCGATAGGTGATACCCAGCCTGTGCAGGCAGCGGCGCACGCTGCCGATGTTGCCACCGCCTACATCGACCAGGTCGACTTCGCAAGCGGCAGCTTGTGCTCTGGATGGTATCGCGGGCGAAATATTCATCGACTTCCCGGGTGCCTTCAGTTAAATCACAATCTTCTGCAGTTTGTATTCGAGAATGTCCCGCGCCCCCAGTGCCACCAGTTTTGGTATCAGAGTCGGAACATCTCTGGACGAAACGGCGATTTTGACGGCGTAGCCGTCACCGTTGTACAGTTCGGAAATTGTCGGTGCCCGCATACAGGGCAAGTCTCCCACCAGACGCTCGAAGTCTTCACGAGCGACGTTCATTTCCAGCAAGACCTTGTCGCGCGCGCGCAAAGAAGCCTGCATGAGCATCGTCAGCTCATCGAGCTTGCGGCGTTTTTCTTTGTTCTCGTAAGCCTCGCGATTGCAAATGAACCTGGTGGTCGACCGCATCAACACTTCGATTTCTACCAGGCGGTTGTGACGCAGCGTGGTACCGGTGGCGGTATTGTCGACGATGATATCCGCATCTTCCGGCGGCAACGCTTCGGTGGCACCGAAAGTCTGCAAGAACACGGCGTTCAGTTTATTGCGAGCGATGAAATCGGTGGAAAGCTGCCGATATTCCGAGGCCACAACCAGTTGGCGATCGATCGTTTTATACAGGTCGTTCTCCGCCAGATATTCGGGCACAGCAGCAACTATGCGCACGGGGTCGAATTCCAGGTCGAGAAGTTCGACCACATCGGCGCGCTGCTCAGTGATCCAGTCGTAGCCGGAAAACCCGCAATCATGTCGTCCGAGCGCCACCAGATTGGGGATGTTCTGAGCTTTCAGCATCTTTATTTCAATGCCGTTCTCAGAACACGTCGGCTTGTAAGATCTGCCGTCCTTGGCCATTTTGACGCCGATTGCATCCAGCAACCCGAGCACTTTCTCCTGAATGCGTCCGGTGGGAATGGTCAGTCGCAGCGCCGCGGCGCCGTTGTCGGCTGATGCCTGCTCTTGTGCGGAAGGCGAATTCGTCAATTTCTGATTGCTAGACATGGATAAATTCCTGTGGAAACACAAAAAGACCCGCTTTATGGGCGGGCTTGAAGACAGTTAGCAAGAAAATGAATACGTGGCTGTCTGTCAGTCCGCTCCGTTGAGGACCAGGTGATGGTGGTGATGATGATTAAATCCAACGATCACTGACAGGCGCGACTCCACGCGTTTTTTCTCTGACATGCGAAAAGTAGCACGGAGGTTGGGCTGATGGCAAGTCAAGTATAAGTTTCGTTTCTTGGCACTTAGCAGCATGTCGACGGTACAATCTACAACCAGCCCCGCTGTGTATCGCCCATGGCAAAGATAAAACCTCCAAGAAATAGCCATTCCCCGAAGAATCGCTCCCGCAATCTGGAGTGTCCGGATGGTCGTTGCCAGTGTCGGAAGTGCTCCCCCTTCGCCGATTGGCAGATTGAAGATTTTTTCGGCGTCGCCTCAGCGAAGCGTGGTTTTGATTACGCGCGTGGCTTCAGAGTTCTCGAATACGCGATAAATGACGACTGGAGCGCCATATCCGGGCTCGTGCAGGGCACGACCAAGTACGACACCTATGTGCAAATTAAGCCTGGCGGGCGCCCCAATTCCATCGTCGACTGCCGCTGCGAATGCCCGGTCGGCACCACCTGCAAACACGGCGCAGCACTGCTGTATCACGTGCTGCGCGAGCGCACCGGCGAAGACGAAGATGACATCGAGGAAATTGCCCCCAGCGAAATCGCGCCTCCGGATCAAGAGCAACCCGCCAAAGTGCATCCTCTTATAGATGGATGGGTTTCCGACCTCTGTAAGATCAACGAGACGGTAACCCGCAAAGAGAAGCTCAAAGACAGCAAGACTTTGCTCTATCTGGTGACCACCGGCTCCGCCGAAAAACCGTATCTAAGACTGGAAACCATCGCCGCCAGCAAGCTGAAAGCCGGCGGATATGGACGCGAAGAACGCTACGATTTGACC
The DNA here is from genome assembly GCA_044229845.1 of Obscuribacteraceae bacterium (SeqCode). Classification (GTDB taxonomy): domain Bacteria; phylum Cyanobacteriota; class Vampirovibrionia; order Obscuribacterales; family Obscuribacteraceae; genus JBGASG01. The sequence goes on along the minus strand of JBGASG010000009.1, from coordinate 75,500 downwards.
ACCGGTCGCGCCGGCTTTCTCGATGCCGCCGACCGCATGATTGGCGCACTTCTGGGCAGCATGCGCTCCGGATACTGGCTGGACTATTCATTTGAAACAGCTGAACCCGAACTAATCGACCTCTTGCTGAACTCGGTCATTAAGACCGGGCGCTGTTTCTGGCGCACCAAAGACGGGTTGCCGCTCACACTGGGTGACGCCCGCCCGGGCGAACTGGTGTGGGCAGTCGACGAGCAAGGTCGCCAGCGCACCACCGTCACCACGCACGAAGCGCAAGTCTTGCTGGCGCCCAGCCCCTGGTATGTGGATGAAAAAACCGGCTGCGCCGGGCGATTGACATTGCCTTTCCCTGCAGATCTAGTTGAACCTATCTTGTTTGGACCGCGCCTGGATGTAGAACAAGCCAAATACACCCGCGATTTGTTGCAAAAGCGATTGCCCGATCTGGAAATTCCGCTGCCGTCAGAACAGGTCGTCATCGAACATAGAGAAGCGGTGCCGACGCCGGTATTGTTTCTCACAAAATTCGACAACGGCGTGCAGAAAGATGCAGCTTACGCCTTTCACTGGGTGAAGTACGGCAACAAGCGCTGCAATCCCACAGACAGCGGCAACCATGTCACCATCAACGGTGCCTCGCGCACCGTCGTTTACCGCCGCAACCTGAAAGCAGAGCGAGAGCTCAGTTCGATGCTCACCGAAGAATTGCAGCTGCCCATGGCCAACTTCCCGCGCGTAAATGACGGGCTCTGCTTGATACTGCCGCAGTTGCGTCAACTGACTGATTTTGTTGCCCTGGAAATTCCGCGGCTCGAAAAGCTTGGTTGGGACATTATTTATGACAAGTCCTTTCACGATCGTGTCGTTATGCCAGATGATGACGACTGGCAAGGAGATATTGTCGAGGAAGAAGGATGGTTCAGCGTCGACCTGGGCATCAATGTCCGGGGTGAAAAAGTTTCGTTGCTGCCGCTGCTTATGCAGGCGGTGCGCAGCATTCCGTATAATATGTCCGACGCCCGCGCCGGATTTGAACCGATGGATGTCATCGACGACAATTTTCTGGAGGCGATGAATCAGGGCGGCAGATTCTATGTCACCATGGCTGATGGCGCCAAACTTTCTTTGCCGTTTCCACGCGTCAAATCGCTGATCAAAACTTTGATCGAAGTTTTCGATGAAAGTTCTGTAAATCGCCAAGGACGCATGCCGATTAGCGCCGGACAACTGGTGCAGTTGCTCGGAGCTGAACAACCGATCGCCTTCCAGGGCGGTGACCGCCTGCGTGCTCTGGCCGCTTCATTGTTGAAGGCAGGAAGCGATTGGCCAACACATGCCGCACCGAATGAGTTCGGCGTCACCCTTCGCGATTACCAGAAACAAGGTGTCGCCTGGCTGCAATTTATCGCTTCGCATAACATCGGCGGGATACTTGCAGACGACATGGGGCTGGGCAAGACTGTCGAAGCACTGGCGCACATCCAGATGGAGTATGAGAGCAACCATCTGCAGCGCCCCTGCCTGGTTGTTTGCCCGACCAGTGTTTTGCCCAACTGGATTGAGGAAGCCCAACGCATGGTGCCGCACCTGCGAGTTGTGTGTTTGCGAGATTACGATCGATTTACTCGCCAGAGCAAACTCGACGACGTAGATATTGTTCTCACCTCTTATCCATTATTGCAACGCGATGCATCACTGCTCACTTTGCGCGAGTGGCATATGGTGATTCTGGACGAAGCGCAGATGATCAAAAACAGGCAGACACAAGTTGCCGACGTCTGCCGGCGCCTGAAAGCGAATCATCGCATCTGCATGACCGGCACTCCGGTTCAGAATCATCTGGGCGAGCTCTGGTCGCAATTCGCATTTCTGATGCCTGGGCTGTTGAGCACACACGAAATCTTCACCAGAGTCTTTCGCACGCCGATCGAAAAATTCAATGACCCGTACATGCGGGCGTTTCTCGCCGCTCGCATTCGTCCGTTCCTGTTGCGCCGCACCAAATCAGAAGTCGGCGAAGAATTGCCCACAAAGACGGTTATCCACCGCAACATTACCCTGGAGGGCGGACAGCGCGATCTGTATGAAACCGTGCGACTGGCCATGCACAAACGGGTCCTCGAAGTTGTCGAAGAGAAAGGCATCAATCGCAGTCAGATTGTCATCCTGAAAGCACTCATGCGGCTGCGTCAGGTGTGCTGTGATCCGCGGCTGTTAAAGCTCGAAGAAGCGCGAGCTGTCGGCGAATCTGCAAAGTTATCCGTTCTGATGGAGATGCTCACCCAACTGGTTGATGAAGGGCGACGAGTACTCGTCTTTTCTCAGTTCACCAGCATGCTCGACTTGATTGCCGAGGAGCTGATAACAAGGGAGATCAAATATCTGGAACTGCGAGGCAGCACTGCCGACCGCAAAACACCAGTGAAACAGTTTCAAGCCGGCAAAGCGCCCGTTTTCTTGATCAGCCTCAAAGCCGGTGGCACAGGTCTTAACTTGACTGCTGCCGATACCGTCATCCACTACGATCCCTGGTGGAATCCGGCGGTCGAAGAACAGGCAACCGACCGCGCTCATCGCATCGGACAGAATAAGCCGGTGTTCGTCTATCGGTTAATCACCACCGGTACTGTCGAAGAAAAGATGCTTAAGCGCCAGGAAGAGAAACGCCTGATTGCCGATGGCATTTATGACAAGGGCACTACTACTGGTGCCCTGACCAATCACTTTACAGAGCGCGATCTGAAATATCTGCTGGCACCTATTGAGGAGTAACGGCGCGGGTTATTCGTCAGTCGAGCTTGATGATGTTACGATTGAATCTTTCTACAACGTTCGGGTCCGGGAAAAGATTGACTTTACCCTTGTCCTTTTCGGCATAATCGAAAAGGCTGAGCACGTAGCGGATGCTTTCCAGCCGGGCGCGCTTTTTATTGTTGGCGCGCACGATGATCCATGGCGCAAAAGATGTGTGCGTGCGACTGAACATCTGTTCCTTGAATTGCGTGTACCTGTCCCAGAGTTGCTGCGCCTCTTTGTCAATCGGGCTCAGCTTCCACTGCTTCAAAGGATTTTGCGCTCGCGATTCGAAGCGACGCTGCTGCTCATCTTTGGAAATGGAGAACCAGAATTTGATGATCGTGATACCATCCTCATATAACATGTGCTCGTATTCGGGCACCTGTTGCATGAAGCGATCGTATTCCACCTTGGTAGAGAAATTCATCACCGGCTCAACCACCGCCCGGTTGTACCAGCTGCGGTCGAAAAAGACGATTTCACCAGCATTGGGCAACTGTTTAGAGTATCGCTGGAAGTACCATTGACCTCTCTCTTCTTCTGTCGGTTTCGGCAATGCCACCACTCGCAACGAACGGGGATTGAGGTGCTCGGTAAAGCGACGAATCGTTCCACCCTTGCCCGCCGCGTCGCGTCCCTCAAATAAGATGATCACACGCTTGTTCTGTTGCTGGAGCCAGCGTTGCAACTTCACCAGTTCGATTTGCAGCAGCACCAGCTCATCTTCATACCTGAGGGCATCGAGGACATCTTTGACTTTGATGTTTCTCTCGCGCAGCATCTCCTTCAACCCGCGTGAACTGTTGAGCAGGTGCAGGTCTCCCTCTGTCAGTTTATGCAGAGAGCGCTTGATCGAAACTTTCTTGTTGGCTGACGAATCGTCACTATCAGCGATGGCGCGATTGTTGTCGGCAAGCCTGGCACCATCACTGAGCCTGGCATCACCAGGATCTCTGGTCGCACTTTTGCGGTCGCCGCCCTTCTGTTTCTTATTGTCGGCGATGGCTGCGCCCTGTACGGCAATCTCAGCAGCAGCAGCGGCCGCCATAGCCTGCGCTCTGGTGGCGGGGTCGAGTTGGTCAGCTTCGTGCTTGCTAGAGTCCGGCACATCCGCCCGAGTTTTGACGCCATTGCCCGGCTCATCATCTGGCGGAGACATTGGATCATTCCCTTGACGACCGTCTCCCGGTCTGCCATTCGTTTTGTTGGAAAAATTAGTCATGGTGCGATTCGTCGACTCCAGAGCCATCAGTTTCTCTATTCCCCGACACACGCGAAAAACTTCGATTTGTCGCGTCATTGATGAAGACCCAAGCCTACCAGCGTGTGCGGCTCACGTACCAGTTACAATCAGCGACGTGCAAATTTAATCAGCCCACCCGGTTCTCAAGCGGCGAGGCTTCACCGTGCAAAATCCGAATCCGAACCAGCAAAACAAGCCCAACTCCGAACCGCCAAAGTCCAGCGCGGGTTTTGTCGTGTTCGCTCTGATCATCGGGCTGGTTTGTGTATGGCAAGGCGTCTGCATGACCATGCAAGGCGGTAAAGAGCTCCTCGACGCCAGCCAACATTCGTCCCCCACGACCACAACCGCCACAGGCGGGGGTGCCGCCAACCCGACAGGACCTGTCGCCGCGCAAAAATTCGATGGCACCGCCAATAAGGTTGCTGCGACCGCGGTCACTGATGCAACCTTCTCCAACGCAGACTTCTCGATGAACTATCCGAGCGCCTGGCAGAAGATACCACTGCCGGTGACGACAGCGGGAAAAATCCTCGACATCAGAACTTTGAACGGTGCCGTCAATGCGCTGATTACAACCGAGCCTGTGCCGCCAACAACCACTGCCGACGTATGCGCTGATTCGGTGGTGGCAACCACTCAGAAAGTCCTCACCAACTTTGAACTGGTGTCGCGCTCACCTATTCAACTCAAAGCGTTCAAGGGTGTGAAACTGGTCATCAAAGGCAACATCAATCCACCTAAGGCGCAGTCAATCCGGTGCCAACAGGACATCGTTCTCTTCGTCACCAAGAAAAAGGCGTACTGCATCGCGTTTACGTCCTGGGATCGCTGGGCTCGAGAGTTTCAGCCCGTCTTCAAAAAGATGATCGACAGCATTGATGCGGGCAACACGAATTAATGGACAACAACATAGACATCTGGATTTTCGGAGCAAGTATTGTCGGCGGAGCCGTCGGATTTTCCGCGCTCGGAGTCTGGCTGGCTCGGCGCTTCTCGAAGGACGGCCGGCTAAAACGCCACCACGAAGTAGCCGGTTACATGCTCTCCATCGTCGGCACTCTTTACTCAGTCCTGCTGGGACTGGTGGTCGTCGACACCCAGTCAAAATATCAGGAAGCCAGAGCGATGACGCAAAGGGAAGCAGACAGCGCGCTCGATCTCTTTCATCTGGCCTATACAGCCCCAAGAGACGTGAGGACAAGACTCCATACTCAGCTGCGCTCCTACATGCGAACGGTGATCGACGATGAATGGCCGTCGATTTTAAAAACCGGTGCATTCAATGAAAACGCTAAGAGACCGTTTCGCGATATCTGGTGGACACTCACCCAGTACGAACCACAAACCGGCCGCGAACAGAATGCCTATCAAAACCTTCTGGATGAAATGGACGACTTCGCTGACGGGCGCCGGTATCGCTTGATTGTCAGCCAACAAGGATTGCCCTCGGTTATGTGGGGAGTCTTGATCGCCGGCGGCGCATTGACCGTTCTATTCACTTACTTGTTCGAAGTCGAAGATGCCAAGGCGCAGGTCTTCATGACCGCTCTGGTCACTCTGGCTCTGTCACTGAACCTGCTTCTGGTGGCGCTGTTCAACAATCCCTATAAGGGATACATGCGCATCACCTCGCGTCCATTCTTCTACGACCTCAAGGTCATGCAAGAGCTGGAGATGGAATACCACGACTGACTGAGCAGTCGGGTTTCATCCAATCTTCACGATCTCTTGGCAACTTCTTAACCACCTGAGCCGGACAATAGAAGCGTAAAAGAAATGCAGTGAAGCAGCGACGGTGTCGCTGAGGTGAAAGATGACCCCCTATGATTTGACCGGACCGAGTTTTCTTGGTCTGTACGGTATTGCCAGCGCTCTGTCCATTGCCGGCGCGTTCGTCTATCGAACCATCCACATCGAAGCAATAAAGAGTACCCAACCGCCGCCCAAGTTGGGCCCCTACGAAATGGCTTATCTGTCGGGTGGAACCGAGACTGCTCTGCTGGCGGCACTAGCTAGCTTGATCCAGTCGGAGGCGATCAGAATAGATACCGTCGCCGGCGGCAGGTACGTCAAGGTGCGCTCCGGGCAAACAGCAGAGAGAGAGCCTCTAATCAGAGACGTTCTCAACGCGATTCCGTCCATGGCTGAAGATAACTTACCTTCTGTGATGAGTCGACTCAAGGAACGGCACTTGGCTGCCCTGCAATTGATTCGCAAACGGCTCGAACAGCACGACTTGATATTCACCGAACGCAGAGCCGCTGAAATCGCCCTAGCCACGGCAACAATTGCTGCTCTGCCGGTGATCCTGTCCATTCCCAAATTGGTGATTGGAACCGAGCATCATAAGCCCGTCGGATTCTTGATCATGGGCATGATCGCTGTTTCTACCATGGCGGCTCTGTTTTTGCTGCGCAAGCCGCTGCGCACCGCCGGCGGTGATGACGTCCTCAACCGAACAAAGAGACAGGAAGCGGCGCTGCTTGATACAGCTTCCGCCGACTCGCATTTGCTCACCAACCACCAGGCAGCCCTGGCAGTAGCGCTTTTCTCAACGACCGCCTTCGGCTTGGGCCCGCTGTATGACTTGCGCAAAGCCACCGCGCCACCCTCGTCAGGCGGCAGTTGCGGAAGCGGCAGTTGCGGCGGCGGCAGCTGCGGTGGTGGCGGATGCGGTGGCGGTTGCGGCGGCTGCGGAGGCAGCTGATATGAACACTCAAGTTGGAGTTGCGTGGCGCGCAGAACTAAGTCACTTCATTGCTCAAGGCGAAAACGAGATCGCAATCAGCGAAGTGCTGGCGGAGAATTTCTGGGAACACCGGCACTTGCCCGCGGCTCTGCTGAATCTGCGCGACAGCGGCGTGCCGGTGATTCCACATGCGGTGTCACTGTCTTTAGGAGGCGCCCGCCAGCCCGACGACATAAAGCTCCACCGCCTCGGCGCTCTTGCTGAGAAATTGCAAGCACCTTATGTCAGCGAACACTTCGCATTCACACGAGCAGCGGGACTGGAGTCGGGGCATCTTCTGCCTTTCAAGCGCACTCAGCAGACCCTCGAGGTGGTGATCGAGAACATCCGGTATGCACAGGAGCGCCTGCCGGTGCCGCTCTGCCTGGAAAATATCGCCACCTTTTTCGACTGGCCGGACCATGAGATCTCGGAACCGCAGTTTATCAAAACAATCATTGAAGAAACCAGCATCGGACTTCTGCTGGATGTCTCCAATCTGTACACCAACCATATCAACCTCGGCTGGTCGTACACTGATTATCTGGACACCATACCTCTTTCTGCCATTGCGTATGTGCACATTGCCGGGGGCTGCATAATCGGGAAGTTCCAGCACGACACGCACGCGCACCCATTGCAGCAAGGACCGCTGTCCGTGCTATCCGACCTGGCGCAAAGAATCACCTTGCCGGCAGTGCTCCTTGAGCAGGATGATAATTATCAGTCGATAGCATCGGTGCGCAGCGAGCTCGACTTGATTGGGCAGGCTTTGAGGGCACCAGCGATATGGTGACAAAAGACATCAGAGATGCGATGGAAGCAGAACAGGAGCAACTCCTGCAAGCTCTGCTCAAGCTCTCAGGGCCGCCGCCCGGATTCTCCAAGGAGGCGCTGGCTGTAGCAGCCGGTTCACTCTGGACGAAACGCTGCCACACCGTGTCCCGTTGCTATCCCCATCTGTCGTCCAGCCTGGGCAGCACATTCAATCTGCAATTTGCCCATTACACCCAGAACGCAGCACCGCTGATCGTCGAGAATCCGGCGCTGGATGGCTTTCAGTTCGGCACGTGGCTGATAGTCCACGGTCATCATCTGTCTGACAACGCCCGTCTTGAGTTGTTGGCTTTTCGTCTGCACCGCCACTTTGACGGCAGTCCCCGACGGTTTCACATACTTTGCTGCATTCTGCCGGAGTCGGGAAGATTCTTCGTCGGGACAAATTTATTCGGTCGCATCTTAATGAATTGCTTCGGGCGGGCATAATCGAGGAAGAAAGTCAGATATTCACTCGGATCCGAAGACGGGAGACTTGTTTTGTCAAAGAAGGTCGGCGACCCTGCACTGCGCAAGTGGCTGCGTCCCATAGTTCTGGTGCACAGAGTTCCAGTATTTAAGCGCGTATGGATTTACATCTTCCTAATCGCTGTGTATTCCGTTGGCGCGGACATCATAACCGACGTCTATCACTTCCCCTCCTTCCGAGACTTACAGAGTCTGTCCGCAGTTGGGATTATCCTCGGCTTGCTGCTTGTGTTTCGCACCAACTCGGCTTACGAACGATGGTGGGAAGGGCGCAAGTTGTGGGGACAACTGGTCAATGACTCGCGCAACCTCAGTCTCAAAGTCAGCGCTATCGACACGATCTCTCAAGCAGACAGAATACTGGTGGCGCAACTTTTGATCTCGTTTGCCTTCGCGCTCAAGCACCATCTGCGCGGCACCACTCCCACCGAGCCACTGCCGGGCATCGACCAGAAAGATTCAGAAGTAGAAGGTAAGCACCTGCCGCTCTACATAGCCGGCGTTCTCTACCAGCGCATTTTGCAGTGGCATCGTAAACACGCCATCGACGGCATGATGCTCTGGCAACTCGATCCGCACGCCCGCGCTTTGATGGACATTTGCGGCAGTTGCGAGCGTATTAAAAACAGCCCGATCGCCATTTCGTACCGTGCCTTCATGCGCCAGGGTATCGCTCTCACCCTGCTCGCCATGCCCTGGTACATGGCACCGGATTTTCCGCTGCTCTGGTATCTGCCCGTGATTTTGATCAGCGCATATTTCCTGATCGGCATCGAGCTGATCGCCGAAGACATCGAAGATCCATTCGGCTACGATGGTGATGATCTGCCGCTGGACAATATCTGCGCCACCATCCAGACCACGGTCGGACAAATACTTCCCATCGAGCAGAACCTCAGATTCACATCGAGCTATGTGATCAAGAAAGATCCGCACGGCGATTTGCTCTGAGCTCTCTGGCCGCCCACCCCATTAAAGATCGAACGTGACACCACATTCGATGCCGCCGACAACATGAGACGGCGCTCATAATCAAAGTCTGAAACGCCCAATATGAGCGGGCTTTCACAATTTGATGCATTTCAGAAAGTGCCGCTTTCAGTGGGGAAACCACCATGGCTTTTTTAGAGCGAAATCATACTATCTTGTCAGGGGTTAGGCGGTACTCACAAATATGTCATCCGAAAACGCGTTTTTCGGCCTGCAGCAGCGGGGGCCGGAAGCTGGTTTCGTGCACTCTTCTCCGGAAGAGTTAGCTGCATCCGTGTATGCCAACGTGCCGGCGGTGCCGAAAAGAAAACCCGGCGTGGCCGACTGGGCGCAAGACAACATGCTGAATCCGGCTATCAACGCCGGTCTGATCGATCCACTGAGAGCGATCACTCATTCAGTAAATGCCGTCACCAAAACGGTGGCAACAGTCGAGATCCTTCCTGAGCCGGACAAGCTGGCTGTACCGATGGCATCTCCAACCAGCGGTACCGGACTGACGCAAGGATTTTTCGGCGGTCTCGGCAGCATAGTACCGTATGCGATATCGGGCAAATTCGCCGGATCGCTGTTGCGTGCCACCGGCAGCAAGCTTGCCGCCGAAGGTGCTCTGGCCAGCGTGCTCAAGAGCCAGAAGACAGCCATGATTCTCGGTGCCGGTACATACGACTTTTTCCGCGTACCGGACGCCGGGCAGACGCGCTTCGGCAATGCCATGGGTGGTGTAGCCGGATTCACCGTATTCGAAACTATGAATCCTCTGATCAAGAGATTGCCGGGCATCCCGGCTAAAGGGCTGGGCATGCTGACGATCGGTGCAGTCGGAGCTTCATCGCAATTTGTCACGTCCGAACTGATATCGAAAGGCTCGGTCAACACTGAGATGCTCGGGCAAGTCGCCATGCAAGGCGGCGCACTCAATCTGGTGTTGCCCGGCACTCAACGCGGTTTAGAGAGAGTCGTCAACGAGAACAATATCGCTCTCGGAAGAGGAATGTACGGCGACCAGTTCTTGCGCTCCAGTTATGCAAAAGAACATCCTGAATTGATCACGCCTTATGTCCGCAAGATGATCGAACAGAATCCGTGGGTGCGCATTCAGCCTGGCGCAGAACTTCCACAATATGTCCCGGGCAGCGGCCGCATAGAAATATCTGCAACGATGCCTAAGGAAAATCTGGGTCTCATGCTCTATCAACATTCACAGAGCAAGCCCGGTACCGCAGCAGAAGGGCAATACTCACTGGCGGCGGATCTTTTGAGGCAAGGCAAAACTGCGGAAGCACGCGAGGTCTTCGACAACGTGCGCCTGGCTCAAGAACTTGGCGTGCGGCAAGCCAATCATATAATGTCGAGAGAAACAGGCAGCACAAGCGCACTTGAAACTTTCGATGCAGCAGCGGCTATGCGCGACCTGCCCGCCCAAAAGCTAGCCGGCGATCTGACCTACGGCGATGTCTGGAGCAATGAATGGCAACACTTCGTTGCCACCGGCGGAGAGTATCGTCCGCCCGTGCAATACGTCGGCGCCGATGGCACCGCGGCATATCAAAATCAGGACATGCGCCCTTATTACAAGGCCGCACACGATGAAATCAGCCTCGACAACATTACACGAACACTGGCCGGCAACAAGACTTTGCGCCTGGTGCGCTACGACAGCGGCGGACATTCGGCAGTCACGGTCGACAGCAAGCCGACGTTGCAATCAGCGGTGGACGGTCTGTTGATTTTCCAATGGGACCGCGACAACATTTTCCAGGCTCTGGCAGAACGGGCCGCAAAAAATGATCCGGTGCTAGGCAAGTCCCTGGAAATTTCGCCGGATGCAGCCAAAGCCGGTTTGACTGCTTCGCTGAAGCACCATTTCCTCAATCAGTTCCGTTTCACCGACATCATCAACGACAAGGTGACCGGACTGGAGCTGGGCAAACGACCAAACATTAGATACAACCCGATTTCGCTGGCCGAAGTCGGCGATCCGTGGGGACATGCGCAAAATGATTCGCTGGCATTCGTTGACTTCATGCTTTTCCATCAGCTCAATAAGGGCGAATTGAAATGGAATGATCCAGCCATTCAACCTTATGCAGAAGCATATGCAGCTCTGCTGCCTACGTACTTCAAAAAGATCCATGCGTGGGAAGACTGGGATCTGGGAGCCTGGGAAGACCGTCGAGGAGAACACGCCTCCTCGCTCGGCACAGTCGTCGCCGCGCTGCGCGAGCAACGACAGTTTCTTCAAGAACATGGTCCGGTCGAATACAAGGCAAACGACGGCAACACCTACAAAGTCACCGAAGCCGACGTCGCCGAGACGCTCGCCAAAGCAGAGGCAAAACTCAACGAAGTGCTTCCAAACGAATTCATCCGAGGCGAAGGCGGTGAGACTCGACACACAGACGCCGCTCTCGTCAATGCACTTTTCTTGGGCGCCGTCTCCGGCAAACCGCTGGTGAGCGATGCCATGACGGTGCAAATCATCAACACCATCGAGCGCGATCTGATGGGACCGATCGGAATTGCTCGTTATCCAAAAGATGTCTGGGACGGACGCGTCAATCGCACCGATCTCGGACCTCGTCAGGAGGCGCAGTGGTCACACGTGTCGCCGATGATTTCCGTGATCTTCGGAGAGATGTATCGGCGCACCGGCAATCCCGAATACTTGCAGCGGCAGACCGAGCACTTCAACCGATCGCTGGGCACCGTCAACGAGCGCTGGAAAATACCCGAAGCTTATATCGTCGATCCCCAGACTGGACGCTGGGTCTCGGATGCCAACGAGCCACTGGCGTGGGCGCAATCGGCCACCGTCCTGGCCATCGACGGAATGAAGCAGACCGTTCAGTATCAACAGATGCATGGACTGATGGCGGCACCGACAAAAACTCCAACCCGTGTGCAAATTGGGTGTTGATCGGCACATTTTCTTGGCAGAGGCGACATGAGTCGGCGCTCCAAAAGGGTATCTCGAACTCTACCAGATAGATAAAGCGCGGCACACCCATGGCTTTGGCATCACAGTTTCCTCGCGAGCAGTAAGCGGCGGCTGCCACCACTTCGCCACCGGCGGACTTGACGGCTTGAGCAGTCTGCCGAATCGAATGGCCCGTGTTGACAATGTCGTCGACGATCAAAACTCTTTTGCCTCTCACCAGTTTTTCAAAACCACGCCTGAGCACAAATGGTGGACGGACTCCCAGACTGGCTCCGCCCGGTTCCTCATGCTCGGCAAAGACAGCCGGTAAATTGAGAAAGTGGCCGACCCATTGCGACATAATCAATCCGCCCATCGCCGGACCGCAAACGATTTCAGCAGCAGCTTCGGGCATTGAGGACCGAACAGCCTGGGACAGTAACTGCGCCAGACGTGCCACCTTATCTGTATAAGGAATAAGCGCATCTTTGGAGATCCAACCCGCACCGTGATCACCTGAGATGTACACGAAGTGATCGTTGTCCAGAATCGTATTGCACTGACGCAAAATTTGCTGAGCTTCCAGGTCCAGCTCGGCGCGCTCATCCGGCATGTCTGTGCACCTCCACCGGCAGTTTAGCACGCATGCCGGCGCGGTTATCAAGCGGCGACTGCAGCGTGTATGATTCTGGAGCAGACGGCACCGGCCAGTTCAAGTACGCACTTGAAAGCCTGCAAGGCACCCTCAGTCTGATCAGATGCGGCTATGAGCGACATCACCATCGCACCAAGAATTGCCGGCGCAGGGCGCATTCGCTGCTGGGTAGCCGCCACTCATCAGAAATCGCAACCGGCTATCTCCTGGACTATCGACCAGGAACCGGCCAAACCGCACGTCATAAAATCAATGCAGTCCACCTATCCGCCGGACCCGACCGGGTGCTTCACCGGCATTTTCGAATTCGTCGGATTGGACGACGGCCGGGTGTATTCCGTCTCGGCAACGTTGGCTAAGGGAGACACAGCGGCGCTGCGCACCGTCAGTGGTGTCAAACATGTGATGAACGACAGGTTCAATATTCTCCTGCTGTCTTGCTACGATTATCAAACCGACGTGGCCAGAAATTTGGACACCAAGGTTTCGCAACTTCCCGGCGTGAACAAGCCGAATCTCACCCTCTTGCTCGGCGACCAGGTCTATCTGGATGTGCCGGTGCGCTTCGCGTTTCTCGATGATGAATCATGGCTGGCCAAAGAGTTTGAAAGGCAGTACATGAACAACTTCGGCGACAGCTCCACATACGGCAAGGCGCTGCGGTTAGCGCCGTCCCTGTCGATTCCCGACGATCACGAGTACTGGAACAACTACCCTCACGCCCAAGTGCACATTCACAATACCTATACGGCAGCCAGCCGCGCGCGCTGGACACGCGCCGCCGAACTCATGTATCAAGCCTTCCAGAGCAGCTCCCAGGAAGACTTTCGCGACCCGGTGTTCATAGACATCGACCCTTTTACGTTCGCCTGCATCAACACGCGCAGCACCAGACTGGAACGCAACATCATGGACCGCCGCCAGTGGGAGATGCTGATGGATTGGACCGAGCGCGCCATTGCCAATCCTTATCGCATGGCAGTCATAGCAACCGGACAGTCGCTTCTGCGCCGCAAAGCCAACGTCGTAAACGCGCAGATCAGAGACAGCGAGCTGCCTAACTACTCAGATTTCTGGATCTTCCAGAAGATGCTGGAGAAATTCGAAGAGGCCGGGCGCAAGTTTCTTCTTTTGACAGGCGATGTCCACTTCGGACGCATCACCACCATGCGCTCTCGAAAAACCGGTGTCATCTGCGGTGCAGAAATTATCTCTTCGCCGGTCTCGCTGGTGCAAGGCGTCGTCCCCCCCAAAGAGAATCAACCGATTGTGCCCGTCGAGTGGTGGCGCGCCTGGCCGCGGCATCCGGAACCGTCGGATTGCGAGGGTCCACTGACCAGACAGTTTATTTGCGATGTTGATTGGCGTCAGAAGGGCAATCATTTCGCGGTAGTGTCCCTGTACCCTTATCGCAACCAGGTAGATGTCATCTATCAACCTTTGCACCACGATGAAGTCCACAACAAAATGATCAAGAGAACACTCTTCTATTAGTATCAGCCTGAGGATCTACACAATGCTCCCACTCATGAAATCGCAATCGACAGCGCCGAATGAAAACTTCGTCGAGTCCGTGCGCAAAAAGGGCGAGACTAACAAAGAGTGGTTGCGCCGGCACTGGGATCCAAACGACACTTCGCAAGTGGTGCTGGTGGGCGGCATTTCGCCGACCGCTCAACGCATTCGCATCGCCCAGTCACACTCGCGCCACGACTTCACACCCAGTCTCTGGTCGCATGTCGGGCTTTTGATTTACGATCAAAAGCAGGATGTATTCACCTGCTTCCAGGCATTCCCGCTAGTGGAGACGATGCCGCTCAACTATCCACCGGCAACCAACGCAATTTTCTCGCACAACTTCGACATGTTCGACGATCAGGCACAGTTTCCTAACATCAGCTCGATTCCGGTGCCGGGCTCAGTAGACGACATTTTGCAAGGCATTGAGCAGTTTAAATACCAGCGAGCCGTCTGCGATACGGTGCGGCTGACGATTGAGTGGATATCTTATTGCTGGGGAGTAAAAGCTGCCAGTCCGCTGCTTGAAGAAGCGGGCGAACCATCCGCCTGTTTCATAGAAAACGTCATGCGCGCGGTCGGCGTCGAGCTTTCGCCTTCCGTCAATGCTCGCGTCGCCTGCCCGGAAACCATCTGGCAAAGCGCCATGTGGTGGCACGACTTCTATCAAGACCGCTTCGACGTATCCGGCAACTGGCACGCACCACACTCGGTGTTCAGCGCTTAGCTCACTTGCCGGGGGCAGCACTGTTCGCGGCACAAACGATTGGCTGCGTCGGCGGACTGATCCCCGTTGTCGGCCAGCGCCGACTGATGATCCTCGACCAGCTCACGAATCATCTCGATAAAAATCGGATGGGCACCGGCCGTGGAGGCACGGTGCATAGTGACGCCCAGCTCCTCGCAAAGCGCCTTGGCTTCGGTATCGAGGTCATACAAGATTTCCATGTGGTCGCTGACAAAACCAATCGGTGCAATCACGATCAGTTTCTTGTCTTGTCCATGCAGCGTGCGAATGTGGTCGCAGATGTCGGGTTCCAACCACGGTTGCTGAGGAGGACCGCTGCGACTTTGATAAACCATGGCGAAGTCCAAGCAATCGACGCGAGAAGCCAGGAGCCGCGCGGTTTCTTCCAGTTGCACTGCATAGTCGCAGCCGCCGGCCATCGTCTGCGGAATACTGTGAGCCGTAAAGGCCACATGCACGGACCGCCGCTGTTCAGCCGGAAAACGAAAAATGGCATCGCGCAGATGTTCTTCATTGGCCTCAATAAAATACGGATGACTGTAGAAGGGCGGAATTTTGTCGATCACAGGCGCACCGGGACCAACGGCCTGCCGAGCCCGCTCGATGTCGTCGAGGTACTGGCGACAGCTCGAATATGAGCTATAGGCCGACGTCGCCAGAGCAATCGCCCGGGTGATGCCGTCATCGCGCATGCGCGCCACCGTGTCTTCCAACATCGGATGCCAGTTGCGGTTGCCCCAGTAAATAGGCAAGCTGATGCCGGAATCTTCGAACTCATCCTTTAAGTCGGCGAGCAACGCTCTGTTCAGGTCGTTGATAGGCGACACACCGCCAAACATGTAATAGTGATGCGCCACCGCTTCCAGGCGGCTGTCGGGAATGTTTCGACCGCGAGTGACATTGCGCAGGAAAGGCATGACGTCGTCTTTCCCTTCCGGACCGCCAAATGACACCAGAAGGAAGGCATCGTACTCTCCGGGTGTTTCCATTTGCACGCTCCAGATCCTTTCTCTATTCTACTCTCGGATGCCGCACTCGTGTCCAGCGATACCAGAGCACCCGCCCCCCAATATTTAATCTGCACGTTGCAGCAGCGTCCGCGTGCGCGTCCGAGGCTGCAAGGATGCCACCACCGACGGTGCAATGGTCGGCGGGCGCGTCACTCGCCTGCATAAGCCGGACCGGTTGTCATACGGCACAAGTGTCCAGTTGCTTAAGGCAAGCCTGCCCATTAGTTGAAATAAAAGCCGTTAGGTAAGATCATATGGAGCTGTCTAGTCAACGGAGTTGAGCGAAATGCGCCACCAGACCACCACCTCGGATTTCAAGGGTACCGGATTTCGGAAACAAGCCACCCGCTTCGCCGTGGGACTCGCCCTCCTGACCATGGTCTGCCAGGGCTTGGGAATGCCGGCCGCGCATGCGGAACCGCCGACCGCCGAACAACTGACAGCCAATGCCAGCAAATCGCTGGAAGCGATGACCGACTTCAAAGATCCGAACTTCTCCATGAAGTTTCCGACCAGCTGGGATAAGGAGACCGACGGCTTGCCGCCCTCCCAGATTTTGAGAGCCAAAACAATCATGGGCGCAGTCAACTTGATCGTGGTTGCCGACAAGAGCCCGAACGCCGAATCGATCGACAAGTTTGCCGATACGAATGTGAACGGTCTCAAAGAAGCCTTCGGCGACAAGCTGACCATCAGCACCAATGAGCCGATCAAATTGAAAAACACCACCGGTCGGTTGCTGGTGATGGGTCAAGAAATGAAGGACGAAGGCAAGGACCCGATCAAGTTCAAGCAATACATGGTGCTCTTCGTTTCCAACGGCACCGGTTATGGCATGACATGCACCACCATCGATTCCTGGTATCCGATCTTTGAAAAGGTCTTCAAAGCCATGGCCGATTCGGTCGAAGTAGCTCAAGTCGCTAAGACCGAAGCCTCCGCTGCGCCGAAGACCGAAGCCAGCGACTAATTTGACTGCGTCGTCATCCCCGAGCGGAGACGAAACGTTTTCGCACGGGACGATCATTGACGAACGGTACCAACTCCTTTCCCCCCTCGGACAGGGCGGGATGTGCACGGTCTATCGCGCGCTCGAACTCAACATGGAACGCGTGGTGGCACTCAAGTTCTTGCGCGCACACCTGACCGGCAATCCGGAGGCAGTCAAACGGTTTCAGCGTGAAGCCGTGGCAATTGCCGCGCTTTTAGACGGCAAAAGCCTCGCCCACTTGCTCGCGACCGAAGAACGACTGCCCATGCAGAGAGTTCAGCACCTGTTCGCGCAAATTTGCGACGCGCTGGTGCACGCGCACGGACAGGGCGTTGTTCACCGAGACCTCAAGCCAAGCAACGTCATGTTGATCGGAGCAACAAATCGGGATCAGGATCAGGATCAGATCAAATTAGTCGACTTCGGCATCGCCAAAATACTCCCCGAATCCAGCACCGAGATGCAAGCTCTCACGCGCAGCGGCGACCTGGTCGGTTCAGTCAGTTATATGAGTCCAGAACAACTGGCCGCTCGAGAAGTAGACGCACGCTCGGACATCTATTCTCTCGGTTGTCTGATGTACGAAACTCTGGAGGGGCAGCCGCCGTTCGTCGGAGAGACTTCATTCGAAATTGCGGCCGCCCACTTAAATGACGCGCCACCGCGCGGGACACATCTGGCGGAACTGCAGGGGATTATCCATGCCTGCCTGTCAAAATCACCGGACCATCGTCCACAGTCAGCCGCCGAACTCAAGTCGATGCTCGCCAATCCACGCGCCGCACAATCCAAGTTTATCTTGCCGGTAGGACGCCGGCTCAATCGCCGACAAGCCCTGATCGCTTTTGCGGCTCTATTAATGGTATCGGGTGTGGTGCTGACCATCCTCGTCAAGCGCATCGAAGACCAAACCCGTGCGGTCAAGCAGTTGGAACAATCCCTGGCTCCGCCGGCAAGCCCTTATCCACATGCAGTAACGCCGACAGTGCTGCTAAACAAGCAGCAGGCTCAACACTTCCTCGCCGCCCATGAATGGGACAAAGCCATCCCGCACCTGACCATCCTGGTCGACAACGCCGATTCGTTCGCACCGCAAGAAAAAAACGGCATGCAGTTGCGGCTTGCCTATTGCAATCTGCAAGCGAAGCACTTCACCCGCGCTCAAGCAGTGCTGCAGGACCTTGAGAAAAGGCCGCTCTCCCTGAGCGAACGATTTACAGTGCTGACTTTAAAAGCCGACCTGAACACCGAGACCAGACAATTCAAGCAAGCCCTGCCGCTGCGCATCGAGAGCTTAAAGCTGGCGAGGCAGATGCGGTCGCAGATCGAGCCGACAATCAAGTGCGGGTCGATACTGCAAACCGCAGTTGCCTACGAACGCTGCGGTGAGTACGACAAAGCGCTGCCGCTCTTCGACGAGTCGCTGTCTATTTCGACGCCGAACGCTCGCACAAGTGAGCTGTACCTCGAGCTCTACATCAATGGGCTGATCGAATCAGGATCCACCCACATCAAACTCGCCGCGCGGCTTTTGGACCGCGGAGCGCCCGATGCAAACAAGCACTACGAAACCGGCATCAAAAAGTTGCAGGAAGCAACTGCGCAGCCGACGTCACCAAATTCTACAGCGAGTCATTATGCGGAGAAAGGGCAGGTCCTTCTGCGACAAGCTCTCAAGCGCAACTGGTACCGTCAGCCTGAGTTCCTCAGCCCCGTTCTCTGATTTAAACCTCCCTCGATCTGAGTGGCTGCTATCTGGCGAATCGCTTCAGCTTTGCCGTCTCGACCGCGCAGTCCAGCAACATCTCGTCACCACCCGCAGCTGCCATAAAGGACAGTCCGGTGAACGTTGTTTCACTCAGCTTGACCGGCACGGCAACTTGAGGTGTACCCAGTAGTGGTGCCAGAACCGACATCTTCATAGTATTGATGCGATTTTGATCTATCTCTTCGGCGGTAGCATCCAGTAGCGGCGGCAACGCAGGCACCGTTGGTAAACAGAGCATCGTGCGAGGAGCACGCAGGAACTTGCCGAACTGCTCCTGCATCTGCGTGCGAAATGCTGAGGCTTCCGCAAACTGCTTTTCTGTGACGCTGCTGGCAATCTCGAAGCGTTTCCTGACGGCATCCCCGAATCGAGGCTTCGCGTCAGTGATCCATTGACCGTGCACCTGCCAGCATTCATAGCCCTGCACGCGGCGAAACGTGTTGACAAAGTTATCCCAGCCCAACGCAGCAAACGAGATTTCGAGCACCTTGTAGCCGCATTGATCCAGGGCTCGTAAAGCGCCGGTGAGAGCCGGTTTGATCTCCTCGCTGCAGGCATCGAAAGCGTCCTGCGCCAACAAAATCGTGCCCACGCCCGAGCGAAAGCCGGAGTCGACAAAACTTTGCCCGAGAAGAACTGAACCACACTGCCTCAATCCTGATGCAGTACGCGAGAACCAGCCGACGGTATCCAGGCTGGGTGCCAGCGGCACCACCCCGTCAATCGGCACCCGCCCGTGTGTGGGACGAAACCCGAAGACACCGCAATAACAAGCGGGCACGCGCACCGACCCGGCGGTATCGGAGCCCAGCGCATAGTCGACGACGCCACCGGCGACCGCCGCGGCCGAACCGCTCGACGAACCGCCCGGCTCCCGGTCTGGGAACTGCGCGTTCAGTGGCGTTCCATAATGAACGTTGACGCCGTCCATGCCGTAGGCAAGTTCGTCCATGTTCGTCTTGCCGCGTAGCGTGCAGCCGGCTGCCAGCATTCTGGCCACCGCCGGTGCGGTCTGCGATGCCGGTTCATGCGTGCGCTCCCAATCGGGATTTCCGCAACCGGTCACGTATCCTTCGACATCAAACAGATCCTTGGCGACAAAGCTGGTGCCGGCCAGCGGTCCCTCGGCGGCACCAGATATGGTGAGTTCCCGAGTCACTCCAAACTGGTCGGCAGTCGTCGTGCCCGGCATGATGCACCTCCGGTTCTAGTTTTTCTGATTCGGGTCAGCGGAGCTGCTTGAACTGCCCGCTGTGCCTCCGGCTTCGGTCTTGCCTTTTTCGGTCGGCGCACCCTCAGGCGGATTGCGCCCGAATGTCGTCGTCTCCGACCCGTCTTTGGAGGTCGATTTGACAGTCCAGAAGTCTTTGTGAACCTTCCACTTATCGCCGTCGGCTACGAGTACGGCTAAGCCTGTCATCGAAAAACCAGGATGCTTGGAAGCTTCCAGAAAACGCTGCGGTATCGCCTGTGGTGCCAGGTCCAAATAGATGCGATCGCCTTTCACGGTCTTGGAAACAATCTTCACAGCTGTCGGCTCACCCTTGAGAGCATCCATGAAGAATGCCATCAGTCCAGGCTCTTCAAGCATTGATTTGAGCTTTGGGTCAGGAGGCATCGGCGTGTACCAGCTCTCCAGATCAAGCAACGTTTTCGCCTTTGGAATGGCTTGATAATAGCGAGACAGGAATGCCTCTATCGACTCGGCTGGCGCGGACTGTGAGGGCGGTGGTGCCAGCAGCCCCAGCAGCGCAACAGCCAGCGGTACGAAGATCTGTCGAATTCGGCGACCTGAAAGTTTCATCCTAACCTCTCCGTGAGGACTGCGTGCCTGCGATCTGTTTCACCCGTGGCAGCAACAGCATCGCAGTATACCGTAAAGCCCGATGTGACGGGCAAGCGGCAGCCCCGGTGCAACTATTGCCTATCGGCGTCATCAGGCGTACAATGGACGCAGTGCTCCGGACTCTGTCACATCGTCGGTCTCCCTTGTGACACCGGGCGTAGGAAACCTCCACCACTACACCATGGGGTTAATCTCTGATGGGGAACGAGGATCTGGGCGAGGAATCCTTCACAGTTCAAGAATTAATGGACAAGCTGTCAGCCTGCGTCGATCACGAGTTTCGCATCGCGCTGGCGGATCGTACGGACACGCCGCTGGAAGTACTGCTGGTTCTCATCGAAGATGAACATCCCGATGTGCGCTACGCAATCGCCGAAAACCACAACGTCGACGAAGCCTTGCTGCGGCGGCTCATCGAGGACTGCAATCCATACGTGGCGCATCGCGCGCAGAGAACTCTCGCCCGCATCGGGCAAGAGATTCAGTCCGGTGCATGACCTGCCTGGATCATCGAGGGGCGGAATCACTTGCCAGGCGACCGTCAGTCATCCGCACGATGCGCGTCGCTACCTGCATGACACGTTGATCGTGCGTGACCAACAACACAGAGACGCCTTGATTAGCGGTGATGTCCTGCAGCAATTGAATCACATCCTGCGCCGAAGCAGCATCCAGCGAGGCAGTCGGCTCATCGGCCAGAATCAAACGTGGGTTGCCCGCCAGCGACCTGGCGATCGCAACCCGTTGCTTTTGCCCTCCTGAAAGCTGCGCAGGAAATTTGTGTCGGTGGTCTGCCAGTCCCACACGACCGAGCAACATCTCCGCCTGCCGCGCTGCGTCCGCACCCTGCAATCCCGCCAGCTCCGCGGCGACAAAAACATTTTGGCGGGCGGTCAGAAAGCTGAGCAAATTGTGGTGCTGAAATATGAAGCCTATGCGTCGTCGAGTTTGAGTTCTGGTGAACTCCCCGGCTCCGGAGAGTTCTTCACCGAGCACTTGCAGACTGCCGTGCTGTGACTGACGCAGCGCACCGCATAGCGAGAGAAACGTCGTCTTGCCGGAGCCGGAGGGTCCCGTCACCACGCACAACTCTCCTGCGTCTAGCTCGAAGTTTACGTCCGCCAGAACTTGCTGCTTCTGATTTCCGCTGCCGTAGCTGTATTCAACTTTTCGCGCCACCACCGGCATACCGCTAAACAAAGTATTCATCCTCAAAATACCGACGCCGGGTCAGCCTTACGCAGTCTCTCGGCCGCAAGCATTGCCGACACGCAGCACATGACCGTCACCAGTGCCACCACAAATGCCGCAGTCGAAACCGACATATTCATGGGCAGACCGGTGACATCGCGAGTCATTTCGTACAGCTTGAGAGAAACTGCCAGTCCCGGCAAGAAACCGGCGCACGACAAAATAATCGCCTGCTCCAGCACCATCTCGGACAGAGCCGCGTGCTGATATCCGATCGCCTTAAGTGTGGCATACTCGGACAAGTGCTCATTGACGTTGGCGTAAAGAATCTGGTACACGACCGCGGCCCCCACCACCAGCCCCAGCGCCACGCCGATCGAAAAGATAAATCCGATGGCAGTAGTCTGGCGCCAGTAGTTTTGTTCAGCCTGCACGAACTGTTTTTTCGTCAGGACTCGCACATCAGGTCCCAGCTGTGATTGCAACAGTTTCTGCACCGTCTGCAGTGGCGCCTTGGCACGCAATCGCACTACGCCTATATCAACAGAACCGACGTTTCGTCCAGGAAATATGTGGCGGAACGTATCATCGCTGACGATGGCATTACCATCAGCAGAGAACGAGGCGCCCATTTTGAAGAGACCGCTCACGCGCAAAGTCGCCTTGCCCATGTCCAGGCTGGGGTGGCGTCCTAGTCTCCAGTCATCGGAGATCGGGCCGATCTCCTGCCTGGAGGCGCGGTCGAACAAAACATTATCGCGCCGGCTCAGGGCACTTCTCTGGGCAGACACCTCGGGCAGCCCGATTAGATCGTCGGCAGGTGATGTGCCCACTACGAGAATGCGCCTGGAGCTGTTTTCCTGGTGCGGCGTAATCGAAGACGCGAATCCGATATATAGTGCACCGACCGCCTGAACCTCGTCTTGCGCTCTGGCTTGATAGAGAATACGCCGGGAGTACTGCTTCATATTTGCCAGGGCGGTGGACCTGGCGTCGACGATGAAAAGTTCGCCGGTGAGATGTTCGTGCAGCAGGGTGGCACTGCTGAAGAGCGCGGATTGAAAGCCGAACTCCATGAACATCAAAATTACGGCAAATGAAACCGCGGCGATGGCAACAGCAAATCGAGCCCTCTCGTGCACGAGTTGATACCAGCTCAACGGGATAGCGAGAGGAATCATCACTTGCTCCTCGCGATTTCGACGTCGACACGCGCATTGGCGGCTGTCGCTGTCGCGCCGTCCCTGACCCGGATGCGCACCTCGACAATCCGTGCTTCCGTGTCGGCGGCGCTGTCGGCATCTAGATTGGTCTGCCGTCCCACCGAAAGACAGATCGACTCTACAACGCCATGCAACGGTCCCCCCAGGCTAGCACCGGTTATGGTGGCACCTTGCCCAGGGCGCACTGTGCCGATATCGCTCTCGAACACCTCAGCTATGACAATCAAATGCCTCGTATCGCAGATTTGCAGGATGCCTTCATTGCCGACGACTTCCCCGGCGCGTGTGTGGATCTTGATCACCTTCCCGGATAATGGTGACGTGACTTTGTCCAGAGCCAGCTTTTGCCGGGCAATCTGGACTCTGGATATCGCCTGTTTGACTTCCGCCAGGGCAGTATTCTCGTCGCAGGGGCGCACCTGACACATGCCTTGGAGAAGAAACTGCTGCTGCTGCCATTGCTGTGACGCGGTGTCGAAGGATTGCTTTTTACTGTCGCGCAGCGACGCTGAAACAGCGCCTTGCTCGTACAACATTTGGTAGCGCCCGTATTCGGTTTTAGCGGTGTCCATCTCAGAGCGCGCCCGTTCGATGACGGCCGCCTGGGCGGACAGATCGGCAGGCTTGGCGTCGGCGCGTACCTGCTCGAGGTGGCAGCGACTGCGGTCAAGGTCGGCAAGCGCCTCCTGCAACTCGGCCTCGTGCAATGCCCGGGTATCCATGTATGCCACCACTTCGCCGGGACGGACCCACTGTCCCTCACTGACGCACACACGTCCGACCCGTGTGCCGCTGCTGGTCGGAGGATAGATAACCGTCATCTCACTGGCGGGCGCCAATCTGCCCAGCGCCATTACCCTCGCGGGAACTGCCGGATACTCAGGTCGCGACCGCGTGACACTGTTGATCTGCGACGCGTTGATCTGCGACAAGTTGACCTGCGACAAGTTGACCTGCGAGTTGTCGGCATCTCGCTGGAAATTGCTCACGGCGCCCTGGACGACGAAGCCGCTGGCTAGCATAAATACAGGAATGCTCCATTTGACGTTCATTGGCTTGCACCGGAAAAGAACCTTGCTTTGAGGGGAGTGGGGTTTGGATTTTGAGGACCTTTTTTACAACGCGAGTCTTTGCTCACGTTTGCTATAATACGAGCAAATGCTCGCTTTTGTCAAGGGTAGCGATACGCTTATATGAAAGGTCCAGGAATACCAGAATCAAACATGCGCCGACTTCCCCAGCAGGATCGCTCGGCGGCGCGTATTAGTGTGATCCTGGATGCCGCCGAACGGGTGTTCACCGATGTCGGCTACGACAACGCGACCACCAACGCCATAGCCAGAGAGGCGGGCACCTCGATTGGATCCTTATATAGGTTCTTTCCGGATAAGAAAGCTCTGTTCACAGCACTGTCCGAACGCTACTCGGGGCAGATTCTCGACCTCTTTCGCAAAAAGGTGACTCCCGAATTTCTCAAGCTCGATGTTCCAGAAATCGTCGAACAAATCTTCGACATGCTCGACGAGTTTTTCGTGCAAAATCCCAGTTTTGAGGCGATCATCGTTTTGGCCGATGCGTCACCCGAGATCGCAGAAGAGGAGAAACTCATGCGCGAGAACACAGCACGCGTGTTGGCGGAGATATTCGGCATGCGCGTGCGCGATATTCCACCAAAACGTCGCATGCTTATGGCACTTACGTGCATTTCGCTTATGAATTCCTTTCAACGGACTTGTCTTGCGCAGTTCAGTAATTTTTCGCGCGCCGCCATCAAGGCGGAGTACAAGCTGGCGATTGCCGGATACCTGGACAACGCGCTTCGCGCACCCCGCTAAGGCTGAAAGAATTATCTCGAAATTTCTTTCCAACCTCTGCTCAGTCGAAAGGAGGGAGCGTTGGCGTCGTGAGCAGGATTGCTCATTTCGAGGGGTCTAAATGAGCAATTCTGCTCACGGACCCGGGATTTAATGTTTTTTCGATCACTGCCGCCCCCCAATATGAGCAATCCTGCACGCGCAGAGTTTGGGCGAAATTTGAATCACCCCTCAAGCGTTTATTCGTGCGGAATCGGAGCCCATTTTTCACAGACTGAAGCCCCGAAAGAAATTTGTCGAAATTTCTTTCCACCCTTCGGGCGCGCGTGGCTATGGGCGCAGAGCCGGATCAGCCGACCCCCAGCTTGTGCTGCAACTCCTCGAGAGACACCCCCTTGGTTTCGGGATAGTAGAGCAGCACCACAATCAACTGCACAATCATCATCACACCAAATACGGCAAATGGCAGCCCACCCGAAGATTGGGCAACCACCGGAAATGCCGCCGAAATTATCGCATTCATGACCCAATGCGAGGAACTGCCCAGACTCTGCCCACGCGCGCGCACCGGGGTGGGAAAAATCTCGCTGATATAAACCCAGATCACCGACCCTTGCGAAAACGCGAAAAATCCAATGTAGGCCATCAATAACCAGATCAAGGCATTCTCGTTAGCGTGCATGTAGAATATCGCCGCCACTCCGAAGAGACAGAGCGCCGTACCCACCGCTCCGATCAGTAGCAATGGCTTACGCCCGAATTTATCGATCGACGCCATGGCGAACAGAGTAAAAACGAGATTGGTACCACCGACGATCACCGCCTGGATGTTCCCCGACAAGCTGCTGAAGCCCGCCTTAGCGAAAATGTCGTTTAGATAATAGAGAATCGCATTGATACCGGACAACTGATTGAACATGCCAATCGTCAACGCCAAGAAGATCGGCTTCAAATACTTGCGAGAGAAAAGACGCTCTTTCTGCCGTGACACCTCCTCACCCAGCGACGCGACGATCTCCTGCAACTCGGCATCCGGATCGCCAACGCCGGTTAACTGCAATACGGCACGCGCCTCATCCCGCAAGCCTCTGCTCACCAACCAGCGAGGGCTGCGAGGAATAAAAAACAACATTAGAAGAAATAGCACCGCCGGCAGTGCCGAAACACCCAGCTGCCATCGCCATTCGTCCATGCCCAGATGCTGCAATCCGATCACATAGTTAGAGAAGTATGCCAGCAGAATGCCGATCACGATATTGACCTGAAACATCCCCACCAGTCGTCCGCGCCAGGCAGCCGGCGCCAGTTCGGCGATATAGACGGGTCCCAGCACAGAGGAAGCACCAATGCCCAATCCACCGATGAAGCGGAAAATCAAAAGCGACCACCAGTTCCAGGCCAGCGCACAGCCAAGTGCCGATACCACATACAGTGCGGCAGTGATGCGCAACGACTCGCGAGCGCCCAGTTTCTCACCGGGAATGCCAGCCAGCATCGCACTGATAACAGTGCCCCACAATGCACTGGACACGGTAATTCCCAGTGCTGCCGGATCCAGCCTGAACGTTTCCACCAGCGAGTGCGTGGTCCCGGAAATTACAGCCGTGTCAAATCCAAAGAGCAGCCCGCCGAGCGCTCCGACAATGCTGCTCTTTATAAGGTGAAGGTAGCGCATTCCGCCTCCGTGAGCGTCATGCTTATGGAGTCTGCTTGAGCGGACCCTTGTGCCAGATCAACATTTGCGGCGGATCGCCTGACACGGTCGCAAACAGCGCATAATGCTGCGCATCCGGAAAGATGCTCACCTTCTCTTCCAGGGTCTCAGCGAGCGCTTTCTGAATCGTCTCATCATCCACACCAGGTCCGAAGCCACCGCAGGTAGCGCCATGCGCCGACCAGCCCATAGTGCGTACACCTTTACCGTAGCAATAATTGCTGGCTCTGGATTGATCCATCATCATGGGACTGCCCCCGACATCCGTCTCAACCCATATGCGCGAGTGGTCGATGCGGGTCAGTTTTTCAAATTCCAGCTGCACGGCGCGATGAAAACGCCGCTCAATGCACATCTGCAAAAATCCGAGCACTTCGTCGCTATCGCTCGGAACGTAGTCCAGTTTCCAGCCACTCATGACAATTTCTCCCTGGCGGCGCAACAGTACCCGACCTCCGCCGCGTCGACCTATTGTATCAGCGCCGCCTACCGCAGACCAGTCGCCCACCGCAGACCAGTCGCCAATCTAAGGATCAGTCGTCTGCTTCTGCAGTTCGTTTTTCACAAGCGGATAAGCCCTCAGTTTCTCTTTCCTGGACACATCCATGAAACGCGCTTCAAAACTTAGTTGCAGTGCTTCCGCGTAGCGTTTCTCCTTCCAGAGAACCGACGCATACTGGCGAAGCACTACCGGATAGTACTGTGAGTCTTTGAAGGCTTCCCGCAATTCAGGTAAACAACGCTCGTCATAGCGGACCCCCTTCACATTGTCCGGCACGGAAATCGTGTTGGGCGAAGGCCAATCTCCCGTGGTGGCACCAATGTAATTCAAATACAACACTCCGATCGCCGCGTCTTGCTTCCAATACTTCGTGCTCAACCAGTGGGACTCCGCCAGCATATAGCTGGAAGCGGCATGCACTGGAATGCCCGCCCGCAGACTGCAGTCGCCTCGGCGCGCGTGGATGAAGCCCAAACGCGGATCGTACAGACTTTTCACCACGCGCGGAAATGCGACCATGTCCGTTTTCAGATACTCGCTGTTCGCATCCTCATACTTCTTCTGCCAGAAGAGTGCATTCGCCACTCGCAGTTGAGTGCGGTAGTAAGGTTTGGTGTAAATCTCTTTGAGCTGTTTCCATGGTTCCAGGGCCTTCTGCCCCTCAGTCACGCATCGCGGAAAGTCTCTCCTGCCATAGGCACCCAGCGAAGCAATTTCGTGCACGCGAGCGGCCAGATGCGGATCCTTCGCAATTGCCGGGATGGCAATCAACTTCTTCATCATCCCATCAGCTTCAACACAGCGCTCGTAATATGGATAAGAATGTCCAGGCTCGTACGTGGTGCCTTCATCATCCACAAGAAATTCTTCAAAGAAACCCAGATGGCGAGCCATCTCATCTCGATTTAGCGACTTGGGACTGCGCAAGAAACTATTGATGTACTTTGCCGACTTGTCCAGCTGGTCCTGCCGTTTCTCGTACTCCTCGTAATTGAGAAATACGCCCGGATCTTCATAGTGCCAGGTCCAGCCGTCGGGTCCAGGTTTTGCCGGATTCCAGTCGGACGGAATCAGTGAATAGGTAAAGACCGCAGCTGCGGTAAGCAGCATCAACATCAGCGCGCCAACGGCGCCCCAAACCCATCCCGACGTTCGGCGCCCCGGCGCCGGTGGCTTGCGCACCGGCACCATACTGGGATTTGCCAGAGCGGATGAAAACTCAGACGCGGACTGAAATCGATCCTGCGCATCCTTCGCCATCGACTTCGCAACTACTTGATTCAGCTGCGACGAAACGCCGGCAATCGGGTCCGCCGCATCACTTACATGCTTATGCAAGGTCTGCAGGATGTTCTCGCCGCGATGCGGTGGGTGACCGCTCAGCATCTCGTACACCACGCATCCCAAAGAATAGATGTCGCTGCGCTTATCGAGCGGATTACCCAGGCACTGCTCGGGCGACATATACTGCGGTGTGCCGAGCATCTCGCTCGTCTGCGTCAGATGCTGCTGCAACTCTTCGCCGCTCAAAATTTTGGCGATCCCGAAGTCGACCACCTTCACTACGTCGTTGCCGTCTGCATCCTTGAGAAGCATAATGTTGGCTGGCTTGATGTCGCGATGAACGATGCCGTGCTGGTGAGCGTGTTCGAGCGCCTCACACGTCTGGCGCGCAATTTTGATACTACGTTCGGTGCCCAGCTTGTCGGTATTTTCGAAGACTTCTCGCAGCGATAGTCCGTCGAGCCATTCCATGACGAGAAACGGCCCGGCACTTTCGTCGACCCCGAATTCGGTGACCTTCACTATGTGCGGATGGTTCAAAGCAATAGTGGCCGCCGCTTCCTGCTTAAAACGCCGGACGCTGCTCTCGTCAATGGCATCATCGCTGAGCACAACCTTGATAGCCATTATGCGGTCCAGGATCACGTGCCGAGCCTTGAACACCGCACTCATGCCGCCGCTGGATAACAGCGTGATGATTTCGTAGTGCCCGCCGATCTGCTTGCCTACGAGAGCTTGGGCACGCTTGTACGCCTTATTGACGCTGCTGCTGTCAGCTGCCGATTTCGTGCGCGTGGAATTCTCTTCATCGACCGCGCGCAGCTCGGGCAATTCCTCTTGTTGCTTGACTTCAGGTGGTTTGCGCTCCATAGAGCCACTATACCCGGAAATCTCACGATTCCGGCTGGGCTGGACGACAGAATGACCCGATCGTCAGATCGAGTCATCCGGTCTACGGTGGCATTGAACAGGCAGAGCTCACTGCCACTGTATGTAGTGCTAGCTCAGGAACGCTCGTTTGCCCGGCTTCCGGCACGCCAACCGGGCATTACTGGACATAATCAGTGTCCAAAGCAAAACGGGCAATCCGGCAGCGGTCCCTCGCTAGCAGTATCCATTTCTGGTGGAATGAAAAAGTAATGTTGTTCGTTGATAGTGCAGCGCCACCATCCGCGCCTGTGAAAGGAAGGCTCAGAGCCGCGCCACTGATTGGGCTTCTGATGAACAGCTTTCAGGCAATCCTCGACACTCGGATGCCCACCTGCGCAGCAGGGACATCCCGGACCGGCGCCCTCAGCTGTGGGCTCCGCACTGTCGCTTTGCCAAACATGCCCCGGACCGGCCGGACAAATCCACCAGACACGACGGTGGAGGTCGTTTCCCATCTCGCTTTTCATTTTTTCACCCAGTGCACGCGCCGGCTCCCAGCAAATCCGTCGCTGCCAAGATAATTATCACGAAGCTTTCCAACAAGGGCATTGGAAAGCAAAAAGCCTATGGGATGCGGCTCTAAACGTGCTGCTCATGGCCACTTTCAGACACTGAGCCCAACCCACCTGTCTTAATGAATACCCGCCCCGGTGCGCAAGCCGACCCGATTATCGAAAATCCCCTGGTCGATGCGAAAAGAATCCGTGCCGATTTTCAGATCACCGGAGAAGGGATATCCGAACAGTGCCACCAGATAAACGTTCAGCGAGATCAGCACTGCCACCATTGCTGTCATGGCGATCTGCAACTTGAGATTTTCCAGGCCGAAGAAGAAGGTGAAGAAGATCGTGATCGCACCACCGACAATGAGCGTGAACCATTCAGCATTATCAATTCCGTTCAAAGCCATGTTGATGCGCTGTCGACGCGCCTTCCACATATCTCCCGCATCCGCCACTATGAGCGGGAAAAGTGCCTTTTGATTCTCGCTAACCGGTTCGAAATTCATCAGCGATTGCATGAGATCCACTGCTGTCTTGTGAGCTACCGGACAGTAAGCACCCTCGTCCATGTCGTCCCACTCCGTGTCGATGACTGCACTGGCGTAGTTGACGCAGATGGTTCGCACCTCGTCTCGTTTCTTCTCAGGCAGGCATTCAGCCAGAACATACACGTCAGCCAGGCAGTTGGCTTCGCGCTCAGTCACTTCTCGCGCCAGCGAAAACTTGGACATAGCGTCAACGACAACCAACCCCAGCAATACCGCATAGAGCGTGCCGACGACGGACAGCAAGTAACCGCCGACATCGTGCGACGCGCGCAGGCGATCGAGATCGATAACTTTGCGCGTGATCAGAAGTCCGATTACAGCCAGAATCGCGCTGCCCAGCACGAGCAGTACGCCGCCGCCGTATGTGTCCAGTCCCATCGCTCTACTCCTTGCACCATATTTGATACCGCTACCCGGCCGCAGTCCTGACGCGCCGTATTCAGGCACTGATAATAATAAACCACCGCCCACGACCCAGCCCTTGGCAAGCAGTCCGTCACTGCCAGATCTAGATCTAGACGTTTTCTTAGTCTATCTATGGGGTAAAGGGCCACTGGGGCTAAACTTTCGGCGTATTGCCCACAGGGCGTCATGCTTACTCTCTCCAACCAGTCGATAACCCATAAAGGGCTCATTCTCGTGGCGGTGCCCGTGGCATTGGGCATCTGCATCATGGCGGCGTTGCTCTTTCTGGTGCACGAAGAAGAACTGGCGACCACATTCGAATCAGGACAAGCAGCCCAGTCCTCGGCCAGCCATCCGCCCGCCCATTCATCGCAACACTATCGGCAACTGATCGAACAAACTGTCCTGTTCGGCAGCCTGGTCAATATAGCCGCCAGCGTAGCTGTGGTGGTGGTCTTCGGCTCCAGCATCAAAAAGCGTCTGGCGCGCGCCGTGGACAACTCACGCCGTTTCGCCCGTAACGAACCGCTGCACCCGGTGCTCACGGGCAGCGACGAACTGTCGCGCCTCGATCAGATTTTCCACGACATGGCTCGCGCAGTCGAAGGCGCAGCCAAACGCGAGCGGGCCATTCTCGACAATGCCATGGACGTGATCTGCTCGCTCAATCGCAATTTCGAATTTGTGTCGGTCAGCCCATCTGTGGAGAAACTCTGGAAATACGCCCAGCGCGAACTGATCGGCAGAACGCTCACGGAGTTCGTTGCCGCGGGCGAGGCGGAAGAAACCAGCAAAGGTCTCTTGCAAGCCCGGGCTGAGAAACAGAGCAAGTTCGAGAGCACCATCGTCACCAAGGAAGGCACCACGCTCAGTGTGTCGTGGTCGGTCTACTGGTCGTCGGAAGAACAGGCGTACTTTTGCGTCGCTCACGACATCACGCACCGCAAACTGGCTGAAGAGTTGCTGCGCGAGAGCGAATCGCGCATCCGTTTGATTATGGAGAGTATGCCGGTCGGTCTTTTGATCATGGACGAGCGCGGCTTTATTGAGATGACCAACAATCAAACTGACAACCTGTTCAACTACAAATGGGACGATCTTCTCGGCGAGCACCTTTCTGTGCTGTTCACCAACGAGTTCGGCAAAGATCCGTCTGCCATGAGTGACACCATCAACCGCTGTCTGGGCGGCATCGTCGACATGACCGGCATCAAAAAAGATCGGTCACCGGTGCCGGTGCAAGTTTCACTGACGGAATTCACCATGAGCGGTGCGCGCAAGTTGCTGGCAGCCATTCTCGATGTCAGCGAACGCCACGCCGTCGAACAACTTAAGAGACAACTGGTGAGCATGGTAAGCCACGACCTGCGCACACCTTTGACTATGATTCAAAACACCTTGCATATACTGGGCTCGAGCACGGTCGGCAATCTCGATGAACGAGGTGAAGCACTGGTCAGCCAGGCTGAGACGGAAATCAAACGGCTCGTCGAAATGATCAACAGCTTGCTGGACATCGAGAAAATGCAGTCTGGAAGACTGCAGATGGAAGCCGGTCCGGTCTCGGTCGACTCGATTGTTTCTCGCTCGCTATCGGTGGTGGCACACTCGGCCGAGATGCAACAGGTGTCACTGGAAGCACCGGAAACGGGACTGGAAATCATGGCCGACGGCGCCAAGCTCGTGCAGGTGATGATCAATCTGCTCTCGAACGCCATCAAGTTTTCACCCCGCGACGGCAAGGTGAGCGTTCGCTGCCAGGAAGACGACAGAGGCTGGTTGCACGTCAATGTCATCGACGAAGGGCGCGGCGTGCCGCCATCGCAGAAAGCTTTGATCTTCGAGAGGTTTCACCAAGTGCAATTGTCCGATCGCCTGGAAAAAGGAGGCACCGGTCTTGGACTGGCCATCTGCAAATCTATTGTAGAGGCGCACGGCGGCATCATCGGCGTCGAAAGCGAAGTGGGGCAAGGCAGCAATTTTTGGTTCAGGATACCGGTATCAGAAGACCACGATCCCCTGCCCGAATAGGCTCGTCATGTTTCTCAGCAATGACACCATCCTCGATGACAAATACCGGATCCGGGGCACCATCGGATCGGGAGGCATGGGCATCGTCTACGAAGCACTGCAAGCCGACATGGATCGGCTGGTGGCACTGAAGCTCCTCACCTACGCACCCAGCGACGACCAGAATGAATTGAAACGGTTCGAGCGCGAAGCGATAATCTTGAGCCGCCTCTCTCATCCCAACATCGTCCAGTTCCACGCTTACGGGATGTGGCGGATTTACCCCTACCTGGCGATGGAAAAACTATCGGGTATAAGTCTTCATGAGTTCCTTGCCGATTACGAAACCGGCATCGATGCTGGGCTGGCGCTCAAGATTGCCATCGAAGTCTGCCTGGCGCTCGAACATGCTCACGAAGTGGGAGTTCTGCATCGAGACATCAAACCGTCCAACATCATCCTCACCAGTCCGCACAATCTCGATAAGCCTTCTTTGAAGGTAAGCCATGGGCAGCGTCATGTACATGAGTCCCGAGCAGTGTGTCGGAGGCGAAGTCAATGCTCGTACCGATATCTATGCGGTCGGATGCTTGCTGTATGAGTGCCTGACGGGACAGCCGCCATTCCTCGCGGACAATGGCGTGGCGGTGATGTTTCAACACATCAATGAACCAGTCGGCAAAAGTGAGCGCTTCAACTGGCTGACCCCGAAAGCGCAAGCTTTGATTCAGCGCTGCATGGCGAAGAAACCGAAAGATCGCTATGCCAACGCCGCAGACCTGCGCGCCGATCTCGAGGACCTGCTCAACTCCGGTGCGCCCTGCGTAAATCAAGATAGCGCCACGCGAAAGCCGCCAAATCGCGTCCCAGGCAATTCGCCGCTCACAGCCGGCGCGGCTTCCTCGGCACGACTGCGCCTTCTGGTGCCGGCAATGGCTTGTTTGTTATTAATCGCCGCCACTGCCCTCGAAATCTGGTTGCAGCCCCACCACGAAAGCGAAACGGGTGGCAGCGCGCCGGGGGACGATCTACAACGCATCACCAGCGCATCGATTGCACACAGCCGCGCCGATCTTCTCTTCCATGGAGAGCAATTTGCACAGGCAGCCAGGGCTTATGCTCGCGCCGATCAGTTAGCGCAAGAGTATCCGGACAAGACAAGTTTGATTACTAGATGCCAGATCAAGCACCATCTTGCCCAGACTCTGCATCGACTCAATCGCATTGAGGAAGCCGGTCGCGTTTACGAACAAGGTGCTCCGCTGGTTACCAAAATTCCGCCCACCGACCAGTGTGACTTTTACAAAGACTGGACATACACATTGTTCAGCCAGAACAAGATCGCGGAAGCTCGCGCTGTTGCAGAGAAAGCGGTGACCGCCGCCGAAGCCGCACTAAAAGAGTACGGCGAAAACAGCAACACCAATCGCCTCTACTCCGAAGCGCTCGCTCGCCTGGCCGAGGCGTACGAAAGCACCAACGATTGGAACAAAGCTGAACCGCTGAGGCGCAAGGCACTGGCTCTCACAAGAACTCAATCTCACCCGGACGTTGTCTCCGCCAGCATGATCAACCTGGCTAAAAACCTCAACCAGCAGCGCAAGCCGGAAGGCATGCAACGTATCCAGGACTGGCTGGATTGGACGGCAAGCGTGGATGTTCCGCCTACTGACACCAATTATCTGTGCACCAAAATCGATGGGCTGTGTATGTTCGCTGAGCTCGAACAAAAGCACGGCGAGTCCGACCTGGCGCTCAAGTACTACAAAGACGCGCTCGACACCGCGTCAAAAGTACAGGGTCAAGCCCGCAATCATCAGATGGCCGTATCGCTTGCACATTTAGCCGGGCACTATTATAAGACCGGAAAAACAGAGATTGCCGACAAGACATGGTCCGAAGCCCGCCAGATCATGTCCACCGACAACGATTCCACAGCACTGGCAACCTTCACCCCAAGAATCGAAAGCGCAAAACTAACCGGGCAGGCTCTGTCGAAGTGATGTTCATACCAGCCGGCGCCATCATTGATAACAAATTCGAAATCCAGAGAAGCATCGGATCTGGTGGCATGGGGGTCGTCTATGAATGCCGCCAAGTGAGCGTCGATCGTCTGGTCGCCCTCAAGTTTCTCACCTACGCGCCCAGCGCAGACCCCCGCGAACAAGCCAGATTCGAGCGCGAGGCCCGGATTCTCAGCCGGCTATCCCACTCAAACATCGTGCAGTTTTACGCTTACGGTTCATGGAAGAGCTATCCGTATATAGCAATGGAAAGGCTGTCCGGGCGCAGCCTGCATGAACTACTTCCCGAAAACGGCAGCATCCTCGACCAGAAGCTGACGCTGCAGATCTGCATTCAAGTCTGCCTGGCGCTAGCCCATGCACACGCACAAGACATTTTTCACCGCGACATCAAACCGTCAAACATCTTGATCGAGTGCGCCGACAGCACCAGCTCTGAACCGCACATAAAACTGATCGACTTTGGAGTCGCGAAAATCACCGGCATAGACGGTCAGCAAAAGCTCACGCAAACCGGAATGGCTATCGGCAGTGTCCTCTACATGAGCCCTGAACAGTGCATGGGTCTGCCGGTAGGAGCAGGTACCGATATCTACGCTCTGGGCTGCGTGCTTTTCGAGTGCTTCACGGGCGAAGCCCCGTTTCTCGCCGACAATGGCGTTGCCGTCATGTTCCAACACATGAACGACCCCATCTCCCGCTCTGCGAAATGGAATTCGCTCAGTCGCGACCAACAACACATCATCGCTAAGTGTCTGGCCAAACAACCGTCTCGCCGCTACGGCAACACCAACGAGCTGCGCGAGGATCTGGAAGCTCTGCTGGCTGGTACCCCACCACGCAGTGCACCAGCCAGACTCTCCGGCGACCGGCTGGATGCCGGCAGCGGCACCAAAATTCGCCGGCGGTGGTCCGGGGTGATTGGTACCATTTGTGGTGCAGTGATGCTGCTGGCGGTGGTCAACTATTACAATGGCACGCACTGGGGTGACAATACGCCACCCCCGCCAGCCGCTGGCGAACCGCGACAAGCCTATCTGCGCGGCGTTCAATTGCTCGATACGGCGCAGCCTGCCGAGGCCGTCAAACATCTTCAGCGAGCCAACGAACTAGCTGATGCCCATAGACTGCCCGTCGATCAATTGCTTTCCTGCGATATCAAGTTAGCGCTGGCGCGAGCGCTGGGCGAAACCGGAGACTACCAAACTCCACTCAAGCTTCTCGATGAGGTTTCAGCCCGGAGCGCCCGCTTCAATCCCGGCTATCGTGCCACCGTGGCCTACCAACAAGCCGATGCGTGGACCAATATTTTCGAAGAGGAAAAGGCGCTGCTGTGTGCCCAGGAAGCTACCAGTCTCTGGGAGAACGAATTTCAAGCCCTGGACGGACCACCTCCGTTCACGGCATACCAACAATGCTTTGCCGGCTGGTCGCGCGTAGCAAGAGCGCAGTCAGCACTGCAGCGTCAGTCGCAAGCCGAGCTGTCGCGCCGAAAAGCTCTCGACTACGCGCGGCGGGCGCCCGGCGATAACTCCGGTTTGGTCTTTGCCGGCACGCTGGCTCTGGCGGAGGTGCTCTGCATGGAGAAGAAACTCAAAGCAGCAGAGACTCTTCTGAAAGACCTGCAACAAGGGAAGAGTAAACTCAAGCCGGCAGAGCGAAGCCCCTCCGCTCTATGCCGCATCGTGCACCTGAAGGGACAGATTGAACACGACCGCCACCAATACGCCGCAGCTGAGCGCACCTTCGCCAGTTCGCTTCCGATCGCAGAGAAAATTGTAGACCATTTGACCCGGCGTCACTATCTCGGCTACATCGAGTTGCAGCGAGCACTCTGCTTTTATCCGGCGCATGACATAACCCACGGAGACCAATGTCTCGCGCGGGCGCAGCAATACTGGTCGGATGCACCCAAAAGTTTTCCCCAACACATCTATCTGAATCGAGCGCGTGAAGCTCGCAAGCAGACGTTGAAATCAGGCAAATAGTGCGTCTGCACATTTGTGCAGTGGACGCCTGCTCATTACGGCATTCCGGCTTCGTGGCATGCCTCAGCAACTGTGCGGCTTGCAATATCGCTACAGGCAAGCGCTTCGCCTAAGCTGCGGGCATGGGTTTTTCGAGGACAAACCAATGGCCGAAGTAGAGAATTTTGAATCGCTAGTTTACCAGCAAACCGCAGCCGCAGCTGCCGAGGCGCACAACGCGCTCTTGACGGAAGTAACTGCCACCAGATTTGATGTCGCGGTCGTGCAACCGGCACCGCCGGCGGCTCCGATGGAAGCACCGGCAGCGCCAGGTGGTGCCGGCAACGCACCGGCACCGGAGAATGTCGTGGCCCGCGCGATGGGTCCCGGACCCGGTGGTGCCGTGGCCGGACCGAATGATGCCGCCGAGACGCCGGAGGTTCCACAGGTAATCACAGCCGGCGACAACGCATTTCGACTGACGCGCTTCCAGGGCGCAGAACAGATTCAGTTAGGGGCGAACGGACCGACACTGACTCTGCTTCCCAACGGCGGCTACGAAACGGATCAGGCAGTGCGCGTCACGCCTGTCAATCAGGTCAACGATCAGATGATCAAAAAGCCGCGAATGTTCATGGGCGGCGGCGGCGAAACGCAATACAGTTTTCGCGGCGGTCAGTGGGTGATCGCAGACGCACAGGGCGTCACACGTTTCTTCGACGGACGCAACGAATACATAGTGTCTCCGGCAGCCAATAATCCCGGCGGTCCACGCAACCAGGTATTCCAGCGAGTGACACCACGATAAGAGAGGAGCGCAGCACATGGACGGCAACATGCAACAACCAGAGCGCGAAGCAGCGCCTCGCCCGCCTGAATCGCGAGCAACGGTACCTTTGCTCAACGAGTATCTGTCCTTGATGACCTCGTCCAATACGTTCGAGGCGGCGCTCGGCAATGCTGCGTCCCTTGCCAATGCCCAGCGAGTCTACCAGTTGATTGCCAGCATGGACAGCTCACACTGGCCGACACGTGAGCGTGCCACACAAGCAGCCGAGAGAATGGGCTGGCCCGCGGCTGCGCACCTGGCCAACGCCCGGGAGTCAGGCACGCTAACCCTGGAGCAACGCCGTCGAGTCGAGGGGGCCCTCGAGCACATCATAAGCGCTCAACCCCTGCAATTCCTGATGTCGCAACTGAATAACGAAAGCACGCCACGCCACTTGCAAAGCCGGATCCGTGACCACGTGCGTAGCCGACTTGAACGCAACCAACCATACTAAAAGGAGAAATACTATGACTGCTTACGAGCAGAGTGAATCATCTGCGATTCCGACATACACCCCGGTCGCATCCGACCGACTGAATTTTCTAGCCGTGGTAGGCACTGCCCCTGGTGCCGCTCAGACACAGGGAGACAATCCCGTGCAAGTGGCCAATCTGTCCACCGATCTGAGCATCCTGGCGGCCGCCGCTACCACCACATTTTGTGATCCGCTCTTCGAGGTCAATCGCCAGGCCCGCGCCCTGGGCGATAAATTGATCGCCGGGGCGCCGCCCGATCACCCGAGCATTCTGCACTTGTTAGGCGTCGTCATGAACGGGCGCACAAACGACCCGGTGGCAATGCGCCAAGCC
This sequence comes from Obscuribacteraceae bacterium (SeqCode), assembly GCA_044229845.1. Classification (GTDB taxonomy): domain Bacteria; phylum Cyanobacteriota; class Vampirovibrionia; order Obscuribacterales; family Obscuribacteraceae; genus JBGASG01. The sequence goes on along the minus strand of JBGASG010000009.1, from coordinate 37,226 downwards.
ACCATGGCTCTCAATGACGTCTACCTGGATGGCTCGCCCTACCGCGCCAAGCTGAACGACGAGGGTGTCTTCTCACTGGTCAACACACGCACCGGTCAAGTGACCGCTTATCGCTTCACTACAACTACTAACGCTCGTCCCAGATAGCCTCAGTTTTTAGTGGTGCAAAACGGACAACGCAGCTCTTCTTGGTTTGGGCTTACCGCCGCAAACCAGACGTGCTGCTCGTTGTCGTTGCAACTCCACCAACAGGGCGAGTCCAGAGATGGCTTGGCACTCTGGCAAGTAAGCCGTCTTACCTTGGGCGCCGCAGCCTTATCGACGTTGATGGTCAGCTCACATCCGTCACTTTGATTGCTGGCTCTGTTACCTTCCATAGGTCTCCTGTTTGCCTTCAGGCGAGAGAGAAATGTCCCCAAAGGTCTATATAACTTTGTTCTACCACGCAGATTTCCAACAGCCCTGTTGGAACCCGCATCAGAAAGGGCATTTCCGGGCGCAGACCCCCAAGTTTTCGGCACTTGTGCTGCTCTTACGGATTTCAGATTTAAGGCGTAGGATAGAAGTACATATGCCTTTTCCGGCTCGGGGGTCATTTCCGCCATGGCTCTCTCCAGTTTCATCGATATCGAAGATGTGGCGCAGCCAGCGCCGGTTTCCAGCTGCAAATCATTCTCCCAGTCACACGGTTATCTGGCGGGAGAGTGGTCGCCCACACGCAACTGCGGATGGCAGCCGGACGACTTCTCGGTTGCGTCGCTGGTTCGAGCCTGGTGGCGCTGCCGTCGCGGACATGACGATTATCGCCTGCCGATCGCCAGCCGCGTCTTCGGAAACAAGGGCTGTCCAGCTTGCGCAGCTTTGAAAAAACCAGCACCGGCGACGAAACCCGAACCCAGGCAAAAACTTGCCTCTGCCACCACCAGCTCTATTACACCTGACGCCACCATCAGTGACACCAATCGCAAAGTCAAACGCAAAGACAAAGTCTCACTTGCGCAATCAAATCCTTCTCTGTCTTTCGAGTGGCACTACATGCTCAACGGATCGTTGACTCCCGATTACATTTCGGCTCGCTCCCACAAAAGTGTCTGGTGGCAGTGCCGAAAAAATCCCAAGCATGTCTGGCAAGCCGGCATCGCCACCCGCTGCAGAGGCGGCAAACGCTGCCCTGACTGCGCCCAGGAGTCAAGTGGCAGAGTCGCTTCTTGAGTACTTAACAACACTCTGATCATGCTATGATCGTGCGCTTTCATCGCGGCCGGAGCTGAAATGCGCAAGAGAATCAGCAGACGTATGTTCAATCGTCTTGCCTTGTCAGTCGGCTTGCTGGGCAGTGGTTTTTCGCGCACTGCAGGCTGGGCACAGCCGGGGCAGGAATTCAAAGTCAAAGGTGTTTCGATGCAACAAGTGACACTCAAGGTCAACGGTAATTCGCAAAAAGTCTCAGTCGACACGCGCATGACGCTGCTGGATTTTCTGCGGCACGATCTGCGCCTGACCGGCTCCAAGAGGGGCTGCGATCATGGGCAATGCGGCGCATGTACAGTACTGGTGAACGGCGAGCGCATCAAGTCGTGCCTGACCCTGACAGTCATGCACGACGGCGACGAGATCACTACCATCGAGGGGCTGGCAGACGGCGAAGATCTGCATGCCATGCAAACCGCATTTATCGAGCATGACGGATTTCAATGCGGATACTGCACCCCTGGACAGATCATGTCGGCGGTAGCCCTGCTCAAAGAGCCATGCGGCAAATCCGACAACGAAGTGCGGGAATGTATGAGCGGCAATATCTGCCGTTGCGGCGCCTATCCCAACATCATCGCAGCCATTCAACAAGTGCGGGGGAATGCCTGATGCAACCATTTTCATACGTGAAAGCCAACGACCCGTCCGACGCTTCGTCAAAACAGAAAGCTTCGGGCGGCGGTATCTTCCTCGGTGGCGGCACGTGTCTTGTCGATTTGATGAAACTGGACGTTATGGCGCCGCCGCAACTGATTGACGTGCGCAAGAGCAGCGGCGAATCGTCGGCGGTGAAAGACAGCGGAAAAACCGTGGTCATCAGCGGCGGTGCCAGCAACTCGGCGGTGGCGCATCACGCGTTGATTCAAAGCGAGTTTCCCGTCTTGAGCCAGGCAATCTTGTCCGGCGCTTCACCGCAACTACGCAATGCGGCAACAGTAGCCGGAAATCTCATGCAGCGCACTCGCTGCTGCTACTTCCGCGATCCGGTCATGTCTTGCAATAAAAACCGCCCAGGCAGCGGCTGCCCCGCCATCGATGGTTTCAACCGCATGCACGCAGTGCTGGGCACCAGCGATGAATGTATAGCCGCCCACCCCTCCGATATGTGCGTGGCACTGGCGGCACTGGATGCCGTGGTGCGGGTACATGACGGCAGCAGCCACAGAGAAATTCCGCTGATCGAGTTTCATACATTGCCCGGCAAAAACCCCGAGATCGAGACCGTTCTCAAACCCCACGAAATAATCACCGCCGTTGAGATCGCCAAGAGCGATCTGGCACGCCATTCTCACTATCACAAGGTGCGCGACCGGGCTTCCTTCTCCTTCGCTCTCACATCAGCGGCGGTGGCGCTGGTTACCGATGGCGGCAAAATCAAAGAAGCGCGCCTGGCGTTGGGCGGCGTCGGCACTAAACCCTGGAGATGCCAGAAATCAGAAAGCGACTTGCAAGGCAAGTCCGCCGAAACAGCCTCCTATCGAGCGGCTGCAGAGCTGGCACTGTCCGATGCCGTGCCGCGCAGTCACAACAAGTTCAAAATCGAGCTGTCCAAGCGCACCATTGTTAGAGCTTACCAGGAGCTGCAAAAAGCATGAAGACCGACGAAAAGATTCAAGCTGCCGTCCTCGGCAAACCTCTGAACAGAGTCGACGGACGAGCGAAAGTCACCGGACAGGCAAAGTATGCCGCCGAGCATCTTCCCGAAGGTGTCAAATATGGAGTGCTCCTGCAGAGCACCATCGCTCGCGGCACCATGGAAGCCATCGACGATAGTCAGGCGCTCAAACTGCCCGGGGTGATCGCAGTCGTCACTCACAAAAATTCAGGCAACAACAAAGTCGGCAAGTCGGGAATGTTCGACAACGAACTCAATTTGCTGCAAAGCAACAAGATATTTCATGACCGCCAGAATATCGGCGTGGTGGTTGCCGACACATACGAGATCGCCTGCCAGGCAGCTGCTCTCGTCAAGGTCACATATAAGGAAGAAAAGCCAATCGTCAACGTCCACGACCCAAGCAGCTCACCACCTGAATATGCACCGGCGGACAACGCCGGACTGGGCATCAAAACCGACACTTCCCGAGGTGACGCGCAGAAAAATTGGCAAGGCGCTCCGGTCAAGTTTCACCATACGTATTCGACCCCGCGCGAAGTGCATTGCCCGATGGAACCGCATGCCACCACCGCCATGTGGGAAGGCGATAAGTTGACGGTCTGGGACGCCACACAGGGTGTATCCGGAGCTCAATCGCGACTGGCGGCAATCTTCCATATACCGCCGGAAAACGTGCGGGTCATCTGCCCCTACACCGGTGGCGGCTTCGGATGCAAGGGTTCGGTCTGGTCGAACACGCCACTGACGGCACTGGCAGCCAAAATAGCCAAGGTGCCTGTGTGCCTCAACATGAAACGTACCCAGACCTTCGGTCCGGTCGGGTTTCGTCCGTACACTTCCCAGCAAATACGCATGGGCGCCGACAAGTCAGGCAAGCTGACGGCGATCATACATAATGCGCGCATGGAAGTTTCGGAGTTCGACGAGTTTGTCGAGAACTGCGCGATCGTCACCCGTTTCCTCTATTCCTGCCCCAATGTCCAAACCACCCATCGGCTGGTGAAACAGAGCATCGGCAAACCTACATGGATGCGCGCACCAGGGGAGACCCCAGGCACATTCGCTCTGGAATCGGCTATGGACGAACTGGCGGCGGCAGCCGATATCGATCCGATTCAGGTACGCCTGATCAATTATTCGGAAAAGGACGAAGAAAACAATCTTCCGTATTCGAATAAGAATCTGCGCCGGTGCTACGAACTGGGCGCTCAAAAAATTGGTTGGGACAAACGCAATCCCAAGCCGCGCTCCGTGCATGATGACAGCGGACTCCTGGTGGGCATGGGCATGGCTACCGCCACATATCCGGTCTGGGCGTTTCCCTCTCACGCGCGCGCCGTCATCGCGCAAAACGGACATGCCACGGTGCAGTCCGGATCTCAGGATATCGGTACCGGCACCTACACGATCATGACGCAGATTGCCGCCGACGAACTGGCACTGCCGATGGATAAAATCACCTTCGAGCTGGGTGATACCAGACTGCCTCCGGCTGGAGTATCAGGCGGGTCCACTTCGGCGACCTGCGTGGGCACGGCGGTCAAAGACGCCTGCGACAAGCTGGTGCACAAAATGATCGCTCTGGCTGTTGCCGACGGCAAATCGCCTTTGCACGGCATGAAGCCGGCAGATATAGAAGCACACAACGGCGGCTTGCAAAGCAAAACCGACAGCACCAAAACCGACCGCTACGTAGAAATCTTGAAGCGCAGCGGCAAAACCGAACTGGATGCCCGGTCGGTCGAAAACCTCAATCCGGAGGCCGGCAAATACTCGATGCACTCATTTGGAGCGCACTTCTGCGAAGTCAAAGTCGATCCGGATTTTGGTTCGGTGCGCATCAGCCGCTGGGTAGCCGTCATCGATGGCGGCAAAATATTCAACATGAAAACGGCGGTCAGCCAGATCTATGGTGGCATCATCATGGGAGTCGGCATGGCCCTCATGGAAGAAAGCCTCATGGATCCTCGCTACGGACGCACCATGAATGCCGACTTTGCCGAGTATCACGTACCGGTGCATGCCGATATTCCAGATCTGCATGTCGAGTTCGTGCAAATTCCCGATTACAAAGCGAACCCACTGGGCGGTCACGGCATCGGCGAAATCGGCATCACAGGCGCGGCAGCAGCTGTCGCCAATGCCGTCTACAACGCCACCGGAGTGCGTGTCCGCGATCTACCGATTTCCCTCGATAAGTTGATGGGCTAAACTGGTTATTACATAAGATGAGCGACTGGCAAAATCTCCATACACTCAAGCAAGAGTTCGCAGAAGCAGGCGAACCGGCGCTGCTTTTCTCGATTGTCGACATTCAAGGTTCCTCCTACAGAAAGCTGGGCGCCCACATGCTGATCGGCAAATCAGGCAGGCAAGCAGGTACCATCAGCGCCGGCTGCCTGGAGTCGGACCTGCTCTCTCAAATCGATGACTTTTTTGCCGGTGCGCTGCCCCGCGTCGTTTCTTACGACAACCGCGGCGACGATGTGTTCGCGCTGAATGCCGGATGCGCCGGTGCTATCTGCATTCTCATCGAGGATGCTTTCGCCGACCCGCAAAACCCACTGGCAGTCTTTGCCGATACGGTTCTAGCTGAACGCACCACCGGCACACTGGCCACAATCATCGATGGTCCGGCAAACCTGGTCGGCACCCGGTTGTCTCCCGAACACACCGGACAACTGATTCGCGACCACAACTTGCTGAAAACAGCGGTCGTCGATACCACACTCGATGAAGAAACATCCATCAAGATCGCAGTTGAGTTCATTCAGCCACCGCTGCGCCTGATCATTTTCGGCGCTCAACAAGACGGTCGCTTGCTCGCACAACTGGCTGCCAACACCGGCATGTCCGTCGTCCTGGTCGACTGGCGTCCCCGCCTTCTGGAAGAAAGGTTTTCAGCTGTCGAAACTTTGCGCCGGCGCGGCGAGCAACTGCAAGAGATCGCAACGGACAGCCGGACGGCGATCGTGATCATGAGCCACAACTTCGAAGAGGACAAGGCAGCCCTGTCCTGCATTCTCAAAATCACTCACGCATTGCCGTACCGTGGCATCATGGGTCCACGCAAGCGCACCATGCAAATGCTTACCGATCTCGACTGCCTCGGACGAGCGGAAGACCTCAATTTCCCGGTCGGGCTGGACATCGGCGCCGACAGCCCCGAAGAGATTGCTGTTTCAATCGTCGCCGAGATTATCAGCGTTCTGGCTCGCACCAGTTCACGCTCGCTGTGCGAGAAAGGTGCCCCGATACACGCCAGCGTCAGCTAAGCGAAAAGAACGCCATGAACATCGGTATCGCAATATTAGCCGCCGGCGCATCAACCAGATTCGGTTCAGCAAAACAACTGGCGCCCTACAATGACACAACTCTGGTCTCACATTGCGTCAGCCAGTGCCGCGCGGTGCGTCCACCTTGCACCGTCGCCGTCGTCGTCGGCGGTCCCTTCCAGAATGCCATCGCCATCGAACTGGCAGACAAAAAGGTGCAGGTGCTGCCCAATCCGGAGGCAAGCTCCGGAGTAGCCAGCTCAATCAAAGTTGCCGCGGACTGGGCAACCGACCTGCAAGCCGACGCACTGCTTTTGGTGGCATGCGATCAGGTCATGCTGAAGGCAGGCGATTACAGTCTTTTGATAGACAAGTTCCGCGAGAGCGAACTGCCGATTTGCTGCGCTAGTTACGGCGACACTTTTGGCATCCCGGCCATCTTCAATAATGCGTTCTTTGATGCCTTGAGCAGGCTGGACGGTGACCGTGGCGCCAAGTCTTTGATCGCGCAGCACCGCGATCGCGCCTGCCTGTTGGCGTTGCCGCAGGCGGCAGTCGATGTCGATCTGCCGTCCGATCTTTTGCAGACCAGTAACTGATCCTGACCGCCCAAAACCAAGAATCACCCCTGCCTCCACCGGTGGTGCGACCGTCAAAAGCGGGCACCGGTATGCCATTCGCCCGAATGCAGCTACAGGAGCCGCTTTTCAGCAGTGACTCACAGGCGGCCACGACCCCTTATAGTCGATCAAAACATCATGCATAGCCTGAGGCTTAATCACGCATACGCGCCCGGATATCCGGCGCATATCGAAAAATCCCAGAATTAATCGGTGAAAAGATGATCACCCTCGAGTGAGAGTGGATATAATTTCCGGCAAGCAAATGAAACACCCCGCCGTCCGGCAGGGGCGTCTCGTTGTGCTTTCGCACTAAACTCATTGAGGACCATTCAAATGGATGAGAAAAAGGTTGTCGAAATTCTGAGCAAAGAGTTGAAGAAGTTGGAAAGAAGCGCCCTGACTTCCACCGATCCCTGTGTGGTTGCCCAGCACATCGCCTTCAGCGATAAGCGTGTCTCCGACCTGCTCACTCAAAAGCTGAAGGACGGCTACCGCTTCAGAAGCATCCAGTGCTTGAGCGGGGGCTACAGCATCCCCGAATACAGACGCGTGTTTGTAGAACTGGACTGCGGCGAAGATACGTTCTGTCTGGTGACGCCATCGTTCCTGGCCATCGTAAATATGGAAGCGAAGAGCCTGGTCGGCGATCCTATAGATCATTATTCACTCAAGCCTGGTGAATTCTTCTATCAGGGTTACGGTGACACCTATACATATCAACAACAGCAGCAACTGCAACAACAGTTGATGTGGCAGCAGCAACTGCCGATGTGGCAACAACACCAGTTGCATCAACAGATGCCCATGCAGATGAACCTGCCACAACAGATGCCAATCAACTTCCAGCAACAGTTCCCCACTACTGCGACCTACTCGCGTGCGCTGATGGAAGCACCCATCGGCTTCAACAGAATGCCTGAGCCGCGTTTCCGCGAAACGACCATGAGCACAGACAGAATCTGGACGCCGGAAGCTCGCATTCTTCCGCTCACCCCAGGCACAGTTCGCCTGACCGCTGCGGTTGCCGTGCCGAACAGCTGCTACATCGAAGGACGTGCGCAGATTGGCGTTCCGCAAGATCACCAGATTTTGCCGGAACAGATCGGCATCATCCTGCCAATTGATTACACAGATCAGCCGTACTGCATGCAGTACATCAAGCACCTTGCTTATGACGTCACCTTCGACATCAACGAAGCGAAGACCGGCGTCGTGCTCTTCTCGGTGCTCGGCAATCGCGTAGTCGGTTACGCATACTGCGATCTTCCGCAGTTCATCCGCATGCAAAATCAGCAAAGACAGCAATTGCTGACTCGCTAGTTGCACTCCTGATTTAGGTGGGCCCGTCCCCACACGGGCTCACCGCCAAATCTCCTGACAAACCGCATTGCGCCACGGACTGCAATTCAGTCTGTGGCGTCGTGTTATCATGCGCGTATGAAAAAGCACACCACCATCGCACTTAGCGCAATGCTTGCTGTCGGCTTCGCGTTGCCTGCCAAGACAAATCCAAAACCCGCTGCAAAACCCGCGGCTCAAACGCAGGCACAAGTGGATTCCAATATCGATAAGCTGATGGCCGAACGCCGCAAGCGCTTCGACTTGATCTATCCCCAGTCTCAACAAGACCTGAGCGCCGGCAACTTTGCAGATGCCGAGAAGAAACTTCTAGAGTGCATCCAGATTACGGATGCCATGTCGGATGGCGAACCCAAACTGCAGTCATTGACGGCACTCGGCAATGTTTATTTGAAACAAAAAAAGTACAGAGAAGCCGAGAAGTACTTCAAAGAAAGCTATGACACCAACAACGACTTGTATCGCGGCAACTTCCCTGAATTGATAGACGCGGCCGACGGACTGAGCGAAGTGTACAAGGCCGCCGGCAAAACCAAAGAGGCGACGGCAATCGTTGCGCGAGCCAAAGAGATACGCGCCACGCGATATTCGGTTGCCGGTGTGGATAAGGCGGATCTGTTCGCAGCATACTACGAACAGCTTCGCGTAGCCGTCTCCAAAAACGACGCCGCCGCGGCCGCCAAACTGTTCAAATATCCTGTTTCAGTTCGCTGGAATCCGGACAAAGGAAAGACAGTGACGCGCAGTTACAAAACAGCGCAAGAGTTGCAATCGAATTTCAAATCGATATTCACTCCCGCCGTCACTAAGTTGATTGCCGCCACTCCCGAAAAACAGTTGTGGTGCAAAGATGAAGGCATCATGCTGGGAGCCGGACTCCTCTGGCTCACCGATGTGCCACTGATGAGCGGGGGCGGTAAACAAACATACGCGGTGCAAAGCATGACCGTCAACGCCAACCCTCCCGTTAAGTAGCAGACGGCTGAGCTTTCGTGTGACTCTACAGTTCGTATGCAACTTGCACCGCTGGTTGCCGTCTTCTGCTATGAACTCGATGCGAGACTCATGTACATGCAGTTGCGGCAACACATACCGGCTTTTATGGTCCTGTTTACAGGAATCACATCCATTCCGTCAGCCTCCGCTTATGATGAAAAGCTGTGGGACTACATAAACAACAATCAGCACGTGAGTCAAAAGGTTGTCGACGGCATGCGCGCACGTGGGCAGCAGCAGAAAAAGACTATTGCACCACGAGCGGTGACAGCCGCCAGAACTGCGCCCGCTAAAGTTGCTATATCAACACGACAAGCGGCGAAAAAACCACTCGTGGCAACGGCATCGAAACATCGCCAACGCACCGTCGCCGCCGCCAGGAGAAAGCGCTATATCGCACAAACTCCACGCAGCAAAAAGCGCGGTCTGATCGCACGTTTCTTCTCAGCACTCAAGCACGTCTTTTAGACCAGAACACCCCGGTACATTCGCTGTCGGTCAGCAACCGGCCGAAAGCAAATCCGATGCCGACGCCGAAAGTGGCGAGCAATACTTCTGCCGACGCCGAATGTTGGTGGTGCAGGTGAGACAGATGAACCAGGTAGACCCCGCTGGCGCCGCCCAGCCAGAGGTCCCAATGGGCGATTACAGCTTTCAATAGATGCGGTCGGGTGGAGAAAAGACAATCCATGTCCGGGCTGCTTTCGATGGCGGACGCCGGCACCATCGGTTTCCACATCAGGCGCCCGAGGGCGAGAGTAATCGGATTGGGCATGGCGAGCAGGGCTCGTGCAATCAGCTGCGTGCAATAGAATGACTTCTGATCGCGGTGGTCGAAAGTCGTGTTGAACGGCATGCCCAGGCAGTCTGCAACAAATGCGGTCGCGGCTTTCACGTCTTCCGGAGTTTTGTACTGCGGACGATAGATTGCCACATCGGTGGTTTTGAGAAACTCGTCCAGCTCAATCATGGCGACCACAGGCTTGGTGCCGATGTCCACCACGAAGCCGTTGCCGACATACATGGCTGAGTGCACCCAGTCGCCGCCCACCATAAGCCGGGACGCAAATTGCCAGCCCGGATACTGGTTGTTTGTCTCGAGCAGCAGGTCGCCCGGTCTCAAGATCTGCTTGATCTGGGCGCGTTTTTTTCCAGACAGCAGTTGCTGCCCCGGCAGGGCAAATCGAGTATCGAGCGCCTTCAGCGAAAGCCGCCAGCCATTGCGAATCAGCCGCCCTCCCAGCGAAGCGAGCTGAGCACGTTGTGACTTCACTTTTGAGGTCGACTGAGTCGATTCTGTACTATCCATGGACGTTTGCAAGCTCGGTCCTTTCTGAATCCAGTGTAGACCGACTCAATCAAAACCGGCAACACCCCAGCCGGTGACGATTTCGTGATCAATCGGGATCGACCTTCCGAACTTTTTCGTATGGATATTCAATGACCATGCCGACCGGATTGGCGGACGGATCTTTTAAAAGCTGCAGCTTGATGTTCAAGTCGGCTGTAGCGTCCAGCTTCTGGAAGACAGTCTCGCCTCTGGCATCCGGTGCCACCATTACTTCCAGCAACCGCTTCCTGAACGATGCGACCGCATCAGTTCTAGATGTATCAGTCACCATAACGTTCGCTTCGTAGTCTTCGCCGAACGAGCGTTTGTTCAAATTGGCCGAACCAATCGTCAGTTGATTGTCAATCAATCCGACCTTGGAGTGCACATAAACCAGCGAAAATCCCTTTCGAGGAGCAACCTCCGAAGTGGCCATCGAATAGAAGCGAACGCCGCCGTGCAGTCGCTTGATGTCGCTGAACTTGATGATGCCGTTAAAGCCCCTCCCGCTGATGGAAGCCTGCGTGGCGAGCTTATTTACTCTCACCTTGCGCCACGGCTGCTTGCGCAGAATCACCACACCGTTTTTAAATTCGATCTTTTCAGCGGTGCTCAAGCGAATACGCATCACCTCGCGCATGGTGCCGCTTACCTGACTGCGGGGCTCGAGCATGGCAACCGAGCATAGATTGCAGACGATGTTCGGTTTGGGATAACTCAGTCCCCGGAAATATGCCGCAATCAAATCGTCAGCAATATCCGGATCATCGAAATATTGATTCTCCAGATAAATGTAGTCGCGCGCGTTCTGGATGGCGTACCGATACCAATCTTTGATCTCACCACCGGTGGTGCCGGGCTCCTGAAAGCGAGCCTTCAAAAAGGGCAGAGGCGTCGACCCGATCCGCGTCGTAAAGGCTGCCTCCGGCGGGTCTTTAGGATGGTCGGACTTCGACCACCGGTAAAGAAACTCTTCCTTGAACGACTGCAATGCGCTGCCCTGAAAGCGAATCGCTGTGTCGTGGCAGGAGGGCGCCTTAAAGCCCTGCTCCTCATGTTTCGCCAGATCGTGATTGCAGCAGTCCCAATGAAAGTTGCGGAAGTTGTAATCGAAACAGTAGCCGCATGACTGATCGCCATACTGCAATAACATGAACTTTTGATGTGCCGAACTGAGTGGATGCGTGGAGAAGAGCGATTCTCTGGAGATGAAAAGGCGCTTGCGCGCCTCCTCGGGCAAGGCTTCCATGGCATCGCTGTCTTTGAATGGTGCCCAGCCTAAATCGAGTACCAGGTTCGCGAGACTAGGAATCTCCCAGAGTAAAACGTAAACCTTCAAGTTCGGATTGCTTTTCATCGCCGACTGAATCTCATCCAGAAGGCGATCGCCGGGCGGAATCACGATGAAGTCATTCGACCACGCCCAGGCAGCTATCCACAGCTGAGCATTAGTGTGTTCAGGTTTACCCAGTTCCCGGATGTCGGCGACAACCTGGGGACTGGCTTCGGAAACGTCAACGAAGGTGTGGACTCGATGCGGTGCTCCCAGGTCAGTCTGCGCAGCCGGGGCGGGCTGGCAATAGACCGGCAGAACGGCCTCACCGGCAAGAGCCACGACCAGAGCAACGCTCAAACTAAGTTGTGGGATTCCTCGCATGGCACCGATCTGGGCGGACTTGCACGCTTGCAGCACAGCAGTATTTAACATCATCTGCCGCGCTGTGCAACCGCGGAATTTACAATACGAGCAAACTTGTCAAGCCAGTTTGTAGGATGTACCTTGTTAACCCTTCCAAGTTCCAGTTGGAGAGCGACTCGATGCCGTTCAAGAAAATTTCCCTGCCAGTGCTGATCAGTTTGTTTGCCGCCGCCGGTCTCCCTTTCAGCGCGCTGGCGCTGCCTACCGCTGGAGAAGCGACGTCGGCGACCACCAATGTCGTCGATGCCGTCTTGAGCGAAACAGGCTTCACGACGGGCAAGTCGTTGATTCCGCGGCTTTCGGTCGTTTCTCCCAAATTGCTGCGCGGCGGTCAACCGAGCCGGCAGGGCTTCTCCTGGCTGCGTGAAAATGGCGTCAAAACAGTGATTAACTTGCGCGGCGCCGACGATGGCGACCGACTGGAAGCTAGCGAAACCAAGCGCCTGGGCATGCAGTATTTCAACATTCCGGTCAGTCATTTTCAGCGTGTCCCCGATGCCGTCTGGAATCAGATCGACGAGATCATCTCCAAACCGCAGAACCAGCCGGTTTTCATTCATTGCGCCCAGGGACAGGATCGCACCGGCGCCATCTGCGCCCTCTACCGCATCAGACATCAGGGCTGGGAGCCACAAAAGTCATATGAAGAAATGAGGAGCTTCGGCTTTCACCCGTTCTTCTTCAACCTAAAACAGCAAGTGCTCGGCGATGCCGGCAATCAGCGCTCTGATTTGCCTGAAGAAACCGCCTTGACCCCTAAACCTTTGCAGTCGCCCGCAAACCGCCGCGATTGAGCTATTCGGCAACTTTCGATGCGCACCGAGCGGCTGCGCCCGGTATCATATTGCGCATGAATTCCGATGCAATGAACTTCGAATACATCGATTGCGGCGGGGTGAGACTGCACGCCGCAAAGGCGGGCGCGACTGATCGTCCGCCGGTAGTGCTGCTGCATGGCTTTCCCGAGTTCTGGTACTCGTGGCGGCACCAAATTCCCGCTCTTGTCGATGCCGGTTTTTCAGTGGTGGCACCGGACTTACGCGGCTACAACCTCTCAGACAAACCGGCCGGGAGAGAGTCGTATCATCTCAAACATCTTATTGAAGATGTGGCATGCATCGTCCGCTCGACCGGACACACGCGCGCCCACATCGTCGGACATGATTGGGGCGGCATCCTTAGCTGGGCGTTCGCCGGTCGCCATCCAGAGCTGCTCGATCGACTGGTGATCATGAACGCACCGCACATGGAGGCATATCGCCACAACGCCAGGCGCCCTCCTCAGTTGTTTATGAGCTGGTACGTGGCATTCTTCTGTCTGCCCGCCATACCAGAGCTGGCTCTGGCAGCCAATAACTACGCAGCGATTCGCAGTATGTTCTCAGATAAGACCGCCCGCAAAGAGGCTTTCAGCAGAGAAGACATCGATAAATACGTGCAGGCAATCGCGCAACCCGGTGCCTTGACGGCCGCCCTCAACTGGTATCGCTGCGGCATGCTCTCTAAAGGTGGAATGAAACCGGCGCGCCAGGCTCGCGTAAATGCACCAACCATGATCATCTGGGGAGAGCAGGATCCGGCGTTGCACATATCAAATCTGACCGGACTGGAAGAGTTTGCACCAGACCTGCGTATCAAGCGCATTCCAGAGGTCAGCCACTGGGTGCAATGCGAAGCAGCAGCGGCAGTGAACGCAGCGTTTATACCCTTTCTAAAAGGTGAAGTTCCAGGCGACAGCTGATTTAGAGCGAAACTTCCGAGAGCGCCTTTTGAAACGCCGAGTAAGCCGCCTGGTCGAACAGAACAAAGCGAATCTCCCTGAAGCTGTCGTGCGCCAGGCAGTAATCTGCCACGCACCGCACCGCCACAGAGGCAGCACGGTCCAGAGGATAACCGTACGCGCCGGTGCTGATCGAGGGAAATGCGATTGTCCTGTCACCAGCCTGGGCAGCCACTTCTAAACTGTTGCGGTAAGCGCCGGCTAGAGTATCAGCTTCATTCGAGTCACCGCCGCGCCAGACCGGTCCGACCGTGTGCACCACATGCGCGGCGCTGAGGTTTCCGGCCGTCGTGATCACAGCTTCCCCCGGCTTGCAGCCGCCCTGTCGATTGCGAATCGCTCGACATTCTTCGAGAATCTGTGGACCGCCGGCCCGGTGAATGGCACCATCTACGCCACCACCACCCATGAGCGAGGAATTGGCGGCGTTAACGATCGCGTCCACTGTTTCGCGCGTGATATCGCCGCGAGTCAGGCGCACCAGCGTCTTATTGATCTGTCGGGAATCTGCTTTTGCCGCCTCAGTCATCGGCACAGTATATCACCGGTCGTCGACAGCTCCTATGCTCAGCAAGTCCGAAACCAGCGTAATTTCAAAATTCCTGGAAATTGTGGACACCAATGCCCTTCACCGGACGTCACTGAAGAGGTTGAAGAGGAAAACCCAATGAGTACTAGTTTTATAACTGACATAGAGACCATTCGCCAGCGCGCCCGCAAACACATCGAAGACGGCGCCCTGACCGAAGGCTACAACGCCGATCGCGACACGATTATCAAGATTCTCAATGAAGCACTGGCAACTGAAATCGTCTGCGTCTTGCGCTACAAGCGGCACTACTTCATGGCGCGCGGCATCAATTCCGAGCCGGTCGCCCAGGAGTTTCTCGAACATGCCAACGAAGAACAGACGCATGCCGACGCCATCGCTAAACGCATCGTACAACTGGGCGGCGAGCCCAATTTCAATCCGGAAGGCATCACCGGTCGCAGCCATTCGCAATATGCAGAGGGCAACGACCTGACCGACATGATCAAAGAAGATCTGGTGGCAGAACGCATCGCCATCGACTCGTACCGCGAGATCGTCCAGTACATCGGCGACAAAGATCCGACGACGCGTCGATTGATGGAAGACATCCTGTCCAAAGAAGAAGAGCATGCCGACGACCTCGCCAACTTGCTCTCCTCAATGAGCGCCCACTAAAACCAGCCGGCGACTGCTAAGATCTTCTCCCTCAGCCGGAGAGGAGACAGTCCATGGTCAGCCAGCAGCAAGTCACGTGGGAAGGCGCAACCGTCGATGGATTCACCGTCGACGGACAGCTAGGACAGGGACTTTATTCGTGGGTCTACTCCTGCACGAACGCAGACCATGAACGAAGAGCCTTGAAGGCAGCCAAGCCGGAGGCGGATGTCAGTACAGGTATCTGCGCTACTTTCGCTTTTCCAACGCAAGCCTGGGCAGAACACACCGGTTCGATGGGTGAAGTACAGCCGGACGCGAATGAACTTCTGGCTTTGCAACTGCGCCGCATGCGCGACGTGAAGACCAGAGGTCTGCCGCGCATTTTGAATTCGCTGGCCGTGCCGGGCATCACCTATTACATGATGGAGTTCGTACCCGGCATCAACCTGCGGCGCCTGATGGAAAAGGGCAAAGTAAAAACCAGCACCATGATCGCCATTGGAGAAACGCTGGAAGCGCTGCTGGACGACCCGCTCTTCCAGTACCACGGTGACATCAAACCGGAAAACATCATGGTTGACGGGGACAAAGTGACCATTCTCGACCCGGGATTTTTCGGTGCCGTGCGCACCACCCAGGGCAACTCATACAACGTCGCCGTCACAACGCCCAGCTATTACCCTGAGTTTCGTCCCAACGATCAACTGGCTTTCGGGCTGATGCTCTGGGAAGTGGCAACGCGCCGCCATCCTCTGTCAGCCCACGGCTATGCCATTCACGACCCGTCCATCGGTTTTGACGAGAAACGTCACGGTGCAGGCTTGAAACAGTACATCGAGGGTTTCAGATTCAACGGCAAAGATCGTTTTCTGCTGGCCTTCTACAATACCGTTCGCCCGTCCGAGACGCGCGCCGACATTCCACCGGCACAAGAAGAGTTTCTACTTCAGGCAGTTGGTTTGAGCCAAGACCAGAAAAAGCGCATAGATGCCGGCAAGCCGTTCGTGTCCATCGCTGAACTGAACGAAAAGCTGCGCGCAGTGCTCAAATCAGGCGTCGAGTATTTCGGCTAACCGATATCAACCCGGAGCAAAATTCGGTGCTACCGGAGGCGTGCCGCCCGGATTGGGAGTCGCGCCACCAGAACTGCCACCGGTGCTCATGCCCTCAGGCTCTTTAAGACGGATCAGCGCCATTGTCGATGTGCTGTCCGGCCCGTAGTGCACCAGCACCTGACTATCCTTCTTGGTCAGACTGCCGAGGCTGGTATCAAATACGGTGCTGTTGTTCTGACCAATGGTCCAGGAGACTCGCTGCGTATTCTTGTCCAGCGCCCCGTAAATCTGCGACTTCTCGTTGGTGAGCTGGTTGATGTAGTTGCCGTGAATCGTGCCCTGCTTGTCGATTGCCAGCTGCAGCAGCATGTTGGACTGGGTCTGCCCGGGTTCCGCCAGCGCAAACACACCCAGAGCCTGCCACTGTCCGCTTTGATCCGGCTGTGATTCATAGTTGGCTTGTTGCGGCATGCCGTTATAGGAGGTGGTGGCATACTGTTGGATGTTTGTGCTGGGTTGAGCCTGTATACCTTCGGCAGCCAGTTGCTGTGCTTGCTGGTAGTACTGCTGAGAGGTGCCGGCCGGTTGCCCGTTGATATAGACGGTGTCGTTGTTGTAGGTGACATTCTGCGGTTGAGACTTGCCACCACCACCGCCACCACTGCCGGCGATCATGCTGAGACCCAAAAAGTTGGTCAGTTCACTAACACCAAGGAAGGTCCAGGCAGCACCTTCGGACCAACCCGGGCACCACCAGCCGCCGGGCCAGCCCCAGAAGCCGCCGGGATAGCCCCAGCCACCCCAGCCGTAGCCGTGCCAGCCGTAGCCGCCATAACCGTGATAGTAGTTGGAGTCGTGCCAGCCGTGCGCGAAGCCGTTGCCATAACCGCCGTAGCCGCCGGCGTGCGCATAGTTATTGCCGTAATGATTGAAGTTATTGACGTTGACGTGGTCGTTGTTGAACGAGTTGCGAATGCTGTCACCCTGATGCGACAGGTCGGTGTTACTGATGTTGCGCGGTGACCGATTTTGAAATCCGGACATGTGTCCGAAGCCGCCGTCGGTCGGGAAGTGACCGGCTGAAGACGGACCCAATCCGCCATTGGGACGATATCCCATGCCGCCATGGTCGCCGAACCCGCTATCCACACCGGGACGGTCGTGTCCAAACCCACCGCCGCCGAAGTGATCACCGCCACCGCCGAAGCCACCAAAGTGGTCACCGCCGCCACCGAAGCCGCCGAAGTGTTCGCCGCCGCCGCCGAAACCGCCAAAGTGTTCGCCGCCGCCGCCGAAACCGCCGAAGTGTTCGCCGCCGCCGCCGAAACCGCCGAAGTGCCCACCGCCACCGCCGAAGCCACCGAAGTGCCCGCCACCACCGAAGCCGCCGCCAAAGCCGCGTGCATCCACCGGGTCAGCGATGGCGATCGTGACGGCAATCGCCAGAATCGTCTTTGCAAAATTTTTCATGTCGCGCCGTACCTGCTGTCGAATGTGAGTGAAGACTAAATGGAATTACTTCGTCACGCGCTGAACCTTGAGTGGCACGGTGTCACCAAATACGACACCATTGACGCTGCGGTCGATCGACTGCCAGGAAAAACTGTTGGGTCCACTTTCTGAAATGACATTGGTAGCGGTGGTGATGTCGCCGTCGCGATCCACGCCGGTCGCTTTCACGAGCCATTGGTTGTCTTTTTTCAGCCAGTCGCCATGCCCGAAGCCGCCGTTAGAGTCGAAGTGCCACGACACCGGCTGCCCGGTACGCGGATCCCAACCAATCACCTGACGACTGTCGACGACCGCATCGTTTGCCGACTTCTTGGATTCGTATGTGCAGCTAATAAAGTTGTTGTTGGCAGCCCATTCCGCTTTCATGTGGACGAAACCACCATCCTTGTCCGCCGACCAATCGCCAATCATCCACGACAGCGCTTGCAAAGGATTCTTAGTGTCGGCGGCTGCGAAAGGGCGCTCGCTGGCGGTGGAAATCAACCAGCCGTCGCCGCGCTTGACGAAGACCATCGAATAACGTGTCTCGGGATCCGCCTCTGCCGGCGCTCCTTTGCGACGCACCACGCCTTCGACGAGCATCACACCAGGAGACAGAAGGCGCGATGAGCCAGTGACAAAGTCGACCAGCTGTTTGCCGTCGGTGGTGAACACATCACCAAATCTCTTCTCCAGCGCCGCGCGTCCCTTGTACTCGACTCCGGCGTCGGTGACGTAATTGCCGTCTTCGGTCCAGATTGTCGCCAGTGCCTTCGCATCGGCTGCTTCCAGCGCCTTGGCGAGACTGGCAATCTGAGCGCGCACCTGCGCTTCATCATCGCCTGGCTGACTGACGACCGTGGTCGTGGCCTTCGACTTGTTCTTTGATTTGGCGTCAGCAATCGGAGACAAGGCTGGACTTACTTGCAAGAGGCTGATGCACAACAACGTCAACGCAAGTTTGATTGTGGGACTCATAGTCTTACTGGCAATCACGTCTTCTCTCCTATAAATTTACTGCCGCCTTTGCGTCTTGCAAAGGGGTTGCGTTCACCGACTGGGTGTCTCGTGTCGGTGCAAATGCTACTACATTAATAGCCCGGATTGGCGGGCAGCAAACTTCTATTTCTCGATCCGGGTGCGCGTCTGCGTATCGGGGTCTGCACCACCATCCAGACCGGCGTCGTTGTCCAGACTGACGATGGTGTCCCCGTGCACTCGTGTCTGTGTCTGCGTTTGCGGCATGGAGGCAGGCGCTGCCGGCGCCGGCTTAGCAGCTTGACGGGCAGGTGGCGCAGTGCTGTTCGCAGGCACCACTCGCGGGTCGCCATTCACACGTTTTGCAAATGCGGTGATCAAAAGACCAAGTGCCACCACCTGCAGAAAGCCGCATACTGCACGTTCGACGATCAACGAGATAAACACCATTGAGGTTTTGCCGGCCGACGGCGCCAGAAACCATGTCACACACTCCACCACGGAAGCAATGCATTGCGCCACCAGAAAAAATGCGAATCCGCCCATGGCAAAATTCGCGGCATTGCCCAGACGCTTCTTTGCCATCATGGACAGTACCAGCCCAGCCAGATAGGCAAGCGTCAGCGGCAATCCCAGGCAGAAGCCGGTGAAAAATCCAGCCAGACCGGCTTCGCTGCTCACCCCGTCACCGCCTTTTTGTCCGGTGCCACGATGGCAAATGTAATCAGGGCCACTCCCAGAACCTGCCAGAAGACGCGAAAACAGCCAAGCACAATATTGGCGATAAAGAGCGTATCTCTGTTGCCGCTGCTGGCAGCGAGCGCCGCCCCCATCACCATGGGCGCAACCATCGCGAAGGCACCACCGACAATCAGCGATACGAATCCGAGCAACATAACCAGCGATGCCCGGCTGTTCTTTTTGAATGAGATGCCGGCGATCAGCATGCCGATCACAAATGTGATCAAAAACCCGATCCACCACAGCACCTGCACACAGCCGAGTGCCGCAGAAAGCATGTTGATGTCGGAACTATCCAATCGCTATATTCACCACAAGGGGCAACCCAGCTAACCGGTCATATCGCATTATAGTCGAATCAATCGTCTATGACGCCTTTGTGTCCCTTAGGACAGACACCGCGGGTGTAGTCGTAACTGCCTTCGTCGTAGATCTGCTCTTTGTTGGTCCAGTCGTCCCAGCAATAAAGCAGCTGGCAGTGCCGGCAATAAACGCGTCCCGCGTCGATCATCATGGAGATCTCTTCGAGGTCGCCTTTTTGCAAGCGCTGCAGAACCGAGTGCGTCTGCTCCGGGCTCAAATATACAACTTCGCCATGTCCGCAAAGCAATGCCTGGTGCTTTGCCGCTTGCACAGGATGTCGCGCGTCTTCCGGAACAAAAGTCAACTCCAAAGCCGGATGGTGGCAGTTTGCGCAGCTGAACTCGAAATGCGGATAGAGCTCGCCATCATAGGGATCGGGTTCATCGATCTTCATTTCCGCCAGCAGCTTGTCGAGCGCGTCTTGCAGCTTGACGGCGCTGTTCAAAATATTCCTCGCCGACTCGGTGACCAATACCGATATCAATGACGCCGCCGCCTTATCCGTTTCGCCTGCTTGCTTTGAGCGCGCTTGCGTTTCTTCCACGACCTTGCGCAGCGAATCGAATAATGGGCGCATCAAATTTCTTATAGTATTGATGTCACTCTCGGCACCGCTGCGTTGCGCCGAAGGATGCATGCGCAGATAGTTTCGTCCACACTGCATCACGCGATCGAGATAAGCGCTGATCTCGCCCCAGCCTTCTACGAATGAATCGGACCACGCCCAGACCAGCTGCTTCAATTCGCGCGGAGCGGTGATCGTGTTGAGTTCTGTGGAGATGAAGTTGGCGTTAGCGACAATCGCATCGCGCGCTTGCGTGGCTTTGCGACTGGCACTGGTGACTTCGTAAGATCCAACCACGAGAAGAAACCCTTCGTTGACTCGCGTCACTATGACAGACGTCCGAGCTTTTTTCGAGGGCATTCGCTACAATCTCCGGTCACGCCTGCTCAGCATACCCGAGGCACACATCCGACTAGCAGTTCCGGCTAGAGATGCTGCTAGTCGCGACGTGCCTTATTTTTCAATTCATATACTTTGCATCACAATTAGAAAGAACGATCATGTATCTCGAAATTGCGAAGGTCGCTCTGGCGTTGCTGAACAGGCGCCCGCGGCCTCTCGCGCACCATTTGAAAAATCACTTCGGGCGTTGCCCGCGCAAGTTCCCGGTCGTGACCGTGGAATACAGCCGCCATCGTCATGCCTGCGTTTTCCTGGCGATCCAGAGATATCTCGCCGGGCGCAATCGCTACGCCAAGATGCTGGGACTGTCGACCACCGACACCGACCTGCGCTTCAGCGACTTCCTGCATCCGGACGCCACCTACGAGACTGACGGTCCGGTGCAATACTGCGACGTCGAACTGGCTAACGGCAACAGCATCAGTTGCGCGCAACGCGCGATCTATTTGGTGCGCGACGATAGTCGCCGCCTGGCGATTCACTTGATTCGCCCGCACTGGGAAGACAACATGACCGTTGAAGTGATTGCACGCGAACGTTGGATTGCGGAAAAGTTTCTCGCCGACATGCGCGCACTCGCGGATCAGCAAAGCATTTATAAGGGGCAGGTAGTTTCTTTGAAGGAAGACCGCGACAGAAATCTGGTGGTCTATTTCCAGAAAGTGCCGACTGTGCCGCGCGATCAACTGATTCTGCCTGAACCTGTTATCCAGCAAATCGAGCGCCACACCACCCGATTTTCTCAGCACCGTGAACTGCTCCTCTCGCGCGGTCGCCACTTGAAGCGCGGGCTGCTTCTCTATGGTCCGCCCGGCACCGGAAAGTCGCTGAGCATCATGCACCTGCTTTCTGAAATGAAAGGGCGCACCGGCATTATTCTCAACGGCAACGCGGTGCAACACCTCGAAGACGCCTGCACACTGGCGCGGGCGCTGCAGCCTGCCACCGTCGTCATCGACGATGTCGATCTCGTGGCGGAGGAGCGCACGCGCCGCAATTTCAACCCGGTGTTGTTCGAGCTGCTCAACCAGATGGACGGCATCGCCGATGATGCCGACGTGTTGTTTCTTCTGACCACCAACCGCCCCGAGTCGTTGGAACCGGCGCTGGCTTCCCGCCCTGGTCGTATCGACCAGGCGATCATGATTCCGCTGCCCGATGCCGAGTGCCGCGCGCGGCTTTTCGATCTGTACAGCAAAGGACTGCCGATGAAACTGCGTTCCACCAAACGCTTCATCGAACAAACCGAAGGCGTCAGCGCCGCGTACATTCGCGAACTGTTTCGCAAAGCCGCGCTTTTGGCTGCGGAAGAAGGGCGCGATGTGGCAGTGCAGGATCGACATATAAAGGAAGCGCTGCAACACCTGCAACAGGGCAGCCCGCTCACCAGCAAGCTGCTCGGCTATGACGCGTCCGCGCCCGTAACGAAAGACTCCGCTCAAGAGAGAGCCAGCTTCGCTCCACCCAGCTAAGAAACGGCGCTGCGGGGACTCCCAGGCTGGTAACGTCACGGTAAGGTGGTTCTGCTAGATTAAGCCTTGCCAAGAGACCCGCCGAATTACAGCTCTAGCCCCCGGTGCATTCCACCGGAATACCGGTTATGGCTTTCAATAAACAGGTCAGCTATCCCGCCGGCTGTCCCGTTTTGAGGCACCGTCTTAGTAATCAAACCAAATCAGCAGGGACACCACATGTGGTGCTCCATGATTCTGCTGCGCAATCTAACTGGGAGGTTAGTGCTTACATGGGTAAAGAAGTCGACAACAGTTGCGCCACCACACAAGCAGATAGCCTGCGAGACACCATGGCTACCATCGCTCAGGACGGCTATAGAAACAACGATGCACTAAACGCCGGCAGACTGGACAAAAACACCAGCGACGCACCGCTAAAAGGCTTGCCCAACGTTACTATCGACTTCGGAACCACCGATGGCAGCAACGAACAGCCCAAGGGGCACCAGCCGATCGACGGCGGCAAAGCTGAGACTCAAGAACAGTTGGATAAGGAAGACGAATCCAAAGATCTCGAAACCGAAGACAGCGACGACGACGACCAGGACGCCGAGGACGACGATAATGAGACCGACGATACAGTCATCCATGAACGGATTCACGAAGCCGATGGTGGCGGCACAGCGGGCGGACAGGGCGACGGCGTCGACGTTTCAGTCGTGGCACGCATGGCTGCCGACGCAGCAATACAAGCCGCTTTGTCCGGCGCCTCTCAAGACGCAGCCAGCGGTATCGGCACAGAACTCGGTTTGAGCATCATCCAGGCCATCGGCGCGCGCGGCGGCATCGAACGCAGCGCGGCCGCCCATGCCGGTGTGAGCATATCGGTGCTGGCTCGCGCCGGAGCCGCGGCAGCACTGGCAGGCAGACGCTCAGGCGCAGCGGAAGCTGGGACAGAAGTCGCCAAAGAGAACGGCAATGGACCGATTGGGGCAGAAGGAGACGCCGAGGGCAGCCGCCCGCAAGCGGGTCCGGTTGACGAAAACGGCACCCCGCTGCGTCCACTGCCCAGCAATCAAAATCCTTCCGACGGCTCGTGGGAAAAGCCCAAGTCCAAAGACTAGTACCCAGGCTGGTAAACAAGTTTGCAGAGAGGATATCCCTGGTGGTCTCGCCCCCACCAGGGGTTATTTTTTGTCCAGGTAGTCGCTCTCGATCTGATAGCCGAGCCTGTGCACCGTACGGATATAAGACGGGGAGCCGGGTTCGTCGATTTTGCTGCGCAGTCGAGCGATGCACACCCGCACGCTGTCCGGCGAGGCATTAACGTCGGACGACCAGAGGTTCCCCTGGAGCGCTTCCACACTGAATACTTCGGAAGATCGTTTGAGAAGAAACTCTAAAACAGCGAATTCCTGGGGCTGCAGCTTGATCTCAGCTCCGCCGCGGGTGACGCGGTGCGCGGAACTTTCAATCTCCAGATTGCCCAGTTGCATCACCGGCGCGTAGGTTGCCGTCGACTTGCGCGTCAGCGCCCGGACGCGCGCCGCCAACTCGCGCATGGCAAAAGGCTTTATCAGATAGTCATCGGCTCCGCCATCCAGCCCGGCTTCGATATCGTGCAGCTCGTCCTTCCCGGTCAGCATCAACACCGGCGTCTGCCCGCCCTGCGCGCGGAAAGCCTTCAACACCTCAATACCGGGCATCCCCGGCAGATCCCAGTCTAAAATCATCAACTCAAAATTGGCCACACCCAGCAATTCATGGGCATCTCGCCCATTATTGGAGATTTCCACTTTGTGATGCTGCAGGGCCAGATAGTCAGCCACCCGCTGGGCCAGGTCAGGATCGTCCTCGACTATCAAAATCTTCGCCATCAGAGCCTCCGAGCTCCAGGTGCCGGTTTCCCCCATTATTTACCACCCTGGTAACGTCTCGGTAAGGTCTTTTTGTTATTTTAGTTGCCAAGAGATCCCCCCATCCTCTCCAACCACCTGCCCCATTCATTCATGTCGGTGCGAAGCAGAGAAAGCATCGGCAGTGGACCAAACACGCCCTGACTGGAACACATAATCTGCAAAATTTGCACCACCGGTGGTGGAGCCCTGGAAATTCTCGAAAACGCCGGGTGGCTGACAGTGAGCAGCCGCCGGCTACCTGATGCCACCCCTCATGAGGTAACGAGATGGAAGACGCAGTGAATAACCTCGGACATATAGAACACCTGACCTTGCCACCGGGCTGGGTCGTGGGCAACTGGATGCGCAGCGGTTCCGGCTATGCGCGCGAGTTTCACCCGGTCGAACAACAGGCGACTCAACTAGTGTTCTCCTACCGCGGTCACCGCCTGAGCCGCGAAGCCACCAGCGCCTTTCGCGCCTTGATCGACAGCGCCCCCATGTATGGCGGCAGCTTTCGCGTCGATACGCGCCTCTTGCAGACAGCCCCACTGGCGGAAGTGTTGCAGGAATTGGGTCGCGAAAAGACGTTTCAACTGCTGTGCGCCAAGCTGCAACGCATCAATGACGAGCCGGTGCTGATCGTCGAAGGCAAGTATGCCCGCTACGACGTTATTGCCCAGGTGGTCTTCGTCGACACAGAACGCTCCGCGCGCACCAGCGACAACGCCCCCATTCAAGAAATCACCGTGGTCGCCCCGACCCGCGACTACTACAAGGCAGCCACGGCGGCCCGCAACGCACTACATACGGTGCGCTGGAAACGACCGACAGCCACTCACTAATTTACTACGACACTCACCTCACCCCGGCAGAACAAACCATGGACACAAGCCTACAAAACAAACTCTACGCGTGCCTGATAATCGGCATGACGCTCTGGCTGTGCCTGGCTTCTCGCCCACTCTGGAAGGCAATGGGCGGTACCCAGAAACATTACACCTGGACTTACCGCCACCTCGCCCGGTCGCCGGTGCCGCAACCGCTGATCTGCAGCGGCATGTTTATCAGGCATTACGTCGATCGTCAGCTGTCGTATACAACGTCTCGCCGTCACCCGTTTTTGCAGCCTACTGGCGGCTCCTGGGTATATCAAACCTGTGAAGGTGCAAGCATTTCGCCATGTCCGTCAAGCGAATCGACATCGAAAAGTACTGCGCACTCTGCGCACGTGAATTTGCCGCCGAAGACGATAGCGTCATCTGTCCGGACGACGGCGGATTTTTGATGCCCCTCAAGCATGACCCGTTTGTGGGTCAGCTTGTGGAATCGAAATTCGAAGTCATAGAACTGGTCGGCTGCGGCGGCTGGGGCTCAGTCTATAAAGCCCGCGACATCAAACTCGGACGCATGGTGGCATTCAAAGTCATGCGCGCCGATCTGGCATCAACCGCGGAAAAACTGCAGCGATTCGAGCGAGAAGCTCGGGTCATGAGTTCGCTCAACCATCCGCATATCTGCTCCGTCTACGACTACGGCATTCTGGAGGGCGGACAACCCTATCTCGTGCTGGAATACCTGAGTGGGCAGACGCTGCAAGAACTGATCGCCGAGGAAAAACTGGCGGTGCCGCGATTGATACCACTGATGCGACAGACAGCGCAGGCGGTGGCCGCGGCACATGCACTGGGGATCATTCACCGCGATTTGAAACCAGCGAACATCATGGTGATCAAAGATCCGACCTCGGAAGTGGAGTCGATCAAGATTATCGACTTCGGACTGGCGAAGACTTACGAAACGTTGATGCCGGAACAACTGACACGCACCGGCATGACCATTGGAACACCCTCGTTTATGAGCCCGGAACAGGTACAGGGCATCCAGCTGGATGGGCGCTCTGATGTGTATTCGTTTGGCTGCGTGCTCTGGCAGGTGCTGACCGGAGAGCTGGCAGTCACCGGCAGAAACGTTTTCGAAGTGATGCAGCACCATTTGACGGCAGAACGGTCGCGCGAGGATTTCGATGCCGGCATTCCTGACGGTTTGAAGGACATTACGCTCACGTGCCTGAAACAGGACGTCGGGCAACGCTATCAGTCCATGAAGGAAGTCGCCGACGACCTGATCTCCCTGGAGACCACCGGCAAGATCAAGAAGCGCCATCGGCTCTCGACGAAACGGCGCCAGCAACTGACAATCGCCTCGATTGTGATTGGCGCATCGGCGCTGGTGGCGGTGGCATCATTCGGTTTCGTCAAAATGACCGAGAACGATGCATCGAAGAGCGCGGCACGCGCGAAGCAGCGTTTCTCACAGCAGTTGCAAGAGATGAGGGATCTGACAGCCCGAGGAGATTCGGAGAAAGCAAAAGCTGCCGGCGACAAATTGAAAGTCGAGCTTAAAGCAAGCGGCAAAGAGTTCTCTCCGGAGATGGAACAGGTAGATGGTCTGATTATTGAAGCGCTGGAGAAAGTACAGAGCATCGACAAAGTGCAGAGGCGGCTGGACGCGGTTCCGTATGCACAGCATCGCTTCGCCGTCAAGAAAAAGCTTCTGGCGGATCAAAACAAACTGGACAGCGAAGAATACTACGGTCTGCTCAAACAAACAGCAGGCAGCGTGCAGGCACTGGACAGTCGCGAGGCGCGTCCCTATCTGCAGGAAGTGCTGTCCTGGGCAAAGAAACGCTACGGCGCCGACAGCAAACAAGTAGTCGAGCCGCTCAATGGACTGGCATGGTTTGAGTACAGTGAAGGAAACTTCAAAGAGGGTGTGAAACTCTACGACGAGTTACTGCCTCTGGTGAATCGCTATTACAAACCGCAGGACGATACGTATATCGAATTGCGTGGGCAACTGGCCTGGATATTGTGCAACACCGGCGACTTCGAGCGCGCGCGAAAAATGGCGGAAGAAGGACTGCCGCTCATGAACGAGTCGACGCCGCCCCGGTTTCGCCTGGACTTTCTTGGTGCCGGCGCTCTCGCTGAGATGCACTGCGGGCAGTATGACAAAGCCATCGACTTGTATAAGAAACAGATCGAGCTGTCGAAACAGATCGACCCACGACAGGGATTGCAGTACAAAGGGTCGCTTGCCAAATGCCTGTTTGCGGCAAAGCGCTATAAAGAAGCAGAGCCGATTCTGGTCGAAGTGTTGAAAAATCTGGACCCGACGTCTTATACGGGCAGATCGACCTACAAGGTGATGTTCGCGGATTATCTCGAGTTGCTGCGCAGCACCGGGAGAGCCGCCGAGGCTCAGCAAGTAGAGGCGGCGGGTAAAGTCTAGCGATGGAGTCGGCGCGCATCACGATTGAGAAATTCTGCCCGGTGTGCGACCGCAGGTATTCGCCGGAAGACTCCCTGGTCATGTGTCAAGACGATGGCACGGAGCTTCTGCCGGTCACCAACGACGAGCTGGCAGGCAAAGTCATCGACGGCAAGTTCAGATTGCTGGAAATAATCGGAACCGGCGGCTGCAGTACCGTTTATCGGGCCAAGCACATCCCGCTCAACCGCACGGCAGCCTTCAAACTGTTGCGATCCGACCTGGTGTCAACCATCGAGCGTATCAAGCGTTTCGAACAGGAAGCGCAGCTGGTCAGCGGACTGAATCATCCAAATATCTGCACAGTCTATGACTGCGGCATTCTCGCCACCGGGCAACCATATCTGGTGCTGGAGAACGTCGAAGGAAAAAATCTCAGCGACATTCTGATGGGCGGCCGCCTGTCTCCTGAATCGCGCGCCCTCACTTTGATCAAGCAGATTGCCGCCGGCATGAAAGCCGCTCACCATCAAGGAGTGTTGCATCGCGACTTGAAGCCGGGCAACATCATGGTCCTGGAAACGGCAGAGGGCGAGCAGGTCAAAATCATCGATTTCGGGCTGGCGAAAGCGCTGGACACAGCGGGTGAAGAGCTGACCGCCACCGGGCACGCCATCGGGACTCCGGCATACATGAGCCCGGAGCAAGTGCGCGGCGACGTGCTCGATGCTCGGTCGGACATCTATTCATTTGGGTGCGTGATTTTCGAGATGCTCACGGGCAAACGCGCCATCGATGGGCGCACCGCATTCGAAACCATGCAAAACCACCTGGTCAGCCATCCCGGTCCGTTGACGACCGGCAATTATGTGGTGCCTTTCGTGCTGCGCGAGCTCACTTTGAAGTGCCTGCAAAAAGAACCCGCCGACCGCTATCAAACAATGGACGAATTGGAAGCAGAGATCGAACGCATTGCGGCAGGCGCATTGAAACCGGAGAGAGCTCCGCTCGTACCTAGAGAGTCAATAAAAAAAGTTGTGCTGGTTGCCGCCGGATTGGCCGTCGTGCTGGCAGTCGGGGCGCTGATCTTCAAGGTCGTGCAATTATCTGTGTCGACACCTGCTATTGACGGACCACCCGTTGCGGCGGCAAGCAAACAAATTCAGCCGTCGACCCAGAAGGTGCTCGACGAATTTGACGAGCTTCGCAAAACCGGCAGCCTGGTTGTGGCAGAGCGAGTGATTCTGCGAGCCATAGATGGACTGGATAAGGACGGAAAACAATACTCCCCCGATATGGTGGCATTACGCAAAGCCCTGGCAGCGTACTACATCAATAGCGTGCGCCTGTCCGACTCCGGCGCGCAGGTGCCGTTCATCTTTGCCGCCGAGAAGAAACTTGCCGGTTCGAATATTGATCAGTTGATGCAGGCGCACAAGAACGCTGCGGAGGCATTGATGCGGGCCGAGAAAGAAGACCAGGCCATCGAACATTACGCGCAGTACAGCGTGCTCGCGAAAGAACGATTTGGAGAGAGCACTAAAGAGTATCGCGACGCAGTCAACAAAGAAGCTGTGTGCGAAGGAATTCGCGGCGAGAATGAAAAAGCGGAAGCTGACTTCAAAAGACTGCTGGCAACATATAAAGATCCGAAGCAGAGGGACGAGACAAAAGTGCAGGCCTATTACGATCTGTCCAATCTTTATGCGAAGCAGCGCAAACTGCAGGAAGCGCGGCAAGCCAGCGAGCAAGCCATCGCCGCCATGAACAAAGACACGAACCCGGAGCTGCGCATCGATGTGCTGCGCGCCGCGGCGGCCGTTGCCGACCTTCAACATGACTATGCCGGTGCACTGGAATTGATCGACAAGGCAATTAAAGAGTCGGTGGCGTTTGGGAAAACCGAGGGTTTCTGGTTGACGAATGAATTGCTTCTCTGCAAAGGCACATATCAGGAAGAGTCAAAGCACTATGCGCAGGCTGAGTCAACTTTGAAGCAAGCGGCGCAGCAACTGGCGCGCACCCACAAACCGGAAAGCGCCGAATATCAAATGGCGGTGCGCGAGTATATCAAAGTCCTGCGGGCTCTCGGTCGAGGCGCCCAGGCCGATGCGCTCGCAAAAACCAGCCGGCTCTAAGCTCTACTGAATCAGTGCCAGGTGTATGTCGTCACCGAGTCAGCCGGCAAATCCAGTTTTGCCACGTGGTCCCCCAGAAGCAGGTTGATCGTGTGCGGCGCCGTGCCTTCATTGGTGACCACCGCGACATAGCTGCCGTCGGGATTTTTGAACGCTACGTGCGACACACCGGTGATGGTGCCCTGTGAATCGACGCGCACGGCGCCGTGCTTCACATGCGATGCAAACTGCGACAGAGCCCAGTATTGACCGCTATAAGTGACGGCATTGGTCTTGGAGTCGACCGTCACCAGCCCACCGCAGGAGAAGGGACCGATATTCGGCTTGCCCGCTTCGTCGAGGGCGAGGTTCCAGACGGTGACGGAACTGGACCAGTTGCGCAAAATGCCCGTGAACTGCGAACTCCACTTACTCCAATCGCTGGCGTAATTTTTGTCGTTGATGTCCGGTCCACCTTCGGTCCAGTACATACCGAGGTTAGGATAGGCATCGTGCACCACAGTCATCTTGCCGGGATCGCCCATATAGCCATGCCACGCAATACCGCTCACGTACTTGCGCACGGGCGGATCTTCCATGGATGCCAGCGCACGACCCCACATATTGTAGTTATGATCGATGATCCAGATTTTGGTTTTGATCTTCTCGCGTTCGAAGGTCGGACCCAGTTCGTGGGCGACGAAGTCGCATTCGTACTCCTGCGGCCAGGCGCACGCCGGCATACGACCATCTTGATCGGTGTCAACTTCGTTTTGCACCGTCACGCTGGCGATCGGCACACCATGTTTCTCATAAGCCTGAACAAATTTGGCGAAGTACTGCGCATACGCCGACATGTACTTGCGCTGCATGCTGCCGCCGAGCATCGACTTGTTCGACTTCATCCAACCAGGCGGACTCCACGGCGAGCCAAAAATCCGCATTTGCGGATTAACTTGCCGCGCTTCTTTGATCATCGGAATGATCCACTTCTCGTCGTGCGCTATAGAAAAGCGCTCCATCTTTGGATCGGGTTGCCCCTCGCAGTAGCTGTACGCTTCCGTCGCGTAGTCACTCGCGCCGATGCAGGTTCTGCACACGTTCAGGTTGAGCTGCGAGGGATCAAAAAGCTGGTGAAACAGTTCTTTGCGCGCCGGCGCCGGCATTCTGTTGAATACGAAGCACGCGCTGTCAGTGAACGCACCACCAAAACCGTCAATGGTCTGGAAGGTCTTGTTGGGGTTCACCACGACCGCGTCAGTCAGTATCGCTTTGGGAGCCAGCTTTTGCCAGCGCAGCGGGGACGGATCCTTGCTGGCGCGCTTGCTGGCGGCGGTGACGGTCGCGGTCAGAGGAGACGGCGCGACTTCTGTGTGTTTACCAGGGGCAGGCGGCATAGCCAAAGCAATATTTTCCTCTGGCGTTCCGGCGACTGCCTTTCCGGGCGAGGAAAGAAGTCCGCCGAGCGCCAACAAAACTACAAATCTGGTCGAGAGTTTCACCATGCCCTATAAGGTACCACTTACAGGTTACCGAGACTTTACCAGGGCAAAAACGCCATTTGTGATCGCCGCTTGCCCGGCGCCCGGTATTCCGGGACCTTTTCCCAGGCGCGCTTTTACACCCACCCCGAGTTATCTCGCCGGAGGCGACGACGACAACTGCATAGATGAAGAATGCGGAATGGTCAGCCAGAATGTGGTGCCCTTTCCTTCGGCGCTGGTGACCCCAATCTGCCCGCCGTGCAACACAATAATCTGCTTGCAGATTGCCAGTCCAAGCCCCATACCCTTGGCACCGGCAAACTCTTTAGATTGCACCTGCCCGAACGATTCGAAGATCATCGCCTGGTCGGTCTCAGCAATGCCGCAGCCCTGGTCGGTCACCTGCAGTCGCACGCCCTCCTCAAGATTTTCGATAGCCACCGTGACAGTGCCGCCGTCCGGCGAAAACTTCAATGCGTTCGTCAATAGATTAGTCAACACCTGCACCATGCGGTCCTCATCAGCGAAGATGCGGGTGTGCGTGCCGGCAATCGATACATCAATCTGCCGCGACCGCGCCGTCGGCGACACAACCGCCAGCGTGCGCTCCACAACTTTTGCCGTCGTGGTCGCCGTCTTCTGCAACGCAAAATTGGTAGAGGCGATCTTTTCTATAGACAGCAAGTCGTTCAGCAAACGCATCAGGTGCTCGAGGCTGTCCTCGTCTTTCTCGATACGCTTCATTGCATCATCGGACAGGTCACCGAAACCACCGGCAGAGAGCATGCCCAGCGTGGCGCTGATGGAGGTGAGCGGTGTGCGAATGTCGTGGCTGATCATGGCCATGAACTCACGCTTCATGCGCTCCAGTTCGATGCGCCAGGTGACATCTTCAAAGCTGATCAAAAGTTTCTCACCAGACTCGTCGCGGTATTTGGAGACGTGAATCTCGGCACTAAATCCGGTGCGGTCGTCGCGGACACCTTTGATCAAACTGGTGCGCTCGTTGTTGGCGATCGACTCTAAAGACTGTTCGACCGGGAAAAGCAAAAACTCCGATACCGGCTTGCCCGAGATACGTCCGTGCGAGCACGCCAAAATTTCGCAGGCGCGGGGATTGGCAGACTCGACGATACCGCTTGTGGTTGCAAGCAAAACACCGACAGGCATGTTCTCCAGCACGCGGCGAAAGCGCGCCTCGCCCTTGCGCAATCGGTCTTGCGCTTTCTCCAGCGAATCCGCCATATCATGAAATCGCTTGTCGAGCTGAGCGAAGCCGTCGGTTCCGGAGAATAGCGTGTTGAGCGTCATGCCGTGCTGCAGACGTTCGGTATTGTCACTGATGATATTGAGGCGCTTGGCGGCGGTGAAGTTAAACTGCGCTATGCACCAGATGAGCGCAGCGGCATCCAGCACCACACCGCCGATGCACCAGTAGATAAACGTCAATTGCGACTCGGTCGCGGCGTTGCCCGACTGTGCCATCACCTGCGATGCCCGCGAAGTTTGCCCTTCGGCAAACAAAGCCAGTTGATGACGATAACTGCCGGCAAACGAATCCTGGCCTTTGGCGGACAGGTCTTCAATATCACTCAACTCGGCAAGCGCCATCTTGTAATCGTTAGCATCGAAAAACTCATGGACAGCCGGCTTGGCAGCTGTTTCTTGCAAATGCTGCACGAGGTCGCGCCCGGAGCGAGCAAATCCGCTCGGCTGTTTGTCGACCAATCCAGCCAAGGCTCCAGCCAGAGCATTGATCTGGGCGGCCAACCCGATGCGTTCGATGTTGCGCTGCTGCACCTGCATATCTTCATGGTGCCGCCAGCACAAAACAACGACCACCGCCAGCTGAATAGCCAGCGGCAGCGCAAGTAACTGAACTGTTTTGGCGACCGACTTGCTCATGCCCGAAAAACCGAAATCACAAGCTACACTGGTCTTTTGCCCGGTTATACCAGGTCGAAAACCCGCCCGCCGCCTGGTAGCGGCAGATAAAGCCGGTTGGGGCGGATGGCGCTGCGCGGTCCCGGAGCATGCAGCTGCGTCGCGGCGTGCTCCAGGAGCGCCTTCAGCGACGTGCCGTGTTGCGGATAGCTGGCGATTGATGTCACAGCCTGCGCTGAAAACGGCTTGTTACCGCCGCCGGGACTGGACATTTTGAGCGCGCCGAATTCGCGCTTCAGCATGTCCAGAGCTGCGCCAACCACGCTGCTTTGCTCTTTGCGGAAGATCAGCGCAAAGCCGGCATGCCCGTGACGTCCGCGCAAAACCTCAGCCGGAAAGCGCGCCCGCAACAACTTGCCGAGCGTAGCCAGAGCATTCATCTTTGCAAAGGTGCCATGCTCTTGCAGCCTCTCGAAATCTTCTATCTCGACGAAACACAGACTCAGCTCTTCGCTGCTGCGCCCCGCATCAATAAACACTTGATCGGCGCGCGCCAGAAACGCGCGCTCGTTGAGCAAGCCGGTGGCACTGTCTGCATTGTCGCGTTCTTGCTCATCGCGGGCTCGTTGCAATTGCATGCGCACGCGCACCAGCAGTTCGTCACTCAAAATCGGCTTGGCGAGGAAGTCACTGCCACCAGCCTGGAATGCCGCCTGCCGTCCGGCTGCATCACTTTTGGAGGTCAGAAAGACAATCGGGATCTTGCTCCATTTATCAGTGGCACGCAGCGTGCGGCAGAGATCATAGCCACTCAAACCGGGCATGATCACATCCAACAATATCAAGTCGGGCTGCACACGTTCGAGAGTTTCAATAATGCGAATCGGCTCGTTGAGCGCGTAGACGGTCATGCCGTAGCTGCCGAGCACGCGTTCGATGAGTGTAGTCAAAACGCGATCGTCATCGACCACCAGCACGCGCGCGTCGCTCGATTGATTCAATGTCGAGAGCCGCACCAGACATGTTTCCAGTTGCTGCTGCGACACCGGCGCAGTCAACGAAACAGAACAGCCGTAATAGAGCCGTTCCATTTCCGAGAGGGCACCACCATCGGGCAGGATGAACGCCGTGGGCAGCGCCGCATTCTGCTTCATAGAGCGCACCTCGCCCGCCAGAGCAAAGCAGGCTTGCTTGCCGAAGGCAGCCACATCGAGGACAGCCGCATCGAGTTGGAGCTGCGTTGCTTTGAGAGCCGCCTCCTGAGGATTGTTGCTAAAGGTAATTTTTGCCTCGACGGCAGGTTTAACATAAACCGCGGGCGGTTGCAGAGTATTGGCGCCGCCGACCAGCAAAACGTTTCCTGCCTGCACCGGATCTTGATGTGCGGCATGTTCAGAACTATCCGTGACGCTGCGCAACGCCCCTTCGCCGTCCGCCAGGGCACGAAAAATCTCCAACCAGAGCACGTCGTTGCCGGACATGTCCGAGGGGTCGATCAGTTTGGTGTAGCCTTCGATTTTGCCGGCAGCCTGCGCCACTTTCTCCAGCCCCAGCCCCTGGGCGCTCATGCGCAGCTCGTGGACGAAGGTGTAAAGTTCGTAGCGGCGGCGAGCATTGTGCAGGTCGTGCTGCACTTCTCGCAGTTGCCGCGCCAGATTGCGCCACAACTCCGGCAGGTCGGCAGCCAGGTCGCGCTGCGCCCGGCGAATCGTGTTTTCGAGTTCAGCCTGTGTACGCAACTGCTCGGCGTGGCTCTCGCTCTGCGGGTCAGCGGTATGTCCGGGCACGTAGCCGGCGCTGGCCCGATCAGCTTGGTGCGGCTCGGCTTGCGGCCTACTGTGGGACTGCGTGGTGAAGGCTGTCTCAATAGAGGTATTGATCACGTCGAGAGGCGCATGGTCAGGCGCCGGCAGCAACGTTTCGATCTGGTGAAGAAACAGTTGCGGGTCGAGCGGCTTCTGCAGAATCAGCGAGACTCGCAGGATGTTTCTCAAATGGGCAAACGACTGTCTATCAAGGTGAGCGCTGGAGAGAAACACCACCGGGGCGTAGTTGCCCATGTCGCGCATGCGGGACACAAAAGACATGCCATTGTCGTCGGGCAGACGGAAGTCCACAACCGCCAGCGCCACCTGATGCGTCTCGAGCACAGACAGAGCCTCCGCAACCGTGCCGGCCTCGACGACTGCATAGCCGCCGATCAAGAGTATGCGCGAGAGCAAGGTCCGGAAGGACGCATCATCATCTAAAAGCAGTACTACGGGGTTCATCGCCAATGCCAGAGCTTCCAATTCCAGTATGCCAAAAGTCGCTTTCGCAAGCCTTTCGAGACCTGCTTCGCGCTTCATATAACTTGTGACGTCCGGGTGTCCGAGCTGTGCCTTATGCAAGGGCAAATTCGCCAAATGTTAAGCTTCTGACGCCCATAAAGGACATCAGAAGCTCACGATTATCGTCGCCTACCTACTTAGCGGCGCGCTTACCGGCGGTGCGGCGAGCAGTCGGCGCCGACTTCACCAGACGCAACGAGCGCTTTTGCTTGAACGCGGCTTTCGCCTGCAGATACTTCTGCGCCAGCTCCTCGGCGTCGAGGTCCGAGTCTTCGAGCTTCTCGAAGATTTCTTTCTCTTCCTCATCGACGTGATGCTTCACCACTTCGCAAAGCACGGTGACTTTAGCGTCGTAGTAGTCATCTTTGGGTTCCATTTTGGAAAGCTCGCCGATCAGAAGCTCGATGACATGGTGCTCTGTGTCAGCCTCATCCATGATCTCTTCGACATCATCGCCGTCTTTGCGCAGTGCCGAATACACCACCTTCTGCTCGACTTCGGCGTGCGCCATCAGCTCGTCGATGATTTTAGTCACCAGTTCTTTTTTCTGCTTGCTGGTTTTTGCCTGACTGAATTCGAAAAACAGATTTGATACCAGCATGTGCTCCTTGTGAAGGACATGCATGATGTCTTTCTCTTCAGCGGTTACCGGAGTTGGTTCTGATTTCTTTGCAGTAGCGCGTCTCATAGTGATTCCTCTTCAGTTTCCAGTTGAGCCTGTCCTATTGAAAGCCACGCCAAAAGTGACTGAGGCGGAGGAATTCTTGTTCCGTCCCTTGCAGGGAAAGAACCGACCCGACAGCAAAATACCGTATTGGTATGCCAAATCGAAATTGGGATACCAATACGGTATTTTGCGGCGGCGCGAGGTCAGCATACGCTAATGGTATGCCAAATCGAGATTGGCATACCAATACGGTATATTGCAGCGGCGCGCGGGGCCTAGTGCTTGCGCCAATCGTCCAGCTTGGAGCCGACCTTGTCGAACATCTTATAGAGCGTGCTGCCATCCTTGGGTGTCAGGTCATTGTTGTCCTTGGTGCGCAGGTCGCGTTCAACGACGGCGATTTGCGTCATCTCGCGCCGCAGTTCACCGGCTTGACTGCCGGAGATGTGTCCCAGAGCCAGTTCGCGCGATATCTTGCTTTCCAACTCGGCGCGCCGCACCATCATATCGTCCAACATAATCACGCGCCCACCGGCGACGATAAAGCGCTGTCCGCTGATCAGGGGCACATACGCCAGAGTCGGCGTGACAACCGCGACCGCATTGCCCAGATAATCGAGCGACATCGCCAGCGGCAAAGCGGTGGTGTAAGTCAACGACGAGCGCCCTTCGGCTTGCGCTCGCGCGATGCCATCCAATTCGGCGCGCCACATCTTCGCCTGCGCATTAGTAATGGTGCCGGCGGCCAGCCCTGCGGCGATGGCATTTTCCAGTTGCAGGCGGCGCCCTTCGAGAGTGGTGACAAAGACGTCGGTGGTGACCTCGACGCCCGGCACCACTTTGGTGGTCGTCGTCTCAGTAGTGGTAGTGACACCATCTACGGTGGTGCTCTTCTTTTCGTAGACTGTCTCCGTGGCACCGGGTTCGGTGATGATCGTCGTGGTGCCGCCTTGCGCGATCAAAGTCGCCGGCGTTGTCAGGCGCTGCGATTGCAGCTGCACCGTATCGGCGGCATTAGACTTGGCAACAACCGCAACGAGCAGTGTCAGGCTAAGGGCGACGCCCACCGGCGCATTCGACAGTTTCATTAGTTTTACTCCGCAGATGACTAGGCATAAGCAGAGCATGACATAGGCGACACCACACAACATCTAGGGCTTCCCAGTCCTGTGCTCGGGACAGCCTTAATGATGAATGGTCCGGCAAAGAGGATGTCAGTCTTCGGCGACCTTACCGATGACTTCTTTGGCGGTCTAATCTTGCTTGGCGGTGTCGGCGCACTGAATGTGCCGGCACTGATAATCAGCCAGCCAGCTCAGGCGTCAAGACTTTGGTGGCGCGATTGGTGTCATCTGCGTCAGCACCACAAACGCTGATACGGCCTGGCGCGACCCCCCCCGG
>JBGASG010000008.1:0-203898 GCA_044229845.1 Obscuribacteraceae bacterium (SeqCode) | reverse complement strand
AGCTATATTCATTCAGCAATTCTGTCGCACGCCGAGGAAGGTGTGTTGCCGGCTGTGATGCGCGAACTAGCTCCGGAAAAGAAGCGGCGCACCGGTCTCAATCAAGCTATATTCATTCAGCAATTCTGTCGCACGCCGAGGAAGGTGTGTTGCCGGCTGTGATGCGCGAACTAGCTCCGGAAAAGAAGCGGCGCACCGGTCTCAATCAAGCTATATTCATTCAGCAATTCTGTCGCACGCCGAGGAAGGTGTGTTGCCGGCTGTGATGCGCGAACTAGCTCCGGAAAAGAAGCGGCGCACCGGTCTCAATCAGAACGAAATCAGATTGATGGCATTCCTGTCGTACATTGAAGAAATCGACCAGTCGACGAAGAGAGCGGCTTGAGCGCTTAGCTGTTCGGCTTGAGCAATTTGTAGCCGACACCATGGACGGTTTCAATCGGTGAGGCAGCGCCCACGGCTTCAATCTTCTTGCGCAGATTTTTCAAATGGGTGCGCACGATTTCGGGGGAGGTCGCTTCGTCCGATTTCCACAGGCGCCTGAATATGGCTTCGTGGCTGAACACAACGCCCGGATACGTCATCAATAACTCCAGGATCGCGAACTCTTTCGGTATCAGTGAAACATTTTGTCCGCCGTATGTGACGGTGAATGTCTTGACGTCGAGTTTAAGTTCGCCGACCACCAGTTGCCCGGTGTCGTAGCCGCTGCCGCGCCGGCGCAGCAGTGCCCGCACCCGGGCCATGAACTCTTGAATGTTGAACGGTTTTGCGCTGGCAAACATCGACGCCCGACACATCGGGCACGGTCCAGTCGAGAATGATCAGATCGTAGTCGGAGACCGTCGCGCGCGTCAGCGCGTCTTCGCCGCTGGCGGTGCGCTCGACCGTGTGGCGTTCGCTGTGCAGAGCGCTTTCGACCGCGTCCGCGACTTTGTCATCGTCTTCAAGAAACAGGATCTTTGCCATGGGGGCAACCATCGACTCCGAATGTCGCGTAGCTAATGATAAAGCCCACGGCGACAATTTTCTTGAGTTGAGCAATTTAGTATTCATAAGCTAGAGGCGATTCCTTTTTGCTTCTTTTCAAGCGGCGATTGGCAAAGCGTCGCAGCCAGTAGGTTTGAGCGTCGAGGGCTCTGGCTTCGTCGATTTTGTCGCAGCTGAAAAGCACCGCTTTGTAATTGCGCAGGAT
The DNA here is from genome assembly GCA_044229845.1 of Obscuribacteraceae bacterium (SeqCode). Lineage (GTDB taxonomy): Bacteria > Cyanobacteriota > Vampirovibrionia > Obscuribacterales > Obscuribacteraceae > JBGASG01. Next base: position 202,703 of record JBGASG010000008.1, on the reverse strand, counting down.
TGTATGCATCAATGCACACAGTGACGCTGTCGCGGACATGGGCAGGTTGTTCCAGATTTCGACGGCGCGTTTGAAGTGCTGGTCGGCACGCATGTAGTCTTCTTGTTCGGCGTACATTTGCGCCAGGTCGTTGATGGCGGCGAGGACGCCGAGCAGTTCCGCTTCGCAAGCCCTGTCGGCAGCGCGGCGGCCGCCTTTGGCGATCGGGACGTTCTGTGTGGCAATTAAATTACGCAGGCGCAGGTTAATCGCTTCGTCGAAAAGCGCAGCCGCTTCCGAGTAATGGGACCGTTCGTAGTAAATCTTCGCCAGACCTTCCAGATTTCCGGCGCGTGAGGGGTGTTTCTCACCATAGTGGTGCTCGCGCAAAGTGAGCGCGCGCCAGTGATAGACCTGCGCTGCATCGAGCAAGCGTGCCTCTTGTGTGATGCGAGCCAGAGTCTCCAGGTGTGGAATCAGGTGGATGCTTTTGGCGCCGCATATGGTGCCGATGGCGGCGACGCTGGTGCGGGCATGGAACGTTTCCCACGCTACCTGCATGCGATGTTTGACGCCGGGACGTTTCGGTTTGATGTATTCATCGAGTGTTTTCAGCCGGCGGCGCTGGTACGAGCGCGAATTTTTCTCGCGTGCCTCGAAGAGAATCTTCTCCATGGAGACTGCTTCTTCGTCCGACATGATCTCGCCCGGGGGCATGGGCATCAGCAGTTCGACCGACACCGTCTGGTCGGCAGACATGCTTTCCAGATGCGGCGGATTGGGCATTGCCGGTGGTGGGCAGGGAACCTGATGCCCGGAGTTTACCTGCTCGTCGCCGCGATATGGCAGCGGCGGGATCGGTTGAGTTTCCCCCAGTTGGGCGTAGGACGCGCAGGCAAATGCCGTTGCCGGCGAGTATTCAGACGCGGGCATGGTGGGAGTGAACTGCGCCGGTGCGGGCGCCGGAGTGAACTGCGCCGCCGTCGGCGTTGGCGCAGGCTCTGTGGCGCGAGTCGGTGCCGAGTACACCGTGGGCGTCGTGGTTGCCCACTGAATGCGGCGCGCCGCATGCGGAGACGTGAGGTCTTCGATAGTAATTTCGTGTTCGTTTTCGAATGGACTCGTGCGCACGGGCACACGATTCTCGAATTGCAACGTGCCGTCCGACTCCAGAGAAACATGTCCCTTGATGCGGTACTGGCGCCCGTTGCGTTGAGCGGTCCATACGTAGCCGTCGGTGCTCGACCAGATCAAGCCGGCCAGCATGAAGGCGCACAGGTTGCCATTTTCATCGAAGGCGAACTGAGGAATGTCGTCTTCGTCGATGGTGGCATCATCTTCGATAGTCAATGCCGAAGGCGAAACTATCGTCAGTCCGGCGGTCGACTTACCGCTGCGGGTGCCAATCCCGCCCAGGTCGCTGGCGGTATCGGCGCCGTGCCATTCGCTGTTGTCGGTGGCGTTTACGCCCCAGGCGGCGGCGCAGTCAACGACGGCGAAATCCGGTGCGCAGGCATAGTCGCGCATGTATTCTTCAGCCGAGGGAAACTTAGGCTCGCGCTTGCCGTTGGTTTGTTTGCCGCCGAAAAAAGGCGAGACGCCTTTAGTTGCGCCGAGCGCGTCTTCGAGCGCATGGGCGATTTCGGAGAGGGTCATCTCGTCGACATCAGATTTGTTCTTGTTCTTCGGGGTTCTCTGATTTTTGGTAATCGCGCTGGGCGAGACGGTTTTCTTCTGCCCCGGCGCCCAGCGACCGTTTTCGTCGCGGGTGCGCGCACTGCCTGCGGTGACGGGGAAGTGGTCGGGGACGACACCTTCGGCGGTGGCGCCCGGCAATGCCTTAACGTGGCGGTAGGCTTCCATCTGGCGGGGCGCTTGCTCACCGAGCAGCGCGTCGTCGCGGTAGCGGCGCAGATTGGCAAACATGGCTCGGCATTCTACTAATGCCACGGTGCCTTCATCGCTGAATTGTCCGCTGCTGCGCAGCGTCGAAACCAGCATTCTGCTCCAAGCTTCCGTGTCCTTTTGATCAAACATTTCTTGTGTTCCTCAAAACTAAAACCCTGGATGCCATCCCTTGCGCCCAGGTCGGGCAGTTAAACAACTAAGTAGCCGAGCCGATGAAATATCCTTGCCTGAGGTCGGTCTTCAAAAAGTCTTCTTTGCCGATTTGCGCCAGTTGGCGGCGCAGTGTTTTGACGCAGGTGCGCACGGACTCTGCCGAGCCCGAATCGCTGGACCACACGCCGTTCAGCAACGCAGACGCGCTGAACGGCTGATGGGGCCGGCGCAACAAAAATTCCAGCAGCGCGCATTGTTTCGGCATCACTTCGATTGTGCGACCGCCGGCGGTGACGGTGCGTTTTTTCGTATCGAGAATCACATCTTCAAATGCCAGTGCCGTGGGCAGCAGCGGTTGCGGCCTGCGCAACACGCTGCGAATGCGGGAACTCAGTTCGCGGGGATCAAAAGGTTTCGCCAGGAAGTCGTCGGCACCACTATCTAAGGCGGCGGTTTTCTGCGCCACTTCGCAGCGAGCGGATAAGAAGATAATCGGAATGGTGCCGCCTTGATTGCGATAGTGGCGGCACATCTCCAGTCCGTCCATGCCGGGCAATCCCCAGTCGAGGACGATTACATCAAAGTCGAAGGAAGCTAGTAATTGCAGGGCATCTTCGGCGGTGCCGACAGTTTCGGCAATGTCGTTTTCGTGCTTGAACCAGGCGCCCAAAATCAGCGCCATGTCTGGGTCGTCTTCCACAAGTAGAATTTTGGCCATAAGCGGGGTGTACTCCATTCTCTTGTTCAGGGGTGGTGTCCCGCCGACCACTAGCGATGGCGGCGGAGGCGGAGCTTTCCGGCTGGAAGTGCGGCTGCCATTCGGACGGGCGGCGACCTTCACGGGCGTCAGCTCTGTGCTTGTTTGTATGGGTTAGGTGGATGCGGGCCCGTATCTCTATCGTCCGGGCGTGCTGCGCATTGGGCGAGGGCGCGCACTTGAGGAGATGCCCGGCGATTGCGACTCTGCTACGTAGGTGGAGATCCGCGCAGGTCAGCTAAGAATTGGGGAATGGTGTGGCAATGGAAGCGGCGAGCTTATCTGCAAACTGCGTAACCGAGGTCGGGTCGCTGGGCTTGGACTGCGGACTTGCAATAGGAGCGTTGCCGGTTGGTAAGTGTGAGGTCCGAAAAGCCGGAATTGGGACGGCTTCTGGAGGTACCAGCTTCGCCTTGTTTGCTTGGGGTTCGACTATCAGGTTAGGCGGATTGCATGTTCAGTTTCTGGACTATTTGTGAAATTTTTGTGGAATGCCGTAGAATCCGCACCCATGGGCTTTCGCCGACCCGGCTTTTTCGTAGTTTCACCCGTGACTTGCCCCCTATAGATCTCTAGGATGAGATCAGTCAGCCACCCCACCTTCTGAGTTGAGTTTGTAGTTCTTGGGCGATTTAGGGCAAGCCGTAGAGAATAACCTGGCAGTGGCGGGAAAGGTGCTTCCCACCATTCATACAGCCGTCTGGGATGAACTCTCCAACGACTGGGAGAACCATCGGGGCGCGCTGGTCGCCAAAGGCGCCGTCGCCACCGGCGTCGGCATAGGGCTGGGGCTTCTGTGCTCGCGGGCGCCGGTTTTGGGGCGTGAAGTCATGGCGCTGGCGGGCATGACCCAGCTGACGCGCATGACCACCAGCGGTCTCAGCTTGATTCAGATGGCGTCCGCCGCCGATACCGACGCGCAGCGCGAGCAGGTCGCGGGCATCGCCCGCCACGGCATCGCCGGCGAAGCTGCCTTGATGATAGAAACCCTGCCGGGCGCGCTGGTTGGAGCCAAGGGCGGCGCCGTACTCGGGCGGCGCTACGGGCTGGCGCCTGGGCTGGCCGGTTTCGGGCAGGGGCTGGAAGCCTGGCAGCGCAAGACATTTGGGGATTGGTTCTCATACCGGGGACCGGGCTCGGGCACCCTGGCGGTTGCCGGGGAAGAAACCGGCAGCGTCGACCTTTTGAAACTTGGCGATCGCATGAACGATGCCTTCGCCGCCACTGATACCACATTCGGTGCCCGGCAATTGGAGCAGGCGCGCATGTGGAAACTTGGTGCCGCCGGTGAAGCCGGCGAAGTAAAAGTCGGTCAAACAGTTATGGGGCGCGTGCGCGCCGACAACATCACAAGCGGGCAGGAAGTGCGGCTCGGGCGGTATGCAGACAATGTTTCTCACCCGCATATGGACGGCGACCTGACGCTTTCCACCGGCGATTTCAACGCGGTCAAGAAAGGCGGCATTGTGGTGGCACATGCGGACGACGGCAACGTGATGGTCTTCGGCAACGGCAAAGAAGGATTGGGCAATGCCGATTCCATGTGGCAATCGCTGGTGACGCAACCGAGTGAGGGCGTGGCGTTGCGCGTCACTTCCAAGTGGAACCCCAGAGTCGGACTGGAGCCGGTGGCCATTCAGCCGGTCGAGTGGGTGCAGGCGGAGCAGATGCTGCGCTCGTATAGCGGCGGACCGCTCAATTTCGAGGGCTTGAGATTGGCACCGCAAGTGACCGCCCAGAGCCCCGCCGCGCGGGCTCTTATGAACCGGCTCTTCACGCCCGGAGCTTGATCGGACGCCGCCTTTCTTTAAGTTATCGATTTTCCGTATAAAGATCTCGTCAACATTACGGTCACAGAGCCGGTCGAGGCGCTACACTTAGCAAATTGAGCCAAACGCGTGCCGAATCTATATATCGGCGCTATCGGCGATTTAAGCGGGATTCCCTTGTAAACTGCCTGGGGCGGAGGTTTTCCTTTTGAAAACATCTTCTGAAGGTCTAAAAGCGCATACGAAGTACCTCTGGTTCGAAACCAAGAAAGAGCGAGAGTACGTTCGCATCACTGATGATGTCGAAGCGTTTGTCAAGGAAAGCGGCATCGAAGACGGCATGGTGCTGGTTTCGGCAATGCACATCACAGCCGGCGTTTATATAAATGATTGGGAGTCCGGTCTCATCTCCGACATAGATGAATGGCTGGAAAAACTGGCGCCCGCACGCCCCGATTACAAACATCACAACACGGGAGAAACCAACGGGGACGCGCACCTGAAGCGCATCCTCATCAACCATCAGGTGACGGTCCCGATCACCGATGGCAAGCTTGATCTGGGACCGTGGGAGCAAATTTTTTATGCCGAATTCGACGGACGCCGGCGCAAACGCGTTGTGCTCAAAGCGCTAGGCATCTAAGTCGAAATAGGGATGGATACGGCGTTCCGCTAGTTGCGCGGCGCACCCAAACAAGACGCAGCAGCAACGGCTCGAACACCTAAGCAGGGAGTAACTGAAACGAATGGCAAACACAACCACAATGAACAATGGAGCATCGACTACCGTGAGAAACGGCAAAGGCAGCGCCGGAGCGCGCCGTGGCGCCCTGCTGGCGGTACAACAACGTGAACCAGTGCGTTCATCCGTCGACTACACGCAAACACCTCTGACCGAAGTATTCGGTTGCAACGTTTTCAATCGCAGCACGATGCGTTCGTTGCTGCCGAAAAACGTCTACAAGTCGCTCACCAAGGCGCTCGACAACGGCGAGCAACTCGACCCGTCGATCGCCGATGTGGTGGCAAACGCCATGAAAGACTGGGCCATCGCGCGTGGTGCCTCGCACTTCACGCATTGGTTCCTGCCCATGACCGGCTTGACCGCCGAGAAGCATGATGCGTTTCTTGTCTCCACAGGCGATGAAGGCGCGATTCTGGAATTCTCCGGCAAAAACCTGATTCAAGGCGAGCCCGATGCATCGAGCTTCCCATCCGGTGGTATCAGATCGACCTTCGAAGCCCGCGGCTATACCGGCTGGGATCCGACCAGCCCGGCGTTCATCATGGAGAGCGTCAACGGCAAGACTTTGTGTATCCCTACGGTGTTCTGCTCGTATAGCGGACACGCTCTCGACAAGAAGACGCCGCTTCTGCGCTCGCTCGATGCCATCAACAAACAGGCCGTCCGCCTTCTGAAATTGCTCGGCAATAAAGAAGTGAAGCGCGTCACTTGCACGGTCGGTCCTGAGCAAGAGTACTTCCTGATTGACGAAGCCTTCTACCTGCAGCGCCCCGACCTGATCGCCGCCGGTCGCGCTCTCTTTGGAGCCAAGCCGCCCAAGGGACAGGAAATGGAAGACCACTACTGGGGTTCGATTCGCGAACGCGTCTTGTCCTTCATGATGGATGCAGAAGCCGAGTTGTACAAACTGGGCGTGCCCGTGAAAACGCGCCACAACGAAGTTGCGCCCGCGCAGTTCGAAGTGGCTCCGGTATTCGAAGGCAGCAACATCGCCACCGACCACAACATGGTGCTCATGGAAGTGTTCCGCAAGACCGCTCAGAAACACGGTCTGCGCTGCCTCTTCCACGAAAAACCATTCAGTGGCGTCAACGGCAGTGGCAAACACAACAACTGGTCGATGGCTGACGATCAAGGCAACAACTTGCTCGAGCCCGGTCACACGCCGCACGACAACTTGCAATTCCTTGTCTGCCTGACCGCAGTCATCCGCGCCATCAACACCCACGGTGCTCTGCTGCGCGCCTCAATTGCCTATGCAGGAAACGACCACCGCCTCGGCGCTAACGAAGCCCCGCCGGCAATCATGAGCGTCTACCTGGGCGACAAACTGACCGAAGTCGTCGAAACCATCGTCTCCGGCAAGGAAAGCACCGGCGGCAAGAGCGGCACCAAAATTCAAATTGGTGTTTCGACTCTGCCCGAACTGCCGCGCGACGACTCCGACCGCAACCGCACCTCGCCGTTTGCCTTCACCGGCAACAAGTTCGAGTTTCGTGCAGTCGGCGCCAGCCAATCAATCGCCATGCCCAACACCGTGCTCAACACAATCGTGGCTGAGTCGTTGGAATTCATGGCCGACAAAATCGAAGCTGCCACCAAAGACGGCAAAGCCGACTTCAACCAGGCTGTTTCGACCATCGTTAAAGATGTGCTGTCCGAGAACAAGCGCATCTTGTTCAACGGCGACAACTACAGCAAGGAATGGCATGCCGAAGCTGAGAAGCGCGGTTTGCCGAACAACCGCCACACGCTGGAAGCGCTGCCGGTTTCGGCAGATGCCACTGCGAAGAAACTGTTCGCCAAGTACGAAGTGCTGACGGAAGAAGAAGTCCAAAGCCGTTTCAACATCGAGTTGGAAAGCTATTGCAAGACCATCAATATCGAAGCGCTGCTGACCATCAGCATCGCCCAGACGATGATCCTGCCGGCGGCTCTGGAATATCAAGGTCGCATCGCCGCCACTCTCATCCAGACGAAACAAGCACTCAGCAGCCTCGACCTGGGACCGCAAGAGAAACTGCTCAAGGAAGTCGCAGACCGCGTTTCGCGGCTGAAGACTAATCTTGAGCACCTCGATGCGCTCAGCCACGAAGTGGATGAAGGCGAAGCGGATCTCCTGGCGCACGCGCGCTTCTATCAGGAGAAGGTGATTCCGGCGATGAACAATGTGCGCCAGGTCGCCGATGAGTTGGAAACCCTGGTCGACGACTCGCTGTGGCCGTTGCCCAAGTTCCGCGAAATGCTCTACATCTACTAAGGTAGAGCGGAAGTAAGAATCGAAACCCTGGTCGCTTGCGGCCAGGGTTTCTTCTATTCCACGAACGCCCTTTGATCGATGCCGTGAGCAGAATTGCTCATTTTGGAGGGGGCAAATGAGCAATTCTGCTCACGGATACCGGATTTAATGTTTTTCGAACCCAGCCGACCCCCGAAATGCGCAATTCTGCTCACGCCTCCGATGTGATGTCTTATGACGCGTGGACAAGGAAGAGGGCGAGACCAATAGGTCTCGCCCTTTCGCGTCATGTAGCAGTTTCCTTGGTCCTCGGTCCTTCGTCCTTGCGGTCTTTGCGGTCTGGTCCTTGCGGTCCTTGGTCTTGCTTTCGAGTAGTCCTCACGTCGCCGCCGGTTCGTGCATCCTGCGATTTCACTTGGACTTTCCGGTCACCAATTGTCTGATCCGTGGTCTGCGTATCCGTGGTCTGTGGTCCGTGTTTCCATGGTCCTTGGTCCGTGGCTTCCCGTGAGGGTCACCGTTGTTTCCCGCGCTGCGAACGGGAAGCTTGTTTGCGCGCTTTGCGTTTCTTCAACGCAGTCCTTTATCGCAGGGTGTCGCGCAGAAGTCCGAGTCCCAGACCCGCGGCGGCACCGATGCCGGTGGCGGCGGCGAGTTTGTGATGTCCGCGGCTGGCGGCGGCGCCCAGTCCGAGACCGACGACCGCACCAGTGGCGGTGTCATTGACGATGGGGTGGCGTTTCATTACATGGCTGGAACGAATCAGTCCGACACCGGCTCCGGTGCCTGCTCCGATTAAGGCTCCGCGCAGAATGCCTCTGCCGCTGAGAAGCCCGGCGCCGGCTCCGGCTGCGGTTCCGACGGCGGCGCCGACGGTTGCCGATTTGACTTTAGGATGACTCTGGAAGAAGGTGCGGGCTTTGTACTGCGAGCGGGCGACGCTCGCTCTATAAGATTGGGCTTCCGCCGGAGCCATCAAACTCGAACCGCTCAGTAGTACGACAGCGAGAGCCGCGATTCCGACGCGTTTCGCTTGCACATTAACCATAACCGCCTCCTGACCAAATGGGCTTGCAACTCAACCAAAATTGCGCACAGGTGCTGAATCCCGTGCATACGCCTTTCGACGCCCACCTCCTCCGGCTGTTCCCGCTGTGTTCAAAAAATTTGCGAAGTCGCTGTATTCAGGCGCCTTCCCGAAGATTGCGCCTCATGGCAACCCGGGAATTCTGCGCTCGCTGGTGCTCTCGCGTGTGACAACGTCGGGTGTGTTGATGTGTTTGCGCGCTGGGTGGGCTATTTGCCGTGCCGCGGACGCGGGTTATGCCTGGCGTCTGGACGCGTGCTCTTCTTTGAGCGATCGGAGTCCGGTGTGTCTGAGGTCCTGTCCGATGTGTCGGATGTACTACCGGAACTACCACCGCCATCCGATGAGGTGTCGGGTTTGCTGTCCGGCTTGGTGTCCTTCAGTTCCTTTTTCATATTGCGGATTTTGTCGGCAGTGATCTCACCCGACAGTGCGCCCGGTGCGGATGCAGTGCCGGGTCCATCGTCATAGTCGAAGCCGTTGTCGTCGGTGTCGTGGTCGTCGTCGGCGCCAGCGGAGCCCTCGGTGCCGGCTACGGCAGAGAAGGAACCGGACGTGGCGCCGGCGGCGGCTGCGGATGCACCGCCGGCTGAGGCGGATGCGGCTGCGGCCGAAGTGGCGGCGAATGAACCGGAAGCGGCGCGCTCGCGGCGGCGCATTTCGCGCTCATCGATGTCGTGTTCCATGACGGTTTCCGGCACCCAGCGGTGCAATGCCTCACGCAAGGTTTCCGGCTTGACCGGCTTGCTTATGTAGTCGTCCATGCCGACTTCCAGGCATTTCTCGCGGTCGCCCTGCAAGGCGTGCGCGGTCATGGCGACGATTGGTGTGCGGCGCCCGGTCAGCGCTTCGTGCTTGCGAATCATCTGAGTCGCCTCATACCCGTCCACCAGCGGCATCTGGCAGTCCATGAAAACGAGGCTGTAAGTGAGTTTCTGCATGGCATCGACGGCTGCTTCGCCGTTGCCGACGATGTGCACTTCGCAGCCGAGGTTCTCCAGCTGGATGCGCGCCACTTTCTGGTTGACCAGGTTGTCTTCGGCAATCAGAACCAGCGGGCGGCTGTCGTTGCGCATGCGCAACGGTGTGACGCTGCCTAGCTTGCGCACTACATCCGGTGCGCGATTCAATGCATCTTGTTGCGCAACTTCCATGACGTTCTGGATGCAGTCGAAGAAGTTGGATTGCTTGAATGGTTTGGTCAAATAGGCTGCATAGCCGGATTCCAGAGCCACCGGTCCGCGACCTGGCTGGTCGAACGCCGCCAGCAGAATCAAGACTGTATTGAACAGCTCGGGGCTTTCTTTGACTTCGTGCGCGAAGTCGAGCGGGTCGATGTCCGGCATTTCGTTGTCGAACATGACGATGTCGAACGGGCGGTGCGCCGCGAATCGCTCCGACATAAGACGCAGGGCGGCGTTGCCGCCGTCGACGGTTTCGCACTGGATGTGCCAGGACTCGGCGTAATCTTCGATGACTTCCTTGGAACCCGATTCTCCGCTGACCATCAGCATGCGCAGGTTCTGGAAGTCGATGCGAGAGACGGGCGCCAGGGATGGTGTGGCGGACGGCTTGGCCGTCGGCACCCGGCTCAGCGGAATGGTGAACCAGAACGACGATCCCTGCCCTTCGGCGGTGTCGACGCCGATTTCGCCGTCCATCAATTCGACCAGGCGTTTGGCGATCGAAAGTCCCAGTCCGTTGCCGCCGTACTTGCGTGTGGTGGTCGGGTCGCCCTGCCGAAACGGTTCGAACAACTTGAGCGCCGATTCCCGCGACATGCCGATGCCGGTATCCTGAATGACAAATCGCACCACGGCGCGTTCTTCGTCCAGCTTATGCACCTGGGCGCGCACGACAACTTCACCCTCGTCCGTAAATTTGATGGCATTGCCAATCAGGTGAACCAGCACCTGCTTCACGCGTGCCGGGTCGCCGAGGAGGCGCCGCGGAATGTCGGGAGAAACGAAGGTCATAAGGGAGAGTTTCTTCTCGTGCGCCCGTTGAGAAACCAGCGCGGCGCTGCCTTCCACGAGGCTGACAACATCGAAGTCGATGACCTCGAAGTCCAGATTACCGGCTTCCAGCTTCGAGAAGTCGAAGATGTCGTTGACGATTTCGAGTAACGCGGCGCCTGAGTCTTGCGCCATCTGGACGAAATCGCGTTGCTGCTCGTCCAGTTTCGTCATCTTCAAAAGTTCGGCGGAGGCGATCAATCCATTGAGAGGCGTCCTGATCTCATGCGACATGTTGGCGAGAAACTCGGACTTGGCGCGCGTGGCATTGGTTGCCTGCTCGCGCGCCTGTTTGAGTTCGTAAGCCAGCCAGCGCATCTCGTTGTTGACGGCATTGAGCTGCTGCAGGCGGTGATCGAGTGTGTCTTTGAGATCCTGAACTTGTCTGCCGCGATCGGCAGTCAGTTGTTTGACGGTGCTTTCGAGGAAGACGACCTTGTCGTACAGGTTCATCGGGTAGCTGTCGTCGTAGGCTGACCGGCTACGTTTTTTCCGCATCAGCGAGGGCGCGAGCAAAGTCGTCAAAATAGTCACGTTGATGAGGACCAGCACCCCAGCCAACACCCAGAAGATGACCGCTGTGGCCCCGTCAAGCATTGCTGCCGCCCATCCGTGTTATTTCGTGCGCACTCTTCTCCATCGTTCCCTATCAGGACTCCTGAGAAACACGCCGCCGCGAGAACAAAGCCGGTCTAACCGGCTATGCGGCGACGTTGACCACTAGGCTCTGCCCGCGACCGCTTTCCGTTTGCGCTGTTTTTGCGCCGGAGCGAAGTCGAGAGTGAGTACCTGTGCGGCGTTTTCTTGGAGAGCACTGGGAGCACTCAGGGTTTCGGAGGCACGATGACTGACGTAGGGATTCGAGTCTTGCCGGAGCTGTTCGAGCACCGCATTCGGTGTGGAAGGATTCTCGGCAATTCTAAAGCGCACATCAGGATTCGCGTCGATGATCAGACCCTGCAAGGTCTCATTCCAGGTGGACGTATTTTCAGCCACCGCGAGCCGCACTTCGGCGTCCGGATGCCAGCCCAGGAAATGCAGACAAAAGCCCGGTGTGCGGGGATTCTCTGCAACGCGCTGGACGATCGTGGGATCGGGGTCGCGCGCCAGGTAGACGAGCACCGAGGACGGTGTATATGGGTTGCTGGCGATCAGCAGTTTGATTTTGCGGAATTCGGCTTCTTCGAGCACTCTCGGCTCGTTGCTGCCGCCGCATCCCTCACGGCTGAGGTTCGAGCGCAACAAAATATGGACAGCTTCTTTCAGGTGATTCGAAGTTTGCCAGTGGAAGCCCATGATAAAAGCCATGTCTTCCTTTTCCAGCGAGAAACGAATGCTGCTGATGTCGTGCACGTCCGTGTCACTCATTACGCCCTTTCGCCCCCAAAATTGGTGTGTCAGGGGTGACGCGCAAGCGACACCCCGTTTGATGACAATCTAGCAACGTAAAATCCAACAGGTCCATTGGAAATCGCTTTACACGGGCGCCCCGGAAGGCTCAGACCATTGTCTAAAACCTATGACAGTCCCCGCCTTCGATCCCCGAAAGCGCCTGCAGGAGAGGGATACGCGCACAACCTCGTTATGCATGAGCTTGTCGGCGCTGCGTGACTATAACGGCCTGCTGAGCTTCAGTGCGGTTGCGGGTGCGAAGCGTCCGGATTTTTCGGGAAGGAATGTTCGAGGCTGAAACTGACGAATCTGTTGAGGCGGCGGAACGACCACTTCAACGCTTCATAGATGATGCGGGCTTGCACCCAGTTATCCTGGGTGGCGGCGTCTTCCATGCGCACCGAGAGGCGAACCAGTTCGGTGGCACCAATGGCGGCGGCGCTGCCGCGCAACTGGTGCGCCAGTGATTCCAGCGCGCGGGCGTCGCGTTTTTGGCGCGCGCCCTCGATGCCGTCGAGCAGAGTTTCTGCCGTATTCAAAAAGACTTCTAAGATCTCGCGGGCCACTTCGGTGCCGCACGTTTTTTGCAAAAGCGGAATGTTGACCGGGTCTTCCGAGATGGGTTCGACCGGCTGGTCTTCATCGAGGTCGGCGACCGGATAACCAAGTTGAGGCGTGTTGCCGGTCTCCGGCGTCAAAAGACGCGGCATGCCGTCGGAAGAAACCCAGCGGCTGAGCACGTCCTGCAGTTTCTTCGGATCTACTGGTTTGGATATGTAGTCGTCCATGCCGGCGGCGATACATTTTTCGCGGTCGCCTTCCATGGCATTGGCGGTCATGGCGATAATCGGAATGCGCAGACCGGTGAGAGTTTCTGCTTTACGGATAGCTACCGTCGCCTGGAAGCCGTCCATCTCAGGCATCTGGCAGTCCATGAGCACCAGCGTGTACGAACCACTGGCTACCGCGTCCACAGCCTCCAATCCGTTGCCGACCGCATGCGCGGCGAAGCCCATATTTTTCAGTTGCAAGAGTGCGACTTTCTGGTTGACCGGGTTGTCTTCGGCAACCAGAATCAACTCTTCCTGTTCCGACGGTTTCGGGATGGGTTGAGTCAAAGTCAGATCGAGCTTGCGCATGGCGGCGCCGCTCAAGACGTTCATCAGCACATCATGCAATTGCTGATGCTTCAAAGGCTTGGACAAATAGCCGGCGAAACCGAGTTCAGCCTGATCGGCGGGACCCTTAATTGACGTCGGCGAGATCAAGACCATCTTCGTGTGATAGAGAAGCATGTCTTGTTTTATGTAATCGGAGAGGCGCAAAAATTCCGGTTCCACAGTCGGGACATCAAAAAGCACGACGTCGAACGGGCGCTCACCGAAGGTTTCTTGCCGCATCAGCTCGACCGCTTCGCCGACGTTTTGTTCGATGACGCATTCGACGCCCCATTCGGCGCAATAAGAATAGATAATCTCGGCGACCGTCGGCGGCGCGTTGACGATGACGGCGCGCTTGCCGAGCAGGTCGGCATCGGCGGATGGGCGTTCGTCGGCGAGACTGCTGCGTTCCATGGTGACGGTGAACCAGAATGTGGAACCACCGCCCTTGACGCTGTCGGCGTTGATTTCGCCGTTCATCAGTTCGACAAGGCCTTTGCAGATGGAGAGTCCCAAGCCGGTGCCACCATATCTGCGGGTGATCGAACCATCGGCTTGGGTGAACGGACTGAACAGCTTGAGTAATGTCGGTTTGGGAATGCCGATGCCGGTATCGCGGACGGAAAACCGCAGTTTCACCGAGGTTTCGTTGATCTCCTCAGGCATGACGCGAATCACAACTTCACCGGAGTCGGTAAACTTCACCGCGTTGCTGGCCAGGTTGAGAAGGATTTGCCGGATATGACCGGGGTCGCCGCGCAGGAGTCGAGGCACCTTGGGCGAGATGTAGGTCATCAGGTTGAGTTTCTTCTGACGCGCTTTGTCTGCCAGAAGTTCGGCGGTGGCTTCGATGATCTGAATCGGCTCGAAGTCGAGAATTTCCAGATCGACCTTGCCGGCCTCGATCTTGGAGAAGTCCAAGATGTCGTTGATGATGTCGAGCAAAATTTTGGCGGAGTCGTGAATGATGTTGGCGTGTTCACGCTGTTCCGGGTTGAGTTGCGTACGCAACAAGAGGTCGCTCATACCGATAACGCCGTTGAGCGGCGTACGAATTTCGTGCGACATGTTAGCCAGAAACTCGGACTTCATGCGCGATGCTTCCAGAGCTTGGTCGCGTGCCTGAGCCAGTTTGAGAGCGAGAGACTTGAGTTCGGCGAGCGTCAACTCGTGCTCGCTGGTTTGCTCAACGACCGCGCGCTGCTGGGCCGCGAGCATCTTTTCGAGCATGCTGACGCGCTGCCTTAGTTGATCTAATTCTTGATCTTGGCTATCCATGCGGGCGGAAAAGGTCTCCTACGGGTGAGGGGCTCGGCAATTTAGAGTCCCCCATTTGGAGTATGCCACCAAACCGCACGAGCGGAACCGTCAAAGCCCGCGATTTGTCTTTTCGCGAACTTTATTAAGCAAAATCACCAGCTTATTAGGGGTTTTTCCCTATTTTGATCAAGCTTGCCCCAGCCGTGCTCGGAAATGTTACGGGCATATTGACAACAGATTATGTGCGTTGCCCGCTCGTCTCCCCTCGCATCGGCGCCAGCCGTTTGGAAATGACCGCTAAAAATCGACAGCGTGACCCTGAGGGCGGCGACTCCAAAGTTTTGCCGGAAGATGCGTTCGCACTTTCATATTCTATATGTTTCACGTGGGGCTACCCGGATTACATGCGGGAAGCGCTGACGCTTGTGGTGCGGGAGCGCTATGCCTCCGAGCCGCAAGACTATGTTTGTACAACCTGGGCTGAATTGCGCGTTCTCATTGAACAGGCGGATTCGGCGGACACGCGTTACATCATCGCCGGTAATCCGAAGACACCACAGGCGGTGCTCAACTATCTGAGCAAGCTGAGCGATTTGGAGGTGGCGCGCCGCGTTGCCGAAAACTCGAGCGCCCACCGCATCACCCTCGATGCCCTGGCTGACCATGGAAGTCCGGAAGTGCGGGCGGCGGTGGCGGAAAATCCATCTACTAAGGAAGAAACTCTGGCGAAGCTCTGTCGGGACGAGAGCTCCGACGTGCGTTATGCCATGGCACACAACAGCCAGACGCCCGAGGCGTTTTTGCGACTGTTGCTCAACGACGAGAATCCTTATGTATGCGCCCGAGCCAATCAGACCTTAGAAAGGTTGGCTGGACCACATATTGTTCAGGCAAATTTTGCACGCAAAACACTGCAAAAGCTCAAGACCCTGAAATCCATGGGCTGAGCGCCTTCGGGCGATTGTAACGAAACATTGCAAAAGCTGTCCGTTGGGACTTACGAGGTAAGCTCAGCGGCTGATATGTTAGTTGATGTCAAGGGGCTCTTCGTGCGGTTGTGTTGCACCGCTAATGGCGAAGGAGCTCCTTACTCTTTTGGGCCCTGGCGTGCGTTTCGGTCTTTTCGGTTGGCGGCTTTCGTGCGTCCGAAATTGAGTTGTAAAGCTAAGATAACCACAGTGCTGGGGTTTGCCCCGTGTTTTATGGTGGCCGCTGGACATCTGACGGTTGTATAACGAAACTAGCAGTACCACCCGTAGATGGTTCTAGGAATCCGCGCGTAGCGTTATGACACAACCAGGAATACTGTCAGAAGAACCGGGCAGTCACCTCGTCTCTCGATCAGCGAAAACCCCGCCTGAGGGCTGGGTGGCGAATGGCGGTGCCGTACCAATAGAGCAGCAATTTGCTGCCCTGACGGCGACACTTGGGCGCGATGCCGCCGCAGACGTTCTGCAGACGTTTCTCAATCAAGCCAATCTGCTGTTCGCAGATTTGAAATTGGCGTTGGAAGTGCAAAACTTCAACGCTGCGTTGTGCGTTTTGCAGGAGTTGAGCAATACCTGCACCGTCGTTGGTGCGAAGTCGATTGCCTTCTGCTGCTGCGAAATCGAAGACGCGGTGCGCAACAACGACTGGGAAGAGGCGCGCATGCAGTTTTTGAAGCTGATTGCTGCCTCCAAGGCGATCCGCAAGTATTTGCGCAGTCTGCAATCGCCCTCCTGATTGGGTTAGATTTTTTGCTCGATTTTTATACGTCAGCGGACCGGTTGGGTGCGCTCAAACCGTGCTTTGGAAATTGTTGATCTATACGATAATTTCGGTCGACCGGCTGGTTGATGACAGATGTCGTCGCAAACCAGCTGCTGATGCGCTTTTCGGGTTGGTGTAAGAAATCTCTCCCAGCGTTCCCCTCTTGTCGTAAAGATCAACAATTTGCAAGGCAGTCCAACGGGCCCAGCCCTCACAGCTGCCGCGAGCGCAAAATCTGGCGGAAATGGGACTCTGTATAATGTCCGGCATGTTGGGAAGTCGCTGGGGAAGAAACCTTGGAATCGTGGCGATAGTCGTTGCGTGTTTGAACACGCCCGGCAATCGAGCGATGGCGAATGACGACGACGACGGGGCAAATCGTCCTGTCCGCGACAAGTGGGCGCTGGTCGTCGGGATAGGCACGTTCGCGGACCCCCGCTTCAATCTCAAGTACTCCGCCAAAGATGCGCGGGACTTTGCCGATTACCTGGTCAATGAGGCTGGCTTCGCGAAGGACCATGTGAAAGTCATCCTCAATCAGGATGCGACGTACCGGCGCATCAGATCAGAATTGGGCAACAAGTGGCTGCCGCGTGTGGCCAATCCGGACGACCTGGTGGTGTTGTATTTCTCGACGCACGGCAGCGGTGCAGACCTTGATGTGGGCGGCGACAATTATTTGGTGGCCAGCGACACGGACGTCAACGACTTGTACGCGACCGGCTTGTCGATGCGAACGCTGGCGAGCGATATCAAACAGCGCGTGCACTGTGATCGCGTCGTGATTTTTCTGGATGCCTGCCATAGCGGGGGATTGACTGCTGCCGGCACTGGAGCGAAGGGACTTTTCCGCAGTGGTGTCGATGCACAGGAGTTTTCTGCGGGGAGCGGACAGATGGTGATTGCGTCGAGCAAGGACAATCAAGCTTCATGGGAGAGCAAGAAACTCGCTAATGGCGTGTTCACATCCAGTCTTTTGCAAGTGCTGCGCAATCAAGGTGCGAACGCGTCGATCGGCAGCGTGTTTTCGGCGCTCAAAGACCAGGTGCAGGACACGGTGTTGCGCGAGCGCGGCGTTTTGCAGACCCCTGTGCTGTCCAGTCAGTGGAAGGGCAACGAACTGCGCTTGGCTGCGGAGCCGACCAGTCGGCATCCCGGACTGGCGGACGACGAAACCGGCAGTTTGTCGACACTGGCTTCGGCATCTAAAGCGGCGGTGCCGGATGCGATGGTGCCGCCTGAGACTATTGCGGCGGTGACCAATCCGGTGCCGGCCGTATCGACTCCTGTGCCGCATGCCACGACTCCGTCCACGCACGCCACGCCCCCGGCCGCTGCGGCGCAGGTGCCGGCAGGTCCGCCCACGAGTCGCACGTTGCTGGTGCCGGGTGTTTCGGTCGGCAGGATCAATTTGGGCATGAGCAAAACCGAAGTGATGGAAATGCTCGGTAAGCCGGCGTCAACCAGTGGCGACACCGTCACGTACTGGGCAGGCAAAAGCTATTTCCTATGCTTGAAGTTTGCCGGCAACAACCTCAGTCAGGTGGCTTTCTCTTCGCCCTTCTTCCGCACGCAAGACAGCGTGGGGTTGGCTTCGCTCGCGGTGAACCAGGGCAAGTTCAAACAGGTTGAAGTAGATCCGCAGTTTCTTGTGCGTACTTTCAAGGGCGGCGGTTTCTCAGTAGTTTCTCCAAAATCCGACAGTCATGCAGTCGTCGCCTTGTTGCATAAAGGTGATATGGAACCCGCTTCGCTATCCTGGATACCGGCGGCCAGGGCTGGCACTGCCACTACAGGCAGTGCGCAATCACCCGCGCCCGCAAGTGCTGCTTCGAGTTCTACGGCTCCGCCATCTGCCGCGCCGGTTAGTTCTTCGACGCTGGTCACACCCGGTGCATCGATCGCGAAAGCCAGGCTTGGCATGTCCCGCGCCGATGTTCTGTCCTTGCTCGGCAAACCGAATGCTGGCGAGAAGAACGGCGTTCTCGCCTATTTCAACGGCACCGGCGCCAAACGCTATTTCCTCGCCGTCCGCATTGTCGCAGGCGTGGTAACCGATATCGCCTATTCATCGCCGGCGTTCGCCACCGCCTCCGGCATCAAAGTTTCTACTTTTCAGAATCGCTTGTCCGAATTCGCTGCACCGACAAAAGATACCTCCGGTACCGCTAGTATATATACATTGAAAAACGGCGGCGGTTTGTCGATGGTTGACCGCGCCGGCGCACCCCGATCGTTTGGCTGGTTGCATGCGCCCGGCGTCGATTCCAATTCTATTGATTGGGTGCCGTAGAAGAGTTGCGTCGACAGTCGTAGACCGGCTATGGATGAGCGTTACAGAAATTAGTTCTCAGTTGTCGCTTTGATTTAAGCGTGCAACGCATGGGCAGATAAATAGTACGCGGGGAAGCCACCGCCTTTCATATCGAACGCGACCATTCAGGTTGCGCGACATCTGTCTTGTCTGGCTCGCCGTGTTCGTGACGTCTGCATGGGTATTCGATATAGATGAATAAAAGAGCAAAATCCGGTTCAGCCACGGCAACAGTAGAACGAGAATCAAACGACTGGCGCGCTATGCATGACTTTGCGGAAATAGCCGATATCGAGCTTCCGCATGACGATGCCGATTATCGCGAAGAAAGCGCCGATGACGAACCACTGGCTGCCGACCCGCAAGACGTGATGATGGAAGAAGATTCCACCAAGGTCTACTTACGCGAAATCGGACGACATAGGTTGCTCAACGGTCGCGAAGAAATCGAACTGGCTCGTGCTACCAGAGCCGGCGATCCGGTGGCGCGCCGCAAGCTGGTGCAAGCTAATTTGCGCCTTGTCGTCAGTATCGCGCGCCGTTATCTCAATCGTGGCATCACCTTTCAGGATCTGATTCAGGAAGGAAACATGGGACTAATTCGCGCCACGGAAAAGTTCGATCCTGAGCGCGGCTACAAATTTTCGACTTACGCGACGTGGTGGATTCGCCAGAGCATCACCCGCTCGCTCGCCAACAAGTCGCGCGCCATTCGCATTCCCGTGCATATGACGGAAGTGATGAGTCGTCTCTCCAAGGTCATCCGTTCGTGCGCCGAAAAATTCGGTCGGCGCCCGACGCTCGAAGAAATTGTCGAACATTCCGGCATCGAGCGCGAAAAAGTGTTGCTCGCTCTGGGCGCCTCGAAGAGTTTGCTCTCGCTGGATCAGACTACCAAAGAAGGTTTCGACCGCACACTGGCTGAGATGCTCGAGGATGAGAATTCCGTTTCTCCAGAGGACAAAACTGTGTCCCAATTGCTCAGTCGAGATATCCGCGCGTTGCTCGGTATCCTCACTCAGCAAGAGAAGGACGTGATCAATTTGCGGTTTGGGCTGGATGACGGTAATCCAATGACGCTTGCCGAAAGCGGAGCGGTGCTGGGTCTTAGCCGCGAGCGCGTGCGCCAAATCGAATTCAAGGCAATGAAGAAGATGCGCAATAATTCGCGGGCCCTGGAAATGCGCCATTACCTGCACAGCTGAGTTTGTGCCATAAACAAAATCTAGTGCGGGGGCAGAAAAAACAACTGCCCCCGCCTGAACTTTTTACGCCCCAGCGATCATGAATTGGCGCGCTTGCGATTGAATCTGTTGGTCGGGAAATTCCAGACTTCCAGATGCGAAGTCTCGGTCACCTGGCGGGTCTTCTCCTCCAGGCGCGTCAATGTGGTTTGTGCGCGATGTGCTACGTAGGGATTGTCATCCCGAATGAGAATCTCCAGTATGTCGGGCGGCAAGTTGGCGTTTTCGGCAACGGCAAATCGCACGTCTACACACTCATCTTGGGCTAGTTGTCTGTGCACATCGGCGGGTGCGTCATAGTTTTCTGCCACCGCTGCGCGGACGCTTACACTTTCGTTTCCAGCGAGTTTTCTGAGCGTTTCCGCGCCTGAGCGCGGATTTTCCGCAATGCGGATTAGTACAACCGGCACGCCGCAATTGACCAGGTGATCAAGCACCATCGGCGGTGTCTGCGGATTGGCGGCCAGGGCACTGCTGATCCGTGAGGATTGGCTTTGCTCATGGGCGCACGGGCAAGAGGGAGTTTCACTTCCAATGGCTGGGCAAGTCAAGATCTTCATGGCAACGAATAGATCTTGATCAGGCTCAGACCATTGATATGAGTAAGCAAAACTCAGCTCATGGTTGTTAGCTGACGAATATATTTCCATGGTTTAGAGCAACTCCGTTGGCGGGTCGTCATGCAGCTTTGGTATCGATTTCGATAGCACCTGCTTGGTCGAGGATGTCCTCCGCTTTCGAGCGTTCGTCTGTGTCTTCCGTGTGAACCGCAATGAGCACGTTCCCGGACGACACATTGGTCTCGTATACACGCGCTGCCTGTTCCGGCACGTCAAAGTGCACCAGTGCACCGGTAAGCGTCCCAACGTAACTGCCGGCAGCCGCGCCCGTTATCGCGGCCAGAAGCGGACCTGCTCCCAGCATGCCACCGACGTTCGGCAAAATTGCAGCCGCCAGTCCGACCAGACCACCAGCCACGGCTCCTACCGCTGTATAGCTGGTTACTGTCTTGTCGGCCGGTGAGGTTGCATCCGCCGGTGTCATCACATGCTCAAGGTTGGAAGCGGCCGTGTCCAGCCACGGTTCCGTGCGAGCTGATTCGTTGGGTGCCAATATGGATATCTGACCCGGCGCAAATCCCGCATTCCGCAGTTGTTCAATGGCTCTGCTTGCAGTGCTGGAGTCTTTGAAAACGCCTACGATTACCTTTGACATTGGTTTGCCTCCTCTTCTATCTCTGAAGCGCAAGTCGCGCTTGATAGAAGAACGAAAAATGCGGCGAGTTGTTTCGGTATCAGGGCCGGTGCAAAACCTTTGCACTGATTTAATTATTGCGCTCTTATCTGTCGCATGGGGTACGGGATTTCGCCTAAGTCCGCAGGGGGTTTCTTATATTTGTGCGTGCCGAAAAGTCTCGGAACCGGCGAACACAGCCATTTCCAACAGCATTTGTTGGTAAGCCTATGTTGCACCACGACTGGTGCTCAGCTGCCGAAACCCTGATCAGACCTCGACTTCAACGTGATCATCGACCACGCGTACCTTATATGCTTGAATGCCCTGTCCGGCTGGTCCGGCACAACCCTTCCCCGTCTCCAGGTCGAAGGTGGCGCCGTGCCATTCGCACGTAATGGTTTTGCCGCCGATCATGCCTGACGCCAGCGGTGCCCCTTGATGCGAGCACGAGTCTTCCACGCAATAAAACGTGCCGCCGACATTGAAGAGCGCCAGCCGCACGCCGCCGACGTTGAGCGCCTTCGACTTGCCTGGCTTCACGTCGTCTGTTCTGGCTACTTTGATGAATTCAGGCATGCGCACTCCTAATTGCGTCCGGCCGCCGGTCTGTCTGGTAGCGCTAAATCCAATCTGGATGCGCTCAGGCATTATAAAACTGATGAGTTGATCTTGGGGTTCCGAGAGTGAAATTTATGGGTTTAGACCAATGTCAAAGAATAGCCTCTAAAGGCTATTCTTTAACTCAAGACATTTAGGAAGGGCAAATGGCAGAGCCTCAACGAAACGTCGACAGCAATCACCGGCAGATCTCGCAGCCTACCGAGATCGAGAAAGCTCTGCGTCGCAATCTGTACGAGTTGCAGAGGTTGGCGGTCTTCTATCACAAGCGCGGCAACGTTGAGCAGGCGCGCGAGTTATATCAGATGATGATCAGTATCGAAGAGCGGCTGCAAATCGATTACGAACCTCTGGCGGGACCGGACAGCGCACTGGCTCCGATCGACCCGGTCAGCAACCCGACTGGCGAAGCTTCTTAACTGAGATCAGCTGGCTGCAGCGACGCCGGGAAAGTTCTTGCCCATCGCTTCGGCGCGGAACGTAGTGATCTGCAGGACAGCCAGCTTTTGCAGGCTTTCAGTAACTTGCGGGTGGTTGGTGCCGAAGAGTTTTTCGCGCACTTCCAGCACTGCCCGATAAAGTATTTCCGCTTCCGAGTACTTGTGCTGGTCGATTAGTTTTTCGGCCAACTGGTTGGCGGTGGCAGTCAGACCTTCATGCAACTCGCCGACTTCTTCGCACTCGCGCAGTGCGTCTCTGAGTACCCGAGCCGCTTTCATCCACTGCCCGCGTTTCAAAGCTGTGGCGGCGGATTGTTGGTAAGTTGCCAGTAGAGCGAGATAGTTTGATGTTTGCATGGTGCCCCTGCCGACAGATATCGCCGCGCCGCCGAAATTGGTGCGCGTCAGTGGTGGATGAGGTGTACAAAGATATTCGATCTGCGGTCGATTTGCTAGTTGATTACATGCAAATTATGGGGCTGCCTGTATGACCTACATACTTCCCGGCATATCAAGAGAAACTCCCGCGTCACGACATCTTTGGGGAAGAAACTTTGAAGGGCTGCGCACCATATATGGTGCAGAGAATGTCTCGGCTAATCTCGTTGCACGCCGGAACGAAACAGCACCAGCTAGGCTCATGTACTAAAATAAGCGATATGCGCAAAGCCCTGATTTCAACTATCGCTGCCGGCTGTGTCGTCGTGTCTGCCGGACCTCTGCCGGCACTCGCTCAAAGCGCTCAGGGCGAGCAGTGCGTGACCCGCACGGCATCGGACGGGGCGGCGTTGACCCTGCGTGGAATGACCAACGTCGCGGCAATCACCGGGGACTTCGATACGGTTGTCGGTGGCGGAGCCCCGGGCAGACCACTTCTCTCCACCGGACACCTGAACACCAAAATCGCCGATCGCGACGATGTCTCCGTGTCTCCGGATGGTCGTCTCAAAGTGCTGGTGCGGCACTACCTGGGCAATAAAATGACCGAGATCTACCTCGACGACCACGGCGAACTGGTCAAGGTGCAGGTGTTTCTTCACGACATCGGACAAATCGCCTGGTTGAGCGACAACAAGTCAATCGTCTATCTCGCGCAGTCGAATGATGGCTACCCCACGCATCTCTACAGAACAGACCTTCTGGAGAAACAAACCCGTAATCTCACCCCGTTCGCGTGGCGGATCGCCATGGGTTTCTACCTGAGCCGAGACCGGAAGAAGGTTTTTGCTTTGATAGACCTGAAGGAGCGAGGCGTCTTCGATGTTTACGAAGTCGACCCGTACAGCGGTTTGGTTTCTCTAGCGGCGGCGCCTTCGCGCTTTCCCGAGGAGACGATCTATAAGAGTGCGAGCAGCGATAAGAAGCGGACTGCGCCCAATGAGGTTTACTGGGAGCAGTCTCCCGATGGCTCAACGCGCGTGAAGGTTCAAACCTTCGACCAGAACTCGTCTCTGTACGCAGTGAGGACCGGGCGACCGCAGGTGATTGCTACGTTTCCCGGCAAAATCAGCAAGATGCTCTGGCTCAGCGACAACAAGACGCCCTTGTTTCTTGCCAGAGAAGGCAGCAGCAATGGCGCCATTCACCTCTACAAAATGACCGAGGCAGGCTGGCTCTGTTGCAGTTTGACACCGTTTGTCGGACGCAACGCTCGCGCTTTCTACCTCTCTCCCGACAGGAAAAAGATATTCGTCCAGGTCGAACTGAATGCGCGCAACGCGTTCGACCTATATGAGATCAACCCGGAGACGAGACAACTGACTCTGGTGCAGATGAACCCGCCGAAGTTGCCGGATGATGCAGTTAGCTGGACCACTCAGTCCCCCGCACTTCTTTCAGGTCTCAACCCAATTCCCAATCAAGCAGCTATCTACGCGAAGAACGCCGCCACCATCGAAGAGATCGTCGAGTTTGTGGATCCGGGCTCACCACATGCCAAGCACAGCGAAACGCGATTTGCCTACAAGCCGTGGACCGAGCAAGAGAAAACTGTCTTCATGCATGACTGGAAGTTGCTGGCGCGACGCGCACCGGGACTGCTTTTGCGTGCCGGGCACGGGCACCATATTTACATCATGCGGGCAACCAAACTGCCGGTGCCGACATTTATTCAGCATGCGTTTCACGGTGATGGACCGAATGCTCAATCCGGCAACATGTACATGACTCTGACGGATGTCTTTTTCGACAGCACGCAATTCAACCAGGTGTCTTCAATCGCGCATGAACTGACGCACCTCGCCGACAGCTATTACCACCTCTCTTCATCGAAAGAATGGGTGGCGATGATCAAGCCCAAGATCCTCGCCTTCAATCAGGCGCAGAATTTCAACAAAGACCTCAATGTTGCCTCGCTGACTGATTACAACGCCTGGCCCTACGGTCTGGTCAGCACCTATTCCGGCGCGAACATGTCGGAGGCGCTTTGCGATTCCGTATCTCGCTACGTTGCCGACGGAGAGAAACTAGCTAGTCCCATTAATGGTTATGTGGTGAATGAAGTGCTGAATCCTGATTCGAAGGCGGCGCAGATCGAGAAGAAAATGGTGGAAGCCTGCGTCCTGGCAAGAAACGGCGAGGCCGCCAGAGCCGTCGACGTGACTCTCGATGTATCCAAAGAAGAACCGGATTACATCGGCTCCTATTACTACTGCATCTGGGCATGCTATCCGGCTAAGCGCCCGCAGGTCGCATACGAACAAGCGCAGAAGATGATTGATCTGGTTAATGAGCGGGGCTTGTTGAAGACGGACCATCTCTACTCGATGGCGTATTACTATGCCGCTCTCGCGGCGCGTGATGCGCACGAGTACAGCAAAGCGCTCGGCTGGATCGATGAGGCGTTGGCGGCTGATCCCGATTCAAAGACGTACGCATTGACGAAGAATCACTTGCAAAGAATGCTCGTCCCGCGCGCGCAACGCCAGGGCACCTCCGCAACATCCCCTGCGAAAGCCGGCGCATCTGCTAGCCGGCTCAATCCGCATCCCTAGCGCAGGGAAGCGGGCAGCGAGCGGCTGCGATTCTTGCGTAAGCGTTTCTCAGTGCGGCGTGTCTGGCGCAGTTCCGCCACCATTTCTCGCAGCTCTCGACGTTTCATCTCTGGCTGTTCGCAAAGCAGCGAAGCAAAGTCATCACGGCTGGTGGCACGCTGTCCAAGACCAAACCAGTAGATCGCCATGCGCAACGCAGCCAGCGACGCAATGTTTCTTGCCGGGGAATAGGCTTTGTCCTTGCCCCAGTTTTCCGGTCGGAAGCTGGGCGTCACCTTGCGCTGGCGGTTGCCGAAGTAATCCCACAGTTCCGGATGTATCGCGATGTTCTTGACCGAACCCGATTCCAGCATATCCAACCAGTTGGCTTGCTCAGTCCAGCGACGCGCTTTCGGACTGGCTTTGCATTTGGAAGTGAGCCCCAGCAGCCGTATTTTGCGGCGCACCGATTTCCATTCAATGCCCTCTTCTTTAGCCCACGCGGCGAGCAGATGAATCAGGTTGCCGAATGTCTCACCCGAGCACACGAGATCTACGAATGCCACCGGTCGCTCGCGGCGCATGAGGTTGGCGGGATCCAGCTTGAGCGTGCGGAAATAGTTTCGCAATGCCGGCAGGGCTAACGTCCAGTTGATGCGATTCTTATCGACGAAGCGGTAGGAGAACTGCAGCAAGATAATGCGTTCGCGCCAGCTGCTGTCAAAGAACAGCCCGCTCAGATAATCGAAGAATGTTTCCGGCGATCGCCCTACGAAAATCAGGTCACAGTCTGACGCGCTGGCGGCGATGCGGGCGCAGGTATGAATGATCTCGGGAGACAGTGCCAGCCCGAAGCCCGAGACGGTGTTTTCGATGCGCTCATTGTGCATCTTGAATAAAGGCTGACAGAAATAACTGTCCTTCCCCGGCAGATCCGCGTGCGCGAGCGTCCTGAACATTGCGTCCAGGGCGCGGCGATTCGCCAGATTCCATCGAAAGGGTTTGTCGGTACTCATAGCTTCATTTATATGCCGCCCGCAAGCCGTTTCTAAGCAGCGGACGCACCCTTCGAAGGCGCCGGGCGCCCTAGCCCCACCGGGTTGTTACCGAGAGATTACCGCCAGGGTGTAGGGTTTCGTAGTTTCCGTATTGTGCGATCCCCCGGGTCCGTGAATAATAAAATCATTCCCCGGTCCGATTCGAAAGATAAGCAAAGGTAGAGGCTTAGCCTTCGGTTCGGTATCCGACCTAATCTAGAAGATAGATTCAGTCAGGAACCATCGTGGATGAAGAGGCAGCCCAACACTGCCAAACCTTTTTCATGTGAACTATGCGGGGTTATGCACCAGACATAGTGGCAGCCGCTCGGCTGAGTTGCCACCGTGGATGGTGCATAACATTTACTAGCGAAATTCTGCACACGCTAATCGCCACTTCTGCAAATCAACAGAAAATCAACTGAAGTGTTGATTTCCCCTAGGCGGCGATCAGCACCCCCCAACCATTTCCTCTTGAACTCATAGGCTTAAACCACCACCCGTCGACATGGCGGCTCGTCAACTGGAAAGCCAGCCCTGCTTAGATTACGGGCTACGCTTCTAGTCACGAAAATGCGACATGTAACGTACTTGTTACAAGCATTTTGGGGGTAACCATAAGCAATCTATGCATATCTCCAACGTGCATATGGGTAACCTAAATAGTAGATCACTGTATTTTGCACACCCACTGACCTATTGAGACCAAACGGAAACTGATGGAAGGTTGGCGCCAGCCGACCATTCCTGCTTTTGCGAAAGTCGAGTAAGACGAATGAAGAAACAAACCTCGCCCGCGGCCAAAAAAGCCGCATCCCGGACCAGAGACGATGCCGGCGCCGCCACTGCCGCCATCGAGGACGAACCGAAGACCAGCAGCAAAAAGTCGCGATCCGCTACTGCGACCGGTGTTCTCCAAGCGGATGCCACTGCACTGGACTTCGCCCATGCCAAAGAGTTGCTCGGCGTTTTGCGCGCCGTCCGCAGAGGCGACTTCTCCACCCGCCTGTCCGAGAAGGAATTAGGCGTCGCCGGCGAAATCGCTCTTGCAGTCAATGGTCTGATCGAGATGAACGATCGTCTGGCGAGAGAAATCGACCGCGTTGCGCATGCGGTCGGTCGCGAAGGGAAAATCAACCAGCGCGTCAACATGCCGGGCGCGACCGGCAGTTGGGCTATCTACATCGACTCGGTCAATAACCTGGTCGGCGACCTGGTCCACCCGACCAGCGAAGTGGCGCGCGTGATCGGCGCCGTCGCTCGCGGCGACCTGTCGCAAACGATGGCACTGGAAATCGAGGGGCGCCCAATCAAAGGGGAGTTTCTTCGGGTAGCAAATACAGTCAACAAGCTGGTTGAGCAGCTGACGTCCTTCTCGAGCGAAGTTACGCGTGTGGCGCGCGAAGTGGGTATCGAAGGAAAACTGGGTGGTCAGGCGGACGTGCGAGGCGTCGCCGGCATCTGGAAGGAAGTGACCGACAACGTAAACCTGATGGCGTCGAATCTGACGAACCAGGTGCGTAACATCGCAGAAGTGACGACCGCCGTGGCGAACGGCGACCTGTCCAAGAAAATCACCGTGGACGTGCGCGGCGAGATTCTCGAGCTGAAAAACACGATTAACACCATGGTGGACCAGCTCGGTTCGTTCGCAAACGAAGTGACCCGGGTTGCCCGCGAAGTAGGTACGGAAGGAAAACTCGGCGGTCAGGCAAACGTCAAAGGTCTGACAGGTGCATGGAAAGGTCTCACGGACAACGTCAACTTGATGGCGTCCAACCTGACAGCGCAGGTAAGAAACATCGCTCAGGTGACGACCGCCGTGGCGAACGGCGACTTCTCGAAGAAGATCACGATCGACGTGAAGGGCGAAATTCTCGAACTGAAGAACACGATTAACTCGATGGTTGACCAGCTCGGTTCGTTCGCATCGGAAGTGACACGGGTTGCCCGGGAAGTTGGAACCGAAGGAAAACTCGGAGGTCAGGCGAACGTCAAAGGTGTGACGGGCGCATGGAAAGACCTGACAGACAACGTCAACCTGATGGCATCTAACCTGACGGCTCAAGTAAGAAACATCGCCGAAGTGACGACCGCGGTGGCAAAAGGCGATCTGTCGAAGAAGATCACCGTCGACGTCAAAGGCGAAATTCTCGAACTGAAGAAAACAATCAACACGATGGTCGACCAGCTCGGTTCGTTCGCGGCTGAAGTGACACGTGTCGCCCGCGAGGTCGGAACCGAAGGAAAGCTCGGCGGACAAGCGGAAGTGCAGGGCGTCACCGGCGCCTGGAAGGGCTTGACCGACAACGTCAACCTGATGGCTTCCAACCTTACCGCTCAAGTGCGTAACATCGCTGAAGTGACGACCGCAGTTGCTAACGGTGATCTGTCCAAGAAGATCACCGTTGACGTTAAAGGCGAAATTCTTGAGCTCAAGAAAACCATCAACACGATGGTGGACCAGTTGTCATCGTTCGCATCGGAAGTGACTCGGGTCGCCAGAGAAGTAGGTACCGAAGGAAAACTCGGCGGTCAGGCAGACGTGAAGGGCGTCGGCGGTGTGTGGAAAGACCTCACAGACTCCGTCAACGTTATGGCGTCGAACCTCACATCCCAGGTGCGTAACATCGCGGAAGTTACAACCGCGGTGGCAAACGGCGACCTATCTAAGAAAATCACGGTCGATGTGAAGGGCGAGATTCTCGAACTGAAGAACACAATCAATACGATGGTGGACCAGCTCGGTTCGTTCGCATCGGAAGTGACACGGGTCGCCAGAGAAGTCGGAACCGAAGGAAAACTCGGCGGTCAGGCAGACGTGAAGGGCGTCGCCGGTGTCTGGAAAGATCTGACGGACTCAGTCAACCAGATGGCATCCAACCTGACGTCCCAAGTGCGTAACATCGCGGAAGTTACAACCGCGGTGGCAAACGGGGATCTCTCTAAAAAGATCGTTGTCGACGTCAAAGGCGAAATTCTCGAACTGAAAAACACAATCAACACCATGGTGGACCAACTCAGATCGTTCGCATCTGAAGTCACCCGGGTTGCACGTGAAGTAGGTACGGAAGGAAAACTCGGCGGTCAAGCGGATGTCCGCGGTGTGACCGGCGCCTGGAAAGATCTGACAGACTCCGTGAACTTCATGGCGTCCAACCTGACAGCCCAGGTGCGTAACATCGCGGAAGTAACAACCGCGGTGGCGAACGGCGACCTATCTAAGAAGATCGTTGTCGACGTCAAAGGCGAAATTCTCGAACTGAAAAATACGATCAATACAATGGTGGACCAGCTCAGATCATTCGCATCTGAAGTCACCCGGGTTGCTCGTGAAGTAGGAACGGAAGGGAAGCTAGGCGGACAAGCGGATGTTCGCGGTGTCTCCGGCACCTGGAAAGACCTGACAGACTCCGTGAACGTCATGGCGTCCAACCTCACATCGCAAGTGCGTAACATCGCGGAAGTAACGACTGCGGTGGCAAACGGGGATCTCTCCAAGAAGATCGTGGTCGACGTCAAAGGCGAAATTCTGGAGCTGAAAAACACAATCAACACAATGGTGGACCAACTCAGATCATTCGCATCTGAAGTCACCCGGGTTGCTCGTGAAGTAGGTACCGAAGGGAAGCTCGGCGGTCAGGCGGATGTCCGCGGTGTGTCGGGCACATGGAAAGACCTGACGGATTCAGTCAACCAGATGGCGTCCAACCTCACATCTCAAGTGCGTAACATCGCGGAAGTGACGACCGCAGTTGCGAAGGGCGACCTGTCTAAGAAGATCACAGTCGACGTACGCGGCGAAATCTTAGAGCTGAAAAACACAATCAACTCAATGGTGGACCAGCTGTCATCGTTCGCATCAGAAGTGACACGGGTCGCCAGAGAAGTCGGAACCGAAGGAAAACTGGGCGGTCAGGCGGACGTACGCGGTGTAGCCGGTACGTGGAAAGACTTGACCGAATCAGTCAACCAGATGGCATCCAACTTAACAGCACAAGTCCGCAACATCGCGGAAGTGACGACAGCCGTAGCCCGAGGCGACCTATCTAAGAAGATCACTGTCGATGTGCGGGGCGAAATCTCCGAGCTGAAAAACACAATCAATACAATGGTGGACCAGCTGTCATCGTTCGCATCGGAAGTGACACGGGTTGCACGCGAAGTAGGTACGGAAGGCAGACTGGGCGGACAGGCGGACGTGAAGGGCGTCGGCGGTGTCTGGAAGGACCTGACGGACAACGTCAACGTTATGGCCAACAACCTGACGTCACAAGTGCGTTCTATCTCCCGAGTCGTCACTTCAGTAGCGAACGGCGATCTGAAGAGGAAACTGACAGTTGAAGCCAAAGGCGAAATCGCCGAACTGGCAGACACGATCAACTCGATGATCGATACGCTGGACATATTTGCCGAGCAGGTAACGTCAGTTGCCCGTGAGGTAGGTGTGGAAGGAAAACTGGGCGGTCAGGCGAAGGTCCCCGGTGCCACAGGCACATGGAAAGACCTGACGGAAAACGTCAACCAGCTGGCAGCCAATCTGACGACACAAGTACGCGCGATTGCAGACGTGGCAACAGCCGTGACACAGGGCGACCTGACCCGGTCGATTACGGTGCAAGCGCAAGGCGAAGTTGCGATTCTCAAAGACAACATCAACGAGATGATCCGCAACCTCAAAGAGACCACTCAGAAGAACACCGAGCAAGACTGGCTGAAGACCAACATTGCCAAATTCACAGCCATGTTGCAAGGTCACAGAGACTTACTCACAGTCGCTAAACTGATCCTGTCGGAACTGGCACCACTAGTCGATGCGCAGCACGGCGTGTTCTACATCGCCGATCTCAACGAAGAGGGCGACACGGTGCTGAGATTGCTGGGAAGCTACGCTTATCGTGAGCGCAAGAATCTCGGCAATACATTCAGACTGGGCGAAGGCATCGTTGGCGAGTGCGCCCTTGAAAAAGAACGCATCTTCCTCAACAACGTGCCGGGCGACTATATCAAGGTGAGCAGCGGGCTCGGTGAGGCACCACCGCTCAACATCATCGTCCTGCCGGTCGTATTCGAAGGTCAGGTGAAGGCAGTCATCGAGCTCGCTTCATTCAACCAGTTCAACGACATTCATATTCAGTTCCTCGATCAGTTGACCGAAACCATCGGTATCGTGCTCAACACAATTGCTGCCACAATGAGAACGGAAGCGCTGCTTGCGCAATCGCAATCACTGGCGGAAGAACTGCAAAGACAACAGGATGAACTGAAAGAAACCAACCTGCGCCTCAAAGATCAAGCCGCATCTCTCAAGATGTCGGAAGACTTGCTCAAAGAACAGCAGGATGCTCTGCGGCATACCAACGAAGAGCTGGAAGAGAAAGCAAAACTTTTGGCGCAGCAAAAGAGCGAGGTCGAACTCAAAAACCACGAGGTCGAACTGGCAAAACAAGCGCTGGAAGAAAAGGCAAACCAGCTGGCTCTCACGTCCAAGTACAAGAGCGAGTTTCTCGCCAACATGTCGCACGAGTTGCGCACACCGCTCAACTCCCTGCTCATTCTTTCGCAACTCCTGTCTGAGAACCCGGAAGGGAATCTGTCTGGGCAACAAGTCGAATTCGCCAACACGATTCACTCAGCAGGAACCGACCTGCTGGCTTTGATCAGCGACATTCTCGACCTGTCCAAGATCGAATCCGGAACCATGGCAATCGACTTCGACGAGTGCCAGTTGCAGGATCTGTCGACCAGCATCGAACGCGGCTTCCGTCAGGTGGCCAACGACAAGGATCTGGACTTCAATATTGTTCTGGATCCCAGCCTGCCCGACAAGATACGTACAGACTCCAAACGTCTGCAGCAGATCTTGAAGAACCTCCTCTCCAACGCCTTCAAGTTCACACACGAAGGCAGCGTGACGTTGCGCATCGACGCTGCGGCAAGCGGTTGGAGTCAGGAAAACATCGCGTTGAACAAAGCCGACCGAGTGGTGGCGTTCTCGGTGGTCGACACCGGTATCGGTGTACCTCCAGAGAAGCAGCGCATCATCTTCGAAGCGTTCCAGCAGGCAGACGGTACCACCAGCCGTAAATACGGCGGTACAGGTCTGGGGCTGTCGATCAGCCGGGAAATTTCCAACCTATTAGGTGGTGAGATTTCAGTTGAGTCGACACCTAACGTCGGCAGCGTGTTCACCCTGTACTTGCCGGTCAACGCCGCCCCGCTCTTCAAGCAGCAGCAGCACCAGCGCGCCGGACGCGAGTTCGACGTGGCATCCGCTGTGGTTGCCGAAGCCGGCGGCACAAGTGGCACCAGCCAACAGCAAGCCGCGGCCGTCGAGCAAGCGCTCGCTCATCCTACCGTCGAAGACGATCGCGATCGCATCGAGAAGAGCGACAAGGTGGCGATTATCATCGAGAACGATGAGAAATATGCCCATACGTTGCTTAAGGCGGTGAGAGCGCACGGCTTCAAGGGATTGGTCGCACTGCGCGGCGACGTCGGCGTAGCCATGACACGCAAGTATCAACCTGCGGCCATCGTGCTCGACGCCCGCATCGTCGGGGTCAACGGCTGGACATTGCTCGATCGCTTCAAACATGATCGGGCCCTGGAAAGCGTGCCAACCATCATGGTGGCTGATGCAGGCGACAGCAACCTGGCGCTGACCCTCGGTGCATATGGGGTCATCGATCCCAGCGTTGGTGAGAGCGGCATCGCGCGTGGACTCAACCGTCTGCGCAACTTCATCGACCGCAGCGTCCGCAACGTGCTGGTTGTTGAAGACAACGATGTGCAGCAGCGCAGCATCTCCACCATTCTCAGCGATGATGAGGTGAAGGTGACGGGTGCACGCACCGCTGAAGAAGCGCTGCAACTGGCACAGAAAAACGACTACGACCTGATCATCGTCGACCTTGTCTTGCCGGAAATCAGCGGTGTCGATCTGATTCGCAAAATCAGGCAAGAACTGGACAAGACCGATGTTCCGGTAATAGCCTACACAGCCAAGGACCTGGCTGCCGACGAGCAGCAAGTTCTGAAGAAGATGGTGCAATCAGTTGTGCTCAAGGATGCCACCACTTCAGAACAACTGCTGGCAGAAACAGCGTTCCTCTTGCACCGCGAAGATCACAAGCTCTCCGATGGACGGCGCAAGGTGCTGGAGCACTTCCGGCAACACGACCCGCTCTTGGGCGGACGTCGCGTACTGATCATCGATGATGATGCCAGAAACATCATGGCGCTCAAGAGCCTGTTGGAACGCTTCCAGATGGAGGTGCTCTCGGCTGAAAACGGTCGCAAGGGTATCGAGGTACTGGTTCAGAGTCCCGATGTCGACCTGGTTTTGATGGACGTTATGATGCCGGAAATGGACGGCTACGAAACGACCCGGGCGATTCGCCAGATCGATGAGTTCCGCACATTGCCGATCATCGCGCTGACAGCAAAAGCCATGCAAGGCGACCGTGAGAAGTGCCTTGAGGCGGGAGCTTCCGACTACATCGCTAAGCCTGTGGATCAGGAGCAATTGCTCTCGCTGTTCCGCGTCTGGCTGCGCGACAAGCGCAAAGGTGCGGTCATCTCGGCGTCGCCTGAAGACGGCGACATCGAACTCACCAAACTGAGCGACATTCACGGAACGGACACCAACCAGATATTGGAGCTGTTCATGCATGAAGCCAATAACTTGCTGAGCAAAATCAGGCGCGAAGCCGAGCAACAAAACAAAGACTGGGTGACACAGGCGGCGCATGAAATGCGCGGACTGGCGGCCCTCATGTCGGCGAGGCAGTTGCATCGGGCGTCTATAGATTGCCGCAATGCTGCCGAGCGGGAGGACTGGCCTTCGGTCGAAGTAGCTGTTGACGACATCTCGGATGAAGTCAACGGCATCGCCGAACGGGTCAAAGACTACCTGATCGGGGGGCAGCACGCGAGCCCGTAAACAGTCACACAGTCACTGAAATCAGGAACGACTACCCGCATGGGTAGTCGTTTCTTGTCCAGGAACTTGGAATTGAAAATGTCGACTTAACACACCAGCTATGAAAGTTTTGAGACATTCAGACTTGGTAAATGTAATTCACGCACCTGCCTTATTTAAAATACAGCCACTGGCTGCATGTGAACTCCGATCACGCTGTATTGCATTTTGGATTTGCGAGACCTTTTGCTATGACAGGACACAAGAAGAAACAAAACCAACAAAACAACGGCTCCGGTCAGGGCGACCGCCGGAATATCCAATCCAAGCGCACTGACCTGGGGCAAGAACGTCTCGATATCCAGTCCAGACGCGAAGCCATCGAAAAACGACGAGATGAGCTGGCCGAACTAATCTACAGCGCTACTGTTGCAGACGAACTGGAAACGCTGCAGCGCGAAGTGGAGAAGCTGCAAGACCGAATTGGCGAATTACAACACCAGATCGGCGACGAGCGCGGCTTTGCGAAAACGGCTCGCTCTGGCTCTATCGCCAAGCCGGATGAATTCCAGGCGGCGCTGGAAGACATGACGACTCACAAGGAAAACTTTCAGAGTCTGCGTGAATCGATTCAGACTCTTAAGGAAGAAGGGCAGAAGAAAGCGGAGGACGCAGCGAAAAAACGCGCCTCTAAAAAGGACACGCGCGATCAACGCAAGTAGATCTGTCGTGGATGCGTCTTGAGGGTGAAAGTAGTAATGACAAAGGGCGGTGCTGACACCGCCCTTTGTTTTTCCCGAGACTGTAAAATAATCTGTGTCAAAGGTCAGAGCCCAGGCGCTCACTAGAAAGGAGCCTGACCATGACTAAAAGTACCGACATGCTGGACGAACTCATTAAGGAGCATCTGGCACAGGGCAAGCATCCAAAGGAGCTGCTAGCGGAGGGCGGTCTTCTCAAACAACTCACCAAGGCTATCGTTGAACGGTGCCTGGAAGGTGAGATGGAGGATCACCTCGGCTACGAGAAAGGCGAGCGCGCCGGCAAAGGCGGCGAGAATCGCCGCAACGGGTACAGCAAGAAGACGCTGACCACCGAGCAGGGCGACATTACTCTTGGTGTTCCGCGCGATCGTAATGCCGACTTCGAACCGCAGGTG
Organism: Obscuribacteraceae bacterium (SeqCode); assembly: GCA_044229845.1. Taxonomy (GTDB): domain Bacteria; phylum Cyanobacteriota; class Vampirovibrionia; order Obscuribacterales; family Obscuribacteraceae; genus JBGASG01. The sequence goes on along the minus strand of JBGASG010000008.1, from coordinate 167,543 downwards.
GTGTCAAAGCGGCAGACACGGCTGGAGGGATTCGACGACAAGATCCTAGCGATGTATGCACGCGGAATGACAGTCCGAGATATTCAGGCGCAACTCAAGGAAATATACGGCGCCGATGTTTCGCCGACCCTCATTTCGAACGTCACCGACGGCGTTCTCGAAGAGGTGAGAGCATGGCAAAGCCGTCCTCTGGATAATCTCTACCCGATCGTGTTTTTCGACGCGCTCGTGGTCAAGGTTCGCGAGAACCAGCGTGTGATCAATAAGGCCGTTTATCTGGCACTAGCTGTGGACACCAACGGACAGAAAGAGCTACTCGGGATCTGGATCTCGCAGAATGAGGGAGCCAAGTTCTGGCTCGGCATTCTGACGGAACTGAAGAACCGCGGCGTCCAAGACATCCTAATCGCCTGCGTAGACGGGCTCACCGGCTTGGATGACGCAATTCAAACGGCGTTCCCGAAAACCTGGGTGCAGTTGTGCATCGTCCACATGGTGCGCAATTCGCTGAAGTACGTGTCTTGGAAGGATCGCAAGGCAATGGCTGCAGACCTCAAATCGATCTACCGCGCAGCCACGGAAACGGAGGCTGCCACGAACCTCGATGCAGTCGCGGCAAAATGGGACCACAAGTATCCGACCGTCAGCAAGTCCTGGCGCGAACACTGGGCAAAGATAATTCCGATGTTTGCTTTTCCGCACGACATCCGCAAGGTCATCTACACTACCAACGCCGTAGAGTCAGTGAACATGACGCTACGCAAGGCGAGCCGCAACCACCGAATTTTCCCGACGGACGAAGCCGTGTTCAAAGTCATGTACCTGGCCGCACAGAACATCGCGAAGAAATGGACCATGCCGCTGCGGGACTGGGGCGCAGCAATGAATCAATTTTCAATAGAGTTCGCAGGAAGGATCGCGCCGTGACTCAACCTTTGACACAAATCGACTGACAGATCCTTTTTCCCTTCGTCTTTCTCGTCTATGCGGGGTTCGCATGCAACCTACAGAACTACGCGGACTTCCGTGGTTTCCAGGCGGTGAGTTGGCACACACCACCTTCACAAGTAACTTCCTGTTCTTTTGCGTCCCGAGCTTCTGCCAGAGCCACGACTTTCCCGGCTTTCTCAGCGAGTCTTGCCGTGATGTCGATTACGCGATCATTTCCGCCAAGGTCCTTAGTGCTCATTTCGTAGTTCCCTTTGTCAGCTCCACAGTCCCGAAGACGGTCGTGCTTCAACAAGGTTTCTCCGCATATGAGCTCAACTGGTGCGGCGGATTTTGCGCCCGCCGCGCACCCAATCTATGACTCTTTCAAAGACATTCGGGCTGCGCTGCTCGTCGTAGATTCGATGCAACGTCTCTCTGGCGCGCGTATATACATAAGGATTGTCGTCCTCTGACAGCAACTCCAAAATTTCGTTAGGGACGCGCGGGTTTTCGGCCATTTCGTATCGTACCTGCGGATTCTCGTCATGAGCCAGCTCCCACAGGGTCTGTACGCGGACATTGCCGTTGTCGGCTACAGCAGCACGCACAGCCGGGTCGCTGTTATGAGCGAGGCACTCGAGGACTTCTATTGGTGTACTAGGATTTTCAGCAACTCTTTCTAGCAGGTCACATTGTCCGGTCATGTCCGCCAGCCTTTGCAAGATGTGGCAGGGGGTCTCCGGGTTGCTCGCCACCGACCTGATCATATGGTGAGCTTGTCCTGGCAACATACCAGGCGCGAATATCTCTGTTTCGGTCAAAAATCGAAGCAGTTCGTCTCTTGTTTGCATGTCTCCCTCCACCTGAGTCCATGCGCAGATGCGCAAAGTCTATCGGTTCTGTTGGTCGACGCCTGCCAGGAGGGATGGTTCCCCGATTTCGTAAATTTGATCGATTCCTAAGAGAGCCAGGTATGGTTGAGCAAGCGGCTTTTCTCGTTTTCCTCGTAACGAGGCATGTGATTTAGCCGGAACTAACCAGCGGCTGAGTTCATCCATACGTAGGCGTCCACCCAGTCAATCCGCGAAGTACAATTAATGAGTGCGAACCCTCTGCAGCCCTCGCAGCCATCACCTTCTAAGCCACAGCAAGGAAATACGGACATGGGCGAGATGAATGTACCCCATGTAGTTGCCGGCAAGGGCAAGTCTAAGCGTGCCCAGGAGAAGCCGCCGGAAGCCAAAGGCGAGCCCATCGACCAGACGGTGCAGCCGCCGGACCAACCGGCGGGCGCCATTCAGGGAGCCGCAACAGCTCATGCGCAGGCGCCTGTAACTCCGCCAGCTGCCGAAGACGAATCTATAGATGGGTCCTGTGACTACACACCGGACACGCGACCGCTGTGCCAGGGCATGCCGTTCGTTCTTACCGATGCGGCACACCCGCGGCTCGTGTTGAAGAGCGGCAGTCACTTTCTGGTGATGGACCAGGAGGCTTTGATTCCTGCTTGCAACACGCTGGGCTACGGATACTATCGCTACGATACGCGGCACCTGAGCCAGTACGAGCTTTTATTAAATGGGGCTCCGCTCTCGCTGCTTTCGAAGGCTGTTCAAGAGGGTTATACGGGGACCTTCTTATACACCAACCCTCAAATCAACACCGTGCCGCAGCAGGTTCTGACGGTGCTGCGCGAAGTGGTGCTATCCGACTTGCTGTGGGAGCGCTTCGTCCTCACAAATTTCCATACTGAAACTCTGGAGATCGAGCTGACCTTCAATTTCCAATCTGACTTCGCCGACATTTTCGAAGTGCGCGGTTTCAATATTCAGGAGCGCGGCCGCCGCATGCTGCCTGTTGCGGGAAGAAACGGTCGCAGCATCTACCTTGCTTATCGCGGGCTTGATGATTGCCTGGTCGAAACGGTGGTTGAGTTTTTTGGCATACAGCCAGATTCGGTGACCGACGGACAGGTGATCATAAAATTAGTGGTGCCGCCGCGCCAGACGCGTGAATTTCAGATTTGCTTCACGACCCGCTGGGACGGACAGGTGTCGGCTCCGGACTCCAGGCGCACCGGTTTTGCTGAAGCTCGCAAGAGCGCCGAAACGCGATACCGCGATTGGTGCAACCGCGGTAGCCGATTTGATACCAGTCACCGACTATTCGACCTGACGCTGGAACGGTCTTATCGCGACCTCTTTATTCTGCGACAGCCGACCCCCAAAGGCTACGGGATTTCGGCGGGTGTCCCCTGGTATTGCGCTCTCTTCGGGCGAGACAGTGCCATTACTGCCTGGCAGATACTGCCGTTTCTTCCAGACATGGCGCGAGAATCGATAGACGTGCTGGCAGCGTATCAGGGCATGAAATTTGATCCCACCACGCAGGAAGAACCGGGGCGCATTCTGCACGAGTTGCGCGTCGGCGAACTGGCACGGCGCAAAGCAATTCCGCACGTTCCTTACTATGGGACGATCGATGCGACGCAGCTCTGGCTCTATGTGCTGTGCCAGTATTTCGACTGGTCGGGCGACATGGAGATGATTCGTCGTCTCTGGCCGGCTGTGCGTATGGCTCTCGACTGGCTGTCGAATTCTCTCGACGAGCGCGGATATTTGACCTATCGCACTGAATGCCCCGATGGTTTGATCAACCAGGGATGGAAAGACTCCGGCGACTCCACTATGCACGCCGACGGGCGTCTGGCGGACCAGCCGATTGCGCTCTGCGAGCCGCAGGCATATCTTTATGCCGCCTGGGTGGAGGTGGCGCGCATCGCTCAGACGCTTGGATATGATCCGCTCGCCAACAAACTGCGCGGCGACGCTCGCAAATTGAAGGAACGATTTAATCGAGACTTCTGGATGGAGTCGGAAAAGTTTGTCGCGCTGGCGCTCGATGGTCATGGCGAGCAATGCCAGGTGGTGAGCAGCAACCCTGGGCACTGCCTGTTCAGCGGCATTCTCGATGATGACCGGGCGCATCTGGTAGCAGATCGCCTGGTGGATACGGACATGCATTCCGGTTGGGGCATCCGCACGCTATCGCGGGCGGTGCCAAAATACAACCCGATGAGTTATCACAACGGCTCTATATGGCCGCACGACAACGCCATCATCGTCGAAGGATTGCGTCGAATCGGCAGAACTCAGGACGCGCACGATGTGTTGCGCGGCATGCTGGAGGCGGCACAGTTCGAACCCGATTTCCGATTGCCTGAATTGTTCTGCGGATTCGATCGTAACAACTCGTTCAAGCCGATTGATTATCCGGTGTCGTGCTCGCCGCAAGCATGGGCAGCCGGATCTATGTTCCAGATGCTGAAGGTCTGCCTCAACATGCAACCTGATGCACTGCGCCAGACCCTGCGCATCGTCGAACCCAGCCTGCCGCCCTGGCTCAATAGAGTTACGTTGACCGGGCTGCGGGTGGGGTCTGCGGTCGTTGATCTTTTGTTTACCGCTCAAGACGGATTCACCGCCTGCAAGGTGCTTCATAAGAGCGGCAAACTCAAAGTGATTATTGAGAGTTGAGATAAGGAGATTGATTTCATGCGCATCGCGCAACTAGCCGGAAATGTGGAAAAAGTACCGCCGGATGGATATGGTGGAACGGAGCTGGTGGTCAGCTTGCTGACCGAAGAACTGGTCAAGAGAGGACATGAAGTGACCCTCTTCGCGAGCGGTGATTCGCGTACCGATGCGCGGCTGGTCTCAGTGGTCGATAAACCTCTGCGCACCGCGGATGACATCCCGAAACGGCGATGGCAAGCCTACGACATTCTGGCGCTTACCCGCCTGCGCGAGATGGTCGACCAGTTTGATATCGTGCACAACCACATGGGATGGCAGGCGCTGCCCTGGGCGGAGAAGTTTCGCATTCCCATGGTGACCACCAACCACAACCCTGTGAAGAAGTACTGTGCGCCAATTTATATGGCGTACAAAGATCTCAACTATGTGGCTATCAGCGAAGCATACAGAAAGTTGAATTATCCGGATGACCTCAATTATGTTGCCACCATTTACAACGGCATCGACACGAATGACTTTGCCGCCTCGCCCGGCGAAAACGGTGGTCATGCCAAAGGCGACGACGGCGATCGCAAGAATCTGCTCTTCATCGGACGCATCTGCCAGGATAAGGGCACCGCGGAAGCCATCGAATTCGCCCAGCGCGTTAATATGCCGCTGGTGATTGCCGGCAAAGTAGACAGCGCCGATCAAGTTTATTTCGAGCAGAAGGTGAAACCACAACTCGATAACACGACCATCAAGTTCATCGGCGAAGTCAGCTACGGCGAGAAGATTCGACTGTATAAAGAGGCGGTGGCGGTCGTTTATCCGATCAACTTCGAGGAGCCGTTTGGTCTGGTCATGGCGGAAGCCCTGGCTGCCGGCGCGCCCGTCCTGGCTTTCAAAAGAGGCTCGGTGCCGGAGTTGCTCACCGACAAAGAAACTGCCATCGTTGGTACTACCGTCGACGACCTGGTGGCGCGATTCCCGGAAGCACGCGGAATTTCCGCTCAGGCATGTCGCAAGCGTGCGGAGATGTTCAGCAAGCGCCGCATGGTTGATGCCTATTTCGGACTCTACGAGCGCCTGATTCAAGAACAGAAATGACTTTGCAGACTGAGATTGCAGCCATCCCTCAGGATCGGCCGCTTTTGATCGGGTTGGATCGAGACGGCACAGTGGTGCCTTATGCCGAGCGACCTGAAGATGCAAAGGTAGATGCCGCGCTGTATTCACTGCTGCGCAATCTGGCCGAGCAACCGCATACCACCGTGTGTGTGGTCAGTGCGCGTTCGCTTGCCTGGTTGCGCAGTGACTTTCCCGATACGAAGGTGATTCTGGCCGGCAACTATGGTCTGGAAATCGAGTTTCCCGGCGGCGAGCGCCTGGCGCATCCTGATGCCGTAGACCTCGGACCTGAATTGGCTAGCCTGCGAGATATCCTCGCACCGTTGATTTCCAGTCCCTACAAAGCCATTCTCGAAGACCATGGGCTGTCGTTGTGCTTGCACTGGCACACGGTGCCAGTCGATCAAAGGCCCTACGTATTCGATGTCGTGGAACGCATTGCCGAGGTCGCCCAACTGCGCCATTTGCAGTGCCGCACCATGCCGACCAGCTGGGAGTTCGTGCCCAAAGTAAACTGGCACAAGGGTGACGCGCTGCAGGCTATCGACGCGCGCCTGGGACCGGCGCACACCGAGCCCGGTCCGGAGTCGGCAGCGGATGCCGGTCGATTTTACATCTTTGGAGGCGACACCTCCGGTGACGAGGCCGCGTTTCGCTGGGTCAACGAGCGCGAAGGCATCAGTATCAAAGTCGGCGCTGCAGACGACACCGCCGCGCGCTTCGTGCTCTCCACGCCTTTTGAGCTGCGTGCCGTGCTCGAGCAAATTCTCGAGTCACGGCGCGTCGGTTAATACACGCGATCGTCGAATACGCTGTAATCGAAGAGCGGCCAATACGGTTTGTCCATTCCTGTCCGAGCGTCGGGCGGGGCTGCTTCGCGATTTCCCAACTGAGTGCCTTCTACTACTGCCGAGAACTCACGCACCATTTCCTGGTCACCCGGCATCAAGCCAGGGAATTCTTTGACCATCACCTCGTTGTGATCATTGAAGATGCGTTCGATCGTGGCGGTCGGCTCGATGTTGCGACCGGTTCTGGTTAAGGTCGTGGTGCGAGTTTCAGCAAGTTTACCGTTTTGCGCCACGACGGAAGTTTGTGTTTCGACCAGAGACCCCGGCGATTCGATGACTGCGGATTCTTCGCGGATGACTTGCTTGGTGAGCGGAGCATCCTCCACAGCTACATGTCCTACCGAGAGTGGCGCGCCGTTGACTGCATATCTGTATGTTTTGATAATCTCGTCGGCATGAGCGGGCATGGTGCTGGACACCAGAATGCCGGCTAATGCCAGAGAGCGTATGAGAGTCTTCATTGTCTTTCTCCGAGGGTATTATTGTGTGCTGGACGACCACACAGGTGTTTGCCCAGGCTGAAACGTCCGGGGCCGTTAGCGGCGAGCATGAGCAATCCGCCGATGATGCCCAGGTTCTTTAGAAACATCACCGTCTGTAGTGCCTGCTGATCGGCAGGCATCGTCCAGAAGTTATGGAAAATAAAAGTCGTCGGCACCAGGAAGACTACCAACGCCAGCGCGCCCAGCCGTGCTTTGTAGCCCAACAAGACCGCCACAGCACCCAGTCCTTCCAGAAGCAGGGCAGCCAGCAAGAAGAATGAAACCCATGGCATGCCGCGTTCTTCCATCAGATGCTGCATGCCGTTCCAATCGGTGACCTTCGTGTAGGCGCTCACCAGAAAGATGGCGCACAAACCGGTGCGGCCCAGTAGTGCCGCCCAGTCTCGCAGGTTTTCGCGATCCATGGTCATAGTGCTTCATCCTTCTCACGACATAGGCTCAGTGTGTCGTGCCATCTTTTCCGTATGAGTGGATGACGTAGATTTTTTCGATTTGTTCTGGCTGGGGAGGGGCTATTCGTCCCTTAGGACAAATCAACACTTCTGTTTAAAAAACTTCGAAAGGAGCAACTGGCTTGAAACGTTTGAGGTCTTCGCCTCCACCGCTTGTGAAAATCAACAGTAGTGTTGATTTGCCCTAAGGGAAAATCAGGAGCCCCGGTGCCGCGTCAACTCGTCAAAAGGTCGACTTCTTCTTCGGCATTCAGCAGTCCGCGTTGAATGTAGATGGGTTTCGATTCGCGGCGCAGTCTGGGCAGTTGGGTGACGAATGCAATCGCCACCAACAAGCAGTAGATGCCGCATCCAAGAATGGTGTGCTGGAAGCCGAAGCGGTCGGCGAGGGCTCCGGCGATCAAGCTCCCGATTGGCGCAGTGCCCAGGAAAGCCATTGTGAACAGGCTCATGACGCGACCGCGTTTGTCCTCTTCGACAATAGACTGGATGATGGTGCCGGCGGAGCCCATCTGTAGCATCATCATGGCTCCGATCACGGAGAGCGCCATCATCGCCGGTATCAAAGCATGCGTAAACGAAAACGCTATCAGCGCCATAGAGAAGCAGAATGACGCCACCACTACCCAGCGTCCCAGCCCGAGCACCGATTTTCTGCTAGCCAGAGCAGCGCTGCCTGCCAGTGAACCGAGTGCGGAGGCTGCCATCAGATATCCCAGTGTGTTGGCATTGCCACCAATCTGTTTCACGAAAACCGGCATCAACATGGCATAGGCCATGCCACCCAGTCCGAATGCCGCCTGCAAGACGATCAGAGCCCGGATTGGAGGAGTTTCGAATGTGTACTTGAAGCCGCTCTTCAGTTCGTCCAAAACCTTCGCCTGCTTGTCTGCCTTCGGCGCGAAGTCGCCATTGATTGCTAGAAGCGCCGCAATTACCGCGATGTAGCTGACCGCATTGATCAAGAAACAGATACCTTCGCCTGCTGCAGCGACAATGAAACCAGCCAGGGCCGGTCCAAATAACCTGGTAATGTTCATGAGCGCGGCGTTCATAGCCAGTGAGGTCGGCAGATCGTCGCGGTCGCCGGTTAACTCAACCACAAACGCTGTGCGCGTCGGCATGTCGAAGGCGGTGATCAAACCGGAGGCGATACCGAGCACCACCAGGTGCCAGACCTGGATCATGTGCGAGAGCACCAGTGCCGTCAATATTGCTGCCTCCGCCATGGCGAGCACGGAGGTCGCTACCAGAATCTTATGGCGGTTGAGTCGATCCACGAAAACGCCCGCGAAAGGCATCGCCACCAGCGACGGAAGCTGTCCGGAGACGCCGACCACAGCCAGCATAAATGGCGAGCCTGTGAGCTTGTACGCCAGCCAGCTCAGCGCCACCTGTTGCATCCAGGTGCCCACTTGCGAGATCAGTTGACCACTGAAGTAAAGTCGAAAGTTGGGATTGCGGAAGACGCGCAGAGGGTGACTGGATTTTTCACTGCCTGCTGCCGGTCTTGGCTTTTCGAGCGTGCTGGACATGGGTTTCCGGGTTTCCAATTGGGATTATTTCTCCGCTGAGGCTTCTTTCACGCTAGTAGGTTCGACGACCATTGTGGACTCTGGTGCCGGCGGAACCATCATTGTGTCGGAAGTGGCACTGCGTTGTGGGGCAAACTGGCGTGTGTCCTGCCCGGACATGCCGATGCCGATTGCCGGGTAGGCAGTTGCTGAGGGTTGCGGCGGCAGGAAATGGAATGTTTCCTGAATCGCTTTGGCGATTGTGTTCGGGTTATCTAGCTTAGTTTTGACAGTGAATTCAAAAGAACGCGGTTTGCTGTCTCCCGTGTCTCCGATCAAAGGAAGCGTCGGGAAATCCAGTGAGGTATGGGCGGCAATGGTATTGAGGATGGTGCCTGGGCTGAGGAAGCTGGCAATAGATTCCAGCGGACCCGGTAGGAACGATTTGGCGATGCGCGGGATATTGCCGGCAACGTGCATATCGATTGTCTTGTTGGACAGGTCGATGTCTCCCTCGCCGCGCAGGCGCAGTTCCACGCCGGTAAACAACACCTTAGCCAGGTGCAGTTGCTCGTTGCGCAGACGGAATTTCCCTTCGAACGTATCGAAGCTCCCCGACTTAACAGGTGCCAGCGTTGCCAGCAGATTATTGATGTCGAATCCTAAGAGACCTTGCATCAGAAAATTGCCCTGCGTGAGTTTCGTCTGCAATTCTTTGAGGCGAGTCACTCTGCCGTTGTGCGCTGTGAAAGCGCCGATCGCCCGCAGGTTTCTCAAAAAGTCCTCTTCGTTGGTGACTGCCAGTCCGTCAATCTGTGTGCGTCCGTCGATGGTGCCGGTCATTTGACCTGGCGCATGCAGCAGCGCGGTCACCATCTTATCGGCATTGATGCTGTTGAACCGGGTCAGCAAGCTGAAGGGGCGCTGTCCTTCGAGCATGAACCAGCCTTCGCAAGTGCCGGTGCCTCCGAAAACAGCGGCGCTCATGTCGCGGAAGCTCAGCTTCGGACCTTTGTCCGTGTCTTCGGCGAGGACGGTGCCGGCTACGTTTTCAAAAGCGAAGTCGGCGACGCGTGCCTTGCTGAGGGTAATTTCCAGTTTTGACGTGGACGGGGGCATGTTAGCGCGCTCGCTGGCCGTCACTTTCTTGGGAGGAAACCAGTCATTAGCCTGCAGCCGTCCACTGACGTCGGCGATTTTCAGAGCCGGCAGATTGGCTTCCGAGATGTCGATGTGTCCGCGCATTGCCGGTCCGGTGGTCGGACCTTCAAACTCCAATCTTCCTTTCGCCATACCGGAGGCGTTTTTGAAGATATCTTTGAGGCGATTATCTGCCGGCAGGAAACCCACCAGCTGACTGATGGGCAGCGGATTGGGCAGCTCCAGCGAGAAGTGCAGGCGGGGCGATTTAGTTTCACTTACTATGTATTCACCGGTCCAGCCGACTACGGTATCACCTATGGTGACTTTGCTCTCCGTAACTTCGATGCGCGGCGGATTATCGCCGCCGAAAGCGAGCGCACCCTCCAGATTTACCGGTTGTCCGGCGGGTTTGGTGACGTTGCCCAGCGGACCGCCCAGACTGATGATTGTCTCCGGTGGAATAGATGACTTAAACCGTCCTGTGGTCATACCGCTTAGATCGCCTGCTACTTTCATGTGCAAGGGAATCGGTCCGGAGGCGGTGATGATGTTTTGCATGCTCGGATCGACGGTGGATATGAGCGCCAGGAAGTTTTTGACGTTGACCTGCATGTTGACGTCGGCGTTCCACTTAGCGTCCTTAGTGGCGGCATCGGCTACTTTGCCGTCTACTTGAAACTGCGAGCTACCGATAGAACCCTGGATGTTGGTGAGGTGAATGTCTTTGCCGTCGGCAATTAGAGAGCCGGTGACGTGGTGAATCGGATATTGATAGAAACGCAATCCGAATCGTGTCAGGTTGAGCTGTCCCGTCACCTCCGGATGGTCGCCGCGAGCATCCATATGGAAAACGCCGGACATCGTGCCGTGCGGGCGCGACAGTCCGTATTGCGCGATGATTTTGTGGTACGTGTCGCGCACCGTCGGGGGCGTGCGGTCGGCTGCCAGATAGCTGTGCAGGTCGCCGAGGTCGAACGACTTGGCGTTCAGGTCGATCATGTGCAGTTGCGAATTTTTGCTCAGGCTGTCTAGTTGCAGGCTGACGAGGGCATTGGTGCGCTGGCTATGGATGCGCACTTTATCCAACTGCAGCGAGTCGTTTTCGTAGGTGACTTTGCCGCCGCTCAGTGAGAGCGTCCGCGAGCTGCCCAGTGGCTCGAAGTGGATGTTGCCCGGCACTGCCACCAGCGAAATATCCGGGGGCTGATTCAGACCCTTTAGTTTCAGTTTGACGTCGTCGGCGGTGCCGTAGAGCAGTTGTTGGGCGAGCAAGGGATGATGAACCCCCAGTGCCTGCAGGGCCAGTTTGACGTTGGACATGTCGAGGTTGCGCGCTGCCAGCTTCAGGTCCGAGGCTGCATCGGGACCGGTCAGGTGCGCCGTGCCGTTCAGCACGAAGACGCCTCGTCCCAGTGAGCCCGTCAGGTCGTGCATGGTGGCAATGTTTTTCTTCAAAGAAACATTGCCGCCGGTGAGCACGAACGTGCGGCTGAAGCCTTTGGGCACGTAGTAGAGGTGGCTGGGAACGGTGGTCAGTTCGACCGACGGGGCGGCGGCAGAACCTGTGACGTGCAGTTTAGCGCTGGCGACCGTGCCGAACAGCACTTGCGGCTGCAGCGAGATCGGGCGTATGTCGAGACCTTTGACTGCCAACTCTACATCGGATAGATCTATATCTCTGGCTTCCACGCTCAGGTTGTTGGCGCCGGCGGCGGTAGTTGAGCCATTCACCATGAAGGTGCCGCGCCCCAGGCGTCCGTTCACATCTTCCAGGCGGAAGGCACCGTCGCCATAACGCACGATGCCGGACGTCACTGTCAGTGCGCGTTCGAGGGCGCCGGTCTGGAAGTAGACCTGCTTCGGCACGGCAGTCATCACGACATTCGGCTTTCTGAACGTGCCGGTGACATCTACGACTGCGTTTTTGATGGTGCCGGCGATATTGTGATTGTTGGCGGGCATGGCATCAATATCGAGCGCCTTCATAACTCGTTTGACTTGCAATAAATTGATGTCGTTGCCCACGTAGTGCAGCGCCACCGGTCCGGTTGGTTTCTCCGGCAAGGTGCCGCTCAGCTGGAAGTCGCCGGGGCCGAACTTGCCTTTCAGTTCGTGCAGTAACATGTCGGTATTGCGGATGGTGACGTTGCCGCTCACTGCGTGCGCGACCATGTCGCCCTTGTCGATGGAGAGCGACCCGTTCTCGATGGTGGCGGTGCCCGTGATGGTGTCTTTCTGTTTGGGATGATGCACGCTGACCAGCTGAGCATGCATGTCGACCTTGCCGACTGTATGCACCTGGGTGCCGTTTTTCATGAGTGTGTTGGCTCTCAGCGCATCGCCGCGCAATGAGATATCGGCGGTCAGGTCTTTGCCTTTGCCGACGAAGTTGGCTTTGATTATGCCGGCACCGCCTACCTTTGCCGGTAGAAGAGCCTGCGCGATAGTCAGCTGTTCGTTGCTTCGCAATTCGCCGCTGGCTTGCGGTCCCAGGATGTCGCGCGGCAAGATGCGGGCCGGCACCATGTCTGCCAGCTTGGCGACGTCGGAGGCGACGAAGTCGAAGTTGATTTTGTATGACGGGTCTTTGGTGCGCCAGTCGGCGATGTTGCCGTCCGAGCGCACCAGCACTGTGGGCAGTGCCAGCGAAAAGTTCTTGTAGTCGATTTGTTGTTCGTCGATAACCAGATCTGCTGAGCTGGTGCCGTCGACGACGTTCCAGTCGCCGACTTCCGGGATGACTACCCGCAGTTTCTTTGTGATGATGTCGGCGTTGGCATGGAATCCTTTTTGCGGCACGCCGCTGCCTTTTAGCTTCGCATCTACGAAACCGTGCATGCTCGGCGCCTCAGCCGAGAACATGTGCACGTCTTCGGCATTGAGGTCGTTGACCTCAGCTTCGAAGGTATGGTTGTTCTTTGCCCAGTCATCGAGGGCACCGGTGCCGATACCACTGAGATTGATTTTGGTGACGTACGCTTTGCCCGGCGCGGTCGGTGTGGCATGGGTGGTGCCGGGCATCTCGGCTGTGATGGCGAACGGCCAGACCGAGTTTTCTCGTGGACGTTGCACAGTCAGCGTCACATTCTCGAGATGTCGTCCCGACCAGGCAGCTGGTTTCGTCTCTTGATCCTGGACGGCAATTTGCCCGCCCGAGATCTGCATCCATGAGAGGTACTTCAGCCCCGGAGCCTGGGGCAGGTCCGAGAAATTCCAGCGCTTGCCGGAGATATGGACGGCTTTGATTTGCGGGTCGACAAACTTGATGTGATGCGCGTAGAACTTGCCTTGCGCCATCGGTAGGAGCGCCAGCCCGATTTCGGTTTTGCCTGATTTGAGAAATGTCGTTTTGGCGTCTTTCTCGTCAACCGAGAACGACTCGCTGGTCAAGACCAGTCCATTCAGTCCCAGCGACCAGGAAGTCTCTCCCAGGTGCACCTGGCGCGTCAGCCACTGCGACATGATGGACTGAATGCGGTCGTGCGACCAGCCGTCCATGACGAAGTGGGTGCCTGTGACCATGCAGATGAACGCTGCCGCGCCTACGGTGAGGGCGGCAAAGAAAATGCGCTCGCGAAGCTTCGAACGAACCATGGTGACGGTCTGCTGTTTACGGTTGGCTCCGATCACCACGCTAGCCCCCGGGATTTCCGGCACTCACTAGCTGCTCTCGAGACCAAAAGCATACGCTAGCTCATCTAAATGACTACCGCAATACGCTGTAGTTCCCCAGATCACATAAGATGTGCTGATTTATTAACGAGCGCCAGCTGGAGCACGTTTACGCCGGTGTCGCCTGGATTAATTGTGTCGGTTTAGCCGCCGCGGTTCTTTGTGCGGCTCAACACGCGTTTGCGCATGCGCACGGTCTGGGGCGTCACTTCGACGAGTTCGTCGCCTTCAATGTACTCCAGGCACTGTTCGAGGGTCATTTCGATTGGCGCTTGCAAAGTGACCATGACATCACTGTTGCTCCGCACGTTGCTGAGCTTCTTGGCCTTTGCCACGTTGATGTCGAGGTCTTGCGGACGGTTGTGCTCGCCAACGATCATGCCGCCATAAACGCGCACACCGGGGATGATGAAGTAGACGCCGCGGTCTTCGGCTTGTTGAATTGCATAAGCCGTTGCCACGCCTTCTTCCCAGGCGACCAGCACTCCATTGCGCTGGCGGGCGATGTCACCGCACCACGGGCGGTATTCAGTGAACGCATGGTTCATGACGCCATTGCCTTTGGTGAGGCGCAGAAACTCGCTGCGGAAGCCGATCAAACCACGTGTGGGCACTGCGAACTCTAAAAGAGCTTGCCCGCGATCGACATGCATGTGTTGCATCTCGGCGCGGCGCGGTCCCAATTCTTGAATGACGGCGCCCGTGAACTCTTCGGGTACATCGATGATCAGCTTTTCGAAGGGTTCGCATTGCTGACCTTTGATCTCGCGCAGGATGACTTCCGGGCGAGAAACCTGGAATTCGAAGCCTTCGCGACGCATGGTTTCGATCAAGATGCCCAGGTGCAGTTCACCGCGACCGCTGACCATGAAGGTATCAGTAGAATCCGTTTCGTCGACGCGCAGGGAAACGTTGGTTTCCAGTTCGCGGAAGAGGCGATCTCTGAGTTGGCGCGACGTGACGAATTTGCCTTCCTGACCGGCGAATGGGCTGTCGTTGACGAGGAACGACATCTTCATCGTCGGTTCGTCGACGTGAATGCGATCGAGCGGTTCGGCTGTGTTATCGAGAGCGGTGATGGTATCACCGACGTTGCACGATGCCAGTCCGGAGATGGCGACAATCTCGCCGGCTTCGGCTTTGTCAGCGTCGATCCTTTTGAGACCCTGGAACTTGAGCAGTTTCGTGACTTTGCCGCGCACTTGCTCGCCGTCTTCTTTGAGCAGCAAGACTTGCTGTCCGTCGGAAACGCGACCATTGTAGATGCGACCGATGCCGATGCGGCCCAGGTAGTCGCTATAGTCGAGGATGCTGACTTGCATTTGCAGAGGTGCATCTGGATTGCCTTTGGGCGCCGGCACGTGGTCGACGATCAAGTCGAGCAGCGGGCGCAGGTCGACGCCTTCATCTTCCAGATGACGGATGGCGAAAGCCTTGACGCCGGAAGCGAATACGTACGGGAAATCGAGTTGTTCGTTGCTGGCGCCCAGTTCAACGAAGAGGTCGAAAACTTTATCGACAGCGGGGTGCGGATCGATATTGGGGCGGTCGATTTTGTTGATGACGACCATGGGGCGCAGTCCGCGCTCCAGGGCTTTGCGCAATACAAAACGTGTTTGCGGCATCGGGCCTTCGCCGCAGTCGACGACGAGAATGGCGCTGTCGACCATACCGAGAATGCGCTCTACTTCACCGCCGAAATCAGCGTGTCCAGGCGTATCGACGATGTTGATCAGATGCCCTTTGTAGCGCACGGCTGTGTTCTTGGCGAGAATGGTGATGCCGCGCTCGCGCTCCAGGTCGTTGGAGTCCATGACGCAGTCGACGACTTCCTGGTTTTCGCGGAAGACGCCCGTCTGACGCAAGAAGCCGTCGACGAGTGTGGTTTTGCCGTGGTCGACGTGGGCGATGATGGCCACGTTGCGGACATGGTCGATGGAGGGCTGTTCTGCCGAGTTACCGTTGCTGACTTGTGTGAAGGATTCCATAATTGCGCTTGTCATTAGAGTCACCGAATAATCATATTAGATTTGCGATTCCAGCAAATGCTTCTAAGATGATGAGCATTACCAGAAGGAGCGATTCACCGGAATGGTGACAGGGCGAGTGTTGAGAAGGCATGCAGGCGGGTATCTGGTGTACACGCCGGAGCATGATGCCACGCTCCAATGCCCGGTTCGAGCTCGCTTGAAGAAAGAGGGCGTATCAATCTTCACTGGAGACGAAGTTGAAATCGATGAAGTAGACCTCACCGACGCTAACTCCGACAGCAGAGGGACAGCAGTGATTGTTGCTCGGCTGGAGCGCCGCAATTTGCTGTCTCGCCCGTATTTAGCGAACGTCGACCAGGTGTTTATTGTACAAGCGTCACGGCAGCCCGATTTTAATGGGTTGTTGTGTGATCGGTACCTGGTCCATTTGCAGCTAGAACTGCCTGCAGTGCGGCATTTCGTGTTGGTGAACAAGTGCGATCTCGCCGAAGAAAGCGAGCTGGCGGCTTTACGAAACATTTATGAACCACTTGATTACAGAGTGTTACTTGTCTCTGCCAAAACTGGCGCGGGAATCGAGGAATTGCAGGCTGCGCTTGCCGGAAGCACGTCGGTGCTCACCGGACCCTCGGGCGTAGGTAAATCCAGCCTCATTAACAAATTGAACCCAACGCTCAATTTGAAGGTCGACGTCCGGGAAGAATTATTGGTCGGTCGGCACACAACCACTTATAGCGAGCTGTATCAACTGCCCATCAAGGCATCAGTTCCGGGTGGCGGTGCTCATGGGGGGGAAACGTGGATAGCCGACACTCCCGGTTTCTCGCTTGGCGAATTGCGTCACCCGCAACCGCAGGAGGTGGCATGGCAGTTTCCTGATATCGCGCAATTTGCTGAGGAGTGCAAATACGCAAACTGCCTGCACCTGGTGGAGACCGGCTGTGCGGTGCTGGAAAACATCGATAAAATCGCGCCTGCGCGCTACGACAGTTACCAGACGATCATCGGCGAATCTCAGCAGGAGCAGCAGTTGCAAAAGCAGACCTCGCAGAAGGTCGAAACTGGTGTTGTGAAAGTAGTTGGTGGCAAAGGTGGTGCCCGTTCGATTCCAAAACTGAGCAGTCGCTACCGCGCCGACTCGCGTCGCAAGCAAAAGCAGCAACTCACCGATATCGACGCCGAGGGTGAAGAAATCGTCGATGAGGACATGGATGGGGCTGGAGATGGGGAAGTCGATAGGGAGCCGTACCTCGACGACTCGGATTTGGACGAAGACAACTAAAGAACTGACCCCACACCAACATCAACAAAAGCATCAGCAAAGCATCTTCAAAAGCATCTTCATGGCGATAACCAAAAAAACCGTTTGGCGAGTGATCAAATTATTTCTGTTCGCGGTGGTGGCATTCGTTGTTATTTTTGGTGTCGGCTTCTGGTTTATGTTCGACCGCGCACTTTGCGAGATGGAGGTCAACCAGGCACCACGGCTTTCCGACAGCAAGGACGCGGACGCGGTCAAAATCATGTGGGTCGGCAACAGTCTCACATTTACAAATTCGATTCCTGCAATTCTCAAAGCGTTTATTGAAAGTGATCGGGGTTTGCACAAGCAAACTAAATTCTGGCAGGTGCTGATACCATCGCGGCGCCTCGAGCAGCATATCGACGACGGGCTCGTGAAGCGGATTCTAGATAACAACGGTCCGTTCGATTACATGGTTATTCAAGGGGCGAGCACCGAACCTATCTATGATCGTAAGGGTCTGATCTACTACGGATACCAGCTTGCACAGATGGCTCGTGAGCATCACGAGCAGCCGATCTTATTTCAGACTTATGCCTATCTCGGACAAGCGGATAATCAGGCGAAGGTCACGAAAGCTTACGCCGAGCTGGCTGAGGCAACCGGCGCACCGGTGATTCCGGTCGGCGAAACCTGGTTTTACGCAGTCGGGCAAAATCCAAAAATCGATCTCTGGTCGAGCGACCATCACCATCCGGGACCGGAGGGCTCATATCTCTCGGCGTGCGTGTTCTACTGCTACATGTTCGGGCGCGAGCCAACGGGCATGCCGGCGAAGATCACCGCACTCAACGAAACGCGCAAGCGCGACATTACCGTCGTTGACCTGCCGCCGGCGAAGGCAGAAGAACTTCAGCGTCTCGCCTGGGAATACTACCTCGCCTACAAACCATCCGCACCGCAGCCCACGAAATGAGCGCCGCAGCCCACGAAATGAGGCCCCCGCTTGATGAACGGGTCGCTAACCACCCGGGTGATCCCACTCTGTCCGCCTTGGCGGACACGAATGGCTCGATTTGCCCGCCGTGGCGGACAACGTGGGAGGTGACAATGCCGACAACGGATCGATGCGCGCGGATCGATGACGGCGCCGATGTGCTTCGTTCGCGGTGGCCGCCACGGCGGTCGGACACAGCAGCATTTGACCGCCACGGCGGCCACAAATGCGAGGTTTGGCCGCCACTGCGGTCAAAAATGTCTTTTGTTGGCCGCCACTGCGGTCAATGCCTTAGGGGGACAACGCATCGCCGACCGCGCTTTAGGCGGCCACCGACTCTACATGTGTTTGGCGGGCGCGGTCACCATTTTGACGCCGAGCGCCTTGAGACGGTCTTTGACGGCAGGTGCATTTTGACCGGTCGGTTGTAACTGCAAGTACTTCTTGTAGTCGGCGATGGCTTGCGGCGCTTTCTTCAAGTTTTCGTAGACCAGCCCGCGGTAGTAGAGCACATCAAACAACTTCGGATCGAGTTGCAGCGCGCGGTCGTAATGCATGAGCGCGCCCTGGAAGTTGTTGTCGGCTTGGTAGGCGGTACCGCAATTCATGTGAGTCGAAGCATCATCCCACAACTTGAGCGCGGCTTCGTAATCGGCAATCGCGCCCTTCAAGTCGTTTTGCTTGGTCTGTTTGTCGATGGCGGATTGCAGCAACGGACCAGCTTGCACCTGTCCTTTCGCGGCTTTCGCTTGTTGCAGTACCTGCTTGTAGGACGCCTCGCTGGGTTTAATTTGAATCGCTTTTTCAAGTGCTTTGATGGCGCCGTCCCAATCTTGTTTCTCAAACAAAGCAGTGGCATACGCGTACCAGGCAGCGTCGGAGTTCGGGATTACCTTCAGGACTTCCAGATACTTTGCGATTGCTTCGTCCGTTTTCTTATCTTGTTGGAGTTTTACAGCTTCATCAAAAAGAGCCTGCCCTTCGCCGGCAACTTTGACTTCGGCAGCGGTTTGCATCTTGATCACGTCGTTGGGATTGGCTGTCAGAGCCTTGACGCGAGCTTGCGCCTCTGCGGCATACTGTCCTTTCGGATATTGCGCTATGTACTTCTGATACTCGCCGTTTGCTTGTGCGCCGCGCCCGAAGTGCTCGTCCAAACGAGCCATATAGAAGTAGTCTTCGCCTTCGCCCTTGGGATCCATTGCCAGGGCGGTGTTGAATTCGTCGCGGGCGCCCTGCCAGTTTTCCATCTGCTGTAGCAATGCCGCGTAATAGGTGTGCAACTTGGCGTTTTTGGGATCGGCGGCGATTGCTTTCTTGTAGGCTTCTTGCGCGCCAGGCAGGTCTCCGGCTGCTTGTTTCTTCGCAGCATCATCAAGCATGGTGGCACCGCGTGCTTGTTTGGCAGCAGACAATGCGTTGGCGTAATCCTTGTTCTTCGAATCCAGGCGCGATGCCTTTTCGTAAAGAGAAATCGCGGCTTCCATGTTGCCCAGCTGCTGTTGTGCCGTGCCTTCCGCGTACGCGTAGGCTGGTTCGTTGGGAACCTGCTTCTGGAGGTCTTGATAGATGGCAACGGCTTCTTGCAGCTTACCGTCTTGCTGCAGTTTGACGCCTTTGTCGAAATTGTCACGAATAGCGGTTTGGTTTTTGCTCTCGGCCGCGGTCGGGATTTTTACTATGTCGAGTACGTTCTTGGACAGGGCTGCGATGCGGAGTTTGGCGTATTCTAGGTACTGTCCCGTTGGGCACTTAGTGACGTATTGTCGGTATGTGTCCAGCGCCTTGGCGCCGTCACCGAAGTGCTCCTGGAGCGCGGCAATGAAGTAGAGCGTGTCGGCTTTGCCTTTTGGATCGAGCTGGTATGTTTTTTCGTACTCAGGCTTGGCGCCGGCGAAGTCGTCGGCGGCCTGCAGTGCTGCTGCCAGGTTGAGGTGCAGGTCCGGATCGTCGGGCATCATGGTTAGAGCTTGACGGTACTTTCCAGCCGCACCCTTGTAGTCTTGCGCCTGGAACAGTTTCAGTGCTTCGTCAGCGATCGGTTGCATGGCGCCTGTCTTGGCGATGCCCAGATATTTACTGTACTCAGCGATTTGATCCTTATACTTTGTCTTCAACTCGGGCGAGTTGGCCAGGTCGACTGCCTTTTGATACCAGACGATTGCGTTTGCAAAGTCCTGCTTTCCTTGATAGGCGGAACCCAAGCCGAACAGATAAGCCGGTTCCTTCGGTTGAATCTGAATCGCTTTGTTGTAGTTGGCGATTGCTTCGTCCCAGTTGCCGGCTGTCTGCGCTTTGGTGGCTGCATCGAATGCATCGCCGGCGGCCTTGGCTGTTTTGATTTCAGCTTGGGTCGATAGCTTCTGCGTCGGTCCGCCCTGTGCCAGTATCTTGACGCGATCGTTGGCGTCGGCGGAGAACTGTCCGCCACCACATTCCGAGAGGTACTTGCGATAGTTGTTGAGCGCGTCCGATGCCTTGCCGAAGTGCTCATCGATTTTGGCGAGCAAATAGTAGTTGGCGCACGAGGCTTTCTTGTCGAGGTCCAGAGCCTTTTGATACGCGTTGCGCGCGTTCTGGAAGTCGTCGCTGTTTTGGTAGGCGGAACCTAAGTTTGTCCACAGGGGAGCGTTCTTTGGTATCAGCTGTAGTGCCTGGTTATACATCGCTATAGCGCCCGCAAGGTCGCCGGCTGTTTGTTTCTCGACAGCAGCTTTAGCAATTGGCTCGGCTTTGTCGCCCATGGCTTTTTCCATGGCTGCCGGAATGTCCTTGACCAGGACCGGATCCGGTTTAGTCTGTCCCTTCAAAATTTCGGCAGCGGATTGATACCACTTCATTGCGTTGTCGTAGTCTTGCTTCGCGTGAAAAGCGGTGCCGACTGCGTAGGCGTAGGCAGGTTCTTTCGGCTGCGCGGCGAATGCCTTCTGATACGCGGCGAGGGCTTCGTCGTAGCGTTTTTCGGCGTACGCGGCCGTACCAGCTTTGTACGCGTCACCGGCGGAGGCGATGGCATTCAGCTCGGCTTCGTTCTTGATCTTCTGCGTGTCGCGCGGGTTTCTTGTCAGGGCATCAAGACGGTCCTTGGCTAACGCGATGAATTTTCCGCTCGGTGCCTGCGTCACATATTTGCGGTACGAGCCCATGGCGGCATAGCCATCGCCCATGTGTTCTTGAATGGCGCCGATCAACCAGAGGTCGTCGACTTGTCCTTTCGGATCCAGTTGCAGCGCTTTCTCGTAGTTCTTCTGCGCGTCCGGATAATTCTCACGCGAGTACAGAGCACCAGCCAGGTTGAAGTACAAGCTGGCGTTGTCGGGCTGCAAGCTGATTGCTTGTTGATACAGATCGATCGCCTTGTTGTAGTCCTTGGCTTTGTGGGCGGCGACTGCCTGTTCCATAATCGGATCGGCTTTCTTCTTCCGTGCCGCAGCAAGAGCGTCGTCGTACCGTTTCTCCTTGGGATCTTTGTTCAAGCGGATCGCCTGGTTGTACTCGGCAATCGCTTCATCCAACCGACCCATAGCTTGCAGCACGGCGCCGATGTTGAAGTGGTTTTCCGGATCTTCCGGTTGCGCCGCCGCTACCTTTTGATATGCAGCGAGAGCTTCAGGGTATTTCTTGGCAGCAAACAGTTCCTGACCGGCTTTGCCTGCGGCTTCCAGCATCTTCTCGCGTTTCTCAGCGGTTGATGCTTTGATGCCTTGCGCCGCTAATTGATTACTGGGCTGAATCGCCTGAGCTTTCTGGTAGTAGGCAATCGCGTTGTCGTAGTCGCCCTTCGCCTGGAATGCGGTCCCGATGTTGACGATCACGTCGACGTTTTTCGGATCAGCTTTCAGTGCTTCCAAATATTGAGCGATAGCCATGTCGTATTGCTTGCGTGCTTGCAAGTCGACGCCGGCGTTGATGTTCTTGTTGATCGCGGACTGCCGTTTGGCATCGGGGATGCCTGCCAGGAGCCGTTTGGCGATGGCATTGTTGGGATCGAAACGCAGAGCCATCTTGTATTCGGCTTCGGCTTGCTGGAAGTCGCCGCGGTATTGCAGCGCTTGTCCGAGACCGATATGGTTTTCCGGTGCCTGGGGATTCTCGCGCAGAGCCTGTTCCCAACCGGCTTGCAAGGCATCGAGCACGTCGCGGTCGTCGGGCTTGGCTTTGATCGCCTCACCGTAAGCCACGATCGCCGACTTGAGGTCTTTCTTGGCCTGGAATGCCTGACCGAGTTTTACGTTGACATCGGCGGCGGTTGCCGGATCTACGCCGGACTTCAGTGCTGCCTGAAACTCGCGAATGGCGTCATCAAGCCGATCGCGCACGCGGTAAACATCGCCGAGGTCGGCATGCAATTTGGGGTCGTCTTTGATGCGCAGCGCCGCTGCATATTCGACGATGGCACCATCGAAGTCGCCGGCGAGACGCGCTGCCCGTCCCATCTCCATGCGGTCTTTGTAGCTGCCCGGGTTTTTGCCCAGCATCTGCACGATGGTGTTGAGGTTGCCTTGAGTGGTGGCGTTGTTCGGGTTGAGCGACAGTGACTTGTGGAACCACTTGATGGCTTCGCCCGGGTTGTTCTGCATCTGCAGACCGTAGTTGTTGTAGGCGATGGCGAGGTTCTCCCGCGCCAGTTGATAGGTGGGGTCGAGCTTGTAAGCGGCTTCGAATTTCTGAATGGCGAGTTGATAGTTGCCGGCGTTGAGTGCTTTGACGCCTTCGTTGTTGAGGCTGATTACCGCTCCGCTGGCGGCAGCGTATGCAAAGTTGCTGGGAGACGGCGACCAGGGCGAGATGGTGACGGTGGCTGCCAATAGCGTGCTCAGGCAGGAAATCAAGAGAGAGACCCTCTTGCGACGCGACGCCAAAAAGACGTTGTTACCCAAAGCCGGAATACCTCAAAAAAGTGCAGAAAAAAGGCGAGAGCACGAATCCCACTTAGCGATTCTAAAGGAAACCGTTGAAGCCCGCCCGAGGGTTAGACCTAGAGTCAACGTAATTTAAACCTGGATTTTGGTGTCCGGACTTCAGACTTCCGGTTCAATCAGTCCGTAGTTGCCGTCGCGACGGTGATAGACCGTGTTGACCTGACCGGAATCTGAGTTGATGAACATGAAGAAGTCATGTCCTAGCAGATCCATGTGGGCGGCGGCCTCTTCGGCAGTCATGGGCTTCAATGGAAAACGCTTGGAACGGACGATTTTCGGCTTGAGATCGTCGAAGTTCATGGCGCGAACAACTGCCATTTCATCGTCTTCTTCTGCGCCCGTGTCCAGCACAACCGGCTCGTCGTCGTCGGCGACGCGATGCCCGTTGCCCTTGGCTCCCTTGTGCCAGTACTTGGTCTTGTATTTGCGCAACTGACGCTCAATCTTGTCGGCGACGAGGTCGATTGATGCGTACATGTTTTCGGTCGATTCTTCGCCGCGGATGACAGTGCCGTTGACTTTGATGCTTACCTCAACGGTCTGGTTGTCGGCTATGGATGGGTTCTTAGCAACGCTGAGCGTTGCGGTTACTTCCAGCGGATGATCGAAATGCTTCTGCGCTCGGCGCAGTTTGTCCATCAAGTACTCTTTCAATGGAGGAGTCAGGTCTATGTTTCGTCCGGTGACGGTTACATGCATGCGAGAACCTCCTAACACCCTATAAAACGACGAAAAGGGCTGACAGCCTCGCTGCCACCCTTCCGAATGAAACCTATGTCCCGCAGGTCAGGATTGCCCCCTTTCGTGTGCGGGTGAATCAGGCTGAACACCTGAATCCATCGTATTTTTAGCTACTAACAGGATAACACCTTTAAATCGATAAAGATGCAGATTTAATGGCAGCGAAAAGGCTGATTATGCCACCCAGATGGCAACCTCGAGACTCCTATGTCTCCTTCCAAACCAGCACTCACTGACGTATAAGCCATTTACCCGCTTTTCGAAGTAATAACCCATCAATAAATGGATTCGAGGGGCTGCATCGAGTCATCGCGCTCGCTTCGCGGCCGCCACTTGGGCCGAGTTAAGTAGATACGAGCGGATGCTCTAGCCGATGACCTAAAGTGACGAGCGCGCTTGCAGCACCATGTGCGCTGCATCGAGATAGTTGACTGCATTGGCCGCCGAGGTCGGCACCGCCGGCATGGCTGCCGCTGCTGGCGGAGTCAGATGCCCGCCAATCAACGCGCCGACACTGCCGCGGCCGATGGCTGAGATATGCCGACTGCGCCCGTGATGCCCTCCGTGTTTGGAGGCGACCACATGGGCAATCAACGACGTCGCTTCTTGCTGCGATATAGGCAGAATCAGCCTTTCGCAAGCATCACCCATCTTGGTGGGCTGGGGCAACATGCCGCTGTTGAGCAACAACTGATAGGCTTCCAACTGGCTCAAATCGCGCATGCTGGTGGCTTTGGCGCTGCCGCGCAGCACCAGTTGCTTGCAGACCAGTGCGTAGAAGTCGCCACGGTTGATCGGCTGCGACGGGTCGCTGAGGGGCGGGGCATTCAGGTCACCGCCGTTCATCATTTCTTTGAATGCCGCCAGGCGCACGCGCGAGTTGGCTTTGAAGTAGTCGCTGTAGCGCGACATCGATGCCAGCTGTTCGTCGGTCACCTTGTGGTTGGGATACAGACTGGCGCTGGTCGCCTCGGCGCGCTGGCAGCCTTTCATGAACATGGCAATCGCGTCTTTCTTGGTGCCCATGCCATCGCCGATCACGTGAATCTCCATGTCCGGGCGCGCGGTCAGTTCGCGGATGCGCTGGACAGTCTCGACCGTGTATTCATAGGCATCGAGCTTGGCCCACTTGCTGTTCCAGTAAGCCATCGGCGCGATCACGTCGTAGTACTTGGCCAGCAAGCGCCACGGTGTGCGAGCCACTTCCGGAGCCTTGTTGAGCGGGCTGTAGACCACGGCGGTCAAAGGATAGTTGTTGCCCAGTTTCTCGCGCAACCGCTTGCTGTAGGCTTCGACGCGCCACAACTCGAGATTGGTCTCCAGATCCGGTGCCAGTCCGTCGATGCGGTCGCCGCCTGGAGAGGTAAACTCAGCGGCTGCCACCATTTTGTCGGCATCGGCGACCGGGCTGGTGAGAGTGGCAAATGACCAGGCAACAACGCGGATTTGATGGCGGTGACAGGCGTCGATCAAATTGCCCAGTTCGGTCGGTTTGACGATCGCAGGTGTATTGCTGCGAGAGGTCTGCACGAAGAGGTTGCGGATGCCGTTGGCACGCAGGTTGTTGCAGTAGGCATCGAGGTCTCCGCTCGGATAGTCCCACATGGTGATCCATAGTCCGGCACCATCGGCGGTGTGTCCGGCGGCGGACGATTCACGAGCCGTGGCGGCTTGCGGCACCACCAGGGATGTGGCTGCGGAAGTGAGGATTGCAAGGGCGGATAAAAGGGCGAACAACGGTCGCCGGCGGGGTGCGAGACTCATGCGGAGGGGCGGCCTTCCTAGTAAGGTGGGAGGAAAGTCAGTCAAGGATAATTCGATTATAGCTGTTGACATGGAACTGACAAGGCCTTATTCATATAATGGTGTTCGGCTCGGAATGCGGACCTGCGCCGATATCGGGCGAATAGGGACAGCTCATGAAAATCGCTCTGGCACAAATTAATCCAACGGTCGGTGACATCACCGGTAATGTTGAGCGGATCGTCGACTACGGGCTCCGGTCCAGCGATTTGGGCGCTGATATGGTTGTGTTTCCGGAGCTGGCCGTCTGCGGATATCCACCGCTCGATCTGCTACTGAAGCCTAGTTTCGTGGATGCGACTTTACAGGGTGTTGCAGATATACAAGCACGACTGGCGCATATAGCTGTGGTTCTCGGCTTTGTCGACAGAAACGAGCATCCCGGTCGGCCGTTGCGAAACGCGTGTGCCTTCCTCCATGGCGGCGTCATGCAGACCGTGCAATATAAGACTCTTCTACCCACATACGATGTCTTTGACGAAGACCGTTATTTCGAGCCGGCAGTGACGCACGGCTGTGCCACGCTGGGAGAAAATCTAATCGGTCTATCGATTTGCGAAGATATCTGGAACGAGGGCTCGATATATCCCCGCCCGCGGTATCAACATGATCCGATCGCCAAGCTCATATCGAGCACAACCGGCAAACCTCAGCTGCTCATCAATATCTCGGCATCTCCCTATTCGATAGGCAAGCAGCATATTCGCCACGAGCTGGTGCGCAGCCACGCGCAGAAAAACCAGATTCCGGTCGTATACGTCAATCAAGTCGGCGGCAACGACGAGCTGATATTCGACGGGCGTTCCATCGTTGTCGACGCTGGCGGCACCTTAATCGCGCAGGCGGCGGCATTCCAGGAAGACCTGATTCTGGTCGACCTGCAAACCGGTGCCGGTCCGATTCGCCAGTGTCCGGAAGACAACGTCGAAAACATCCACAAGGCGCTTGTGTTGGGCACGCGCGACTACATGCGCAAGTGTGGTTTCACCAGAGCGGTAGTCGGACTTTCCGGCGGCATCGATTCGGCGGTGGTGGCGGCACTGGCTGTGGATGCGCTGGGCGCCGAGAGCGTCATGGGTGTGTTGATGCCTTCGCCTCACTCATCTGAGGGCAGCATCACCGACGCCAAACAGCTGGCCGCCAACCTCGGTATTCGCCACGAAGTGGTGCCGATCAATCTCGGCATGACGGCTATGGAAGAAACTCTGGCGCCGCTCTTCGCGGATACCCAGCCCGACCTCACGGAAGAGAACATGCAAGCCCGATTGCGCGGTTTGATTTTGATGTCGCTGTCCAACAAATTCGGTTATTTAGTTTTGACCACCGGCAACAAGTCTGAACTGGCTGTCGGTTATTGCACTTTATACGGCGACATGTGCGGCGGACTGGCGGTGATATCCGACTTGCCGAAGATGATGGTCTACGAGCTGGCCCAATACATCAATGAGATCAACGCGCACGAAATTATTCCTGCCGCTACCATCGAGAAGCCACCATCGGCGGAGCTGCGTCCGGACCAAAAAGACCAGGACACGTTGCCTCCATATGTGGTGCTGGACGGCATATTGCGGGCTTATGTCGAAGAGCGCAAATCGGCAGCCGAGATTGTCAAGCTGGGGTATCGCCCGGATGTGGTTATGGATGTAGTCAACCGCATCGACCGCAACGAGTACAAACGATATCAAGCGGCGCCGGGGCTCAAGGTGACCTCGCAGTCGTTCGGATTTGGCTGGCGCATGCCTATTGCACAACGTTTCAGAGAGCAGGCAGAGGCTGGAAAAACCGCTGACAAGTCTGTATTGTAAGCACCCGGCTCATTTGAGGAAGCCAGCAAGCCATGCCCAAAAAACGGGATGACGAAATAGAAAACAAACTAGAGCAGCTAGAACTGGCTCTACACCAGGAAGAGCTCAAACAAGACGAAGTGGCGCGCGAAGAAGAAAAGCGCGAAGCCAAGTCTGGGGGCGCCAAAAAGCACGCAGTCGCCGACGACGGTGAGGAGCTGAAAGCCGATCTTTATATGATCGGCGGTCTGGTGGCTCTGGCGGTTGGCATCCTGATGGTGTTCAGCAATATTCGCATCGGCACGGGTGCTCTCGCCTGGTTGGGATTCGGAGCGGGAGGCGGCGGTTTTGTCTTCTTGCCTCTGCTGATCGGTATCGGCATGATCTTCTACAACAGCAAGTGGCGAGCCGGTTACATCGTCACCGGACTGGGACTGGCGCTGGTAATCTTTACCATTCTCTCGCAGCTGGTCATCACCTTCCCGATGGTGAGCGCCATTAGCTTTATACTCATGTTCGTCCCCCTAGCCGCCGGTGTTGCCCTCATGCTGAAAGGCGTGGGCATCCGTAAGCAATTGAAGTTGACTAAAGACAATGACTGAAACGGCCACCCCCACCCGTCAGCTGATGCTGATCAAGAAACCTTCCGGTTGCGCCCTGGTGCTGCTCGACGGACCGGGCAAGGTGAATGCCATTGGCGGCATCACCGTCGCCGAACTCGAAGAATTGATGGACCATGTCCTCAAGGACAAAGACATCAAGGCTCTGGTCGTCGCCAGTGGCAAGCCTGATTCGTTCTGTCTGGGAGCGGACTTGCAAGAAGTGCGCAAGTTGACCACTCGTGAGTCGATAGGCGATCTCTCCCGGCGTGGTCAACGCGGTTTGCACCGACTCTCCCAGTTGCCCATACCGGTGGTGGCAGCTATCCATGGTATCTGTCTCGGTGGCGGATTAGAGCTGGCGCTCAGCTGCACGGCTCGCATCGCCACCAACAGCAAGTCGACGCTGCTTGGTCTGCCTGAGACACGCATCGGGCTGATCCCCGGTTTGGGCGGAACCCAGCGCTTGCCGCGCCTGTCCGGGCTGAAGACAGCTCTCGATGTGATTTTGAGCGCCGAACCGTTGTCCGCCCAGGACGCACTGGCAAAGAACATCGTCGATCGACTTTGCGAGCGCGACCAGCTTCTTGATGAAGCGGAGAAGTTTGCCCTGGAGCTTGCCGACGGCAAAGTCACTCTCAAACGCGATCTCGGCAATGAACTGTCCGATGAGCGGTCGAAGAAACTTCTGGCGATCACTGAGCGCGCTGTTCGCGTCAAGACACGAGGCAACTATCCGGCTCAAACGAGAGCCATTGAAGTAATTCGCTGTGGTATCGCCAACGGTATCGAGGCCGGTTTGCAGCTGGAAAGCGAGACTTTTGCCGACCTGGCATTGGGCGAGGTCAGCGCTAATTTGATGAGCCTCTTCTTTGCCACAGATTTCGCCAAACAGTCGGCGCAAAATATGGCTGCCAAGTTTGGTGCCCGCGATGTCGGCACCATCGCTGTGCTCGGGGGCGGCATGATGGCCACCAGCATCGCAGCGCTGGCTGCGGCGTACGGTGTCAAAGTGATCCTCTGCGTCGATGAAGGACGGACTGGACGTACCTTAGAACGCTTGAACGCAGTGGCTGCCCGCGTGCGGGTGGTGCACGATTTTCCGCCCGAGTTGGTCAGCGATTCAATCAGTATCGAGCCGGATCTAAAAGCCATAGCCGACGTTAACTTCGTGCTGGAGACCACCGTCGAAGACATGCCGGTGAAGACGGATCTCTTGCGGGCAGTCAGTCAGGTGGTACGCCCCGATTGCGTGATTGCCAGCAACACCTCTTGCTTGCCCCTCAAAGAACTGGCCGCCGCAGTCGAGCACCCTGAGCGATTTCTCGGCGTGCACTTCTTCACGCCGGTAGAGCGCATGCCGCTTGCCGAGATTATCTCGGTGCCGGCCACATCGAAAGCCGCGGTCGCCACCGCCGCTGGTGTGGTGTGCGCCCTCGACAAAACACCGGTTTTATTGAAAGACGGACCGGGATTTTTGATCAATCGTCTGATCACGTGCTGCTTGTATGAAGCGGCGCAGATGGCTGCCGAAGGGCTGCCTCTTTCCTGGATAGATTCCGCGATTGTGGAATTCGGCATGCCGATGGGTCCGTGGGAAGTGCTGGACCAAGTGGGGCTGGACCTTTCGTGCGAAGTGGCGCAGACCCTGCACAATGCCTTTGGAACACGCTTTGCCTCCACCGATGTTATGGAGCGTGTGGAGGCGGTACGTGCGTACGGACAGCGGACAGGCACGCGCATTTTTCACTATGACGAAACCGGCAAGAAGGGCGGCTACAACGAAGGTATGGTTGCCGAATCCGGCTTCAAACTCTCCAGCGAGAAACCGGATGAAGCCACCAAGCAGGAAATTGTCTATAAGCTGTTTCTGCCGATGGTTGATGAAGCCGCTCGCTGCCTGGAGGAGCGCATTGTTATGCGTCCGCGGGAAGTGGATATGGCTCTGGTTCAGGGCATCGGCTTCCCGGCGTTTCGCGGTGGCGTCTTGCGCTGGGCCGACAGTTTGACTTTGCCGTTCGCCATGGACAAGCTGGAAGAGATTTATGCGCGCAGCAATCCGCCGCGTCAGGTCTCCCAACTGGTGCGTAAGTACGTGAGCAGTGGGAGAGGGTTCTACTCACTCGGTTCTGGACAAGAAGAATAGTGACCGACCGGCGGCGCGTCTTCATCGGCACGTTTCTTGCCGCGCCGGATCAGGAGCGTCTGGGGCGACTGCGCGAATGCGAAGCGCAATTGACTGAGCAGTGGCAATGCAAGTTGCGGTTTGTCCGCCCTGAAAAATTACATCTGACCTGGTTTTTTATCGGGTCGGTGTCGTCGGCGGAGATTGAAGAAATCCGCACCATCTGCGCTGAGGAAGCGCGCCATCACGGACCGATGCAAATGCAATTTGCTACCCCGACGTTTTGGCCCAGAGCTCGCGGCGCGCGCATGCTGGTGCTGCAACCTGAGACTGTCCCCCAGCCGGTTATGCAGCTGGCGACCGCGCTCAAGAGTCGCTGCCGCAAATGGGCGGAGCACGAAGACAAACGATACCGTCCACACATAACGCTCATGCGCTTCGATGGCGTAGGCGGCAAGCAGCGGCTGGAGCTGCCGGAATTCTTTCCGCTCGCCGATAGCCTGCCCGTTTCTTTAGATATACAGATGATTTCTTTGATTGAGAGTCATCTGGGAACGGGCGGTGCCTACGAAGCCTTAGAGAATTTCCCGCTGATTTAGAAATCGTCCTGTTCCCGCAGGCGCATGCATGTTCCCATCCAGCCGGCAGGTTTAATCGGAACTGTTGCCGACGTACTTCGTCGAAGTCCGGTAAGCGGCAAAGCTCTGCGAGCAAGAATTGCCCTTCTATATAAGGAACTGGAGGCTATTATGCGTATTGATAAACTTGCTTCCGTCGGTCTGGTCGCCATGGTGGCGCTGGGAATCAATCTCCAGCCGGCGAATGCTTATGATCCCAACCAAGCCATGATTGATAACAACATGGAGACGGGATTTGCGAACTACGAGAATCAGATTTCTACCGGCATCAATTCGGGGCACATCACCCCGGCGGAAGCAGCTCAGCTGCGCGGTGAACTCAACGATATCATGTCCATGCGGAATTTATATGCCGCTGGTGGATATTCGCAAAACGAAGTCAGTTCGTTGTTGAATTCATTCAATAATTTGAACGCACACATATCTTCCGCGGTCAACAACAGTGCCACCAACGTCGCCGGCAACGGCTATTGGGGCGGCAACTACGGCGGTCCTTACGGAAGCAACTATAACGGCAACAGCCGTCTTGGCTACCATCCGAACTTCGACTATAGCTTCAACAACTACAGTCAGCTAACCAACTGGAGAAACGGCTTGAGCATGCGTATCGAACGCGCTCGCCAGCGTGGTGTCATCTCGCCCGGCGAGGCTGTGGCGATGCGTAACGAATACAACGACATCATCAGCCGTATGAACCAGCGTGCCATGAACGGCAACTACGGTCGCGGCAATGGACTGGTGCGTCGTCTGAAAAATCTGGATCAGCGCTTGAACAATGCGATTGCTGCACGTGGCGGCAACCGTTTCTTCTAAAAGCGGACTGTCGGGATCGGTGCTAAGCACCAAAGTGAACAGCTAAGAATTGAAGCGCGACGCGGAGACGTGTCGCGTTTCTTTCATTCAGCGCCTTTTTATTGCACCAGCTCCGCCGGTGGTGGCGTGTTGAGTATATTGTTCTAGGCTTTGAAAAATTCCTGCAATTGAGGCACGTAATCCTGGGCTTGATGTTTGCCGATTTCTGTCAAAGCAATACTCTCCCGCGACCGGGTGATGTGGTGGGAACCGCCGAGTGATATATATATCCGCCGGCGGATTGAATTGGACAGCAAATCGAAAGCGGAACACAAAGTGTTCCGCCCTCGGTCCACATAGCAGCACCGCGTCGGTGCTTATCCCGTCAACTTGAATGAACTATGAGTTGTCGTCAGCAGGGACTTCCGGCATGGTGTTGGCGGTGCTGTCCGGTCCATCGATGCTGGCTGAGCCTGCCGGTCCGCCGGGGACGCCGGGGACGCCGGGTCCAGCAGGACCGCCGAAACCGCGTTTGCCATGGAAGCCGCCGTGTCCGCCGCCATGATGACCTTTGCCACCACGGAAGCCGCCACCGCATCCGCCACCACCACCGTGGTGTCTATGTCCGCCCATGCCACGCATGAGAGCGCGACGATGCATTTGCTGGCGTTGCTCGGTGGTGAACACGGTGCTGGCATCAGCCATGAAGCTGACGCGGCTGTTAGCCAGATCGGCTTTGATGGCGTTGATTTTGCCCTGCAGAGACAAGGCTTGCGATTTGTCGACGGAAACCGCCGTCAGCACATCGCGCAGTTGCCCTTTCAAAGTCTTCAGTTCAGCTTTCTTGGCGCTGTTGGCGGTGCTGTACTGGTTTTTCAATGCATGCAATTTTTCCAACTGTTCCGTCGACAGCTCGAACTTCTTCTTATCCGGCACTGAAGCGGTTGTCGAAAGCTGTGCGATCAAATCTGGTGACGAATCGCTGGCGATTGCTGGAGAAAGTCGAGACTCCTGCGCCATCACGGGGGCCATTGCCAGACCCAGAACCGCTGCCACTGCTACGAATATGGGGGTTTTCATTGCGTTCGCTCCTTGTTTCCTTCACCGGTCTCTGCCGGTGACCACAGGATCTAAAACGCTCGACCCCCTCAAAAAGTTCAAAGGTTTTGCATTAAATGTCAAAAAATTCCCAGATTTTTTGAACTCAGCAGTTCAAAGACCGCCAGGAAGGGGCGCGGCACTGCTCTGCTGGGTGTCGCTGGCCGGGATGTCTTTCAGCGGTCCGTGTATTTCCATATATACGGATGCGGTCGGGAAGTCGAAATCGGGGAGCTCTTCTCCTGCCGCCGGGCGCTTGAGCGGCTGGGCCGCCAGTCTGAACTGATTTTTTTGAGCCAGGAAACCTTCCCAGTCGAAAGCAACCGGGTCTGTGTGATCTCCCTGTTGCGCATAACGGTGCGTGATCACGTTCTCGTCCAGAACGTGATACCGATCTTGCAGGTAAGCGACCAGCATTTTGCACGCCTGGCGTTGTTCGGACGGGTAAGTGATGTGTCCCCAGTGGCACATTTCAATACCGATGGTGTTGTCGTTGTTGATGCCCGGCAGGGTCTTGAAGATGTTGACGTGCACGGTGCCCCAATCCGGGTGCACAGGTTGATAGATGGTGCCGTCACGATCGATAATGTATTGGGTGCCGGGATGTCGGCGACCGCCGGACGACCAGGCATCGATGACGTGTTTCGCATCTTGAGGCACACCGGTTTCTGTCGAGTGGACCACGATGTATTTAACGGTATCGCGCCGTTTGAAGATGCCACCACGCAGCGGGTAATGGAAGACTGTACCGGACCGCACCAGGAAGTTAGGCGGGTAGACATCGGCCGTGCCGATACGAAACGCTTCGCGCACCTTCGCCGCCGTGTCGGCATCGAGTGGGCTGTGATCGTAGTCGGAGGTTTTGTAGGAGAAGAAATCCAGCGGGTACGCATAACGCGGTTTTGGAGCCGCGTGCACGGCATGGCGATACCGCCCATGGTGCCCGGTGCTGCGCGCGCCGCGTCTGCCGCGGGACGACGTGCCGCCGCGCCTGCTCGCTGGGGCGCGCCGACGCGATGAACTGGCGGATGACCGCCCGCGACGGGCTTGCGCCGCTGCGTTGGCATTAATGGTTATGCCGTCGCCACAGTTGTCGAACGCCGAAAAATCAGGCATAAAGGGCGTGAGCATGGTGGCAAGAAACGCTGCCGCCACCGCGGCTGTCGATCGAATCGCCTGAATGCGAAACTTGCCCATCAAAACTCGCTCAACGCTGATGGAAATTACTCAGGCTTGATTATAAACGATCGGGCAAAACCTGTCTGGATCGCCTTGGAATCAGTCTATCCAACCTCCACCCAATATATAGGTGTCGGTGTCATCGTAAATTCCAAGTACCTGTCCTGGAGTTATCGCCGGTTGTGGATTGTCAAAAACGACTTGCACGCGTCCGTCGGCAAGCGGCGTAATCAGAGCTTTCTCCGTAGGACTGTTGTAGCGGATTTTTGCCAGCGCGCGAAACGGTTGTGTGGGTACATCCGGCGTCAGCCAGTTAATCTCGGAGGCGGTCAGCTCGCAGCGCAAAAGCGCTTCTTTGGGTCCGACATATACAGTGTTCATATCCGGATCTATAGATGTGACGTAGAGCGGCTCCGGATTGGCGATGCCGATTCCGCGCCGTTGCCCGATCGTGAAATTGTGAGTACCCGTATGTCCACCCAATACGTCGCCCGTGATCGTGTGCACGATGGGACCGGGCTTTTCGGGCAGGAAGACGGCCAGATATTGTTGTGTGGTTGTGCCTTGTGGAATGAAGCAGAGGTCCTGGCTGTCCGGACGATTTGCCACCACAAGTCCTGCCTCTTCAGCGATGGCGCGAATTTCTTCCTTCGTGTAGTCGCCCAGAGGAAGCAGTGTTTCCGCCAGTTGTTCGCGGGTGATGCCCCAGAGTACGTATGATTGATCCTTTTTGAGATCGCGTGAGCGAGCCAGTCTGACTGTGCCGTCATCGCGGCGTTCTACGCGCCCGTAGTGACCGGTGGCCACATAGCTGGCTCCCAACACTTTCTTGCCGAATTGCAGAAGCGCGCCCCACTTCACCAGCGTGTTGCACATGCTGCAAGGCAGAGGTGTACGCGCTTGCGCGTAGGATTGATGGAAGTTATCAATGATGTTGGACTTGAACATTTCGCGCAGATCGACGGCGTGGTGCTCGACACCCAGTTGTTCGCAAACCCGGGCTGCATCGATCATGCCCGTATCGCAGCAACGCGAGCCCGACTTGATCAGCCAGCCCGTCACTCCCACGACGTCATAACCTGCTTTTTGCAATAGCAATGCCGTCACGCTGCTGTCAACGCCACCACTCATGCAAACTGCAACGCGTGTGGCACTCTTCGTCACCGGACCCGCGTTTTTGCGGGCGGCCAGTGAGCATTCCAGCACTGCTTCCAGTTCTTGTGTTCTATCTGTTTCGTGCGTGGTCACGGTGGTGCTTCCTGTTTTCCTTGAAATCGAAGATTGCACTTCGATCTGGTCGAAGTCGAAATACGCCGCGCAGATATTCAATCTACTACAAAAGCCAAACACTTGTCATTGTGTCCGTTACAGTGTTTCTCGCGGAATCGCGCGCAATAACCATATTGGAGCCCGATGGTTTGTCAACTTCTAAATCAAAAAAGTTGACAGATCCGGGCTGCGACCGGCTTTTTGTCAACCCGGAAGTCGAAAAAGTTGACAAATTGGTGTTGCGAACGCTGTTTTGTCAACTCGGCGGGGGCAAAACTTGACAGATATGGGGGAACGAGCGGTCGCCGGTGGAGAGCGCTCGCTGCACTGCCAGGCGCGCTAGTCGTCTTGCGCTGAAGACGGGGTCAGCTTAACGCCCTGGGCGGTCAGCTTGTCAGCCCGCGCCTGTACTCGTGGTCGGTTGGGGGAGGCGGGCGATGCGGTATTCAAATAGACCCGATAATGATGTAAAGCCTTATCCGGCTTGCCCATCTTCTCGTAGCAGAGCCCCCAGTTGTAGTGCGTCACGTGCAATTCGTCGCCCGATTGCATGATTGCCAGTTTGTATTCATGGCACGCCTCCGCGCACTTGCCGCGGTCCTTGAGCAGTATGCCGAGCGAGTTGTGCGCCAGCGCGTGCTGACCACCGCCGGCTCGCACAGCGGCATTGAAAGCCCG
Organism: Obscuribacteraceae bacterium (SeqCode); assembly: GCA_044229845.1. Lineage (GTDB taxonomy): Bacteria > Cyanobacteriota > Vampirovibrionia > Obscuribacterales > Obscuribacteraceae > JBGASG01. The sequence goes on along the minus strand of JBGASG010000008.1, from coordinate 131,973 downwards.
TTCCGCTCCAGCCTTGTCGCCCAGCATCAATAGCGAATGCCCCAGATTGTAGAAGGCAGCCGGTAAAGGCGGTTTCATCGCCGTCGCTTTGCCGAATTTCTGCACAGCTTCAGTGTGCTTGCCCAGACGCGCCAGCACATAACCGTAATTGTTCCAGGCGACCGGACTGCGTGGTGCAGTCGAGCGCGGGTCGCTCATCGCGTTGGCAAACGCATCTGCCGCCTCAGCCCACTTGCCCTGGCTCATCTTCACGTTGGCGACGGAAAGCAGCTTGGCCGTTCCCATCTTCAGCTCAACGCGCTCGATATGGCGCATGGTGGCCAGTCGATTCGACTCATACTGTTCGTTTTCATACGAAGCGCGGTAATGCTGCATGGCTTGCTGCAGCTTGTCCTGCGCCTCGTACAACTCAGCGAGATTGAAGTGCGCGAAGGCGTAGGTCGGTTCGAGATTGAGTGCCTTCTGCAACTCCCGCTCCGCATCAGCCGCTCGTCCCATGAATAGATAACATTGCCCGAGATTGGCGTGCGCTTTTGCAAAGTCAGGATCTATGTGAATGGCTTCCTGAAAGGCTTTGATCGCTTCTTGATAGGTGGCGGCCTTTTGCTGTTCGGACAGCGACTTATCGTTGGCTGCCCAGAAGTTGTAGGCAGCGCCCAGGCTGACATAAGCTTCTTTGCTCTGCGGATCGAGTTCGATCACCTTCTTGAGCAGTTCCACCGATTCCGGATATCGCTTCATGCGCACCCAGTAGAGCGTGGCGAGATTGTTGAGCGCCGGCTTGTTTTGCGGGTCAAGCTTGATGGCTTGTTTGTAGGCTTGTTCTGCCAGACGCGGCGCTTCCTGACGTTCGAGGCAGGTGCCCAGCGTGGCGTAAGCTTCCGCATTTTGCGGGTCTTTCTGAATTGCTTGTTCCAGCAACTGGCGGGCTTCTAAAAGTTTTCCCTGCTCCAGTAAGTCTTGCCCTTCACGCAGCAAAGCCTCGGCTCCGCCAAATATGTCGAATGCCGCAACTGGGGACGGACTGCCGGCAGCCAGGACAATGCCCGCAATCAGGCACACCGCCGGTTTTGCCACGCCCCGCGTCGACCGGCGACCGCAAAGGATAGTTACGAAATTGAGGAAGATATTTCCCATATTTCCTTCATTCCCTGACAGATTTCAGTCTAAATCGCTTCCGGCGCCACGGCAATCGGGCATTTATGGGTTAATGCGCTGCGGACAGCCTGAAGTCGGGTGGATGACGCTCTTGGCAACCAGCCAAACGGGCGTTTCTATGTGGTAAAATTACCAGTTCGCTTGACGGGGAAGGCGCACTCGGCGTGCATATCGCGTTATTCGCCAATCTAAACCACACGCTCTTCAGCCATCAACTGGCGGCGTGCGGCTCCTGCTGTCGGCACACAAAGAGGAAACCCACTGGTGACATCGATGTTGACTATGCGAGATAACATGCTGGCTCAGGTGCTGCATCCGCGGTTCCTGGAGTGTTCTCAATACGCCAAACTGTTAGCCCGCACCGCGCGCGCCGCCCGCGGTGAACTGCACATTACCGGACTGTCTGATTCAGCCAAATCGTTGATCCTGGCGCTTTTGCATCACGAAGTGAAGCGCCCCTTCTTCCTGGTCGCCACCGACCAGAATCATGCATCGCGATACTTTCAGGAAATCAGCAATCTCAGCCGGTTTCCGGTGTTCCTTTACCCGGCGTCTGAAGTGTCGCCATACGAGCAAGTGCTGCACAGCCCGGATACGGTCGCTGCGCAAATGGAGGTTCTCGAGCACGTCGCTCAAAGTTCGACGACTCCCTATGTCGTCATATTGCCGGCGCGCGCCCTAGTGCAGCGCGTTCTCGATCGCCAGACGCTGGTGGAAAATACCTTCACCATCAAGAAGGGTGAGCAGGTCGACATTCGCCAGCTGGCTCGCCAGGTCGCTGAACTGGGGTACACCAAAGAAAACCTGGTCACACTGCGTGGCGAGTTCTGCACCAGGGGCGATATCATCGACATCTTCCCGTCCTGCGGGCCGCCGGTGCGTATTGAGTTGTTTGGTGACGAAATCGAATCGATTCGCACCTTCTCCACTGAAACACAGCGCTCTGTCGAAGAGCTTGCGGAGATCTCGGTGCCGCCGCGTTTCTGGGTGGTTTTGCATAAGCCGGAGGAATTCAAAGATCGCCTGGCTGAAGCAGTTGAGAAAGCGCTGGCAGCCCTGGACGATGAGGCGCGAGAAACCTTGCGCTGCGTGATGGAGAATGACCAGCACGCTCTGCAGAACACGCAGTATCCGGAATCGACCGAGTACTACGCGCCTTACGTGCACGAGCAGTTCTCCACCATCATGCATTACATGCCTGACGATGCGCTGCTTCTATTCGATGAATGGGACACGATCTCGATGGCGCTCAAGAGCTACGAGCAAAAGATGGAGGAGGCGTATACCGAAGGCACCAGCCACGGACGACTGCTGCCCCTGCCGCGCCCACTGCACCTGACCATTTCGGAATTCACAGAGTTGTCGCAGGCGAAACAGCGCGGCTTTCTTGTGCAGATGCCCGGAGTTGAATCCAGCTACGACGACACCGAGTCTGGTGCCAATCAGGGTATCGTCAGGTTCGAGTGCACCTCCGTCGAGCGTTTCAACAGCAATGTGCAGCAGTTCGTCACACGCATAAAAGAGTGGACGGCGGGCGGCTATCGTGTCGTTGTTTCTACCGAGCAAGCGCAGCGTGTTCTCGGTCTCCTCAAAGAATGGGATTGCGATGCCACGTTTTTGAGCGCCGGCGCCGAAGGACGCACCGGCAGCGGTGTGCTCGGCGACCCGGCGGAAGATGCCGCAGCGGCGCCCGGCGAGGGCGTCAGCCGTTCTGGAGACAACCCGCTGGCTGGACACGGGCTGGGCGCCTCGGCCAATTCCAACGCAGTTTGCATCACTCGCCAGGGTTTCACGGGCGGTTTCCGGCTGGACGATGTGCGTCTGGTTTCGGTCACTGATTCCGAACTCTTCGGTGTGAAGCGCAAGCCCGCCACCTATCGCAAGCCAAATCTGGAGAAGAACTACGAGCGCTTCACCAGCGTCTCCGATCTGCAGGTCGGCGATTATGTCGTGCACATCAAGCATGGTATCGGACAGTTCGTCGGTAACCAGCGCATCGCCTACGACGGGCAGACGCGTGAATATCTGACCATCAATTACCTGGGCGAAGACCGGGTCTATGTGCCGGTGGATCAGATCAACCTGTTGTCGCGTTATCGCGGCGCCGGTGATACCGTACCGCGCCTTTCGCGATTGGGCGGCGCCGATTGGGAGAGCACCAAAAAACGCGTCAAGAAGTCAGTCAAGCAAATTGCCGAGGACCTGACTAATTTGTATGCGATGCGGGCTAAGCAAGAAGGTTTCGCCAGCATCCCCGATACGCCGTGGCAGTATGAAATGGAAGAGGCATTCCCCTATGAGGAAACGCCCGACCAGTGGCAAGCCATTCAAGACGTGAAGTCCGACATGGAAGCTGTGAAGCCGATGGATCGCCTGATCTGCGGCGACGTCGGATTCGGCAAAACCGAAGTTGCCATCCGCGCGATTTTCAAGACTGTTATGTCGGGTCGCCAGGCTGTGATTCTGGTGCCCACTACAATTCTTGCCCAGCAGCATTTCAATACGATGGCGGAAAGATTCGCCGCGTATCCGATACGAGTCGGTCTGCTGTCGCGTTTCCGCACAGCTAAGGAACAGCGAGAAACCGCCAGGCGCATGGCTACCGGCGAATGCGACGTCGTTGTGGGAACGCACCGGCTGCTGCAGAAAGACGTCCTCTTCAAGGATCTGGGGCTGGTGGTGATCGACGAAGAGCACCGCTTCGGTGTCGGTCACAAGGAGAAACTGAAACAACTGCGCGTCATGGTCGACGTGATCACCATGTCGGCGACACCAATCCCGCGCACGCTGCACATGGCGCTTTCCGGCGCCCGCGATATGTCTTTGATCAACACTCCGCCGATTAACAGAGCACCGATTAAGACCTACGTCGGCGAATATCGTCCGCAAGTGGTGCGCACCGCCATATTGCACGAACTGGAACGCGGCGGACAGGTTTTCTTCGTCCATAACCGAGTGGAGACCATCGAAGGTATTGCTTTTGAACTGCAAGAGCTGATGCCGGGCACCAAGATCCTGGTCGGACACGGTCAGATGAATGAGCGAGATCTGGAAAACGTGATGCTGGCGTTTGCCAATCACGAAGCCGATATTCTCGTCTGCACAACCATTATTGAATCGGGTCTGGACATTCCCAACTGCAACACGATCATTGTCGACTCGGCCGACAAATTGGGATTGGCGCAACTCTATCAATTGCGCGGACGTGTCGGGCGTTCGGATGTGCAGGCTTATGCATACTGCTTCTACCGTCCGGAGCGTGTCTTGAGCGATACCGCGCAAAACAGGTTGAAGGCAATCCGCGAGTTTACAAGTCTGGGATCGGGTTATCAAATCGCCTTGCGTGATATGGAAATCCGCGGCGTCGGCAACATTCTTGGTGCCGAACAGCACGGCCACATGGTGGCGGTCGGCTTCGACCTCTATTGCAAACTGCTCGAAGAGTCGGTTGCCGAACTGAAGGGTCAGGCTGTCTCCAGCGACTACGACACGCAGATAGATATCAACGTTACGGCCTTCATCCCGGATAGCTACGTGGAAGATTCGCAGCATCGCATCATCGAGTACAAGCGTCTTGCTGATGTGAAGTCCGAGCGCGAGTTGATCATGCTCACTGAAGAATGGCGCGATCGTTTCGGTCCATTGCCTGTGGAAGTGAAGCAGCTTTGCCAGATCGTCAAACTGCGCCTGTTGGCCAGCTCGGTGGGCGTGTCGGCGATCAAACCTGATATGGTGGGGTTGCGCCTGCTCGTCAATTACCGCCTACAGACATGGCTGCCCATTCAGCAGCGCTTGCCCAAGCATCTTGGCAGTCGCACCACCTACAAACCTGGCTCGGCTGGAGCCGTCGGTCCGTCACCTTATGTGCTCGTCCGCTCTGAAGGGCTAGATCCAGTCGAGCAGCTCAATCTTTTGGAAGAACTTCTAAATAGCATGGTCACCTATCAAGCAGCCACCAAAGCCGGTTAGGGCGGGGAACGTCTTTTAAATGAACAAGCAATCTCAAACTCTGTTGGTCGCCTTCAGCGTAGCTTTGCTGGCGGGCTGCAACGGCGCCAACATGCAGTCTAACCTCAACCCTGCCCAGACGCCCGATCCCAAACAGCCGGCTGCGACTGCCACCGGCACCGCGACTGCCACTGATGCCACCGCCGCCGGTACCGCCACCGACAGCGCGACGGCAACCGGAACAGCCACTGCTACTGATGGCACTGCGGCGACAGGTACAGGTGCCGCGACGGACAGCGCCACGGCGACCACCACAGGCAAGCCGGACGTGGAGACCCGCACCTTGCCCGACGGGCAAAAAGAAATCAGCATCAGCATGAAAGACCTGCCGAACGAAACGGTGATCTGCACCGTCGGCGGCACTCCCCTGCGCATCAGCACGTATAAGAGCATGTTGGTGTTGCAACAAGTACAGGCAAGTTCCGGCATCGGGGCTGACCCCACGGTGAGGGCTAAGCTGCTGGCGGAAGCCAAAGCGCGCAATTTGACCCTCTCACCCGGCGACAAGGAAAAGCTGCTCAAGACCGCCAAGGAAGGGCAGTCCAAAGAACCGGGCGGCTTCGAAAAGTTTCTCAAAGACAGAGGATTGACCGAAGCGCAATACGCCGAAGAAATCTACAACATCGGGCTGGCTTACAAAATGTCCAGCGTGCTTTTGCAACAAGGGCTGCTGCCTGAACTGGTTAATCGCGAAATTCTCTGCAACGCCGCCAAGGCAGGCGGGCTTGAGAAGGACGCTATGAACAAATATTTCCTGTTCAAGCATTCACGAAGCTATCCGCTGGTGCTGCAACAAAGCGGGTTGCCGCAGGATGCTCTTAAGGACGAGATTGTCAAAACCGAATTGGCTAAGTTGCAAGCCGAAAAGGTGACCAAAGGTTCCAAAGTCACAGATGCCGAACTCAAGGCTGTGTACGCGAAGAACAAAGAACTGTTCAAGCACGGCGAGCGCGTGCGGCTTTCATCGATTCTGATTCTGGCGCCCAGCGCTGATGTGCCGCCGGCAATCCGCAGCATCAAGACCGAGATCAAAAACCAGAACCCCAAACTCACCGATGCGGAAGTCGATGCGCGCGTAGCTCTGGTCAATAAAGAGCTTGAGCAGAAGGCGCTGGTGATCCTTGGAAAAGCTCAGGCGACCAAAGATTTCGGCAAACTCGCCAACGAAAGCACCGATGACATGCAAGCAAAAATGCGCGGCACCGGCGGTGAACTGGGCTGGCTCGACAAAGAATCGCTGACGCCCGCAGTGGCGGACGCCGTCTGGACCTTGCCGACGGGCACCGTGTTGCCGCGCCTGATCAAGACCGAACTCGGCTACCAGATCATTAAAGTCACCGGACACGAAAAGCCGGGCTATCTCGCCTTCAATGACGTCAAGCCGCTTGTGGCGCTGCAAGTGCAGCAGCTGAAAACTCAGTTGGTCTTGGAGAAGTGGTTGCAAGACAAGCGCAAGACGACGAAGATCGAATACTCGCCCAAGTTTCTCGCCATCGCCAATGGTGGCAAAGCTAAGTAGAATTCAGGCGCCGACGAACGGGTTGAGTTTCTTCTCTTGATGAATTGTGGTGTTCGGTCCGTGCCCAGGCACCACCGTTGTCGAATCATCCAGCCGGAACAGTTTGCCGCGAATCGATTTGATTATGTCGTCCATGCTGCCGCCCCACAAATCCGTGCGCCCGATGCTGTGCTGGAACAGCGTATCGCCTGAGTAGAGCAAGTTGTCTTTGGCGGACATCTCAAAACACAAACTGCCTGGCGTATGCCCTGGAGTGTGAATGACTTTGGTTTTGATGTTGCCTATCTTCAATTCTTCTTCGTCGTTCAAATGTACGTCGACGGGCAGCGGTTCGTCCGATTTAAATCCGAACAAGCCGCATTGCATGCCGAGGTTCTCGTAGAGCCAGTCGTCGCCTTCGTGCAGGCAGATCTTGGCGCCCGTCTTTTCCTTCAGTTCGCGAGAACCGAGAATGTGGTCGAAGTGTGCGTGCGTGTGCAGCAAGTATTTGACGGTCAAGCCGTTGTCCTGCAGCAGTTTCAAAATCTCGTCCACGTCGCCGCCCGGGTCGATGACAGCGGCTTCTTTAGTTTCCGGACACGCGATGATCGAGCAGTTGCACTGCAACGGGCCGGCTGGAAAAGTGATAACGTGCATACTACTCGAATAGCTCGCTGACGGAGCAATCTTCGTGAATGCGAGCAATCGCTTCGCCCAGCAATCTGGCGACGCTGACTTGCTGAATCTTCTTGCTCAGCTTCGATTGCTCAACCGGGATCGAGTTGGTGACGATCAGTTGCTCGATGGGTGAGTGCTCGAGGCGCTCGAAAGCCGGTCCGGAGAGGACTCCGTGCGTGGCACAGGCATAGACGGCTTTGGCACCCTCGCGCTTCAAGAGCTCGGCGCCTTTGACCAGTGTGCCGGCAGTGTCGACCATGTCGTCGACCATGATTGCGGTTTTGTTTTTGACATCGCCGACAACCGACAGAACTTCGGCGACGTTGGCGGCGCTGCGTCTTTTATCGATGATGGCGATTGGCGAGTCGTTCAGTTTCTTGGCGAAGGCGCGAGCGCGACCCACACCGCCCACGTCGGGGCTGACGACTACCAGGTCTTCTTTGGGGAAGTCGCTGGAGTTGGCGATATGGTCGAGCAGCACTGGGCTTGCATACAAGTGATCGACCAGGATATTGAAGAAACCCATAATCTGCGGTGCGTGCAAATCCAGCGCCACGACGCGATTGGCGCCGGCCGTAGTCAGAAGGTCGGCGACCAGTTTGGCTGTGATTGCCTCCCGTCCGGCGGCTTTCCGGTCTTGTCTGGCATAGCCGTAATAGGGCATGACTACCGTGATACGCCCGGCAGATGCGCGTTTGAACGCATCGAGCAAAATCAAAAGCTCCATCAAGTTTTCGTTGACGGGGCTGCAAGTGGGTTGAATCAAGAAACAATCGACGCCGCGTACGCTCTCCTGAATCTGGACGTAGATTTCGCCGTCCGAGAAGGGCGTGATTTTGATGTGTCCGAGGTCTGTGCCGACGTAGTCAGCCACTTCTTTAGCCAGTTCGGGATTAGCAGTCCCCGAAAAGACTTTAAATGTCACATTGCTGCCTGGCTGAGTCTTTTGACGTAATGGCATCTGTGCAACCAACTGTCTGCCCTCGCGCATGTGATCCTCGCAGCCCTTGGGTCATTTTAGAGAAGAATTTCGCGCCAGGGCTGAGGAATGAACAAATGTTTAGTGCTGCGTTCGGGTGAGTTTCCGCTCAGGTGCGGCTCAGCTGCGCAGAAAACGCGTCGGCTCCAGCTGTCCTTGCTCGACGATGCCAACCAGCGCGCATTTGACGTGATAGTAAGTAAGCCCGCCCTGAACAAATGCGGCATACGGCGGACGCAATGGTCCATCCGCGGACAATTCGATGGTCGAACCCTCGATAAAACTGCCTCCCGCCATGATCACTTTGTCTTCGTATCCCGGCATCTCTGACGGTTCCGGCTGTACATGCGAGTTAACGGGGGAAAACATCTGCATGCAGCGCAAGAAGTTGGTCAACAGCTTAGGGTCTCCAAAGCGAATGCTCTGGATGATGTCGGCCCGCTCATCTGTGGGATCGGGCGATGTGTCGAAACCCAGCTTATTGAAAACGAGAGCAAACAACGCGGCTCCTTTCAGAGCATTAGCCACGACTGAGGGCGCGGTGAAAAGACCCTGCAGAAGCAGCCGGTTTTGATTGAAAGTAAGACCCAGATGCCCGCCGACTCCGGGCGCCGTCAGCCGATTGAGAGCAGCATCGACGCACTGCCGGGTGCCCGCGATATAACCGCCGGTCAGCGCCAAGCCGCCGCCGGGATTTTTGATCAACGACCCCGCTATGAGGTCGGCTCCACCCATAGTCGGCTCACGCGTTTCGACAAACTCGCCATAGCAGTTGTCGACGATGATCTTGCAGTCAGGGCGCAACATGCGCACTCGCTGGCAGAGTGCCTGCACTTCGCGTGTTGAGAGCGACCGCCGACCGTAGGTGTAGCCGCAGGACTTTTGTATGTACGCCACCGCTGTCGGTGGCTGCAGCGCCGCCTCCAGATCAGCTACAGTCGCTTCCGCCACGAAGTCGATCTGCAAGTATTCGACGCCCAGACTCTTCAGCGAGCCGGGCTCATTGCCGTTGATGCCGATCACCTTTTCCATGGTGTCGTAGGGGCGCCCCGTCAGGCAGGCCATGCGCTCGCCGGGCATCAAGTTGCCGAATAAAGCACAGGCCAGCGCATGAGTTCCGGAAACGAATTGCATGCGTGCGGCTGCCGCCTCCGCACCGAATACGGTGGCGAATATCTTGTCGATCGTTTCTCGACCGATGTCGTCGATGCCGTAGCCGGTGCGCTCGGCAAAAAATTCTTCGGTCAGGCGATGGTCTTTGAAGGCGTCCAGCACCCGCTTCTGGTTTGCCAGAGCGATGTCATCGACGCGCGCGAAAGTCGGCAAAAGTTCTTTCTCACAATCGACAACCAGTCGCTGTGCATCAATGTAAGTAGTGGACATGCTGAGCACATTATAGCCTAGCGAGGAATCCAGAAGGGATCGACGAATTTGTTGCCGGATTGAAACAGCCGACTGACATTGTATTGCTCGACGACGCCGGTTTTGGCATCCGGACCGTTTGCCTGGAAGATATTATTGATAAGGGACACGTTGACGGTGCTGCCCTGGTTTCGCTCGCCGGCGCCCACTGTAATCGCCGCCAGGTGGTTTCTTTTCAGCCAGTTGTTGCTGACTGTGATGTTTTGCGCCGAAGTACCGGCATGCTCGCTGCCGATCTCGATGCCGCGGTTGGTATTTTCGACCACGTTGTTTTCAATGCGCACGTCCCGTCCGCCATCGATATAGATGCCCCCGGCTGAACGGTCGCCTTTCGGATAAGTGGGATTCTTGTCGCTGTCGATGCCGCTCACGAAATTGCCGCGAATCAGACCATTGCGGGCTGCATCAAGGGCGCGATTGGACGAAGTAGTCTCACCGCCGACGATATCGATGCCGATGTTGTTCAGATTGGTCAAGCGATTGATCGAGATCTGGAAGCCATCCACATTGCCGTTCAGCGTGATGCCCTCGTGTTGACCGAGGTTTGAATCGTGGACATGGTTGTTGGTAATGTTGATATTGCGAGTTGCCGTTGCTTCGGTCGATCCTTTGCCAAACACGATGATTGGCTGTGAGCCGATTCTGTCCGGCTGCCCCTGGGCGTCAAGTCCGAGATGATGGATATCGTTGCCGCGCAGCGTAATGTCTTTGTTGACGCCGGTGACCATGATGCCTACCGGCGGATTGTCACGCGACGAACCTTTGTAGTTTTTGATTTCGAATCCTTCGATGGTGATGTTCTGGTTGTTCTGCAGCTTGAACACCGCTTGCGTATCATCACTGGTCGGCATGCCGGTCATGTCGAACACCGCGCGCCGTCCGTTTACTTCTTGCGCCTTCAGTGAGATGTTGCGCGCTCCGGGGGGGAAGACGATGTTTCCTCTATAAATTCCTGGCGGAACATTGATGTTGACCTGTTCTCCAGCGCGAGCTGCAGCATCGATAGCATCTTGAATCTGCTGGGCGTCCCGGCGCGGGTCGCCACCTGGCTTGATGTATATGTCTTTGGGTTTGCCGCCGTCTCCCGGCACGGCGGCCGTCTGTGTCGTGCGGTCGCCGACCTGTGTCACGGCGGACGGCTGTCGCTGGTCGCCGAAACCCGAGATAGCGCGCACCAGTCCCGGGTTGGCGATGTCGTACTTTGGTAGCCAGCGGGTTATGTCGATGAGGTTGCCGGCGTCGCCGTTGTTGCGGGTGCCGCCTGGCACTCGCGAATCGGCAACCTGAGTGCCTTGATCCGCCATGACCGCGCCAAAACTCAAGGGTGATGGATCACCACTTTCAATCGGGATGGATTTCGCTACTGTGGTGGCGATTTCCGCTTCAGAATTGGGATGAAAGTCTTGTCCCATTTCCACCTGGCAAGGCATTCTCATTGCAGGGCATGAAACGAAAGCAGCGAGCCGTATCGACGCGCAGCAAAAAGCACTCGCTGCTATAACTTGTTGGTAAGCTGTTGAAGTTGGGCGCGAAAGTACTGATCGATAATAGTCGGCTATCGTGAAAATCTTGTGAACCCGGATCAGGACAAAGAAGAAACAGTAGATGAGGCTCTGATAGAGCCCGCGCCTGATTCAGCCTTGGAACCCGCCGAGCACGAGCCTCTCCCTGAAATCGACTACAGTCCGCCCCGACCTAATCAGAAGTTCAATCGCGTGGCATTCTTCCTGCTCGGATTGTTGACCTTGTGGGTGATGGCCGGCATCGCTTCCGGCGGCATCTATTTGATGGGGCGGGTTTTGCAGCACATCATCGGTTCGTAGTCTCTGGAGGCAGGGGTGTCATTTGCTCCTTAGGGCAAATCAACACTTCTGTTTAAATCTGTCGAACGAATGTGTTTTCGTGGGCTTTCTCGCATCCGCCGTGCTACCAGTTTTTAAACACTAGTGTTGATTTGCCCTAAGAGGAAACAGCACCCTCCTGAACTATTTGAATTGAACTATTTTGCCGGCTCCGTCGTATACAGATAAGGCTTTAATCTGGTCTGAGCGAAGACGGGGTACTGAGATGCTGGAAACTCTGTTTGGTTTTCTCTGCTGCGAAAACTGTCGCGGCTGCCATCGCCCCATATCATCGCGCTCGCATACACTGACTGTTTGCGAAAGCTGCTGGAGCGAATTGAGCGCGGATGCGCCCTCATATGAATGGGTGCCGCTGGATGACTCGCGGGCGTTCCCGCTGGCGTCGGGCACCGCCTATGATGGACTGGCAAAGAAACTGTTGTATCACTTGAAGTACGACAACGATCGCTTGATCGCACGAGACCTGTCGCAGCCGCTGTGCCGAGCTTTCGAGCAACTGGCGGGAGAAATGACGGATTCGGCTTGTTTGATAGTGCCGGTGCCGCTCCACTGGCGACGCCAGTATCGACGTCGTTTCAACCAGGCGGAACTTCTGTCGCAAGAGATGCTGCGCCGACTGCGGCGGACTGAAACCGGTCGCCAATCGCCAGTGCTGAGCCCTCCCAGGCTGGTGCGCGGATTGCTGAAGCGCTCGCGCGCCACCAACGCCCATCACCTTTTGTCGAGAGAAGAGCGGCGAGTCAATATGGAGGCGGCGTTTTCAGTTGACGACGGTATCGGCAAGGTGCTGCGTCAGGGAGAAACTCTTGCAGACTGCACGGTCGTGATCGTCGACGACATTTACACATCCGGTGCCACCATGTCGGAGGCGGCACGCACCCTTATGAAAGCCGGAGCCAAACGAGTCGCGGGACTTTCCGTTGCGCGAGCGGTGCTCAGATGCGAACTCAAATCTGGTCTCGTGGCGGAGAAATGAATATGCGCACCTGATTGCCTGTAGGCAGTTGGAAGCCCCACTGCTTACACAGTTCTGCATTAGCTTTGCGGCCCACTAGCGTGCCCGTCATGACCAGGTGTATTGCTTCCTTGTCGACGCAGCCGGGGGGAAGCCACTCTTCGCAGGAACTCAGCACTTTCGTGGCGCCGATCTGGTGATATTTGGCCTGATTCCACAAGATCAGGTTTTGCGCCCAGACTGCTTCCACATCTTTAGTAATGATGCCGCCCTTGCGGAGGTCTTCCAGATTGGTTGTCACCAGCGGTAGTGCACCGTCAAAGTTGGACTGTCCGAGCATTGTTTCAGCCAACCTCTGGCGTCCCCAAAACAAATCGGTTTCTGTGCCGCCACCATCTATTCTCAACTGCAGCGAATTCTCAGCGTATGGCTGCGCTTTCTCCGCTTCTTCGTGCTCCAGATAGCCGAAGGAGAGGGCGTCCAGCAAAATCCAGTTGCGCCGCATCAAATCTGCTGTCAGCGGAAACTGGTTGGACTGCAACTCGTCAATGATGTTGCCGGCTTCTCGCAAAAAGCGTTTCGCCATGACTACTCGATTTTCTACAAAGTTACTGCTTCTCAGATAGAAACGGGCCGCGTGCAGGCGTGCATCGATGCGGTCGAGATGCAGTTGCTGATCGGACGGCGATGCGAACCGCAGTTGCGGATCGACCTCGCGTGCCGTGCGATCGGCGACAAGAATTGCCTGCTCGAATGTCTTACCAGCTCGAAAGCCGTCCTCGGGGAGCCTGCTGACGACATACAGGTCGGAGACGGCTTGCGCCTCTTTGAGGGCATCCTTCCAGGTGGCGTAGTGTACTTCGCCGTCGCCGGTGGTGTCACTGCCGGGACGAGTTTGCAAATAGGCCAGACATCCGATGGCGACGAGGGCAGACAGGATGACTGCGAAAGTGACGGTGCTCAGCTTTGAAACGCGTGGCAGACGCAGCTTTGCCTTATTATTGGACTGCTGCCGTGAAGATGCCGGAGCCTGCAATGCCGCTTCGATCGCTTCGCGATATTCATTGATGGTCTGAAAACGATCCTCCGACTTTGGAGAGAGTCCTTTCAAGAGCGCCGCTTCCAGAGCCGGATAGTACACGAGTGCCGGGATCAACGGAGCGGTCGTCTCCAGTTTGTACATCATGGTTTCAAAGACTGTGCCGCCAACGTAAGGCGGTTTGCCGGCCAGCATTTCATAAAAAACGCAAGACAGAGAATAGATGTCTGTGCGGTGATCGATGTGACCGGCACCATATTGCTCGGGGCTGGCGTAAATCGGCGTGCCGATATTGGGGTTGCTGCCTGTGGTGATCAGTGAAGTCGGTTCGGAGTCGGCGGGTTTGGCCATGCCGAAGTCGACCAGCTTGACGAAAAATCCACCGGCGGCGGCTCCGCCCGGACCTTCTGCCTGCACGAGTAATATGTTTTGCGGTTTGATGTCGCGGTGGATGACGTTTTGTGCATGCGCGTATGAAATTGCATCGCACAGCTGTCTTGCCACCACGCTCCAGTCCTCAATGGAAAAGGTGCCGCTTGATGCAATACGCTGCGAGAGTGTATTTGCTTGCAGATACTCCATGACCAGATAGGGCGTCCCTTCTGGTGTCACTGCGAAGGAGTAAACGCGGGCGATATTGGGGTGATCCAGCTTGCTGAGGAGCAGCGCCTCCCGTTGCAGGCGGTTGATGGCATGAGGCTTTTGAGCATGCCCTCTGGTGAGCATTTTGATGGCCACGATGCGGTCGAGGTCGCGGTCGAGGGCGCGCATAACTTCGCCGTGCCCGCCTTCTCCCGCTCGGCCGAGTAAGACATATTTGCCGTCAAACAGCCGGTCGGTAATCGAGTCGCTGTCCGTCATGTATGGAACATACCCGTGACGGCTGAGGTTTAGCCGAGGGCAACTTCCCAGGCACTCAGAGTGCGCTCGATGTCCTGTTTCGTGTGGACAACAGAAGTGAAGGCACTTTCAAATTGCGACGGCGGCCAGTAAACGCCCTGTTTCGCCAGCGTCTGCCAGACCTGGGCGAATTTGGCGGTGTCGGAAGTTTGTGCCTGGGCGAAGCTATCGACAGTTTCTTTCGTGAAAAACACTGAGAGCATGCCGGTTACCCAGGCAACCTGTACAGGTGTTTTGGCTTTCTTCGCCACCTCGGCAATACCTTCTGCCAGGCGTTGAGTTTTTTGTTCGAGTATTTCGTAAGTGCCGGGTGTTTGCAGCGTGCGCAACTGAGCCAGTCCGGCAGCCATTGCCAGCGGGTTGCCGGAAAGTGTACCGGCTTGATAGACATCGCCGAGCGGGGCAATGCGTTGCATGATGTCGCGGCGGCCGCCGAACGCGCCGACCGGCAGCCCGGCGCCGATCACTTTGCCGAGGCAGGTGAGGTCCGGCTTGATGTTGTACTTTGCTTGCGCTCCGCCCAGGGCGACACGGAAGCCGGTCATCACTTCGTCGAAGATGAGCAGTGCGCCGTGCTTGGTGGCCAGTTCGCGCAGCCCGGACAAATAATCGTCTTTGGGAACCAGGAGTCCGGCATTGCCGACGACTGGTTCGATGATGATGGCCGCGATTTGATCTTTGTGTTCTTTGAAGGCTTTCTCGACAACAGCGAGATCGTTGAACGGCAGAGATATGGTCAGTTTGGTCAATTCTTCCGGGGCGCCCGGAGTACTGGATATGCCGAGGGTGGCCAGACCGGAACCGGCTTTGACCAGAAAACTGTCGGCGTGTCCGTGGTAGCAGCCGTCGAACTTGATGACCATGTCGCGCCCGGTGAAGGCACGCGCCAGTCGCAGTGCCGACATGCAGGCTTCGGTACCGGAAGATACCATGCGCACCATTTCGATGTTGGGCATGATTTTGCAGATAAGTTCTGCCAGTTCTACTTCGTACGGTGAGGGCGCACCGAAGCTGGTGCCCTTCTGCAAAACATCTTCGATGTATTCGAGAACTTTGGGATAGCGATGACCGAGCACCATCGGACCCCAGGAGAGGACGTAATCGACGTACTCGTTGCCGTCGACATCATAAAGATAGGCGCCGTCGGCGCGATCTATGAAAATCGGGGTCTGATTGACCGACTTGAGCGAGCGAACCGGCGAGTTGACTCCACCCGGAATCACTTGCTGGGCTCGATCGAAATAGCGATTTGATTTCACCGGAGGGTTACTGGACGACTGTTGTTCCGTGCGATCGGCGACAACCATTTTGCTTCTCTCCCGGCGAGGTATTTAACTGGGGTCGGTATAGGTATTTAAGTGGCGGGCTGCTCTTGCTTAGCATTGAGCAAGCGCTCGAGAACCGGCTCTACCATCTTGATGGCTTTCTCGCCGGCTTTGAAATCACGCATCTTGCCTTCATTGTCGAAAACATAGAATGCTGGGACGAACTTGTTTTCAAAGGCATCGGTGATCGTATGCCAGTTGTCGACTACGCAGGGTTGTTTGACTTCGTAGTACTCGATGGCTTCTTTGACGGCTTCGACATTGGTGTCTGATTCTTGTCTCGGCATATGAATAGAGACAACTTTCAAACCCTTTGGACCGTACTCTTCGATCCAGCGAGTGATGTCGGGCAGCGATTCCTTGCAGATGCCGCAGCTGATCGACCAGAAGTGGATGAGCACGGTGTGCCCCTTCAACTGGTCGTTGGTGATCGGTTCGGAATTGAACCAGTCGGTTCCACCTTCCAGTGACGGCAATGGTGTGTCCATTCGAAGTGGCATGACGACCTCCTGGGGAGCGGCTTACGGAAAGATGCTGGGGGCTCAATCCTGCGTATGAACGTGATGAGAAATTGTACGCGATCCCGCGCGGGATGAACTAGATCATGTCCCGAAAAATGCGACATTCGCAAAGCCTAAACTCTGCGAATGTTCGCTTTTCCCTTGTATGAACTTGAGGTCTTAGACTTGGAGCGGCTTTTGGCCCGGTTTCCAGTCAGCTCCGCACAGTCCGCCTTGTTTCAAGGCTTCCAGTACGCGCAATGTTTCGTCGACGCTGCGTCCGATGTTGAGCGCATGCACGACTTGATATTGCAGGATGCCTTCTTGGTCGATGACGAACAGACCGCGCAGGGCGATGCCTTTGTCTTCGATCAGAACGCCGTAATCGCGGCTGACATCTTTGGTGATGTCGGAAGCGAGCGGGTATTTGATGTCGCCCAGACCGCCCTTATCGGGAGCGGTTTGGATCCATGCACGGTGGCTGTATGCGCTGTCTGTGGAGACTGCGACGATTTCAGCACCGGCTTTCTTGAACTCTTCCATTCTGTCGCTGAAGGCTTTGATTTCCGTCGGGCAGACGAAAGTGAAATCCAGCGGATAGAAGAAAAGAACCAGCCATTTGCCTTTGTAATCGGCCAAGCGGACGTTTTCCTTCAGACCTTTCATATCTTTGGTCGAAGGCATATCAAAATCAGGAGCTTTCTTGCCTACTTGCAACATCTACACGTACTCCAAACAGCGAGAAAAAGAATATCTACGCCGGGCATTCTATCCCGGCGGCGCATCCAATCAGGCAGCTTTAATGTTTTTATCTCAATGCCCGAACGAGTTCTTCCAGTTCGCGCTGCAGTCCGTGCTGCGTGACGTACTTGTAGATTAAGGGGCTGCGCGGGTCCCAGCCGATGTTGATCAGGTGCTGCAGATGCTCGCGCGGCGTTGCCGCATGTTTGCTGCGCCCTAATTCGTCTTCTTTAACCGCATCAGCTGCCATGGTGCTTCGTTTATTCCGGTAGTCAAGCGATGTTTTCTTAGTTGTGCCGAGCGAATTTTCTTCGGGCTCGACAGTGAAATTCTAGCTGTCATTGTCAGGATCGGCTGGCGTTCGACGACCTTCGACTTTGCTACTGTTTTTATAATGTAACTTACATTGCGGCAAAAGCTCCCGAGAACGCCTGCCCATTTGACCTCGACAACGTAAATTGGTACCATCACCGTTTGCTTGTCCTATATGTGGACGCCTATTGATCGAGGGCGCGATTTTTCGTCCTCCCGCATTGCTGAGTCGGAGTGATTATGTACGCTGTTGTAGAAGCAGGTGGCAGACAATACCAGTTAGAGTCCGGTCGTTACGTGGACGTAGAGCTGGTTTCCGCTGAACCTGACCAAGAGTTTGTGTTCGACAAAGTCCTCGCCATCGTAAACGGCAAGGATTCCACTATCGGTGCACCGTTCGTTGATGGCGCCAAAGTAACCGGCAAAATCATCTCGCACGGCAAAGGACCGAAGCTGGTCGTTTATAAGTATCGCCCCAAGAAAGGTACTCGTAAGCGCACCGGTCACCGCCAGGGTTACACCCGCATCTTCATCAATTCGATCAAGCTCAACGACAAAGTCGTGAGCGAAGCGACTGACAAAGGCAAATCGGCGACCTCGCACAAAGAGTCGGCTCCTGCCGCTCCGAAGAAAGAGAAAGATGCCGCTCCTAAGTCTGAAGAAAAGGCATCAGCTAAGAAAGCTGAAACCAAGGCTCCCGCCAAAGGCGAAGCCAAAGACAAAAAGGCCCCCGCTAAGAAGAAGGGCGAATAGCTGCAAAGCTAAGTTCGCTGCTTATACAAAGGATGTGATGTTCTTATGGCACATAAGAAAGGCGCAGGTTCTACAAGAAACGGCAGAGACTCCAACCCGAAGCGTCTCGGCGTGAAACGCTACGGCGGTGAATTCGTTCTCTCAGGCGGCATCATCGTTCGCCAGCGCGGAACCAAGATTCATCCGGGTCCAAACGTCCGTCGCGCCGGCGATGATTCGCTGTACGCCGTGGCTCATGGACTGGTGCGTTTCTACGAATCGCGCGGTCACAAGATGGTTACTATCGATCTGCTCCCCGATGCTGATGAAGCAGCTGCCGCGCCGGCCAAAGGTTAATGACGCAAACTCCCGTTTCCGTTTTTATGGCAGATTCGCTGGCCCAGCTCAAGCCGAGATATATCGGCATCGACGAAACTAAGCTATCAATCTCCGGAATTTCCTTCGATTCGCGAAAGGTGCATTCCGGAGATGCTTTTTTCTGCATGCCTGGACAGAACTTCGACGGCAATCAATTCATCCGCGATGCCGTTGCCAGTGGGGCTGCGGTCGTGATCACCGAAAAGCCGTTTGAAGACGCTTCGGTGCCGCAAGTGATTGTGTCGGATGTGCGCCTGGCACTGGGGGTGGTGGCGGCTCAATTCTACGGCAATCCCAGCCAGCGCCTGCGGCTGATTGCCGTCACCGGCACTAACGGCAAGACGACGACCACCCATCTGGTCCAGCACATTCTCAATCATGCCGGTCAGCGCTGTGGGCTCATTGGCACGCTCGGTGCCCGTTCCACCGCCAACGAGAGTTATACGGACGTCAAGCACACGACGCCTTTCTCCTCCGACCTGCAACGGTTGTTGGGCGAGATGGCTGATGCGACATGCACGCACGTCTCAATGGAAGTATCGAGCCATGCGCTCGTGCAGAAGCGCGTTGCCGGCTGCGACTTTGCGGTCGCCTGTCTGACCAACGTCACGCAGGATCACCTCGACTTTCACAAGACCATGGAGAATTACTGGCGCGCCAAGCGGCTGCTCTTCGAAGATATCGCCGGCGGGCATCAGAAAAATCGCGCCGCCGTTCTCAATGCCGACGAACCGCTGGTAGGCGAGTTCAGCCAGACAATCAAAGCTGCTAATGGTACCGCCGGCGATGGCGGCGTCAAGTTGCTTACCTACGGTTGGAACGCGCCTGCCGACCTGCACGTGAAGTCGATGAAGTACTGGCAGGGCATTACCGAACTTTCGCTCAATACGCCTGCCGGACCGCTGGATATGCGGCTCAGGCTTACCGGACGTTTCAACATGTACAACACGATGGCTGCCGCTGCCATTTGCTTGCACGAAGGCGTGCCGCTCGCTGTCATCAAAGAAGCGATGGAAAACTTTTCCGGTGTGGCGGGACGCTTCGAAGTGGTGTCATCGGGACGGGAAGCGGAGCCGCTGGTGGTCGTGGACTACGCCCATACCCCGGATGGACTGGACAATGTATTGAAAACCGCAGCTGGACTGGTTCCTCAAGGCGGCAAGCTGATCTGTGTCTTCGGATGTGGTGGCGATCGCGACGCTTCCAAACGCCCCCAGATGGCCCAGATAGCCGAAACACACGCCGACGAAGTGATCGTCACTTCCGATAATCCCAGGAGTGAAGATCCGCAGCAAATTATTGCCAACATCCTGGCCGGCATCAGCCGCATGAAGGTTGTCACGGTCGAACCGGATCGAGCCTCAGCAATAGCGCTGGCGGTCGGCAACGCGCGACCGGTCGATGTGGTGGTGGTGGCAGGTAAAGGGCACGAAGATTATCAGATACTTGCAGACCGCACGATCGATTTCGATGATCGCAAAGAAGTGGCCAAGGCGCTCAAATCCCGCCCCTAGTCGATGATCCGGCGAGTCGGTCGGTTCCCAAGCGGGTATTTCGCATACCCAAATGTCCAAACACGCGACGTGGACGGTTATGGCGCATGCCTCTGGGTATAATTTAATCAACGCACGCAGGCTGGTTAATTACGTGCGCGGTTGAGGGATCAACGTAAGTGGGCATTAGTTTCCACATTACTTCCGTACGGGAAGGCACCCTATTCAACGTGATGCAGTTCCTGAACCTGGAGAAGGTGACAGGCATACTCAACGTTTCGTGGGGCAAAAATATCCCTGAGGTTCTGGTGCACTTTGTGGCCGGAGCCGCCGCTGCCGCTGAGTTTGGCTACCTGCAAGGCGAAAAGGTTTTTGATGTGCTCCTCTGCCAGGAGTACGCAGTCAAAGAAGTCAACTTCACCCCCACCCGTTCGACCAATTTCAAAGAAACTGCGGTCATCCAGACTCCCAGCCTGTCTGGAGCCATGCTCAACGCGTCCAAAGACGTGGACAAATGCGCCGCCCGCCCGTACATATTCGGGCTGTTGCCGGTTGCCTTCCCGGAAGCCGGGACTGTCGATTCTTTGTGTCATATCTGGTACGAATTCGACGCTTACGAGCCGTTTCTCGATTCTATTAAGCCGGCTCCGGGCGACAAGGAAGCGCCGCTCAAAGAATGCGTGCTGCTGCACCGTGCCCTGGCACACGATGTCCTCGTCTACCAGACGGCGCTGATCTCGCTCAAGTCCATGCGCCCGCTTCTGGAGCTGATTCAGCCCCTGGAAGAACCGGAAGCCGAGAACCTGCGCGGCTATATGCGCAGTCTGCTGCCGCATCCGCGAGCCACCCACATGCCGCTCGAGCGCTTCTATGCCTTCGCCAGCGCCATTGAAGCCATTGCCTACCGTCGCGGCACCGAACCGGGCGATGAAGCCCGCCGCATCATATATCGACTGATTCAATCGACCACCCACCTGTCAACGCCAGCCCTCGCTCCCCAGCCTTAAAGGGTCGGTTTTCGCACGCCTCCGTATCCTCCGTACACTTGCCGGAATGTTCGGTTGGGCTGTGGGCAGACTGTGCCCTGTGCTAAAACGGTTAAGTGAGGCTACGACATCGACTTGAATTGATATGGCAACAAACTGGCTCGCCCAACTGCAGACCTTTTCCGAAACCGCATTCGACCGATATTCGGTCGCAAAAATCGACTTTCTGACCGGCGTCGGGCGCAATCTTTTGCCGGACGGATTCTGGGGCGGGCACTGCGGCGTATCTCCTGCGGCGGAGGCACCCATCTATTTGACCTTCGATGACGGTCCGGACCCGCATACCACGCCGCGCCTTCTGGAATTGCTCGAGGAAAACGGTGTCCAGGCGATGTTTTTCCTGATCGGGCGCCATGTTGAAAGGCACCCGGAGCTGGTGCAGAGTATCAGAAAGGCGGGACACACAGTCGCCAACCATAGCTACTCGCACCCGTGGCTGCTCTCGCTGCCCACACCGGCGCTGGAAGAAGAAATTGAACGGACCAATCGTGCCATCGAGGACGTCACCGGCGAGGCGCCGACGTTTTTCCGGGCGCCCTACGGGTTTATGGACCAGCGGGCCGGCGATTGTCTGAAAGAACGCAGTATGACGCCGGTCTACTGGGGGGCGGCGCCTGAGGACTGGAGCGCACCGGGTACAGAAAGAGTGGTACGGCGAGTGCTCTGGAAGCTGGCTCCCGGAACGGTTGTGGTCCTCCACGAAGGTTATGGGATAGGAGATCAGACAATTGCTGCTGCCAAGCAAATAATATGTACTGCGAAAGATCGCGGACTAAAAATGGCGCAGGTTAAAGCAAGTGCTAGATTTCAGACCCCCTGAAGACAACGAATTTGTCATCAATTTCACCAAACTGGTTTTCCCCCTCGTCCTCAAATTCAAATTGCACGGTGCCGAACTGAAAGTCGTCGGCGACGGGCTGGAGCGTTTCAAAAAACTGAAGGGAAAACGCACGGTTGTCTGCCCCAACCATTCATACCGGCATGACCCGGAGGTAATGTTCGGGCTCGCCGACATGGCCGATGAGGAGTTCAACTTCATCGCTGCGCGCGAAGTGTTTGATTGGAACAACGGGCTCAACGGCTGGTTTCTTCAACAGCTGGGCTGCTACTCGGTGGTGCGCGGCGCCGTCGATCGCGAATCTTTTAAAACCACCAAGAACATCATTGTGCAGAACAAGAAGAAACTGGTGCTCTTTCCGGAAGGCGAAATCTCGCGCCAGAACGACGTGTTATTGCCGCTGGAAACCGGCGCCGTGCAGCTGTCCTACTGGGCGCTTGATGAATTGCATAAGACGAAACCGGACGAGCCAGTTTTTATTCAACCGGTGGCACTTAAATATACTTACAAGCACGACATTACCGAACGTCTCTCCTGGTGCATGTTCAAGATCGAGCGACGCGTCGGCATTGAAGAAGACGGCGAGACGTCGCTCTACAAGCGGGTGCGCCGCGCCTCGGAAGTGGTGCTCAGCACGCTGGAGAGCGAATACAACTGCAAGAAACTCAAGACGGATACGTTGAACGACCGCATGAGTCGTGTCAAGACCGAGGCACTGCGGACGATGGCGGAATTTCTCGATGTGGAGTTGCCGCCCAAAGGCTCGCATCTTGATTGGGTGCGCGTCTTGCGCAACAACATGGATGACTTTATCTACGGCGATACTGACGATTTGCCTCCGTACCAGCGGAAAATCTGGGAAGAGAAGGCGTCCAAAGTCCGCCGCTTCTATCGCGATCTCGATCGCGTGGTGGCATTCATTGCCATCTACGAAGGGTATCTGACGCCGCCGACTACGCAAGAGCGTTTGTCCAACGTCGTTGAGCTTTTCGAAAGCGAGGTCTTCGGCGAAGTTTCGGTCAAAGGTCCGCGACTGATCTACATCAATATCGGTGAGCCGATCGATCTGCTCACCCGCTATGCCGACTACAAGAAAAACAAGAAGGGCGTGATCGAGGAAGTGACGCTCAATCTGTCGCAGCAGATCTCAGGTATGCTCGCCACCATCGATAAGTCGCGCGAGATCGTGTTCGTCAACTAGGCGCCGTTTCTTGACTGGACGATTGTCTGGAACAGTTCGTGCAGCAGGCTTTCCAGTCCCGCTCGGCGTTCGCCCTCCGAGGCATTATTGAGCACCGCGATGCGATCGTGCGTATATGCCGTCAGGTCTTTGTAATCGCGTCGCTTGAGAGTCTTGGAGATCTGGCGCACCAGCCCGCGCTGCTCGTTGTAAGTCTTGAGATTGAGACGGTGACTGCCGCCGGCCACCGAGTCCAGAAGCTGTTTTTCCAGGGGCGTCAAATTGGTCTTCGGATCGAGCGCTACCTGCGCTTCGACGAGCCAGATGGCATTGTGACCGAGTTTGGTGACCAGATTTTCGAAGTCTTTGGAAGTGGCGATCGTGTCCATCTCTCCGAAGCGCAGGTCCAGCGCCGCCTGGTAGTACCGGGCACCGGATGAAGTATTGCCCTGCTCAACGCTGACTGCTCCCAGGTCTTCCATGATGTCGGCACGTTTCTCGGCAGTCTCGGGGCGGTCCGGGACTTTCGCCAGTTTCGCCAGGTGCTTCTCTCGCGTCGCCGGGTCGAGTTTCTTCTCTGCTCGGCGCTCTTCGCGGACCTTCGCTTTTTCCACCGCGTTCATCACATGCATGACGCTGAAAGCCAGCCCTGCCAGAGCCATGCCTCCGAAGGCGAGGAGCACCAGCCAGCCGACCAGCTTGCGGATCCACGACATGCCCACCGGTAGATTGGCGCTTTTGCGCGACTCGCGCTGGTATATGGCATGCAGATGAGCTTTGTATGCCGGGTCGTTCAAGTCTGCACTGGGCGGCAGATCGGCGGAGGAAACCGTCTGCAAGACCTGGCGCCCGGTTCGGGCAAAACGAGCGGCGCCGCCGGCGAAGAGCAGCGTCATGAACCCCAGGAAGATGAGGTCGAACATTCCTCCGCGGCTTTCGATAATCGAGGCCGCGATATTCAGACAAACGAGCAACGGAATGTAACCGATGACGACACCCAGAATCAGCAGGGTCTTGGGACTGAAAGCGTCAGATATTGTTGCGCTGCGCCCGTCGTAAGTGACCAACCCGTTGCGGGTCATGACGTAGAGCTTGCCGTCGTTGAACTGGTATTCGGGTGTTTTGGATTGCGGATGATTCGGCATGGATGATTGACCGCCTTGCCAAGAACATGCGTTATATGCCCAAGATTAGCGATTTTTCGGTCTTTGCAACTGCTGGAAGTGGTAAAATTGAACGTTGGGCTTGCGCGGGTAACTGTTGATTGCGCAAAGTCCCATTGAAGGTGTGGTTTGAAAAAGCTTGCACTCGTAGGTCTCGGAGCTTCAGGACTATTCTGTTTAAAGGAATTGGCCGGAGCGAACGTTGAAGTACACGTATTCGACGTCGGACCCACCTACGAAAAAAGATATGCGTGCCCGATTGATCAAGGCAAACTGGAAGTTTGTCCGCCGAAAGCCTGCAGCTATTGCGCACCAGGTCAATCAGCCGGCAGTTGGAACGACTTCAAAGTAATTCTCTCGGCGTCGCCCGTGATCGGCGGACGCTTGTATGACTTGATTGGCGAGGCTGAGTTGCAGAAGCGCCTCGATAAGTTGAAAGGCATGATTCTGCAGCATTCGCCCGTTGAGATTCCGGTGGTCAAGCCGGATGAGGATGACCTCGAGTGGATCAAGAAACGTGCCACCATGGCCGGTATGGTCTATCACTTCCAAGAACTGCTGCATTGCGGCTCGGACAATGCGCCTGCGATTAACACCAGTATTCTCAGTGAGATAAAAGAAGCTGGCCCGAATATCAATTTCCACTGGGACACCAAGGTCATGTCGGTGTCGCGTCGTGGTGACAAGTTCGTCATCAAGCACGATCACTACCGCAAGCCCGGAGTCGAAGAGGAAGAAGTTTTCGACATCTGCATCCTGTCTGTCGGGCGCGGTGGTGCCAACTGGCTGACGCAGCAAGAGTTCTACAAGACGCTGGATACGCAACCCGGGCAAGTCGATATCGGCGTGCGCGTGGAAACCAGCAGCTACTTCACCGAAGAAGTGGACAAACGTTTTTACGAGCCAAAGCTGTACTACCGCAGCCGTCGCCACAACGATGTGGTGCGCAATTTCTGCTCGAACCCGAAGGGTTTCGTCACGCCCGAAAACCACCGCGAATACGTGCTGGTGAACGGGCACTCCAAGATGTTCGAGAAGTCCGAAAACAACAACTTCGCGGTGCTGGTGTCGAAGACGTTTACTCGACCCTTCAAGAATCCGCAAATGTATTCGCAGAACATCGCCAAGATCGTCAACATGTTGGCGGGAGGCGGTCCGCTGATTCAGAGGCTCGGTGATCTGAAGGCGGGACGGCGCACGAAATCGCTCGCCAACAATTTGATCAAGCCGACCCTCGAAGCTGAACCCGGCGATATTTCGCTGGCGTATCCGCATCGCATTCTCGAGGGCATCATCGAATACCTCGATGCGCTCGACAAGATTTGTCCGGGCGTGGCGCACGAGTCGACTCTGCTGTACGCACCTGAATGCAAGAGCTATCCGGATTCGATTACAGTCTCCAAAAATATGGAAACAAACGTCGCCAACCTTTATATCATCGGCGACTCGAGTAGTTGGACGCGTGGTGTGGGACAAGCGGCGACCAGCGGTATGCTGGCGGGCGAGGGTGTGCGCGAGCGCGTCCGCGAAACCCGCGAAGTGCACAAAGTAACCGCCTGACCTATTTCGTTGCCCACCTTATTGGTTGGCTGCCGATTCCATATCGACGAGCTTGCGTGGCTCATCCGCTGCGGTCAGTCTTTCGATGAAGCCAGCAACGCCGCCAGGGCTGGTGCGAATGTCTTCGATTTCGAACGCGACGCGTCGATAGACTTCGTCGGTTGCATCCATTAATTCGCGGCGCAATTCTCTGCCGGATTTGGGCGCATACAGCTGACCCACGACAAATCCAGCGACACTACCTATCAAAAGTCCCCAAAAGCCGCGCATGTGTCGCCCTCCAATCGCATCCTCTATGTTTCTACCAGAAATGAATTCGATTTGCTGCTGAGAGTTCCCGTTCTGCTTTTGCCACGACACCGAATATGGTGGCGAGGTCGGTTGGAAATCGCTGAAATATAAACAGAGCGTTAAATTGGAGATTTCCTTGCTATACTCAAATCACCAGTTTAAGTCGAGGTAATAACCATGGCTTTCCGTACAGGCAATCCTGCTCTCAATGACAAGACGTTCCGCGATGCGATAGAAGACGGCGGCGGCGGCGTTTCGCCGATGCAAGGCGGCAGCGCTATCGTTTCCGGCGACGCGATGACGTTGGACGGGACGGTCGCAAAGTCGTTCGTTCTTTTGGCGCTTTTGCTGGCCGCGGCGGGAGTGACCTGGCATCTGGTCGCGACCGGCAGCGCTCTGGCTGGTCTTTTGATGATCGGCGGCGCCATCGCCGGATTTGTTGTGGCGTTGGTAACCATTTTCAACAAGAAAGCCTCGCCCATCACGGCGCCGCTTTACGCAATTTGCGAAGGTCTATTCCTGGGCGGTATTTCGGGTGCTTTCGACGCCGAATACAAATTCATTGTTATCCAGGCAGTCGCCCTCACCATCGGTGTGTTCGGAACGTTGCTCACCGCCTATGTGACTCGTGTCATCAAGCCGACCGAAAACTTTAAACTCGGCATTGTGGCCGCTACCGGCGGCATAGCCCTGGTTTATCTGGTGAGCATAGTGCTTGGATTCTTCCATGTCACGGTGCCGTTCATCCACAGCAGTGGACCCATTGGCATCGGCTTCAGCCTTTTTGTAGTTGTGATTGCCGCGCTTAATCTGGTGCTCGACTTCGACTTCATCGAGACAGGCGCCGCAATGCGCGCTCCCAAATATATGGAGTGGTACGCCGGGTTCGGACTCCTGGTGACCCTGGTCTGGTTGTATCTGGAAATCTTGCGCCTGCTCGCCAAACTGCGCAGCCGCGACTAGGTCGAATGTAATAGAGAATGCGAGAAACCGCCCCGTTCGGGGCGGTTTCTTTTTGCTTAATCGTCCGCGTTGCGCTCCTACTGACCTTGATGGTCGGTTGCCTTTTCCTCGGATTCGGCGTTTTTCGCTTCGCCTTCGCTATTGGAATTGGTGCTTTCGCCGCCGGTGATGTTTTCGACGATAGTGCTGAGCACTGCCTTCACGGTTTCGATCGGTCCTTTAGGAGCCGACTTGCGTGTGCCGCTGGTCTTCCGTTTTGTCGCGCCTTTGGCTTTTGTGGAGCCGGTCGCCGCTTTCCTCGGCGCGGATTTTTTCGCAGTAGATTTCGCAGCCGACTTCTTCGGCGCAGATTTAGTGGCAGCGCCTTTCTTGGCTGGTGCCTTCTTGGCAGAAGGTTTCTTCGCGGTTGCACCCTTCTTCGCCGCGGCGCCCTTCTTCGTCGCCATCGCGGTTGATTTCTTCGTTGCGGTCACACTCTTACGCGGCGATGCTCCTTTCTTCGCAGCCGGCTTTTTGGCGGCGGTAGACTTGGCGGCCGATTTTTTAGTGGCGGCCGGTTTCTTCGCGGCTGGTTTCTTCCTTGCGGCAGCTGGTTTTGATGCCGCAGATTTCTTCGTCGGCTTTCGAGCAGAACTTGCTTTCTTCGCGCTGCTCGCCGACTTCTTCGTAGTAGAGGATTTCTTTCCTTCGGGCATTATTGACTCACGGCCTCCAGTTAGATCTAACGTCGTTGAGGGTGACGACGATCAAGTGAGCAAGTTCCTAGCCCATGTCGTACAAATGTTCTCGGAAAATTCTCCGCAGGGTGATGCGAAGCGAAAGGCTCGCTGTTCACAGAGCCGTTCGACTCGTTTGTCAACAAACGTGCTGGATAAGTTGACAAAACTGATGCATGCGCACGAATTTGTCAACCAAACCGCCGGAAAACTTGACAAAATCGAGTCTGGAACACTGATTTGTCAACCAAACTGCCGAAAAACTTGACAAAAACCCAGCTCCGATCCAAGGGTTCATCTGAGCAAGTCAACTCCTATCGTGAGCGTGTTGCATTTTCTCGCATCACGCATTCGATTTGGTCGAGATAATGAATTTGGCTGGGAAGGAGCAGACCTACTCCGCGACCAAGAGCTTCACCAATTTGCGCAACTTGCCTGAACGACGGCTCCCGTTTTTGGCTTTCGATCCTACTCAATAGCGAAGGGTCAATTTTGTTGAGAGTTTCACACACCTGTTCTTGTGTCAGATTTAGACTTTCGCGAATCCGAAGCAACTGCTGTCCGATGATGTCTGGATTTGCAAGCAACTCTACGGCGGGTGGACCGGCGCAAAAGCATCTATCGATACCGCTGTAAGTCATTGCCTGTAGTGCTTCTTTTGCGTTGACCTTGCGCATCATCTCTTCCTCACTGTTGTAGAAACTCAAGATATTGAGGCTGCCGCGGTACACAACGCAGCCATCCATGACACAGACTTTTTGATGAATTCCCTGGATAAGATTGATGTGAGCGCCAGCAGCTTCTAGCAGGTTGATCGCATCTTCTATCCTTCTGGCCTTAGCTGCATCGATTGTGTTGATTGAGTTGCGAACTTCCCAAGCATCGGGAACGCGAATGAAAATGCACAAGCGGACTCCGCGTTCTGGCAAACCAAGCAGTGGCTCCCCTAGCCGCTGAAGGCGAGGCAGCCCGATGAATGGGCTCTTTGCCTGAACACTAAACCTCGCATTCAAAAGATCTTGAGTGAAAACAGCATCGAATTCCGTGTGGTCGCGGATATCGTCGAGCGGCGCATTCCAATTGATCAAGTTGTGATCGATTCTCATAGTCATAAAGACGAGCCTCTTTAACCGCTGGTGAATGCCAGCAGCGGGTGATGTGAAAGACGGACTACTTAGGTCTGTTCACTAGTACGTTGCGACCCGCGAAAAAGTTCAAGCCAAGTGATTAAATCACCCGGTCGTCAGGAGACATGCATGCAGAGCGCGCGCAAGTATTCGCGCACTGATATTCGCCGTCCGTCGCGGAGCTGCTTGATCGAATTACTGATTGGCGGTGCGCATGCCGAGTTCGTAGACGGCGCGCCGCACCAGGGACAACTCATCCATCTCCGGAAATTGTTCGCGCAACTCGACGATGATTTCTTTGCGTTTCGGAATGTCGTTGATTGGTTCGGACGTGCACACCCAATAATCCATCGGTGACGGAATCAAGCGCAACGTGCCCCTCACACCGCCAACTATCAATAGACACTGGCTGTCCTTGCGCTTTTCTTCGTCGCGCGAAAAGTTCGCGATGGCGGCAATCTCTGGGTCGTTCAATCGCAAAACGTCGCGCAACAATTGCAAGTCGCTCGCATCCTGACGAAGCAATATCTTCATATGCGCATTCTTCACCACGCTGTCGGCAATCTCCGCCTGCCGGAAAAAGTCCTTCAACTGCTGTGTAATCGTCACCAGCATCATCCCGTATTGACGCCCGCGCCGGGACAGATCATCCAGCAACCTGGCACCAGCCTTAAACCGCATCAGCGTCGCCGCCTCATCAATGATCGCCGCAAACTTGATTTTGCGGGCCTTGTTTTCCTGCGCTTTGCGGCGCACGAATTCCGCCAGCAAGAACGCTGCCATGCGTTCCAGGCGCGGGTCATTCACCTCGCGCGTGTCAAACACGATGAACATCTTGTCGGTGTCTACGTTGGTCATGCCGTCGATAAAGCCACCATACGAACTGCCGTTGGTGAACAATTTGAGGGCGCGCGAAAGGCAGAGATAACGGTCTCTCTGTGCAGGTTCCGAATCTGCCTTCGCCGCCGCTTCTGTGACGCGCATCAAGTCGGTCATAGTCGGAATCGTGTCGCGCGTCCCTGCTTCGCGATAGGCTTCGCGCAGCAGCTCGTCCAGTAAAGCCTTGTCTTCGACATTCATTTCTTCTTGGTCTTGCGGCGCTAACATAATGTCCAGCAGCATCAGCAAGAACTCCAGCTTGCTGGCTGATGGTGCGCCGATTTTGTCATCCGGTCCCAGATCGAAGGGATTGATCACCTGACCGCAACTGGGTCCCAGGTCGATGTAAGCGCACATCTCCGGTCCCAGCAAATCGGTGATAAATCTGTATGACCCATTCTTATCGATGGTCTTGTCGATCAAAACAAATTTCATGCCCATGGGGAGCAGGCGCAGCATCAGCATCGACATGGCGAACGACTTGCCGGCGCCCGTCGTCCCGACCACAAACATATTATTGGCGTCCTTGCCCGAGCCGCGGAAAAACGGATTGAGCAGCACCGGCTCGCGCGATGCCAGGGCAAAGCCGAACGGCACTCCGTCCGGTGTGCCGCAACTGGCGGTGAAGAAGGGCCACATGGTGCCCACAATCGGGGACATGAGGCGATGAGTAATGGCGATGGTATCAACGCCCACCGGCAGCGTTGCCTGCCAGGTGGCGAATTGCATACCGTCCGCAATTTCCATGCGGGCGCCGCGATTGTTGAAGACGCGCCGAATTTCATCCGCGTTCGAGCGCAGCTGCTGCAGCGATGACGCATGCGTGCGTATGTACATGCTTACATCGAAAGCTTTATTTGACGAGCGCAGGAATTCCTGAATTGCTGTCGCAGCGGTGTGGGTGGCTTCAAGTCCCTCAACGTCTGGTACAAAGAGTCCGGCATTGCAGGCGTAGCTGACCCGGTGCTTGTGCGCAAGTTGTTTTCTAACCTGCTCCTGATCGCACTTATGGATAAAGATTGACAGTGTGTATTCCACGCCAAGCGTGAGCAGATCAGACATCCATCCAAACCATGTTTCATGAGGTGGTTCCGCCATGTAGAGTGAGCCGATATACGAGTTGTCGAGCTTGATGTGGTTCCAGTTGATAGACAGGGCGGAGCGCGCTAGCGACGACGCTTCGCTGTTGTGTGCCGAGCGCGGCGGTGGTACCGGATCGCGCTTACTCAAATTGGGATTGAGGTGGTGATAAATGAGTTGCCGCACCTCGCGTATCGACATGATGGAAGGACGAAGTCCCGACTGACGCAATTGCTCGCCGACAGTTTTGGTGATGCGGTCGAGACGCGCGACGAATTCCTCATGCTGAGCTTTGCTGCGTTTCTTCCACTGAGAGCCTGCCAGAGCATCGGGCGGTGTGTACGAAACGATCACGTAGAACTCGCGCTGAGGCACGAACGAAACTTCCTGCATAAGCCGGAACCACGTGTCTGTATACGATGAATACCATTTGAGGTACGTGTCGTCGGTTTTGATCAGTTGCTGGTATTTGCTCAGGTATTCTTCGACCGGCAGGTTGCGCGACGTGACGATGATTTGCATGTCGCAGTCGGCTATGTTCGCCAGGTTGGCGAACTGGCGTGCCAAAAACTCCTGGTCGTGGTGATCGGAGAGTAGTGCATTTATACCTTTGCAGGAAATGAAACGTCTCAGTGAACCGTCGCGCAGAACGGCAATTGCTTCTTGATCCTCATCGCCGCCGGGCAGGGCGTGCAAGAAACAGACATCGGCCCACGAGTTGAACCTCTCGGAGTCGGTAGGGGGCGAACCGGAGGCGTGGTGCGACGACTCGGACGACTGCTGCCGGCCGGATGCCTGCTGCGGAGGCACCGGCTGCAGCGTTTCGGCCGGTGTCGGCCAGCCGGGCGAGACCAACGATTGGTGAGAAACGGACGGTTCCTGCGCCGGACATACGGCACTGCCGGCAGTGGCGCCATCAGCGATTTGAGGGAAGAAGCGCCTGGCTCCACCTGAGACATCCCTGACCAGGCGCTTCAACCTCGTCCCCAAGGTCGGAGGAACATTTTTACCATTTAGCGATGAATTTTCCGATGGCCGTTTGGCGAATGTGCCTTGCGTCACTATAGCGCCCTCCCGCTTTGGTGCGCGAACTGGTACCGCCCCCGGTGTCAGGAGCGCGCTCTATCGATGTTCCTCTCCGGAGCCGCACTGATCGTACGCAGGGTAGAGGACGAGGGGTATCCTCGCCCTGCACCCGCGTCCGGCATCGCATTCGCGCTGGGACATGTTGCCACCATAATTGGTGCCAACAAACGCTCTGCGGCGCCGAGCATCACGACTGCGCACCGAAATACGGCGCGCACGACGAAGCGCAGTTCCGTTATAAGTTGACGGTTTCGCTGCTAAGACGTAGCAGTCGCGTGTCTAACCACAAACTCGCGATAGTCACGCCTTGGTGCGAAACATGCACGCGCCCTCGTGCGGGCGCGTGCATTGAGCTGTTTTGCAAACCTGATTTGGATTTCCCTGCTTGGTTCCCCGTTGGTTAATCCGAGCCTTCCTCTACCTGTGTAACCCTTTTCGGGTGTGAAGGCACGCGCCAAATCTACAGCGTGCTGCGTGCGCCGCGATTGATTTAAAAGGACAAATTGCGCGTAGGTTCCTTCAATGTACGATGCTACCAATTATGGTGCGGTTGTCAAGTTAATTGCTCGGCCACGAAAAATCATCAGTGCATGCGTAGACGGTGGTACCTTATTATGCCGTCGCAGCAGTTTTCAAAGCCCAACCCCCACTCACTGATCGGGTCTCAATCATGAAGCGCAGAACCAATTCCCGCGAAATGACCACCAGCAGTCTGCTCAAAGACTGGTCATATCTGCGCGAGCCCCGGCAGTCCTACAAAGTGCGCGTCGCACAGGGCAAGGAAATGCGTGCTCAATGCTCGAGACGATCGAACGGGCAGTGGAAGCCGCCCGCGCATCGCGTCGACCCGCTCAGCCTGCTCGCTTCTCAAGATGATGCGCGCAGCGCGCATTTGATTCCTCTGCGCTACGGGCGCATGGCGCAATCGCCGTTTGCGTTTTTCCGCGGCGCCGCGCTGATTATGGCAAGCGATCTGTCCGAAATGCCGCGAACGAAGTCTCCAGTGCAACTATGCGGCGACTGTCACCTCTCCAACTTTGGCGTCTTCGCAACTCCGGAGCGCAATGTAATCTTCGACCTCAATGACTTCGATGAAACCTTGCCCGGTCCGTTTGAGTGGGACTTAAAGCGCCTGGCGGCCAGTTTTGCCATCGCCTGTGCGGACAACGGGCTTTCCGACGCCACCGTAGAGCGGTGTGTATACACCCTGGCTAAAACCTATCGGCAAAAGATGCAGGAGTTTTCGCGGATTCGCTCGCTCGATGTCTGGTATGAGCGCATTAACCTCGACTATCTGATCAAGCGTTTGAAGTCTAAGCACAAAACATCGACCATGATTCGCATGCTGGAGAAACGCAGCCATGCCGGAGCACTGGCCAAGCTGACTGAAGTGGTCGACGGCAAGCGGCGTATCAAGGACGTGCCACCACTCGTTTATCATTCCGGCTTAGCCGACGTGGAAAGTTCCCGAGAAGTATTCATCCATTACGTGCAGTCGTTATGGCCATCCCGTCAAAGACTCATGCAGCGGTATCATCTCGTGGACGTGGCTGCCAAAGTGGTCGGCATCGGCAGCGTTGGCACCGCGGCCGGTATCGCTCTTTTTCAGGGTGAAGGAGAGGTCGACGACTATATATTCTTGCAAGTTAAGGAAGCGAATCGTTCAGTGCTGGAGCGCTACCTGGGCAAGAGTCAGTTTGCGCACAACGGCGAACGCATCGTCAACGGACAGCGTTTGATCCAGGCGGCCTTCGATTTGTTTCTCGGTTGGGGCAGCGGCCCCAAAAGGCAGTTCTACTTCCGCCAGCTGATGGACATGAAGGGTTCGGTCGCCGTCTCGGAACTCGACGCCGATGGCATCGAAGATTACGCCGAAGTGTGTGCATACGTGCTGTCCCGCGCTCATGCCCGCACTGGGGATCCGGCCCTTCTCTACGGCTATCTGGGCAACAGTGATACCTTCGACGAAGCGCTGACTAAGTTCGCGTTTGCTTACCGAAAACAAAATGAGCGCGATTACGACGCTTTGATGAAAGCGGTCGAGGCGGGAAAAATTCGCACCACTCCTGGTGTCTAGTCAGGCTAGAAATCTTCTGGCGGCTTGATGCGCTCCAGCAGTTTGGTAAAGCTGACCAGAATCACTGCAAATACCGAAAATATTGGTCCCACCAGTCCGATGGCGGGCAGGTAATTCATGAACTTCTCGCCCGTGAAGACATCGGTGACACTGGTGTTGCCGTACGCGGACATGCACAGCCCGAGGACGATGGTGCCGATGATTCCCAGAACAAATCCTGTGATCAAACCGATTATGGCGGTGCGCAAAAACCACGGGCGAGGTTTGTAGATCTCGCCGGTGGTTCGCAGGTTTTGATCTTCTTGCACGGGTGGCCGTTAGATTTCGACGAATTCCACTTTGACGGGCTTGTCGATCAAACGATTCTCGAAAGCCAGCTCGAATAGTTTGCGCAGCGCCTTGCGGCCATCGTCGCCGTAGTCGACTGTCAGGTCGTTGACGTACATGCCGACGAACTTGTCCGCTTGCGGTTTGTTCAACTCGCGGGCGAATTGCATGGCGTACTCGAGTGCTTGTTCGCGGTGGGCAAGTGAGTACTTGATGGACTCTTGCAACATCAAAGTGGCATCACGAATGACTTTGTCGCCGAGGTCCTTGCGGATGACGTTGCCGCCCAGCGGCAGAGGCAGCTTGAATTTCTCGTACCACCATTCACCCAGGTCGACTACTTTGGTCAAGCCGAGGTCGGCATAGGTCAGTTGACCTTCGTGAATCAGTAAACCGGCATCTACTTCTCCAGCCTGGACGGCGTCGATAATTTTGTCGAACGGCACTTCGACGACATTCAGGTCTGGCTCGTAGAGACGGGCGACCAGATAGGCGGTGGTCAGTTTGCCGGGAATGGCCAGTTTGCTTTTACGCAGTTCCAGCCTGGTGAGAGGGCGTTTGGAGACGATGGTCGGGCCATAGTTAAGACCCATGCTGGCACCACAGGGCATCAGCGAATACTTTTCATCGATCTGCGGAAAGACCGCGAACGAAATTGCGGAAACTTCGTAGACGCCGTTCTTGGCATCGACGTTCAGCGATTGAATGTCTTTCAAAACTTGCTTGACTTGCAATCCGTGCGTGTCGATTTTTTCCGCGGCGAGCGCGTAGAACATGAAGGCATCATCGGAGTCCGGGCTGTGCGCAATGGTGATTTGCTGCGTGGCAACGACCATGTGAGTATCCTCAGGCGACTGGTTGAAGGTGCCATTGTCTCTTGAGTTCGCCTCGAAAACCTTAGCTGATGGTCATTGTTACGCCGGGCGGACCGATTATTATCATTGGCGCAGCAAAGGACGCTCAAATGCCCACAGAGGAATGGTTTACTCAGTTCTTCCAGGGGGTCGCCACCGACCTCTGGCGACGCTTCACCACCCCTGAAATAACCGCTGCCGAAGTAAGTTTCTTCGTCGAAGCGCTACATCTGGAGGAGGGGCAACGCATTCTTGACGTTCCTGCTGGCAACGGACGCCACGCCATTGCTATGTCCCATTGCGGTTTTGACGTCACCGGTGTGGACATCTCGGAGGAGATGCTGGCGCTCTGCCGTCAACACATCTGGGATCGGCTGCGGTTCGAAAGTCATGACATGCGCGCCCTGCCGTACCAGGCGCAATTCGATGCCGCTTTCTGCGCAGGAAACAGTTTCGGATACTTCGTTCCGGCAGACACTCAGCGGTTTCTCGACGGCATTGCCAGAGCCCTCAAACCCGGCGGACGTTTCTTGATCGATACAGCCATGGCGGCTGAGACCTATCTCGTCACGGGCGGCGTCAAAGAATGGGTGCAAGCAGACGACATCATCATGCTGATCAAAAACGAATACGTGCCGCTCGAATCGCGGCTGGACAGTGAACTTACTTATTTGCAAAAAGGTCAGGTCGAGAAACGATCTGCATCACACTACATCCACACAATCGGCGAGATCGTGCGCATGCTCGCTGCGGCTGGTTTGACTGCGGAAGAAACCTACAGCACGACCGACGGCGATCCGTTTGAGATCGGTGCGGAACGGCTTTTCTTAGTAGCACGGAAGAACTAGGGGAACACCACCGGCTGACCGCTCTGGTAGCCATCGGGCAAGCCATTGGATTCGTAGATCTTCTTCAATGTGTTGACGTCATGCACTGTGATGCCGTTCGCTTTAGCACGATTGGTGCCCTCGGGAAGCGGCGTCATGGCGTCGGTGGGGAATGTGCTGTGTCCGAAGATGCCCAGCGAGTGCCCGAGCTGGTGCAGAACCACCTCGCCGAGCATCTGATCGCTTACACCCTGCGGATAGAGATTCGGGCGCAACAGATAGATGGTGACGCGCATGCGGCCGTTGAAGATTTCCAGGTTCGTCAAGCCAAGTTGCTTCGGCGGCAAGCGATTGATCCATGCCACTTCGATGTCGGCTGCCTGTGCCGGCGGCACTTCTTTGATCGGTATGTACTGCCCCCAGCGTTTCACTGATTTTTGCAGCACCAGGTTCCAGTTAGGCGGTGAACCTTGCGGCAGGTGCACCTTGATCGGGAACGACGCCCAGCGCGCATAATTGCCTTCAAACTTGCGCACCTGGCTGAAGTACTCGCCTTTTGCGAAATCAAAGGGCATCTTGCCGACGACGTCGTAGAAGTTGTCCAGGTCCACATTGGCAGCGAAGTCGCGCAACGGTGCTTCTTCCGCCGGTCCGGAGCCGGGCACTACCTGCGGTGGCGCTTGCGGAACGGCGATGCCGGCTGGAAGCTTTGGTTTTGCGGCAGGTTTTGCGGACGTAGCCGGTTTAGCCGGCGGCTTGGCAGCCGGTTGCTGCGCGGGATAGCCGCCCTGTTGCGGGTAACCGCCCTGGGTCTGATAGGTCCCGCCCTGTGCCGGGAAACCGCCGCCCTGTGCCGGGAAACCGCCGCCCTGTGCCGGGAAACCGCCGCCCTGTGCCGGGAAACCGCCGCCCTGTGCCGGGAAGCCGCCGCCCTGTGCCGGGAAGCCGCCGCCCTGTGCCGGGAAGCCGCCGCCCTGTGCCGGGAAGCCGCCGCCCTGTGCCGGGAAGCCGCCGCCCTGTGCCGGGAAGCCGCCGCCCTGTGCCGGGAAGCCGCCGCCCTGTGCCGGGAAGCCGCCGCCCTGTGCCGGGAAGCCGCCGCCCTGTGCCGGGAAGCCGCCACCCTGTGCCGGGAAGCCGCCGCCACTTCCCATGGGGTTGGCGGTCTCAGGTGGTCTGGATGCCACCACCGGTGGTTTTGAGACCGGCTGCGTGAGTGCTGGAGGCCTTTGAGTGCGCTGTTGGGGCGGTGGTCCGCCGAATGACGTCGCCTGTATGCCCAGTTTGGACTCGATACGGGACACTCGCTGGTCGAGCGGATCTGTTGACTTCTTGCCTAAGACCTCTTGCTCAAGGTGGTCGACGCGATCTTCGATTTCGTGCTCAGGATACGTCGAGCCGAAGGCCTGTTGTTCGAGGCGAACGATGCGGCTTTCCAGCTGCCCGGGGGCGACACTGCTCCCGCCACCGCCGGCGGGGGCATACTGATTTGTAGACCAGCCGGCCCCGGATGATGGCGCACCGCCCTGCACTGCCGGCAGTGGCTGTCCGAATTCCGGAATCATGCTGCTTAGGCCGCCCCCGGCAGGGTTTCCTGCGGCGGTGGCTGCTGGTCTGGAAGTGGGTTTGCCACCGGCTTTAGTGCCAGCGGGCGGCATGGGCAATTTGCTGGTCGGCGGACGCCCACCAACTGAACCGGCTGGTTTGCCTGTCCCGTATGAGCCGGGAGTGGACGGAGCGCCGGAATAGGGAGCGCTGCCGTAGGATGCCGCCGGACCGGAACTGGAGCCACTGCTGTCGGGTGCGTCGCCGTAGGTGCCGTAACCGTTGTTGTCCGGCGTATAGGCGGATGCGCCGCTGCCATCGACGGTGGTGGCAGGCTCGGCTGGTGCCGGTGATGGTGGCGGCGGCACAGCAGCCGCACCTTTTTTAGATAGAGGCGCACCATTGATTTTGCCGAGCGGCGGTTTGGCGACCGGCTCGGGGCTGGGCGCGGGAGCTGTGTCGGAGCTGCCCCCGGAGCCATCACCAGGATCCATTTTGACTTGCGACGGATCGATGGCCTTCAATGCGGGTTTCATTTGCTGTGATGCGGCCCAGCCCACCGGGGCGGTAGCACCGATGGTGACACTGAGAGCCATCATTACAACCAGATATTGGGCTGTGCCAGGACGTCGCACGGCGGGTTTCTTCCTCACTTCTTAAGCAGGTCGTCAGGAAACTCGCCACCCAGAACCAGGCTGGTTTGCAGATCGCCGATCATTTCCTGTACCACCGGACGCATTACTTCTTCAGGTCTGAACACGATGTCGACGAGCAAATTGTGAATGTCCGGATCCAATTCCAGCAACTGCAGCCGGCTTTCCAGGCAGGAGAATGCTCCGACTGCCTCAGCCCAGTACTCATGTTCGCTTGAACGCGCGTAACCCGATATGAAAACGCGATTGGGAATTTGATGCGCTTGCAGAAGCTCTGAATAGCTTTCGATCTCGGGTGGCAGAGCATGCTTTTGATCGCACTCTAGTCTTTTGGTTTCGTACATCTTTCTGATGCGATCTTGGGTCGCTTGCGACAAGCAAAAGTGCAACTGGTGCCCGAACTCGTGCGCCACCACCATGTTCAGGCGCACTTCATAGTAAGGACCGAAACGCGTTTTTGCAGATGCCAACGCGCCCCACTGTTTGAACAGTTTGATTTCAGTCTCGAACTCGTCGCGGTCGAGTGTTACCACGCCGCGGCGCACGCTGGTGACGCCGGAGGCTCCGTGTTTGACGTTGCCCAACCCGGCGGTGCCTTCGCTCTTGCGCACCACTTGCAGGATGCCGCACTGAGCCCAGAGCATCATGCTATCCATCACATAACGCTGTTGAGCTTGCCCGAGATTGTCGTACTGTTCGAAATAGCGAATGATTTCGTTTTCGGCGTAGGTTTTGCCGGAGATATGCAGCGGTCTTTTGAAATCGAGCATCAGTGGGCTGCCGTCGGTCTTGATGCCCTGAAACACCATAGCCAGTTGGGTGTTCTCATCGAGCGGGCGCAGCACGGATGGATTTTTGTGGTGACGGGCGTGTATGACACCTTCATTGTCCAGTCGCCCGACCAGGCGGTGTTCCTGGTCTGAGATGCGCCCGGTGATGACGTTGAATGGACGGTCGTTGAAGACCAGCCCACCAGTGGGACCGCTTGTGTTGCCGGGCAATTCCAGTGGGTTGCCGTAGCGGTCGATTCCCGAGAATACACAGCCAGGCAATTCCTCTATGGCGCGCAGCCCTTCCCATGTGCCCAGAGGCTGAGCTTGGCCGAGCAGCAGCCCGTTTTCATAGAGAAACCCAATCACGCTGCCGTCGGCGCTGGTGATTTTGCCGAAATCAACCACCAGGGAATTCTGATTCCAATTGAGGAACCCGCTGGGACCCTGGTGTGTATTGCCCTGCTGCATGTTGCTTTGCTGCGTTCCAAAGAGACTGTCAGTCGTCATGGCGCTCTTAGTAAGTTGGGCTGGCGGAAAGAGGCGGCAAAACCGCGCTCCCACTGAATTCTTACCGCTTCCAAGGAGTTTGTAAACCGGCAAGCACATTTGATTGTATCGCCCCGGAGGTTCAGCCGCTGGCGGCAGATAACGCCTCAGAGAGCGCGGCAGATAAATCCTCCTGCGAACAGGTAAATTGCAGGTCCGGCAGAAGGCGTGGGCACATGCGACAGAAGCTAGTAAGGGGACATTTGACGACGATGCGTGGGTGGCAGGTTGGGAGGCTGCACAGAGAGTTCATTTGACCGTCGACAAGCAGCGCAAATATCCTTTACACGGTGCTTGGAATCTATGCCTGTGTTTGTGCCGGTCAGTGGTTGGTGACCGCGTCCGACGAACCGCACCACTTGGCTATTTCTCTGGCGTAATCAAGATTTGCAGCGTCCGAAAAAGCTCCTCTAGAGATCTCCTTTTAATACGTAAGATCTCCGTAAATTTTCGCCTGAACGCAAGTCCAGATACACCTTGGCAGTTAAGATGACTGTCAGTCATCTCCCAGGAAATCTCTCTTTTGAAGCGTACTCAAGGCCCGCTGTTTATTTTGCAAACCGCGTTGGCAATCATGCTTGGCGTGGCGATCGGCGTGGGCATCTTGTCGGTTACACACAAGAACACGGCGCATGCCACAGGCATCAATCAGGACTCGACCCAATCAGCCTCCGCACCGGCTCAGCCATTTGGTTCGATGCAGATATTTCCTTCGCTCTCGGAGCGCATGACGCTGCTTGTTTTGGGCGTCGATTCAAACGGACGCAATACAGAGCGTTTCACTGGCACACGTTCAGACACCATCATCCTGGTCAGCCTGGATCCTTTTGAGAAAAAAGTCGGACTGGTGTCGGTGCCCCGTGACACGCACGTGCCGATCGCCGGTTCTCACGGCGTCGACAAAATCAATTCCGCCCACAGCATCGGCGGTCCCGAACTGACAAAGCAAACTCTCGTGGAAATGTTCGGTGTACCGATCGATCACTACATCTGTGTTGATACGCAGGGATTGAAAGGATTGTGCGAACTGATCGGACCGGTGGAAGTGCTGGTCGAGAAGGAAATGCATTACGTCGACCACAGCGCCAAACTGAATGTCGACTTGCAGCCCGGACTGCAGACACTGACACCGGCACAAGTTGAGCAATACATTCGCTTTCGTCATGACGCCACCGGCGATATCGGTCGCATGGAGCGTCAACAGTGGTTCTTGCGCCAGGCCGCTCGCAAACTCAAAGATCCGCAAATAGTTCTGAAGTTGCCGGAGATGATCAAGCTCTCGCAAGAATACGTGCGCACAGACCTCTCGCCCGAAGACATGTTGAAGATTGCCGTATTCGGCAAGGACATCGAACCGAGTCAGGTGACGACAGCGACTTTGCCGGGCACACCGGAGATGATCTCGGGCATCAGTTATTGGACGCCTGATATCGACCAGTCCAAGGCTGTGTTTCGCCGGATTCTTGGTATCAGTGGTGGTGGCGCGTTCGTGGACGGCACCGCACCGCCGGAGTACACACAAGTTGCAGTCGTCGATGACGGCAGCGATCCAGGACCGTCGGTCAAACCGCAGCGGCGCGGTCCCAACGCGCACAAGCTGTCGGTGGCATTGCGTTATCCGCGGGGCTGCGAGCACGCAGCTGAGACCATTGCTCAGGAGTTGGAAGCCAAAGGCTACTGGGTGCGCTACAAGTGGTCGGCTGCCGATACCGATTGCCAGCACGAAGAAATTTTGATGCACAGTGCACGCGCCGACGAGTATTCGTGCGGCACTATGCGCAGCAAGGTGCCTGACCTGACGGGCTGGCCCAGTGTGCTCGCTCTGGAAGCCAGACCGGCATGTGACTTCACTCTGGTGATCACGCCGCGTTCGACTTTCCTGCATGCCGCCAGTGCCGCCGAGTTTATTGGTCCGCGCAAGCAAGAGCCCAGTATCTAAGCTTCAAATTCGCCGAACGGTGCGTGAGGCTTGTGCCGCTTGTT
The DNA here is from genome assembly GCA_044229845.1 of Obscuribacteraceae bacterium (SeqCode). Lineage (GTDB taxonomy): Bacteria > Cyanobacteriota > Vampirovibrionia > Obscuribacterales > Obscuribacteraceae > JBGASG01. The sequence goes on along the minus strand of JBGASG010000008.1, from coordinate 90,482 downwards.
CTCCAGGTAATAGAGTGCATCCTGTCCGATTGACTTAAACTCTGCGTGTGGATTGCGCAGTCTTTGACGGTCGCGCAGCGAGTCGAAATATCGTTGGTCCGAGAAGTCGTCTTCCTCCTTCTCTCCCGGCTCTTGGCTCCTTCTGTATGCATCAACAGTGGCGACGCCATTCTGGTCGATGGAAAGCATTTGCTCGTAGCGAGAACTGCCAAGGAAGTCCATCCCTGCCGAGCGGGGATCAGACAGCGGGCGAAATATGTTGAGCTGCAATCCGGAGTAGTTGCCGCTGACGCTGTTGGCAAATCCGGCGGCGAACAGATCATCACGAAAGGCTTGCAACAACGGATAAGCTGCTTTTGTATTCTCATTCAGCTTTTTGATGGTGGCAGCCATGGTGTCGAGGTCGCCCTTCAAAAGAGCAGTTTCCAGAACTTTCAGAGTTGCCATTTGTTCGACGGACAGATTGAGTTTGTTTTCTGCACCGACTTTTTCGAACGCCTTCAGTCCGCGCTGCACCGGATCGTCGGCTGCCGCCAGTTGCGCTTGCCTGATCTCGAGTCTGATGTCCGGGTGCAGAACCTTGACTGATGACTCGACATCTGCGAGCCGTTGCTCGCTGCCGCTGTCGAACCGTGCTGCTGTGCCCATAGCAAGTTCCTCCGGCTCGGTGGAGCCTGATCCGGTTGTTCCAGGGAGATGGACGTGGTGTTTCAATGTCTATACGCATTTGGGCGGGGTTGGACATGTTAAACTCGTCGACCTGCAAACTTTGCTTGAGGATATGACGATGGCAGTGACTAAGATTCTGGCTTTTGCCGGCAGTCTGCGAAAAGACTCTTTCAACAAGAAGCTCGTGAAGATAGCCGCACAGGGCGCTGAAGAGGCCGGAGCTGAAGTTACTTACATCGACCTGCGCGACTATCCGATGCCTATCTATGATGGCGATCTGGAGGCTGCGGATGGCATTCCGGAGAATGCGCTCAAGTTGAAACAAATCTTTCGTGAGCATCAGGGATTGTTGATTGCTTCGCCCGAATACAACAGTTCCATCAGTGCTGCTCTCAAGAATGCCATCGATTGGGTGTCTCGTTCCGAGAAGGGCGAGCCGATGCTGGCTTGTTATACGGGCAAAGTCGCGGCGATTATGGCAGCCAGCCCCGGGGCACTGGGCGGCTTGCGAGGACTGGTCACCGTGCGCTCTATTCTCGGCAACATCCAGGTGACCGTAATTCCTGATCAAATTGCCATCAGCTCTGCTTCCGACGCTTTTGCCGAAGACGGCAGCCTCAAAGATGCAAAACAACAGGATAAGGTGAAAAAGATCGGCGCCGCCCTGGCGACATCAGCGGCTCGCCTCTGCGAGCGCGAGTTGAAGTCCGGTGTGGCTGCCCGAAACTGAAGTCGTAGCCGGGTAGAACGCTGTTCAGCCGGGCATATCTCTCCCATGAACGGCACACGGTTAATTCGTTCGGCTTTCATTGTTGCATCAGCAACTTGCCTTTTTGCGGCGCCGGCGATCAGCACCGGGGATGGTGCCACTGCAAATTTCGTGCAAAGAAGAAACAATGACTCGGTCTGGAAGCAAGCTGAAAAGGAACGGCTTGCACTGCAAAACGCTCTCGCCGTTCAGCACTATGACCAGTATTTGAAGCGCAATCCCAGGGACGACGACGCTCTCGAACGCCGGGCGCTGTGCATATTTTGGTCAGGGAATTCCAAAGATGGCATCGACAGTCTTTCGCGGTTGTTGGCCCACAATCCTAAGTTCTGGTCTGCATATCTACACCGCGCCAACATGCGTTGCAGTCTCGGCGACCAGGACGGAGCGCTAGCCGATGTAAACCTGGCAATCAAAACGGCTGGCTCTACTGGGCAGCGCGACGCGTATGCGGCTAAAGTCGGCGTCCTGCGTGGCATGCGCCGGTATCAGGAGGCGGCTCGACTGGCCACTGAAAAGCTGCGCGAGCCTAAGTTCGTCTTCCCAAACATGCACATGGAACTTGCTCGCGTTTACGCGGACATGGGTGACATAGAAAAGGCGGACGAACAGTTTTCGGCTGCGGAAAAACTCGCCGATTGTCCCGGTTGGTATCATGTCGAGCATGCCAACCTATACCAAAAGCGAGAGCCGGGCAAGTGTCTGCGGATGCTGGATGATCACTTCAGCCGAACAGAGCGGCTGTATTTGCAGGGACATCCACCGGAGGACTTTGCGTACACGATGCAACAGTTGTACCGTTCGTTTCGACAGGTGAAAGACAACAAACGTGCGCGCGACTGCGTGCAATGGTTGTTGCGAGCGACACAATCGGATCCGGAATGGCTGATCGAAGCGGCCGATGTAAGCTCCAACCTCAACGAGACCGCTGAGGCTATGAGGTATATCAAACAAATCCGTGATTACCAGTTTAACGCCGGGGCAGTCAACCAAATGGTTGTTGCTTACCGTCTTCAGCGTAATGTCAGTTCTGCCGAGGGGCTGATGGAGACTTATCTGGAACGACATCCGCAAGATCTTGAAATGAGAGCGACGCTCGCCGAGGTTTTTGTGCAGGATGCGCACCTGGACGAAGCTCTGCGGTGGATTGCCTATCCGGAAGCTGAGAAAAGCGGCGGTTCTCCGCGTTATTGGCGGGTCAGATCGGAGACTGCCCAGATGGCGGGCAACTTTCCGCTGGCTGCTCAGGCAGCTTCGCGCGCGATTGCCGAAGATCCTAAAAATCAGATGCTGTATTTGTTGAGGGCAAACGCTCTATTTCGCATGAAGAAGTATCAGGAAGCGCTAAGTGATTGCAATCGAGCTCTGGCAATGCTTCCCAACTCAGCGGGCGAGTACAGTCTGCGTGGGATGATCTACTTCAAGCTTGGCGATCGACCGGCTGCGTTGAATGATTTCTCCTACGCCGTGGAGCACGCCGGAGTAAACGAACAACATTCGACCCGCGCCACTCGTGCCATGGCTCTTGCTTGCCAGTCGGCATGGGGTAATGCTCGCAAAGATTCTTTGGATGCTTTCAAAGTTAGACCGACCGGGCTGGATGCTTTTGTGGTGGCAGCCGAAATCGATCGCGCGGTTGATATGCCGGCTGAAGCCGCCGCTATGGAAGATAGCGCTTTTCTCTTGCAGATGCAGTCACAATCCTTCGGCGATTGATTCGACTTCGGATTTTACCTTGCGTGCCTCATCAACTCTGCCGTCGGCTTTCAGCGCTTGCTGATAAATCTTCGCGACATCCCCAAGAACACTGAGGGTGACAGGTGGTTTCTTCACTTGTTCGAAAAGAGCCTGCGAATCTTTGAGCAACTCCGCGCGTGAGTTGCTGTGCGCGGTAACGTAAAGACCGGTAGCTGCTGCCCTCTGTCGCAGGTACAGTGAACCATTTGCTGATGCCAGTGCCGCCATGCGTTCGTGAACGCTGCGTGCTCGGGCTAGATCGCCGTTATCTGAAAACCAGCGCGCGAAACTTTCGAGAATGGTGGCAGTGCTCAAGTCGTTAAGTGTATCGGTGAGAGTGCGATTCATCACCTTCTCTGCTTTGACGAAATTTTTCTGGTGGCACAAAAGTTCTCCCAGGGCGAGCGCTTCCAGATTGATCGCTGATACGCTTGGCATTGCACGGTGTCGCATGAATGGAACGACTTTCTCTGCCTCGGCTGACTTCCCCGATCTAACACGTGCAGCAACCAGTACATAGGCGAAGTTATCGCGTCCACTCTCGAGCATGGTAAACAAAGAAGAGTCGTTCAGCAGCGGGGTCAGCACGCGGTCGCAGGCGGCGTAATTGCCGTTGTAGAAATACATCTTGCCCAGCAGCTCGGTAAACTGAGCTCGCCGCTTGTTGGTTAAGTCCGGGCGCTTCAACGCATCTTCGGCGACCCGAATGCCGAACGACATTTGCCCGTTAAAACTGCACATTTTTGCTTGTGCCAGCCTGGCGGTCAGATTGGCTGTTTCGTCCCCGAGCTTCTCCGATATCCTCAATGCTTCGCCTACCTTTGCATCTGAAGGATATTGATAAGGACCCGGCAGATCGGGGTCGATAGCTTTCAGGTTTTCGGTCAGTTGTTCGCGCAGCAGTTCGCGCTCCGAACCCATGCGACCGTTCCAGTAAGACCAAGCTACCGCAGCGATGCCGACGGCGCACGTGGTGACTGCCACGATTGCCAGAGCAGACTTTGCGGAAATTGCAGAACGTTGTCGCGCTGTATTGCCTGGTGCTTTTACTTTCTTCTCCGGATGGGCGGAAAAATCCTGCAGTTGATCTTTTAATTCGGCAAATGAGTCGTAGCGCTGCTCGGGTGTTTTGGCTAGCGCGCGCATCGTGATTGCCTCTATGGCTTCAGGCAGTTTTTGCTTCTGGGCAAAAGCCGGCGGGGCGTCCGCCAGATGCTTGTACATGGTGGCGACTGGACTGTCTGATAGAAACGGCGGCTCGCCGGTGAAGATTTCGTACATGAGACAGCCCATGGAATAGATGTCGGAACGCGCGTCCAGTTCTTTGCCCTGACATTGTTCAGGACTCATGTAGTTGGGATCACCGAGCACATCGCCGGTGGCGGTGAGACGCTGTCCTTCGGTGCCGTCCAGAAGTTTTGCCAGTCCGAAGTCCACTACTTTCACAACTTGCTTTCCATCTGCCTCGGTAACCGCAAGGGCGTTGTCCGGTTTCAAGTCACGATGCAAGACATCATTTGCATGGGCGTGCGTCATGGCGTCGCAGATTTGCGTCAGGAGTGGAATTGCTTGCGCAGGCGTCAGTGGACCGTTTTCAGCGATCAGTGCGCGTAGCGACTTGCCCTGGATGTATTCCATCGACATGTAGACATGCCCTTCAAAATTGCCGAATGCGAAGACAGACAAAATATTGTTGTTACGCAGTCCGGAAATGATGCGGGCTTCGCGTTGAAATCTTTTGACGGCTGCCGGATCCGCGGCGAAACGTGGGTGCAAGAATTTGATGGCGACATCATTTCCTAAGTCCAGATGGCGAGCTCGGTACACGGAGCCCATGCCGCCGATGCCGATGAATTCGACGAGTTTGTACTTACCGTCCAGCACCGTACCAACGTGCAGCGGCGGCACGTCCTGATCTGTATAGTCGGGGACATTTCCCGCGTGATCATCCATGTGCGTTGTGAAGAGATGTCATCACACTTTTTTCTATACGTGAGTCCAGAGCTGCTGCTTGATCTTTTTGTCCGTTGCGCAGCAAGTCTTCTTTGTATAGACTTCCGCAGGTTTGGATGGACCAGAGATCGGTCGGCTTCTTCTCTTGCTCCGCAAACAGAGCCTGTCCTGTTTGCAACGACTGTGGACCCGTCCTGCTCACCAGCTCAAGATTATATTCCAGAACGCGCAATCGGTTATGCGATTCGCTTTGATCCAGTTGCGGCGATGAACCCAATCTCCGATAGTCAGCGATGGCGATACGCGCAGCCTGCATGTCTCGGCAGTTGAGCAGTTGCGTGGCAATGTTGAGCAGCACATAAGACTTGTCTTTGTCGTTGAGTTTGCTCCCCAAGACCTGCTTTCGCAGCGAGTCCAATTCTGTGGCGTTGCCCTTTCTCCCCCACAGTTCGATTTGCAAGAGCAGTCCTCGGTTGAGCACGCCGTTGCGTTCTATCCATTTGGGATCGAGATCGGCCATGATCGCTTCAGCTTCGGCCAGCTTGTTTTGTGCCAGCAAGGACGTCGTCAGATTGTGGACGACCGAGCCTTGTTCGGGTGTGGGATTGTAGCGAGCCTGGCGGATGCTCTGATAGATCAGGCGGTAATGGTAGGACGCTTCCGGATAACGGTGCAGGACAAACGCGCTATAAGCGGCGTTATGGCGGGTTTGTGGTTTGATGTATTGAGGTAGTTCCGGCATGTTCAGGGCCTCGACTGCCACCGCGTATGCCTCGTCATACCTGGTGTTGGCTGCCAGAATGTCCGCTAACATCGCGCGCGATTGCGCCAAAGCTCCGCGATCTGCCGATTGTTCCGCCAGTTTCACCAGTGCCTGAGCTTCGTCAATGGTGGGTGGCTTTGTGCGTTTGCGCTCCTCGGAAAGCAGGAAGTGCAGCTTTTCTTCGCGTGCGATTGCCGCCTGCTCTTTCTCGGCTTTCTTGGCGTTGTAGAAATAAAGCCAGGACACCGTGGCGACTGCACCGATGATCAAAGTGAAGATGGCTCCCCAGATCAACTTTGAGCGGTGGTGCCCGTAGCGGTGCCTGAGCGAGGGCGCCTTCAGTCTGAGGCTGGGATTCTCGAGATACTGTTGCAGCACGTGGGCGAGCGCGTCGAATGAATCGTACCGGTCGGCCGGGTCTTTAGCCATGCAAGTGAAAGTGATGGCTTCCAGTGTCGGAGACAGGTGTTTCTGATTTGCGAAGGGTTGCGGATCATTCGTTACCTGCTTAAAAAGAATCGTGACTGGATTGTCATCCGGGAATGGTTTCTCGCCTGAGAACAATTCATACATCAGGCAACCCATTGAGTAGATGTCCGAGCGCTTATCGAGGTTGTGCCCCTGACACTGCTCGGGACTCATGTAATTGGGATCGCCGACCACCTGTCCGGTCTGCGTGAGCTTCTGCACTTCGTCGCCGTCAAGAATTTTCGCTAATCCGAAGTCGACCACTTTGACCGACGGACCGCCACCGGTGATGGTGTCGATATCAGATGTGGTGACGGCGGCAGGATCGATGACGCCGGGCGTGAGAATGACCACGTTGGCCGGTTTCAGGTCGCGGTGCAGCACACCGTTATGATGCGCGTAAGTCATGCCCTGGCAGATTTGCAGCAAAAGCGGGATGGCGAGCCGCGGCTCCATGGGACCATTTTCGAATATCAGCTCAGATAGAGACTCACCTTTGATGAATTCCATTGCCATGTACGTCAACCCTTCGAATGAGCCGAAGGCGAAAACGGTGAGAATATTCTTGTGTCGCAATCGGGCAATCGTGCGTGCTTCCATCTGAAACCGCCGCACCGCTTCTTGATCAATCGCTACTTTGGGCAGCAAGATTTTGATGGCGACGTCGTTGCCGATCTCCAAATGGCGAGCCTTGTACACCGAGCCCATGCCGCCATGTCCGACGAACGCAGTGATCTGATACTTGCCGTCGAGTATCGTGCCGATTGCCAGCAGGGTCGAGGCGGTGGCGTCCGCATCGTCATCAGAGATGTAATTCTGGTTGTCTAGCTGGTCAGTCATGCTCAGTTTCCTGGACGATTGAGACCTTCTCTATCCTACCTGCTTCCTGTAGTCACCGGTCCCCTTTTGCTGCCGCAGATTTATCCCATGCTGCCTCCGCCGCATCTCTCTGGACTTCCTCCTTGTGCTTCACCGCGTCACGCTTTTGGTCTTCCTGCTTCTGTAGAACATCGAGCTGGGCTTTCATTTGTGATGTTTCCTCAGGCGTCAGGAGCGGCTGCAAGAGGTCTAGCGTGGTTACAGCTACCCCATCCAAACCGCTTTGTTTACAAGTCTGGAAAAGTTGCTTCCCCTGCCGGACCGCCAGATCGTGCTTTCCTTCCTTTATCGCAATTCGCAGCTTAGCCAGCTCGGCGTACGCGACCATAGATTGTTTGTCCACGTCGTTGGTAAAGCTGGAGAGAGCCACCATCTGATTGGCGTAGTGTGATGCGTCAGCCAGGCGATTGTCTTCGATCAGGGTGCATATCGTCTGATACAGGAACATCGCACCGCGATAATCGTTCAGCTTCTCGTTGTTCATGATTTTGCGCACGAGGGTTTTCAGTTCCTGCATGCGGTCTTGCTTGCTGTACAGAGTCACCATGCAACTGACTACGGGTTCGACGTTGTCGGCTTGCACGCAGATCAGGGGGTTGACCGTGCTCAGATACTTATCCGCCTCTGCGTAGTCTTGCTTCGCCATGGCATAACTAGCCAGCTCTCTGGCCATCTTTGCGTGGTTGAGTGGATTGGCCTCCGGCTTGCCCACTGCGTTTTCGGCGTAGACTTGCCGGCAAATGGCGAGCGCCTCCTTGTCTTTACCGAGAGCGAACTTGTTGGCGATCACATCCTCCCTGATATGATCTCGATACTCGTGCATCCAGCGCTCTCCGTGGGGCTGGTAGAACAGCTCGGCCAGCCGCTTTTCAGCTGTCTGATGGTCGTGCAGACTGGTGGCAGTGGTGGAGGCGAACCATGTGGCCGCCAGTCTGTCTTCGCCTTTGAGATCGTCGGTGCTGAGCGCTTCATTTACCAGCTGCATGGCGCGCTGCTGGTCGGCTTTGATGATCGAGTAGTAGCGGGCCAGCATGTAGGCGCCGAACGCGTAATCTTCGCCTTTCTTGAGTTTCTTCGCCAGTTTCATCAACTGTTCGGCGTCACTTCTGGTATTGGGCTCGAAGTTCTGCGTTGACACCAGCGTGTTGTGCAAGCGGTAGTTAAGGCGCCTGATAGGCTCTTCGAGTTGCGATTGCTCGCTCTCCTTCTGCTGACGCTTGTAGTTTGCGTAGAGTATTCCGATGGTGAGGGCACCGACCAGCACCGCTATCACCAGAGGGACTGCAATCAGCTTCCATTTGCGCCCCATTTCGGCTTGTTGCTTGTTGACCGGCAATTGGACAGTGATGCGCGGGTTGGCGATTGCCTGCTTGATCAGGTCAGCCACTTCTTGAAACGACTGGTACCGCTGCGCCGGATCTTTGCAGAGGCAGGTGAGTGTAATGGCTTGCCAGGCTGACGGTACGGCACATTCAGGTGGAAATGGCGGGGGCGCATCGGAGATTTGCTTGAAGAGCGATGCCACAGACGATTCTCCAAGAAACGGCGGTTTACCGGTGAGAACTTCGTACATCAAACATCCGAAGGAATAGATGTCGGATCGCTCATCAAGCTGTCTGCCCTGGCATTGTTCGGGGCTCATGTAATTGGGATCGCCCAGTACATCTCCCGTCTGCGTCAGTCTTTGTTCGCCGACTCCGACCAGCCGTGCCAACCCGAAGTCAACCACCTTGATGGATGGCTCGGCATCTGGGTCTCGAGAGTTGAGGACGATCACATTGGAAGGTTTCAAGTCGCGGTGCAAGACGTGTTGGGCATGTGCGTAGCTCATCGCTTCGCAGATTTGCAACAAAATCGGAGCTGCCCGCTCCACCTTGAGTGGACCCCTGTCGGCGATCATGGCTGCCAGCGACTGACCAGGTAGATACTCCATCGCCATGTAAATCAGCGATTTCAATGCTCCGAACGCATAAACCGACAGGATGCGCTTGTGGCGCAATTCAGAAATGATGTGCGCCTCGCGCTGAAATCTTTTCACTGAGTCAGGATCGTCGGCTGCCTGACCATGCAAAACTTTGATCGCGACATCGTGATCCAGTTCACTGTGGTACGCCTGGTAGACGGCGCCCATGCCGCCGCTGCCCAGGAAAGCCCGAATCTCGTACTTACTATCGAGCAGCGATCCGACCGCCAGATTGGATCTGGCGGCACCGCCGAGATGATAGTCGGTGGAGTCGTGACTCAAGGGTCGGTCCAGTCAGTAATTGCGGCGAACTTTCCTACCCCCATAATATTCCCTGAAAAGGACTTATGCCGAACTCACCACTTCCAATTGTTGTGCAGGTCGATGTTCAAAAGCTCCAGGGGGCGGCTGGCTTCGTCTTTAGGAAACTTGCCTCGAGTCATTGATTCGCTGTAAGTAATTGCCCAAACTACGCGCGGCCAGTGTGGCTTTTTCGAATTCTCCAGAGGCGATTGCAGTTTCGCACCGGTTTGCAGCACCGCGTCCCATTTATCAGCTTGCCGCGCCCGAAACATAGCAATGACCTCGTCGGCATGCGGAAACTCTTTGGCATGCTTGCTTTCAGTGGACAGCGTCACGATCTCTTTGTTGATAGCCACAGCCTGCGGCAATCTGTGATTAACGGCATAAAAAAACGAGGCGTTGGCTAACCCGTCCAGCTTGTCGTTGTCGGGTATCTGCGCGCTCATAAGCCCCTTCACCAGGGCATTTGCCTGCTCGTCCATGCCGTTGCCTACATAAATCTCCAGCAGGCGGATGAAGTAATAGTTGAGCCTGCCTTCCTGTTGGTAGGGCATGTCGTGCAGTTCAGACAGCAAAGCACGCGCTTCGGCATCTTTCTTGATACGAAACTTGGCGTCGGCCAGGCAAAGCATTACCGACTGAACGGGTCCACTACCCAGCTGGTTGGCGGCATTCTGCCGGCGCAAGTCGGCGAGAATCGGTTCGTACAGTCTTTCAGCTTCCTGCCAGTTACCCGAGGCATAAGCGAAGGTGGCGACTTTTGCGTCCAGATGCTGGCGAGTGGCTTCGGAAAGGCGGGGCAAGTTTATTGCTTTCAAAACCACTTGATAGGCGCGCTCACTCTGGTGCTCGGTGGCATATGAGTCGGCAAGCGCGATGGTGGCGCGCGCCATGGCATTAGTATCGCCCAGTTCTTCCGCCAGTTTAATGGCTTGCATCGAGTCGCGTTTGTTGACCTCTCGCCCTTTGGAAAGTTTGAAGTCATATTGCCGCAGTCGCTCGCGCGCCACCGCCAGCAATTCGCTGTCGGCATTGCCGCTGTCGCGCCCGGAGAGTGTGGAGTTGTAGAGCGCTGCCCCGATACCGCCCGCCAGTATCAAGAATGTGACGGTGTATACGATCAATGCCTGCCGTTTGGGAAAGCGACCGAACGCCGCCACTGCCCGTGGTGCTCTGGTCTTCAGTTGAGGGTTCTGCTGGAAGCTCTGCAGCGCTTCAGCGAGAGCGGCAAACGACTCGTAGCGATTGTCCGGTTTCTTGTCCATGCACGTGAGCGTGATCGACTCCAGCCCCGGTGGCACACCAGAGCGCTGCGCAAACCTGTCCGGTTGCTCGGACACGTGTCTGTATAGCGTTGCCACTGGCGAGTCTGAAACGAAGGGAGCTTGCCCCGAGAGGCATTCGTACATGAGGCAGCCCATCGAATAGATATCCGAACGGGCATCCAGTGGACGCCCCTGGCACTGCTCCGGGCTCATGTAGTTGGGGTCTCCGACGACCTCACCGGTTTTGGTCAACTTCTGAACATCACTGCCGTCCAGAAGTTTTGCCAGTCCGAAGTCCACTACTTTGACGGTGCCGCTGCCGGTGGTTTCGACCTGTCCGGGCAGCAAAATCACGTTGTCCGGCTTCAAGTCTCGGTGCAGCACATCGTTGTGGTGTGCATATTCCATGGCCTGGCAAATTTGCAGGAAGACAGGCATGGCAATCGATACGTCGATTTTTCCTCGATCTGAAATCAACCAGTGCAGCGAAGTCCCTTCGATGTACTCGACCGCGATGTAGAGCATGCCGCGGTATCTGCCGAAGGCGTAGACCGATAAAATATTCTTGTGGCGCAGGGCGGAGATGATTTGCGCCTCGCGCTGAAATCTTTTGACCGCGTCGGGATCGGTGGCGAAACGCGGGTGCAGGAATTTTAGGGCGACGTAGTTGCCCATCTCTGTGTGTCGAGCCTTGTAAACGGAACCCATGCCGCCGGCGCCGACAAATGCCACCACTTCATACTTGCCGTCGATGATGGCGCCCGTCTGCACGAGAGATTCAGATGCGCCGCCGCCTTGACCTGATATGAAGTCGCCGCTCCAGATCATGCAATTAGAACCCGTAGATGGTGTGCAGCTGTTTCAAAATAGCCTGTTCTTCTTTGTCTTTGCCCGTTCTGCGCAGAGCCGACGCGTAGATTTGCCCAGCCTGTTGCAACTGTTCGCGATTGGGGATTGGTTCCGACGTCAGCTTTTCCCAGAGAGTCCTGCCGTTCCAGATAACCTGGTCATATTTTTCCGCGTGATAGAGCAGCGCCATTTCGGCTATCTGTCTTTGTATATCCATGCGCTCGACCTGAGGATGGTGGCTCGATCTGACCAGACCGCGCATCTCCTGCAGGCAATCAAGAGCGCGGCCTAAATCGCCGCCGGAGGAAAATGCCGTCACAAAGTTGTAAAGGACGCAAGTTCTGCCCAGGTCGTCCAATGGTGCGGCCAACATTCTCTCTTTCAGTCGCTCGGCCTCATTCGGCTTGCCGTGGTGGCAGACTACGGCGATCTTGTAGATGTAGTTTCCATTTAACTGGCGATTGCGGGCTATCCAAGAAAGGTCGATTCCTTTGATCAGTCTTTCGGCACCAGCCCAGTCTTTGCTATTGATGTACCAGCCGATCAACGGCCGCGCAGCAGCGTCGCGTTGCTCGGGGGACGGAGCCGTAGCAAGCGTCTGCTCAAAAAGCGCTCGCGCCTTCTGTGATTGACCCAGGCGCGAATAAGTGTCCGCAACCAGAATTTGCACGTCGGCTCGTTGCTGTTCCGTCAGTGCGGGGTCCTGCAACGCCTTCTCGCCGGCGTGCAACGCTCGCTCGTATTTGCCCGCCCCATGCAGTCCTTCGACTAGTTTTGCCTTTCCCTTGGCGATGGTGAGCGGATCGTTGGTGCGCTTGCCTGTTTCAATAATCGCCATAGCTCGCTCTTCAGTCATTCGCACGGGTTTGACTGGCACATGAGGCGGCTTGCCGGCGCTCGCCAGATCGTCACTGGAGTTGCTGTCTTGGGGCGTTCCGTCGGCGGAAGAGGATGTTTCATCAATCAGCCTCAGACCCACTGCCGCCGCGATCGCCAGCATAGCCATAGAGGCTGTCACCAGCATCAGGCGTCGTCCTGTCCCTCGACCGCTGGCCGGAGCGGTGATTTTTAAATTGGGATTTTGAAGAAACTCGGACAGCACCGTCTGCAGTGTCGCGAACGAATCGTAGCGCTGCGCGGCACTTTTAGACATGCATGTGAATGTGATTGCTTCCAGAGCGGCCGGTAGTTTTTGCCGTTGCGCAAACGATTGTGGGTTCTCGGAGATTTGCTTGTAGAGAACGGCGACGGGTGAGTCTGCCGTGAATGGCGGCTCGCCGGTGAGAATCTCGTACATCAAGCAACCAAAAGAGTAAACATCGGAGCGTGCATCCAGTTTGCCGCCTTGCGCCTGCTCAGGGCTCATGTAGTGCGGATCACCGACCACCTCCCCCGTCTGCGTCAGCCGCTGTCCCTCGCCGCCGTCGAGCAACTTGGCCAGACCGAAGTCGACCACTTTGGCGCAGACGCTGCCGTCGCTTTCCTCGACCATCATTACGTTGGCCGGTTTCAGGTCTCGATGCAGAACATCGACTTTGTGAGCCGCGATCATGGCGTCGCAAACCTGGAGGAAGATCGGCAGGGCTTCTGCAGACGTAAACGGACCGACATCATAAAGCCGGTCGGACAGCGAGCGACCTTTGACAAACTCCATGGCCATGTAGACAAGGCCGTCGATCGAGCCGAAGCTGTAAACCGTCAGGATGTTTTTGTGGCGCAGGCTGGCGATGAATCGGGCTTCGTTTTGAAATCGCTTGACCGCCTCCGGATTGGCGGCAAAGCGGCCGTGCATTATTTTGATGGCGACCAAATTTCCCAGCTCGCTGTGGCGAGCTTTGTAGATCGAACCCATGCCACCACATCCGATGTAGGACAGAATTTCATACTTGCCATCGAGGATGGTGCCAGGCTGAAGGTGCTGGGCGGGTGCTTCGTTTTCGAGCTGGTAGTTTTGGTCGGTCATACGATCGCTCGTGGTGCCTGTTTCATCATATCTGATGAAACCCCGTGGCTCAAAGCAAAGGGGCACGCCTGACGGCATGCCCCGAAGGCTATAAGAGGGTTTCTTCCCTAGATCATCTCTTCGATGAAGTCATTGAGCACGTCCGGAGCCAAGCCGAGCGGCTGCTTCACCAGCGGTCCGCGTTGCAGCACCGGTTCGGTGTCTTCATACGTGACCTGTTCTTCTTTATAGATCACTCCCAGCGGAATCTTGTCGCCCCATTCCAAGGCTTTGGCGAACGCTTGTTTGTGGTCGGACGGATCGTGGTCGGTCTCTTCCAACTTATATACGCGCTCTTTGAACCAGGGATAGGTGTTCACCTTGTTGTAGGTGACGCAGGGGCTGAAGATGTCGATCAGAGCAAATCCTTTGTGCTGCATGGCTTGAGCCATCAGGTCCACCAGTTGTTTGGCTTCGCCGGAGAATCCGCGAGCCACAAAGGTAGCGCCTGCTGTAATTGCCAGTGCAATCGGGTTGAGCGGAATTTCCGCGTTGCCCTTAGGAGTGGATTTGGTTTTGTGACCGCGGGTGGTGGTCGGCGAGGCCTGACCGGTGGTCAAACCATAAATCTGGTTGTCCATCACGAAATAGGTGAGGTCCAGATTGCGGCGCATGGCGTGGATCAAGTGACCGACACCGATACCGTAGCCGTCGCCGTCACCGCCGGTGACGACCGTTTTCATGTCTGTGTTGGCGAAATGCACACCGGTGGCGACCGGAATCGAACGACCGTGCAGACTATGGATGCCGTAGGCATTGATGAATCCGGGTAGGTTCGACGAGCAGCCGATGCCGGATACAACCATCAAGTCCTTGGGCTGCACTCCGATTTGCGCGGCTGCTGTTTGCAGCGAACGCAGCACACCGAAGTCGCCGCATCCCGGGCACCAGTCGGGATCGACTGGACCCTTGAAGGTTTCGACTGTTAATTCAAGCGTAGTAGCCATGGATTTGGAAACCTCTCATTACTTGCTTTCAACGGGTTCGAACGAATAGGTAGAGCCCGTCTCCACGCCGACGCGGATGACGCCGGCGTGATTGCCGGTTGCTCTCTCGATCAATTCGACCTTATAGATCGGTTCGCCTTTGCCGTTCGCCGGTTCGCTGGAAACTGTCGTCGGACGCAGCTTCTCGGCGGCATGGGTGCGCAGGTAGTGATACGCGATTTCGCGTGCTTCATCTTCATGCGCATCGAGGATAAACGGCTTGTTGCCCAGCACGCGTTTGACGTGCTCGACGACATAGGCGGGCTCGATTGGTTCGCCATCGTATTTGTTGATGTGCGCATCCATTGAGATGCCGGTTTCGGCTTTGATATGACGGGCCATCATGCTGGTGAAGTTGAGTTCGACGGAGAACTTCTTCTTGCACTTGCTGAGGATCTCGGTCACTTCCTTTGTATGGAAAGGAGCGATGTACTTGATAGCCAGGACGTTGGTCTTGGTGCCGGAGGCGGTGAGCAATTCTGCCGCTTCCTTGACGACGCCGTAGCTGGAGCCCCAGGTGACGAGTGTCAGATCGGCGTCAGCCGGTCCTTCCAGTTTGGGCGCCGGCAGTTCTTTGAGCAGGTTCTCCACTTTGCGCATGCGCTTTTGCATGATCATGCGGCGCACGGGCGGTGAGGTGAACATGTCGGAGATAAGAATGCCGCGTTCGTCATGATCGTCGCTGCCCGATGTGAAGATCGTGTTCGGGGTGCCGGGCACCGTCCGCGGTGACACACCATCTTTGGTGAACAGGAAGCGTTTGAACTTGCCGTTGGTTTCCGGCCAGTCTTTGACGATCTTGCCGCGGTCGATGGTGATCTTCTGTTTGAAGACTTCCGCATCGACAGTTTCAGGGTGCTCGGAAAGCAGCAAGTCGGACATGAACAGCACGGGCATTTGATATTTGTCGGCTAAGTGAAAAGCTTCGACTGTGGCGTTGAAACAATCTGCCGTGGTCAGCGGATGCACGATCAGTCTCGGGAATTCGCCTTGCGAGGCGCCGTAGACCTGGTTGAGGTCAGCCTGTTCCGTCTTTGTGGGCAAACCGGTGGATGGTCCACCGCGCTGCACTTCGACGCAGACTACCGGCACTTCCATGATACCGGCCATACCGACTGCTTCGGTCATCAGAGCGAAGCCACCACCGGAGGTGGCGCACATGCTGCGTACACCGCCGATGCCGGCACCGACCGCCATGTTCATAACGGCGATTTCGTCTTCAGCTTGCTTGACGCAGACGCCGGCTTTCTCGCCGTGGGTGGCCATCCAGTGCAGGATGGAGGAGGCGGGAGTCATCGGGTACGCGGAGTAGAACTTGCAGCCGGCGGCAGCAGCAGCGATAGCGATGGCTTCGTTGCCGGTGACGAACGGGCGGCGTACTTTCTCGACGTTCCAGCCTTTGATGTCGGTCTTGAACGAAGCTTTCGCGTATTCATACCCGGCACGCAGGAGACCGACGTTGAGGTCGATGATCTTGTCGCCTTTGTGGCTGAAGGTGTCCTTCAACACACCGGCGGCCGTTTCGAAATCTATCTGGGTCAAGAAGAGCACGGCGCCGACCATGACAGTGTTCTGCATGATCGGTTGAATCGGTCCGTGTTCTTTTTCGACTTCAGCCACCACTTGCTTCATCGGCATGGCGAGCACTTGCACGTTTTTGCCTTTAACAAGGGTCGGGTCGAGTTTCAGCTTTTCGCTGTTGAAGATGATGTAGCCGTTGTCATCGACTTCGGGCGCATGCCGTTCGATGGTGTCTTGATTGAGTGCGACCAGTGCCGTCAGGCGGTCGCCGTGGTTAAGAACCTTCTGGTCGCCGATTCTCACTCGCAGCCAAATATGTCCGCCGCGGATGATCGACTGATAGCTGTTGTAAGCGTAAACGTGGAGACCTTGTCTACCAGCGGTTTTCGCTAAGGTGTCACCGGATTTGTCCAAGCCGTCGCCGGCGGCTCCTCCGATTCCGATAGTGACTTCCTGCATTTATCCTTTTCTCCTATCCCCAAGCTCAAATTTGGGGAACCCTTATTTTTCGCGGTGTACGGGGCGAATGGGCATCCGCCGACCGTATGTGGTCGCGGCGGTGAATCGGGCAAAACTCAAGCCTGCTGGCTTCCCTACTCACCGACGAAGGGAAAGAATAACACAAAGCCCGCCTGACTTCCCCTTGTTTGCATGGATCGTAAATCTCAAATGCATCAACAATCCGATTCGATGGGCATCGCCCGCGGAGCCGAAGCGAAGCCAAACATCAACTTGCGTGACTCACTAGTCTGTGCTATACATATGTATGGATCCGGTGGTTACCGGGTCGATCAGGGCTGGGCTCGCCCGTTGAGCCTGTGGAGAGCGAATGAATTCGAGAGAAATCTCGGAGCTCGATGAAGCAGGAACCCACCGTGTCAGTCGCTTAGCCGGAATCCCGTCAGGGAGGAAGTCAATTCCCGTTCTTGCACGGACCGGGATGGGCTCCGCTAGTGGTGTTCACCGCTGGGAGTCCCTTCACCATCGGTGGACGCAGGAATGTGAGTTTCTGCGCCGCCAGCATGGTGCGCAGGCGGTTCGCCGCCCGGCTGGTAGAACCAGAACATCATAGTCATCAGCCCCGCCAACGTTAACATTGCCATTAATGTCAGGACCATGTCCTGGGGGCTGTCTTCCGAAATGATGTCGCCGGCGGCGGCGCCGTGACCATGTCCATGATCGTCGCCATGACCGTGAGCGTGTCCGTGATCGTCGTCTTTATGTGCGTCAGCCATTTTTCGCTCGCTAATTGTGGGTCAGGTAAACAAACAACGTAATGCCGGCTACGCAGGCAAAGATAATCATCGCGTAGAACTGTCCACGCCCGTTTTCGGAGAGACGAAGCGTTTCGCTCGTGCCCAGCACGACCGTGCGGTTCAAATTGACCAGGTTGTCGACTATGTACATATCGACCCACTGCCAGGACAGCGTGAAGAAAGGCAGCAGCAGCTTGTTCACAAGTCCCAGATAGATATTGTCCCAGTAGAATTTGTTGAACGACAGGTTGTAGAGTGGGCGCGCGTTCTCGATAAACCAGTCGTTGATCTTCAACGTGCGCGACACATACACCAGGCCGGCCAGGGCTATCCCTATAAAGGCGGCGCCGATTGATAACGCCACCGGTGTCCAGTTAATCTCCGGGAAGTGCGGATGCTGGAAATAGAGGAAGTTGCCGAACGGTGTCGTGTACGGCTGACCTTGCCAGAAGTTCATGCTGGTGCCCAGGAAACCGCTGACGATCGATGGCACTGCCAGGGCACAAAGTGGTGCCGTGACGACGCCGAACTTTTCGTGGTGAGGCTTGACTGTGCCGCGATACTCGCCGTGGAAAGCCATGAAAAGCATGCGGAACATATAGAACGCCGTCAGTCCGGCGGTGAATATAAGGATCCACGCGACGCCCTTGGCGCCTGCATCCCAGGCACCGCCGATGATCTCATCTTTAGAGAAGAAACCGCTGAAGCCCGGCACGCCCGAGATGGATATGGTGCCAATCAAACAACACCAGTAAGTGATCGGCATATATTTCTTCAACCCGCCCATGTTGCGCACATCCTGCTCGTCGTGCAGAGCATGGATGACGGCGCCGCTGCACAGGAAGAGCATGGCTTTGAAGAAGGCGTGGTTGAAGAGGTGGAACATACCGCCGGTGAAGGCACCAACTCCCAGACCGGCGAACATGTAGCCGAGCTGCGAGACTGTGGACCAGGCGAGAATGCGTTTGATGTCGTACTGGCTGCAAGCGATGATGGCGGCCATCAATGCCGTCAACGTGCCGATCCAGGCAACGAAATTGAGTCCCGCCGAGTCGACCGTGGTCGGATTGGCGGGGTCTGCCCAGTTGAGCCAGAGAGGATAGGCACGTGCCACCAGGTAGACTCCGGCTGCCACCATGGTGGCGGCATGGATCAGTGCGGAGATTGGTGTCGGACCTTCCATCGCATCAGGCAGCCATACATGCAAAGGTAGCTGCGCCGATTTTGCCATCGGTCCCGTAAAGATCAAGAGCGAAATGACGGTCAGAAGTGATGTGGTCAGATGACCGGAGCCTTCGGTCAATGCCCAGCGCATGGCGCCGGTGAGATCGATGCCACCACCTGTGGGGTCGGTGAACATCAGCAATCCATGATCGGCGTGTGCCGACCAGAATCCCATGGTGGCGGCCAGGAACATCAAGATGCCAACAAGAAACCCGAAGTCGCCGACGCGGTTGACAACAAATGCTTTAAGGCAAGCGGCAGCGGCACTTGGCTTGTACCACCAGAAGCCAATCAGGAAATAACTGCAAACCCCCACCAGTTCCCAAAATAGATACATCTGAAATAAGTTGGTGGCGACCACCAGTCCCAGCATCGAGCCGGTGAACAAAGACAGGTATGAGTAGAAGCGGGAGTAGCCCGGATCTTCACGCATGTAGCCATGCGTATATATCTGCACCAGCAAGCTGACGGCGGTGACGACGATCAACATGACGGATGCGAGGTTGTCGACAAGCAGTCCGACTGACAGCTTGAAACTGTCGGAGACGAACCAGTCCCAGTTGACTTGATATGGAACCGGGTTGCCGTGCAGGGTATTGAAGATCAACAGCGAATGCACGAAGCCATATGCAACTGCCGCTATTGACAGCAGCATCGACATAGTTTTGCTCGCTCGCGCACCGAGGATGATGACGGCGCCGGCGATGAATGGCGCCAGCACAATCCAGTACGCATTTTGAAGCACGGGTGAAACTTCCAAGGCTTTGTCTCCGCAGTCGCTTTTGATCTAAGTCTGTGCGCCACACAGTGTACGCCATTGGTTCCTTCTTTCATTTCTGAAATTATTTTGTGTTTCAACAAATCTTCAACGGCGCTCGCCGCGCGACATCCGACTCTCTATGTCGATATACTTGCTGCGCACACAACTAGTTTCAGGATGCATGCTGCCGTGGACTTACTGTTGACAATCTTGCTTCTCGTGCCGCTTCTGGGGACGATCATCATCGGACTGCCGATCCTTCCCGAACGCACAGCGCGACCCACGGCGATTGGTCTTTCATTTGTGATGCTGGTACTGAGTGTGGTGCTGGCTGCCCGCTTCGACTACAACTCGATCGCGTTGCAATTCGAAACTAAGTTGCCCTGGATCACTATGATGCTGCCGGGCAACAACAAGTCGGTGACTGTCGACTATCACGTCGGCATCGATGGCATGAGCCTGTCGCTGATTCTTTTAACGACAATCGTCACACTGGCTGCGGTACTGGCCAGTCAGAGCGTTGATAAGATGCGTCCGCGCTTTTACTACAGCATGGTCATGCTGCTGACGACTTCCATCCTCGGCGTCTTCATGTCGCAGGATCTGGTGCAGTTCTTCGTCATGTTCGAACTGGAACTGGTGCCCATGTACTTCTTGATCGCCATCTGGGGCGGTCCGCGGCGCGACTACGCTGCGATGAAGTTTTTGCTCTACACATTCACCGGCGGCATCTTGATGCTGGCTGGCATTCTATTTACTTATTTCCAGCTCTCATCCAGCGGCGCCGTTCCTACCTTCAATATGGTCGAGCTGGCGCAACAAACACCGACATTGGCACGCGGCATTCAGTCGCTGGCTTTTATGGGTTTCTTCCTGGCGTTTATTATCAAACTGCCCTCGTTCCCTTTCCACACATGGTTGCCCGATGCACACGTGGAAGCGCCGACGCCGATATCAATGATTCTGGCCGGACTGCTTCTCAAGATGGGATCTTACGGTCTGGTGCGCATCTGCATGGGTTTCTTCCCGGATGTGGTGGCGACATACGGCTCCTGGATCATTGCGTTGGGCTGCTTCAATGTGGTCTGGGCTGCGATTGCCTGCCTGGTGCAGACAGATATGAAACGCGTGATTGCGTACTCGTCGGTCAGCCACATGGGCTTCATATTGATCGGCGTGGGAGCCGTCTCGGCGGCGGCGCTCAGCGGTGCCATCTTCCAGATGATTGCGCACGGTGTGATATCGGCAGCGCTGTTCTTTCTGGTCGGAACGATATACGACCGCACCCATACCCGCAGTATTCCTGAAATTGGTGGCGGCCTGGCCAAGCAGATGCCGTATGTGTTCTATTTCTGGATGCTGGCAGCCATGGCTAATCTCGGATTGCCGGGGCTGGCCGGATTTGTGGCTGAAGTCACTTGTTTTTATGGTGCCTTTACCGGTGCCATGGCGACGATCGGACCGGATCCGGAACTGGTGCACACAGCTTTGATCATCGCCTGTACAGGCGTCATCCTCACAGCCGGCTATATGCTCTGGCTATTGAAACGACTCTTCTACGGTCCGGAACAACCGAAATGGGTTGGTCACCTCAGTGACATGAATCCCACTGAAAAAATCGTCGCCTATGGGCTCAGCGTCTTCATTCTGGCGTTGGGTATCTATCCGATGATGCTGACCAAGACATACACTCCGTACTCCGATCATGTCGCCAAAGAAACTGCATCGCGCATATCGGCGCCGACGTTCTAACTAGTACAAACCAAATACGTTTTTGAGCGAGAAACATGGCAATCCTCAATATGCTGGGACTCCGCCTCGGCGGACCTGAATACACAGACGAATTTTTGAAACTGACCGAGGAATCGATTCGCGTTAACCGCGACGATCCCAAATGCAAGTACATTGAAGCCTGGCAGGACCCGGCTGACTCACTGCGCTTTATGGTCGCCAGCATCTGGGAGACCGAAGAAGCTTTAGGTGAGTGGTATAAGAGCCCGTTCCATATGGACCTGCGCAAGCGCGGCATGCAGGGCATGCTGGAGAGTTATTTCAACCGCCAGGGACCTCTGGACGAAACTAAGAACCACGAGTGGAAACGCCCGGTCAAAGCCTGACTACCTGAGGCTGACCGCTCCGTCTACTGCTGATCGGGTTGCGCCGGAACCGGCATGACCATTGGCACTTCGCCGCCCTGCTGATCGTTGTTTTGATCTGCCGGTGCTGATTGCTGTTGTTCATCTTGAGGCGGTGTCGTCGGTTTCATCCGGGTGATCACTTTGCCCTGGATGGCTTGCTTGACGCTGGTCGTGATGCTGTCCAAAAGTTCACCCGCGGTGTTGGCATCATAGAACTTGCCGCCCGATGCTTCGCTTATGCAATTGAGTTGCCGTTTCGCATCCATGCCCTGCATTCCGTGCCCGAGCCCCAATCCAACGATATCGATCTTGATATGGATGCCCCGGGCCTCCAGGCGTCGAATCAATTCGCACGGATCCTGTCCGCAAGTATCGACGCCATCCGAAATCAGAATGATCGTCTTGTTGCCTTCGATCGGTTCCAGATCCTTCTCGGCCTGGTATAGAGCGTAGGTGAGTGGTGTCAGTCCAAAAGGCTTCAGTGTGCCCACAGCATCGCGAATAATGCGGCGGTTGTTTTTGCCGATAGGCACCAGCAGAGCCGTCTGGAGGCAGTCATTGCCGTCATTGTTGAAAGTTTGACCGAACACGCGCAAGCCGAGGCTGACATCGAGAGGAATGCGAGCCAGCGTGTTCTCGAGCACCACTTTCGCGGCGTCCATTTTTTGCTGATCCTTCGCCTGGGCGCCCAGACCGAGCATGCCGCCGACCAGCGAGCCGTTGATTTTCTCGCTCATGCTGCGAGAAGCATCGACAAGCACCAGAATGCTGACAGGTCCTCCCTGTCGGGTTGCGCCTCCTTGCAAAATGGTGCCGTACGCGCCGCCCTGCAGTGTGGTGCTCTGGGTTCCGGTCTGCAGCATCGTCGACTGGGTGCCGGTTTGCAACGTCGTTGATTGCGTGCCCGACTGCAATAGCGTCGACTGCGTGCCTGTCTGCAACATGGTTGAATCTGTGCCGCCCTGTAGCGCACTGGGGGCGGGACTGGGCGTCGCCGAGAAACTGTCGTGGGTGCCCGTGGAGTTGGTTGGTTTAAAAGGTGGTGCCGGGGCTGGCGCTGTAGTTGCTGGAGCAACCTTCTTATTCACGAAGTCCATCAGCTCGTGTTCAGGGAGTTGCTTGCCCTTAGTGGCTGCCTCCAGTGCGGCTTGCGCCTTCTTCTGGCAGCCCACGCACTTTGCCGAAACGACTGGCGCAGCAGACATCGTTATCGCTACAGCAGCCAGAAGGGCGATCCCGGCGTGGTGGCTAGTTTGGTGCAGTGCTGCCTTGATCAAGATCTTTGTTCACATCCGTGGGGACTGGCTTATCGTCGGAGTTCAAACTGGGCGGTGCCGGAGCTTCGTCGTAAGCCTGTTTTTCGTCCTTGTCGCGCTTGTCTTTATCTTTATCCTTCTTACCTTTCTCTTCTTTCTCGTCGCGATCTTTGTCTTTGTCCTTCTCTTTGTCCTTGGTCTTCTCCAGCTTTATTTCGGGCTGAGCGTTGTCGTCGCCGTCATTATCGGTGCCGGATTGCGTGATACCACGGGCGATGACAGCTCGGCGACTGAGCGGAACCGGTGTTGCGCCTTCTCCCGTCGTTGCCCATACCGTTATGTAGTATATCCCTTCTTTTCCGTCCTTGCTTACGGTTACTTTATGCGCGAACGAGCCGGAGCCGTCCACCTTGACGCCGCCATGGACGGGAATGTCGGATACGGCTCTTGGTTTGCTGGAACCGGACATTGCCGGCGCCGCCATGATTAAAGGCGCTGCCAGCGCCACCGGCGGCATGAAGAAACTGCCTGCGGCGATGCCGGCAATGGCAACTATCTGCATGAACTTGATGCGGCCTTCCCAGTTTCGTTCGGCTTTCTGTCCGTGTGCTTCGTAATCGAGCGGCGCGAAATAAGGCAACGCTTCATCCGATTCTTCGAATGGCTCGCCGCCAGGCAAACCGCCTTCCCACGCTAAACTGATTTTGTCGAAATGGTAGCCGCCTTCGATTTTGCCCTTTACCTCGATCTTATCGCCGACGCTCACTTCAGCCGGTATCGGCGCGAATTCACCGTGTTTGGTGATCACTTCGCAGACACCGATCAGCCGGTCGTTCTCGGGAGTCTGCCCGAAGCCGAAACCAAACTGCGTGGCATCGGGCGAAAACAGCGACATTTTGTCGTCCTGGCGCTGCTCCATAATGTCGAAGAGCTGGCGTACCAGCGCTCGGTTCAGTTTCAATCTTCCGGATGTGCGAGCGGCGACCACACTCTCCAGCATCGCGTCGGTGCCACCAGATTTGGTGTATCTTATGTCGGGGTTTTCATTCTTGGAGTTGTTGTGCGACACGGTATTGTTCTGGCAAAGGTCCTTGAGC
Source organism: Obscuribacteraceae bacterium (SeqCode) (assembly GCA_044229845.1). Lineage (GTDB taxonomy): Bacteria > Cyanobacteriota > Vampirovibrionia > Obscuribacterales > Obscuribacteraceae > JBGASG01. The sequence continues at coordinate 66,624 of JBGASG010000008.1, read as the reverse complement.
AGCTCTTTGCCGATTTTTTCTGCCAGCGGGTCCCAGCTGAGCGCATTCAGTCCCTGCTCGCTGCGCCGCTTATTGAGATACTCGAGGGCAAACTTATCGAGTTGTTCGTGGGAGAGAGCCTCTTGCCAGAAAGGCGTGTTGTCGTCTTCTTGCGGCGGTTGCGGTGCGGCACCGACATTGGCAGGCGGTTGCTCGGGCGGGCGTGACATGCGCAGTCCGGCGTGGGGGTCTGCGTTGTAGCCCGGAACCGGCGAATAGGGTGGCTGTGAGGCTCCCTCCAGCCCTGGAATCTCGGCGCCGGTCAGATCGCGTGCCAGATTGGTGATGCGCTCAGGCACAGGCAATCCCGGCGACGTTTTCTTGTAGAGGGCATTTTCCAGGTTGTCCAAGCGGGTTTCGATGGCGACTGCCGGCGAAGGCTGTCCGAACATCATCTTCTCCAGTTCGCCCACATCGGGATATTTGTCTTGAGAGAGGCTGGGAGCCGTCGGCGGCATCGTGCTGGTCTGTGGCGACGCGGCAGCCTTGCCGGCGCCGCCGGGACTACGCATATGGGGCGCTGTGGATGGACCCTTCGGTTCGGGCGAGGGCGGCGGCGCTGTCGCAGCCGGCGGTTGCCAGTCTGCTTGCGCTTGCTGCTTCTGGAGGACGGGATGCGCCGGCTGTCCGGAAGTGGCGGGCGCAGCCGCTGAAGCGTTCGACAGAAACACCACGACCGAGCCCAGCGCCAGAACGGCGCGGACTATGGATCGTCCCTTTGGCTTGATGCGACTTGTCATGTCCTGTGTTAACGCGCAGGCTGCGGCATTAAGAGAGAAACCAGCATTGGTCGAGGTTATCTATATTCTGTATTAAACAGGATAGATCTGGCTCAAGAAATTAGCTGGTAGGCAGAAATATCTTATAGCGTTACCGAATGCAGGCGAGCGCTCCCTGCCGGCCTGTCTTGCCGCCCGATTGCCGGTGCGAGTAGAAAATTTCCGGATGGCAGGCGGTGCACCATTGGGTGACGTCTACCTGCCCGGCGCCGGCTTCCAGAAGCTGCATGGCATTGATTGCTTTGAGATCGGGATGTGGTTTGCCGTTTTTGCGCGTAATGAATGGCTCGATGTTGCTGACTGTGCCCGCCAGGGCGCTGGGCACGTTTTCGCCGGTTTCGTAACAGCAACTGCCGATCGCCGGTCCGACAGCCCCGATCACGTGGCGGGGGTCGCTCTGGAAAGTTTCTTTCAGAAACTGCATACCTTTGCTCGCGATACCACCGGCAGTGCCGCGCCAGCCGGCGTGCAAAACAGCCAGAACCCGTTTTTCTGTGTCGAAAAGCATGACCGGCACGCAATCGGCGAAGTGCAGGAGAATCGGCCAGCCGACGCGAGCAGAAATTACTCCGTCGTAGTCCGGCAGGCGAGTGCCGTGATCTTTTTCGCTTTCCAAATGAAATATGTTCGTCGAATGCACTTGTCCGGGCACTGTCAACGCCTCGGCGTCCAGCCCCAGTGCGCTGCACAGAATGCCGCGATTGTGCATGGCATCGGTGCGGGATTCTTCGGTGTTCCAGTGTCTGGCCAGATTGAATGAATCGAGAGGCGCCGGCGAATTGCCGCCGTGGCGGGTGGTGAAGGCGTGAATCAACTTTTGGGTGGCGTTCAGCTGCGGTGAGCGGATCAAAGACAGACCGCCAATTTCTTCGATCGGCCAGGGGTGTTTCTCCAGAGCTTTAGCAGCCAGCGTTCCCTGAGTAGTGGTCAATGCAGACTCATGCCTCCGCAGATATTGATCGATTGTCCGGTGATACCGCGTGCGGCATCGGTGGCCAGAAACAAGGCCAGATCAGCCACTTCTTCTGGCTCGATGAGGCGTTCTTGCGGGACTGACATACAGGCAATCGCTTGGGATTCCGAAGGTTCTATGGAATTCAGATTACACCATTTTGGATCTTCCAGCTGGCTGATCGCCATTTCAGTTTTCACCCAACCCGGGCAGATGGCATTGACGGTGATGCTGTGCTTTGCCACTTCCAGAGCCAGAGATTGTGTCAGTCCGATCATGCCGAATTTGCTGGCTGAATAGGCGCTGCCGAATGCTTCGCCAGTCCTTCCGGATATGCTCGATATGTTGATGATGCGTCCCCAACCGCGCTCGATCATCGGGGTAAGCGCGGCTCGGGAGACGAGCATCGCCCCGGTCAGATTAGTCTGCAAAACCTGGTTCCAGCTCTCTGTGTCATGGTCTTTCACTGGATACGTAACGTATATACCGGCGTTATTGATGACGATGTCCGGGTCGCCGAAAGTCTCCTCCAGTCGAGCAAAGGCGTTTTTGACGTCGACTTCACTGGACACGTCGCAACGTATTGCAACAGATGGGGCGCCGCCCTGGTCGCGGATCTCCTGGGACAGTGCATTGAGCGCTTCTTGATTCCGAGACAGCAAAGCCACACGGGCGCCGGCTTTCGAGAATGCCAGGGCCAGTGCCCTGCCAATGCCGCGACTGGCGCCTGTAACGACCGCCGTATGGTCGTTTAGCCGTGCTTGAAAACTATCGCCTTTTATCAATCTCTCAGACAAGCTGAACGGGAACATTGCTACACTGTGTTAGTCTACCGGCATAGCGACTTCCACGTAAGGGGGATAGGCAGGCTGTTATGAGTTCTTCAACTGGTTACTGGAAGCGCACCGCCCTGGTTATTGCTGTGGCCATGAGTCAGAGCTACCTGGTGATACCAAATATGGTGCAGGCAGCCGATGGCGCAGTCAGACTGGCCGGACAAACGCTCTTCGTAAACAGCTCCGCATCCGGCGGCATGACCGTCGAGCAGCGCGCGGAGACCATCCAGAAAAATCTCGACAATGCGCTGGTGGCGACAAAAGATCGCACGCCGGCCAGCGTCAACATCGTGTACGTGAAAGGACTGCCCGTGATCACCCTGGGCGGCTATCAAGTTGCCACGGTAGACGCAGACAACGCCAAGGCAGCCAATACGACACCGGCATTGCTCGCGCAAAAATGGGCCAGTGCCATTCGCAACGCTCTTGCCGACACGGGTTCGGTAGACAGTTATATAGGGCAGTTGACCGGCTCGTTCCAGTCCAGCGCACCGGCGGCGGCACCATACGCACCACCGGCTAACACAGCTTACGCTCCGCCGGCGCAAAACTACGGCGGACCACCTGCCGGTGGTTTTAACGGCGGCGGACAGCCGGGAGGATATGGCGGACCGGGTCCTGGCGCCTACGGCGGCGGTGGCGGTGGATATGGTCAGCCGGGCGGAGGCTATCCGCAAGGCGCCTATGGAGATACATTCAATCGTCAGACTCCTGCATACCAGCAGCCGACCATGGGCGGTCCGCCCATGCGCGGTCGCGTCGTGTACGCACCGGCAGGACTGGTGATACCAGTCAATTTGAACACTTCTATTTCAACTGATGTGGCGCGACCTGGTGACTTGATTCAAGCCACCGTCAGCCAGAACGTTTTGCTTGGCGATGCTCAGATTCCCGCCGGCGCCACCGTGCTCGGACAGGTGTCGGAAGCTAAAGGCGGCGGTCTCATGGGACGAGCCGGACTGATTCAAATCAAGTTCAACAGGCTGCGTACTCCTGATGGAGTAGAGACGCCAATCAGCGCCCACATTGTTGGTGGCATCGAGAAATATTCTGAAACCGGCGGCGATCAGAGTGACACCTTCCGCGGTGAGACCTGGAAGACCAAAGCCGGTCAGGCTGCCATTCGTGGCGGTATCGGAGCCGGCACAGGCGCCGCACTTGGTACTGCCATCGGTGCCATCGCGGCAGGCAGCGGACGGGGAGCCGGACGCGGGGCCTGGAGTGGTGCCGCCATCGGCGGTGGTGTAGGCGTCGCGCAGAGCGTGTTTCTCCGTCGCGGCAAGCAGGTCAACATTCCATCCGGACTGGCGATGCAATTGCAGCTCGATGCACCGGTCAACGTATCGGTCGGCGGCAGCATGCCTCCCTACACCGGCGCCTTCTAAGTAAGGCGCTTGCCCATGATGCGGTAGAGATGTCCGGAGCCGGCTTTGAAGCCGTCTTTGAGGAGCCTCCAGCCATGGCGCTCGTACAGCTTGGAGGCGCGTGTTTCACCGAATACACCGGCTGCGGTGCGGTCAATGAAGTTACTTCGTTTTCTTCTTGGTGGGTGCTTTGACGCCGCTCAGCACTTCGCCTTTGACCTTGGTGCCGCCGCCCGGAAGCATGCTGGCATCTGTCACGGCTTCGCCTTTGAACTCTTCCTTGAAGACGGCGAGGAACTCATCACCCGGTTTGATAATCGCTTCCTGTCCGCGCACTGTGGTGTCTTCGATCAGCCAACTTCCGGGAATGCCGCTCAAGAAACCCCAGGCAAAGCCTTTGATGCGGCGGTGGCGGACGTTCAGTCCGACCGGCTTCATGAAGGCGAACGACGGGTTGGCGGCGCCCATGACGCCCAGTGCCACAGGCATGGCGCCGAAGGTGAGCGGACCGAGAGGAGCCATGGCGAAGTTCATGCCGACGCGAATGGCCTTGTAGCGCAATTGCTGCGAGAACGGACCGGCAACCTGACCATTGTGGTTGACGCCCAGTTCGCGTCCTTCGTATTTGTTTTTGACGATGCGATCCATCATGGCCGGCTTGGCTTGCAGAGCAAAGTGTTCGCCGCTTTCGTTAATCAGTTCGTCGAAGGCGATGCCGAGCACGCCTGAGTTGCGGTAGAAGCGCTGGGTGGTGACCATGGAGCCGATCACGGTGCGCGCTTTCAATACGTAGTCCAGGTGACCGCGAACGCGCGATCCTTTATTGGCGATGTGACGCGGCCCGATTTTCAGGTCGTACTTCAAGCGCGCTTCAATAGGTTCGCCTTTCTTGGCGGTTTTGCTGTTGATCTCGGACATCATCACGACCGGAAAGCGCGCGCCGGCTTTGACGGCGGTGTTGCCTTCAGTCGTCTGCATCTCTTCGTAGGCGATGGTGACCGTCTGCTCCTTTTCTTCATCGTTGTCGATGACGATCACGCCTTGCGAAACTTCGCCCTGCAGCGCCGGGCTGGAGGTGATCATGGCGTCGCCCATGGCCGGGTTCATGGCCACGGAGTCAGCCGACTTGATTAGTTCGGTGCCGCTCAGGGTCGGCACGTTGAATTCGCCGACTTTGGTGGTGGCGGTAGCGGCAGTAATCTCGGTGGCGGTGATCGCCGTGGTGCTGGCGGGGGCCCCGGCTTCAGGCGCAGCTGCTGTCGGTGCCGCGGGGGTTTCCGGCGCAGTTGTCTCGGCGGGCGCGGTAGTAGGGGTCGCGGGCGGGGTTGCCGCCGGAGTCAAAGAACGCGCATCGCCATTTGCCGACTGCTGCTGCAACGCATCGGGATCGTCTTGCCAGCCGGGCGAGGTGGTTTCGCCGGTGGCCGGTGAAGTGACGGAAATCGGCGGACGCAGAGTTTCTGCCACCGTCGCTGGTGCGGCACCGCCGGTCATGGCCACTTGCGGCTTAGCCGCCGGCGCGGGTTTCTTGCCCAGGCGCATAGCCGATTGCATCTTAGCTTTCAAATTGGCTGCGGAAAGCAGTCGGCGGGTCTGTTTCTCGGAGAGAGTGCCGACCGGCAGGGAAGTATTGGTCAGCGTCTGCGGCTCGGCGAGCGCGGGACCGATAAGCACCGTCGTCGCAGCGATGATTGCCGTCACTCGAATGAACTGTTTATTGATGTTGGCGCTAACCATGTTCATACTTCCGATTTCCTTGAACTGCGCTTGAGTTGAGAGTGAGTATCCTTAATTACCTGGACCGACCAGTTGGAACGCTGCCCACGAGCGAGGCGACGGGTCTTTTGAGATTGCCAGCAGCTGGGCCTTGCGCAAAGACTGAGCTTGATTCAGTCCCGATTGCGTGCCGCGATAGAAGTCGACAAGCTCGGTGGTCCGTTCGGGACTCTGGCTGACCCAGAGGCTCATCAGCAGGTTCCGCACTCCGGCATACTCGAGTCCGCGGCTGAATACTTTCACGCCGTTGCCTTGATAGTCCTTGGAGTTGATGGAGGTGCCGCTCATGACCGCCAGGTCGCTGGGCAGTGAAAGACCAAACAGTCGATTGGCTTCCACTTTCTGATTGGGATCGTTGCCGGCACCGAGCGGCACAACGGAGCGCAGCGGGTTGCTCTCGTGGATGTTGACCGTCGGTGCGATGTGCAGCATCGAATTATTGTTTCTTGCCTGATCTTGAATGGCGCTCAACTGCGCTTCTTTGCCGGAGAGGCGAATGATCTGCGCCGGCTCGAAGACGCCGCTGATACCGGTGGCTTCTTCGGCTTCGCGGCTCTCGCCACCATCGCTGGTGCCGACCACGACCGACGCGTCATGCGAGTAGCGCGGCACGCCGGCGATGTTACCCATTGACGAAGCCAGGGTCAGGGTGTGGCTTTCGATGAAGTACTTGCCGTTCTGATTCAAGAGAGCGGCAAACGGCAGATTGAAGAGCACCGCATCCGGAACGATGACGACAGTGTTGTCCGCGTTGGGAGGCAGTGCGCGTTGCACCGGCTCAGGCATCAGTTCTGCGTAGAGGACGGTGAGCAGGCGACGTTCGGTTTCGCGAGCGGTTTCGTCGCCCTTGCCCGAGGCCGTCAGCAATGCTGCCACTTGGGCTTGCAGCTTATCGCGTCCGACATTCAGTCTCGACGCCATCAAGCGTCCGCCACCATCGACGGTGAAGACCAGCGATTGCTGCGGGCCGACCAGGTAGTCGACAACCGTGGAATGAGTTGATTGAGCTGATTTGATTACGTCGGCGAGGCTGATGGGAACCGGTGCGACTAAAGCGGCCAGCTGGCGGTTTTCGCGGGCCAGTGCCGTGAATCGCTGCAGCCATTCGCGCCAGTCTTTGAGAAGTTGAGACGGCGGGCTGACGCTTTCTGCTGCATGCAGGTGAGCGCGTTGTGTGACGAGGTCCCAGTAGAGTTCGCGGTCACCCGGTTTTACTTCGCCGCCGCGACGGTGCCATTCGTTGATGAACGATTCGTCTTTGAGTTGTTCGGCTGTCAAAAGCGCGGCGTCGACCATGCCAGCGGAAACCAGTTGCGATACCAGCTGGAAGCCAGCTTCTTCACGGGTGGAGGGATATGTCATGCGCTCAGGCGCGGCAAACTTACCGGCTTGCGGCGAGCGGAAGAAACTGACGGCGCTCACCAATGCATCTTTAGATGGTAATCCTTGCGCGTTCAGAATGCGCACTTTATTGCTGTAGTGCCGCCACAGGGCCGAGTCATCGTTCAATGCCGTGCTCTGTTTGATGCCCTCGTCCGCATACACTTGGGCTTGCGCGATTTCTTTGAGGTTCAAGCAAACCTCTTCCAGCGCGCAAAGAATGTGTGATTGTGTGTAGACATCCTTGAATGATTTCGAGTTGCAGGCATTCAGAGCCGCCAAGTAGTGGCTCTTCGCATTGCGATTTTCGCCGGCTCGAGCCTCAGCTGAAGCCAGATTGATGGTGGTGAGAATGCCGGGTCTCGGATTCTTGCCTGTGACACCTTGAATGTCCAATGCCTCTCTCAAGGACTGGAGGGCGGTTGCGTGGCGTCCTTTCAGGGAGTCAATGATGCCGAGCGTGTTGAGGGCTTCGGCAGTCTGCTCCGCCGATCCTCTGTCCTTGCGCAAAACCGTCAAGGCTTTCTCAAGATAGGATTTGGCTTGCTCGGTGTCTCCCGTCGCGGCTAGAGCATAGGCATAACCGATATAGTTGTTGGCGGTGACGACCGCATTGTTATTGCCGGTGGAACTGACCTTCAATGCCTCTTCAAACGACTTGCGGGAGGCTGCGAACTCGCACAAGTCATATTGGCAGTTGCCCAACAATATGAGCGCGTTTTGCAGCAGGTCGGTTCTCTTGGATTTGCGAGCGGCGACCACGGCGTTGCGGGCTTCTTCCGAAGCTGCGGTGAAGTAGCCCCGCATCTGACAGCGTTTAACGAGCAGGCTGAGCAGACCGATTTCGCGGGCGCTGTCTCCGGAATGTCCGTAGAAAGTCGCGGCGCCCTTCAAGAACTGAATCTCTTCTTTGGACTGTCCGAGTCGCGACGCAAGTTCGGCGGCGGTGAGCATCACCTGTCCGGCGTCGGCGCCGTCTACGTCTTTGATGCTCTCCATACACTTAAGGGCGAGTCCGAGTTGCTCGACTGCCCATGTCGGGTTGTCGAGTGCCAAGTAGACTTCTGCCAGCACCACACGGGCCTTAGCCAAGGCTTTCTTATCAGTTGAGTCAGAGAGGACTTCGACGGCGTTTTCGCAGAGCATTTTGGCGCGCGGTATTTGCCCGCGCTGTTGATAGATCGCCGACATGTCGGTGAGCACTTGACCCTCACCATCGGCGTACTTCATGTCTTTGCAGAGACCGTAAGCTTCCTGCAGCTTGGCCAGCGCCTTTTCGAGGTCTTTCTTGCCGACAAAGACTTGCGCGTCTTTGCGCAGCTTCTGTACGGTTTCGATGCTGCCGGTTGTTTCTTGACGTTCAGTGAACTCGAAAACCTTGTCCAGCACTTCCTCGTTGCTCATTTGCTTGGCTGGTGTCGTCGGTGCACCAAAGGTGACACCAATACTGGCTGCCAGCAACAAGACGGCGGCACAACGGGCGAGTACGTTTTTATTGAACATGAATCCTTCTACCCCTAGGGACGCAGCTGAGCGTTCCGAAATTGCATTCTGCAAGTGAGCAATGCTGATATCCGTCTTCAGAGAGGTCATAATTGTGGAAAGACCTGTAGAGCCCAATTTTCCTAAGGATAGGTCAATACTTCAACCTTCATGGCCAAATCTTAAAGTTGCTAAGAACCTCCACGAAACAATAAATATCTAGCTCATGAAAACCCGTCCCGAGTCCGTTGACGCTGCTGTTTCGACCGAATTTGATCTGCTAATCGTCGGTGGTGGCATAATCGGTGCCGGAATCGCCCAAAATGCGGCATCGCGTGGGCTTTCCGTCTGTTTGCTGGAGAAAGACGACTTCGCCTCGGGCGCCTCAAGCAAGACTACTAAATTAATCCATGGCGGGCTGCGTCAGCTGGAGCAGCTGAACCTCGAACTGACTGTTCAGCTGTGCAAGGAGAGGTCCTTGCTCGAACGCCTGGCACCACATATGGTGCGAGAGAGCAATTTTGTGCTGCCGCTCAGCAAGCATCGTCCGCTTTTCAACTTGAAAGCCGGACTGGCCCTGGGAATGTATGACCTGCTCCAGGGCGCGCCGATGGGGCGGCACGCGCAGCGGCATGTTGGTCAGAGAGAAACCTTCGAACGCGCACCGGCGCTTGACCGCAGCTTGGTAGTCGGCGGTCTGAATTTTCGCGAATGCACAACCGACGATTCGCGATTGGTTTTGGACGTGGTTAAAAGTGCTTGCAACCGCGGTGCGTTGGCGCTCAATTACTGTCAGGCGAATGCCTTTGCGTACGATCATGCCGGCGGGCTGCATACGCTGACGGTGCGCGACAGATACAACGGCGTTGAATTGTCCGTGCGCGGACGGGCGCTCGCAGTGGCTGCCGGTGCGTGGAGCAACGGGGTGATGAAACTTGCCGACGCCGCCGGTTCGGAACCTTTTGTGCTGTCCAAGAGCACCCATATTGTGGTGCCGCCGTCGGTGTTCGAGACGAACACGGCGCTGCTTCTACCTAGCGATGATCAGCGTTATGTGGTGGTGGTGCCATGGCAGCGGGCGCTCTTGATCGGTACCACCGATGAAAAATTCGATGGCGACATCGAGAGTCCCGTCCCGACAACCGAAGAGATCGATTATCTGTTGCGCGCCGTCAATCGCTATACTGCGACGCAGAAGCTGCAGCGCTCGCACGTGATCGCCAGTTTTGCCGGGGTGGGGGCACTGGCGCGCTCGCCCAGGCGTGGCGACGCCGCCGGAGACTACGCGCTCCTGCAGGCGGAGAGCAACGGCACAGTTACTGTGGTGGGCGGCGACCTCACCACTTACCGCGTGATTGCCGAAGCAGCGATGGCGAAGATTTTGCTGCGCCTGCCTGGCGGCGGTCAAATCAAGCCGGCCGGCACGCAGACCCTGATGCTGGGCGGTTGGACCGACAAGGAAGATTACCTGACGCGCAGCGCGGTGATCGGCATGTCGGCGCGCAAGCAATCGCTGGAGCCGGCGATTATCGAACACTTGCTGTCCAATTATGGCGCCGACGCGCAACTGGTTGTGGATATCGTGGAAAGAAACTCGGCGTACGCCGAGCGCATTTGCCCTGATTTCCCCGCGATCATGGCTGAAATTGCTTTCTGCGTGACTTTCGAGTCTTCCGTTTCATTGCAAGACCTGCTCTTCCGTCGCCTGCGGCTGGGAGTTTTGCACCACAAGCAATGCCTGGATGCGGCACCGAGAGTGGGCGAACTTATGAAGGTCTTGTTGTCTTGGGACGACCGGCGCTATGATGCTGAGCTTGCGGCAGTGAAATCTCTGATAGCCGAGCACATGGCAGCTCTCAAGGAGCCCGTAGGAGCAAGATAAAATGCTAGTCCGCCCCAAGGTGTTTGTTTCGTCGCAGCATCCAGGGAATGCTGTCAACAGGTTGCGTGAACAGGCTGACGTCGACGCCTGGGAGTTGGACGAACTGCCGGAAGCAGATTTGCTGTCCCACATGAGAGACAAAGATGCAGTACTGTCGGTGGTGCCCAACTCGTTTTCTGCCGACGTGATCCACGCCCTTCCAAAATTGATGTTGATCGCTAATGCGGCCGTCGGCTTCGACAACATTGATGTGCAGGCGGCTACGGAGCGCGGTATTCCGGTGGTCAACACACCGGGGGTTCTCGATGACACCACTGCCGATCTGGCATTTGCACTGATGCTGGCTGTGGCTCGTCGAATTGTCGAAGCCGACAAATTTGTGCGGTCAGATCGTTGGAAGAGCTTCACCGCTGATCTGATGTTGGGCACCGACGTGCACGGCAAGGTGCTCGGCATCATCGGTCTCGGGCGCATCGGGCAAGCAATGGCCCGGCGAGCTCGCGGGTTTGATATGGAGATTTTGTATACGCAGCGAAACCGCGCTCCCAAAGAGCTGGAGGAAAAGCTGCAGGTGACGTATGTGTCGCTGGCAACTCTGTTGCAGCGGTCCGAATTCATCAGCGTGCATTGTCCGCTCACACCAAACACTCGAGGTCTTCTGGGCGCGCGCGCCTTTTCGCTGATCAAACATCGGCCGATTCTGATCAACACGGCTCGCGGTCCGATTGTCGACGAGGCGGCTCTCATCCAGGCGCTCAAGGAAGGCACCATTGCCGGTGCTGGACTGGATGTGTTTCAGAACGAACCGAATGTGCCGCGCGAGTTGATCGAAATGGACAACGTTGTGCTGGCGCCCCATATCGGCAGTTCAACTTCAGCCACCCGAGCAGCGATGGCTAATCTGGCCGTGGATGGGCTATTGAAGGCTTTCTCCGGCCAACAACCGCACAATCTGGTCAATCCCCAAGCCTGGGACAAATTTATCGAGCGCCTCTCGGTCGGCGCCGGCAGATCTGTTTGACGCGTAGTTGTCACGCATTGCCGGCGCATGCTTTTAGCGATATAAATCTCGCACGTTTTAGTCTAATTGTGTAGACGCACCGTCACAAGTGGCGTCTGCAGCCTGGCTTTGACAAATGTCCAGATATAACTTCTAGCAGCAAATCGAGATTCAAATCACTAATTTAGGAGGCGGGACAGACCATGCTAGCCAAAATATGGAGTCGGTTCAGTTTTCCTAAGTCAATCCAAGCAGGATGTTTAGCCACATTCTCAATCTGGTTTTGCGCGGCAGCATGCGCGGTAACGCGAGACCCAGTTTTCAGTGTCGCGAGCGGTAGTTCGTTCGCAGCGCCGAGGCAAGTGGCAATAGCGGTGCCATACAACGGCGAGATAAGGTACACGCGCGATGGGACGACGCCTACCAGCTCGAGCTCTCTCTACACGGCACCGCTGGTGGTGCGCTGGACGGAAACGATCCGGGCTATTGCGATTGTCGGTGGAGTGTCGAGCAATGTAGTGACGGCTACGTATAGTCTTGACGCCATAAAATACCCCGCGCCCGCAGCCGGCGGCACAACAGCCCCGGTGATCAATCTCCAGTTACCAGCAACCAGCCAGTAGCCGCTGGCGAGCAGGAACAGCATGTCACACAATGGTGTCCGCTCGGAGACTTGGCGAGATTCCCAGCATGAAGCATGCTTGTTCTGATATCACAAGGAGAACGTGAGTAGGAGTGAGTGGGTGGTGTTCAAACTGTCCAGATAGCAGACTTAGAACGTCGATTATGTTTCATCCTGCATTTCAACTCGCTGTGAAGCGATTTGCGGTCGGTCAAGAGAAACTGGCAAGGTGAAGGGCGGGGCTTTTTTCTTCCTTACAACACAAGGCTCACGCTACCCATGGAGTCCAGGCAACGGAGAGCCTGCCAAGCGCGCCATTAGAGCTAACCACCAGATGTGGTGTCGACGGAGGGTTGCATGCACGCCATATTTTGCCGAGAGTTCAGCGAGCGTGCCTTCTTCGCGGATGGCAGCCAGTGCCACTTTGGCTTTGAAATCTGCGTTGTGCTTGCGCAAGGGTCTGGGCATGTTCTTTTGCCTCCTCTTGGATTGCTGTATTGCAGCATTTTTGGGGTAGCAATTTCTATCTCTTGGCTTGGCCTAAAAAACCGGCGATATTTCTCACTAACACGCTCTGATGAATAATCAAGAGCATGGCGCGCTTTCTCAATTTATCGTTACGTATGTATGATTTGTTGTAATGAAATCGCGCTTCGTTTATCGTTCTGGCGCGCGAAATCATTACAGATGATGTATACTTGTAATGAAAGTGCTCCCGAAAACCCTATTTTGTGCGCGAAATCATTACATGCTCTACATTGGAACTACCCCAGACGACAAGAACGCCCTAAGAGTAGCTGCGCACCGCGGCCAGCTAGTTGCTCTCAGTCGGGGCATATACTCCGATGAACCCGGGGCAGACCCCGAGCGGGTCGTTCAAGACAACCTACTAGCGATCATAGCAAGGTTGTTTCCCGATTGGCATCTTTCGTTCAGCACGGCAGCGACCCTCAGCCCGATCAATGGATTTGCTTTCATCTCCTCCAGAAGCGCTACTCATTCACCGGTTGTGTTGCCGGGAGTCAGGATCGGCCGCAACAGAGATTTGCCATACCCCGAGGTTGATTGGATACAAGCGCCGACGCTGATCGCTTCGCGCTTGAACGAGGAACCTCAAGCTATAAAGGTAGCCGTGTCAAGCCCACTGCAAACTGTCTTTGAGTGCCTTTCTGCATCGAAGTCTTATGCAGAGAAGTCTCTGCCCGAATCGAAATTACTCGATTTGATACAGAGCCTCGGTCAAGCAGATCGCGAACGCGCCCAGGCATTTGCAAACCGCAATGATCTAAAGCCGGAATACTGGCGGTTGACCGAACTGATGGACAAACACCAGTTCGTCTCCAAAGTTCAAATCGCCAAGCGCCGCGAATTTCAAGTCTACTTCTACGGTTGGGAGATCGGGCAGCTTGCTGGATTGTCTAGCGAATATCGATTTGAGTATTCGCCAAATTGGAAGGTTGAACTCTCTCCCCAGCTGCCGCTCAAAGCTCAACCGGCTTACGAGGGGAGACAAATGCCAGCCTTTTTCGAGAACTTGCTGCCCGAAGGCTGGATGGAGAGCCAGCTACAGGCGACCTTCAAAATCGCAAAGGAAGACAAACTTGCGCTTCTAGCAACGAGCCAAAAGTACCTCTCCAATCTGACTCTCAGAACAACGACCTCGCAAGAATTCGAGATTACTTTTGACACACTGCAACTGAAACTTACTGATTTAGCGGCGGCGCCGCAAACGATCCTTGAAGTCGAAGATCGCATCATCGATGAAAAGACGCTACAAGACGTCATGCGAAGGCTCGGTTCAAAGGGGCCTGTCCGCGTCTCAGGCGTCCAGGCAAAATTACCAGTGGCGCTGAGCATGCAAAAGGGGCAGCCCAAGCTCGAACTTGGAGTTCTGGCAAATTCTTGCAGCCACATCATCAAATACCAGTCGCCTACGTTTTCAAATATGGTCGAAAACGAATGGGCCACCATGGAACTAGCTCGGCGTGCAGGACTCAATGTAGCCACCGTGCGAATGATTGACGCAACTAGCAAAACTGATCTCTTTCCAGGCCGGGCTCTTTTGATCGAACGCTACGACGTACCGAACAAGCGAGACTTGGAAGAGATGCACCACAGCCTAAAGCTGGCGCTGCAAGAGGACGCCGCGTCATTGCTCTACCTATCGCGCGCAGACAAATACGGAACATCAGCAGAGCGAGTAGCGAAGACATTGGTCGATCTCAGACTGAGCGAAGCAGACCTCTGGCTCTATCTAAGCCACCTTATTTTCTCGTGGTTCGTTGCAAATGGCGATTTGCATGCAAAAAACATCTCAGTGATCAAGTGGCTCAGACCGGGCAAACTGGGTCTCTACCCTGAGCTTGCTGATATTGCCTACTCGCCAATCTACGATCTTGTGAACACTCGAATCTACCTGGCTGGCGACAAGTTTGCGATCACAATCAACGGACGTAACGACAAAATAAAGCGCAAGGACTTCGCGGCTGTCGCAGATAGGTGGGGCGGCACCAAAGAGCGAGTCATGCAGATCATGCAAGATCTGGCGAAAAGTATTCAACAAAATATTGATGAAGTCCTGGAGCAGTCACGACTCCCAGAAGATCTATCGCAGAAGTATCGCGACGCAGTCATCGCAAACATTGAGATATCGCTTGGTTAGCGTTCGGTAGATAGCTTCCGCTACATACGCCGTCACTGATAATCCATGTTTGCACCCGGGTTCCGCCCCGCAGTGGCTAACCGCTGACACGCGCTGAGGATGAATCCTGCGTAAATCGCCATCAGTCGCAGCAGCACTTTCAAAATTCAATCTGCGTTGATTTCTCAAAATGAGATTCCCAGTAGGGCTCATATGCATTCTTCACGATCGCCTGCGCCACGCGATTCCGGACCGTTGGTATCGAAAGTGGACGCTTCTGCCCAGGCTTGCCGGGTTTCGGAATGTATATCCGTCTGGTTGGCTTTGCCTTCCAGAGAGTGTATTTGCCCATGCTTCGAACCAGCGATGTCCGCCTTTCGGCCGTGAGGGCGACTTCTTGATCTACTCCGGCAGTTTTCTTGCCTTTGTTCTTTTCGGTCACCCGTCGCACAGACACCAGCAGGTTAAAGAAACTGCGGAGCATAAGTTTCATTAGGCTGCGCACCTTGTTCCACTTTTGCTCACGCGTTGCGCGGAATATATGAGGTGGCCCCGATCATTCGGGCCAAATTCTAGATTCTAAGAGATGGAAGTTGCATGGCTCACTTACGGGGATTCTTTGACGCGCCGCAGTGGTTGTGAATGATACCACATCTGGTGCTAGCGCATCATGAGAAATCTCAGAGATAACTGACGTCTTGCCCTTCATCACGCAATGCTTCTCGAATTCTGCGCGCACCAAAGAACGGCGAATCCGTGAAGATTCGGTCGATGCGTCGCAATAGCTCGAGCGTGCTTTCGCTTGGGGCTGCTGGCTCGTAGTAGAGCGTGGTCCGATTAAGGTCCAGGACCTCGCACTGCTGACGGACGGATAGTTGATGTTGGCTATTCACTCGCTCGGCGCGCTCTGCTCGACTCAGCGATCGAGCACTCGTGACAAAAAATCGCGCTCTACCTCCAATTTGCCAATTTTTTTGTACAACGCTTCCACCTCATCTTCGGGCACCATGCCCTTCGGCACAGACTTTGAGTTTGGATCGAAAACATCGCGTACGCCATCCAGAACGGCCTTTTTCCATTTGTTGATCTGGGTTGCATGCACGCCATATTTTGCCGAGAGTTCAGCGAGCGTGCCTTCTTCGCGGATGGCAGCCAGTGCCACTTTGGCTTTGAAATCTGCGTTGTGCTTGCGCAAGGGTCTGGGCATGTTCTTTTGCTCCTCTTGGATTGCTGTATTACAGCATTTTGGGGGTAGCAATTTCTATCTCTTGGCTTGGCCTAAAAAACCGGGGCCATTTCTACTATCATCACGACCAACCTAGAATTTGGTGATTGGTCGTCTGCCTTCATGACCAAAAATCTAACGGCCGCGGTTCTTGATCGGCTCAATCATCGCTGTCACATCGTTGAGGCCAACAGCGAAAGCTATCGCTTCAAAGAAAGCTTGCGACGCAAAAAAGTGCGAAAGACTGACTAAAAACTGTCTACGAGTTCGGCTTCGCGCTGACTTACCCTCATCGCATATACGGCAGCCCAGCTGCCGTATATGCCTTTGTTCATCCGCCTCCGGTGGGTGGGTGGCCTAATTTTCGACTGCCACGCGGCCTACTTTTAATTTGCCAAAAACAGCTTAGCCCGATCCTTGCCATTCCAGCAAGGCTTTCGCTTCTTCCAGAATCCGTTGCCTCCTGGGCGTTAGTCGTTGCTTGCGCTTCGATTACTCGCAGAACGGGCGAGAGCCAATGAGGTTTACCGCGTTCCGTCAACATGACTAGCGACCGGTTTAGGTCCCATCTATACTCCGGCAGGAATGTAGCCTCCTCGCTGCTCATCCCAGGACGTGGAGCAGCCAACCCGCTTCCCTTTTGGGCTTGGTGTGACAGCCACTTTCACCAATTCACTTATTACGGAGCGTACGATGATTTGCTTTCGCTGACCGTGCCGGTCTCCCCTTGGTCCTTAGCTTCTGTGTGTGGCTAGACGCTTCGAACCTTTCGTGCCTTTCTACCCTCCGGTTTCATCGCTTACTGCCGGAGTAGGCGGAGTCGGAGACTCTTTTACGCGGAGACAGAGCGTGGAGGGGCTCTGCGATCGAATCGATTCATGTTGACGACCTCGCGTCGATGATCCGGGATAAGTGATCTTTCTAGATCCGCTGGCACCGCACGTGGTGCCACTACCGCACCAGGAGTGGGATTCCGACGAGGCATGATCAAGAGGTGTCCCACCGCTGTCGCTGCAGTGTCGACGAGTCGCGCAAATTCAATCTGCGTTGATTTCGTTTTCGGACTGCTCGCGTAAGGTTCTGGCTCTTTCTCTTCCGCGGCTATTCTCGCTAATCCTGTCCCGGGTAATCCGCGATGCTCCGACGCTTCAAGTCCCATAGGATTCCTTCATCGGGCGCCTGTGCCTCTCTTAGAGCGTTCGTCCGGCCGTGGTAAACTATCAGCAGGCTGTAGAAGTCTCGTAGAAGTGTTTTCATGACTCAATCTCGAAACAAAAGACCAACCGTCGACCAGGTTTTGAAACTGGTAGATCAGCTGTCCCCGGAAGAACGTGAACAGTTGATGCGAGAGCTTAGGGCTGAGGATTTTCGCCGAGACATACAGAAGGGCATTGCCGCTGCGGACCGTGGTGAATTGAAGCCAGCCGAGGAAGTGCTCGCAAAACTGCGCAAAAAAGCTCAGTCAAGACTGTAGAGTTCAACGTGAAGCTCCTCATCACTTCTGCTGCCGAACTCGATTTGGAAGAGATAGAGTGTGCGTCCGGTTCTTCACGTCCTGGAAAATTAAGGTGGGGCGTGGTTTCCTGAGGTAGCGAAATTCAGGAGACTTTGTTTTGGTTTGGCGTCCACCGGTCCGGAAGAAGCTGCTCAAGCTCGCTGGTCTTCATGGAGTTGATGCGCGTAAACACGTCGGTGAGGTATGCACGTGGGTCGATCTTGTTGCGCTTCGCAGAGGCAATGAGAGTCAGGAGAATGGCAATCGACTTACCGCCAGCGTCCGAGCCTGCGAACAGGAAATTCTTTCGATCAATCACGAAGTCTTTGATTTCTCGCTCGGCGGCGTTGTTGTCGATATTGATGGCAGGATCTTCGAGAAAACGAGTGAGCGCCTGCCAGTGAGTGAGTGTGTACTGGACGGCGCGCATGACTGGATGTTTCGGGTTCAATTTCTCACTAAGAGAGAGAACCAGGGCGTGAAGCTGCCCAACGAGTGGCTTCGATCGTGCTTGTCGCTCAGCCAGCTTCTCCGCAGGACTCCGTGTCTTGATCTCTGCTTCGATGTCGTAAAGTGCGTGATAGATGTCCAGGATCGGGTTGCAGCTTTGAGGATCAATCACCAGCGCTTCGTAGTACTTCCTGCGCGAATGGGCGTTACAACCGGCCTCGACTTTGGTGCCATCCTCGTACAGCTTGTCGAAGCCCTTTGCGGCGTCGGCCTGTACGATGCCGACAAACTGTTCGAGGAATGCAATGTTCCTGGCGAAGGTTTGATCGGGAGAGAAATCGAAGGCTACAAACCTGTGATTCTCATCCCCGCGGTAAACAGTCATTTTGCCTTTGCGCATTTTTCGCTTGTGCTTCCGGTCCTGGACCTTAAGTTCGCTGTCGTCCGTCTGTATTACGCGAGAAAGGAGCAGGCGTCGAGTAACGAGATCGTACAGAGGGCTCAACAGTAAACGAGGCAGCCAGCATCCAATCACTTTGAGTGGACCGTGGTATGGTGGCACTTTCGCGTTTGTATCTTTTCTCCTGTCTGTAGTTTGGAAGCCCGTCTGCAAGTTTGTTCACACAGACGTCCGCGAGCAGTCCCGGTCCGGCGTAGCTGCCGGGAATTGGCGAACAAGGTTTTTCTGCAGTGACGATGTACTTCCTACACTTCGGGCACGCCCGAACTTCCTGCTCATGCTGCAGATGTTTAAGCGTTTGAGTCAAGCGCTCCAACTGGTGGGTCACTTCGGTGCCGACGAAAACGGTGTCAACGATGCAGTAGGGACAGGTTGCATCTTCCGGCTTAACGGTGTGCGGAACAATCTCAGGGGGAAGGTTCTGCGAGAGAATGTGCTTGATGTGATTGCGTGGTTTTGGAGTCGACTTTTCCTTAGCAGTCAGAGGAGACAATTCGTCAGCGAGTGCCGGCCGCGGATTGTGTCGTTCAGTCTTGTTGCCAAAGTCCTTGCGATTCCGTTTTTTGAATTGGACGATAAGGATGTCGAGTTTTTCCTGGAGATCCTTCATGAGCGCGCGCAGCTCTTTGTTGGCGTCATTGGCTTCTTGGAGCTGCTTCTCCATGCGGTCCAGCGACTTTTGGAGCCGGGCATTTTCTTTTCTGAGGCGCGTATTTTCGGAATCTTCGGATTTTGGCACGGCAAATACCTGGGTGATACCGTATATGGTACTACTCGGGACCGTATTTTGCAGCTTAGATCTGACTGATCTGTATTGCACCGCCAATGGTGGCGACATTGCCGGCCAGCGTCTTGGAAAATTCTATTATGTTTTACTCCTCGTTTCTCGGAAGTGCCACCAGATGGCGATCGGATGTTTGCTCACCTCACGGCGGGTACTTTTGGGGTGGACTTTTGGCTTGATCCCGGGCTTTTCCGGCGGTAGCGCTTCAGTCTCTTCACAGAATCGGTGTCGATGCCCTCCAGAAGCAGGAGAAGGTCGGATCGTTCCATCTCCAGTGCTTCATACTCGCCGTTCACGAACCGCACTTCTGGAAAACGGAATGTTCCGACTTCGAGACGCTTTGCAAAAATGGCAAATCCGTCGAGGTCCCACCAGAGAATTTTGATGAAGTCGCCGCGTCGACTGCGGAAGAGAAAGAGCGATCCAGAAAACGGGTCTTGGTGCACCAGCGTCTGAACAAGCCCGAACAGCCCGTCGAACGAACGCCGCATGTCGACCGGCTTTGTGCAAACGAAAATGCGCACCGATGGTGACAAATTGAACACTACGATTTCTCCAATGTGGCGATTACCGAAGCGAGAAAGTCCGGAGAACAACCTGCCGGCAGTCGAAGAGTGATACCACTGGGTAGAGCGATTTCCAGCACACCGTTCGATGGAGGCAGGTCCTCTTCTCTGCGTGGCTCGACCAGCCTCACTTCCCGAAATTCGACCTCTTGCGGCCGCACGGCGGGCGCTTTTTTAGACGGTGTGTATGCTGGTGCTACACAAGGCCGGTCTGCACGCCCGGTTTCCGTTCCGTCCCAGTGTTTCGTGCGCCGCTGCAGGAAATGATCCAGTGTTGACCTCTGGTATTTTGCAAGCCGACCAACTTTCACGAAGGGTAAGTCGTACCGCCCGGTGCAACTCCAGATCGCCAATGTGTTAGGAGAAACGCCTAGATACTGGGCAGCTTCATTCCGTGTTAAAAGTTCGCTGTTGGTGTTGTGCGTTGTATCTGTTCTTCTTGCTCGTGCCACGACTTGCCCTCAGTGACTCGGTGTGCAAGCGCTTTTCGTAGCTTCGAACTAGCCGCGCCGCATGTGCAATTAGCAAACCACACCCCTGCACAAATTCCCACGACGTGGACTACCGGACGCACACGCTTCCTCTGGTCTATTCGTCCTGGACTGGATGCTCCCGCTCATAGCGAGCGGTCTTTATTTGCAGAAATTGGCTCATGAACCTTTCTGCTGCTCGCCGCAATGCTATCTGGTCCTCCTCATCCACTTCGAAGAGTGCGAGTTGCTCTGTGAAAAACCAGGTCTGGGCGGTCGCTTTGCTAAGCTTGATCATCCAGCCGGCAAAGCGTTCTTCTATTCGACGCAGGCGTTGCTCTACGTACTGGAATTGAGAATTCGTGGTGGCCTCTGCGCGGACGATGATTCCGTCGCGCACCAGATCCCGAATCATGTCGGACTGTGAGACGCCGTTCGCCTTCGCTAGCCGATAGACTTCTTCAGCTATCTCTGGCGGGAAGCGAACGCAAAACTGGGGTAAACGCATTGATACCTCAAAGGGCACGTGCTATTGCACTTGGACGTTGACGCAAGCAAAGGAGCTTGCAGGGAACTCCCGAGGGAGTTTCGGCGAGTAACTCGCCATTACCATTGAAGCATATCGGCGAGATTTGTTCCCTCGAAGCCACCATATATGGTGTGAGATAACATCCGCAAGGGTAAGAAAGCTAGAGCAATGGAACCCGGAAAGGCACTAGTGATGGGCGACTGCCGTGCCGCACTGACTACGCGATGCTTTTAGGTCTGCGGCATTCGTGTAGGGCGTGGACGATACCGTCGAAAGGCACCGCCCGTGGTGCTTTCCGCCATTTGGTATCATCCTCTTATCCTGCTATGCTCGCCTCGTAATTGGCAGAACTTGCGCGCATCCGGCTTGCTTCCAACTAAGAAGTACGCTATCCAGGCCATGATTTACTCCGATGTTATCTAGTCGTGCAATCCAGTTTTGTCAGTGTAACTATAGAACACTGGCGTGCCAACTCCATACGAATCGTCGTATTTAGACGTGTGGCTATCCCAGTGCCGAGTGCAACTTGATTGCGGGTATGCGGCATTCACGGCGAACGTCGATGCTACCGTGAAAAGGCACCACTCGTGGTGCTTTGCGCCCGTTTGCTAGCACTTGTTTATCCTGCCCGGGCAGCTAGTTCACGAGTAAATGAGACCAACAATGTGAGACGCGCAAGGCGCTTATTCTGTCGCCGATGCGACGATCTCTTCCTACCTGGTTCTGATCTATCTTCAGTTGTCGGAGGAGCGCAAAGCACTGATGCCTCTTGCAACGAATGAAGCAGAATTGATGGTGATGTTGTCGATGACAGTGTGCAGCAAAGGCGTACGACGATACCTCCTAAAACCAGGAGGTGGATTATCAGGTGGAATATGCTCCTCTTGGATGTATACGGACGTCAGAAACCCGATGCCACCCATGAGCAGTCCCACGCACCCGATAGTCACCGTTTTTTTCTTGACTTTCATACGCACCTTAGTCCCTGGGTAGTACAGATCGCACAAATTCTGCGTCAGCGCAACACGGTTTCCCGCAAGGGCACGCTTATTAGGGGACTGGCCGGTGAATTGCCGGGTCGCCCTTCGGTCCAGCTCCCCTGAACTCACACTTGTTGCACCCCGCTTGTATCTGGTACAGCTGCCCTCTTTCTAGTACAAAGAGGTTGCCGGAGCCATTCATGGTCCAGATTTGTTGAGCCGAGTTCAAAGAGAATTGATAGTCACTCTGATTGAACCCTGAATTGTCCCAAAGCGGAACGTTGAGAAAGCCCATGGGTCCGGGATCACCGATTACGTGCGTCATTGCCACGCCAGAGGTCCACGCCTCAATATCAACGTGATTGCTTGTTCCAAGATGGGGTGGTCCTTGCAGAAATTCTGGCACACCGTTGTTGTAGTTAAACCCTGCACCAACTTCTCTGCCTGTTGCCCGAGACATGTCCGCCATGAATTTCAGAAATTTCTCTATCTCAGCGCATGCTTTGGCATCAAATGTGAAGAGTCCCAGTCTGTCAACGAAGCTGACGGGATTGCC
The DNA here is from genome assembly GCA_044229845.1 of Obscuribacteraceae bacterium (SeqCode). GTDB lineage: Bacteria > Cyanobacteriota > Vampirovibrionia > Obscuribacterales > Obscuribacteraceae > JBGASG01. Next base: position 44,356 of record JBGASG010000008.1, on the reverse strand, counting down.
ATCCGCATAACCATACGCATTCAGTGCGCCCCTTTCGCCCAGAGGGTCTCGGTTGATCCATCGCGCAATGGCCGGATTGTAAGCTCTGAAGGTCGTCAAATTAAGTCCGCTCCTGCTGTGGACATACATTCCCGCGAATCCAAAATCAGGCGCCGTGCTTTCGCTAAGGACGGTTATCCGTCCATAGGGGTCGAAAGTTCGATCAGATGCAGAAACACCGCTGTTGTCCGTCATTGTGCGGACCGAGCCGAGGTGGTCGCGACTATAGAAGTAGTTGGTAGAGCCATTTCTCTGTCCTTGGGCAAAGAACTGCTTGGTCACAGCACCGCTACCGTCGCGTTCTTCTCCTCCCGGGAACTGCTTCGTACTGGTCACGCTGCCGCTGACCGTCTCCACAATTTTCGCAATTCCCTCCATTGGCGCGTAGATGAACTCTGTCTTATTATTCGTTCCGGGATAAGTGATCTTTCTAAAACTCGTTGGCACCGTGGGTGGTGCGGATGCCACACGGAGATGGCAATGCAAGAAACGGATGAAACGGATCCTTGTGATCGTTGTCGCCACAGTGTCGACAACAAGAAAAATTTGCCTGTGCGCGAAAAGCGCTTCTACTGAGCTTCCTGGACGTCGGTTGGATTTGCCGAGGCTTTCTCTGTTTCTTTCGCCTTGCACATAGCCACAAACTCGTTGGTGATCTTTTGCATGGGTTCACGCAGTCTTTCCACGTCGACTACAAGATAACCGAACGTGGTGTCGTTCCTTCCCGAGTGGTTGGCGAGCTTCTTCAAAACCACGTATGAAAGTGCCAGTCGCTCGGCGACGGTGAGGAAGGTTCTGCGCAGATCGTGGAGGGTGAATGGGCAACCGGCCTTCTGTGCCACTCCACTGATCACATGGTCCGAGTCGACGATGTGGCGCTTGGCGCTGCGTCCGGGAAACACATACTCTGCATCCCCGCGTTCCGCGTGCCGTCGCTTCAACAGATCTTCGAGGAAATCGCTTAACGGCAGGCGGTGTTCCTTTCCGTTCTTCGCAATCTCCGCCCGAATGGTCAAAACCTTCGACTCGAAATCGATATCAGCCCACCGCAGTGTGGCGGCTTCATTGCGACGCAAGCCCGTGAAGAGTAAGAGCAGAAGGTAATCTCTGATGGTGGGGTGCCGGAGCGACACAACGACTTGATACCAGTCTGGCAGCTTGTGGTCCGGGATCACCGTTTGTCGCCTGCGCTCTGGATACCAGCGGCGATTTTGTGACAGCCGCTTGACCGGGTTATATAAGATGATGGGTTTTTCGTCGATGTCGTAGTTGGCTGCAGCGAAGTTCAGCAGCGTGCCAAGCATGTGCATCACGGTGTTCGCTTGCGCCTCCCCCGATGTGCCTTGCCTCGTCGTCCTGCGCAGGTCCGAGTGTCGCTGCTCTACCATGTCCCGCGTGATTGAAACCACCGGCAGATCTAGCCAGTCGCGCAGACAGCGCGTCACCATATATCGGTAACACCGGGTCGTGTTCGGCTTCAGATTTCTCACCGACAAGAACTGCTCAAGGATGTCGTGCAGGGTGACACCGATGGTCTTTTTCTTCGCTCTCTCGACCATGGGGTCTTTGCCTGCCGCCATCATCGCTTGAATCTTGCGCGCTTTCTTTCGGGCCGTGGCAGGAGTCAGCGGGCCATTTTTGCCCAGAGTGATTCTTCTGGCGACACCATTTACTCGCGCCTCAACGACATACGTCTTGCTTCCGGGAGTGACGCGTAACGCAAGACCGACAAGCACGGTGTCCCGGTAGATCTTCTGACCTCGCTCCGGGGGTTCTACTTCGTTCACAAACTTTTGGGTCAATTTGGGCATTCTTTCGCCTTTGAATTTTGGGGGTGTTTGTAAAGTTGTGTCGTCACTATGTCGACGACTTGAGCAAAAATTGCTTCTGCTATGGCTGATTGGATGTGGCTTTCCGAGGTTTGCTGTTTTTTGCTTTCAGAAAAATCCGCGCCAAGTCGCCATGCCCCCATGCGGAATAGCGGCGGACCGGGTTCCTGCTGTCAAGGCTGGCTGCGCAGCAGACACCCCGAAGGGGTTTAGCCTTGACAGGAGGGGTCCGCTGCTCGGCTTTAGCCGGCATGGAGATTTCCCGTCAAATGTCAATCTGGTGAACGCGCGCAAACAAGTTCGCCAGTTGCGAAGCAACTGGCACCGTATTCAGTGCACTTCGATGTCGAACTAAGACGCTTTGAAGTGTGGGTTTACGTGGTTTGCGTCCCAAGCTGTTTGGCTGTGGATGACGGACCAAGCTGTCACCACGAGCTTGCGGATCACCGCCATCTGAACCGTGAAGTCGTGCTTTCCTTGCGCAAGAAGGCGTTCAGAGAATTCTCTGATCTGGGGATTGTGTACTCGCGCGGCGCGTGCCGGCATGAATAAAGCTCCCCTAACTGCCGCACTTCCTCGTTTAGAAATACGATCCTTTTCTCTCACTGATATTCCTGATGCGTGTTTTCGGCTGGTCAATCCGAGAAAGCATGCTAAAGACCGACTTGAACGAAAGCGCCGGAAATCAATAAGCGTGAGTAGGGTGACCGCTGATCTGTCAGCTATTCCAGGGATCGTGCACAAGAGCGTGAAATCGTTGCTCAGAACAGGGTGTTGACCGATTAGCTCTTTGGCCCGCCCCAGGGTTTGCTCTAAATTAGACTCCCGCCATCGCCAACTCGGCTTCGAGCTGCTGTTTCACAAACTTGGAGCGGAGTCCACATGCAAGGCATCGGATTGCCACAGTTCGCTTTGTCAGCGAACGAATCAATACTACCGTGTCTCTCAGCTCCCACTCTAAGTTCGTCTTTGGCTGCCACTGAGGAAGTTTGTCAGAACGCTCTTTGCAGTATTCTGCGAGCAGGTACGCTGCCTTCCGATCAGAACGAATGCGAATCTCGTGTGATTCAGCGTACTTCGAAAACTTGAGCGGCTGCGCCAAAGACGCGCGTCTTGCGTTTATGAAAAATACTCAGCAACGATTTCACCGTATCGCCCGGTCGGTTCGATGACTAAGTCGATACTCTGAATGCCGTTCTCTTCAAGCCATTTGACACAGGCTCGAAGTCCATGAGCATTTCGCGCAAAGCGCTCGGAAAGTGCTTTACCATTTGGTGGTAGAACGCAAATGTCAAACCATGGTTCGGATATATCCGCACCAGCTGGAACCTTCATAGAACCTCTTTCTATTGTAGTGTGCGGATCGAAGCAGCGGCCTTATCCGAAGCTCTTATACGGTTTCACGAACGTGACCAAAGATTTCCCTCGGGTTAGACTATTGCTGCGGTGAGAGGAGAGTCGCAAATCTCCATATGACAGGTTTTGCACTGGGCGCAGGCTCGGTTTACTCTCCTCTCTCCGATCTCTCAATAATTACCTAACCACATATCAAAGCTGTCAAGTTCAATATAAGAGCGCAGGCGCGCTACCTCCAGAAGGTCCATTTCCGACGGCGTGATGTGGAACCGCGCAACGTCAGGCTAATTGCCGGATTTGAGCCATTCGAATCACCCTTGCGCAACGTTGAGTGCGCGGTACGCGTTCCCTGGTCTCCTCCGGCTTGCTATTCCTGGTCCAGATGCTCCTGGTCATCTTTTAGATGGCTGGAGGTCTTTTGTTGCAGAAATTGCCTCGCGAAGCTTTGCGCCAATTGCTTCAATGCTATTTGGTCCTTCTCATCAACCTCGTACAGCGCGAGCTGCTCGGTGAAGAACAAGACCTGGGCGATGGCTTTACTGAGTTTGATCATCCAGCCAGCAAATCGGTCTTCCATTCGCCGCAGACGCTTCTCTACGTAGGCGAATTGGGAGTTGGTGGTTGCCTCGGCCCGGGCGACGATTCCGTCGCGGACCAATTCACGAACCATCTCTGCGGGGGTGAGCCTGTTCGCTTTCGCCAGTCGGGTGACTTCTTCTGCCATCTCCTTTGGGAAGCGAACACAGAATTGGGGTAAACGCATTCATACCTCTGAACACGCGCGCTTTGCGCTTGGACATTGATGCAAGCAATTCGCTTGCAGGGGCTCCTCAAAATGAGGGCGAGGAGAGATGACGAGTAAACTCATCAGTTTCCGATGACGCAGGAAAAGGCCGATGGTTCCCGGAATGCCACCACATATAGTGTCGGAGTGCTGTAGCTAGCGAGGCGTATGCGGTGACAGGAAGAGAAAGCCGGGTAAAGGGTGCCGCAAACGCACCAGCGATGGGCGGCTGCCGTTCAGCGGTCACCAGGAGCCTATCTCGGGTACCCGGCATTATGTGGGGTACTCTCTGAAACCGTGGCAACGCACCGCCCGCGGTGCTTCCGCCAAAATGAAATCATCGCTTTATCCTGCCTCGGAGCTATTCTATCTCCTCGGGTTCTAGATAAACGAGCCGCATTAGATAATAACTGATTGCTTGCCTGATGCAAAGGTTCTTCGGTCCATTCGATGCTGGCGCCTTTAGCGCGACTCTTCCTTCCGACAGTGATCGATTGTGATGGACACGTTTGTGAATCAACAGCTTGGCTGCAGCGCGCCCGCAACTGTATGAAAGTGGTGTACCCACCTGCCCGAGCCAGCAGAAGAACCCCTCAATGCTTGCATGCCCGGAAATGTAGAGTATCATGATTCAAGAAGCCAGGTCGGTAGCTATCTTTCGCTGAAATGAAGCTGTTAAATACTGCATACAAGACTCGGATGGATGGATTGCCTTCGCGGATTATCTTGCTCGTCTTAACGCTGTTGCCGCTTCATCTAGCCGTGTTGGCTTTGCAAATTGCAGATCGCCTGGATTGCGATAGGCTTCAATTCTATCTGCTTGACGCGGCAGCCCAATGGCTATTACTGCTGGAGACGCTTCTGTACGGGCTTCCACACCGATTTGTGCCCGGAATGACAGAGTTTGGTTACTATAGAGTTTCCCTGCAATTACTGAACATCGTTGTTGCGGCTGCTTACCTTATCTGGATTTTCCGTTCGAAGTCAACGAGATCCGCCAAGGCTTTTTGGTGCGCGGCGATAGTCCTTTCGACTTACCTGTTCATCCCACTTCCGGCAGCAATACTTCTGCTGCGGCATTACCGCAAAAGGGCCGAGCAGGTCGCTGCCCAGCCCTCGTCCGCGGCGAGTCAAGTCACGTCGGTTGATACCATGCCGGGGACAGCCGAGGGAAGTGTGCTTCCCAGTTCCCAAGTTTTCACATCGCAGACGATCACAATTCCAAGCCCAAAGGAGTCGGTTAAGAAGGTTGACTAGCCGGATGCGTCCTTTTAGAGAGACCGCGACTAGGTGGGTCCGAGCCAGCTACAAGTTCCGTCGCCGTTAGGATTCCAGGAATAAATACTGGGACTTCCCGGACGTCTGCCTGGTGCGACGAAATAGACAGAGGAAGACCAATAAAACTTGTTCGATCTCGGATCATATTCCTCTGAGAATCTGAATCTGCACAGCAGAGGCACGGGAGTTCCGTCGCATGGGGGCGAGCAGGGTGGACACAACCCGATTGATTCGGTGTAGGCCCTGAGCCCCAGTGGATCAACATAAGCTACTGGCGAATTGAGGCAGTATGCGTAAGCGTTTGCACCACCAAGAGGGTCTTTTGTAAGCCATCTCCCAAGGTCAGAGCTGTATGGACGATAGAGCGTGAGATTGCTGCCGCTTCTAGCATGTACAAACATCCCGGCAAACCCAAAGTCAGAGTCAGTCGAAGCTAAGAGCTTGGTCGCTCGACCATATGGATCATCAGCGTACCGGGACTGAACCGCTCCGGAATTGTCTGTCATTTCTCGAATTGAGCCCAGATGGTCTGTCGCGTAGAAGTACTTAGTGCTTCCGTTCATCTGTCCCTTATCATCAAAAAACCGCTTTGTTAGATTGCCGCTCCCATCGCGTTCCTCACATCGCTGGCTAGCGAACCACACGAACTGTTGTGTCGCCGGGCTGCCTCCAGTAGTCTCGACGATGGCAACATTTCTTCCAATTGGATCGTACGTGAATTCCGATTTATTATTGATCCCGGGATAAGTGATCTGAATCAGGCGATTTTCGCAATCCCAGACGTACGAGTTGGTGCCGTCGCTGGTCATATTTCCGTTGGCGTCGTAGGTCAGGGTCTGGCTGCCAGAGCCGGTTACCTCGAGTTTGTAATTGTTCGTGGTCGTGCCGCTGCCGCCACCGGCGGTGGCGCTGACGGCGACGCTGTTTGACCCGGAGGTCAAAGGCGGCGTCGCCTGGAAATTCTGCGATGTGCGCATGTTGACGGCGCCGCCTGCGACAGTCATGGTCGTTAAAACTGGTCTGTCAGTGGTGCCCTGGAAGCGCGTTGGGCCGCCGGCGGAGATGCCAGTCAGCTCGTTGATGTTGTTGAAGCTCGCCTGGGACACTCCGACGCTCTTGCTGAGCGCAATTGTGGATGAGCCGGTGCGGCTAAAAGTATAGGTGGTGGCATTGTTCGACGTGGAGGTTATGTTAGTCACCGAGACAGACGTGGTCGGCGTAGATGCGACGGCGGTGACGCCAATGGCTGTGAGGTTCGCATCGCCATTAATTGCCGTGGCGAGTCCGGTGGCAACAGCATTCGGCGTTGTCTTGGCGGTGACGGTCTTCGCCACCGAGCCGCCGGTCAAGCCGGCATCGAAAACGGTCAACGTGAATACATCAGCAGATGCCACGGTTCCGGAGATTTGCGCGGTGGTGGTGCCGTTGGCTGGCAGCCCCCAGAGGAATTTCTCGGTGCCGAGCGCGGTGCCGGCGGAGTTTTTAGTCGACGGCAGGTAAGTGGTGGCATTGGTGGAGACCGACGTGAGTGTCAGTTTCGTCCCGGATGAGCTGGCGCGCACGCCAATCACTTGCAGCGCCGTGTCGTTATTGATTGCGGTCGTCAGACCAGTCGTAATGGTCGTGAGCGTGTCTGCGGCCAGAACGGTGTAGTTAACCGTTTTCGACCCGCCGGACAAGCCGGCATCAAATATGGTGACGGAGACGATGTCGCCTGTTGTCTTGGTGCCGGTCACAAGTGCGGTCAGCGAGCCATTAATAGCTTGCCCGAGGGACAAGGTGACGGTGGCGCCAGCGCCGGAGACAGAGCCACTGTAGCTGGTGACGTTCTGCGAAGTGGAAGTGACGGTAATGACGGTGTTGTTCGCGGCGGCGGTGACAGCCAGAGCCGATAGACCGGTGCCGGCGTTAATTGCCGCCGCGAGCCCGGAGGCGATGCTGTTGAGCGTTGGGGAAGCGGGGACAGTGTACGAGACGGTGGTCTGCCCGCCGGTGAGCGCCGGGTCGCGCACGATCACCTGAAGAACGTCGCCCGTGTGCGCGGTGCCGCCTACGGTTATGTTCTGCACGGCGTTGTTAATGCCGAAAGTCAGTTTCTCAGTGGCTGGTCCGCTGACGCTTGCGGTGTAGGTCGTCAAATTGGGCGACTTGGAGCGCAGGGTAATGGTGGTGCCGGAGGAGACGGCGTCAATGCCCAGGTTTTTCAAGTTGCTGTTGGCGGTGATTGTTGCCGCCAATTTGGTAGCGATGGTGGTCAGGGTGTCGGCGGCTACGGTGGTGTAGGTGACCGCCTGGGAGCCGCCAGTCAAGCCGCTGTCGCTGACCGTCAAAGTGATTATGTCGCCCGTGGTCTTGGTGCCGCTCAAGGCAATCTTTTGCACCTGGCTCACTTGAGCGGCGGTGCGGTTGGCCGCTGGGTCGTACGCGTAATAGTTCTGATTGCCGTGCGGAGGCGCCAGGGTTCCGGCTCCTTGCGAGCCGACCGCGCCTGTGAGCTGGCCGGCGTCATCGTAGTCGAGCGCCAGTCCCTGGTGACTTGTCTTTTGCTGCTGCAGCCAGCGGGTGATCTGACCAGCCGGGTCGAAAGAATAGTCGAACTGGGAGAGCACCTGCGAGGTGGATGTCTGGTTGGAGATCTGGCGCAAGCGCTCATCTCTGTTTGTGTCGAACCAGCTGAACTTTGTATTTTGCCCATTGGGGTAGGCAATGTTGGACAGCCTGGTGTCACCTTTGCTGTTCGGCGAGACGTCGTTCATGTACGTGAAGTTGAAGGCGCCCAGCGCGTTTGACTCCTGGGTGACGCGATTCATGGCGTCATATGTCCAGGTGATTGAGTTGGCGGCGCCGTTAATGGAGCGGTTGGTGGTGCGCCCCTCAGCATCGTATTGGAAAGTTATCGCCGAGTTCGGGATGACCGAATTGGTGATGCCGGAGAGGCGGCCGCCGCCTGTGATCGGCGGAGCGAGCGGGTCGGTTATGCAGTTGTTGTAAGTGTAGTCGTACTGGCCCCAGCCGTTTTGCGCGCGCACCATTCGCATGTAGTGCGTGTCGTAGACATTGACGACAGCGGAGGTTGCATTCACTGCGTTGGCATATTGAATCGAGGCGAGCGTGCCGTCCCAGTCGCGGTAGTACTGGGTCTCTTGTGCGAGCGCGTCACGCTTCACGTCGACGACGCTGCGATTGGGCTCCCAGAGGTAACTGGTCTTGGTGCCGTCGGCGTAGACTTTTTCGGCGATGCGTCCTTGCAGGTCGAAATTCCAGGTGGTGGCATGCCCGGCTGGGTCGGTGAGGACTTTCAGTGCACCGCAGGAGCACCAGGTGTACTGGGTCTTTCTGCCCAGGGGGTCGATAGAAAAGGCCAGCTGCTGCATGTTATCGAAAGACTGCTGGGTTACCCGCCCGAGCCTGTCCGTGAAGAAGATGGGGTCGAGGTCTTGGTAGCCTGTCTCCTCGGTGGTGCCATCCGGGTAGGTGGTTTTCGTGAGCCTGTCCAGCGCGTCATATTGGAAGGCGAGCGTGTAGCCGCGCGAGTTGGTCGATGAGGCGAGGGTGCCGTTGGGGTTCCACGAAAAGGTGGTGACATCCGCTTGCTGCAGGGGACCTGTGACCTTGGTCAAGAAGCCGTAGGCGACGGCGGACAAGGTGAGGGTGACACCGCCTGTGACGGTGCGACTATAGGTGGTGGCATTGACGGAGGTGCACTTGAGGGTGATGACGGCACCGCTGGCGGTGCCTGTGCAGCCGAGCGCTTGCAGTTGAGTGTCGGCATTAATGTTGGTGGTCAGCCCGGCCGCCACCTGCGCTGGGGTTTGCCCGGCGCTGGCCGTGTACGAGACCGTGCGGCTGCCGCCTGACAGCGCCGGATCGGTGACAGTCAAATTCACCTGGTCGCCGGCGGAGATGGTGCCGCCTACGGTAGCGGTGGCATTAGATGTGTACTGGTAGGTCGAGAGATGCGAAAGGGGGTCAGTGACCGATGTCAGCTGACCGAACACGTTGTAAGTATAGCTTGTCTGGCGCCCAGACGAATCGAGATACGTCAGCGGCAGATGCTGGCTGTTGTAGGTCCACTTGCCAAGCAGGAAGTTGTTGCCGTCTCTGGTCTCGCGCACTTCTTGCAAGTCAATGTTATTGCTGGCGTAGGTTTTGGAGATGACCCTCCCCACCGGATCAGTCAACTTCGTCGCGTAGCCGAGAGGATTCCATTCGTATAAATTCTGGGTTTGGTCGGTGACACTCTGAGTGGTGACCGTAATTGTCCCGGTCGAGTTACCATATATGGTGCCGCCGCCCCAGCCGCAGTGCACCCAGATTTTCTTGTCTCTGGGAACGGCCGACCACTTGTATTGCTGGGAGAAGGTGTTGGTCGTTATGTCGTAAGCGAGTTTTTTGGCGATTGACTCTAGCGTGTCGCCCGCCTGGGCCACGTACTGGAGCACCGGGTAGTGGTTATCGGTGTAAGCCGGAAATAGGCTAATGGTCTCGCCCGGCGTCACCGTGCCGCCCAGCACCACATTGACGTTATCGCTGTACAGATTGCCGTCGAACTTATAATCGAATGTTTCGGTTGCTCCGACCGAAGTATAGGACTGGGCCACGGTGGGATAGGTGTCGCCGCTAAAGGCAATCAGATAATTGCCGAACATTTGGGCATAATAACCGCGCTTGTTGAGCTCGACATCGTTGTTGAGGAGCGTAGCAAACTGCTGGAGAATGCTGGCTGCGGTATCGCCGCTTGCCACCGTATATGGTATTATTTCCTGCCCCCCCGGCAGCACATTGCTAATCACCTTGATGTACAGGATGTCGCCGGGAGTAATGGTGCCTGAGATGCTGAACCTGTGCCTGAGGTTTTGCTTGTTGCTTTGCGTCGTGTCGGTGGGATGATTGAGCGTGCCGAAGAAATTGGGCCAGGAGCTGCCCGGGTAGTTCATGAAGACCTGGGATTCAAGCGGGTTTTTCGTGTAGTTAATTACGGCTGATTCATTCGTCGTCACTCCTTCGTTGAAAAAGCGGGTCGACCGGCAGTGAGAAAATATGCGGTTTGTAGGATCGTTTGGGTACCGGCTCATCGCTTCGCGATCCCAGTAGCGTGTCTGGATCTCCAAGTCCAGAGTGTTTTCCAGAACAGCCATGGTGCCATCTGGATAAGTCACTTTCAGCCCGCGCCCCGGGAAGTTGTAGCCTGCCGTTATGGTGTAAGTTTCGAAACTGTGGGTCCCGTAAGGCGTCACCATCGACGTGATGAAGCCCGTTCCCGTGTTGTAGGCGAAGGTTGAAACTATACCCACCTGATCCTGGATGCTGAGCAAAAACGTATTGGTAGCATCATAGCTGAAAGCGCATGAGCGCCCGAAAGGATCGCTTATTCCTGAGATCAGATAAAACCCGGAATTGCCGGGCGTGTTCGAGACATGTGTAAATGTGCTGGTATTACCATTGGTATCGATCACGCTCTGGATGCGATGGTTAACATCGTACTGCAAAGTGGTGGCTTGACCGGTCGAGCTGATCACACTCGACAAAAGATAGTTGCCGCTGCCATCGCTGACGCTGAACACTTCTATCGATCCATCGGGCAGGAGCCGACGGTACACTCCCGCACTGGGATTGTCCAGAGTCGCCTGCGAGTACAGGTTTTGAGAGTATGGCACACTTGGATTACCGCTATACGGATATCGCTCTACACCGCCATTGCGCAGATGTGCGACAGCGTTGCTGGAAGCGTCTATCTTCACCCAAGCAACAAAGTTGGTGCTCCAGTTTGGTCCGAGGTTGGAAAACGTCCATGAAGAGGGCTGATCTACCTCATTTTGGGTGTAGTTGACCGAGAAGTTCATGGCCAGCCCAACCGGCAGGCGGTACGACAGAGGCGTATCGCTCACATTCAACTCGGCCTGCATCTGGAAGGCGGACGGCACAGCCATCGGTGGTCTGTCCGTCCAATTTCCGTTAAAGTCTTGTGCCTCGAAATTATGGGCCCATGATGAAGAATCGCACGAATCGTCATTCGAGTTGTCGGCCGGATTGGGGTCGGGTTTAGGTGACGGGGTATTGCTGGGTGTCCTGGTTATCCTCAGTGATTTTGCGGGGACTCCTCCCGCCGATAATTTGATCATCGGCATCGCGTGGCTTTTGTCTTCGTTGCGGGTTTCGGCACCGCCTCGCCCGTAGACTTTCTCCGCTTCGCTATCTGAGACCGCTTCCCAGCCGTCTGGAAGGCTACCAGCTCGCACCAGAAAATAGCCGTCGGTCTCGGCATTGATTGCCTTACGGCTGATCCAGATATCGCCGACGCGGTCAAGGGTCGGGTCTTCGAGAAAGTATTTACCGTTCGCTGTCTTACTGAGCACACTGAAATGCCCGAGCCGGAAATGGGCGACACAAGGAACCAGCAGTTCTGCACTATGGGTGGTGCGTCTGGCAACTTGCAGCTTCAGTCCCGATCTGTCCGCCAGTTGCTTCACGTACAAAAGATTTGTGCCTTCGCGCGTGGATTTAGCCTGGCGAACCGGCGAGTCATTATCGGCCGGTCTGCCCGTGGAAAGCCTAATCAATGTTGCGACCGCTTGCGGTCCGCAAAGAAATGCGTCTTGCGGTGCTTTCTCCATAATGTGCACCGCATCTAGTACCGCATCTACCCGCTCGCGAGCACTGCCCAATATCTGCCGATCGCCCATGTCGGCCAACCCTGATTTCATTTCACTCAGTCGGCCAAAAGTAGCTTCAACAAAGAGTAGCTCCGAAACTGCCCGCTGGGCGACAAGCTGCTGCTCTTTCAAGGTCGCGTTCTTTGAATCGTCCCAGGACAACTTAAGTAGATCGATCGCCTCAGTAAAGTAGCCTTGCTCGCGGCGCAACAAGCCGGCATTCAGTGCCACAGAAGCGCTCCAGCGCGAGTGAGGATATTGCTTCAAGAATGCCTGAAGAGACGATATGTCTTCTTTGTCGGACGAGCTGGCATACAACGTCAGCGCTTTTGCCAGCGCGGAGTTTTCGCCTGCAGCTGGCGATCCACCCATCGGCACAAGCGGCTCCTCGAATAGTCGCACCGCCCGTAACTGCACATCGTCTGCCTCTACAGGCAGAGTGAATTGAGACGATTGCGCGGTCACCATGGCCGAACGCTCCTGCGCGCTTACCGCCCCGATCGGATTGGGCGGCTTGGCTGCTCCGTAGCTCGGCATTTGCGATGCGTCTAATTTCTGAGCAGGCTCGCTAGCCAGTACAGGCAAAACAGACTGCCCCAACGTGAACATGACAAGCAGCAGCACATGTGCGGTGCGGGTGATTGCCAGGCTGATGAATGCCGCGTTCTGGTGTGCCATGCTCACCTCAGGATCGGAAGTTGCGCGCTGGGGGTCGACTGGGCGGGGAGTATCGCCTATCTCGAAATCCGATGCAATAGTCACTCTGCTCAAAATATTGTCGCCGCTGAGTCACAATTGTCACCTGGACTGCTTTTCGAACAGATTAATCGAGACAGCAACGAAGATTTTATCTCAGCCACTCAGTGTGGAATCGAGTCGACTTTGCAATCAAGCAGTTTCTCTTCCAAGCTGGTGATTGCCGCTTCGGAAGTTGCCGTGTCGCGCAGGTTGAGTTTCAACAAGTGATTCAGTCCGTATAAAGAGCGCAGCCCCTCATCGGTGACCGCGGTTTTGGCGAGGCTTAAGATCAAGAGCGTCTTCATCTGGCCGATGATCTTGGCTCCGCCATCGGTAATAGCGCATTCTGCGACATTCAATTCTTCCAGCGCCGTCATTTTGGCTATCACTGGAAGACTCTTGTCAGTGACTTTGGTGCCCTGCAGTGTGAACTGGCGCATCGCCGAAAGCCCGCTTAAATAGGGGATGCCGGCGTCTGTGACTTTGGTGCCCGAGAGATTCAAACGAACCAGTTGCTTGAAGGCACCCAGGGTTTTCAAACCGGTATCGCCAACGCGCGTGTGTTCCAGTCGCAGCTGTTTGAGGTCTTTGGCCAGAGGCAAAAGTTTTTGAATGCCGTTGTCACCGAAATTGGTGTGATCGGCTTGCAAAAGCACAAGGTGCTTCATTTTTGCGACTGTTGCGCAGCAGTCGTCGCCCAGCTCTTTGCCTGATATCCAGAGGCTTTCCAACTCGGGCAGGTCAGCGAGTTTGGCGACTCCGGCACTGGTGATTTTGGTGTCTCTGATATCGATCTCAGCCAGAGTCGGGATTTTGGACAGGGAGTCCATTGCTGCATCGGTCACCTTATAACAGCGGCGCAACACAAGCGTCTTCAATCGCGGCAGTCCGACGAGCATGGCGATGCCCTTGTCGCTGACTCGAGAATCAGAAAGGTCCAATTCCTGATAGCCTGAGTAGGACTTCAACCGCTCCTGCAAAATCTCATCGGTAATTCTTTTGGAATCGATGATCGAAAGGGATGATTCATCGAGCATGGAATTGATTGAGTTGAGGGATGATTCCTGTTTCTCGACTTGCGCTTGTTTCTTCTCTGCCTTTTCCTGTTCGGCTGTTTTGTGACAGATGGCATAAACTCCCAAGCCGGCTGCCAGCGCCAGTGCGACAGAGGCGGCAATCAGAGGCGAGAGTTGTCTTTTGGGTGCGATGATGCGAGCAATGGCACTTTGCCCCATGGGCGTGGCGCACGCCTCCACAGCGGCGCGACGCAGCTCGGTGGATAATTCTTTAGCGCTTTGAAAGCGGTGTGCCGGATCCTTAGCCAGGCATCTAAACACTGCCCGCTCCAAAGATGGTGGCACAGAAATCGGGCTGTGCTGGCTGGCGAACGCGAGAGGCGGCTCGTTGAGGTGCTTGAGCATGCAGTCAAACGGCGTTTCGCCCGCAAAAGGCTTCTCGCCCAAAAGCGCTTCATACATGATGCAACCGATGGCGTAAATGTCGGAGCGCCGGTCGAGCGTTCTGCCCATGCACTGCTCGGGACTCATGTAAGCGGGCGTGCCGAGGGTGGCTCCGGTCTCGGTCAAACTGGCGGCGGCAAGCCCTTGCCCCGTCTCCACGACCTTAGCCAGACCGAAATCGACAACCTTCACCACTTCTTCGCCGTCTTTGTCGCGGGTGACGAAGATGTTGGCCGGCTTCAGGTCGCGGTGCACCAACCCCTTTTCGTGTGCCGTGTGCATGCCCTCGCAAACCGGCAGCATCAAGTCAATCAATCGTTTATAGGGAATGCGACCCTCTTCCATGAGCAATGTATTGAGACTGCGCCCCGACAAGAACTCCATGACGATGTAGGGCTGACCGTCTGTGAGGACACCAAAGTCATAGGTGACGACCACATTGTTATGAGTCAGTTGGGCGGCCGACTCGGCTTCTTGCTGGAAGCGCTTGACCTTTTCCGCGCTTGATACCAGGTGCCGGTGTAATAGCTTGACGGCCACCAGCCGGTTCAGCTTTATGTCCTTGGCCTTGTAAACCGTGCTCCAGCCACCTTCTCCAATCACCCCGATCATCTGATAACGTTCGTTGATCAGCTCTTTGTCCATCGGGTCGCTGGTCACAACGTGCAGCAGCGAGTGATCGACCGGACAGGTTGAAACCTGCTCGTCCGGTCCAAATTCCCGACTGCAGGTCGGGCAAAATCTGGAGACCACCTTTTTCATAGGTTTTATGCAAGGGCTTGCATTTATGTAATGCCCATAGGAGCTAGAATCTAGTCATGTCTGACCTGACCAAGAAACTCTGGTTCGCCTACATAACCGCGCTCGCCGTCTGGGGGCTCTGTGGCTTTGGTCTTTTGGGCAAGTGGCAGTACGAAGGCACACTCTTCGCCCGACGCATAGATAACAAGCCCTACACCAACGACTTCGTCAACATGTACAGCGCGGCGCTTCTGGCTCGCCAGTGTCTTACCGGTCCAACCAAACCGGACGTCTATGACATCAATGTGCAAGCGGCATCGGTGGCGGAGTTAACCAAGCCGATCATTCCGGAGTTGCCCTTCTACTTCCAGTATCCGCCTTATGCGTTCGTGCTGGCACTGCCGCTTTCGGTCATGCCGATGTTTCCGTCCTGGCTGGCTTGGGATTTAACGGGACTGGGGCTCTCCGCCTGGGCACTGTGGATGGTGGCGAAGCAGTGTTTTCAGACTCCTTTTAGGCGAACGTTTGCGATGGTGGCGGCTTTCGGTTCTTTTCCAGCCTGGATGTCTGCTCAGTTAGGGCAGCCGGCGCTGTTTGCCTGCGCGGGCGTCACCGGATTTTTTCTTTGTGTTTTTGCCAAACGCCCCTATCTGGCTGCCCTCTGCACGATTCCCGTCATGGTTAAAATTCAGTATCTGCCGGTCGTGGGGCTGATCGGCACGCTCATGCTGGGGCTGCCGTATGCACTGGCGACAGCGGCGATCTTGCTGACTCTGGTGTTATGGGCGGTGGCAATTCTCGGACCGGCTAACGTCATGGATTTTCCTCATGCACTGTCTCAGGAAACCACCACGGCGGTGAGTGGTGTGGCAGCCGAAATGATGCAAAACCTTCGCGGTGAACTGACTTTGCTCATGCCACAGTCCCCCGACGTCGTCAAAATCGTCTCCTTCAGCGTCTGGTTGTTGACCACAGTGGCGCTTTCGTTTATCTGGTTCTCGATGAAACGCAAGGGTCTTTTTGTGCGGCGAGAAACGCTCTTCTTTGCCGCCGCGATGACCACGCTGGCGATGTTGATGACCAGTGTACACACTCACACCCAGGACTACTGGCTGACCGCAGCGCCTTGCATGTGGCTCTACACGCTAAACACCCAGTGGTCTGCCGGCAGGCCGGCCAAGGCGGCACGCGTTCTGGTCGTGTCATTTCCGTTTGTCAGCTGGATCTTCTTTATGGTGCAACCGCTTGTAGCGCACTTCCTGTTCATTCAGCCGTTTCTGTGGTGGAATGTGGCGCTGTTTGTTCTGTCGTTTCTGAACCTGCGCCGGCACCTTTGTGCTTCGCCCGAATCATGAAATAGCCGATCAGAGCCAGACCCAGACTGACCGCGCTGGCGATAATCGGCACGGGCATAGAACCCATCATGATGCTGTCGGTGCGAATCGGCTCGATTAGAAGGCGCCCCAGCGAGTATCCCGCCAGATAAACCATGAATGTGGCGCCGGGATAGTTTTTCAGTTTGTCCGCGGCGAAGAAGTAGAGAAAAGCGAACAGCAGCATG
Source organism: Obscuribacteraceae bacterium (SeqCode) (assembly GCA_044229845.1). Lineage (GTDB taxonomy): Bacteria > Cyanobacteriota > Vampirovibrionia > Obscuribacterales > Obscuribacteraceae > JBGASG01. The sequence goes on along the minus strand of JBGASG010000008.1, from coordinate 27,917 downwards.
TCCCACACGGCTTCATAGAAAAACGTGGCGTGAAAGTACTGATGCCCCTGCAACTCCAGCGGCCGGTTTTGAGGAGGGATGCTGACCTTGAAGGGGAAGTTATCCGAGACCGGCGAGCCGAAAGCTTCTGAATTGAAAAAGTTGCCCCAGCGCCCGATTGCCTGCCCGAGCGGCAGACCAACGCCGAAGATGTCGCAGCCGCGGGCGAAAGAGAGTTTTGTCAGGCGGGCGTAGACGGTGCCGAAAAGCAAACCACCAAGTATCCCACCATGGATGGACATGCCTCCCTGCCAGGTAGCCAGGATGTCTTCGGGGCGTTGCAAGTACGAATTGAGGTTGAGGGCGACGAAATACAGTCTTGCGCCTATGATGCCGCCGATGAATGAAACCAGCGCGCCATTGACCAGCTTGTCCTTGTCGATGCCGAAGCGGGTTGCCAGTTTCTCAATTACAAAGAGGGCAGCGAAAAATCCGCTGGCAATCATGACTGCATACCAGCGGATATGGATCGGGCCCCACTCCAGAAACATTGGACCCGGCGACTGTAATGTGATGCCCAAAGCTGAATCTCCCGCTTGCACCTCAATTTAGCAAATGCAAACGGAATTAGCGCGCGGGCCGTTTCCAATTATGGAATGTACGGCTCTTTTCCGTTGGGAATGCCCTTGGGATAAACATCGCGCGGAGCCTTGTTGGCTTTTTGCTCTTCGTTAGCCGGAAGGTCGGCAGGGTGCACTTCATCGTTGGGATCGTCACCATGAGGGTCATCGCCGTGCGGGTCCTGCGGCCGCTTCTGGGCGATGAGAATCATTGAAGGATCTCTCTTCATGCAACTGACCGGGTCTTTGCTTTGCGCATGGAGATTGACGTTTGGCGCAGCCAGTGACACCGAAACGATGACGAACGGGATTGCGTTCAACATAAAAATACCTGCTTGGAATTGTCTTATCAGCCGCCTGTATAAAGCTATGGCCGAAGCAGCATACCGTCAAGTTAAAATGGCGCGGAAGCTGGTGAACAAGAGCTGAATCTTTATATTGACAACTCGATGAGGTGCAAGTGAGAAAGTCTAAAAGTCGCTGGACCTGCCAGGAATGCGGGTTTGTTGCAACTGGCTATCTCGGCAAGTGCACCGAATGTGGAGCCTGGGGAAGCATCGTCGAAGAACTGGATGTTTCCACTGCCGCTGTAGCACCGCGCTCGGTGGCGCCGCCTTCGGCTGAAGGTCCGACCAAACTGGCCTCAGTCGATACCGAAGACGGAGAGCGCATGGAGAGCGGCTTCTGCGCGGTTGACGAGGTGCTCGGTGGCGGTTTCGTCCGCGGTGCTGTGGTGTTGTTTGCCGGCGATCCCGGTATCGGCAAATCGACATTGCTCTTGCAAGTTGCCAATCATCTGGCTCGTCGCAACAAGGTTCTATACGTCTCCGGCGAGGAGTCCAAAAAGCAGGTCTCCATGCGTGCGCAGCGCCTGGGTGTGGTTGCCGACAATCTCTGGATCGACTCGGAACAAAATGTCTCCACCATCGAAAAGCGAATCAATGGAGGCGATCACGACTTTGTGATCATCGACAGTGTTCAGGCTGTATTTCACCCCGAGATATCCAGCGCTCCCGGCTCGGTAAGCCAGACTCGCGAGAGTGCCGCCGTTTTGCTGAATGCCGCCAAGGCCAAAAACATACCGGCGATTCTCGTCGGACATGTCACCAAGGACGGTACCATCGCCGGACCGCGTGTGCTCGAGCACATGGTCGATGTCGTATTGCATTTCGAAGGCGACCGGGCGCGCCAGCTGCGCGTTTTGCGCGCCGTCAAAAACCGGTTCGGGTCGACGCAGGAGATCGCGCTTTTCTCTATGAGCGAGGGCGGATTGCAAGAAGTGCGCAATCCCAGTTTGTTGTTTCTCGGCAATCGCCTGGCCCGCAACGCCAACGAGCGCGCGCCGTCCGGAACTGCGGTGATTGCCACTCTGGAAGGCAACCGTCCGCTGCTTTTGGAAGTGCAGGCTCTGGTCGGTTCGACTGCATACAACAGTCCGCGCCGCACGGCCAACGGCTGGGATCTCAATCGCCTGCTGCAAATAATTGCCGTGCTCGAGAAACGGATGGGGCTCGGGCTGGCCCGCCAGGACGTCTACATCAATATCGTCGGTGGCTTCGAAACCAGCGATCCGGCATCAGACCTTGGTATTGCCGTTGCGGTCGCCACTTCCTATCTGGACCGCTCAATCGATCCATTCTTGTTCTGTGCCGGCGAAATCGGCTTGTCGGGCGAAATCAGACCGGTTGCGGCGCTGGAGCGGCGACTGCGCGAGGCGGCACGCATGGGCTTCCGCAAGGCGCTGGTACCGGCAGCCAACCTGCCCTTGAGTTCACCGGTCGATCAGTTAGAGTTAATAGGCGTAGAATACCTGGTGGACGCCCTGTCTAACGTCGTTTCCGGCTTTAAGCCGGGCAAATCAAGTGCAAGCGGTGAGCGCAGCGTCGTCAATGGTGAGCTTAGAGAACCTGCGGAATCGGTAAGTTTTGAAGACTTCGGAGCCATCTGAAAGTATCTCCAAACTGCTGGCATTGTTGCCGGCAGAGCCGGGTGTCTACGTCTTCAAAAATGCCGAGGGCGAGATCATTTATATAGGCAAGGCACTGAGCCTGCGTTCGCGGGTGCGTTCGTACTGGAACGCCAATGCCTGGTACGAGCGGCCGAAGCTGGCGGTGATGATGCCGAAGGTCGCCGACTTCGAGACGATTTTGACCAACTCGGAGAAAGAAGCTCTGCTTCTGGAGCGGACGCTGGTGCGCAAGCACATGCCCAAGTACAACGTCAGCTTGAAGGACGACAAACGCTATCCGTGGCTTGCCATCACGTACGACGAGAAGTTTCCGCGACTGGTGATGGTGCGCGATCCCAGAAAGTACAGACCGGATCATCCGAAGGCAAAAATTTTCGGACCCTATGTCGAGACCGGCAACATGTGGCAGACGGTGCGCATATTGCGCCGGGTCTTTCCGATGCGGCAAAGACGCACACCGTTTTTCAAAGACCGCCCCTGTCTCAACTATCACATGGGGTTATGTCTGGGACCTTGCCAGAATCTGGTCGACGAAGAGTTCTACAACCACATGGTCGGACAGGTAGAACTGTTTCTCTCCGGGCGCCAGAGCGAAGCTGTAGCTGAGATGCAGCGCGAAATGGAAGCCAAATCAGATGCACTGGAATTCGAAGAAGCGGCCAAGCTGCGCGATCGCCTGGGGCTTTTGCGTTCGATTCTGGAGAAACAGCAAGTCTTTTTCCAGGACCACACTGTCAGTCTCGATGTCATCGCCGAGTCGCACACAGAGAAAGTCATTCTTTTTTGCTTGATGCGATTGCGCGAAGGCAAGTTGATTGGTTCGGAAACCTTCGACATTCCTCTGCAGGAGAAGACGCGCTACGACGAAGCTTTTCAGAGTTTTGTCGAGCAGTATTACGCCGAGGCTGAAGACATTTCGCTGCCTAAAGAGATTTTGTTGCAGCATACATTCGAAGGCGTCGGTGCGCTGGCTGAACTGCTCAGTCAAAGAGCGCCGCGACATTCGGTAAAACTGATAGTGCCGCAAAAGGGAGACAAAGCCAAACTGCTGGAGATGGCGCGCAAGAATGCTATATCAGCCCTGGAGAAACAGCTGGTCGATGAGTCGGAGACCAACGCGCGCGTACTGGATTTGTTGACGCGTCTCAAAGACGAACTCAATTTACAGAAGCCTCCTAAGCGCATCGAGTGCTTCGACATCTCCAATATTCAAGGAACCGACAACGTCGCCAGCCTGGTGGTCTTCGAGAATGCCGTCGCCAAGAAAGCCGATTACCGAGTCTTCAAAATTCGGTCGGTCGAGGGCGAGCCGAACGATTTTGCTTCCATGAAGGAAGTGGTGACGCGCCGATATAAGCGCGTCATTGAAGACGCTAAGTCGCTACCGGATCTTGTCATCATAGATGGTGGCAAAGGACAACTGAACGCAGCGCTGGAGGCCCTGGATGAGCTGGGCATAGAAAGTGGCGACCTGGACATCGTCGGTCTTGCCAAACGGCAGGAGGAGGTCTATTTGCCCGGCAAGTCAGATCCTGAACTTCTGCCGCGCCGCAGCGAAGCGCTGCACCTGTTACAGCGCGTGCGGGATGAAGCTCACAGATTTGCGGTGACTTTTCACCGTAAACGGCGGGCCAAGCGGTCGATACAATCGCAAATGGATATGTTGCCAGGGATCGGACCAAATCGGCGCAAACTGCTTCTGGAGCATTTCGGTTCGTTTGATGGGTTGCGCGCGGCCACCCTCGATGAGCTAAAATCCGTAAAAGGCCTGCCCAAATCCTTAGCCGAGAAGATTTTCAAGACCCTCCACAATGTCGAAGAAACAGCCGAAAGAACCGAAGGACCCGAAAGAGCCGAAATCGCCGAAGCCCAGAGCTGAGCGCCTCAGTTTCTTCGAAATGATGCGCGGCAGTCAGAAGGTGATCATCTGGTTGATGATCGCCACCTTCCTGCTTTCGGTGATTGTCAGCACTCTTGGTCGATAGAAAACGGGAGCCGCTTCGTTTGGTGATCAACAAAGTGAATCTGCCAAAGCTCTTGACGGACCGCCTCTGCATCCGCCTCGTAGTTCTGGAAGACATACCGCATGCCATCCGCTACTTCAAAGAGAACGAAGCGCATCTGCAGCCCTTCGGACCCAAGTGGCCGGAAGACTTCTACTGCGAGGACTTCTGGCATTTGCGCGTCAAGGCCAACATTCGCGAGTTCGAACAGGATGTCTCAGTGCGATTTTTTGTCTGGGAGCGCGGCAAAGACGACGAGATCATCGGTAATCTCAGTCTCGGTTCCATTCAAAGGCACGCCGCGCAGTTCTGTTATCTCGGCTATGGACTGGCCAAAAGCAAGCAAGGCAAGGGCTTCATGAGTGAAGCGGTGAATGCCGTCGTCGAGTACGGATTCAAGGACAAAAATCTGCACCGCATCATGGCAAACTACATGCCATCCAATGTGCGTAGCGGCAATCTATTGCGTCGTCTCGGATTCACGGTCGAGGGTTACGCGCGCGATTACCTCTACTTGAACGGCAAGTGGGAAGACCACATCCTCACTTCCAAATCCAACCCCAAGTGGAAGGAGCCCGCGATTCTTTGATAACGGGCACGTTTCAGCAGGGAAGCACCTTAATCATACCGCGCTTTCCATAGGAGAGAATCAGGTTGTCTGCAGACGCAATGGTCGCGGAATAGACTTGTGCGCTGGACACAATCATTCGATCTGCTGGATCACCGTGAAAGTCTCCGGGCAGGAAACTGCTGTTGATGGCAATTTCAGGGGTCAGGTCCAAAACTGAAACGCTGAATTGCTGCACGAATCTATCGAACCAACTGCGCGGCGATTGCCCCAGATCTAGACGATTTCGAGAGACCAGCAAACCGATCTCCCAAGCAGAAATCGGAGAAATCCAAAGGCGTCCTTCTTGAAATGCCCGTTCTAAAATCGCCAGCGCTGACGGTTTGATCGATGAACGAGCCGAGAGCCAAACGGCAATGTGAGTATCCAAAATGATTGCCGGAGTGTGCTGGAAGTATTGCGCTTGAGTTTCGTTAACTGTCGCTTTCCGCATTCCATGGTTCTCTCAGTGGACCGACGATATCACCGTTTATTTTGATCTGGTGTTGCATCGCTCCGTAGGGAAAGACTTTGCGTTCTTCGAACGGCACTATAGTGACCACAGGCTTCCCGTGTTTTGTCACCACAACTGGGATCTTCGTATTCTGCACTTCGTCCATGATTTGGAGGCACTTCGCCTTAAATTCGCCAGCTGCAAATTGCTTTAGTTTCTTTGTATGCATAGTGTGTCTGCTGCGCGATGGGGTCGCTCTTTAATATTACCATAGTCAGGGACTATAGTCATAAGTTAAAGCGTGAGCCTTGGCTGGGGCGCTCGGGCTATTTGCGGCGTGGTTTCTTCCCGTGACCGGCGAGATCGATCAGCATGTCTTTGATATCCGCATAGCGCATGTCCGTGCTGCCGGCAGTGGCTTTTTCGACAATCTCATTTGCCCATTCAGAAACGTCCTCCGTCACCGAGCGCGGTGACGAGCGGGTAATCGCCTCGGGATCCTGTCCGGTCAAAAGATAGTGCATAGTGCAACCGATTGAGTAGATGTCGCTCTGCGTCGTTGGTTTGCCGCGAAACTGCTCGGGCGCGATATAGGCGTGTTTACCGACTATCGTGGCAGTGGTTTGCGTGGACTTCTGTTGGGCGACGTTGAAATCGACGAGCTTCAAGCTGCCGTCCGGTTGCAAAATGAGATTCTCCGGCGTGATGTCGCGGTGCACCACGGGCGGTTCCAGCCCGTGCAGGTGCATGGCTATGCTTGAGACCTGCTGAATCAGTTTGACGGCTTCATTCTCCGAACGCGGACCTTCTCGGACAACCAGTGCGCGCAGCGTTTCTCCCTCGACAAATTCCAGCACCAGGTAGCCGCGATAGTCCTCCATGAAGAAGTCGAGCAGGCTGATGATCTGTGGGTGCGAGAGTTTTTTTAGAATCTCTGCCTCGCGTTCGAGCTTCTCTCGCGCCGCCTGTTGAAATTCCGCTTCTCGATAAACCGGCAGTATGTATTCCTTGAGCACCACATCTTGTTGCTTCTCGGCATCGGTTGCCAGATAAGCCACGCCCTGCCCGCCGATGCCCAGCCTGCCGACGACTTCGTAGCGGTCGTTGTCGAGTTTCGTCCCGGGTTCGAGCGGCTCCAGGCGCATTCGTCGGGGAGTGCGCGAGAACTCATGCAACCATAATTCTGTGTAGTTGGTACGCGAAGTTTCAGGCTGGTTGACCAGATTTCTCAGCTGCGGCGAGATGTCCGCGTGCGGCGCGAAGGTGCGGACAGCACTGAGAAACTGACCGACGTCGACCGACTTCAGAACATCGGACCACTTCATGCGATAGGGAATGGTGACTCTGGTGCCGGTGTTGAACTTCAGGCGCAGCGGCATATACAGCCACTGTTCTTCATTCAGAAGAATGCCGCGTTCGGTTTTTATATTCAGTGCACCGAGTGCGTCCCAGGGAATGAGCGAGGTCGGAGCTTGCGGTTCATCGGTTTGCAGCAACAGCCCTTCTTTGATGACATCAATCGAATTAGCTTTCGGCAACATGCGATAGATGAGCTTGGTTGCGGACAGAATGCTGAGAAAAACGCAGGCGAGGGCGCAGATACGAACGACCGGATCGTCGTTGCAAATGAAAAGAAACGCTGAGCCGAGCAAGCCGAACAGAGGCGTCAGCAAGATTACGGCAGTGGCGGGCGCAGACAACACGAAGAGCAAGCTCTTCATAGAATTGACGCAAACCACCGAAGTGAATTCCAGTTTGGTCATGTCCGAAGAATTGACCAGCGCGGTACCCCGCGCCACATTCCTTATGTAGTGGTCGTCGCGGCTCGTCATGAATCAAACACCATACCGGCAAGGGATACGTACGTTCCTTCAACTTCCTGCGACTCGCCATTGAGTATCGATAGGACTTCCGCGAAGCCGGACGGTCGCTCGTCGGAGTCGAGACTGGTGCAGCGCGCGATCAGATCGGCTATTTCGTCGCTGATATCGGGATTCTCTTCTTGAACTTGCGATTGGGTGATTGGCTCCGGATCTTTGCCGGTGAGTAGGAAATAGAGTGTTGCTCCAAATGAGTAGATGTCGCTCTTCAGATGCGCTTTGCCGCGCAATTGCTCGGGAGCCATATAAGACTGTTTGCCGACCATGGTGCCGGTGGCGGTACCAATGAAATGGTTGGCGGCGCCGAAGTCGATCAAAGTAATCGTGCCGTCGTTGCGCAAAACCAGATTGTCCGGCGTCAGGTCGCGATGCACGATAGGTGGGTCGATGCCGTGCAAATAAATCATGATGGCGGCAACCTCGCGCGCCCAGTGCATGACGGTGTCCATCTGCTGAGCACCGCAATTGGTGACTAACTGGCGCAGGTCTTTGCCTGGTATGTATTCCAACACCATGTAGTTGCGACCGTTCTCGACAAAGTGATCGAACACACGGGCGATGCCTGGATGCTCCAGATTCTGCAGAAGCAGAGCCTCGCGCTGGAACAGCTCGGTCGCCTTTTGCGCTGTTTCTTCGCTGGCGTCGGCGGGCACCACTGCCTCTTTTATTACAACTCGCGTGCCGTCCCGCTGGCGGGCTACATAGATAGCCGACAGCCCGCCGAATGCCAATTGTCCTTCGACGGTGTAGCGTCCTTCTTGCAGCTGGTCTCCGGCTTCGCGAGGAACAAAGACCGTCGGATTGAACCGGCGTGTCAATTCATCGCGCCATACCCGCGCGTATGTGAAGGGGTGCAAGACTATGTCATTGCCGACAAAGTCGGCGTGTACATCCTGCACATGGGAATCCATTTGGACGTGTGGAGCATAAGTATGGATGGCGATGAAAAGCTTTTGCCACTGGTTGCGATTAATTGAATCGAAGTCCAAATGCGCGACGGCTCCGCCTTTGAATACGAAGGAAACTTGACTTGGTTTGCAGTGCAGCATGCGGCTGCATTTGACTTGCACTTCCACAAGATCGTCCCACGGGCGGAAGAGTTTGGTGCGCAACTCGATCGAGCAGATAGCGGGGAAACGAATGCCCTGATTGGAGATGATCAGGCGTCTATCGATCAGAAGTATCAGTGCCAGAAGGCAAAAGAGCGAAACGATCAGCCCCGTCTCTTTGAAGAAGTGGTCTGGATACCAAATCTGAGGTTGATCGAACCATCTGTCCGGAGTGAATCCCATCGGTGCGATCAATAGATTTTGTACCGTCGGTGATTGCAGGATGCGATAGGGTATCCAGACAAGCCAGATCGGCATGAACGTGATCAGCACACCGAGCATCACCGTCGACCGTGTGTCGTGATAAGGCAAGGGCAGGCGAAACTTGTTTTCGCGCAAGCTGTTCATCGCCCACCTCCGGCTTTGGCGGGATTGGCGGCTTTGACGGCTGGAGCTGGAGGCAACGCGGCTTTCAGCCTTTCTGCGGAGACGAAACGGTCTTCGGTGCTCAGCGCGGTAGCGCGTTTCACTACGCTGTTCAAAGTATCGCTCACTGAAGCGCAAAGGCTTTGCGGCGTCGAAGGTGTAATTGGCTCAGGCTCTTTGCCAGTGAGAAGGTAGTGCATCGTGCAACCAAGTGCATAAACATCGCTCTGGGGTGATGGTTTCCCTTTGAACTGCTCAGGCGGGATGAAGGCGTGCTTGCCGACCACGGTGGCAGTGGCTGATGATTCCATCTGGTGCGCGACGTTAAAATCCACCAGCTTTATTTTGCCGTCGCATTGCAAAATCAGATTATCCGGGGTGATGTCGCGGTGGACGATAGGTGTCGGCAGTCCATGCAGATAAGTGAGTATGTCGCAGATTTGCCCGGTGATATCTATGACGAATGATTCCGGCTGACTGCCCTCACGTGAAACCAGCTCTTTAAGGGACACGCCTTCCACATGCTCCATCACCAGATAACCGCGGTAGTCTTCCACGAAGTGTCCGTACAACCGGACGATTTGTTCGTGGTCGATCTTCTCCAAGATCACTGCTTCTTTGTTCAGCTTTTCGGCGTTTTCAGTCAGTATCGACTGAGTCTTGAAGTGGTGCATCGGGAGAATGTACTCCTTAAGCACTACCTCCGCCGGCATGGTCGATGCGGACGATGCGGCTAGATATGCGGTGCCCTGCCCGCCTTGACCGATGGCGTTGATGATCTGGTAGCGCCCTTCTTGCAGTTTGGTTCCCGCTTCCAGTTCGGTGGTCGAGCGCCCGCGACCGCTGGTGTGAGAAAACGAGTCGAGCCAGAGTCGCGTGTGATTGCCTTCGCTTCCGAGCAGGGCAGCATCTTCTTTCATGACACCCGGTGCCCACGCTCGCACTGCGCTGAAAAACTCGCCGGGGTCCATGCAATCTGCCAGTTGCCGATAGGGAAGCCGCAGCACTCGCCCGTCTTTGGCGTCGATGCGCACCACCTTTTCAGGACCGATACTCGCTATGCTGAGCCTTCGGAAGTTTCTCCACGAAACATATTCCAGATCAGTGGGCTGATTGTTCTGCATGCGGAAGATAGTGACGCCGCGATCGTCGATGGACACCTGGCGCCGCCGGAAGAATGCCGCGATCACAAGACCGATCGGGAAGAGCACCACGCAAGCCCAGAGCGCCGGACTGACGAAGTCGCCGCCGTTTGCCTGACGCGTCCACGCTGAGAACCAGTCGAGCAACGCGCAGAAGACAATGATGCCCACGACGACCGAGAGTGCGAACAATCCGTATTTCTGCGGCTCGGTCTCGGTTATGTCGTCGGAGACGACGTCGCTGGGCGCAGTGATTCTGGTATCGCTATTCATCACTTGACACTTGCTGCGGGACGGGCACTCAGAAGATCCGTTATCTGGTTTCGTACGGCTGCCGCATCGCCATAACGCTCGGCGGCGTCCAGCGCGGTCAGTTTCTTCACCAGGTCAGCAGCCCCTGAAGAAACATCGCTTCTCGCGTCTTTCGGATTTGATGTGGAAAGGGGCTCGGCATCAGAGCCCGTGAGCAGGTAATGCAGCGTGCAGCCCAGCGAAAACAGGTCGCTTGCCGGTGTCGCCTTGCCTTTGAACTGCTCGGGTGAGATGTATGACTGTTTGCCGACCATGGTGCCCGTGGCTGTGCCGAGAAAATGATTGGCAGCCCCGAAGTCAATCAGGAAAAGCTTGCCGTCGTAGCTGAGCATCAAGTTATCCGGAGTGAGGTCTCGGTGCAGGACGGGCGGACTCTGTCCGTGCAGATACTCCAGCATCTCGGTGATTTCTGCGCCCCAGGTGAGCGCCAGATGTTCCGGGCGGGCGCCCTGCTCCTGAATCAGGCGCCGCAGACTGACGCCCCGAATATGCTCGAGGAGGAGATAATTTTGTCCGTTCTCGACAAAATGGTCGTGCACTTTAACTATTCGGGGATGGCTGAGTGTACATAGAATTTTCGCTTCTCTGCTGAACATGTCACTGGCCTTTTCCCTGAAGTCTTTGTCGGCTCCAGCCGGTAGTACAAACTCTTTGAGTACCAGCTCTTTGCCGGCGGAGTTTCTAACCAGATATATAGCCGAGAGTCCGCCGTAAGCGAGCTGCTCGATTACAGTTAAGGAACCGCCGTGGAGCTTCTCGCCGCGCTCTTTTGGGACGAAGATTGTGGCGCCGAAGCGCCGGTCGAGTCCATGTTCCCAGAGTTCTGTGAAAGAAACGTCGGGCAGGGCGGCGTGTTTGCGCACTCCAGGCAGTGAAACCTTCTCCAGCGGCGGCTCGATGGGCGTGCCGGGTGCGAATGTGTTGACCGCCAGGACGAACTTCTGCAGGTCGCTGGCTGAAAGTCCCGCCAGTTTCAGTTTGACCGGCAGTCCGCGTTGGATCTCGATGACCAGTTCATCAGGGTCGGTCGTGCTGATTTTGCCGCGTCGGCGGAACGATATGCGCTTGATCTCCGACCAGGCGCGCTGGCGCCAAATTCCGGTCTGCAGGGAGAAGCGCACCGGGAAGTGTATGCCCCGGGACGAAATGCTGATGCCGTTGTTCAGGCAAATGCCGATGTTGGTCAGCACAGCCACTTCCAGCAAGGTCAGCATGACGAGCGGACCGCTGTAAAAATAGTCGCCCCCGAGAGCCATGGTGACGAAGTAAAGCATCAATTTGGGGATGTAAAACAGCCAGAGGGGCGAGAGGACAAGCGAAGCCAAAAGGGCGTTTCGTCGCACCTCTGCACCGTCTCGAATCACTAGAGTGGGTCGATTCAGCAATCTTATATCCGGAAGATCGATATATATTGAATTCTACCCCGGTGCTGCTTGGCGTGCTCGAACGGGATGCGGCGGCGTACAATAACCCGGCATGCAACAGCCACTTGCCGAACGGATGCGACCGCGCGACCTGGACGAGTTTGTCGGGCAGGACAAACTTCTGGCGCCAGACTCGATTTTGCGCGAGCTGATCGAGGCGGACGAGCTGAAATCCTTCATTTTGTGGGGACCGCCCGGCGTCGGCAAGACGACGCTGGCCCGCATCATCGCCAATCGCTCGAAGTCTCGATGGATTGCCTTTTCGGCGGTTACTGCCGGGATTAAAGAGATTAAGGGCGTCATGGCGGAAGCCGAGATGGCGTTCAATTTCGAGAAACGGCGCACGATACTCTTCGTCGATGAGATTCATCGGTTCAATAAGGCGCAGCAGGATGCGTTTTTGCCTTATGTAGAAGCCGGCACGATTCTTCTGGTCGGCGCCACGACAGAGAATCCGTCATTCGAACTGAACTCGGCGTTGCTGTCGCGCATGAAAGTCTTCGTCATGGAAGAGCATGGGCTGGATGATCTGGTCAACATCCTGCGCTGCGCGCTGCAAGACAAAGAGCGTGGTCTGGGCGAGGCAAATCTCGAAATCACCGATGACCAGTTGCGCACCCTGGCTGTTTATTCATCCGGAGATGCGCGCACGGCTTTGAACAGTCTCGAGCTTCTGCCACCACTTCTGCAGCGGCGAGGACGCAGCGCTGCCACCGAGGATGATATCAAGCAAGCCGTCCAGAAAGCGGTGATCAAATACGATAAAGCCGGTGAGGAGCACTTCAACATTATTTCGGCGCTGCACAAATCGATGCGCAACTCCGATGTCGATGCCAGTCTCTACTGGCTGGCACGCATGCTGGAAGCCGGCGAAGACCCGATGTATATCGCGCGCCGGGTAGTGCGATTTGCATCGGAAGACGTCGGGCTGGCGCACCCTCAGGCGCTCAATCAGGCGGTTGCGGCCATGCAGGCGGTGCATCTGATTGGCATGCCGGAAGGTAAGTTGGCTCTGGCACAGGCGGTTGCCTTTTTGGCGATTGCACCCAAGTCCAATGCCATCTACACGGCCTACGGTCAGGCAGCCGACGACGCTCACAATACATTGCAGCATCCGGTGCCCATGCATTTGCGCAACGCGCCGACCAAATTGATGAAGGAACTCGGTTATTCGAAAGGTTACAAGTACGCGCACAACTATAAGGATGCCGCCACCGATATGAGTTGTTTGCCGGACGAACTGGCGAGCCGCCGGTATTACCATCCAACCGATCGCGGTTTTGAAGGCAAGTTGCCCAAAGAGTAAACACCGACCAAAAGACGCACGGCGTGCGCAAAAAGCGAGCGGGGCTTTCACCCCGCTCACTGGCCACAAAAACTTTTCGGAAGAAACTGAACCTGAACTGCTTTGCCTAGCTGGCCGCTGAATGCTCGATGTCGATCAGACCGCGAAACCAGTTGACCAGTGGGTGCCACCAGCGGCGGTTCTGCAATTCTGCATTCTCGGCGCGGGCGGTAACCAGCAATCTCGTGAGGCGCGCGTTTTCTTGTTCGTTGACTGTCACCAGTTCGTCAAGATAATCGCGTTCCTTTTTCATGCGCTGCAAAGTGTTCATCAGTTGCTTGCGCTCAGCCTCGGCTTCTTCCCGATACCAGGTAAGTTGCTTGAGTTGCTTGACTTCTTCTTGCAGTAATGGAATCTGTCCGAGTGCGTAGTATTGCGCCACCATGACTTGTTTGACATGGGTGACTTCTTCGGACTTCTCGGCGAGCAATTGCAGGAGAGCAATCACCCGGCGCTGCAGATAGCTGAGTTCTTCAGCGTACTTAGCGTGGGCTTCCAGTTCTTTGGAGGTGTGGATGAGGTCCAGTACCCGCCGGCGGATGCGCAACTCTCGTGAACGTTTGGTGCGGCTGTCCTCACCATCTGCCACCAGGTTTGATGCCCATTTGAAAAGGTCTTCCAGTCCGTCGGTCGTGACTGCGTCGTTGTGAATCCTGATCTGATCGAAACCGCCCGCGGTGCCAATGCCTTCTGTTTCCACGGCAGCCTCCTTTCTGGACGTAATGATAGCTGCAACTGATCATTTGGACAAACATTTTTTTGTGCCACCAAAATAAATTTCCTCGCAGATAGCCCCAAGGGCGGTGGCATGATCGTTTGCACCGTTTGCGGTGGCATGTCAAGATCTCCAAGCGGGCAGAGGCATAGCTATCGCATCTGAGCTTTTGCCATTACACTGATATGCGTTCGGCAACGGCAGGTGGCAAATGAGATTAGTCAACTCGATCTTGGTGGTGGCGGCGGTGGTGCTTTTCGTTTTTCCGTTGACTGCCAGCGGTGCGTAGAGTCGAGCACCGCTCATGGTGGTATGTCAAGATCCCACCTCTATATGGACAGTTTTTACTATGACCAGATCTGCAATCGCATTGGTGTCTCTCGTGGTGTCTTCCCTGGTGCTGACCTGCGGTGCCGCGTCATCCAGCTTCGCTGATGAGTCGAAGGCGAAGGACAAGAGCCCGGCGACCAGGCTGCTGGAATCCGGCGCTGAGTTGACGCCTGCCGATAAGGCTGCCCTGGAAGGCTATCAGTTATTGGATCAAGGCAAAGTAGACGAGGCGATGAAGTCTTTCGACGAAGCGCTGCGCCTCAAGCCAAATCATGTCGGAGCCATGTCCGGAGAGGCGGTGATCTGCCGCAAGCGTGGGGACATGAAGAAGTACTTCCAGCTCATGGACGAGGTGATCAGACGCGACCCCCGCTGCCAGTATTTCTATGGGCGAGCCAGCGATTACGTCGACCTGAAGAAATGGGACCTGGCGATCGCTGATTTCAAAGACTGCATTCGGACGGACGCAAAGGATCGCTTTCCCGACGCGTCCTTCCAGCTGGCTTGCTGCTATGTGGAGACGAAACGCTTCACGGAAGCCTTGCCTTATCTAAACCAGTATTTGGATAAGGTAAAGGACAACCCGAACGCTTACGCGCTGCGCGCGGTCGTGCTGGAGAAAACCGGGCATCCGGACGACGCCGTCAAGGATATGAAGCGCGCCAAGGATCTGGGGCTGAAGCTGTAGCCGGACCTGCATGGGCGAATCCGCTCACTCTCCATCCATATAAATAGATGTGGGTGGGTGGAAGAAAGCGTGCGTCCGTGGCGGGGTCTCCGGGTCAGTGGGAATCTTCCCACGGCACTGCGTACTAACACCAAAGACAAGCCTGGTGCTTGGAAGTAATTTGTACGGTACCTGTTGTAGTGCGTGTAAAAGCGCCCGCAGGCAGACCACCAACTCAGATGAGGCACAGTTAAGTGCAAAAGAAAGGACTGGTAATAGGAGCATTGACGGCAGTGGCGTTCGCGAGCGCCGGCTTCCTGAGCGGCGCCTATGCCCAGTGCGATCTGTCCGGTTCGCCAAATACGACGTTGCGCACGCCGCTTATTTATGGCGCACCAGCCACGCCACCATTGCAGCAAGCCCCACAAGGGCAGCCCCCCGCAATCGGCGATGGATCAACCCCGGCACCTGTGACGCCAGGCATGACCTGCGCGCCCACGCTCCTTCCTTCCAATCCGGTCTTGCCGGCCAATCAGATCAATGCACCCTCGTATCAAGTGCCTTTCAACCCGGGCTCCGAATACGCGCCCGGTCAGTACGGTGCATCTACATATGTACCGCCGCCGCCCTCCACTCCGGGCTATGACCCGGGCATGATTTCGGGTCCGACGGATTTTTGTCCACCTCCAGTTAACGTGGTGAACATAAATCCCGGTGGTGGCATCAGCGGTTACGCGCCGACCCAACGCTGGGGCGGACAGACCACCCGCGACTTCGGGCGCTACAAATATCAAGGCAAACGCGCTTACGACTGGGGCCGACAGCTATATGAAGGTTCCACCTCGTACGACGGACCGTGGCCCAACCAACAGGGCTCAACCATCCAGGACTGCTATGGCATGCGCCAGTACTCAACCCAAACTATTGCTCCTCATTGAAAAAATTTGAACTCACTCCAAATTGATCAAAAGAAATAGGCTGCAGGAGGCCAAATCAAATATGTTCAGCAAATCACTCACAATCGCCGCCGTCGCACTAAGTTTTGGTGTGAGCCAAGCAGCCGCTCTCGCACAAAGTTGCAATCTGTCCGGTGCGCCTAATGCCACCATCAGAACCCCACTTATAAATGGAGCATCCAGCCAGATGCCGTTTATTCAGGCACCGGAAGGACAGCCGCCGGCTGTCGGTGACGGCGCCACACCCGCAGGCGTAGTGCCAGGTCACACTGGTCCTTCGACTTTGCTTCCCTGGGTTCCATCTATTCCTTCGAATCAGATCGACCAGGGCTCCTCAGGTATTCCACTCCCGATCTCTCCCGCAGTCGAGATGCCCCCCGGCGTTCTAGGACCAATGCTGACGCCGTTTATCCCAGCGCCGCCTTCCACCCCAGGCGCTGATCCGGGAAGCTTGACCGCCCCGGTCGGATCATTCAATCCTTCTCAAGAACTCAACATCAACCCGACCGGCGGCATTCCCGGAACCGGCGGCTATTGCACAACCATTCCCACCGTCCGCCGTGGCGGACAGTCAACCCGTCAATATGAATTGCGCGGATTCAACTCCTCGCTGGGCGGCGCGCCCGATGACGGCAGTATGGACCAGGTGGAACTCTTAGGACCAATGACCGGTTGGGGTCTGCCATTCGGCGTACCGACCGGACAGGGGTTGCGCAACAACTCTATTGATCTGGGCGGCGGTCAGCGCTTCGCTGCCGGCGGCAACACCATATCTACAGGATCGACAGTCCAGGATTATGGTCTCAGCTCAATGCGTCAAAACGGGATCGGGGCCCTCAATGGCCGTCAAGCGACAGAATTCGGTCAGGGCTGGAGGCGGATACCACAGTACAGCAGCAAGACAACCGACTTCGGCTTCCCGTACACACAATACAGTCCAGCTAATATTACGCAGCAAAAAACAGGGCAGCACCTCTTGCCAACTGCCGTTATCACTAACTTCTAGAAAAAAGGCATTCCAAAAGGCGCACCCGGTGCGCCTTTTGCTTGTTAGTGGTGATCTTCCCATGGGCGTGGGAATTACCCGTCTTCCCGCTACCCGTCCGGAAAAGTACTATTTGCACATCAACCGCCACCGAGCTATCTAATTCAAAGGCAACAAATCAAATGTTTCTTCCTGTCCAATCTGAAAGTCAAAAAACCCTGAAGGGTTTGGCACTTGCTTTCAGCCTCGCCCTCGGCATCATCGCCGCCGGTCCGGCTGTGCAAGCGCAATCGACTGATGACGGCAGCATGGGCATGGATCTGTTGCCACCGGAAGTGGTGCCTCTGGATCCGACAGCTGCCAGCCAACTCTCCGCTACGCAAGCCGAGAGCCGTCAGATGTCCGGTTCCGATGCCGCCGCTCCTGGACTGGTCGCCGGTGACAACAACAACGGAATGCAATCGGCTCAAGATTTTCGCAAGTCAGCTTTCCAATCTCTATATAACCAGGGTCAAATGCCGCAACAGCAGCAGCAACCTGTTTGGAGAGCCGGTCAAGTTTCATACGGCAACGGCGCCCCCGCCATGCCGATGAACGGAATGCAATCCGGTATGCCCAACATGCCCGGCGCTCCCGGCATGCAGCAGCAACCCGGTTTCGCACCGCCCGGCAGCCCACAGTTCGGTCAGTACCCATCCACTCCCGGCATGACTAACGGCGCTCTCTACAGTGCTCATCAAACACAGACACTGTCCGGCGCTCCCAAGTCCAAGCCCACTGTGAAAGACGTCCGCAAGGGTGGCTTCTCACATGCCCTTTCCGCCATGGCCGGTTTCGGCGCAGGCGCCATCACGCACGGTGCCCTCATGAATCCCCAAAGCGCCATGATGGGCTTGGGCATGTTCGGTGCCACGATGACAGGTTTTGGTGTTCGTAACGCTTCCAGGTTCTAAGACAATGAAATTAAGCCTATCTATCGCTCTCCTCCTCTCCACTATCGCCTGCGCTCAAGCAGCTATGGCTCAAGAAGCACAACCTTCGGGTCCGAAAGAACGCGGCAACCGCTTCAACTTCGCGCCTTCGGTCTGGAAAACAGAAACTGCCAGAATCCCGAACACCATCCCGGCCGAGTTCCACAATGTGAGAGCTGGTTCGGTGCCGAAAGGCAATTCACTCCTCGGCGGAAACGATCCGAACTTCTTCTCGAAGCCGGCTCCTCCTCCGCAGATCCAACAAAATGTCACCCCGAGAATGATCTCGACTCCTGTTGTAGCGAAGGGTACCTTCAACCCGGCGTTCGGCAGACCAGCGGGACCAGCTCAACAAATTGCTCTGCAACCATCGACTGCCCCGATGATCCCTGCAGTGGCTCCTCAACAAGCTATGTCACAACCGATGGGACAGACGCGTCAAGCTAGCGCTCCGCGCACTGTCAACACCGCTGTGTCTGGCGTAATCAAGAAACGCCCGGTGCAAAGACCGACAGGTCTTGCTGCCGGACCCGCCGTTGCCGCTTACAAGCCAGGATTCGGCTATACAGCTGGACCTTCGTTGCCGGCGCTCGGCTCTAGCAGCGTAAGCACCTCGACCACAGTCAGCGGTACCATCATCCGCCGCCACTAACCAACCGATCAAATTTTTCACTCCACTCACTCAAATTGATTTTCGAACTAGGAGGTTCACAAAACTATGGTAACCATCAAAACCATCACCTCGTCTCATGCTTTCAAGGTTGCCTCCCGAGTGGGATTTCTCCTTGCTCCCCAACTTTTGCTCATGGCGTTTGGCATTTATGACCAAGCAGCTCATGCCCAAGGTTTGGTCGGCGCACCGGTAGACCCACGTTACGGTCAATCGAACGAAGTAGGTATGTTGGCTGACTACGGTTACGACACAGCTCGTGACGTCAGCCGCGTTGTCACCGCTCTCTCCACAGTGCCTTCGTCCCTCGCCGGTATGAAGATCGCTTTCGGTCAGAGAGACGGCGGCGAATCTGCGATGAACGTAGCCAAAGGTCTCGGTGTAGGATTCGGCGGACCGACAGCGGTCCACTTGATCGGCACCTTCGCCATCAACAACTTCGGCGGACTGGGCGGCGGTCTCTAAAAAGAACTCCTGAATGGGCTGGTGAGAAATCACCAGCCCAATTCTTAGGGGCACGGTTTTCCCCACTGACAGCAAGCACCCCTTCGCTTATAGTGATGCTCCAAGGTCCGAACTAAATGGCGTCAAGCCCGCTTCTCAAAAGATTCACCTCGAAGATGTCCACCCCGAGATCCTCACAAAAACTGAAATCCAAAGCGCTGAAGAAGACAGAAAGTCTACTTCAGCAAAAACGCGTTTCTGGGAGAAAAATCTCGGCGTTCGTTTGCCTCTTCATCATGGTGGCAATCCAAGTTCTTGGATTGGCGGCTTTCGCTCAAACCATGGAGCCAGGACCGGGGAGCCAACAGCAGAACGGCGGCAGCCAGCAGCCGGACGGCAATGCAAGAAACACTGATGCCACGGTCAAGAATCCTTATATTGACGCTATGGGTTTCGTGCCGCAAAGCAACACGTCGGCAGAAATCAACGTGCATGGCGGACAGGGAACTATCGGCGGTATTCAAAGAAACGTCGACGACATCCTGCGCCGCGACAACCCGTACGGACAGAGCGAGCAACTGTCGACACTGATTTTCCAGGGCACCGAACAAGCCAATTATTCGGCGCAGACTGATGTGAACAACTTGATTGATGAGAGCCTCGGCTCCATCAACGATACCTACACCGGTATGCACCAGTTCTTCAAAGACGACATCATCGGCAACCTGTTCGGCAACATCGGTCAGTTGATCGGTAAGTGGATCAGCGAACTTATTAACGGTTGGGTGGCTGACACCGTCAACTTCCTCGCCGGCTTCCTGCGCGTGTTCGTGCTCAACCCGAACGTTGCAGTCAACGGTCTCAACAACTCCACCAACGACGGCATCTCGCCCTACATTCGTCAGGCTGCTGACGTCATGTACGGTATCGCTGTCGACCTTTTGCTTCTCCTCTTCATCCTCGCTATCTGGAAGTACTGGATTGAAGCCGCCTGGCGCGGCGCCGGCAACCTCATGGGTGCCGTCGGTCGCTTGATCTTCACCGCCGGTCTAATGCTTGCATGGCCGACTCTCTACGCTTTCGAAGTTCAGATCACCAATGAAATGATCAAGGCGATCTACTTCAATACATTCGACCAGGTCATGATGCTTGATGCCGCTCTGGCATCGGCAGTCCGCGGCGGTATCCTCGCCGGTATCGGTGGTCTGACCAACGCGTTCGCCCCACTTCTGGGCGGCGTTCTGGCAGGACCGGTCGGTATGACTATCGGCGAAGTCTTCGCATTTGCCGGTCTGGTTATCTTCTTGATCCTCGGCGGCATTCTGGTAGCCGAGCTGGTCTACATCCTCGTTTTGAAAGCGATTCAAACTGCGCTGTTGACTGCGCAATACATGTTCGCTCCTATCTTCCTGGTCTTCTACGCTACGCCTTCCACAGAGTCGGTCGCCACCGGTTTCGTCCGCGCCTTCGTCGAAACCAGCTTGTGGACATTCGTCTGGGTCGGCTTGTTGAAGATCATGGTGATCATCATGTTCTCCAACTTCAACCCCTGGGGCAAAATTCTGATCGCCATCGGCGTACTGCAGATGATGATTCAAGTGCCGACGTTCCTTGCAAGAGCCCAGATCAGCCCGATGTCGGACTTCATCTCCGCCGGCTTGATCACAGGTGGTCTCTTCAAGATGTTGGGCTGGATGGGCTCGACTGCCAAGGCTCGCACCGGACAACTGTTCGACTATCACATGAACCAGAAGTACGGCGCCCGCGGCACGCAAGGCACCACCAACAATGCTATGGAAGGTCTGCCGCATGAAGCAACCAACCAGGCACAAGTCGAATCTCTCAAGAATGTCTCCAAAACAGAGCGCGAGCGTCTGCGTCAGCAAGGCATCGGAGCCAATCCGACCGCCGGTGCCGCTACGCCTGGCACACCGCCTGGTATCAGAACTCCCGGCACACCAGGCACGGGGACGCCCGGCGCCCCAGGTACAGGCGCCACCGGTGCCGGTACCACAGGCTTGACGCCTGGTGCTGCAGCTGCTGCGCATGCCCTGGGCACGAACCCGACTGCACCTATCACTACTCCGGGAACTCCGGGTGCTCCTGGCACCGGCGCCGCTTCCGGTGCGCATGTTCCGCCTTCAACAGGAACCGGACTGCCGACCACGCCGACGGCAACACCAACTACACCGGGAACGCCAGGAACGCCGGGAACGCCAACGACCCCGACAACTCCCACGACTCCGGGCGGCACTCCCAGACCGGGCACACCGACTCCCACCACGCCTGGCGTGGGCACCATGGCTGCCGGTATGGCAGGCGCCGCTGCTCTCGGTAGTGTGATGGCTGGACGTCAGGCTGGCCAACAAGCACCTCTCACTCCGGGTCAACAAGCCGCAGCGTTCGCGCTCGGTCAAGATCCGAACAACCCGAACAACCCCAACAATCCAAATAATCCGAACGCACCCAACGGCGCTGGCGGAGTTCCGAATCCGAACGAAGAGCAATTCCAGATGCCGGTCAGCACACCGCGCGGATGGAACGAGCCAAACCTGGCTGTGGTCCCTTACCGTAAGGTGATCGGTCAGTTGCGTCAGGTCAATGGTATCGGTATTCACTTCGACCAGGAATCAACGGGCGTTCAAGGTGATGCCAGGAACGGTGCCACACGTATTAACGTGCGCCGCGGTGCCAGCGATGGCGAAATGGCTCACGGTATCATGGCTGCATCCTATGCCCAGGAAGCCACCAATGACGTAGTCGGTTCCGACGCCGCCAGACAAGCCGCAATAGATGCCGGCGCCGACAAACCGAAGGGCTTGTTCGAAAACCTGGCCGCCAACTGGTACGCCGCCACGGGCAGCAGTTTCAAACAAACAGTGCGCGCCAAAGAGCGTTTCGCCCAGCAAAGATATGCAGTCGCCGCCGCCGGCTCGGCAGCTTACGTGTCTGGACAGCAAGGCAATGCGTTCACCGACTACCTGCGCGGCAAGTATGGCGATTGGGACGACAAGATGGACACGGCCGCGACCTTCATCTTAACCGATCCGGAATGCAGCGAATCTCCATGGAACCCGGCCATTGGTCCAGCTACCGATGCCCTGGTCTCTGGCGGTATTCCAATTTCTGCGCAAACCAGAGGCGCCATGCAGAACCCGGCCGTCATGGCTATGCACCCGTCTCGCCGCAAACTGGCAGTGCCGGCGCTCCTGCGCTACACATTCGCCGAAGCGAAAGCCAACTATGGACATCTCGATCCTTCAGTATTTGCACAAGCCCACGCCGAAATGGCGAGAGCCTTGCCGCAATCGGAAGTGGAAGCCGCTGTCGCACTCGACACCGGATCTGGTGGGGCCGACAGCAGCCCGACCTTCGCTGCGCCGGTCATGCAACTGGCCGCCGAGACCGGTATGGATCTACCGAAGAGCTATGGCGCCATGTCCGCCGTCATGCCGCACGCCGCTGCCGCGACAGGCAGACTGCGCGCCGGTGTCAGCCCGCGCAACATCAGCACGATGCGCGACCTCTATTACAATATCGAGCCGCTGCCGGGTGAAACGCACCAGGAAGCATTCGCTACGTTGTCCGTCGGCACCGTGCAAGGTATGAAAGTAGCCAATGCCTCCGGTCTCGATGCCAAACTGTTCTTGAACGAAGACACTGCCAGCGCCGCCATGAACTTCATGGGCAACGACATTCACAATGTCTACTCGCCGCAAGCTCAAGGCAAGTTCGCCGTCATGCGCACCGTCATCAACGATCGTTCCAGCCCGAGCACCGCAGGCACCTTGCAAGCCGTGTTCGAAAACGTGTCGCAAGGCGGCGCCCTCGAGCGCATGGACAGCGTGCACATTCGCGCTATCACCAACCTGCACTCAGCTGGTGGTTCACGCGCCGTCGCTCCGCACGTCGTCGAATACGCGATCGCGACCGGCAATACAGATCCGAGCCCCGGCGACATCAATAATTTGATCCGTCAAGCCGAGCCTTATCGCACCGGTCAAGTTACCGATCTGCGCTCCGCTGTGCACGTCGGCCGCCTGAGCGACATCGGTGTCGCACCGACACGTCAAACTATCAACTTCGCCATCGAGAACGCCGCCATGCATGGTGGAGATCGCATCGATGCCGGCGAAATGCGCGCCATCATCCGTATCGGAGAAGGCTGCCGCAATCCACAAGCCGCGCCGAAGGTCTTCGAAATGTTCGCTCGCGATCTGGCTGGCGACAGCGGCATAGCCAATGCCGACTCGCTGCCGATGAACATGTTGATGAACGAACTGGCGCATCAAGTGCCGAACTACGCATCGCGTATCGAACACACTGCAGTCAACGTCCAGCGTGCCGGCAGATTCTCCGATTCGCAAATGGGCGACCGCGGCGTGGTCAACCTGGCGGTGGAAGCCGTCAACCAGAGCGGCACCAGCGGATACACGCTGCCTGCAATTAACGTAGCCGCTCGCCTGATCGGCGCCGAGCACGTTCACAGCATCAATGACACGCCGATTCAGGTCATCGAAGAATACCTCGACAACGGCGGCAACATGGATCGCATGACTCTGGGCGACCTCAACGCCGGCATGGCGGTGTACGAGGCACGTCAGGTGGCGATTCAGGAAGCCATGGGAGCCAACAACGTTCAGGGTGTCGCTCAGTGCGAAATGGTGCGCTTGAGTCCGAAGAATCTCGGCGTCGTCCAGCAATCTCAAGCCTTCAGCGCTCGCGGTACAGGTCCGGCACACCTCGACATGAATGATGCCGCTCAGCGCGCCGTTTGGGATCGCCTGGTGCAAATGTCGATGCCGCGCGCCCCCGGTACCGGTGGCGGCGGCGGCGGCGGTCGCGGCACCCCGTAAGCTGAACCGGTCTCGTAACCTCAACTAGTCTTGGAAACGGGCGTTTTTTAGAGTAGAAGTCCCATGGCCTATGGGAATTCCACTTATTCCCTCAACGTCGCTGCGGCTCTAAAATTTATCTGTTGTACAACGCCCTCAGACCTATCGGAAAGCCGATGGAATCCACCCAGACAGACTTCAAGCTAAAAGACATAGTCGTGATTTGTCGCAGTTGCGGGCTCGCATTTGCGACATCGGCGCTTGTAGAAATACCGCCGATCTCCGATCTCGATCAAGTCGAAGCAGACCTGCACCGCGTTCTGCCCAATGCCGACCTGCGTGCCGCTTTAATAGCTGTCTGCCCGGATTGTCACTTCGCGTCCTGGACCAGCACGTTCACCCGAGTTCCACTGAAGGTGAACGTCGTTCCGCGCAGCGAGTGCCCGGCTGCTCAAAAATATGCTCTCGCCGTCAAGACCGGCCGTGACAATAACATGCACCCGCTGGACCTGGCGTTTATTGCCCTCAACGGATGTTGGGCGGCACGAGAAGCTGGTGAACCGGATGATCTCTGGTTGGAATTGGCCGCATTTGAACATGCGCGTGGATTGGCTGACAATCCACTTTCTGCTGAAGAAGACGGACTCGGACATCTAATGATGGCCGAAATCTGGCGACAGCTTCGGCAGTTCGATAGAGCGATTCGTCACTATGACCTCGCTCTCAAAGACCACAGCGTCCCGAAAGAGTTGATAACTCGGCAACGGATGCTGGCTCAGAACAGTCACAGTGCACCGACATCGTTGCCGGCGGCGATGGTGCGCGAAGTCTTCATCGCGGTGTCATCACCAGATGTTATCTATGAAGAGATCGAAGAACTGCCTGTTCCGCCCATGCCGGCTCAGAAGCCGAACGAAAAACTGGCTGCCATCCTCGGTGTCGAAATCAGCAAGCCGCTCACTCCGCCGCCTGTTAAGCGGGCTGCCACAGTCAGCGTGACGCCGGCTCCGCAATCGCCGGTGACGCCGGCTGCACCATCGGCGGTGCCAGCTGACAGATCGGCTTTCGTCAGAGAGAGCTTCCCTCACACCGGCAACGGACAGACCGGCTCCAGCGACGATCACGATGCCTACAGCGATGTCTTGCCGGCCGGCAAAGAACATGTTGTACTGCCCGAAGCTCCCGCTGCTGCCGCCACCGCACACAACAAGGTCGAGGCACGCGTCCACTCTCACTACTTCCGCCGTCCATCGTCGCCGGATGCTGCAGCAGAGCCTGCCGCCGACACCTGGACGAGCGACTACAACAATCAACAGCAACCGCAGCCGGCTGCTCAACCCGAGTCCTTCGAATCTGATAAATGGGTGGCACATACAGCGGCGGCTATGGCTGCCGCCAACAACGCTCAAGCCGTTGTAGCGGCTCCTACTGAAGCCGAGATCGAAGCTTTCGAGCGCTACCAGAATCAAGTCATCAATACATACGTTGCCGCGCAGGCGTCAGCTGTGGCGGTTCCGATCCCCGTGGCACCAGCTCCGGCACCAGCAGTAGCACCAGCCGCTCCGGCGCCCATGGCTCCAGCCGCGTCAGCAGGTCCGGCGGTCGTCTATTCTATTGAGCCGACAACATTGCTGCCGGCATACAACGACGACGAAGAAGAATTCGACGACGAATTCGAAGAAGACATCCCAATTGAGGCAATCATTCCAGCCATCACCCTCACCGGCGATGTGAACGCAGCACCGCTTAAGAAGAAGAAACGCCGTCGGCGCGACCGCTTCGCAGTTTCTGCACCGCAAGCCCTGGCTCCGGCAGTCAATTATGCATCGCCGCCCGCCCAACCTGTTCACGCGGCGCAACAAGCCTATACTTCAGCTATGCCGGCAGCCAGCTATGCCATGTCTGGCGGTGGCGGCGGCGGAAATTATGCTGCACCTTCCGAAACTTATCCGCCGCAACCTCAGTATTCCCAGCCGCAACAGCAGGTTTCTCACCAGCCGCATCAGCAACCGGTGCAGCCGGTGCAACAACAGCCGCAGGTCATGGATACCGACGAATCCGGCGGCGCCCAAATGGACGTCTCAGACGCGGTGGCACGCGTTGAAAGTTATCTCGCCCTCTCTCAGCAAGCGCGCCGCATCAATTGGCTGCGTGGCTACCGCGGCAATTAATTATTCAGGACAGCAACAAGAACAAGGACTTAGAGAACAGTGGACGACATCACCCCTCTCAATTTAGAAGACCAACCAAAGTTATTTGGTTTGCGATACGACCAACTGATTGCCATTCTGGGCGGTCTAATCGCAGCCAGCCAACTGTATTCGTGGCTCAATCCGATTCCATTTTATGGACACGATTTGCGCACGATTATCGCGCTCTTTTTGTTTGGTCTGGGTCCGCTGTACGCACTTGTCACCATGAACGACTCGGGCAACAAGTGGGAGCAGGTAATGAGCTTCTACGTCAGTTCCTCGGTCTACATCCCCGGTCCAGATCCCAACCCAGTCCGTTTCCTAACTGACGAAACCCTGGTCGACTTCCCGGAATAAGTCGATCAACTAGCATTTCCGTGTGACTGCTGGTCCGCCACAAGGCGGATTCATAGACGCTGGCCGCCAGCATGGCCAAATCTGTTCATGTTGGCCGGGTGGGTGGACAACTTCGCCTGTATTGCCAAAATCGGAGGGCTGGGTGGCCGTGTAGGTGGCCACCGTCGCTCAATAATTCGAAAACGGTGGTGCGATTTCAATTCGATCTGCGGCCAAGATAAAATCTCGGCCGACTTCCATGAAATTTCGCGTGGCTTTATGAAATTTCGCGGGTCGCGACCTGAATTTTTGCGCTGTGCGCAGCATTAATTCGACTACGTATTTTTCCCACGGCAGACAAGTGAGATGGGCATTCCACCATGCTTGGGGGATTTCCCCCGATTTACCCGAGGGTGAGCAACACCTAATCTATAAGCACGCAGGCAATGCCTGACGCAATCAGCCTCTCCACCGAAAACGGCGACCCAAACGAATGCATCTCACGGACGAATTCAAACTGCGACAAGCGATAGCCGTATGCCCGGCTTGCAACGCCCAGTTCGACACACCCTACTTGTTGAACGTTCCGGCGATTACATCCCGCACGGCTCTTGAGACCGATCTGCACCGCGTGCTGCCTGACCCGGCAATCCGCGCCGCGCTGATCGGACTATGCCTTGATTGCGGGTATGGCAATTGGATTTCGCACTTCGAGATCAAGATGCTTGAAGCTGAGTGCTTCGCCGTTTCCGACTCGATCGAATATCCGCGCAAGTTCGCCAATGCTTTCATCACCGCCCGTTCCGCCGGCGCCAGTCATGTCGAACTGGCGTTGATCGCGCTCAATGGCGGCTGGTGCTCGCGCGAAGCCGATCTGCCCTACCAGCGCTGGCTGGACCTGGCGGCTCAAGAACTCGACAAAGCTCTCTTCGATAAGAGCTGGGGCGGAGACCGTGGTTATTATCACTACCTGATGGCTGAAATCTGCCGTCAACTCAGTGACTTCACCACCGCCGTTCGTCATTTCAACAAAGCTACGCTTAGCTCGCGTTTGCCCAAGCAACTGATCACCCGTCAGAAAGTGCAAGCAATCGCTGCTGACCCGTCGCACACACTGCTGCCACCACATCTGGTGGAGCGCCTCTTCTGCCCGAAACGCCCACTGCGTCTTCCGGCTATCTAACCTCAAGTCCAAGCCCAAGTCCAAGACCACTCAAACATCGAATCGACCAAGACCTCGACCAAGACCACACCCACACCACCGAAAAACGAAAAGAACGAAAATGGCTTCTTCACTATCAAGAAACTACAAAACTGGAAACGGCAATGGCGGCGGCAACGCTGGCGGACTGCTGGGCGGACTGCTCAACAGACGCGGACAGACCGACACCGCTGCTTCCGTCGGATTGTCCAAGTTGCCTTCTTGCCCGGTGCCCAGAGCGCATGCTTCTGCCGCCGGTCTTCTGCCACTTTGGGATCTGTTTCAAGACCAGCAATCCGGGCTGGGCGTGATCGTTCTCAAAGACGGCAGCTACCGCTGCTGCTTCGAAGTGGACGGCGTCCACGTCAGCGGCTTCGATGAAGTACGTCTCGTTTCTCTCATGAA
>JBGASG010000019.1:0-42984 GCA_044229845.1 Obscuribacteraceae bacterium (SeqCode) | reverse complement strand
CTTGGACATGCGCTTGCCATCAGGCGTCTGGATGACCGGGTGGATCAAAACATGTTTGAACGGAATGGTGCCGGCAAATTTGATGCCCATGAAAATCATGCGCGCAACCCAGAGGTTGATGATCTCGCGCGCAGTCGACAAGACCGTCGTCGGATAAAAGAGATGCATCTCCTCAGTTTGCTCAGGCCAGCCAAGCGTAGCGAACGGCCAGAGAGCAGAACTGAACCATGTATCGAGCACGTCCTGATCTTGCGTCAGTTCTCTCGACTGGCACTGGCGGCATTGTTCCGGAGTTTCCTCATAAGCATCAACGTGTCCGTTGCTGCAGGTCCAGACAGGAATGCGATGTCCCCACCAGAGTTGCCGACTGATGTTCCAGTCGCGAATGTTGCGCATCCAGTCAAGATAGGTCGATGCATAGCGGTTGGGAATGAAGACCACGCGCTCTTCTTCGACCGCCGTGATGGCCGGTTCCGCCAGCTCTTTCATGGCCAGATACCACTGCTCGGTGAGCGACGGCTCCAGCACGGTGTGACACCGCTCGCAGTGCCCGACCCCGTGCACATAATCTTGTTTTTGAGCCAGCAGTTCTGCTGTTTCCAGCGCCTCGACAACCGCAGCCCGCGCTTTGAAGCGCTCCAGACCCTGAAACTCTTGCGGCACGAAATCGCAGGCAATCATGTTGCCGTGCTTATCGATGACCACCGGTTCTTCCAGTTTGTGACGCTGTCCGATCTCCCAGTCGTTAGGGTCGTGGGCGGGTGTGATTTTCAGCGCGCCCGTTCCGAATTCCATATCGACGTATTCATCGCCGATGACCGGAATCGGCCGGTTGGAAAGCGGCAGAATCACGGTTTTCCCGATCAGCGCCCTGTACCGTTCGTCTTTGGGATTGACCGCCACCGCCACGTCTCCGAACATCGACTCCGGACGAGTGGTGGCAACTATGATGGCTGTTCCCGATTTCGCATCAGCGCCGGCGGCAGCGCCCACGGGCTTGCCATCGGCTCCGGCGACCAGATAACGAATGTGGAACAGGTGTCCCTTGGTCTCGTTGTGCTCGACTTCCAGGTCGGAAAGACTCGTCTGACAACGCGGGCACCAGTTGTTGACGCGGGTGCCGCGATAGATTTTGCCTTCCTGAAAGAGCGTAACGAAAACGCGATAGATTGCTTTTACATAATCATCGTCGAGCGTAAAAGCGGGGCGATTCCAGGCGAAGCTGACACCCAGACGCCGATACTGCTCATAAATATTGTCGCCATACTGACGACGCCAGACCCAGCACTGTTCGATGAACTTCTCGCGCCCGAGATCGTGGCGGTTTTGCCCGTTTTTCTTGAGCTGCCTTTCGACAACCATCTGCGTGGAGATGCCTGCATGGTCGGTGCCCGGTTGCCAGAGCACGTTGTAACCCTGCATGCGTTTCCAGCGCACCAGGATGTCCTGGAGCGTCCCGTTCAAGGCGTGCCCCATGTGCAGGGCGCCTGTGATGTTCGGCGGCGGGATGGCAATGGAAAATGCCGGCCGGTCCGGGATGATGTCGAGGTCGAAGACCTCATGCTTAACCCAGTAGTCGGTCCACTTGTCCTCGACGTCTTTGGGATTGTAAGCGGTATTCACGGTAGATTGCGGTGCTTGAGTCATAGGGCGCGATTATAACGCATGTAGTCGAAACCCCGAACCAATGAGCCATTTCGCCATTTATGTTGCGTAAAGATGGCTCGCTTTGTAATGAAACCGGTCCAAGGCTGACGACCCGGCTAATCAATACAATTAAAGATGTTAGAATCTGCGGTGCTTTGCGACTGCAGTCACTTGACGTCGCGTGAATTTAAGGGTGTTTAGGATAGGACTATGATTTCGAGCAACGATTTCAGGCCGGGCGTGACCATTGTCTATAACAACGGCGTCTGGGCTGTGGCAGAAGCTATGCACGTCAAGCCCGGCAAGGGCTCCGCCTTCGTGCGCACAAAACTAAAGAACGTGGAGACCGGCAGCGTCTTGGAAGTGACTTTCAGAGCGGGCGAAAAACTGCCGCAAGCGATCGTCGAAAAGTCCGAGATGCAGTATCTCTATAAGACCGGCGATGATTACACGTTCATGGATTCCACCAACTTCGAACAGTTCGAACTGTCACCGGCTCAGATCGGCGACGGCGTCGAATTTCTCAAGGAAGGACTGGAAGGCATTCAGGTCATGCGCTACGAAGGGCGCGTGATTGGCGTCGATCTGCCGAACACGGTGGAATTGATCGTCACGGAAACGGTTCCCGATGAGCGCGGCGATACATCTTCAGGCGGCGGCAAGCCGGCGACATTGGAAACCGGCGCCCAGATTCAAGTGCCGTTCCACCTCAAGCAGGGTGAAAAGATACGCGTTGACACCCGCACCAGAAAGTACATCACACGGGTATAAGCTTGTGTCCGTTGAAACGAAGAAATCCAGCACTACGAGAGATACCGTGAAAATCGATCTAGAACAAATCCGCGATTTGCTTGGAGTGGTAAGCAAGACTGACATCACCGAACTGACCATTGAGTCCGGCGACCAGAAAATAACCATCAAAAAAGCTCACGCTCAATACGTTCCCAGTCTTATCGAAGTGCCCCAGACAGCCAACATAGCACCACCGCCGGTGCATTCTAGAACGCTGCCGCATCCCGAACTCGATGCTGCTCCGCCCGCCAAGAAAGACGACGCCGGCGAGAGCAACGGACTGGTGGCGATCACCTCTCCCATGGTCGGCACGTTCTACAGAGCTCCCACACCTACCGCTGCTTCGTTCGTAGAAATCGGCGATCGCATCGCGCCCGGACAAACCATCTGCATCATCGAAGCGATGAAACTGATGAACGATCTGCCCGCTGAAATCGGCGGCAAAATCATCAAATGCTGCGTCGACAACGGCACCACCGTCGAGTACGGTCAAGCGCTGTTCATGGTCGATCCTAAGGGCTAAAACTCTTTTTCAAAGGCTGAACATTCGATGTTCCAGAAAGTCCTGATTGCCAACCGAGGCGAGATTGCTCTACGTGTGATTCGCGCTTGCCGCGAACTGGGCATCCGAACGGTCGCCGTCTATTCGCAAGCCGACTCCGAATCGCTGCACGTCAAACTGGCCGACGAGGCATTTTGCATCGGACCGGCGAGCGCGACGCGCAGTTACCTGCATATTCCGGCGCTAATCAGCACCGCCGTCGTCACCGGCGCCGAGGCTATCCATCCCGGCTACGGTTTTCTGGCGGAGAACGCCAATTTCGCGGAAATCTGCGCCGACCATCGCATCAAGTTCATCGGTCCGAGCATCGAAGCCATTAACGGCATGGGCGACAAAGCCAATGCTCGCGAAACCATGAAGAAAGCCGGCGTGCCCTGTGTACCGGGCAGCGACGGATTGGTCGAAGACGAAGAAGAGGCGTTCGAGCTGGCCGAAGAGATCGGCTATCCGGTGATTATCAAAGCCACCGCTGGTGGTGGCGGCAAAGGCATGCGCATCGCCAACGACACGGTGCAGCTCGGCAGAGCCATCGCCACAGCGCGCAGCGAAGCGGCAGCGGCTTTCGGCGACGCCGGTGTCTATATCGAAAAATACTTGAAACCAATTCGCCACGTCGAGATTCAGGTGATGGCCGACAGTTTCGGCAACACTATTCACCTCGGTGAGCGCGATTGCTCCGTGCAGCGGCGCCACCAGAAGCTGATCGAAGAAGCGCCCAGTCCGGCTCTGACACCGGAGATGCGTGAGAAAATGGGCGCGTCCGCCGTGCTGGCCGCCAAGAACATCGGCTACGAAGGCGCCGGTACGGTGGAGTTTATTTTCGCGGACGACCGCTTCTATTTCATGGAAATGAACACCCGCATTCAGGTAGAGCACCCGGTCACCGAAATGATCACCGGCTACGACCTGATCAAAGAACAAATTCGCGTCGCCGCCGGCGAAAAACTATCGATCAAACAAGAAGACGTGAAATTCCGCGGACACGCAATCGAATGCCGCATCAACGCCGAAGATCCCGAACGCAATTTCTTGCCGTGCCCGGGTCGAGTCGATGCCTACATCGCACCGGGTGGACCGGGCGTGCGTGTCGACAGCCACTGCTATCCGGGCTATTCGATACCGCCTTTCTACGACTCGCTGGTCGGCAAACTGATCGTCTGGGGACAAACCCGCGAAGAAGCTATCGAACGGATGCACCGCGCTTTAGATGAATACGCCATCACCGGCATTCAGACGACGATACCGTTCCACCTGCGCGTTCTGGACAATCCTCATTTCCAGAAAGGCGACGTGACGACAGACTTTATCGAAAAGCACATGACCGCTATGGCTCCTAAGTAGATCCGACTCTACTTGTTCGCTGAAGGTATCCCCGATGTACGGTTACAATAGAAATTCACCAACTCGGCTCCGTAGCTCAATGGTGGAGCAAGCGACTCATAATCGCCAGGCTACTGGTTCGAATCCAGTCGGAGCCAGACTTTTCACCGCCCGGTTGCTGATCGCGGGACTGGTGGCAAACATAGTTTGCGCACCGGCACCGGCACAAACCACAGGCGACCCCGGCGAGCCGCAGTTAAAGCCGCCAATCTCTACTCCGGCGCCGGGACAGGGATCTTCTGATGCAGGAGGCACCGGCGGCACCTCTCCGCCCGGCGGCGGCGGCACATCTCACATCAGCGTGCCAGGCAGCGGTCCTGGCGGCAGCGCCCGCGTACCGGCTAAAAATGCCGGCGGCGCCGCTCCCACGGGCACCGGCAGCGGCAACGCGGCGGAGGCCATTCCGGTCTACGACGGCACCAATCCGGCCTATCCGTACATTCCCAAAATGGATTTGCTCTCTCCACCAGCCGTGCCGCCTAAAACACTGCCACCTTCCTATTACGAAGAAGGCAAACAAAACAGTCCTTTGAAACAGCAGCCGGGAGTGACGCAAATTCTTGGTCCGCGACTGCAGCCCACCGAGCCCTTGAAAGGCAGCATCGTCAAAGAGGGACTGACCGCTACAGCCGGGCAACTGGTCGGACCCATGCCGTCCGGCAGGAAACTGAACGTGACGGTGATCGTACTGAAAGTGAAGAACAACACCACCGCCCCGATGACAGTCGACGCCAATTCAGCAATTATCTACAGCGGCAACACACCGATTCAGGCGCTGCCGGAAAACGTCGTGGTGCAACGCACCCATCCGTTTTTCACAGGCGGCCAAAAGGTCGAACTGGCGGCCATCACAGTGGCAACACTGGGACTGGCCACCGTAATCGCCGGTGAGCGCATGACCAACAAAACATCACCCTCAGCTCGCTATGGTGTCTACGAAACCATGCGGCGCGTCGAAGATTTGCGCTTCGGCAAACGCCTTGTACTGCCGGGCGAAGAGAGCAAGGGACTTGTCTTCTTCGATCAGTCCGTGGCAGCGCAAGGAAACGTCTCGATACCGCTGCGCAATTATCCTTCTGATGTCGAGTCCGGACGGATATCAGTGGACGTCTCCGGCAGCGTCACGTTGCAGTAGCATTTTCATGGGCGCCGCAGCGCCTGTTGCTAGAATATCTGCTGATTGTTACGGTTGCAAAGGGATACAAAGGTAGAAGCATGTCCAAAACCATGTTCAACACCGGTTTCGTCGCGTTGGCGTTGACAGCGGCGTTCGCCAGTGGACTTTTCACAAATGTCACCAGCGACTCCGCATGGGCGTTGCCCACGAGCAGCGCATCCTCGAAAAAGAAGGCAAATATGAATCAAGATCAAATCGTTGTGATGGAGACTTCCAAAGGCACAATCAAGATGCAAATCTTTGCGAAGGATGCTCCCATCACCTCACAAAACTTCCTGGACCTCGTCGGTAAGGGTTTCTACAACGGACTGACTTTCCACCGCTACGAGCCTGATTTCGTCATTCAAGGCGGCGACCCCAAAGGTGATGGCACGGGCGGTTATATCGACCCTGCTACCCAATCAGAACGTCGCATTCAGTTGGAAGTAAAACCAGGTTTGAAGCACGATCAAGCCGGCATGGTAGCCATGGCTCGCAGCTCCGATCCTAATTCGGCCAGTTGCCAGTTCTACATCACCCTCGCCCCGGCGTCGTTCCTCGATATGAAATACGCGGTATTCGGCAAGGTTGTCGATGGACTGCCGGTCGTGAAGACCCTGCGCAAAGGCGACAAGATCGTCAAAGCCGAAATTCAGCAAGGCGCTACCGTCAAGTAAGCGTCGACAAAACGACAATCAAGAACTGCGATACCACGGACGGTGTCGCAGTTTTTACATGCGCGTTTTTGCCGAGCAGGCGTTAGATACGGATGTAACGTCCGGATGTCCAGGCCGATCCGCCGGCGCCCACTGCGACTCCCAACATCAACATGACGCAGAAGGTGGGTAACATGCCGGCATCCATAGATTGCGGCAAGATCGGCAAGAAACTGAGCAGCTGGTCGTTGATATACGGATCGATGTAAAGATGCGCGCCGAACAGAAGGGCCGCAGCACCCAGTGCCGCACCGGCACCATAAGCGGCTCCCTGCAGAATCAGCGGACCTTTGATGTACCAGGGACTGACACCCATCAAACTGAGAATCTCGATTTCACGATGGCGAGCTTGAATGACCAGGTGAATGGTATTTCCAATCAGCGTCAGGGTCGCAGCCGATAACGCCGCCGTCAGTACGACTCCGGCAATTTCGATGAACTGACGGAACTTGTTGAGGTTTCTCGCCACTTTCAACGGAAAGCGAATATGCTCGACTCCTTCCATCTTGCGCAATTTTTCTGCGGTGCGCTCGACAGCTTCAGGAGAAGAGATCTTGACGTGCAATGTGTTGGGCAACGGATTGTTGACCGCCGCCACCTTCAATGCCTGCTGCATCTCAGCCCAGGCGACTTCCTTGGGCACAATCTCGACCACCTGCACATCGGCTATCTGGCTGGCTTTCTTGGCCACCACGTTGGGATCGAAACCGTCTTTCAGGTATGCCGAAACTTCCAGTTGCGAACCCCAGGCTTGAATGACGTTTTTCAGAACCATGGTGGTCTGCAGGACGCCACCAAATATGGTGAGCGCAATGGTGAGAATGCTGATTACCAACCAGTTGGACCAGCCGCTGCGCTTGAGACCGAGAACGGTCTCAACCAGGACTCTGCCCAAAATGCGAATCTGGCGCACGATTACTTAGCCTCCAGTTCGATTTCGTAGACGCCGCTGTCGACGTCGGCAACCACCTGTCCGTTCTTCAAGCTGATGACGCGGCGGCGCAGCGAGTTGACGATAAAATGATCGTGGGTGGAAATCAAAACTGTGGTGCCGCGTTCACTGATGCGCTCCAGCAGCTGCACGATCTCCAGCGATGTCTGCGGATCGAGGTTGCCCGTCGGTTCATCTGCGAGCAGAACGGGCGGACCGTTGACGATAGCGCGTGCAATGCCGACGCGCTGCTGTTCGCCGCCCGATAGTTCGTCTGGCATCGCGTCTTCTTTGTCTTCCAGATTGACCACGGCCAGCGCGCTGGCCACACGGCGCTTCACATCGCCTTCGTCGACGCCCAGTGCGCGCAAGATGTACGCAACGTTGTCGAAAACAGTTTGGCGCGGCAAGAGTTTGTAATCTTGAAAAACAATGCCCAATCGCCGGCGCAAAAGTGGAACCTGCCGCGGTGCCAGACGAGTCAAATTGACGCCGCCAATCAGAACATTGCCTTGAGTGGGCAACTCTTCGCGGTACAACAGCCGCATCAGCGTCGACTTGCCGGCACCCGATGGACCGACAAGAAAGGCGAACTCGCCCAACCGGATATGCAGATCAACGTTGATCAGAGCCGGCCGTCCGGCGTATTCCTTGTGAACACTTTGAAGTCGAATCAAGTTACCTTGCTCCGTCGGCTGCGCGGGCATGCACTTAACACACCCGACTACACGCAAGGGCGACCAACAATCGCCACTAGAAGCCGACGAATCATAACACAGTAGTCAACGGGCGTATCTGGGAAACACTTCACAGTTGCACGGCGGCCGATGCAGTCCGGCTGGCATTCTCAGACCTTTGCGCGGATTCTGTCCACCAGTCTTCGTCCGATTACAAACTACTAAGAGCCTGAAGCATAGCCGCTGTATAGGCAGGAGGGGCAAACGCGCCGGTTGTCAGCAGGACTGTCAGCGCGCGTGTCATGCAGCCGCGGCACAGGATCGCCGCAAATCTGGCAGACAGGATAGTTTTGCGCCCGCCTCCAGGCTCGGATGCGCAACTCGCGCTCACAGAGCTTGAGGATGCGACTGCGAACCGCCTCGGGTTCAGACTGACTGTCCAAATCGCCGGCCAGTTGCTGCAAGGTCGCAAGATCGGCAGCACTGAGGTTAATCGCCTCCAACTCTTCATTTTGAGGAATGGCGGGCGGAACGGGAGCGGGCTCGGCAATAACATCCTGTTCATTGCGATGGAAATGTTTCAGATCAAACCGCATGCCTTTGACTTCCACTTGCAATGAAGCCGCCAGCTTGGTCAGCTTCTGCATCAATTGCGGCTTCATCAGGCTCAGCTCCTGAGCCACACTGCCATTGGCGGCTGCAACCACCAGATTTCGTTCAATGTCGACGAAGAGTGGGCGGCTCTTCGCCGCCAGTCCGTCGCCCACAACTTGCGGCCAGAGGCTGATCAACGCGTTTTCTCGCAAGCGTCGATCAAGACCGAGTCCTGACACCACTTTGTTTAGAACTGTGTTGATACTGGCAAGCTGACTGCCGGAGCGTGTCTTTTCGTAAACCGATTTGCCGGCACGCCCGGATTTGCGCCGGGCGGGAGCCGGTGCCGCGCCATTGAATGCAGGTTTGTCCGAATCGTCGCTAGTCACAAACAAAAGGCTAGTTCAGAGTGCCCTGGCTGATCAACGAAAATTTCCTCATCTTCCCCTTTGCTACAAGCCGTGAGTTATAATCGAGCACTTGATGGACCGGCTGCTGGAGCCAGTTCCGCAACATTGGCAAGCAGAGCATGGAGTGCTCAGCGAGGAAGTATCAGTGCTCGTGACTAACCCGATTGAAGAACTAGAGAAACGTTTCAACAAGCAAGCAGCTAAAAATGTGACTGCTACCTACCTCTTCCGCATCACCGGCAATGGTGGCGGCGCCTGGCTGGCTCAGATCAACAACGGCGATCTGACAGTGGTGCCGGTGGAAGAAGGCAAATCGCCCAGCCCGGACTGCTCGATTTCTGTCAGCTCCGAAGATCTCGAACTGATCATGTCCGGCAAACTTTCCGCTATGACAGCGGCGCTCTCCGGCATGCTCGCCATCGATGGTGAACTCGGTCTGGCTATGCAACTGGTGCCCATCTTCTTCGAAGGTCAGGCACCGTTCGTCTAAATCACTGGTGCCCCGCGGCTGGGGTCTCTTTACCTTCTTAGGGGAAATCAACACTTCTGTTGATTTTCGGCGACGCAGGGTCGGTCGCGCAGCGCTGCGCAAGTTCGCAAGGCCGCCGCTCTTGAGATCAACACTTTTGTTGATTTGCTCTAAGAGCGATTTGGCACTCCTGCCTTCCTCTCACCGATCGAGAGCAGCGCGCATGACCTCAATCGGCACCGATTGCTGCGTCCAATACTCGAATGCCAGCACCGCCTGTCCAAGCAACATCTCCAATCCGTCAGCGAACCGATGGTTGTGGCGTGCAGCAACCTCAGCAAAAAGCGATTTTTTGTAGACCATATCGAAGATCGCCGCGTCCGGACGCAAGCCGTGCTCGACCAGCGAACAGGCCCATTCAGGCAGGACCTGATCATGCTTCTCGGTAACACCAATAGATGTGCAGTTGACCAGCAAATCTATGTGCTCGCGCAAAAGATGGAGCGCACCAACGTCACTGGCGTCGATGCAGGCGATTTCGGTTCGCCAGTCGTCGTTTCTTCCCCGCACTTCAGCGAGCAACTGGCGCGCGGCATCAGCACGGCGCGCCACCAGAGTTATCTGGCGCGGCTCAAGTTGATTGAGCGCCCACAAGGCCGCCCGTGCAGCGCCGCCAGCTCCTGCCACGCAGACGTTCATCCCGCGCGCATTGCCTGCCATACCATGATAGTCCAGGGCATGCAAAAAGCCTGCCATGTCGGTGTTGTGACCATGAGCTCCGGCGGCATCAAACTTGATCGTATTCACGGCACCGCAACGCTGTGCGGCGTTGGTCAATGATGCCATATGCGGTATCACGACTTGCTTGTGTGGGACAGTGACGTTGACTCCCGTAAAGCCTTCTTGAGGCAGTCGGAGCAGCCTGTCTGCCACCGCGTCGGCAGGGGTATCGAGCAAAAGATAGTCGCCGCTCAACCCACAATGGCGAAGAGCGGCGCTATGCAGAACTGGAGAGATGGAGTGCGAAACCGGGTGTCCGATCAGTCCCAGTTTGATGGTCATTGTCGAAAGTTACTCAGTGGCGCCTTGCTGGATGGTGGCAACTCGCATGCGTTTGATGCCGCACGCCGCTGCCGCCGCCATCACCGCCACCACATCACGCTGTCTGGAATCGCCGTCTGCATTGACCGTCACCGGGATATCATCGCGGCCGGCGCGTTTTTGCAGTTCTTTGATTTTCTCTTGGATCGCTTCCGGACCTTTCTCTTCCATCTGTTTACTATTGATGGCGATGTGTCCGTCTTTGTCGATGTCGATAAAGACAGCCTTACTCTCATCGTCTTTTTTGGCGTTGCGAGTATTGGGCGGTTTGATCTTCAAATCGGATTTATCGATCAGGGGAGCAATCAAGATCATGATGACCAGCAACACCAGAAACACGTCGGTCAACGGTGTGACGTTGATTTCTTCGAATGTCGTGCCCTGGTCGCTGCCACCGATAGCCATGTAGATTACCTCAGTGAGCGTTGGCGGTTTCCGAGCCCACGAAGCTGAGGAATAGCAGCTTGAGGAGCAGGAAGTCGTCGTTGAAGCGCTTCACGGTGTTGGTGTACGTGTTGTTGAAGATAACTGCCAGAATGGCGACGATCAGACCGTAACCGGTGGCGATCAGAGCCTTCGCAACGCCTACGACCACGACCGGTGTGCCACCACCACCGACACCAAGTTGGTCGAGGGTGAAGACGACGCCGACCACTGTTCCGAACAATCCAATAAATGGAGCAGTGGCGCCGATGGTGCCGAGGATAGGCAGGTTCTTCTCCAGCTTTCTGGTGACAAGACCGACAGTGATGTCAAAAGCTTTCGAGAAGTCTTCTTTCTGTTCAGCCATCAGACGGACGCCTTCTTCGGCTACTTCGCCGATGACTCCGCCCAGGCGGCTGCAGTTTGCTTGCGCCGATTGCAATTGACCACGTTCAAGGTCACGCTGAAGCGCATGAATAAAAGCGGACACGTCGCGGCGATTCTTTTGGTAGTAAAGATATCGCTCGATAACTACCGCCACGGTCAGGATGGAGCAAATGGTGATCGGAATGGACGCAAACCAGTCCTTGATCATGAACTCCATGAAGAACGTGAAAAATTTACTCTCCATTGTCTCTCCTAGTTTTCCCTGCTGTTTGCGGTAAGCGCATCTCTAGATCGATATCTGTGCCGCAACTGAACTGAACTTCGAACTGGTCTCCGCGCATTCTATCCGGTTCTTTGAAAAGGCGCGTTGGGCCCTTCTCACTACTCTTAGAACTGACGGAATACTCCGCGACCACCACCACCGAATACGTTGTAATCGAACGTAAACTGAATGTCCACATCATCAGGTGCTCCGTTGGGGAGTGGACGGAACGGCGCTGCGTTTTCAACAGCCTTCAGTGCAGCCTGGTCCGCTACCGCCACACCTGAGGAATGGTCGATTCTCAAGTGGGACAGTTCACCCATTTTGTGGATTTTGAATACGACGACAACACGCTTGGACTCGTTGCCCTTGGGCGGGAACCAGGCGCGCTTGATGCGACGTTGAAGGTCCGCCATGTATGGTCCGAAATCGACATCGGCCTGGGCTGCCACTGATGGGCGGCCGTTGTCATTACCATCCGGATTGCCTTTTTCACCGGAGCCACCACCGCCACCGGCACGCGGTACGGAAGGAGCCACGGCGATTCCGGGCGCACCACCACCACCACCGCCACCACTTCTACCGGCGCGGGTCGGAGCTGGAGCGCCGCCGCCGGCCGGGTTGCCTGCGCCACCCTTGCCGCCACCACCGCCCGAGGACGGCACTGGTACCGGACTTGGTGCGCCGGCTGCGCCACCACCGCCGCCACCACCGGGGGAGGCAATCGGTGCCGGCGGGCTGAACAAGCCGCCGCCAGGCGCTGAGGCTATTCTAGGAGCCGGTGCGAAACCGGGTGCACCGCCGCCGGAACCGGCAAACGGCACTGCCGAAGGCGCGATCGAGGGCAGTCCCTGAGCGCCGCCCGATGGACGTGCCACCGGTGTCGGTGCTGGTCCGCCGACGCCGGCGCGCGGCATGGCGCTGGGCGCCAGACTGGGCATCGCCGGAGCTTTCGGTGCGGACGCATGCGGCATCGGCACCGGGCTTGGTGTCGCCATCGGCGACGGGGTGACGCGCGGCATGGCAGTCGGCTGCGGTGTCGGCGCCGGTGAAACCTTGGGCTGCGGAGCAGCAAAGAAGTTAGGCAAGCTGGGCATCGGGATCGGCGCCGGCTTCGGTTGCGGCGTCGGTTGCTCCGACGGTTTTGATTCCGACTTTTGCGGAGTCGGCTTGGAAGGAGCAGTGTTGTGGCTGGGGGCTTTTGGAGCCGGGTTCGGTGCCACCACCGGTTTTTTCGGATCGCGCTTGCCATGCGACTCAGAGGCTTTCTCCGCGCGTTTGCGAGCGGTGACACGTTTTTGAGTCGGTGGTTGATTGACTATAAATTCGATATCTGTGATGTGCGACTTGGGAGGCGGCGGCAAAATGAAGAAGAAGCAGAGGAAGCCCAGTGCCACCATGATCGAAAAGTGCACTATATAAGAACCGCTGGTCGCTTCCGGCAATTGAATAACAAAATCGGGATAGAGTTTGCGGCGCTTCAGGGCGGCGTGGTCGTATGCATCACGCGCTGCATATGCCACGAACGACAGAAAGAAACCGAGCAGAATGAACGACACCGCACTGCCCAGGCGCCCTTCCATCAGGGTCGTCACCAGAATGCGGTTGGGCTTCATATGGAACGACAGTCCGAAGTTCCACAGCGCATCGAGGATTTGCTGAGTAAACAGCATGCCCAAGAAGGCTATGAAGTTGAGTGCGGCAACGCCCAGGAAGAGAAATCCTTTGCGTGTCTCACCGTTGTAGAGCTGTCCGAGTCCTGGAATCAAGGACAGCATCGCAGCCGTCATCGGGTCGCGTTGTGCGCCCGAGAAGCCGCCTGGTTTCATTGTTGTCGTCATGAATGTGTCTGCCTGCGTGTTATGCCAATGTGCGAGCCGATTTTGCGCGAGAAGCGAACATAAGTCTCCCCAAGCTAGTCTCAGCGTCAAGCGGATGGTCTAGTAAGCGCTGGGTACCGAATTGAGCGAAATCAGGATGATTAATCCTAACTTAAACTCTTATACCTCGCAAGACTTAAACCCTACTCGCTAAGGC
The DNA here is from genome assembly GCA_044229845.1 of Obscuribacteraceae bacterium (SeqCode). Lineage (GTDB taxonomy): Bacteria > Cyanobacteriota > Vampirovibrionia > Obscuribacterales > Obscuribacteraceae > JBGASG01. Next base: position 29,440 of record JBGASG010000019.1, on the reverse strand, counting down.
TGGGTTTGCATTTGAGAAAACCAGCAATCCCTCCCAGGAATCAATATTACAGGATTTTGATGTCCGCTCGCGCCCAGCCCCTGGGGGCTGAGATAGTCGAATAACAGAAAAAGGCTGAGCGTGAACAGTCGCACTGGAGCGGTCACTCAGCCGGGCAACTTCCGGCTTGTTTGGCTCCAAGCGCAATTCTGCAACGTTTCGGCGTCCCAAGTGAGACTGTTTAGAATGAAAGCCACCCGCGCCTTGCACTGAGAAACATTCAGGGTTTTCCCGCTGGCTAATTTTGAGCGAGCAGTTATTCCCAGCGCTTGCGAAGTGCGGCTGATAAAACGCGTAATTTAGCGAATGCGATTTTCTGGGCTGAACCTACAGTGCGCCGCACTACATAGGCATGCGCAGGTCTTCAGCCAACTCGATCTTGAGTTCGTCGCCGGGACGCACATCAACTTTCTTGCCTTTCTTAGCGCACAGGATGATGGCACCGATGGCAATGCCGACGCCAGCGCCGATCAATGCGCCGCCCGCCAGCCCGATTCCAGACTTGGAGCTGCCGTCGCTGTTGTTTGACGAGGCGTTTCCGGCGATAGCGCCAATGCCCAGACCCAGAAGTGTCGGCAAGGCGACGGTGCTGGTGTCGATGGCGATGTCCTTCATGCCGCGGCGGGCGTGAACGACGCCCCCACGAGCGACGATGGTGGCGACCAGAGGAATCTGGCGATTATCTGGTGTGGTGACGGTATCGAACTTGAGCGCTACCGAACCGCCGCGCATAAGCGCCCGCGGAGCATTGAGTGCAGCAATCCGACCTTTTATGACGGAGCCCGCCGGCACCACCGTTGCACCATCGATGTTCAAGTCTTCGCTGGTGCGTGCGGAAAACTCATCGCCTTCCTGGCTGGTGTCGCTGTCGACTGCCGTATCCATAATGATGGGAATTTTCGTTCCGGTGGGGACGACGCGTATATAGCCTTGCAATACTTTTCTGTCGGCCGATGCGGTAGTGGTCGTCGATTCTGTAGAGGCGGCGCTGGTATCGGCTGCCGGTTGGGTATCTTCGGCTGCGGTTTCCGTCGTCAATTGCTTGGCGGAGTTGTCAGCAGCCGGAGCAGCCTCGGTGGCGGTGACAGCCGCTTCAGCTTTGGGTGTCGACTCGGCGGTCGCCGGTGTGGCCGGCGCAGCCGTTTCTTCAGCTGTCGTGCTGGCAGCTGGAGTCGCTTCGGTCTCTGAAACCTTATCTGAAGCCGAGGGCGGAGCATCTGTCCAGAATCCGCCATCGCCTTTATCTTCGCTGGCTGGCGCTGGTGCTGCTTCCTGGCTTGCGGCGGAACCGCTGCCGGATGGTGAGTAAATCTTGAACTTCAATTCTGGCTGCGACGAACTGGCTGCCATGGCCGGCACGACAGACTGACCGATAACCATGAGGCTGCAGAGAATAGGAAGGGCTAGTCGAGCCATTAGAATCTCCTTTATGCCGGAAACGCCGCCCCGGCGCCTGATTTGAGCTCACAATCTGAGCTGTGGAAGGACTGGCCAGCATAGCAGCACACTTGGCAAACTAAATTAGGCAGGTTTGATATTGCATAAAAAGTGCAACGTACTTAGGGAATAATCTATTCAGAAAGCAAGAAGAATCTAGCTTTACAGAAAGCTGGAAGGAGAACCCAAAGTGATCGACTGCCCCATCTGCCACGTCCCGAATGATGACGACGCGCGTTTTTGCGCCGAGTGCGGGCAGCGTCTGCAGCAACCGACTCCCCAGCCGGGGCCGCCGCCGGCGGTACCACCGGGCACTTTCACCGGCGCTTTCAATGCCATCAACAATCCGCAACCAACGCCCGGGGTTCAGGGAGCGCCCGGACCGGCGCCGCAACCGCAACCCCTTCCTGCGGCACCACAGCCACAGCCTCAGCCGCATCCACAGCCGGAAGCAGCACCACCGGTGGCGCAGCCGTTGCCGCCACCAGGTCCCGGCAACAAACTACATTCGCCGCTCTTGGGTGGGGCTCCGCCATCCGGCTCGGCAGGACCAGTGAGCAGTGAAAATCCCGAACTCGATAGGCTACGCCGCATGAGCAAAGACGAAGACAACCAACCAATGCCCGGTGCAGAGCCAGACCAGGGGCACTCTTCACCACCGCGCAAACTGCGTTCGCCGCTTTTGGCGCAAGAAGAATTCGACGACGAGCCGGAAAATTTCGGCGGACCGCAAGGTAACTCAGGCGGGTCGTCTTTCCCGCATCGTCAAAAGTCCGGACCGCTGCGCTCACCTTTGCTGGGCGGTGAGGATGAAACAGACCAGCCGCAGGCGAACGCCGGCGGTGGTAGCGCCCGTGGTGGCAAGATGCGTTCACCGCTTCTCGGTGGCGGTGGAGGCGAACCAGACTACAATGACTATCCAAGCGATGCCCCGCCCGCGCGCGGCGGACAGACCGGCGGCAAGCCCAAACTGCGCTCCCGCATGCTCTCGGGCGGCGGCGGCGACGATTATGGCGGCGGCGGTGACTATTACGACGAAGAAGACGACCCGTATGCCGACGAAGACAATCCGAACGTCTTGCGCTCTCCATTGCTGGCCGCCAAGCGCTCCACCGGCAGTCACGGCACGTCGCCATCACCGGCGGTACCACCACAACCAGCCCCGGCGCCGCAGGCGATCATGCCGCAACCACCGGCACCGCAGCCGGTACCACAGCCTCAGCCCGTGGCGCCGCCTGTGCCGCAGCAAATGTCGGCGCCTGTGCAACCCCCGTTGCCAGGTCAGCCACAGCCTCAAGCCTCCATGCCACAACCACCGGCACCGCAGCCGTCCGCATCTTCTCAAGGCGGCTGGGCGGGCGCTGGACAGGCAGGCGGACCGCCGGCACCCAGACCGGGTGGCGAACCGCTGCAAACCGACGCGGGCGGCAACCAGCCGCCGGCGGGCAAATTCCAGGGCACCGGCACCTGGTATTCCGATAAAGGCGGCGGCACCGCCAGCAGTGACCCGCAAGCACTGTCCGGACAACAACCTAATTACCCGACCAACGCCGCCATGGGCAGCGGACCACTATGGAACAACTCCGACACCAGCGTCTCCGGACAGGGCAATGCGCTGCCTCCCGGCAATCCTTCACCCATGCCGGCGCCGGGCGGTCCCTCACTGATGCCCGGGGCGGGACAGATGAACTCGACAATGGGCAATGCCGGCGCACCGTCCGGTCCGGGCATGGGCAATCCGGCTGCCATGGGCGCACCGGTCGCTCCGCAGGCTCCGGCACCATCATCTGAATATCCAGTCGAAGATTACTCTAAACTGCGCCGTCAACCGGGCGAACCGACCCCAGCCGCCAGCATCACGGCCGTGCCGCCCGCCGGCAAATCAAACACAGGCACAGGTCCACTGCCTCATCCAGGCGCCGGCGGATTCAAGGATGACGCCGACACCGCTCGTGGTGGCGGCAAGAGTGAAGCCATGCCGTCCAAACGCACGGGTTCACGCCTGCTCAGCAACGTTGCCGAGGAAGGCGCGGATGAAGACGCATTCCCGACCAATAATCGCTTCAACCAGCGTTCGGGACCGCCGATGCCAGGCACATCAGGCGAGTCGCCAGTTGCCAGCGGTGCCGCGCGCACCGTTCTCGGAGCGGTGGTCGCGGTCGTCTTGCTAATGAAGGGATATGCGGTAGTTACCTTTATGGGTACGCAGTTCTGGCAGTTTATGCCCTTCGTTGCCGATCAGATCGCCGGTCTGATCCTGCTTGTCGGGCTGTTGATTTATTGCTTCATGCCGCGCAATTAATTTCTATCGTTATACAAATGATCAAATAGTTATCAACATCTGCCAGGGCAGAATCTACTGGCATTTGTTAGTTTTGACCCCTTGAATTCACCGGTTTTGAGTGTGTTATAGTCGTGCCCTCTGGGATTGAGGACTTGTCATGAGTCCAATAGAGCGCCGTCTTCAATCTCCAATACGATGCGCATAAAGAAAGGTGAGAAAAAATGGCATACCTGGCTAATGGGCGCACCAGCAAAAAATGCGTAGCAGCACTGGCTGTCTTCGCACTGGCTGGCTCCATTACTCTGGCTCCGGTCGCGCAGGCGAAGCGGCTCTCATTCGAGATGCCCACGTACGACAAACTGATCGACAGCGCCGGACCGAGCACCAACGATGTCACCATAGATAGTAGCAAACCCGCCGGTGATACCAGTTCGTCACCAGCCGCAGCAGATGCTGCGGCAGCTGCCGCACCGGGCAGCAGCAGCGACGACCTGCGCCCGCTCACCCTCAATGGCGAGACCACGGCTGCCACCACCCCCGGTGAAGGCACTCTGCACGGCAACGTCAACACAGATACCTACGCAGCGAAAGACAATGCTGCGGGCACCGATCCAACGGCGCCCGCCTCAGGCAACAGCCAGTCCGTAGTGAGCAGCAAAAAAGCCAGCGACCTCGGCAAAAACAAACCGGTCGACGCCGGACCGCTCGCTCTCAGAGAATCAGAAGACGAAGAGAATCAGAAGATCGAAAACGAACTGAGCGCAGAAAAAACTCAGTTGCAAGATCTGTGGCAAGCCACCATTTTGCGCAACCCTGATATCCAATTCGTCATCAATAAGTTGCAACCCACTTCGGATCAATCGCACGCCACCGCCTACATGATGAAGGCGCTCGGACAAGCATTGTTCGGAGTCCTGGCTGCCGCACCAATGCTGGCACCTACTCCCAGCCCGGCTATGTTCATGGGCAGCAACGCCGGCGCCAGCTTGCTGGCTAACCTTTTCTCCAGCCATGAAGCGAAGCAAGCGAAAAAATACGCGATTTCGCAAGAGCAAGCCACCATCCTATATAAGATCGTCCGCGACGTCGCCGACAAACTGGTCGAAAACTACCGCGACTACAAGAAAGAACAGACAGCGTTTGAGTCCGCCCAACAAGACTTCAATGACCTGCAGCGCATGGTCGCCGAGTCAAACATAACTGTTGACCCGGCGAAAGCGATCGAAATGGAGTACACCCTCCGTAAAGCAAAACGCGATATCGAAGCCCTCGGCGAAAACATTCGCCGTGAGCGTCAAAGTCTTGTGGATTTAGCCGGAGCTGATGCAGTCAGCAAACTAGATCAGCAGTTGATAGCCGAGCGCAATATGCTCAAAAGCCTGGCAGGCGATCAGACCAATCCGGGAGCGCCGAACTCGATCAATCCTCAGCTGAACACCTCTCCCAACGTTCAAATCGGCACAAAGCCTGCCGTCGAGACAGAGAGCCAGAAAAAAATCCATAAACCGATGTAGCCGTCGTTTCTTGTAAACGCAGGAGCTGCTGACAGGCGATCTGATCATTGGCTGTGGCTATAATACGGGCTGATTTCAGCTCGTGAGGTTATGTATTTTATGCTGACTGACCGTCAGAGAATTTTGGCGTGGGTGCTGCTTGCTGCCTGTGTCCTTGCCATTCCAATGTCCTTAGTCACACGCCACAAAGGACGTGCAGAACGCGACGGCGACAGCAAATCAAAGCTCTCAATGATGGGCACGGATCATCTGCTGGTGCTGCGCATGGACGGCATGATCTACAACGACGAAGCCAACTCTTCGTTTTTTGACCACAATTCACCGACTTACATACGCAAGAAGTTTCGCGAAGCGGCCAAAGACAAACACGTGAAAGGCATTTTGCTGCGCGTCAATTCTCCCGGCGGCACGGTGGCAATGAGCCAGGAGATCCTCGCGGCAGTGCAGACCGCCCAGAAAGAGAAGATTCCCGTGGTCGTCTCGATGGGCGATGTGGCAGCATCAGGCGGCTATTACATCTCTTGCTCCGCCGATCGCATTTTTGCAGAACCCGGAACTCTCACCGGATCTATCGGTGTGATCATGCATCTGCTCAACTTGAGCGAGATCGAAAAGAAAATCGGGGTCGAGCCCATGGTGGTGAAATCGGGCGTCTTCAAAGACATCGGCACCATGGATCGGTCGCCGACTCCCGAAGAAAAAGCACTTTTGCAATCGATCATTATGGACAGCTATGACATGTTCGTCACTGCCATTTCCGAAGGGCGCAAAATGCCCAAGGAAGAGGTGAAGAAACTGGCTGATGGCCGCATCTACTCAGGGCGCCAGGCACTGGCAGCCAAGCTGGTGGATGAGTTGGGAGGCTATGAAGATGCGGAAGCGGCACTGCAGAAAATCGCGCGTGCACGTTTCAATGCCAGCGACGACTACCAGGTGGAAGACACGGCGTCCTCGCTCGGGTTTCTTTCCTCACTCCTGAAGTCCTCGAGCAATATCGGCGCCGGGTCGCTTGTGCGCAGCGTGCTTCCCGAGTCGTTCTCGCCACAGTTTCAGAATCAGCCCATGTGGATCATGCATTAAGGAGGTCCGCATATGTCTGATTCGCTTTCACTCAATCCAGCTTCATCAGCACCACGGGCAGTGCACAAGTCACTGCCGTGGATCGACACGTTTCTGGGGATTCTCGTCGCACCCAAGCAAACGTTGCACGCCATCCGCGACAGCGAGCCGGCTGGTTCGCAATTTTCCGGCGCATGCGTGACTGTGGCGCTGGTGTCTCTTCTGGAAGGGTTGCGTTCGGTCAGTCTGCGCCATCCGGATGCGGCGGCTTTTATCATTCCGGGCGCCGTAATCGGCGGTCTGCTTACCTGGCTTGCTGCTTCGGGGGCAGTGGGACTGGCGGCGCTGGCGTTCGGGCAGCCCCGCGAAAAATACAGCACTATTGTCGCCACAATGGGCTGGAGTTTGTTGCCCTGGATATTTGTCGGTCCGATTGCCTGCCTGCACAATGCGATTGGACATGCCAGCGCTCTGCTTGTCTTGATACCCGCCATCTGGGTTTTCCTGCTGCAACTGGCAGCTATCCATGAAACGTTCAACCTGAAGCTATGGCAGACCCTTTGCCTCGCCGTGGTCGTGCCTCTGTTGATTGCCGTAGCCCAGATGTCTCAATTTTTTCAAACGCTGTGCGCAATGTTCAGCGTCGCGCGTTAGTGACAGCCGTGAAACCGCGAGTGATTGCTATTGTCGGACCTACTTGCACAGGGAAGACAGCCCTCAGCCTGCGCATTGCCGAGCATCTGCCGGCAGAAGTGGTGGCTTGCGATTCGCGAACGGTTTATCGCCGATTTGATATCGGCACCGCCAAACCTTCCAAAACCGAACAAGCCGCAATCCCACATCATCTTTTAGATGTAGCCGAACCAGATGAGGTTTATACCGTCGCCCAGTATCGGGCACAGGCGGGCGAGGCAATCCAATCTATTACGGCGAGGGGGAAATTGCCCTTGGTGGTCGGAGGGACAGGCTTTTACGCACGAGCGTTATTGGAAGGACTGGTAATCCCACAAGTTGCCCCGCAACCCGAGTTGCGCGCCCAGCTCAATCAGTTTGCCGAAGCCGAGGGCAACGATGCGCTGCATCGTCGGCTAAACGAACTGGATCCGGTTACGGCGGAAAGGCTGAGCATCAACGACCGTTTTCGTGTCATCCGGGCGCTGGAGGTCACTCTTATTGCGGGCGCACCATTTTCTACCCTCACGCGCCGGGAGGATCCTCCATACGACACGACCTGGATTGGGCTTACCGTCACGGACCGCGCCAAACTGGGCGATGCGATCGAAACACGCTTTCAACAGCAGCTTGCCGACGGACTGACGGCAGAGGTGCAGTCTCTCTACGACCAGTACGGCGCCAATCAGTCGGTAATGAACACTGTCAATTACAAAGAAATGGTCGAACATATTGAAGGGAAAATTTCTCTCGAGGAAGCCATCAGCCTCTGCACCCTGCACAACAGGCAGTTGGCACGCCGCCAACTGATCTGGTTCAGAGCCAACTCACTAATTAGATGGTTTGCTGTGGACGAACAGTCGCCTGCAGACCTTGCCTCCAGCGTGCTGCATCATATTGGTGCATAAGTCGCATCTATATATGCAGTTCGAAAACTCACTTCGCATGCCGGATTTGGCGCCGATTTTGTTGCACAGCCAACACTTCCGCATCCGAGGCAAACTCGTGAAACGCACTCAGAATCGCCCTTACAGAAATCTGATTCGATGAAATATTACTTTTGCGGAATTGATTTCGCTTTGAAACGTCCATTTGGAGCTATACTAATTGAGGGCAAAGTGTCGCCGCGAATCTATTGAAAGATTCAACCGTATTCAGAGTCAGGCATCCAAAGCCGATCGCAGAACCATACAAACCACTGCTACAGTTTCGATGCCAAATCTCCGGTCCATATAAAAGCTGATGAAGCAGACACGAGCACAAAATGTTTGGAACGTAGCACTCCCCTGGAGCGACGGTTCGCTATCGGCGAAACTGTGGCAGAAAGGCAAACGCGTCATGGTCGGCGTGCCGGAGTTGGATATTCTTTGCACCGGCAAATCGCAGTCCGAAGCTGTGTTTCGCCTCTTCACGAATCTTTTGAAGTATTACAATCAACTCAAGGATCAAGCTGAACTGAGCGAACGCGAACAGCAGCACATGAGCCTACTGAAGGACTGGGTCGAAGGCGTCGAGCGTCGTATGATGCAACGCGAAACAGCACCATTGACTCGGTTGCCGCTGCGCTAAATCCGAATTGAACTTTTTCACCACGCCCAGCGTATACAAATTGTAGGACGCCAATTTTTGGCAGCGCCTCGCTGTCGAATTTATATAGAGTGGATATGAACGGCAACCTCACTGCGTCTGCGCAGCTTTTCGCCATTGCTGTCACCTGGTCAATGCTGGCGGCGGTGAGTCCGGCCCGGGCGGCTGATGGGGTTTCCAAATCAGCTGGTGAATCCGGCAAGGTATCCAAAAGCGTCGAGCCGGCAGACGAACTAACCCCCTACAAGTATGTGGGCAACAACTTCTCGCTCAAGTTTCACAAACCTTCCTGTCCTTTTGCCAAGGCGATGTGGACGGGACATACCGAGTTGTTTCACTTCCGTAAAGATGCCATCGCGGCTAAATACGCCCCCTGCCGCTATTGCCTGCCGCCCTCGTGGACCAATGTCAACGCCACCATTCTGGCGCCCAAAACCCAGACGTCGCAGCCTGCCGGAGTTTCAGGTCAGACGTCCAGTCACTTAAATCAAGCGGCCGCCCCGAAGTCCCCTTGAGCTGCTCATAAAATACGGACCGAAGAAGCTTTACATCCGTGCATTTGAGCGTCTTTGCCCGGGAGTATATGACCAGCTTGGCTCCCCGGAAGTAAGGAGTGGTATAACCATCTCAGACACGACAGGGCGAGGAATACATGGTTACTGAGGTCAGGAATGTAATTCAGGCGCTAGCAGACGCCACCGGCATTATCGTTGATCGGGCCATCGGCAATGAAAAGCCCCTTGGTCAAGCCTGGTTGATTTCAAAGAGTCGCGTTGTAGTTCCGGCCAGTGTTGTTGCCAATTACGCCGAGTCGCCCTGGGCGTTGATGGTCGACTTTCCATATCCCAACTTGCAATTTTGCGTGAAAGCGGTAGGACTGCATCCTGATTTCGACAAGCGCGCAGCCCGCGATCATTACCAATCTCTGGCCATGAACGTCGAGGTGCCGGCGGTTCTCTTTGAGAACGACATCGCGACACTCACTCTCGAAGCTGAATTGATCGAGATGGCACCCGACAAAATCGGCGAATTGAATCGCGCCCTGGCCTTGCCGCTCGACATAACACCCCAGGACCTTTCCGGACGCATCGAGCAAAGAGAGACGGTGCAGGTTCTGCAAAACGTGTTGCAGACGCAGCGCACCGGAACACTTTCATTTTGCGATGAACGCAACGTGCCTTACTGCCGGCTTTTGATCCGTCAGGGGCGGATCGTCAAAGCGGTGTATGGCGATACGCAGAACGAACTGGCCGTCTGCGAACTCATGTGGCGCCGCCCGAACGGCAACTTCTTCATGCAGACAAACAGCGCGCTCAACTGGGGAAGCGTCCCGGATATCGGCACGCCCACCGATGGACTGTGCGCTGAAGCCCAACGTCGGGCCAGCGAGCTGCCGCGCATCATCGACGTGCTGGGTGGTCCCAATGCACGCTTTACACGCCTGGCACAAGAATTCGATTTCTCACAGGTCAACCCGGCTCAAAAGTGGGTGGCGGAAAGACTCTGGGGAAGCCTTGACGGCTATATGCCGATCGGCAAACTATCTGACCGCATTGCGGCCGACTCCTACACAATTTTGAAACTGCTCTGGGACCTGCGCAATGCCAACGTGGTGCAGCCGGTCGCCGGTGAACCTTTCCACCAGAGTGGTCAACTCGGACAGCCTATGATGCCGGCCGGAGACACCGACTTGGCAATGTGGGAGTCGGTGCATGCCTTTTATATCGACCCGATATCCGCCGCTCCCATGCTGATGGACGGCTCCTTCGCGGGCATGACGCGCCTGCAGTCACAGAACAGTTTGCTGCACACCGCCCCGGTACCATCCTTCATTCGCGGAGCCGCCATAATTAAAGATGGGCGGCTGGTTGGTGTGCACAACGGTCCCGTTCCGGTCAAACCAGGCGAAACGCCGCCTCCGGTGCGCGTTTCTCAGATGACCTGGATTGGAGCCCTTTCCGAACTGGGCATCAAACGGTTGCGTGGTGCCACCGGCGAAATCGTCGAACCGAGCGAAGGACTCGCTTTCGAACGTTCGAGCACCGCTGAAATCCAGGCCCGAAAAGTTTCGTCAGCCAGAGCACGCGGCAGTGAAGCAGGGTTCGATGAAGATGATCGTCCGAAGATTGCCCTCGATTCAGACCCGCCCTTCCTACAGCAATTCAGCAAAGTACAGATTCTTAGCGTATCTGTAATCACCTTCATCATCGGCTTTGCTTGCATGATCGTCAGCTTCATTACTGCCACACACGGACCGGCTACGCCGGTAGCTAAAGGTCCGGACACCAAAGTCCCGACAGCGACAGCCACCACCACCACCACAGATCAGGCAGGCGATGTGGAAAAAGCCCGCAAGATCGCGGTCGAGACCGGCTTTCCGATGAAGCTACCGGAAGGATTTACTTACGAGGATACAAGCAAACTGACTGCCCCGCGTCCGTCCTTTGGAGTTCGCAGCGAGCGCGCTCACCAGTTTTGGCTGGTCGTTCCATGGCCGGATGACACACCGATCAAACACCTCGATGCATTTCGGGGCAAGGTGCCGTTCTATAACTACCTGCCAAACAGCTCCTTGGAGGTCCTTAACAATCCGCACGAAGATCCAGAAACATCGCAGGTCTGGCTAGCGCGTTCGTATACTTCAGATCCGCCGACCAACAAGAAGTCCGAGACAGTTGCCTTGGTAGGCGCCTACAATCCGAAGAAACCAGGCACGACAATGCTCGTAATCGCTGAACCAATTACCAAAGAAGGTTCGGTCGATTACATGCTGACCAACAGCCTGGTCGCCCAAATGATCGCGCAAGGAACCTCAGAAGGAACCGAGAACGATGACGATTTAGGCGGTCCCAGGTCTAGTCAATCGGATGCCACTCCAGAGCAAATTGCGGCCTACCGCAAACAGCTGCAAGAGATGGTGCAAGCCAAATTCCGCGCTCCCAAAGACAAACTCAAAAAGTCCGAGTACAAGTCGTCTCTGATGCTGACTATCGATGAAGACGGTCTGATGAAGAAACTGGAACTTACCGCTCCCTCACCCAAAGACGATTTGAACAACGCGTTGCAGCGGGCCGTCAAGGACAACGAGCCCTTGCCGAAACCGCCGCACACCAAGAAACATGCCGTCGACATCGTTGTCACCGTAGATGGTGGCAAAATCACGGTCGACGACTACTAAGGCGATTACTGCACCGGGCGCACGCTCGCTCCGGCATAGTAGTGAGCGAGAATCTCTCGATAGGTTTTGCCCTGGCAGGCCAAGCCCTGCGCACCGTTTTGCTGCAAGCCCACGCCGTGCCCGGTTCCCAGACCGCTGACCGTCACTTTGGAAAGCAATCCCAGCCGGTCGCGAGCAAAGTCAAAAAACAGCCGCGCACTGCGCAGGCGTTTCACTCCCAGCTCAGGATTGGCGAACACACTGCGGATGGTCAATTCTTTGCGCACGATCCAGACGCCCTGCGATGTGTGTATTTTGAGTTCCATGGCGACCCCGGCGATGCCGCGCCGGCTGACTTCGAAGCGCTCGATGTGCCCGAAAGATCCCGAAGGCGGGGCAACTACAAAGGGGGCAAACTGACTTTCTTTGGACACTTGCGCGATTACATGATGCATATGAGCTTCCAGGGCATCGGCCGGAAAGTTCGCCGTCCATTTAAAACTCGCTGACCAGCTGTCATCAGTCGCCGCACTGGCCGCTCCGTGCAAGGCGCGCAATGCGCTTTCAGATGGGAATCCTGCCGGCAGCTTTCCCTCAGCCACTCCATGCAAGTATGGAATCGGATCGTCGGGAAACTTATGGGTCACAGGATTGGAAAAGCAGTTTTCATAACTCTCAGTATGTCCGCCGGCGTTAGCGCTGAACAGAGCCAGAGCCGGCTTTCCTTCGTAAGTGAGAATCTGTCCGCGTGTTTGCGTGATCGCCTGCAACTGCCCGGCCGTCAGCCCGGCGTCCACCCCCACGAAAGCCTGGCAACACAAGAAAGAATCGCAGACATTGCATTGATCCTGTTCATGACTGAGGCGGGGATTCAAACCATACGTGCGAGCCAGAACCGCTTGCGCTTCCATAGCCGCCAGCTTGTACGATGCCGGAATCTCAGACTGCAGCACGCCTTTGACATAATCTTCCAGGTCACAAACCAGGACCAGGCGCAACTCCCCGGACGACCCATGATTGAAAGCTTCCAGCGCGCCGGTGTAAGTCACCGGTCCTTTTTTGCTGCCGGTCTTAGCGGTGGACGTCAGATGCAACCGTCCGCCATGCGCGTCGCTGACGCGCACTCGGGCTGTTTGTTTGGCACCGCCTGTAATACCACTGACCTGCAGCGCACCGCCAGCGGTAACACTGATGGTTACCGGTCCGGTGCCTTGAATTTTTTGACCGGACACCCCGTCGGAGAGCAACTCGACAACCGTTGAGCTTGAGCCCACGGTCACTTGCTTATGTCCACGACTTACCAAATCACCGGCTTTCAGCCCGACTCGTATCTGCATCCTACTCCCACCCGGGGACATTAGCTGTCAGGTGACAAACGGCGCCCAGCAATCGAGCCGAGCGCCGTTTCAAAGTGGCGGAGCAGGAGGGACTCGAACCCCCAACCCCTTTCAGGGCAGCCGCTTTCAAGGCGGTTTCTTCATCCAGCCAGGTCTGCTCCGCGGCTGAGATACTATTCTACGACAGCAAGGAGCGATTGCACCCGTTCGGCGCCGATGGTAAACACAACCCGACGCCGGCAACAAGTGGCAACAGATGGCGAAAACCGACCGATTAGATGCACTGGTATTGGCGCGCGGGCTATTTGCATCGCGCGAGGCGGCGCGCACGGCCATTATGGATGGCGTAGTGCTGGTAGACGGCGAAAAAGCTACGAAGCCAGGCTCAGCCGTGCGCACGGATGCACGCATCGAACTTGCTCCCGGCTTTGCTCCATTGCGGTATGTGAGCCGCGGCGGGTTAAAGCTGGAAAAGGCTCTGCGCGACTTTAGTGTCGAGCCACACAATCGCGTCTGCGTGGATATCGGCGCCTCCACTGGCGGTTTCACCGACTGCCTGCTGCAAAATGGTGCCCGACGAGTTTATGCCGTCGATGTCGGATACGGTCAGCTGGACTGGGCTCTCCGCAATGACAGCCGGGTCGTGGTCCTGGAGCGGGTGAATGCACGCTACATAACTCGCGAGCTGCTCAACGACGATGTTGAGATTTCACTGGCAGTCATCGATGTGTCGTTTATTTCGCTGCTGAAGATTTTGCCTGCACTGAAGACTTTACTGACACCGGACGGGGACATAGTTGCTCTGGTAAAACCGCAGTTCGAAGCCGGCAAGGACAAAGTCGGCAAAGGGGGCGTCGTGCGCGGGCGCGACGCACACCAGTCGATATTGACCGATGTGATCGCCGGTGCCCGCGCCAGCGGTTTCGTCGCCGTGCAGTTGTCTTATTCGCCCGTTAAAGGACCGAAGGGCAACATAGAATTTCTGGCTCACTTCAAGTTGGCAGCAGCGGAAGAAGTGAAAAGCAAAGATGCAGGAGCCGTACTGGATGCCGGCACAGTTGTAGATGCCGCGCATACGGCCCTCGATCGAGAGTGATACCATATGCGGTATCGCCCGGATCACCGGCAGTCGCCTACATCGGGCCCAACAAAAAGGAAGAGCTTTCTCACGAAAGCTCTTCCGAAACTTGATATTCAGCTAATTGCTGAGCTTTAGCCTTTACCGACCAGCTTTTTGGCACCATTGCCCATGGCCGTGGCGCCCTTTTTCAGACCGGCTGCCAGCTTCTTGGGTCCCCACATGATGCCTCTGCCGATTTTCTTAGCACCTTCCACCATCTTGTTGTCGTCAGCAGAAGCTACGCCACAACTCATCGTCAGTGCCATTACGGCCAGAAGGCTCAACGCCGTACTCTTTCTCATCGCAAACTCCTAAGTGATCTCATTTAAGGCGAGCCCTCTCCGGGCTTTTTATCAGGTTTTGCGCGGTAGAAAAGAGGTCGCATATACAGCCCCGTAAAGCCATATATAGTTAGAAGCCCAAATGACAATATCGCCGATTCTGACTCGATTAATTCTGCAGATTGCTGACCAATGGTAGGTTTCGATCATGTCTATATTGCCCCACGCGTGCGTGTCGCGTTACATACTCTACTGGGCCAAAATTACAACCGTAAATTTTGGCAACTGCTTCATAAACTCAAATCGGGACAGTTCGACATTCCCGGCTTGCGTGTGGAGAAACTTCACACAAGCCGCGGGAAGGTCTATTCGGCGCGCCTGAACGTAGACATAAGAGTGATCTTCTCAATGTCGGCCGACGATCAGTCTACATCGCTGGTCATCTGGGATGTCGATCATCACGATGATGCATACGAGAAAGTGGAAAGGTCTGTCGTTCCGGCACTCTTTTTCGACACGCCCGAGACCAGTGCCAATCTGCAACGGGTAGAGTTGGACGGCGCCGCGATCGAGCCGCGCACTTTAAGTGAAGAAGAAAAAAGTGACTCAGCACTGGTCGATGGTTTGATTCTGTTCAGAATCCCTGAGCAAATATTCAGCGAACCCCAGAAGTTTTACGCTTTCGAACCGAACATCGATCGGTATCTGCGCCTCACTCCTCAACAGCAGGAATTGCTCGGGAAAAGCGATCGAGCCTTTCTGGTGCAGGGATCTGCCGGTACCGGCAAAACCACGCTGGCACTGTTTCACGCACTCAACCTCTACGAATCGCAATTGCCCGGCGACGTTCTACTTTTCACATATCAGGAAGAGCTTGCCTGCGTCTGTCGCTGTTATGCAGTCAATCTGACTAATGCTTCCGACGACGAGTCCACAGATCAGGACAGACCGCGGAAGCGGCTGCACGTCTACTCCTATCTGGAATTTTGCCGCCACTACCTGCGCAAACAAATTGCCGATGCTCCAACTCAATGGAGCTGGGTGAATCGCGATATGAGCATCAGGCACATCGACGAGATTCTCAACTCACGACCGCGCTGGTCGCGCGCTTTTAACGCCGAAGATATCTACGGATATTTCTATTCAATTTTGAAAGGTCGGTTTGTACCCGGAAGCGACCAACTGGCGAGCTCTCCAGAGGAATTCCGTCGAATTCTCAAAGGCTACGGCAGCGCGCCTGACAACTTTGAAGAGATTCTCGAAATATTCGCCGCCTATGAGCAAAAGTTGGCGGTATTCAACCATAAGGATGAAGCAGACCTGATTCGCTTCTGCTATGACTCGCTAAAAAATCGAGCCGCACTCTCAGATCAAACAGAACCGGCATGGATAGTGATTGACGAGCTGCAAGACTTCACGGAGCTGGAGTGGAAATCGCTTTTGCTTTTCTGGGAAAACAATTGCATCCGACAAGCAAATAATCCTGGGTATCCATTTTTGTCCGGCGATCGCAACCAGAACATTTCGCGCTCCGGGTTTCGCTGGCAAGAAGTGGACAGCTACGTCGAACGAATTTTGCGCAAAATCCACCGCCCCAGCGCATTTGAGAAGATTCAACTGCATCAAAACTTTCGCAATACGCGTGAGATTTTTGCGCTCGGAGAATTTTTCCGTCAACTTTCGCCTGATTCGGCCGCGGCAGATGATCCGCCCGCAATCAGGGGAAGAAAACCGACTCTGGTTATCGGTGAAGAAAAAGAGTTCACGGCGTTTTTGCGCACACTCGCTCCTGATGCGGGTGAAGGCGCTTTGACAATCACTTCGCCCCTGGTGATTCTCTGCGAAGACGAACACTACATGCGGCGTATCAAAGAAGCAGACAACACTGCCAGTGAGGGCCCGGCATTTTTACTGTCGCTGCATGCAGCAAAAGGTATGGAGTTCGAAGACGTCATCATCTACCGGCTCTTCAGTTCGCCGGTCGATATCGAAAACGCCGCCACAGCGCGCCTTTTCGACCTCTGGTATATGGCGGTCACCCGCGCTCGTCAGAGTCTCCTGGTGTTTCTCACCTCAGAAGATTGGCAGCGAGCAAAAGAATTGTTAGGCGATAAGTTCGAACTGTTTTGCAGTTTCTTTCAGATCGTCGATGACTCTAGAAGGGCGCTGCAGGATTTTTTCGATCAGCGAGAAAAATATCTGCCCAACTATCACGTCATCTTTCTGGAGCGACTGCGCGCCCAGGAAGCCTGGAAGCAGTTTCAGCGCACCGGACAGAAACGTCCTCGAGAGATCGCCCTGCGCCTGTGGGAAAAATGCCGCGACTGGCGCAATCTCGGACTGGCTTATCAAGAGATAAAAGACTTCGAACACGCTATTCCTTATATAAGGCAAACGAACCTCTTCAACGCGCTCGGTCAATGTCTGGAGGCCGTAGGTGATTTTATAGGCGCAGCAGAGGCTTTCGAAGCCGATGGCGCACCACTGGAATGCGCGCGTTGTTATGCACTGGCAGGCCGGCATCTGCAAGCTGCCCAGATTTACGAGCAGCACCACCAATGGTTGCGGGCCGCAGAATGCTTCGCGCAAGCGAACGAATCTCTGGACGCAGCACGATGTTTTGCACGCGCACAGTCCTGGCAAAATGCCGCCCATCATTTTCAGGCCGGTGAGAGCTGGTCGGACGCCGCTGCAGTGCTTAGTGCCGCGGAAGAATTTGAACAGGCAGCTGAGATGTTTCTCAGGGCCGACGAAAAGAAGGAAGCTGCGCAAAGTTTTGAACAGGCAGAGCAATACGAGCAGGCGGCAGAATTATTCGTCGACGTCTCAGCGTGGTCCGATGCCGCACGTTGTTTTGAAAAGGCACACTGCTTCGAACAAGCCGCAGAGATGTTTTTGCGCGCCGGGCTACTTTCACAAGCAGCCCGCGCACGAGAATATGCTGAAGACTTTGCTGCTGCTGGAGAAACTTACGAGTCGGCTCAAGATTGGATCAATGCAGCCGGCGCCTACCTGAATGCCGGCGATCAGTCCAGAGCGGCCGCTTGCTTCGAAACCGGGGGCGATTGGCAAAACGCGCTGACCTTGCGCCTGGAAGCCGGTGAGCCCCGACGCATTGCGAATTGTTATGAGCGGCTGAGCAACTATGAGCAGGCGCTGCAGTATTACTTGCAAGCTGCGTGCAACAACGAAGCAGCCTACTGTCTGGAAAAACTGGAGCGATTTGAAGAAGCTGCACAAAAGTACCTGCAGGCGGCCAACCTGCCAGCCGCAGCAGCGCTGCTGGCGCGATTAGGCAAGCGATTGGAAGCAGCGCGCCTGTATTTGCTCAGTGCTCAAAGAGATCTGGCGCTCGAGGTTGCCCGAGGCATACCGGCATTCAAAAATCGAGAGCAGATTCCAGATCTCAGACGCCAACTTGCCGAATGGGCCGAATCACAACGGCGCGCAGATCTGGCAGGAGCGGTGTACGAGGACCTCTCTGAGTGGTCCAAAGCCGGAGATCGCTACAGATCAGCCATGATGTTCGGAAAAGCCGCTGAATGTTTTGAGCGTGCAAGAAAGTTTCAGCTGGCCGGAGATCTCTACGCGCAGTCGTCCAGGTTCGAAGAAGCGGCAGAATGTTTCAAACGCTGCAAACAGTGGAAAAAGGCGGCAGAATATTACGAACTTCTCAAACGCTGGCGGGAAGCAAAAGAAATGTACTCGCTCTGTCGAGACTCGGACGGAGTAGCCAGGTGTGAAAGTGCGTCCGAGTGGTTCTAAAATTGCAATGACATCCAGATAGTCTTCATTCGGTTCAATCGGTTTCAGCTCAATTCAAAAAGGTGGCACCCATGGCTCTTTACGCAGACTTGCACCGGCATCTCGGGGGTGCCTTACACCCGAGAATCATTTACAAGTTCCTGCAAAACAATGACCACCCGATCTTGCAATACTTTCCTGAATACGATGGGTTTTATAACTGGTTCACACGTCCGTGTCGGACGCTGGAAGAGTTCGTGAAGATCCACAGCCTCGTGGAAGAGCTGCAGAGCCTGGATCACCTGCCCTATTTCTGCAAACGATTGTGCCGCGGCGCCTATACGTTTGAAAACGTCCAGTATCTTGAGCTGAGACATAACCCTTACTTCAGAACCGATCGCAAGATGTCCGTCGACAAACGTATCGGTCAGATGAATCTAATTGTCGAGATGATCACCGCAAACACGCGCCCAGCGGACTATCCAATCACCGTAAAGCAAATTCTCTGTTTGGACAGACGTTTGCCTCTCGAGTTGAACGAGGCCATTCTCAAATGCGCCAAAGAAAATTTGGGTCCGGTGGTTGGCATCGATGTTGCTGGTCCGGAAATCGAACCGGAAAAATGGGAAGAGTGGGTCAAATTGCTCTCACAGGCACGGGCAGCCGGTTTGAAGACCACCGCCCACCTGGGAGAGACCAGCATCGATAACGTGCATGACCAATATTTCCCAGTCCTTGATCGCATAGGCCATGGGATACATATTCCTCTGGTCAGACCGGACTTGCTCAAGGAATTGTCCAAACGGAATATCACCCTCGAAGTTTGCCCAACCAGCTATCGGCAGACCGGTGTTCTCAAGGATTTATCGGCACTGCGCACGGTTTTCGACCGTTGCCGCGAGCACGGGGTAGCGATCGCGATCTGTACCGACAACCCCGGCCGTAATCCGGCACCGTGTACGCTACCGGGCGAATACGAAAGGTTGATCGACAACGACGTTATCGAGTTCTCAGAACTGAAACAAGTGCAGACGGAAAGCTTCAGATCGGCCTTTGGTTATGCCGGAGCAAAAGTCCTATAAAGACTCAGACTTAGGCAAATCAGGCGCGACCGATTTGCCACTACTGATGGTGCCTGCTCGCAACCACTGCACAACCCGAAAACTACCATTTCAGGCCGGCGGATCAGAGGGGAAGTTCGTAAAGACCCCTGAAAAAATTTTTTGCCCAAAGATGAAAATTTTTCGGAGCCATTTTCGCCGGTCGATTAGCGCAGATCGCACGCGCGAATCCGCATGAATAGCGGATCGCAGAGCGTGACACCACAGCCGATGACTGCCAAAACAATCGCTGGAGACCTCGGATCGACCAAGTTGTGCTCTTGCAATTTCCGGGCATATAAAATAATGTATTTCATGTGTGGTGTGATCAACGAGAGTAAAAACAACTCTCACTGAAAGTGGTGGCACAGAAAATCACATAGCCCTAGCGGCGATGCACCTGCAAAGCCTATGCATTGCAGACATACTCTGTGCGCCACAAATATCAAGGAGGAACATTCAATGGCAGCGAAACGGCCCAGAAAACGGAAAGCCGCCAAAAAGAAATCGACAACGGCTTCGGCCGTCATGAACGAGTCGATGGGCGGACCGGCGAAAGCCGCTAAGAAGTCGCCGAAACGTGCGGCAGCCAAGCGTACTACCAAGAAGAAAACAACGACCGCCGCAGCTAAGCCTGCTGCGAAGAAAGCAACGGCTAAGAAGTCTACTGCTAAGAAGGCTACTACCGCCAAGAAGACCACTCGCAAACCAGCCGCGAAAAAAGCTGCTGCAGCGAAACCAGCGAAGAAGAGCACTGCTCGCAAATCTACCGCTAAAAAAGCCACTGGCGCCAAGAAAACGACCCGCAAGCCCGCCGCTAAAAAAGCTACAGCCGCCAAGGCTCCAGCGAAAAAAGCTGCGGCTCGCAAAACCACCGCTAAGAAGTCGACCGCTAAAAAGTCGACCGCCAAAAAGCCTGCTGCTAAAAAAGCAACAACGGCTAAGAAAAGCGGAACAGCCCGTAAGGCCACCAAAAAAGCTGGCGGAGCCAAAAAGCGCACCACCACCAAAAAAGCGGGCGCCAAACGCGGAACGAAAAAAGCAGCAGCCGCAGCGACAGCCGGGATGAACGGCGGGAGCACCGAAGGCTAAAGCAGGAATCCTAAGGAATCCACGAAGTGATACAAGGTCACGGCTCAGTCCGTGACCTTGTAATTTTTTCTGGCATATAGACAATTGGTGATTTAGAAAAGAACATAGCTATCGATCGTATATACAAATGTCCGATAACTGTGTTTGCATAATATGTAGAACGGGCGACACCGTATTTGATACTAGTCAGAGCACAAGGAGATGTCCATGAAAACTAGACTTTCTCAGTCGGACCTGCTGTCCATAATTGCAGCAGCCGGTATCGTCACCAGCGCTACTGCCGCAGTGGCAGCGCCGGACTCCACCGCCAAAACACCGGCATTGAAAGTGGCTGATAAGACAAAGCCCGCCGCCGGCGGCAAAGACAGCGCGTGCGGCAAAGGCTCTTGCGGCACCGATGAAAAAGGCGCTGAGGCGGCAAAAAATCGCGACAAGAAGAAGGCTGACGCCAAGGCCGATGCCACCAAAGCCAAAGCCGATGCGAAGGCCGACGCCACCAAAGCTAAGGCTGACGCAAAGGCCGACACCACCAAAGCCAAAGCCGATGCGAAGGCCGATGCCACCAAAGCCAAGGCGAAGTAAGCCGCGCCCATCAAAAATCGCCGCTTGCCAACGCAGGACTACACAAAATCACCTCATATATAAGGATGGGAAGGGTGACAACTGTCTTCCCGTAACGAACTATTGAGCACCGGAAATAAGGCACTGTGACCGAATACGAGGATTTAACACGGAGCTAACGTTCGTGTGTCCATCTGATTAAATGTAGTCGAATAACATTGCATACATCTCATTAAGCGCGGTTGTCAGTGGCCGCAATGAGCAAATGTCCAAGTAGTTAGGTTTTAGGAGATTTCAGATGGCCAATCTTACAAAAGCGCAACTCGCTGCTGCCTTAGTCGCCGCTCTCGGCATCGGTTTTCATGGCGCAGCCATAGCTGCCGATGAAGCTACCGACGCCAAGTCCGACAAAGCGACCAAGACAGAGTCCAAGAAAGAAGCCAAGAAGAAGGGCAAAGAAGCCTCGTGTAAGGGCAAAGAAGGCTCCTGCAAGGGCAAAGAAGGCTCCTGCAAGGGTAAAGAAGGCTCCTGCAAGGGTAAAGAAGGCTCCTGCAAGGGTAAAGAAGGCTCCTGCAAGGGTAAAGAAGGCTCCTGCAAGGGTAAAGAAGGCTCCTGCAAGGGCAAAGAAGGCTCCTGCAAGTCCAAAGAAAAGGGCAAAGAAGGTTCCTGCAAGGGCAAAGAAGGCTCCTGCAAGAGCAAAGAAACCAAGTAAGATTCCGAAGTAGAAGCCAGCCAAATCAACAAATGCATGCCGGATGAGTTCCTCAAGATCAAGAAACAGCTGCCCGTTCTGGGCACTGGGCTTGGTTTGCGAAGAGAACTCGTTGACGAAACATTCGACAACGCCGGACGCATAGACTGGCTGGAAATAGTTCCGGAAAACTACATGGGACTCGGGGGAAGAGCTCGAGAGCGGCTTGAAGAAGCTGCCTCGAACTTCCCCCTTGTCTCTCATGGCGTCAATCTCTCCATCGGCTCCACCGACGATCTGTCCGAACTTTACCTGACAGAGATCAAAGAGTTGCTGGAACGCATCGATTCTCCCTGGTGGAGCGACCACCTCTGCTTCACCACGAATGGTGGCACCTACATGCACGATCTGCTGCCGGTGCCGCTCACGAAGGAAGCCGTCCATCACATCGCCGAACGAGCGAAAAGAGTGCAAGACCGCACGCAGCGACCGTTTCTTCTCGAAAATATCTCGTTCTATATGCAAATGCCCGGCAGCGAAATGCCGGAAGAGGAATTTATCACGCAGGTTGTTGAAGAAGCTGATTGCGGGCTGCTTTTAGACGTAAATAACGTCTACGTGAATTCGCTCAATCACAAGTTTGACCCCTACAAATACATAGATGCTCTGCCTCTCGACCGCGTGGTGCAGATTCACATCGCCGGGCACAAGAAAATCGATGACTACGTGATCGACACACATGGCGCTGCCGTTATTGAACCGGTGTTCCAGCTGCTCGAACACGTTTTGCGCAAAACAAAAGTGCACGCCATTTTGCTGGAGCGCGATCAGCAGTTTCCTGAATTCGAAGAGCTGCTCGGCGAAATTGCCACGATCAAAAAAATCGTCGCTGCAGCCCAGCCAGAATTGCAAGTGCAAAAGACACGCTTACTCAAGTCCGATCAAGACGAGCAGCAGAAGCGGCATTCAGAACAGTCAGCCGGCAAAGGAGGGCGAGATGTCCGCGCCCTCTCTGCGTGACATTGAGAGAACCCTCAGCACGTTGTGGATGGATGATGAAGCGCGCCGCTGGTTTCTAAGTGGAGCCAAACCAGACCGCGCTCCGGCGTCGCTCAAAGACATTTCTCCCGAACTGCTGCAAAGCATCAGCAAGGACGGAGTGCGGCTCTATGGTAGTTTGCTGAATTTCGGTCATCACGATGTGATGGCATCGATATATCCCTATTGCCAGCAATTGATCGGCGATGAGTGGGAAGAAACCGTCGATGACTACCTGAAACACTTCCCACCCAATCACCACAACTTCAATCGGCTCTGTGCGCGGTTTTCCCAGTATTTTCAAGAAACAGAGCGCGGGCAGCGCTATTTGAAGAGACTACCCTTCATCGCCGAACTGGCTCACTACGAATGGATTGAGCTGGAGAAAATGGAAGAAGATGTGCTGATCAATGTCGCTGAGCATCAAACGCTTTCCAGTCCCGAGCAGTTTCCGAAACTGGCACCAATAGTCAATCCCAGCTTGACGATCAGACGATACCAGTACCCGATTCCTGAGATCGTGGAGATTTTGGAAGCGGGCGGCAAGCTGGCGCGCAAGATCGCTCAGGAAGAAACAATCGTAGCTATCTATCGCCACCCAAACACGCATTCCTGTCGTTTTGTGGAACTGGGCGAGGCTTCGGCAGCCCTGATTGAGCGCGCCTCTCAGGGTACAGTCAGCTATCAGGAATTGATACCAATTGTGGTATCAATCTCAAAACAGGCAAATGTACAGAAAGTTGTCATAGACTTCCTGGACTCTATCGAAGAGTTGCAGGAGCAAATGGTTCTCGTCGGTTCAAAAGTTGTGGAGTAGAAAAATGCGCAAGCAAAGTCTGATCGTCGCTCTAGCCTGTCTGGTAGCCAATGCTGCCGCCACCGTCCCCGTTTCGGCCAAACCCATCACTTTCGCGGTTGGTGACCCGGAAAAACGAGACTCGATAAGCTTCAATTCCGACGCGCCGATTGAAGTGATCGTCGGTCACACAAACGATGTGAAAGGAGAAGTGGTCGTCGATGAATCGCTCGATTTGAGCAAAACCCCGATCACCGCTCATTTCGAGGTACCGCTGGCGTCCATTGACACAGGCATTCCACTGCGCAACGAGCACATGCGCGACAACTTTTTGGAGACAGCTAAATATCCCAACGCCACCTTCAAATTGAGCAAAATCAGCACCGGCGTCATCAAGCCCGGGCAAAAGCTTTCGGTTACTGCCGACGGTGAGTTCACCATTCATGGCGTCACCGTCAAGAAGCAGGTGCCCGTCGATATCTTCTATGTCAAAAAGTGCGCCGACAAACAGAAAATGCCGGGCTGCGACCTGCTGCAAATCAAAGCGAAGTTTCCGGTGAAGCTGGATGACCATAAAATTAAGCGCCCGGAAGCCGTATTCCAGAAGCTGGCCAGTACCGTCTTTGTGACAGTCGCCGCCACAGCCTTCTACAAAGCGGCAAAATAGACGCCCCTCCTGTAAAATAGACTTCTTGTTGGACCGAATCCCGCAAACCAGCCAGGAGTGCCGCTTTTTGGCGCCGGGTCGAGCCTTTCAGGCTTCTGTCTGCATGGCTTGGAAAGCTCATGAGTTGGGCATATAGCTAAATATCTGGGCAATAGACCGACTGAAATGACCGTAGTGAAAAGCGACTCGCAAGCAACTGCATTCCGAGCCCGTCCGGAGCACAATCCGAAGGAGCGCACGGAGAAGTATCGGCGCGTCCATTACTACGTATCGCGGATGGGAGTGGCGATCTCCAATCAGCTCAAGCAGGCTCTTTTGGCTCTGCGCAATGCTGCACCGCAACTGCAGACCGAGCAAATGCGCGTTGTGGCGAGCAAACAGTACACCGAAGATGAGTTTTTGCCGGCGGTTAAACGCCTGCTCTGCATCTACATCCACCTGGATGCCATCGACCAGGGCGGCGAACTGATGCCGGCCTGGCTGATGAATTACCTGAAGCTGGCATTGCACGCCACCGACTACCTGATTGCCACACCGGAAGCGATGCAGATCATGGAGTCGCACGCCGACTGCCGCAATATGAACGAATTGACCAATGAAGTTTCGCAGATTGTCTGCGAAACTTTAGGACATGGCGGCTGCGCCAGGGCATTCGCACCGGCGATTGGCACCTTGATCAAGTCGTCCCAGGCAACCCGAAACCGTATCTTGAAAGAGTCACTGACCGCACCACTGAGCGATTTGGGCGAGTAAAATGTAGTCCAGACTACCAAATCAAGCCCGGCTGCTTGAGAACTCAGCAAAAGTGGAATATAGGACACAGCGCACACAGGAACCTCCACCGAAATGTCAGACAACGTCAATCAACCAGGCGGCGATCAGGGGCAACCCTCTGAACTCAGTCAACATGGCGCCGAACTGCTGACGACACCAGGCAGTAACGATGTTGCTGCAAGGGTGGAATCTAACTCCGGTTCGATTGATGCCCAATTCGGTAGTGGCGACAACGTATTTGCGTTCAACGACTACTCCCCGACCAGCATGTGGTCAGGTGCAGCCAACGAAGCAAAAGTTATGGCAGCGATGATGGGCAGCAAGTTCGGTCCCGTCACTGAACAAATCAAAGGTGTGGGCGCCGCCCTCGGAAACGGAGCTATCAATACATAGACCTAGCCAGACTGACGTGCCCGCCGCATGCTAGCCGCTAGTTTTTAGAATCACGCAAAGGAGCACTGCAACTGCAGTGCTTTTTCCAGTCTTCGCATGTATTCCTCACGAGAGATATCGATCGCACCCAGCGTAGCCAGGTGCGACGTCATCCATTGCGAGTCGAGCAGTACGAACCCCCGCTCCCGCAAGCGTTGGATCAGGTGCACCAGGCACACTTTAGAAGCGTCCGTGGCGCGGTGAAACATCGATTCGCCGAAGAACGCGCCACCAAGGGTGACACCATAAAGTCCACCCACCAACTCGCCGTCTTTCCAGGCTTCGACCGTGTGCGCGAATCCCGCGTGGTGCAGCGCGGTGTAGGCATCGTAGATTTCTTTGGAGATCCAGGTAGTCTCGCGCGTGTGAGCGCAATTTGAGACAACGTCCGACCAGGCAGTGTTGAACTTGATCTCGAACGGCTGCTGCCGCACTGTCCGGGCCAGACGCTTTGGTATGTGAAAGTGGTCGAAATCGAAGATGCAGCGCGGATCGCTGGAATACCACCTGATGTTGCCGAAGTCGTCGCCCATAGGGAAGATGCCCGAGGCATAACCCCTGAGCACTATTTCTGGCGTAAGACGAGCAAGCCTCAAGCTGGTTTTTTCGGAGCCTTTTTTGTTGCTGCGGCAGGAGCCGGAGTTGAGGGTGTCAGTGAGCGGATATAAGCGATGATATCGCGCAATTCCCCATCCGTAATCTGTGATTTTGGAAAAGGCGGCATGCCCGTCCCCACCGACCCTTTGCGGACCTGCTGGCAGACCAGTGCGTCGGTCGGGTACTTCTTGAGAAAGCCGGGTCCTTTGAGCGGTTTCAATGGATTCAAATTGTTTTCGCCGCCGGGATGGCACATCGAACAATTGTTCTGACGAAACAGCTTCAGCCCGTTCGCCACGTTGCCTCCAGAACCGAGTGCAGGCAGCTTCGATTGTGTGGGCGCCGCCTTAGCCGGCTTAGCCGCCGGATTTGCCGCGTCCACGGCCAGCAGTGCCACGTGTGACATCACTGCGCCGACGGCCAGAGCCGCACCCGTGAATGCGAGAGCCGCCGCAAAAAAAGCGGTCGCGTGACGAAAAACGGCGGCTGGCTGGTTCATGCGTCTCATTGTAATCAGACCACCAGATGCGGTGCCACTATCGGCTCTGCCTCATAAACTACAAATGCGTAATTAGTGCCGTTCTCGGGCTCCGCCTCCTGCCTGGATTGCAGGCAGAAGCGGTCGGGAAACTCGGCGAGAAACCGGTCGCAATCAAACGTTGCGTCAATCTCAGTCACGTAAAGCAACCGGCAGCGTGCATGTTTTACCGCCTGTTCGTAAACCTGCGCTCCACCAATCACAAACAGCTTCTCGATAGTTTCGTCGCCGTCAGCCAGAGCCAGCGCGGCGTCGAGATCGCCTGCCTTCAGCACGCCCTCAGGCAGCTCGTACTGCGACTGCAGCGTCAGTACTATGTTTTGACGTCCAGCCAGGGGCCTGCGTTTTTCCGGTATCGACTCCCAGGTTTTGCGCCCCATAATGACCGCGTTGCGCTTGCCTGGCGCCGCTTCGCTCGTAATGCGCTTGAAGTACTTGAGGTCGGCGGAAAGCTTCCAGGGCAGGCTGTTGTCCTTGCCGATCCCGCGTTTGCTGTCGAGCGCTACAACTATATCGAAGGTCTTCATCAAGCTGGGACCTAGACAGACACAGCAAACTTGATGAATGGATGCGGATCGTAGTTGTGCAGCTTGATGTCGTCGAAGGTCAGTTCGAAAAGCGGCTTGTTCGCGATTTCAAGCGTCGGCAGCGGTTTCGGCGTGCGCCCTAATTGCGTAAGCACGCCCTCGATATGATTCAAGTATATGTGCGCATCACCAAGTGTGTGCGTGAAGATGCCCGGAGTCAAGCCGCATTCGTTGGCAACCATAGTCAAAAGCAGTGCATAGCTGGCGATATTGAACGGCACGCCCAGAGCCATGTCGGCGGAGCGCTGGTAGAGCTGCAGATCTAACCTGCCATTGATCACATAAAACTGGAAGAGCAGATGGCAAGGCGGCAGCGCCATTTTACCGATGTCGCCAACGTTCCAGGCACTGACAATCAGACGGCGGGAATCGGGATTGGTTTTGATATCGTGGATGACGTTTTTGATCTGATCGATGTGCTCGATATGCGTTGCGCCGGTGGACTTGTCTTCAACCGCAGCCGGCCAGTTGCGCCACTGATAGCCATATATGGGACCGAGTTCGCCATTCTCATCAGCCCAGGCGTCCCAGATAGGCGTATGTTCAGTCAGATCGTCATGAATATTAGTTGACCCGCGAAGAAACCAGAGCAGCTCCCGAACCACCGCCGGAAACAACACCTTCTTCGTGGTCAGAAGCGGAAAGCCTTCGCGCAGGTCATACTTGCCCTGCAGACCAAACACCGAAATCGTGCCGGTACCAGTGCGATCTTCACGGCGTTCGCCGGAATCGATTATGTACCGGAGCAAGTCGAGATACTGTCTCATTCTTCGCCCTCCTGCGTCTCTAAGGATAACACGGCGAAGAGCCGGTCCGGCTGGCGAGAAATGGCATCTGCTGGGCGCCTTGAAGACATCCAAACGTTATTGAAAAACTATAAATCTGGACGGGTTATCGCATCAAGACAGGGATAATTAGCCCTGTTACGAACTTTGGAGAGGGCGAACATGACAACAACACTTCGCGACGAACCAGCGACTCAGACGGCCCATGCTGAGTTCCGCAATGAGGCGTTCACGGATTTTTCGGTGCCGGCTAATGAAAAGGCTATGAAAGAAGCCATTTTCCAAGGTCCGCTCGGAGTTCGGCAAGACTTACCCCTTGATCATCGGCAAAGAGAAAATCGAAACGACCAACCATATCGTCTCGACAAACCCCTCCAATCCCAGCGAAGTGATTGTGGATTCCCCAAAGCCACTAAAGAGCACGCAGAAAAGGCGCTCAAAGTGGCTGCCGAAACATTTGAGACCTGGAAGGTGCCCGCCAAAGAGCGCGCCGAATACATTTTCAAGAGGCGCCAAGTTGATGCGTGACCGCAAATTCGAACTTTCCGCATGGCTCAGCCTGGAGATCGGCAAGAGCTGGGCGGAAGCCGACGGCGACATGCTGAAGGCCATCGACTACGCAGGTGTGCGCGAGATGCTACGCTGGACAACCCTGCCCGTTGACAGCCATTCCCAACGAGAAGAACGCACTCAAATACATTCCTCTCGGCGTCGGTCTGTCATTCCACCATGGAATTTCCCACTCGCCATCCTCGTCGGTATGGGAAATTGCCGCTGCCATCGTCAGCGGCAACACAATTGTCCCCTCAAACCATCCAGCGAAACCCCGGCATCGCCTTCCAGTTTGCCAAGATTCTGGAAGAAGGTCGGGCTGCCGCCAAACGTTTTCAACTACATGCACCGGGTCCCGGCGCCGAAGTGGGTGATTTTCTCGTCATGCCCTGCTTTTTAAAGCGTCGCTTCATAGCATTCACCGGATCGATGGAAGTTGGTCTGCGCATCAATGAACTGGCTGCCAAACATCCAGAAGAGCAGCTGTGGATCAAGCGATGTTGTCGCCGAGATGGGCGGCAAAGACGCCATCATCGTCGATAAAGACGCCGATCTCGAGTCGGCTGCAGAAGGCATCGTCGCCTCGGCGTTCGGCTTCCAGGGTCAAAAGTGCAGCGCCTGCTCGCGTTTAATCATGCACAAAGATGTCTACGACGAAGTGCTCAACAAGATCGTCGAACGCACCAAAAAGCTGGTCGTCGGCGCGCCCGAAGACAAGACCGTGCAGTTCGGACCGGTTGCTTCGAAATCGGCTTACGAGAGCATCCTCAAGTACATCGAAATCGGCAAAAAAGAAGGCCGCGTCCTGACCGGCGGCAACGTCCACAAGACCGAAACCAACGGTTTCTTCATCGAACCGACTATCATCGCCGACGTCGACGCCAAAGCTCGCAATTCGCAAGAAGAGATCTTTGGACCGGTGCTCTCGGTGACCAACGCAGACAGCTGGGAACAGGCTCTCGAATTCGCCAACAACACCGAATTCGGACTGACGGGCGC
>JBGASG010000018.1:0-46143 GCA_044229845.1 Obscuribacteraceae bacterium (SeqCode) | reverse complement strand
TGCCGCAGATCCTTGACCGACTGAGCGAGATGCTCCACCATTTCGGCCAGCTTTGGCTCATTAGGTATGTCGGTGTAATTGGGGACTTCCACGGAGTCGTACAGCCAGACTCGCATGCCATCATCGGCGGTGGCTTCGGCCGTGGTGGCAAAGCGAAACTCCGTGTGATCGTCCTGCAGTCGGGTGTCATCGCTGGCGACCATGTAGCGACGCACGCGCGTCATCACGAAGGAGACATCCGAGTTGAGAATTTCCGGATACTTCTTATAAATCTTGCTCAATTCGCGAATGCGGTTTTGCCAGAGAGTCATGTCTACCGTCGATTTTGGACTGCTGCCCACGAAAGCATGTGACTTCTCCTGGGAGAAGTCATCGGAGGTGTCCTCATCCTCGACAGAAACGTCCTTGTTTGCCTTGACTGAGAGAAAACGCTGTTCCGCCTCTTTAAACGCTTCATCAGTTTTCTGCCAGAGTACGCTGCGAATGGCATATTCGTCCGGTTCTGCCGGCATCGAGCTGCCAAACCAATTGAAAGCACTGCTGCGCGAAAAAGAAAATGAACTGCGCCGCATCTTGTGCGTATTGTCGATGTGTTGGTCGCCGACGCGCACATTGACGCGTAGCTTCATACTTCTGGTCGGATAGGGTGTGTCTTCCAGCGCACCGTAGTGGGCGCTCATCGAGTTGCGCTCGACGTCGTAAAGTGAATACGACAGATAGTAAAGAGGCGCTTCGCCGCTGTTTTTCAGTTTTTGGAACGAACGAGTCAGCTCCTTCTGCAGTGCATTGAGCACAGGACTCGATGGCTCGGCTGCCGGAGCCGGCGTCAAAGCCACAGGAGCGAGCAAAAACAAACCCAAGAGAACAGCGAGCAGTCGCTTCCCTCTGACAAGTCTCATCCAGTGATGTCTCCCGATCGGACTAGTATGTAGAGGCTATTATGCACTACGGAACTATCGATTGTGCCAATATGCACATCTGCGAAAACTACCTGTGACTTGGGAACTTGCCATGCCATCTTTAGAACCGTTGGACAGTCTGGTTGTCGATGTATTGCTGGACAACAACAGTGACAACTACTCGTCGAAGCCTGCTCATGTGTCGCCTGAGTTCAACAACGTCATCAAGGCTGGAGCTCACCAGTTGTCCGGCGCCACTCTTTGTTGCGCGCAATTGGGTCTGTCGTTGATGCTCACGGCTCGTTCAGGCGATCGCCGTCACAAGCTGCTTTTTGACGCAGGTCCGGAAGGTGGCCTATTGGTGCGCAATTGCAAAAATCTGGGCGTCACGCTCGGCGACGTCGAGGCCGTGGCTATTTCTCACGGACACTGGGACCACATGGGTGCTCTCATCGACATGCTCGACGAAATCACGCGCATTGGTCGTAGTGTGCCGGTTCATGTCAATCCGGGCATGTTCCTCGAGCGCGGTGCACGCCTGTCAGACGGTGGCGTCGCACCGTTTGAGCCGGTGCCGTCGGTGGAAACGATTACTTCCCACGGTGGTGCAGTGGTCAATCACCCAGGAGAGCGGACCGTTCTCGAAGACTTCTTTTACATCAGCGGCGAAATTCCTCGCGTCACGGATTTTGAAAAGGGACGACAGGATCATCTGTGTCGAGAGAACGCCGATACAAAGTGGCGGCCCGATCCGCTGTTGATGGACGAGCGATATCTGGCCGCGCATATCAAAAACAAGGGCATGATGGTGTTCAGCGCCTGCTCGCACGCCGGCATCATAAACGTGCTGCATTCGGTGAAGAAAACTTTTCCCAACATACCTCTTTATGGAGTATTCGGCGGGCTGCACCTCGTCGGCACACTGGAGCAGATCATCCCGCAGACCATCGAAGGGTTCAGAGAATTTCAGCCGGCGCAAATCATGCCTGCGCACTGCACCGGCTTCCGCGCTCATAACGCGCTGCTCAATGCTTTTGGCGAGTCGATTGTGGTGCCGTCTGCGGTCGGTAGTCGATATAATTTTTGATACGGTGCCGCAGGCATCATTTGCTCGCCGCAGTCCCTTTGTCTGGCGCACTCATGTTCCACATTGTGGAGAATTGCACGGCATCTCCAGCCGCCAGAGGTATGGGCTCCGGTTCGCCGGTTAGAGATTTGATCAGTTTTTCATAAGATGCATTGGTGAGAAACAGTGCAAAGCCGTCTTGCACCATATCGAGGCGATCTTCCGGTTGGTCGGAGGCGATCAGAAGAAATTGCGGTGAAACTGAGTCGTCGGTGGAACTGCGCACCAGATATTCGCGCGGAGCTTTTTTGTCGGGATGCCATAGCGGTATGCGCGCGGCGCGTGGGTCGCGCTGCAATTGCATGCGCAGGCAGGCATGTTTTGCTTTTGTCTGTTTCAACGCCAGAGCAAGCTTTGTGCCCAGTTCAGGGGTGATGGACAAAGTGCAAATCTTGGTTCGCATCAGTGCCGATGCATCGGATACGAAGGAGGGCGAACCGCTGGTGAATGGATCTCGTCGCATCTGATCGACCTGGGCATCGGTGTACACGGTTTTGCGATTACGCTTACACCAGAAAGGACAAGGCAAGTAATTGTTTTCGAAAGCCAGCTGGGACATCACGCGAGACGAACCGGCAACTTGGCAGACCTTTTGCTCTTGGTCTGTAATCGGCACAGCGACGAGGGCTCCGGGTGGGATAGCAACTCCTTCCAATGTCGGAGCTTTGATGAAAATCACCGCCGGGAAGGTCGAGGACATAAAGCCTGGTACATCGGCATACATGCCCGGGTGCAATATTGTTTCCGGTGACGTTTTCGCGATCCCGAGCGAGTTGATTAGTCCAATAGGATCGACCGGGTATGCATCGTCTGCTTCTTTTGTTCGCTTCAGTACCACGACCAGCACTTCAGGCTGGTTAAGCGTGGACAAGCCGTGTGATTGGTAGAACCAGGCTTGCATGCTCGTGGTTCCCAGTACGATCGGAGCCAGCGTCACTGTTACGGTGACGTCCGGGTTTCTCGTGCCGATTGGTTTGGCAAGCGCGCCACGCGCAAAAGTGGTCGGCGAAAATGTGATCCCTTCCTCGGGTTTGAACAATGAAGACTGAAGGGGCACCTGGTCGTACTGCGTGTATTCGACCTCTTTCACGCCGGTGCATTGTGGGCAGGTGATGCGCAGCGGATGGTTCTCGCCGGCGCGGCAATCGAGCGTCAACTCTTTGCCTCCAATGCGCAAATGATAGCGATCGACCATGCCGTCGCCGGCCATCGCACCGCCAGTCATGCGAGCCTGGTGTGACTTGAAGAACTCCAGTTCCTTTCCGATCTCCAACTGCGCCAGGTCATCGTCACCGGCAAACACGGGCATGCTGACGATGGTCGGCGGTTTTTCATCGGTGATGTGACTGCCGGTCTTTTTGACCGGGTCTATTTCCCAGGTATCGGGTGAGTTGATGATGCTGATCCAGCCGATTTTGGTTTGACCGGCGGTTCGCTGCTCCATGCGCAGCATGCCGTCACCGCATCTCCAGACGTCCTTGCGCACCGACGAGGCTGGATTGACGATTTTGAGAGTCAACCGCGTCATCGTTTTAGGTTTGAGTTCTGCCGACGAATCTGCCAGCGCGGCCAGTGCAGTTACTGCCACCAGACAAAGCGCCGGCAGCAGCGCCAACGCGCCGAATCTCATTTGCCGCAGTAGGCTGGTTCGCGTTTCTCAAGAAAAGCTTTGACGCCTTCCTGAAAATCATCGCTGCGACCGGCAATCTCTTGCAGATATGCCTCGTACTCTAAAAGCTCTTCCAGGTCGGGGAAGATCGATTTGTTGACGGCGCGCTTGGTCAGACCGAAAGCCTTGGTCGGTCCTTTTGCTAGTTTATTTGCAAATGCCATCGCTTCCGGCATCACCTGGTCGGCTGTCACCACCTTATTGACCAGACCGAGTTCCATCGCTGTTTTTGCATCGAGCTTATCGGCGGTCAGCATCAGTTCGAACGCTTTGGTCAGACCAATCAGCCTCGGCAGCACGAAGGTGGCGCCGGTGTCCGGCACCAGTCCGACTTTGGTGAACGACTGCACGAAGTTGGTGTTGTCGCTGACGATGCGGAAGTCGCATGCGAAAGCGAGGCTGGCACCGGCACCAGCTGCGACACCGTTGACAGCGGCGATGATCGGTTTTTCCATGTTGCGAATGTTTAGGAAAATCTGATTGTAGCGCCGGCGCAACGAATCGCCGAGCGATGGTCTGGCTTGTGTATTGTCGCTGAAGTCGCGGTTGGCCAGGTCTTGTCCGGAGCAGAAACCGCGTCCGGCGCCGGTCAGCACCACGGCGCGCACTTCGGGATCTTTAGCCGCGCCTTTGAGGGCATCGATCAGCTTGAACGACATTTCGTCGTTG
This sequence comes from Obscuribacteraceae bacterium (SeqCode), assembly GCA_044229845.1. GTDB lineage: Bacteria > Cyanobacteriota > Vampirovibrionia > Obscuribacterales > Obscuribacteraceae > JBGASG01. The sequence continues at coordinate 41,780 of JBGASG010000018.1, read as the reverse complement.
AAAGCATTCAGTTTGTCGGGGCGATTGAGGGTAATGGTGCAAACGCCGTCTTTCTTCTCAACAAGCAGTGTATTTTCTTCAGCCATGATTCTGCCTCTATCCTCCTATTTGCCTTTGAAGCTGGCGGAACGTTTTTCCATGAAAGCCTTCATGCCCTCTTTCTGATCTTCAGAAGAAAAGAGCATGTAGAAGTTTTTGCGCTCGAAATCCAATCCTTGCGAAATCGGCAAATCGAAGGTTTTCAGAATTGCTTCCTTGGCCATGCGCACTGCCAGCGGGGATTTCTTGGCGATCTCTTTGGCCAGGTTGAGCGCTTCATCCATGTACAACTCCACCGGCACCACTCGATTGACGAGTCCGGCTTCCTTTGCTTCATGAGCGCCAATCGAGCGCCCGGTCAAGATCATTTCCATAGCCTTGTATTTTGCGACGCAGCGGGTCAGGCGTTGCGTGCCGCCGGCACCGGGAATGACGCCGAGGTTGATTTCGGGCTGTCCGAATTGGGCGGTTTCCGATGCGATGATGATGTCGCAGGTCATCGCCAGTTCGCAGCCGCCACCAAGAGCAAATCCGCTGACTGCGGCGATGATCGGTTTCTTGATCTCTTTGACCCGATCCCAGGTGGCGAATTGATCTTTGAGCATAATGCTGACTGTCGATTCTTCCGCCATTTCTTTGATGTCGGCGCCTGCAGCAAATGCTCGATCGCTACCGGTCAAAATGATCACTCTTATCTGGTCGTCGCGATCGAATGCTTCCAGGGCATCGACCAGCTCAGCCATCAGTTCATGACTCAAAGCATTCAGTGCTTGCGGCCGGTTCAGTCGCACAATACCGACTTGCTCGTCGGTGGATGTTTCGACGTTTTTGTACTTCGTCAGCGTCATCATTGTCCTCTCCCTTCCTAAGAAAGCTTCTGCCCGCACGAACCGCAAAAGGCGAAGCTTGTGGGCATCTTCGTCGAGCAGCTCGAGCACTCTTTAACTTCAGTGTGTCCGGCGAATGTGCCGGACGGACCGGCTGCTTTGCAGTGCAGCATGTCGTAATCGATGTCACCTTTGCGGCGGAATGCCCGTAGACCTTCCGCAGTTTCCAGATGTCCGGCATGCAGAGTGAGCCAGTCGCGAGCGTGACCGATGGTCATTCCCCACGACAGGTTGCGCCAGAAATTCAGTTGTTCTTTCGTATAGCGCGTGCACTCCGGCAGTTTGCGATACATCTTTTCGGCCAGTTCCGAAACTGTCTGATCGAGCAGAGACATCGGGACCACCTGATTTACTAGACCCCAGTCCAATGCTGTGTAGGCATCGATTGGTTCGCAAAGCAGTAGCATCTCGCGCGCCCGGCGGTCACCGATGATTAAAGGCAAAAACTGGGTGGCGCCACCGGCGGCGACGCTGCCGCGGGCCGCTCCGACCTGTCTGATCGTCACGTGATCGGCTGCAACAGCCAGATCGCAAGCCATGTTCAATTCGTTGCCGCCGCCGACCGTCATGCCGTTCAGTCGAGCGATGGTCGGTTTGCCGATGTTGCGCAGCCGATCGTGCATCTCGATAAACGAGTACATCCACTTGTAGTAGTTGTTTGGCTTATGGAGAATCGCCTCTTCTTGTTCCTTAAGATCCGCTCCGGTGCAAAACGCTTTGTCGCCGGCGCCTGTAAACACGACAACCGAAATGTTGTCGTCATAGCTGGCATCCAGGATCGCCGCAGACATCTCATGCAGCGTCGTCATATCGAAGCAATTCAAAACTTCGGGACGATTGATGGTGATGGTGGCGATGTAGTTCTGTTTCTTGTATATGATGCGTTGAAATGCAAAATCCTCTGCGGGACGACCCTGCAGAAGCTTCTCGGTTTGGGACATTTTTCCGGCCTCTAGTTGTTTGGTGCTCATCGGGCAATGGTGAGATTAGTGGCTCGTGTTTAAAACAGGAGTTTGAGGAGTTTTCAAATGACTGGGATAAGATAGGACAGAGGGCAATCGAACGAGAACAGACTTATTTGGCGCCTACCGGTACTTTCTCTTCGACCTCGGCATAAACCAGGTGCACGATGTCGCCGGCGAAGCTCATGATGTTTTTGCCGGCTGCCTTGCCTTCCGGTGAAGACATAGCGGCTTTCGCGGATTCCATAGAATCGAAATACAGTTCCGCCACCATGTACACATTCGGTTCACCCATCGGTGATTCAGTGATTTTGGCGATTTCCAGTTTGCGCAGACCGGGCATCTTCAGCGCCAGCGGCAGATGCTCGTCGTTGTACTTGCGATCGAATTCAGCCGGTTCTTGCGGCTTTTTGTAGAGGGCGAACACTTTAACCATTGGTTGCTCCTTGGGGGCGAAAAAGCGGGTGCTCGGCATCTTTGGTGATGTGCTCGATGACCGCCAGTTCTTTCATTTTGTTTTGTAGCCAGGACTTATCGACGATTGCTTGGGTGATGGTGCCGCGGGCGATTTTGCCGCGCAGGTTCCATGCTTCCACTTCGCAAACGATCTTGTTGTCGCGAATTTCCGCGACTGTAGCTTTGAGCTTAACCTTCATGTTGAGGGGCGTCAGCATCAGGTGAGAAACGTCAACCTGCGCGCCCATCCCTTCCTCGTGCTGTTCCAAGAACGGCAAAATTGTTTTTCTAGCCACCCATTCCATCTGGTGCACCAGGCTGGATGTGGAAAACAAATGGTGCACGGTTTGACCTTCAAACTGTGCGCGCATCTCCGGCTCGACCGTGATTTCGATTTCTGCCGTCTGACCGACTTGTAGTCCGGGTTTCATTTAATTGACCTCATCGCGCAAATCCAAAACTCGAAGCGCCTTGCCTTCGCTGCGCGGCAAAGAACCAGGCGGTAATATCTCAACAGAAGCGGTGATACCCAGGCTGTCCTTCAGGCGTGATATCACATCTGATACCAGCTCGGCCGGTGTGCTGGATTCGGCTTCGACCCGTACCTTGATCTCGTCGAGCGCCTTGTCCCTCGACACGACGATTTGATACTGAGCCGTAAGTGCCGGAATCGAAAGCAGCACATTCTCGATTTCGGAAGGATAGACGTTGACTCCACGCACAATCAGCATGTCGTCCAGCCGACCTTTGAGACGCTGAATGCGGGCGTGCGTGCGTCCACACACGCAGGGCTCGCGCGTCACCGAAGTTACATCGCCTGTGCGATAACGGATCAGCGGCAGGGCTTCTTTGGTCAACGTGGTGATCACCAGCTCGCCCACGGTGCCGTCTTCGACAGGCTCCAGTGATTGCGGATCGATTACTTCGACGATGAACTGGTCTTCCCAGATGTGCAGACCGTCGCGTGCCTCCAGGCATTCAATCGCCACACCCGGTCCAAGCACTTCGCTCAATCCGTAGATATCGATCGCTTTTACCTTCAGCTTCGCTTCCAACTGCTGACGCAACTCTTCGCTCCAGGGCTCGGCGCCGAAGATGCCGATCCGCAGATTGAGCCGGTGCATCGGCACATTCGCCTCTTCCAGCGCCAGCCCGAGATTCATCGCATAAGATGGCGTGCAAGTCAGGACGTCGGCGCGAAAATCATCGAGCAGCATGACTTGCTGCTGCGTTCTGCCACCAGATATGGGGACAACGGCGGCGCCCAGCTTCTCGGCGCCGTAATGGATGCCCAGTCCGCCAGTGAAAAGCCCGTAGCCGTAGGCATTATGAAGCACATCGCCTGGTTTGACGCCGGCGGCAGCTAGAGATCTGGCACAGAGGTCGCTCCACAAGTCGATATCAGCCTGCGTATATGCCGACACGGTCGGCTTGCCGCGGGTCCCGGATGAAACGTGGATGCGGCGCAGCTGGCTGCGGTCTACGGCCAGCATGCCCAGCGGATAGTGGTCGCGCAGATCGCTCTTGGTGAGAAACGGCAGTTTGCGCAGATCGGATAGATGCTGAATATCTTCAGCGGTGATGCCGAGCACGCCATACGTCTTGCGGTAGAACGAAACATCTGCGCAGACGCGCGTCATCAACTGCTTCAGCCGGTCAAACTGCATTCCGCGAAGCTCGCCGCGCGGCATCGCTTCGATTTTGGGGTTCCACATGAAAACTTCGGTGGCAGGAGACACGGGGTTTTAGCCGTAATTCGTTATAACGAATGCGGATTTTATCCGCTTAGAAAGCCATCTGTCGTTAAACGGCAGCCGAGCTGGATCGGCGGAACCCCCACCCGCTGTGTGATTTAGGATGCGGGCGCTGGCGCATTCTTCATTTTCTCTTCATAAAAGGCAGCGCCTGCACCGTCGCGCAGGATTACTTTCCGCCCAGGAAGTTGCCCGGGTCTTTAAATGAGTCGTAGTCGACGCGAGTGGCGAAGAGCGGATAGCTCAAGCCGTCTTTGGTAGCCCAGAGCAAGAACGGGCGGTCGACATGGTAGTAGTTGGCGGGCGCCAGCCCCAGATCCTTTGCCCCCGACAGAGCCACTGCCTCCCTTGCTCGAAACCCGCTCTGATTCATCTGCAGCATTGTTTGAGCCAGTGCTTGCATGATGCGGTCGCCCTTGTTGTTCGTCATGCCCAACAGCCATTTGATGGCGGCTGAGGTGTTCTTGTTTACCTTCGGAAGGGCTGCCGCATGGATATGCTGGTCGATGCGGCAGGTTGCTGTCGGAGTCAGCTTGGCAGCCAGTTTGGCGGCCTGCAACCCGGGCAATTCCGCTTCCTGCAGCGTGACAAAAACCTTGATGTCGTCTCGATGATAGATCTGCAGCACGGGCATCACATGCCCTGGTACGTCATAGGAAGTGACGTTGATCCGGTAGGTGGGATACGTTTTGCCGTCGGCATACTTGAGCTGGCTTATCTCATGCCCGTCCCATTTGCCTTGCAGCTCGGTGGTCATAACCACTCCGACTTCCCCTTCGCGCAGGGGTGCGACCTTAATCGAAAAACCGTGTCCTGCCAGGAAATCGTTTAAAACGTTAGCCTGTCCGGACGCTGCGCCGTCGATGATGTCTTTTGGAATGGCAGGAAGCTCGGGTTTGAGTTTATCTTCCAGCGCCAGAGCTTCTTCTTGCAGATCATTGCTGTGCACCCAGTTGCCGCCCAATTCTTTACCGAGCAGCGCCAGTGCTTTTGTCAGACCATAGACACTGGCGAGCGGTACGGCGCCTGATGAATCCGGCGCTGGCGCTTTCTTGGTTTCGGACTTCGCCTTGGTTGCAGGTTTCGCCTTTGTTTTGGGCTTTGACTGCGGCGGTTCTGTTTCGTCCAGGGGCGGCGGTGACGGGATCTCGTCGTCTGCCAGTGCCGGCTGCCAGCCGCAGAAAATGCCGACGGAAATGCAGGCAATCAGCGTCCCCAGGTCCAGTCTCGACCAACGCTTGCTGGCTTTGGGCATCTGTTTTTCCTCGTCTTATCCGCTCACCGGGTTGCCTGACGATGCCACTAAATGTGGTGCAGCGTCGCTTCAGTCCGAAGCGTGGCCCATTATAGTCGAAATTGAGGCAAACTGAAATGGAAATGGCTGTCCTGTACAGGACAGCCACTCGCGCATCGAGATCGCTGCTTTTCATGAGTTAGGTTCGTTGCTCAACCACGACCCCACCGTTGTGGCTTGAGCTGTCGTCACCTCCTTGAGTGATGAGTGTCCTGTAACCGATCGGGCTCGCGTTCCTTTCGGGTACAGGTCAGTAATACGTTTCAACAGAGTGGCAGAGCCGCGAGAATGCGGCGACCACGTGCTGAACCGTAGACTGTGACGGGCTAGTATCGAGAGTGCTCATAAGTCTGCGCAATTGGTTCGTATCCACTGCCTCACGCAGGGGAACGAAGCCAGTCGAGCTGTGCAGCAAACGTTTCAATTCAGCCTTGACTTGAAGTGATTTGTTCAAATTCATGGTGGTAAATTGTCCTGCTTGCGGCGGCGAGACACGCTCGTTGATGGATATGATGCCTTTTCAGTCGAACTGGTGAAATAGGCAAGCACGCCCTGTTCGGTACGTAATTACGTACCGGGACGCAAACAGTTGAGCCTGTGAGGCATACGCCTCAAGAGTGCCGGGAGCGGTCGCCATCGACGCCGTTTTGTCTCTAGAAGTCGTCGCCCATCTTATAGAACTCTTTGTCCAGCCACTCGAACATGTTCTTTTCGGGCTCATCGAGTTCTTCAGCGTTAATCAGACCCCGTTTGAACGCGACGCACAAAAGACGTGTGCGCGGGTTGAGAACTTCCATGCCGGCGGATTCTTTTAAATACTCATTTTCGCCGTGCAACAGTTTCTCCAGCAGGGCTGAGATGCGCTTTTGCACGCCGCGCACCGAAATATGGCGGCGCTTGGCGATTGCTCGGTCCGTCAGCCCAACCGCTATGTCTATTAGGGTCTCGTACTCGACGTCGTTGAATGAGCCGTCTTTTGACTGCAATTTAGCCTGCACTCCGCGCACGACCGGATCGATATACGAGTTGTCGTGAGTGAAGACGGAATCGATTGCGTAAGCCAGGTTCTGTGAGACTTCGCCCTTCAGTGCATATCCATGAATGGCTTCGTCGGGAAGGATTTTTGAGATGGCCCTGACGTAGGACTCTTTGTGAAACTGAGACCAGAAGAGGATCTTCTTATTCGGCTTCTCTTTCCAGATAGCTTCGGCGACTTTGACGCCGCTCATGTCAGGCATGTTTATATCGAGAAGCACCATGTCAGGATCGTGCTTCTTGGCCATCTCGATGCCTGTGGCACCATTATTGGCTTCAACGATTTGTACGTTGGCGCCCAGCGTCTCTTTCACCACTTTGGCGGCGTGTTCGCGCAACGCGGGCAAATCTTCAACAATCAGAACAGTAGTCATTAAGTTGTGGCAGCCTGAATTCTCGCCCCTAAGTTTAGCTTGATTTCGACGGTAGTTCCCACTCCTTTTTCACCAGGCATCCAGGCGATTGTGGCTCCGATCAGATCGGCGCGCTGCCGCATGTACCGCAACCCGCGTGACTCCTGGCTGAAGTTGTCCCAATCGATGCCCTTGCCATTGTCGGTAATTCGGACGACAAGCATGTCGCCTGTTTTGGACACCTCGCCTTTTACAATTTCGGCTTTCGCATGTTTGCAAATATTGGTTACCGACTCCTGCACCAATCGATATAACAATGTTTGTTCAACCATGTTGAGGATCTCCAGCTCGTCGTCTTCGACCGAGCTGCGGAAACGTGAGCGATAGCCCGCACGGGACTCGCCCTTCTCAAGCGCTTCTTCCATAGCTCCTATCAACCCCAGGTGCTCGAGATCGGAGGGCGCCAGGCTGTCCATGACTTCGCGGATTCCGGTCATGGCTTTGCTCATCAAGTTGTCGATCTTGTTGTGTGAATCATCGCCCAGTCGTTCTTTGCTGTCGTGCAGTACTTGCCGCACTTGCTTGAGATCGTTGAGTACCTGGTCATGCAGGTCGGCGGCCAGAATACGCCTGTCGATTTCGTCTTGCTTCACCAACTGAAGCCGAGCTTCCAGCAACTCTCGGTTGCGCGCCGATATCTCATGGAACTGTGCTTCAAAACGCAGTTCGCGGCGCTCGTATTTCTTGAAGAGATGTCCGAAGACTGCTCCGCACAAGAGCGCGACCGTCAGGCTGACCGGGTGTCCGGGAATGTGCACGAACGACCAGACCACGGCCTGCAGAATCAAAGTCAGCAAAAGCAGTTGCATGGTCACAATCAGCCTGGCAGTTTTGCCGAATCTGTAAGTGAGGAAAAATGCCGCGGCGCAGACCCCACCGGCGGTGGCAAGATCGAGAGTCAAATAGAGCCAATGAGGCATCAACGTATTGGCGGAAACGGTGACCTGAGCCGCGTCTGGCTGATCGAGCCGCTGCAGCAAGGTCTCGAACACCTTTTCGTCGAAGCGGACGATGGTGGCGGCTACCTGACAGGAAATCAAAACGGCCAGTGCAATGCTGGACAACATCACCCGTTTATTGGTTTTGATGACGTCGGACATCCGTTCTCCTAACCGTTGTTGCCCGGCGTTTCCAGGTCAGCGGGTGTCGGTGCCTTGGTGCGCAAAACCTGCAGCCGCTCCCCTTTGTTAGTCAGCAATGTGGCGTCGTGCAGTTGCACTTTTTTGATCGTCCACCGATTGATCTGTCCCCGCCTCACAATGTACAGCCGCACCACCGCAGAGTAAAGACGCGGCAACTGGTCGCCGTATTCCTCCATGGCTACGGTCTTGCCATCGTCCAGCTTAACCGGTCCGGCGTCACGGGCGTGCAGATATTTGAGCATCTCCGGCGCCAGCACCTCTTTTGCCGATTTCTCAGCCTCCACATCTTCTTTGGTCGTGGCGTGGAATTCCGGTATGAAGCCGGGCTTCAGTGTCGGGCGGACTCGTAAAGAGAAGGCTCGAATTGCTCCCTCTGTGGGATCTGCAAGAAACTTCTTAAGCTCGGCTTCCGGTATTGGTTCGCCGAAGGCGGTGTCCATCGGCAGGAAGTAGGGGGCGTTTTCCTTCTTGTCGAAGATGAGTTGGGCATCCACTGCGAAGGTTTCCGGTTTCTCCCAGGGCAAAAGGAACGGTTGGTTGTCCGCCATGCGGACGCCTTGAATGTTGCTGTTGACCTGAAACTTCTGTCCGAGCAGGAATGCGATGTTGGGATCGACTCCTGATTCATACTTGAAGTACGAGGTGTAACCGCCTTTAGGGGCGCAGTGGCAGGTGTTGTCGCCGAACTCGCCCAGAGCTCTTTCGACGTTGCCGGACCCGACAATCGTGAGAAACTTGCGGGCTTCATCGCGAGGATCCTGACTCGCCATTTCAGACAGCACGCCGACGGCGGCAATGGCGAAGATGATTGCAAGCAGGAGAAAGTGAATATTGCGCAGTCTCAGTCTCCTAACACTTGCTTTACCTAGAATTAGCGTGGGATGGCAGTTTCAAGCTCGCGGCTGTGCTACATTGGTCCTAGTCTAACATGTTCCAATGAGGCTGCTGACTATGGTTGCTATGCCGTCTGGCGTGCTGATTTTGTTCGCCATAAGTTCGTTAATCGCGTTTCTGCTTCCTTTTATAAAGGATGGATTCTACAAGCAACTTTCATTTGCCGGCCTCCTCAAAGCGTTGCCGGCATTTTTGCTTACTGCCGCACCTATGTGCGCACTCTATGCTATCGGCTGGCACTTCAAAGTTGACGCCGCGGCTTCGTTCCCGTACTTCATCGGAGCAATGACGCTGGCATTTGTTTTGTCGCGCATCGGACTGCCCGCGCAGCTGCGAGGCATTCTTATATTGTGCGCGTCAGTGCCGGTGACCATGTACACCACAGCCGAGGACAACAGCTATCTGATGGTGGCTGGTTCAGCATTGCTCGGTTTGATCACCTGGAAGTTCGTCGAAAATCTCTACCTGGCAGAACAATCTTCGCTCGATGACGTGTTGCCTGCCATTTGTTGGTTGGGTGGTGTCAGCTGGCTGCGCAGCATCAACAATGTCAAAGACCTGCCCATACGTGAAGGGCTTCTGTTGGGAGTCATTTCGTGCGCCCAGCTGTTGCGCTGCGCTCAGCGTCCGCTGTTGCACGAAGACAAAGTGTTCATCAAGCGCATCATGCTGTCAGCCACCGGCGGACTTGGTGTGCTTATGGTGATCACCAAGTTGTTGACGGCGATGGATCTGACTGCGATAGCCGCTCTGGTCGGCGCTGGATTCTTCGCCACTTATCTTTTCGAGATGACCACCGATGAAAATCGGTATTACGTCTCGCCGACGTCGGCCGTTAAAGTGATTATCATGGTTGGTGTGTTAACCCTGATTGCAACCCGCTTCTGGGGTTTGATGGGGCTGATCGTGTTGGCTCCCACCGCGCTCGTCGCCACGCGCAGCGGCATCGGACAACTGGCAGGACTTTTTTGGATTACACGCTGCCTGCTGCAGACCTACATCTTCAACTACAATCAAAACGTCACCGGTATCAACATCACTCATGCCTATACCGGCGCGGCGCTGTACGCAGGTTTCTTCGCGTTGGCTCTGTTTGCTCTCTTCATGCATCAGGTAAAAGATAAGAGAGTGCTCGCCCCCGTATTTGTGGGCGGCACTCTCCTGACTGCCATCTGTTCCAACTACTTTTTACATGCGGAACCGACGAGCAGCCTGTTGGTATCGGCCACGGTGGCAGGCGTCCTCCTAGCGACGATTCTCCCTGCACTCCAACGTGGCGAAACCACAGGACAAGAAAATCTATTGTTGGTGCCGACGGGCATGATTGCCGCCGCGATTTTGACCAACGGATTGATCAATCTGGGCAACGAAACAGCGATCGAAGTGAAGACCCATGTCATCGGCTACACCATTGCCTTTGTCTTGGCGACCATTTTGATGTTGTGGGCCGCTTTCAAGTATGGCAAGAAAAAAGAAGCACCGCCGAGCGAGACCCCGGCGACATAAAACCAGCCTGCGGCAATGCCGTAGTTAGCTGCCATGTACAACTCAAGTACCGTACGGACGAAAGTCAATACGGTACTTGTGACTATAAGGGCGGTTAGGGCGTGCAGCATTTTGCGTCGCATCAGCAGGCGACAATCGGCAAAACTCCAGTCATGATCGAGCATCAGAATCACGGAGACTTTTCTGGCGCGGTGGACAATCCAGAACGAATACACCACGCCGAAGTATATTGCCGGCAGATTCGTATACATCGTCAGTTTCACTGCCGTTTCTATTATTGATGCAGCGGCCCAGGCAAGACAGGCAAGAAACGCGAGCAGAATCGTCGCTATGAAGCAGATGCAGCCAAGCAGAAGATGTGGCGTGTGTGACAGATCCATCACGCAGGCACCGATCAAAAACATGAGTGTCCAGCACCAGACAGCACCGATGCGCTGATTAGGTACTTCTCCCCAGACTAGTTCGCGTGTCTGCGTCGGTGACATCAGTCGCCCCCGCACTTGAACTTGGTGTTCTCGAACAGGTCGTGCAGGTGGCGAAATGGGAGCCCCTGACCGAGCAGGAAGTTTACGGCCACGGGCCCCCATACTGCCAAGATGCTGGCCTGAAAAACTCGCGTCAGGATAAAGCGACGAGCTTCTGCCAGCGAAACATTGTGATCTAACATAAGGCGCAGCGACATACGCCGCGCTCGCTCGACATGCCACCAAGCAATCAAACCGCATACGACCCAGGAACTGTGCGCACCATACATGCGCAGCCGTTCGGCTGTGACATATTCTGCGATGGTCGAGAAATTGAGAGCGCCGGCATGGGCTGATGCCATAGCGACCATGTAGATGAAACCAGCGCTGATGACGGCCGCCGGCGCAGCGGCACTCCAGAGCAGGAACACAGCAGCGGTTTTAATAGTGGCTACCCATCCGGATGATTCGTTCATGGCTCACCGCTCCGATTGCGGGCGCCGTCGGCCATGACGTGACCCATGGCGGTTATGCAAGTCAGTCCCACGGTGAGAACCAGCCAGAATGCGACAAGCATTGCGCGGTTGTGAAAGTTCTGGTAGAGCGGGTAGCGTGTTGCTCGAATCTGCGAAACGCCCACGCCGAGACTCATAAGTTCGCAGGCGAATGAAAAGATCAGACAGACCAGTATCACCAGATATGATGACCGCCAGGATGATCTCCTGGGTGTGTCCTGCGACTTTTTGCCCGGAGATGGACATACTGGCGCCGGGCGCTGGCTGCAAGCGATTGCCTGTGCATGGACAGGAACCGACCAGCAAAAAGTCGCAGTTGGAGCCGAGAAAGCTAACATCAATAAAGTGAGGATGCGGGGAAGGAATTCCATAGTGTTTCACAGATGAAAAAGCGGGATTAAGAACGGGAGACCGAGAAAGACGGACCAGAGCAAAGAGATTGCTAGAGCCTCATACAGTGCGGCGCGCACGTGCATGCGGGCGTCAATAAATGGTTGATAGTTGAGAACCATATCTAGTGCTTCGCTGCGAGCCTTCTTTATGGTGTCGACTGATTTTCTGCCGAGTACAACAGTCAACGGCAGGACGACAACGTAGTAAGGAAACAGTAAGAATATGGTGGCGTCGAGGACCCCATGAGTCTTGTAGCCGCCCGATGAACGACCTGGAATGCCTACCACGGCAATTGTTGCCGTCGGTTCGGGCTCATCGCTCTGAATAAACCGCTCCGGTGGGCGAGGATCAAATCCACCTTCGCACGGGCAGCCAGGCAGACCCTGAGCAGAAGCGAGTCGCGGGCTGCACAGCGAAGCACATAAGCAGAGCGCGCTGCCAAGAAAAATGGCGATGAGAATCGGGGTACGCAAGGTACTCACTCCATTAGATGAAAGGAGACTGTCGAATGTTGGGCTGCGGTTCAGAGACCGCCGCTCAGTCCGCCGTAATTGTTGATCAAGTACAACGACGCGATGCGCATGACCAGCGGCGCCAGCAGCAGGAAGAGAACAGATTGCCAGCGCCGCCGGGACATGAATTTGCGAACTCGCTGAAACGAGATCTCGTAATCCCAGAGCAGCGATAGTGCCATGGCGCGCGTGCGCCAGTTGCGCCAGGCGCACCACGCTAGACCGCTGACGATCGTGATAGCGGTCGCCAGATTCGAGTAGCCGCATGCAGTATCGTAGTCGAGCGATTCAATCCCTGTTTCGTAGGATTGACCATACCGCACTTCGCAGGGCGCACCGATCAATCCCTGGGCCTCGGCTGCGACCTGGCTGAGCGCGAGGGCGCCAAGCAGAACCAGAGCAATTGGTGCATATCGGCGCAACATGATGCGCATGCCTGGCATGCGCACGCATGTGCTACCGCCGGAGGGTTCCCGCTGTGCCTTTGCGTCGACCTCCGTCATATCTATGGACTTCACCAATCGGTATGTCATGGTCCCACCTCCTCGTGAGGAAGTGGTGGCAATCGGCGCACCATGTTGCGCAGGCGGCGCTGACGATACGCACAGCTGTCGGTGCTGGCTGTGCCATCTGAGCGGTTCCGCATGCGCACACATGTGCTACCGTCGGAGGAATTGACGAGCGCTTTAGACTCATCCTCCGAAATACTTTTCGTCTTTATAGTTTCAAAATAAGGGCAACGCATGATGCCGACCTCGCCTGAACGCGATACCAAAATCGATTTGGTATTGCGCACGCCTGCGGCATGCCATCGTGCAAATTATTTCCTCTCATGAGGCGTCGTATTCCCGCGGACAGCACGCTTGTACAGCGTGCGATCAGGTTCGACGCCAGCGGCATTTGTGCAATGCCGAAGAAACGATTGCGCATATCATTACCTCGCGGCTTACGCAATACTGAATACGGTGCCTTCCCAAAGCACCGCGTTCGATTAAACAGAATTCAATTATGGGCAGGTCTGTTCAATTGACAAGCGGGGGAATTCCCACGCTCGCCGCTCTCAGTGGGGTAAACCGCTTTCTATGGAAATGCGCCACTGGCGCTCATTTTCTTGTTCCAGATCTATAGTGATCTGAAGAAACTTTTTGATGATCTCTATATTGGTGGTTGTGTGTAATGAAGGTGCCACGGTCTTGTAACTGCCGCCGGCAGCCAGTGCCAGCGGTAACAACAACTGATCGGCGAGGTGTTCGCCGACCGGCACATCGGCTTTCATGTAGGCGTTGAACTCGGTTGCGACCTGCTCTGCAAGCGTCTCGGCGCGCAATCCACGTTCTCCGATGCCGCTGATCACCTCTGTCAGTTCCTGCGACGGCACATCTACAATTAGGACGTTGCCGGGGCTGGCGCCTTGGTCCGATTCTTCTACTTTGAACTTGCGAATGTCCTTGCAGCGGCTTTTCAAAATTGCCAGTTCGCGATCACCTATTGATGTCGGCAGTTTGACTACCAGTGCCCGGGCGGCGGGGTGTGGTTTGCTGCGGCTCAGCAGAGTGAGCGGACGAAACTGCCGGGCTGGTTCGATTGTGCAAGTCCACTTGCCACCACCGGGTGGGTAGAACCCGTAGCGAAGAAACTGCGTGGTGACCTTTGGTCCGATGAAATTGATCTGCGGCAGAAAGGCTTTGTGCACGAAGTCGAACGGCGGAGCCTTGGGATTGTGCGTTCCGCCCTCGAAGGACAGCTCGCTGGGTTCATCTGCAAGCATCAATGCTGGCAAGACAGTTTGCAACACAAGAGTGGTGCTGCCGGCGGTACCGATAGCGAAGTTGTATTTGCCGCCGCGCAATTTACCGGGACGAAAGTGAAGCTCTGTCGATCCAACGAATGCTCCGTCTACTTCGGCGTCGCTGATCTGTGCCGCCGCCATAACTGCCGTCAGATGTTGATTGCGCAAGCCAGGTTTTTCTCGTCCGGCGCGAATCTTGTGCACCTGAAAAGGCGTGCCGGTGACTACCGACAACGCCAGAGAGGTGCGAATGATCTGTCCGCCACCTTCACCGAACGAGCCATCAATCGTGAGCGTCATTGTGTGGTGCGATATACGTCTCGAGAGACCAATGTTTCAGCTGCATCTCGCAGTCGGTACAGCTCGACCACGATCGAATCGGGCGATTCCTTCGTGATGCGGCGGCGTAACTCGATCGACTCGGAGTTTTCTTCCTTGCCGAGCACCTTCACTGAGAGTTTGTTTCCTGACCAGTCGGTACAAATCTGAATTGGAACTTTCAATGTGTTCTTGAATTTCAAATCAGCTTGACCATACCAGACTGCTGCATCCAGCCCTGGCGGCACAGAGTGCACAGTGCGCAGATGCGGTACCCGCTCGGTAACATCACAGCCGGCTTCCAGAGCTGCCTGATAGAGCGTCGATGATAACAGGCAGATGCCACCGCCCATAGTGCTGGGGCTGTCCGGACCTAGATAAGATGGAGCGGGCTTGTAGCCGCGACCGGCTTCCCTCGGTCCGACAATGGCGTTGAACGAGAATGTCTCACCCGGCTGCAACACGTGCCCGTTTATGGTCTGGGCCGCCAGCTCGATGTTGGCTTTTTGCTGCGCGCTCAAGCCAGACATGGACAAGTGTTTGACCGAAATCGCATCGGCAAACGGGTAGGTCATCCAGCAGAGCGCGCCCAGCGTCAGCGGCAGGATCCACACTAATGAACCCAAATATCGTCTGAACAGAGTCTTGCGTGGCTGCATTATTCTGTCACCGTAATCGTGTCGGGATTTGAATATCCCCGAATGCCTTGAGTGTACATGCCTTCCAGCATAACCGGATTAAGCTGGTACTTGCCAGGCAATTCCAGGCGCACCATGGTGTGGAATTCGTACTTGCCCGAAGACATACTGGTGACAAAGAAGCTGATGCGGTCGTCAAGTACATCCTGGTGAGTCCACCACGAGTACCAGAAGCTCGATGTGTCGATTTCGTGGCTGTCGCCTTCTTGTTCCAGTTTGTCCTCAGCTGAATCGTTTTTCACCACTTCCGCTCCGCTCGGCAAAGCGACTTCGGTCATTTGATACGGAATGCGCGTGGGCGATTCTACGAATACCTTCATCAGCAAGGTTTCTCCTGCTTTCACGCGGTTGTCGGTGATCGGCGTGGCGCGGAAGTGCGTCTTGCCGTCACTGTCTTGTGTTGCCTTCAGGCGGAAGAACTCGCGTCGCACCTTCAGTCCTTTCGGTTGTCCTTCAGCGACTATCTGTCCGGGTTTGACGACACGCGAGTAGTTCAGTACTACGGTGTAATACAAGCGACCGGGACCAGTCTTCTTGATCGTCACTTCTTTGGCGGTCGAATTCAGATCAATATCGGCTGTCAAAACGCGCTCTGGTTCAAAGCGAGCTTGTTTGCCGAGATCGAAAGCGCCGAGTGGGTTTTGTCCGCGAAGAATTTCTACTTTGTAGCTGCCTTCGCCGGCGCTCTTGGTGGCGAGCTCGTCGTTCATCATGGCGATGAAGACTTGCGATGTGGTCTTCGTGTTGCCGAATCCATCTTTGCCGCGCTGCATGAGAATCCAACGCTTGATGGCTTCGATGCGGTCGCGATCGGCGGGGTCGTATGCCACAGCGGCGCGCAAGGCCAGTGCTGTGGTTTCAACGCCGGTGTAGCGGTACTCGTCGTACCAATCGGCCCAGTCGCGCTTCGCGAGTTTGTTTCTCATCGCATCGGTAAGCTCGAAGCTAACAATGCGACCAGAGTCTCCGTTTGTATTGTCGTTGGCCAAAAGCATCAGCTGGTCGTAGAACAACTTAGCGTTGGCATTGTCGCCGTTTTGTTTGGCGGCCATGGTCCAGTATGCCAGCGGCACCGGTCCGTATGAGGCGCGGCGCGAGAGAGCGTACGCCATGATATCGGCTGGCAACTTGGCTTTATAAAGACTGAGCGTGTAGGCGGAGCGAGCCAGGTCCGTTTCGCGCTCATTGAGCGTCCAATAGAAGCCCGTCTTCACCAGCTTCGGATCAGCCATCTGTTTCTTCATGCTGATGGTGTTTTCCAGCAACCACTTTTTGCCGTTGGCCGCTCGCTCTGCTGAGACCGGATATCCGGCTTCGCGCAAGAGATAGAAGCCTTCGAGAACGAGTGACGTCAGGTAGGGCTGACTGTCATCGTTTTCCCACCAGCCCCAGCCGCCGTCGCTGTGCTGATAGCCTTCCAGTTTTTCCATGCCTTTCTTGTAGACCTGACCGAACTTAGCGATGGACGCTTTGTCCAGTGGTGCGCCAAGAGACTGGTGCAGTCGCATTGCCACGACAGAAGGCATCACCTTGGACATGGTTTGCTCTGTGCATCCATAGGGATACTCGATGAGCGCAGCATAGTTGCCGATGATCGGGCTCAATGCCGATGATGACAAACACACTTTGTAGGTCGCTGATCCCGGTGCGGCGTCCGCTTGCGGTATCGGGATGGTGATGGTGTCTTCTTCCTTTTGCGTGAACCCGCCTTTGGAGACGACCATCGGGATGCCCAACGAACGCACCGGCACTTTCATTTCCATCGCATCACCGGCGGTTTGTCCGACGGCCTTGACGCGAATAAGAGATTCACCGGCGGTCATCACCTTCACTGGCCATGAATAGCGCGTGGCGCCATCCGGTTTTACCTCCACCTTTTGCACCAGTCCCTGACTTACCTGGAACTGCGAGCTGGGAGTGAGTGTCAAATTGACGGTTTGCGGTTTGTCGGTGTAGTTGTGCACGACGGCCGTGAGGAACGTTTCATCACCCTGCGTGAAGAAACGCGGCAAGGCCAGGCGCAGCAAAAGGTCTTGTGTCGAGATTACTTTGTTGATCGTCCAACCGACGTCAGTCGCGTCGTCCACACCACGAACGGTGGCACGCCAGGTAGTCAGGTTGTCCGGCAAAGTAAACGTCGTGCTGGCAATGCCGTCTTTGTCGGTGATCAAATTGGGATACCAGGCTGCTGTGTCCTTGAAGTCCTTCCGCACACGTGGCTCGATCTTGTCGGGACCACCGGAGTTCTCTTCCGGGAACGAGCAGAGTGTGGTCACCTGATTTTCGCGTTTGGAATAGAAGTATTTCTTGATGTCCGGCGTCATATCTGCGCGGACTGCGTAAATACTCTCGTCCACGACACCCATCGAAAGCTCGGTGTTGGCTGCCGGCTTGCCGTCATTCTTGATGGCTTTAATCGTATAGGTGATCTTGTCGCCGGGCTTATATCGTGCCTTGTCGGTGGATACTTGCACATCGAGGAAACGATTCTGAGGAGAAACCTTGAGCATCTTTTCCTGATGATAGAACTGCCGCTTGGAACCAACGAAGGTCGCAGTGACGTAAACGTTTGGTGCGTAGTCCTCCTTGATCGGTATTTCGATCATTTCGGCCGCGGCCGATAGTTTGATCACTTTGTATGAGTAGATACGCGCGCCTTCGATAGCGATGATGGCTTCAGCGCCCTGATCGTCTTTCGAGATCGGTGCAGTGACCATGATCTTGGCTGTTTCGCCAGGCAGATAAGCTCCCTTATCCAGCTTCAGCGAAAGCGGCTGTTTTGAAGATTCGTCGTATGAGATCGCCCACGGATCGTTAGCGTCGTACAACCAGATGCTACGGCTGGCCATGATGTCGTGTCCGTTTTTGTCGCGGGTGCGTCCCACGATATAAAACTGGTCAGTCACATATTCGGCCTTGGCGTTGAATGTGCCGGTGCCTCTACCTTCATCGTCGGTGGTCGCACGGATCTCATCGGCTACTTCGTACCCCTTGGAGTGTCCGTCCTGGTCTACCTTGCGGCGCACCAGCTGCAGTTTGATCTCTTGATTTTTGACTGGCTGTTTCTCATATGTGACTGCGTTGAAGCTGACGTTGATGTTCTCTCCAACTTTGACCACATAGTTCTTCGGCTCCACAAATAGAGCGAAATCGCCTGGCACCGCATTTAGTGACCCGCTGCTTTCTACGGCAATGCGGCTGATGTCGGTGACCGTCGCTTCGATTTTGTATTTCTTGATGCCGAACTCATAAGAGGACGGATCATTGAGGTCCATCGTCGTGGCGGCGGTGTCGAACTCTACCGTCGCTTCGCCATTTTCATCGGTCTGGGCCGAGCCCGACGTCACGAAGTCGCCGGAGTAGTAGCTGTCGTAATAGTCGCTGTTCTCATCGTCCCAACCATCGAAGTAGGAATAGTAGTCGGGGCGATACATGAGCCGGTAGGCGAGGTCGTAGTCCGGTCGTTCGTACACCGAATAGTCGATCTTGGCGTTGGTGACCGGCGCGCCGAAATAATACTTGGCGCGAATCTTGGCTTTGGCTTTCCCGCCGGCAATGACGCTCGGCTCAATGGCGGTTACTTCGACCTGGTATTCAGGCTTGCGGTATTGACCGACTTCAAATCGTTCGTACTGTGTTTCGCCGTCCGGATAGCTGATCGTCACTTGATAGCCGCCGGTTTTTGCATCCTTCGGAATATCGAAGGCGCCGTTGAATGTGCCGTGCACATTGGTTTTTAGATCGTGATTCCACAGGGAGTTATTGTCGGGGTCTTCAATATTGACCGACACTTCTTCCACTCCGGGATTTGTGAATCCGAGCGGTTCCTTCTTGCGCACGATGCCCTTGAAGTAAACCGTTTGTCCCAACCTATATATCGGGCGGTCGGTGTAGAAGTAGGTTTGCTCGTCGCCATTGACGTTGTTATAAAAGGAGATGCCTCCGTAGGCATGATTTTTGCCCGAGGTCCCGAAGGCAAGTATTTGCTGATGATCAACTTTGCGACGGTCTGCCGGCAGCGAGATGCTTGCGAAACCATCAGCACCGGTGACGGCACCGGCAAATTTGTTGTATTCGTTGGCAGAACTGTCCAGCAGATCGATCTGGGCGTTGGCGACCGGCTTAAGAGTCTTCAGGTCGACGGCGCGCACCAGCGTTTTTTCGGGATCTTGCTTCACGATCAATCCCAGATCGCTGACTGAAAACCAGATGATTGCCCAATCCGACTTTTTGCGCACGTTGCTGCATTCGGCAACCGCAAAATAATCTCCGGGGGGCAACGGCTGGTCTAATTGATAGTCTTGCCGGTCGTAGTTATCTTCGCCGCCATTGACTTTGCGCGAGAACTCTTTGATCGGTTTCAGCTTCGCAAATGGTCTGGCTTCGGATTTTCGATCGTAGGATTTCCACAGACTCAATTCGGTGGATAGCTCGAAGTTCTCCTTCTTGTAGGCAGCCTTTTTCAACAAGGACAGCATGTCTTTGCTGTAGACCTTAACTTCGGCTTTGTTGGAGCCGGATGTGGTCGTCCAGAAGCTCGGCTTTTCCTGACTGGAGAACACGCGACGATTGGTGGCGATGTTGATAGTAGGATCAGACAGACTGAGGAGAACTGCATCCTTTAAATTGGTGAGTTTGCCGTCTTCAACGAAAACACCGTTCTCCCAGGTGGTGGAGAAACCAGGCACATGGACTTTCAACGAGTATTCGCCGACGGGCAGGTTGTCTACGCGAAACGAGCCGTCGGAATTGACCCAGACGCCGCGTTCGTCTGAGCTGGGACCGCGCGGGCCGACAGCCATCACATAGACGCTGTTGCCTTTCATGTCGTAGTGATAGAGATCGAACCCTTCTTGTTCCATGGCGATTTTGCCGCCAATAGAACCGGTCGGCTTCTGCAAGACGACGAAGCACAAAATCAGAAGCAGGAGATTGACGACGGCAAACTCCCATGACTTCAGCCAGTTCTTCGCCGGCGGTGGTGGAGCCTGGGGAGCCGGGGCGTCCGTATTTGCAGACGGTGTGTCGGTGCCGTTAGTCATAAATTTCAACCTTCAACTTGTATAGCTGACACGATTCACCGGATTTGATACCAGCCTTCAGTTTGCACTGAACCATCTGGTAATACGCGTCGGTGGCTTCTCCCGGTAGAAGCACTCCCGACTTACCGCCTGACCGCACAAGCAGACCGTCGCTCAGCGGATCTTGTTCGCTGATGCTGCTGATCGGCTCGACGCGGCGTATAACTGTTACTTGTGGACGCAGTTTTTGCCACTCATGCGCGGTGATCGGAGCGAAGCGATATTCTTTGCTCAGAGCGCCCATGGTGGCATAAACAGTTGCTTTGGCTACGGAGTCGTATTGAGGATAGACGCTTCCCCAGCAACCGCGCGTCTTGCCGTTTTTCGTCAAAGTGACGAAAACGCCTGCCGGGCGGTTGATGCGTTTGTCGACATGCAGAGTTTTTGTGAACTCTTCAATGCTTTGTTCGCAATATGAAGGCGTGCCGAAGTGGAAGGCCATCGTTCGTTTGACGATTTGCGGCAGAGTTACGTTGCTGGTCGGGTTTTTGCCTGTGCTCTCCACCGCCGCTACTTCATCGGCGAGCGAGGGAGTGTTGGCGCAGTGAGCATTCGTTTGCGCCGATGCTGTCAGCACAAACGCGGTCAGTACAGCAATGGCTGGCAAGCACTGGCGATGCAATTGTGTCGAGTTCGGTTGCTTCATCGTGACACTGGCGCGCAATAGCGGCTAAACTACTTGTTCATCGTCGCAGGAGATGCGATTCCATATTTCCGATTGTCTGAAACTTTCGCAAGAAATCTATGAAGCCTGCGAAAGGACAATGTAAAACTTGAGAAAGACATGAGTAAACGTGTCCCCGGCGCCAGTGATTCTACCGGGAGAGAGCGCAAAATAGTCGGACGGCGGGGCTTCCTGAAATCCCTGCTGGGATTAGGGGCGCTTGAGCAGGGAAATGCAGAACAGGGCGCTCAAGCGGCTCCCAAGGCTCCCAAGCCTGCCAACGACAAAATATTCTGGTGTGACCTCAATAGCGGTCAGGTTGGCTTTCCGACCGGCACAGTCGTTCCGGCGGGCATGCCCGGTTCGATCATGAAACTAATCACAGCTGCCACGCTCCTTGAGGAGCATGCTGCAAATCTGGATGAAACGGTTGAGTGTCGCGGGTCCATGATTGTGCACGGCAAGTCCTACAGCTGCCTGGCCCCGCATGGGTTTGTTTCTCTGGTAAAAGCAATCGGGCTGTCGTGCAATTGCTACTTTGCCAAAATGGCCGCTCGGGTGAGCCCTAACGCCATTCTTGCTTACGGGCGCCGCTTCGGGCTGGATGCACCCGTGGCAGGTTATGCTTCGGGCAAATATCCCAAGGAAGCTGTCCACCCCGGCGAGGAGTACGCCCTGGGGTTGACGCCGGACCTGGCACCCAACGCGTTGCAACTGATGCGCCTGGCGGCACTGGTAGGACGGCGCGGGACGGCTCCCGATTTCCGTAGTCCGGAAAACCCCGATCCCAGTGACAAGCCGTTCCTCTGTCACTTGTCTGCATCTACCTGGGCGCCTTTGCAGCAAGGAATGCGGATGGCGGCCCGCGAGGGAACCGGCAAGAGCATCGACGGTGAGGACAAACTCTGCCTGAGTATCAAAACCGGCACTGCCCCGCATGGCAAAACGTTCCAGTCGTGGATCATCGGCTATCTGCCGGACAAAGATGCCAAACATGCGTTTTGCATCCGTTCTCAGATCGGCACCAGCATTGACGCCGCAGTGCCCGCTGCTAAGAAGTTTCTTTTTTCCACCAGCTGGTAATGCGGGCAGCTCTTGAGAAGCCGCTCAGCTCTTGGCTGTAGTGGGAGAAGACGAATGGCGCGATTTCCAAAGCTGCACTGCCAGCTGTCGCTTTTTGGCGCCGGTCGCTTCCATTCGCAATCTGTCTTGGCCGGTCAAAAGCTTATCGAAGATGCGGTCGCCGGTGTTAGCGGCAGCTTTTGAAGTCTTGTAGCCCAGTTCGCTGGCGATTTGCGACCACGTGCGCCCGGCAGCGAGCATATCCATAAGGCGCGCTTCTTTAGCGGTGACGTCTTCGCGGATGAATACATGCCGCATCTCGCGAGACACCAACATAACATTGCCGCGCAATGCCAGTTTCAGTTCATCGAGCATCTGGGGGATGGCGTCCAATTCGGCGTGCTTGCACAAATAGCCATCGCAACCGGCTTCCAGAGCTCTCGATCCATCGGCAAATAGATGTGAGTTGGTGAGAATGATGATCGTTCCATAGAAATGCTGGCGACGCATCATTTCAACGATGTCCAGTCCGGCGGTCGGATCGATAACAGGGCTGCCGGCGCTCGTGGGCAACTGCAAATCAACCAGCGCGCAGTCCACATCGGCCATGGCGCCCGCCGCAATCAACTCTTCCGCTTCTCTCTTGTTAGGTATGACTTTGGCGACTTCAAAGCTGGCATCCAGTTCGAGGCTTTCTCGCAAAACATCTGCGAAATCAGCGTCGTCTTCGATTATCCAGAGACGCGTCATGCAAGGCTCGCCTTACGCTTCTTCAAAAGACTGTTCTTGAGTGAAGGGGCTTCCATCATATTGACGGCACCTTGTTCGCCGCCGTCAATGCCGCTGCCTGATTCGCCTGGTTCAGACTGATCCGTCGCTTCGGTCTCCATATCCATTTCTTCTTCTTCAATATCGGTTGATCCATGATCGCCGTTGTTGCGAGTCAATTGTTCGCCGGTGCCGAAGCGGTTGGCTAACAATGAGACCTCGACTGTGATCTCGTTGCCGACCATGACCGAGTCGTGGTAAGGTTCGGCGCCGTTGCTCGATGCGCGCGGAGTCGGGATGGCATCGAGCTGGGCTTTCAGATCTGTTGTCAAAGCGCTGACTGTGGCGGCCAGTGTTTCAACCGGAAGTGCCGGTGCTGGTGTCTCTGCCGGTGCCTCGGCTGGTGGAGCTGGTGTCTGAGCGGTGCTGCTGGAGCCAGGCGTAGGAATCGCGTCCAATTGGCTCTTCAAGTCTCCGTTTGTATCCGGAGCTGTTGGCTGCAGTTGGATGTCCGGCACGAGGATGCTGCCCGCCGGCTCGTTGATCAACGAAGTGAGTAATGGAACAATACCGGTCGCGCGTTGTAGAACGTAGTTGGCTTCTTTGGCTGCTTCTGCTGCCGCCGCTGCTGCTGCTGCATCGCTTGCCACCGTAGGCGGTGCGGGCATTGGTTCTGGGATTGGCGCGATTACTGGTGTGGGCGCTGGTACTGGTTCCGGTGCTGGCGCTGGCGTTGCCGCCGCCGCTGCTTCCGCTTGCCTGCGCAAGAATGGAATTGGGATCGCCATGGGGGCTGGCTTCGCTTCCGGCGCGCGTTTGAAGTGCAATATGAAGGTAGTGCCGCTGCCGACTTTGCTGTCCGCAAAGATTTGGGCTCCGTTGCCCTCAGCTAGCTGTTTGACGATCGACAAGCCCAGTCCGCTGCCGGTAACATCATCAGTATCGCCGCGCATGCCGGCCTCGAAAAGCAAAGGTAACCGGTCGGAGGCAATGCCTCGACCATTGTCGCTGACCGAGATGATGTGTTCTTCGTGTTCGGTCTTGGCTGTTACCGTCAGCGACGTGCCATGCGGATTGTGTATCAAGGCGTTGCGCATGAGATTGTCGATGATGCGCGCGATGTCCGTCGAGCTGCCGATGGCGAGCATCGGTTCGTCAGGCACATCCAGATTGATGCGACTGCGGCGAACTTCAGCCAGAGCTGACTGTACATCGATGCTGCCGAATATCAACTCACGCAGGTCGCAAGTTTCTTCGACCTGTGGCGTCCGTTTATCAGAGTAGTCGTAGGCTTTGACCAGTTCGCCGATCAACCGGAACAGCCGGTCGGTAGTGCGTTCGAGCCGTTCTATTTTTTCCGGCGCTCCCTTAGCTTCCAGTCCGTCTTGGCGCAACCGTGAGAGTGTCCAGTTAAGGACGCTCACCGGCGCTTTCAGGTCATGGTTGATGCGCTTGGCGAAATCGCGGCGGCGTTCTTTATCAAGTTCCGCCTCGCGATTGCGAGCTTCTGATTCTTGAAGTTTGAGATCCGATTCGAACTTCTGCCGAGCCGCCAGCAGTTGTTGCTGCATGTGTGCGGTGCGTTCTTCCTCGCGCTCAAATAAGGTAGCGCTGAGAGTTGCCAGAGTCAGCCCGACAATCACAGGCACCAGTGGCACGATCAAGTTGAGTTGCGCAAAGACCACGCAAGAAACTAGATAAACAGCGCCAACGGTGAAAACATACGCCGTACCGTCGGGCAGGAACCGCCCGACGGGCGAAGAAAGGACGATCGGGGAGGTGACGCGCTGCATGCCGCTGCGCACTGAGAAGTGCAGAACGGTTGCCAGCAACGTGATGAAGAACAAGAACGGAAATGCATGCAGGCGATACATGCGATCATGCCACGAGCGGCGAGCGACCGTGTCCATCGCGTGAGCGAGCACTTCAGATCCGCTCATCAAATTGACGCCGGTGTTGGTGTGCGGCGTGGACATCAGGTCGGTGACGCCGTCGCCGATGATCACCACTGCGTCCTTCAGTTTTACGTCTTTGGTCTTGGCACTGGTCATGCTTGTGCGGGCGGCTGGATCAAGCAGGTATGAGATCGGGCGCACCGGATAGAGTTCTGAGTTCGGTGGTGACGCAAAATCGATGTCGAAAACGGTCGGTACGCCGTGCGCCGGAATGCCTTGCAATTCCAACGATTTCAGCACGAGGCTTTGAGTGTCTTCGCTGCTGGGAGACGGCAGGGTTGCCGCCATGCGGCGAATGACCAGGTCGTCATCGACGAGTGCCGCGGTGGTGCCGGTGTACTTGTCGAACACGTCCGCCTTCGGATCGAGCTTTTGCAGTTCCCGCAAAACTCCACTCATCGCTGGTTGCTGATGCAACTGCAGAAGTTGTCCTGATGACCGATGGCTGATCGTCCGCGCCATCAGCACCGGCACTTTCTTGCCGGTCAGCTGACCTGAAGTTGCTTTATAGATGACACTGGCAAGCTTGTCGTCTTCGGCTGTGAAGCCGGGGAAGTCGTTGTCCAGAATGATTTGTTTGGCGCCGGCGCGCGCCAGAAAACGCACCATCTCCGCGACGGTGCCACGCGACATGGGCTGGCGAGTCAAAGGCGCCATCCATGGATTGTCCTTGACTGCTTCCAGGGGCGGTTCGTCTTCGAGGAGGTGATTGAAGATGACGATGTTCTGCTTGACCGGCGGATGATTGTTTTCGATCAGCCAGCTCAGTGTGTAGTCCCACGCCCACCAGTGACGGGGGATTTCGTGGGCTTCATGATAGTTCCATAGCGCGGTCGGGTTGAGGCGATTGAGCGATTCCCGATCCCACAGGAACCATGGGCGCACTTCATATCGATGATTGATCGATTGCAGCTCTGCTCGTTGCAGCGTTCCGGTAACTTCCAAGCACAAACCAATGAGCATCGCTACGGCAAAGTAAATCGATGCTGTTTTTAGTAACTGGTTTTTGGGCTTGGAGCGCGACGTGGACGGCAAAATTACCTCTTCTCTAATTGTACGAAACTGAGATCGAAATCAAAAGTACTTTTCTCAATGACCCAGCAGTCCCCCCAGACCTCCGAGGGCACCGCCCAGGCCGCCACCACCTCCAAGGTTAGGCAGCAGACCGCCCCCGCCACCACCACCTGTGCCACCACCACCGGTGAGCGGGGTGACTACCCGCCCCACCGTTCCACCGACAAGCCCCGTCACCGAGTTGAGGGTTGAGTTGGCCGTGGTGGATACTGTGCCCAGAGTCGAAGTTGCCGTGCTGGTTACCGTTCCAAGGTTTGCGGTCGTCCCGGTAACAGCGGAGAGCGAACTCAAAGTACCTGTAGCACTTGTTATAGAACTTACCCCGGGGAGGGCGGTTACCCCCGGCAATAATTGAGATTGTGGACTGAGCGGCGAGATCTGAGTGACTAGCCCGCCGACATTTCCCAGTGCAGGAACGGCTTTGGGGTCAAGCAGCATGGCTGTTTCCGGCAAATTGAGAATGCCATCGGGCGGCTGCAGTGACAGCGAATTTGGGTTGACCGAGAACAGCCCGCCGGCGTCCGGACCGATCCTGTAGTTGAGCCGTGTCGGCAACTGCGCTATCTCGAAAACGTCACCCAGAACGTGTTTCAGGGTTTGAGGCACGATCTGTCCGATCAGGTTGGGAAGACCTAGAGCTCCCAGGGCGTCGTTGATCAGTGGCAAGCTGGGCAGGGGGCTTTCGAAATTTGTCAGAAGAGGGTGGCTGAGGAGGGCCTGTTTGTCCACCAGATACACAGTGCTGGTTGTTTTGTTGGTCTCGAAGACAGGGCGCGCAGTGTTTTGAGCGGTGATCGGGGTAAGGTTGCTCAATGAGGCCGTCGGGCGACTGACGACCGCAGCCGCGTCGGCAGCGCTGTCCACCGAGGGGACTGACTTGATTTCGTACACGGCACCGGGCTTCAGGTGAATGACGCTGTTGTCGGTGCGGTTGATCACATCGATGTGTCCTTCCAGGCAGGTGACCCGAGAAACTTCTCCGGTCGATTGAACGAGGACGGTTGTCCCTCGAATCCGTGCGTGCAAGAGGTTGGTCCAGACGTGATATTCGGATTTGTCCTTGCGGTTCTTGTCCAACTGGAAGAGCATTTCGCCCCCGATCAGGTAGACCAGTCGCTGGTTGGGCGCGATGGCGTAGACGGAGTTCGCCCAGGCGCGGGTTTTAATATTGGTCCAGCTGATCTGCGCCCAGGAGTTGTCTCCGGTGCCGACCTGCATACCTTCGTTGAGCGCGTCACCAGCTTTAGCGGGGGCTGGTTCGCCCCACTGTTCGCGATTCCAGTCGATGAAACCGCGTTTGTAGACCGAGCCTCTGGCTTCGGTCAATTTGGCGGCAAACTGGGCCTGGGCGGCAGTTGATGAGGATGGGGCGGCCGAACATGTGGGCATGGACGCCACTATCAAAATCAAGCTCACCAGCAATCTAAGCATGGCGTTCATTGGGTTTTTCCGTGGTAAAGAGAGGCGCGAACTTCCTATCAATATCTATATATTCACGCAATATTCCAACGTTTCAATTGGAATTTATGGTGCAAACCCATAAATTCGCCGGGCTGTAAACCCGAATTGCCACCCTGTCCTGCGATTTGGGCTCCAGGCTTCGGCAAAAATTAATGTGCGGCGGACCGGCTGGTCTGCGCCTCGGCGGCTTTATCGATCGTGATGGAGTCCAGTTCCAGCCCGAATGCACTTATCTGACGCAACTT
Organism: Obscuribacteraceae bacterium (SeqCode); assembly: GCA_044229845.1. Lineage (GTDB taxonomy): Bacteria > Cyanobacteriota > Vampirovibrionia > Obscuribacterales > Obscuribacteraceae > JBGASG01. The sequence goes on along the minus strand of JBGASG010000018.1, from coordinate 14,399 downwards.
CAATTTGCCTCCTGATATCTCGCAGAGCGTAAAAGAGTGCGGCTGCGCAATGAGCTTCTGGGTATAGGGCTGGACCTTGTACGGGACATTCAAGTGTCTGCCGATGGTGAGCGGCGCGCCACCAGCGCCGGTGACTACATAGATGACACCGTCGGGGGTGCTGTCGGACTTCCCGTCAAAACTCTTGTCCAATTGCAGCGAGCCCGGAATCGTCGGCAAGGCTTTAGTACCGACCGCTTTGTCAATAGCGAAGCGGAGCGGGTAGGAGCGTTCGTAATTGTGGGAATGCCCGGAAAAGACGATGTCGACTTTGCCCTTTTCCAGAATGTCGCAAATCAGGCGCATCCGCTGCTCTTCCATGTGAGTCCAGTTGGACGTGAATGGTGCCTGGTGCAGAACCACAAATCGCCACTGCTTGTCTTTGGCGGCCGCGAGATCCTTTTCCAACCAGGAACGCAACTCGGCGTTCGTCCAGTCCATGTACGGATTTGCATCAACCATCGTCCAGTGTGCATTTCCGTAGTCAAAAGAAAATTGCGCCATGCGCGGGAAGTTATCGCCAGCCGCATTGCGAAATGCGGTCAGCTCGGACTGTGAGCCCTGAATTGGGGTGGTATTCGGTTTGCCGGACTGTCCGGGACCGTTCAGAGGCTGTGACCAGAAGATGAAGTAACCCAATCCGTCTGGTGTTGCACCCAGGTTGTTCGACATGATCAAGTCATGATTGCCCGCCGCCGCCACCACGAGCGTCGAGCTCATAAGAGCAGCGCCGCTGATCACGCCGAGGTCGGAGGCGTTCATGATCGGAAACCAGTTTCGCAAATATTCAGAGATGGTGCCGCTGCCGTAGACCAGGTCGCCGGTCAGCACTGCATAATCGGGATGCGCCTTCTGGACCTGCCGAGCGATCGCTCCCTGGGGCAGACTGCCGACACCGATGTCCCCGAAGACGGCAAATGTTTGCTTATCGCCGCCGGTCTTCGGTGCAATGCACGATCCATCAAAGACGCCGCGTCGATTTACCAGCACGTGAAACTGTATGGCGGCACCGGAATTGATACCACTAATCTCGGTTGAATAGAGCCGGAACGGTGTCAAGTTTCTCGGCGCGACACGGCGAAAAGTCGGACGTGGACAGGTATTCCACTGCGTATCACCTTTGTTGCGCCATTCCACCTGAAAGTCGCGATCGCTGTCGATCGCCCCCCACTGCACGGTCACCGACGGCAATGAGTTAGCCGAGGGTGACCGTGGTCCGAGCTGGACGTAAGGATTGACTACGAAGTCGGCTGCATCAGCCGGCAATGCCGAGAAGCAGTTGAATGCACCGGCGAGAAACGCCAGCGCCAGCAGCAGATGGATAACTACTCTGCTCAACGGTTTTTGCTGGTGGCGGTTGCCGCTGCCAGATTCTTAGTGGCCTTCTCGATCACCGGGTCGAGCACTGTCCGCATGGCCGGATCGGTTTCGCGCACTTGCTGGCAGATCTCCAGGACCTTCGCATGCTGTTCTGCATTGCTGGTCAGTGACCAGCGAGCCGAAGCGCCGACCTGCATCTTGATCAGATCTTTGTTTTGGGCTTCCCACGGCAGTACACTGATCAGCCGCTTCACATATTTCTCGTCGCCCGTGGCGAAGAACGCACCCCAGAGCATATCCAGCACAGCCGGACTGCTGATTGTGACTTTCTCAATCGGCTCAGGTGGTTTGGCGATTTGCTCGACCAGTGACTCCTGGCTCTTGGGCGGCAACGACTTGGCGATTTGATCGAGCAAGGCTGCCGATTCCTTCGTGTGCGACCAGTAAATGGCTGTCCAGAGCATCGGTTTGTCGCGTGCCGGAATTGAGTCCAGCTGCTTGAGCCAGTCTCCCACCATAGTGGGATTCTGAGCAAAAATGCGAGAAAGAAACGCCATATAGGGACCACCGGTATCGCTGCTCAAATAGCCTTTCTTTTCAGCCAGCAAAGTGGCCGGCACAACCAGGTCCGGCTGCGGATGCAGATAATAGTAGGTGAGCCATTGATTGAGGTCTTGATCGGTGCTGATCGTTTTGGGTGCGCGTTGATCGATTGTTGTTTGCGGTGCCGCATCGGCGACTGGCATTGTTGCCACCATAGATGGTGCCAGAGCCAGCGTCAGAGCAATCAAGACGAAACATGTGCGCGCGTGCAGACTAACCATTAGAGAAACTTCCTAAGAGGATACCAACGACGGACGTAAGCGTGAAGCCCACGAGCAGCAAGATTGGTAGATTAAAATTACCGCTCTTGTCGGACAGATAGCCGGTCAGAGCCAGCGCCATGATGCCGGCCACGGCAAAAAACGAGTCCATCAGTCCCAGGCTTGTGCCGGCTCGGTCTTTCGCTAAATCGGAATTAAGCGCGTAGAAGGCGGCATTTGGGGCCAGACCGATGCCAAGTCCCAGCGCAATTAACGTCACGGAAATCGGAAGTGAATGCACCAGGGTGACGCCATAGAAGCATATGGCGCAAGCCAGCTGGCACGTCCAGATCAAATGAGAGCGGGCAATGCGCATCTTGCCGGTGCGCTTCAGCAGCCAGTCGGAGAGAAACCCAGCGGCCGGCAAAAGAATGGCAGCCGGCATCCAGGTGACGGCCATAAACCAGCCGACGTGCTTCAGCTCTACGTGGTAGGTCTGTTCCAGATATCCGGGCAACCAGTTGGAGGCAAAAAACAGAAGATATCCGAAGGCGAAAAATGCGTAATTATTGGAGAGGAGCGAAGGATTGGTGAGGATGAATTTCCAGGTTGTGCTGCCTGTGTCGAGATGATGGCGTCGAATTTCTTCGTCGCTCTTGCCGGCGTGAGTGGGCTGTCCTTCGCGAATAAATGCCAGTTCAGCCGGTGAGACGTGTTTGCTGTTTTCGGGATAGTCTCGGTACATGTAGTACCAGACTACGGCCCAGGCTATGCCCAGCGAGCCAAGCACGAAGAACATCGCTTTCCAGCCGATCGAGATGATCAAGCTGGCGATGATCGGTCCGCCGACAGCCGAAGCCAGCGGCACGGCAGCCAGTCCGATCGCGGTGGACTTGGCTCGTTCGGATGTCGGCAGCCAGTCGGTAACCAGCCGCGTCAGAGCCGGGAAGCAAGGACCCTCAGTCAAGCCCAGGAACGCGCGAAAGACAAAAAACATCCACATGCCGTTGCACAGTCCGAGCACGGCTGTCACCGACGACCAGGCAATTGCCGACGCGGCCCAGACTTTGCGGGCTCCCCACAAATCTACGATGATGCCACCACCGGTGGTCATGATCGCGTAGCCGACCGGGAAGGCGGCCATGATGAATCCGAACTGGCTGTTGGTGAGGTGGAATTCTTTGCAGATCGGGCTAATTGCATAGGACATCGCCGTGCGGTCCATGTAATTGATGATGATGATCAAAAACCCTAATGCCACCATGACCCAGCGGTAGTTTGTCATCACCGGTGGTGCCACGTTGACTGCCTCTGTAACGGGCTTTGATTCCACGGTGGTGCCTCCAACTTGGGGGTCGGTCGTCGTCAGCATGCTCTTGCGCTCCGAGATTAGGTGGCAATTGTAAAACGCGCGGGCGCAAGTTTGAAGGCGGATCTGATGGGGAACATGAATCGGAGACGACCGTCGTCACTGGTGCGTTGACAAGGGAAGGCTGATGAACATTACTAAGAAAGACCTGAAGATCGTCTGGATGGGCATCATGCTGGTGCTTCTCGCCATGAACGCATCAGCTTTCGTACACGCCAGCGAACAGAAGTCGACATACTGTGCGCCCTGGATTCACCCGGCCAACCAGATGTAAATAGACCGGAGCGTCGACAAAGTTTTGGAAGCTGAACCGATATCGGTTCAGCTTTTTGTTGTCTGGACGGCTTGAGCGTAAACTAAGCAGCGTTTTACCTGAGGGCGATGGCATGGCCGCTGTCAACTTGAATGAGTTCGAGGCTTGCGCGCGCGCAGTCTTGCCGACAATGGCGTACGACTACTATTCAAGTGGCGCCAACGACGAGATTACTCTCCAGGAAAATTGCCAGGCGTATCGCCGCCTGCAGCTGGCGCCCCGCATGTTGGTCGACGTCAGCAAAAGGCAGCTGCAAACGTCCATCTTCGGCGACCAGCTCTCTATGCCGGTGTTGATCGCACCGACGGCAATGCAGCGCATGGCGCATCCGGAGGGCGAGGTTGCCATGGTGAAGGCTGCTGGCAAAGCCGGGACCATCATGGTGCTCAGTACGCTGTCGACCGCCTCAATAGAAGAAGTGACCGTTGCCGCGTCCGGGCCGGTCTGGTTCCAGCTCTACGTATACAAAGATCGCGAGATCACGGCTTCGCTGGTGCAACGTGCGGAGAATGCCGGCTGCACGGCAATTGTTCTGACTGTAGACTCACCCCATCTTGGTCGGCGCGAGCGCGATGTGCGCAACTGTTTTCGACTTCCCGAAGGACTGTGCCTGGCCAATCTATCGACAGCCGGATTGTCGGACTTGCCCAAAGAAGCGGCAGACTCCGGTCTAGCCGCTTACATCGCCTCGCTCTACGACACAGCGCTTACCTGGGCTGATTTGCAGTGGCTCAAGTCAATCACCAAATTGCCGGTGCTGGTGAAAGGAATTTTGCGAGTCGACGACGCTGAGCGCGCCATCGAATATGGTGCGGCGGGAATCATCGTGTCCAACCATGGCGGTCGGCAGCTGGACACGGTGCCGGCTACCATCGATGTCTTGCCGGCGATTGCCGAGGCTTGCCGCGGGCGGGCGGAAATTCTCGTCGACGGCGGCGTGCGTCGCGGCACTGATGTATTGAAGGCCCTGGCTCTTGGTGCGCGCGCCGTGTTAATCGGACGTCCGGCTTTGTGGGGGCTGGCGGTTGGTGGCGAAGATGGTGTCACTTCCGTGCTCGAATTGTTGCGTCAAGAACTGGACCTGGCCCTTATGTTGTCGGGCTGCCCTGACGTGAACGGGATCGGGCGCGACGTCATATACCGGACCGGTATCTAGCGCGTATGCCGGTTATCGGACGCTTCCGGGCGAAGAAATATTTTTCCGAATTTTTTGTGGTGGCACTCCTATTTCTGATCGGCTGATCGTTGTTGCAATCGTGGACGATTGGTTAACAGAAAGGACATGACCATGAAGTACGTAATCGACAGCAGCGACGACAGTGAATTCAGTGATCTGTTTGATACCGCCATCGAATACGCCGACGATGACGTTGATTTGCTGCAGCTAGCCATGGTGCTGCTCGAGCAAATGGATCAGGACACATTGGATGCCGAACCGCGCCATTTCGATCTGGAAACGGAGTCTGCCATCAGCATGTTGCCCATGCTCGCCTATTCGGCTTAGAATTGCGGCAAGATGCCGCCAGCTAAACTAATAACAGCTATCGTCGTTTGGGGCTGGCTCCTGGTAGGAGCAGCCCCAGATGCTTTTGCCGCTCGCCCTGCCAAAGTCGAGGTGCGCATTTTTCAAGCGCACACAGCGGCGGCGTACTATCAAATATCCGGGCCGGCTCAGATGATTTCACCGCGCCCCCGCGATTTGCCGGCGGGCAGCTATCGGATCAGCACCACAGCTGGTGGCTTGCGGCTGGTGCCGCTGACCGGGAAAGACAGCGGAAAAGCTTTGCTGACGGGACGGCAGCTGGTACTCTCCGGAGTCGGCGGCATCCCACTGTCCATCAGCCATAGCGCCGCCGGCCAGCGCCGCTATCGGGGTTTGGTCTGTTTCACCACTGCCGATCAAAAGACCGTGGAGGCGCGCAATATTGTTGATGCGCGCGACTATATAATCGCCGTTCTCGGCAGCGAGACGCTGCCGCAGTGGTGCAGCGAAGCTTTGAAGGCGCAAGCGGTGCTCACGCAGTCACGGCTTTCCAGATACAAGCGCGGCGATCTCCTGGACGACACCACGCAAGCGGAAGCTTATCTCGGCGCCGATCATGAACGTCCGGAAGCGCGCCAGGCGTTGACCGAAGTCTGGGGGCGGGTGCTTACGTACAAGGGTCTGCCGATCGAAACTTTTTATCATTCCACCTGTGCCGGTGGCACCAGTGATGGTGGCGAGCTGTTCAAAGGTAAACACGGTGCAGTTCCATATGCGACGGCCGTCCGCTGTGAATTTTGTCGACCATCGCCTTTCTGGAAGACTACCGTGACTGCCGTGCCTGCAAAGCAGTTCGCCAGGCTGCACACTCACGGACTGCCGCGCGTCTTTCTGCTCGACACAGCAAAGCGCCCGATCCTGCTTCAGGATGCCGTCGGTGGTGCTCCCTACAACGCTTATAACTTCTGGATTCGCATCGGGCAGAATCTTGGCTGGGACAAAGTGCCCGGTACGCGCTTCTGTATGACCAGAACCGCCGACGGTATGGTCGAATTTCGGTCCACCGGAGCGGGGCATGGCGTAGGCATGTGCCAGTGGGGCGCTAACGAGCAGGCCCGGCAAGGTCGGACATACAAGGATATACTGAAGTATTATTTTCCTCTCTGTGAACTTCGGCAGGTCGACTAAACAATGGGTTTGAGCGCGCGTTTTTCGGCACTGGTGCTGGCATCCGTGTTGATGGTTACGACAATGGCGCCCCCGGCACACGCCGCGGACCAGTCTGATTCCGCTATTGGACAGAAGTGGGCGCTGGTGGTGGGTGTCAGCAAGTTTCAGAATCCCGAAATCAACCTCCGGTATGCAGACAAGGATGCCAATGACTTCTCGCAATTCTTGACCGACCAGGTCGGCTTCGAGAAAGACCACGTCAAGGTTTTGACCAACGAGAATGCCACGCTCAAATCTTTGCTCTCAAACCTGGGCAGCACCTGGCTGCCGCACATGGCGGAGCCGAACGATCTGGTCGTCATCTTCATTTCGACCCACGGCAGCCCTGGCGAGGCCGACAACAACAAAGCCAACTACAACTATCTGCTCACTTATGACAGCGAGCCTGAAAACTTGTTCGCCACAGCGATGGACATGCAGGATCTCGTCGACATCATTTCGAAAAGAATCAATTCCGATCGCATTATTTTGATCCTCGACGCCTGCCACAGTGGTGCATTAGCCGCGGGCGACAAATTGTCCGGCGGCAAGGGATTAGCTCGCAAGGGGCTCGACGCCACCAATGTCCGGCTCGGCAAGGGCAAAGTGATCTTTCTATCAAGCATGCCCAATGAGCGCTCCTGGGAGCTCAAAGACAAACCGAACAGCGTATTCACGCGTTGCCTGATTGAAACGTTGAACAAATCCGGCGACAGCACCACGCTCAGCGACATGTTTCGTTCTTTGAAAATGAGTGTGTACAACACTGCCATGAACGAGCGCGGCGTGCCGCAAACGCCTGTCATGAAAAGCACGTGGGATGGTCGCGAGCCGGTGGTGGCACTATCACCGGATACCGGTGCCACGAAAGTGGCTGCATTGCCACCTCCTGACGTAGCGCCGCCGACTCCGGCTTCGCCGGCGGCGCAAACGCCGGCTGAAACCGATTCTCTGGCAGCACCTACTCCTGCCCAGTCTACCCCGACTTCTGCTCAGTCGACACCCGTTCCTGCTACGGCTTCTGCCAAACCGTCCACTCCCCCTATCGGCAAGGTGTCGACGGACGGCTCCCGCCCGGTTTCTAAAGCCGGACGGCGTACGCCAGCTGCTGCACTGACGATGAAAGCCGGTGCCGCGACGTCCATGCCGATCGAGCCACCACATCCGCGGCCGCCCTCCACGCCTGTGGCGTCGGTGCCGATTGGCACCGGATCTGTGGGCGCGTCACACTCCTCCAGCACCACTTTGCTGGCCAGCAAGCCGGCTGAGGTCCCCACTTTCGATAACATGGCGAAGTCATCGGCGGTTGCCCCGGCAAACAAAACCGATCTGGGCAGCATTCTCGACAAGAAAAGTGGTGGCGGTGGCTACGTTCCAGGCGGACCATTGCCTCCGAATATCGCAGTCATTCCCTTCACCGGTCCGACTGTGATTAATGTGGCGCCCAGCCAGAATGTTGTCTGGGGCAAAATCTCCAACAAGAGCGAACTGGTTAACCTGGCGCCTAAGCTGTCATCGCGTTTGTTCGACGAGTTGCGTGCTCAATATAAAGCGCGCACACTCGGACCGCGCATGGTCAACATGGCGATCAACGACGACATGCACCTGCCGGCTGTCGACAAGATAGACACAAGTGGCTGGACGCCGGACAAGTGGAAGCGGATTGCGGCCACTGCGCAAGCCAAATACCTGATCACCGGGACAATTGACGAAGCGGACTGGGCCACCAGTTTTACTTCCAACAAATACGATGTGAAGGTCACCGCGCGCCTGATATCAGGCGACACCGGACAGGTTTTGCAAACCGTCCAGGGATTGAAAGTGCACAAGGCGCCGTGGCAGGGAGACCTGGGCGGCGGGCGCAAATACTTCGAGAAGGAAGTTATGCAGGAAGCCTCGGAGCAGCTGGTCAAACAGTTCAAATCTGTATTGAAAGTGGATGACTGAGGCCTCTCTCGATGCTCAATAGGATATGATCTGACGCTGTTTAGCGTCAGATCAGTCTTTACCGCAGGGCTGTTCGCCCGGGGGTCGTCATGAGTCTCACTCCCTCTGTTATGCAACGAGTTTCAGCCAAGGCCGGCACATTCACCGAGTCGGTCATTCGCGAAATGTCGCGCATGGCGGCGCGTTACAAAGCCGTGAATCTGGCGCAAGGCATGCCGGACTTCGGCGCTCCTCCGGAGCTGGAAGCTGCCGCTTGCCAGGCTATCAATGATGAGATCAACCAGTACGCAATCACTTGGGGCGATAAACCCTTCCGGGATGCGATCGCCAAGAAAAACAAGGAATACATCAAGATCGATACCGATCCTGAATCTGAGATTACTGTCACCTGCGGTGCCACCGAAGGCATGATGGCGACGATGTTGGCGCTCGTCGACCCCGAGGATGAGGTGATTGTCTTCGAACCGTTTTACGAAAACTACGGTCCCGATGCCATCCTTGCCGGCGCCACTCCGCGGCACGTGACGCTGCATCCACCACATTGGACTTTCGATCCGGAAGAACTGGAGAAGGCATTCAACAAGAAGACACGCGCGATCATCGTCAACACGCCGCACAATCCCACCGGCAAAGTCTTCGCTCGTGAAGAGCTGGAGACGATCGCCAGGCTTTGCCAGAAGTGGGGCACGCTCTGCTTCACAGACGAGCCGTACGAACACATTCTCTTCGATGGCGCCGAACATATTGCCATGGCTTCATTGCCCGGCATGCGCGAACTGACGGTCACCGTCAACAGTCTTTCCAAAACATACAGCGTGACCGGATGGAGACTGGGAGTGGTGACAGCCGTCCCCAAACTCACCGATGCGATTCGCAAAGTGCACGACTTCCTGACTGTCGGCGCCGCGGCACCGCTGCAGAGAGCCGGCGCCACAGCCATGAGTTTGCCGAAAGAGTATTACGAGAAACTGGCGAAGGATTACACAGTGCGTCGCGATACGATGCTGGAAATCCTCGATGAAGTGGGCATCCCTTATTTCAAGCCGCGCGGCGCCTATTATGTTTTCACCGACATAGCCAAGTTTGGTTTCCCGAATGACGTAGCTTTTACCGAGTTTCTCGTCAAAGACGTGGGAGTGGCGGTGGTGCCTGGCTCGAGTTTCTTCCGCCCGGGCGATCGCGGCAATCACTATATCCGCTTCTGTTTCGCCAAGAAACCGGAGACGCTAGCCGCAGCCCGCGAGCGCCTTTTGCAGCTGCCCGAAAAACTGGCAGCCCGTGGTCAAAAATAGCTGAAGTTGTTGCCCGTCGCACCAGATACGGTGCACGGGGACTCCGATATATGTCCTGTCAGCCGATACGAGGTGTCCAAAATGTTAGAAACACCGACCGCTCCAGAGTGGAATGACGCCAGAAAGCGCGCCGACCGTAAAGGCAAAGCGCAACGGCAGAGCGATCTTTTTAAGGGCGCCAGCAAGTGGGAGAAAACGACCATCGCCGGGCTGACAGTGCATCGCCTTTCGGTGATCCCGGTCGGGTCGAAGTCGGTGCCGCAAACACTGGCTGTAGAGCACGATGCGCAGTGGACCAACGGCACGGCGCCGCCGAATGTGTTGGAGAATTTGACCTGGCAGCAATCTATGAAAGGACGTTTCGACGTTTTCTTCACGCTGCCGGAGACTGTGCGATGCTTCGCGCTCGGAGAGCGTTTCTCGCCTCTCAATTTGCGCGGTCAGGTGCACTCGCTGGTGACAGCCGATAACCACAATCATAACGAAGGCATGGACGCCATGTACAAGGCGATTCCCTTCCTGATTCTGGGAGACGGACAGAGTGGGCAATTCAGCGGCGTTTTCGTGGACACCGGCGCGCCCACCCGCTGGGATCTCGATTCGGAGCTGGATGGTGATGCCACCATCGAAATTCTCACCCGCCGCGGCTGGACGCTTTACGTTTTTGGACCGGCCTCGTTGCCTGAAATCGTCAATGTCTATACGACCTTGACGGGACGACCTGTGATGCCGCCGCGCTGGGCGCTCGGCCACCAACAGAGTCGCTGGAGCTATCCCGACGAAGCGACGGTGCGCGAAATAGCAGACGAATACAGATCGCGAAAAATTCCCTGTGATGCCATCGTCATCGACATCGATTACATGGATGAATATCGAGTTTTTACGCTCTCGAAAGAGCGCTTTCCGAATTTCAAAAAGATGACAGCCGATCTCGATCGGCAAAACTTCAAAGTGGTGACGATCATCGATCCGGGCGTCAAGGAAGACGCGGACTACGGCGTGTTTGCAGAAGGAAAGAAAAAAGACCTCTTTTGCACAACACCGCAGGGGCAGGTATTTATCGATACCGTCTGGCCCGGGCGCTCGGCGTTCCCGGATTTTTGCCAGGAAGAAACGCGCAGCTGGTGGGCGGCAAAGCATAAGTGGTTTGTCGATCACGGTGTAGCCGGTGTCTGGAACGACATGAACGAACCCGCCTTCTTCAATGAGAAGTCGCCGATCAAGCCGACACTTTTGGAATTGCCGCCGGATACGGAGCAGCACAACTGTCTTCAGAAAACGCCGGAGGGCGAAGTTGGACATTTCGAGGTGCGCAACCTCTACGGATTTTTGATGTGCAGCGCCACGTACGAGGGACTTCTATCCAACCGTCCCAATGAACGTCCCTTCGTTTTGTCGCGCTCCGGCTTTGCCGGCATTCAACGATATGCCGCCGTCTGGCCCGGCGACAATATGTCGTGGTTCGAGCATCTCAAAGAGAGCATCCCAATGTTGCTCAACCTCGGACTTTCCGGTGCGCCGTTTTGTGGCGTCGATATCGGCGGCTTTGGTGGCGACTGCACGCCTGAGCTTCTGGTGCGCTGGTATGAAACCGCGATCTTCTATCCTTTCTTCCGCAACCACTCGGCGATGGGTACGCGCGCGCAGGAACCGTTTGCATACAACGAAAAGACGGAAGACCTGATTCGCAATCTAATTGAGACGCGCTATCGCCTGCTGCCGTATGTGCAAAACCTCTTCTGGGAAGCGCGCCGAACCGGCGCACCGATCATGCGTCCTTTGATCTGGCATTATCCGCACGACGACTTCGCCGCTCAAGTGGACGACCAGTTCATGTTCGGTGCCGACATGTTGGTGGCGCCGATTCTCAGTCGCGGCCGCAACGCCCGCACCGTTTACCTGCCGGAAGGCAACTGGTATCCCTTCCAGGGCGGCGAGCCGCTGCCCGGCGGACAGACACACGTGGTGGAATGGCCGCTCGGCTCGGCACCAGCTTTCGTGCGCGAAGGCGCAATCATTCCCGGTGTTGAAACCATGCAGCACACCGGTGAGTATGATCAAAAAGCGATTACCTTCTATGTCTACGGTGATACTGCCCGTGGTGTATATATCGAAGATGACGGCATCTCCATGGATTTCCAGACCGGCGGCTATAACGAATGGCAGCTGGAGTTCGCCGACGGTGGACTGATGGCGAGAAAGGTGAATGCCGGATACAAGATCCCCAACCGCGAATACTTCTTTTCGCAAAGAGGTTTTGTGCGGGACTTCTGGCTCACATAACATACAAAGGAGTGTGGCATGGTTAGCGTGGGCAAGCAGGGCTTGGTTACTTTGTGCGCTCTGGCGGCAGCGATTGTGGTGCTGACGCCCGCGCCGTCGCCGGGGCAGGCGACCTGGGACGATGCCAGCAAAATCAATCAGTGGTTCGACAAACAAAAGGGTCGCAACTACGATATGCAAACGCCTGGTTCCATGCAAAACCCGGGCCAAATGCAGCAGGCCGGACAGATTGAGGCTCCCAAAGGCTGGAAGGCGATCAAGACGGTCAAACAAGACTGCAAGGAAAAACTGATTGTCTGCGCCGATACGTTGTTTGAATTCGACAAGGCGACGCTCACTCCCGACGCGGAAGCGACGCTCAAGTTATTAGGACCGAAGATTCTGTCTTATGGTCCGCATCCGGTTTTCATAGATGGACACACTGATTCGAAAGGCGACGATCAGTACAACCAGGAGCTCAGTGTCCGGCGGGCCGAACGGGTAAAAAACTGGCTGATGATGAACCACTTTGTCGCCAAAGACGCCGTCGTCCAGGGGTGGGGCAAGAAGAAACCGATCGCGCCGAATACAAAACCCGACGGCAAAGACAACCCTCAGGGACGCCAGGCTAATCGGCGCGTCGAGATTGTTATCGATACGTGCAAGACTCTGGAAGCGGCCGGCGCTACGCCACCGCCTGCGGTGCCGGGTGCGGATGCTCCAGTCGGTACGGCGCCGGCGACTACGGGCGAGACTGCTGGAGGCTCCGACGCCTCAACCGCCAGTCCGACGCCGCAAACCCCGGCAGGGGCTGACGCACATTAAACAGATCCTTCTCATATGTCCGGCATATGTGATGCGGTTAGTTGATCGTTGTCACCTGTCAGGGCTATATTGGTCCAGGTTTTTGGCAGGGGAAGGCACCCATGGAAGAACAGGGCTATACATGTCCTCAGTGTCAGTCAACTAACAAGGCAAAAGCTAACTTTTGCCGCGCCTGTGGCTTTCCGCGCAGCGATGAAAGCATCGATTGCCGTCCTCCGTCCGATGCCACTGGCTGCCATTGCCCGGAATGCCAGCGTGCCGTGCGTGGTTCCGACCGCTTCTGCATGCATTGTGGACATGGGCTGAAAACCCAGTTCACGGTAGATCCCAGCACTTTCTGCTATCGCTGCAGCCGTCAGCTGCCCGAGTCAGCCCGTTATTGCTACGGGTGCGGACTGGCTACGACAAATCCTGTGCCGGCACCGAGCGAGCCGAGCGCCAGACTCACCGATCTTTAGGGTTAAAGAGTAAAAGATTTGCCGAGAGCCAGAATTGAACTGGCGACACAAGGATTTTCAGTCCTCTGCTCTACCAACTGAGCTACCTCGGCGCAGAGCTACTCGATTGATTTCTCAACCGAGCACGATAAGCAATATATCACAGCTCAAGCTGACCACGCCCGCGTCTTAAACAAAAGCGAGGGCTTGGAAAGAGCCTATCAATAGATGGCAAGCGGAGCCTGGCGTGTGTAGAGACCGGCGACGCGAAGTCCATCCGGGTCTTGCTTTACAAGAAAATTGCCGAGGAATTGCTGGACGACAGGTTGTGCTTGTCCTTGAATGACTACAGTGCCCATGACGCCGACCACGACGGAGCCGTCAGGGTTTACAGCCTGGGCTTGAATGGCGGTTGGTTGGAAGGCGGCTACTACCCGCCCGCTGCAGACATTCTGGGCGATGGAGGGAGTCCATAGATAAGTGCAAAAATCGTGCTGTCCTTCCGGTGTCATCCATGCCAGAGCATCCTGATGACTCTTGTATGCGGACGCGGTGTTGTAGTCCATTGCGGAATTCAGCCACCACTGGACGAATTTTGTTGCATGCGCCGGTTCCGGTCCACCCGCTTTGGCCACGGGAGGTTGAGCTGCCGGCTGCGCTGCGTGCTGTCCGGGCGCTTGTCCGGGCGCTTGTCCGGGTGCCTGCCCGGGTGCCTGTCCGGGTGCTTGTCCCGGAGCCTGAGCCGAAGCCTGTTCTTGCTGCTGTTCCGCATTCTTGCGCGCATCGCGCTTTGCCGAAGGCATTTCGTCCATTGAGCCGATGCCAAACAGGGCGACGAAAATTCCGAGTGCGACCAACCCCAAGAGGATCTTGTCGCGCATTATTCGTTGGACCAGTGCGTGAACTACTTCGTGTCCCATAACTCTTTTACAGTTAAATCAATTCTATTCCGACGACCACCCTTTGATTGTGGGCATTTACGGGCGAAAATCAAGATCGCGCATGGTGAAGTTCCCATGCCACAGAGGGTAAAATTACGGCAGCGTTGGCGCGTCCCGGGTCAACTGGAGCTGAAGAATATCCCATGATGGACGATCACC
>JBGASG010000017.1:0-49197 GCA_044229845.1 Obscuribacteraceae bacterium (SeqCode) | reverse complement strand
TTGGGCAAAAGCTTCTGCCTGTCCCACCAGGAAAACGGAGTCGCGGACGGCGGCGTCGGCAGTATTTTGTCGAGACCGGCGGTCGCCAATTCCGTGGTGGCCAGGCGGAAATCGAGTGATGCACCATACAAATAGACCAGGCGTTGCATCGACCAGTCCAGTTTGGCAATCGGATCGCGGAACACTGCACCGGCAATCTCATCGATGCCGATGAAGCGGGTCAGGTATTTGAACGGCTCGGTGTCGGCCGGGCTGGAGAGCGTGCTGTCGATGAAGTCGCGCGGTGCTACGCCGTAGATAACGACGTCCGGACGGTTGTGGGTGGCGACCATCGCTTTCAGGGCCAGGTAGGCGTCTGACGGCATCTGCCCCGGCGCTGCCAGGCTGAAGGTGCTGTACTTGCCGCCGTTCTTTTCCGCCAGCAGATCGGCTAAATAGGAAGCTGAATGGTAGCGTGTCAGGTCGAGCGGCTTCTGCAGATAGTTGGCGTCGCACCCGGCCAGGGCGCTGACCATCGTGGACGAGCCCAGCAAGACCACGTTATGCACCTGCTGGTTGTCTTTCAGGTCGGCCATGGTCCACCATGCCCAACCTTTGTAATTGAATTTATAGGGATCGAAATCGAAGGGAGTGAAGAAGGCCAGTGCTCCGTTGATAGCCAGGAAAACCAGCATGGCGAGGGCGAAGGTGCTCTTCACCCACCAGATGCGGGCGGGTGCTGGCGGCTCCGGTGCGGACGTTTCCACCAGGACTTTCACTTCCGGCGCGTTAGCGGGCACCACATTCGGTGCGGTCTCCGCAGTCGGTGTTGCCTCCACATTCGGTGCAGTCTCTGCCGTCAAGGCGGTGGCAGCATCAATTGGCTGCATAGCCACCTCCTTCCCGATCGCTCAAGAAGCGCGAGTTGGGATTGGCTTTGACTGCGGACATCACGTCTTTGTCGGTTGCCATCGCCTGGATGATCTTGTTGAGCAATTTCTGTCCGCCGCCCGAGTGCAAGTGCACCGTGTCGCAGAAATCAGAAAGGGCGAAGTCTTTGTCTTCGGAGAAATCAATGAATGTGGCACCGTGCGCTTGTGCCGCCTGGCGAACGCTCTGGCGATAGAGGTTCCAGGTCGAGTCAGGCAAGAGTCCACGGTTGACGTCGGTGATCGGCATGGCGACGATGACGGGATGGATACCGGACAGCCGGGCAGATTCCAGTCCCTTGGTGAAGAACGCCAGTTGCGTGTCGAACGTTTGTTTCTTCAGTTTCGCGTAGCGTTTTCTATACTCTTCTAAGTTATCGGTGAAGTGCTTGCGTTCCGCTGCGACGGTGGGGCGGAAGAACGCCTGACCCTTTTGCAGTTCAGTCGGCATATATTCGGGCAGCAGCAGGTGCCGCGTATCGGCGGAGATGGGCTGTGCGCCATGCGGCAGTGGCAAGAAGGCATCGACAGCCGCGGCCGCAGTTTCCTGCAGGTTGTGGACGATGTCCTCGCGCTGTCCATAAAAGAAGAACAGTTTTCCGAGTTCGAAGCTGAAGCGTTGTTGCCAGTCGGGCATCATCAAGCCGGCTTGCGGTGAGACATCGTCGAAGCGCGACAGCGACCGGAACGGATCTGTCGATGCCGGGCTGGGCAGCAAGTTATCGGTGAAATCGCGCGGTCCGACTCCGTACACAATCACGTTCGGTTTTTTCTTCTTGAGGATGAAGTCGGTGATCATGAAGGCGTCGGACGGCATTTCGCCCGGCAATGCGAAGTTGAACGTCTCGATGGCAAAACCGGTTTGCTTCTGAAACTCGCTCTGGAAGTAGTGCGAGGTGTGGTGCTGAGCGCCATCCAGCCGCCGATTCAAATAATCCGCATCGACGCCTGAAAGCGGTACCAGCATCAACGACGATCCGAGAAACGCGATGTTGGGCGGCTTCGGTCGGGACAGATAATCCTGAATCGCCCAGGCCGTCCAGGTCATGAGCGGGAAGTTGGCTGGTTGATTCTGACCGAACCGGTTGGCGGCGCACACACTGCCGAACACGATAAACAGAGCCGCAGCCCAGACGAAAACGCTCTGGCGGAGCCGGCGCGGCGAGCGCTGAGCATCCGTCATTTCCGGGTGCGGCAAAACCGGCTGCGTTCCCGCAGCTGGCTTTGGCTGAATCGTAGTGGGCGCGCTGGCCACCATTAGAACTGGAAGTAGATGAATCTGGGTGAATTGTCGGGGCTGAAGATCGTAAGCAGGCACATCATTGCCACCATGACGCCTACTTGCACGGCCCATGGCGGACGCTTGTAGAACTGCTTATCGTTGAGCCAGTTGACGACCAGATGCGAAATCATCAGGAGCGGCAAAATCACGAGCAATGCCGGGAAGATGATCGGATCGCGAATCTGCAACACTTGCAATTGCGAGGAGCTGAAGCTGAGCAACGCCGCCGGCGCTTGCGCCAGCTTGGTGCAGACTTGCATCGCAATCTGTTCGGTATCGGCGCGGAAGAGCACCCAACCGATGCAGACCAGGTGGAACGTCACAACCACCGAGGCCCAGTGATAGAGCTTCGATGCCTTGAGCTTTTCGTAGACACCGACCTTCTCCAGCAGGTTCACATATTCACGGTGAGCGATCAGCAGGACTCCCTGATAGATGCCCCAGAAGGCGAAGTGCATGGCTGCGCCGTGCCAGAGTCCGCCCAGCACCATGGTGATAAAGAGGTTGCGGTAGTTGAACCATTTGGTGACACCTTTGGATCCGCCCAGCGGAATATATAGGTAGTCACGCAACCAGGTGGAAAGGCTGATGTGCCAGCGATGCCAGAAATCGGATACGTTGGACGCCAGATAGGGCAGGTTGAAGTTGATCGGTACCTTATAGCCGAAGAGCAGCGCGGAGCCGCGTGCGACATCGGTATAGCCGGCGAAATCAAAGAAAATCTGGAAAGCAAACGCGTACGTGATCAGCCACATATCGAGAGACGAAAACTTCTCGGGGTGGCTGAATCCAGCTTGCACGACGAGCGCCAGGTTGTCGGCAATAATCACTTTCTTGGTCAGACCCATCAAGATGAGCTGCATGCCTTCATCGATATACTCCCACTTGAACTTGGCGGGAATGCTGAGCTGTGGAATGAAGTCCTGATAGCGCTTAATCGGTCCGGCGATCTGTGTCGGAAAGAAGGAGGCGAACAGTGAGAAGTCAATGAAATTCTTGACTGTGGGCTTGCCGCGATACACTTCGATGGCGTAGTGAATGAACTCGAACACGAAGAACGAGATGCCCAACGGCAAGATGATGTGCAGGTGCGGTTCCCGCCAATCGACACCGAAGAGATTGAGTCCACCCTTGACTGTGTCGACTGCGAAGTAGGCGTACTTGAATATGCCGAGCGTGACGATGTTGGCGGCGACAACCAGCGCCAGCCACCACTTCTTGTGGTGCTCTTTGGCCGCTTTCGCAATGAACGGCACGAGCAAGAAGTTGCCCAGCGTCAAGCCAAAGATTAGCAAGCCGTAGATCGGCCGCCACGACATGTAGAACACATAGCTCGCCACCAGCAATAGTGGCACGCGAAACTTATGCGGTATCAGCCAGAACAGCACAAACACCGTCGGCAGAAAAACCAAGTACTGAAGACTGTTGAAAAGCAACTTAACAGCTCCTTATAGCGACCCTGACAATATAGGCTTGAGAACTCGAAACTGTCATTAGACGAGACAAACGTCAGTTTCCATTTGATGTGCCTTGTCATCATAGTTGGCGGATTTCAAGAATGTCTACACCGCCAGCAAACGTCTTAATCTAAAAGCAAATATAGAAACTATTTCACTAGCCGCAAAACGGGCACCGGGCGTGAATCTCGACGCGCTTGACATTGACCGCAGTGCCATCAATAGTGCAACTAGATGTGCCACCATTAACGGAATATTGTTATCGGACAAATGCCACCACTTGGCAAAGCGGGCGATATCCATCTCTACGCCTCCCGAAACTGAAGAGATATCACTTGAGCTGTGGAAGCTGAATTGATATCTCTTTAGTTTTTAGGCGGGCAGTGGCTTTCGGGACGCCTCACTGCTTGACATGCGCGATTTGTTGCCATCCGTCGAAGCGGACGGCAGGATTCAGATAGCTACTTGCCAACCCTGCCTGCGGAAATATTTATTGCTGAAAATTACTCGTTATCGAATCGATTGTTCACAGATTGCGACTAATTAGTGGTGGCTAACCTGCTTGCTTTAATCTCGTTGACGCGGCGGGCGAGCCGAAACTGGTATCAAATGCGGTACCAGGCACTATGGCACTAGCGAATTGCATTTTTGAATTCGGAAAGAAACGTTTCTGCGCTTTCGTACCTGTCGTCAGGATCTTTTGACAGCAAACAGAATGCCACCTGTTCTACCTGAGCCGAAATGCTCAGTTCCGGGCAGGCGACCGCGAATGGATCCGGCATCCGTGTTATGTGTCCCGACATGGCTTGGTAAGCGTTCTTGGCTTGGATAGGTTTCTTGCCAGTCAGAATTTCATAGAGGATGCAGCCCAGTGAATAAAGATCGGAGCGTCTGTCGAGTTGATGACCCATGCATTGTTCGGGGCTCATGTAGGCAGGGGTGCCGAGCACTTCGCCGTTCTGGGTGAGGGTGGCGGAGCCGTCCTCGTCGGTGAGGATGACTTTTGCCAAGCCAAAGTCGAGCAGTTTTGCGCCCAGCATGCCACCGCGATTAACGATGAAGATGTTGCTGGGCTTCAGGTCGCGGTGAATTAGTCCAGCATCGTGGGCTGCGGTGAGCGCACCACATACGGAACTAATGATTTCGTAGCATTGATTGACCGTGAGGCGACCGTGTTGGCTTAGCATGCGGTCCAGACCCATCCCGATGACGTATTCCATGATGATGTAGGGGCGTCCGCTGCGTGCGCCCTGGTCGATGATGCCTGCCAAACAGTCATGTTTTATTTTGGCTAAGGTTGCCGCTTCACGGCGAAAGCGTTCGATCTTGATCGGATCTTGTGCCATGTGCTTATGCAGAATTTTGATAGCGACTGGTGTCCCACTTGTTGTATCGCGACCTTTGTACACCTCGCTCCAGGCGCCGAGGCCGAGCATCTCCTCGACCTGATAACGGTCGCTGAGCATTACTCCTACAAGTTCGGCGTCCGAAATAGAAACAGTATTGGAACCGTCGGCGGTGCAGCGTTCCACTGCGGCTCCGTACTTGCGGCCGCAGGTGGTGCAGGCGCGCGTCGGTTCTGTGGATTGCGGGTGCGGTGGGAGCGGTGTTTGTGAGGTGGGTGTCGGCGCGGCAGCCGGTGCGGATTGTGCGGGAGCTGGTGCGGATTGTGCGGGAGCTGGTGCGGATTGTGCGGGAGCCGGTGCGGATTGCGCGGGAGCCGGTGCGGCGTGGCTGAGCAGCGAGCGCAGGCGGGCGCCCAGCTCATGAACATTGAAGGGCTTGCTCAAATAGTCATCGGCGCCGATATTCTGGCCGGGCAGGCGGTACTCTTCAGCGTTTCTTGCCGTCAGCAGCAGGATGGGTGTGCGCCCTCCCGCCTGGCGGAAGCGCTGGACCAACTCGGCGCCGCTCATTCCTGGCATGTCCGAGTCGATAATCGCCAGGTGGTACGGGTTCGAGGTCAATTGCTGGTAGCCGGAGATGCCCTCGGACGCCAGATCGACCTCGTTTCTTCCCATCACGAGCCAGTCGCGGACGGAATTGGAGAGGTGCGTATCGTCATCTACCAGCAGAATTCGAGCCATTACGGTCGCCCGGTCGCCTCGGGGAGAAAGGAAGGAACGCGGCTGTGAAGGAAGGAATGCCCGCTAATTCTACGTTCCACCGGGAGTCCGTGGCAAAACCGCCGATTTCCGCTGAAAAGCAGGTCTGTTTTACGGTTCAGCGCTTCCGGGTATATGGCGAGGGAGCTCCGGCGTAATCATAGAGAAGAAGTAATGTCTGATAAGTCCGCCGAGATGGCTAAACCGGCGATGTCTATACGGCTCTCGAACACCCCTGGACTGGCGGAAGTCGACCAGTTCCTGGCGCAGGCTTTCGAAAGTCCGACCACGGTAGAGGCGCTCTGGGTTACGCCGGACAAGCGAGTTGAGTTTCAACTGTCTGTGCGCTCGAACCAGCGGGGCGGCGAACCGGAATGGCGCCTGTCGCAGTCGGTCGACGGCAAGGTCGAGAAGGCAAGATTATCAAGTCCACCGATTTGTACAACCAGGTGTACAAAATGCCGGCGACGTACCAGGCGCCCATTGAAGGTGCCGCCTTCGTGCCGGGGAAACCTCCGACGCGCCCACCGGGCACGTCGCATTTCGAGGGCGAGCTTTCCGAAACGCTGGCCTGCAATCTATTCAATTCGATTCATATGGCGGGCGCGACCGGACGACTAACAATCAAAGCACCGGGAGACGAAGCTGAAGTCTTCTTTGCCGACGGCAAGCTCTTGCATGCACGTTGCCGGGAAGCGTATGGCGGCGAGTGCGTCATGGTTTTGTGCACGTGGGTGGAAGGGCACTTCCGCTTCGATCCCGATGTGCGTTCGGACCGCAAAACTGTCCATCAGAACATCGAGAAACTTTTGCTCAAGGGCGTTTTGCTCGCTGACAAGCAGCGTTTTCTGGAAAACAACGGCGTCATGCCTAACTCGGTGCTCGTCTGCGCGCGCCGCGATCTGGCCGAGGCCGAGTTCGAATCTATCTCGGCGGCGGCGGAGAGCGGCTCATATCTGTCTTATGACATGACCTTTCAGAAGCAGTTCTACCTGGCTATCGACAATAAACGCACGGTCACTGAAGTCATCAACGTCATGGGACTTCTGCGCAGCCAATGGGTGCCTCTGCTTGTGCGCATGATCAAGTGCGGTTTCGTGAAGGTGCAAAACCCTCCCGCCGATCGGGCCGTGCGTCCGAAGTCCATCGATCGTGGTGCCATCCGCAGTGTCATGACCGCGCTCAAGCGCCCGGAAACGGGGCTTCTCACGTACCCCGCGTTTCTCTATTTCCTGGAGCAGGAATTCCTGCGCCACTATCGAAACAATAAGCCGATGTCGGTTGTGCTGATTCAAATTCGTGCCAGCGAAACCACCAGTGATGGCACGCACCAGCCCCTGCCCCCGATCATGCTCGGCGAAGCCGTGCGCCGCATCTCGCATGTGAAGCGGGACGTAGACTATCTGGCGCACTATGAAATGTTCGACATCGCGGCAATACTGCCGAACACCAAGTCGGAGGGTGCCGTAAAGTTTACAGAACGCGTGATGAAACAGCTGACTCGCGCTCCGCTCGACGAGAAGATGGGAGGCTCCGCTCAGCTCTCTGTGTGCATGGGCATTGCCACCATTCCCGATGATTGCAAAGACTTACGCATGCTTCTGGGCTCTGCTGAGGCGGCACTCAGCCGCGCGGAGCTGCTGAACAAGAACGCAGTGCAGTTTTGCCACATCGCCAAATAGTTCGCTGATGACCATTGATCATGCATGATCATCAAACTTGAGACAGAGATAAGTGCTCCGATCGACGTTTGTTTCGATCTGTCGCGCAGTGTCGATGCTCACTTGTTTAGCACTCGGGACACCGGGGAGCACGTGGTCGCCGGAGTCATGACCGGGTTGATGAATCTGAATGACACGGTTACCTGGCAGGCGAAACACGTCTGGACGCAGCACCTGACCTCGCGGATTGTGGCTTTCGATCGACCGCATCACTTTCGAGACTCGATGGTCTCGGGTTTTTTCAAGCGCTTCGACCACGATCACTTTTTTGAGGAACGCGGCACCGTGACGCTGGTCAAGGACTGTTTCGACTTCGAAAGCCCATTTTCAGTTGTCGGTCGGATAGTTGATGCTGTTTACTTGCAGCATTATCTGCGGCGGTTTCTCCATGAACGCAATCGTGCGCTCAAGCAAATCGCTGAAGATGCAGCATTGTGCGCGCAGTTTCTGCCTGGCTGCTAGTGCTCTTTTCTGGCTGCTGGTGCTCAGGAACTCACATCCGGCAATTCGCCGTAGCGCCCGCGCGAGACAACCCGCGCCGGCAGCTTGTTGATGTCCACTTCTTCGAAGTTGATGGTGGCACCATCGGTGAACATGATGTGCCTGGATGAAACTGAAGGCACGCGGTCGCCGGGTACGAGAATGCCGATCAGATTGAGCGGGTCGGCTGCGCTAAGTAAAATCGGATCAGATAGCGGCTCGGCTTTGCGCATCGCCCGCAGCGATTCGACGGCAATCGGCAGTCCGAATTGCTCGCCGATAAATCCGCTGATGAAGCGTCCGCCGCGAATTTCGCCGCGCGCCTCCAGGCGTCGGAAGCCCTTGAGCAGTTCGCGCCAGCGCGGTATTACAGTTTCGCGCGCCAGCAGATCGCGGAAGACGATGCCGTAACGTTTGAGGAGCATGCGGCAAGTGGCTTCCAGAGCTTTCGTGGGATCGCCGATGTCGTCGGTGTAGAGACATGACCAGCGGCCGCCGGTGTTGCGCGGGCGAACGGTGCGAGCGCGCCCGGTGCTGGTGCCGGCGCGGCGTTTGGGATCTATTAAAGCTCGCAGATTATCGAAACCGTCGGCGGTGACCAATCCGGCGGTGACCAGTTCCCAGAGGGCGGTCTCCACTTCGGATTTGAGGCGATTGCTGGCGCGGACGATGTCCGGAAAGAAACTGGCACCGCGTTGCTGCAGATACTCGTAGACTTGCTGGGCGGCGGAACTTAGATGGCGAGGTGTCGGCACTTGATCGTGGTGGAGCGACGACAGCCAGTCGGCTTCTTCCCGAACGAAAAAGGTGATCGGTGCCACGCTGGTGGGGATGACCCGGCGTATCTTGCTGTCGGCTTCTCGCAGCGTCGCATCTTGGGCGCGCGGCGTTTTTTCGCTGGCTGGTCGTGCGGCATCTGTGGTCGCGTCACCTTCTATGGTGGCAGGGTGCGGAGACAGTCGACCCCAGCCGACCGAGCCGGTCATGCACAGATTGTCCAGCACTTTGGCGTCATATTTGATCAGCCGGCGCGAGAGGATATGGGCTTCCCAGGCGTTTGCCGGCATTTCGAAACCTTGCAGTTGTCGCAAAACTTCTTCGGTGCCGCGCTCGCCGGCCAGTTGCGTATGTGGTGCCACGTGTTGCCAGTGCATCAGCCAGCGCAAGAACTGAGCGGCTGTGACCGGCTCGATTTGTTTGCGCAAAGTGCAAATGGTCAGCCTGTGAATACGAGAGAGCAGCCGCCGGTCGCACCATTCTATGGCGGACGCCGTGTCGGTCGTGGATGCGGTGTCGGTCGTGGATGCCGTGTCGGCCGCGGATGCCGCGTCCGGCACGCGTTTGCCACCGGTGAAGTGTCCGCGAATAACGATACCTTTGCCTTCCAGAAGAATCAGTCCACGTTCGATTACATGGGGCGGGAGTGCCAGTGTGAGTGCCAGCTCGGAGACGGTAGTCGGTCCGAAGTGTGTCATCCAGGCGCGCAACGTTGCCACCAGAACTTCATCTTCTGCAAGCGGATGCCGTTCGATATCGGCGAGTTGTTCTGCGAACTGGGACTCGGGATAAAGATTTCGGAAGGACGTCAACTTTTCGGCCGCAACGAAAAACTGACGGCCGCCCGCCGTGGCGATGGTGGCACGTTTCTGTTGGCGCAACGACTCGAAGTGCGAAAACCACAGTGCGCCCGGTGATGACTCGGGGCGGGTAGGCAGCTTCACCGGTGTGGCAATCAGGTTTTGCAAAACATCCGCCAGCTCGTCGGCGTCCCGCACATCGGGCCAGGAATCTTCCACGACCTGAGCGATGGCCGCTTCGTCAAGTTGCCCTATTTCGTCGACTACCGCATCCGGGAGGACGCGCCGCATTTGCACAGCTCGGGCGCGTCGCTCTTCCAGGGGCGCATCATCTAAATAGGAATAAGGATTGGCGTTGAGAATCTCGTGTGAGAACTGCGATGGCACGGGCGTATCCACTGCCACCAGTTTGATCTTGCCCGCATTGATATCGATCAACAGCTGTTTGAAGCCCTCAGTGTCCAGCGCCTCAGTGAGGGCATCCTTCATGACTTCATTGATCAAAGGGTGGTCGGGAATCTGGACATCACCATCCATGTTGTCCTGGCAGGCGGCTGCCTGCGGGAACACCGCCGCTAAGAGATCTTCGGCGCGCATACGCTGCAATTGCGGCGGCACTTTTTTGCCGCCGGAGAAACGCAGCACCGCCAGCGCCCGTCCGGCATCCCATTTCCAGCGGCTGGCGAAGATCGGGGACTGCAAGACTGCCTGTTCCAGCACTTCACGAACAGTGTTCGGGTGCAGCCAGTGGAATATGTCGTGCAACGGAAAACTGTGTCGTTCGGCGAGGGCAATATTCAGTCCGTCGTCCGTGGCGGCCGCTTGCAGCTCGAGATCGAAGGAGCGGCAGAATCGTTTGCGCAGTGCCAGTCCCCAGGCCTTGTTGATCCTGGCGCCAAATGGGGCATGAATGACCAGCTGCATGCCGCCGCCTTCATCGAAGAAACGCTCGGCGACGATTGTGTTCTGGGTAGGCACCGCTTTCAAGACGGCGCGCCCCTGCGAGATGTATTCAGCTATCTGCTCGGCGCCGGCGGTATCGACCAGGCACTCGGATTTCAGCCAGGCGATGGCGTCCTGAATTTTTTCGGTGTTGTCGGTGGATAGAACTAAGGGCGCATCAGCCGGCAGCAGTTCGTCGACACGGGCGCGCAATTCCGCGACATGGGCGGACAACTCGCGCGTGCGGGCCGGGGCTTCGCCGCGCCAGAACGGCACCGTTGGCGGTGCGCCGTGCGCATCTTCGACCAACACGCGGCTGGAACTTTGCTCGACGCGTTTTATTCGCCAGGACGTATTGCCGAGCAGGAATATGTCACCGCGATTGCTTTCCACGGCGAAGTCTTCGTCGAGCGAACCGATTGTCTGCCCTTCCGGTTCTGCCACTACGGCAAAAGCACCAGTTTCCGGGATAGCACCACCGCTGGTGATGGCAGCCAGCCGGCTGCCTCTGCGCGCCTTCAACCGCTGATTTACCTGGTCGCGGAAGAGCCAGGCGACATGGCGACCGGTACGTCCGGCGATGCCGTCGGAGAGCATCTCGACGGTGCGCTCGAATTGCTCCAGGGTGAGATGGCGATACGGATAGGCACGCCGCACCATGGTGAAGAGATCGGTTTCGTTCCAGTCATCGGCGGCGCACGCGGCGACAATCTGCTGAGCCAGGATATCCATCGGACATTCCGGTATCTCCAGGCGATCCAGTTCTCCCAATTTGATCGCGCGCGCCAGGGCGGCCATCTCCACCAGCTCGTCGCGAGTGGTGGCGAACAGGCGGCCTTTCGGAATGGCACCGCGCCAGTGACCGGCACGTCCGATGCGCTGCAATGCTACGGCAATTGAGCGGGGTGAATTGAGCTGGCAAACCAGATCGACGGCACCGATATCAATGCCCAGCTCCAGCGAAGCGGTCGCCACCAGTACCGATAGCTCGCCGTTCTTCAGTCGGTTCTCCGCCTCCAGGCGCAGTTTGCGAGACATGCTGCCGTGGTGCGCGGCGACAGTTTCTTCACCCAGTCGCTCGCCCAGGTCCATCGCGAAGCGCTCAGCCATCCGGCGTGTGTTCACGAAGACAAGCGTCGAGCGATGCTCTTTGACCAGCTGAGCAATCTTGTCGCTGATCTCATCCCACATCTCGTTGGATGCCACCGGTCCCAGTGGCATGCCCGGCACTTCGACAGCCAGATCGAGTTCGCGTTTATGTCCGACATTGACGATCAGGGGCAACTGTTTGGTGTCGCCGACAAGAAATCCGGCCACTGCCTCAATCGGTTTTTGGGTCGCCGAGAGCCCAATGCGCTGCGGCTTGCGATAGGTGAGCGCATCCAGGCGCTCGAGCGACAATGCCAGATGTGCGCCGCGCTTGTCGTCGGCGACAGCATGAATTTCATCGACGATGACAGTTTCAACGTTGCGCAGCAGTTCACGACTTTTAGCGGCCGTCAAAAGAATGTAAAGAGACTCCGGTGTCGTCACCAGAATGTGTGGAGGTTTGCGCAACATCTGCTGGCGCTCGGGCGTCAGGGTGTCGCCGGTGCGCACCTGGGCACGCATCTCAGGCAGCTCGAGCCCTTCTTGCCTGGCGCGTTGCTGAATCTCGCGCAACGGCACATCAAGGTTTTTCTGAATGTCGTTGCTGAGTGCTTTGAGAGGCGAAATATACAGAACGCGGGTTTCGTCTTTTAGTGTGCCTTCAGTTGCTCGGACAATCAAATCGTTGATCGCAGAGAGAAACGCTGCGAACGTTTTTCCCGACCCGGTAGGCGCGGCAATCAATGTGGCCCTGCCAGCGACTATCTGCGGCCAGCCCTGTTCTTGCGGCTCAGTTGCAGTGGCGAACTTGTCGACAAACCAGCGCTGCACAAGTGGGTGCGCCCACTGCAAACTTTGAGGAATTTCCCGTTCCATATATATGTATTGTATCGGATCGGTTGCCCGGGCCGCTCGGGTTTAATCAACGGAGGCGCCAAAGCTGAGTGCAAGCTGAGTTTCAGGCTTGAGTTTGAAGCTCGACCGTAGACTCGATCTGCCCTGTTCGGTCCTGGTTCGGTCCTGGCTAAAGTTAGTCCTGGTCTTTGTCGCCGGCCTGTTTGGCGAATCCTTCGGCGATCAGCTGATATCCGCCACCATATACGGTGCGGATGTATTTGCGATCGGGGGTCTCAAGACGGGTGCGCAGGTGCCGAATGTGCACCCGAATCGTATCGACGTCGTCATCTGGCGAATAGCCCCAGACTTCTTCCAGCAGCTTGCCGGTGGAGACTGTCTGTCCGTGGTGCTGCATCAAGCAGTGCAGAATTTCGAATTCTGTAGGCGTCAGTTTGACGATGCGTTCCTTGACCTTGGCTTGCAAATTCTCCGGAATCAAGGTGATTTCGCCGGCGGTGAGAATCTCCGGCAGAGAAGCCGATTGCGGCACCGAACCGGCGCGCCGCAGTAGGGCCCGCACGCGCACTTGCAGTTCTGGAATTTCAAACGGTTTGGTCAAATAATCATCGGCGCCGGAATCAAATCCTTTGACCTTATCTTTGGTCATGCCGAGTGCTGTCAGCATCAAAATTGGTATGCCGTTGGTCGACGAATTCTGCCGCAGTCTCTGACAAACAGTAAATCCATCGAGGTCCGGCATCATGACGTCGAGAACGATCAGATCCGGACGATTCTGCTGAGCAAGCGCCAACCCCTTGATGCCGTCGTTGGCGGTCGTCACCTGGTGTCCCAGGAGATCGAGATTGACCTTAATAAGTTCTGCGATAGCCGTGTCGTCGTCGATTACGAGGATTCTGCTCAAAATTGGCTCCGTTCAAGCGCTGACAGCTAATTTTACAGTGACTTTTATCAACTTCCCTCGCCTGACAATGTTCAGTGTCACCGTCTGCCCAGGTTTCTTTGTTTCGACATAAGCCAGCAGATCATCGGCTGACTTCACTTTGACATCGTCGATACCGGTAATGACATCAGCCACACTGACGTCCTGGTTTTGAATGGTGAAGCCGCCGCTTTTGTAGATGCTGAATTTGGGTCCGGAAAGTCCGGCTTCCGCTGCCGGGCCCTTGGGATCCAGGCGTATGATGCGCAGACCGCCATCGACTTGCTGGACCTGCAAAATGCCCAGGTCCGGCCGAATGATGCGGTGGTTGGCGATCAACTCCGGCACCAGCCGTTTGACGATGCTGACCGGGATGGCAAATCCGATACCCGCCGACTGTCCGGATCGGCTGAGAATCGCGGTATTCAAGCCGACCATGCGTGCTTCGGTATCGAGGAGCGGACCGCCGGAGTTGCCCGGATTGATTGCTGCGTCTGTTTGAATAATTCCCTTCACCATCCGACCTGATTCTGTTCGCAGCGATCTGCCGATGCTGGAAACGATGCCCTGCGTCATCGTGCGCTCCAGTCCAAATGGGTTGCCAATGGCGAATACGCGTCTGCCGACGACCAGGTTCGACGAATCGCCCATAGCGATGGCGGTCAGCTTGCGGCTCTTGGGATTTATTTTGATGACGGCGATGTCGTTGGGTGGGTCAGCTCCCACTAGTTCCGCTGTTTCGGTTGTGCCATCGAACAATGTGACTCGAATAGTCTGCGCGTTCTCAAGAACATGCAAATTGGTGACGATATATCCCTGGGTGCTGACGATGGCACCCGATCCACTGCCGGCGTGGGGCAAAATGCCGAACATGGCTTCTTCTGGGGTGCTCGCCAAAGTTGTGATGTTGACGACGGCTCGGTTGGCGACTTCGTAGACGCGAATATTTGCCTGTTCGTCAGGAGTGAGTTTGACCTGCGACTGATTAGTTTTGAGGACTGCCGGTTTTTGTGGTCCAGCTGCCGCCCCAGCCTTTGAAAAACCCAACACTGCGATAATCACGGCAACAAGCGGTAAATATTCTCTGGACAGCATTTTTGCCCCCAAAATCTCTTCTGGCGGCCCATTGTACGCGCCCCGTCCGTGACCTCGCCAATAAGTGAATTGATATCACTTCAGTTCCGGGCTGCAAACTGAATTGATATCAATTCAGTTTCTACGGTAGTCAGTATGAATTTTCAGTCGTTGCTCTTCGGGTTGGAAATTTCGGCGTTTTTTGTTTTGTCTTTGTCTGCTGGTTTTTTCGCATTGGACTGGTCAGTTGTTTCACCTTTTTCGGTGTCGGCTTTCTGACCAATTTTGGGCTCGGTTCCAGACAAGAGTCGTTTGATATTAGCCTTGTGGCGGTAGATGACGTAGGAGCCGCCGACCGAGCAGTAAAGGATGTACGCCCATTGCGGATGCTCGTGGAAGTATGTGTTGACCAGATAGACCCAGACTGCGGAACTCGCTGTCGCTAGAATCGATGCCAGAGAAACAAAGCGACTCAAGCCCAGTATTGTCAGCCAGGTAATGAACGATAAAAGAGCTGCCAGTGGATTCATGGCGAACACACTGCCGAGGGCGACGGCAGCGCTTTTGCCACCGCCTGTGAAGCCGAGGAAGATTGATTTGCTGTGTCCGAGCAGTTCCATGACTGCCACCGCTGTTGGTAGCACGTGCCAGCCCATCAGTTGTTCGGGCATCGCTGGTCCCAGCTGGGATATCTCGCGCGTGTAGGTGGATGACACCCAGACGGGAGCGTAAGCTTTGAATATGTCGAAGAGGAAAACGAACAAGGCCGGACCCTTGCCGACGCATCGCAAGACATTGGTGGCGCCGGTGGACTTAGAGCCGTGTTCACGGATATCGATGCCTTTGACTAGTTTCCCAACCCAGTAGCCGGTAGGGATGGATCCCAAAAGGTAGCCCGCAAGAATAGCCAGAAGCCAGCCGAACAACGCGATTCTCCTACTGCCGTTTCTTGGGCCGTGCGATCAGTCTCAGCGGAGTGCCTTTGAAGCCGAAGGCTTCGCGCAGTTTCCTCTCCAGATACACTTTGTAGCTGTCGGTGAGCAGTTTGTTGTCGTTGACGAAAAGCACGAATGTCGGCGGCGAGACCCCAACCTGGGTGGCGTAATAGATGCGCAGCCGACGTCCGCGACTGGCCGAGGGCGGTGGAGTCAAGGTCTGTGCTTCATTGATGATCTGATTGAGCAGTGAGGTGCTGACGCGTCGGCGCGTTTCGGCGAAGGCGCGCTCTGCGGCTTCCAGAATTTTGGGTAGCCGTTGTTTTGTGTGCGCCGAAATGAAGACGACTTCCGCCCACTTCAGGTGCGGGAGATCGGTGATCACGCTTTCCTGAAACTCTTTCATGAGCTTGGAGGATTTGTCTTCGATCAAGTCCCATTTGTTGAATGCCACGACGCAGGCTTTGCCGCCCTCATCGATTTTGGAGGCAATTTTTTGATCCTGGTCGGCGATGTTTTGTGTGGCGTCGAGCATGATCACTGCTACATCCGAGCGATCGATAGCGCGCAGGGCGCGCACCACGGAGAACGCTTCGACTCCGAAGTCTACTTTTGACTTGCGCCGGATACCGGCGGTGTCGACGAGAGTGATCTCCTTGGTGCCGTGATTGATCACCAAGTCGATGCTGTCGCGTGTGGTGCCGGGAACCGGGCTGACGATGGTCCGTTGCCTGCCGGAGAGCGCGTTGACCAGCGATGATTTGCCGACATTGGGGCGCCCGACTATGGCGATGGAAAGCTTACTTTCGTCGCGTTGTTCGTCGAGGCTTGGTTCTTCAGAATCGCCTCCGTCATATCCGCCGCCGGCTCTGCCGGTGTTGGAGAAGTTGTCGCCGTTGTGGGTTTCGCGCTGTCGTAAATGCTCGGGCAGCGCTTCGATGATCACATCGAGCAGGTCGCCCACTCCGCCGGAACCGCGCAGAGCCGAGAGCGGGTGCGGATCTCCGATGCCCAGCTTGTAGAATTCCAGCAGGTTGGCTTCTTCGTGCGGCTCGTCGATTTTGTTGGCAGCTAGAATCAGCGGCTTCTTGGTGCGGCGCAGCATATTAGCGATGTCTTCATCGGCTCCCGTCATGCCTTGCTTACCGTCGACGATGAAGATGATCACGTCTGCTTCTTCGATAGCCAGATTGACTTGTTGCTTTACCTGTCCCGTGATCTCTTCGGTGGCATCGGGCATTAGTCCGCCCGTGTCGACAAGCAGAAACTTATAGCCCGACCACTCAACTTCGCGGTAGAGGCGATCCCGGGTCACGCCGGGTGTGTCGTAGACGATGGCATCGCGCGCTCCGACACATCTGTTGAAGAATGTTGATTTGCCGACGTTGGGGCGGCCGACAATGGCAACCACTGGTTTGGCCATAGGAAAGTAACCTTTCGGACACTGAACTTCGGGACGTCTAACAATACCCGAAAATTCACATCAAGATGTCAGAAAGCACGCAATTATTTCGGTTTTGCGCCACCGCCGCCGCCGCCAAATTTCTTGCCGAGTTTGGGGGCTTGCATGTCGAGCCACTTCATCAGCGATTCCTTGGCATTGTTGATGTAGATGGCAATTTCGGTGTCGCCACCGGTGTCCGGGTGCACCCCGGGTTTGGCCATTTCCATTTTCCAGGCGCGGTTGACATTTTCCCGGGTGATCTCGTCGCTCTTGATACCGAGGATCAAGCAAGCTTTACGAATTTCCGGTGGCACCATCCGTGATACCGGTGACGGAGCGGCCAGCGCTTCCGAGCCTTGCCGGTTCGAACCGACAAACTTGTTCGAGCGCTCCGGTTGCGTATGCACGGCTGAAGCTGGTTCACCTGGAGCCGGTTCCTCGTGCGGTGCGCTGACATTGTGTTCGAGTTGATTGTTGACCAGTTGTCTGAGGTCGTCGGGATTGAATTTGTTCGGGTCCGGTGCTGCCGGTGCGGTCGGCGCTGTTGGCGCTGTCGGCGCAACGGCTGCAGCGGGCGGCGGCGGGATGCTTCCCAATGCGCTGAGATTCTGGTTGAAGTCGTCTGCAGGCTGAGTTGAATGGTTGGCGGGATTTCCGGCGTCTTCCCAGGCTTCTTCCTCCATTTCAGCGAGCGCATCCCAGTCGGGAATGTCCGTCTCGGCAAACTCACCGGTGTCATAACGCTGTCCGCCAAGCCCGCTGTCCGGATCGACCTCGGCTTCCGAGCCTTCTGTGTTTAGAGCGGCGAGCAGGCGCGCTGAAAAGGCATCTACTGCTTGTTCTTCCTGTAATTCTGGAATATGACTGGCGATGAAAACCTCATGCTCAGCCGTTTCTACCGTGGAGTCTTCCTCATGCTCGTCCACCTCGTACAACTCTGGCTGCGCCCCATCGTGTTGTTGGAGCGCTCCCGACTGGACCGCAGCCTGATCTTCCTCTTCGGAGCCCTGATCCGTCCATTCCTGTTCGTCTTCATCTCCGTGTGAGTAGGACAGGGGCTCGGTTCCGGTGTCTTCCCCGCTCTCGCTCTCTTCCTCGGACGAATCCTCTTCGCCCTGATAGAGACTTTCGTCCTGGAAGCCATCCAGTGAGGGTTTCGGGTAGTCGGTCGTCTGGTCGCCGCTATATCCACGCTCTTCGGAATTGAATTGCTGTGCAGCCTCATGCGTGTACGCAGGTGCTGGCGGGATTGATGAAGAGGGAGTTTCGTAGAGTTGGGCGTGCGGAACGTGATTTGAGAAGTCATTGCTGGGTTTGGTATCGCCACTACTGACGGTGCCTGTTCGCACGATGTCCTGCAACCCACTGGCTAGCGCCAGTTCTGCTTTGGCTGTCGTATAACCTTGCTGAAACGCTTCCTGCACGTTGAGAGCCAGAAGTTCACATTGCTGGGTGAGGTTAGCCAGGCGGTCTTTGAGTCCGCGATTCTCCTCTTCCAGGAGGTCGACCTGCCGCATCAGCTCGTCCGAGACCTGGTTGGTTGTGGCGACGGCCTTGCCTCGCGCCTTTGAAACCAGGTCCATGTATTCGCTGGAGCGCACGATGACGGAGCGAGCAATTCTTGCCTCGTCCGCCACTGTGTATGGGTTTATGTGCCAGCCTTTGGCTTTAAGCGAGTTGATGGCGGCAAGGATAACTTCCCTGTCGCTTTTCTTCTGACTGGCCAGATCCTTAAGCATGCCGTTCTTGTATAAAACCGAAATAGGAGCCTACAACGTCAGTTTTAATATTCCCCTTAAAAACGACTCATGTCTAATAAGGAGGCAAGAAACCCCCAGAAATTGAGGTTAATTTACCTAAGAGCATTACCACCACCCCAAAATGGCACTCTCATGTCAAATAACGAGTTAGTAAGGGTTCGTCTGAAGATTGTAGGACGTGTTCAGGGAGTCTTCTATAGACAGACGACAAAAGATAAAGCCAAGCTACTTGGCTTGTCGGGCTGGGTGAAAAACGATGATGACGGAGCTGTCAGTGTCGAAGCTGTCGGTCCACGTGCGAGCGTCGACGAACTTATACGCTGGTGTCACCAAGGACCGCCCTCATCGCTAGTCAAAGATGTGAAGGTCTCAGAAGAAGAAACGACCGATGCCGCCTCGCACCACGGACGGTTTGATATCCGCTGAAAAGTATCGCAGCGCCCACCAGGTGGCATTTCCCCGTTTTGGAAACTGAATTGATATCAATTCAGTTTCTGGGTTGTACAGGCGCGTGGACGCGCTTGGGGCAAAATCGACGGCATTTTCTCTTAGTTCTTTGGTTTCTGAACCAGCCGTGAGCCGGGACCTTCAAAGAGCTTGTAGGCCTCTTTGATGGTCGTTGCGTCATGTTCGACGGCGTTGCTGGCGGAGCCGAAATGCTGCTGTTCGACCGCCGTGGTGTTTGGCGCCGGTGGGGGAGAGTTGCGTGGTTCAGTACCGGACTCTGGAATTGTTTCAGGAGGAGTTTTGTCGGCTGACGCGGGCGGAGCCGGCGTCGAGATAGAGGTCGGAATTGGGTTCGGGGTTGCCGGCTCACCGATTTCGTCAGCATCATCGTTGGATGTCTGCGACGAAGGTTGTGGGCCGGCGCTGGCTCTCTGGCGAGGCTTGCTCTGAGGGGGAGCGGCCATTTCGGCGCTGACAAGGCGGACTCGGATAGCAATTGGGCGACGGCAGACTATCTGCGCCGCAGCTTGCAGGTGTTGCACCCGCTGCTCGAGCGATTTCTGGAATACTTCCTTAGTGGTGCCTACTTCCATTATCGTGCGCGAAATCGCTAACGGGAAGCCGTGCGTAGAGGCCATACTGAACGTTGGAATATTCCGCTGTTGCAATTCTGCGAGCAGTTCCGACCAGATGTGCTCGATGTCTTCGCCGGTGTCGTCTTCGTCGCCTGACGTGGTATCGGAAGTGGTGGCGGTATTGTCTCTGGCGGTCGATTGCTGCGCGCTGGGCGTAGTGGAGTTTGGTACTGCTGGTGGTGTCACTGCTTGGTCGGGGATTACCGCTACCGATTCGATGTAGGTGGTTCCTTCCGGCTCGCGATCATCGCTGTCATCGAGTTCTGGCGCTTCTATAGTTTCGTCGGCGAGAATCTCCTCGGTATCGTCTTCTGCGGTTGGAGGAGTCGGTGACGTTGGTGTCGCGGCTGGTGTCGCGGCTGGTGTCGCGGGGGCGGGTATCGGGTCGGGTGACGCAGGTTCCGGGTTTGTGACGGACGCCGATGCGGCCGGTGCTGCGGGCGCCGGTGCCGATGCGGCCGGTGCTGCTGCTTGCGCTGGTGCCGGTGTCACCGGTGGTGGCAGGTTGGGTCTGCTGACCGGTGCCGCCGGGCGCGCGGGAGATGCCGCCTGCCCCGCTGTCGACCCTGATGAATTGCCGCTCTCCAGTTGTGAGAGGCGCGAGTCTAATTCGCCAATTATGGAGAAATCGCGACGGTGACAGATCGAAATCATGCCTATTTCTAGATGCATGGCTGGCTGGGAGGTGCGGCGGCATGTCTGCTCGAGCTCGTCGAGTTTCTGCAGAATAATTGCCAGTTCTGCCCGGTCGAAATGCGGTGCTTGCTCGGTCACGCCCTGAATATAGGGCGCCGAACCCAGCACCACATCTGATGTCACCGCAGTAGCGTCCGCGCCGCCGGACATGTATGAAGCCTTGATCAAATTGAGGAAGTGCCGCGAGAGTTCCTGGGCGATCACCGCCGGTTCGCGTCCTTCATCGAGCAGCGCCGCAACGGCTGAGAGCAGCTCTTGCCCGTTTCTTGCCTGGACTGCAGCGCTGATCTTGAGCAGCACATCTTCGTGCAAAGCGCCGAGAAGACCGAGGAGCTCCGGCATGGTGACCGGTTTGCCTGGGGACGAGAGCAGGCTGGCTTGATCGAGGAGACCGAGGGCATCCCGCAAACCGCCTCCTGAGCGGCGGGCGATGAATTGCAACGCGGATGCTTCGATTTCGATGCCTTCTTTTTGCGCCACCGATTGTAGGTGGGCGGTCAAGTCTTCCAGGCGCGCCAGGCGGAACATCAAGCGCTGGCAGCGACTGACAATGGTGGGCAAGACCTTGTGTTCTTCGGTGGTGGCAAGAATGAAGACGACGCCCTTCGGTGGATCTTCGATGGTTTTCAGCAGGGCGTTGAATGCTTCCTTGGTGAGCATGTGGCATTCGTCGATGATATATACCTTGAAACGGCTGCCCACTGCGACCAGAGGCGCTCGTTCGATCAAGGTGCGAGCATCGTCGACGCTGTTATTGGATGCGGCGTCGATTTCGAAGACGGCGGGCGAGTTGCCGCTCTTAATTTCAAGACAGGACGAGCAACGTTGGCAGGGGGTTGCAGTCGGTCCTTCGGTGGCATGGCAGTTGAGCGATTTGGCGAGAATGCGTGCCGATGAGGTTTTGCCGGTACCGCGCGGACCGGTAAACAGGTAGGCGTGCGTCAGCCGGTTGTGTTCGATGGCGTTGGTCAAGGTGCGCGTCACAGCTTGCTGCCCGACCAGATCGGTGAGGGACTGTGGTCGATGTTTCAGGTACAGTGGCTGGTACGCGTTCAATTGAGCCATAGCCCCTCCGGGAAAATCGCCAATCCTGGCTGCCTGCTGTCCCTGTGCACGTGGGCGGCGTAGATCTGCCGGTGGTGCATCAGCTGCCAGTGGATAAGCCGAGATCGTACCCGATCTAGAGCGACTATTTATTTAACGTGGAAAATCAGCACGCTGACGACGCGGGGCGACTGATCCGGCGCCGGGCGCGCAATTTGGAAACCGACCTGGCTGATTGGATATATATAGTTCTGTCCGGCGCCGGGTGCCGGTTCCGGCACCATGAAAGCCGGTTCGCCGAACTGTTCCTTGACTTTGCTCAGGTCGTCGCCAAGCGTCACTCCGAAATCGGAGCCGATCAAAGAGCGATCGAAGATGCGCATGGCATCAAGCAAACCGTGGCGTACAAACAACTGCAAGGCCGGGCTTTTCTCGCCGTTTTTCGACCAGGTCCAGACTTTCCAGTTGTTGACCTGGTCTACTTTCATGGTCCCCAGCTGGGCAAGCGCCGATGCGGCTTGCTGTTCGGAAGATCCCAGGCGCACCAGTGGAATGCCTGTGACGACGTTGGGCGGCAAAAGCGCTATCAAATCGCGGTCGGAGCGCTTATTGTTAGACTGCAAACCGTTTTGCAGGCTGTCGAAAGAACTCTGGAAGGCATCGCCTTCGGTGCTCTCGGCTTGCGGTGCGGCCCCTGTGTCTTTGTTAAACTCCCAGATGCCGGGGCTGTTGGCGTTGTTCCAGGCACCGGAGCGCTGTTGCACGTAGGTTTTCATATTGGTGTTCTGGGCAATCTGTTGTTGTTGTGACGGCACGATGTTGACCACGCCGGTTTGCGAGAAGCCCTGTCCCGCCTGACCGGCAATTTCGCCGGCGCGTTCGTCGTTTACCTGAGCGGCTTTGCGCTCACGACGAACTGATGAATTGCCGGAGGTAGGAAATGCGGGCGCCGCCGGAGTTTGGTAGGCGATTGTGGAAGCGGCCGAGGCTTTCTTCTTCATGGAGATGGTGAGCGGACCTTGCCGGCCTTCGGTGTAGGCGCCAGTGGCTGGTGCCGGTTCGGCAGCCAGTTTGTCGACCTCTTCCATTTTCTTGTTGGTGTCGTTGAGCGTTCGTCCCAGTTTGCCGATTGATACCGAAAGTGGTGGCGGCGGAGCGGCCGGTGACTGAGCGATCGGCTTGGGCGCCATCAGCGCTCCCGCCGCACTTGTACCGGGACGAGCTTTATACTTGCCGGCAAAGGACGCGGTCATGCCGTCGATCGCATAGCCGCCGGATTGTGGTGCCGCCTGTGGTGGCAGCGATGCGGCCGGGCTGGCATTGGAGGCGATTTGTTGCATCTTGGTCTGGGCCCGGTTGCTGACCCGCGTGGCGTTGCCGCTGCTCGCTGCTGCGAGAGGCTGGCTGTACATATTGTCGCCCGGTTGCTTCACCCACTTGCCCATGTTCACGGACGGCAAACTGCCACCACTGCCGCCGCCACCACCGCCGGAGCGGAAGCGCGTGGCACCGGCGGAATTAGAGGCAATCAGGTTGGCATCGGCGCCTTGCGGTCCGATTGTGCCGTTGGTGGCGCCACTTAAACCGCGTGTGAATGACTCACTTTCGGAAGCCGGCATGTAGAGGCTGGGGGCATTGGCTACGTAACTGAGATTTTTGCCTTTCTCTTTCGGACGAATGGTTTTGCTGTAGTCGGTGAGGCTGTCGGCGTTGGCCAGTTGCTGAGATTCGGCGAGGCGCTTGCCGCGCTGTTTCTCAAGGGCAATTTGCGGGGCCGACCGGACGCGATTGAAAATGTCTTGCAGCAAGCGCACGCCGCCCGAGGGGGGCGACACTTTCGAGTAGGCAATGTGCATCTTGGCGCTGTTGACCATCATCCGGTTGGATGGCGGCACCTGCGACTTGACCGGCTCCAGGCTCCAGGCTGAAATGCAAGCCATGAGCATGACCGATGAGGCGGTGAAGATGCGTCGTCTGGACATTTTATTTTTCGCTCCCGACAGGTTTTTGTTCGAAGATTTTCTGTTCCCACTCATCCAGCTCCGACTGGTTCACCAGTCCGCGCCGGTATGACAGGTAAACGGCGCGGCAGCGCTGGTTGTATTCGGTGTCCGATTGTTCGCCTCGTCCGGGAATCGCCAGTTTTGAATACAGCGATTTGAGGCGGCTTTGCACGGCTTTTTCCGTTAGATAAAGCCGCCTGGCGATTGCCGAATCGGTCAGTCCCAGCGAGATGCAAATCAATGCCTCGTATTCGGCGACAGTCAGGCTGGTAGCTCGGTTTTGAGTTCTCTGAATGACTCGAGCGATGCCGGGATGAATCCAGCAGTCGCCGGATAGAACTGCCCGTGCCGCTTCCACGACCTGTTCGTTGGAGGCATTTTTGAGCACATAGCCGAAAGCACCGTCGGCGGGGACAATCTTCCACAACTGGCGGACGTAGACTTCGTCCGAGAAGTTGGAAAGAATGATGACGCCGGTCTCGGGCAACTTCAAAAGAATTTGCTCGGCGGCTTTA
Organism: Obscuribacteraceae bacterium (SeqCode); assembly: GCA_044229845.1. Taxonomy (GTDB): domain Bacteria; phylum Cyanobacteriota; class Vampirovibrionia; order Obscuribacterales; family Obscuribacteraceae; genus JBGASG01. Next base: position 25,306 of record JBGASG010000017.1, on the reverse strand, counting down.
ATGCCCGACAGGTGTGGCATTTTGATGTCGAGGAAGACCAGTTGCGGCTTGATCTTCAAGGCTTGCTCGACGGCTTGCTGTCCGTCGGAGCACTCGGTGACTTGATGATCCGACAGGTTCTTGGTGAGAAGATCCTTCAGCCACGTGCGATCCCGTTCTTCATCATCAGCTATGAGAACCGTCATTTTTACCCCCGTTTTCCTCTGCAGTAATAGTTGGTGGGATGCCGTTTTCCCGAAGCATCGGGATTGTGAGTCTGATTTCTGTGCCAGTTTCGAACTTTTTCGGTTTGCGCCACTCGACAGAGGCGCCAATCAGCTGCGCGCGGTGTTTGATATTGGTTAACCCGTGGGAATCCGGACGCACAGCTTTGGGATTAATGCCCTGACCATTATCGGTGATGGATATTTCCAGGTCGTCTCCACGCTGTCTTATGCATACATCTACTATCTTAGCTCTTGAATGTTTGCCCACATTGTTGAGCGCTTCCTGAACAATGCGGTAGAGCTGCAGTTTGGCGAAATCGGAGAGCTCATATTCGTTGGCTCCTTCCAGAGGAATGAAGGACCCGGAACTGGTGATCGAGCCCTCGCCGTTGTCGCCCGCATCCGGGTCGCCGTCCGTGAACGTATAAACGATGCCGGTGTCGCGTTGCAGCATGACTGCCAGGTTTTCCAGGGCAGGCACAAAACCCATGGTCTCCAGGACCGAAGGGTGCAGGTCGTTGATGACGCGCCGCATTTCCTGAATGGTTTCATCCAGTTTGCGCCGCATTTTGGTGGGCACGGCGCTTTCTTGGTGTTCGTCGCCCAGTTCGTCGATCATGCGGGCTACCGATGAGAGCGCCGGCAGAGTTTCATCGTGCAGATCGCCGGCGATGCGCTTGCGTTCTTCTTCGGCGCGTATCTGCATCGACTCGCGGGCGGCAGCCAGTTCGCGGTTGCGCACCCGCAAATCGGTATCCAGAAAGATGACGGTCCCGATCACGAAACCTGAGCCCAGCATGAAGAGCGGTGCCACCACCGGCAGTGCGACGTGGAACATCAAAAGCGACAGCTGTCCGGCCAGCACAATGGCGGCGCCGGCGCCGATGAAGTAGGCGGAACGCTTACCTAAAGAAAGCACAGAGAACAGCGCACCGAAGGCGGCGCCCAGAATGATCAAAATGTGGCGAGCCAGCGCATAAGGGAAGGTGTAGACCACCTGGCGCGACAGAATCGATTGCAGGGCGTCGGCATGGACGAAAACTTCCGGACCGGGCGGGCGAATAGGGGTGGACGGCTGGGTGATGGTCTGGTCGGCCATTTCGCGGTCGGTATCTGGTTTGCGGGGGGTGAGGACGGAGCCGATTAAAACAATGCGGTCTTTGAAAACGCCGGCGTCGAAATGGGGTGCCACAACTTCCGACATGGAGTAGATCGGATAATCGGTGCGGTGAAAATCGAGATATACCGGCTGGTCCGATTGTATAGACCCGAATTCGTCTTGCGGGCTCAGACCCTTGATAGCGTTGTACGCAGTTGTTATCGCCTCGGTAAATGAATAGGCGTGCTGGATAGAGGGCTCTTTAGTGCTGGCGTTGGTGGGGACCGGCTTGACGGGCAGGCGGACGACGGTGCCGTTCGATTCGTGATGCAATTCATGGTAGCCGTGCAGGCGGGCGTGTTCGAGCAGCTCAGCCGATGGCAGATCAGGTTCGTCTTCCAGACCCCCAAACCAGGCCAGCACGACGTTGCGGTAACGGCGGAAGATTTTGACCAGATCGGGATGGGCGCTGTTTTTGAGGTTGAGGTCGATAGCCACAATCGTGGGCTCGCCCTGCTCGATCCTGTCGATTACCTGAGCCAGAAACGCCTGTCCGGGACTTGAGCTGAAGCGTTCTATCGAAAAATCAAACTGGGTGACATCGTCGAAGGCGACGACGCATATATCTTTGGAGAGCCTCGCCTGTCCGAATTTAATGGAATCGACCTGACCGGCGGCGTTTTGTCCGGCGGTTATCTGATCGGCCATCTTATAGCGGGCATTGAGCATATTCAGCTCGAGTGTCTCTAGCAGTGGTGAATCGCCGAAAAACAGTGCAAACAGACCACCTGCCAGAGCTCCCCAGAAAAGACGTTGAAACATAAGGCCGTGGCGGCCTTGGGGAGTCAAGGGTCGTAGGGCATTAGGGCGTTTCACAAACGCCGGTCTCGCCTCGGTTGTCGGGCAGCGCACTGTGCAATCAGCTCACCAACTAGTGTAACCCACAGCCCGCGCAGTTTTCCTAGGGGAAACACTAGAGGCGCAAAAGCCTGTTTCCCGGCGAATTGGGGCGCTTTGATCGGTAGTCTTAGGGTGAGGCGTGACTCCCGCGCCGGAGTTGTGAGAGGTAGATGTATGAAGCGTTCCAAAGCCGCGTCCTTGCTTATGCTGGCAGCTTCGGTGTCGTTGTCGGTTCTCAGTGGACCGGCTGTGCCGACGGCTAAAGCTGCAGGAATCATTGTAGTGGACCCGATTATGGGAGGCATGCCGGTCGTGCCGCCCGCGCCGGTGGTCAGACCCGGAACTCCCGTGCGCCCCGGACCGGGCGTTGTGGTTCCGGCGCCTGGAGCCGTTGTGCCGGCGCCCGGACATCGTCCAGTGCTCACCGGTCGCGTCACCTTCGGTCTGCGCATGGAAGCCGCCGATATCAAGGTAGATATCAACGACCAGGTAGCCAAAACCTATATAACCCAGACCTTCGTCAACGACACTGACCGTGACCTGGCGGGGACCTATCTGTTCCCCCTGCCGGAGGACACGACTTTCAGTTCGTTCTCGCTGCATATCGATGGCAAACCGGTAGAAGGCAAGATTCTGGAAGCTCAGGAGGCGCGTGCCGAGTATGAGCAGATCGTGCGCAAGATGGTGGACCCGGGCTTATTAGAGTATGCCGACAACAAAACGGTGCGGGCGCGGATATTTCCGATTCCCAAACACGGAACCAAAAAAGTCGAGTTGGAATACACTCAGCTATTGAAAGCCGAAGGCGGACTTCTGAAATACAAGTTTCCTCTCAAGACCGAAGGCGAGGCGGCTCCCGCCGACGAAGTGAAAGTCAGCGTCAAGCTGAACAGCAAGCAGGGACTGCGCACGATTTGGTCGCCGACCCATACTATTGATACCAAGCGCGATGGCGATCACATGGCTAAAGTCTCGTATGCCGCCAAGGACTCAGTGCCCGACAAAGATTTCATGCTCTATTACAGCGTCTCCGACAAAGAGATGGCGGCCAATCTGATCAATCACCGGGCGGTCGGTGAGGACGGCTATTACCTGTTGACGCTCACACCGCCTGTGGAGACGAAACAAGCTGTCGGACGCGACATCGTTATGGTTGCAGACACGTCCGGTTCGATGGCCGGCGAGCGCATGGAACAGAACAAAAAAGCGCTCAAGTACTTCGTCAACTCACTCAGTTCCATCGATCGCTTCAGCATTGTCCAGTTCAACACTGACGTCGACACATTCAAGCCCGAGCTGGTAGCGGTCACACCGGAATCTAAGAAAGCCGCTCTGGAATTCATCGATGATCTGGAAGCCCGCGGCGGCACCAACATCGGAGATGCACTGCGCACAGGAACTACTCTCCTGGATCAGACCTCGGATCGCCCCGCGTATCTGGTTTTGATGACGGACGGTGAACCGACTGTCGGCGAAACAACCGTTGCCGGACTTTTGAAAACCGTCAATTCCAAACGCGATGTGCGTCTTTTCGATTTCGGCGTCGGTTACGACATCAACACCAAGCTTCTCAACAAGCTGGCTGAAGAACATCACGGATTGGCTCAGTATGTCGAGCCCGACGAGTCGATCGAGACAGCGCTCTCCAGCTTCTACCAGAAGATCAAGGCGCCGGTGCTTTCCAACGTCAAAATTGCCTATGACGGCGTCACCGTCAAAGACGTCTACCCGCGTGAAGTAAAAGACATCTTCGCCGGCAATCAGGTAATGCTGCTCGGCCGTTACAAGGCTGGTGCACCATCTACGGTGCAAGTTACCGGCACCGTCAACGGTGTCCAGAAAGCCTACTCGTTTCCGGTGAAGTTTGCCGAAACCGAAGCTGATCACACCTATCTGCCGCGTCTCTGGGCGATGCGTCGCATCGGACACCTGACCGAGGTCGCGCAGGAAAACGGCAACAACCGCGAGATGGTCGATGAGATCGTAGCTCTCTCGAAAAGATACGGGATCATCTCTGCGTACACATCCTTCCTGGTCACAGAACCAGGCTATAACAGCAACGGCGGTGTCGCCACGCCCGCCTGGCGCAACCGCACTGGTTCCAGAGCCGGACTTGTGCCACCACCGCCTGCGGTGCCCATGGCTATGAGTCCCTACTCCTCTGGCTCGGGTTCATTCGCCGGCTCGGCGTCTTCCGCAACCGTCCGCGGAGCGCTCGAACGTCGAACGAAGGGCTCTGGACTGATTGCATCAGCCCGCGGTGGTGGAGGCGGTGGCGCAGTCCTCCCGGTCACCAACATGGGCAAGTGGGTTAACCAACCCGGCGACAACATGTACCGCGACGGCGCCTCTACGGTGGCCTTCTACAAAGCGCCGCGCAGCATGCAAGTCATAGACGACTCGGTGGTAGCTAAAGACAGCCGAGAGGCTTCCGGTTTTGGAGACGAGAGCATCGCCTCCGGACCGAAAGGAGTCACGCAAACATCGGCAGGCAAATTCAAATCCACGGTTGGTGCACCCGGTATGTCGATGCGTATGGGCTACATGGGCTCAGGCGCCGCCGACAAAGGCGAGGGCGCAGTCCTCAACGCTAAGAAACTCGGTGAGCTCAAAGAAAAGGTCGCCCTCGATGCCGAAGGCGCAGCCAACGTCAAGGTAGTGGAAGGCAAGACCTTCTTTGACCGCGGCGGTTTCTGGACCGACACCGACTTCAATGAAGCGAAAACCAAGCCGGAAACGATTACGTTTGGCTCCAAAGAATACTTCGACCTGCTCAAGAACAATCCCGGTATAAACAAATACCTGGCAGTCGGTCGGCAAGTAATCGTCGTATTCAATGGCAAAGCCTACAAAATCGTCTTCCAACAGGACGCCTGAACCTGCCATCTCTGTGAGAAACAGCAAGAGCCGCCACCCTGGCGGCTCTTGCCTTTTGAGCCCATAGACCTTCCGCCCCAAGACCTGGAAAAACTGAATTGATATCAATTCAGTTTTTTCTGCCAGTGTTGCCTTTCGGCAAAGTCTTTGTAAGGAGAGGACTAAATCGGGCAGAAAAGTGCCCCATTAAGTTGTCCTAAGCCCTGACGGGGCGGGCCGTGCGGGCATTGATTGCTAGGACAATTTCTTATAACGCAAGGTATGGCCGGCATTGCTATGATGCTTGGCAAATGGTGCCCTGGTTGCCTTTTATCGGATGTCCACGCTTCTAAACGCTACTCAAACCTTCGTCTCCGCCGTTTGCGCGCCGGAAGATGTGAAGCGCATGTCTATCGAGCAGCTGACGCGACTGGCTGCGGACTTGCGCCAGCAGCTGATCGGCTGCGTATCAGAGACGGGTGGACACCTGGCTTCTAATCTCGGCATTGTGGAGATTACTCTCGGACTGCATCATGTGTTTGACAGTCCGCGCGACAAGATCCTCTGGGACGTCGGTCATCAGGTGTATATACACAAGATGCTCACCGGACGCAGAGAGCAGTTCGACACTTTGCGTCAATATAAGGGATTGTCCGGATTCGTTAACCCGGTCGAGAGTGAGCACGATGCATTTATCGCTGGTCATAGCTCGACTTCAATTTCGCTGGCAGTCGGCATGGCTATAGCTCGCGATCATTTGGAGCAGCGGCACAAAGTGATTGCCTTGATCGGAGATGGCGGCTTGACCGGCGGCATGGCGCTGGAAGCGATCAACCATCTGGGTCACATTCAGCGCGATGTAGTGATTATTCTCAACGACAACGAGATGTCGATCAGCGAGAACCTTGGTGGTTTCTCGCAGTACATGAAGCGGATCAAGGAAACCTTCTTCTATAAGGACATCAAGGAAAAGCTCGATTTGATCGAAGACCGGCTGGATGACCTGACTCTAAGTCCGCAAGTGCGCGAAATGATTCGCTCGGTGAAACGGAAGGCTAAAGAACGGTTCGACACCCCCGGCATCGTTTTCGAAAAGCTCGGCATTAATTACACAGGTCCAGTGGACGGGCATGATGTCCGGGCTGTCGTCGATGCCTTGAAGTCAGTCAAGGATAAGAGTGCACCACAGATAGTGCACATTATCACGCAGAAGGGCAAGGGCTATGCCCCGGCTGAGGCTGATGCCATCAAGTATCACGGCGTGACAGCCTTCAGCCTGGACAAGGTGGATCCGCCCGCGCCAGTGAAGGCTAAGGCCAAAACATATTCGCAGGTGTTCACCGAAGCACTGATTGACCTGGCGGCCACGCAAGATGATCTGGTGGCGATCACACCGGCGACGGCAGAAGGCAGTGGACTGGTGGCTTTTGGACAGGCATATCCGAAACGTTTCTTCGATGTCGCTATCTGCGAGCAGCACGCCGTCACCATGGCGGCCGGCATGGCGAAAGCCGGTCTGTACCCGGTTGTGTCGATTTATTCTACGTTCCTGCAGCGAGCCATGGATCAGGTGATTCATGACGTGGGCATCCTCAACTTGCCTGTATTTTTTGGCATAGACAGGGGCGGACTGGTCGAAGATGGTGAGACCCACCAGGGTGTATTCGACATTGCCCACATGCGAGCAGTGCCTAACTTCCGGTTGTTCGCACCCAAAGATGCAAAGGAACTGCGTAACATGGTCTTCACGCTTGCGTGCGAACGCAAGGGACCGGCGGCCATTCGTTTCCCGCGCGACAAAGCCATCAACGGTGAAGAGCGCGCCGCATTTGAATTGATTGATCTGGAAGCGTGGGAAGTGCTGGAGGCGCCGGCTGCTGAAGTTTCTTCCCCGGTGGTGCTGTTGTGCTACGGCGCCATGGTGGATGCTGCGCGGCAGGCGTTGCCAGCGCTCAAGCAATCTGGAATAGAGCCGTACCTGGTGAACGCCCGCAGTGCCAAGCCGTTGGATGAATCGTTGCTCGAATCTTTTGTTTTCCGTTGCGACGCCAAGATCGTCACGCTGGAAGAGGGTTGCTTGACCGGCGGTTTCGGAGCGGCCGTCCTGGAGTGGTCTGCTGCTCAACGTGCTCGTCGCCCCCGCGAGAAACAGGCTGAAATAGCCTGCCTCGGCATTGGCGATCACTTTGTAGAGCATGGCGCGCGCGCCAAACTTTTGGAAATCAACGGGCTCAGTCCAGAGCGCATTGCTGAGTTTGTGCGGCAGTTCAGCCAGGTGGACTAAACAACGACGTACTGCTGTCCGGCAGATCAACCCTTGCGTGAGTAAGGGAACCGAGCGGTATCGTATGCGGTGCGATAGGAGCGTGCGAATGCGAAGCAATACTTGCAAGCAATAGGTGCGTGCGGTACGGCTAGATTTCCAGGCGCCCTTGCAGCGACTTAGACAATGTCACATCGTCGGCGTATTCCAGGTCGGCGCCGACGGGCAGACCAAAGGCGATGCGGGAGAGACGCGTTCCCAGAGGTCGCAAAATCTGGCTCAGGTACAGAACAGTGGCGTCGCCTTCCACCGTCGGGTTGATTGCTAGAATCACTTCTTTGATCTCTTCGCGGCTGACGCGCTCAAGCAACTGGCGAATCGAAAGTTTCTCCGGACCTTTGCCCTCGAGGGGCGAAATCAGGCCGGTCAACACGTGATAGAGACCTTTGAACTCACGGGTGCGCTCCAGCGCAATCAAGTCGCGCGCCTCAGCGACAACGCAGATTGTATGGCTGTCGCGACGAGTATCCTGACAGATTTCGCAGGGATCGTTTTCGGAGAGATTGAAGCAGTGCGAGCAATGCTTGACCTTCTCCTTGGCTTCGATGATTGTTTTGGCCAGCGACTGCGCCGAGTCGAACGGCATATCGAGGACGAAGAACGCCATCCGCTGCGCGGACTTCGGTCCGACCCCGGGGAACTTCTGGAATTCTTCGATTAGTTTGGCGAGCGGACGCGTGAAATACATCTGGCTCTAGAACATGCCACCGAGTCCGGGCGGCAGATTCATGCCGGCGGTCAGGTGTCCGGCTCTTTGCTGCAGCATTTGCTGCGCCTTGCCCGATGCATCTTTGATGGCTGCCAGAACCAGGTCTTCCAGAGTTTCTACATCTTCCGGATCGACGGCTTCTTTGGCGATCTTCACTGATTTGAATTCGGCGTTGCCGTTGCAGGTGATTTTGACCACGCCGCCGCCGGCTGTGCCTTCGACGGTGGTGTTTGCAAGTTCTTCCTGCATCTTGGCCATGTCTTTTTGCATTTTCGCCATTGAGGCTTGCGCATCGCGCATCATCTTCGAAAAGTCTTGGCTCATTTACTTAGTCCTCCGAGCGCGTAATTATTGCATGTTCTGTCGATCGGCACGCAGCGCTCCGCCCGCCAGCGCAAACAACGGACTGAACAGCTGTTCTCAAGCGGCGGTTAAACTTTGTTTAGATGCGCTGTATCGGCATCACCTCTCTACCTTTGCAGCTCTTATACTGGGCGGCATTATTCACCTCAGATGCGAATCTCAAGCAACGGGCGGCAAGCAGACAGACCATGCAAGACTTTGATTCGGTATCCGTCGACGACGATAATCTCTGCGACTCGCGCGCTGAGAAACTGGAACGCGCCCGCGTGCTCTCGCGCATTTTCTTCAAGCGCTTCCTGATGATGGTGTTTTTTGGACCGGGGGTTTTAGGTTTTCTGTGGTTGATTGGCAAGCTCTTAAAGCGCTAAAACCGACAGATCCGGTCAAGGATCTGGAGCGGCGGGCGCCGGCATTCTGCGCCCGCTATGCGGGCGTCGAGGATGAGTTTGGTTTTTCGCTGACCACATATGCCTGGTCCTTCCCGATTTTTCGCTTTCTGCTCGAAGACTATTTCAAGGTCAAGTATCACGGCATCCACAACATTCCTGATTCCGGCAAGGCGCTGGTGATTGGTAACCACTCCGGACTGATTCCTCTGGATGGGGCGCTGCTCACCTGCGGACTGATCAACTATCATTCGACGCCGCGCCCGGTGCGGTTTCTGGCTACCGACTGGTTTTTCAATTTGCCGGGTGTGTCCGATTGGATGAGACAAACCGGACAGGTGCGCGCCACGCTGGAGAACGCCCAGAAGCTGCTGGAGCGCGATGAGCTGGTCGGCATCTATCCGGAGGGCATTCGCGGGGTCGGCAAGACAATTCGCGAACGCTATCGCGTTCATGACTTTCATCCTGGTTTCGTGCAACTGGCAATCAGCAGCCAGACGCCGGTGATTCCCATTGCCACCATTGGTGGTGACGAAATATTGCCGAACTTCGCGAACGTGAAGATTCTCAAGCAGCTGTTTCACATGCCTTTCTTTCCGATCACGCCGGCATTTCCTTTTCTGCCTTTCCCGACGCCGTTCGTGCCGCTGCCCGTTAAATGGCTGATGAAGATCCACAAGCCGATCGATTTCGGCTATCCGCCTGAGAGAGCCAACGACCGCAAACTGGTGAGGCAACTGGCCAAAGAAGTGCAATACACGATTCAGAAAGATCTAAACGATCTGCTGCGCGAGCGCAAATCGCTGTTTGCCGAGTGGGAGGATGACTGATGCGCACAAACTTCGCACAGCGTTATCGCTCCTTCACCAGAGCAAATGTGCGCGATCACCAGTTCGGATTCAACTTAAAGACGCTGGCCAAAATTGAGCCTTATGTGGCGTTTCTGTACGAGGACTGGTGGCGGGTATGCGTGCCCAACCTGGAGCGACTGCCCAAACAAGGCCCGGCGCTGATTGTTGCCAATGCCGGCGGTATTTTTCCGTGGGCGGCTTTGATGCTTTCCTATGCGCTCATGTCGCAGCGCCAAACCGGCCGGCGCTTGTATATTTTGATGGACATGGATTTCATTGAGGACGAGCGGCTCTATCAGTTTCTGGTCGAGATCGGCTTCGTTCCCTGGTCCGCAGATAATGCCAAGAAAATCTTCGCGGCTGGTGATCTGGCGTTTCTTTATCCGGAACCGGCCGGCAGCGCCGTGCGCACCGTCGGGGATCGTTATCGGGTGCGAGACTTCGACTGGACTAAGATGATGCCGGCGGTGGAAACGCAGGTGCCGATCTACCCGGTTGCGGTTGTCGGGCCAGATGAAATCGCTGATGTCTGGCTGAACTTCGAGCAACTCGGACGTTATCTTGGCTTGCCGTCGTTTCCGGTGACCACCGCTTTCCCGTGGCAGCCGTTCCCGGTCAATCTGATACCGCGCCGCAATCAATGGTTCATGCATGTCCTGAAGCCGCTGAAGCCGGAAGACGTGGGTGATTCGCGGGACGATCTGGAAAAATCCTGCCAGCAGAAAGCCTTCTTCGCCGGTGGTGAAGTGCAGGCGGAATTGAATCGCATGCTGCGCACTCGGGTGAAGACGTTCTTCTAACGTGCGGTCGCGGCAGAATTATATAAAAGCAAAAACAATCAAGACACGCTCCGAGCTCCCTTCTAGAATCGATTGCCATGAAAACACGGTACGTTGATGCTGTCGGAGCGGCCCTTGAGTTCATCGAGGCCAATCTGGATCGACCCCCATCTGCAGCCGATGTGGCCGCGCAGGCGGGTTTCTCGATCTATCATTTCCACCGGGTGTTTTCGGCTGTATTGGGTGAATCCGTTACCCAATACGTGCGTAAACGGCGACTGGCGCGAGCCGCCGATCGCCTGCTTTCAGGAAACGAAGCAATCATGGAACTGGCGGTGTCCAGCGGCTTCGACAGTCAGGAGGCATTCACGCGCGCTTTCAAGCGCATGTACGGCACGACGCCGGGGCACTACAGGCAGACGGGCGGCAGCACGACCTATGTCAAAAAAGAACCTACGACACTAAATATGGTGATTCACATGACAAACACGCTTACCATGCAACCACAGATCGTCGAACGCGGCGAGGACCTGGCCGTGGGTCTCGGCGGCGGATTCGCAGAGGGTGCCACCGAACAAATCAAGGCGCTCTGGGATCGATTTCTCGAACGCAAGCATGAAATTGGTGCCACTAATCCTGATTACGCACTGGGCGTTTGCATGCCGAACCACTCCGACATCAAAAAACAGTCGGAACAACAGTTTGTCTACGTGGCTGCTCTGCCGGTGCGAACGGCTGATAATGTACCGGAGGGAATGGTGGTTTGCAGAATTCCGGCCGGACGTTACGCAGTCTTCACTCACAAGGGTCCGATTGGCAATTTGCCGCTCACACTCAAATATATCTGGGGTACCTGGCTGCCCGGCAGCGACTACAAATATGCAGACGGGCAGCCGGATTTCGAACTTTATGATGACCGATTTTGCCCGAACGGCGCCGACAGCGAGTTCGACATCTACATCCCCCTGAACTGAAAAAACTGAATTGATATCAATTCAGTTTTTGGATGGGACCGGGACCATGGGGTACGCCGGTGCCAAAAATTGGCGAAAATTGGACACCGTGGGTTATCCGTCTTGGACTCACGGTGTTAGTTTGTGGCTTAATCGGGTTTAGGTTCAGGACTTTAAACATAGGGCCTGGGTGGGTATAGCTCAGGAAGTGCGTGAGTTTCTAGAGGGAAGCTGGAAGAGGCTGAAATGCAAAAGATCCTGCTGGTTGACGACGACCCCCATATTCGCGAGATTGCCCAGATCAGCCTGGAAGATGATTTCAATGTGGTGTTGGCGGCATCCGGTCCTGAGGCGTTGCAGCTCAGCCAGGTAGAGAATCCGGACTTAATTATCCTGGACATGATGATGCCGGGGATGGATGGCGTTACGACGCTCGCCAAGCTGAGAGAAAACGCGCAAACTGCTAACATTCCGGTTATCTTCATGACCGCTAAGGTGCAGGCTCAGGAACTTGATAGTTACCGAGCTCTGGATGTCGCTGGTGTTTTGTCCAAGCCTTTCGACCCGATGAAGTTGCCGGGCGAAATCAGGCGGATTGTGGAGAACCGCTAGGCAGAAGGGGTGCACTCGGTGAGCCAGAGATCGCAAACACGTCAGTTGCCTCTCAAGAAGCCCAGCACGCGCATCAGAGTTTATTCGCTGATGATACTGGTGGTGATGGCGGCGATTCTGACCGTGGTCGGTATCGTCACCTTCGATCATTTGAAGAAGGTCGTAGAAGCACGCGAAGACGTGACGCACAGTCACAATGTTTTGTCGCAAATAGAACGCGTCGAAAATCTAGCCCAGTCTGCTGAAGCGAGCAATCGCGGTTTCATCTTGACCGGACGGCAAACTTATCTCGAGCCCTTCAATAAAGCTGATAAGCGCATACATCCGGAACTGGCGAAGCTGACCAATTTGACCAAGAATCACGAAGAGCAGCAGGAGCGCGTCGCGGTTCTGATTCCTGTCGTCAAGTCGAAGTTCGACGAGATGCGCAAGTCAGCTAAATTGCGCGAGCGCCTGGGATTGAGCGCTGCGATGGAAGTGCTTTTGACCGACAAGGGCAAGCAAGACATGGACAAGATCGAGCAGTTGCTTGCCGACATTAAGGAAGAAGAGAGCCGTTCGCTGAAAATCCGCTCGGAAGTATTTACGGAAGCTATCAGTGACTTTCGGCGCCGGCTGATTGTGTTGGCGGTGGTCAGCCTCGGTTCGTTTCTGGCGGCGGCCGCCTGGTTGAATCATTTTTTGTTACGCCGAGAACGCAGCGAAACCCTTTTGCAAATCGAATCGGCCGCTACGCAGGCAGTCAACAAAGATTCGACTTTGGAAAACACGGTCATGGAAGTTCTGGAAGCGCTGTGCGTAGACCTGGACTGGACCTTCGCCGCCCTCTGGATCGTCGATGCTCGTTCCAATATTCTCGATTGCGCGCTCGCCTGGCACGAGCCCGAGCACAACTGCGATGCGTTTCTGAACATGACGCAGCACACGCGGTTTCTTTCCGGCGAAGAGCTGCCGGGACAGGCCTGGGCGCTCAACAAACCGGTCTGGGTCAAGGACATGGCCAAGCATGCCTCTTTCGATCGCGCCGATGTCGCCAAACAAAACGGATTGCATACCGGACTGGCTTTCCCCGTGTCAGCCAGCGAAAAGGTGATTGGCGTTTTCGAACTTTTCAGCCACAAACTGGAACACTACGACGAGGATCTGCTGCACTCGGTCGAACTGGTGGGATCGCAGATCGGTCAGTTTATTCAGCGCAAGCAGGTGGAAGAGATCGTCCACGAAACCGAAACACGTTTGACAGCAATTCTTTCCAGCATGGGAGAAGGTATTTGCCAGATAGATAACGACGGCAATCTGGTCTATCTGAACACCCGCGGCGAAGAACTGCTCGGGTACACTTCCGATGAACTGGTGGGACGAAACATGCACGACATGATTCACCGCCATCCACCCGAAGGTAAGGTGCTGACCAATCACACTGCGCAACAGTGCCCGATTCAGCAATCGGTTCGCAAGTCGGAAGCCTACGAAGCGGCCAACGACTTCTTCCAGCGCAAAGATGGAACGACATTCCCGGTAGAATACGTGAGCACGCCGCTCAAGATGAGCGAGAGCGACACCGGGGCGGTGCTTTGTTTCCGGGACATCACCGAACGGCAAGAGATACAGCGGCGCGTCAACGAGTTTTACTCTACCGTGTCGCACGAATTGCGCACGCCTCTCACTTCCATTCGCGGCGCACTGGGACTTCTGGAGGGCGGCAAGGGCGGCGAGCTGTCGCCCAAGGCCATGCACCTGATCCAGGTCGGACGCACGGAAGCCGACCGGTTGGTGCGTTTGATCAACGACATTCTCGACATCAAGAAAATCGAGGCCGGCAAGCTGGAACTCAACCTCAGTGAGGTGTTCATCGACGAGGTGATCATGGATACCCGTGACGCGGTGGCGGCCATTGCCACTGAGTCCGGTGTCACATTAGTGACCGAGATTGCTACCACCGGCAGTATCCGCGCCGACCAGGATCGCATCACTCAGGTGCTGACCAATTTGCTCTCCAACGCCATCAAGTTCTCGCCGCCCGGATCGCAGGTGTTGATTCGCACCAGTCCCGGCAAACTGGCTGGCAACATCCGCGTCTCGGTCATCGATCAGGGTCCCGGCATCAAATCAAGCGAGATGGCCAAGCTGTTCGGCATGTTTCAACAATTGGATTCGTCGGACCGGCGCGTCAAAGGCGGCACCGGACTGGGACTGGCGATCACGAAGGCGATCGTGCAGCAACATGACGGCATTATCGGCGTTGATTCGACGGAAGGCAAAGGTTCGGTCTTCTGGTTCGAGCTGCCTTCCTCTCATGCCGAAATGGTCGAACGGGTTCTTACTTCGGAACTGCAAGCTTTCAGCTACGACGTTTTGATGGTCGAGGATGACGATGTGCTCTCCGCCACGTTGAAGGAAACGCTCGATTACGAAGGTTTCAGCATTCGTCGAGTCGGCACCATGAACGATGCTCAGAAAGAACTCTCCAAGCGCCTGCCCGATGCCATGGTGCTGGATGTGCAGTTGCCGGACGGCAATGGATTGCGGTTGCTCAATCGTCTTGTTGCCGAAGGGCAACAAGACCTGCCGGTCATTGTAATGACCGGTGCCGAGATTGACATCAGCTCCATGAACTACCCGCTTCTAATTGATTGGTTGCCGAAGCCGTTCGATGCTCAGCGCCTGATCAATTCGCTTTATCTGGCGGTGGGCAGCCGACGGGAAGGTCCGCCACGAGTGCTTGTCATCGAGGACGACGCGGCGACGCGCGAGGTCATATCTCAGCAGATCGCCTCACTGGGAGCGCAAGTGATTGAGGCTGCGTCCGGCGAAGAAGCGCTCAGTCTGGGCACGTCGGCTCAGGCCGATCTGATCGTTCTGGATGTCGGGCTGCCGCAGGCCGACGGATTCGAGGTGATCAACCACTTGCGCGATCGCGGTGCCAGAACCACGCCGCTGCTGGTTTATACTGCCAAAGACCTGAGCAAGGAAGAAAAGCGGAAACTCACCCTTGGACTGACTATGCACATGACCAAAGGCGTGACTACTTCCGATGACTTTCTGGATGGAGTGAAGGCCCTTCTCAGCGGTCTGCTCAAGCGTGCCTGATCAGGTGAGATAAATAGTTACTAGAGGAACCCCGGAGCGAAAAAAGAACGTGGAAGATCAACCAATTCTAGTTTTAGACGACGACGCCAAGTTCAGGAAACTGCTGGTGGAGATCCTGTTGACCACCGGGTGTCCGGTCATGCAGGCGCGGTCGGCGCGCGAAGCCTCGACGCTCGTGGCGCAGGAACAGCCTTCCATGGTGATCGTCGACTACCGCCTCCCTGATGAAGACGGATTGACGTGGGTGGGACGGTTCCGCGAAACCGGCGCCAAGACACCAGTGGTTCTATTGTCTGCCAACTGGTTGGACAAACAAACCTTTGACACGGCGCGCAACGTGCATCGTGTTTCGCTCATTCTGCGCAAGCCGATTGTGCCCAACTTGTTTCTCGATCAGATCAAAAGCTTGTTGCCTTCGCTGCGTAACGCACCGCAAGTGGTGCCACAGTCCATGCCCAGCGGTGAGGTTTCGGACGGCGTTGATCAGGGAGCCAGCGGTCAGATACAGCCACCGGTGAAGACTGACAAGCTGGAACGCGTTCGCAAAGGCTACGTCGCCGATCTGCCGCAAACCTGGGCGCAACTGCAAGAAGCCTCCGGTCGCGGCGAAGCCGGTGACCGCGACGCCAAAGCTGATGCTCAGATGCAGGCCCATAAAATCAGGGGTTCGGCCGGTTCGGTGGGCCTCAACTATGTAAGCGAGATGGCCGGCAAGGTCGAAGACATGCTGATGGCCATCGGCAAGGTGGAGGCGGCGACCGCCAAAATTATCTGGACTGATATCAATAAAGTGATCGCAGAAACCGAGCGTCACATCAAAGAGCAGCTGGTCGACACCAAGTCGTCCTCGGCAGCGCCGATGGAAGCCCTGCCCCCCGGATCCTCGAAGATCATCTTTTTGAGTGCCGTGCACGAGCCGGAAAAGATCGGGCGCAAGAGTTACTGGGGCGGCACAGTCGATGTGCTCTCAGTGCCGACCGTCAAGCACCGTTTGATTCAGTCGCTCGGCAAGGGCGTTGTCGATGGTGCAATAATCAGAGCCGACGAGCCGGATGAGCTTCTCGAATCATGCAAAACCGTGCGTGCCTTGCCAGGCGCTTTCGCTCTGCCGCTGGCGCTCACCTGCAAGAGTATCAAAGCCTTCAGCAAAGCCGAACTCAACTATGCCGGCATATCTTATATCCTCGACGCCAACACGACGGTGCAACAGATCATCGAAAAACTGATTGCGCTGTCGCGGCGGCGCAAGCCGCGAGTTCTCAACGTCGAGGACGACGAAACAGTCTCCGAGATTGTGCAATCGATTTTGAATAACGAAGGCATGCTGGTGCGGGGGTTGAAAGAGCCGATTCAGACGTTGCAGGCACTGGAAGAATTCAAACCAGACCTGCTCCTGCTCGATGTGCAGATGCCCGGAATCAGCGGCTACGATGTTTGCCGGTTGATCCGCAGTGATGCCACCTGGAAGTCGCTGCCGATTTTGTTTCTCACCGCCAATGGTGGCTATGAGGCGCGCACGCTGGCGTTCGAAGCCGGCGCCGACGATTTCATTGCCAAACCGGTTGTAGAAACCGAGCTGCTCACTCGCGTCACCGCGCACTTGAAACGGGCGCGGGCGGCTGGCGGATACAACCGCGGCGATTTCTGGTCGGACTCTTCACTGGCTACCGCTGCGTTCTACAATCTTTGCGAACGCCAGAACATAGCGGGTTCGGGGTCGTATGCCATTGCTTTGATCGAGATCGAACACCTGCACGAGATCAGTGTCATGCATGGTTTCCATTTTGCGCTGCAGGTGTGGAGTGCTCTCTACCAGCTGGTTCACGAACGCTTCACGGCCGAAACCCTGCGGGCGCGCTGGGGCGATTTCGGGATGGCGCTGGCGTTTCCTCAGAGTGATTCGGTTTCAGCTGGTGAGGCAATGCAGGCGCTGCGCCGCGAGTTCCAGCAAACCGTGCTGGCCGGGTCGGGCAGCGCGGTCACCTGTTCGTTCAATTTCGGTATCGCCTCCGCACCTCGCGACGGCACCCGTGTAGAACAAGTGGTTGCTTCGGCTTCCTCGCGCCTGGTCACCGAAGTGAAGGCGCTCACTCCGCCGGTCGTCACTCACGATCAGCCAGTGAAACAAGTTACCTGGACCGGCGAGGTTGCTAAGCCTAGTGCCAGTGATGTTTTCGGTTCCTTTGCCGGCAAAGGCGATCGGGATGACTGATACTTAACTGGGTGACCGAAAAGCAACTCGCAGCCGAAAAGCAAATCGCAACCGAGACAGCAAATCGCGACCGCACAAAACAAATGGCTCAGAAATCCAACTGGGAAAAATTTTTCAGTCGAGGTCGCAAGGCTTACGCCCAAGGTTGGTTTGAGGAGTCCCATGATGCTTTCTGGGAGGCAATGAACGCTTGTGTTGGGTTACCTGCGGATGATGTGCGCATTGCCCTTTCCCACAACAATGTCGGACTGGTTAAGCAGGCTCTGGGTCGCCTTTCCGATGCCGAATGGCATTATCACAAGGCGCTGCGCTGCTACAAGCTCTGCGCCGGCGGCGATCTGGCGGGCATCGCCAAGGTCCTCAACAACCTGGCAACGCTATACATGCAACAAGGACATGCGGAAAAAGCTGAGAGCGTCTACCGACAGTTGCTCGATACATACCTGATTTGGCTGGGGGACGGGCACGTTCTCAACGCCATCTGCGAAGACAACCTGGCATCGTGCCTTTGCCAGCAGGGGAAACTGGACGATGCAGAGGTGCACGCGCAGATGGCGTTGTTCGCCGCCGACAAGATGGTGACGCCGGATTGGTCGATACGGGCCAATGTGTTTCAAACGCAGGCAATGATTCTAGCTATGCAGCAACGATTCGACGAAGCGGAAGCTTTGTTGCTCGAGGCCATGGAAATCCACCGCTCACGCCAATCGGTGGGACGCTATCGTCTCGCCGTCAGCTTGAACAATCTGGGCGAGCTATATCGTCGCCAGGGGCGGCTGGAAGAGGCGCAAGCGCTCTGTCTGGAATCGTTGAACTTGCGGCGCCAATTGCTCGGTAATTGCCACCAGTCAACATTTGCCTGCTTAAACAATTTGGGACTAATAGAACATATGAAGGGGCAGCCCGAGCAAGCGCGTTCCTTTTATGAAGAAGCTCTTTCGGTTTCCCTGGAGGGCTTTGGCGAGTTTCACCCCAACACGGCTTTGTGCATGACCAATCTGGGACAGCTGCTGATGCGATTGGGCGAATTCGACCGCGCAGAATCCAACTTGCAAAAGGCGCTGAAGATATTCGTTGATCGCTACTCCGGCAAGCATCCGAACATCATTACGACGCGCAGCCACCTCGGACGTCTCTACTATGAGCAGCAGCAGTTCGAAGACGCAGCTGACCAGTACCGTGAAGCCGCGAACCTCTCAGAGGAGTTACTGGGCAGTCTCCACGCCACGACCAAGCTGATGCAATCAAGTTACGAAAGCCTCACGTTCATATTGCTGCAGTCGGCGATGAAGGATGTATCTGAAGCAGTTATCAATTACAAGAATAGTCAGAAAGAACCGCGCCACAAGCCAGGGGGCGAAAAGAAATAAACGGGCACGTTTGCTGAATTTTCACGTCTGCCCAAAAGGAGGCGTGAAATGCGCATATGCGATACGAAGTCAATTTATCTCAAATGACCTTGCTTGAGCTTCTGGACTTATATTCCGAGTGGCAAATCGGTGTCGTCGCTCTAGATCCGCGTAGCTCCCAAACCCTGTTCAGTTATCTACAGGCACGCGACAACGTCGTGCGTTCGCTGGAAACCGAACGTTATGTGGGCGATCTGGCCGAACCACGCCAGGATGCCGCCTGACTAGATTAGGCGGCTCCGCCTGCCAGTATCGAGAACTGAATTGATATCAATTCAGTTCTCATTGCCGAGTCGGGCGACCTTTGCTGCCGCCAGCTTCTGCTGACAACCAAGGCCACTAAATCTGGTAAAACAGTGGCGAGCGCTAATCAGGTTGAGCAATGGACACAACTCGCAGCACGCCCCTGCAGTGGGAACTGGTAGAAGCCAATAGACCCTTGCGTGACGATGTCAGGCATCTGGGAAACATTTTGGGTGAGACGATTCGCCGACTAGAGGGCGAAGAGGTGTTTGCGGCTGTGGAGAAATTTCGAATTCTCTGCAAACAGCGCCATGAGAATCGCGATGACAGCCAGATTGCAAGTGAATTGTTCGCGCTCATTGATACGGTTGATTTTGATATCGCACGCAAAGTAATAAAAGCATTCCTTTGTTATTTCGATTTGATCAACATCGCAGAACAACATCATCGCTTGCGACGGAGAGCGCAACATGAAAGTAGAGAAGGTGAGCCGCCCCAACCCGACTCGCTGGAGGAGCTCTTCTTGCGCCTTGGACAGAATGGCGCATTGGCGGATGCGGGCCGTGCATCTGTAGAAAAACTGGATGTGCAGGTGGTGTTCACGGCGCATCCGACTGAGATTACGCGACGCACTGTGCTGCTCAAACAATTGGCGCTGGCACATTTCCTTCGAAAGAGGGACCATCCTCCGTTGACGCGCTCCGAACAGTCAGAGGTGCAGCGAGGGCTTTACGGCGTTGTTGAGGCTCTCTGGCTCAGTGATCATGTTATCTACTTCAAGCCAAGAGTTTTCGATGAGGTTCAGTATGGACTGGCTCACTTTGACCAGGTAATCATCGACGCGGTACTGGATGTACACGAGGAACTATTTGCTCGCCTACAGCCAGAAGTGGCGCCGGAGCAAGCAGCAGGCGGACGGCGTTTCATCACCTTCGGCAGCTGGATCGGGGGAGACCGAGATGGCAATCCTTATGTAACTCCGGAGGTTACGGAGCAAACGCTGCTATACCATCGCTCTTTGATTCTGAAGCGCTACATTCAGGATGTTCAGAAGTTGTTCAGTCAGCTTAGTCATTCAGCCAACTGGCTTCCCGTCGATAATGCTTTGCTTGCCTCGCTCAAAGAAGACATGCATGAACACAAGCAACTCGCTGAGAAGTTGGAAAAGCGATATGTGTTTGAACCATTCAGGCAGAAGTTGCTCGTCATTCAGGAACGTCTGGAAAGCACGGTAAGTGGTGCCGAGCACGCGTATGCGCAGGCGAGTGAATTGCGCGCCGAGCTTATGCTTTTGCTGAAGGCATTGCAGCAGTCGGGCTGCCAGGCAAGTTTGACGCAATTGCAGCGACTGATCTACACAGTCGACGTCTTTGGATTTCATCTGGCCAAGCTTGACGTTCGACAGCACAGCCAGCGGCATTCAGCCGCTCTAGACGATCTGACTCGCAGCCTGGATTTGATTCCCGGCGGTTATGCCAGCCTTTCCGAGCCTGATCGAGTTGCCTGGCTAAATCAGGAACTGACGACGATGCGTCCCTTGATTCCCGCGAAGCTCACTTTCGAGGCGGAAACGAATGATACGATACGGGTGTTTCAAACTGTGGCTGCCAGTCAGGATCTGTACGGCGTGCAGTCCCTGGACACATACATCGTCAGCATGACTGAACAAGCAAGCGACCTGCTCGTCATCTTGCTTTTTGCCAAAGAAACTGGACTTTGCCGTACCGCCCGCAACTCGCACGAAGCCTTGCCGGTCGAAGGTTCGACGCGCGCGTTGAGCATTGTTCCTTTGTTCGAAACTATCGACGATCTGCGAAGGGCGCCCGTTTTATTCAAGAGTCTGCTGGACAACGCCATCTATCGGAATTACTTACGAACGAGAAATGACGTGCAGGAGATAATGATCGGCTACTCCGACAGCGGAAAGAACGGCGGCATTGTCGCTTCCAATTGGGAGCTATATAAAGCACAGATAGAACTGGTGCGTCTGGCTCGCGAGTACAACATCGAGTTGCGACTGTTTCACGGACGTGGCGGCACAATCGGGCGCGGCGGCGGACCGACTCATCGAGCAATTCTGGCCCAGCCGCCCGGAACGGTAACCGGACGCATCAAGATTACCGAGCAGGGCGAGGTGATTGCCTCCAAGTACGCTTTGCCCGGTATCGCGGCCCGAACATTCGATCGATTGGCGTCCGCTGTTATCCAGGCTAGCACCAGCGATTCTCAGCCGATTTCAGAGGCGCATCAGTCATGGACCGCTCTAATGGAGCGTTTTTCTCAGCTTGCGTTTGACGAGTTTCGTTCCCTCATATACGAAAATCCTGACTTCGTGGATTTCTTTTACGAAACCACTCCGATTACGGAAATCGGGCAGTTGCGACTGGGTTCGCGTCCGGCAAGCCGCAAACGAAATGCTCGTTCGATCAATGACTTGCGCGCCATTCCATGGATATTCGCTTGGACTCAAAGCCGTTTCCTGCTGCCCGCGTGGTACGGCGTGGGAACCGCCTGGCGGCGTATCGTCAACGAGGATGCCAATGCACTAACCGTGGCGCGCGAAATGTATCGTGATTGGCCTTTCTTCCGCGGGTTAATCGACAAGGTCGAAACTGCTGTAGCCATAGCCGACATGGACATAGCACGATACTATGCCGATCAACTTTGTTCGCCCGCGCTGAGAGAGCGCATTCTGCCCACTATCGAAATGGACTTCGAGCTCACATGCGAAGGCATCCTATCGATCGCAGAACGCTCGGACCTACTCGCTGATAACCCCTTCCTCAAACGCTCCATCGAATTGCGTAATCCGTATGTCGATCCGCTCAGTTACTTACAGGTACGGTTCATCAAAGAATTGCGGGAGCGGCAACAACGCAATCAGGCAGAAGTCAAATTTGCCGAACCAGGCGAAGCAATCACAAACAGCGATACTCTACTCGACTGTGTTCTCATGTCCATAAATGGAGTTGCCGAAGGGCTACAAAGCACCGGCTAAAACTCAAGTGATATCAAATAAGTTAGTTTGAAAATGTGGAGCCGGTTTCAGAGATCTCGGGTTGATCTTCTCCGGACAAAAGACCAGCAGTGTCTTGCGCCGCTCGATTGCGCCATTTCCACAGGCGCAGCGCTAACTGACGTTTTTTTAGCCCTGGTGCGGCGTAGGCTAGATCGTGCCAGGTGAGCAGTTTGTCGAAAGCGCGATCTGCCGCGGAACAAGCGGAATTGCCATCCTTGTAACCGAGCGCTCGAGCTATTTCCGGCCAGGTGTCTCCTTCAAGGAGCATGTCGAGCAAGCGAGCTTCCTGCGCCGTAATCTGCTCTGCCTCAAATAAGTGCCTCATCTCGGGGGACATAACGATGACGCGCTTCTCAATGCAGACCTGCAGGGCCGCTACTAGGTCGTCCAATTCGCGTGGCTTGGTCAGATAAGCGTCACATCCTAATTCGAATGCCATTCTCCCGTCTGCAAAGGCACAAGACGCGGTTAGCATGACGATGCTGCCGGCGAATCGTTTGCCGGCACGCAAATACCCCAGTAACTTCAAACCCGAGTCGCGCTCGATGAAAGTATCGATTGCGGATCTAGGCAGAGCCAGGTCCATGATGATGCAGTCGAAAAGGTGCAGACTGTAATCTATCAGCCTGACCGCGTCTTCCGTGTCGTGTGCCAGGTGAGTCAAGCGCAAGTTGTCGGAAGCGGCTTCCAACGACTCCTTTAGAATGTGGCAGAAGTCGATGTCGTCATCGACTAAGAGGATGCGTATCATTTGCTGACTAACACTGTGGACTGGGAGTTTCGGCTGTTGCCAGCCTGAGACTGCGGAGAAGGCAATTATTAAAAGGACGGCACCAACTTTAGTATAGGAGATATGCGGGCTGACGCATAGGGACCGAAGGTCACTCATTGTCGCCTGCGAGTCAACCACCAAGGGCGGAGCATGGATTTTAGACATCTCTGCAAGCAGTGTTCTAGGCTTGACAAGGCAACCCAACCCAACAGTTCTCAGTCCGAATTTTGGTGGGGCGGCGCTCTGTAGATGATACTATATGTGGTGCCGATGAAATAGTGATGCGGATTACGAAGCCGCTGATGAGCATTCGAGAACATTGATTGCCAGTGGTGAAACATACTCAGTTATCTGCAGGTCTTCGAGTTCGCCAACTTCCATACAAGCGCTCAAAATGTTTTCCAGCGTCCACGTTTGGCTGTACAGACACCAGTATAAACACGCATATCGCTGTAAATACTTTCGACTGATACCGCGATGGACTGTCTTGAGGTGCCCAATCATCTTCTCAATGATAGATTTTGCTTCATCGCGATGACTTTGGCAGCAACTGCGTACGACGGCATTCGCGCCTCCCGCCGCGGAGCCTCTTCTGAGCATAAAATGGTCTCCGCCGACTCGCACAACAGTGCCTGCCAACTGCATTAATGTTAGTGTGGCAGATAGCATGGGAGCATCGATCATAGTGAGAACGGAGAGTGTTTCAAAGTTCGTTGGACTAGCATTCGATAGTGATGCGGCGACTGCTGACTCAAGATCAGAAGAGAGTTCAGGCGCGTCCATCGCTGTTGAGGGAAGGGCTTCTTTGTGTGCCTCATCATCAACTTCTTCTTCTTCTTCTTCTTCTTCTTGCTGCGACCTTCTTGCTTGCGATCCGTTGTCAAAAAAAGTGCCCTCTCTAGGTTGTCCGTCTCGCGCTTCTTGTTCCTCCGCACGCGGGTGCGTTCCTTTCGGGGTTTCTTTGCTGCGGCGACAAATTGCTGGCAGAAATTCGCCGGAGGCAATCGCAAGAGTTAATTCAGTCATTTGCGTTTCGATAGCCTTTGCCACATTCTGAATAACTCGCCAAATCGTGAAGTAGCTTCCACCCAAGAAGTCCCAGAGTGATTTAGCGCTAAACTTAAGTTTGCTGGCGAGTGTGACAATGACGCACCACCAGGTACGAGGCCTGCGCATGTGATCGAAAAATGTTCCAGCCGTGACATAGGTAGCACGATTGCAAGAAATGCAGACTCCAGTTCTTGAGCCATGCTCTCGCTCAATCCTTCCGGAATGACAATGGTGGCAGTCAGTAGTGTTTATCTTGGCCGCGATCAGTAGCGCTTCCAAACAATCTTCGTCCGTAGGAAACGAGCGCGCAAACCAAGCCAGGTGCTCCCAAAGTGTTTGCTCAGTGCTTTCTTCAGCAACACGCAAGTGTAATTTACGGGGATCTTTTGTCGCATACATACAGCACCCTTCCTTTATTTTGTATACGGACAGCGAGCGAAAAAAGTTCAATGTCGATTGCAAAATTTAGAATTGGTGCGAATACCGAACTGATGGGAGCTTAAGAGTAGAAACTGAATTGATATCAATTCAGTTTCTACTCTTAAGTGGAACGCGGTAGGGATTTAGTTGAATTTCTCCGGAAGTTGTTCCTTGGTTGGAATCCCCGCATCGTCGAAATGCTTGAAGAGAATTATGTTCAGGCGGAAGCTGTCTGGCTTCACGCCAAGGTCTCCGGAGAATGGGCAGTTTAGGATGGAGAGGACGAAGAGATTGAGGGCGAGGGTCAGCGAGACAAGTGTGGTCATCAGGATCTGGGCGCGAACTTGTGTGACCGCGAAAAAGTATGTGAAGAGAACGGTAAAGAGACCGCCGCTGATCAGCACGACCCACATGATGGGCGACATGCCATGACCAGCGTTGACGATCCGGATGCGGCGTTTTGAGGACATATCGCAGATTTCTGAGAGAAGCTGGTTCTGGATGCCTTCTTGTTGGGAGTCCTGGGGTTTGAATTCGGTGATTGTTCTTATAAGGTCGCGGCAAGCGCCGAACGCTTTGGGGCTGAAGGCACCGCGCTCCATTTGCGGCCATTCATCAAAGGACACCGCTTCCGCGTACGAAACACATTCTCTGCGCAGTGTGTTTCGCGTGTCCGATGGTAGTCCGTTGGAGAGCAGAAAAATGTTTGCGACACCGCTGGCTTCGTCTTCAGCAAGGACACGTAAATCTTGGATGTGTTGCATGGCTTCGACGATAATGAAACCGAGCAAAACGGCATACAAAGTTCCGACTACTGAGAGGAGATAGCCGGCTACCTCATGATAGGTTGTCAACGTCGCCACGCCGACGCGTTTGCGGACGATTAGCATGCCGGCTACGGAAAGTCCGGTTGCCGGATCTGTCAATCGATTTGTGTCAAAGGTTGAGTCACGGCGCGATCCTTCCTGCGAACTCTATTGAAAATTGATTCATTGCTGCGCCCCAGTCCCGCAGCGGCATGGTCCATTTCTTCGCGATGTTCTGTGCGGCCAGG
>JBGASG010000016.1:0-50414 GCA_044229845.1 Obscuribacteraceae bacterium (SeqCode) | reverse complement strand
TGCACGGAAGCCTTGGAAGACGCACTGGCTTACAGCGCGCCAGAGATCTTCAATACGGATCAGGGCGCTCAATTTACAAGCAACGATTTCACCGGCGTCTTGGAAGACAGGCGGATAGCCATTAGCATGGACGGCAAAGGACGATTCCTCGACAACATCTTCATTGAACGCCTCTGGAGGAGTCTCAAATACGAAGAGGTCTATCTGAAGGCGTACGAGGACATCAAAGAAGCACGAGCGAGCATCGCGGACTGGTTCCGTTTCTACAACTTCGAGCGTCCTCATCAGGCACTCGGCTACAGCACGCCCTGGGAGGTTTATCAAACAACAAAACAAAGAGAAAACGAGCAAACAGGACTTGACTCAGTAGTATCGTATGTGGTATCACTAGAGGAAGAAATAGCCACGGCAAAGACTAGCTTGCCAAACTAACAAAATGGCCCGAAGGTCGGGGCCCACCTCAAGCATCTCGCGCAGCACCCACAGTGGGTCGGACCCATTGGCGGAGGTGGTGGCACTGGAACGCCGAGCATCGTATCCAAAGTGTCGACTAAAGTCGGCAAGATCGGGTAAAATCCTCCGTTACTCCTACTACAAGGTTGCAGCGGCATGCGAACCCTCTTGGAATCGATTCGGCGCTATGCCGAGACGTCGGTGTCAATCGCAATCGTCCTCTATCTTGCTCATCGCATGCCGTCCGTCATGGCAGCTGATGACCAGTGGCTGGCGCTGGATCGTTCAGCGCAGAAGGCTATGGATTCGGGCAACTACAAGTCGGCGGAGAACGATCTGCTGCAAGCACTGCAGCTCACAGAAACGGAAACAGGCATCAAAAAATCGATTCGACAGGAAGCCTCTTTATTCAAGCTGGCTCTGCTCGATGTTTTGCGGGGCAAGTTCAAGGACGCACAAGCAGTCCTCACTCGGTTACTGGAGTTGCAGAAGTCGTCGAGAGCCGGCGATTTGAGTGAAGTGGTGACACTGAACACGCTGGCCGAAGTGACACAGATGCGTGGAGACCTGCCCGGCTCTGAAAAATATCTGCAGCAGTCAAAGCTTTTGTTGCCCGAGATTAATGAAGAGGGAGTGGTGGCATATCAAGCGCGGGTGTCCGCACTGTTGTCTCTTGTGAGAGCCAGCGAAGGCAAAGTTGCAGAAGCCGAATCGCTGCTGATGCAGCATGCCAGGTTCGCCAGGCTAATGGGCACGCATTACGAGTCCCGGGCGTATTCGCTGCTCGCCTCCATGTACATGGAGGCAAACCGCTATCTCGATGCAGAAACTCAGTACGGAAAGGCAATCGCGCTGCTGGAGGAAGACCCTTTCGATCTCAGTAACACACCGGAGGAAAGTCCCTACTACCAACTTGCCTCCGCGCAGGCAGGTCTTGCCGATTCGTATCTGAAGCAAGGCAAATACGACCAGGCAGATCAGTTGATCAAAAAAGCGCTTTCGCATCAGGAGCAGTCCAAGTCTCGTTTAGGCATGGCACCGTTGTTGATGAAGCTCGCCCTCGTCCAGCGAAATCAACACAATTATGAACAGTCCGCGACAAGCGCATCACGCGCGTTGGAAATCTATCGCAAACGCTACGGCTCACAGAGTCCTATGACAGCTTCCTATGTGATGACGTTGGGTGACATCTATCGAGATGCCGGTGATCGCGCGAAGGCACTCGCGTGCTACAAGGAAGCACAGCCCATGATCGAAGCGGCGCTTGTGCCGGAGCATCCTTATTATATGCGCCTGCTCAGAGGACTGGGGACGCTGTATAAGGAAGACGGACAGTATCAATCTGCGTTGCCGTTTTATCGCGGGCTTCTGGAACAAGATGAAAAAAGCCTCGGATCAAACAGTGGTCATGTAGCGGCAGATATTGATGACCTCGCGGAAGTGCTCTCCAAATGCGGAAATGACAGCGAAGCTGCGGCGATGACGAAGCGCTCGCAAAAGATCAAAGCAGGTCTTCCCGGAGCGCAGTCCGCCGAGCAAGTTTCTCACAATGCACTGCAAGAACTCAGCGGGCGTCCTGTGAAAAAGAAATGGGCGTTGATAGTCGGTATCAGCAACTTCAAAGATCCCGAACTCAACTTGAGATATGCCGCCAAGGACGCCAGAGACTTCGCTAACTATCTGGCGGAGGAAGCCAACTTCCCTCGTGGGCAAATCAAGCTCTTGATCGATGAGGACGCAACCCGCAAGAACATCGTCTCCAATCTGGGGGAAGGGTTCTTAGCCAAAGATGTCGGCAAAGATGATCTTGTCGTTGTCTATGTCTCCAGTCACGGTGGCAGACCCCTCGACGACAAAACAGGCGTCAACTTCCTGGTGCCATATGATGGCAACGGCAACAATCTTCTGGGCATGGGCATTCCTCTTGAGTGGCTGTTCAAGCTCACCGCAGGCAACATTCCCGCAGACCGCTGCGTTCTTGTTCTCGATGTTTGTCACAGCGGAGCAGCGCTCGATGCCGCAGGATTGAAGGCGCAACCCGACATGGGCAAAGTGGTGGCAGGGTCCGGACAAGTGGTGCTTTGCTCCAGTCAGAAGGATCAAATTTCCTGGGAGTCGAAGCAATACGACAACAGCGTGTTCACACACTGGTTGATCAAGTCGCTGGGCAACAAGCAGTCCGACATCAAACTTGGCCAAGCGTACGATGACATGAAACGCGAGGTGGAGAAAGAAGTGCTAAGGGATCGCGGTGCGTTTCAGACACCGATGAAACAACAACTGTTTGATGGGGACAAACTACAGGTATCCGTCGCGGAAAGTCAGTGAGGTATGTCCAATGAGAGTGCGTCTCGCGGTCACCATGATTTTATGCCTTTGCGCAATTCCATCGTTCGCAGCTGCGCCGATTCTTTGGAAGGCGGACTTCCAGGCAGCCAAAGACGCGCGAAAAGCCAGCGACCTGGCCGCTGCAATAAAGTTTCTCAAAAAGGCATTGCCGGAGTGTGATCCGGGCAGCCGAGAGCACGCCGACACGCTCAACGAACTCGCTTCCGTCATGATCGAGACTGGTGACACCGACGCTGAGGAACTCTATGTCAAACAAGCGTTGGATGAGCTGGAGAAACTCTACGGAAAAGACAGTCCCGAGTTGTTGCCGGCACTGATCAACAATGCTGCGATGCAAAACTCGACGAACCACCCGACTGAGGCGCAGGCAGCCTTCGAGCACGCCAATTCCATCATCGAGAAGAGCAAGCAGTCCAAACAGGCTAAGCAAGCTAAGATTCGCGAATCGATTTTGCGATACCATCGGGGGCTGGCCGAGTTTCAAGCTGCACAAGGCAAGTATCCCGAAGCAAAGGCATCCGCAGAACTGGCACTGCGGCTGTCCAAGAGTTCAGAAGAAAAAGCGGATGCCCTGGACGCGCAAGGTACTGTTTATTACCGTGCGCACGAGTGGGCATCAGCGGCGGAGACGTTTCGCAAAGAACTGTCTATGCGATTGAAAACCAAGGCGCCCGACCTCAAGATTGCAATCTGCAAGGGCAGCCTGGGCGTCTCGCTGAATGCAATTGGTGAAAATAAAGAAGCGCATACGCAACTGGAGGAAGCCTACCAGCTCTACGAAAAAGCGCTCCCACCCGACTCGCCCAAGATGATGCTCCCGCTCAATAATTTAGCCCTGGCGTGTAAAGAAGTTGGGAAATATGACGGAGCTGAGCGTTGCTACACGAAAGCACTCCAGCTGGCTTCCGCACTGCATTGTGAGAACACCAGCGACACCGCCACCATATTGTGCAACCTCGGGCAGACACTATTAGCCGCGAGCAAACTGGAGCAGGCAGAAGCGACTCTTTTGAAAGCGCTAGCCATGAAAGAATCCAGCGTCGGAAATCAGCATGCCGACTATGCCTGGGTCGAGACGCATCTTTCCGATTGCTACCTGACGCAGAAGAAATTTGCGCAGTGCGAGCCGCTGCTCTTGAACGCCATAAAGACAAACGAGAAGAAGTTCGGAGCCGAAAGCGAATCGGTAAATCGGATCCTCAGACGACTGATCAACTTGTATCTACAAATGGAGCGTTGGGACGAAGCCATTCCACCTGCCAGGACTTTGATTGCCAACCAGGAGAAGATGCACGGCAAAGACTCGGTTCAAGTTGCCGACGACCTGCGCTTGCTCATTAGAGCCCAGGTCGAGAAGCGGCAGATTGACGACGCGAGGAACTCTCTTGATCGCGTGGTTGCCATTGAGAAAAAGCTGGGAACAAGCGTCAATCTGGGTGACGCCTTGTATCAGCTGGGAACCTTTTTCAGGAGTCTGGAAAAATATGATGATGCAGAACGCGTATTGAAAGAAGCTGTGGCAGTGTACGAAGGAATCCCGAAACCCGAAAATGAACGAATCAATACTGCCATGCGTGATCTTGCCGAGGTACACCTATCGCTCAACAAGCCTGAGCTAGCGGCAAGCTTACTGGAGAAACTGGTGACGCGTGACGAGAAGTTCAAGCCTGACGACCTCGAAGCTCTGTCGAACGATCTGCACCGGCTGTCTGTCGCCTATCGCGACTCGCAGAGAACTTCCGAGGAAAAGCAACTGGGATTGAGAGTCTTGAGCCTTGATGAGAAGATCAGGCGCATGCACGCTAATACCACAGGCGGTGTCCCACCAGCTAAAGCCGACAGCGGCACTGGCGAGAACGCGCAGCTACCGGCTGCGGTGTTCAAAAACAAGTGGGCAGTGGTTGTGGGTATATCGGCGTACCAAGATCCGGCACTCGCTCTCAAATGGGCAAGCAAGGACGCCAGAGATTTCTCCGAATATCTTATAAAAGAAGCAGGATTCAGCGCCCTCAATGTGAAAGTGCTAACCGATACCCAAGCAACTCGCTCAGAGATCGTCAGCGCATTGGGCGATGGCTGGCTCGGGCGGCGCGCACAGCCAGGTGATTTGGCCGTGGTTTACATAGTAGCTAACGGTATCAAGTCAGATCAAAAAAGCGAAGCGAAACACATGGTGCTGCCCTACGACGGCACTGAGAAAAATGCGCTGGCAACCGGCATCCCTACCGAGTGGCTGACAAAATTAATCGCAGACCAGGTGCCGTGCAAGCGAACGGTTATTGTGCTGGATTTGAATCACGCTGCAGGGGGAGAAAAAGGCATTGCACGCGCGGCGGAATTCGACCCTTCGTCTCTGACTGTATCTCCCGGACAGATGCTGATTTGTTCCAGCAAACCGAACCAGAATTCCTGGGACTCGAAGTCCTGCAGCAACAGCGTTTTCCTCCATCACTTACTGGATGGGCTGCGCAGCAAGGCGGGCAACACGTCGCTCAAGGAAGCGTTCGATTACATGCAAACCAAGGTTCAGGATGAAGTGCGCTCGGACCGCAACGAGCAGCAGCAACCATTCCTGGTGCACACGCCCAAGGAACCCATTTCATTGGCGGCTCCTGCCGCAGCCGAAACTGCCAACCCAGGTCGGGTTTCAGATAACGACACACATCTGTTTGACGACGTCGGACCGTGAGGGTGACTGGTGACAAGACTCGATACATTCGCATCAAAACTGTGGGGCAGGATCAAATCACTGCCCGCCACCGCGCGAAGAAAAATCGTTTTGGCAGCTTGCCGGCACGCAATAGACGAGAGCGGAACACAGGACGTGTTGCTGCGCAGCACCTTTGAGATCATGTCGCGCGGCGAAACGTTATCAGCCGACATGCAGACGGCTTTGACGGAAAG
This sequence comes from Obscuribacteraceae bacterium (SeqCode), assembly GCA_044229845.1. Lineage (GTDB taxonomy): Bacteria > Cyanobacteriota > Vampirovibrionia > Obscuribacterales > Obscuribacteraceae > JBGASG01. Next base: position 44,708 of record JBGASG010000016.1, on the reverse strand, counting down.
AGCAGAACAGCTCGATCGCAGTTGTTTAGACGCCAGCTCAGCGGAAGATTCCGATGCAGAGGATGTCGCTTTAATGGCAGCCGAGGCAAATGCTGCTTACGCGCTATCGTTCGCCGCGAATGAGAGCGATATCGACGCAGCCGCCGAATGTCTTTATGAGGCGTCCTGTACAAGCTTCGATGATGAGCCGTTTTGGAATATGATCTTAACGCTGACGAGCGAAGCGGAGCCGGGTTGACAGGTCGCTTCGTGCCTTCCAGCCTCCTGGTTCACTAAAGATATGTACTCATCAAAACTTCTGCTGTGTCTTCCAGGGGTTCACATTTCGCGTCTGAAAGAAAAAGCTGAATGACTGCCATCTGGTATCGCTGCGCCATGGCCGATAAATCGAGAAGCACGCGGACGCGCGCGACGCTTCTGGCAAGCGCCTGGTCACACGGAATGGTCACTTGCCAGAACGCACAATCCAGACAGGCATCGGTGACATCCCAGTCAAAGCGCCGGGAGTAGCGGATCGGCGCACGGGTATCGAGAGGGCACGCTTCAGTTCAGCATTCTGCCTCCATACTTGCGGAGAACAAAGAGCAGTTGGTTAGTCCGTTAGATGTTCGGTACCTGAACTTGAGCATGCTCTGATCTCCGTCATCAGTTAAAACAAGCGACACCACCCGTAACTCAGTATCATTGGACTCTATTTTATCAAGAGCGCAACTGGAGGCGAACAATCTTGTGGATCTGCGTATCCGCAAACGATCAGCACTTCATCGCTTCTGCATCTGCTTCGACAAAGCTTCAACAGCCTTGCTAAGTTGGACATCCTTTCCCGCGTCCGGCGTCCCTGAAGCAACGTCGCTCCACCATGGACCTTTGCCAGATTTGTAATCCTCGCCTTTCAGCACGACAGGCAAATCGGGCAAGACACCGACCTTGTTGATTTCCGCTCCCGAAGGAGTTAGCAACGTCGCAATCGACACATTAATTCCCGAACCATCTCCAAGAGGATTAATTGCAGCGACCAGTCCTCTGCCTTTTGTTTTCTCACCAATCAAGATTGCTCGCTGGCGGTCGCGTAGACAACTGGCCAGCAGCTCACTGACACCCGCCGTTTTATTGTTTATCAAAACCACCATTGGTAGTGTCACTTTCCTCTTCTGACTCGTGGCTAACTGCACGTTTTTGTAGCCATCGGAATCGACTGTAATGAAGAGAACACCACCATCGATAAACATGTCTGCAATTGAGACAGCTGCTGCAAGTAGTCCGCCGGAATTATCTCTCAAGTCAAGGACAATTCCGCCCGCGCCCTCGCTTTGAAGTTTCGACAACGCCTTCTGCATCTCGTCACCACAACCAGGCAAAGAGAGACTAGCAAAACGAATGTAACCCAGCTTCTGCCCGTCGCGACCAGAGTCCAATATGGAAGCGTTGGTCACGGCTCTGGCAGAAACTGCGGCACGAGTCACCAACACCGTGTGCTTAGCAGAACCGCGAACTAGACCAAGGCTCACCTTAGTCCCTCTCTCCCCACGAATCTGTTTTGTTATCTGGTCGAGGGTCATGCCTTGAACGGGTTGCTCATCAACGTCGACTATTTCGTCCCCCGAGCGAATACCAGCCCGCTCCGCGGAGCCCTCCGGAGATACGCCTACAACCACAATCTTATTTTGCTTGTTCTGTCCAAGCTCAACTCCAACACCAAACAAATGTGCCTGAATCAGGGACTTCTCTTCTCCGAACGCATCGTGACCCATGAATTCAGTCTGCGGATCCCCAAGACTGAGAAGCATCGTCTGAATCGCCTTGTAAGCGTCTTCCTCTGTTTCCAATTTGCCGTCATATCGATGACGCCACCGATTCCAGTTCTGAGGCTGCGCCGGCGGCGTGCTGAAGGTCTGCAGATAGAAGCTATCCTTAATCAGGTTCCAAGCCTTGTCATAGACCTGCCTCGGACTCATTCGTTCACCCATTCTATTTTGCGCCAGGCAAGCGGTCGACGAGGTCATCAACAAGCACAGGGCAAGTCCAGTGCACAGCTTTGTGTTTCTTGCTGAAGTTTCTCGTGGGGTCGGCATACCAATGAAGCCTCCTACGGATCCAACTTGAGACTCAGATACTTCGAGTTGGAGTAGAGGTCGGAAGCGACTTGCCAAACCCCCGCCGTCGTGACTCGACATCCGTGTTGGACATTCACCGTGCCGTTGCTTGTGCACAGCATGGACAGCAGCTTTTTACCAGCTTCCTTATCGAGGTGATAGACAAGCATTGACGCGTAGAAGCGCCCCGCAGGTGTGCCATTTTTGAAAAGATACATGAGTTGTTTTTGGTCGGCGTACTCTTTGCTTTTCTGAGCTCGAGTGAACGCTTGCCAGACGGGCGATGGTGCAGGAGCTTCCCCGACTTCGCCGGTGTCCAGATATTCTGCTGTTGCCAGCGTTCGCAAGTCGGTCGGCAGGTGTTTCATGTCGCCGGGGCTGCCCAGCTCACTTCTTATTTGCGCCAGGACATCGCTGAGCTTTGCCGCACGAAGCGGATTCATCTTCTCACCGTCGTACCAATCTAACTGATCGGCTTTGATCGGACGAATGCTCAAATGCCAGTTGGAGCCGATAAGGAGTTGCCCATCGTGGTTGAGAAATACGAGGAATTTTCCGGGCTCGAAATTGCATGAAGCACAGATAAAATTCTCGCCACCATATGCAGTGCTGCTTTTCGGCAACCCTCCCTTGAGAATTGTGAGCGGAACCATGGTTGCCTTTTGACTGTACGTCCTTCCCGACGATTGTCCAGGCTCCTGCACTTTGATTACCGATTTCACCTCGACGACAGCAATGATTTCGCTGCAGTCAATCATCTGGTTTCTGCCCGCATAAGCAGCTTTGGCGTGCGCCGAATCTCCGTTCATTGCAACTACCCCCAGACTTGTTAGAATTAGCAACGCATTTTTCAAAACGTGCACGGTAATTGTTTCTCCATAGCCATCGAAGACATCACCAGAAAGCATACATGCCAGTTCAGTGCTTACCATCAAACCGAACCAGTGTCACTTCGATGGGATACTCGAGTTGCGCGAGCGTTTCGATCATCAATTCCTCGGCCCGTTCCGGAGGAAAGCGCCCCGAACCCGATCCGAGCATCGGAAACGCGATTGACTTGATTCCCATTTGCTGAGCTAGCTTCATCGCATTTTTGACTGAGTCCTGAATGGCGCTCTCGCTGGAATTTGCGAACAGGTCGATGGATGCGACATGAATAATGCAGCGATACTGCGTCAGATTGCCCGGCGCGGTGGCAACTGCCTCACCGAGTTGCAATGGACCTTTGCTTCTCAATTCTTTGAAAGTCTGTTTGCCCGCGCGTTTCTTCATGGCACCGGATACGCCATGCGGCACCATCAACCAGGGCGGGACGATGTTGCGGTTCCAGGAGTTAACGATGCATTCGACCGGCTGATCGAAGAGATCGCCCGTGACAATTTTGGGTTTCATGACACATTGTATGATGGCCGAGACATCCACATTCTAGGACGTGCAAGGACCATAGATCAATGAAAAAATTCCGGACAATCGAAGGCGATGAAATCACGCGGTTTATTGAGAAGAGGGCAGACGAATTGAACATGCCCGAAGCATTCGATCAACGACGCGTGAAAAACATCGAGGTTTGGGAAGCGTATCGAGAAGACGATGGCGAGGATTATGTGGAGATTCGCATGCTGGATTCTCGGGGCGAAGTCATCTTCCTGAGTCGTCTCGGCTGGTTGTGATGGGAGACCAAAGCACGCCGGTCGTGCCTTTTAAGCTGATGCCGCCTTCCCAATCCTACCCCATGACAATCCCGGCCTTCCGGCACACTTTTCCAGGCAGCGACACGCACCACCGCCAAATCGAATCGCTACTTCGGTCCGAGACCGAGAATTGGGTCGTGCGCCTTTCCGGCAAGCAAATCGTTGAGAGCGCTGCGCACCGGATCTAGTGCCACAGGAATAGCCGGCTGCTTGAGCGACTCGTAATACCACTTCGCATTGGGATCGTCCTTAAAAAGATCGGCCAGCTTGTACGATGTTAGTGCCAGTGCCAGTCCGGACAAAGCTTCATCGTCGTTAGTGGCACCAGGCGACATCAAAAGATTCGCCTTAGCCTTATCCGGGTCCATCATGCTGGTCACGATTACAGCCGCCGGATTGGTATCGGGTGTCAAACCCGCGGTCGATCGCGCCTTGCCCGAGGCAATCACCACCCTCAAACGGCTCCACGCGTCAGGTCCCACTTCCTGCTTCCACTGGCGCAAGACCTTCAATAGATCAAACACATTGGAGAGGCTGTTCAAATAAAACAACGCTCGGATAGTCGGTGTGTATTTGGTGGCAAACCGGTCGAAGTCCTGTCGACTTACCTCGTTAGTTGTCAGCGCAGATGCCGCAAAATCGCGCGCATTGCGCAACGATTCGCGAACAAATTCCCTCAACTTATCTTCGCCGCCTGGCCAGGCGGGGCTCGACCAACTCGATTTATCGACCTGCGCCAGCGCCTGTTCCAGCCTTTGTTGTGCGGTACGCATCGAGTCCTTCCAGCCTTCGTCCTTGGGATCGCGCCAGTGCGTTTCGCAAATCGAATACAGGTAGGCGCACACATGCGCCGTCGCCTTGAGTTGCATTTCCACCGGGTTGGCTGGCGGAGCTGTCTTCACCGACCCATCTTCGCAAAGCAATTCCCATGTGGAACCGCTCGCGATCAAGACAGGTCGCGTTGCCCTCTGATTTCGGTCTGCAAGAGCGCTATAGCTATTGATGAAACTGCTGTTCAATTCGGCGAACGCGTTATTTCCGGCATCGCCGGACGGCAATCCACCGCTTTCGGCGAATGCAACGGGCTGTAGTACTCCAACCGTCGCCAAGCCGGAGAGCACCAATGAGCAAATAATGTGCCGCATAACCGATAACCTACAACCCGTCAATTTCAGCTAGTTTACCAAGCCGGGTGCCATTGCGGCTATCACACTTTTGTGCTCAGGACATTGCCACCCTGCCGGTACGTTATAACGCACCTAGCTCCGTGCGATTCGACATAGCAGATTATCACGCCTCAATTAGAATTGTATTGCCGGCAGGAAGGGAGCAATCCAGGGAGTGATACCACCATGCCGCCAACAAATGACGCACCGCGGACAGTTCTAGAGTCGGACGACCAGGCTTTACCCTCGCCCTCGGTCGCGGACTGGTTATTCACCACCGCCGACGCCAGGGAAAAGGACAGCTCAAAGAGGGGACTGGACGGAAGCGATCTTGACGCGCAGAGCATCGAAGCCGTCCGCGCAGAACTTAAGGATAAGAGCAAAGACGCGGGCGAGGCGCTCGTGGACGCTGTGAAGAAGAATCGCATCGTCGGCATTGGCGAGCAGCATACGCCAATCAATCCGGTGCGCGATTTTGTTCGCGAGTTGATGCCCAAGCTGAAGGAAGCTGGTGCAACCCATCTTGCAATCGAAGCGGATTATCGCTGCCAACCTGTGATCGACGAGTTTATGCGGACGGGCAAACTCGACCTGAGCAAGCTGGATGGCATCCTTAATATGAAGCAAGAAAGTTTCGTGAAACTGCTGACAGCAGCGCGCGAAGCCGGACTCAAAATAGTCGCGGTCGACAACCGGGACAACGAGAAAGGCAGAGACCCGCACATGGCGAAAGCTATCGGTGACATTCTCGACGCCGATCCCAAAAACAAAGTAATCTTCTGGGTCGGCAATCTGCATCTCACCAACGCAGAAACCGATCCCGAGTGGCAGGTCGCATCGCAACTGCTCAAGAAGAAATACGACATGGCGTCTTTCTTCTCGGTCAGTGGTACCGGTACCAGCACCGTAGGCAGACTTACAGAAGAAGTGTCCGCACCGCGAGTCGTTTCGACCAAGGATGCCCCAAAGCTCGCCGCTGTGGACTTTCTGGCTGGCAACACGCTGGGATGCTGGGACAACGTTCTGATTATCCCAAGGAAGAATTAGCAAACCGACAATTCACGTTAACCATGATACCCACTTGTGAGGTTGCCTTAGCGCTGGTCTATAATGCCCAAGTGAAAAGACTTCTTGCCTTCGCTATCGTCGCGGTCCTCGGTGCAGTGTGCCTGGCTGCCTGCCAGAGCCAGGTCGGCTCAGTCAGCCCGAATGCTCCGCGCGAAACCGCATTGCAACGAGTTCTCAAGTCGGGCAAGATTCGCTGCAGCTACCTTCTCTATGCGTCGTACTTCAAGAAAGATCCCAACACCGGTAAGCTGAGCGGCATCTTCCACGATGTGATGGAAGAAATCGGCATGAATGCCAATCTCAAAATCGACTGGGTGGAGGAAGTTGGGTTTCAGACAATTTTTCCAGGTCTAGAAACCAATCGGCATGATGTGTTTGCAGGTGGATTGTGGCCGAATACGTCGCGAGCAAAAGCAGCTCTCTTCACGGTGCCGGTGAATTACAGCGCCATCACCGCTTGGGTGCGACCGGACGATCATCGTTTCGATAGAGATATCAGTTTGATTGATTCGCCATCGGTGAAGATTGCAACTATTGACGGTGCGATGGAAGACTTGATCGCCAAGAGCAGTTTTCCAAAGGCGCAACGTGTGTCGCTCCCGGAACTGAGCCCATTCGTTCAGAATCTGCTCAACGTGACACACAAGAAAGCCGATGTCACTTTTGCAGAACCACAAGTTGTAGCAGAGTTTCTCAAAACAAACAAAGGCGCCCTGAGGCAAATTGGTGCCGATAAACCAATTCGCATTTTCGGCAACTGTCTCGCTGTCAAAACAGGCGAAACCGACCTTCGCGACTTCCTTGACGTAGCACTGCGCGAGATCACCTATGATGGGCGCGTCGAGAAGATTTTGAAGCGATACGAATCATCTTCCGATGACTTTTACCCCATTGCGCCTCCCTACACCGTGCCCCACGAGATGCGGACAAGCGCTCCCTAGTACCCAGGATTTTGACCAATCTCTCGACCGTGGCGCCCCAGACAGTTTTGGCGATGCGGGGAACTCAGAGGGTATATCTGTACCGACACCCGCTCTTGCGCTCACTCTAGTTGTCGGCGGGGGAAAGGCGCCGGAATAATTCGTGACTTTTTTGTTTACTCCGCAGGCGCAAAAGGACTGTCCCCCGTGCAGATTCAGGTCCGACCTCAATGGATGTAAACTTCACCGCCCATGGTGGCACGCTTTTGCTTATATTCAGTGTATTCCCGCCTGGGCTAATCAGACCAGGGCGGCGCCAGCCTGTCGCCGCCGCCAGCCTTGAGTGGTCCGACGTGCCCGAGCATACTCAGGTAATCCTTCGACGAAGGAGGGTATTCACTGGGTGTCATCATGTGCAGCACCAGACGCAGCGTGCCATCTTTGCTCATGGTGCATGTACCGACCGCGGGCGGAAATTTGTCGGCTAGCTTATCGAGTGCTTCGACCTGCTTTTTTAGACCTTTCGACCGAAGATAGTCTTGATACCTCAGTAAAACGTCCGAGTGTATAGGAACCGTTCTATTTGCGGTTGCCTGCGCAAAGAGAGTCGCTGCGGCATCGCGATCACCCGAGTCGTATTTGATCAACGCTAGATAGCCAATAATCTGCTGGCGTCGTGCGACATTTGTGGTTGCCTGAAGAATGGTTCTCAGGCGCTTCTCAGACTCGCTGACTTTTCCATCCCGATAGAATACGAGCGCTGCACCGAGTTTCGTTTCAAACTTCTCTTGCTCGTAGTACGCCTTCGACATTTTGGGAGGCGCGGGCGAAGCGACGACATCTGCAGTTTCGCAAAACCAAACACAGCTAATGCTCGCCACGAGACACACAAAAGACAATGCATTTTTTTTTGGAGTAAACATGTGCAGAGTCTAGCAGCTTGAAAACCAGTCACACACCTAATTTAGATGTTGGGATGGATGCCCACAACGCAAACCGAGTGGGCTTTCAAAAATCTGTTAGCGACGGCGATCAAGTTATTCGCTTTATGCCGGGCTCAAGCCGATTACAGTTTGACTTGCGGCGTTGCTTCCGTTGCCGTGCCGATTTCGCAGAGTCGGTCCAGCGTCTCCGCAAACAGGTCAAACAATGCTTTGAGCCTGCCCATATCTGTTATGTGACCACCACAGACGAATTGCAATTCGTCAACGCCGTCTGGAAATTTTGGGCCAAACCAACCTTCGTCATCTTTAACGGATAACACTATTTGTGGTTGTGCCATGAGGAGATCGCGAATTCGGTCGGAGGCGAGCAACTCTTTGATCTTCTGTTCGCTGCTGGCGCTGACAATGAACGCATCATCAAAGTCTTTGTGTCCGACCTGGATGTCTTGCATTCCTCCCAGCTTGACGGCGAGATCATGCATGAACGAGCGACGCTGCAGCGAGAACCTGAAGCCGCCGGAGTTGACGTAGGGAGCGCGCATGCGAGTGTACGGAAGAGGCGCGTCTTTAGCCTGAACGATGAAAGCATCAAGCGTAACTGTCCATGGACCGTGAGACACCTCCACCTTACTGGTCTGCCACACGCCCCCGTCCACAAAGTTTGCATTGAGCTCGGTGCTCAGTTTCTTCCAGACCTCGTCCCTGTCAGGACCGAAGAGCCGGTTCATGAAGTGGACGTCTTTGCCTTTGTTGTCCTGATTTGTCATGGAATTCACTCACTGTCTGATTCGTCGCGATTTTATCAAGAAAAGCAGGTCGGGTTACTGATCTGCGGAGAAATGTCGGCGATAGAATGCGCGAAGGTACGATGTTAGCCCTCAAGAAGCGTTCGCGCGCAAGCGTTTCTCAAATTTACTATCATTACAGGACAAACTCGGAGAGGTCATGTCAATGCAGCGTGAAGCGAAAGCCGCCGGCGTGGTGCTGGTTTCCTTACTGGCACTGTCCTACAGCCCTATGCCTTCGGGCGCCCAGGGCTTTAACTCGATGCTCTGGCAATCGAAGGGCGGTAAGGGAGCGGGCAACGCACAAACGCAACAGCTTATTCGCAGCAACATCAGCACGCGGCAAGCACAATTAGAATCGGACATCACTGCTGGAGTCGCCGCCGGAAAACTGACGCCGCAGGAGGAGTCGGATCTGCGCGCCGAGTTGAACAATATCGAGAGGCAGGAAGGACAGTTTCTTGCAGATGGCAACCTTGATAACAACGAAACCCAAATTCTGGTCGATTCGCTCACTCGTTTGACGCAGCGCTTGCAGTCGTACATGTCCAACACGGCGTACACCGGATCTGGTGGCATGGGATATAAAGACTGGTTTCGTCGGTACGGCGGACCCAACTCCGGTGCCGGCAACCAGCAAGCACGCCAAGCGCGCATCGATAGTCGCATCGCCGAGCTGTCCGCCAGGATTCAGCAAGGAATCGTCCAGGGGCGTCTCGATCAGAATTCATCCTGGCGTCTGCAGTCGCAACTCAATCAGATTCAAAATGACGAGAGCCTGGCGCTACGCGACGGACGTCTTGATTATGGCGAGCAACAAAATCTCCTGACCAGGCTCGATTCACTGGATGACGGCATCTCGCGCAGCACTCGCAATTGGGGCGGACCCATCGGCGGTGGTGGTGGCGGCATATGGTCCGGTGGTGGCAACAAGTGGAACGGCGGCAATAAGTGGAATGGTGGTGGCAACTGGAATGGTGGTGGCAACTGGAACGGTGGTGGCGCATGGAATCAACCGCTACTCAAACAGCGCATCATGACTGGAGTTTCTTCCGGAAAACTGAAGCAGTGGGAAGCGAATGTGCTCCTGAGCAAAGAAATGCAGATTGAGAACTGGCAAAACCAACTGAACACGAGCGGGGCGTCCATGGGCTACGCTGCATCCAAGCAACTCAACGACCAGATTCAGGCAACCGCTAACGACATCTCTAAGACGCTCGATTCGAAGAACGTCTGGTAGTCCCGATAGGCGGCACTTCCGAAACGTCTAGTTGTCGTTGTTCCTCGGATTTTTGGAGGGAGTTCTCTTACGCTTAGATGGTGCACTTCCCCATGCCGAACGAGCACTCTCAATGGCAGTAGTGATAGTCTGGACTTCGCCTGGGTCTGGATCAATAAATTTCAGACCGTCCATGAGCCAGTCAGCCAGGCTTGGCTTACAAAGACGGTAGAAAACGTTTCTTCCCTGCCTGTTCTCTGCAACGATGCCATGCGCTCGAAGCAGAGCCAGCTGCTGCGATGTCGCAGCTGGCGAAAGCTCCAAAAGATCCTTCAACGTGCTGACAGTAAGTTCTTGGCTCTTCAACTCCTCGACTATTCGAATGCGAACAGGATGCGATAAAACATTGAGGAGTTGTGCGAGCTTATTGCTTACGACAATTCGGTACGGCAATGACATTCTCCTCTGAAGTTACTAATATTCAGACATCAATATATATGAACAATTATCGACAAATGGGCTAGAGCTTGCAAGTTACAATGTCGAAAGCTGTCAATGCTTGCAAATACTCCACATGAGCGTCAATCAGGCGAACTCGCGCCTCAGCGGTTGCACGTTCTCTCTGGTTAACCAGAAACAATGTACTGTCACCGGCAGCAAACCGCAGCTTCTCACCATTTTCGACCGACCGCGCCTTGTTCACTTCAGCGTTCACCGCCATGAATTTATCGAAAGATGTATTGATTGCTGAGACCACATCATCGACTTCAGCTGTAATCCGTTGCCGTTCTGCGGCCTCATCGAAAGTGAGTTTTTGCAATCGGGTCTCAGCGGCCAGTACCAATCCACGAGCAGTTCGTTGTCTCAACGGAATCGAGATATTAACCCCTCCTCGTACAATCGGACCGATTCCGTTCTTGCCGGTGTCGGCTCCTTGAAGCGCGTAAGCATCCATAACAGGAAGCAGCTGGTTTTTTGCTAGCTGCAGTTCCGCTTGTAAAATTTTTCGCTCGGCGGCAATCCGCTTGAGCTCAGGGCGCACCATAATGGCTAACTTTCGCGCCGCAGTCCATGTTTCAACAGCAACTTTTTGAGGGAAGGGAGTCAGGTCTGGCATAGCATCCAGCGACGGTACCGTATCCGGTGTCACATTTGGCCGCCACAAATAAACAGACATCTGGATACTGGTCTTCTCAAGATCCCTTTGAGCTTTGACCACTCCAGCTTTTCGCCTCTCTATCTCTTGTTCGGCTTCGATGATTTCCAGAGCTGGTGCGTCACCACTGTTGACCCTCTCCCTGATCTGACTTACACGCTGTTCTGCAATCGTCAGCAAACTGTTAGCTACTTGCAATCGCGACTTCGCACCAAGCCACTCCCAGTAAACTCCGGCGGCTTTCATCAGAATCTCCATCCGCGCAGCAAGGTAAATCTGTTGAGCTACAGGTTGACTTAGCCGAGCCTGGGTTTCAGCAATGGACTTCTCGTTAACGGCTCGCCCTCGCAGTAGCGGGACAGACATGCCGGCATAGTACTCACCTGCGCTTCCGGTAGGCACGAATGGAGTTTTCGTATCGTTCGGATTCAGGCGCATCCCGGCAAACACCTTCATGCCGGACCGCGTCAACAGGTCGACTCTCGACTCATTGTGGATGGCGTCTTTTGCCTTGCCGGGGGTAAAAATATCCTGGACGCGCAGATATTCACTGAGGTGCACAAGTACGGGATCGAAGGCGCCTGATTTCTCAAGCAATTTGGCGATCGCTAGGCGTCGCTCAGCATCGGCACTGAGAAGCTTTGGAAAATTGGAATCGATCGACTGAACGAAACCCCGAAGCGTTAATTGTGTGGCGTTGGCATCCTGCCGTACCGAACCGAGCGGCTTCTCTTTTGAAAACTCCTGCAAGTAAATTGGCGCCGGCAAAGACTGCTCTTGAGCGCGGGCTGACAATACTCCCGCAGAGATCATCAGAAACGACGCTAGTGGCACAATGAGCTGCTTCAGGAGCATAAATCGCCCTACTTACTCTTTCGCTTGATGTCGGGCGAACTACCTTTGTCTTCCGAAGTTGTATGACTTAGTCCCAACTCCTCTGGCTTGATCGTCGGCGGGAAAGCATTGAACTGCCGCCACAGCTCGAATCCGAGCGAGACGGTATCAAGCATGATCCAACCGCTGGCTTCGGCGCCGGGTCGCAGGAAATCAGCTTTAGGCCAGGGTTCGTCTTTTCCCTCCCGGATGGCCTGCCAATCGGGTTTAACTATGACGCGATAGCTGTTTTTGCCATTGTCCACAGCGTCCACCACTGCCACACGTCCACCAAATGTGCCCACCGCAATCGACGGCCATCCAGCAAACTGTAAAGCCGGCCAACCGGCAAATTGCAATCGCACAGGCCTGCCCACGCTAACAAGAGGAGCATCGTTATCGCTGATCAATAACTCCACAGCCAAGTCCTGCGTCGAAGGTGCAATGACAGCCAGGAGACTTCCGGCATCGACAGTCGAACCGGCTCCCACTTTGAGCAATTTTACGATTCGCCCGGAACAAGGCGCGATTACTCTTCTTTGAGCAACGCGTCTGGTCAGATTGCCTATATCTATGTCCAACTTGTATAGATCGGTCGTGATCGACTCAATCGTCTCTTGCACTTGAGCCATGGTAGCGGCAACATTGCTCATAGCAGCTTCCGTGTCGGCCACGATTTTGTTTTGGTCAAGACCTGCTACTGTTTCATCGCGCCTGGCAATATCAACTGCGGCTATGGCTCTTTCAACCTCAGTCTTTGCTCTCGCCATTTCGAACTGGGCCAACTCCAGGTCCCGTTTGGAGCGCAGTCCTTTGCCAAAGAGGTCATCGATCCGCTTCAAGTTGAGATCGGCAGTGACTTCATTCTGCTTCGCTGCAACAAGAGTCTGTTCTGCTTGCGAAATTCTGTTGGTGGCCTGCTTTGCACGTTCGCCAGCAGATGGCACAGCGGCTTGCTGGGATTTCTTCAAATTGCCATATTGGGTCTCCAGGGCCCGAAGTCTATTCTTCGCCGCTTCCTTCCTTGCTATTAGGGCCGCGCGCTGGTCTTGAAGTCTAGCGGACTGATTGGGGTCGAGGAACTTCGGATCTAGATCAGTCAGCTCGGCGATAAACTGACCATTTTTGACCATCTCACCATCTCGGACATGCCAGCTCACCAGGCGACCCGGTATTTGAGCTTCTATGTTTTGAGGCCTTTCCATGGGCGAAAAGATAATCACTTGTCCGATTCCAGCAATCGATTGCTGCCATGGCACGAACATGGCGCCTAAGATCGAGGCGAACACAGCGAACCAGAGAGACAGTGCGACAAATTCCGCCGACCTGCCTGTTGCGACAAGTTGCAAACATCTTGGCTCGTAGACCATGTTCTGCTTAGCAGTTGGTGTACTTTGCGTCATGAATCATTTACCTGTATTTCGAACTTCTTTGCGTCGCTCTGTCCTGCGAACGTCAGTAGCGAGCTCGGGAAACAAAGTAGAAAACTCGCTATCGGACCGCCAGGACAAAGCGGCCGGTGAGCCAAATTCAGCGATCTGCCCATCGGCTAAGACGTAAACTTGATCTGAGCGTTTCACAACTTCGGCATCATGCGAGATGTCTACCAGAGTCCAGGGATTGTTGCTATCCAGAAGCTGCTCGACGATGGCAATTTTCGTTTTCTCGTCGATTCCTGTAAATGCTTCATCGAGAATCAAGAGGGCAGGACGGTGCGCAATGGCTCGTGCAATCAGAAGGCGCTGGACCTGTCCTCTGGAGAGATTTTTTCCGCTCGCTATGAGCTGCGTCTGCGCACCATCCGGAAGGCGTGCTATCTCGTCATTTAGTCGCGAGACGCTGAGCGCCCATCTGACATCTTTGTGAGTCACGAAGTCACGGCCCATCCGGATATTTTCTTCAATGGTGCCTTCGAATATTTCATTCGCATCGCCGACGAAACCAATATGTCGCCGCATTGCCGGAAGACTTAGATCACGAATGTCCACTCCGGCGAACTCGATGGCACCAGAGTCAGGCTCGAGGAGTCCGCACAGGATGTGGGCGAGAGTCGTCTTCCCCGCTCCGCTCGCGCCGACAAGACTGGCTCTCTCGCCGGCTTTAATAACCAAATTGACGTCGGCTAGAACGGAAATTTCAGTGTAACTAAAGCAAACTTTGTGAATCGCGACTTCAGCTCCACCGTTGGCATCAGTGATTTCATTGCCAATTCTCCGCTCGAGCGGTAAATCCGTGAGATGTCCAACCTTATCCAGTCCTGTTAGCAGGTCGTAATAGGTGTCGCAGTTGCGTATAAGTTTTTCGAGAGCGGAAAGAACGTTCAAAACTACCAGCTCTGCTGCGACAAGCTGTCCCAGTGTCAGTTGGCGATTGATTACGAGCCAACCTCCGATGGCCAAAATGCCGGTACCAGCCAAGGCTTGAAAGAGATAAGTACTGAAAGATTGCCTGAAAAGCACAGCAAAGTGTGACCGACGTGCATCCAAATAGTTCATGACCAGCTGGTCGGATTTTTCGAGGATGAACCGAGGAAACCCATGCGTTTTGAAGCTTATGTGGCAACGACCAAGGTCTTCCAACCATTCAGCCACCCGATACTTCTCATGCGACTCGTGAATGCTGGTTTTGATACCACCAACCCCGAGGACCGTCGAGCAGATCAATATGAAAGCGATAATCGCAAAGTCAAAAGCCAAAAGCCACGGACTGTAGAGTGCCATCAAGAAAAGGCCGATTGTTATCTGCAAAAGCGACGCCGGTACGTCTAACAGCAGCTTCCCCCAAGACTTTTGAACGGTCATCACGTCAAAGAACCGATTGACCAATTCAGGTATATATTCTTTTGAGAGCGCCTGCGTCTGAATTTTTGGAATACGGGAGCCAAGTTGCATCACTACCCGGGCAAAAAAACGTTGTTGCAATGTTTCAACCAACCGCAGCTTGAACATTCTCAAGACCGCAACCAGCAGCAGTCCGGCAAACAGTAATGCCGTCATCACGACCAGCGGTTGAAAGAAAATGCCGGCTGCTATGGTGTTCACTACCGCTTGAGCAGCGAGTGGCACCGCTAGAGAAAGCAATCCGGTCACCATCGTGTAGCTGACGAGGATAGACAAATCGCGCGAATCGATTTTCATCAGCGCCCAAAAGCGCTCCAGAGGTTCTGGATGATGAGTGCTGCCTTCCAACGCAAGTCCCTAACAACATCGGTTATGTTGTCCAGAATAGCACGAGATATCTATATATTCAAGTATCTAGATATCTCCACTTCAGCAACTCTGCACATTGCACATTATTGAACTCTCGACGGGCGTCCTGCCGTCCAATGATTAAAGGGCGTCAATGGAGCGGGCAACGCACAGACGCAACAGATTACTCACAACAACATCAGCACGCGACAAGCGCAGCTGGAATCGGATATCAATGCTGGAGTCGCCGCCGGAAACTGCCCCCCGCAAGAGGAGTCGGATCTGCGTTATCCCACTGATCTGGCATATTTTGCAAACAAAGCCTTCGCTGTCCGCTGAACAAATTGCTCCAATCTTGCTTAGCAACAGCTCCCTGACAACCACGCCCTGGTCATGGGTCATAATTAGAGCTTCGTCTACACCACGTTCGCCCTAACTACGACGTGCACGTTATGAAAGCCAAACTGGTTACTGCAATTATCTCTGGGCTCGTTCTCCTGCTGGTCGCCATCGTCTGGAGCTCGATTCCGAGCGCGAAGTCGAATCAAGAGCGAATTCCGATTCGTGTTGGCTGGCAGCTCGCAACGTCGACGCAAGGTCAGATGGTCGAGGTTTTGAAGCGAACCGATCTATTAGATAAGCTGGGGTTGGACCCGACATTCGTGCCGTTCAGTTATGGCGAATCAGAAGTCGCCGCTGCACTCAAGGGCGATCTCGACGTCATGTTCTCCAGCGGTCAGTCGGTGAACAATCTGCTCGCGAAAGGCGGGAAGTGGAAGGTATTGGGGCGCCTGCATTTCCTTCCTGCGGCGATATTGGTGCCGGTCGACTCACCGATCAAGAACATTAAAGACCTGAAGGGCAAAACCGTCGCGTGCACTTTCGGAACCATCGGTCATCGCGAAGTGACGAATCGAGAACGGGAAGCCGGGCTCACACCAGACAAAGATGTCACCAATGTCAATATGGACATACTTGAGATCCAGAAACTGGTCGAAGCTGGTGGGCGCGAGAAGTGGGGGAAATTCGATGCGGTTGCCGTGTGGGAACCGGACATGTCGCTGTTTCAAACCAGTGGTGCGGCCCGCGTATTGAGTTCGCACCAGGCGGTGTACCTGGTGTCGGTTTCCGACAAATTCATCAACGATAACCGGCTGGCAACAGTCCGTTTCCTCCAAGGCATCGCGAAGTCGTGGGACTTCTTCAACCGTCATCGCGAGAGAGTCAATCAGTGGTACATCGACGATTCGCAATTCGGATTCACGCAAGCCGCTCTGAACTCGGCCGCTAAGCGCGATCCCAACTTCGAGGCCAAGTCACTTAAAGACATCGACCTTCGATTGGGCGATGAAGGAATCGGCATTCTGGAAATGGGCGCCAAGTGGTCGCACGACAACGGATACACGCAGACTCTCGTTCCGGTTCGGCAGGCTGTGGATGAGGGTTTACTGGCTGAGTCCGCCAAGGGAATCGCCTCCGGAAAATTTGAGAATCCCGAAGTTATCCTGCCATCGACGCGCGAAGTATCAGTCGAAGACGAAAGTGGTGACTTCCTGGCGTCGGTTCCTATGTGGGGCATTTTTCTGCTGCAGGTAGCTGTGACTCTCGGCGCGATTGAGGCCGGGCAATGGCTGGGCGTACGTCGCTCGCGCATGGAAGAGCACGAGTCGGAAGACGCGGTAAATGCCGTCTCGGGGGCCGTGCTTGCGCTTCTCGCCTTCGTTCTTGCTCTGACATTCGGCGCGGCAGCGAGCCGCTACGACTTGCGCAGAGACGCTTTGATGGGCGACGTAAACGCTATTCAGACGACATACATGCGTGCGGGGCTAGTGCCGGATCCGCAAAGAACTCTCACCAAGTCATTGCTGCGTGACTATGTCGAATGCCGGATGAACATGGGAGACGCTTACGGAGATCCGGAGAAACTGCGGGCGTTGCGGGCTCGTACGACTGCGCTGACAACCATGCTCTGGAGTCAGGCGGAGAGCCTCGCCGCTAAGGACGCCAACGATATTTATGCGCTCTTCTCCGAAGGCATCACCGATATGGTCGGGTATCAGAATCAACGCATCGCATTCGGTGCCAACTTCCGCATTCCCACATTCGTGTGGGGAGTGCTGGCGCTGTCCTCGTGCATTGCGATGTTTATCATGGGCTTCCAATTCGGGCTTTCCGGCAAGCGGAGTTTCCCCGCGCAATTGGCGTTGGTGCTGACGTTCGCTCTCGTCGTCCAGCTCATATATGACTTGGACTCTCCGGGCAAGGGCTTCGTGCATCTCAACCAGCAACCGATGATCGACCTGTACCACAGCCTCTCAAAATAACCGGCAGGTATGGTGGGCTAACGCACCGCTCTGGCTTGCCAGGTTTCGACTCGTTCGATAGGACGATTGAGAGAGTGCAGGAACGCGGCTTGTCGGTTTTGCACGGACTGCCGACGACGGACGCTAAGGTGCCAAACGATCAAGGACTCGCAACAAGCCCGGTGCCACGCCGTGCACCAACTTTTCCTCTGCCGCATGAGCGGCATGCGTCATTGAGAATGGACGCTGGCAAAAGGGCGTGGCAAACGTGTTCGACAATCATGGTTATGCGTGTCTCCGTTGGACGGACACTGTCGATAGAGTCGACGACCTCTCGAACGGCCGCTATATCAATCAACTGCAAGGTGGGATTTACCGGCGTCTCGAAGTAAACCACCCTGGTACTATCTGTGATGGCTTGCCGCAAACTCTCCGGACTGCCCAAATCTGCAAGACACTTTTGATGTCGAAACGGGGCAGCCAGTTTGACAGCAAGCTGTACGTACATGAGTTCGCACCCGATATCCGGCGCCGTCCTTGTCGCTTTGCGATTTCATGTCTGTCTCCGTCGTCTGTCTCCGGCGCCGACAGCGTTCAAACAACGACCAATGCGATGAATCAGCCGAGCAGAAGAATTTACGCCGCGGCTTGCTTGTCCTATACTGCCCGAATGTCTTTTCTATTAGATCTGTTGCCGCTCTGGGGAGTCTTTCTCCTGACAACCGCGGTTGTGTCCGTGAGCTTTGAGCTGGGGTTCAGGGTCGCGAATTTCACGCAAAAAAAGCAATTAGCTGCAGGGCACGAGTTGGCAAGTGCAGGAGCTGCTTCGGTAGCCTCGAGCACGCTGGCTCTGGTGGCCTTTGTGCTTGCCTTCACATTCGGTGTGGCAGCCGAACGATTCAACGAAAGGCGAGTTCTGGTGGTGCAAGAGGCGAATGCAATCAGCACCACCTATATGCGTCTGGATTTTCTGCCTGATGATAAGGCACGAAAAGAGGTGCAATCGCTAGTCAGACAGTATCTCAAGTTACGCATACAAAACGCCAACACCCGCAAAGACGTCGAGCGCATGGTCAATACTGCGATCAGTCTGCAAGGACAGATTTGGACTCGCACCACCACAGAGGTGAAAGCTCATCTCGACTCTGATGTCGGCGCGCTGCTTATAGATTCGATGAATGAAATGTTTGATCTGCAATCAGAGCGACTGGTTGCGTTTCGTGCCCGGTTGCCTTCTACCGTCTGGGACGCGCTTTTCCTCATGCTTTTGGTCGGATTGAGCGCAACCGGTTATCAGTGCGGTCTCAGTCGATCTCGCGAGCTACCGGTGACGGCCATGCTGGTAGTTGCTTTCGGAATCACCATCATGCTGATAGCCGATCTGGATCGTCCAATGTCCGGCAGCCTGCGTGTCAGCCGGCAGCCATTAATCGATCTGGATACACAGCTTTCTCAACCAACTGAGCCCGAAAGTGTGAGTAAGTAGCCCGGATGAGTTGGCAAAACCCGCACACTTCAATCCGAGAATCATCCAATCGGACGAGGTGCTATTGCGTCTGGAGCTTTGTAATATGAGGCAATCTCAATGAACACTCCGGACGCACTTAATTTAAAACGAGCACATGCCACCATCAGTGTTGGGCGCATGTCGTACGAAGCCGGCTATTTCAGACAGGCTGCTCACCATTTTCGTACCGCTCTGACTTGGCTCGGCAAGACCGATGGCAGCGACGTCGAGTCGCGTTCACAAGCACTGATCGGTCTGGCGAAGTCAGTTGCCGCCGTAGGCGACTTTGACGCGGCAGAAGAGCTGATCAGACAAGCGGTCATTCTTGACCGGTCAGGACCGTGTGCAGGGGAGGCGGAAGACTACCACCAAATGAGTTTGCTCTACTGGCGAAGCGGTAGAACCGAGATGGCGATGCGCTGTGCTCAGCGGGCAATGGAACTTGCTGAGGCAGACCCCGCCACTCCGGACGAATTGATAGTGAAACTGCTCAAGCACTTCGCCGTGCTCGCTGAGGGCAACGGCGCCCTAGACGAATGCGAACGGAATTTGAACCTCGCACTGGAAACCATCGATCAGAGCACCCAACTCGATAAACAAAGTTCGATCTACGGAGACATACTGCTCGTCAAAGTTCTGATGTTATGCGAACAAGGCCGAATGTCCGAAGCGTCCGAGTTATACGACCAGGCAATCACGATTGTGGAGATGAACAGGGGTGTCTCGCACCCACGAGTGCGCGAAGTGCTGGATCTGTTCAAGTTTCTCTCTAGCGGCACCGGCGCCTTACCGGACAAACGCGAAATCAAAGATGCGATCACCAGCGCCCATGAAAAGAGCCAGCACGGCATTATCTAGGCTACCGGCCGCTAAATTCCTTAATCACCTGTCCGTACCGCTTCCCAACGGCACTACAGACAATTTCGCAAAGTTCGTGAACGCTGGCGTCGGCGATGCTGTAATACATAAACAAGCCCTGGCGGCGCTTCTGTACAATACCTTGCTCTGCCAGCACCGACAAATGCTTGCTGACATTGGCCTGGCTCATGCCACTCAGTTCGCACAATTCCTGAACAGAGCATTCGCCCTTAAAAAGGAACTGCAGTAGTTCCAGGCGCGAAGCATCGGAAAGCGCACGAAATCGTGCGGCTACTATTTCGAGGGCTGGGCGCGAGAGCATTTTATTCTTATTCTTCATGGCACCAACGCTTCCATGAGGACCTAGCGCCAGTCTACAACTAACTATTCGATCGCGCAATCAACCATATGACTGATTCGCTATATAACCACCTAGCGATATACTAGAATCAGCAATCGAGGCATTACCCATGGCAGAGCAACAGCAATCTCAAGTTTGTCCACTCATCAGCCCGACCGAAGTCAGCGCTCGCGCAGCCGATCTGGTGCTTCTGGATGTGCGCAGCCCCATCGAGTTCGAGACCGAACATATTTCAGGCGCCCTGAACGTGCCGCTCGACGAACTCGATAAACGGTACGAGGAAGTGCCCAGGCAGGGCGAGCTGATCGTCATATGCAGGTCCGGCAAGCGGGCTGAACGGGCTGCCTATACGCTCCTGGGTCGCGGACTAAATCCTAAGGTAATGGCTGGTGGACTGCTGGCGTGGCGCCAACACAATCTGCCGGTACAGGAAGGCAAGAGGATGTTTCCCATAGAAAGGCAGATCCAACTGATCGTCGGTCTGGGTGTCCTGACTGGCGTATGTCTGGGTGTCTTTGTCAATCAGTGGTTTCTGATTATTCCGGCATTTTTTGGCGCCGGACTGACCTTTGCAGGAGCATCCGGGACCTGTGCGCTCGGGCTTCTCCTGATGAAAGCCCCGTGGAACCGCCTGCCGTCCGCGCAAAAAAGAGAGAGTTGCTGCTCGTGACCCAGAGTCGGCGGTTTGAATTGGAGACACACTGATGACTGACTTGACAAAAACATCTAAGAAGATCGTGATCATCGGCGGAGTAGCAGGCGGAATGAGCGCGGCGGCAAGAGCAAGACGCTTGTCCGAGGCAGCGGAGATTATAGTTATAGAGCGCAGCGGGCACGTCTCGTACGCCAACTGCGGGCTGCCCTACTTCGTAGGCGAAGAAATCGACCAATTCGACAAGTTGCTGGTGGCAACGCCGGAAGAGTTGAAGCACAAGCTCAATCTGGACATTCGGGTGCTCAGCGAAGCAATCGCAATCGACGCGCAATCGCGCACAATCACGATCAAAGAAACAAAGACCGGACGCACTTATGAAGAGACGTACGACGATCTTATTCTGTCGACCGGTGCCTCACCTATCAAACCTGACATTCCTGGCATCGATCTTCCAGGTCTGTTCGCCGTTCGCACCGTCGAAGATGCTCAGTCGATAGTCGGCTGGATCCAACAATACAATCCGGTGCGGGCGGTGATAGCGGGGGGCGGATTCATCGGTCTCGAGATGGCCGAGCAGTTGGTGCAAAGAGGTTTGGAGGTTACCCTCATCGACGGCAAACAGCAAGTGCTTGCCCCTCTCGACCCTGAAATGGCCGCCATAGTACAGCACGAGCTGGTGCAAAAGGGTGTGAAGCTGCTGCTCGGTAACCCGATTTCGGCTTTTCTCCCAGCCGACTCAATCACCACCGCTGGTACCAGCACTCCAAAATCCTGTTGGGTGAAAACGTCCGGCGAGCACGAAGCCGCTCCAGCAGATCTGGTCATCTTGGGTCTGGGCGTCAGACCGGAGACAACTCTGGCACGCAAAGCCGGGCTGGTCATAGGTGAGCGAGGGGGGATTAAAGTCGACGAACAGCTGCAAACCAGTATTCCCGGCATCTGGGCAGTCGGCGATGCTATAGAAGTGCGCCATCCGCTCAGCGAAGCGTGGACGTTGATCGCGCTGGGCGGTCCGGCCAATCGTCAGGGACGCCTGGCTGCAGACAATATATTCGGTGCCGCGCAAAAATACGCAGGAACACTTGGTACAGCCATTCTGCGCGTATTCGACCTGACTGCGGCCACTGTCGGTCTCAGCGAAAAGCAGCTTGAGCAATTGAATCTCCCTTACGAAGCCGTATACCTGCACCCGACTCATCACGCCGGCTACTATCCGGGCGCGCAGCGGCTGGACATGAAAGTGCTCTTCAGGCAGGGCGACGGTCTCTTGCTTGGCGCACAAATAGTAGGCAAGCAGGGCGCTGACAAACGAATAGACGTCCTTTCCACAGCCATAAAAGCTAAGATGAGTATTCGCGATCTTAAAGAGCTGGAGCTGGCTTATGCACCGCCGTTCGGCTCCGCGAAAGATCCGATCAATTTGCTGGGGATGGCAGGCACCAATCTCCTCGACGGATTGAGCAGTCAAATTCACTGGCACCAGCTGTCGGCAAGAAACCCTGCGCAATCGTGTTTCATCGATGTGAGAACTGCCGCCGAGCGCGAAGCGGGATTTATTCCCGGCAGCATCCACATCCCGCTGACCGAGTTGCGCGCACGGCTAGATCTGATACCGTCCGACAAAGAAGTGATCGCCTATTGCCAAAGTGGTCAAAGGTCATATCTCGCCTATCGCTTGCTGGAGCAACTCGGTTATCCTGTGAAGACTCTGTCAGGCGGTTACCTTACCTGGCTGGCGGCCGGCGATAAGGGTGCTCCACAGCCCCATCGCACAGAGAGCCCTCCGGCGGTAGCTGCACTGTGATGCGTAAGTTGCCAGAGTTGCCGAAAATAGTCAAAGCAGGTTCTAAACAACTCGCTTTGATGGCACTGTGTCTGACAGGATTGACCAGTCCTCTTCCGGCAGCCATTGCCGATCAACCAAACACCACCGGCAGTGCCTCCTCGACCTTATCCGGCACCAGTCGCTGCCAGGAAGATCCTGCCTGCGTTATCGTCGGCAACACTCATATACTGGAGTGGAAAAGTGCGGCGGCCGGCAAGAAAACAATCGTTGTCTGCGTTCATGGTCTGGGGTTGTGCGCAAGAGCGTATAAACCGTTGGCGACTGAATTGTCCAGGGCGGGTATCGACGGATTCGCAGTGAATGTGCGCGGCTTTGGTCCGGATCGAAGCAGCCCTGAGCGCAGCAAGCTTGATTGTCTTGCAACCATCGCAGACATCAGAAAGTTTCTTTCGTCCATTCGCCAGGACCATCCAGACTCCAGAATCTTCTTGCTCGGCGAGTCGATGGGTGGAGCACTGGTAGTTAGACTGGCCGCAGAGAATCCGGACCTCGTCGACGGCGTTATTTGCTCAGCTCCGGCCTGGAAGATCTTGCGGGTGCGGCGCACAGCGGTGCACGGAATTCTGGAGTTGCTTTTCTTTTCACACCAGACTGTCGGTCCGACAGGGCGTTCGGTTGTAGGACAGGCAACTGCCGATCCGCACCTGACTGAACATTTACTGAAAGATTCGTCCCACAAATTGAAGCTCTCTCTCTCGGAGGCGAGAGAATTCCTGAGCTTCATCGCAAAAACAGACGATTACGCCAAGAAACTTCGAAAGCCCATACTGGTATTGCAGGGGGTAAATGACCGCCTGGTTTCGCCGACCGCCGCGGCAAAACTCTTTCGCGCCGTCGATGACACCGCCGGCAAAACCATGATTATCGACGGAACGGGTGAACACCTGCTCCTGGAGGAAGGGCAATTCACGCCCGCGCTGGCTGACCAGCTTATTGCGTTTATCAAAGATGCAGGCACTGGCAAAGGCAGTGTCGTCAAAGCTGTCAATACAGAGAAGCTATCCGATAAACAAAAGCACAAGCTAAATCGTCTCAAAATGCGATGCGCAGAACACCAGCGCGTGAAGTGGAAAGGACGGCTGTCGGAAGTCCATCAAGGAATTGATTGCTCGGGAAAAATTGATCTAACACAACTGGCAAGCAGAAAACACTTGTACGCGGTAGGTCCACTGGCTAATTTCGAAGGGGAGATAACTATCATCGATGGCAGTGCGTTTATCTCTAGAATCGCCGACGGCAAACCGATCGTAGAAAACAGCTTAGCCGGCAGGGCAGCGTTTCTGGTGTATGGTCAGTCTGCCGCCTGGCAGCCGGTGACAGTAAGCAAACCAGTCAGTTTAGCTGAGCTCGATGAATTCGTTGAACAACAGGCGTCGGCGGCAGGCATAGACATGGAGCGTCCTTTTCCGTTTCTTGTCACCGGCACCGCCGTAACAGCCAGATATCACATCGTCCATCCTCTTCCCTCAGGACCCCGCGACCAGGCAAGGGTTCACGAAAAAGCCCTCTCCAAATTCACGGCCGACAATTCCAGCATTCAACTGGTCGGGTTTTTCTCACGCCGCCACCACGGCATCTTTACCCATCAAGGAACAAACATGCACGTACACGTTCTGGTTGGTGCAGATAAGAGCGTGGGCCATCTGGAAGATATTTCTCTGGGCCCCGCCGCCCAACTATTGCTGCCGGTTGGTTATGGGAATGGCACTGAGCGTTCACATAGATCGAAGCACATTCCTGCGCCTCAGGAGTCTAGCAGCGGCACACTTGATTCACTTGCGCCGACTGCGCGATTTCTTCTTCCGCGGCAACGCGATTACAATCGGCTCTGATCCATCGGCCGAATGCGCTGTGTGCCCGAGCTCGTCGAGATCCAATTGCAGCCAGCGAATTGATTCGTAGCGGTCTTCGAGTTCCAACTGCGTCGCCTTTTGAATGATGCGATTCAGTGCATCTGAGACTATTGCACCAGCAGCCTGCGGCGAACTCTGGCTGATTGGTTCGGGGTCGACGCCCGTGAGCAAAAAGTGTAGCGTCGCGCCCAGCGCGTAGATATCGCTTTGCGGACAGGGCTCTCCGCGGAATTGCTCGGGAGGAGTGTACGCATGTTTGCCACTGAACTCAGTGGTTTTTACGTTTTTACCTTTGAATGCGACACTGAAGTCAATCAAGTGTAAGTGTCCGTCGGCCGTCAGCACCAGATTATCGGGGGTGAAGTCTCGATGAATTAGCGGCGGCGACAGCCCATGGATATAATTCAAAAGATCCGACATCTCTTTTGCCAGCCTGATCGTTTCGGACTCGTCGACCACACCCCGCTCTTTGACGTGTGTTCTCAGTGACTTGCCTTCTATGTATTCCAGAGCAAGATACATCCTTCTTTCTTCGGCGAAGCTGTCGACAAGTTTGACGATGTGCTGGTGGTCTAAATTGCCGAGCATGGTGGCTTCGTTTTCAAAATCCGACGCCGATTCGACAAGCGCACCTACCGACCCGCCTGTAGCAAGAATAAACTCCTTGATGACGACCAGTTTGCCTCCTGGATCCTTTGCGGTGTAAACATTGGCTTGACCGCCGGACGGCAACCGGTCGACAATGGTGAATCTTCCGGATTGCAGTTGATCTCCCGGTTCAAGTTGTCCGCTGCGACCGCGATCTCCCTGCGTCATTAAGACATCGAACCAGATCTGTGTATATCGCGCCTCGGACAGAGCTGAAGAACCAGTCAATCGTTGCTGCAACTCCCGGCTGAGATGCAATGATGGTGCCCATTTCCGCAGGGCGTAGTAAAGTTTGAGGCGTTCATCATCGGACAATTCCCAGAGCCGAATCTTTATGCCACCACCGCCAAATGACTTCTGGTAGCGCGATTTGAAAACAAGATACTCTGCCCTGCCCAACTTATCGACGCAGGCATCGGTAAGTTCTGCCAGATGGTTCAACGATCGATAAATCTTCGTTTCCTTACCGAAAAGCACTGGTGGCAGCGGGCTCATCTTGCCGAACCCGGACTGTTCATAGTCCACAGCGCAAAGGTCCTTCCATGAAAGGCTCTTCGGAATGAACTCCGGCCAGTTGTACCAGACCAGTTCTGAGAACCATCCTTTAATGTTGCGCTGGCGAATACCATCGGAGTTGAATTCGATGTCTTGCTCGCAGTTGTAGAAGTTGAAGGGAAATGTCCAGAACGCGCGGCAAAACAAAGTAGCCAGGCAGACTCCCAGTCCACTCAGATAGAAGTACATAAGGAAGGTATTCAGATCGCTGATTTGTGGCACCCCGCCATATGAGGCTGGCGGATGAAGATGCGGACCAATACCGAGGGTCTTATATAACCACCAGGCTAGGAGAGCTGGAAGCCCGCCGCCGAAAGCAATCAAGAACGGCACGGCGAAAGCAGCAGAGTGATAGAAATTTGCTTCGCTCAGGTTATTTTGCCTGGCCTTCCTCTGCGTTATCGTGATTGTTGCGGCATCACGCGTGGTGCGTAGTGACTCACGCTGATTCTCTTCCTCTTCGTATTCCCTGCGTTTGGCTCGTGCCGAAACGATGTTAAAGACCACAACCAGCACCGGCAGCGGCAAGAAGATCAGCAAACCGACTATCAAACTTACATAGTTTGGCGGAGGCGGGCCGGGGTGAACATGAACATAATGATGCGAACCGGAAGCGGGCGAATGAGGTACGACTGTCAGATTGAAGCTACGGGCGTCGATGTGAGCAATTGTAGAGACGATTCCGGTCAGTATTGACAAGTAGGCTCCCGCCAGAATGAATGGACGCAGTTGCCGGAGCCCGAAATTCATCTGCTGGACGAAAACATTGTCGGAGAGCTTCTGCGCAACGGGTGATTGCCGCAATCTTTCATTGACAATGGGGATTGTGCAGATCAATTGGGTTATTGTAAGCAGGAACACCAGGCAAAAGATCGGCAAAACGCTTGCCGGAAAAATCAGGATGCTCAAAACAATTACAAGGGGCAAAAGAATCGAAATCCAGTTTCCGATGGTGCTATGTTTCATCGTCAGGGTAACTCCTTACCTTCACCGGTGACGAGCTTTTGCCGTGCAATGTTGATTGTTACGCCTTCATCTTCCACCTGCGATATGGTCGGTGCCTCCTCAAGCGAAGCGAGGCGATGCGCTATCACATCGAAGGACTGAGGGCGTTTTTTGAAGTCGAAGTCGGTACACTCTCTGATCAGTCCGTCCAGAGCTGCGGACACATTCACGTGTTCCAGGGGACTAGCAGACGACAGGGCGCGTGGCTCCTTTCCCGTCAAGAGAAAATACAAAGTCCCCCCGAAGCTGTAGATGTCACTGGACGGACAAGCTTTACCGCGCAGTTGCTCTGGTGCCACATAGCACTGCTTGCCGATTAAAGTGCCCGTTACGCCTTCCAGAAACTGATGTGCTGCGCCGAAGTCAATCAGTCGCAACGAGTTGTCTTCATCGATGACAATATTGTCTGGCGTCAGATCTCGATGCACCACGTTCTGCGCATGCAGGTAGCTCATGATTGCACAAAGCTGCTTTGCCCAGTTGACAACAACTTTCTCGGACTGCGGTCCGTGCAGAGCGATCAGTTTCAGCAAGTCTTCTCCCGGTGAATGCTCAAGAACTAGAAAGCAGGCGTTGCCCTGATCGAATACTTCAACGACCTTGCAAACCGATGAATGATTCAGTTTTTGCAAAAGCTCGCACTCGCGTTTAAACAAGTCACGCATTCTCGTGTTCTGTTCGGACTCAACGGGCAGCACGAATTGCTTGACGATACGCAGCCGCTGCCTATCGTCGCGGGCGACATAGACAGCGGACAATGGTTTGGATGCAAGCTGTCGCACTATGCGCAGTGGCTTGCCCGGCACCATCTGCCCGCTGACCAGAGGTACAAAGATAGTAGACTTATATTTAGTGGCATCGGCAGATTCAACGTGCGCACCATCAGTGATGCTGAGCTGCTTTTGTGCTATCTGATTTTGAAGCTCGGCGACGGAATCATCAAATGTGCAGTTATCTGCACGTTCGTCCAGAATAGTAAGAAACCGGTGCAGGTCCTTGGTTTCCATCTGCGTGCTTTTGAATGTCAGCCAGCCTCCGGAGTGAAAGGTCAATCGCAGCTCAGTCTTACCCTTGACCAGTGATTTCGAGACACTGATGCTTTTTACATCCTGCCACGAGCGAAACGGCTTTCCAAACATCGAATAGGGTAACGCCCCGTCGACTAGAAAACCGTCTTCGGTGGCAATCACCTGTCTGGGCTTTTGCAACGGCAGCCAGACGCACGCCCCGACCGCAAGTGGCACGGTTCCCCACATCGCCATCATGGCGGCCAAAAACAATCGCAGCTTGGGTTGGTCGTGCATGCCCATGTAATCGAAAGGACCGACCAGGACGGCTACAAACAACAAGACGTAAGAAAATAGCATCCATATGGTGGCATGCGTCGCATTACGCAAGAAAGGTCGATTATGCCTGAAAGGGAAGCGATACGCCTCTTGCTTGAGAGTCCAGAGATATGCTTCATTCACTTTGCTGAGTTGCGGAGACAGAGAAAACCTTTTCAGCACCCGGCTTGCAAACCATGCCAGCCTGGCCACCGGACGAGCCAGATATGCCACAAGCAAAAATGCCACCACTGCCTTCACGGACCAGAGATAAGTAGGGTTGTTAAAATTGAACGCACCCGGGTGGGACTGATTCCACGCGTCACCGAGCCAGATCGCCAGCTGGTGCGCCAACGATCCGGGCGGCACCACAGCCAGCATGATGAAGAACCAGATCAATGCAACAGCGCTCCAGTAGCTCACATCGTGCCAGAACAGTTTGCCGCGCAGGCTTTTCTCCGCAAATCGACGTCGCGCCACAGCCAGAACCCAGAGATAGCCGCAACTGGCCGAGAGAGCCGCCGCGATCGCCAACAGAAACGGGGACAGAAGTCTGCTTGAATTGAACACGAGTATGCACGCGGGTCCCCAAAGTGCCAGCGTGGCAATGACATAAATCAGCAGGCGGGAAACAGCACCGCCAAATACCCTCAGCTTCAGTCCGACCGCGAAGACGGGCAGCAACAGAAGCGCAAACAGCAAGCTCCAGACTTCGCCGTGAGGCAATCCGTAATGACTGTTCTGGACCTGGGGACTGAGTTTAAGCAAGGCCGAACCGACCGAAGCAAAATGGTTTGCCAGACAGACGCAACTGGAGGCGACACTGGCCAGCGCCCCACAGACAAATACCATCCACCAGACGATTCGAGTCGGAGTTCCGGCGGAAGCAGGCTGCGCCGTGCCCTCAGTCTGGGCTGGTTCGACAGGCTGATTGGTCATTTCGTGTCCGAGTCGGCAGGAACTCTCCGCTTTTATCTATACCCACACCTGCAGATTCGGTCTTCAATCGCGTAGACGAGCTTCTGATACGTGGTGGGTATATAAACCATAGACTGACCAGGATAGCTCTATGGGCTCCGAAGTTTCGGAAACTGTGGTAAAACGGCCGCACCCGGCTGAGGACACTGTCGATCCGCCGCAGGTGGGCGCTGACCCTCGTCTGGAGAGGGCGGACGTGCTCGCCGTGACGAGCACTGATGCCGCTTTGACCAATGCCAGTGACCTGACCTCGAAAGCCAACACCGACCTTCTAAAGTCCAACAACGATGGCGCCGCCAAATTACCGAACGGCTTTCCGTCCGTCGATCTGATGGGCTTCGCCGCCGGCTTTGTGGAACCGACCGCCTTCGAAGTGGGCGCCAAAGTGGGCGCCGCTCTGGAACAGGCCGTCAAGTTCGCCCTCACAGACGGCACCGACACCAGCAAGAACATTAAAACCGACGACAAAGGGCGAGTCACTGAGGTTTCATATCCCGATGGGCGCACCCGCCAGTTCGGCTATGACCCCAATTCGGGTCAAATGAACCGCATTGTCCAGCCGGACGGGCAGGTCTATGTGCTGGGCGCCGACGGCAAATGGTCGATTGAACAAAAGCAAAGGCCTGGTGAGCAGCCGCCCAACCCGAAACCGGGCTCCAGCCCGGGGACGGATGCCGGTGCCGCCGCCGCGGGCATCGGCGGAGGCATTTTCGCCCCCAGCGATAATGGCCGCTACAGTGCACCCCGCGATCTGGATTTTAAAAATCCCGCAGTCGCCGCCGACGGCACCTTCACCTACGAAACCAACGACGGCAGCAAAGTAAAAATACCGCCGGACGGCACCAAAGAGGTCACCACCAAGGACGGTGCCGTCATCA
This sequence comes from Obscuribacteraceae bacterium (SeqCode), assembly GCA_044229845.1. Classification (GTDB taxonomy): domain Bacteria; phylum Cyanobacteriota; class Vampirovibrionia; order Obscuribacterales; family Obscuribacteraceae; genus JBGASG01. The sequence goes on along the minus strand of JBGASG010000016.1, from coordinate 14,833 downwards.
AGTCGGACGATAAAGACCGGGTCACCGAAGTCAGGTATCCGAATGGCGACACGCGCACGTTCTCGTATGACACCACCGGCAAACTGAGGTCCTACACCGAAAACGGCAAGCGCTATGATGTCCGCGATCTCGGCGAAGTCTGGGGACCAGACGGCAAGTCCACCGGCATGAAAAATCCGCGGGTCGGCAGGGATGGTTCCTTTACGATTACCGACGCGCAGAACAATGTCGTCACCACACTCACAGACCGCACGTCGAACACCGCCAAAGGTGACGGATCGTTCGTTAAGAAGAACGCAGACGGCAACGTCACCGAGGTCACCTATCCAGACGGACGGCGAGCTACTTTCGGGTACGACGGCTGGGGCAGACTGAACCGCGTAACCGACGCAGACGGAAAAGAATACAACTACAAGGCGACCTTGGATTTACTGGGCGTCATTCGTTTCGGCAGCTTCACGGCGGCAGACGGCTCTACCATCGATCACGTCTCTGTGAAACCGGACGGCACTCTCCAGTACACCGACAAAAACGGCAAGATCCAGACCGATTACACCAGCGGCAACCGGACTACCACCGACAAGACTGAAGCCGAGTTGCGCGCGATTGCAGCAAAAATGCACGAGACGAACTGGTTCTTCACCACCAATTCGGATCTCAAAGACACGCTCAAAAGTATGTCTCACCAAGATCGAGTGGCGTTGGACGAGCAGTACAAAAAAATGTACGGTCAGTCCCTCTCGGACAAGTTACGCGGTCAAGAATGGAATCCGCTCAAGCGCGGCAACACCGCGGAAGCCCTCGATCTGCTTACCGAGTCGCACCTGCGCACCGAGGTTCTCAAAAACTTCGATCGCCCGGAAGATGTCGCGAAGGCAAACAAGTTGATCGACGAGTTCAGAGAGCGTGCTCGTCAGCAGGGTGTTCCGCTCAACAAGATGGACGACATCCAGCAGCAAGCTATCGACGATCTGCAGAAAGGCGGCTTCCCTGAAGACCAGCTGAAGAAACTGGAGCGAGCGCTCACCGATAGAGCTCCCACCCTTGATAGTCTCAATGCGAAATATGGTGTCAAGTTCGACGAGGTCAAACAACCCGACGGCACCACTGTTCGCAAGTACTACGTAGAAGGCGAAAACGGCGCCAAACTGCCAGTTCTAGATACCAACAGCGACAACCCGGCTGAGGTTGAGCGACGTCTCAAAGAATGGCAAGACACCAAGATGAAGGAGCTGGAACAGAAGTACAACGTCCAGTTCAGTCGCGACGGACAGAAAGACTCGCCGTTGGGTCGCGAAGTAAACCTCAGAAGCCCGCGCGTCAACGAATTGATGGCGATGGAGGAGGGACTGGCGAAATCGCAACCGAGCACCACGACGCTGAACGGCAAACCCATACTGGTTCAATTCGCCGTAGAACCGACTTCCGCCGCAGCTGCATACGTACTGCCCAAAGGCGACCAACAGCGCATTCTCTTCGAGCCTGTGCAACGCGATTACACGATCATCAAAGACAACATCTTGCACGAGTGGGCGCATAACGCGCAACACACGATGGAGACCCGTGACAAAGCGGCTCTCGACAGACACTACGCTGAACTTGGCTACCGCAAGGTGAGCACGCCTGATGGTGGCGAGCAGTGGCAATTCAGGGATAAGGACGGCAAGTACTGGGCGCAAGGTCCAGATCAACCGTGGCATGGAACATGGACTCGTGTCGACGACCAGGGACGTCCTCTGAAGACCGACGGCACGCTCGCCAGCGGCTGGGGCGACCCGCAGGCAGCCAACCAGAGCAACTCGCAAATGCGTGATAATGCCGACGTCAAACCAAGCAGCGTCAAAGACTATTTCACCCGCCCGTGGGAAGGCAGCGCGGAGTCGATTCGCAACTACAGGTCGTCGGTCGCGGACCGCACGAGGTTGTATGTCGTCGATCCGAAAAACTACGAGTCGACGAAGAAGTTCGACCAGGCCGAACTGGACTCCGACCCGAGATATGGAAGAAATCCCGACGGCACTTCCAAGTACATCAGACTGCCCGACGGAACGGTTGGAGAAAACAACGAGGCCAATCGCAAGGCGGTCGCTGACTTCGAAGCAACATTGCCGGCGGCACGAGCGGCGGCAGAACAACAAAAATTGCAGCAACAACAGCAACAACGAACAAAACACTCAAACGAGGTAAAACCCGGAGGCGGTAAGCTTCAGAACAAGCAAAACACTCCGGACGCTACTGTGCTGCCGTCACACGACCCGGGCTGTATGTGCGGGAATCATTAGATGCCTGGGGATGCCGAGGAATATTTTTGCTTCAGTGAAATTAGTGGGAACAGATAGGGGTAGATATGGGTTTCGATAACGATGCTGGAAAATCAAGATTCGCATGCAGTGGGGAACAAGACCCCAATGGTGCCGGTGACAGCCTTCCTGACGCGCGCAGCAGCGGCGGTCCTGGACCGGGCGAGCGCGCCGTCGACGAGCGCCAGCAGGGCGGCGGTGGTCGCCCCATCGAAGTGTATCCGGTCGGAATGTTCGGCAAGGCTCCCGAGTTGGATGATCCGGTGTATTACCGCACACGCGCTGGCGTCGATGGCAACCCAGCGACGGTCGGCCCATTCGAATTGACTGGCCAGCAGATCAAGAACTGGGCGAGCAGGCAAACCACCAACGATATCAATGACCTCGTCGAGCGTGGGCAATTGCGTCCGCAGACAGCATTGACACTCAAGTCAGCACAATTCGAAACGATGGTCAACCTATTGACCGAAGGGCAGGATCTGCCACCCAATATGGTGCAGCGCTTTATCCCCGGCGATTTGCAGCGCGTCGTTTACGGCAAACTTTGCGAAGGACAGCCGCGCAGGAAGTAGCGCCAGTTGGTACAGTCGAGCGGGCGCGATGTCGTGATACCACCTGAGATACCGGCTCGACCAAATCGTTACTCCGATCGATGGCATCCCTGCCACCACAATTCAAGCCCTGCCAACCGGACGATTCCAGCGCAGTCTGGGCATCAACGAACAGCGAAGGCGACGGTTGGTAAGTTGCCGCCCCAGGGGACATGACTAACGAGCGAGGCTGCCGAATCCAGTATGAACGAGAGCAAGGATAACGCTAAAAAGGGCGAGGCGGGCAAGAAGGGCAACGATGCCACGAAAGAGGCAACTGGCGACGGCGGCGCACGCAAGAGCGAACCGGCACACACGGAGGTTTACGGCTCCGGGACACCCGCTGCCCAAAAGGAAAAGGACGCCCCCGTGCGCGCCAACACGGACGAGTCGAAAGCAAAGGACGCCCCCAGTCCGGCGGTGGCGGTCAAAGACGACAAGTTCAGTTTCTCAAACATTAAACACGCCCTGGAAAACAAGGGCAAACAGCTCCTGGGCGTAGACAGACCGCACAAAACCGCGGAAAACGCCGACAAGATGACCCCTGAGGCGCGGGCGCAGAAGGGCGTCACCGACTATTTCGACAAGAAGACGGGACGCCAGTTCCGCTATGACGAACAGGGACGCATTAACGAGATTGAGAGCAAAAGTGGTTTAATCACCACAATCGTCTACGGAGAGGGCAGCGATGCCACCAAACCGAAGGCGATTGCCGTCGTCGACAATTCCTCCTGGAACATGGTGGCACGCCTGGAAGCAACTGACGGCGTCCAGCTGCGCATCGATCAAAAAACCGGCAACATGGTGGCGGCGTACCGAGAAACATTGCGCACCGTGCGCGGTGATACACCACTGGGTACGGAATTGCACGTGCGTCACGAGGTAAGTCCGGATGGGCACCAGTCCGTGACGCGCAGCACCATGGACGGGCTGCGCGTCGACAAGACTTTGATGAGAAACGATGGAACAGCCTACGGCAGAATCGAATACCAACACATAACACCAAAGGACGGGCAATCACCAAAAGACATGCCGGTGGTCGCCGTCCAATTGGATGAATGCAACCGCCCGGTCGAAACTAAGATATTCGATGACGCACAACGCATGGAACTGGACAAGCCTCGCGTGCGCGAGGAAATTTCATATGCAGAGCGAGGCGGAAGTCTGGTCGAAACCCACGAACGTTTCGACCTCGAAGACGGCGTGTCGCGTCTCGATAGCCGATGCGTCAAAACGCTCGATCTGCAGCAGGGCATCCAGTCGGTCATACTCGAGCAGATCAAGGGCGGTAAAACCGTCGCCACAACCAATTGCACCTTCGATGCTACCGGCAAGCCTGTCGGTATGGAATACAAGGACTCGACACTCAACGGCGAGCTGCAGTTCTCATTCGATGAAATAGGCAAGCCGCTGAAAGTGCACGGCGACACGACCGGACTTTTGCCCGAGGACAAGCTTCTCGCATTCGCGTTTCTCTCCGTCGCCACTCTCAAGAACGAGTACACAGTCGGCACGCTCACAGATAAAGAAGCGCGCGAAGACCTGGCTCCCACTCCGCCTCGCGAGGGAGATCGCGGCACTGGAGTTGCGGTCTGGAAAGACGCCGATGGCTATGCGCAGGGACGCGTCGATAAAGGCATCATCTTCGACAAGTCTGATACCGCAATCGGTACCATGAAGGACAACGGCGACGTCGCGCTCAACGGACCGCCTCCCAGGACTTTCAATATCGTCAATGACAAGGATGCGGGCGCGGGGTTCCACGGTTTGGGCAGCGATGGCGAGCGCCTGGATCTTTGCGCCGGGCAAGGCGACGGCGTCGACAGACACGAAGGTCTCAACGGCGTGCTTGCCCAATACTCACCTGATGGTGTTCCCTCCGGCGAAGTACTCGTCGTCGGCGGCAACATGTTCGACGAACACAACCAATTCATCGGTCACGTCGATGAATTCGGAAAAGTGACGTTCCCAAATGACAGAGAACCTCGACAAGATGCGGGGACCGATCTCAACAGCATTCTCAAAGACGGCTATGTCTTCAACGGAAATCAAAACGGCAAACCGTTGCAGTTCGACGTCGATAACCTTTCCACGGGGCGCATATTCATTCCGCAGTTAGATGCACAGACCGGACAGCCAAAGCTGGATGCAAACGGCAATCTTTTGCCGCCGATGGAATACACAATCAGGCTGGGGGCCGTGATTGATACCAAATCCGGTGAACAGATAGCCAAGTACGTGCCGCCGGCTGACTTGGGCGACAGGCTGGAAGGCGGGTCGCTGGTCATGGGCAATCCACCGCGGGTAGTACCGCTGGGGAGCATCCCGAATCTAGTCTTTGATGTACACATCCAGGGTCAGGCATCGGGCAGAACGGTAAGCGGACTTTCACTGGGACCGGGCGACGGACCCGATGGCTACGGCGGCGGACTGATCAACCTCAACCACTCCCTCGCCTTGACTGCGCAATGGCACGATGAGGCGGTGAAACAATCGGGCGGAACGGAAGAAGACAAAGTCACCATTGACCTGTCCGTGAAAGCACAGACGCGCGCGCGCGCACTTCACGATGAGATAGTCACAACCGGCGTGGTGACGCCGGACGTATTGCGCAAACTCAATTCCCAGATGGCGCGCGACAACAACTTGCTGGCGGGCGATGATTCGCTGATTCGTCTGCGGTCCCGTATGGACCATCCCGTGTACAAACTCGAAAGTATCACGGGTCCTGTTGACGGCTATGGCTGGCTGCCCGACGCGAAAAGCAAGGACGGCGTCGCCAGGGTTGAGATCAAACAAAACCTCCTCTACAAACCGGGCTCCGACAACGCCATCGGATCTATCGATCCGCGCGACGGCAGTCTCAAGTTTCTTGACGCCCGCGGTCAGGTCATTCATTCAAACATGAAGGAAGTGCCTGGTGCCGTGTGGCACTTCACGTACCAGAAAGACGGCAAGCAAGAAGAATCAAATTGGTTCACCACCCGTGGTGGTCAAATTCGCAGCGAGCACGATCTGAAGGAGAAGATGCAGAGCGAGCTGAATTATGCCAATCAAATTCACAATCAGTCCAAAACGGAAGAAGCCGGGCAGGCATTGGACCGCACGATCAAATTGACGATCAGGTATCGTGACGGGCTGGACAAAGCAGTTAAAGAAGGCATTCCAATAAATGCGGACGGGACAGTTGCTGCCGGTTCCGCCCTCGAACTGGTCGAAGGAGGTCCGCGACAATTCGTTCGGGCTGAGTATTACAGGGAGAAACAACCACCGCCTACGGTGTTGCCCTTGAAGGAACTGACTGCTGAGCAGTGTACGAGAACGGACGGCACAATGAGGCTCGGCGAAGACCTGTTCAAAATTGAGCAAGGCAAGTTGCGTCGCATGAGCATGCAGGACGGGCAGCTGGTGGAAGGCGATCTCTGCGGCAGCTGGGAGCCCAATTACAAGATCAAGGTCGATGGACGCGAGATCGATCTGCGCAATCAGAATCAAGTAGTAATTGAGTTCAAAACCGCGGGTGACGATCATCAATATCGCATCTTCGGGCGAGGACATGCCCGCACTGAAGCAGACGGAAGATTCAATGCCGGCGGACTGGTGGATGCCGACCAGGTGATCCAAGAAATGCGCCGCGCTAAAGACGCCGCCGAAAACGGCAATATGCAGTACTTCCGCGAGAAGTCCTGGGTCCTCGGCACCACCGCCAACTGGTATAAAGGCGATCAAGAAGGACAGATGGATGCCATTCTTTCCACGATTGAGAAAGAGATGGGCGCCGCCAACAAAGAAGTGAGCCAGCTCTTCGGTGACGGACTGGAACTCAAAATCACCAACAACCATCTCGACCACAACACCGTCGCGCTCGACCGGTTCTGCAACGACATGAATGTTTCGTCGCAAGATGTTCTGAAGCGTGCCGGCGAAGCGACGCAGACGCAAAAGCAGGCAGACAACGTGGCGGTGATCACTCTGGTGTCGATAGTGACAGCTGGTGCGGGCTCCGCAGTCAGCGCCGCCGGCTTGACCGGAATGACCGCCGTCGGCACCGAACTGGGAGTGAGCGTGGTCGGTGGCGGACTGGTGTCGGGGATGGTGCGGCACCGCGAACAAAACACGTTTTCGCAAGACGGGATGAACGTGCTCTCCGGAGGCATGGAAGCGCTGGCAATGGCAGGCGGCGGCAGACTCGCCCAACTCGGCAAAGAGTTGCAAGCGCTGAAGGCAGCGAAAGTCGCCGGGACGCTGACACCGCAGCAGGCAGAGATGTTAGCCAGATACACGATGCTGAGCCGCACAGTCGACGTCATGTCCAGAAACAGATTCGTCGCCGATGTGGTGCCGGGATTGGTCAGACCTACCAACGCGATGATGCAATCGACTCTGTTCATGGGCGCGCACGCACTGCGCGAACCGCAATCTTCTGAGTTTACTGTGCAAAACTGGATGATGAGCAGCACCTGGATGCTCGGTGGCGAGTACGCCAGTGCAACGATGCGCGGACTGACGAGCTGGGGCAAACTGACCGAGCCGCAGCTTCTGGCTGTGCAAAAAGCCGGAGGCACACCGTTTGTCCCGCAGTGGCACATGACCAGTCCGCTCGGCCGATTCGGAGAACACATGGCGGAGCACCTGCCGACCAACGCCGTCAACAACTTCTTCTACGGTGGGCTCGATGCGGCACCACAGGCAGTGCAGGCTGAGCGAATGCGAGTGTCCGGAAAAACCAGGCTGCCAGTCGAGATAGTGTCCGACGAATTCATGGCGCGGCACGGCAACTACTACAACATCTTCGCAGACATGCAGCAAGCCGCCTTAGACAGCGCGCTGACCGCGCCTGTGGTGACCGCCGGCTCCTACGCCGGCAAGTTGGGTGTGGAGATAGTGCGGGATGTTCCAGTTCATTACTGGGAGCAAAAATTCAGGACGGCGCAGAACAAAGCGGAAATCGATCCGGCTACCGGCGCGCCGAACAAACCGGGCATTCAGCGCCAGCTTCTCGATTACATCGAGGAATACAAGCGCCGCGGACCTATTGAGGAAGACGGCACCATTATGGGCGTGGACGAGGCAGGCAATCGTTTCGTCAAGTACAAACCGCCTTGCCTGCTCTTCAAGGACGTCACCAAACTGGGCGACCTCAACGCGGCTCAAGGCAAGGAGCAGGGCGACAAGGTTCTCAAACTAATCTCCGAAACCATTCAAGCGCGCACTCGCACTGAGGACACATTCGGACGCTTCGGCGGCGACGAGTACGTGACAATCCTCAGGGACTGTCTCGATCCTGCAGCAGTTGGGCGCCCGGTTGCTGAGTTGAAATGCGTCGCCTATCCGGGCCACGATCCTTATTTATTGAAGCCCGGTGAGACCTTCGAACCCTTCCTCAAAGACAGCAAAGGCAATCTCGTCCTGGATGCTGAGGGCAATCATATAAAAGGCAACATGGTCACCGTCACAGTTGGTGCTGTCTATTGGAAGCCTGGTCAGTCAGTGTCCGAATTTATCGAAGCGTCCGACAAGGCTATGTACATGAACAAGCAAGCGGGCCACAGCAATCAAATTCTCTATGACCAGTCGGTATTGCCACCGGCGGAGCTACCAACTCCAGCTCAACGAGAGAGAGAGAATCAACTCGGCTTCTATCGAGAACTGAACGAGCGCTCGAAAGACTTCAGATCACGCAAGCTGAACGATGCGGAGATACGAACGTACAAACAAGTCCTGATCGAGGGTCACAAGTTCTTCGAAAGATTCGCGGTAGAACATCCGGCTCACAAGCTTTTGACGGAGTTCTACACCGATATAGCCCTTGAAAAGGAAGTTGCCCACGCGAACCGTCACCAGCTACAACCGACACTCGTGAAACTTGATCCCAACCACTTCAAGCTCGCAAATGACGGTGCGGGACACGCAACTGGGGACGATGTCTTGATGTACGAAGGAGACCATGTTCGGAAAATAACGCGGCAGGGAGACTTAGTGGGATCGCAGGGTCTGGCCGCGCTCATTGTTGCCCGACATGCCAACGATGTGTCGAGATTGCTAAATGCGGCCGGCGAATTCTTACTGGCAGTCGGACCAGATGGTATCAGACCAATCGAATCCATTTCTGAATTGCGTGAGGTTAACCTCGATGGACTGACCGGCAAAGCGCTAGAGGTCTTTGGACAACGCAAATTGGAGATTCCAGTTTCTTTTGCAGTCGGCGTCGCGAAGTATGAGCCTGGAATGACTGTTGAGCAGTGGAAAGCTGCGGCAGAAGAGTCTCTCAAAGAGTGCAAGACGCGTCAGATGCTGAGCGGTGAAAGGCTGCCTCGCACCGCTGATGAGGAGGCGATGCTCGAAGAGTACAAACGCACCGCCAATCCGATGTTGAACCAGGAGGGAGATACCGGAAAGCCCATCGACATCTCCAACTTGAGCGAGCAGCAGCTCAAAACATTTCTGGAAGGCAAACTTAGACTGCGTGAGCGCGTGATAAAAGAGGACGGCACAGAAACAATAATCGACCATCCACTAATTAGAGATGAGGTGGCGGATGACTTCATCAGCCGCAGTTATGAGGTGATGAAAAAGTGGCCCGCCATCAGTCAAATGGAAGATAGCGCCATCGTCGAGGCGGTGCTGAAAAAACGGACTCCAGAATTGGCACAGCTAGTAAGCGACTTCGGACACGAGCACAAGCTTGGAATGCCGCCGATAAATATAGTTGTGAATGACAAGTTATTGATTCAGATGAACGCGCGCGCCACTCACCTGGCAGGCACCAACACAATATTTGTGCGCAGCAGCGATTTGCTTCGACCCGACCCTGAGTTCATCGGAGTCGTTTATCACGAGTTCTTCCATGCCGAGCAGGACAAGGCGATGCTGAATGCCACCGCCGTCGACTTGCTGCAAAGAGTACCGCCTGCAGAGCGGATGGCGGCGCTCTCCAACATCAAGGTTCAGTACGATATCGTGAAGGCATATCTGGAGGCGACAGGCAAAAATTCCTCTGGCGACAGATCGACCGAACTCGGTTGGGCCACCTCAGTATTTTCTCGTGCAGACAATCGCAAGTGGATCGAAGAGCGCGTCAACCTCGATGCTAAGCTCTTGAAGAAGGACACTGCTTACGCCCGCGCTGACAAGCTGCGCAAAAGCTTCAAAGAAGGAAGAGACTATTCTGAAACGATGGCGATTGTGCAAAAGCAGATTAGCGAGTTGCCGCGTCTGTGCAAGGAGGAGCTTTTCGGTGATGATCCGGACGCATTTCTTAAGAGACTGGCCGACGAAAAGGACCCGACTTTCAGAACGGAAATCTACGGTTATGATCTTCTGGGAGAGAACTTTGACAAGCGGGACGCTGTGTTCACCGACTTGCTGCAAACCAACCCGGAATTCGGACTGGCTATTCAAAAAGGTCAACGCGAGCAATGGATGGCAATGCTCCTCGAACACACGAATAAACTGAGAGCCGAAGGAGTGATAGTTCCGGAGATGCCTCGCAGCAATGTGATGCTTACACGCCTGGAACTGAAAGGTCTGCTTCACATGATGCAGATAGACGGCTGGACGCTGAACAGCGACAACTATCAATTGTATGACGATCGGTTGCGTGAAAACTTGAGCACCGTTCTAGATGATGCGCACATACGGCTGCGTCACCTAGAATTCAGCCAATACGAAGGTACGCAAGCGGAATTGGAAACGTTCTTCGTGATGAAGCAAGTCCAGCGTAAAACGAAAGAGCGCAGCATCTCGTTTCATTGATTCGCGCACGCGTTTCTCAAACCTTGATGTATTTGGAAAACGCGAACATCTCTTGATTGTGGCGCGGGCACTGCTCGGCACCATATGCGCGGCGACCATCTTCCGGCTCGTTGATCGCAAACACTTAATGAACTGTTCGTCGGCGGCACACAACCGCATTGCGGAACGCACTATTCTGGTTCTTATGAGATTAAGAACAGTACTTAGAGTAATGACGCTGTCGGCCTCGCTGCTGGCGGTGGCTTATTTCGCATTAGCTCCACCGGTTGCGTGGCCGCTTTATAATTCGGTGCTCTTCCAGCCTGGGCACAACCTGGGTTCGGCGGGACCATGGAAGGAAATCGAGAGTTGTTTCGGCGTGACGCGGAGGGAAATCAGTTTCCACTCGAGCGACGGCACACTCATTCGCGGGTGGTTCTTTAAACTGCCCGGGACACAACGGACCTTTTTGGTGAGCGGCGGCAAGGGTGGCAGCCTGTACAATCGCCCCGGTATGGTGCGGATGCTTTTGCATTGTCACGGCTCAGTGCTGATCTATAACTACAGAGGCTACGGTCAAAGTGAGGGAGTTCCGTCCCTTGATGGAGTTTGTGATGACGCCGTAGGAGCCTTCGATTACCTGGTCGAGCATGAGCGAGTTGACCCGAAGCACATCATTGCATATGGCGAGTCTCTTGGAACCGGTGTAACAGGACAGCTCGTTGAGCATCGAAAAGTCGGAGGCGTAATTCTGCAATCAGGATTCTCCTCGCTGCTTAGAGCAAGTCGAGATTTGATGCCCTGGTTGAGACTCTATCCTGACTCATGGTTTCCGGCTCAAATGATGGATAACGAACAGGTCTTCAGCAAACCTCACCCGCCTCTGCTGATCATCCATGGATTGAACGATCGAATGATTCTTTGCCAGAACGCGAGAGATCTCTTTGCGGCCGCAACGGAGCCAAAGAGGCTTCTGATTCTACCTCAAGGCGATCACGGTTCCTTTGGAAAAGGAAATGAGTACTTCGACACGGTGCAAGAGTTTCTGACAGACAACCACCTGTGATGGCGCTACCGGGTTGCTGTTTCCTTAGCCCGTTCAACATCGCCAGCCAGAGGGTGTCCGTCAGAGCCGGAGAACTGTGTTGTACGAAGTTTTCCATCCGTTGCAGGATAGCCGATAAATCCGGTTTGACCAGCTTTGCGATTAGGCGGCAGACCGAGGTTTTGCAGGGTTTCTTCAACAGAGTTGTACCATTGCCCAATCTTGAGAATGCGGCGAGCATCGTCCGCGGTGGCAACCTTGCGTCCCAATTCGTTGGCGAGTCGCACGTGTCTTTCTATCTGTTGAAGGGTCGTCAAACGTTTCCCTTTTGTGGTGTCCCACAAGTTTTCTTCGATACCGGCGCGCGTGTGTTGCCCGAGCGCGATCATGATTGCCGCCAGCGGATGCGAAAGCCGATGTACAGATTGATAGGTGAAAACAGATCCGTGCGGCGTTCTACGAACGAGTTCCATCCAGTCGAACGGATTGGCACCGCACGATCCGCCGCCGCCCATGCTGAAGAATCCGTTTACCGGACCCATGTACAGTCCTCTGCGGATGAGACGCTCCACAATTTCGAGACTGTGAATATGTCCAAGCGCGAAGTACGGCTGAATGCCGTGCAGTTTCAAACGCTTGAGGTGCTCGATGTAGAAATCAGGTGTGGCATCGACCACCATATTCGAGAATGCCCACAGCATTTCTTCGGTTGCGACGTGGGTTCCGGCCCAGTCGTCCATCGTGGTCAACGAAGTGATGTCCCACTGGCAAGAACCAATTGCCACGGTAACCTGATCAGGTTTCGGATCAAGTTCAGCTAGCATGTGCCGAGTGTCGTAGCCCTGCCACTGCGCCTTGGTATGGTCGTCCGGTGGAGAAAACGAGATTGAGCCACCGACTTGCAAAACCATCTTTGGCACCGCTTCGCGGATGCGACCGATCAATTGCCCGTATTCGCTGAAGTCTTTGGAAATGTGACCGGTCTTCGGGTCGCGCACGTGGATGTGCAGAATGGTCGCGCCGGCGTTGTAGCAATCCACGGCTTTCTGCACTTGCTGATCCCAAGTGACGGCGATGTCTTCCGGGTAATCCGATGGAATCCAAACAGGACCATACGGCGCCGCCGTGATGATCAATGGATCCTGGTTTTCCGGCAGCAGTGAATCATCGGTAAAGTACATGTGTGTCTCCCTGGTCGCGGCGACCAAAAGCGTGTAGCCTATATCATGCACATATACTATCCTGCTGACATGTCGACCGGTACACTGAGGTCGATCTTGATTAGTTCGTCTCGATCGGTGTTCTTCTTCAATGCGCTGATTCTCTTATCCAGCATCACCGTCAGACGGTGGTCGGGCATCAGGAAGCCCAATGTACGGCGGTTCGAAAGGTCTCTGCATAAGCTGCCTGACTTAGAAGTGCAGACATAATGTCCATCAGATCAATCTTAGTAGCGGTTGCCTTCCTTGGTGATACCGTTATAGCCTTTGAACTGGATCATCTTGTCGTAAACCGACGCAGTCCAATCACAGCCGTCATCCATGTTGATCAATCGAATAGCGTTGAATCCGATGTCGTACCACTTGCCTCTCGTGACGGTGCCGTGGTCGTTCATCTCCCAGGTGCCGTTGGGCAATACGTTGATCAGTTCCGAAACTTCCGGGTTGCCCCAAATGAGCTTGTCGTAGGCGTCGCCCTTGTTTCCTGGAGCGGCTGTCCACGTGCCACCAGTGCGCGTGTACCAGCGACCGATGCAAGACTCGTCACCGGGAGGTGTCCCTACAAAATATTCTTGAGAGCCTGGTGGCACCGTTGCCTTACGCCCGATCATAGTTTGCAGGTTGGGCTTCCCATATCTAAAACTGCCGCGTGGAGGGGGCGGCGGATTGCCCCAGTGTCCGGCATTATGGGCATTGCCCGCGGCCGGACGGGCAGCGGGATTTGCGGCTGGCGGCGCGGCTTGTTGTGGCATTGGTTGTGCGGCTTGCTGCGCCGCTGGATTTGGTGACGGGGCAGCTGCCTGTCCTTGAGCGGCTGGTGCCGGACCGAGTGCCTCAAGTTCATCTCCCTTGAAGGAATTTTCTTGAAATGCGGCTTCAACCTTCTTGTCGATACGAACGGTATAGCGGCTGACGAATCCGGGCCCGCGGTCCTGGATTACAACGGCAGATATGGTGCCACCACCGTAGCGATTCCAATTATCCTGAAACGTCACATGTTGTCCGACCGTGAATGTTTGTTCTGCGAGTACCTGACCTGCGGTCATAGCCATAACAGCCGGAAGTACGAGCGACAAGGACCAGACAATGCGAAGAAGTTTCATATCAGACTCCTGTGTTTTCTATTTCGCCTTACTCAATGCATGCAACGCAAAATGCTTTGCCAACGTGGGTTCAGGTTGATACGCGATGAGCGCCAAGTTGGCACGATCAGACGCAGCGGCAGCCGCATTCCCGAGTCGCTCGTTCGCAAGGGCACGCAAATACAACAACTCGGGAGGCGGCTCGGAATACACCGCAATCTGAGGCAGGACAATTGCCACCACAAAAACTGCTATGGAAGATACCAATAAAATTCGAGCCTTGTTGCCGGTGGCAACTGCCACCATTCCCGCGATGACGGAGACTACCTGTGAGGCTAGGAACGGCTTCGTCGATGTGTCCGCGAGATACGGCACATCGGCGAAAGCAGCAGCGCAATGAGTTGCGGCGACAACCACCGCAATCAGGAAGACAGTTTGCTTCATGCTTGGTGGGCTCTTTGTGTTTTGTATTGGCCGAGATTCCTTAGTATACCGTCCGTTGCCGCTACGCATCATAGACAATTGTCGAAACCCAGTGTTATGGAGACGCTTCCTTAGGACGGGAACTATCGTATTTCTTGATCAGCGCCCCGAGGGTTTTCAGCGCGGGCGTGGAGGTTCCAGGATCATCGTAATACACCCCGCGCACAGAGCCATCGTATTCAAACTTGATTGCCTCGTGAAACGCATCGGACGCAGTGAAAGTCGCGGATGGCTTGATAAAAGGATCTGTCAATCGATTTGTGTCAAAGGTTGAGTCACGGCGCGATCCTTCCTGCGAACTCTATTGAAAATTGATTCATTGCTGCGCCCCAGTCCCGCAGCGGCATGGTCCATTTCTTCGCGATGTTCTGTGCGGCCA
>JBGASG010000002.1:522500-681129 GCA_044229845.1 Obscuribacteraceae bacterium (SeqCode) | reverse complement strand
GGAATCAAGGTCATTCCACAGATTGCGCAGCACGTCTGCCGACAAATATTCAGCGCCACGCATGGGGGGAGCGCTGACTCGTATGGCTTCGAGTTGCGCTTCCGGTGGAGGTTCGGTAGCCGCAGTTACACCGCCGTTTAGCACTTCCGGGTTGCGGCAGAATTCAGTCATGAATGTGGTGGCAAATTCCTGCCAAAACATCACAGACGGACCAACGTAGCCATCGGGCTTAGTAGCGGCGAGCCCGAACAAACCCGCTGCGTGATCGGCAGCGAATCTCTCGGCCGTGCGTTTTGTCCACGGCGCCGCCGAGGCATCCGCTGCCTCTTCGACTATCAGCGTTCCGGCGGGAGTGAGTACAATTTCGATGGTCATAGCTGTAGATAATAAGGTCATCTGAAGAGGATTAGCCACATCCGTCCCTTGGTGTGACAGCTGGTTCCATCTCGTGAAAACCTCTGCTATGGGCGCTTGCGTGCTGAGAGCTACCGGTGTCGATCACGATTTAATGTTGCATGGTGGTTGCGAGGCTGCGAGTAAATTGCCCTATAGGCGAAAATACTCGCGAGTAATTTTGCCTATAGGCTAATTTAGTAGTAAAATTGCGGAATGAGATATCGAGAGCGCTACCTCGCCCAGCAAGTCAAAAAAGACCTTCAAAAAAAGATGGTCTTTGTCGGCGGGCCCCGCCAGGTGGGCAAGACGACACTTGCTCGTCATATTTTGGGCAAGGAAACACGTGGCTATATGAACTGGGACAATGCCGAGCATCGGGAGCGTATTCTCAGGGGAGAGTTACCCCCGTCCAGCCTGTGGGTGTTTGATGAGATTCACAAGTACCGTGGGTGGAGGAACCTTCTCAAAGGAATCTATGACGTCCTCGGTCGCAAACAGAAAATCCTTGTAACGGGAAGTGCGCGACTGGACTTATATCGACACGCTGGGGATTCGCTGCAAGGACGATATCACTATCTGAGGTTACATCCGCTAACTGTCGCTGAGCTGAAGATAGGCACCACATCAGATTTTCAGCGGCTTCTTAACTTGAGTGGTTTCCCGGAACCGTTTTTTGAGAATTCAGCGGTGGAGGCCCGGCGCTGGTCGAGAGAATACCGTCAGAGATTTATACGTGAAGACGTAGGCAGTCTTGAGCGCGTTGAGGATCTGGGCCGCCTGGAGTTGCTGATGCTGCGATTACCAACTTTGGTTGGTTCCCCTTTGTCGATCAACGCGCTGCGCGAAGATTTGCAAGTGAGTCATAAAGCTGTATCTCATTGGCTCAATATTTTTGAAAGACTGTATGCAATTTTTCGTATTTCCCCATTTGGTGCACCGAAGATTCGAGCAGTGAAGAAGGAACAAAAGCATTATCACTTCGACTGGAGCTTGGTCGAGGACCCTGCATTCCGCTTTGAAAATTTGGTGGCGAGCCATCTGTTGAAATGGGTGCATTATCAGGAAGATACGCTTGGGCTCGATGTGGAGCTTCGCTATTTTCGAGATGTTGATGGACGGGAGGTTGATTTCGTCATCGTAGAGTCCGGCAAGCCGACGCACGCCATCGAGTGCAAATGGAATGATGCCGAGATCTCGAAAAGCCTGAGGTATTTCAAAGCACGGTTCCCAGGCTGCGAGTCCTTTCAGATTTCAGCGATCGGGAAGAAGCACTACATCTCACCCGATGGTATTCAGGTCGTGCCGGCTCTGATTTTCTTGAATTCGTTAATCTAGGTGCAGACTCAACGCGACGTTTCCGCATGCCAAGAGTGATGCGTGGCGCGATTTAATGTTGTCGGGATCGGGCAAAAAGCTAAAGTGCTCATTCATCTGTGAGGCAGCTTGCAATGGGTGAAGAACCTCCGCCGACAACGTTGGCGGTTGACGATTCGGCCAATTCAGTCAAACCTGCGGCTAAGACGCCCGAAGTCAATTTCTTGTCCGATCCTGTCTACAAGGCAGCACTGGCGAGGATGGACGACCTCGATGCGCAGGTGGGTTATGGCGAGCAGACGCTGGCGATTGCCGGACGCATTCGCATGATGGATGCATTTGCATCGGCAGGCGACCGCAACAAGTTGGCGCTCATGGCCATCGAGACTGCCACCAAGCATCCCGAAATTTTTGTCTATCGCCAGTTTCTTGCTATGTCTTCGGCTGCTGATTTGCAGCTCAATCCCAAGTTTAAAGCGCTTCTGGAGAAGGCACCGGAAGATGCGCGCAACATATACGGCGTCCTGGCAGAGCTGCGCGAACACGAGAAGCGGATTATTGATGAAGCGACGACACAAATGCAGATCTTCGACCAGAAGATGTTCGATCCCGTGCGCGTTGCCGAGGGTATCCAAGATTATTGGGATCTCGTGGACAAGCACGAGTCAGTGGGGCGTCCCACGCGCGCCGCACGACGAGTGGCGTTCGCTGCGCGCATGCGCATCATCGACCAGATGTTCACCAATGGCGCGGAGCCTGGCGGCACGCTTGATACCATGCTGGAGAGCATGAATATGTATCCGGAGATGACGCACAACCGTCTGTTTCTCTCCATTGCGGCTAACTACGAGGCTGCGAAAGACCCGGCCTGGATGGATGCCTTCAAAAGAAACGGCGGCGATGTGTCGAAGCTCGCCGGTCAGGGGAAGTGACTTTTCAACGCGCTGTTCGCGTAGATAGATAGCTTGCCGTTGGGACTGTCGGTTCCGCCGATGCGCTGCCAAATTGCTTTGTCGCTTGCCACCAGGTGCGAAACCCGGCGCGCCACCGTCGATGAATAGACATTGTTGAAAACGCCTGGTTTGTCGGCTGTCGCCGGATCGTCGAAAACGGCTACCAGAGCCACTTCTTTCTTAAGCTGGTCGTAAACCGCTTGCGCCATGGCGTCCGGATCTTTTCCGGGGTAGTAGTTCTTCATGTATGACTCGTGAATGCTGAACATCGTCGAGGGCCAGCGCGTGAAGAAACCATCGTTGAGAAACACTTCCAGCTGCGGCATCAGGCTTTCTGTGTCGAACTGCAGGAACGACTGCGCTTTGGTCTGCAGAATGAAACGCGCCATGGCGGCGTCGGCGTGTTTGCGCAAAGCCAGGTGCACAGGCGGGTTCTTCGCCAGATGATTGAAGGTTTTGTACGAGCAAATTGTGGTGGCAACGCACAAAATGGTGAGCAGCGGTGCCAGAACGCGCCACCATATATGGTTCGGTCGCAGCCGCCCCAGCGGCACAAACGCCGATATCATCAAGGCGGGAATGAAATAGACGAGACAGTGCCAGCCGTCCACGGCTTTGACGACGAAACAGACGAAGAGAAAGGTTGAAATCGGCAACCATAAGGAAAGGAACAGCACGTGCCAGTTTGAAGCACGCCTGAACAGAAGACGGAGCAAATTGATGGTGCTGAAAAAGGAGAGCGTCGCCAGAATCGGGATACCCATCAGACGAACCAGGGCCGGTCCGGTCCAGACAATCGATTGCATGATCGGCGCCCCGAACGCGTATCCGTAGGTCGAATAGTAGCTGCGATTTTCCTGAAGAAACGCAAATAGAAACACCAGTCCCGGCAGGGCAGTCAACAATGCGGCGAGCAGTCCGAAAGCGGCTTGGTTCCATGGCCGTGGCGATTTGTCTCGCCTTGGGTTCTCCTGATCGAATCGGTCGACGCAGAGCAGTGCACAGGGTACCGCCAGCGAGGCATAAGCAAGCACGTAAAATGACGAGGAGAAACGGCTGAGTGCCGCCACGGAAGCCAGTGCGCCAAAGGACAACATCCAGCCGGGATGGCGGGAGCGATGATATGCCACCAGCGACAGTGCGGCGCAACCGAGCGCGCAGGCGGAAGTGAAATCCAGCCAGAAGCCGGCTATGCCGAGCGTCGGATCGTATAAGTAGGGAACACCGAGAAAAATACTGGTCGCCGCCAGCGAAAAACAAAGAGACTTTGTGCGCTGATACAGCGTGCCGGCAAACATGTAGAGAAACAGCCATACGAAGGGCATCTCCGACCACATGTGCCCGAAGTTGGTGACCAGTTGTTTGGGTGCCAGCAATAAATAAGGAATGGTGCGAAATGGAAAGCGCGCGTTGTGCTGCACTTCGTAGGAAAGCGCCGCCCCGAGCCCTGATTGTTGATACAGACGATATAGATCGATGTTGTGCTGGTAATAACTGGCTGGATCGAAGAAGTAGCCGTAATGGCGCAGGTATGTCAGTTCGATATGTCTGCAGGCGAAGGCGAGCCATGCAGCGAATGCAACCGTGACGAAGAATATTATCATCGGCGCACTGGTGAGGCGCGCAATCAGTCTCGGGCTGCGGAGTTTACGGTTTATTGGTTTCACTTAACCTAGTATACGCGGTTAACCAGGGGCGGTGCCGAGCATGAAAGCTAATCGATAGTAATGTCACCTCATGACACCCTTGTTATCATGACCCCATTACTTAGACCGACCGTTTGGAGTTAGACGTGAAGAACGCAATTATCATCGCCGGCGGCAAAGGCGAACGACTTCGCCCGCTCACTGACAGCAGACCGAAATGCATGGTGCCCGTCCTCGGCAATCCATTGCTGGCATTTCAGTTGAAGTGGCTGCAATCTCACGGAGTGCAGAATGTTGCAATTTGCTGCGGTTATTTGCACGAAGTAATACAAGAGCATTTCGGTGACGGCAAACGCTTCGGCGTCAACATCCAGTACCTCGTCGAGAATGAACCGCTGGGCAGAGGCGGCGCTCTCAAGCAAGGATTACGCGCCTTTAACGAGAAGAACGAACCGGTTATCGCTCTGAACGGCGACGCGATTACCAATCTGGATGCCACCAAGTTCAAAGAATTCCACATTGCGAAAGGGGGCTTGGCAACACTGGTTTCTGTGCCTCTCGTCAGCCCGTACGGCATCGTCGACTTTGCCAATGACCCTGATACCGTCACCGGTTTCAAAGAGAAGCCGCAGCTTGATTACTGGATCAATGCCGGCATTTACTTATTCAGCCCGCAAGCACTTGATTTACTTCCTGACAAGGGCGACCACGAAGACACCACCTTCCCGACCATGGCACTACGTGGCGAACTGAAGGCCTTCAAAACCAACTGTTTCTGGAAACCGGTGGACACGATCAAAGATCTGTCCGAACTGCGCAATCAGTTTGAACAAATGGTCTTGGGCGCGTTCTTCCAGAGCCCGGCGGTCTTCCCGACACCATAATCGCAGGGAGAAAGAATGCGGGACTTCGATACCCAGCAGCAAAGCGTAAGCTCGAAGGGTTCCGCAGTTCTGGAGCCCGCTACCTTGGAGACGGCGCAGGCTGTCATGGGAGACGCGCGGCAGCCTGATGCTGGACTGTCGGTACTTACTAGATTTGCGAACTCTGTAGAAAAACAACACGTGGCCATCGTGTTGCTGTTTCTTCTGGCTCTCGAACTGGTCATCTTCGGGACCCCATACGCTAAGACTGGTTTCTTCCTGGATGATTGGCTGACGCTGTTCCAATTGAAATTCGGTCCGCAGGATCTGTGGGGTGCCACGCAGAAGTACTTGTTCAATGATCCGCGTGTTTTGATTCGACCGATCGAAGCTCCCTATTTCGCCATCCTATATAAGACATTTGGCTTCAAGGCGGCGGGGTATCACTTCGTCAACGGCGCGATGGAAGTCTTGAGCGGCTTCTTCCTGTACCTGTCGATGATGCGCATGACACGCAACAAGGCGCTGGCGTTTATGGCTTCGGCTTTGTTCATCGTCAATCCGACGCACGACGCAACACACTACTGGATGGTTTGCAGCTCCGCGACATTGAGCATGATGCTGTTTCTTGCCAGCTTCTGGAGCATTCTCAAAGCAGTCGATGACAACAATCGCGCCATGTACGTGTGGTCAGGCGCGTTGCTGACAATCAGCCTGTTCAACTATGAGTCGTGTATCGCTCTGCCGCTCGCCATGGTCGTCGGCGTCGGACTTATGCAGTGGCCGAAAAATGGTTTCAAGGCTGCCGCCCGGCAATGCGTCAATGTCGGAGTATTTCTTCTGATACCGGTGGTGGTGACCTTCGTCTATCAAAGATACCTGTCGCCGCTGATCAGTTACAGCTGGGTGAAGCGCATCGAAGGCAACGGCGGTTACATTTTGCCGACCATCGGTATGGGGCTGGAGATACAGACTCCGTGGGCGCTGGCAGCTTTCATCAAGAAATACCTGCTGGCGGACTTCTTCCACGGACTGAACGCGGTCGGCGCGATCCTATTGAGCAGTATCCTCGCCGCCGCCGCCGGACTGACCGCATTTTTCTTATCGCGGCAAGAAACCGCTGATGCGCCGCGCCCGATTGTTTTGCAGTCGCAGGTGGCAGCTTTCGGATTGCTGTTTGCGGTGCTGGCGCTGGCAGTGTTCGGGCTGAGTTCGGAATATACGCCATTGATGATCACGCTGATCAATCGCATCAATTTAGGTGCCAGCGTCGGGGCGTCGCTAATCACGGCGGCGCTTGTCGTGGGCGGCTATCATCTAGCTGCGCGCGTTTTGCCGAAGAAACTGGTTGTGGCAGCATCCTGCCTGATCTTCTCAGGCATCATGACGGTGTTTGCACTCTCCGACCGGGTGCTGTCCAACGCCTGGTTGGTGTCGACCGTCGTGCAAAATCGCATTCGCGAAGTGATTGCCGCCAACGCCAGCCAGTTGAAGGAAGGCGACGGCATTATCTTGTTGAACTGCCCCCGTTATGTACTCTGGGCGCCGATTGCCGACGGCACGTGGGACCTGCAAGCTATGCTGCGCGTCGCGTCGAACAACGACAAGATATACGGCACCTCGGTGTCGGATCGTCTTGTCGTGTCGCGCACGGGCGTAAAGGACTTCGTGTTCGGCACGAAACAGATTGCCGACCTGCCCTTCAAATCGCTTTATTCTTTAGAGCCGCACACCGCGAAATTCCAGCCGGTGCCCAGTGCGGAGGCGTTTATCGATGCGGTCGATCGCACCACGCATGAAATGGGTATCGCTCCGGCAGTGGTCCAGCGCTGGCGCGATGGGTTGAAAAACCAGCAGCCCTAAGAAAAGTTACTCATCCCCAGGCACGAGAACCAGCTTGCCCTTGATAGGCTTGATTGCTCTAAAGTCTCGGGTGTCCACGGTCAGAATTCGTTCGACGCCCAGTCTCTCAGCTGTCGCGACTATTGCTGCATCTGCCAGCCCGATGTCCAGATCTCTGTACTGCGCGATCAGTTCTCGACACCGGCTCAAGTCAGTTACCTGTAAGGGTTCCAGGTTGTATGTCGCAGTAACGATGCCATCGAGAAAGTCAATCTCGGCTTCCACGCCCAGAAATTCGCGAAGCAAGTAATCGATCTCCGCCAGAATGACAGTTGGGATGATGATGGATCCCCGCTCTTTCTTGAGTGCCCGAGTTACTGCAGCGTGGTGCTTGTCGTCCGCATCGTAGAGAGCATAGATAGCCCCAGAATCTGCAATGACTGTCATTTGCGCGATCTGGCGCGCTTTCTCAACAGCTCTTCGGCCTTTTGAGAAACATCATTTCTCCCGCTTCGATACGCACCAGCGCCTGGTGGGAGCGTGCGAGTCCGTTGCTGTTCGAGCTGTTCAACATAATTCTCAATGGCAGTACGCATGATCTCTGCCTGGCTTATGCCATCGGCTTCTGCCAGGTGCCGCAGAGCAAGAGCAGTGTGTTCTTGGAGATAGATTGTCGTGCGCAGCACTTCATGCGTCCTCAGCCTGGTTATGACGTATATGTTAGCATATATGTTAATTCGAGAACCGTGAAACGGCCTTTTCGTCGCGCTGGCGAAGCTGTATGGTGCATGTTAAACTTGAAGTTGAAGTTAAGCTTGGAGCTCTTCGGCTGTGGAGCAAGTCTCAATACTCGAATTTCGGAAGCACGCGGAGGCGATTATCGCGAAGGTCCGCCAGGGCAAGCATCTAGTCTTGACCTATCGCGGTAAGCCTGTGATTCGGCTCGAACCCATCACGGATGCGCCAGTAGACGGGGATGATCCGTTTTACTCCCTACCCTTACTGGCGACGGCATCGACCTCACAAGGGAAGAAGAGCATAACCAATGAAGAAATCGACGAAATCGTCTACGGCAAGTGATGTCTTCGTTGACACGAGTGGTTTCTATGCGCTCCTGTTTCCGCGCGACGATATGCACGTTCAAGGGACGACTATACTTGACCTGGCGCGACAAGCCGGACGCCGATTTGTGACCTCGGACTATGTTCTCGATGAGACTGCAACGCTGCTTCGCGCAAGGGGACACGAGCTGCTCATAGCGCCATTCTTTGATCGAGCGTTGGGGTCGCAAGCTTTGCGGATTGAGTGGATGGACACAGAGCGTTTTGAGCTGACACGCCGATTTTTTTTGAAGCACAGCGACAAGGCTTGGTCGTTCACTGATTGTTTTAGCTTCTGTCTGATGAAGGCTTTGCGCATCGAAGATGCTCTCACCAAAGACGACCACTTTCGTCAAGCAGGATTCAATCCATTATTGATTTAGTGTGAAAGGCTAGCGTTGCAAGTCGATCTTGCGGGTGTTTTCGTCGGTGATGACGGCTTGATCGACGACGAACGCGCGCATCGTGCCGACTTGCGTGCCCTGGGGGCGCTCTTCGTAGAATGTGATGGATTCGGACGGGATGAGTGCCGCAATCAAGCGCGCGCCGCAAGTGACGCAGAATTTGTCGTTTGACTCTTCGCAGCTGCCGCACGCCGTGCAGGTTTTGCTATTTGAGGATGAAACAATCGACGCTTTATGAAACATGGCCCTCAGGCCCCCGTTCTAGTCACTTCGGCACCCCTGTGCCTCACTGCACATATTAACTCTGTGGGGGATTTTATTAGGCGGTGGCGACCAGATTTAATGTGTTCGCGAAGCCCAGCCAGCTGGAGAATTGGCGGATGGAGCAAACGACCGGACGAAATATTTCCCGAATCCTGACTTTGGACGCGGAATTCAATCATTATAGAGTGAAGCGGAGGCATCTAGGGGTGACGATTGACCCGATAGCCCTCGTTTAGTTTTCTTTGGCTTCCGGCTCAGGCTCAGGCTCAGTCTGCTTTTCGGCACTTTTCTTTTCGTGCATGCACGTTTGGCAATATACAGGTTTGCTGCCGCTCGGTTTGAACGGCACCCGCGTTGTGATACCGCAGACGGCGCACGGAACCTCCGCTGAATAGCCCGGATCCTTGCCGTCGCGTTTCAGACGCAGCAGCAATCGGCAGCCTGGGCAACGCTTGGGTTCGTTGACCAGTCCTTTGACTGCATAGAATTCCTGTTCACCGGCCGTAAAGGTGAACGGCTGATGACAGTCTCTGCACGAGAGTGTCTTATCCTCGAACATGTCGATACCAGGAGCTATAACCATCATCATTCACTTAATGTGTGTTGCCTAGGGGAGGAGATGGGTTCGAACAAGGTTTCTTAACCAGATACAACGACGAGCGTACCACCGGGTTATTGCTGTCATGTGATCGCCGATCACCGCTCTCTGAGGGACTTATGCCGGTGCAGCCTGCACCACATACGGTGCTGAATGCCGACCGGCAGTGACTGGTCGTCTTCATAAGTGGCAAATGATGTCAAAGAGGCAACGTCCAATTAATGTTAAATCGCCAAATTTAGCCCGGAATGATTGAACTTTTTGAGGTCGGCCGACGTACTAGGTAATGAATCACCTCTCCGTAGGTTGTTATGAGATTTACTAGCCTTCTTCTAGCCTGGCTATTGGTGCTGGCGCCGGTCCAGGCGAGCACGAAACAGGGTGCCAGCGAACAGCCGGCGGCCGCGACTGATGAACAGATCGTCCATCTACTTAATAGGCTGACGATGGGCGCCAGACCTGGTGACATACAAAAGGTCAGGCAGATTGGCATTCAGAAATACATCGAGATGCAACTGCAGCCTTCGAGCATCCCTGAGTCGACGATTGTGATCGATCAGGTTCAGAAGACTCCACAGATTAGTCAGCCGTCAGCGGATTTGATGCTTGTCTTTTTTGACCAGATTCGCAAATTGCAGGCGCGACAGAAAGGTGAGGACGGCGGGCAGCAGCCGCGACAGCAGGCGGTGCAGCGACCGGGACAGCAGCAGGGGCAGCAATCGGGACAGCAGCAGGGGCAGCAATCGGGACAGCAGCAGGGGCAGCAATCGGGACAGATGGACCAGACCGCGATGGCGCCGTTGCCGCAGTTGCAGATTCAAGAATTCGGTCCTGGCGGTAATAAATTGCCACAGAGACAACAAGGTGGTGGCAGTCCATTTAGAGATGGCTTTCAGCAAGGCGTGATTAAGACGCGACTTGTACGCGCGGTGGAAAGTCCCCGACAGTTGCAGGAAGTTATGACTGACTTCTGGTTCAATCATTTCAATGTTGCGATGTCGAAAGGCATGGATAGAGTACTGGTTGGTGCCTACGAAGAGCAAGCAATCCGCCCCCACTTAATGGGCAACTTCAGAGATCTGCTCGGTGCCACCATGCACCATCCCGCCATGATGTTCTATCTCGATAACGCGCAAAACAGTAAGGCGGGATTTAAATCACTCAATCCTAACGATCCGAAGAATGGTATCAACGAAAACTATGCGCGCGAACTGCTGGAACTGCACACCATGGGCGTCGATGGTGGATACACACAGAAAGACGTGCAAGAGCTGGCACGGGTTCTCACCGGGTGGGGCATGCCGCCTGCAATGCGGAAAAACCTGATAACTGACGGTGGTTATGGTGCATTCTTCGATCAGCGCCGTCACGACTTTGGCGATAAGGTCGTGTTGGGGCAAACAATTCGTGGCACAGGACGCGATGAAATCGAGCAAGTGCTGGATATGCTGGCGCGCCATCCATCGACCGCGCGGCACGTCAGTTATCAACTGGCCCAATATTTTGTAGCGGACGAACCACCTAAAAGTCTCGTTGACAAACTTTCAACCAAGTTCATGCAGACGCGGGGAAACATAAAGTCGGTGCTGGTCACACTATTTTCGAGCACTGAATTTTGGGATACCCAGTATCGCAACTGCAAGTTCAAGAATCCATATAGATATACGATTTCCGCGTTGCGCGCCACGGATATGCACCTCTCGGACCCAGGTTCTGCTCTGAAGATTCAACTCTTCTTGAATCAGCAGGGGCAGCCGCTCTATCAGTGCCAGACACCGGACGGCTACAAAAACACGCGGGAGACATGGCTCAATCCCGATGGACTGATGAAGCGAATGGAGTTCGCGACCAAGCTGGGGCAGGCGCAACGGCGGGCCCAGCCGCTGGATTATCGATGGATTCAAAGCACCGTAAATGGTGGCAGATTATCACTCAAGACGCAGCAGGCTATCGCTGCCGTGCCCGACTATCAAAAGACTGCCGCGTTGATTGGCAGTCCCGAGTTTATGCAGTACTAATTGCGTTGGAGACATTACCATGAGAAGCAGGCTTTTCCTTTTGGCAGTTACTGTCTTGTTGTCCGCAGCCCCTGCGGTCAAGGCTGATCCGGGGAGCGGTACCGCATCTGGTATCGAATCGTCGATTGGAATTCCGCCCGGACCTCCCGGGCAATCACCGCCTCCGATGAGTGAGGATGGCGGACCGAGATTCGGAAACGGCGGCGGCCCTGGTGGCGGGCAGTTCGGCGGGGGACAGTTCGGTGGAGGCGGTGGGCAGGGCGGCGGCATGCGCGAACGTCTGAAGCAAAAATTTGATGCCGACGGCGATGGCGTTCTCAGTGACCAGGAGAAAGGCAAGCTGCAAGAATGGTTGCAGAAACGAGCGGCCGAGGGCGGAGGACCGCCCGGCGGCTTCGGTGGACCTGGCAGTCAGGGAGGTCCCGGTGGGGGATTTAGTGGTCAGGGCGGTGGCGGTTTCCGTGGCGGCGGTGGACCCGGACAGGGCGGTCCCGGTTTCCGCAGTCCCGGCTTCGGCGGACAGGGCGGTCCCGGTGGCTTTGGTGGGCAAGGCGGACCAGGTGGCTTTAGTGGCGCCGGTGGTGGCAACGGAGTGGTGAATTGGAACGGTGGCGGCGGCGGTGGTGGTGGACAGCGCGGACCGATGTATCAGCGCATGATGCAGAAATTCGACGCCAACGGCGACGGTGTGCTGGACGACGCTGAGAAGGCGAAGCTAGAACAATTCAGAGAGCAGCGCAAACAGCGCATGCAAGGCGGCGGACCTGGTGGCGGCGGATTCGGCGGCGGAGGCGGCGGATTTGGGGGAGGTCCCGGTGGACCGGGTGGTCCGCAGTAAGGACGCTTCCGGCAAGAGAGTCTATAATATGACCATGGACATGTGACCATGGTGATTTCAATGAAGAAGGGAACTGAGCACGTAGCAGCTGGCGAGTTTAAAGCCAAGTGCCTGCAACTTATGGACAAGGTGCAGCAGC
Organism: Obscuribacteraceae bacterium (SeqCode); assembly: GCA_044229845.1. Taxonomy (GTDB): domain Bacteria; phylum Cyanobacteriota; class Vampirovibrionia; order Obscuribacterales; family Obscuribacteraceae; genus JBGASG01. Next base: position 668,754 of record JBGASG010000002.1, on the reverse strand, counting down.
AGCGCCGCGAGATTGTCATAACAAAGCGAGGCAAGCCTATTGCAAAACTCGTTCCTTGTGACGAGGAGTGGCAAAGCCTCTTCGGATGCATGAAGGGTTCGGTGAAGACCTACGGGGACATTATCGAGCCTACAGACGACGCATGGGAGTCAAATGGCTGAGCGCCGGCGGGTTGTTCTCGACACACATGTTTGGATCTGGCTAGTGGACGGCAACTTGCAGCTGTCGCCCCGCATCCGCGTTCTAATCGACGATGCTGCGAGGATGGGAGCGGTTCTAATTCCTGCGATTTGTGTTTGGGAAGTAGCGACGCTTGAGTTGAAGGGACGCCTTGTGCTGCAAAAGGATCCGCGCGATTGGGTCCGCGAGGCTTTGAATCAGCCGGGCATTAGCTTGGTGCCGCTCAATGCTGAAATTGCTCTAGACAGTTGTTATTTACCTGGTGATTTGCACCAGGATCCGGCTGATCGTCTGATTGTTGCCACGGCCAGGATGGAAAATGCGGTCGTGGTCACTCGTGACCGGAGACTTTTGCGCTACGCGAAAGACGGGCACGTGTCCGCAGTCCGCGCGTAGGAGCCCTTTTGAGAGTTGGATCTAAAGGCTGTGGGGGTGTCCACAATAGGGCGACCGTGTCTGCATATGGGTATATCAAATAGGGCAGCTACCCTAGAGACAGATGACCCGCGGCGAGAAACAACCCGACAAGAAGCCGGATCACGTCAAGGACGACGGGCAGAGTAACGCTGCGTCGAGCAAGTCTGCTGCCGAAAATGTGACTAATGAGCCACAGGCCGCCAAGTACGAGAAGAAGTTTTCCACGTTCTCCGGCGGGCACGATAGGACATTGCCCAAGCAGGGCGGCGGCCATGTAGAGCGGTCACGAGATGGGCATCTGGCGAAGTCTCATCCACCCAGCGAAAGCGATCAGGCACTGGAAGCGCTGATGAATCGTGTCAATGCCCACCACGATGGGCAGAAGACAGGACCCGCTGCGGTCTCCGAATTTGTCATCGAAGACAAAAAAGAAGGCAAAGAGTACTCATCCAAGGGAGAACGGCACGTTCCGCGGGCGTCGTTCATGGATGGTTTGCAAAAACTCCTGAAGACCGCTACTTCGTCTGCGCACGAAGAAGAGATCAAGGCGAACTACTCAATCGAATACATGTTGAAGAAGGCAGGGTCGTTTCTCACCGCGGCGCAGCAAGCCGTGACCGGTGAGGTCGATAAGCTGATCAATCCGAACGCGCAGACAACTCACAAGGATGCTGCACCACAACACGGGCCGCATGATGGCGGGTCCCCACATCCAACTCGCCCGCATGATGCGTCTCCAGTCCCGACTGTTCCACATGACGCGGTTCCACATCCTCCGGTAGCACATGACGTAACGCAGCATCGCGATGCAGTCCCGGCCCCTCCGCGGTGGGACAGCACGCCTGTGCACCAAGACAAGACGCTGCTGTTTCCTGAAGAAGTGGCGGCCCGCACCGATGCAGTGACTGCGGCACTGAACGAACACAATATCTGGCACCTCAACGCTGAGGAGCCGAATGTCAATTCGATGCTCAACATACTGCAAACACTGTCGCCGGTGCAGCGGCAGCAGGTCATGGCGGAATACAAACACCGCACCAATCACGATCTCTCGCAGGACATCGCTGACAAGCTGAAGGGCAATCAGGAGGCTGTCGCAGAATTGCAAGCCGTGCTGCATCGCAACGACACCGTGGCGGATTTCGCCGGCGCGCTGGCGCGCAACCTCGGCACAGTCACTGATACTGGTTCGCGCCTCGACCAGCATGGCTTTAACATCTGGCAAAACGCCAATGACGAACATGATCACGCAACCGCCGAGAAGTCTATTCTGCATACGCTGCAGAAGCTGGACTCCAAACAGATTGCCGAACTAAATCTGAAATTTGATAATCCCCATCTGTCGACTGCCACTAAGGAAGCGATCCATGTGCTCCTCAACGGCAAAGACAAATTGGAAGGCAATCCTCCTACCTTCGCCAAGCAACTCGCCGAAATCGGGTTGCGACATCATCGCCTGGACATCTTCATGGAGGCGATGCAACTAAATCCGGAGGCTCGCAAGGAATTCAGTACTCCCGCAGGGATGGAGCGCCTGCAAAAGGTGTTCACCGATCCGCTCGAACTTTCCACCGCGCAGGATTATGCACAGTTCGGGCACCTGAGTCTGGCTTCGCGCATCGAAGGTAATGGACGCATCTTTCGCACTAACAAGGCGCTCATCGAAGATGCGATCGCGCATGTCGAGCCTGAAGAGAGAAAGCTGTTCCAGGAAGGTCATCACGAATTCACCACCGGCGGTATTGGTCCTAAAGAGCCTTACGAGCAGCGAATCAGCCGCTACTACAAAGATATCCATGAAGCTCTCAACGAAGCCTCAGGTTTTAACGACAAGGCTCAGCTTGATGCATGGGAGAATGCGCTCCTGGGGCGCAAGACGGAAGTTAAAGTCGCCGACGTCTTCAAACGCAACGAAGAGAATCTGCTTGATCACGCGTTCGCCTCAGTGTTCAACAGTCATGGCAAGGCGGCTGCAAAGGTCGAGGCACTTGCCCACATGTCACCGTCGGAGCAAGATGACTATCGGAAGGACGTTAAGTTTAGGACAACGGTGGATAACCTGGTGTCTCAGCACCTGCAGCCCGGGTTAGAACAAGAACTTGCCAGAGATGTTCTTCGCAACATCAGGGACGGCAAGCCGCCGGTCAATTCCTTTGACAGGGTGTTATTGGATCAACTCCACGGGGAGAAGGGTCTGGTTGGATTTGCCAATATCGAAAAAGCATTTGATGAGGATCCCTCACGCTTTCGCGGTGCCAAACCTACCGTAGCCGAAAAACCTGCCGCAACTGAGAAAGACGCGGCCGCCCGAAAAGACGCCGAGTCAATTGCCAGGTTTAACACCGAATTGAAAAATGTTCTGGAATCGCGAATGCATGGTGTTTCATTTGGCGCAGGCTTCCCGGAGGAAAGTCACCAGACATTGCTTGACTCATTCATGCAGACTGGTCGATTACCTATCCGCATTTCGGAGACGCTCCTGCCGGATAACTCTCGTGTCATGAAGGACATTTTGGGAGCCTCAGCCCAAGACCGAGAACGCCTGCTCGATCCGCATCCGCTTGACCCGAAAGACATCGAAGTTCAAGACAAGCTACTGGGTACGGGCGAGAAACGAGAGTTTCTTCTGCGGATGATGAAGCAGAGTCCTCCCGAAAAGTCATTGGAGACGATGCACCCGGAAGATCGCTTGCGCGCTTTCGCGGTCGGCGCCGGCGACAGTCAGGATGGGCTGCGCGAATATCTGTCCACCTTGACTCCAACCCAGATCCGCGACGCCAGTCACGCATATTTCAACAAGTATGGACATCGTGACATGGGCAAGGACGTGTTGGACAAGATGCCACCGACGGATCAAATCGCGTTCCGCAATCTGCTGTCTAACGTTGGCGTCACACCGCAACAAGAATTGATCGACGCTCGCCACGTTGCGGATAAGAGCGGTTCGCTGGCAGATGGTGTTCACGAACGCATCTGGGATCGGTCGCAAATCGCTGCCGATGAGAAACTCGACGAAGCCGATCGTGTTCTCGCCAAATACGGCAAGTCGAATGTTACGGAGAAGCAGCGCCAGGAGTTTCATGAAGCGCTCAACAAGTACTATCAGGCTGAGAAAGACTACATCAACTCCAAGAGTGGTGCCGCCAAGGCTCTTGTAGATAGCAGCGTCACGCTGGCCACGATGGCTGCAACTTTGCTGGTGCCGGAGGTGACCATCGGCTTCCTCGTAACGAGCAGCGCCGGTGGCGCTGCCACCAGTATTGGTGTGCACGCGCTGTACGAGGGTAAGTCCGCCAAACTTGATCGCGAAGGTCTGGTCAAGTATGGAGTAGAAGGTGCGCTCGTCGGACCGCTCGCTGTGGTGGGACCGGAACACTTCGGCTTGACCGGAGCGTTTCGCATCAGCGAGAAGGTTGCAGAGCGAGCCGCGCTGGAAGCCGTTACCCAGAAGGGCGTTAGCGCACTGAGACCTGACGCGGAGAAAATCATCTCCAGGGGACTTCAGGATCTGACCGATGTACAGGCTGTCGCAGGCGGCAAGCATACGAAGGATGCCATCGACAAACTGGTCAAGCAGGTCACTGTTGATGGTGGCGTTGATCCTGTGCTTGAGAAAGCTATCTTAGAGAAACTGCAAGCCAATATAAAGCAAGGCGCAGTCAGCAGGCTGGAGGCAGAACAGCTGTTGAGAAACGCCTCCGGCGCCGCGCTCTCCAATGTCGCCGGCGAATCCGTGCAGGAAGCGGCCGGATTGGTCAGTTCGGATGACCTGTTGAGTTCGTTGCCGCAGTCAGCCGTGCAAGGCGCGGTGATGTACAAGGTCTTCGGCGTGACGAGCGCATTGGCCAGCAAACTCTTCGGGCACATAGAACCGCCTCACGTCTTGCTCGCCAGAGACTCTCACGGAGAGTTGATTGTAGGTAAGGGAACCGTCATCCAATTTGCTAATGGCAAGGAGTGGGTAGCAGATCGTCCTTATGTTCTTGGTCCGAACGACAAGGTAGACCTGCGTCCCCGCTTGAAGGAAGGAGGGCACCAACTCGATCTCTCATCATTCAAGGGCTCACCTGTCGCTGCTGATGCGGCGCCGATCATGCCGGAGGCGCGGGCGCAGTCCAACAAGCTGCAAACCAGGGGCGAAATCGGCGAGCCGCTGCAGCCGGGATTCACCCTCGCTGGAAAAGGCAGGTATGTAAGCGCGGATGGTTCCAGTTCGTCGCCATTTGCCGCGACGGTAGTAGACCTGCCTAACGACAAGGTGCTGCAGAAAACCCTTGATGAAGCACGCGCCTACATGGGCAGATACCACAACCTCACTGCGGAACAGCAGCAAGCCAGATTGACTCAATTCGTCGAGTCGAAGTTCATGCAAACCGCGGTTCCGGGCGACAAAGTCCAGTCCATCGCGGACGCCAACTACATGCAATTCATCAAGGCGAATGGCGGCAAGCGCGTCAATCTTGGTGAGTTCATCGAACGCGGAACCGGCTCGTGCACACAGCAAGCTGTTTTGCTGAAGTTCCTTGGCGACGAACTGCTGCCGCAGGCGCACTTCAGGCTGGTCACCGGGAATGGTGCCGACGGCAGCAATACCGTCAACCACATGTGGGTGCAGTCGGGCGACCGCATTTACGATCCCCGTCAAGGCACGCACGGAGACTTCTACTCGGCGCGTCACGACAGATATAAGGCAGCGTCCCAGATGCCGGCGGAGTCCAGGTTTGGTGTGTCGCCTGCAAAGCTGGAGCTGGGCGCAAACGTAGCGCTGGAAGGCGAGTCGGGTTGGACTGTCGTGAAGACCGTCGGCAAGGATGGCAAAGTCACCATCATGCACGATGGCGCCATGACCATCAATGAGAAGGATTTGCTGGCTGCTAATCCCGGATTACAATTGAAGGTCGGCGAGAGCGTGCACCTGCGCAAGCCGGATGGCACCATTGATAGTGGCTGGCAGATTCGCTCGCGCGATCAGCATTCCGGTGAGTTGGTGCTCTTCAAGAAGGACGCGGTCGTCATGCGCGTCAGCCCGGAGCAGCTGCTGCGGAACTTGCCGGAACTTGCTGCCGCCAGACTGGATAAGAACGCGACTTCATATATAGAGTTTACAGACCATGTTCGCCTGCTTGCGCAAGCAAGACGAGTCGGTTCGGTGCGCGCCGAGCTGGGGCTGACACCACAGCAAGTTGAGAGACTCGAAGGGCTGGCAGCAAAGGTCACGGATAACGCCGCGAAGACCAAGAACTGGAAGGAATACGAGGCGGTCGTCAAAGACTTCAACTTTCATATGCAGCAATTAGCTGATGGCAAAGTCAGAAATCACGCCGCGTTCGTGAACGACCTTGATGACTTGGTGCACGGGCGTCGGGAGCCAGTGAAGATCGAGACTCCACCTGAGCCGGTTGTGTCGGAGAAGGTTGCGCCACCACGCTCTACTGCGGAGAAACCTGCGCTGCCAGCATCTGCTGTTAAGCCGGAACATGACCGTGTCTCCTCCAACCAGCAGGAACAACCGGCGGAAAAAGTCGAAAGAATCAAAACGCCCGAAGCACATCCCGAGCCACTGCGACCACCACCCCAATTTTCGGTGATGGAACTTCCAGCGAGAAGTCGAGACTGTGATTGGCGGTTCCTGATATCAGCTGAGGCTATTGCCAAATTGAGCACTCGGGAGTACGGCGTGGAACAACTCAGCGATCTGCTGAGAGGTCCCTCCGAGCTTCTCCGAAAATTCCTTACCGAGATGAACCTTGTCGAGCGATATCCAGATGGCAAGTCACAAAAAGAACTTGCGAGTTGGTTGCTGCATTTGTCTGCAGGGAGGGAGAGTTTTCTTGGTCGGGACGAGTGGCAACATCTGCCAGAGGATAGGCATCTTCTCGAGCTCAGCAGAGTATTCTCTCAATGCGATTTGAAGGTAAGAGGCTCCGATATTCACGCCTCCAATGGAGCAATTCTGGTAGATCTACCTGTTGGAACGCGAGTTGATGGACAGACCTTCGCGAACAAGTCAACACTGAAAATTGAAGTCAGCAATGAGTCAACTTTTCAGGCGATTCCGGCTCTACCTTATCTACCGCATCAATTGTCGGCGCCTAAGTTAGTTGATTTAGGAGGCGGCTATCGAGCCCGAGTTTACGTCCAAGAGTTCGTCGATTTGAAAGCTGGCGCACCACCTCGTGGCGTGATAGATATGCTGACGGAATTCGCTCAACAAAACAACCTCGAACTCCGCAAAAATCGAGGCTTGGTCGAGTTTGGCAAAATTGGGGATCGATGGTGCATCGTCGATGATAGCCGCCTGATCGATATCAATGAAAGTGCACTTGAAAAAGCTGCGGACGGAGCAGCCAGTTTCCCAAGGCTCTCTTCTCGACTTGAGGAACTCCTCCAGTCCCGCGGTGAGATCGGCTCGCAGGTTGTGTATGGAAAACCGAAGAATCTCTCACTTTGGCTCAGAGAAGCACTGGCGCGGCCAGAAATCATTCCGGGTTTGCAGGAAGACGTTAGGGGTGTTCATCGAAAGAGACTGTGGGCTCTGGCAAAAGAGGTTGAATATCTAAATCTTCAGGTAACGGAAGGCGATATCCTTTTGGGAGGAGAATCTATTTGTGTGAACCTGAAGCCCGGGTCGGTCTACAACGGTACAGTGTTGGAACATGGCGGTTTCTTGAAGTTGACGGAGCCGGATAGGGAATTTGCTTACTTTGATCAAAAGACTGGGACTGGAGTCAACTATTGGGAAGCTCGGGCCATAACGGAGATTACGCCAGTGGAGATCGCTGCGACCAAGAGCTTCATATATGTGCAAGAGCCTTGCAAAACCTGCAACCCGAGAAATCTGCAGGATGTGAGGGACGTTGACGAGCTTGTCCGAACAATGGCTAAAGATGGAATCGAAGTTGCAGACATGAAATATACTCAGTTTGGACGCGATGCTCAAGGAAGAGTAGTGTTAATGGATTGGACAGCTGCGATGCACAGATCTAGGAAGCAAGGATTTGAAGCGAGAGATCGAGTGTCCGGTGATGGAAGACTGGAGTAGGTGCCACTTGCTTAAAGAATCGGAAACACTGATTGGATTCAAGTTTGTCGGCAATTATGTGGTCACGAAATTGATCGCCGACGGAACGTTTTCGCGTATCTATCTGACGGAAGATGAAGAAACTCAGGACTTGGTAGCCATCAAGGTTGCCAAAGAAATGAACCGCACACATGAACCTACATCTCCATTTGCAACGCGATGCTATAACGTCGTCGAAGGCAGCGTCGTGGAGGTTCACCCGAGTACGCTGGAAGTTGTGCGGGAACAGCAGAGTGCTATCGGATACAGTCCAAGTGATTGTTACATATCGATTGGGCATTACGAGGAGAGACATGGATTTCCAATGTACCATATGGAGTTCATAACCTTGCCGACTCTTCGGACACTGCTGATTGAGGGCAGTTCAATCAGCGTCTCTCTACTCAGTTACATATGCAAGAAACTCGAAAAAATAGGGGTATCGATTGTTCAATACCACGGCGATCTCAAGCCTGAGCATATTTTCGTGGAGGACAACTATTCGGCATTCATTTCTCCTGGGCGATTCGATCCATTGAATTGCGAGGAAGGGCGCGAACTCGATTGCGCTGTCACGACAGCCATCTATTACCCTTTGATGAAGCCGGATGACTCGTTAGCATTTGGAATTATGCTCTGGGAGATAGCTTGCAAACAACATCCCCTGTTGATGCCTCACGATGCGGGCTCGTCGGTCGTTGGGGACAGTGTGCGAGCTTGGGCACAGCGATACGAAAACGTTGGGCAGTATTTTCTCAGCCCTCTTCGGAACATAAGGCGACCCGCGGAACTAGTGCCGGGTATGCCACCGCATTTGGAGCAAGTGCTTCTCAAAGGAATGCGGCTTCAAGTTGGTGTCAACGGCCTAATCGAAACTGGTCCAGGCTTCGAGAGTTTCTCCGAATGGCGGGACGCACTTCAAAACCTGATCGACCGCGGCATTACACATCTTTAGCATGCTTAAAGCATCGGAATCACTGATAGGACTGAAGGTTGTCGGCAACTATGTCGTCATAAAATTGATCGCCGACGGAACCTTTTCACGCATTTACTTGACCGAAAATCAAATCACTCAGGACTTGGTAGCCATCAAAGTTGCCAAAGAAATGGACCGTACGCAAGAGCCCGTGTCTCCATTTGCAACACAGTGCTACAGTGTTTTCGAAGGCGGCGTCACGGAGGTCCACCCGAGCACGCTGGAGGTTGTCAGAGAACAGCAGTACGCCATTGGATATAGTTCGACCGTCTGCTACGTATCGGTTGGCGACTACTCATTAAGGCATGGGTTTCCAATGTACAACATGGAGTTCATGAAGGTACCGACCCTACGAACTCTACTTGATGATGGAATTCCGATCAGTATGAGTCTGCTCAGCCATGTCTGCAAGAATCTCGAAAAGCAGAGAATGTCGATTGTTCGCCACCACGGCGATCTGAAGCCCGAACACATTTTTGCAGTGGAGGACAACTATTCGGCATTCATTTCTCCGGGACGATTCGATCCATTGAATTGCGAGGAAGGCCGCGAGCTCGATTGCGCTGTCACGACAGCCATCTATTACCCGCTCATGAAGCCAGATGACTCGTTAGCATTTGGGATTATGCTTTGGGAGATCGCCTGCAAGCAACACCCGCTGTTGATGCCGGACAACAGCGACTCCCGAATCGTTGGCGACAGCGTTCATGCCTGGGCAAAGCAATACGAAAACGTTGGGCAGTACTTTCTCAGCCCGCTTCGGAACATAAGACGACCCGCCGAACTGGTGCCTGATATGCCACCATATTTGGAGCAAGTGATTCTCACAGGACTTCGACTTCAGATCGGATCGAACGGGCTTATCGAATCTGGACCGGGCTTCAATGGTTTTCTCGAATGGCAAGATGCCCTTAAGAACCTGATCGACCGCGGCATCACACACATATAGATATGCTCAAAGATTCAGAGACACTGATCGGTTTACGTGCTGGCAGCTATGTCGTCAAAAGCGTCATCGCTGATGGAACTTATTCGCGTCTATACCTCACAGAATTGCACTCCGATGAAACTGACAGACAAGTCATTAAAGTGGCCAAAGAAGCTCAGTATGAGAATCCTGTGTACTCGCCCTTTCAAACCCGCTGCTACACGATCATCGAAGGCGCTGTCCTTCCGGTCAATCCGAGTACATCCGAAATTCTCCGCGAGCAACAGCGTGCGATTGCATATAGCCACCATCCGACTTTCGTCGACGTTGGTCCGTACTCTGATGAGGACGAATTGCCGATGTATTCTATGCAGTTCATCAGCGAGCCAACTCTTCGAAGCCGCCTCAATGAAGGACGAGGGATTGACCTGCTCTTTTTGGCAAACCTGGCAGAACGACTTGAGAAGCAGAGGACACGATCGCCAGTCAAGGTTCATGGGGATTTAAAGCCGGAACATATTTTCTTAGTCGAGGACCGATACATAACTTTGATTGATCCAGGCTGCTTCATTCCGATGAACTGTGCGGAAGGAACCCTGCTAGATTGCGTCGTTACGACTCCGATCTACTACCCGCTTCTGCAGCCGGACGACCTCTTGGCGTTCGGAATAGTGATGTGGGAGGTGGCTTGCAAACAGCATCCGATGCTTATGCCCGACGATGCGGACCCGCGGGTCGTTGGGGATAGTGTTCGAGCCTGGGCAAAGCGATACGAGAACGTTGGGCAATACTTCCTAAGTCCGATTGTGAACATCCGGCGACCCGCAGAAATAGTTGCGGACATGCCACCGCATTTGGAGCAAGTTCTCCTTAAAGGACTACGCCTTCAAATTGGTGCCAATGGACTGATTGAAACTGGACCAGGCTTCGAGAGTTTTCCTGAATGGCAGGACGCAATTCAGAACTTGATCGACCGTGGCATCACACATCTTTAGCATGCTAAAAGCCTCAGAGACACTAGTCGGATTGGAAGTCGTCGACAATTATGTCGTTAAGGCTGAAATTGCTGACGGGATGTACTCTCGCATATTTCTGGCGGAGAACGAGCGCGATGATGATAGGGTTGCCGTGAAAGTCGCCAAAGAACTTGAAGGACCTACTGGAGCACGGTCGCACTCTCAAACTCGCACCTACGCCGTAGTTGAGGGTGGTGTACTCGATGTCCATCCGGACACAGCGCTGGTTCTTGCGTTGGAAAATCATTCGATGCAATACGGATACTATGGCTGCTATCCATGGATTGAGCGCTACGAAGTGCGGCAGGGACTTCCTATGTATCCTCTAGCCTTTCTTGAAGCGCCCACAATTCGACAAGTCTTGGATAGAGGGGAATCGATCTCGCTCGGGTTTTTTGCAAAGTTGTTCAAGCTGATGGCTAGGCAACAGATCGAGGCGTCCGATAGATGGCATGGCGATCTGAAGCCAGAACACATATTCGTTACGGAGGGTCCGCCCCGTTTCATTGATCCAGGATGGTTTGGACCTCTGAATTGTCGCGAGGGAGAGGGGCTTGACTGTGTACTCAGTACACCAGCTTACTATCCGCTGATGAAACCGGATGACTCTCTAGCGCTTGGAATTCTGATGTGGGAGGTGGCTTGCAAACAGCATCCGTTCTTGATACCCGAAGATGCGGGCTCGCTGGCCATCGGGGATAGTGTCCGAGCTTGGGCAAAGCGATACGAAAACGTCGGGCAATACTTCCTGAGCCCGATTGTGAATATCAGACGACCTGCCGAACTGATTCCAGGCATGCCACCGCATTTGGAGCAGACGCTCCTCAAAGGCATGCGGCTTCAGGTTGGGGCCAACGGACTAATCGAAACTGGTCCAGGCTTCGGCAGTTTCTCCGAATGGCAGGACGCAATTCAAAACCTAATCGACCGCGGCCTCACACACATCTAGCATGCTAAAAGCATCAGAAACACTAGTCGGATTGCAGCTCGTTGGCAATTTTGTCTGCAAAGCAGAAATTGCCGATGGAACCTATTCGCGGATCTTCCTGGCAGAAAACCAAAATGACGGTACTCGAGTAGCCGTGAAAATCGCCAAGGAACTTGATCGGACAACTACAGTAAAGTCACAGTTTCAAACTCGAACTCATGCCATCACTGAGGGTGCAGTAATCACTGTCCATCCCGACACGGCACTGGTTCTATCTTTGCAGAATCGGTCGATGCAATACGGCTACTACGGCTGTTACCCGTGGATTTCACACTATGAAGTGCGACAGGGGCTTCCCATGTATCCCATGGATGTTATCGAGGCGCCGACAATTCGAGAGCTATTGAATCGAGCGGAGCGAGTCCCTGTAAGTTCGTTTGTGCAGCTTTTCGGATTATTGAGCAAGTATCAATCAAGAAACGCTGGTGAGTATCATGGCGACCTAAAGCCCGAGCACATATTCGTCGATGATCAGCCACCCAGGCTCATCGACCCGGGCTGGTTCGGACCACTTCACTGCGATGAAGGACAGGGGCTCGATTGTGCACTGACGACTCCAATTTACTATCCCCTCTTGAAGCCGGATGACTTGCTGGCGTTTGGAATCATTCTGTGGGAGGTGGCTTGCAAACAACATCCGATGCTTATGCCCGACGATGCGGGCTCGCCGGCCACCGGGGACAGTGTCCGGGCCTGGGCCAAGCGATACGAAAACGTTGGACAATACTTCCTCAGTCCGATTGTGAACATCCGGCGACCCGCAGAAATAGTTGCGGACATGCCACCGCATTTGGAGCAAGTTCTCCTTAAAGGACTTCGGCTTCAAATCGGTGCCAATGGACTGATCGAAACTGGTCCAGGCTTCGAGACTTTTCCTGAATGGCAGGATGCAATTCAGAACCTGATCGACCGCGGCATCACACACCTCTAGTGTGCTTAAAGCAAGCGCTCACTTACGCCGATCCGATCCGTCTAACCTAATGATCTATGCGACGATTCGAGCAGACCTCTGCAATCTTCTCCAGTGTGATCGCTTCGTCCTCGCGTTTCTGTCTGCGCAAGAAGGCTGCAAATTGCCGGTAAGCTTGCTGGAGTTGGAGAGGATCCTCGTTCTTGATTGCCGCGCTAACAGCTTCCTGGAAGTACTCCTCGGTCTTGAGCGGGTCATTGTTGGACTCGCTTTCCGCGGCCAACTGCAAAAGCTGCTCTAAGCTCAGGGGTACCATAAGTGCCGCCGGCCCCGCTATTCGTGGGAGGAGTTGCCGTCGCTTGCTCGCTGCTTTCGCGCTTCGGCTACGATGGTTTCTAAATGCTCGTTGACTGTTTTGGCGGCGTCCTGTGCGTCACTGCTGATCCGTTCGATGACGGTAGACTCGAGGAGCAACACCAGGCAGTCACCGACAATCACTTCTATCAAACCGGTGCCCTGCTCGATGCCTAGCTGTTTGCGTGCGGTTGAGGAAAGCGTGACTTGCCCCTTGCTGGTGACTGTGAGACTTCTTATCGAAGAAAGGTCTGGCATGAATGATGTTTATGTCTGCTCTGTTAGGGGAGAAGTTTATTTTGCGAGGCAGGGCGAGTAGCACCATATATGGTGCCTTAGAGTCTGGTGCTCTGGACGAGGAACGTTGTTGGTCGACAACAGAGGGCCGACGTCCAGCTTTGATGAGCCGATATTTCTACCTTAGCCGAAAGGTCCTAACTGCGCTAGATGCCTGCGCATTCTTTTGGAACAGAAAGCCTGTAAGGAAAGTAAGGGGTGGGCTTAGCCTTCATTGTGACGGTTCAACTACAAGAGTGAGTGGTAGCGGACCTTCAGCCACAAAGTCTGTCGAAAGGAGTGCAGTTGAAGCTCTGAGCGACTGAGAAGTTGGCTGCAGTCAAACTTGACGACGATTGCGCTCAAGAATGTGATTGAAATTTCACGCCCGGTGTTGAGCAAGTCAACGGGGAGAAAGCGGGTCATTGCGTGATGCGAATATGTGCCCGAGCACTTCAACTCAGCAGCGGTATCACAGATGGTGACTACAAAAAAGAGTGTGTCGTGTGATTTCCAACAAAACAGGTTGGAAACTTGATCGCGCTTTGCGCTCCATAGCTTCCGTCTGAGACATACAATGGTTCTATGAACACTATCGATCCATCCGGTGAAACCACGTCGCGTCGCCTGTCTGCTTGGCGTTGCATAGCGGGATTTGCGCAGCGCGAATCAGTCGTGCTCGATGCTGCCACAGATGGTATGTGGCTCAAAGCAGAGACCCTGTATTTTGAAGCAATCGATGAGATTCACGAAAAACATGGCCTCATTAGTGAGCAGATGGCAACAGCTTATGACAATCTCGCACTTTTGCTGGAGCCGCAGTCGAAGGACGCAACGACATATCGGGGACTATCTGCAATCATTCGCAGGCGCCTGGCTGCGCGAGGCTGAGGCTTTATCCGCCCCGGCAGGATTCACCCAGAGTTCCCTCCTTGGGTTTATCATGAATCGTGCAACCGCCCCGGTCCCCCGAAAAACGCCGCAGATTGATGACATTCATCCAGCTCAAAGAGGTCGCAAAGAGTTATGGAGAGCACCAGGTGCAGGCGCTCTCCGGGGTGAGCTTCGACGTTGAAGCAGCCGAATTCGTGGCTCTCATGGGTCCCAGCGGCTGTGGCAAAAGCACCCTGCTTAACATGGTCGCCGGCATCGACCGCCCGTCCGCCGGCTCGGTTTCCTTAAACGGGCAAGACGTCAGCACACTGGATGATTCCGCAACCACCGAGTTGCGACGCACCAAGATCGGTTTCGTCTTCCAATTCTTCAACCTGCTCAGCACCCTGACGGTCTCAGAAAACGTGGCGTTGCCGCTGGAGATCGGACGCGGACTGTCGCACACTGACATCGCGGCGCGCGTCAAATCCATGCTGGAGAGTGTCAGCATGAGCCATCGCGCAGGTTTCTTCCCGGCGCAGCTGTCTGGCGGCGAAATGCAGCGTACCGCCATTGCGCGCGCGCTGATTCACAAACCGATGGTACTGCTAGCCGATGAACCAACCGGCAACCTCGATACGGACACCGGCAAGGCGATTCTCGACTTGCTGCGCGATACCAACCGCGACTCCGGCATCACCATATTGATGGCTACGCATAGCGAGGAAGCTGCCGGCTACGCATCGCGCATCATTCGCATGCGGGATGGAAAAGTGGTGGCACAGGAGCAGCGAGTTTGAATCTAAGATTGCTCATCTGGCTTCTCAACAAATTCATCGTTCGCCATTTGCAGCACAACATCGCTCGCACCGTGCTCACCGTGATTGGTATCGCTCTTGGTGTTGGTGTGATTCTCGCCATCAACTTAGCTAATGGTGCCGCGCTGCACCAGTTTCGCGAAGGCGTCGACATTGTTGCCGGCAAAGCCAATCTCGAGATACATACAGCCAACGCACCCGGCATCGACGAACACATCATCGACAAGCTGCTTCCCCTGCGCGCCGAAGGCCTGAAGTTCGCCCCGGTGATCGACGAGATCGGTGTGATTCGCCGCGACTCGCCCGAGCTGGTTCAGGTGCTTGGCGTTGATATGTTCGGCGACTCGGATTTTCGGGTCATGACTATGGCTCCGCAGGGGGAGAAACTCAGCGACTTCGCCATCTTCGACCGCAATCGCATTTATGTCGGTGAGAAACTTGCGCAGCGCTTCGGTCTGAAGGTTGGCGAGCAGTTTCCGTTGGTGCTCAGCGACCATGAACAGAACTGCGCCGTCGCAGGCATCCTTCAGTTTGAGGGACCCGGGAAGGCTTTCGGAGGCAACATCGTTGCCATGGACATCTCCGGTGCGCAAGATGCCTTCGCCATGCAAGGGCGTCTGTCTCGCATCGATTTGATTGTCCCTGAAGACAGGCGCGCGGAGTTCGTTCAGAAAATCTCAAGTTTGCTGCCGCCCGGCGTGGCGGTCGACGCGCCGCAGCGACGCAGCGAGCAAATCGAAAAGATGGTGCGCGCCTTTCAATACAACCTGGCGGCACTCAGTCTGATTGCCGTCGTCGTCGGCATGTTCGTCATCTACAACACCATGTCGATCGCGGTCATTCGCCGTCGCCCTGAAATAGGCACCATGCGTGTGCTCGGTTTGCCCCGGTTGACAATCTTTTCGCTTTTCCTGAGTGAGGCAGTCGTGCTCGGACTGGTCGGCTCGTCGCTGGGCATTGCACTGGGCATCGCCGGCGCTCAGTATGCGGTGAAGGCGGTATCACGCACGGTGCAGGCGCTGTATGTCGACCAGCCGCCCGCGCAGATCGTTTTGGATCCTACGGCGATTTCGCTCGCGTTTGCCGGCGGTCTATTGATGACCGCGGTCGCCGCGTTGGCACCGGCTCTGGAGGCATCAACGGTTACCGCCGCCGAGGCATCGAGGCGCGGCGCCTACGAGTCGCGAGTGCGCGGGTCGCTGAAGTTTCTTGGCACGATCGGCGTCATACTGGGCGTGGTGGCATTCATCTGCGGCAAGCAGCCTGCGGTCAACGGATTTCCGCTGTTCGGCTATTGCGCGGCGGCTCTCTCTGTATTTGCCGTCGCCTTCGTGATGCCGCTGATTCTGAAATGGTTCTTGCGCGCAACGGCATCTATTTTGCAGAAACTGGGGGCAAACCTGCCTCGACTGGCGGCGCTCAGTCTGTTCGGAACACTTGGCAGAACGTCCGTGGCTGTTTCATCCCTGATGGTCGGCATCGCCATGATGGTCAGCCTGGCTGTAATGATCGGTAGTTTTCGCGAGACGGTCATTGCCTGGACGCAACAGTCTCTGAAAGCCGACCTGTTTATCGAACCCGTGGCGCGTCGCTACAGCAACCGCACCGGCTCGCTGTCCCATGAGGTGGTGGAGAAGATGCGTCACGTGCCCGGTGTGATTGATGTCGACGAATTTGTGGAGTTTCCAATCGAATACGAAGGTGCGCCCGCCTTTCTGGGTTCCGGCGAGATGCAGGTAATGGCACGCCGCGGCAACTTGATGTTTCTTGATCGAGAGCCATCATCTGTGGTGCTCAACCGGCTGCGCGCCAATCATGGTGCGATCGTCACGGAGAGCTTTGCCGCCAGGCATAACTTGCACAAGGGTGACGTAGTCAAACTGCAGACTCCTCGCGGCGAACTGGCGGCACCAGTGGAGGGAATCTATTATGACTATGTCAGCGACCTCGGCTATGTGATTATCGACCGCGAGGAGTTCGCTCGCCATTACGACGACCGGTATTCGACCACGGTGGCGATCTGGATTGATCCTTCACTGGACGGCGACACGGTTCGCTCGCGCATTTATGATGCGATTGGCACCGACAGCCTGCTCAACATTCGCACCAACAAAGAACTGAAAGCCAGCGTTCTGCGCGTCTTCGACAATACGTTTGCGATAACTTATGCGCTGCACGCGATTGCTATCACAGTGGCGATTCTCGGCGTCATGAACGCATTGTTCGCGCTGACGCTCGAGATGCGCCGGGACTTCGGCATCCTCAAATATCTGGGCACCAGCGCCGGCAACTTGCGGCAGATTGTCTTGTCGCAGGCGGCGATTCTTGGATTGTGCGGAGCCGTGTCTGGCGTGGTGGTCGGCATGGGGCTCTCGATGCTGTTGATTGATGTGATTAACAAACAGTCGTTCGGCTGGACGATTCAGTTCGCGGTGCCGGTCGATTTCCTGGTGCAGTCGTTTGCTTTGATCATGGCTTGCTCGATTCTCTCGGGGCTTTTCCCAGCGCAGCTGGCGGCGGCAACGCCCGCCCCGGAAGTCGTTCGGGACGAGTAGGTGGTGGGTTCATGCAAGCTTCCACTTGATAGCGTAGAATGAAGGGCGAAGGGCTTACAACTGACTTGGCTATCGTTGTCTCCAACACGGGGGGCTCTTCATGGGATTCAGGCACGTGAAAACATCGCTTTCCACTTTGCTTGCCGCATCGATCTTGTTTGCTGCGCTGCCAGTTGGCGGTGCTGCGGCATCGCCAACCGGCGTGCTCGACTCGGCCGCCGCGGACGACAGGTGCGTCCTGGCCGAGCAACGCAGTCGCCAGGGTAAGTTTGAAGATTCTCGGCAGATCCTGCTCAAAGTGCTGGCGGCCCGTGAGAAAGTTTTTGGTGCCGAAAGCGAACAGGTGGCTAAAGTGATGGTTCAGTTGGCGCGCAACAGCTTCGATGCCTGCCAGTATCACGAGGCCGACAGTCAGGCTAAGCGAGCGCTGGCGATTGACGAAAAGCTGTTCGGCAAAGATTCTTGCCAGGCGGGACGCGACCTCGATCTGTTGAACAAGATCTACAAGAAGGTCGCGCCTGAAAAAGCGGCGGCGATAGAAGATCGCGCTATGCAGATCAAATCGACGATGCCCAGTGCACCGCCGATGGAGATTATGAAAAACCCGGTTGTCACTATGATGAAGGGAGAAGCAGCCGCCACAGCGTCCGCGCCGGTTGAAGATAAGTGGGCTCTGGTGATTGGCGTCAGTCAATTCAAAGACCCGGCGATCAGTTTGAAGTACGCAGCCAAGGATGCGACCGACTTCGCACAGTTTCTCACCGGCAGCGCCAACTTCAAATCTGATCATGTCAAACTGCTCACCGATGCCGACGCCAATCGCAGCAATATTGTCGATGCTGTCGGTGAGGGATTTTTGGGCAAGGCGAAGAAGAACGACCTGGTCGTCATCTACGTCTCCAGTCACGGTGGTGCCGATTCGAAGTCGTCCATTCCGCTCAACTTCCTTCTGCCTTACGATGCCAACGCGCGCAATCTGCTAGCCAACGGCATTCCAATGGAATGGTTTTCCCAGATCATCGAAGAGGAGATTCAGAGTGACCGCGTTGTCGTGTTTCTCGATGTTTGTCACAGTGGTGCTGCCACCGCCGTCGGGCCTGCGCATTCGACTGCGACGGACAGCAGCGCCGACTCCAGCTCAGACCCCGGCAACAAGGGGCTGGCGCGCTCGCGTTCCACCGCGACGTTCGATGTCATGAATGTGACACCACGTCAGGGACAGATCTTCATTTGTTCAAGCCTAGCTAATCAACTTTCCTGGGAGTCGAAGAAGTATCCCAATAGCGTATTCACGAGGCAGCTGATCGAGAGCCTTACTTGCAAGGGCGCGCAGACGTCTCTGGCGCAGGCCTTCGATGCTCTGCGCACGCGCGTTGAAGAGGAAGTTCTCGATGACCGCATGCAGGAACAAACTCCAGTCATGAAACGCACCTGGAACGGCGACGACCTGCGCTTCAGCGATACCTGCTCGATTTCGCAAACCAAATCGGCGGATCACAAATGAAATTGCTGCTCGCAGTTCTTTGCCTGGCGCTGGTGGTGGCACAAGCTGCCGCGCCGGCGGCAACAAAGTCCTGGCGCCTGGCTTTGCCCGGGTACAAATATCAGTTTCCCGCCGACCATGCTGCGCACAAAGCCTTCAAAACCGAATGGTGGTACTACACTGGTCATTTGCGATCTAAAGATGGTCGCAAGTTTGGATATGAGTTGACGTTTTTCCGATTTGGCGTCGACCTCGATGAAATGCCCCAGTCCGCATGGGCACTCACCGAGGTGCATTCGGCGCACTTTGCCGTCACCGACGAAAAGAATAATCGTTTCTTCTTCGATGAAAAGATGAACCGTCCGGCGCTCTCGCTGGCAGCGACCGACGAAAAGCGTTACCACGTCATAAATGGAGATTGGTCTGCGCAGTTGGAGGGCAATTCACATCATCTCAAGGCTGGCTCTCCCGGCGCTTCGGGATCGCCTGCCTATTCCATCGACCTGCGCCTGACGTCAAAGAAGCCTGCCATTTTGCATGGAGTTAATGGCGTCAGTCAGAAGGCCAATTGCAAGGGATGCGCTTCGCATTACTATTCGCTGACTCATATGGATACCGTAGGCACCATTACAATCGGCAAAGAGCAGATTCCCGTCACGGGTGTCACCTGGATGGATCACGAGTTCGGCAGTAACCAACTGACCGAGGAGCAGGTCGGCTGGGACTGGTACAGCGTGCAACTCGATAACAATATCGAATTGATGTTTTATGTGATGCGTCGCAAGAGTGGCGGCTTCGATCCGAACTCGTCCGGAACGATCATATATCCTGACGGTACCACCAAACACCTAGCCCTGAGTGACTACAAGATCGCGCCATTGTCTACCTGGAAGAGCCCGACTTCGAGTGCCACCTATCCGATGGGCTGGAAGGTCGCGGTGCCATCGCTGGATGCCACGTTCAACCTAACTCCTGTTATGCAACAACAAGAGCTGGTGACGGCGAAATCTACGGGCGTCACATACTGGGAAGGCAGCTGCAAGGTGACTGGTACCGCGAAAGGCAAAGCCATCACCGGTGATGCATATGTCGAAATGACGGGCTATGCCGGCAATTTCACGAAGCGCATTTGAGGAAGAAACGCTATCCGCGCTCCGGCAAGACGAAGTCCAGAAGATCAGCGGGTTCACTGGTCACTTGCTCGAACGCATCGAGACCATCGGCGGTAGTGTTGTTCTCTCCGCTGACGCTATCTTCTGCGGGAACCACTTCAGTGCTTTCGACATCGACGGTGCTCTCGGCAATCAAGCCCTCGTCGTAACGGAACACGACTGAATAGCTGTACGGTCCAATTGCATTGAGCACAACTTTTTGCACATGATCGCTTGCCTCGTGATTGTTGCCGAGGTAGACGGCGATGTGTCCATAGGGATGGCTGCCGGTGGGTCCGTGGACAATCAGATCGCCGGGGTGCAACTGTGTCGGATCTTCAATGCGCACAGGCTGGAAGCGCGGATCATTTTGCAGAAGATCCTTCGCCATGTACGCGGCGGGACCAGATAATTCAACGCCCAGTGGTTTCAGCGCATCGGTGACTCCCTTGTAGCACCAGCCATTGCTGTGCATGCGCTTGGCGGTCATCAAAGCGCTCTTGGCCATCTGCAGGCGCATAGTTTTGGTGCGCTTCTGCGCGACCTTTTGCACAGCTTGTTTTTCGCGAAGAAACTTTTCCGCCATCTCAGCAGAAGAAATTGCAGCTGTGCGACGCGCTGACTCCATGTCCATGAAGTGTGACGTGTCGAAAGGATTGATACTAAATGGAATACCAACTTGTGCAACAGCGCTCAGGCTCAGCGGAATCAGGGCGGCAAAAGTTGCTAAAGCGGCACAAAGGGAGCGCTTCATGGAGCACCTCAGGCAGGGTGGTGGCATGTGACTTACAGAGTTCTAACATGGAAATTCCTACATTCGCTCGGGTATTCCGCGATGAGTATCTCTATGTTAACGGTGCGTAAAAACATGCATGCGAAAAGCGGCATGGGGAGCTGTTTGCGGAAGAGCTAAACTCGACCGTTGCGCAATAGTGGCAGAACAGTACGCTGCCAAATATCTTCAGATACATGCAGCAGAAATGAGACATTGGAAATGATGCCACCTTCAGGATCGGATTTAGCGTGCGTAGGCACCAGATTTTGTAAATCTACTCGAGCTTGCTCAGACTTAACCACCGCCAGGCTGTATTGAATACCGTGCAGAGCTGCAATTGGTCCTAGAGACTTGCGAACGACCGTTATACTCGTTCCTGCAAGGCTCTCCATAAGGGCATTCAGGGTGCCCGGATCGTACAGAGGTTTGTGTGCAACGTCGACCAGCACCACTCCTGGTGCAACTGTCTCCGCTGTGCTTGCCAGCGTTTGTGCAACAGTTACAGCCTCGTCGTACAACGCAACGCGTTCGTTCAAGCGTTGCAGTGCCTGTTCGTTGCCTGTGACTGCTTTCACCCAATCTTCAAAAAGATACTGATGAGCAATCTCGCGTTCTTTCGGATTTGCTGAGTCATAGGAAGGAATCACGGCGATGCCTTTGGCGAGCAGTTGACTGATCGGCGTGCCGGTTACTTGCAGTTGCGGTTCGCTGTCGAGCTTGGCCGCATCTTCATCTAAGCCTTCATAGTAAACACCGGCAGCCTTCATGGCGGCCGTCAGCCCATCGGCGTCAGGGTCAGCAACAATCGCCACCGCGTGCGCGAATTCGCCGACTTCAACCAGCGTACTGCAAGCCGGGTGCAGTTTCCTAACCGTGATTTCGCAGTCGTCTTGCAGCAAATTCTTCAGCTTCGCGGCTGCCGCCACCACTTGACGCTCGCGATCGTTTCGGGGTTCTCCATCGACATAGTGGTGATCGCGAAACACCACTCTAAAGCGCTCTCGTTTTAGTTTCTCCACCGCTTCCACCGTCGCAGAGGTGATTGGCGTGTCGATAAACAAAACCGTGGGCTCGGTGCCCCTGGCAAAGCTGCCCGCTTCCCTGACGAAATGCAAAATGGTCTGTACATCCTCGGCTGTAAAAGCCTTGATGAACAGCACCTTCACATTATTGATAGTCAGTTTGATCATGCTTTGGTAGGCGAGCAAATCGCGATTACTAATTTCAAGACGGCAAGCAGCAAAACCACGGACAGGACACGACAAATTGCCACCCTCGACATTTTGTTTGCCCCGAGGTGTGAACCGAGCAGTCCGCCGAGAAATCCTGCTGCGATTAGATGCAGGCTGGACGTAAACTCGAAGCTGTTGCCCGCAATTTTGCCGGCGATGCCGGCTATCGAGTTGACCACTATGAACAAAGCTGATGTGGCTGATGTTTCCTGAGGATTAGCCCAGCGCCTGAGCAACATCAAGGGGCTTAAGAAAATGCCACCACCGACTCCGACTATCCCGGAGAGCAAACCGAGCGCACCGCCGACCGGCACTGAAACCGCAAGTGGTGGCGGAGTGTATTCTCCTTGTTCGAGTAGTTTGTGCGTCCGCAAGCCCAGCTGCACTGCTGAATAAGCCAGGACCGCCGCCAATACTGACAGGTATATCTTTTCGGAGATGGGCATCATGGCGCCGATAAACGCCGC
The DNA here is from genome assembly GCA_044229845.1 of Obscuribacteraceae bacterium (SeqCode). Taxonomy (GTDB): domain Bacteria; phylum Cyanobacteriota; class Vampirovibrionia; order Obscuribacterales; family Obscuribacteraceae; genus JBGASG01. The sequence continues at coordinate 646,295 of JBGASG010000002.1, read as the reverse complement.
CGGGACAGACAAGACGATGAACGGTATCGCCATGCGCCACCGCATGTGTCCGGCGCGCCAGTAAAAAACAGTCGACATCGAAGCGACGAGCACGTTTAAGAGAAGTGACGTGGACGTCATGTATTTCTTGTCGGTACCAGCGAGCGAGAGAATCGCCAGGTAGCCTGATGCGCCGCCGTGCCCGACCATGGAGTACAAAAGGGCAACCACAAAGACAGCCGCAGTTATCGCGATGTCGCTCATGGCACTATTTTAGCCTCATGACAGGGCGACAAAAAATGACCCCGCCGAGCAGTGGCGGGGTCCAGGAGATTTGCGATTTGCGGGGATGTGATGTGACTGAAAGTTGATTACCGCCTGATACCAAGCCGGACCCTTCTGGTCATTGAGGGGGCGTCGGGCCCGGCTTTGGTACCGCGTGCGGTTGTTCCGGCTGAACTATTCCTCGCCGCGGACGGTGATTTTCCGCGTCTTAGCGCCGTTGCTCTTGGGCAAGACCAGCTTGAGCACGCCATTTTTCATGGACGCGGAAATAGATTCGCGGTCGACGGCATTCGGCAAGGTGAAGCGGCGATAGTAGTCGCCGATCCCGTACTCACCAAACGTCAAGCTGTACCCATCGTGAGAGCAAGCTTCAACGAATCCGTTCAGTGTCAAGTTGTTCTGCTCAAGAGTGATGTCCACGTTGTTTTCGTGAACACCCGGCATGTCTGCCAGAACCACGATATCTTCATTGGTTTCAAAAATGTCGGTGCGCGGTGTGAAAACGCGACGCTGACGAATCTGTTCGGTGTGCGCCTCTGGAGCCTCATGTTTCTCCACAGTTTGCACTGCTTGCGATTCGGTGTTGCAGGTCTTCTCGGTCATGATTTGCACCTTTCCTTTATTGCTGTGCGTGGTGAGTGAATGCTGATGGGTGTTTCGTGCGACTAGCCGGCGTTGACTGTGATTTTGCGAGGCTTGTCTTCTTCGCTGCGTGGCAGTTTGATCTCCAGAACACCATTGGTGAAGTTCGCTTCTACTTTTTCGGAATCGATGCGGAACGGCAATTGAATGGTGCGCGCGAATTCACCGAATATTCTTTCGCGGCGGTGCCACTGCGAACCTTCCTCCAGTTCTGGTTGTGTACGCTTGCCGCGCAGGCTGAGCGTTTCGTTCACTACGGAAATTTCGATATCTTCGGGAGCCAACCCAGGGATCTCTGCGGTCACTACTGCTCCGTCCTGGGAGGTCCATACGTTCAGGGATGGAAACTCGACAAGCGCGTCGTGCGACGGCGCATGAAACATGCGGTTAAGCAAGCCTTGCTTACGCTCCAGCTCGCGGAACGTGTCTTGAAAGAGGCGCGAACGGGATAGCTCATGCAGTAACATAGAAAAACCCCCTTACTCCTGACTGATGATTGGTAAACTCTAATTGGGATTTGGAACAACCGTTCCAATAAATATTGGAACACTCGTTCCAGAACCTTGTGCGGTTCGCTAACAATTTCTTAGCGGTTGAGTCCGAAGCCAGCCTGGTGAGGGTTTCTGGTTTCAGGCGGGGTCCACTGGCGCCTCAGGGTTTTTACCCTAGGTCTGGGGTCCGCAGGCGCCTACTATATATATGTCCCCGTTTAGCCCCGACCGGAGTAATTTGTTTGGTCAAAAGTGGCATTCTCGCAGCCATTGCAGTGGCTGCTCTTGGACAGGTAGCTCTGGCGCAAACGAGTGCCAGTCGTCCGGCTCAGCCGCAGCCGGCTAAACCGGCATCCCGCTCTCAAATCGAAAAGGCTGCCACCAGAGCCATCGGCATGAACTGGTATCCGCCTAAGTGCAACCCGTGTCCCCCATCTGCGGTTATTCGCATCAAAGTAGATGAGCAGGGTGGCGTGCGCGAGAAACAGATGGTTCAGTCATCGGGTGTTTCGATCTTCGACCAGGCGGCAATGAACGCAATCAAAGATCAGCCGAAGGCGTTTCCTCCACTCTGGTCCGCGTACCCAGGTGGTTCGCTGGAAGTCATCTTCGACGGCAACATCTATTACGCCAATGCGGTGACACTGCGTGCCGCATCAACCGGCGATCAGTCGGGAAACAAAGACAAGCAATCCGGCGACGGCACCGCACGAATCACCGGCAAGGTAGTCGGTGCGCGTTCCAAACCGGTTGAGGGAAACTCGGCGAAATGAAAAGCGGCGCACTACTTGCGGTGGCACTGATGTTTCTTGCAACTGCAGCGGACGCGCAGCAAGTCATCTATGGGGACCCCAAGAAGGCGAAGAGAGTAAAGGCGACGGCAAAGGATGTGAAGCCGGACTCTCAATCAGGCAAAGTCGATGTTTATCTGCAGGAAAACTCCAACAGAACCTTTGACGATGCGCGCGCTGCGATTGGTCGCAATTGGTGTCCGCCGAGGCGCGGCAAGGGTCCTGTGATTCGGATGAAACTGGACATGCACGGCTCCGTAAGCGAGAAGTACATCGTCGAATCCTCGGGCGACTCTTTGATGGATGAATCGGCCATGAACGCTATCGAGTATCAGGCGCCGGAGTTTCAAGCGCTGCGCAACATGTACAAAGAAGGGGCATTCGACGTGATCTTCAATTACGGCTGGCGCAAACCGATTCTTGTGAGATTGCGCCTGGCACCGGCGGAGGATGCCCCGCCAAAACCAGGAGATCAATCGAATGCCGGCGAAAGCACCGGCACCGCGCGCATCACCGGCAAAGTTGTCGGCGCGCGCGACAATCACGACGAAAAGAACCCACCAAATGATTAAATCGCGTGGTGTTGCGTTAGTTGTTGTTTTGACAGCTCTCGCTGTCTGCAATTTCGCTGCCGTCGCGCGTGCGGATACGCTGATGGCGCCTCTATCGCAGTCGGTCAAATGCGGAGCCCAAAAGGCTTATCGCGATGGAGAGCCGATGATCAAAACCGCGCATATCATCGAGAAGATTCGTGCCCGTGTCATCCAACAGGTTCAATCGAATTGGAGTCCCCCCTGTATAGATGGAAGTTCGCACAAAGTTGTGCTCAATTTCCGCTTCTCCAAGGACGGCAACGCAGTCGATGTTCGAGTCGCGCGATCATCAGGTTATGCGGCTTTGGACAAAGCCGCAATCCACGCACTTGAACAATCGACAGACTGCGACGGGTGCGTGGCGCCTTTCGCATTTTTATTTTCGGTCTACGGCGAGTCGACATTCGAGGTTGTTTTCGACGCGGCACGAAATTTCCAATCTCCCGTGGAGTTGAGGCAAATCCAGGCACTGCCCGTGGTGAAGGAAGACGACATCTCGCTTGATCTGAGCGACGATGAGTTAGTCGCTGCGCAACCAGGACAGGGTCAAATCATGGGACGAGTCGTCCACGCCAAGCCTCCGCGCCGACCGGCAATGCCAGCCATGAACGCGACGAAGTGACAGCGTTACAATACTGCTACGCGGAGGACCCTCCGGCGTCGCAGTTTTGTACACGGACCCGGGATTTAATGGTTTTTTTGAACGCTGGGACCCCTCCAACGTATCAAATTTGAGACGCCAACAATCTGCGGTATCAGGCGTTGCCCTCGATGTTTTGCGCCGGCGAGCCGGGTAGTCCAGTCTGGGAGGACGACTGCGGTGGTGTCAATGGTGGTGTCAGCGCATCGAGCGCCTTGAATGCGTCGAGCTCGTCGAACTCGTCGAATGCAGGGTGTTCCGCTGTCTCTCGGTCGGCATCCCTACCCAACCCGTATGCATCCAGCACCGAAATTAACTCATCGCGAAGAGTGGCGCGGTCGTAGTGCTCCATGGTGATGTACTTCTCGGCGCCCAGCGCGTGCGCAGCAATCTGTAGCCCGTGCCGCACCGAACGTGCGAAAGTGGATGATTTGCTGCAGTAAAAAACAAATGGGATGTGATGAAAACGTATGTTCGTCTTGACGGTCTTCAAGAAATCAAAGACGCTGCCGTCGTGCTCAAGATGCACCGCCGAAACGATCAGATCGAAATCTTCGCGATTGATCGCCTGTATCGCCTGACTGACGTGATCGAATAGCTGAATCTCGCAATCTGGTAAAGCTTCCCTGATATTGAATACGTTCTCTGCCTTCTCTTGCAGCACCAAGACCTTCAACACAGCTTTCTCCTTATGTGAGGGCGCATGAGGATCAGTCGAGTCAGATGGCTGGGCGGTTGCACGGAAAAGCCCGATATTGATATCGGGCTTTCCTGAACGCTTATGATTTGGCGGGCCTTATTATTGCGCGCCCAAAAGCTGCACTTCGAACACGAGGGTGGCATTGCCCGGAATTACCGGCGGCATACCACCGGCTCCATAACCCAGATTTGGCGGGATGACAAGAATGCGTTTGCTGCCGATACGCATCGAAGCGACGCCTTCGTCCCATCCCTTAATGACTTCTCCGCGGCCCAGCCCGAAGCTGAACGGTTGTCCGCGATCGACGGAGCTGTCGAACTTCTTGCCATTCATCAACAACCAGCCCGTGTAATGGACGTTGACGCTCTGTCCCGGGCGCGGCGACGGTCCGTTGCCGGTGACGGTGTCTTTGTATTGCAAGCCGGACGGCGTTTTAACAAATTTGCCCAGCTTCTTCAGATCCGGGGCACCTTGTGAAATCGCCGGTTGCACTGAGGCGCAGGCGACAGTAACCATCGCAGATGCGAGTAATAGCGCGAGTTTCTTTTTCATTTGTCAGCCCTCTTGACGGTGCATATTATCCATTACTTTGCGATTACGCGCTCAAGGTCGCTAAAATAAGCACCTATGCCCATTCGACTTATGGTTGTTGACGATCACCCGCCCACCCGCGAAGCCGCAGTCACTGCGCTGCAGGCGGACGGCATTATCGAGGTAATCGGCGAAGCCGAGACCTCCGATGAAGCCTGGAAGATGGCGAGCGCACTCCTGCCCGATGTGGTGCTGCTTGATTTGCACCTGCCGGGTCTGATGCAAACCGAGGTTTTGATCAAGAAACTTGCTTCGCTGCGCAACGCGCACGTTGTCGTCTACGCCAGTCAAAGCAAAGCCGCTGAAGTGCAAGACCTGCTTGATGTCGGTGCTTGCGCCTACATTCTCAAAGCCGATCCGCCCGCGTTGGCACGCATGGCGATCTTGATGGTGACCCGCGGTTCTACCGGTGTGCTCTCACCCTCGCTGCCGCGCAACATCACCAAGCTCGATCAAGCGGAGCGCAATATTCTCAAGCACGTCACCAAGCGTGGTGGCGTTCCCAAGGCTGCCGAAAGAATGGGCCTCACCGAGTTTGACCTCAACCAGATTCTCGAAGCGCTGGCTGAAAAGCTGGAACTGCCTAACGGCGACTATTTAGTGCGCTGGGCTAAAAAACACGGCTTCTAACTATTCTTCAGCGTGGGCTAAGGTTTCACGCCCAGCATGTAGCCGGCCACGGTCAGCCCCTGCAACATGCCACCAAATATGATGACAATCAGTTCCTTCACCGAGAAGGCGTGACGCATGGCACGCCCGGACGGCTCGACGCTGTCCCAGTATTGGTTGATCCAGTGCTGCACGAAAGCAAAGGGGATCGCCGACAAAAGTCCCAGAAAGAAAAACGGCGGCGCGAAGCAGAACATAAATGTCAAGCTGATGAACGAGCCAAATATGATTGCGGCTGCCAGTAATGGGCTGCGTCGCGGCAGCGACTTCTCGTCGGGCACCAGTTGGGCGATGCTCAAAAACTGAGTGACGATCAAAAACAGGTTCAGCACCGGCACGAAAAGCCCGATCGAACGCAGCAGTGGGCTGATGTCTTTGAACGGTTTCAGGGCTTCGGCTTGAGCCGCATCACCAGAAAAAAGCGCTGCTTGTTTCGAAAAGTCACGCCAGTTTTTGTAGGACCAATATATAAGGTAGGCTATCGAAGTGACCCAACACAAAACCAGCACGTGCCAGGCGGGCTGTTTCAATGAGTCTGGAGCGCTTTGCTCAGTGGTTGTTTCACACATGTTGTCCCTTCTTTACTCGATTTCATTACATGGCGTCCTGAATGCCGGATAATTCTCAGGAATCAGCATGGCGAGGGCTTCTTAAATGGTGAATTCAGTGATGCTCGTCGGTCGCGCCGGTCGTGACCCGGAGATGCGCTACTTCGAATCTGGTCGAGTCAAGACAACGTTCAGCCTCGCCGTCAATCGTCCGACCAAAGAACGTGAAACCGACTGGTTTGACATCGAGCTCTGGGGTCGCCAAGCTGAAGTCGCCGGCGAATACGTGCGCAAGGGCAGTTTGATCGGCATCGAAGGCCGCCTTGATTTCAGCCGCTGGACTGCCGACGACGGCGTCAAAAACGTCCGCCCGTATATACACGGCACCAACCTGCGTTTGCTCGGCAGCAAGAAAGACAGCGCCGGCGGCGGCGGTGGTGATTTCGGCTCGCAAGACGATTTCAGTGCGTAATCGCCAGTAGCGCGAAAGCACGTAACTGTGAATATTGGCTTTGTCGATTACCTGATCATCGGAATTTACTTCGCGTTTGTTCTGGGCATCGGCATTGCACTGAAGCGCAACATGAAGAACAGCGAGGATTTCTTCCTCTCTGGTCGTTCGATTCCCAGTTGGATCACAGGATTGGCATTTATCTCTGCCAACCTGGGCGCCATCGAAGTGATGGGTATGGCTGCCAATGGTGCCCAGTACGGCATCATGACGGCTCACTTCTATTGGGTGGGCGCTATTCCCGCCATGCTGTTCCTGGCTGTTTTCATGATGCCGTTCTACTACGGTTCGCGCATCCGCAGCGTGCCCGAATATTTGAAACTGCGTTTCAACGAACCGACGCGCGCGTTCAATGCCGTCTCCTTCGCGGTGATGACGGTGCTCATGTCGGGCATCAACATGTACGCGATGGCGCTTGTGTTCAAGCTGTTGCTAGGCTGGGACATGAACGCCTCGATCATCGTTTCTGCTTCCGTGGTTCTGGCTTACACCATGCTTGGTGGCCTGACTTCGTCTATCTACAACGAAGTGCTGCAGTTTTTCCTGATCGTCCTCGGTTTCGTGCCGCTGACAATTTTGGGATTGATGAAGACCGGCGGCTGGCAGGCGATGATCGCCAAGATGCCGCCCGGCTACGGCAACTTGTGGGCGCACACCGCCAGTTACCACAACCCGATGCAAATCGACTGGATCGGATTGGTGACCGGACTGGGCTTCGTGCTGTCTTTCGGCTACTGGTGCACCGACTTTCTCGTCATTCAACGAGCGCTGGCCGCCGAAAGTTTGCCCGCCGCTCAGCGCACTCCTTTGATTGCAGCATTTCCGAAAGTGCTGTTTCCGTTCATCACAGTTGTACCCGGTATGCTGGCACTGGTGCTGGTGCCCGGACTGGGCACCAACAAGACCGACCTGTCGTGGAACCAGGCATTGCCTCTCATGCTGGCTCAGTTCTACCCACCGGGCATGCTGGGAATTGGCTTGACCGCCATGCTCGCCAGCTTCATGTCCGGCATGGCAGGCAACATCACCGCCTTCAACACGGTCTGGACCTACGACATCTATCAGACTTATCTTGGCAAAGACAAAAGCGACAAGCATTACCTGTGGGTGGGACGCATTGCCACCGCAGCCGGTATCGTCGTTTCCATCTTTACGGCGTATCTGGTTATGAACAGCGCCAGCATCATGGACTACATGCAGACCATCTTTTCATTCTTCAATGCGCCGCTGTTCGCCACTTTCTTACTGGGTATGTTCTGGAAACGCACCTCACCATGGGGCGCGTTCATCGGACTGGTTTGCGGCACCCTCGGTGCCGGCGTTCTTTTCTGGATGCAACAGGCCGGCATGCTCCATTATGGTTCTGAAATGGCGGGCAACTTCTGGCGTTCGACCATCGCCTGGACGATCTGTTTCGTCGTTACCGTTCTGGTGACCTTCTTTACCAAGCCGAAACCCATCGAAGAACTGCAGGGACTGGTCTGGGGAACTGCTTCTCCCATTGAAGTAGCGAACTTGCCCTGGTATAAACAACCCGCCATCGTCGCTGTGATCGTCCTCGTCTTCGCCCTCATCTTCAACATCATCTTCTGGTGAGGAAACGAAACCAACATGCTTGAACTGCGAACAGTAATCGGAGCATATTTCGTCATCAACGGTGTCGTTTTGATTGTCTACGGCATCCTCATGCCGTCCCACATGAGTCCGGGGCTGCAATCCAACCTCAATCTCATCTGGGGTTTTGTATTGTTGTTTTTCGGGCTGTTCATGCTGCTTGCCGGTGCCCAGGCACACAAGCGTGACAAAGAAAAAGCTAGCGACGTCTCCGCCGCCCCGGATAAATAAAACTCCCGATCTACTGAAGATTGGCGTAGTAGTCGCGCACTTCTTCCGTTCGCGGGTGTACCGGCTTACCGGCGGCAATCAGATGCCTGATGCTCTGCTCGCATGCCACCACCAACGCATTGTCCAGGTCGCAGGTGCCTTCGAAATCCAGCGCATCCCAGATCGGTTGCCGGAAATCTTTCGGGCGACTCTCCTCCAGTGCGTCCGCCAAATAAATGACTTTCGAAAGAGTGCTCATCGGCACCGCGCCGAGAGTGTGTTCAGCTATGGCATTCAGCACGTCTTCATTGGTGATGTCCAGTTCGTGCATCGCCACTTCCGCCGCCACCGGTCCATGCAGCAAGTGTCCGTGGTGCGCTTCCAGATCCGTGAGCACCAGCCCGTATTCGCGCGCCATGCGCACCAGTTCATCATCTTTGATGTGCTTGCAGCAGTCGTGCACCCAGGCTGCTATCTCGGCTAGATGTTCGTCGCAGTGCGCGCGCTTGGCCAGTTTCTTCGCCACTGCCACTACGCCTTCGATGTGACGAAACCGTTTGGGCTTGACGCGCGGGCGCACCCACTCACGCAGAAAGTCGCTCGTCACATTCACCGGAATGCCATTGATATGCGTCTCAGGAACCGGGGTGTGCGCGAAGTTGTCACCGGACATAGTGTTGTTTCTCCAGCAGTATGTGGTTGACTTCCGGTGGCACCAGATATAGCACCGTGCCGCCGGCGCGCAAGCGATTGCGTATCTCGGAGGAAGACACCGGAAAATCCGGGAAATGAATTATTTCGACGTTGGCGCCGGGCGGTGCCATGGCTTTCAGTTCGGCATCGGACTCCTGACGCGGTGCTTTCACCAGATGCCGCGATGCCACCAGTATGCGGCAAAGTTTGAAAAGACGCGGCGCGTCATGCCACTCGGTCAGATAGCCGAGATTGTCCTGACCGATGATCAAGTTGAGCTGCGTATCTTCTCCCCACTGCGACTTGAGTTGCGTCAGGGTGTCCACCGTGTATGAAGGTCCCTCGCGATCCATCTCGATGCGCGAGATCTGGAAATGCTCGTTGTTGGCGATGGCGGCCTGCACAAGTTCGTAGCGCGATTCTTTGTCGAGGATGTCCTTGTTCTTGTGCGGCGGCGTCGAGTTGGGAATGAAGATTACTTTGTCCAGCTCGAACTGATCCCAGGCAAACTCGGCAATCAGAAGATGCCCGACATGAATCGGATTGAACGTTCCGCAAAAAACTCCCAGTTGTGCCGCCATGTTTTTTTGCTAGCCCTCGTGTGCCGGCACCGAGCGCGTGTACATTCTTGGCATGCGTGCGCGCAGTCGACAGGCCAGTTCGTAAGTAATGGTATCAAGCGTGGCCGCCCAATCCGCCAGATAGAGTTGTTTGTGTCCGGCGCGCGCGCGAAACTTCAGCGCGTGCTCCTCCCCGATCAGTGTAATCACGTCACCTTCATCGGCATCGGCAACATCCGTGACGTCGAAAAGCATCTGGTCCATGCTGATCAGCCCGATTTGTTTTACTTCCTGTCCGAGCAAAAGCCCTTTCATCTTATTGGACAGTCCGCGGTCGACGCCGTCGGCATAGCCGATCGGAATCGATGCGATGCGCGTTGGTCGCTGTGCCGTCCAGGTCAGGTTGTAACCGACCGACTGACCGGTTTCTATGTGTTGCAAATGATTGATGCGCCCGCGCACCGACATGGCCGGTGTCACCACATCTGATACTGCCCGCGCTTCTAATCCATATAAATACAGTCCGACGCGCACCATGTCGTAATGCGTATCGGGAAACCGCCGCGTTGCATCACCGGATGCCAGGTGCACCAGCCGCGGCTGGCTTTCCGACTTTGCCACCATATCAAGCAGGCGCTGGAATTGCGCATTTTGCTTGCCGGTGAATTCGGCTTCGTCGGCTTTGGCTAGATGACTGAAAATTCCGGCCAGCCGCAGCGCTTTCTCCGACGCAATTGTCGACAGCAAGTCAGGCACATCTTCAGGCAGCGCCCCCAACCTGTGCATGCCGGTGTCGACCTTTAAATGCACGTTGGCCGGTTTGTTTATCCGCGCCGCCTCTTTGACAATGTCTTCAATCTGCGAGCGATTCAAAACCGTCAGTTGCAGATCAGCTTCGAGCGCGGTGGTAATTGCCCACGATGGCGCCGGACTGAGCAAGAGGATCGGCTGTGTGACACCGGCGCCGCGCAGCTGGCAGCCTTCGTCGACCGATGCAACGCCCAACCATGAAGCACCGGATGCGGTGAGTACTTCCGCGACGCCGACAGCGCCGTGTCCGTAAGCATCGCTTTTGACGACGGCCATCAACTTGGTGTGCGGCGAACACCAGCTCTTGATGGTGGCAACGTTTTTCTCCAGTGCCAGAAGATCAATTTCGACCCACGCGTCGCGCCTCACCGAAGCAACAATGGGTTGGCGTGGCGCAAGCATGATTAGTAATTTCTCGCCTGAAAAGAGGAAGGTGAACATTGCCAGCTATCCACTTTATGCTAGCATGGGCAAAATCGTGTATCGCAAGCATATAGCCGGTTTTGCTATCGCCATCGCGTAGCTTCGTCTATAAAGTGCTCGGCGAAACACCGATGTCGAGTTGTTGTCCGCCGGTGTCCCTGGTACCACTTCACACAACACAAGAGGACTTCTGCGTGAACAAGGCTGAGTTGGTAGACGTTATTGCGAAGGAAGCCGGCACCACCAAAAAGGATGCCGAAACCGTCATTAATAAGATGATGGAAACCATCGTTAAACGTGTTGCATCCGGCGAAAAAGTAACGCTTGTTGGATTTGGTACATTCGAAGTGCGCCAGCGCAAGGCCCGCACGGGGAGAAACCCCAAGACCAATCAGCCTCTGGAAATCCCAGCCAAGCGTGTGCCGGGTTTCAAAGTTGGCAAAGAATTTAGCGAAGCTGTCAACAAGCGACGTTAAATCGGCCGAAGTCTCGTCCGACCTTAATCTTGATAAATTTCAAAGAGACATCTGTGCGCTTGAATAGGCTCAAAGGTTGTTGTTATTGCAGCCGTATTTGCACGCGAATCTTTCCGAGTTGCGGAGTTGTGCATTGGAATCAGCAAAAGTAGCAGTAATAGGTTTCGGCAACTGGGGCAAAAATCTCGTCCGCAACTTTGCTCATTTGGGAGCACTGGGTTGCGTATGTGACATTGACCTGGCTCGCCTGGATGTGGTGCGTCGCGAGCACCCCGGTGTGCGTATCACCGATCAGTTCGAAAGCGTGTTGAAGGATGAATCGATCAAAGCAGTTGTGATCGCGTCACCAAGCGACAGCCACTTCGAACTCGGCAGACAATCATTGTTAGCCGGCAAACACGTCTATGTTGAGAAACCGTTGGCGCGGGACACCCGCCACGCGGAAGAACTGGACAAACTGGCAACAGAGCGCGGACTGATCTTGATGGTCGGTCACTTGCTTCTCTACCATCCTGCCGTCAATTGCTTGAAAGAATTGATTCGCGACGGCGAACTGGGCGAGCTGCGATTTATCAGATCAGATCGCATGAACTTCAACACGGGCAGACGTGACTGGAGCGTGCTCTGGGATCTGGCACCACACGATATTTCGATGATGTCTTACCTGCTCGATTGCGAACATCCCGAAGTGGATCGCGTCGGCGGCTGGGACACACAAATAGACTCACTGGTCGATGTGGCTTACCTCGATCTGGTGTTCCCGATCGCCGGTGCCCGTCGCGTGCCCGGTCAAGTGCGCAACAGCTGGATCGATCCGCAAAAACTGGTGCGCCTCACCGTCAACGGCAGTTTGAAGACGGCAGTCTTGAATGACACCGCATCCGAAAACAAACTGGCGCTGCACAGCCTCACCAAGTCCGGTGGCATGGTGGTCGAGTATCCGTCTTATTCGGATGCCGAGCCGCTGCAACTGGAGTGCGAGCACTTCCTCAATTGCGTCGTCACCGGGCAGCGCCCGCGCACCGATGCCAATAACGCCTATCAAGTGGTGCGGGTGCTTTCCGAAGTCGAAGACCGTCTGGCACGCCGACCGCAAGTCAAGTCGTCGAATCTCTCGATTCCGGCGCCTACGACGGCTGCCCAGATTGCCGCAGCTGCGCAGGCATCCCAGACCGGTAACGGTAATGGCAACGGCGCCGGTTCGCCGGTGCAACCGGCAGGCATCGTGGCGCCGACAACCCCGATTATTCAGGTTGTGCAATAAACGACCGGACCGGAATGACGTTTCTTAAACAGGACGTTGCACGCTAATTTGATAGCGCGCTATAATCACTCCTCACCACTATTGCGGGAGTAATTCAGTGGTAGAATGCCTCCTTGCCAAGGAGGATGTCGCGAGTTCGAATCTCGTCTCCCGCTCCATTTTTTCCACTGCGCCCGCGGCTTCTTTTGAGAAACGCGGCGTTGTTGTTTCCAGGGGCGCCTGCCGTTTCTTCAATGGATAGTCTGCGACGATTCGTTGTAGTTGGTACAAGCGGCAGTGGCAAGACCACATTCGCACGCCGGCTGGCGGCCGCGCGCGGCATCACCCACATCGAGCTGGATGCGCTGCACTGGGAGCCGAACTGGGTCGAGGCTGCCGACGATGTCTTTCTCACGCGGGTCGATCAAGCCACCAGTGCGCCCGCCTGGGTGGTGGACGGCAATTATTCCAAAGCGCGCCCCTTCGTCTGGCAGCGCGCGGATGCCGTGTGCTGGCTGGACTTCGACTTTCACCTGGTCATGTGGCGGCTCTTTTCGCGCACGGTGCGCCGCGCTTTCTCGCAAGAGGAACTGTGGAAAGGCAACCGCGAATCGTGGCGCATGAGCTTTATGACCAGGGACTCGGTGTTGTTATGGGGGCTGACGACCTATCATCGACGGCGACGTGAATATCAGGAATTGCTGCGATCGCCTGAAAGTGCGCGCCTGCGCATTTTTCAACTGAAGAATCCGGCGCAGGCGCAGCAGTTTTTGCGTGATGCTGCCGCCGAATTTGGTGGCGCCGGCAATGGCACAAGCAGCGCCGGATCGCTCTGAGGGTGATACCGCACGTGGTGCCCGCCGATTGATTATCCGACACTGATCGGCGATCGCGGCGCCGTCCGGGTGCGCCCGCCCCTGTCCGTCTTATCTACCCTTGGCAGCGGGGTGGCGTCGCGGTTTTATTACATTCCATAAGAAATCTTCGCCGAATAAGCTTAGAGAAGTTAGCCTGCTGGGTATTAAGGAGCTGACGAAACCTTTTCGCGCGATTTGTTTCGACTATACTCAGTACGGCGGCGCACAAGAGCGGTCTTTGGGAGGCTTACATGTCAGACGATCAAGCGGCAAAGAAACCCGCTGATGAAGCCGCAGGCAAATCGACCGCCGTCGAGGGTGCCGGTGGCACGGTCGAAACCTTGCGTCTGCCGGCCGAGCAAGTCATCAACCGCCGCTCGCGCTGGAGAAGCAGTCTGGCTGCCCTGCGCTATGTGAGCAGCGTATCGCGCGACAACGAAGTCGCGGTCCGTGACAGCGATAAGGCCACAGCCATCGCCCTGCTCATTTGTTGCACCATCGCACTGGGCACTTTGCTGGTGCCGCAACTGGAAAACCTGCGCGTCAACGTCGTTCTCGCCGCCGACGTCCTGGTCGGACTGGCACTTTTGATGTACGTCGCCAACCGCTTCGGCATCGTCACCACGTTTCATCCCCGGCAGGCGCTTTTGACCTGGCAACTGATGCTGGGCTCCAGCCTGCTCGGGATATTTTTGACCATCAACCTGGCGCTCATCATCGCGGCAATCATCGCCCACCAGCGCCCGATCATGCTCCCGATGCCGTAGAGCCGTTCTTCAGCCTCCGGCGCGCCGGTTTTGTCAACAAACAGGGCTGGTAAGTTGACAAACCCGCCTCCGCACGCCGGTTTTGTCAACAAACAGGGCTGGTAAGTTGACAGATCATCGCTCCCGGTTGTCAGATGGTGCTTGCCCATGCATTGAGCAGCCGCGAAGGATGCGCCGGCGGACGGACGGGAACGCGGCGAACACGGCGAACAACGGCTGCGCTACACACAACTTCAAATCCGGCAACGAATCCGTGCCCCTTTCGGGCGCAGCTCAATCATCGCTAAGCCCGACTACATGCGGCTTTGCAAGCCTTTTGTGCTACAATCCCCTCCGGCCTGGAGCGCACGGCTTGCGGCAAAACAAGCGGCTCGTGCAGCACAATGCCCCAAGCATCAGGCCTCGCCGGGAGCCCAGCGGCGGAAGCAGTTCATAGCCAGGCTCGCCCGCGAAAAACCAAAAACTCACATGGAGAGGGATGTTCGACATGAAGGTCACGCTGGATCGAGAAGGCACAAATATCGTCAAGCTCAACGTCGAAGTTGAGTCTGAACGCGCGGTGAAGGCCTATGAAGTGGCCTGCAAACAACTCAGCCAGCGCATCAACATCCCAGGATTCCGCCGGGGCAAGGCGCCTCGCAACATCGTCGAAAAGATGGTCGGCGTGGACTTTATCAAGCGAGAAACCCTTGAACGCCTGGTTCCTGAGGTTCTCGGGCAAGCCATTTACGAAGAAAAGCTCGATGTGATCACCGAGCCTCAAATAGACCCGCCGAACTTCGAGCTGGGTGAGCCTCTCAAGCTGTTGGCCACGTTCGAAGTGCGTCCCGAAGTCAAACTGGGCGACTACAAAGGCGTCGCCGCCACCGCTGAAGAAGCCAAAATGCCCCCCGAAGCCGAAGCCAAGGCGCTCGAGAGCATCGCCGAAGCGAAAGCCGACCTGAAGAAAGTCGACCCGCGCCCGATTAAAGAAGGCGACACCGTCTTGCTCGACTTCGAATGTTTCGTCAACGGCGAGCTGGTCGAAGGCGGAAAAGCCGAAGGGCTCTTGCTGGAAGTCAAAGAAGGCAACTTCCTGCCGGGCTTCTGCGAAGCGTTGATCGGCAAAGAACCCGGTCAGCAGACCGAAGTGAAAGCCACATTCCCGACCGAATACCGCAACACCGAGCTGGCCGGCAAGGATGCCGAGTTCAAAGTCGACCTCAAAGAGCTGCGCGAACGCCAGATGCCGGACATCGACGATGAGCTGGCCAAGAGCGTCGGACAGGAATCACTGGATGAATTGAAGAAAGCCCTCAACCAGCGCATGGAAGAAGAGCTGCGTCAGGAAAACGAAGCCCGTGCCCAAAAAGCCGTGGTGGAAGAGATCGTCAAACGGGCCGATGTCGCCATCCCCGACAGCATGATTGACCGTGAGTCGAACCTCCTGCTTCAGCACCACAAGCGGATGATCGAGCAGCAGCGCAAGAAGTGGGACGAGTATATACAGACGGATGAGTACAAGGATAAATACGCGGAAATCCGCGAGGAAGCCACGAATCGCGTGCGTACCTCGCTGGTTCTCGGTGCCATTGTGCGTGCTGAGAACATGAGCGTAACCGACGAAGAATGGCGGCCTTATCTGATGGAGATGGTTGCCAGGTATAATGTTCCAATAGAACAACTTGCCCACAACGAAGAGTTGAGACGCTTTTTTGAAGAGCTTAAACGACAGTCGATGGAGGAAGCTCTAACCCGCAAAGTCGTGGACTTTCTTTTGAGTCACGCGCAGATCACTTATGTGCCTGAGTCGGATGAAGAGGAAGGGCAGGATAAAGGCAAAAAAGGCGCTGGATCTGCTAAACCGAAATCTGACAAGAAGAAGGATGCCGACAAGGAAAAACAGGAGTCCGAAGAATCCGCCGAGAAAACGGCAGAGACCGCTGGAGCCTAGATGGGGCGAGGATTCCCAAGTGTCAAGCCTTGACTAAATCTGACAACAGGGTATCGTTGCCTTAAACTAACTAGAATCTAATATCTAATAAACCAGTAGGAGACAAACAAAACTCACCATGTTCAATAACAAACGTCCGTCGATGCAAGACATATACGATATCTGGAGCATGACTCCCCAGGCTTACTACCCGCCGACCGTCATCGAAACGACGGCGCGGGGCGAAAGAGCTTTCGACATCTTCTCGCGTCTTCTGCGCGAGCGCATCGTATTTTTGGGTATGCCAATTGACGACACCGTAGCCAACCTGGTGGTCGCTCAGCTCCTCCTGCTGGAAGGCGAAGACCCGGAAAAGGACATCAGACTTTATATCAACAGCCCGGGCGGCTCGGTAACCGCCGGCATGGCTATTTATGACACTATCCAGCACATCCGCTCGGAAGTCTCCACCATCTGTCTCGGGCAGGCTGCTTCAATGGGTGCGTTCCTGCTCTGCGCAGGCACCAAAGGCAAGCGCCTGGCTCTGCCGCACTCGCGCATTCTGATTCACCAACCGCTCGGTGGTGCGCAGGGTCAAGCAACCGACATCGAAATCGCCGCTCGCGAAATCATTCGCATCAAGCGCGAACTCAACGAACTGATGGCGTCGCATACGGGTCAATCGGTCAAACAAATCGAGAAAGACACCGACCGCGACAACATCATGACCGCTCAAGAAGCGAAAGAATATGGAATCGTCGACGAGGTGATCGTCAAATTGGATCAGCCGCATATGGCTGCCGTCTAGAAAGGACAAACGGACCGGAACCGCTCGTGCGGTAGATTACGTCTGCTCTGCTCTCAAGACGAGATAGGAAGGTACACAACGCATGCCTAAGCAATCCGACAACAGACTCAAATGCTCCTTCTGTGGAAAGAGCCAAGATCAGGTGAAGAAGCTGATCGCTGGGCCTGGAGTCTACATATGCGATGAATGCGTCGACCTCTGTAATGAGATCCTCGACGAAGAACTGTTTGAAGGCGGTCCGAATGCGGCTCCTCAAGAGTCTGGCGTACCGCAACTGGTCGATGTGCCGAAGCCGCAGGAAATCAAAGGTTTCCTCGATCAGCACATCATCGGTCAAACCGATCCCAAGAAAGTGCTTTCAGTGGCTGTCTACAACCACTACAAGCGCATCAACCACAACAGCGATCTGACCGATCAAGTCGAAATTCAAAAGTCGAATATTCTTTTGATCGGACCGACGGGCTGCGGCAAAACGCTGCTCGCGCAGACGCTGGCGAAGTTCCTCGATGTGCCGTTCGCCGTCGCCGATGCCACCACGCTGACAGAAGCGGGATACGTCGGTGAAGACGTGGAAAACATCTTGCTGCGTCTCTATCAAGCTGCCGATTACGACATCAAGAAAGCCGAGCGCGGCATCATCTACATCGACGAAATCGACAAGATCTCGCGTAAATCGGAGAACACTTCGATCACCCGCGATGTCTCCGGTGAAGGCGTGCAACAAGCGCTGCTCAAGATGATTGAGGGCACGGTTGCCAACGTTCCTCCGCAAGGCGGACGTAAGCACCCGCACCAGGAGTTCATTCAGATCAACACGCAGAACATCCTGTTCATCTGCGGTGGTGCCTTCGTCGGATTGGACAAGATTGTGGAAAGCCGCGTCTCCAGCAACCGCAACATCGGTTTTGGATCGCAAGCACCACTGACGGCCTGGGAGCGCGACCAGCGCGCCAGCCGCATCCTCAAAGATGTGGTGCCGGATGATCTTCTGAAGTTCGGCTTGATTCCGGAATTCGTCGGTCGTATGCCGGTGCTTGCCGTGCTCGATTCGCTCGATGTCGATGCGCTGGTGCGTATTCTCGTCGAGCCGAAGAACGCCATTCTCAAGCAGTACCAGCAACTGCTCTCGCTGGACGGTGTCGAACTGAAATTCGACGAGCCGGCCATCAAAGCAGTCGCCGAGGAAGCCATCAAGCGTAAAACCGGTGCCCGGGCACTGCGCGCCATTGTCGAAGAGATCATGCTCGACATCATGTACGAAGTGCCATCGCGTTCAGACATCAAGACCGTACACATCAATAAAGAGATGGTCGAAAAACGGTCGACGGCCGAACTCCTCGAGTTGCCCACGGGCAAGTTGAAGGGCGAGATCGCATAGGGAGCTGACCACCAATTACTGATTCAGCGTTTGTTCCTGCCATGGCGGACATCAGCAACACCATTTTCCCTTTGATTCCGCTACGTGACGTGGTGGTATTTCCGCAGATGGTGACGCCGCTGTTCGTCAGCCGGGCCAAGTCCATTTCGGCGCTCGAGCAGGCGCTGCTGCGGGACGACAAGCTGGTCGTGCTGGTCGCCCAGCGCGATCCGGACGTGGAAGAGCCGACCTCTGATGATGTCTATCGCATCGGCACGCTGGCTGAAGTAATGCAGATGCTCAAGCTGCCGGACGGCACCGTCAAGGTGCTGGTGGAAGGTTCGTGTCGTGTCAGTGTGGAAGCGCTCTACCAGGGCGAGTCTCACTTAACGGCTAGTGTTATCGAACAGGACGAAGTCGTCCCCGACGATAACCACACCAAGACTCTGATTCGCCTGACGGTGGAGAAATTCGAGCAGTACGTCAAATCGACCAAGAAGATCAATCCGGAGTCGCTCCTGGCGGTCTCCGGAATCGGACAACCAGGGCGCCTCTCCGACATCATCGCCACGTATCTTGGACTTGATGTTGCCGAGCGCCAGCGGTGCCTCGAGATCATCAACAGCGCCGAACGCCTTGAATACGTAGGATCGCTGCTCTCACGCGAGTTGGAGCTGGCGTTTCTCGAACAGCAAATTCACGACCGCGTCCGCTTCAATTTAGAGAAGACGCAGCGCGAATATTACTTGCGCGAGAAGATGCGAATCATTCAGGAAGAGCTGAATGCCGAAGGCGAAGCGGTCGGCGAAATTGCTGAGTACAGGCAGAAGATCGCCAAAGCGAAAGTCACCGGTATCGCGCTCGAGAAAGCCAACAAAGAGTTGAGCCGCCTCGAGAAAATGATGCCGCAAACGGCTGAGGCAGCCGTTATCCGCACTTATCTGGACACGCTGGTGTCACTGCCCTGGGCGAAGCGTTCCCGCGATATTCTCGACTTGCGTCGTTCGCAGGAAATTCTCGATGCCGATCACCACGGGCTGGAAAAGGTCAAAGAGCGGATTATCGAATATCTGGCGGTGCGGAAACTTTCGAAGCAGCCGCAAGCGACTATTTTGTGCCTGGTCGGTCCGCCCGGCGTCGGCAAAACCAGTCTGGTCAAATCAATTGCGCGCGCCATGAACCGTGAGTTCGTGCGCATCAGCCTTGGTGGAGTCAACGACGAAGCGGAAATTCGCGGACACCGCCGCACCTATATTGGTGCCATGCCGGGACGCATCATGCAGGCTGTCAAACAAGCCGGCACCCGCAACCCGGTTATTTTGCTCGATGAAATCGAGAAGATGACCCGCAGTTATATGGGCGATCCGACCGCCGCCATGTTGGAAGTGCTCGACCCGGATCAGAACGATAATTTCGTGGATCACTACGTCGATGCACCGTTCTCGTTGAAGGAAGTTTTCTTCGTCGCCACCGCCAACTCGCTGGAATATATTCCGCGACCGCTGCACGACCGGCTGGAGATCATTCGTCTCTCCGGTTATACAGAAGAAGAGAAGGTGGCGATTGCCGAGAAGCACATCATTCCCAAGACTATGGATCGTCACGGGCTGAAAGAGAAACAGCTGGTGGTGCCCAAAGATGTGATTCGCAAGATCATTCAAGAGTACACGCGCGAGTCGGGTGTGCGTTCGCTGGAACGCGCAGTAGCCACCGTCTGCCGCAAGGTGGCGACCCAGGTGGTTATGGAACCTTCCACGCTCGTGAAGATGGTACCGATTATGGTGCCAAAGTATCTGGGACCGGCGAAGATTTTGCGCGAAGAAGAAGTGCACGGGCCCGGTCCGCGTATCGGCATCGTCAACGGCTTGGCCTGGACCGAGACCGGCGGCGAAATTCTCTCCATCGAAGTCAACATCATGTCCGGCAAAGGCAAATTGCAGTTGACCGGACAACTCGGCGACGTCATGAAGGAATCGGCGCAGGCGGCGCTCACCTATATACGCAGTCACGCCGACCGTCTGGGCGTTGACCCGTCGTTCCAGGAACACATCGACATCCACGTACACATCCCGGAAGGCGCCATCCCCAAAGATGGTCCCTCGGCTGGTATTGCACTTACGGTTGCGCTTTTCTCGGCGCTCGCCAAGCGTGCTGTGCGCCCGGGTCTGGCCATGACCGGCGAAGTAACCCTGCGCGGACGCGTGCTCTCCATCGGCGGTCTGCGCGAAAAAGTCCTGGCTGCAGTGCGCGCCGGCGTCACCACGGTACTTTTCCCAAAAGGCAACGAAAAGGATTTGCAGGACATCCCGCAATACGTCACTGAAAAATTGACGCTAATCCCGGTCGCGCACTTGGATGAGGTCTTCAGACTGTCATTCAATAGAGCGGACAGCAAAGCCGATAAGAAAGCCGAACCGAAATCCACCGCCAAAGCTGGACGGAAAGAGACGGTGCCGGTCAAGAGTGCCGCTACTAAATCCAAAACCGCCGCAAGATCTACCAAGAAGCCATCATCAACCCGCAAGGCAAGCGCTAAAGCGAGCGCCAGAGTCAAACAAAGCGAACGAAACGGCAAAAACGGCAAAAGAAAAGTGACCGGTGCAACCAAAACCGGCCGCCGCCCGACCCTCGGTCGCGTCAAATAAACTGAAGCGATATCGCTTGAGCTCTGACGTTATCGGCGACCGCGAAACCTTATCAGACGCGGTTGCTTAATATTCGGAATAACCGCGAATTTTTCGAGCGGTTCTTGACTTCCTGCATTTGTCAGCACTGGCGCGTGTTTTCTCAGGCGAGCCGCATTTAGGCGGCGACCGCTTGGCTAGCCTACTGGCGGGTTTTAGGCGATTTTGCATAAGATATGAGGTTCGATGTGGGCATAACCTATATGACTGGGGATTTTGGTCGTTTTTAGACGCTTTTGGCAATGGCAACCAGCAAGTCACAATCAGCTGAAAATTTTGACTCAACCGCTAAGCAGATGCTCGAGGCATTGGCAAAAGCCAGCGTCGAGCTTGAGAAATCGGTGTCGACTTACACCGAGCACTTAATTACGTTCAGCGACAGCCTCGGTAAATCATTTGAAGAAGAGCTGCGCGCCGTGTCGCGCCGGTTCGACTACTGCGTGAAAAGCAATTTAGAAGATCTGCTGCGCGACAAAGAGAAGCTCATGAAGGAGCTTTCCGAAGCCGAGCGGGCGGAAGTGGAAGCAATACTTGCATCCGGTCGCGATGTGCGTTCTAGGCTGGCCAATCACTCCTCTGAGCTGGAATCGAAAATAGCCACTTTGATCGAAACGCGCATGTCCGAACTGCGCACCTATCTCGAAGAACCGGAGCGCCAGATTCGCAGCGCTTCCGATGTGACGATCAAGGCGCTCAAGACGTTTCTTGACGAAAGCAGTCAATCGATCGATTCCAGCAGAGATCAGGCAGAAATCATGCTGGCGGAAAAGTTGGGACAGGTCTCCGGCAGCATCGTCGACAAAACCGACTCCGCGCGCGGCCAGATTTCGCGCACGCTCTCCGATTGCCAGGAACAACTGCGCGGCAAGACCGATGGACTGGCTGACGATCTGAGCGTGCGCTGTGAAGAAACTATCGAGCAGCTCAATTTGAAGAGCGAAGTCGGACTTGATTCCGTGAAAGCAGCAAAGTCTACGGCGCTGCAAGCACTGGATCGCGCCAATGACAATTTCAAAGAACAGGTCGGCGAAGTCTGCGACAACTTCGACAGTTCGCTGCTCAACTTGAGTACCGTGCTGCGCGAAGCTTATGAGACGAAACTGGCTAACGTCGGCGCTCAGGCTCGCAACGAATTGGGCGAACTGACACACCAGGCGCAGGAAAAGATTCGTTTGACGCGTAGCGAACTGGAAGTTTCTTTGCGAGCGCTCGAACGCGAATATCTGGAGAAACTGGAAACTCTGCTCAAGCGCCTCGAAACATATATCAGCGAGCACAATGCGGACTTGCGTTATACAGGTATTGCTCGCCAGCATAAAGATCAGAAGTTGCGCGATCAGTTGACCACGCACCTGAAGCGCTGGGGCGCCGGATTGACCGAGTCGGTGCGCAGTGCTTCCGAGACTTTGCTCAGCGACTTCGTCAAGTCGACCGATGGGTTTAACCAGCGCATCGAGAGCACCAAAGCTGGTGCCGTGGAATTGCTCGAACGCGAAAGCCGCATGATGGCTAAAGATGTAGAGCGGGCGATGAAGGAGTTTCAAAAACAGTGCACCGAGCTGGAATCGCAGCTCGAACAGATAGAGAAAGCCGGACGCGATGCGGAGATCACGGTCGTAGCGTATCGCAAGGCTATGTTGTCGTTCGGGGCGGATTAGCGAGGTGGCAGTGAACGTTTCTGGTAAGAGCCTTCAAGATATATTCGACGCTGGTGAAAAGCGCCTCGAAGAACTCGAGGTCAACCAGAAGAATGCTATTGAACAGGCTACCGAAAGTCACCTGACGACACACACTCAAGATGAGCCGGCGGCGCGCAAGCTGCTGGAAGACAAAACGGCGCAGCTGGAAGAAGAGCTGCGCGCTTACCTCGATCGCGGACTGGAACGTATCGAGAAAGCTGTGGCGTCGGAAATTCATGAAAACGAAAAGTGCGTCAAAAACCTTGTCGAAGGACTGGTGCTTTTGACAAAGAAGTTTTCCGAGTCGGTCAATCACCTGAAAGTTTCTTCCGGGCATAGACTGGCTGACGTATCTAAAGATGCCACCGACCAGCATGATGCGGAAGCCAACGATGTGCACACCAATTTGCTGCGCCATGGCTTGTCGGCTGCACAGCAAATCAAAGATACCGGCAACGTCGCCGTCGATGAATCGCAGAAGGCTGTGGAAGAAAACCTCCATACGCTGGTCGAAGACGAAAACGAAGCCAAAAACAAACTGTTCGGCTCCTACTTCACACACTTGAGCTCGGTAAAAACCAGCGTCACCTATGCTGAAGAGCGCATCGTCGAAAACTTGAGCACCTGCACCAAGGGCTTCGCCAATTTCTCGCGCGAGGGGCAAACTGAGATCAAGCAAGTGCTCGAGCGGCTGTTGCGTGGTGCTACCGAAAAAACCAACGATGCCGAAGAGCATCTGCAGCACAGCTTCAAACAGTCGCTCGATGATTCCAACGGCTCATTCGATTATGCATCCGTGCGGGCGGCTTCCGATCTGGAGAGCTTGCACGAGTCATCGATGGCCGATCTATCGATGAAAACGCAAGACTTGAGCCGCGACATGGATAGCCTCGCCGAGTCGATAATCAGCCATCTGGCCGACCGTGAACAAGATTTGCGCAAGTCGGGCACCGTGCACATGACGGCATTTACCGATGAGCTGACCCGCCGCATCAGATCGGGTGAGACTTTCAGGCAAGAGCTCGATGACGAGCGCGGACGCCTGGTGCAGGAAATCTGGAACGAGCTGGAGGATGTACAGTCCAAGTTCGGTGAGAAACTGAATTCACTGGCCACCAAGACGCTGGAAGAGCTGAAGAGCATTTGCGCGGAGGCGGAAACTGCCATCACCACCGCACAGGAAGGGGCCGCCTCCGAGTTCAAGACGATCTCCGGAGAGCGCATCGCATCTATAGAAGCGTTGGCGACAGTCTTTATCGACCGGGTTAACGCCCGCAAACAGATGGCGCTGGATATTATTCTCAAAGCCGGCACCGGTGGCGGTGCCAGTGACTCTTCGCTGAAGCTGGAAACTACACCGGTACCGGCTAAGAGCAAACGCATCGCTCTGCCGCGTGGCGAGAAGGGCGAGGAAGACGGCAAAGACAGCGATGGCGCGGCAGCCAAGTCCGGTGACGACGAGAGCAGCATGCTTTCGGAAATCGCTTCGGCATTGACGGACGAGGACAAAGATTCCGACAGCACGGGTGCTGCCGCCGCTGACAGAGATGATAGCGCTGCTGCCGCTGACAGAGATGATAGCGCTGCCGCCGCAGACAAAGATGCTGAGGAGAAACCTCCCGAGGCCAAGCCGGAAGGCGAGGTGCGTCGCAATCCTAAGATTCGCGTCACCAGGACAGAGAAGAGACCGCCTGGACAGGGAGAAGGTACCCCATGAGCTTCCTGCTTTTTCAGCAGAATCTACCTTTCCAGACGATGCGCCAGTATCTTCGTTACTGGCAGCCGTCTTCGACCATCACACCGGAGGTATGGGCGACCCGCCACGCGCAGAATCTGCGTTCAGGCGATGTGCTTTTCTTCCTCGATCCTATTTACAGCCCCTGGGGTGACTCCACCAGCGGTATCGGTGTTTCGGAAGGCGATTCTTTTAAAGTCGCGCAGGCGTGCTTGATTCTCAAGGGCGAGGGTGGTCAGCTGATGGCCATCAATGTTTCCGGTGATCGGTACGACACGCAGCCGCTGGAACAGTTTCTTGCCGTGCAGGCAGCAATCGCCAAATCCAATGGTGGTGGCTTCTACTATGCGGTAGGACGCAGACAGCAGGACATTGACGACACGATCGATGTGCGCCTGGCTGAGATGATGGCACGGTATGGCGGCTCAGGTTCACGCAGCGCCAACCAATTGAATTTGCCCGATCCCGTCATGACTTTTTTAACGACGCTGGGCATGCAGATGGATCCGGGTTTCACCGAGTCGGTGCTCGATCCGGGTCAACTGGCCTTCTTGCTTTTCTCGGACAAAGAGCCGCCGGCCGGCACCAAGCTGCCTGACATGCGCGAAGTGTTCGTTGCCCTTGAGGGGACCAACGAACGTTCTGCTGGCGCGCAAGAGACAGGGGAAGTGGCAACGGCTGCGAAGACCAATACCGGTGAACGCGCCGCCCTATATATGGATCTGGAAGAGAAGGAAGACGACCAGGAAGCGACCATGGACGCGATGCCGATGCTGGCTAAGTTCCAGAAGCGTAATCCTGGTGTCGACGCCAAGGATGCTCTGCTGGGCGCGATTGTGGAAGCGGCGGAAGCTGCCGCGCTCAACAACAAGACTCCCGACCCGGGCGCTCCTGGCGAAGCCATCACCACCAGCCAGCCGAAGCCCCAGATCAAAATTCCGATGCCGCAGATTCCGTCTATGCCGGTGCCGCAAGCACCGCAGCCGCAGCCGGCTGCCGAAGCTCCGGCAGCGCCAGCCGTACCAACACCGCCTGCCGCCGCCGGTGGTGGTGGTGGACGTCCGGGTATCCTGGCTTCACTGGGTCCGCGCAATCTGCCACCCGCCGGTGGTGCCCAACCAAGTGTACCGCCAGTGCCTGATTTCGAAGGTGGAATGGACATGCCGTCTGCCGAGTCTGTGCCTACTCCGCCTGCAGCTGCTCCCACAACTGCTGCCACCAGCGAATTGCCGGTGCCGCCAGCCCCGCCACCGCCGCCGGTCGAAGCTCCCGCACCACCGCCGGTGCCGAGCACCCGTCCCGGTCGCCTGGCCATCAAGATTCCCGTGCCGCCATCCAAACAACCTGCCGACGCCGGCGCGGCTCCGGCTGCAGCGGCGACGCCGCCGGCAGATACGGCGGAAACCGCACCGCAAGCGGCACCAACACCTGTCGATGCACCGTCAACTCCACCAGCTGCTGCCGCTGAAGCAGGTTCTGCCCCCGGCGGACCCTCGCCCTGGGATGCGCCCGGTGGTGATGCTGCCCAAGACGGCAGCGGCGGACCGACCGGCTTCAGCAAACTACTGGGTAGCTTGACTCAGCAACCGCCTAAGTTCGCCGGCATGGATTCGCTTGCCAAGCTGGGTGGTGGCGGTCCGGCACCACCGCCGGTGCCACAAGATATATTCGGCGGCGGCGAACCGGAACCGGCGGCGACACCGCCTGCACCGGCAACACCTGCACCGACAGCACCGACAGCACCGACAATACCGGCACCGCCCGCTGCGCCCCCGGCGCCAGCTGCTGCGGCTGCAGATACAAGCACCGCCGCGCCCGCGCCAGAAATACCGGCTGCCGCGCCGGCTATTGATTTTATGGGATCCGGATTGCCGCCGGCGCCGCCTGCCGATGCCGGCATGCCTCCGCTGCCCGTCTCGGAGTTTACGACTGAGATTCAAAAGCCGCACATCGAGCCACCGTCAGTGGTGCGACCTGTGGAAGTGAAGGGCGCAGGCAGCGATGCTGACGCGCCGCCGTCGCCGCCGCAAGTGAAAATCTCCGTGCCCAAGATCGACCCGATTCTGGCCACATTCGGAGCCGAACCGGAAGAGCCGGAACCGCCCCGCGAAGTGCCGGAACCGGTGCGTATCGAGCCGCCGTCGTCGATCGCCGCCGTGCCGCCGCGCAAGAAGAGAGCCGAGGGACCGCTCGGAGAGAGCCGTATCAGCGCCCTCAAAGACCCGCTCAACGTGAAGAGCGGCGTTGCCGGACTGGTCTCCAAGCTGGAGCAACAGGCAACCAAAGCGTCCGCGAAGCTGGAAGAGCAGCTGGAAGAGATTTCCGAATCTTTGAATTCCGCGTTTTCGTCTGCCGTCGAGAAAGTGCGCGAATCGGAAAAAGCCAGCATCGAAAAGACCAACGAACTGCGCACTTATCTGACCGAGCGGCTGCAACAAGCCATGAACGATGTGCGCGTCGACATAGGACAGAAGGCTGTCGTCGGACGCGACGCGATCGAGCGTTTCGTCGAAGAAGGCGAAGAAGCCGTCGATGAGAAAAACAAGTCGCTCACCGAGTCTCTCAACGAGTCGTTCGAAGAAGTGCGCGTGCGAGCGGAAGTGCTGGCGCGGTCTTTCCAGGAAACGAGCGATGCGCAGCGTGCCAAAGCCATGGCTGACTTGCGGCAACTGATGGAGTCGCTGCTCAATCAGTTTACGGAAGCAAACGAATACTATTCATTTGCACTGGACGGCATCATCGAGCACGTCAACGAGCAGGTGCAGGACCGCAGTAAGTCCACCGCCGAATCGCTGCGCGATAACTACGAACACCTGGACAACCAGCTGGGACAGGTCTACGACCGCGCCCGCAAACAACTCGACCACATCAATCAAGATGTGTTGTCCCGACTTGGACAATCTATTCAGGCGGCAGAGCTGGATTTCGTCACGGCTCGCCTGGATGCGGTGCAGACTCAGTTGACGCCGCAGTTGCGTACGCACCGCGATACGCTGCGGGCGTTGATCAGCGAGTTTCAGAGCAAATTGATTTCGGACCTGGAAGCTAAAGCCGCCCAGATCATCGAAGAGTTCGCGCCTATTCTGGACGACAAGAAACAGCAAATCTCCGATGTCATCGTTCAGACCAGCAAGATTCGCGAGTCGGTCGAGGAGCGTCAGCGCTTCGATGCCGACCGCTGCGACATGGACTTCCGCGCCTTCGTCGAAGACACGATTGAGGATGCGAAGGCGAAATTCCAGCGCACCGAAGAACAGATTTCCGAAATGGACCGCTCGGTGCGAGTGCTGTGCGACCCCGCCAATATCGAAGGCGACGCGGATCTATTGAACGAGCGTGAGTCGGTTTTGGAACGCATGGATGCCAAAACTTCCGAAGCCGCTCAAGAAATCCACGAGTCACTGAATGCCAGCGTCGCCAGTCTGGAAGAGCGGGCCAAGCAACTGCAAGAAGAATTGATCTCACGTCTGGAAGAGGATGCCTATCTGGTGCGCAAGTCTTCCGAGCAAGCGCTGATTCGCATCAACACCGCGATCAAAGACGCGTTCACGTCCATTCAAATTGCGCAAGACGAACAAATGGAATAGCGGCCGCCTAGGCGATGGCCGAGTTGCAATCGCTGAGGTCGGAGCGCAGGCTGTCGAGGAAACGCACGCGTGCGTTCGCCCCAAGCGCGGCGCCGAACAGTTCTTTTGCATCGTCGGCGGTTTCGCATGTGGTGCGATGCGCTGCCCAGGCTGCACCGGATATGGTGGTAGATTGATCGTCGTCCGTGACCGCATCTATTTCTTCCCGGGTGACACCGCAGTGCTCAGCCAGAAATTGGTAGTCAGCTATGACTCTGGCTTGCGCCAGAAGCGACCCTAAGACTCGCGCGGGTACACCCCGCCTATCAGAGATTGGATTCATTTCCGCCCCGCTAGAGACCAACCCAGGGTCCTGCCTAACGAGCCCAGCATAAGCCTGCGACCGTGAAAAAATTGTGAAAACCGCAAAGGTCCACGGGTGCCCGTTTTTGAGGCGTGCAAACTTTGTGCACGCGGGCAATGACAGCCATAGCGGGTCGAATCTTGCTTGATTAGCGCGCTTCAGGGGTTTGAAAAGCGCTTGTGCGCTAAGATCTGAGGTCATTTAAAGCAGAGGGGCAGGCAATCAGCCCGTTTTAGCGGGCTTGCAATATGGTTGTCTGCTGAGTGGATCAGACTAGGGCGGGAAACTGCCGCCGGCGCCTCATCTCAGGGGACGCCCGGTGCGGAAAGCCCCGATTAGCCGGATACCAGAAGGAGACAGCGATGGTGACGGTTTCGAAAACAGACAAGAATGAGGCCTACCTCAAGCTCGACGAAGCGCA
Source organism: Obscuribacteraceae bacterium (SeqCode) (assembly GCA_044229845.1). Classification (GTDB taxonomy): domain Bacteria; phylum Cyanobacteriota; class Vampirovibrionia; order Obscuribacterales; family Obscuribacteraceae; genus JBGASG01. The sequence continues at coordinate 617,676 of JBGASG010000002.1, read as the reverse complement.
TGTGAACCCGGTTCTGTCCAGAACCGCGCATATTGTCGCTGAGCGCGCCGAAGGGTCGTACATCTATGACATGAACGGTGACGCCTACCTCGATTTTGCGACAGGCATTGCCGTGAACAGCGTCGGGCACTGCCATCCCAAGGTCGTGGAAGCGGTCCAGAAGCAGGTTGCACAGTTGATGCACACTTCGGTGGTCACTCATAACAAGCCCTACATCGACCTGGCCAAGAAGCTCGCCGAGATTGCCCCCGGCAAACTTGACTCGGTCTTCCTTGCCAATAGCGGCGCCGAAGCCGTCGAGGGCGCCCTGAAGCTGGCGCGGTACGTCACTCGCCGTCCGGCAATCGTCAACTTCAAGGGTTCGTTCCACGGACGCACCCTCATGACTACGGCTCTGACCACCAGCAAGCTCTATTACCGCGAAATGTACGAGCCGCTGCCGGGTTCGATCTACACCCTGCCTTTCCCATATGAATACCGCTCCAGCCACCGCGGCAATCCGGAAGCCCTGGTCGACGAGTGCATTCGTGCTTTCGATGCACTGTTCACTCAGTTGGTTCACCCCGAGCAAATCGCGGCTCTCTTAGTTGAGCCGGTGCAAGGCGAAGGCGGTTATGTCGTCCCGCCCTTCAGCTTCATGAAGCGCCTGCGTGATATCGCCGACAAGCACGGCATCCTGCTGATCGCCGACGAAGTGCAAACCGGTTTCGGTCGCACCGGCAAGATGTTCGCCGTCGAGCATTCGAACGTCGAACCCGACATCATGTTGATGGCGAAAGCTATCGCCGGCGGCATGCCGCTTTCTGGTTTCATCTCCCGCAAAGAAATCACTCAGAAGTGGCAGCCTGGACGCCATGGTTCCACATTTGGTGGCAACCCGGTTTCTTGCGCAGCCGCTCTTGCCACCATCGATGTGATGGAAAGCGAGAAACTTCCTGAGCGCGCCGCTAAACTCGGCAAGCAGATTGTTGAACGGTTGCAGAAAGCTACCGCCGGCAACAAGGCTGTCGGTGAAGTGCGCGGACTGGGTCTGATGATCGGCATCGAATTCAACGAGCCGGATGGCAGCCCGAGCCACGACATTGCAGACAAGGTAGCCGCCGAGTGCATCAAGAACAAATTGCTTGTTCTCACCTGCGGCACCAGCGGTCACGTGATCAGACTGATTCCGCCGCTGAACGTCAGCGACGCAGACCTCGACAAGGGTCTGGCGATTCTCGAAAAGGCGATCGCCGGCGTCAAGTAATCGATCTGACCAACTATCTATCAGGTTTGAGTTCCCCAACAACGACACGAACGAACTAACAGAGTTCAGGAGAGCGTATGAGCACCAAGACAGAAAGCCGCGAGCAGACTGACACCAAGTCCGGCAAGGCTGAAGTACACCACAACTTTATCAACGGCAAATGGGTGAAAGCCAAGAGCGGCGAAACGTTCGACAGCTACAACCCGGCCAACCTCAAAGAAGTAATTGGTCACTTCGCATCGTCCGGTCCGGAAGATGTGAACGCCGCTTGCGATGCGGCTGCCAAAGCTTTTAAAGAGTGGAAGCGCGTGCCCGCTCCCGAGCGCGCCGACATCATATTGAAAGCGGCCCAATTGCTCGAGACCCGCAAAGAAGACATCGCGCGCGTCATGACTCGCGAGATGGGCAAAGTGATCAAAGAAGCCCGCGGCGATGTGCAAGAAGCCATCGACATGGCGAAGTTCATGGCCGGCGAAGGACGTCGTTTGATGGGACAAACGGTTCCGTCTGAACTGCGCAACAAGTTCGCCATGGCTATCCGCCAACCGATCGGTGTGGTCGGCATGATCACCCCGTGGAACTTCCCGGTCGCCATCCCCAGCTGGAAGATTCTTCCTGCGTTGGTCGCCGGCAACACCGTCGTCTTCAAGCCGGCCACCGACACGCCGCTTTGCGGATTGATGTTTGTGCAGGCTCTGGTAGACGCCGGATTGCCCCCGGGCGTCCTCAACTACGTGACTGGCTCCGGCAGCAAAGTCGGCATGACCCTCGTTGAGAACGAGCATATTCGCGCCATCTCCCTCACCGGTTCCACCGATGTCGGCAAGCGCGTTGCCGGTCGTTGCGGCGAACTGATGAAGAAAGTCTCCTGCGAACTGGGCGGCAAAAACGCCATCTGCGTCATGGACGACGGCGACGTCGACCTGGCAGTGGAAGGCGCTGTCTGGGGTGCCTTCGGTACCGCCGGACAACGTTGCACCGCCGCCAGCCGCATCATCATCCACAGATCGCGCTATAAAGAATTCGCTGAGAAGTTTGTTGCCCGCACGGCGCAAATGAAGATCGGTGATGGTCTCGATCCGGCCAATGACATCGGCCCGGTTGTGAACAAGTCGCAATTGGAGTCGGTGAACAGCTACGTCGAGATTGGCAAGAAAGAAGGCGCCAAGCTGCTTCACGGCGGTCGCATTCTCACGGACGGCAAGTTCGGCGAAGGCTGCTTCCACGAGCCGACAATCTTCGGCGATGTGAAAGCAGGCATGCGCATCGAACAAGAAGAAATCTTCGGACCAGTTACAGACCTGATTCCGGTCGACTCTTACGAAGAGATGATCGAAGTCGCCAATGGCACCAAATACGGTTTGTCTCTCTCTATGTATACGCAAGACGTCAACCGCGCGTTCGACGCCATGCACGAACTGGAGTCGGGCATCGTCTATATCAACGCTCCGACCATCGGCGCCGAGATTCAACTGCCGTTCGGTGGCGTCAAGGAAACCGGCAACGGACACCGTGAAGCCGGCACCACCGCCATCGATCAGTTCACCGAGTGGAAATCTATATATGTCGATTACTCCGGTCGGTTGCAGAAAGCTCAAATCGACACCCATGCAACCCAAGAGTAAAGGAGAGGATTCAAATGGACTTCGATTTCACCCCTGAGCAACTTTCGATGCGCAAACACATGCGCGAGTTTATGGAGCGCAACGTGGCTCCTGTTGCTCAGTCTAACGACCGCGAATGCAAGTTCGACTGGGACGTCGCCAAGAAAATCTTCGCTGAAGGATTCTTGGGATGCCCGGTGCCGGAAAAATACGGCGGTCTCGGCATGGACTACATCGCCTACGGCTTGATGACCGAGGAAGTAAACCGCATTTGCTCCTCGACCCGCACACTGTTCTCCGTCCAGACTTCACTGGTGGCACTGACCATCTTGAAGTGGGGAACGGAGGAGCAGAAGAAAGCTTTGTTGCCCAAAATGTGCACCGGCGAGTTTCTCGGCTGCTTCGGCTTGACCGAACCGGAAGCCGGCAGTGACGCCGCCAACCAGCAGACCCGCGCCGTCAAAGATGGCAACGACTATCTGTTGAGTGGTCAGAAAACCTGGATCTCCTGCGGCAAGATCGCCACGCATGCGCTGGTGTTCGCCACCGTCGATCCCAAACTCGGACACAAAGGCATCACCTGCTTCATCGTCGACACCAAAGCCAAAGGCTTCGAAGCGCAACCGATCAAAGGCAAACTTGGTCTGCGCGCTTCCGACACATCGTCGCTCTTCTTGGATAACGTTCGCGTACCGGCAGAAAACATCCTCGGCAAAGTCGGTGATGGCTTCGCCGTCGCCATGTCCGCCCTGGACAATGGTCGCTTTTCCGTAGCCGCCGGCGCCATCGGTTTGGTGCAAGGTTGCATCGATGAGTGCACCAAGTACGCCATGCAGCGCCGCACTTTCGGAGTACCGATCGGTGAGCACCAACAAGTGCAAGCCATGATCGCCGACATGGTGGCAGACTGCGAAGCCGGTCGCCTGCTCTATCTGCGCGCCGCGCACCTGAAGACCAAGGGCGTGCGCAACTCACTGGAGACCTCGATCGCCAAACTGTTCTGCGGCGAAGCAGCCAACCGCGCTGCCCACAACGCAGTGCAAATCTTCGGTGGTTACGGATTCTCGGATGAGTATCCTGTGGAACGCTATTTCCGCGATGCCAAAGTGCTCAACATCTACGAAGGCACCCGCGAAATTCAGCGCCTGATCATTGCGCAAGATGCCCTTGGTATTCGTTATGCCAACGGCAAGCCCACCGGCGCACCGACGGCACTGGCTACAGTCGGCGCCGCCGGCTAGTCTCTGGTACCCGAGCAATAAGTTCGAGAGAAACGCCTCCCACCCGGGAGGCGTTTCTTCACTTAAGCGATTGCTTCAGAAGAGTCATGCCGGCTTTCGCGGCTTTCTTATCAAATGTGACAGTGGCTGTGCTGCCAGCGGCTACCAGCGTTGCGGCATAGCAGCTTTCGCATACCCAAACAATTTCGACTAACGTGATTTGGTGGCTTTCGCGGATTGTTGAAGATCATCTTGGGCGATGTAGCGGACGAGTACGTTAGTGTCCAATCCAATCAATGAGCCAGACGCCCCATGGGCGCCTGGCTTCACTGTCTTTCCAGCAGCGGGCGGCTCTCGCCGAACTTAGTGTTTGCAGCCGCTGGAGCCGTCGCTCTTGTGCTCGTGCTTCTTACGCTCCTCGCTTTCCTTCTGCTCGGCGGGGAGACCCGACTTGTCGCTGGGCTGTTCCGCGCGTTCGCCGGGCAGCGGCTCATTCGACGTTTCATTGCCGGCACGATGTTTGATCTCATCATCCTCTTCGGCAACGGCGCCGAGGTTGGCGTCTGGATCCTGGGCGTTGTTCAGTTCTTCTGTGACCATGTTTCTGTCTCCGGTTTTCGATTAGCTGGACCGTGGCATAGACGAGAGTCGCCAGCGGAAGGTTTCAGATCCAAAGATGCGGCATATGCGCTAAATTAATTGCCACACGAAAGGGACCTACGCGTGAGGCGCCAGTCTGTGGGGATCGCAAAAATCAGTCCGTTGGTCGGCGACTTGCAGCACTACAAGCTGGAGTGGCTTCCGCGCGACTTGATCGCCGGGGTTTCGGTGGCGGCGGTGCAAGTGCCCACTGCAGTGGCGTATGCCCAACTGGCTGGTTTCTCGCCTGAGGTGGGTTTGTACGCCAGCATTCTGCCCGTGGTCGTTTACGGGTTTCTCGGTTCATCCAGACAACTCGTCGTCGGTCCCGATGCGGCTACTTGCACGATGGTGGCGTCCCTGGTGGCGCCCCTGGCACTCGGCGATCCGGTCAAATATGTGGCCCTCTCAGCGGGATTATCGCTAACTGCCGGCATGCTGATGATTCTCGGCGGCTGGCGCGGCATGGGTTTTATCGTAAATTTCTTCGCGCGACCAATTCTGATCGGATTTCTCAATGGTGTCGCGGCCAGTATCATTGTCGGGCAGATGGCGAAACTACTCGGCATGGCTTTGCAGAACAGCGACTTCATTCCCTCTATCATCGAATTGGTGAGCCGCATGCGAGAATTTCACCTGCCGAGCCTTGCTGTCGGTGCTGCCACCATTGTTCTGATCCTGCTGTTAAAACGCTTCTTTCCGCGTGCTCCATACTCGCTGATAGCGCTGACAGCAGCCGCAGCCGGTGCGTATTATTTGCTGGGTCCCGAGTCATGCATCAAACTGGTCGGACACGTGCCCGCCGGCTTGCCGCGCCTGGCTGTCCCCCAGGTCAGCTATCATGCCGGGCAAGGATTGCTCGTCAGCGCGTTGGGACTGGTGATTGTCAGTTTTACGAGCGGCATGTTGACTGCTCGCAGTTTCGCCGCCCGCCTCGGACAGACAATCGATGCAAACCGCGAGATGCTGGCGTTGGGTGTTGCCAATCTGGCTTCGGGATTCTCCGGTGGATTCGCCATAACTGGCGCCGACTCGCGTACTGCCGTCAATGTGGACAGTGGTAACAAGACGCAGTTGTCCTCGGTGGTGGCAGCAATTGCCACCGCCTGTGTGGTCATGTTCCTTTCCGGGGCCCTGGGACTACTGCCGCTGGCGGCGCTCGCCGCCGTCCTGATTTATTCAGCCTGGCATCTGATAGATGTTTCTTCCTACAAAGAACTGAAGGTGATAGACCCGTTCGAGTGGCGGCTCTCGTTGCTGACGACGGCCGGTGTGTTGACGCTGGGAGTTCTGCCCGGTGTGGCGGTGGCGATCGCATTGGCGCTCATAATCGTTTTGGTGCGCATCTATAAACCAGAGGACACAACGCTGGGTGTGATACCGGGGATGGACGGATACAACGACATCTCGCTCTCGCCGGATGCAAAAACGGATCCCGCCATACTCATCTGGCGGTTCGAGGGACCGCTGGTGTTCTTCAACTGCGATTACTTCAAAACACGCGTCAGACAGATTGTCGAGACGGCGGAAGTATGCCCAAAATGGTTTCTGCTCAGTCTGGAATCGATATCGCAGATGGACGCGACAGGCGCCAAATCGATAGAAGAACTTTCTATTGAACTGGAGAAACGCGGCATACAACTTCTGTTCGCCCGCCCGAAGACGTTTATGCTCAAGTTTCGCAGTCAAGAAACCGGTCTGGGGCAGCGCCTGTCGGAAGACAGCGTTTTTCCGACAATCTCTGCCGCCGTTGAGTTCATCGAACGCCAGAACCTATCAGCGACGTCCCAAGATTGAAACGCCGCGGATGGGCATAATATTGGGGTAGCGGTTTAGGTATGTGGCCATGTGCCCGCACGGGATCGCCCCAGAAAAGTATTGCCCAGGTTGCGCTCGCCGGTTTGCTGCCGACGACGATTCAATAACCTGCGGTGACGACAACAGTATCTTGTTGCCGATAACACGCGATCCCCTGATTGGCAAACTGATTGACGAGAAATTCGAGGTGCTCGACCTGATTGGGGCGGGTGGTTCGAGCATGGTGTACCGGGCTCATCAGGTGGAACTCGATCGGCCCGTTGCCTTCAAGCTTTTGCGCACAGACCTTGTCTCCAGTGCTGAGAAGATCCAGCGTTTCGGCACCGAAGCGCGTCTAGCCAGTCGCCTCGTGCATCGCAATATTTGCCGCATCTACGACTTCGGTATCACCAGCAACGGGCAACCGTATCTGGTCATGGAAATTGTTGAAGGCAAGAGCCTCAACAAGGTGCTCAACGAAGAAGGTCCGATGAGCGTGGCGCGCGCAATCAATCTGACGAAGCAAATTGGTGAAGGCTTGCAGGAAGCGCATCGCAGCGGCATCATTCACCGCGATCTGAAACCAAGCAACATCATGGTGATGAAGACCGGTGATCTCGAGCGCGTCAAGCTGATCGACTTTGGTCTCGCGAAGACGCTCGATCTCGACAAGGAAGAACAGGTGGCGAGCAGTGGCTATATGGTCGGCACGCCTTCCTACATGAGCCCTGAGCAAGTGCTCGGTCAATCGCTGGATGTGCGCACCGATATTTATTCGCTTGGTTGCGTGCTTTTCGAGATGCTTTGCGGCAAGAAAGCAGTTGACGGCACCACCGCATTCGAAATCATGAGCAAGCACGTTCAGAGCGACGTGCAGCAACGCATTACCGAAGGTGGCATTCCGCTGGAACTGCAAGAGTTCATCTCTCGTTGCCTGGCTAAAGAACCGCAGCGGCGCTATCAAACAATACAGGAAGCACTTGATGTTCTGACTTCCATTGAGTCGGAGTCGGGTTCGTTTCGCAGCATGATGCGCGGTCTGCGTTTACGCATGTCGCCGGCACCGTTTGTGGTGGCGCTTGTTGTGGTGATTGCCGTTCTTGCCGGTCATTCCAGCACGATTCCGTTGAACGACCGTCAGATGGCTGCCCGACTCGTCGATGAATTCAAAGCTGAGGACGCAAAGAACAACAACGACAAGGCTGAAGCGGCCGGCAAAAAGGCGTTCGCCTGGATGCAGCAGCACGGACAAACAGACACCCCCGAGATGATCGCTTTGTGCCGGCAGATGGAAAAGCTGTACATTCGACAAATGCGCACGCAGCACACGGCTCCGCATATCAAATCTGCTTTCGACGCGCAATTCGCTATCGCCATGAAGGGACCGGAGAGTAAGCGTGACCTCAGTCTCATCGACGCGTACAAAGAGGCGGGCAATAACTATTACTCGAACAATTTCGAAGTTGAGGCTCAGCCCTACCTGACGAAGTGGTTGGAGTTGGTCGAGAAGAAATACGGCGTGGACAGCAAGGAATCCGCCGAGCCGCTGATGAGCCTCTGTCGATCAAATTTGTGGTGCGGCAATTTTAAAGACTCCAGCAAGTACTTCCAGCACCTGGCAAAAGTTTGTGAGAAACAATATGCGCCGGAAGATGAGTTTCGCCTGGGCGTAATGCGCGAGGGAATCGATTTGTATTCGCAGATGGGTGATTACACTGAAGCAGCACGCATAGCCGATCAAACTGTGGCTTTGTTGCCGAAGGCGCCGTTCGATCTACAGGCGCAGGCTCTGGAAGCCGCGGCGCACGTGGCGGCGGCAGCGCGTGATTATCCCAAGGCGATCAAACTTGTGGACGAAGCTGTAGCCGCGTGGATCAAGTGGGACGACCGTGCTTCTCTGGGCAGGCAAGACAAACTGCTGGTCATGAAGTCTCGCTATCTGCGCGAGATCAGGAATTACAAAGAAGCGCAGTCCGTGGCTATGGTTGCGGTGCGCAGAATCTCTCGCGGATACACCGACAGCGTTCTCTATAAGTGGGCGCTCGATGAATACATTCGCGCATTGCGCGACGACGGACGCGTTGCCGAGGCGGATGCTGTGCGCCGCGCGGGCAAAATTTTACCGCGCCACTAATTTTTTCCTGATTTTATCCCTTGTATATCGTGTCGGAGTGGTCCAATCCGCGCCTTTGGAAAAAGTTGTTCTATACGATAACTGCCAAATAGACGGGTCCTCGTTGGTTAGGAAGCCTGTATCTCGGTAGTGGCGCACGTTTCGGCCGCTGCCGAAAGTTATTGCCACCGGCGACCTTGTTATCGTATAGAACAACTTTTTCCAAGGCGGCGTCAGAAGCCCCCCCCAGCCGCTCGGCCGCGGTTAGAATTTCAGGACGATTTTGCCAAAGTGTCCGCCGCCGACCATCAGTTCGAGTGCTTCTTTGATCTGATCGACTTTGAAAGTCTTGTCGATTACTGGTTTGATTTCGTGAGTTTCGATGGCCTTGTTCATCCGCTCGAACATCTCACGCGACCCGACAAAGATGCCTTGCATGCAAGCCGTCTTCATCAGAAGTTTGGTGGCATCGAACTGACCCTGTGCCAGCAATCCGATCAAACTAATCTGTCCGGCGATGCGAATTGATTTCAGCGAGCGATCAAGTGTGCCGGCGCCACCAACTTCAATAATATGATCGACACCGTCAGGAAACGCCTTCAGCACCGGCTTGTCCCAGTCTGCTTCTTTCTTGTAGTTGATCAAGATGTCGGCACCAAGTTTCTTGGCGCGTTCCAGTTTCTCATCGCTGCTGGATGTGATGATCACCTTGGCGCCTGCAGCCTTAGCCAGTTGCAGCGCAAAGATCGATACGCCGCCGGTTCCCAGAGTCAACACTACGTCGCCGGGTACGATCGGACGTTTCTCAAAAAGTGAATGCCAGGCAGTTACTGCGGCGCACGGCAAAGTCGCTGCTTCTTCATACGAAAGGTTAGATGGCACGTGCACCAGACCCTCTTCGTTGAAGACACGTTCGCTCGCAAGAACGCCGTCGATGGCGCCACCGAGTGCGGTGTTGGCGGCGCGTTTGTTGCACTCGCCGGCAATCCAGCCCTGCATGAAAATTGGAGTGACGCGATCGCCGCGCTTGACGCGAGTGACGGCGCTGCCCACTTCGACAACTTCGCCGGCGCCGTCGGACAGCGGGATCAACGGCAGCTTCAAGTTGCGCGAATAAAGCCCTTTGGCGACCAGGAAGTCACGGTAGTTAAGCGACACTGCATGCATCTTGACGAGCACGTCGTGAGAACCGAGTGCGGGCAGCTCGCGATCTTTAGCAACGATGTGGTCGAAGTCGAAATCGGTAAGTTCGAATGCTCTGGTCGTGGTTTTGGTAGCCATCGCCCGCTCCTTTCTAATGCTCGAATCTGGACTGGAAGTGGCATTATCCACGATCGGCACGTGCGTTATCACCAGGCATGTAAAACGTTGCTTTAAGAGCCTCCGCTGCGCCATGCCAAGCAGATTAAATCGTATTCCAATTCTCAATTTGCAATCGAGGACATCGCATATGGCAACCTATAAAATGACCGAAATCGTCGGCACCTCGCCCAACAGTTTCGCTGAAGCGACTAAGTCGGCAGTCAAGCGCGCTTCCAAGACGCTGCGCAGCCTGGGCTGGTTTGAAGTCGTCGACCAGCGCGGACTGATCAAAGAAGGCGAAGTCGCCGAATTTCAAGTCACCATCAAGGTCGGCTTCAAACTGGAAGACTAGCTTCTCGCTCCTTAGTGGCGAGTTTCCTCGCTAATACTGGTGCGATGCGGAACCTCCGCTACGACCTCCCACGCGGGGGCGTGGCTGACGTGCCGCCATTTCCAAAGTTGCATGGCAACGTCGCGTCTCTTGTCGATCGGCGGCGCGACGGCATGCCACGCCAGTAATTTATTGAACGTGTCCTCGGCGGCGATCCTCGCCGCGCCGGCATTGCCGTAGCGCAGGGCAAATGCGATGTCTTGCCATGACGCCCCGTCGTAAAGCATTTCCATCAGCCGGGCTTCGCGTGTGGTTATCTCTTCCGGCAGGAAGAAGTGCTGCAGATCCGGAGCATCTAGCCGGCGCTGCATGCAAAACTGGATAGCATCGATCAGATCATCCAGCTGCCGCGACTTGCACAGGTAAACGTCACATCCGATTTCGAATGCTTTCTTGCCGTCATCGAACTCGCAGGAGTTGGTGAGGATGATGATCGTCCCGGCGAAGTGTTTAGTCTGCCGCAGATAGCTGAGTATAAGTAGTCCGGCGTCGCGCTCCAGTCTGTCTGAAGTCGCGCTCGCGGGCATAGTCATATCCACTATAAAGCAGTCGATCAGTGGCAGGAACGTGTCGATTATCCGCTTCGCTTCCTCGATGTTGTGGGCGATGCGGGTAACACGGACCTGATCGGAAGTCGCCTCGAGTTCTTCCTTTAGGATTTCGGTGACGTCGTATTCGTCGTCGATTAAACAGACGCGAAGCATTGCTCGTATGCCTTATTGTATGTCTCTGGGAACGGCTCTGGGCGCCTTACCAATTTCATTCAAGCCGACATCTCATCAACCCGTCAATTGGGGTTTGTCCTATATATGTAGACTGCTTACCGCATGAGGATGGGTGGCGGGGGTGGCGTGCGGGAAGAAACTACGGCGTCCGCCATCGACTAGGAAGAAGAGGGTGCGCCAAGTGCTGGTACCAAATCCGGTGCACCAGTTTGGTGCAAGCCAAATTTGCGTGTACTCTTGAGTTCACTGGTCGTTCACTTAGGAACCCTTCCTGCTTCGGGGCGTCGAAATCAATCCGAGCCGGGGAGGAAACGATTATGTCCGAAGCTTTGTCAGCTGAGCTGAAATCCATTTGGGAACGCGCCAAAGAGATAGATATATGCATGATGAACTCGCGCGATGACAACGGACAAATACACAGCCGTCCGATGTCGGTGCAGAAGAAGTTCGATGGCACCTTTCTTTTTTTGACCGAGTTCAATTCCGGCAAGATCCGCGAGATCGAGCACGACAATCAAATAGGTTTGAGTTTTTCAGACATAAAATCAAATACCTATCTGTCAGTCAGTGGAACCGCTGAAGCTGTCAGCGACCCGGAGCTGGTCAAAGAGTTGTGGAATCCGCTCTACGCAGCATGGTTTCCGAAAGGTCCGGAGGATCCGAATATCGCGGTACTGAAAGTGGTGCCGCAGAAGGCTGAGTTGTGGGACTCGCCGACCAGCCCGATGATTATGCTGTTGGGTTTCGCCAAAGCGAAACTAACCGGCAAGCCCTACGAAGACGAAGGCGCGGTGCATGAGAAGCTCGATCTTGGTTCGTCGGTGAGAGGGCACTAGCGATGGCAAACTTCAAGAAAGGCGATAAGGTCGAGTGGGAAACGTGGCAAAGAAAAACCAGCGGCAAGGTCGTGAAGAAACTGACCAGTGCCATGGACATCAAAGGACACCATGTTGCCGCGTCGAAGGATAATCCCGAAGGCAGAGCCGACAAGAGACCTAATTACTTGCTTCTTTCTGCGCTGTCGGCACGACGCCGATTGAGATGTCGCCGCCTTCCCAGGCTTTGTTGACCAGCACGGGGGTCTGCAAGTTTCCGCGATCGCGCAGCACTTCCGACTCCACCGACACACGCAATCTCTTATATGCATCCAGCATCTTCGTGCCGGTTGCATCGGCTTGCAATGCCTCGATCAGTCGGCGCGTGAACACGCTGTTGTCGTAGTTTTTCGATTCCCACGAAACTTGATTCGACATGCTCGAACACATAACCATCCGCCCGGCGCCGACATTGATCGCGGTGGCGTCGACTCCGCCCGTCCGCGTCAGTCCTTTCTGTCCCTCGATGGCTGCGCCGCTGTGGCACACATCGAGAATGACGATTACCCTGTCTGAATCGACCTGCTGCGCAATCATCTTCGACAATGTTTGAATGCGGATGCCCGTTGCTATCAAACTATTTTTGTTGGTGTCATGCGCGACGACATAGTTATCGCCGTCAGAATCCTTACTCGCCGTGCTGCCGTGACTTGAGATGTACACAACCACCAGGTCGTCTTTCTTGACGTGCGTGTGCAACCAGCCCTCGCCCAGCATGGACAGAATGTTGGCCTGTGTTGCCTGTTCGTCGGTCAACAGTTTCACATGATCGTTCCTAAAATGTCCTTTGTTGACCAGGAAGTTTTTGAAGTCAGTGGCATCCTTGGCTGCATATTTCAAATTGATCGACGAGTCTTTGAAGTTGCTGATGCCAATGACCAGTGCCCACTTATCCCTCACCGGGCGATCGCTGTTCGAACCAACCAGAATTTGCGGAACCGCCAGTTCATCAGTCCTGCCGCCAGGCAATACGTTTTTGATATCGGCGGCGCGCTTCAACAGGTCCGACGCCTTGTCCGCTTGTCCCAATGCGCCCAGAGCGGTCGCCAGCGCGGTCAAGTCGGCCGCTACCTGCGGTGCCTTGTCGCCGTAAATCTTTTCGTCGATGGACAGCGCTTTCTCCAGATAAGGTTGAGCGTCGGCATACTTACTTTGCTTGGAGTACAAATCACCTAATTCGTGTGCACCAGATGCGGTGATGACGTTATCTGCGCCGAGCGTCTTTTCTGTTGACGCCAGAGCTTTCTTGAGAAGCGGCTCCGCTTGTTCGTAATTGCCCTGGTGAATATAAAGGTGCCCAAGTGCCATTGCCGCTTTCGAGCGGGCTGGATGTTCTGGACCGGCTATGGTTTCTATAATCCTCTCGGACTCTTTGAGCAGCGACTCCGCTTCCGTGTAATTGCCCAGATCTTCCTGCACAAATCCGAGGTGACGGATGGTTTCAGCTGATGCCACCGTATCTCTTCCGAACATGTTTCGATAATTCTGCAACGACTCCTCAAACAGTTTCTTCGCATCGTCATATCGTCCGTCTTCGCGGTAGATGGTGCCGAGGCAGTCTTTAGCTTTGGCGACGTATTGATTGTCGTCGCCGCCGAATGTTCTTTGCGCAGCCTGCAATGACGATTCCACCAACTTGCGGGCTTCGACATATTTACCCTGATCCCGTTTTAATTCAGCAAGACGAATCAGCGTTTGCAACAACTCCGGATGATCTGAAAATCCCTGTGCTTCAAAAATTGCTTTGGCATGTTGCAGTGCTTCCTCGGCTTCTTTGTACTTGCCTTCCTTGCGATAGAGTTCCGCCATGTCGGTCCAGAGGAATCCGTTATAGAAGTGATTCGGACCGCGCTGTTTCGTGCAGGCTTCGATGCCGCTCTTGTACGTCTCCTCGGCTTTCGCATACTTGCCGCGCTCTTCCAGATACTGCCCGGCATTGAGCAAAAAGTAGGGTTTAGCGAGCGTGTCAGGAAACTTGAGCGCCAACTTGCCGGCGCGCGTCAGGTAATCATCCTCCTCCGCGTTTTTGCCCCACAATCCGTAGTGGCGCGCCAGTCCGTTATAGACAAGTGCCATGGGCATGGAGTTAGCTTTGCCGTTTTGTTCGGCTTGCTTCCACATCGCTTCGGCTTCTGTGAATCGACCAAGACTTTGATCCACCAGAGCGATTGAGTTGAATACACTCAGATAGTCACGTTGTTTTGCCGGCAGCTTGTCCATTGCGACCAGCGACTTTTTGAGGCTCGCTTCAGCCTCTTTCAACTGTCCAAGCGATCTTTGACACTCGCCGATGCTCTGCAAAAGCGTCGCTTCTTCGGCCGCCGTGAGCCCCTGCATGGTCACCACTTCCTGGAAGATGCGTAGAGCTTCTCGATAGTTGCCCTCGTTATACGCTTTGCTGCCGCTCTGGCACAGCGGTGCCGCCAGCGATCTTTGCGCGTAAGCGGGCGAACTGATTGCACCCGTCGACAGCAACAATACGAGTGTGACAAAGCAGGCAACTGCCCTTCTCATAAACGCTCCTTGTGGTCGTGTTGAGATATGGACTTAGACTGATTTCGTTCTTGCCGATTTGCTTTGAGTAGAGTGTCTACGCTTGCCATCGACAAATTAGGCGGTCAGGCAACAGTTTGATTATGTCCCAAAGATGCGGTCGCCCGCATCACCCAGACCGGGCACGATGTAACCGTGCTCGTTGAGGTGATCGTCGACGGCAGCCGTCGTGATCTTGATGTTGGGGAAATTCTTCACCACGTGCTTGATGCCTTCCGGCGCTGCCAGGAAGGAAACCAGGTGCACCTGGGTGACGCCCAGCTTGGCGAAAAGTTGGATAGCAGCGACGGCGGAACCGCCGGTAGCCAGCATCGGGTCGAGCACGAAGACCTTGGCGTCGGCCGGCAGGGTATCGGGCAGCTTGTTGTAATAGGAAATCGCTTGCAGCGTTTCTTCGTCGCGGCGCAGCCCGACATGATAGACGCGGGCGGTGGGCGGCATGATTTCTTGAGCGGCTTCCGCCAGAATCAGTCCGGCGCGCAGGATCGGTGCGACCACGACATAGTCGCCGATGACCGTGCCTTTGGCTGGTCCAAGCGGCGTTTCCACTCCGGCTTCGCGAGCCGTCAGGTCGCGCATCGCTTCGTAGGCGAGGAAACTGCTCAACAGGAGCGCGCGCCGGCGAAACTCGCTGGTCGGTGTCTGGTAGTCACGCAGACGTGTCAGCTGTTGCTGCGCGAGGGGATGGTCGATCACGGTTACGTTTGTCATTTTCGTTCCGGATGTCATTTCGCTAGTGCTCCAATTTGGTCGGCTGCCGCCGTTCTTGCCCATGAATCGCACTCAAGTATATCGTCAAGAGTGGGATCGGTAATGGGTTGGTGAAGATCCAAGACTTTTTCCACATATCGGGGTATGTCCGCAAACCGTAGCCGGCGCTTCAATACAGCTTCGACTATCACTTCATTGGCTGCGTTTAAAACACAGGGGCGGGTGTCGTCATGTCTTGCGGCCTCTTGTGCAAGCGCCAGGCAAGGGAAACGCTCGGTATCCGGCTCTTCGAAAGTAAGAGTCCCCAGCTTGACTAAGTCGAGCGGCGGAATCACGCCGGCTTTGCCCTCGGTCCGCTCCGGCCAGAAAAGCGCATAGTGAATCGGCAGGTGCATATCGGGAATACCCATCTGCCCGACGACCGATCCATCCACGAATTCGACAGCCGAATGCAATATAGATTGCGGATGAATGATCACTTTGATCTTCTCGGCAGAAACATCAAACAGCCAGCGCGCTTCGATGATCTCCAACCCTTTATTCATCAGGGTTGCGGAGTCGATGGTGATCTTCTGTCCCATGGACCAGTTGGGATGCTTGAGCGCATCGTCCACGGTGGCATTGCTGATCGCTTCGCGCGTCCAGGTGCGGAAGGGGCCACCAGATGCGGTGAGCCAAATTGATCTCAGATCGCGGGCACCATATCCGGTGAGTGATTGATAGATGGCCGAGTGCTCGCTGTCGACAGGAATTATGCGGGCGCCGTACTTATTGACCATGGGCATGATGGCGGCGCCGGCCGCAAC
This sequence comes from Obscuribacteraceae bacterium (SeqCode), assembly GCA_044229845.1. Lineage (GTDB taxonomy): Bacteria > Cyanobacteriota > Vampirovibrionia > Obscuribacterales > Obscuribacteraceae > JBGASG01. Next base: position 601,694 of record JBGASG010000002.1, on the reverse strand, counting down.
CAGGGTCTCTTTGTTGGCGAGCGCGATTGTCTTGCCGGCGCGGATGGCGGCGGCGGTCGGTTTGACGCCCAGGAATCCCACAACGCCCGAGACGACGATGTCCGTGTTCGGGTGCGCTGCCACCTGTTCCAACCCCTCGGCGCCAAAGACAAATTCCGTCGATTTCGAATCGATGCCGCAGGCTTCCTTGAGTTTCTCCAGAGAAGCGGCACTGGGCAGACAGACCATCTCAGGACGAAACTGCTTGATTTGCTCGGCGAGCAGGGGCAGGCTATTTTCGCCGGCGGCCAGTGCGACGACGCGCAGCTGTCCGGAATGGACATGCGCACGCACAATGTCCAACGTTTGCCTGCCGATCGAGCCGGTAGATCCCAGTATGCTCAGCGACTTCACTTAAACCGTCTCGCCTTGAACTGGCTTGATCATAGCAAACCCGACTGGCGGAGCCGTTGTAGTTCTCAGGAGGTCGCGCGTTTATGGCAATTCGAGCTTGTCGAGTAATCCAGATTGAATCAGTCCCTTCATCATGGTCAGCGAAACTTCGCGTTGCCACGACTGATAGAGCGCGCCACCCCAATACATGTCGGGGTTATAGAAGTAGGGGTTCAACCCAAATGGGCTCATGAGCGGTGATCTTTGGGTGTCGACCACACGCAGGTTGCCGCCTTGCGCGGCGTATTGCTGGGCGAGCTTTGCCTCTTTGATCGACTCGTCGATCAGGGCGAGAGTCTGCGGATTGTTGGTCTGCAGCGGTTGATTGCTTTGCAGTTGCTGCAGCACGGGCTGAATCGCTTTAGCCAGCAGCACATCTGATAAGTAGATGTGGAAATAAGGATTGTTAGGCGACGCGGCGATGCCGTCGCGCAGGAATTTCTCTTCCGCCGCCAGCGACTGTCCGGCGATTCCGGCAAGTTTCTTGCCGTAGTCCAGAGGGCTGGTGCGTCCGCTGAAGCTGTAGAAGCCCGGTTGCCCCTTCGTGCCTTTGGATTCCGCCATCATCGAATCGGCGGTCATTAGCTTCAGTTCATCGACGTTCTGCTTGTAGCCGTTAACCTCGATGTTCTTGAAACTGGATGGCAGGTACATGCGCTGGTGTTGCGCCTGCCCGTCTGCAAACCAGATGAAGAAACCTTTGTCGTCCGCCCACTCGGAGATTCCGACGTTGGTCGGCAAGCCTGTAATTTTCAGGGTCTCAGCGCGGCTGCCCGCCAGTTTTGCCTGGAAGTCGGGGTCGCCGTAACGCAGTTCGAGGGCGCTACCGCCCAACCCATTGCGGTTTTGCTGGACTTCCCAGCGCTGGGTGGACTGTGCCACATAGTCGGTGCCCGGTGCTTGCCCGGTGGTCACGATGCCACGACCGTCGTTTGAAAAACGCGGGTCCGTGATGCCTTCACCATTGCTGCCCGGGGAGCTCAGGTATTGGTCCAGGTAGGAGGTACCGGGACCGCCTGTGCGGGTTACTTCTGAGTTGTAGCTGTCTGAGCCTAATCCAAATTCGCCAGTCATGTGAACCTAGTCTCGGTGCCAATTGGGACGCAGGTGCCTGCGGTTGCGGCTTTTCCGCGTTAAACCACTGCATCGTCGGATATTTCGATGACCAGGTCAATGTTGGTTCTACGTAGGCAGGCGCAAACCCGCCCAGGTGTGGCTATTCGGGGCGCTTCATAATTGGGGCGTCGCCCCCTTTCGTGCAGATGAAATAGCAGCACGCCATATGGTCGACGTTTTGGGCGTTGTGCATGGTGTTGGCGGGCATGGTCAGGGCATCGCCCGCCGAAAGCCCATATTCCATGTCGCCGACGGTGATGACGATGCGGCCCTGCGACACCACAATCAGCTCGTCGGTTGGTTTGGTCAAATTCTGATAGGACGTGCCCGGCGAGTCCTGCCAGACGAAAACCGTGAAGCCCTCGGATTCCAGTCTTTCCCGCAGTTCGTGGAAGCCGCTTTGCTCCGCATACAAACCAGCGTGCAGTTCGATTTTCGACAGGTCGAGCGTACTTTCCATTTCCGTCTCTTTTCGGGTGGGGCGTTCAGGGTGCCGGTGCGATCTGAAATTCAGATCTGAGCTCCCGAGTGAACGATACTACATGCTCGTCTGTTGTGTAAAAACGAATTCCGGCAGCGTCCCAGGTGTAGATGGCGGTCGTAGCATTGCCGGCATCGAGCCACGCTTCCACTTTGATTCCGCCGCGCGCCGTGCGCTCCACCGAAATTTCGAACGACGGCTCAGAGGGCTCGAAAAGAACGCGTTCGATTTTTTTCGCAGCAAACTGATCTAATAGATCGGCAAGCTTAGCCACTTCGTCGGCAGGCCGGCGGCACAAGACAAAATCGGCGCCCTCCGGCGTCGTCAGCCGATTGCCCCCGCTCACCAGATTGAACGCCACGTACGCCCAGGTCTGGTCGTCGGCGCCCTTAACCTGCGCGGTCCCCGCCAGGGGCATCACTGCACCGGCCCCTGTTTGCGCGGCCAACGCAGCCGCATGAACGGCGTCGGCGCCGGACCGTTCTCTGACGAAGGTCAATTCCAGGGACGTGGGGCACTGAGTTTCTTCCGACTTCAAAATCGCCATGACTTACTTTCCAATGCAGAAGGTGGCAAAGACCTCGGTGATCACTTCCTCGGTCACTGATTCGCCCGAGATCTCAGAGAGCGCATCCACGGCTGTTTTCAGATCAGTGGCCAGGCAATCTTGAGGGTACCCGGCCGCAAGCGTTTGTTCGACCAGCGAAAGTGCACTCATCGCTCTGATGCAGAGGTCAGCCTGACGGCTGTTCAGCGAAGGCCCCTCTCGACGCGCATTATCCGCGAACACCCAGCTTTCGACAGCCGAAGTCAGCGCTGCCATATTCTGTCCGTTCTTCGCGGAAATCGCCACCTTCGCGGCCAGTCCGACCAGATCGCAAGCGTGTTCTTTTTCTATGTCGGTCCATTTAGATAGATCGCCGTTGAGCAAATCGATTTTGTTGCCTACCAACAAAAAGGGCTTTGCATCGCGGCTGAGCAGCTTTTCGATTTCGACTTCCGCATCGCCCCAACCTGTTTCGAGGTCGACAACGAAGACCACCAGATCGGCTTCCGCGATGGCGCGTTTGCTGCGCTCGATTCCTATCTTTTCAACCTTGTCTTCTGTAAGCCTGATGCCTGCTGTATCTATGAGAATCACCGGCACGCCATTTAAATCGAGAAGTTCTTCCAGTGAATCGCGAGTCGTTCCTGGAATGTCCGTGACGATGGCGCGTTCGAATTTCAAAAGCTGGTTGAGCAGGCTTGATTTGCCCGCGTTCGGGCGACCGACGATCGCGAGCTTCAATCCTTCGCGCAAAAACTTTCCACTGCGGGCGGTGCTCGCAAGTGCCGCCAGTTTTGATTTGTTTCTGCTGACAACTTCGTCGACTTCCGGTTCTGGAGCGTCTCCTATCTCTTCTGGAAAATCCAGACCGGCAACGATACGAGTGAGCAATGCGAGCAATTCCGCACGCACGTGACTGATCTGCTCGCCAAGATGTCCGGTCAATGCCGAAATCGCCGCACGCCCCTGCCTTGCCGTTTTCGCCTGGATCAAATCGAGCACGGCCTCGGCTTGCGTGAGATCAATTCGTCCGTTCAAAAAAGCTCGCTCGGTGAACTCACCGTTTCTTGCAAGCCTCGCCCCGCGGCGCAGAATGAGGCTCAGGATAGATTGCGCAATGAGCGGACTGCCGTGGCAGGCGATTTCGATCAGATCATCTCCTGTATATGTTCGGGGCGCACAATAGGCTGTGAGCACGACTTCATCAAGGACTTCGCCGGTGTCGGGGTCGAAGATAAAACCGTGAGTCGCATGATGCGATTTAATCTGAATCTCGTCCTCAGGCTTTAAATGCTGACGGGCGCGGGTTTGCGCGTGATCGGCGGTCTGTGCAAAAATCTCGAGCGCGATCTCGAGCGATTGCGATCCGGAGAAGCGCACGATCGCGATCGCGCCCACTCCTGGCGCTGTTGAGACTGCTGCGATGGTGTCGTGCGAGTGATTCATTTGCGTTCCAGAATAATGATATATGCATTCTCCTACTACTTGCGCTGAGAAAAACGCGGTGATACTATTCGCAAGGTTTCAAGGAAACCCAATCCTGGTGTGCTGTGTGGAGGAAATATGAACAGAGCAGAGCTAGTGGATGAAGTCGCGAAGTCGACAGGACAAACGAAACAAGCCGTGCATGACACGCTGAACGCAATTTTGCACACCGTAACCGGTGCTATGAGCAAAGGCGATCGTGTTATGTTGGTCGGTTTCGGCACGTTCGAACGTCGTAATCGCAGAGCACGCGTAGGCGTCAATCCGCAAGATCCTCGCAAGAAGATCACCATCCAAGCGGCACGCGTTCCCGCGTTCCGTCCGGGTGCGGAATTGAAATCCATCGTTGATGGACGCTCAAGATTGGCCCCACTTTCGAAATCGATCACTGAAGGCCCGAAACGCTCGTCCGGTTCTTCGAAGCCTGCGGCTAAGAAGTCGGCTCCTGCGCGTAAGCCTGCAGCCAAGAAGAAACCTGCGAAACGTCGCAAGTAAGCGCTCGGCTAGTCATACGAAAAAAAGCTCGGCACTGCCGGGCTTTTTTCTTTTGGACGGTAGAATTTTCGTGACGAAACTCTCACCGCGTTCAGCACCAGATACGGTGGCACTTTACTGCCCGGGGTGGAACGTAAAAAACACGGTATTCTTAGCCTTTTAGAGGTTTAGAATAGGCTCTTACAGCGCATATTTTATGCGGGTTGAAATAACGAGGTCTTTCGCACATGCGTTCCGTTTCGCGAAACACAAGCTGGGTGACTGCTTTGGGGTTGGCACTGGCAATCTGGTTGGGCGGCTCGCCGTCTTTTGCCGATCCGGTCTTCGATGCCGGCGTCAAGCTGTATTCGGCTAAAAATTACCGCGGCGCGGCTCAGCAATTCGAGAAAGCTCTACAGACACAACCGAGCAATCCGAATGTTCTTTACTACTGCGCACTTTCCCACTACATGAGCAATAACGGTGCTCGCGCGCGGCAGCTCTTCCAATATCTGAGCGACAACTTTGGTTCGACTCAGCAAGGACAACTGGCGCGATCTGTACTGGCGCGCACTCCCGGCGCGGCCGGCACCGGCGGTCAGTATCCTGCCGGTACTTATGTGGCGCCGACGGGACAGCAACAAGCGGGTGGTGGTGATGACAATGACAATGACGCAGGCGATGACGGTCGCAGTCGCGGCTTCAATACCGAGCGCTGGCTGAAGAATACGACTTCGGCGGCCGAAGTGGCTTCATTACCCACCGACGTCAGAATTCCCTTTGTCAAAGATCGCGACGGTATCAAAGTCAATGTGCTGATCAACAACCAGGTGCTGGAAATGATCGTGGACACCGGTGCACCAATGACGGTGGTCGGCGAAAATCACATGGCCCAACTGGGTATCTCACGCCCAGCCGCCAAAGGCATCGAAGGGAAATCAGCCGGTGTGGGCAGCCGCGTCAGCAATACCTGGTCGCAAGCCTGCGACCTGAAAGTGGGCGGCTTGTACAGGAAAAATTTTCCGGTCGTCATTCAAGACAACTTGCCCTGTGAAGGCTTGCTTGGACAGACGTTTTTCGCGCCCTACTCGGTGACGGTCGATACGCAAAACTCGCAGTTGGTTTTGAAAAAGAAAGGCGCCGGCGGAGCAACCAGTTCTGCGTCGGCATCGCGCGATCCTTATGCCGTGCCGTTTCGCTGGAGCGGCGGGCACATGATCGTCAATGCATTCGTCAACAACAAGCCCTGTGAAATGATCTTTGATACCGGGGCTGGTGGCGTTTGCGCCTTCGCCATGTCGCATTTGAAGAAACTCAATATCGATATTCCTTCCGATTACCGGAAAGAACGTCACAGTGGCGTCGGCGGGGATACCATGGGTTACGGTTTTCAGGTCGACAGCATCAAAATGGGTCCGATTACTCAGTACTCGCCCTGGGTCTCCGCCATCGAAGACACCCATATGGATCGCCCCTTGCTCGGACAGCAGTTTTTTGGGGAGTATACTTATTCCATCGATTCCGAGAACAAACTGATTCACTTCAAGAAACAGTAAAGGGAGAGCCAGCCGTGAAGAAGATCATGCCGATTGCGATGATGGCGACGGGCATCGGTCTTTGCGTCATCTCGCAGGTGTTGCGCATGGGGCAGGAAGGGGTAGACACCGCCGTCACCAACGTCACCAGTTCGTTCATGCTGATCGCCGGTTGCATCTGTTTGCTCGGTGGACTGGTCACTTATTTCTTGAAAGGCGACGACGACGTCTGGTGACTAGATCAGGTGTGAGCGCACGGCTTTAACAGCGGCTTGCGTGCGATCGTTGACTGCCAGCTTGTGCATGATTTTGCTGACGTGAGTTTTGACGGTTTCGGTGGTCAGATTCAACCTCTCGGCGATCTCCGCGTTAGTCATGCCGTCGCACATGAAGCGTAGAACTTCCGTTTCTCGCTCAGTCAGTTTGATGATCGGTTCGACGGCAGCCGGTGGTGACAGTGCGGCGGATACAATCGCGTATTGCAACACACGTTTGGCAATGCGTGAGTCCAACCAAACGGCGCCGCCCAGCACCGTGTTAATTGCCAGATCCAGGGTCTGGATGCCGGAGTCTTTCAATACATATCCATCGGCGCCGGCGGCGAAGGCAGAAAACAAGTTGTTGTCGTCATCGTGTGATGTGAGCATCAGCACTTTGCAGTGATCGAGTTGATGCTTGATGCGTTCGGTGACTTCGATGCCGTCCATGAAAGGTAGACCAATGTCTACGATGGCAATGTCTGGCCGCATCCTGAGGACGTTGTCCAGACCCTGCCGACCGTCCATGGCGCTGCCTAAGACTTCCAGATGATGGAGTCGTCCGAGCGAGGCCCGCAGTCCAGCCAGCATCAGCTCGTCGTCTTCGATGACAAACACAGTGGCGGTTTTCATGGTGCACCCGCCGGCAAAGTAATACTAACGGTAGTGGTGTCATCGGCGTGTCGTTCTGCCACCATTTGTCCGCGCTGCAGCTGCACCATGAGCGCAGAGAGATAGAACGAAAGCACGGACCCGGCCGGTAGCTTTTTTCGCGGCGCACTGCCGCACAAGCTTTTGAACGCCTCGCAATCAGGGAGGTTTTGCAGTGGCACTGCCGCGCCGGCAATATCGATGCGTGTCTGGATACCCGTGGAAGCGGCTGTGACATGCAGGCATTGTTCCGGTGCGTTCTTGCGCAGGCAACTGGCAAACAACAACGAAAAAACCTTTTGCAGTGCCTCTCGATCCGCTCGCACGCTTATGTGCGGTGCGACATCTAAATTGACTCGTGCCTGCGATTCACTATCCATAGATTCTGCGGCGCTTTGAACAGCGCCGGACACAGTTTGATTCTCGATGTGCAGCAGCTCGCCCTGGTTTGCTTCAAGCTGGAATACATCGACCAGAAGCTGCAGAGTGTGGTGCATGCTGCGATTGCCGCACAACATCACTTGCAATGCATCCCTCGCCTGGTCGGGCAACGATCCGAACTCTTCGGCGAGCATCAATTCCAGAAGCGATGCATTCCCGGAAAGCGGCGCACGCAAATCGTGTGCGCATGCGGCGATCAGATCCGCAACGCGCTGCGAAGACTCGTCGGTCTTGTCGATCTGTTGGTGAGCCATGTGCAATGGCCGTGAGTCGGAGAGGGTGTTTCCAGATCTATCTTACCCGACAGTGCTCAAGATAGGACTTTATGCAAGGCGCGATAGTCGATTTTCGAGTTGTGCCGCTTGTCGACTGGCAACCTGTCCACGAAAACTATGCGTTGGATATGCGCGCGGCTGGCGATGCGCTTGAGCGCCGGAGCCGCAGCTCTGTCGCGGCTTTCGATGACCATCGTCCGCATGGAGCCGCGATTGAGGATGGCTGCGCGTTTCACTGCAGTCTGTTCGATCACTTGCGCTTCGCATGCCAGCGGGTAGAGCACACCGAATTCGTCATCGATACGCGTGGAGACCCGTCCCAGCAACCAGAGGCGTCCCTGTTCGTCCAGATAACCGGCGTCGCCGGTGCGATGCCACACCGTGGGGCTGAGCGTCTCGCCATTCAGGTGGATTTTACTTTCGGCGTTTTGCTCGGTGTTTAAATACGACTTGACCACATGTCTGCCGGCGACAATTATTTCGCCCACTTGTCGCACACCTAAAGCATGTGCTTTCAAGTCGCACTGTTGCTCAGGTGTCGGCTGCCAGTTGCTATCGATGATGGCTAGCTGGACGGAACCATCACAGTACCCCGCCAGCAATCCCGCGCCGTTCGACATTGCCTCCATATCTTCGGCGCTAATCTCGTCGAGATTTATCTTTGCTATCGGCTCTGCTTCTGTTGAACCATAGACACCGTAAATGGTGGCACGTGGGAAGACCTCCTGCATGTTGCGGTAGCTGCGAGGCAGGACCGGTGCGCCACCGGTGAAGATGCGCTCGATAGTTGGGAGTGCGCGACGATGAGCCAGCGCATGATCGCAGAGTCGTTCGACAAAGGCAGGCGATGCGAGAATCTCGGTGACACCGGTTGTCTGTATGTAGTTGATGATGGCGCGCGCATTGACCTGACCAGGCAAGCTGATATCCGTGTTGGGCAGAACACTGGTCACGCCTGATGCCAGATTGGCGAGCACGAAGACAGGCAGCGTCACCAGTTGTACTGCACCTGATTGCAAGTTGAGGGCGTTGTGCAATGCTTCGTGCTGGTCGAGAAGAAACTGATGACTGCGGCAGATCGCTTTGGGTATGCCGGTGCTGCCACTGGTGAACGTGATCAACGCAGGTGTCTCGGGCCAGGCGATGAAGGTTTCGCTGAGGTCGCCTTGAGCGCTGCGCAAAATGCGGCTCAATCCAATGCGACGCGGTATCGATCGCAGGTCCTGATTGAACAACGCGAACACCAAACCTTTGGCACCGCCGATAATTGCTTTTGGTTGCGCGATCTGGCAGCAACGCTTGAGAGCTTCGGCTGGCATCGAAGGGTCGATGACCATGGCCGTGGCACCGATTTTGAGAAGCGCCAGCAGTGCCACGTACAGTTCCAGGCTCAGTCCGTGCAACAGCAGAACTGTGTCGCCGTTGTATACGCCCTTGCGTTCGAGGTTGGACGCCGCCTGTTCAATTTGATGAACCAATTGTGCATAGGAGGTGTGCCTGACGCTGTCACCCTTCGTATCGATGATTGCGGTGGCATCGGGGCGCATCGCCAGTTGCTCTAGCAGTTTCTTGTAGACATTCATGATTAGAGGCTCCTCGCAAACAGCGCATACTCACGAAACTTGGCGGCATAGCGATTGCTCAGCGCCAGCGAGTTGTTCGACTCATGCATGAGGGCATGAATGGCTTGCTTGAAACCCATCTGCTGCGCTGCTTCGTGGACTTGTGCCAAAAGCAAGTGCCCGAGACCGGCAAGCTCGCGTTGCGGCAAGCGAGCCAGAGTCTTTACTATGATCGTCCGGCGTTCAGCATCGTTGATATTGGGCAGCGCGAAGACAAAGCCGACCAGCTCGCTGTCGACCTCCGCCAGCAGCACCAGAGGCGGCTGAATCAGCGGCTTGACGGCGGCGTACTGCTGAAGAAACTCAGCTTGCGTGATTGGCGAATATAGAAAATTGTCTTTGAAGCTTTGCTCGCACAGTTGGAAAACTTTGAGCAGTTCGCCGTCAAAATTGGCGGCATCGATCTGTCTGATGGTGACGCCGGCTCGCGCCAGTTTCTCCTCTAGCTTTGCCACCACTTTTCTGTCGCTGTGCAAGTCATGGGTGATTGACGAGTAGTAGGTCGCCAGCGGCGAGAACCCGGCGTGCTGGAAATACCGAGGATACTGCGCGGGATGTTGCGGCTCCAGACAGAATGGTGCTTGGCCGGATGACCAGGTGGTATAGCGATAGCTGTTCCAGGTGTTGCCGTCAACTGGACCGACTGCTAGATTGACGCCATTCTCTTTTAATAGGTCGCAGGCGTAATCGAGGATATGTGTCGATGCTGTTGCGCTGTCGGCGGCAAACCGGCCGATGAAGCCGAGCTTTGCTCCATCGAGTCCGGGAGTGTGGCGCCACCAAAGCGAGCAACCGGCACCAGGCAGACTGATGACCTTGTCTGGTTCGCTTCTGGTGATCTGAGTTTGTACAGGCATGATGGTGAGTTCCTTACGTCAACTGGAGAATTACAAAGACCGCGGCCGAGCAGGCTGCCACCACGCCTGTTTGCTGAGCCCAGCGCGTGACGCTGTGAAATTGATTTGCCTCGCCGCGGTGCAGCGCCAGGAAGGCGGCGGCGCAAATCAGCATGGCGAGCAGGGAGCAGAATGAAAACGCGACTGCCTCCGGCGAGAAACCGGTAGTCAGCGCGAACGGGAGAAACAACGCGCTCCACGCCACAAAACATGATTGCACTGCAGCGTTGGTTTTCAAAGACTGGGCTTGTGGCATGGTGGCGTGTGCGCAGCCAATCAAGGCCAGCTGTGCGGCATAGGTGAGAGTGTACGGGAGAAGGAATGACTGCGCGGTTGTCTTGCTCAGCCACAGCCAGAAGAAGCCTGCTGAAGCCACCCAGATTACTTCGTGAATCGTGTGCGGTCGGGCGTCTTGTCTGCGATACTTTGCCGGCAAGATCAGGCGATGCGCCGCCAGCACCGTCAATGGTGCAATGCTCCACATCCAGCCGCCAATTGCCCAACTCAGGTAGCAGAAAAGCGCGGCACCGAGTGCGGCGCTGTCGTTGAGCTTGGTGCGGCCGCGCAGAAGTATCGCGACCAGAAGCAGCAGACAGGCGACACCAAGTTGCTCGGCAAGCATTCCGATTGAAGTGGTGAGACCAGTGAGCAGCATCGCGTATGCGCTCAGCGGAATGAAGAGGTTGTCCAGACCTTGCCACGCGATCGCTTCAAATAGGGTGACCAGACAGCCGAGCAGCAGCGAGATGAGCGCTGCGCGCTCGATACCGACTCCCATAGCCAGAAGCGGAACCAGAGTAGCCAGGCTGGCGATGGCGAAGAACGTCAACGAGCCCTCTGCGGTTTTGTTGCCTTCACTGGTTGAATATTTGTGCTTGCCGTAAAACATGCCGACGAGCGCCGATGAAGCATCGGCAATTGAGAGAATTGCCATCGGTACGCAATAGAGAAGCGGCTGCGTGTGTGCGACGCTGAAGAGAATCGCAACAGCCAGTGGGAAGCAGATCTCTCCGTACGTTCTGCGCTCGACTGCGCAAACGACGCTGCCGACTGATTCCTTCAGGCGAGGTTGGTATTTGATGGCGCCGAGCGTGCACGCGGAGACAAGGGCTAACAGCCAGACCGGCGAGGTTTCGTGAAACACCCACGGAAACGTGATGGTGACCGAACCCATAATCACGTGCAAAAGCTTGCGCACAATTTCCGGGTGCGGTTTTTGTGATATCTGATACCAGCGCAAAAGTGAGATCGACGCGAGCAGAACGGCGAGGACAGAAACTATCGCGATCCAGGCGTTCATCTGTGTACCGTTTCCAGTCTGAAGGCACTGTAGAAAAATGCCTTGTCAGCTGCCAGTAGCTCTTGCGACTTCTGTTCGTGGGTGGTGATTTGATCAGCGTAGGCTGCTGGCGCCTGGCGGTCTACCAGCATGTTCCAGTAAGCCAATCGGGCACCGTCAGCGGAGGCACCGATCAGTGTATCCAGCATCTCGGAATATTCAGCTTCGCTCATGTATTCGAAGATGTCACTCAGGTTGAAGCAGTCGACTCGGGTTGTCGGATTGGCTTCCAAATACTCTTCGATCGTCTGGCAATGCCATTCCAGTTTGCTGAGGTTGTCGCGGATAGCCTGGAAGTTTTCTTCACGCAGTGCATGGGGCAACACGCCTTTGCGATGTTCGCCAAAAAGAATCCACTGAAGATATGGGTTTGATTCCGGTGCCACTTCCGTGAGCCCGTGCCGGACGCGACCCAAAATACGCGAAGAGCAATCTCCTTCGACATATTTGAATAATGCTGGATCGCGTCCGGCGTTGCCCATAACCTTCCTTGAGAAAAACATTGAGAACAGCGCTCTCCAGCGCCAGGTATTCCATACCTCTAAGTAAAACGCACGGCGAGCCTCCAGAGACCGCGGGGCACACAGTTGTTCAACTGTCCTCCGGTCGTGGATCAGGGGCAGCAGCGTCTGGCGAAACAGCCTGAAATAGTCCTCGAACTTGCCGGCGTGGTTGATACCCGCCTCAATGAGGTGAACGTTTTCTCGGAAGTAGCGGGCTGTTGCGGGCGCCAGGTCGGGGGCGCAGTAGGTGTAGAATTCGCGGCGCTCGGACGGGGTTGCCGGATGCGAGCCGAGGAAGCGCAGCAGTTCGGCATGACTGAGGTTGCGGAACGCGGCGGCTTTCAGTTCCAAGATGGCTAGCTGCGAGGGATTGCAGTCGACTGCAATCACCTTGGCTGGCGACTGGCTTAACAGCGAGAGCGAGTTTTCGCCTCCTGACGCGATTGACAGGCAAACGTCACCCGGTTGAACGGCAAGGGCTTCGAGCAGGATGTCGGCGTCTTCCCAGCATTGCGCATAGCGGATACGCGGGTAGATGGCGGCTGCTGATTCGGGGCGGAAGACTGTTTGAGAAACGGACATGATGCTCTCCTAACCCACGCTTGCGGTGCCGGCGTCGTGTCTGGCGATTACGCGAATGTTGCCGGAGCTGCCGTCGAACTCGACGATGTCGCCGGTGGAGAGCTCGTCGCAGATGCCCGAAACCGACACTATCGACGGCAGTCCCAGTTCGCGCGACACAATCGCCGAGTGGGAAAGCAGGCTGCCGTGCTCGACCAGCAAGCCTGAAGCAGCGGGAAACAAAGTTATCCAACCTGGATCGGTGCGCTTGGCGACAAGTATTTCGCCGGACAGAATCACGGCGTCTTTAGGGTCATGCACGACGCGCACCGGTCCGCGCACCACGCCGGGGCAGCAGGCGATGCCGCGCAATTCTGCTGACGTGCTCTTGCTTTCGTTGCCCAATCTAGTGGCCGTCGCGGCGGGGATACCTGCGGCGCCGCGTATTTCGATGCGGGTAGGCGGTTCGTCCTCGGCGCGATATTGATCGAATTCGGATTTGCGCACTGCCACCAGTGACCGCAGTGACAAGGTGGTGGCGGTGCCATTGACGAACCCGATGATCTCGGACAGCTCGAGATAGAAGATATCACGGTAGTCGTCGATCAAATTCTGTTGCTGCAGTCGTTTGCCGACCTCCACAAATATCTGCCGCACACGTCCGAAGACTCGGGTGCGTTCGAATCTCAAGTTCTCGCGATTGCGCACTGTTTCTCGCGCATTGTGCAGCACCCAGGCGTAGCCTGCCTTCTCCCATGGAGTCATGCGTCCGCCGCCAAAAACTCGTTGCTCGGCACGCCGTCTGATCAATCGACCTTGCCGGCGGTTCGCGCGGGTGCCGCTGGCGATGCGAGATGCCATCTGACCGACCGACCGCAAAAGGGGCAGCGGGTCATCGAGGAGCGTCGGACTTTCAAGTTTGAGTTCGCCGATGCAACGGTCGCCGAATTTCTCTAGATATGCATCAATCATTGTCTTGAACTCGGGCTCTTGCTTCAGGCGTCTTTCGATCACTGACAGCGACTTGTTGCAGAGCACATCGACCAGCGAAGGATCCGCTGACGCCACCCTAGCCATTTTTGCGATTCGTGCCGCCGGCTCTGCGCTGATAATGTCGCCTGTCTGGGCAAGTAGATCGTTATGCAGATTGGATTGCGCATCCCACAGAACCAGTTGAGTCAGAGACTTGAGGACGCCGTAGAAGATCATGGCGAAGAAGTCATTGACCAGAGGCGCGTCCCATTGCAAAAGCAGCTTCGCTTCCAGCAAGTGGTAATAGCCGAGCAGTTGGTCGATTGACATATTTTTCAATTCGACCGGTTTCAACGCGTCATTCAATCGGACATAGAATTTGGCAATGCGCGATTTCAATGTGACGAATGAAGCAATCAGACCAAGCAGCGACCAGGCGAGCGCGATGCAATCGAGCCAGCGTTCCAGGCGTCGCGGCTTCTTCTGCGCGAGTTTGACTTCTTGAGGAAGCGGTTCCTTGACGCCCATCATTTGCTCCATGAAGGGAGCATTGAACGCATAACCGGGTAACAGCGCCAGCACACGATACCAGCTGATCAAGTTGTAGTAGATGCGACCGCGAATCAAGCCGATCATATTGGCGAAGACCTGCTTTTCTCGTTGCAGGGTTCTCTCATTGACTTGCAGGATGCGGCAGAATTGCAGATATACGTTTTCGTATGCTCTGCGTGCGAAACTGAACGTGAGCGGAGTGGTGACGCCGTTATAGCTTTCGCCGATATTGCTGTTGTCGAATATGCGTAACTCTTCCTTCGCAGCGGGTCGCGAGATCGCCGTAGTGATCGGGCGCGATTGCAGAAGGTAAAGTTGACGTTCGGCATAAGCCCACTCGATATCTTGCGGCGTCTTGAAATGGGCTTCGCAGGCGATTGCCAATTGGCTGACCGCCTTGATTTGCTCGTCGGTCAACGCGCTCTTTCTGGCGCTCAGCTCATCGACTGCCCGCAACTCGATGCCACCGCTTTCGGTGGTAGCCAGATGATAGGCGGTTGTTTTCCTAGCGATGTCGCGTTCGATGAGTTCGCCGGAAACAAAATATGTGTCGGCATCGAGCTGTCCCGACACCAGTCCCTCTCCCAACCCGTACACTGCCCCGATTACCGAACGGTCGGTATTTGCGGTTGGGTCGGCGCTGAAGGCGACACCGGACGAATCGGCATGCACCATTTCCTGAATCAACACAGTCGGGATCGGGGACTCGCCCGACAGGCAATGCTCTTGTCTGTATGCGATGACTCGTTCTGCAAATGCCGAATTGAAGACGTCAATGACTCTCTGGAGAACATCCTCCGGTTTCACGCAGAGGAAACTTTCGAGCTGCCCTGCGAATGAATGTGCGGTTCCGTCTTCATCTGCAGCAGAGGAGCGAATAGCGAAGAAACCGCTGCGCAACGATGCGACGGAGGCGGCAATTTGTTTGGCGGCTTCACCGTTCACTGTATTGCCATCGAATGCTTCGGGCACCACCGCGATGCACGCCGGCACCGAGAAGCCAGCCTTGATAAGCGATGCCAGTGCCTTGCCTTTGCCGCCCAGGCGTTGCATGTTTTCGTTGGTGATCGCGTTGTCGATGGTGATGACAAATTGCATGATGGCACTCGTTTGCTAGTTTGCGGAGAGGAATCTGATCCAGAGCATCGGAACCGTGCCAACGCTCAGGTAGAGGACTAAGGTCCAGACGGCCGACAACGCCTCGAATCGCGAAGCGGTTTTCGGTGCCATCACCGCGATTATCAACAGCAACGCCGCCAGAATGCCGCCGGTCATCGGTGCCATACCGTAGCTCATGGCAGTGATGGTGGCGCACACTGCAGTGACAAACATCATCGTTACCCAAATCGAGCTGGCTGATTTAAGTCCCCAGAGGGCGCTGTAGGTTTCGACGTTGGCTTCCTCTTCTTGCGGACTGCGCAACTTGCGTCCGATTTCGATGACCAGACCATTGAAGAAACTGACTGCGAGAAACCAGACCAGCCCATGCGGGGCATTGCCCGGCAGCCAGTCGCAGGCGGTGATGAAGTAATCGATGATCGGCAAGATCAGCATGTGGCTGCACATGTAGACGACCGGGTGTTTGCGCAACCATTCTGCCGCGAAGAATTCTTTGGTCATCAGTCCAAGGTAAGCCCACGTTCCGACCAGAAGTGGTATCAAATCCGGTTTAACAAGCAGACAGAGGACAACCTGTCCGATTGCGGTCAAAATGGCGACCGCGCGCAGTTCGCCCAGGCTGACCAGCCCACGGGGGACTGGCCGATAAGGTCTGTGCTGTGCGTCCTCTTCCGCGTCTTTGAACTCATCAGCAACTCTCAATTGGAAGAAGAAACTGAGAGCGCAAGCAAAGGCGACAAAGAGCGTGGCAGCGCTAGGCAACTGCTCGCTGCCACGCAGGATCGCCGAGAGACATACACCTGAAAAGCTGAAAGCGGCAACTAACAACCCGTGAGCAAAGACGGGAAACCGCTCGCGCTGGTACTGCCACAGACGTGCCAGCACATTGTTCCGGCTGATAACCGGGGATGCCTGCTGCAGTTGTGTCTGTGCCGTTGTCATCGCGTGTCTCTGAAATGCTTGGACTTCGTACTCTGGATTATCGAGGGATTGGACTTGTTGGATGGGCGGTCGAGATCAGTTAATGAACCGCACCTGTCCGTGCAAACCCAAACGGGCGCCAAAGAAACGAGAACGGCGCGGAGGAAACGTCGCCGTTCTCGCCATTTAGATCTCAGGGATATCTGTTAGTGGTGAAACTAATTAGAATCCCCAGCGACCATTGCCTGCATTCTGATAGCCGTTGTTCCAGCCATTCCCGTATCCGCCGTATCCGCCACCATATTGGTTTTGCATAGCTTGTCTTTGCATGCGGCGTTGCATTTTGCGGATTGCATTCTTCTTGTGATGTCGTCTCTGCTGGCAGGCGCCACCGTTGCCGTATCCATAGCCATTGCCGTTGCCGGCGTACGCACCGTTGTATCCGTTGCCGTAGCCGGCATTCAGATAAGGGTTGTAGCCGTTGTTGTAGCCATTGTTAAACCCGGCACCATTCAGAAGGTTGCCGAAAAAAGATCCATTGCTGGCGTAGCCGTTCAGGGGGGCGTTCTGTGCATTTGCAGCCTGGAACCCGCCGATAGTAATTGCGGCTGCCATAAGCAGTGCGAGGGTAGTTTTCATCGTATCTCCTCAATTCAAATCTCTGCCATTGCGGCACTGGGCCTCTCGACGTCCGTGTTCCTCAGATGATTCCGCGCCCAAGGTTAAACTTTTGTCCGGGTTGCTGTCAGGAAGCAAAGGGCTCGTCCGCTTACTGGACGAGCCCTTTGGTCTACTTGCGAACTGCTCAGGCAGCCGCTGCTTGCGCTTGCTTACCAGAAGATACGCGGGCGACCTGCCGTCTGGCGATCATGCATCTGGCGCGTCACTTGCTGGTTGAGATTGTCCAGGCGACTCAACAGCTGAGATCGTTCATACCAGTTGAGTCCGTTCGTTCTGGATCGGTCCTCAATGCGTGCTATTTGATTGAACTCTCGCATCAAGCGATTGTATTCGAACGCGGTTAGCTGACCACGGCTGCGAGCGAACTCGATGCGAGCTCGCACTTCGCTTTGCTTACGATTGATGTTGCCCATGTTGCTGGTCTGGTGCATATCGAAAAATCCTTGCGCCTCGACCGGCAATGCCGGCAGCATGGTCAATGAAGCCAACGCGACAGTCGCAATCAGGTTCTTGCTATTCATAGGTGATGCCTCCTCGTCTTTAGCTCTCTAGACGACAGGGACCTCAGATTGCTCCCAATGCGTTTGTCGCAGCGCACCACCTGCGATATTACAGCGATTCAACTGCAGAGCTTGCCGGTACCAAACTAAAATATGAATCGAAGACTCAAGCTTGCAGCGCTTCGACGCGAGCGGCACCTATAAAGTGTTGTCTGTCCAGCGGTTCCACCCGGGCACCCTCTTTAGGACTGTCTGTGCCCATTGTTTTTCCATCGCCAAGATAGATTTCGATGTGCGAAGCTTTGCCCTCTGGGATGCCTCTATCATTTTTGTACCAGTAAAAAACAAGGTCTCCTGGCTGGAGCTGGTCTTCGCTGACGGCGCTGTCGGCATAGCGAGCCTGATATCCACGTGCCGATGTCCGACTTCCTTCCACGCCACACTCGTGCAACGCGTAGTACACCAGACCGGAACAGTCGAACTGGTTTGGTCCTTGAGCATTCGGCACATATGGGTCGCCCTGCTGAGCAAGCGCGACTTGCAAAAACTCTTCTACGCCGGCTGGAATACCGAAATCGACATTTGTCTCATGACTGAAGTTCGACTTCAACGCACTAATGCGTTCAGATGCATTGGGCAGTTGAAGCTGAACTTGGGAGGCTAAATTGTTTAGAGCTGCGGTTTCGTTTTTCTCGACACTATCGGGGCTCCCAAGGTTATTGAGCGCCTGTTTGAGTGCTTCCGGTCCAATCGCGCAAGCCAAGTCGGCGCAAACTGCCAGTCCCAACTCGCTTCTGAAGCCAGCTGCCATGCCTGACTCGATCCCGGTTTTAATAGTCTCGCGGTCGGCCGGCTGTCCGCGCTGGTTCTCGCTGACTGCTGTCTGGACTTTGTCCAAAAACTGATTTGCCTCCGGAGTGTTGGGAACGTGGGGCTGAAACTCGACGCCTTGCCCGGATTGCCGGTCTACACTGGTACCACTGTGATCAACTCTGTGACCGCCGCCACCGCGGCTACTGCCACCGCCGCCGCGGCTACTGCCACCACCGCCGTGGCTACTGCCACCACCGCCGTGGCTACTGCCACCACCGCCAGTGCTGCCTCCGTGAGGGACAGGCGACACACTCGCTCCTGTTTCGTCTGGATGAGAGTCAAGTACGCTCTTCCAACTTTCCGGTATGTCGGCCATTGATTTGTCTGGGTGGCTCTTGAGCCACAGTTGTACTAGCTCTTGCACAGTTTGCTTCTGCAGTTGGTTTGCGTATTGTTCGCGAGCCTGTGACTCATTCTCTTGGGTTTCAATTCCAACTACGATTGGCTGACCATCTACTGGAGGGTTGTCCTCATTCACTACCAAACGCCCTTGCTCATCGAGAATTAAATTCGCCGACGACATCTGCGGATCCTTTGATCCGGCGAAGACAAAATTCACTTTGCTCAGATCTCGAAAATACGCAGACTGCACGCATTCAGTTTCGGCAGAACTCAAGGAAAAGCCGGCGTAACCAGGATAGCTGCAGAGAGTATCTAGGGGAGCTGTCGGCACCACCCCAGGGGCACGCGCCGTGCTGAGACGGTCAAATAAATCGCCGGACGGGTGAATCGAGGCAAGAGCCTGTTCCGACTCCATCCAAAATTCTGCGTTTGAAGCATGCGACGGCATGTTCCGCTCCTAGGAAGATGGGCAGCAGAAACCAAATTATGCGCGGGACGATCAGCGCCCTTCGGGCGCTTTCTCTTGTTAGTGCGGGCAAGAGGATCGATCATGCGATGGTGCATGCAAAATGTCAAGAAGAAGGGTGGGGGAATTACGGATCAGATAGATCGCAGGCTATCTAATCCCACCAGCAATAAATGCGACGCTGACGCACATCATCTATAAAGTCGCTGGCTTTAGCACTGCCGTCACCGGGCGCAAATTTATGCACCTCTCTGCCGAGCTTGTCCGGGTCTTCCGGCACTTTGTCGAGAACTGCTATCACTGTGTCGTGGTTGGCTTTAACTATGTGCAGCGGGTACTTGCTGTTCCATTCTTTGAATTGTTTGACGATTTCGTCGTTGCCTGCCGAGTGGAATAAGCCACCACCTGCGGTACCGGCTGCTTTGATCATTTCGTAAGGGTCGCTGCTCTTCATGACGGTGATGTTGCCGTCGAAGAAACCCGCGCCTTCTTTGTCGCTGTCAGTGATAAACACGATGTAGCCGTGTGGTAGTTTCTTGCGCAACATCTCCACATAGCGGATGCCGATGTCTTCATTGTTGGGATCTTTGAACGCAGCCATGACGCCGAGTGCTTTGGCTGGTCCGCCCGCCAACTGATCCATTACAGCGGTTTGTGTTGGCGCAGTCTGTGGGGTGGCTGCTGCTTGCGCATTCGAATCTTGCGGCTGCGCTGGCGGTGTGCCACTTGCGGCAGCGTCGCCACCGCCATTGCCGGAGTCATCTCCATCGTCGCCGCTGTCATTACCGGCGGGCTGCCCCGGTTGGCTGGCTGCATCGGTGAACGCTTTACTCAGCCGTGCCTCATCCGATTCTTTGAAGGGCTGCAAAGGTGAGCCGACAGTTTCCTTGAGAACCTTCATCGCTTTCTCATCGACGCCAGTCGGGGTGAGCGTTTGAATCTCCCAATTATTGACAACAGTGTCTTTAGATTGCGGGTCGACCGCCTTGTCGAAATCGGGAGCCCCTGCGGCGCTGAAGTCCGGCACCTTTCCGCATGATGTCAATCCAAGTGAGACGAAACCCGCGACAACCGCGACAGACAATGCTCGGCGCCAAGCTGCTTTCATGACGAATCCTCAGATTTCTGGGAGAGTCCAAAAGTATACTCTGGTCCGCTTCTATTGATCAGCTGCTCCCGTGATCGCCGATGGCAGATCGATTTTCGGCAATTTCACACTCGGGATCAACTCGTCGTTATTCTGGTAGTCCCATACATACTTGTAGCCAAGCACATTGCGAATGACGCCTATCTTTGAGTTGTGAATCGGAAATACCACATTGGTTAGAGCAGAAAAGAGAAGCCCTGAAGCCGCAGTCTTCTCAATGGCATTGGGAATGCTCTTAAACTCCACGCTGCCGTCCGCAAATTTGGTTACCTGCCCGGCAGTCGATAGGAGCAAGGCTCCTCCAACTCGTCGATAGAAGTTAGAGGCGGCGACGTTCTTTTGCATTGCAATAAGCCCTTCAGGCGACAGGAGGGATGCAACCTCGACGGCAGCAGCATTATTTCGTCCGAAGATGTTGGCGGGATTCAAGTATGCAAGGACAGTGTCCTTGGTTGAGACTTGTGCAATCGGTTCCAGTCCGGATGCTCTAAGCTGCATCGCTCGAGCATAACTTCCCGACCCCGCCGCCATGCTCGAACCCATTTCCATCTGCCACACTCCGTGGGCAGCCAGAGCCATGCCTGCTCCGCGAGCGTACGTACCGAAGTCGGCAATCGGTCCATTTAAGCGGCCGTCTTTGAGCACATCGCTGGTGGCACCGGCGGTGACAAGACCAACCGCCATTTTGACAGTCGTTGGTAGTGGGGTGAATTTACTCAGAGCGAGCATAGTCAATCCATAAGAGCCGATGGAAACCACATCGCGCAGCAAGCCGCTGCCGCCGTGATCCGATTTCGACTTCGAAGAGTCCTTGACTGCGGCAATGGATTCCTGGCTATGCACCGGAGTCAACGGCAAACGATAATCTTGTAGATTGTCGAGATTCGGCTGAGACTCGTAGTGAAGATTTTCAGCTGGGCGATAAGTCGCATCCAGCTCGGGTTGTGGCGACATGATAATTCCTCCGCACGCTTTGGTGCGTCCGGCTACCACGACCGCGCACGGAAATGCGCGGACATGAGGGACGGGGTTCACCAGACTAGGCTATGCGGGGACGTTTCGCCATTGGTACATGGGTATACCCGGAACGGCACAAAATTGGACACCGCAACTCCGCACGATTCCGTGATCGCTCACGCCTGAACGGACTGGCGCTGATTCGAACGCAAAATAAATATCGCCACTGCCGATGATGCCGCCAGCACGAGCAATCCCTGAGCGGACATGATGTTCAGGTGGTAGACCACCATGGCGGTAGCCAGCGCGTTATGACAGCCGTGCAGAATAATCGTCGGGTATATGGAATTTTGCCGCCAGGAGTAATAACCAAATGCCAGTCCGAGCAGAGTGGTCGGCAGAAACCTGAATGTGCTCATGTGAAAAAGTCCAAACGCCACCGCCGTCAAGATCAGCGCGACTCGCGGTGTCAGGGACTTTAACAGGCTGCGCTGCACTGCGCCGCGAAACAGAATTTCTTCGCAGATCGCCGGTGTCACAGCAATCGCCGCGAACACCAACCAGATCGGTTTGCCCGGAGGAATGATCAGTGAAATCATCATTTCCTCCAGTGCCTTCGGCGACGGCAAGAACAGATCCTGCACTGCCATGAGGGCGCTGCTGGCTGCAATGGTTGCCGGGGCAAGAAACGGTGCGGCGACGAGCGAGCGCCAGTTGAGAGGTTTCTTGAAGCCCAGAAATTCTTTGACGGGCAGTTTCATCCAGAGGGCGTAGAGGAAGTTGGGTCCGGCAATCAGAAGAAACTGTGAAACGATGATTCCAACCAATACATCCTGCGCCTGAATTGCTTGACCGACCGTGAAGTAGAAAAGAAACACGCAGCTCAGGTAGGTGAGCGTCAGTCTCCGGAAGCCACGAGCGCTTCCCGCGGGCTCGTCCTGAGGGAAGACGGAGTGCTCAGAATCGAAAAGCCGCAGCGCAACATAAGTCAGACCCGCTGCGTACAGGCAGGACGAAACAACCGTCGCAATCAAGAGACCCGGTTGCAACTGACCAGTGAACAGGTCGCGCACACAAATGCTGATATTGGCGATTGGAAAAATTGCTATAGCCGGTGGATACTCAATGGTCGGCAGGAGTTGAGCCGATGCCGGCAGCAGCGCCAGCAAGAGCAGGAGGGTGTAATAAGACTGCGCCTGCTGGTAATTGCGCGCGTAGGAAGCAACCGCCATCGAGATTGAGCTGGACGACAGGACGAGCGGCATGACCAGCAAAATCGACAGGAAAGCTGATCTCCACGGAATGCGAAAGTCGAAGAAACCCGCTGTATCAATGGCTTTGTGGACGGTAAAGTGCAGGAAGACCACATTGAGCAGAATGAGCAAGGCACTGGCGAACGCAGCCAGACCCACGACTACCAGCATCTTGCCGATTAGTATGTCTCGGCGCGCGACTGGGGACACCATCAGAAGCACTAGTGTTCCGCGTTCTCGCTCACCGGTCAGCAAATCTGTCGATGCATATAGAGTGACGGTCATCACCATCATCACCAGCGCGATCGGCAGGTAGACGCCGATCAGGGCGCCGGCGCGCTGCTGGTTGCTGGCTACGGTAGCCAAACGAACATCAAGCTGCCTGTGCAGCACCTCCGGCACGTCGGTCTTTTTCATGATCACTTCGGACAATTCGCGGCGGGCGCGAACCAGGCGCTCGTTGACCAGGCGCATCTGCCGTCCGTTGTCCTGCCGGTTGTCCGCGTAAATGTCCAGCTCCGGCACCTTGGCGGCGTGGGTTTCGACTTGCTCGCGAAACTTTGCAGGAACGGAGAGCACGATCTTATCGCTGCCCTTAGCTACCGCCTGCTCCAGTATGGTTTGCAGCTTGCCGTCAGGGCGCACGTCGGTGTGTATCACCTTGCTGTCGGTAAACCACTTCGCAACCCACTCGGCATCAGCTCCGACGATGATCAGCGTAAAAGGCGGCGGCATGCGATTGGTAATTCTGTTCTCCAGCACCTTAGCGGCGAGCGCCACTATCAGTGGTTGCATGATTAAAATCAGCACCATCACCACCAGCGTTTTCTTGTTGCGCGTGGTTTGCAGCAGTTCTTTGCGGAAGACTATGCCGATGTCAGACCAGTTCATCCGCGCCCTCCGGCACCAGCTTCAAGAAGACATCTTCGAGGTAATGTTCATTGGTCTCGGCTCGCAGTTCATCGAGGGTGCCGACGGCAAATATCTTGCCGTGATGCAGCAGGGCAATCTGGTCGCACAACTTTTCCGCTTCCGCCATGATATGCGTGGAGAAGAGCAAGCATTTGTTTTTGTGCTTGCACTCATTGACGAAGTCGTGAATGGCGCGAATACCGATCACATCCAGCCCCGAAGTCGGTTCGTCAAGGATCAAAACCGGTGGGTCGTGCACAATGGCGCGGGCGATGGAGACGCGCTGTTTCATGCCCGTAGAAAGCTTGTCGCAGAGCGTTGAAGCAAAAGGAGTGATCGCCAGTCGTTCGATCACTTCGTTGACGCGAGCCGCGATTTTCGCCTCCGGCACTTGATTGAGTCGGGCGAAGTAGGTGAGGATTTCGCGGGGCGTCAGGCGCTCGTAGAGTCCTGTGTCGGCGGAAAGAAACCCGATATGTTTGCGAACCGCCGCCGGTTGTTTCGTCACATCAAAGCCTTCGACCACGACGGTGCCGGAGGTCGGCTCGAGAATGGTGGCAATCAGGCGCATGATGGTAGTCTTGCCGGCGCCGTTCGGACCCAGCAGCCCGAATGTTTTACCCGGCTGACAATCGAACGAGACACCATCGACAGCAAAAAACTCACCGCGATTGGGGTCAAAGAATTTCTTGCGCAGATCTTTTACTTCTATCGACAAATCTTCTAAACCTCAGCCAAGATTTTGTGATGCTTTGACATTCAGTGAGTGAGCACAGAAATAGAGGCAGCCGATGATGATGCCCAGCATGGAGATGACGGCGATGCTCGTATAGAGCAGGTGGGGCTCACCGCGTTTGAGCGTCAGAAACAAATTTAGCACCGGCACCAGTGCCGTCCAGATATCCAATTCGATGCCCGGCACCAGCACCATGAAGGGGATGAAGCTGAAGAAGAGCACCGGCACCGTGATGTAGGCCTGCGCTTCTTTGAACGTACTGGCTTTGACGGTAGATGCCAGATAGACGGCTGCGCAGACGGCGCTGGAGAGCAAGATGGTGACTGCCAGCATTACCCACGACTCCGGCGATACCACCACCTGCGGCATCATCGATGCCATGATGCTGCCTTTGCCGGTGCGCGCGTGCACGCTAAACTCCAGGGCGAGAAACGTAATGCCGAAGCCGACCAGATACATAGATCCAGATCCGAGCGCGATCAGCTTGGTGGCGAGAAATTTGCCGAGCACCACGACCATGCGGGTGGGCGGCAGCAAAAGCGTCGTCTCCAGGGTCTTCTTTTCGCGCTCTTCGGCAAACATCACCGCTGCCGGTGGTCCTGCGCATAACGCCACGTGCACCCAGACCAGCAGTACGCAAGCCAGGATCGCCACGGGAATACCTCGCAATTCCTCCAGTGGCACGACTTTTTGTTGCGATGTGCTGGGGGCGACGTCGATAGTTTTGGTCGTAAATATCTGGCGGTCGCTTTTGGTGATACCGGCATCCTTCGCTGCTTGGTCGATGCGCTTTTCCTGTTCGGAGAGGATCGAAGCCATAGCCAGCAGACTGGTTTTGTCTATTAAGTTGGCGCCGGGTAGTTTGATGAAGACGCGATGTTTCTTCTCTTGATCGAAGATCACTACGGCATCGACGCGATGACTTTTGAGGTCTGACTGCGGATCTGTGGAATCGACGACCTTGAAGTTTTTTACTTCCTGCAGGGAGTGTTTGACGATTTCGTAGCGCAGGTCGGGAGTGTAGGTGACGCCGATGGTGGCAATGCGTTTTTCGAATTGACCGAGCAGCCAGAAGGCAAATTCGCCCGACCCGATAAACATGATCGGGTAAAGAATCAGGGGCAGCAGCAAGCCGTATATCAGCACATCGGGATCGCGAGATCCGTAAAGAATCTCTTTGTAAGCAATCAGGCCGACATTGCGCCCGAAACCCTCAGGAATCGAAATTGCCAACGCTCGTTCTCCCTGTGAGTATCATAGCGCTGTTATGGCGCTTTCACCGAAGTGGAGTCCTCGAGCGGATTGTCGGGGGGCTTTATCTTAAATCGCAGAATATAAAGAGAAATCAAGTTGTGGACTGTGTGAGCGGTAATCGGCACCCAGAGATTCCCGGTGACCATGTAGAGCCAACCTAAGAACAGCCCTGAGAGAAACGCCAGGATTGCGTAGGGCACGTGCCGGAAGGTCGGGTCATGAAACAGTCCGAAGGCGAGAGCCGCGATGAACAGTCCAAACTGAGATTGCACGATGCCGCGGAAAAACACCTCTTCGCAAAAGCCGGAGAGCGCGGCGACGACGATCAGGTCAAGCACGCGGGTCTCGGAAAACATCGGGACCAGGGTCTTGAAGACAATCTCGCGCAATGGAGCGAGCGCGTCGACAGATTTGCCGAGCCTGAACAAGAGTAGGGAGACTGCCGCAGTCAGAGTTCCGGCGCCGACGCCGATGGCGATCTGTTTGAAGTGCGGCACCATATTCAGTGGCAGCGAGATACTGCTCACTTGCGCCCAGACGGTTGCCACCAGCAGAAGACAGGCTTCTACGATGATCGTTATGTTCAGTAATGTCACTCGGTCAACCGATGTCTTTTCCATCGCGAATGACTACCTCTGGTTTGACGGTTGTTGTGCCGTCCTGGGAATGCGCCTGTCCGATGGCAATCAGTTGCTTGTTATAGCAGAGCATGACATGGACATAACTCAATGACTCCGAATTACTGCTTTCGGTTTCGGGTAACTTAGCAGTTTGAGCAGGCAATTTGACCGACTGCCCTAGACAGATGGCTTGTGCCTCCTCCTTGCTCAATACCATAGCAGGAAGCGGCAAAAGCGCCAGTGGGTCTTCGAAAAGTCCGTGCTCCTGATTCTGCTCGACGAGGGCTTGGATGTCCTCCAGGCTGCGTGAATTGGTCAGGCTGAAGGGACCGGCATTCTCCCGAATCAGCCCCTGCAGGCAGCCGCCGCAATGCAGCCGTTCGCCCAAATCGCGGGCGATGGACCTTATATAGGTACCGGCGGCACAGCGGATGCGAATGACCACCTTGGGCGGGGCGTTTTCCAGGATCTCCAAACAATGCACCTCTACCTGCCGTGGCGGTATGGCATCAGGTGGGGGTGCCTCGCCCGAGCGTGCCATTTCGTAAAGCCGTCGCCCGTCCATGTGCACGGCTGAGTAGAGCGGCGGCACTTGTTGCTGAATGCCGACAAAGTGTTGCAACTCCGCCTGCACCACATCTGGTGCGGGGTATTGACCATCGAAGGTAGAGAGCGTGTCACCTTCGATGTCGTCGGTTGTGGTTCGACGACCCAGCAGGATGTCCGCTTTATAGACCTTAGTGCCGTCGAGAAATCTCAAAAGCCGAGTGGCTTTGCCGACGGCGATCGGCAGGACGCCGGTCGCCATTGGGTCAAGGGTGCCGGCGTGCCCGATTTGCTTAACGCGCAAAACTTTGCGCAGGCGAGCCACGACGTCATGGGCCGTCAGTCCAGCGGGCTTGTCGACGTTGATGAATCCCTGCAGAGGCATTGCTGCTCAGCTCAGATTTAGGGGATTTCGCCGCGCGAAATTTGCGAGAGCAAGGCAGAAACTTTAGCGCCGCGCTCGAGCGAGGTGTCTAGTTTAAACATCAGTTCGGGAGCGAAACGCAGCGAGAGGCGGCGGCACAGTTCGCCGCGCAGCGAGCCGGTGCGTTCAGTGAGAGCTTCCATGGTGCTCTTCTGCTGTTCTTCATCGCCGAAGACCGAGATGAAGACTTTCGCCCGGCGGCAGTCGTTGGAGCATTCAACATCGGTGATAGAAACGACGCTGGCGATGCGGTCATCCTTCAGCTCACGCTGAATGATCTCCGACAACTCACGTTTTATAGATTGCGAGACCCGCAAATGACGAGGCGTAGACATATGGCCACCTCCTGACTTTAACTAGCGCGTCAGTTCTCGTTTGACTTCTTGAATCGTGAAGGCTCTGATGATGTCGCCTTCTTTGATATCGCTGAACTTCTCGAAGCTCATGCCGCATTCAAAGCCTTGCGCCACTTCTTTAGCATCGTCCTTGAATCGCTTGAGTGTATCGATCTTGCCTTCGTAGACGACTTCGCCGGCTCTTTCGATGCGGGCAACGGAGTTGCGCTGCACTTTGCCTTCGATTACCATGCAACCCGCGATTACCATGCCTTTGCCGACTTTGAACAGAGCGCGTACTTCGGCTTTGCCGATCTCCACTTCCTGTTTGATCGGCTGCAGCAAGCCCTGCATAGCCAGTTCGATATCGTCGATGATCTGATAGATGATGTTGTATTCGCGGATGCTGACGCCCGCCACTTCCGCGGCGCGCTCGGCATTGGTGTCGGGCGATACGTTGAAGCCGATGATGATGGCGTTGGCTGAGGCAGCCAGGTTGACGTCGTTTTCGGAGATACCACCAACGGCGGTGCGCAGTACGCGCACGCCCACTTCTTTGCTGGCCAGCTTGCGTACCTGGTCGGCAATCGCTTCGGCTGAGCCTTGCATGTCGGCTTTGATGATGATGTCCAGTTCTTGCGTTTCGCCGGACTCCACCATGTCGTGCAGAGATTCCAGGGTGACGCGGTGCACGCGGCGATCCGCTTCCTGGCTCTTGCGCTCTTCGACCATCATTTTGGCGGCTTGCTGCGACTCGGCTACTTCAAACCGTTCGCCGGCTGCCGGAGAGATATCCAGACCGAGCACTTCAACAGGCATCGACGGACCGGCGGCTTTGACTTCGTTGCCGTGGTCGTCGAGCAGTTTGCGGACACGTCCCATGGCGGAACCAGCCACCATGAAGTCACCTTCGCGCAGGGTGCCGTTTTGCACAAGCACGGTGGCGACGGCGCCTTTCTGACGATTGAGTTCTGCCTCGATCACGTAGCCGGTGGCGGCGCGTTCGGGGTTGGCTTTCAGATCTTGCATGTCGGCGACCAGCAGGATCATCTCCAGCAAGTCATCCAGACCGGTACGTTTCTTCGCTGAAACCGGCACGGTAACCGTGTCTCCACCGAACTTGTCGGCGAGCACCCCGTGCTCCATCAATTGAGTGAGCACGCGTTCGGGGTCGGCGTCTTGTTTATCGATTTTGTTGACGGCGACGATAATCGGTACGTTGGCGGCTTTGGCGTGATCGATCGCTTCGATGGTTTGCGGCATGACACCGTCATCGGCGGCAACGACCAGAATCGCCAGATCCGTAACTTTGGCTCCGCGGGCACGCATGGCGGTGAACGCTTCGTGACCCGGAGTGTCCAGGAAGACGATCTGGCGGATGCCCTCTTCATGCGGAATTTCCACGTGATAGGCGCCGATGTGCTGAGTGATACCACCAGCTTCTTTGTCGGTCAGCAAGAACTTGGTTTGTCGAATGGCGTCCAGCAAGCTGGTTTTGCCGTGGTCGACGTGACCCATGATGGTAACGACCGGCGGACGCGTAACCAGCGCCGTTTGATCGTCTTCCAGAATGGCCATCAAGCGCGCATCCTGTTCTTCCTGGACCTGCGCCGCGGCTGCCGCTGCCATCTCTTCTTGCGAAGTGACTTCGTAGTTCATCTCGGCTGCCAGGTCGCGAGCCAGTTCAGGCTCGACCATCTGGTTGACGGTGCGCATGACGCCTTTCATGAAAAGGCGTTTGATGATTTCTGTTTCGGAGACTGCCATCTTCTCGGCGAGGTCCTTGACGGTCAGGGGACCGGTGATGGTAATCACTTTGGGGACGTCGATGGTGGCAGCTGCCGGGCGTGACTTTTCTTCGCGTTTTTGGCCGTGATGACCGCCCGGTGGCCGATGATTCTTGGGCGGACGCGGCGGTGTAGCGCGGAATGACGGCGCTGCGATACGAATTGGTACCGATGGTGCTGATGGTTTCACTGAGGACAAACCACCCTTGAGCCGCTTGCCGGGCTCATCTTTGTCATCGGTTGGGGTGGCATCAAATGTTTCTTGAGACTTACTTTCAGGTTCTTTCTCCGCAGGTTTCTGATTTTCGGCTTTGCCGCTGTTGTTGATGCTGGTCTTTTCGTCGACCTCTTCGGGAGCGGCAGCTTTGACAGCATCTGCTTGAACTGCGCTTTCCGGAGCAGCGGGTGTTTCCGCTTTGGCTTGTGCCGGTGGTGCCATGTTGGTGACCGGCTCGGGCGTTGGTGCTGCGGGCGCTGCCGGTTTTTCGGCGACTTCCGGAGCTGCGGGCGGCGCCTCTTGAGGAGGTGGCGTCTCCGGTACCGAACCTGGAGGTGGCGTCGGGCGATAGCGGTTAAGCACGCGCGGCTTCACAACCGGGGGCGGTGGGGGCGGAGGCGGAGGCGTTTTCGCAGATTTTGCCGCGGCGGGCGCTTTGGGCGCACCGGCGGTATCACCTTGTTTCTTCTTGTTGAGCGCTTGCACCAGGAGCGGGAATGCGTTTTTGTCGACCGTGCTCGAATGGCTTTTCACGTCAAAACCAAGCTCACGCAGAGTGTCGATGAGCATTTGGTTCGTCAGACCCATCTGCCGCGCCAGTTCGTAAATTCGGATACGGTCTTGCATGCATGCCCTCCTTTCAATCAGTATTGTGGCATGCAATAGCCTGTTCTGTGCACACACGTCTCAGAGTATGGATAAGTTGTGACTCAAGAGGCCAAGTGATGTGGCGCTTTCTCGGGCGCTCCTTACTGTGTCGCCCTTCCAGGGCGCCTTTCAGGCGATTGCCTTTGAGAGCCGCTTCCACGCAGGTTTCACTGACGCAAAGATAGGCCGATCTGCCTGTCTTCTTGCGGTCCGCCGGTGAGCCCGAGTTAAGAAACACTTGACCCGTTGATCGTTCGACTGTAAGCCGCAGCAACAAGTGCTGCGGCCTTTTCTGTCTGCAGACCAAACATAGCCGATCCGGCATGTGCTAGTGATTTACCAGTTAGTGAACAATTGCTGCCAGTTCGTTACCTAGCGGGCAGCGTTTTCCGGCAACGGTTTGTAATTGCCGCCGGCCTGACTTTCTGACTTGATGTCAATCTTCCAGCCGGTGAGCTTGGCCGCGAGGCGCACGTTCTGTCCGCCGCGACCGATAGCCAGGCTGAGCTGGTCATCGGGAACGATGACTTCCGCGCGCTTGCCGCCTTGTTCGTCGTCGTAAAGGGCGACGGTGGTGATGCGGGCTGGGCTGAGCGCGTTCGAGATGTAGTCGACCGGATCTGTTGAGAAGCGGATGACGTCGATCTTTTCGTTGCGCAGTTCAGCGACTACGTTTTGAATACGCACGCCGCGGGTGCCGATGCAGGCGCCTACCGGGTCGACATCGCTGTCTTCCGAGTGCACGGCAATTTTGGTTCTATAGCCGGCTTCGCGGGCGATCGATTTGATTTCCACGGTGCCGTCTTCGATTTCCGGAACGTACAACTCGAACAATTCGCGCACCAGCTCGGGGTGAGCTTGCGACACGATAATTTGCGGCACGCGTCCGGATTCGCGCAATTCCAGCACGTAGACGCGTACGCGATTGCCGACGCGGTAAGTTTCGCCGGGCAGCTGTTCTTTGGACGGCATGCAGCCTTCCACGCGGCCCAGGTTGATGATCACGTTATTGCGGTTGTTGCTGATTACTTCGATACGCTCAATTTGTCCCGTGGTGCAGGAGCCTTTGCGTGTGTCGAATTCTTTTTTGATCAACTCTTTTTCCGCTTCGCGCAAGCGCTGGGTGATGAGCTGCTTGGCAGTTTGCGCGGCAATGCGGCCGAATTCGGAGAAGTCTTGCGGAGTCACTTCGATTTCCAGCACTTCACCGATGGTGACGTCGGGAATCAGGTCGCGAGCGTCTTCCAGCGAGATTTCGTGATATTCGTTGGATACTTTTTGGACGACTTCCTTGGGAGCGAAGATGCCGATTTCGCCGGTTTCCGAGTCGAAGATGGCGCGTACGCCTTCCACATCGTGATCGGGGACTTTCTTCTTATAGGCGGCTACGATCGCGTCGCATACGTAAGAGATGAACTCCTCTTGCGGAATATTGCGCTCGCGTTCCAGCTCTTCAGCTGCTTCCAGTAGTTTGTCGCCGATTTTAATCACAATTCGTACCTCGTATTCAATTGTTAGTTATTCAATTGTTGTGTTATTCAGTTGTTCCGGGATTCCTGTGGTCCGTAGGTCTGTGTGCCACGCCTATTGGGCGATACGGCGCACGTGCGTGATGTTGGCGGCGTCGATCTGCACCTTATCTGGTGTCACGATCTCTTCACCGCCGGCCGCTTTTTTCTTGCGCTTGCTGGAGGTTGCCACCACCTGCGGTTCCGCGATCAGCAAATGCCCATCGCCGAACCGGTCCAGTTTGCCCTTGAATTGGGCGCCCAGACCCGCGATCGGTTTCTTCAGCAAAACTTCCACTTGCTCGCCGGCAAACAGTTGATATTCGCGGTCGCTGCTCAGCTTGCGGTCGATGCCCGGGCTTTGCACTTCCAGCAAATAGGTGCCTTCGATTACCGGCGGAACCTGTTCGTCCAGCAACTTTTCCAGCTCGCGGCTGACGTGCTCGCAGTCGTCAAGACTGATACGTCCGCCGACGCGGTGGATGGTCACTTCTATGGTGCGTTGCTTGCCCTGCTGGCTCATTCGAGCGTCCACTACGGATAGTCCGCGCGGTGTTGTCACATGTTCAGCCAGGTCAATTACGCGTTCTAAAGTTGCTGTCATTCAAGGACCAGTATTGATTGCTCCCCTGGCAGGAAACCGGGGGACCGAACGGAATTTCATATGTTACCATGGCGGCGCCTCGATTTCAAACAGGGCGCCCATGATGCTTACGCTTTCGAACCGGCAGCGGCGGGTTCGCATAGACAAAACCTGGGTTGAGGAGTCGTTCGAGCGGCTCTCCGCTGGGGTTCTCAGCAATTTGCGTCGGCGGCGTCCAGCGCATCTCAAAGACGTGGATCTGGCTGAACTTGGCGAGCGGGGGCAGCTTTCCGTCGTGCTCACATCTAATGAAAACATCCGCAAGATCAACAAGGAGTGGATGGAAAAGGACTATGCGACTGATGTTCTGTCGTTTCCGCTTGATTTAGTGCCACCACCGGTAGGACTACCCTGGGAGTTCGGCGAAATAGTCATTTCTCTGGAAAAGGCTGAAGAACAGGCGGCTGCGTACGGACATTCTTTTGAGCGCGAGCTGGCTTTTCTTTTCGTGCACGGGCTGTTGCATGTGCTCGGGTTTGACCACGCGAGCGCTGCTGAAGAAAAAGAAATGTTTGGACGCCAGAAAGAAATTCTCGATAAGGCCGGTTTCAAGCGCTGAGGTGAATATTCGATATCGCCCATGCCGTGCGGCACATGACCTTCGTCACGGCTGTTAAATTTGCGTTCGAAATACGATACACGCATATTTATTTCAGCCCTAGGAACAACCTCCCGTGATATCGTCTAACCATAAGGCGCTATAAAATCGCCGACGGTGACCCAAGATCTGAGGACTGCAGTCATTCCACGCCCCCAACAGAAACGTTTTCGTAAAACCGGCAGCGAATCCCGCTCGCAGCAACAGCAGCAACAGCAGCAACAGCAGCAACAGCACGATTCGAAGCTGGTGCCGTTCATTCCGCGTGCCTGGCAACGCCGCAAGTGGCAGACCGCCAGCGTCGCCGAATCCTTCTATCATGCGTTTCGGGGCTTCGGCATTGCATTCGGCAGCGAACGCAATCTGCGCATTCATTCCGTAGTCGCCCTGTTGGTGGTTATCGCGGCTGTTGTCCTGCGTGTCGACATGCTGGGTGCCTGCCTTCTGACCATGGCGGTCGGACTGGTGATTGTGGCTGAGCTTGTCAATACGGCTCTGGAGCGGCTCGTCGATGTCGCTACCGATGGCGCCTATCACCGGCTGGCGCGCGATGCGAAAGATGTCGCCGCTGCTGCCGTCATGTTTTCGGCTGGTGTAGCCGCTGTTGTCGGCTGCATGGTCTTCATGCCGCGCCTGCTGGCGCTCGTAGGCTACAAAATCTAGATTGAGCTTGCGCGGCATCAGCGACATATATGTTGAATCTGAAGAGCAACCTTCACCGCTTCCCCTCCCGGGCTGCCAAGGGTTGCGATAACCCATCTTTTTGCGTCGGAAATGATGGCTTATCGCAACCCTTGGATTAATCCGACGGCGGTCTTTGGGTTACCGGTTGGGTTGAATTGATTGAATGCCAAGAGATTGCCAAGAGATTGGTGTACGGTTTCTCTGTGAACCCCTGTCTGGAGACTTTTTGTGGAATTTTGGTGAAAAGCCTCAAACCGGGGCGATCGCCGAATTTCCGCGCAGGGTGAGGGTTTCGGGGCGAGCGTGGGAGTTTCACCATTGACCACCCCCTTGCCAAGAGAAAGAATATTAATGGCGTTGGCTCTAATTAGTTCAAAAACTGCGGAAATGTACGAAATGCGGAGCTATCAGGAAAAATGGGCGATAAACCAGGGCGTGCTACGGCACAGCAGACAGATGTAGATGACTATTTAAAGACCGGAGCTATCCCGAACAACGACGGCTATCATTATGCCGATGCTGCCAGAAACGAAATCTGGCACGTGCATGCCAAGGCCGGCGATGTCGTCTTTGTGAACAGGGACGACCCGCGTTCGCGAACGGTTGAGATGGAAGTGGAAAACGGCGGACAGGTGATTCCGGTCAGCCAGCGCGACTTCATCAGAAACGGCGGACGCATCGGCACCGATCAATACGGCAACCAATACCCGCCGTTTGCCTGGCAGAGCCATCCGGATGTGCCGACCTTCGAGCAATCACGCGGACCGTATTCGATGCCGCGCCGCCAGAATGGAGGGGTCGACATCTTTGTCGAGATCGGCAGCGATGGACGCGGTCACGTTTACCGCTCCAACGGACGCTGGGGAGATCAGCGCGGACACGCAGATTGCGGCTGTGGCAACCACGGCGGTGGACCAATACGCTATCCGCACACCGGACGCGATTGGGATCCGGATTGGCAAGGCACTGTCCCTCGCGGCTATCCACGCAACTATCCGCACGGCGGCTACCCGCAACAGGGCGGTCACTACCCGCATGGCGGACGTCGCTACCCGCACCAAAACGGCGGAGCCGAGATCGGAATTGGTGTAGACATTCCAATCGGAAACCACGGCAGAATCAGAATCGGCACCGAAATCCCGATCGGCGACCAGCGCCGTCGCTGGAGATAAGTACCGGCACGTCTAGTCAGTCGATACCCTAGTGGGTACGAAGTTCTGCTGACCTGAAATCGGGTCGGTGAACACCTGCACCTCGACGTCGTAGACATCGCGGAGAATCTCGGTTTTCAAAACATCGGCAGTGCCGCCATATGCGGTGGGCTTGCTGAATTCTGCTGCGCCTTTTTTGAGAAACAGAATCTGATCCGCCACGCGCGACATCAGATTGAGGTCGTGCAGAACCAGCAAAAGCCCGATGCCCTGCGCCGCCAGCGACTTGATCAGGTCGCTCAGTTCGAGTTGGTGTTTGAAATCGAGATGCGCCGTCGGTTCGTCCAGCAAAATAAACGATGCGCTCTGCGCCAGCGCCATGGCGATCGCAGCGCGTTGCCGCTCGCCGCCGGACAGGCTGCTCAGGAAATGCGAACGCAAATGCGTTGTGCCGGTGCGTTCGAGCGCGCCGGCGACGGCTTCCGCATCGGCATCCGACGCCTTCCATGACCACCAGCTCTGGTGAGGGTTGCGCCCCAACTGCACCA
The DNA here is from genome assembly GCA_044229845.1 of Obscuribacteraceae bacterium (SeqCode). Classification (GTDB taxonomy): domain Bacteria; phylum Cyanobacteriota; class Vampirovibrionia; order Obscuribacterales; family Obscuribacteraceae; genus JBGASG01. The sequence continues at coordinate 566,685 of JBGASG010000002.1, read as the reverse complement.
GCTCTGCCACGGTCAGGTCTTGCAGCATGTTCATCATCTGCGGCACATAGGCGACCCGCCTGGCAAACGCGGTGGCACTAAATGTGGTGGCGTCGACCCCGTCGATGGCAATCTTGCCCGACAGGGGTGCAATCTGTCTTGCCAGCGTCTTCACCAGCGTCGACTTGCCGGCGCCGTTGGGACCGGCGACCACGATTATCGATCCGGGAGAAACTGTCAGGCTGGGCACCTTCGCAATCGTGCGCGTCTGCCAGCCGACGGTCAGGTCGGTGGCGGTGATGCCGCCAATGCCTGTCATGCCCGTCATGCCGTCTCCTCTTTCTGCCGGCGCAGCACCATCCATAAAAAGAACGGACCGCCGATCAAATTGAGCAACGTCCCCAGTGGCAGCTCCTGTCCGTGTCCGAGCACGCGTGCGCACAGGTCGCTGAGCACGACGAGCAGCGCGCCGCTGGCGCCCGCGGCGACAATCTGGCAGCGCTCGTCGCGCCCGAAAAGACGGCGCGCAATCTGCGGTGCGATCAACCCGACGAAGCCGACGATACCCGCCAGCGAGACCGCCGTTCCGCACAGCACCACAGCTGTCGCCAGAATCGTCCACTGTGTGCGCGCCACGCTCAGCCCTAACGAAGCGGCAGTCTGCCCGCCAAGCGAGAGCAGGCGCAGAGGTTTCGTCATCACCATTGCCACCACCAGCGCCACCGCAATGTACGCTGACCCCGAGCGCAGTTCCGCCCAGTTGACGCTGGATAGGCTGCCCGCCAGCCAGTAGAAGACGCCCTGGGCGCGGGCTGTCTCGCCCGATGTGGTCACCATGAGCGTAATCAAGCTGCTGCAGATGGCCGAAATCGCGATGCCGGCAAGTAACAAGCGAGTAACCGAGATGCCGCCCGCGGTGCGGGCGATGGCGGCCGCGATGACGCTGGCGCACATGCCGCCCAGCAACGCGGCTACCGGTAGATATGCGAAGTCGAGCGCGAACAGCATCACGCCTGCGACCGCCAGAGCTGAACCGCTGCTGACTCCGGTCAAATAAGGATCGGCAAGAAAGTTGCGCGAAAGCGTCTGCAGTAGATAGCCGGAAACAGCCAGCGCCCAACCCACGGCGACCGCACCCAGCACTCGCGGCAGTCGTATGTCCCACAAGACCTGCTGCAGAGCCGTATCGCTGCCGGCGCCCGGACTGAAGATGACTTGCAGAGCGCTCTGTGGGCTGACGGTCACTTCGCCCAGGCAAAGAGCCAGCAGCAATGAAACCAGCAATGCTCCCGCCAGCACCGCAAAGTTGATGACAGCGGTGTTGGATGAGGAAGTAGTTGGTTGTGATTGAAGAGTTGATTGCGCCACGGCAGGATTGTCGCAAAACCGTTCACTGGTGGCAACCCGGTGGCTACCGCGTGATAACATACCGTGCATGCAAACCGCCACTCTCGCAGCCAATCTGGACCGTCTCGAAAAACAGTTTGAGCCGGTCGTCGCAGCTGAGTTTCCTCGCCGCCAGGAGATTTATTTGAATACCGGTTCGTCCGGGCGCAAACCGACATCTGTCTTGCAGGCGGTGGCCGAGGGCACCGAAAAACTCAACATCAATCCGACACGCACTATCTTCATCGATACCGATCACTATGCATCGGCGCGCCATGCCGCGGCACGCGTGCTGCATGCGGATGAGAAGAGGTTGTTGTTGCAAAACAACACCAACCAGGCGATGCACTTCATTCTCAGTAATTTGCTCAGCCCCGGCGACGAACTGGTGATTACAAACCAGGAACATGGTTCCGTCAATGCCATCAGCCGCCTCCTGGAAGAAACTCGCGGCGTCACAACTCGACGCGTCGATATAGCTCCGTTCAAAGGCAGCGCGCACATGTGTGAAACAATGCTGGCTGCGATTTCGGATAGGACCAGAGTTGTCCTGGTCAGCGAGATCGGCTGTTACACTGGCTGGCGTCCCAACCTGCGCGCGTTGCAGGAGGGAGTCGCGCAGCACAACTCCGAGGGAAGAAACGTCGAATTAGTCATCGACGGTGCTCATACGCCCGGGCAGCGTGACTGTGATCTGACGGCGCACGACTACCGATTTTGGGTGGGTTCCGGCCATAAGTGGCTCGGTGCACCGAGCGGAACCGGCTTCGCTCTCTTGCCACCAGATGTGGTGCCACGTTTTCAGCCGCTGCTGCTGGACTCGGAACACTACACGAAAAAGGATGCCGACGCTCACGACATAACACGCTTCGAAACCCAGGGTACAAGCGACGTCGTCAAATGGTGGGGACTGGCTGCCGCATGCGATCTGTTTACGCGGGTCGGTGTTGCGGCTGTCGAAGAATATCAACTGGCGCTGGCGCAATACTTCCGTGAAGAAGTCGAAAAGCTGCGACCCGAGTTTCGCACTCCCAACCTGTATAGGAACAATCTCGATGAAGCAACCAGCATGGTGGTCTGCTACTGGCCGCGCGAACTCCTTCTGGTCGAGGACCTGCGGGAGGCTCTCTGGGAGAAACACAAACTCTGGGTGCAGCCGGATTTTCTCAGTGCCGTTCCAGGGCACGGCTTGCGAGTCGCGTGCCACTACTCCAACAATAGAGCCGATATCGATCTATTGTTGGAGGCGTTGAGTGCCATGGTCAAAAGTTGAGTTTTGAAAATGTGTCACGAGGGGTGAACGTTTATGTGCGGAAGATATACGCTGAATCGCCGTCAAGAAGAAATCGAGATGGCGTTCGACATCGAAAAAGTTGTAGCGGATGCTGTGGCGCGCTGCAATGTTTCTCCAACGCAAAAAGTGCCGGTGGTGCTCGAACGCGAAGGAGAGCGCGTGCTCGATGGTTTTCGCTGGGGGCTGATTCCTTTTTGGACCAAAGAGGTCAACAAGTCGCGACCGATGATCAATGCTCGCGCTGAAACCATCGCCGATAAGCCCTACTGGAAAAATTGCATTACACGCAAACGCTGCATCATTCCCGCCGATGGTTTTTACGAGTGGAAAAAAGAAGGCGCCACCAAAACGCCGATGTTCATCCATCTGAGCGACAGTTCCGTCTTCGGCTTTGCCGGTCTGTGGGATGAGTGGCGCTCGCCCGATGGCGAAGTGATTCACAGTTGCAGCATCATCACCACCGCAGCCAACCACGCCATCGCACCGGTGCACGATCGCATGCCGGTTATTCTTCGCAGCGAGCAAATGGGTGATTGGCTCGATCCGAAGAACATGAAAGTCGAAGAAGTAGTGTCCCTGCTGCAACCGCGAAGAGACGATGAGATCGCCATGTATGCGGTTTCGACGCGCGTCAATTCGCCGGCGTACGACGGACCGGATCTTCTGGTTCCGGTGGATGAGATGTCGCCGGAAGAGCAAGAGCGCGAGAGAGCCGCACGCGAGAAACCTGCCACCAGGTCCAAGCCCGCTGCAAAAACTGCGTCAAAGCGCACCAAGAAAGTGGAAGCGTCGGAGCCGGAGGAGGCTCCGCTGTGATGTCCATCTATCTGGATAACAGTGCCACCACTCGCGTGCGCGACGAAGTGCTCGAGGCGATGCTGCCGTTTCTTGCCGAGAGCTGCGGCAACGGCTCGTCAATCCATCGCTTTGGCAGGCAGGCGCGCAAGGCAATGGATGAGGCGCGCGCTCACGTGGCGACGCTCCTCAACGCTACGCCGGAAGAGATACTGTTCACGCCGTGCGGAACCCACAGCAACAACGCCTCCATCCTCGGTGCTGCCGCCGCGCTGGAAGCGGCCGGCGATAAGCGGCGCCACCTGATCACAACTGCCATCGAACATCCCTCGTGCCTTGGTCCGGCGAAGTTTCTCGAGGGGCGCGGCTGGAGAGTCACGTACTTGTCGGTCGACAAAGAAGGTGTGATCCAGAAAGGCGCGTTCCGCGCGGCCTTGTCCGACGAGACCGCCATCGCATCGATCATGTGGGCGAACAACGAAATCGGGTCGCTGCAGGAAATCACAGGTTACGCGGAGCTGGCACGCGAGCGCGGCGTTCACTTCCACACGGACGCGGTGCAGGTAGCTGGACGCCTGCCTATCGATGTGCGCAAGTCGCCTGTGGATACGCTGGCTCTGTCGGGACACAAGTTTTACGCACCAAAAGGCATAGGCATCCTATATGTGCGTAAAGGCGTCAAGCTGTCACCGCTGTTTTTCGGCGGCGGACAGGAGTCCGGATTGGTACCGGGCACCGAGTCTGTGCCATCTATTGTCGCCATCGGTAAAGCGGCGGAACTCGCACATAAAGAATTGCCGCAAACGCGCGTGCACCTGGTGCAACTGCAGGCGCAGTTGCTGCGCACCATCAAAGATATCCCCGGCGTGCGCTTCACTGGTCCGCGCGAAATAGACCAGCGGCTGCCGGGGCATGTCAGTTTTGTGGTGAAGAAACTGGAAGGCGAGGCTCTGGTCATGCAGATGGACCTCAAAGGCGTTATGGTCTCCAGCGCGTCAGCCTGTCACAAGGGCATCATCGAGCCGTCGCATGTCGTCATGGCGACCGGCGTCTCGCGTGACGAGGCGGCAGGTTCCATACGAATGTCAGTTGGGCGCTACAATACGATGGAGGAGTGCCAGAAAGCCGTGCAAGTACTCGCATCAGTGATCGAATCATTGCGCACAGCCGAGCAGACTCCAAGTACACCTCGATAGGCTCATATCGAATATGGTGACCGACGGATCAGACAATTCGAACCTCGATGGACCTCCGCCCGCAGCAGAGGACGTGGCGACGCCCGGCGAAGCCGGCGCGCGACGCGGCGCTAAGTGGATGGACGGATTCGCAAAATGGCGTGATGGATTTGTCGCCACCCTGACGATACCGATGTTGATCTCGGTGGCGTTCACCTATTTGTCCTTCATGGGTGGTATCAACTTCCTGATCGACAACCTCAGTCACTTCCGGGTTCAGTATCTGGTTTTCCAGGCGATCTATCTGGTGCTTGCCACCACGACGCGGCGCTGGATTGTCATCGCCATCTGTCTGGCTGGTGCCGGCTGCAACGTCAGTGAGATTGCGCCTTTCTACCTGACAAAGCCGGGCGTGGCGGATGCCAATTTGCCGCGCCTCAGCGTTCTGCAACTCAACGTCTATGCGCCAAGCACCAAGCACCAGGCGGTGGCAGATCTCATTACTCAGCTGAAACCGGACATCGTCTGTCTTGATGAGGTCACCTTCGAATGGGACAAAGCAATGACGGAGAAGCTAGCACCGGCTGGATATACGCACAAGATCGCGCGACCGCGCCAGGACACCTTCGGCATCGCTATATACTCTCGCCTACCTCTGATAGAGCCGCAGATCATCGAGAGCAAAGACAACAACAACCAGACTAATCACTTTCCGGTGCCGGCGATATTCACCAAAGTCGATTGCGGCGGTGAGGCTGTTTCGATAATTGCAGCCCACCCACTGACGCCGATGTCGGAAGAATACTTTGCTCTGCGCAACGAAGAATTCGCGGCCATCAATGCGGCACGCGATACGACCGTGCGAGATCCATTCCTCTTAGTGGGAGACCTCAACTGCACGCCGTGGTCTTACTACTTCCACAAACTGACCTTGCGTTCGAAGGTGAAGAACACCGCCCTCGGCTTCGGCTTGCAACCAACCTGGCCGACCTACCTGCTAGGTTTTCGCCTACCTATAGATCACGTTCTCGCCAGCGATCAATTTATTGCCACCAGCTACCAGGTGCTACCAAACCTCGGCAGCGACCACTACCCGGTCTACGTCCAGTTGGCTCTCAAGCCAAAGGAAACTGGAACGACACCCAAGGCGAGGCAGCCTTACCGGAAGTAGTTGCCCGCACCACTGGTTACGAATCCGCTAGCTTCAAAAAAATCGTTGAGATTGCTGCACTTCTCCGCGTTACTCAGAGGCACATGAGACGCAAAGCGTAAAGCTCTTTATCCAATTCAACGAGAGAGGCGACTGGCGATGAAGGTCTTCATCTGCTCGGCGAGTTGGGAGTCGAGCGCGCGCTCAACGAAGTCAGGATCCACAGCGTCGCGATTGTTAAATAGATTCGCTACTGCCTGCACACCAATTTCCAGACCATCACCGCGCAGGAACTTGATCGAGTCGCCTGCGGATATTTCTCCTTCTTCTAGAACGGAAAAATAGATTCCGCTGCGACCGCTTTGCTGGAACATCTTGATGACATCAGGGCGTGCGAATTTCATTCCCAGCTTGAAACAGGGCAGTCTGGGTTGGCTGACTTTAACGACGCCGGTGCCGACCTGAAATTCGTCGCCGATGCAAACGTCCTGTTCTAAGAGACCCTCTGTCGTCAGGTTCTCCCCAAATTTGCCATGAGAAAACTCAACATCAGGGAGCTGCTCTTTCCACCATGAATAATGTTCTGAGGAATAGGAGTACAGCGCTTTATCAATGCCGCCGTGCACCATCAGATCTGCCTGTTTGTCGCCATCCAGGTTGAGCTTTCTCAGTGAAACCTTGCCGGTCACCGGTGTCTTGAAGATTGCTGTTTCGACGGTGGTGCCATTGAACACAACAAGTTTAGGCTTGCCTACGCAAACGCTAATCACTTTTGCATTATCGGTAATCAAAAGAATTCTCGGTACTACTTGGCGGCGCGCAGCGCTTTTGCCTGGGCGATGTAATATTCAGCGCCGTTGTCCTGATTCGTCTTATGCAGGATGCGAGCCATGTGGTCGAGGCTCTTCACCAGTCTCGGGCTGTTCGAGCCCCAGAGTTTCTCGCGAATTTCCAGCGCTTCGCGGTACTGTTTCTCTGCATCCTGCAGTTTGTTCTCATCTTCATCGATGATGGCGACACAAGTGAGAATCTCCGCGACTTTGGCGCTGTTTCTTCCCAGCGCTTTCTCGCGGATGTTGAGCGCGTTGTTCAGCATGGTGCGCGCTTGCTTGTTGTTGTGACGGTAATAACTGAGGGTGCCCAGTGCCACCATTGTGTCTGATACTTTGATGTGCTCCGCTCCCAATTGCATCTGTTGAATGCTGAGGGCTTGTTTATAGAGCGATTCGGCTTTCTGGTGGTTGCCTTGCGCTTGCGCCACCATGCCCAGGTTATACAACGTGTTGGCCACTTCGGGGTTCTGTGCACCGAGCGAGCGTTTGCGTATATCCAGCGCGCGGGTCAGAAGCGATTCGGCGGTTTTGAAGTCTTTCTTCTTGCAAGCCAATTCAGCCAGAGCTTGCAAGCTGTTCGCGACGTCCTGGTGTTTTGCACCAAGCACTGCTTCGCGCATGCGCAGCCCTTCTTTGCCCATCTTCTCGGCGCCGGCGAAATCGCCCTGTGCGCATTTGATCATCCCCAGGTTGCTGAGACTTTCGGCGACTGCGGCACTGTCCTTGCCCTTGCTGACTTTCTTGTTGATATCGAGAGCGCGCTCAGACTCGCTGGCGGCATCCTGATAGTTGTCTTGCAGATAATACGCGGTGGCTAACTGGTTGAGTGTGTTGCCCAGGCGGGCATCGGGCTGCGGTTGAAAGGCTTCCGCTTCGCGAGATGCCGTCAGCAAGATGCTCTGTGCTTCTTCGTACTTGCCCTGGCGCAACAGATCTTGTCCGCGGTTCATGTGGGTTTGCCAGCTGTTCGCGTCGCCGGCGTTCGCCACCGGAGATTGCGATTGACCACTGCCGGTGCTGGTACCGACCTTTGGCATCAGCATGAAGGCACCAATGCCGATACCAACGATCACCACCACGGCGGCGGCGATGCCGATGTAGAGCATGTTACCGCTGACCAGGCGCTTCCAGGCGCCCGTGTCTTTGATCTCGGGCACGACGGCATTGACCATGGTGCCTTTGTTTACGTCTTCGAGGTCGGCTTGCAACTCTCGCATGTGTTGATAGCGATAGCGAACATCTTTGGTCATCGCCAGGTTGATGACGTTCTTCAAGCGTTCCGGAATGTAGAGGTCGGGGCGCACGGTATCCACCGGCACCGCGTCCTGCAAAATCTGTTTGTGCATCGTGTCGACGGCGCTTTGTCCGACAAAAGGCGGTGTGCCTGTGACGCACTCGTACATGACGCATCCCAGCGAATAGATGTCGGAGCGTCCGTCCAGGTCTTTGCCCATGGTCTGCTCTGGGCTCATGTACATGGGCGTGCCGACGACTTCGCCGGTGGCGGTCAGGTTCTGGCTGGTGATGCCATAGCCCTGCATCTTGGCGATACCGAAGTCGACGATTTTGACGACGTCCCGCTCATCGGCTGTATTGCAGACGACGATGTTGCTTGGTTTGATATCGCGGTGGATGACCCCGCGATCGTGAGCGTAAGCCAGCGCTGAAGCGGCTTGTGCAAAAATCCGGATGGTGCGGTTGCTGGAGATGGAGTTTTCAATGCGCAGCATGTCGGCGAGGCTGTCGCCGGCCACCAGTTCCATGATCAGGTAAGGCACGCCCTGCTCGGTGACGCCATGGTGGAGCACGTCGACGATGTTGGGGTGCTGCAGTTGTCCGACTGTCTGCGCTTCCATCTGAAAACGGCGAGCGCTCACAGTATCGGACACCAGGTGAGACTTGAGGAGTTTGATGGCGACCGTCTGGCCGGTCGGCTCGTGGACGCCGCGATAAACGACGCTCATGGCGCCGCGACCAAGCAATCCGACAATGCGATACTTCTTCGGCAGGACCACGCCGACCATCGGGTCGCGCATGGTGGAGATCAGCTCTGTGCCGTCGACCTGGCAAATGCCCGTGCCCGATGGATAGGAGGTGTTACACGTCGTGCACAACTCCAGTTCTGTTTCCTGCTGTTGCAGATTTTCGGCAGTCATAAAACCCAGGGATCCCCTTAAGCCCGAAGCGCGATTCGGACTTTGCTGACGTTATACCTGTACCCAGACTCCTGACGTATATAACCCCAACGTATCACGCAGGGGCGTGTGGCTGAGAAAGATTAGTCCGGGTTGCAAATCGTCAGCAAACCTGATAATCTGTTTCGCAGATGGGAGGTCCGACATGGGTGAATTCGATAAAGCCAGTCCCCAGGGCGCTTCCGGGCTTCCTTTCCTGCTCCGCGGAGCTGCCCGGCGCAGTGCTGAGGTAGCGGAAGAGGCTCTGGAGCCACTAGGAATCTCAGCCCGACAGCTCGGAATTTTGGAGTTGATTGTTACGCGGGGTTGCATGACGCAGCAGGCGGCGGGACAACTGCTCAAACTCGACCGGACCACCGTGGTCCAGATTGTCGATGCACTGGAAGAAGGCGGGTATCTCGTGCGCAATGTCGATCCGTTGGACCGGCGTTGCCATGCTCTCACGGTTACGGCTGCGGGCAAGGAGATTCTCAAAAAGGGTCTCAGTCGTATGGAGAAGGCGGAAGAGAAGTTTCTTGCCCTCCTCAGCGATAGCGAACGCGAGCAGTTAAAGCGAATGCTGGCGACGCTTTACGGTGGTGGGGGAGACGGCGCGGGAGCCGCGGCCGCAACGACCGAACGCGAGACGGCAAGCAAGGGAGAAAAGAAATGACGAAGAACAAGATTTTGGTGATCAGCAGCAGTCTCAATCCAGGCAGCAACAGCCGCAAGATGGCGTTGCATGTAGCCGACTTGTTGAAAGAGCATGCTGATGTCGAGCTGGTTGATCTGCAGGACGTTGAGCTGCCGTTTTGCGATGGCGGTGCCGCCTACGGTCATGCCAACGTGGTGTCGATGACGAGCAAGATTCAGAATGCAGATTGCATAATCGTCGCCACCCCGATCTACAACTACAACGTCAGCGGTGCGCTGAAAAATCTTGTGGAACTGACGGGGTCCGCGTGGTCGGAAAAACTCGTCGGATTCCTTTGCGCTGCCGGCGGTCGCTCGAGTTATATGTCAGTGCTCAGTCTGGCAAATAGCCTGATGTTGGATTTTCGTAGCATGATCTTGCCGCGGTTTGTTTACGCAGAAGGTTCAGATTTTGTTGGAGAAAAAATCCAGAAAGAGATTCACGGACGTCTGCAGCAGTTTGCCGATGCTGTTGTTTCGCTGACCGGCAAGTTGTCCGCGGGGGCTCCGACGGCCGTTTCTTGACCGAAGCCCAATTCAATTCGCTGCACGCAATCCTTTGTAGAGAGTGAGAACGCGCTGTCGCGCCGCACTGTGATCGATGATCGGTGTCGGATAATCTGTTCCGATTTCGATGCCGGCTTGTTGTTGCACCAGGGGCGGTGTCAGCCATGGTTCATGTATGAACCGGGAAGGCACCGCCTTGAGCTCGGGGATCCAGCGCCGCACGTAGACTCCATCGGGATCGAACTTCTTGCCCTGCAAAGTCGGATTCATGATGCGGAAATATGGTGCGGCATCTACTCCGCAGCCGGCCACCCATTGCCAGCCCATAGTGTTGTTGGCGAGATCCGCATCGACGAGAGTGTCCCAGAACCAGGCCGCCCCCTTCTGCCAGCTAATCAGCAAATCTTTGACGAGAAACGATGCTGCGATCATGCGCACGCGATTGTGCATCCACCCTGTAGTCCATAGCTCTCGCATGCCTGCATCGACAATCGGAACGCCGGTTTGACCGCGTTGCCACGACTCAAGTGCTTTTTTGTCGTTGCGCCAGTCGAGCTGATTGAACTCCTGACGCAGGCAGGACTCTGCGGTATGCGGTTGATGATAGAGCGTGTAGTACGCGAACTCTCGCCACAAAATCTCGCCAAGAAACTTGTCGACGCTCTCGCGTCCTTCTTTATCTAAATCGTCGCGGGCCGACTCCACCAGATGGAAAAGCACCCGAGGAGACATCTCACCGAAGTGCAGGTGGGGAGACATGCGAGAAACGCCATCAACCGCCGGTTGATTGCGCGTTGTTGTGTAAGCTGAAACCAAGTTGGCAATAAACTTGCGAGCGCGCTTGGAAGCGGCGGCTTCGCCCGGTGTCCAGGCTGCGGAGATGCCTTCGTCCCAGTTGATGCTGGGTAATAAATGCAGCGCATTCAGTAAATCACTCTTCGGCATTTTAGGCGGTGTATCAAGTTTGCGAACCGTCGGCACAATTTTCTGCTTGCCGGCGATACGCAGGCAGGCTCTCGCGTAGGCCGTATAGACCTTGTACGGCTCGCCCGAGTTGTTGAGAATTTCGTACGGCTCGTGTATCAACGATCCGTTAAAACTGCGCACGGTGGTGCCGAGTTTTTCCAGTGCCGCCACAACCTCTTCTTCTTGTTTGCGAGCCGACTCTTCATAGCGCCGATTGAAATAGACCGCATCAGCCCCGGTCTCCCGCACCAGTGTCGCAAGCAGATCGCTGGTGCGCTCTTGTGAATGCGGTGGCAGCGTTCGCACCACCAGGTGCGAGTCCAGCTTTTCGAGCTCTGTGTCGAGTGACTCGAGCGAATGGTGCAGCCACCACTTTGTCGCCCCGCCCGGTTTCCATGCGCCTTCCTCTGCCTGTGCCCAGATAAACACCGGAATCACGGCGCCACGCTGTGCCGCCGCATGCAGAGCCGGGTTGTCGGACAGGCGCAGGTCTTGCCGGAACCAAACAAGTGTTTTGCCATTGCTCATGACTAGAGCGTACCGTTCAGGGGTGAACGTCAGGTGAATCGGATTGCATCAGGCTGCCAGGTTGTCGCCGTGGAAGTCTTCCAGCAGCGCAATCATTTCGGGCACCGACTTGCTTTGAATGACCTGAGCAGGCAGTCCGGTCTCTTCCTGAACGAGAACTTCCAACTGCGCGCGACGCGAGAGAGCTTCCAGCGAATTCATCAGTTCGAGAGCGTAGTCTGTTTCCCTTTGCTCGCGCCCGACAATCCGCAATGCCATCGCCCGCAGGAGATCGTTATGGGAAACTCTGTCTGGAAAGTACTTCATTATTTGCCACTGCTCGTGCCTCTGGTGACGGCTGATTGGGTGGCAGGTTCCCCTTGCTCTTATGCGCAATTATTTAATCGTGGCGCCGTGCTGCTGGGCTTCTTTGTTGAAACGCCCGTCCTGCGCCAGCGCTCGAGCTTCGTCGGCGGCGAGGGCTTTCTTTCCGGTTTTCTCATATATAGAAGCCAGTTCCAGATGGGCGAGCGGCTCGGGCAGCCCCTGGCTCTGCGCGCTGCTGGCGTTGCAATCGAGCACCATGAGCAATTGCTCGACGCCGGAGTCGGTGTTGCCTTTGGCGGCGGCATACATGCCGTTGCCGAGCAGCGCCAGGCTGGAATTGGGCTGTTTGGTGAGCGCCTGCACAAGCGGTTCTTCGGCTTCAGTGGTCTGATTCAGTTTCAGCAAAGACAGCCCCTTGATCGCCAGCGCGTCGGAGTTGTCTTTGGCATGTGCCAGTATCTGGTTGGCGTTTTCCAGAGCGGCGTTGTAGTCGCCCGCGCAATAATTGGCCAGTGCCATCATCTTTAGTGCGGGCAGCGACTTGGGAAACTTCGCCAGCACGCGCTTGCATGCTTCCACTGTGTCGGGATAGTCGCCGACCAGAAGTCCCTCGGCGGCCAGTTCTTGGACGGTGGTGGCGCTGATGCTTTTGCGCGCCAAAATCTTTTTGAGCTCGGTGGCCGCCTGCATCATTTTGCCGGACTGACGCAAATTTCGAATCACCGACATACTGTTTTGCAAAGCATTCGGCTCCAGCTCTGCCGCTGTGGTGTTGGCTTGCAGCGCCAGATCGTCTTCATTCAGCGCTTTGTAGCCCACAGCCAGAGCTTGCCAGGCGTCATAGTTGGCTGGATCGAGTTCGGTCACCGTCTTCAATTGCTGCACCGCTTCGCGGACTTTATTGTTGTTGGTCAGAATCAGTGCCAGTTGCATGTGCGCGGGAATCGAGTGTTCATCGGCTGCCACTGCCTGCCGCGAGGCTGCTTCTACTTCGCTTATGTCGGCGCGCACGTGCAGCAACACTGTCGCCAGCATGAAATGGAGCTGGGAGTCGTGCGGGCATTTGCCGGCCCATTCGCGCAACAAGGCGGCCGCTTCCTGGTCTTTCTTCTGGGCTATCAAAGATGCTGCCTGGGTGACCGCAGCCCGGCAGCCGGGATCGTCTTTGCCGCCGGCGGACTTTCCGGAAGACCCGCTCTTGGACTTGGCAGCGGCGGTCTGCGGTGCGATCGTCGCCGGCGAGACCGCCAAAAGAGCTACCAGGGCACCGGCAGCCCAGGGTTTCAGATTGCCGAACGAGCGTGCAGAGCGAGAATTAGCTATGTTCATAAGAGGACTCACTCACCGATAAAAGTGCAGGCATACCGCGTATTGTGGCATGAACAAGTAGATGAATAGATTAGCGCTGAGACCGATATTGCTTGCGGCTGCCGTTTCGTTACTGCTGCCTGCCGCGTCCTGGGCTAAGAATGTCGACGAACTATATCAGCGCGGGCTGGATGCCTTCAATCAAAGACGTTACGGCGAAGCAGCCAGTTATCTGCAAAGCATTCTTTCGGCTGACCAGAAGAATACGGCAGCGCTTACTCTGATGGCCCGCATTTACCAACAGCAAAACAAAGCCGACCTGGCGGTTGCGCAGTACAAAAAAGCCCTGGCGCTCAACCCTGACCTGGGCGAAGCCAACTACGGACTCGGCATTGCCATGTTCGACAAAGGCAGCTTCGAAGAGGCGCTCGGGTATTTGCAGAAGGCCTCGCAACGCCAGCCACAAAATGCCGAGTATCAGTACAATCTGGCTCTAACCCAGGAGAGGCTCGGTCACAACGATCAGGCGGTCGACGGCTACTGGCGTGCGATCAAGCTGGAACCCAACAATGCCGTCATGCACTTCGCCCTCGGTCGCATTTACCAGCAGACTGGAGACAGCGAAAAGGCTATCAGTGAATACACAGCGGCGCTGGCGATCAATCCGCAGTATGTGGAGGCGCACAACAATCTTGGTGTTGCATATGGTGCCGTCGGCAAATTTCCCGAGTCGGTAGATCAATTTCAAGCCGCCTTACGCATCGACCCGAACTTCGCCGAAGCCCAGCGCAATCTTGGCTATGCGCAGGCGCACACGACGCTGGGCATCACGTATTTCAGTCAGGGCGATATGCCGAAAGCTCTAATGGAGTATCAGAAGGCGCTGCGCATCGATCCCAGCTATGCCGACGCCCACTACAACATCGGACTTCTATATCAGAGACAAAATCAGATGCAGCTGGCAGTCGGACATTACCAGGCGGCCATCAAGTTCGATCCGAAAAATGCCAAAGCCCACAACAATCTAGGCGTTGCATACGGCCAGCTGGGTAAACTGGACCTTGCCGAAAATGAATACAAGCAAGCGCTGTCCATCGACCCGGAATATCCTGAAGCCAAAGACAACCTGGCGAAGTTGACTAAACAGGCCGGCAGCAAACCGTGAAGATAGTAATTCCCAGGGCTGTCATCTCCGTTTTCATCCTGCTCTATGTGAGCGCCATCTGGTGCTATCTGCAACCGCACTCCCGCTGGGTGCGCAACGTCCTTGTCGATGTCGAGCCCACCATCATGTTTCTCGGGCTCTGGCAAAACTACGAAGTCTTCTCGCCTGATGTGAGAAGAGCGAATATTCGGTTGCTGGCGGAGGTTCAGTATGCCGACGGGCAGACCTCTGTGTGGAACTATCCGCAGATGGAGAAGCTGCCATATCCCGAGCGTGTGGTTAAAGAGCGGTACCGCAAGCTCGGTCTCGATTATCTGAATTGGGAGAAGTACAAGAAACTCTGGCCGGACCTGGCGCGACATGTAGCGCGGCAGGAGAAGACGCAACACGGCGGCACGCCTGTGGCGGTGCATTTGAAACGCTGTTTCTGGTATCTGCCTGATGCTCGGAAAGCCCTGGACGGCACAGCTGAGAAGCCTCAAGAGCGGACAGTCGAGTTTTTCACCTACAAGGTTGTGCCGGCAGATTTGCAATGACAATCAAGCAATTACTTGAAGCGTGGAATAAATTCTGGTTTGCACCAGATTCCGTATTGCCTGTTTGTTTGCTGCGTATCTATCTAGGGGTGGTGACGATCATCTGGTGCAGCTTGTTGGCGCCCGAGGTGGCTAACTTTTACGGTACCCATCGGATGATGCCGACTGCCGGCGGAGATGACTGGTTCGGCTTTACGGTGCTCAATGTCTTTGAGGTTTTGCCGAGGAGCGACAGCACCGCCACCGGTGCCTTGGTCGTAACCGCTGTGGCGGCGATGGCGTTGACGCTGGGTCTGCTCACCCGCCTCAGTTTGCTGGTGCTTGTCGTTTGTCTGGTTTCTTTCGCTCATGATTGCCCGCTGATCATGCACAGCGGTGACACGTTTTTGCGGGTGCTGATGTTTTTGCTGCTCTTTTCTCCCTGCAACAAGATGCTCTCGCTGGACAAAGTGTTGTGGAAGCGCCTGAGAAGAGACGGCGCCGACGATATGCCGCGCGATGAATTTGGCGATCCTGTGTGGCCGCGGTGGGTGACGCGCTTGATTCAGTTGCAGGTCTGTGCCATTTACTACCAGACCTTCTGGGCTAAACTGCGCGGCGAATCATGGCTGGACGGCACCGCCGTCTACTACACATCGCACCTGGTGGAGTTTTCCAAATTCAGTATTCCGTACGTATTCGAGCATCTCTGGACGATCAAGATGCTTACCTGGGGCACGCTCCTGATCGAGTTTTCGCTTTTCACGCTGATCTGGGTGAAGGAGCTGCGTTACTTCGTCTTGCTGGCGGCGATAGTCATGCACCTGAGCATCGACTGGACCATGAACATTCCGCTCTTTGAGTGGGTGATGATGGGCAGTTTCATTTCATTCGTTAGCGGCGCCGACATCCGCCGAGCCCTGGCTTTCGTGCAGAACCGGCTGGGGCAGACATTGTCGGGCAAGAGTTCTATTCGTGCACTGGAGTGATGCGCGTGCCCGGGCAGGGAGTCACCTTTTTGTTTTTCACCAGGTAGTTCATGAAAAACACCGAGAGGCGCTTTTGCGTTTGGAAAACATTGGTGGCACTGGAAAAGTCGAAGCCCTCGCCGCCTTTGAATGTGAAGTCGTTGACGGCGATTTTGTAGAGCTTGTCCGGCTCCACATCTTCCCACTTGCCTGCCGGAGTGAGGGTCTTCACTGAGACCAGTTTATGCTGCGCTGGTGCTTTGCGGTCGTATTCGACTTTCAGCCCTGAAACATCCAGAAAACGCCCGCCTGAGAATTCGTTGCACAGCCCGTGTTCTAGAGCTTTCAGAAGCACGCTGCCTTTAACCGTGGCGAAGACCAGCCGGTTGTCGAACGGCAGCACTTCCTCCACCTTCGACTGGGAAATGGTGCCTTCGTCAATGCCGCCGCGAATGCCGCCGCGGTTCTGCAGCCCGATGGTGGCGCCGTATTTTTTGCCGGCGTCGACAAGCGAGTCGGTTATCAGGTCGCCGATTGCCGAGTCGGACCAGCAGTTGCGGAAGTGATTTGGAAACCCGCCCATCGCCACACCGCATATGGTGCGCTCTTGCGAACGAAATGGCTTACCCTTCTTGAGCAGCTCGGCTTTCATCGCCGGTTCTTCAACGATACTGTCGGTGATTGGAATCAAGTGATAGTTGAGGTCAGAGAGAATCAGGTTGCCTTGCTTGTCGAACGAAATTTGCAGCCTGCCCAGCATGCGCCCGTAGCACCAGGCTTGCACGATGGCGCAGGAAGAGCCATCTGGTCGCTGCACGATAATCGGTTGGTCGAGGCGCGTATGGCTGTGTCCGCCGATGATCACATCCAGTTCGGGCACTTCTTGGGCGAGCGGCTTCTCCATCTCGACGCCGATGTGACTGACCAGCACGATCTTATCGACGCCCTCAGCCTTCAATCGCTTTGCCTCATCTTTGAAGGGCTGCATCCATTCGGCGCCCATCGCTTTGACTTTGACGCCTTCCAGATTGAGGGCGACCTCCGGCAGGCGGGGAGTGATGCCGCCGATGAAGGCGACCTTTTTGCCGTTAATGGTCTTTACGACTGAGGGTTTGACCAGCTTTGCCAGGTCGGGGAGCGCTGAGGCATCCAGGTTGGCCGAGACAATATCGAACTTGGCTGACTTCAATCGCTCGGCAAGGTTGCGAGCCCCGTCATCGAATTCATGGTTGCCGATGGTGTAGACGTCGTATCCGGCGGCATTCAACATATCAACTTCGACCTGGCCGTGATACAACTTAAAAAAGGGTGTCCCCTGAAAAATGTCCCCGGCATCTACGACGACGACGTTTTTCGTGTTTCCTCGGATTTCTTTGATCAAAGACGCGATGCGCGCAATGCCGCCGACCAAGTGGCCCTTTTCCATAAATGAGCTATCGTGGGCGTGCAGGTCGTTCGTATGCAAAATGGTAAAAGTCAGGTCTGCTGTGGAATTAGAGGAACCAGAGGCCTGCGGCGAGGTAGCCGTTTCGGCGTACACAGCGCCCGGCAACAGGAGGCAGAAAGCAATGGCTAAAAGGGCGATCAGTCTGGCGGCTATCAAAGTAATTTTGTCCTTCCTGTCGGTTGCCTGTTTTGCAGCTGGTTCGGGGGATGTCTGGGCTCAGACCACTCCACAGCTGAAGACGGTTACTTCAGAATTTATACCTGAGCCTGGCTGTCCAGTGGAAGTGACCAGCGCAAAAGTTGATCTGGAAGTTGACTCTTTTGATACACCGATCGCCGCCCGAGTTTACCTTGACTACCGCAATTCCGGGGATCGGGTGATCAATGCCGTCAAGTTCCGGGTCGGCTACATAGATGCCCAGGGCAAAGTGCGCGGTACCTTCCATGCGCCGGACGGCAACGTCCTCAGTCCCGGCGGTACCGCCTCGCAAAAGTGGCGGGGCGAAAGGGTCGACCCCCGCGTGCAAGCCGTGAAAGTGCGCACGCTGCAAGTTAAGTATGCCGACGGCAGCCTCTGGCAAAGCGCCAAAATGAACAACGTTCTGACACCCGATGGTGATACCGGGGGTGGTGGCGGTACCCCAGCGGCAGAGCCGGCTCCGGCAGCTGCGCCTGCGCCTGAAGCCGAAGCTGCCCCCACGGGAGCCGTCCCGGCTAAAGACATTCCGCAAGCCGGATCTGCCGGCGCTCAATCCTGGAGCAGCGGCGGCAGCAAGTCATTGCCCTCCGGCGGCGATGCGGCAGCTGCACCGGACGCCAGCGCCGAACCCTCCGCTGACACTGGAGCGGCGACTTACGAAAGCGTCACCAAGTCCAGCAAACGCTTTGGATCTCAGCAGCCGACAGAAGACACCTCCGAACAGAAATAGTTGGAGGACCGGCTGTCCGACCGGCTCGCCGAAGATCGATAGACATGCGTCTTGGCGTGCTTGATATATCGGACGGGCGTCGAGCGGCTATGCATCAGCCGTGCAGCAGATAATCTCCAAATAAATTTTGCTTTTCAAGCGGCCGCAATATCTCGTTGCGGTGTATTGTATATGCAGCTTCTTACAATTTGACTTACTCTCCTCGCCGAGGCATTCCCATGCGGTGTCATCTCTACACTGTCGGTGCTCTTGTTGGCGTGCTTGCAATCTGTGCCGCGTTGTACACTGCAAGCTGGCAAACAGTCCTGCTCGGTTTCGCCGTTGCCGGCGCAATCTGGGCTGTTTACAGCTGGCGTCGTGATTCCCAGAAGTGGGCGCCTCCGAAAGATAACGTCATCTCCACGGAAGGCAGATTCCCGCGCCGTCGCGACAACGTCTACGAATTGCCGGCGCTCTATCCGCACACGCAGCAACAGTAATCAGTAAATGATGCCACCACAGGCGGTTTGGGAGCTGGAGCTGCCAGACTTACCTTTTACGGCTGCTGATTTAGTCGGGCGCTACTTCAGAAACACGCGCCTCAACTGGAAGCCGCTGATAATGCTCTTTGTGGTGCCGTCTTTTCTGTATGAAGTGGCGCGCAGCGTATTGACGTGGATAGCCGGTCACTCGGCAAAAGTGTCCGGTGGCTGGTTAGTTTTCCTGGCGTGCTTTTGCTTGCTGATCCTGGCGCTCACGAAGCTGTCCATCTGTGTTCGCTACATAGCCGTACAATATCTCCTGAGTGGGCATGCGCAAGACCTGGGTGCCGCCATGAGTCTGTCCAGAAGAAAGTACGGTTTAGCGGCTCTCTTGATCGCGCCGGTGGTGGTTGGCGATCTGACCGAGACGGCGCTTTCATGCGGTTATCTGGCGACTATTCATTCGCAATCCAACCAGATGACGGCGGCGCTGCTCTACTACGCGTACTTGCTGATGGCGTTCCCGTATCTGGCCACTTGTGTTTTGAACGGCTTTTTCATTGCGCTGATCATCCGCAGAAACTTGACCGTCGTGCAAGCCATGCGTCGCTTCGCTTATGTGTTGACGCGCTGGACGGGATTCGTCATAGGCTATACGGTTCTTTCTGTAATCGTCTATTTTGCGATTTCCCTGAGCGCCACATTAATTGGATTGGTGGAGATGGTGCCCGCGCTTTTCAGTGGACAGGCGCGAGAATTTCTTGTCTTTGTCACTGCCTTTATCAGTAGTTGTCTGGAGGCGCCGGTGGGCGCTTTCGTTTATGCGACGGTGCCGCTCTCGGGCGCCTATCTCGACTATCAATCCGGTGTGGTTCTGGAAGGTGCAGATTTGCAGAACAAGTTAAGTAAACTACGGCGATGAGCATAATCAGCGTGCCGGAGATACCCGCTACTGCCGCCGACCTGGCCGGTCGCGCGTTCAAGATCACGCGCCAGCACTGGCGGACCTGCCTGTTTCTATTCATGGTGCCGGCGTTCATCAATAACCTGGCGAGCGAAGTCATTTACTGGGTGTGCGAGCATCTCTGGTCGGGTTATCCCGAAGCACTGCTTTCCTCGATGCTTGCACTGGCTGTGGTGGCAGACGTGGTTTCCAAAGTCGTCATCGGGCAGCGAATGTTGGCGTTGCAATACTTCGTGAGCGAGCAGGCTGCCGACTTGCGGGCCGGTGTCGACATGGCCGCTAAGAAGTGGTTGCTGGCAGCTGTTTTGATGCTGCCTGTGATTGTTGGTGACTTGATCGTTACTTCGGTGGCGGCGGGGTGTGGAGCGATTGTTGAATCTGTCGAGAGGCACGTCAACCTGTTGCCCTCGGGAATTGCCGAAGTGGTTGGGCTCGTCCTCATGGTCCTCTACATGCTGCTCTCGTTTCCTTACTTGATGGGCTGTTCGCTGAACGCTTTCTTCATGGCGATTATTGTGTGTGAGAAACTTTCTCTCTGGCGAGCGATGAAACGTTTCCTCCACCTGGTTTTCAGCCCTACCGGCGGGTTGGTTCCCTTCGTGATTTTGCTGACCGTCGTCTATTACTTACTTTCGGTGCCGGTGGGCGCCGTTCAATCGCTGGAAGCGTTTGCCGATCTTCTCAAAGGCGGCGCGCGCGAAGTAGCCGGGGTAGGTTGTGCGTTCATCGATGCCTGTTTTCTGACACCGATCGCGGCGCTGTTTTTTTCGTCGCTGGCGATCGCCGGTGTGCTTCTGCATTACTATTTGCGCGTTGATCTGGAAGGCGAAGACTTAAAAGAGCAGATGACCAGGTCGGGGACTGCACCTAAGGGACCAGGCGCTTGACGAAGGGCAGCCGGCGTGCCACCGTCCGCGGTTCGTCCAGTTTACCCGCCAGGCAGATGCCCACATAAACAAGCATGCCGACTGCTGAAGACATCGCTATGTTGATCAACATGCAAATGTGATTGGCGGGGAGCAGATGCTCGATGCCGCGGTAGGCACCGAATGTGGTGATGAAACAGAGGGCCGAGGCCGACACCATGATCGTCGCCGGTCCGACTAATTTGCGGAAACCCAGAAGGCCGATCTTCTTTCTCATCAGCGCCGTCAAAAACGCCAGGTTGATCAAAGTCATGAGCGTCGTAGCCAGCGACACTCCGGCCACTCCACAGATGGCTAGGGCGGTTGCCTGCCTTGCTGTTTCGATAGTCTGCCCGTGCGCTTCGAATGGCAGTTGAGCCCCCATGTACTGATAAAGGGACGGCGCCAGCATCGGCGCCACGATCACAACCAGCGCATAGTCCAGAGCGTACTTGATGAGAATGGCTATGGACGCAACGATGAAAGGCGAGCGGGAGTCGTGGTAAGCGTAGAAGACGCGTGTCACCAGATCGCGTGCCAGGTAGAAGAAGATCGATGGCACCAGTAATATCAGGGCCGCTGCCGTCACCCATGTCGAGTAGTCGGTCCATTCTCCGCGCTGGAAAAGCACTGTGAGAATCTCGCCGGGCAGCGCCAGCAGCACGGCACTGAGAGGCAATCCGAGAAACCAGAGCACACGCAGCGCCCGACGAATATCGTCTTTGAGCTCATCGAGGCGCTCTTCTTTGACGTGTTCCGTAAATCTCGGTTGCACCGGCACCAGCATGGCTGTGAGCAGCACGCCGAGCGGCAACTGTATGAGTCGGTTAGCGTTGACGATGGCAGTCCACGAGCCTGATCCGGTCATGTTGGCAAAGCCGCTGTCGACATAGACCGTGATCTGTCCGATCTGTGTGCCCAGAATGGCAGGAAACAGCATCCACAAGTATTTCTTCAAATCGGGATGTGGCTTGAACGTCAACGAATAATTGAACCCGGAGGTGAAGAATGCCGGCAGCTGCACGAGCAATTGCCCGACAGCGCCGGCTAGAGTCCCTATGGCCAGCGGTATTCCGGAGTGCGGGTCGTTGAACAAAACAAGCGCGATGATAATCGCCAGCGAAGCAATGGCGGGAGAGATGGACGGCCAGGCGACCTTGTTGAAAATATTCAGCACACCATATATGACACCAATGACACCGGCGATCACGATCATCGGCAGCATGATGTCCAGTTGCTGCAGGGTGGAGGTGGCGAGTGCCTGTTGCACCGCCGGCACCAGTTGACCGTCTTTGTTCTTGTACTCAGCGGCGAATTTAGGGACGAGCCAGAGATGACCGATCAAATAGACTGCGACGGTGGCCGCCGCCATCACCAGAATCGTGATCGCCATCACCTGCGTGACCAGCACACCTGCGTCCTTGTCGTCCTTGTGGTGTCCGACCACCGACACTGTGCAGGCATGGAAGGGACCACCGAGCCCGCCCAGCAATATAAGGATATTGCCGGTGAACATGTAGGCGTAGTTGTATGCGTCGGAGATGACGCCGGTTCCGTAGGCGCGTGCCACCATGATGTCGCGGGCCAGTCCGGCGAATTTGGAGAGCACGGTGAGCACGGCGACTATTCCGAACGTCTTCGCCATGCTGGGCTTCCGGTTCGGAATCGATTGCTCGGGCTGGATGTCGGTCACTGCCGGAGTTCCTTATCCTTCTCGGTCTCGTGGACCTCTCCAGCGTATTTTATGGAAGGCGGTGTTAAATCCGCTGCCTTCTTCTTGTTATTTTCCGGGTTGGTCGTGGTGGGCAGTCCCAGATAGCGAGCCGCGTCCAGAACAATAGAGTTGAAGACCGGTCCGGCCACCGTGTTACCCCAGCGTCCGTCTGTCTGTGGTCCGTCTACGATGGCGATGCAGAGCAGCTGAGCATTTTCTGCAGGCAGGAAACCGATGAAGGAGGCAATCGTTTGCCCAGATTGATATCCGCGTCCGCCGGCATTGGGTTTTTGCGCAGTGCCGGTCTTGCCGCCCACTCGATAACCGGGCACCTGACCGGCTATCTGCGAACCAAGGGCGATGTTTTCGCCCAGCAAGTGGCAAACCAGTGTGGCGGTTTCTTCTTTGATCACTCGGTGTTTCTCGGGAATCGTCCACTTCTCGGTGACACCGCTCTTGGGATCGTAAATACGGCGAATCAAGTGCGGTTGCACCCAGACACCGCGGTTGGCGACGGCACCGACGGCTGCCACCAATTGCAGTGGCGTGACTGCCATGGCGCCCTGTCCAAATCCGGTGGTCGCCTGGTCGATTGGCTGCCACTTTTTCCAGTTGGTCAAAAGTCCCGACGATTCGCCCGGCAGATCGATACCGGTCGGATGACCCAGACCGAATTCCCAGAGCTTGTCGTAGAACTGCTTGGGTGTCATGCGCAGACCTATTTGAGCCGACGCGACGTTGCTGGAGTGAATGAATAGATGCAGCAGATCGATGGTGCCGAAGCCACCGTCGTGGTTGTGCAGCGTGCGGTTGCCGATGCTGATGGTGCCGTTGTCGACGAACGTGGTGTTGGGCTTGATGACGCCCGTATCCAGTCCGGAAGAAACGGTCAATATCTTGAAGGTCGAGCCGGGCTGGTAGACGTCGACCATCGCCCAGTTCTTAGTCACTTCAAAAGGATACTTATGATATTCGTTTGGATCATAGCGCGGCCAGTTGGCCCAGGCGAGAATCTCGCCGGTGGTCGGGTTGGTAATCAAGACGGTGCCGCGCTGCGCGTGCGCGTGGGAGCACATGGCGGTCAGCTCTTTTTCGGCCAGGTGCTGCAAGTAATTGTCGATAGTCAGCTCAACGTGACGTCCCATCGGTGGTGTAATCTCAGCCACCTGCCCGTTGCCGCCCGTGAGAATCGGGCGTCCGTGTCCGTCTAATTGTGGCTTCTGCAGATTGCCCGTGTCCTGCAGCATGTCTTCTTCGGCTTGCTCGATACCACCCTGTCCGTGCGTGTCGAAGTTGACGTATCCGAGAATGTGCGCCGCCAGTTTTGCTTCCGGGTAGTGGCGGAACGAACGCGGAACTATATCGATGCCGGTCCAGTTGAGTGCCTGCAGTTCATCGACCTCTTCGCGTCCCAGGTGGCGAGCGAGGGTGACGACCGGCCAATCAGAGGTAAGCAGTCGCTTCACCTTTTCGCGATTGACTTTGGTGATGCGCGAAAACTGATCGACCGCCTGTTCGGTAGAGACTTTCAGCAGTCCTGGATGGATGTATATATCGTACCGGGTGGTATCAATGGCGAGCGGCAAACCATGCCGGTCCGTGATGGCACCGCGGTGTATAAGTAAATTAGTTTGCTGGCGCTGGACGGTGGCGCGCTTTGTGAGGTCGGGTCCGACAATGATTTGCAGATAGAACAGGCGGCAGAAGATCGCAAACAGACCAATGAAGAGCAAAACCTCCCAGAGGCGCAGCCGCCATCGGGGAGAACGTGGTTGGCGACGGAAGGTCGTCGGCTGGCGTGGCGGAGATACCTCGGGCGGTCTGGTCCTACTGGGCATCTCGGAAATCAAGCACTCCGTCTTATAAAAGGATCCGGTGGCGTTTCATCACTGAGGTGTGCCACCACATTCGGTGTAGGTCAAATCAATATCCGGACATCAGCGGCAGATAATGCCGCAAAGGTTTGTAAGGCTCAGGCTTTATTGGCTCTGCTTCTTGAACGACGAGCACATGCGGCGGCACGCGCAATCCGGTGCGGCCGACTACACTGGCCTGGATGCCTTGAAATGAGATGGCTCGCAGGAGTTGCGCGGACAGTTCTGTATTTTGCTCGCCGAGCCGGCGCGCTTGTCCTTGCAATTTGCTGACGTCGTTCGATGCTGCGACGTCCAGTCCATAACCGAGCAGAGCCAGTCCACACATGGTGATCAATACGTTGCGCAGCAAACGGTTGACGCGGGTGACGAGCGGAACGCGGCGGGTGGCGCGTGTGTTCGGCGTCCAATCTGGTACGACGTAAATATGTTGCGCCGGAGCGCTTGTCGGTGCATTCGAAACAGGAAGACTAACTTGCATCATGCCGTTCAGAAATTCCCCAACCTCTCTCCGACTCGTAGTTTAGCACTACGGCTCCGGGGATTGGCAAGTACTTCTTTCTCACTGGGTGCCACCGGCTTTGGCGTCAGAATTTTCATTACCGCAGTTTTATTGCACGTGCATATAGGATGGCGAGGCGGGCAGATACAGGGCGATGCAGCCTCTCTGAGAATTTGCTTAACCATGCGATCTTCGAGGCTGTGAAAAGTGATCACAACCAGCCTGGCGCCAGGTTCCAAGAGGTCTATCGACTCGCGCAAAAACGATTCCAGGTTTGCCAGTTCGTCATTAACGGCAATGCGGATGGCTTGGAAAGTGCGAGTTGCCGGGTGCGACGAATCTTTAGAACGGTGACCCCGCTGATAGTGTCGAACCACCTTCGATACCACTTCCGCTAGTTGCAGGGTTGTATGCAACGGCCGTGCACCGGCTATAGCTCTGGCTATTGGACGGCTAAGTCTCTCTTCTCCGTATCGATATATGACGTCCGCCAATTCCTTTTCACTTAACTTATTTATCAGCTGTTCGGCGGTGGTATGCGCTGTCGGGTCCATGCGCATGTCGAGGGGCCCATCATCGACAAAGCTGAACCCCCGATCTGAATTGTCAAGCTGCATGGAGGAAACGCCCAGATCGGCTAGTATGCCACCAGATATGGTGCTGAATCCAAGCGCGCCGATCACGGAGCGCAGTTCGCTGTAGTTGGCATGCACCAGTTCCGGCCAGTGCGCAGGGCTGCCGGCGAACGATTGCCTGAGGCGTTCGAGCGACAGCAGATCGCGGTCGATGCCGATTACTTGCCCCTGACCAGCCGCGGCGTCCAGTATCTTTCGCAAGTGACCACCGGCGCCGACAGTGGCGTCGACGTAGGTCTTGCCAGGCTGAATGTTCAGCCAGGATAAAGCTTCATCCGCCATGACCGGCGTGTGCGCCATTTCGCTCATGGCGATGATTATAACTGTGCGCCACGTCATTCCGCGGCTTATGCACGCCGCAAATTATCGGGCTCGGTACCGAAGTGAGGAACCGAGCCCGGTCGAGTTGAACTTTTAGAACGTGAATCAGTCGAAACCAGGCGAACTAGTCGAGGTGGTCGTCGCTCTGCGAGCGGGCGGCGGTCGTCGTCACTTCCACCTCAGCCGTAGCCGTGGTGGTGGTGCCGGCGGTGCCGGCGGTGCGCGGTGCAGCACTGTCAGGCAATGGGCGTCCGGTCTCGGTGACCGACTCCTGTCGGCAGTTGAGTCCCATCACCAGAGCGCAGCCGGCGGCGGCAAAGCCCGTATGAATGATCAGCTCGAAGCCGCAATTAGATCCGAAGTTGAGAAAGTTGAGAGCGCAGGAGAGTCCGGTGTACATCACAGTAACGATGCCGAACGCCTGCAAGTAATTGGCGTCTCTGCCGCCTTTGCGTTCTTCACCGATTTTCAGCTTTCTGGTGGCATACCAGCGAGGCACCACCAGTGGCGCCAGGAGAATCGAGCCGAAAGCCCAACTGAAGGTCTGCAGTGGATTGTAGCGGCGCTCGATGGCGTCGGCGACTACCCAGGCTGCGAGAATGCCGGAGAGCAGGAAGTAGTACTGGGGATCCGATGGGATGTAAACACCGGCGAGCATGGCGCCCGACACGGCGGTGCACATAATCAGTCCGTAAAACCTGTTCAGCATGCATGAGTCTCTGGTGGCGGGATTACTGGTGCGACAACTAACCGCGCCGTATGCGATTGCGACTTGGTTACGGCGAGAAAAGCTGACGCGAAATTTCTACTCGACTGCTGTGGTCCGTCTGGAGCAACGGGGGCGGCGCGAGAAGAGATCGAAATCCCAGCATAGCAAATATATCAATTGCATAGTAATCAGTCCGACGATCGGAGCCAGCAATGCCGGATCACACCAACGCGGGAGAGTGGCTAGCCACCAGCCTTTCGCCAGTGTGGATGCCACCATCATTCCTATGACAGGAAGTAAACTCATCAGCACTATGGTGCACAGTTGGCGGGTGGTGGCAGTGGTGCCGCCCCAGTGCCAACGGAATCCGTCCCACCAGAAGGTCGGCGCTATTTTCCATCCGAGATGCTGAGCCGGATAAAGAAAACGGCCGCCGCGCAGCGGTACGAATCCGCGACGACAGCTGGAGCACATGAGGGTTTCCGTGAGCCCGAACGGCTCGAGCGTGCCGGGCGTGCAGCGCGGGCAAGGATAAGCCTGGCTGAGCGCGATGACTTGCTGTCTGAGGGAAAGGTGCTGCGAGGAAGGTTGGAACATCTCGTTTCTAGTCCGTTGGTGAAGCAAGGAGAGACAAAAATATGCGGCCGCACAACAGCAGTCGCAGCGGCTCTGGTAAGCCGTGCGCGATTGCTCTGGTCGACACTTTTTAAATACCCGGGACTGCTCCCTAAACATCACGTCAAGAGGCAGCTATTTCAAATTTAATCAGAAATGTGGGTCTTTGCGTGTCGCTCCGAGAGCGCCGACAGCCAGCATGAGACGAAAAATTACACTGTAATCATCGCCGCCAAACTCGACTGTACGGGCGTCGACGCGTTTCACCTCGGGCAAAAGCTCCGCCCCGTCAGCCATTGAGGGGTCGAAGAAGGTAATGGCGATCCGGCACGGAGTCGGGCACTGGTAGAGCTTCCAGCGACTTTTGTTTTTCATAGTTTCGCAGGCTGTGCGTTTCAAGTTGTCAAGAATTTTTGCGCGAGGCAGATGCGCGGCCGAGTATCTGGAAATCGCTTTCTTGACCATCACAGCCGGGATATCGCCCAGTAGTTCTGTCGCCTCCTGGCAGAGCGCGTCGTCACCGGTAACCAGCGCAATCGGCACACCGAAGTGCCCAGCCAGAGCGGCGTTGAGCGCAGTTTCGCCGGCCGGTTTACCGTTCAGCCGCACCTCATAGAAGATCGTTGCTCTGTACGTGTGGCTCAACACACCATAGGCGTGTCCCTGACGCGCGTGGTATCCGACAAACATGGCGCAGTCGAACTTGCCGTCCACCAGCTGTGCGTGTCCTGCGGCGCCAGCGGGCAGCCCGCCTACCATAGAGAAAGGTTTCTGCCAGCCCGTAATTAAGGTGACGCCGTCCGGCAGGTCTTCCGGGCGCAGGTTGCGCATGTCCCAGTGGGCGTCGTTGACGCAAATGTCTGTGGCGCCGCCTTCCCGAGCGCCTTCAATTACGGCATTTAGTTCGTCATGCATGAGCTGGACAGCCCTGGCATAGCCTGGACCTTCTGGCTGGGTCTGGCTGGAGTGCACGACTCCGTTGATACCCTCCAGGTCTACAGATATATAGATGCGCATAGTAAATTTCCTGCCGCCCGCCCGGAGCTACTAATATAAACCGTATGTAGTGGCATATGCAATACCGATACACACCATATCTGGTGGCGAAAATCGTCCTGGTCTCCTACATGATCTTTTGCCAAGGTTCTTGTCAAGATTGTTTGGATATAATGTATTGTCAGCCGCTTTCCGGCATGGCAATTGATCGCGCGCCGCAGGTCGTGAGCAGACGAGC
This sequence comes from Obscuribacteraceae bacterium (SeqCode), assembly GCA_044229845.1. Taxonomy (GTDB): domain Bacteria; phylum Cyanobacteriota; class Vampirovibrionia; order Obscuribacterales; family Obscuribacteraceae; genus JBGASG01. Next base: position 538,634 of record JBGASG010000002.1, on the reverse strand, counting down.
AGAGTGGACGGCATGCCTGTTGCAAAACAACCGGTGACTTACATCAATAGCGACAACACATCCGGTGCGCAGCCGCTGTTGCTGCCCTTCTCCAAGCTGCAGGGTTTGGGCAACGATTTCGTGTTTCTCTCTGAAGGAGATTTGCAAGCGACGCAGGAAGGAAAAAACCTGCTCGCCGACTGGCACAACGTCAAGGCGCAAGTGGCGAAAGTGCTCTGCGATCGGCGTTTTGGCATTGGTGGTGATGGACTGATTCTGGTCTCTCAAAGTCAGAACTCCAGCTGCCTTTGTCGGTGGAGCTACACGAACAGCGACGGTTCCGGGTCAGCAATGTGCGGCAATGGTATTCGCTGCCTGGCTCTCTGGGCTCATCGGCGCGGAATGATCGAAATGGGCGACTTTCTGGTCGACACCGAAGTTGGTGCGGTCCCGGTAAATTTCCAGAATGCAGACGAAATCAAAACCGACCTGGGCAGTCCGATTCTGACTAGCGATTTGATCCCCGTGACCGGGGCTCGGCGTGAAAGTGTCGTGCGCGTTCCAATTGCAATCGACGATCAACACTCGGTGACCGCCACTTGCGTCAGCATGGGAAACCCGCATTGCGTGCTGTTCGATCACGGTCTGCAAAACGAAACGCAGATGGCCTCCTGCGCGCAACAGCTGCAGTTGCACCCGATGTTTCCTGAGGGTGTGAATGTGGAGTTCGTTGATATCGCTTCGCCGGCGCACGTGCAGGTGCAGGTCTGGGAACGTGGAGCCGGACGCACCCTTGCCTGTGCTACCGGGGCGGCGGCGACCGTGGTGGCAGGCAATCTGGAAGGTCGGTTGGAGCGCACTGTGGCAGTGGATCTTCCCGGGGGTCCATTGCATATCGAATGGTTGCAAAAAGATGACCATGTGCACATCAGCGGTCCGGCAAAATTTGTCTTTGAAGGAAACGTAGATTTACGCTGGGTTTTGAGTAAACTGTCTGCATGACCGAACGTCTTTCCGATCGCCAAGAGTGGATCCGCGGGCGCCGCAAAAAGCGCAAGGTGGCTCGCTTGGCACGTATCAGAAGACAGTTGATCCGATATGTGCTGCTGGCTGGTCTGGTTACTTTAGGCGTGGCCGGCTTCACGCGTGTCGACTGGTGGCTGCCCAACAACAATCCGGAAGCGATTGAAGTGCGCAACAACAAGGTAGCCTCCACCGAGCAGGTGAGAGCAGCTCTGAGAGCCTACACCGGCAAGCCGCTATTCAGTCTCGACCCGCAAAAACTGGAAGCGCAGGTCAATAAACTGCCGGCTGTGAAGTACGCGTTTGTGCGTCGTTGTCTGTTGCCGCATCCGCATCTGGTCGTGGAGGTCCTGGAAGAATTTCCCTGGGCCACCCTCTGCACGGCTCCGGATGTGCCACCATATGCGGTGATTGCTCAGAGCGGCAGGATCATCCCCATCAAAGACTTTCCGGCTGTAATCCAGCCGCCTCTGAAGTTTTACGGAACTGGCGCCGCTCAGTTTAAAGAGTCTGATGTGGCGAAGTGGGCTGACTGGCTCTCCCTGGTTTCGGCTCAGACCGGTGCCGCCGTGACGGCTGTCGACATGCAGAAACCAACTGATATCAGTATTGAGACGGGCGATTTGCATTTGAAGGTCGGTCCCGCCGACTCGGGACTGACTCGCCGGCTGGGACGCCTGGCGTCGGTGATGCCGGTCTTGGTGGATTATCGTGACAGGCTGGAATATATCGACCTCAGTCTGGATAACAGCGTGCCTCTCAAGATAGCTAAGCAGCCGATAAAAGATCGTCTGGACGGCTTCGAGGCTGATGGTCCCGGCTCGCTGGATGTGTCTGAACCGCAAAACTTCCAGACCGAGAGCATTCCAGCCATTCGCACCCGGCACTCGTCGCCGCTGGAGCCGGATTCAGGGCTGCAGGTTAACGAACAGGCGCTGCACGGACCTCTGCCCGGACCGCTTCCCGCCAATAACGAGCCTGCAGACGGGCGCCAGACGGCTGATTCTCGGCCCGAGCCGCCGCCCCCCATCTAGATTACTGATCTACACATTTCGTCTGTAATGATATAGGTGCGCTGAATCCGGGCAAAAAGCAGATATGGCGAAATTCTTCTCTGAATAGCTACCATGCTGCAAAATCGGTTCAATAAACAGCCGCGCAAGGACGAGCGCAAGCCCGCCAACACTGAAAAGACGCCTCCTCCGATGATGAAGTTCGTGCAGGCGTCGGGCTTTGGCGGCACCGGCGCTGAACCCATGTCGCTCAATCCGACGGGCGAGAATCTGCAGCAACAGACGCCGTCACCGACCACTGGCAACGAGCCGCAGACGCCCAGCAAGAAGAAAGATAAAGAAGCTCAGGTCCCGCATGAATTGCAGGGACACGTCATCAACGAAATTTATCAGATTGAGGCAGCCCTCGAAAAAGGCGGCATGGGACAGGTCTTTCGCGCTCGTCACCTGGTGCGCAACATTCCAGTGGCGTTGAAGTTGATGCTCAAGGACTCAGATCCCGATGATCCGTCCTTCAATCGCTTTGTTCAGGAATGCAAAGTCCAGATCAACCTGCATCACACCAATGTCGTCAGCGTGCTCGACTGGGGCATCATGCTGGGAAGTTTGAAGCCTTACCTGGTCATGGAGTACGTGGAAGGCGATACGCTGCGGCGCGTCATGCAGAAAGCCGGCACCATTCCGCCTTACGAAGCAGCCGATTTGTTGGCTCAAGTCTGCGCCGGTCTGCATTCGTGTCACAGGCAGGGCGTCATCCATCGCGACATGAAGCCGGAAAACGTGATGCTTGTCATCGAGAGCGACTCTTTGGTCGCCAAGATTCTCGACTTCGGTATCGCGGCTTTGCAGTGGGAGAAGAGCGAGCGTTCCGGCGTGGCCATTGGCAGCCTCGGATATATGTCACCGGAACAAATTCGTGGATATTCTGTTGACGAGCGTTCCGATCTCTATGCTCTTGGCTGTATATTCTACGAGATGATTGTCGGACGCCAGCCGTTCAAGGCGAATGGTGTACGAAACTTGATGGCAATGCACGTTCAGGTGCCTCACACACCTCCATCGCAATTAGCCAGCTTTGAACATTCCGAGGTGATCGACGTAATTGTCGGGAAAGCACTTGCCAAAAAGCCTGAAGACCGCTATCAATCAGCAGCAGAGATGCAGGCAGACCTGACTTACTTTGCGCAACTAGATGGTACTTGAAAATAATGGACTTGGCCACGGCCGTAGCAGAGAAATCACACCTGAGTGAGGCGCTGAGCATCATATTCGGTGCCAAAGCGAGCGGCATTCTGCGTGTCATTTCCAGTTCGGTCAACGGTCGTCTCGCCATAGACAACGGCGAGATACTGGGAGCCATCAACACCTACACCGGTAATACCGGGGATGGTGCGTTGCACGAATTTATGGAATCGGGGGTCGCCGTTTTCCAGTTTATCGAGACCGATGTGCCATCGGACTTGCGGCAGAGTCTCAGCGTGGACACCGGCTCGTACGTCTACGAGCTTGAGCGTGCAAAGGAAGAATCTTTGTTTCTTCAAGAGGAAGAATCCAAGGTCTTTCAGGAGTCCGATCCCAACTTCGACAAAAGCGGACCAACTAAATCTTCGCTCAATGAAGAACAGCAGAAGCTGCTTGGGCTGTACGCGCGCCTGAACAACGAAGCGGACCGCCGCGCATTCTTGCAGAGCAACAACGAGTTTTCCGACATGATGGACGGAAAAGGACTGAACGAGCAACAGCGGACCGAGCTGACCAGGGCAACTTACGGTGGCGACCAGGCCAGCATGCAAGCTTTCATAGACTTTCAGCAAGAACTGCTGGGACCGAGCAACGCAGCCCTGACTGCGCAGCAACGCCAGATGCTGCAGGATGTTTATGCGCAGCTTTCCGATCAGGACGCGCGCGAAGCGTTTCTCAAAGAGAATACTGCTATGACCGACGATCGACCTGTCACCAGGGGTGGTGGCGTCACCCATCCTCGAGATCAAGTGAAGTCGGTCCCCAAGTACGATGAATTCATTCCGGAGTTGTCCAATCTCGGACCGGAGAGCAGCAGCGCCCGTCCGGCGAAGCGCCTCAGTCTGGAAGAGATGGAAGCCATTGAGCGGGAAGAGATGTCGCGTAGCGGCGCGCACTACTTCTCGGTGGAAGAGAAGTCTAACCAGAAGGTTGCAGCAGCGGATGACGACAAAGGCAAGAGTATCTCCTTGCCTGTCATGATTGCCGGCGCGCTTTGTTTGATTTTGCTGATCGCCGCCATCGCGGCCGTAGTGCTGGCACCGCACTGACACCGCAGATAAAATCCAGTGGCCGGACTGGGCGGCTAGCGGCGTCCGTATGGAGCTTGTTGGGCGGTGCGGAGGTATTCCTGCATCATCGCTTTGTCTTGCTCTCGCTGAGCCAGTGACACGCCTTCGGCCGCGACCTGCATGGCCTGACTGTTCTGCCGGGAGGCCATGAGCGCCTGGATCAAGGTGGCTCGCAGCGAGAAGTCCCGCTTGTGCGACCGCAGCACTGGCCAGAGGAATCCGGGCACGTCCGCCGCGTCGTTCAAGGCGAGCAAGGAACGCGCGAAGTACTGCGCATCGTAGGCACTGAGAGCCTTCATAGATACCAGGGTGCGAATCTGAGCTTTCGCTTCGCTGCGTTGTCCGAGTTGCAGGTAGCACTGGGTCAGCTGTCGCCGGGCTTCGATGTTCTTCGGCTGGCGCTTCAGAGCGGCGGCGAAGAGAGAGGCGGCTTCCTGGTAGTAGCCGCTGCCCATGTAGCGCACGCCCATGGAGTTCAGCTGACTCGGGGAAGACTTGGCAATAATTGCCGGTGAAATTGAACTGGATGTCGGCTGGGTGGGAACGCTGATCACGACTGCCTTAGATGCGACGTTCTTGCTGGCCAGTTCTTTGAGAGTCTTGATACGAGTGTCCTTCGGATCAATCTCCAGAGCCTTCGTGTAATAGTAATTAGCCATGTTGAACTGGTTGGCCTTCATGGCCACATCCGCCGTGCGCACCAGGTTTTCCTTGGCAGGGCTAATGGAGGCCACGGCCTCGTAGTCTTTGATAGCATCATCGAGCTGATTGTTGAGAACGTAGCAATCGCCGCGCAGACGGAGCAGTTCTATACGTCTGCCCATCATGTTCAGCGCTTTTTCCACAGCGGCAATGGCTTCTCTGTATTGGCCAGCGTCCTTCAGGGCTTCCGCCTTGCCTGCCACATACTCGCCCTTGGTCGAATCCATGCGGGCGGCTCGTGAATAATCGTCTACGGCTTCCGCGTAGCGTTTCATATGCAAGAGAGCAAGCGCTCTGGTGGCGTACGCATCCGCGGGTGGGTTGCTATTGCGACGCAGGTATTCATCCGAGTCATCCAGGGATTTTGGATAGTCGAATGTGCGAGCAAAGGCCAGTGCCCGTACCTTCAGTCCGTCCGCATAATTGGGGTTGAGTGCCAGTGCGGCATTGGCGTCGCGAAGCGCATCATCACCGCGTCCGGCTTCCAGATATGCCCCGGCGCGCCCCACCAGATAGGCGGGATCTTTCGGATCGAGGCTGACGGCTTCCGTGTAATTTTTGACGGCATCGGCATTGTCCTTCATTTGCAACGCGCACTCGCCGAGAGCTGCATAAACGCCGGCATCTTTGGTGCCTTGCTTGACCAGCGGTTCGAGAGTGCGGCGCGCCTCCTTGGGATTGCCCTGACGCAAGAAGGATTGGGCGACCTTGAGCGCGTTGTTCGCCTCGCCGTGACCCATCATGTAGTTGATCAGCAAGCCGAAAGCACCCAGTAGAAGAATGGTGGCGACGGCGATGCCGCTCATGGTCATTGCCGGGCCGATCTTGGCGATAGTGGCTTTGGTTTCGGCTTCTTCTTCCGTCTCGGGCTCGGCCTCGTCGCTGGTAGTTGCCCGGCGCAACGCATCGGTTGTTTTCTTCCGACGCATAGCTCGCAGTTCGTCTGCGGAAAGCTCTCCGTCATCGTCCGGCTGTCTGTGCGGCTTGTGGGGCGGCAAAAGCGAATGGTGTGAGCCTGTGCCTTCTACTGCCTGCTGTCCGCTCGAAACCTGATCGCTGCCTGCCGGTCCTGCCGGCGGTGGCGTCGGCGCCGCGCTGCCGGACGCAGCCTGGAAGCGAGCTGCCTGAGCGTAGCTGTCCAACTCGGCATGGGCCTGCATCGGGTCGTAAGGCGAGGCAGCAGGAGTGGACGGCAGCGGTGGCGGTGCGCTGGTAGGTGGTGGCGCCGGTGGTGGTGATTGTGGTGCCTGCGGCGGTGGTGCACTCTGTTGATAGCTGACGAATCCACCCTGTGAAGACATGGGCGGCATCGACTGTTGAGGCGGCTGCTGTACCGGTGCCTGCTGGGTGGATTGCGGCGTGTAGTTCGGCGCCGCAGTCGGCAAAGGCGGCGGCGCGGCTGGCAGTGGCGGCGGCGCCGCTGGCGTTTCAGAAATAGGTTGCAGTGGCGGCTGACCGTTGGGGAATGGCGGCACTGTCTGGTCGAACGGCTCGGCGAAGGACGGCTGTTCCATGGGCGGCGGCGGTGGCGCCGCTGGTGGTGGTGCTGGCGGCAAGGGCGGTGGCGTGCTTTCTGCCACGGGGGCAACTGGTTCTGGCGCCGGCGGCGGTGGCGTCGGTGTTGGTGGCGCAGCTGGTGCCGGTGGCGTTTGCTGCACGGCAGCCGGTGGCTCGGCGGGCGCTGGTTGGGGCATAGCCGTTGGTGGCTGCTGGAACGGATCTGGTTGTGCTGGTAAGTTGGTCTGGGTCGACTGGCTTTGCAACCAGGATGGTAATTGCTGTTGCGGCTTTTCGATGGGAGCGGCCGGAGCGGGAGCTTCGGGCGGCAGTTCTTTGGCCGCGCGCTGTGCCGGTGACTCCAGCATCCAGCCAGGGACATGCTGATGTTGCGCCGGTAGCCCTTGTTGGGTCGGTGGTCCTTCCGGCGGAAACGCTTGCTGATGCTGAGGAGGTAGCGGCGGCGGGGTCGTCGGCCGCGGTGCCTCGCCTGGTGCGGCCGCCACGGGGGCAGCCTGTACGGGTTCTGGTGCAGCCGCCGGCGGCGCCTGTGGGGGCTGCGCGGGTTGTGGTGCCGACTGCTGCGGCAGTTGTTGCGCCTGTTGTTGTTGCTGTTGAGATTGTTGTTGCTGCGAGCCGGCGAGCCAGCTGGGCAGCTGTTGTTGAGGTGGATGCAGAGCCGGCAATCCCGTTTGCGTCGAGGTCAGTCCGCCTGATTCTTTCATCCAGCCTGGTTGGGCTGGTTTTGGCGGTTCCTGGGCGCCCGCGGTGTGGGCGGGCGGCATCGGCTGCATGTGCGGTGCGGCGTTCGGCGGCACCGCTGCGGGGGCAACCGGTGGTGGTGCCGCCGCATCCGGAGCGGGCGGCAGGGGCGGCGGCGAGGCTGGTTCTGGCGCCGCCGACGGCATGGGCGGCGCTGCGGCTGCCGGAGCGGAATTCGGTAGCGGCGGCGGTCCGGCCGGTGCGGGCTGGGGCGCAACTTCAGGCGCTGATGGCGCGGGTGTGGGCTGCCGTGTCGGCTCGGGTGGCGGCGGTGGTTGCGGGCCGGTGGGCTTTTCTCTGAGAGCCGGATCCTGAATGCCCATTCCTTCCGGGGCAGTCATCCGGTCTTCGAGCTGAATTATGGGGTGCGACCCTGTGTCGAACAGCTTTTGATAGGCCTCGGAAGGTTCATTGCGCCCGCCCTGACCGACCGGGAAAAGACGATCGTGAGGATCAAGTCCCAGCGCGTCATCTTCAGCTTCGGGCTCCGGTTCTTGAGGCGCCGCCAGACGGGGCAGCGGTTCAGGAATAACATTGCCGGATTTCGAAGGATTGAGACTGACGCCCAGTCCTTTCAAAGCTGAGGGCCCTTTTGGCAGGCTGGGAGCATCAGCCTCGCCCCAGGCACTGAGAAAATCGGCTGCCGAGTCGCCATCTTGAGCCGACTGCGGACCTCCTGTGGGGGCGCCTTCGGCTGGGGCAGCCTCACCTTCTTTGGAAGGCAAAACCATTTGCACCCAACCTGCCGCCGGATTCAGCCACGGATCGTTCAGTAGCATGTCCTGTGCGGCTTTGCGGGACTCTTCAGACTGGTTGGCGCTGGAGGCGTCCAGCACTTTGCTGGCGGCATCTATCTGGGACTCGGGATTTTTGATGGACCCGAGGCGCTGTGAAGGTGGTCCGGCCAAACCAATGTTGCCCCAGGGTCCGCCTTCCTGACCGGCAGCAGCTTGCGGGTCGCCCGGCTGTCCGGCGTTCCCGGACGAAGGCTGGTTCTGAGCTGGTTGCTGTCCGCCGGGACCGTCGTCCCAGGGATTTTGTCCGCCTGAGGCCGACCAGGGATTCGACCCTTGTCCACTGCCGAAGACAGCTTTGAAGCTGCCGCTTTGTGATGCCTCGGTACTGGGTGCGCCGGCGGCGCCACCGTTAGCAGGAGCGGGGGCATTGGGATCGTTGGCCGCAGCAGCCTTCCGCTCTTCTTCCGAGCGGGTGCTTTCGTCCTGGGGTTTCGGCGCGTTGTCCATATAATCTGCGGTCACCCAACCAAACGGCCTATTGATCTATTACCACGCACGCGACTAAACGAGGCTCTTTTTAGAGGACAGCCTTTTATTTCCTCTGGTTTTACTACGAAATCGGCTGAGTATGGCTGCCTGACATGTCACCGCTGCTGGTGCCGGGGTCAGTCAAGGTCAAATAACACGCAAAATATTTGTTTATGAGACGCCGGCGGCTTTGCCGGCGGTTTCTCTGGCTGCCCGAACTTTGTTGTCGTTGGGATCTGCTTCAAGGGCCTTCGTGTAGTAAAAGAACGCCAGGTTGTAGCGCTTGCCGCCCATGGCGACATCGGCGCAGCGCACGTAGTCTTCTTTGGTCCGGGTCAGCTGTCCGACCAGCTCGTAGTCTTTGATCGCGCCGTCAAAATCGTGTGCCGCCAGCAGGCAGTCGGCTCTGCGACGCAGCAGCTCGATCTTCTTGCCCTGCACTTCCAGCGAGCGGTTGAGGGCTCGCACGGCGTCTTTGAATTCGTTTGCCGATTGCAGCGATACAGCTTTGGCGGTCCAGTACTCACCGTTTTCCGGTTCGATTTGCACAGCCCGGGTGTAGTCGGCGGCCGAGTCCTGGAATTTTTTCTCGCTGAAAAGGGACGCCCCTTTGGTTGCATAGACATCAGCGGTGGGAGAGGTGGCTACCTTCAAATATTTGTCGCAGTCCTCGATGGATTTGTCGTATTCCGACTGTTTTAGATAGGCGGCAGCCCGCCAGCGAAATGCATCGGGATAGTTAGGATTGAGCTTCAGAGCGGAATTGGACTCGTTGATGGCTTCTTGCGGTTTATCCAATTTGAGGAAGGCTTCCGCGCGGCCGCAAAGGTGAGCCGGTTCTTTGGGTTCGAGTTTAGCAGCCTGGTCAAACTCGTTCAGGGCGCGCTGCGGTTCGTTCAGTTTGTTGGAGCAGATGCCGACAATGCTGAAAAGCGCCGGATCTTTGATGCCGTCTTTGATCAGGGGTTCCAGGTGCCGCCGCGCCAGAGCGGCGTTGCCCTGTTTCAAAAACGCGCGAGCCGAACGCAAGGAGTTTTGTGCTTCATACTGCCCGACCATGCCTTTGATCAGCATTCCGACTGCGACCAGAAGCACGATTCCAATGCCCACAGTAGCGCCGATGGTGAGAGCCGGTCCCATCATCTTCCGCATTTTTTGCTCTTTGGTGAGCTCAACCAAGTCTATTTCGTCGACGGCCGTCTGTTTCTTCAGCGTGTCGGTGCCGTCGCGGCGCATGGCGCGAATCTGGTCGTCGGAGAAATCGCCCTCTTTGGATTTGGGCGCCTGGCGTCCGATAAATCCGCCTTCTTTAGCAGACGAAGCGCCCTTCTCGGCTTTCAACGGCTTGGGCTTGGCCGAGGGGCCAGGCGTGCCTATGGCAGCCGTCGGATCGATCGTGAAAGGGCTTTCCTTCTCAGTTTTATTCGGATCGTCGTCAATGAATGTCATAAATCAGTGGCGGCGGGAGGGCTATCTTTCTCTTACCACGGAGAAGCCTAAACCCTGCTCGATAATAGCGGACACTTCATTCTAAAATGCAATTGATGACGTTAGTCATGGGCACCATATGTGGTGTCTATAAACTCAGGATGTAGCTACTTTGGCTCGCCGCCATAAACTGTCTAATTCGCTGGTAGACAGCTCGGAGAGCGGCTTTGCAGAGAGCTCACCCATCTTGCGATATCGACGGCGAAACTTTTCGATTGCGAAAAGCAGCGACTCTTCCGGGCTGATGTTTTGCCAGCGGGCGATATTGACGACGGTAAATAAAATGTCTCCGATCTCCAGCTCGATTTCACGTTTGCGTGTGGACGCCTGGGGATGCCGCAGTTCGGCGCGCAGTTCATCGATCTCGCTGTGCAGTTGGTCGAAAATCTGATCGATGTTCTCCCATTCGAATCCTTCCCCGACGGCTTTTTCAGAGACTTTCAGAGCTTTCAAAAGCGCAGGCAGTGCATTGGGAACGTCGTCGACCGAGACGGCGGTGCCGCGTTGCTTTTGCTTGCGCTCTTCCCACAATTGCACGACTTCCTGGGCGGACTCTACTTTTACGTCGCCGAAAACATGCGGATGCCGCTCGATCATCTTCTGATTTATGCCGGCTGCCACATCTTCGAACGTGAATGCCTCTTCACTGGTTGATTCCGATGCCACCTGAGCGTTCAAAACGATTTGCAAAAGCAAGTCGCCAAGTTCTTCACGCAGTTTGCCGGGGTTCTCCAGGTCAATGGCTTCCAGAACTTCGTAAGTTTCTTCTAGTAAATATCGGGCCAGGCTGCGGTGTGTCTGCTCCCTGTCCCACGGACAACCGTCAGGAGCCCGCAATCTGGCGATTGTTCGCACAAACTCGTCAATAGAGCTGACCATTACAAAGAGGCTAACACGGTGCCTCTCGCCTAACATTTAGGGTGGCTTAGGTAATAATAGTAGAGCGCAGCGGGCCGCAGATGGGCACTGTCTGCGTAAGGGTCTTCAAAGGCAGGTTCAAAGTGGAAGTCTGTGTAATTGGCGCTGGCTATGTCGGTCTGGTAACCAGCTGCTCCCTGGCATATCTCGGCAACCGGGTGACGGTAATCGAGGCCAACGCCGATAAGCTCCAGACGTTGCAGACCGGACAGGTGCCGTTTTTCGAACCCGGGCTGGCGGAACTTATGGAGCAGGTCGTCAAGTCCGGACGACTGACCTTTGCCGACTCCATTTCGCTGGGCGTGAAAAACGCCGACGTCATATTCATCGCGGTGGGTACTCCACCGCAGCCCTCGGGCGAACCGGATATGACCCAGGTCACAACAGTAGCTCGCGCCATAGGCGGTGCCCTGGATGCCGAGAAAAAACGTGTGATCGTCAACAAGTCGACGGTGCCGGTAGGCTCCGGCAACTGGGTTGAGATGCTGGTGCAGCAAGGCTTGATGGTGGCAGTGCCGGCTCAGGCGCGCGGTGCCACCACTAAGTCTAATGAGCCGCCATTTGCCGTGGTCAGCAACCCGGAGTTTCTTCGCGAAGGGCAAGCCATACATGATACTTTCTATCCTGACCGGATCGTGCTCGGCAGCGGCGACGACCAGGCTGCCGACCTGATGCGGTTGCTCTACAAACCAATTACTGAGCAGTCCTTCGAACCACCTAAGTGCGCCCCTCGTCCGCGCGATCTGCATGGCATTCCGTTGATCGTCACCGACCTGGCTTCAGCGGAAATGATCAAATATTCGGCCAACGCCTTTCTGGCTATGAAGATTAGTTTTGCTAACGAGATGGCCAACATCTGCGAGAAGGTGGGCGCCGACATCCGCCAGGTGGCGCAAGGCATCGGTCTCGACAAGCGTATCGGTACACAGTTTCTCTCGGCCGGTGTCGGTTGGGGCGGTAGTTGTTTTGGCAAAGACGTCAACGCACTGATTGATGTAGCGCGCGAGTATAACTGCACGACATCCTTGCTGGAAGCCACTCTAGCGGTAAACAAATATCAGCGCACTCACGTGATCACCATGTTGCAGGAAGAACTGAAAATCATCAAAGGACGCACGGTCGGACTGCTTGGGTTGTCGTTCAAGCCGAATACCGACGATTTGCGCGATGCACCCAGTCTTTCCATCGCCGCGCAGTTGCACAAGATGGGAGCGGCGGTGCGGGCTTACGATCCGGTCAGCAACGAAACCTGCAAACGCCAGCATCCGGAGTTGCCGATTGTTTACTGCGAAGATGTGGCCGACGTAGCACGTGGTGCCGACGCGTTGATTCTCGTCACCGAGTGGCCGGAGTTTCGTGAAGTAAAATGGCAGGACATCGCGGGCACCATGAAGAAGTTCATCGGGTCACACCTCACCGATCGTCTTTTGTCGGAGCAGCATCACGTTATCGTGATGGATAACTTGATCACCGGCAACTCGAAAAATGTGGCGCACAATGACGGCAATCCCAACTTCGAATTTCTGCACCACAATGTCTCCAATCACATAGATTTCCTGGGCGCTCTCGACTGGGTGATTCATTTCGCCAGCCCGGCCAGCCCGATCGACTATCTCGATTTGCCGATTGAAACATTGAAGGTGAATTCACTCGGCACCCACAACACGCTGGGACTGGCTAAGGCCAAAGGCGCAAAGTTTTTCCTGGCCAGCACGTCTGAGGTCTACGGAGATCCGCTCGTACATCCGCAGCCCGAGACTTACTGGGGCAATGTCAATCCGATCGGTCCGCGTGGTGTCTACGATGAATCGAAGCGCTTCGCAGAAGCGCTGACCATGGCATATCACCACAAACATAAATTGGATACGCGCATCGTGCGCATCTTCAATTGCTATGGACCGCGCTTGCGCCCTAACGATGGGCGTGTGGTTTCGAACTTTATCAAGCAAGCCTTGCTGGGTGAACCACTCACCGCATATGGTGACGGGCAGCAGACTCGCAGCTTTCAATACGTCAGCGATCTGGTGGACGGCATTGTACGCCTGATGGGCGTCGATCATCACCAACCGGTCAACATCGGCAATCCCGAAGAACGCACGGTGATCGAGCTGGCTCACATTGTCAAAGAACTTACGCAGTCGAAGAGCGAGATCGTTTTCGAGCCATTACCGCAAGACGATCCTAAACAGCGCTTGCCCGATATCACCAAAGCTCGCGAACTGCTGGGCTGGTCGCCCCAGGTCGATCTGAAAACCGGACTTGTGCGCACCATAGACTGGTATCGCGAACATCTCAAAGCAGATCTGGCCACAGCTAAACTTCGATGAAGCGGGATCTCGTCTGCGGATCGGGCAACCGACAGCTGTCGTACTTGCCGAATAGTCGATAGCGAATCAGAGCGACAAACTTGTATACCGCATCCCGGATGAACGCCGGGATGAAAGTCAGATGACCAAAAGCGGACTGCCAACCGCCCAGTTGTCGCAAAACAAACAGCGCGGCATCCGAGCGCGTGTAGAGTTTTTCCTTCGCCGTCTGATAGTCGGACAAAACCCTGATGCTGTCCAGATCGGACGGATTGTCACCGTATTTGGACAGGGTGTGTCCAGCGAATCCGCTTTGCAAAGACGCGTAGTAGAAAAGTCCCGCTTTGTCGCGGTCGAGCACGAACTGGACACTTTTATTGCAGAGCCCGCAAACGCCGTCGAAAAATATCAGGTGTTTGCCGTAGGCTGCCAGGCTTCTCTCGGCTGCTTCAGATGATAGTCCGGCTTCGTTCATGCTCAGTATTTTCCCTAGGCTGTCATCCGGTATTCGGTGGACGAAGTTTCTTCTCGCCTTGCGTATCGTTGAAGATAGCATCAAGGGAGAACGAAATTCATGCGCAGATCTTTTATTGCCGCCGCGCAGCTGGCTCTGACCTCGACACTGCTGGTCGCCAATCTAGCGGGCGCGCAGGAAGAAACGAAACCCCCCTCCACTGCGGAAGCGAAACCTGCCGAAACCCAACCGGCGCAAGCCAAGGCGCGCCCCCATATCGACCTGGCATTCTGCATCGACACCACCGGTTCGATGCAGGGCGAGATAGATGTAGTGAAGGCGAAGACCAAAGAGATCGTCGCCAAGCTAAGCAGCGGCAAGCCCGCGCCAGTGATCCGGGTTGGACTGGTGGCGTTTCGCGATTTGCATGATGACTATGTGACCAAGGTTTTCCCGTTCACCGACGACATCGACCAGGTTGTCAAAAATATATCGGACCTCAAGGCTCATGGTGGAGGCGATGCCCCGGAAGCTGTCGCCTCTGCGTTGCATGCCTCAGTACACGACCTGAAGTGGGATACCAGTTCTAAAACATTGAAGCTGCTCTTCGTCATCGGTGATGCAGGACCAACCGGAAAAGACCGATGCGACTGGCGAGCCGAGGCGAAAGACGCGATCGCCGGCGGTATTCAAATTAATACCATCGGCTGTGACGGACTGCAGAACTTCAAGGCTGAGGAAGGGCGGGGCGTCTTTGAAGAAATCGCCAAGCTCGCCGACGGCAAGTTTGAATTCATGTCGTACAAATCAGAAGTGGCGCAGGCTGACGGGACGAAAGCCACGATCGTTCACGCTGCCGGCAAGATGTATAAGATGAAGACGGCAGATGCCGCCGCCTGGCGCGCCGGAGCCAAAGACCTGGAAGCCAGAGGCATCGCCACCGAGATGTCCTCGCCTTTGCCGGCGGCTTCAACGGATACTCCGGTCGCCGGTGCCCTGCTGCGTCGCTCCACGACTCGCGGCATGTATTTCACGGCTGCGGGCAAAGCGGCCCGACCGGCGGGCGGCGGTGGTGCCGGGGCCGGGTACTACAGCGAAGACGAGGGTGGCAGCAGTTTCTCCAGGGGCGACAATAACCTGGCCGACATGGTTCTTGATGCAACAAAGAGCGCTGCCGATAAGAAACTGCAAGTGAAGTTCGATACCAGCAAGTAACCAATCAGTTTTTTCAACAACTGCACAAGTTGAGTTGAGCTGCCCCACGCTTGTGAGGCGGCTCTGCTTTTTGTGCTGATTGCTCAAGTGCTACACTCTTCGACAACCAAGCCTTCAGACTGGGCTCTATGAATCGCCACTCACGATCAGTCTTTTTCTTCAATTGCGCATTCGCTGTTTCTGCCGCATTCACTGCCGCAGCCGGCGCGCAGACGGTTGCGCCGCCTGCCGCCAATCCTGTTGCAGCCGGTTCGACAGCTGCCGCACCGGCACGAGCCGCAACCACCACCACCGCACCGGGAGTAATGACGGCTCCCACCGTGTTGGCGCCGCCGGCGCTGCCGATGGATTTGATCGATGCGGAAAATATCGTCAAAGGTTTGAGTGCGGTCGGTTGGCAGGAGACGGGCGTAGAGCACGTGGTGCAAGACCGCAAGACGCTGGTCTTTAAGGGACAGGCTCTGTCCGAGAGCGCGCTCGCGTCCGTGCCACCACCGGTGGTGACGAATGCATTCAACCAGCGCGACGCGTTATTAGAATTCGGCTGCACCGATATCTTGATCAAGCAGTTGCAGCGCGGCCAGCGCAATATTGATGTCGTGGTCTATCGTTTTGGCGGCAGCCAGGGCGCCTACGGTGCCTATACCAATCTCAGGCAAGGCGCAACCAATGTGATTGTCCGGGGGGACCGTTCGTCCGAGGACGACTCCACCGTTTCTTTCCAGCGCGGCAATTACTTTATAAGGATTGCTAGCGATGCTCATGGCGACGATGAGGCCAAGGAGGCGATTACTGCTCTCGCTGACAGCATTGCCAACCGCATCGCCCCACAAGCTGCTCTGCCTCCTGTCATGTACAAGCTGCCTACCATCGACCGGGTCACAGGCAGCGAGCGGTTGTTCATGGGTGGGATGACAGCGCGGCGTCACACAACCGTTCCTTATATAGGCCAACTAAATCTGGAATCGGCGCGCGCCTCTGCATATGCTGACTACCAATTCTCGCCGCCACTGTCTGAGCGGATGAAGCTCTTGATTGTCGAGTACCAGGAGCCGGAGACGGCTCAAGAGATATTCAATAGATACGTAGGAACGCTTGGCGACGTGCATCGAGTACTAACTACCGACGCGTCAACGGCTTTGTTCAAGGTCTCCGACAACTTCCTTTACTGTCAAAGAAACGGAAAAGACATTGTCGTCA
>JBGASG010000002.1:0-517500 GCA_044229845.1 Obscuribacteraceae bacterium (SeqCode) | reverse complement strand
CGTCTGCACTCAGTGGTTGTTTTTGCGAGCGCTGGGTCTTATCTATTCTCTCGCCTTTGTTTCTCTGGGGCTGGAGATACACGGGCTGGTCGGCAGCCAGGGAATTTTGCCGGTTTCGACATATCTGACGTCGCTGACCGATTCTCTGCCCCCCGACATGGCGGTGGCTATTGCTCCCAGCCTGGTCTGGTTCAACAGCAGTGACGGGTTCCTTTCGTTCCTCTGCTGGGGTGGAGCGCTGGCAGGACTGGGCGTGTTTCTCTCGATAGCGACCGCGCCACTACTTGTGGTGGCATGGCTTTTTTACCTGTCTCTGGTCAATGTGGGACAGGATTTTCTGTCCTTTCAATGGGATATCCTGCTTCTAGAGACCGGCTTCCTGGCGATTTTCTGGTCGCCCTGGCAGCTTCTGGGACCGCCCTGGAAGGGCAGACTAATGCTTGAACCGCAGCCGTGGACGTTCAAAGTAGGGATCTATCTGTTGCGCTGGCTGCTCTTCCGGCTCATGTTTCTTTCCGGCACCTGTAAGCTGCTCAGTGGAGATGAGACCTGGAGAAACTTTACGGCTCTCAAGTTTCACTACCTGACGCAGCCTCTGCCGACTCCTCTTGCCTGGCTGGCTGATCAAATGCCGAACTGGTTCCAATCCTTTTCGGTAGGTGCTGTTTTCTTTATTGAGATCATGGTGCCTCTTCTCTTTTTTATGCCTCGTCCACTGCGCCTGGCCGGTGCCGCCCTGACGGCGCTGCTGCAGGTGGTAATTTTGCTGACCGGCAACTATACGTTTTTCAATTTGCTGACGTTAGCCCTTTGCATTCCCCTTCTCGACGACCGCGCGTTGAAGAAAATGATGCCGACAAAACTGCGCAATGCCATGATCGGCGTACCGGTGACGGAGGAGAATACACAAGCCAAGCACGGCACAGCCAGAGTGGTGGTGCGCCGTGCAGCAGTTTCTCTCCTGGTCGTAATGGTGGGCATGGCCACCCTTTCGCAGATGTCTTTGTTGCCGATGGAAAACCTGCGCAATATGCCGATTGCCGTGCGCCGTCTGATTTTCGGGGCGCAGTCTTTGCATATCGTCAACAGTTATGGTCTCTTCGCCGTTATGACCACCAAGCGTCTGGAGATTCAGGTGGAAGGCAGCGACGACGGAGTCAACTGGCTGCCTTATGTTTTCAAATACAAGCCTGGTCCACTCAATCGTCAACCGCCAATCGTCGCCCCTCTGCAGCCGCGCCTTGATTGGCAGATGTGGTTTGCGGCGCTGGGAATAGTGGACGAAAATCCATGGTTCTTCAAATTCGCCGAACGCTTGTTACAGGCCTCACCGGATGTGGTGCACTTGCTGGAGACCGATCCATTTCACGGCAAACCGCCCAAGTTCTTGCGCGCTGAACTCTTCGAGTATAAGTTTTCCGATTTCGGCGAGATGTGGAAAGGGGGAATCTGGTGGACTCGCACACCGGCCGGCTCATACATGCAGCCGGTGTCTCTTTCGAATTTTGATCGCAACTAGAGCTTACTGGGTTTTTTGCAGTTTCAATTTCGAAACTGATTGTTTGAACTCACCGACGTGCTGATCGAACTGCGATTCATCAGACCTCTTCGTAGTCGGATTGTATGTGACCGGTGCGCGGAATGATACTTCTTGCATCTGTCCGTCGCCGCCATCGAAAAGATAGGCGACGAACTTCGCGCGCCGATGATCAACCTCGCCGGTCTGGCTGAAGTTGCCGGTGTAGCCCTCCACTGCCAGCACCGGCTTGCCATCGATGATCATAGTGGTCGCCGAGCGAATCTCGGTGGTGAAACTGGCGCCGGGCGGCCGTGTAAACTGGTTGTCGCCGTATGAAAGCGTGCCCATCGCCGGTCCCAGATTCTTCAGGTCGGCAACCGGCACTACATGTGGTGCACCGCTGACTGCCCGATGAAAGTCGTTCTTGCTGTCGCCGACGCTGATCGGATTGTAGAGCAGGCGAATAGTTGTTTGTTCGGGCGGACCATTATCGGGAAATGGCGCATTGCGGTCCGGCGCGGCGGAATTAGCCGGGTGCCATTGCCGCATCTGCCCATTGGGCGTCGGTGCGGGCTGCACTGTGTCTTCGACCCAGCCCGAGGGCGCCGCAAAGGACTGTACGCCCGTCGTTATGTCGTTGCGGGGACCGCTTGGCCAGACTTTGTCATTGGGATTCATGGCAAAAAAGACTTTTTCCGAGCCGAACAGGTGCAGCCTGATAGTATCACTGGCGTCGGCTGCCGGGTGACCGTCAACATTTACCCTGTGTTCGAAGGGCGGAATGCTGAAATTCAGCGGTTTGCTGTTGTTGCTTTGGTCGTAGTAGCCGTCTGCCATGTTATCCCCCAGTTAGTAGCTTCTGCCAGTCGCCGCTCTGTACAGGTCTTTCATCGCAACCCACTGCGCGCCCTGTCCCCACTGGTTATCAATGAGAACACGGCCGTTCGATCGATCGTATTCCAGTACCGAGATCACGTGGTTAGGTGTAGGTCCGGGTTTGTTGCCGCCGAAAATCGGATCGTAGCCGTTGACGACGATGATTGCTTCTTTGCTGCCCGGCGTCAGTTTTGCCAGGTCTTGATCAAATTCTTCCAGGCTGCGGAAGTTTTCGATGCCGCGACCGGTTTCCCAGAAATCCAGGACAACACCTTCGTTGGGATTGTCGGGTGGGCTGAGACGCAGGGCCATATCGGCGATGGTGGCGCCATCGGTGCCGTTGAAGTAGTCCCAACCGCCGCTGTCGTATTTCCAGTAGCCCTGTCCATTGCGCTCTACGTACTGAGTGCCGTGGCGCTGTCCATAGTCATTCAAGGCGGTCACCTGAAACAGGTGTCCTGCCATGTCGCGCATGTTTCCCCGCGGAGGAAACATGCGGTCCATTTGCCGTCGATGGCGGCTGAGGCAATCATGTCGGCTGCCACGTGCGGATCGAGGGCGAAGGTTCTGGTCTCGACCGTGGTCACGTTGCAGGTCGGGTGTCCGCCCTGTTCGCAAGAATCAGGATGGGCGGCGTGCTGCATGATACCGAAGGCGGCGTGCGCCCGGTCGTTTGCGTTGATTACTCCATGATCTGAACTTAGTAAGCGGGCTGTCGAATCTAATGTCTTTGCTACTTCTTGAGCGCTGATGCCATCTTTGTCTGCTCTGGCTAAGAACTCATCCTCGTATTGTTTGAACTGCTGGCGGTCACTGGCGCTGAAATTGGGATTGCTGCTTACTAATTGGTCGAGCTTCTGGCGGGCGGTCTGTACATCGGGAGAGTGTGAGCCGCCATCATCGGGGTGGGGGCTGGGGTTGTCTCCGCCTCCATCGTCCGGATTGGGAGGCACGGGCAGGTCGGTGTGCGACTTGATGTCGTTATAGAGTTTTTGCTCGAGAGCTCTCCAGAAAAGTTGCGGGTAGCGACCGTATTGTTGATACGCTTCCTTGGCGTCTTTCATGAAGTATTCGTCGAAGTGGGCTTGCGCTTCCGGAGGCAAGTTCGCCTTCATTTCTTTTTGCAGTTCGCTCCAGAACCCTCTGCCTCCGCCGGTGCGGAAGTAAGTGTCGATGATCGAGCCGTTGTAGATGCTATGGAATTCCTGGGGAGAGAGACTGGTATCGCCGATGCTTTGCGGCAGGCGCATATCTCCGACTGCTTGCGGCTCGCGTGCATCTTGAAACTGGGTGTGTTTTCTCAGGAAAGCCAGATCTTTGTTTACGGCTGCCTGTTCGGTCTTGTCGTTGAACACGATCTGGCGCTTGCCGGCTTGCTCGTAGTCGGAGAAAGCTTCGCGCGCGGCGCGACTGTGATGGCGAACCTGGCGCCGCATGCCGGCTGTAGACTGGTCGACGTCGATTCCTTCGTCGGCCATACGATTGCGAGCCTGATTGCGTCCGAAGTCTACGTTAAAACCACCCACCGGTCCTTTAGTGGACAGCTCCGGTGCCGGCGCTGCATAGGGCGAGCCGAAGTAGAGAGAATCGCCGACCTGTTGCATGGTCGGGTCGTTTTGACGCTGAAACAGCTGGTTGTCGCTGACAACGCAAAGCGGCTCCACTCGCGTGGACGAAGATATCTCTTGAGGCTTTGACTCTTCCGGACGCGGAAGCGTGCAAACCTCTTGCGGGTTTGACATAGAGATTTTCTAGTAAGCGCGAATTACGGCAGAGACTGACTCTCTACCTGGAAGGTATAGCGTGGATGAACGGGATGCCCAGAATGTAGACAGACCTGAGGTCTATCTATGCGGGTAGGAACGGGTTCGCATTTAGGTGGCGTAATAATATGCCTGATTCCGCTCATTGTCAAGTATCCCGAAATGAATCCAGCGCGCCACCCTCTGTGGTGGCACTTTGAATTCTGTTTAATCTTGCCCCTGATCGGCTGCCTGAGCCACTGCCAATGGTCGCGAATGCTAATTTTATTGTGTTCACTTATCAAGGGAAGGCGGGTTTCGGCGCTACAATTGCTGCGCGATTCGAGAGTTTTGCTGATTCGCTGGCATCCATTGGCGTCCGGTTTGCAATCGCTACCGAGAGTATTGAGCAGTGTCTAAAGTGCATCAGGGCAATCCCCTGAATCTTTTCATGAGCGTCCAGAAGGGCGAGCGTCTAATTACCACTTTGCTCTCCAGCTGGCTGTTTCTCTTTATCTGTACCTATTATGTTTTGCGCCCGATCCGTCGTGGTCTGGTCTTGGATGGACTGGGCAACGATGCTATGCCGTTTATCTATATGGGCACGGCGCTGATCACCGGCGTGGTGGTCTGGATCTATTCCAAGTTCTCTAAAGTTCCTCGGAAGAAACTGATCTCTTCTATTTATGGAATCTTCCTCGTTAACCTGCTCGTCTGGTGGCAGGTCTTCCAGCATGAATCCAAACTGGCCTCGGGCATCTTCTGGGTCTGGCTGGATGTTTTCTCGATCATGGGCGCAACATTGTTCTGGATGTACGCCAATGATGTTTGCGACTCGGACAAAGCCAAACGTCTTTTCGGCATTGTTGTGGCCGGAGCCGGACTCGGTGCCATTTCCGGCAGCAGTATCACTGCTGCGCTGGTAGGTGTTGTCGGCACCACCAACATGCTTCTGGTGGCAGCTGCGATTATCGGGGTCAACATCGGTATTTTTCTCTGGCTGGAGAAAATTAACGACGGCAAGCCTTCGCAACGCTCGGCCGCGCCGGAGTTCGATAAGAATCAGAACTCCGGTATGGGTGCTGTCCTGGCAATGATCGTGAAGAACAAGTTTTTGCTCTTCCTGATGCTGGTTGTAGCTTTCGAACGGGTCACGCCTGATTTCGTTCAGTTTATCTACAACGATATCCTGAAAAACATGGCGACGGGCAGCAACGGCATTGCTGCTGTCGATGCCAACCTGGAGCGCTGGCGAGGGATTGTAGAACTGGTTGTAGAACTGTTCCTCGTCTCTTTTGTACTGCGCCGCCTGGGCACTACTTTTGCTCTAACTTCTTCGGCTGCCGCGATCCTGACGGGACTGGCGATGTTTGCCATTTTTCCCAATCCCGTGATTATCATGTCGGTATTCCATATCGATGAAGGCATCCGGCACGCCTGGTTCAAAGCCGCCAAAGAACTGACTTACACGGTCACATCCCGCAATGTACTTTATACCGTCAAGCCGGTGATCGAAATGTTCTGCTATCGCTTCGCGCGCGGAGCGGCGGGCATTTTGATTTTTCTGGTCTACTCAGTTTGGCATCTGGGCACGGCCGGGGTGATGGCCGCCGGCGGCGCTTGTGCGCTTGCCTGGGCCTATTCCGGATGGCGCCTGAGCCGTGAATATTCGCGACTGGAAGTAGAAGCAGCCAGGCGTGCTCTGACTGAGCAAGCTCAAAAAGAATTGGCTGTCGCCAAAACCTGATCATGAACCTTGATCTTGCCCAGCAGTTTTCGCATTATATTCTGCGGATCGTGGTCTTCTTCGCAGCGGTCTGGTTGTATTGTCTCTACCCGACCTCGGGCATGGTGGCCGACCTGATCAAATTTGCAGTCAGTGCGGTGCTGGCGCTTATCACTGCCCAGTTGGTCGAAGAGGTGACATCACGGGTGGTGGCGCGCCTGGAACATTCGCATGTTTTTCCGCGCACCATCAATGTAGTCGCTCCGCTCTGGAAAATCGACAGCGCGCTCTACAACGACCTCTTCGATAAATCCGATGTCGCAACACATGGTTTCGACGGCGACTGGGAAAGTGACATGCATTTTGAGTATCGAGTGTCCAGCGGATCGGTGGCGGTCGACGTCGGCTTCAGCGATGGCTTCACCAATTTTGCCTATCTGGAGCTGACGATTTATCTGACTCGCCAGGAAG
This sequence comes from Obscuribacteraceae bacterium (SeqCode), assembly GCA_044229845.1. Lineage (GTDB taxonomy): Bacteria > Cyanobacteriota > Vampirovibrionia > Obscuribacterales > Obscuribacteraceae > JBGASG01. The sequence continues at coordinate 511,166 of JBGASG010000002.1, read as the reverse complement.
ACGACAGTACCGACATCAATCTGGTGTTCTTGCCGGATGCCACACGCGAGATTCTGGATCTGGATTACAAGACGAAATTATTGCTGATCAGAGAGCGAGCGTATTCGCCGTTCATCAACTTCAGTTTGCGTGCGAAACGGCTCTGGGTGACAACCATCATTAAGTCGATTCTCGGCAAGTGCGAAAAGCAATACGCCAGGTCCGAGAAAGAGCGCCAGCCTGAAATCGATCTACCCGCGGTCGGGGAAGAGTTGAGTCAAGAACAGGTGGACTGGTGCGTAAAAACAGCCAGGCAAGGAAACGCCGAAGCACAGTTCAGGCTCGCCTGTCTGTACGAAGACGGCAAGCAAGTCGAAGCGAACTACGACAAAGCCGAAAAGTATTACCTGGCAGCGGCCGACCAGGGCCACACGGGCGCCCAGTTTCATCTCGGTCTTTTCTATTTCCCGGGGGCGGGCTCAATCAGGCCGGACGAGCGTAAGTTTTTTCACTGGACGCACCAGGCGGCGATGAGTGATGTTCGTTACGCTATGACGCTGATGGGCAAGTTTTACTACGAAGCATCCCAGCACCCTGACCCAAAGCAGGCTTATGACTGGTTTTTGAAAGCGGCTGAAGCCGGTTGCAGCGAAGGACAGCGTCTGCTCGCGCTTATGTACCTGCGCAAGGAAGCCAGCCATTATGGCGAAAAGAATGCCCGCTACTGGTTAGACCAGTCAGCAGCACAAGGCGACGGCGAGTCTATGTATTACCTGGGATGCATGTACGAACGCGGTGAACAGGTTAACCAGGATATGCAACAAGCGCAAAGGTGGTTTGTCCAAGCTGTCGAAGCCGGCTATCTCGAAGCGCAAACCAAGCTGCGTCAGGCGCGAGCGTAACCGTGCTGTTGAAATATCGAATCTGCCTCGGCGGCAACTTCGGCAGATTCAGCCTGGCGGTCCAGATTTTTCAAAGCCAGGGAATATGCTTTGAGCGAGTTAGCCAGGATCGGCGGAAAGGCACCTTTGCGGTGAATCTCGCAGGCCGTCTTTAATAGAGGCTCGGCTTCTTGATACCGTTCGGCGTCGCACAGGAATGCTCCCAGGGCGTGAGCGCTGGCCCCGACCTTTAGATGGACCTGTCCATAGACTTGCTCGCGGATTCTCAGTGCGTTGCGATAGAAATATTCTGCCTGCTCGCGCATGGCAAATGAGCGGTAGATGTCTCCGAGCAACTGATAGCTGTCAGCCACCAGGGGATGTTCCGGCCAGATCTCTTCCAGTTCCATCAAAAGCGAGTGACGGAAAAGTTCTTCGGCTTCATCGAAGCGCTCTTCGGAAAAGCGTTCGTGAGACAGATGCATGAGGGCAAGAAACAGGTCGTGCGGCTGATCCATACATAGGCGCGTGATGTCCGTTTTCATCAGATTGACCGAACGTTTGAAGTAGTTATCTGATGCTAAGTTGTCGGAACGTCGTGCCACCAGAGCCAGTGCGTACAGGCAAACCGCGGTCACCTCATGATCTTTGCCCTGCGTCTCTTCGTAAAACGCGAGACTGGTCTTGAGCAGGTGTTCCGCCTCAGCATACTTTGTCGAGGCAAAGTAGAGACCGGCGAGATAGTTTCTTCGCAATACAGTCTCTGGATGTTTGATGCCGTGATGAGTGTTGGAAAGCTCGAGAGCCCTTTGGTAATGCGGCTCGGCGTCGGCAAAGGACTCTTTGATACGGTGCAGCAATCCCAGGCTGTGGCTGACCTTGATCAACGCGATTGTATTTGATGCACAGGTCCAGGATGCCTGACGAATGGACAGAATCTTCTCGTAGTAAGCCTGCGCTTCGTCATATTCGCCGGCGCGGTGGCAGAGGGCGGCCAGTTGCTCCAGCACCGGCACCAGGTCGAGCGGACGTTCTGCCTCATTCAACGAGAGGGCAGCCAGTTGCTCTTGCAATTCGGCTTTGCTTGGCATGTTTGGGGGTTGTGAGTCGATCACAGACATTCTACAGCCATCGACGATTTCCTTCAAAGCATGTGTCTGACGGGCTGCCTTTTCCCAAGGTGTAGAATGGAAAAAGCATGTGAGAGGGCGGGTAACTGGCATCCAGAAAAATACTGCGGATCTTTATGGCAATCTTCTTCGTTGTTGCCGGCGCCATGCACTTCATGAAGCCGCATGTGTACGAAGAGATCATGCCTCCATGGCTACCCTGGCACAGCGTGTTGATTAACGTCAGCGGCGCCCTGGAAATCGCCGGTGGTCTGGCGCTCAGCGCACCATTTCCGGTGGCGCGCACCGCCGCTCTCTGCCTGATTGTGCTTCTGGTCCTGGTTTTCCCTGTCAACATTTATATGGCTGCCAGCGCCGGCAAGTTTCCGCAGATTTCGCCGACCCTACTCTGGATGCGGTTGCCCCTGCAATTTGTGCTCGTCTACCTTCTGCTCTGGTGTACGGAAGACTGGGGTAAGTCGCCGGTGCGCCACAAAGAAAAGCCTGCGCCCGCGCTCGATCCACCGCCGGCGATCAGAGTAGAGGGCGAAAGTCCGATAGCTGAATAAACGGGTTGCACGCTGTTTTACTTAGCCGTGGAACTCTGGTCCATGGTATTGGCTTTCTTCATCATCTCATTCGAGCTGCTCAGGTTGCCTTCATTGAGATACAGCTGCGAAGCACGCCGATAAGCGCCGGCGGCGGTCTTTCTGTCGCCGGAGAGAGTGGCGGCTTCGCCGAGAAGTTGGTAGGGTCCCGCTTCCCTGGGATTTATGTCGACCAGGCTCTGGGCGGCCTGGGTAGCGTTCTTCCAGTCTTTAAGCTGCAAATGGCACCGGTAAAGATAGAGATAGGACTGCGAGGAATCGGGTTTGTATTTGTCCAGCCCTTTCGAGAGGTCGGCGATTGCGGCTTTGTAGTTTTTGGCCCGGTATTGAATGCCGCCGCGGGCGCGCACAACATCGTCGTAATGCGAGATTTCGTAGGCTTTTGTAGCATCGGCAATCGCCTTGTCCATGTCGCCGGACATCTCCTGCACCACCGAGCGCAGTAGGTAAGCATAATAAAGATTGGGTTTCTGTTTGATCGCCTGGTTCATATCCGCCAGCGCCGCCGCTCGATCCTGTTTGCGAGTCTCGAGCAATGCTTTGCAGAGCAAGGCGTCGACATCATGCGGATTCGCCTTCAGCCGTTTGCTCATCTCGGCAATGCCTGCGGCCATCTGGTTTCCATTGGTGTATTGATTGGCCAGGGCCGACACGCGGGCGAAGTTGGCATTTGCTGCAGACTGAGCGTCTTTGGGCTTGGACTGGTCTTGTCCGCCTTTGGCGGCAGTCGTTTGACTCGGTTTGGCGGTTTTCGTTTGCTCCGGAGCCGCCCCGGCGCCGACCGAGATGGTCAGAATTGCCACCGCTGACAGTGTCGTCATTACCGAACGGCTGCGATTTTGCATGCGTACCTCAGGGCTTTGTAGGTAAAGAAACAACGCCCGCAGTGTGTTGCACCACGGGCGTTGCGCTGATTTTACTTGGTGGATGCTTCCTTCTTACCTTTCTCGAGATAAGCGATGTTTTCCAGCATCTTTTGCTCGTCAGCCGTGTCGTTTTCTGCTTTGTACAACTCGGCGGCTTGTTTGTAGGCCGTAATCGCTTCCGGCACTTTGCCTTGATCTTCATTGACGTAAGCCAGGCAGCGGAACGAATCTGCCCATTTGGGTTGCAGTTTTACCAGCGTTTCAGCGTCTTGACGCGCGTCATCAAGGCTCTTAATTGCCGAGTAAACCCAGTAACGCCAGTAATAGGCGTCCCAATTTTTCTCGTCTTTGTTGATCACTTGATTGAGATCTGCCAGAGCCGGGCTGTAGTCTTTGAGTTTGTAGTTGGCCTGACCGCGATAGAGATAGGCATTCTTGAAGTCTTGCAGTTGCAGGCACTTGGTGAATTCGGCGGTGGCTTTTTTGTAGTCGTTGAGCGAGAGCTGGCAACGTCCGCGTACATAGAAAGGATAACCCCAGGTCGGCGAATACTTGATGGCTTCATTGGCGTCAGCCATGGCACCCAGATAATCCTTTTCGTAGAATTTGGCCAGACCGCGGTTAGCCAGAGCGTCAGCGTTCTTCGGATTGGCTGCAACGATTTGCGAGTATCCGTCGATTGCTCCCTTCATGTCGCCGGAGTCGAAGGCAGCATCGGCTTTGTCCATGAGGCTTTTCTCAGATCCGGTCGTCACCTCACGGGTGGTGGTGGCAGCACCAGTATCCTTCTTCTCTGTGCCTTTGTCTGCGTCCTTGTCGGCCATCGCCGGTAGCGAAAGCGACGCCAGGGACGCCACCATGAGCAGTGCCCCTTTTATCTGCCAGCTTCTGCTGAGTTGCATTGTCTTACCTCCGAATTTACTTGTCTTTTGCTTCCAGTATAGATTTTGAGTCGGTCGCCTGAACCGCTGCTACCGGTTCTCTGATGTTGAACTGAAACGTTTCGGCCGCCCAGTCGTCGAGGGTGGTTTCCTTGTAAACCAGGTCACGCTTGGTGCTGCCGACGGCATACTGCTGGAGTAGCGATTTTACCGTGCTTTCGTCACCCTCATCCGCGCCTAAGTCGCGAGTCAGGGAAACAGCGCCCTGTTCGAGAAACCGAAAGTCGGTGGGCTTGGTGGTGACGATGAATTTAAATGCCTCGGTTCCGGGCGGACCGCCGATGACAATCGGGCGGGTGCTGAACTGGGTGCCGGCAGTGACCGGCTCTTGTGCACCTTTGGGCGGATGAATGACAGCAATGCTGCCGCTGGAGCCAAGCGCCAGAATGGTGAAATAAAGACTTCTGGTGGCATTGTTTTTCACCAGCAGCTTGATTCTCTCTCCGATGCGCATGACCGGATTGCCGTGATCGAAATCGTCGGTACCACTTGTGCCGTCCATTTTGAAAATCACGACCTTAAAGCTGTTGTTCAGGGGAGAGGTGGCATTGGAAAGAGCCAGCACAGATCTCTGCCGAGCTCTGGACTCCAGCACCTGCATGATGCGGTCGACGTCGTCCGCTTGTTGCCCGCGCACCGGAACGTTGGCGATCACCGAGCCGTCGCGAGCGAGAAGTGAAACCACTTCCGGAGCGCTGGTCGGCGTGCGTCCATTGTCGGGATTTACGCGTGCCACCAGAGCGATGTCCCAGGTGTCGGTCTTGCCTTGCAGTGGGTCTGCACCAGCATTGGTGACTTGCAAAATCGGATTCTTGTGCAGCTCCGTCGCTACTTGTCCCAATAGCCTTGCTTCGGACATCCGGTGCTCATCGCGCGGCTGAGTGGTCGACGGCGGCTCTGCGGTGGTTTCGGAGACAGCGATGCGCAGTGGATTGTTGCCAAAGCCGCGCGTGGCGACAACCACTTTGGCATCTTTGAGATTGGCGGCGCTCAGTGCCGAAGAAAGTCTGGCCTGGCTGGAGAAGTCGTCGACTTTCACGACCGTGGCCGAGCCCAGCAGATTGGCTGTGCCGCTCAGGCGCAGTGCTTCGGGCTTGTAGATTGCCAGCACACCGCCGGGGGCGAAGCCGTGCACTTTGCCACCGTTGACGGTGATCACGTCGCCTTCCATCTTTTGGATGGTCATATAAGGATCCGATGCGGCGATGGGAGAGTTGAACGCGATGCGGTCGATCTCGCCTTCGACTTGTGGATGCTGACGGGCAGTCTCTGAGGTTACCTCTTTGTCGACCAGCTCCCAGAGCTGACGGTAGGAGGCGGTTGGACCAAGCTTGCGCATTGCTCCCAGCAAATGAAAGGTCATCCGTCCGTGATGTTTTTCTGTGCCGTCCCTCATGACCAGTATCACTTCTTGCGACAGTTCATTCGGTAAGCATCCGGAGAAGGTGACGTACTTGCCGCGCGGCAAAACCTCACTGCTCTGCTCCAGAGCAGGCTTGTGCTGATTCTTGGGCTGCGGGGGCTGAGGTCGTTCGTCCATGGACACCTGGCGCACGGACCCACCGTCTTTGAGAGCGGCGAAATCACGCGTCGCGGTGCCGGAGTGGCAGGCATCCACGATGAAAACGATATTGTTGGTGTACTCACTCAATTCATCGCAAAGTTCACCGATTACATCGTCATTGAGGTCGTAGTCGGTGCTGCGGCTGTCGTAGGCTACGAAGGTTTCGTCCAGCCCGTCTTGCTCGTCTTGATTCGTGTCTTTGGTTTGAGACCCGTGCCCGGAATACTGAAAGACGATCACTGCATTCGGATGGGCTTTAGCATTGGCTATCAGATGCTCTTTGAACGCATTGAGGATGGCCGCCCGGGTAGCCTTCTCATTGGTGAGCACCTTGATGTGCTTGCCGTCATCGGCAAACTTATAGATATCCACCAGCGTCTGTTTCATTTCTGTGACGTCGTTGACGCAACCTTCGAGCTTGTTGACGTCTTTGTAATTGTCGATGCCGACCAGCAGCGCAAACTTTTCCATCTTGGCCGGAGCCGCGATGCGAGCGGCGGACGCCTCAGGCTTTGGTGCAACGGAGTGGCTCTCTGCCACCGCATATGGTGCAAAGATGAGAGCCGCGGCGGCCAGGGCGCCTGCAATCTGGGCTGTTAATCTAGGGGTCATCCCTGCGGCTGCTTGAGAAGGAATTGCTGAACGATACCAAATTCCGACACCTTTTTGTTCAAAAACGCGCAGGACTTTAAGGGGAAGTCTGTTGTCAAGTCGATCGCTAAGTTCACATCATACTGCAAATCGACGGTGCCAGCCGGGCGGGCGTGCGACAGGCGCCGGACTCAAAACTGGCTGCCTTGCCTAGTTTCTGCTGAATCTGATTACTTTCTTCTCCGGATCGACGGTGTATTTGCGGTCGCCGAAAAAGTCTTGCCCGAGCAGATTGATCATGCCGCCCGACATCAAAACCTTCATGCCGACCTTGCTGATGGTGCCCAGCTCCAGCTTTTGGACTGGCACCTCGACGACAGTCTCGCTGCCGCTGATGCCGCTCACTCGGTATAATCTGGCGTCCTGAGGAATGGAGACGGGCAACATCAGTCGCGAGATCATTGTGCGCTCGGCGCCGGTATCAAGAAACATCGGCACTGTGTACGTTTCGCCGCCGACCATGATTTTCGGGTATACGACCAAATTGTTGCCGCTTTGCGAGTAGGGCACTTCTATTGTGTCATAGCCTGCATTGTAGTCGCGAGCGGAACTGCGCCTGTAGAAGCGAATCAAACCGGCCCCGTTGTCGAACTGGCACAGGTACTGCTGAAAAAACGTCTGTCCGAGCAGAGGCTCTGTCCGCATCTTATCCTGAATCAAAATGGGGCAGGTGCGCGTGATTTTTCCAAGTGTGATCTGCGCGTTGGCTTCCGAGACATCCGACAATCCGCCCACGCCCTGCACCTTTGTTTGTCGACCGGCTTGAGCTGCGGCTTGCAGTGTGCTGATGTGATTGAGACCGATCTGCACATGATCGGCGCCGGTGTCAAAAATCATCCGGATCGGGCGGCCATTGACGATGGCATTGACATATATCGTGCCGCCCACCCGCGTGAACGGAACGGCGTCCGAATCTGGCAGAACATCGCCTGGATGGTCATTGCCACCATTTGCGATGCCGCTTTTCTTGGCACCAGTAGCGGTGTCAGCGGCGGGAGTGGCGCTCGGCATGCCGCGCAGGGCAATACCGGCGTTTTTGGCTTCCGGGCTGCCCGGGAAGTATTTGACAATCAACTCATAGGTTTCCCGGGCTCGATCGTTTTGACCGAGTTGGGAGAAACACATTGCTGAGTAGTAATAGGCTGTGGGATTGCGGGGATCGGCGCGCACTGATTTTTCAAAATACTGTGCTGCGGCATTGTAGCTGCGCGAGGAATAGAGGTCGATTCCCGGCTGCAGGCGGTTGGATTCCATGGTGACAACGGCGCCGTCCGACCCGGCGTGGACGGACGGGACCCAGGCCCAACCGACCAATAAAGTCAAAACAAGGACTGATGCCAGGCGCCGCCACATGCCAGAGAGTCCTGCCTGAAGTGTCCACTACATAATGTTTGTGCCAATTCTGCCTGGATGTTTAACCCGGTTACAAGAATCTTGTCAGCAGTATATCTTCATGTTCTGTCGGGTAGATTAGCGTTAGACGCTCGGTCTTAGACGAATAATATGGTCAATAAAGGCGACATTTTTATCGGAGACTTGTTGGTCCAGGCGGGCTTTGCTTCGTTTGAGGAAGTAGCGGACGCGCTGCCGATCGCCGCCAAGACCGGATTGCCAGTAGGGCGTGTGCTGGTTGGTTCTAAATCAATCTCGGACGCCGAATTGCAAGCCACGCTCTTCGCCCAATCTTTGTTGCGCGATCGCCTGTTGAGCAACGACATGGCGCTACAAGCTATGCGCAAGGTGCGCATCGACGGCACGACGCTGTATGAAGCCCTGGAAGAGCTGGGCTGGAAGTCCGAAAGCTATGAGCTGACCAATCGTCTGGGGCAGTTGCTTCTGGACGCGCAGATGGTTACACAACCGGTGCTGGAAGAGGCCCTGGAAGCTTTCTACACGACCGGCTTGCCCATGGCGCGGATCCTTGTGCTCAAAGGCGTAATCAGCAACCACCTTGCCTATACGGCAATCACGACTCAGATGATGCTGCGTGATGGATTGCTGAGCCGCGAGCAAGCAATCGATGCCCTGAAAAAGGCAGCCAGTAAGCGCGCCTCGACCGATTCGCCATCCGACTACTCGAATTATCTACGCATTCAACCGATGCACACATTGCGCATCGGGGAGTTGCTGGTTCTGGCTCGGCAAGTCAGCGAGCTGGATCTTCTGGAAGCAGTTGAACGCAGTCTTTTCACTGACGAGCCAATTGGAGAAACTCTTGTGCGCACGCACAAGGTGACGCGCTCCACGCTCGAACAGGGCTTGCGAGCGCAAAAGCTGATTACCAGCGGCGAGTTGACACCGCTGGAAGCCGCCGAACTGCTGCGGCGCATTCATGCCTCTGATTTGACATTCGATGAGGCCTTCGCCGAGGTCAAAGGAACGCCGGAAGAACGTGCGGAAGCTCTGGGCCTTTTCCGCGGCGATCAGGGCGTTGGGGCAGACGGTCAGAAACCGGCGAAGAGCGCGCCGGCGGCTCAGGCAGCCAAAGCAGAAACTGCGCCCACTGCTGAGGAAAAATCTGCGGCAGAAGCGGAAACCCCAGCGCCCGAAGACGCACCACCTGTGCTAGATGTGGAGACGCCGGCACCTGAAGAGCCGCCTGTGTCCGAAGATGCGCTGCCTCCCCCGCCTGCGGAAATTCCTGCCGAAGCGCCTGCGGAAATTCCTGCCGAAGCGCCTGCGGAAATTCCTGCCGAAGCGCCGCCTCCCGCCCCGGAATCTTCAATTTCCTTCGAGGACAACCTCACTCCGGAAGCCGGTGAATTGCCCATGACCGACGCCGAGGCTGCTGCAGCGATGGCTGCCGGAGCCACACCGGATCCCGGTCTCGAAGCGCTGGAAGAGATGCTCAAGAACAAGAACACCGAAGCCACGCCTGCCAAAGAAACCTCCGAAAGTCCCGAGGAAAATGGCGGTGACAACGGGTTGGTGATGATGGAAAGTCACCAGCATAAAGGCAGCGCACTGGAAGTCGCGGTGGCTGAGCGAATTCAGTCGATGCCGGCCAACATGCGATCGGTCAGCGATCTGGTGAAGCTGGTTGAACTCCTGGTCGGCAAGGTCGAGCAGCTGAGTGGTCGCGTTGGTCAGCTCGAGTCAGAGCTGAAGGCGCGCACTCAAGAACTCGAGCAGTTGAAGGACAAACCGCCGCCCGTCATCGAGACGCCTCCTCCCGAGCCGCCCAAGCCGGTCTTAAAGCAGCCGAAGTCGCTGAAGCGCATTCGCAACTAGTTTTTGTGGTTTGTAAACGCGCCACCGTTAGCGGTGGCACGATGATCTGTGCGGATAGCGAATCTGCGTGCGCAAGCCGTTCTGGTGCGGATAGCGAATTTGCGAGTGACCGCTATTGAAGTGGATGCCGCTGCCGCCTGTCGGTATGCGAATCTGCAGGTTGCGATTGCCGATGCTGATGCCACCGCCGCCCGGATAGAATCCACCGCCACCGGGATAGAACCCGCCGCCAGGATAAAACCCGCCGCCGCCGGGATGGCAGCCGCCGCCACCACCGATGGGAATGCCAATATTGCCAATTCCAGGGACACGAATGTTTAGTCCGGGCGTTTGCGGATAGCGTCCGGGATATCGACCGCCGGGATAATAGGTGCCTGGCGGGTAGTAGTCCGATGGACAGCCGCCGGGAATGGTTGGACCGGGCGGATAATAGTCCGTCGGACAGCCGCCGGGAATGGTTGGACCGGGCGGATAGTAGTCCGTCGGACAGCCGCCGGGAATGGTTGGACCGGGCGGATAGTAGTCCGTGGTTGGATAAGGACCGGGTGGATAAGAGCCGGGTGGATAGTCCGATGGTCTGACGTTGCGGGGATACCGCACAGTCGGGCAGCCACCTGGTTCGGGCATGACGGGATAAGTCTCGCCGGGAACGGGACTGGGATATTGAATGCGCGGATTTGGACGAACGACGCGTGGCGGAATATATCTTTCCGGTCCGTGGGGATCGAATTGAGGTGGCTTTACCGACGGACGCGGCACGTAGGGCTGAGGTATGTAAGGCTCAGACACGTATGGTTGCGGCACAGGTGGGGGTGGCACTGTTCCGCGCGGTCCCCATCCATCACCGACACACTGCAAATATGCATCGACGTCAGGATTGACTCGCGTTGAACTGGGACTTCCTGGGCGACCGGTTTCGGATTCGCCTGCGTATTGATAACCATCTAAAGGGGGCATTTGCGACTCCACTGTGGTGAAGAGCCGATAGCCTTTGCCCTGCGCCTATTAAGCAACGAAGCAGGCGCAGCGTCAATCGTGGAAGTCCCACCTCTGCCCCATCACGACAGAGGCGTAGCTTGCGCGAGCATCATGTAATTAGATGCCGAAGTTGATCAATGGTGGCAAGAACAAGCTGTCTGCCCATTCGATAGTGGCAATCGAACCGCGAAACAGTCCAAGCTGTTGCTGGAAGATACTGGCACCCAGCTTTGCCGGCACCACGATGTAAACCTCGAAAACATACTCTCCGGTGCCTTCGCCGTCCACGAACACATTGCAGCACTCGTTGATAGGCTCGCTGTTGCTGTTCTGGAATGTCCCCTGAACCACCAGTACAGACTTGCCGTTGATGGAGCCTGTTTCAGCCATCTGAATGATGCAGTTGGGAGGGCGACTGCCTCGCAACTCGGCATCAACGTATTGATTGTCACCCATGTTCAGCATGACTCGGCTCAGGTCCTTGAATTCCTGTTCCTTTAGAGGATGGGATGGTTTCTTGAGCACAGATTTGAACGCTTTGGCAGCAGCGGCATCCAGTTTGCGCCCCCGAAAGAAAAGAGACATCTCAATTTCTTTCATTCCTGGAGGGGCAAAGCTGCGCTGCCAGCGCATCGGCATGTCCGTAACTCTGGCAGGTTTTTCCTGCCAATGCTGCGGCAACTCTATTTGAGCTATGGGGCCGAATTCAGTGACAATCACAAACTGATTTTACAGGAGCGCACTTTAGTTTCTGTACGCTTGGCTGCTCAGGATGGTGATCTGTCCTTCCAGGCTCATGATTTCGGCTTCGTGACCGGCTTGTCCTTTGAGGGAGGCAATTTTGGCCTTGATGGCGTCGATTTGACGTTGAGCGGCTTCGTCGGCTTCTTTGCCGGTCTTGGCCATCTCCTTCTCTTTGTTTTCTTTCTCAGGCAACATGCCTTCCTTGTGGCTGTTGTTGCCGTTTCCGTTGCCACCATTGTTGCCGCCGTCGCTGCCGCCGCCACCGCCGTTCGGATTGGTGCCGCGACCGGTGTAGCCTTCTGCGCCCTGTTCGGGTCCGCGTGTGGCTTGATAGAGGTCGCCGACTTTGACGTTCTGGTCTTGACCGGAACCCCACTGGTTGGACATACGGTAAGTGCCGTCCGGGTTTTTGCCGGTGATGCTGACCATGTGCCAGCCGCCGGCACCACCCATATTTTCGGTGCCCCGGAACATCGCATGTCCGGTGTGCACCATGATCATGAGCGGGTAGCCGCCGTTTGCATCGGCCTGGTCGAGGACCTTCTGCAGATCTGCTTCTGAGCCCACGCGGGCGACGCCGTCTGTGTTGTAGCTGCCGTCGTTGGCGTTAGTAATCATGAATGGCTTGTCTTTGCTGCCCAAGCCGAGGTTGCGACCCATCTCTGCCAATTGGGTGGCAACGAGTCCTGGAGAGTCACCTCTGACGTTGCCTTGCGAATCGAGCAGCCGCTCGCCTGTGTCGCCAGGTTGAGAGGGGCTGTCCTTGAGATAGAGTGAGCCAGGCGCTTTGCTCTGCCAGAACTGGTTGACGATCATATTGTCGAACATCTGGCTGGAGTAGTTGCGTTGCCCGTCAACTTGACCGTTGAGAGCTTCGCGGTCGGGCATGACGCTCTGCTTGTCCATAATGACGGTCTGGCCGTTCGGTGCTTGCCACGACACAACGTCGCGTCCGTGCAACTTTCCGGCAGCCTGCATGTTTCGTCCCAGGTCCGACATCATCTCGGCGTAAGCTGCCGCGTCTTTGGTCGCCATGTTTTCTTCCATAGCGGTGACTTGGCACGTGGAGTTGAAACCCTGGTCGATATCCTTTGTATGTGCGACGTTGTCTAAAATGCCGGCGGCCATCAATTGGCGTTGCTGATCATTTAATACAGGTGGCTGCTTGCCGTCTTTGCCTTCAATCAGATCGCTTGTGGCTTTATAAATGCGAGCCAGTTCGGCTTGCGACAGTGGAGGCTTACGGTTTGGATCTTCCAGAGCGGCCATTGCGTCTTTGGTTGACTGCAATTTGTCTGGAGAAACGTCTTTGAGCAGGCGCTCGCGTTCAGCAGAAAAAGCGGCCTTGATTTCGTCAGGCGATTTTCCTTCCAACGAACGATTCTCATTCACCAGCTTCCGCTCTGTGACTTTTCCGTCGCCGGTTGGGATGTTGTTGACCTGTTCGGCGGTGGTTTTGAACTCAGGTTTGGGTCCTTCGGGCGCGCCGGTGGTCGGGTTGCGTTTCTCCCCGGGTCTGGCCGCCATGGCCATTCCGCCACGCTCGACCGACGCAAACGGATCGGGCTCGCCCAGATTTAGCTTGCCGTCGGTGGGCAATTTGATGTCTGTCGGTCTGGCGCTCAGCGAGGCCAGGCGTTCTCTGTCGCCGGGCTCCAGTGAGTTGGATGACAGTCCACCGCGAGAGGTATCTGCAACCACCTCTTGGACGGGCGGCGCATCGCCTCCGTCTTTAACTACTGCCGGTTTCGCTGCTGGTGCGTCGGATGCTGGTTCAGTCATTTTCTAGTAATTGCTCGTCTGGATTAAAGCGCTGCAAATGCGCCGGGGGCATGACGGTTGGTAAGCGAGCTTATGTAGACCAGGAGGGCGTGGGTAGGGTAATTCTCGGCTCTCAGACCTTCGTTGTCAAGTTATATGTACCGGTTTAACGTATCATTCCCGGACTGGCTTCAAAAGTCGCGCTTGCCAAGGTTTCAGGCGAAAAGGCGTGTGCTTCCGGCCTGCCCCAAAAGCCTCCCAAATCTCGCGCCGCTAAGTCTTGAAAGCCGCCGCTGGCGTCTGATGCGCAAATTTGTGTGCTAAATATTGTCTCACTGAAACGTCGGAAAGTGGCTACTCCAGTAGAATTAACTGGTTTCTCGGGATACGGAAATGCCGCTAGTCGGATCGGTTGCAGACAGGTTTCTTTTGGTGGCTGGAAATGTACAGCTGCTGTCGTTTGATGCAGTTTGGTCCTTGACCAAGCGAATTTTGACCGTCCATCCCGGAATTTATCTTTCAGCCTTGCTCTCCACCTGGATCGCTCTTCTGGTCTGCCAGTCCGTCAATCGCGAAGCGGACATGCGGGCGACCGCTCAGAGGATTCAGTCCGATGACTTTGTGGTTGCCGCCCCGGCTGCGCCCAAACAGGTGGCGGTGGCAGCCGCTCTCCCGCCCATGCTGACCGCGCCAATTCCGGCAGCCATCGGATTGCCCCGTCCCGATCCGGCGATGTTCCAGCCTAATGCCGCCAGTGGACTGGCGAACTGGCAGATCAACAGCCAGGTCTCACCGGTCCAACCTCTCGTGCAGAGTCCGGCTCCCGCGCCCAGAAAACCGAGAATTGCCTCCGGGCTGGTGCCGCCACCGCCGCCGACCGGGCTTGTGCCTCCGCCACCGCCAACGGTGCCGATTCCAACGGCGATGCTGACGCAGTCCAATCCCTACTTCGGGCAGAGCATTGCCGCCGTTGCTCCAATTCCAGCCGGACCAGGTGCCGCTGCCGCAGCGAACGAAATGTTCTACGCCGGATCTGCCTATACACCGGCGCCGCCGGTCATGGGCGGCAGCGATGCACTCTATACTGCGCCAGCCGGTCGCAGCGGCGACTCGTATAAAGTTGTGCAGCACCGGCAACGTAAGCGCACGATCGCCTACCGCTAAACATAAAACCTGTGACTGCTTCGGGATGAAATACAGCGTGTGGGAGAACCCCCATTGCGCATAACCCCGTGCTTGAGGATACTGAAAGTTACCCACATGCCCGCACCAAGCGACACCCACAACCACGGGTGGCGTGGCACCCCTTTGAGGACACCATGGGAGTTCAAGAAACCTTTCAAGATCTGCAAATGCGTGCATACGGAGAGCCAGTGCAGGCCGGCGAGCCGCATTCGGACGGTCTGATCATGGACTTCCTGAGTGGAGTCGGCGGCGCCCCGCGAGCCCACTTCGACGGCGTGCGCCAGATGACCGGTGCCAATGTGGACCTCTCCTACCAGGAAAATCTCACGACCGCCGGCAAATTCGGACGCTTCGTCGGTGACGCCGGATTGTTTCTGGGCGTCAGTGTGTTAGCCAAGAAAATTCCGATCATCGGCGGACTCGCCGAAGGCAAAATTGCTAGTATCACAGCTGGTGGCTTAGTCGGCATGACGATGCCGCTGCAACCGGGACAAGATGGTATGACCCGAGTCTGGAATACCGGTCTGGGACTGAGCACCATGGGCATGCTGGAATTCGGTCCACGTCTGGCGGGACGACTGCCCGGGGTGAGCAGTCTCGGTGAAAAAACTTTTGCCGGCAGCCTCACGCGCGTTGCCATCGCCAATGGTGTCACGGGCGCCGTCAACACCGAAGCCAATTCGTTGATCAGCACGGGTCAAAATGCATCACTTTCCGATTTGGCTTTGGGCACCGCCACCTGGATGGCCATGGGCTCAGCTTTCCACACCGCTGGATTCAAACTTGGTGAAATGCAGGAAGCGAAAGCGGCGGCGCGAGCCTGGGAAGCCGATCGACCCTGGCAATTTAAAGACGTGCAAAACATCAATGCCGCCGATCTGAAACCCGGCGAGACGCTGGCACCGGGACACTACAACATCAGTTATGACAGTCAAGGCGCCACGCGGAATTTCAACCTCTACGTCTCTGAAGGCGCCACGCAAGGGCAGCAGGCTCCGCTGGTTACTTTCTTGCACGGACTGAATCCCAAAAATGGATCGCAAGGAATAATTCGCGAGCTGGAATACAATCGCCTCGCCGATCAAGATGGCGCCGTGGTGGCATATCTGCATGCAAGAAACGGTCGTCACGGGCCGCTCACAGGTGACGTGCAGAGCTGGAACGATACCAATTTCGGTTACACGAAACAGGATCCTTTGTATAGCGATCAAGTGGCGTTCCGTGACATGATGGGTGTGATTTCACAACACGTGCCGACGGCCAACACCAGCAATTATGCAGTCAGCGGTTTTTCTCTGGGCGGCAAGATGGCAAACCGTATCGCCGCCAACACGCCTGAAGTCTCGACGCTGGCTACTTTGCACGGCACCATGGATAAATTTGACGAGCAAGTGATGAACGCGGCTATGGGCCGCCATCCCCTTGATGCACTGGTAATTCATGGCACCAACGACAGAGTCTTGCCCCTCAATGGCGGCAGAAGCTTGTTTACAGCGCTTTTGGAAAATGCCGGCGAATCGACGCCGCGCCGCCAGGCACCATACTGGGCGGAGAGCAACAACAGCAGCGCGCCAATGACGACTGAAGCTCCAGCTTACTTCCGGCGCGACTTCCGAGCTGTCGAAGGCAACGCGCGTGTCACCGAACTGATTGAAAAGAACGGACCGCACGCCATTAATGGTGCGCAGGCGAAACATAATCTCTTGCAGTGGTTTATGGGCATCCCGCTCTCGCCGACGGTGTTCGACTCACGTCAGCGCTCCTGGGATTTCATGATGGATTCGATTAAGCGCCACATGAGCACGCCGCAAGACACGGTAATCTCCGCCGGCGCCTAAACCTTAGACGGACGATAGTCCAGCTGGACAGGACGGCTGAGCGGCGCCCGAATCAGGCTGTTCCAGTTTTGCTCGACAGATTCGTGCTGCGGCTCGATCGCCAGGTCGTCGTCACTGATTTCGTAGTTGCGCGTGAAAGTATAGAAAACGCCGTTTTCGTCTTCCGATTGTTTGTACTCGAACTTAACCACTCTGCCGTCGGCCGTGAATGTTTCGGTAAAGCCGGCATCGTGTTCGTGAGAGGCATAAGCGAAGCCGTCGCGGATCAAAAACTCACGCATTGCGGTCGGCCGATCGATGATCTGCGTCGACTCATCCATCATAGCGAAGACTGTGTTGATGCGATTAAGTGGGGTCGGCCGAAAATTGATCAATGGCAGGTCGAACAACAACCAGAAGCCATCGCCTTTGTTGTCTTTATTTGGCAATGCGACATAGGCAGAGGCACCTAACATCTCGCAGCCAATCACGCAGAAGAAGTCGCCGTTGACTACATCCAGCGGCAACTGCGATTCGGTGAAAAGCACCTCCGAATCGAAATGATCGGAATAGCTGGAGGAGGCTCTGACAAATCCATCCGGCACGGAGTTGTTTGACCAGCCATGCAGCCAAGTGTTACTGACGAAACTCTCCGAGCCGATGAACTGCATCTCGAACTCGCCCAGCCCTGGAATGTTCACCATGCCAAAGCCTTCTTTCTCGAACAACTTCCACTCCCAGAAAGGCGACGGCGCAGTGTCTGCCAGCGCGGCTTGTTTAGCCAGCACGGTGCCCACATATCGGTCGAACAATTCTTGAAGGGTAGGACCTTCTGCCATTGGCAACTCCAACTCCAGTGGCTCTATTTTAGCCGGATCGCTGGGAGTCGAGAAGTGAGCGCAAACCGGTCGTTAATTGACGCGCTTCAACTGTTTAGCTTCGGTGTCTTCTTGATTGCGTGCCGGTGGCTGCGGCGTCGAAGAGGGCTGCACGATAACCTTCTGGGCGATGGTGGGAGTGGCGTCAGGATCGCTCACTCGCGGCGCCTGGGCATTTTCGGCTATCTGCTGCAGATTGGAGACGAAGTCCGAAACGCGCTGGGCGACCTGTCCGCACTGGTCGTAGTAAACCGCATCGCGATAAGCTTCTTTGCCGGACCGGTTGTACAAAATAATCTCTTGAGCCAGCGGAATATTGTGGGAGCCGCCACTGAATGTGGTGCGTTCTTCCCAGCGGTGAATGCCCATGTCGTCGTGAATGATTTTGGAGAACTGTCGTTCGCTGCCGGCGGCGTCATAGCAGCTGATCTCGCTGACGGCGGCCGTGCCCGATGGATGCCAGAGAATGTTTTCGGTGCGCGTCAGGTGCCCGCCTTCGAAGTCGAAGTATTTCTTGATCGTAGTGTTGGCGCCGCCCTCGACGGTGTATGTGGTGACGGCTTCGAAAATCACCCGGTTGGCACTCAGATGTCGCTCTGTGGAGTGCAGCGGCACACCATATCTGGTGGCGACCGTGATGCGGTCGGCTCTGACATTGCCGCCGTCGTGCATAACTTCGCGCGTGATCCACTGGCCGTCCTGCGCGCGGGTCGTCTCGCGGTTCAGCACCTCCCGCTGGCCGCGCAAATCATAAAAGCGCTCCGTGCGGACTTCGGGGCGCTGATCGACGACACGTCGCGTCGGGGCTGTGGAGTCGACGGACTCAACTCGAGTGAAGTCGGTTTCAACATCGACATCGAAAGTGTGCGTGATCTGTCTTCCCTCACGCTTGATAGCTAGAGAGAAAGTGATATCACAACGCTCTTGTGGCGTTGAGTTGGCGGCGCTGCTGCTGTTATTTTCTTCAGCCATAGTCCGATATTTCACCCTCCGGAGGCGGAGCGTGAACAAGCGCGTGGAGTTTCCTAGTAAATGGACTTTGGGTGGGGGGAACTTAGTCCAGCTAGGAGGATAGTTGAATAAATCTCACATGTCAAGCAGTTTTTAGGTTCATCCCAGCGCCAATCCGCCGGTCGCCGTTTCTTTGTATTTCTGGTTCATGTCGAGTCCGGTCTGCTTCATAACTTCGAGCGCTCGATCGAGACTGATCAAATGCGTGCCGTCGGAAGCCAACGAGAGGGCCGCGGCATTGAGAGCTTTTACCGCCCCCATCGCGTTGCGTTCGATACAGGGAATCTGCACCAGTCCCTTGATCGGGTCGCACGTCATTCCTAAGTGGTGCTCGATGCCGATCTCGGCGGCTTGTTCAATTTGCTGGGCATTGCCGCCCAGCATGGCGACGGCGCCGGCGGCAGCCATTGCGCATGAAGTCCCGACTTCACCCTGGCAGCCGACCTCGGCACCACTTATGGAGGCATGGGTCTTCACCAGCGCGCCGATCACCGATGCGACCAGCAGTCCGTTCACGAGAGTGTCGTTGCTAAGATCGTTGGATTCGCGCAGCGTTCGCCATACAGAAGGAATGATGCCGGACGAGCCGTTGGTTGGTGCTGTGACCACGCGCCCGCCGGCAGCGTTTTCTTCATTGACTGCCATGGCGTAAACCGAGGGGCGCAGGTCATTGCCGGACCAGCCCGGTTGCTTGCCGGCTTGCATCTGCTGGTACAGCTCCTTGGCGCGTCGCCTGACGTTCAGACCGCCTGGCAAAATGCCGTTGGTGCTCAAGCCGCGCTGTATGGAGTTTTCCATGGTTTCCAGAATTTCGCGCAGCTGCCCTCTCAAAGTCTCCGGCTCAAATCCGCGCGCCTTTTCATTGGCTAAAACCAGCTCCCACGGCAGCAATCCGCTCTTCTCGCATTGCTCGAGAAACTCTTGAGCGCTGTTATAAGGGTGAGGCAGCTTCAAACGCACCGACTGAGTTTCAGGCGTTATGCGCTTCAGTGTTTCGGCATTCACCTGTTCTATAAAACCGCCGCCGACCGAAACTGTGATTTGCTCGAACTCGATTTCTCCGCCGGCCGACAGGAGGCGAAAGCGAAGCGTATTTGGATGGGGTAGAGGCTTGTCGTCAAGAAACCAACCCGCCCAGATGATGTCGGTCTGGGGCTGGAAGGCAATCATCTGCCCGGCGCCGACCTCCTCAAAATCAAGACGAGGATCGGCTTCCAGAGCGGGCATCACGGCCCAGATGTCATCCGGCATTGCCGTGCGCGGATGCAACCCGGAAATCCCCGCGCAGACCGCTCCGTCGGTGGCGTGTCCGCGACCGGTCGCCGAAAGGCTGCCGAACAATTCGACTTTCAGTCTGCCGCCGGCAATCGCTATGCCCTGGTCGAGCGCCCGCTTGCGAAACTCCAGAGCGGCAATCATCGGTCCGACCGTGTGCGAGCTGGACGGACCGACGCCGATCTTAAACATGTCCAGAGGACCGATGTGGTCTGCTCTCATCTCCATTTGGTAACGACCTCTTTCTTCGGGCATCTTACTACAAACCGCAGCCAGGCGAGGTTTTCAGACGTTCATCAAAGGTCGCTGTCAAGATAGACGGCTGCTCTCGTCCCATGGCGAGCCCGATCTGGTATAACCAGCAGACATTTTGATAGTTTCGTCCGCCATGAGGAGAGAGCAAGATGGTCATCACGCTGGTCGACAAAGAAATCGAAGAATACGCCGTTGCGAAGTCGGAACCGACCGGCAACCTGCTCAAAGAACTTGTGGAAGAGACCTATAAACGCACCACGATGCCACAGATGCTTTGTGGTCCCATAGAAGGGCGGTTCTTGAAACTGCTGGTGCAGATCACCGGTGCCAAACGCGTCCTGGAAGTCGGCATGTTCACGGGCTATTCAGCCCTGTCTATGGCCGAAGGTTTGCCTGAAGGCGGAGAGCTGATCACCTGCGAGATCGATCCGGAAGTGATCAGAATCGCGCAGTCGTATTTTGATCGCAGCCCCCATGGCAAGAAGATCACCATCAAGCAAGGTGCCGGTCTGGATACGATCGAAAGTCTGCAGGCACCGTTCGATGTCGTCTTCATCGATGCCGACAAGACCAACTATCTCAACTATTACAAAGCGGTATTGCCACTGGTGCGCAGCGGCGGCGTAATCTGTGTCGACAACGTTCTCTGGGGCGGATCGGTTTTGAGCCCCAAAGATGAGGACGGCAAGGCGATTGCCGCGTTAAATGAATTCGTCGCTGCCGATACAAGCGTCGACCGCGTGTTGCTGCCGGTGCGCGACGGCATCTTTGTCATTCGCAAGAAGTAAGTCGGAGTTTCCTCATGCTGGATCTGAAAGACACATTGAAATCGCGAACCAGAGTCAAAGACGCATTGCTGGCAGAAAATGTCGGCAAACAAGTGCGTTTGTGCGGATGGGTGAGAACCCGCCGCGACTCGAAGGGCGGCTTTTCATTTATCGATCTCAACGACGGCTCGTCGATGAAAGGCGTGCAGGTGATGGCGGAAGCCAAACTGCCCAACTACGAAGACGAGATTCTCAAGTTGGGAGTAGGCAGTAGTGTCGAGGTGATCGGCACAATTGTGGAATCGCCGGCCAAAGGACAGGCGACCGAAGTGAAGGCTGAGTCGGTCAAAGTTTTCGGCTTTTCAGATCCTGCCACCTACCCCCTTCAAAAGAAGGGTACATCGATGGAGTTCCTGCGCACGATTGCTCACTTGCGTCCGCGCACCAACACCTTCGGCGCCGTCTTCCGGGTGCGCAACGAAGTCTGTCGTTCGATCCACGACTTCTTCCAGTCGCGCGGGTTTGTTTACGTGCAGACTCCCATCGTCACCGCCTCCGATTGCGAAGGCGCCGGACAAATGTTCAAAGTGACGACGCTCGATCTATTGAATGCACCGAGACGGGAAGACAATCCGTCTGAGGTCAATTTCGAAGAAGACTTTTTTGGACGCCCGACTAATTTGACAGTCAGCGGACAACTCGAGGCCGAAACTTTTGCCACTGCATTCAGCGATGTGTACACATTCGGACCAACGTTCCGTGCTGAAAACTCCAACACCAGCCGGCACCTGGCTGAGTTCTGGATGGTCGAACCGGAATGCGCCTTCTGCGACCTGGAAGGTGACATGGACCTTGCCGAGGCTTTCCTCAAGCACATCTTCTCCGACGTGCTCAACAACTGCACGAGCGACATGGAGTTTTTCCACGAGCGCATCGACAATACTTTGCTCGATAGATTGAAAGGCATTGTCGACAAAGAGTTCGAGCGCGTTTCTTATACGGAAGCTGTGAAAATTCTCGAGTCTTGCGGCGAGAAGTTCGAGTTTCCGGTCAAGTGGGGGATTGATCTGCAAACCGAACACGAGCGTTATCTCACCGAGCAGAAGTTCAAGCGGCCGACGATTGTCACCGACTACCCGCGCGAAATCAAAGCTTTCTACATGCGCATGAACGAAGACGAGAAAACTGTGCGCGCCATGGATGTACTGGTACCCGGTGTCGGCGAGATTATCGGCGGCAGCCAGCGTGAAGAGCGCGTCGATATTCTCGAAAAGCGCATGGTCGAATCTGGATTGAATCCGGAAGAATACTGGTGGTATCTCGATTTGCGCCGCTACGGCACTGTGCCGCACGCCGGATTTGGGCTGGGGTTGGAGCGCTGCGTGCAATTCGTCACTGGTATGGGCAACATTCGCGACGTGATTCCATTCCCGCGTACGCCGAAATACGCCGAGTTCTAAATGTGCTGGACGACGTAAGACAGAGCTTGCTCGACCGGTCGATGCCCCTGAAGCGGGCCATCGAGCGCATCCGTGACGAAGCGGGCGGCAATCTCACAGACATCCGGCTGCGCTGGCTGCAAAACGAATTGACCGGCTATCCTAAGCGCGAGCTGGACATTGCAGAAAGCTCGTTGCACGAACCGCAGTATCGCAAGCTTCTCGGGACCTATTTAGCGCAAGTTCCATCCGGCGAATGGGTCGATGTCAGTGACACCAATATTGGTGACTATCCAGCCTTTCTTGGTTTCGGCATCGGAGCGATCGAGGAGTTTCTTCAGAAGGCTGAAGAAGAGTGGTATGACCTCTCGATTGTCGTGAAAGGCATACCCTTCAAATTGCGCATCCGTCGCGACCAACTGGTTAATATCGGCGAAAGCGTACGCAGCCGATTGATCGATTTGATCGACGAACTGAAAGCAGAAGCCACCAGCTAAATTAAAGTTATTCGTCTAAATCAGGGCTTGCCAGATTGGCAATTTTCGAGGTCGCGTGCTTGCAAATTCAGATTAAAACGGACGTCTGTTGCCAGATCGGCAACTTCTGACGCCCGCAATTTGCCAATCTGGCAATAGGCAGCTCCAGGAGTGCGAGGCAATAGAAGCTGATACGGCGGATAATGGAAGGACATCAGACCCAGAAGATAAACGGAGTTATTTTTAATCTGGAGAATTGAACTTTTTGGAGGTCTCAAGCGTTTTAGTTTGTGTGCCCTGATCTAACTGTCCGTTTTGCAAGGAGCGATTAATGCGTAAATCCAAACTCTTACTGGCCGCAGCAGCCGTGCTGGTATCTTCCACAGCTGGGCTGGCTGCCTACGCACAGGTCGATGACGAAGGGCCAGGCGCCCCCGCAATGCCGCCGCCTGCCATGATGCCGCCCGTCGGCGGACCAGACGTCGTATTTACCATTGCTGCCCCGCCGTTGATGGGCGGCATTGAAGAGGAAGATATTCTCGAAGCATCCATGGTTCCGCCGGCGGAACTGTTCCTGGCATCGCTTCCCCCCACCGCAGGCGGCCCGACACTAGTCGCCGATGCGGGACATGGCGGACACCACGGTCTGTTCCCTAAAGAGCAGGCGCTCACCGACGACCAGTGGGAGAAGCTGTATCAGGTATCAAAAGAATTCAACGATAAGTCGGCGCCCAAGATGTTCGAGTTGCAGCAGGCTTCTTCCAGTCTCAAAGACACGCTGATGGCTGTGGATGTGGACCGCAGTAAGGCTACCTCGCTGCAGAACAAGATCAACGGACTGCATGGCGACCTGGCCAGCATGAAGCTGGACAAAAAGCTGTCCATGCTTGCCGTTCTTACGCCCGATCAGCGCAAAGTGCTGCATGAGCGTTTCTTGAAGATGGCTGTTATGCACGACTTTATGCGCGGACATCGCGGCATGATGATGCGTCGCATGCATGGTGGTGGAGGCGGTGGTGCCTGCCCGATGGGCATGGGCGGCGGCGGCAAGATGCATCATGGTGGTCATCACGGACACGGCGGACCGGGTGGACCGGGTGGACCGGGTGGACCGGGTGGACCGGGTGGACCCGGCGGACCAGGACCCGGGCCGCAATAACCTTGCCCGCCAAGGCGTTTCAACTATGTGCAAAGAGGGCGGCCGGCGCTGCCCTCTTTGTCTATTGCGCGCTCCCGGTTCTGAAGTCGTTACCGCTCGAGGCGTGATACAGAAGTGATAGAAGGCATCGATGTTTCGAGCTGGCAGGGTTCTATAGACTGGCGAAAGGTGAAAGAAGCCGGGGTTTCCTTTGCCTATATAAAAGCCACCGAGGGAGCCACTTACGTCAACCCGGGGTTCGCGCGGGACTGGCAGTCGTCCAGAGAGTGCGGTATCGTCCGTGGTGCTTATCACTTTCTCTCGCCAGCTTCGGCAGTCGAGGAGCAGGTGGAGAGTTTCGCCCGCACAGTTGGGGTCTTGGAACCGGGTGATCTGCCGCCGGCGCTGGATATGGAAGGCGATAAGTGGGCGCCCGTGCCGCTGGCGCAGCGTCGGCAGTTTCTTTGCCGTTGGTTGCAGCAAGCCAGGGCCGTGCTGCAGGTAACTCCACTGGTTTACATCGGATATTACTTCGCCAGGGATATGCTTGATACTGCCACCATAGACGGTGCTGACCTGGCGAGCCACCCGCTCTGGGTGCCTAATTGGAATTCGGTCGATAGACCGCTAATTCCGCAGCCCTGGCAGCACTGGACAATCTGGCAATATACAAGCAAGGGTGCAGTCGACGGCATTCAAGGACCTGTCGATCGCAATCGCTACAACGGCGCGAGTCTGCAGGCACTCGCCATCCAAAATGCAAAGCCGGAGTCTACTCAGGCGTAGCGCCAGAAAATTTGCGCAGAGTGCCGGTTGTCTTCTTCTGTTCCATCAGCTTCTGATGTATCTGGATGGCTTCCGCTTCTGCTTCGTCTGCTTCTGTATGGCGGTCGGTTTTGCGATACAACCGCGCTAGCTCTTTTTTGATGTTGGCTTCCATTTCTGATATCCAGGGACCTTTGGAACGCAAGCTGTCCGGTAGTCGCTCATCATGTTCCCGGCTGCCTTTCAGAGCCAGGTCAAGGTGAGTCTCGGCTTCGGCGAAACGCTCGCAATCAACCAGAAAACATCCATACCTGTAATTAGCGTGTTCGATGACTGGATGCTCCTGTCCATCACCCAGTTCGGCCAGTTCTTCGCCGATGGAAATGGCGTGCTTATGAGTCGCCTCCGCACCATCAAGATTGCCCTGCAACTTCTGGACGTGGGCCAGCATGCCCAGCAATTCCACTTGCTTGATCACGTCAGTGACGTTGTTGCGCAGTCGAGAGAGCCCGGTTTCGATCAGGGTCACCGACCGATCCAGATCTCCGGTGTCGCGAGCAGTGTCGGCATCCAGCTTCAGTTTGGCAAGTTCGATGGTGTTGCCCATCATGCTGTTCATCTTATTATTCAACTGAGCCATCACTTTGGTCAGCTGGGGCGGCGCCTGTTCTGCGGCTGCCTGTGCCTGCCGCTCTTTCATGCGCTTCAGATGCTCTTCCACTTTATTGCTGGTCGACGAGCTGGATAAAGGTGCCGTCTCGTCCTCGGCGGGCTTGCGCAGTATGGCCGGCATCTCCGTTTTGCGCAATGCGTTCGCTTCATTGTTGTATTTATTATAGGATTCGACATCGTTCTGACTGAGCGCAATCGACGCCAGCCCGGTCAAAATGCGGGTTTTGAACAACGTTGCGTTGTCACAGTCATCCAGGCGATAGGTGGCATGCTGGTAGACGATTTGAGCTTCTTGATTGCGGTTTTCCCATGAACAACCGGAAGCCAGCGAAAGCAAATCTTCCATGGCTGCGTCGGCGAGCGGGCGTTCGGTTTTGACGCCCAACTGTTTTTGTTTGGCTCGCCAGACCGACATGGGGATTTTTTGCTCGCGCTTCAGCCGCTTTTGCACTTCGGCTTCGATAATCTCCGGCGTGATGCTATGCCTCTCGAGCACTTCGGTGGGCAACGGAGGATCGGACTTGGCTTTGGCTTTAGCCGCTTCGAACAGAATCACCTCAGCCAGCAAATCAGGGTCGAGGCGCCGGAAAACGATTACCTGCTCGACCTTCTTGGGCGGCGACTGTCCGTCTGATTCGCAATAACGGCATTGTGGTGCGCTGGCGGCGATGAATTCAAAGCAATACTTGCAACGATTGCCGCCGTGCGTTTCTTCCAGACGTGCTTCCGCTTCGCGAGCCAGGCTCTCCGGGGTGATTCCGATTAGAGGCAGGCGTTTGTCTTCGCAGAGCGCCACCACATCGACCAGGTTGGCACGCAAGCTGAGCATGATGTCCCAGACCAGACCGGCTGCCTGCACCGACGGCGGGAATTCACTGCAGGCATTGACGGTGCGTTTCTTCTGTTTTTCCGCGAAAAACTTTCCTTCCTCTTCGCCCAGATCGCGAGCCAGCGCCGAGTCGGCGCGTCGAATGCGCTCTTGCAAGTAGGCGGAAGTGCGCGCGATGGTATTGCCGAAGTCGGGCAACCAGTGGGCGGCGCCGTCAATAATATTGGATGGGTGGACGATGCGCTCGTCACGCAGGAAACGGCTGCCGATCTTCTTATGGCAATAGCGACACCAGTCCACATCCTTGCGGACGTTGCCACCACACTGCCCACACCATTGATAGTTCTCTTCCGAAAATTCAAACTTCATAGGGATCGACCCCTTTCCTGTCCGGTCATATTATTCCCTCTCAGATTCCCTATGACCACTTTTCGCCTCCCGGGTACAATGGGCGCTTAAGCGGCTGGGTCCGCCGCTTTGGCCAGATCTGTATGGATTGGACACCCGATGGGAGTAAAGATGAAATTGCATATGCGTGTTGCCGGCTGCCTGGCGGTTTTGCTGCTTTCCATGGGGCAATTGGGTGCTTTCGCTCACCCGAAGGCATTTTCGGACCTGACGCTGGCCCAGGCCAGAGAGCAAGCAAAGAAGGCCGGCAAGCTGGTGGTCGCCGATTTTACCGCCACCTGGTGCGATCCTTGCCACAAAATGGACGAAAATACCTGGTCGGCTGCTCCGGTGGAGCAATGGATTGCCAAGAATGCCATCGCCGTCCAGATTGATGTCGACAAGGAAGAAAAACTGTCGCGAGAATTCAAGATAAGTGCCATGCCGTCGGTTTTGATTTTTCGTCCCGAGGGCGCCGGCGAGTTCGACCGGCAAGTGGGATACCAGGAACCCAAGCAATTGCTGGCCTGGTTCGATGCGGCATCAAAAGGAATGCGGTCCATCGACCTTCTCAAATCACAGCTGAAAGCAGTGCAGGGCAAGGGCGGCACCCAAGAAGTACAAATGCGCTACGAAGTAGCGCGGGCTCTAGTAGATGCTGAAGATCTGCCCGGCGCCACGGAGCAGTATCTCTGGTTGTGGAATAACATGGCGCAGACCGATCCGCAGTCAATCGGCGTCCGCGATTCGTACGTTGCCGACAACATCGCGCAACTGGCGGCTCAGGACAACAATGCCAAGACGCAATTCGAAAAATTGCGCGCCGAGGCCAAAGAAAGCAACGTGCCTGACTGGGTTTTGCTTAACTCCATGCTTGGTCACGGTGAAGAAACTCTTGCCTGGTTCGACACCGCCAAAAAAGATCCCAAGCAAGCCGAAAACATCAGCAAGTCGACTGTCGACCTGCGCAAACTTCTGCTCGAGCGCAAACGCTGGGCGGACATCGCAGTGCTCTATCCGCACCCGCTGGACGAATTGAGACGCGAACACGAGATTGCTGCGATCATCAAGAAACGGGCGCCTTACAATCCGTTTCCTGAAAGCGCCCTGCTCATCTATGCATCTCTGCTGGCCGCCGGTCGCAACGATGAAGCCAAGCAAGTGCTCGCAGAGAGCTACGAACTCGAAGATACACCTGAGATGCACAAGTTTCTCGACCAGGCTCCGTCGCTGATCAAAAGCAAGTAGATGCGCAGCGCGGCTCGCCTGCCAGTCTGCAAGGCTGCTCTGGCAGCCGGTCTGGGCGCGCTTTTGATGCTGGCGGGCGCGGCCGACACGCCGGCACACCCGCAGATTTTCGCATCGCTCTCGCTGTCGCAGGCGCAAACCAAAGCCGGGACGGCGCACAAATATGTGATTGCCGACGCGACCGCCACCTGGTGCGGGCCTTGTCGCATGATGGACGAAAACACCTGGAGCGACCCGCAAGTCGAGCAATGGATGACGAAAAATGCCATCGCGGTGCAGGTCGACGTGGATGCCGACAAGGCGGTAGCCGCTGACTTGAATATCAGCGCCATGCCGACCGTGGTGATTTTCTCGCGCACAGATCCGCACCACGAAACAGCTCGACAGACCGGCTATCAGGATCCCGAGGACCTACTGGCGTGGCTCTCCGCAGTTGAGCAGGACGGCGGCAGCCCGGCGGCTGTGGCGGCGGCGCGCTACCAGAGGTTTAAGGGCAAAGGTGGTGTCAAGGAAGTAGAGGCGCGCTTAAAGCGTGGCGAGTCCGAACTGAACGACAAACACTACGAGGCTGCCACCCAAGAATTGGTCTGGCTGTGGGAGCACATGGGAAAAGAAGCTCCTGAAATGATGGCTGTGCGCGACTCCGAGCTGGTGGCTGCCCTGGGTGAACTGGCTGGAAAGTACCCGCCGGCCAGGGAGAAACTTGAAAAACTGCGCGCGCAATCTCAGGACCAGAACATCTTTGACTGGATTTTGCTGAACGAAATCACAGGGCATGACGACGACACTTTGAGCTGGTTTGACACAGTCAAGGACGATGAAAGCAAACGCGGCATGCTCATCGACCTGGGTCCGCGCCTGCCGGATTTGCTGACGGCCCGGGGACGCTTTGCCGATGCCGGTAAGCTCTTCGGAGATCCGGTCACCGAACTGCACAACCGCTATGAATGGTCGGTTCACATACAGCAAACTTCACCGGAAAGCGGTCATCTATTTCCGAAACTGGCATCCGTCCTCTACCAAAGCCTGCTCTCCGCGGGACGGCGAGACGATGCGCAGATAGTTTTCGATGAAAGCCTGAAGCTGGAAAATAGCCAGGAGATGCGCGCCGAATTACAGAGCGCTGCCGACAAAGGCTCGTCGCTCTGGAATACGATCGAAAGTCTGCCGCCGTTTCTTTTGCCGACTGCGGCTGGGCTGCTGCTGCTGGGCGGCGTCCTGCTTTATAGATCGGCACAGAAGAGCAAAACTAGGGCGTAGCGTCGAACTCTTGGTCGAGCGTGTCGCGTTCTGTTGTGTAAACGATTTTGTCTTCGGTTAGTTTTTGGGTGCGCAACTTGTAGGCTTCCGCTTCCTGAAACTTGGTCTGCAACTCGGACACCGGATTGGCGTTGGACAGCGCATATTCATAGCGCTGCAAGTTGCGCTGGTTGATGTTTTTATTCTTCAAATAATTGATCGCTACCCGCGCGGACGGAATGGCAATGAAGAGTGTGCCGTAAACGACGAGCACATTCATCACTTTCAGGATGCCGGTGGGCGGACCAGCGGCTAGAAACCCCCAGAGCAGCCAGGCTAGCGCAAAGTTCAGCGATGCCACCAGAATCACCGGTGCCGTTGCCCCCGGTGTCATGTTGGAGAAACGCCAGGGAAACTCCTGTAGATAGGCCGGCGGGGCGGTATCGAATGCGGTGGCGGCGCCGACCTGCATCTCCGGAAAGACGTAGATGATGTTGCCGCGTTCGGTCACTTCCGGCTTGCCGTTGAAGCGCACGAGTACCGGCAAGACCGAGTCTTCATCACCGGGATCGGCGCCGGTGTAAGGCGCCAGCTGTTCAGCCGTCATGACGTTGTTGTTCTTGCGGATCGCTTTGGCGATCAGTTGCCAGCGTTTCTCATCGAGCCCTTCGTTGGGATCGCCGTCGCCAAACAAAAACGAGAAGCAGTTGAGGAAAAAGTTGGAGCGGGATGCGCGCCTCACCGTGGGACGGTCGTACTGGTAAATCACAGGAGCGCTGGCTGAATGCCACGTGAACAGATCGCGCAAAACTATGTAGTTGAAGAGCATGTTGCCGAAGCCCATGCCGGGCGGATCGTCTTCGTTCTCGCGGCGGCGGTCGCTGCCCCTGAGGAAGAACGTCATGATGATCGTGACGATGAAGAGCAAGGACAAAATGAGAATGACGCCGAACGAGATGCGCAGCAGGTAGAAAGCCACCTGCCAGATAAAACGGGCCGCTTTCAGGAGCGCCAGCTGGATGCCCTTGGCCAGATAAGTCTGCGAGAAGCCCGGTTTGAAGGAGTAAGCGATATCGCCGGTGGTGCTGACCTGCAAGTGACCGCCGGTCTCCGAAGCTACTTGGTTGAGCGTTTGACCGACAACAAGAATCGGCAAGCCGGTCTTGGTGGCCACGTCGGCTGCTGTCACTCGCCGGCCAAGTTCTCCGATCGCCTCAATGACTTTTTTCTTCTCGACCGTTTGGCTAAGCATTTGCTCCACTACACGGACGCCACGTTTACTGATTGTAGCGCAATGAATAAATGGCGCCAAATGGCGATTTAATGCCCTATCGCGCCGGCGGCATTGATGATGGCGATGGCTGCCGATGCCAGCGACTCACCGGCGATGGCGCCCGAAGCAACCGGAACGGTGAATAGTTCAGCGTTGCGCTTGTTATATCGAGCCCAGGCCCAGGCCGCCGCTGCGCCCAGGAAAAACGACAAACAGCTGCTGAAAGGTACAACCCATGAAAGTCCCAACCCCATCGCCGAGGGCATGTATTTTTTTGCCTTCGGAAAGAAGTGTTCGGCGAGCGCCAGCACAATGCCCAAAAGACCGCCGATCAAGAGTCCCCAGCGAGCCGACTCCGGAATCATGTGTATGCCTTTGGTGAGCGCCTCGGCCACCGCTTTCCACATGTTTGTCGACGGTGGGTTCATCGCTTCCAGTGTGGCCTTGTCCGGCACCATGAGAAACCATGCGGGAACCACCGCGACCGTGCCGAAAAAGACGCCGATGAACTGTGCGAGAAACTGGCGGCGGGCATTGGCGCCGAGCAGATAGCCGCTCTTAAGATCTGTAAGCAGGTCGGCGGAGGCGATAGCCGTGTTGGCCGTCACGCTGGCGGTCATCAAATTGGTTGTGATGTTGGCCGGCGAAAGCGCCGCGTAGAAAATTTGCGTCAACTTGCCCATGGCGCCAATCGGCGTGATGTCGGTTTCACCGGTGGCGCGGCAGGCAACCAGCGCCAGGACAAAACTGGTGAGCACGGAGATGACGCCCAACCAGGGAGCGATGGAGAATGCTACGTAGAGCAAAATCGCCATGCAGATGGTGAGCGGTATCACGCCGATTAAAAACCATCGGGTCGGCACTTCGATACGATCGAGCGCTTCGTGGGCAGCCGATCTCTCCCCCGCCTTGGCGATCGTGAAGGAACGCACAATCGTCTTCCACTGAACCGCGAAAGCGGTCAGTCCGGACGTCACCATCAGAGCCGTACCGGACCACAAAGACCATTTGAGGATCTTCTCCGGCAGCTCGACATGATTTGTCACCACCCACGGTGCAAAGCCGAAGTAGAGAATCAGGGCACCGATAAACATCGAAGCGGAGACGCGCATACCGACAATCATGCCGGCGCCGATTAAAAGGGAACTGGGCTCAAAGCCAAAAGCCTGCAACTTGGCGGTGTTGATGTTCATCCAGTTGAGGGAGATCGGCAGGAAGTCGGGAATTTTCAGGTGGGTGATCTTCTGCCATTCATAATCGCCTTTTGCCAGAATGCCGATCACGGCGCCCAGTACCATGGCTGATACCAGACCGTAGGCTTGATAGACGGCATCCTGCGATTTGGCATAGAGGCTGCGCAGGGTTTCAGCGGCGGCGATGCCGCTCGGGAAGGGCAACTGTTCGTGATTGATCATCTGGCGTTTCATGGGCACCGCCAGGAACACACCGAGCAGCGCCGTTACCAGAGTGAACGGCAAGAGAATCTGCCACTGCACGTGATGTCCGGTGATCAGCAGGTAGGCACCAAAAGCGGTGCCGATTGTGGCTCCGGTCGAATAGCCGGCCGCCGAAGCCGTGGACTGCATGCAGTTGTTTTCCAGAATGCTCATCGGCGTCAGCTTGGGAATCAGCCGGCAGACGGTGTTCCAGATCACGAAAGAGAGGACGCAGGCCGTGATGGCAACGCCGAAAGCCCAGCCCAGTTTGAGCGACGTGTAGAGATTGGATATGGACATCAGCGAGCCCAGAAGTCCGCCCATGACCACCGCTCGCACTGTCAGCTGCGGCACGGTATCACCCTGATAGACCGTGTTCAGCCAGACCAGCTGGTGATCTTCTTTCTCGGCTTCAGTCTCGTTGTCGAGTTGCGGAGCGACATTTTCCAGGGTGAGGGGCGGCGCTTCGCTGGGTTCTTTTTCGGTGTCCATTAGTCAGATCAGTGCTGAGCTGTGAGCAAGCAGAAGTTTTCGTTTTCCAGACCGCGCAGAGCCGTTGCCCGGGCGATTCGCGAGATGGCAAGCTGGAAGGCCGCCGTGCGCAAATCGCTGTTGCCGCTCTTGGCGGTGATGATGATGTTCTTGTAGGCATCTTCCATGACTGAACGCAGTTCTGCATTAACGCGCTCTTCTGTCCAGCGAAACTGTTGCAGGTTCTGCACCCATTCGAAGTAGGAAACAACAACGCCGCCGGCATTGGCGAAGATGTCCGGAATTACTGTGATGCCGCGCTTCTGGAAGATTTCATCCGCTTCCGGCGTCGTCGGTCCGTTGGCGCCCTCGAGGATGAATTTGGCGGAGACGTCTTCTGCATTTTCTTGCGTCAAGACGCCGCCGAGCGCAGCCGGAATCAAAACATCGCATTGAGTAGTCAGC
Organism: Obscuribacteraceae bacterium (SeqCode); assembly: GCA_044229845.1. Lineage (GTDB taxonomy): Bacteria > Cyanobacteriota > Vampirovibrionia > Obscuribacterales > Obscuribacteraceae > JBGASG01. Next base: position 478,827 of record JBGASG010000002.1, on the reverse strand, counting down.
AAATCGTGCGGATTCATAGCTTCTGCGGATGGGAAGCCGGCGATAAACCCGTTGGCGTGCTCGTAATTCAACAGCGCCTCGACGTCAATGCCGCCGCGATTGAAGATCGCTCCGGAAGCATCCCCGATGGCGACCACCTTACCGCCCAGCTGATGTATGAAACGAGCAGCCCATGAGCCGACATTGCCGAAACCTTGCAGAACAAAGGACGCATCGGCAATGCGCATGTTGTGGTCGCTCAAAATTGACTCGGCGGCAATGGTGATGCCCCGTCCCGTAGCGGCTTCGCGTCCGGGACTGCCACCTAACTCCAGAGGTTTGCCTGTCACCACTCCCGGTGCCCAGCCGTGATACTTGGAATACTGGTCGACGATCCAGGCCATAGTCTGCGCATTGGTGCCCATGTCGGGCGCCGGAATATCTTGTTGCGGACCAATGACGTCGTGAATCTCGTCGACGAAGGCACGCGTCAATCGTTGTAGTTCGGCATGCGAGAGTTTGTGCGGGTCGCACGATATGCCGCCCTTGGCGCCCCCGTAGGGAATGTTGACGACGGCGGTCTTGAAGGTCATCAGTGCCGCCAGCGACGTCACCTCATCCGGGTCTACTTGAGGGTGGTATCTCAGTCCGCCCTTCATCGGTCCGCGCGAAGAATCATGCTGGACCCGATATCCGACAAAGGAAGCGAGTTCTTTGTTATCGAGTTCGATGGTGCACTCGACCTTCACTTCCCGGCGCGGGGTAATCAGTTTGGTTTCTAGTCTCGGTCCAATTCCCAGTTGTTTGGCGGCGCGGCGAAAGTAATATTGCGTGTCTGCTGATGCGCTCACTGTGGTTTTCCTTCGGCTGGTTTTCCTTCGGCCAATTCGGTGGTCACTCGCTCTATCTCGGCACGAATCTCCGGTAAGCTCGCCCTGGTCGCCTTCTCTCCTTCTGTGATGGCAATCGTGATGTCGTGCATGTTCCTCGAAAGCAGTCCTATGTCTCCGACACAAGGCCGTACTACTACATTAGCGCTTGTGGAGGGATATGAGTCGATGGCTTTGAGGTGAAGATTGATGCAGCGGAACGTGACGCTGCCGATGCGGCGAAAATCACGGGACGCCATTTTCATGTGGACACCGTCCACATCTACGGCAATCACCACGTCGGCGTCCATGTCCTTAGCTTGGTCGGTGGGCAGATTTTGCAAGACGCCGCCGTCGACCAACAGTTTCTCCTGGAAGTAGAGTGGGCGGCGCAAACCCGGCAGCGCTGAGCTGGCTTGGATCGCCCGACCGATGTCTCCGCTTCTGATCGTGTAGGGTTTGCCCTCCAGAAGATCGGTGGCTACCGCAACGAAGGGTGTGTCGAAATCTTCGATGTTCTTTTTAGATGGCGGCACGACGGTGTTTATGTAAGTGGCAAATTTGTTGCCGCGGTAAAGCCCGTCGTACGGGTGGTATCCGAATGCGTGAGGCAGTGCGAATACAGGCACGCAAGCCAGGCGCACCGGAATCGGCACGGTGTCGTAAGCATGCAGCATCGATCTGTTGCGCATCAGATCTTCAATTTGATCTGGATTTAAGCCGGCGGCGAACAGACCACCGACTATGGCGCCCATACTTGTGCCGGCAATTCCATCTATATGGATGCCTTCGCGCTGCAAAACCCGCAACACGCCGATATGAGCCAGACCGCGGGTGCCGCCGCCGCCCAGCGCCAAAATCACGCGCGGACGACCGGTCGAACCGGATGAACGACCGGATTTCGCCGCCAAGGCTCGCTTGTCGGCGGCTGCCTGACTGTCCGCTCCCCGGCTCTTCACTGGTGCGGATTGAGCGGGGATGCTTTCCATCGACTCGGCTACAAGCGATTTGTAAGCGCGCTCCGAAAGCTCATCGGTTTCACGGCACTGCGCGCCGGGGCACGAAATTGCGAGAAAGGATGCGATAAATAATATGTAAGTGAGAATGCTTCTAACTGGCGCCACTTCTGGATTTCCGACGGTTAACGACGAAGTGCGTACGGCTGTCTACGCAGCTTCACATTAGTTATACCTCAATTACCATGAGCGTTCCGTCAGTTTCCGTGGAACCGGCTCTGGTTCTGCCGCGGCCAAGAGTATCTGCTTGAAAACGGCTTTATCCCTCTACAGTTCATAATCTGTACCGGGTTTTTTTCAATCCGTATCGTGCTATAAACATGGCAGCCCGATTCTATATAGGGGGTCTGTTTTTGGCGACTTTTGGTTTGTTTGATATCGGGAATTGGAATCCCTGGTACATGGCCGCCTGGTTTTTCGGTTCCTATGTGTATGCCGGACTGGGCATCACTCTCGGCTACCACCGACTGCTGACACACAAGTCACTTAAAGTTCCGCGCTGGCTCATGTACGTGATCGTTGCCGGCGGATACTTGTGCTTGATGGGGTCTCCGATTGTCTGGGTGGGTGTGCATCGCCTGCACCACCAGAAGTCGGATGAAGTCGGCGATCCGCATTCTCCGCGCCGGGGCTTCAAGCACGCGCTGTACGGATGGATGTTCAAAACTTACGAAGTGCAGAACGACGAAGAACTGCGCAAGCAAGCTGCCGATCTTATGAAAGATCCGATTTTCCGCTGGTGCGGCGACAGCCACAGTCCAGCGCAAGCTCAGCGTTGCCTGGCCGTCAACATCGGCGTGCGCATCATCATATTCGCCGCCTTCGGATTGAGCGCTATGTTGATGAACGCACTGGCCACGGGAATCGTTTTCTGGAGCACGCAGGCAGTCAATGCCGTCTGTCATTTGCGCTCGCAGGGATACAGAAACTTCAATACACGCGAAGATTCCACCAACGTCTGGTGGGTGGCTATCCTTTCATTGGGTGAAGGCTGGCACAACAACCATCACGGCGTCCCGAAATCGGCGCGGCATGGTATCAGATGGTGGGAGTTCGACTTCACCTGGTGCACCATTTGGTTGCTCGAAAAACTCGGACTCGGTACTGATGTAATTCGTCCGCAACTGCAGCCCGCTGGTGTCTCGGTGGTCAATCGCGACAAGCTAACTCAAGTGACTCTCGGTAAACCGACCGCCAGCGGCTCGCATGCAGCTGCCGCTCCAGAGCAACTGCCTGCGACGCAGTCTCAATCCGGTGCGCAGTCAACCTCGAACGGGAATACGAACGCACCATCTTCGCTTTCTGCGTCTTCAGATTCAGTTGGCGAACCAGCGCCGGTTCCAGTCGAAGCCTGACGCTGCTGAGAGATCAGCCCAAAACCATCGCTATCCTGTCGCTCTTGTTCCACCACCCGGCACAGAGCTAGTGCATGAGACAGTTGTATGTTTTCGTAGTTGCCCTGCTCGTAGCGATTGATTTGTTGAGGCTTCAGACCCGCCGCTTTTGCTAACTCGGTCTGAGACAAACCCAGTATTCGGCGCGCTCTCTTTAAGCACTCGGGCAACTCCTGTGCCAGGCGAATCACCACAAATGGGTCGTCGGCGCTGCCGCCGGCATCGGTCATCTGGGTCATGTCCGCCCGCAACTGCGTATCGTATTCCTCTAACTGCAATGCAATTGCATTTAAGTCCTCATTGATTTGATCGATCACATTGGTCAGATCAACATCCAGATCACGTTGAAGCGACAATAGTCGGCGTTGTACATGCCCCAGCCTGACTTGTCGCTTTTTCAGTTTTGTGCGGTCTCTCTCACTTCTGATCATCATGGGGTATGCCTCCGGCTCTTTGTGGAAATCAACACTTCTGTTTAAACGTCAAAGAGGTGCAAAAAGTTCAACGGCTGGATCCTCTTGAAAACAACACTAGTGTTGTTTTGGACTAAGGGAAGAAACGGCACCCCAGCATTTGCTGGCGTGCCGCTTCAAACTAAAGGGATTCGCTGGAGTCTAGTTAGTTCTTCGACTTCCAGATCGGATCTTGGAACTTGCCTTTGCTGGTTTCGAACCAGCGGGTCATCGTCATTTTCTGTTGAGTGTAGAACTGGATCGACTCGCGACCTTGAATGTGCAGGTCGCCGTAGAAGGAGTTGTTCCAGCCGGTGAAGGGGAACCAGGCCATCGGCGCCGGGACGCCGACGTTGACGCCGATCATGCCGGCGTTGAAGTAGCGTTTGAAAGTCCGCGCGGTATGTCCGGAACTTGTGAAGATCACTGCGCCGTTGCCGAATTCACATTGATCGCCGGTCTTGATGGCTTCCTCGACGTCTTTGACGCGCACCACACTCAGTACCGGTCCAAAGATTTCTTCTTTGACGATCGACATGCTTGGTTTGGCTTTGTCGAAGATGGTCGGTCCCAGATAATAGCCGTTGGGTGCGTCTTTGACTGAGATGGTCCGGCCGTCCAGTACCAGGTCGGCACCTTCGCTGGCGCCCTTGTCGATCAAGCTCTTCACGCGGTTGAGATGATCTTTGGTGACCAGAGGACCCATGTCCACTTTGGCGCCGCTGTCGGTGGCGCCGACAGTCATCTTGCCGGCTGACTCGACCAGTTTGGGAATCAGCATTTCTGCAGCGTCGCCGACCGGGAGAGCGATGGAGCCTGCCATGCAGCGTTCGCCGGCGCAACCAAATGCCGAGGCTTGCAGTGCCTGCACTGTGTGATCCATGTCGGCATCAGGCATGATGATGATGTGGTTTTTGGCTCCGCCTGCCGATTGCACGCGTTTGCCGTTGGCGGTGCCTTGCGTGTAGATGTACTTGGCGATCGGTGTGGAACCGACGAAGGAAACAGCCTTCACCAGCGGGTGTTCGAGGATAGCATCTACTGATTCTTTGCCGCCGTGCACTATATTGAGAACGCCTGGTGGCAGACCGGCTTCCTGCAAAAGTTCGGCGATCAGCATCGCGGTCAGCGGTACCTTCTCGGATGGTTTGAGAACGAAAGTGTTGCCGCAGGTAATGGCAATCGGGTACATCCAGAGCGGCACCATGGCCGGGAAGTTGAAGGGTGTGATGCCGGCGCACACTCCGATCGGATGGCGCATCGTTTCGCAGTCGACGTTGGTGGCGATGTTTTCGATGCATTCGCCCATCAAGAGACTGGGAATGCCGAGCGCGAACTCAACGACTTCAATGCCGCGGAAAACCGAGGCCTTAGCCTCAGCCATTGTCTTGCCGTGTTCGCGGCAGACTGACTGTGCAATCCTGTCGTAGTTGGCATCGAGCAATGCTTTGAATTTGAACATGACCCGGGCCCGCTCAACCGGCGGTACTTCGCGCCATTCTAAGAAGGCCTTTTGCGCTGACTGAACAGCTTTGTCCACGTCTTCGCGAGTGCCGACCGGCACTTTAGCGATTTCCTCGCCTGTGGAAGGGTTGAACACCGGTGTCGTGTTCTTGGCACTCGAATCCACCCATTTGCCGTCGATGAACATTTTGATTGTGGCGACGGCGCTTTGCGTAACAGCCATATTTCCCCTCCCGCCGGAGATATCATCTATATCTGCAACAGGATATCGCCCCTGCCGCTGTATGACAACGAGCTAAGGCTCGAAATCGGCTCCAAAACCCGTTATAGCGGATTACATGTATCCAATGTTTCCTGCAAAGGGAGCTCATGGTTCAGTTTGTGGCGCAGATGATTTGGGGTGGCGTGGCGGAACTCAGGCGTCCAATCAGCAGTCTCCTTCATGCGGAGGACGACAGCCATGACAAACAGCGATGTGCACCATATGGAAGACGAATCTCGGAACAAGAATTTGGACGCTCAAAAAAGCAGTGAGGCTCCAGTAGAGGAAGCCAAAGTCAGCCAGAACTGCGGCAAAGAAGTCGAGCATCTGGACAATCAGCCATCTGAGAAGAAGGCATCTAAGAAAACCGAGCGCGGTGCCGCCGAAGAAACTGGTGGCACCGACGGTGACAAGCCTTAATCGACTTACTTGGCGGCCGGTTCGGCTTCCTTGGCTTTCTGGCGTTCCATGCGCGCCAGGGCTGCCAGCGCGGCTTCGTTGACCGTCTCGGAAAGCGTTGGGTGAGGGTGCATAGTGACGGCGAGGTCTTCCAGCACGGCACCCATTTCGATTGCTAGAACCGCTTCGGTGATCAACTCACCGGCGCGTGGTCCGACGATGCCGACTCCCAGCACCTGGGTGGTCTGTGGATCGAAGATTACTTTCGTGGTTCCGGTTGGCTCGCCGAGCGAGTGAGCGCGTCCGTTTGCCGACCAGGGGAACTTCGAGCTGGCAATTTCTTTGCCTTGCGCCTTCGCTTCAGTCTCTGTCAGTCCGGTCCAGGCGATCTCCGGCTGGGTGAACACAATTGCCGGGACAGCGCGGTTGTCGTAGATGGTTTTGCGACCAGCAATTACTTCGGCAACGACAATGCCTTGTCGCATGGCTCTGTGAGCCAACATGGGCTGCCCGGAGACATCGCCGATGGCAAAGATGCGTTTGTCGGTGGTGCGGCACTGATCGTCGATGGTGCAGAAGCCATGCTCGTCGATGGTGACTTGCGTGGTGTCCAGTGCCAGGCTATCGCTGTTGGGGCGACGGCCGACAGAGACGAGCACTTTGTCGAACTTGGCGCTGGCAGGCGCATCTTTTCCTTCGAAGAAAGCTTCGACTTCCTTGCCTTTGTCTTCGACTTTGGTGACTTTGGTGTTCAGATAGATGGCTTTGAAGATGCTCTGCACATGAGTGTGCAGCGGGCGGACCAGATCGCGGTCGGCGCCCATGATCAGTCCATCCATCATTTCGACGACGGTGACTTCGCTGCCCAGGGCTGCGTAGACTGTTCCCAGTTCCATGCCGATGTAGCCGCCGCCGACTACGAGCAAGCGCTTCGGTATGTCGTGAATGTCCAGGGCTCCGGTCGAATCAACAACACGTTCGCTGCCGATATCGAACATCTTGGGCATCACCGGACGCGAGCCGGTGGCGAGAATGGCGTGCTTGAACTTGATGCGCACGGCGGATTCGCCTGGGCATTGCACGCGCACATTTTTGGAATCTTGAAACTCAGCGGTGCCGTTGATGATGTCGATGCCGGCGCTTTTGCATTTAGAGGCGATGCCGCCTGCCAGCTTGTCGCTGACGGAGAGCTTCCAGTTGCGCAGTTCGTCGACGTTGATTTTCGGTTTGTCGAAATGCAATCCGAAGGACGCGGCGGTCTTTGTTTCGTTGATCACTTCCGCTGCATGCAAAAGAGCTTTCGATGGGATGCAACCGACGTGCAGGCAAACGCCGCCCGGTTTGGGCGCAGCATCGACCAGCACTGTTTTGATTCCCAGTTCTTTCGCGCGCAGAGCCGCTGTATAGCCACCCGGACCGGCGCCGATGACGACCAGGTCGATGTCCAATACCATTTCGCCGACAACCATGGACTATACCTCCATCAGCAGCTTGAAGGGATCGGACAGGCATTCTGAAATGTGACGGACGAAGTAGGCAGCTTCGGCACCATCGGCGATGCGATGGTCGAAGGAGAGAGCCACGTTCATCAGTGTGCGGATGACGATTTCGCCATTGCGCACGGCAGGCTTCTCGGCGGCTCGTGCCATGCCTAAGATCGCGCACTCCGGATAGTTGACCATGGGCACCATGCCGGTGCCGCCGATTGCGCCGATATTGGTGACGGTGAAGGTGCCGCCCTGCAGGCGGTCGACTTCGATTTTTCCTTCGCGGGTCTTCTGGGCGATCTCTGCCAGTTCGATCGATAGTTCCAAGATGCTCTTCTTATCGACATCCTTGATTACCGGAACGATCAAGCCGCGATCTGTGGCGACTGCGATGCCGATGTTGTAGTAGTACTTGTAGACGATCTCGCCGGTCGCTTCATCGAGGCTGGAGTTGAATTGCGGATACAGTTTCAAACCGGCAACGATGGCTTTCAGAGCCAGAACTGTCAGCGTCAGCTTGCCGCCGCGCTCTGAGACAGACTTCTCATGCTTCTGGCGATACATTTCGATGTCGGTGATATCAATCTCGTCGAAAGACGTGACGTGCGGAACATGTTGCCACGACAGCGCCATGTTGTTGGCGATTTTGCGACGCAGTGAGCGCAGCGGCACGCGTTCGACCGGTCCGTACTTCGAGAAGTCGGGCATCTCGAAGGGAGTTAACGACATCGGCGATGGGGTGAAAGGTTCACTCGGTCCCTCATCACGGCGAGTCGGCGGTGTGTGCCGTCCACCGTTTCCGGGGGCGGCTGGAGCTGTGTGCTTGCTGGTGGTTTGGGTAGCCGTAGCGGTGGCGCCGGCCGTCTGTGGGGTCCGAGCGCTGCCGGGAACGCCTTCAGCGTAAGCGCGCAGATCTTCTTTAAGGATGCGTCCTCCGGGACCGGTGCCCTGAATCAATTTCAAATCGACGCCCATTTCGCGAGCCAGACGGCGGGTGGCTGGAGCGGCTGCCACAGGTCCTGCGGCGACTACAGCGGCCGGTGCGGCATGCTGATAGCTGCGTCCACCATTGCCGGAGGCGGCAGCGGCGGCTTCGCGATCTGCTGGCACATTGACGGGCGGCTTGGTGGTTTTGGAATGCGCACCTTCTTCCGAAGGTGCTTCGCGCTCGGGCAAGACTGCACCATCGGCAGTGTCGAAGGTAATAATCACGTTGCCGACTTTGGCGATCTCTCCAACCTTCACCATGATCTTCAGAACCTTGCCTGTGCAGGGAGCATCGATGGTGGCGACGGCTTTGTCGGTTTCTACCTCGAAGATAGGCTGATCTTCTTTGACCTGATCGCCTTCTTTGACCAGTATGTTGAGAATCTCTGCTTCGTGGAGTCCTTCTCCAAGATCCGGCAGTTTGAATTCCATGTTCGTTTTTCTACCCCTCTATAGAAAAAAGTAGCGAGGCGAGACTTTCAATTATTGAGTCTCGCCTCGCGCATATTAGAAGTTGAGCGTTTGACGTGCAGCTCTGACTACCTTGTCTGCGTCAGGCAGGTAAGCCCTCTCGCGAGCGAAGTAGGGAATCGGCAAGTCGTAACCGGTAACGCGAATCACCGGCGCTTCCAGATTGAGCAACACCTTCTCGTTGATGCGGGCGATGATCTCGGCCGCCATACCGCAGGTGCGCGGACCTTCGTGCACGACAACTGCGCGTCCTGTTTTTGCCACCGACTCGACGACCGTATCGGTATCGAGCGGGCAGATGGACAAGAGGTCGATGACTTCAGCCTTGACGCCATCTTCTTCATCGAGCATTTCTGCGGCTTCCAGGGCGGCGCGCATGCTGGCGCCGTAGGAGACGATGGTGATGTCGCTGCCTGGACGAGCCACCTGGGCACGACCGATTTGCAGGGTTTCAATCTGGTCCGGAACTTCTTCCTTGAACAGACGATAGAGCGCTTTCGGTTCGTAGTAGATGACGGCATCGTCGTCTTGAATGGCGGCATGCAGGAGGGCGCGGGCAACGCGCGGTCCCGAAGGCATGACCACTTTCAAACCGGGCGAGTGTGCGTAGATGGCTTCGCGGCTTTCGCTGTGGTGTTCGATGGCGCGGATGCCACCGCCGGACGGGGCGCGCATGACCATCGGTACATTAATCCGACCGCGGGTGCGGTTGCGGAAGCGACCGGCGTGCATCTCCAGTTGGTGATAAGCGTAATAGTCAAAACCGGAGAATTGAATTTCGGCGACCGGACGCATTCCATAGATAGCCATACCGATGGCGGTACCGATGATGCCGGATTCGGCAAGCGGCGTGTCGATGACGCGCTTGTCACCGAATTTGGTGTGCAGTCCTTCGGTGATACGGAAAACGCCTTCATCGGGACCGACGTCTTCTCCCATGACGACTACGCGGTCGTCGCGCTGCATTGCTTCATGCAGTGCCAGGTTGATGGCTTTTGCCATGTTCATTTCAGCCATGGTACTAGGCCCCCTTTCCTGCGGTTTGTTTGTTCTTTTCCGTGTTGCCGTTTTCTTTTTTCTTCGGGCCTTTTTGATCCAGTCCGAGGTCGCGGGCCAGTTCGTCACGCTGCTCTTGCAGGAACGGCGGGATGTCTTTGTACAGATGATCGAACATGACGAGCGGATCGGAAAGCGGTGGTTGTTTGACCATCACTTCCACTTTCTTGATGGCTTCTTGAATCTGATTTTCGATTTCGTCTTCCATCTTTTGGCGATCGGCGTCGGTCATGATGCCTTTGTTCTTCAAGTATTTCTCGAAGCGGATGAGCGGCTCCTTAGCTTGCCACTCGGCGGCTTCAGCTTCCGGACGATAGCGCTTCGGTTCATCGGCTGTCGTGTGCGGTGTGTAGCGATACGTGAGCGCTTCGATCAACGTCGGTCCACCGCCGTTGCGGGCTCTGTCTACAGCTTCGTTGGCGGCGACGTACATAGCGAGGACGTCGTTGCCGTCGATGCGGATGCCTGGAATTGAATAAGCAACGGCGCGTTGGGCGACCGTCTCGCAGTGCATCTGTTTGTGGAGCGGCACCGAAATGGCGTACTGGTTGTTCAGACAGATGAAGACAACCGGTGCATCAAATACGGAGGCGAAGTTGAGAGCTTCGTGGGTGTCGCCTTCGGAGGTGGCGCCGTCGCCCATGTAAGTCATGACGACATTCTTGTCGCCGCGAATGTTGTTAGCCATACCCATGCCGGCTGCATGCAGAAGTTGACTGGCAACCGGAACGGCAATCGGCAGATCGCGTACACCTTCCGGTGGCATTGCGCCTTCTTCGAAGCCCATCCAGTAGAGAAGGATGGTTTCCAGTGTCCAACCGCGGTACAGGAATCCAGCCAATTCGCGATATGCGGGCACAAACCAATCGGTCGGTTTCATGTGCCAGATGGAGCCCAGGCTGATCGCTTCGTGTCCGGTCGCTTGCGGGAACGTGCCGATGCGACCCTGACGTTGCAATTTCAACAGACGTTCATCGACTCGGCGAGCCATGAGCATCCAGCGAAACATCTCTTTCAGGTCTTTCGCATCAATCTTCGGTTCGAGCTGTGCATCAACTTTGCCGTTCTCGTCGAGTATCGAGAGATACTCCAGTTTCGCCGAGAACTCCAATGCTTTTCTTGGCATAGCGGGGTTACTTCCTGTGAGGTCTACAGTGGTTCCTTGCGGAGTTCTGTAAACCGGGGTTGAAACTATTATTCAGATTGTTAGCAGGCTGGTGACAACTGCTAGAATCAGCTCTCACGCCGCCATCTAACAATTCGGAAGTATTACATAGATGGAGCGCGACAAGAATTATTATTTTGTTCAATCTGGTGGCGCGAAACCCAGTGTCCAAGCGGAAAGTTGAATGAATCCTAAAGACATTGCTGACATCCAGTCTGTGCAAGAGCCGCACCGCAAGCGGCGCACGGAAAAGCCGCCCTGGTTGAAGGTGCGCATTCCGAGTAGCGGACCGTTTCTCAAAGTCCGCGAAATCGTCGAAGAAAACGCGCTGCATACTGTCTGCGAGTCGGCAGCCTGTCCCAATCGTGGTGAGTGCTGGACGCGCGGTACTGCGACGGTGATGATTCTCGGGAACGTCTGCACGCGCAGCTGCGGCTTCTGCAATGTGATTACGGGCAAGCCGACGGAGCTTGACCTGGACGAACCGCGCCGCGTTGCTGAGGCTATTCGCCTCATGCAGCTCAAGTATGCGGTGATCACCTCCGTCAACCGAGATGAACTTAAGGACGGTGGAGCTGCCATCTGGGCAGAAACGATCAATCGCGTGCGCGCCGAGTCGCCCGGCACCCGCATCGAAGTTTTGATCCCCGACTTTTGCGGAAACTGGGAGTCGCTGCAGACAGTCATTGATGCTCGTCCCGACGTGCTCAACCACAACGTGGAAACCGTTCCGCGTCTCTACTTAAAAGTGCGACCGCAGGCTCGTTTCGAGCGTAGCTTAGAACTTTTGAAGCGAGCGAAAGAGCAAGGGCTGACGACTAAATCCGGTTTCATGGTTGGACTGGGCGAGACGGACGCTGAGATTATCGGTCTGCTCGGCTCTCTGAAAGCCAGCGACGTCGACCTGGTAACCATCGGACAGTACATGCAACCGACTGAAAAGCATCTGCCTGTAGAACGCTGGGTCGATCCCGACACTTTCGACTTCTATAGAGAAGTTGGTATGTCGATGGGATTTGGCAATGTGTTCTCCGGTCCGCTTGTCCGCAGCAGTTATCACGCCGACGAGCAGGGCATCGGCTCCTGCTGAGCCGGGACGCAGACACGAGACTATGGAAACAAAGGTGAGTCTTTGCGAGGCAGCATTGCGTGTACGCGCTCCCGCAGTTGATCGCGCACAGCGTCATCAGATTGCTCAGCCGTTGACTTGAGCGAATTGCGCAACGCCAGTCTGCGTTGCTGCACATCTGCTGCCGGCAGACTGGTTATCTCTCGGTAGAGAATATAGGCTTTTGCGTACTGGTCTACTGCCGGACTCCATTGTTTGGCGCCGCGCAAGAAGTGTCCGTAGTGCGTCAGGCAATCTGCATATTCGAGATTGCTTCTTGTTTCGTCAGCTTCAAAGGCGGTGATTGCCGCCTGAAAGTTACTATCTGCTGTTTCGTTGTCGTCTCTGTTGACTGCATTTACAGCCACCCGCGTCAAAGCAATCGCCGCCAGTGCAGCCGGCAGATTATGCTGCCAGCATAATGCCACCGCCGCGGCAAACTTTTCGTGCGACTCGGCGAAGTTGCCGTAGCTCTCCTGCTGGTCGCCGAGCGCGATCGCTTCTTTGACTTGTTCTTCCGGTGTCACTTCTGCAAGCCCACGAAGGCGTCGTCGAACTGAGTCTTCGAAGACACCTTGATCTCTTCCTTACCGGCATTGAGTGTGATCTTCGAGATCACCGGTGTCCCGTTCTTATGTTTGATGCCGTAGTTGCCCGCCATGCGGATGGAGACGTTCGCCTTTTTCTTGCCGGGCAGCTGGAAGTGACGCAGGTCTTTGTCGACCTGGACGTCTTTGGAATCAAGGCTGAGCACCGGCGCGGCGCAGGGCTTACCATTGATGGACAGTTCTACGGCGGAGAGAGAAACCGGCAGCGACGCGCTGGTTTTGTTGGTGACGGTGACGTCGGTGACTGCGTAGAAGTCGTAAGTGCGATACGGGAGCGGCACGTCCTTTTCGTCTGCCGCTGGTTTCTTTCCGATGTTCTCTTCGTTGACCCAGGCGCTGGCTTTCTTGACGTCGCACTGGAGAGTGGCGTTGTTGCCGGTTGCCGGTTGGCTGGCCAAGCAAATTTGCGCGATCGAGAGTGCAAACACTGATGCCGACACGGCCGACACGGCTGACAGCCAGAAAACAGACTGCCTTCCAACCGGAAAGAAACGCATGACCATTCACCTCGCGACGACAATTGCCGCAGCGTACAGCCGCGCTTGCATGCGAGTGTGATACCACTCTCATCCGGGGAACGGGTTGCCGTGTGGTTTTCCGCATGGCGACTGAGCTGCCTTTAAACCAGGCGCCGGTGAACTGCGATTTATATCTGTTGATACCACTTGTGGAAACCGGCATGGATAGCCGTACTTCGAATGCGACCAGCGGGAAGCCGCATGGGGAGCGGAAGAATATGAGTGATTTCTTGGTAGACGCGCTCCTTGGCATCGTACACAATCGGTAACAACAACAAAGACCAGCGGGATCACAAGTAAAGGGCGGCACGCTAGGATGCAAGTTGGCATTACGAGCTATGTTGGCACGACTATATTCGACTTTCGCAAGAGGAACAGCGAGAGTGTAGATTTCGATTTCAGCGTCGAGCAGGACTTTCTTTCCGAAAGTATCTATGACCTGTCTTCTTCGCTTGGACTCGCGATCTCGATGTTTCCATCATCGCCTGCAGTCGATGATGAGGAATCTGCGGCGCCGTCCGAACACAAATCAGATCCAGATCAGGAATCAGATGAATCCGCCGTCAGCAATGGTCTATGGTATCTGGCTATGCATCCACGTGCGAATGTGCGCGAGTACGTGGCTGGCAATAGCGACACACCGCCGGATTGCCTGGAATACTTGAGCAAAGACAAGCACGCCGGCGTCCGAGAGATGGTGGCAGGACATCTAAATTGTCCTGTCCCGATTCTCAGAAAACTGTCCGTTGACTCCAATTTGAAAGTGCGTCGTGCTGTCGGTGCCAACCCCCGAACTCAGCGCGACATGCTCAGACGTTTAAGCGAGGAGCTCGACCCCACCATCAGGGCTGCTGTTGCATCAAATCCCAGCTCCAGCCCTGAAACACTCCGGCTCCTCGCAGCAGACTACGAAGTGTCCGTACGCTTCTGGGTAGCTTCGCACGCTGCTTGCCCGCGCGAAGTGATGGTTGATTTCGCAGGCGATGCCAGTCCGCTCGTGAGACAGGCAATCGCGCGAAATCCAGAAGCGCCTTATCCCGCGCTCATAGTGCTGGCGCGAGACAAGGATGTATCCGTCCGCAAACGAGTGGCAAGCAATCAATCGGCACCCCCCGCTGCGCTCGATCAATTGTCACACGATCACGATGTGCACATTCGCCGTGATGTGGCATGCAATCCGTCCTCCAGCAACGACACCTTGCTCAGGTTGCTCAAAGATGGCGATATCTTCGTTCGGTATCTGGTCGCGATCAACGAACGCAGAGCCAACCATCTTCTCTACACGCTGGCCAAAGATCCTCAGCAGTCCGTGCGCTGCGCTGTGGCGCGAGCTGAAGATCTGACTCGGGATGCGGCAGTGGCCCTGGCCATTGACGAAGACAAAGAGGTACGGCTCTGGCTCGCCCGTAACCCCTCAACTCCGCCTGAAGTACTGCAACTTCTTTCTCGCGATGACGAAGCGACAGTCAGGCAGGCGGTGGCGGACAACGATAACTGTCCTCAGGAAATAATCGACCATTTGACCAGAGATCCTGATATCTATCTGCGGCAACCGCTGATAGATCCTGAAGTAGCGGACGACACCACCTTGTCCGAGTTCGCCGCCAGTGCCAGCTCATTTGTGCGGGCATTTGTGGCGGCGCACCCTGCAGCAACTCCCCAGTTGCTGCAGGGGCTATGTGAAGATGAATGCGTAGATGTGCGGCAGCGGGTAGCGTCTAACCCCTGCACGCATCCATCGCTTATACATCGCCTGGCGCGTGACAGCCAGGAGCAAGTGCGGGTCTCGGTTTTGAAAAACCCTCACACGCCGATGATTGCGCTGAAGATACTTTCGGCAGATAAGAACTCCTACATCCGCTGGCAGGTGGCACGCACGAAAATCGCCACGGCGGACATTTTGAAACAGCTTGCCAACGATGACGATTACTGGGTGCGTCGAGCAGCCAAAGCTCGTTTAGCATAAGCTCTGGTTGTGGGGTAAACTAGACCCGTCAGCGTTTCCGGTGATGCATTTACTACATGGCAAGAGTCGGCAAAGATCTTCTTCCTAAAGGTTTTAGTGCCAAAGGCAAACGCGGCTTTTATGCGCAGATCGATAAGTCCGGCAACGTGCGCCACTACGGATGGTACCGCGAAGACGGTACCTTAGGCGGCAAATGGACATTGTACGCCGACCCGGAGAACGAAGAGGGGCGCGTCGAGTTCTGCCGACAGTACCAGTATCCGGAGACCGGTGCCGGTCCCGATGATGAAGACTTCCAGCAATGGCTGGATGACTGGGCGGAAGTGATAAACGAGCGGTCCGGCGTCGTGGAGATGTGCAACTTCTGCTATCAAGCAGCTTTCCAGGTGCAGCAGCTGGTGCGCGGCAATACCGGGGCTTGTATCTGCAATCTCTGCATCGAACAGATGCAGGAGATGTTCGACGAACAATACGCCGCTGAAGCTGAAGGTGCCGACGATGACATTGATGACGACGACGACCAGCCCCGTCGCAGGCACCGAAGGGGAGGCTGAGAAGAGTTCTATGGCCGTACTGCGCCCCGAATCTTTGCTTGATGCCTTCCAGACTGAAGAGAAGGATGGTCTCTACGCTGAGATCGATAGCCGCGAGCGCGTCACTCACTTTGGTTACTACAAAGAGACAGCCATTTATCAAGAACGCTACACGCTCAACGTCGACTACGAGAAATCCACGTCATCGGTGGAGCGGTTCATCGTCCACAAATTCTCGCCCGAAGACCTGGATGAAGAAGACATTCGCAGCGAAGAAGAGCGCTATGTCGACTGGGTGAAGGAGTGGATCGAGCGGATTCACGAAAGCAACGGCACGTACACGGCGACCTGCGACTTTTGCCACCAGGATCAGACAGACAGCCGCCTGATCATGGCGGGTCCAAGCGTGCATATCTGCGCCGAGTGCGTGGACCTGGCCGCAGCGATCATTCAGGATATGGGCACCGGCACTAACGGCGGAGACCATTAGTTAAGGGCGTTAGCTCTGGATGTGCAGCAAGTTCTTGATGCCGTAAGCCATCATGTTGGGATTGGCTTTCAGGCGGCGTTTGCAGTATGGTCCCGCCACTTTGTCGGACCCGAAGGGCAGGTACATGCGCACCGGAATGCCGGTGCGAGCCAGTTCGCTCAGGTATTCGGCATCGCGGGTGCCGGCCTCGGTTGCCAGGTCGATGAAGTATTTACCGCTCACCAAGCCCTCTTCCAGCTTTTGACGGGGCACGCCCAGCAAAAACTGAGTTTCGAAGCAAGATGCTGGAACGCGCTGAGGGATAGCGATTTGATGGAAGAATTTTCCGAGGCAGTCGGCATCATGCGTTGCCAGCTCGACGTATGTTCCGCGCTTCAAAAGGTCGCCGGCGTAGTCAATCAAGAACTCTTTCATGATCGGCTTCTCTGTGTAGGCAACCTCTTTCGGTTCGTTGTAGATGCCAATCACCATGCGCACGCGCATGCGTTCGTCGAAGCGTTTTACGTCTTGCTTCGTGCGGAAGAGGCGCGCCTGCAGCACCGTGCCGAGGTTGGTGTAACCTTCCTCGATCAAGGTGAAATAGGTCTCGAGGTGGAAGTCTGCCCAGTTGTGGTCTTCGGCTTCCAGCGTCATGGCTACGTTTTTGCTCTTGGCGTAGTGCGTGACGCGCTTGATGCGTTCGAATGCTTTGTCCAGTTCGGCGGCTCCAGGACCGACGGCTGCCGGTGGATAGACGGTGCTGAACATCGATGGCTTCATCGAGACAGTCATCTGTTCTTGCGGGCGTGATACCGGTAGTGGTGCCGAAGCCACCATGTCGATCAGGCGTTCGTACTGCAGGACATACCCGTCGCAGTCAGCGTCAGTGGTGGCGTCTTCGCCAAGAATGTCGATGGTCGAGGTGAAACGACTGTCTTTGAAGACCTTATGGGCGCGGGTGATGGCGCTGTCAGCGGTCTTTCCTGCCAGATACGGTGCTGCCAGCATCAGCACGAGAGGTAATGGAATGGTATCGACGATGGAAGGCTTCTGGGATCCCGCTGTCACTGCCAACTCTTTTGCCTTTGACTCCGAACTCGAACTTGTTCCAGATACCGTTGTTGTTTCCACAGGCGATTTTACCGGCATATTGCGAACATTCACCTCATCGACGTGACAGGGATTTTTACCGCGGGCCGAGACACCCTTGAATTTGCCAGCGCTAATTATATGAGGCAAAGTCGAACCTCTTTGCTTCTATCATCCTTTTTATTAAGGAAGTGTAGCCGCGTGTGTTCAAGCGGACTCCAGCAATGCCAAAGTGATATCACTTGAGTGTTGAGCGCCTGGCAGATGTGACGGGTTTAATTTGGCGGCCGGTTCTAAAAAATGCCGTAAGAAACGGTTTTAGCGCGCGCGGGCGGTGCCTGCAAGGTCAGCTGGAACTGTTGCAGCGTCAGGGAGCGACCACAAATCTCGTGGACAGTCTCACCGGTGATGGCGAACCCGCACTTTTCGAAGAGTTGTCTAGCCTCAAAAAATTCCGGAGTGGTAGAGGCCGCAATGTGGGTTATAGAGCGGGTGCGGCAAAACTCCAGAGCCCTGCGCATCAGGGCTTTGCCGATGCCGTTGCGCTGGCATTGCGGATCGACTATCAAGAAACGCAACCGCGCGCAGTCGCTCTCTGTGCGGTTGCCCTCCACAGCCAGGCAGCCGACGATGGCGTTGTAGCGCTTGTAGAGCCAGAGTGCGTCGTGCAGCGGGTTGAAGTTTTCAATAAAATCCGCCAGCTCTCGGGCAACCTGCACTTCAAAGCGTGAATCGCAGCCGAGCCGATCGCGGAAGACTCGAGCGTGCAACTGTGTGAGCCGGCCAAGCGCACCGATCTCGTAGCCGCAGATTTTGTCCGTGGCATCGGCTGATGGTTCGAAGTATGACTGTGTAGTATCCATGGCCAAGTCCTTGCCGGTGCCCTGGGCGGGTGCAATACGGGAGACGCACTGCATTCACAGCCAGAGTACCGGTAATTGCGTGCAAAATTTGTGGAACGCAGCTACTGTCAGTTTTCGGCAGTAAAAAGCGGCGACATGCTTTTCAAAAGCTGCCGGTTCTTGAGCGCCGCCAGAAGCTGTTCCGGGTCTTGCTGCAGTCGCGAGATGATCACAATCAGCCGCTCTTCTCCGGCTCGCGGAGACAAGCAGATCAGCCGGTACGTGGCTGCTTTGCAAGCGGTAAGCTCGACACGTCCGCTCGCCAGATAGCGCACGCTTTTTACTGGCTGCCCCGGGCTTTGAGTACGCAGCTTGCCTGTCAGTGAACGGGCCAGATCGAGCGCATTTGTGTCGGAGCCGACCTCGCTGCGTCTCAGTTCAACGACTATCAGGTCGGCTTTGCCGGTTCGTTCTTTCGAACCTACGACCAGGTTGACTCCCGATGTTTCGTGCCTGAACTTAGCCCAGGTCCAATCGGCTTGTTTGGCGTCTGTGGCGATTGGCAGCCCGAAGCGCTGCTCGAAGTTGTAAAAATCGTCTCCCAGCCCGGGCAGGCTCTTGCTGCTCAACAGGTTGCGAGTTGCATTGCCCTCCGGCGCGATTTGCGGTGTCACCGGCATTTTGCCGGCGGTGGCAACCAGCGGGCGAGTTTCGGCCGGCGGAGCAGGGGCAACCGTCGGCTCTTTGTGCGGTGTGGCGGGACGGTGCACGATGTGGCTCTTGGGCAGCGCATTAGCGTCGTAGCTGGAGGCGTTGTTCAGAGTCTGGTAAGCATCTTCGGTTGTCTGGGCTACGGATTCCAGTTTGGTCACCAGAAGAGTTTCTGTGCCTTCATCGCCGACATTGCCGATGCGGCACATCACTTTTACTTCCATAGTCGGCCAGCGGTAGACCTCCATCGGCAGTTCGTAACCATATGGCGCGATGATCGAGACGCGACTTTGTTGATAGGGCTTCAACTCTTGACGTATTTCCTTTCGTCCGACCGCTACTTCACTTGTTTGCAAGTCGGTGAAGCGTCCTTGAAATCGTACGAACTTGCCCGACAGATCGCGTCCGCTTGTATTCTCTATGAGAAGAAAGACGGCCGGATGATAGCCGCCCGCGTCGTGATACCAGCCCGTGACGTAATTGAGCACCGTGATCGCTGTCTGTTCCGCACCAGCCGGACTGGCCGAGAAACCAAGCACCAGGCAGGACGCCAGGAGACTGAGAAGCGAAGTTGTAATCTGGCGAAGCAACACGGAAGTGACCGTTTCTTTTCTGTGCACGAAATCATCATTCATCTTAACTCACTGTCGACCCTCAGGTCCTGCCTGCTATTCTTGTCTCGGAGGATTCACCAATGGACGAGATAGATGCTGTCGGCCGGCAGATGCTTATCGATCGCCCCTCGCTGACGCGGGGCAGGCTTCACGTTTTCCGCGAGTCGGACAGTGATGATCATTGGTTTCCTCACCTGCAAGTGACGCTGAAGAAAAGCGGCACCGACCTGGTGCTCTGGCAGTGGAGCAGTCACTCGCTGCCCATTGATGAGGACGAGCCGCCGCCCTACGGCGAAGACTATCTGCTGGAGAAATATTTCGAGCTGGAGCATCCGCTCAAGTCGCCACGCGGACTGGAAGCTGTTTTCAAGCTCAGTGAAGGCGCCACTCGCCGCGGTTATGTGGAACAGTTCAGTGCGGCTCTTTATCTCTATCCGACCTCCGTCGAAGAACGCGGAGTGCAAATTGGCGTTCTAGATTTCACGCAAGGTTTGAAGTCCCAGAGCGCGCCGCTCTTTTTCCGGGTCAACTTCCCCTGGTAAAGGTTTGCACCATATCTGGTGCTCAGTTGTGTTCAGCCGAATTAGTCTCGGCGGCCGAACATGCGTCCGAAGAAGTTCATGATGGCGGCCATAAAGCCTTCACCGCCGGGTGAATTCGAAGAAGCTTTGACGCCGCGCATATTCGCCGAACTGCCACCACCGCCCCGCAGGCTGCGCAGGGAGTCCCGTTTTTCTTTGGCTGCGTCCGGGTCGCCTCTGGTGGCGAACCCTTGCACCAGCTGTTCGCCTTCGGCGGAGTGGGCAGCGGTTTTCGACCATTCGCCGGTGGTGCCCTTCGGCACGGGCGCAGGCTTGGGAGTGGGAATGCTGTTCAAGTCGGCTATCGAGGGTTTGGGTTCTTCGGCAGTGCTGCCGGGTGCTCGAATGGAGTCCAGTTCCGACAGGTTGAAACCGCCGGTCGGTTTGGGGGTGGCGATGGCGTTCAGGGCCGCCAGGTCGTAAGCTTCGCCGGCAGCGGGGGCGGGATTTTGTGGCGCAAACGCAGACTGCGAGGGATTATCGCCGGTGATTGCTGAAGACGATGCCGAGGCTGCTGCGGGTCCGGGCGTTCTGTCCATGAGCGGTGGGTTGGGAATAGCTTTCCAGTTGCCCGAGGCGCTCGACTGATCCATGGCAGACTGCTGAGGAGTTGCCCAATCCGGATTGGCTTGCACCTTCGAAGGAGCCGCCCAGTCTTCGCCAGGCGATGCCCAGTCGGATTTAGGCGTGTTGTCGGACAACCAGTTGCCGGCGCCGGGTTCTCCCGCCGCGCTCCCTGCATTGCCGGAATCGGCATTGCCGCTGCTCGGCGCTGCCCAGTCGCTGCCCAGATCGCTAAGTGGATTGCTGTTGCTGGGAGCGGCCCAGTCGTCTTTATTAGGAGTGCTGGGAGCGGCCCAATCATCTTTGCTGGGAGTACTGGGCGCGGCCCAGTCGGAGTTGAGATCGCTCAATGGATTTGGCGCGGCGGCGGACGGAGCCTCAGTAGCGGCCGGTGGCGGTGCCGGTGGAATCGCTGACGACGACCAGTCGCCGGCGGACGGCTTGGTCGCCCATTCGCTGGCGCCTTCTGTTTTGTTTTGGTCAAGCCAGCTGGATTGTTCGCTGTCTCCCCAACCGCCTTGCGGCGCCCAGTTGGCGTCGTCCAGGGAGGAGTCAGCCTGGGGCGGTGACGAGTCCGGTGACACTGCAGGTAAAGGTTCAGGTTCAGGCGGTGCGTCTGGCGCAGGTGGTGGCGGTGGTGGTGCCTGTGCCGGTGCCGCGGGAGCTGGTTGTGCTGCGGATGCGGCTGGTTGAGCCCCGCCCGGTGCGGCTCCCAGCGATTGCAGGGAGGGCCAGCTGGCGGCTGTCTCCATTTGATCTTCGGCAACTTGATCGAGCCAATCGCCGGCCTGTCGCATTTGCTCGGCCGGCAAGGGCTGCTGCGCATAAGCGGCGGCGGGATTGTTGGTCATCTGCGGTTTCGAGTGCGCTTCGGTCGGCATGGTGGCCGGATTGGCCGGTGCCGCCGCAGGCGTTTCGTCCGCAAAGGCTGGAAATTCGCTGGTGGCTTCGCTGTGGTCGAACTCGACCAGCCGCGGGCTGGCTGGTTCACTGGCGGGAGCGGCGGGAGCGGCCGCAGCAGCTGCTGCCGGTTGCGGAATGGACAGGGCACCGGTATCACTGGCGGTGCGTTGTGGCGCCGTTTCTACAATGTTTCTGATCAAACCGAGATACAGGAAAGCGCCAGTCTGCGCGTCTTCGATAACCAGCAAGAACGGTTTATCGACGGTCATGTCGAATTCCATCACCGCCTGGCTGACTGGCGGCGGCGTGGGTGACGGCGGCGATTCGGTGCCGCTTTCGTCGGCGCTCAGGCAAGCTGCATGATCGATCTGGCTGATAAATCCAGGCTTTCCGGCGGTCAAGCCGGTCAGGTCGGCGCGATTGGGATCGAAAATTTCGCCCAGTCCGGCTCTGGTCAGCCCTTCCCGCAAGCTTAAGTATGACTTGAGGTTGAATTTGGGCATGGTGATGCGACCGTAAGACAGCTGACTGCCCAGGTAGTCGCGAATCTGCTGCCAGATCTCCATCGAGATGCCCGCTGCCAGAGCGTCGAGGGGCAGGTCTGCCGTGTTGGGCACCACGATGCTCATGCGCACCGGTCCCTGATAAGGCAACGACACGGCATCAAACTGTTCCGCCGGACAAAATCCGAAGCGACTGGTCTGCGACATCATCTGTACATTGACGGCGGTTCCGGATTGGTTGAAAACCCCGGGTTGCGTCATCTGGTCTGAAAATTTGCTTTGCCACGCGGCTCTGAAATAAGTGGCATTCAAAAGAACCATCGCCGAGTTTGGATCGAGCGTGCGCACGGCATCGGTGATTTTTCCGTTGGTGCGCTGGGCCACCCAGAGGTTTAATGCCGTGGCTGCTTCCGGCGACCGGAAGTCGATATTGCGCGCATCGGCAAAATATCGTGGTGCGATCTGCTGAGCGAAGGTCGGGTCGATATTGTGCTGCATGCTCAGCCAGAGCGAGTTAGAGACGTTGTACATGCACGTTGGGCTGGTGCTTGAGTACATCTGGATGAGCGACGAGTAGGCGGCATTTAATGCAGTTACCGGTGCTCCTGACAGCCCCGCCGCTTGGAAAATGGTTTGCTTCGTTGTCGTATTGGCGCCGTTGGCCGTCATCGTTAATGCGGCTGATAAGCTGAACGGCGAAATGATTATGTTGCCTGAGTAAATCGCTGAAAGGTGCTGCAGTAGCGCCAAACCGAACGAGTTACTCGCGCGAACTATATTCTGAATTGCAACAGCTGTTTCTGAGAGTGACATGTGATTCGCTTTGCGACACCTCTACATACCACATAAAGACAGAATTTTTTCAAAAAAGAGAGGAGGCAGAATAATTCTGCCTCCTTCTCAGACACTTTGCGCCCGCTGCGACTCGAACGCAGGACCAATCGGTTAAAAGCCGAGTGCTCTACCAACTGAGCTACGGGCGCAAACCCGCTTAAAACGCGAATTCTCATCGTAACAGTCGAGTCTCGCCAGTGTCAAGAAATCGCGAAAATTTATAGGCAAGGTAACGTTTGCCTACACATTTTTGAGCGGTGCGCAGTCCGGTATCAAGGAGAATGGATAAAACCGCCGGTTCTGATACCACATCCGATACCAAGCGGCGGCGCGCGCCGTCGGCGGGACTCCAGGTTAGTAAGCATTAATCAGAGTTTCTTGACGCCTATATATACAGATGAGTACTATTTGTAAACTTGTTTGAAGGCTGCTCAATAGCCTTTCGATTCTCACCAGTGTGTGCTCGATGCATGCTGCTGGATGCTGTCGTGTGTGCAGCAGAGAGCGTGTGAAGGAGGAACTGTGACCGCAACACTTAGCCGCGAAGAACTGAAGAAGAAACGCGAGAAATACGTCATCCCCGGTGTCAAACAGCTGTACAGCAACCCACCGCATTTCGTGCGCGGCAAGGCTCAGTTTCTCTATGACGACGAAGGCAAAGAGTATCTCGATATGTTTGCCGGCATCGTCACAGTCAGCGTTGGGCACTGCCACCCGAAAGTCACCAAGGCGACTGTCGACCAGTTGCAGACCCTGCAACATACGTCCACCGTCTTCATGACCCAGCCGATGGTCGACTTGGCCGAGAAGCTCGCCCAGATAACACCCGGCGATCTGAGCAAGTCGTACATCACCAACTCCGGCACCGAAGCCAATGAAGGCGCTATCCTGATGGCCAAAATGGCTAGCGGCAGACATGAAGTCATGGCTCTCCAGCATGCCTATCATGGTCAGTCGCACCTGGCTTCGACACTAACCGCGGTGCAAGGCTATCGTTATCCGGTGCCCGGTGCCGCCAGCGTCGTGCACGTGGCCAACGCTTACTGCTACCGTTGCCCGTTCAAAAAGACACCGGACAACTGCAATCTCGAGTGCGCTAAAGAAGTGGAGCGCGTGATTCAAACGGCTACCAGCGGGCAGCCGGCAGTCTTCATTGCCGAGCCGATCCAGGGCGTGGGCGGCACGATCACACCGCCTGAACCGTACTTCAAAGAGGTTAAACAGATTCTCGACAAGTATGGTGTTCTCTTCATCGCCGACGAAGTGCAGACCGGTTTCGGACGCACTGGCACACATATGTTCGGCATCTCCAGCTATGGAGTGCAGCCGGATTTCATGACCATGGCTAAAGGCTTGGGCAACGGTCTGCCGATTGGTGCCTATATCACCACCCCTGATATCGCCAAAGCGGGACAGAAATCAGTGATCAACACCTTCGGAGGCAACCCGGTTTCCAGCGCCACAGCGCTTGCCGTGCTGGAAGTCATCGAAGAAGAAAAACTGATGGAGAACGCCAAGAAGATCGGTGACTACTTCGTCGAAGGGCTCAAGGATCTGGCCAAGACGTTCCCGATCATGGCCGACATTCGCGGCAAGGGGCTGATGCTCGGCGTTGAAATCGCCGATGAGAAGAAGACGCCGCTGGTTGAAGAGACCGCCAAAATCGTGGAATTCGCCAAAGACAATGGTGTCATCCTCGGAAAAGGCGGCCTCTACGGCAACGTCATTCGCATCAAGCCGGCGCTCAATATCAATAAAGAGAATGTCGACCAGACCTTGAAGGTGATGCGTCAGGCACTGGAATCTGTCACCGCCGTTGGTGCGGGACGCAAATAATCAATCTACTCAGACCAATAAATGTGTTCAAGGAGAAAGGCACAACATGGCAAATAATATTCGTTGCGGCTTGATTCAAGCGAAGAACGAAGTCGTCAGCCCGGCCGGTGGAACCGACAAAACCACCATCAAGAAGATCGCGGACGCCATGCTCGCGAAGCACGAAAAGTACGTGAAGGAAGCATCTGAGAAGGGCGTGCAGATCCTTTGCTTCCAAGAGTTGTTCAACGGACCGTACTTCTGCGCCGAACAGAATCCTTGCTGGTATGACCTGGCGGAAGAAATTCCCAACGGTCCCACCGTCAAGAAAATGGAAGAGCTGGCTAAGAAGTACAGCATGGTATTGATCGTTCCTATGTATGAAAAGGAACAGACCGGCGTCTACTACAACACCGCCGCTGTCATCGATGCCGACGGCAAATACCTCGGCAAGTACAGGAAGAGCCACATCCCGCAAGTTAACCCCGGTTTCTGGGAGAAGTTCTACTTCCGTCCAGGCAATCTCGGTTATCCGGTTTTCGAAACTCGCTATGCCAAAGTCGGCGTCTACATCTGCTATGACCGCCACTTCCCGGAAGGAGCGCGTGCCCTGGGACTGAACGGAGCGGAAATTGTCTTCAATCCTTCGGCGACCGTAGCCGGTCTTTCCGAGTATCTCTGGCAACTGGAACAGCCGGCGCACGCCGCTGCCAACGGTTATTTCATCGGTGCCATCAACCGCATCGGCACTGAAGCGCCCTGGGGTATCGGCGAGTTTTACGGCTCCAGCTATTTCTGCAATCCGCGCGGCAAACTGGTGGCACAGGCCAGCCGCGACAAAGAAGAGCTGCTGGTGGCGGATCTGGATCTCGACGAGATCTCCGAAGTCCGCAACACCTGGCAGTTCTACCGTGACCGCCGACCAGAGACTTACGATCAACTTGTAAGACTCTAAATTCGAAAGTTCAGGGGGCGAGGGTACCCACTCAAAAGTAACCCTCGCCCCATTTTGCTTCTCTTCTTTATTGAGCCAAAGAGGAAACGTTAATGGCCGAGCATTTCAAACCGGTTCACTACAAACCGTGGGAACTGACTCTTGAAGAGCGCTTCAAAGAGTATTACGCGCCGTTGAGCGAGCGCGAAGCAACCGTCGAGGCAAATCGCTGTCTCTACTGCCATGATGCACCGTGCATGGTGGCGTGCCCGACACACATCGATATTCCGACCTTTATTCGCAAAATATCCACTGGCAACGTCAAGGGTTCGGCGAAAACCATTCTCGAATCGAACTTGATGGCTGCCACCTGCGCCCGTGTCTGTCCGGTCGAAGAACTCTGCGAAGGTGCCTGCGTCGTCAAACACGACATGGAAAAGCCGATCATGATTGGCCGCTTGCAGCGATACGCCATGGATTATGCGGCCGACAAGAAACTGAAGTTCTTCCAGCAAGGCAAACCGAATGGCAAGAAGGTTGCGGTTATCGGAGCCGGTCCCGCCGGATTGTCTTGCGCCGGCGAACTGGCTAAGTTGGGCTTTGACGTAACTGTCATCGAGCGCAAAGACATGGCAGGCGGACTGAGCACTTACGGCATCGTGGTCTTCCGCGAGCCCGTGGAAGTCAGTCTTGCCGAAGTGAAACTGATTGAGGAGCTGGGCGTCAAAATCAAAACAAACATGACAGTCGGCAAAGACATCATGTTCGAAGAAATCGTCGACGCTTACGATGCAGTTTTCGTGGCCATGGGTCTGGGCGCTGTTCCCGACATGGAAATTCCGGGAGAAGACCTGCCGGGTGTCGTGGACGGCCTGGTATTCATCGAAGAAACGAAAGTGATGCCGCTCGACCAGATAAAGTACGGACAGCGTGTGTGCATCATCGGCGCCGGCAACACCGCCATCGACTGCGCTACAATTGCTCGCCGACTGGGCGCGGATCGCGTGACGATGGTTTATCGCCGCTCCGAAGCTGAGATGCCGGCATACCACTTCGAGTATGAGTTCGCGTTGGGTGAAGGTGTGAGCTTCTCGTTCTTGACTCAGCCGGTGGAAGTCGTCGGTAACGGCAAGGTCGAAGGTCTGAAGTGCATTCGCATGGACCTCGGCGAGCCGGATGCCTCGGGACGCCGGTCGCCGGTTCCCGTCCCCAATTCTGAATTCGTGCTGCCTTGCGATCAAGTGATCAAAGCCATCGGACAGAAGAAATTCAGCGACGCTATCGAACGTTTGAAGCAATACGGCATCACAACCACCAAAGGCTATCTTGATGTGGATGCCGGCTGCAAAACCGCCCACGCCAAAATCTGGGCCGGCGGCGATTGTGTACGCAGCAAGGGTGAAGCCTCGACTGTGATGGCAGTGCAAGACGGCAAAATCGCCGCCGCCTCGATTCATAGAGCGCTGCTCGGCTCACCGTCGCCGAATGAAGATCGCTTGCAACCAGTCTTGACGCCGGCTAAGTAAGCCAGAAAAGGAACGAAGAAAATGGCAAATCTTGAAATTGACTTTTGCGGTATCAAATCTCCCAACCCTTTCTGGCTGGCATCGGCTCCGCCCGCGAATTCCGCGTATCAGGTCCAGAAGGCTTTCGACCAGGGTTGGGGCGGTGCCGTGTGGAAGACCATCGGCGCGCCGGTGTTGAACGTATGTAACCGCTACGGCACCATCGACTACAAAGGTTCGAAGATCATCGGATTGAACAACGTTGAATTGATCAGCGATCGACCGATCGATCTCAACTTGCGAGAAATCGCTGAAGTCAAACGGAACTTCCCGAATCACGCTGTTATCGTTTCGGTGATGGTGGAGTCTAAAAAAGAAGCCTGGCAAGACATCGTCAAGCGTGTGGAAGAGACCGGAGCAGACGGCTTCGAGTTGAACTTCGGTTGTCCGCACGGCATGTCGGAACGCGGCATGGGATCGGCGATGGGACAGGTGCCCGAGTACACATGCATGGTCACCGAATGGGTGATGGATGTTGCCACCAAGCCGGTGATCGTCAAATTGACTCCGAACATCACTGACATTGTGGTGCCGGCGCGCGCCGCCGTCAAAGGGCGGGCTAACGGTCTGTCACTGATCAACACCATCAACAGCATCATGGGTGTCGACCTCGATGACTTTACGCTGAAGCCGAACGTCGGCGGCAAAGGCGGACACGGTGGTTATGCCGGTCAGGCGGTCAAGCCGATTGCACTGCATATGGTGAGCGCCGTCGCGGCCGATCTGGAAGTGCAAAAAGCGGGGCTGCCGATCTCCGGCATCGGTGGTATCGAAACCTGGCGCGATGCAGTGGAATTCATGCTGCTTGGGTCTACCTCCGTTCAGGTCTGTACCGCCGTTATGCACTGGGGCTTCCGTATCGTAGATGACATGATCGAGGGTATGGAAAACTGGATGGACGAGAAGGGGTTCAAAACCCCCAAAGACTTCATCGGCAAAGCGGTGCCGCGCGTCTCAGGATTTGGCGACTTCGATCTCGGCTTCCAGACCGTTGCTCGCATCAACCCGGACAAGTGCATTCACTGCAATCTCTGCTACATCGCCTGCAACGACGCGGCGCACCAGTGCATCGATCTCAAGTCAATGCAGTGGAACGGCAATCCTGCCGAACGGCTTCAGCCGGTTGTCCGCGAAGAAGATTGTGTCGGCTGCGCACTGTGCGCCAGCGTGTGCCCGGTCGATGATTGCATCATCATGACCGAAGTTGACACCGGACGCCCGCATGTCACCTGGAACGAGCTGGTCAAGAACAAACCCGAGGTGACTCTCGACTGGGAAAAAATGGAAGAGTATCGCAAAACCGCGAACATCCATATTCACTAGCCAAGCAAGCGCCCACCCGGGCAGCCATCTCATCTTTTCGTAACGGTTTTGGGGAACCCTACCTGGGACTACACAAATTTGACACGCCTGCGATGCGATCCTCCTGTATTGAGTATCTTGGCGAGGAGAGTGATATGGACTTCAATGGAGGGCCTGATGTGGGCGATCATGCCGGCACACTCGACAGGACCGTCATCACCAAGTCCGGGGACGAGAAAGGACAGCCCGCCGCGAATGCCGCGCCGGCACTTAATCTGCCTGCCCTTCACACCATCAAGCCCGGGAGCACCTTAGGCGATCGATACAGACTCCTTGAGGCGGTCGGCGAAGGTGGCATGGGCAGAGTGTTCAAAGCGCTGGATCAGCAAACTCAAGAATCGTGTGCAGTCAAGTTGATGCACAACAACATGCGCGACAACGAGGTCAACCGTCAGCGGTTCGAACGAGAAGCACAAGTAGCACTGGGTCTAAGGCACCCGAACGTGGTGGCAGTTATTGACTTTGGTTTCACGAAGACCAAAGAACCCTATATTGTCATGGAATATCTGGAGGGGGAGAGTTTATCCGATCTTCTTCAAGAGCGGGGGACGCTGTCGTTTTCCAATTGCAGGTCTGTGTTCTTGGGAGTTTTATCCGGATTGAGCTATGCTCACGCAGCCAACGTCGTTCATCGCGATATCAAGCCGAGCAACATTATGCTCGTGGACAACGACTGTGAGCGTGCCAAGATTGTGGACTTTGGAATTGCACGGGTATGCAAAACGACCGGAGAAATTTGTCCGACCAGCGCCTCCACATTGAAGACACTGGCGACCGGACAGACCTGGAATTCCGAACAGATAACGCTCGTGCAGCACCTCACTCAGCCGGGCGAAATATTTGGTAGCCCTCTCTACATGAGCCCGGAACAGTTCAATGGCGAAGAAGCCGATTGCCGCTCGGAGGTCTATGCGCTGGGTTGCATGCTGTTCGAAACGTTGACGGGAGTGACTCCCTTGAAGGGCAAGAACGCGATGGAGACGATGTACCAGCGAATCTCGCAACGGGCTCCCTCCCTCCAATCTGTGCGCGCAGGACTGACGTTTTCGCACCAACTTGAGATGATGGTGGCTCGCACGCTGGAGCCCGATCCCCGCAAACGGTATCAAACTGTGGAGGAGTTGAAGTCGGCTTTTCTTAATCTTGCTGAAGTCTTGTAGTTCATCCGACCTTGCCTAGTTCATCCGACCTTGCCTAGTTCATCCGACCTTGCCTAGTTCCATCCGAGCTTCTTTGCCACATACTCGGGAACTTCGATGATATCTGACTGCTGGCAGTTCTTGTAAAACGCTGAAGATCGATCGCCAGGCAATCGCACTATTCCTTCTTTAGCGCTGGTCTTTGCGCCTTTGATGCGTTCGACCATGGCGCTGCACGCCTTCTTGAAGTGGTCTTTTCCCGCGAACGCATCGGGATCTACTGCAAACAAAATATTGCCCCAGTCACCTTTGTTCTCGCAAAATGCTCCTCCGAGCAGGGGACCACCGATCAGTTCCACAGCCATGCCCAATCCCGATCCCTTATGACCGCGGTCAAACGGCAGAACCATGCCATCTTCAAGCACGATGTCGGGATCGGACGTCGGCTTGCCCAACGCATCGATCACTGCGGTGGAGTCTACTTCTTCGCCGGCGGCGGAGGCCTCAATCAGTCCATACCACGCAATTGCAGCGGTAGCCATATCGAATGTAATGGGCTGGGTCTCAGTCGGAAAACTGATGCTTATGGGATTTGTTCCGAAAAGCGGCTCAACGGTTCCATACGGTGCCACCGTCGGCGGAGTACGGCAAAGCATAACCGCGATGTAGCCGTCGTTCGCTAATTGCTCCGTAAAATATGCAAGTGCGCCGCAACTGGACTGCGTGCCGCGATTGCCAACCGCGACGACACCGCTTCGCCTGAGCAACTGCTTTGCTTTATCGACCAATACTTGTACTACGATCATGGCGTTGCGCTCGCCACCATCGAACCACGCGCTGCAGGCTGTTTCCTTGAGAATGCTAATCGGACGCTGCGTCAGGTCTTTTTTCAACGCCGGCTCCCCGACGAACTTGAGCAATCCTTGATTGTTGCCATGCAGAACCGCCCACATGATTGGCTTGCTGATGATCCGGGCGTCCTCAGCGGCGAATCCTCTCTCTTCGAGCAGCCCGATCACACGTTTTTCGAGATCTCCAGGGGCAAGTTTCATCAGTTTTCTCCGTCAGCCAGTTACTCAAACTTTGATCTCGTTGCCTCCGGACGTTTGCGCATCAGCACGATCCAACAGAGGTACTGCTTACCGTTCGGAATTATGAATGTAGCTCGCTCAAGTTTATGAATCTCGAAGTGCTTTTCCACTACATCAATTACCTCCTGCGCCTTGAGTTGAGGCGGACCTTCGTTAAGGTTCTCCCGTACTTCATCCGCGCAGCCCGCCAGACAGAGCCAGAAGCCTCCGTCTGCCAGGGCTTCCGCAACGCGTTGGGCAAACGCACTTCTCGCGCTTACTTCCATCACATGAAAAACGCCGCGATCGAAAACAAAGTCGACTGAGGCGGCCGCCACAGGGCACTTCACCAAAATGTCTTCGACGACAAACTGAACTCTTGCGCAGTCTGCCTTTTGGGCTTTCTCATTGGCGGTGGCTACTGCCTGCGCAGAAACATCAGTGGCGATCACGTCGGCGCCTTGCTTAGCCATCCAGATGGCGTTGGTGCCAGTGCCGCAACCGATTTCGAGAACCCTCGATGGTGCGCCATCGAGAGTCTTGAAGTACGCCACCAACTCAGGAGCAGGTTCACCTGTGTCCCACGGCAGCGACTCCCGTGTGCCAGTCACATAACGCTCATCCCACGCCTTGGCGTCCATTTCCATTTGGTTTCCCACCTATATGAGACGGTTCGATTTTACGGCATTGCGCTACTCTTGAAATGCCCAAGTGATATCACGTGGGCGCAAAGAACTGAAATGCCCAAGTGATATCACTTGAGTATTTGCTGATCGGTAGAGGGCTTCGGCTGCCAGTGTGAGCTTGAGAACCGGCTGACAAGTGAGCGCTTGACGGTGTGGGAACATGACGAGGCAATCAGCGTCGCCGGCGATTTTCATGAAAGCTGCACCAGGCAGAAACATAGCGGCGATCGCGGCGTCGATAGACCCAGGATGGGCGAGTAGTCGCCGTCCGCTTCCTTTGTATGCGCAGGATGCCCAAGCAATGATGCAAATAAAAGTAGCCGAGAGACTGCAAGCTGTGCCGCAGCTGAAGATGCCGAAGATGATCGCTTTCAAGAAGTTTCCCCGCTGGGCGTGGGCAGTGACTGGGTTGGCGTT
This sequence comes from Obscuribacteraceae bacterium (SeqCode), assembly GCA_044229845.1. Lineage (GTDB taxonomy): Bacteria > Cyanobacteriota > Vampirovibrionia > Obscuribacterales > Obscuribacteraceae > JBGASG01. Next base: position 446,995 of record JBGASG010000002.1, on the reverse strand, counting down.
AGTCGTCGCCATCTCAGCCATCGGATACACAGTGTGGCAGCAGCAACAGGCATCTGCAGCCGACGGATATCAGTCTACTTTTGTGGTCAAACGCGGTGATGTCGACGTGCGTGTCACCGCCACTGGTGTTATCCGTCCAACCACCCAGGTGAAGGTGAGCCCGAAGCAGACGGGACTGATCAAGAAGATGTTCGTCAAGCAAGGCGATTACATCGAGGCTGGTCAGCCGATTGCGCAGATGGACGACAGTAATTTGCGCGCTCAATTGGAAGCCGCGCGAGCCGCTTATCTGGGCGCCGTCGCCAACTACAACAAGGCCAAGCGCGGTAGCCGTCCACAGGAAATCGCTGCCGCCGGATTTCAAACTTTGAAAGCGCAGAAAGCAGTTAGTGCAGCGAAGGAAAATGTTTCTCGCTTGACCTTGCAAATCAAATCAATGGCGGCAGCAGCCAATCGAGACAAGGTGAATGCGGACCGGCAAACGTTTCTTGCCCAGAATGGTGCTATTTCCGATCAAGATCGGTTGAACGCAGCCACCCAAGCGGTGGTAAGCGACACGCAATTGAAGATGGCGCAGGACGAATTGCGTCAGGCGCAAGTGGCGGTCGGGCAAGCGGAAGCTGATGCAAGCGCCATAAAAGAACAACAAAATCTAGTCACCGTCGGCAATCGCGAAGAGGACATAGCGTCAGCTGAGCAGCAGATGCTGCAAGCCGAGGCCAACATGAAGGCGCTGCAGATTCAAGTCGATGACGACCTGGTGCGCGCTCCATTTTCCGGAGTGGTAACTCAAAAGTATGCTGATGAAGGCGCAATTGTCACACCGACCACATCGGCGGCTACCACGTCGGCAACATCGAGTTCGATTATCGCGTTATCGGCGCCATTGGAGATGGTGGCACAGGTCGCCGAATCAGACATCGCCAAAATCAAACTGGGACAGAAGGTCGAAATTCGTCCGAATGCGATGCCCGATAAATCCTTCAAAGGTGTGGTCACACAAATTGCTCCGGAAGCGATTATCAACCAGAATGTGACGACCTTCGAAGTCCATGCTTCGCTGGACCGCACGCAAGATTTGCTCTCCGGAATGAACGTCAGTTCCTACTTTATTGCCGGGCATGAAGACGATGTGCTGCTGGTTCCGACCGTGGCAATTGTTTCTCGCAAAGGTCAAACCGGTTTGCTCGTAATGCCCAAGACCGGCAGCGGCGAACCTGAATGGAAGCCGGTCACGGTTGGACCGAGCATCAATAATCGTACCGTCATTCGCGCCGGCATCACAGATGGTGACCGAATTGCTATGAGCTTGAATAAAGAGCAATTAGGCAAATTTGGCTACGGCAGCGGCGGTGGTGGCGGCGGTCGCGGAATGGGCGGCATTCCCGGCATGGGTGGGGGCGGCCGTGGTATGGGCGGCGGACGACGCGGAGGTATGTAACCGTGTCATTCAGCGAACTTGTCTTAATCGCCTGGCAAGGCTTGATCAGCAACAAGCTGCGCACCGGATTGACCGTGCTGGGCATCGTGATCGGCATCGGTTCCGTAATCACCCTTCTGGCAGTCGGCAAAGGTGCGCAAGTGCAGGCGCAGAAGCAGATTCAATCCCTGGGAGTCAACTTGATCACTATCCGACCCGGACAGGCAAGCTCAGGTGGAATCGCCATGGGTGGCGGCAGCTCTGCGACTTTGACCTATGATGATGCGCTGGCTATCAAAAACTCGGTGCCGGCCGTCGCCGATGTGGCGCCGGTTTACAATGCCAGCTACCAGATTCAGTATGGTCCCAACAATACTAACACCCAGGTTACAGGTACCGAACCGAGTCACCAGGATATCCGCAACTTCTATGCGCAGCGCGGCCGGTTCTTTAGCGATGCCGAAGTGCAGCAAGCCGCACGGGTTGCGGTGCTCGGCACCACGGTGGTCACCAACCTTTTCGGCAGAGAAGATCCGATTGGCAAAACGATTTTGATTCGAGGCGAATTGTTTGAAGTGATAGGTGTCATGGAGGGCAAAGGTGCCGGTGCCATGGGCGACATGGATGATTGTGTCTTTGTACCGCTGACGACTGGTTATAACACGTTGTTCGGATTGAACACGGTGACGGGACGCAATGTCCGCCAGATTTTAGTCAAGGCAAAATCTGAAGAAGAGGTGGATTCGGCGCAGTTTCAGATAACCAACCTGTTGCGTCTGCGGCACAATATACAGCCGCCGCTGGAAGATGATTTTATGCTGCGCACCCAACAAGACATCATGCAAACCGCTGATCAAGTAACGCAGATTTTCTCACTCTTGCTCGGCGCCACAGCCAGTATCTCGCTGCTGGTTGGTGGCATCGGTATCATGAACATAATGCTTGTCTCTGTGAGCGAGCGGACGCGAGAGATCGGCATTCGCAAGGCGATCGGGGCTCGCTACTGGCACATTCTGATGCAGTTTGTTCTGGAAGCAACCTGCCTGTCGCTTGCCGGAGGTGTCCTCGGCATCATTGTTGGTATCGCCGGCTCGCAAGCCATCACCAGCTTTGCCAACTGGACGGCCGTTGTCTCCAACGAATCGATCGTCATCTCCTTCGCAGTGGCGCTCTGCATCGGATTGTTCTTCGGCATCTATCCCGCAAACCGAGCGGCTCGCCTGGATCCCATTATTGCTTTGAGGACCGACTGATGACTGCGGAAACCCAAAAAACACTGATCGAATTGTCGGATATTCGCAAGGAATACTTGATGGGCTCTGAGTTGTTGCAGGCTCTCGGTGGCGTTTCTTTGCGCATCAAGCAAGGCGAATATGTGGCGATCATGGGCACGTCCGGTTCAGGCAAGTCGACACTGATGAATGTCGTCGGCTGTCTCGACAAGCCGACCTCCGGGAAATATTTTCTAGAAGATCAGGAAGTGCAGACTCTCGATGACGATGCGCTGGCTGCCGTGCGCAACTCAACCATCGGATTTATTTTTCAACAGTTCAACCTCTTGCCGCAGCTGACAGCACTGGAAAACGTGATGCTGCCGCTTACATATGCCGGCGTCAAGAAAGCCGATAGATTGGAGCGCGCCAAAGAATGTCTGAAGTTGGTCGGATTGGCTGAGCGCATGCACCATCGTCCCAACCAATTGTCGGGTGGACAGCAGCAGCGCGTTTCGATTGCCCGGGCGCTGGCTAACAACCCGCGTTTGTTACTCGCCGACGAACCGACCGGCGCTTTGGACAGCAATACAGCCGCTGACATCATGCGGTTGATTAACGCGCTTGTAGAGAGCGGCGTCACCGTGGTGATCGTTACCCACGATGCCGAAGTAGCCTCCCACGCCCGTCGAGTCATTCATATAAAGGACGGACATATAATCAAGGACACGTCTGCCGACGAAACTGATGGCGAATCCGCTTGCGCGCCGCAAACTGAACAGGTATCGTTGCAGCAGACTTCAAATGTGGAAACTGCCCCGTTGTCGGCGGTGCCAGATTGTACAAACAACTCATTCGCCCCTTCCTATTCAGACTAGATGCCGAGACCGCTCACCATATGGTTTCGGGGTCTCTGGAGCACCTTGGCGGCGCCGGATTGGTGCGGGCGGTGGCAAACCCTTATAGTTCACCGAAATTAAAGACAAATCTGTTTGGAACGGTGGTGCCGAATCCGGTGGGATTGGCAGCCGGATTTGATAAGAATGGTAGGCTGGTTTCGGTGCTCGGGGAGATGGGCTTCGGGTTCGCGGAAATAGGTTCTGTGACCGGACGTCCATCGTCGGGCAATGAGAAACCCAGACTGTTCAGATTGCCGGCTGACGAAGCGTTGATCAATCGGTTGGGTTTGAACGGCGAGGGCGCAGCGGCAGTTGCGGCACGTTTGAGAAAGGCGAAACTGTCCTTGCCGATCGGCATCAACATTGCCAAAACAAATCATCCTGATGTAGTCGGAGATGAAGCAGTCAAAGATGTCGTGGTGTCATTCAAGCAAGTCAAAGATTTGCCCGTCCTGTATTTCGCGTTCAATGCCAGCTGCCCTAACACGCATGACGGCTGCATCCAGGAGCGCGAGGAATTGCGTCGAATTTTCTTCGAGGTGCAGACGCTCAACGAGCGCAAAGTGCCCATTCTTATAAAGGTCTCCCCCGACAGTTCGCCAACGCTGTTGGACGACATAGTCGCGGTTGCTGATGAGTTTGCTCTGGCTGGCTATGTATGCGGCAATACGACAACAACACGAGATGCTTTGCACACTTCAGGCAGCATCGTGTCGGCGATCGGTCGAGGTGGGCTGAGCGGACCGCCTCTGCACGCACTTTCAGTTGCTACCTGCCGGGAACTGAGCAAGAGAAAACTTGATAACCAGCAAATTATCGGAGTGGGCGGCGTGCGCTCAGCTGCCGATGTACAGGACTTCTTGCAGGCGGGCGCGTCCGCCGTTCAACTATATACGGGACTCGTGTACGAAGGCCCAGCACTGGTCGGAAAGCTGCTCCGGGAGATGGAGGCATCAAAGCTTTTTGATAGCAGAGTCGACAATTTTCCAACACGCTTGTTGGAAAACGAGCAGCGAGAGGACGCTAAGTCGGGCTTCTGACCAGCTTTGGCTGGATTTTCCAACAAAGTCGAGTGGAAAAGTCGATTACGTCCTATGTCACGAATTTCTGAAAGCTGATCCGCCACACTGGCGCCTGAAAACCTGAGCTTCGCCGGTTAGTTTCGGGGCACTTTGGCCATGTGCGTTGCTGAGAACAACATATAACACTCGGGGTTACCCTGCATTTACACATGGGCTGGAAGCGGTAAAACTTATAGTGGTCGCAGTTCACATGAACTAATTAAACCGATTCGCGAGATGCACATTTCGTGGATTAGGCTTGCTTTGACAACCCCACTGCCTGATTTAGAAATTTGGAGATAAACGATATGGGTGCTCAGTATGATTCGGATCTCAACCTCAACAAGTCGGCGTACATACCCGCTGTAGAAACGGAAGAAGAAGCCGAACAAGAAGAACAGGAATCGACATCTTTCGAATCGCGCCATTCCTTCAATCTGCGCGATGACGCACCAAAAGCGGTGCATCGCAGACGTCGTTGGACTAACGAAGAGAAAAAGGCCATCGTTCGCGAAACCGAAGGGCCCGGAGCCAGTATTTCTGCGGTTGCCCGCAAGTATGGCATTGCACCGCGGCTTCTTTTCGCCTGGCGCCGGCAACTCACTGAAGAACTGGCTCTCACTGTCAAGTCGGGCGCCAAGATTGTTCCAATCAGCGTTGTAAAAGATCTGGAAACCAAAATCCAAGAACTGGAAGAAGCTCTTGCCCGCAAGCAAGAGGAAGTGGATGCACTCAGCCGCGCTCTTGCCATGACCACTAACGCCAAAACCAATTCAGAAACGGTTTCGGCCTCCTAGCTCAGATAAACCTATGGAAACCCAAACCTGGTGCCATCTCCCAGGCATCGGCCATTCCAGTCAGAAACCCGCGGTCACCCGCGGGTTTTTTTCATCAGGTATGATCGGCTCGGCGCAATGTTTGGGGAGCTGAGGAACCATGGACTACTACGCCAAGCTGCTGGCTGACCGCGCCCAGGCTCGGGAGAACACTTTCCATAACCTGGGAAAGGTGAGCGAGAAAGTACTATCCAGAACTATGCCCATCCGCACAACAGGGGGCGGTGCAGAAGTCTTCATGTGGCCGGCACAGGCAATCGGCAAACTGCGGATCATTGATTGCGGCGACAGCGTGATCGTGACCACCGACGGCATCTCGGACCCGTGGGATCGCGCCTTGCATCAGCAACCGCCTCCGTACGATTTTGCATTCGAAGCGGCAGTCGAGGTGCCCAAGCGCCGCTTACCGGATTGCAGTGATGAGGGCATTGCGAGCAGCTGGGTGCCGACGTTGCTTTGGGCAGCGACCGACTGGATGGTGGCGGAGCGATTTGATCTGAAATCTCGCCTCAAACACTTCGGGTGCATGACGCTTGCCGTTCCGCCTGTGCCTGAGCTGGCGTCGTTGGTGGGACAGAACGGATTCATGGGTGCGCTCTTTGGCATCCCTTATGTTGGGGACACACTGCGCGCCCAGCTGATTCTCTCCATGGACGATACGGTGAACGCTAACGACATCTGGTTTTTGCCTTTCAAAATCCTGACGCCCGACGAATATGAATGGGCGATGTCCGTGCCCGACGCCAGCAACACCATGACGCTTGCCGAAGCCTTTATCCAGCGCGGCGACCGGCATCTGACTTGGATCGAGCGGCCGTCGATATTGCCTGACGTTCCGCAAGCAAGACCGCGCTAGACTTAGTTCGGGATGAATCTACGAAGTGGTGTGACCGCCGTTTTCATCGGGGCGCGGTTTGAGAAGCTCGGCAGTCGTGCAATGCAACTCGCGCGACATGCTTTGCTGCAGGCGTCCTTCAGCATCGGCAATTTGCACCAGTGCTTCGAGTTTGCGAAATTCCAGGCTGAGTGGATGCATCAACCGCAGAATCTTGCTTAGGCTAGCCCGCGAGGCGGCGCTCAAGCCATCTTCCTTGATGATGCCCTGCAACTCCGTTTTGATCTGGGAAAACAGCGCAGTGGCGTCGTGCGCACACGGTGCTGTTTCTTCCTTTGTCTTGCCGCGCTTGCCTTTGTTCTTCGGGACTTTAACTCCGAGCAGGTTTGAGAAAACAGTTTCTATCTCTTCATCCGTGACCGGATCACTGAAAAGATGAATCTGCTCACCGCAACGAGCACAATACGGCAGTTGTGATTCGGGACCTAGTGCACAGTCTTTGCATAACATGGTGGGACCTTCCTGGGACTAGCGGGATTCCAGCGTCATTGAGCGTCATGATTTCTGGGGGCAAAGAATTTCATTATTGAACTGAACGGCGAAAATGGACCGGTAGGTTTTCTAGCGCCGACTCCGCTTTCCGAGTCGCCGCCTCGTTTTCTGATCTCATCTTCCACCTCTGCTTCGGTTATCCGATTGACCTGCATGGGACCGCTGCAGATCTCCCGCCAGGGCGCACCGGCCATGGCTTGTCTGACAATCACTTCAAAAACCTGGGCACGCAGACCCGAACCATGCTGTCCCTGCGTCTGCTGGGGGCATTGAGCGGAATGGACGGCATTACCGCACGATGGGCATAGCATATCTTTGGTCCCCAAGACTCCCTATCAACATAATGACTTAGCCGAGCATTTACGGCAAGTCGGCTTGCCGGCGGCGCGTTGTGTTGATGTTGAGGTTATGCCGGCGTTTCGTTAATTGGTTTGACATAAAACTCTTGCGCCAGATAGAGAAGCGCCGAAGTGACGGGAACGGCAACTATGGCGCCCAGCGCACCGGCCAGTGTGCCGCCCACCAGAATGGCCAGCAACACCAGCAACGGATGCATGTCGACCTGCTTGCCCAAGAGGTGCGGCACTATGAAGTTGCTCTCCAGAAACTGTTCACAGGCGAAAACGACCAGCGTCAGTGCAATCAAAATTGGACCGCCTGTGTTGGCGGCGATCAAAACTGCCAGCACTGTAATCAGCATCGAGCCCACGAATGGAATCAAGTTGAATAGACCGGCCATAATAGCGAGCACAAATGAGTATTGCAGGTTGATCACCGTAAAACCGACTCCGAAAACGGCTGCCACCGCCGTGCTGACCAGCACCTGTCCGCGTACATATCCACCCATGCGATAACCGAGCGGATCAATCAACCCGCGGGCGCGTTCGCGCTTATCCGGCGGCACCCATTGCAGCAAGGCATGCCAGATCACTTTTGCTTCCACCACGAAATAAGCAGCCAGAAAAAGAACCAGCACGGCGTTGAGCAGCGCTCCGAAAAGACCAGCGGTGATGGAGAGGGTTTCGCGGGCAACGCGCGTGGCTACGTCTTGCAACTTGCCCGGTTCCAGTTTACGCGGTTTTGGCTGCGGCTCAGGAGGCGCCGTTGATGGCGCGTGCGTGGATGCGTCCGGTTGCGGAGCCTCGTCTTCGAACAGATCCACGCCGGCATATTGGTTAGCCCACTCGTCGGAGCGTTCTTTGAGTTGCTCGTAGACGTCGTTGACTTGTTGGTGATACCGCGGCAGGTGTTGTTTGAACAGGTCAGCCTGTTCGCGCAGCGGCTTAGACAGTGCCAGTCCGACACCAGCGTAGAACAGGGTGACGACGATATATACGGCTGCGACCGTGGCTGTGCGCGGTATTTTCTTAATCTCGGCTTTGTCGGCAACCGGAGCGATAGCAGCGGCTATGATCACGGCCAACAATACATCGATAATGACGATGCGCAACTGATAGCTCAGCCAGACGATCAATGCCGCCGTCAGAACGACGAGCGTCACGCGTATCGCCTTTGCTTCGATGGGGAGATCGCTATTTTTGTTCATTAGCGGTTGGCGTTTCCTTTTCCCTGATCAGTAGTGTTACCGGTTCACTTGCCAGTCCGCGCGGCAGCTTGTCCGCGCTGTAGGCGATCACGCGCGCCTGGTGAATGCCGGGAGAGGAAAGCACCGCCGGCGGTATGGTTGCGATACCCTTAACGCCAACCAGCGGCACTTCCGCTAAATACTCGGCGGTATCGCCGATGGTGGGACGGTTGGAGAGAGCATCGGATTCACTGGTGGCATCAAATGTGGTGCCGGGTTTAGTAAAGACCATCACTGCCGATTGAGCGCCTTGAATTTTGCTGACGTCGTAGGCGAGCGCCGTATTGTCCTTTGGATTCTCGAGGACTTGCAGAGTAGTCGCCGTATAGGGTTTCGCTACTTTCAGCTGCGGCACTCCCAGTTCGGCCGGCATCAGGCGCAACTGCTGAAAATCCGCATAATACTCGCCCGGTGCCAGAATCAAACCGACATCGACGATTCTTTTCGCCAGGGTCCAGTCCCGATATCTGCCGAGCCAGGACATTAGATATCCCGGTGCGTTGTTGACCAGTTGGGCTGAACATCGTTTGACAGTGCCGTCATTGCTCTCAGCGTCCCAGAAAATGCGCACGCGGTCGGCATAACATCCCTTGCAGCCGTCGGTAGATGTGATGTCTGTGTGCAAACTGACGACGCCGGCTTGACGCGGGTCGATCTCGGTGCGCGGCAGCATTACCGTTACCGCTTCCTTGCCGGGATAAATGCGCACCATATTCTTCAACACGGTGGCGCAGGAAGCATGTTCGGCTTCGACCTTCCATTTGTCTTCACTGGACAAAACCACATTGGACGGCTCGAACTTCAGCTGAGCGGCGGTCGATTCGTTGGCATCAAAAGAATATTCGCCGGCTCCGGAAGTGGGTCCAAATGGAATGAACTTTCCTTCGCGTGGATACCAGCGATATGAAGTGACCATCGGGGATTTCAGGGCATCTTTGACCTGTCCCGGCCAGATGAATTCACGGCTGCCGGCGCCTACCGGCTCGAGGGTCAGCAGTCGGTCATTGACGTCCCCGGGAGCAATCGGAGGACGCAATTGAATGCGCAGATACTGTTCGCGCCCCACCATCATGGCGCCTTTATAATCGGGCGGCAAGTCGGCCAGCAAGACGAAGAAATAGGGATTGGTCGCTTGCAGCATCACAATCGCCTGTCTGCGCAGGTCGCGCATGAGCAGACCTGCAGTGGTCCACACTTGCAGGTTGCCGTCCGCTAAATAAGCCCAGCACGCAAAGATCACGCTCAGCGAAATCAGGGACACCATTAGAGCCGGCTTGACGAATTTGCGCTTCAAAGTGTCGAGGGCTGGCACTGCCAGCAGTGTCAACAGTATGCATAACGGCGCCGATGACAGGAAGAACAGCCGGCTGCCTGAGAGATTCGGGTAGATGTGCCAAACCTGCAGGGACGGGATCACGCCGACAACGATCCATCCGATCAAAAAGAGTATCGGCGACCAGCGTGTGCACTTGAGCAGCAGGCGCGCCGCAAAGGATGACAGGCAAGCCAGATAACTACAGAACAGAACCGGTTTTACCCAGGGAAGAAACGGTTGTTCTTCGCTGGCGGGATAGATGATTTTGAGCAACGTTGCTTTGTCGGCTAAATTGCGCAATCCGGCTGACAGGCTGAAACTATCACCGTAACCGCCGATCAAAGTGCCCAGCATGAGAGTGCGAATTGTGGCAAACATGAACAGCGCCAGGAAGTAGGTGGCAATCAATTGAAAGCGTTTGGAGGCGCGGCGATCGGCGCGGTCGGATTCTTCCTGTGTCAGGGTCGGGTCTTTCTCGGGCTTGAACAGAAACAGCTCGGCAAGAAACAGCACCGCCGGTAGTGTAACCGCCATTTCCTTGCTGGCTAGCGCGGCAAAGAACCAGATGAAGGATCCGGTCAGATAAGCCGGTTCGCGCAGCAGTCGGTAGCGAAGATAACAGAAGACGGCGGCCAGATAGAACAAGGTGCATAGCAGGTCGACGCGTCCTATCATCCAGGCAACGGGTTCGGCGTGCAGAGGATAGGCAATGAATAGAATGGCGCTCCAGATGGCGGCTGTGCCGCCGAGGCGGTTGCCGCTTGGACCCGTCAACTCCAGCGTAATTAGTCCCGTGAGCAGCGCGCATCCAAAGAGAAGCAACACGTTAGTGATGTGGTATCCGACTCCATTGCTTCGCCAGAAAAAATAGTCCAGGAAGATGGAGAGCGACGTCAGCGGACGATAGCTCTTCATCACCTCCGAACCGGCCCAGTTGCCGGTGAAGTTGTTCAAAAAAGGCTGCCAGTCATCTTGAAAGGCGCGGTAGACATAGTCGAGGTGCAAGAAGTCATCACCCAGAAAGCCGATGCCCAGCGTTTTTCCATACAATGCCAGAGCTGCGACGAAGACCAGAATCAAACCCGCAAGAAACTGAGTCTTGATGCTCCTGAAGTCTAGCTTTGCCGGTTCGAGGACGAACTGGGCGGGTTTTTCGGAAAGGTCGGAACTTGTCATTTCGTCAGCTGCAAATTCACGGGATCGCAAGCGAATCCCTGCACTTTGCCTTGCTCGTCAAGCGAGAAGGCCCGCAGTTGATAATATCCGCTTGACGGAAACAACGCCTGTTCGAGAACGATCCGATTGTTCGGCGGTGACAGGCGGAATTGCTTGAGCGCTTGCGCTGATGGCGCCTGATCCCGATATGTACCTGTGTAATGCTCGAACCAGGCGCTCTCTCTCGAAACCTCGACCAGCGCCGTACTCGGTGATGCGCCTGTGATCTCGAAGGCGATCGGCCAGCCGGTATTTCGATAAACGCCATCCTCATCGGCGCGCAGGTTGGCGCTGGACGGTATCACGCGTGGTGCTGACAAGGGCTCCAGACTGACAGACTCGACGGACAGCAGGGTCGAGTTGCCGACTGTGTGTGCTTTACCGGCAACAAACGGCAATTCAATTAGGATATTCTCGATGCGGTTAGCTGCCAGCCATGACTTATGCTGGGAGACCTGGAACAAATAATCATGATAACTGCCGTCTGCCACCACCGGCAGTGAGAGCATGCGTTCGGGTCCATAAGACAAATCGCTGGTACCGTTCCAGAACAAGTAAATGCCGACCGGCTTCCCGTCGGTTGCTGCCGGCGAGACGCGCAGGCGGACGCGCACGATGTCATAGGCCATTGCCGGCACGTTGAGACGCGGTGAGACCAGCTTGGCGGTCTTGCCGTAAACTCCCGGTAACGTCAGTTGCGGTGTCAGTGATGATATGTCGAGATGCACCGCCTGTGATGCGGCGGGGCTGGTAGTCAGCGGTTGCAGTTTGTGGGTCTTGCGGTTCCAGGAAACGAATTCATAGCGATCGGCGCTGGTGGACAGAGCCCGCAAGCGAGTCGGAGCAACCAGGTCGGGAAATCCGTATGTCATCGGCTCGAAGCTAATGACGCGCCGCGAAATGTCGGTACTTGTCAGCGGTGGGCGCAGCAGGATATCCAACATAGAACCGTTGTAAATCATGTGGGCGCCTTCTTCTTTGTGCGGCACGTTGAGCAGCACCAGTTTCTTCTCTGGCGGCAGCTGAGCGACGCGCTCTGCAATTGCCGAGCGGAAGTCGCGTGTATGGGCAAAGGCGTGTGCCCATGCCAGGTTATCTTTGTAGGCGATGGAGCCCCAGATGACGACCAACACCAATGCGCAGGCAGCCCCGGACCAGGAAAGCCAAAGTTGGTAGCGCCCCAGTGCTTTGAACAGCGGTACCATCAGTAGTGCCAGAGCCAGGCATAAAGGTGCACTGCCTAGATAGATAAATCGGCTGCCCTGCAGGTTTTCGGTCAGATTCCACACCTGATAAGTCGGCAGCATGGCGACCACAAACCACAGTCCGGCAAAAATGAAGTAGCGCGACACACCCAGGTTCAACCTGAAGACGGCGGCACGCGCAGCCAGCAGAGCACCGGCGGCACCATAGACATAGAGCAACAGGCGCGCTGTTTTGTCGGTGGGTCCGAACAACTCTACATTGAGAGGGAAGAAGATGCGACGCAACGAGCCGTCGAGCAACCAGCGTTTGAGAAAGCTGTTTGCTTGAGCCTCGCCGATTGCTCCGGAGTAACCGCCGAAAAGCGTCCCCAGCGCCGCCAGACGCACCAGCAGATAGCCGCCTAGGACTGTCCAGAAAAGCCAGGTGTCGCGAACAGCAACCCGCAGGCGTTGTCCGAAATACAGCTTGCCACCACCTTCGCTTTCGTCAAACAGGCAGCAGAGAGCCAGAGTTGCCGGCAAGGTAATTGCCATTTCTTTGGACAGCAAGCCGAGGATGAAACAAACAAAGCTGGAGGCGGACGCCATCCGGCTGCGCTCCTGCCGACCTTTGAGAAACAGCCAGAATGCTGCCAGATAGAACATCGTGCACAGGCTATCGACTCGGCCGATAGCCCAGCTGACCACTTCTGCATGCAGTGGATAGACGGAGAAAAGCGCGGCGGTAGTGAAGGCCGCAATAGTCGACCAGCGCTGGCTGCCGCTGCCGGACAGCAGGCGACTGGTGAGGAGAAACAGGAAGAACGCGGAGGCGACCTGCAAGAGCGTATTGGTGATGTGGAAAAACGTTGCAGAGCCTGCACCAAGCCAGTAATCCAGCGCCATCGACAGCGAAACCAGCGGTCGGTAGAACTGCGTGCCGTGAGTTTGCATCCAGTTGGAGGTGAAGTTCTCCAGCAGCAAATGAGCATGTCCGTTGAAAACATCGGACAGGTAGGTGACGTGGATGAAATCGTCGGCAACGAAATACCCGTTGAGCGTCCGGTAAAAGCAAACCAGGTTTATGGCTGACAGCGTTACCAGCACGCCGGCGTTCAGCCAGCCGGTCGCTGAACGCGGTCGGAGAGCAGGCTTTTGCCCCTCGGGTCTCTCGACTGCGGGGGGCTGATTGGCTGTGATGGTCTGATTAGGCACGCGTGATGGAGGACTGGTTGCTACACTAGTTGATGTAAGCTAACGGTGGTGCGACTTTCACGCCTCACCGTCCGATTTCAAGGAGACCCATTATAGTGGAGTCACTTCTCGGACATCCGAAATGGCGCTTAGCCAAGCCGGTACTTACTTTAGAAACTTGTTAAGAGCGGGTTTTGCCTTGCAGACCAGACCGGGAATCACACCGAGCGACACCTCAGAAACGGAACCGCAGTCCGAGCCCCAAAAGCCCGGCATATTCAGGTTTCCGGACAACTTCCTGTGGGGTGTGGCTACGTCGCATTTCCAGATCGAAGGGCATCCCGACGAAATGTCCAACCAGCTCTCAGACTGGGCCGCCTGGGCGGGTCAAGATGGAAAAATTCTGGATTGCTCAAACGCCAGCCGGGCCTGCGATTTTTTCACCCGTTACAAGCAGGACATCGACCTTTGTAAGGGTTTGAACATGAATTCGTTTCGGATGAGCCTTAACTGGCCGGCGCTGCATCCGACCCGCGAAGAGTGTCTGTCGCCGGACAATCCGACCATTGCCTATTACAAAGACGTGCTAAAAACGCTGAAGGCTCAGGGCTTCAAGACTTTCGTCACGCTCTTCCACTTCTGTTTGCCGCGCTGGCTATCCGAGATCGGTGGTTGGAATAACCCTCTCACTATCGAAGAATTCGAGAAGTTCACCCGGCGTGCCATGGAGGAGTTCGGAGAATACGTCGACTACTGGGTGACGATCAACGAGCCACTGGCTTACGCTTATCAGGGCTACATTTGCGGCATCTGGCCGCCGGGCTACACGGGCAACTACGGACGAGCTTTCGAAGCTATTCGCGGCATGCTTACGGGACACTCGCTTGCCTACAAAGAAATACATCGGCAAAAGCCGGACGCGAAGGTGAGCTTCACATTGCACTGGATCCCGTTCTATCCGCGCAACAAATACAGTCCCATGGATCGGCTGGTGACCTATTTGCGTGATGTTGTCTTCAATCATATTTTCATGCAAGCGATTCAAACCGGGCGCCTCAACTTCCCCTGGCCGCTCAATCTGGAGGCGCCGCTCAAGAAGCTCAGCGGTCCGATTGCCGGGCTCAAGGACAGCATCGATTTCCTGGGCATCAATTACTACACTCGCCAGATCTGTGAGTTCGAGCCATCGTGGCCGCCCGATTTGTTCGGCAAGCAATCTAACATAGTGGAAAACGAACAGTCGGGACTGGGCTGGGAGATCTATCCGCAGGGGCTCTATGACTTGCTCACAGAAGGATTGCGTCCCTATCGCACCGATTCGAAGGGACGACTACGCGAGATATTTATTACAGAAAATGGACTGGCCAACATCTATTCGGCTGAGTTGAGCGACGGCGATTGGTCTCTTGATGATGATGTGAGGGCGCGCTATCTGGTATCGCATCTGGTGGCGATGCACCGCGCCATCGCAGCTGGTGCCAACGTCAAAGGCTATCTGCACTGGTCCTTGCTGGACAACTTCGAATGGGCAGAGGGACTGCGTGCGCGTTTCGGACTGGTGCGCGTTGCCTATCCCACTCTCGAGCGGCAGGCGCGGAATAGCGCACTGCTTTACGCCGATATCGCGCGGCAGAACGGCGTTACTGATGAAAATAATCACACATTATGAGATGGGCAGACTATACAATTACTTCTATTGTCGCTTGGGAGTAGTGATGATAACTCGCCGCTTTGTGTCACAAGCTCTGCTGTTGTTCGTGCTCAGCCTGTTGCTGCCGTTTGCTGGGCTGTCACAGAACGCACTGGCCGCGCCGGATGCAGCAAGTGGAATCAACTGCCTGCCATCGCAAACCGACAAAGCGATTGCCCATGTAAATGCGCGCATGCTCGCCGATATGAAATCGATCGTGCCGGGCGTTCCATTCAAGGTTGGTGTGGAATTCACAACTGATCCGCACTGGCACATCTACTACAAAGAAAACGGCGACGCCGGCATGCCGACCACAATCGAGTGGACGTTGCCGGAGGGCTTCAAGGCGTCCGAACTCGAGTGGGAGAAGCCAACCCGCTTCAACGATACCGGCATTGTCACTTACGGTTACGACGGAAAAACAGTGATCGCCGCCACCATCACTCCACCTACTAAACCTATCGCCTCCAAGAACGTTTGTCTGGTCGCTAATCTCAAGTGGCTGGCCTGCAAAGATCAATGCATCCCTGGAAAAGCTCAACTTGCTTTGACGATGCCCACCGCTGCTGTCGGCACCGTGCCGGTGAAAGAAAACCAGGAAGCTTTCTCGAAGGTCGGCTTTAAAGGCAAAGTCAGCTCGGAAGCCAGCGATGCTGCACTGGCCGTTGATTCTCCGCCGCCGATCGATGACGCCTCCATCGACTCGCCACCGCCGGTGACGCCAGTCTCATCCGTTACACCTGCCTCATCCGTTACTCCGGTTTCCACCGTATCGGCCGGCAAGAGCATCCTGGATGCGGATCTGAAAATTCAGGGCAGCGGACAGCCGGACAATCTCTTCACCGTGCTGGCACTGGCATTCGTGGGTGGGTTCATTCTGAATTTCATGCCTTGTGTATTGCCTGTCATCTCCATCAAAGTGCTGAGCTTCATGCAGCAGGCTGGCGAAGATCCGAAACGGGTGTTTCAACTGGGGCTGACTTTTACAGCCGGGATCGTCTCGTCGTTTCTCGCACTGGCCGGCGTTGTGGTTGCACTGCAGCAAGCGGGTCAACGCATTGGCTGGGGCTTCCAGTTTCAATATCCGTTGTTCGTATTCGCAATGGCGTGCGTAATTTTGTTCTTCGCCCTCAGCATGTTTGGTCTGTTCTATATTCAGGTAACGGCCGGACAAGCTCAAGTAGATAAGCTCGCCAGCAAAGAAGGCATGGGCGGCACGTTTTTCAAAGGCGTGTTGGCGACGATACTTTCGACGCCCTGTACGGCTCCGGCGCTGGGCTCCGCACTCGGTTTCGCTTTTGCTCAGCCGTGGTGGGTGATTGTTCTGGTGTTCTTCACCGTGTCTCTCGGGATGTCGTTTCCCTATGTGATTTTGACCGCCAACCCGGCCTGGATGAAGTACATGCCGAAGCCGGGCGTCTGGATGGAGAAGTTCAAAGAAGGAATGGGCTTCTTGATGCTGGCGACAGTAATCTGGTTGCTGTATGTTCTCGGACAGCAGGTTGGAACAACCGCCGCCATCTGCGCCGCCGGGTTTCTGGTGGTGCTGTCGTTCGCCGTCTGGATCGTCGGTCGGTTCACTGACCTCACCTCTACAACCAAGCGCAAAGCGATTGTCTATGCCATCGCTCTCGGTATCACCGGATTGGGGGCTCAATTCCTGTTGCTTCCTTATCCGCAATTGTTGTCCGCCAGCCCTGCCGTCGCTACTCCCGACAAACAGCTGCAGGCTCCCGTGCAGTATGCCAACAGTGTGACGATGCCTGAGGGGAGCGAGGGCATCAAGTGGGAACCCTTCAGCATCGAAAAGCTGGATGCCAATCTGGCTGCCGGCAAGACTGTGTTTGTCGATTTCACCGCCGACTGGTGCCTGACCTGCAAAGTAAACGAGTCGCAAGTGATCAACACGCCGCCCGTCCTGGAAAAGTTCAAAGCATTGAACGTTGTCACCATGAGAGCTGACTGGACTCATCAAGATGACCAGATAACCGCCATCCTGAAGAAGTTTGGGCGCTCCGGTGTGCCGCTCTATGTGATTTTTCCAGGCAATAACCCGACGGCGCCCATCGTGTTGCCTGAAGTGGTGACGCAACAGATCGTTGTCGATGATCTCACCAGGGCCGGCGCGAGCAAATAACTGATATCATAACGGCCGCGACGAAAGTCTTGAGGGCCTGAGCATGCCAGTCTGGAAGAAACCGGCTACCGGTGCGGCTTTCGCGTTGTGGTTGGCGCTGACGACGGTTGCGGAAGCCGGTGCCGGCAATACCGCCTCATTTTGCGATCAGAACTTTTCTTTGCAGTTTCCATCTTCCTGGGAGCGCGAGCAGGAGCCCGGCGCCCCGCAAATTTTGCGGGCCAAGGCGCCCGGAGGCGAAGCCAACTTGATTGTCATTGCGGACAAGTCAGCCGGCAATGTCAGCAGCGAGGAGTTTGCCGCCGTCAATTTGCAGGCGCTCCGGCATGTTTTTGGGCAGAACTTGAAACTTGAAACTGACGAAGCTGTAGCCTTGAAGAACGGCCACGGGCATTTGCTGGTGATTGGGCAAGAATTGCCGGGACAAGACAATAACCCGCTCAAGATCAAGCAATACATGATGCTCTTTGTTGCCCATGGAACCGGCTACGCCGTCACTTGTACCGCGCCCGAAGACTCATACAAGAGTATGGAAAAGACATTTCAGTCAATTGGACAGTCTGTGCTGATCACCGCCGGTGATACCGCGCCTGCTGATCGGCACGCGAATTCCATACTGGATTCAAAGACAAAGTCCGAGCCAGAGAAGTAGAGGCCAAATATGACAGATCAGATGCCATCGTCGGTGACAGCCGCTGCAGACAATCTCACAGCGAGGCGAATTGGTGCTGTGGGAGCCGTGTCGGTGCCCTGGATATTCTTTGTTTTGCAATTGGTCCTGGTGCCCGGCTATCTCATGCCGATGTTTCGCCATCCGATTGCCGGACCGGTTATGATTGGTGTGCTTCTGGTCGGGCTGGCTATCAGCGCAGTGACCTGGTTTTTCTTGCAACGTTCGCAAAAACCTGTGGTCTGGATTCTGCTGATTCTGTTTATAGTCGGGCCGCAGACACTGTCATCTATTGCAGTGTCTGCTCTCGGACCGGCGATTGTCACCATAGTGCAGGCGCTCGGACCCGTGGTGGACAGCGGCAGATAACACTAACTGTTGGTGAGCCCTTTGAGAACAGACAACAGTTTTTGGTTGTCCGGAATGCCTTCCTCTATGTGGCGGATGGTGCCTTGTTTATCGATCACAAACAGAACGCGCGCGGCTGTGCTTTTGCCTTCGCGAACGGTGCCATAGGCGGCGCCGACTTTTCCTGCTTCGTCAGCGAGCAAGGGCTGCTTCAAGCTGAACTTGCTGGAGAACTTCTCATGGCTGGCGACGTTGTCGCATGAGATGCCCAGCACTTGAGTCTCGGCATTGTTGAATTCGTCAAGGTTTTCCGAAAAGTTGCACATTTCTTTAGTGCAACCGGGCGTGTCGTCTTTGGGATAAAAGGCCAGTACGACATTCTTCTTGCCGCTGAAGTCATCAAGCGAAATGGTTCCGCCCGGATGAGCCGGCAGTGAGAACTTGGGCGCCTTGTCTCCCACGTGCAGGACAACTGTTGCGCTTTGCGGCGTAGTCATATGAAGCCCTCCCTCGTATATGAGTTGTAGATGTTAGCACCATCTTCAGTATTCGGATCGCAAATGGCGACAGCGGGAACATGCGGAGTTCTGACCGTCGAAAGATATATATGAATAAGACAAGACACCGCTTGCGAATTTTTGCCCTCCTCAGCTCCTTATTGACGGTCTCCGGCGCCGTGACCTTCTGGACGCCGGCAGAGGCTGCCGTGCGGCTTCTGTTTCCGGTCGCCGATACGAGAGTGACCTCGGGATTTGGTTTGCGCGTGCATCCAGTTACGCGCGCAGAAGATTTTCACACTGGTCTAGATCTGGCTGCTACCCTCAATCAGCGCGTGCACACCGTAATGTCCGGTGTTGTCGTGCAAGCCGGTGCGCGCGGATTACTGGGGAATGCTGTTGAGGTATTGGATCAAAGCTCGGGCATCTCGACGATCTACGGGCACCTGAACGGTCTGGCTGTTGCCGCCGGAGACCGGGTCGAGAAGGGGGAAACGATTGGCTATGCTGGTTCGACCGGACGCTCGACCGGGGTGCATGTGCACTTCACAGTGAAGAGAAACGGTGTCATTTGCGATCCGACACCGTTTCTTGATGGTATCGCCCGTAATGGCAAGTTGATTGCCATCGGGCCCTCTCGCACAAGCGGGCAAGCGATCGCCAGAGTCGATCCGGTCGAGGCAAAACGTCTGGCTGCTGTAAAGCTTGCTGAGGCGAAGGAGGCGGCGCGCCTCGCTCAGAACGAACTGGCGAAAGCCAAGGAAGCTGTTGCGGTAGCGAAAAAGGACGCCAGTACTTATTCTTATCTCTTCGATCAAGGAGCAGTCAGTCGCAACGACTCAGAGGTGAGGCAGGCAGCTTTGCGGGCTGCGGAAGGACGTTTGGCAGCAGCGCAGAAAAAGGTGGACGGACTGGGTTAAGCAAATGCAAGCAGCTATACTATGCTGGCAATTTGATTTTGTGAGGCTTTTCAAATGATCAGCAGTCGAGCGCTTAACGTGGTCGCATTGACCTTATTCGTCTCCGGGGCCTGTGTATGCCTCTCCGGCTGCGGTGGGGGACAGCCAACGGCGAACAATGCAATTACCGGTGATCCGACTGTCACTACGACTGTCAGTCCCGACAAATCGACGGAAACAACAGTCATCGACTCGGGCGGCGGCGCCAAGACCACCATGGTGACCAAGAGCAGCGCTGATGGGACCGTTCAGGAAGTCGACAGCACGATGGATTCCGGCGACGGCACGCAAATAAAAATGCACGGCAAGTCCAGTCCGGACGGCAAAGGCGACGTCGAACTCGAAACTCCCGGTGGCGTGAAGGTGCATGCTCGCGGCAACGGCGACGGCAGCACCGCCAAGGTGACCATCGATGGACTGGGCGACATAAACGTTGATACGGATAAGAACGGCAACTCAACCATCGTCACTCCTTTTGGCAAAGTGACGGCGCCGGCGGTCAAGGACAGTAGTAAGTAGCTAAATGGCTGCAAAAGTTGAGCAGAAGTGAAGGCCCAAATTCGTCACAGGCCTATCCCCGTGTGGCGATCGCAGCTATAATGTGACTGAACGGTCACTAAATTAACCCTGTGCTATGCAAACTCTGCCGCAAAGGTCGCCAGGCCGCCCGAGAGATGAATCGCTTCCGCAAAGAAGGCGGGAGGAAATATTGGTCGCCGCCACGCGGCTGTGGGCTGACAAAGGCTATCCAAATACTGATCTGGAGAGCGTTGCTGCCGAGCTCAAGATAGCAAAAGGGACGTTGTACCGTTACTTCTCTTCCAAGGAAGAGATGTTTCACGCAGCGGTCGATCGCGCCATGCAACTGCTCCAGCAATGGATTGCTGAGGCAGCGACGCCCGTGGAAGAACCGCTTTTGCGAATTCGTACAGCCGTATCTGCCTTTCTGACATTCTTCGATGATCACCCGGAACTTCTGGAATTGATCATCCAAGAGAGAGCTGAGTTTCGTAATCGCAAAGAACCTACCTTTGTGCAGTATCGCGCGCGCAACATCGGTGTCTGGCAGAAACTGATCGAAGACCTGATGGACAGCGGGCGCGTGCGGCGCATGCCGGTAGCCCGAGTGACCAACGTGATTAGCTGCTCTTTGTATGGCGCGCTTTTCACTCATTATTACAACCGCCAGCAACCGCTGGCATCGGCAGCCGATGAAATTATCGACATCACATTCCACGGATTCCTCACCCATGACGACCGGCAGAACTAAGCCTGATACCGAAAGCGGTGCCAATGCCAGTTCGTCCCCTCCCAAAGGCTTTATGGACGACATGATGCTGCGAGCCAAGCAAGTTGCTGGTGAGAAATCATCGAGCAAGTTGCGCTGGGTGGCTATCGTCGCAGCCATCGCAGTTTTCGCGGCCGCCGCTGCCGTCGGCTTCTTCCTGCTGGGCGGCAAGAAGAGCGAGACTCACGTAGCCAAGCCGGTTCTCACCGTCACCACTACCGGTGCGATCCAAAAATCCATGCCGGAAGAAGTTTTGATCACCGGTTCGATCTGGCCGTGGGATCCCACTCAGATTGCCTGCGAAATCGGCAACCTGCGCGTTCAAACTGTCACCGTCGAAGAGGGCGCCACCGTTCACAAAGGACAGGTGCTGGCTACTCTCAACTCTTCTGTTTTGCGCGCTCAGTTGTCGCAAGCGAGGGCTCGCCTGGCGGCGAATGAAGCTGCTTTGATAAAGGCGCGCCAGCCTAACCGTCAACAAGATATTGCCGGACTGAGAGCTGCGCTGGCGCAGGCCAGGGCGAACATAGAACGCTCGAAAGCCGCGCTCGTGCAGGCGAAGCACAATTTCAAAAACCTGCGCGATAACGCTGACCGAGCCATTTCACTGGCGCAGCAAGGGGCAATTTCTTCGCAAGAAGCTGAGACCAGAGATACGCAAGCCAAAGTGGCTCATGCCGAAATCGGCAGTGCCGAGCAAGGCGTCGAAGCTTCCGATTTCGTAGCCAAACAAGCCAAAGAAAAACTCGATATGGCGGAAGTCGGCGGCCGTGCGGAAGATATCTTGATGGCCCAAGCGCAAGTCGCCGAGCAAAAAGCGGAAGTCGAACGACTCTCCAGCTTGATTGCGCAAACGATCATCACCGCGCCCGACGACGGTTTGATCACGCGCCGGTTGACGCATGTCGGCGATACACCGCAAGTAGGCGCCGTGCTTTTCCGCATGGCTCGCCAGGGAAAACTGGAGATGCGGGCCGCTGTGCCCGAACGCGATCTGCTAAAGGCGGCTCCCGGCATGAAGGTCCAATTGCAGCGCGCCGACGGCAAGATGATTGAAGGTACCGTGACTCTGGTGGTGCCGGAAGTAGATCCGGATACACGCCTGGGCATGCTGCGCGTGGCGGTGCCCGCCGATCAGGGGCTGGTGGCCGGCATGTTTTGCAAAGGCTCGCTTTTGCTGCCTGAACATCCGGCAATCGTGGTGCCGGGCGATGCTGTGATTGCTCGCGACTCGAGATATTTCGTCTTCATATTGAGCGGCGATAAAGTGGTGCGCACCGCCGTCACGATCGGTGCCCGCACCAATGAGCAGGTGGAAATTACGAGCGGGCTGCAGCCGGGACAGAAAGTGGTGCTGGCTGGCGCGGCATTCTTGAAAGACGGTGACATGGTGCGGGTGGCGGATGCTTTGCCGCTGACGCCGCTGGGGCTGGATAAGCAGATCGCAGCTCCACAGTCGTCGCCGAAAGAGGAATCGAGGTAGTCCGTTATGGATTTCAGGCGCATATCGGAGTGGTCGATTCACCATCCGGTGCCCGTCATAGTTCTTTTCCTGTTGCTGACCATTGCCGGTTTGTTTTGCTTCTTCAACCTGGGCATTGATGAAAGCCCGAACATTGACGTGCCGGTTGTGGTGGTGTCGGTCACCCAACCGGGAGCGGCGCCCTCTGAAATGGAGACGCAGATAACCCGCAAGATTGAAGACTCGGTGGCGGGCATCGGCAACATCAAGCACATCAATTCGACGGTCAATGAAGGTGCCAGTGCCACCACCATCGAGTTCGAGCTGGGCACCAACATAGATCGCGCCGTCAATGACGTGCGCAACGAAGTTTCCAAAGTGCGCATGCAATTGCCGCAGGGTATCGATGAACCGATTATTCAGAGAGTCGATTTCGTTGGTGGACCGTTTGTCACATACACAGTCGAGTCGCCCACGCGCAGCCTGGAAGATTTGAGCTGGGTGGTGGACAACGATATCGCTCGGGCGTTGCTTTCTGTGAAAGGGGTCGGGCAGATTCAGCGCTCCGGCGGCATCGATCGCGAAGTGCGCATTAACTTAGATCCGGCGCGTCTGGAGTCGCTCGGCATTACTGCCGACCAGGTCAACCTGCAAGTAAAAGCGATGAACATCGATCTGCCGGGCGGTCGAGGAGAGTTGGGTCCCAGTGAGCAGACCATTCGTACACTGGGCAGTGCCACCAATGTCGATCAGTTGCGCGCTCAACAGATCATGCTGCCCAACGGCAAGTTTGCCAGGCTCGATACGCTGGGCGAAGTTAAAGATGGGTTTGGAGACAGGCGTCAGCTGTCGCTTCTAAACGGTAAGCAAGTTGTTTCGTTTTCGGTGGTGCGCTCGTTCGGATCTAACATGGTCGATGTCATGCGCGGTGTGGAAGCCCGACTTACCGAGCTGGAAAAAACGCTGCCCAAGGACGTCAAGGTTACGAAGATTCGCACGGAAGCGAAATTCGTCGAGCAGTCTTATGAAGCTTGCATGGATCACTTGATACTGGGCGCGGTGCTGGCCGTGATCGTCATCTGGTTCTTTCTAAAAGATTGGCGTGCCGCTCTGATTTCTGCCGTGGCCATGCCGCTCAGTTTGATCCCCACCTTTGCGGTCATGAAAATTTTGGGCTACACGCTCAACAACATGTCGCTTCTGGGACTGTCGCTCGTGATCGGCGTGCTGGTCGATGATGCGATTGTGGAAGTAGAAAACATCATTCGCCACATGGCGATGGGCAAGAAACCGTTTCAGGCTTCTCTGGAAGCAGCTGATGAAATCGGACTGGCGGTGGTTGCCACCACCATGACCATCGTCGTGGTCTTTGTGCCTGTTTCATTCATGGGTGGGATACCGGGACAGTTTCTCAAACAGTTTGGAGCGACAGTCGCGGTCGCAGTTCTGTTTTCGTTGCTGGTCGCCCGCATGCTCACCCCACTGATGGCGGCATATTGGCTGAAGTCCGGGCACGAAGAAGAGCACATGTCCGGAAAAGCCATGCGCATCTACGACGGAATGCTTGCCTGGGCCTTGTCGCACCGGGGCATGACAGTGGCTATAGCCGTTGCTTTCTTTGTGGTCAGTATTGCGCTTTTCCGCACCATGCCCACATCGGTGATCGGCAATGTCGACCGCGGCGAGACTCTCTTGCAAGTGGAGCTGCCGCCGGGTTCTTCGCTGGAACAGTCGGAAGCGGTGACTCAAGAGCTGACTCGCATTTTATTGAAGCGCTCGGAAGTGCAGCAAGTCTATGCCAGCATCGGTACTGCTACAGCCGGGCGGGGAAGAAACACCGGCAGCGCCGGTGAAGTGCACAAATCAAACGTCTACATAGCCTTGAAACCTCGTGACCAGCGCAAACTGAACCAGGCGGAGTTCGAGCGAGATGTACGTCCGCAACTGCTGGCGGTGCCGGGCGCGCGTCTGGCGTTCAACCGACTAATGGGTATCAGCGGCAAGTTGAAGATCGTGTTGACCAGCAACGACGATCAAGATTTGCGACAGACCGCCGAGCAACTGGAGACACAAATGCGCGGCGTGCCCGGTATCTCCGACATCGTTTCCAGTCTGTCGCTGCAGCGCCCGGAGCTGCTTGTGAAGCCGGATTTCGACCGGGCGGCCGAGCAAGGTGTGTCGGTGACATCAATCGCGCGCACCGCGTTGATTGCCACCATCGGCGACATCGACGCCAACCTGGCCAAATTCAACCTCAGCGATCGCCAGATCAACATTCGCGTTGAATTAGATCCGCGCTACCGCAACGACTTGCACGTCCTGTCAGATTTGCGAGTGTCCGGAAAAAACGGGCGCCTGGTGCCGCTCAACTCGGTCGCGCACACTTCTTTCGGCAGCGGACCGTCCCAGATCAATCGTCTTGACCGGGCGCGCCAGGTGACCATCGAAGCCAGCATCGATCCAAATTTCACGCTCGGGCAGGCGCTGGTGGCGGTGCACAACTTGCCGGCTTACAAACAAAAACCGCTGAGCGTCATCGATACGCCGCAGGGAGACGTGGAGATACAAAAGGACATCTTCACCGGCTTCGGACAGGCGCTGTCGGCGGCGGTCATGCTGATATATGCCGTTCTGGTTTTGCTGTTCAACGGATTTTTGCATCCCTTTGCCATCATGATGTCGTTGCCGCTGGCTCTCGGCGGGGCGCTCATGGCGCTCATACTGGGGCATCAGTCGCTGGGCTTTTACGCGTTAATAGGCATCGTCATGCTGATGGGTCTGGTCACCAAGAACGCCATCCTGCTGGTTGAATATTGCTTGATGGCCATGCATTCCGGTGTCGATCGGCACACGGCCATCGTGCGTTCTGGTGAGGCCCGCATGCGCCCGATCTTGATGACGACCGTGGCAATGATTGCCGGTATGTTACCGATTGCGCTGGGACTGGGTGCCGGGGCTGAGGCTCGTCAACCGATGGCCATCTGCGTAATCGGCGGACTGATCACTTCTACACTCTTAACATTGATTGTGGTGCCGGTTGTCTTCACGTATGTCGACGATCTCGGCCGCTTTATCGCCCGCAAATTCCGGCACCGCTCGCCAGCGGAAGAACCAAGCCAGGCGCGCCCCTCGGTCAACGTGGAAGGCTGAAAAGTATAGTTACCTTTTAGTCACTGTCTTACGCTGATGGCGGCGCCATGCTGGTTTGGCGGTTCTCAAGCGAGAGTATAAATTCATGCGCGCTGGCTGGTGGCCGCGTACAATATCGGCATGGAATCACGATCTACACGGATGTCGCGCAAAGAATATCGAGTGGCGGTCAGTGCGCTTTTGCTGATCGCCGCCTCTGCGTCGGTACCATATGCAGCACTGGCTCAGCCAGATTCGACCCCGGCCGCATCGACGCCGGCTCCTTCGCCGGGTGCCGAGCAGATAGAGGAACAATTCACCAAGCCGACCGGCCCGGTGCAATTGAAGTCTACCGGACAAGCAGACGCTCAGGCCGCCCAGTATGCGGCCGGACCCGCATCACCGCCGATCGAAACTTTGCTGTCCGAGCAAGAGCGTATCGCACCGAAAACATTGCCACTAAATCCGGTGAAGGTGCAAGAGCTGATTCCGATCGGCAATGGACGTTTGCCGCCGATCAAATTAGAAGCCACATACAACCAGCCGATCAGCCTGCGCGAAGTGCTCGGCACAGTGATCGATCAAAACCTGGCCATCAAGATATCCAAGGCGGGCATGGACTCGCAGCGTTACCTGTTCTATGGAGCGGTGGCCCGCTACCTTCCGGATTTCAACATTCTCTACAGAACGCAAGATCTCTTCCGCGATCAACAACCGTCCGTGAACACGCGCATCTGGAGTAATACTTTGCGGATGCCGGTATTCCAGGGCGGCCGCATAACCTTTGGTGCTCTCTCCAACTATCACAGGTATAAGAGCGCGCAATTCGCCTACTCGACGACGATCAACGATTCGCTTTTGGCCGCCTACCAGGCGTACAACAACGTGCTGCTGCAGCAGGTGCTCTTGCAGATTCGCGTTCAGGCTGTGGAAGTTTCACGCGCGCAATTGCGCATCAACCAGCAGCAAAAGAATGCCGGTACCGGCACCAACTTTGCCGTCATGCAATCTACGACGCAGTTGGCTCTAGACAAGCAAGCGCTTCTGCAGCAGCAGCTGGCCGTGCGACAAGCATCGCTGCAACTGGCGGCGGTGATGAGCATGAACGTCGGCGTCAATCTGCTGCCGCTGGAGTCTCAAGTTACCGAATCTCGTTTGTGGGATGAAAACGTCAACGTCAACGAATTGTTGGCCACGGCGCTGCGACTGCGTCCTGAACTGGGACAACTGCAGCACAACCGCATCGCGCAGACTCGCCAGATCCAAGTTCTGGCTGCGCCACTTTACCCGACAGCGCAGTTCTTCCTGTCCACCAACCGCTCGGAAGGTGGTAGCAGTGGCAGTGGCAGCAGCGCCAACCTGGGCAACATCACTGGCACCGGCTCGGCTGGCACCGGAGCTGGTGGCAGTGGTATTCAGGGCGTCGGTGCCACCGGTATCGGCGGCGCAGCGGCTGCCACCAATACGGTCGTCATACCGGGTGGTGGCGGTACCGGACTGGTGGTCGGTTCCGGCGCTGGCAAGACGACCTTGACTGCTGGTTTTGACTTGACCTGGAGCATCGCATCGCTGGGTGTACCCGACGCTATGAACGTACAGTCGCAAAGATATCTGGCGCGCCAGGCTTTGCTGCAATACAACCAGCAGGTGATTTCAGTCACGCAGCAGGTGCGTTCGTCGTATTTGTCCGCGCTGGTGGCCGAAGAGGCTGTCGACGTTGCCGGCGAGGGAGTGGTCGCCTCCACGGAAGGTCTAAGACTGGCTAACTTGCGCTTGCGTCACGGCGCCGGGACCAACCTGGAAGTCATTCAGGCACAACGAGATTACATTCAGTCGCTCGTCAACCAAGCTCAGGCGATCGTCGCCTACAATAATGCCCAGGCGCAATTGCTTCACGACACGGGGCAAATTTCGCTGGCCACCTTGACCACGCAAATCAAACAGCCAATCTCGGCGGCGCCTCTCAAGTTGAACCTCAACTAACTGATGCACAAACTGCCCAAAGACTGCGATCTGGCCTTTCTCAAGGACGTGCCGCTTGACACGATTGACTTCGGGGTCAACGACATTCACTTCTGGTTTCACAACGGCGCCAAGCTGACTGTGGAGTATCGATTTCATTTGCGACAGATGCATGGGGAAGAAACCTCCTGGCGCAGCGGCATGCTGATCGATCCCGAGTCGTCGGGGTTGCTGCGCCTCATACAACAGAAGATCAATCGCATCGATGTGCATCACGACCAGGACCTGGACTTGCGCTTCGGGAACGGGGCCGGACTTTTAGTGGTGGGCACCGACAACAAATACGAGTGCTATCGCATCACCTATGGTGACACGCATATAGTTGTGTGAAGCCGCTGATTTCTAACCGCGTACTGTCGATTCGATTGCTGCCAGCAGGTCGTCCAGTTTGGCGACATCGCGGCTTTCGACAAATACAGCCAGCACGCCGACTGCCACTGCTGTGAGCACGGTGACTTTGTCATCGGCATGGAAAATGATCTGGCGCAGTTTGCCCATTTCCAGTTTCTTCGCAGCCAGTTCTGTGTGGCTGTGCATAGCCGTACAGAGGACGCCGAGAGTGTCCTTGTCCATGCCGCTGCTCAGTGTGGATGCAATCACCAGTCCGTCGTTGCCGACGATCAAGCTGCCTGCGACACCAGGAGCGGTATCAATCTTTTGCAGCAGCATCTTGATGCCTTCGCCGCGGGCTGAACTGATCACGCGGGCGGTGGTGAGACCGGAGCCGATCTTTTCACCTTTCTTCTCGCCTGATTTGATGATGTTTTCCACAGCCTGCACATCAATCAACTGCCGGCCGATAGATTTGATGGTGCCAACTTCCTGATCCTTGGCGGGAGCAGCAGTGCTGGCTGACAGGCGGCCGAATTCCTTGACGTTGGGATTGACGGGCTTCTTGTCTCCCGTTGGCTCGCCGTCCGGTTTCCCGGCATCCGCCGCTGGTTGCACGGCCGCTGGTTTCTCCTCTTCCTTCGGACTGAAATCCATGGAAGGTTTGCTTTCAGCCTTGGACGGCTCGTTGGTGCCGATGTTGTCGTTGGTGACGCCTGGATCGGCTACCAGATTGTCGAATATGCCACCGATGTCGTCGTCCGAGACGTTGAATAGTCCGCTTTTCTCTTCAGCAGCCGGTTTCGGTGCTTCAGCAGCTGGTTTTGGTGCTTCTGTTTTCGGTTCTACTTTCGGCGTTACCGGCTCGGCTTTCGCCGGCGCTTTCTCGGCGGCTTCCGGCTTGGCGGAGAAGATGCTGCCCAACTCGGCAGTCGGTGCTTCGCCTACCGAACCTGAGTCTTTAACTGCGGTCTGAATCCACTCCAGCAATCCATCGATAGATGATTGGTTGTAGGCATCGCAGAAGACCGCCAACACGCCCATCCCGACTTCGGTGAGCACCGTCAGTTTGTCGCCGGATTTGAAAACAATCTGATGCAGTTCGCCCATATCCAGTTTGGTGGTGCCGAGCTTGGTGGTGCTCTGCATGGCCAGAGAGAGAGGACCAAGTACGTCCTTCATGAAGCCGAGCGATTCGGTGGCACCGACGAGAAGACCGTCTTTACCGATGACGAGCGATCCGTTGGCGCCCGGGAAGCTGGCTATCTTATTGAGCAGTGCCTGGATGTCGGCGCCTTTGTCGACGGAGACAACTTTGGCCGTGGTTGAGCTGGGGTCGCGGCCCTCGGCGCTCTTGATCAAGCCTTCGACGGCCTGCGTATCGAGCAGCATCTGACCGATGGTCTTGAGCGTACCGGGAGCTCCTTCGGGAGCTTTGTTGGTAGCGGTGGCCGACAGGCGTCCGAATTCTTTGACCTTGTCGCCCTTCTTCTTGGGTTTCGTGTCGGCCGGAGTTGGTGCTACCGGCTTGCTTTCCGGCGCTTTATTGCCCTTCAAGTCATCTTTGGTGACGGATGGATCGGCGACGATATTGTCGAACAGTCCGCCGATATCATCGTCGGATACGCTCAGCAAGCCGCCTTTGTCTTCCGCCGGTGCGGGCGTCGGCTCCGGTGCCTTGGCGCTGGACAACGGCTCGCGGCTGTTGATGGCATCATTAGTGACCGATTTGTCGGCAACGATGTTGTCGAACAGACCACCGACATCATCATCGGAGATACTAAAAAGTCCGCCGCCCTTCTGTTCCTCCGCCTGGGCAGGAGGCGTCGCCTCTTGCGGCTGCATCTCGCTGACGGCTTCTTTGAGCATGGCGTCGAAGGCGCCAACTGTTTCCTTCTGCGCAGACTCGGCGTCTTCCAGCTTCAGTTCCAGTTCTGCTTCGGTCTCCAGCGCGTCAGCCAGCTCTTCGGGCGTCAGTTGTCGCGGTCTGCTCAGCGCGGCGTTGGAGATCATGCCTCCGCCGGTCTTAGGTTTGCGTTCGATCGATTCGAAGCGGCTGGGATCGAGTTTGGCCAGGATTTCAGCTGCGGACTCGCTTTCTTCTTCCTGTACTTCAGCTTTCAGCCGGTCGCGCTCTTCCTTGGTAATGACCGGTTCGGACGGTTCTTCTTCCTCCGAGATGCGGTCGCTCTCTTGCGGTTTTGTTGAGTAATAGCCAACCGTCGACAGTATGCCGGCGACGTTCATAATTGCCAGCTGCACCCAGTTGAGCAGCAAGGTGCCGTCGGGCATGCCCTGCGTGGTCCGCGTCATGACGTTGCCAAAGGTACCGATCGCCATGATGAAGCCGATCATCATCATGGAAATGCGGGCGATATCGGCGGGGCTTGCGTTTTCAAACAACAAGACCGACATGATGAGTGAGATGGCGATTTCAGCTGGAATGACGACGAAAGAGGGGACCTCGACAATCTGATCGGCGAACATCGGTGGAATCACGCCGACAGCCATAAATCCCAGGCCAAAAATCAGGACAAATGGGATGAGATTTTCGCGCCTCTTAAGTCTTGCCATTTGAATACTCGTTCCGCTATGGACTGCTGTTTTGTTTGTAACCCCGCCAAGGGTTACATTCCCGGAAGTATCCGGATCAATACACATCAAAGCTAAATTAAATCATTTTGGCAACGTGCTTCGCAGCGTCCTGCCAGGGTTTTAATCGCCCCTCTTCGGTATGTTGACAATGTCCGTCGGAGGCTGGTCAGCACTGCGATCAAGTGCGGAAAGTGGCTGCCAGTGCGGATGAGAGCTGATTGCGCACGTTCGTCATTTCGCTTTCCACCTGTTCGGCAGTCAGCGTTTCGGTAGCATGCTGGAACGTCAATCGATATGTCAGGCTTTTCTTATCTTCGCTCAGTTTGAATGTGCTAACCAGTTCGACTGCCTGCAGTAAATTGCTGGTGGCACCGGCGATGCACTGCATCACAGCCTGGTTTTCCACGTCTGTGTCGAGGTCTGCCGAGAGGTCGCGGACAACCGGCGGTGTGGCGTAAATCTCGGTAAAGCTGTGAGAACGTCGCAATCGGCTGAGTTCGTCGAGATCGAGTTCGAAAACGAACGCCGCCTTCTTCAGATCGAAGGCTTTACCAATGGCGGGATGGACTTCTCCAACCATTCCCAGGTCTAGATGTGTGTTGCCGTCTGGTCGATAGACGACACAACAACTCTTGTTTGGGTGGAACCAGCCCGGCATATTGCCGCCGACGAATGCCACCTTCGCAGGATCCAGGCGCAAGTCCTTAATCAGGTTCTCCACAACGCCCTTCGCCGTGTAGTAGTCGGATTCCCCCTGGGCTCTCCAGGGGGCTTGCTGGGGAGCACCGGAAAGAACCCCGGACACCAGCAGCTTTTCAACTGTGGCAGTCTGCTTGGGATCCGTTGCGCGCGCGTTTGCAGATTGCGTCTGATAATTGCGGCCCACCTCAAACAGCCAGACATCCAGCCGCCCGCGTGCCTGGTTGTAGGCGGCCGCACGCAAAAGCCCTGGAATCAGGCTCTGCCTCAAAACTTGATGCTCTTCGCTCAATGGATTGAGCACGCGCACCTGTCGTTCGTCGCTGCTGGGAACGGCGCCACGGCCTTGCAGGTCTTCGATGCTGATCAATGAACTCAGCCAGGCTTCGCTCAAGCCGGAGGCGCGCAGACTCTCGCGTGATATCAATGGCGCCTGGTCCGGCGGTGCGGCGGCGATGGTTTGCCCGGGCATCGACGGCGGTAAGCGATCGTAGCCCCAGAGCCGGCAGACTTCCTCGATCAGATCAATCTCGCGCGTCACATCTTTTTGACGAAACGAGGGCACGTCTACTTCGATACCGTCTTCGCCGCGGGCTTTGCCGTCGAAGCCCAACGGCGCCAGGAGGCTCGTGGCCTCGTTGGAGCTGATTTCGATTTCGGTTATGCGCTTCAGTTGCGACATGCGCATCGATACCGTCTGTGGTGGCACGGCGTCGGAGCCGGCGGCCGTCAATTCTCCTAATTTACCCCCGGCATACTTGAGCAACAGGTAAGTGGCGCGATCGGAGGCAACGCGCACGGAGCCCAGGTCGACGCCCCGTTCGAAGCGCAGGCTGCTGTCGCTGGTCAAGCCCAGCAGGCGGCTGCCGCGCCGCACTCGGGACGGGCGGAAGCATGCCGCTTCCAGAGCGATAGCTTGAGTGTCGTCGGCTATTTCGCTGTCTTTGCCGCCCATCACTCCGGCGACGCCGACCACTCCACCGGCATCGGCAATCACCATCACTTCTTCGCTCAGGTCTCGTTCTTTGGCATCGATGGTCGTCAGTCTTTCGCCTTTGCGGGCGCGGCGCGTGGAAAGTTGGGGTCCGCGCAGTTGCCGCAGATCATAAGCATGCAGCGGCTGACCGTATTCCAGCATCACATAATTGGTGATGTCGACAATGACGCTGACGGTGCGCATGCCGACTGCCTGCAGGCGTCTTTCGATCAAGTAGGGTGAAGCGCCGTTCTGCAATTGGGTCAAGAGGCGAGCTGTGAAAAACGGGCAGTCCTCCAGGCTTTCGATCTCGACGACCACTGACTGTGACTGGTCTTCGCCTGCGGGCAGCGCCCAATCTTGTTTCTTCAAGGGGCGTCCGAAAAGCGCCGCCACCTCGCGCGCCAGTCCGACCACGCACAGTGCATCGCCGCGATTGCTGCGCGAACCGACATGAAGAATCCAGTCTTTTTGCAGGTGCAAAAGTTGTTTGGCGTCGATACCCAGCGGCGTCTGCTTGTCGAGCAAGAGGATACCATCGCCACTACCTGTAATACCAAGTTCCGGTGCCGAGCAGAGCATGCCGTTGGAGGTGACGCCGCGGATTTTGCTTTCTTTGATCTCGAGAGCGGTGCCGTCGTGACGGTTGATTACACGAGAGCCGGGCAGGGCGACCGGAATGCGGTCGCCGACATTGATGTTCCAGGCGCCGCAAACGATTTCGCGCGCTTCCGCCTGGTCTTGCAGTTTGATTTTGGTGACGCGAATTTTGTCGGCGTTGGGGTGAGGATTGATCTCGAGTATCTCGCCGACAATCACATCGCCCACCAGATCCGGGCCGAAAGGTCTTACCTCTTCTACTTCCATGGCGCCCATGGTCAGGCGGTCTGCCACTTCCTGCGGTGACAATCCGGAAACGTCGACAAAGTCCGAGAGCCAGTTGTACGAGAGCTTCACGTCACTGTTCCTTATGAGTTAAAACTGTTCGAGAAAACGCAGATCGTTGTTGTAAAAGTTGCGAATATCGTTGATGCCGTATTTGAGCATGGCCAGCCGTTCGATGCCCATGCCAAAGGCGAAGCCGCTCCAGATCTCAGGGTCGATACCGACGCCTTGCAGGACATTGGGATCGACCATGCCGCAGCCGAGCAGTTCGAGCCAGCCTCGCTGCCCGCAAGTCTTGCAGCCTTCGCCGAGGCAGAACGGGCACTGGCAATCTAATTCCGCACTGGGTTCCGTGAACGGAAAGAAGTCGGGGCGAAACCGGGTTTTGAGCGGTTTTCCGAAGACTAAGCGGATGAATTCATTGAGTGTGCCTTTCAGCTGACCGAACGTCACGTTTTTGTCCACAAGCAGTCCTTCCACCTGGTGAAAGAGCGGGTACTTGCGGGCGTTGACTTCTTCATTGCGATACACGCGTCCGGGTGAGATAACCCGCAAAGGTGGTTTGTTGTTCTCCATGACGCGCACCTGGACGGTGGAAGTCTGGCTGCGCAGCAAGACCAGATCGCCGACCGAGGTATAAAAAGTATCCTGTTCATCGCGGGCCGGATGATCGGCGGGCGTGTTGAGCGCGTCGAAGTTGTAGTACTCGGTTTCTATTTCGGGACCTTCGGCCACGGTGAAGCCCATGCCGAAGAAGATCTCGATAATTTCCTGTGTGATCTGCGTGAGCGGGTGCAGATGTCCGTGCACGAGTCCGGTGCCGGGCAAAGTTACGTCTATGCGTTCGGTCGAAAGCCGGGCTTGCAACTCGCGGTCTTCCAGCGAGGCGGCGCGCTCTGCCAGCGCTTCTTCCAGGCGGATCTTCACCTGATTGGCTGTTTGTCCAACGCCGGCCTTCTCGTCTTTCGGCAGCTTGCCGATGGCGCGCAAGACTTCCGTCACTGCGCCTTTTTGCCCGAGAAACTTCTGGCGCACCTCTTCCAGTTGTGCGGTGGTGTCGGCGCCGTCGATGGCCGACACACCTTCGTTCTGGCACGCCTGCAATTTAGCGATCAGTTCTTCGCTACTCACGTTTACAACAACCTTTTCTTCAGTCACCTTGCTGGTCTCTCAAGCAGTTTTACGACAGCACATCAATATAAAACGGTATCTAAATGAGAACGGGACCTCAACTGACAATACGATTTGTAAGGTATTTGTTTGATTCTCAAATCTATTAGAATTGCAGCGGCGTCCAAATTTTGAGGTTCACTTGCCCAAGCATCGGCTCAAGAAGAAGCCCGGCAAAGCAATTCCGACCACGCGGGTTTCGGTTATCGTCATCTCCGACGATCAGAAAATTCTTCTCGTCAAACACCGCAAAGGCAGCAAGCAGTACTGGGTTTTGCCAGGTGGAAGGCTGGAGTACGGCGAGACCTTTCAAGAGTGTGGAGCGCGCGAAGTCAGAGAAGAGACCGGACTGGAAGTTGCGGTTGACAAGATGGTTTTTATCTCGGAGGCGATTGCTCCCGACCGCTCGCGGCACATTGTCAATGTCTACATGACTGCCCGTGTGACCGGCGGTACTATGCGTCTTGGCAACGAGCCGGTTCTGGCAGGGGTGGACTTTTTGCCGCTTGCCGACCTGCAAAACGGAGCGCTCTATCCGCCCATCGGAAGGCAGATCCTGGAAGGGTTGAAGACCGACGCCTTCAGCAGGGGGATTCAATACCTGGGTAATCTCTGGGTTTGATCCCGCAAAACTGAATTGATATCATCTGCAGCGGTGACCGATGGCTCCCCGTGCCGCGGTCGAATTAAAGTCCATAACAGAGGCAACGATTGAGATGGCTCAGCAAAGAGGAATGAAGCGCGCCGCCAAGGTGGCGAAACGCAAACAGAAATCTGCGCGCTTGCAACACGAAGCAAATGTGCGCCGCGAAGCTCGCGGTCCGGTGGCTCAGGCTCCAGCACATGATCATGATCACGAAGGTCATGACCACGATCATGAAGGTCACGATCACGAAGAACCGAAAAAGACCAAGAAAAAATCCGCCAAGCCGGAAGAAGAGTAAATAGCACCATCTGTGGTGCTGCACTCAGTGACCTGGCGATTTTTTCTGGGCTTTCAGCTCCTGGCTGCATTGGGCAGCCAGGGCTTTTGCTTCTTCTCGCATTGCTAGTTCGGGTGGTGACAGAGACATAGCATCTGTTCCTTGCAGCATGGATACGTCGGTGTACAACTCCAGAGCCTCGGCGACGCGATGCTGCCGATGCAGTATGCCGGCCAGGTGAAAAGCGGCGTCCAGTTGGCAGGTCAAAAATTCGCGCCTGAATTGGCGGACATCTATATCCATCACCAGTTTGAAAAGTCGCTCCGCTTGCTTCGGGTTGCCGGAGCGCTCTTCAAACAATGCCCAGCGATAGTAAGTCTGCAGTGCTTGTTCGTCCCAGTCGACCGATCGCAGGTTCGGATTTGATTTCCACTTGTGCAAAAAGTCGTCGGCTCTGATGAAGTAATCGCGTGCCTGTTGTGGTTCGTGAAAGTGATCGAATGTGAGAGCGGTCTCTCTCAAAAAAGTCTCGGTGTATTCAGGCAACCTCTCCAGGTCGCTGGGCGGCACGTGGTCCAGTCCGCGTTTCAGATAGAGGAGTGAGGTTTCCCTGTGTCCAAGTTCGCGGTGGCAGGCGCCCAGGTCCTCGCATATCCTCACGTAAAGAGTCGGACTGTAGGAGATTGCCGCCGGTTCGATGCGCGTCAGCAGCTCGACAGCTTCCGGCAAGTCACCGTTCTTGATGGCACCTTGTGAGAGCCGGAACACTTCCTCGACTTTGTCTTGATTGGTTAGCGGGGGCGGCGGCGGTGGTGCGGTGGAAGGCCTCGAAATCAGACTCAGACAAACTGCCGTCGCCGCCAGCAAGGCGGCGCCGGTAGACAAGATCAAGACTTTCATTTTAGACGGCATGCCCGGTGTCTTTTTCTTAGCTCGGCGTTGCGCTGGTGTTGCGCTGTCGTCTTCGAGCACAGCCAGCGCGGCTGGTGCTGAGGCTGGGCGTGCGTTTTTGTCTTTGCTCAAACAGTTCAAGACCAGAGCCTGCACATGTGGTGGCACTGCTCTATTACCGGGCAACACCGGCAAGATGGGCGTGTCGCTGTTGGTTTGTTTGACCATCACCTCCAGCGCTGTTTCGCCTTCAAAAGGCGGAGCGCCGTACAAACATTGATACATGACGCAGCCCAGCGAATAGATGTCCGAGCGCTCGTCGAGCGGCTCGCCGCGGCACTGCTCCGGGCTCATGTAGGTGGGGGTGCCGATCATTTCGCCGGTCTGGGTAAGGCGCAAAATCTCTTCCTGGTTCAACTGCTGGGACAGTCCAAAGTCGATCAGTTTGGGAGTTTCCGGTTTCCCATCGACCAGAAAAATGTTGCTTGGTTTCAGGTCGCGATGCAGGACTCCCTGCTGGTGAGCATATGCCAGTGCCGTTAAAAGTGGCCGCAGCAACTGAGAAAATTGTGCCACCGTCAAGCGATCGTGTTTCTGCAGGAACGCGGACAGCGACTCGCCCTCCAGGACTTCCATGGACAGGTAGGGCAATCCATCGCCGAGAACACCCATGCCGTAGACTTGCAGAATGCCCTCGTGCTGCAGACGCGCGATTGACTTCGCTTCTTGCTGCAATCGTTTGAGATACTCCACCTGGTACAGCAAGCGCCTGTCCATGACTTTTATCGCTTCCAGGCGATCGAGGTGCAGGTTGCGCACTTTGTAGACGCGACTCATGCCGCCTTGTCCAAGCGGTTCGATCAGGTGCATCTGCGCGCGATCTAATAAAGCGCGCAGTGGATCGTCATCGAGCTCGCTACCCATACCTACCAGCAGGCTGAATCAGTGTTTTTGAGCGGTTTCGCCGGACACTTCTTGCGAGAGAGCCAGCATTTTCTCCGCCCGCACAATGTTGCTGCTGGGCTGACTGGCCGACGAGCGGGCGGTGGCGATGTAATGTTCGAGAAACGGCTTGGCGCTCACGTAGTCGCCCTGACTGTAGTAGACGTTAGCCAGATCCCAGTCGAGACGTGTACGAGCGTCGCCGTTTCGTCCTGGGCTCTTGTTCACCACATATAGTGCTTCGCGCAAGTGCTCGCCGGCATCGAGATATTTCTTCAAGCCCAGTTCGGCTTCGCCCTGCAACAGATTGATAAATGCCATAGCCATGGTATCGTCGCCGCGATCGTCGTGTTCGATGCCGCGAGCCTGTTGCAGTACGGCCACCGCCGCAGCGTATTGAGCTTGCTGGCAGTAGAGGTCTGCG
The DNA here is from genome assembly GCA_044229845.1 of Obscuribacteraceae bacterium (SeqCode). Lineage (GTDB taxonomy): Bacteria > Cyanobacteriota > Vampirovibrionia > Obscuribacterales > Obscuribacteraceae > JBGASG01. Next base: position 409,651 of record JBGASG010000002.1, on the reverse strand, counting down.
AGATGAACGAGAATAAGCGAACGGGCAACTTTCGATCCCGAGTGATTCGCGAGCTTGTCGGCGGCGATGGCGTCGGTGACGGCTCGTTTGAGGTCGCCGCGCTCGGAGTCGACGCGCGATGCCATGTAATAGGCGCGTGCGTGATTGTCTTCACCGGCCGATGAGTTGCTCAAAACTGCTGCCGCTAGCGCCTGCGCGTTGCCGAGACGACGCGCTGTCAGAGCCTCTTCCGCCAACTCGAGCAAATGTCCGGGCGGTGCATTGCTGTCGATGGTCAAAGGCAAATCTGCGGCCGCCGGAGCACGCGTCACCGGGGTTGGTATCGATTGTTGCGAAACCGGATGCGGCTCGACCTTGGGTTTTTGCTGGTAAATCGACCAGAGCAACACGCCGATGATGATGCCCAGGAAGGTGGCGATCACAGCCAGTCCAATCTTACTTGCTGCCGCGCTCTCTTGCGGTTCTTCCTCTTCTTCGGTGGCGATCCCCAGAGACGCTCCGATCTCGTCGCCGACCGCGCGCAGCGCATCGTACATATCACCGGTCGACTGGTGTCGGATATGCGGTTCTTTAGCCAGTGCCTGCATGACCAGGGCGTGCACCGGTTTTGGTATAGACGGATCGAGGGTCGGTGCGTGCTCGTGCAGGTGCTTTTGAATGATATCGCTGGTAGTGCCGTTGAAGGGCAGTTTGCCGGTCAATGCTTCGTACATCATGACGCCCAGTGCGTAGATATCCGAACGGATACTCATCTTCTCGCCGTCGCAGCGCTCCGGGCTCATGTAGGCCGGTGTGCCGTAGAGTAAGCGCTTTTCTGTCGTATTGTTGCCGGTGAGCACGTGCTCGTGCCACTGAGCGATGTTGAAGTTGGTCAGACGCGGTATAGGATTGCTGGGATTGCCCGTGATAATCACATTCTTGCAAGTCAGGTCGCCGTGCACGAGCCCCTTTTGATGGGAGTAAGCCATGGCGTGCAAAATCGGCAAGAAGGTCTGACAAAAACGATGAACGTTCATGCGTCCGTCGGAGGTGATCAGCTCGGAGAGCGTTTTGCCCTCGAAGTGCTGGCTGACGACGTACGGTGCGCCGGTGGACGCAATACCGAACGAGTAGACTCGAATGATATTGGGATGGTTGAGCGAACCGGTATTTTTCAGGGCGAGGTCGAACCCGGAAGGCAGCCGGGCAACGTCTACTGAGTGGAAGATCTTCACAGCCACCAGGCGATCTACTTCTTTATGCTTGGCCTTATAGACGATCGTGCGCGCGTCTTCGCTGATGATGCCCTGGCAGTCGTACAAACTGGAAAGCACCGCCGGAAAGCCATGGGCGGCCTTAACTGTTGAACTGCGAGTTTGATTTGCCTGCATCTAGGTCGGAGATGGTATCACATACGGTGCGTCGCGGTCGTACGGTCTAGTCCTGACCGGCTTTGCCGGGAGGCGAGCCTAAAAGTATATTCCACTCAGGGGTGTCTTCAAACCTCCCCCAAATATAGTCCTAAAGCCCGCTCAGTACATATCTTCACCAAACGAGAATGAGGTCGGCCCTATGACAACCTCCTGCCCGGGCTGAATCCCCTCCTGCAGTAGAGCATCGACCACCCCCATGCTGCGCAGCACGTGGAACAGGTGGTGGAGCGCCTCGGGGCTGCGCATATTGGTGACCGAGACAATCCGCTCGACGCGGTCACCCTCCACATGGAAGATGTTTTTCTTGCGCCAGACGTTGAAACCGGAGTCTACATGCTCATGCGCGGCCGGGTCGTCGAAAACATGCACCGTGGTATCCGTGACCGGTAGCAGGGACAGCTCGTACTGAATGGCTTTCAGCAGATCATCAGTGTGGAGGCGGGAAGCGGCCGAGATACCCAGGACTTTTTTGATGGTTTGCGCATCGCCGCCCAGGGTGGGCAGTTCCTTTTCTATGTCGGTGGTCAAGTTGGCGGCTTCTTCGGGCAAAAGCATGTCCAGTTTGTTCAAAACCAGGAGCCGGGGCAGCTTTGCCAGGGTCTGTCCGTACAGTTCCAGTTCGTGAGAAATGGTGCGAATGTCGTCGGTGAGCGTCTCGCTGGTCGCATCGGCCATATGCACGAGCAGTCTGGTGCGCTCGATATGCCGCAAAAACTTGTGTCCCAGCCCTGAGCCTGCGGACGCCCCCTCCACCAGTCCCGGAATATCAGCCAGTACGAAGCCGTCGCCGGAAGTTCCTTTGACGACGCCCAGGTTGGGGGTGAGGGTAGAGAAGGGGTAGGCGGCGATTTTGGGTTTGGCGGCGGTCATCACCGACAGCAGGGTTGATTTGCCGGCATTCGGGAGACCGATAATACCGACATCGGCAATCAGTTTGAGTTCCAGCTCCAGATGTCTTTCGATGCCGGCTTCGCCCGGCTCGCAGTAATAAGGCGCCCGATTGCCATGAGTCGCCAGATCGGTGTTGCCTCGTCCTCCGCGTCCGCCCGCTGCCACCGTCACCTTTGCCTCGGCGGCTGCCAGGTCGGCGATTGGTTGGCCGCCGTTGTCCAGATCGCGCACAATCGTTCCCACAGGCACTTTAAGGACCAGATTTGCCCCCTGTTTGCCATGTTTGTTCTTAGACCCCCCTTTCTGTCCGGGGGTGGCTTTAAATTCGTTTTTGTAATGGAAGTCTAAGAGCGTCGACATGTCGTTGGTGGCTTGGAGAATCACGTCGCCACCGCGCCCGCCGTTGCCGCCTGCCGGTCCGCCCAGCGGCTCATATTTCTCGCGCCGCCAGGCAACCATGCCGTTGCCACCATCGCCAGAGCGAACTTTTATGCGAACTAGATCTACGAACTGGGACATACCGAATTGTTTTGAACCTTTATTCCAGATCAGTAGAGAATGAACAATAGAACTTTACTTTTTATCATAAGAGGGTATGTTAGAGATATGAATAAGAAGAAGGTATCCGTGTGATTTGGAAATCTAACGCTCGTACCGACCGGAGGAAATAGCCTTGTCGCCTAAAGCTCAGCAAAGTTCCAGCTCGAAGTCACAGGAACAGCCAACACCGACCACCGCTTCCGATCGCATTCGCGTGCATGAAAAGTCGCGTGGCGAGACGATCAACGTGTATCTCGGCGAGTATGCCGGACGCAAGTATCTGCACATTCGTGAATGGTATCTGGACAAAGACGGCGAAGAAAAGCCCACCAAGAAGGGTGTTGCCATTCCAATCGAGAAGGTCGCTGAACTGCGCACCGCTATCGAAGAATTGCTTCCGGACTAACCAGATCGTTTCAACACACTAGCGTGCAAATCGGAATCCCTTCAATTAGATTGTGTAGGCAGTGACCCTGATGCCATGTCGCGCGGAAGGGCGCACCTTTCTTCTTACTATTCTCGCTCTCGTCACAGGTTGTGCTGCACCACCGGCGGTTGATGCCGATGCGTACTACAACATTCATGCGACCCAGACGACCGCCAAGCAGGGATCGGTGGTGATTCTGCACATCGATCCCGTCGGCCAGTTCAACGGGTCGGAACCGCCGCCGGTGGCTAAGTTCAACAACGAAACTTATAAAGCCTTTCCGGTATCACGCGATGCTGCGTCTGATAAAGATGCAGCCGGTGCCACTACCAGCGAGGCTGGTCCTGTATCTTATCGCGCCTTCGTCAGCGTGCCTGTGCTCTTAAAGCCGGGCGCATACAAGATTTCTGTCGGGCCGACTGCGGTGCCACTCAATGTGGTGTGGGGTGGATTCGGGTTGCAGCATCTGCGTCTGCCACCAGGCAAAGACAATTTCGTTTCTTCTCCCGGCGAGGAAGAAACTGTGGATAAAGCGCGCCACACCGTAAGCCCCGAGAAGTTCTGGACCGGCAAGTTTCAAACACCCTCGGCGGCACGCGTGTCATCCACCTTCGGTGTGCGACGCATGGTGAACGGCAAGCTGCTGGATGACTATTTTCACTCGGGCATCGATTATGCCGGCGGCTATGGATCGCCGGTGAAAGCGACGCAGGCAGGGCGGATACTGATAGCTCACACCGGTTGGCGCTTGCATGGTGGCACTGTCGCTATCGATCACGGGCAGGGCGTGGTTTCTTTCTATATTCACATGTCGAAGCTGCTGGTCAAAGAGGGGCAGATGGTGGCAGCCGGGCAGGAGATCGGCAAGATCGGGGCAACTGGTCGTGCCAGCGGACCGCACCTGCATTTCAGTTTGTATGTGAGCGGCAATGCCACCAATCCAAATTACTGGTATCAGAACGCCGTTCAATAAATACGCCGTTCACTATATAGATGTTGCCGAGAGCTAGATGTTGCCGGCCAGGATCATCGGCAGGGCCATCGACACCAGGACGGCATAGATCGCATCAAACCACGGGCGATCGACGTTGGAGCCGTTGACGGACTCCAGGACAACGCTGCCTTTGCGGCTGCCGGCGGTAAACAGATCCCGGTATTTTTCGGGCATCACTTTCGCCAGGTCTTCTGCGTCGTATTTGTCCAGACCAGCAACGTCAACGCTTTCTTGTCGGCCGACTCGTCATGCAACTGGAAGTAGGCTTTAGCGGCGCCCAACTTGGCGGTGCCGGAGCGGGGCGCTTCTTTTAGCACGCCTTCGTAGGCTTGCGCGGCGCCCTGGAAGTTGCCGCCGTCATAGAGGCACTAGCTGCCCGCAACTGGTGCAGGGACATCAGCGCATGCGGTGTCGAGAACAACCCGTAGAGGGCGACGACTGCCACTAGCCCGGCGAAGACTTTGATGCCCGGCGGGTACTGGTGTGGCGGCAGGGTTGGGGCTCCATATCCTTCGGGGACGCTCTGGCACATGCAACTACCTCACGAGGTGGAGGACTCTTGAGATTTTGTTTCACGCGTAGAGAAAGAAATGCCGGGCTTGCGCCCGGCACTCTTTTCCCCGCTCAATGCCAACCCCATAGGTTGGTTTCAAAACTTCGATCTATTGGAGTCCCTTGGTCCAGAACACATCTTTGATGGCTTTGGACGAGGTCGATTCGGCGTTGATTGTCACCGAAGACGGTGCAAACAGGAAGACGCCGTCGCCGATGCGCTGTTGATGCCCGTCGATGGCATGAGTAGCGCCGGAGAGAAAATCTACGACACGTTGCGATTGATCGTTATCCAGCAAGTGCAAGTTGAGCAGGATCGATTTGCGCGTGCGCAGTTGTTCGACGATCTCCAGTGACTCTTGGAATGTGCGCGGCTCGATGACCATCACTTCGCTCATTGCTTGAGCGTTCGGGTGGTCGACGACTTTCGCATTTTGCGTAGTTGTCGTTCTGGGTGCGCGTACCGGCGGTGCCGGAGCGACATCGAGAGCGAGCTGGCCATTGGTCGCGTAGATATCATCACTGGTTTCAAACAGATCTTCAAAATCTTCGCTGTCGTAGTTGTCGGACGGGCCGAACCAGAAGCTCTTGAATTTTTGGACTAAACTCACAACCATCCTCCTTGTCTTCCGTTCATCTTCATGTCACCACTACATACTGATGAACTTGATTTGGCGGGAGTCCCGCCGCCACACACCTACCGTAATTTATGGACCGAAAACGGCTCTGCCGAGCCTGATCATGGTGGCGCCGCTTTCGACGGCAGCCTCCCAGTCTTGGGTCATCCCCATGGACAATTCTTTGAGCGCATATTTGTCATCGGAGGCGCTCTCCAGTTCGTCGCGCAAATCGCGCAGACCGTCAAAACATGTTTGCCAGATATCTTCATCCGCGGTGAACGGTGCGATGGTCATCAGACCTTCCACCTGCAAATTGGGCAGCGACATAATCTGGTCGATGCTCTGGCGAAGTTGCTCGGGCGTGAAACCGGACTTGCTCGGATCCGGCACCACTTTCACTTGCAGGAGCACTGCCTGGGTGATCCCGGCAGCCGTAGCTTCTCGCGAAATCTCTTCCGCCAGCCTGATGCTGTCTACGGAATGGATGAGCGCGAAGCGGCCCACAGCCTTCTTCACTTTGTTGGTTTGCAAATGGCCGATAAAGTGCCAGTGGATTTTATCCGCCATCTGCGGTGGCAACGCCGCCTGTTTTTCGAGAGCATCCTGAACGCGATTCTCACCGAATTCGGTGACACCGTTTTCGAAAGCTTCCACCATCAGATCTACGTTGACGCCTTTAGAAACGGCAACGAGAGTGACGGGTTGGGCGCCGAGCGTGTTCTTGATACGAGCCAGATTTGCGGCCACACTCATCGCCTTTCTAGACAGCCGTAGCATCACAGGTGGTGTTAGCCATACCAAGTACTATAAGACTCTCATTTCTCTTATTTGTCAAGCCTGATGACGAAATTTCCTTCAACATCGTATTTGGTATCAACCCCGTCCGTGGTGGCAACTGTTCAGTTCCCTGATTCCTTGCTGGCACCACGGGCGATTACGCCCTGCTCTACGCATTCTGCGCACGGCTTTGCCGAGCAGTAACTCGCTGAGCGGTGGATACCTCACAAGCACTTCGCGGGCAATATTGTACCGCCAATCAACTCTCAAATGTACAGATAATTTGCGCAGCAGAAATTATGGCCGCCGTCTCAGCTCTGAGAATGCGTCGACCTAAGGAAACCGGCTGCCAGCCTCGTTCTTCCGCTGATACCACTTCCTGCTCCGACCAGCCACCTTCGGGGCCGATCAGCAATCCGATCTGCATCCGTTTCTGCATCTGATCGCTGGTTTTGGAATTTTTATCTGCAGCCGCCGGACTATGCACTTTGTCACGCAACAGTCCGGCTTGTAGGCGCTCCGTGCATATAAATGCTATATCTAATTTGCCACCAGTGGTGAAGTCAGACAGAAAAGCCGGCAGCTTTACCGGCGGCAAAATTTGCGGTATGGAGGCGCGCTCACTTTGTTCGGCCGCTTCGCGAGCAATCGCTTGCCAGCGCTGCAGCTTCTTGCTCCCTGCACTATCTCGCTTGGCATCTCCGGTGGTGTCATCGCCGCGCACCACTGTCCGTTCCGTGATCAGCGGCACCACACACCGCACGCCGATCTCCGTCAGTTTTTGCAGCGCCGTCTCGAAACGGTCACCCTTGATCATCGACATGCCGACGATCAAATCAACCGGCGGGTCACCTTCGGCGGTGGCGATCTCGACCACTCTGGTGCGCACCATATTTGGAGACAGCTCAACGATTTCGCACCGATAGATGTTGGCTTGCATATCCAGCACATCTATCTGCGCACCGGTTCGAAGGCGCAAGACATTGCGAATCTGATCCACCTGGGACCGCTCGCCGATCTCCAATGGCGAGTGATTGCGCAGTGTCCCGGCGCGGTCCAGGTCGCCGGGGAAAAGGAAGAAGCGCGGAATGCGCATGTGTTCTCGACTCTTAAGCTATTCTCATCTACTGGCGCCGGCTGGTTGCAAGGCGGTCACTAATCCTAACGAAAAGCCCCGATGCTGGATATTATTCTAAGTGCTAAAGATGGGCGGTGATATAATTCCAGCCTATTGAAGAGGCGCATGGATGCGCGCTTCGGCGAACGGCAGCAAAGTTGGCTGCTGATTCAACTTCGAAAAAGTAATGCAATGGATCTCAAAGACTGGTTCGAGAAGAGACAGAAACGACGTGAGACTGCGGAGGCGGTCAAGCAACCGCTGACTACGGAAGAATACTGCGCGCTCTGGACGCAGTGCTTCCAATGCCGCGAGCTGCTCTACACTCGCGACCTGCGTGTGGCCCTGCACGTCTGCCCCAAATGCCAGTATCACTTTCGCATCGGTGCCGAGCAGCGCATCGAGCAACTGGCCGATCCGGACACATGGGTTGAGCGCGATGCCGACCTGACTTCCGCAGACCCCCTTGAATTCGTGGACACCGAAGGCTACGTCAAGCGTCAGGCTGAAGCCACCAGAAAGTCGGGTCTCAAGGAAGCGGTTCTCACTGGTACGTTCAAAATAAACGGCTATGAAGTAGCCGCCGGGCTCATGGACTTCGGGCACTTCGGTGGCTCCATGGGATCTGTGGTCGGCGAAAAGCTGGTGCGAATCATTGAATATGCGCTCAAAGAAAAGCTGCCTTTGATCATCGTCTCGTCATCCGGTGGTGCCCGCATGCAAGAAGGCATCCTCAGCCTCATGCAGCTGGCTAAAACCAGTGCAGCTCTGAAGCTCTTCGCCGATGCCGGCGGTCTATTTATATCGATCCTCAGCGAGCCCACGTTCGGGGGTGTCACGGCCAGCTTTGCGATGCTGGGCGACATCATCCTGGCTGAGCCGGGCGCGCGCATCGGCTTTGCCGGACGCCGCGTTATCGAGCAAACCATTCGGCAGAAGTTGCCGACCGATTTCCAGACCGCGGAGTACCTGCTCAAGCACGGGCAGGTCGACATGGTTGTAGAACGCGGAAAAATGCGTGACGTGCTCACGCAGGTTGTAGCTTTTCACGGTGCTCGCGGTGCGGACGATTCGTCTTCATCGTCGCGACCCGAACATGCCCTCAGTCGCTGAACCCATTGCAAAGGAAGACGCCGGTCGATGCCTGCCGATAAGAAGAATGTGCCTCTGGAATTCGAGCAACCGCTCCTCTTATTGGCGCAGCAAATCGAGGCTCTGGAAAAGCAGGTTGCCGAAACTCACAATCCCGAACTCGGCAAAGACCTCGACTTGCTTCAGGACCAGTACGATCATTTGAAGCGCTCGCTTTACGCCAACCTGCGCCCCATCGACCACCTGGCTCTGGCGCGGCATCCGCAGCGCCCCTATACCCGCGATTATTTCGAGCGCTGGGATCCAAACTGGATCGAACTGCACGGCGACCGCAAAGGTGCCGACGATCCGGCTATGGTCTGCGGGCTGCTCACCATGGATGGTGCGCGCGTCGTCGCCGTCGGCACGCAGAAAGGTCGCAGCCTGCGGGATAAGCAGCTGTGCAATTTCGGCATGCCCCAGCCTGAAGGCTATCGCAAGGCGCTGCGTGTCTTCAAGCACGCCGAAAAATTCCACCTGCCGATTGTCACCCTGATTGACACACCGGGCGCCTACCCGGGCATGGCGGCCGAAGAACACAACCAGGCCGAGGCAATCGCCGTCAACTTGCTTGAACTTTCCGGACTGACCGTGCCGGTGATCTCGATTGTCACAGGCGAGGGAGGCTCCGGAGGCGCGCTGGCCATCGGCGTGGCCAATCGCATCTTGATGCTCGAGCACTCGGTTTATTCGGTGATCTCGCCGGAAGGTTGCGCATCTATTCTATGGCGCTCCGGCGACAAGATCGCCGAGGCTGCCGAGGCGATGAAAATCACCGCTCGCCAGATTGCCAAAATCGGCGTCGTCGACGAAGTGGTGAAGGAACCGCTCGGCGGTGCTCATCACGACTATGACGCGGTGGCGCTGACGGTCAAGGAAGCACTGCTCAAACACATCCGCGAATTGTCTGCGAAATCCCCGGCGGATCTTATGAAGGATCGCCAGACCAAATTCCGCAAGTTGGGCGCCTTCGTGGAAGCTGCGTCCTGACGGATTGAAGTCGGATTGAAGTCGGATTGAAAACGGGCTAGCGTGCTCAGGATGCGGCGCGGTTTTTGGCGCGCACGCGCACCGAGTCGATGCGATAACCGTCCATCGAGAGCACTTCGAAGTCCCAGTGCTCCCAGGAGAGTGCTTCGCCTTTGGCGGGAATGCGCTGCCACTGATAAAGCAGGAAACCAGCCAGGGTGCGGTAGGCGTTCAGGTTTTCACCCGGTAATTCCTTCACTTCGAGCACGTCTTTTACATCATCTATATGTGCATCGCCGTTGACGATCCAGGAGCCGTCCGAGTGTTGTTCGACTTGCGCCTTGGCGTCGGGTCCGATGGCGACTTCGCCGACGATTGATTCGAGCACGTCGTTGATGGTGACCATGCCTTCGAAGCCGCCGTATTCATTGATCACGAAGGCAACGTGGACGCGCGTTTGCCGGAACATATCGAGGATGTCGAGGGCGGTGGTGCTTTCGGGAAGAAACAGGGGTTGCTCGATAAATTCGGTGAGCTGAATCTTCTGCCCGGCTGCCATGGCGAGAAACAGCCGGCGGGTTTGCGCGATGCCCAGCACGTTATCCAGGTTTTCATCGGCAACTGGAATGTAGCTGTGATTGTTTTCGTTGAGGCACTCCAGAATCTGTTCTTGCGTGCTCTTCTTGTCCAGCCAGGCAACTCCCAGACGCGGCGTCATCAGCGCGCGCACGGTTTTATCGGCGAGCGTCAGCACGCCCTCGACCATTTCCTGCTCAGCCTCTTCGAAGATGCCCGCTTGCGTCCCCTGCTCGACGAGAACTTGAATCTCGGCGTCGGTAATCATCGGTTCCTTCTGCTCGCTGACACCCATGATGCGCAGCACCACTCCCGAGCTGGCAGAAAGTAAGCGCACCGCCGGACGGAATAGATTGGCGGCCAGGCGCATGAAAGGCGCCATCACGCAGGCGACACGTTCTGGATTGCTGAGCGCCAGTCGCTTGGGCACCAGTTCGCCGATGATCACAGACAGATAAGTGACGGGGGGCACCACGCACAGAATGCTGAGAATCTCGGCATAGTTCTTGATGGCGGGAATCGTCTCTAAGTATGTCTCCAGCGCGTCAGCCAGGGTGGCACCACCGAAGGCGCCTGTGAGAATGCCGATCAGCGTGATGCCGAAGGTGACCGTAGACACCAGTTCGTCGGGGGAATTAGCCAGGTCGAGCGCAATCTTGGCGTTGGCGTCGCCGTTATCGGCCCATTGATGGAGGCGAGCCTTGCGCGCCGACACAATGGACATTTCAGCGGCCGCAAGCACAGCGTTAGCTAAAAAGAGTCCCAGGATGACGATGATTTCGAGGATTGTTTGCTGCATTTTCAGTCCGGTTTCCGGCTGCTCATCCGGTTATTTGAGTCCGGACAGTCTGCGATATTTTTTGATCAGCAGCTGTGTCTCATCGTCTTGTCTTTCGTCGTCGCTGATTTGATTCAGCCAGTTAAGAGCGGCTTTGTAGCGCCGACTCTTTGCCTCGCGGCGAGCCAAAAGGAAGTATACGTCGTTCAGACTCTCTTGATCTTCGCCAGTGAGAGTGCCGGCGCGCTTGCGTTTCTCCAGGGTTTTGCGGGCTTGATCGAGTTTGTTGGCACGCAACAGTGCGTCGACATCGGTCTTGTCTTTCTGCGCTCCCAACATGGCTTTCACCTTGCGGTCCAGGACCGCATGCAAATAAGCCTCGTTGGCGACTACCCAGAGCAGCGATGCGGAAAGAATAATCGTCAGACCCATTGGCATCAGCTGCTGCATGAAGCCGACCCAGCGGATGATCGGATCGACGCCGCGTTTCTTCTTCTTGCGCGTCAGCGGTTTGTTGATAATCAGTGTGGACGCATGCATCTTCTTGCGCATGGCGTCTTCGTCGACAATCTGGTTGATGATAGCGGCGGAACTGGGCGGCTCGGGAGCCGGTTGCAGTCCGGAAACCGGTGTCATGCCGGCGGCATGCAATTTGCTGATCAAGGCGCGGTCGACCAGCGATTGCACATCTCCTTCATCGGACCCTTTGGTGAGCGGCTCCGGCGTGTGCCCGGAGTGCCCGCGCACCGGGGATGGTGCTTCCGGCTCGCGCGGCGCCGGCCGTTGAATGTCGGTCGTCGGTGCCGATGATGTCGCCATCGGATTGCTGATCGGCGCGCCCATGCCGAGCGGATTGCTGGACAGGGGGCTGCCGCCGCCACCGCCTGCTCCGACGCCGGCTGCGGCAGCCGGGGTCGGCGTCAGTGAGGTGGTCGCCGGCTGCGGTGTGGCCGTCGAACGCGGGCGCCCGTTGGTGCAGGCGTTCGAGAGAGATTCCCAGAAATCGGAGGCTGTCTGAAAACGCTTGCCGGGATCTTTTTGCAGCGCGCGGTCGACGACCTGCTCCAGTTGCGGCGGGAAGTTCAGATCGGGGCGGACAGCCTTGAGACTGGGTGGTGCGTCTTTGACGTGCATCGACATGACGTTGTAAATGTCGGCGCCGTCGAAAGGCACACGACCGGTCAAAGTTTCGTACAGAACGATGCCCAGTGAGTATAAGTCGCTGCGGCCGTCGACCTTGTTGTCGTCGCACTGTTCGGGGCTCATGTAGGTGGGGCTACCACATACGGTGCCGGCTTTGGTGATTTTGCCGAGCGTGTCTTCTTGCTCTTGAATGAAAGTAGCGATGCCGAAATCGACGAGTTTGACCAGCGGCACCTTATTGCGCGACTGCTCGACGACAATGTTGTCGGGCTTCATGTCGCGGTGCACCACACCGATTTTGTGCGCCGCACCAATGGCCTGGAAAACTTGCTGGAAGATGGGCAGCACTTCGTCGACCGGCAGATTGCGCCGTTCAGAGAGGATATCGGCGAGACTCTTGCCTTTCAGCAAATCCATGACGATGTACGGCTGTCCAGAAGGCAGCACACCGAAATCGTAGAGCGTCATGATGTTGGGATGGTTGAGACGGCTGGCGGCTTTTGCTTCTTTGTGGAAGCGCTTCATCGACTCATCATCGGCGACCAGATAGCCATGCAAAACTTTGACGGCGACTTCGCGACCGATCAACTCCTGCGTCGCCTTGTAAACAATGCCCATCGAGCCTTTGGCGATTACAGATTCGACGCGATAGCGTTCTTGAATCAGTTTGCCGAGCAGTGGATCTTTGCCCAAAGGCACGAGCTTGGACATGTCCTTGGGACACAGGTCCTGCTCGTCACCGAATTGAAAGTTACAGACCAGGCAAAGTTTCATTGACAGGAAAAGTCTTGGTTAAATCAGCGCCACGAGGCAAACTAGTGCCCGTTCTTAACCTACCCAGCTTAAAGGAGAATCTATCTCTAACGCGCACTGTATCAGCCGCTCCACCCCTCCAGATTGTTAAGGCAGCAATGTCTCTCGTGCGCTACTCTAAGGTGCTGGTGCGCCGCCTGAAGCCGTTTTCAGCCCATGGACCGAGTCTTCGGCTGCAACGAAAAGCGGACTGCCGACGGCAATAACATCCTGTAAGAAACTATGACCGGACCATCACCATCTCAAGAGAATTCTCAACCGCCCGCCAAAAGCTCGAAATTGCCGCTGCTGCTGATATTTCTTGTCGTCTTCATCGACTTGATCGGCTTCGGCATCATCATTCCGGTGTTGCCCACCGTTGCCGAGCAATTTGGAGCCGACGCCGTGACTATTTCATGGCTGGTGGCGTCCTATTCGCTCATGCAGTTCATCTTCACCCCTTACTGGGGACGGCTTTCCGATAAATTAGGGCGCCGTCCGGTGCTGCTCATCAGCCTCACCGCTTCCACGATCGGCTACTTGATCTGGGGCTTCGCGCACTCACTACCGCTGCTGTTCCTGTCGAGGCTGGTAGCGGGCGCCGGCAACGGCAATATCGCCGTCGCTCAGGCTTACATCTCCGATGTGACAACCATCGAAAACCGGGCGAAAGGCATGGGACTTGTGGGCGCTGCCTTCGGACTGGGTTTTGTTCTGGGACCCGCTGTCGGCGGGCTGTGCAGTTATCTGGGCGCTCATAATTACATCGGCTATGTGGCGGCAGCCTTCAGCGGCATGGCGCTTTTGCTGGCGGCCGCCAAACTGCCTGAGCCGCCAAACCGCAGCCAGGCTGGACATGAGCGTTTCGTGTCCGATCCGGCCTTTTATTTCAAGACACTCGCCGATCCGCGGCTGCGCGTGGCGCTGTCCCTGTTTTTTATCTCCACCTTCGCCTTTGCCAACATGGAAGCAACGCTTGTGCTTTTCAGCGAACGCGTTTTCAAATTCGGCATCACCGAAAACAGCCTGATGTTCACCTACATCGGACTTTTGATGGTCTTTATCCAGGGCGGTCTGATCGGCCGCCTCAATAAGAAAGTGCCTGAAAAGGCGCTCGTGGCAACGGGATCGCTGCTGACCGCCGTCGGTCTTTTGCTGATCGGACTGTCGACCAGCGTGCCGATGCTCTATGGTGCCCTGGCGTTCCTGGCGGCGGGCACCGGCATCACCACGCCTTCCAATCAGAGCATTCTCTCCAAGCAAGCCGATCCAGCCAGGGTCGGTGGTGCCCTCGGTGTCGGGCAGTCGCTTTCCACACTGGGACGGATTCTTGGACCGATTGCCGGCGGCTGGTTTTTCCTGCATGTAGGGCTGCAGACCCCCTATTACCTGGGGGCGGCGGTGATGATTTTGGCTTTCGCGCTTTCGTTTTTGCTTCCCAACGTCCCCCGGGGCGGAGGCGTGCATGGGTCGCCGGTGCCTGATTCCGGCGAAAGTGAAGGGGTTGGCCGCGAAGGCGCCGGGGCTGCAACTTAAAGCGGAAAACTACGTCTTAAGTTCAGAGACCATGAGTCTGGAAACCTCGCAAATTGGGTACAAGATATTCAGACGCTGTCAGTGTTTCGGCGAAAACGGATCTATATCCGAAGCCTGTCATGTGTTGCATGTTACTTAAAGACAGTTTATATTGAGTGTATAGCTGCTTTCCAAAGCGCGCTATGCTGTGCGGTAAGTCAAAAACCAAAACCGCCTGAACTCGGAGACTCCAATTAAGAGACACTGCGCGAGAAGAGGAAAGCAAGAATCTAGAACGGATGGAAGAAAGAGTATGTCCACACAAGAGAAAGAAGTGCAGAAGAGATATCAGCAAGAAATGTCCCGCTACATGAAGCAAGTCGAGAAAATCAAAAAATTGCTCAAGAAAAAAGCTGCGTAGCGCAAATCAAGACAAATCGAACGAAATTATCGAAACTAGCTAAAGAAGAGAGACCGGCAGAGATGCCGGTTTTTTGTTGGTTATTTCGACGCAATTACAGGACGGCGCGCGCGCGGTAAGATCGGATCGTCTTAAACAAGGCGCAGAGCGCATGTCATGCCGGATTTCAATCCTACGACCAACGACAAAGTCTCCAGAGAATTCAACCAGGTTCGCCGCTTCTGGCAGCATCCGCTCCTTGAACGTACGCTCCTGCACTACGATGTGGCATCTTCAATGGCGCACGTCCGCATGCTCGGCAAGACGGGAATCGTCGACCCCGGCAACGCCGAACAGGTTGTCGGGGCGCTTGAGCAGATCGGCAGAGAACTCGCCGACGGCGTCAATTTCATCAGTCCCGATGATGCCGATATTCACGAAGGACTGGAGCGGCGGCTGAACGAAATCGTCGGCGAGATGGCGGCCGTTTTGCGCATAGCTAAATCAACAAACGACCAGGACGCTACCGATGTCAGGCTCTGGCTGCGCGATGCCGTTTTTGAAGTATTCCAGGCACTGTTGCAGATTCGCACTCAGTTGATCGAACTGGCGACGCGCGACCTCGATGTTGTCATGCCGGGATATACACATATGCAGCCGGCGCTGCCCATCTTGCTGTCCCACTGGTGGCTGGCCAACGAAGCCAGATTTCGCCGCGACTTCGAACGCCTCAGCGAATTTTACCGGCGTTTAAATGTATTGCCCCTCGGTGCCTGCGTCCTGGCCGGCACCCCCGAGCCGATTGACCGGGCTATGGTGGCACAAGAGCTGGGCTTCGACGATGTCATCGAAAACAGCGTCGATGCTGTCTCCGACCGCGACTTCGTCATTGAGTTCAGCGCGGTGGCTTCGCTGATTGGGGTGCATCTCTCACAAATGAGTTCCGAGCTTTTGCTCTGGGCTACCCAGGAATTTGGTTTCGTCAAGCTGCCCAAGCGATTCGTTTTCGACTCGCAAGCCATGCCCAGCAAGCGCAATCCGGAGTTATTGGAAGTTTTGCGCGCCCGGCCTTCCACTTTGTTCGGCCGGCTGATGGAACACCTGACGCAACTGAAGGCGATACCACTGGGATACAGCCAGGATTTGCAAGAGTCGCTGCCGGGTCTTTTCCAGAGCGCCGAAATCCTGCGCCAGTTACTCGATCTGGCGTCGGTCTTGATCCCCAATATCGAGATCGATGCTAATCGCATGCGCGAAATGGCCTGCGCCGACATGTTGAATGCGGCCAATGCCAAAAATTATCTGGTATCACGGGACATACCAGAGGACAAGTCCGACAAAATCGTGGAAGCGCTTACTAATTACTGCAAGGCGCGTGGCAAGTACCTCTCGGACCTGTCTCTCAGCGAGTGGCAGCAATTTTCGCCGGCCTTCGAAAACGATATCTATCAAGTTGTCACCATGGAAAATTCCGTGGCATCGTTCTGTTCATTTGGTGGCAGTTCGAAAGATCAGGTGGAATTTGCACTGACTCGCGCGCAGGAGAAATTATCGAGCGATCAAGAGCGTCTACCGCTATTCAAGCCGCGCATCGCCGGCGTAAATAGCGGCGCGAACAACGAACTCGGTGTCACTTATGGTGGCGCAAGGAAACAGAAAGGAGCAGGTACGAAATGAAAGCAATGGTTCTGGCGGCCGGCGTAGGATCCCGTTTAGATCCGGTCACCGGACAAGTCCCCAAGCCGCTGGTGCCGGTTGCCAACCGCCCTGTGATGGAGCACATCATCAATCTGTTGAAGAAACATGGCATCACCGACATCGCTGCCAACCTGCATTATCTTCCAGACATGATTCGCGACTACTTCGGCGATGGCAGCGAATTTGGTGTGCAGCTGCACTTCAAAGAAGAGAAGGAGCTGACCGGCGACGCAGGCGGAGTGCGGGCCTGCCGCGACTTCCTGGGCGACGACACCTGCATAATTCTGATGGGCGATCTGCTCACCGATGCCGACCTGACTAACATCATCGCCGAACACAAACGCAAGCGCGCGCTGGCCTCTATCGGCACGAAACAAGTGGACGACGTCAGCCAATTCGGCGTGGTGGTGACCGATGCCGATGGCTTTATTAAAGGCTTTCAGGAGAAACCCAAAGCAGAGGACGCGCTTTCAAAAAATGCCTCCACCGGAATCTATGTGCTGGAACCGGAAGTCTTCGACCATATGCCGAAGGAAGGTACCTACGGCTTTGGACGCCAACTGTTTCCATCTCTGGTCAATGCCGGGTTGCCTGTTCTGGCAGTCGATATCCCCACTTACTGGTCGGATGTCGGCACGCTCAAGCAATACCGCTTATCTAACTTCGATGCCGCCCACAGCCGTGTGAAACTGGCTATCGCCGGCACGGAGAAGCCGTATGGATACGTTGCCGATGGCGCCGTTATCGAGGGATCTATTCAAGGCAGAGCGATCATCGGCCGCGGCACGCGCATCGACCGTGGTGTCGTATTAAGTGGCACGGTCGTGGTCGGTGACGGTTGCGTGATCGAAGCCGGCGCGCATGTCAGCGACTCGGTGATCTGGTCGGGATGCCGCGTCGGCGCCAAGGCGCAGGTCGTTGATTCGATTGTCTGTTGTGATGTCGACAACGATAAAGAACACAAAAGCGACATTTGCGTGCATCCGCCTGTGAGTGCTCGCGCGTAGAGCATGCAAGGCCGCAAACGAGAACGGCCGCTAAAGAACGGCCGCTAAAGAACGGCCGCTAAAGAAGAACGGGTCGGCGTAGCCGACCCGTTGCCTCAGTTATTCAGTGGCGAGTCTTCGCTCTCCGGTTGCGCTGCCTTCCAGATCTCCATCCAGAGCCAGTAGTGAAACGGATTGATGGACTCTCTGCCCTTCTCGCCGCCCTGTTCAAGCGGCTCGAGCAGCGCCAGCCAGGTATGCGGATTCGGAAAGCGTTTTGCTAGCGAGTAGCAATCGGCCATCCAGAGCACCTGATCTCTTTGCTGTGTAGCAGTAGACATTTTCCGTCTCCCATGCCGGTTTCCGGTGATGGATACGCTAAATCGTTAGTTTTCCGGCGGGTTCCAACGCAACGCGTTCCTCTTGGATTCTTTATACCCACACGGAAGAGTTAAAAACTGGACTTTTGGTTGCTACTTTACAAAGTTCGATTTTCGCGACCGGCTGCGCCTCTCGGGGGATATCTAAGGGGTGCAAAATCTATATAAAAGCTAAAGAAACTCTACGTCGACCTTTGCCGAACCCCGCCCCAAGCCGGTCGTCATCCCGGAGGCCAGGAGAGTCCTCGACCACCTAATAAATGAATGTGCAAATGATCGACCGTCTGCCCACCGTTGTCGCCCGTGTTTACGACCAGCCGGAAGCCATCCTGCAACTTGTGCATTTCCACAAGTTCGTTCGCTGCCTGGAACAACTTGCCGAGCGATGCGGCATCCTTAAACTCGGTGATATTTCTCACATGTTGACGGGGAATGATCAAAGCGTGAGTTGGAGCCTGTGGGTTGATGTCGTAAAGCGCGACATACTCTTCATTCTCCAGGGCAAATTTGCCAGGGATCTCCTTATTGATGATTTTGCAGAAGATGCAGTTGGAATCTCTCTCCACTTGTGAAACCTCCCTCGTCCAGCGTTTAGTTTATGGTACTTTGTGGTCCTTCAGCGGGGATCGCTCAAGCGATATCGTTTGACACTTACTACTTGTCGAGGCTATGACGCCATGATCACCGAAACGCTTCTGCCTAGACTGCTCACATTGCAGAAGACACTCTTTGCTTCCTTGCGATTGAAAGACGTTCTGGAAGCTTCGCTGGCGCAGTTTGCCGAACTGGGTGGCGGCGCGAAAGTAGCGATTTTCCTCTCCGACAACGAGAGTTTGTCCCTCAAGTTGATGAATGCGTACGGCTATACCGATGCGTCCATCGAGCAGATGCGAATCCTCTCTTTCACGGCGGAGACATTGCTGAAGCACGTTGTGCAACGCCGTCAGGGTGCCGCTGTCCACGCCGGCGATGCTCCCGATATCAGTATCTCAATCATGAAGCGAGAGAACTCCGTCGCTCAGTTGGGACTGCCGCTGATTGCCGGCAACCTCTTAGTGGGCGCTGTGCAGATGGATGTCAGCGATATCTCGCTGATCGACCAACTGGACTTTTTCCAGAATCTAGCTGACTTGACTGCAATTGCCGTCGCCAACGCGATCCTTTTTGGACGCAGCGAATACGAGCGAGAGCGCTTGGCGACGTTGTACCGTACTTCGGTGTCACTTTCCGGAAGT
The DNA here is from genome assembly GCA_044229845.1 of Obscuribacteraceae bacterium (SeqCode). Classification (GTDB taxonomy): domain Bacteria; phylum Cyanobacteriota; class Vampirovibrionia; order Obscuribacterales; family Obscuribacteraceae; genus JBGASG01. Next base: position 390,718 of record JBGASG010000002.1, on the reverse strand, counting down.
ACTCTGCGCATCGCAGAAGTGCTGCAAATCGCAGCAGACACTTCGTTGATCCTGGCCAATACGCCTCATTGCGCTGTCCTCTTAGTAGATCCGAAGTTGCGCACATTCACGTTGGCTGCTTTCAAAGGATTGGACGGCAATAGTTTCCACACCTTCAAACTGAATGTCGAAAACACCATCGCCGGCGGCGCGCTTGTGGCCGGCAAGACCGAATATGTATCCGATGCCAGCTCCTACTCGGGTGACCTGCCGATGGCACCGGGTGGTGGCACATTTGGATCGGTGGTGGCGACCCCTCTTGTAGCCGGCAACGAGCCGCTGGGCGTGATCATGCTGTTCGCCCAGGAATCACGGGCGTTCCACCGTGAACAACTCGAACTTCTCGAATCGCTTGCCGCTCAGACAAGCACGGCTTTGCACGTGGCGCTCACCCACGAGTCGGCAACTGCACAAACCATCCAAGATGCCCACACCTCCCTCTACAACAGATGGCACTTCGAAGAGGCGTTCGCTCGCGAAATCGAGCGTTCTGCCCGTCACAAACACTCCCTGTCCTTGCTTTTGTTGGACATTGATCATTTGTCTCGTGTCAACGAACTGCTCGGACAGGAGCGTGGCGACGAAGTCATCAGGCATGTAGCGAAAGTGATTAAGGGTGCCCTGCGCGACATTGATGTGCCTGCTCGCTACGGCGCCGAGGAGTTCGCCATCTTGCTGCCTGAGACTCCCAAGCAGAATGCCGCCGATGTGGCGGAGCGTCTGCGTCACACAATTAAAAGCAATCCCGTGCCGGGGATTGGCATGGTGACCGTCTCCATCGGCATGGCTGCGTTCCCGGAGATTGCCGAGTCGGCAGTCAAGTTGCTCAACCTGGCTGAGGAAGCTCTAGATGTAGCCAAGTATGAAGGACGTGACCGGGTCAAAGTGGCCGAGGCAGAAACTCAAACTCCAACCGGACCGATTGCGTGGGCTGACCTGGCCCGAGAAGCCAAGCTGGCTGTTGTCAGCGAGAAGCAATCAAAGCTGAAGGCCGGGTTGGGAGTACCTGCCGAGTATGCCCCCTGGATGCGGGCCATGCCCGGGTGGGGATCCGGCAAGAAGAAGTCCGACAGCTAGCACCGATAGCGATATCGCTTCGGCTGGACGTCGAATCTACATGCCCAAGTGATATCACTTTGGGTTGTTCAGGATGCTTCGCGCTCAAGTGATATCGCTTCGGCGTAGACAAGCGGCGACTCAGCGCACTGCTCAGCCACCCCCAAAAACCTTAAGAAAAGTGGCAAAACCGCCCATAGATGGCGATTAGCTAGATAAACTCCATGATGGAAAAGTGAGTGCTCTCCGCATTCGTTCAACTGGCGTGGCGGCACTTACGCGCATGAAATGGATAACAACGTGAAGGAGGTTATACCATTGGCTACTGCATCTGCTACAAAATTGAACCTGAAGCCCCTGGCCGACCGCGTCGTCGTCAAGAAACTCGACGCTGAAGAAAAAACCGCTGGCGGGATCGTCCTGCCGGATACCGCTAAAGAAAAACCGCAGCAGGGCGAAGTCCTCGCTGTTGGTCCCGGTCGTTTCGACGACAAGGGCGCCCGTCAACCGATGGAACTGAAGGTTGGTGACAAAGTTTTGTTCGCCAAGTATTCGGGCACCGAAGTCAAAATTGACGGCGTTGAATACCTGATCATGGCTGAGCGCGACATTCTGGCAGTCTTCGGTTCATAGTCGAAGCATCGCTGGTAATACCGCTCAACCCCAATTCACTCGATCTGAACTGATCTGAACTGAAAAAACTGAACAGAGTTACCTTCATATTGAAGTAGGAGTTCAAAACAACAATGGCCAAACAAATTGTTTACGAAGAGCAGGCACGTCGCGCTCTCGAGCGCGGTGTCAACGCTGTCGCTGACACCGTGAAGATTACCTTGGGACCAGCTGGTCGCAACGTAGTGCTCGAAAAGAAATTCGGCGCCCCGCAAATCGTCAATGATGGCGTTACCATCGCCAAAGAAATCGAACTGGAAGATCACCTCGAGAACGCTGGTGCTCAACTCGTCCGTGAAGTTTGCACCAAGACCAACGACAACGCCGGCGATGGCACTACCACCGCTGCCGTTTTGGCTCAAGCAATGATCAAAGAAGGTCTGCGCAACGTTGCCGCCGGCGCCAACCCCATGGTTCTCCGCCGCGGTATCAACAAAGCTGCTGAAGCTGCTGTTGAAGAAATCAAAAAGATGGCCAAGGAAGTCACCGACTCCACCATCGCTCAAGTCGCCACCATCTCGGCCGGCAACGACGAAACGATCGGCAAGCTGATCGCTGAAGCAATGGGCAAAGTCGGCAAAGACGGCGTTATCACCGTCGAAGAATCGAAATCGCTTTCCACCGAACTGGAAACTGTTGAAGGCATGCAGTTCGACAAAGGATTCGTTTCCGCCTACTTCGTGACCGACCCCGAGCGCATGGAAGCCGTCCTCGACGAGCCATTCGTTCTCGTCTGCGACAAGAAAATCAACTTGCTCGCCGACCTGGTTCCGGTACTCGAGAAAGTAGCTCGCTCCGGACGTCCGCTCGTCATCATCGGCGAAGACGTCGAAGGCGAAGCTCTAGCAACCTTGGTGGTCAACCACCTGCGCAAAGTTCTTCCCTGCGTAGCCGTTAAGGCTCCTGGCTTCGGCGATCGCCGCAAAGCCATGTTGGAAGACATCGCCATCCTCACCGGCGCTCAAGTGATCTCGGAAGAGCGTGGTATCAAGCTTGAGAACGTCACCCTCGACATGCTCGGCAAAGCCCGCCAAGTCCGCGTCAACAAAGACAAGACCACCATCGTCGCCGGCAATGACACCAAAGCCGAAGTCGAAAAGCGCATTGGTTTGATCAAGAACCAGATCAAAGAAACCGACAGCGAATTCGATCGCGAAAAGCTGCAAGAGCGCCTGGCCAAGCTGTCCGGCGGCGTAGCCGTAATCAAAGTCGGCGCTGCTACCGAAACAGAACTCAAAGATCGCAAGCTCCGCTTGGAAGATGCTTTGAACGCCACCCGCGCAGCAGTTGAAGAAGGTTATGTCCCGGGCGGCGGCACCTGCTTGCTGAACGTGGCTAAGAACCTCGAAAAACAACGCGAAAAAATCTCGGGCGACGAGAAGACCGGTTTCGACCTGGTCGTCAAATCGTTCGAAGCTCCTGTCCGTCAAATCGCCGATAACGCCGGCTTGTCCGGTGAAGTCGTCGTCGAACGCGTCAAAGAGCAGAAACCGGGTTGGGGCTTCAACGCCATGACCGCTGAATACGTCGATATGGCTGCTGCCGGTATCATCGATCCGGCTAAAGTCGAGCGCTCTGCCGTGCAGAATGCTGCTTCGATCGCCGCAATGTTCCTGACCACCGAAGCGCTGGTCGTGGATGTTCCGGAAGAAAAGAAGCCCATGATGCCCGCCGGCGCCGGCATGGGTGACTTCTAGACACCTGCTGATCGTAGAGACCTAAAGACCTCAAAGAGCCGGGTCCTCCCGGCTCTTTTCTTTGCGCGTCCAGAAACCTGCCGCAGCGGATGAACACTCTTATCCCATTGCACAGAACTCGGCTAACCGACTTCATTGGCTTGCGTCGAGCCGGTTGCGCCGGTCGCCGAGCGCGAAGCACAGTCCCGGGCAATGAACGAGGCGGGGCGGCCAGCTGGAAATGGTGTCGGCTTGATTGTTTCGGCGGATTCTATTCGCTGGCACCGGCATCTTTACCGATGCCACCCATTGCGCAAAACCGCCGACATGTCGCCGGTTTTGCGCAATAGTTCCATAGCTTTGGAGGTTGCATCGGCCGCCTTCATTCGCGCTACCAGAACCTGCTTGTGGGTGTAGATCTTTTGCACCTGTTCTTTGTCTTGTAAATCGATTGCTCCAGGCGTTTTTCCCTGGACATCCATGCCACCGGAAACGGTGCTTAATAGAAAATGTCATCTTGGTTGCCTTGCAGCGGCAGGTCGCCTCGGCGTGCTAACTGCGCGTGATACCGGCTCGACAGATTGTCCGCCAGACCGCGCTGTTTCTGAATCGCGGACAGTGCTTGTTTCACCATGTTTCTTTTGGCTGCCAGTTGCAGCTGACTCTTTTCGTAGGCGAGGCGCGCCTTCATCACCTCGGTCTCAGATGCGATACCTTCTGCTTTCAGACCGAGTTTCTTTGCATAGAAAAGTCGCGCTTCCTCGACCTGCAGAGCCAACACAGCGGTATCTAACTGCGCTTGGGTGGTGCGTCCGGACCCGGCTCGAATGTCGAGTTCGGCATCGTGCAGGTGAGCTGATATTCGGCATATGGCTGTATCGGGATCACAGACAGACCAGCTGGGCGTTCCGATTAGCATGAGCAACAGGATGAGCCACCAGATTGCTCTCAATTGACTGATCATAAATAGACCCTACTAAACCCTACGTTGTCCTCAATGCCGAGTTTGGTGACGGAAGAGGCAGCGGGACGGTTCCCGGGTGCCCGTGGGGGCGGCACTTTTGCGTCCTCATACGTGAGAGCCCCACTGAGGAAAACGCCAACGCGTCCAGAAATTCGTCGCTGAGGGTAAATCTGATCGACCATATCCTGGTGGCAACGGCAGAGCCGGCGAGAGCAATCTCGTCTGCATCGACTCCTGGGGGAACTCATCATGAGCGACAAAGCGGCTGCATTGCAGCGCGCAGATCATCCTGCGCTGTTTCCGGCGACTGTAACAGACATCGATCACGCCAAGCTCATTCCATATCTGGTGGCGGACAACAGTCCGGCTCCCGGTGCGGCATTGCCAGTACCGGATAAACCGACTCCTTCTGCGGTCGATTACTTCATAGGCAATCGACCGCAAAAGTCCATGTCGAGAGCTGGTCTGGATCAGATGGCTGGCTCCGACGACCGTTATATTTCACCGACCGCCAAATACCTGCGAGACAACTTTCAATCGGTGGCGTTGCTCGGAGATGATGGAGCGGAGCAGACTGATTTAAGTGATAACGACTTGGCCATTCTTTCCACATTACTCAAGGTTGATGCCAGTTTGCGTGAGGCAAAGGCTGCTGCTCACGAGTTGAAAGTCCACTTCAAAGAGATCGACGAAAATGGCAACGGCAATCTCACGTTGGATGAAGTTGGTGATTATGCCAAGGCGCACCGCCCAAATTTCGAGTCGGTCTTCGCTGCTACACAGGCGCAATTCTCAACGATTGCCCATGCTGATTTCGATGACACGGGCATCTCGTGGACCGATGCCGTCAATGTGGCCAACGGCGACGCCATGCATTACTACATGCATGATGCTTACTTCAAACAGCAGGTGCATCAGGATACGTGGTGGGTCAAGTACGCCGGTGGAGCCATCGGTGCCGGCGTTGGTTATGTGCTGACACGTGAAGGTACCTGGGGGCAACAGGTGGGTGCTACTGTGGCTGGCTCGGTGGGCACGGGACTGGTAGCCGATAACCTGGCCGGGATGGTGGCGGGACACCGCATCGAAAACTACTACCAATCGACGGCTGTCAACGCAGTCAACAAATTGTTCGGCGGACAGGGCGGGTGACACCACCAGAGGTGCGAGCCTCGCTGTGCGAGTTTTCCGGCACCAGAGTTTCCGGATGCGCGAGTTTTTCTGTTTGACAAGATCGTCATCTGCCTAATAAGTCTGTGCTGATTTCTTCGGGCGATTTCTGTATAGGATATAGTTACAGCGTCAAATGTTTTGGCTGCCCTGTCCCTATATTTTATGAGAGCGTTAAAGAAGCCGAGGACGAGAGATGACTGCCGACGCGACCAGCATAGTTAGTTCCCTGAACGACATGAAGGAATCCTTTGGTGCCGAAGCGGTACAGGACATCGTCGAGACGTTCGTTTCTTCGACTGAAGACCTGCTCAATCGCATGGATGCCGCGGTGGTTGCACAAGATGCCGCGGCGCTCAAATCAGCAGCACACGAGCTGAAAGGTGCCTGTGCATCGGTTGGCGCTAATGAGATGTCAAAAATAAGCGCCGATATGGAGATGATGGGGCGTGAAAACCAGATGGCCGGTTCGCGAGACGCACTGCTTCGTCTCGCCGACCTGTTCAATCAGGTTAAGCGTTCACTTGCGAACTTTCACTGACGCGCGATCCCTCATCAAGATTGAGCGCTTGCCAATCCAGGCGGGTTTCCTGAGTGGCGAGTCTGCTTGCAGCGTCATCCGTGGTGGATTCCAAATTGTTCGCCTGCATGATGTCACTGACTATTGCGTGTTGCGCTTCCGGCTCCAGTTCGGTCAAAGCGGCTACAAATGAGCGTTTTGCCGCCTGACGAATCTTCACAGTGCGCGCATAAGAGCTGGTATCGGCTTTCGTCATGATTCCGGTCCTCCCGAACCTCAAGCGATATCGCTTTAGAGTTGAACTTTAGCCGGTTGCCAAAGGCTGAAACAGCGGGACAAGGAACGACCGATTCCAGGATTTACCCTGATTTCCCGGACCTGCAGGAACCTCAAATGGTACGATCTTGCGTCCGCAGCGGACGGAGCGCTTTTATGACGAAATCAAGTACTGCCAAGCAGACTGGCGAAAACCGGCTGTCGGCGATGGAATTGCCCAGCCGTGTTGTCATTGAGGGTGTCTATCCGGAAATCGACTGTGGACAGTTTGCCGTCAAACGCGTCACCGGGCAGCCTGTCGTGGTGGCCGCCGACTTGCACGCCGACGGCCATAACCTGGTTGCCAGCGCGGTCCTGTTTCGCAAGCACGGCACTGCGCAGTGGGCGGAGAGGCGTCTTTTGCCCACGGTCGAGCCCGATCGTTTTGCCGGGCAGTTTGATGTTCTGGAACTCGGTCACTATGAATACACATTTAGAGGCTGGATTGACAAATTCGCCAACTGGCGGCGCGATACGTCCCGCAAACTGCAGGCAGGACAGGAAATCGAGCTAGAAATCGCCGAGGGCGTTTTGCTCTTAGAGGCAGCGCACGGCAAGGCAAAGGGCGAAGAAAAGGAAGAAATCGGCCGTTTCATCAGCATGCTGAAAAGCGGAGTAATGGCGCCGCTTTTGACCGATGCACGTATCGAGCATTTGATGTTCACTTACGCACCGCGTGGTGAAGTTTGCGACTACGGCAAGAATCTTTCTGTTTCTGTGGAACCGCATTACGCCCTGTTCAGCACCTGGTACGAGTTGTTTCCTCGTTCGCTTTTCACCGGCAAAGAGAACAAGCACGGCACGCTCAAAGATGTGATTCACGTGCTCCCGTACATTCGGGGCATGGGTTTCGACGTGCTCTACATGCCGCCCATTCACCCGATCGGTATCACCAATCGCAAGGGGCCAAACAATACGCTTCTGGCATCGGATAACGATCCCGGCAGCCCCTGGGCGATCGGCAGCGAAGCCGGCGGGCACATGACTGTGCATCCCGAGCTGGGGACCATGGCTGATTTCGATAAGCTGGTCGAAGAAGCCCGCAAGCGCGAAATTTTGATCGCCCTCGACCTGGCGTTCCAATGCTCACCTGATCACCCGTGGGTGAAGGAGCATCCCGATTGGTTCTACCGCCGCGCCGATAACTCGATTAAGTACGCGGAAAACCCACCTAAGAAGTACGAAGACATCTATCCGATCGCCTTCGATTGCGCCGACTGGCGCGCTCTCTGGCAAGAACTCAAAGATGTGGTGCTCTTCTGGGTCGAACACGGCGTCAAAATTTTCCGTGTCGACAACCCGCACACCAAGCCGTATCGTTTCTGGGAATATCTGATTCGCGAAGTGAAGCGCACCGACCCTGGTGTCATCTTCCTGGCCGAAGCCTTCGCTCGCCCGAAGGTGATGCGCTATCTGGCGAAAGTAGGTTTCTCCCAGTCATACACCTACTTCACGTGGCGCAATTCCAAGCGCGAGATCGAAGACTATCTGCTGGAGCTGACCCGCACCGAAGTATCCGAATACCTGCGTCCAAATTTCTTTGTCAACACGCCCGACATTCTGTCGGAATATTTGCAGGTTGGTGGCAAGCCGGCGTTTATGAATCGGCTCGTGCTGGCTGCTACGCTCTCGGCCTCGTATGGAGTTTACGGACCGCCGTTTGAACTTTGTGTAGCCAATGCCATGCCGGGCACCGAAGAGTATCGAAACAGCGAGAAGTATGAGGTGCGCCGCTGGAATCTGGAAGCCGAGGGCTCCATCAGTCATTTCATCACGCGCGTCAATCGCATTCGTCGCGATTCCAGCGCGTTGCAGTTTAACCACAACTTGCAGTTTCTCGAAACCGACAATGAGAACATCATCGCCTATGCCCGCCAGTCGCCTTATAACGACGAGCTCTTAATCATTGTGGTCAACTGCGATCCCAACTACACCCAAGCTGGATATCTGTATATTCCGCTTGAGCAATTTGGATTGGAACATCGGTATCAAGTCCACGATCTCCTAACTGAGCGAAAGTTTCAGTGGAACGGTCCGCGTAACTACATCGAGCTCAATCCGCACGTCAGCCCGGCTTTTATCTTTAGAGTACGGCAGCGCTTGCGAACGGAACACAATTTCGATTACTTCATGTAGAGCGCAAGCAGCATGGCAACAACACAAAAGAATCAAGCCGACAGAAAAGACACGTCATCACAGACAGCCCAGCAGTCGGCGCAGAATGATCCTCTCTGGTACAAGGACGCAGTCATCTACCAGTGCCACATCAAATCGTTCTTCGATACCAACGCGGATGGCTACGGTGATCTTCCAGGGCTGCTGCAGAAGCTGGACTATATTCAGGAGCTGGGCATTTCGGTTCTATGGCTTTTGCCTTTCTATCCGTCGCCGCTGCGCGATGACGGTTATGACATTGCCGACTACTTCACTGTCAATCCGATTTATGGCACCATCGATGACTTCAAAACACTGGTCAACGAAGCTCATCGCCGCGGTCTCAAGATCATTACTGAACTGGTGATCAATCACACTTCGGACCAGCATCCATGGTTTCAAGCTGCCCGCAATGCGCCGCCTGGATCGCCCGAGCGCGACTTCTATGTGTGGAGCGACACCGACAAGAAATATCAGGATGCGCGCATAATCTTTTTGGATTACGAGCCGTCTAACTGGACCTGGGATCCGGTGGCGAAGGCTTATTACTGGCATCGTTTCTTCCATCACCAGCCGGATCTGAACTTCGATAACCCGGCTGTGTTCGATGCAGTCGTCGACGCCATGAAGTTCTGGCTGGATATGGGTGTCGACGGGATGCGCCTGGATGCGATTCCTTATTTGATCGAGCGCGAGGGCACCAACTGCGAAAACCTTCCCGAGACTCACGATATTTTGAAACGCTTGCGTAAAGTCGTCGACGACAATTACGAGGGGCGCGTATTTCTGGCGGAAGCCAATCAGTGGCCGGACGATGTGCGCGAGTATTTCGGTGACGGCGATGAATGCCACATGGCTTATCACTTCCCGATCATGCCGCGCATGTACATGGGATTGCACCAGGAAGACAAAACTCCCGTGGAGGAGATCCTGGCGAAGACGCCTGAGATTCCGCAGTTGTGTCAGTGGGCGATGTTCCTGCGCAATCATGATGAATTGACGCTCGAGATGGTGACTCCTGACGAGCGCGACTACATGTGGAAGAACTACGCCAAAGATCCGCGCGCCCGCATCAATCTGGGTATTCGGCGGCGGTTGGCACCACTCTTGGAATACAGCCGCCCGCGCATTCAGTTGATGAACGCGCTGCTCTTTGCGCTGCCGGGCACTCCGATTGTCTATTACGGCGACGAGATCGGCATGGGCGACAACCTTTCGCTGCCCGACCGGCATGGAGTGCGCACCCCCATGCAATGGACCGCCGACAAGAACGGTGGTTTTTCGCGCGCCGAGTTTGAAAAACTATACCTGCCGCCAATTATGGATACGGTGAGCGGGTTCCACTGCGTCAATGTGGAGGCGCAGCAAAAAGATCCTTCTTCGCTGTTGCACTGGATGCGCCAGATTATCGAGTTGCGCAAGCGCCACAAAGTTTTCGGACGGGGCGCGATGCACATCGTTCCCAACAACAGCACCAGGGTCTTTTCGTTCATCAGGAGACATGAGGACGAAACGATTCTGGTAGTCGCCAACTTGTCGCGTCATGCACAATCGGCGGAACTCGATTTGCGCGAATTCGCCAGCGTTGCTCCGGTGGAGATGTTTGGTGGGTCCAAGTTCCACACCATCGGTGAGTGGCCTTATGTGATCACGCTGGGCCCGCACCAATTTTTCTACCTGCAATTGGCCGGCGGCGAAGACACTGGGACCGGATCTCAGTCGTTTTCTGAAGCAGCCCGGGCTGTGTCGGCGCGACCGGTTGGCGGTGCTGCTACTCCAGCGCGGCAGGCGCGCGTGCAGCTCAAAGACTCGGTTCCGGCCGATGCCCTGGCGGATGAAAGCGCGCGCAGTGCTCTGGAAAAGGAGATATTGCCTGCCTATATCCAGCGCCAGCGCTGGTATGGCGGAAAGTCGCAAAAAATCGTCAGCGCCCGCATCAAAGATATCTGCAAGTTGCCGGATGGACCTTCCGGGTGCGCAATTGTTTTTGTGGCTGTGAAAACCGAAAGTGGGCTCGACGAGCTGTACAGCTTGTTTCTCGCCCAGGTGGAGGGCGATCAGAAGCAACGTCTGAAGAAACAGCAGCCTGACTGCATCCTGGCAGAATTGGTCGGCACCAAGGGCGGTGGCGTCGCCGTGATTTATGATGCCCTGGAGAATGAAGACTTCTGCCGTGCGCTTTTGAAAGCAGTCAGCAAGGAGCAAGAAGTAAAGTCTGAACTCGGGAAACTGGCGGGGCACACCAACGACATGTTTCGCCAGCGGCTCAATTCGCTGCCGCACGGAGCAGTTAAAAGGGTGCGCACCGAACAAAGCAACTCCTCGATCATCTTCGACGATCAATTTATTCTCAAAATTTACCGGCGCATGCAGGTGGGCTTCAATCCCGATTACGAAATCGGCGATTATCTAACCGAATCGGCCGGATTCAAGAACACGCCCGCCGTCGCCGGTGCCATCGAGTATCGGGTGGAGTCCGCAGCGCAGAACGAGATGCATCACCTCGCCCTGCTGCAGGAGATGGTTGCGCACCAGGGCGATGGATGGACTTATGCCGTCGATGAGCTGCGGCGCTTTTACGAGCGGGCTGCGACCCACATGTACCTGCTGCCTGAACTTGCCACCGGCAAATCGACATATGCGGATGTGGAACTTGCGGGCAAGCCGATTCCCTCTGGCGTCTCACAATTCTTCGGTCTGTTTCTCAGTGAAGCGGCGACCCTGGGGCGGCGCACCGGCGAAATGCATTGTGCGCTGGCGGCTAACCAGGTCAACTCGGCATTCAAACCGGAGTCATTCGCGAAAGAAGAAGTGCGGTCGCTGGTCGCCAAAATGAAGGAGCGCGTCGCCGATGTAATCACACGGCTGCGAGCTGTAAATGGGCTGTCTGACGAGATGGTCGCGGCCCGCGAAACTTTATTTGCTGCGCGCGCCAATGTCGAAAGCCGCATGGATGAGCTGGTTCCGTTGTCCGATCAACTTTTGAAAATGCGCTGTCACGGCGACTTCCACCTGGGGCAGGTGATGCATGTCGGCGGTGACTTTGTCATCTTCGATTTCGAAGGTGAACCCCTGCGTCCGCTGGCTGAACGGCGGGCGAAAAATTCTCCTCTGAAGGATGTGGCCGGCATGATTCGGTCGTTCGAGTATGCAGCGTACGCGGCGCTTTTCATGTTTATGCAGCAGCGCACCGAGCGCCGCGAGGTCCTGCAAAAGGATGATCTGCAACAATTCTTGCCCTGGACGCACGCAGCCCACACCTGGCTTTCGGTAGCATTTTTGAACGGCTATCTGAACGCGGCGCAAGGACAAGATTTCGTTCCCGGCGACCTGAAAGTCTTTATGCAGGCGCTGGAACCGTTTATCTTAGAGAAAGCATTTTACGAAATAGATTACGAAATGAATAATCGTCCCGACTGGCTGAGGATTCCTCTGACCAGCGTACTGGAAAACTTTGCCCATGTCCAACCAACGACCAACCACCGGGGGAGCTAGAAAATGACGTCGAAGGCTCAACAGTCAGCGGTGCCCTTCATCACTGACTACGACCTGCATCTGTTTAACGAGGGAACGCACCAGAAGGTTTACGACAAGCTTGGTGCTCACGTAATCAAAGATGGTGCGGACGGCAAGGAAGGAACGCACTTCGCGGTCTGGGCGCCGAACGCCAAGCGTGTGACGGTGGTCGGTGATTTCAACAAGTGGGATGCGAACGCAACACCCTTGCAAACCATCGCTCAGTCGGGCGTCTGGGCTGGTTTCGTCCCCGGTGTCAAAAGTGGTGCGGCGTACAAATACAACGTCGAGCAGTCAGGTGGCGGCGCGGAACAAAAATCCGACCCGGTTGGATTCTATGCCGAGGTGCGCCCGAAGACAGCTTCGATTGTTTTCGATCTCGATCAATATAAGTGGAACGATGAGAAGTGGCTGAAGACGCGCGGTGCAACGCCGCCTCTGGAGTCACCGATTTCGATTTACGAAGTGCATCTGGGTTCATGGATGCGGGTTCCCGAGGAAGAAAATCGCTGGCTCACGTACAAAGAGTTGGCTGACAAACTGACCAAGTACGTGAGCGAGATGGGCTTCACGCATGTCGAGTTTTTGCCGGTCTCGGAACATCCATTAGATTCCAGCTGGGGCTATCAGCCGGTGGGTTTCTATGCGGCGTCCAGCCGTTTCGGCACGCCGGAAGACTTCATGTATCTGATCGACAAACTGCATCAAGGCAACATCGGTGTCATCCTTGATTGGGTGCCGTCGCATTTCCCCAAAGACGGGCACGGACTCGGGCTCTTCGACGGCACACATTTGTACGAGCACGAGGACTGGCGGATCGGCGAACACAAGGAGTGGGGCACGTATGTGTTCAACTATGGACGCTACGAAGTGTCCAACTTCCTGCTCAGCAACGCGCTTTTCTGGCTGGACAAGTTTCACATCGACGGCTTGCGCGTCGATGCCGTGGCTTCGATGCTCTATCGCGACTACGGGCGCAAGAGCGGTGAGTGGATCGCCAACGATTACGGCGGCAATGAGAACCTGGAAGCGATCTCGTTCATGAAGAAACTGAACGAAACCGTCCACTCCGAGTTTCCTGCCACGCTCATGATCGCGGAAGAATCCACCGCCTGGCCGCAGGTCTCCAGACCTACTTACGTCGGCGGATTGGGTTTCGGCTTCAAGTGGGACATGGGCTGGATGCACGACACGCTGAAGTTCTTTGAGCGCGATCCGGTGCATCGCAAGTACCACCACAATAACCTGACTTTCCGCAGCCTCTATTGGTCGTCAGAGAATTTTGTGCTGCCCCTTTCCCACGACGAAGTCGTATATGGCAAGAAGTCGTTGCTCAACAAGATGCCCGGTGACTACTGGCAAAAGTTCGCCAACCTGCGCCTGCTCTATGGCTATATGTGGACTGTTCCAGGGAAGAAACTGATGTTCATGGGCGGCGAGTTTGCGCAATTCAACGAATGGTATTTCGAAACTTCGCTTGATTGGCATTTGCTCAACTACTACAACCACGAAGGCGTGAAAAAATTCGTAGCCGACCTGAACAAGCTATATCGAGACCACGGTTGCTTGCATGAGCAGGACTGTCGTGGAGCGGGCTTCGAATGGGTCGACTGCAATGATTGGGAGCAGTCAGTCCTCACCTATCTGCGCATGGACGCCCACGGTAATCCGATGGTAGTGGTGGCAAACTTCACACCATTGCCCAGGTTCAATTATATGATTGGTGTTCCGCGTCACGGCGAGTGGCAGGAAGTGTTGAACTCCGATGCCATAGACTATGGTGGCAGCGGCGTCGGCAATATGGGCGTAGTCCACACCAATCCGATGCCCATTCACGGGCGTCAGCAGTCATTAACCCTGACGCTGCCGCCATTGGGAATGCTCTGCCTGGTGCCTAAGACCTAGCCGAAGACTCAGCCAAAAACTTAGCCAAAAACTTAGCCGAAGTCTTAGTTCAAGACTTAACTAGCAGAAAGTTCTAGTTCTTGAGTGCCTTGCTCGGACTTGAGTTTGCTCTTTGCTCGGGCCAGTCCGCCCTTCTTGCCGATCTCGCTCATGTGCTGCCGATTCTGGCTCACGGCCTTGCCGCCTTTGCGCCCTGCCTCCGCGGCGCTCTGGGAGTCAAATTCGTTTGCTGTACCTTTTGCGTGAGCGGCCTTTCCGCCTTTGCGAGCGATTGCGCGTTGCTCTTCTTCACTCATCGCTGCAAATCCGCGATTACGTTTTTGATTGGTCATTTGATCCTCCAACGGTGTCACTGTGCACCGTCTGTTACTGCCTCTGATGCGTGGCACCAAATATGGTGCCTAATTGAAACGCTCTTGAGTAGCCGCGTTTGTGATCGATTTGTGTTCGGCAAACGTTCATTGCATGCCGGCTTTTTTTGATCCTACTTCACTTGTTTCTGCGAATCAACCCACCGGTGATGCGCGTGAAGCATGCGTGAAGATGGGCTCAGGCAGCCGCAGAAGCACTTTTCGGAGCACCAATAGCAGTGTCAAGCCGCGACGATTCACGTGAGCCGCAGAAATTTTATGGGCTCTGTGTCGTCAACTATGTATGTACCGCTCGAACCTGACACGAGGCTTACGGCAAACCTTACGTCAGCCTGACAGCCCCAACGAAAACGAGCACACTCCACCCGTAAATGCTCAAGAGATATCACTTGAGTGATGGCGCTCGTGGAATCATGAAGTGATATCGTTCTGCGTCGTCACGAAAATCGCAAGCGATATCACTTGCGATTCGGCATCCTTGATATCCGGAAGTGATATCTATTGAGTTTTGGCTTAGCGCTGTTCCATGGGCTCGTCGAGCTGAAAAACAGCAACGCTGCGGGCTTTTAGTGGGAAATAGCTCTCGGCATCCCAGGTCGTGCGGGAGACTCGCTCGGATGTTTCTACCAGCAAGCTCCATGTTGGTCCCAGGGGGTGCTTGGGTATCTCAAACGGCGAATCCAGGTGGGAGGAATTGGCGAGGATCAGCAAGGTGTGCCCGCAGACCGGTCCCAGAACCTCATCGACTTCGCAAATGCCACTGCCTTCGATGAGAATTCCCAGCGTGCGCAGTTGTCTGTCGGTCCAGTCTGACTCCTTCATCTCGCGACCCTCTGGGTGCAACCAGTAAATGTCGTTCTGGTAGCGACCTTCAACCAGATCGCCGCGGAAAAATGATTTGCGATGGATTGAGAGCTGAGACTTTCTGAGTTCAATGAGCCTCTGTACGAATTCGAAGAAACGCTCGTCTTCGCGATCGGTTAATTCCCACGGATACCAGCTGACTGGATTGTCCTGGCAGTACGCGTTGTTGTTTCCGCTTTGAGTGTGCCCAAGTTCGTCGCCGCCGCTGAGCATGGGGACGCCGATCGAGAAGAGGAGGAGGGTCATGAAGTTGCGTTTTTGCTGATAGCGGAGTGCCTTGATGGCCTTGTCTTTGGTTTGTGATTCGACTCCACAGTTCCAGCTGTTGTTGTTGTTTTCGCCGTCGCGGTTTCCTTCTTTATTAGACTCGTTGTGTTTTTGGTTGTACGAAACCAGATCTTGTAACGTGAAGCCGTCGTGGCATGTCACGAAATTGATGCTGGCATGAGGGCGCCGTCCAGATTTCTCATAGAGATCACTGCTACCGGTGAGGCGGGTTGCTGTTTCTCCCACAACGCCTTCGTCACCTTTGACAAAGCGGCGGACTGTGTCGCGGTATTTGCCGTTCCATTCGGTCCACAATGCCGGGAAATTGCCAACTTGATAGCCGCCTGGTCCAACATCCCAGGGTTCGGCGATCAGTTTGACCCGACCAACAACAGGATCTTGTTGAATTACGTCGAAGAAGGCGCCCAGGTGATCGACATCGTACAATTCGCGAGCCAGAGCACTGGCTAGGTCGAAGCGAAACCCGTCCACATGCATTTCATTGACCCAGTAACGAAGGCTATCCATCATCAACTGGATGACGTTCGGGTGCATCATGTTCAGCGTGTTGCCGCAGCCCGTATAGTCCATGTAGAAGCGCGGGTCATCCGCAACCGTTCGGTAGTAGGAAACGTTGTCGATGCCGCGGAAACTGATAGTTGGACCTAACTGGTTACCTTCGACTGTGTGGTTGTAGACGACATCTAGAATGACTTCAATGTCGTGTCTATGCAGCTCGCGCACCATCTCTTTGAATTCGCGAACGTGATCGGTTAATCCCGGACGCGATGAGAACCGCCTGTCCGGAGCAAAGAATCCCAGTGTGTTGTAGCCCCAGTAATCGACGAGTCCTTTCTCTACGAGGAAGCGGCTGTCGAGATGGTGATGCACAGGCATAAGTTCAATGGCAGTGACTCCCAGCTTCTTCAGGTGGGCAATAATCGGTGGACTGGACACACCCGAGTAGGTTCCGCGCAGCTCTTCGGGAATGTCCGGATGGAGCTTCGTAAGCCCTTTAACGTGACATTCGTAGATGATTGTCCGGTTCCAGGGAATGTCGGGGCGCTTATCGTCTACCCAGTCAAACGACTCGTCGACCACTGCGCATAAAGGTGCGTATGCCGCGCTGTCCCTGGTGTCGAAGGTCAGGTCTATTTTCTCTTCCTCATCGGCATCCGTATCATCTTCTTTTTTTACCTTCTCGGTCTGGCGCGGCTCGTGAACAACCACATAGCCGAATAATCGGTCGTCCCACTTCACGTCTCGAACGATGGCTTTAGCATAGGGATCCGTAAGCAGTTTGTTGGGGTTGAATCGATGCCCCTCCTTCTCCGGCTCGTACGGACCGTAGACTCGATAACCGTACATCTGCCCGGGTTTCATGCCCTTCAGATAGATGTGCCAGACGAAGGCGTCGCGCTCCGTGAGTTCGACGCGCTGAACTTCTTTGAGAGCCTCCACTGAGTCGAACAGGCATAGTTCTACTTTGGTAGCATGTTCTGAGAAAATGGCAAAATTAACGCCCTGCCCATCCCAAGTCGCGCCCAGAGGCCACGGTTTGCCTTCGCTTACCGCTTCGTACAGAGCCTTATTCTCTTTAAACTCGATGCTCACTTATAGAACAGATGAATAGCTGAATAGACGATGAATACAACCGGACTGAGAATTGTTTCGCTGATCGCCTCGGCAACCGAGATTGTTTTCGCGCTTGGCTTAGGGGATCGGGTGGTGGGACGTTCCCATGAATGCGATTATCCCGCCTCTGTTAAAGATCTACCCGTCTGCACCTCGCCCAAATTCAATGTTGATGGTACCAGCTATGAGATTGACCAGCGAGTGCGGGCGGTTCTTCAGGAAGCTCTGAGTGTTTATCGTGTCGATAGTCAAATACTGGCTGAACTCCAGCCCACGCACATAATTACACAATCTCAGTGCGAAGTCTGTGCTGTTAGCCTGCGGGATGTGGAGGCGGCGGCATGCAGCCTGATCAGCTCCCAGCCCCGGATTGTGTCCCTGCAACCGGATTCGCTGGCCGATATCTGGACGGACGTCAAGCGAGTTGGTGAAGCTCTCCGCGTGCCCGAGCGCGGAGCACAGCTCCTGGCTGACATGGATGGTCGCATCGACAACATCCGGCAACGGGTTGGCCATGTGAAGGAACTATCCCCGGACGGCGGCAGACCAAGCGTTGCGTGTATCGAATGGATTGATCCTTTGATGGCCGCCGGGAACTGGGTTCCGGAACTTGTGGACATCGCCGGCGGGACAAACCTCTTCGGCTTAGCTGGCGCTCATTCTCCGGCAATGAAATTTGCCGATCTCCGTGCGGCAGACCCGGATTTGATTATCGTCATGCCGTGCGGTTTCGACATTGCTCGCACCTGCCAGGATATGCATTTCCTCTCACAGCAACCCGGCTGGGAGTCTTTGAAAGCCGTGCAGGCAGGGCGTGTCTATGTCGCTGACGGCAATCAATACTTCAACCGACCAGGTCCTCGGGTCGTCGAGTCGCTTGAGATTCTTGCCGAACTAATTCATCCGGAGTCGTTTAGCTTCGGGCATCAGGGGTGGGGCTGGATCGAGGGCACCGCTTGTGGTGCGAAACTCAATCCGGCCCGCGCGTGACAAATGCATAACGCGACCGCATCGGCTGCGTCATCGGGTTTGATAATGGATGGATGGTCTAGAAGCTTCGCTACCAGTGTCTGCACCATTTTCTTGTCGGCGCGCCCGTAGCCGGTCAGATTCAGCTTCACTTGCATCGGCGTGTATTCGGCTACGTCGATGTTGTATGTAGCTGCTGCTTCCAACAAAACACCCCGGGCCTGTGCAACCGGGATTACAGTGGTGGCATTACGAAAAAAGAAGAGCTGTTCGATGACAAGGATATCCGGAGCGTACTCCGCCAAGAGGCTGAGCGCGTCTGACCGAATCGTGCGCAGGCGCTCGTGCATTGGCATATCCTTGGGTGTACTGATAATGCCGCTAGTTATATATCTAAAGGTGCTGCGACCGGAGACATCGAGAACACCGTAGCCGGTGGTGGCAGTGCCAGGATCTACGCCGAATATCCGCATCGGAATCAGTGTACAACAGAAAGTGTACTTTTTTTCATTGGAAAAACCTCGCCATGGGGACGATACTCGTTGTTGTCAATATATCTGTTTCGCCCTCCGAAGTGGGCAGGCAGAACTTGCTCACAGGAGAACGACGATGCTGTTTGTCGTAACCGGTGGTCCATCCGTAGGCAAAACGACGATTATCTCGCTCCTGGAACAGCGAGGATTCCGCGTCGTTCCGGAACAGGCTACCCAAATCATCCAAGAAGGCGAATTTCTTCCCTGGGTTGACCGTGACCGCTTCCAACGCGAAGTCCTGCGTCGTCAGCTTGAAGTGGAGGCACCGTATGTCGATTCGGCCGACATAGTCTTCCTTGACCGCGCGCTATACGACGGCGAAGCCTATTACATCAACGACGGAATGGTCCCTCCAGCCGACTTCGATCATCTCATTCCATCGCGTTATGAAATGGCATTCCTTGTAGAGGAACTCTCTAGCTTCGACAACAACGGAGTCCGTTGGGAGAATCAGGAGTTCACTCGTAAGATCACCCCTATATTCGAACATTGCTATTCCAGTCGCAATGTCCCAGTGAAGAGAATTCCAGCAGCATCTCCGTTGGCACGTCTCGAACTGGTGCTAGACACAGTCGCCAAAAAAGTGAGATTGCCTGTGGTTGAACCCACAATGGTGATGCCACCGCTCGTCTACGCGTAAGTCAAAGTCACCATCTGGTAGATAATGCCCAAGTGATATCGGTTCGGGTTTACATCGAACTGATATCTATTTGCTTTGACCCTCTTGGTCACCCATTCATTTAATCTCGGATGATTGAACTTTTTTGCGCGTGACATCGTTACATGAGTAGGAGGACTTACTCATGCAAAACGAATCACGAAAATCGAAAAAATCGAAGGCCCAAGAACTAACTGTGGATCCGCTTGCGGTGGAAATGGAGTTGTTCTCTAGGGTCTATCCAACTGCGCAGGCTCAGGTTGATGAATTGTGCAGAGTGGATGATCCCGATCGCGAATATGTGTGCAAACGATGCGGAGCGCATGGACTGGAGCGCATCGACGCGCGAACGATGCTTTGCCCTAATTGTCATACCAAGACTTGGCTGACGGCCGGAACGTTTTTTGAAGGGATAAGGGATCCAATGCACTGGCTATTTGCGATTTGGCTATTCGAGCGACGAGTTCAGATCAATGCAAATCGGTTTGCAAACTTCCTTGGAGCAAGCTATGGCGCAATTTGGAAGATGTTTCAGAAGATGGGAATGGTGCTCGACGATTTGATAAGACAGCCTGATGTCGACGGGGTTGAATTGGTTTCCTCGCGCGCTTTTGCGAAGATCATTTTTCGGCGAAGCATCGAAACTCCAGCAGGAAGTCATCCTCTGGCTGAACAACTGGTGATCGACGGGATGTTTGGCGATGAGCCGCAACTTGATGAGCCGCAACTTGATGAAATCGGGAGCGACGAAATCAGCAGCGACGAAGATCGACGCCACAGCGCGCAGCATCACGAAATACATCTGGAAGACCTACAACTTGGAGAAGCAGTGACCGAGGCTCAGAGGTTAGTCTTTGAATCGCTAACTGAGGAGCCGGTTTGGTTTGATGTCTTGCGTGATCGACTGGAAATGGAACCAGCTGAACTGGCTTCAACACTGACTTTGCTTGAATTCAGTGGAGTAATTATTCGATTTCCGGGAGAGAGATTTGCTCGCTTAAGGGAAGTTAGAGGCGGGACGGATGAACTTACTGAAGAGCAGAGTGAAGCGCGTTCTGCAACGCTCGGGGCATCACTAGCTACTCGGGTGTCGAATGCAATTGACTTTGTTCGAGCGACATATCAGGGGGTGAGCAGAAAGCGTTTACAGCATTATCTGGCTGTGTACTGTTTCTTCGTCAATCCAGAGCGCTGGCCGCAAGGTTCCTTGCTCGCAGCATGTCGCCGAGCAGACCCAATTAGCGATCTGCAAGTCAGGTCTTATGTATCGCCGCCGCTAGTGACTATTTAGTGACTGCTCGGACCCTGTTCAACGTGGAACCGCTAGCGTTCGATTGGATTTAAGCCCGCTTTGATGCCTGCGCGCTTCGCAATCGTTGTGATCGCAAGTGCAAGAGTGCGAACCATCTGAAGCGTCTTCAGGATCTGTCAATCGATTTGTGTCAAAGGTTGAGTCACGGCGCGATCCTTCCTGCGAACTCTATTGAAAATTGATTCATTGCTGCGCCCCAGTCCCGCAGCGGCATGGTCCATTTCTTCGCGATGTTCTGTGCGGCCAGGTACATGACTTTGAACACGGCTTCGTCCGTCGGGAAAATTCGGTGGTTGCGGCTCGCCTTGCGTAGCGTCATGTTCACTGACTCTACGGCGTTGGTAGTGTAGATGACCTTGCGGATGTCGTGCGGAAAAGCAAACATCGGAATTATCTTTGCCCAGTGTTCGCGCCAGGACTTGCTGACGGTCGGATACTTGTGGTCCCATTTTGCCGCGACTGCATCGAGGTTCGTGGCAGCCTCCGTTTCCGTGGCTGCGCGGTAGATCGATTTGAGGTCTGCAGCCATTGCCTTGCGATCCTTCCAAGACACGTACTTCAGCGAATTGCGCACCATGTGGACGATGCACAACTGCACCCAGGTTTTCGGGAACGCCGTTTGAATTGCGTCATCCAAGCCGGTGAGCCCGTCTACGCAGGCGATTAGGATGTCTTGGACGCCGCGGTTCTTCAGTTCCGTCAGAATGCCGAGCCAGAACTTGGCTCCCTCATTCTGCGAGATCCAGATCCCGAGTAGCTCTTTCTGTCCGTTGGTGTCCACAGCTAGTGCCAGATAAACGGCCTTATTGATCACACGCTGGTTCTCGCGAACCTTGACCACGAGCGCGTCGAAAAACACGATCGGGTAGAGATTATCCAGAGGACGGCTTTGCCATGCTCTCACCTCTTCGAGAACGCCGTCGGTGACGTTCGAAATGAGGGTCGGCGAAACATCGGCGCCGTATATTTCCTTGAGTTGCGCCTGAATATCTCGGACTGTCATTCCGCGTGCATACATCGCTAGGATCTTGTCGTCGAATCCCTCCAGCCGTGTCTGCCGCTTTGACACCACCTGCGGTTCGAAGTCGGCATTACGATCGCGCGGAACACCAAGAGTAATGTCGCCCTGCTCGGTGGTCAGCGTCTTCTTGCTGTACCCGTTGCGGCGATTCTCGCCGCCTTTGCCGGCGCGCTCGCCTTTCTCGTAGCCGAGGTGATCCTCCATCTCACCTTCCAGGCACCGTTCAACGATAGCCTTGGTGAGTTGTTTGAGAAGACCGCCCTCCGCTAGCAGCTCCTTTGGATGCTTGCCCTGTGCCAGATGCTCCTTAATGAGTTCGTCCAGCATGTCGGTACTTTTAGTCATGGTCAGGCTCCTTTCTAGTGAGCGCCTGGGCTCTGACCTTTGACACAGATTATTTTACAGTCTCCGTCTTCACAGTCTTCGCTGCAATATCCGCTGTCGCTATTTTCAGCATTGCAGTAGCAAAAGCTGTTTTCGCATCTGGTTCGTTTCTTCACCATGTCCGGTGCTCCGCGTCCGTCGCCTATTAATATATGCGATGACGGCGAAAAATGCGATCTTGATCCAAGACATTGTTATAGAAAATCAGAAAATTCTACTTATACTGCATTCTGAACTGCGGATGTTTGACGTGCTCGGAATTCGCTAATCTCTTCACTCGAAGGCAGTATCAAGGTCGTACCGCGTTGAATGCGAGCAGTTGGCGTCCCACTCGTGTCAGCAGCTGAACTCAGTCCATTGATCTCGGCGATCAATGTCCACAGTGATCCGTCTTGGAGGGACGCATGGCGGGTTGCGATTGTGCGCAGGGTATCGCCAAGCCTGACGGTGTAATTGATGCGCGTTGTTGGTCCGCCGTCGCTGACATATTGTCGTGATTTCTTGGGTTTCTTGCTGCTCATCGTAGCGCGGAACATCTCGATCTCAGTTCGCGTAGGCATCTGCAAAATGGTATTCGGTTTCAAAACAATGATTTGTTTGTTGTCGCGATAGGTAACGCGGATCACCGGGCGATTGATTCTGAAAATTAGCAACGCCAGTCGGCTGTCGCCCAGCACGCTGGCGGCGATCGATTCGAGTGTGTCGCCGGGGCGAACAATGTAGCGCGTGCGAACTTCTTCTTCTACGAAGAGGCGCTGATCCTTGCGGGTTGCTTGATCGGCCAGGAGTGTGTCCATCATGCGCCGAGCTTCCTTTTCCTTCCAGGAACGAAGTGTCTCTAGTTCGCTATTTCTATCGTCGTCGTCCTTATCGATCCGCCGCTCTGGAACTTTTTCCTGACTCAAATCAGCTCGCATCTCCATGCAGTCAGGAATTTGACTTGTCTCATATGTCGATGTTGCTGATGTTGCTACATACGGATCGGGATGGGTCGAAAATTGAGTTGGATCAATCCAGTGAGTAGCCTGATTCGGTTGTGTTCCCTGCTCTTCTGGAGCGCGTTCGTCAGGCGACACAGCATCCAACATTTGCTGTAGGAACGCTTGTGGTGGTTGGCCGCCAATCGGAGTGAAATCAGCGGTCGGCAATGGCTGAACTGTGGCAATCTGATCCTGCGTTGTAGTAACGGACGGCTGTACCGAGTTCATTGGTTCAACGCTGAATATAGAGGCTGGAACATGCTGTGCCGTTACAGGATCTTGGACCGTCTGTGTGGAGGAAGGAGTGTCCGGTTTCTGGATTGAAGAAGTGTCGGGTTGCGTGGAGGGAGAGTCCTGCGTTTGCGCAGTGGCAGCAATCTGCTGCGCTGTTGAAGGAGTGCTCTGCTGCGCTGGCGTGGGAGTGTCCTCTTGATACGTGCTTGTTGCCTGCACGTATTCTGTCTGAGCCAGAGATGCGGGCTGAGGATTGGTTGAATAAGCAACTGGAGATTCGGGTCCGGTATTTACCAGCGCGACGGTTGCTGGTGTGATGAACTGCGTACCGGTAGACTCCATCTGGGCATTTGGTGGTTGGACAATCTGCGCGACGGAAGTTGGATTTGCGGCTGCGCTGGCATTAGCATTTGGATCGGTTGGTCCGGTCATTACAATTGTGATCCCGGGCAATATTGAGTTCGGGTCGATTTGACTGACCGCCGCGAGTGATTGCGGATCGGTGCCAGATGACCCTCCAGGATTATTTGGATCTTGATTTTGTGGATCCTGTCCGGTGGTGAAGTATCCCAGTCCACCGTTGCTCTGATCGTCGGTCACCGCATCTTCTTCGTCTGGATCCTTCTTCTTGCCGCCGCCGCGGATAACCTTCTCGCCGGTTGCAGTGGAAATGGTCAAAGTGAATCCTGATTGATCTCCCGCCGGACGAATACTGATCACTTCGGTGAAGGGGATTCGTTCGCCTTTGCCGATGATCAGACCAATTCGATCTCCTGCGAGCGTGGTTTCGATGCCGCTGGCGATGACAATTCCGATGCCCTTGTTCGCTATATCCGTAGCCACAAAACGAGCACCGCGGTCTCCCAGAACCTCGGCTCCGACCCCGACACTGACATTTACTGCGCCGCGACCGATGCGTCCTTCCAGGCCTGGTATGACGATGTTCTCACCCGGTTTGCCGATGTCGATCATGCCTGGGAATCGTCCCCCGGCAGAGATCAGGCTGCCGTTCTTGCCGGCTTCAATCAGTTGCGCCAATCGGGTGATCTCGGCCAGCATAGTTTTGCCGAACTCCCCAGATTGAGCGAGTTTGCCGTCGGCAGCTGCTATGCCTGGCGGCAGTTTTCCGATGCCGTCGGTGGCACCGATATTTGTGGAAACTTTGCCCACCCCGATCATTTCGCCCAGTGGTAGTTTGCCGTTCAATGACCCCTGGTCGCTGAGTTTGCCAAGCAATAACGATGCGTTGGCGTCCATCGATTCGCGGGCAAGACCGGCTATCGACAACATCGATCCGAGAGGCGGAATTCTCAACGCTCCGGAAGCGGTTTGATCCTCTGTACCAATGGGTTTCGAGGTGAATCCAGCCATGAGCACGCGTGGTGCATCGGGCGCTGGGTTATCCAATTTCTCGTTTGCAGAGGCAGCCACGCGGACATCAGGCGCGGCCACGCGTACATCGGACGAAACATCAGCACAGCTCGACTGCAATCGCTCGACAGTGCTTACCTTAAGCGCGGCGATTGCTTCGGTTTCTGCCGCACTGTTGCGCAGCAACGCCGATTGAAATCTGCCGGCGTCCAGAAGCGCAGTTTCGACCATCTTCAGCGGTCTGGCGTTCAGCGTCAGATCCGCGGCGGTGTCGGTGACAGCCGACGCCAGCGCGGCAGCAAGCGGCAGGCGGTGCAACTCGGCTGGTTCGTTGACATTCTCTTGCTTGACTAATGCCGGGCGCTGCCCGAGGTTGCTGAGGTTGGGGTCATCCTTAAAGAATGGTTCGTTCGCGGTGGTCAAAATGAACGCGCCCGCCTTTTTCACCGGTTCGCTGATTGCTGTGCCACCGCCATTCTCGACGACGAACTCGTTGGTGAACACATTGAAAATGCTAGGTATTTTCTTGAGCGCTAACGTCTGCTGCTCACTTGTTGATCCCGACGTTCCGGCCGTCACTGCGTCGGCTGAGGCATGAAAGCCGCTCTGTAGTGTCTCCGATCCCATCGTGACGATGCGTTTGAGTTCCGGGAGGGAAATCGTGCCGTTAGTGACCGTGGTACCACCGCCCGGTAACTTCAGTTCTTCGGCGGTCGGGAAAAAAGTTCCGAAGAAGCCGAGTTGGCGCTTTATGTCTTCGTATTGTTGCGCTGTTACCGCAGCCACTTCCGTTTTTCCTGGCGAAGCGACCCCTGGTGTCAAATTGCTGTTGGTCTCGTGGCGTCGAGTCTGGGCATTTTGGATTTCGTCGGTGTTATTGATGCTGCCGCCGGACGGGGGCGGATCTACCTGACGCTTGGACGGTGGAGTGTAATCACCGAGCAGCGTCATCAAAGTAGATTGGCCGAATGCGAACGCCGACTTCAATGCTTTGGTCGTTTCTTCCTCGCCGTTCTCTTTGTTCTGTTCGCCGTGTTTTCCGGACAGAGGCAGCACGACATTAGTGGTACCCTGATCACCGGGAGCGCCGCCCGGAACACCGGGAACTCCGCCGACCGTTCCCGGTGCGCCGTCATTGTTGAGGGGCGTTGGGCTGTTGGGTTTCTTGATCGGTTGCGCAGAGAGTCCGCCTGACTCTGGCTGGGGCTCCGTGAAATCGAATCCGAACGTCTTTAAAATATTCTGCCAGCTGGTAGTGTATGTGGTGCGATTCTTGTCATCGCCGGGTGCCATGGTGCCTGTCGTGCCCGCAGCTCCAACCGTGCCGGCCGTCGCGACCTCGACGAAATCACCGGCGGTCGGCAGCGGCGATTTCGCCGGCTTCGAAACCTTCAGTCCGTTATCAACTTCACCGTTCGAACCAGTGTCATGTGCGCCATTCTGAGGGTGCACTGCGCCGCCTCGAAATGTCCTCTGGATAAACTCTGTAAACAATCCGTCTAGCGGAAGCGCGGTCGCTGCGGCGGAGGGCAGCTGAGTATCATCGGTGGTGGCACCGGATGTGCCGGAATTCGAGGAGTGTTTCTTCCCGCCAGGCACTGGAGGCATGACTGGGGTGCCATCGCCGATATCGCTAAATTGGTTGCCGTTCCCCTGATTGCCGTTCCCATGATTGTCATTTACGTGGTTGTCGTGGCCGCTGTAACCGCTGGGCTGGAGCCCTCTCGGAACGAACCAACCCGAGTAACCCGAGTTGAATGCCCCACCAAACAAATTCTTGACGCCGCCCAGCAATCCGTCTTCTGGAGAGTCGCTGGCACCACCTTCGTTCACCGCTCCCACCGATTTGTTTTTTCCGCCGGGAGGCGGAACCAACGGAGCCAGCGCAGTTGGCGAGCCACTACCAGGTTGCCCGGGCTGACCGAGGGGACTCGGGTCTCCGGACTCGCTGGCTGTCGGATGCTGCGAATCTGCGCTCGGAAGCGGTGCGGACTCAGCAGCGCGCACACGGCCCCAGAGATTCTTCAAAAATGTGCCCGCTTGCTGCAGACCTTCGAGTGAGAAACCATTGCCTGCGTCGAACGTTTCCATGACGGCGGCGTGTGCTCCGCTCTCACTGCGAACGCGAGCCAGTGCTCTTTGAGCGCCGGAATTCCATTGAACAGCTGAATTGTCCTCTGCTTCAGCAGCGGCGCGTTGTCCTTCGGTGCTGCGAGTCTGACCTTCAACACATGCTGATTCAGTTTCTACAACTTCAAAAGGATCTGTTCCGGGGGGATCGGACATGCGATTGAAACTCCCCTGCAATCGGCAGGTTTAGAAAAGATGGTGCAAAGGTGGCGGTTTTGGCAGGCAAAACTAGAGGGGGAGATAGCGTTGCCCGAATTGATAGTAGGGTTCATTTGTGGCAAATTTGTTGAAAGCCACAAGGAACCTGCTCAAATTAACGGTCGTCACTGATAATCTCCGACTCTCGGCACAATTGGCACCATCAGCCTTTCAAAGGAAACGGCAGCATATGCAGCAACTGATCAGCGCCGACATTCACCATATCTGGCTGCCGAAAGGCGATCCCAAGGCGGTGGTGATTTGTGTGCATGGCTTAGGCTTACATGGCGGCTGCTATCACCATCTCGGAACAACTCTCTCGTACAACGGTTTTGCAGTGCTGGCGATCGACATTCGTGGTCTGGGTTGCTGGCGTAGCTGGGGAAACCACTCGCTGGATATCAGCGGTTGCCTGGCTGACTTGAAAGCAGCGCTGACCGAAATACGCAATCTCTATCCTTCCTTGCCTCTGTTTCTGGCGGGTGAATCTCTGGGTGGCGCCATAGCGCTCAAATGCGCATCGCAGAACGCCCATCTGGTAGATGGGCTGATCATGAGCAGCCCCGCGATCGATTCCAACCGTCACTTCTTCAATCACTGGGAACTCTGGTTAAAACACTATCTGGCGCCTGATCGTCGCGTCAGCTTGATCAAGGCACTTATAGAACGAGCGGAACCCGACGAAGAACTACGCCAGCTGTGGTTGGATGATCATCTGGCATGCAAGGAGGTGTACGTGCGAGATCTGATTGCTGTGCGTAACCTGCTCAACGACAACGAACGTAGTGCGCGCATGCTTCTCAGAACACCAATCCTGGTGTTGCAAGGATATGGCGATCGCCTCTTCGTTCCCCGGGACACGCTGAGTTTATTCGAACGGCTGGCTACGCCTGAAAAGGAGCTCGTCTATATCGGCAACGCAGAACATCTGATGCTGCAAAGTCGCCGCCAAGATCACCGGGGGCTCAGTGTCTTGATGGGTTGGATGCAGATTATCGTCACGAAACTCTGCAAGCGAGATCCATCAAATTTGCCGGCGCCATTTTGTGAACTGAGGCTGGTGAACCACTTTGCTCACGCCAACGCCTCCCTGGTCGAGCGCGATGGCGACCGTGATCAGCGAGCCGCCTGAAGTGTGCAATGCCACCAGGTTGCTGGCGTGGATATCGATACCATATGCGGTGTCACGCGCCCTGCATCACATCAGCCGGCTGTTTCGAGCTATACCTTGCGAATTCGATGCACTATGCTGACCACTTCGCCATACTCGAATTTAGGATGAAAATTGCACGCAGCGTGTTTGCGGACACCTCAGCGCATGACTACCGTCAGAACTGAAGTGATATCACTTCCCGATTTCCGCCAGAGCTGAAGCGATATCGCTTCAGTTTCGACTCAAAGCGATATCACTTCAGATTTTTTTTGGGGGGTGCATGAGGGCTAGAATTGGGAATTAACAAACGGGTGTTCTGGATTGAATACTCTATTGACATCCCTCGCCGTCAATATATAGTTAAACTGTACGGTTTTTTGAGCCCTTACTACATGTTCAATTGGGTCCGGCGCGCAGCGATTCTTATCGTGGCGGGGTTTTTCATCCCGTCGACGGCAGTTTGGGCGCAGGATGCGCAGTTTCCTGCTCAGCCTGGCTACGAACAGGCGTCAGCTGGCTATGGACAAGCGCCGCCAGCATATGGACAAGCGCCGCCAGCATATGGACAGGCGCCGCCAGCATATGGACAGGCGCCGCCAGCATATGGACAGGCGCCGCCAGCATATGGACAGGCACCGCCGGCTTATGGACAGGCACCGCCGGCTTATGGACAGGCGCCCCCTGGCTACACACAGGCGCCAGCTCAGGGTCAGCCGAGCGCGTTTCAGCAAAGCGCGCCGCCAGCTAATGACGGCACCTTGTTTGGGTATGCGACCGAGTCTGGGCTTCCGCAGTATGGTGCGGGCGGACCACCGGCATATGGTGCGCCTCCGTCATATGGGGCTGCTCCTCCCTCTTATGGTGCGCCTCCACAACAGTATGGTGCTCCGCAGCAGGGAGCTTTCGGAGCGGCGCCGGCTCAGCCACCAGCGAATTCGAATCCAAACAATCTAGCAGCCAGCGCCAACAGTTACTTCGACCAGATTGACCAGCAGCAAGGTGGCAGTAGTGGTAGTGGAAGCTCGCTGCAGCCGGTTCCAGTGGAGCAAGATGGTGGAGGCGGCGGCGGTAGCGGAATTCTTGGGAAAGCCGGCAAAGCACTGGTAGGAGTGGCGTTGCCGATTGCTGCGGGTGTGGCTATGCAGACAATCGCTCAGAAATCGGCTCAGCGAGCCTATCAGAAAAATCCAATGGCGGCGATGATGCAGCAGAGCCAGATGAGCGGCATGGGTGGCATGGGCTATCCGGGCATGGGCATGGGCTATCCAGGCATGGGCATGGGTGGCTATCCAGGCATGGGCATGGGCGGCTATCCAGGCATGGGCATGGGCGGCTATCCGGGCATGGGCATGGGCGGCTATCCGGGCATGATGCCGGGGATGGGCATGCCAGGTATGGGAATGCCAGGCATGGGCGGACTGCCGATGTTGCCTGGCATGTCGACTGGAAATCCGCAAACTCTTTTGAACGGACTGAACAGCTTGCTCGGACGTTAGTGAACGCCTTGCAATTGAATTGATAGCGTCCCGAGCCTAAATAGCGCGGAAATAGCGCGGAAATAGCCTGAAATAGAGCGGGAATAGCGGTAACGCAAGAGTGCCGACCGCTACAATCTCGCTACAATCTTGCTGCATGGATGAAACAGCTGTACATGAAACCAAGGCTATGAACGAAACAACCTGTTCCGGTGACCGCCATGTTTAGCGGCAGTGGAATACCTCCATATCATTTGATGTGGTCGAATGTGTTCGACCCCAATCGGCCCCAAGTGAAACGTCCGACCGATTGGGCCAGGTTGGGCAGACTGTTTGCACCCTATTGGAAGCAGGAAGCGCTGGTTGCGCTGGCTGTATTGCTTATGTCGACGCTGGGACTGTTGCCACCCTTGTGCACGATGTGGCTGATCGACAAAGCGATTCCGGGTAAGGACTTCGCGGGGGTCTGTCTGTGCGTTGGTGGCATGGTGGCATCGGCGTTGCTGGCGTCTCTGGTGGGCGTCTATCAGGGCTATTTGAACGCGTTCGTCGGCGAGAGCATCATTCGCGACATCAGGGCCGAGCTGATCGCGCGTGTCCATCGCATGCCCCTGGATTTCTTCACCAGCACCAAGACCGGCGAGATTTTGAATCGCATCTCCAGTGATGTCGATTCCATCGACGGTTTGGTCACGGGCACTCTGATATCGATCTTGAGCAACATCGTCACCATTATCACTACGCTGGCGACAATCTTTTTTCTCGATTGGCGGTTGTCTCTGGTGGCTTTGATTGTGATACCGCTTATGGTGCTGCCTTTCTGGCCGATCGGGCGACGCATGTACACGTTGAGAAAAGGCGTGCGCGAGAAGTCCGATGAGGTGCACAGTCTCATGCAGGAGACGCTTTCGATTTCCGGCATCACGCTGGTCAAATCATTCGTGCGAGAGAAGTACGAACGGGAACGGTTTCAAAAAGCCAGTAACGAACTTATGGAACTGGAGATTCGCCTGGGCATGGTCGGGCGCTGGTTTCTTATGTTTATCACAGCCATGGTAACCATCGGACCCGCCACCATCTGGTTGTACGGGGGCTGGTTGGCTGTGCACGAACAGATTACGATCGGCACGGTTGTTTCTTTTGTCGCCCTGATCAGCCGACTCTACACGCCGGTGTCAGCTCTGGCTGGAGTGCAGATTCAGGTGGTCGGGGCGCTGGCCGTCTTCGAGCGCATCTTCGAGTATCTCGACATGAAGGAAGAAGCTCCCGATTCACCTGAGGCGGTCGAACTCGGCACCATATCCGGTGAAGTGCGGTTTGATGAGGTGCAGTTCGCCTACCCTAACGGACGCGTCGCGCTCGATGGTGTCTCGTTCACAATCAAGCCGGGGCAAGTAGCCGCGTTCGTCGGCGAGTCCGGTGCCGGCAAAACTACAATTACAAATCTGGTGCCCCGGTTTTACGATCCTCAGGAAGGTCGCGTGACTGTCGACGACTTCGATGTGCGTGACGTTAGGCTCACGTCATTGCGAGACCATATCGGGATTGTCATGCAAGAAACTTATCTGTTTCATGACACGATTGCCAACAATCTGCGATACGGGAGAATCGACGCCACCAACGAGGAAGTCGAGTGGGCGGCGCGCGCGGCCAACATCCACGAGTTCATTACCTCGCTGCCGGAAGGCTATGATACCGTGGTCGGCGAGCGCGGGCACAAACTGAGCGGCGGCGAACGGCAGCGCATTGCCATCGCGCGCGTGCTTCTCAAGAATCCCAAGATTCTCATCCTCGATGAAGCAACCAGTTCGCTCGACTCGCATAACGAAATGCTGATTCAGGAGGCTCTGGTTCCGCTCATGGTGGGACGCACTTCGCTGGTGATTGCGCACCGGCTGTCGACCGTGCTCTCGGCGGACGTGATTTTCGTGGTCGATAAAGGAAAGGTCGTGGAGCAGGGAACTCACGCCGAGCTTCTGCAACGCGGTGCCGCTTATGCGGCTCTCTATAAGAAACAGTTTCGCGATCCGTCAGCTGACTAATCCTGATCCTGAATATCTGTCCAGGTGCCGAACCATTCATTGATGGTGCCGAGCGGATGCTGTGATGCCACCGCGCGGCAGAGATGCCAGCGATAACCATCACCGGCGGCCCGGACGCCAACCGCCCGCTTCAACCGAAACCGGCACTCGAAAGTATCGCCGCTTTCCAGAGCTTTCTCCCAGCCGGCGAAGTAATCTTTTAAATCGTCCTTGTGAATCAAAAGGCGCCAGCCGCCCGCCAGGCTCTGTTCCGCGGATAGACCGCTGTACTCATAGAAGCGTTGATTGAAGAACGAAATTCGGCCGTCGCTGCCGGCGGTCCAGACAATCTGCGGAATCGCTTCAGCGAGCGTGCTGAAACGCGCCATCGCCTCCAGCAAACTGCCTTCGATGCGTTTTTGATCTTCGATGTCGGTGCAAGTGCCTATCCATTTGAGACTGCCGTCGGTCATGCGAAATTTCTCGCCGCGCACCAGTTGCCACCGGTAGGCACCATCGGTGGTTCGGAAGCGCATTTCGCCCTCAAAGGTGTTCTCGTTCGGTGAAGCATCCGCGCGTTCTTCCAGATAAGGCAGATCATCCGGATGCACAAATCTCTTCCACGCCAGTCCTTCGTCGGCTGTCGGATCGATGCCTGTGTACTCGAGGTAACGCTTGTTTCCGTACTCACACTTGCCGAAGTCGCCGGCCGTCCATACCAGTTGTGGAATCGCTTCGGTCAGCATCTGAAACTTCTGCTCCGAATCGCGCAAACGATTTTGCACCTGGCGGTGTTCGGAGTGATCGATGACATATCCGAGACAGTGATGCCCGGCCGGATCTAGCGCGGTCATGCCCACCGTCACCGGCACCCGGTGTCCCAGTTTATGGATGTATTCCTTTTGAAAAGGCAGTGCGAATCCTTTGTGTTTCAACTGCTCAACTGCCATCTGACTGCATTCATGAAACTCCGGCGGCGTCAGAGCGTCCCAGCGAATCGCGCCGTCCTGCAACTCCTGTCGCGTGTAGCCGATGATCTTCAAGTACGCTTCATTCGCATCGTACACATGTCCGAAGATGTCACTACTGACGATGCCGATTACGTTTGAGTGCAGTAGTCGACTTAAATATTCGTCGAGACTATATTGAGGCTGCGATTTTGAATCGCGTCTTTGCATCGCCAGTCCACCTGTTTCCGGTCTATCGGTCTATTCCTGGTCCTGGATGTCGGTCCAGGTTCCGCACCATTCGATAATCTTGCCGCTGGAGCTCTGCACCGCGACTGCCCGGCAGAGCTGTTCGCGATAACCGCCGCCTTTCGCGCGCACACCGACGGCCCGCTTCAGACGAAATTTGCACTCGAAAGTATCGCCTGTTTCCAGTGCTTTATGCCAGTCTGACATGTACTGATCTACATCTTCAGGATGAATCAGCAATTGCCAACCACCGTCCAGGCTCTGCTCAAGCGACAATCCCGTGTACTCGAACCAGCGATGATTGAAAAAGTTGATGTCGCCATTTGGCTTTGCTGCCCAAACAATTTGTGGTATCGCTTCCGCCAGAGTGCGAAAACGTGATACCGCTTCGCGCAGCTCGTTCTCGGTGCGCTTTTGATCGTCGATGTCGGTGCAGGTGCCAAACCATCTGATGGAACCGTCAGCCATTACCATCTTGATACCGCGGATCAACTGCCAGCGATACTGTCCTTCTCTGGTGCGGAAGCGCGCTTCCATTTCCATTGGCTGATCTCTAGATAGTGCCAGTTCACCTTCTGCCATGATGTGTGGCAAGTCATCCGGATGGACAAATTCTCTCCACGCATAGCCGTCATTGCCCATCGGGTCGACGCCGGTGAATTCAATGTATCTGTGATAGGCGTAAAACGTCTTGCCGCCCGGAGCGGCTGCAAACACCAGTTGCGGAATGGTTTCCGCCAGCAGCTTGAATTGCTGTTCGCTGTCGGCCAGTCGTGTCTGGACCGCACGATGTTCGGAGTGGTCGATCACGTATGCAAGGCAGTGTGCGCCCTCGCCATCGAGCGCCGTCACTCCGATCGTAACCGGCACGCGTTGCCCGCGTTTGTTCAAATACTCTTTCTGAAACGGCAGCGCATGACCGGTTTCTCTCAACTGTTGAATGGCCTGCTCATCGACGGCTCGGTGCTCGGGCGGAGTGATCTCGGTCCACTTCACCTCGCCTCTGTTCATCTCATCGCGCGAGTACCCGATGATTTCCAGAAACGCATCGTTGGCATCGAAGATGTTGCCGTAGACATCGCAACGAAGGATGCCGAGCACGTTAGAGTGCAACAGACGATTCAAGTATTCGTCGAGGTTGTATTCGGTTTTGGCATCAATTTGTTGCCTGTCCATGAAATACCAATACCGCACCTGAGTTCCGCAAAACGCAAGCGCGCGAGAAGCGCGAACTTCCTGGGGATTTCGCGCGTGTTCACCGTCACGCCGCAGAAGAATAGCACGGACTGCTCGCCGCAACTTGACAATCGTTTTAACCACTATGTCTCTCGGATCCTGCGTACATCTCATTCTCAGCGGTCTGTCTTTCGACTAGCGGCGAATGAGGATTGTTGCAGTACAGATTGTCGCAGTGCCAGACTAACTGTCGCCTTGAATGTCGGTCCAGGTGCCGAACCACTCGATGACGGCGTCGTTTGCGTCGTGAACCGCTACGGCGCGACAGAGATGACTGCGATATCCGTTTTGAGCTTTCACACCAACCGCCCGCTTGAGGCGAAATTTGTATTCGAACGAATCGCCTGTAGCTACAGCCCGAGCCCATTCATCGAGATAACCTTTTGCATCCTCAGGGTGGATCAACAAATTCCATCCGCCGGAAAGGCTCTGCTCAAGCGAGAGTCCGGTGTATTCAAACCAGCGATGATTGAAAAACGTGATTGAACCGTCAGCCTGAGCAGTCCACACAATCTGCGGAATCGCTTCCGCCAGCCCTCGCAAGCGTGCCTCCGCCTGCCGCAATTCAGCTTCGACACGCTTTTGATCATCTATGTCGGTACTGGTGCCGAACCACTTAACCACGCCATCCGACATCGTCATTGGCTGCGCACGAATCAACTGCCAGCGGTACTCTCCGCTGCGGCTGCGGTAGCGAGCTTCCACTTCGAATTTGCTGCCGGCGAGAGCTGCTTCTTCGCCGCGCCGCAGGAGCAGCGGAAGATCCTCCGGGTGCACAACCTGTTGCCAGGAAAACCCGTTGTCGTCCGTTGCCCTAATCCCGCTGTATTCAAGAAACCGCTTGTTTGCGTAGTCGACCTGTCCACCATTGCCGGCGGTCCAGACCATGGTAGGAATCGCTTCCGTCAACATGCGAAACTTCTCCTGGCTCTCGTTCAAAAGGCGCAGTACTTCTTTATGATCGCTGTGATCGACGATATAAGCCAGGCAATGACCGGCTCCATCCAGAGTCATCGCACCAACGGTCACCGGCACTCGATGTCCGTCCTTATGAAAGTACTCTTTCTGAAACGGTTGCATGTGCCCGGTCAGCTTGAGCTGCTCAACCGCGGCTGCATTTGCTTCAAGAAACTCCGGAGCAGTGATTCTGTCCCACCGTAACAATCCGTTCTGCATGTCCTGGCGGCTGTATCCAACCAGATTTAGGAACGCGTCGTTGGCATCGTAGACGCGTCCATAGATATCACTGCAAATCATTCCGATAACATTTGAGTCGAGCAGTCGACTCAAATAGCCATCCAGGGCTTGTCCCGCTTGGAAACCGAGTTGATGTGTGTCCATTAATCTAGCGACCTTGCTCCAAGGCGCGCGCCTGCGTGCCGTTCTAAAGAACGCGGGCCGATCTGCCAACGTCCGAAAAGAATACCATCTGTTTTTGGCTAATTCTTGACAATTCAATTTAATCCTAATAAAGCACCCTGCCCAAAGGAAAAAGTGTAAGTGATATCACTTGGGTATTTCCCATGGACTGTACGTTTTCGGGCTTGGGATAGAAAAGTGCAAATTTTGCATTTTGCGTTTTCGATTGATTCACAATAGGTAGCATCGTCAGCCAGAGCCGCTTCCGCGAGCAAGCCGGGGTGTTTTAATACCGCATGTGGTATCAAAGCGACGGCTCAGGTCCACAAACTCTAGCTGCGTCTGGTTTTAGCACTTACCAAGAATGGGTAAGTTCGCATCTAGAAGATGGTCTTCCTAATTTCACTTACGAGTCCGTACTTTTCACAGGATCACTGGAAGCTAGAAGGGACCGATGTAGGAGGTTCGTTGCCATGACGGCTATGGTTGGGTGGATTGTCCGGGTTTGTCTGGATCGCCGTTGGCGCTCCAGGGTTGCCGGTTCAATGTCGGCGGTGATTGCCATGTCGACCGCTTGTCCTGCTATGTTGCCCGCAACCGCCGCACCGGCGGCTCCAGCTCCAGCTCGGACTGCGGCGGCAAAAGCAGCACCTACGGGCGCCAAGCAGGTAAATCTGCCGCGGGCGGGAGTGAAGCCAGGCTCCAAACAATTTGGACTTACTACAGTTGGCGACAAATGGGCGGTGGTCATCGGCGTCAGCCAGTTCGCCGACGGATCGATTCCTCCGCTCAAATATGCAGCCAAGGACGCCAAAGATTTCTACGACTATCTGATTGATCCAGCAAAGGGTGGGTTTAAACCTGACCACGTCAAACTGCTGATCAACGAAGATGCCACCAAACTCAATATCGAGGACAGCGTCGGGGACACATTTTTGCCTCACGCTGCGATGGACAATGATCTGGTCGTGTTCTTCTTGTCCACGCACGGTTCGCCTGCCGGTGCCGACGTTCAGGGCATCAACTACGTTATCGCCTACGATACCAACTTGAAGAAACCCAACTCCACCGGCGTCAACCTGAAGCTTTTGATGTCTTCGGTGAAGGGGCGTGTCCATGGACAGAAGGTAATCGTTTTAGATACATGCTACAGCGGTGCCGGTGCCGAAGCCCATAAGGGTTTGCAACGCACAGGCATCAATGCCGCGGCATTGTCCAAGAGCGCGGGCGGCAGTGTTTTGATCACTTCCAGTTCGGCAAATGAACGATCGTGGGAGTCGGATCAGCTGCACAACAGCTATTTTACGCGCTACTTCATTGATACTCTGAGTTCGCCCACGAAGCCAAATGTCTCCGACGCCTTCAATCAAATGAAGTCGCGAGTGCAGAGCAATGTCCTACACGACAAAGGCGAGATGCAGACACCGCAAATGCAAGGTGGAACGGCCGAGCACCTCAGCCTTTCGATTCCATCTACCGAAAACCGCGAATCGCCGTATGCCGAGCCGACCATCACCGCCGGTAACAAACGACCGGCAGACCTGGCGGGATATGGCGATAAGATGCGCACCGCGAACCAGTTGATTCTCGACCATAAACTCGATCGCGCCATTAAAGAATTGCGCGAAGCCGTCGCCATGAACCCGCTAAACATTGAGGGTTACATAGCACAAGCCGACGTCTACGACGCCAGCCATGATTATGGTTCCGCGCTCGCATCAGCACGTAACGCCGTCAAGAATGGCGGAGAGGAAGCTAAAACTCACGTTCGATTGGCCCGTGCTTACTTCCGCCAGAACCAAATGGAGTATGCGCTCGGCGAAGCCAAGACCGCAATCTCGCTGGATCCTGAGAATTCTCAGGCTCATTACTGGAACGGTTACATCAACCAGATTGCCAATGGCAAAGTCGACCTCGCCGAGCAAGAATATCGACAAGCTCTCGAACTAGATTCACTCAACGACACCGCGTTGGTGACTCTGGCGAGGCTCTTGAAGGATCAAAATCGGGAATTAGACACCATCGATCAGTACTATCGGAAGGCTATTGCAGCCAATGATGACAACTGGGAAGCCCGCTGGGAACTGGCCAAATGGATGGCTGCGCAGAAAAAGGATTACAAAGGAGCCGAACAGGAAATTCGCAAAGCGATCGCGATCTATCCACACAATCCATTGCTGAACAGCGAGTTGGCCAACATCATCAGCCAATCGGGTGACAAAAATCGCCTGCCCGAAGCCGACAGCGAATATCAAAAGGCTCTGCAGCAGCAAGACTCGACCACCCTCGGGTATCCACATTTTGTGTATGCTCGGTTCCTGGCTGACTCGCGCGGACAAACTGAAGAAGCGGAAAAAGAATACCGCACCGCTATTAAGCTTGAACCGGACCTGGATGAGGCGCGGGTATTGTTCGGTGACTTGCTCGTCAAAAAACGTGTGTTCGACGAGGCTGACGATCAATATCGAAAAGCGCTCGCCAAAAACCCCAAGAACGCCGATGCGTATCTCGGGCTGGCGCAAATCCAAGTTCAGCTGTACAAAAACTACAACAGTGCACTCGTTGAAATCGGTAAAGCACTGGCCCTCAAACCGTCATTCTGCAAAGCGCAAGACCTGATGGGAACCGTGCTGGACGTCAATCTCGGTCGCCATGACGAGGCCCGGAAAGCATTCGAGGCCGCAATCAAGTCCGATCCGAAGGCCGCCGAGCCTCACTATCACCTAGGCATGCTCATGCTTGAAGACGTGAAGAAACGAGCACCAGATGCGGTGATGGAACAGTTCCAGGCTGCCGCGAATCTCTCACCCAACACGGCGATCTATCACACTCGACTGGGCTATATGCAAGCCGAGTTTTACAAGAAGTTCAAGGAAGCAGAAGCAGAATACCGCAAGGCTATTGACCTGGACATCGGCGATTCAGAAGCGCATTACCGACTCGGCATGTTGCTGATCGAGAAATTCAATCAACGCAAGCCTGGCGAGAAAGAATTGCGCACAGCCTACGAGCAGAACCCCAAGAATCCTGAGATCAAAGCTGCCTTCGAGCGCTTCGCCCAGTAAGCACCGAACCGCTGCCTCAGTCGTCCGAACCGCTATCGGTAATCAATCCGCCTCTCAATAACTCTTCATCGGTAAGCGGATCGAATGCGGCTGTTTCGCCGGTGGCCGCGCTCAAATCTTCGGGCGAGGTGCCAGGCGACTCAGGAGCGTCACCACGACCATTGCTTTCCTGGTCTCCATTGCTCTCCTGGTCTCCATTGCTCTCCTGGTGTCCGTTCTTTGACAGTTGAAGTCCGTTCACGTCATTGTCATTTTCGGTGTTTGGCTTCGCCGTGAGCGGAATTTTGGTGTCGGATGTGGTGCGTTTGCTCTCGGGCGGCTGCGAGTCGGCTCCACTTTGTGTTTCCGTCTCCGATTTCGTATCCAGCTTGCTGCGAGACGGCAGACCGCGCGGCTTGGAACCACCGGATTTGGAATCTTTCGAGTGAGAATCAGAACGCGGGTCGAGCGGTAGCAATTTGCGTCCACTGGATGCTCCGTCGGCTTTCTTGCTGGGCAAGGACTTGGCTGAGACGTTGCCTCCCGGGTCGTCCCTTACAGCGTCGTCTCTTCCTGCATCAGATTGATTATTTGAATCAGATGGAGGATCTGATTTCTTTGCGCTGCTATGTAGAATTGATTTCGCGTCCGCTAAGGACGGTCGAGGCATCGGCTTCGAAAGCGAATTAGCCGCGGACTTGATGGCCGGCTCGGTGGGGTAATCATGGGCGGACTTAGCGGCTTTCGCAGCATTGGCGGAGTCGCGAAGTGCTATCAAGGCATCCTTGGCTTTGCTGACGGCATCCTTGGGAGGTGCCGTCGCCTCAGGCGCAGCTGCTACAACGGGCACCGCATCTGCCTCAGGCGCATCTACTTCGGACACAGGCACCGCATCCTCTATGTCGACCGCTGTCACCTCGCCGGTGATTGGTCCAGTGATGGGAGCTAACTCATCATCGGTGTCGATGTGCAGCGCTTCCATTTCACCCGTGTTAATAGTTGGGTAATCATCACCTGTCTCCACCGACAATACAGATTGATTGTCACCGTTGGGAGTATTGGCTCGAGTCGAATATGACTCGATTCCGGTTATGGTGTCGCGCGGGTCATCGCCGTCGACATCATCGACACCGGTGAACATCGGTGTGCGGAAAAGTGAGCTGTTGTCCGATTTGGGGCGTGTCAGTTTGTCTTCCGGATTCTGGCTGCAATACACCTCCAGAGCTTCGATATCAACGAGCGTGTCTATTTTATCTGTTTCCAGAAGTAGCCGGTCTTCGGGATTGCGCCTGGAAAGTGCCTCTATGTCGACGAGCGTATCGCCGGGGTCCTGACCGAAATAGGCATCCATATCGACGAGCGTATCGGATGGTACGTTCTTGTCAGCCGCTGGGTCTGGTGTTTCATTGCCGCCTTTGTTTTTGCCAGCAGCATCGGTCAGCTTCGCCTCTTGAGGCTGGTCCTTTAGCGCTTCGATGTCCTGCAGTGTGTCGATCTGTTCTTCGGCTTCCAAGGCTGATTTAGCCAGCAGCCCAGGCATCGGTGTGTCGGTGGGGGGGGCCTTTGATGCGTCTTTGCAGCGCCCGCCTGCCGACGCCTCGAAACTATCGAACAAATCAAACAAGCTCTGCGCCGCCGGTCCGTCCACAGAGGCAGACTCTCCATTGCCGGCTGTGTTGATGGATTCGTCGTCATCGACGACATGCAGCCGATCTTGCTTGCTGAAAAGCGAATCTATATCAACCACGTTTCCGTCCCGCAAATTGGGGCGTTCGATGCCGTCGAACGTGTCGACCCATTCCGGACTGCGCAAGGGACGAATTTTTGTCAGCGTATCACCGGGATCTTGTTTGAACAGCGCTTCGATATCTACCGACGAATCGATTTTTTCGATCCTGTCATCGAGCGGCACTGCCGGCGATCCCTGTGAACCGAGGTCGCTGAGGAAGTCGGCCAGCGAGTCACCGTCGCCCGGCGAGCCGTTTTTCATCATGGCGCTCTTTTGTCCGTCGGCGGTTGGCACCTCCTTTGGGGGCACCTGGTGCGTACTCAAGTCGCTGAGGAAATCCGCCAGCGAATCACCTTCTCTGGTGGCTGACATGAGGGTGGTATTGCCTATGGTGGCGGGTCCGGAGGTGCTGGTTCCGGCGCCTGCATCGGCCCCTGGGCTGCCGGCAGGCTTCACGACCGGTAATGGTACAGCTGGAGTATTCAAGTCGTCTTCTGGAGAGAACGCCGTTTGCTCGCCAGTCTCCGCGTAGACTTCGTGGTCCGAGGTGTCGACTGTAAGAGGTTCAGTCGTCGGCGGTGAGGCCGCAACTCCTGGCTTTGCAACTTGTGCCAGAGGTTCCACTGGTGTTTCTGCCGTGCTGGCACCGCCGGCGCCTGCAACATCCGCAGCATTCGCAACATCCGCAGCATTCGCAACATCCGCAGCATCGCTGTCTCCACAAACGCCGCATGGCGGCTGTCCGGGCTCAGTGCCGGGCAGCACTTCGGTGCGCTCGGGCGCTATCAATTCGCCGTCCAGCCCGATACCTGAAATAAGGTGGCGCACTTGCGGTCGCTGCGGTCCGATATGGAAAGAATCAACTTTTTCCTCGGCAGCCTTATCTGCTATTGTGACGCGCTGGTGCTGTCGCTCGTGTTCCGCCCACGTCTCAACAAAATATGTCTCCAGATACTTGCTTGGGTCTTCCAGATCGCACATCAAGTGCCACTGAAAAGCACCATCTCGACGGCGTTGGACAGCCAGTTGAGACATCGCATCGGCGAATTCTTTGGCTTTCTCCGGCTCAATCAAATACTCGATACTGACCTGCACCGGACCATGTTCAGGGTGCGGTGTGACGGCAAGCACCGGCTCCGGCCAATGCCCTGAGGCGGTAAGGTCGACGTGCTCCAGGTCGCCGAGCTTGTGCCGGCGCGGTGACAGCAACATGCTGATCATCAGGCCGCACGCCGCCACCAGCAGTGCATTCTCCATATTAAAGAAGTTGGCGAAGGTTCCCCAGGCAAGGCTGGCGACCGCCATGGTGCCGTGCCAGACGAGGATGTAGACGGCCAGCGCCCGCGAGCGCACCCAGGCTGGGCAAGCCAGTTGCGCTCCCATATTGAGGCTGGAGGTGACCGATATCCAGGCGATACCAGCGATGGTGCTGCTGATGATTGCAAATCCGAAACTGGGACTGAAAGCCAGTCCCAACATGCCGCTGGCGAAGAGCAAGGTGCCTACCGCCGCGCAAGCATCGAGGGACATGGTTTTGCGCATCTTGGGTAAAAGTCCGGCTCCGACGATGGCGCCGGCACCGAAGAGAGTCAGCACCAATCCGTACTGGTGCGCTTCCAGTTTCAAGTGCACGCGGCAGAACAAGGGCAAGAGCGCCCAGAAACATGTAGAGCAAGAAACGAATACTATGGTGCGCCAGAGCACCGCCAGCAGCACTGGCGAATGGCGCACGAAACGGACGCCGGCGCGAATCGCTCCGACCACCCGCTCGTTATTGGTGCTCTCGGCTGACGCCGGACGTTTCCAGGACCAGAACACCCAGAGCACTGCGAGAAACGAAGCGGCGTTGAGCAGGAAGACGGCTCCGGGACCCGACATAGCGACGATGAAACCACCGATCGCCGAGCCGACGCCGCGAGCTATGTTCCAACCCATGCCGCCCAGGGCGACCGCGCCTTCGAGGTTTTTCTTGGTGACCAACTCCGGCAGAACGGCATTCCAGGCTGGGCTCGTGATTGCCCCGCCGACCCCCAGCATCAAAGTAAGCGTGAGCAAAAGCCAGGGGTTCATCCACCCGCAGAGGCTGCACACTCCAATGGCCGCAGCAGCGACCAGCATCCAGGCTTGACCGACCAGCAAGACCGTTCGCCGGTTGAAAATGTCGGCGAAGGCACCCGCCGGTAATGCCAACAAGAAAAACGGCAAGTAGCTTGCCGTCTGCATAAGCGAAATCATGACCGGAGAGTTGGAAAGCGAGGTCATCAGCCATGCGGCTGCCACATCGTGCATCCAACTGCCGATGTTCGAAGCCAGGGCCGCTATCCACAAAGCTCTGAAAAGAGGTTCCGACAGCGGATCCCACATGGATCGGTTGGGTTTCCGCTCCATCGAGACACCTTACCAAAAGGGTCAATCTGCTTAGTCTTATACCCGCCGCATAAGAGGTATCCGTCTAAATAGAGAAATAGATCTGATGTTTAAAGATTACAAGACGCTCTTGGGCGATTTAATAATCGCGTCCGCCCGAGCCAGTGAGGCTTTTGCCTCCGCGGGCCGTCCCTGTTTTTCATAGATCCGAGCCAGATCCTTCAGCAAGTCCGGGATATAGGGATCGCCAGGGTCGCTAATCGGTTGCAGGAGAGCGATTGCGGCTTTTAACTCAGTCTCGGCATGTGCGAAATCTCCAGTTTTCTCGTACACATGACCCAGACGAGCGTGTGTATTTGCCGGCAGGGCTGTGGTTCTGGGCATGCTGCCCTGAATCGCCGCCAGCTCCTGCTGATAAAGTCTGAGTGCTGCCGAATAGTCGTGTTTTTGCTCCGCGATATTGGCCAGCTGCCGAAGCGAAGGAATATTGAGCGGATGCGTCGGACCGAATGTCCTTTCATGCAGCGCCAATTCCTCGGCAAAGTACTTCCAAGCCTGGTCATAGTCGCCATCCAGTTCGGCGAGCGCTCCCAGACTGTGCAGCGGCGCCACCAGATGCATGTCGGTGTCGCCATAACGGGCCCGCCAGATCGCGTACTCGCGCTCGTAGAGGGCACGCGCGCCGGCATAGTCGCCCTGCACTTCGTACTCAGCGGCTTTGGCTCGCCATGCGTTCACTTTCACCGGCACCGCCAGTCTTGCCACTTCTGCTGGTGGCAGGTTGCGCAGTTGCTCTGGAGTCAGCACCACATCCGGTGCTTGATGGACTGTGCCTGCGTGAGCAGCACCACAGATTAGAGTCGCGGCTATTAACATGGTGGCAGAGCCAATTTTATTGTTGAGCATGTACCGAGCGACGTTCGATGGCTCGCAAAGTTGCATGGTCAGTAGCTGTCGTGTTCGCCGAAAAAGTTAGATGTGCGAAATCTTTGCTCGGCGGCAGCCAGCATCTCGGACGCCTCACATTCTAGAGCGCCGCAAATTCTCACGAAACACACGATGGTTGGTGGATCGAAGCCCGTCTCGATGGCCGTCATAGCTGGCTCGCTGATGCCGGCTGCGTCTGCTAGTTCCGCCACCGATAATCCTCTGGTTCTGCGCAACTCGGAGATCGCATCGCCTAAAAGGCGCTGCAGTCGATCAAAGCTTCTCTCTTCGGGGGACATAGCAATACCTCCGGGAACGCCGCCCAGGCGCCCGTTTGGGACCAATAAATTACGCTGCCAATCCACTGCAGCGCACTAACTCTGCCCAGAACGATGCTATTTGGCAGCCGCCAGTTCCCAGATTTTCGTGACGGCCCGCAAGCTCAACCGTGAAACTCTACTGTTTTCGCAGCAGACGAGCTTTGATTAGATTTTGCCGAGTTCGCTGATGACTTTGCGTGTATCTTCCGCGCGCGGGTCGTTGCTGCCGCAGAGATCAAGAAACTTGCGATACTCCGCCACCGCTTCCGTTTCCTGGTTGAGCTGTTGCAAAGCTTTTCCTAAATATAGATGAGCATCCGCACTGTTGGGATTGATAATGGTGGCATGACGGTATGTTTCAGCAGCCATGTCGGCGTTCTTATTGCCGAGATAATAGCTGCCCAGGTTGAGATAGGCAGTCAGGTAACTGGGATCCTTCGCGATTGCTTGTCGCGCGGTTTCGATCGCAGTGTCGACCTGTCCTTTTTTGCATTGCGAAACGCTGATGCGCGTCAAGAGATCTGCGTCGTCCGGTGCCGTCAGGAGTGCTTCCTGCAGGTATTGCAGGGCTTTGTCCGGTTCATCTTTTTTGTTCATCAAATCGGCAAGCGCAATAAGCGTGTTGCGATCTCTGTTGTTCAGA
The DNA here is from genome assembly GCA_044229845.1 of Obscuribacteraceae bacterium (SeqCode). Lineage (GTDB taxonomy): Bacteria > Cyanobacteriota > Vampirovibrionia > Obscuribacterales > Obscuribacteraceae > JBGASG01. The sequence goes on along the minus strand of JBGASG010000002.1, from coordinate 346,334 downwards.
CTGTAGGACTTCTGAAGTTCCGCCAGAGATTCATCAGGTTTCTTGAGTTTAGCCAGAGCGCGTGCGTAGTTATAATGGAAGAGCGCATCGTCGGGACGCACCTCCACTGCCTGCTCGAATTTTTGCGAAGCGCCGGTCCAATCACCCTTCCCGGCCAGCATGCCGCCATAGTCGTTGAGCGCATCGCCGTAATAGGGATCCTCTTTTATGGCCGCTTCAAACTCGGTTTGAGCGGTGACAAGGTCATTGCTGCCCTGCGCCTGTAGCGCTCTGAAATAATGTGATTCGGCGCCCAACACCTTCTGCAGCGCAGCGGATTCGGTTCCACTCGGCGCGCCCAACACCATGTCCTGACCGCTCCAGTTCCAGCTCATCACCGGTGTTTGCTTGTTCTGGCGTTTGACATCAGCGGCGGTGGCAGCCTCGGTAGCCGTCCGCGCAGACTGGAACGCGGTGCGTAACGACACCATTCCATCGTTCTCTCGCAAGCATTTGATCAAGTTCGTCGAAAACTGAGTTCCCCACGTAACTTGATCCGGTCCGCTGGAAGAGAGAATGATGAAACCTTCGCCGGTGTTGAGTTTATCGACGTCGACATTCTGTGCGACTTTGAGTGCCTTACCGACCGTGGGGTCCTCAGGTCCGCTTCCGGAGGCTTCAATTACAAGGACGATGCGTTTTGACTTGACGTTGGTTTTTATCATTTTGATCAAGTCTTCGACTTTCATGCACGTGCCGCCAATGTTGTTGAGCGCTACGTCGTGCGCGCAAAGATAAACCTTGCCGTCTGTAGTTGGGAAACCGCGGGTGGCCACGAATATGACGACCAGATCGTCTTCTTCCGCGACCTTGCCGAGAAAGCCGTCTTTCAATGCCGATTCCAGATTGTGGTAGACGGCTGCCGAATTGATCAGCGCTTTCACATGCGACTTTTCGAACCGTCCCCCGTGCGGGTCGATCAGGTATGCCTGAAAATTGCGGGCCGCGGCATCGAAGTCTTGGTTAGTATTCAGTCTCGTGGTGCTGAATTTGGAAGCGCCAATCACCAGCGCCCACTTGTTTTTGATCGGGCGGTTCGTTGAAGACTTGTTTGGGTTCAGATCCTGCTGGGTGGTATAACTGCCGGTGTCGGCGGCTGCGATTGCCGTCGAGCTGAGCAAGCCTGATGAGGCCAGTGCAGCAGCGAGAAGTAGTCCGAATTGCCGTTTCTTCATTGGTGCTCCAGCGCGATGTCTACTGCCATGACCGGGTGTGACCCGCTGTATACAACATTTACGACGCCGGCGTTCTTGGTTACCGATGAAGCCACTGCATCCGGTGCCATGGCGACAACGTCGGTGTCATCCCACTTTAACTGCATGCGAGTGGGCATGATGTCTTTCGAACCATCCGCGCTCGGCGATATGTAAGCAGTGACGGTCGAGGGTTGATAGAGCTGCATGTTGGGATTGATCTTCTCTCTCGAGAAAAGTACCGCCAGTTTTTCGGTGCCCGGTGTGGAGTCGAACTTCAGATAGGATTGATTGGGCACCACACAGTCTTTGCCGGCCAAAAGTTCGTTGTTCAACCCGGTCTGGTCGCCCGGGAACAGAATCGCAGTCTTGCCGCTGCTGCCCTTCATCATGACGATCACGTAGCCGTTATTGCTGGGCGTCATGTGAAAACGTATTTCGTCGCCCGTCTTGAAGACCATCTTGTTGTTGCAGCGATAGAACTTGCCGTCGCGCAATAACTCGATCCAGTATGAGAGCTTGGCACCCTGTCCGGGTGCATCGATTTTGACGGTGGCATCGGCAACGGTGCCGACTTGCTTGTTCCAGGACGCGATGTGCCTATCGAGCCAGTCGGTGACGTAAGTGAGGTCCTCCGGTTTGAAGTTGCCGTATTCGAAGATCAGGTGCTCGGAGTTTTGACTGTAGGCAATGTGCCGATCGGTGTTTTCGGGTGGGAAGGCATCGGCGAGTTGAGTAGTAGATGCTGGCACGATCAGTCCGTCATAGCCACCCTGCACGAACAATACGGGAACCCTGGTGACGCGTTTAGCGGCTTTGAAATTGCCGTCGCACAAACCGTCGAATTGCATCAATTCCTTGGGCGTCATCGTGTTTCTGCCGTCCGGATCGGCCAGCCAGGTTTTGCGCAGAGCATCATCCGGAGTGGTGCCGGTGCGGTCGGTGCCGTAGGCGATCACGTCTGTCCCGATCGGCATCAGGCTGTTGAAACCCGAGGTGAGAGCGTGCATTGCCACTTTCAAGGTCATGCGCCCTTCGTGTACTCGGTCTCCTGCCGGCACCGAAGAAAACATGCCGTCCAGCAAATCTTGAAACTCGGCGGTGGCACGCAGCGCAATCGCTCCGCCCATCGATTCGCCCGCAATGTATATGGGCATGTTTTGATGCTCGCGGTGCATCGCTTGCAGCGTCACTTTGATGTCTTGAAAGCACTGGGGATAGTTGACGCGGTTATTGGGGTCGCGCTTGATCCACTCACCAAATCCGCGCACGTCAATGGCCCAGACGATGATCCCCTTTTTGTTCAGTTCATGCGCGAAGGCTTCATAGGTTTCTTTGTGCAGTCCCAGTCCGTGAATACATAAGACTGCAGCGCGCGGAGGTCCGACGATGTTTGTCCACTTCAATGTCGGAATGTCGGTGGGGTTCTCGATTACGCCCTTCGGCAACTTCTTGTCGTCGTCCGCGGCGTTGTCGTCGGAGGACTCAGCTTTAGAGCTGGACTTAGAGCTGGACTTTGCTTCCGCCACCCCAGGCAGACCGGCGGCTGTGAAGCACGGTGCCAGAAGGGCGGTGCACAATGTGAATCCGAGAACGTTCGCCAGAAGACGCTTCATTGGTACTGTACTCCGTTGTCGCGATACATCATTTTATCGCCCAAATGCCTGAGCGGGGTAACCCCGCCCTGGCTTGTAGTTTCTCCATAACGTTGAGCCGGTTCCGTTTAGGCGCGCCCGCCGACCGATTGGCGCAATCATTTGCAAAGTGCCACAATCGGGAACATGCACCTACGTCGACGTCTATCGATCCAGTCAGTATTGCCCAGCCCCAATTTGCGCGTCCTCCGGGAGACCTTCTGAGAATGAGAAACTACCAACCGCCCGCCCAAAAATCGGCCAGCTTGACCTTGATTATTACTATCGTCAGCCTGGCGGCATTCGCCATCTTTGGCGGTGTGTACGCCCTGAGCTTGAACGGGGGCACGATGATCACTGCTCCTACCGACTCACTTAAGTTCGAGCAACCGGCCTGGATTCCTCCGGAAGAACGCGGCACTGGTCAATCTACCGCGCCACAAGCCGGCACGACGCCACAAAAGCCCGCGGTCGAACAGGGACAATTCTAGAGCTGCTCTGGATTGGCGGAAATTGAAGCCGGAGTGCTGCGCTTGCGCGCCGACTCAGTCTGAATATGGATACGCAGCCAATCATCTACCGTCTCCACCACATCGTCTTTGATGTGCGGGGTCTCCAAATGAATGTGTCCGCGATTCTTCAGATAATGGACTGTTTCATCGCTGGACGGGACGCGTTTCATCAGCGGTCCTACCGCTTTGGCCACGTACATGCGATCGTTCGTTCCTTCAATCACGAGAATCGGCATGTCCGGGGGAACGTTCTCCGCATACAGCAAGCACGAACGATTGACGTGAAAACTCTGGAATGACTCGTATGCAGTCATCGCTTTTCTGATGCCGGGATCGGCCAGATACGCCGCCGTCACTTCTTTGCTCTCGGAGAGATAGCGCTTGGCGTATGGTGCCGTCGGCACCTGGCGGTGAGGGAAGCGCGCCGCTTTGAAGAAGTCGACTGCCAGTGTGCGGTTGATGCACCAGTGCCGCTTGATGCACGGACTGGAGAGAATGATGCCGTCTACGAGATCGGGATGGACGCTGGCCACCCACAGTGACAGGTTGCCGCCCAAACTTTCGCCGATGCAATAGAGCGGTGTCTTGGGATATTGATTGCGCAGCATCTGCAAGAGATTGACGAGATCGGCGCGGTCTTTGTAGAACTCGATTTTGGTGCCGTTCTCAAAATTTTTCGGGTCGGTGCGCCACCGTCCAAATCCGCGCATGTCCGGTGCTACTACCATGTAGCCGCGGCCGACCATTTGCCGAGAAAACTCTTCGAAGACGCCGCTGTGCAGCGTCGAGCCGTGCAGGGCGACCAGCACAGCTTGTGGTGCCTGACTGTCGTGCTGTGACCATTTGATAATGGGAATTTTCAGCGACTGCGAAAACTCGTTGACGTTCTCGCGCACCACCGAGGTTGGTGTGATGTTCTCTTGCACGCCGCCGGTCAATCCTGACTTTGGTTTTTTGATAGCCAGAAACTGTCCATCAGCGTCGGTGCCATTGCTATCGGCAGCCATTGTCGGCAACGCCATCGTGCCGAGCATTATTGTCGACAACAAACTATTCAGTAGAAACTTGGAGTTCATTCGGTTCATTCGCCGGCTTCTTCCGCAGCGGAATTTCCTTCAGAAACAAATTGAGTATGACGACTGAGAACAGGAGGGTTCCATAAATGACGAACACGGTTCCGATGGCATGCATCAGTGCTATCTGAACTGAATGCAATAGATCGCTTGCTTGCGCGGTGTTGCCAAGATGACCCTCGATGACAGCCCTAAGTTTACCGGGATTCAGGGGATCACTGACAGCCTGGCGGACGCTTTCCGGCAGATTATTGGGTAAACTCTCTCCCAGCTTGCCATTATATAGATAAAGAATCGTAAGCCCGAAAACGGCGCTACCCAGGGCCCCGCCCAGCGTCCGGAAAAATTGCGTCAGTCCGGTAGCCAGACCCAGCTGCGATTGGGGCAACGAGTTCTGGATGACAATTGTGTACATCGGCAGCAAAAGCCCCAGTCCGATTCCACTGACAACCATCGAGCCCAGGATTGGCGGCAGCGATCGGCTGCCTGTCAGGAAACCGAGCAGAGCCGTGCCCAGGGCCATGCCGGTGCAGCCTGTGAGGGCGAGAGTCTTGTATTTGCCGAACTTCGAAAGCATCGCACCAGATAAGGTGCTGCCTACAGCTACGGTCACCATCAAAGGAGTAAGCAACGAGCCCGACATGGTTGGTGAAAGGCCCATCACCGACTGGAAAAAGATCGGCAGCAACATGGTCGAGCCGAACATGCCGATTCCCGTAATGAAGACGGTGATCAAAGATACGGCTGCGATCGGCTGCCTGAGAATTTGCAGCGGAATAATCGGCTCGACCGCCTGCGCTTCGGTCATCAAAAGCAATACCAGCATGATTGCCGACAGCAAAAACAGCGCGCCGGCGCTGTAGAATTCGCGCGGGTTGGTCACCATATTCAGTGCCAGGAGCAACGGCACCACAAAACCGATCAAAAGACCTATACCCAGGTAATCGATCTCGGGACGGCGCCTGCCGGTTTGCAAATTGGGAAACGCCAGAATCAGCGCCAGGCAAGCAATGATGCCGATCGGCAGGTTGATGTAAAACACCCAGCGCCAGGAGAATTTTTCGGAGATGAAACCGCCGAGTGCGGGACCGGCCAGACCGGAAAGTGCGAAGACGGAGGCGAATATGCCTTGATACTTGCCCCGTTCCGCCGGCGAAAAAATGTCGCCCACCGAGGCAAACGTCAGTGACATGATGATGCCTCCGCCCAGTCCTTGCAGCGCCCGCGCTGCAATCAATTGGGTCATGCCGTCCATGCCGGGCAAATCATATTGTCCTGCCAGTCCGCAGAACATCGATGAAACCACGAACAAAACTACTCCGAAGAGCAAGAGCCACTTGCGCCCGTACAGGTCTGAGAGCTTACCGAAAATCGGCACCGCCGTCGTCGATGTGAGCAGATAGGCTGTGGTCACCCAGGCATATCTGTCGAAGCCGCCCAGATTGGCTACCATGATCGGCATGGCCGCCGCGACGATCGTTTGATCGACGGCGGCAACCAGTAGCGACAGCTGCAAACCGATAATGGTGGCAATTAGCTGTGAACGGGTGAGCTTGACGTAGGTTTCGCTCACGAGTCTCTGCCCGGCAGGGACGCCAGGTGCTCATCGCTCGCGACGGTGGTATCAAATCTGGTGCTGCGCCCGACCAGGCGCTCGACCATGGTGGTGAATTCGCTGACCAGCGCTTGCTCACCAAATCGTTCGCGCACCTGGCGTTTGAGCGCCGCCAGGCGTGCCGGGTCGATGCCCTGCCGGCGAATTTCGGTGATGCGACGCGACAGCGAGCCTTCTTGACTCAAGTCGCGCAACCAGTATTGCTCGTTGTCGACTATATAGCGGCTGCCGCCGTGCGGGTGGCAGATTACCGGCAGACCGGCCATGGCTGCTTCGATCACTGCCATGCCCAGCCCCTCGTTGAGGCTGGCGAGGGCGAAAAGATCGCTGGCGTAAAGCACGTCGAATACTTCTCGGGGCGGCACCGAAAGCCAGAAGACGCGACCAGGCAAGAGTCGCGCCGCCTTCTCCTGCAGGGGCGGTGTTTCTGTTTCGCTCTGTCCGCACAATATCAGTTTGATGCGCGGGTCGCTGAGCCGGCTTACTTCTTCGATTATGTAGCCGATGCGTTTATGATACTGATTCCAGGCGGCCACGCTGACGATGGCGAAGTCGTCCGGTTGCAAGCCGTACTGAGCGCGCAGTTTGGTGCGCGCCGCCGACGGTGGCAGAGGCTGCACAACGTTGGGAATGATGTTCATCTGCGCTTCCGGCAGTCCGAACGCCAATGCCTGCGCCATCGAATCGGGCTGCAGGTGCTGGATGAAGTCGAACTGGCGATAAGTGCGCGGATTGAACGCGCCGCCGTTGGCGAAGATGATTTTGAAATCAAGACCTAACAACTGTCGCCAGAAATCGATGACGTGGGCGAGCGGTGCTTCTTTTGTCCAGACGATGTCCGGGCGAAAAAAGCGAAACTGCTCGACTATGAACGAGCAGCCGAAGCTGACCTGTTCAGCCCCATAACTGAATTCCCACTGCTGCTTCTCGTCTAGAAACGGAAAATGACGAAACGGCACATTAAGGGCGCCGTCGCGGTTCAGATTCCACACCCAGTGCGTGTCGGGATACTTGCCCCCGGCAAAAAGTTTCACATCCAGGTCGCCCTGGCGCTTGAGGGCTTCATACCAGCGCAGCGTAGAGACCTCGAAACCACGTGTGACGTGCCCGAGACCGCAGCTGAGCAGAGCTACCTTTATGCGGTCGCCCATGCGGTGCTGCCCTCACTGATCAATGCCTGCTGGAAATAGTCGCGCGTCTCTTGCTTGGGATTGAGATGGCTGACTTTGATTTGTGCGTCTGCGACACCGGCGCTCACCAGGTGTTTGCGAAAACTCTCATAGGTGCCAGGTGCGATCAGTCTGGCCGACACATCGTCCAGTCGTAACGAGTCACGTTTCGTCTTGTATTCGACGTTTAACTTGCCGAGAATTTCGTCAAAAGCGCTGGTCAATATCGATACTGTCTGTGGTGGCAGCTGGTCGAGCGGCTCGATCCACACTTCGTAGTGAGGGTTGGGTCTGAACTCGGGCAGCACCGTGAAGAAACGAGTCTGTACGCCGGTTTGCGCCATCGCTTCCGACATCGCCCGCGTGACTTGCAACTCGGTGATTTTCTCTCCTGTAAAGGAACAGATGTTGCCGCCTTTGTACTGGAATTCCAGAAGTGGGGTGGCGTTGTGAAAACCGACCACCTTCACGACATCATTTATGTTGTAGCGATAGAGTCCGCCCGAGGTCGTGAACAAAATGAAGTAATTGCGCCCCAGCTCTAACTGATCGGCGAGCAGCACCTGCGGCTGAGGGCTGTCGATCTCGTCTTCGGCTATGAATTCGAAGAAGTGACAGAGTAGTGCCAGCATTTGTTGATTGGGACCGATGAATACAGTGCCGCGTCCTTCGCTGGCGCCGTAAGTAATATCGCAGACCGGCACCTTCCCGAAAAACTCCGGAAAGTCGGCGAGATAAAAACTGGCTGCTGCTTTGGTCCAGCAGGAGACGACCTGCAAGGTCGGCCAGAGTTTGTGGGGCACGAACTGACCCTGTTCGGCGAGCAGCGCCAGCTGCGCGGCCCGCGCCGGATCGGGCGAGAGAAAATGCTTCACTGCCGCCAGCGTTGTTTGGGAAAGCGGAGTGGGAGGTGTGATGGTGCCGTCTCTTATGTCTCGCACCAGATCCGGTGCATATTTCTGCAGGCGCCGGCAGAGCAAGGCGATCGTGCTCGGGTTGAGTGTGTAGAAGACCGAAACCGGCAGGGACAGCGCCAATCTTAGAAGCGTGTAGTACTTGGTCTCGTAATCCTTGATCAAAAACACATCATAAGGAATAGGGGAGATGTACTTCTTTATAAGGAATGGCTCCTGGCGAAACAGCTGCCCGGAAATAGCGCCGTAGGGCGTGCCCCCCGGCGTGCGCCCCTCTTCGGCGGGGGAGACGACTGAAAGCGTCGTGCCGTTGACCAGCTGCGGGAAATTCTTTAGCAGGAAGTACCCCGATACGACTGATGCCCGGCGAAACTCTTCGATATATCCTTTGGTTATCGGAATGTATTTGGGCTGGGCTGTGGTACCACTGGTAGTGGCAAACATGACGGGGTCGTCGCTGGTCAAAACTGCCGACTGTCCACCGGTCGCCCGTTCGACCCAGGGACGCATCTCCTCGTAATCAGTGATCGGGACTGCCGACTGAAAGTCACGAATGTCTTTGATTGAAGAGAAATCATGTTGACGCCCGAACTGCGACGTTTTATTGCTTGAAATTATGCTCATCAATTGAGCCTGCTGTGCGGCGCGCGGCTCAGTGCTGGCCTGCATAAAGCGTTTTACCTGGCGCTCACCGAGCAGGCTGAATGCTGAATATAGAACCTTGCGAAACACGCATCGTCTCCGGTCTTCGAGGACAACAAAAATCGAATTTTGGCATTATACTGCCAGTTCCGGACGGAAGCCGGAGCTCACCTATAGGGTTTTCTATGACGATTGTTCTTTTGCTTCTGGCGATGACCATCATCGTAGCGGTAGTGCAATCGATCGCCTTCAAGCGATTGTTCAACTATGTACAAGCGGAGCTAAATCGACCCTTAGCGCCATACGTGCCCAGGACCACAGTCATTCTCCCGTGCAAGGGTTTGGACGTCGGTTTTCACGACAATATTCGCAAGTTGCTCTCTCAAGACTACCCGGACTTTCAGGTGATCTTTTGTTTAGCTTCCGAAGCCGATCCTGCATATCCAGCTTTAAAGGAAATTTGTGCCGAGCAAAATCAAGTTCGCACCGCGATCGTGATCGCCGGCGTCAATCCGCAGAGGGCACAGAAGGTCAACAATCAGCTGCGAGCGCTTAAAGATGTCTCATCCGACACGGAAGTAATCGTATTCGTTGATGCCGACGTGATTGCCCGTCAGGACTTCCTTCGTCATCTGGTGGCTCCGTTGCAAAATCCGCAGATCGGCGTCTGCACCGGTTACCGGTTTTACATCGCCTCTGTAACCAACTGGCCATCGGTTCTTCGCTCTCTCTGGAATCGCATGTCGGCTTGGGAAATGGCTGGTCCGGATGCATTCGCATGGGGCGGCGCCATGGCTATTCGCCGCTCGATCTTCGAAGAGGCGCGTGTGGCCGACCATTGGGACCGCGCCTGTGATGATGATTTGTCTCTCACCACCGCCGTTAAAGAGTTGGGACTGCGCGTTCACTTCGTACCGCAATGCCTGGTGGCAAGCGACGGCGACCAGACCGTTGCTGAAATTTTCGAGTGGACCAACCGCCAGCTGATTCTCACTAAGGTCTATTACCCGAAACTCTGGCGGAGAGCCATCGTGCGCGCAACTCTGATGGCGGTCTGGCTGTTTGCCATGTCTTTTGCCGTCATCGGTTGGTTGGCTACAGGCGATATGGCTTTCGGGCTTGCGACCATGGCCGGCGCCTGCATTTTCCCGGTGGAAATCTGGTTCTTGCTGCATGCCCGTGGGCTCTGGCAACGGGTTCTCTCTGATCGCCAAAGCTACCTGCAGGAGTCGCTGGCTGCTTCCTGTATGGCCATCCCCCTGGCCCATTTTGTTTTGCCCTGGTTAACTTTGTATTCCGTAATCACGAACCGAATTCAGTGGCGCGGTATCACCTATGAGTTACGAAGCCCAACTGAAACTCTTGTCATTTCCTGAAGCATGGACAGCGCATATTGATCGAGCACCGGCGCCGTTTTGGGCGGAGTAACAAAACATAATCTTTAACTGTTGGCAAGTTCTCACACGGCGCTCATAGGCTTTTTGCTTTGCTTCTTAAAACCTCTTCAATGGTTGCGCCTATTTGAATTTATATACTCTATGACGCCCGAAGAGGTTCGGTGTTGCGGGTTTTGCGAATTCATGGCGCACGCAGTTTTTAACGGCAAAGGATTGCATTGCCGCTGATGGGATTTCAAATGTCGAGTTTCGGTATCATCGCTGTCCAGCCTGCGCACCGCCAGGAGTCCTTTGCGAATCCCGCCATCGCGATCGCCGCTGCACGCGCCGGCGCCTTTGGTGTGGTCGATGTCGAATTGCTCGACGACGCCGCCGCTTTTGCCGCCGTGCAGTCTTTGACCGCCGCCGCGGCCGCCGCTTCCGTCAATTCCGGGCTTGGTATCAAATGCGGTGCCGAACAGTTTCGCCGCCTCTCCGACCAGCTTGATACGCTGGCACTGCCCGAGAGCACGCTCATCATTGTGACCGCCGGCGCGCCGCAGATTGAACGCGTTGATTTGGAAGCCGCCGTCAAACTGGTGAGAGCTTGCGGCTGGCTGTCTTTTGTGGAAGTGACTTCGCTCAAGGAAGCTCGCCTGGCTGAGACCGCCGGCTGCGACGCTTTGATCGCCAAGGGACACGAAGCGGGCGGACGAGTCGGGGAAGAAACAACTTTTGTTCTCTTGCAGCGCCTGGCGCAAGAAGTGAAAGTGCCGTTCTGGGCACATGGCGGCGTCGGCGTCCACACCGCGGCTGCCTGCCGCACCGCCGGCGCTCAGGGCGTGGTGCTCGACTGGCAGCTGGCTCTGGTGCGCGAGTCGATTTTGCCGCTGCCGCTGAAAGTAAAACTGTCGCGCATGGACGGCACCGAATCGCAGATTTTCACCGGACCCCAGCGCCAGACATGGCGCATCTACGCGCGCGCCGGCAGCACCGCCCATGATGCATTGCAGGACCTGACCAAAAAAATGGACGTGCCAGGCTCGAAGCCGCTTTCGGAAGAAACGAAGTCGTTGGGTTGGCTGGCGGCGATCAAGCAAGAACTGACGGCCGACGACGACGTCAACGGCAAGGATTTTATCCTCGCCGCCGGACAAGATGTCGCTTTTGCCTCTTCGTTCGCTGATCGCTTCGGCACTACTGCCGGTGTCATCGACGGTCTGCGCGATGCTGTGAAGGAACACCTCACTCAATCCACCCAGGTCGAGATCGTTGGGGCGGACTCACCTCTGGCTCGCTCGCACAAGACCAAGTATCCGATCGTACAAGGCGCCATGACCCGGGTCAGCGACACGGCCGAGTTCGCGCTCAAAGTTGCAGAAGGCGGCGCGTTGCCGTTTCTCGCACTGGCGCTGATGCGCGCTCGCGAGATCGAAAAACTGATTAAAGAAACCAAAGAGGCTCTCGGCGACTTGCCGTGGGGCGTCGGCATGCTCGGGTTTGTCCCGCAGCAGTTGCGCCAGGAACAGATGGAAGTGATCGAGCGGTACAAACCGCCATTTGCTCTGATCGCCGGCGGACGTCCGGACCAGGCGAAAGCCATGGAAGATGGCGGCATCACCACCTATCTGCATGTGCCGTCGCCGCTTCTGCTCAAGTCGTTTGTCGAGATGGGTTCGCGCCGGTTCATCTTTGAAGGCAAAGAATGCGGCGGGCACGTCGGACCGCGCAGCAGCTTCGTGCTCTGGGAATCGATGGTCGATGTGCTGCTTTCCAGCATCGCACCGCGCGAAGATGCCGGTGCCTACCACGTGCTTTTTGCCGGCGGCATCCATGACGGATTGTCCGCGGCCATGGTGGCCACCCTCTCCGCCCCACTGGCGGCGCGGGGCGTCAAGGTCGGCGTGCTGGTCGGCACTGCTTACCTGTTCACTCAAGAAGCCGTCGATGCCGGCGCCATTGTCAAACGCTTTCAGGAAGCCGCTATTCAGTGTGATGAAACGGTCTTGCTGGAGACCGGTCCCGGACATTCGATCAGATGCATCGACTCGCCATATAAATCGATATTCGACGAACAGCGTCGCAACCTCGAGTCGCAAAGCAAGGGACGCGAAGAAATTCGCCAGGAACTGGAGATGATGAATCTCGGTCGCCTGCGTATTGCCAGCAAGGGACTGAGCCGCGCGCAGGGCAAAACCACTGCCGATGGACTGATCTCGATCAACGATGACGAGCAGTGGGCGAGCGGCATGTATATGATCGGCCAGGTGGCCGCCATGCATGACCGCGTGATCACCATCGCCGAACTGCATGAAGAGATTGCTGCGGGCGGCAAGCAGATACTGGACAAGCAAGTGCGCAGCATCACCGTCTCGGTCAACGATGCTCAAAAGTCGCGCAAGCCGTCCGAGCCGATTGCCATCATCGGCATGTCCTGCATGTTCCCGAAAGCCAATGACGTTGAAACCTACTGGCAGAACATCCTCAATAAGGTCGATGCCATTGAAGAAGTGCCGGAATATCAATGGGACTGGCGCAACTACTACACCACCGATCCGCTCGACAAAGATCGCGTCATCTCGAAGTGGGGCGGGTTTTTGGAAGACGTCGTCTTCGATCCATCTAAGTACGGAATTCCGCCGAGCAGTTTGGCATCTATAGATCCCATGCAAGTGCTCTTGCTGGAAATCACGCAGGCGGCGCTTGCCGACGCCGGCTACAGCAAGCGCGGCTTTGCCCGTCAGAAGACTTCTGTGCTGCTGGCCAACGCCGGACACGGACCGATCACCGCTCTTTATTCGCTGCGCTCCATGCTCGGCTGGAAGCTGCACGACATGGACGAGACCACCAAGAAATACATCGAGTCGCAATTGCCCGAGTGGAGCGAAGACTCCTTCCCTGGTTATCTGGGCAACGTCACCGCCGGCAGAGTCGCCAACCGCTTTGACCTCGGCGGTATCAACTTCGCCGTCGATGCAGCCTGCGCCTCATCACTGGCTGCCTTATACGTAGGCATCAACGAGTTGCGCGCCGGCACCAGCGATGTCGTCTTGCTGGGCGCCACCGACACTCACAACCAGCCCGGCGACTACCTGAGTTTCAGCAACACGCATGCACTGTCGCCTGGTGGACGTTGCCGCACCTTCGATGCCACCGCCGACGGCATCGTCATCTCCGAAGGCATTGCCATGCTTGTCCTCAAGCGTCTCTCCGACGCGGAGCGCGACGGCGACAAGATTTACGCCGTGATCAAAGGCATCGGCGGCAGCAGCGACGGCCGCGACCTGAGCTTGACTGCGCCGCGTCCGGCCGGGCAGATGGTGGCACTCAATCGCGCCTACGAAGACGCCGGACTCTCGCCTTCCACCGTCGAACTGGTCGAAGCTCATGGCACCGGCACCGTAGCTGGTGACAGAGCCGAAGTCGAAGCATTGACTCGCGTCTTCCGTGCCCACGATGCGGCTGACCGCGCTTGCGCCATAGGTTCGGTGAAGACCAACATCGGGCACAGCAAGTGCGCCGCCGGACTGGCCTCGCTGATAAAAATCGCCAAGTCGCTACACCATAAAGTTTTGCCGCCGACAATCGGCGTCCAGCAGCCCAACCCGAGCTGCCGCTTTGAAGAAAGCCCGTTCTACATCAACTCGGAAGCGCGTCCCTGGGTGCACACCGCAGAGCAGCCGCGCCGTGCCGGCGTCAGCGCTTTCGGATTTGGCGGCACCAATTTCCACACCGTTCTGGAAGAGTACACCGGACATCCGAGCAGCGACCCTGAGACAGTCTCAGAGACGCTGCCGACTGAACTGTTTGTCTGGCGTGCTAACACCAAAGCCGACCTGAGCAAAGCTCTGCATGCGGCTCAGGAAACTGCCAAAAAATTGGTGGCACAGCAGTCCGACAGCGCTCGTTCGCAGTGCACCAGCGATGATGCGCGCGCCCTGGCAGACCTGTCCTACAACCTCTACACGCGCGCCGCTGAGCGCTCCGATGCCGCCTTGACCGTGGCTATCGTGGCGCAAAGCGCCGCTGACCTGGAAACCAAAGCCGCTTTCGCGGCTGTCAAATTAGATGAAGGCGTTGCATTTATAAATGACCCGCGCGGCATTTTCTTTGTGGAGAAACCACTGGCGCCAGCCGGCAAGATTGCTTTCCTTTTCCCGGGACAGGGTTCGCAGCGCGTCGACATGCTGCGGCAACTCTCCCTCTACTTCCCGGAGATCCGCGACACGTTCACCGCTGCCGACAAGCAACTGGCTAAATGCTATGCGGCACCGCTGAGCAATTACGTCTATCCGGCACCGGCTTTCAGCGACGAAGAACGCAAGCAGCAGCAGACCGCGCTCACCGATACACACGTGGCCCAACCGGCTGTTGGTGCGGCCGACCTGGCTATGTTCCACTTGCTTGCTGCACTCGGCGTCACACCGAATATGGTGGCGGGACACAGCTACGGCGAGTACGTCGCCCTCTACGCGGCCGGTTCCGTCTCGCAACAAGATCTGTTTGATATCTCGGAGTTGCGCGGACGCCTCCTGGCTCGTCCTGTGGGTGGCGAGACCGGCACCATGGCTGCCGTCGCCGCGCCAGCCGATAAAGTGAAGACAGCGCTGAAGTCGCATCCCGGCGTGGTGATCGCCAACATCAACGCTCCCAACCAGACAATCATTTCCGGTGCGCATGCTGATATCAAAGATGCGTGCGAAGCGCTCACCCGCGAGGGTGTGGCGAACAAGCCAATCGCAGTTTCGGCTGCTTTCCACAGCCCACTCATGCAGGCTGCCCGCACCGAACTGGAAACCGCCCTTAAGAAGATCGAGTTCCGTGAACCTGAGCTGCCGGTCTACTCCAACACGACCACTGTCCCGCACGAAGGCAAGTTTGCGTCGTCCCTGGCTCAGCACCTGGTAGAGCCGGTCAACTTCGTCGGCGAAGTGCAGCGCATGCATGACGACGGAGCACGCATATTTATCGAAGTGGGTCCCGGGCAAGTGCTGACCGGACTCGTCTCCGCAATTCTGGAAGACCGTGAGCATGTGGCTGTGGCGAGCGATCGCAACGGCAAGCATGGCATCACACAGTTGCAGCATGTGCTGGCTCAATTGCTGGTTCATGGCGTGCGGGCTGACCTTTCCAGATTGTTTAGTCGTCCGGGAATAGCGACCCGGGCGCTGGAAGCAGATTTTGAGCGGCAGCCCAAAGCGGCTCGCGGCAAATTGATTTATCGCGTCAACAGCGCGCAGATCAAGCGGATAGGAACGCCTTCGACACAGCAAGCTGTGTCGGCGACGTTCAAGAAGATACAGGGAGCGACGACTGGCCCCATGGACAATGGCGCAAACGGAAACAACGGCGGAAACGGCAAAACGTCGGGTCACGTCAATATGCAACCGATCTCCGGAACGATATCTGAGCCCTTCGGTGGCAACGGTAACGGCAATGGCAACGGCCACGGCAACGGTCATGGCAATGGGAACGGCAATGGACACGGACAGCACGCTCCGCTGCCCGCTCAGCCGCTGGTGCAAGCAACAGCGAATGCGTTGCCCAAACCGCCGCCCCCAGTGTCTGCAATGCAACCACAAGCGGCGGCAATCGGTCGCCCGCTGCCCGCATCACAGGCGGTGCCTGCCCAGCAAGGCGCACCGCAAGGCGTGCCCGCTCCCACCGCCTACGCTCTGCCCACGGCGGTGCCCATGCCGGTGCTCCCGGCAGCCGGCAGAGCCGGCATCGACCCGGCTTCGGCAGCCGTGATGATGCAATTCCAGCAAACCATGCTGCAGATGACGCAGAGCTTCCTCGAAACTCAACAGCGTGTCATGCTGGCTTACCTGGGGGCCCAGCCGCAAGGCTATGCTCCGCAGATGCCGCAGTTCCCGCAACCGCAGTTCCAGGCACCGCAGTTCCAACAATTCCAGCAACCGCAAATGCAAATCCCGGTGCAACCGTTGCCGATGCAGCAGTTTGCCCAACCGCAGCAATACGCCCAACCGCAGTTCCCACAACACGCGCAGCCGCAGCAATTCGCGCAGCCCCTGCCCCAGTCGGCTGTGGCTCCGAGTTCTGCCGACTCCAACGGACATGACCCGAGCGGCTATGCCGCTTCCGGTAACGGCAGCGATCCCCATGCGCACAACCACGGCAACAATGGTGGCGATCCGTCCAATGAAGCTGCTGACCAATCTATGAACGCCGAGCAGCTGATTGCCGGACTTCTGGAAATTGTCAGTCAACGCACCGGCTACCCACCGGAAATGCTCGATCCCGCACTGGATCTGGAGGCCGATCTGGGCATCGATTCTATTAAGCGAGTCGAAATTCTCAACAGCTTCCGCAAGCTGTTGCCTCAATCGACGCAAGATCACTTAGAGGGCAGCCTGGAGCAACTCGCCGGCACCAAAACCCTGCAAGGCATCATCGATTGGATTAAGAGCGAAAATATCGGTGGCGGTGGTCCAGCCGCCCAAGCCACGGCTGCAACCGACGCAACTGCCGCAGCCGGAACCGTTTCCTCCCCTATCAACTCATCAAATGTTGCATCGACAGAAGCCGGACCGACGCTCGCCAAAGAAGTGAGCCGCGGACAAGTGCAACTGATAGCGGTGTCTCTCGAGGGAAAGCCCGCGAAGATCACCTCGGCGATCGTGATCGGTGATGGCAAAGGGCTGGCTGAGAAAGTTTCTTCGAAACTGAAGACCGAAGGCGCCAGCGTCACTTTGCTGAAGTCCGAAGACTTTGCCAGTGCCGAAACGCTGCAGAAGAAACTGACAGGGGTGAAAGCTCCCATTGATGCGATTGTTCATCTGTCCGCGTTGGACGTGGACGGTGACGACGTCGAGAAGTCGGCTCAGGCGGTGCGTTCGCTCTTCCTGCTGGGCAAAGCATTGCATCCGCATTTCAGCGGCAGCAAGCAGCGTGTCGCGGTTGTCTCAGCCGTGGATCTGGGCGGCGCCTTTGGATTCGACGGCGTCAAAGAGTCACCGAGCACGCTGCCGGTCTCGGCGGCCGTCGTGGGATTGACCAAGACATTCAAGAAAGAGTGGGCGCACCTGCAAGTGCGATGCGTGGACTTTCAATCGGCGGTGAAGCCGGCTCAGCGAGCTGAGTTGATTCTGAAAGAATTGACTCACGATTGCGATGTCGTGGAAATTGCTTATCAAGGCGAGCAGCGTCTTGGATTGGACATCGTCGCGGTTCCTGTCGATACAAAGTTGACCAGCGGCATGAAACTGGACAAGTCGTCCGTAATTCTGATCACCGGTGGTGCTCGCGGTATCACCGCGGAAATCGCGGTTGAACTGGCAGAAAAGTACCAGCCGCAGATCATTCTGGTGGGCAGACTGCCTAAGCCTGTCGACGAAGAAGATGCTTCTACTGCTGCTTTCCAGACGGCACGCGAAGTGAAAGCCGCCATCATGGAGAAACTGAAGGCGCAGGGCAAACCGGTATCGGTAGCCGGCGTCGAGACGATCTACCAGCAGTTGATGCGCGAGCGCGAAGTGCGCAACAACCTGGCTCGCATCCGCAAGGCGGGCGCCTCCGTCATGTACAACTCGGTGGATGTGCGCGACCGGAAAGCGTTTACTGAATTCATTGGCAATCTCTACGAATCGTTCGGCAACATCGATGGTGTCGTACACGGTGCCGGCATCATCGAAGATGCGTATATCAAAGATAAGACCGTCGAGTCGTTTGATCGGGTCTTCTTCACCAAGGTCAACAGCGCGTTCTCACTGGCATCCGCCTTGCGCTTCGACACTCTGAAGTTTCTCACTTTCTTCTCCTCCATCGTCGGACGCACAGGCAACGCCGGTCAATCCGACTACGTCTCCGCCAACGAAGTCCTCAACAAGCTGGCTCAACAACTGAACCAGACCACCGATGCTCGCGTCGCCTCACTTCTGTGGGGACCGTGGAAAGCCGGCATGGCGCAACCGGAGCTGGAAGAAATATTTGCCCGCTACGGCTGGGCGATGATCGAAGTTGGCGACGGCCGCCGTTCCTTTATAGAAGAATTGCAGCACGGCAAGAAATCCGATGCGGAAGTAATGCTGGTCGGCAAGCTGTCCGACACCGGCGGTGGCAGTGGTGGTGAACTGCTGGATGCCTCATCCGTCAAGGCTGCGGGAGCGCGCCTCGGTCAAGCCCAGGTGCGCCGTGCGCAACCCGGTGAAGCTGAGTTTGAAGTGACGCTGTCCACAGGCGAAGACCGCTATCTCGACGACCACAAGTTCGACGGAGTGCCGGTGCTGCCTATGGCATTTGCGCTGGAATTGATGTCTGAAGCCGCCATCGCCACCTTCCCCGGGATGACGCTGCGTCGCATCACCGAAATGGATATTCCGTCCGGGCTGGTCTTTGACACTGCCAGCAAAAAGATGGTCGTCAAAGTGACTGCCGAGAGCCACGCCAATCAGGTGGTGCTGGCGCGGGTTTCCGTCAGCAATGCCTCCGGCAAAGTGCACTTCAAGTCATTGATTGAGTTGGGTGCGTCGCCGTCGCAAACCAGCGGCACGACAGTTACCGGTGCCACCACTTCCGTACCGGTCGCCTTTCACGCACCGACTCTGGAACAGGCGGAGGCGACTCCGCCCACGGTGAAGCACATCTACACCAACTACATGTTCCACGGACCGGCATTCCAGGGCATCACCGGATTGTCCGCGCTCGGCATCGACGGCATCGTCGGCTCGCTGGCGCCATCCGCTCCTGCTGAATGCTTGCAGACTCCTGGCGCGACCGAGTGGGTGATCGATCCGATCCTCTTCGACAGCGCTATGCAGTTAGCCGGCGTGTGGGCTCGCCACTACCTCGACATCACAGTGTTACCGACCGGCTTCAAAGCGCTGCACTACTTCAAGGCACCGCTGGGCACCACGTTCACTGGTCGCGTCTTTATTCCGCCGGATACCGGCAAGACCGAACTGCTCTGCGATCTGGCTATCTACAACGAGCAGAATCAGCTGGTGATGGTAGTGGAAGGACTGGGCGGCATCGGCAACAAGTCGTTGAATCGTTTCGCTTCCCAACCCAAAGCTCTAAGGTCGGGGTCAAGCCAATGATAAGCCCGGCCGAGTTGCGGGAGACCTCCTGTGACTAGACCGGCGGTTGCGATCATCGGGATGTCCGCACTGTTTCCAGGCGCGGCCGACCTGACGCGTTACTGGGCTAACCTGGTCAACGGGGTCGATTCTATTCGCGATGTGTCGCCCAATGAGTGGGACGCGTCGCGCTACGGTCAGAACTCCGCCGGATTGTCCGCTCCGCCGCCTCCGGAGAGAGCGTTTCAGCATTCCTATATGACGCGGGCCGGTTTCATCACCGAGTACGCTGATTTCGATCCATTGAAGTACGGCGTCATGCCGAACAGCATTCCGGGCACCGATCCTGATCAGCTGCTGGCTTTGCGACTGGCTCTGGATGCCATGGCCGATGCCGGTTATGCCACGCGCGAATTCGAGCGTGAAAAGGCTCAGGTGATACTGGGGCGGACGATGGCACCATCTGTCGGCGCCATGAACCTGATTCAGAACGGTCAGACCGTGGCGCAAGTGCTGGATGCCTTGCATGCCCTCTGCCCCCAGTACAGCCGTGATGATCTGCACCAGATCGAATTGGCTCTGCGAGCCAGCCTCAAGCAGTGCAATGCCGACACCATTCCCGGTGTCATGCCGAACGTCATTGCCGGGCGTATCGCCAGCAAGCTCGGTTTTCAGGGACGAAACCTGGTCCTGGATGCCGCATGCGCGTCATCTTTGATAGCCGTCGAAATGGGTGTGCGCGACTTGCTTTCATTGCAGGCGGATCTTGTCGTCGCCGGCGGCATTCACATCAACTCGTGCGCATATTTCTTTCAGATGTTCTGTGGGCTGGGAGCCGTTTCGCGCGCCGGCGTGCTGCGCCCCTTCGATGAGCGTGCCGATGGCACCTTGCTCGGCGAAGGAGCCGGAATTCTGGTGATGAAACGGTTGCAGGATGCCATTGCCGACGGCGATCGCATATATGCCACGATCATCGGGGTCGGGTCATCGAGCGACGGCGCCGGCACCAGCGTGCTGGCTCCCTCTGTGGACGGCGAGGCGCTGGCAATCGAGCGGGCATTGGAGATGGCGCAAGTTTCGCCATCCAGCATCGCTCTTCTGGAGGCGCACGGCACCGGCACCACTGCTGGTGACCTGGCTGAACTGCAAGCGATCGCGCAGGCGTGGCGCGGTGAAGCGAAAGGCTCCTGGTGTGCCCTGGGTTCTGTGAAGTCGATGATCGGTCACTGCCAGGCAGCCAGTGGGGCGGCGGGCTTGATCAAGACGGCGCTGGCTCTCCATGAAAAAGTGTTGCCGCCGACGTTGCATGTTGAGAAACCGCTGGCCAAGGTCGGCTGGGATCGCCATCCTTGTTATATCAACAGCCGCACGCGTCCCTGGATCCATCCGGCTGCCTGGGACACGAAAGCCCAGCCGCGGCGTGCGGCCGTCAGCGCTTTTGGATTTGGCGGTATCAATGCCCACGTGGTGCTCGAAGAAGCTCCAGACGACAAGCGAGCCAGCTATCAGTTTCAGTCGAAACTGCATGCCTGGGATTCGGAATTGATTGTTCTCAATGCAGACTCTCCGGAAGCGCTCAGTCGCAAGGCGCACGACCTCTGGTGCTATGTAGAGGCACACGAGAATGTCGACCTGAAGGACCTGGCGTTTTCGTGGAACTTTGTCGAGCCCAACGAAAAGATGCAGCATCGTGCTGCATTGATCGTCAGGTCGCGCGAGGACATTCTGCAGAAACTCTCAGCGCTCGCTGAAGAGCTGAGCAAGCGCAGCCCGCGCTTGGACGGCAACCTGACAGGCATTTACTATCGTAATCCTGAGAGTGCCACGCGGGGCAAGATGGCGTTTCTCCTGCCCGGTCTTGGTTCCGCCTACACCAACATGCTGGCCGACCTGTGTGCGCAGTTTCCTGACGTGCGCGAAGTATTCGATTATGTCGACTTCCTGGCTGTGCAAAATGGCGAGCTCGAACTGCCCAGCACCAAAATCTTCCCGCGCACGGCCTCCGGCGATGACCCCGGGGCTCTGGCCAAAATGGATGCCGCCGTCGTCACTGTTTTGATGGTCGAATTTGCTCTGTCGGAGCTTCTGCGCAGCCTCGAAATCGAGCCGGATATCTTGCTCGGTTGCAGCACCGGCGAGTTCGCGGCGATTACTATGTCGGGCAGCATCGACGTGCTCAGGCGGTGCCCGAAGAGCGACTGGAAGAACTGCGCAGCATGCGTGTGTTTGCCGACTACGAAGCGGTTGAGCCGCTGCTCATGCAGATTCCCAATCCCGTCTTTCTGTCTTCATATCTGGCACCGCAGCACGTGATTTTGACCGGTTCGGAAGAGGCGATGAAACGATGCGCCGAAGTGCTGAAGCAGAATTCAGTGGACTTCCACTTCTTGCCGATTGCCATTCCGTACCATACCGAGCTGGTTAAAGATTCTATTGATACCAGCCAGAAAGAGTTTCGTGAACTGGCTTTCACTGCGCCCAGCAAGACCGCCTGGCTGTGCTCCACTGGCGGCGAGATGCCGCGCGATCCGGAGGCGATTCGCCGCATCACCACGGAGCTATTCTCGAAGCCGATCAAACTGAGAGAAACGATTGAGCGTATGTACGCCGAGGGTGTACGCGTCTTCGTGGAAGTCGGACCGAAAGGGGGATTGACTACTCTGGTCGGCGACATTCTTGCCGACAAAGTACACGTGGCGGTCGCCTCCAATCTTGCCGGACGCCCGGCCGTGACGCAGATACATCATCTGCTCGCACAGCTGTTCGTGCAGGGCGTGCACATGAATCTGCTCAACCTTTACAGTAAGCGGGCACCGCACTCGCTGGACCTCTCAGCTGTGGCGGCGCCGCCTTCGCGCCCGCAGAAGCTGGACTTGAAGTATCCCGAACTGAAACTAGATCCGCAGTTTACTCAGGGGATGGCCGCCAAACTGGCAGCGCATGTCTACTCGCAGCCGGCACCGTCAACGGTGGCGTACGCCGAGCCCCAGACCGGATACGCCGCTGCCGCGCCGGCCGGATATGCCGCCGAGTCGTTGCCGGTCAGTGCCGGTGGGTCGGAGGCCGTTGCGCAGTATTTGCAGACAATGGCGGGCTTTCATCAGCAACTGATGTCTGTGCAAGGACAGGTTTTCCACGCTTACATGGGACAGACCGGCGGACAGGTCGAGTCGTCGGGGTTGCCGTTTTTGCGGGGCACCATTCGCCAGTTGGCGGAGGGACAGATCGATGTCCTCTACCTGCTTACACTAAATGAGGACCAGTATTTGCTTGACCACGCCATCGGCGGCACGGTCAGGCAGTTGTTCGGATTCGGTGAGCGAGTGCACCTGCTGCCTTTGATGGTGGCACTGGAGATTATGGCTGAGGCAGCCTCCATGCTCTGCACCAACAAAGCGGTGGTAAAAGTGGAGAACGTGCGGGCCAGCGAACGAATTCGTGTGGGCGCCGAGGGATTTGCCGTGCGCGCCATTGCTACTCTCGCCGCCCAAAACCGTGTGCAGGTGCAACTCTGGCGTGGAAACGATGAGACCGCAGATGCCATGATGAGTTGCGATGTAGTCTTTGCAGACGGCTATCCGCCCTTGCCGCACGCCACCACTACTGCGCTGCCGGAGGCGCGAGCCGCGCACCTGTCCGGCGCGGATCTTTATACGCCGTACACAATGTTTCACGGGCCGCGTATGCAGGCGGTTAGCCGCCTGACTGCGGTTGCTCCGCGCGCCATCACCGGCGAGGTCACAGATCGCCAACCGCAAGGGTGGTTTGGCTCGCTGCAGTCACCGCTCTTCCTTCTCAATCCATTGCTGCTGGACAATGCCAGTCAGCTGGTGTTATTCCATTTGTTCGAACAGCCGGTGCCCGTGATCGCGCTCTTGCCCTTTCATATAGAGTCGATCGAGTTCTTCGCGTATCCCAATTTGCAGGACCTAGTTTTTGGACGCGCGCAGTTGCATGCCATAACCGAGCGCGGTACTCAAGCTTCGGTCGAGGTCGCAAACGACGACGGCAACTTACTCTTGCGCCTCAACAACATCAGCAGCCGGCGCATAGCTCTGGACGAGAACTGGCTCAACTTTGTACACGACCCGTCCAGTCAGTCGTTTTCGCAACCGGCTCCGGAATTGCTGTCGCACATGTCGCTCCCTTCCTATGGCGAGGCGGCAATCTGCGAGCAGAGCGTTCTTTCAGCCGACCCCGTGGTTGTCGATTGGTGTGCCGATTATCTGCTTACCGAGCCGGAACGCGCCCTCTGGCGTGCCCATGCGCGCGAGGAACAGCGCAAAGCGCAGTGGCTGCTCGGACGCATCGCCGCCAAGGAAGCTGTGCGCAAACTGGTGATGCGGCACAGCGGGGTGCGTCTTCTGGATCAAGATGTCGAGATCGTCTATGACGAAAGCGGGCGTCCGGTGATTTCACCCTTGCTGGCTCAGGTGCTGGGCTGGGCGCCCTGGATTTCGATTGCCCACTCTGATGATGTCGCCGTCGCGGTAGCCATCAATTCGGAATATCCGATCGGTGTCGATTTACAGACGATTGCGCCGCGCGATCAAGAATTTATTGAATTTGCCTTTTCCGAAGGGGAGCAAAATTTGTTTTCCGCAGTCACCGGCGTCGACCGCGATCGACTGGTGGCACAACTATGGTGTGCCAAGGAAGCCCTGGCGAAGGCGTTGGGAACCGGTTTTCAGGGCGCCTTCCGCAATGGATTTGTGGTTGAAAAATTTGATGCGGCCGGCGGTGAAGCAATAGTTGCAACGACGATCAACACGCAGTATGGTGCACAGCCATATCGCTGCCCGGTGGCGACGCGCGTCAACGAACGTTATGCCACGGCATTATGCGTCATGCTCAATCCGGACGAGGCGCAGCTGAGCAGACCCTAGGTCTGGGACTGGGAACTAAATTTTGAAAAGCGTCGAGGAGAAACCAGGATTGACGACGACGTTGCGGAACTTGCATACTGAGATGGACTTACCGCCCGATGTGTTTTCCCACTCGAGAGGCAAGTATGTTTTTTCGTCGACCGTGATCCGTTTGCCCAATTTGCCTTCCGGCGACTTCATTTGTAAGACGTAGTTGCCACCACTGGCGGTGCGTTCCACGTCGGCGGTCCAGCCCTGGCGCACATACTTGCGCAGTTCGGTGGCCAGTGTTCTATAGTCGGAGCGCACCAGTGAGAAACCGGTGGTGCTGGTCAGCAAAGAAGAATCAGCGGAAACAGTGCCCGTGAAATACTTCAGCAAACCACCCATATGTCCACGCACTTTACCATCTGGTCGCAGTACGGCGACTGAGCCATTCTTTGGTCCAGCGGTGACGTCGACGCGAATCGAATTGGGTTTCTTAAAGTAGAAAGTCCCCTGCTCTTTGATGGTCTTGCTGCCTTTCTGGCTGGTGATTTCACACTCGTATTTGTATTCATTCAATGTGGAGGCATGTGTCTCCATCTCTTCGAGAAGTGATGAGGCGCTGGCAGTGACATGCGGCACACTGGTGGCAATTTCAGGGTTTGCCGCCTGCACCGCCGGTGCAACGGCAATCGAACACATCAACAGTAAACCTGCGACCACAAGGCCTATGGCGAATCGCACGATTAAATTCCTTAACAGCCCAGTTGTAATTATAGATGAGTCAGGTGAATTTGGCGCCCTTTGTATATCCTTTTGCACCGTTTGGAACACGAAAACGACCACTACGTCAAAAGACCTACGTAAGCGGTTGTGTGTCTGGCGGCGAAATGCCAGAGGTAGGTATCAATGCGGAGTCTCCTTGCGCTTTCCATCGGTATGGCTGTGAGCTTCATGCCGGCCATGACTCTGGAATCACATGCAAAATCCAAAGGTGTTTCCAGTTCGATCATCATCGAGGCCCCACCTAAAGTGGTATGGCAGGCTGTAGCCGATCAACGGAGCACTGATCCAGATCTCATCTACAGTAAAGTTCTGTCTCGCAGTGGTAACACTTCGATGCTTGAACAAAAGTTCAGCAAACTGCCTGTCATCGGTACTGCAACAGTTTTGTTTCAGTCAAATGAAGTGCCCCATCAACGCATCGACTATCACATGGTGAAGTCTGATAAGTTCAAAGACATGTCTGGAAGCTGGGTCTTGAAGCCGGTCGACAACAACACCACCGAGCTGCAGTTGACCAATTTCGTAGACACCGGTCTGCCGCAGATGTTCGTCAACCAATTCACGAAAGCTAAAGTCAAACAACGCCTGGCGCTCGTGAAGTCCGCTGCTGAGCGCGCACAACGCACTCTTGCCAGCAGAGATCCTTCAAGCTAGATCCTGCCAGCTCAGCGAAGAAACGCTGCCGTGCAGCGTGAGCTTCCTGACGCTTAGCGAACTGAAGCGCCGCCGCCGGTTCCGTTGAACACGTTATAGTCGAAGGTAAACTTCACCTGCACCTGATCATCTGTGCCGGGTGGCAGTGGTGGCAATCCTGCGTTCTGAATCGCAGTCATCGCAGCTTCATCTGCAATTTGCAGTCCGGATGAGCGCGACAAGCGAATGTCGGTCACCGACCCGTCTTTGTGGATCGTGAACTTCATCACGATCTTCTTCGACTCATTACCTTTGGGGGGGAACCATGCCCGCTTGATGCGGCGCTGCATCTCAGACAGGTAGGGTCCGAAATCGATGCCGTCACCGCCGCCGCCTCCATCCGAAGTGCCGCCGCCACCGCCGCCGGCAGGACCTGGGGTGGACGGAGTTGGGTCTGGTTGGGGAGATGGTGCCGGCGTGTCTGACTGAACAACCGGGTCAGGCGTAGGTGTGTCGGTCTTTACCGCAATTGCGACCGGAGTCGGCTTCGGCGGTTCTGGTTTCTTCGGTTGAGGTTTTGGCTGCTCGACCTTCACCGGCTGCTCTTTAGGCTTGGGCGGATCGGGAGTCTTTGGCTTGGGTGGCGGAGGCTCAGGAGCCGGCGGCACCAGTTCAATGTCCGTGATTTGTTTCACCGGACCTGGTGGCGCCACGAAAAACACAATCATGCCGAGCGACAGCACCAGTGCCAGATAGTGACCAAGAAATGAGCCGCTGGTCGCTTCCGACATGGTCAACTGAAAACGATGGTGCCTCGCGCCTCGTAGCCGCTGCAATGCCTTGGATTGCGCATCACGGATCGAGTAAACACTGAAGGCAATCAGGCAGGCCACGTAGATAAACAGTGCCGGGGCGCCTTCGCGGGCAATCTCAGCAGCAGCCTTCAAATCCCACTTGGGATGAACGCCTAGCGACAGAGCGATATTGCCCATGAACTGGGTGACGTGATTAGGAAAAATCAGCAGCAAGCAGAAAGCTATGTTGGTCAGCGTGACCGCAAGAAACAGAAAGCCTTTGCCCACTTCGCCGTTGTACATCTGACCCAAGCCAGGCAGAACCGAAAGCATTGTGGCGATGCGTTCCTGGCGGGTAGTGATGGGGGGCAGACCGGCCCTGAATTCTGACCTTGGCGCGGACAACTTCGGCGATTCCAGTTTGCGACGTTTCTTTTGTGGTGTTTTTGTTGACGGCATGGACGAAGCAGGCTTCCTCTCGCTTAGCGCGCCTGGGGCGGGCGTGGGACGCCTTGCCCTTAGTCTCCATATTGTCCGACATTAAAGGGGATGTCAAATCACTCTTAGCTATTAATTACCTGCACCTTGACCTTCGTTCAGGATGTTGGCGAGAGCTTACATCTGCATTATTTGCGGGACTTTTTGCCCCATTTGAACACAGCCTCTTGGCGGCTCCCCCAGTCTGTCAACTCCAAAGTGATATCGTTTGGCAATTTTCTGGACAGGGTAATTCAAGTTGAAGCAGGCGCTGGAGAGGCTTTCCGGGGTTGCGGCGCTTGGCAACCGGCGGGGATGCTGGACTGGTTGCCAGCAGAAGGTGCAGCAGGCGCTCGGTCTTTTTGTTTTCTGCGACGAGGACAGATGGCGACGCTGAACCAGCCGGTTAACCTTGTTTTATGGCTGAGCTGCTACCAGATTGAGGGGGCTTAGCCGAGCCGACCCGAGAAATGAGAATTTCAGCCACCGTGAATGGTGGCATGAGGACCTGCGCTATGCACACTTGTGACCGACGAGAACAGGTGGTCGGTGTGGGTGGTCGATGTGTGAGTCTTCAAAAGGGCAGCTGGCGCCTTCTTTAACGAAGTTGGCAAGAAGTTGTCAAAAATCGACAGCCTCCGTATATAAGCGCTCATCCTAAAGGCACTAACACAGCAAAGCGAGGCAGGCGCACCGAGCGTCTGCAACACCAATCCACACAAGATCGTGACGCCGATGCGCCATCGTTTTGTTGCCGTCCCTCATATCATCGAATTTGGCGATTCGGTGACGTGCGAATCTGCGCGGCTGGCGGGGGAAGAAGAAATTTGACGAGCGCAAAGAAGCGGCACCAAACTCGGTGCCGCTCCTTCGTCATTGTAGGCGGCTGCGCCGCCGGCTTCCGGTGCGTTGGTGTATACTAGGCGGCTCCCGATGTGGTCATGCCAGTGGACGCAACAGTCCTCACTCACCAGAAACCGGTGGTTGAGATTCAGCACTTACGAAAAACCTTCGGCAGCAAAGTAGCTATCGAAGACCTTTCGTTCACGGTCAACCAGGGAGAGATCTTGGGATTGCTGGGACCGAATGGCGCCGGCAAAACCACAGCCATCCAAATATTGTTGGGTCTGATCAGCCCTACGCAGGGCACAGTCAATGTGTTCGGGATGGATGTGAACAAGCATCGCGTGCAGGTGTTGAAGCGATGCAATTTTTCGTCGGCGTATGTCATGCTGCCGCATAACCTGAAGGTGTGGGAGAACCTGCTCGTCTTCGCGGAACTCTACGGAGTGCGGCAGCCGCTCAAGAAAATCGATGAGCTTCTCGAGTTGTTGGAGATGCAGCAGTTTCGCAATTCGATCACTGGAAAGCTATCCAGCGGCGAACAGACACGCATCAATCTCTGCAAGGCGTTGCTCAACGAGCCGGAACTGCTCTTGTTGGACGAACCGACGGCGAGTCTGGATCCGGACATTGCCGATAAGGTGCGCAAGTTGCTCAGGCGAGTTCAGAGCGAACGCAAAATTACTATGATCCAAACTTCGCATAACATGCGGGACGTGGAGGAGGTTTGCGACCGCCTCATATTTGTCAGTAAAGGAAGGCTGCTGGCCTCGGGAACTCCTGATGAGATTGTGCAGCGCTTTGACCAGAACAATTTGGAAGAGGTGTTTATACATATCTCTCGCGGCGGCGATTTGATTGCTGAGGGCGAAGAAGAGGGAGAAGGACCGTGAACGGGGCGGTGAGCCGGACGGTGAACAGCGCGGTGAGCACGGCGGGAGGCTCGGCATCATGTTGATGAACTGGTCTGCCGTGCGCGGACTGATCCTGCGCTACATCTTTTTGTATTCGCGCACGTCATTTCGCATCCTGGATATTTTCTTCTGGCCGGCAATGGATTTGTTGGTCTGGGGTTTTGTTTCGGTTTACCTGATGCGCATGAGCGGTGCCGCCGGTGGCGCAGCCGGCGCAGTGAATGGTGCGGTGAGTGGGAATGGTGGTGGCGCGGCCGCGATTGGTTCCGCAGGTCCGGTTCCGGCAGCAATTACATTTCTGATTGCCGCTGCCATCTTGTGGAACGTGCTGTATCGCGCTCAGCAGTCGGTGACGGTTTCTTTCCTGGAAGATGTCTGGTCGCGCAATTTTCTCAATATTTTCGTGGCGCCGGTGCGTGTGCGCGAGTTCGTTGCCGCTACTTACTTTATAGGTTTCGTGCAGACCTTGATTGTCGTAGCCGTACTTTCAGTGATGGGCATGGCTTACAACTTCAATCTCTTTGCGTTGGGTTGGTATGTGGTGCCGCTCTTCGCTAATCTTCTGGTCTTCGGCTGGGCGATTGGTATGGCTACCACCGGACTGATTTTGCGCTATGGGCACCAGGCGGAAGCATTGGCGTGGGCGATTCCGTTTCTGATTCAGCCGCTGGCGGCGGTGTTCTATCCGATCAGTGTTTTGCCGCCCTGGCTGCAGCCTCTGGCGCAGGCGATTCCGGCCAGTCACGCCTTCGAAGGCATGCGTGCGGTGCTGGCGGGAAACAGCTTGCCCCTGAATGACCTGTTGATCGCCTCGGGACTGAATCTGGTTTATCTGGTGGCAGCCGGGTGGTTGTTTCATCACTTGTTCGAGAGAGCGCGCGAGTTGGGATTGCTGGCCAAAATCGGCACTTAACCCCCCGACTTACACAATGTTTGCACAATATTCGAACGCACATTTGGTACGTTCTCAGTGAACCGATTGTTGCCGGCGAACCATTGTGAGACGCTGCATATCAATAAGAATTCTGCACAGCTGTGCCCTCTTGGGACTGGTTCTGCTTGCCGCAGTTGGGCGGTGCCGCGCTGCCGAGTCGGACGCGCCGCTACCGTTGCGTCCGCCATCACCGAATACGCCACCACTTGTAAATCCGCCCCAGGTGACACCGTTTGTCAAAGGGCAGGCGATCTTTTTGAAACCATATGGTGAGCCGTCGGCGCCTGTTCAGGCACTGACCCTTCAAGGTGCGGTAGCGTACGCCGCCGCCAACTATCCCAAGATATTGAAGGCACGTGCGGATGTGTCCGCTGCCAGGCGCGGAGTGACCCTGCAAAAGGTTCGCGAATACAATCCGACTGCATTAGCATCGTATCAACAGGTTGTCGCGACTCACAATAAGTTGACTCAGCTGATCTTCTCCAGTCCAGTGTTGCCACCAAACCCTGGTCCGGGCTTCAAGAAGATTGACATGAGCCCTGGGTTCTTTTCGGGAAGCGGATTCATCATCGACTGGGCGCCGATCGATTTTGGGTTGCACAAGGCGCGCATTCAAGGTGCCAAAGCGGATCTGACGGTGGCGGAAAGCGAATACGCGGTAACACAACTAGATGTGGTTGTGCAGGCGGCCGGCGATTATTTGCAGGCGGTGGTCATGGAGCAGCAAGTCAAAGCTGCGCAAGCGAACGTCGACCGCTTTGCCGAGTTCAGCCGCGTGGTGCATGCGCAGGCCAGGGCGGATTTACGACCAGAGGCGGATGCCTCATTAGCTGATGCGCAACTGGCGAATGCGCAAAACGATCTGATTCGAGCCAGACTGCAATATGACCTGGCGATTGCTGAACTGGCTAATTCGCTGGGCGTCGGTGGCAAGCGGTTGGCGATCGACAGCAGCGAGATCATCGATGTTGCGGAGCCGCCTGATATGCAGCTGGGCACCCCTTCGTTTGAATCACATCCTCTGTCCTTGCGCGGCAAGGCGACGATTCTTCGCGAAGTCGCTTACAAGCGCATCTTGGACAAAGAGTATTATCCGGTCTTTCGATGGCTGGGCGGTATGAACTTTCGCGGCTCCAGTCTCAATACCAAAGGACTTGACCAATCCGCGGACGCACACGGGTTTGCGACCGCGATTCCTAACTGGAACGTTGGTGTCGTGATCGATTTCCCATTCATGGACATTCTGCGCATTCAAGCCCAAAAGAAAGTCGTTCAAGAACGTATCGCTGCCCAGCGCCACAACTACGATTACATTCTTTCCAGCTTACGCACACAAGACATGCAGGCGCGGGCGCGCGTCAAGGCAGCGGTTGAGCT
This sequence comes from Obscuribacteraceae bacterium (SeqCode), assembly GCA_044229845.1. Lineage (GTDB taxonomy): Bacteria > Cyanobacteriota > Vampirovibrionia > Obscuribacterales > Obscuribacteraceae > JBGASG01. The sequence continues at coordinate 315,521 of JBGASG010000002.1, read as the reverse complement.
GGCGGCTAACATGCCGGTTCAGGTGGCGGCGGCATATAAAGCCAGCCGGCAGGCGCAGGCGCGTTATCAGGTGGGTCTGGGGTCGGTCGCCCAGGTGGCCGAAGCCAATCAGGTCTTAGCCGACTCGCGAGTGAAGGCGGCCGTCGCTCAAGTAGGAGTGTGGCAGGCACTGCTGGCGGTGGCGGCCGTGCATGGCGAGCTGAAGCCGTTCATGGACGAAGCGGTGCGTCTCGAAAAGCGGAGCCGGTAGTCTATGTGGTTGATTCGCCTGGCCATGAACCGCCCTGTCACCATGATGGTGGTCGTCATATCTGTGGTCGTGATGGCGGCACTATCCCTGACACGCATGAAGGTGGATATCTTCCCCGACTTGAACGTGCCGATGATTACTGTGGTTCAGCCGTATGGCGGCATGGACGCCGCACAGATGGAAGGTTTCCTGGTCACTAACTATGAACAGCACTTCTTCTATATCAGCGGAGTCGATCACGTTTCTTCCAAAGCAATTCAAAGCTGCGCGATCATGAATATTTACTTCCAGCCGGGCACCGACATGGCTGATGCGATGGCGCAAGTGGTGGCACAGGTGGAACGGTCACGCGCCTATATGCCTCCCGGCACGGTGACGCCTTTTATATTGCGTTATGACGTAGGCAATGTTCCTGTGGGCTTCCTGGTTTTCAGCAGTCCAGCGCGCAGCCTGTCCGAGATTCAAGATCTGGCTTACGCGCGCGTTCGTCCGGTTGTTTCAACCACGCCCGGCGTTTCTACCCCGCCGCCTTTCGGAGGCAACCAGCGTTCGATTGTTATCACGATCAACAGCGAGCGCCTCAATGAATATCATCTGTCGCTTGACGATGTGGTGAAAGGGTTGACGACCGGCAACTTGATCGTGCCATCCGGGGTCGTGCGGACGGGCGATGTGCAGCGCATCGCCTCTATCGACTCGACGGTCGGTGATATTTCGGAACTCGGTGATATCCCGATGCGACTGGGGTCCGGACCGTCAGTCTATTTGCGTGATATCGCCAATATTGCCGACGACACAGATATCGCCACCGGATATGCGTTAGTCAACGGCAGGCGTGCGGTGTATATGGCGATTTCAAAACAATCGAGCGCGTCAACGCTGGCTGTCGTCAACGGCATCAAAGACAAGATTGGCTACATGCAGTCATTGTTGCCGGAGGACATTCAGGTGAGCTTCCAGTTCGACCAGTCAATCTATGTCACCGAGGCGATCAATGGCGTTTGTATTGAAGGCTTGCTGGGAGCGGTGTTGACAGGACTGACGGTGCTGTTGTTCTTGCGCGACTGGCGCAGCGCATTGATTGTGGTCATGAACATCCCAGTCGCCTTGCTGGCGGCGATTGTTGGACTGTGGGCAAGCGGGCAGACTGTCAACATTATGACTCTTGGCGGGCTATCGCTCGCCGTCGGCATTCTGGTCGACGAGGCGACCGTCGCGATTGAAAACATACACACACACCTGCATAAGACAGCCAATGTAGCCAGAGCAGTCTTCGATGCCTGTTGCGAAGTCGTCACTCCGCAACTGCTGGCGATGCTTGCCGTCGTCTCAGTGTTCATGCCTTCCTTTTTTATGGTGGGCAGCACGCAAGCTTTGTTTGTGCCGCTCTCTCTGGCTGTCGGCTTTGCCATGGTGGCATCGTATGTGCTGTCGAATACATTTGTGCCGGTAGTCTCGGCATGGATTTTGAAACCAGCTGCCAGCGCTCATGCGAGGCGCGGACGTTCGCCCTTCAGCACGTTTGAGGCGCGATACAAGCGGAGTTTGCTGAAAGTATTGCGCGCTCCGACTTTCGCGCTGGCTGCTTATGCTTTGATCCTGATTTGCTGCTGCTGCGTTTATCCGCTTTTGGGTAGCGAGATCTTCCCGACCGGCAATCCTTCCGGGTTTCAATTGCGTTTACGCGCGCCTGCCGGCACTAGATTTGAAAAGACCGAAGCGATTGCACAAGATGTATTGCAAGTGATTTCGCACGAAGTCGGCGAGCAGAACGTCGAAATTTCCATAGGCTATGTCGGGACTCAACCGCCCAGTTATGCAGTGAGCAACGTGTATATCTGGACTAGCGGACCGCAAGAAGCAGTCTTGCTGGTGGCGTTGCGCCCGCAGTCGCATGTGCAAGTTCGGCAGTTGCAGGAACGCCTGCGCCCACTTTTGAAGAAAGACTTTCCGGATGTTTCTTTTACTTTCGAGGCGGGCGACATCGTCAGCCAGATTATGAACTTTGGATCGCCGACACCCATTCAAATCGACATCGATGGTCCAAACTTCTCGCGCGATTCTGCATACGCCCACGAGGTGTTGACGGCGCTGCAGGCAATTCCACAATTGCGTGATGTCGGCATCGTGCAGCCACTTGAGTATCCCACCGTTAATATCGACGTAGACCGCCGTCGTGCGGGGCAGCTCGGACTGACTGCCAGAGATGTGGGCAAATCCGAGATTGCTGCCACTTATTCCAGTCGATTTGTCGAGCCGGTGTTCTGGCGCGACCCCTCAAGCGGGCTGTCATACCAGGTGCAGATCGAAGTGCCGCAAGCCCAGATGAAATCCATAACCGACATCGAAAGCATCCCGGTCAAGACGGGAAGTTTTTCAGGACCGTTTCTTCGCGATGCTGCTCGCGTCCGGCTCGGCACCATGGTCGGTGAATACGATCATTACAATATGAGGCGTATGGTGAGCCTGACTGCCAACATCACCGGCGACGATCTGGGCGGTTCCGTGCGGTCGATTAACAAGGCCCTCAAGAAATTGCACGAGCCACCGCGGGGAGTGCATCTCACTGTGCGCGGTCAGGTGCCGACCATGAAGTCGACTTTCGATGCCTTAATTGCCGGGGTGGCTTTTGCCGTGATTGTGATTCTGCTCATGCTACTGGCGTACTTCCAGTCTCTTGCCCTGGCTCTGGCTGTTGCCGCCGTCATACCCGCCGTTATCTGTGGGGCGCTGGCATCTTTGTTTCTTACCTCTACGACGATAAACGTGCAGTCGTTCATGGGCACCATCATGGCGATCGGCGTCGGTGTCGCCAACGCAATATTGGTGGTTGTTTTTGCGGAGGCAAAGCGTATGCGCGGTGCCGGCGCGTTCCAGGCAGCACTGCGTGGTGCCTCGTCGCGATTGCGTCCCGTTTTGATGACCAGTCTGGCTATGATCGCAGGAATGATTCCGATGGCCCTCGGATTGGGAGAGGGCGGTGAGCGCACCGCACCGCTGGGGCGGGCCGTGATCGGAGGACTTTTGGCCTCAACCTCTTCTGTATTGCTGATCCTGCCTCTGGTGTTCGCTCTAGCGCGCCGCCGGGCGGGACGACGCAGCGCCGATCTTTTGGCAACGCAAGACATCGATCATGAAACGCACGCGGTCTCAACATCCGCAGGAGGGAGCAATTGAAAGTGCGCGAGACGGCGTTGAACATCCTTTGCCTGCTCTTGCTGGCGGCGCTGACGTCGTGCACGGCACCGGGCGATCAGGCTGCACCGTCGGGCGCCAATGCGGGCAGCGTCGGCAGTGATACCACTGCTCGCCCTGCCGACGATCAGGTGCCTGTGGTGACCGTCGCTTCCGGGATGATGGACAGAGCGATTGAACTGCCGGCGGAGTTGCAGGCGTTTCGCGATGTAAAACTGCATTCTAAGCTAAAGGGATTCGTTTCCTGGATCGGCGTCGATCGCGGCTCGAAAGTAGCCGCAGGGCAGGTGCTGATCAAGCTGACGGCGCCCGAAATCGATGCGCAGGTTGAAGAGTTGGGTGCCAAATTGGCGGCGGCGCGAGCCGGCTACGCAGAGGCGCTCTCCCAGTTGGAGGCTGACAAAGCGACGCAATTGGAATTGCAGGCGAAACTGGACAGTGACCACCTGACTTTGCAACGCTTGAAGCAAGCAGCACAAGAGCCTGGTGCGGTGGCTCAAAACGAAGTCGACACTGCCGCGAAGACTGTTGAAGGAGATCAAGCCCGCATCAATGCCGCGCGTTCGAAAGTGAAAGCGGCGCAGTCGGTCGTTGGGGCTAAGCAGCAAAGCATCAATGCTGAAGCCAGCTCTCTCAAGGCGCTGGAATCGACCAGAGAATATTTGACGATCAAAGCACCGATTGCCGGCACGATCACGGAGCGCTGGGTGCACGAAGGCGACATGGCTGGGGTTGATCCGGCGCGCAACAGCGAAGCGCATCCGCTTTTGCGACTGGTGCAGACCGACCGGCTGCGGGTGGTTGTGTCGGTTCCTGAGCTGGAAGTAGCCGGCACCCAGCTAGGCGAAAAGCTGACATTCACTGTGCCCGCTTATCTGGGCAAGAAGTTCACTGGCACGATCAGTCGCATCGGGCATGCTCTAGACGTTGAGACACGCACCATGCCGGTGGAAATGGACGTCGACAACGCCAGTGGTCAATTGGAGCCTGGCATGTATGCAAGTGTGCAGTGGCAAGTGAGGCGACCGTACGCTACGCTGCTCGTGCCCACCTCCAGTGTAGTAACGACGCTGCGCGATACATTCGTTGTCCGCGTCAAGAATGGCAAAGTCGATGTGGTTTCGGTGAAAACCGGTGATACGATGGACAATCGCATCGAGATAGTTGGTGATTTGCAGGCGGGAGATACAATTCTGCTAAAGGGCTCGGACGACTACAAGACAGGCGCATCCGTGCAAACCAGGGCTGCCAACGCCACCGACCTCGAAACGGCCGGCAAACGAAGGGCCTCAGCAGCAGGCGAGTGAATCTATCGTGCCAAAGATATTGCTTGTGGAAGATGAAGTCGAGCTGGCTGAGGTGATCCGCAACTGGTTGCAAGAGGAGGACCTGCACCTGGTTGAGCTGGCTGGCGATGGGCGTTCTGCGATGACCCTGCTGGAGTCGCGAGCGTATGATCTATTGATTCTCGACTTGATGTTGCCTGAGCTGAACGGCATCGAAGTTTGCAAGCAGTACCGGAGAAATGGTGGCGCGATGCCGATTTTGGTTTTAACGGCGCGCTCTTCGCTGACGTCGAAAGAGTCGGGATTGGATGCCGGGGCAGACGACTATCTGACCAAGCCGTTTCAATTGCGCGAGCTTTCCGCTCGCGCGCGGGCGTTGTTGCGCCGGCAGGGTGCGCCAAAAGCCGAGTTTGCGGTCGGAGATCTAATACTGGACCGCAATGCCTGCACCGTAACCAAGTCAGGCAAGCCTTTGCATTTGCTGCCAAAAGAATTCATGCTTCTGGAATACCTGATGCGTCACGAGAAGTCGGTCGTATCGGTCGATGCGCTGCTCGACCAGGTGTGGGGCTCCGATAGTTCTGTGACAGCTGAGACCGTCCGCAGTAATATAAAGACCTTGCGCAAAAAGATCGACGGCGCATCGGAAAATTCTTTGATCAAAAACGTCTATGGCATGGGCTACAAGCTTGAGACTTCCTGATGTTTGAAGACCTGCGACTGAAGATAACCCTCATGTTCGTGGGGCTTTCGGCAGTCATTTACATCACTCTCAGTTTGCTCGGTCTCGTTATATTCGAGCACGGATTGACGGCATCGATCGACGACGAGTTGAAAGTCATCGTTTCGCAGATCGGGCACGCGATCGATGTGCAGGGCGATCGACCGAAGTTCAGAGACTGGATTCGCACGGTGCGAACCGATCCCGTTCGTTCGCTGGTGACGATTCAACTTTTCGACAGTCAAGGCCGATTGCTCGAGCACTACGGACCGGCTGGGGTTGAGCGATTGATTCCGAGCGCCAGAGAGTGGAAGCAAGGCGGACAATGCGTGCGCGTTGCTTGCAGCCCGATCATGCAAGGCAACCTGACCAGAGGCTATGTGCAGTTGCAGCAGTCGACTCGGCAAAGGGATGAAGCCCTCCAGCAACTGCAAGTGAGTGCCTGTTACATCGGCGTGCTTTTTCTCGGTTTGCTCAGTGCTGCCAGTTATTGGGTGGCATATCGTGTCACTTTGCCGATTAAAGAGAGCGTTCAGATCTTGAAGACGTTCGTGGCCGATGCCAGTCATGAGCTAAACACGCCTTTGACCATTCTGCAGGCGCGCCTGGAGACTCTAGAGCGAAGGCTGCAAAAACTGGGTGTCGAAGAAGATGATCTGAAGGTGGCGGTTAGCTCTATGGACCGCTTGAATCAGGTGGTCAACGATTTGCTCTTGCTCTCCGAAGTTGAAGATCCTCTGTTGACTATGAAGAGAAAACCGGTAGATGTGGCGCTGGTTGCCGGAGCGGCTGTTGAAGAAGTCAAAGACCGGTTTCGCGAGAAGACTGTAGAATTGAGCGCGGAAGCAATGACCAGCGTGATTGTGACCGGTAATGCCGAGGCGCTGCATCGCGCGCTCTCCAACTTGCTGGAGAATGCGCTGCGTTACACAAACGAAGGCGGAAACGTGGTGGTGAGACTTTTGACTACTGAGAAAACCGTAGCAATTGCGGTCACTGACACAGGCATAGGTATACCTGAAGAGAGCCTGCCCAGAATTTGCGATCGGTTTGTCCGTGTCGACAAATCTCGGTCGCGCGCTTCCGGGGGCACCGGACTGGGGCTGGCGATTGTGAAGGCAGTTGCCGATGCGCATCGAGGTACGCTCGATATTGAGAGCAAGCTGGGGGTCGGCAGTACTTTCACGCTTTCGCTGCCCCGCACGAGATAAGAGGATGTTATGAACTGGATCCTGTTGGCTGTCGGCTCTGCATTGTTCGCTGGACTGGTGCCTATATTCGGGAAAGTCGGATTGAAGGCGGTGGATCCCACCGTTGCCACCACGGCGCGCTGTCTGGTGATGACAGCCATGCTGGTGGCGGTATTACTTTTTCAAGGCAAGCCGGATGCCGTGCTGAAACTCTCCGGTAAAGACTGGTTGCCGGTGATATTGAGTGGACTGTGTGGTGCCGCCTCCTGGCTCTGTTATTTCGCGGCGCTGAAAGTCGGCGACGCAGGGCGGGTGGCGGCTATCGATAAGGCTTCGCTGGTGGTGACGGTGGCGCTGGCGGCGATTTTTCTTTCCGAGGCATTGACCTGGAAAGTGGCGCTGGGAGCCGTGCTGATTTGTGCTGGCGCCTATATCGTCACCCAGCACTGAACGAAAACGAAACGACGAAAAGAAACGCCGAACGAAAAGAGGAGTCTTGCGACTCCTCCTCCCGGTTACCGTTTTCTGCCTTCCTAAAATAAAACTATCTATCTAATCAGTTTGCTACTGAATCAGGGAGTTGCTTCCCTGAATTTGCGCCAGTTCATCCGCATGGGTTGAGGATGTGGCGACCGAGCGCTGGTTGTACATGAGCGGCATCGGCGTCGGTTTGCGGTACTTGTGCGCATGGACGGTTCTTTGAGGGGGCGCGATGCGCAGTTTCTCGAATCGGGTTCGGGCGTTGGCCTCGAGCACGTTGGTGCCGATGGCGACTGTCAGCATGACGGCCGCCATGAAGGCGAGTTTATTTGTCTTCGACATGGATGATTACCCGTGGAGTGAACACCACCTGTAGTGGCGACCATTTTCATCGGTTTCACTGCCCCATGCGGCCGCTTTCCCCAGCCGGACTTGCAGTTTCAGAGTATTACTGCCCGGACGTGTTCGTCCGGCGCGGGCAACTCTTTTCCTGTCCGGTTGGAGGCGAACAAGAGCTCGCCCCTTTCGCAATGTCAGGGGAAGCAGGACTGCCGCCCCTCATCCGCGCCGGCAGTTTGCTCGGGACGCGCGTGAGCGCGCACCGGCACACAGGCATGCCACTATATGCAGTGCCGAAGGGCACGGCGGCATAGCTTGATGCCAGGCTGACGCATGACGAGAAGAATTGGCTGTCGCTGCGATAACTGCGCACGTCCCGTAGGGCTGTGCGCGGTTCTGGAGTCGATGGCGTCGGCAGTCACAAGAAGCGTGACGGCTACGGCGCTGGTCGGCACCTCCGTGGCGTTTGGTTGTTAGTAAGTGTTTCCAGATAGCAGCAAAAAGCGCTGCCATTGCCTACTGTAGAGCAAAAACGCGCCGATGTCAAGGCTGCTGAGCCGGCTCGTCGAGCAAGAACTTCTTAACGAACAGCACGGTGGCGTAAAACAGGTAATCGACGTTGGCTTTACGGTTAAAACCGTGCCCCTCGTCTTTGGCCATTAAAAACCAGACCGGGGTTCCCTGCTCACGCACCTTTGCCACCATCTGCAGTGCTTCGCTGGCCGGCACGCGCGGGTCGTTTTCGCCCTGCACGACGAACAATGGTTTCTTGATCTTGTCCGCATGCAGAGCCGGGGCAATCCGTTTCATGAATTCGCGCATCTCGGCGACGCGTTCGTCGCCGTACTCGACACGCCGCAGATCGCGCCGATAACCGCTGGTGTTTTCCAGAAAGGTGATCAAGTTCGAGATACCGACGATGTCGATGGAGCAGCGAATGCGGTCGCTGTACAAAGTTGAGATGGCCAGCGTCATAAATCCACCGTAGCTGCCGCCCATAATCATCACCCGGTCTGCGTCCAGATCGGGTTGCGTCTTGATCCAGTCGAGCAGCGCGCCGATGTCCTTGAACGCTACTTCCCGGTTTATGCCGTTGTCGGCGGCGATGTAGCTTTTGCCGTATCCGGACGAGCCGCGAATGTTGGGATAGATGAGCGCCACGCCCAGTTCGTTCAAGTAATAGTTGCCCTTGTTGAGGTAAAGCGCTCGCGACTGCGCCTCCGGTCCGCCGTGGATCATGACGATCACCGGCCGTTTGCCGGTAAACCTGGCCGGCGGTTTGTAGAGCAGTCCCGGAATTTCTTTGCCGTCAAAAGATCGCCACCGCACCAGTTGTGGTGGCATAGCATCGCGGGCGGCGTTGAAGTAGCCCGTTTCGGATTCGGTCCAGCGCTCCAGTTTGCTGCCGTCGGCGCTCAGCGAGTAGACATCATTGGCGGTGGCGTAGTTTTCAAACGAAAAAGCCAGTTCGCAGTTGCTCTTGTGCCAGGTGAGGTCGTCGATGGTGCCTTTCGGCAGAGCAGCGGCGATCGGTATTTCTTTGCCGCTTTGCGTGTCAAGCATGTGCAGGACGGAGAAACCGTCTTCATTTTGAACGTAGGCGATCTGCTTGCCGTCCCATGAGAGGGCGTAGGAATCGACGTTCCATTTATCCGCGGTCAGGTAATTGATCTCTCCGGTGGCGACGTCGACCCAGGCCAGCCGGTCGAACTCTCCGTCGCGGTCGCAGGTGATGTAAACGCGCTTGCCGTCGGGCGAAAACGTGCCGCCGCCATAGGCGACTGGCGCGCCTTTGGTTTCATTTTTCGGCAAGAAACGTCGTTTTTCACCGGTGGCGACATCGACCAGCCAGAAATACGATTCGTTGACGGATACCTGTTGATGCAGCAATATCTGCTTGTCGTCGGGCGACCAATCGCGAGGAGCCCAACCTTCGCCGTGCAGCTCGCAGAGTATTTTTGCCACCGGCGGTGATGCGGCAGGTTGCAGCAGGCAAAGATCCATTTCGTCTTTGTTGCGGGCATTGGAACTGTACGCGAAGCAATCACCCTGTGTCGACCACACCGTGTGGAGGTTGCGGGACGTGCCGTCGGTAAGCCGCGTTTCCGAGTGCGCCTCCGGTGAAAATAGATACTTCTGGTAATTTTCGTTGCCGCCCGCGTCGCGGCTGAAGATAAAGAAGTTGCCTTCAGTCGGCTGATAGGAGGCATCGGTGGAGCGCTCACGCGCGAACGTAAACTGCGTGCGCGCTCCCAGCGGCTGGGTCAAATGGTGAATCTGCGATGTGTCGGCAAAAGTGGTGCCAATCAGAAGTTGGCGCTTCTTGGGATGCCACGAATAGCATCCGGCTTGACGGTAAAAAGCGTAGCGATCGAGCAAGGTCCGCAATGCCACCGGAATTGGTGGCACATTCTCCAGCACCATGTTGGCCGGCAGCGGTAATGTTGGGGGCGGGGGTGGCGCGCTGGAATTTTCTGCATGACCTGCCGGCGGCACCCAGCCAATGGCAACTGTAGAAATGACGGCTGTCAGGGTGGTTGTAAGCAGGTTTTTTTGCGGCACGGAGGGATTCCTTTGCTCTGGGGTTTAAGCCTACAGATTATAGAGGTACATGGAGCTTGAACCGTCCCCTCCAAATCAGCGGTAATTTGAGAACCATGACCGTCACCGAAGAAGAAGTACAAGAGCGCATCAACAACCTGGCATCGGCTCTAATCAGCTCGACGCCGGAACGATTTACGTCTATAGACTGCCGGGTCGAACAGGTGCCTGAGCAGTGCACGGGACGATATTCGTACAGCATCACCAGCGAGTCGTGTGCCGGCGAAGTGATTACCGTGCCGACAGCTGAGCTGCACGAAGCGGCTTGGGAAGCCATTATCGCGCTCGGTGCCGAAGGCATCAACGTTACCATGGCTCAGGAAGGCGAGGGCTGGTCGTTCTCGATGAAGACGGCGTACCTCGACACCGACGACATCGAAGCCGAGCGCGACGAGCGTGACGAGGTGATCTGGAACCGCGTCTACGAAGAACGGGAAACCTTTTTCGCAGACCACTTCGGTGCCATTCCTCAAGATATCAACAAGCTGATGACAGTGCACTGGCCGGGCGGCGGATTGTTCGATTTCAGTCAAGACTGCAAACTGGCTGGTAAGCGGGTGCAGGTGACTTGCGGTCTGTCCAACCCGGACATGCCCAGCAGTGCCTACGTGGCCGATTTCGAGCGAGTCGACGAACCGGACGGCAACAAGTCGTTCAATACGAGGCTGGCGCGTCGCGTTCCCGCATATGTGCCACCACATTGGGCGGGCTACGGATATGAGGTGGGACTGATTCTCGCCGATCCCGCCGATACCGATTCGATGGCGGTGCTCACCTGGGTGGCGGAGAATGAACTCAACGATTGCCGGGACATCTTCGGAAAAATTGTCGAGCATGGCGGCATCACCGTCCAGGATCTGCGGCTTTTCGACGGCTCGTTCTTCGACTTTTTGTTTATGCCGGCGCAAACCGAGTCGATACCATCTACGGTGCAGCTCTCCAATGGCTTGATGCAGATGGTGATCGCTACGCGCATCACCAGGCAAGAGCGCGACTTCGCTAAGGAAACTTCCTGCGGCGAGCTGTTGAAGCAACTGATCGATGCCGGCGTCGGTCAGGTCACCGATTTGAAGCGACTATCCGTGATTCCGATTCGCGAGTGACTTGTTCAGTCCTGTTCAGTCCTGTTCAGTCCTTCATGCGAATCGCATTGGGATTGTTTTCATCCGCATAGGACTTTTCCATAGCATCCGGTCGATCGTTTTGCAGTACGGCAAACAAGTTGCCGCTGGGATCTTTGAACAGCACGGTCGGTCCATTCGGCGTTTCCATCGGCTCGCCTTCTACTTGCCAGCCCCGTTGCTTGAGATTCTTCATCAGCGCATCGAGAGAACCGCCCACGGGCAGTGAAAAAATAGGCTGGCAGGACGGTGCCGGACGGTGGGTTGCCAGAAGAAGCGGCGGTCCTGAAGCCACTTTCAGCGCGGCAACCTTGGCGTCGAACTTGTCGAAGGCCCACAAGAGCTGCGCGCCGAGCACCTCTCGGTAATACTTGAGGTCACGCTCGAAATCGGCGCAACCTATGTACAGGTACTCCAACTTGGCAAAAGGCGGCGGAGGCGTCGAATGTAGAGTCGGCTGGTTCTGCATTTTAGGCAGCTGGCGCTCAGCCATGCGGGCGGCCATGCTGCGTTTGAGCATGATTTCCGTCGTGCGCTGTTTGAATTGCATCGACTTCTCGGGCGAATCCTCCGCATCCAGAGCTTTTGCCAGCGCCCCCAGTGTGGCTGCTACCTCGCGCTGGTTGCCAGAGTGCTTGGCCTCGATGAGCGCAATCAGCTCGTCGTAGAGCTTTTCCGCCAGCTCGCCGTTGGGTTCGCCCAGAGCTGCCCTCGCCGCGGATATTAATTCGTTGTCAACAGACACCTAAAGTTGCGCCTTTCCCTGTCAAAAATATAGGATACCTCGCCCACACGGGTACTTGCCGGATAAACTGAAGTAGTGCTGAAAAACCCCATGTTTCTTTCCAAAACGACTATTTACAGGTCTGCCAAACTGGCGACGACACTCTCGGTCGCCTTTATGCTGCTGTCGCAGCCGGCTTTTGCCGACGCGGTGTTGTATAAGAGCCTCAATGATGCCGGTTTCGCGGCTCTCGACCGAGGTAAGTATTCGGAAGCTGAGCGCCAGTTCCAGTCTGCTCTCAAAGAAACTGCCGATTTCCCGGAGAAAGACACCCGCAGGCGAGACTTGCTGCGTACGCTTGCCGACGTGAAAGTCAATCGCAACAAGACCGCCGAGGCGGCGGAACTCTGGAAACAGGCTATTGCCATCGATGAAAAAGTCCGGGGTGCCGGCAGTCCGGATCTGGGTGTCGACTTGACTGGCTATGCCAGTGTTTTGGTAACGATGGAGCAGTATGCCGACGCCCAGTCCGCTGCTGATCGTGCTGTCGCTATTCTCGAGAAAAAGTCCGACTCTCCGGAGCAGTTATTGCGGGCGCTGCATGCCCAGGGCATCATCTATCAAGCCGTCGGGAAGGAGTCGGAAGCCGAAGCCACTTACAGAAAGGCTCTTGCTTTCGCGCAAAAGTCGGCGGGCAAGGGCAAACCGTTTACCGCTCCGCAGCTGGAATGGCTGGCGGTGCTCTATCTTCAACAAAAGAAAGTTCTGGATGCGGAGCCTTTGCTTAAGCAGGCGCTGGCGGAGAACGAGCAGTTGGGACCCGATGCTCCAGCCACCGTCCATGGTGAACTTTTGCTGGCGCGGCTCTATCTCGCGCAAGGAAAGATGTCTGACGCCGAAGCGCTACTGAAAAAGGGTATAGCATCGCTTGAGAAAAACCCGCGCCCGGGCGACGAATATACAAGTCTGGTAGCGGAGCTTTCGAAACTCTACCTTTCTCGGGGAGATTATCCGCAGTCGATCAAACTGCTGCAAGGCGCTGTGCAAACGCAGCAAGATGCTTTCGGCGAGGACAATCTCAAGGTCGCCGAGCTGCTCCGTCAGCTGACCAAGCCACTCACGGATGCCGACCAGTATGTTGCTGCCGAGCGGGCCGCCGAAAAAGCTCTGGAAATCTCAGTCAAGTGCGAAGGTAGTCCGGTGGTGGTGGCGCCGTATGCCAGTGAGCTGGCGCGCGTTTTCATGCTGCAGGGCAAGTACGAGAAAGCCGAGAAGCTTTACCTTTACGCACTGCAGCTGATTGTCGAGGGAGAAGGAACCAAGTCACCCAACCTGATCATTGCGTTGAATAGCGATGGATTGTTGAACTACGACTGGGGCAAATTGGAGAAGGCTGACGCGATTCTCGAGAAGGCTCGCAAGCTGCGCACCGATTCCTGTACAGACTGCCATGATGCGCGCATCGCCATTCAGATGTTCCACCTGGCACGCGTGCGTATCTCTCGCCAGCAATATGCCTCCGCCGAAAGCCTGCTGAAAGAAGCATTGCCGATGCTGATTGACACCCAGGGAGAAACCGGTCCGATCACTGTTGAAGTGATGCGGACACTGGCTGAGCTCTACTCAATTACTCAGCAACCGACTCAGACAGAGAAACTCTATCGCAAGCTCCTGAAGAACGACGAACTGGCCAATGAAGATGGCGCGATTGCCGGTGATCTCGAATGCCTGTCTCAGGCGTTGGTGGCGCAGAACGATTCTTCTAAGACCGAAGAAGCAGTCGCATTGCAGAAACGCGCCGACAGCATCAAGTCTAAACTGCCCGGTTATCGCAGCCCCAGCTCATCCGCATCACAGGCGGCGGCACCCGCTGATGCTGCGGACACCGGATCCAATGCTTCTGTCCACGACAAGTGGGCTCTAGTGATTGGCATCAGCAACTTCAAAGATACCGACCTCAATTTGAAGTTTGCCGCCAAAGATGCCACCGACTTCAAGAATTATTTGATCAACGAAGCAAACTTCGCTCCCGATCATGTCAAGCTGCTTCTGGATCAGGATGCCACTCGCCAGAACATCACCAACTACTTAGGTGACAAGTATCTGGGCAAAGTTGCGACCTGCGACGACCTGGTGGTTGTTTACATCTCCACCCACGGCAGCAGCGCGGTGGAGCAACTCGGAAACGCCAACTTCGTCGTTCCCTACGATGCGACCATGAACAATTTGATTCTTACCGGCATTCCTATGAAGTACCTGACCGCCGGGATAAAGGATCTCATTCACTGCAACCGTGTGGTGCTGGTCGCTGACGTATGCCATGGTGGCGCCATGGACGATACGGTCGCCAGTCGCGGCGGTGGCTCTGGCGCCTCAGCCGGTGGAACCGGCGGCGAAGGCGGAAAAGGCGTGGAAATTGCAGCCGGCGAGGGCGGTAAAGGCATGCACCGTGCCGGTATCATCAACGACAACGTGCAAGTGGGCGCCGGTCAGCTGATTGTTGCCTCAAGTGAAGCCGATCAAATCTCGTGGGAGTCCAAGAACTACCCTAACGGCGTGTTTACCCGTAAACTTATCGACGGTTTGCGGCTCAAAGGAACTGAGACCACACTCAAGGATGCCTACAGCTACATGAAGGCGAGAGTTGAAGAAGAGGTCCTGCGCGATCGCGCTCAAGTTCAGACCCCAGTCTTCATCGCCAATAAGTGGAAAGGCGCCGAAGTGGTTCTTGGAGTGAAACCCTGCAGTCCCGGACCCGGCATCCAAGTTGACATTGACGCCAAATCAGCGGCGGTTCCCGTTTCCGACACGACCCGGTCGATTAAAAAGGGCGCCGCACCAAATACGGTGAAGACCACCCCCAAGAGCAACTAGTAGCACTGAATCACGCACACTGGAGTTGGAGTTAAATAGCATGACCAGACTAAATGCGGCGAAGCTGACCTTCAAGGCACTGACCGTCGGATTGGCAGTTTTTCTGACGGCACTCGGACCGGTAACTACCTTGGTTGCCGATGCCCGCGAAAGCACCGCCACCAAGGAAGACTTGATTCCCAATGCACCGCCGCTCTGGGTCTGGAAAGCCGACGGCACTCCGAAAGCCGTTGTTCTAACGCTGCACGAGCTGGGGTTGCATGCCGGCGCCTTCGAAAACTTCGGTGAGCGCTCAGCCAAGAAAGGCATCACCGTGTACTCCATGGATCTGCGCGGCTTCGGCGCCTGGCGTCAAAAAGATCCGAAACAAAAAATGGATCACGACGACATTCTTTCCGACGTCAAAGCGGCCTTGGAAGGGCTGCACAAGGAGTATCCAAACACTCCCGTATTTCTTCTGGGCGAAGCGATGGGCGGGGCGACCGCGCTGCGCGCCGCCAAGGAATTTCCAACGCTTACGCAAGGCATCATTTCCTCTGCTCCTGGTGGTGCTCACTTCAAAACACTCACCAACTACCTGACCGTCTGCCACCGCATGTTCAAGGGTCCGAACAAGCGCTTCGACTACGGCAAAGAGCTGGTTGCGATGGGTACTCCCAAGCCTTCCCTCCGCGAAGCATATGAAAAAGACCCGCTGGTGCGGCTCGATCTGACGCCGAAAGAGCTGATGGACTGTCAGTTCCTGATGTACAAAACCAAGGGCATGGCGCGCAAAATCAAGACCCAGCCGGTACTGATTGTCCAGGGCGAACAAGACAAAATGACCAAGCCCTCGAGCGCCGAAAGCATCGCCGAAAAATTGAAAACCAAAGACAAGAAGCTGATGATGGTTTCCAACGGTGATCACTACGTCTTCGAAGACGTGCAGGTCGATGACAAGGTAATGAACGATACCCTCGGCTGGATCGACGAGCACGTCAAGGCCCAATAGGCGGTCGCCTCACCTTCACTTGAGAAGCTCAAGCGATATCGCTTGAGCTTCTCGTTTCTTGTCCAAACCGAACTGATATCACTTTGCCTCTGGATTTTTGGCGACGCTGAAGTGATATCGCTTTAGCTCTCGATTCTTAGAAACGCTCAAGCGATATCGCTTGAGCATTTCGGAGTCACCTCTTGTCGTGAGGCGTCGGGATGGCGCAAAATATGTGAAAGTTGGAAAAATCGAAAATAACGAAGCAGGGCGGAGAAGGAACAATGGGACTTTTTGGCTGGGTCAGCGAGGTGCTTGGCACCAAGAAAGTCGATCAATGGGTGCAGCAAGCTGATGAGGCGTTTGCTGAAGAAGACTACGCCTATGCAGAGAAGTGTTACGGGCGAGCCCTTGAAATGGCTGAGGAGACTAAGAACTATCACTTCATCGCCATTGCCGCATTTGGAGCGGCGAAGGCTTGTGAGAAACAGAACAAAAACGTTGTGGCGGAAAAGCACTACACCAAGGCGTTCAGAACCTGGGAAGACTCAGAAGAGTGGGAACAGTCAGCGGAGGCTCTGGAGGAACTGGCGCGCTTGCTGCGCAGCCAGCGCCGGCTGTCCGAAGCCGAAGGTCTTCACAAGTATGCGTTGAAGATGTTGCACGAGAAGTTTCAACCTGATGATCTAAAGGTGATCGAGTCCAACCGCAAGTTGTCTGAATGCTTGATGGAGAAGAAAGCGTTCGGCGAGGCGGAGGGCGTGCTGACCAAGTTGATCAATCAGACTGAGAAGTCGCCGCACGCGCCCACTTTCGTTCCGAATGCTTTGTTTGACCTGGCTCGATGCTGTGTCGAACAGGGGCGGGAAGCTGACGCGGAAGCCGCGTACACGCGGGCACTGGCACTGTACGACAAGATAGAGGATCTCTCGGCGGACAACGCGGGAGTTAAGGCGGCGGCATGCGCGCACGAGTATGCGCGGTGTCTGATTCGTCAGAACAAAACGGACCCGGCAAAATCGATCTATAGCCGAGCGCTGGCGCTGGCCGAGGCGCATCCTGGATATCTTGGCGAGGGTGAGTTGATCGACGAGTCGGGCAAGTACACCTGCTAATCGGACTCGTTGCTCGAACTGGTGACGGAGTCTTCGCGATGGCGTTGCGAAGGCAGATTAATTTGCTATGATTCGCGCAACCAAATTGGTGGGTGCGCCAGTCGCCATTCAGTTCGCCATTCAGTCGCAAGTTGCAAGGCAGGAATCTATGATCAGCGGTCCTAAAGTCGGTGCTCTTATCAACACCATCCCGAAGGCCGAGTTGCATATTCATATTGAAGGCACGCTCGAACCAGATTTGATGTTCGCGCTCGCGAAGCGCAACAACATTCCGCTGCGATACAGATCTGTCGATGACGTCAAACGGGCGTATCAGTTCACCAATTTGCAGTCGTTTCTGGACATATATTACGAAGGAGCGACGGTGCTTGTTCAGGAACAGGATTTCCACGACCTGACCTGGGCCTATTTGGAACGCGTTGCGAGAACCGCAGTTAAGCACGTGGAAATTTTCTTTGACCCACAAACGCACACAGATCGTGGTATCGCATTCAGTACCGTGATCAAAGGCATTCGCACTGCGCTGGAACGGGCTCGTGTCGAGCTGGGCATCTCCTCGCATGTGATCATGTGTTTTCTTCGTCATTTGAGTGCCGAGCAAGCGATGCAGACGTTGATGCAGGCGCTTCCTTTCAAGGAGTGGATCATCGGCGTTGGACTGGATTCCGGCGAGAAAGGCAACCCGCCTGAGAAGTTTCAGGCAGTTTACGACCGCGCGCGCGCTGAAGGTTTCTTGCCTGTCGCACATGCCGGCGAAGAGGGACCGCCAGAATACATTTGGCAGGCGCTTGATCTATTGCGAGTAAAGCGAGTGGACCACGGCGTGCGTTGTATGGAAGACGAAGCGCTGGTTGAGCGTCTCGTCAAAGAACATGTGCCGCTGACGGTGTGCCCGCTCTCCAATGTAAAACTGTGCGTGGTGCCTTCCCTGGCTCAGCATCCCATCAAGAAGATGCTCGACCGAGGCTTGCTGGTAACCGTCAACTCGGATGATCCGTCGTATTTCGGCGGATACGTCGCCGACAATTTTGCCGGTATCTTTGAAGAGTTGCACCTCTCGACCGCGGACGTCATTCAACTAGCCAGAAACAGCTTCGAAGCGAGTTTTATATCGAGTGAGGAAAAGCGCAAGTTTCTTGCCGAGGTAGATGCTGCTGTCGGAAGCGGAATCAGTTCGTAGTGCCCCAGCCCGGCAACTTGCAGGCTTGTTTCGCCCAACGAGCAAATTGTGCTTCGTCGAATTCTTCGTCGTTTTCGTAAATGTCGATGTAGCGCACGTGGCTGTGTTTTGATTCGCCGGGCGGAAGAGGGCTCAGGGATCCGCCGTTGAAGAACGTAACTTTGACGTATCTGGTGAAGCAATGAAAACTCAAGAACCACCCCTGACCCTCGATGCCGTAGAAGGGGGAGTTCCACTTCACGGCTTTCCGCGCTTTGGGTACGCTCTTCGTGATTATGGCGTCCAGGCGTTTACCGACTTCGCGCTTCCAGCCCGGCATGGCCGCGATGTAAGCTTGTACTGGGGCATCGCCGTCTGCCTTGGTGATCTGCGGGTTGCCGCCCGAGAGCAGTTTTGGTTTACTCGGTTTGCTCGATTTGCTTGATTTCATCGCCTTCCTCTAGTTTTCCACGGCGCTGCAGCCATTCGGAGATCAAGTAAGTAGTCGCGGACCACGCAATGCCTGCGCACCATCCCGCCAGGACATCGGTTGGATAGTGAACTCCCAGATATACCCGGCTGATGCCGATCAGCAATGTGATCAGGCAGGCGCTGGCATAATAGTAGATTTTTAGCACTCGATCCTGGGTCGCCTGCGCCAGCAGTGCGCCCAGCGTCAAATAGAATATTGCCGAGATCATCGAATGTCCGCTCGGAAAGCTCTCCATCGCCACCGGCACCAGGTGCGGCACGATGCTCGGTCGCGGTCGCGCGAAAAAGTGTTTGAGCAGCACCATTGCCATAGTGCCACCACCGACGGAACCAAGGAAAAACAGCAACAACTTCTTCTTTCTGTCGAACCAGCAAAAACCTGAGACTGCCAGAGTCAAGGCGATCAACACCGCCACGCCGCCTAATGCGCTGATGTCTTGAACCCCGGGCAGGAGCCATGATGGACCGATGGGTATCGATGGATCGGTTGGATTGCGCAGTGCATGCAAAATCGTGTTGTCCAGGTGCAGAGTCTCGCCTTCGCTGACTTCGCTCGCCACTTCAATGAATGTGAACGCTGATGCCGCCAACAGTGTTGCCACCAGGATGATGGCTTTGCTGGCGCTCAGGCGTTTCAAAATGCGTTGTGTGATGGGTGGTTCGGGTTTCGACACGTCGTCTACTCGTTCTTCGTAGCAGTACGGACGTTCTTGCGTGCTTTTGGTGTCGTCGCCTTCTGCGTTGCTGACGAGTTGCTTGTCTTTTTGATCGGCGTGTTGGCGAGGCGGTGCAGCAGATCGATGTTTTTGCGATCGGGTCCCTTCTTTTCGAAGCCGGGCACCTCCAGCATCCAGGGCAGATGCCGCAACTTAGGATGCTGCAGCATGCGCTGGAACCCCTCCGCCCCGATGTGCCCTTCGCCGATGTTTTCGTGGCGGTCGCGCCGGGCCGCGAACGGAGTTTTCGAATCGTTGGCGTGAACCGCCTTCAACCACTGGAAGCCCACCGTTTTTTCGAATTGATCGACGGTTTTTTTTAAACCAGCTTCGCTGGACACGTCATAGCCTGCATTGAACAAGTGACACGTGTCCCAGCAGACACCGAGCCGCTTGTCGTTATTGAGCTGCGCAAGTATATCGGCGAATTCTTCGAAGCGATCGCCGATGGTTTCTCCCTGCCCGGCGCAGACCTCGAGCAGCAGCTTGCATTTACCGTCGTAGTCGTCGAGCACCACTTCGATAGCCTGCACCACTCGCCGCACCGCATCCTTATAAGGCGTGGTGCCTGCCGACCCGGGGTGGAAAATCAAGCCCTCGGCGCCGCAGCGATCCGCTAGACGCAGTGCGGCATACATGTTTTCCAGTGACTTCTTCAAAAAGTCTGGTGATGACGTAGCCAGGTTGACCAGGTAGTTGCCGTGGACGAAGACGGGACCGAGCTTGTGTTGTTTGACGCCGTCCTTGAAACGGACGAAGTCGTCGACAGCCGGTTTCGGTGTTGCCCACGTTTGTGGTGAACCGATGAAGATCTGCATCGACTGCGCGCCGATTTCCAGCGCTTTGTCTACTGAGCTTTTCAAACTGCCGTTGCAGTGGGCGCCAATCAGAAGCCGTTCGGCCATCTTAACTCCTGTGCTTAGCCATTACAAAGCTGAGCAGATCAAATTATCTCGCGATTGCTCGGCACGGAAGCAGTTATTTTTCCAGCTCGTCGGCGAGGCTGAACGCTTCTCGTCCGAATGGTTCGTCGTGACTGCCTTCCCATGCGTTTTTGATGCCGAACATCAAACCTTGCGGTGCGGCACTCAGGCAGCCACCGATGAAACCCATCGGTAAAGCCGGAATGATTTTGAACCAGTTGTTGGTTTCGCCGACCAGGTCTCTGGTGGCAATCTTTGTTTCGCCGCCGATTTCGCGGGCGATGGCCACCGGCATGCCGACGATGCTGCCGGCGACGAAGGACGCGGCGCGCGAAGCGATATTGCCTTTGGCGGGGGTTTTTGCGCCCTTTGCTTTTTTGGTGGTATCGGATTTGGTTTTATCGTCGCCGTCCGATTTTGCTTTGTCGTCTGATTTGGTTTTGTCGTCGCCGTCGGACTTTGCCTTCTCGTCGGTGCTGCTTGCTTCGGTGCTTTGCGTTTCGCTGGCTTTCGCTTTTGCGTCCGCTTTAGCTTTCTTGTCGGCTGCAGACGTTGTTTCAGATGCACTGTTTGTAGTCGCGGCCGCCTCCTCGTCGGCGAATGCCGGCAAAGCCGCAAACACATATGCGGCAGTCAAGAGGAGTGTAAAGGCTTGTTTCATGAAACGGCACCTATGTCATACGACGGACCCCAGAATTATAGCTTCCTCGCCTAACTGCCTCCAGTGAAACAGTAGAGGTTCCACGTTCGTCGTGACATCCAGTTCTCTGACGCGCCTGGAGGGCAAAGACATGCAAGACCCGCTGCAAGCTCGCGAACAGCAAAACCAAATACCCAATCTTGAATTGCAAGAGAAGGAAACGGAAGAATTGCCCAAAGGCACCACCGAATCTCTGGCCGAAACAGAGGAACATCCGAAGCTGCGCAGGGTACGCGCGAAGGCTTCTGACCAGACTCGCGAAATGAAACGCCCTTAGCACCAAATACGGTATCTTATTTTTTCTCGGACTTTTCGATTGTCCGGTTCAAGATGTGCAGGAAGGCATCGTACTTAGACATGCCTTTCTTGCGCTTGCTGTCGTACAGCTGATGAAGGAGAGGCTCTTGCGGAATGAACTCTTTTAATTCGTCATCCGAATACACTTCGATGTCTTCAGACCGCTTCTTCTCGCACTTGCCCTTGGCGTAATTGACCAGCCATTGACCGGGAACGCCCGGGTTTTCACACTCGGCGCTGCCGCAGAACACGCAGTTTTCGCGTTGTTGTTTCACAGGATAGGTCTCCTTAGCCCTATTATCAGGCATAAATGGCTTCGCGGGCTATAGAATGGACTGTTAAGATTAAGTTGCCGGATGTCAAACCGATTCCAAGCATGATGCTTCCCGAAGTAAGGCGAATCTGCCGGTGCACTATCCTTGTGTCTCTGCTGGTGCTGATTGGCACCACTAGTGGTGCGCAAGCGGCCGGCAAGCAAGAGGGACGGCCGCAGGCGAGTCCTTCTGTCAATTTCGGCGACGAAGACAGTGTCGACCGATTGAAGGCGCAGCTCTCACCTCTAATCGATGCCGGTAACTTCGAGGAGGCGGTGCGTGTTTCGCGGGACCCCGGATGTGGTGGCAGCGTTGAATGTTTTGGCACCATCAAACAAAGCTGGTGACATTGTCGGCGTGCGAAACCGGACTGGGCGAGGAAGTAACCGGTCAGGGCGTGCTTGGTTTGCGCGCCGCGATCATGGCTGCCGGTGCGCGGTGCATTGTTATGTCGTTATGGAAGGTGCCTGATGCGGCGACGCTGCTGATCATGGATCGTTTCTATAACAACGTCTTGCAGGAGAAGATGCCGATTGCTGAGGCACTGCGCAAGGCGCAGCTCTCAGTCAAAAAGGAAGGCGGCAATTTTGCCAACCCGGTAGCCTGGGCCGGATGGATCTGCGTTGGAGAAGCCTGGTAACCTGGTGCTCGGAGAGCTAGTTCCAGGAGCGCGAAAGCTGCGCGCCTATGGAGAAACCAGCCCAGGCTCCGACAGTTCCCATAATCACTTGCGTGACGGCATTGCCGATCGCAAAACCGTAATGCCCGTTGCGGATCAGATCGAAGGTTTCGAAACCGAAGGATGAAAACGTGGTGAAACCGCCCAGGAAGCCGACGGTGAGCAACAATTTGATGTGTGCTGGAATAATCGCTTTCTCGGTGGCGAGATACGCGACCACACCAATAATTACGCAACCGACCATGTTGACGGTGAAGGTACCCAGTGGAAAAACACCGATCGGCAAGTATTTAACAACGGCTAAATTGACGAGATAACGGCACAGAGATCCTATGCCACCACCCACGAAGACCAGCGCAAAATCCATTTCTGCTACTCGGTCTGCACAAAGTGAACTATGGCGGCGTTTCCTCGAACGATCACCGTATAGCTCCAGACATGCTTACATTTGTCGATGGGAACCACGGCCAGCGATCCGATCTGTTGCTTGATCTGCTGGACGCCGGCTGCTCCCAGACCTGGTACGGACCACTCTTCGAGATTCTCCGCCCACTCTTTGGGTGCTTGCTTGGTTGAAGACGCGGTGACCTGAGAAATGTAGGTCCCTTCGCGAAAACTGAGAAAAAACGTGTAGAGCGCCATACGAACTCCGCTTTCCAAAACTATACCTTAGATGGTGGCGGCCGCTCATGTTGACATGCGCCCGAGTCCAGAACCTTCTGGCAACCAGTTCGTCAAAACTGAAGTGATATCACTTTAGCTCCGGCTGGAAAATGCGAAGTGATATCACTTGGGCTCGGGGCGCTCCCCCTGGGCTTCGTGTGTCTCTTGGCAATCAGCGAGTTGTGTCGGGCAGTTATCGAGTGGTCTGCACGCAAGCCGGGTCGTCGCAGCATGTTTTGCGGCGCAGGCAGTCTGATACCAGGCGCTCAAGATTGAGGCGCAGTTCACCGAATTTGAAGTGGACCGGACCGGTCGGTCGCAAGAGTCCAACCACCATAGGGCTGGCCGAAACGACTGAAAGCAGCGTGACGACGGCACCGATTGATTCCAGCATGCCTGGTGGTTCACCGAGGAAGACGCTCGATTGAATGGCGGTGATCACCGGTATCAGGTAGAGGAAGCGCGCGGCGCGGTTGGCGGACGAGTATTTGAGAACGAATGACCAGCCGAGGGTGCCCAGTGCTGCTGGGAAGACGCCCAGGAATGCGCAGGCGAGGGTGGCGGTCAGCGGTGCATGTGCCATGGTTGCGAACGCGCCGGGCAGGAACGGCACCAGGAAGAGCGTGCCGGCCCATACACCGTATATGGTGCTCTCCACGGGACGCATGGTGTTGAGGATGCTTTTGTTGAGAACGATGGCGACACCACTCAGCAGGGAGGCGAAGAGCAGCAGCAGGATGGCCGGCGAAATGGTGAAACCGGATGTGCAGCCAAGCGACATGATCCCCGCACCGATGAACGCTCCCAGAAGAGCTATCCATCCGCGTTTGCCGATTTTTTCTTTGAGAATGGCCGACGCCAGAAGTGCTGTGAAGAGAGGCGAAATGCCGATGATGAAACTAGCAGTGCCGGCGCTGACGGTTTTCTCGCCGAGGCACAACAAGATGTTGTAGAGCGAGATACCACAGAATCCGTAGCAGAGGAGGCGCACCAGAGTGCCACCACGGGGAATGCTGAGTTTCGCCTTGGGGGCGAAGAGGATCAGAAAAATTGAGGCGAAGAAGAAGCGCAGCGCCGAGAGGTGCTGGGGCTCGTAAGTGTTGACGGCGACGCGAATGAAGCAATACGCGCTTGCCCACGTGATCAGGCAGAAAGCCAGCATGCTGTAGACGACCAGCGGAGAGGGACCTGCGCCGGTGCTTTCTGCGTTGCCTGCGCTGGTGTCTTCGGTTGTGCGCAGAGCGTGCAGATTGGTTTTGTTGAATTCAGTCGTCATGTCGGTCTCCTTCAAACACAACGCTGTCGCTCGCGCCGGGCATACTGCGCCGCGTGAACCGTGTGTTTGCCGGGCTCGGGGTGCCCTTGGTTTTGTGCTCGCCTAACGGGATTATTCCCGTTTCTATGTACATGCTAATGGCTGATTGGTATTATGGAAAGGTCCATTTTGGAAATATCAATAAGACCAATTAAGCGTATGCAGCTAGCAATCACGGTCGACCCCACCGGTACTGAACCTTTACAACGGCAGCTTTATAATGAAATCCGGACAGGAATTTTGGTCGGACGATTGGCTCGCGGCATGAAGCTGCCGCCCAGTCGTGAGCTGGCTCGATCTCTTGGTATCTCGCGAACGACCGTGACGCTGGTCTATGACGCGCTGGTCAGCGAAGGCTATCTGGACGGCAAGATTGGGGCCGGCACTTTCGTTGCCTCCGAATTGCCGGATGAATTGATGGAGGCGCGAGCGCAGCCGTTCGTGCCGTTCGAACCCAGTGCACTTTGTCGCGAACAGGTGTTCGACACGCTCTCAAATTTCGGGCGCCATCTGGCGAAAACCGAACTTCTGGGTAGCAACCAGGAGCCGGAGATTCAGTTTGCTTTCGGCAGACCTGATATGGATTCGTTCCCGATGAGCACGTGGCTCAGGCTGCTCAATATGCATTGCAAGCGCAAACAGTTTTCGCAGCTGGACATGCCGAAGCGCTCGCAGGGCTATGCTCCTTTGCGCGAGGCTCTGGCTCGCTATCTCGGGCGAGCGCGCGGCATGAAAGTCGATGCATCGCAAATAGTGATTGTGAATGGATCGCAGCAAGCCATGGATCTGGTGTCGCGCGCGTTTGTCGAACGCGGCGATCATGTCGGCTTAGAAGATCCGTGCTGGGTCGGTGCCAAGACGATTTTCGAAGCGCACGGCGCGCGCTGCTTCCCGATTTCTGTCGACAAAGAAGGCATCTCTACCACGCAGTTGTTGCAGGGCGATACACCGCGCCTCAAGTTTCTCTACCTGACGCCCTCGCACCAGTTCCCGACGGGCGCATCGTTATCACTGGCTCGCCGCCTGGAGCTTCTGGGTTGGGCGCAACGCACCAACACCTTCATAGTCGAAGACGACTACGACAGCGAGATTCGCTATCACGGCAAGCCGGTGCCGGCTCTGGCGGGATTGGACAACAACAACCGGGTCATATATATAGGAACGTTTTCCAAAGTGCTCTTTGTTTCGTTGCGACTGGGCTATATGGTGGTGCCACCAGATCTGGTGCACGTCTTCACCCACGGAAAGTGGCTCACCGATCGCCATTCGCCGATTCTCGAGCAGCAAGTGCTGGCTGATTTTATCGATCAAGGGCATCTGGAGCGGCATGTGCGGCGCATGCGCAAAGTGTACGAAGAGCGGCGCGGCGTCTTGATCGCCGCGTTGCGCCACTACTTCGGCAAGCGCGTGCAGGTGGTCGGTGAGGATGCCGGCATCCACGTTCTGGTGCACTTTCAGACCGATATGTCGGAGCAAACGATTGTGGAGCGGGCGCTCAAACTGGGTGTGGGCATCCTGCCGTCGATGCACTTTGCGACTCACAGATCCGGTGCGTCGTTCATCATGAATTACGGAGCGCTGTCCGCCGCAGAGATCAATGAAGGTGTGAAACGGCTGGCGCAAGTCGTTGAATAGCCATACGTCGGATATAATCTCAGGCGCATCGTTTGAGGTGGCTGTCATGTTGCAGCGTGGACGTCTTGCGTCGTTGGTTCTGGTTCTGGCGTATGCCGTCGTCTGGCTGGCGGCGCCGGTGCAGCCGGTGCGTGCGCAGCAGGTGAAACTGCCGACCGAAAAGTATTTCGGCAACATGGAAGTCGTCAAAACCTTCAACGGACCGATGCCTACCGGAGTGACCGTTTCTCACAGAGGTCGCATCTTTGTGAATTATCCGCGTTGGGGCGACAACGTCACCGCCACCGTTGCGGAGCTGGTCAACGGCAATGAAGTGCCCTTCCAGTCTGACGGACTGGTGTCTGTGCAGAGCGTCGTGGTTGATGCCAACGACATGCTCTGGATTCTCGATACTGGCAGCATTGCTTTCGGACCGACGAAGTTTGGCGGACCAAAACTAGTGGGCATCGACCTGTCCACTAATAAGGTGGCGAAGAAGATCTTGTTCCCAGCAAATGTGGCGTTGCCGCGCAGTTATTTGAACGATGTGCGTTTTGATTTGCGGCGCGGCAAAGGCGGCATGGCATACATCACCGACTCCAGCAGCAGTGGCGGCATCATTGTTGTCGATCTGTCCAGCGGTAAAAGCTGGAGACGGCTCGCCAATCATTTTTCTACGAAAGCCGAACCCGGCTTTTTGCCGGTCGTCGAGGGGCAACCACTGATGGTGCGCCCCGCCAACAAGCCGCCGCAGCACATAGCGGTCGGCAGCGATGGTATCGCCATCAGTGCCGATGGTAAGCGCCTGTTCTACTGCCCGCTCTCCAGTCGTCAGTTGTACAGCGTCAGTGTCGATGCGCTCAGCAATGCCAAACTGACTGATGCGCAGGTGGCGAAGACGGTGATCAAACTGGGAGACAAAGGTGGCGGTGCCGATGGGCTGGAATCGGATGGTGCCGGCAACCTGTACATCACCAACTACGAGCACAACGCCATCGTGCGGCGCAATGCCAGAGGGCAGTACGAAACGCTGATTCACGACCTGCGCCTCATGTGGCCGGATACGATGTGTTTGGCCAGCGACGGCTATCTCTACTTCACTGTCAATCAATTGCACAGGCAGGCGCAGTTTCATAACAGCGTCGAAGCCCGCGAGCGGCCGTACGCGCTGATGCGCACCAAGATTGGCATTCGCCCGGTAACGCTCAAAAAGTAGAGTCTATTGATTGGACAGAGTGGCGGCTTCGGTGCAAATACCGAAGCGCTTCGTGTTCTGGTCGACGTAATAGCCGATCAAATTGTGCAGGGCACCATTGCCGATGGCAGGCCGCGGTGTCTGGCTGTACATCTTCCAGCTTTCTGCGCTCAGATCAATTACCGGATACGCCAGTTTGATGCCCTTTTGCACCGCGTAAGCGCTGAGAGCGCTGGCGTTGGGCGGCAGCGTTCCGCCATTTTCGCTGGAATACTGATTGACTGTGTTGTAAGCGTCGGTACCTGCCTGGCTCAGAACAGGACCGACGTTGCCAGTGTCCGACCCGGCTTGCCCACAACCCGAAAGCGCGAGTATTGCAGCTGCCGTAATAGTTGTTAAAAGGCTCTTTTTCATGAGGAAACCCCAGGTTGGATGCAGGTTTGCGTCGATGTACTCAGTTTACCCGACCGGGCTCAGCCAGGCAAAAGCGCGCAGGGATTAGACATTTGACTTAATTTATGCAACAATTAGTCGATTACGTTAAGGCCGCTATCCCTCTCCCAATCTGTTCAACAGAGTTTACCGAGAGATGTGAATGGAAAGGTTTTTCCAAATGAGTGCCGCGCGGCAGGCAGTGTGAAGGAGCAGTGAGTATCCTGCTCGAATTAAGGAAATCAGTTTGAGTACATTTGTGGAGCTGGGATTGTCAGGCCCCGTGCTGAAGTCCCTCAAAGATATAGGCTTCGTTGAGCCAACGGATATACAACGTCAAACCATCGGCATCGCTCTCAACGGCAGGGATGTGGTGGCATCGGCGCACACGGGTTCCGGTAAGACAGCTGCTTATGGTCTGCCACTTGTCGACATGCTCGAAGAGCGCGACGAGTCGCCGCGGGCTCTGGTCCTGGTGCCGACGCGCGAACTGGCGATGCAGGTCAGCGAACAGCTGAAACTGTTTGCCAAGCACAACAAGCTGCGGGTTGCCACTCTATATGGTGGCACCAGTTATCATACACAGCGCAATTCGCTGGAGCGCGGAGTCGATGTGATTGTGGCCACGCCCGGTCGCTTAATCGACTTCATGGAAAGCAAGACCGTCAGTCTTGCCACCATTGAAGTGCTGGTGCTGGATGAAGCGGATCGCATGATGGACATGGGCTTTATGCCGCAGGTGCGGCGCATCATCAATCGCGTGCCCACTGAGCGGCAGACGATGATGTTTTCCGCCACCATCGACGATCGCATCGAACGGCTGGCGTCGACGTTTTGCATGGAACCGGCGATTGTCCGCGTCAACACGGAAGAACTGGAGCCGGACACCATCGAACAACGTGTGATTAATGTGCACGAGTTTGCCAAGGACGATCTGCTTTTCCGCCTGCTGCAGGAATTCGGTGATTCTTCGGTATTGGTCTTCACCGGCACACGCCGCAAGGCCACCTGGGTCACCGACCGCTTGCGCGATTCGAAAGTGATTGCCGAAGAAGTGCACGGCGACATCAGCCAGAAGCAGCGCGAAAGCACGATTGCTCGTTTCCGTCGCGGTGAGTTCCCGGTGCTGGTGGCGACCGACGTTGCTGCCCGCGGGCTGGACATCACCAACATCACTCACGTGATCAATTACGACGTGCCCAACACGCCGGAAGAGTACGTGCACCGCATCGGCAGAACGGGAAGAAACGGCAAGACCGGCATCGCCGTCACATTCGTTTCGGAAGAACAACAGCACCTTTTGCGCGATGTCGAGAAACTGGTGGGTCGCGAGTTTTTGCCGCCGATTCGTCCGGCATCCAAGACACCGAGTCCCGGCGGGCGCTCGTTTGGGCGCGGACGCCGTCGCATCGTTTAGTTTCTTGACCGGCGCCGAGTTTATTCCGGGATTGGATTTGAGCGAGCGGTTTTTCCGCGAAGCGATCAAGCCTGTTCTCGACCGGCACTGGTCCGGCACCACATACAGTGCTGCGCTGATAGGCGACGGCTCTGAGGTTCTGGGTTTTGACACACCGATGTCCAGCGACCATGACTGGGGTCCGCGGGCGCAGATATTTCTCTCGACCGGCCCTGACCACGAGCGCCTGGCAGCGGACATGGCGGCAACTCTGGCGCTGCATCTGCCCCGGGAATTTCTCGGTTACCCGACGCGCGTCGGAGGCGAGCATCGCGTCGAGATTTTGACGCCGGCGATGTTCTTCATGGAACACCTCGGTTTCGACATCGAGCGCCGGATCGAGCCGGCCGACTGGTTGACGTTTCCTCAGCAAAAGCTGGCGACGGCGACCGCCGGACGGGTTTTTCACGACGACGGCGGCCTGTTGCAGGCGGTGCGCGAACGGTTTCTCTACTATCCGCATGATGTCTGGCTTTACTTGCTGGCTGCCGGTTGGAAGCGCATCGAGCAGGAAGAGCACTTGATGGGGCGGGCCGGCTATGTCGGCGATGAAATCGGTTCGGCGCTGATCGCCGCTCGGTTGGTGCGCGACTTGATGCGTCTTTGTTTCTTGATGGAAAGGCGCTACGCTCCGTACCCGAAATGGTTCGGAACGGCGTTTGCCAGGCTCGCTGCCGCAGCGGATTTGCAGCCGCATTTGCGCCGCGCTCTGGCGGCTGTCGAATGGCAGGAGCGTGAACGGCATCTGTGTGCTGCATATGCCGTCGTTGCCGCCCGCCATAACGCCCTTGGTATCACCGAGGCGCTGCCTGCGGAGGTAAAAAGTTTTCACGATCGCCCGTTCAAAGTGATCAGCATGGGTGAGTTTTCAGAGGCGATAAAACGACAAATCAAGGATGAAACCGTGAAGGCGATTGCGGCGCGCCGTCTGTATGGTGGCATCGATCAACTGAGCGACAGCACCGACATCGTCGAGGGCAGCGGCTTGCGCACTACTCTTCGTGAACTTTATTAGGTCGCATCCCGAACGCTACGGCGAAGATCGTCTCCAGAACTGCCACCACGATCAGGAAATACGGCAGGGCTTCGCCGATTTTGAACGGAGCGACAGCGACGGCATAGCCCCAGAACTGGTGCCACTGGGCGGCAAACTGGCAGCGCAGTTCGTCGACCGGGTTGTTTCTGATTTTGTAAATACTGGCTAGCTGAGAGTAGGATTGGTAAAGGTGATAGTCTTTGGTGGCACAGCTGGGATACGGCGAGAGGCTCTGGATGCTGCCCAGGAAGCAGACCTCCGCTGTGTCATAACGTTGGGAATTCATGGCGCGTGCGCCTTTCTCGGTCAACTGCGGCCAGGCTAGATAATCGACATTGGCCTGGGCTGCGGTCGGAATGGTGTGCAGAAACAAAGCGATCAATCCAGTCACGAGGCACATTTTGAGTGCGCATAATCTGAGCATGCTGTCTATCCTGTGTTGGTGCAGATAGCATCTCGCTATTTCGCTAGACACAGCCGCGTTTGCACGCGCGGCGTAGCCGACATGGTTTCCCCCCCGCCATGCGCCGTGTCTTTGCGAAAAAGCGAGATACCGGGACTCCTCAATTACGCGCCACCACCGCTGGTGTGTCCCATGCCGCAGCAGACCCTGGCGTTTTCGAGGGAAACGCCAGCTGCCCAGCTGCGCCGGCTAACGTGCCGGCGCTCCAGGAAAACGCCAAATTACCTGGTGCAGCATAGAAGCCGGCTGTTGGCCGGCGCCCCCAAGAAAACGCCAGTTTTGTGGTGCTGCAGGAACCCGTGAGCACATGGCCGCAAAATCGGATCCTTAGATCCATTATGCACGTAGCTCAGCAATGCGCTAGCGACGGGGCGGCAATTGTAACGCCACATATTGTATGCAACTATTGCGAGTGCGCTGAAAGCCGGGCGGGATGCGGGTTGGCGCGTGCCATCTGGACATCGGGCTCGCGAGTTTGCAGCCAGTTATCCAGCGCGTCCTGAATGCGCGCATCCACTTCCTGGTTCTCCAGCAGCAAGTGTCCCTTACCCGATAACGTGGTGACGCTGACGTCCTGCGAACCCAGGCGTTTGGCGAAGTCGGGCAGCGCTGCACTTTTGAAGACTTGATCGTTGGCGCCGCCCACCAGCATGATGGGAGTGGTGGCGGGAATGCGCTCGACGTGTTCGATGGCGCGGCGATTGGTGATGTGCGCCTTGATCAATTCAACCGGGCTGAGGTCGCGGCAGATGCTCGCATCCGCCAGGCAGGCGTTCGTCAGTTGTTTGTCGTTGGAGAGATAAGGGGTGATGTATGGTTCCAGGTTCAGTCTTTTGTTGGGATGTCTGAGTCCGCGGAAAAAATCGATCGCCATGCGCGGCTGCGGGTGAATGCGGGTTTTCACACCCGGTGCGAAAATGATGCCTGCATCAAACAACTGTCCCTGTTCTTCGGAGAGTGCCCACAGTGCATAGTTGGCGCCCAGGCTCTCGCCTAGGCAAATGATTTGCTGCTCCGGATGTTGAATGCGCAACTGCGTGACGATGCGCAGCAGATCTTCTTTGCTCTGCGTGAAGTGAATTTGATCGTCGCCGCCGAACTTCTTCGCTTCGGTTTTCCATCTGCCGAACCCGCGCAAGTCGGCTGCATAAACTGCATATCCGTTGGCGGCCAGGTGCCGTGCCAGTTTGTCGTATGCGGCTGCATAGAATGTCAGTCCGTGCACCGCCACCACGATGCCTTTCGGTTGCACCGTTGTGTCGACCCACTCGTATACGGGCAGCCGGAGCTTGTCTCCGATGGCGCTGTCGACGTTGCAGACGGGCTCTGCCGACGACGGACCGATGCTCGCCGCAAATAATATGGTTAGTAATGCGAAGCCGCAACTGACAAGTTTTCGCACAGTCATCACAGCTGAAGGACCCAACGGATCAAGCATAACGCGCTTCAACCCACAGAGCAATCGGAATTTCCTAATCGCGTGACAAGTGCGGCGCATCCCTGCATGTCGGCTGGGAATCAATCAACTTTCAGGGCGGCTTCGCGCAAGGCATAACCGATTGTGTTCAGTCTGCCCAGCACTTCGTTTGGCAGAACACTGGCTTGCAGCGAGGCCTCGCCGTTGTGTTTGAGCAGTTCAAACACGATCTCCGGGTCGGCGGTGATCGCCCGTTCGTCGACGCGAAAACTGCCGTGAATCTGACCTTCGTGGATGAATACAAAACACATATCTTCGGTCGGCGGCCAGGTGATGGCGATGCAGGCGGTGGCATGCTGCTCCGCGAAATCTTTGCAAAGTTTACCCATGGCTGCGCCCGCTCTTTCGTCGTGCTCGTGATCCTGGAGTTGACCGAGGAAAAGTGCCGCCAGAGAAAGTATGACTGGTTCGGGAAGCGGATAGAGAGTGGCGCTGGTGCGCGTGAATCCGATATCGCCGAGAGCCAGCTGCAGTGCGCCTTCTGTAGAAACGAGATAAGGCAATTCTTTGCAGGCGTAGTGGCAGCCGACGACGCGTCCCTGGAACAACAGCATGGCGGCACGGCTCATGCGCTCTTCCGAGTTGACGCGCAAGACGCCGGTGTAACGCTCGGACTCGAGGCGCTCGATCAAAACATCGGGGCCGTGGCGTCCGGTTTCGACGGGGATCACATCTTTGGGATCGGTGGCATTGGGAATCAGGTCGACCGCGCGCTTGAGACGCACCGGGCTGCTGTTGCCGATTGCCTTGTATGTGTACAGCTTGTATTTCTGGACTCCGCACAGTCGTGCCAGTGCCGGGTCGAGGACTTCTTTGAAGGCGCCGCTCTTGGCAATCGCCGCTGCGTGCTCGGACAGCAGAATTTGTTTGCGGGTCGCTGACACGAACTGACCCATGATGATATCGCCTGGCGTATGAGCGCGATCGGTTCCTAAGAAGCCGGGCTTGGCTACTTGCCCGACGTCGTCTTCCCCGGGCGCGGGTGAGAGTACCGTGACGACGTAGCCGCCGGGCTGCTCTTTTTCAATCCGGCACATCACCGGTTGACCGGGCAGGTAGTTCCGGTTGTCGTCGTCGTTTGCGCCCGATGTCATGAATTAGCCCTCTCGCTCATGCTCATTATGCCCAGTGCGCAGCCGCCTGAAATTAGAATACTGGAAATCAGGCGGGTACTCCGATTACCAGCGTCTGGTCCTCAACATAATGCATACTTTGCAAGCTGAAGCCGGCTTGTTCCAGGAGTCGCCGGTATTCATCGGCAGTGCGTGCGCGACCGCCGGGCATGTTGAGGATTTGCAGATCGTAGAGTGTCGTCCAGCGTTGATTGAGGTCGTCGATCACGTATTCGATGATCATGAAGGCGGGCGGTCTGCCACTGCTGGTGGTGCCGGACGGAGCGCCGTCGCTTGTGCCGCAGTTTTCGGCGCCGTTTGTACTCATAGCTCTGCGCACGTTGCGCATAATGGTCAGGCACTGCTCGTCATTCCAGTTCCAGAGTGAGTTTTTGACCATGTACAGGTCTGCACCCTGCGGCACGTAGCTGAACCAGTCGCCGCGCACAAATCGGCAGCGTGACTCGAGATGGTGTGCCTCGATGTTTTGTCTGGACAATTCTTCCAGTTCGGGAATCTCGAACAGGGTGCCCTGCAGATGCGGGTGGTGCCGAAGTATTTGCAGGAGCAGTGTTCCGACTCCGCCGCCCAGATCGACAACAGAAGAGTATTCTGCAAACGGAAACTGGCGGGCGATGCCGTCTGCGGCGTGCGCCGAGTTGCTGATCATGGCGTCGGAGAAGGCTCTGGTTACCTCGGGGTAATCGGCGAGGTGCGCGTAGAGCGGTTTGCCGAAGGCGTGTTCGATGCCGGAGCGGCCGTCTTTGAGGCTTTGTCGGTGGTGCAGCCAGGCATTCAGGCATGATGGATGGTCCCACATGCGCGACATGCCGCTCCAGCTCTGGGGGTGGTCGGTGCGCAGCAAGAGCGAAACCGGATTGTGCGCGAAGCTCTCGCCGCAGCAGCCGTCCGCGGAAAAAATTCCGTTGGCCGACAGCGCGCGCAAGACGCGATAGAGTGCCGGCCCGTGCAAATTGGCGCGGGCGGCAATTTCGCTGTAGTGAACCTTTCCTTCGGCGGGCAGAAAGTCCGGAACCCGATGTTCGACCACCGCGCTCACCGCGTGGCTGAGCCAGGCGGCACAATAAATGTCGTTTAGTTTGTACCGCGCGCCCACGCCGGCGTCGCTGGAGTCCAAGATGCGGCCGGCGTCTTCGCGTGCGCCTGCCGCGGCTGTAACTGGTGTCGTCATAACCGCCTCACTTATGGAATTCAATCAAGTGATTGAATCATACAGTTGAACAAAAAGTGTGTCAAACTAGTGCTGACCCCTATAAAGGTAGCGATGACCGATACTCGCACCCAGATAATGAATGTTGCCGAAGAGCACTTTGCTCAGTTCGGCTATGAGGGAACGTCCTTGCGCGGCATCATTAAAGATGCCCAGGTAAATGTGGCGGCGGTTGCCTATCATTTTGGATCCAAGGAAGATTTGTTCGCTGCCGTGACGGAACGTTTCGCCGCGCCCGTTGTCGAACAACAGCTGGCTCGGCTGCGCGCCGAGATGCAACGCCGTGGAGTGAAAATCGAGGATGTGCTGCGCGCGTTCTATGAGCCCCCGGTGGCGCTGATTAAGAAGATGGGCGCTAAAGGTGAGGTGCTGTCGCAGTTCCTGGGGCGCTGTCACAGTGAGCCGGAGCCGGTATTCTCGATGGTCGACAAGCATTATGCGGGCTGCCGCCATGAGTTTATCGCAGCGTTTCGCAAAGTGATTCCCAACCGAAGCGACGCCGACTACGAATGGCGTTTTGAATTTATGCTCAGCATCATCGTCACGTTTCTAACGCGCGGCAAGAATATTCGCCGACGTTACTCGAACACTCAGACCTGGCAAGTGGACGAAGTCGTGGATCTGTTGATTGGCTTCTCCGCACCGGGGATGGTGAGCGCGGGGCATCGCCATGTCTGAAACGAATGATCGCAGGCGGGCTTCCGGTGCGAAGCCGGACTCCGAGTCATCCGTATCACCCGAGTCATCCGTACCGGCGCTCGACGTGGAGCGATACCTCGACCGCATCTCATATATAGGATCGCTCGAGCCGACAGCCGAGACTCTAGATGCACTGCACCAGGCGCATCTATTCTCTGTTCCGTTCGAGAATCTCAACATCCACAACAATCTGGCCATAAGCCTGGAACCCGAGCAACTCTATCGCAAAATAGTCGAGCAGCGGCGCGGTGGCTTCTGCTACGAGCTAAATGGTTTGTTCAGCCGTTTGCTCAAAGAGCTGGGTTACCAGGTGACGTTGCTCTCCGCCGGCGTCAAACACAAAAGCGACGAGAGCTATGGACCCGAATTCGATCACTTGACCTTGCTGGTGGAACTCGAACAGCGCTGGCTCGCTGATGTTGGCTTTGGAATCGGATTTCGCCATCCATTGTTGCTCGACAGTCGCGAGAAACAAGAACAAGAAGTGGAATCCTACAAGTTCATCGATGAAGATGATTACGTCATCTTGATGCGACGCAAATATCTTGAGGACTGGCGCCCCGCCTATCGATTCAAGTTGGTACCGCGCCAGTACAATGACTTTCTCGGGATGTGCAGGTACCACACAACGTCCCCCGAGTCGCCATTTCTCAAGCACCCGTTGATCGTGATGGATCAGCCGGACGGCAAAATGGAACTAATGGATCGCCGATTCACGCGCACATTTCCCGATGGCAGCACCGAGCAGCACGAGCTGGATGATGCCGCTTACAAAATCTTCCTGCGCGAAAAATTCGGCGTCGTCATACCTTAGCGCACCGCGTCGCGCCAACCGCGTCGCGCTAGAAGCAGGCGGCTCCGTGTTTCTTGAAATAGTCCTGATGATAATCTTCCGCCGGATAAAACGGTCCGGCTGGCTTGATGTCGGTGACAATCGGGCGCATATATTTGTGCGCATCCGTCAGTTCCTTCCGCACCTTGATGGCTTCGAGCAGCTGTTCTGGAGTAGTGTAGAAAACTGCCGAACGATATTGATCACCAATGTCCACGCCCTGGCGATTCAACGTTGTCGGATCGTGATTGCTCCAGAACACCTTCAATAGTTGTTCGTAGCTGACCTTCTTCGGATCGAACTCTACCTCTACCACTTCCGCGTGTCCGGTTGTGTGCGTGCACACCTGTTCGTATGACGGATTAGCCGGCTTGCCGCCGGAATAACCAACTCGTGTGCGCACCACCCCTGGTACCTTACTGAACACGTGTTGCGATTTCCAGAAACAGCCGAGCGCGAAAAAGGCACGTTCGAGTTTCTGCGGAGCGACTTCCTTCGCGGCCTTCACGCCCTTCGCGTCCTTGGTGCTCGCAACCGCCTTGGCGTTCGGATCAGCTTTGGCGCCCGGATCAGCTTGGGCGCCCGGCGCCGCTTCCGACTGTCCTGAGTACAAGACAATAGTGAACGCGGGCAGCAAGCTCCAGACCAGCAGTTTCTTCATGGCATATCCAACGAATCGAGTCCCACAGATTTCATTCTACCTGACGCACGCGACATTGCTTAGAAGCATGTGGACGCGAGCTTCTGCGCGTGATGGCGAATGTCCTTGGGCCACTTCTCCATGTGCTGATTGAAGCCGCCCTGGTCGCCGGCGAACAGAGCTCTCGTCGCTTCCTCGAAGCCGCGTTCGTTTCCTGCCATAGCAGACATGAATTTGTAGGTCACTTCGCGCGCTTTCCTGAGTTCATTCCCGCCATCATTGGCTTTGCGAGCCTGTTCAACCAGTTTTCGCAATGTCACCGATGCTCCGCCCGGTTGGCTGTTAAGCCACTCCCAATGTCGCGGTAACAGCGTCACCTCGCGTGCCACTACTCCCAGCTTTGGGCGTCCCAGCCCGCTGCTGCTCTCGCTCTCGACGGCTGAACCGGACTTGCGTTTGCTTGTCCCTGATTTGCCGTCCTTCGTATCCGCCGCTCCTCCGGTGTTCTCTTGTTCTATAGCCGCGGCCGCTTTACGGATTCGATTGACAACGGCGCTGACCGAACCTCGGAAATCGATCTCAACCAGTTCGCTATCGTCGTCGAAGATATATATAGGATCGGGATCGTTGGCATCGATTGCTTCCTTGGTCACCCGGACGACCTCCTCCAGTCGACCGCTCGCGATGCACCTTGAACCAGCAAACGCCGTGCAGTGCCTATCTCGAAGCATGTGGTTCATAGCGGACTCCTGTTTTCAGACTAGCTCTTCTCATGCCCGACTTTTACCCGGGTAAAAGGCCATGGTAGCATACTTTTACCCGGGTAAAAGTCCTTGGACTCATCTTTTTATCCGGGTAAAAAGACCATCGTATCCCGAATCGACCTCAAAACTCAAACGATATCGCTTGAGCAATTCCCCGAAACGCCCATTCCATGGGCCGCGCCTTGTCCAAACTAAAGTGATATCACTTCAGCTTGGGGCGCCAACGTCAAACGATATCGCTTTGGGTTTTATAAAAAGGGGTGCTTGAGATCAGGTGGTGACTTTGCGAATTCGCATTTCATCGAACGAGTTGACAGGAGCGAATTGGTCATCGCCTTCACTTGGTTTGTAGCCTGAGCGGATGCAAAGGACTGTGGACATGCCGCTTTGCCTGGCTGCCTGCAGTTCCGCGCCTACGTCGCTGACGAAGAGGATGTGTTCTGTGTCGATTTGCAGGTGACGGGCTATGGCTTTGTAGCTCTCTGTTTCACGCTTGGCACCAAATGTGGTGTCGTAAAAGCCGACCAGGAACTTCGTCAGGTCTCCAAATTCAGTGTGTTGGAAGAAGACCTCTTGTGCGGTGCTGCTGCCTGAGGAGTAGATGGCTACCTTCAGTCCGTCATCAGTCCATCTCTGCAATGCGGATGGCACATCTGAAAATAGTTGCGAACGCAATGCGCCGGACGTGTAGCCTTGCTTCCAGATTAGACCCTGAATTTCCTTCAGCCCGGTTGTTTTGGAATCTACGTCCATGAGCGCCAGTGCTTCTTTGGTTAGTTCCGGCAACGCCTGATCGATAGATGAGTCGATTTGTTCAACGAGGTCGACGCGATCTATGTCGCGCGCTAGCTGTTTGCAGGCGTCGCGAGTTGTCGGCTCGTTGCGAGTTGCGCGCAGGAACTCGTCCATCCGCTTGCGCGCGAACGGAAACAGAATGCGGTAGACAAAGTCTACAGGCGACGTTGTGCCTTCTATGTCGAGCAGAACTAAGTCAACCGCGAAGTGTAGCATTTCAGGGATTGATCACCGATGAGGCGCGCCGGATTGGCGAGTAGGTTGGACCGAAACACAGCGGTTCGTAGCTTCCGTGCACCGGTGCGTCGACATATTGAGGACTCCAGCCAGTTGTCTCCTGAAACAGGCGGATTGTCTTGATGGCTTTTTCTTTGCAGAGGTTAAACCAGTGACGCGTGCCGGCCGGAACGTTGATCAAATCGCCGGACATCATTTCAATGGAGAAGACAGTCCCGTCTGTGCCGCTGTGAATGTGGAAAATGCCTGAACCGGCCACCACGAAGCGAACCTCGTCTTCACTGTGCGTGTGCTCTTTGTTGAACTTATCGAGCATGGCGTCCAGACCGGGTGTTTCTGGTGTCACGTTGATGACGTCGGCTGTGACGTAGCCGCCGCGTTTCTTCAAAGTTTCGATTTCGGATGCGTACTCGTCGAGTATTTGCGCATCTGTGGCACCATCAGTCAGTCGCCCCGCTACAGGCCAGAACTCGTATGTGATGTGATGCGGCGCCAGGAATTCCGCGATTGCTTCGCTGTCTTCAATCGTCATTGCGGATGCAGGAATATGTACGCGCGCCACTTCAAAACTCTCCCCGATGCCAGACATACTCAATCAAGAACTCGAGCGCCTCGACATGCCGACGCGCATCCTGAATGGTGGTGCCCCACGTGTACAGCCCGTGCCCGGCAATGAGAAATCCTGAGGACGCGGTGAGTGTTTCCTTCGTCAGTCGATCCGCGAGTCCCTTGATGTCCTGCGTATTTTCGAAGATCGGCACCGCGATTTCCGTGTCGTGCGTTGTGATTCCAGGCAGGGCTTTGAGCATCTCGAGTCCGCGTATCTTCAGTTGTCCTGCCGACACCAACTTCTGCGAAACCAGTGTGCCAAACATCGAGTGCGTGTGCAGTATCGATCCGGCGCCGGTGAGCCGCGCTATCTGCACGTGCAAGGCGGCTTCGGCGGAAGGCTTCAACGCGTCTGCGCTTGCTTGATGTGCAGTGGATGCGCCTCGATCAAGCGCCGACACGATTCGACATTGATCGTCAACGATGACGAAGTCGCGACGCGACAGATTGCCTTTGTGCATGCCGCTGGCTGTCATCAGAAGCGCGAGCGGTTGTCGCGCGACGACGGAACTATAGTTGCTGCTGGTCGCCAGCGACCAGTTCTTCCCATAGAAAGTTGCGCCGATGTCGCATAGCTCGTCGGCCATGGCAATCGTTTCCGCACTCAGTTGTGTGCTGGCGCTCATGTTATCACCTCGCCTCACATTATCTCGCAGCGCCCCCGAATTTGGGCGCCCGCGCACGCCAACCTGACCACAAACGTGACCAATCGCAAGCTCTTGACAAGTACCCCAAAAATAATGATTGGGACCGTCCAGAATCTCGACGTGCGGTGTAGATATAGATACACACGGCGTGCATCAAATTGAACCAGGAGCAACGAGCGCAATGCTCGCTGTCTGGTGATGTTTGACTGCTCGATTTAGTGGGGACCTGATGTTTAGCTGAACCTGGGTTCGGCTGGCTTTGTGTCAGTTCGGACCTGGCGTTCGGCTAATCTGCGCCGAGATCCCGGGTGAAGGATGCGGATGGTATCACCTGGTCGCGCGTCACGTTCAACTGATTGACGGTTACAGTGACGAGGCGTTGCCAAATTGATTCGTCACTGTTTGCTGCCGCGCCCAGCTGATCCTTATTTAGTGAAACCAACTGATCCACAATGTCGCGCAACTTGAGCGTCTTGTCGGAAACGTGCCAGCCCAGAAATTCGTCCCTCGACTGAAATTGCGGAATCCTCAAGTCGATGAACATTTGAAGAAACGGCCACCCTTCCTCGACATGTTTGAAATACATGATTTCGCTCAAACACGTGTCGGGTGACAACGCCTCTCGGGGAAGGTTGTAGTTCTCAATTACGGCGCGACGCAGTTTATAGAAGATGCGTTGGCGTAGGCAGCCTTCGACGGGTTCGCTCTTCAACCTGGTCTTCAGGTATTCGTACACATCGCCTACGGTGATCATTCGTTCGGCATCTGGGTCGGGAATCTCGATGCCGAATTCTTGTTCGATAGCCATTACCAGTTCAACGGTGTCCAGTCCCATTTTATGCCTCGGTCGCTATGCGTCAGTCGCTTTCCTCAGCCGTTACGCCTCGGTCCATTGTAGTCCGGCGGGCAGATCGTATGCGGCGTACTCGATGTGCAGAACGCGGCGATGCGCGGGATTGGAAGAAACAGGTGAGCTGTGCAGGATCAGCGGTTTCATCAAAATGATGTCGCCGGCCGCGGCTGGAACGGACACAGACTGGCGTTGTGTGCGCAGTTCGGCGATCGATTGCGGATCGAGAATGCCCAGCCGGTGCGACTCGGGGATGAAATTGATCGGTCCGTTCTCCAGGGGCGAATCATCTATATGTATGCGCAGTGCCACCATATTTTGTAGCACCGCCGCCGGCGGTTGCACGTGGTGCACACCTGATTTGATGGACCACGGTCCGTAACCGGGAACATCAATGCGCTCCTTGACCGCGATTGTGACATCCTGATGCCAGGTTACATACCAGTTAGAATTGGGCGTCTTGTCAAACAGTATCGCGCGGACCGGTTTTGGAACTCCCTCGCCCAATGCACTTCGCGCCATGGACGAAAGCTTATCTGAATAAGCGAAGTGGCGCACCGCCTCCGAACGTTGCAGCAGCAGGCGCATTCCCGCTTCTGATTCGCCGCGCGCGCGCAGCGGTTCGACTTGTGTCAACAGCGACGTCAATTGCTCGGGCGCCACCACCGCGTGCTGCACAGCGAAGCCATTCATAGAAAGGTCGCCAGTCATCAGGAGATTTGAGCGGACGCCGCGGCGGCATGGGCCGTCAGGAGTTCGGTTTCGCGCTGCGGCGGC
Organism: Obscuribacteraceae bacterium (SeqCode); assembly: GCA_044229845.1. GTDB lineage: Bacteria > Cyanobacteriota > Vampirovibrionia > Obscuribacterales > Obscuribacteraceae > JBGASG01. The sequence goes on along the minus strand of JBGASG010000002.1, from coordinate 274,531 downwards.
AAGCCGGCTTTGCGCTGCAGCGCGGCGTCGCGGGTGCGATCCCAGGTGAGCGTGTCGCGGATGGTATCGGCAAGCGGGCGATAGGTCAATTCGGCAACGTGAGCCTTGGTGCAGTCGATGCTCATGAAACCACGAAAGTCTTCATTCGATTCCGGCAGCCAGAGAGGCAGCTGCGTCCAGTCTTCGACGCCGGCCGCGGTCAGCTCTTCGTCGGATAGCCAGACAAACTCCGCATCACTTTCGGTAGCCGCCTTGCACTCATCCAGAAAGTGATCCATAGAAAGGGGAAAGTTCGGACCGGTGGCATTGTAGGCTCCGGAACCTTCACTTGCCACCACCCGCAAAATCCAATCGGACAGGTCGCGAACATCAATAAACTGCACCCGCCGATCCGGATTGCCCGGCGCCAGAACCTTCCCGCCTGCCGCCACCCGTCCCGGCCAATAGGTGAATCGATCTGTCGAATCAAATGGACCGACTATCAAACCGGCCCGCACGCAGATAGCGTTGTCGCCGTAGACCCGGCTGACTGCGGTTTCGCACGCAGCCTTTAGTGAGCCGTAATCGTCCTCGCCGTCAATGGGTTTCTTGCGCAGCGGAGCGGTTTCGTCCATGCCGGTCTGGCGAAAGTCCTGGTATACCGAAATGCTCGAGATGAAAACATACTTTCCGGCACAGTCCTTGAGAGCCGTCGCCGATGCCGCCACCGCAGGCGGTGTGTAGCCGCATGTATCGATGACCGCATCCCAGGTTTTGCCGGCGCCGGCAAGACGAGCCAGGTCGGCGTTCTGATTGCGGTCACCGGTTACCTTTTCCAAGTCGGCGGATGCCTGCTCGGGCAATTTGTTGGTTCCGCGATTGAACGTCGTCACTGTGTGACCAGCCGCTCTCGCCGCCGAAACCAGATGCCGCCCCAGGAAAACTGTGCCACCAAGAATCAATAGATTCATCGCCGATACCCGATCATGCCCAGCATCCCTGCATTATCCCAGTTATCATCCGCGGTTTCCTGAGGCGTCGAACGTCTGTTTGATCACCCCGGAGGCGAACGCTGCCTTGCCGCGACGCCTTGCCCGCCACTGCCCGCCGCTTGCCAGGAAGTCATTAGGCTACACGGACGGTAAATTTCGTTATATATAGGACCGCTTTGCGCCGCCGTGTCCGACAATGGAGAGAGGCTAATACACTAATCCCCAGACACGGAGTCGCCGCAGCATGGTCAGACGTTTTGTGCTTGCCGCTTTGTCTATGTCCCTGACGCTGCCCTGGTTTTCGCCCTCGCCGCCTTCCGCATACTTGCCTGCCGCGCACGCGCAGGAGGCGATGTGGAACACCTTCATGAAGGAAGGCATGATGGCTTTCGGCAAGGGCAACTATCAGGAAGCGGAAAAACTTCTGACCTCGGCGCTCAAGTCGGCCGAAGAAGAACCGACGGTGAAAGCTGGACAGCGCTGCGTGATCATGGAGATGCTGTCGCTGGTCTTGCTGCAAGAAAACAAATACGCCGAAGCCGAAGCCAACTACAAAAAGGAACTGGCTGTCTGCGAAAAAGAATACGGCGCCGGCTCGGTCAATGCGGCGATGGTGGTCGCCAGCCTGGCCGGAGTTTATAGCGGGCAGCGCCAGTATCCCGAGGCGGAAGCGCTCCTCACCAAGGCGATCGGGATGGCTACCAAAACCGAGGGTGGCGACAGCACCACCGTCGCCGGCATGCTTTCATCGCTGGCAGATCTGTACGGCAAGCAAAAGAAATATGCGGAAGCCGAAACCACCTCCCTGCGCGCTCAGAAGATCTATGAAACCAAACTGGGTCCCACGGATGTGAAAGTAGTGCAGTGCATGCTGCATCGCGGCATTCGCTATGAAGAGCAGATCAGATACACCGAAGCGACCAAGCTTCTGAAAGACGCTCTGGCTATCAATGAGAAAGCGCGCGGCGCCGACAACGATCAAAACGGACCGCTTCTGGACTTCCTGGCGATATTGCTGATCGAACAGGGTAAGTATGCCGAAGCGTTGCCGCTTACAAAGCGTGCTCTGGCGATCAATGAGAAAGAGCACGGCGTCGACACATTGTTTTCGCTGAACAGCCTCAATTGCCTGGTCACCGAATACGATGGCATGGGCAGCAACGTTGCCGAAGCTGACGCGATCAACGACCGAGTTTTGAAAACGGTTGAAGGCATGTTCGGACCGAATCATGCATCGATGGTGGTGCCGTTGAGAAACAAAGCCAAGCACGCGTGGACCCGCCGGGAATTTGCCCAGGCGCAATTAATTTACGACCGCGTGCTGAAGATACAGCAGAACACTCCGGGTATCGCGCCTTCCAGTCTGGTTTCATCGATGAACGATCTGGCTGCCGCCTATCGCGCCACCGAGAATTATATCGACGCCGAGTCTATGTATCGCGAGGTGCTGGCTAAAGATCAGGAGCGCCTCGGCTTCACGGATCCAGCCATCGCCGCCGATCTCGACAACCTCTCGCGAGTGCTCGCCGCCCAGGGCAAACAAGCGGAAGCCGACAAATTGTCGCGGCAGTCACTGGTGATCAAGAAAGCGCTGCCCGGCTCCAGCAAGCTGGTCGAGCCCGAGAAGAAATCCGCCGCCCCCGCCCCCGCCGCCGGCACAGGCACCAGCGCCACCGCTTCTGCCACCGCCGAGGACACCACGGGCACCCAGGTCAAAATTGGTCGGTCCGCCGATCTCAATCGACCGGTCAAAGATAAGTGGGCGGTCGTTGTCGGTATCAGCTCGTTCGAAGACCCGGAACTCAATCTCAAATATGCCGCCAAGGATGCCACGGACTTCCGCAATTACCTGGTCGGCGAGGCGCACTTCCAGCCCGACCACGTCAAACTGTTGACCAACGAACAGGCCACCCACGACAACATCGTCAATGCGCTCGGCACCGGATGGCTGGGGCGCGTGGCCAAACCCGATGATCTCGTCGTGATATATATGTCGAGCCATGGCAGCGCTCCTTCCGATACGGCGAAGGGCTCCAACCTGATTGTCACCTACGAAACCTCCATGGATAACCTGGAACTTTCGGGCATTCCCATGCAATGGTTGACCGGCAGCATCAAGAAAATGGTGCACTGCGATCGCACCGTGCTGGTACTGGATGTTTGCCATGCCGGTGCCGTGAAGAGCGACGAGCAGAAGGGACTGGCTCGCACCGCGGCAGCCAGCCCGTTCAATGTCGACGGCGTGGTGCTCGGCAAAGGGCAAGTATTGATTGCATCCAGCGACGCCGATCAGGTGTCGTGGGAGTCGCGCACCAGCAAGAACGGCGTCTTCACCTACCGCTTGCTGGAAGGATTGCGCCAGCAGGGAGACAAGACTTCGCTGTCCAATGCCTGCACATATCTGCGCGAGAAGGTCGAGGAAGAAGTGCTCAGAGATCGCGCCAAGCTGCAGACACCGGTGATCATCAAAAACTGGGACGGCGACGACGTGATACTGGGAGTAATACCATCCAGCCCGCGCGCGGGATTGGATGCACCAGCGAAGGAAGCCTCTGCGTCTGGTCCCTGATAGAGTCGCGTTTCCATATCGCTGATATATACCGTCGAAAATTTCTTCGCAGTTTTCGACAGGTTTTCCGCACTTTTAAGGCACGATGAAGCGAATACCCCTTACAATTACCTCGAGCGACCCGAAGCGAGGAAGAGATCGCGTTGTTTCAAGATCCCGATACTGTCCGTGGTGCTGAACTTTCGTTAGTATCGGAGGAATCTTCAGAGCCCGCTTCCAGCGAAGCTGCTAATACCGAGCCCCCGCCCGCGACGGAGGCTCGCCGCCATCTCGGTTTTGATCCCAAGGCTACCGAAGATGAGTTCGGCGCGTTCTTCGAAGACACGCTGGTCTATCAAGATCCGTACGACACCGACGATCCCGAAGTTCGCGACGATTCGGTGCTCTATGACGACGCCATCGCCTTCGATACCGCGGCTCTGTCGGCAGTGCCGGTGGCTCCGCTGGCGTCGGCGCTGGCAGCAGAAACCGCGCGCCGAGCCGATGTTGATCACCTTGTATATACCGAGACCATAGTCTGGAATGACGATCCGGACGCCGAAGCTGAACTGGATCCCGTCGATGTTTTTGCCCAGCACGCTTTTGACGCGCGCCAGTGGCAGGGCACCGCCAGCGACACCGTGCAGCGCTTCAATATTTTGCCGTTCCCCGAGTTGTTGTCCGAAGTATATGCGCCGGTTGGCGTCATCGGCGGCAGCGGCATGACGTCTGTATATCTGGCGGTGCACAAGAAGCGCGACCAGCCGGTCGCCGTCAAGTTGTTCGATACGCGCCGCGACAAAGAGCGTCGCCTGGTTAAGAAGTTTCTCGATGAAGCCCGACGCGCCTGCAAACTGACAGGCGACAACATCGTCACCATATTCGAATCCGGTGTCGCCGAAGACACACCCTTTCTCGTCATGGAGTTCGTTGAGGGACGCACGCTCGCCGATATCCTCAAACAGCACGGCACCCTTAGCGACGAGCGCTTCGTGGAAGTGTTCGAGCAGGTCTGCCTGGGATTGCGCGAAGGACATCGCGCGGGCATCGTGCACCGCGACGTTAAACCAAGCAATATTCTAATTGCCGAAAAAGAAGACGGTTCCTGGTTGGTGAAACTTGCCGACTTCGGCATTTCGAAATCCACGGATAACACCGCCGGCATCGACCTCAATCTCAACAAGATGGGCGATGTGCATGGAACGCCTTTCTACATGAGTCCCGAGCAATGTATGGGGCGTCCCGCCGATAAGCGCTCGGACATCTTCAGCCTCGGCTGCGTCATGTACGAAACCGCCACCGGCTCTCTGCCTACATGCGGTGACAACCTTACTGAAACGGTGCGCGCGCGACTGACCGAAACACCGAAGACTTTCGGTCAGCTGCAAATCAAGTTCAACAAGAAACTTGAGAAGCTCACACTCAAGTGTCTGCACAAAGACTTGAACGCTCGTTACAAGAACGTCGACGAAGTGCTCAAAGATTTGCTCAAGTGCAAGAAACGCAAGAAGGTGCCGCGCAAGTTCTCGCTGAAGAGCGCGGTCCGCAACGTCAAATGCCTGGTCGCTGTCGCCGGTTCCGTAGCACTGGTCGGTGCCGTCGGCACGTTCATCTCGTGGAAACTGGCTCCCTTCGATATGCCTGGGCACTGGCAGCGATACCGCGAAGCCGTGACCCAGCACGACGATCGCAAGGCTGCCACCACGTTGCTTGCCATTATCGACAACAAACCGGCTGATCCGAGTTGGAATACACCGGGTTTTCTCTATTCGCAAGACCTGGCGAAACGCGGCTTGAACAGCGGCGCTGAAGACATACTGGCGGCGATGGTGAAACAGCTGCCGAAAACCAAAATCGCGCCTGCCGAAAGAGCGCGCATCCTGAAGTTATACGGAGACGTGCTCGTCAAACAGGGCAACGACCTGACCGGCAAACAGGTTTATGAACAACTGGTGGCACTGCAGCGGACGTATAAATCCGATGCCATCATCACCGGTATCGCGGAACAAGCCCTCGGCGACATCGCCAAGCGCGAACGCCGCCCGGCCGATGCCGCCGACCACTATCAGAAAGCCATCATGCTCTACCGCGACAATCCTGCGTACATGGGCGGGGTCGCCGATAACTACGCCGCGCTCCTCCACGAGCAAGGCAACTTCGCCGAAGCGGAGAAGTACTTTGACTTCGCCAAGAAAGCATTTTTGAAGAGCTTCGGTCCGAAGAACGCGTTTTCGGTTTACGGCACCACCTTGCTGGGCGAGTTCTATCTCAAGAACCGCAAACCGGCGCTCGCCGAAGACAACTTCCGCGAGTCGCTGAGCATGCTGAAAAACGTGGACAAAAAGGATGCGGAATACGAAGTGGAACGTGTCCGCCTGCGCGATTTATATCGCCAATTGCTTAAGCAAACACACCGCGAAAAAGACCTGCCCAAGATCGAAGCTTCGCTGAGCAGGTAATTGTGGGCGCCAGATATCGCAACGTCGATTTGGAGATTCGCTCGCAGTTTGATTTGCAACCGCTGCGAGACGGGCTGGGTGAAAGTGTCGACGTTCTCTACTGCGGCGAGACTGAACCCGAGTCCGGGACATTTCTCTTGTCGGTTGAACTGAGTGGTTGCGGCATCTCCTGCGCAACCGATGCCGAGAACACTGCCGATGCCACGGTGATCGCCCTCTGCAAGCTGGTCGACGGGCTGACCGATACCGCCCGCGATGCCTGGAACAACGCCCAGGATCGCATGTTCGATATCGGGTTTGACGCGGACGCCGGCGATTTGCGAGTCGGGCAGCCTCTGCTATCGGTTGAAGCGATCAGGCAAGTCGCGCGGATTGGTGCCCGCCTTGCGCTGTCCGTTTACATGCCTAATAACACCGTCGGCTGAGCAAATAGAAGTTTCACGACACTGTCGTAGGGTCTCAGGAATTCACCTGGGCGTCAGGCGTTTTCGTCGGTCCCTCCGCCCTCTCCTTCCTCTGCCGATGCCGATTCGGTTTCATGGCCGCTTTCGGAACCGCCATCAGAGGGGCGACCGGACCTGCCAGGGACTCCCGACGGTTGGGCGTCTGGAACGTCAGTGCGAGGGGGCGCGTCCTGGCTAACTCCCATAATAGCATCGGCAATCGCCGAGACAATCAATTTAATAGAACGCATCGAATCATCGTTGCCCGGAATCACGTAATCAACTCGATCCGGATCGCAATTCGTATCGACGACCGCAACTACAGTAGCTCCAATCTTCTTCGCTTCCTCAATCGCTAGAGACTCGCGATTTACATCAATCACGAAGAGGACATCCGGCTTGCCGTGCATATTCTTCAAGCCGCCTAGCGATTTCTCGAGTTTGAGCAACTCGCGATTGAGCACCGCAACTTCCTTCTTCGGTCTTCTGTAGAACTCGCCTGTTTCGCGCATTTGTTCCAACTCGCGCAACCGCACGATGCGCAACCGCACTGTCTCGAAGTTCGTGAGCATGCCACCAAGCCAGCGCCGACTGACGTAGTGAGCGCGGCAGCGCGTCGCTTCTTCCTGAATGATCTCGGCGGCTTGCTTCTTCGTTCCGACAAAAACGATGTTGCTGCGTTTCTTCGCCGCCTCAGCCACGACCTGGCACGCCTTCTGCAGCGCCGGCAGGGTCTGCTCCAGATCGATGATATGAATGCCGTTGCGCGTGCTATGGATGTATGGACGCATTTTAGGATTCCAGCGATGAGTCTGGTGCCCCATATGCACGCCGGCTTCCACCAGTGTTTTTATCGTGATCTGATCTTGAGACGTTGCCATTGCTCTTACTGATTCCTCACCGTGCGCGGTGGCACGCTAAATTTTGCTCTGTCCGCATACGCCAGTATGAATTTGCCGATGTATGATAGGGCTAAATGCGGTCGAGGGTGCTCTTTTGGCCTACCAGGAAATATATCATCGTAGCCTCTGGAAATTGAGTGTCGGGCAAGGTTTTTTGTTCGTCCTCTTTGCTGTTGCCGGTATAGCCCTGATTGCGTTCGCAATCTCCTATCAAATTGCATCGGACCGCTGGCCTGGTGGTCAGGCAGTCAGACCAATAAGGAAGTGAGCGGCTTGCCCGAAAAATTCAAAGAAAGCACCGCCACTTCGGGCACCTGGCGCGCCTATTCAGAATCCAAAAACTCGCCACGTTGGTTCGAGGTCATGCTCTCCGACGGCGCCGACCAGCCGATCATCTTCTATGACCGCTGGCAGATCGGCTCATACGATGTATTCGAGCAGAAGATGCAAACAGGTCAGGTGCCGATCAAAGTCTGGTACGTCCAACGGGAGGAAACCGGCGCACAGCCCGTCCTCACCCGTGTCGAAGTCGATATTTAATCTTCTTGACTATGCCGGCGCCCGTAGGCTTTAGTCGAAAAAGCTGAAGTGATATCACTTGGGCTTAGACCTCAAACCCCAAACGATATCGCTTTAATTCTGGCGTCCCATGAAATGCTATTTTCTATAGATCGTTGACACGCTGAAGTGAATGACATGTCCGAGAACCTGCCACGCGACGAAATGACAACGCGAGACCGAGTCGATTACTCGAATCCGGGCGTTATCGCGGGCGGGCTGATTGTCTTCGTGATTATTCTTTGTTGTGTTCCGGTCTTCTGGTTTTTCCTCCCGTTTGTGCTGATTGGTTTGGTCGTGCTTTTTCTTATGGGCAAGACAAATCTTGGCAAGGCGCGCGATCTGGGTCGCAAGCACATGCATGGTGCGCGGTCGGAACTTGAGGTTGATTTCAGTCCCGGACTGGCATCGAGTCTGGTGCTGAACGACTGGGGGATGTTTTTTGCATCGAGTGGCAAGAAACCAATAGCGATTCCGTGGTCTGATGTCACGGTCGTTGAAGAACGCGAACTGGCGATTTTGAACATCCAGAGCAGAAGAGAGTCGCCGTTCGAAGTCGACTTGTCTCAGGATCGCTACTATTTGGCGGCACGCTCGCTCAATTCAAAAATTCCAGGCAAGTTGAAATTGCTGGTTGATCCACAGTCTGCGCGCAGCGAGTTACAGCAGCGATTGAACGAAGCGCCGTTCGAGTTTAGAGGAAGATTCGGGCACTTTGTCATGGACGGCAACGGCGTCGAGCACTCCAAAGGTGGGCGCATGTCCTGGAACTCTATAACAAGGGTTCAGGAAAACGAATACGACATAGAGGATCTGGGAGCCATTCGCGAGTTGGTTTTTACTGCCGGCAGTCAGTCGTTCAAGCTCGAAGAAAAGGACCTCACGGATAATCGAACAGCACTCAACACTGGCTATGACTTGATCAAGGCGATTCTGGACGATCGCATCCCGAACAAGGTGTCGTTCAGCTATCCACCGGCTAGCGCGCGCGAGCGAGCCAAACAGGAGTTCAACCGCGAAAACGAGATTACTTCTAAGAGCATCTCGATGGCCATCAAGTCGGGAAAATTCGCGTATCTCGAACCGCGATTCAAACACATGGAGTGGCTGGTGGATACGTTCACGCTGGAACCGATCTGCGACACGCGTACATTTTTTCAAGACTATGCCGAGATGCTCTCGCGCACCAATCGTGCGGATGAAAGCAAGCGACTTCTGCAGCGAGCACGTTAGTAGGAGCCACACGAAGTAGTTATGAAATCCGAGAACGCGAAGCGCATGAGTTTCGAGGAGATGGCGGAGATTTTGAATGCTCCTGGAAATCTCGAATATAGCGGCCGGATAGATGGATGCATTGAGTTTGACATTGCGTGTCTGGAAAATACTTGCAAGGTTAAGCTTCCCGAAATGTACAAAGAGTTTCTCCGGTGCTTCGGACGTCATCGCGGTTATTTCCTCGGTGATTACACAGCCTCCTACCCGAGCCTTGTCACTAAGCACATCGAAACCATCAGAGCGTGGAAACCAACATGGAAGAGAGAATGGGCCAAGACTGCGTTCGTATTCGCAGACGGCGATGGACAGGTATTTTACCTTGATACCGCCAGCGGTGAAAGCGATCCGCCGGTGTACTGCATCGATGAGTTTGGTGGCAAAGCCGAGAAAGTGCTCGAGCACTTCTCAGAATGGGTGTATCTTGAGGTAGGAGCGCATGTCGAGTTGAGGCAAGACGATGATGATTGCCCAGAGGAACCAAGTCCGCATTTCGCGCGACTCTACAAGATGCTGGAATGCGCGCCATTCAAGCCCGGTGAACGTGCGGTATTGTCTGTAGATTTACTCGGCATCGATTCCGGTTTGGGTGATGACTCGAAAATCGATTTGTCCGGAGGGACCGAGGTCTTGGTTTACGACTGCTGGTGGGATTCACAATATGGTTATACGTTTCCATGCGAAGTCGTCGATGAGGATGCACGCCTGCTCAAGGCGATTCTTGATCTTCGGGAAGAGCAGTTATGCAAACTCGAAACAACTGGCGAATTCGGAGCTTCCGAGGTTTAATTTGCCTCCAGGGCCGGCGAAACCTATACTTGTCAAGCCAGGGCGGGCTATCCGGTTGTCTACGAACCGGAGGTTTCATGCCGAGTCAGTTTTTCGCCACTTATAGCGACGTCCTGATGGGCATTTACGGTGAACCGAAACCTGAGTGGTCTGTTCCGCCGTCTGAAATCGCTGCCGCCGAAGCGGGGCTGAACACCAAGTTGCCGACCGCACTTGTAGATGTCTATAGACTTTGTGGAAACTTCAGGCGCCTGCATTGCGCTATCGACCGCATGCGAGAACCGGTAGAGCATGCGGAAACTTCGTGGCGATCCGGACTGCCGTTGGAGCGCGCCGGCTGTCGTGTGGTGTTCTACGAAGAGCACGAATCAGGCTTCTATTCATTTGATGCTGACGATCCAAACCAAGAAGATCCGAAGGTCTTGGTCGCCGAAGATGTTGACGGCGAGTGGTTTGAATGGGGTGGCACATTGAGTCAGTTCTTGATCATGGAGCTGCACTGGCAACTGGGTAATGGTGGCGCACCAGTCGGTGGACTGGCAGAAATAGATAAAGAGACGATCAAACGCATTCGCACTCAGTTTCCGCTGGTGCTGCAGTTAAAAGCAGAGCGTCTGTCGCACATCGAAGTGTTCTACAGCGATGGGCGGTCGATCGTTACTTTTGAAGACGACAGTACTCCCGGTGGTTATTTCATGCATTGCGCCATGAGTTCGGAAGCAGAGTTCGACGAGATCGGCGAAACACTTCAAATACAGGAATGGTGGGACAATTGGTTCCCCGGCGACGGCACTCACGACGATTAGCGGGTCAGTAATCCGCGCCTGACTTATTCAATTGCTTTTGCGTTTGTGCAAGTTCGTTCGCCTGGCGTTCCAGAGTTGCAGCCTCACCGGCGCGTTTCTGTTTCTTCAATAATGCAGCATAGTGTCGCAAGCACTCAATCTGTTGCCCATAAGCGTGCGCATTCGGACGCAGCTTCACCACCTTTTGATACCACTCTTCGGCTTCCTTGGTGTTGCCCTGGTGTTCCAGGAACTGAGCCAACGCGTCGAACGCGGCCGGCGAACTGATCGGTCGGGGCATCCCGGCTTCTCGCTTCGCCACGTCATCGGCCACTTTGCGGAAGGTCTTCTCGGCCAGCTTCACCCGATTGGTGTTTTCATAGACCTTTCCCAAGGCAAGCAATATCGACTCTCCGCCCATATCGCCTGAGTCCTTCATGACCTGCGCTTGCCCGAGGTATTTCTCGGCTTCATTCCATTGCTTGAGTTCGACGCAGCAGTAGCCGGCACCAGCCAGAGCCATCGACGAAGCTTTGCCGTCCACGCCTTTGAGTTCTACTTCTTCGCACTTCAGATATGCCGCTTTCGCCTCCGCGAATTTCTTGTCGCGGAAGTAATCGGTGGCGAGACGGAAACAGGCGTTCGACATATCTGATTTCCAGCGTTTGGGATCTTGTTTGAACTTCGGTTCCAGGTCTTGCACCGCCTTCAAGCTCGACGCCGTCTCGGCTGACGCATCGACAATTAGGAATGTGAGCGCAGCGCCCGCAGAGAGCAGAGTGATCAACTTGGAAGTCAGCCAGTTTTTCATCGATATCTGCTCACTGTCCCGGTACTCTGATCATGCCACTACCGGAGGTGCTGAGCATTTTCAAGGCTCGCCCCGTGCTGTCGGACTGAATATATAGATCGCAGCTTCCCGATGTGCGCCCCTTCCAGGCGCAAGTGGCATGCATGCGATCCGGCATGATCATGCCCATGCCGACTTCGCCGTCGGTGGCGCTTGTCCAGGCGAACTTGTTGCCTGACTGCGTCACCTGATAAGTCGATCCGCTCGTGCTCAACCAGACACCCGATACATCCGGAAAGCCGCCGGTGTAATTTTGCGTGGTCGTCGTTTGGGGCATCTGCTGCATGTTTACCGAATTAGGCGAGGTCATGCCGCCGCCACCTTCACGGTGCAGCATTTGTCCGTCGTCGGCAGTGATCAGAGTGACGACGTTATTTTCATTGACGGTAAGCGTCGCATTGTTACTGCCCACCGATAGGGGACCGCTCCAGGAAGATGCCATCGTGGTGCCATCTTCGCTGATTGTTGAATTACCGGTGGTGCCATAATCGGGCACCTGCCACGGACACTTGCGTCCGTTCTGCTGGAATATGTATCGGAGGTTAAGTGGCGGTCCGCCGATCCAAACTCCCTCGATGCTGGGAGCGGTGCCGAACCGACGAGGCGCGACTGTAGTTCCCGAAGTCATGTTCGCCGCGATTTTCGGAGGTTGCTTGCCCATGAGATTTGGTGGCGGTATCTGCCCCGTTTGCGGTGCTGGCTGAACCGCAGCCGGCACCGGCAGCTCACCTGTCGGCGTCGTCGTTTTTGGAAGCATGGCAGTCGGCCCGAGCCCGACCGTGTTCGGATCTATCAAAGCCTTACGCGGCGACGCGGGCTTGGCACCAAGCACCAGGTCGGGACCTTTCCACATACCTTTCGCCATGCACGGAGTTTGAATCATGCCGCGCTCTGCCGCCGTTTGCGCCTGCACGTTGTCCTTCAAATAGGCAAATGCGTCACCCAATTTGGTGCTTTCGCCCTTGCTTTGCAATGCTTCCATCAATGTATGAGTGAAGATGCCGTTCTGGTAGTTCTTCGATTCCCACGAGCGCTGCGATTTCTCACTAGAGCTCAACACAATGCTGCCGCTGCCGGCGGCAACTTGATTGACGTCGAAGTTGAGCACGCGATTGAGACCTTTGCCGGTGTCGTTGTCGGCGGCGGAGTGGCACGCGTCCAAAATCAAAATACTACGGCCAGTGTGCACGCGATCTTTCAGAGAAACTGCGATTTCCATCAACGACAATCCGGTTGCATACAAGTGATCCGGATTGGTGTCGTAGGTGACGATGAAGTTCGACCCGCGCACATCCATGTCTGCCGGACTGCCATGACTCGAGATGAAGACCACAACCAGGTCGTCCGGCAGGGCAACCCTCGGCAACCAGCTGTCGCCGAGCACGTCCATGATGCGCTCTTTGGTGCACTGCTCGTTTGTCATGAGCTTGATGTGGTCAGGTGCGAAGTGACACTTCGTAATCAGAAATTCTTTGAAGTCAGCCGCGTCCTTGGCTGCGAATTTCAAGTTGAGCGACGGCATGGCGAACTTGCTGATGCCAATAATCAATGCCCACTTGTCGCGAATCGGGGTGCTGTCAGCGGCGGCATCTGCGGGTCCTGCGGCGTTAGCCGTCGCCGCGAAGGACAGATGTAAAATGCAGAAAAGCGCGAACAGTCCCGTCAGCAGTCGATGCAGTGCAGCAGGGCGTGAAGTCCGTTCTATAATATGAGCGCTGTCCAATCTTAACTTTAGCCTGGCGAGAAGCTTTTTCGAGATAGACTATTATCTCATGCCAAGCGGCAGCTTGGGCAAGCCCCGCAACGAGGCCTGATGGTTCAGATGGGCGAATATTTCATCACCGTAAATCCAGCGAAGCGGCAATATCTGTCGCATCACCGCCTGCCATTCAATTCGCGCTTCAACGGCTTGCTCAGCGCCACGCAAGGGCTGACGCTGGGTCTTCTGGTCAGCGATATCGCGCCGCAGCACCGCGCGCATCAGTTGATTGGTTATTGGGCTGGTGACACGGTGATCGTCACTGGTGATGACCACGGTCGCCCTGATGTCGCCGGTCAAAGCAATCGGCATGCTCTGCGCATTTGATCCCGTCATGGCAGATCGCCTGGCGCTTTTGGTAAACCGACACCAGCATGAAGTTGACGCGCAAACATTAAGCGTCCTCACAGAGTTGGCTGTCACCACCGACTGCGAGCACTTACGACTGGCGTTGCAGCGTGCGCTCGTGAAAGGATACGAAGATCAGCGCGCGCAATGGAATGATGAAACCATTGCTGAACCGGAATTCGTAGTCGTCAATTTGAAACGCCGTCAATACATCGATCCTGCATCCATCAAGTTGCGTGCGCGCAATTTCCGCATTCTGGAAGGCGCTACCCGGTTGCTTCAAGGTGCATCAGCGTTCGCCGTCGGCTTGCTGATTGCGGACACCGCCAGCCGGCAGAAGGGACATGATGGTTTCTTCCAGGAATGGCTCGGTGATCCTGTCATGGTGGCATATCGCGACTCCGCTCCCAATCCATCTGGTATCACCACCACATCTGGTGCCTCCCCTAGCCGCAATTTGTACCAAATGGCTCAGGAAGAATTCGAAGACTTTACCGGTCACGCCATCGTCACCCTGATGCGCCACGATCGCTGGGTTGCCGATCAACCCCGCATCACCGCCCCCACGATTTAATCCAGCCTTTTTGCGGGTATAAGGAATTAAATGGAACCTGCTCTCGAAGGAGCCGGATTCCTGGAGTCCCGGAGGCTGGCATGAACTGGAACTGGTTTTGGAAAAGCGAACCGGAGGAGAAGAAGGCGGAGCCTGCGCCTCCGGAGAAGAAGCTGGGCGGACCCTTCGATGAGGGAAACGTCCATAAACCACTCGATGCCTTCGTTCAGCAGGTGCATACTCCCGGCACTCCTGGCGCAGATTGCAATGCCGTGCGCCGAAGCGGAAAAGACGCCTCCCAGCTCTCCGCAGTCGAATTCGACTCTTGCTATTACGGGCAGGTCGATGGCAGCGGTCGCTCCCGAGAGCTGAAAACGCCCGTCATGCGGGCAGATACCGATGGGGACTCCACACTTCAACCCAGACCCAAGCTGGAAAGGCTGACTACAGAAGGCGTCACGATGGACAGCCGCCGACTCGATGTTTTTGTGCACGCACTGCCTGCCGTGCGTCCGGTTTCTTTTACAAATGGAACGCTTAAGAGTGCTGGCACTGCCGCGATGATTTCGCAAGATGGCATCATGGTCACAAATCACCATGTCGTCGAGGGCTCTAACGGTGTTCTCGATGTGAGATTGCTGAGACCGGATGGAACCGAGGAAGTACGCCACGCGCGAGTCGTGAAAGTAAATGAGAAACAAGACCTGGCTCTTCTCCAGCTCGACCACACCAGCGGCGAGACTTTTGCGGCTCTGCCGCTCAGCAAGTCAACCAGCTGGCGAGAGCGCGAGCCTCTCGTTGAGATGGGCAATGCCAACGGCGAAGGCAAGATCAGCATGGCAAAGACTCGATATGGGCGGATGCTGACTCAGAAAGACGTTCCGTTCGATCAACAACCGCCATACGTCCTCCCGGACAGAACCATATACGAACTGGAAGCTACTGTTCCGCACGGCTATTCGGGTGGAGTCGTTCTCAGTGTGCCGGGATCCGAGAAAACCAGCGATGGTATCACCAGGGCCGGCACTTCCGCCATCAGAGGAATCACTGTCTACAGCAACCTCGACAACAAGTCTTATGTGATTCCGGCAGCCAGAGTGCAGTTTCTGCTTGATGAATACCGCAAGGAACAAGCAGCGAAGCAACCAGCGAAGTGAGTTAGTTCAGGTTTCCACTTTCGGTCCGTATTCATCCACGGAGAGTTGGAAGGTCCAGGCGACGGCTTCGTGCGCGGAGGAGATCTCCGACGGCACGCAGAGGACATAAACCTTGCGGTCTCCATGGATGGTCGTGGTGGCATCCTCGACACGGACAAAGTTTCCTACGTCGGACCGTTCGTAGAGCACACCGGAAGCGTCTTCGCAGACCTTCACGGTGCAGGTCTCATCAAAGTGTTCCTGCGACTCGAACTGGCGCAAGCACAAATCATTCACCGCTTGCACTTTTCGCGCTTCGCTGGGTTCGGTCATTGGGCATGCCGATTTTTCGATCAGGTGCGGGTTGCTCAATCGCCCATGCAATGAATAAACGGAATAGCCGTCGAAAAATTTCAACGCCGGTCCATCCGGATTATGTGGGCGCCACAATTGATCCATGGCTATCGCCATCGGGCGTTCGCTGATGAAGCAGTAGTGTTCGAGAAACAGATAGCACCAGGGCGCATCGGGCGCCCTCGATAACAATTGCACGTTGTTTTCGAGTTGTGTGTCATAACGAATGTCCATACTGACTCGCCGCATCACCGCCTGCAGCGAGTGCAGAACTGCCGTGCGCAACCGGCCATGCAAAATGCGAGGTTCGGCGGTGCGCATCGGCGGGAAGATATTATTTGTGCCGGCAGTCAACTCCAGTTCCGACTGCCTTTCAAATAACTGTGGAGCGCATGCCATGTAGGCGTCGAGTTGTTCCACCAGTTGTGCCGACATACAAATCGAGTCGCGCATCAGTCGCTGGTTAAGCGGCCACTGGCTCACCGCCGACGATTTCGCCAACGGCCGCACTCCCGGTCCGATGTTTCTCTCCATCCGAACTTGCTCATTGATCAAAGGCACGCCTCGAAAACGATTGATCTGAAGCTTGCCTAATACGTCTACGTCGATCGGAAAGCCGATCTGCATAATGTACTGTTCATCGAAATCACACAATATCTCATCGAGCTTTTGCACCACTTCGTCGGTGCAGTGCGAGGTCAGATGCAGCCAGCACGAGCGCCAGGGTTCTTGCGAGAAAGACAACGTCAGCTGCGCGGCAATCTCCTCGCGCGCCGCACCCGCAGGGTTGTGCCGCAATTTATGGGCGACCAGCCGCTGCCACAAATCCAGCATCGCCGGCAGTACCATAACCTGGCGCGGACTGGCGCACCAGATAATCTGCGGAGCCGGTAAGCCGAGCCCGGCATACACATCGTTGATGACGCGCTGCGTGGCCAGTCGGCTAATCGGTCTGTCCGCGCGATAAGGCGCGATACGGGTTTCGCCGTCAGCGTTTGCTAAACCAGTAGCCACTTCTCTATAAACCAGTTAGTGATCAACAGTAGTTTTTCCAGAGTCGGTTCTTTGTAAGGCTGCTTGTGCGCCCACGGCAAGAAGTATTGGATCGACTCAACAAACACTTCCGCGTCGAGCTGCGGCGTCGCGACCCGGAAAATGCCCTGTTCCGCCCCTTCATTCAATAAAGCCAGTACGGTGTCATACAGCCACTGTCTGTCCTCTTCGGCGCGCTGCGGCAACAGAGTCATCACAGTGCGGGCGATGTCGGCGGCGTGGTTGGAGCCGGTGCGGGTTTCTTCTACGGCCTTGAAGCGATGTGTCACGTACTCGAGCAACTTGACGTCGGCGCGCCGCGGGTCGTGCAGAATCTTGCGGGCGAACTTCTGGTGCTTTTCGGCGAACGAGTCCGAACAGCCAATCACCAGGTCGTTTTTATCTTTGAAGTATAAGTAGATGGTGCCGACTGCCATGCCGGCATCGGTGGCAATCTCCAGCATCGACGTTTTGCGAATGCCGTATTTGCGGAAACGGTGCCGCGCGGCGCGCACGATCAGTTCGCGCTTACTGGGTATTTGGTTTTGCGTGGTTGTGGTCATCATATAAGCTGCCCGCCCTTCCGGAGGTTTGTCTGCCTGGACGCCAATTCAGGGACTGTTTTTGTGGCGGGATAGCCACAAACCCGAATGAATAATGAACCGATTTCTCTAATATTCATTTTGGCGCATGGGCTTAGATATGTCAAGGGCTGGGCGGAAAAACGCCCAAGCGATATCGCTTGGGCTTAGGTGATAAGATGAAACGGTTTTTTCGCCCGGAGATTTAAGGGACTTACTAATGAATCAGCTGCCCCCGGTTCCAGCGCTCGGACTGACGCTGAAGATGCCTAAAGATCAGGTGCAACGAGTTCTCGAAAACGAGATAAACAACGGGCTGGATTTGATCCGCAATCGCGTCACCACGCTGGAAGAAATCGAAGATCTAAAGAAGAGGAACTTCAGCTGGGTCTACAACGTATCCAATACGCTGAAGGAGTGCTTTACGACCGAGTCGGTGGCACTGTTCTTCTCATCGCAGGTCTATATGCGCCCCAGCATCAAGCTGGATGATCTGGAGCGCGAACTGGAAGAATTTCCGGTGCTGGTGCGGGCGCGCATCGATCGTCTAAAAGGCTTCCTATCAACGCTGCCGGTCATACCGGAACCTCCTTGCGGAGAGTTTGTAGCCGCGCAGTTTCATCCCCGCATTTTTCATGTCACTTGGCGGCCCGTCGAACTGGCTCAGTATCGCGCTGCTGTTCAGGCTGCCGTGCAAGAGCTGGAGGCGGGTGTTCGCGATGCGACGCAGGGCAGCATCATGTCCACAGGACCCGAACTGGTGCACCTGGCTTTCGATGCCGAAGCCGGTCCGCTCACGGATAAGAGTGCCACCGAATACGATCGCATCGGTGTTCGTGACCTGTTTGTCGGATTCATGCTGCGCTACCGCTCTATTCCGGCGGCTATGGATTTCACGCTCACCGACACGTCGCGGATTCTGGGAGTGGCCAGCTATCTGATGCACCTGATCGACATCCGCAAACCAATGCCGGAAGTCGATCCGAACAATCAGTTCGAGCTGCTCAAAGACGAATAACCAGTAACGGTTAGCGGTTACTGTTCCTGAATCACCGGCTGTTCGCCTGTCGCGGATGGCGATGAGTTGGTCGGCTCGTGAGTCAGTTTCTTCTGGATCTTTTCTGCTTGTGCATTGAATTGCGTGACGATCTGCGCCGCGGCATCGATCGTCAATTCGCCGAATGGTGAGTCTCCGAAATTCTCGGATTTCATTTCGTCCTCGCTCGGCAATTTGATCGGCTGCGAAGCCTTCGCCGCCGTATTCGCCACAGACAGTATCTCGCCGGTAGTCGGATCGATCACCCGCGCATCGATCGTAATAGCCAGCACCGTGGGCGGTGGCTCGTTGACCGTCGCCTTACTTTTCTTCGATTTACTGCTGTGGCTCTTGCTGCTGGACTTTTTCTTGACCTTAGGATTGCGCTCTGCTTCCTGACTTTCAGCTTCGTGAGTCTTGTAGTAGTCGGTGCCGACAGTGACCGTGCCTGAGATCAGGCACTTGAGGCTTTTCAATTTCGCATCGCTATTTTTCTTCTTCTGCTCGCCCCCGGCATGCTGATTGCGCGGCTCGAAGATGCCTGTCTGGGACAGGCGCACTCTAAATGCTTCTTCCAGAACTTTGACGAACTGCTGTGAAGCAAAACCGGGCGGGTCGAAGGCTGTTTGAAAAGAAACGTCGGTCGACATCGGCGCCGGAGCCGCCAGCGAAACGCCCGAAGAGAATGCGAGCGTCATTGCTGTCGCCACGGTCGCCGCCCAGCGCGATATCGATTGCCAGTTCATACCCACTCGCTGTTCCTAGTCTTGCGGTGTGTTCAGGTCTTTGGTTTCCGCTGCCGGACGTTTGATGTCTTTGTTTTCGGCATTCGGACGCGAGATGTTTTTCTTTTCCGCCGCAGTGGTTTTGAGCGTGCCCTTGTTGGCGGCGTCTTGTGCAACGTTGGCACCGTCCTTCAAGTTGGATTGATCGTTGGTGACCGGTCCGCCAAAGTCTTTGGTCTGCAGGCTGCCGCTTTCGCTGTCAGGTCCGTATTCCGGAGTCTTGAGCGTGCCCTGTCCTTCCTTGAGGTTGGACTTCTTGTTGGTGGCAGCATAACCGGCTTCTTTGCTCAGTTTGTCGGCATCCTTGAGGTTCGACTTCTTGTTGAGGGCGATATCTGCCACGTTCGAATCTTTGATGATAGCAGCACCATCCTTCAAGTTGGACTTGTTGTTGGTGGCGGCGTAACCGGCATCTTTAGTGAGACCGGCATCGTCCTTCAGGTTGGAAGCTTTGTTGGTCTTAACGCGCCCCCAGCCTTTGGTGACATCGGCGCCGTCTTTGAGATTGGACTTTTCGTTGGTGGCAGCATACCCGGCATCTTTAGTGAGTGCCGCGCCGTCTTTGAGATTGGACTTTTCGTTGGTGGCGGCGTAGCCGGCATCTTTAGTGAGTGCCGCGCCGTCTTTGAGATTGGACTTTTCGTTGGTGGCAGCGTAGCCGGCATCTTTAGTGAGTGCCGCACCGTCTTTGAGATTGGACTTTTCGTTGGTGGCAGCGTAACCGGCATCTTTGGTCACGCCCTGATCGTCTTTGAGGTTCGCCTTGTCATTCGTGGCGGCTGCGGTACCGGAGTTTTTCGCCACGTTGCCGCCGTCCTTCAGGTTGGACTTGTCGTTGGTGCCGACGTTTTTGATTCCGTAGTCGTTAGTGAGGCTGGTACCATCGTCGTTGGCGCTGTCGGCAATTAGCTGGGGCGCTGCCTCGGCAACTGCGCCGGCGCCGGTGACCGAAAAGCAGACAGGCGCCATCAGGGCGAACTGTAAGCCGATAGTAAGCGCCAGTGAGCGTTTCGGGAATTGCATGGGATTTTACCTGCCTCGGAAGGTGACATCTTGCAATTCTAGCCGGTTGCGAGCCGGTTGCGTGGAAATGGCGCTTGGCAACAACGAATTAAACGCGGAACTTTACGTGCCTGGCTCAGCCGCAGAGCGTACTGATGCGCTGTTTGGGGCGTTTATTCGACACTTTCGATTTTAATTTCCGGCTTCAGCTTGCCATCCAAGTTTGTGTCGCATAGGTCACTGCTGAGGCTGTTCCCCGCCACCAGCACCGTGGCTTTCGGCAGCATCTGGCGCGCGGTGTTATGGGTGAAGCTGATTTTTACGTCGCTCATGCTTTTGTTGGCGAACTGCCAGTGCCACTGCGGATTAACGCCGGCCGACTTGCCGAAGCGGATGTATATCTGTGGGTTGATGGTGCGCTGCCAGCCCGTCCACCGTGCTGGCGCACTCACAGGCAGTGGCGCTCTGCGTTTCACCGTCGAACGGGCGCCCCGATATGTCGGCTGCTTCGCTTCAGCCGGCGCGCCGTTAGTTAATGAAACGAGGGAGATGAGCAGGCACCACACTAGCAACGGCTTCATGAACTCACCTGAAGCTGGATCAAGCCCATATTACCTCAGGAACGGCTGAGTGTCACGGTAAACGCGGTTGCCGCCGCCGCCGCGGAACCGATTTCGCACCAACCTCGTCTGTTCTCCAAGTAGGGATAGACGGCTTCGTTGCTGGGGCAGGAGGGTTGATGAAGGCGCACGTTGCAGGCATAACTGGAGCACTGACAATTGCACTGGTAGCGACGGTCGGTTTTGCGCAGTCATCTTTTGGTGAGACTACTGCCAAGCCCGGATTCTCTGCACCAGATGTGGTGCTGAGTGAAGCGGGGAAACAGCAGGCTCTCTCAGAGCTCAAAGCGAAGAAACTGTTGATGCCGCTCGAAAAAATCGACGTCGAGCGATTGAAGGGCAGCTTTTACGAAACACATGGCGGGTCGCAGCACAAGGCGGTCGACATCTTGTCACCACGAAATACACCGATCCATGCTGTGGAAGACGGCACCATCGCTCGCCTTTTCGAAAGCCGGTTGGGTGGGCACACGATTTACGAGATCGATCCGAGCACCAGGTTTGTTTATTACTACGCCCATCTGGAAAGTTATGCGAACGGACTGAAGGACGGCGATGCCGTTAAAAAGGGACAGGTGATCGGCTATGTCGGAACCTCCGGCAACGCGCCGCCCAACACTCCTCACTTGCATTTTTCAATTGGCGTCATGGGACCCAAGAAACAGAGCTGGAAGACCTTCGACATAGATCCATATGAGGTCTATGCCGCCGGCGCCGCGTCGCATTGAGATCACATCACATCTACTTACGGAGCATCGAACATCGTGTTTCTCCAAAACTACCGTCAACTGCCGCTGCAAATCGTGCAAATCTTCAGCCTGGCGCTCTCACTTTTGATGCTGGTGATCGTTCCCGTCAGTGCGGCATCGTCAGCCGCTAGTAAGGCTCCCTTCATTCACGGAAATTACGTGATCAAAACTCCGGTGCCGACTGCGCCCTATCGCTCGACTTCGCCGACTTTGCTGGTAGTGGATACGAGCACGCACTTCACTCACGTGTTGCAATTGCAGGGGACCAAGGTGGTTCGCGCCTACAGTTTTTCCAATTCGATCGGCAGCGACGACACTCCGACGCCGCCCGGGCGATACACGATAGTGCGCAAACTCAAGTGGCCTTCCTGGATTCCACCCAAAACTATCGACCCCAAGCAGAAGGCAATTCATCCATATAATAAGGATCGCAAAAACCCACTCGGCGTGGCGGCGCTTTACCTCGACCGCGAAGAGTTGATGCTGCATGGGACGAACGATCCCAAATCAATCCGCAAGGATGTGAGCCATGGATGTGTCCGTCACTCCAATTCGGACATCTCCAAACTCTACGGCATGGTGCGTCCCGGAACCGTGGTCTACATCACAACTCACTTTAATGATCAGGTCGTGCGCCAAAAAGACTTCGGCTCCCGGAAGTAGCGCTGGATTGGTGGCTATTTATCCGCGGAACAGAAAGCCACCATTCTATCGTTGCCTCCGGCGGTCTTCGTGAGCGTGATGCGCGAGGTCAGTCCACCTCGATCGATGCGCACAATTCCGAGGAAACCTTGCTCCTTGTACGGGCCGCTCAACCATTGGATGCCGTCGCCACCAAATCTGTAAGTGCCAGTGCCGCCTGCTTGGGTTTTGTAGGTTCCCCCCGGCATCAGATCGAACCATCCGACCAGCTGCATGGGACTGGACATCGAGGGAAAGCCGTACATGTGATACCGACCTGTGCGCGGTGTGCCCCCGTCTGGTTTAGATTGCTGCTGCTGCGCGGTATGCACGGTGTGCTGTCCAACACCGCCTGACTGAGTATTACCAGCGGTGGCGCCTGGTCTCCCGGATGATGCGCTAGTGCCACCACCTGCCGTGGCACCACCGCCGGCGCCGGGTTTGGAGAGCATTACGCCAGAGAGTTCCACATATCTGGTATTGCTGCCATCGTACTGTTTCGTGAGTGGATTCGGTGCTTCGATTCTGACCTGGCTCGATTCGACGCTCAGTATTTTTCCTTCAGTGACCTCACCGCAATATCTGAAGAAAATCACCTGACCTGGCTTCAGCTGGTCTGCCGAAACTTGTGCCAATGCGGTTGGAGCCATCAGCAACGAAGTAGTCAAAATGCCTGCCACTAGAAAACTGCGAAACATGTTAGCGTCCTCCCTCCTGTTGGCTCTTGTTCTTCTCTTGTCACTGTGTCGGCGCGAAGTTCCAATTGTAGCTAATCCTATGCTCAATAGATCCGGATAGCCGGGTCGCAGCCGAAGTTTTAATCGGAGCACGTCACTCGAAGTAGGGCCTTGATCAAGGCAGTTTGGTGGCACGCTCGGGACTCTTGCGTTCTTTCAAGTCGGCGACATAGATATTGTTCTTGCCTGCGCCGTCTCCGTCGCCGTCGTCTTCGTAGACGATCCAGTCTCGTCCACTCTTCGCATCGAGAAGCACTACGCCTTTGCCACCTTTGTGGGATTGATTCATTTCTAGTTCGGTGGCTTCGCGCCATCTTCCTTCCAGTGTCTGCTCGCCATACTGCCAGGTGTAGGTGTTGTTAGGACCAATTCTCAATTGCCCGTCAATTGTTGTGTCCTGCGGGTTGCCGGTGGGCGTGACCGACGTCACGAAATTGCCGTGGAAGAAATCGAGGTTCTGAACCGGAACTCCGAGATTTTCTTTCAGTGCATCCTTCACGCTGTTGGGCGCACCATATTTCATGAATGGTCCATAGAAGGGATCTTGCATGCCTTTGTTGACGTCGTAGGTAAAATTCACACCGCGCTTCATCGCCATGGCTTCCAGTTCTTTGAAGACTGTCTGGCGCACTGCATCGCCAGGTGCGAACGGATCGGGTCCGAGTTTCTCATCCAGGAATTTGAGCACTTCGTTGGCGGTGAGTGCCGCACCGGGATTGACTTGCGGCAATAAATTGAGCGGCGGCTCGAACCCTTGTCCCGGTTGCCACTGAGCCGGCTGTGGATTTGCAGCGGGATTGGGCTGCGGATTTGCGGCGGGATTGGGCTGTGGATTTGCGGCGGGATTGGGCTGCGGTTGCGGGTTCACCGCGACGTTCGGCGCGCCCTGCTGAATCGCTCCCAGTTTGAGCGCATTAGCAGGATAGTACGCCTGGAAGTCACCATCGAATTTTCCGGTTGCCCAATTGCGGAATTTGACGAGGACTCCATCTTTGTCCTGCCGGACGACAACTCCATCCTGGGGAGCGCCGCCGTGCTGGAAGTTCACCAGTTGACCGGGCTGGAATTGCGCGTCTTTGATTTGCCCCTGCATTCCCTTGTCGCTGTTGCCATACCCTTCTGGGTCGAAGTCGGCCGGACGTTCACGATGAAGTTCGGCATCGGCTTCCCATCTGCTGTCGCCGTCCCATTGCCCGGTGAGAGCATTCTTTATGAGTACTGTAACTCCACCTTCTCCCGGCTTCTCATCGCGCGCAACTCGAGCTTCGCGCCATTGATCGAAGTATTTGAAGTAGACGGTCTCATCCTTTTTGAAGTTCTGCGCATTGGCTGCACTGCCGTTTGCGAAGAGGGAGAGAACTATGGCTCCTGTGAGAAACCTGCGCATGGGGCGCTCCTCCGACTGAACTGCCAAATTGTATATCGATGAGCATATGAAGATCGCACCGCTCGTGATGTCAGGTGGCGGGATCTGACAAGTTATTTCTCTTCGGCGAGGTTTATTGTCCGGTGAAACTTGCTGACGTTGTCGTCGATCTTGAAGCTCGGATTACCAGCCGCATCATATATAAGTGGAGTTGGACCGGGTGCCCAACCTTCCGCGGATAAGGTCAAGCGAAATGCTCTAGCGAAGTAACTTTGATCGTTCTCGTGCTTCTTGCAAATTTCCAGCGCTTTCTGTTTTTTCTCGGTGCTCAGATCCGGTTGCTTATCTGTGATGACGTTATAGATGTTCATCAGTGCTTTTACGTCTTCAAGCATGGATGGAGTCAAGGGTTGCTCGAGGCACTCAGCGGGATCGAAATCAGTGCGTTTGATGACCTCGGTGCGTTGCTTGCCTGCCTGCAATCCAATTGATTCCTCGCTCACGATTTTGATTTTGTCGCCGACCATAGTTAGCGATCGGACGATGGCACGATCACCGATGGCTCGTGAACCGATTGTGACGGCGCGTCCATCCGTCAATTCGAAAAGCATCAGGCTACCAAAGTTGCCGCTGCCGCCTTCGCAGTCATATAGCACCGCGATCGCGACCGGTGTTTTATCCATGGTGCCGAATAAAAACTTGTCGCCGAGTTGAATTGTGATCGTGTTTCCGTTTTCGTCGGTCTTCTTGTACTTTCCGTTCACCAATGTCACCGGCCGATATCCGCTGCTCAAATTCGGGACGCAGCACGTGCCGTTAAGTATTTTATTCTTGAAGTCGGCATTTGAATCGGCTGCGCCCGCCAATTCCGGACCGCACGCACTGCCGACCGAAACCGCTACCAGAGCTGATATCGCCCATTCAAATAAGCGTCTCGTGTTCACAATGTGCAGATCCTGTTCGCTCCTGAACACCTATTGTACGACAGGCAGGACTCGCTTGACAGAACTGTCGTGCCGCAGTTAGTATCAATACAAGCGCGGCAACACCGCGCGTTTTTATTCAGAGGTCAATCTCATGTTCCGCCACCTACACCTGCCATGCATCGATAGCCAGCTGCCCTGCTGGTCGGATGCGCGCGCCGCAGTGCAGCTGCTGGATCATGACTATATCGAGCGCTAGTCCTAGATTCGTGTGCGACCTGGCTCTTCAGGGGCTGTCGTCTAACGGTTAGGACGCCAGATTTTCAACCTGGAAACACGGGTTCAATTCCCGTCTGCCCTGATTTATCTCGCGGAGGTAACCATCTGGGCGCCATCGTTCAGTGGCCTAGGATGTCGCGTTGTCAGCGCGAAGATCGCGGGTTCGAATCCCGCTGGCGCCGCCATGGTTGCCTCCGCGTCTATTTCCAGAATTGCCACCATCGTTTTTCGGTGGTGGCAGATTCTGCACCGCCACCACGCGTTGCGACGAACGATGTGTAGCCGCCACCATAATCGGTTTTGGTGACATTCGGAAAGTCTTCCCTGATCGCGCCCATCATGTCATCAAGTTCTTCGGCACACATACGCAGAGACTGTTGCTCGTCAGCGTTTAAATTCAATCTGTGAAAGCCTGGCCAATCCGGCAATGTCTGACGTGCTTCGTTCCACAATTCGCGGCAATCGGGCGGAATCGCACCGGTCTTCCAGAGCTGAGTGCGCGCGTTTGCCAACCGAATGATCGAGGCTCGGCAGGCGCCGTGTATTCCCTCACGGTCGGAGACAAAGTTGGCTTCCGGATGCTCGTCGTCCCACACAAGTGAGCACAGTGGCATGATGCACATGGCGCATTTTGCCTCGGTGTTGAATCGCAGTCCTGCATAACGTTCGTGACACTGCGGACACAGAATGAATCGGAAGAGCATTGCTCCACCTCCGTCGTTTTATCGTCTAGTAATGTGGTCCAGCCATCGCTCCAATTGGACCATCGCCTGTTGTGTGACCGCCGTGGCGGCCGGCGGCAGTCAGTTTTGGCCGCCCCGCCGGTCACGGGCACCAGTCTTGGCCGCCCCGGCGGTCAAAACAGCCGAGCTCCTGGCCGCCATGGCGGCCACCGGGAATTGATTGCGGGACCCGGGCGGCAAGCAACTACCCGCGCACTCCTCCGCTGGCGTGGTTACTTCAGCAGCTTGTTCACTTCGGCGAGTGTAAATGCGCCGGCGGCCGGCATTGAGATATGCGGTGCATCAATCTCCGGTTCGCGCGGATTGATGCGCACAACTATGCCGCCATGCACGCGCGCCAATTTCTCGCCTTCGCGTCGTATCGTGGGAATTGCACGTCCCGCTCCAATCTCGACTACAGTGATCGGTTTTGGACAGCCGTCAAGAAACCTTTCAAAGCGTCTTTGTTGAGCATTGCTGCGTGTTGGTATCCACTGGAAGTCACCGAACATCAGTATGTTTGGACGAGCGGTGTGACCGCAATGCGGACACTTGGGAATGGTCTGCGAGCGCATGTTCGACATGTTTATATCGAACACTTCGTCGTGCGGCCAGATGTGTGGTAGGCACGGTCCCATGCACTGCATATGGTGAATGGAACCGTGAACCTCCACAACACGCTCCTCGTCAAAACCTGCTTTCTGAAATTGCCCATCGACATTCGATGTGACAACGAACCACGGCAAATCGAAGCGCTTTATCCAATCGAGAATGATGGCAAAGCCTTCGTGAGGTTGAGCACCACGATAGAGATTGGCGCGGTGCCCATAAAAACCCCAGCCCAGTTGCGGATCCTCGGAGAAGTGCCGCGGATTCGCGATGTTCATGAAATTCATCCCCAGCTTCTGGTATTCCGGATACGCATTCCAGAATCCTTGATCGTCGCGAAAACTGGGGAGACCGGAGTCAACCCCCATTCCAGCGCCTGCGGTGACAATCAAGCTTTTAGCATGCTTGATCGCTGCCGCTGCATTTGCCAGGACTTCTTGAGAGACTGGATTCACCCAACGAACCCCTCCAAATCTACTTCTATCTCAAGTCACGATTTCACGGAAGAGCTAGGCAGCCTTGCTCGACACCTTACGTTACCTAGGCTGTATCTTCTTTACGATGCGGTGTTGCATCGTTGCGGCGGGCGTCCGCCACGGCGGACACTCGATCATGAACCCTGAGTGGTTTGAGTGAGGATGCCACCAAGGGTAATAAGCGCAATTCCGAAAGCTCGCGTTATGTTGAATTTCTCTTTGAGAATGCATAATGCGAGGACATACATTATTAGTGGATAGCAGCCCGTGATAGCAATCACGTAGGAGGCGGAAGTCATCGACAGCACCACGTAGTATGCCGCGCTGCCGCCGGCGAGGCACAAGGCGGATCCGCCAGCGTACGGCCACATCTCGCGACGAAACAGCTTGTCGCCGCGTCGCTTGTGCAGAACCCAGCCGATGGCTAGAGCACCGAAAACGGAATCGGCAACATACTTGCCTAGATAAACCTCGAACGGATGCGCGTGAGTTACTGCGGTTTTGTCGAATATGCCACGCAGCGCCCAGCCCAACACGGCAAGCCCGATGCAGACCACGGTGATCAAAACATTGACTGCGGTGCCACGCTGGTCGATGGTGGTGGTGGACGCAGCGAAAGCGGTTGCGGTTGCGGTCGGTCTGACCAGCGTGGCTGTCGCGGTGGCGGGTGTAGTCGCAGTGACGGGGGCAGTTGCAGTGGCGGGCGCTGTTGCAGTGACGGCGTCGCCCCAGGCATCTGATGCGCTTGCCGGCGCCGGCAAGCGTTTCTTCCAGATTTTGCCCAAGGGCAAGCTGGAGCCACTGATGGCAACGATACCCGCAACGACCACCAGGCATCCGATGATGCGGGCGGGCACGAGCGGTTCCCCCAGCATAAATTTGGCCAGCACCTGTGCCACCACCGGATAGCTGGCTGTGGCGCCCAGTATCAAGCTGGCTTCGCCTCGCGACATAGCGATCAGATAGGCGGCGACCGCCACGAAATAGCAAAGCTGAGCGAGAAACTCATACCCGAGCGTGTGTCCGCTCAACTTCCAGCCGGGAAGAAACATGGACAGCACCGCCACCATGAACACAGCCATCAACGGTGAGAAGGAATAGACTGCCGCCAGTTGTCCGACCGGTTGCGTGTAACCCAGCGCTTTCTTATCAAAGATGCCCCACGCTCCCCACAAAAGCAGGGAGACCAACACCAGGCTGTTGACCATCAGATCGGCAGACATGGGTTGCTATCTTCGCCCCGAGAGTGTCAGTGCTAGATCACGCTCACTCACGTGTCGGTAGTAGGGCACCGCCATCGGTGCGAGCGGCGTGTTGCCTAAAATAATGTCGGCGGCTTTCTCGGCGATCATCATTACCGGCGCGTAGAGATTGCCGTTGGTGATGTGGGGAATCAGCGATGCATCGACGACACGCAGTCCTTCGACGCCGTGCACCCGCATCGTCTTCGGGTCGATAACCGCCATCTCGTCCACACCCATTTTGCATGTGCCGCTGGGATGCAGCGCCGTCTCGCCGTCGCGCGCCACCCAATCGAGGATGTCTTGATCAGATTGAATGTCGGGTCCGGGAGAGGTTTCGCCGGCGTTGAAATCATCCATTGCCGGTTGATTGAGAATGTGCCGCGCGCAACGCACCGCTTCCACCCACTCGCGACGATCCTGCGCCGTCGACAGATAGTTGAAGCGCAGCGCCGGATGTTGGTGCGGATCGGTCGACTTGATTTTGATCGAGCCGCGCGCATCGGAATTCATCGGTCCGACGTGCACCTGGTATCCGTGCCCGGTCGAAGGCGAAGTGCCGTCGTACCTGACCGAGAGGGGCAAGAAGTGAAACTGCAGATTCGGGTATTCGACTTCATCGTTGCTGCGAATGAAACCGCCGGCTTCAAAATGATTGGTGGCAGCCGGTCCCGAACGGAAGAAGAGCCATTGGAATCCGATCCATGGTGCGTTCCACCACTTGGTGGCAGGAATCATGCTGACCGGTTGTTTGCATGCGTACTGGATGTAGACCTCCAGGTGGTCCTGCAGGTTTTCACCGACGCCGGGCAAGTGTTCGACGACTGGAATCTCCAGATTGATCAGGTCGCGCGCATTGCCGACTCCGGAGAGTTGCAACAACTGCGGCGAGTTGATGGCGCCGCCGCAACACACGATTTCGCGGGCGCGCGCGACTGCAATCCTGCCGTCCTTCTCGTATTCGACACCGACGGCTCGATTTCCTTCGAAAAGAATGCGGCGGGTGAAAGCGCGGCAGTGGATGGTTAGATTAGCGCGCTCTTTGACTTCGCGAGGCAGGTACGCTTTAGGAGCGGAGAAGCGGTGCCCTTTTTTGATGTTGCGATCGAAGACACCGAAGCCCTCTTGCTGCGCGCCATTAACGTCGCTTGTCAACGGATGGCCCGCTTGTTGTGTTGCTTCGAAGAACGCTTTGAACAGCGGATTGGTGCACGGCCCCGGTTCGAGAACCAGGGGACCTTGCCCGCCGTGAAACTGATCGGCGCCTGCCATGCGGGTTTCAGAACGCATGAAATACGGCAGGCAGTGCTGGTAATCCCAGGCTTGCATGCCCGGATCGCGCGCCCACTTCTGGTAGTCCATCGGGTTGCCGCGGATGAATATCATGCCGTTGATGGAGCTGGACCCACCTAACAACTTGCCGCGAGCGTGCGCAATCTGGCGCCCGTTCATGAAGGGCTCCGGCTCAGACTTGTAGCACCAGTCATAATGGCGATTACCAAGCGGGTGCATGAGCCCTGCCGGCATGTGGATGAAGATGTCCCAGAACGAGTCCGGGCGCCCCGCCTCCAAAACGAGCACTTTGTGTGACGGCTCCGCGCTCAATCTATTGGCGAGGACGCACCCTGCCGACCCGCCGCCGACAATGATGGTATCGAATTCATTCATCATGCCGCAATGATACGCCGGGACGCCCATCCGCTGATCGCGCCGCCGTGTCCTATGAATCACTAATAATGAGCCGAAACCAGCCTGTTATCCGGCTAATCCCAGAAGCGGTCGAGTCCGCGTTCGATGCCCTCGAACAACTTGTCGATCTCATCGCGCGTGATCACCAGCGGCGGCGATACTGCCACCATATTGCGAATGCCGCGCACAATCACGCCTTCTTCGCGGCACAATGCTTGCAGCTTGAAACCCAGGTAAGCATCGGGTTTCAGTTCCGCCTTGCCGCCGCGCGGCACCACTTCGATTGCGCCGATCAATCCGTGCCCGCGCACTTCGCCGACCACCTTGTGCGCAGCTAGTTTCTTCAACTTATCCTGCATATAGGGACCGACATCATCTCGTACGCGACCGATCAGGTTTTCCTTCTCCGTGTAATCTATCGCCGCCAGCGCGGCGGCAGCGGCTACCGGATGTCCGCTGTACGTGAAGCCATGCGTGAAGCTGCCGCCATTGATAATTGTGTCGCCGATCTCGGCACTGACCATGGTGGCACCCATGGGGATGTATCCGCTGGTCAAGCCTTTCGCGAGGGTCATGATGTCGGGCTTCAGGTCCCACAATTTGCTGGCGAACCAATCGCCCAGACGACCGAAGCCTGTGATTACTTCATCGGCGACGAACAACAAGTTGTACTCGCTGGCCAAACTGCGTAGACCGGCGAGGTAACCGGGCGGCGGAGGAATGACACCACCTGCGCCCTGCACCGGTTCCGCAAAGATTGCGGCGATGGTTTCCGGGTCCTCGCGTTCGATCAGCTTGGCGGTTTCTTGCAAGCACCACTTGCCGTATTCTTCCTGGCTCATGTCGCTGTTCTCGCCCCACGGGTACGGCGCGGGAGCGTGGATGAACTGCGGCAGAGGCAAATCGAATAGGCCATGCAGCGGTGCCAAGCCGGTTACGCTTGCTGTTGCCAGCGTGACGCCATGGTACGCATATTTGCGGCTGACGATTTTTTGTTTTTTCGGTTGCCCTTTGATGTGATAGTACGCACGAATGAACTTCAGGGCCGTCTCATTGGCCTCCGAACCGGAGTTACTGAAAAATGTGTACTTTAAATTTGCTGGTGCCAGCGCCGCCAGTCGTCCGGTCAATTCAATTGTCGGCGGAGTGGTGCTGTTGAAGAAACTGGTGTAGTACGCCATCTTCTGCATTTGCGCGTGCACGGCGTCGATGATCGGTTTGCAGCCGTATCCGACGTTGACGCACCACAAGCCCGCCATGCCGTCCAGCAGTTTGCGTCCTTCGACGTTCGTCACCCACACACCATCGGCTGACTCGATGATGTGGGTTCCCTTTTCATGCATCTCGGCATGATTCGTGAAGGGGTGCAGATGATGATCCCGATCGATGTCCCGCAGCGTCACCGGAGAACTGACTGGCATGACCTATACCTCGGAGGCAGAGTTTTCGAAAACCCCGACAGTATATAGGGTGTCTATTCCTTGATTCGTGAAGCTTGCAAAGATGATCGGAGCAATTGCTCGGCGGCTATCTTTTTATCCGGGTAAAAGGAACCTTGTCTACTGTGTTTGCCTCAAACCTCAAGCGATATCGCTTGAGCATTTCCCCGAAACGCCCAATCCATGGGCCGCAGTTTGCCGAAACTGAAGTGATATCACTTCAGCTCGGAGCGGCAACCTCAAACGATATCGCTTCGGTTTTCAGGAGATGCGGGTGAATTTGAGAATCTGAGTTTCAGTTGGCAAGTAGAGCGGGTGCTTCGGTTCGCCCGACTTGTTGACGCCCAGGCACTTCAAAGTCGTGGTCGCCGGAATCAGATTCAACACCATCCGGCTGCGTTCGCGCAGTGCTCCATGATTTCCCCATGCGACAAAACACTCGTCGCACCGATCGATGCTTTCAAGAATGAAACTGTCGTTGTCCCGCCCGACCGGGTTGCGCACACGCGCCAGAGTACTGCTGTCCGTTGCTCGATACGCGAAGAGATTGACTGCTTCGAAGCGCCCGAATCCGAACTGCTCCGCGAACGACATTGCGCGCCGAATTGTCGGATCGTTTTTGGTGGCATCGGCGGTGCTGGGATTGAGCATGATGAAAACGCACGACGGCTTAGCGCGGTCCCACTCCCTCCAAAGGAGGTAGCGATACTTCTGACTTCTATCGAATGTGGCGCCGCTCTTCATGCCTAAGATAATATACTGAGAGAGTGGCAAAGGCGCTCAGCGCTTCGCGAATTATGAATGCAGAAAACAATCTAGCCGAGCAACTGATCGCGATGGTCGGTCGGTCGCAATCAGACCCATCCTTTCAGGAATTGCTGACTCAGCAAATGTTCAACGACATCGAATATCGAGAATCGTCGCGGAACAGTCATGTTCTTCTTTTCAGGCGGCTTGGTGTGAGGTTTCGCTATGACAAGCTTCATGATTGGCTGACTGGTCTTGAGATTCATGTTGACCCGAAATGGACGGAGGAAGACGAGCAGGGACTCTCTCCGTTTGCGCATCCGCTGCCCAACGGAATTCTGCCTTCCGACAGTCGAAGCAATGTTGCTTCTAAGTTGGGATTGTCGCCGGAGCACTCGTCCGACAGCCCGAGAATGCACTGTCCTCAGTGCTATCACAACGAAACGTGGGAGGATCGATACAACTTCGATCCTCTGGAAGTGAGTTATGTTTTTGCCTCAAACACAGATCGCGTCGTGGCTATCGAAGTCAAATACAAACCGTTCGACAGCGAGAAGTTCAGGGAAAGCCAGGATGACGATCGAGCACATTACGAGCCTGAACCTCAACAACCCGGTACATACACCGACATCGAGTTCATTGTAACGCCGCCCGTTGACAACTAAAAGTCCGGCGTATTAACCTGGTTAATGGCGTTAGGTGCTGCGACCCCAGCACCGCATTGGTATCTCGGCAAAAGCTCGGCTCACGTCTCTTCGTTCCCATCTACTTATATATAGTTTCACGGGCCCGCGGGAATGACTTGTCTAGAAGTCACCGCAGTAGGCTCGGCACAAACCAGGTTGGTGGGATTATGCAAAAAGAAGTCCTAGTGGAAGGCGGGCATCGCTTTGTCATTGATACGACGGGCCAAAATTTTGCTCTCGGTAGCAGTGAGGAGATCGTCGGCGGCCCGCTGCAGCACAATTTGAGCAGCGTACTCCACGGCGCCGCAGTCGTGCCGATGTCCGTGCTGGGCATGAAGGCAAAACAGTTCGATGACGGATTGTATGCCGCGGTCGAGCTTCTGGCGCAGAATGGTGCAGGCAAGTTCACTGGCAAGGTGAAGTTGCTCGGGCAATTGCTGCAAGTGCTGCGCGGTGGTCCGTCCGGTGCTTGTGACGTAATTGGAGCGGCGGGCGCGCTGGGGCGTTGGCTGGATGCCGCCACGCTCAGCGAAGATGCAAGACACGCGGCCGAGCAATTCGCGTCGTCTCCGCTGGCTAAGCCAATTTCGTTCTACACATGGTCGGAAAGTTTGCAGGCGATTTTCACGCAGGATCGTTTCTTGCAGCGGCAGTTGGAGAGAGCTGATGCCGATGCGCTGGTGACAGCGATTGGTTCGCACAGCGCACTGCAGTCCGCGTACTATCAGTATCTGCAGCTGATGTCCAAAATGACGAATCGTCTGAGCGGACAAAGTCTTGCCGAGCGACTGCTGCACTCGAAGCATTATGATCCCTCGATGCCGGAATCTTTTTTCCCGGCATCGGGGAGCAAAGAAGATGACTTATTGGACAAGAGCGATCTAGGTCGTCCGGGCTTCAGCCTTATGGATGACTTCATCGCTGCTATCAAGGCGCGGAAGATCGACCTGAGACCGCAAGCCAATTCTGGTTGGTACGAGTATTGCCAGTACGCTCTGGAACCGCTTCTGGTGCCTGAGCGTTGTCCGGAGTGGAAGATGGTCAAGACCTCCGACGGCTATCGCAAATTCGCCGTAGAGATTTTCAAGGCGTTCAATGCTCTGACCCGTGAGACGCACGCGAAGCAGTTTCCTCCCGGAGCCTATGGGTGCGCTCCCTTCCCGATATCAATCTACATCAAGCCGCAACTGAGGGTCGAGCCGCTCCCGAGTATGTACTTGCGGCGCGCGGAGTCTTATCTCTTCATCAGGTCCGTTCTCTTGGATCTTTTTGGCGAAGGCGGGCTTAAGGACGCTTATCGACTCACCGCCGGCGGTGCCAAGCAGATGCCGCTGCTGGCAGAGCTTTCGCAGATCGAACAGATCTTCTTCGGGGCATATCTTGTTGCATGTGAGGATCTCGACTTGCCTCGCTTCGACGATCATAATTTGAACGAGCAAACGTGCGTGCAGCAGTTCGTCGAATTTGCTCGCAACATGACCACTGATACCGATCTGTCGCAGAACGCTATCATGATGCTGCCTGTCTACAGAGACATCAGGACCGGCTTGACGAAAGTCTGGGTGTTTCTGGGATGGCGCCGTCATGGCGTGACTTTTTCGTGGGCGACGCAACCTAGAATTATCAACCAGCACATCAATGACTCATGGAAAGCGCAATTCGCATATTATCGGGGGCAACTCCCCGAGCCGCAAGTTTCCTTCGGAGCCAATTACTTTCCGGTTGCCGTGCCGGTGTTGCACGAGATTTGGGTCAAGGACATTCTCAATCGCGCTGAGATGCGAGAGATTTGCCAGGCGCACTCCTATATTGAAGGTGCGATCTTGAATCACCTCGATGTGAGAAGAGAGAGCTCTCGCAATCCGACTCCGCCTAAGGCCACGGGCGGCTCACCGCCGTTGGATCGCAAGCCTTTATCCTGGTTGGACGACAATGTCTAAATCTAAAGCGACGATGTCGCCAGCGGTGCGTCCAGTCTGACCAGTTCTGCTTCGTCCAGCTTGGCTGTATCCCAATCGCCTTGCATCAAGTAGGCTTGTCTGCGTCCGCGCAGAGCATCGGCGAGTTCCGGATTGATCTTCAATGCGCGCACGAAGTCTTCCATGGCGCCGATGGCATCGTTAGCTTTGAGCTTGAGTTGACCGCGCTCATTCCAGAGGTGCACCGGTACGGCGACTTCGGAGCGAGTGATTTGCATGTCCACGGCTTCCAGCTTGGATTGCGCGGTGCCTCTTGTCGAATGATAAAAGCTGTGAGCGCGCAAGAGGTCGCTGTTGTTCGGTGCCACCATCAGCGCCTCAGCGAATTCCTCTTTCTTTAGTTCGGCATCGCCTGATAGATTGGCGCGAACGAGATATGCTTCCACCAGGTCGGGCTGCAATCCGATCGCCTTGTTGCAATCTTCACGCGATTCCGCATGCTTGAAGAGTGATTTCAAAATGGCGCGACTCAAGTAATAACGAGGGTTTGTCGGGTCCAGATTGATCGCTGCGGAAAGGTCGCGCTCTGCCTTGTTCCAATCTTCTTCCACGCGTCCGGGGCAGCCCTTGAAGTAATAGGCCATGCCGCGATTGCACAGCGCCTGATGATCGCTCGGTTCGTTTGCCAATCTCGTTTCGAATGTACTGACCGCTTCACTGCGTGCCCAGATGGTGTCGGCACTGGTGGTGCCGGAACGGTCCGATGTCGTCAGTTTGATCGCTTCATTGAAGTCGGCGGCTGCTTCGTCCAGTTTCTCCAGATGGAAATGAGCTGCGCCGCGAATGAAGTAAGCGCGCCGCCGGTCTTTGAGTGAGGGGATTGCCATGGTGGCATCAGCGACGCACTCATCGAATTTGCCGATGGTCAGGTATTGTTCGACTCGCAGCAGTGTCAGGGCTTCGGTGCCGAATCCCAGTTGCATCGCTTT
Organism: Obscuribacteraceae bacterium (SeqCode); assembly: GCA_044229845.1. Taxonomy (GTDB): domain Bacteria; phylum Cyanobacteriota; class Vampirovibrionia; order Obscuribacterales; family Obscuribacteraceae; genus JBGASG01. The sequence goes on along the minus strand of JBGASG010000002.1, from coordinate 238,496 downwards.
CGTGGCATCTTCAATCGCTTCGCGGTGATGTTTGGCGGCAGCTTGATGAATGGCGCGATGTTGATAAGCCAGTCCGAAATTGGGATCTAATTCGATAGCCTTGCTGAACTGATCGATAGCATTGATAACGTCGTTGTTGGCTGCCATCGCCAGACCGCGAAATAAAAACGCCTTAGGGCTGCTCTGCAACTTGAGCAATTCGGTCATTGCCCGCGCCGACTCGTCTTTGTCAAAGGGAATGGCAATGTGGTTGGCAAGGTGCACCAGTCCCCGGCAGTAGGTGATGTCGTCGGCCGGCACACCGGCCTGTTCGGCTGATTTGCAAAGCTCGCTGATTACTTTCAGTCCGAATAGTTGCTGCTTGGCTTTGTCGGGAAGGGCTTCCAGGACGATGCGTGGCAGCGAAGCCTGAAAATGCTGCCACGCCGGACCCAATTGATTAAATCGGGTCAGGGACAGCGCCAGTCTGAACCGAGCTTGCGGGTCATCCGGATTGAGTTCGACGCACTTTCCGAACTCGGTGGCAGCCAGTTCGTATCTATAGGTGATATATGCGTTGCAGCCACGGTCGAAGTGGCTCTCAAAGTCGCTTTCGGACATCGTTGCTAACTCCCGCCAATCGGAGTAACTTCGCCTATTGTAGCCAACTTACAAGCCCAGGTCCAACTATCTCTGTCGTGCTGATTAATTTGTCGGGGTGGTGCAGTTTATACTGAGCCGCGCAGTTAAGAGAAACCGACATGGGCGGCAACCTGCTCAAACCTGTAGTTCACACTGAGGCCGCGACTCCAGGCGGCGTGTTTTATCGCATCAGCCAGACGGATGGTGACGCGCCGCGCCTGCTTATGGTGATGGGATATGCCGGCAGCTTGCGCACCTGGCCGATTATATTTATCGAGCAGCTGGCGCAATCGTTTGTGGTTCTCAGTTACGACAATGTCGGCACGGGACTGACCGCCGCTCTGGCGACACCTAACGACTACAGCATTTCAGCGATGGCGCAGAGCATTGCCGAGATCACCGACCATCTGCAGTGGCAGCACTTCCACCTGCTCGGGTACAGCATGGGTGGGTGCATCGCCATGCAATATGCCCACGATCATGCTGCTCAGATACAATCGCTGGTGCTGCTTTCCACCACAGCTGGTGGCAAGGACCGGACCCGCCCTGCTCCCGAGGTGCGGGAGACACTGGTGAATCCGCCGGGGGCAACTCTCTGGGAGATGTATCTGTCGACGTTTCAATTGATGTTTCCCGAGGATGTGATGCCGTCAGTGATGGAAACCATTCGCGGCATATATCAACAGTCGAAGAACTTCTTGATCGGCGCCACCACGTTGTCTGGGCACGACGTGGCTTTTCGCCAGTTTGACGGCGCGCCTTTATTGTCAGCGCTCACGATGCCGGTGACGGTAATCGCCGGTGACGAAGACCGGCTGATTGCGATTCAAGACATGCGTTTACTGGCCGCGAAAATTCCGCACGCCCGGTTGCTCGTCATCCCCCACTGCGGTCACGCGCCTCACATCCAGAACGAGGCTGAAGTTCTCGACGCCATAACGCAACAGTTGCAGCCCGCCTGATTGACGTCTGCCGATCGGGGAAGCCAAGCGGTGTAGACTGTACTGTTCTATGGCGAAAATCCGGCACCGAGATTTGATGTGCGCGTTCGCGGCAGTTTGGCTGTCTATTGGCGTGCCCATTTCGGCGGAAGGCAAGATTACGATCAGCGGCCAAATCGAAGCCGAGCAAGTGCGTATCGGCGTACCTTTTCCGTTGCGCGTCACGTCCGTCAACGTTGCCGAAGGTGACCATGTCAGCGCGGGGCAAGTTTTGCTGACGCTGGATGACAGCGAATTCAAAGCCAAATCCCAGGCGGCGCAAATGGCGCTCTCTGCGCTGACTACCGAGCGAGACCGTCTGCGTAAGTCAATCGCCCTGCTGCAAAGCAAGGTGTCTCCGGGTGGGGGAGCGAACAGCAATCAATTGCAGGTGTCCGGTCAATTGCATAAAGGTGCCGCCAAAACGCGATCACCAAAGGTGGTGCCCGAGGCCGGCAACGCTGCCGCCGCCGGCAAACCGACAACTTCGTCTCTGCTGAGCGCCACTTTATTCGGTTCGCAAACGCAGGCTCTCGATATGGAGTTGCAAGAACAAACGAACGAGCTCAACAAAGCGGCAGCGGAACAACAGCAGATGCTGGCTGCGTCGGCAAAAGCGACCAGTGACGCGGCGGCAAAAGCGTATGGAGCTCAGAAAACGGCATTGCAAGAAGTGGAACAAGCAAAGCTGGAAGCCGCCAACAAACACGGGCTGTTCAGTTTTCTGGTGCCGGCTAAATTGAAGAATGCCAAAGCGCAAGCCATTAAAGAAGTCGTGAAAGCCAAAGAAGATGCGCTCGACCAGGGTTACGCGCAGCAGCAAGAGGGCATGAAACGGGTGCTTGCCAGCCAGCAGCAAGCCATGCAGGAATCATTTGCCGCCAAGCGGCAGGCGCTTGAGCTGGTTTACAAAGCTCGCAAGTCGGCGGTCGAACAAGTGGCGGCATCTATGAACGCCATGCAACAGGCCGCATCCGATCAGCAGAAACAGATTCAGGCGCAACTATCGTCGTTTCAATCCAGCATGGCCGGTATGTCCAGCAGTATGGCTGGCGCCGCGCAGTCCGGCGGCGGCATTGCTTCGGCGTTGGCTGCCTCGCAATCGGGCGTGCTCGAACTGCAATTGGAATCAGCGCGCACTCGCTTGCTGGCGGTGGAGTCATCGATTGCTACCGCGCGCGGTGCACAGCTGGAAATTCAAGCCAAGGCTAAGAGTCTCAAAGTCGTCAGTCCGATCTCAGGCATCTGTGCCACCAGAAGTATTCAAGTCGGCGAAATGCCGATTCCAGGGCAAACGCTGATCACGATCCTGAATCCCAATAAAGTGTATCTGCGGGCGTACGTTCCGGAAAACATGTTAGGCGGTGTCAAAGTCGGACAGAAAGCCTGGGTGAAAATAGATTACAAACAAGCCCCGACATTCGACGCGACTGTGACTTCGATAGATCAGCAAGCGCAGTTCACGCCGGAAAACGTTTCTTTGCCGGAAGATCGCGTGCGCCAGGTATTTGGCGTACGTCTTTTGCTGAAGAGCAACGCCGGTGATTATGCAAAACCGGGCATGCCTGCCGACGCCTATCTCGAAGTTAACTAACCACAGCGAGACGGCGCATGCAACAACAAGTCTCGCCACGCGCTGATGTTCCTCCACCATCCGGCGGCGGCGTTTCCCTGAACGCCCGCGGAGTCAGTAAACGGTATGGTTCAGTATTAGCCGTCGACAACGTCGATCTATCGATCAAGCAAGGAGAGATACTGGCGCTTTTCGGACCGGATGGTGCGGGCAAAACTTCGCTCCTGCAAATGCTCTCTGGACTGATCAAGCCGACATCCGGCGCTGTCACCATATATGGTGAGAGCATTCACACTGGTCGCCGGCGCTGTGGCTATGTTGCGCAGCACTTTACCTTCTCGCAAGACCTGAGCGTGCGGGAGAATATGCAGTATGCCGCCGACCTGCATTCAGTGCCGCGAGATCGGTTTCCGTACGAAATGGAACGACTGTTGCGCATGGTCGGACTCGAAAAGTTTCCTAACCGGCTGGCCGGCAAATTGTCCGGCGGCATGAAGGAGAAACTGGCGATTGCCTGTGCGCTGATCTCGAATCCGGCGGTCCTGATTCTGGATGAACCGACCACCGGCGTCGATCCGCTGGGGCGACGCGAAATTCAACACATGTTGGTGGCATTGTCGCGGCAAGGCACGTCGGTGTTGCTGGCTACATCAGACCTGGAAGAAGTCGAAATCAGCGATCGCATCGTCCATATGGAGCACGGCAAGCTTGATTCGAGTGCTTCGCTGGAAGCGTGGCATGACCGCGAGCAAGAGCTGCTGCATAAAAAAGACGCGCGCACAAAGATCTCAACTACGGTGAAGAAACTGGACCTGTCGACTAAGAAGACAGGCAGTTTTGCTCTGCCTGATCTGCAACAGCCGCAGATCAGTATCGAGGCGAAGGATGTGTTGAAACGCTTTGGTGCGTTCACGGCTGTTAATGGCATCTCCTTCGCCGTGGCGCGCGGTGAAATATTCGGACTTCTGGGAGCCAATGGCGCCGGCAAGAGCACCGCAATCCAGATGTTGTGCGGGTTGCAGCGACCTACGGAAGGGTCGGTGCGGCTGCTGGGAAAAGACCCGCGCGGAGCATCGGCGAAGTTGGTGCATGGACGAATGGGCTACATGAACCAGCGCTTTTCGCTGTATGACGGATTGACCGTTGAAGAAAACATCGATTTCTACGCATGCAGTTATGGAATTCCGGCTTCTGAGCGCAAGACCAGAGTAAACGATGGAATAGATCGCCTTGATCTGGGCGAGATTCGCCGTGAGATGGTGGGCAATCTGCCGCGTGGCTGGAAACAACGTGTTGCCTTCGCCGCCGCCACCTTGCATGAGCCGGACATATTGTTTCTCGATGAGCCGACTGCCGGCACCGATTCGCACACACGCCACCTTTTGTGGTCGTTGATCAATGGTGCCGCCGCCAGAGGCACCGCGGTGCTTGTGACCACACATTATTTGGACGAGGCGGAGTTTTGCGATCGTCTGGCGTTGATGGTGGCGGGTAAATTTGTCCGCCAGGGTCCCCCGGCTGAAGTGAGGGAAAGTTGCATTCAGCGTGCTGTGCGAATTGATACGCCCTCGCCGCAAGAGGCCAGTCAAATCCTGACGCAGCACTATCCTTCCTGGCGCCTCGGGCTGCACCCCGACGTGGTGCGCATCCTTTCGGACGACCCGCGCGCTGATCTGACTCGGGTGCAGCAGATACTGCAATCGTCGCAAATCGTTGTCGAACATACCGACATCGAATTGTGCAGCCTGGAGGAAGCGTTCATTGCCGCCATTGCCGAAAGCGGCAGCGGTGGCGGCGGAGGTGCCGGCTGATGCGCGGGTTTCTGGCACAGCTATATAAAGATTGGTTGGAGTTCAGGCGAGATCTATTGAGTCTGGCGCTGGCGTTTTTGCTGCCGCTTGCTTCGCTGTTTCTTTTCAGCTTCGGCATTCGCCTGGAGACCAAGCACATCCCTACCGAAATCGTCGATCGCGACAACACGATTGCCAGTCGCAGTTTTGCGCGACGCATCTTCGCCAGCGAGACTTTTGTGCCGGCCGAGAGCGACGACATCAAAGTGGTGCGCACGCGCATCGACATTCCATATGGGTTTGAAGGCAGCATAAATCTCAATAAGCCGGCCAGTGTGCTTTTCACCATCGACGGCACGGCGCTGACGGAGGCTCATACCGCGTCGACAATAGCGCAAGCCTTCGGACCGGTTTTCTCGGCGGCGGTGAAGCCACCCGATCCGCGACTTCAATACATTCTTCCGCGCATCACAGTCTGGTTCAATCCGGGACTGCAGGAATCGCTCTTTATCGTGAGCGGTGCCTTTGGCGTCATTCTCTGGATGTTTCCTTCCTTGCTGGCGGCAGTATCCATGTCGCGTGATCTTGAACACGGCTCCATCGTTCAACCTTTTTGCGCAAATCTCAAGCCGCTCTCGTTTCTGCTGGGCAAGCTCGGCGTTTACCTGATCATTGGCGTCGTGCAATCGGCGCTGATTACAGTAGTCGGCTGCCTGTTGTTCAATCTAAAGCTGGTCGACTCGCCCCTCTTGTTTGCGCTGTGCACGGTGCTGTATCTGGTGGTGGCGATTCTTTTCGGTTTGTGGCTGGGCTTGCTGACACGCAGCCAGACCGCCGCGGTGCAAGCCACATCCTCCGGTGGTTTCTTCCCCAGCCTGCTGCTGAGTGGATTTGTATATCCATTGAGCAATATTCCGTTTCCTCTGTCATTGCTCTCCTATCTGGTGCCCGCTCGGTATTACATCGACGTCACGCGTGACACTTTCATGCGCGGCACCGGGTGGCAAGTCGTCACACGCGATGTGGCGCCCCTCTGTGGATTTGCCTGTTTGCTGCTTTTCCTGTGCTGGTGGCAACTGCGCGATATGCGACTCAAGGACTAGGTGCAGGCTGTGAAAAAGTCGATTGCAGATTGGCCCATCTATGGGCTCATACTAAAAGAGTTTCGCCTCACTTTGCGAAACAAGCACCTGCTGTTCCTGCTGATTTTTCCGCCGATAGTGCAGGTGGTGATACTCGCCTACTGCCTCGACCCTCAGGTGCGCAATATGCGTGTCGCGATTGTCGACCTGGCTAACACCGTGGAGAGCCGCTCGCTTGCGCAGGTGATCGCCAGCAATCGCCAACTCTTCATACCGCAGTTTCTGCCGCCCGACCCGCGTCTGCTCGCTAAAGAGATCATCAATCAGCGTGCCGATGCCGGCATCGTTATTCCAGCCGACTTCAGCGAGACTCTGGAGCGATCCCACAAAGGTGAGTTCCAGGTGATACTGAATGGTGTCGATGCATTCACCGCCAATGTTGCCCGTGGCTACTTTCAGTTGATCGCCGCGCACGCCATTGCCGGGCAACAGATCGGCCTCGTGCAGAGCATCGTGCGCATTGCTTTCAATCCTGGTTTGATCAGCGCCTGGTACTTCGTGCCTGGTGTGCTCGGTGCGGCGCTTACGTTGTCGGGTACGCTGGTCTCTTCTGCCGCCATGCTGCGTGAGCGCGAGTCGGGAACGCTCGAGCAACTGCTCGTTTTGCCGGTAAGCAGTGCAGAGATTCTGGTGGCGAAGACGGTGCCGCTGTTTCTCCTGTTGTTTGCCGATCTGTGTGTGGCGATTGTGATCACCACATTTCTCTTCGCCCTGCCGCTGCGCGGCAGCGTGCCGCTGTACCTCGCTTGTTCAGGCGTGTATATACTGACCAGTATCGCTATGGGGTCGTTAATGGCCACCGTCTGCAACAGTCAGCGGCAGTCACAGTTGCTCTCGTTTTTCATAAACATTCCGGCGATACTGCTCTCGGGGAGCGTGGTGCCTCTCGAGTCGATGCCGCCGGTGCTGCAGATGCTATCGTGCATCGATCCGCTGCGTTACTACCAGGTAATCTCGCGTGACGTGATTCTGAAGGGGCTGGGGCCCCAGGAGTTGTCGCACGAAATAATGTGCCTGGTAGGATTTTGCTTGCTGCTCGGCATCGCTTGCGTGATTCGTATTCGCCGACAACTCAGCTAAGCACCACGCCCGTACAAGGAGCGCGGCTCGCCAAGATAATTGGTGAGCCGCGCATCGTGGACTATTCAATTGTTTCACTCAGCTCTGGTTCTAGTACCAGTAGCCATCGCCATAACTGGCCGAATATCCCGACGGATAGACGTATTCATTCGTATACAACGGTGCGGGTTCAGTGTAGATCACGCGATCACGCGAACCGGCCAGTGCTCCCAGTCCCAGTCCAATACCCAAACCGGCGAGCCCCCAGCCGATTTGTCTGCCAACATTGCTGCGGTGGTAGTTGTGCGAATAATATCCGTACGGGTAGCCTACGAATCGGCCATGGTGCCATCCATCTCTTGCCTCAGCAGCCGGAATTAATGAGCTGAGCAGCATGGCTGCAAGAGTGGTCACTATTGCTTTCTTCATAAGATTCACCTCGCTTTCGCTGGTTACTATGACGTAAATCAATGCGCTAAGCTCCTACAGTAGAGCGGTTTTCTGATATCATGGCTCAGTTGGCGGCTATCTGCCGAGTTGCAAACTGATCAGCAGGGGACTGAATTATGAAGAGACCATTGATGGGTCGGCGTATCTTAACTGGTCTGGTTGCGCTTGCTTTAAGCGCGGCTCCGCTGGCTGTTCAAGCCACCTGCGGCGGTGGCGGTGGTGGTGGCATGGGTGGACTCAACGGCGGCAAGATCTTCGATGTGCCGTGGAAGCAAATCACCAAACGCAATACTAATTCGAAAGCCAGCATGACTCTGTATTGGATCCCTGCCTCGACTGCCGAGTACGATCAATCGCCGCTGCGCGTGTCTCGCGTCTTGTCGCTGTTCTCCGGACGCTGCATAGATATGTGCGAGGCTGACTTGAAGTCACCATTGGGAACAGAGCTTTGCCCCGATGCTACTCACGCACCGCTGGTGGTGCTGTGCCAGCGTGACGGCACCACGGTCGGCAAATTGGAAGGTCCCAAATGGGCGCTTGCCGATGTCGAGAATTTGCTGCGCTCGGAAATTGATAAACAACGCGAGTCGCTGCGTGCAAAACTGGAGACGGCGCGTACTAAGGCAGAAGCCGGCGATAAGGACGGTGCGATCAGAGATTATCGCGCGGTGCTGGAACATCGCTGCCTGGTTCCTCAGCTGGCCAAGCAGGCGCAAACCGAGTTGAAAAAACTGGGCGTCGATGATGTTTCTTTAGAGATTCCGTCGCAGCTGCCGAACTTCAGCAAAGCGGTCGGTGAAAAAATCCGGCGAGCGCTCGTGGCCGGATTGGATAAGGAAGAGAATGGAGACTATGCCGGTGCCCTATCCTTATATAAGGCGGCGCACAAGCTGGATACGCAAGATCCGGCGCCGCTGCGTTTCCTCGCCGAGCTGTATCGCCATGATATCGGCGACTGGGACGAGGCGAGCCGCATCTATCGCCAGATACTCTCGATGGATTCGGATCCGCTCTCGCGCGCGGTGGCATTGCATGGACTGGGCAAAATCACCATCCACAACGGTGAGTTCATTAAAGGCGAGAAGATGATGGAAGAGTCGCTGACGGTGTATCCGCTGGCGCTCACTTGCCGCAACCTGGCAGTTTATTGGAACAGCGAAGGCGACCCCAAGCAGTGCAACTCTTACATCGACGAAGCCCTCAAGTTGGCGCCGAATGATCCCTTCAATCGTGTGTTCGCTGCAGTGTTCATGGCAGGAAACGGACGACGCGAGGAAGCCTTGCGCATCGCGCACGATCACGAACACTTGCTTCCCGCCAGCTACAACCTGGCGGCGATCTACGCGCAAGCCGGTATGAAGGATAAGGCGTTGGCGCTCCTCAAGCGCCACTTTTACGAGTATGAAACCAACGATGCTGTGCGCGCCGAAGAGATGATGGAAGCGCGCGTCGATCGTGTGTTTGATTCGCTCGTCAAAGACAAAGACTTTCTGGCGCTGACTAGTAAAGCGGATGGAAAACTGCCCATGCGAGGCATGACTGCCCACTAGGGATTCAGGCGATTGCGGCGGCTGCCAAGGTGGGTGCCTGCCTGAAATTCGTTGTCGTCCGGTCTGCCAAATGGTAGTGTATTGGCTATATTGGGGTGGGTTCTTCGGCTTGGGTAATGAGTCAGAAGGTTGACAAGTATACCGATGACGCCATACGAGTCTTTCTCCTGGCTAAGGATGAGGCGCGGCGACTGCGTCTCCCGACGGTCGGTTCCGCCTTGCTGCTGGTCGGGTTCGTCATGGAGAGCCGCGGTCCAGTAGCGAAGATACTCAAAGCCGCCGGCGTCACTAAAGAACGTGTGCGCCGGGAATGCGAAAATCTCATCGAGCGTGGCACCGGCTCTCCCAAAGAAATTCCGTTTACGTCTCGCTGCAACAAGATTCTCGAACGGGCAGCGGCGCATGCTTCCGCACTCAAAGAAAATGAGGTGAGCGGCGAGAGCCTGATGCTGGCACTGCTGGAAGAGCGTGGTGGCTCCGGTGTCACCATTCTGGCCGCCATGGGTATCAGCGCCGATTCACTGCGTCGCGAAATTGTCGAACAGCGCGCGCGCCGCATCGAAGAAGCCCGTTTGACACCAAATCCGCACACTTACCGCCAGGGTGATGTGGTGCTGATCTTGCAGGACACGCGCGATCTTGACGGCAAGATTCGCAGTAAGAAACGTCCTATGGTCGTCGTCTCCAGTGACGAGTGCAACATACGCCTCAAGAAGATCGTTGTGGTGCCGGTAAAAATCCGCATCAAAGATATGCACTCAGACGTGCTCGATATTGCAATTCGTGCCAGCAGCGCCGCCGGACAGGCAGCTGGTATCAGGGATGACTCGGTGGTGGCATGCACCGTCGTCTATTCTTTTCCCAAAAGCTGCGTGGTGGAAAAAATTGGGGCGTTGCCGCCGGATCTCGCGCGCGAGGTCTGCCAGCAGGTTATGAACCTGGTGAAGCCGGCTGACTAGTGAGGTTGTAATCTCAAGGCTAGTCGGCGAAAGCTGAATGCAAAGCATGCGCGGAATACTTTTGAACATCCTCAAAGTCGCAGCGGTCATGCTCGTTTTGGCAGTGGCGGCGGCTTTGATTTTTGGACCCGCGCAGATCGATGATCACTTGAATAAAGTCATGCCGGTGGCTGCTGAGCATGCGCCTTCTGAACGCGCGAAGAAACTGCATGCTTCGTTGTTGATCGTAGATCTGCATGCTGATTCACTTTTGTGGAACCGCGATTTGCTTAGCAGAAACAGCCGCGGGCACGCGGACATACCGCGATTGATCGAAGGAAACGTTGCGCTGCAAGCCTTCACGATCGTCACCAAGGTGCCGCGCGAAATGAACATACACAGCAACAGTGGAGAAACCGACGACATCACCGCTCTGGCGATTTTGGGAATGTGGCCGCCTCAAACATGGAGCAGTTTGCGCGAGCGCGCGCTCTATCAGTGTGCGAAGCTCGACGATGCGACTGCGCGCTCGGATGGCAAGTTCACCATCATCAAGAGTGTGGAGGACCTGAACCGATATCTCAAACGTCGAGAAACGAACCCTTCCATTACTGCCGGTTTTCTGGGAGTTGAAGGCGCGCATTGTCTGGAAGGCAATTTAGAAAACGTGGATGTCTTCTTCGATCACGGGATTCGCATGATGGCGCCGTCGCACTTTTTCGACAGCGATATGGGTGGGTCGGCGCATGGCTTCTCGAAAGGGGGGCTAACTGCCAAAGGGAAGGAGATGGTGAAGCGCATGCAGGCTAAGAACATGATCGTCGATCTGGCGCATGCATCGTCTGCCGTCATTCGAGATACTCTGGCAATTTCAAGCCGGCCGGTCGTTGTTTCTCACACTGGTGTCAAAGGCACCTGCGACAACGACCGCAATCTGTCGGATCAGCAATTGATCGGCATCGCCAAAACCGGGGGCGTCATCGGTATCGGCTACTGGTCGACTGCCGTTTGCGGCGAGGATGCCACCGCAATTGCGAAAGCGATCAGATATACAGCCGATCTGGTCGGTGTGGATCACGTGGCACTGGGTTCTGATTTCGATGGGGCTGTAACGATGCCGTTCGATGCGTCGCAACTGATTCTTATAACTGATGCACTAATCGAACAGAGATTTTCCGACGACGAAATTAGGAAAGTGATGGGCGGCAATGCCATGCGCGTCTTGCGCGAAACACTGCCGAACCGATAACGACTAATATAAAAGGTTCCGCCTATGCGAGTTCGGAGAGCAGTTCTTTCTACCTTCGAGTTTGTATGCTCTTCATGTTGGAGCACAGGCGATATTTCTATTATGTGCGCCGATATAGATTTGCACCAGCGCGCTTACTGAATCCGCTGAAGCCTTATGCAGATCTCTGAGAATTCGATTAACACTCGATCTATCGCATCGTGCGGATTCATTGATTGGTTCAGTAAGAAACAAGTTCCGGTTGAGCGTATGACATCCCCGCCAAAAAATTAAAGGAACTTCCTTCGATTCCTTTGAACTTTTTGCGGGGGTCGAACGTATTAGGTAGGGAGCGGTCAACAACCGTTCGAAAAGACAACCTGTATAAAGCAACACAAAGAATGGAGGCAAATACAATGAGATGGCTAACCTCATTGCTCGCGTTCGGTTTAGTCTGGTCCAGCGTTTCGCTGCCTGACGCGAATGCGATTAATCCGCCGGGTCCGGTTGGTGGCATAGGACATGGTCGTTATTGGCACCGCAATCCGGCAGGTGCCGCGGGCGGTTGGGGCCGCGGGTGGAACTACAACCCGCCAGGTCCGGGACGTGTCTCTTATGTCAACTACCGCCCGCACGTCAATCCACCTGGTTTGGCGGGCGGAGCCGGTCACGGTCCATATTGGACCTACAACCAACCCGGTCCGGCCGGCGGCGCCGGCCGCGGCTGGACATGGAATCCACCAGGTCAAGGACAGTGGTACTACCCCGGCAACGCGGTGTATCGCCCGTAACGTGTAGGTCGCTACTAGAATGATAACAACTCGAACGAGAGTAGTACTGCTCTCGTTCAGTTGCGCAGATAGTCCGCGCTTTCGCAGTCCACGCTTTCGCAGTCCACGCTTCTACCAGTGATCGGTTTCAGGATCCTCTTCTTCCTCGGGTTCGTCTGCCTCGGAAGATTTCGTCGACCTGTCCGAGAATTCGTCTTCATCGAGCAACCTCATGCCGCACACAAATCCGCCCAACCTGCCGGCGAAAATAGATGCGCCATGCGCAGCCAGCGTGTTGGTGTCGCCTGTGTGCAGTGGTTGCTGTCCGGCAACTCGTACTATCTCTGCCTTTACCGCCTTCGTTTGGGAAGCTCTGCCGAGGATCAGGACTGCATCGACTTCGTCTGGGGCGATAGCGGCTTCGACCATTGATTGCTCAACCAATTTACCGATGCGGCGCACCAGCGGCGCAGTCATGTCGTCGAACTGAGCGCGCGATAGGTCAGCCTCAATAGCGTGAGATCCAGTTGGCGTTGAGATGATGCTGGGTAGCCAGATAGCGGTATCATCGGCGGTGCCAAGAGCGCGTTTAGCTTTTTCCGCCGCATCAAACAGTCGCTGCATCGCATAAGGAGTGCCCCTGGGATCGACGCCGTGGGCGCGTACAAACTCTTCGCTCAGGTGGTCGATTATGCGGTAGGTAAACTGTTCGCCTCCGAGATCAAGGTCGTGCACCTCGGACTGCACCTCCGTAAAATCATCTTCCGCGTTGTAGTCCACAACGGCTGATGACGTCATGGTGCCACCAACTTTTACAACCAGGATTGTATTTTCTGTACCGCTAAAACCTGCCTGGTGCAGTTGCAGTGCAGTGATTGCGGCGGTCGACTCATTGATGATGCGAAGGCAATCCCAACCCGACTCAAGAATAGCGTTTTTCAACGCTTGCCGTTCTCTGTCCCCGAAAAACAAGGGGCAGGTTGCGACAATCGCAGGAGCTCTTTCTCCGATCTTTTTTTCTATCTGCTTCCTGATTTCTCTAAATAAGGTAATCGCTTCGGGCGGATATGGCAGTGTGTCCCAGGCGCGGTAGGTGGGGCGCACTGTGCGAGTACGGTCGATCCACATCTGTTGTTCGGCGCTGCTGCCGTAAATAGGTCGACCGCTACTCGTGTTAGCCAACACCGAAGGTATTTCGTCGCAATCATCATTTTCGCCGATCACGAAGTAACAGCCACCGGCGCGCGCCACCACACTCAAAGTAGTGCCGCCAAACTTGATCCCTATGTCGCCGGACACGCTTTCCTTTCCCCATCCAAACCAAGTACTGCGAGCCATCCTAACAGCATTGGAATGAGTTGCGCTGGGTCATGTGACCAATTGATGACTTAGGTCACACCGGCATAAAAGGGGTACCCCATATATCTTTTCGCTCCGCGAGGTCGTAAAATAGACATGTTTGCTGGAGTTTCACAATGTCGCGCAGGTTCTTCAACGGGCTGATTTCGCTGGTTCTGCTCGCCGGCTCGCTGGCTGTCACATCGCCAGGCGCAACGGGCGCCTCGACCGCCGAGAAAAAACACGGGCTCGTTCAAGTCGGCGAGCAGGCTCCCGACTTTACGCTGCCGGCACAGGACGGCACCTCAGTTTCGCTCAAAGAGTTCCGCGGCAAGAAGGCTGTGGTCCTCTGTTTCTATCCAAAAGATGACAAGCTTGTTTGCAAAAAAGAAGCTTGCCTGATTCGCGACAGCTACAGTCAATTTGTCGATGCCGGCGCCGAGGTCCTGGGCGTCAGCGCCGATTCACTGGAGTCGCATCGTGCATTTGTCAGCAAACGCAACTTGCCGTACCGATTGCTTTCCGATCGTGACGGCTCGGTTCGCAAACTCTACGGCATCCCGAAAGCCGCAGGCGGACTGCTGCACGACCGGGTCACGTTTGTCATCGACAAAGACGGGACTGTTCGCCTCGCGCACCGTTCTCTAATGAATGCGGAAGAGCATGTTTCAGAAGCTCTGCGTGTTTTGAAAACCATCGACTCACCAGTGAAGGACAAATGAGCGAGACAAAAGCGCATCCGCACACGCACCTGACGCGTGCCTTCACGCTGGAAGAGGAAGGCGATTTGCGCGCTGCAGAAACTGAATTGAAGAAGGCTGTTGCTGTCGCTGATGCCTTGCCGCTTTCGACATATAAGGCTGATTACGAGAAGGAGTTGGGACAGTATTCATCCGACCCGAAATATGAAAGCTTGCCTGGCGTCGGTGTTGATGAATTGCATCAGACCTATCAAAACTTGTTGTCGTTTCCTTTCTGTATGCGCATGCAACTGGCTGGTTTCTATGCACGAAACGGTGCCTTGCCTGAAGCCGCGGAGGTCTGTGCGCAGGCCTTCGAAGTGGGATTGGATCCGTCCGTCCAGAACTCGCCGCGCCTGTCCGACATGGTGAGGCGTGCGCGCGAGTTGCAGAGTACCATCCATGATATTCTCGGTCCCGAAAATCTGGTGGCAGCTGCCGAACGCCATTTCGAGCAGCTCGACGCCGACGGCGACGGTTTCATCCACGAGCGCGAATTGCGTCAAGCTCTGTTCAACTTGAATATCGATTCGCAGGGGCAGACATTGATCCGCCACCTGCTGTTTCATTACTTCGAGATTGAGGCTTCCAGCAACGATGAACTCGGTGTTGATATCAACGGTATCACCCGCAAAGATTTGCAGAAGTTTCAGAAACAGAAAAATTCAGAGTGGCGGCGCCTCAAACCGCGTTAGTCAGCTTTTGGATTTGTAGGGAAGGTACATGCCTTCGAATTCGGCTTTCGGAACAATATAAGGATCGTTGTCCGGACCAATCACCAGATAGTCGCCGGCGACACCGCTGCTGACACCCTCGCGGGTTTGCACAGTCATCGGTCCAGTAATGGGAGCGGCTTTTGCAGGCAGAGTTTTTTCGAATACACCTGGAGCAACTTCCGTGTACGTCTTGGCAAATATTTCCGGCTTCACCGTCCACACGCGCGTGGGGCTGGTGAGCTTCCAGTCGCCGGCTTCACCATGCAGCGTGTCACCGTTGGAGGACTTCCACGTCAGGTCGGTCTGCAGTTGCTCTGCTTGCACCTGTCCTTGTTTCTGCCACAATTGCATGTCAGGTATCGGAGTGGTGGTGCCGGTCGCCTGATACATCGATTCGAATTTTGCTTGGGTAACGATGTATTGTTCGCCTTTCGGACCCACTACCAGATAGTCGCCGGCGTCGCCGGTGCCGGTTCCTTCCAGAGTTTTGATGGTCGTCGGACCGGTCAGCTGCAGTGCGCGTGTAATGGCTGTCTTGGCAAAGACGCCTGGCGAACCGGAAACTTCTGAGTAAGTCTGCGCGAAGATGTCCGGCTTAACTGTCCATGTGCTGCCGTCTGGTCCGGTCACTTTCCAGTCGCCGGCGTCGCCGTGCATTGCATCACCTTTTGCAGTCGTCCAATCAGCCGGCTTCTGAAGCTGTTCGGCTTTGACGGTGCCTAACTTTCTGTACTCGCGATACTGAAACTGGTTGCCGTCATGTCCGTCGCCCTGATGAGAGTCATCGTGCGACGCGCGGGCTGCCGCTGCTTCGGCTTGCAATGCGCCTGGAACCGCTGCCAGTCCATACACGGTGCCGGTCAACAGCGAACGCTGGAGAATGCGCGACCAGTTGTATGGAACGCCGGCTGCCTCATAAGCCGCCATTTCGGTTATGGCACCACGGGAGATACCAGATATGGCGCTGCTGCCTACGCGGGTATAGAACGGGCTGGCGGCTATTGACGGCATCGATAATACTTTGGTGAGTGCCAGACTGCCGACATAGGCGGTGCCCATAACGGCTGCATCGATCGCCAGATGGCGAACGTCTGTAAGTTCCGCGCCGGTTGCTTTCACTCCTGTCCAGAGACTGTACTGTTGGTTTTTTGCATCGTAATAGTTTTGGCTGGTGAGGGCAGTATCCAGCGCCCGACCGCCAAAACTCATGATGCCGGCCTTGAACGGCAGCGCCAGTTGGCTGGTCATGGTGGCGCCGATCAAGCCTTTGAATGCCAGACCCTTGGCTAATCCCAGACCCGCATCGACTGCCTGCATGCCGTAGGAATCTTTAGGACGCGCCGCATCCAACATATAGAGACCGGCAGTCGCTCCCCATCCCAGTGGTCCACCGAGGAATAGGGCACCGATTTTCAAACCGGTCGAACCGAAGTACGCGATGTCGTTTTGTCTGCCCAGTACTTTTTGATCGTGTTCGACTGCTTGTCGTATCTCGTCGCGCATCTTTTCGACGGCGGCGAAGTCATTGTTCTTCAGGCTGGCATCGACTTTGTTTGCCAGTCGTTCCATCTCGGAATACGACTTCTCGTCCGATCGATAGACCCAATCGAACGCTTTGCCGAGGTAGCTGCGATCATCGTCTTGCTGCTTGTGACCGTGCAACTCCTGCTGTAACGCTACCAGAGCTTGTGCAGTTTCTTTAGATAGAGGAGATGGTGGAGCCGTCGCTACTTCCGTCATGGTAATTCTCCTTAGCGTAGGAAATCGCCGGCCGGCAGAGGGCAGGGCTGCCGTGGTTCAACCAGACAGCCATAGCGGGTTTCGCCCTCTGCCGGAGGGCGTTGCGGTGATGCGACAGCACAAGGTTCCGCAGCCTACCTGGGTAAAACCGGTAGTTGCGAATCAGCACGCGGAAAAGCGGGTGGGGTCACCACGTGCTCGTTAACAAAATCGCTTCATCCACCCGACTATATCCAGGTCACTCGAACTTTGGACATGGAACCTCGCAGGTGTTCTTGATTAACCCAGATACTGACGATCGAGAGCGCTAAAGCGTCCACCCAGTGCTTCCTTAATGATGTTCAGTAGTTCTTCCGGATCTGCGGCATCGGCCTCGTCTTCGTGCAACGCTATTGCCAGAACAACCGGAGTCTCGCCGTGCGACAGTTGCGCAAGCAGGAAGTGATAAACTCCCGTTCCCGGCAATTCCAGGAATACGACCGTAAAGCCATCTTCGGCAGAATACTTCAGGACGTCGAACCGCTTCAACACCATCGACTGCACCAACTGGTGCATGATCGTGAAGGGCCAATCGAGCGGCTCGCCCTTTGTGAGTAGCGCCACCTCGCAACCGCTACTGTCCGACAATGCGCTCGTTAAATACAGAGATGCGTCCTGGCTGGAGATGCGATGGTAGGTCAACTGCGGCTCTAAAGACTTCATTTTTTCGGGCTTAGCTGAGTATGCGATGACTCCGCCGGACACTTCCGGAAACAGCGAAGCCAAACTCTCTATGCGTGTCTTCTCGGGCTCAGTGAGCTCAGTCTCGCTCAACCGTGGCGTTTCTTCCCAGAGTTCTTCAAATTCCGCCAGTTCATCGCTATGCTCTGCGTGCAGTTGCTCTGTCCACCCGAGCACCACGTCGATGCGTTTCGCCACCGAAGTCTCGCTCAAGCAGGCAATTTTGTCCTCGACAGCCATGGGCAGGTGCGCGGCCATGCGATCGGTCGCCAGCGATCGGTTCTCGTAATCAGCCGGAAAGCGTATCCATATGTAGCGAGGTGTTTCGGCGAAGCGCGCCCAGCGTTGATAGGCGTCGACCAGTTTTGCGAAGCCGGCATCGGTGTTTTCCGACTGCACATCCTGCAATTGGCTGTACTCACCGGTGAGATATTCCTGTGCTTCCATGGACTCAAGGCGGATGCGATACAGCGACTCCAAAAGCACTTTTCCGGAGCCGTCCGGAAATTTGAGCAACTGGTAGATCTCAGCCACAGTGCCGGTTTCATACATGTCGGTGTAGACAGGATCGTCGATGTCGGGATCTTTTTGAGTGCAGAGAATGATCGTGCGATCGTCGGTGTCCAGTGCCGCATCGAGGGCGGCTAGGGAACGCGCTCTGGAAATAAATAACGGTAATACCGAGCCTGGCAATGAGACAACATCCCGTAGCGTAACGATGGGCAACGAGTGCTTGGTCATACTTTGCATCCTTATCGACGAGAATCGACATTTTAGCGCGGGCGGGACAGGAATGGACAGCATGTTCGATTAGAAACGCGCTCAAGCGGCGGCTTTCGCAGCAGGCAACAACGAGCCGCGGCTCACCCAGCCGGTGCGACCTTGTGCGTCGCCGGAAAGAATTCTGATGCGGACCGCCAACATATCGCTCACGTCTGCTTCGACTGTGGCGCGGGTGTTGTTGACGACACTGAAGATGTCGTTGCCGCCGGATGCACCGGATGCATCGAACGAGACCACTTGCTCCGATGTCGGTTCTTTGACGAAAACCGGCACCAGTCCTCTGCAGTCCCAGAGCACATAGTCGGCGTGTGCGCTCTCTTTCGCATTGCCCGGCGCGCTCTCCTGCGCAGCGGATTTTGCGCCCTTCTCGATGATCACTTCGACTGGTTGCACGACGCCGTGCTTGCGCAGCAAAGTGTAAGCATGAATGGCAGAACCGATGACGACCACGCAACCAATGCCCAGTCCAATGATCATCATTGCACCGAAGACCGGAAGCGCCGCAGCGGAAACGGCAATGATTCCGACGCTGCCGCCGGCGACCTTCAGTCCGTTCTTCAGACCGGACTTGCGAAGCAGCGAAAACGCCGTGGAGATCAACGAAGGGGTATGGGAATTATCAGCCTTTTTCATAGGTTGCGTCCTCTGGGTTTGGTTTCCGAGCGAGTGAACCGATTCTAGGCAATTTGGCGACGTGATACAGGAGCCGACCGACAGTTAAGAGTCTGTCTCTTTTCGGCGTGGTTGCCGATCCCGCCACTTTCGAAGTGCGCCTCCCGGCGTAGCGCCTGTCACAGAATTTGCACGCTGGTCGCCGCATAATTAGAAGTTGGCTGACTGGCCATCCCACACCAGTTACCAACCAAGTTGACCCAGGCGGTCTGTTCGCGCCGCTTTGGCGATTGCTTATCCTCGTTATTTGAGAGGTTTACCATTACTATGGCGTGGGATGAAAGTTGCCGGGCACCGAACCCGGGTGAAGTTCCAACTCTAAGAGCCGGTGAAGCGCCGCAAGCTTGCGACCGCACCAACTATGGCAATGTTCCGCCCAATGCCGACCTCGACCCATTGGCGTTGATGCGGTCGGTAAGCCCCTCTGTGGTGCGGGTCGATCAACTGTCGACCTTGCCGTCGTTTCTTCGCTGGATGTTAGGAGACAGTCAGTCTTGGCCCAATGGCAGCGGCTTTATGGTTGGACGCGACGGCAATGACTGTCTGATTGCCACCAACAACCATGTGGCAAGCAGTCTGTCTTCGATTGCGGTGCGCACCAATGACAATGGTATCCACCCTGCCACCGTGGCTGCTGCCGATCCTGCGAATGACCTGGCTATTCTGCGCGTTCCCTCAGGCGATGGATTGGTTTGCCGCCCGGCTCCTATCAGTGGGCAGCAACCGAATGCCGGAGATCGAGTCGCGGCTGTCGGGCATCCGAATGGCTCGCGCTATCAATTTATCTCTCCGGCGACTGTGCGCACCATTGGACTGCCGTCGGACAATGGCGTTCCACTTGGACCGCCGGACAATCGGACTTCCGTGATAGTTAACGGGCACACCGAACATGGCAATTCAGGCAGCGCCCTGTTCAACGATCGCGGTGAAGTGGTGGGTGTTGTATTTGCCGGAAACCATCTAACCATTACTACGGCAATTCCGACCGATCCGTTGCGGCGGTTGCTTGCCACAATACCAAGGCGTAATTAGATATTCGTCGAATAAGGTTGCGTGCGCCACGCTAATTTGATATACATCTAATTAGATGTCCATCGAATTAACGGGTTTACATTAGGATCATGTCTGTCTCAACGCCGGACTTCTCTGAAGTCCTTTCATTTTTCAAAGCCTTATCCGATGAAAGTCGGCTCAAGATCGTCGGTGCCCTGTCGGCATCAGAACGCAGTGTGGACGAACTGGCCCGCCTGCTAAATTTGCGGGCGCCGACAGTGTCGCATCACCTGACCAAACTCAAGGAGATCAACCTGGTCTCGATGCGTTCGGAAGGCACGACGCACTTTTATACACTGAACATCGAAGCCATGCGCGGTTTGTCCAAGCGCGTGCTGGCATTGGAAACCGTCACCGACATCGGTCGAGCAGTCAGTGAAGACGCGTACGACCAGAAGATTTTGCGGGACTTCCTCGAAGGTGAACGACTTAAAGAGATTCCGGCCAGCCGGAAGAAACGCAGCGTTATCCTGCGGTGGCTGACCAAGTTTTTCGAAGTCGGACGCGAGTATTCAGAGAAAGAGGTGAATGCGATCATCGGGCGCCATCATCCTGACTTTGCGACACTGCGTCGCGAACTTATCGGTGCGAGACTGCTGGAGCGAGCCAGAGGCATCTACTGGCGTCTCTAAGCTGCGAACGGACTCAGCCGATAGACTGTAGAAATTGCGCCCTGTCTGTGGACTAATGGGATTTGTAGACACGGAGAGTCATCCTATGGTGTGCAGACAGGCGCGCTTTCTTTTAGGTCTGGTATTCGGTGCGGCATTCAGCATCGCACCGGCGTCAGCCGACTATGCCGTCGGGCAGCGTATGGAGTTCCGCGATGACTACCTGGGGTATGGTGGTGGCTGGGTGCCCTGTGTCATAACTTGCGACTACGGACCGGCAGCGGTTGAGCGTTACCTGGTCAAAATCGATGGCTACGGCGAGATAAATGCGCGGGTCGGGTTACTGCGTCCGACCGACGGTAGCCCGCGGATGGTTCCCAAGACGCCCGCTGAGAATAATTACAAGGGTCCCGAGGCTGATGCCGCAGCCGACGCCATTATGGCGCAGAGACACGGGCAGCAAGCACCAGTCGCGCAGACGCCTGCTGCAGCTCCTCAAGCGGTTCCACAAGCTGCGCCTGTGCAACATGCGGCACCGAGAGCGGTGGCACAAGCCGCGGCGCCGACAACCGGTGCGGCAGTCCCGCGTTTTGGGGCAGCGGGGCGAATGCCCGCTAACGCGGTGGCGGCAGCTCTGGGCAAAGGGTTGTTTCCCAATGGGAAGCCTCTTGGCGTTCCCGGACAAACCAACTATCTGCTCAACCGCAGCGGACAAAAATCTGTTGTTTGCGTTGCGCCACCTGGTGATGAAACGTTCATCGGACGCTGGAACTTAAAAGCTGGCGGCTCCTGGAGCAAAGTGCTCGGCAGTGAGCGCAATTTGGGCGACGGTCGCACAGAATACAGCCTGGAGTACAACTTTCCGGTTGATGCCGACGTGCTCGTCATCAATCCTGGTGGCACCTGGTTCAAACAGTTTGCCGGCAAACGCACCAGTGGTTCATGGATAGATCTGGGACAGAATGTCGTGCAGGTGATTGGCTTTGAGGAAGACGACTGGACCGGTTCCGTCAAGAAGGGGCAGATGGAAATGCGTTCGCCGATAGGTGAATGGGAATACGGTCGCCGTTTCTAACCGGCGCGTTCCATCTCTAACTTCAGGTGGGCAATCAGTTCGGCGGCTGGCAGGCTGCGTGCAAATGGTGCCCCCTCTCCTGCCCATTGAGCGCCATATCCGCCTTCGCCGGCTTGCTTCGCCGCCGCGTTCAGTTCTTTGCCTGCATGATAAGCGCGTGGATACTCAGGCACCATATGCGGTTCAATCTGCTCGCCGAACTGACTGAATAGATTTTGCAGGCAGCGAGCTGGTCTCCCTGAGATCACGCTGGTCATAATCGTGTGATGAGCCGCATCCGAGTGCAACCGCTCACGGTAAAACTTATCCGCGCTGGATTCGGGGCAGTCGATGAATGCTGTCCCGAGTTGCGCGGCGCTGGCACCGGCACGCAGCGCCGCTTTAATCCCGGCACCATCCATGATGCCACCGGCGGCGATGATCGGGACCTTGGTCTCTTCCGTGAGCAGTTGCGTCAGAGGAAGCGTGCCCATGCACTCGTCGAGTTTCTCCTGATTAAAGATGCCGCGATGACCTCCGGCTTCATATCCCTGAGCGACGATGCCGTCAATGCCTGCAGCCTCGAGTTGTTTTGCCTCGTGCACATCGGTGGCGGTAGCGAGCAATACAATGCCGGCGCCACGCAATTTCGCTATGAAGTCTTCCGGTGGCAGTCCGAAGTGAAAGCTGACGACGTGCGGCTGCATCTCCAGCAAGACTTCCAGCATTGCGACGTCTTCGACGAAACTCTTGTAGATTTCTTCGAGTTTCGGCGGAGGGCTGGCGCCGAACTTTTCAAAGGTCGGGCGCAGCCTTTCAATCCACTGCGTTTCGCGCTCAGCATGTTGCACAGCGGGTTGGTGGCAGAACAGATTGACGTTGAACGGTTTCTCGGTGAGCTGTTGCGTGGCACGGATCATTGAACGTGCACCGTCGGCGTTGGTTGCGCCCACACCGATTGAACCCAGCGCGCCGGCATTGGACACCGCAGCCGCCATCTCTGGTGTGGACACGCCAGCCATCGGTGCCTGAATAATGGGCACCTCTATTCCTAGTTTCTCAAGCAGTTGGTTTGTCACATCGATCCAAGCTCTTTAAAACAGTGATAGCTGTTCAATAGCTACATGCTGCGGTGTGGTCGCAGTGGCATTGACGACAGGAGTTATAGACATCCGCTCGGTGGGATTGCTCGTAGCTAGGGGAGCTGCTCCGGCCGCGATTAGCAGTTGATTCCCACCATCTGAGTCGAATGAATCTCCGTAGATAGGGGTGAACAGTGGTTTCTTCATGTCCAGACACACTTGTCCGGCTGCGATACTGCCGCCGGTGCTCTTCGATTCGATCACAACAGTTGCCTGAGCCAATCCACATAGCGTCGAATTGCGGAACATAGCGTTGGCAATCGACCAGGGTGACGATGGAGCGAACTGACTAATCACAAGCACGCGATCCCAATCCCATACGGACATGAGTTCATCGCGGATTCGGAAATGAGTTAATCCCTCCGGTAACACCAACGTGGTGGTCCCTCCGCCTTTAAGCGCGGTGACATGCGCTGTGGTGTCAATTCCGGTTGCGTGACCAGATAATATATTGAAGGCGGCGGCAGACAACTGCGAGACGACGTCTATCGTGGTCGCAAGCCCTCGCGGTGACGCCTGACGTGATCCGCAGATTGCAATGCCGAGGGTGTCGAACAGTTTCGCATTTCCTTTCCAATACAGGATCGGGGGTGCTTTGATGCCTAGCGCGATTTCCAATGACTTCGGGTACTGCTCAGTCGCGAGGCACGTGGTTTGAATTCCTTCGGCGCCTAGCTGTTCCATCAGCTGTTCAGCTGTTGAGACATTGGCAGTCAGCTGCTCAGCCTGTGTCGCAGTCAAGAAGCCTTGCGACGACTGGGCGCTCAGGAACTCGTCCAGTGAGCAATGACTCTCTTTTGCTCTTTGTAAAATCGTTCCAATCTTAGCCGGTCCGACTCCGCGGACGAGCGAGAGAGCCATTATCAGTGTTGTGTGGCTAGTGATTTTGACTCCTAGTCCTTGTTTCTACAAGTCTTTTCGCAGCATAGTCCATATATCGTCGTCGCGCCAGCTTCTTGGAGAAGCATTGCCACATAGTTTAGTGTAACTCCGGTGTGATACAAGTCGTCAATTAACAAGATTCTTCTTCCGGATACAGCCGCTGGGTCCACCGCCATGGTTCCCTTCAGGTTTGCCAATCTGTCTTTTACGGGGGTATCTTTTGTCTCCCTTCTCTTTTGCAGCGGTGCAACGGCGAATGTGAGGTCGTCAATCCCGAAGTTGTGAGCA
Organism: Obscuribacteraceae bacterium (SeqCode); assembly: GCA_044229845.1. Lineage (GTDB taxonomy): Bacteria > Cyanobacteriota > Vampirovibrionia > Obscuribacterales > Obscuribacteraceae > JBGASG01. The sequence continues at coordinate 214,656 of JBGASG010000002.1, read as the reverse complement.
ACCATACCTGCGATGTGGGCAGGAAGACTGTATTTCTTGCGTGGATCTGAGCGTGGGACAGCTACAACCGAATCTATCCCGTAGAACGCGTGAGATGTAGCGATGAGATCGATACATAGTTTCGCTAGATCGTTCGCCGCTTCAATTGTGTCGTCGCCGGGCTCGTCTTGGGGCCCGTACAATTTTGCTCTGGTGCGCAGTATTGAAACTTCTGTTGGGGCTTTGGCAGGATCTCCCTCCATATTGGTGTAGTCGAGCGCGATGGTGCATGCTAAGCAATCTTTGATGCATAACTTAGTACTGATCATCGTTAGCCATACCTGAATAAGCTGCAAGTCTTCAGGGGATGCATTTTTAAGGTCGATGTGATGCCGATTGTTTTCGAAAAACTCTTCCTGATTCCACATGCGCCATCCACGATCCTTCAGATATCGGCGCCAATTAGACAATGCGGGGATGTACGTGTTGTAGAAAGGAAATCGCAGGGTGTGGCTGTCTCCCCTTCGCCGCAATGGCGACGGCCACTCTTTGAACTTGGCACTGATATCGCAGAGTCTGAGCCGTCGAGGAGAGTCGCTCAGCATTGCTACGATCTTCTCTTCGGTGATCTTCCAAATGTCTGACACGGGATGGGTCCCTGATGGCATATCTTCTGTCCCCGTTAGAGCGCTGCAGAAGATAGAGCTGCAGCGCGTTTGTATGCGGAATCTGCAGGCAGAATACGAGCCCGTTGTGGACAAAGTGTGGAGTCTTTGTAAAACCCGTTGCGGAAATTACGAACGAACGCTTACTTTGAAATTACCGGCCGTCGGCTTCTTGCATGCCGGGGCGTGGGCTGCTCGGCATCACCGAAAGCACTGGATCGGCGCCGTCCCAGGCTTTCATGTTCAACGCCGGCGTCTGCAACTCGCCGCGGTCGCGCAGCACCTCCGACTCTACATCGCTCTTCAAATAGTCGTACGCTTGTGTCAGTCCGAGGCGATCGCCGTGTTTTGTCAGCGCGTCGATCAGTTTGCGAGTGAACACGCTGTTCTCGTAATTCTTTGACTCCCACGAGACCTGATCTGCGAGGCTCGAACAAAGTATTGCTTGCCCGCTTCCCAGCTTCACGTTTTCCACATTGAATGTGTTCGAACGCGTCAGTCCCTTCTGCCCGCCCGATGAAGCAGACCCGGAGTGGCACACATCGAGGATAAGCACCACGCGATCTGAGTGCACCTGTTCTTTTATGATCTGGCTCAGCCATTGCATTGGAATGCCGGTACCAATTAGCCCGGTGGTGTCTGTATCCGATGCCACCAGAAAGTTGGCCCCCACACCTTCTTTAACTGTGGTGCCGTGACTGGATATGAATATCACCACCAGGTCGCCTGAGTTAGCCAGGCGTCCGAGCCATTTGGTGCCCAGTTGTCGCACGATGTTGTCTCGTGTCGCCGCGCCGTCTGTCAGCAGTTTCACATGATCAGGTTTGAAGTTCGCCGAACCGACAAGGAAGTTTCTAAAGTCGGTGGCATCCTTGGCTGCATATTTCAGGTTGAGGGCGGATTCCTTGAAATTGCTGATGCCGATCACTACCGCCCACTTATCTTTGATTGGTGCCTTCTCGGCTCGCGCGGCGGCGGCGTTGCCGGCTGAGAGATCCGAAAGCGCGCTCACGCGGGATGCACCGGGCAACTGTTGCTCGATGGATTGAGCGCGTTGACTCATCGACGCTGCGCTGGCTGCATCGGAGAGTTTCTCATTCATGCGGGCGAGATTTTTCAAGTCGGCTGCAACGCGTGGGCTCTTCGCGCCTGAGAGTTGTTCGTCAAGCTTTAGCAAGCGCTCGTACGTTGACTTCGCTTCTGCGAACTTATCCTGCTTTTCATAAACATTTGCCAGTGCCACCAGTACGGTGCCTACCTGCGTGTGCACAGCACCATAGCGTTGTTCGGTGCTGCCTAGCATCTGCACCAATAGCGTTTCCGCCTCGGGGTATCGTTTTGTCCGATTGTACAGTGCGACAAGATTGTCTCTGATCAAGTTGGTGCCGGGATGGTTTAGACCGACTCGCTTTTCATAGACTGCGAGCGCTTCTTTGAATTTGCCCTCTGCTTCATCGTATCGTCCCATGTAAAACAAATTCAGTCCGTAGTTGCTGGATGTGATCGCCCGTTCGACATTCAGCGGATCATCAATCTTTGATTCCACTTGAAGAATGCGTGGATACAGCTTGTCTGCTTCGTCGTATTTGCCTTGCGTGCGGTAGAGGCTGGCCAGACCACTCATCAGTAAGGCTTCTTTCTGCTCATTCTCCGTCGAGTCTTTATTGGCCGCCAGGGCGTCGCGGAAGAGTTGTTCGGCATCTTCAAATTTGCGCTGCTCTGTATAAGATTGGGCGAGGTTGTGCATGATCAGCACGTTTCGCTCGCTCTTTTCGCCGTACTTGCGTTCGTAAATCGATAGTGCGCGCTTATATTGATTCTCCGCGTCGGAGAGTTTCTTCTCCGCCAAATATGTGCGTCCTAACTGATTCATTGCGTTGGCAACGTCGATGGAATCACTTCCGCAACACTTGGTAAACACTGTTATTGCTTGATTCAAGTACTTTTCCGCGTCCGGGAACTTGGCCAGTGCTCGGTAGTTGGCGCCCATCGCTTCCAGTGCATCGGCCGCCAGTTTTGAGTCGGCGCCTTTCTGCTTCTCATAGACCGGCAAAGCGCGGGAGAAGAGCGGTTCTGCTTCGTTGAACTTGCCACTGTTGTGATACAGGATTGCCAGGTTCATCAGACTCGATGCTAGTCTGAGATCGTCTGCACCAAACTTTTCTGCCTCGTGCAAGGCCGTTTCGTATAAGCGTTGCGCTTCGACCGGATGACCGAGTTTCGCTTCTTTGGCGGCTGATTCGTTGCACGTGCGCCATAGCTTTTCATTGCCGCCGGAATCTTTGGCTGTGGCAATTGTCGCCATGGAAGAAACCACAGACAGGACCGCGATAACTGAAAGGAGCCATCTTTTCGATTTCATGATTGCACGCTCACCGGGCAAGCCGGGGGATCTGACTTGGGTGACGGGGATGCCTGCCGGCTATTTTAGCTGGAAGACGCCCGGGTAAGTCTATTGACATCGGGCGAAAATCCCGACCTGGGAGTATTCTAGTGACGAGGACACGATGGAAGAATCCCGAGTACTTGAAGGTCGCTTTGAATTGCTCGAAGAAATCGGGCGAGGCGGACGCGGTGTTGTCTATAGAGGCTGGCACCGCCTGCTTGATCGTGCCGTGGCGATTAAAGTATTGCACGCACAGTCAGCGCAGGATGCCGATGCGCTGAAGGAGTTTCGGCGTGAGGCGCGCATACTTGCCGACCTGAAGCATCCTCATATCGTGGAAGTGCACGCCGTTGGTACTATGCCTGAGTCGGCAGCACCATATGTGGTGATGGAGTTTGTCTCCGGCAAATCATTGGCAGCGATTCTAGAGACTGAGCATCCGCTGCCGCTGAAACGCTGCGTTGACCTGGCTGTTCAAATTGCGCAGGGCCTGCAATATGCTCACGAACGGGGCATCGTGCACCGTGATTTGAAGCCTGCCAACATCATGGTCGAGCAGCGAGCCGACGACGGTTCCGAGCACATCAAAATCGTCGACTTCGGACTGGCCCGGGAGGAAGCTATAGGCACCGGTGCAACGATGACACGTGTCGTCGGTTCCCCGCCATATATGAGTCCAGAGCAATGTATGGGCAAGCGTGCTACCAGCAGATCTGACTTGTATTCGCTCGGTTGCGTTTTGTACGAGACTTTGTGCGGCGCGCCACCATTTTCTGCAGACAGTGGCATTGAAACCATGCAGCAGCACATGAATAGTACAGCGCCACCAGTAAATGCGTTGCGTCCAGATGTGCCTAATTCCCTCGCTAATGTTGTGGCGAATCTGCTGGCGAAGAATCCCGAAAGCCGTTATGCCACCGCCTCTGATGTAGAGACTGATCTGCTTCGCACAGGTAAGTTTCTTGCAGGCGTTACGTCCGAACCAATCATAGAAGTCCGCACGGATAAGGCGCTTCCTTCTCAGAGTGGCGCCGCCGCTGGTGCACGAAAAAGGGCTGTCAACCGATTGATATTGATGGCTGTGATACTGGTGTTTACTCCGATTATGATTGTGGTGGCGAAGCATTTGATGACCCGCGACGGTGAGCAGAGCCACGTGTCTGCTGGACCTCGCGATAAGCCGATAAATCAGATCAGCTTTCCGAAAAATTTGACGGCGCAGCAACGATACAGAATTCTCAAGGACAGCCCGCCGAGAGAAGTGCGCTCGTACAATGCTGCCGAGTGGGACAAAGTTTGCGCCGAGCTGGAAGCGGATCCAAAGACCCCAACGTACATCCTAGTCGATGCCCATCATTTAGCGAGCGAGGCATTTCAGGCTGCGCAGCAATGGAAGCCGGCAGTTTTCCACATGCGCAGGCGGGCGGAAATTTACAAATCCGACTATGCAAGGCGCAAGGATAGCCGAAAATGTGCGGATGCTTACCTTTTGCTGAGCAAACTCCTCATGACGGTGCAATTACCCGTAGAGGCCGCGGAGGCTGCGAAAGAGGGGCTGAAGTATTTGCCGCACGCCCGTAGTTCATCGGACCAGGCTGATACTGACGACTTGCATGCTCGGTTGAGTTTTGCCGAGTTGGATGCGTTGTGGACGCAGGGGCATCCGTCCGGCACCATCAATGAAGCGCAGTCGGTTTTAAAGTTACAGCTTCGTCCGGTGGTGCGGGATGCGGCGCGTGCTTATTTTGTTCGCGCCTTCCTGCACGAATCAAAGCCGCGAGAAGCGATTGCCGAAGCGCAGAAGGCCTTGCAGGTATCGGCCGACAGTGAATACAAAATTTGGATCGAGCGCGACATGGCGCAAGCCTATTTAAATGTGCAGGATTACAAGTCGGCGGAGCGTACGTTTCGCCGCTGCTTGCAGGACGCACCCGAGGACATGCAGCACATTGTGACCACGGACCAGGCGCGGATGGGTCTGGCAGAAACGCTGCATGCTCTCAAGAAATACGATGAGGAGCTGCGCCTCACCGAAGAAACCGTGGCGTACCAAACGAAGCAGGGAGGACACGCCTGGGGAGATCTTCTCGTTCGACTGTACGATGCGTGCAGGGCTACAGGAAACATGGAGCCGATCAGGCGTTATAAGAAACAGTACGAGACCTGGGTGTCCCCCGGTGAGCGGCATCCTCTGGATTGAACTGTCGCGACCGGCTCTTATTCGAGAACCGCGTCTACAATCTCGTGTGCGTTGCGAGGGCTCACGTAGCGTATCTGGATGAACGGTTTGCCTCCGCTGTCCAGTCCTGCGTAATTGCAATGTTCGAGTTTCCAACCATCAGGCATACCGGTTAGTCCGGCGGTGAATGTGATACCACCCGTGCCATCGGACCCCAGCGGATGAAACGAACCAGCTTTGTCGAAACCTCGATATGTATTGCCTTTGATTTCCAGTGTGCCGATCCAAATGTAGGAGGAGCCGGAGATTTTGTTGCACTGGTACAAACCGTTCGGGGGAGCTCCTTTGGCTGCGGACTGGTTAGTTGAGGGCTTGGTTTGATTCGTGGAATGCGTCGTGGTTTGCGTCGTGCTTTGTGCCTGGGTGGGTTTGCCGCCCGTGGCACCAGCCATCGGATCTAGCCCGTATCTGATGGCGTCAATCTTGTCGATTGGACCCAGCCCTGCTGGTGCCGGTCCCACGTTTCCGAGTTTGGCCCACTGATGGGGAACGGCAAAGACAACGCCGTAATGTTCGCCCGGTTTCTTGTCCAGCCGCACTACATAACCACCGGCGCCACCATTGATTGCTCTGAGCACGGTGGCTGCGTGCCAGTCCTTATCCATGCTGAATGGGGATGCCAGCACGCGGCTGCCGGCTTGAATCCCGCCTGAAGTCGATGCGCCACCGCCAGAGCCACCACCGGCACCGCCACCGGCATCTCCGCCACCACTGCCTGCGCCACTACCGGCACCGCCGCCCTGGCTTTCGAGTTCTGCCTGCGAAGGCAATTCGTGCCAGGAACGGTCGCTTTCCGAAACCGCTGCCCAGTTTTTGGGTCGGGTTCCAGAACCCGGCTTCACCCATTTCGTCTGAACCTTATAGACTTCTCCGTCGGTGTGATTGTCGCGTTTGTCGAGTCGAACGATGACGACTCCGTTCCCGACTTTCAGAACTGTCCCGGGTAGCCAGTCGCTGTCGCTGCTCGTGGGCGAGCAGAGTACGCGCGAACCTACGGACTGTCCGAACGCAGGAACTGCAAGAAACAGCGCTGCGCCCAGTGCCAGCGCAGATGCTACGGAGTGGCGAAACCTTGGTGCTTTGGATTCCATGGGATACCTGCCAGTAGAGGAGAGCGCATTATATCGCTGAATGGATACCGCCACCGCACGATTGGCTGGACATAATTTGGCTTGACGAGCGTGATTGGGACAGCCTATCGGCTACAATATGTCAGCCGGTGTGGTTCATTGGATGTGGGCGTGGAAGAGCGAAACGTTGACTTCGGCAATGGATTGCAGGGCATCATATCTGGTGCCTCGGCAAAACGCGGTGCCGTAATTGTCACTCACGGCGCCGGACGCGGAATGGATGCACCACTGCTGGTGAAGACAGCAGAGCGCCTCGCCGATCTGGGATTTCTGGTATTGCGTTTCAACTTTGGGTACCTGACTCGCCGCGGTGCCCCGTCACTTGGCGGCAAGAATGAGAGACCGGAGGTTGTGGCGGCAATCGAATTCATGAAGGAGCACGGCGCGCCTGTTTTGATTGGCAAATCCTTCGGTGGTCGCGTCAACTCATACGTGACTGCCGAGCGCGATGATGTGCGTGCGCTGGTGTTTTATGGCTTGCCTTTGCAGGGCGCATCGAAGAATGCCAAACCGAGAGACTGGTCACATCTCGGTAAAATCGAAGTGCCCATGCTCTTCATCACCGGCGACCGAGACAATCTTTGCCCGCTTGCAGATCTCGCTACGGTCCAGAAACAGATCAAGGCGAAGTTCAAATCCGAAGTCGTGCCCGGTGACCATTCGTTCAAACCGAAGTCGGAAAACGCCGCCCTGGAACATTGCGTCGCCTGGGTAGCGGCGCTGTGATCAAGTACCCGAAGCGAGATCTCCGCTATCCTGAATGGCAGACAGCATCCATATTGCGGTTTACTGGATTCGTTTTGATCATTGCCTCCTGGTGTGGTCTTGCGGCATTGGTCCTCGTCAATAGGGACGATTTTGATCGCTACCTGGCTCCTGTTGATTTTGAAAGAGTGCCGGCACTTGAAGGGCAAAAGGTGGTGGTGACCGGGACATTGCATGCGGATGGAAAGCCACTGACCTCGCGTGATGGTGGCAGTTATGCTCTGCAGGAAGTTTATGTCTATGAAGATCACCGAGAGCGGAAGAAATGGACACGCATCGAACTGCTCGATGTGTTGAGACCAGATAGGGTATGGCTAAAGGATGAGCGCGGGAGGAAACTGCTAATCTTGCCGGCTGAGATTTCTAGAGAGTTTTTCGGAGACTTGCCCGCTGAGTTCCTTGATGGGAATTATGCACAGACTCGGGCTGGGCAGAAACTATCGCCGGAGTTTGATGCAGAGCTTGCTCAAGCCTTGAAACATACTCAGTACAACCCTCCACATGTGGAAGTTCTGGCGATCCCGGAAGGCGCTCGCGTGTCCGTGGGCGGCTATGTCGGCAAGGATGACGATAACGGTACCTTTATATATAGTCCGAATTCGAGGTTCTGGATAACAACAAAGACGCAGGGTGACTTTGTTAAGCAGTTGTGTGGCTGGATTCTGCTGTGCGTTCTGGTTTTTGTCGCCGGTCTTTTTTTGGCGCTTCGGCGTCCGGTTTCAGCTAACCCGTAATTGTCGTTTTGGTGCTGTTGCAAATTTGCTACCTGGAGAGGGGTCCGAAGTAGCAAATTTGCACACGGACGCCTGATTTAATGTGATTTCGATTTTCAAGAGGGCTTCAAAGTAGCAATTTTGCTACGTGGCACCCTTCCCAAAGTTCTCGCGCCTCGCGCCGATGATTATGGGTGGGACTCTTGGCAGTCTTCCAGTTCTTTGCGTAATCGAGCGTTTTCTGCATTCATGGTGGCGCATTTCTTGAGCTCGCGCGCGGTCACCGATGGCACGCCCAGTCCATCTCCTGGGATGATCGTCATGTTGTCGAAGAGGAAGTGATCGGGTGGCGCCGTTCCCGACTGCAACAACGCGTTGAGATACTCGAACCGCAGGTAGTGCCCGATAGGTGCGTTCTGGAAGAGGTCTTTGAAGGAGCGGAGTTGCAGCTTGTTAGGCTCTGCGACCGCGGAATAATTGATGAATCTGATTCCCGGCAAGGTGGCGATGCGGCGCCCGACCTTGTCTTTGGGCGCCTGGAAATTGATGAAGTCAGAGATTCTCGAAGCAACGAAGGCTTTATCGCGCGGGTTGTGGAATATGAACACGTTTTCCCCGGATCTCGCCATTCGTTCGCCGAAGAATTCGCGCATCTTGTCTTTCCGTATGTCGGGAGCGATCAGGATGAGTTTCTCAAGGAAGGGCGAGATTTCACTTTTGCCTTCGTATATGCAGTTGTTGAGACTGTATGCAACCAGGCGATTGCCCAAGCTGTGTGCCACCAGCGACAGTGACCCGAAGACTCCGGTCATATTGGCCAGGTCTTGTTTCAAGAAACCACAAAAATGCTCCTGCACGCCGCGGTCGCTGACGGTCTGTTCATCGAGCTTGTATTCCTTCGAACGAGTCCGACCGAGCGAATTCCACGAATAGCAGATGACAGGTTTTTCGAGACACGAGGACAGATATCCGCATGTGTACAGTGCGCTGTCGAATCTGCAGGAATAGCCGTGGACGTAAACAGTCATTTCTTTGTCGGGCGCCGCCAGCCATTCGTTTTTGATTGTTTGGAGCGTGACGGCGTGAGGCAGCGACTCACGCTTGATCAACGGCGGGTCATGTGGCTGAGGAGTCCATCCGACAATGGATACTTTTGGATCAGGAACCTTAGCGTTGGGTTTCTGCACCCAGCCTAAAGCGGTCAGACTGGCTTTCAGCTTGGTTTTGCTGTGGTCCATCATGGCTTCCGTGCATGGCATCATTATAGTCGCGACGCCGAATGCCAGTCCGCCTTCAGCATTGGGATCGGTGCTCACTATATCTGGGCGGTCGGTCGCGTAAATGACGGGAATCTCAACGCTACCGTATCCGGTGTCGTGATCGCCTGTGCTGAAAACTTGTGTGGGCAGCAGCTCGTCGGACCTCGCGTCTGCCGGCAGCGCTTGGGCAGTAACCAGCAGGAGCGACATTGCAAAGAAACTGATGAGTTTATGCATTTGATGATTATACGGTCTTGCTGTATCTCAGTAATGTGGCGTCGTATTCATGTTTGGTGCAGCCGTCGGGATGAAAACCGTGTTTCTCATAGAAATTGCGCGCCCGTTCGTTGAGTTCGAAGACCCAAAGTTTCATCGTGGAACTTCCGCACGCTGCAAGCGTTTCTTCGCACCATTGCATCATCTGCTTGCCATGTCCCTGTCCGATCAGCGAGGGGTGCAGATAGATGCGACTGATTTCGCCTGCGCCTACGGCGTCTTTGTCAGGAGATTTGCCGACGCTGGCGAAACCGACTATCTGTTCGCCTCGCAGCAGCACGACTGTTTGGTGCGCTTCGTTTTCGATGCGGGATAGCCATCGTCTTTCGCAAGCATCGAGCGAACGCGCCGCGACATACGCATCCAGCACATCGCCGAATGTCGCTTTAATAGAATCGTGATGCACGAGTGCCAGTGCGTGCGCATCGCGTGCAGTTGCGAGGCGCATAGAGCATTGCGCGGGTGGATCTTTGTACATCAGGTATGAAGGGTGAAACATCCCCGTCGGCTCGTAGAACTCTGCCGTAATCCCGAGGAACCCCAGCTTTCTCAGTGCATTGCGCGAGCCATGATTATCGGGATGGTGCCCAGCGAATAGCGTGGTCGTCAGACCGCTTTCGAATGCATGGCTGATGACGCGCTCGCATGACTCCACGGCAAATCCCCGACCCCAGTATTGAGGTTTAAGATACACTCCCATTTCAAGCACGCCGTCATTTGCATGAGGGCGAAGTCCGGCGCAGCCGATGTGTGTTCCATCTTCGAGCAGAAACATCGGCCAATACTGTATATGGTGCCTCTCGGCAGTGGCAATTGTTTCTTCCAATTTGTGCGCCACTTGCTCAGGAGTGAGAGCATCTCTGTTGAAGAAACGAGTGACTTCCGGGTTGCCCCAAATTTCCATGGCGTGCGGCAGGTCGTCCGCCCGCCACCAGCGGAAACCAATACGCTCGCTGCTCATGAAGTAATCAGTCACGGTGCTAATCATGATACATTCTTCCTGGCACTGATTGGCGGCAGGCCAGTATACTTGAAGTAGTCAGGTGTCTCGATGAGGACCGGCACTGTGAATTCCGGGTTTTGGTATGCGCTTCTGGCGGCAGCCCTGTTAGGGGTGATGCCCCTCCAGGCTGGCTTTGCGGACCCTATCACCGCGGAAATCCGCAGGCAACAGGCGCTCCAGCGGTACAATGCCGGAATGTCAAACGCATACCGGCAGTCGACACAGCGGGCGTCGCAGCCCCAATCGGGTTATGCGCCGTCCAATCAGGCGATGGAGTCTCAATACAGGACGGCAATGTATTACGTGCAGCGGGGAGAGTTTAATCTTGCCGCCAAGCGTTTTGAACAAATGGTGAGGTTACGTCCCTGGGATGGAGAGGCGCTTTTCCAACTCGGACTTTGTTACGAAGCGATGGGCAACATTCCTCAGGCGGTGGAGAAGTTCTCTGCCGTTGCTGTCAACCATGCTCGCTACTCCGAGGCTCAGGCTAAAGTTGCCGCTTTGGCTGGTCTGGCACCGGCGGCAGTGGCACCGCAGCGCGACCCGCGTTTCTCGGCCTCACCTTATGGTGCGCCGGCCAATTCCTATCAGACTCCAAGTCCCTATCAGCAGGCTCCGCCGTCGACGATACCGCCTGCTCGAGGCTACAGCGGCGGGTACCCTGTGCAAACATCCGCAGTGCCGCCCGTTCAAGTCGTGCCGCAAGCGCCGGCTGCAGCGCCGACGCCGCTCACCCAAACAACAGTACAAGTACCGGCTCAAGCAGTGACCCAGTCATCGGTAACGGATTCGGGCAAACCCGTCAATCGTCCGATCAAAGATAAGTGGGCATTGATTATAGGAATCAGCAACTTTGCCGATTCGCAGATCAACCTTCAATACTCGGCTAAGGATGCCCTCGATTTCAAAGACTACTTGATCAAGTCGGCTAACTTTGCGCCAAGCCATGTACGCACGTTGATCGACAAGGAAGCGACACGCGACCGGATCTTTGACGAGTTTGGCGACTCGTGGTTGCCGCGAGTTGCCGGGCGAGATGACCTGGTCGTGATTTACATTTCCACCCATGGCACACCAGCGGACGCAGACGACATCGGGCACGTCAACTACCTGGTGGCATATGACACCGACAAAACCAAGTTGTTCTCGAAGGGAATTGCTATGCAGGAACTGTGTGGATTGATCAAATCGCGTGTCAAAAGCGATCGCGTATTGATCGTGCTGGACACTTGCTTCAGCGGCAACACCGTGGCGACAGGAAAGGGGCTCATTCGCACCGGCAATGTGAGTGCTGATGAAATCGCTCTTGGAACGGGACAGCTGGTGATTTGTTCGAGCAGCACTTCTCAGCGTTCATGGGAATCGAAGCAGTACCCGAACGGCATCTTCACCAAAAAACTGATTGAGTCACTGCAGATCAATGGGTCCAAGACAACCTTAGGGCAAGCGTTTGCTGCACTAAAAGACAAAGTCGAGGATGAGGCTCGCCGGCAATACGCCGTGACTCAAACTCCCTGCATGAATGGGAAGTGGAGCGGCAACGACTTGATTCTCGCTGTGCCACCGAGTGAGCCGAAACCAGGACTGTAGGGTTTGCGGGCTTACTTGCGCGTAGCTTTGGACAAGACTGCAGCGAACAGGTTGCTGTAATCGTCCGTCCAGATGCCGACCGATGAGTCTGAGCGGGCCGGTGCGATGATAATCTCAGACCCCGTAGGCATCACGGGTAAAGGCGCGTTGCTCACCGCGACAAACTTGCCATATTTTGTGGTGATAGTAATCGCCTGTAGTTTCATCGCCGCAGCCAGGTTGGCTACGACTGGCTCTAAGTCAGCATAACGATTGGACACATGAACGAGCAGCACGCCATCCGGCTTGATGTGCCGCAAGTAAAGGCTGATCGCTTCCTGCGTAAGCAGATGTGATGGAATCGCGTCCCCGTTGAACGCATCCACCATGAGCAGGTCAAAGTTCTGGTGGCGCTCCTGCTCAAGGGCCTTTCTGCCGTCGTTGATAACCACGCTCAAGGCTGCGGGTGAAGAGGAGAGGAATGTGAAGTATCTATCAGCTGCGACTTTGACTTTCGGATCGATCTCGTAGAAAATTATCTGGTCGTTTGGACGACCATAGGCAGCGAGAGTTCCAACGCCGAGTCCGATTATTCCGTACTTGACTGGGCTGTTTGCCCGCATACTGCGCACCATTTTGTCGATGTATCCGATGGCGCCGGATCGCAGATAGTATCTGTTTGGTTCCAACTTGAGAGCGGGATCGATGTGCTGGCTGCCATGGATTATCGATCCGCTCAGAAGGCGCAACTCGTCTTCGTCTTGTACGACAGTGAGACAACCGTAGAAGTTGCGCAGCCTCGCAACTATAGTCTGGTTAGCCGCGATGACGTGATACAGCTGAATGAGCGCGCAGCCGATGATGAACATGATCGCATAGATGACGCCAAATCGAACGGAGCTTTGTGAATGCTTGGTCGCGAAGGAGGCACGCAAGCAAATTATCAACATCGCAACGATGACGATGTATCGCTCGGTGTACTGATCGAATAAAGAGGGCGCCGCCAGGTTGACAAATAAACTACCTAGCACGCCACCGCCTGCAATGGCGAGGTAGAAAATCGGCAAGTGTGCCGGCGACGGTCGACGTCTGTAGAGCTCGCCCATCGTTACCATGCAGAAACAGAAGATCATGGACAAAACGCACAACATGTCGGCCAAAATGAATTCGTGCAAGAACGGCTCCAGCAGCCAGAGGGTGGGACCGACGTAGAGGTAGACACGCGGATTGTAGTTGCGCTCGTCCGCAAAGCAAATGATGAACGTGAGCAGATAAAGCGCCAAGGGAATTACCCAGAGCAATGGTACGGGTGCGATGTCTTGAGTAATGTAGGTTGTGTATACGAGGAGTACCATGCAACCGAGTGCGCTCAGACCAAACCAGGAGATGATGGATTGGAGAGTGGGGGGTGCGACGGCGACGGGTAGTGCGGGCTGTGGTGCTGCAGGCACCGAGTTCAGGCGCCGACGAAGAATCAAAATGCTTGTCGAAACAGCAAGTGCGGCAACGATCATGTAGCCGATCTTCCAGATCATCAGCGACTGCGCGACGCCTATGACTCGTTCGATCAAAAGTGGATACAAGAGAAGCGCGCTCAAAGATCCGATGTTCGAGAGACTGTACAAGGGATAAGGATCATTCTGGGAATCGTGTGCATACCACGACTGCAACAGGCCGCTCACACTGGATAAGAGCAGGCAGGGTAAGGACAGGTAGAGTGAGAGCAACCACAGCAGGGACAGAACGGGGTCGTTTGAAACATTCAGATACCAGCTCTGAGGTGGTGGCAGGCTCAAAAAGAGCAACGACACAATCCACACGATACCGTATGCAATTGCTTGCGCAGCGATTGGCAGGCGCGTAAGGACGTAGGTTGTTAGATAACCAAGAAGAAGCGCCATTTGGAAGAACAATAGGCAGAGGCACCAGATGGCTGCAGATCCACCAAATTGGGCCGTGACAATTTTGCCTACCAGGGGCTGAATCAGGAAGAGCAGTCCAGCGCCCAGGAGGATTGTTGAAGCAAAGGAGGCTTGCACAAGCACTTCGTAAAAGCCACTCTCAGTGTTTGCTGCTGACTATTTTGCCATATCTACCAGGTCGGAGACCTCGCGATCATGCAAGGTGGAGGCGGAAGATGGCATACACTTAATGAAGTGTTTGAGCAGTCGGAGAAGCGCGCTGCGTGCTAAGCTCGGGCGTTGTCATTGTCTGGAATCCCGGATAGATGTTCCGCTTGAACCTCAAATCGTTTGCCGCGCTCGCCGTCTCGATGTTGTCCGTCGTGCTGTTTCTGTCGCCCAGCAATGTGCCGCTGTACGATCTCATCATATTTGCGTGTCCAGATCCGCGCACGCCAAACATCGACTCTGATCTGCAGTCGCTCCGCGCGCAAGGCATAAAATGCAGCGAAGTCGTTTTCCCGTCCAAGAACGGATTGCTCCTGCACGGACTTTTTTTCGAGCGCACTGACACGAAGCGCGTGTTTCTTTTCAGTCACCCGAAAGGAAACAACATCTACGCGCAATTCCCGAAGTCTCGTTTGCTGCTTGGTTGTGGTGGTTCCGTGTTCCTATACGACTATCAGGGATTTGGGCGCAGTCAGGGCCGAGCCAGCATTCAGAATAGTTGCGAGGATGCACTGGCAGCCTACGATTATTTGACGAATCATGAGAAACGATCTGCGAAGGACATCATTGCCGTGGGGCAATCATGGGGATCAGGCGTTACGGGGTATCTGGCGCAATCGCGAGATCTTGCGGGAGTGATTATGATCTCTGGCTTTTCTTCACTGCGTCAGGCAGGGAGAGAAACTTTTTTCTGGCTGCGCTGTTATCCGGATTGGACCTTTCAGGCGGCGGCGAATCTCGATAACCAGAGTGTTTTCAGCAAGCCGCATGCTCCGCTCCTCTTGATACACGGCAAGAATGATTCTGTGGTATCGTGCGCGGAGGCGGAGGAGTTGTACTCTGCGGCGATGGGGCGCAAGTCATTGCTGTTGCTTCCCGAAGGTCACAGTGGAGTAGGCAACGGAGTCGAATTTGCTATTGCCATGCGCAAGTTTCTGGAAGAAAACCGGATCTGAGTCAGAAGCAGTCCATCGACTCTAGCGTGTTCGAGTCCTTGATTGCTTAGTGCCGCCGAGCACATGTCGGCGTATCTCATGTAACTCATCTCTAATTTCGTCGATAGCTTCGAATGTAGAAAATGATTGTTTCCAATGTAGCACAGTGTATTACGCTGGGGAAGGTCCAACGCCTCGGACTGCTTTTAGATTATCAAAGGAACAGTGCCACCCAACCTCTATGGGCAACGCGACTGACGAACTCTTATCAGTCTTCCGCAAATACAGAGGCAAGCCTGCCGAGTTCTTCATTGTCTAAGTAATTCGGGGTGCCAGCGAAAATTCCGGTGACGTTGCGGAACGGTTTGCCAATATGCATGCCGGTGTTATCAATCGTGAGATCGCGAATTTCCTTGTCGTGTGAAGAGCCGCGCATCTTCAACACAGTCAATCCTCGTCGCATCTCCCCGAACAGTTCGATGTATCTCAGCAAGATGATCGTGTCGGTAATCGTGGAGATGTGAGCTTCGGTGATCGACGTACCTCCCATAAGGCTTGGTGTCGTCGAAGTAAACACACCACAGATCTCAGCAGTCTTGATGTACGACGTCAGTCCGATCACGAATTCGCGAAAACTCTTGAGCGTTCCGACGCGCTCGAGCGCGGATAAGCTGTCGATGGCTACGCGGTGCGGTTTGAAGTCTCTGATCATGTTGTGGATATCGACCAGGTGTTCTTCCAGTCCTTTTACTTCCGGATAAACGCAGTGCACTTTCAGTAGTCCGTCTCGTTCGAGTTTCTCAAAATCAAAGCCCCAGCCGCGGGCGTTTCTGAATAACTGTTCCCGGCTTTCTTCGAAGGCGAACAAAAGACGACGCTCTTCTGCCTTGCCACCAGTCGCGAGGAATTGTGTAACCATCAAGGTTTTGCCGGTGCCGGTGGCACCCGATACGAGTACCACGCTGTCTCGGAAAAAGCCTCCCCCGCTCATCTCATTTAAGTCTGGAACTCCTGTGCTGACTCTGGCATCCGAAGACTTCTGCTTGAGTTCGATTGCACTTAATGGGTTGGCGACGATGCCTTCTTCGCGAATGACGGTAAACGGAAACTCACCCTTGCTGTGATCTGTTCCGCGTAGTTTGAGAATTTCGATTGTGCGTCGCCGCTTTTCGTTGTCCAGCGAATTGCGCAGAATCAACACGTTGTCTGTGACAAATTCTTCAACACCATGCCTGGAGATATCGCCATGGTCTGCTGTGCGCTCGACGGTGACGATGGAAGTAACACCCATGTCCTTCAGGGCCTCCGTCAGGCGCAAAAGTTCGGAGCGAACCGCATCGATGTCGGTGAATTGTGCAAAGATAGCGCCCAGAGAATCAAGCGCGACTCGCTTTGCATTGACGGTTTTTACTGCGTATTCGATGCGCGCCACCAGTGCACCAAAGTCGTACTCTCCCATCACGGTGCTCTTTTCTCTGCTGCGCGGGGACGCATCGACAAACATCCATTTTTTGTCACGCTCCCAGTCTGCGATCTGCCATCCGAAGCCAATGACGTTTTTTCGCAGGTCTTCGGGCTTCTCTTCAAACGTGACGAACACGCCACCTTCATCAAATTGACGGATGCCTTCCACGAGGAACTGTACCGCGAACACCGTCTTAGCACTTCCGGAGGTGCCCGCGACGAGAGTCGAGCGTCCTTTTGGCAATCCGCCACCAGTGATTGAATCAATGCCGGACATGCCGGTCTTAATTCGTTCAACGCCGATTGTGGCACTAGTCATCTGCAGTTTCCTCGTGGTGGATTTGAAGCTGTGGTGCTTTTTTGAAAATCAAGTTTCGGTAGTAACTGACCAGGTAACCCATAAGCTCTAACGCCATTAGCAGCGCGATGTCGGAGTACGCTTTAGCCTTCGCATTGGGAACGTTTTTCGATTTCGCTTTCAGCGCTGTGGCGAAGAGTTCGATTATGTCGCGCGGACCGGCTCTGGCGTCGCCAAGCGTTTTGGATACTTCGCTCAATTTCGCTGAAGCGCTTGCTGTGATTCTAAACGCCCTTTGGTCAAGAGACACGTCCATCAGTGAGGTGTATTCCGCCACGAGCCGGGCGAACAATTCCGGATTGTCGCTCCGTACTGTTGAGCTGATTTCCTGAACTCGCGGTTCCGTTTCTAATTCAGCATTCGTAGAGCCATTGTTTCGCCGGGCAAACTTGGTTACTGCGTCTTCAATTAGGGCTAAGAGGTTTGCGTCGTGCAGTTCGGATCCGCTCAGGAATATCAGTGGCTGCTGCGCGCGCAGTGTGCACATCGCTTGCGAGTCTGCTCCATTGTCGTCTTGCTCTAGTCCATTAAGGCATACGACGGTGCACGCGAAATCAGAGCAACTCAACATTTTGAGTGCGAGGTCGATATCGGGAACGGCCTCGACTGTCGTCTCCGGTAACACGGACACCAGCGATCTGTAATCCTCAGGTCTGTCGTAGATGAATAGGATCTTCAGGTTGGTTCTCGCTTTAGGTCAGTATTAGAAGCACTGTCTTAAGATCGCTCAAGTCACCGATTACTTTTCGTTTGGGCTGGGGCTGGTCTCTAAGTAGTGTCGGGGTGGCGATGATTCTTTCGATCTCGGCTGCTTCCGGATGTGTCAGAACATCTATTACTTGATATTCGCAGTCTCCCAATACTTTGACAATCACTTTCAAATTTTCTTGTGCCGCGCGCGAGGCTCTTGAATCTCCAGAAATAAACAGCCGCAGTTTGAACTTGGAGTTGCCTGGCGCTGGATGGTCAGGGTCGGCAGGCGCGGGAGTGTCTTGTGATTCAGATCCCGGATTGGGGAGCAAGTCCAGAATTTTGCGGGCGAGGATCGTCGCGCCTGGAATTCTCTCGAGTGCACCATCGCGCACAGCGCGAAACAGCCAGGGCTTTCGTTCGCTGATCTCCGCAGTCGGACGATCTGCGCGAGACGCCAGCCACAATGCCTCCTGAATCAGAAGATTGATTTCCGGGTCTGCGGTCCGGAATGGTATCAGAAGATTTTTTAGTAACTCCAGGGACTCAAGAAGCTCACGACGACGATTATGTTGTGGCTTCAGTCTTTGTGCCTGATGTTCGGTTCGCTCCCAGCTGTCCATAAATGCACCAACACGTGCCGGAGTTTCGCCTGAAACGGGGGTTTCTGTCGAAATCTGGCGATAGCAATTTCAGCTAAGACCAAAGACGAGTAATTAAAGTTCCTTGCGCTGTGGTCAATATGCTACCGGCGACACGCGCTCACGCAGTCTACCACTCATTTCTACGAATTACACATAATCTCGCTGACTATGAGCACAGTCGAAGAAACGCTTCCAGCGCCGACGTGTCGGAAACCATGCCAATGAAGCTTTCGCGCGGGAGCGGCGCTTTTCTAATTAGCGTCGGCACGGCAATCACGTTTTCCCTTTCGGCTTCTTCCGGATGCTGGCAAACATCAATTACGGACAAATCAGCACCTGGAGGCATCAATTTGCGCACAGTCGAAGCCACGTGCTGTGTCTGTGGTGTCACAAATAGAATCAGGTTGCATTTAGCCATATGTCCATCCACTCAGGAGCTTGTACGCAATCCTATCGATTTGCCGCCGACTCAAGCTCATCGATATCAATTGTGCCACAGATTCTCAACTGGAGTGATGTTTTGTTCAACAGTTCTGGGACTGGTCGCCTGATTCATCGTGTTGGGAGTCACTGCGTCCGAACATCGATGAGTCAACCGAACTCGCCTGATTGCGACTGCGACGTTCGTTGCTCTGCTTCGATTGATGCGTCGCCCCACTGGCTTGCTGCTCCAAGTCGACCTCGAAACGCCAAAAGCATTGTAGTAATCGTTTTAAGTGATCGTCAGACACAGCCGGCTCGCTAAACCTCGCTAAAACATAGACCTTACTTTGCCTATCCTAAGCTGGACAGGTCCCGGCGGTCAGTATCGGGAAACACCAGCTATCATCGGAATTTCCATGGCTGGAAGCACACGCGTATGCGTAGAGCTAGCTGAGATCTACGCAGCCGGACCGATGGAAGAAACCAACGCGATGTACTGTTTGTCATTGACGAAAGCTTTGACGCGGGCGAAAGCGTGAGCGAGTGCCGCATAAACTTTCACCAGCTCAGTCCAGTCGTCGCTGTTCTTCGTTGTTTCGAGATTTGCGCACAGCTTGGCCATTTCGTCAGCGCTCACCTGCAAGCTGGAACCCTTCAATTCCAGTGCGACGCGAGTGACCATTTCTTGATCGCGTTTTGCGATCGCAGTCTCTAGTTCGAACAGCAAAGTTTCGGTGACATTGAGAAACGTCGCCAAAATCTGCCTGACCTCACCTGCATCAAAGTCCGATAGCAACTTGTCCTCGCTGATGGGCTTAAAGTCTGAGTCAGCGTCTTCCAGCAAGTGTTCAATCTTTTCCATGAGGGATTCCTTGCGAACTGGTTTTTGAATGAAGTCATTCATACCCGCCTTGATGCACTGAGATCGCGCCTCTTCAGGCAATGCGGTGACAGCGATGATGGGTACGCTTTTAGTTGTACCAAATTCCCGCGCTCTGATCGCCTGCGTGGCGGCATACCCATCCATTCCGGGCATGTTGATGTCCATCAGAATCAAGCTGAAGCGGCGGCTCTCGAATGCCGCCAGCGCTTCGTAGCCATTGCAGGCAACCTCGTGTGAATAGCCAAGCTTTGTCAAAAGGGCTGTCATCGCCAGCCGATTGACCGCGTTGTCATCGACGACGAGAATCGGTAGAACACTGTTGAGCATGCCGACTTGCTCCAGACGAGAAAGGGAAACGACCCAGGTATCAATTAGTATCCCATGGTTGTCATTATTTGTGGCTCAACAGTGGCGACGAATGTGGTGCGATATGGGCAATCCCAGCAGCGCTTGCCACCAAATTCGGTGATACCGAACTGGCGCCTTACGTTGCCTTGATCTAGCGTGTCCGTGTCTTTGATTGCTTATTGCCGCCGAGCAAATGTCGCCGTATTTCAAGCAACTCATCTCTGATTTCGTCGATAGCCTCGAATTTTTTGAGTAGCGCCTCGGTCACAGCGTTCGCGGATGCAGGCTGGCGGATCTTCCCTTTTGGGGCGGGCTGTTGCGACTTCAAATACTCCCACACCAGCTGCCGACAAAGAGTGCCTGGAGCCATCTTCAATTTTTCTGCAGCATCAAGCAGTGCTGACATAAACTCTTGATCCGCGCGAAAGTGAACAATCCCTCGTTCGATAATCCGCTTGCGAGTTTCTTTCTTCTCCTTTTCCAGTGACACACGTAGCTTCGCTGAAATCGGTTTGCCGGGCAGCATGTCGCTGCCGAGGTCCTCCACTTTAGTTCTGTTTTTCATAGGCTTGGATACTGGATTCTCGAGCATGGAAACAATTGTCTTATGTAGCACATTGTATTACGATTTGGGAAGCTGTGCCATAAAGCCTATCGGGTCCAGTCTCAAATATGTACCGCAGTGAGGAGGGAGCGATGAACTGAGTTTCGAAGATCTGTTGAGGTTTGGCAGGTCTGTTGTCGCGAGGGTCCCACCATGTGACGGTACCGCGGTCGGAATAGGTCCTGCACTCAGAGTACCGCGACGTCACGCGATTGAATATTTCGCTTACGTCCATGAATTAGATTCCGCCTTGAAGCTACACCTGGGAATAGTCCCAATTTAGCAATATCAATTTGCGAAAATGAAAAGGATCGATGATCCTATTTGCGATTTGTACGGGTATTCGCCTTATGCCCGATTGACATTGTAAGGTAAAATCGCCGTACAATGTCAATGGGAAAATTCAATCAGCCGATCATTTGGAGAGTTCAAATCATGGCCACCAAGGATAAGAAACGAGAACGGATTGAGTCTCGCTTGTCCGCTGAGGCGAAACAGCAAATCGACTATGCGGCCAGTTTGCAGGGTGTGAACAGGTCTGATTTTGTGGCTGCTGCTGCGATTGAGAAAGCTGCCGCTGTTATCGAGCAACACAAGCTGATCAAGCTGTCCATCCAGGATAGCCAGGCTCTTGCGGAAGCGATCTTGAGTCTTGCGAGGCCGAACGCAAAGGCGATTGCCGCCGCACGCCGCTACAAGAGCATCTGCACATAATCCCACGCTCTCGCGAAACCGAATCAGTCCCACGCAAGAACTCCCGGGAAGCAGGATAACTAGAGAATAGCTTGAATGCCACCAGACTTCAAAACTACGTCTTGCAGGAATGCTGAATCCACGTAACAAAAAGATTGTGGAACCCGAAAGCCGGGGCGAATCTCAGCCGGTTTCACGGTGTGCTTCAATCTTACGAGGGACTCCATGTTCAGTGCGATGCAGTACGCTTTCTCTGTCCCACTGAAGTAGTCATCGAATTCGTCTCTGGTGATGCCTGCCGATTTCTTAGTCTTCTTCCAGGTCGTGTCTGGATCTGCGACGTGGACACCATCCACCTTTGCTATGGCAACGATGCACTTTTGCGGTGAGCTCGCATAGATGATCACGTGCGTCAGCTCCGAACTTATAGCAGCACGCCGGAACTCAAACTCTTTCTCACCACTCAGAATTCGGTCTGCATATTTAGGCTTAATTGGCAAAAAAGCAATTTTGGAGTTCGCTTCGTCTAACGATTTCCTTGAATTCATCGTAAGAATCTCCTTCTGCGCCGATAATTTCTTAGAAGTCCACAAGTCCTTTGATCAGAGAATCGCGCAGTCTTTGGCACGCGGGTCTCCACGGCCTTTCCACAGCGTAGAAACCGATTTGCCAATTCAAAGGAATGTCATTGTCATCTGCGTGTTCGCAAACATCAAGTCCGGGAAAACCTCCCCAGCTAAAACAGTACCGAAGGTAATTCACGAACGACAGTTCGTTGCGTTCGAAACGAACCATAGGATCGAGTGCTTCTTGCGCAGTCGGAGGCGGCAGTTGCACCGAGTATGACATGCCACCACTGATGTTTTGCTTGTGCAGGTAGTCGGGGCTTAGGTAGAAATTAAAATAGTCAAACGGGTAGTCCGGATCATCGCTGCATTCCTCCACTAGCCAAGTCAGTTCACTCGCTGATTCGACCTGGAGCGGATCCAGCGCGATCAGCGAGACGCCATCTGCGCGTTCGAGAGTAACATCATCGCCATAGTTGTAATCTGCCTTCGGCGTCAGCTTGATTGATCCAGTGGTGCGATAGAAAACATCGAGCGACAACGGGAGCGGTCCGAACTTCTCAGTCAGAAATTTGAGATCGTCCGCGGTGAGCGGCGCTGTTTCATCGGCGATCAACGCTCCGGATGCGATCAACGTTTCTCGCAAGACTGCGGCGTTCTTTCGCACGCGCCACATCAGGGCTTCTGCAACCGCCTCTGTTTCCGTACGCAAGTCCGAGTCGGTGAGAACCTGCGGCGCCAGGGAGACCAGCTCGTCCCAAGCGCCATACTCACCTGATTCATACCGCTTTAGGTAACTCAAGAACGTGCGCTCCGGGAGGAACTGTTTAGGCATTCTAGCTGCTCTTTCGCTTGAGTGCATCTGGCAACGGCGGGCAATTGGGTAGTTATCGATTCTCCATCACGATGGCGGCTTGGCATGGACCGCCCGCTGCGTTGTATTCGAAAACCATTTCGAAGTCTTGGTCGTCAGATGTTTCGGATGGTAAGGACCTGAAGGGGGACGCTCGTTCGACTGCCTTCAGGGCTGCCTGATCTGCGCTTGACTTGCCTGACGATTTGGCGATCCTCAGGTGCGAAATTTCTCCCCTCCTATGGATCTTGAAACGAACTATGATGCGTTTGTCCTCTTCGCCTGCTGGCGGAGACCAGCAACGTCTAATCCGACGCTCTAGATCTAAAAGGTATGAGTCAAAAGCAACCGGTGCGTCGGGCTGAACGGACTGTGAGCCCGTATCTGGTGTCATGGAGACGGGCTTGCTGTGCTCATTTGAGAGAGCGAGCGCTGCTTCAGCTCTTTCGGTGCGACCCAGTTTCGACCACATATCGGCGATGGCGGTCAGTGTTTTAGAAGTCTCGGGTGACCGGCTCTGGGCTTGCTCCTCCAATAACTTCTCGGCCGCGTCCAAGAGGATTTCCGCATCCTCTAAATAACCGACGAGAATTGCGGCCTCGGCAATGGACATTGCGGATGATGGAGTGTTTTTACTTTGCTTCCAGTCAGCGTCTGATTTCCGAGCTTTGCTGAACCAGCTTTTTGCTTCTTCTGTCTTGCCGGTACGAGCGCATGTGCTCGCCAACCCTAAAAGGCATTCCATTATTTCGCACGATTCAACGAATCTGTAATTCTCCAGCAGCTCAAGCTCTTCTTTGTATAATTGCTCAACTCGGATGAAGTCGTTGTGTCGAATGTGGAATCCAATGAGTTGACGCAACGCCTGCAATGTGTGCCGACTGTACGGTTCTCGTCCTCTGGACACAGTGTATGCTTTCTCAAAAAGCTGCCGGGCCGTATCAATGTGCCGGATCCGTTCCAGGCTAGCCGCCTGGCTTGCGAGGGCTGCCGGGCTCTCTTCGGGAGCCTCTGGCTCCATCCGTCCGCCAACCGCTGAAAGCTCATCTGCCTCGGCGGACTTGCCGATGGCGCGAAGGAAGGTCGCGTAATCTCTGATTATCTGCCACATGACGTGCGCTGACTCTGGATGCTGCCGCGAAATTTCTAGTGCTTCTCTGTATGCTGCATCGCAGTCCTCATTTTGCTGATTCCGTTGGTAGAAGTGGGCAAGTCTCGAGAGAGTAGAAGACAGGAGCAGCTCATCCGGTTTGACGCAGGCTCGATGTGTGCTCAGAGCATTCTCCGCGAGAAGAATCGAGATTTCCAATTCGTTGCTGTCTGCGAACTGTGTCGCCGCGTACAAGATGACATGGATAACTCCCGATGCATCAATGTTGCGAATGCCTTTTTTACTTGACTCCCGGCAAATCGTCAGCGCGTGCTCAGCCATTTTTAACGCTTCCTGTTTCTTTCTTTCAAGAGCGTAAAAGTCTGTCAGGTGAGCAAAACATGCTGCGGCCGCGTAGCTGTTCTCGCCGTAAACAAAGCCTGCAGCATCCGCAGCTTGTTTCAGCAGCCGTTCGGCAGCTGCCGATTTCCCTCCTTCCCGCAGTCCTTTTACGATTGAGACGCGAGCTTCAAGCAGCGGGCTAAAAGACGATTGTGCTGTCCAGCGATCTTTGAACAGTGTGATCGCGTGTGCTGCATGTGTGATTGCTTCGTCAGGGAGATTGCCCCGAATTTCTGCAGCGGCGACGGACAGCCACGTTCGATAGGCATCCAGTTGCTCAGACTTCTCGGCATCTTGAGCTGCACGAGTGCAAGCGGCTATGTGTTCGCTTATGCGCGACTGGCTTCCCAGCGTCAGTCCGGACATCGCGCGGGTGACCTTTCTGCCAATGTCGCTCTCTGCCGGAACCAATCGCTGCGCTCTCTGCAATAGGCTCTCTGCAAGAGCATAGTCGCCGGGTAGCAAGTAATTTATCAATTCAAGGATTAGTGAGACAGTTTCATCAGCAGGAAAATTGAGTGCCTGATCTGCGCATGCCAATGCTCTGGACAGTCTTGCGCGGAGCAGGTCCCGCCGTGCCGGATCGTGCTGGTGCTGCATCATGGAAAGAGGTGGCTGGTTGCGGCTCGTCCAGTACATTCTGGAGGCTGCGGCAAAGTTATTTTGCGTTTCAGCCAATTCCGCCTCCAGGAAGGTGAAACTCAATGGACTTGCGCCGCGCTCAGCATACTGGTTGCTGGCTTTATTTAGTTCAGCCTGAGCTTGCGTCGTGTTACCCTGTTTCGCCAAGAGCTCTCCAAGTTTCCAATGCAGTAGGGCTGGTACCACGGTTTGGTTCCGTCTCTTGTCGTGCAACGATGAATACGGTATGCGCTCTATCGCATTGCGCAGAAGTGACAGCGCTTCCCTGTCGTGTCCGCATTGGCGCAAGGCGAAAGCAACATGCGTAATTTTTCGCGCAATTGCATATTGGGAGTTTCGGTCGAATGAGAGAGCATACTTGATTGCCGATCTGGCTTCTTGGAGCTTCCCCAAATAAATGTGGACAATGCCCAGGTCAATAGGCAACAGTGGACTTGTACTGGTCATCACCTCTAATTCATCTTGCAGGTTCTCGGACTTATAGAGCAGATATGAAGCGTGCTGCAAAAGCCGTTCCGCACGAAGATACTCACCGGCAAACAGATAACCGAGTGACCAGCGTCTCAGCCTCTCAGGAATCGTGTAAGAAGAAGCAAGCGCTTCGCTCCTCTGATCGAAGTCTCCAGAGGCTAGGGCTGCCTCCAGACGATCCCAGAATGTGCTAACCGGCAAATTCATCTCCGCCGAAAATACTGCGTACTCCGTGATAATTGGGAGTAGTGTCGAAGGCGGCTCGTTTTTGTCCCTGACAGCACTCTCAAGCCGATCGAGAAGTTCTTTTCCTTCTTTGAAATTGCCGGCGTCGAGCAGCTTTCTTGCGAATACGCACAGGCTGTTTAATAGCAAATTCGTCCGAGCCGCTGGAGTGTCTTCGTCGACTGGTGCCTCGTATAGCAAGAGCAAATTGAAGATGCTCGGCAGCGCTACGTCGAATTTCGCTGCCCAGACCAGTCGTGATGCATAGGCAATCTGCTGATACACTTCATCTGTATCGTCAACATTGTCGGTCGTGGCCGATTGCTCGATCCCGCTTAGTTCAATCGATTCGGCATGTTCTGCCTGCTCACTGGTGCATTGTTCGAGTGCGGCTGTTGGAACTCTCAACCTCGGTGAGGCTGCGCCAAGTGCGGCTCTCAGACGCGATATCGCGCTGCGCAGGCTGATCTCTGCGGCGTCAAGATCTCCTTTCGCGAGGTGCAGCTGTCCCAATTTTGTTTCGAGATCGCTGAGCGTCGGAAACCAGCTTGGGTTTTTCTCTAAGTCCAGGCGGTCGGATGGGCTGAGTCTTGCCTCGTAGACAGAGACAGCTCTCTGCAATTGTGCTATCGCCTGCGCTGGGTCGCCGGCACGCTGCCACATGATCCCAAGCTGGTAGAGCGCTTCAGCTAGCGGTTGATCTTTGCGCGACATTCGTTCAGATTCTGATCGTTTTTCCAGCTCAATCACAATGTCGGAGTAGATTTGGATCGAGTCATTGAATCTACCTCGCTCTGCGTAAAAGTCTGCAACCTCGCGGCGAATGGAGAAACGCCCCTTTTCCAAGTCCGCTACTTCGTCAAACAACTTTTCTGCTTCGCTGACTCTGCCAGACTTGATCAGCATGCGGGCGTAACGACTTAGCACGTCTGCCCGTGAGCCGGAATTCTCCCACGTAACGGGTTGCGCAGAGCCCAGCAGAAAACTGTAGATTGCCTCTGCTTCAGTGTATCGACCTTTCCGTTCGCAATGTTCTGCAAACCTAAAGAAGGCATCGCGCAGCCATATTGATTTGGGGTTGGTGCGGCGCAACCTTTCGATGGCTTTCGATGCCGCTGCATCGGCTTCAACAATCCGCCCAACCCGGTCATAGTACGGAACCACAGTAAACAGCTGCACCGCCGATGTCATGGCGGACCTTTCGTGCCAATGCTCTCCACAAAGTAAAGCTGCATGCATCAGCCCAGTGGTATAGGGTTCCAGTTTTGTCAGGTCACGATGAGTTGAGTATTGGTCGGGAAAGTCGGACTCATCAAAGTTGTCGAGCTTTTCAGATGCTGCTAACATCGCATGCACTGCATTCGGTGTCGCTGGACCCACACGTCTGAGTTCTCGCTCAAGGGTTAGATTTATGCTCAAATCGCGGGTGCTCAACAATTCCAGGGTCACCATCGACCCCAGAGGTCCTCGCATCAAACCTCGAACTTGATCAATTCTCATTCCCTTGATCGGTGTGCCATCAACGGACACAATGCGCAGCGGTTGGTCGTTGCCGTCGGGCAGTTGCGCTGTGGATTGCGACAAGTCCAAGCAAATACCCCACCCCTTCTCGAAGCGGATGCGAACTTCTCCCAATCCTTGATGGCTCTGTTCTGTCATTTGCGTCAAAAAGAGATACGCCCAGGAGACCTCATCTTACCAATTCGCCTTCCTCGTTGATACGCGCTCCTGTGCCGGTCAAGTCAGCGTGCGAGGCCCGCACAATATCGGGCGTGCAGTGTGCGAAATTGGCATAACGCAAACTGGTGTATTCGAACTCCGTCCCACTGAGGATGGCGTATTGGAAATTCGCGTTGTCGCAGGAGGCTCCCCTGAAAAGGGTTTGTTGCAAGTCTGCTCGAGTGAAATTTGCATTGTTACAGCAGGCGCTGTGAAAGGAAGTCTGTTGCAAGTCTGCTCTGGTGAAATTTGCTTCCCTACAATTCACACCGTCGAAGGTTGCCATGAGTAGATTGCCGTCGGAGAAGTCTGCGCCGGTACAGGCTGTCGACGGACTGACTTTGCAATTCTGCAACACTGCATTCTGAAATCTAGCACGGCTCAGTGTGCCACCCATGAAAGTAGATGCGCCTAGCTGTGCATTTGAGAAATTTGCACCACACAGATTTGTGTCAATGAAATGTGAACCGGTTAGTTGTGCTCCTGTGAAGTCCGCTAGCTCCATGTCCAGCGATCGAAAAGTGCATCCCACCATTGCTGCGTTACGGAAGTCACCAGCGCGCAGAGATCGATGATCAGCCACCGCATTGTCAATTGCTGCTCTAACTGATGGAGCCCAGGGATCCCAGAGCACAACCTGATTCGTGTAACGATTGCGGATTAGTGTTCCAATATGCAAGTGGCAAACAATGTTTGGCCAGAAAAGTGCAATTGCTGCGGTGAACCCGATAAAGCACACTAGAACGCGTGACCAGATGTGTGGCTTGGAGGACAGGACGAAATGGAGAGGTGCGCCGGTCAGGAATGCGCTGAGGTCGTGTTCCACCTGCACAGCTGTTTGGTACCTCTCAGACGGCTCCCGCTGTATACATTTCCAAATTACGGATTGAAGCTCTAACGGTGCTCCGGTTGCTTTCAAGCGAACTCTAAGTGATTGTCGATCCGGGCTGATTTGTTTTGCTATTGCTTCGACTGGGGTGCCTGATTCAAAAGCTTTGGTGCCGGTCAACATTTCAAACAATGTGCAACCAAGAGCGTAGATGTCTGAACGAGCGTCCACCGGTTTGCCGAGACACTGCTCGGGGCTCATGTAAGCTGGAGTTCCAACCATCCCGCCAAACTCGGTAATAGTTTCGCCCGTATAGCCGACCGCCTTTGAGATGCCGAAGTCAACCAATCGCACGTCGTCACTGTCGGCGATAATTACGTTGCTCGGTTTAAGATCGCGATGGATGACAGTTTGTGCGTGAGCCGCGGATAGTGCTCGGCAAATCTCGCGTCCAATCTGAGCGACCCGGTCAGGCGCAAACACACCCGCACTATTGAGCCTATCGCGAATGGTATCACCTTGGACGAGATCCATGACGATGAATGGAATTCCTTCGCCAGTTTCGCCCATGTCGAGTATCGACACGATATTCGGATGCGATATCCGACGCAGAAGTTTTGCTTCCAGGTTGAAGCGGCGCAATGCCTCCTCGTTCGACAGCAGTTCTCTTTTGAAGAGCTTTAGGGCAACGTCTGCACCAGATGCGGTAGACGCCTTCCAGACATCCCCGCTTGAGCCATGGCCGATCAGGTCGATCAGCGTGTATTGGCTAGTTTCGCTATGAAAGGATGCGCCGACAGTATGGGTGACAAGGCGTTTAGACTCGCCGCCAACTGATTTTTCAAGCGTGCCGGACTCCTCAGTATGTGTCGAGTCGTCTTGCATAACTACCTCTGCCGGCGTGACAGCGCTGGGATGTGTGCATTATTCCCAATTCGTCTTGCTTCGTAAAGCCCCATAGAGTTACTCTGGTCATTCTATGTGCTCGTCAGCCCGCCTAATGTTTCGACGTCACTCGGAAAACCAGGTCGGGTGATCTTGCAGATCCCTTCACGCGATTATCGTTGTGGCTGAGCGATTTGACGAAGTCACCAGTCCTGGTGGCAGTAGCAGGAACTATCAGCGGCATGAAAGTCGGTAGCAAATTGCGCGAGACAAACTTATCCTGCTCAGGTGCAGGCATCAATCGTTCGATTCTGTGCCACCCGGCTAGGGTGAGAATGCCGGTTCCTTAGGTTCGGTTGATGGTGGAAAATTGAACGACCCGATGGTCCTCAACCAATTCTTACTCTTTGGACGCCAGAGCACCATGTTCGTTGTAATTGGTGCGAACTCGTGCCCGGTTTGTTCGTATTTGTTGCCGCCGATGAACGACCAACTAATGACGCGTTCATTAGCGAAGTTGATTTTGATGCCGTCGAAATATCCCACGCAACTCATGCAGGGAAAAGTGTAGATGTAGGAATCCGGGGCAGTTAGGGAGGGCGAAACCGTACCAGTCTCGGGCTCTCCAAGCAAGACTGCGACGCGATCCCGATGCATTCCAATCAAATCGTATTCATGCAGAAAGCGGTTGAACATTTCGACCTGCTTGACTGGACCGTCCCTGACCCTTCTGTCCAGCCAATACTGAGAGTCAAATGAACCATTGTCTGTAAGAATTACTTTTCTTTTGCGGTCATTTGGAAAAGGCATCGGCACTTGATAGTTTTTTAGCCATGGGAGGCGTGACCGCGGCACGGAGCCCGGATTGCGCGAAAGATTTGTCGACGTAGACGACCATGTCTTCAGGTCTACAATAAATCGCTTGCCATCGTTAGGATCGACGAAGGCAGAACCGGGTTCGAGAAATAGTATGGTACCTCGCAGCGCCGGCAGGAGAATGTTTCCTTTCAAATCGCACAGTCCCTGGCGGCAGCAAGAAGGTGCACGTGCAGAATCGTACTCCCGATAAACAAAAAGCAAAATCGTGTCAGATGCAAATTTGTCGAGAATCAGATCAGGATTTTGATCACCTTTGTCTCCAAACGAAAAGATATTCAGTAACAGAGTTCCTTCTGGTAGCTCGTAGCTGAGTTCGACGCCGTCGCGATTGAAGAAATGTCGCTGGTCTCCAAAGAAGTATTTGTTCGACTTTTGGATCTCTGTCGCGAGGAAAATGCCGTGTCCGCAGTATTCGATGTCGGAATACTTTGCATCAAGTATGGTTCTACCGTTTTGATCCTCCAATCCAAAAAGATCGCCGCTGCAAAAGCGCATCGAGTTTTGATCGATGTCGCTCAGCACGCGCACCATTCCATACTTGAAGCGTTCAGAATCAGTCGCCCGTGCGTCACTGATGATTCCTCCGAAGAGGATAAGAAGGCTCAGGACATTGACGGTAATTTTAGTGACTTTCATCGCGAAGGAGGTTCTTCACCCTTGTTAAGTCAATGCCAAGCTGTAATGCCAAAGATTGTTCTGCGCTTAGAACCACTTGTTCGCTATCTTTCAGCCAAGTACGCGTAATCTCCGACTTGTCTCCATCCGCGATCGACTGTTTAAGCTCTCCTAGAATTCTTAGTTGCCAGACAATTGTTCTGACGTTGTGCTGAATCTGTTTGGCGTCGTGCAAGAGAACCTCGTGAATCTCATAAGCGGACTCACCCGCCTCTACGACCTTTGATGAATAGAGAAGGTCCTTCCTGTTCATGCCGATTCTCGCGCCAATCGTGGCACCCCCGCCAGCACCTATCAGCGCAGGTCTTGCCCACGGACCCCTGATGTCGTTAACACCGTATCCGCCTGTCGGTGAATAGTCTGGAACGGGGAAGTCGCCGACTAAAAACCCAATTGAGTTACGAGTGGAATTGTCTTGATCGCGGAGATCGCCTTCGAGCAGGCGATTTAGGCGCACGCGAATTGACTCCGGTTCGTTGGATGCGTCGCGCTCCGATAGCAACTTCTGAATTTCAGGCTTGGCTAAATACCGATTCCAAAGCTGGATGAATGCTGCGTCCTCATCAGCAGCGATGCATGGCACACATGTTGCCACCAAAAAGAGGACCACGCCAATTAGCGGATCGCACGCTGCATGCTTTCTCCGCACCTTTAAGGTGGTTCTTGGAAACCGCTTCGGGAAATCAGAAGGGGCACCGCACAAAGTCATATCTTCAAAAACTTAGCCGACAGCGAGATTTGAACTCGCGACCTGCTGTTTACGAAACAGCTGCTCTACCCCTGAGCTACGTCGGCGCAGTTTCCATTATACCGTGCCAGGCGGCGGGTTTCCAGCCTTTACGCGCTCCCTACACTCTTCTATAACATCGTCCGGAACCAGCTCCAGTGCCAGCCAAACCATCGCCGGCACGACAATCAGGTCGTCCAGCCAGCCCATGGCGGGCAAAAAGTCCGGAACCAGGTCCACCGGCGACAGGGCGTACAAAATGGCGCCCCCGAACAGTGCCTTGGCAGCCAAGGGGGTTCGGGGGTGTTTCAGGATCGATCTATATAGATCGATTTCCTCCTGCGCCTTCTTGGCAGCTCGCTGCACTTTCTGCCAGATTCCCACCGACTTCCCCGCGCTCCTGGGCGCGACGATTGGGAGGTGTTCTTCTGCCAGCCCGTCAGGCGCCGGCAATTTCTTCACAGAATTGACGGCGCTGGCCGGCACCGGCAGCTGTCTGACCTGCTGGTCGCCCGGCGCGGCTGGTAACTGCCGTGATTCTGCTGTTCTTCTTCGCCGTCTGCGTGACGTCATAGCGGACATCCTCCCGAGAAATCGCCCGGCTATATATGGTCCGGCTCGACACCCATAACGACTCCACGGAGCAGTCCGAGTTCCAACCCAACTGATATCACTTCGCATTTTACGGCTGAGCTGCAACGTCGTTTTGCGCCTTTCCGAACACGGCCGAGTTGGCAAGTTATATATGGCGTATATCGACAGCCGGAGCGGCTTGCGGGGCAAATGGTTCAAGCGCTTAGTAACCAAATGTGGTGCCAAGACATAAGTGTTTATGCCGCTTTTGTATACGCAAAACGAAGATCATTAAAGGTCATTTGGGGTAGTGGTCGAACCTCGAGATCCGCGCTATTCTTACTTTCATCAACGGTGAGTCGTCGATTGAGAAATGCGACGCCTTTGAGCCGAGGAGCCGAGCGGAAACATCAGGTCAGCGCTGACCGGAAACTACAGCTATCGCGAGCTCGCCTTACGTGACGGACTGACTGAAGCGTTTGGAAATACTGAGCCCGAGCAACGGGCAGTCAGGCAGTAGCATGAACACCACCGCGATTCAGTTCGGGTGGTGTTTTTGTTTTTACAGCTCTGCCAGCCGATCTTCGATCCATTCGAGGGTCTCGTCTTCAGGATCGGCGGTGCGATAGACAGCCGCTGCCTTCTCCAATATTTTGCGAGCTTCCTTCTTGCGACCCTGCATCTCCAGGCTGTAGCCCTGCCAGGTGAGCGCGCTGGCGTAGTCGCCGTTTTCCTTGTTGAAGGTCTTCAGCAGCTTGTCCGCGTATTTTTCGTAGGCTATGGCTGCCTCGCTGTAGCGTTTCTGGTCCACGAGTTTGCGTGCTTCGTGGCAGGTGCAATCCGCATCTTCCTGAGCCGCTGCCGCGGTCTGGACGTGCGATTTCGAAACCCGGGTTTGCAGCTGCTGAGCCGGCACTGCCATTGCCAGTTTAGGCGCGGCGGCAGCGGACAGTTTGGGGCGCGGCGAACTCGTCGCCACCGCCAGCTTGAACCCGGATTCGGCGGACGACGCAGTTATCGCCGATAACGCACGCCGTCGTGCGGCAAGGGTAGCCCGCCCCGACATGCGTCGGCGCGAGGGGGACACGGCGGCCAGGTTACCGGAGCGCCTGGCTGTACGCGATCTCAGCGCCACGCGATTGCCCTTAACTTCCAGATGCCCCTGCAGAGTTCTGCTGCTGTCGAAGGTCGCGGACAGCGGAATCAGTTTGCCGGGCTGCTGCTTCTCCTTCTCAGGAGCTGCCTCCGCAGCGGTCCAGCCGAGTGTCGCTGATAGCAAAAAACTGAGGGCGATGCTGAACGTCAGGGATGTCTTCATGGGCGTTGCCAAGTTGGGCGGGCACTTCTATCGTACGTCCGGCGCCGGTTTCGGGTAGCCGGTCGAGTACTGTCGAGTTTCCCGGGTAAACCCTGATCTCAGATCCCCTCTCGGATGATATATGGATCGAATATGCGTTTGTCGATCGCGTTGTGCCGCAAATGGTTCAAGCGCTTAGTAACCACATGTGGTGCCAAACAATAAGTGTTGATGCGCCTTCCGTATACGCGGAAATTAGATCATTAAAGGTCCATTGGGGTAGTGGCACGCCTCGGAATTACTTGCTATTCTTATATGCATAACCGGTGAGCAATTGATTGAGAAATGCAATTGCTTCGAGCCGAGGAGCCAAGCGGAAACATCAGGTCAGCGCTGACCGGAAACACCAGCTGTTGTGAGCTCGCCTTACGTGACGGACTGACTGAAGCGTTTGGAAATACTGAGCCCGAGCAACGGGCAGTCAGGCAGTAGCTTAAACACCACCGCGATTCAGTTCGGGTGGTGTTTTTGTTTGTGTTCACTGCGCATCTTCTGCATCCGTCGCATCTTCTGCATCCGTCGCATCTTCTGCATCCGTCGCATCTTCGGCATCTTCAAATTTGGAGAAACGCTTGCCTTGCTGATTCGCGGCTGCTTCAACCAGTTGATGTTCCATGCTGGTTCGCGCTTCTTGCAAGAAACCAGGATCGACTTTCTGCATCTCAAGAAACGCTATCTTCCGCTTCATCAGTTTGTAGGCGCGCTTCAGGCGTTTCGTCTGGATAGCTCGAGAGAACAGCCAGTCGAAACTGGCTTGCGCAGAGTGACTCCTGCCTTTATCAATCGGTGCGGATTTGCCTTCGCAAAAATCAAGCGTCTCGCGACAGGCGCGATCGGCGGCGGTTTTGTCTTGCAGATATCCCGCCACCCGCCGCTCGCCATCGAGGGACAGGATCAATCCTTCCTCGATTTTCAAAAGTTGCAAGCTGGACAGCGGCTGACTGCTGGACAAAATCGCGGTGCGCGCTTTCTTGAGATGTTCGGCTGAACTGCAATAGTAGTCGAGGGCTTTGCGCTGCAGTGCTTTGGAATTGTTGTCTCCTTCGGCCATCGCTACGAAGGCGATGTTGTAGTCGATGTGCCCCTGCGTATCTTCGTCAGTGACCAGATAACGTCGCAATCTCTGCAACTCAGCCAGCGTTTTGTTGGCGTCCTCATACTGCCCGAGCTTGGCGGCATCGGATGCCGACGTCATGAGGGCGTAGGCGCGCTGTCGCAGTTCGTTCGGCGACAGGTGTTCGTATGGCTCGCAGGCTGTAGTCGCGGTGTTGTGTGTGTTGGTTGATGCCAGGTACATCCCCGCCGCGGCAATAAAAACACCGACCGCGATTGCTCCAGTCACAAGCAATCGTTGCTTGCCCTTCTTCCCTGCCTGTCCGCCGATGCTGCGCGCCGGCAGTCGCGCGCGGCTTCCCGCCTCGGGATTGTCGGCATAGTTGCGCAGCTCTGCTGCGATTGCATCGAATGAGTCGTACCGCTCAGCCGGGTCTTTCTGCATGGCGCGCCAGATAATCGCCTCGATCGCGGGCGGCACCGCCAGCTGTTGAGGCAGCGGAGGTGGTTCTTGCGAAACCTGTTTCATCAAGATGGCGACTGGATTGTCGGCAGGAAACGGCTTCTGGGCTCATGTAGCTTGGGTCGCCGAAGACTTCGCCGGTTCTGGTCAGCCGCTGCATGTCGTTGTCGCCTTGCAACTTGGCTAATCCAAAATCGACCACTTTCACCGTTGCTGTCGAAAGCTTTTCTTCGCTCTTCACAACGATGACGTTGTCCGACGGTTCCGGTTGATAGTCGCGCGTTGTCGATTGCCGTTTCGTCGTGGTCCAATCTTGAAAACCCTGTGCCTTCCTCTGTTATACAAGGACTGCTTGCTTTTGCCGACATGCTAGTGAGGTGCGGTTGAAAGTTTCTTGAAATGGCATGCGCGTTCGGTGATATGTATCGCATATTCGATCGCGCCATCGCTTGCGCAGCTTGTTGGCCGAGCGCTTAAAAACCATATGTGGTGTCAAAGAATAGGTGTTGATGCGCCTTTCGTATACGCGAAAATTAGATCATTAAAGGTCATTTGGGGTAGTGGTCGGGTCTGCGAAAGCTTGCTATTCTTATATGCATAACCGGTGAGCAATTGATTGAGAAATGCAATTGCTTCGAGCCGAGGAGCCAAGCGGAAACATCAGGTCAGCGCTGACCGGGAACGACAGCTGTTGTGAGCTCGCCTTACGTGACGGACTGACTGAAGCGTTTGGAAATACTGAGCCCGAGCAACGGGCAGTCAGGCAGTAGCATGATCACCACCGCGATTCAGTTCGGGTGGTGTTTTTGTTTGTGCGCGTTTTCACTTCTCGATATCGTCGATGCCGGGGTCGGCACTGGGCGCGGAGCCGTGTCGCAAAGCTGATTGCTTGCGAATCTCTGCTTCCAGTTTCGGCGACAGTTGAGTCACCGCTTTGGCACCGCCCAATTCGTTGATCATAACTTCCAGGCGTTTGCGTTCACTGGCAACGAAAGCCGGATCGCATCCTTGTCGTTCGAGAAAAGTAAGTTTGCGCCACATCAGCTTCAGTGCGCGCTCGTAATTTCCTTTGGCGGCATTCATTTGAATCAGTACGTCGTACGACTGCTGCAGTGCCTTCAACTGGTCGTAGTCCGGTTTATCGGGCAGGTGTCTGACCAGCCTGATTACTTCCAATGCTCCCTGGCGTGTGGCTTGTGCATCATCAGAAGCGAGTCCCAGATAGCGCAATTGATCGGCGGCTTCGAATTTGTGAGTGGCTATTTCATCCAGTCGTGTTTTACTAGCCTCGCCACCATTGGCGGAGGCATCGGCGTATGCCTGGTCGTATTCTTGCAGCGAGCGTCGCAGGTAATTCACTCCGTTCTTTCCGTCTGCCGGTACTTTCAACCGGCGATACATCTGCAACTGATACCACCCGTGCAGAAAATCTATCTGAGCTTCGACGTAGGGCTGGTGCTCCAGATGCAGGCGCAGCTGATCCAGTTCAGCCAGGTTGGTCTCTGTTTCTGGAAAACGTTCTCGGGCTACGAGCAACGCTGTGCGCGAACAAAGCTCAAGTGCTCGCGTGCGCAATTCGAGCTGGGACAGGTTGACGAATCCGTGTCGACCATCATCGCTAGTACCATGACCACCATCATTTTCTGCATCGCGCCGAGTCATCAGGACAACCGCGGCAGTCACTGCGGGCAAGAGGCAAAGAACAATCAGCATCACCCGCGACGAAACTTTGCGCCACGCTGAGCCGCTGGTATCAGATGCGGTGTTGCGTACGGCTGGGCGCCGTCCTGAAAAACCACCCGGAGGCACCGAGCTGCTCGCCTTCAATTGCGGGTTATCGATGAAGCGGGTCAGGTCGGCGGCGATTTCGTCGAATGACTCGTAGCGTTGTTCGCGCGATTTTTCCATGGCGCGAAAAATGATTTCTTCCAGCGCACTGGAAATCCCCACTTGTTTGGCGAAGCGCTGCGGGTTGTCTTGCAAGTGTTTGTAGAGAGTGCCGAGCGGTGTGTCGGCTTCAAACGGTCTCACCCCGGAAAATAATTCATACATGAGGCATCCAAATGAATAGATATCGGAGCGTTCATCGAGTGGCTTGCCCTGGCATTGCTCGGGGCTCATGTAATTGGGATCGCCGAACACTTCGCCGGTGCGCGTCAGTTGTTGTACGTCGGAAGCACCCTGCAGTTTTGCCAATCCGAAGTCGACAACTTTCGCTGATTGACTGCCGTCGGGGTTGTTCACGACCAGCACGTTGTCGGGTTTGAGGTCGCGATGCAGCACGCCGTTCTTGTGTGCGAAGCTCATTGCTCGGCAGGCTTGTATGAGCAAAGGCAGTTTATCCTCAGGCTTGCGCAGCCTGTCGCCGTCAAAAATGTATGCCACCAGCGAATCGCCTTCGATCAATTCCATGGCGATGTAAAAGATGCCCTGCCATGAATTGAAACTGTACACACTGAGAATGTTGGCGTGTCTCAATGAGGCTATGATGCGTGCTTCCCGCTGAAACCTGGCCACCGATTCTTGATCGACGCCGAAGCGAGGATGCAGCACCTTAATGGCGACGTCCGTTCCCAGTTGCCGGTGTACCGCGCTGTAGACCGCGCCCATGCCTCCCATGCCGATGAACTTTTTCAGTTCGTACTTCTCATCGATGATCGCGCCCGGCTGCAGCGACGGTGACGGCGCATGGTTGGAATTTTGCGGGTCGTTCGGTGTCTCGTCCGGATCCAATGGTTTAGGTACGCTCGGTGTCCTAACTAGTATATGCTACCGCCTGTCGCCGCGGTTACTTGCGCTTTTCCAGCCGCTGCTGCACCCGTTTTGCCAGGACGGGATCGACGGCGGCGATTTCAGACAGCATGCGTTTTTTCTCCCGCGCAATAAAGTCGGTATCGGAGTCTTGCCGTAAGGAAAAATCGATTTTGCGTATCAGTAGAGCCGCCGCCGCGTCAGGTTTCCCTTCGCTGATGCGGCGCGTGAATAGCCAGTTGAATGCCTTCTGCACCGAATGTCCCTGCATGTACTCCAGTGGTGGCGGTGCTTGTTCTAGTTCTTCCAGCAGTCGCTGCGATGCTTCGTCACCCGCTGTGGAGCCGGAGGATTCCAGCCCGACCGCGAGCAGCATGTCCAGATTGGAGATCATCTGCCATTCGATGTCGTGCAGCTGAGTCTTTCCGCTTGTCGCCGATAAGGACGCACGGGCCCTTTTGAAGTCGGCATCAGCCTTCAGCAAGTATTGTTTGGCTAAGGCGGCAAACTCTTTGTTTTGGGTGACTCTGAATCTTTCGAGATACTGTTCGCCATGTTGATAATCAATGCGCCCTTCGAGATAAGGGTCGTTGTTCAGGTGTTTGCGCAGTTCGTCTACTGTGGCGAGAAACGAATCAGCTTGCTCGAACTCGTGGTTGCGCGAAGCATCGCGCGCCTTCGCCAATGCCGGAACAGCGCGGGCTCGCAACTCTGAGTCGGAGATGTTGGCGTAAGGATCGGTTGCTGCCTGCGGGCGGCTGAACACATAAAGCAGGCAGATGAGCGCTCCGAGCAAGATGATCAAAACGGCACTTCTTGCTGCGGGAGTCATGCCACCACCTGTGGGGGCGGACACGGCACGCATGCTCGGCATCTGCGGATTGCGGGAGAATTCTTCTAAGTCAGCCGCCAGCTCTTCAAAAGACTGGTAGCGATGGCGAGGGTCCTTGGCAATCGCCTTGAATACGATGCCTTCGATTGCCAGCGGCAATCCGCATTGTTTCGCAAACGGCTTGGCGTTTTTCTGCAGATGCTCATACATGGTGGCAACCGGTGAATCGCCGAGGAACGGTCGCGCGCCCGTCAAGACTTCATACATGAGGCAACCGAATGAATAGATGTCCGAGCGCGCATCGAGCTGCGTGCCCTGGCATTGCTCGGGGCTCATATAATGCGGGTCTCCGACCACCTGCCCGGTGCTGGTCAGTTTCTGCATCTCGTTGGTCCCTTGCAGTTTGGCCAGTCCGAAGTCAACGACTTTTGCCGTCAGTGAGCCGTCGCTCTCCTTCACAACCAGCACATTGTCTGGTTTGAGGTCGCGATGCAGCACGCTGTTGTTATGAGCAAATTGCATAGCCTGGCAGATTTGCAGAAACAGGGGCAGCGCCTCCGTTGCTGAGAGATTGCCCTGCCGCTCTATCAGTAGATCGCGGATCGATTCCCCTTCGATAAACTCCATCGCCATAAAAGGCATGTTGCGCCAGCGATGAAAGCCATAGACCGACAAGATGTTCTTGTGTCGCAGCCCCGAAATGATGTGCGCCTCACGCTGAAACCTGGCGAGCTGCTTTTCATCGCCTGACAAACGGGGATGCAAGAGCTTGATGGCAACGCGGTTGCCGAGGTGTGTGTGGATTGCCTCATGGACGCTGCCCATGCCACCGCGGCCGAGAAAGCGGACGACGCGATATTTGTCTTCCAGTATCTCGTCTGGCTCTAGCAGGATAGGTTGCTTGTCGGATGAGCTGTCTTCCACAATGAATCTCAGTTATGCCAGTCTCATTATTCCACTGACGGCGACACTTGTCGGCCTTGCTATATGCAAGCGGTGGCGCATCGGATAGTAAGCGGATCTGTTCTTATGCATTGCGCATATGAAACGCCGGAAGCGCTTTCCGCACTTATTGATCCGGCGCTTAATAACCGGATGTGGTGCCGAGGAATAAGTGATGATGCCACTTCTGTATACGCAGAATGCGGATCATTAAAGGTCCTTTGGGGTACTTCACGGGCGGCGATTCGCGCGGTAATCTTATTTGCATACCGGTGAGCGATTGATTGAGAAATGCAGTCGCGTCGAGCCGAGGAGCCAAGCAGAAACGTCAGGTCAGCGCTGACCGGAAACGACAGCTAATGTGAGCTCGCCCCACGTGAAGGACTGGCTGAAGCGTGAGGAGATACTGAGCCCGAGCAACGGGCAGTCAGGCAGTAGCATTAACACCACCGCGATTCAGTTCGGGTGGTGTTTTTGTTTTGCCAGCTTCTGTGTTGCCAGCGACCGTGCCAGGTCAAGTTTCTTCTTTTGCTTTTGGATGAACGAGACGTCGCACTTGGTGTGCTGGTAATACTCCATAGCGCGCTTTGCAATTTTCTCGACTTCCTCGGGATGATCCTCGTTCAGGCTGCACTCAAGTAACTCGTCGAACGCACTCTCAACGATCGGGTCGGGCGATTTTGTCGGAACGTGTTCCCAGAGCTCGAGAATGCGATTTGCAGCAGCGCGCGCTGTTTTTCTGTCGCCGATCTCTTGCGCGGTTTCGCGGATTACTTCCAGCGCCCACAACTGCTCTTTTCTGATGTGTTCCAGACTGGCGGTTTGATTGACTGCGGTATAACGTCCGCCGGCATCGCTCAGCCGAGCAGCGGTATCGAATTCGTCGACGGCTTTTTGCCCAAATGCGATCTGTTTGGTGTACTCAGCATTCGAGTTCGTTTTTTGCATTCTCAGCCGTAAGACTACGGCATGGTGGGCATCGATCCGTCCCTGCATAAAAGGGTCTTCGCCTATGTGTTTTCGTGCTATTTCCAACTCGCGCATTGCAGATTCGGCGCGGTCGACCTGATATTCGGAATCTCTAGTGAGCGAAAGCAATTGATTTACTCGCGCGCGCACATCGGCTGTTGATAAGGTGCTGTATCCATCGTCGGGTTCAACTTTGGTTGGCGACACCTTGCGCGGATTGAGGATCAGAAAAGAAACTGCGGGCAGCACTGCCACCAGCAGTACGACGGCGAGAACGCGGATTACAGTTTTGGTTGATAACATGCGCGACGGGCTGCTGATGCCGCGAGAAGTCGGAACCGATTGAATGCCTTCCACCTTTGCGTCCGGGTCGGCATGCAGCTTGGCCAGTTGCTGTCCGATGTCTGCGAAAGATTGGTAACGCTTGTCGACCGATTTCTGCATCGCTTCGAAAACAATCGAGTGGCACGATCGAGCCAGGTTGGTCTTTGCTTCAGGAAAAGGTGGTGGGCTCTCGCCGATTTGCTTATATAAGATCGCCACAGTCGACTCGCCCACAAACGGACGCTCACCTGTCAGCACTTCGTACATCAGGCAGCCAAAAGAATAAATGTCTGATCGCGCATCGACTGTGCGTCCCTGTGCCTGTTCGGGGCTCATGTAATAAGGATCGCCGACCACAATGCCGGTGCTGGTCAGTTTTTGCATTTCGGCATCAGTTATTTTTGCCAGTCCGAAATCGACCACCTTCACAACCGGTTCACCGCTTTCGGAATTTGCAATCAGCACGTTGTCCGGTTTTAAATCGCGATGCAGGACGTTATTGGCATGCGCGTATGCCATGGCATCACAAATTTGCATCAGCAGAGGCAGAGCCTGTTGGGGACTGATCGCTCCGCGTTCGGCAATCAGTCGTCCCAGCGATTGTCCCTGGACAAACTCCATCGCCATATAAAGAAGATCGAGCTGCTTGTCGATGCCGAAGGCGTAGACGGCAAGAATGTTTTTGTGGTGCAACTCGCAGATGATGTGCGCTTCGCGCTGAAAGCGCGCCACTGATTCCGCATCGGCTGAAAACCGCGGATGCATGGTCTTAATCGCAACTTCTTTGTCCAGTTCCAGGTGATGGGCTCGATAGACCGATCCCATGCCGCCGCCGCCGACGAAACTCTCGATGCGATACTTGCCGTCGAGGATGGTTCCCGCCGCCAGCGCCGCGTGATTGGCAGCCTGGCCGCCGTCTGCTGAAGATAGATTTTCCTGATCCACGCTGGCGACTCGATCCTTTCTTCTCTCTCATTTTAGGTCATCGAGTCGGGAATTGGCGATACAGCTATATCGATCCGTGGTGCTGCAGTTATGTCGCCGTCGCCGAATCGATATGAATGATATAGGGATCGCTGGAGCTTCTTGCGCAGCGTATTGATCGGGCGCTCGATAACCGGATGTGATGTCAGGGAATAAGCGATGGTGCCATTTCCGTATACGCGTGGTGCGGATCATTAAAGGTCTTCTGGGGTACTTCTCGGGTATGAAACTGCCGTGTATTCTTGAATGCATCAGGTGAGCGATTGAACTGAAATTGCAATCGCGTCGAGCCGAGGAGCCAAGCAGAAACGTCAGGTCAGCGCTGACCGGGAACGACAGCTGATGTGAGCTCGCCCCACGTGAAGGACTGGCTGAAGCGTGAGGAAATACTGAGCCCGAGCAACGGGCAGTCAGGCAGTAGCGAAAACACCACCGCGATTCAGTTCGGGTGGTGTTTTTGTTTTGACCATTCCCGCATCTTGATTGTCAGGTTTCTTTTCTCTTCCTTCAGCGAATCGGCATCGAAGCCCTGCAATTTTAGAAAAGCCAACTTGCGCTGCGACATACTCTGCGCGCCCTCAGTATCAACGTCTTGAACGTCGATCATGATCAGTGTGTCGAATGCTGTCTGGCAAGCTTCCAGAGTGCCTGGCGGCACTTTCGCGTATTCGCAGAGTCGAACGCACTCTTTCGCGGCCTTCTTCACTGTTTTGTAGTCACTGTATGTATTCGCGATCTGAATCAGGAGAGAGTAAGTGCGGTACAGTTCAACGGAGGCGGCGTTGATATCGCTCAGCTCTGCGTCGTTCACTGTTGGTCTGCGCTGGTAGAGCGAGATGATCTTATTGTAGTGAGCGAGCGCCTTGCGGCAATGCTCGATGGCTTCGCGACCTTCGACCGTATCCATGGTCAGATTCCTCTGCGGTTGCTCCATTACGGAGCGCATCATTGATGCCGCTCGTTCGTATTCGGCACGTCCGCTCTGCAATGGGTCGAAACCGATACGCGATTCCGCAATGTCCAGCTCTGCAAAAGTCGCTTTTCGTGCGGACTCCGAAAGATGTGCGCGCTGGAGCACCGAAATCAATTCTTTGACTCTCTCTCGTGCATCGCGTTCGCTGAGGTTCTTGTACGCTTCCTTCAATTTAGCGACGTCGGGTTGGGATGCAGTCGACGGGGTTTTGTCGGTCGGTGTGTCTGCATCTTCTTGGTGCAAGAACTTCGCAGCCGCGAAGCAAAGCAGCGCAAACAACGCAACGGCGGCAACTGTTGCAGGCAAACGACGGAATTTGTGCGCTCCGGGACCTCGTCCCGCTGCGGCCTCCTTAGCCATTCTTGACGAGGCGGAAATCTTCGCATCGGGATTGTCTGCAAGTTTCTGCAACTCATTGCGAACTTCCTGAAAAGACTGATATCGACTCTCCGGATTCTTTTCCATCGCCTGAAAGCAAATCGATTGACACGACCGCAAGCACGCGGGCGCCTTCGCGTCTGCGAAGAGTTGTGGTTCGTCGGAGACCTGCTTGAAGAGCACCGCCACATCGGAGTCTGACTCGAAGGGAGGCTTGCCTGACAACACGTCATACATCAAGCAACCGAATGAGTAGATGTCCGACCTCTCATCCGCCTGTCTGCCTTGAGCCTGCTCGGGGCTCATGAAATGCGGATCGCCGACGACCATCCCAGTCTGTGTCAAGCGTTGCATTTCGATGTCGGTCAATTTAGCCAGTCCGAAATCGACGACCTTGGCAGTTCGCTCGGTGCCCCTGGTTTCGATCAATACATTGTCCGGTTTTAAGTCGCGATGCAAAACCTTGTTGGCATGTGCATAAATCATCGCGTCGCAAATCTGGATCAAAAGAGGCAACGCTGCGCTGGTGCTCAGGGAGCCGCCTTCTGCAACCATTGCCCTCAGCGAAGTTCCTTCGATCAATTCCATTGCCATGTAGAGCAAGTTGTTGCTGTAGCCGGACGCGTGCACGGCCAGAATGTTTTTGTGGTGCAGCCCGGCGATGATCTTGGCTTCGAGACGAAAACGAGCGGACGCGTCCTGGTCCACCGAAAAACGCGGGTGCAGTGTTTTGAGGGCCACG
The DNA here is from genome assembly GCA_044229845.1 of Obscuribacteraceae bacterium (SeqCode). GTDB lineage: Bacteria > Cyanobacteriota > Vampirovibrionia > Obscuribacterales > Obscuribacteraceae > JBGASG01. The sequence goes on along the minus strand of JBGASG010000002.1, from coordinate 171,197 downwards.
GCGCTGCCCAGCTCAATGTGGCGGGCGCGATAGACGGTGCCCATGCCGCCGGCGCCGATGAATCCGGTGATTTCGAATTTGCCGTCGACGACAGTGCCGTTGGGCAGTGCGCCGGCTGTTTCTTGGGATTCCACTATGCCACTTTGATCCTTTCTTCTCTCTCATTTTATGCCCTGAAGTACGAAATTGGCGATGTGCTATATCGATCCGGGGGAATTTTGGATACACCTTGATCGGGATTTATATATTGCGCATATTGAACGCCCGAGCCGCTTGCTGAGCGCATTGATCCGGCTCTCAATAACCGAATGTGGTGCCGGAGAATAAGTAATGGTGCCATTTTTGTATACGCGTAATGTAGATCATTAAAGGTCTTCTGGGGTACTTCTCGGGCTCGAACCTGGCGTGTATTCTTGAATGCATCAGGTGAGCGATTGAACTGAAGTTGCAATCGCGTCGAGCCGAGGAGCCAAGCAGAAACACCAGGTCCGCGCTGACCGGAAACGACAGCTGATGTGAGCTCGCCCCATGTGAAGGACTGACTGAAGCATGAGGAAATACTGAGCCCGAGCAACGGGCAGTCAGGCAGTAGCATTAACACCACCGCGATTCAGTTCGGGTGGTGTTTTTGTTTGTCGAAGGCCTTTTCCATGGTGTCGCGCAGCAATCGTTCATCGTTATCGGTAAATGCGGTGATGTCACCTTGAGTTGCCAGGCAATTCATAAAGCGCTGCAGTACTTGTTCTGCTGCCTGCCTGTCGTTCGCTTGACCGTAAGCCATAATCAACCTTTCGCACGCCTCTCTTAGCAGGCGCCTGTCTATGGTGTAGGGTAACTCGTATTTTTCTGCGAATGAGAGGAGCGAGTCTATGGCGCTCCGCATCTCTTTGAGGTCGCCGGTTCGATCGGCCAACCTTGATTGGAGCAGTAGTGCTTCAAATAAATAACGTGAATCACTACTCCAGGGTTCCATGCCGGCATCCGTCGTGGGCATGTTGTTTTGGCGGCGATGGTCGGAATGTACTTTGAGGGCAGTCTCCAGTTGAGAAATGGCCCCTTTGTTATGCGTCTGCGCGAGTTTTATTTTGTCTGGTTCTCTATAACGACCCAGCCTCTCGAAATTCAGAGCCTGTACCAAATCAAGCTTCGCTCGATCGCTGGAATTGAATTCCTCTGGGTACTGGGCAACTAGGATTTGCGCTCGCTCCAGAGCGTCTGTGGGGTTCTGGTCGCCGACAAAGCCCTGGTTGGAAATCAGCGAGTCGAACTCAAGTCTGACTTCGTGCCGGGTGCTTGCTCGCAGCCCTTCTTCGTTGCTCAGTCGAGTGCTGGTGCCAATGATGACCATGCCGACCGTGATTGCTCCCACAACTAGCAATGCACCGATCAGCATTTTTAGTGCATGCTGGCGCGCTGCGCGACTTCCGGTTGTGCTGCGCGACTGGGTAGGCGTGCCACCAGCGCGTACTCCTTCGACTTTTGCATCTGGATTTCGCGACAACTTGAGCAGTTGGCTGGACAGGTCGTCAATTGATTGATACCGTGCCTGCGGATCTTTTTGCAGAGCCTGAAACGCTATCGCCTGAAGCGACAGTGAAATGTTGGTCTGATCTGCAAAAGATTCGGGGTATTCGGAGATCTGCTTGAAAAGAATTGCAACCGGTGTATCAGCGTCGAACGGACGCCTTCCGGCCAACATTTCATACATCAAGCAACCGAAAGAGTAGATGTCGGAGCGAGCATCGACCGGCTTGCCTTGTGATTGCTCCGGGCTCATGTAGCGCGGATCGCCGACCACCATGCCGGTGGTGGTCAGTCTTTGCATCTCTGCATCAGTAAGTTTTGCCAGCCCGAAGTCGACGACTTTTGCTGTGTCATCGGCATTGGTTACGAGCACGTTGTCCGGCTTCAAGTCGCGATGCAAGACTTTTTGTTGGTGCGCATAACTCATGGCATCGCAAATCTGAAGAAGAAGGGGAATGGCTCGCTCCGGTGAATACGATCCGTGCTGTGCGATCAGGTCTCCAAGCGACTTGCCGTCGACAAGCTCCATTGCCATGTACAAGAGCCCATCTGCTGAACCGAAAGCGTAGACGGAAAGAATGTTTTTGTGGTGCAGCCCGGCGATGATTTTTGCTTCGCGATGAAACCGTGCCACCGCATTTTGATCGACCGCAAATCGAGAGTGCAGAACTTTGATGGCTACCTGATTTCCTAACTTCAGATGAGTGGCGCTAAAGACTGCGCCCATGCCTCCACCGCCGATATAGCTACCAATGCGAAATTTGCCGTCAAGAATCGTGCCTGTGGACAATCCGCCGCCCGCAAGCGACTGCGTATTCGAGGCAAGTTGCTGTTCGTCTGTGTGATCCAAGCTTGGGCGATCCTTTGTTCCTTCTCATTCTACGCTCTCCGGTCGATAGTTGGCGATACGCCTATATAGAATCGAGCGACCCTGGGCGGGTTTCTCGCCGCATCGATATATAAGTACCTGTATAAACGATATTGAATGCCGGAACTCATTGCGGCGCGCATAGATCGAGCGCTTCATAACCAAATGTGGTGCAAGGAAATAGCTTTTGGTGCGGGGTTCGTGTACGCGTAAGGTAGATCATTAAAGGTCCTCTGGGGTACTTCTCGTACGCTAAACTGCCGTGTATTCTTGAATGCATCAGGTGAGCGATTGAACTGAAATTGCAATCGCGTCGAGCCGAGGAGCCAAGCGGAAACACCAGGTCAGCGCTGACCGGAAACGACAGCTGATGTGAGCTCGCCCCACGTGAAGGACTGGCTGAAGCGTGAGGAGATACTGAGCCCGAGCAACGGGCAGTCAGGCAGTAGCATAAACACCACCGCGATTCAGTTCGGGTGGTGTTTTTGTTTTTGCGTTTGTAGCCGCTTTTGCTCATCGGCGATGAATAGCGGATCGCAGCCCTGCAGTTTCAAATTGTCCAGATAGCGTTTCGTCAAGATGTCGGCAGCGGACGTCTTGTGCCGAAGCCTGTAAAACTCGATCAACTCGGCATACGCAGAGCGCACTAATGCTTCGTTGGCGTAGTCGATTTTGTATCTATCCGAGATTTGAAATATCTGGGCCGAAGCAGCTTCTATCTCCGAAAACGAATCGCACAGAATGGACATCTCTCGCCAGAGCGCCAGCGACTCGAGAAAGTGTATTTCTTCGACGAGCAGAGGTTTCAATCCACTGGCGGTTTCTGATTTCCAGACACGATGCGATTCCGCGTCGGTCATGGACTGTCGTAATTCGTTTACCGCAATGCGGCTGTAATTTAGCCCCTCCTGCAGGTTGCGCTTATCTTGAGCCTTCAGATCGCTGAAGATATTTGGCTTGGCGTGTGTTGCTAGGTGGCGGGATTCGATTAATCGCCCGTGCATAAATTTGAGACGACCCTTGAACGCGAGGTCGATGTCAGGATTTTGCTTTGCAATTGATTCGGCTTCGTTGAGAAGCGAGCTGAATTGCTCGTCGCGAGGACCGCGCAATACTAGTTGTCGTATCAAGTTGGCTATTTGCATTTCTGCCGTTCGCTTCGATTGCTGATTGCCGGTTGTGTTCTCGTTGTCCAGCGCGCGCGGCAGAAAAAATGCCAGCAACGGCTGCACCAGTACTGCTGCCAGGGCGAGGAGTAGTACCGCTGTGAGCGCCGTGGCTTTGTTCATTCTGCCTGAGCCGGCCGATTTTGGTAATGCTTTACGGTGACTGCCGTCGACTTTTGCATTTGGATCGCCGACGAGTTTTTGCAATTGTGTGGCGATCTCTTCAAACGATTGATAGCGCTGTTGTTGCTCCTTCTGCATTGCCTGGAGTGTAATTGCCTGCAGCGAACGCGAGATATTCGAATCGGCGGCGAAGGGCTGCGGATCCTCTGAGACTTGCTTGAACAAAACCGCAACCGGCGTATCTGCTTCAAACGGGCAGCGTCCCGCAAGTGTTTCATACATCAGGCAGCCGAATGAGTACACGTCTGAACGTTGATCGATCGGCTTGCCTTGCGATTGCTCGGGGCTCATGTAGCGCGCGTCACCGACGATCATGCCGGTACTCGTCAGTCGTTGCGTTTCCGCGTCAGTCAGTTTAGCCAGTCCGAAGTCGACGACTTTTGCCAGCGCGGTGTCTCGCTCCAAAAGTACGTTGTCTGGTTTTAAATCGCGATGTAATACTTTGTGCCGGTGCGCGTAGGTCATCGCCTCGCAAATCTGTAGGAGTATTTGTACTGCACTTTCCGGCGCCATCGGTCCGCGCTCCCTGATCAGATCTCCTAGCGACTGCCCATCAACGAATTCCATTGCCATGTATAGAGATCCGTCGCTGGAACCAAATGCATAGACCGCCAGAATGTTCTTGTGATGCAGCCCGGAAATGATCTTCGCTTCTCTGTGGAACCTGGCTGTCGAATTGGTGTCGAGTGAAAACCGCGGGTGCATGATTTTGATGGCGACCGGGTTGCCGAGCTGCACGTGTATCGCTTTGTAGACGCTACCCATACCGCCCGCGCCGATGTAGCCTTCGATGCGGTACTTGCCGTCGAGAATCGTGCCGGATTGTATGGTGCTCGGGAGGTCTTGATCCAATTACGATGCTTCCTTTGTTCCTTCTCATTTTACGCTCTCGGGTTGATAGTTAGCGATGTGTCTATATGGAACCGGGTGACTTTAGGGCGGATCGCTGTCGCGTTTATATATAAGTACTTGTATAAACGATATGGAATGCCGGAACCCTTTGGGGCGCGCGTGGATCGAGCGCTTCTTAACCGAATGTGGTGCCGGTCTATAGCTCCTGGTGTGGGTTCTGTATACGCGAAGCGCCGATCATTAAAGGTCCTCTGGGGTACTTCTCCGGTATGAAGCTGCCGTGTATTCTTGAATGCATCAGGTGAGCGATTGAGCTGATGTTGCAATCGCGTCGAGCCGAGGAGCCAAGCAGAAACACCAGGTCCGCGCTGACCGGAAACGACAGCTGATGAGAGCTCGCCCCATGTGAAGGACTGACTGAAGCATGAGGAAATACTGAGCCCGAGCAACGGGCAGTCAGGCAGTAGCATGAACACCACCGCGATTCAGTTCGGGTGGTGTTTTTGTTTTTCAATTCGGTAAGTCGATTCCCGCCAATGCTCTGACTGCGCGCACCTGATCGTCAATAAAGCTTGCTTTATAGCCTTGTTTCCTCAGGCACCGCAAATAGCGCTCGGCGATGGTTTTTGCTGCAGTCCGATCGCCGGTCTGCACGATGCGACTGATCTTCAGCTGCCACAGCGGAGTCATGCGTGGTGCGGAGTCGGATTCGATTTTGAATCGTTCGCAGAAGTCCATTATCTCGTTCATTGAGGATTCGACTTCATTGGCCCGATTGCACTTCTCCGCCATCGCTTGCCAAAGCAAAATCGAATCGAAGAAATATTGATCTTCTTCCTTCATCATCAGCAAGCCGGTTGCCGTGCGCGTGTGAGTGCTGTAGGAGGAAGCGTCATCTGCTCGCGCCTTCTTTAGTTCAACTACTGACTTGCGACTGTAGCTAAGCGCCTGTTCCCAGCCGGGCTGCTGTTTCTCAACTGGTCTTGATCGATACGTCTCCACTTGCAGCACCCTGGCGTGAACGTAATCAAGTCGCCCCCGATAAAGAGGACTGACCGCGCCGGGATTTTGGGACGCGATGCTTTCTGCTTCCAGCGACTCCCTTTTGTACTTTGCTTCGTCGTGGTATGAGCGTTTGAGTTTTTCCAGCACTTGGCGCAGATCGTGATCGGTTTGCTGATCCTTACCGGTTGCGTTCGTGTTTGAGTTTGACTGGGTCAAGAGAAGCAGCACACACAGACCGGCAAGCGTAGTGATAACCACCCCGGTAAAGACGGCGAGCAATCGTTTTTTTTGTGGGGATGCCGGATGTTTTTGAGCACCAGCACGAGCTTTGCTGTGGCTCCCTTCCACTTTCGCATCAGGATCGCTCGCGAGTATTTGCAACTGCACGGCAATTTCTTCAAACGATTGATAACGCAACTGAGGATCCTTTTGCATGCACTGCAGCGTTATGGCTTGCAGTGAGCGCGAAAGGTTGGTTTCGTCAGCAAATAGTTCGGGATTTTCCGAGATCTGTTTGAAGAGAATCGCAACGGGCGCATCGGCATCGAATGGGCAGCGGCCGGCAAGCAGCTCGTACATCAAACATCCAAAGGAATAAATGTCCGAGCGTCCGTCAACTGGTTTTCCCTGAGACTGCTCCGGACTCATATAGCGCGGATCTCCCACGACCAGACCGGTGCTTGTCAGTCGCTGCATTTCTTCGTCAGTCAATTTTGCCAATCCGAAGTCGACCACTTTGGCTGTCTGATCGGCCTTGGTAATCAGTACATTGTCGGGCTTGAGATCGCGGTGCAATACGTGTTGGTGGTGTGCGTAAGCCATTGCATCGCAGATTTGCAGAAGAATCGCAATGGCATTGTTTTTCTGTGACCGCAGTTTTTGTTCTCTGATCAAATCTCCAAGCGACCGACCGTCGATGAATTCCATCGCCAAATAGAGAAGTCCGTCGGCGCTTCCAAACGAGTAGACCGACAAAATGTTTTTGTGATGCAGTCCGGAGATGATTTTGGCTTCTCGATGGAAGCGCGCCACTGCATTCTGGTCGACCGAGAAACGCGAATGCATTACTTTGATGGCGACCGTATTCCGCAGTTCGATGTGCGTAGCTTTATACACGCCGCCCATGCCCCCGGCGCCGATGCAGCCTTCGATGCGGTAGCGGTCGCCCAGAATGTAGCCGGCGCGCAGGACTCCGGACGGGTGGCTGTTGCTTATGAGGGGCTCGTCGCGGTCTCGATCCAATGGAGTGGCGATCCTTTGTTCTGTCTCATTTTAGAGCCTGCAGTCGCTTATTGGCGATGCGTTTATATAAATTGGGGCGGGGCGGGCGATCGATTCGATTGCGTACCTATATATAAAGAATATGGAATGCCTGAGCCCTTTGGGGCGCGCGTGGATCGAGCGCTTCTTAACCAAATGTGGTGCTAGTCCATAGCTTCTGATGCGGGTTTTGTATACGCAAAACGCTGATTATTAAAGGTCCTCTGGGGTACTTCTCGGGCGTGAAACTGACCTGTATTCTTGAATGCATCAGGTGAGCGGTTGAACTGAAATTGCAATCGCGTCGAGCCGAGGAGCCAAGCGGAAACGTCAGGTCAGCGCTGACCGGGAACGACAGCTGATGTGAGCTCGCCCCACGTGAAGGACTGGCTGAAGCGTGAGGAAATACTGAGCCCGAGCAACGGGCAGTCAGACAGTAGCGAAAACACCACCGCGATTCAGTTCGGGTGGTGTTTTTGTTTGTTTCACTGCTGTTGGTTGCCCCGGAGTCGGCTATAATTGGCACCGGAAGCGCCCGGCCACGGCGTTTGGAGAATGATACAAACCACAAAGTTAGACAATGGAGCGCGCATCATCACCGAAGTCGTCGATGAGGTGTATTCCGCTTCTATTGGTGTGTGGGTTGATGTCGGTTCCCAAGACGAGACACTGAAGACAAACGGTGTCTCGCATTGTCTCGAGCACATGCTATTCAAGGGCACTCGCAAGCGCACGGCGCGCGAAATTGCGCAGGAGATCGAAGATGTCGGCGGCAGCCTCGGCGCCGCCACCGGAAAAGAGAACACTTGTTTTTACGGGCGCGTCATGGGCGACCGTGTGCATGTGGCGATTGATCTGCTGCTCGATATGCTGACCGACGCCCGCTTGGCGCAAGATGACCTGGATATGGAACGCCAGGTGATCCTCGAAGAGATCAAGATGTACGATGACGATCCCGAGGACGTCACGCACGAGACGCTGATTGCCAACATCTGGCCTGAACATCCTCTAAGCCGACCGATAACCGGCACTGCCGAGACCGTGTGCGGGCTGACCAGCGAAATGCTCAAAGAGCATGTTCGCGATTTTTACCACCCCGAGCACTTTGTTATCTCGATCGCCGGTAAGTTCGACGACAAGCAAGTGATTGAACAGCTGTCGCGAGGTCTCAATAGATTGTCCGTTGGGTTGCAGAAGCCCGATGTCGGCACTCCGGCATACGAACGATTCAACCTCGTCAAACACCGCGACATCGAACAAGCGCATCTGGTGCTGGCCGTGCCCGGTATCGAAATGCTCGATCAACGCCGTTATGCCCTGGCGATTCTCGATCTCTGCCTGGGAGGAAACATGTCATCGCGCCTGTTCCAGGAAGTGCGCGAGAAACGCGGTCTGGTGTACAGCATCAATACATTCCGCGAAAGCCATACTAAAGCCGGATTGTTCGGCGTTTATGCCGGCACCAGTCCCAAGCACGTTTCGCAGGTGCTGGAGTTGACCGGAGCTGAGTTCCAGAAAGTGAAAGCGGACGGTCTGACCGACGAAGAAATCAAACGCGCCAAGACGCAACTGAAATCGGAGCTTCTGCTCGGATTGGAATCGATGCGCTACCGCACCAGTCGCAATGCGTACAGCGAACTCTATTACGGTCGGCAACTGACAGTCGAAGAGATCTGTCACGACATCGACAAAGTGACTTCGGAAGAACTGAAGAACATCGCCAATGAATTTTTGAGAAACGACCAGCTCTCGCTGGTGGTCGTTGGACCCACGTCCGAGTTGCAATCGCAATACGAGCTCGCTTGCTAAACACCTAATCTCATCAAAGAGGAACGCAGAAGTGGAAACAGCCGCAGTCAAACTGAAAGTGAAACGCCTTCCGCATTGCCGCGATCTACCCCGTTATGCAACACCGGGAGCGGCTGGACTTGATTTGACTGCTGCCATTGACGGACCGCTCTGCCTGGCGCCGGGAAAACGGCTCGGCATGCCGACGGGACTGGTTGTCGAAATTCCGCCGGGCTACGAAGGTCAGTTGCGTCCGCGTTCCGGTCTTGCCGCCAAAGCTGGTGTCACATTGACCAACTGTGTCGGCACCATCGATAGTGACTACCGCGGAGAAGTGGTGGTGCTGTTGATCAACCACGGCGACGAAGTCTATATCTTCGAACCCGGCGAGCGCATCGCCCAACTTTTGATCACGCCGGTTCCGCGCGTGGAAGTAATTGAAGTCGACGAAACCAACGACAGCGAACGCGGCTCAGGCGGCTTCGGATCGACCGGTCGCGCCATGCTGGCCTCCGCCACCATCCTCGACTGACGCTTAGCTCTTCGATTCGTCGCCTAGTTGCGCGCGCAGCTTGCGAGCTTCATCGCACTTCGGAAACTTCGTGATCACGTTGTCCAGCATCAGGCGTGCTCGGTGCGCGTCGCCGATGGCGGCGAAAAAACGCGCCAGATCGAGTTGGGAGTCTTGAGCCGCAATGCTCTCGTCCCCTTCCGCCTCCACTGTGGCACCAATGATCTGGCGGTGCAGTCGTTCCGCCTCTTCGTAGTGTTGTAATTTTTGCTGCACGAGAGCCAGGTGAGTGTAAGCATCCATCAGGGTTTTCGAATACGCGCTGAAGATCTTGGGATCAAGATGTTCGAGAGCATCAATCTCTTTATTGAAGTGCTGCAGAGCTGCCTCCAGGTCGCCCTTCTGCAAGTTCTCTTCACCGAGAGCCCGTTCGCTTTGCGCCTCTTTGTACTTGCTCAGCGACTCGCGCAGTATGTCCGCCTCGTCAATCCGACCGTTTCTTTCCAGAATCTCAGCCAAACTAGTGGCGTGCTCCATGGTTTTCTCGTAGTTGTTCTCGTTGCGGTCGAGCGCCAGCAGGCGGCGCGCGTCGATTTCCGCATTGTGCGGAAAAGTCGGAGACCCGTCCTGGCGGCTGGCCGCCACCGTGAGAGCCAGCGATTGTTCGAGCTGTTGGCGGTCTGATGCAGACACCGCCCCCACATTGGCGGAGCCGGGTCCGGCACTGGGTGCCGGAATCGACAGAGGAGCTGTGCAGCCGGCGGCGAAGAACAGCACGCAGAGCGCTCCGGCGATGATTATCTGCGGGTGGCGGTGAAATGTCTGGTAGCTCATACCGCAGATTGTAGTGCCAAAAGACGCCCGCTCGGCGCTTTTCATCGCTTAGCGAAGTGATCATTTAATGGCATCCCCTGGTACGCTTGTCTAGAACCGCAGGCGTTTTCGGGAGATCCTTCAAGTTTTGCAATCCCCCAGTAAGCCAATTCGGGTAATCGTTACGGGCATTAACGGCCGCATGGGCCGCTATTGCACGAAGCTGTTCGCTGAAAACCCCGATTTCAAGCTGGTCGGCGCCACCGGGCGTGCCGGCGCGGATTACATCGGCAAGGATGCCGGCGAACTCGTCGGCCTCTTGAGGACCGGAGTCGTCATCGTCGGCGGTCTCAATGACCTGCCGCAGGGCTTGGAAGCCGATGTCTTACTGGACTTTTCTCACGCCGAGCCAGCCGTCGAGCATATGAAATGGGCTCTGGACAAGGGATTGCGCGCGGTCACCGGCTCGTCCGGACTCGACCCCCGGGACATCAAGTCACTGACCGAACTGGCTGCCCGCAAGCAATTGGGCGCCATGCACGTTCCCAACTTCGCCGTCGGAGCCGTCCTGATGATGGAGTTCGCCCGCCAGGCTGGCGCATTCTTCCCGAATGTCGAAATTGTCGAAATGCACCATACTAAGAAATTAGATGCACCATCGGGAACCGCCATGCACACCGCGCGCAAACTCAGCGAGTCAGGAAATCAGTTCAACCCGCGTGAGGTCGAAGACCACGAGCTTCTGGAAGGCTCGCGCGGCGGCAAGGTAGAATCCGGCGTGCGCATTCATTCGTTGCGATTGCCGGGTCTGATCTCGCATCAGGAAGTCATTTTCGGCGCGCCGGGCGAACTGCTCACCGTCCGCCACGACAGTTTTAACACCGACTGTTTCGGCAAGGGCATTGAGCTGGCGCTGAAAGCAGTGATGGATCTGGATCACATGGTGGTCGGACTCGAGAACATACTAAATTTGAACGCACCCGCACGCGCTCAGGAGGTAACAGCGAAATGACCGGACAACGTCAACCAATTACTGTAGCAATACTGGGAGCGACGGGGCGCGTCGGTCAGGAGTTGTTGAAAGTTCTGGAAGAACGCAAGTTTCCCGTCAAAGAATTGCGCTTGCTGGCCAGCGCGCGCTCCAAGGATATGACCATCGAGTTTCGTGGTGAGAAACTGCCCGTGCAGGAGCCGAGCGCCGAAGCCTTCAAAGGTGTCGATGTCGTGTTGGCGTCCGCCGGCAGCGGCATCAGCAAGGAACTGGCACCGCTGGCGGTGCAACAAGGCTGCGTATTCATCGATAACTCCAATGCCTTCCGCATGCAGGAAGGTGTACCGCTGGTGGTGCCCGAGGTGAATGCCCATGCTTTGCACAAGCACAGCGGCATCATCGCCAACCCCAACTGCTCGACGGCGCAACTGGTGCCGGTGCTCAAGCAGCTGCACGAAGCTGCCGGCTTGAAGCGCGTCATCATCTCCACCTATCAATCGGTCAGCGGCGCCGGCAAAGAAGCCATGGAAGAGCTGGAGACGCAAACGCATGCCATTCTCCATGGCAGCGAATATGCGCCGAAAGTATTGAGCAGACAGATTGCCTTCAACCTGATACCGCACATCGACGTTTTCGATGAAAACGGCTACACCCTCGAAGAAATGAAGATGGTGCATGAAACCCGCAAAATCCTCGAATTGCCCGATCTGCCGGTTACTGCCACCACCGTGCGTGTGCCCGTCATGATCGGTCACAGCGAAGCGGTCACCGTCGATCTCGAACGTCGCCTCAGCCCGGCGCAAGCGCGCGAGTGCCTGGCCAACAGCCCGATCATCGAAGTCTGGGATGACCCAACCAAAGCTCACTACCCGACACCTGTTGATGCCGCCGGACAAGATCCTGTGTATGTCGGGCGCATCCGTCCCGACACCTCCTCGGAAAACGGCTTGAACCTGTGGGTGGTCGCCGACAACCTGCGCATCGGTGCGGCACTGAATGCCATTCGCATCGCCGAGTACATGGTGGAGCACGACCTGTTGCGGTCCGCAGTCGGCTCTAAATAGTTACGCAACCAAGCAATGCAGGAAAAGACAATGATCAAGACGGATGCCAACCTCTTCGGACGAGTAGCCACCGCGATGGTGACACCCTTCGATGCCGACCTCAAGGTTGACCATGCCGCAGTGCGCAAGATTGTCGAGCACCTGCTCAAAAACGGCACCGACACGATTGTCGTTTGCGGTACCACAGGCGAGAGCCCGACGCTGGATGAAGCGGAGAAACAGGAACTCCTGAAGACGGTCATGGCTGCCAACGGCGGCAAAGCCAAGATCATCATGGGAACTGGTTCCAACGACACTGCCAAGTCGGTGAAGGCAACCAAAGAAGCCGAGAGCGCCGGCGTCGATGGTGCGCTGGTGGTGGCGCCCTATTACAACAAGCCGTCGCAAGACGGTATGCTGGCGCACTTTGGTGCCATCGCCGATGCCACCAGTCTACCGCTTTTGATTTACAACATTCCCGGGCGCACTGGTGTCAACATCAACAGCGATACGCTCATAGAATTGGCAAAGCGCCATGACAACGTGCACGCCGTCAAAGATTCCACAGGCAACGTCGAACAGGCGTCCGAACTTGCCGGGCGGGCGCGCGAGTCGTTCCGCGTTTATTCAGGTGACGATTACATGACCTTGCCGTTTCTCGCGGTGGGGGCGTGCGGCATCGTCAGCGTCGCCAGTCATCTGGTCGGCACGCCAATTCAGCAAATGATTGCCGCGTATTTCGACGGCAAACATGATGAAGCCCGCAAGCTGCATTATCAATATCTGCCGCTCTTCAAGGGGCTTTTCACCGCTCCCAATCCAACCTGCGTCAAGTATGCGATGTCGAAAATGGGACTGTGCCAGCCGACGCTGCGCCTGCCGCTGGTGCCGCTCAATCCCGCGCAGCGCGAGGCACTGGACAAAGTGCTCAGCGATTTGAAAGTGCACGCGCGCGTCTAACCCCGACCACACGGAGACCGAGACAATTTCGTGACCAGCGAACGCCATAGCAAACAACCCAACGCCGCCATCAATAACGGCGGACAACTCGGCTCACCCAATGGATTGAAGATCATCCCCATTGGCGGACTGGGTGAAATCGGCAAGAACACGATGGCCATCATGTACGGCAACGACATGATTCTGGTCGATGCCGGACTGGCGTTTCCTTCAGAGGATATGCTGGGCGTCGACATCGTGCTGCCCGACATTTCATTCATCAAAGAACATGCCAGCAAGCTGAAGGCGCTTTTGATCACGCATGGACACGAAGACCACATCGGTGGCGTGCCGCAAATTCTGCGCGAAGTCGACTGTCCGGTTATCTACGGACCGGCACTGGCACTGGGTCTTCTGGAAGAGAAATTCAAAGAATACGGGCTCGAAGATCGCACCGTCATGCGCCAGGTGCGCCCGCGTCAAATAGTGAAGGTCGGTTGCTTCAACGTGCAATTCATTCGTTGCACACATTCGATTGCCGACTCTTTCAGTTTGATCATTCACACACCGGTTGGTGCTGTGGTGCACACCGGCGACTTCAAGTTCGACTTTACGCCGGTCGACGGCGAACAGTACGACATCGCCAGTCTGGCAGCCGCGGCTGAAGATGGCATTCTCGCCCTGCTCAGCGACAGCACCAACACCGAGCGCGCCGGGCACACACCCTCAGAGAGATCTGTCTGGAAGAAACTCGATGAAGTCTTCGCCAACGCGAAGAAGCGCATTATCGTCACCACCTTCGCCAGCAACGTGCACCGTATTCGCCAGATATTGCAGGCGGCTATCAAATACGACCGCAAGGTAGCGATCCTTGGACGCTCGATGCTCAACCTCGCCAACATATCGCGAGAACTCGGTTACATGACGTTCCCCGACGGGCTGATTATTCGCGTGGAAGAAACCGTCAACCTGCCGCACGACAAAGTCGTCATTCTCACCACCGGCAGCCAGGGCGAGCCGCTGTCAGCGCTGAGCCGTATTGCGCGCGACGAACACAAGCAAATCAAAATCGCCCGTGGCGACACGGTGATCGTGTCGGCGACTCCGATTCCCGGCAACGAGCGTTCCATCGCCAACACGATCAACAAATTGTTCGTGCGTGGCGCGGAGGTTATCTACGGTCGCGATTCCGGCGTGCACGTGTCCGGACACGCTTGCCGCGAAGAACAGAAGTTGATGATCAACCTTTGCAAACCGAAGTATTTCATTCCTATCCACGGTGAATTTCGCATGCTCGTGAAGCACGCGGAACTCGCAGTCGAGTGCGGTGTTGCGCGCGAGAACACCTTCGTTCTGGAAAACGGTGATGTGCTTGAACTGCGCAAGGACGGCGGATCTAAGATTGGCAGCATCGATGCCGGCATCGTGCTCATCGATTCTAATGGGTCCTGGGAAATTCACTGGCAAACTGTGGAAGAACGTTTGTTGCTCGCTGAAGACGGCGTGGTCAACATAGTTTTGACACTCACCAAAGAACGCGACATTGTTGCCGGTCCCGACATCTCCATTCGCGGTTTGATTTTGCCACGCGGCGTGCTTCCCGAAGACTTCATCAATCAGCTGAAAGCCGACGTCACCGAGATTTTGCAAAATAAGGCAGTGCTGTCGAAGCTGTCGGGCGACGATTTGCGCCAATACGTTCTGGGCGCCATCAATAAACACTTCGCGCAAAATATGAAGCTTACGCCACTCGTGCAACTTTTGATTCAGGAAGTCTCGTTCAGCCGCAATAACATACCCGCTCGCTAGCGAGGTTGATCAGCCGCCATGGATCCGAAGCCCTTCAAGCCGGACACCACGGACGGTATCGACTCTGTCGAGTTGAAGGAGTCGCCCCGCGAGACTGAGTCGGACGAGCCGCAACCTGCGCCGACATCGGCTGCTACCCCTGCCGCATCGTCGCCGACGGGCAAGAAGGAGGGACCGAAGAAAAAGAACAAGCCCGGAAGAGCCGGGGATCTTGGACTGGCGATCATCGCAATTGTGTTGGCCGCAGTTTTGTCCGTTACTAATTACCTGATTGGACCTGTCAGCGAGACGCCCAGGAATATTGGCTATCTCGGCGATGTTCCGAAGACAGGCGATGCCGTGACGTTGCTGAAACTAAAACTGCGACTGGCACGCGGAATAATTCTGCCCGCCACGCTCAACGCGGCCAACATGGATATTGCCAATTACTATTTGTGGGTAGGCAACGTCAAGGGCGCTGAGTCTTGTTTAGACGACGCACGAGGAGGCGACGACTATCCCAATGCTGCCATCACATATTCCGAGCTGGGTCTGAGGCTTGACCAGAAGCAATGGCAAAAGGCGGCGCAAGTTGCCGATGAGTGGTTCGGCGCCATCGATCAGCCGTATGGACCCTCGCGGATTCCAGAGTTCGAATTGATCCAACTTGCGTACTTGCATGCCGATCGACAGGACGACGCCAAACGCGTGGAAGAGCTCATTGATCGAGCCCGATTTCTTGATGACAGCCATCCCTCGTTGGAGCCGCCTCCCCGATTTGGAAAGTACGATGAGCAAGCCGGGCTATCCGCGGTTTGCAAATCCGCAGAAAACGCGATGGCCGCCGGCGCGTATAGTGGGGCGCTGCGCTACTGGCGATTCGTGCTCGACAGCCCGCCTGCCGGTTATGATCAATTGACCAGCTACGAGCATGAGAAGGCGAGGCTGATGCTGCCGTTTGCCAGCTTGCTCGCTGGTGATAAAGCCGCTGCCGCGAATCAGTTTCCCGCCGCGTTGAACTCATTGAGCCAATATAGTGATTGGTTCACCGATACGCAAAAAGGCGTGGTCTACAAATACTATGCATCGCTTTTGCGTCAGCAGGGCGCCGTCAAACCGGCCGCTCAATACGAAGAGATGGCGAATAAACTTCTCAATCCGCAGCCGGTCAAGCCATGGTGGGACGAGCAGGACCCGTACGATCCGTGGAACCAGGTCTCGCTCTAAGAGGCTTATTAGAAATCGTCTTTGGTGACGGGTTTGCCGATCGACGGCTTGGTGGTGGCAGGTGTGGTGCCGGTACTCGCGGAACCTGTGCCGCCGCTACGTGGAGCCGTGGTGGTGCCGCCACCAGATCCGGTATCACCGGATTCTTCCGCTCCCGGCGTCGGTTTGGCACCGGCTGCCTTGGCGAGCGCTTTCAGATCGGCGCCCTTCGGATTGTCGGTCAGGTATTTATAGGAACCAACCAGCTTGCGGAAAGTCGGAAGCGCACCATCGAACTGCGCTTTGCTGCGGGCAGTGAGAATGATGTTGATGACGACATTCTTTTCGAGCACGTAGCCGATGGCTTCGAAACTGCCGTCTTTGCTGCCGCTGAAATACTTGATTGTGGCGGTCTTGCCGTCGCCGGTCGGCGCGGTGCCGCCGTCGCTGACCTTAAGTCCTGGCGTGTCTGTCTTCATGTCCTGAATATCAGCTTGAATCGCCGCATCGAGACCCATGCCCTCGCGCGCATCTACTTCGGTGTACATGGCGACGGGACCGTCCCAGTCCGACTCGTCGGGATAGAAGACCGCCTGCAGATTTTGCTGGGCGCCGGCATCGGTATCTAACGACCAGCCAGGAGGCGCCTTAAGAATGAAGGAATGGTTCTGCCCGAAGGAAATACCCGTGCCGCCCGGAATGACATTGGCTGCCGCGGGCAACACGCTGCTCAGCAAAAGCGATAGGCACAGTCCGGCAAAACCTGCTGCCTGTGCCTGTTTTGCGCTCGGGGGCATCGAATTTCTGCGATTACTCATTTGCATCTGAACTCGCCTTAACTTGAGACGGTATGACTACCTGTTCATGGTAGCAGAGTCCATGGTGAAACGATTCGGCGGGGTAGGATTCGAACCTACGTGTTAACTCTTGCGAGTCCGACTTTACAGGACGGCGCCTTCGACCAACTCGGCTTCACCCGCCGGGTCGTTTCTCCGTATTCAAGTTTCTTCCTCATATTGGTTCAGGGTGATTTGAAAAAGTGGTGCCGACGAGTGGACTCGAACCACCAGGACGTTGATTCTCGATCAACGATGTCTGCCATTGCATCACGTCGGCCAGTGGTGCCGGTGAGTGGAGTTGAACCACCAAGACGATAGGTTTGAGCTATCGATGTCTGCCAATTGCATCACACCGGCGATGGTGCCGACGAGTGGATTCGAACCACCAGAACCGCGCTTCTGAGGCGAGGATGTCTGCCAGTTGCATCACGTCGGCATGTGGTGCCCGTGAGTGGATTCGAACCACCAGAAACACCGTTTTTAAGACGGCGATGTCTGCCAGTTGCATCACACGGGCGTGCGCTGGTTTAAGCCGTGCAAGCGGCTTCTACGCGATAAGAGAGCGGAATCCTTTCTATGAAATTGACCGGATCACAAATACGCGCGAAGCCTACTGCCTAACCTAAATAATATAGGCGCAGTGGGAGGCTAAGTCGTAGTGTCAGGTTCTTGTTCATAGTGATCTCATTATAGCGCGAACGCGTTTTGTGTCCACCGTTCTACGGTTCGAAGTTGAGTGACGGGAACCACTTCTTCAACATCTTCGGCTCTTGCATCGAATCCGGCCAGAGCACCACTTTATAGAAGTCGTCGCCTTCAAAACCTTCGTCATCGACTTCATCGAGCATTCCGTAGAAAATGCGCAAGCGATAAACGCCTGGTGCATTCAATTGCACCCGCGCCGCCATGTCGAAGCTCTCGATATTGTTGGTGATCACCAGCGTTCCCGATGGCACATCAAGACTGCATTCCACCACTTGATCCCAGTCTTCCAGATCTTCATCTTCCGGTTCTTCTTCAACGCATTCGATGACGACCTGCACTTCGGTGGGACGCACGGTGCCAATAGCAACGATGCGATCGCCGATGGAAAACAAGTCCTGGACTAATTCGTCGTGCATCGTTTCGCTAAATTCGGTTTCTGCTTTTTCATCTTGTAGATAGATCTGATAGTCCTGAGCAGAGACGATGAACTCATGTTCCGTGCATGGTGCAGTCATAGAAGGAAATCCGCTTGACGTGGGAGTCTGAGGGGTGCACAATCTGGACGCTTGGTCGGTGTGCGGTCATGCACCGCTAAAATCACCGAACTGACAGTAATTCTAACTGGCGGCACACGCCAGCCCGGTCCACCGACCAAACGCATAGGATAAAGTTCATCATCATGATCAAGGACAGCCGCGCCCGACGCATGAAAAGAAGACGCAGCACCTTCGGCGGAACCATCGCCGAAACCGGTCCCGCTATCTTCATCCTGCTGCTGATGCTGTTCTTTCCGCTGCTCGACCTGGTGGCCATGAGCGCTGCTTATTTCTCGTGCGCGACGCTGAACGACTTGCAACTGCGCGAAGCGGCTTTGCTACCTAAAAAGGAAGCGCAGGATCCCAACGGCACTGTCTGCAAGAAGATCCCTGACGACTGGAAGTCAAAGGGCATCGGCAATTTCGTCGGGCTGCAGCAACCAGTAAACACGCAAGTCGACTATGTGGTCGGCACGACCGACACGCAGAAGCGGCAAGATATGGAAGTGCGCGTCACCACCAGGGTTCGCATTCGCCCGTTCTTGACGATTCCGTTTTTCCCGGGCATTCCAGGTCTGGGTGCGCCGATGGATTTTCAGATTCAGACGCAACGCCTGGTCGAAAACCAGAACAACGCGCAATAAGCTCCAGCGCGTTTCTCTAGCGCGGGTTTCTCATATACCGCGCGTACATGTCGGCGCGGTCCGACCAGTGATTGAAGCGCTCGGTTTCTTTGGCGGTTTGAGCGGCATCGGCTGCGTCTGCGCAGAGCGTGTTGCCCTTCGTCCAGTCCTTGTTCTTCTCCACTTCTATCAATGCCGTCGCGATGCGTTTGTCCTCGTCCTGTTTCTTCGAAGCGATGCGCACAAAATATTGGTCAGCTTTCAGCCTGTACTCGGCGGCTTTAGCCGGGTTTTCGTGCGGTCCGGCGAGATACAGTTCCGACAGACTGCGACTGGTTTCCGCCGCTTTGGTCCAGTCGCCCATCTCTTCGTACAGCTTCAGCGCTTCGGCGCGTGCTTGCGTGGCAGACATGGTGCCGTCAGTGCCAGTTGTGTAGCGGCAGATGCCGGCAAGAAACTCCAGCTGCTTCACTATCTCTGCCTTCGATGCACCGCTTTTCTTGAGCTGAGCAAGTTTCGTCTCTTGTTGCTTGATCTCTTCGGCGGTCCACATCTTCATGCGTCCCATGCGCTCGTGCGCAAAATAGGTACGCGGAACCACCGGCGTCACATTCGCCGCGCCCGTCGACGCCGGACCCTTCGGAGCCTGCGCCGGCGCGCCTTGCACTATGGAATGCCAGATCGGCTTGTTGTTGCTGTTGCCCGGAGCGGCGCTGGCGGCGCACGTCATAACCAGAGCGAGCGTGCCGGAAAACAGTGCCGCCACTCGGCGAACCGCTTGCTGAGCGCGTTGCCGAATCAGCTGCAGTCCTTTCGGACAGTTCCGGGTAAGAAACGTTCCGTCATCGCGCCGGTAAAGCCGCATGCAGACTCGCTCACCGGTCAGCGTTCGTTGCAGCGCACGCATCACTTCCTCATCCGTCATCGCCGCCGCATTCAGAACGTGCAGTTTGCACTCACCGCAAAATCGCATCTTGTCGTCGCCGGTCATTTCGTCCCACGTGGCGGAACACGGCGCCGCAATCTCGGCGTACTTCATCATATCGTCGACAGACATCTGTTTTTCCCCAAGGTAAGTGCCGGTGGACCGATGTTTCGTCCCCTGCCAGCCTACCTACACAATGCCACGCACGCACCCTGTCGCCAACAGGGTAAATCCCTGACCGCTCCCATCTATTTCTCTGGCAGAGCCCCGCCTGGCTTCTTTTGCCAATCCCAAGGTTCCGGCACCCGGTAATAGACAGGCGCATGTCCTTGGCTTTTAGGGCTGGGACTGGACAGGCATTGGTTCGCATGATAAGCTGCAAATATTCAAACTCTTGAATATTTGAATCCTTGGGGGTCTATGCCGTATCGAACAATTGTGACCAAAGAGTTGGCGGAGCTGTTTGGCGTTCTTGCCCATCCGCAACGTATCCGCATCATTGAAGAGTTATTAGCTGGAGAAAAGGACGTAAAAACCATCGCGGACGTCTTGCAAATCAATTCTGCTGGAGTTTCACAGCATCTGTCGGTATTGCGCTCTCATAGGCTCATCTCCGAGCGGAAGCAAGGCCGAAACGTGTTTTACCGACTTCGCCAACCGGACCTGGCAATTTGGATTCTCGGCGGACTGCCATTCGCAGGTCCATTTCAAGCCGATATTCAAGAGTTCACTTCGGCCGTACAAAAGGCCCGGTCTGTGTGGCTATCGGACAAGGTGGCTAACAAAGGAGAGATCAATGCATAAGCTCATCTCAGGATTGCATCATTTTCAGACGAATGTATTTCAGTCTGAGCAAGAGCTGTTTACACGCCTTGCAGAAGGTCAAAGTCCAGAGGCATTGTTCATAACTTGCTCCGATTCGCGCATCAATCCGAATCTCATTACGCAAACGCGTCCAGGGGACATTTTTGTCCTGCGAAATGCGGGCAATATCATTCCTCCGTATGGAGCTTCAAATGGGGGAGAAGGAGCCACAATTGAATTTGCTGTAGCTGCTCTCGGCGTCAAAGACATCATCGTTTGCGGGCACTCCCATTGTGGTGCAGTGAAAGCGTTGCTCGATCCAAGTCAACTTGCGGAACTGCCAACGGTAGATGCCTGGTTAGGTCATGCATCAGCGACTCGGCGGATTATGCACGAGAACTACGGCTCCGAGAGTATATCCAGGGAGCAACTATTGAACATCGCGATTCAAGAAAATGTTTTGGTTCAACTTGAGAACTTGAAAACGCATCCGTCTGTAGCAGCAAGAGTGGCTCGGGGCGAGCTCAGCTTGCATGCGTGGACGTACAAAATCGAGACGGGGCAAGTGTTTAGTTATGACGTTGAAATCGGGCAGTTCATCCAAATTGGGGAGCAATCAAGTGTTTCAGGTATCGAGCAGTCAAGACATTCGCTCTGCGGAGTCCTCTAACTACTCTAAATGGCAAGTCTTTTGGCGTGAGGCCTTTGCCATCCAAGGCTCGATCACTCCGCATGTTTTGCCGAACGTGCTTTTTGCTGGATTTTTCGCCAGTTTGCTAACTGCCGCTTTCGTTTTTTCGAAAGTAAGCTTCGGCATCACACTGACACTGCCATTGGCTCCCTATGAGTACGTCGGCGCTGCCCTTGGCTTGGTTCTAGTACTGCGGACTAACGCTGGCTATGACCGATGGTGGGAAGCGAGGAAACTTTGGGGTGGACTGGTAAATCAGTGTCGGAACCTAGCCATACTCGCACTGGCGTATGGGCCTAAAGATGACATCTGGCGCGAGAACTTTGTTCGCTTGATTGCTGCATTTCCGCATGCTGCTCGCATAAGTTTGCGAAATCAGAAAACAAGCGCTTCATTGGACACACTGATTGGAACACGGCACGCTCAGGAATTGATTGCAAAGCAACATGTACCTAGTGCCGTCGCCTATGAGTTAGGACTGTTGCTTAGACAAGCATGCGAGGTCCACGGAATGGATCGCTTCTTTTGGTTACAAGCTGATCGTGAGCGAGCGCAACTAATCGACCATATTGGCGCCTGCGAGCGAATTTTGAAGACTCCGTTAGCTTTGGCCTATTCAATCAAAATTCGGCGCTTTATTGCTTCGTTCATCCTCACTCTACCTCTGGCTCTTTTGCATTCGCTCGAGAATGTTTACTTCGTGCCACTCATAACGATGCTGGTGGCATATCCACTTTTTTCTCTGGATCAGCTTGGGGTTGAACTTCAAAATCCCTTCGATACCCGGCATTTAAGCCATCTGCCGCTAGACGATATTTGCCAGACGATAGAAAGGAATTTGTTAAACCTCTTGGAGGAGTCAGCCGCGGACGCGCCTGAAAATCACAATTATGTTTCGCTCCATCCCGAAAGCCTCACTGCGCGCGCCTTTTAGGATTCGCTCGTGACCATGAGGACAGACCGCCTGTTTCACTACCTCAAGCGGATGGAATTTTTGGCGATGGGTTTTCTGCCCACAAGTTACCAACCGAGCACAGATTTTGCCTGACATGTGCCAAAACTGGCACATGTCTAAAAAGCCTCGAAAAGATTAATGGCGTTAAATCTTGCGGCTCCCCTAAATCTCCGGGGCGGTCCGTTAACTCCCCAGACGCAGATGAAACGGCGAATCCGCCGGGGGGAAATATGAAATCCAGAAACAGAAGCCGCAAAGGAACCAGCCTTATCGAGTGCATGGTAGGCGGCATCTTTATCGTTCCAATCGCGCTTGCCGCAGTCAATCTTTCCACCATCGTGATGAGCAACTCCATCAACGACCATCTCGCCAAAGACGCAGCCCGCGCCGCTGCCAACCAGGAGCAACTCAACACCGCCAAAGCCGCCGCCGACAAAACCGTGCACGGCATGGGCAAATCGAACATCATCCCGAGCGTCGAAATGACCTCCTTCGATTACAACAACGAAGTAACCGTCCAAACCAAGATGGTCGTCAAATTCCCAGCTCCGCTTCCGGGCTGGACCGAAGCCACCCTGGTCGCCAGAGCCATCGAGCCCGTCGTCGCCGCTCCTGCCGACATCTAAGTTTTAACCCTGAACAACCCAAGCACCATCTGCGGTGCCCGGCTCCCCCGCCGGGCACTTCTTTTTGCAGCGTCGATTTTTCACGAAAGGCTGCCAATCCGCACGCCGCTCAAGCGAGCCCCGAAAACTGCAACCTCTTGAAATCAACAGAAGTGTTGATTTGCCCTAAGAGAGGAAGCAGCACCTCCACGCTTCGCAAATCGGCGACCCCGCTTGTATGCAAGGGGGGCAGATTAGCTGCGTCAAATCTTGCGCCTCCCCTAAATCCCGGCAGTCGCCCGTTAATCCTTCAGAAGCAGATGAGACGGCGAGACGCCGGGGGAAATTATGAAAACCAGAAACAGAAGCCGCAAAGGAACCAGCTTTATCGAATGCATGGTAGGCGGCATCTTTATCGTTCCGATCGCGCTTGCCGCAGTCAATCTTTCCACCATCGTGATGAGCAACTCCATCAACGACCACCTCGCCAAAGACGCAGCCCGCGCCGCTGCCAACCAAGAACAAGTCAACACCGCCAAAGCCGCCGCCGACAAAACCGTCCACGGCATGGGCAAATCGAACATCATCCCGAGCGTAGAAATGACCGCCTTCGATTACAACAACGAAGTCACCGTGCAGACCAAGATGGTCGTCAAATTCCCGGCGCCGATGCCCGGCTGGACCGAAACCACCCTGGTCGCCAGAGCCATCGAGCCCGTCGTTGCCGCTCCTGCCGACATTTAACCGAGTTTAACCCGAGACAACGAAGCACCATCTGCGGTGCCCGGCTTACCCCGCCGGGCACTTCCCTTCTTTAGGCGTACCTGCGGCTGCCACACCGTTCCCGATGCGCGACAATATCAACATGCCCAAAAGCCGCGCGCCGTTGCGCATGTGACATATTTCAAATCTTCCGAAACCGCCTATTTATCCGCGACTCAGTGTCAGTAGACTATATTGGAGTTTGTCATACACCTGGAGCAAATGCAGCAATGACCAACCGAGGCAGAAAGAAACGCGGCGCCGTGCTTGGACTGGTTATAGTCTGCGCCCTGGTGCTCGTCATGATCATTGTCGGGTTGTTCGTTCTGACCATGTATATGGGCGGTTCACGGGAAGTGCGCAACGCCACCGATTCCGGGGCGCTCAACGTCGGCAAGCAAATGATGGTGCGCGTCAAAGAGAAGGCGCAGACCGGCACCGCAGAAGAACAGTTTAACGAACTCCAGGACAAGAACGGCGAATTCGGCATCGGCAACATCAACCGCGTCTGGGCGAAGTCGATGCTGGTCTCGGCAAATTATCAGGCCATGAAAAGTGAAGGCACCGATACTGGTACCGCCAATTCGCACGCCGATTCAATCTATAACGCCGCTCAGGGCATGTCTGATCGCCTGTCCGACAAGCTCAACACGCCAACCAATCTGTATCCATTTTTCAACGAAGTAGCCGAGCGCAACTCCGTCCGCATGATCGGGAAGGATAGCGAACTGAAAGCGCATGACCCCGGCAACTGGACGACATCGCTCGTCGACCGCGGCGCCGAGAGCAACATCATGATTACGTCCGGTCAGTTGCCGTCAGGCGTCACGGTTCCGCAAACGAAGGCCGAGGGACTCGACTACGTTCCGGGCTACCAGACAT
Source organism: Obscuribacteraceae bacterium (SeqCode) (assembly GCA_044229845.1). Classification (GTDB taxonomy): domain Bacteria; phylum Cyanobacteriota; class Vampirovibrionia; order Obscuribacterales; family Obscuribacteraceae; genus JBGASG01. The sequence continues at coordinate 146,933 of JBGASG010000002.1, read as the reverse complement.
TCGAAGTCGGCGACCACACGTTCGCGTTCGTGCCCTTCAAAGTGAAGGAACGCACCCACCTAATCGCCGGTTCGTACTTCAGCGAAAACAAGAAGGATGTCAAAGCGATCAACTGGAACAAGCCGGTGCCTAACGGCTATTCGGTAGACAGTAAGTCGCTCAAGCAGGAATCGCTCGCCCACCAGGCGCTCGCTTTCGTACAACCCAATCCGCAAAAATACTATGACGCAGAGATGCGCGGTTTCATCCGTGTCAATTTCCCCGGCAACGACATTCAGTATGTCATCAACGGGATTCCGAGCCGCAAGGGCAGCTATGACAATCGCCCGGGTACGGACACGCAGATCTTCATACCGGAAGTCGGTACCGGCACGCTGACTGTCAATGCCAGTGTGGGCAACGAATATGTCGGCACCCTCGCCAACGTCATGTTCAATCCGCTCGTGCCCGGCAACTGGGGACCTAGCAAAGACCGCCTCTTGCAACGCTGTCGCGAACTCAAGCATGACTGCAGCATGGGTGAAATGCTGGGCGCGCTGGCCGCCTGCCCGTTCATTCCGGGACAAGACACCTATTACATCTATCCATCAAATGGACCCGGCAGCATGTTGATCGCCACTCCCGAAACCGCCATCGTCGGCTCGGCGGCTCTCTGGCTCAACAAGAGCGCGCAAGCTGACGGCAGTGAAAAAGACGGCATCACCAAGGAGTATATGAGCATGGCTCCCAACGAAGTCACCAGTGCTGCTGCCATTCCCGATCCGTACTGCTCCTGCGAACCCAATCCGGCTGTCAGTCTCAGTTTCGTGCAGGGCTGGCATGACTGGACCCCGGGCACCGGATATGATGGCTGTCTGGGCACCATGAAAATTCACCGCAAAACAACGTTCTCAGTGAACGTCGTCTGCCACCCACTCTGAGTGCGCCACCTGGTCTGGCGCGGCATCAGGCGCGCGCCTTCAGCGTTTCGTCAAAGCAGCGATCAATTCTGCGAACTGAGGAAACTGTGCGGTTAGTGATTCCCGAGTGCCTTCGGTGTAATCGGCGAAATCAAATCCCGGTGCCACCGTGCAACCCAATAACGCGAAGCCGGACTGAATGCTGCCGCAAGACTCGGCGGCGCTGCCCGCGCCCGGCGCAATGCGGCAGCCCTGCCACACACCGGCGGGCACCACATGCTGGGGTATTTGTCCCTTACCTACTTGATTGCCCAGCAATATCATGCCGTCGGGAACCGCACTGGGCGACTCAGACAACTGCAGCATCTCCACCGGATCGCCGGCGTAGAAATGAAACACTTCATCTGTGACGATCCTGTGCATGCAGGAGAAGGTTCCGGGTGTGAGCAAATAATAGATGCTCGTCGATGCCGAGCGAGTTCCGGAGTACACCGCCGGAAGCGCGGCTTGAGGCAACGTCAATCGGCAGCGATAGGTCTCGCGGTAGAAGCCGCCCTCCGGGTGAGGTGCCAGATTCAGTTGCTTGATCAGATCCTCGGCTTGAGTCATACCCGGATTCCGCGCCTCAATTGAAAGCCAGAATCATAGCTCATGGGGTACTGTCACGCAGCCCATTTCGGCGGATCGCCGGCGAACAGCACTGCCACATCTTCTTGATGCCCGAGTTCGTACTTCAGGTATGAAACCTCGCGCTGCATGCGAGCCGTCAACGCCTGAATGGCTTCCAGCTGATGAGTGCCTGCGTACTGCTTGATGTCGATGGGCGCGGACAGTTTGATCGAAACTTGCCGTCCGTCTTCCGAGTAACGCACCGCCATCGGTATCACGGGAAACTCCAACCCCTGGGCGATACTTGACAATGCAAAGCGGGCGGCGCCGTTTTTGAAGCGGTGTGTGGCTCCGTCGCGATAAGTGTCGCCTTCGGGAAAGATGACGATCGGTTCGCCTTTCTTCACCTGTCGCTGCATGTGCGCAACCAGATCGAAGCGCGGATTGGCAGGAAAACTACCCATTGAGCCCAGCACGTGACCTTGCAGACCCAGCAGTTCGTTGGGCGAAACCATGAAATTAGCCGGTCTGTTAATCAGGTGATAAGCCAGCAGCCCGTCCCAGCGCGAGGTGTGGTTGCTGATAAGCAAAAATGGACCGCCAGCAGGAAGAAATTCGCGCCCTTCTACATCTACCTTGCGGAAGTGCAGGGCGATGGCGATCCTATTTATAGTGCTCCAGAACGCGTAAACCAGTCCTGTCTTGCGATCTGTCAACTGGGCTCTCATAGTCTTCTCCGTTGCGTTGTAGCTGATCCGTTAACTGTGGTGCGAGCATCGCGTGGTGCTCGCTAATTTGAGATTAGCGAATCGCGTGGAGCGGATGAGCCGGTTCGGGACAGTTCAGAGAATGTATGCCTGCCAAGGGCTGCTTCGTCCGGTTCCAGGTTGGCACTGTTAGTGTTGTAAACCTTTACCAGTTGCCAGTTCTGGGGATTTTGCAGGGGCGGGAACCCGCGTCGAGCCCATTCGTCAATGCGTGTACTCGGGAGGGGGAACCTGACCGGAGCGCAAGAGGCAAAAAGAATGGCATCCAGCGTTTACAGGCACGATACAGAGAGGATGAGATTGCAATATCTCGAACAAGCGATCCAATCAGACCGCCGAGACATCGCCAAAATCGCACTCCTGTCCGCCATCACGCTGCTGCTCTTCACTATAGCGATGTGGGGAATTAATCCCAGTGAAACACGCACACTCAATGCCGACACGCCACTGGTAACTGGTACAGGCGCCGAGTACACGACCAAGCCACCTGCAGGTCGCTGAAAAAATATAAGGTGGCATGAGACGCTCCCCTTGCGGGGAGCGCCTCTTTTTGTGCCGCTGTAGCGGGTTTTGGCTATCGCGGGCTGATTCCGTGCACCACCTGCGGTATCGGCCAACCACTTGATCTTTTTTCCATTTCAAACTTCAATAGTAAGGACCCAGGTATCCCGTCCGGCGCGTCCAGTTCACGAAATTCTAAGGAAGGACATTATGGTCGACGAATATATCCGCAAGTCACCCCAGCAACCGGCCAGCGGTTGGGGCGAATATGACGACCAGGACTGGGGCGACGACGAAGAAGAAGATCAAGAAGACGATGACACTTCGAATACGTCCACTCGCACATCTTCTTATGACGATGAAGATCAGGACGAACAAGATGATGACGAAGAGCGAGAAGATGAAGAACGCCAAGACCAGGAGCGCGAAGACCAATATGCTGATCGCCAGCAGGTGACCGCAGAAGAAGTGGTTCCGGATGCAGTGGTTCCGGAAGAGGTGATTCCGGAATACGTCACGCCCGAAGAAGAAACGCCACCGCCGCCCGCTCCGGTTCACCAGGAAGTAGCCAGCGAGATCGAGCACGACGACGATGACGACGAAGAAATCATCATCATCGAAGAAGTGGTTGATGCCATAGCGGTGCCGGCTACCGAAGATGATGAAGAGGCGGAAACCATCATCATCAGCGCGACCGAGAGCGCAGAAGTCTCTGAGAGCGAAGCCGGGAAGCCGAAGCGCACGCGCAAAACACCAACCAAACGTGCCGGCACCGGACGCAAAGCAACGGCCCGCAAGGAAACTGGAGCCGCGAAGAAGCCGGCCTCCGGTTCCGGCAAGCACAAAGCCAAGAAAGCTGGAGCCAAGAAATCCGCGAGCGCGAAGAAGGCGTCAGCGAAGAAGGCGGCTCCAAAGAAAGCTGCTGCCAAGGCTTCCAAGAGCAAAGCCGCGAAGAAAGCTGCTGCGAAGAAACCGGCCGCGAAGAAACCGGCCGCGAAGAAACCAGCTGCTAAGAAAACAGCCGCAAAGAAACCAGTTGCGAAGAAAGCTGCTGCAAAGAAACCAGTTGCGAAGAAAGCTGCTGCGAAGAAACCAGTTGCTAAGAAAGCTGCTGCGAAGAAACCAGTTGCTAAGAAAGCTGCTGCGAAGAAACCAGTTGCTAAGAAAGCTGCTGCGAAGAAACCAGTTGCTAAGAAAGCCGGCGCGAAGAAACCAGTTGCTAAGAAAGCCGGCGCGAAGAAACCAGCTGCTAAGAAAGCCGGCGCGAAGAAACCAGCTGCTAAGAAAGCCGGCGCGAAGAAACCGGTTGCGAAGAAAGCCGCCGCGAAGAAACCGGTTGCGAAGAAAGCCGCCGCGAAGAAACCGGTTGCGAAAAAACCAGCCGCTAAGAAACCAGCTGCTAAGAAACGGAAGTAGTTGCCAGGCGCTTCGCCATGAAGATATCTGGCTTGCCGGGTCCGTTGGCATCCGGCAAAACGCCGATCACTGAGTAACCGCACTTCTGGTAAAAGCCGAGGGGGTGCCCGCGCAGATTTTGCAAAGCGCTTAGGTGGACGAGCGGATCCGGATACAAATCGTGTCCGAAAAGGCTGGTGCGATCGACTTCGTCATCGGTTCCCAAAAACATCGTGCAGGCGCCGGCTTCTCGCGCGCGTTCCTCGAGTGCCGCTACCAGTTTCTTTCCAATGCCCTTATTGCGGTGATCTTCCTTGACTACCAGGGGATGCAACTCGAAGACGTTGCCGTCATAACACGAGATGCCACCGATCCAACCGACAACGCGCCCGTTGTCAGCAATTGCCACCAGGCTGATTCGATCTTCTTCGAACGACTCCGCGACTTCTTCCCGCGCATCCTCGATCGTCGGCCACGCAGTTGGTGCGCCGGCGGACATTCCGTTCAACACGAGTTGAGCGACTTCTTCGTGCGTTTTGGCGCCGGCTGGTTTCAGGTCGAGGATGGTGATATGCATCGGATGCTGCTCGAATGCGACTCGGGATATCCAGTGATATTGATTGAATACACGCCTGATTGCCCCAAATATCGGGGTCTTCCTACCCCAAAAATAGAACTTCGCCCCCACCGAAATGAAGGCGAAGTACTAGTTGTGGTGGATTAGGTAAGGAGGAAACACAGCACCCAGTCTGAAAAAACGGCTGTGTGCTTCGTGGACCTAATAATAGCAGCGCAGATTTTGAGGTCGTGTAAAAAACCGTGAAGGTGCCTGCGCACGACCCCATTGGGGCTGGCAGCGCCGATTGCTTTAACTCTTTTTCTGCGCCTGACGTCTCAGCAGTGCGCTTGACTAGTGCGATATTTCAGACGATCGTCTGTGCATAACAACTGCCGCTCGGTCTGAGAGCTACTAAACTTCTGCCGACGAGAAACTACTGCTTGGTCCAGGGAGTCTGGGTGGTTGCGGTAGTCGTACTCAAGTTGGCGAACAGATAGTCAAGCGGATTCGGTCCAGTCGTTTGTGTGACAGGGGTTGAACGCATCTCGGTCGGTTTTTCGGTAGCGACGATTTTGATGTTGCTCGGGCAGAACACGAAAACCTGTTCTGTGAGTTTGTGGAAGTCACCGTCGATGGCGGCGGCGGCACCAGATACGAAGTCGACCAGGCGAATCGCATCCATCTTGCGCATTTTATCGAGACAGATAGTGGTGGCAGCGCGCGTGCGCAGACACTCAACGATATCCACAGCTTCATCGAACGAGGCCGGTTCGAATATAGAAATCTGTGTGCCCAGACGATTTTCCGTCCGAGTGGATATAGGTGCGAACTTCCGATCTACCAGTGCAGGATAAATATCAACGCCGACTTTCGCGTTGCGCCCCGCGGATGGTGCCCGATCCTCATTAGGAGGATCTTTCGACTCTTGCGACATAGTTACCCGCTCTCCGACACGTGTCTTTTACATGACCTCATTCTAATTGATTCAGATCAATTGGCAAGTAGCCTTTGTCTAACCAACGAGTCCGCGATCTGGTGTCGTGTATGGTATCACAAATGGCTCCCGCCTATGATGGTGGCGATCGCCTGGCTCAGCAGCAGATCTTCCTTTTCGGTGATCTTGATATTAAATCTTGAACCCAGGACTACCGGCACAGGGATGCCCGCGGCTTCCAGAATGGCGGCATCGTCCGTGGTATTAACCTGTTTGGCGCGCGCGTCCTGGTGCGCCCGATAAAGTAATTCGAATCTGGCGGCCTGAGGCGTTTGCATCAAGTGCAACTCCTCGCGCTTCAGCGTTTCGACAATGCTACCGTCGACAACACGTTTCACCGTATCTGATGCCGGGATAGCTACCGTACATGCGTCGGTCTTCTCTAGCTGTTCCAGTACCCGATCCAATATCTCTCGGGTAACAAACGGGCGGGCCGCATCGTGCACCATCACGTGGGTCGGGGGCGGATTGCTCTGTGCCAGCGCGCTCAAGCCGTTAAACACCGACTCCTGGCGTGTGGTACCGCCGCCTACCACCAGGCAGGTTGCGCCAGCTTCGCAATGTGCAACTGCCAGCGACGCCTGCAATTCCTGCACCATATCTGGTGGCGCCGAAACAACCACCTGCTCGATATGCGGATGATGCCTGAAGACGTCAACCGACCATAAGAAAACCGGTTTGCCGCCAAGTTCGATGAACTGCTTCGGACCATCGCCGCCAAAGCGGGTGCCGCTGCCTGCAGCCACAATTACTGCTGCAACGTGCATGATTTACTAGCCCAGGTCTGTAACCACGGGCATCGGCGGCGTTGCATCGAACACTTCGCTGACTTGCGGAATTGCTTCCATTTCGAAGACAGCCGGCGCATCCGGTTCTTCGCCGACATCGACTGTTTCTTCAGCTGTGCCTGCCGCCGCTGTTTCTTCCATCGTCTGGTCCGCTGTGGCTGTTTCTTCCCCGGCGCTGCCTGCCGCTGCTGGTTCTTCGTTTTCCGGTGACAGCTCTAAGTAGATGCGCTCGTTCAATTGCTTGTCGGAACCGGAATCGCCCCCGACCACCGGCAACTCCAACTGCTTGTCGGCGGTCGGGCTTTCAGTAGTGGGGGTAGCGGCTGCGGCGGCAGCTGCTTCCGCTTTCTTCACTTGTTTCTTCAAGTAGGAGCGCAACTCACCGCCGTCTTTAGTCAGTCGGAAGTAGTCTTGAAACTTCTTGGTAGTCGTCAAAATCGGCGAGCGTCCGTCATCTTTTTTCGCGATCAACTCACGATTGACGAGTTCTTTAATATGTTCGTAGGCGCCGGCACCACGCACGCGGATAATCTCCGACTGCATGACCGGCTGCTTGATGCATATTGCTGATAACGTGCGCAGCAATGCCGCGGACATCTCGACCGGTGCAAACTCGTTCATCAAAGATGAATACTCATCTTTGACCTGGAACGCATATCCGCCCTCGTCGGTGATCTGCAATCCACCCGGGCGCTCCTCGTATTCACGAATCAGTTCCAGCATCGTCTGCCGCACTTGCTGAACATCAGCGTTAATGATGCGTGCTATGGCCGCAGCCTGAATCGGCTTGTCGGTCATGAAGAGCACTGCTTCAACTTTCGCTTTTAGGCTCACGCGGTTGCCTCCAAAATTGATCTAGCGATGAAAAGCTCACCGTAAAATTTCTCTTGCTGTAGTTGTACTTTACCAGCATTGGAGAGAAACAGCACGGCGAGGAACGCATCCACCCAGTCGCCGCGCCCGCCCAGCTTTTCGATCAGTGCCACCAGAGACAGTATGTCCCCGGCTTCGAAATATGCGATCAGTATTTGTTCGATACGCGCAATCACGTCTTCGATGTCTTCGTCGTGCGCCAGTTCGAGAATGTCTTCCATGCCTTTCATATCGGCATAACCGTCCATATCGATGACGGCTTTCGGCTTGCGCTGCGACTTTTCTTTTTCGTGTTTTTCCGCGTCGCGCAGGGCTTCGATCAGTTGTTCGAGGGTGACGCGGCGGCGGCGCACTTGCGTGTTTTTTGTGCGGCGCGTCAGTGCGCGTTCCAGGTCGGCAAGCGTAATCTGCCGCGCGACGGCTTGATTGTTGCCGTCGTAGATTATTCCTGAATCATCCTCGAAATCTAAGAAGTCATCGCCGCCGAAATCGAGATCTTCGATTTTGTCGATCAGCAGCTGTTCGGCTTTCATGCGCAGCAAAACAGATGCGTGGAAGATGATCTTGCCTGATTGGCGCAGGTTTTCTTTAGGGGCGGCGGCGATCGCCTTGAGGAATCGATCGCATATATCGATGATGTCGATGTTTTTCGGATCTATTTCGCCTTTCGACGCCATCGACACGAGAATTTCGATACCGCCGGAGCGCTCGACGCTGATCAGCGTGTCACCGGGTATGGTGCCGGAGGGCTGGTCCGAAAGTGCCGGCACCGGTGCCGGATTTACTGCGTGTTCCTCATGCTCCAACTGCTTCTTCCTCCGGTAGTTTCACTTCCGTGATACCGACCACCTTGGAATAGCCATCGGAACGCAGCGAGACACCAATTGCGTGGTCCGCGTTTTCGATCATCGGACGACGCAGGCTGACCACCACAAACTGGGCTTCATTCGACTGCCGTGCCACCATACGAGCCAGGCGTTCGGCGTTGGCACCGTCAAGCATCATGTCGACTTCGTCGAAAGCGTAGAACGGCGCGGGCGCATAGCGCTGGAAGGCAAACACAAACGACAGCGCCGTCAGCGATTTCTCGCCTCCGGAGAGCGCTTCGATGCGTTGCATCTTCTTCTCGCGTGGCTGCGCGCGGATAATCAAACCGCCATTAAAAGGATGTTCCGGGTCTTCAAGTTCGAGCTTGCCGGAACCATGAGACAGCTCGGCAAAGATCTCTTTGAAGTTTTCGTTGATGGCGTTGAACGCCTCCATGAACGTGTTCTTCTTCAGCTCGTCGTAGCCGGCGATACGCTGATTGATCTCGTCCTTCTCGGTGTTCAAGACGGTGAGATATTCCTCCAGCTCTTCCTGGCGCTGTTTCGTCTCGTTGTACTCTTCCAGAGCCTTCATGTTGACCGGTTCCATGGCGCGCATCCGCTTCTCCAGGCGCTCGATTTGATGCAGCAGCTGGTCGACGGTGCCCTGCGACGGCGGCTTGTAGTCAGGCTGCTCGGCGAGCAGTTCGTCCAGTTCTTGCCGCTTCAGAATCAGCTCTTCGCTGAGTTCGTACATCAGCTGGCGGCGTTTGTTGCGCTCTTCTGCCAGGTGTTCGAGCTGGCTCTCCAGCTTGGTCTTCTCCAGCTCGATGGCGTGGATTTTTTCCTGAACGGCAGCCTTCTCGTCGTTGAGAGCTTTCAGCTCGTCGGAGATGTCGGTGCTCTTCTTCTCCAAATCTTGGATCAGTTTTTTGAGCTCGTTGATCTTGGCTTCGAACTCCGGCTTTTGAGCGTTGAGCTCATCGAGTTCTTTGGTAATCGTGTCGAGTTGTTCTTGCAACGTCTGGCGATTGGCTTGCTCGACGCGTTCTTCGGTGACGATGCGGTCGATGTGGCGCTCGATTTCCTTGGCGCTCTTTTCGGTGGCATCCAGGTCGGCCTTCAGCTCTTCGGCTTCGGCGATCAGTTTGTCGACCGGCGACTTGGCGGCACCGCCCGTCACTTCAGCCATGTCATCCTGGAACTTCGACAGCTCCTTGTTGACTTGCTTCAAGTTGGTATCAATAGATGCAACTTCAGTGTCGACGGCTTCGATTTCATCGCCGCTGGCGCGCAGCCGCGGTTTGAGGTCTTCGACTTCTTTCTCGACCGCAATCAGTTCGGCTTTTTTGGCGTCCAGTTCGGTTTGCGCCTGAGCTTGCACGCCTTTGAAGTCGTTGAGCTTGTCGCGGTCGCCGGCGATCGACGCGTTCAGTTCTTTGAGGCTGTCTTGCAACCACTTGATGTCGTCGGCGAGGTTTTTCGCCTTCATGCGCAGGCTGTTGAGGTCGGTTTCGCCTTTCGCCGAGAAGTGCAACTTGTTTTTGTTGTCCATGCCACCGGAAATGGTGCCGTACTTCTCGAGCAGTTCGCCTTCGAGAGTTACCAGGCGTCCGGTGCCCATCAATTTGCGGGCGTTCTCCAGTGAGTCCATGACCACGGTCTGACCGCAGGCGTACTGGATGGCTTTGACGAAACGCGGCTCGAAATCGATCAGGTTATAGGCAAAGTCAATGACGCCCGGGCGGCTCGGGAGCAAGCCCGGCGGTTGCGTCTGAATCTTATTAAGAGGAACGAACGTGGCGCGACCCGCTTTGGTTTGTTTGAGCAGTTCGATACAGCGGGCGGCAACTTCATCATCTTCCACGACCAGGTGGCTGAGGCGCGGTCCAATGGCCATTTCCAGGGCTGTCGTGTAGCGCTCGTCGACCTGACCGAGTTGACCGATGGTGCCGTAAACGCCTTTGATGTTGGCTCCCAGGATCGCTTCCACCGCCTTGCCGTAGCCGCTTTCGCCGGCGACTTCGCGGTGCGTTTCCATCTCGATGAGCTTGCGGTTGACTTGCTCAAGTTCGGCGCGCTTGGCTTCGATTTCTTCCTGCGTCGATTCGATTTCGCTTTCCATCTGGCGAACGTTTCTTGCCAGACCCAAGCCCTGAGCTTGCTGGTCTTCGCACTTGCGTTCCATGGTGCCGATCAGGCTCTTCAAGGACGCGGTCTTACCGATGGAATTAGTTGTATTGGTGCGAATCGCTTCGATTTCTTTTTCGAGCGATTCTTTGCGGGCGATCAGCTCGGCGCGGCGCACATCGAACCGGTTTTTCTGATCGCGCAGCATCTCCAGCTTTTCGTGGAGTGACATGACCTTGCTGGTGGCGGTGTCCTTAGCCTGGCGCACGACTTCCAGCTCGGCGTTGACGGCGCTGAACGAGCCCTGTTTCTCGGCGAGAATCTGTTGCACGGCTTCCAGGTCAGCCTGATGCTGTTTCTTTTCCTTGCCAAGTGAGTTGAGGTGCTTGTCGATGGTCTTAATCTGATCGACGACCTGCTTCTGCAGCTTGCCCTTTTCGCCGATGACGCCGGACAGGTTGGAGAGCTTGTTCTCTTCACGGGTGAGTTCCCCGCGCTGGTTCTCCAGCTCCTGGCGGATGAGCAGCTGTTCGTTGCCGCCCTTCTCGCGTATATCCTCTTCTATGCGACCGATTTCGGAACGCAACTTGAGTGTCTCAAGCTCCGACTCCTCGCGCTTTTCGCAAAGCTCTTCTTCCCTCTTGTCGAGCTTGACGATTTCATTGCGTTCGCCTTCGACTTTGGTTTCCAGCTCTTTGACGCGAATGAACACCAGGTCGCGTTCGATGCGCTCTTTCTGAGTTTTGAGGTCGAGATACTTGAGGGCGACGTCGCGGTCGGATTGCAGCACCTCGAGGCGCGTGCCGATTTCAGCCAGGACGATGCGCTGGTGATCGATTTTTTCGGCGACGGTAATCAGCTCTTTTTGCGCCTGGTCGATGCGGCGATCGAACTCGGCAACGCCCGCCAACTCATCAATAATACGGCGGCGCTCAGTCGGGCTCATGGTGACGATATTGGTCACGTCGCCCTGCATGATGACGTTGAAACCGGTCGGGCTGACGTTATATCTCATCAGCTCATCATGGATTTCGCTGAGAGTGGTGACCTTACCGTTGAGGTTATAGGTGCTGGTATAGCCGTTGTCTTTGACGCGCAGTCTGCGGCTGACTTCGATTTCGGTGCCGGCGTCGTTGGTGAAGCGAACGGTGACTTTCGCCTCATTGCGCCCGCTCAAGTTGTTGAGCAGGTCGGGCAGGCGCTCGGCGCGCATGGTCCGTGTGCTGGACAAGCCGAGGGCGAAGAGCAGGCTGTCGACGATGTTTGATTTGCCTGAGCCGTTGGGACCGGAGATGGTCGTGAACCCATTCAAGATGGGTACGGTGGTCTGCTTACCGAAGCTTTTGAAGTTGTCTAACTCTATTTCTTTGATCCGCATCGAGATTCCTTCGATCCCTCACGCGCACACCAACGTGCGCCCAACAGGTATGTGCCTGCTACCTATTGAACATCGGGTTTGCCAAATCCAAAATCCCTCAACCCGCACCCACAGCCAGATTAGACTACATCCTAACAGATGGTGTCAATATGGTGCTACCGATAATACCAGCGCCGTGGTGGCATGCCTAAACCCGCCAGGGTTGCCGCGCCAAGCGCGCTGTCAAGAGTTGTGAGTCTAACATTAATGCCACCAATTTTGCTACCACAGGCGATGCCGATCGTGTACTTTGTATATATACGGTTGGTATTGCCTCGCTGAGCTAACGGCTGCGTATAGGGTCTTTCTGGCGGCTGCCGAAGCCATTTTTCCGGCGTGGGCGATCCTTTTCGGTGATTTTTTGCTGGTCGGTCCAGCCGGGTGCGGGAGCAATGCAACCGGCAAACCGATACCAGGAGCGGTATCGAGGTTTACCACTCACACCGCATCCAAAAGTCTCGCTTTGCCCTGTAGGAGGTGAGTTTGGACGTGCCCGAAGCTGCTGTCTTCGAGCGCGAAATTCTTGGAGAGGTGATCATATAGACGCTCCACCTTCCAAAAAAGTTCAATTCGAATTTTGCAAGAAACTTGCGGCGATCGCGCGCGAAACGCGCTGCAGGACTGGCTTCTGTTTGTACTGGCTGTTGGCAACTGATTGAACTTTTTCTGCCTGTCGAACGTATTCCTATATATAGGTACTGCGATATCGAAAAGGGGGTATCGAATATGGTGAGCGGCGAACATGATGTGTACTTCCACCACAACTACTTGGACCGGTTTATCCAGGATATTGACGAGGCTCAATTCCTGATTGTCATTCACGCCCCCTTTCTTGGGGACCAGCAGATTGAGTTGGTGGCTCCTGCTCTGGCACGCGCGCGCCAACGAGGTGTCCGGGTCTGCGTTTTTCTGGAGCTGCCCACCAGGGCGATGACTGAAAAGCAAATTGCGAAGATCGAACGCCTCAGGCAATGGCTCAGGAAGATTGGTGTCCATATCAATCTGCGTCCGAACTGCCACGAGAAGCTCGCAATTTTCGATAACCGGTTCGCCTGGGACGCCAGTCTCAACTACTTGAGCCACTTAGAGACGAGCGAGCGTCTGACTCGGTGGAGGGACCATGACAAATTGCTGGAAATTGTAGCGTCGCACTCCCTCGATGATTGCGAAGGCTGTAAGCAAGTGGCTGGCTTTTGCAGAAAGGATCGGGAGGCGGCCAAAATCGCTCTGCTCAAAGGACTTGGTAAATCCATCGCCGAAAGTAGAAAGAGACTGGGACTTAGGCAGACAGACCTTGCGTCTCTTCTCGGTGTGCGACAAGCGGATATATCGATGCTGGAGACGGGGAAAGGGATACCTTCAGTCGAGACTCTGGTGTCGGTGTGTGTCGCGTTGGGACTCGGCATTCGCCCTGTACCGTGGTTCGCATTGCCGGCTACTGATGCTTTTCTTTCCTGGAAGAAAACGCTCATCCCATTCACTGCGCCGACTCGGGTCTATCGCAAGAAATCAGTTTGATGTGAGGTGGGGTGTGCTCAATTGCGCGGCCGGACAGCTGACGATTTTGGGAATACCATATACGTATGCCAAATCGGGATTGGGATACCAATACGGTATATTGCCGGGGCTTGCTTGTTGCATACCATATACGTATGCCAAATCGGGATTGGGATACCAATACGGTATATTGCCGGGGCTTGCTTGTTGCATACCATATACGTATGCCAAATCGAATTTGGGATACCAATACGGTATATTGCCGGAGCTTGCTTGTTGCATGCCGTATACCTGCGAAAGCCGAATTTGGACTACGCATCTACTGCGGTTACGTGGCGGCAGTAGGCGGGTCGGCGGCATTTTGCAAATAGAAGAAGTAAGCCACCGGCGCCAGGCAGATCGCAATCAGCAGGCAAAAGTGGCAAGCCAGCAAAGGCAACCCGAATTGGTAGATGAACGCGATGCTCGACACAAACGCCGTCCACAACAAAGTGAGCATCGCCGTCAAAATATTGCGCCGCCCCGCTACGAAAATGCAAGTCATCGCCATCACACCGGCCAGCGACTCGACCAGGCTGAGCACGTAGTCCGACACGTAGCGCGTATCCGAGTCAAATAGCGCCACCGCCGCCACAATCACAAGCCCCGACAGCCACCAGTTCCCCTTCAGGTATTTGTGCGCCAGCGCCGGCAGCAAAGCCACAAAACACAAGCGCGTAATTATGCCGGTTATCGCGTCCCCGATCACGCTATAGGTCATGAAGTAGGTGTTGGCGTCCGCCAGCGTCGATCCAAGCGCGGTGCACGGCGGGGCATGCCCGAACAATATCTGTCCATCCACCGACAGGCACGCCAACGCGCTGAACATAGCCGTCAGCGCCAGCGCGGTAAGCATCGCGTCGAACCACATCTGCCGCTGTGCCACGCGCAAATCCCGCGGACATACATAGAAAGCCAGCTTGAACGCGGACTCGAGATACGATTTTTTGAAGTATTTGTTGATCACCGCCAGAGTTATAAGCACCGCAGCGGCATTCGCCGCGGCGCCGGTGATGAAACTCCACAGCAAGTCGATACAACTTTGCATAAGGAAATTCGCCATCGGCGTCTCAGTTGAATAGCTCATGAAAAACTCAGGCAAGTCGTTCAAGGTTGCCAGCACTTGCAACACAATCAGCACCAACCCCACCAGAATCGGCACCTTCCAGCGCACATGCCCTTCGCGGAACAGCCCAATCAAAAACCACAGAACCAGCCCGGCGCCAAACAACGCCACCGCCGCGCGCACCAACCCCAAGATGCTTTCGTACGGCAATTTTTTCTCGCGCAATTGGGTCCACGAATCGGGCAGCTCCCACTGAGTGCTGACGTCCGTGAGCAGATTGCCCTTCACCTCGCAGGTTATCTCGAGCTTGGCATCACCCACCTTCCCTTCCGGAATTTCGTACGTGAGCGAGTAATCGGTGCGCGTCCGCTTTTGCTGCGCCGCATCGGAGAAGTTCCAGGGCGCCATCTTCGGGCGTCCCTTGAAATATTTTTCCACCAGCTCGCGCGCCTGAGCCTCAGTCAGCGAAGGCAGCGGATCGTTTTCTTCCAATTCGATGTCGGGCGACAGCAAATCGCCATTTTGCACGAAGTATGCCTCGTAACTACGCGGCTCACCGGGCTTGCAGAACTTGACTCGCCAGAACATAAAATTGCGTAGCTTCTCAACCAGCTGCTTGGTGCGCGCATAACCCAGTTGCTCTTGCAGGTAAGCGAGCGTGTCTCCCGATTCGTGCGCGCAGAACAACTGGGTGCTGACCAGATATTTCTTATCCAGATCAATCCCCAGTCCGCGGAAGTACTCTCGTCCTTTGGCGACGGCTTGCTTGCGCGACAACGCCAGCGGCTTGCAGCCGCCCTCGATCGGCTCCCAGCTCAAAAATTGCGTCACCGCAATACACCCGGCCGCCGCCACTGCCAGAGCCGCGCGCACCCGCAGCGACAGCGGCTTGGCATAAAGAAATGCGGTCGGACGCCCCATGGTGGTCTTTTGTTTCAGGTCAGGCAGTAAAAATTCCTGCGTGTCGGCGCGCGATGCCGGCTCCTGCACAAAGCCTTTTCGAGAAGAAACCACCAGAGCCGCCGCCAGCACGACAAGTGGTATCAATACCGGCACCAGTCCCGTCCATGCCACCGAAAGTGGTGCCGCCTTCAAGACCTCGCTTGTGCACAAAGCATCAAAGAGGAAGTGCGACAGGAGGCAGGGCAACAGACCAAATCGTTTCAAGAGCCAGCCGTTGAACAGGCCTTCGATGGTCAGTTCGATGCCGCGCGCGTATGCCGGTTGTTGTGGGTAGTAGCTGTGTGCGAAGCCCCAGAGCACCGCCTGCAAAAAGTTTGCTGCCCAGAAGTTACCGCGGAACAGCCGCTCGAAAAGCCGCAATCCGACAATACGGTACAGCCCCTCTTCCATCAGTGCCGCCTGCACACCAATACTCAGCCCGTCCAGAATCGGGACCAAGGTGCCGAGAGTGGCCGGTCCTGCGCCGCTGAGCGGGCACCAGTAACCGAGTTTTTCGCCGCAGAAGTAATAGGCAATCTGGTAGCCCTTCGACAAACCGCAGACCGCCAGCCCCACCACAATCGCCTCGATTAACTCGGGGCGGCGCAGCGCTTCCGGCGAAAACCAGCGTTTCATCGACATGCGCTGCGGGCACAGTTCGCGATACAAAGGTTGAGCCGCAGCGAACAGTATTGCCATCAAAATAGCGTAGAGCACACCGAGCAAGATACTGCCGAACCATTTGCTGAGCAGAAAAGAGGAATACGGTTCGTTCCACTTATAGCTCGACACCCAGGAAGGCATGGAGTTGATCGCCGGAATGATCATCGCCATTCCGTAGAAGGCGCCGAATATGGCCGCCGTCTTGTATGTGAAAGTGCGTTTGGCGGCGGCGCGAATGAACACCGCCAGCGTGGCGATCGACAGCCCGCCCATGAAGAAATATGCCACCGTCCCGAACATGTTGTTGTAGCTGCGCATCTCGTTATAGCTGCGCTGCCAACTCTCGGGTGTCTGCAGGTAGTGGTAGAACTGCGTAACTTTGTTGCCGCTCACCACAACTTGCAGGCGGTCGTGCGCGCCTTTGTATTCGATGCCGTTGAGGTCCCATCCAAATGAGTGGTCGGTGCGATGCAGTTGCTTGGTGTCATTCGTTTGCAGCAAGCGCTCGTCATCCAGCGCGATACCCGCTTCCTTGACGATAAAGTCGCGTGCCACCACTTCCGCCTGCTGGCGAGTACCACCGGCTCCGGATCGCCTTCCTTGACGAAGCGGCAATACCAGTACCAGATTGGCAGCTGCGACATCAGTTTGTTGGCTTCTTGCTGCCCGTAGTTTCTCTCTAGAAAAATTTTGCCGTCGTTGTCTCCATCAAAAGAGACCGATGACATCATGCCGGGATGGAAGTCGCCCCAGCGCTGAATTTTTTCTTTGGCCTTTTCAAGTATCGCCTCGGGCGACAGAGACAGGTCGAGCGAGGCGGTGGCAAAAACACTGCTGCCCACCACGGACGAAAAAATGTAGGCGATCATACCCATGACGATCAGTACACCAATAGCCGGCGACCGACGCAGCGTGTCGCGTGCGGCGGCTAGGGAGATCGGGGCGGATGGGTTTTTCGGAGGCGTCGTCACAACCACCGATTCTACATATGCCGCACCGCTTTTTGTCGAGCACTTGAGTGACGAGTCGTTTTAGCCGGATTAAAATGGACATCATGACGGAATTTCAATTCGAGCTGTTAGCGGTCTGCCCGTGGTCGGGCGCGCGGGCGGGCAAGCTGCATACGCCGCACGGCGTCATCGAGACGCCTGTGTTCATGCCGGTCGGCACTCAGTCGACCATCAAAGCTCTCACTTGGGAACAGGTGGAAGCCACCGGCACGCAGATTGTGCTTGCCAATTCCTATCATTTGTATCTGCGTCCGGGGCATCGGCTGATCGAAAGGGCGGGCGGGCTCCATCACTGGAGCGATTGGCTGAAACCGATTCTCACCGACAGCGGCGGCTTTCAGGTTTTCAGCTTGCAAGACCTGCGGCGCATCACCGACGATGGTGTCACTTTCAAAGACCATGCCACCGGCGACGAGCACTTCATCGGACCTGAAAAGTCCATGGAAATTCAGAATGCGCTCGGTCCCGACATCATCATGGCATTCGACGAATGCGTACATAATCCTTGCACCTACGAGGAAGCCAAAGCGGCCATGGTGCGCACGCACCAGTGGTTGGAGAAGTGCGTGCAGGCACATCAGCGCAAGCACGACCAGGCGCTGTTCGGCATAGTGCAGGGCAGCACCTATGAAGACCTGCGCACCGAATCTGTGCAGGCGGTGACTCAACACGATTTGCCCGGTTACGCCATCGGCGGCGTAGCCGTCGGGGAAGAACGGGCCTTGATTGAGCAGATTGTCCTGTTTACCACCCCGCTTCTGCCGCAGAGCAAGCCGCGTTATCTGATGGGCGTCGGCACGCCCTGGGATATTGCGTATGCTGTGCGGTGCGGCATTGATATGTTCGATTGCGTCTTGCCGACGCGACTGGCGCGCCACGGTGCGGCCTTCACCAGCGAAGGTCGCATCGCCCTCAAGAGCGCCAAGTTTGAAGACGACTGGAAACCGCTCGATCCGGGTTGCGCCTGCTACACCTGCGCGCACCACACGCGCGCGTACATACGCCATCTAACACGCGTCAAAGAAATGACGGCATCGACGCTCCTGTCTATTCACAACATTCACTTCCTGCACGAGCGCACGCGCGAATGCCGCCAGGCGATTATCGAAGGTCGGTTCCGCCAGCTGTTCGATACGATGGCATCGCGCTACGCAATCACCGAACGTTTCAGCAAATAAGAAACACTATTTACTTCTTGCGCCACAATCGTCGCGTCTTCTTGGGCGATTCCAGATTGTGCAAAATAACATACTGCTTGCGAAATTCGAAACCCTGATTTCGCCAGGAACCGGCATATTCGGTCAATGCCTGCGCGCCGAGCGCATAGTCTTCGCCGTTGACGCGGCAGTCGGCTTCGATAGATCCGTCTTCGTCGCGCAAGACGAATAAGCGCACACAGCAAATCGACTGGCTCTTTACCAGTTCTTGGAATTGCTCGATTGAATTGGTGAACATGCAACACGGACAAACAGTGTGCCCGCTTTCCTCAGGTTCTTCCTGTTCGGGTTTGACGGCGCGATACCAGATCAAAGGACCGAAAATTGCCCGTCTCGTCCTGGATGCATGGGTCTTTTCGTCCTTGATGTCCATCTCCCAGGTGGTGCAGGTCTTGGGAGTGGCCCGCTGGATCTCTAGCAGCGGTTCGAAATCCGTTTGATACCACTGATTGATGCCACCGATCAGGGCTTCGCTGATGGTGCCGCCCGTGAAATGCTGATACTCGAAAATGCCGTCAGGAAACAGGTCCGGGTGGTTGACCTGAATCGTGGTCGTGGTGCTGAATCGTCCGTCATCCAGGTCGGCGATCGAAACAATTGCGGGCGTGATCAGGAAGCCGCTCTCTTCGTGTTTGAGATGAAACTCTCCGAGTTCAACCCGGTGACCGTAACTGCGCAAAATGGCTTCGACGGCTTCGACCATATTGAATAACTCGGTCGATCTCTTGCCATCATCCGCCTCGATGACGATGCGTGCCTCCAGACCCTCGCCTGGATTGGCGGGGATGCGCACTGGCGCGTCGCTTTTCGGCTCGTTAGTGGTCATGCGTCTGCCTGCCCTCTTGACACAGAGTTTAGCATGCTGACTGCAGGCTGAAATCAAATAGCAGTGCCAAAGAGACCGATCGGGCGCCGGCGGGAAACTGCCGCATCATCAGCTGACTGAGAACCGGCACCACATATAGTGGCGCCCGCCGGAGGCGGCAAAATTGTTGGATAGATGAAACGTTGTTCCTCAATATAAAATGATCGTTTTAAACGGGACCCCTCATCAACTTTTGCACGTCATCATTTACGAACGTGAAGACAACCCTGAATTCACGGACAGACAGATTTCCGGCAAATGAAGACAAGGAGCCGTCATGAAACGTACTACTCTTTTGGCCTCTCTCGCTTTGATCGCGCTTGCTGCCACCAGCCTTCCCGCCGAAGCCCGCTGGATTTGGGGCGGCGACGGCATCAATGGCACCCAGGTGCAGCTGCAAAATCAGATTAATGCAGGCGTCGCCAGCGGCAGACTGACCAAATCGGAGGCGCAGCAACTGCAATCGCGTATGAATGAAATCACCGCTATAGAAGCGCAGTATCGCCGCAGCGGCGGCAAACTGTCGCCCAAGGAGCGCGGTGCGTTGGAAGCGAAACTCGATCGCCTGCAGAACGCCATCACGCGCCAGATAAGCGACGCCGACACCCGCTGGAACCGCAACCACCGCCGCGGCAAAGGCTATTACAAACATCACTAAATCGCGCAACATCCTGAGGTAGTCAGGCGCCGCGGGCGCATATGATGCTAAAGTTGTGGGGTCGCTCCGGAGGACCCCGCAACTTTGTTCATCCGCGACAGACTGACATGGCTCGGGTATCTGCTGGTCGGATACTGCTGTTTCGTCATGACGTCACTGGGACCAATCATGCCGTTTTTGCGCGGCGAATTGAACCTGGACCTGCGTGTCGCCGGACTGCATTTCAGCGCCTTTGCGCTGGGCAGTCTTTTGATGGGGACATCCGGCGACAAGCTGATGCGCCGATTCGGCACGCCCGCCACGCTCTGGGGCGGTGCGCTGGGCATTCTCGCCGGTCTGGTCTTAATCGTCGTCGGGCAATCCGCTTTCGTCACCATATTTGGTGCGCTTTTGACTGGTTCGTCCGGTAGCTTGATGGGGCAGACTGTGACCGCCATCATGTCCAATCGCTTTGGAGCCCAGCGCTCTGTCGGCATCTACGAATGCAATATTGTCGCGTCGACGTTTTGCGCGCTCTCGCCGGTGGTGGTGGGAGCCGTGGCCAATGCCGGCTACAACTGGCGCTATACGATGATTTTTCCGGTGGCCATGTTTGCGCTCCTGGCGCTCACCAACCTGCGCACCGTGGCACCGCAAACATCGGCGATTCAGGTGCCGCCGGCGCCGGTCAAGCTGCCCGCCTCGTACTGGGCATATTTCGTGGTTATTGCGTTCAGTGTGGCAGCGGAATGGTCAATGATCTTCTGGACTGCAGAATTTATGGAGCGTGCGGCCGGCTTGACCAAGGCTGATGCTGCCACCACTGTTAGTGCCTTCCTGGGTACCATGTTTTTCGGGCGCATCATCGGCAGCCGCCTCAATCGCGTCGTCCCGATGCGCGTCATGCTGCCGGCGGCCGCCACTCTGGCAGCGGTCGGCTTCGTGATTTTCTGGCTGGCGCACAGCCTGCCGATTCACATATTAGGGCTCTTGCTCTTAGGACTGGGCGAAGCCAACATGTATCCGCTCAGCTTCAGCGCCGCTATCGGTGTGGCCGCCAATCAGTCGGCGCGCGCCGCTTCGCGTATGTCAATCAGCACCGGCGGCTCGATATTTGTGGCGCCTTTTATTTTGGGTTTGCTGGCTTACCGGTGTGGCATGTCGGCCGCTTTCGCGTTCATAGGCTTGCTGCTGTTTCTGGCAGCGGTCGGGACTTTTGTGGCCAACGCCCTGGCCGCCGGGCATGCAGAGCCGGAGTTGTCGCCGAACTGACGGAACTAAAACTACTAAAAGCCCACCGGGCGTTTGACTGCCAGGTCGCTCAGTTCGGTTTCTTCCACGGTACGCGCTGTGACGGTTGTGAGCACCGCCGCGGTGCGTTCGTCGGTTGGTATATCGGCGAGAGACGCGAAATGCCTGAGTGCGATGCGCTCCACCAGATTGCGGCATGAGCGAGCATTGGCGAAACCCTTCGAGTCTTTTATAGAGGCGAGTTTTTGGCGCAGGGCCTTGCAGGCTTCTTCGTCGACAGACAGGTCCTGCGCTTTCAGCATAGCCACGGTTATCTCTTCCAGCTGCGCAGTTGTGTAATCTTCGAAGTCCAGCACTTTGTCGATGCGCGAACGCAGCCCCGGATTGGCATCCATAAACTGCTGCATTTCCTTGCGATAACCCGCGAATATGCAGAAGAACTTGCCGCGCTGGTCTTCCATCTGCTTGAGCAAAACTTCGATCACGCGAGCACCGAAGTCGTTGCCTTCGCCCATCAGCGCATAAGCTTCATCTACAAACAATACGCCGCCCATCGCTTCTTCGATCTTGGCTTTGGTTTGCGCTTCCGAATCGCCGATGTACTTGCCGACCAGCCCGGAACGATCTGTTTCGACCAGATGTCCGCGCTCCAGTATGCCGAGCGCCTTGTAGACGTCGCTGATGATGCGTGCCACCACCGTCTTGCCCGTGCCGGGATTGCCGGCGAACACCAGGTTGAACTTCAATGCCGAAAGCACGTCCTTGCCAAGTTCGCGGTAGACGCGCACCACTTTTACGGTGTCGCGCACGAAGGCTTTCAAGTTATCGAGACCGACCAGCGCATCCAGCTGGGCGAGGCTCTGCGCCAGCATCTTTTCGTCGAGCGGGGCGCAGTAAGGGCCGGCTTTGCGTTTGATGCCGGTCACTTTGCGGACGTCCTCCGCGGACACCACAGAGATCTGTTCGTTGGTCAAAAGATTGAGCTTTGAAGAGCGCATGATGCGCAGCGCCATCGCGCGCTTACAATCATCGATCAGTGACATGACGTGGCGGGCATTGCCGAACGTACGGTCACGCTTGCGATAGACATCTTCGAGCGCTTCAAGAAACAGTTCGCGCGCTTCGTCGGAGAAGGTGAGGTCGTGTCGCTTGGCGGCGGTGACGGCAATCTCCAGCATCTCCGGAGGTGTGTAGTCTGGGAAGTCGAAAAACAATTTAAAACGCGAACGCAAGCCCGGATTGGACCCGAGAAAAGCCTCCATCTCGGTGGGATACCCTGCCACCACGATGGCGATGTCGGCGCCCGGGTTGGACATGACGGGCAGCAGTGTTTCGATCACTTCCTGCCCCGGGTCTCGTCCGTCCACATCGCCTTCGCGATAGTGACGAGAAAGCGTGTAGGCTTCATCTATGAACAGCACACCGCCTCTGGCGGCATCCAGCGCGCGGCGCGCGCCCTTCTCTCCGGCGCCGTATTGAGCTCCGATCAAATCGGCGCGTACGACTGTGTGCACATGCCCTGAGGATAGCAATCCCAGCTTGTAGTAAACCTCGCCGAGTAACTTTGCGACAGTTGTTTTGCCGGTTCCGGGATTGCCCATGAACACCGCATGCAGTACCGGATTTTCCACCGACTCAAAACCGCGTTCCTTACGCAGTCGCAAAAAGTCCAGATAGACACCATGTTCGCGCAAAGCTTTCTTAAGCTCTTCCAGACCGACCATGCCTTCGATTTCGCCCAGCAGATGTTCGAGGCTGCGCGCATCGCGCTTGGAATTTTCTTCGACCAATTTGCGAACGGTGGCCAGTTCGCGTTCGATCAATTCCAGTTCGACATATCTGTGTTTGGCAGCCTGCCGTTTCAGCTTCAGCGACTGCTTGAGCAATTCTTCCGCGCGCCGGTAGTCATGGCGATCGCTGAAGAAACAAGCAATGTAATACATGTTGTCAGAGACTTCGTCCGCATGCAGGCGAGCAATCTTATCCATGACGCTCAGCGCTTCCGAATAGTACTTTTCGACGAGCGCCGGTTCGTTCAAGTTGGAGTAGACGCGCGCCAGCGAGATGGCGATGCGCTGACGCTCGAGCGCGGCTTTGTCTTCCGGCATCTCGCGCAGCGCTTCCAGGGCGCGCTTAAAAGACTCGATGGCGTCAGCCTCGTCGCCTTCCTCCTGGGCCTGGCGCCCGAGCATGCCGTGCAACTGCGCCTGCAATTTAGATGGCAGCTTGTTTTCCTCGCTGAGCTTTTTTAGCAACTGAAAAACGTCTTGAGTTTTCTCCGGAAACCCGCCCTGGCGGGCGACATCGCATATGGTCAGCAGCACGTCGTAATGAGACGATGGATCGACGGCGTCCGATTTCAACAATTCTTCCTGAATGCCTCTGGCTTGTTGGAGGGCTGTGTAGGCGTCTTCGTAATAGCCCTGGTTTCTGTAGCATAGTCCCAAAAACTCGTACGAATCGGCGGTCTCGGTGCAGTTTTTGCCGTTTAAACGCATCGAGATATCGACGGCAGCTAGATAAATCACATCGACATCATCGGTGTCGTCGCGATCGGTGAACTCCTCCGCCAGGGCAATGAAATAATTGAGACACGCGCCTGCGGTTGCCGGTTTTGGTACCAGAGCCTCTTTCAGAAGACCAGCATAGAGTCCGGCTACGGCGACCGGATCTTCGACGCGCCGTGCGCGCATTTTATCGACGCACACCTTGACCGCCGCGCGCAGCTCCGCATCCGGAATATGGGGATAGACTTGTGCCGATATGAGAGTTCCGTACTTGTCGAGCAGCTCAATGTTCTTAAATTCCCCCAGCCGCCGCAGTACCGCCTGCAGGGTGGAGCAGCAGTCTTTCGGAATCGGCTCGCTTTGCGATTTCAGCATGATAAGTGCCGCTTCCGCAGCTTGATTGAATTGCTCGGGGTCTTTTGTTTCGCCCAGTTTGAAGAGCGTCTTTCTGATCTGGTCGGCGTTGCTGGCGGGGCTCAATGGTGATCTCTTTATATAGTTGGGGAACCGATGACGTAAAGTGTTCAGGGCAATTCAATCAGGATCTCAAATCAGCCAGCGGGTCATCATACACCGACGCGACTGCACCCTTGCCTGTGTCGGCAGCGTCGCCGTTTCCTCCCGGATCGCCGTGCGTGTCGTCCGCGCCACCGTCAAAATGGTGTTTCTGAATCGCCAGGCAGTCCGTCAGGTCATCTGGCACCACCCACTGCACCACATCGTCGGGTGAGATGACAACTTCAATCGGTCGCGATAACTCGAGCAATTCGAAGACCGATGTTTCAACCGTCTTGCAAAGCCTATCTAAAGGAATGTCTTCCTCGTCGGTTCCAAAAGGATGTTCGTTGCCGGCTGCCACCACTTCCATGCCCATCACCAGATAAACGCCCACCACAACCACCGGCACGGAGAAGAAACCCAGCCCCGGCGCCAGCGACCAGGGTAACAGTGCCACATAAATCAAGAGCATGTGGGCCAGCAAACTTTTGTGGGCCGCGGTAATTGGAGAAGTGCTGATGCGCTCGCAGGAGCCGAGGATGTCGGCGAGCGCTTTGATGTGCGTGTCCATCAGTTCGACCATTTCGACGCTGATCTTGCCGGCTTGCAGCTGGCGACCCAGCTGCGCGTAGACATCATGCACGACAGCCATCGGTTTGCGCACCACGCCACCGGCAGCCCGCACCGCCGATGGTGCACCGCTTTCGGCGGTCACCTGCCGCAAGTGGTCTTTCAGTGAATAGGCGAATTCCACCATCAGTACGGCAAAGCGTTCGCGCTCGCGCAGTTCGAGCAAAAGCACTCTGTCCACCTTGCAGCAGGCGTTGCGAATTTCGTTAATCAGTTGCCCCCAGAGGTTGCTGGCTTCCCACCACCTTTCATAAGCGCTGTTCAGCCTGAACACCAACAGCACGCTGAGAATCACGCCGACGAACAGTGCCGAGTCGGTTTGCAAAAGCGCATCGTTATAAGGTAGATGCCTGCCGAAAAAGGCGACGATGGTCGAATAGATGCCGACGCAGACCATGAACAGCGCCAGTCGTTTCAACAGCGTGATGTGCATCAACGCTTTGAATAATTGCTTCAGGGCTTCGCCGGCCATTTAGTCTGCAAACCTCCGGTACGGGCGATCACCAGATGTGGTGTGCAAAACGCGCGTCGTTACTTAGACTCGTCCAGCTCGGTGACGTCTTCGGCTTCCACCGACAACGATTCATCTTTTTGCGCCGAAACCGG
Source organism: Obscuribacteraceae bacterium (SeqCode) (assembly GCA_044229845.1). Classification (GTDB taxonomy): domain Bacteria; phylum Cyanobacteriota; class Vampirovibrionia; order Obscuribacterales; family Obscuribacteraceae; genus JBGASG01. The sequence goes on along the minus strand of JBGASG010000002.1, from coordinate 121,767 downwards.
TTCTTTGACTTTGTTGTCCACGATCAGTTTCGGACCGCCCATGGTCCCTTTGAGGGCCATGAGTTCGGCTTCGATGTCGACTTGACCTTCGAAATCTTTGAATTTCTTGTCCAGCGTGTCACTGCCCAGTTCAGCCAGGGCAGCGGCTTTCGCTTCGCGCTCGACGACTTTCTGTTCCATGCGTTCGATGACCGACATAGCGCCGGAAGACGTTGTCTTTGCCATGATCTCGTTGGCACGTGTGGTCGCCTGCGCAGCCTTGTCGCGAGCGATCAGCACTTGTTTCTTTGTGTAAGCCTTCTGCACTTCGCCTTCCAGCGACGTCAGGCGCTCACGCAATTGGGCTGTGTGCTCGCGTTGCTGATTGAGTTGAGCTTCCAGATCGGCTGCGGCTTGAGAGTATTGAGTCTTGCGTTGCAATGCCTGGCGTGCCAGATCGTCGTTGTTTTGCTGCACCGCCATGCGGGCGCGATTTTCCCAGGTGGCTGCTTGATCCCGGTTCTTCTGCAACGACTGCTCGAGTTGCTTTTCGGTGGCGATGGCTTGAGCAACAGCCTGGCGGACTTGAATCAGGTTGGATTGGAGTTCTTGATACTTCTGTTCGAGCATCATTTCCGGGTCTTCGAGTTGACCCATGACACGACCGAACATTGCGCGGACGAGCGACATGAAGCGCGAAAACATCCTGTGAACTCCTTCCCTTCCTTAACGGGCGCCCGGGTGGGCATATTCTTGACCAGAGGTATTCCTGAAAAGAGGCATTCCCCGCCAATATTTCAGTCTAACAGAGATACCTTTAAGGTTATTCCCAGTTTGGATCGCCTGACTACGCCCTATATTCACCCCAATCATCAAACAAAGATTAAGCGAGGGGAGCCGCACTTGACACCAAATGAGCCCGGAGCATCCGATAAATCCGACAATTCCAAGAAGGCGATGATGTTCGTCATGGACGGCGTTCTGGGCGCCGCGGCGCTGGTTCTGGTCGGGGTTTTTGCCGGCAACTGGCTGGACGAAAAGCTGCACACGGCGCCCTGGTGGTCACTTGGGCTGTCGATGCTGGGTGGTGGGCTGGGACTCTGGCGGCTTTGCGTCAAAGCTATGGCTCTGGACACGGGCGGGAGCGGCAAAAAGCTCACTGGCGTGAGAAAACGGGGGGCGCACTTGAGCCTGTCCGGTGAAGAAACGGCTACGCCGTCCGGCGAAGAGGCAGAAACCGGCACCACGCCCGGCAAGCAGGGCACAGACCGGGGCGCCTACGGACAAGCTGTGCAGGACGGCGGCACGAGCGCACCGAGAGCCGCTTACGAACACTTCACGGAAGACAATTCCGATTAAAGGCATCTGTTATCATCCGTTGCTGGCGCCTCTCTCGCGCCGCATGGCAACGACGTACACGACGGATTCTTATAGATGCTCGGTCATAACCTACCCTTGAAAACGCTGCTTCCGGACACGGCGAACGTTTCGCTCGGACCGCTCGGCAGCCTCGGCGAAGTACACGCAGATACCATCGGTCTTTCCTGGGCTTGCATGGTGATCATCCTGGTCTGGGCAGTCGCTGCTCGCTCCTCGCTCACAGCGGATGGACCGGGCAACCCACTGCAGGCAATGGCTGAGGGTTTCTACAAATCCATCGAAGGCTTGTGCAAGGGAAACATGGGGCATGAGTACAAGCCGTTCGTAAAACTGATTGCAGCAATCTTTATCTTTGTATTAATAGCCAACTTCATCGGCATCGGTCCCTGGAAAGTCTTCGAAGGACAAGCCGGTTGGCCGCATATTCACGGCGAACCGCTTGAACTCTGCTCACCGACAACTGATTTCAACGTCACGTTCGGATTGGCTTGCATAGCACTTCTCACCTACCTGGGGGCTGGTTTCTGGGCGCACGGCGCCGGCTACTTGAAGCTCTACCTCAACCCGATCGAATGGCTTGACCTGATTATTCGCCCAGCCACACTGGCTTTGCGCCTGATGATGGTGATCACCGCCGACGAATTGATGCGTGCCGCCGCATTGATGATGGTTCCCTTCATCTTGCCCACGTTCGTCATGGGCTTCGAGATGTTTATCGGCGTCATTCAAGCTTTCGTATTCGCGCTGCTCACCTCGATCTACATCGGTCTGACTGTTCAGCACCACTAAGCTGCGTGGCGCACAGCCGCCGGAGAAGCGCTTCCCCTGCGATGACCGCTGTCATACGGTGCGCTCTTGATTTGCGCTGCTCGCGGCGTTTTTAAATGTCGCTCAGCAATTCCAAAGTGGCGTTACAACGCCCGTTTTACGCCAAAAAGCGCAGATCGCGCTTGATATAATTTCAGCTGTCTGTTTTCTAAATTGCGCGTTCAGACGAGCTGACAAGACCGTGTCCGACGCGCACCAGGCCGGGAAGTCAATAGCCCAGCCGCTTTTGCCCAACTTATCGAATTCAAAGGGAGAACTACAGTGGACCACACACTCATCGCGCAAAGTGCTGGCGCTATCGACAGCCAAACGATTATCAAAGCCGCTTCGCTGATCGGCTCTGGCATCGCAGCAGTCGGCGTTATCGGCCCTGGTATCGGCATTGGTGTCGCCGGATCGCGCGCCCTGGAAGGCATGGCTCGTCAGCCGGAAATGACCGGTAAATTGCTGGTCAACGCGATTATTATCGCCGCCCTCATGGAAGCGCTTGGACTGTTGGCATTCGTTATCGCCATTCAGCTCTACACCTTCGGCTCCAAGGCTGCCGAGCATGCATCCACCACCTACATGAACGTGCCTTCTCAAGTCGAGTTCGTGAATCAGTCAATTTCATAAGCGTAAGCAACTTCGCAGGATCAACATGTTTGACATCAATGGCACCCTGGCAATCTTTGTTATCAGCTTCCTGCTGTTCATGTATCTGCTCGATGCGATTCTCCTGAAGCCGGTGGCAAAAACCATCGAGCTGCGCGATGAAAAGATCAAAGCAGCGATCGAAGCAGGCAAATCCTCCCGTGAAGAAGCGCAAAAGCTGCTCGAGAAGTACGAGCAAGACTTGCGCGAAATTCGCGAAAAGGCGCAGAAGCATATCGCCGACGCGTCTGAACAAGCCAACAAGGAGCGGCACGCGGAAATCTCCCGCTTGCACAAACAGGGTCAGCAGCAGCTGAACGACGCCAAAGCGGCGATCGAATCCGAGCGCGCCAGTTTGATTGATGCCCTGGTGGCACAAGAAAAAGAACTGGTGGAAGTAATCACACAGAAAGTGCTCGGTGAGCCGGTCGCCGTTTCTCTGGATGCCAGCCAGGTTCGCAAGTCGCTTGAGGGACCCCAATAATGTATTTCTTGTTCGCCGAAGCAAATCCGCTGGTGGAGGCGTTTACAACCAACGTCGCCAACTGGATTTTGCTGGTCATTCTGCTCGTCATCCTCTGGATGAAGATGGCGCCGCCGATGTTCAAAACCCGCGAAGACAGCGTTAACCGCGCCATCGAAGAAGCAAACAAAGCCAGAGAAGAAGGGCAGAAGTTTCTTCAAGAACAATCGGCACGCATCGCAAACGCCGAAAAGGAAGCGGAGCAGATTCTGGAAGAAGCCAGAAAAATAGCCTCTACCATGCAGGCTGACATTCGCGAGCAGACCAAGAAAGAAACTGCGGAAATCGCGCGCAAGATCGAACAATCGGTCGATGCGCAGCGCAACATGGCAATCACCCAGTTGCGCTCGCAAGCAGCGACAGCAGCCGTACGGCTGGCTGAGGCATCGCTTCCCGGCGCCATCACAGATAGTGCCAAGAAACGCTTGCTGACGCAATTCGTCGAACAGCTCGACACAGTAAAAACAGGCACCAACGGCAGGAATTGATTAGATAATGAAGTCCGATTTGAGCGGCGTCGCCACCCAATACGCACAAGCAATCTTCGATCTGGCTGAGAAAGACGGCAAGATCGACCGAGTGCTGGGCGATTTGCAGACCATCAACCTGGCACTGCAATCGACTCCAGATTTCGGCAAAATGCTTGGTCACCCGAGCATTCCCGCCAGCGAAAAGAAGAAGATCATCGTCGATCTTTTCAAGGACAAGAGCGACGACCTGACCATGCGGTTGGTGGAAATGCTGGCCGATCGCCGGCGCCTGGAGATTTTGCCGGCGCTGGAGACCTCTTATCATCAACTGCTCCGCGATAAGAAAGGCATCGTTGTCGGCACGCTGGTCTCAGCGGAACCGCTCGACGACAAGCAGCGCGCTCATCTCGAGAGCGAACTGCGTCAGAAACTCGGCAAACAACTGGAACTCAATTTGCAGGTCGACAGCTCGCTCATCGGCGGCTACGTTCTGCGCATCGGCGATCAAGTGATCGACGGCAGTCTGAAAGGCAGACTGCAAGCCATCGAACGCAGCTTGCTTTCGGTCTAGTACTCACACTTCTCGGAATTACGAACAATAGAGGTCCAAAAAAATGGCAATCAGACCTGACGAAATCACCTCGATTCTCAAGTCGCAACTTGAGAAGTACCGCGCTTCGCTGAACGTTGCTAATGTCGGCAGCGTGCTGCAAGTCGGTGATGGTATCGCCCGTATCTACGGTATGGAAAAAGCGATGGCCGGCGAACTCGTCGAGTTTGACGATCCGGAACACACGATGGGCATGGTGCTCAACCTGGAAGAAGACAACGTCGGTATCGTGCTCATGGGCGAAGGCCGCGACATTCAAGAAGGCACCACCTGCAAGACCACCGGTCGTATCGCCTCGATTCCAGTCGGACCTCAACTGCTCGGTCGCGTGATCAACCCGCTCGGTCAGCCGATTGACGGCAAAGGACCGCTGCCGATCGCCGAAATGGAATATGTACCGATTGAAAAGAAAGCCCCTGGCATCATCGCTCGTAAATCAGTGCACGAGCCCCTGATGACCGGTCTCACTGCTATCGACGCCATGACCCCGATCGGTCGCGGACAGCGCGAGTTGATCATCGGCGACCGTCAAACCGGCAAGACTGCGGTCGCTATCGACTGCATCATCAACCAGAAGACGCAACCGAACACCCCGATTTGCATCTACGTCGCCATCGGACAAAAAGAATCCAACGTCGCCCAGATTCAAAAGATCCTGGAAGAAAACGGCGCCATGGAATATTCGATTATCGTCAACGCTCCGGCGACGTCTCCGCCCGCGGTGCAATTCTTGGCTCCGTACTCCGGCGCTGCCATCGGCGAATACTTCATGCACCAGGGTAAAGCTGCCCTCAACGTGTACGATGACCTTTCCAAGCACGCCCAGGCCTACCGCGCCATGTCGCTTCTCCTGCGCCGTCCGCCAGGCCGCGAAGCGTATCCCGGCGATGTGTTCTACCTGCACAGCCGCCTTCTGGAGCGCGCCTCCAAGTTGTCCGATAAACTGGGCGCCGGCTCGCTGACCGCTCTTCCGATTATCGAAACCCAGGCCGGTGACGTATCGGCATACATTCCGACCAACGTGATTTCAATCACCGATGGTCAAATCTTCCTGGAAACCGACTTGTTCTACGCCGGCATCCGCCCGGCTATTAACGCTGGTATATCGGTCAGCCGCGTAGGCGGTAACGCTCAATCGAAAGCCATGAAATCGGTGGCTGGTAAGTTGCGTCTCGACCTGGCTCAGTTCCGTGAACTGGAAGCATTCGCCCAATTCGCATCCGACCTGGACAAAGCCACGCAAGACCAGATTCGCCGCGGTCAAAAGCTGATGGAAGTCTTGAAACAACCGCAGTTTGCTCCGCTCACACTGGCTCAACAGGTCTCGCTGATCTTCGCTGCCAACAGCGGCGTGCTGGATGATGTCGACAACAAAGACATCGCTCGCTTCAAAGAAGAATGGAAGAAGTACCTCGGCTCCACCGCCAAGGCCATTGAAGAGCGCTTGAATGCCGGCGACAAGCCGACCGCAGAACAAGAAAAAGAAATGAAGGATGAACTCACCAAGTTCAAACAAAACTTCTTCGTTCGCAAGTAATCAGGCAAGGACGCACGTAAAGGAAAGGGAGCCCAGACAATAAGATGGCCAACCTGAAGGCAATTCGCCGGCGCATCAAGAGCGTTCAAGCCACGCAAAAAATCACGCGCGCCATGCGACTGGTGGCTGCAGCGAAAGTGCGTAAAGCGCAAGCCCGCACGCTCGCTGCCCGACCGTTCACGGAGCGCGTCATTCGCATGTTGCGCGAAGTGGTGCGCGACACTGATGCTATCGACCTGGCTGGGATTCCGCTGCTGGAACAGCGCAAAGAAGTGAAGAGAGTCTGTTTGCTCGTGGTCACTTCCGACCGCGGTCTGTGCGGCTCCTACAACACAACTCTGTTGCGGTTCGCTATCGAGCGCATGCGTGCTCTGAAAGCAGAAGGCAAAGAAGTGTCCTGGATCGTCATCGGTTTGAAGGGCGCTGCGTTCTTGAAGCATGTCGGCGGTGAGAAGCACAAACACTTCACGCAATTGCCTGCCGTGCCGACAGTCGGTGAAGCCAAGTTGATCGCTGAAACCGCGTCTGAAGTTTTTGTCTCAGGCAAAGCGGATCAAGTTGAGCTGATCTACACGCACTTCATTTCCATGCTGCGTTCGAAGATCAACCACATGCAGTATCTTCCCGTGCAATTGCCGGAAGCCGCCAAGGACGAAACGCCACATGTCGACCCGCTGCTTATCTTCGAGCCCACAGTCGAAGAAGTTCTGCAACGCGAATTGCTGCCCAAGTACATCGAGAACGTCATTTATCAATCGTTGCTCGATGCATCAGCTTCGGAACTGGCTGCTCGTATGAACGCCATGTCCAACGCATCTACTAACGCAGCCGACCTGATTCAGTCTTTGACGCTCGTGTACAACAAAGCGCGTCAAGCCAGCATCACGCAAGAACTGCTGGAAGTCGTCGGCGGCGCCGAAGCGCTCAACAAGTAACGCGCCGAGATGCCGTCAGGAACTCGATTCAATCTCTGTGTCGTGGCAATTTTTGCTGCGTTGCTCAGCGTCGGCATAGCGGTTGCGTGGCCGCAGGCGGTAGTTGCTGAAAAGAAACTTCAGTCCAGTCCACCCGATTTCAGGTTTTACGCCCAGCAAAAGGTCGGCACTTCAGAGCTTCGGAATGGAGCCGGCGACTCCCGTCTGCTTTCCGAGTCCGCCCAAATTTCTCAAAAATTGAATGCGCTGGTGTCCCCCGCGGTGCAGCTGTCCACGGACGCTGAAGTCGCTGGTGAGCGGGACAGGTGGGCGAAAGCCTGGAAACCTATTGGACTGTTGGAGCAGGCAGGCAAGTGCACCGCATTCACCACGGTGGATAACTACACGCCCGCCGCGCGCCAGGTGACCGTGACATTCACCTATCTTCCCGATGGCAGCATCGTCAATCCCAGTGTGGGCGATTCAACAATTCGGGTGACGGATGCTCAGCGAGAGAGCGCGCGGTCGGAAGCAATCAAAAAGACTCTCCTGGCGCAGTTCAAGTCGTGCCCCAAGCTTCTGGCGATACCGTCGCTGCCGCCGGCTGGAGTTAAGGCGCGCTATGAGCTGTGGATCAAGGAGCCGGTCGCCAAATAATTCAAGGGTTTTCCACCTACTTGAAAAACTCAGTTTCTGTTTTTATGGAGCATGGAGGTAACTCCCATGTTCCTAGTAGTACTAATTTCATGCCTATTATTCCTGAGCATCTGCGCCGCAGCCGCCACCGCCTCGCCTACCGATGACGCGATTCCAACGCCTCCTGCGGTCGTTCAAGTTCAACAGGCGACGCCGGTTGAGGGTGAAGCTATGGCTGACACGCTCGACGAATTGAACGACAGCCAATGGCAAGCGCTTTTGCGAAAATGGCCTCCGCGAGCCAGATTTGAGGCTGGTTGGGAGTCAGCACAAAGCGAATCTTGCTTTCAAAGGCTGGGAGAACGCAGTCTCGACGCGTTCGATTTCGGTCCATATATGCAGGCGCTCGATGAGCAGATATTGAAGATGCGGCGTCAGTCTGAGAAGAAATTCGGAAGCACTATCGGGTTTTCCAAAATCGCGTTTACCTATTCGCAAAATGGAGGCATAGAGAACGTTTTCGTATGTCGCACCAGTGGCGACCAGCGCCTCAATGAGAAGGCGAGAAGCCTAGTCCGTAAGTTGCCGAAGATGGCGCCTCTGCCAAAAGATGGACCAACTGAGGTCCGTTGCTACTACAACATTTACGGCAACAACGCGATGGCAGAAAGCGACGCTGCCGGTGACGTTTCCGACGAACGAGGACATATCAGCGGGCGCGTGTTGACTGGTCGGTAATTGCGGCGGAGTGTTCGTAATGGCTCAAGTGGAACAATTTGCTCTTGTGCTGCTGACGCTGGTTGTACTGTCTTTTGTGACCGCTGACGCAGGCGCTGCCCCCGCGAAGAAACCAGCTGCCCGTGCGCCCCGGAAGGCTGTGCTCCTTCCCCAGCCGGGAATGATGCTGGGCGGCATGCCGATACCTGCTTCAACATCTACCGTTCCACTGCCGCATGTGGGTGGTGGCATGATTGGACCGGATGAAGGTGTCTTCCATCAATGGAGCTACGATTTCGAGTGCAGCTCGCCGATGTCGTTCCGTGTGCCGATGTCTGAGTTCGAGCAGTGCCTGGACAAACTCTATGCCGCAGCCCATCCAGGGAGAACGCTCGGACAGAGGGATGAGGGCGCCATGGCTAAGATCGGTTTTTACCTGATGCGCGATGGACGGGTTACGGGGGCCCGCGTTCTGGACTCGTCGAAAAATCCTGCCTTCAAGGCTGAGGCACTAGATATGGTGCGACGTGTGCGCTTGCCGAGAGGCTGGCAGAAGGGACCGACGCTGGTTGTCTGTGAACTCACCATATTTGGTGGCGAGTCAAATCCCAGTATGGATCCGGAACCCGACAATGGAGCGATCCCGTAGTGAAGTATCTGGTGTTGGCGGTCATCATCAACATATTGGCGAGTACGGCAGCGAGCGCAGATGTTGCCTGCCCTGAATCAGAACCAGGGCTGGGCCGCCGCTGGGGCGTCGGCAGAGGACAAGCAAAAGCGCCTGTTGGTTACCCGTCGATCCCGGTACATGGATGTATGTATGAAGGCGAGGTTGTAGAGGGGTGGGACGGCGTTCAAGCCGATCCTCTGTTTGACAAGCTCGATGCGCAAATGGATCGACTGTACGCGCAGCGGCACGGCGGCAAGAAACTGGGAGGCGGGGACGAGGGACACACTGCTACAGTCAGGTTCACTATTGTCAGGAAAACCAAACAGATCACGGCGATAAAAGTCGATGAGACGGTCTCCACTGATCCAGCGTTTTCGGCAGAGACCGTAAATATGCTGCGGAACGTGCGCCTTCCGAAAACCTGGTCGGCGAGGGGACCAGCCGTCATTGACGTGTGCTACACCATATATAGTGGCAAGCCGGACACCGGTTCTGCCGCGGACGACAAACAATCAGCCGCTGATCAAGGCGAAGGGGTTGTGAGTGCGCGCCTGGTACGCGTGAAGACTGCCGGTAGGTAGCGTTTCGACGATTGGACGGGAGGGCTTGACGACTGCGTTGTGATATCGTTGTTATGTTGGTGTAGTAAGCAGCGCGGAGCCCCAAAATTACTAGTTCTCAATCGGTAAAAAGTGCTAAGAGCATAGCCATAGAGTTGCTGCTGTTGAGCGTTCTGGCGCTCTTCTGCGAGTTGCTGGTCATTCGCTGGGTCTCTACCGAAATTCGCATCTTTGCTTATTTCAAAAACCTGCCTTTGATGGCGGTTTTTCTGGGACTGGGTCTCGGTTTCATCTGGTCCGAGCGTAAGCGCGATCTGTATAATTGGTCAGCCTTTGCGCTGATGATCCTGGCTGGTCTCCTGACGACGGCATTTGGACTGGGTCTGACTTACCTGACGTTCGTGAATCCCGATCAATTCATGATGTGGGGCTTGCAGGGCAGCCTCAAGCCGGAAAATGTCGTGACTATCCAACAAACATTGCGCAGTCTGGCGATCATGCTGTCCGTGTTCTCGCTGATTGCTTTCATCTTCATAGGATTGGGGCAGCGCACAGGGAAGTGTTTCTCGCAGTTGCCGCCGCTGAACGCTTATTCAATAAACGTCTTTGGTGGGTTGCTTGGAACCATACTATTTTCCGTGCTCTCGTTCATGAGCACCGGTCCGATGGTCTGGTTAATCGTCGCGGGCTTGCTCTACTTTACGATCGAGCGGCGAGCGATACCGATTGCGCTCTGCTTGCTTGGTATTGCCTATGGTGTGTACCTGGAACCGTTGATGACCAAGCGCGCTTACGGCGGCGATTGCGTGAAGACGGTCTGGTCGCCGTATTACCGTATCGACGTCGTTAAGCAGCGGGGCGGCAATGAAGGCCGCTTCAAAGACGTGATCATCGGCTATAACCTCTTTATCAATTACGACTCGTTCCAATCGATAGTTGATTGCTCGTCCGAGACCCTGGCTAAGTTGCCGCCCAACGTCGCCACAGCGCAGCGAGACCTGCTCACCGAGCCGATGCGCTGGTTCAAAGACAAGCGTCCCGAGCAGGAAGTATTGGTTCTCGGCAGTGGCAGCGGCAGCGATGTCGCTGCTGCCATCAGAAACGGCATCAAGCACATAGATGCCATCGAAATCGATCCGGCGATTGCTCAGATCGGCAAGGACATGCATCCCGAGAAGCCGTACGACAACCCCAACGTCAAGCTGTACATCACGGATGCCCGCAACTTCCTGCAGACCTGCAACAAGAAATACGATGTGATTGTCTTCGCTGCTCTCGATAGTCACGCCGCGTTCTCGTCGCTGTCGTCATTGCGCATGGACAACTACGTCTTCACCGAAGAATCGCTGAAGAGCGCCGCCAATTGTTTGAAGCCGGGCGGCATAATTTGCGTCAGTTTCGTAATGCCTGGTGAATGGCTCTGGGACAGGCATTTGAAGACATTGGCTAATGCAACCGGCGCGCCTCCGGTTGGCTATCGCGCTTATGCCGATATGAACAGCGGCATGCTCTTCGGCGCCAACGGCGGCATCAAGCCGGAGGCGGTGCCTGATTACTTGAAGGGGCGTGCCGTCCCTGTCACTTCCAGCTCGCCGATATCGATTTCAACTGATGACTGGCCGTTCTTGTTCTTGCCTAAACGAGAGATTCCAACTTCGTACATTTTGCCGATCGTGGCGGTACTGCTGTTGAGTGCCATCCCGGTGGCACTGGAATTCGCTCGCGGAGCGCGCAACGTCCGCAACTGGCAGATGTTCTTCCTGGGCATGGCTTTCATGATGATGGAAGTGCGTGCTATGGCGGATATATCATTGCTGTTCGGCTCGACCTGGGTGATTAACAGCGTCATTATCTCGGCCGTCATGATCGTGATTTTGATCGGCAACTACATCGCCATGAAGATCAGCGAAAAATGGGTATCCTGGCTGCTCGCCGGCGTCATCGCTTCGCTGCTCGCCTCGACTATGGTGAGCTCCAGCAGTTTCATTCCGCTCGGTCCGACCCTTGGTGGAACCGCAGCTTGCACCATGTACCTCTTCCCGCTAATCTTCGCCTCTACCTGCTTTGCGCTGCTGTTCAAGGGCACGCGCAATCCCAGTACGGCGCTTGCGTTTAACCTGATCGGCGGCGTCGGCGGTGTATGTCTTGAATATGCTTCGATGATGGTGGGAATCCGGGCATTGGGCTTTATCGGAGCCGCGCTTTATTCAACGGTGCTGGGGCTCAACTTCATGCGCAAGCCACTGCCTGCGACACCGGAGTCGGAAGCCGCACCGGAATCTCCGCCGCAAGCTGCCCCCGATTTGCCGTCGGAAGAAACTTGATGCACTCTCGTGCTGGAGCGGTTTCTTCCATGTTAAGAATGATTCAAATTGCAACGAGATTTGTCTCGTAAATTCTCAGTGGTGGCGTCGCCAAAGCGATTTTTCCCTGCCTCCCGAATCACGCATGTACACTTGCGATCCGAAAGTGTTCTATGCCGCCATTCGCCAACTGGCCTGTGCTGGAGCGGGTTCTCGGCGCCGCTTGATTAGTAAATTTACGCATGACTAATCGCCGGCTTTGACCGAGAATCGGTTCAGATTGGTCCCGCAACCGTTTCACCCCTACCCGTTCATAGGAGGTGGCAGGAATGTCCACAGCGAATCTGTCCGGCCATTGGAATGACTACGCTATTCAGAGAATGGCGTTGGCGCGCCAGGCTGCAGCAAGCGGGAGACTCGATGAAGCAGCTAGAGAGTTTGAAATCGCGCTCGGCTTCGTCAAATCTCCGAGTGCATTGCTTGAACTGGCAGAGCTGCACTTTTCGCTGGGCAATTATGAATCTGCTTACGCACGCGCCTGTGCCGGACTGGCTCATATCAATGAACATGGTGATGCTGAAGGGGTGCGCACGTCACTTGAGCAATGCAAATTTCGTGCGCACGGCGCGAAGAACACTGTGGAAAACCTGGCTCCCTTCAACAGTGCGCTCAGTGCCGTCGTCTTTGTGCGGGCGAAGGATCCGTCAGAAGTGCTGCGCCGCATCGTCAACGCCGGCACTGTCTCTACAGATGGTGTCACAGTGGGCGGGCATGGTGCCATCTTCGAGATCAGCATCGAGCCTGCCAGACCGGGCGAGCGCCAGGCCAGTCTCGATACGTACGAAAACATGCTGGCGCTCGGCTACCTGGACCGCTCAGCGTTCAAGGCAGTAAAAGAACGCAATTATTCTCTACGCATCAGCGGACCGGCTTCATCCATCGCCCAGAGTTTTCCCAATCAGCAAGCCTTCGCCAAATCTTTTCTGCGCACGACATCGGCATTGATGGACGCGGTCGGCGGTCAGTTGATCTGGTCATTTCACAGCGGACTGCTTCTTGATGCAGATGAGTGGCGGCGCTGCGCTCAATCTGGATATACATTCAATGCGCTGGTGATGATGGGATTTTCCGAACAGGATGCATACTCGTTCGGCATGCACTCTATCGGTTATGCCGACGTGCGCGTGCAAGCGCCCATGAATGCTTCGAACTACCGCGAAATCATCCAGGAATTCGCGCGCTTTCAGGCGCTCAACTACAACAAGCTGCCGCCGCAATGCAATTTCTACTCGGTGGTGCACGACCGCACGTTCATCGCTCAGTGGCGCAAGTGCGAATTCTCCGACGTCAATCCTTACTTCTGGAACCCGAACGGGATGTGGGCTTTGATATAGGCTCCACCCACATCACGACGCTGGACAACGACTTGAATCCGCTGTCTTGAAACAGGAAAGTCAGCTTGCCCCAGGGACGAATGTATTCCATATGTGCGGGAGACAGGATGCACATGGTGGAGCGATTCGGAATCAGGTCGCAGGCTCCGAACACGCTGCGTACGTCATCTTCCGAGACGGATACGACCGCCGGATTGAGCACTAATTCCAGGCAATTTCGGTATCCACCCGCATCAGGACGATCTAATTCTACTCGCCACCACTCTTTGGAACTGTCCCGCACCAGAGACTCAAAACTGCCGGTATGTTCGGATGTCCCCTGCAGTGGCAGCTCCGTTAACGCCAGCCCTGTGAGTCGAGATGTGAGCGTCGGGGAGAATGGTTTCTTCGATTCGGACAGGGCCTTAATTACGCTCAATACGGCACCGACTTTTTGTCTCGGTGGTTGCGGCATGCCAGGGTCTTTACCGAGCCAAGCCTTGAGCAACTGCCTCTCCGCCTGCCCGTCGTAGCCGCTCTGCAGAGCTGTGCGATAAGCACTGTAGGCATCTTCGATTGCCTGCCTGTAGTTGCCGGACGCTTTATAAATGTCGGCTCGCGTGCGGTAGGCTTGAGATGACGGATATGCTTTCAACGACTGATTGCAAAACTTCAACGCGCTCTCGTAGTCTGCGCGTTTCTTGAAAAATTCGGCGCCTAACAAAAGGTCGCCGTCGGCTTGCGGGCAGTCGGTGTAAATCTTGTTCCAGTCGCGAGCGGCGTCTTCGTAGCGCCCCATGAGTTCATAGAGTTCGGCGCGACCGATTACGTATGACATATCAGGATTGGCCATGATCGCTTCATTGAACTCGCGCAGTGCATTCTCGTAGTCTTTCTTTTGCATGAGATCGCGAGCGCGGCGGTTGGCATATGTTGCCATCGATTCGCGTCGCGCCCGGGCTGTGTTGCTGCTGTCTGAGTTCGGATTCAGATTTGAGATGTATGATCCGCTGGGGTCGACGATCACCAGATCTAGTCCGCGCTTTTTTGTTTTAGGAGTGGATTGCTTGGTCGATGCCGACGCTGGTTTCTTCACCGATGCACCAGGCGCTGCCGGCGAATTGATGCTGCCGTGCAGGTGCGGTTTCTCTTCTGCAACCGCGGCTGCCGTGCACGCGGTTGCGATGATGAGCGCAAAAACTTTGATTACGCGCATAACGCCTTGCGAAATTAACCCTGTGATCAAGCGTACCTGCAACTCAGCCATTCAGCCTCAGGGTTTTTCCTGGAATACTAGAGCTTAGACTCGGCGCGGTGTAAGCTTGGGGCATGCAGTTCGTGATGCTCCTAATGCTGGTGGCATTCCTGGCTGGTGCGGTGGCGTCAGTTTCGGGCTTTGGTATCGGCAGCCTTTTGACGCCGCTGCTCTGGTTGCATCTGCATGATGCAAAGCTGGCAGTGGCTGCTGTTTCTATTCCGCATTTGATCGGGACAGCGGTGCGCTGCTGGATGCTGCGCGCCGACATCAACAAAACGGTGCTGTTGCACTTTGGTATCGCCAGCGCGTTGGGCGGGCTGGCTGGAGCAATGGCTCACAATTTGTTCGACAGCCTGCTATTGACGCGCATCCTCGGCGTGGTGCTGATTGCCGCCGGGCTGGTGGGCATCACCCGGGTCAATGAACGCGCTTTGTTCAAAGGCCCGTTATGCTGGGTCGCTGGTGGGCTGTCCGGCGCGCTGGGCGGTCTTGTAGGTAACCAGGGCGGTATCAGATCCGCGGCGCTGCTGTCGTTTGATCTGAGCAAAAATGCCATGGTGGCAACCGCGACTGCGATTGCCCTGTGTGTCGATGCCGCGCGCATGCCGGTTTATTTCTATCTGCAGTGGCAGCAATTGTCCGCCATCTGGACGTTGCTCGCACTGAGCACCGCCGGCGTCCTCGTCGGCACTTTCGCAGGACGACAAGTGCTGGCCAAAATTCCCGACCGGATCTTCAAACAGATTGTCTCTGGAATTATTTTGCTGCTCGGCGTATGGTTGTCTGTGCAGTGACCACGACCGCTCTGGTGAGGAAACGTCCGGTGCCAAATCTTCGTATTGTGATAGCGGGTCTGTTTGCTGCGATCGTATCGCTGATCGCGATGCCGCACTGTTTCGCCGAGGTTGAACCGCCGTCGGCAGAGCCGGGTGTTTTCCCACCGGTGTTTCTGCAAGAAGTCACGTGGAACGGCAAGTACAATTACATCGAAAATGATCCGGAGTTGAGCAAGGCTGCCAACGGATTGCCGGTGCACGTCTGGGCTCCTTCCGGACAGAAGGTGCGCATGGTGGTGCTGGCCGTGCACGGTTTGACACTGCATGGGCGCTGCTATGAAGTTTTGGCTCGTGGTTTCGCCAGTGGTGGCGCAATATTTGTTGCGCCGGATATGCGCGGCTACGGACTGAACTCCAAAGCCGATGCACCGGAGGCATTGCAAAAGATCGACAATGAAAAAAGCTATGACGACATAGTCGGCCTGGCGAAAGCCCTCAAAGAGAAATATACGAATCTCTCAATTGCCTGTCTTGGCGAGAGTCTCGGCACATCATTCTGCGTCAGGCTCACTGGAGAACATCCGGAGATCATCGATGAAATCATCGTTGCCGCACCGACTTCGCGTGTCAATCCGCTCATGTATGTGCATCCGCAAACCATCGCTGAAGGCATCGGTGCTCTCTTCAAGAAGGGGCACGAGATGTCTTACGAGGTCTTTTTCAAAGAGCTGGTCAGTGACGAACCGCAGATTCGCGAGGAGCTGGCGGCCGATCCTCTGGTGCGCCACGACATGCCGCTGGCGGCGCTTTTGGAGACCCAGAGCTTTGTGAAAAAGACCAATAAATGGGCGAGGAAGTTCAAGGAAGGGATGCCGGTTTTAATTTTGCAGGGCAGCAAGGACAAAGCGATGGTACCGCAGGCGGTGACCAAGCTGGCGCGCAACATCAACTCGCCGGATCAAACGATCCGCTGGATGACGGGGTACAGCCACCTTCTGCTCGAGACCAGATACCTGCGTTCGGCAGCGCTCGATGCGATTGTGAATTTCATCGACGCGCATGATCCGGACGACTACAGTTATCGGCAAATCTTGGGCACCGAAATGCTGCGGCTGGGCGCCCGCGACCTTAAAGATGCTCAATAAAAGGGTGTGTTCTCGCTAATCCCTCCTAACTACTCCCGCCTGCCGGTAAGGATCCTGTAAAAGGTCGTGAGGCATTGCCCGTGCCGTGGCTCAACCGGGCGCAGACGGGATAAAATGGCTCGTGTCTCCATAACCCCTATCTTTTGCAGGTGACTTCATGCAATTCCTGAAACGCACGCTGGCGCTGAGTATTGGCATGCAGCTGTTGGTGTCGACACCGGTATATGCCGGCAAGAAAGAGGAGCCCTGGAAGGTTTCAGTAGACACGGCTCGCCAGCAAATCACCGCCGGGCAGTATGACCTCGCCAATCAGACGCTGAAGACGGCCGTGCAGCAGACGGCTGCGTTTCCCACCAACGACCCGCGTCTGGCTCAGGTCAACCAGCTCTACGCTCAGATGTATCTCGGGCAGCAGGACTACCTGAAAGCGAAAGACTACTTCGAGCAGTCGCTGCCGGGGCTGACCAAGGGGTTCGGACCGGACAGCTTGGAAGTGGCGGATTCTCTCTACGGGCTGTCTGTCTGCGCTCAGCAGGAAAAGCCGCTGTCGGCTGAAGTCTGGCTGAAGCGCGTCGTGCAGATCTGGTCCGACAAGTACGGTCCGACCGATCAACGCCTCACCAAAATTTTGCCGGTCCTGGCTTCCACAGCCATCATGGCCAGCGATTACCAGTATGCCAATAAGACCTACAAGCAATTAGTCAACGTCCAGGAGTCCGTATACGGCGCCAATAGCCAACAAGCCGGTTATGCATTGACCCTCTTGTCCCAGTCGCAAGCCAACCTGGGCAATCTCAATGAAGCCGAAACCACCGCCAAAAAATCCATCGATGTGTTGAGACGCTCGGCGGGCAGCTCGATTGCATTGGACGCCGCCAAAGAAAACTTGCGTTTCATTCAACAACAATTGAACACCCCGTACACAGGCGATGACGGTGCTCTGGAAGGCGAGCCGACCGGTAACTGGGAGTCGAAAGCCAAGCCGATATCACTTGAGTCCGCGATTGCTAAGGCTGTTGAGGAGAAGAAACCTCCGAAGCCTGCCAAGACCCCGAAACTCAAGCCCGATGACGATGGCGGAGACGAAGGCACGTTGAAGACCGCGCCCGAGAATACCCAGGACCTAGAAACCAAGCCGGTCGAAGATAAGAACATTCCGCGTCCGCCGGTCGAGAACAAAGACATCAAACGCCCGGCTGCTGAGAAAAAAGACATCAAGCGCCCAGCGGTCGAAGACAAAAACATAGCCCGTCCGCCGGTTGAGACCAAGCCGATCGCCGAGCCGCCGGTGGAGGACAAAAACATTCCACGTCCGCCGGTCGAAGACAAAAACATTCCGACACCGCCGGTCGAAGACAAGAACATTCCGCGTCCGCCGGTCGAGCAGAAGAACATCCCGACGCCGCCGGTCGAGGACAAGAACATTCCGCGTCCGCCGGATGAGGAGAAAAACATTCCACGTCCGCCGGTCGAAAACAAAAACATTCCGCGTCCACAGGAAGGCGGCAGCTTGCCCGACTCCGGCACCACGACGGTCGGACAGGGCAGCAGCGGCACGACGACCCAGATTGCCAGCGCCAGCACTCCGCGAATAGTGCATATGCCTGGACTGGAGTCTGAGAAGTCGACGCCTGACGAGTTTCGTCCCTGGCAAATATCTGGGAGCAAAACCCTGATCGGACATGCCGCCGTCAATGGTGGCGTCTCCAATCCCAAAAACTGGGGTCGTATCCAGTATCTGGCCGGCGGCAAGCTGATTACCGAAGACGAGTACAAGGCGATGCTCCTGGCTAACCAGGCGTATGAACTGATTCGCGAAGAGAAGTACAAGCTGGCGATTGAACTGTTGAACAAGGCGCTCAGCATGTGCAACACATTGCCCTCGGCGCACACCAATATCGGGCTGGCCATGATTCAGACCGGCAATCAGGAGGATGCCATCGATCACCTCAAAGATGCCATCGCCCTCGATGCCACCAAGCCGGCGCCCTGGGTGAACCTGGCCAGCGCCTTCCAGATGGGCGGGCACTTGAAGGAGTCGGTCGCTACATATAGAGAGTTCGTTCGCCGCTTCCCGAAAGACACCCTGGCTGCCAAAGCCAAAGACCTTTCGGATCACTTGGCTGAGGAAGCCGCCGACCAATCGATGGTGGAGAAAGTCGCCGGTCTTAAAGATGCCATTGATTACTTCGCCTATGCCACCAAGCAAAAGCCGATTCGCTGGGCTGGCGCCAGCAAAGGACCGATCAAGGTTTATATCTCCAACGGGTCCGGTACCAAGGGCTACAAGACCGAGTACACAGCCCTGCTCAAGTCTGCTTTCAGCACCTGGTCTGATGCATCCGGCAGCGCTGTGAAGTTTGCATTCGTCAATTCAGAAAACGGTGCCGACATAGACTGCCGATGGAGCAGCGATCCGGCTGAAGCCGCATCATTGTCCGAAGGCGGCGTTGCCAAAGTCAGCTGGCGCGGTGGTGGCATCGAACACGTGACGATCACGATCATGACTTGCGATCCGTCGCCCGACGCACCGTTGACCGTCAACCAGGTCAATGCCGTGTGTCTGCACGAGGTCGGGCATTCGCTGGGACTGATGGGGCACAGCCCGAAACCGACAGACATCATGTTTTGCTCGATGCCGTCCGCCGGTGCCAAGCCCATGTTGTCGCAGCGTGACGTCGGTACGCTCAAGAAACTCTATTCCAGCGACGTTGTCGTCGGTATGAAGTAAAGGAAGAAACGCCAATGAAGCTCATCAAGTTGCGGATCGCCCTCCTCGCTGCCCTGGCGGCGCTGGCGCTGACGATGCCGGTGGTGCAAGCCCAGCTGCTCAGGGGCGACGATACCGAAAAGCTTCATGATACCGCCCCTGGTGCCAAACCGAAATATGAAAAGGGCAATTCCGAATTCGTCAACGACACGCCATGCATGACGTGGATCGACGAGTCTGTGCCGCTCAAGGGTGTGATTCTTTGCGTGCACGGACTGGGACTGCACAAAGGCTGCTACAGAACATTCGGTGAGCGGATGGCGCCCAAAGGCTGGGCGGTGTATGCCATGGATGTGCGCGGCTTCGGGTCTTTCCAGAAGATGCCCGAGGTGCGGCATTTGGATTTCCACGGCACGATTGAAGATGTGGCGAAGACTCTGCGGTTTATTCGCGCCCAGCATCCGAATAAGCCGGTCTTCCTGCTTGGTGAGTCGATGGGCGGCGCCATCTCCGTGCGCACCACTTCGTTCTACCCTGAATTGATCGATGGCTTGATTGCCTCGGTGCCGGCAGGCGACCGCTGGCACATGATGTCCGATTCGGTGAAGGTGGGCATGAACCTGTTTTTGCGCCCGGGCAAGACAATGGACGTGGCGCCGATCTTAATGCGCTCCACCGTCAAGGAAGACTTGCGGGAGGAGTGGCACAAGGACGAATTCGCGCGTTTTGATTTGACGCCGATGGATCTGATTCACTTCCAGAAACTTTGCGAGGGCAACGTCGAATGCGCCCGCCGCATCACTAAGACGCCGGTGTTGGTCGTTCAAGGTGAAAAGGATATGCTGGTCAAGGCTTCCAGCACGCTCAACGTCACCAACGAAATCAAATCACCAGATACGCGCTGCATCGTGATCGCCAACGGCGAGCACCTCACCTTCGAAGAAGCACAGTTCGAAACGATCGACGGCATCATGGAGCAACTGCTGGCTTGGCTCGACGAGCACTCCAAAGCGCCTGTGACCGCCGCCACTTCCAATAAGGGACTGTAGATGAGAGTGCTGACTTGCAGCGCCGCATCAAGCGAGCATGGTTTCCGCAGGGTGAGTTATCGGACTTGAAACTGCACAAGTCTTCCGGTGTGGCTATTGCCGATCAGGCAGCCATGAAGGCGGTGCAGAATGCCGCGCCGTTTCGTCCCTTGCCTCAAGGTTCGCCGGAGAACATCGACATTCAATTTACCTTCGACTACAACGTCTTCAACGGTCGCGGCGGCGGCAGTTTTCAGCCGGCAGGGAAGTAAATAGCGCGGATAACCGCCAGTTGTACTGTTGGCAAGGGCATGATTTATTGAGAAACGCCGGGCTATATAATCCATTGTATGAGGGACATTCGTTTCGAGTCGCAAGACGCCAACGAAGATGAGGTCGCTGCCGCATTGGCAGCGGTGCAAGGCGTCTTAGATGATGAGACCAGGCGGGCAACCGAGGCCGAGGAGGCGACAGCAAAGCCTTCGTGGCGTGCTGCTCGCTTGCTTGAGGGCGTCGAGCCGGGTCGCAGATTTTCTCGCCCGATGACCAGCGAACTGCGTGTCAATCCTTGGAAGGTGCGCATGCGCGGCTACACGATGGCCGCGCTCGCCGTTATGTTTGCTGCTGCAGCGGCTGCTAACGCGCAAGGAAACAATAACGCCTTGATGTACGGCAGCGTCGGTGCACCACCGGCGCCACCAGCCGCCGGCTGGCGCATTTACTCCGGTCCGCAGGACGGAACGCCTCAGGCTGCCGCCCCGCCGCTCCAGACGCGTTCAGCCGGAGCCTTGATGCCGCTCAGCTCTCGTATGATGCCCGTCGCTCCCGAGAGTGCCGGGATGCTGCCGGCTCCTATGAGTCCGCCGCCTGTCGCTGAGCTCATGGCACCACCAACGGTGACCGATAATCGCAAGACGGCGATCCGCGTAGCGCTGGCGCTAGGCGTTTCTTCCGTTAATGTCTCCTTGCCCGACGGCGCGCGCCTCGTGGATTTGAGCACCGGCGAAGCGCTCGCTGAGTTGCCCAAGCAAAGTTTCTGGTCTGTCTCGACCAACAACATCGCCGCCGGCAATCGCATCAAGTTCGAAGGTCGCTGCGGCAATGCCCGCCTCAACCAGATGCTCGTCGCGCGGCGCAACAATGCCGATTACCAACCGGTAGCCTACGCACCCAGTGCCGCACCGCCCTCGGTGCCGCAGTTCGGTGACTTCAAACGGGCACCGGAGACCATGCGTGACCCGGCGCCGCGCCTCTCGATGCCGTTGGTGCCATTTCAGAATCGCCCCGGCAGCGGCGCCGGCAACTTCGGTTCGACCGGCTACCTTATTATGCCGCAGGGCGAAGACGGTGTGGTCGGCGTGAACGGCAAACTCTACCGCGGTTCGCTGCTGGTGAACGCCAACGTCAAGACGCCCGATAACTTCAATGTCATCAATGTGTTAGATGTGGAAGACTACTTGCTGTCCGTGGTGCCTTCCGAGATGCCCTCGTCGTGGCCGCTGGAAGCGCTGAAAGCGCAAGCCATCGCGGCTCGCTCTTATGCCATCTCGAACATCGGCAAGAACGGTTCGCAGGGATTCGACGTACGTCCGACCATCGAAGATCAGGTTTATTCTGGGGTTCAATCCGAACAGGAATCGAGCAACCAGGCGGTTGCCGAAACACGCGGGCTGGTGCTTTACCACTGCGATAAGGTGGTGACGGCTTTCTTCCACAGCACCAGCGGCGGCTGCACCGAAACTGCCGAGAATGTCTGGAGCAGACCGGTTCCATATCTGAAGTCCGTGCCTGATTACGATGACGGCTCGCCGCTTTTTACATGGACGCGCACCGTGAGTGTGGGACAACTGGAAGCGGCGCTGGCTCGCACCAAGCGCGATGTCGGCGGATTGCTGGCCATTCTTCCTGTGTCGCGTGGCAACTCGTCGCGGGTGAAGATGTTGCTGGTCACAGGTACGCGCGGCACCACGTATATCACCGGTGAACAGATTCGCGGCATGCTCAGTCTGCCGAGCAGTTGTTTCAATGTCGGTCATGCGAATGAAGCGTATGTGTTTGCGGGACGCGGCTTCGGGCACGGGCTGGGGCTGTCGCAGTACGGTGCCAAAGGGCTCGCCGAACAGGGCTACAACGCGCCCAACATACTGTCGCATTACTTCAAAGACGTGACGCTGAAGCCGTTTATTCAGTAACCCGTTTTAGGGGGTGCCTGCGGGTTTCTTGACGTGCAGCATGTCGCTCGGCTGACCGGCTGGCGGTGTGACCTGCACGCTGACGTCGCCTTCACCCGGTTTGAATGTGAGGGCACCAAATTGATTGGTGGTGGTTCTGGTCGGTGCCATGCCTTTGCCCACCTTGGTCACTGTGACCGTGGTGACATCGACCATCGGCACGAACCCACCGTCTTGTTCGCCGTGACCGAAGCGAATGGTTTGATCGCTGTGTTTCGATTGCAAGATCTTGCCGAAGTAGCGAGCTGCGTCGCGAGCGTCGCTGGCATTCTTGAAGCGCGGATACCATGAGCCATCCGGAAGTTGCACGCGCTCGGCTTTGGCCAACATCGCTTCCATGCCCGTGCTCCAGGAGTCAGTGACCATCTCTTTGCCGGGGTTAACTTTGGCTTCGCCGAGTCCCATGATCTTTTGCGGAACCGGGTTTGGTGTTGTGGAAGCGGCATCAACGGGCGGTTGTTCGACGCGCTCGACTGGTTCTACGGCTACGGGACGCTCGACGACTTCTACCGGCGGCTCTACGACTGTTTCTTTGCCGGTGTTGTCGTTTTCGATCTTGATGGTCGGGACGCCGGTGCCATCGACTTCGACTGCAGTTTTAACTTCGGTTTCAGCGCCAGTGCCTTCCTTCAGCACTTCGCCTGTACGCGGATTAATGACGTCGCCATTTTCCAGTGTGACTGGCGTGTCGGATACGGGCGGCTCGCCTTCCCGTGGCTCAACTACTTCGCCTTCGCGTGGCTCGCCTTCGCGTGGTTCACCCTCACGCGGTTCACGGGGTTCACCCTCCCGCGGCTCACGCGGCTCTCTCGGTGCGCGCGGCTCTCTCGGCGGCGGCTCCGGCGGCGGCGGACCATAGTTGTCCACTCTCAATACTTTGCCGTCCGGCAGCACGAGGCGGTCGGTCGATGCAAACGGAATCTCCATGCCATCGGCGATCGGTTGTCCGTTCAGGAATGAATTGCCTCCGCGGGCGCGGAAGATCAAGCGTCCATCGGCGCGGCGCGCGACTGTTCCGTATTGGCCGCCCATTGTGGTTTCGCCGATTTCCGGCAAGACCTTGCTGGTCAGTCCGGCGACCAGACCTTCTTCTGCTCGGCCGCCCAGTTTGACGATCGGTTCGCCGACCGGCAGTTCGCCATTGGCGTCCAGCGGTTTGCCGTCGACCGAAATGCGGGCCTCGGGCGCGTCTCTGAACGAACGTTGCTCGATAGGCAACAGGTTTTCGGAGCGGAAATCGAAAGTGCTGAGTTTGCCGGACTTGGCTCCCGGGGTCAATCTCAGGTTGAGGACATTGTTGTAGTTGAGGACATCGGAGCCTTTGATGTCGAGGTAGTTGCGACCGGGTACGAGCGGTTCGCCGTTCAAGGTCCACGACTTCAGTCCGACGCCGACTTCGAAATAAGGATAGCCATTGGTGGTCAGACCGATGGTGCTGATGGTGGCGGCACCGATGGAGTTGTTGAGGCGGTCGCCATATATGTCGAAGCTCATGCGGATGCTGCCCGAGGCCAGCTCCTGTCCCATGACGTCGACGCGCGAATCGAGAGTTTTTCCAAAAGGACCGGTGACGCGTTTGCCGAGTGCGAACGACTCCGGCGCTTGCGAAGTCTGGTCTGCGACCTTGAGCGGCTCGGTCGAAACGGTGAAGTCGTACGGCTTCTGCGCGCCGCGCGTAATGAAGGCGGTGCCGTCCCCGACGGTGGCGTCCGGTGAGTTTCTTCCAGGCAACACGTCTTTGGCTGCAGCCGTCGCTTCCATGGGCAGGCAGGTGGCGACCAGATCGGCGCCTGCGACCTCGGCGGCGGTGAGCTGTCCGCCCAGTCCGCGGTGCACCAGATTAATCGCGCGCGCATCGCCGAACGAATTGAAGCGGCTGCCCAGAATCGAACCGGTGAGAGTGTTGAGGCGTGGGCGGACAGTAATCTGGGCATCGGCTGTTTCTTTGCCGGCGGCCAGATCATTCATGAAGGCATCGAATTCACTCTTGCCGTTGACGATGCGGAACTGTGCCGGCGCGTCCGCCGGTGCTTCGGTCGTCAGTCCAATCTTGTCGGTCAGGTAGCGTGCATTAGTTGATAGAGTTCCGGGGCGCTGCGAGCCGGCCCACTGAGCACCGGCAAAAGCGGTGCCGACGAATGCCATCGACCCGGTGGCGTTCAGCCATTCGCCGCCGGTCGGCAGCCAGCGTCCGTCCTGGAGAGCATGAGCTTCGGATGCCACCGTGCCGGCGGGTACTGCTGAGATGAGACCGGTCAACAGGCGGTTGGAAAGGGAATTGTAGCTGCCGAATTGCGCCACAGGCAGTGTCGTCGAGCGTTCGATGCCGTTGAAAGCCGAGGTCACACCCTTACTGATATATGGAGTGGTGGCGCCTAATGTATAGAAGACTGCGCCGTCACCGGCGGCTTGCTTGCCGCGGTCCCAGAAGAATTGCGATGTGCCGACGTTGGCGTCGTTGCTGCTGCGCATCAAGCCGCCGTAGAACAAGCCGCTGACGCCGGATACCAGACCTTCGCGCTGCGACAACTGCAACATCGTGGGCTTGACGCCGGGTTCCAGCGCGTATTTGTCGAACAATGCGCCGGCGCGGTTGCCGACCAGGCTTTTCGCGCCCTGGAAAAGGAGGATCATGCCGCCGGCGCCGCCCAGGTTCTGCGCGACCCAATCGCTCGCGCCCGTAGGGGCTCCCGGCTTTTCGATGCCGACCGAAGCGAACGCCGAGGTGACGCCCTGCGTCATCTTGGTGTTGGCGAACTGGTCGACGGTTTGGGTGACTGCCCGAATCGGGTCTTCGATAAGGCTGTAGGCGAAAGAATTGCCCAGCTCTCCCAAGAATCCTTTGCTTTCGCGGTGCGGCTCGGCGCGTTGCAGCGGGCGCTGGTCAGGCGGAAGGTCCGCTTCTTTCTTCGCGAGGTAATCTTCGAGTCCGCTAAAGATATTCGACATTAGGTGGGAGGGGTGGTCGGGTTCGCTGAGGTGTGGAGATGAGTTTGTGGCGTGTCGAATCCGCCGCGACTCCGGACTTGGTCTCTGGAGCGGCGTTTTCGGTTTATTCGGGGTGGTCTAACGTGGTCTTTGAGAGTGCAGGCCTAGCATAGAAGTTGCAAGTAGCAATGTCACTGGGGAAACTACGAGAAGCCCCAATTCATCACAGGGAGAGGATTTTGGGCTTTGGGCGAGGGGGGAAACCAGGACCCTGAAGGGCGAAACTGGCGCAGGCACGCTATGAGGCGCATCCGGCAGGCGACTTTTTGCCGCGTCGCGGTGACATGACGTTGGAGGCCGCCGGAAAAACTTTGGGTGGTCTCAATCTCGGCCTTGTGAAAATCAACACTAGTGTTGATTTTTCTGTGAATCGCTCTGCAGGCTTGATTTGCAAAAGGCTTTCAACACTTCTGTTGATTTCAACAAAGGGATGAACGGGACACCCAGATGAAGGACAAGGCTGTCCGCCGCGGGGACACGCAGAGGGGCGTCCTCGCGGTGCGCCAGTGGAACCAAGCCGAGCAGATTTAGTCCTACGGAAGAGAATGTGTCTTTACGCTTAGACCCTTTCCAGACCACAATTTGGCACAATAGACACAAGCAGACCAGGGTGTACTTGATATCTAGATCTACAGGCAGGAAGTTCACTTGAGCGATAAGAAACCCAATTACCTGATGCTGGTAGTGTTCATCGGTTTGGCGCTTTCCGGCATGGCGTACTGCATCACCAAATGGGGGCTGAACGTCGTGGCACAATCGACGCTCGGCATTTTCGTGATGCTGGCCGTCCTCAGCGCCCTGATCATCGTCCACGAGTGCGGTCACTTCTGTGTCGCGCGCATGTTCGGGTTTCAGACCCCCGTGTTCGGTTTCGGCTTGCCTTTCGGTCCATATTGGGTGATGGGTCACAAGTGGGGCACGGAATTCCGGTTTCATGCCTGCCTGCTCGGTGGATACGTCGCCATACCGGAACTGGGCGATGAGTCGAACGCCAAAGAAGAAAATTACGGCGTGCCGCTGCAGCCGTTCAAGAAATTCCCCATCTGGCAACGTGCGCTGGTCGCTGTCGCGGGCGTCGCCATGAACGTGTTTTTCGCCTACATCGTCATCCTGACCATGCTCACCACCATCGGCGATCACCATCAGGCGATTGGAGTGAAAGCGCTGCCGCCGGAAAACAAAATTGCGGCGCAAGCCGGGGTGAAGGTCAACGACGAGCTGCCATCCATCGACGGTGTGCCTATGAAGTCGTCGCAGGAGATTGTTCTCTATCTCGGTCATCACGCCAATCAACGCGTGGTGCTCAATGTCATTCGCAACAAACAGCGCATAGACATCCCGGTCACCACCAACGCCGCCGGCAAGGTCGGCATGGCGCTTGACGGTGTCGGCGAAGCGGAATACATCAAGCCCCAGGGCAACTTCTTCGAAGTCGCCGTCATGGCGTGGGACAAGATGTGGTTTCTCACCGGTCAAATGATCGGTGCCCTCGGCATGGTTTTCACGGGCATCATGTCGGGCGGCAAAGCCGCGGCGCCGGGCGCGCCGGCTGTCGGCATCGGCGACGTGCACGGTGTGATGGCCGTCGTTAAATTCGGCATGGACGTGTTTTCATCCGATTGGCGCGGGTTGTTCCTGTTTACCGCGCTGATCAGCCTCGACCTGGCGATTATCAACCTGGTGCCGTGGCCGGCATTGGATGGCGGTCACCTTGCATTCATGGCTGTGGAAGCGGTGCGCGGACGCCCGATGGGCGAGCGCGCCCAGGGTGAGATCGTCAAATGGGGATTTATCAGCCTGCTCGTTTTGATGGCTGTGATCATGGTTAATGACGTTCGGGCATTGCTGAATGGCGAACTGGAATTTAAGATGAAAAAGGGCAAGGAGCAACAGAACAAGGACGCACCAGGCACATCGAGTTCGACACCTCCAGGTGGGACTGCGACCACCACTGCAACGCCGACCGCACCAGCGGACAGCAGCAGTTCACCCCCAGGTACACCGACCACATCGGCACCCACGACAACCGAGCCGGCACCAGAGCCGGTGACGCCAGCTCCAACCTCAACAGCGGAGCCGGCGACGAAACCTTAGGAGTTCGATCCGCATGCCTAGTTATGATTATCGGTGCGCCGATTGCAGAGAAGAATTCAGCGTCGAGCGCTCGATGAGCGACAGCACCAAGCAAAGCTGCATCCACTGCGGGACTGAAAATATCAACCGCATCTGGAATATCACTTTCCGCACCGGTGGTATCACTCCTGATTACGGTCAGGGCACCGGCAAATCGAGCGGCGGCGGCAGTATTGAAGGCAGTAAGAGCGGTTGCGGGAGTTGCGTCTCCAAATCTTGCGGCACCTGCCACTAAGAAACTAGCCGCCGGAAAGTCCGCCGGATACGCCGGATACGCCACCAAATACGCCACCAAATACGCCACGAAATACGCCACCAGGCAATTATGTCGTTTCTCAGACAGCATTTTCCGTTTATGGCCACCATTCTGGCGATGATGGTGCTGCTGGCAATCGGCGGGCATTATGCGCGCGGGCTGCTCGATCACGAGCAGGAAGCGCGGCGGGCGGCACTGAGAGCTAAGGAAGACAGTGCCTGGAGCCGCTGGACCCGTGAGCGTGAGGCGCAATCGAAATCGAAATCGAAATCGAAGTCGCAGTCGCAGTCGCAGTCGCAGTCGTCAGCGCCGTCGCCGTCCGCGCAGCCATCGAGCAGATGATTTAGCCTGCATATCAATCCTCACATGAGGTTGATATTTGAGACGCAATGGCACAAAATTCCATCGTAGAATCCAAGTTGCAAACAGCAGCGGCAGACCGCGAGTGAGCGGCGGAGTTTCGTGCTTTTCGACAGTTCTGAGACCCAGGTTGAAATCGACAGCGAACAGCACTTTCGCCTGCTTGCTGAGACTGTGCCCACCATGGTCTGGGTGACCGGTGCAGACGGTTTTGCCGAGTATTTCAACGAGCGCTGGTATCGATTTACCGGTCTGCCGCACGGTTCGACAAACGGCTGGGACTGGCAGAATGTCGTGCATCCTGACGACCTTGACGAGAGTGTGCGGCGCTGGAAAGAGTCGCTTGCTACCGGCAACCCCTACGAGGTGGAATATCGTCTGCGTCGCGCCGACGGCGAATATCGCTGGTTCATCGGGCGCGGCTCACCGCTGCGCGACCGTAAAAATCAAATCTACAAGTGGTTCGGCATCTGTTCGGACATACACGATCGCAAGGTAGAAACGTTCAAGCTCGGCAATGAAGTGCAAACCAAAACGGCTGAGTTGCGAGTCAGCGAACACCGCATGGCGACTGTTGCCGACGTGCTTTCTGCGTTCGTTGCCACACGCAACATTCGCGAGGCGTGCAGTCAGTTGATTTTGCTCGCCCTCAAAGAAACCGGATCGGAGTATGGATTCGTCGGGGCGACGGTGCCGGGCGGTCCGCATGGTGTGACGCTGAGAGTCTTTGCGGATGAGGGCTTCAACTGGTCGCAAACTGAAAATCGCGAGCTCTACGAAAAGGTGATTGGCGATTACGAGACCAAGGGATACATCGATTTCCCGCAGCTCGACAATTTGTTCGGCTGGCCGATTTTGAACGGAGACGCGCTGATCACCAACGAACCTGAAAATGATCAGCGTCGCAGCGGACGCCGGCCGCTCGGTCATCCGCCGCTGCGCAACTTCCTGGGATTGCCGATTTTTCGCGGCGACGAAGTCGTGGGCGCCATGGGCATTGCCAATCGCGAGGGTGGCTATTCGGAGCAGCAGCGCGCTTCGTTGCGGCAGTTGCTGCGCGCTTGTAGCGGCATTTTCGAGAGCTATCGTCGCTCGTTGCACGAGCAGGAGATTTTGGCAGAGCGCGATGCTGCCGAGAAGAAACTCAAGCAGACCAACGAAACACTCATGGATCTCGCCTACACCGTATCGCACGAGCTGCAAGAGCCGCTGCGGATTGTCAAAACTCAGTTGGGTCTTCTGTCGGCGCGCTACCGCGGTAAACTCGGTGCCGACGCCGATGAGTTTATCTCCGATGCAAAAACGGCATCGAACACCGTCGAGCGCATGGTCGACGATCTCTGGGAGTATGCTCGCATCGACCGCCCGCACATTCGATTTCATCCGCTGGAGATGGAGGAGTTGTTCGGCAAAGTGGTTGCCGGTCTCGACGACGTGATCAAATCGCGCTCCGCCGTGATCGCTCATCAGGCACTACCCGCGGTGCATGGCGACAACCGCGAACTGGCGACCCTGATCAGGCAACTGCTCTCAAACGCACTGCAGTTCAACACATCCGCAGTTCCGCAGGTGGAAGTTTCGGCCACGCAGATAGATGATTTCTGGCAGTTCTGTTTTTCGGATAACGGCATCGGTTTCGAGCAGGTCGAGATGCACGACATGTTCAGGATGTTCCGCAAGTTGCGGCGCGAAAGTCCGGGCACTGGGATGGGACTGGCTATCGCCAAGCGGATCGTGGAGTTTCACGGCGGCCGAATCTGGGCGGAGTCGGAGCCGGGCAAAGGAGCGCAGTTCTACTTCACCTTGCCGCTGGTTCCTGTGCGCTAGTGTCATGAATTCGGACACATCTGTCGCGCAATCATCCACTTAGGCGCCAGGCGCTGGTCCATAATATTGTCAACAAAAACGGGCTTAGCACTCCAGGAGTGGGTTATTGATGCAAGGTTTATTGACCGTTGGATTGCTGGCAATCTCCAACATCTTTATGACGTTTGCCTGGTACGGGCATCTCAAATATCGTTCATCGCCAATCTGGGAAGCGATTCTGATCAGCTGGCTGATCGCATCTCTCGAGTATTGCTTCCAGGTGCCGGCCAACCGCATTGGCAGCTATACATTTACAGCTGCTCAACTGAAAATTATTCAAGAAGTGATCACGCTCATCGTGTTTGGTTTCTTCTCAGTCCTTTACCTCAAACAACAGTTTCAGTGGAACTACCTAGTAGCTTTTCTATTGATGGTCGGCGCTGTGTTCTTCGTGTTCATTCCGACCGGCAGCAACGCGCAGTCGCATTGTCAAGTTCCGGCGACTGCGTCGGAGCCGGCGACCGTCAACGCATCTCTTTGAAATCATGGCGACCATTCTTCTGATTCATGACCAGAGTGCCGCCGGCGGCGTTCTCTCTGAGATGATTGAAAAACTTCAACACCAGGTGATCGAGACTGACTCAGCGGAGGAGGCGATTGCTTGCGTGTCCGGAGGAAACGCCACCGTCGATGTCGTGATTCTCGATCACCACAGTCAATCTCAGTGGTTGATTGAAACGCTGACCGAACTGCAATCGCAGCCTCGACTGGCATCGCTGCCGATGGTTGTCCTGACTGCCGACGATGTGAAAAGCGATGATGTAATCGAGGCGATGCGATTGGGGGCATTCGATCATTTGACTCGTCCGCTCGGTCTAGATGAGCTGTCTGCTGTTGTGCAGAGGGCGCTGTCCAGACCAAAACAACCTGACGCTGCCGTGCCCGCATCCGGCGGCGGTGAGCGGCATGATGACCGTCTCGTCGGCGTATGTGCGGCGATGCGGCGGGTCGAGAAATTGATTGGTCTGGCGGCGGCGAGCGCTGCAACGGTGCTCGTGCAAGGCGAGACCGGCACCGGCAAAAGCACAGTGGCGCGCGCCATCCATGCATACAGCGAGCAGCGCGACAATCCGCTCACCGTGGTCGAGTGCACGGCCATCCCTGAAGATTACGAGTCGTTTCAGTCGCTGGCGCCGGGCGCTTGTGGAACCGTGATTCTCGATGAGATCGGTGACTTGAATGCGCAGATGCAGGCCAAGCTGGTGCGAGCTCTCAAAGAGATGCCGGTCGCGCCCGTCGCGGGTTCACCGGCCTCGTCACCAGATATGGTGCCGCCGCGCATCATCGCCACGACGCAATATGACCTGATTGCGATGGTGCGGGAGAAGCGGTTCCGCGAAGATCTGTATTATCGCTTGAACGTAATGGGCATCTCGCTGCCGCCGCTGCGCGAACGCGGAAGCGACATTCTGTTTCTTGCCGAAACTTTCCTGCAGCAAGCCAAACCGGATGCGCCCAAGCGCTTGAGCAGCGGCGCCGCCAAGGCTTTGCTCGACTACCCCTGGCCCGGAAATCTCTGGGAACTGCAAAACCTCATGTATCACCTTTGCGTGACCACACGCGCTGCGGTCATTGAAGAAACCGACTTGAGTTTCGGTGGACGGGGTGCCGAAAGCGGTTCGGCGCCGGCAGGCGACGGCAACGGCATGGATTACTACGCTTCAATGGCGGCGCTGGAGAAACAGCTGCTGCTGCACGCGCTCACATCCGCCGGGGGCAGCCGGGCGGAAGCCGCACGACTGCTGGGGATCAATCGCCAGTTGTTATACGCCAAACTGAAATCGCATGGACTGATGAACGAACTGAAGGACTGACAAATGCCGCCAGATAAATCGCCGCACGAAATGCGGGCATTCAATACTCCCGAACATGCGCAAAAGGCAGTCTCCACCAGCCGCGGCTGCCTGGCAAATCTAATGCCCGGGCGTGTCTGGAGCCACATTGCCCCGCGCGGCGAACACGAGATGAAGGGCGCGCTGATGCTGGATGGTGCGCCGGTTGTCGTGCTGCACTTTGGAGCGGACGGCAGTGTACTGCCGCGCGGCTTGCATGCCATGGCCGGGTGCTCTGAGGAGACTGTTTCTTTGATCGAAGCGCGCTTGCGGCAGATTCCGGCTCAGCTATCGGTCCTGGATGGAGCCGAGTTTCGCGAGCCGGAGTTTTGCTGGGCGGTTCCGCTTGCGCACGAGGGTAGAATCGTGGCGCACATCAAAGTTTCTTCTGATGGCAGTCGGATCTTGCCGGACAAAAAGGCTGCTGCGGAATAGCTCTAGCTCTGGCTCTGGCTCTAGCAGCTGACTTCGCTGTGATTGCGATCTGCTTCGCCGATCAATTCGAGGAGCCGTTTTTGCTCGTCTTCAGGCAATGCGAATGACTCGGCGGCGTTCGGGAACTCGCCTTTGCGAACGTCTTCCGCGTAATTGGTGATGGCGCTCGTGCAGATATCCGAGAGGTTGGCATAGCGGCGCACGAAGCGCGGCTGGAAGTCGGTGTATTTGCCGAGCAGGTCGTCGGTGACGAGAATCTGCCCATCGCAACCGGCACCGGCACCGATACCGACCGTGGGAATCTGCAAGCGCTCGCTGATCAGCTGTGCCACCGAAGCCGGTACCATCTCCAGCACCAGGCTGAAAACACCGGCGCGTTCCAGCGCCACGCTGTCTTCCAGGAGGCGCGCCGCGTCTTCGGCGCTGCGTCCCTGCACGCGTGTGCCGCCCAGCGCGTGAATAGATTGCGGCGTGTATCCAAGATGACCCATTACAGGCACACCCATGCCGACCAGACGTTCGATCACTTCCAGATTTAGTTTAGTGGCGCCTTCCAGTTTGACGGCATGCGCGTTGGCTTCTTTGATGAAACGTCCGGCGTTGGTAATCGCCTGCACTTCGTCCACCTGATAGCTCATGAACGGCAGGTCGGCCACTACAAATGCGGTCTGCACGCCACGCGTCACGGCGCGGGTGTGGTGCACCATCTCATCCATGGTGACCGCGTGCGTGGTCTGGTGACCGAGTGCCACCATCGCCAGGCTGTCGCCGACCAGAATCAGGTCGACGCCCGCCCGGTCTAATATCTTGGCGGTCGAGTAGTCGTACGCGGTGAGGGCGACTATTTTGCGCCCCTCTTTTTTGTACTTCTGAAAGGTAAGAGTGGAGATAGCTTTGCTCATGGCCCGAAAGTATATCAGCTTGGGGTCATGCGGCGCTGTAAAGGGGTTTCATCTGAGCATCAGAAGCCGCGTTTTCTCTTGTCGGCTTCGATTTTTTGCTGGCGGATTATGTTTTGTTGTAACTCAATGACATGCTGCGGATCATAAGGATACTTGCCGCCCATTTCGTGATAGCGCATGTATTGCTGAGCGGCGTCGTTGGGCAGGTTCATCTTCTCAAGCAGGTATCCAAGGTTGTAAACCAATCCGTCATAGCGTGGGTCGAGAGTGATTGCTTTCTGGCAGCTGGCGACCGCATTGTTCAGGTCGCCTTGTGCTTCTTGAACGGACGACAAATTGATAGTGGCAAGCGCCGAGTTGGGATTCATCTGCAACGCTTGTTCGAAGTTGGATTTCGCTTCATCGAGGTCGCCGTCTTCGTAGGCGGAGATGCCCTTCTGCACCAGCGCTTCCACTTCTTCGGGATCGAACTGCGGTCCCTTCTTGCTCGGTCGTTTTCCTTTCTGGTCTTTGCGAATTTCCTTTTGCAGATAGGCCATGTGTTCGAGGTAGGCGGCGTTGCCCTTCCGCAACTTGCACAGTTCTTCGTATGTCTCGTACGCCTTGACGTACTCGCCGCGATATTCCAGTGCATCCGCCTTCAATGCCTTTACTTTGATCAGGTCGATGCCGGGATATTGTCTGCCTTCTCCGTATGTAGGATTAATAGATTCCGCCTGACCGATTTCCATCAGGCAGCGGTCGAGATCACCGCGGAAGTAGCGCAGTTTGCCCAATTCCCAGTGGGCAGCGGCAAATCGCGGATCGCACATGAGGGCTTTGCGAAATTCGGTTTCTCCCGCATCTAGATTGCCTTTCGTGCAGTAGATGATGCCCAGGTAGTAGTGGATGACCGGATTTTTTGGCACCAGGGATGATGCCTTCTGAAGCTCTTCCATGGCGGTGGTGATGTCGCCCTGCTTGGCGCGCTCGAAGATGCACAGCCCGAGTTCTTTGTATGACTCGGCAAAATCGGGACGCAATCTGGTGGCAGTTCTGAAGTTTTCGATGGCGGCTTCCAGGTCGCCCTTGCCGTGATAGATCTTGCCCAGGTTGTAGTACGGGAACGGATATTTGGGGTCGATGGTGACGCAAGTTTTGAACTCGCGCTCGGCTTCCTGGGTTTTGTCGAGCCTCAGGTAGTAGGCGCCCAGGTTGTTGCGGCACTGAACGAAGTTGTAGTCCATGTTCAAAGCCGACCGAAACTCAGCCAATGCGCGCTGCATATCGCCGGTCTTGGTGAGTGCTTGTGCCAGAGCGTGGTGTACTTCTTTGATTTTGGGATAGACTCCAAGGGACTTTTTATAGAACTCGACCGCCGACGGGATGTCGCCGATGCGCTCAGCTTCCAGACCTTGCTGGTAGTAGGCGTAGGCTTTCTTCTGGCGCCCGGCAGCCGTCGTACCAAATTCGGGGTCGAAACCGCCGCCCGGTCCACCCTGCGCCCACGCCGCCTGCCCGGTGCCCGGCGTGGCGGACTGCCCAATCATTAAAAGGGTTGCCATCGTTATGGTTGCCGTCAGGGCAGTCGCTGAAGCGCAAGCGGCACGCCAAATTCTGGACAGACGAGTCATGGGGTAGCGTCTCCCTCGGGTGAGTCTGCCATTCATAATACCCAGATTCTGCATTAAAAAGCGCCGACAACCCTATTCCCGTGGCTGTTTTTGTCCGGGTATCATGGAGGTATAGGAATTCGAATTGTTCAAACACCGAGAACGTCGCGATCCCCAACTTGTTTGCGCCGAGACCACCATGGCGGCGGAGGCGGAATCCGCTGCGGCGCCGGGCGGAGAGCCATCTCCGGTGGGGGAGCCATCTCCGGTGGGGGAGTCTACGGCGCTGGAGAAACCTGCTTCTGAGTCCGGACAGGCTGCGTCAGCCGGGGCAATCTCACCCGGGGCAATCGCACCGGTGTGGATGGACACCGGCGAGTTTCGCCGCGGTCGCTGGTGGCGCGTGTTGCGCGGCACAAAGGCGGCGGTTGTCGGCTTCATGTTTCTTGCCTCATCGCTCTTCGTGTTCTACATCGATGCGATGTTTCGTCCCTTGACCGGTATGCATGTGTTTTTGCATGCGGTGGCTTATTTCCAGTTGATCTGCCTGGCGCTGTTCCTGGTTCACCTTGCCGCGCCGCGCTGGTATCGCGCCATTCCGCCGGCACCGATGTCTAACCGCAAGTTTCGTGTCATTCGCGGACTCTGGCTGGCACCACTTTGCTGGTTGCTGGTCACGTTTCTCGCCTCGGTGCCGCTGGATTCGGCGGCGCGCAAAGGCAGGTTGTTGCCGACGCCCCTGGTGCGGGCGACTGCATTTATGGAAGGACTGGTTTCGCGCCGCTATGCCGCTACCAGAGTTGCCACCATGCGTGATATCGCTCTCAAGAAAGGCGACTTCGCTACGGCCAGGCGGCTGCATGGCATTGCGCTTTTCTGGGCGCGGCGCATGAAGGTCAGCGAGCAGGAAGTCGGCGATCCCGTTTTGTACGAAGCGCTGAAACGCGACCGGCGCGCCATGGCGGCGTTTGCGCTGGCGAAGTACCGTGCGCCCGATCTGCCCTATGTGCAATTCGAATCAATGATGGCGGCGGCAACGCTGGACCGGCATGGACACAAGGATGCCGCTGATGTGATTTACCAGCGGGCCCTGACGCAGTTGCCCGGCGACAATCCACTCAGTGTGTTGCCATACCCGATGCCGATTTCCGAAGATCGGCTGAATAAGTTGATGGACGATGAGACCCTTTTGCAATTCGGAGACAACCGGAAATCGGTGCGCAGTTTCTTCGTCATTCCCGGCAGCAAGACTGCATTTGGGACAACACTCTTAAATCTCAAAAATCGCCTCTACGATTTGCGACCTTCAGATCAGCGCGACAGCTACCCGGTCGTGATGAGCGCGTACGGCATGTCGACTCAGTTTTTCAACGTCGACAGCAATGATCTGCGTTCGAACTTTGCCTGGGCGGAGCCGATCTGGAACTCCGAGAAGTCTGTCTGGAATCCTTCCATCGTGGAACTTGGGGTGTTCGTCAGTCCTGAGCCGCAGCCGGTGTCGCCAGGCGACTGGCTGTCGCCGAATGTCGCTCCGCATGCTCCGCCTCGCGATGCGATGTTGGGATTGCCGCTCAGCGCCCTGCGCGTCGAACAGTACGTGCTCCTGACTAAAGACCAAGCTAACCAGGTCGATGACCTGGGTCGTCGCAACGACTAACGCCCTCTTGCGTCAGATTTGACGCAAGTCAGGCAAAATCTGCTTGCGAGATGGCTTTTCAGAGGGGATCCACAAGCAAAAAACCGGTTTCCTGCATCAAAACTGACGCATCGCTCTTGGGGCAGGCGATCAGTTCTTCAGTTCTTCAGTTCTTCAGTTTGATCGAATCCATCGACTTGCCGGCTGCGTCGCCCCAGCGATTGACTCCGATGGGAGCCTGGTATGCGACTTCCTGGATGGCGCTGCCTGACCTGTTAGCCGGGATGTACAGCGTTTCGTTGTGGATTTTCTCTTTGTCATATTCGCCTGCGAGGCTCAAGACTTTCTTGCCTTCGATTTCGCGGACGTACACGAGCGAAGTAGTGAATTTGCTGGGATCCGCTTTCTCGCGCAAAAGCCCTTGCAGCGACTGGATCTCTTGCGGACTGAGCACGTAGCCATCTGGTTTGGCGAGAATGTCGTTGAGTGTTTTGGTGTCGTTGGCGTTCAGATCTTGTGCGCGGCTGCTGACGCTGACGGAAACGTCCTTGCGTCCGGGCGGCGTCCACATATATGTGTAGCCCAGGGCTGTATCCACCTTGGTGGTCAGTTTGAAATCAGCCGGAGCGTCCAGAGATGTGATGGCGCCGAGGTTTTTGGCACCGGCATCGGTGACCTCGGTGGGTGGCGTCGCCGGAGGGGCGTCGCCGGATTCCTTCTGGACCTTCTGGTTAATCGCTGCGTCGCCGGTTTCGTCGCCGCCGCCGATTTTTCTGGGTTTAGGGATGTCTTGTTCCCCGGCTCCTGCCATGGTCGTCTGGCTCCATAAATGACGTGAGGAATTAGTTGTCAATATTAATTGTGTTCGCCTGCACAATCAATCCTGCCGATATTAACTATGTGCCCGAGGGTGACGGTTATCACTCATCAGACTTCCCTGGGGCGCTCGTAGGCTCCGGGATGCCCGGTGGGTCTGCTCGGCGCCATCGACGACACGCGAAAAACATCAATTATTCGCGTGAGTTGCGTCCGTTCTGGTCCGGGGTGTCCAAATCCAGTGTTAACCCTATTTGCCCCTTGGCAACCTGGCAATATACTCGACGCCATTCAACGACGGAGCCTTCGCTCCTCTCTCCTCCACCCTTAGTAGACAAACAAAACATGACAAGAAAAAGTCGAGCAAGCCACGACCAGCGGCCTGGTGTCGCCCTGGTGTCCGAGACCGGTTTTCCCAGCGAATCTCTCCATAGCGTCGACGAAGACAGCGAACCCGAACCAAGTACGGGCGGCGCAGCCATAAAATTGGTTGCGCCACCAGTTAGTCATGAAAGCGGCGGAAAGCCTCAGGAAGAAACCTGCGGTGACGCCCGCGAGCCGGTGCAGCGTTTCGGGAGTTATGAGCTCGTGTGGGAGTTGTGTCGCGATGCGCTCAGCACCACATGGGCGGCGAAACGCGACGGCATGGACGGCATCTTCGCATTGCGCGTATTCAATGCCAGATTGACCGACAGCGCCCAGGTGCGCAATATCAAGAAGGCGGCGCAACGTGCATCGGAACTGACTCACGTCAACCATGTCACCGTGTACGAGTGTGGTGTCGGCGACGACGGCGCACCATATGTGGTGAAGGATTGGGTCGAGGGCGAGACCCTCGCCGAGACTTTTCTGGTCACGAAACGCCTGGACATCGCCACGTTTCTCAATGTGTTCATGCAGGTTTGCGAAGCTCTCGGGGAAGCACATTCGCACCAGCTGGTGCACGGCAACCTCTCGCCGAACAAAGTGATTGTTGTTCATCAAGAAGATACCGATGCCGAATTGGTCAAGCTGATCGATTTTGGCATGCCACCGGACCCGGTGCAAAACGCATTTTATCTCAGTCCTGAACAGTGTCTCGACCGCAACCGCGTCAGCGAACGCTCGGATATTTATTCGCTGGGTTGCCTGATGTATGAATCGCTGGTCGGCAGACCGCCATTTGTCGGCGATCAGTCGGGTCATGCGTCCGCTGGCTATCTGCACGAACTGGCTAGTCAGCACGGCAAGGACACGCCGGAGTATAACGCGCTGAAGTTGCTTGATTGCATAATCATCAAGTGTTTGCAGAAGAAACCGGCGAAGCGCTTTCGAAACGTGCGCGAGTTGATGGATGCGTTGCGCATGGTTTCCGATTGCATCTGCAACGGTGTGACGCGCAAGCTGCCGCCCAAGGCGGAGAAGCTCTTGCTTTTCAGGTTTCTCGATTTCTTCGACAAGAAGATCGTTGTCTGCATGTGCGCGTATCTTCTGCTCGGACTGGTCTGTCAGAAGTACATGGGCGAACTGCAGTTGCAGAAATCGATCGATGCGGCCCAGCTGGCAGGCAGCAGTCATCGCCCCGAGGAATCCGCCGCGTGGAAACAGGCTCTCGCGCTGTCCGAATCTCTCCACAAGCCGCCCAGTTTGCAAGCTGAGTTGCACTGGCAAGTGGCTGATTCTCTCGCTGCTCAGGTGTACGAATCCAGCAATGATAAAGCTCGCAATGCCATGAGAGAAGAGGCTCTCAAACACTATGAAGCGGCGAGCAAGTATTATGAACACGGCACCAGCTACCGCTCATATGAAATGATGCTGGTGGCGCAAATGGCTCAACTGTGGTTGCAGCAGAGCGACCCCGAAAAGTTGCTTGACCCTCAGGATGCTGCGCGTGAAAAGGTGCGCACTCTATTCGAAAAGAAAATGTATGCGCAATGCGCGAAAGTGGCCGCTGGTTTCTTGAAGGACTTCAATGATCAGGAGATCAGCTATTATGCCGGTCGGGCAAATACTGAGTTGGGACAGGCGCTGCCTCCTGAGAAAGCGCTTCATTACTTCGAGTTGGCTGATTATCATTACGGCAATGCAGGCGCGCTGAACCCCGAAGTTGATGATCTCGCTCCCACTTTGGTGAAGCTGGGATATCTGCCTGAGGAAAACGATACGATGGTGGCGCTCGCTTGTCGAGCTCTGGAGGACGGCAACTTAGAAGCAGCGCACGTGTATTTCGATCGCGACACCACTGGTAACTTTTACCAATTTACCTCCGCGATATCGGATCTGGACAACCATTACAAAGAGGAATGCTTGCGCCGTGTGACGCGCATCGAAGGGCAGAAGGCAATTGCCCCTCTGCGGAGAGAACTGCAAATTCGCCAGGAAGCATGGGGTAAAGATGACGTATTGTTGGCGTCAACTTTAGCCGATCTGGCCTGCTGCTATCAGGACAATGGACGAGACGAAGAAGCGCTTGTCGCGTACAAGCGGCTGTTCGATCTGGTCGCCGAGGACGAATGGTCTTATCGCGATGAGCTGTTGCGCTATGTCGACCTGCTGGAGAAACACGGCAAGCGTGCGGACGCGCGTAAACTACTGGAGAAGCGCGTGCGGCAGAGCGATGGCTCTTATGAGGTTAGCGTGCAATTTGTGCGATTGATGCAGTTATACGCAGCCGACAATGCGAAAGGCAAGTTGCGCCACGCGATCGAGACGGTGCAAAACATTCCTGAACCGGTCAAGCTGATCAAATATGTTCCAAGCAATAACTACTCGTACTCGCGCAGTTCCGTGCCGTTCCCGAGAACGACAGGTGAGGGAGATGTGTTTGCATCGGGGCAGTAGCAGTAAGCCCGCAGGCGTAATCTACTTCTTCAGCTTTAGAGATGCCAGTGCTGATTTTGCAGTCGCGACGAAGTTTGCATATTTGTCGCGCGGTGCGATGTATGAGATCTCTTGCACAATGCGACCGGCGCCGTCGGCGTTGATGAACAGTGCGTGCTTGTCGACATATTGATCTTTGTATGCGCCGGTGACTTCCAGCGCTGCGACGCCGTCCACGTCGATGACTTTGGCCGAGTTGATAGTGAACGCAGAGGAGCTTGCCAGTTCGCGGACCGTGCCACTGAGAGCGTGAACTTCATGGGATGAGAGCGTGCGCGGTCCGCCGGAGAGTGTTGATTTTAACTTGGCTGCATCGGCATCGGAAAGCGGGCGACCGCGATAGCTGATGTTGAGTGAGACGTTTGTCTGTGCCTGCGGCTGCCATGCATAGATGTAGCCGTAGGCGCGCTCCGAGCGGCGCCCAAGGTTCCAGCCTTCCGGGACGGTGAAGCTTTCGATTGCACCGAGGTTAGAAACGGCGCTTCCGGATACCGGCTCGACTCTCTCAGGCAAGGTGGTGGACTTGTGCAATTCGGGCAGAGTCAGAGTCGCACTGCGTTGTTCCGCACGTGCGCGCCAGGGATTGTCGATGGTGACGGAAGCTGGCTTGCCGTCAGCGCTCGGTTCGTATGAGGTGATTGCCAGCACGTGCCAGTTGCCTGCACCGCCGGCGGTTTGATTGCCCGACTCGGACAAGAAGGGTTCGTTGCCGGTGTGCACTCTAATAAATACCGGCAGGCGATTGGATTTTGAGATGTCGGAGATTTTGTACATCAGGTCGCGTTCGCTGCTGATGGTATCAAGCAATTTGCCGAATCCGAAGATGTGGTCTTCGTGTCCGATCATGACACCGACGCCAGTGCGACCGGGCAACCACTTCATCATTTCGGCGGTGCTGTTGACGGCTTTGTAGGTCTCGCCGCCGCGGGCCATGACCAGAAGGTAGCAACCGATTGTCTTGTCGTCGTCGAGCCCGGGCGATTCGCCCGTCAATTCCCACTTGCCGTTGACCTTGTCGTAAAGCCGCTCGCCGTTGTCTTGTTCGAGCAAGCGATCGAGCGGTTCGATGGAATATTTTTTGTCGGCGCCTTCCTGGGTCTGCGGCGTGTTGCGCAAGCCGACGCTCTCATGCGCGAGGTTGGCAATCGCAACTTGGAAGAGTTGCGTGGCGAATGAACGCAAGCCATCTTCAACTGTGTTGGGCTGCGACTGTGGCTCCAGTGACTCGGGCGACATCGTGTGGCTGGTGCCGTCGGTGGCGGTGAACTTTCCGGTCAATGCGATGTCGACCACCAACCGGCAGATCTTCGCGGGATCGGCGAGGTAGACATGGTGCTCGATGGCAGCCAGGCTACCGCGGCTGAAAGTGCCCTGACAAACAGTCTTCGGCTCGGCCGACTGAGCGAGCAACTCTTGCGCCAGTTGCAGCCGTTTGTTGACGGGCGCGCGCAGCCCCCGATCGCCAAAGCCGGGAACCGGAGCTTCCAGCAGGCGCGAAATCTGTTTGTAGGTCTCGATGACGGCGGCGTTGGCCAGGTTTCGTTTCGTCGCCCGGTCTTCGAAGCGCGCCATGTCCACGTTGAACTTGGTTTTCTCGGCTTGCTCGACGATGTGCCTGTCGGCGAGGTCGCGCAACTTCTGGTGAGCGGCTTGCACCGCTTCGTCCTGAATCAGTTGGTAAGGTTCGCTCGCGGACTTCTCCGAATACTGAAACTCGCCTTCGGCGTTCTTCGAAACAAAATAGTTGTCGGCGGCGCCCGGACCGGTGTGTTCTTCGGTGTAGCTGCCGTCTGTGCCCGGAGTCTGGGTGCCTTTGCGCTGGTCGTCTTCGTTTTCGAAAACTTTGACGCCGCTGGGGAACTTGGTGATTGTTTTGGCGCCGTCGGCAATCACGAAGCCACCATCCCTGGTGTGTCCCGGCAGCACCAGCGGCAGGCTGGGCGGCAGCTCTTTGCCCGGAGGCAATCCGTTGATCAGCTGGATTTCTCGCGCGTATGCCTCGCGGTCGGGCTTTTTCGATTTGGGACCGAGGTGTTGTTCGGCGATGGATAAAAATGTGTCCCCGGCTTTGGTTGCGTAGGTGCCGGGAGGGATGGACGACTTGGCGAGGGGCTTTTCGCCCGTGTACGCAGACTCGGACTGCTCCTGGTAAACCTGGGTTTGCACCTTTTCATCGATGACTTCTTGAAGTCCTGCCCAGTCTTCAAGCGTTTCTGCCGAGGCGCTGGCTTTGTCCTTGTCTTTGTCCTTGTCTTTGTCCTTGCCGCCGCCGAGCCCGGGCAGTTTGCCGCCCAACAGACCGCCTTTCTGCGGTTTGTCACCGGATGCCGATTTTTCTTCGGCTTGCGCAACTGTTCCAGCGGTCGCGCTATCTGCCGACGGGGCGGCGCCCGTGCCGGAGTCTGTGTCGAGGTCGGCTGTCGAAGCACCGGCGGCTCCGCTTCCGGTCCCCGCCGCCGCGCCGCCACCCGCCTTGTCGCCCTGGAACGCCGACTTCAGGAAACCCTGCGTCTTCTTCATGAAGCCGCCAACTAAAGAGTCGCTCTTCTTGCTCGGCTTCTCGTCGTCGCGACCCATTGCAGACACATCTCCAACTAATTAAAAGCAGGATTTCTAGTATACCGTGATGCGTTGTCATCAGACAGCAGGTTAAGCAAGCCTTTGCTCCTTCTACTTGGCATTGTCGGACTCGCTTCGAAGAAACTGTCGCGCGCTTGGACAGACCGCATATGTGCAGTCGGATGCAGGCGGCGGAATTAGTGGAACAAACTGGCGTCTTCACTGGTAGCGCCAGTGGTGCCGTTATATCGGTGAATCAG
This sequence comes from Obscuribacteraceae bacterium (SeqCode), assembly GCA_044229845.1. Taxonomy (GTDB): domain Bacteria; phylum Cyanobacteriota; class Vampirovibrionia; order Obscuribacterales; family Obscuribacteraceae; genus JBGASG01. The sequence continues at coordinate 78,992 of JBGASG010000002.1, read as the reverse complement.
AGCTGGTATCATCGGCGGTGTCGGTTGCCGGATCTTTAGGAACAGGAACTCTCTCTTCAATTCTCAAAGTAGAGAACGCTTGATCCGCATCTTTGCGATACTTCGCTGCATCGGCGGCAGGCGAGAGAAAAGAAACCTCTTGGAAGCCGCTGCAATCACCGCCTGAGTTGACAAAAATTGTGTCTTCGTAGACGTCTTGATCAGTGTAAGTTCCGGATAGTCGCAGAACGCGATATCCAGAAACATCCTCGGTCTTCGCTGTTTCAACCTTGAAAGCTTCGGCAGACGCCCTTTCTCCCAGGAGATTCCTGATTGATTCAATTTCCTCGCGTGATAACGCGTGCGGAGCCTGGGTCAAAATTTCTTGAATTGGCTGAGGACGCATCACAATACCGCCGTCCCACGAGACATTGAGAGAGACGTCCTTTTCCCCGAGTGGCTTCCAGGTGTAACCGTAGCCGCGCGCGTCCTCTGCGTGGCGGGTCAATTCCCAGTTGTCCGGAACTCTAAATCGGCTCACCGCTCCGACTCCTGCGATGCCGTGTTTGAGAGCAGGCTTCAGAGGCATTTCTTGGGTTTTTCCTTTTTTCTTGTTTTCGGTTGCGGTTTGAGTTCCGCATTGGACCAAGAGGATTGAAGCGAGGAGCACGATTAAAAGGTTGGGCAATTTATTGCGGATCATTTATCGATTTGCGTCCATGTTTCATCATCCTATCCCAGTTATTCAAATCGCCCTCGCCAAATGCTCGCTCTGAATCCTTTTGCCAATTTGATCTCATCAGCTTAAACTTGCGCAGCGCCCTTTGCTGTTCTGCTGGATTGAACGTGTGGCTTTTCTTCTGTTCTTCCCATCGAAGCTTTGCTTCCTTCATCAGTTTTGCGACATCCCATCCATAGTCACTATCGTCGGTTTGTTCAGTCCGACGGCGTAGACGTGCTATGTCAAGCTCAAGTTCGGTATCAATCTGGTTCCGGTTGCGATTGGCACTTGCGGTTTGCTGCATCTCACTTAAGGCCGTTTTTGGCTCCAGGGTTGAGAGGTATAGTTGGTGCAGCGAGATGTCAGTAGATGTGTGATCCATCATCGAGAACCATTGATTGTCGATGGCGACAAGTCCTGGTGGGTTTTGGAAATTTGTGATTGTCACAACATGTGGGCCTCCGGCACCGCCGAGCTTTTCTCCTTCTGAGTCCGTATAAAAGGGCTCAATGGCTGTGTGAACTCCGAGCATCACTGGAAGCTTACCGGCTTCTTTAAGACACTGAAGTAGCGAGCAGAATTCTTTTTCGCTGTGAACCAAGTCAACCAGTTTGCGGTCGCCAGTCGCAAGGTCAGCGTTGCAGATGTAGACACACTCACTCTTCTTCAATGTTTCGACAATTTCCTCATGGCTAGCATGACGACGTTGTAATTGGTTCCAGACACTTTCTGGTTCCGGTGAGCCAGCCTTTTGTATCGGCTGAGTCAGGATTCGGTATGCTCTCACGACTTGATCGTCATTCAGGTCGGGGTCACGATCAATTTCTACTCCGTCTTCGAAGAGGCGCTCGCCGGAGTCGCCATGGTCCTTTCTGTTGGGTGTAACAAGACCGTACTTCTTCTCACCACCTTCCTTTTGATAAACGAGATTTACCGTGGTGCCGTTGAAGAGTTGGGTAGCCAGGGTCCGTTCACCATCTGCGGTGCCCTGTTCTTTGGTATTCAGGTTGGTTGCTAGAATGCCACCATCATTGAAATCGATTGATGTCCCGTCTGATGATTTGAACCTACCTGTCAAAGCAACGTCTGCGACGAGTCTGGATGCTTCAGCAGGGTCGAAGCGGTACATGTGGTACTCGATAGCCGTCACGTGGCAAGTTTTAAATCCTCCTTGGGTGATAGTTCGAGGTCGCGCTGCCTGAGACATCACTTCTTCTGCCAGGTCAATCATCGCCAGCTTATTGATGTGTCCCGCCCCGTGGTCTGCGCTGAGAAGTCGTTCGATGTTTTTGTAGGTATCGACGACTGAATTTGGTGGCAGATGAGCATCGGCGGCCCGCTGTTCGAATCTTGCCATATCTACTTCGAACTTCAGCCTGTCCTCAGGGTCTGAAATCCGTTTGGCAGCCAGTTCGAGAAGGTGCTTATGTGCTTCTTGAATGTGTGGTTCAACGCTCGTCTGTAATTCGCGGCTGCCTGGTCTCTCAAAAAAATGTTTCGCGCCGTTTTTGTCCTTCTGTACAAAAAATCCGTCTGATGGACCTGGACCTGCGTGTTGTTCACCATCAGAAGTGAGGGTTGTAGTGCGGAATCCGCCGGTATCGATTACGCGTGTGTTACTCTGATCCGTTGTGACGGTCTGTCCGCCGATGCTGACAATGATGTGTCCTTTCCCATCGTGTCCAGGCAGCAAGAGCACCGAGTCAGGTGGAGCAAATCCATCTGACGGTTTAAGTCCATTTACGCGAATGATCTCTTTCACGTAAGCTTCTTGCTGCTGCTGCGTTGCTGATTTGGGAAGATTATTGTCTGCAATGTCGACAAGCTTCTCATACCTCCCGGTCTCCCGTAAACCGGCTTTAACCATGCAGTGTGTTAGCTCCGGCTCGCCCGAGTAAGCATGCTTGAGGTATTCGCGGAACACGCCGCGTGCAGCTTCGTACTGCGGGAGGCTGCCATCGGGAGGAATGGTTTTCGCGGGAGCGCTGTCGCCCTTCTTGTGTCCATCCTGAGCATAGTCCAGTGCACTTTGGACAACGCCTGCTATCCGGTCGCCTGATTGAGTTATGAAATCTGATAGTGAGTTTCCCAGTGCTCCGATTGCATGAAAGTCAGCTGAGATCTGTTCGCGAATTATTTGTTGTACTGGCTGGTCGTTGTCGCCGGGTTTGTACGGCAGCGTCTCGACTTTGGCGTCGTCGATGCCCGGACGGAATGGTCGTGCACCGGTGGCATCGATTGCGGCTTGAGCGAATTGCCCGCCGACTCTACGGGCTTCGGATTCGCCTGGTGACATCTGCTGGCGGATGATCATTTCCTCCCGCCGAGCGTCCTCCTCTCCCGGACGAGGCGGATGTGGTCGCACTGTTGATCTGTCCTCGGCGGTGCTCGGACGCCCCGCGGAGTCAATCGGCAATGTGCCGGCGTTCGGATTGTATGCATTTGCGCCGGTGGCATCGATTGCGGCTTGAGCGAATTGCCCACCGAGTCGAAGAGATTCGGTTTGACCTGGTGACATCTGCTGGCGGATTATCATTTCTTCCCGCTGGCGAGCGTCCTCCTCTCCCGGACGAGGCGGCCGTGGTGGCACTGCTGATTTGTCCTCGGCGGTGTCGCCGCCGGCGTCATTCTGCAACGTGCCGGTGCTCGGATTGTATGCATCCGCACCAGCTGCGTTTATCACAGCCTCAGTGATTTGCACTCCCAGGCTGCGAGCGGCTTCCGGTTCATCGGGTGACATGCGCTCGCGAATGATCATTGGCACCGGCTGGGAGTCCTTCTCTCCCGGACGAAACGGCAGTGGTTGCACATCGGCACCGGTAGAGGGGTCGTATGGCAGTTTCTCCACAGCGACAGGTTTGCCGGTGATCAGAGATTGCACATCGCCGATGAATTCTTTTGCTTTGCGCATCATGTAATCAATTGAGAACGCGCTCTGCATCTGCTCGCGCTCTTCCGGCGACGAGGCGTGGTCGAAGATTTTCTTCAAGCCATCCAGAAATGACTGGCGCGGCGCGGGCTCGGCGGTCGCTGCCTTCTCCGCTTGTGCACCGAGACGTTCGGCGCCGCGATGGGTGTGCACCACTCCCTGTGCCGCATCTTCGATGGCGAATTCCGAAACCGCCCTTCCCTGGCTTTCTGTATTGTTTCCTCCGCCGGTCACTCGTTTGATCAAGTCGAGGAGAGGTTGGTCATCACTGGTGGTGGCAGTGCTATCACTGCTGCTCGAGAATGAGTGAAACTTCGCCTCATAGCTCGGTGCCTGCGGCTCGGCGGTAATGTTTTCGTTAGCAGTCTTGGCGCTGGTTATGGATGGTTGCTTGTCGCCCTCTTTGGCTTGATCGTTGGGCAGATTTTTGTGCTGGTTCTCGTGACTCATTAACTATGCCTCGAAAGGAGGTGGGCAGCGGGATGCCTTCGGTCAATGGTTGTGGACGCGAGTGACTGGGTGAGTGGGGGTGGGTGGAGTGAGGCGTCGATTCCTCAGGGCAACAAGATAACCGCAACGTGTGGCCCTGTCGTGGATTAAGTGTGGAAAAAGTGTGGAGAGCCCATCCTCTATATATGCCCCGACCCGCCGCCCTCGACCCTCCGTTTTTCGCCCCTCGACTGGAACGCCCCGTCGCCTTAAATCCTGACGGGCACGGAAGTTTGGGCGTTTCTTTCCAGCTGTGGATTTGCACATTAGAAACGCCCGCCCCCTCTGGTACAGTCGGGACAGTTACGGGAGGATCCAGGCGTGGTGACCGATCAGCCCCCAACCCAATTGGAGCGCATTGAGGCGCCGGTCAGACCCGTGCCGGCAGCGGCGATTACGCCTGAGAATCCACCCCTGCCTGATCGGCGAGGCGATCGGGCGGTGCAGACGCTGGATGTGGCGCCCAATGTTTCGGTGATGGAGGGCGACCGCAAGGTCATCACTCCGGAAATGATGGCGCCTGCCTATACCGATAAGTTACTCACGCAAGTGTACGAGGCGTTTCGTGACGGCAAGTTCGACCAGGGACTCGACATGGTCGATACGTATGACCAGATCATGCAAAAGCGCAATGCACCATTTCAAAATCTCGATGCGGCTACTGCGCAGAAAATCGAGGCGGCGATCAGTGCTTTTGCCAGCGGCAAGACGAACACGATTGCGCTCGACAAGCCATTTCTGGAAAATGCTGCTAAGGAATACGAGCAGTTGCTCGGCAAGTTGGATGCAGCCGGTGAAGGCAAAAATCCGGCGATGCTCGATTATCTGATGCGTTACCAAATGGTGCGCGAACTGCTCGGTGATCGCCATGCTTCCGATCAGCTAGGTGAGCGCAAGTTGGCTGTTGCCGAGTCGCTTCTCGCGCAGCGCAAATCGGAACAACGTGCCACCGTCGGTGGTATGGAAGCCTATCACGAAAAGCACGTTAACGAAGTGGCGACCGCCTCTGGAATCACCAGTCCCAAAACGATCGAGGCGCTCAAGGAGCAGTTGAAGTTTTATCAAACTAACGGCATCACGATCGACTGGTTGCACCGGGAGCGAGATTCAACGAGTAGCTACTCGCAGATGAAAGCCGACGACATTCAGCGAACGATCAAGTTTTTGGAAAGTGGCAAGCCGCCCGTTCTGTTCCTGCCCGAAAGGAAGATGGCTTCCTGACCTCAGGTGGCATGGCATCCTGACTCCGAATGGCGTTGGAGCGGCTACTTTACGAAGCCTTTCGCTTGCGCCTGGCGGAAGTGCTGCGACGTTTTTCCACTTCTTCGACGTCTTCGACTGTCTCGTCAGCGCTCTCTGCGACATTCAGGTAGTCTCGTTTGATTTCTTCGAGTTCGTCTTCGGATAGCTCTTCGAGTGCGATTGCCTGATTTTTTGCACCGTGGAGCGATCTAATAATTTCGTCCAGCTTCAATTGCACGGCGATGCTCTCGCGGTTTTGCGTGTTCTGAATCAAGAACACCATCAAGAACGTGATAATAGTGGTGCCTGTGTTGATCACCAGCTGCCAGGTGTCATTGAAATGAAACAGCGGGCCGGTCACAGCCCACACCACTATGATCGAGAGGGCGAGCAGAAAAGTCTTGGGCTTGCCGGCGGCGCACGAGACGTTTCTTGCCAGATCAGCAAACAGTCCTGTGTGATGTTCTGCGTGGTGTGCCCGGCAATCACCGCAACTAGAGAAATGTTGCGGGCTCGGTTTTTTGCTGGTGCCTTCGGCCGCAGGTTTTTGTTTCTTGCCGGCTGCGCTGCGCTCAGTCATAAGACTACTCCTACTACTCAAGTGATGAGATTGATGGGGCGGCGCATTTGTTCCCTTCCGGCGTCCGTCGCCAAGCTCAGCATTGGCTCGATCTGCGTCATGGGCTGCGCCGTAGCGGCTCGGTAATCGGAGAAAGGCGTGCGATCTGTTCGAGCAAGCGAGTGGCGTCGCTGGGAAAGGAGACCAATTCATAGTTAAGGGCATTCCAGATTATTACCAGTCGAACTGGGGAATGTGCTTTCCGCGCTCGATATCGTGGATGGTGCTGGTTGAGAGTCCGGTGCTTACGGCGAGCTCGGACAAAGTTAGATCGGCAGCCTCGCGGAGTTCTTTCATCATCGTAGCGATGTTGTCTGATTTCATGATGAAACCTGCAGATTTCGCCGCTGCTGAGTCCTCTCGAAGCTGCGGGCAAATTTTGCACCGGTCGAGTTTGAAACGCCTAACGGCAAGCAGTGCTTTTATTGGCTTGGCGCTGCGGTAAACCGGATTTTCAGACAGCGAAATTTCCGGTATGCCGGAATTCTGAAGCTCAAATTTCCGGTAAACCGAAATTCGGCGCTGCAGAGGCTTTTCTACCTATGTATTGGAGGGCGCGTGAGCGGACGCGGAAGCGATGAAGTCGGTGCACGCTTCCAGCACAAAATCGGCTGCGTCGCGGTGGGGTGTGTGCCCTACGCCGGGCACCATCAACTTATGTTTGCGGGCTCCGCTCACGCCGGCAATGATTGCGTCGACTTGCGCTTCGGTGCCATACTCGTCCACTTCACCTTGAATCACCAATACGTCGCACGAAATGGCAGGCAGGAAATGTTCCATATTGAAATCGCGAAATTCCGGCTTCAACCACGTGCCGGCCCAAGCATCGAAAACGGCTTCGGACTTCTCGCCATGGTATTTGTGGATCCGCGGCACCAGCTGCGCCTTTTCCGCGACCGCCGCCCTGATGCCGTCGAGGGTGATATCCTCGACGAACACATGTGCCCCTTCCGTAATCACGCCAACGACTGCGGGCGCAGTGCTTGCTCCCAACTTAGCCGCGGCAATCAACGCGATCGATCCGCCATCGCTATGTCCAAACAAGATGATTTTGCGCTGCTCGCCCTCGCGGCGCAACAACTCGACGAGGGCATCGCCCTCCCGCTCGAGATAATCCAATCCGCGTGCTTCGGTGAACGGGCTCGACTCGCCGTAACCCTGGCGGTCGTAAATCAACCCGCTGCATCCGGTGACCGCGCACAATCGATCAGGGAAGTCGCGCCACAACTTGATGCATCCCAGCGAGTCATGCAAAAACACAATCGTTGCTGGCGCGCCGGCGCCCCCAGCCGGGATGCGCCGCACGTTCAAAGTCGCAGCTCCGATGGCGATGGCGAGCTGCTCATTGCATTCGTCATCTCGCGCGTCGTTCAATTGTGTGGCGCCGGACCTTTGGGCAGAAACCACGCCTCAACCTGGTCATCCATTTCCTGGAGTCGCTTATTTACTTCTGAGAACGGAGCGCGCCGATCCACCGCGTCGATGAATGGCTTCCAGATGCGCTCGGGCATCGCCTCGGCGCCGTGAACTTTGAACACCAGCGTCAGCGATTCCGTCATCGACAACTTAGCCTTGGGATTGTTGAGTGCTTCATTCAAAGGAATCTTCGGAGCTTTGGGGTCGTAGATGACCTGCAGCAAATGCGCGTGCATGCTCAAATCGAAGATATAGCGCTCCGTTGCACCGTAGCGAGCTTCCAGGACCGGGTCCGCCTCCTGCAGCTGTTTCATCCAGTAATCTTTGGCTGCCTTTGAATCTCCTTGCGGACCACCGCGCTTCGGCTGTGGTACCAGTGGCAGTTGAAACTGTTTTGCTATGTCCGCAGCCCAACCATACATTTGGTCTGCGTCTTTCTGAGCGAACTTGGGGTTTGACGTCATGGCGGTAACGATAGACGTGAAGCGCCCGAAATTGTAGATTTGGAATTTTTGCCCTCTGCTCGTGACGATTTTTCCGGGACCGCCTGACGCGTTCGGCGGCGCGATCGGCGAAGATTTGCCCGACAACGCGCCAAAGGATCCCCAGATTTTTCCGCCACCGGCCGTGCCACCACCGCCGCCCCCGCCCCCGGTCGTGTCACCGGCGGCGCAATTTTGCTGCGTGCCCGCAATCAGACAAACCGCAATCATAGAGGCTGCAAGCAGTGCCCGCATCGTCTGCATCTTTGTGCGACCGATCATGTGTCCACCTGTTGACGGAGCTGAAAAATTTGGATTGCCAAGCGACCAATCCATTCCTTAGATTGTAGCAGTCGCGCATGCAGAACCTGTTGGCATGCGGGAAGAAACGCAAAGCGCCGCGGGAAGAAACGCAAAAAGCAGGAAAGCACCGGGGGGATCTCCCGGTGCTTGCCCATCCGCCTAAAAGTTTGCGGGGCCTTCCTTTGCTATTTTTCAAAGTGCACATGCATGCTAGGAAGCGTGAAAATTAGTTGTAACGCTCTAGTCCGCAGAACACTTTGTCTTTCCTCTGCCCTTCCTTTTCGCAAGTGGCCCCGCTGAAATTTTGTTTCTCACATGGAGTGTGCGATGCGCACTGTCAACCTATATGTGGATAACAAATTGTCTTGGGTTTGTTGTCGTCGTGCTACTTTGCCGGGGAGGCATTTCGCAATTTAAGCTGTTTCGTACATGGACATTTGAAGGTTTAACTCGGTCATACATAGTCCTGATTCGTTAAGTCACCACCTCCCTCAACTTGATGTGTCGCTCTTTTTTGTCCCCTTGCGAATCAATTGATTCGATTAATCGTAGCCCGCGGACTTTCAGGGTTAATTGGGCTGTCCTACGTGCTGTGCGGTTTCGCGCGGTGCACGGTTTTTTGATCGCTGTAACTGCTCGAATTGCGCAGTTGCATCGTCGCTTGGAACGGGTCTCCTAAATTCTCACCTCCTTTTTTGACTGATTTCGCGGATCCAATCATTCGATCAGATCAATTACCGCGTTGCTTTGGTTGCGTCTCGCTGCCCGGAGGCGGCGTAATGGTGGCACTGTGATCGTCGATCGTGAACCCGAATTTAGCTGCCCGCTGCCGGCGCAGATCTTCACCTGAGAATGCCAGTCCCAGTTGCGTGCCCACGTAGCGAGTGAAGAAGGGTTCCCAGTTTCCGACCGTTTCGCGAATCTGCGGCTGCGCTTCCACTGCCTTGCCGAGATATTGCTGAACGAAGTACGACGGTCTCTTGAATGCAGTCGCGAAGTCCACCTTGCCGGGAGTGGTCAAGCCGGGAATCGGCATTGGCGCGTCGCCGCGATATTGGGCGCGCAGACTTTCCGAAATCGCGTTGATATTCGAAATCAGTTGGTCGGGTGCAATGTGTCCTTTTTCACCGGCCGCCGGATTTTTCTCCATGGCTTTCGCCCAGGCAGAGAGACCAGCCGAGAACACATCTTCGATGCGGTGCGCCGACTTGTCGAATGTGCCCATCACAGTGGGACGTCCTTCCAGAGCCGCAGCCGCCATCTGATCCGCGAGCGCATCGACGCGCGGGAAGGTCTGCCGCATGTCAGGGAATACCTGACGCAGCGTGCGTCCGTTCAGTGCGTCAAGCGGCGTATCGAGTTGCGCTTTGACAATCGCCGGAATAATCGCGTCCCACTCTTTTTGAGGAATTGCGAAGTATTCACCCGGCTTGTCCATGTTAGCCCAGGCGTATGTTTCGCCAGGGCGTGCCATCTGTTCTGCGAGGCGATCCATGTTGGTGGCGCGCTCGAGAATCGCTTTGTCGCCGCCGCTCATTTCGCGCAGCACTTGTGCCGTCGATTTCAGACGCCATCTGTCGATTCCGTGCGGCTCGATGCCGAGCGGATTGGTCGGATCGGCAAACTCGCTGCCGTACATGCTGCGGGTTTCTAAAGCTCCCGCGGCTCCCGCCGGCGCACCGGGTAGAGGTTTGCGGAGAGAGCCGAGGAGCACCGCCAGCGACAAACCAGTATTCGGATCGATTGCCGTGCCAAACCAATCTGCTGTGTTTTCATTGGCTTGAGCTTGCAGCAAGCGCACGAAGAGTTCGCTCTTTTGCATCAGTCCGTGACCGGGGACGTTCACCGGAACGTCGGGGATGCCTGCTTGTTTCATGCCGGCCGAGACAACGTCTTCGGTGAGCACTTTATTGCGCAGGGTTTCTGGAAAACGCAGCAAGTCGCCATATATAAGATCGTGTCCCAGTTCGTGCGGGTAGACGCCTGCCACGTGCACGCCCAGCATGTTCTGGTATTCGCGCGGGAGCACCACCACCGGTGTGTCGGTGACGCCTTTGATCGCCGGAATGGTGTAGGGACCCGCGGCGCGTGAATCGAAGATCAGGAACATCGGAGAGTTGGTGCCGCGCAGAACTTCTTCCGGCTTGACGCCATTTTTGACCAACAGCTCCATCAATTTGTTGTGGACTGAACGCGAGTAGTTGTTCAGATCGACGATCTCAGGCAACTTCTCGTTCAAGACGAGTTGCTGGTTGGCGACGCGGAAGTGTTCCATGAGGAAACCGGCTTCCTTAACCTGCTCCGGAGTGCGAATTTGATCCGCCAACTCGATGAGATTTTTGTTGTTTTCGAAGTGACCGCGATCGAGCAGCGGCAGCTTCGGTGGTCCTGGTGGTTCCAGGGTGGTGGCGCGCATCGACGACTGCCAGCCCTCACGCAGATCGGCGATTGCCATGTCGGATTCGGTGACTTGACCGGCGCGTTCGCGTACGGCTGATGCCATGTTGCCGACGTCGCGCACATCCAGCGGCACCTTCGGTCCGGTCGGCAGCGGCGGAGCTTGCGGCTCTGCCACTACGGGCGGTTTGTCTACCGGCGTGCCTTTGCCGCCAGTTCCGGTGCCAGGAGCATCGCCCCCAGTAGTCTCGGTGCCCCTGCCTGCACCACCGGTTCCTGCGCCTTCATCAACAAAGCGCGCCGGAGACAATCCTTGCCCTTGCCCCATCTGCCCCGGTTTTGCAACCAGACCAGCTTCCAGTTCCGCAGCGGCCAGTTGAGTTGCTGTCGTTGCGGTGCGTGTTTCCAACCCCTTGTTTGTCAGACCAAACTTTGCTTGTTCGCCGACCGGAACATCCGCCATCAATCCTTCGATGGTATCGGGCATGTCCATGCGGTAGCGGCGCTGTGTTTCCAGTTGCGCTTTGAACGCATCATCTATAGTGCCGGCGCGAGCGGCTTGCGCATCGGTGAGATGTGAGCGCTGTGCATCGGCGATCAGCGCCAGTTTCTGATCTATTGTCAGTGTTTCGTGCGGCGCATTGCCCAGCAAGCGCTGCGAGAGATAAGTGCTGGTGTTGTCGGCGGTGCGGGTGCTCCAGTTGAAGAAGCGACCGACCGCACTGGCGTCGGAGTTGTAGAAGTTTTCTTTGCCCAGTTCGAACGAGCGGCCCCAGCTCGTCTTGGTGAGCGTCATGCCGGCGGCTTTGTCGGCCAGCATGCCGACCGGTAAGGTCAGCGCGCTGTCGAACGCGAACATGCCGAGTCCATCACCCATGCGCTGTCCGGCGCGATCGAGATTGGCGAGCGACTTGTTGTCCCACACATCAGCCCAACCTTGAACGATCGGCTTGGCAGCATCTTTTATAAAGAACGCGCCCATAATTGTCCCCGCCAACGCCTTAGCGGCACCTGCCTTCGGCAGGATGGCGCGCATAGCCAGTCCCAGTCCCGCGGCTACGCCAACCTTGAGAGCCATTTCACCGGGATGGTCTAAGTTATATTCAACTGCATTTGCAAAACCTTGAGGTAAGTAGCGGACGCCATCCGCAGTTACCATCGCCAATCTCGCCACGCGATAATTGGCCATACTTTGAAGAACAGAATCGTGACCTACATTCTCGAGCACTTGTGCGTCGATTTGTGGAATGTTTTTCGGTCCATTGCCGAACAGTGTCGGAACATCGAATACAGCAGCTTGCTGTTGTTGAACAATATTACTGACTACGCCTTCAAATCCACGATCGCCCATAGTGATTCCACTCCCGATGATGTTGCGTGCGGTGCGCTTCGACAAGCGCGCGGCAGAACCCGTTCGCTACCTCCTGCTACGTCGCGAACGATCGAGATAAATTGTTTCCATGCGGACATAACCGACCGGTGCTGAACTGCCGATCCGTTGTTTTATGTTTTTCACGCCAGGGACGAACAGGAACCGACGCCAATCGGTTCTCTGATTCGTTTATTGGACGTGATTGTGATCCGAGCTGACCTGTTTACTCGTTTTGAACGATGGGTGTGCGGATGCACCCCGATGCAGTCGCACTGCCGGCGGTGCCGGCATGAACCGAATCGGTGAAGTTACGAGCGCCAACTGCTCGATGTACTTCAACCCGTGTTAGAGGAACAGACCGCCATAGTCTGTTGCTCTGTTTATGCGCTCGAACGTGTGCCTTCCTGTTCCTGGTCAGCAAGTCTTATCGCAGCGCCCTCCTGAGGCTTGCGTTAAGATCTCCGCTCGCTACCTCCTGCTACGTGGCGAACGGCTTGCTTGTAGATGTGAACTGTCCCACGATAAGTCAGCCGAGTTGTACTCGGAATCCGCTTATCGGTTGCATGCTCGTACCCTCTACCAATGACAAGAACATAATTTAGAAACGGTGAAGTGTCGATAAGAAATATGAGATTTGGATACGTAATTACCCCACTGAAGGCGGCTAAAAGCTGTTAAGTGTATCTCAGGTTATGGTATAAGTCGACACTTTTCGATACAAAGTGGTTATGAGACGCATCGCATAAATGGCTTCATATGCGCGTTTCACCGGATTTGGTATCACCCAAAAACAGTTTTTGTGTTGCAACGCATTTTTTGCAGCTTTGCGGCGTCTTTTTCTGTTTCTTCAACGCGATCATTTCTGTGTGGTTTCTTGCAGTGCAATGTGCGCGCTCTGTGATCGACTTGCGAACTCAGGCTTGCAATGCGGGTCTTCGATGGTGCGCGCGCAGCGATCTGCCGGTAGTTGCAGACTGGTGCCTGCGCGGTGCACCACCTGTTGCTTGCAATTCAAATCATCGCGCGAAGAAAATGCGTTTTTCGCGCATTCGCCGTCGAGCCTCATGACAACCCGCGAGGCGAGAAACCTCAAAGCACGCGCAGCGATAAACCAACGTTTTTCGCGTGTTGGTTCTCAAGCGAACTGCGTGGACGATGCGAAATAGAGTGCGGCGCGGCGTTGGCGTGTAAAACCCTGCGTACAATTGGCTGCGCAAGCGGCTTTGAGGGCGCCGCGATTGCTATACTTGCCGCCCACCGTTCCATTCATCAGATGTAGGGAAAAGCGATGACGACAGAACAAGCAACACGCGCGGAAGCCAAAGACCAACATGAAATCCGCAAGTCGCTGAAAGACCAGGTAGCGATTGTTACCGGCTCCGGACGCGGCATCGGCAGAGCAATCGCGCACGCGCTTTTGAAGGAAGGCGCCAAGATTGTCATCTCCGACATCAACGAAGAAACCACCGCCAACACCGCCAAAGAACTGGCCGCCGAGGGTGGGCAGGTAATCGGCGTTCCGTGCAACGTCACCCAGGCCGAGAGCATCGACAAGATGGTGGCTGCGGTCGTCGAGAAGTTTGGACGCATTGACATCCTGGTCAACAATGCTGGTATCACCCGCGACGATCTATTGATGCGTATGACCGAAGACAAATGGCAGGCCGTCATCGACACCAACCTGACCTCCGCATTCAAAGTCACGCAGCCCGTTGTCAAGGTAATGGCAAAAAATCGCCACGGCAGAATTATCAATATAAGTTCGACGTCGGGCGTTCACGGAAACGCCGGTCAAGCCAACTACGCCGCCGCCAAATCCGGATTGATCGGATTCACCAAAACGGTCGCCATCGAATACGCAAAGCGCGGCATCACTTGCAATGCAGTCGCTCCCGGATTCATTGACACCGATATGACGCGCGCGCTCAGCGAAGATGTGATTAACGCAATCTTATCGCGTGTTCCGCTGGGTCGCATGGGAACTCCTGAAGACATCGCCGCCGCTGTTGTGTTTCTTGCCGGCGCAGGCTCCTACATCAGCGGTCAAGTAATTGAAGTCAGCGGTGGGCTCTACACCTAGTTCTAATAGCGTATTCAAATCGGTTTTATCCGCGTCGTGAGATTGGTTCGAATTTTGACATCGGTTGTCGCCTCCTATCTGTGCGCGTCGATGGCTGCGCAATCAGCTGCCTGGGCGAATATTTCGGAGCCGATATGATGCGACGAACTAAGCTGATCCGACGAACTAAATTGCTGGTCGCATTGCTTGCGGTGTCCATCTCCGCGTTGAGTGCCGGCGGGGACGCATCGGCGAAAAAGAAGGACCGGCAATACAACGCCGGCTTCAGCGAAATTGACGCAGCGGCGGCTTCATTGATGGGACGCCCGACGAACGAGCCCGGCGCGGGGCCTTCGCCCGGCGACAAGGGCTACTGGCGTTCGCAGAAGAAGCTCGAAGACATGTACCTCGACCGCGCGAAAAAACTGGCGGAGAAGAAGAATTATTCCGACGCGCTGAGCATCATTCGATCGGCAATTATCAAATTCGGCTACGACGCCGACCTGCACAAAGCCGAGGACAACTATTCGATTGAGCTGGCCAATCGCGAGATCTCAGACGACGCGGCGATCAAAATTCTCGACGGCGTTCTCGAATGGGACCCGAAAAACGAGCTCGCCACCAAAGTGCTGACGGTGCGCCTGCGCAACAAAGGCATCGACATCGGTTCGTTCGACCACCGTGTAGCCTACGCCCGTCAACTTCTCGCGGAAGGCGACCAGGAAACGGCGATACGCGAGTTTCAGGCGGCGCTCCACATCAAGTATGACCCGCAGATTTCGCAGCTGGTCGCTCAGCTTCGTGCTCAGCCGCAGAGGCTGCAACCGCCGAGCGGACAGAATTACTAAGGGAACCTCTCCTCGTACTCTGTTTCTCTTGAGATCAACAAAACTGTTGATTTGCACAAAGGAGCAATCCGGGCTCCCCACCAGATGATTCTTGATGATTAAGGCATTCTCATCGAGTCGAGAGGGCGAACTCATCGCACAACAGACAGTCTGAAATGCATCTCCCGCAAACTTGGTTAGCATAACCTCCCGCTGACAATTGCCGCCTTCAACCACCGTGATATCCTTAGTGGCTCTTGAGTGAGAAGTCGTAAACAGGTCGCTCCAAGCGGTTTTTGAGAGTCTGATAGGAGAGGTTGTAAATGGAAGAGAAGGAAGCCTTCGAAAGAGTAAAGAAGGTTGCCGTTGCACAGTTGAACGTGAACGCTGACGAAGTGACCATGGAAGCCAGCTTTACCAAAGACCTTGGCGCCGACTCACTCGACACCGTCGAACTCGTGATGGCTCTCGAAGAAGAATTCGGAATGGAAATTCCTGACGAAGACGCCGAAAAGATCACGACAGTCGGCGAAGCCGTCAAGTACATCTCTCAGCACGTCTAGAACGTGGTCTGAAGCATTGATCAAAGTGTTCGGGCGAGGCGCAGGTCTCGCCCACACGATTGATCAGGTAATTTTTTCGCAGATTCGCTAGTATCCAGAATCGTAGACCAGAATCGTAGAGACACATGGCAGAGCGCGTTGTTGTTACAGGTATCGGTGTTCTTTCGTCAGTAGGTATCGGAAAGGATACTTTCTGGCCGAATCTATTAAATGGTAAGTCCGGCATCCGCACCGTGACACTGCTCAAGCCCGACGAAATGTCGGCTTGCAAAATTGCCGGTGAGATCACTGAGTTCGATCCGCTGCAATATACGGATGCGAAGTCGGCGAAGCGCCAGGACCGCTTTATTCAGTTTGCGGTGGCGGCAGCAAAGCTGGCATATGAAGACTCCGGACTGGAAGCGGCGCGAGCCGATCTGAAGCCGGAGCGTTTCGGCGTCGTCATCGGTTCGGCAGCAGGCGGATTGTCCACCTTCGAAAAGAATTACCGGGCGATGCTCGAGCGCGGTCCGGATCGCGTGTCACCATTTACGGTGCCGATGCTGATCGTTAATATGGCGGCGGGCTGGGTTTCGATTATCTATAACGCCAAGGGACCGAACTTGTGTTCGGTGACCGCATGCGCCACGTCGGCGCACTCGATAGGCGATGCCTGCAACATCATCAAGCGCGGCGACGCCGATGTGATGTTTGCCGGCGGTTCCGAAGCGCCGATTACGCCGCTGTGCATGGCGGGATTCGCCGCCGCGCGCACGCTCTCGACCCGCAATGACGAGCCCGAAAAGGCATCGCGTCCCTTCGACAAAGACCGCGACGGTTTCGTCATGGCTGAAGGCGGCGCCGTGCTCATGCTGGAAAACGCCAAGTTCGCCGCCAAGCGCGGAGCCAAGATTTATGCCGAGGTGGCAGGCTACGGCGCCACCGGCGACGCCTACGATATCGTTGCTCCTTGCGGAGACGGTGAAGGCGCGGCGCGCTCCATGATGATCGCGCTGGAAGACGGTGGTATGAAACCCAGCGACATCAATTACATCAACGCCCACGGCACCTCGACCACGCTGGGCGATCGCGCCGAAACCGCAGCCATCAAGCGCGTCTTCGGCGACCATGCCGCGAAGGTGCCGGTGTCGTCGACCAAGTCGATGACCGGTCACTTGCTGGGCGCCGCCGGCGGCATCGAAGCTGCGATTTCGTGTCTGGCTATTGCCGAGCGCGCCGTTCCGCCGACGATTAACCTGGATAACCCTGATGAGCTGTGCGACCTCGATTACGTGCCGAATACGGCGCGCCGCGATGTCGATGTCACCGGAGTCATGTCGAACAGCTTCGGCTTCGGCGGTCACAACGCCAGCCTCGTCTTTAAGAAGTACGTGCCGTGAGTAGTTCCGGCGACTCTCGCTCGCTAGTCGGGCGCAGCGTCCTCGAACTGCATCGGATGCTGACCAAGAAAGAAGTGAGCGCCGTCGAAATCACGAAGGCGCACCTCGATCATATTCGCGCCACCGATGGCGACCTGGCGGCGTTCAACTGCGTCACCGACGAGCTGGCTCTCAAACAAGCCGGCGAGGTAGACCGCATTTTGTCCTCGGTCAAAGGTGTCGAGTCGTTGCCCGCACTGGCCGGCATTCCGACTGCCTTGAAGGACAACATCTGCGTCCAAGGCTATCCGACCACGTGCTCGTCGAAGATATTGGAAAACTTCGTGCCGCCCTACGATGCGACAGTCGCTGAGAAACTTGCTGCGCACGGCGCGATCATCATCGGCAAGACGAACTGCGATGAATTTGCGATGGGCTCGTCCACAGAGAACAGTGCCTTCAAAGTAACGCGCAACCCCTGGAATTTGAAGCGCGTCCCCGGCGGCAGCAGCGGCGGCAGTGCAGCGGCCGTGTCGGCAGGACAGTCGGTGGTTGCGTTAGGCAGCGACACCGGCGGCAGTATCAGGCAACCAGCATCTTTTTGCGGCGTGGTTGGGATGAAACCGACATACGGCACCGTCTCCCGATTTGGTCTGGTGGCATATGCCTCTTCGTTGGACCAGATTGGAGCATTCGGCCGCACCGTGCGCGATACCGCCACCACATTGAGTGTGATCGCCGGACATGACCATCGTGACTCGACTTCCTACCCTGATACCAATGCGGGCGAATACCTGGCGGTGCTCGGGCGACCCGGGACTGATGCCGACGCTGACGCTGACGAGCCTTCGCTGCCCGCATCGAAATGTGGCGTCTCCGACGGCAGCCCATTGCGCATCGGGATCATTTCTGAATTGCTCGGCGAAGGAATTGCCGACGACGTGCGCACAGCCATTCGCGCGGCAGCCGATAAATTTGCAGCACTGGGCGCGCACATTGAAGAAACCAGCATGCCGATGCTGAAACATGCGCTGCCCGTCTATTACCTGGTAGCGACTGCGGAAGCGTCCGCTAACCTGGCTCGGTATGACGGTGTGCGCTACGGACACCGGTCTACCGATGCTCCTGATTTGTTGTCGATGTACTTCAATACGAGACGTGAAGGCTTCGGGGCTGAAGTTAAGAGAAGAATAATCCTGGGCACCTATGCGCTGTCTTCGGGTTACTACGAAGCCTTTTACGGCAAAGCCCTGCAGGTGCGCCGGCTGATTAAAAACGAGTTCGACCTGGAATTCAAGAAGTTCGATATACTGCTGTGTCCAACGTCACCCACGGTGGCGTTCGAAGTCGGATCCAAGGTCGACGATCCGTTGCAAATGTACCTGTCCGATATTGCAACGATACCCGCGAACCTGGCCGGCATACCCGGAATCTCATTACCCTGTGGTTATGGCGAAGGCGGGCTTCCAATCGGCTTACAGTTGTTAGGTGCACCACTTAGTGATGCCATGCTGCTTAAGGCAGCGCACGCCTTCGAACAGTCCACTGATTTTCACAAGAAAGATCCGCCCGCACTAACTGCGGTATCATCGAAAAAGTAGAACAAACGAAACCGGAAACGGAGACAACTATGAAATCGACAATCCAATTGCTAGTCGCGTCCGCTATTGCACTGACGTCGATCGCACCAGCATTTGCCGGCCCCAATGATTTTTTCGGTGGCTCCGCGCCTATCAACGTGGGCAATGCCGGCGCCTCGCCCGGCAACGTCGATCCGGCAGCACCACCACCCGGAGCCGCGACCGCTGCGCAGCAACTTGGTGCCATGCCTGGTGGCAACCCGGAATTCACCGATGACGAAAAGCGCATGCGCAAGAAATACAAATCCAATATTGCCAGCGCACAAAGACTGATTTTGAAGGCTGTTGCGATGGTCAAGTTGGGCGAGAAAACCAACGACCAGAAAGCCGTGAAGAAAGGCAAGATTCTGCAAGAGATCGGCGAACGCCGCTTAGCTGAACTGAAGGCGAGCAGCCCATTCCCGGAACTCGCTGCTAAGGCCGTGCCGCCGAAGCTGCAGTAAAGACTCTTACACAACTGTAGGCTGTTGAGACGAACGTGCCGAATTTGCTTTCGAGCTTGTGGGACTCGCTCAAAAGAATCAAGCTAGCGCTTGTCGTCGATATGGCGTTTCTACTTGCTTTCTGGGCAATGCTTATCGACCCGAGCAAAATGGTGCACGTTGAGGCTAGATGGCTTATCCTCGGGGCGATTTTTCTTGTTTTTGGGTTTACCAGTATCATAATTATCCTCTGGGATTTGCTATTGGTTACCCGAAAGGAGTCTAAAAGGGGCCACTTCCCCCGGGTGCTTCAGAGCTACAAGATTCCCTACCTTGTATTGGCGCTTGAGCAGTCAGACTTATTTTCGGTGGGAGATATGGTTAGCGTGTTTCACAAAGACGCGCAGCGATTTGAAACGCAGATTGGGATCGGTTGGGTCTCGGTCGTCCAGCCGGAGGAAAGATTGATTCAAATCACTGTTTCGGTGGCCTTCCAAGAAAGGGCCAACACGTGGGACATGATAATGTTGAATGACAAGCAAGCGCTGGAAGCTATCGTTGTGAAGCCTAATATCTCTCACGACATATGGGAGAGTCAATCTAGAGTAGCTAGGCCAATCGAAGCCAGTGGAGAAGAAACTGATGACTGACAAGTCGGAACATGCTGCTCAAGGGCGAGTTGCTAGTATTTTACAATCGCCAGACGGAGCCATCCAGGAAATCGTAATCAACATTGGGCAAGAAAGCGGTGTCAAATTGAAGCAGAAGTACTTGGTTTTCGGGATTGGACCGGATGTAGTAGATCCTGTCTCAAGAAAGTCGCTCGGACGGTTGGAGCTGCTCCGAGGTAGGGGTGAGGTGATTCATGTTCAGTCAAAAATGGCAACCCTGCGTAGCATCGACCGGAAGCCGGAAACGCAAGTGAGGAAAAAGGTCATTCATCCGACGCCGTATATCGGCATCGGATGGGCCAATCCAACCACCACTGAGGAAATTATCGTTTCTCAGAACGAATTCGACCGCGTTGAGGTGGGCGATTTTGTGAGGCTGAGCGATAGATAGTCGATTGCGCTCGTTCAAGATATCCGGCGCCTAAGAGAAGGCTGCTGTGCAATTTCGCAGTCGGAATTGGTTGGTGCGAGTGCGATTCCAATGGGGTCCAAAATCCGCCGCAACTTTCCTGTCCTTACCTCTCGAATTGAGCAGCTGGAACGAGGAGTCTAATTTTAGACGACGCCAGTTTTGGATTTCCAGACGCCGTCTGACTTTCGCAGCAGCCATGCGGTTTACCATGAATCAAGAGTCAAGAATAATGCCGAATTCTCAAATTAGATTGGCACTAAATATGGGGGCAGGTCAGCAGGTCTAATCTGCCCTGCGCCGCCTTCTTGAAAGTCCAGATGCAACTTCCTTGAGTTCAGCAAAATCTTCCTCCAGGAAGAGAGCATTGTGTTCCTTTTGCTGAAGCCGATCAATAAGCGAAGTTCCTGTCGCTGTTATCGAGTAGTTTGTGACATCTGGACCGTCGTTCCGATCGATGAGGCCGAAAAAAATGGATAGCCACATTAGGCGGTAGGAAAATTCGGCATCAAGTGTTTTGATGAGGTTGGTTGATCGGCTTTTGATCTGGGGATAGACAGCTTTGCGAATGTCATCGCACGTTCGAGCTGATGACGAGTGGTACAGATAAAAGAGGACTCTCCACGACGTTGGGCTCAGAACTTTCGCCGTCGCTAATAGCCACTCAGAGTCACTGGGGTGGCGATCATCGACCATCAGTTCAGCTTGCACCGCGCCTGCCACCTTGGCCGAAGCAACCGAATTCTCAACCTTGGTTGTCGGTTTAATGAGTTTGTCTGAAATTTCTTCTTCGGCTCGATCGACCAACTTTCCAGAGACTCTTTTCCAGAGCTCTTGAGCGAACGGTCCAAGAGCTCCTATACAAACCTGTCTAATGAATTCCAGTTCCTGCATTGATTTATCTAACCACCTACGTTGCCAGTGCCTTCACACGTGCTGCATTTGCCACTCTCATTGCAGATATTGCAAGGTGAATTACCGGCGCCATTGCAGGAAGAGCAGTCAGCGTCACCCGATTTTCCAGTTCCATTGCAACTGTTGCATCGGAACCTTCCTTGTCCAGCGCAAGTGCGGCAGGAGCCAGAACCGTTACACGAATTACAAGTAGCCATCTATCCTCCTAGTCGCCCGAACCGTTGCAGACCTTACAAGTGCCAGTGCCACCACATATGGAGCAATCAGAGTTACCTTTCCCTTCACAGGAAGCGCATGCCTCAGCACCCGACTTACCAGTTCCATTGCACGCGCTGCAGCGAAATTTGCCTTGACCAGCACAAGTTCGACAATGTCCACTGCCATTACAAGTTTGACAAGCCATGATCACCTCAATGTTGCAGTCGCTGTCGATGTCTTTCCGGTGTCGGCGGCGGAATGCATCGAGAGTGTATGGTGGCAGACAGAAGTCGCCCCGCGCTCGGTTGGTAATCGGGATGGAATCCGACATGTCATACCTGAAAGAAGATATCTTGGACATGTGCATTAATCAATAGGTTGGCAACTCGAATTTCGCTGATCTTCGAAAACTAATCTGGTTCGGGTACCCCGAGACCCAGAGTCGACGCCATGACCAGCGGTCGATGGTCCGCTCATGGCGGGAACCCGTCAAGCGGCTGGTCGATTGTAGTTCTGGTCCTTAGGTGGTGGCGTGTAGGGAACCGTCGCTTGATATAGATCCGCTACGTCGACCCATTTGTCATCTTCATCGCCCCAGCTGTTGTCGATCCTCACTTGACCGGTCTCCGGGTTGTAGTCATCAATTACGACGACGTGGTCGCGTTTCTTGAAATCGCCGGGCTTCGCCGACGGATTGAACAACTTATCATCGGAGCAAACGTGAATGATGATCGGGAACTGTCCGTCTTCCTTGGCTTCCGCCAACTCTTCGCGCAGTTCTTCTTCACTGTTGAATGTGATGACATGGCTGGTTCCCCACGAGTCGGAGTAAATGAAATACTGCCCTTCATCATCGTTGAGTCGCAGCAATTCATCGACGGTATCACGCGGAACCAGTCCTTTGAAGGGCCCGACTTCCTTGCCGTTTTCATCGACCCAGTACTCGCCGTTGCTGTTGCCTGGTGACGGCTGTCCCTGTTTGTAGTACACCGGTGGCTCGCGTCGGGAACCGATGTCGCACAGTACTGTCGCCTGGAAAATCTGCGATGCAAACATGCGCTGGTCGGTGTTGGTTCGACCTTCGGTTCCGGGTTGCGGAATCAGATTCTCTGGTGGCACCATAACCTCGTGGCCATCGGTGGCGGTGTACTTGCCTTCGATAGCGACTTGCGCGATCAACCCGGCGGCATTCTCTGGATGCCGCGTCCACGTGATCACTTCCACATCGTTCGCGGCGCATGTTCCGTGGCTCCCTTGATCGATGCTGCTCGGGTCAGCGGCGAAACCCATCATTTGTAGCGCCAGTCCTTTGCGCTGCTTCGCATCTAATTTCGCTTGCGGTTCGGTCAACAATTTGTCGAACGCGTCGAGCGTGTCGCCTATTTGCTGGTCACTGATCCCGTCTGTCTTGGCGCGTTGCAAAAACTTGTTCAGGTCAGTAACGAATTGCTGGTACTCGGAGTCACTCATGCGCTGGCGAGCGTCGTCGAGCAGCCGCGCGACTTCCAGATCTTTGACGACATCCGCGACGTTGTCTGCACCGAAGTTTTCCTTGAGGTCGTCGGTGAGTTTCCTGCCGTAGCGCGCTTCGTATGCTTTCTCCAGCGCCAGTCGATCGGCTGGCGACATGTCTTCGAGCTGATCTTTGATTTCGTCGAGTTGCTGGTACTTGAGCATCGACGGCATGTCACCGGCGACACCAATCTGGTGCGCCAGGTCTTCGATGTCGTCTGCGTCCATCGAAGTGGTCGTGGTGCTGCCATCGACTTTGAGCGTCACCAACTTGTCGTCATCATTCACGTAGTGGATGGTGCCGTCCGCATCTACCGTTACGTTTTCAATTTCGTTGCCGTCTTTGTCGTGCCAGTTGCCGTCGGCATCCTTTTCTATCTTTGACCCGTCGTCGCTGATGACGGCGGTGAGGTTGCCCTGGTCGTCATAGGTGAACTTTCTGTTTATCTGAAAGTTGCCGGATTGAGTTTCGACGACCTGACCACGCGCGTTGGTTTCGATGCGATCGCCGTTTCCTTGCCTGACGGCTTTGGTTCCATCAGGACGCTTGGAGACCCAGGCACCAGTGGCGCCGTCGACGTAAGTAATTGTGCCGTCGTTCCACACTTCCAGTTCACTGACTGGTGCAGGACTGCCGTCGGCCGTCACCCATTTGCCGTTTTCCAGATGATAGGTGTGCATCATGTCGAGCGTGACTTTGTCGGGCCTGCCGTTGGCGTCGCGGTGTACGATGACCATGTCGCCGGCGCCCGTGATGACAAAGTCCACTGAATTATCCGTATCTTTATGCACGATGTAGCCGGATTTCTCGTTGCGGGTATCGCTTGAGCCGTCCGGGTAGTCGCGGACATCACACCCGTCCTTCGTCTTGTAGCTGACTGTTCCGTCGTCTGCAACTGAAATGGAGACGAATGGCGGGTCGTGATTTTCCGGTTTATTAGAGGGACCGCCCTGTCCAGGCGGTGCCCCGCCGGGACGATGTTTGCTGTTTTCGGTTTCTTCCCATTTGCCGTCTTTTAGCACGAAAACGCGACCGTCTGGCTCCTGGACGCGATTGACGGTGCCGTCGTCGGCGTAGCCGAATCGACGCGCGGAGCCGTCGGGGTAATTGACTTCAGTGACGTGTCCCTTGTCGTCTTTAACGACTCTGGGCTTGTCTGGCTTTTCTGCGGACATGCTGGTGTCGGGCGTGAACGTGATCGAGCCATCGCTTGCCACGTCCGCTCCGGGCATCAGCCGCGAGGATTCCGCGGCGCGGGGCGGAGCATCCGGCAGGGCTAAATTATCGGCTGTCGCAGACAGGTCAACTAGATTGAGTTGAGGGGAATCGGCCTGTTTCGCGCCGCCAGTCAGGGGCGCGTCGGTCGGTTTTGTAGTCATAGTAAAGCTTCCTGTAGGCGGCGTGTAAGCGGCTAGGGGCGCGCGCGACATACCACACCACAAAAATGCAGTGACGAAGGTGTTACGGAGGATGCTTGAAGAATAGCAATAAGCCGGTGGGTTGTCGGTGCGTTATTGCGCACTTCTTGCCGAAGCTTCGGAGACGATGTGATGGTGTGTCGCTTCTCGGCGACCCGCCGCCAGTTCCAGACCGTGTTGCAGGTTGCGGAAGAACCACGGTTTGAAGTGTCCGTAGGAAATCAGTTCGGCGTAGGCTCTCTCATAGCTCCAGCCTTGCACTTTAATCCTGTAGAGGCACGCGAACAGCGGGGCGCGGTGCCACGCACCCTGGCAATGAATATAGACGGGCGCATATTTGGGATCGGTGACGATCTGTAGAAACTCTGCCATTTCATGGTCCGGTGGAATGAAGAAACCTACCGGCAGATGCACGTGTTGCAGACCTACGCGTTTGCACTGCTCGGCATCTTCATCAGATCGGTGCCCATTTAACCGCGTGCTGATCACAGTTTTGATGCCTAGCCGCTTCAGCTCAGCAAAGTCTTCTTCGCGGGGCTGCCGTCCGTAATACAGATCTGGCGAGACCTTTGTGACTCGCAGCCGGCTGTACCATTCGTCGGCAGCACCGGCTGCGTGCGATGCGTTGCCTGGTTGCACTGGCAGCAACGCGGTCGCTGCAAGCAGAGCAATCAGGGCAAGAAACACACGCATCAATTTGCTACATACGGGCATCGCACATCCTGCGGCTATTCATACTCGCTAAACCAAAAGACGCGCTTCTGTAGAGCAAGTTTCATGCGCCAAACACATGCGTAAATTCGTTCCATTGATCAGCTTGTGGAACGTCTTCTCTATGGATGAGGTTGTTGATCAGCTCTCGCTCGACGTCGGATGCGAGCAGTGGCTTCACCACAGTGCCCAGTGCATGCAGAGCGTCCCGGAAGTCAGCATCGCTCTTCGCGTTCTTGATTGTGTTCACAGCATCGATCACTGGCTGGAATTGTTGAAGTGCGCCATCCGAAAGCTTCCCAGCAATCTCATTCGAAATAATCTCGAGCGCCTCGACTGTCTGGTTTCTATCTCGCGGTTCCCTGTTAGCGATTTGCTCCAGGTGATGCAACCCATCGGGACCGTCCACGCTGCCTTCTCGGACCGCCTGCACCGGCAAGAAAACATACATGCCACCAAGTTGGTCATAACCTGCGGCGTTGACTGTTTGCGTGTCGACCGTCAGGTTTGCCTGTGCATCGAGCAGTTGCGTGGCTGCGCGCGATATCGCTCCGTCATCGTCGCGCAATTCGCCGCTGTCGGAGGCCGCTTTAACCGACTGGACAAATTCCCTCAAGTCTCGTCGCTCAGGAAAGTTCTGACCACCCGGAAGCTCGCTGGTCTCGTCAATCAGTTGCTCGATCTCGGATCGTGCGGCCGCATCCTGAGTCACGGCATGTGTCAGCTGCACGCCCAGGGCATTCAATGCGTTGCTGAATTGACCATACTGACTGGAGTCATAGCTTGATAGAACATCCGCGCCGGCGTGTTTGAACGGATCGCCCTGGAGCACTTCCGGTGTGACGCCCTCGTTGGCTCGCTGCACGAATGTCTTCGCCAGATCCTCCGGGCTGAGCTGTGGGTTTTGCAACAGATTGGTCAGGATTGCATTTAGATTCTGTCCATCGAAATTTTTGCTGGCACGCTCTCGAAGCTTCGATGCGACGACTTGATCGGCGACATCTTTGACGGCACCCAGGGTGGCGGCAGATGCCATCGAGCAGGCATCGAAGTCCAGCAAGTCCAGGCGCTCGTGCCCGCTGCCGCCCAGTCCGGTTTTGACTGCTGCATTCAGCTGAGCCAATGTTTCTGCACCGGTGCCACCAACCAATCCATCGGCGCCGCCTCCATGTGATTGAATTACAAGACCGATGTGATCGGACGGCGCGAACTGAGTGGCGAATTGCAGTAATCCCGTCTGGTTCTCTTGTATCCCTTGGGAATCGACAGTTTCAACTTTAGTGAGTTGTCCGTCGCGGATGATGTACCGGTCCAGTTGCACGTCTTGCTGCTGACCCGTGCCGTTGGTCGGCAGTTGCTCTCGGGAGCGGCTGTCCGCAACTTGTACAGCGATGGCGACGTCCGGTTGTCCCTTACTCGCTTCCACCAGTTGCTCCAACTTGGACAACTCGTGGTGCCCACCGACATCAGTGCCGTCAGGCAGAATCAAATCTGATGTCAGGTCTACTGCGACTGTCCACGCGGCGGGGTCTACAAGCTCCAGAGCCGGCAGCTTCCATTCGATACCCACCGCATTCGGTGCGGATCTAAGTGCGTCCGGCGCATTCGGTGCCGACACGTCGGACATGAGCCGGTCGCGCGCAAGCGTTTCTTCCGATGCAGGCGGTTCTGGTCGGTCGAATCCAGTCATGAAACAACGAGTCAACTGCTGGTAATGCCGGCAATGTATCAGCAGACACCCGAATTAGTTCGGACAGACTCGTGAACAATTTGTGTATGTTTCAGCGCCGCGGGGTTTCGCGGTCGCGCCAGCGGATATGTTGCACCATGCCGAAGGTCAGGGCGCGCGCAGCCAGGTCGCCATATGGTGCAGAGGCGCGCATGATGCGCTCGACACGGCGGGCCTCGCGTTCCATGAAATTCCACCAGTACCTCGGGTTGAATCCATACCAGTCGTTGGTCGGATATCGTTCCTCAGCCAGTTGAAGTCTCTGAGCGCGAGCGGCTTCCGCCGGCGTCATACGCACGCCGTTGCGCGCGCGCATCATCTCTTCAATGGCGTCAACGCCGATGCCCAGCCGTCTCGACAGGTCGATCATTTGCTGTTGCGTCGCAGTCGGACCGAGATTCATTGCATCTGCCTGCAACCTGAAGCGCAGGTAGTTCTGCTCGTGGTGCGTCAATTCGTGACCGAGGACTTCAGCGTTGCGATAGAATCGGCTAAGACCGACTGAGTTCGAGTAGGGATAGTAAATGCCTGCGGTGCCGGCGCCGAGTTGTCCGATTTCGATATCGCTGATTGGTGGCATACCACGCCGTTGAAGAAACGTATTGAGCTCGGTCCGCATCAATGCCGGGTCTTGGATGCCGAGGATGCGCCGCAGCTCCATGTTGGTTTCCGTTGCAGTTTGACCGAGGACCGGGCGTTCCATGTTGAACGGGGTCGGCGTTCCTCTCGGAGTCAACGCACGAAGTGTCTGGAGACCGGCACTTGTGACGAAGCCCAACATGTATCCCCACATGGCACCGTCAACGGTGGCAGCCGCTGAGCGCTGCAATATTTCCGGCAGTGGTGTGTAGTTGCGGAAGTCGAAGAACAGGCTGCCGAAAGTCGAAACACCGTTGTACGTGCCGCCGGCGACGGCGCCTTCCGTTCCGAATCCAAGCAGATTGGCAAGGATGGCGGTGGTGGTCGGACCCGCTCCTACGCTACCGCCGAGTCGACCGATCAATCCGGAGATGGCATTGCCTGCCAGTCGACCAATTCCCATGCCGCCGATCAACGCTGCACCAGCGAATGGATCAGACGGTGAGAAGTAGCGTCCATCGAGATATTTGAGCCCTCCCTTGACGACGGCGGCGAGCAACATCTGTCCGGGGATGCCGCCGGCTCCGCGCGTTGCCAGCATGGCGCCGATGACCGCCAGATCTGTTATCACATCGACACCGCGCTGCTGAGATTGATCGTAGCGTTGCGCGTCTTGCATGCTGCGAGAGAAGACATAGCCTTGCGGTGTGACGATCGTGATCGGCTCCATCTCTCTTTGGAAACCGGGCATATCGCAGTGTTGCAAATTGGTTTGCGCCCGATCAAGAGCTTCGCGTTCTTGCCGGATGCGCTCTCGCGTTGCATCCGAACCCGAATCGTAGTCGAGAATGTTCGACCACCAGCGCAGCGGGTTGTACCAACTGCGGTCTTGTCCGCTGGAGCCCAGGTTGTTCTTGAGCCAATCAAAAGTGGTGCCGATGAACCCTTGCGAATGGATGTTGTACTCAAACGATTGGGAAGCGTTGCGGTTGTTCTGGATCATGCGTTGCAGCAGGATATCGGGACGCAGATCAAGAGGTCCGTCATAGGGAACGGTGCAGGCGCCAGGTTGCCCCGGCGCATCGGTCGATGTTCCGGGGCGATCGTTTGTATCGCCTGCGACGGGTGGCTTTATGGGCGCGTCGGGTGGCGCATCGGGCGGAGTTGTCTGCGGGCCGGGCGGATTCGTCTGCGTGTCGCCGGGACCTGTCGGTGGCTCACTCGGATGCGTCGGGCGACCGTCGCGTACCGGGTCGTTGGGCTCTCGTTCTTGCTGAGGATTGCCGAAATGCTGCGGGTCGCCTGTCTGCGGCGGTGCCATCGCGTTGAGGAAATCGCCGATGTGCAGCTCGTTCAGGTTTCCTACAGACGAGGTGATGTTCGACTGCGCGATCCTCAGCAACGCACGGAACGCATCATTATAGGTGTCATCGAAAAATGCTTTTGCAGGAGATGTGTCGCGGAACTCGTTCCATGTTGGGACGCGTTCATCTTCTCTGTGGACGGCCGGCCTTGAG
Organism: Obscuribacteraceae bacterium (SeqCode); assembly: GCA_044229845.1. Lineage (GTDB taxonomy): Bacteria > Cyanobacteriota > Vampirovibrionia > Obscuribacterales > Obscuribacteraceae > JBGASG01. The sequence continues at coordinate 50,514 of JBGASG010000002.1, read as the reverse complement.
CCGGTATCTACCTCTGCCATAGGGATACCCCACCATATCTACGCCGTGCAGGCCGCCAAGCAAATCACAGGCGTACGTAGTAACTATGCAGGTGGGGTATCCGTAGGTTATGGCATGTCTGTGGAAAATTCGTGAAACCGAACTTCTCAGAGAGTCGGCTCTCGCTCCTCATCGCCGAGATAACTGCGTCCGAGCGACCGCACCTGATCGAACAATGGTGCCGCCTTTACTTTCTGCGAGTTGTGCGTGTAGGAGTGGGCCCACTTGTAGAGGATCAGTCTTTTGAGAAACAGGTCGGAGTCAGCGGGATCCAGAATGTGATGCGAGTCGAGTGCCGAGATTGATTTGGCAAACAACTCTTCGGACTTCTCATACTCCATAAGTTGATCGAAAAGACATGCAGATTCGAAGTAGACCACCGCCGCGTTTCTTTGAGTGCGCGTGCCGTCGACTTTGTCCAACCGACGTTGGCACATATCGAGAATGTCCCGTTTGGAATAACCGCTCAAGTCACGATTCATGGCAGCGAAACGCAAGGTCGCATAGAACTCCCAGCATTCGATCGGAAAGCGTTCCGCTTCTTTGATGCCGGATTTGAGATGTTTCTTCCAGAGCTTCTCGTGACCTCGGCATTTGTCGACCAGTTCGAGATTGTCTTTCCAACGCTTAAACCTGATCGCGTCGGTGGGTGTTGTCAAATTGGCGGCCGACAGCGACTGCCGAGGAAGTTCAGTGATGATGGCGAACGACGGCACGCTTTTGCACACCGAATCAATGAGAAACTGGCGCAGCCCGGGAGTGGCGTACGACACCTCCTGCAGTGCCGCTGCAAATGCCGTCGCCTCGTTGCACTGTTCTTCCGTCGCGCCAATGCGGTAGCGAGAGATGCGGAAGAGATTGTCACCCAGCAGAGCGTGCGCTATCAAATCGTCGAGGTGGCATGCGTGACGCATCGCCGATCGCGAAATGACGGTGTTGCCTGATTCCTTATATAGGGTGAACGCGTGCAAGTAATACCAGCGGGGGTGATTGCTCAGCGTGCTGTCGACAAGCGCTCGCGCCTCCTTCAGTCGTCCTGCTTGTATGTGCCAGGAGTAGAGAGTGATGAAGGCGTCATTTGGATCAGCGCTCAGTTGAGATACTTTATTGAGCACTGCTTGTGCCTCCGACAGCGCACCTTCGCCGCGCAACCAGCGGGCGCATTCAGCGCTCACGAGTGCCACCAGTTTTTCGTCGTGGATGAAAGCGCCGACCGGTTCAAAGGTGTCGGATGGTGGATTGAAGTCGCCGCTTCGTATGAGATGTTCTTGACGCAGAAATCCGACGGCATTCTGATAGTATTTACTGGCATCTTCGTGACTGGTGGCACCTTCGCGCGCCAGGACAGTAAATGCCAGACCGCACTGCGGCTCGATCTGCAGAATCGCTCGCGCGGTTTTCAGCCGTTCGTCGCGACTACTGTCATTCAGCATGCGTTTCACCAGATTGGACATCTTATATAGATGTTCGTTGTACTCTCTGTCATCTTCGAATTGAGACTTATCGACGTACTCTTTTTTGAAGTAGTCGCACAAAACGGAAAGATCCAGATGCGGTCCGCTTTGCAAGACAAGGGGCTGATCTTCGGGAATCCATGGTGTTATTTGACTGGTGGTTGGCATAGACCTGTCCTCCAACTGAAAAAACCCGGGGATGTTGCTTTCAGGTTCGAGATGACCTGATGATCGGTATACGTCGCGAGCTCGAAAAAAGTTCAATCGTCGGCACATACTGGCAACGCCTTAGCCAGACATTTGCCGCACTGGCAGATCCGACGCCGTTTCTCGGCGATGTCACTGCCGGCGGTGACCAGGTTAATGGCTACCCTGGTGGCACTACGTTCTCCGTCATGACAAACGGTGCCGGCGGGGTTGGAGGCTCGTTCGACTGGAAGATTACCTGGCAGTACAGGCGCACTGAGCGCATCGAGCCGCAGAAAAGTCCGATCTCAATCGGGGCGCCGGTCTGGTAAAATTGCCAAGCGTCGCGGCGCCCCGACGAGGTCTCAGGCAGGTTGGCACGGTTCTGGAAATCCCGAAGGATGTCTGCGGCGTCAGTAATTGGCGTTGTCGCAGTCAGCGCTGCCGCCGCCGGTGTGCCCGCGCTTTCTGCGTTGTCCGCGTATGCTGATGACAAGTCTGCTGCTGCTGCGGACGAGCGCCTCACTCCTCAGCAGGTCTATGACAGAGCCTGGACGCTGATCAAGGAAAACTTCTATTTGGAGTCATATAGTACGCCGCCCGCGTCCCAGGACTGGAGCCGCTGGAGGCACAGATATGACGACAAGCTGCGCTCCGATGACGACGCGCACAAGGCGATTCAGACGATGCTGGCCAGCCTGGGCGATCCGTACACACGCTTTCTGGACAAAGAAGCATTCGACGACGAGAAATCGCACATCAAAGCCAGCCTCGCCGGCGTTGGCATGCAGCTGGGCATCATTAAAGATCAGCGCATTGTCGTGATCGCGCCGATCGAAGACAGTCCTGCGCAGAAAGCCGGGATTCAATCAGGCGATGAGATTCTCGAAGTGGACGGGAAACCGATTAAAGGACTGGCGCTCGATCAAATCGTCAAACAGATTCGCGGCGAGGTGGGCACCGTCGTAAAAGTCAGCTATGCACGGGCTGGGAAGAAACATTATATAGAGCTGACGCGAGCCGATATTGCTATCAAAGCAGTCTCGACCGTCGAGGTGTTGAATTTCGGCGGCAACAGCGGCAAGTTTGGTTACATCAGGCTGGACACGTTCATGTCTGAACGTGCCAGCAAAGAGGTGCGATCCGCGTTGGCTAAGGTGGAGAGCGAAGGCGCCGAAGGCGTCATTCTCGACTTGCGCGGCAACCCTGGTGGATTGCTGTCCAATGCGATCAATATGGCAAACATGTTTATCGATCATGGTGTGATCGTCAGCACTGTCGACAACGGCGACTACAAAATTTCGCAGATCGCCAAACCCAAAGATCCGTGTGTGACACTACCCCTGGTGATTCTCATCAACGAAGGATCAGCGAGTGCCAGCGAAATATTGAGCGGCTGCCTGCGCGACAATCACCGCGCCAAGCTGGTCGGTGCCAAGTCTTTCGGCAAGGGACTGGTGCAGGCAATCAATGCGCTCGGCGACGGGTCCAGCATCAACGTCACGGTGGCGCGCTATTTGACCCCAGCCGACATCGATATACATAAGACCGGCATCGTTCCCGAGTATGCGGTCACGCTCAAGCACGACGACTACCAGAACGGACGCGGACCGTGGTGGATTGACACCACCGGTTCGGCCGTTAAGCATTCGCCCCGAGAGGGCAAAGACGCGCAGCTGAACAAAGCTGTGGAAGTGCTCGCCAAACAACTCGGCAAACCCAGTTAGTTAGTTGTAGCCGTAGAAGTCGCGACGTGCCGGCGGTCCAGCTTTACGGGCGGCGCGGGCTTGCTCGTACTTCTTCACCTGTTCTTTGGCTGCGGCGATTTCGTCGTCGCGAGCTTTCTCGAAGGCAGCCTTTTGTTCCGCAGTGATCAGCTTGTTGTCCACAAGAGCCTGCATGTCTCGGTCTGTCACCGGGTGTCCGAGTTTCTTACTCAGGTCGGCTCGAACTTCATCGGTCATGCCCGGAATGCGGCTCACCGCATCCGGTACCATCGAGGTGGCGATGCGTTCGCGCTCGCGGTGTTGATTGGCCTCATCACCGTGGAGATGCAATTCGGTTTTGTACGAAATGCTGTTCCAAGCGCGCGGCAGATCTTTAGGCGTGTAGCTGGTCTTGTTGGGATCGAGTTTGGCATCAGGGAAACCGCTGGCCTTCATAACTTCGTTGAGCCAGGTATAGATTTCCTTGTTGGTGGCATTCTTGCCGAGGTGGCGCTGCGCGAATGCATAGAGCGTCTCTCCGCGCTGCAGCTTGTCGATTTGCGGCTGGTTGTCGTACTCTGCCAGTTTGCGATTGAGTGGCGTGTCGGGCAGGTCGCCGGCGCCGCCGGCGCGCGCAGGTCTTTCCACCTTGTCGCTGGGCATGCGAATCGTTTCGCCGGGTTGCAGCGCGCCGTTGTTAGCCTTCAGTCTGTCGATCAGCGCCTGATTGCCGACGTTGGCCATCAAGATATCTTCGACCGTGACCTTGTTTCTTTCCGCCAGTCTCTGTAGCGTGTCGCCCTGCACAACTTTGTAGTCGGAGGTTGTGAATTCGACGCGATGCCCGTTCGGTTCTTGATCGATGTGACGCATCTTGCCGTCGGCCATCGGCACGTCGTACATGTACCGTCCATCGGGGAAGGGCGCGAAGTTCTTCACTTCCACCGGCTTGCCGTCGGCCGTCACTGTCAGCTGCGGCTTGCCGGAGCCATCGAGGACGATAGTTTCTTTGCGGTTTCCTTCTTTGAAGTAGTTCTCGACGCCGACGACATTGCCGTCTTTGTTGAGTTTGATGGTGGATGTGTCGCCGTTGGCGCCTTCCCATTTATTGGTGTGCGAGCCGTCGGCGTTGGTTGTGAACGTGCTCACCGACTTGTCGGCCAGGGTTTCGCGGCGAGTGGTGGCATCTTGATAGATGCGGGCACCATCTGCGCGCGTGTATTCATAGCCGCCGGTCGGGTAGACTTTGATGTCCTTGGCGTCGACTTTCTGTCCGTCGCGCTCGATCATCAATTGACCATCCGGACCTTTCTTCACCACTTCGTTATGGTTCGCAGCCTTGGGTGGATTACCCTCCATGAGGGTGATGTTGCGCTGCATGAACTCCAGATTGCCGTCCTTATCGAAGCCGGTGCGAATGGAGCTGCCGTCCGCCGCTTTCTCTTCGCGGACGTTGCGTGTGGTTTCCTGGGTGACGGTGACGCCGTTGCCCTTGGTGTAGCTGTAGGATCCGTCGGCGTTGACCTTGACGTTGTCGACTTTGCCGCCGGCTGTCGGGCTCTGAATCTGCCATTCGCCGTTGGTGCCGCGAGTCAGCGTTTCACTTGGTCCGCCTTTGCCGGTGTGAACGATGCTGGTCGCTTCGCCCTTTTCGTTGAAGGTCAGAACAGTCTTGCCGCCCTTGCCCTGGGAATCCGTGATTTCTCTGGTGCCGTTGGCACTTTGCTTGATGATGGCGCCGGATTCTGTTGTGTACGAGTACTCGCCGTTCGCACTGACTGTCAGGCTGGTTGCCTTCTCGTTCGAAGTGCCACCATCTTTATTTTTGCGTTGAATGCTGTAGCTGCCGTCGTCGTTGCGTGTGAGTGTTTCGGTTTCGCCGTTGACGTTGGTGCGAGTCAGCGTGGCGACCTGATCTTCTCCATTGACCTTGACTGTGGTGACTTTTATAGTGTCGCCCGACGGAAGCTTAACGCCTTCCGGCGGAATCTTTGTAGCTTCGGTGGCTCTCAGCGGAACTGTTTCAACAGGCGCCGGTGCTCCGGAGTCTTTGCCGTTGAGAGACAGTTTGTGCTCGACGCCGGCGGCATCTTTATAGGTAAGCACGCCGACGTCGGCGCCCTTGCCCATGACCGGATCGATTATCTGGCGAGCACCGTCAGCCGGCGTTGCGGTCCATGGTTTGCCGGGTTCGCCCGGTGTGTAGGTGATCGGCTTGTTATCGTGGTTCGGGCTGGATTCGATAATCTTGGTTGGTTTAGTCGGATCGCTGCCGTATTCGAACACCATGGTTCTGCCGTCCGGATAGAGCACGCTCTGCACTCTTCCTTGCGAGTCGACGGCGACTTCCGAATTGTCTTTGTTGTGGGTGACGACGAGCTTGTCCGTTCCTGGACCGCGGTTTACTTCATACTTGAACTCGCCGGTCTTATCATCGACTCCCGGTGGAGTGACGATCATGGACATCACATCGCCTTTCTGATTGCCTGGACCGAAGCGATGGTTCTTGTCGTTGATGAACCCGTAGCCACCATTGCTGGTGGTCAGCGAGTACGAATCGCTCGGGCCCGCGATGCCGGTTAAATTGTTGTTGCCGTCGCGAATAAATCTGGTTTCCGAGCCATCGGCGGCGGTGACTGCCACCACTTTGCCTTTGTCGGTGGCAATCTCGGTGCCGGTTTGTGCGTTCTGTTCGTAGGTGAGGTGGTCGCGTGTGCCGGTGGCGTTTTTCTGTGCCCACTTCGCGAGGTCGTCGCGGGTGAGGCGGTTGCCGGTCTCGCCTGTTTCTTGTCTAGCCAGATCAAATCGACGCAGCAGGCTTTCCGCCAGCAAGCGGTTGTACGGCGACTCGTCTTTGTTGTTGACGGCAGCCTGGAGGTTTTCTTTAGTGAGTGCGTTGTCTTTGCCGTATTTGGTAATCAGGTCCCCGCGCGCTTTGTCATCGAGCAAAATCGACGGCAACACGCCTTTAGCCTCGAGTTGTTGACTGACGGCGGCGAAATCGGATTGTGAGGTCACGTTGTTGGTAGTAAGTGCGGTCGATATCTGCGTCCGAACCGCGTCATCAGGCGGCGTGTCGGCTTTGACCTTAGTTTGAATATCATCTGCCGCAGCTTGTGGCTTGGAGTCACCCATCTCAAAACATCCTTCTATATAGCTAGGCGCACGGAAAGGAAAGGACCTGGTTAGTAAAAAACTGGTCTGGCGTGGCGGCGTCGAGCTCAGGGTGGGGTGAGGAGCGAAGCAGCGACGGACTGAAGCACCGGTTATAGTCATCATGCCCAGAAAAGCGCTTTTTCTAGCGCCGGGCAGGCTTTTTAAGGATCCGAATGGAGGGATCCGTCCCGTCCAGAGCGCAAGGGGTGCGGCGCCGGAGAGGATTTGGTCGTTCGTATGACCGGGGTGGTGGTCAAAGAATTCGCCCAGGGAAAAGGCGCGATTTCTCGACGTTTATCGTCTCATGCGAGACGTGACAATCTCGTGAAACGGGCACCCCCAGGAGGGGGCAGTTGACAGATTAGACCGACCGGTCTACTATGGATTTATCCGATTCGATTAGTTCAGTTCGATAGCCCAACCAACAGCCCAACCAACAGCCCAACCAATTCCCATTCGCACCGCCGGGCATGACGTAGCGGTGCGCTAGATCGAGGTGTCTCCAAATGTTTGATTATTTGCTGGCAGGAAACGTTGAAGTAACTGCTTCTCTTCTCGAAGAACTCGCCCAGTCGTCCGATGTTCGTGTGCGCGCCCGCGTCGCCGAACATCCCAATACGCCGCTGCCCGTCCTCTTCAAATTGTCGTGGGATGAAAGCGGGGGAGGTCAGGCAAAGTATTGCCTTCAGTCCGCGGCGAACCAATTCGATGCTCATGCGGCTTGCCACCGATGAGAATGCCGATGTCCGTTATGCCATCGCTGAGGATGTCGGTGCACCATTAGTGATACTGCTGCAACTTGCCGCCGATGAAAATCCTTATGTTGCCGCGCGCGCACTCAGAAGTCTCGCCACGAGCGCACCGCCCCAAGCCGAGGCTGCTGCGTAATCGGCCGCCAAGCCGCGTTATCGCGGCAGCATAATCATTGCCACAGATTAGGCTGCCGGTTGCGCATGTCTTCGGCGAAGCCTTCATCCCAGGCATACTTGTTTTTGGCATCGGGACAGACGCATTGCAGGGCGGTTGACGCCGACTCAAGTATCTCCAGTGCTTCGGGCATGTATCGTTGAAAGTGCTCCGGGCGCACCGCGCGCAAACAGCACTCGGTGTCGCCGACCAGGTCGGAGTATTTGTGCCCGTCGCCAAAGCGGCTACCGGTGCTGATGCGATTGACGAAGTGTTCCACCACATGATCGAGCAGCCCGCGCGACAGACCAGAGACAAACAACTCCGGATGATCGAATTTGCTTGTCAGTCCTATCGTGTAAAACGCCGACGGCACCGTTCTGTCGTTGCCGTAGTACTTGGACTGTGCACCAGCCGCGGCTGTCGATGCATTTTTTGAGAAACGGCAGCTTGATCTGCAGCCCGTCGTTGAGCGCAATTCGGTCGTCATAGCAATAACAGCACAATATTTTGAAGCCGGCGAAAGCATCGCAGCGTTCGTTCCACTCGCCTTCTTTGAGGCGCGTCAATTCACATTCATTGCACCAAGCATCAGGTCGCGCCTGATAGCTGCCATAAGATTGATGCAGTCCCTGATTGCTGGAAGCCGCGATGTGCAGACAGAGTGCTGCTGCATATGTTTCTTTGTCGGCATGTTGGGGCACTTGATTGTCAGAGGCCCTTCACGTTTCTCACCAGGCTCTGCACCAGCCGATGCGGACGAGCGAGCTTTGCCGCTGCCGCCGACAGCGCTCCCTTTGCGCGTTGCTTTTGCACTGCCGGCGGTGTCGATTTCGCCCGTGATTGGTCGACGACCGAGCCACTTCTGCAGGTTGAGGAGCCAGGCTTCTCCGAACCTCATTTATTTGGTCTTCGGCTTCGGCTTGAAACTGTAATCAACCAGCTCGGTCACTGAACCCACCGGTCCCGATTGCGTCGCCGATTTGATCAGCCCGATGTGATTGGCAAACCAATAGGTCTTGGTCATGTTGGCGCCGCCCTGCGTGACTTGTGTCGTCACCTTCATGGTCGAAAACTTCCCGGCCGGCACAAATATGTCTTCCGGTCCGGTGACCTGAGCGTTTTCCGAAATGTCGACGCCCATCATGCCTTTGCCCTTCCACTCCCACGCATCATCTTTGCTGAGCGGATTTTTCAAATACGAATAGACAGGCTCATAGCTGAAGAGCATCTTCTCATCGTCGCCGAACTGCTCTTTGTGCCGCAGCACCAACCCGGCCGGTTTGGTGTACCAGTCGTGGATGGGCTTGGTCGACTGCGTGTCGACTTTGAAAATCACGGTTTGATCGGGTTGCTTTTCAGCGCTGATCACCTTCATCGTGAAGTTGCTTTGTTTGCCCTCGCCGGTGGTCGTTTGAAACTTCCACCAGTCATTGACCCGCAACGGGAAGTAGTCCGGCGGTGGCGGCTTGACGGACGGCTTGGCGGCTGACTTGGGCGCAGCCTCTGCTGCGAAACCGCTCATCAACGTGCCACCAAGGGCGGCGGCAAGAAACGCCAGCGTCACCTGTCTCTTTGTCATCTATTTTTTCCCTTTCTTCTCATCGTCGTCTTTGACTTCGACATCGGTGACCATGGGCAGGTTGTCGTCGTCATCATCCGGCACCATCGGCACATTCGCGTCAACCTGCGTTTTGCCCGACGCTCCCGATGCCGCCGCGCCGCCGCTCTCTTTGTCGACCACCAGCTTTACCTGACCCATTTGCGCTTTCAAAGCCGCCAGGTCGTCTTCAACTTGCGCATTCTCGCCAAGCGCTTTCAGTTTGTCTTCTGCCGGTGTTCTGCTCAGTTCACCGAGCGCAGCAGCTTTTGCTTCCCGCTCCATAATCTTCTGTTCGTACTTGCCCATGCCGGATGTGCCGGCGGAGTTGGACATGATCTCGCTGGCTTTGTCCATGGCATCGCCCGCTTTGGCACGCTGGGTCATGCCGTCTTTCTTGACCATGAACTCTTTGAGCTTGCTCTCGAACTCCGCGTGGCGCGAGCGCAGTGCCGCAGTCGTAGTCTTCTGATCTTCCAGCTGTTTCGTCAGAATCTGTGCTTGCTCGTTCAGCTCTCGTTTCTTCATCAGACATTGCTTGGCGATGTCGTCGTTGTTTTGTTGCACCGCCAGCGTGGCGCGTTTCTCCCATGAAGCGAGATCTTCGTTGTTCTTCTTGATCTGCTGCTCCAGCATCTTTTCATTGGCAATCGCCTGCGTCACCGCTTGCAGCAACTCTTTGACCTGCTTCTCCAGCTGGTCCTGCGCTTCTTCCGCGAGAACCTCCGGCGTCTCCATTTGCTGCATGCCCTTGTTGAGCATGGCTTTTATTACGTTCATGAGTCGGTTGAGCATGCCGATACTCCTTGCCTGGTCATGGCATCCGGCGTCCAATGTCAATTAACCACCCATGATAGCGCTTTCGGCATGACAAGGGGACCGCTCAGCGCCCCTCGCTTCCAGCTGGTAAACTCTATAGATAGGTTTGTTACCGCACTAAGAGGTCCTATGTCTGCACTACTGATTGACGCCGAGTCGAGCGATCAATACAACATCACCGAGCCTTCCTGCAAAATCGGGTCAGGACCAAACTGCGATATTGTCATTACTGCGGAAGGCATCTCCCCGATGCACGTTCGCATTGAGAAGCAAGGCAACGACTACTGGGCTGCGGTCATTCCCGGTGCGGCGCTGACGCGCAAGGTCAACATGTTTCAGACTATTCCTTCCTGCACGCTCAATCGCAAAGCGCTCGAAGGCAAGCTGACCAAAATGGCGCCCGGTGACAAACTGCAGATCGGCACCCGCTTGCTGGTTTTGCATCTCATTTAGCGGGCACCACTTTCGATACCGCTACACAGTCAGTGAGGACTGAATTATGAGATTTGGCGCGATTGGCATTTCGGCTCTCGGTCTGGTTTGCATGTTGGCAGTGGGCGGTGCACAGATGGCGCTTGCCGACAAGTCGGCGGGCTATCCGGCGGCCAAAAGCAAGCAGCTCTATGCGGACAATGACTTTCGCGGCAAGCAGGCGCCCAAGCTCCAGGTCGAAAAATGGATCGACGGGCCCGCGCCGGACACCAAAGGCAAAGTGGTGTTGATTGATTTCTGGGCGACATGGTGCGGACCGTGCCGACATCTGGTGCCCGAACTGAATGGGTTCCAGAAAAAATTCAAAGACGATCTGGTGGTAATCGGACTTTCGGATGAGAGTGAAGAAACTCTGAAAGCCTTCAAAAAGTCCAACCCTATGGACTATTACGTCGGCACCGACACGTCGCGCGCTATGAAGGATAAGATTGGCGTGAAGGGCATCCCGCACGTAATGATCATCACTCCCGATAACGTAGTGCGCTGGCAGGGCTTCCCCGGTCTGGGCGATGACCCGCTCACAGAAGAAACCATCGCGCAAATTATCGCCGCCAGCAAAGTGAAGTAGTCGTCAGTTCAGCGTGTCACATTTTTTGCACGGCTCCAGCGCCCATGCGCGTTTCAGGTGTGCGCAATTAAGTACCGACTAGAGGCGGTTTCGTTTGCTACGCTGACGAGCACTGTCAGGAGCTGATCATGGTTGACTCCAAAAAATATCCACCCGGAACGCGCTGGGGCGACATCGCCGTCGCGCTCGGTTACGCATCTCGAGACCAGGTCGAGAAAGCATTTGATCTGCAGAAAAACGACGCGCGTTATAAGGGCAAATTGATCGGCGAGGTAATGGTCGCCGAAGGCATGATTACTAAGCAACAGAATGAGCGACTCGAACAAGTGCAGAAAGAGTTGCGCGCGCGCATGGATGCTATGGAAGACCCATCGCAAATGACGCCCGAGCAAGTGACCAAACTGATCACCGATATCAATGAAGAGATCGAAAAACGCGGGCAAAGACAAGGTGAAGGCGGGCAGGAGAAACAAGCTACACCGGAGCGGGCGGCAGCGCACCACTTCGATGTCGACTTTCTGCTTGCTGAAAGTGCGTCCGCCGGGCAAAGAAACAGCGCGCCCATCGAGCGCCTCCATCATGTAGATTCGCGTACCAGCTGAATGGTGCGCCCCGCTAGTCAGTGCGTGTGTTCGAATTTGCAAATCGGCAGCGTCGAATAAGTCGCCCATGGAGTGGTTTCGTTCATGCGATTGTCGTAGAACAGCTTCACCTGCACGATCGGGGACGTTCCGCTGACCGTGAATGAACGCGACTGATTGTCGAAACTGAAATTAGGGTCTCCGGTGGTGCCGACTACCTGTCCGGCGGCGTTGTAACCTTCCATGCGCCACTTCGGCAGTGAAGAACCATTCAGCACGCCGATGCGTGTGATGCTGAAACTGGTAGCTGGATGTTCGAGTTTGATGTTCAGCTCGGAGGTCAAACCGCAACCGCCGATCAAAAGCACGCGATCGCAGCCCTGCGGCAATACCATTTCGTTGCCGCGCGGGAACAGTCCGGGGTCGCCTTTCGATGCGGTTATGGACGCGACGCCCATCTCAGAGAGTGCGGTGGGTGCGAGGTTCCCTAGCGGATAATCTTTGAATGTATTGGGGATGTCCTTCATCGACCAGGGCACCGAGCGCGGCTCCGAAGGCGGTGTCGACAGTACGAGGTTGACGCCTTCCCATTTGCCGCCCAGTGAGGGAGTTTGCGGAGCACCGAAATTGGATTGCGCCTCCCACTTCACGCTCTTTTGCACGTCGGCGAAGGCGGTCAGTACATCGACCTTGTTGTTGTTTTTGCGCAACGCTTTGATCAGGTTGTACGTAAAGAGACCATTTTGATATTCCTTACCTTCCCACGAGCGTTCGTTGGGAGCGCTGGAAGTGAGCACCAGTCGTCCAGTGCCTTGCGCAATCTGTTTGGCATCGAAGTTCGCCGGCGCTTCGCCGCCGCGGGCACCAGATACGGCACCACCGCTGTAGCAGGTATCCATGACGATCAGCACGCGGTCGGTATTGACGCGAGTTTTGATTTCTGAGTTGAGACTGTTCATCTCGACACCTTCCGAATACAGTTTGTCGCGGTCGGTATCGTAAGCGACGATGTAATTTCGGCCGCTGGCATCGCGCGTGGCGGGCGTGCCGTGCGTCGATATGTAGATCACCACCAGGTCGCCGGGCATTACCACTCGAGGCAACCAGTTGTCACCGAATGCATCCATGATGGCGCCGCGCGTGGCGCGGTCATCTTTGAGAAACTTGACGTGGTCGGGCGCGAAGTTGCATTCTTTGATCAAGAAGTTTTTGAAATCTTCGGCGTCCTTGGCTGCGTACTTGAGGTTGTATTCCGGGTGCGCGAAGTTGCTGATGCCGATTACCACGATATATGTCTTTTGATGAGCCATTCGTGCCGACATCCTTGACGGAGCCGGCCGGAGACTTGCTGACACCAGTCGTGGGCTTAGATTTGGTTTGCGCCAGAGCGGCGGGAATCGACGTAACGAAAGCCAGGCAGATCGCCGTGATGGCAGACAAAAAGCCGGAGCACAACTGAGCTGAGGAAGGCATCGCAGTATGTCTCATAAATTTCGCACGCCGAGTCGATACCCCAATTTACCCGGCGGTTATGCGTCCTACACATGCGGACGAATTGAAATCATGAGCCAACGGTCGGATCTAATTGCTTGGGGCTCGGCGTCCGCGCAGGTTCTCACCCGTGGATCTGCCTGTATGCGGGTAGTCGCGCAGTTGACTGTAGATCGTCGCAAGTTCGGATTCTCTGCCCAGGTGGTGCAACGCGTCGTAGAGCAAATCCACGCATTCGTAAACCGGCTTGGCATAGTACGGATGATTCAGCAGCGTGGGAAGAAGTTTTGTGGCTTCGGCGGCAACCTGTTCGTAGTGCCCTTGCGCTTCCTCGAGATGCATCGTGGTCAGTTTAACGACCGCGCCGTACGGTGCATCCAGTCCGGGTCTGCCCAGCGACTTGCTAATTTGTCCCATTTCTCGCAACACCTTCTGGGCGTGGTCGAACTGTTTTGCATCCGACAGAGAATTGCATATCGCAGAAAGGGCAAGCAACTTGGAGTCGCCGTCGACTTGGGCGCTCAGCACCTGGTGCGTGTAGTTATCCAGTGCGGCGTAGTTGCCGCGGGCAGCCTGCAGCTTCATGTTCAGTTCGGCGTTGGGGTTCAAGCTGGACGGTTGTATGACCCACGATAAATCCATTGTTTTAATCAGCTTTTCAGCGCGATCGAATTCGTGAAGTTTCACATGTAGCGTCGCCAGATCGAAGAGAATCTGGTCTGGAGACGGACTGCCACCGGGCCACACACGTGGCAGCATTATGTTTCCGTATCGATCCTCTGCTTCATGAGTCAGGCGAGCGGCTTCATCTACTTTGCCTAAATCAGCTTCGACGTCCGCCAGGCGAAGAAGCAGTTGAATTTGTTTTTCCGGCGAGCGTACTTCGTCCGCTTGATGCAAGTACAAATCTTTGAATACTCGTTCTGCATCGCCCAGTCGATGCAATCGACGGGCGGATTCGGCGTAGACATTCTTGAATGCCGCAGCTTCTTTCCTGGTTATTGCAGCGCCATTCAGGCTGTCGTTTGCTGTGTCCATGGCTCGAACATAGTTGTCCACCGACAAGTGATATTCGGCGAGCAAAAATTGAGCCCTGGCAACAGCCGCAGCATCGTGCCACTTTTTGCCCAGCCTGATGATCTCATCGAGATCCTGACCATGGTAATTTGTGAGGAAATCGCGCAGTTTCTCTTCGGCGATTGCCTGTTCTGCATCGCGTTCATTTTGCCGCCTGCTATTTTCGACGAAGCACCAGGTGCCGACGGCAGTCGCTACCAGCAGCATCAGCCCCGCCGCGATCAAAATTCGCTTCGAACTATCGCTTACGCCGCCTGAAAGGGCGGAGCGTTGCCTGCTCGGCGGCTTGATTTTTATGTCGGGATTGGCAATGAACTGCGCCAGAATATCCCGCACTTCCTGAAACGAGTCGAATCGCGCATCGCGATTTTTTGACATGGCGGTGAAAACAATTGCTTCTAAAGCCGACGGCAATTTGCAATGTGCAGGAAACGGTGCTGGATGCTCGCTGATTTGTTTCATCAGCACCGCCACTGGTGAGTCGGCAACGAACGGTGGCTCGCCGGTCAAAACCTCGTACATCAGACAACCGAACGAATAGACGTCCGACCGCTTGTCGAGTTGTTGTCCCTGCGCTTGTTCCGGGCTCATGTAATGCGGGTCGCCGACTACCTCGCCGGTGCGGGTGAGGCGCTGCCCGTCGGTTCCGTCCAGGAGCTTGGCGAGTCCGAAATCTATAAGGATCGGAGTTGTTTCGACAACAATGACATTGTCCGGTTTTAAGTCGCGGTGGAAGACGTCGTGCTCGTGCGCGTAAGTCATCGCGTCGCAGATTTGCAACAGCAAAGGCAGTGCCTGAGCGGGTGGCAGCGGACCTTCGGAACGAACAATTGCGCCAAGCGATTTGCCTTCCACAAATTCGGTCATGTAAACCAGCCCGTTCACATGACCGAAGGCATAGTTGAGCATGATGTTTCGGTGACGCAGCCCCGAGATAATGCGGGCTTCGCGCTGGAATCTTTTCAGTCCTTCCGGGTCGGCCGCATATCGGGGATGCAGTACTTTGATGGCCACGTCTTTGTCGATTTGCAGGTGATGCGCCAGGTAGACGGAGCCCATGCCACCGGTACCAATCAGTTGCTTGATCTGATACTTGCCGTCCAAAGTCGTGCCCGGCTGCAGCGCATCCAGATCGCTGGCTGTTGCATCGAAGTCGACCTCGCGTATCGGGTGCTGTTCCACTGCCGGCATTCTTGAGGGCACAATCCAATATGTACCCGGTGTCGGAAAGTCTCAGTCTATCGCCACGCGGGCCCGTTCCGACAGCGTCGGCTCGTCGAGCGTTGTCAGAGCGAATATGTTGTCGGCGCGCAGTTCAAGCTGGCGCACCGGTTGTTCGACCGGCTCGATGACCGCAATCTCCTGTCCGCTGCCCGCACCAAGTTCGTCGAATTTGCGGGCGCTAACGAGGACGCGGCTTTCAAATGACGCGACCGTTTTGTTGTAAGCCGTCATGGTTTTGTCCAGACCGCGCCCGACGTCGGCAAAATGATTGGCCATAACGCGAATGCGGTCATAAAGCTGCTTGCCGAGCTGGCTGATCGCTTGCGCGTTTTCCGCCAGTTTTTCCTGCTTCCAACCATAGGCAACTGCTCGCAGAAGAGCAATCAATGTCGTCGGTGTGGCGATGATCACCCGCTGCTGAACGCCGGCTTCGATCAATTCAGGATCTTGTTCGAGCGCGGCGCTGAAGAAAGTTTCGCCGGGCAGAAAGAGAATTACGAATTCCGGCGCCGGTTGAAACTGATCCCAGTATGCTTTCGCAGACAGCTTGCTGAGATGCACCTGCACCTGACGGGCATGATCGCGCAGGCATTTGATGCGCGTTTCCTCATCCGGTGCCTCGAGCGCATCCAAGTATGCCTGCAGGGGTGTTTTTGAATCGACCACGATATTCTTGTTGCTGGGCAATTTGACGACCATGTCGGGGCGCAGCCGACCTTCTTCGGTCTCGGCGCTTTGTTGCTCGACGAAGTCGCAGTGCTCTAGCATGCCGGCTATTTCAACCACTCGTCTCAACTGTATCTCGCCCCATCTGCCGCGAACGGAGGGAGCACGCAACGCCTTCACCAGTTTGTGCGTCTCTTGATGCAGCTCGTTTTGCGTGATCGCAAGCGACTTCACTTGTTCTTGCAGCCCACTGTAGGCGGCAACCCGTGACTTCTCCAGATCTTGAATTTTGGAATCGACATTGGTCAGAGATTCTTTGAGAGGCTTCACCATCTCTTCGATCGATTTCTGTCGTGCCTCCAGATCGCCCTTGGCTCCTTGCTGAAACTGTTCCATCGTCTGTTTGGCAAGGTCTATAAAAGATTGGTTGTTCTTTCGCAAAGCATCCGCCGATAACGCATTGAAGGCGTCTGTCAGTTTTTTCTGCGCATCATCGAGCACTGCCAGTTTCTCCTGCGCAATTTGCCGCTCGCTCTCCAGCAATGTCGCCAATTCGGAAATTCTGGCTCCAGCTTCGGCATTCTCTTGCTGCATACTCCCGAGTTGGACTTCCCTGGCGGCGACCAGATCTTCTAATTGAGCGATCCGGTTATTGCGTTCGAGTGCTGCAGAAAGCTGTGTCGCTTGCGAAACCGTCAGGTCGCGAGCGCATCTAAGTTCTGTTTCTTGATTGATAATGGTGGCACGCAACGACTCAACCTGTTGTTCGAACAGGCGCGCGCGTTCGGCACTGGCGGTGGTGGCGGAGCGGTGCTCGGCCGCGGCGGCCCGCAAGGCACCATCTTTGAAGCGGGCGGCGATTATCCAGGCTAATGCCGCACCAACCAGGGGCGCGATTGCGATATATAGGATAACCATCGTGTCCATGTGCATCACCTCATTGCCTCACACACGCAGCAAAGTCGGCAGACCGCGACACAGGCGGTCTGATTATCGGCTTTGAAAAAACTGGGACAGGATCTTTCCGGCACTAAATGTCGGTGCAGCGCTCAATGCGATGCTGCACTGGGACAAATTGTTAGCCTTCCAGAACTAAGGGCAGTATACCATACGCCCGTATGTCTGTAAAGGGCTAATAAATAAGTCCCCGAAAGCCGCGCCAAGCCTGTTTTTCGCCAAAAAAGAGGCGGCGCCGCTTGGGCACCGCCCTTCTGTGCTGCGCCGTGTACACGCTTACGATGCGTGCTTCAATGCGCTCATAGCGGCGTGCGTGCGCTGTTGCGCCGGCAAGAGATCCTCGTTGACCAGACGACGCACTGCGGGGTCGTCCTTCTCGAGAGCTTTGCGGTACATATCGAGACCTTTGTCCTCGCCTTCTTCGAGAATGCCGATGGCCGCTTTGTTGCCGAATAAAGTGGCACCGCCTTCCATCATCTTCGCGAATGCGCCCCACGCGCCCGAACCATGCGCCGGTTCGCCGCCCATCTGTGTCACCGCTTCAGTGAGCGTGCGCGAGCGGTTTTCATGACAGGTCAGACAGTCAGAGAGCACCTGGCGAAATGATGGGTCATCCACTTTGTTGATTGCTTGTTTGTATGTTTCAGTGGCGGAAATTTCGCCTTCCAGTAATGAGTTGAGCTGTTTGATTGCTTCAGTTTGCATACGAAACTCCTTGCGCTTTGCTCTGGTTTAGACTACCGGCAAAACAAAAGGTGCCTGTATCGAAGCTGGACTGGACGTTTTAAGCGGGCAACCAGAATTGCACTGTTGTGCCAAGTCCTGGTGTGGAAGTGAGCGTCAGTTCTCCGCCGTGCCTCTCCACGATCTTTTTGCACATCGAGAGCCCGGTGCCTGTAGCTTCCGGAGTCGGGCCGCCCTCCAGCCTGTGAAAGACCTTGAACACTTCACCGAACAATACCGGATCGATACCCATGCCGTTGTCTTTGACGGTAAAAAGCCATCCCCCGCGCTTGGGCTCAGAAGTTACACTCACCTGCGGCGCAGCGTTCTCCCTGCGGTAGCGCAATGCATTGCGAATCAATTCTTTGAACAGAAACACGAATTGTTCACGGTCGCCCTTGAGCGCCGGCAAGGTGTTATCGAAAGCGATGGTATCGCTCTGCATTGCACCAGCAAACTCGTCAGTGCGTTCGAGTTCGGCGATCGCATCACGTACGGTGTTGGTGCTGTTGAATTGCTCGCCGGCGTGGTGCGGTTTCGAAATGCGAGCGTACGTCCAGAGGTCGTCGACCATACGTGCCACCAATCGACCGGCAACCGAGATTTTCGCAATGAATTCGTTGGCATCCTCGCCGAGGCGGTCTTTGTACCGGACATTGAGCAAATTGCCGTAGCGCACGATGGTTGACACCGGCGGCTGCAGCTCATGTGATACCACATAGGCGAGTTGCTGCAATTCTGCGTTGCTCTCCATCAGCTGTTGTGCATGCTCTTCTTTAAGTTCTTCAGCAATCTTGCGTTCGCTGAGATCTCTGGTGACTTTACCGAAACCGATCAGCCGCCCTTCATCGTAAACGGGAGTAATTGTCACACCAGCCCAAAAGCGACTGCCGTCTTTGCGAATGCGCCACCCTTCTTCTTCATATCGTCCAGTTGAAATGGCTTGCTCGAGTTCATACTCGGGGTGGTTCACATCCTTTGATTCTTGCGTGTAGAACACAGAGAAGTGTTGCCCGATGATCTCATCGGCGGTGTAACCTTTGGCTCTCTGCGCGCCTTCGTTCCACGTCATCACGTGTCCTTGCGGATCCAGCAGGAAAATCGCATAGTCGCTAACGCTGGTGACAAGTAAGCGAAACAACTCCTCATGTTTAACCGATTGCTCGCGCAGCATCTTCTGCCGGCGCCGCTCCGTCAGGTCGCGCGTCACTTTAGCGAAACCAATCAAGTGTCCCTGGTCCGAGTAGAGCGCAGTGATTACAACGTTAGCCCAGAAAGAGCTGCCGTCCTTCTTGATGCGCCAGCCCTCTTCTTCGTAGCGCCCTTCCTGCTTCGCGACTTCCAACTCGTAGTCTGGATGCTTCGCCGCCTTTTCGGCTTCGGGATAGAAGATCGAGAAGTGCTTGCCGATTACCTCATCGGCGGTGTATCCCTTGGTTTTTTGCGCGCCCTCATTCCAGGTCATGATGTGACCAGTCGGGTCAAGCACGAAAATCGCGTAATCCTTGACGCTGTTCACCGCCAGACGAAAGACCTCTTCGCTCTGGAATTTGCTGGTTATTTTGTTGGGTGAGGTGCGCCTTTGGGCGCGGTTGGCATCAAATGCCAGCGGCTCGTTGGTCATATGATTATCTATGCTGGGGTACCCGAATGGTGGCTCCGACTGGGGGCCACAGTTTCAATTTAATGTATTGGCGCCGAACCGCACCATATACCTTATATAGGGAAAACCATCAGAAACGCGCGCTATAGCGCGTTATCTGCGGTTTGGGGGGTGACTGGAGGCTTGAGCAGCCTATCTCTAAGCATCCGGTGACACGAATATACTCATCCGATGTGTCGACAGTAGCGTCGAGCACCACTCATGGTGCCTGGTGACCGAGATGCGCGGCAAGCCTCGTCCTTCAGGGCGAGGAGGATAGCGCCGGCGGCGCAGACGCCTTGTCGATCAGTGTGGGGTGCGTTGCTGCTCAATATACTGGCGAACAATGCTGATAGGGGCGCCTCCGCAACTTCCAGCGAAGTAGCTAGGAGACCATAGACTGTCTCCCCAGAGCTTCTTGGAGATGGCGGCACCATGTTGCTTCCGAAGCAGACGACTGGAAACACCTTTCAGGCTGTTTACTAGATGCGAAATTGCGACTTTCGGAGGATAAGTCACCAACAAATGGACATGGTCGTCTTCGCCGTTGAATTCGAGCAATTCAGCCTCAAAGTCCTCGCAAACATCGGAGAAAATCTCCTGAAGATCGGACAACAGGGATTTAGTGAATACAAATCGACGATATTTGGTCACAAAGACCAAATGCACATGCAAATTGAACACGCAGTGTCTACCGCGTCTAATGTCAGTGGCAGCTTTCATAGACCAACAGTATAATTCAATGTATGAAACGACTGCAAGCATACAAATTTCAGTTGATGGCGACGCCAACGCAAGAGCGCAAAATGGCACGCTTTGCTGGTTGCCGACGCTTTGTGTATAACGAAGCGCTGGCATTGCAGAAGCGGCGTTTTGAATCTGGTGAATCAAGATTGGGATATGCTGCGCTGTGCAGAGAACTTACAAAGTGGCGGCATTTGAAAGAAAAGTCGTTTTTGGCGGAGGCACCAACACATCCACTTCAGCAAGCGCTGAAAGATCTAGAGCGAGCGTACGGCAATTTCTTTGGTGGTCGCGGCGGGTTACCGAAGTTTCACAGACGAGGGAGACAGGATGGATTTCGTTATCCAGATCCGAAACAGATCAAGCACGATGAGGTGAATGGCAGGATCTTCTTGCCTAAATTGGGATGGATGCGATACCGAAAGAGTCGGGAAATAGCAGGTGCGATCAAGCAAGTTACAGTGGTTCGAAAGTGCGGACGGTGGTACGTGAGCATCCAGACAGAGCGTGAATTGATCGGCAAAGAGCGAGTCAACGACTCGATGGTAGGGATAGATATGGGGGTTGCGAGATTTGCCACGTTATCTGATGGCACTGTGTACGAGCCGGAAAATCACTACAGGAGGAACGAGAAACGGCTGGCGAAGGCGCAGCGGCAGATGTCGCGAAAGCGCAAGTTCGGAGCCAATTGGAGGAAGCAATTGAAGCGCGTTAAGCAGCTGCACATGCGAATCGCCGAATGTCGGAGAGACTTTCTGCACAAGAGCACCAAGACCATCTGCAAGAACCACGCGATGGTAGTGATAGAAGATCTTTGTGTGAAGGGAATGAGTGCGTCAGCTGCTGGTACGTTGGAGAGACCTGGAACAAATGTCAGAGCGAAAGCCGGATTAAACAAGGCAATATTAGATCAGGGCTGGGGAGAGTTTCGGCGCCAGCTGGAGTACAAGCAGTTGTGGCAAGGGGGCATTGTGATTGCGGTGGCGCCGCGAAACACAAGCCGAATGTGTGCTAAATGTGGACATACTGATGCCGGCAATAGAACTGCCCAGGAAAAGTTCAAGTGTGTTGCATGTGGAGAGGCTGAAAATGCTGATCTCAATGCAGCGCGCAACATACTGGCGGCGGGGCGCGCCGTTATAGCCTGTGGAGAGGTGCCGATGGGTGCCTCGGCGAAGCAGGAACCCACCGTGTCGGCGGCTTCGGCTGCTTAGCCGGAATCCCCTTCCTTCAGGGAGGGGAGGACGTCAAAGAACTCTAACCAGACGTGCATGCAGATAGCGATATCAGCGATTGAAACAAGCTGTGGCACGTAGCATTCATTACTGCCATCGTCAGCGGTGAGCCGGCCTTGGTTTGCCACTGGACGGTACCCTCGTGTTCGGTCATGACCAGAACGCAGTTGGGCTCGAACGCCGGTCCGTTGTAAGCACCGCGGGTCAGTTCGATCGGCAATACGTAAAGGCGTATAGCGTCTGCGTCTGGAATCAAGATCAACGCATGCGACGAAGTCGTCATCGTGGCGCGGCTAGTTCCGCTGATGTGCTGCGGCAAGTCGACGTGCACTGAACCGGGTGTGGCATTGTGCTGCTCAGCAATCAACGAAAAGTGCTCCCACATGACCGACAAAACTTCCTTCGGTCCTAAATTGGTGGCAGTCACTTCCGTCTTTATATATGCGGGCTTCGTCGCGATGCGCAATGCCAGCTTCTGCCGTTGTGTCGCCACCGGCAGTGACTGCGCATCTGCAGGCTCGTCGTTATTGATTGATTTCAGTATGTTTGCATTTAAGTCTTGTTTGGCATGGCTCACTACGAGCCCTTTCTCGCTTGCGCCCGCTTCGCTCTGGGCGCGCCCGTTCAACTTGCCCCAGCTTCTTCCGAATGCACCTTCTTTGGAAAACCCTTGCGGTTGCTGTTTCATGGCGGGAGCCTCACTGCTGTAGCTGGCGTAGTCAACGGGAGAACGGCAAAATTTAGGCAGTGCGCAGATTAAATCCCAGCCCGTGCGCGTCTCAGGTCATTTAATCAAGCTGCGTTGCGGGATTCCGAATTAACTCTTAAATGAACTCACAATCGCAGTTTGCGTGCCTAGAATTAGTGCATTCCCAATCGGTTAGGAGAGGCACTATGACTACAACAACGACTAAAGTTGAAACAAAATGGGACGCTAAAAAGACCGCAGAACGCAACGCTAGCATTCTTGCTGCAACCTGGGTATCGGCTTACGAAGTCATTTCCAAGTTGGATCAAAAAGCTGTTCAAGAGTTTCAAGATAAGCTCACCCAACACAAACTGAACTACTACAAAACATTGAACATCAAAACTCCGATGGATCTCGTAAAAGCCATCGGCGAAACCGAACACAACGTATTCGGCAGCGAAATGGAAATCCACGGCGACGACAAGAAAGCTACCCTGAAGTACCTCTCTTGCGGAATGTGGAATGCTTCCGAAAAGCTTTGCGCCGGCAAGTTAAGCCAAGAAGACGAGCAAAAGATGGGCGAGCAGTGCGCTGCTTCCTGGTCGAAGATCGGCAAAGAATTCGGATTCAACTTCGAACCGAAGATGAGCAAGGACTCCTGGGAACTCACTTTCAGCAAGTAGTTTGCACCGTTCCGGTTCGTTTATCGAACTGAAATGAAGCGAGAAGCGCACGGCGAAAGCCGTGCGTTTCTTTTCGAGTGTATGGTAATTTCCCGGGGCGTGGTATATACGTAGGGCAAAGCGATTCTGGAGTTTATTGCGTGCGACGAAACCAGGTGGCTCTATTGGTGATTTTGCTTTCGGGTCTGCCCGTGCTGACCCCGCCTGTGGTGGCACAGACCACGGCGCAAATGAAAGCGATCGATGCAGTGGCTCTGAAGAAACTACAGGAAGAAGCGCAGAAAGGAAACGCGCAGTCCCTCTGGGAGCTGGGACAAGCTTACTATTTCGGCAACGGCGACATCAAAAAAGATCGTGCCCTGGCGCTGGAGTATTTCGACAAGGCTGCTGCGCTGGGCAACGCCGGAGGCATGGCTGGGCGCGCGCAGTTTCTAACCAAAGGCTGGATTGTCGAACAAAACCTTCCCGAGGCGTTGAACCTGTTGAAACAGTCGGCATTGAAAGGCGATCAATCGGCGACTTTCAACTATGCCGAACATGTCAGATTTGGACTGGGGTGCGAGCCCGATCTCAAAGAAGCAAGTGTCTGGTATGCGAAGTCGGCTGAATCTGTGATTGCTGAAGGGAAGAAACATCCCCGCGTCGGACAGCTAAGTTATGTGGCCGGACTTCTCTACCAGAACGGTTGGGGCGTCGAGCAGAACACCGGTTTGTCCGAGAAGAATTTCAACAAAGCCGTGATTCTACTGCAAGCGGAGATTGCCGAGGGTGATACGGATGCGATGATGTTTCTGGCGGATATGATGGCTAATGGCTATGGGTTGCCGAAAGATGTGAAAGCGGCACGTTCAATGTTGAACAAGGCTGTCGAACTCGGAGACGGAGAAGCGAAATGGATGCTCGAACACGTGCCTCAGTATCAGGTCTCGGAAAAGCCGGCGCAGCCTTAGTTTGTTTGCTGGTAGTACTTGTTGCCGCCATCGCGGCAGGCGAGTCCGGCGATGCGCAAGCGCGCACCCGGCGTCGTTTGATGCCCAGTGGCATGCGGGATTTCTCCGGCGCAGGCAAGCCCGAATTGAAAGTGATTCAACATGAGGGTGTAGAGCGCGAGTATTTTCTCTACGTTCCAAAATCTGCGACGAAACCAGCTCCGCTGGTCCTTTTATTTCACGGCGGCGGCGGGCAGGCTCGCGGAACGGACAAAGCTGTCGGCGGTCTGGCGGCTCTGGCTGACGAAAAGGGTTTCGTCGTCGCTTACCCAAATGGCATGGACCGTCACTGGAACGACGGTCGTCCCGATCTGTCAGAAAAGTACTACGACGATGTTGGTTTCATCTCCAAACTGATCGACAGCCTCGTCGCCGACAAAATTGCCGATCCGACCAGAGTGTATGCAACAGGCATCTCCAACGGAGGTTTCTTCAGTCAGTATCTGGCTCTTAAATGTCCGAACAAGTTGGCAGCGGTGGCGCCGGTGGTGGCAACTGTTCCGACCCAGTGGCGTGACCTGACAGGACCGCCCGTGCCGGTTCTAATGCTGCTGGGCACCGCGGATCCACTGGTGCCGTGGCAGGGCGGACAGGTCGGTGGAAAGCTGCTCAGGAAGAAACGCGGACAGGTTGCCTCCGGGCGCGATGCGTTAAAGTTCTGGCTGGCGCACAACAAGAATACTGCGACGCCTGTGAAACAGGAGATCGCCAACAAGGATCGAGGTGATGGCTGCCGGGCATTCTCCGAGCAATACGGCAGCGATGACAGCCCGAGCGAAGTCTTGTTCTACGAGATTCAGGGCGGTGGTCATACCTGGCCCGATGGTGAACAGTATCTACCCAGGGCCATCGTCGGACCGGTGTGCCGTGACTTCGATGCCAACCGCGTTATCTGGGAGTTCTTCTCGAGGCATCGGTCCGGGCTGTAACCAAATACGATGGCATGCCTGTAACGCACTGCGGGCCCCGAAACGCTGACAGTTTCTGGGATTTCCGCCTTTTTTGTCGCGAAGTGTGCGATAATGGCAACAGGTATGAGTTTATGACCTCTGTTTGTTCTCAATCTTCGATTCATTTCCTTGTTTGAAAGCGGCGCGGTCGAAGGTTGAAAAATGAATAACAAGCTTTTCGTGGGTAACTTGTCCTACAACGTTACTGAGGACGAGTTGCAGCAGCTGTTCAGCCAGCACGGCGGAGTAGTCTCGGCTGTGCTGCCCAAGGATAGAGACACCGGCAGATTGCGCGGGTTTGGTTTCGTTGAGATGGAAACGCAAGCAGCTGCCGAAGCCGCCATCAAAAGTCTGGATGGCCGTGATTTCTCAGGAAGACCGCTGAAGGTCAATATGTCCACTCCCAAACCGCGTAACAACGGTAGTCGCTATTAAGAGGTGTCCGTCATGGGTATTTCTTGGGGCCGTAAAAAGCGGTTTCGTTTCAGAGGGGCCGGTACTCTTGCGGGCGGCGTGATACCGGACAAGTTCCCGGCTGTGTTTGCTGTCACGTTCAAACGTGACGCAGCTAACCGACCGAAGGCGCACACTGTTCTCTACTTCGGGGAAGGTGCCGACGCGTCGGCGGACGTGCAAGCACAGTTTAAGAACATCCGAGACCTCTGGCATCACAAAGGCGGGAATGACAGTGACCTGTTCGTGTTCTACCTGGGCATGCCCAGTTCCACCTACGTAGATCGTGCCACTGTCCAGTTACAGCTGATCGCTGAATATGATCCGCCTCTGAATAACTAACTAAAACAAGGACTCTCAATTGGACAGTTTTAAATGGAGTATTGTGTGGATCGGTGTGGCGATCATGACCGGAATGATCCTCTGCCCACCATGGATGCGCATTACTCCGGGATTGCCCACCAAGGCAGTCGGATATTCCTTGCTCTGGAATCCTCCGCAAGTGATGTACGCGGCGGAAACCGAGCCGGTGGCTCCTAAGAAAGAAGCACCGGTGCTTGGTGTGGCTCCGCCTCCGGTACCACAGGTGGTGGCGAGCGGTCCGCCCAGCAATGCCATAGATATTATGCGTTTGCTGTCCCAACTCGGTCTTACGATTATGGTTGGCGGTATGGCAGTGTTCGTGATCCAGCCGCGGGCAGGAAAAAACTACGGAACCCTGCGTAAGCAGGTGAAGCACAACTTGCGCTAATAGTCGGAATCGTCCGATACCGGCTTGCCGCGACGCCCGCGGAAATCTTCGTCGAAGGCGTAGATGTTGGCTGTGACGCTGATGATGCCGGCTGAGCGAGTTGCCTCATTTGTGCCACGGCTGTCGGCGCCGTCACCATCAAAGTTGTCCTGTAGAGTAGAGATCCGGTCGCGATAGGCCATGTTAAAGCGCCGAATCTGTCTTTGCCTTACTTGTGTAGGGCGCTGGCGATTTCTTTCGATCTTTTTGGTTAATTGCGTCAGCCGCTGCACCTGATCTCGTTCGATTCCTTCTTCGATGCGCGGGAACAGCTCGTGTTGCTCCCAACGCACGCAGCCGTCCAGACCGTCAGCAAGACTGGCCAGCAAACCGAGTCCGGGATCTGTAGCGAGAGTGATTTTGTTCAATTCTTCGATCAAGAGCCTGAGCAGGTTGTGGCGACGGTGAAGTTCCTGGCGCAAATCTGCATCACCAATCACAGGCGTTAAAACCCACTGCTCATCTTCAAGGTACTCGAGGATGGAATTCTGGCAAAGAACGCGTATTTGAGCGGCAAATATCAGGCGTTCTGTGTACGGCGCGCGAATGGCTTTCCAGGCGAAATGAGCGCAGAGCAAGGCGACTCCGTGGTCGCGTGCTATTGGACGAAGCCATGCGGCCCGTCTCAGCGGCGGTTTCTTCATAATGACCTCGACTGTAAGATGCTGTCTGTACTGACTCTGAGCAGACGACTAGAAATAACAGCAGCTTGCAGCCCGTTTTATGCGGCCACTCGTTTTAATAGCCTATATCTGATTGCATTATACGCTTGATCGGTGCGTGGCGTTAGCCCGGACGCCTGAGTCGACTGATCGTTTTCTCCGCGCGAAACTTCACGAATGCATTCTCGTCATGCGACAGAAAGTCTAATGCCGATTTGTCCAGTTGATGATTCTCGGCAAGGCTGTATCGCACGTCCGCATCTAAGTCATTGATTAACACCATTATTGATGCGAGCGGAGTGTTGGGGTTGGAAGCGGCGGCGATACGCACCTCTGCGTAAGCCTGACAGGACAATGTGGTCAAAGTAGAAGGGCTGGTGCGCCCGTTTTCTGCAATGCGCTCAAGAAGCTGTGGGCTCCCTTCAGAGCACAAGTCTTGTAAAACGGAGGCCGGCGTGTTGGGATTTATAGCCAGCAGCCAGGATATGTGCAGCCAGTCTTCACTGTTCAGCACCACTTGGAGCTGACTCAGCGAATCGAGATGTGGCGTTGAAGTCGGACGGGACAGCCACAAATCAACGAGCGCTCGAATAGTTGTGCGAATGGAGGGATCGGGACATTCGCAAACAAAATCATGAAGGAACGTCAATTCGGGTGGTTTTGCAGCCCCGTCCTTATTGTAAGGCGCGTCGTTCATCAATCGCTCATGGCTTGGCCAGTGGAGGATTTAATTGAACGCAACCCGGTAATCGAGCAGCTTACGGAAACACAACCGCGAATGTCCGATGAAATCCCTTAAGTTCGGACATTTCTATTGTCTCACACTTTGCTGATGATCGGGCGTTCGTCATTGAATCCTGAATGCGTTCAGTTCGGTCGCCACGCGGTGTCTCATTCGATCAGTTCGCGAAGGTGGTGTCGTGGCGAATCGGTATAGCGCCGAGGCTTGACCGAACTTGCAGGCTTACAGACACTGGTTTCTTCGCCCAGTCTATTTCGATAAATCCGAAGTTGGGAGTTCTGTCGAAGAGACTGATGCGGTTTCTATTCTTGAACTGTGATCCGGACTCAACTAAGTTCATACCGCTGGAAGTGACGTCGAAAACTTCAAAGCCCTGAGGAGTCTTCTCCGCCGACAGCTCGCCATAGTGCATGTCGCCGGAGATGAAGAAGGCATTCTTGATTTTCAACTCGTCGAAGAGCGCTAGAATTCGCGCCTTATCTTTTGGGTAATTCGACCACTTTTCCCAGGGATGCTCAGGCGAGCAAAATTGAATGCTGCTGGCAATCAGTCTCAGATCCGCCGGCTGCTTCAACTCATTTTCGAGCCACTTCCATTGCTCGCTGCCGACCAGTTCGGCGTCCGCAGCAGTTACGGGCAGGTAGTCATGGCTTTTCGGATCAACATTCAGCGGCGTGCGGAACCAGCGCAGATCCAGCAGTATCACTTGCAGGCGCTTACCTGGCGCACCGAAGTAGTACGACGTAAAGATACCGGGGCGCTGCCGGCGCAGAGAGTCTGCCGGTTCACCAAAGAAATCGAGCAAAAGTTTCTTGCTCTGCTCTTTCTTGGGATATTCGATGCCACCGTCATTGATACCGTAGTCATGGTCGTCCCAGGTGGCTAACACCGGGACATTAGATCTGAAATTGGCGAACTCGGGTTTGCTGCCGAGTTGCTTGTATTTGCGTTGCATCTCGCCCATGTCTTCGGTGTCGGCATAAATGTTGTCTCCGATGAAAAGAAACAAGTCCGGCTTGGCTTGCAGAATCACGTCCCAGACCGGTTGCGGAGAATTCTGATTGGCGCAAGAGCCGAATGCGATGCGCTGCACAGTTGTGGCTGATGACGGCGCTTTCGCTACCGCCGCTTTCCATGACAGGGCACCGGCGCCGAGCAGCAGAACTGTCTGCAATGTGTGCTTGAGAAAACTGCGCCGTTCCATAGAGTTACTCTGGTTGTGTCGAGCGGATTGTTTTGAACGCTGCCGCGACCAGGCAGATGTAACCGATGGTTTCGCAGAAGCTGCGCAACACGGTTTCGATGAGTATCTCAGTGCCCGTGACATACGTCTCAGGCGAGTGACCATCTGTCATGGAAGCATCTCGCCACGCTTTGCCTCCGGTGCCGACAACCGCACCAAGCAACAGCCAGATAAAGCCGGCGACCGCCAAAATGGTGATAGCTTTGCCGAGTGACTTGCGTTTGACCAGTGCCAATACGACTCCGGTTATTTCAATCAACACAAGCGGAACACTGAGAAGCGTCCTGACCATGAATTCGCCGAAGTCGAAATCCATGCTTTACCCCCGTGCAGTCGACGAGGGCTGAGCAGACTTCATGAACATCGCCAGCAGCAGGAGAATTAGCCCAATTGCTGTGAGAAACGTCATGAGGAGATACAGCGAATCGTGAACGACCTTAACTGTGTCTCCCTCCATACTCTGTGTACCTATGGCGCCAAAACTGCTCCAGGTGCGATGTGCCAGTGCCAGCAACGACGAACCGCTTAAGAACAACATAGAGGACAGCATCAGCCAAGGTCTGATCTGTTTCCGTTGAATCAACGTCAGAGAGAGCAAGGCGCCGATCATAAACACAAACAGTGACGGAAGTTCGCGAACTGCGCACGTGACCATCTGAAAAGAATCAGAGATGAAATTTAGTCCTTGCATTCATCGGTCATTATGGCGGTCCGTGCGGCGTGCGTCAATGTGGCGCACGCGGTGGGTTTGCAGTTGAAGCTCTCGCAAATCTCAGCCAGTTCTCTGCCGACGGCATGGGCGGCCGGTTCGCGCTCGAGGCTCGTCAAGCACTCTCGCAGTGCCACCAGTATGGGTAGCATTTGCAAACTGCGCTTGCCGGTGCGCTGCCTCAAAACGGAGGCGGCACGGTTGAATTGCCAGGCGGCCTTTTCCAGTTCGCCGTTTTGTTTTTCCAGCAGACCAAACAAGTAATACGCTTCGCTCATGCGTGCGGCATAGGGGCTGAGCACCACTTTCCATTCTTGCAGGGCATTCGCGATCTCCATTTCGGCTTCTTGTACTTGCCCCAACTTCAGGTGGCAGTGCGCCAGGTCGAGAGCGATTTCACCGGACAACAGCTTGCAGCTCAATTCGGCTCGCTCGTAGCAGTCATGCGCAAGCTTGGCATAACGCAGGGCAGTCCAGTAATCTTCGACAGCGACGCCGGCGCGCGTCATGCCTTTGTAGGCGTAAGCGATCTGCGCTTTATCTGCGGCTTCGCTGAATTCGCGCATCGATTTCAGATTAGACCAGATTGCTTTGGCCTTCTCACCTTGCCCGGTGGCGTTGAAAAGCACCACGAGCAGCGACTGCACGTTCCATAACGCAATCTGGTTGACGTCGGAAGAATCTTCGTAATAAGTCCGCGAAGAGGCCAGTAATAGTTTTTCTCCAAGTCTCATGCATTGTTCGTATTGTCCTCCGTTGAACAGCAGTTGCAGCAACTCAGTCTGCTCGGTCAGTTGGATGTGCGTCAGCGTTCCGCCGTTGTCTTTGAGTTTTGGGTTAGCCAGTTGGTGAATGCGTTGCGCCAGCGAATAGCGTCCCTCGCTTTCGTACTGGTCCTCCAGAAATGAGAGTGAAAGTTTCGTGCCTGGAAGGTTCAAAAGAGCACCCAGGCTGCCCAAACCGGCACCAAAGTAACCAAGAAACTCAGCCGAAATCGGCCAGCCCTTGTTGCGCGCGCGGCGCTGCAGAGCGGCAACCAGTGGCGGTGCCACGATAGTGGCGGCGAAAATTTCCACCAGGGAGGCGCCCACGTTAGGCAGCGAAATCAGCGGCAATCCGAGTGAAAGCGCCAGTCCTACCGGCAACCCTAGAGACGCGGCGAATAGCGTCTTTTGCCGTTCGCGGCGCGTTTCATCTTTGAGTGCGTAACGCAAGTTTCCTTCTATTTCGGTTGTGTCCATTTGAATTCCTCGGTGTGTGAAAACGGCTTCGAGCTGGGACTGTGGCACAGTCTTCGAAGCCGGAAAATATAAGGAGCGGTGGTTGGATAATTTCTTAGTGCTAGCAGTTTAGAGCAGAAATTTGTATCCCTTGACAACTTTAACAAATCAGCAATATTGCCGCTTTCGGGCGCCGGCGGCGGGCCGATTGCAAAGGAACTATTAACGGTGGTTTCCTGTACAATTTCAGCATGCAAACGTCTCCCGAACTCAAGGATCCTTTGCTGTGATCGGGACGGTGCTGGACGATCGCTACGAGATTGTGGCACTGATCGCCACCGGTGGATTCGGTACCATATACCGTGCCCATCACAAAGTCATGGGCAATGACGTGGCGATCAAAGTATTGCACCCGCGATATGCAGCCGATCCCGAAGGCATGAAGCGATTTCATCGCGAGGCGCACATAATCTCGGAATTGCGTCACCAGAACATCTTCTCGGTGTATTCCTTCGGGAACGTCGATGGTCTGGTGTACATGGCTACCGAACTCCTGGCGGGGGAGTCCCTGGGCAGCATGGTGCGTGAGCGAGGACCTGTGCCACCAGACAAAGCGCTGCCGCTTTTTTTGCAGGTCTGCGACGCCATGGCATTTGCCCACGCGAACGCCGTGTTTCATCGCGATCTGAAACCTGACAATGTCATCGTGGTCAATCAGTCTGACGGAACGGCGAGCGCCAAGCTGATCGATTTCGGATTGGCGAAGCTCCTGGATGGTCCTGATGGGCAACGTCTGACAAAAACCGGCGAAGTGCTGGGCGATCCTAATTACATGAGCCCTGAACAAGCGCAAGGGCAGAAACTCGATAACCGCTCCGACATCTATTCATTTGGTTGTTTGATGTATGAGGTGTTGACAGGCGAGCCGCCGTTCGCTGCCGACACACCGGTGGGGGTGTTGATGAAACAGATCTCCGCACCGCCCGCACCGTTTGCGCAGCGACTTGGACTGCCACCGTCTCTGGAGGCAATTGTGTTTACTTGCCTGACAAAAAATAAGGAACTTCGATATGAATCGTTCGGCGCTTTGAGGGAAGTACTCGACAAATTTGTCGCCGATCCTTCGCTGGCGATCAAAGCACCGATTCATCGTGCGACCTCTGTTGGTAAGCGACGTTGGTCAACTTCGCTCGCGGTGCTCTTTGTGCTTGGTATCACTGGTGTCGTTTCTGTTGCGCTGGTGGTGTCGCACTTAAACGATCTGCGTGGAGAACATGCGTACGAGATGCAGCAAGTAGCCGACGAGGAAGAGTTGCGGAACTTCACTCGCAACTACAGCACTTACGTGCTGATGCGTCCTGCTTATTCGCTTGAAGAGTTGCAGCACTTTAGCGAGGTAGCTCGCCGAAAACGCGATTATGCAGCCTTCAGGCAGGCTGAGCTGTTAAAATTTCAACAGCTGACCGAACTAGGTGACTACGAGCGCTGTTTGAATATGGCACTGGCTGACGTCCAACCGAGCAGTGCAAAAAAGGAAACACCGGATACGACCATTGCACAAGAAATAGGACCGGAAAGCGTTGTGTTGCTTTATTCGACCATCGCTGCCAATGCATT
Source organism: Obscuribacteraceae bacterium (SeqCode) (assembly GCA_044229845.1). GTDB lineage: Bacteria > Cyanobacteriota > Vampirovibrionia > Obscuribacterales > Obscuribacteraceae > JBGASG01. The sequence goes on along the minus strand of JBGASG010000002.1, from coordinate 18,502 downwards.
CACCTTAGGGAGAGACGCACTGGCGGAAGAATACTTCGACCGGCTTCTCGGCGCCGACCCGCGCGAGGTCAGCCGGCTCGCCCATCTATGCTATTACGGCCCCAGGATGTCCGAAGCAAAGCGACTGCAGGGAAAAACTGAGGAAGCTCGCGGCATGATGAAAAAGGTAGTTGATGCGATTCGTCGTAGTGGCGAGCTGCGCACGGAGGCGACTGTGCGGACTGCTGTGCAAGAATGCATGGCGTTGGGAATGACGGAGGAGATAGCTGGATTGACGGATATTGATGATCAGTTGGCTGCCGGAAAAGAGAAACGCAGACCGAATCACTACCTGCAGTTGTACAAGATGTTTGTCGCTGAGGATTACAAGAAACGATTGAGCGAAGTCATCGATCGCGTTTATTTCGATACCAGCGTCAGTGACGCGGAAAAGGTGTTGGGTCTCAATGGACTGTCAGCGACCTGTCTCAGGATGAAACGCTACGACATCTGCATGATGATTTACGAAAAGCTAAGATCTCTCAGCGCGCGCACGAAAGGTTTGGACCGCGGAAACGCAGAGGTATCAGCAGATTTATTGCAGATTTCTCTGGATGAGTCGAAGAATGACTACCAGCAGGCCGCCGCTGATGCCCGGGCATTGACGGAACGTTCACTGGCAGAAACCAGCGGCGGTGATGATGTAACCTTGCGCTGGGCATGGCAGTTGTATGTGAAACAAATGGATCGTATGGGAAAACTGAAGGAGACGGACCAATTGCGTCAACGGGTCGTCAAGCGCCTCTTGGTGAGTCTTCAGGCGCGCGAAGAAAAAAACAGGCAGGAGCTGCGCAAACGCGGTTCAACTGAGAATTGATGTGATGAAGAAACTGATATGTGGGGTGTTCTTGTTGCCCGTTGTATGCGGGCTGGCATTTCCTGGGGTGGCAATTGCGGAGCCTCTCACGGCCGGGTCTGTCGAGCAGCTTGTACGCAAGTCGCCAGCGTTTGGAAAAGGGCGCAAAGTGACCGTTGCCATCAGTGGCGGCGAGGTTGCGCTCAGCACTTATGTCCTCACTTCGCATGCTCCGGGAACGGACTTGAAGATTGAAGCGTTGGCGGTATCGAAGGAAATTATTGATGCCGATCCGTCGGTTGCTCGTGTCAAGTTGCATTTTTACGAACCATCGGCACCAGCGCACTATCGAGAGGTGGTGGTCACCATCTCCGATATCAAAGCATTCTCGTCTGGTGCTATAACAAAGGACCAGTTGTTGGCGGCTCTGCATGTGGAGGCGCTCATCGATGAACAACAGGCGCAAGCTTTGGGGCAGGCGCGGAAGCGAGCAGGGACGCAGAACCCCAACATGCAACGATACACCGCTCAGGGCATAACCGTAGACTATCCGAACTCCTGGGACGTCTCGAAAGAGCCACTCGAGAATGGATACTTCGTAAAATTCCAAGCAGGGGATGGCAGCTATATTTCCATCCGCCACACCGCAAGCGACAAAGACGTTGCTGCCTGGGTGGTGGATGAAGATCGCGAACACGAGCAGCGCCACGACTATGCCCGAGTAGCGGTGCCGCAATTCTTGCGCATCGGACCTAAGGGCAGCATTGTCGCGTACAACCGGGCGTACTCTCGCGGCGCCGCCGGTAAGCTGACGTATAACCAGTATGTTTACTTCGGCTGGACCAAGAACAAGTACAAGTTCAAACTAGTTGCGCCACAGAAGGTTTATATAGGTAGCGCGCAAGTCTTCACCAGCATGTTGAGCAGCGTGCAGATAAGCCAGTAGATTGGACAATTCGCAGCTTGAAAACCGGGCGAAATTGTCCAGCCGATGCTATACTGCGGCGATTTAGTGCACTTGGTGGTTCACTTCTCATGAGAACTCCGAAAATGCGATTTAGTCTCAGTCGCCGGCTGGGCGCGGCGGCGGCAATCTCGGCTCTGATTGCGACCAGCTTCGCGGTCGGCGATGCGTCAGCTATTACAGATAAGGGAATCTGCGGAACCTGGCAGACCACCCTCAGCCGACCCAACGGCGACATATTGATTGAATGGAAGATTGACCCGACGGGCAACTACACTGTCACGTCGCGCGGTCCCGGCGGTAATATGTCAGAGAACGGGCGCATCACAACCGACGGCAGTCGCTACTTCAAGACGACGAATGTGGGACCGGACAACGGCACGTTTCGAGTCATGAGCGCAAATCAGTTTTCCACCACCGGCAGGTGGGGATACACGGAGTGGACGCGTAAAGGTGGTGCGGGCTCGTCGGGCGGATATGGCGGCGGCGGTGGTGGCGGTTATGGTGGCGGCGGTTACGGTAGCGGCGGTGGTGGCGGTTATGGTGGCGGCGGTTACGGTAGCGGCGGTGGTGGCGGTTATGGTGGCGGCGGTTACGGTAGCGGCGGTAGCGGATATGGTGGCGGCGGCGGCGGTGGTTACGACCCTTCAATGAATCCCGGTGGCGAGAAATGGATCAACATGGGATTTGGAAAACGTCAGTCGAAAGACACCAGCGGTTGGAAGCCCAAGTCGCCCGGCTCGGTCAGCGTACCGGGTGGAGATTTGAAAACACTTTTGCTGACAGGCTTCCCGATTCCTCCTTCGGGAGATGAGGTCGAGCAGTTTGGACTGCCGGCACTCGGGCGAGCAGCATTCGGTGGACAACGCAAACGCGACTTCCGTCTGATCCAGTAGGAGCTTTGACAAGCAATGATCATCACTAAACGAATCGTTTCGCTTGCGGCATGCGTGCCACTGGTATTGGCAGCCACCGCGTTCGGCACCATATACAGTGCCTGGCAGCCGCAAGTTGCCCAAGCGCAAGATGCCAGCTTTGTCGAGTCGGTGCGCCAGGCCCGTGAAGACGAAGCCCGCGGCGATTACAACGGCGCCGGCAACCAGTACTATTCGCTGCTCGACGATAATTTTTCCCGCACACCGATTCCCTATGGAATGCAGGTGGCACTCGGTCGCCGTGCCGTGGCTTGCCTGACCATCGCGGCGCGCACCCAAATGCAAACCGGCGATCCCTACGAAGGCTGGGCTCACTGCGAAGCGCTCAACATGCTGGAAATCATGTGGCGCAAGATGCAGAAGCTGGAACCGAACAATCCGACCTGGACCTACTTGATGGCGACGCGCGAATGCTCGCAAGGCAGATATGCCGATGCAAAACTCCACTTGCAGGCAAGCCTCCGCACCACAGGCGGACAGCCGTCGGTTCGCAAGAAAGCTCAATTGCTCCTCGGGCACATCAATAAGTACGCCAATCAAGACTCGGCGCGCATGGCGGCTGCCGATGCAGCAGCGGTAAAGGCTCTTATGTCTGGGCAGTTCATGACCAACATGAGCAGCTCCGATCAAGTGTCATCCTCGTCATCGGGCAGCAGCGACTGGCAGAACAACAGCGTCTCAGACTCGGAGCGGCGCGCCCGTGAAGCCGAAAATGCCGGCGACTCCGGCGCGGCAAGCCGCTTCCGGAGCGGAGGCACCACCGTGCAGGACCACGCCAAATACTGGTAACGAAATCGTTTGTGACGTTATTCGGGCAGGTACTTGGACAGGATCTCTTCCAGGTCTTTGCTGAGAACCGGCTTCACATACAGGTCGCTGGCACCAGCAGCCAGTGCCTCTTTGCGGTCCGGTTTTGATGACCGCGGCTGCCATGATCATCGGCATGATTCCGATGGCTATCGGCAGTGGCGCCGGTGGTGCCCACAACGCACCACTTGGACGCGCTGTGAACGGCGGACTGATTGTCGCGACTTTCTTCACGCTGGTGTGGGTGCCGGTGATCTTCAGCATCATGCACCGTCATGCAAACCAGTTAAGAGACGGCGCGGCAGCCGACGCTTCTGCAGTGGTTTCGCCGTTGCCGCCGCATTGATTGTTACTGAACCGCTATTTCCACACTGCGGTGCCAATTTCTTGGGTGGCGCCCTGGTTGGCGATGTAGCCATCCATTTGTTTGGGCGTCAGCGTCATCGACCCTCCGTGCGTCGCCGGATCGTTGACTACATAGTTGTCGCCGTCCTTCCCGACTACGGTGATGAAGTGCCCGCCGTCATAGATGCCACCACCTTTGCCGTAATGCAATCCGAGGTCTTTCTGATAGTCGCGCGGATTGCCCGACAGAACCACCATGTGCCCGGACGCAAGCTGTGCATCCAGATCGCCTTTGTTGTTTACCATGGCTGTTTGCAAGCCCATCGCTCGTGCGGCCGACTCTACCTCGCCGACGCCTGTGCCGCGAGCTGAGTTGTCGTTGCCGGTCATCAATCCTCTGACTGCGTGCACGAGCGTATTTGGATCTGCTTGCTGGGCGTTGACACGGTTGCCGGTGTTAACGTCATCGAATGCGACGCCATAATATTTGGCGATCATCGCCAGGCTTGCCGGTCCGCAGTCTTCGCTGGAGGGTGGTCCATTGGGATTGAATTTTGGATCGAGGAACTGGCAGATGAAGAAGTCGTTGGGGTTGCCTTTGTCCATGACGGTGCCGTCAAAAGACGCGTTGCCCCGACCGGGATCTGAGTAGTCCGTGCTGGGCGGAGGCAGTGTATCTGTGCCGCCGTAGTCGGTGCCACCACCAGTGCCGCCCCCAGTGCCGCCCCCAGTGCCGCCGCCTGTTCCGCCACCGGTGCCACCACCGTCGAAGGACGGCGCCGGCGTTGCGCCGCCCGTGTCTGTCGTCGGTGGCGGTTGCGTGTCGCCGTCGATGACATTTTGCCCACCTTGAGGCGGCACGGTCGTGTCGGAAGAGGCAGACTGATCCGGGTCAGGAAGATCAGGCTGAGTGGAGAGAATGTCCTGCCATTCGGAGGGGATCGGTTCGCCCTGATGCTCGGGTGAATTGGTCCAGTACTGGATCATTTCCCGAGCCCAGCTCTTTTGATTCTCGCTGGCTTGTTTTAGTGCATCGGATAGTCCCTGATTCGCCTGTCCGTTTGCTCCCTGAATTTCGACATTCACCGAGCCGTCCGGATTGGGCGTTTGCTTGTCCGGGTTTCTTCGCAGTTTGCCGTCAGTACCCAGGATGTAGTCGGGTGCTGTATTGTTTCCTGCATTCTGCTCGGTGGTAGTAAGTTTGAACGATTTGGCACCGGAGAGCACCTGGTGAAACTGGTCGGACGACACCTCGCCGGGTTGAGGCGTGCCGCCGCCGGTGGTGTCACTGAGGGCACCGGTCACCTCTGAAGCCGGTGTCCAGCTGACGAAATCATTGTTCAGCGAATACGGATTGAGAAACGCCGAATGCTGCGTCCAGGCACTATCGTCCCAATAGCCGGACGACCAGATGTCGGCAGCGATATCACTGGCAGGGTTGGTGCTGGTGTCGGAGCCTGTTTCTACCGGCGGGACGCCGGGCGGGTTTGATGAATCTAGGGGTATTTGATTTCCGGCCATTTTGCGTAGCCTGCGGGTGCACGACACAACCTATCCCTTTCGGGATACGCAGCGCGGGCAGCGAGATGCGAGAACTCAAGGCTAAGATATTCCCGTCTTCTGGGAAAGTCAATGAGGAGCCATGATTGTTGGTGGGATTCTTCCCATCAAGTGCAAACGCATACGCTCCCCGGAGGAAGCAGCAGATTACGATGCGGGTCGGTGGTGCGAAGCGGCTACTTGGAGCCCGGCTTCTTCTTGGGGAAGCAGTCGGGGAATTCGAGTTGCAGGCGATCTGCGGGACTCGAGTTGTGGTCCGATGGCTTCTGTTGGATCTGTCCGAGTGCGATTTTCATCGCGTCATCCGGTTTTTTCGGAAGAGCACCCAACAAGGCTTGCCGACATTTTTCCGCGAGTTCTTTGTCGTCAAGAATTTTGGGCAAATGAACTTTGGTGCCGTCTCGCTGGGAGTCGGCAAAGATCGATGCCATGGATACCGCCTTACGCTACTGGTGGGAGCGAACGTCTTCGGTCGGGGTATCTGTTTATATCCGTTGGTCTACTTTTCTAGACATCGAGGCGGGTTAAAGTCGCAGAAGCCCCACCCCTGCACAAGAATCGGGCGGTGACTAAAGCCTCATCTTCTGACATCCTAAATTGCCAGGCTGCGGCGTTAGCCCCTTCACGGTCACAAATATATTCCGAGGAGTGAATATGAAACTCAATCCATTGATTGCCGCCGCCTGCATCGCAATGGCGACGGCACCATCTGTAATGGCAGCCGATTATCCGACCAACGCTTTCGATGCCAAATACGATCTGAGCAGCGCTGCCGGTAAATCCGAATTGCGCATGGCATCGAACGGCGCCGGCAAGTTTCTCACCGCAACATCCGCGGCTGGCGCGACCTACACGACGCTCGTCGACTACCAGAAAAAGACGAGCACGACATTGATCGAGCAAGGCAAAATGGCCATGCAGAGTGTTCTGCCCGACAACGGCAGTTATGTGTCGGACGAGAACAGCGTGAAGAAAGCCGGCGGCAAGTCCATCGGCACCAAAGTGATCAAGGGTCATCCGTGCCATGGCTACGCCTACACCAATCCCAGCGGCAGGAGCGAAGTATGGATCGGTGATGATGTGAAGGTTGTGGTCGAATCGACGACCACGTCTCCCGCCGGCAAAACCGTGATGAGTCTAAAGTCAATTGCCGGTGCGCCGCCTGCAACTGTGTTTCAGGTTCCCGCCGGATACAAATTGATGAAGCAATAGAGCAGAGCCCGTTCAGGGCGCAGACTCTCCTCCGTAATCAGCCTCGCCGGCTTCGCCCGGCGGGGCCGCATCACTTTGTCCGAAGGCAAGCCGCGCGGCTTCGCGTGCGACGTCGTGCGCCGCTGGTTTTTGTATGTTGCACAGCCCGATGACGGCGGCGTTCTGCTCGGGCAATATGATGATCGATGACGCCACACCGGGAGTGCCACCATTCATGCTGACGGTGCGCGTGCCGAAGTTTGTGTTGATTGCGGAACCCCAGCCGAATGCCCAGTTAGAGGGCTGCCCGGTGGTCAGCGGCGGGCGGTCGTACCAGAGAGTGCGATACCCCTGCTCGGACAATATGCGGCGATTGAGCAGCCCGAAAACATAGTTGACCAGGTCGTCGTTGGTGCTGGCCAGCATACCGGCGGCAAACGAGATTGCCGGGTTCTTATATTCAATGGCGTGCAACGGTCCGCGCCCACCGTTGTCACCATAGGCTTGCGCGACGTGCCCTGTGGGCTGCAGCATGACTGTGGTGGCGGTGCTGTTCATCTGTAAAGGTGCCAAAATCGTGTCGCGCACCACTTCGAAATATGGGCGACCGGTAGCGCGCTCGATGACCGAACCCAGTAAACGATAGCTGAAGTTCGAGTAAAGAAACTGCGAACCGGGCTGCGACACGAGCGGCGTGTGGTCGAGGATATCCAGTTGCTGACGCCACGGGACTTCTTGTGATACCACCTTCGGAACCCCGGCAGTCATGGACGCCAGTTGTCTGATGGTCAGTCCGCGGTAGGGCGGTGTCAACCCGTCAATATATTTGGCCAGCGGATCGTCGAGGTTGACCAGTCCCTGGTCCACCAGAGAGAGCAGTGCGAGGGCGGTGAACGTCTTGGTGTTGGATGCCAGTCCGAAGACCGTTTCGTTCGATGCCGGAATGTGCTGCTGCAAATCGGCGAATCCGTAGGCTTTGTGAAACACCACGCGCCCGTACTTTATTACGGTCAAGCAATAGGCCGGCAAGTCTTGTTGCGGCATGCGTTGTTGCACCATGGCGTCGATCTGCGCAAGCCGCCGTTGCAGGTCGGCTTCCTGCAGGTTGGCCACCGTCGCCTCGTTGCTTCCCGGCGACATGCCGGGTGGGTTTCCTCCCGGACTCCACTGCGCCTGCGCGCGCGGCACTGCAAAGCTGCCGCCAAGCCATGCCGCCAGCATGCCGCACAAAATGGCGCGATCGGCACGCACCTTAGATAAGTCCCAGCGCTTGCAGCTCGTGCACGGGTTCGTCGAATGAACAGGAACCCATAGAGTGCATGAAGTTTTGCCGTGCATCGCGAATCTGCGCGGTGCTCACAGACTTGTCGCGCCAGTGCGCGTGCTCGTCGTCAAACGAAAACGCGCCGGCATCGGTTTCTGCAATGATCGGTTCTACATCCCGTTCGCCCTGCCAGGCAAACGCTGATGCCATCAGGACATTGAGGAAACCATGCATCACCGCCCGCGGTGCGTCGCTCTCATAGGTGAGCGCATACTCCGCCCGGATCGGATGATGCAGCCCTGCGGTAGCCTTGAATGGCAGCCGCCGGTCCGCGCAAGCCAGGATGAAGGCGGCCACATCTGCCGGTGTCGGAATGGCTTCCGGCTTGACGCCGCCGGTGCGGATTTTTCCGAAGCAACCCGCTTGCTTGACGGCGTCCAGCTTGTTCAAATCGTTGAGCGCCACCTCGACATAAACCGGGCGCTGAGCCGAGACCACGCCTTTGGTCTCCAGTGACGCGGCGCGGGTTTCTTCCGATTCCGCCAGCACTGCCAGGGCTCCGTCAAGCGAGGCCGGCACCTTCTTCAGGTCGGCGCCGCCGATCACCAGCCAGCGCAGCATCCACGAATAGTTGCCGTCGCTGTACGTGCCGTAGTTCTGGAGAGTCTGCTCCAGCGGCAATCCGGCAGGCGGATACATGCCGGCATAGTCGATGAGGTTTTCGAGCAGAGCTCGGAGCGCGGGCGCTACTCGGGTTGTAGTTGGGGTCATGGCAAATCGCCCTCGGCGCACTGTTTGAGGGACGATGTTAGCACGCCCATCGCCTATTTTAACGATTCAGGGTAAGCTGTTGTCTGTTGAAGGTGACACAGGACCCGGCGGCAGGCAGCCATGGCTACCTCGACGACAACCAAAGTAGTAGTTGGAGTGCTCGCGTTCGTCGGCATTTCCGCCGCCGTGCTCGTCGCACTTGCCATGATGGGCGCGCTGGCGCTGCCGTTTGTCGCCACCATGGCGATTTTGAATTTCGCCGATTACAAGGCGCACGAAAAAATCGCCACCGGTCCGATTCGCTCGTTCAAGTCGCCGAGCGGTTGGACGTACGACGGGCTGGAGGAAGATAAAGGCACATACGTAGCGACCTGGAATCCGTCGCGCGAGACAGCGGATAACGTCTCGCTGACCATTCGAGATCGCGGACCGCTCGAACAAGAGAGCGACGGTCAGGCACTACGCGCGGTGCTGGAAGGCAAAGACCACAAACTCAGCGACGCCGAGCTGCAGTCGGTGCAAGGTGCGATGCGCAGCACCATCAAGGGTGAAGAAACAGCCGAAACGCTCAGCATCAATGGAGTGCGCGTTCTGCTTGTACGTCGCCAGTTCAAAGACGCGGATGCGGGCACCACCAGGATATCGAAAACGATCTATGTAATGCGACCGGAAGAAATCGACAGGGGCGATGAAGGCGAAGACATTCAGGAAGTCGCTTATTGCGCCCTCGATGAACGGTACGAGAAATACGCCAAAACCGCCGGCGCCACCATGGATTCTCTCGAAATCAAATAGCTGCGCCTTCGTACCAGATCTCTTTTGGTTCAGCAGTTTTCGCCGGTTTAGCTTCGCTGCGAATGTCCGAGGATGTCTTCTTTTCGGGAGAAGGAACATTCGAGAGTTCCTCAGCGACAACCTGCGGGACATTAGTCGTGATTGGTTCCATCGGATCGTGCTCCATAAAGACAGCAGCTACCCTGCAAGTGTCTCCCAATGAGCGTTCCAGCACAACCCTATGCGAACATTTGCGTAACACTTAGCGCGGGCTGCGAAAGCGGCATGAACAGTGGCATTCAGAGCAGACCGCCGCTGCCGTTTGCAAAACGTATCATTCAATTGCGTTGAGAAATGTTGCAACAGCCGCTCTGAGTGGCGTTTTACGAGTTAGAGAAGCGCCGCGCACCGAGTCTGATCGCGCTTTCATTTTGTGTGCCGTGGTTGCGCGGCCAGCGATTGACTGGCACCGCATATGGTGCCTTTGATTTTTGACTGACCAGCGGTGCCTTACCGGCTGCGCAATTTAGCGCGTGCGGTTGACAACCGGAGCTGGTATAGTGGCTTTGCTCGACGTGGTGTGGCTATCAGATGTCCGAAACGTTCAAGAATGCCGAAGACGCTGCGGGATACCTGGTCCTGGAGTACTGGAAGGCGCGCAACTACGCGAGTCTGCCGCCCACCTACGCGATATTCACGGCGCACCACGACAACGAAGCGCTGGTCGTTTTGGGACCCAACTCGCTCTACCCGACTGTGGTGGTGCGCTGCGAGCAGGATACGCAGGGCGGTTGGACGGCGGTCGGTTGGGCGGAAAGACTTACAGACCGCAAGAGCCGCGCGGCCGTGGTGCCGCCGTCGGGCTCGGGCGTGTTTTGCTGGTCGGTGGTGCCGACAGCCAGCAATTCCTTCAGCTATCCGGATTACGTGCGTGTTGTGGTGTGCGGGCATGAGTTGCACGCCCCCGTAATAGAGCACCACGCCTACTACGCGCACTGGCTGCCGGCGGGCACCGCCGGGGAAGGCGCGGCAAACTGGCAGCCCGGCGAGTTTTGCGTCTACTTCGGCGATCGTCTGATCTGGGATGCCGCCTTGCAGCCGCCGTGGCTTTACGACATTTTGTGCAAGCCCGAGGAATTTGCCGCCGCGCACCAGACCTGGCATCGCGACGGATTCAAAACGCTCGATCAAAATGGTTGGGCGTCCGACCTGCTTTTCGACTACGATAGTCGAGAGGAAAAGCTGGCTGCCGTCGGCTGCTTGCTCGAGTCAGTCGACGATGTCGTCGAGCAATCCGACTATCTGGGATTGGTGGGCGCCGGGGCGCTCGAAGATTTGATGAGTGACTGGCTACTAGACCAAATCCAGTTCATCGCCAGCGAACCGCGTTGGTCGGTGGCGCTGTTGCACGTCAATATGGATCGTGAGACTCCTGAGTTGCAGCAGCGAGTGCGCCGTTTTGTCGAGCCTTATTTGGCTTCGATTCGGCAGACGCCCTGAAGTTGTTTTTCCGGATGCGCGCCGGTATCGCCTTTGACGTACTTGTCCAGGAATGAGACGCAGTAATAGTCGATGATTTCCGCTTTGTCCTGATCTTTATTCAGCCCCGACCATGTGAAGTGATTGGCGTCCTGCACTTCGACCAGAACCGCGGGCGACGGCGTGCTGGTATAGGCACCATTTTTGCCGAGAAGAAACGGCGTGATGCCCCAGTCTTTGGTGCCGCCCTGATACATGACGGGAACGCTGATGTTGGACAGAGTCTTGTGCACCAAAAACGGTGAACAGTACGGGGACAATGCCACGACCGCCTTGATGCCTGGAAGCTTCCACTGCGGCCAGCCGCCTGCCAGGGCCAGCACCGTGTAGCCTCCGAGCGAGTGCCCCATGAGAGCGATGCGCGTCATGTCGATCTGATGACTCCACTCTTTGTCGGCTTTCAGTGCCGCGAGCAGCCTGGTGATGTCGTTGCCGCGTCTGCGATAAGTCGTGTCGGTCCACTGCGAGGCGAGCTGAAATCTCATCTCGGGCGGATGCAAACCCTTGGTGAAGGCGTCTTCGTGATTAGGGGCCATGACGATGTACCCGGCATCAGCCAGCGCCCGCATGATGTAGTCGCTTTGCGTGTTGATGCCATGAAACCCGTGCGAGAAAATCACCAGCGGCGCCGGACCGGTGGTTGTCTTCGGCTTCCAGACCGCTACGTCGAGCCCGGCAATCGTATATTTAGATGCAGTCGTCGGACCATGTTTCTGGCGGCGCATCTCGGTGAACCACGCCTCTTTCTCGGCAGCCTTAGTCGCCGGCGTGCGCGGATCTGCCGCCGCCGTGTCCCCCGTCACCGCCGTGCCCGCGTTCCCGGTTGCTCCCGCGTCGGACCCCGTCGCGGAACCCGTGCCCCCCGCCGCCGCGCCCGCGCCCCCCGTCGCCGTCGCGGCACCCGCGCCCGAACCGGACTGCCCCATAATGCGCTGGCGCAGCCGTTGACGCAAAATGCCCTGCCGCGGCCCGAAACCCTGCGAAGACTGCGCCTGCGCCCACCCCGACTGATCCGCCGGTGCCGGTCCCCCGCCGATCTGCGGCAGAAACAGCATCGACATCGTCAATGCAACTGTCCACGCCGACTTCGCAAAGTTTCGTCCCGAGGTCATAGCCGACTCTCCCTGCTCAAAACGGGTTATATCTTCCAATACCCGGCGCTTCGCCAAAAGTTTCGCGCCTCCGTTCTGGAATATACCTAATACGTACAAAACAAAGGCTCATTTTATACGCATTGGGTATATTCGGACATCTCGCCAGCCGTCTCATCCAGGATAGACTGAACGGCGCGCCGTGTATCCCACAACGCGCCGCTTTTGTTTGGTCAGCCTTTGACGCAGAGAATCTGCTTCAATTCGTGGACGACTTCCACGAGATCGGACTGCGCCGCCATCACATCTTCGATGGGCTTGTACGCCGCAGGCGTTTCGTCCAGCACGCCGCTGTCCTTCCTGCACTCGACACCTTCGGTGGCCTTGATGTGGTCGTCCAGCGTGTACTTGGCCTTTGCCGAGTTTCTCGACATTTTTCTGCCGGCACCGTGGGAGCAGGAGTCGAAGGATTCCTTGTTTCCCTTTCCTCTCACGATGTAAGACCGGGTGCCCATCGACCCGGGGATGATCCCCATGTCGCCGCGCCTGGCCCGCACCGCCCCTTTTCTCGTGATGATTACATCCTGATCGAAGTGGTGCTCGCGCGAGATGTAGTTGTGGTGGCAGTTGATCACTTCGTCGGTGAGCGTAAACGGGGGCAGTTGCCCCCGCACCGCGTCGACAATTTGCTTGAGCATCGCCTGCCTGTTATGCATGGCGTAGCTCTGCGCCCATTCCACCGCCTCGACGTAATCTTTGAAGTGCTCGGTGCCATCGGGGAAATACGCCAGGTCGATGTCCGGCAGATTGACGAAGTACTTCCTCATATCTTGCCTGGCAAGTTCGATGAAGTACGTCCCGATGCGGTTGCCGATGCCTCTCGATCCGGAATGCAGCATCACCCACAGCCGCCCTTCCTTGTCCAGGCACAACTCGATGAAGTGGTTGCCACCACCGAGGGTGCCCAGCTGGGCAGACGGATCTCTCCTGGTCACAACACCAGGATGCTTGGCTTTGATGTCTTCGAATTGTGTGCCGAGGATATTGAACCAAGCCTCTTCGTTGTGCTTGGGAACGTCATCGCCAAAATCGCCCTGACCGACCGGCACCGCCTTCTCGATTGCCGATCTCAACTTAGCGAGACTCTCGGGCATGTCTTCGGCGGAGAGTGAAGTACGCACAGCGACCATACCGCAACCGATGTCGACACCGACTGCAGCAGGAATGACTGCGCCGACGGTTGGTATCACCGAACCGACGGTCGCGCCGATACCGTAGTGCACGTCAGGCATGACGACAACCTGACGGAAGATAAACGGCATCTTGGAGATATTGATGAGTTGCTGTTTGGCCTGGTCTTCAACCGGGACGCCCTTGGTCCACATTTTGATGGGCTTCCCGTCTTCGACCCTCAGCACTTCGTAGTTCTGATCGATCATAAAAAGGACCTCTGTATTGTAGCTGTGCGCGCGGCGGTGGATTCCCGGTCCGTCTCGTCGACGCCCACAGCGGCGATAATTGCAACAGTCATCTGCTTGATGCTGCTGCGAATTTGGCTTCAATGCCGGGCGCTCACTCAGCATAACACACCGATCGGTGAACTGCACGCGCCTAATGCGCCCCGCTCTCGCTCTTCTTCGCGGCGGCGGCATCGACCGATTTCAGATAATCCAGAACGCCTTTTTTGAAAAACTCGTGATCTTGAATGTAGTCATTGTGCCCGCCATTTTTCAGAGGCATGAACATCTTCGGTTCTATGGCGACGGCAAAAAGTCTCTCGCTCTCAGAGAAAGGCACCAGTGTGTCGCGGTCGCCGTGCGTGATCAGGAGCGGCGGATGCGCGGCTTGCACCATTTCCATATTGTTGAGGGCGGGGTCGAAGTCCAGGAAGTCCGGATAAACATAGAAGTACGGAATCTTCTGGCGCGCCAACCGCAGCAGCGAGGTGAAGGGAGAAACCAACACGATGCCCGCAACATCGGGGTGCAGCTTGAGCAAATCGCTGGTCACGGCGCTGCCGATTGACTCACCGACCAGGATAATCTGCGCCGGTTTGTAGTTTTGCTCGTGCACCAGATATGTGAACGCCGCATCGGCATCCGGCACCAGCGTCTGCAATTTGGAGGTGCCGGTGCTGCGTCCGTATCCGCGGTAGTCATAGAGCAACACCGAGATTCCCGAGTCCAGCAGCGCGTCGGCGAGCAGCAAGCGCCCGCCGATGTGTCCTGCATTGCCATGGCTGATCAGTGCCACATACTTGCTGTCGGGCAGCTTGTAAAACCAGCCGTGCAACTTGGCACCGTCGCCGGTGCCTATGAAAACATCCTGCTTCTCGACACCGCGCAGCGATTTGTATTCGTATGATTCATCAGGCGGAAACGGCATAAGGATAATCTGCCCGCACGTGTATCCGAAGATACGTGGAATGAAGAACACGTAAGTCCCGACTGCAACAATTAGAATGGCGATCAGCAATGCTTTGATCAGCAGCTTCAGCCAGTAGAGAATCCTCACCAATTCACGCGCCCCGTTTTAGGCAGCACTCGCGAGCGCACTTCCTTCTTCGCAGCAGGTGGTGCCTTTTCCTTCTCTCTATCTTTAGCGATCTTTTCAATTTTTTGTTTGAGCTCGCGTTGCTGATCTTTTAGTTCCTTCATATCCCTGCGCATGTCCTTCAAGGCTTCTTGCGGCTTGGCACCGCGCTGGATTTTATATATTGCGCCGGATGCCGCCATGGTGACTGAGCTGTCCGAGGGACCGGAAGCAAATGTTCTCAGTGCTGCCATGGCTTTGGGATCTCCGAGTGCGCCCAGAGCTCGAATAGCGGCGACCTGCACGGGCTCGCGTTTGTCATTGATATATTGCAGAATGAAGTTGCGCGAGTCATCCAGTGATTTGTCTTCTTCCTTTTTGCTGATCACCGCCAGTGTGTCGAGCGCCTCCCGGAAGGTTTCGCTGGCGAGGCTGTCCCCGGCATTTTTGGTGACGAACTGTTTGACCGCATCTATATAGAAGGGTTCCGCCTGTGCCCTGATGGCTTGCAGCGCACCGACTGCGATCAGGTCATGAAACGACTCGGTGCCCAGGCTTTTGATCAATGCCGTCCGCGACTTGTCGTCGTTGTAGGCGCTCAAACCCAGGCAGGCAGTATTAACTACGGACGGGTTCTTCTCAGTATCGAGCACCGCCAGCAATGCCTCCTCGGCGCGCGGATGGTAGAACTTGCCGATGTTTTCGATGACGGCATTTTTTACGCGCGCGTCACGTTGTTTGGTGGCCGAGAGCAAAGCATCGAGCGCTTCGTCCGAATGAATTCTGCGCAGTGAATTGGCGCACGCGATACGGACTGGAATCGATTCGTCGGTGATCAGCGCCGTCATCAGTTTCGTCACCGCAGTGCCGGACTTGTTGCGTCGCAGCTTGTCCGCGGCGTCCATTCTCGCTACCGGGTCGGACTTGTCTTCGAGTTGCGCAAAGAGCATGGTGGTGGACGGTGTGAAATCTATTTCGGCGAGCAACACGCACTCGGGATCGACCTGCACTATTTTTGGTGCGTTCTTGAGTGAGAAGGAGAAGTCCTCCTTCTTATTGGTTACATCTATCCGGCGGGTGATGGTTTCGTTGTCGCCCTTGAATCTGACGGTCAGGGGAAAGTGGAAGACGGTCGGTTCATCGCGCTCACCGGCAGCGCCGCCGCCACCGCCCGAGCCACCACCGCCGCCCGCGCCACCACCACCGCTTGCGCCGCCGCCGCCTATGCCACCACCGCCATCGCCACTGCCCGCATAACCCCACTCGCTCCCTGCCGAGTCTCCGGAACTATCAGGATGGGGTCCGTTGCCCGGCGGGGACGAACCGGCAGTATTCCAGTAAGCTCTCGAACGCTGTTGCTGCGTAACTGTCAGTTTCGCCAGTTTGGTCTTCTCATCCCACGAGTATTCGACTGCCACCTCAGGATGTCCGGGCTTGTGCAGCCACTGATCGAAGAAACGATCAAACGGCTTTCCGGAAACCTCTTCGACGATTGACGTGAAGTCTGATGTGATCACGTTTTGAAACTTGTGCTTTTGCAAATATGTCTGAATGCTCTTGCGAAACAGCTCGTCTCCCAACTCTTCTCTGAGCATCCGCAGCACCCAGGCTGCTTTGAAATAGGCGCGATGATCGAATTGCTCTTCCGGATCGTTGTACTGCCGGTTGACGACTGGACGCCATTCCCATTTCTGATAGAGCACCTCATCGCGCATGTTGCCCCAGTCGGCGATCATGCCGTCGCGTCCTTGCGTGAGCGCCAGGTAGATTTGTGCGTAGTACGTCGCGAAGCCTTCGTTGAGCCAGGCATGGCTCCAGTCACGGCAGGTGACCAGATCGCCGAACCACTGATGCGCCAGTTCGTGCAGCAGGAGTTCTTCGGTGGTGTATGGACCGATGCTGGTTTGAATCGTCTGCGTATCTGGCGAGCACAACATGGTGTCAGCCAGAGTGGTGAGCGACGTGTTCTCCATGCCCACCATCGGGAAGTCCTGCACCGCCACCTGTCCGTACTTGTCCCAGGGGTAAGGCACGCCCGTTTCTTTCTCCAAGAAAGCCATCATCTTGGGCGTGTCTGCGTACGTTGGTGCGCTGTATGCTTCGTCGACCGGCAGCGAGTAATATTGCAGCGGCACGTCCTTATACTTCTCTTCCGTTCTGGCGAAGTTTCCTGCCACCAGAGTGATCAAGTAATTGCTGTGCGGTTTGTCTTGTAACCAGGTGACTGCCTTCAAGCCGGTTTCCGCATCTTTAGTCGAAGAAATCTGTTTGCCGTTCGATGCCACCATCATTGCTTCCGGCACGCGGCAGGTGATGGAAGACGTGAATTTCTCATTCGGGTAGTCGTAGCAGGGAAACCAGTGTCGCGCTTCGATCATTTCGCACTGCGAGAAGACGTGCATGTTCTTCGCTTCGTAGCCGTTGGAGGGAACGCGAAAGTACAGGCCTTTCTTAGGGCGCGCCGAATATTTGATCGAGAGCTTTGTTTGTTTCTTTGCCGGAATGGGCTGCTCGAACGTGACGATGATCTCTTTGTCGGTGACCTGATATCCGGAGAGCGGTGCCG
Source organism: Obscuribacteraceae bacterium (SeqCode) (assembly GCA_044229845.1). Lineage (GTDB taxonomy): Bacteria > Cyanobacteriota > Vampirovibrionia > Obscuribacterales > Obscuribacteraceae > JBGASG01. The sequence continues at coordinate 1,328 of JBGASG010000002.1, read as the reverse complement.
AGCAGATGACTTCGGCGACGTCCATATCGATGGCATCGAGGCGCAGTTCCTCAACCGGCTTGACCAGCGGTTCGAAGGTCATGGTCATCTCGCCCTTGATGGTGCGTTTCTCAAAATCAGGCGTGACGTCCAGCAAGAGGTGCAGAATGTCCACCTTTCGCTCGCGTGCGTACTGCGTCTCGCTCTTGCCGCGATAATAAGGTTCGCCTTCTTGCAGGCTATTGACTACTTGGTCGCTGCCGCCGGCCGGCGCCCAGACCTGGGCGGAAACCGCCAGCAGCGCCAGTTTCGCGACCAGAGCCGTGCGTTTCTTCCATAACCCCATGGCTTGCCTCCTGGCAATCTGCAGCGCTGAAAACCGGCAACTGTCCGGTCTTTGCCCGGATCGCCGATCGCGGGCCCGGGCAAATTATAGGCTGTCCAATCGCATTGTTGGAAACGCAGATGCTACAACGATTTTGCGGGTGTTGCTCTCATGACGCACAGGGTGACTTCTATGAATCAAGAATTGGTTGTTGTTAGCGATCATCAGGATCGCATCTGGTGGATCTGTTCGGCAGGACCGGGGCATGTCTGGCAAGCCGATGCCACAAGCGGTATTTTCGAGGGCAACGAGTGTCCTTGCTGTGCCGGTCGCCCACATGTCGATCTCGAGGAGCAAATGGTGCAGACCGCAGTCCCTCCGCCGTCGCGTGGCGCGATTCCGTCCTTCATTCGCCGCGGTTGGTGGATGTGCCGCCGTAATCCGGAGCATCTCTGGTACGTCAAACCGGACAGCACCGACGAGACCAATCGTCCTTGCTGCCCGTTCTGCTCCCTCTCCTGACGTACGCCTCTCGAAAGTCTCGTAATTTCTTCGGGACGCGCACCAAATATAGTGGCGCTACCAGCCGCGGGCGGTAGCGCCACTATATTTTGCCGAGTGTAGATGTATGCACTGCCGATGATGTAGGATCCCGTAGTCCTTTATCGACTGTCGTTTACTGCAATCGGAATCCTTATCTATGTCATTTCACCGGGCTCGTTCATCCGGTAATGCCGCGTTCGCTGTATGCCTCATCTGGGCAGCCGTGATCTCGGTCGTCAACTGCTCGCGCCCCGCGCCGGCGGCTGGGGGCGAGCAGCCTAACCTGGGCTCACCCGAGCGCACCGCGCTGCTCGATTGTGCGCCAATCAACAACACCTTTATCGAGGTATCAATCTATGCGACGAATGATTGTTTCAACAGCGCTATCAGCGCTTGTGGCGCTGGCGGCGGCCGGTCTGGCGCTGGCGGATGGCACCAACCGCGCCACCAAAGTCTTGACGCCCGAACTGGCTCAGAAAAT
>JBGASG010000015.1:0-57827 GCA_044229845.1 Obscuribacteraceae bacterium (SeqCode) | reverse complement strand
GCCGAAGCCACCGCCGATGATGGCATGCGAGTCTGGCTGTACGACTCCGTGGAAGTCCCCAATTACACCGACATACCTAATGAGCCAAAGCTGGCCGAAATGGTGGAGCATCTCGCTCAGTCGGTCAAGGATCTGCGGCAAGCTCAGAAAGCCGAACCATACGTGGGACCGGCGATTTTACAGGCCAAGGCTGCGGGAGTATTTTTCCACGAAACCTTCGGACATCGCATCGAAGGCAATCGCCAGAAAGACGAGGAAGAAGGACGGACGTTTGCCAAGAAAGTCGGGCACCAGATCATGCCCAACTTCATAACAGTGATTGACGACCCGACCATTCATAACCTGGGCACCAAACCGTTGCACGGCTACTACAGCTTTGACGATGAAGGCATCCCGGCTCAGAAGGTCACTCTCGTCGAGAACGGTACCCTCAAGGGATTTCTGATGGGGCGCTCGCCTGTGCGTGGCTTCCCGGCATCCAACGGACACGGACGCGCTGCACCAGGCAACGATCCAGTGGCTCGGCAAGGAAACTTGATCGTCGAGTCATCCAAGCGTGTTCCCTACGCCGAGCTGCGCAAGATGCTGATTGAAGAAGCGAAAAAGCAAGGCAAACCGTACGGTCTTGTGTTCGATGAGATTGCAGGTGGTTTCACGCTCACCTCCACATGGCTGCCTCAGGTCTATCGCCTTCTGCCTTTGCGCGTGACGCGCGTGTACACAGATGGACGTCCCGATGAACTGTTGCGCGGAGTCAACATCGTGGGCACACCGCTCGCCTCGCTGGAAAACATTCTGGCAGCGGCGGACGATGATGCCGTATTCAACGGCACCTGCGATGCCGAGTCGGGACCGGTACCCGTATCAGCCTGCGCGCCCAGCTTGCTGGTGCAAACCATTGAAGTAGAGCGACAGGACAAGAGCACCGACAAGCCGCCGATATTGCCGCCACCAGCACACGACAAAGGAGGAGCCGCCAAGTGATGTTTCTCAAGCGCCCCTTTTCATATATTTTGACCGCACTGACGCTGGTATCACTAATCGCACCAGCCGTGCGCGCCGAAGACCTGGACGCGGCATTGAAAGACGAGATGCAGCGCAGCATGGATAAGCTGCAGTTGCCCGGACATCCAAAGCCGCACTTCATGAGTTATACATTGCGCGAGAATCAGTACCACCTGATTGGTGCATATTTCGGCGCCTTGATTCCGGACAAAGACAGCCGCGATCGCCAGCTGGCTATCGACCTGCGTATCGGCGACAACAAGCTGGACAACTCGAAGTACGATGACACCACTTACTCGCTCTTTAGCGGCTCCAATCGCCGCCGGGGCGGGTACGTCACGCCGGAGAATGTCTATGACGCTCTGCGCTTCGATGCCTGGATGGCCACGGATCGCGCCTACAAGCGAGCGGTTGAAGATCTCGAATCGAAGAAGGTTTACCTTAAGCAGACCACCGTCGCCGATCGACCGGATGAAATGACCAAGGAAGAACCGGTTGTCTCCATCGAAAAACCGATGGATCTGGTCAACAACGACGCGAAGTGGAAACCGATTTTGAAGAGACTTTCGGCCATTCCCAAGGAATATCCGGAAGTGGAAATGTCCAGCGTCTTCATGCTGGCTCAAATAGATAATCGCTGGTTCGTCAACACCGAGGGCTCGCGCAACTCTGGCGCCGACCCCGGCGTCAATCTGGTTTGTCTGGCTGCCGTGCGCGGTCCCGACAACACCATCTATTCGGATGCATTGGTCTACGGTGCCCGTCTGGAATCAGAGTTGCCGACGGCCGCTGAGATCGAAAAAGGCGAGCGGCAGATGATCCAAAATTTGATCATGCTCTCTAAAGCGCCCGCGGCTGAAGAATACTCCGGTCCGATTCTGTTCGAGGAGGATGCGGCGGCAGAGTTGTTTTCGGAATTGCTGCCGCAAAACTTGAGCAGCCCCAACGACACCAATTACACAGATCGCTCTTCCAGCCGCACCAATGCCTGGAAGGAAAAAATCGGTTCGCAGGTTACATCGCGACTATTGACGGTGGTCGATGATCCCAATGCCACCGAATATCAAGGAAAGCAGCTTCTGGGTGGTTGGAAGATCGACGATGACGGCGTCAAAGCTCAAAAGATTACGTTGATCGAAAATGGCATTCTGAAGACGATGTGCATGAGCCGCATTCCGACTCGCACCATCAAACAGAGCAACGGACACTCACTGGGCGGCTACGGTGCCACCAGCATTCTCTTCATCGACTCCTCCCAGAAACTGTCGGCGGCTGACATGCGCAAAAAGCTGATCGAGCTCGGCAAGGAAGAAGGCTTAAAAGAAGTGATGGTGGTGCGCCGCATGTGCAACATGTTCAGCTTCGTCTTCAATTCCAAAGGCTTCAGCAATGCCATGAAGACCAGCTATAGCGGCTCATCCTATGACGGCGCCATGGTATTGCCACCGCTAATGGTGTACAAAATCAATGTTGATGACGGCAAGGAGACACTCGTACGCGGTCCAATTTTCGTCAACCCGACTTTGCGCTGGCTGAAGCAGATCGTTGCCGTCGGCGACGACGTGAAGCCGCACAACGTAATTATGGGCAGCATGGGCACCATCTCGCTGGTATCACCATCGGTGATCATTCGCGACCTGGAGATGGGCAAGCCGCCTCGCGAAACGGATAAGCCTCCGCTCTTGAAGAACCCTTACTTCGAAGAGAAAGCTTCGTCTAAGTAGTTAGAAACCGGAATCACCCGACGGCGGCTTCTTGTTGTCGTAGGGATTACCGCCGCTGTTGCCGCCTTGTTTTTGCTGATTGGTTTGCTGGCGCATGAGCGGAGAAGGTTTGATCGTCGGAGGCGCCTGCTGATCTGCGCCGCCGGCTTTCTGCTGCAAGAACATGATACGAGTTTTGATTTTCTCAACGTCGGTTCCGCGCGGTGCGTTGGAGATGGCTTTCTCATATTCTTTGACAGCCGATGAGTAGTGCTTTTCATCATCAAAGACTTTGCCGAGCGCCAGGTGGCACTGGAACGAATTAGGCGTGTCCTGCAGAGCATAATGCAGGTGGTCGATGCAATTCTGGTGGTCGCCTTTCTTGTAATAGACCTGCGCCATGTTGTAATAGCACTCTTCGTAATCGATGCCGAAGTTCTTGTGTCGATTGTCGATCAAGTTGAGATAGTGCTTGAGTCCATTGTTCATCATGATGTCCTGATTCCTGGAGATGCCGATGCGCACCTCCATACGGGCGCGGCCCATTAGAGCCGGGGTGAGGTGCTCATCTCGCTTGATGGCAATGTCGAAGTAATCGAGCGCCTTGTCATACTCGCCCATTTTTTCCGCCAGCTTAGCCATTTGCGTAGTGACGATGGCATCGCTGACGCCGATGCTTTCGACGTTGGCTTTCTGAATCTCTTTGCGGGCACGATCGTAATCACCCATGTTGACGTAACAATCGGCGAGATCGCATCGCGCAGCCACAGACGGTTCAGTGACTTGCTTCAGGTGCGTGTTGAATGCTTCGATCGCTTTAGGATAATCGCGCTGCGCCTTGTAGGCCATCGCTAAATATTTCCAGGCCAGCGGGTTGTACTGGTTGCGCGCGAAATAAATCGCTTGCTTGAACTGGTCGATCGCTGTGTCATAGTCTTTCTTGTACATGGCGGTTTCGCCATTCTTGATCGAATTTTTCGCCGGATCGGTTGTTGCTTTATCTTTTCCTTGCGCCAGCGCCGAGTCGCCAACGGTTGGAGAAACAACTGCCAGCACTAAAGGGAGAGTCGACGCCGCCACGGCGCCGAAGGCGATCGCTGCCAATGTCCGATTTCTGCGAGCCGGTGTCATGTTTCCAACTCCTCCACACATGAAAAACACAAGTCAGTCAGCATTATCCAGACTTATATCTATCTGTACCCAGCCTGTCAAATAGAGCGCCAGTCCCAAAGCCAAATAGAGCAGGGCGGCCTGGAAGCCGTTAATCTGGGGAATGGTAAAACCGCTGTGATAAGACTGGGAATACCAATCCGCCGCCCAGGAAAGGCTGTTCCAGGTGAACTGGATGCAGGCAATCGGCAGCACGACGACCACTCCCAGCACACCCATGGCTAAAAGCGCGAAGATGATTGCCGCTCCGAGCGGATGAATAGGTAACGGTCGCATCCTGGCTGACTTACTCTCCCAGCAGGCTCTTGAACTGGGCCTCTTCAATAACAGTTATACCTAATTCTTGCGCCTTAGCGAGCTTGGAGCCAGGATTTGCTCCAACTACCAAATAATCTGTCTTTTTCGAGACGGAAGAGGAAGCCTTGCCGCCCCGCGCTTTTATTTGCTTTTCGGCGTCGGTTCGGTCCATGGTTTCAAGCGTGCCGGTAATCACAAAAGTTTTGCCAGCCAGCGTGGGCGCCAGTTTTTCCCTGGGTTCGGCGGCGTTTCGCATGTTCAAGCCGAGTGCCGCAAGTTTCTCCACCAGAGCTTTGTTTACCGGGTTTGCAAAGAAATCGATGATCCCCTCAGCCAGCGAAGGTCCAACACCTTCGATTGTCTCAAGCTGCTCAGCAGTAGCGCTCATAATCGCCGTCATGTCCCCGAAGTGGTCGGCGAGAAGTTCGCCTGTAGATGAGCCGACATGACGAACTCCCAGGGCAAAGATCAAATTGCCCAGCGGACGCGTTTTCGACTTCTCAAGGCCGGCGATTATCTTTTCGGCAGTGACCTTGCCGATCCGGCGAGCCTTTCGACCATCGGTGGGTTTGTCGAGTTCGACGTCGGCGAGAGAATCTACCGTCAACTCATAAAGCTGCGAAGGATCCGAGACCAGCCCGGAGCGCAGCAAAGCGAAAATCAGCACCTCACCCAACCCTTCGATATCCATCGCCGAACGGCTCACCCAGTGCTCCAGGCGTCGTTGCACCTGGGCGGGACAGGCGGAATTCAGGCAGCGCAGGACGACTTCGGCTCCCTGCCGCTCCAATTTGGACTGGCAAGCGGGACAATTGGTCGGTTCGACCACCGGTTGCGAATTAGCAGGCCGGCGCTCAGGGACGATGCGCAACACCTCCGGGATTATCTCGCCGGCTTTGCGCACGACGACGGTATCGCCGGCCCGCACGTCCAGGCGGCGAATTTGCTCAAAATTATGCAGGGTAGCCCGTTTTACAGTTGTGCCGGCCAGCTGGACCGGTTGCAGATAAGCGCACGGAGTGACGGCGCCGGTGCGTCCGACCTCGTACTCGATGGACTCGACAATGGTCTCCCGCTCATCAGGCGGGTATTTGAAGGCAATCGCCCAACGCGGGCTGTGCGATGTGGCACCCAGTAACGACCACAACGAGCGATCGTCGACTTTTATGACAACGCCATCGGTTTGATAGTCCAATCCATGCCGCGGCTCATCCCACTGGGCACAGAATGCCTTCACTCCAGCGATGCCTTCGACGACAGCCCGGTGCGGATTAACAGGCAGCCCCCAACGTTCCATGAGAGCCAGCGTCTCACTATGAGTGCGTGGCTCGCCCAACTTCGGGTCGGTGATGTAGGCAAAGTAAGTCCAGAGCGCCAGCTTGCGCTGTGCAGTCACCTTCGGATTTTTCTGCCGCAATGAGCCGCTGGCAGCATTTCTCGGATTGGCATAAGGCGGCTGTCCGTTTTCCAAAAGCTCCTGGTTAGCTTCTTTGAACGACGTGACCGGCATGTAAACTTCGCCGCGCAGCTCCAGAAGTTCCGGCATCGGCAAGTCTTGCTCGGCTCTAAGAGTTGTCGGCAACGCTCCAATTGTCTTCAGATTGAGAGAAACGTCTTCGCCGACGTCGCCATTACCCCTGGTGGCACCTTCTTCGAAGCGTCCGTTCTTGTAAGTGAGCGCAATCGAGAGTCCGTCTATTTTCAGTTCGCAAACATATCGCAGAGTAGCCGCCTGCTCGGCGGTAAGTTCCAGCGAGCGGGCGATGCGGTCGTGCCACTTATCGAGATCGGCATCACCCATGGCATTGGAGAGGCTGAGCATTGGAATGCGATGTTGGATTTGACGGAACTCGGTGCTGGGAGGCGCGCCCACTTTCCGGGTCGGACTGCTGGGAGTCACCAGTGCAGGAAACCGCTCTTCGAGCGCCAACAGTTCGTTGTACAGAACATCGAAACTCGCATCGGTAATTTCCGGCTTTTCCAGCACGTAGTACTGGAAGCGGTGATGTTCAATTTCGCGCCTTAACTGGTCGGCGCGCGCAGCTGCCTGGTCTTGATCCTGATCGAATTCGATTGCGTCCTGCGTCTTGTTAAGCGCCATTCAATCCCTCGCGTGACAGAATCACGCAGTCGCCCTGTCCGGTGCCGGAGCAAATCGCCGCTGCACCATATTTAGCACCACGCAATTCCATCTCTTTGGCCAGTGTCAAAATGATGCGAGCGCCTGAGGCGCCGATCGGATGCCCCAGTGCCACGGCTCCGCCGTTGACGTTTACTTTCTCCGGATCAATTCCAAGCATGCGCATGGAGGTGAGCGCCACCGCGGAGAAGGCTTCGTTGATTTCCATAAGTTCGATGTCTTCGACTTTGAGACCGGCTTGCGCCAGTGCTTTCTTGGTAGCCAGGGCTGGTGCAGTGGCCAGATATGGCACGTCTTGACCGAGAGATGCGTGACCGACGATTTTGGCAAGCGGCTTCAGTCCGAGCTTTTGGGCCTTTTCTTTGCTCATGAGCAGCAACACTGCTGCGCCGTCGTTGACTCCGGGAGCATTGCCGGCGGTGATTGTGCCTTTGTCGTAGAAGACGGGCTTCAGTGCCTTTAGAGCATCGAGGGTGGTATCGGCACGCGGTGCTTCATCGCGGTCGATAGTTTTCACTTCCCCTTTCTTGCCTGGAATGGAGACGGGTTGAATTTCTTTCTGGAACCTTCCCGACTCGGCTGCTTTCACTGCCCGTTGGTGACTGCGAAACGCCCATTCGTCCTGGTCTTCACGACTGACTTTCAGTTCTTCGGCAACCTTGGCACCATGGACAGCCATATGCACGCTGGTTATCGGACACTCTAATCCGTCGGCCAACATTGAATCCTTAAATTGCACATGTCCCATGCGCTTGCCGAAGCGCGCCGAATTGGCGTCTACGATGTAAGGCGCCTGGCTCATCGATTCCATGCCACCGGCAATGATGACATCATCTTCGTTGGCACGAATGCGCAGATCGCCGATGGTGACGGATCGCATGCCGGATGCACAAACTTTATTGATAGTCGTCGACTCACAAGTGGTCGGCAAACCAGCCTTTATCAGCGCTTGCCTTGACGGAATCTGTCCGCATCCAGCCTGGACGACCTGTCCGAGGATCACCTCGCTGATATCTTCGCCCTTAATGCCGTTGCGAGCGACCAGCTCGCGAATTAGAGGGTGCGTCAAATCGACGGCGCTGAGATTGGCGAATGCGCCACCGAGCTTTCCAAATGGGGTACGCAGACCGTCTACGATAACCGTTTCGCTCATAATGCCCTTCCTGCGGTTTCTTGCTCACTGCAATCAGTCATCCTAACTCTGATCGCCGAAAACAGCTTTGGTCTTACGATTTGTTCAACCTTTAGATGGGAAGGTTACTATTGGCAACCGCCGCCTTCTTCGCGGTCGTCTATGATTGATTCACGAAGAGGTCCTTCACAGATCGGGCAAGCATGACTCGAGGGTTCAGAAATCAGCCAGGACGCGGCGGCCAGGGACCTGGCGGCCGTGGTGGTCGTGGCGGTGAAGACGAGGACCTTGAGGAAGACGCCGGATACACCCGTCCCAGTGCCCGTTCCGGTCGCAGCCGACGACTCTCCGAAGAGAACCAAGACAACGAGCAGACTCCAGCCAACTGGCGCGAGCGACTGGATTCTCTCGACAAATACGCTCACCAGGAGACTCTCGTCCAACCGGTGCGCGTCGATTTTGGGCGCCGGCTGGTATCGGCACTCATCGATGTTTTCGCCGCTTATATTGTCGGCGTGGTCGTAAGCTTCATCCCGTTTGTCAACATATTTTTGAACCTGACTCTGACCATGGTTATTTTCCTGGTCGTACGTGACTTCTTCTTCGGTGGACGCGGCATCGGCAAAAACCTGATGGGTTTGCAAGTGGTCGATGTCATGACCGGCGAACCTGCGAGTTTTATGCAATCGATCAAACGGAACGTTGTCATTTTCGGACCCACGCTGATTCTGTACCTGGCGGTGTCGATCACAAAGGTAGCTCCGGTGCCGTTCGTGTCGGATTTTGTGCGCAGCGCTATCGAGCTGGCCGGTACGATTTATACTGCAGTAGTTGTGCCATATGAGGCGTACAGAACATACGCACGAGCTGACGGGCGACGATTGGGAGATTTGCTGGCCGGCACGGCAGTCGTCGAATCCAACATGGATTTCAGCGAACCCATCCAGCGCCAGTAGGGCGGTAAACATTTCCTGCTTTCAGGCTCTGGCAGAGCCTCGTATATAGGACTGCGTGGTATCTTGATACGCGTTCCATAAACACAATATTCCTCAGCTCCCGGCTTTGCCGGCTCGGCAAGGGTGTAAAACATGAGCAAAACGGCGTATATCTGGGGACCCGTCTCAAGCTTTTCCGGACCACTGGTGGCTGGACTCTTGCAGCGCGGCTGGCAGGTGCATCTGGCGACTAAAGCTCCCTGGCATTTCGCCCTGTCTCCGCTGGATCTGCGCAGTTACGCAACGGCGACAATCGAAAAGGCGTTCGGCGGGCACGAGCGCTATCGCACTTTTCAGGATCGCTTGCGTTTGCTCGATGTCAATGAAACGGTGCGTGGCACCACATATGATGCCTTCATCTTTTGCGGCATGCCACCAAACTTCGATGAACAGCGTGTCTCGCGCGCGCCATGGGCCGCCAGCGAATTCGAACAGCTGCACAAGAAATTCAAAGACGTGCCGACCTTCATCGTTTCGTCACTGTGGGGCGCGGTGCAGACTGACGGTGTGGTGCCGGAAGAAATCGAATGCGAACGCCGCAAGCCGCTAACTCATTTCGAAAGCGTCGCTCAACAATACGAACAAAAGCTCTGGAAGGCTTTGACGGCCGACCCGGAAAACATACCAACCAACTGGAATCTCGTGCGCTTGCCGTTGATAGCCGGCAGCACAGCCGACGGGAAGGCGGTCAATTACACGGGCGTCTACACGATGCTTGAAAAACTCGATACAGCAGCCGGCAAGTGCCGCCAGGACAAGAAGAAGGCTCTGGAGTTTCCTTACAATCCTGATTCGACCTTCTGGTTTTTGCCCTGCGACATCGCAGTGCAGATTTTTGCCCGACTGGTCGATGATGCTAACCGGCCGAAGATTTGCAATCTCGTCTCCACGCAAGCGACACTCAATCGCGAGTGGGTGCGAGACCTGGCTTCGGTGCTGGGCTGCAACAAATCCAACCCCGCTGAAGACAACGCCGTCGGATTCCCCACTGTGCTTCGCACAATGCTGACCGACAACATTCTCGTGAAAACACGCAATCTTTTTGAGGTCATGGGGCGTTATCAACAGACGCCGACCATTCTCGACGTTGCTTACTTCGAGCGCACGTTGCACGCCGCCAGAGATGAGAACTGGGGACGCCCGATCACGGCGTGCCAGCTGAAGCAAGACTTCCAGTTTTCGGATCAACTTGCGACCGACTACTTTGAAAAGTTCCTGCCGGCACACGCAGATTCGGAAAGCCTCAAATCCGCCACCGCCAGTGGTGCCGGGTTGGGATTCACCATCGAGGACAGCGCCAACGGAACTTCCTACCGCTGGCTCGTCAAGGCGGAGAACGGACACACCGTGTCTGAGCCAATCACCGACGGCGAGAACGGCGCGCAGCCGGTCGTCACTTTCTCATTCACGCCCGAGGGCATGATGAAATTGATCCAGCGCAAGTCGAGCCTGGAAAGAGCAATTGTTTTGAGAGAAGCTAAAGTGCACGGCAAACCGCTGGAGCTTCTCAAAGCATCCAATTTCCTGAAGCGCTTTCTGAAGGAGAACCCTTACCGGCAAGATGCGAGCCTCGACTCCGACTCGGACACGACCGCGAACCTGACTCAACCCGATAACGTTGACGGCAATGAGCATGAACCCGACAACGCCGATGTCAGCGCCAGCGCCGGCGAAGAAACGGAAGCAGCGGCGGGAAATAATGCTAAGAGCGGCAAGGGTAAAGCGGCAAAATCGGAGAAGACCGGTGGCGGCAAATCCGGCAGCAAAAAAGAACTGACTAAATCGACGACCAAGTCGCGCAAAAATCACTAAAGCGTATCAACAACCATAGCTGAGGGCACACTGAATGCGCATAGGCAAAGACATCACGGAGCTGATCGGCAACACTCCGCTGGTTAAGATCAACCGCATGGCCGAGGGAGTCGAGGCGACCGTAGCAGCCAAGCTGGAGTCGCATAATCCACTCGGTTCGGTCAAAGATCGCATCGGTGTATCGATGATCAACGAAGCCGAGAAAGCCGGCTTAATCCGCCGAGGCGAAACCACTCTGGTCGAACCGACTTCCGGCAACACCGGCATTGCGCTGGCATTCGTTGCAGCAGCCCGTAAGTACAAATTGATCCTGACCATGCCTGACACGATGTCGATTGAACGACGCAAACTGCTGGCCGCCCTTGGCGCGCAGCTGGTTCTGACGCCGGGTGCACAAGGCATGAAGGGCGCCATTGATGCCGCCAACGATCTAGTCAAGTCGACGCACAACGCGTTTATGCCGCAGCAGTTCGACAATCCGGCCAATCCCAAAATTCACCGCGAGACAACGGCAGAAGAGATCTGGCGCGACACCGACGGACAGGTTGACATCTTCATTGCCGGCGTTGGGACCGGCGGCACCATCACCGGCGTCGGACAGTTTTTGAAAGAGCGCAAGCCGTCCGTGCAAATCATCGCCCTGGAGCCGACGGACAGCCCAGTGCTCACACAAAAACTCGCCGGCATGGAACTCAAACCGTCGCCACACAAGATACAGGGCATCGGAGCGGGTTTCGTGCCGTCAGTGCTGGACCTCTCGATCGTTGATGAAGTGATGCGCGTCACGAACGATAACGCCATCGATTACGCGCGACGCCTTTCTAAGGAAGAGGGTATTTTCGTTGGTATCAGCAGCGGTGCCGCGATGTATGCCGCGCTGCAAGTCGCGGCGCGCCCAGAAAACAAAGGCAAGCTAATTTGCACCGTTTTGCCGAGCACAGGCGAGCGCTACTTGTCCACAGTGCTGTGGGCGGATCTGGCTACCGAGGGAAGCGCAGCAACTCCGGTTGGCGCGGCGACTTAAGCGAAGGGTTACTACAGCGTCAGCTCATTCCAACAGGAATGCCCCATTGCCTGGACGTATCAGGGGCAGCGCCAGCATTGCGGACAACCAATACGGGAGCAGCTTGAAGCGAGCATTGCTCTCGTCCCAGTCGACCTCCGACCATTGCGTGACAGCCATCTGCACAAATGGAGCCGGATCGGCATGACGTCCCAGATGCCACATTGTGCGCAGCTGAATGCCTAATGGCGAATCCTGCAGAGCAGTCTTCCGCAAGGAGGCACCGACAAACTGAATCGGACCATGGCATGATTGAATCAGGCTGCTGCGGCCATTTGTGGCAAAGATCGCCTCAGACTTTGCTTCGAACTCGATACCCATAGCCCGCGCGAACTCAGCGCTGATGTCGGTTATTGTTTTGCAGAATGCCTCCGCTTTAGCATGGGCTATCTGGGCAATGGTAGGTTTCGGGGTGCGTTCGTTTCCCTTTATATACAGACCTTGAGCGACGCGAAAAATCGCTCCCGCCTTCGCGAGCCTGTACAACGCACCATATACGGTATTGGCTCGTCGATGCAGGTGCAGCACATCTCGCGCGGCAAACATATCGCCATCCTGCAATTTCTCGAGGAATTTCCTTAGTTTTGCGGTAGCCAAAAGAGTGTCACCTCCTGTTTAACGGAAGGAAGCGCCCTTATTTGATAACGACTGTGGGAGGCAATAGATTACTAGCTGGGCATGATGAATAGGGCAAGTTGAATTGATTCACTCGCGGGCTCCCAGATTTATTTTAATACGATCGTATTTTCGTTACCACATTTGCGGCTCGTTTCGGCGCGCACGCGGCGCACAATTTCGTGGTGAGGTTCTGATACCAAAATCTCACTTGCTACAGCCGCCGTCATGCGCCACAACGCAGTGAGGTTCTGATACCAAAATCTCACTTGCTACAGCCGCTGCCACGCGCCAAACGTGGTGAGGTTCTGATACCAAAAATCTCACCTGCCACGGCCGCTGCCACGCGCCAAACGTGGTGAGGTTCTGATACCAAAATCTCACTTGCCACAGCCGCCGATCGAGCGCATTAGACGTGCGCGGGCTTAGCTGACTTGCTCAAAATGTCAGTCAAAACAACCAGAGCGCGATCAATTTCGTCTTCCGTATTGAAGCGTCCAATCGTAATGCGTGCCGATCCAATCATGTGCTCGCGCGGGAATCCCATACACTTCAGCACGTGCGAAGGATCGTGCCCCTGTTGCTGACACGCCGACACACTCGAAATGCAGACGCCCTTGAAGTCGGCTTGCACTACCAGCTCTTCCCCGACAGCGCCTTCCACAACAATCGAAACATGTCCGGGCACCCGCTTATCGAGATCCTGAGCACCAGTCAGACGCACACCGGGAATCTTCGTCAGTCCCTTGATCAATTTCTCCTGCAATTTACGCAGCACAGGCTCCATTGTCGGCAGGTCTTTGTGCGCCAATTCGCAAGCCTTGCCGATAGCTACGATGTTGGTCAAACATTCAGTGCCCGGGAACAAACCACTCTCCTGTCCACCACCAAACATGATCGGCATCAGGTTGACGCCTTTGCGCACATAAAGGAGTCCAATTCCTTTCGGCGCGTAGAACTTGTGCCCGGACATGGACAGAGTCTGTACCGGCGTTTTCTTCATGTCCACCGGCATCTTCGCAGCCACTTGCACTGCATCAGAGTGGAAGAAGACTCCCTTTTCCGCACAGATCTTTGCCACTTCTTCTATCGGTTGCACGGTGCCGATCTCATTGTTCGCCCACATGAGAGAAACGATGCTGGTTTCCGGAGTAATCAATGACGCAATTTCTTCCGCATCGACGAAACCTTCATCGTTCACGTGCGCGTACGACAATTTCCAGCCGCGCGACTCCAGATGCTTGGCTGGGCCAAGGCTGGATGAATGCTCGATGCAAGTTGTGATGATATGGCGACCCTTGTCGTTGGCTTCGGCAAACCGCGCCCGCCCCAACAGCGCCACGTTATTGCTGTAGGTACCGCAGGGAGTGAAGAAGATCTCCTCAGGCGACGCGTTCAAAAACTCAGCAGCTTGCTGGCGGGCGGTGTCCAGGACGTTGCGAGACTGACGTCCCAACTTGTGTATGGAAGATGGGTTGCCCCATTTCTCACAGAAGAACGGGCGCATCGCCTCCAGCACTTCCTCGCGGACACGGGTACTGGCGCTGTTGTCCAGATAGGTTTGTGAACTCATCTTCGGGTTTTCCTGGGGTAAATGAGGCTGACCTGTGGGTTTCGGGCCCGACGCCTCGCGAAACGCTGGCGTAATTATCACAATAGAAACGCCTGATTTAGCCAGCCTTACCTAATTTTCAATCTTTGGGGGACCAAAGCCTTTAATCTATAGAATAGCCCCGGATCACTCCACAACCGCCGGAGAGGTAATGCAGTTCACTATTCCAACGTCTCTGGAAACCGACCGGCTGCACCTGCGCATGTTCGAACTCGACGACTGGCAGCCTCTGGCACGCATGTTTGCCGACGAAGACTTCGTTCGCTACACCCTCGGACAGCCGCAGACCGAATGGGCCACCTGGCGGATTCTGGCGTCCTATGTCGGGCATTGGCAGCTTCGCTCGTTCGGACCTTACGCCGTTGTGGAGAAGTCGAGCGGCGAACTGATCGGTCCCATCGGACTCTATTACCCTGGCGAATGGCCCGGTCCTGAGATCATGTGGTCGATTGCACCCAAATTTTGGGGCAAAGGATATGCCAGCGAGGCGGCCGGCGCCGTGAAACTGTCCGCCATACAAAGCAAGCAATTCGACAGACTGATCAGCTTAATCGTTCCCGAGAATGAGAAATCCAAAGCTGTCGCTAAACGGTTGGGAGCAGTTTATGAAAAGACCATTCCGTTTCGCGAAGGTGTCGCCGATGTCTTTGTGCACGATCTCGCATAGCACTTCGATCGCCAAAAGATTGCGATCGCATAGCAGGAATATTTGTGCACCAAAAAACGCACCATCTCGAAGACCCGCTCCATAAGACTATTTTCGAGCTATAAGCGTTTCGCTTGCACTAAACTAAGTTTCTTGCAAGCGAAACGCAGGGCATGCTCTAGTGGCAGAGTCGTTGACCTCCTCCCCTTCCGGAAAGAAGGGGATTCCGACTAGGAGTTCGAGATGAACGCCGACACGGTGGGTTCCTGCTTCATCGAAGCTGCCAGAATTTCTTCTGGTCTTACGTCTCCTCCACAGGCTCATCGGGCGAGCCCCGCCCTGCAGTCCCCAGCTTGTTTTTCGCGAGAACCATACATATGTATATCATAGATCTTTTGTGTATGCAACTCTACTTTTTCCAACAGCCCGCTCCGCCGACGGTGCTATCCTTCCCCGCGGTGAACGGCGGGTAAGGGTAGCACCAATGGTCAAATTACTGATCGGTCCTTACAAGTCTGGCAAAACGAAACGTTTGCTCGCGGAGCTGGTGGCATTCAAAAAGAGCCATCCTCTTTCGCCTTGTACCGTTGTTGTGCCTTCGGCTCGTCATCGACTGATTACGCAGCGCCATATCGGTGCCATGCTCGAAGAGCATGCGCTGAAGATTGCCTTCAATTTGCAGATCGAGGCATTCTATCCATTTTGCGAATCCGTGCTCAAGGCGTCGCAGATTCGCTATCGAGCGCTTCCGGAAGATTTGCGCGCGCTGGTGCTGGGCACGGTTCTCTCCCAGATGCGCGCTACCGATCGGTTGCAACACTTATCGAAGCTGGTCGGCTTTCCCGGCACCAGCTCTGCCCTGCTCAAACTAATCGATGAATTTCAGCGAGCCGGCTACACGCCAAACGATGTGCTATCGAGACTCTCTGCCAGTTCAGCTGAACAGTCGCGTTATGTCGAGCTTGCCACCATATATGATGCGTACTGGCGCGAACTCGATCGGTTGCAGGTCATCGATCAAAAACGAATCGCTTTCGAAGCCCGCGAAGCACTCTTCGCTCGCCGCCTGGATAACTTCCACAAAGGCATGATTCTGATTGACGGCTTCGACCGCATAAGCCCGTTGCAAGCCGATATCATTGCCGGATTACCCCGCTACGCCGAGCAAGTCTGGATGACCTTCGACTATGTCGAGACCACTGCCGAGGCGCATGGCGGTCCCACCTATGAATGGAACGCTTCCAGCTTTGCCAATCTGGAGCTTCATATGAATCCGCAAATCATTCGGCACGGAATGGAGACGGCGAAAGCGGTGTCCACCACGGGCGAACACATCGAGGTCTTTCGCGCGCTCGACCGTTTCGCCGAAATGCAGGAGATCGCCGCCCGCTGCAAGGAAGCTATTCACAAGGACAAAGTCCGCCCCTCTCGTCTCCTGGTTGTGGCCCGCCAGATCGACAAATACCGCGGCGCGGTGGAAGCAGCGTTCCAGCAAGCAGGCGTGCCCTATTACCTCGATCTGAGCATCGCCTACGAAGAGTTGCCCTTCATTCAATTTGTCCTCGACTTGCTTTCGCTGCCTCTCACCGGTGAGGCCGGACAGGGCGACTTCCCTCGCGCGAAAACCATCTCCTGCCTGCGCAGCAAATTCTTGAACACCCAATCGCTGGAGATGACTCCTGCCGATGTCGACTATCTCGATGCGAAAAGCCTGGAGCGCGCCATCGTCGGCGGCAAAGAACAATGGCAAAAGTTGTTGTCCGTGGGCAGAAGCGACGTCCGCGCCGGCATGGAGAAATTCTTTGCTCACCTCAATGCTCTGAACACACCGGCAACCTGCACTCAGCATGTCGGCGCGCTCGAAGATCTGCTCGATAACCTTTTGACGCTGCCTTCGGGCAAAACCACTGATGCGCGCAGCAAATTGGTGCAGCAGTCTCGCCAGGGCGAGAAGGCGCTGCGCCGCTGCCTGCAGATCTTGATCGAAGAAGAACAGTTATTTGATCTGCCTTCTTTGAGCTTTAAGGAGTTTCTGACCAAACTGGAGCCGCTGCTCTCCCGGGGCTCGTTCACCGCCCGCGGTACCGGCGAGGCCGTTTTGATTACGTCCGCGGACACAGCTCCAAACCGCGGATTCTCGCACGTTTTCATTGCCGGACTTGTGGAGGGCGAATTTCCCCGGCGCGGCGGGCAGGCAGGTTTTGCCGGGCAAGACGAACTGGCGCGCTGGAGCACCTTCAATATCGATCTGAAAAACCCGCGCGGCGAGCCGGGCTTTGAAGCAGCTCTTTACCGATCGCTTTACGCCCGCAGCGACAGGGTGACACTTTCATTTCCACAATTCGAAATGGGTGGCGACGAAAAAATCCCATCGTTCTTTGTCGCCGAAGCGCAGGGTGTCGCTGATGCAAATGTCCCGCTCACCGAGCCCATGGCACGCGCCCTGCAAAAGCCGGCCTCAGCACGCGACGCTATTGGAGGCTGGCTGTGGCATCAAAATCGCCTGCTCGACATGCAACTGCCGCCTGAACTTGCAGATCAGCCAGCCATCGAAGGTCTATGGGAAAGTCTCAGCGATGCCGTAACAGCCGGCGTCAGCCGTCTTTTCGGTAATCCGCAAAACACATACAACGGTTATCTGGTACCACTGGTCGAATCGCAGGCACTGACAATCGCTGCCAAAGACTCATGGAGTGCGACTCAGCTCAATAATTATGGACAGTGCCCCTTCAAGTACTGGCTCTCGGGAGTGTTGCAAGTGCAACCGCGAGTCGAGGGCGGCACGGCACTCTCCGCAAAGCTGCAAGGGCTGGCCTATCACAAGGTGCTCGAAGATTATTACCGGCAGTTGAACGAAAAAAATATAGACCACCGTACAGGTGTCCGTGATGACATATTCGAACTGGCACTGGCATCCGGTCTGACGTGGCTCGCACAACAGCAAGACTTCAATCCCGGACCGTACTGGTCCAACGAGAAACAGGACATGCGCCTGCGTCTGAAACGCTTTCTGCAGTGGGAAAGCCAGGTGCGCAAAAACATCGGGCAACCGGCGCGGTTCGAAGTGAAATTCGGACGGCGCGGACCGGACTCGCTACCACCCCTGGTGCTCAAAACCGACTCTGGCAATATCAAAATCTCGGGAGCAATCGATCGCATCGACCTGGTGTCATCAGCTGCGCACACCCAAGGAGAAACTGCACCGGGACAAACTACGCCCGAGGTCCATCTGGTTGACTACAAGAGCGGCTCCAGCCCCATGAAACCGGACGACGCCGTCAGAGGCACCAATATTCAACTGCCTCTGTATGCACTGGCTGTTGAAGTCAGCATTATTCCAGGAAGCCGGGTCGCCAGCGCCAGTTATCTGAGCGTCAGACAAGCAAAAGTGGCCGGCAACTTTCAGTTCAAGACCGAAGCACATATGGAGATCCCGAACATCACTCGCCGGCACGTGGAGAATTTCGTCCGTGATGCTTCCCGAGGCGACTTTCAAGTGCAACCCGCGACATTCGACGTCTGCAAAACTTGCGACCACAAGCAGGTCTGCCGCATCAGTGAACTGCGGCACGCGCAGGTAAGCGCGGAGGAGACTCTCAGTTATGACTAGACTTACCGACGAGCAACGCCTGGCCGTCGAGTCGATCGACAAACACGTGCTGGTCTCTGCCGGCGCCGGATCAGGCAAAACATCCGTGCTGGTCAGCCGTTATTTGCGCGTCCTGGAATGCAATCCGGACGCCTCTGTGACCAATTTGATCGCTGTCACTTTTACGCGCAAAGCAGCAGATGAAATGCGCAGTCGTCTCAAGAGCGAATTGAAGAAACGCGCTGCCGCCACCACCGGAGCAGAAAAAGAACGCTGGCTGGAACTGCTCTCCCGCATCGACCAGGCCCGCATCGGCACCATCCATTCTCTTTGCGAATCTATTTTGCGGGCGTTTCCGGCCGAAGCACTGATGGACCCGCAGTTCGATGTGCTCGACGATCTTGAACGAGCACAATTGCTCGACGAGATCATAGACGGTGAATTACGCGGAGCACTGATCCGCGAAGAGGAACACATTCGCAAGTTGCTGGAGTTTTCCGCATCGGAAGTCAGTAAATGGCTGCGTGAGCTGGTTTCACGCCCATCCGCCTACAAAGCGGCGCGGGCGGTTTCCGGAGAGCCGGCACTGTTTGAAAGGCTCTGGATGCAAGCAGCCAGTGCCGCCTTCAAAACAGTTTCTTCCAGTGCAAAACTTCAGGCAGCTCAAAAGCAACTCGACACGCTTACCTCCAGCGGCAAATTCGAAGCCAATCGAGTGCAGGCACTGCTCCTATGTGAATCGCTGTTCAGTCCTCTGCGCCCCGAGCGACTGCATGCCGATCTGCAGCAGCGGCTGCTGATTGCCGACGGTTTCGCCGAGATCAGTTTCAAGGGCACACGTAACGCCGGTGAAATCGAGCGTCAGATCATGTCCGCGGTCAACTGCATCAAAGATGCTTTGAAAAAGCTGCGCAAAGAAATTCCCAGCGAGAAGAATGAAGCCGACCAGTCAGCTGAATTCTGTCAGCGCGCCTTGATCGAACTTGCAGACCGAGCAATCGAGCAGTTTGAACATCTGAAAAATCAGCACCAGAAAGTCGACTTCGACGACCTGATCGACCGCACCCATGCCCTGCTTTCGCAGCCCGGCTCGCACGCCCGCCGCCACTACCACGGCACACTGAAAGCGATTCTTGTCGATGAGTTTCAGGATACTAATAAACGCCAGGCTGAGCTGCTTTCGTTTCTTGTCGGGGGCGACGCCAGACTGTTTTTGATTGGCGACGACAAACAATCTATCTATAGATTTCAGGGCGCTGACGTCAGCACATTCACCGAGTGGAAAGAGCGGCTGGGAAGCGACAGCGAATCTGGGCTCTTGCTCAGCCTGACACGGTCTTTCCGCAGCCACCCGGGCATTGTGCTCTTCGTCAACGCCATGTTCGAGAAACTTTTTTCAGTCGACGATCGCTTCGAGGCTCGCCACCAGGCTCTTGTCGCAGCTCGGCCGGAGCCGCTCGGCGATCAGAACATCGAGATAGTACTGCTCTCATCCGACGAAGGAGTTGATGAGAAACTATCCTCTCAGGCTTTCAATGAACTGGAGAGTCAGGCAATTGCCGCCTGGATTCATGAGAAAGTAGCGGCTCACGCTCCGGTACTGGACAAAGAACTGGGACAGCAGCGTCCGATTCAGTTTTGCGATTTTGCAGTGCTTGTGCAGAACAACAGTGACTTCGCTCCGATTGAGATGGCGCTTGCCGACGCGGGCATCCCCTATGTGACCATGAGCGGTGCCGGCTACCTGAATCGCCAGGAGATTTTCGATCTCGAAAACCTGCTCAAGTTTCTGAGCGCGCCGGAAGACAGCCACGCACTCCTGGGTGTGTTGCGCTCGCCGATGTTCGGCGTACCGGACGATGTCATCCACAGCCTGCATCAGACCAATCGCTCTCTCTGGTCGCGCTTGCGCAAAGCCGGGTTGCAGGAAGAATGCTCCTACACCGGCGTGCAACGGGCAGTCAGCGTGTTGCGCGAGTTGCTGCGGGGGTCGGCGCAGATGCCTCTAGTAGAGCTGGTGCGTTACGCGCTGCAGCTCACGCAATACGACCTGATCCTTTCCGCCTTACCTAACGGCAAACAACGCTCACGCAACGTCTGGAAGTTTCTCTCACTGGCTGCGCAGCATGCAGAACGTTCGGTGCGCGGGTTCCTCGAAATGCTGGACTCGATGCGCAACCTCAGCGTCAAAGCCGGCGACGCTCCGCTGGCAGCAGACAATGCCGTTCAGCTCATGACCATTCACAAGTCCAAAGGACTCGAGTTCGGGGCGGTAGCGCTGCCGACGCTGTCCAAGCGCTTTCACAAAGGCGATCGCAAGATTATATTCAGCGAAGAATATGGTATCGCGGTCGATGCGCGCGGACTGGACGACGAACAGCGTCCGGCGTCGTTCACACTGGCCGGCACCATTGAGCGGCAGATGGAAGCCGCCGAGAAAAAACGGCTTCTGTACGTCGCCATGACTCGCGCCCGCGATTACCTTGGTCTGTTTATGCAGGCGCAAGTGTCGCCGCAACATCCGTCGTTCAGAACTTTGATCAAAGACACCCTCGAACTCGACGACGAGCCGGCAACTACGGCTCACTACTCGCTGGTCCAGTTAACACCGCTTGTGGTGCGAAGCAATCTGGAAAACTTCAAGGCCGCCGAGGCCGTCACAATCTCCCAGCGGAGCAACTCGGCTGATCCAGTCTCCTTTTCGTTCATCGAGCCGCTTGCCGAGCAGCCTGACTGCGCCGAGTTCAACGTACCGTTCGAGCATCTGCTGCGCGTCACACCCGACAAGCGCCCTTTGCATGCCACCGTCATCGGCAGCTTCTTTCACGCGGTCATGGAGTCGTTGCCGAAAGATTTATCCCTGCCGGACCGCGAACGGCTGTCAGAGTTAGCAGGAAACAGCACGCTGTCCGGTGTCGTCCACAGGGCTCGTCGGCAAGAACTGGTGATCGAGGCGGAGCAGATGCTGCGCGTCTTTTGCGATAGCCAGCTCTACCGATTGATGGCCGGCGCCCGCGAACGACTGCATGAAGTCCCTTACTTCGCGCTCCGCGAGCCGGATGCGGAAGCACCGGGTTCGCTCCAGCCCGCCCGGGTCGAAGAGAAGCGCCCCGACTTGCTTTTGCAAGACTCCTATGGAGAGTGGCACATCGTCGATTTCAAAACCGACCACATCGACGAGATGGAGATCGAGAAGCATAACCGTGCGCACGCCGACCAGATCAACGAGTATGTGCGCGACTTCGAGACACTGGTCAACGCCCCGGTCAAAGGCTGGGTCTACTATGCGCATCACGGGTTGCTGGTGCAACTCGATAAACCGGCGGCACCGATTCAGCTCAAGATCATAGTGTCACCGGCTGCACCGGCTCCCCATCTCAAATAAAAGCCCGAGCTGGGGGCTCGGGCTTTTGCGTAGCAGATTCGAAAGAGGAGGAGAATAAGACTCTAGGTCAGGAGCCGTAAGCGGGGAGCGCATGCTCCAGCCACTTTCTGCTCACCAGGGCTCTTAACTGTTCGATGTGTGACCCGCATGCGATTTCGTCGCCATCGATTTTGATGACTGAACTTCCAGACGTCTCACTCATTTCAACCGGAAGTGGCAGTCCCTCTTCTGCGATGATGGTTTGTAATGAATCTAGTGCTCTTCGAGATACCATACAACCGGGCGCGTAGAGTAGTTCAACACGCATTGACGAGAACCTCCCTTGCTGGGGAAACGGGGGAGCCTGAGCAGGAGCGATGGGGTATCGCGGCTGTTTTCAACCGCTGCTCTAAAAATATAAAGGAATGATTAAGGGTCCGATGGAATTAGTATAAGTGCAAAATGGAAATCGGCAAGACACATTTCTTCAATGCAGCCATTAATCCCCGCTAATACAATGGATATCCGCATGGGGGGCTAGTCTCCATACAAGGGTAGAAAGATAAAAAGTAAGAGCCGCGCTGCCCGACCGAGCCTTTTGACCTCGTTATCGCGATTGTGGCAGAGTTGTGAATCGGCACTGTGCCAGGTTTTCGCCCAACCCCTCATTGACTATTGCGCCGGCTGGTCGCGGACAGGGTGATTGCTGGCGTTTCTTCGCAGGCATTGACGGCTAATCGTGTCAGCGGGCAAGGCATAGGTCCCTGAAAGGCGCATCCTCTCTGCAACTCGAGGGACATGTCAGGTTGTGTCAGGTTTCACCGGCCGCAACATTCTCCGTCGTCCGGCTTGATACCACCGGTGGTGCCGGGCGGCCTATCGCCGCAGCGATACGGGCAAAATTCCTCCAGCCAGGTATCATGTAAGGGAACTGACTCTGCTGGAGGCTCGGGAATAGCAAGATGGCAAAAGCACTGGTAGTCGGCCTGGCGCTGGCAACGGCAACAGCATTCAATTTCGGCTCCTTTTTCACCGCGACGGCCCGAGCTGATGACCAGCCCAAGCCGCCCGCAGCCGAACAACCGGCGGCCGCCCCCGCAAAACAACCAGCCGCCAATTCCGCAGCCGCTGCGGAGTCAGCCGAGTGCGCGGATGAAAAGACACAGCACCTGATTACCATTCCGGTCTTCTTTATATCGGACCGCAACCGCCAGCCCTGCAAAGACAAGGACAACCTGGTCAAGTTCGGCAACCTCAGACAGTACCGCGGAACATGCAACCATGACCCTCACCTGGGCGTCGCCTATTGCACCATCACCAATACCCAGGAAAAGCCGCTGGACAAAAAATTGGTGGACCTGGGCTGGAAAGATGAGCACAAAAGAGGTGAAGGAGCCTATTCAGTCTCTCTAATCGAGGGCTGCACATACGCTGAGGCGACCGAAAAGTTTTTCGATGACATTCATAAACAAGCGTCCAACACCTGCGACCAGGAACTCTTTGTCTTCGCGCCCGGGTACATGAGCACATTCGAGTCCGGCGTGCGTGAAGCAGCGCGCTTTGCCTATTACTCCGAGCGCCCCGTCCTGCTGTATTCCTGGCCTTCCAAAGGCACTTTTAAGGGTTACAGCAGCGATGAAGCCAGTATTGAGTGGAGCCAGGAACACTACAACGATTTGATTGGCGAACTGAATGGACTGGCATCCAGAAAGCCTTCCGTGTCGGTGAGGCTGTTCGCGCACAGCATGGGTTCCCGCTTGATCGTTCGCGCCGCGCCACTGATCAAGGGACGCGACACATTCAAAGAAATCAGCCTGGTCTGTCCGGACATTGATGATGGTCTGGTGAAACACTACATAAGCCGCTGTATGACCAACGACGGAAAGACCACCATCCGCCTCTACATGTCGCACAAAGATCGCATGCTGGCCCTTTCGAAGTTGGTGCATGGCGGCTACGCCCGTCTCGGGCAGGACCAAGAACTGATTCCGGCTTCGCCTTATAAGGCCTCTGATTCTTGCTCGGGCAAACCGACGATCGAGACTCTCAAGCGCTTCCAGACGATCGACTTTACCGAACTGGATTTCGGCAAGCTCGGTCACAAAATTCCCGTTGCCCTGGTCTGCAGCCTGTCGCAAACCGGAAAGCCGCCCGAGGGCATCGAGCTTATTCACAAAAAGGGCAAAGATGCTGACTGCTCAGAAATAATGATGGCGGTCTCGGACATCGACGACGATGAAGCGCAGAACCTCTTAGGTTACTTCCTGGCTCACCGCTGTGAGGGCGCAAAGTTTCCGGTCGCTAATGCCGTCAAGAAAGGACTGCCGAAAGTGCCTGGAATTAAGAAAGACTGGACGATTAAATAGCACCATCTACGGTGGCTACACTAGCGATCGCCATCCGCCGCGGCTCCCGTTGACGCTGATGCAGGTATTGTCGACTCCGCAGCTTCCTCAGCGGTGCCCGGAGTCACGGCAACCGGCAAAGTAACATCCTGATTGAGGACGTCGGCAAGTATCCAGCCGAAAATATCCCTTTCCCCATCGCGAGGATGCAGCTCGTCGCGCAAGAGCTTCGACGCCCTTCTCGGTCGGTAGCCGTCGATATAAGTGAGGTGATCGATGTTGCGAAATACACGGGCTTTGCGCACGTCGACGAAGTTGGACAGCGTTGTTACATCAGATTCGCTCAAGCAAAAATCGTTTTTGAATGTCTTGGAAGGCAAGAACAGAGCGCTGGCAACCGGCGTGATGCCGTCGTTCAATCCGTACATGATCTTGCGGCTAAATCCTTTATGATCCGCCGCTCCGTCTGCGCCTGGAGGCACCCAGCTGATTTCACGATTGAGCACCCGCAAAACGGGATGCTCTCTGCCGAAATGAAACGGCACTGTGGTGCCCACAAACTGAGCGGGCAGCCGCGATGCCTGCCACGCCAGCGACGGACGGTCGGCATTCGCCCAGGGAGCGACCAGGTAGCCACCATAAGTTATGAACTTCGATTTGTCGGTCTTCAGTTCTGAATTGACTGCAACAATGTGCGGATTGCCATCAACAGCCGGAGTCAAGTCTCCTCGCACAGGCCATGGAACATGCGCACTGAAATTGCCGACATCCGGAATATTCTTGTCAACATTGTCCCAACGCAGGTCAGCAAGCAAGTTCTGGTGCTTCGAGAAATAGAGCCGATAGGACATGAAGAGGTCCGCTTTCACCCACGGCACACGATGATTTTGCAAGAACCCATACTGCATCCAGTCATAAGTGAACAGCGGTGAACCATGAAAAGGTGTGCCCATGGTCAACACCTTTTCGATCGACCGATTGATATCAGAGTCGGCCATCGATTCCTGGACCACATTGCCGCCCATGCTGAGGGCCACTATCGAGATCGGCCGATTGCCTGAATCTGAATAGAGTTTCTTGACCGCCTGCCGAAAGGGCACTATCACTCCCGCAAGCGGAGCGACAGTGTCGTAGCGAGCCAGGTAAATCTTGTACTCACCATTGAAATCCTTGCTGGAATTCAGGTGCCTAGTGACATCACCCCACCTGAACAGCGGCCAGTTCTCTCCCAACAACCCGTGCACCAGGAGCAGCGGTTTGCGTCCCGCCAGAGGCTCGTTGTCCAGCTGATAAAGCTCCACCCCCTGCACTGGCGCTTTGATTTTGTGGGGCGACAGGACGGTCCAATCGCCCTTGCTGTCTGCTAAGGCTGACAGGGAGCTGCTTGTGGCGGCAGTGACCAATAAGAGGGAAAGAGTTGCAAAGCGTCTATTCATTGGCAGGGGCGGGTACAGAGGAGTGTGCGTCACTTATTTCGAACAGTGTACAACTGAACCATGTTTGAAAACGTTTGCATAGTATTTTCAGATACGGGCGGCGGGCACAGAAGCGCCGTAGATGCCTTGACTGCGGCAATTAAGGATGCGGCCGCCAGCGACCCGAACTATCGCATCGTCCAGGTGACGAGCGAAAACATCGTCGAACATACCCACTCGATCAACAAGCACTTCGTACAGCTGTACAACTATCTGCTCCGGCATCATCAGCCGGCCATGAAGTATTACTACGATCTCCTGCATTTCTTGAAACCCAATGAATCCGAACTGGGTTATTGGATCTCGCGCAGCTATCTAACTCAATGGTTCACCAAGCAGGCACCATCGGTGGTGGTGTCGATGCACCCGATGACCAACCATTACATCGCGCGCGCCATGCGCGAAATCGGCATCAAAGATTACACAAAACTGATCACCGTGATCACCGACCCAAACGCCGATCTCTGGCGCGGCTGGTCCTGCGCTGAATCAGATCTGATCATCGCGCCCAACGAAATTGTTTTCAACAAATTGATCGACTGGGGCATGGCACCGGAGAAGGTAGCCGTGGTCGGCATGCCTGTGCATCCTGATTTCCTGAAAGAGCCGTCAGTAGACCGGGCTACGTTTCTCAGTCACCTCGGGCTCTGCCCCGACACGCTAACCGTGTGTGTGAATGCCGGCTGGGCCGGCGGGGGCAACATGCTGGCGGTCCTCAAGTCTCTGCGGGCAATCGCCCGTCCGATCCAGGTGATCTTTTTGTGCGGCCATAACCACGCGCTCTACGACGACGCTGTCGACATGGCTGCCGACCTGCCGTTTTCCATTTCTGTCCTGCCGTTTCACGATCGCATGTCCGATCTGATGAAAGCCGCCGACCTGATGGTGACCAAAGCCGGCGGATTGACTACATTTCAGGCAGTTGCCAGCCGACTGCCTCTGGTCCTTGATTGCATAACAAATCCGATGCCTCAGGAACGCGGTACCGTGGATATCCTGCTCGACGGCGGATTGGCGCGTAAACTGACAAGTCCCGAGGACATTCTGGACATCGTCAATTCAGCTTCAATCGTCACCGATCGGCATCGGGCGCTGCCCCCGGTCCACAACCTGGATCACGATGCAGCCGTCTACGAAATCGCTCGCCTCGTTTTGCAGAACTCTCAAATTGCCATCGAAGCGTTCCAACCGTCATCCGCGCAGCGAGACGAGTCTGCGAAACCAGTTTCGATCAACCGCCAAAATCTCGGCGAAGCAACGGCTTAGGTAGACCAGCCATGAAGCTGGCGCTTAAATGCTATGAAGCAAAATCCAGCGCATCGCCAAAAGCGCCCGCGGGGGATATTGTCTTATTGCATGGCACAGGCGCTCGCGCTGAAATGTGGTCGCGCCAGATCGAGGTCCTGCAATCCGCCGGATTTCGCTGCATCGTCCCCGACCTGCGCGGACACGGAGATACTGCCGAGCCCGGCACAGATGCCAATCTCGACGCTCATCTGCAAGATGTTCTGGAGACCCTGTCAGGTGTGAGCATAGCTTACCCGGTGCCTTTCGTCGGACACTCGCTGGGAGCAATTATAAGTATGGCGATTGCCGAGCGGCATCCCCATCTGGTGAGCGCAGTCTTCGCTGTCTCGATGCCGGGAAAGGTTCCGCAGGTGACGCGGTCGGCTTTCAAATTTTTTCTCGGCTGGCCATATCATTCGCTGAAAAACACGCCTATTCACAGGAGTCTCAAATGGCGCGAACGCGTGCTCCTGGATACCGATCACTTCACCCTCAACGAGATTGTGCGCCAGTTTGAAACCATGGACTATGCCGCTGCCGTGCCGCAGGTCACGCATTGTCCGGTGCATTTCGCCGTCGGCAGGCTCGACCCGATCGCCCTCTGCTCACACGTGGAAGGCATGCAAAAAATGCTGCCCGGCTCAACTCTCCAGGTCTTCGAATTCGCGGCCCACAACTGTATGGATACGCACCCCAATCAGTTCAATCGCTGGTTGATCGGCCGACTGAATGAACTGCCGGTCAGAAATTGCGAATAAACACACGTTCCATGCGGCGAATCATGCGAATCCACGAGGGTTCGTTCATGCTTTTCAGCGGCCAGACAAGGATTGTCTTCATGCCGGCACGCTGTCCGCCCCAGACGTCGGTGAGTGGACGGTCACCGATCACTGCCACCTCATGCGGTGCCATGTCGAACAGCGTCAGCACCTCAAAGAAAGCTTTAGTGCTGGGTTTTGCCGCAAAGCCTATACAGGGCATGTCCAACAGAGCCTGCACAGACTGCACGTAAGCGCTCTTCTTGTTGTTGCTGACTATCGCCACCTTAAACATCGAACGCGCGCGATCGAGCCAGCCGGACACTTCGTTGGTCAGCACTCCGGCGTGTGGTGCCACCAGAGTACTGTCCAGATCGAAAATCAGCCCGCGCACACCTTCGCGCTGCAACTGATCGAGATCGATGTCGGTAACATCACCCTCCACGACATACGTCGGACGCAGCATCATTTGGCAAAAACCTTGTAAGGAAACGGGATCGAGATTGTTAGAAGCCTATCATTTGGACGTTTGCGGACATATAGTTTTTTGAATTCTTCCACACATATGAGGCTTTTGAAAAGCGCGGCCCGAGAGGCTACAGTTACAATGGCCGGCAGTCAATAGTTGAGATGTGCGCAAGTAGTGGCACCGCAAATGGTGAGAGCTTCAAAAACTTCGACATCGGTCAAAGCGGACACCGACGACTCCCAGCCCAAGTTGCCGCTGCGCCACGTGGCCATCATCATGGACGGCAATCGCCGCTGGGCAGACAAGCGAAAGTTGCCTCGCCTGTTTGGTCATCGCGAAGGCGTGAAAAGCTTGAAGCGGCTGGTCAAACACGCCAGCGCACGCGGGCTGGAATATATGACTGTCTACGCTTTTTCCAGCGAAAACTGGCAACGCGGTCAAGAAGAAGTCGATTATTTATTCGAGCTGTTTGCCGAGGTGCTGCGTGACGAGTTGGAAGAGCTGGCATCCAACAAGGTGCGCTTGCGGTTTATCGGCGACCTGGACGGCATGCCGGCTGACTTACAGCAAAAACTGAAGGGCGGCATGCAACGCACCGCCAACAATCAGGGGCTCAACCTGCAAATCGCCCTCAACTACGGCTCGCGCTGGGAGATTACGCAGGCGGTCCGCGAAATGGCTGAACAGGTAGCGGCGGGCAACCTGGCTCCACAAGACATCACTCCCGAACTGATCGACGCGCATCTTTATACAAAACAACTGCCCGATCCCGATTTGCTGATTCGCACTGGTGGCGAAATGCGTCTTTCCAACTACCTCCTCTGGCAGTCGGCGTACACTGAACTCTACGTCACCCCAGTCATGTGGCCGGAATTCACAGCCGAAGATTTTGACAAGGCTGTCCTGGAATTCGCCGCCCGCCAGAGACGTTACGGCGGCGACTGACTGTTTCTTCCACCCTACTGGGGCGGGAAATAACCCTGCGGTTGCTGCACCGATGGTGGTGCACCGTAGCCGTAGCCTTGTTGAGGCGGCGGGTAATTATTGACTGCGCGCCCGATGGTGACCTGCAAAGACTCGTCCAGCTGCACGGGCAAAGGCGTGCCGGCCGGAATCTTCACCTCCGATCCTTTGCGGACAACGGCTCCAACGCCGCCCACTCCCGCACCAAGGGCGGTACCAAAGACAGCTCCCATGCCCACCGACTTACCCATGCTTGACGAATGAGTAGTGCCACCGACAATGGCACCAAGAGCGGTGCCCAGTACAGCACCACCGGCGGCACCGACGCCCATGGTCGCCAACCCCTTACCGACACGACCGGCCGTGCTGCCGCCGGTGAGACGCTGCTGCGATGTGTCGACGCTAGCCGATAGCGGGAAGCGCCTGCCATCAGGCGTCTCGATGGCGGTAAATCTGATGTCGACTTTGCCGTTGGCGCCGGCTTTGAACCGCTTGGCAGAAACTACATTGGTGACGTTGCCGACCAGGCGACTGCCCGCCGGAACGACCTCCGATCCATTCGAAGTCAGCGGCTCGCTGAGCGTTGCAGTCACTTCCTCACCAGGTTGCGTCGAACCGGAATCGAGCGAGTTTTTCAGCGAAGCGCGAAAATGGGTTCCAGCCGCAACCACTGCCACGCCCCCCTGCAGGTAATTGGGCGGCGGCTGACCGTACCCCGGTGGAGGCTGACCGTATCCGGGTGGCGGATACGCGCCGGTCTGTCCGCTGTAAGCAGGAGGCGGGTAGCCATTCTGCCCTTGCTCGGTGACCCTGCCTGTATAGTCGGGGGGCGGATACTGTCCTTGCGGTGGATATGCACCGCCGTATTGCGGCGGCGGCGGATAGGCTCCCTGTGTCGGCGGCGGATAGGCTCCCTGTGCGGGCGGCGGATACGCTCCCTGTGTCGGCGGCGGATATGCACCCTGGGCGGGCGGCGGATACTGTCCCGCTGGGGGTGTCGACGCATAACTGGTGGGATTTTGCGCCGGAGCGCCGCCCTGCCAATCGCCGGATGACGCTGCCTGGGACGGCGGAGCCGCAGATTCTGATTGCGCAATGGTCTGGCGAGTTATGTATTGCTCGAGCCCGTACAGCAAAGCCACAGTGTCGGCTCGCGATGCCAGTCCGGAAGGATCGAGCACATCTGGATTTTGAGTGAGCACAATGTCGGACAACGTCGCTTTAGCAACACCGACTTTCGCCCAGTCCGGCACCTTCGCTGCGTCTTTGTACTTGGCGAGAGCCTCCTGAATCTGAGCTGCGCCCGGAGTGGGAGTGCTGAGTGTGCGAGACAAAATGGTGATCACTTCAGCGCGCTGAATGAACTGGTGAGGACGAAAGCCATCAGCGTAGCCGGCAATGATGTTGTTCTGCCTGATGATTTCAACCGGCTTGTAAAACCAGTCAGTCGGTCTGACGTCCGGAAAGCTCGGCGTGTCACCGACAGCTTGATTATCGAGTTTCAAAACTTTGACCAGCCATGCCGCCAGGACAGCGCGCGTCACCGGCTTGTCCGGCTTGAACTTGCCGTCGTCCTCAGCCGCGATCACACCCTCGTCGGACAGGTTGTTGACGTACTTTTCCGTCCAGTTACCCGACATGTCCACGAAGCGCGCGGCCATCGCCGGCGGTAGGAGCAGACCGAAACAGGCTAAGAAGGCCAGAGTCCTGGCGAGAAAGGGGCGCATCCGAGGGCCTCACAAATCCATATCTCTAGTAAGTTTGTGCCCAGACCTGAGCTTGTTATCTTGCGGGCAAGAGAGGAGATTTGGGACAGGGCAAGGCTTTATCCCACCTCTCACTTAAAGTGAAAAGCATAAAGCTCTGGATGTCAAGCAGAATTAGGGTTTTTGCACGTTCCGGCGCGCTAAAACGCATCGCCGGCTCGACATTCACCGGCAATGCGCTTCGTTTGAGGTTTCGTTTGAGGTTTGCTGAGCGCTACTTCCGGTTCATGAGCCCTAAGAGGCGTTGATCTATTTTTGCAGCCTCTTGCGGCTTATTGGCTGCGCGCAGACAACGTGCATAGTTCTCGAGAATGATTCCTTCGGTGGCGTGCAGGGGACCCAGGGCGGCCTGCCGTACTTCCAGCGCTTTCTTGTATGCTTCTTCCGCATCAGCGTAGCGGCCCTGATTCTGCAGACATCTGCCCAGATTGTTGTAGATGGCAGCAACGCGATCGTCTTTGTTGCAGTTGGCGCCCAGTTGCTGCTCGGCCATCTGAATGCCTTGCTTAAGTTGCTGTTCTGCCGCACTCTGATTGCCTTGTTGCATCGCCACCTGGGCGTTCTGTGCGTGTTGCTCGAATGACATTGGCATTCCTCTTTGTAGCGGGGACTGATCGAACCTCAGCCATATACCCGGACACCAGCGGTTTTAGCCTCATTGACAATTTCACCGGCGATTGCCGCGCAGTGGCGGTTTTTTCGCAATCGGTCGCGCTCTCTCGTCCCGATTTGGCGCTTCGCCCGACTTACTATGCGGCCCCGTTCGTTCACGAGATTTCGGCCAGCGACCGCCCGCTTGCGGAAGGCGGACGTACACGGGAGAGCCATCGGCGTGCCACATTGGCAGCAACGATGGCGCGAGCGCGCGTCATACGCCGACGCAAATCGTCTTCCGAACACTTAAGAGTTGCAGCAATAGACTCCGCCACCACATGCGGTGACAGAGGATCTATCATAAAGGCCGGCTCCTGCAGTTCGCTGGCCACCCCACAGCCTCGCGACAGTATCAGGGCTCCGGAGCGCTCCTGATGACAGGCGACATACTCTTTGGCCGTCAGATTCAACCCATCGGCAATAGCAGTAATCAGCATGATATCGGCTCGAGCATAGAGACAGGCCAGATCGGCAGCCGCCTGGTGCTCCTCTACAAAGACAATCGGCTCCCATCCCGGCAGGCGGTATGCATCGTTGATCTCGCGCACTCGCTGGTGGCACATCTGCCAGTAGAGATCATAAGCAGGCAGGCCAGCTCGAGTGCGCGGCACCACCTGAACAAAGCGCAATCCGCTCACATTGGAGCGGTCCTGACTCTGCAGGAAAACAGCGATTGCTTCCAGCCTCTCCAGGACACCTTTTGTATAATCCGCCCGTTCAACACTCAAGATCACTTTGTCTGTTTCTTTGATCTCTAGCTTTTTGAGCACGCGCTCGCGTCGCACTTCATCCTGCGACAGCGTTGCCCACAATTCATGATCGACCGCTACCGGCGCGATGGCAATCGAAGACTCGACGTTCGCAGTCAAAGATGGAAACTGGCGCGCGAAGAAACTCAAAAAGTTCTGCGCATACTCGTCCGTTTGAAACCCGATGCGCGACGCACAGGACATGCCCAGCGCCAGCTCGCTGACCGGCTCCACAAAGGCCGCCGGTATCTCTTGTGGCCATGGAATGTGCCAGAAAAAACTGGATTGCCGCAGCCCGCCACCGGCCAACAGCCTGGGCAACAACGCCAGTTGGTAATCATTGACGAATACCGATTGGTTCAGTTGCGACTGCAATACGGCCTCTGACATCAACCGGCAAACTTTCCGATAAGACTGGCGAGAGCACACATCGTATTCGACCAGATGTTCGAAACCGTGGAAAAGCGGCCACAAAAATGCATTGCTGTAGTGACAGTATCGCTCTATCAATTCAGCCTGACACGCCGACAATGAGAAGGACGACTGCGAACAGCGCGACACGTGCCGAAATCGATTTGATGCGAGAAACCACCAACCATCGATATCTAGGCGGGGATCGTAGAAAAGATTTTGCAAGAAACTGGAAACACCGCCAGGACTTTGCGGTCCTCTGTAAGAAACTATATCCATCCGCGCCGTCCTCACGACCTGGGAACTTGCGTGGCAGCCCGATGAAGGTCTCTGCTCGTGGGCTGCCACCACAGTCATCGTATTACGCTCGACTTTCGTAATCCTTTCGATTCGATCTAGAAAGCTTTTGCAGGCTGCCTGCCTATGGGAGAGTGGAGTAAATCAAATTGATCAACGTCACGCGTCTTTGCAAATAGACTTGTCGCGTTTCCTCAATCGCATCCGCGACAGACTGTGCTCTCGGACTATAGATAAAGCTCTGCTTGCGATCCTCGCTGCTCTGCAAGATGCCTTCCTCGACCCATCTGGCAATCGTAGGCTGCAGTACACCCGCCTCCATGCAGAGGGCCCGGCTGATCTCCTGCACCTGCAATGGCCGCTCACTTCTCTTGAAAAAGAAAAGCAGTTCCAACTCCCAGACGGCACGCACGTGTCCGGACAGAAAGCTCGTCACTCGGCTAGAGACTTCGGCTATCTTCTGATCCTCCACCCTCTCGGCCTCCAATGTGCATCTCGAACCGCACCACTTACGGTATCGCTGCCGACTAAATAACTTTGGGCGGTTCGCCGTGTGTGGCTCCAATTAAGTCGGGTAATGATTCAGATGGTTGGCGAACCGCCCAAAGTCATTCTAGTAAGCCCCTCTTTCGTGTTTCTTTCACCGGGCCATTGCCTTTCGTTTACCTTTCAAATCCTCACCTGTACTGGGTTTCGTATTACCATAGGGAAAGGAGGTGCCGATGAGAATTCTGCTCGCCGAAGATGATGAGTTTCTTGCTGCGGGCGTCAGCATGGCGCTCAAAGACTCGGGATATTTCGTGGATCATGTGCGCACCGGTCCGGAAGCCGACATGGCGGCCGGCATTACATCCTATGACGTAATAATTCTGGACCTGGGCTTGCCCAAAATGGATGGCATGGATGTCTTGCAGCGTTTGCGGTCACGAGGCAATACATCACCTGTTTTAATCGTCACTGCTCGAGACGGCTTAGATGAACGTGTGCGAGGTCTGGACCTGGGAGCTAACGATTACCTTGTGAAGCCGTTCTACCTGCCGGAACTGGAGGCCCGCATCCGCGCACTGCTGCGCAACGAACGCTGGTCGAATCGCACCAAGATCACCTGCGGCCAGCTCAGCTTCGATACCGTCGATCGCAACGCCACCATCGACGATGCGCCCCTAAACCTGTCGGCACGCGAGTTGTCAGTGCTGGAAATTCTCCTGCAACGCAAAGGACGACTGGTCAGCAAGGGGCAGATTTGCGAACACATCTCAGACTGGGAAGGCGATCTCAGCTACAACGCCATCGACATCATCATTCACAGGTTGCGCAAGAAACTGGAAAACGCAGGGCTTTTGATCGAGACACACCGCGGCATGGGATATACATTGAAAGCAAATGGCTGAATTGTCTATACGCAAACAGTTGCTCACCTGGTTGCTGATCCCACTGTGCAGCCTGCTCATGCTCGGTACGTTGTTTGGATTCGGACTGGCTTACACAGTGGCAAATTACACTTACGATCGCGCGCTTTTAAACACCGCCGACTCGGTGGTGGCACGGTTGCGCTGGAAAAACGGCACCGTAACCGTCGACATGCCTCCCGCCGCGCAGGCGATCTTGCGATACAGCGACGAAGATAAGGTCTACTATCAAGTGCTCCGCCAGGACCAGGTGAGAATCTCCGGCGACGCACTGATTCCCGGTCCAATCCTCAACCCCTATTCAAACCAACCAGGCTTTCGTAACGCGATTTTGAACGGCGTCGACATCCGCATCGCTCGCTTGCGCTGCACCAATCCGCACAATGCCGAGGATGAGGCCGTACTGGTACAGGTTGCCGAGACTCTCAAGGGACGCAATGGTTTGACTCAGCTGCTGTTCACCAGCATCGTTGCACCACAGATCATTTTGATCCTGCTTGGTTCTCTGGCAGTGTGGTTCGGTATCAGCAGAGGACTGACGCCGCTGCGCAAAATTCAACAGGCAGTGCAAGAGCGCAATCCACAGGACCTCTCGCCGGTGGTGTTCGATACAGTGCCGGTCGAAGTAAAGCCCCTGGTGCAATCAATCAATGATCTGCTCGACAGACTGAGAGGGGAGATTGAAGCCCAGCGAAGATTCACCGCGAACGCGGCACATCAACTGCGCACGCCGCTGGCCGGTTTGCGTACTTTCAGCGGATTGGCTCAAAGACTCTCCGGAGAACCAAAGGTAAAAGACTTGATCGAACAGATAGACCGCGGTGTCGATCGCATGGTGCATCTGGTCAATCGGCTGCTCTCGCTGGCCAAAGCAGAACCGTCCGCCGAGAACATGGGCAACTTTGTCAAGCTCGATCTCAACTTCATCGCCTCCGATGCCACCGCCGATCTAGTTGAGACGGCATTGCACAAAGAAATCGACCTCAGTTTTGAAGCGTCCTCTGCACCGGCACTGATCATGGGCGACAGAGAGTCGTTGCGCGACCTGGCAATGAACCTGATCGAAAACGCGGTACTCTACACGCACAGCGGCGGCACAGTCGTGGTGCGTGTCGGCAATGGCAGCAACGTCGAGCTGACGGTGGAAGACAATGGTCCCGGCATACCGTCCGATGAGCGCGAAAAGGTCTTCGAACGTTTCTACAGAATTCTAGGCAATGATGCTCCGGGCAGCGGGTTGGGTCTGGCCATCGTCCGCGAAATTGCGTCCACGCACAGCGCCACCATCGAAATGCGCACCGGCTCCAACAACTGCGGCACGTTCATCCGCATAACATTTGCTTCCTGCAGCAAAGAACCGCGCACCAGAGAACTGGCGCTCAAGCGTCAATCAAAGACTGACTGACCGCTGGTCAGGCCAGCATCTTCTGCAAGCTGCCGCTCTGTTCTTCAACTGAACGAATCAAACCTTCCAGGTTGATGCGTTGTCCCTTGGCCGTTAGCACCACCAGGTAATGACCCGAGACTTCGTAGAAATGCAGGATGCCCTGATCAGTAAGAAGAGTCATTTGTGACAGACTGCCGCGATTCATGCGCTGCAGCGATACATCATTGTTCGAGAACAGCGTGGCACTCAACGCTCCGAGCGTTTGAATGTCGATATCAGCCGGCAGTGAAGATGAGACAACGCCGCCATCACCGTTGACGAGCAAACAACCGAGAATTCCGTGTTTGCCGTTGAGTGATGCAAGAAGCGTCTGGATTTCCGATTCCGCAACTGCCATTGATTTCTCCTTAACAACCTGAGTTTGCGTTGCTCACATTATGCACTGTGGGAACGCAATGCGTCATCGATGTAACTTATACCCGCTACTCGGCGCCGTCTTTCTTGTCGCCCTTATCGTTCTTGTCGACGCTATCGGCACCGGGGCCGCCCTTATCAGCCTTTCCGTCGGACTTGGCATCTCCCGATTTCGTGTCACCAGCGGCAACTTCCTTTTTATCGGGTGAGCCGCCGAGCTTTTTCAGGCGCAAAATTTCGACCCATGGATCGTCAAGAGCTGCGCTGAAGACCTTACCGATAATCTCAACCTTGTCGCCTTCCTTGAGATTGGCGAGCAGTTGAGTATCCGGGTCCTTTTCTTTGGGAATCAACATCGCCAACTTCAGCTCAGAGAGAGGCACCTGACCGGTGTTGCTGCGGATCAACATCGAGAGGTAGTTTTTCGAAGCCTTCATGGCCGGCTTGTAGTCCAGCGCCAGGTTGGTGAATGACGCAAAATTGCCCGTAAATTTGACGTTTTTGCCGAGAAAGTCGTGGGGTTTGGAGACGAGATCGGATGGTTGAACGGCAACAACGTTTTCAATCGGCACTTCCGGCTTGGGCGGCGTGTTGTCCTTCTTGTCGGCGCCAGCAGCAGCCTTCTTATCTTTGTCGGTGCCTTTTTTGTCCTTGTCGGGCGCCTTCTCAGGCGTTTTCTCTGCACCTTTCTTATCCGCTTTGGCTTTCGGCGCCGCAGCATTAGCCGGTTCGGCAGCCAACGGCTCGTCCGGAGCCGAAACCGCAAACGGTGAATACATAGTGAACAGTCCGGCGGCGGCGGCCACAAGCACGGAGGTCAGCCCGATGCGGGCAGCGTGCGAAAGATCGTATTTCTTCAGGTGCATGATATTGAACTCAATCTCTAACGAAGCGATATATCCCCAAAGTCCCCATATTACCAGAAGCTCATAGTTTTCGCGGCTTGCGCCGGTTTATCATTGACTCTTGCAAAGCTCAGCAAAAGCAGCCTGGGCGCGCCCATATACGCATACAGCCTGTCGCATATCCGACTGCGTATGCATGTTGCAGCGAGAATTACACATTGAGCAACACGATTGAGCCAATTCACTCTGAGATAGCCACCGGCGCCGCCGCTGCTCAGATGTCTCCCATGATGCGGCAATATTGGGATATCAAGTCACAATATCCCGATTGCCTGGTTTTCTTCCGCCTCGGCGACTTTTATGAGCTCTTCGATGAAGACGCTCAGGTCGGCGCTCGCGAGCTCGACATTACGCTGACCGGACGCCCTGAGCCCACCTACGCCAGTGGACGAGTACCGATGGCGGGCGTCCCGGTGAAATCTCTCGACCTCTACCTGGCAAAACTGATCAACAAAGGCTATTCGGTCGCCATCTGCGAACAAGTGGGCGTGGTCGGGGCCGGCAAAGGACCTGTCGAAAGACAGGTGACCCGAGTGCTGACACCAGGGACGGTGCTGGAATCGAACCTGCTGCCGCAGCGCGAAAACAATTATTTAGCCGCCATCTATCGATCAGGCGACGCGGCTTCCACCCGAGTACAGCTCTGGGGACTGGCTTTTGCCGACGCTTCCTGCGGAGAGTTTTGCGTCACGCAACTGACCGAACAAGAGCTGATTTTGGAAGTTGCCCGCATCGCCCCGCGCGAATTGCTGGTCGCCAAGCGCACTATTCGCGGTGGCGGACCGATACCACAAGAAGTTCTCGATCTACCCGACGGTCTGTCGGGACAGCAACGCCTCACCGGGCGGCCGTCCATGTTTTTTCAACTGGAGCCCTGCCGGCGCCGCGTCATGGAGCTGTTCAACGTTACCACGCTGGAAGGCTTTGGTTGCGACAGCATGCCGCTGGCAATCGGTGCCGCCGGTGCCATTGTCGAATACCTGCAGCGCACACAGGTCGCTCAGATGCCACGTTTCACCGGCATCTGCACCTACTCGGCGTCGCAATACCTGATGCTCGATCCGACCGCCCGCAAGAATCTGGAAATTACAGAAACGGTGCGCGACCGCAGTTTTGAAGGCAGTCTGCTCTGGACTCTCGACAGAACCAAAACCGGCATGGGCAGCCGTCTCCTGAGAAACTGGCTGCTTAAACCTCTGCTCAACATCAGTGCTATTGTCGAACGCCAGGACGCCATAGAAGAGTTGTTATCCGCGGCGACGGTGCGCCGCCAGCTCGACCAGGCGCTTTCCTCATTTGCCGATCTGGAAAGACTGGGCGTGCGTCTGGCTTCAGCGACGGTCAATCCGCGAGATCTGTTGGCGGTCGGGCAATCGCTGCAAGCACTGCCGGCAGTGGCAAGTCAACTCTTCGAGTGCGAAAGTCCCATCCTGCGCAAGCTGGCCGCTCCCCCGGCCGCTCTCGACGAACTGTGCGACAAGGTCTTGAATGCCATCAAGGAAGACTGCTCTCGCGAATTGACCGAGGGCAATATCTTCCAGAGCGGCTACTCGCCTGAACTCGATGAAGTGCGCGACCTGCTCGGTGGCGGCAAACAATGGATGGACGACTTCCAGCGGCGCGAACAAAACCGCACCGGCGTCAAGTCTTTGAAGGTGAGCGTCAACTCCACCTTCGGCTATTACATTGAGATCACCCACGCCAACAAGGGAGCCGTTCCTGAAGACTACATCCGGAAGCAGACGCTCACGAATGCCGAGCGCTACATCACGCCGGAATTGAAAGAGTACGAAGCAAAAATCCTGAACGCTGAGAAAAATCAGTCCGACCTGGAATACAAACTATTCATCGAACTGCGCAACCAACTCTCTGTTTACGGCAACGCTCTGCGAGATGTGGCCGGTCAACTGGCCGCGCTCGACGCCTTGCTTTCGCTGGCCAACGCTGCCGCCGAGCACAAGTATGTGCGGCCGCTGGTTGACGATTCGCTGGCAATGGAAATCAAAGACGGACGACATCCCGTGTTGGAGAGAATCCTGCCCATGGGCAGATATGTGGCGAACGACACACGCCTGACCGGATGGTCGACGCCGCCCACCACGCCAGCCGCCACATGCGATCAACAAATGATCATTCTTACCGGACCCAACATGGCCGGTAAGTCGAGCCTGCTCAGACAAGTGGCTCACATCGCCATCATGGCTCAAATGGGCTCTTTCGTGCCCGCCGCCGCCTGCCACATCGGCATCGTCGATCGGATTTTCACCAGGATTGGTGCCGTCGATGATCTGACGCAGGGACAATCGACGTTTCTGGTCGAGATGAGCGAAACCACGCAATGCTGCCTTTCTTCCACCAACCGCTCGCTAATCTTGCTGGATGAAGTCGGTCGGGGTACCAGTACTTACGACGGCGTCGCCATCGCCTGGTCGGTAGCGGAGTTTCTTGCCACCACAGTCGGCGCCCGCACAATATTTGCCACTCACTACCACGAACTGAATGGACTGGCCAATTTTCATGCGCAAATCAAGAACTTCCAGGTGTCTGTGCAAGAAACCGAGGGGCATATCGAATTCATGCACCGCCTGATAGAAGGCGGCGCCAGTCATAGCTTCGGCATTCACGTCGCCAGCATGGCGGGGCTGCCCAGGCAGATTATCGATCGTGCCAATTCACTGATGGCACAGATGGAAAAACGCAGCGCCGCAAAAAGTATCCTCGAGGGGCCAAAACGCAACATCGCCCTCGACCAGGTCATGCAGCTCAGCGTCTTCAACGAATAGCCGCTCTGCCCGCCCGAGCAGATTGGCGGCACTTGCCAAGCACGCGTAACACATCTATTTATGGCAAAATGTCTGAGATGTGCGTGCCCTTAGCAAGGTGAACCTTGATCATGAAACAAAGACGCGTGACGCTGGCGCTTTCAGTGGCTCTGGTTGCTCTCAGCAATGCCGGCATCGTCATGGCTCCACAGGCGGTGCCGCAAGGCATGGCGTTGGCGGCCGACAAGAAAGACAAGAGTCGGACCAAGGGCGAGAAAAAACACAAGGAACACAAAGAAAAGAAAAGCAAGGGCGCCAAAAACAAGCCGGCGATCAAACACACCGGTGCCGCGCTCAATATCGACCAGGTCACTTACGACACCATGCGCGTTGGCAACCTGCCTGACGCCATGGCGCATCTGGAGGAGATTACCGCTTCTGATACCACCGTCGGTACCAACGAAGGATGGTTGGCCTTTACCTACCTTTTCCTGGGCAAATGCGATCAGCTGAAGACCCTGGCCGGCAAAAGCGGCGGTCAGACAGAAGCGACCGCCAACGCCAAGAA
The DNA here is from genome assembly GCA_044229845.1 of Obscuribacteraceae bacterium (SeqCode). Lineage (GTDB taxonomy): Bacteria > Cyanobacteriota > Vampirovibrionia > Obscuribacterales > Obscuribacteraceae > JBGASG01. Next base: position 18,065 of record JBGASG010000015.1, on the reverse strand, counting down.
TATCGTCGAAGTCCTCAACTTGACCTGTCAGCAAAAATGGGACGATGCCAAAAAACTGGCGGCAACTCTCCCTCAGGACTCGGCCGATCCGATTACCAACCTGGCACTGGCAGCGGTGGCAGCCAAAACATCCAACTTTCCTGAGGCGATTGCCCGCACCGAGCGCATTTTAAAGGCAGATCCTGATTTCGCCTGGGGCTATCGGGTCATCGGTTTCATTCAGGACAAAAATCTCAAGCAACCCGACAAAGCGGAAGTGCAATACATCAAAGCCCTGGAAATCGAGCCCAACTTCCGGGAAGTGCAGGATTTGCTGGTCGATTTGAGACTGCTGCGCAACGATTTCGACGGTGCCATCGACATCGCCAACTCCGCCATCAAGTCTGGTCCCGGCGATGCCAACAATCAGTACCGCCTCGCTCAGATCTACCTGCAGCAGTGGCGGCTGCGCGAAGCTCTGGATCAATTACAGAAAGCCAGTGATATCAGCCCGGACAATCCCCGCTATCATCGGACGCGAGCATCGATCTTCAAGTATCAGAAGAAACTCAATGATGCGATCGCCGAAGAGAAAAAAGCGGTCGAGCTCAGCAAAGACAAACCGTTCGAACTGGTAGAGCTGGCATCGCTGCAAGCGGACAATGGCGACCCCGAAAGCGCCATCGCCAGTCTTAAGGAAGCACTGAAGCTGGCTCCGTCGAACGGCGTCGCCCATCAAAAGTTGATCGTCCTTCTGGTGAAGAACAAGCGGGACGCAGACCTGATCGAAGAATATCGCCGCGCCATCAGCGTGCAGCCCAAGCAAGCCGGATTGCATGTCGGACTGGCTCAATCTCTGCGCCGCCTCGGCAAGACAGACGAGGCAATCGCCGAACTGAAAGAAGCAGCCAACCTCGACTCCACCGACCCGCGCGCTCACCGCGAACTGGGCGCCATCTTTATAGAGAAGAAGGACTACCCGGCAGCCAGCAAGGCGTTCACTCGTGCGTTAAACATAAATCCCAGCTCTGTCGAAGATCTGGTGGCACTGGGATACACCTACGCGCAGACAGAAGATTATGTACAGGCAGAAACAGCACTGGTCACCGCCCTGGCACTGCAGCAGTTGACGGGCAGCCAATCGAATCGACTTGATGTCATGCGTGCGCTGGGCACACTCCTGCTCACCGAGGGCAGATACGCAGAAGCGCTGCTCAACCTGGATGTGGTAGCAGCCAGCGAACGCGATGCAGCCAAGCAACGCGAAGATAAATTCGTCATGTTGCAGGCCAAAGCGATGCGCGATCGCACCGCCGACTCTACCAAAGGTCTGACTGACTTTTTTGACGCGCAGAGCGCCGATGACAAAAACAAGATGCGGGTTGCGTACGCTGATACGCTCCTCAAGCTGGGCAAAGTAGACACCGCCGCGACAGCGCTCAACGATGCTCCGGAAGCGACCAAAAACGAAATGCCGTGGCTGATCTCGCAAGCCCACATGCAACGGTTGAAAGGCGACGCCGCCAAGGCACAAGAATTCGCCAAACGCGCCACTGAGATCAAAGATGATGCCGAACGGCAATCCGACGCTTATGCCGAATACGCACTCGACCTTTTGGCGGGCGGCAAGAACGACGACGCATTGACGAACGCCAACAAAGCCGTCGAATTGAATCCCAAATCATTCGTCGCTCTGGAAGCACAGAGCCGGGTTTACTTGAAACGCAACGAGCTGGAGAAATCCGGCAATGCTGCCAAGCGGTCGATAGAAGTTAATCCTTATCACGTGCCGGCTTACGTAGTGATTGGTGATGTCTACATGACTTCCGGGCAAAACGCCGAGGCGGCAGTCAACTACAAGCGCGCGGCAGAACTCTATCCAGCCTCACTGGATGCTCATCGCGGGCTTCTCAATGCCTACAAAAAACTGGCGCAAAAAGACGAGATAAAGCGAGAAGAAGAGATCATCGCGCAAATAGAAAAGCGCAGCTGATCAAGTGATCTCCTTAACCCAGCCTTAATCAGTCTCGGCGATTATCTATACCGAGGAAAAGATTTGCGCACACCATAAACCCGCTCCGCACCAGCGATTGCTGGACGGCGGTTATTCGTGCACGCAGATCCAGATCGACATCGGCAGGAGGAGATATGCCAGGCACAGGTCTCGGAATTTTCTGGATCGACTTCATTTGCAAACCAGCCTTCAAGAGTATTTTGCTGAATCCGGAAATTGCCTTGCTGGGTGTGACGGTGGTTTACGGATGTATCGCTTACCGCTGTCTCAAATCGGCCTATCTATCCGACAGATGACCACCCCCTAAACCAAAATGTTTTGCAAGCGAATAACCCCACTGCGCGGGGCAGCTTTAGTCTGCATCGGCGTACAGATTCTTACGACCCTCTTGCCTGGATTCAACCAGGTGCTCACCCAGACCGAACGACAATTGCATCTGGCCACGACACTGTCTATGGTGTCACTGTTGATCACCTTGCCGGTTTTGCGGCGCCATCCGCGAATGGCTCTGATAGTGATGGCATTCTTGCCCGCATTACTGTTCCTGGAAGAGTTGTTCATCGGCACCAAAACGTTTCTGCCGTTTCATCACCAGCGGCTGGCCTGCGTGCTGGTTTTGCCCATAGTCAGTCTCGCACTATTCTCTTTTTTCAAATTCGGAGCTCGGCATGTTTTTCTTGCAACTCCTCTTCGTTCTTTCGATCATCGCGTTCGTGCTGCTGCTCACCGTCGGTGATGACATCTCCGGCATCCTGAACGCCGCCTTCGACATATTTCATCCGACGGCTCGTATTTTGCGAGCGGTGCACAAGCGGCACAATCGTCACTGACGACCCGCCGAAAACCGCCGGCAGTGCCATGTCACTGCGATCAGGTTCGTATTTCCACCATTGTCCAATCCGGTCTTATACGCCATATTTACGCTGCTAACCCGCAAACTTCCGCTAGCCCCGGTAGGTTCACTCCCGCATGAGTCACAGTGACGTCACTGCTCCCGCAGCAGTCGGTGACGGTGGAATCAGCGCGTCCGGCCAAGGTACAGGCGACGAGGGCAACCTCGTAACTCCGTATCTCGAACAAAAAGGCCTGGGCAACCGCAGATACACTGGTCAACCCAAACAATTGAATTTCGACAGCCCGTATGTCGCCGCTGCCAACCCTGGCAGCAATGATGTCGTGTCCCGCACCAGCGGCACCGATGAAAATGGCGGCAGTATCGTCATCGCCGGCGGCGATCCGTACGGATACACCGGCACGCCGACGGACGGCACATCCGGCAACGGAAAAGTCACCGATGGCGATCCATATGCTTATGACGGTGCGCCAGACAACAATGAGACCGCGGTCGACCCCGCCAAGCGGCTGGAAAACAACGCCATCGCAAAAAACCCTGATGTCGCGAAGCGTCTTGATGATGCAAAGTCGATTTCCACTCGCACAAAAGGTGCGGCTAAACCTGGCGATCCCGAAGCCGACATCCTCGTCGATGAACAGGGCAATGTAACTCTCAACCCCAACAAACCGCTGGCTTCCGATGCAGCAGTGATCATCGAGTTCGCCAAATCACTGGACGCCAGTGGCAGCGCCGACCTGAATGCGACCAGGGCAGCGCTGCGGTCGATCTACGACTACTTGATGGCCAAATCGCCCGACAAGGTGCCGTCCAACTGGGAACTCCTCGTCATTAAGGATGTTCTGGACAGAACCACCGAACTCAAGTTCGACAAACTCACGGACGAAAATAAAAAAGACGCCGACCTGATCATTGATAAGGACGGCAACATCAAGCTCAATCCGAACAATCCTAATGCCGGCGCCGATGAAAAGACCTGGATCGTCTACGAAGTGGACAATTCGGAAGGCGAAATGGCACTGGCGCAAAAGGCTGCCGTGCGCGACTTGATGAAGTACTTCCAGCTCAACAACCCCGGCGTCACCATGCCTGATGAGTGGGTCAAGATCGAAGGTCAACCCGTTCCGCCTCCCCGTTATATCCCGAAACCGATCGGCGGCGGTGGCGTCGGTGGTGGCAACGTCATCGGTGGCGGCGGTGGTGGTGGTGGTGGTGGTGGCATCGGCGGCGGTGGTGCCGGCGGCAGCGGCGGCGGTCGCGGCTCAGTCAGAGACGGCGGCGGCGGATTCCGCGGCGATACATCACCCGTCACCAACACCGATAGCGGCGGCAAAATCGGACTCACAGAGAGCTTCGTCGACCGCGTCGTAACGGCCGTCGCCGGCAACGAAGGCACCTTCACGTCTATCAATCCCAATGACAACGGCTACGGCATTTCAGTCGGCATCCGTCAGTGGAACCAGAAGGGCGGCGAACTGCCCACATTGATGAAAGCCTTCGATGGACAGGGACTGTCGCAAGATGCACAGGCGTCTTTGAAAAAGGACGGCGTCGATGTTTCGAAACTGGACGGCAAGTTCAAAGATATCTTCGGACCATATGCAGACAAGCTATTGAACGAAAACTGGGTCCGCAATGCCGATATGGCGGGCGATCCCGACCTCATGAAGCGCATGGAAACAGCGCTGGGCGACAAAGACTTCCAGGCTGTTCAAAAGGCCCTGGCTCGCGACTTCGTTCGTTCGGCAGCACAACTGGGATATGACTACGGACTGCGCACAGAACTTGGTCTGGCACTGGTCGCCGACATCGCCAATCAGAAAGGCTTCGGCGGGGCCGAATCGGTATTGCAAGGCGCCGGACTGCAGAAGAACGGTCAGCCGCTCAGCAATGAGGCCGAGCTGATTCCCAAGATCGCCGCCAACAGCGATCGCCCCGGAGCAATGGCGCGCTTCCAACATCTCGACCAGATCTTCGATGCCATCACTGCCGACGTGCAGAGCCCGGAGGCCCTTTCCGCAATGGGTTATGTTTTTCCGGTAGCCGGCTTCCAGGGCAAGTCGATTCCACTGCATCACGGCTCCGGTCATGGCGCCGCAGATATCTTCGCCAATCCCGGGACACCGATTTTAGCCATGCGCGACGGCGTCGTCGTCAATTCCGGTTCCAACAGCCTGGGCGGCAACACCATCACGATTCGCTTCGACAATGGTCTGGTGGCTTATCATGCGCACATGATCGAACCATCCCCGTTGCAGGCAGGCGATCATGTCAAACAAGGTCAGCAGATCGGCAAGGTCGGCGATACCGGCAACGCCAAAGGCACCGGCGCGCACCTGCACATCGGCATCGGCTACGAAATTCTCTCCGGCTCAGGACCCAACGGTGGTGCCGGTGGCGACGGCAAAGGCGGAGTCTATGCCGGCAACGAATTGCTCAATAATATTCTGAAGAATGCCTAACCGCAGCACTTAGATTTTGATGTCGCCGAAGTTGCCAGTTCTTCTTCATCTTCAGCGGTCGCAGAATTGGTGTTGCGCAGCAGTTGCCACAACTCTTCCATGACTCGATCAGAATCATTGTTTTGAACTGCTTCCACCACGCAAGTATTGAGGTGTTGCTTGAGCATAAGTTCGGCAGTGCGATCGAGAGCTGATTGCACCGCTTTCAGCTGGTGCAGCACATCGATGCAATAACGTTTTTCATCAACCATTTTGTGCACATGGTTGAGGTGCCCGATTGCTTTGGAAAGCCGCAGCTTGAGCCTATCTTTATTGTCATCCGTGATTGCCATGCCGGTAGTTTACTAGACCTTATCTAATCGAAACACTTCAATATTTCTTCTGCGTATAGCCCATGTCCCTTGTTGTTCGGGTGGACGAGCCTGTCGACTAACAGCAACTCGGGCGTCAAGCCTTCTTTTTGTAGCCGTTCCCAGCGCTTGGTTACATCCGCGAAAGCGACATCGTGCTCTGCAGCGAACTTACGCAACACCGAATAGAATGGTGCCTTGGAAACGAGCCCCCAGTCGACCACGCCCAGCAAGACCGGTGCCGGCAAATGCGGATTAACAAGCAGCAGCTCCGCTCCGGCTTTGTCTGCCTTGTTCGCCACCAGGCGATAATTGACCTCCAGAACTTCGCGCGGTTGGTGCACGTCGTTGACGAATTCGACGATGATCAAATCCGGTTTGTGCGCGGCGACCTGTGTCTCAAAGTCCTTCAACCGTCCCTTTGTGTTGCTGCCGCCAATGCCCGCGTTCACGGCTTCGATGTGAGCGTTAGGAAACTTCTCCTTCAGTTTCATCACCACGGTGTTGGCAAAGGAGTAGTCATAACTGCTGGCGTCCGCACCAGCGGTGATACTATCGCCCCAGAAACAAATCTTGATCGGATGCCCCGCCTTCAGCTTCGCGAGCGACCGGTGCAGTGCGCGGCGATTGGCTTCGCGTCGCTGAGTCGATTCGATGGCCGGTCCGACTGCTGAAATCGGCATGAAATCACTGACTTTCAGAGGCTCGGCACCAGGTTCGGCGTAAATGTTGGCCAGCGGTAAACAGTGATGATCGATGGCCGGAGGCTCAGGCGCGGTGCGATTAGGTTTGCCGGTGACAAGCTTCATCTTGCCGTTTTCATCGACGATCAAAGTGTCGATGCGGCGCGTGAAATAAGTGTAGTCGCAATAAACCGTCTGCCCGTCCTTGATGGTGCTGCCTTCCGCCATGCGAGAGAGCGAGCCCCAACTGAGATCGAAGGCGTAGTCGACTTTCTGTTTGAAGTAATTGGCGTCGGCAGTTGACGGCTTGACGCGAATGGAGCCCGGCGCAATCACACCTTGAATCGGTGCTTGATCGGTGTCGCAAGCTCTCGATGCTTTCAGCAAGTGTTTCGATGAAATGCCCTTGTTTCCTGCCGCGGTCAGCGGCAAAGGTTCGTTTTTCACCGCCAGAAGCGGGCAATTGGGCACATCGACGATCAGCTCTTTCTTCAAAACTATCTGCCGATCGTTGACCCAGAGAATGCCCGGCTGAATAGTGATGCGCCGTTTAACAATCTGCGCCTGCATGCCTTCTTTGATCGCTGGCGATGTAAATTCGATGGGATGCTCTTCGACTATCCCCAGATCGCTTCCCACCGACTGGCTGCCTGAAGAAACAGGCAACTGAACCGTGGTCAGTCCGAACAATCCTGCGAGGCAGAGCAGCTTCCTGAAACGTGACACCGAGCTAATCCTTGGAGTACGAGCGATGGGGCGTCCGATTGACGACTGACCGATTCTACCCGTTTCAGCATCCGGAGCGGGTGATGCTTGTATTTGCATTGCATAATGACAGCAGGCAAATTCAGAACATCGCGCCAAGACACTATGTTTCCGGCGTTTGACAGATCAGCATTAAAGGCGAACAATTTCCCATACAAGACGGTCGTCCGGAACTGCCAAGCCCGTCACCCGTCAGTATCAAAGGCTTTCAATTTGACAACTCACGCCCCTGGAGAGCCTGGCATGACACACCCGGAAGTAAACCCGGCTGGCGATCTCGGCGCTTTGCCCGAGGGCGAAGCCTCGCCTGTATCAACAGACGAGAAACAACTAGATGAACTTCATAAAACCGTTTTGGTCGCCGAGGACAACGTAGTCAACCAGAGGCTGGTCACCCTTTTGCTGGAACAGCTGGGGCTGAGAGCGCACGTGGTGGAAAACGGGCTGCAAGCGGTAGAAGCAGTGTTCATGCACGACTACCCGATTGTGTTGATGGACTGCCACATGCCTGAAATGGACGGCTTTGCAGCCACCAAGATGATTCGGGAGCGTGAAGCCCACCTGGGGCGGCACATCCCCATTATCGCCGTCACGGCATCCGCCATGGTTGGAGACCGCGAGAGATGCATTGCGGCGGGGATGGACGACTACATCAGCAAGCCGATCGATCGCGAGAGCCTGAAGAATAAACTGACCCTTTGGATGGATCGCGAGTTCACCCTTGTGCTGGAAGACATGGCGGTGCATGCCACTCCGGCATTCTATGAGCGCGATCCGTTGAACCTGCGCGAGCTGGAGATGTTTTACGGCACCAAGCAACTGGCAGGCGTCCTGCACCTCTTTCTGGAGGCTGGGCGCAAGCAAATCGAGGAACTCGATTCCGGCATAGCCGAGCAAAAGCAAGAACTGGTACAGCGCATCGCCCACGAGTTAAAAGGCGCCAGCGCCTCGCTGGGAGCCAAAGAGATGTCTCTCCTCTGTTTGCAGCTCGAACAGCTGGCTGGACTGAGAGAATGGAACCAGGCGATGAAAACATTTGACTCGGTGACTCATTGTTTTGCTACGATTGATCACTTCGTCACCGTTCACTTCCAGCAACCTGCATCATCATCAAACCGTAAGTCTCAATAGCGCATCGCACCGCAGACGGTGCCAGGAGTAAATGCCATCGTGAAAGTGCTGATCTCGGGTTCCAGTGGTCTAATTGGCAGGAATCTTCTAGCGGCGCTCAAGTTACGTGGCGATCAGGTTCTGCGCCTGGTGCGCACCAAAACCGGCGATCCGGACTCGGTCTTCTGGGACATAGATAACGCCACGATGGAGACCCAGAAAATCAAGGGCATCGATGCAGTCGTGCATCTGGCCGGCGAACCGGTGGCAGAGAAATGGACAGTGGAAGCCAAACGCAAGATTCGCCAGAGCCGCAAAGAAGGAACGGAACATCTCAGTTTGACGCTGGCTCAATTAGATCCGCCGCCGGCCGTTTTTGTCAGCGGCAGCGCCATCGGCTACTACGGAAATCGCGGCGACGAACTGCTGACTGAGAGCGCCCTGCCCGGTACAGGCTTCCTTCCTGAGGTTTGCCAGCAGTGGGAAAACGCCACGGGAGCGGCGCGGGTTGCCGGCATCAGGACCATCCTCTTGCGCACAGGCATCGTCCTCTCCAGCGAAGGGGGCGCACTTTCCAAAATGCTGCCGCCTTTCAAAATGGGTTTGGGCGGACCGCTGGGCAACGGCAAGCAATACATGAGCTGGGTGGATCTGGACGACGTGGTAGGCGCCATCCTATTTGCGCTGGGAAGCGAAGACGTCGAAGGTCCGACCAACATGGTTGCACCAAATCCGGTGCGCAACAGCGAATTCACCCAGAAACTGGCCAAGGTCTTGCATCGTCCGGCCATCTTTCCGGTGCCGGTCGGCGTGCTCCACATTGCGGTCGGCGAAATGGCAGACGAGCTGATTCTCGCGAGCGCCAACGTTATTCCGAAACGGCTGGCCAAGGCTGGTTACAAGTTCAAGTATCCCGAGCTGGAAGATGCCCTCAAGCACGTGCTGCACAAGTAGCCGCACGGAGAGCCGCGCAGAAGGCCGCAAAAAATGCAAAAAGAGAAGAAGCGACCTTTCGGTCGCCTCCCTTTGCCCCTGATATAAACTTTGTCAGCGCGCTGCTACTTTTTGACTTTGAGCAACGGGGTTTGGATTTGCTTTGCGCAGCATTTCCGGCGCGGTAACTTTCGTTCCGCAATCCAGGCACTTCGGGGTATGTCCTGCCCATGAACCGTCGATGATGTGTCCATAGTTTGTACACATCGGATGTGTTTTTTCGACTTTCGGGGCGCATATCGCAGCGAAGGCACTTTCTACTTTCTCTTTCCAGGTAGCCGCAAACTTTTGCATTGGGCATACCGATTCAGAACTTGTACTTCTCAGGGATCTGGCTTGTTCGGACGTGAGACGGGCTCTCTGTTTCCGGGTATTCGGACGGTTGTATTGGCTGGATTTCGATGAAAACGTTGACATTTGAGTGACGGACCCCCGCTTTGCCTAGCGTTGGAGCCAGCCTTGGAGCGTTGGCGGGGCGGGCTCCTTCTTGACTACAGAATAGGGAAGAGTTCTGGCATGGTTCGGGCAGAAATTTGGCAAATTTTTGGCATCAGATTAAACGCTCGAAACCCTCTCCCTGCTTGAAATCATTTCCTGGAGCTCCCGAAGTCCAACCCAAACCGATATCGGTTGGGTTCTTAGATCTGAACCGATATCGGTTCAGATCCGGCAAGCACCCCCTTGGCGACCCGATCTAAACTGAAGAAACTCCAGAACGCCGGGAGAAGCTTCGATGTCCCTTAAACAAGGCTGGCACAACTATGTGCGCATCCTGAGAGATGCTTTCTGGAGAATGACCGCAGAGGAAAAGCAAGCGTTCCTGCGGAAGGTAAGCACAATCATCACCGTGGGCGTGGGTACCCTCAGCATCGTCGTCTTTTATCCACTTATCCCTCCACATATTCGCCTGGTAGTCACGCCGTTATGGCTACTCATGTGCTGGTTCCTGGGCGATAAGGTGGTCACGTCTGTTGTCTTGGCGAGACTCGAGCTGCGGATTGAAGATACCGCGCATGTACCGATCGAGGCCAAGGCTAGAGACAAGTTGATGAGTCTTCCGCCGCGACAACGGATGGTGCTTCTGCTGAGAGCAAGTCGCCTTGTGTTTCTAGGAGTAGGAGCCTTGGGAATAGCAATTGCCTATCCGCTGATTACCACCTTCCCAGCATGGATAGCGGCCGCTCAGGTTTTCTATCTGTCCTGGTGCCTGGCTGGTCTGGCCGTCGACATAATCCTGCGCAACTGGCTCGACAAGGATTAGCCTAACTTTCGACTTTGTAGCCGACGCCGTGAACCGTTCTTATAAATGATTCTTTGCTGCCGGGTTCGTCCAGTTTTTTGCGCAGGCGTTTGACGCAGGTGCTGATGGCGTCGACACTCACCTCGGACTCGGAAGCCCAGACGCGGCTGAGCAGCGCTTCTGCACTGAAAACTTGATTGACGTGCCGCATGAGAAACTCGAGCAAAGCAAACTCTTTGGGCAAAAGCTGAATCTCTCGTCCGCCACGAGTAGCTCGGAAGCTGGCCGGGTCCAGTTCGACATCCTGCACCTTGAGCGTATTGGCGACGTTGCCTCCAGCTCGGCGCAACACAGAACGCACGCGCGCCGAGAGTTCCTTCATATGAAAAGGTTTCGTCAGATAGTCATCTGCGCCAGCATCAAGTCCCTCTTCCTTGTCGTTGACACTGCTCTTGCCGGTGAGCATCAGCACCGGCATGTTGGAGCCGCGACCGCGAATCTCACGAAGTATCTCGACACCGGTCATCTCCGGCAACTCCCAGTCGAGAATCACCAGGTCGTACTCATAGACCTGGATCTTCTCCAGTCCATCGCGTCCGTTGCTGGCAGTTTCTACCATGTGGTGCTCGAAGGTGAGCCAATCACGCACTGTTTTTTGCAGTCCAGGATCATCTTCGACTATGAGAATCTTAGGCATCAGGCAGACGTTCGTTCAGTCCGGTTGATTTCCACAACTTGCGAATGCGCATCAGCAGGTTCATCCGAGCCGTCATCCGGATCAGCCGGGATGCGGAACCAGAATGTGCTGCCGCTGCCTTCCTGGCTTTCGACACCGATTGTGCCTCCGTGTCGCTCGACAATCGCTTTGCAAATCGCCAGTCCCAGCCCGCTGCCGCCCTTCTTCTTGGCGTCATTGGCTTCGACTTGCTGAAAGCGATCGAAGATCGATTCACGATGACTCTCAGGAATCCCGCGTCCGTGATCGATGACTTTGAATTCAATAGTTTCACCCTTGTCCGGTGAACTTGCTGACATGGTGACCGCACTCCCTTTGGGAGAGAACTTTACCGCGTTTGAGACCAGATTGATCAAAACCTGTACAAGCCTGTCCCCGTCAGCCTCCAGCTCGAGATCGCTGTCGACAACTTTGAGTTTGATGCCTTGCTGTTCCGCAAATCCGGCCACTGCTCCATGCGTGCGCTCGAAAATGGTGCGTACTGTGACACCATCCATGGTGAGTTCCAATTTGCCTGATTCCATCTTCTCGATATCGAGAAGATCGTTGATCAAGGCAATCAACCGATTGACGTTTCCTTCAGCGATATTGCAGCTTTCCTGCCCGCTCTCATTGAGCTGTCCGTACATGCCCACATTCACCAGGGAGAGAAAGCCTTGAATCGAGGTCAGCGGTGTGCGCAGGTCGTGACTGACCATGGCAACAAACTCGCGTTTCATGCGTTCGATCTGCTTGCGTTCTGTGATGTCGTGCGCGACGCAGAACAGCGAATTTTCCTCCGGCGCCCAATGCACCGACCACAATATGTCGACAACGAATCCGTCTTTTTTGCGAACGCGATTCTCGAAGGAAAGCGTCTCGCCTGTCATCGCGTGCTCAAGCGCCTGCAACGTGGCCGGCACGTCTTCCTCCAGAGTCAGATCGATGATGTTGGTGCCGATCAGCTCGCCTGGATCGTAGCCCAGCACATTCAGCGAAGCTGGATTCATAGCGGTGAATTTGCCGGTTGCGTAAATCGAACAGATGACGTCGACTGCGTTGTTGATGATCGCCCGTTCCTTGCGAGCAGCGGCCGCCAGTGCAACCGCCATTTCCCTGAACACGCGATCGAGCTGCGAAATTTCATCGCTGCCTTCCAGTGGTGGATTCAGTTCTTCGCGCCGCGCCAGCCTGCCTGTGTTGTCGACGAGAACATTGAGTTTTTGCGCCGTGCCGCGATTGAAATAAAGCGCCAGCCAGACTGCAATTAACACGTTGAACAGCACAGCGCAACCGAGCAACATCTTGGTCTGATTGCGAATGCGTTTTTGCTTGGCGGGACTGGCTTGCTCGACCTTCTTTTCCTGCTCCATCATTTCCATGAGTCCGGCTCCGATGCGCGAGACATCAGGCTGAATCTTGTTCTTAAGCTCTTTCAACCGATCGTGATAATTGCCGAAATCGATGTGTCCTTGTTGCAAGTCCGCTTGAAACGCATCGATGTTGGAGAAGGCAGACCGCACGTGTCCTTCGATGTCGATCACCAAGGATCTCTGCGTAGGACGATCTTTGACCAGTTCTTTGAGTCGTTTCAAGTTTTGCGGAATCTCTACCAGGTTTTGTCTGAAGAGGCGTCCATCGTCGCTCTTCGGCGCCATCAATCCTTCACCGCTGTTGCTGGAGCTGATGCTGGCGACGAACAATATGTTTTTGACGAGTTGGTTTGTGGTGCCGACCACTTCGCGTGAATGTTGCTCGCGCTGCACTTCGCGTTCGGTCTGCTCAAGTAGAGCCCCCAACCAGACGACGAAGACGATTTCAAAAATCAGCGGCACTGCCACAAGGATCAATCCCTTGTGTGAAAGCTTCAACCGGCTCAGTCCACTCAATATCGACATATATGGATATTTACCCGGTCTGGGTCTTTAACCCTTGCTGGGCTTGCCTTGCGCAATGTTGAAAGCAAAACGGGACCGCCGTGGCGGTCCCGTTTATCAGATGCTCAATTGGTCGCTTAGGCAGTCGCCATCTGGGCGGTGACTGCTTCCTGAACGCCGGCGTGCACGATTTTGCCTTCGTGGATGTTGACGCCCTTGTTCAAGGCGGGATCGTCGAGGCATGCTTGGTAGCCGAATTTCGCCAACTTCAAGCAATAGGTCAAAGTGGCGTTGGTCAAGGCACGGGTCGAGGTCCACGGTACTGCACCCGGGATGTTGGCGACGCCGTAGTGGACGACGCCGTCTACTTCGTAGATCGGGTTGGAGTGGGTGGTCGGATGGATGGTTTCGATGCAACCGCCCTGGTCGACACTGACGTCGACGATGACGGCGCCTTTCTTCATCTTGCTGATCATTGGACGGGTGACGACACGCGGAGCTTGTTTGCCCGGGATGAGCACAGCGCCGATAACCAGGTCGGCTTCGGGCAACAAGTTATCGAGGTAGTGTCCGATCGAGTACACGGTGCGCACTTGACCTTGGAACACGTCATCGAGATAACGCAGACGCTCGAGAGACAGATCGAAGAGCGTGACGCGAGCGCCGAGACCGAGAGCGATCTTGGCTGCGTTGGTTCCGACTACGCCACCACCAATGATGATGACTTCGCCGGGCTCCACGCCCGGAACGCCGCCCAGCAATACGCCGCGGCCGCCCATCGGGCGCTCGAGATAGTTGGCACCGATTTGAGTCGCCAGACGTCCGGCGATTTCGCTCATCGGGGTGAGAAGCGGCAGAGCGCCGTTGGAAAGTTGCACTGTCTCGTAAGCGATGCAGGTGGCACCGGTCTTGGTCAGGTCAACAGCCAGCTTGGGGTCGGCAGCCAGGTGCAAGTAGGTGAAGAGGAGCTGGTCTTTGCGCAGCATCTTCACTTCTTCTGCTTGCGGTTCTTTGACTTTCAAAACCAGGTCGGCTTCGCCGAAAACGGCTTGCGCATCCGGAACGATGGTGGCGCCGGCCGCTTTGTACTCTTCGTCGGTGATGCCGCTACCGATGCCGGCATTCTTTTCGATGAACACTTTGTTTTTGTCGGCGACGAGAGCGTTACAGCCCGCGATCGTCAGAGCAACACGATACTCGTTGTTTTTGATCTCTTTGGGCACTCCAACTTTAGCCAAGGTCCCAACCTCCATTGAGGGGAAAGTCTGTAACGGCTGCTTGCCGGCACGATTGCCGGCTGTAGTCAAACAGTGAGCACATTGTAACGTGGCTCCTGTACATAAGTTTACGTGTTTCTTCTTGTTTTATGATCCGCAAAATAGGCTCCAGGTGGGAAATTTTCTACTTTCTATCAGACGGACGCCCGCATATTAGCGCGCGCTAAGACGCATGCAGAGCAGATCTCGAAGGCGGTACACTCGAACAGGGGCTCGGCCCTATACGGGCTGACAGGCGGAAATCCCGCCAGGGAGCAGGTTTTATGAAAAAAGAGATTGTCATCGTCGACGGTGCGCGAACCGCATTCGGAGCATTCGGCGGTGGACTGGCCAGCCAGACCGCGACGGATCTAGCGGTAGCGGCTACGGAAGGGGCGATGAAGCGGGCGCAGGTAGAACCGCAGCAGGTCGACTATGTGGTCATGGGCAACGTGTTGCAAACAAGCAAAGACTCCATCTATCTGGCTCGCCATGTGGCACTGCGCAGCAATATGGAGCTGGACACGCCGGCGCTGATCCTGAATCAACTGTGCGGCTCAGGTGTGCAAGCAGTAGCGACGGCAGCCGGTTTGATCGAAACCGACCAGGCAGAGGTCGTCGTCGCAGGCGGCACGGACGCGCTGTCCATGACGCCTTACATCAGCTGGGGCAACCGCTGGGGCGGACGCATGGGTCACATGGAACTCTGGGACGGGCTCGACATCAGGGATACGCTGCCTAACAACTCCATGGGAGAAACTGCTGAAAACCTGCAAGCCAAGTACAACATCACCAGAGACGCCCAGGACGAATTTGCATTTCGCAGTCAGAAACTAGCGAAAGCCGCTATTGATGCGGGTCGCCTGGCGGAGGAAATTGTCGGCGTCGAAATCAAAGACAAAAAAGGCAAGGTAACCGTCATCGACAAGGACGAGCATCCAAGACCGGAGACCACTAAAGAAACGCTTTCCACCTTGCGTCCAGCCTTCAAGAAGGATGGCACCGTCACCGCCGGCAACGCCTGCGGTATCGTAGATGGTGCAGCGGCGCTGGTGGTAACCACCGCAGAGCGTGCCGAAAAGCTGGGCAAGAAGCCGATTGCGCGCGTCGTCTCGTGTCATGCCGCCGGTGTCGCACCGGAGATTATGGGCATCGGTCCCGTGGCGGCGATACCACCGGCATTGAAGAAAGCCGGACTGACACTGGATGATGTGGCACTGATCGAGATCAACGAAGCATTCGCGGTTCAGTATCTGGCCTGCGAACAAGAGCTGAAGCTCGACCGTGAGAAGGTCAACGTCAATGGTGGTGCCATCGCCCTTGGGCACCCGTTCGGCGCTTCCGGCGCACGCCTTTTGCTTTCAATCGCCTACGAATTACGGCGTCGCAATGCCCGCTACGGACTGGTCAGCCTCTGCGTCGGAGGCGGAATGGGCATCGCGATGGTTGTAGAAAGAGTCAGTTAGGAAGGTTTCTTGACGCGCAGTGGCGCCCAGGTGGACACGCCTTTGCGCGTGCTGATCGCTTTTACTTCTTCGCCTGAACGATTCTGAACGTACTGAGTAAGCGGATTTTCTTCCTTCTTCTCGACAGCGGTGGTGGTCACTTGTTGAACACCACCGCGGTAATAGAGCTCAGGCAGGATGGTCGGCATATATGCGGGGGGCGGCGGCACCAGTCCGGCACGAATACCCCGGGACGCGATTCTGCGCTTGTTAGCCGCATCGGCAACTGGCGACAAGGCTGTCAGCGATACAGCAGCGAGCACCAGCAGGGCAGCAAATTTGGGAAGCGACATGATTCATCCTCGAACGAATATATATCCGCGGTCATCACTCTATCACATACCCAGATCTTGCAATGAGGAAGCGTCGCCAAGATGTAATGCACCAACACTGGCACAAAACATCACGATTATTTTTATGGGACGCCTCAAAGCTCAAGCACAAACTGGCGTTGAGAGGTCGTTGCCGCCCACCATGCGACCAACCGGTTTGATACCGTCCTCGATGGCATAGGCAGCAGCCCGATCCGATACCGCATCAGATACTGAATCTGGTGCGCTCACGCCGTGCGAGCCAGCACCACCAGCGGCGTTTCGGTTAGAGAAGATTCCTGTGCTGGATAGTCTGGTTCGACATCGAGCATCACCGATTTGGCGCCGCAAGAGATGAAAACCTGCTGCACCATTTGCGCTCGCGCATCAGACTCGACCGCGACGGACACGGCGAGATCTCCGGCAGTCGGCGAGCCAAGGGCCACTTCAGCCTCGGAAGCGGGAATCTCATCCAGTTTGAGAATGCCACCAATAAACATGCCGCTCATCAATCCAACAGCGGTGCCTACAAATGCCGCACTAATCGGAACCATCAACAAAAACATGGTCTCGCGGGCCGGAATATTCGGCAGCCCCAGAAAGCCCGCCGCGCAGCCGGCTACGGCACCGGCCAATCCCAACTGAAAAATCAGGCGAGGCACTTTCAAAGATCGCAGCGACGCGGTCGCATCACGAAATGCATCGCAGTCCTCGCCGATTACAGAAAATTGTCCGGCAGCGAAATGCAAGTCCGTCAGTCGATTGATTGCTTTTGCAGCGTCAGAGTGCGAGGCAAAAGCGGCATGAATGTTTTGCATGGGGGTGCTCCTTTCTTGTCGTCATTTATCGATTATCGATAATTGATAATCAAGAACATCGTATCATACAGGGAAGAAACGGCCCAGCCTCCAAAACCCAACCGATATCGGTTCAGGTTTTAGGACAGGCTGTGCCTTTCGGGGACGACGATCATTTCGACAGACGAGCATTAAGCATATGCCCAAGCGGCAATCAGCCCGCGACTTTATAAAAGAGACTCTGATGGAACGCATCTTGTCCGGAACTTATCAGCCCGGTGACCGGCTGGTGGAGTTGCAGATCGCCCAGGAGCTTGGTACGAGTCAGGGGCCGGTGCGCGAAGCCCTGCGCGATCTGCAGGGATTAGGGTTAGTTGACTCGGAGTCGTATAGAGGCACTCGAGTTCGCGAAATTACCGAGCGCGAAATAGAAGATGCCTATCAAGTGCGCGCCGTTCTTGAGCAGTTAGCGGCAGAACTGGCAGCACCGCGCCTGAAGGGCAACGTAGGAGAACTCGAGAAAGAGGCGGCAAGTTTCCAGAAAGCCGCGCAAGCACGGGATGTGAAAACGTACTCCGCACACGACATGGAGTTTCATCGCAAAATATTTGAAGCGGCCGACAACGAACTGCTCACTCACATGTGGACTGGTGTCGCGCTGGAGAGCAGATTTAGACTCACTCTTATGCATCGCATCGGCGAGGAAGAATTGGAAAACCTTGCCGCCGCCCACCTGCCTATTATGGAAGCGCTGCGCCTGGGTAACAGCAAGGAGGCGGGCGAGTTGGCACGCGCATTGATCTGCACTTTCCACTCCCGCAAACTGCCGACGTCCTGAGCTCGCAACGGGCGTTTAAAGAATGAGTCGCCGCGATCAGCTGCCCGAAACTATCGAGTGAGATCCGGTATCGGCACCACAGATGGTGCGAAGCTGACTGGTGATGCTTCCTGCAAGGAGATCTTCAGCTGAAATTCGCTGGGCGGATCGAAACAGTCGATGCAGCGGGCTTCGTATTCCGCATCGCCGACAAGAATCTGTTCGTTCGACTGCGTGGTGCGCTGCGTCCTGCATGCAAAGTCAGAACCACACTTGCGGCAGACGGCCAGCAGCTTGTCTACGCGATCCGCAAGCGACAGCAGATGTGGCACAGGTCC
>JBGASG010000007.1:0-285843 GCA_044229845.1 Obscuribacteraceae bacterium (SeqCode) | reverse complement strand
CCAAACGGCCAGAACGGATTGGAGTTGTTCTGTGTACTGGTGGATTGATCCGGGCTGCCCGGCGTTCCGCTCGGGGAGCCGCTGGTGGCATTGGCTTCGGTCGTTCCCGGTATGGAGCCGGAAGTCGATGAAGTGATCAATCCTTGCGTATTCTGTCTCTTGTAGTCGCCGGAGATAGATCCGGTTTCGACTTTCGGCAGACCGCTCCAGCCGAAGAAACCATTGTTCGAACCTTGATCCTGGTTCGAAGCAATGGCTTGCTCTTGCGCCGCTTGCTGGCGCTGCAGTTCTTCCTGGCGGATCTGTTCGACCATAGCCGGGTCAGCCTTCGGGCGCAGCGAGCCGATCACGCTCATCTGCGGTTTCCCATTGGAGGCCGTGTTGCTGTTGTCCTCATTGCACGCAGTGAGGGCGACAATAGCGAACAACAGTGTGGCTGACCGTTTCAGCAAGGAGGTTATTTCCCTTTTCTGTTGAGCAGATAACCGTGAACGGCGGTTGATGTGCTGTTGCCGCCAGCTCCGGAGGCGCTGCCGGAAGGTCCGTAGTTGCCACCATAACTGGCGGCAGACGGTACATTGGCGACGCCGCTAGCCGATGGACGTCCCATGCCGTTCGGGCGTCCGGCACCGGCGCCGGCGACTGGCGTTGGTTTTGCCCAGGGCATGATTTTGCCGTGAATACCGGAAGAGAAACCACCGGGCAACGGTCCTTTAGGACCCATGCCGCGCGACGGAATATTGGTGCCCTGCGCGCCGAAGCCGCGAGCATTAGGAAGCGGAATCGGGTTGCCGGTCATCGGGCCGTCCGTGCGGTAAGGTCCGCCCGGCATGCTGCCTTGCATCGGCATGCCGCCTGACGGCATCGTGCCGCCGTCATCGCCGCCGTTGGCACCACCGCCGCCACCGCCGACTCCCCCGAATCCTTGCGGAGGCGGGGGCAGTTGAACTTGTTGCGGTCCTTGGGGCGCTTCGCGGAAGTCTTTGATAATCGGGCGATCATCAATGATCTGGAACTCGCGCGGCGCGTTATACCAGTGCACTTTTTCCTTGGCCTTCACGTTAGCTGTTTGCGCGTTGGCAGCTGAGGCGATGCACATAACACCGACCGTCAGGGATACTGCCACCAGGCTGATTTTGATTTTCATAAAACGAACTCCTTGCCCCTGCCTTTTAGAAACCAATGATGCCGCCGGTGCCTGTATTAAGGGCACGACGACCCATGCGGATACCCGAGCGGACGACACGCTTGCCGGCCCGTTTCAAGAAACGCTTGGTCCGGTTATTTTTGAACTGTCCTGACGTGTAGTCATCATCCGGGAGTGAAAGATCTTGTGTCGTAGCTTGCGTCACGACCATCGGAGTCGGTGCTTCCGGCGCGCCTGCTACATCCGCTTTGGGATCGAGCGCTGGCGCTTTGCCGAAGCCGCCGCCGCCACCACCGCCGCCGCCGCCAATCGGGCGTCCCTGCGGAGCCGCTGCGGTCGCACCCTTACCAGTGGTGCTGACTGCGAATGTGTCGCCGCCGCCGGCTGGTCTGCCTGGCGAAGGAGCCGTTTTGCATTTGTAGTAACCGACACCGTTGCCGGAGGAGCTGCTACCGCCGCCGCCACCGCCGCCACCACCGTCACCAGCGCCCCAGCCGCTGTCTTCTTCACCACCACCGCCGCCGCCACCACCGCCGCCACCGCCACCTTTCGTCTTATAGGCGCCCGGAGCGACATGCTTGTAGTGCTGGTGCATGCTGGAAGATGGTTCGGCACTGCCGCCACCACCGCCGCCACCACCGCCACCGCCACCACTGGATGACGCTTTGGATATGGCACCCCAGGTGTCGCCTGGTTTGACGGGCAGATCTAGGCGTTCTGGCAGAGGCGGAAATCCGCCTGGCGGAACCGGCTCATCAGCTGCAATCGGTTCAAGGGAAATATCTACTCTCGGCACGACCACCGAGCCGCCCATGGGCACGGCGCCGCCACCGCCACCGCCGCTCTGAGCCATCGGCATCGGGGCCGGATTTTTCTTCTTCACATAGACGCTGCCGCCACCGCCGGTGTCGATATAACCACCGCTGCCATGACGGGTCAGACCTGTTGCTGCTGTGTACTGATTATCACCAGGTTGCTTGATCCACTTGCCCATGTTCGTGGGCGGCAACTGAGCAGAAGCCGGTTGCACAACAACACCGACTCCCAGAAATAAAACTGCGGCCACTAAAGGCGCATGCTTGGCTTTCACTCTCAACCCTCCAGTAGAGTTCGCCGCTAAGCTGGGCGTGATCAATATTCGACTGTCTAGTAAGGTATGCGGCGCTCGCAAAAAACGAGATGCTGCCCACGAGGGGCAACTTAACTATGCAGTCCGATCCTGCTTTCCTTAACCTCCGTTTGGGATTGCAGAATCCGGGCCCAGCTAGCGAAGGTGACTAATTTTTAATCGTTTTACCCCAATTGTCAATATCCGGGTTTTTGGGCACTTGCCACTTTGTATCCCAGCTAACAAATCCTATATACCCAGCCCAGGCCGCAACGAACGCTAAAGTAACAACCTGGGCCTTCCGGGAAGGCAAGAGGATTGATTGTGCGAGTAATCGATCGCGGGTTGCGAAGAGGACTTTGGTCAGTTGTTTAGTAAGTGGACCCAAAATAAGGCATAAATTTGACCCTGGCAAGCAATTCTTACGGACTCTAAAAAACCCGAACCGATATCGGTTCAGATCAAACCCCAACCGATATCGGTTCGGGTTTTGGATGTGGCGCTGCGAAAACTGAGCAGTTGGCGGTGCTAATCGGGGTTTAGCGAAACACTGGTAAAAAGCCGGTTTCATTTCCGCGAAAAAACAACATATTTATAGTCAAGGATTACCGTCAGACGTGGAACAAAGTCTGTGATGTTGTCCGAAATCGGGCACAGCGCAGAGTCCACCGCTCTACGCTGCGGGCAATTCGTGATAACAATGACTGTATGACGAGTTCTCGTCAGCCACAGCGCGCAATTGAGTCGACCACCATGAAAGCCATTTTTACTAGTTCGCTCCTCGCTCTTCTTGCTCTATCCGTGCTCTCCAACAGCGCCGATGCCGCTCCCAAGCGACGTTCCGGCGGTGGGGGCGGTGGTGGAGGAGGCGGTGGTGGCGTTTTCCTCAGCACACCGGATCCACGCACGCCGCTCGAGCACAACAACCGCGGCGTCGAACTGGGCAGCAAGGGTCTCTGGCCCGATGCAATCCGCGAGCACGAAGCCGCGCTCATGGGCGACCCTAACAATAAAACCTTCCGCACCAACTTGTCTGCAGCTCAGCTTCGTTACGGCGACATGCTGATGAATAAAGGCGACCTTTATAACGCGATGAAACAGTATCGCGGTGCGCTTTATGTCGATCCGGGCAACAACCCCGCCGAGGACCACCTCGACGAATGCCTGAGGCGCGGCAAAAAAGACCCCTACAGCATGGCTGTGCGTGTGCGCATCGCCGAAGATGCAGAAATTTCCGGCGACTACGAAACTGCCATTGTTGAGTATCGACGATGCGTCAAGATCTCAGACGACGGACCCACCCATGCCAAACTCGGCAAAGCCTTGATGAAAGCCAACAAGACCGTCGACGGTTTCGCCGAACTGAAAATAGCTGTTTCCAAAAACTGGGAGCCCAAAGACAAAATCGAACTGGCTGAGTGTCATATGCGTCTCGGCGACATTCTCAAAGAGTTCGCCTTTGTCGCTAAAAAGATGGGCAAAGGCTCGATCGGCATGCGGCGCTTGATGAACGCGGGCACCGAATACAGGCGAGCTGTGACAATCAACGATGCCAACGCCGACGCCAAGCGCAGCTTTGTGGAAGTAGCCAGGGAAGCGGTGGCTATCAAACCGTCTTTCGATAATTATCTGATGCTGGGTGGCGCTTATGTTTTGCTCGATGATTTCGAGCACGCCAAGATTGCCTACGAGCAGTGCTACAAGCTCGACCCACGCAACACCGCGTTGGCGCCCGCCCGAATTGCATTGCACCAGCGCGTGGCCCGCTCGGCGATGGCGTCGCCTGCGCTCGTGCAGGAAAGCATCGGCAAGGTCAAGAAGTTTCTCGATCAAGACCCTGAGAATGCCCGCTGGTGGTACATCCTCGGGCGACTGCAGGAACATCAAGCCAACAACGATGAGGCGATGAATTGCTACCGCAA
The DNA here is from genome assembly GCA_044229845.1 of Obscuribacteraceae bacterium (SeqCode). Taxonomy (GTDB): domain Bacteria; phylum Cyanobacteriota; class Vampirovibrionia; order Obscuribacterales; family Obscuribacteraceae; genus JBGASG01. The sequence goes on along the minus strand of JBGASG010000007.1, from coordinate 281,666 downwards.
GGCCAAAGAAATCAATCCTTATATTGATCCGGATTTGAAAATCGCCTTCGGCCGACTGGGAGCTGCCAACGAAGCCGGGGACATCCCGGACAATACCGGCAACAGCGGCAGCGGCGGCACTTCAACACCGACCGGCGGCAGCGGAGGCAGCACCGGCTCCAGTGCACCACCAGCGGTGGCAGCGGCACCACCGCCGCCTCGCAAACCGGCCAAAAACTACGCGGCTATGGAAAAAGCCATGTCCGGCGGCGACATGGATGGCGCCCTGCAGTTGCTGAACGAAGTGCTAGACAAAGACCCAGCCGATGGGCATGCCTACGCCTTGCGCGGCAGCGTTCACCAGAAGAAAGGCGAGCTAGCCGAGGCAGCCGGCGACTTCCGCATGGCGGCATCGTTCAACGAACCCGAGGCAGAGTCTGCTCTGCGCCAGGTGAGTCTTTTGAGAGTGCAGCCTAATATGCAGAAGGCTGAACAGTTTTCAAAAGAAGGAAACTTCGTCAAAGCAGCAGAAGAACTGCGTGACGCACTCAACATCGCTCCCAACTTGTCTATTTTGCACCGCAAGCTGGCCGATGTACTGAAGCAACTGGGCGATCCCAAGGAAGCCGAGAAGGAAATGAACAAAGGCATCGACCTTGATAAGGCGCCCGCAGCGCCCAAGGAAACAGCATCGAAGTAACGAAGTAATGGAGACTCCGCGCATCAAACGTTTCGTCACATCTCTAACTACTGCCTCGCTGGCGCTTTCCATCGGCATCGCGGTTCATGTCGGACCCGGCATTTCGGCGGCCTTTGCAGAAGGTGATATTACCGAAGCCGATAGCCTGCTAAGTTCCAACAAGTACAAGCAGGCGGAAGAAGCTTATCGCGGGCTGGTCGCCGACGACTCCAACGGAGATGCCTCCGCAGGACTGGCCGTGGCCCTTGCCAAACAGGCCTGGCCTTCCAAAATTCTCGAAGCAGAAAAGGTCTTGCGTAAGGCGCGCGGCGAGTACGCCGACAACCCGAATTTGATGGCAGCCGGGGGCTACGTTTCATTCGTGCACTCGAAAAACGTTGCTTCGCCAGCTAAACGCGATCAATATTTAGAGGCAGCCGAGACGCTCTGCAAACGAGCCACTCAGGCCAACCCATCTATCTTGATTGCCTGGCAGACGCTGGGACTGGTGAAAGTTGCCCAAGATGATGAGGAAGGGGCGGTGGAGCCGTTCCGCAAATCAGTTGAACTGAGTGAGAATGCCGTCAACGTTTCACTGCTTGCCGCTGCACTTCTGAAAATCGATCCCAAAGATGCAGAAGGAGCAAAACTGGTTGAGCAGGCGTTGTCCATGGATAACACTTACCATCCGGCACGCTTGCAAAAGGCGGTGGTCCTGAACGCCCAGGGCAAGTACGAAGACGCATTTATGGAGTTGCGCAATATTCCGCAGAACTACCGAACCAATGATTGGTACACGGTGGAAGGCGACATCTACAAGAAACAAGGCGACGGACCAGCGGCGCTGGCTTCCTGGCGTGAGGCGATTCGCCTGGAGCCGCATGGACCGGAACCCTACCGGCACATGGCTGAGTATTACGCGATGCGCGGCGACGGCGAAATGGCGATTGCCGGACTGCATGACGCGCTGGAAATTCTCCCCAACGACATGCGCCTGCGCAGCCAGCTTGCTGAGTTGGCATTGCGCCAGGACAAATTGGATGTGGCCGAAACCGAATATCGGACGGTGCTGGCCAGCCAGCCCGATGACCCTTCAGCTTTGCTGGGACTGTCCCGCGTCTATTTTCGCAAAGCCCGCAAGGAAGGTCAGTATCCGCCGGGTTGGCAGCAGCTGATGGATCAACTGCAGACAATTGTCACCGAGCATAGTGTCAAAGGCACCGTGCTCAAGGGCGCTAAAAATCTGCAGGACGGCATCGAATTATCAGAAGGCGAGAAAGCGCTGGCTCAAAACCGCTTCCGCGAAGCGCGCCGTCACTTCCAGCAGGTGATCAACACGCACAAGGAAAGTCCTTATGAGCTCTTGACGCTGGGCGAGCAAGCTTTCTACGACGGCGATCTGTCTTCCGCGGAGCAGGCTTTCAACTACGCAAAGGAAATCCCGGAAGTGGCTTCGCGGGCCGAACAGGGTATTAGCAAGATTAACAGTCAGAGGAATGAAGCCAAACGGCAAACCAAGCTGGGAGACGCAACTTTCACCATTCCGGAAGTGGCGGTGGATCATTATCGGCAGGCGTTGATTGCAGATCCACAGTTTGCTGGTGCATACTACGGGTTGTTCAACTTATATACGAAGAGCAAACAACCGGATCCGGATCTCGCAATCAGCAACGCCAACTGTTTTCTCGAAGCTGCGGACGATTCAAATCCTCAGCGCAAAGAGGTGGAAGCCAACCTCGCCAAGTTGAAGCAAAAGGCAGGTAAAGGTAAGTAGGATGGAAAGGAGTGCCAAAATGGCTAAAGGACGCGCAAGCGGTCCGAAAAGGAATCCTGGTTCCGACGGCGGATCATCGGACTTCGGTCCGGATCGAGATCCGCGGGTACCCGCACCGCCGAAGAGCCTGACCGACACGGCAGGCTACAAAAAGGGTAAAACCAAACTTTCCGAAGCCTGGCTGACCTACAAGCGCATTCTGCGCGAAGCGTTCATCCGCATGAATCGCACTGAGCAGGAAAGTCTGATTACCAAGGCCTCGGTCATTATTACTATTGGTGTCACGACGCTCGCGCTGGTGGTTTTCTATCCGCTGGTGCCGCAACTGGTGCGGGTGTTTCTGGTGCCCGGCGCCATATTTGGTGCCTGGTGGCTGGGCGGCAAGGTGGTTTCGCAGGTGGTGATTGCCCGTCTGGAACCGATGCTGAACAAACCGGACTATTACGTGTAAGAAAGAAAGTCCATGAAAGACAAAGCACAGATGTTGAAGATGGCCGGCGGCGCAGTGATAGTGCTGGCGGCAGTTATGGTAGTTCTGCCGCAGGTCTTCTCATTTGCAGCCGGTGTATTGCGTGTTGCGGTATTCATCGGTGTGGTGCTGGCGCTGGCCATCGGCGCAGCGGTGATTATCAATTGGATGCGCGGCGTGCAGTCGAAGGCGGCCGCAGATATCCAGGTGGAAAGCAACGGCAACGGTAAACACGGCGAAGAAAGCGAAGTGCACAACAGAAATTAGCAGAGGCTGCAGGACATGGCAAGAAACATCTCGATTTTGCTCGCGACATCACTGATGGTGGCATCACTGGTCACCACCAGTGCGCCGTCCGCTCTGGCAAAAACTGCGCAGCGCACTGAGTTCGGCAAAAACTACCGGGCTCCCTCATCGATGTCCGGCAAAACCGTGGTCATGCCTGTCGGCACCACATTCGAAGGCCGAGTGGATCAAACCCTCAGCTCCACGCAAAGCCATGCCGGTCAGTCGTTCAACATCATCATGTCGTCGCCGGTGCTCGCCAACGGAGTAGACGTGCTGATTCCTGCCGGTTCCAAGATTTTGGGCGAAGTGGTGGAAGCAGTGCCTTCCGGCCGCGTCCCATATAAAAAGAAAGTGCAGCCGAAACCGCGCGGCAAGTTGCGCATACAGCTGACCGGGCTGCAGACTCCCGACGGCGTCACCTACCCTATGGTGGCATCGGTTGCCGGTGAAGTGGACGCTCGCGGCGGCGGCGGTCGGTCGCGCAAAACACCGCTGGGCACCAGTGTCGCCTATGTGGGATCAAACGCCTCCTTCGAGTCGGTCGCGCCGGGCGCTCCCGGTACCAGTCGGCAGCGCCCGGGTCAGGCTGCGAAAGTGATGAAAAAGAAAGAGATGCTCAAAGACGCCATTTACGGACTGGACGACGAGCGCAAGTACCACGAGGACTCTCTGATTCGCTCACTGGTACTCAAAAAGCGTGACTACTTCATTTACGAAGGTTCGCCGATGACCGTGCGCCTGAATGCTCCTTTCAAGATCGGCATCACCCCGCAAAACGCCGGAGTACCGGTGACGTCGCTGGAGGAAGAGGTGCAGGAAGAAGAACTACCCGCCTCCACCAAACAGCGAGGCGCCACCGTTGGTGGTGGCGCACCGCAAGCCCCGCGCTCGCAACCGGATGATTCCTTCTAGAGAGACCTCGCCGTCACGATCATGGACAAGTCGCTGCCATTCGTCTTAGCGATCACCGGAGCCTCCGGTTCTGTCTATGGACTGCGTCTCTTGCAATACTTGCTGGAAATCGAGCAGCCCGTTGAACTGCTGATCTCCCGCGGCGCTCAACAAGTGATGAAGGAAGAGATGGATCTCAGCTTTGGCGAAGATCTGGAGAAGGGACTGCTATCGTATTTGAGTCTGCCCACTTCATCGCCGCTCACGTTGCACCGGCTGGACAACTATGGCGCGTCGGTGGCCAGCGGTTCGTACAAGACGCTGGGAATGGCGATTGTGCCGTGCTCTCTGGGCACACTGGGTTCCGTGGCCTCCGGACTGACCGAAAGCTTGATTCACCGGGCTGCGGCTGTTTCTCTCAAAGAAAGGCGCACGCTGCTGCTGCTGCTGCGCGAGATGCCGTTCGGGCAGATTCAACTGCGTCACATGCTCACCCTTTCCGAAGCTGGAGCCGTGGTGGCATGCGCCTCGCCGGGTTTCTACCATAAACCTGAAAGTATTTCGGACATGGTGGACTTCGTTGTCGGCCGCGTGCTCGACCAGTTCAATTTCGATCACAGCCTTTTCAAACGCTGGAAGGGACAGGCAAAACCACTGCCGGCTGCACAGAAATGACAATCACCCCGGACCGAGATCGAGACCGATCGAGATCGCAGTTCGCGGATTTTTTCGCGGTTGGGGAAATCGTCGGATTCCACGGTGTCGCCGGTGAAGTGAAGATTAAACCGCAGACCAACAATCTGCAACTGCTGCTCGGAATTAAAGAAGTCGTCGCGCAGCAGGCAGAGGGCGCGGAGACTTTCAAGTTGCAAGTCTCGTCCCGACGCGCGGACAAGCGCACGCTCTTCTTGCGCTTTGCCGGCTACAAAGACCGCAACGCCGTCGAGCCGCTTCTGGGCGCCCTTCTGTACGTGCGACCGGAAGAACTGCAGGCGCTGGAGACCGAAGAGTTCTGGGTAAAAGATCTGGTGGGGCTCGATGTTTACACGACCGCCGGTCAGTTTGTCGGTCAGGTGTGCAGCATCATATATGGTGGCAATGACGTGCTGGAAATTCGCCGCCCGGACGACCCGCCGGACAAGACCGTCCTCGTGCCGTTCGTCAAAGATCTGGTGCCGGTGGTCGACCTCAAAGGTCGCCGCCTGGAAGTGGTGGAGTTGCCCGGCTTGCTGGAAGCCCAGTGAAATAAAGGAGTTGGCATGGAGTACAACATTCAGCACCGCGGCAGCAATGCGCTCCTGGTGGTCAAGTTGGATGCCGGCGAAGAAGTGCGCGCCGAAGCCGGCGCCATGGTGGCTAAAAGCCACACACTGACGATCAGCGGCAACGTCGGCATGGGCGGCTGGGGCAAGGCTTTAAAAAGATCAGTCCTGGGCGGCGAGAACTTATTCATGCAGACCGTCAAAGCCGAGCATGGAGCCGGTGAGGTGTTGCTGGCGCCTTCCGTGCTGGGAGACGTGGTGATCCTCGACATGACCAACGGTCAGGATTTCTTCGTCCAGGGTGGGGCGTTTCTAGCCAGCCTGGGCGACATTATGATCGACACGCGCATGCAAAAGATTTCGCAAGGACTGTTCGGCGGTGAAGGCCTTTTCGTACTGCATGCCACGGGCAAAGGGCACATCGCGGTTTCTTCCTTCGGCGCCATTCATGAGGTGGAGATTCCCGCCGGTCAGGACTACATCATCGACAACGGACATCTGGTGGCCTGGTCGGGCGACACGTCCTACAAAATCGAGAAGGCCGGCAAAACATGGATGTCTTCATTTACTTCCGGCGAAGGGCTGGCCTGTCGTTTCACCGGACCGGGCCGCGTTTGGTTGCAGACGCGCAATCCTCAGGCCTTCGGCACCTGGGTGAAGCGTTTCGTACCTGCCGCCAGAGGTGGTGGCATCATCGGCATCATCATGGACAGCTTCTAAAATGCTGCAGGAGTTTGACGCCCGCAAGTATGCGTCCGGTTCCGCCGACGGCAGGCCGGTCAAGATTGGCGTGGACGGCGGACTGCTGCAGATCAAAGATCACGGCGGGCCGCCCGAGTTCGTGCCGCTTACCGATCTGGAGATGAGGCTGGGCGGACAGAACGGCCGGCGCATCATACTGTCCAGCAAATCCAGCGGCGATACTTACTTGACTGAAGACCTCAAATTTCTCGACGCACTGTCGTCATCGTCCACGGAATCACAAGCAACTCTTCTGCAGGGTCAACTGACGCAGGCGCGCCGGCAAATCAAATCAGCGCCCTGGCAGGAGGCCAAATGGTGGGCGGTGACCGTCGTTCTGGTTGCCGCCATTGGCGCCTCGATTTTCGCGGGCGTGGATCTGGCGGTGGGGATAGCCGAAAAACAAATCCCGCCGGATTCGGAAGAGCAGCTGGGCAAGCTGTCAGTTGACCGGGACAAACCGGACAAGAAACTGGAGCAGAAAAGCGCCGCATATCAAAGAGTCAAAACCATCGGCGATAAGCTGCTCGCTCATTACAAAAACAATCCCTATCACTTCAATTTCTACGTAGCACCGAGCGACGAGATCAACGCCTACGCACTGCCCGGCGGCAATATCATCGTCAACTCGCATTTGGTTCAGGAAGCGAAAAGCGATGATGAGCTAGCCGGCGTGCTCGCGCACGAAATCGGGCACGTGGAAAAACGTCATTCGTTGAAAGCGGCTCTGCGCAGCGCCGGCATCTGGGTGTGCATCAGTTTTATCACCGGTCATCCCTCCCAGGATCAGTTGACCTTGATCTCAACCATGGTCAACCTCGAAGACCTGCAATTTAGCCGCAAGCAGGAAACCGAGGCCGATGAAGTTTCCGTAGACCTGACCAGCGCGGCCGGCTATCGTCCCGACGGCATTGTGGAATTTTTCCAGCGCATCGAGAAACAAGATCCGCTGGCGAACGGCAAAGCCCTCTCCATGCTCTCGACACACCCGATGCCGGCTGAACGCATCGAACATATAAAAGCGCTGATCGAGCGGCGAAGCAGAACCGGCACTGCCACTGAAACCAGCACCGCTGGTGGTATCGAATAAAAACGTGCTCGTTGAGATTCGAACTCAAGGCCTTCGGCTTCGGAGACCGACGCTCTATCCAGCTGAGCTACGAGCACAGAGGGTGTCAGTATTATACGATCTCTTCTTCGTATTCGGCGTCGTGGGCGCCGTCGCCGTTCTTCAGGAAGCACTGATCGCTCTTTACGAGGGCTTCCAGGGCATCCAGGTTGTAGATTGTCACGCGCTTGGATTCGATGCCGATCCAGCGATTGGAGCGAAACTTGTTCAATATCTGCGTGACAGTGACACGCGACGAGCCGACCATATCCGCGATTTCTTGATGCGTGAGAGGAAATTCCAGCTTGATGCCTTGCGGTGTCACTTTGCCATGATTCTCTGCCAGCGTCACGAAGAGTCGCGCCACACGGCTGGGTACCTGCCGGAACACCAGATCTTCAATACGCGCCTGCGCTTGTTTCAAGCGAAATCCAATCACTTGAATCAAGCGCAGCCCGAACTCCGGATTTTGCCTGACCAGGGATTCAAACGCCTCGCGCGAGATCAGATAAAGTCGTGCTTCCTCGAGCGTCTCGGCATAGCTGTCGTGTTCACCCAGGTCCCAGGCGGCTTCGCCGATCAAATCGCCCGGACCGAGCAGTGCCAATATGACGGTGCGCCCATCCGGCGACAGCCGCGTCAATCGCACGCGTCCCTGTTCGATGAAGTAGATAGCGTCCGATGGCATCCCCGGAGAGAAGACGATATGGTGCTTGGGCAATTCCATCTCTTCGACAATGCCCAGCAGGCGCGCCATTTCCATGGCATTGAACGAGTCGAAGATCTCGCTTTGCCGCAGAACAGAAAGCTTGGCAGGGGTTCTGCTGTCTTGGCGTGTATTCAAGGGGTGCACAACTCCGCCGACCCGCCTGGCTTGCCGCAAAAGACGACTTACAAAGTACTGAACTTTTTCGTCGTCGGCGACGTTATCTGATTACCGACCCTAAAGCGAGGATTTGTAAGGTAAGCAACCTTTTTATACCCGTGACGCGATCTTTGAAACGCTCGCGCAGACATAACACGGCAGTAATTCGCCAGTTTGCTGCTTTTTGTGTAGTTCCGCCTCAGCACGTTTAATCTAGTCCTGGTGCTGCCTGCGGCTATAATCGGCCCTGTTGTGGGCGCGCGAAAATGGCGTGTATGCCTCATATATACCGGGTTTCCGCGATCGATACTTCATCGATATAGCGATCAAAGTCGCACGAATTCTTGTCACTCACCAGGAGAGAGAAAAACAAATGGCATTTGCATCCAAGGATAAAATGGCGTCATCATCGACGACTACAGAAAAATCCAGCACCACAACAACCGACAAGACCAGCGACAAAGCGGATAAGAAACCGCCGGCCACTCAAATGGATAACAAAGATAAGGATAAAGATCGCCTGCCGCTGCCGCCCGAGCGCGTCAAAGCTCTGGGCATGGCTATGGACGCCATCAAGAAACAGTTCGGCGACGGCTCGATCATGAAACTGGGCGATTCCCGCCACGGCGCTGTGGAAGCGATTCCGACCGGCGCACTGGCGCTGGATGTGGCGCTCGGCATCGGCGGATTGCCCCGCGGACGGATCATCGAAATATATGGACCGGAAGCCTCGGGCAAAACAACGCTTGCTCAGCACGTTGCGGCGGAAGTGCAAAAGCGCGGCGGCATCGCTGCCATTGTCGACGCCGAACACGCCATGGACCCCGAATACGCTCGCGCGCTGGGAGTAAATGTCGACGAACTGCTCATCTCGCAACCGGACACCGGCGAACAGGCGCTCGAGATCACCGAACAACTGGTGCGGTCCGGAGCGGTCGATCTGGTGATTGTCGATTCGGTGGCCGCTCTGGTTCCCAAAGCGGAAATCGAAGGCGAAATGGGTGATTCGCTCCCCGGTCTGCAAGCTCGATTGATGAGTCAAGCGCTGCGCAAATTGACCGGCATCGTGGCCAAAACCCAGACCTGCGTCATCTTCATCAACCAGTTGCGCATGAAGATCGGTGTCATGTTTGGTAACCCGGAAACGACAACCGGCGGCAACGCCCTCAAGTTCTATGCCTCGGTACGTCTGGACATTCGTCGCATCGAAACGTTGAAAAAGGACGGCACCGAATACGGTAACCGCGTCAAAGTGAAAGTGGTGAAGAACAAGATGGCACCACCTTTCCGCATTGCCGAGTTCGACATCATCTACGGCCGCGGCATCAGCACCTCGGGCTGCATTCTCGACATGGCAACCGAACTGGAAATCGTCAAGAAATCCGGAGCGTGGTTCAGCTATAACGACGAGCGCCTGGCCCAGGGTCGCGATGGGGCACGCCTGTTCTTAGAAGCCAATCCTAAGATCATGGCGGAAATCGAGACGAAGGTGCGCGCCGCTGTTGAACGCGGTGAACGCGGTGTGGGCAAGGTGGGCAAGGTCGAGCCGGGCGACGGCTAACCGGACATGCAGCCTTCTGCGGCAAGAACAGCCGCGCTCAGGCAAACGGATTGATCTCGACTTAGAGGGGCGGGGGTTAAACCTCGCCCCTCACTTTCACTTTCAGGAAACTCAGATAAACTATGGCTGTGGCAGGTAAAAGCAAAAAGAAATCCGCGTCATCCAAAGGAAGCAAAAAGTCAGCTTCCAGCGGGGCTACGTCTCTTCTCAAACTGTCACCGCGGGCGGTGCTGCTCACCAGCTTGCTGGCGGGCGGCATTCTCGGTCTGTCGGCGCCTGGCTTCGATCAATGGTATCTGGCCTGGTTTGCGCTCTCGCCGTTCTTCCTTTTGATTGTCTCCGCCAAGAGCAAAGGCGCCGCATTTTTGCGCGGCTTTGTCTTCGCGCTCGGCTATAACCTGGTTTACCTGACCTGGTACCTGAAGCTGCACCCGCTCGGTTGGCTGGGCTTCAACGATTTCGAAAGCATACTGCTGGCGGCCGCCGCCTGGATGATTGTTGCCACGCATCAGGCTTTGATCACCGGCATCGTCGCGCTGGTGATTAAAGTGCTGCCCACCACCGGTGGTTTCCTGCCGGCGAAGGTGGAAGACAAATGGAAACTGCCGGCACTGACTGTAATACCGCTGCTCTGGGTGGTCTTGCAAAACAAGATTCTCAACGCCCCGGATTTTCTGGGCGTGCCCTGGACAGCACTGGAATATTCCCAGTACAAACAACTGCCCATTTTGCAGATAGCCAGCATCATCGGCGGTATCGGACTGGGAGCTCTGATCGTTTTCGTCAACCTGGCGATCGCGCAAGTGCTTTCTACGATCAGTGAGAAAGCCGCATTGAAACCCATTGCCAGCCCCACCCGCCAGATCGCCTTCGTCGATTTATTAATCGCGCACGTGCTGGTGATCTCCTGCCTGGCTTTCGGATTTTATCGTCTGACGCAAGCGCAACCACCCGCCGGCTTGCCACTATCAGTGGTGCAGGGCAATATCAATATCGAAATGCAGAAGACTCAGCATGCCTATACGCTCAGCGAACTGGTGCGCCACTACGGCAAACTGGTGAGCGCGGTGCCGCCGGGGCTGTGCATCTGGACAGAAAGCGCGATGCCGACTTATCTGAAAACCGAACCGGCGTTGCGCGAGACCTTGGCATCCCTGGCCCGCAGCGGTCGGCGCGACATGATAATTGGTTCACTGGACCGCGACTTTGATGGGCATCCTTTTAACTCGGCTTTTGCCGTCGGCGCCGACGGTAAATTACTGGAGGCTGTCTACCATAAGCGTTACCTGGTTCCCTTCGGCGAGTATCTGCCGGCCTGCTGCCAGAACTTGCCCGAGTGGGTGCGGCGGCTGACCAATACGCCCGCCGGCGGTGGCTTCGCCGCCGGCAAGGTGCCCGTGGTTTTGCCTGTTTCGGGCAAAAGTGTGGCGCCGCTAATCTGTTTCGAAACTCTGTCCCCGGAGCTGGTTTCTTCCAGCGTCCGCAATGGCGGCGAGTTGCTGGTCAATCTCAGCGACTTAGCCTGGTTTCATGAGTCGATGATCGGCGACCAGATGGTTGCTTTCAGCGTCATGCGCGCCGTTGAGACCGACCGCTACTTCGTTTTTGCCGCCAATACCGGCCCGTCGGCGATCATCGGTCCGCACGGACAGATTAACTCTCTGTCGCCTTTAGGCAGGGAAGCAGTGCTGAGCGGCAAAGTGGCTTTGCGCAAGGATTTCACGCAGTTCACTCTCTGGTTCCACTGAATATGTATAGTGGTTTGGTCGATTGCTCCGACCCGTCCGTTTCAAACACGATAAAACGCAAATGCAATGCCATGCAAATGCAACGCGACCAACGCGAATACTCCTCTCGCGCTCGTCACCGCCCGTAATACCGGCTAGAAAACAGGTTTCAAGAATGACGATCGAAAAGCCCATCGGAAACAAGCGCGCGCCTGCACCGCCTGCGCCACCCACACCGCCGCCGTCTGTCGAGGATGATGCCTTCGACGATGTCTGGGCCGATCTCAGAGACGCAAAGCGCGATGAGTTTTACCTGCGCGGACTTTTGCAGCGCAGCAATGAAAGCGCCGGCGGCAAGAAAACCGATCCGCTCAAGTAGTAGCACAATGCTGTGCAGAGCCGCCATTGGACGTCTATCGCTTTCCCGGAACTGCAGATGCTCCAATAAGTGAAGTCGGCGGCAAAGGCTGGTCACTTATTAAGACCAGCGCGGCCGGTTTGCCGGTACCGCCGGGATATGTTTTACCGCTGGCCTTTTTCCGCCCCTGGATCGAGCGGATCACGGCGTCTCCCAGCTGGCAGCGGTTTCTTGCCACACTCGATACCGACCCGGCACCGGCTTGTGCCGAACTGAAAAACTTCTCCCACGGGCTGGAATTCACCAGCGAACAGAGAGCCTGCCTGGCGAAACTAACCGCCGCCGAACCGGCGGCAGCACTATGGGCGGTGCGTTCTTCATCGCCCGAGGAGGATCTGGAAGGATCTTCTTTTGCCGGCGGTTATGAAACCATACTCGGTGTCAACCGCGATCGCCTGGAGGAAGCCATCCATCAGACGTTTGCCTCTTGCCTGGATGTGCGCATCGTCATCTACAAGCGGCAGGCCGGTTTCTCAGTCACCGATCCGAAAATAGCCGTGGTGGTGCAGAAACAGATAGCCAGCGATGTTTCGGGTGTCGGATTTTCGCTCAATCCTCTCAGCAATGACTTTGACGAAGCCGTCTTCAACTCCAACTGGGGACTGGGCGAAACGGTGGTATCAGGTACGGTGACCGCCGACACTTTCATCGTCAATAAAGTTTCGAAGAAAGTGCTGGAACGCCGCCTCGGCAAGAAGGAAACATCGATCTGGCTCTTGCCGGAAGGATCGACTGTCGAACGCGTCGATGACCGGCACAACCAGCTCACTCTCTCGGATCGGCTGCTGCGCAGCCTGACCAATCTAATCACGCAAGTCGAGACTTTTTACAAGCAGCCGATCGATATTGAATGGGCATTTGCAGGCGGACAGCTCTACCTTTTGCAAGCCCGACCGATTACCACTTACGTGCCGCTGCTGCCGGCGATGGTGACACCGCCGGGCGCGCGACGCCTGCTTTACTTAGATGCCACCATCAGCGTGCAGGCGTTGTTCAAACCGCTCTCCGTGATGGGCACCAGCGTGCTTGAGACAGCGCTCAAATCAGCCGGCAAACGGGTCGGTACCGCACTCACCGGCCAACCCCAGAAAAGTATGGCCTTCGCATGCGGCGGACGCCTTTATGTAAATTTGTCGGTGGTGATCGGCATACTTGGCGCCCGGCGCCTGAGCGAACTGCTGGTCAACATGGATCCGCTGGCAGCGTCTGTAATTGCCGGGCTCGACGAGAACTTTTACAAGAAACCGGGCTTGCCGATAGCCCTCGTATTTATTTTGCGCAACTTGCTGGCTTCGTTTCCGAAGCTGGCGCGTGTCAACCTGGCTCCCCAGACAGCTCACAAGCGCGCGCAGCAAAAACTCCAGCAGCTGGAAGCAAATGCGCGGGTTTTGAGCGCGCAAAATCTGCCCATGCGTATTTTCGTCGGCAAACTCATGGACCTGGTCTTGCGCACCGTCAGCGACGAGCTGATGCCAACCGTCGGTGCCTCGCGCGCGGCGGTGGCGCGCATGAAACAGATCGCCGGCAAAACCGCCGTTGCCGAGAGCGATCTGCGCAAATTAGAGCAGGGGATGCCCCACAATGTGACCACCGAAATGGGTCTGGCTCTGTATGATGTTTCGCTCTCGATGCCGGCGGTTATGAATGTCGAAACATTCACGAGCAAGCTGCACCAGGGAGGTCTGCCCGCCGATTTAGAACGCGCCTGGCACAATTTCATCACCCGTTACGGACATCGCGGTGCCGGTGAACTGGACATTGCTTCGCCTCGCTATCGAGACAATCCGCGGTTACTGGTTGAACAACTGGTGGCGCTGCGGCGATCAACATCCGCTCAGGACAATCCCAAAGTTCGTTTCGAAACAGCCTGCCGTGAGCGCCAAGCCGTCTACGAATCCGTCAGCATGCAATTGCGGGACGCGCGTAGATTCGGCGATCTTCGGAATTTCCAGCACCTGTACAAAGTGGTGGTTGAGCTGGCCGGGTACCGTGAGACCCCGAAGTTCTATTTGATCTTCATGCTCGATCTGATTCGCCAGCGTCTGTTGTCCGCCGGGGAAGCGCTTGTGGACTCAGGTCGACTGGATCTAGTCGACCAGATCTTTGATTTAACGCTGGATGAATTTATGGTCGCGCTGCGCGACCGCAAAATCGACCTGCGGGTTCAATGCCGCAAAAATCGAGAGTTTCTCGACAAGCTGTCGCGTGTGCCGTCGCTACCGACACTCATTGATTCGCGAGGAAAAATCCTCCGTCCGCCACCGCGTCCAGTCGGCGAAGGAGAAGTGGCTGGCACCGCAATTTCTCCAGGCGTAGCGCGCGGACCTATCAAAGTATTACACTCGGCAGATGAAAAGCCGCTTGAACGGGGAGACGTACTCGTCGCTCGAGCAACTGATCCCGGCTGGACACCACTTTTCGTCAATTGCGCCGCAGTGATATTGGAAATCGGCGGCATGCTTCAGCACGGGGCTCTGGTGGCACGCGAGTACGGGCTGCCCTGTGTTTCAGGCATTCCAGACGCCACGTCTTTATGGGAAGACGGCACCATGGTCGAGGTGGACGGCAGCGCCGGCACCATCCGCAGACTCTAATTTATCTCGAGATTTTGGTTGCGGCAGCGATAGCGATGGTGACTACGGTTTTGCCACCTTCGCTTTCGACAGCGCTCAGGTCGCCCATGGCCACTTCGCCCCAGAACTTCGATTGCGCCGCCATGCCTTCGCTTTCCTGAGCCAGTTTGATCGAGGTGTCGCGAGCATTTTTCTTCTCGAACTGTCCCTCAATCTCAATATCGAGGCGAGTGAGACCATTGACGACGGTGTTCCTAACAATTCGCCCCTTACCCGATTCGCTCCAGACCTGGTTGGTGGTGTTCGTTCCCGTACCCCATTCCATGAGCTTTACCGGCTTGTGCAGCCTGATCATTACTGACGCCTCATCTTGAATACCGCCCTGGCTCGCGCCTGCAAAAGGATATCATCAGCGGGACTCAAAAGCCTGTCCTGCGCCAGTGCTGACACAATTTGCAGCGTTTACCTCCCCCCTGTCAGATCTGAACCGATATCGGTTGAGATCTGAAAACTGAACCGATATCGGTTCAGATTTAATTGAGTAGACTAGCGAGACCTTGACTTGCGGGACGACCGTCCCGAGCCGCCACTGGGAGGCGGTCCAGAATCGCCGGGGCCAGAGTCCCATGGTTGTCCCGGGTCGTCATCTGACTGAACGACTTCTCTTTCGTTGTCGGTTTTCGCGATGGCGGCAGTGACGGTTGAACCCAATTTGTACCCTGAGAATTGCAGCTGAAAGGTCGCCTCCGCCTCACGAGAGTTTCCGGTGAAGTCCTGAGTGATGATGCGCATAACATCTCCATCGATTGGAGCCTTGGGGTTGAGCTTCGCCATCCAGTCTGCCAGGGTGATGGCCAATCCCGTGGGAACACTGAATGTGCCCTTTGCAGGTCCAGCCAGTTTCGACGCTTCCACGAGCAGAGTCACCAGATCGAAATCGGCGCCCCCCACCAGGTCATAGGATTTGCCAACGGTGTCGCGATCGTAGAGCGATTGCGCCACGCAACTCGCTACATCGACAGCCGACACCGGGCTTACCATGTTGAGCCCGCTGCCAATCACCGGCACAAAGGGCGCGCGCGTGACTAAGAACTCGAAGATACGCTGCATCTGAGAATTGGTTCCGAAGATGAGCGAAGGACGGAATATGGTCCAGTAAAAGCTTGACTGCCGCACCATCGCTTCCGCCTCCCACTTGCTGCGGAAGTAATCACACTGGCTGTGCTCGGATGCGCCCAGGCAGCTCAAGAAGATAAATCTCTGCACGCCGGCGGCTTCGCCCAGTTCCAGGAGGTTTCTGGTACCGTCGACCGTGATACCACGAGCGGTGCCGGTAGCGCCGGCCCGCATGACACCGGCCGCGTGAACAATGGCATCACAATTAGCTACTGCCTGGCGCACCTTGTCGGCATCGGTCAGTTCGCCGACTACTACTTCCACGCCTGCCCGCCGCAGCTTAGGCATGGAGCTGGTGGCCCAATCACTCAGTCCGCGCGCCATGACGCGCACCGGCACCTGTTGCGCCAGCAACGTTTGCACTACCTTTGAACCTACCAGTCCGGTTCCGCCTGCTACAAGGATCATCTTTGTGGAGACTAACCTTTCGCGATTAGGGAAGAATCATTCCGGGACCGAAGCGCGTTCCGGCGCCGCCAAATCCGAATCGAATGCCATTGCTGCCGACGCCGCCGACGCCATAACCACCCATTGGTGACATACCGCTGCCGAAGGAGCCAAACGATTGTTGTCCAAATCCACCCAGTTGTCCGGGAACTCCAACCGTTCCAGGCAATCCGCGCGTGCCCACAACTACCCCGGTGGTGGGATCTATCAAGTTGCCGCTCATCGGATCTATGAGCAGCCCGGTGCTTGGATCACGCATCAAAGTGCCACCGGTGCCGTAACCGCCGGTCATGCCGCCGCCGAAGAAGTTGGACAAGCCATTGATGACTTTAGAGAGCCCGCTGCGACCCATCGGAGGTGCAGTGGGCGGCATTCCGCCGTTATTGGCCAGAGCATTCATATCGTCCAAATCGTCGTTATCGAGCGGATTGACGCGTTTTTGATTTTGGGCCAGCGGATCGCTGGGCTGCACATCCTGCATCAGCCGCGCAACACGGCTGGGAATGGGCGCTCCCGTTGATGGTGACTGGTTGGGATACATCGTTTTTTCCAGACGATCGAGGCGCGCCGGAATCGTTTCACTCTGGAATGTGCGCTGAAACACTTCGCGTTCCAAAAGTGATACTTGCTGGCTCAATCCCATTCCGCCGGGATACCCGGCTCCGCCGCCACGCACTATATCTGGTGCAGTGCGCGGCATGCCGTCATTGCCGGCGCCACCGCCAACTGCCGAACGCGGCGCCCCAGTTGTCGCACCAGCTCCGGACCCGCCACCGGTGGAACCATAAGTCTTGCCGCCGCCGATACCTGCTCCGTAGCCACTACCGCCCGCGGCACCGCCGCTGGTAGCACTGCGGCTGCCGTTATAAGGATTGCCGTAACCGCTGCTGCCGCCGTAGGCTGTTTTGGGACCGCCGAAGGTCGGTCTACCGCCGCCGGCTCCATAGGTTCCCGGTGGCGAATAGCTGTTGCCGCTGGTGTAGGCGCCACCGGCACCGTATGTGCCAGGCGTCGAAGGAGGTGGGCTGTAGAGACCCGCATCCGCAAAATCTTTGCGCAGATTGCGTCCGCTGAAGGTCTTGCCGTCGGCGTCAGGGCTGTAGGGCAAGGGCTGCCCGTATGATGTTTTGGGCGCCTGGTAGGTTTCGTCGTCATCCGCCCAGTCGGAGCCGGCCGGCGCCTGGCGCGCCAGGTCCACTCCCGTGGATGACCGCAGGCGATCGACGCGATCAATCAGTTCTGCGCTGGGATTGCTTTTGCCGAACGCTTTCACTTCCAGGCGATCGAGTCGCTTGGTGATCGGTTCGCCGGCAAAATCTTTCCCGAAGACTCGCTTCTCCATTGCCGAGACAGCTGGATAATTGGATGAGTCCGCTATCGGCTCAGACGACTCTTCGGCTACTTGCGACGGCGGCGGCTGCCGTCGCCCACCACCGTTGTTGCCAGCTCCGGAGGCACTGCCGGCGCCGCTGCTGGCCGTGTTGTTGCCACTGCCACCGCCACTGCCTGTGTCGTCTGCAGTGCTATTTAGATTGGGGACCGCGGCTACTAGATTTTTCAGACGCTGGTCATCGGTGCCTGTTTTCGTCTCGCCGAAAACCATTTTCTCGAGACGCTCGAGCCGTGAAGGCATATCGTCCTTGCCGTAGTCGTGCTGAAAAAACTTATTCTCCAGTTTGACGAGACTTTGGTCGTTGCCGTTTACCGCCTGCGCTGCGGGCTGAGAAAGATACGCCATGCTGACCACTCCCAAAACGCTGGCCATCAAAATTGTGGGCAGACCAGAACTGCCGGCTCTGGTCCGGTTAGTTTGAGCAGGGTTATTTGGGAGTTGCATTTGCGGCACCAGCCACGGGACGTGCTTTACACGCATTGCCATCTTAGCATGGCAACCTGTTTGATCTTGCCGCAAATCCCCTGCCTGACTGCCGTGTAAACCCGGGTTTCAGTTAACAAGGGACTTTGGGACTACCGCAGGGTGACGCTGCTGCTAGGGTCAACTGTGGCTGACTCCATCGACGGCCGGAAAGATTCATTGTTTCCAAGAACTCCTGCCAATATTTGTTTCAGTTCATGCATGAGAAACGTCGAAAGTCGCCGGGTAACCGCCCGCCGTTCTTTATACTTGCTGGTCCAGGTCGATTCGCCATGATTTCATCCAAAACAAAGAGCGCACGCGCAACTGAACCACTGCTCATCGACGGCAACAAGCTCCAGCTTGCCGACATCGAAAACGTCGCCCTCTGGTGGCAGCCGGTGAAACTATCCGAATCGGCCTACCACCAGCTTGAGGCAAGCCGGGCTGTTATCGAACACTTCGTTGATTCAGGCGCAACCGTTTACGGCGTTACAACAGGTTTCGGCAAGTTCAAGGACGTCTTTATCAAGCCCGAGGACACACGCACGCTGCAGCGCAATCTCCTCCTTTCACATGCTGCCGGCGTCGGTTCACTGCTGGATACCGATGTGGTGCGAGCCATGTTGCTCCTGCGAGCAAATGCCCTGGCCAAGGGATTCTCAGGCGTTCGCCCGGCGCTGGTTGAACAACTGATCGAATGCCTGAACCGCGGCGTGCATCCCTGCGTGCCCGAACAGGGATCACTGGGAGCTAGCGGCGATCTGGCACCTTTGGCTCATCTGGCTCTGGTTTTGATTGGCGAAGGACGTGCGGAATACAAAGGCAAAGCACAAAGCGGTTCGCAAGCTCTCGCCGCAGCCGGCCTGACGCCCCTTCATCTCGAGGCCAAAGAAGGCCTCGCCCTCACCAACGGCACTCAAATGATGTCGGCATTTGGCGCGCTGCTCGTACTGGAAGCGGAACGCCTGTCCACACTCGCGGACGTCATCGGTGCGATGACTTTGGAAGCTCTCTTAGGTTCAGCGCGAGCTTTCATCGACCGCATTCACGAGATCCGACCGCATCCTGGGCAGCTGGCATCCGCACACAATCTGCGCGCCCTGCTGCACGACAGTGCCATCGTCGCCAGTCACGAGAACTGCCCGATGGTGCAGGATGCCTACTCGTTGCGTTGCATGCCGCAGGTGCATGGCGCATCGCGCCAGGTTTTCGCCCATGCACGTCAGGTTCTGGAAATCGAAGTCAACTCAGCGACGGACAATCCTTTAGTGTTTGCCGATGAAGTGCTCTTCGGAGGGAACTTCCATGGCCAGCCATTGGCATTCGCTCTCGATTACATGTCGATGGGACTGGCAACTCTCGCCAATATCTCCGAACGACGGGCTGAGCGCCTCGTCAATCCCGCACTATCAAATGGTTTGCCGGCGTTCCTCACACAGTTCGGCGGTCTCAACTCGGGTTTCATGATCGCGCAATACACCGCAGCGGCGCTGGTTTCTGAAAACAAATCGCTCGCCCATCCGGCCAGCGTCGACTCGATTCCTACCTCCGCTAATCAGGAAGATCATGTTTCCATGGGCGCCACGGCAGCCCGCAAAGCTCGAGCTATTTTGACAAATGTGCGCCGCGTGCTGGCCATTGAACTTCTGTGCGCCACTCAGGGCCTCGACTACCGCATCTATAACAGCACCGAATACGGTGCACACTGCGAACACGACCTAAAGCCTGGCCCTGGAGTTCTCGCGGCTCACAAACTCGTGCGCGAGCACATCCCCCATTTAGAACAAGACCGCGAGCTTCACATCGACATGGCGATCGCCGAAGGACTAATTGCGTCAGGCGAACTGCTCAATGTTGTCAAAGGGGCCGTTGGGGACCTGTTGTAAAAGATTGGGCGATGAGGGATTTGAACCCCCGACCTTCACGGTGTGATCGTGCTGCGCTACCAACTGCGCTAATCGCCCGAACCAGGACCTAGTATATCGCACCGATACCTCCGGACTGCTGGACCCCACTCAAACGTGAACCGATATCGGTTGAGGTTGCAATGCTGAAATCCCAACCGATATCGGTTGGGATTCAAAGTTTAGAGGGCTCTGGTTCAGGTCAGCGCCATTCGAGGGCTCTTGCCGGAAAACGGCACAACATTGTCGGGTGGCAGCGATTGCGAATGCGTTTGCCTTTGCAGCTCAAGGAGGGAGCGAATGCGTTCCGCTTGGGCTTGACCATCGACTCCGGAACGGGCGATTTCCTGCAGCTGTCTGGTGAAAAGGGAGTTGTCGTCGAAGCTCATTGCTTCTTCTCCTTTTTCTTGCCGCCCTTGCCCGCTTTTTTCACGCCTTTCTTGGCGCCGGTTTCTTTCTTGCTGACTTTGACTTTTGCTGTCTTGTTCTGAAACTTCTCGAACTTGGCTTTCAGCTTCGCAGCTTTGTTGCGCTTTTCGGCGAGAACGCCTTCCAGAGTGCTGATCATGAAATTGATTTGCGATTCGGTGATGATCAGCGGCGGCTCGATGCGGATTGTGCGGTTGGCGTTCATGGTGCCGGCTACCAGCACACCGCGGTGGAAGAGTTCTTCCTGAACGATTTCGCGGAATTCTTTGGTTGTGAATTCAAGACCGATCAACAGTCCTTTGCCGCGCACTTCTTGGATGCACTCCGGATACTCTTCGTGCAACTCGTTCAGGCGACGCATGAAATGGTTTCCCATGACCGCGGCGCGTGCGGAAAGGTGTTCTTCCATCAAAACTTCCAGAGTGGCGGAGGCCGCTGTACAAGCAAGCGGGTTGCCGCCAAATGTGGAGTTATGAATGGACGGGTTGGGCTCAAGAGCTTTCCAAATCTTGCGACTGGCCATGAAACAGCCAATTGGGACAACACCGCCGCTCAGAGCCTTGGCCAGACAGAGGATGTCGGGAACGACACCTTCGTGTTCGCAGGCGAACATACGACCTGTGCGTCCCAGTCCAGTTTGCACTTCATCCAAGATGAGCAAGACACCTTTTTTCTTGGTGATCTGTCTCACTTTACGGAGGTAGCCTGGCGACGGCACGTGAATGCCGCCTTCGCCCTGGATTGGCTCCAGAATCACTGCAGCGGTATCTTTGGTGATGGCATCTTCGATGGCTTTGGCATCGCCGAAATCGACGTGCACAAATCCGTTCAGAAGCGGTTCGAAAGGCTTGCGGAAAACTTCGCGTCCGGTTGCCGACAGTGCTCCCATGCTGACGCCGTGGTAAGCATTCTTGGTCGAGATGATTTCCGTTTTGCCCAGAAGAACGAGTATTGCAAATCGCCGGGTGCTACCGACGCGAGTTGGCGCGCCAGATGTGCTGCCCATGGATTCAGCAGGTCCTGACTATGCAGACAGACCTGATCCAGCTGCGCTTTGACGGCAGCGATCACCTTGGGGTGACGGTGTCCGACGTTGAAGATTCCGTAGCCGCCCAGACAATCCAGATAGCGTTTGCCGTGATTGTCGTATGTATAGACGCCTCCATCTCTGAACTCCACGGCGCCTTCGGCGCCGCACAACTTGTTGGAATAGGAGTTGTTTAAATAGTTGATGGAGTTTTCCAGCGCCGCATCCGCCAGTTCTTCATAGTGGGCTGGTCCGCGATCGACTAACGGGAAAGACTTTGCTGTTTCACTTTTTCTATAAACTGCCATAAAAATCACCACTTAAGGACACAGTAGACTCGGGGTGGTCGCGCATTTCGCCTTTTGCAGTGCCCAGCGGGCAAGAACATATGCCGCATTTGCACTGTTACTGCATGCCGTATGAGCTATTCACTAAGTCTGATTTATTGAGGTTCGTGCGGTTCTTCGAACAGTGACACCAAATATGGCGTCAGACACCCTCATCGAGCCTTGTTGACTCGACTTCGCACACTTAGAGAATGGCTGTTTTACGGTCTGCAGTGCGCAACCAAGGCTGCTACTGCTACAGAAAGCTGGAAAGGATTGTTCTCGTTTTATTCATACGACAATCGAAACTTGCGCGCCCGAGAAAGGGCTCGCCGTGACTCATTTCCTGTGGATCACCTACTCTTAATGTACACCCGCGCCCCGTTTCGGGGCAATGTGCAACCTGTCCAAAAAATGTGTACGGAAGTTATCCAAACTGTCCAAGGTTTTTTCGCGCTCGCAAGCGCTTGGCTACGGGGTTAGATAGTGCAGGGGCCCGAAAAGTTTCCGCTGCACGCACGCAGTACCACCAACAGCGCGGCAGCTACATTTATGCCATCTCTTAAAAACCAGCTCATATAGAGCGTTATCGGGCGTCTCGCTTTCCTTTTATATGGAGCCGGTACGCGATAATGGCCCCTGATTACATCATCTTCTTCTTTGATGGGGAGGGTTCTGGTTTGAAGCGGATAATCCTGTGCCTGGCTCTGAGTTTGCCAATCTCAGTCGGGAGCTCGCCGGTATCGGGTGCTGATGTAGCTCAGCAGCCGGCAATGCCGAAAGCCCTGCTGGAAAAATACGATCAGGGAGTCGCTTACTTCAAACACGGCGATCTGGAACCGGCGATAGCTTCCTTCAAAGTGGTGGCGTTGAGCATGCCTGACGATCCGCTCATCCACTTGAGTTTGGCGGCCGCGCTGGAGCAGCACGGAGATACAGAAGACGCCATTGCAGAGTATGTCCGCGCCATCAAAATACGTCCCTATGATGCCTTCGCCAGAGAAAGTCTCGGACTTTTGCTGCAGAGCCAGGGACGTTTGAACGATGCTATCGAACAATACACCGAAGCCGTGAAACTGCGACCCGACACGCCACTCATGCACCTCAACCTGGGGATGGCATTGCGGGCTGCCGGACGCACCGACAATGCAATCGACGAACTAAAACAGGTGATTGCTTCCTATCCGGATAATCTCAAAGCTCGTTCACAACTGGCTGCATCCTATCAGGACAAAAATCTGCACCAGCAGGCAGCCAACGAGTACAAATACATCTTGTCCTTCGATCCCAATAACTTCTCGTTGCACTACAACTTGGCTTACTCACTGCTCTGCCTAAAGGATTACGACGGCGCACAGACTGAGCTGAAGAAGGCTATCGCTATCGACGCTAAGGTTGCGGAGCCCCACCAGATGTTAGCCACCGCGCTATCCGTCAAAGGACAGAACAAAGATGCAGCCGACGAGTTGCGCACGGCAATTTCGCTCAAAGACAACGTTCCGCAGTGGCACTCGCAACTTGGCGGAGTGCTCGCGCAGCTGAAAGACTTTAACAGCGCGATCGGCGAATATCAGACTGCGTTGACATTGAACCCTCGTGATGCAAGCTCTGCGTACAACATGGGATTTCTATATCAGCAGATAGGCGACCTCAACAATGCGTCTGCATCGTATGAACGCACTATTGCTTTGAACCCTAAAAACAGCAACGCCCACTACAATCTGGGATTGGTAAAAAAGGAATTGAAAGATTTCGACAGCGCCGAACGTGAGTTTCGCACGGTTCTGGCGGCCAATCCAGAAGATGGACAGGCCATGATCAATTTGGGTCGGACATTCATTTTGCGCGGGGATCTCGCGCAGGCTGTTCAATACTACCGGCAGGGTCTATCGTTGGAGTCCAGTGATTGGTCCGCTTACCTGGAGCTGGGCTCGGCTCTATTGAAACTGAAGGATTTGGTTGGTGCTCGTTCTGCCCTGGAGAGCGCAGCGACACTCGCGCCCTACAACAATCAAATCAAATTGGCTCTGGCTGAGGTCAATCAGACTGAAAAGAATTATCCCGCCGCGGAACAGATCTATCGCAAAGTGTTGGCGGACGATCCGAACAATGCTGACGTCATGCAAGATCTCGCCGAAAATCTCAGCGATCAAAACAAGAACGAAGAAGCAATTTCTCTCTATCAGAAGATCGTCCAGCTGAATCCCAAGTCTCCTGGGGCCTTCAATGACCTGGGGCTAGCGCTGCAGAAAAATCGCGATCTGAATGGTGCCATGTCGCAGTACAAACAGGCTATCTCACTGGACGCTAACTTCGCCGAGGGTTATATCAACCTAGGAAACATCTATTTGAACCAGCAGTCATATGCCGATGCATCTGATTCCTACAAAAAGGCTTTGGCAATCGACTCTAAGAATGTTGAAGGTCACTACGATCTTGGTCTTTCTCTGGTCGGACTGAACGACTTAGCCGGCGCATTGGAGCAGTACAAATCGGCAATTCAGCTTGATGCGAACTTTGCACCGGCGTATTACGCACTTGCCGTTCTGTATTTGCAGCAGAGTGCGACGAGCGACGCCATCGCCGCCTTTGAAAATTACGTAGCTCTTGAGCCATCAGGGACTTACAGCAATCAAGCGCGCGAGCAGCTTAGCAAGTTGAAAAACATCACATCAGGGCAGCGCGGTCAATCGGCAACCGGTGACCTCGGATCCACGACCAGCGGAGCGCCAGCGCCGAGCACCGGCACCGATGGAACACGTGGTGCGCCGCCCATAGCACCGGACCTGCGCACCACAGCTACTCCGGGAGTCCTCCACTGAGCTAGCTGCTCAACTCCCCACACAACCTTTTCCACGGCCTCCACTCATCGCGTAGATACTCAGGCTTCGTCTACTCAGGCTTTGTCTACTCAGGCTTTGTCTATCGCGGTTCTCCTGGCTACTTTGCCTACTTCTGCAGCTGGTTGATGCGGCGAATGACCTGCCTCTCGTATTCTTTTATCAAACCGCCCGGTTCGGGCCATGGAATTCCAATACCGATTTGCATGGAACGGCGTTTCAGCGCTTGGTCATACTGATCTCGCTCTTTTTGCACTCCAGCCATATCGAAATCCTTTTCGACAATTTGCTGAGCATGCGCTATCACCTGCTGAGTTTCACGTTCAAGGCGCTGCATGGTCTCGCCCGGCTTAGGAGGCTCGATCCCGATGCCGGCACCAGCCGCCCACCATTTGAACTCCTTGTTATACTTTTCGCGTTCTTGCGCCAGTTTATTCAAGTCTTGCTGCGACCAGCCTCCCAGTATCACCTCCTCGGCTGCCGCGCGGATGGGGTCGACCTTCAACTTACTATCAAAGAATTTGACATGTCCTAGCTGATGGTCGCCAGCACTCTGGTCTCCAAGAACCAAGAAGCTCTTCACGTTACTGGCTACGTCGGAGATTCCAGCAAGAAACTCACTTCTCAGGCCGTCTCCATTGCTTCCGGCATGGCCTGCGATGCCAGTGATGCCTTCAAAATTAGTCGGACTGGGGGTGATACTGAAGTCCAACTCTTGCGTTTGGGAGACCATGAAATACTCCTCTTTTCTCTCGGTTCACGTGGGTGCCATGAACCGATGCAGCGAGTCCGCGCCCTGCGGGGACGCTAGTTCTATGTATTGCGCGGGATTGGTAATTGAGCCATTGGCTCGATTACAAGCTAGCAGATAAATTTGGCAAAGTTTTGGCTTCTTACAGGCCTTATCGAAAACTCTGACCGGGTGGCCGCCCCAAATCTAAACCGATATCGGTTGAGCTTTAATTTAAGCATGAAGCCCACAGCTTCGGTCGGCAAGCCATGGAGTTTCCGAACGATTTATACTTCAATCAACTAACGAGGACTCGAGCGTGGATACAGCCGTAGTGAATACTCCGCTAGGACAAAAGACTTTGCACGTTTGCAAGGACGGCACAGCAGACAATCTCGAATGGGTGGCGCTATACGAGGAGGCATTTCCGGCGGAGCAACGACAGCCTCTGGATGATATTCGATCTCAGATTCGTACCGGAGACATGGAGCTTGACGAGACCAGAGATTCAGAAGGCGAGATTCTCTGCATGACCATCACTGAAGTCTTTCGAGAGAAGCCCCGCAGTCGTGGTCCACGGTTCCTTCTAGCTTGTTATACCGCAGTTCTCAATTCACTCCGCGGTTGCGGAATCGGAACCGTGCACCGGAAACGGTGCGAGCAATTGCTGCAAAACGAATACCCCGCCTTTCTGGGCCTTTTCAGCGAGATCGAATCGACGAAAGAGACTGGCGTGGCTCCCGAAGCCATGCTCGTGAGAACTAAGCGCAAAAGCTTTTTTATGAAACTTGGATTGCAACCACTGGACATAGACTACTGGTTTCCAAACTATAACGGAGGTCCGCCTGTCCCTGGTGAATTGCTCTGGTTCCCATTCGCGGGTCAGACCTTGGACACTCCGACACTCGTTGCAACCCTCAAGAGAATCTATACAGAGGGTTATAACTTGAGCGAAGACGATCCGCTTCTCGCGCGCCTGTTGCAGCAGTTCGGCACACAAGTTTATTGAGGGACTGTCAAATCATTCGGACAAGGGGCGGTGAGACATAAGCAAGGATTACCTGATCGCTTATGGCATCGGCATCGATACATGCTCGAGCAAGCGCGCCCGGATTCCAGGTCGCTCTGTCTCTCAGACACCAATACGCTGCAAGATAGTTCTGAAGATATTTTCGACTGATACCGTGGAAACTACTCTTTATCCAGTTGAGAATCGTGGCCACTGTTTCCAGAATCGCCTGTCGCACCGGGAGCCGGTCGGAGTCGACGGTATCATCATTTGGATTAGTTCGAACCTCCGGGCTCAATGCATATCTGTCTGCACTCAAACGCAGGACGAATCCAGACAACTCAAGGACGGTTAGTGAAGAAAGCAGAGTACTCACACTCATTTCTGTCCGCTCGAATAGTGCATCAAATTGGATGGGGTCCGCAGTCAGCATATTGAGGACTTCCAGGTCCGCGTCTGACAAAGCGCTTTCATCGGTCACCGGATTTGGTATCAAGGAGTCTACTTGCCGAATGGACAGGTTGGGATTTAGATGAGGAGCTGCAACTCGTTCTTCATTTCGAGGGTGCTCTCCGGCAGGTGTGACTTTGCTTCGCTTGCAGAAACCCGGAGAAAAAAGGTGCGACGGAACTTCAACACCGTCATTCATGCCGCCGGCGATAACCATGGTTAACTTCTTGAAGATGCCCAGAGCTGTCGAGTATGCAACCTGCGCCTCCTTCTGAAACTGGGACGTATTGATGAATACACCTTCTGCGAACATTTCAATCAACAGCAAATAAGCCCGAGGTCTGCGTATGCCATGAAAAAAGGTATCCGCCAGCAACCAGAATTGCTCCCCGCATTCAAGACATTCCGCGTTCCGATCATCCTTTATCTTGATGTTGCCGCTTCCGCATTGGCAGACAAGGTCTTGCTCGCCTGTAGCCCTGCGACGCAGTTCGATAACGCAGTGGAAGTTAGTGGGGAAGCGCCTGTCGAACTCTGCGATGAAGCTCGCGCTGGCGTCGTCGTCCAATTGCCTGGATGGAAGTTCGTTCATGGTATCTCTCGATGTGCCTAGGTATACAACGTCGCAAGCGGGTAAAAAGTTCAATCGACGAAAGAAAAATCTGAACCGATATCGGTTCAGATTTTTCTTGACTAGTGCGCGGATCCTGTGGATAGATTTGGGTCTGAAGTTAGCCCGATGCGACCAAATCGAGTTGATCTTTGCTGAGGGTCCGTCGAACCTGATTGCGTAGACCGAGATGGTGCTTCAGTTCCGGATCGGTCTTTATCAGGTTAATGGCTGCGTGGCGCGCTTCCTCGAGTATCTTGGCGTCATTAACCATGTCGGCCAGCAACAGATCCGGCAACCCGCTTTGGCGAACTCCGAGGAACTCGCCCGGCCCACGAATTTGCAGATCCTTTTCTGCGATTACAAAGCCATCGTTAGTTTGTGTCATTACCTCGAGCCTTTGGCGCGTTGGCTCGGACGAACTATTCGAGATTAGGAAACAGTACGACTGGTCAGCACCTCTTCCTACCCGTCCACGCAATTGATGAAGTTGCGCAAGACCAAACCGATCGGCGTTTTCGATTACCATCACGCTCGCATTCGGAACATCGACACCCACTTCGATGACTGTTGTGCAGACCAACACGTCAAACTCTTTTTTGCGAAATTTCTCCATCACTTCGTCTTTTTCGGCCGGTTTGAGCTTGCCATGCATGAGTCCAACTTTGCACGTGCTGAGGTCTTCAAAGCGCAAGCGCTCATATTCAGCGGTGGCCGCCTTGGCAGCCAGGGTTTCTGATTCGTCGATCAGCGGAAAGACGATATAGGCCTGCCGCCCCTCCATGACTTGCTGACAAACAAAATCGAATATGGCTCTTTTTTGCGTGGGAGTCTTCAGCTCTGTTTTCACCGGTTTGCGACCGGGGGGCAGCTCATCAATCTCCGACACATCCAGATCGCCATGGAGCGTCAATGCCAGGGTGCGCGGGATTGGTGTCGCAGTCATCGTGAGCAGCTCCGGGTTTACACCCTTCGCCTTCAATTTAGCTCTCTGCTTGACTCCAAAGCGATGCTGTTCATCGATCACGATCATGCCGAGCTTGTTGAACTCAACATCGTCCTCGAGCAGTGCATGCGTGCCGATCGCGACGTGTATCTGCCCGCTGCGCAAGTCTTGCTGAATGAGACGGCGTTCTTTAGCGCCCTGTTTTCCCAGGAAAAGTCCGCAGCGCAGACCAAGCGCAGAAAACCAATTCTGGAAGTGTCGATAATGCTGTTCCGCCAAAATTTCCGTAGGAGCCATCACCGCAACCTGATACCCATTGTCGATTGCCACCAGACAGGCCATCGCGGCAACCACCGTTTTACCGGAACCTACATCGCCCTGAACCAATCGATGCATCGGCTTACTGGATGCCAGGTCTTGGCGAATCTGCAGGAAAACACGGTCCTGCGCCGACGTCAGCTTGAACGGAAGTTGAGCGAGGAACTTCTCAACGCTGCCGGATTCTCTAGAATCGAGCGATAGGGCATTCTCAACAGAGTCCATCTTGTAACGGCGCATGGCCAGCTGCAGTTGCATGGCAAACAATTCGTCGAAAACCAGACGCCGCCGCGCGGCATCTTTCATGTCCAGGTCTTCTGGAAAATGTATGCCCCAGATAGCCTCCGAGAGTCCCACCAAATCATATTGCCGGCGAATCTCCGGTGGCAGTGGATCACGAATCGAGGGCCCGAATGCTTCCAGTGCGTTGTGCATTACAGTGCGCACATAGCGCAGACTTATCCCCTCGGTTAGCGGATATACGGGCACAAGCCGTCCGGCATGCAATGATTCTTGATCGTCTAAACCTCCTCCCGCTGCCAAAACTTCCACTTCCGCATTGCGAAGCTGCTTGCGGCCGGAATACGAATCAAGCTCCACGGTGCCAGACGCAAGCACTTGAGCCCCTTTTGGGAACTGATTCTTGTAGCGTTCCAACAAATACCGATTGGATTTGCCGCCAATGAATCGGCTGATCAAAATGCTGCCAGTGCCATCGTTAATGGTGACCGAAACTATCGAGACGTTCTTGTTTCTTGACTGAAAAGCACCAACGTTTCGAATGATGCCAAAAACTGTTGCGCGCTGTCCCGGTTGCAACGACTTGATAGGCACTTTGTCCTGAAAGTCTACATGCTCACGTGGATAGTGCCGAATCAGATCCCAGGCGGTGTAAATTCCAAGTTTCTCAAAGAGTTCCGACATTTTCGGTCCGACGCCCTTGACGAATTTCACTTCCACGGAAGCGGGATCCTGGTCCTTTCGATTTCGACTTCCATTAGAGGCTTTCGACTTTCCGGCGCCGGCACTGGCATCGGCGCTTGAATTCGATTCCGGGTTCGAACTCGATGCAGCCCTTGAACTGGACGCAGTCTTGGAACTCGAGGCCTTGGTTGTGTTCGGAATCTTCTCCTGATCGCTGGCCGCACCCTGCGCACTATGGCGGTCTGTTGCGGGTTCGCGATTGCTTGCACCATCGGCAGTGGCAGCAGGAGCAGATTGCTGGTCCACAAACAGTAGTTCCTCGGTACGACGCAAAACATGCATTCTCGAGGCTAAATCCAGATTGGCGTATTGTACGTACAAACCGCGAATCGTCGCCCATCGCGGTTCAAGTGGATATCGTTTGCAGAGTTTGTCGGCCGTCTGCCTCATGAACTGAGAGAAAGTTGTACGGTGTCCCCGAAAGTCCACATAACGAGCGCGACGTTCGACGACAATCGCCCGTGCCAGCGCGGCAACTTCGACCTCACGGTTGAAAGGCTTGGGACCTCGAGTGTGTTCCAACGCAACCCACCAGATGTATATACAACAGGCTACCCGAGAGGCTCTCCGACCGCATTATAGACCCAATTCAGGCATCCAACAGCAGTTTGCACCAGGCAGTAGGCGCAGGCAGAGTAGCATTCCATCTCAGGATGTTTTGCAAAAGAAAACTACACTGAGTTACTGGAGGCGGTTGAGAATCAGCTTCGAAATCGCTTTCAGCGTAGCAAAAACGCCCAGTCCTTCGGAAGCAACAGCTTCGAAACTGGGCACGCCACGGATATTCAAATCTTTTTCCAAACGCTCGATCGTCATGGCGTTCGCCAGGTCGCGTTTGTTGTATTGGAGAACCCAGGGTATCTGGTCGAGAGTCAAATTGTATTCAGCCAGGTTTTCAATCATGTTCTGGAGGGACTCGACGTTTTCCTTCGCGCGCATCACGTCTGAATCGGCAACAAAGATAATTCCGTCTACGCCGTTCAAAATCAATTTACGGCTGGCGTTGTACTCCACCTGACCGGGGACGGTGTAGAGAGAAAACCGTGTTTTGAATCCCTGCACGCTGCCCAAGTCGAGCGGCAAGAAGTCGAAGAAGAGCGTTCTTTCTGTTTCAGTTGCCAGACTGATCAGTTCACCGCGAGTTGTTGGTGCCAACTGGCTGTGAATGTATTTCAGGTTCGTTGTTTTGCCACCGAGACCGGTGCCGTAGTAAACGATTTTGCAGTTGATCTCTCTGGCTGCGTAATTTACGAGTGCCAT
Organism: Obscuribacteraceae bacterium (SeqCode); assembly: GCA_044229845.1. GTDB lineage: Bacteria > Cyanobacteriota > Vampirovibrionia > Obscuribacterales > Obscuribacteraceae > JBGASG01. Next base: position 251,017 of record JBGASG010000007.1, on the reverse strand, counting down.
TCCTAGTCCCTAATTTCCTGCCCCTGCCTCGCCAACTGCCCTGGAATCGAATTGCAGATTACGATCGCCAGATTATGACCGATTTGAATCTGGTCTATGTGATTACTACCCCAAAAGTATGCCAAGCTACACACTCTTGAATTCTCGCCGACGCAGCAGATCGTTACAGTGCATAGTAATGCCTGCAACTAAGAGCCTACCATGATTTTGGCTGCGTCTACCAAGTAACAACTGTAAAGTTCCTCTCCTGGATTTGAACTGGTAGTAAAGCGAATGTTGCGTGCGAAATATTCAAGCATCATGAACATTTCGGGTTACATGATACAATCAAACGCTCTGTACGGTGGATTTTTGCGCACTTGAGCAGGTAAGACGTGTCTTGCCCGTTACAAAGGCGGAGAACGCCGTCCGATAACGAAGGGATTTCAGCCATGGCTAAACGTTGCGACGTCTGCGGAAAAGGTCCTACAACCGGCTATAACTACACTTTCCTGCGGTCTCACTGGAACCCGCACAACAAGCGCCGCTGGCTGCCAAACCTGCAGCCGGTCAAGGCGAAGATTGGCAATGCGATCCAGCGCCTGAAAGTTTGCACCAGCTGCATAAAAGCAGGCAAAGTGCACCGAGCGGTTTAAGCCCTCTCCGCGATATCAAGAATTTTGCCGGTTCACAAGACCGGCATTTTTTTGCCTGCGTCAAAAAAATCTCAACCGATATCGGTTGAGATCTCGTCGGGCATCGTCGAAGCGCTTATCAGAAACTGACGCTGCGGGCGATGTCGAGTAGTCGTTCGCGGCTGACATGGTAAACGGCATTACAGAAATGACAACGCCCTTCAGCCTGTCCGTCTTCCTCCGCCATCTCGACCAGTTCTTTTTTGCCGAGCACTTTCAAAGCCTCGACAAACCGCTCGGAAGTGCACCGGCAGGCGAAGCGAAGAGAAAGGCAATCAGTGAGCTGTTGGACCTCGAAGCCTGTCATGATTCGCTGCAATATGTCTTGAAGACTCATCCCCCGGCGCATCAGAAACGTAAATGTGCCAAAGGTGCTGATATTGTTCTCGATTTTGCAGATGGTCTCCTCCGTGTAGCCTGGCAAGAGCTGCACGATCAGCCCTCCGGCAGCCTCGACTCCGCGTGCCGAGAGATGCGTGCCAAGAATGACAATCGAACCAGTTTGATCTGAAGTGACCAGGTAGCGGTTGATGTCCTCCCCGATTTCGCCGGACTGCAATTCGACTGTAGAAGTGTACGGACGCCCAAAGCCGTGGTCGATAGTCACATGCAGATAGCCGTTATTACCGACAGCTGCTCCAACATCAAAATTCCCCAAACTGTTGAGCGGAAGCTCAACCTGAGGATGCTCTACATACCCGCGGACCGTTCCCTTTGGGGAGGCGTCAACGACAACTTTGCCCAGCGGACCATTGCCAGCGAACTTCATCGCCACTTGTCCGCGTTTAGATACCACGGATGACAATAAGCATGCACCCGTGAGAGCCCTTCCTAGTGCGGCGGTTGATGTGAAAGAGAGTCCGTGTCTTTGTCGAGCGTCTTCAACGAGATGAGTGGTTCCGGCGATCACAGCCCTGATAGTGCCATCTGTCGAGATAGCCTTGATCATGCCATCGTCCATTCCGCACCACCTCATGTGAGTGATTGTTACATCTTATCAGTTTCTAACCCGCTTGGACAGACTGTCTAGGGGCGCAAGCGCTTATCGCCCGCGTCAATCCGTGGACATCCAAGTGAGCGTTCACCGCCTGCCAGTGGGATGCCTCAAAGATATGCACGACACTCTCCGCTTGCCCATCACCAACTTCTACCACCAGATATCCGCCCGGGAAGAGAACCTTCGGAGCTCGAAGGGCCAGCTGACGGTAGACAAGCAAGCCGTCGTCGCCCCCTCCGAATAAGGCCTCGTGCGGCTCCCAAAGACCTACCTCCGGCTGCAACTTCGGTTGCTGACACAGCGGGATGTAGGGCGGATTACTCACCACCAGGTGGAACTGGTCGGTGGCACTAGCGACAAAGTCAAGCCAGTCTTGCTGTATAACGGTCAAACGACCTCTGATAGCGTCACCCTGCGCGCCAGCGTTGGAAAGCGTTGCACAAATCGCCGCCGCGCTTTTCTCTACGGCTGTCACCAAAACATCTGGCAGCGCATGCAACAGGGATATGCAAATGGTGCCGGCTCCAGGACCCACTTCCAGCACTTTGATCGGCGCGCTGGACTCCAGAGCAAGCAGGTCTAGAGCGACCGCCACCACGGTTTCCGTGTCGCTGCGCGGAATAAATACGCCCTGGTGGCACTGGAATTTCAAGCCGCGAAACAGGGTGTAACCGAGGATGTACTGCAGCGGCTCGCGCCGTTGGCGGCGCGCCAAAATTCCTTCCAGGGCACCTTCCCAGCTTGGGTGCGTGGCGGCAGAACCGACTTTTATCTGTCCTTCGATTGTCAGCCCGGTGATGTGTTCGACAATCAGCTCGGCTTCGCGACGCGCTTCTGGCGGTTCCACCCCAAAGCCAACCAGCGCCTTAACTGCCGCGTTTTTCAGAGCCGTTATTGTTATCATCTAATTGCGTAGAGACTTCCAGCATGCGCTGTTGTTCTGCAAGGATATGGGCTTCGATTACCTTCTCCAGGTCGCCCTCGAGAACCTGCTGTAAACTGAAGTTCTGATTCAGTCGGTGGTCGGTCACCCGATTGTCCTTGTAATTGTAGGTGCGAATTTTTTCCGACCGATCGCCTGTGCCGATCTGAGATCGCTTCGCATCTGCCAATTCTTTCTGCCGCGCCTCCATCTCCAGTTTGTATAGTTTGGCAAGCAGAATTTCTTTAGCCCTCTGCTTGTTTTGCAGTTGGTTGCGCTCTTCCGAACACGCCACCATGATGCCAGTCGGCTTGTGCACGATACGGACTGCACTTTCTACTTTATTGACGTTTTGCCCACCGGCACCGCCAGAACGCATTGTCGATATCTCTAAATCGTTCTCGTTGAGCTGGACATCAACCTCGTCAGCCTCCGGCATGACTGCAACCGTGGCCGTAGAGGTATGGACACGCCCCTGCGCCTCCGTTTCCGGAACGCGTTGCACACGGTGCACACCGGATTCAAACTTCATCTTACTGTAGACAGCGTCACCACTCACTTTCATGATGACTTCCTTGTATCCGCCGACTTCGCCGTCGTTCTTGTCCACCAACTCCGCGTTCCAACGCATCCGCTCGGCGTATTTCAGATACATGCGACTCAAATCCCCTGCAAAAAGCGAGGCTTCGTCGCCACCTGTTCCGGCTCTAATTTCAACGATGATATCCCGTTCGTCGTTGGGATCTTTGGGCAGCAGGTCTAGCTTGAGTTGCTCGCCAAGTGCCGTGTGCCGCCCCTTGAGTTCAGCCAGCTCCGCTTCTGCCATTTCTCGCAGGTCTTTGTCGTTTTCCGTACGCAGAATCTCCTGCGCACCCTCAATTTGGCGTGCCACCTCGCGCCACAGACTGAAGCGATCCATAGTCGGCTCCAGCTGCCGACGTGTCTTGGCCAGTCGCTTGAAGGTACTTTGATCGCTCAGAACGTTCGGATCGCCGAGTTTTTCCTCGAGCTCCCTGTACGTCTTTTCAATCTCTTCTAACTTGGCGACAAATTGGTCCATTTTCGGAGCTCAAACAAAATGGCGGAGAGGGAGGGATTCGAACCCTCGCTGCGCTTTCACACAGACGGTCTTTCCAGGACCGCACGATAGACCACTCCGACACCTCTCCGAGTAATCTCAGGCGAGACATTATAGCTGATGGGACATCCCTCAGCCGCCCCACGTTAATCCGCGGTCGCCTGCGCGGTGCATGCTTTTTCAAGGATAACAGTTTCGCTTGCAAAGGTCCCGTAAAACAATCCCGAACCGATATCGGTTCAGATCTAGAGTCCAGCCGGCACCTAGGCTTTATTCGCAACTTTTAGGCGTGATTTCTTCGCGGAGGCAATTATTGAGAGGAAGTCTTCCGCTTTGAGGCTGGCGCCTCCGACCAATGAACCATCGATGTCGCTTTGAATCAGTTGTTCGTCAACGTTCTTGGAATTGACGCTCCCGCCGTAGAGGATCGGGACCCGGTTGGCCAGGTCTTGAGACGTGGAGTTAGCGAGAGTCTGACGTATTGTCCGGATGACTCGATTAGCTTCCATGGCTTCGCAAACCTTGCCGGTGCCAATAGCCCAGACTGGCTCGTAGGCGATCACCAGCGAACTAAGCTCGGCAGCTGTCAGCCCCTGCAAGGCAGCTACTACTTGGCGGCTGACGACCGAGTCAGTGAGGTTGCTTTCCCGTTCATCGAGAGTTTCGCCCACGCAGACGATCGGTAAAAGTTTGTGACTGAGCGCGGCTTTCAGCTTTAGATTGACAGTTTGGTTCGTTTCTCCAAAAAGTTGGCGTCTTTCTGAATGTCCAATGATGACGTATTTCACATTCAAATCCAGCAACATGGGAGGAGCGACTTCTCCAGTAAACGCCCCTGAGTCGCGATAGTCCATGTTTTGGGCACCGAGAGCAATCGTCTTGGGGTCGATGGCGGCGCCGACGGTTTCCAGACTGGTGAACGGCGGGCAAAGGACAATAGCGGGTAGATCGGATTGACTCTTGACTCCTTCGGCAATTGCCGAGGTCAGCTGCTTCGCCTCGCTACGGTTCAAGTTCATCTTCCAATTACCGGCAATTATCGTCTGGCGCACGAAGGTCATAAAACCGTCCTCGACTGGTGATTCCGGGAATTTTATCGCAAGCTACTTGCCGTTGATCGCAATATAATGCGGCTTTTTACAAGGCACATTCGGTTTTGATACCACTTTCGGTGCCGGTGCGACCCTCGCCTGCGGTATAGTTGGAGATTATGGTTCACCGGCAACGCACAACTCTGTTGGGATACCTCGCCGGTGCCGCGATCACCGCAGCCGCTACGCTCGCCGCGCAGGTGGCCAAACCATACCTGTCACCCGCTAATTTGATTATGGTCTATCTGATAGGGGTGGTGATCGTCGCCATTCGTTTCGGGAGAGGCGCTTCGGTACTGGCTTCGTTTCTGAGCGTCGCAGCTTTCGATTTTTTCTGCGTGCATCCGTACCTGAGTTTTGCAGTCAGCGACACTCAGTATCTTCTGACGTTCGCCATGATGTTGACCGTAGCGGTGTTGATAAGCACGCTTACCACACAAGTCAGAGAACACGCGGAAGCAGCCGATCAAGCTTCCAGCCAGATGGAGACGGAACGGTTGCGCAGCACATTGCTGAGTTCGGTTTCTCATGATTTGCGCACACCGCTTGCCACCATCACCGGTGCGTCGAGCAGTCTTTTGCAGGAAGCCGCCGAGAGCAATCCCGGAACCCGACATGAGCTGCTGGAGGTCATTTATGAAGAATCAGAACGAATGAACCGCCTGGTCGGAAACTTGCTCGAAATGACTCGCGTTGAATCCGGCAACATTCTGGTCAACAAGGAATGGCAGGCCATCGAAGAAGTAATCGGCACCGCCCTGGCACGAGTTGAAGCCAAATTAGCCGGCGCCCGGATTGAGGTTCTATTGCCGGATGAACTGTTGCTCGTGCCGCTGGACGCGGTTCTGATTGAACAAGTACTGACCAACTTGCTGGACAACGCCATCAAATACGCGGGAACCACCGCGTCTATTGCCGTTTCGGTATCAGCAACTCCAACCAGCGGTGCCGGTGACACTACCAAGGGCTTAGTTACTGTCTGCGTTCTAGACACCGGCCCCGGCTTCTCCCCGGCAGAAAGCGATCACGTATTTGAGAAATTCTATCGAGGCAGCGCCGCCAAAAGTTCGGCAGGCGTTGGACTGGGATTGGCAATCTGCCACGGAATAGTCAAAGCGCATGGTGGAACAATAACTGCCGGAAACCGCCCGGGCGGCGGTGCTCAGATTTGTTTCACACTGCCACTAGATACAGTGCCACCCGAGATTCGGGAAGAAACCTGAAAACTCGAAATCCCTTTCAGCGCGCAGACTATTCCACCCTCAATCGGTAGCCCACTCCAGGCTCGGTGATAAAGTGGCGCGGGCGCGCCGGATCTTCTTCCAGTTTGTGCCTCAGATGAGCCATATAAACGCGCAGATAGTGGCTCTCGTTTTGATAACCTTGCCCCCAGACTTCTTTCAGAAGCTGTCTGTGCGTCACTACCTTTCCGGCATGCTGAGCCAGGATCGTCAGCAACTTGTACTCGTGCGGCGTCAAATGCACTTCTTCGTCATCCAAAAACACCTGCCTTTTGGCAAAATCGACACGCACCCTGCCGGCAGTAAAGGACGCCTGCGCGGTATCACCCTTGGTGCGCAAATTGTGCCGCAGGGCAACTCGAATACGGGCCATCAGTTCACCGGTACCAAATGGCTTGGTCAGGTAATCGTCAGCTCCCGCATCCAGAGCCGTAATCTTGTCCGATTCATGCTCACGAGCAGACAGCACGATGATGGGAACGGTGCTCCATTCTCTCAGCCGCCGCGTCACCTCAAGACCGTCAACATCGGGCAGCCCGAGGTCCAGCAGGACGACATCCGGATTGCTGGTTGCAGCCAGGCTCAATCCCTCTTCGCCAGTTGCAGCCTCGATGATTTTAAATCCGTAGGGATGCAAGGCAGCCTTCAAGTAACGCCGAATCGGCTGCTCATCCTCAATGACCAGCACAATTCCTTGATCGACTGACCTGGTTGTGTCCATACCCGTCGCATTTTGCTCGACGGATTCGAATATAGCACGAGCCCCGCGCCGCCCCCGCGACATGGGGTCAGCTGCGAGCTCCCCATGAAGCCACTCTACCGCCGGCGGCGCCGACATTCTTCCTCGCCCTGGCACCGACAGATTGCACGGGCTCCAGACCGGTCGCTTGCGGCGCATCAGGGAAAGCCAGCGTCATCAGCTTATCCAACATGTGTCCGCCTGCCCAGGCGATGACGAAGGCACCTAATATCAAGCAAATTTCCATGGGACACCTAACTGCAACTGATACTCCAAGAGTAGTCAGCAGGGCGTTAAGAGTGCGTCAAAATCGCATCCGGCGGCATCAAAATTGCGTTGATGCTGAATGAGTTCCGCGTGACCTGCACCAAATGAGCCTTTTGAGTCGTCCTTCCGCCGACGCTCCAGAAGATCTCGTCGCCTGAATCAAGCAAAAATCCTGATCGGATTCGGTATTTTTACGTTTTTTTGATCTCAAATCGGGAAATATTTGCGGTGTTTTTATGTCACGCAAATCTAGGATCGGAGCATCAAAACTACCTTACAACTAAAATGTCATCGATTACCACGGTTTCCCAGGACAATGAGCAGCGCTCGCGCATGATGTCGACAAAATTTCGGCGCTGGTTCTTTGAAGGCATCAAACAGCAACAAAAATCCCGCGATTCAAAGCTCCATCAGGCGGCGTGGTGGAAGGTCATGTGCCTCACGGGCGTCGATTATTTTTCGACGCTCGGCTACCAGCCCGGCATAGCCTTCTTAGCGGCTGGCGCGCTGTCGCCGTTCGCCACCCTGACGATCGTGCTTTTGACTTTGTTCGGCGCGCTACCTGTCTATTCGCGCGTTGCGAAGGAAAGTCCCCACGGGCAGGGCTCGATTGCCATGCTGGAAAACCTCTTCCCCGGCTGGCGTGGCAAAACAATTGTTCTGATTCTGCTGGGATTTGCAGCCACAGACTTCATTATCACCATTACACTCTCGGCTGCCGATGCCACCGCACACGTCGTCGAAAACCCGCTCGTCATTCAACAGGTGCCGCCCTGGTTATTGTCCAGGGAGGGGATCACCTTGTTTCTGCTCTCCGTGCTGGGAGCGATATTTCTGCTGGGTTTCCGCGAAGCGATTGGTGTCTCGATCGTGCTCGTGATTCTCTACCTGACCATGAGCGGTATCATCATTGGTGTCGCCGGCAACGACATCCTGGAGCACCCGGAGCACATTCAAAATTGGCAGCAAGGGCTGATGCACCAGTATAAGAGCTTCTGGACAATGGCCGGCATCTCGCTCATTCTCTTCCCGAAGCTCGCCCTCGGCATGTCCGGTTTCGAGACCGGAGTCGCCGTCATGCCGCTGGTCAAGGGTCGCCCCGATGACGATCCCGAACAGCCCGACGGACGCGTTCGAAACACTCGCAAACTATTATTTACCGCCGCGCTGCTCATGAGCGTCTTTCTGATCGGCAGCGCGATCACAACTACCCTGTTGATTGAGCCAGCCAAGTTCGCTGACAATGGCGAAGCTAACGGACGGGCGCTCGCCTACCTGGCGCACGAGTATCTGGGTCATGGCTTTGGTACCGCCTACGATATCAGCTCAATTCTGATTCTCTGGTTCGCCGGGGCCTCGGCCATGGCCGGGCTTCTCAATCTGGTGCCTCGATACCTGCCGCGGTACGGCATGGCACCGGACTGGGCTGGCGCCATGCGTCCACTGGTGGTCTTCTTCACACTGGTCTCCTTCGTCGTCACGCTGATATTCCGTGCTGATGTGGATGCCCAGGCCGGAGCCTACGCGACCGGCGTCCTGGTCTTGATCACCTCGGCTGCGGTCGCGGTGACAATCTCCGCCGCGCGCAAAATGTCTCTGATGACCATCGCCTACCTGGTGATCACGCTGGTATTCACCTACACCACCATCCTCAACATGATTGAACGCCCGGAGGGCTTGCACATCGCATCGTTCTTCATTGGCGCAATTCTGGTCACTTCCCTCATTTCACGCGCCATCAGATCCCTCGAATTGCGCGTCAGCGACATAAAATTGGACAGCGTCGCCGAGAAGTTCATTGCTACTGCGGCATCCAGAGGCGAAATCCGCATACTGTCACACCGCCCGGGCGGCACCGACTACTGCACCAAAGAAGCGGAATCGCGTGAGGTACACAGTATTCAGCACCCCGAAGGTGATTTCATCTTTTTGGAAGTAAATCTCAGCGATGCCTCCGATTTCTCGGACGAGCTGCACGTCAAGGGAGTAGAGGTTGACGGCTACCAGGTGCTGCGCTGCACAAGCCCGGCCATTCCCAACGCTATCGCCGCCCTCCTGTTGCACATACGCGATAAAACCGGCAAGATTCCCCACGCTTACTTCGGTTGGACCGAAGGAAACCCTCTCACCTATATCTTTAAATTCATATTTCTGGGCGAGGGAGAAACGGCGCCGGTCTGCCGCGAGGTGCTGCGAATTACGGAGCCGGTTCCCAAGCGCCGGCCGAAAATCCACGTCGGCTAGGCTTTTCCGGGCGCGGGCGCGTACAATAATGACCTTGACTAGGAACGGCGAAACCCAACCGATATCGGTTGAGATTTTCTGGCCGGTTATGGAGAGAAACGATGGACGAGAAGCCGGTTTCCGGCACCACCGAGCGGTTGCCCGATTGGGTGCGACGCACTGTGCTAAATACCGAGGAAAATCGCTCGGTACGCAAAATTCTCAAAGAGCAGGGACTGAATACCATATGCGAAAGCGGACGTTGCCCGAACAAAGGCGAGTGCTGGGCTAAACGCACTGCTACTTTCATGCTTATGGGAGAGGTCTGCACTCGCACCTGCAAGTTCTGTGCGGTCAACAAAGGCAAGCCGGAGCCGCTTGACGACACCGAACCATTGCGCATCGTGGAAGCCGCTCGCCAAATGGGGCTGCGCCACGTGGTACTGACCTCAGTCAATCGGGATGAGCTTCCGGATCAAGGATCCAACCACTTTGCCCGCACAATTACCGCGCTTTACGAAGGGATTCCGGGAGTGGTTGTGGAAGTTCTAACGCCCGACTTTCAAGGCAAGCGTGACGCAATTGCCACGGTGGTGGCAGCCCATCCCGCGGTCTACAACCATAATGTAGAAACAGTGCCGCGCCTTTACAAACGGGTGCGTCCGGGCTCGATTTACGAGCGGTCACTGCGGGTTTTGGAAATCTGCAAGGAGTTGGATACGGCGCTGCTGACTAAGTCTGGTTTGATGCTTGGACTGGGCGAGTCGAAAGACGAAATTGTGGCGGTGATGCAGGACCTGCGCCAGGTGGGTTGCGACATCCTCACCCTTGGGCAATACCTGCGCCCGACACGCAACAACCTCCCGGTGCATCGCTACGTAACTCCTGAAGAATTTGCCGAATTGGCCGACATCGGGACTGGTCTCGGGTTCCGCCAGGTGCATTCAGGGCCGCTGGTCCGCAGTTCTTATCACGCCGGCGAATTGGCCGAAGAGTTGATTACGGCCTAGCACCATGGACGATACCACTGCCGGCAACAGTCTGCCGGCTTTAACCGGCGGACAAACACTGAAACGGGCTGAGGAAATGCTGTCCGCCGGTGACACCACGGGTAGTTTCGACTTAGCACGCGGTTACTGGCTGTCGCACCCCGAAGACATGCAAGCTGTTCGTCTTTTGGCCCGCATCGTCGAACAGTCAGGACGGGCCCCTCTGGCAGAACAGCTGCTTAAGTTCGCCGCCACAGACAATGTTCTGGAATCCAGTCCGCAACTACTCTTTGATACAGGTTATCAGTTGATCGATGAGCGCCAGTTCCAGCTGGCCGCCATGTTGCTCGATTATGCGGTGCGCGTTTGTCCGGACGAACCGGTGATCCGCTACGAGCTAGGGTTCGCCCTGATGGCCGTCAGGAAGTTCGACGAGGCACTGCCGCATTTTGAGAAAGCTCTGGCGCTGGCGGAAGACTTCGACACTCATCTGAATATTTCAGTGTGCTATACATTGAAACGCGATGCGCAAAAAGCCAGGCATCATCTAGAACGCCTTGTGGAGCTGTCCGAAACCACCGATACCGCCAGCGTCGGCGGCAAAGACGAAATTCAGAAAGAGCTGGCCAATCGCAAGCTCAGTCTGCGCCGCCTCGAACTCCTCTCCAGCAAGCCTTCGCTGAATGCCCGCGACTGGTTTTTCATTCTCTACGGTGGATTGCTGCTCGAAGATCTCTCCCTCTCGGGCATCGCGCACGCTGATACCGCCGGCAGTGAGATGTCGAAGGTGGCAGAAGCGGTGCTTTCAATGCGCGGCGCCATGGATGCCGTCGGAATGGAGTTCGACATGATCGAATATCATTCGCACAGCGCCCGGCCGCTGGCCGAGGCACTGGGGCGTCTCCTGGACCTGCCAGTCGAGGCGATCAGCGACTTCAGCCGCCTGGACCGCACTCTGCTTGTGATTGCCTGGGGCGAAGAACTGATCGATTCATTTCGAATGTTGACACGCAACGACGGCTACCGGGTTCTTTTCGCCTATGGCATTCCCAATAACTCGCCGTTACCAATCACACCAGATATAGTGGCACACCTGCAACCGGACTGCGACTTGCCGTGGCACCAGGAGCTGCTGGAGTATCATGCCAGTGATCGAGGCGCGCTCTCGCTGCCAGACGAGGCCATGGCCGCGCTGGTCGATCAGCTTTTAATACGCTGCTCAGCGCTGGAATCCAATCCTAACTTCATTCGGCATACCGCCGATTTGGCAGACTACTTCAGTCCCAAGAAAAAACTCTTGATCGTCGGCAATCAGGAAAACATCGCCGAACGCCCGGAATACACAGCTGAAGTGCCCTGAAGAAATCACGCTTCCTGATCAAATCACGCTGCCCTGACGAATCATTATGAACTGCATCGCAAAATTTTTGACTTGCCTGTCATTTGTCACTTGCCTGCCACTTTGCCGGCACAGCGATGATGGAACCGCTGAGACGTCCGACACCGACAGCCTTTCTGGATTATCCGTCTACCTGCCTGCCGTTGGGCTCCTGATTGGCGCGATTCTATGTGCGATATTCTTTGGACTGAAGGAGCTTCACGCCAACGCAGTTCTGGCATGCGTTTCTATCTGGCTCTCCTGGCTGTTGATCACCGGCGGTATTCATTTTGATGGACTGCTGGACACCGCAGATGGTGTATTTTCCCACCGTTCACGCGAGCGCATGCTGGAAATCATGCGTGACAGCCGCAGCGGCAATTTCGCTGTGATCGCCGCACTGGCAGTGGTGCTGCTCAAGTGCGCGGCTCTTTTGGTTCTGTTCCAACACCAGGCATGGTCTGTCTTGCTGCTGGTGCCCGCCTGGTCCAGGTGGTGCGAAACCTACGCCATCGGCGCCTTCGACTACGCCCGCCCCGCCGGCATGGGCAAAATTTGGCACGACACCACCGTTTTTCCACGCGATGTACTGATCGCGGCAGCCTTGCCGGTGGCGGCGACAGCTCTTTTGACCATCACACTGCACAGCTGGTTGCCGGCAGCGTGTGCGCTGGCTTGCATCACCTGCGGATTGGCTGCCTGCTACTTTGTTCAAGCTTTGCTGGGCGGTCAAACGGGCGACACGTATGGATTTGCCGTGGAGATCGCCGAAGCAGGTGGAGTGTTTCTCACCGCGCTGGCTTTCCATTGAGACGTCGCAGACTGAGCCGTCGCAGCCAGATCAATAAGCAGATGATTTAGGGCGCATTCTAAAATATGCATCGACAACTGGATAAGAAGCGCAAAGCTGCACACATATTGAACTTGCCGCTCTGGCATCAGTCCCTTCGCATCCTCTCATGTTGGCTTTGAACAAACTCTGATCCCTGTAGGCTAACGGTTTCGCCCCCTTCACAACGAGCTGACTTTGTAGAAGAATGGATTCAGGGGTAGCTCGAAAACTTGTTGCTAGGTTTTCGGGAGGGTTCAGAATTTGTTTTCGTTGAGTAAGGAAGATCACACGCCAGAAACCGGCACGACACGAGCCATCACTGAGGGTATGACAGGCGGGGATGCAGCCCCCGTCGATGAGATCATGACCGGTGATCCAACTCATAACGGCGACAGCACCGTTAGCAGTGCCCAACTAATGGTCAAGCTGCTCGGCAAGGCGGTAGCCAAACAGCGGGCCAGCTTGTCGATGTCCCAAGAGCAGCTCTCTACAATCTCGGGACTGCACAGGACCTACATTAGTGACATCGAACGCGGCTGCCGCAGTCTGTCGTTCAAAAATGTTTGTCGCCTGGCCTGGGCGCTCAATCTAGAGCCGTCCTCGCTGATGGCGATGGCAGAACGACTGAACGACGCGTAGCCGATCAGCAAGTCCGCGCCTCCAGAGTCGCTCCGCAGGAAGCGCTGAATTCATTGCAGGAACGCCATCGTCAGGCGTTTGTGTATGCGCGCCCTAGCCTAGACGAACCGGACGAGTTGCAGCAAAATCCACGCCTTCGTCAGCCACACTGGCGCCAGTACGCGCGGCCAGGGTCCAGCGGAGTTCGGGCAGTGTGCTGGCTTTAAAAGCCGCTTCCCTGCGTTTGTCCAGGTGCCGCCGCTCCCGATGGACCGAACCGGTCTGCCGAGTTGGCGCCTCCCGCTGCGTCTTTCTGTTCTTGCATGAGCCGACCCTTGCGGGCAAAGAACGCAGCTCGATTGGCGATATCGGGCTCATTAAAGCGCCTGGACAAGTCCCGAATATCCTCCATATGACCGACGGAGGTCGCTTTATCCAGAGCTTTCTTCAGCAAATAGCGCAATTGATCGCGCTGCAGAATCGGCTCAATTTGCAAAAGCAATTCGCAAAGATTGCGCGTATCGTCCTCGTCATCAATCAAATCTTTGACGGTTTTGCGCTGCAGATCTTCCATGCCAAGCGACTTAGCCTCGGTGGCAAACCTGACCGCATCCGGCACAGTCTTGATGCCGGTGTAGGCCTTTTCCATCGCCAGGTGAGATATGTCGTTGAGAGCAACCTCTTGGGATTTGTGCGCCAGATCGTACAAGTCGCTGACTGTGCGCGCGTTTTTTATCAGTGCCGTGACGCACGCACGGGTTACTTCGAAAAACTGATACTTACGCGCTCTCAGCGCCACTAGAATAAAATCCTCGCGAGTTGAGCAAAGACCGAGCGCTTTGTTCAAACACTTACGACGGGCTTCCAGCATGGGATAGGCGGTGCCCTCCGTTGCGTCGGCAATCGCCAGGCACTTCGCGACGTCCGAGCTGGAATCAAGCGTCTGTAGAACATAGCCCTCAGCGCGCTCGTACTTACCCGAGCGCATAGCTTTGGTCGCTTTCGTCATCTGGGCTTGTTGTTCAGCTGCCAGCGGCGAGTCCGCCCATTTGGATTTCTTGCTGCCGGCCGCCGCGGGCAGCATGGACGAAACTCCAGCAATGGCCGCAACCAAGCTCAGATGAAACAGCAGACGACGCATAAACTTTCCTGTCCTCAATCAGACCTAACGTCATTGTACGGCGCTTGTGCTAATTGCACCAATTTCTTATGCCCGTCGACAAGCAAAGCAGCGACAGCCCGGCGAACCCTCCTAAAATCCTGAACTCAGGGCTTCTTCGCGCGTTCAGCCTGCTCAACCATCTCCCGCATGCGCGGGTGGTCTCCAGGAATCGTCCGTACCCACGCATCAAATGGTGGCACCGGCTCACCAACGCGAAACAGCATGTAGTAGACGCTCAACTCACCGACGAAGCGGAAACGCCGCCGTATGTCGTTGCTCAGAGCTTCATAGGATGCGAATGAATGAAGATACGCGGAAAAACTTCCGTGCTCTTTGTCCAACTCCCTCATGATTTGAGCGTTCTCGACAGTGGCCTGGATTTTCTTCTTGCTGCGCAGAATGCCTTCGTCTTCACACAGACGCTTCATATCGTCCTCGTCGAACCTCGAAACTCGCTCCACATCAAAGTCGGCAAATGCCTTACGAAATGCAGCCCACTTCTTATCCACCAGCGCCCAGCTGACTCCAGCCTGAAATACAGCCCGGGTCATGATCTCCAAGTAGTCATCGAGCTTCTGAGGCTCTATCACATCCGGAATCGACACAGCACCGCCTCTTTTGCCCCGACGAGCAAATTCCCCGCAATTTCTACCCTTGACCACCGGCACGGCTCTACAGTTCCCTCGAGATCTCAACCGATATCGGTTGAGATCTTTGGTGACCTCCGCTATCAGGTGTTGTCTTGGCTTCCTGAAGAGGCTTCAGCGCCAATCTGTGCGGAATTTGAGCGTGTTGAGAACCAGATATTTTAGCTCTTCGAGCTCCAGCTCGCTGGCCAAACGTTTCCACATGAGCTTTCGGGAGCGTGAGCGCAAATCTGCAGCCCTTTTCTTCTTACGCAAAATCGCCAGGGCTTCCTCGCGCCAGAGCAGTTGACAAAGAGCAAACGGATCGACCGACTGGTTCTGGCGCGAGCGCCAGATCTCCTCGACCACAGGCTCGCCATCACGAGTGGTGGCAACCATTAGTCCCCACCAGGGTGGAACGATTTTCATTGCTTCCACCACGTGCCGTTCGTCCGCCACCAGTGTGATGCGATCAAAGACCTGACTGTAGAACTTTTGCTGCTTGGGTAGCCGCTCCAGAGTATCGGCAGCGCTTTTTATCTCAAAACCGGTCAATTGTCCGTTGACCACCGCGACATCGATGCGATACTTGCCCTGGAAGATACCGAGTTCGTCGAGCACCAAGCTGGTTGGATCGGCCTCGACAATACGGACGATTTCGCTCTTGTGCAGAGCTTGCCGAATGTCACGATCTTTGAGGACCAATGCGTGCTCTTTCTAGAAGAGGGCACCACCTACAGTAGCACATATCACTTGGATATCAAGCCTGAAAGTATGGCTTGAGTCGCTGCAGAGTGTTCTCTAAAGACTCAGGCAACATGCGAGTTTCACCAATTACCGACATGAAATTGCCATCGCCAATCCAGCGAGGAACGGCGTGTAAATGCACATGCTGCGCAATGCCTGCACCAGCCGCCGCGCCTAGATTCATGCCAATGTTGAAGCCGTCCGGCTTGTACTCCTCAGCCAGTGCCCGCTGAGAAATTTTTGCCAGATTCATCATCTCGTTGGTCGTGTCATCCGGCAGTTCTGCCAGTGAAGATTGATGTTCGAACGGAACGATCATCAGATGCCCGCTGGTATACGGAAAAATGTTCAGGATGATGTAGGAGAGTCTTGCGCGATGGAGAATGAAATGCTCGTCGTCCTTGTTCTCCTTCGGCAGGTCGCAAAAGACGCAGCCCCGTTTTCTCTCCTTCCCGGAAATGTAAGCCCAGCGCCACGGGTTCCAAACATAGTCCATCCCAACATATCCTCAGTCCCAGTCTAGTTCGCGTTCCAGGGTTTCTAGTTTTCGCAAGTCGCCGGTTCGCTCAGCGCAAAGCGCAGAGTCTTCAATTCGTTCGCTCCGAAATGCAGTTCCGCCTGATCATTGTTGAAAACGACCGGAGAGATAACTTCCAGATTCAACCAACAAGCTGCCGCAGATTGAAAACGAAACCGCGGATTTATCCGCACCTTCTGTTTGCTCTGCGCAACATTCAGCAACCGCAAGACTAGAGTACGCCCGTCGTCCTCCACGAACTGCGCGACGCAGCGCACCGCCGGATTATCCAACAAGTAGAGCCGATCGGGCTCTCCCGCATCACCCCGCTCGAGCAATGGATAGAGGGAGCCTTCATATTGTTCGGCAAGCGAGCAGGCCTCAACAATCAGCTCGTCTGTGAGTAAGTCATTGGAACCGGCTCGCTTCGGCACCGATAGCGGTGCCCACCCGTAGGAAACCAAATTTTCGCCCAGACAATTAGAGCCTGGGACGGGCAAGCTTGGACCAGCACCACCACCGCGAGTCCGCAGTCGCGGACGCGACAGGTACGACATGGCACGCAATACCGTGTAGGTGACAGTGCTGCGTTCGACTCCGTATTCGGGTAATCCACTGTTCAAGAATAGCTGCCCGTTGGCGATGAAGAATCGCTGGCACGGAAAACGATCGGGAACCGCTTCAGTAGCCTCGGCAACCGGCAGTTCGCTTAGCGGTGATTTGCCCCGAGGCGACGCAAAATGCGAGCGCCTCACCAGGCTGAAGTGATTTTCCGAGTGCGAGGTATGCACAGGGCTGCCTGTATCGAACACCACCTCCAGCCTGTGGTCTCGAGCTTGATTGTTCCATCTGGTGTTGAAGAAAACAATCGGCAGCCCGCGGTAGAGCGAAACCTCAGTAGTGATCTTGTGGCTGACGCGCGTACGCGACCGCCTGAACGACGGTGCCTTCGAGACCGGCGCTTTATGCGACGACGACTGCAGGCGCTCCGGCTCTACAATCCCTTCTGGAATGTCCAGCGAATAAGTGATCTCCAGTGTAGAAACCAGGGGACCCCGCCGTTTGACATTCACCGATTCAAAGCGAGCATAAAGTGGCTTGTCGCGCGGCAGCGGATCATAATTATAGCTGTCGCCACCGTCGCCGGTATCACGCAGCTTGTGTGCCAGGCGATAACTGTGGACGGCGCGACCCGGTAAAGTACTGGTGACAACTAGCGTACCGTCCCCTTCGACCGAAAGATGCAAGAGTCCGTTGGACATGGCTCGACCGTGCGCCTTCGAAACGGGCACAGCAGGCGGTGCCGGGTTCCCGGCGCCTGCATGCCGTTTCTTTTCTGCCCGTGCGGCAGCCGGCTTTTCAGCGGGCCAAGAAATACTGCGACTGCCGTGAGCAGGAACATCTTGAGCCCACACCCATCCCTGACAGCCGTCTACCAGCTTGTAATACGGCACTTCTCCCCAGCCGGCGAAGAGCTGATCGCAAGGCTCGCGCGCTTCCAGTTGCACCAGGTCCGATACAGGCAGCCGCTGACCCGGCTTTTGGATTCAGTCTTCCCTGCACTGGCGTTCTCGGCAGCCTTTTCAATCACGGACAGTAGCTGATCCAGCCGTGAGAAACGCACCATCATCTCATCGTGAACGGCGTCGACGCTGCAACCACAAATGCTGTCGTGCGGATGATTTTTGAGCAGCAGCTTCCAGGCAAAACGCAGCTCCTGACCTGGATACGCCAGCTTCTTCCGGACGTGCAGCGAAGAGAGCAGTGGTTCCCAGAGACGACTCAATTTGTATTCCGCCAGTCGATTTGCGCGCTTCAAATAAAGCCGCGTGCTCAGCACTCCGTACAATAAATAGCTGCGGGCATACTGCTTGGCGGCGCTGTTGTCGCGCATCTCGCCCTCCAGAAGTCCAACCCGCACTTTGTGTTTCTCCAGAGCGGTCTGCACGCGCTCCAAATACTCGGTCAAGCTACATGATACCGCCTTCAGTGGCACCTTGTCGGCGGACAGAGCTTGATTGATCTTCTCGACAGTACTGGCGAAATTGAACGGCGGCGCACAGTGATCGGCTCCGACCGGATGCAGAGCGCCATCCACAAGGCTGCAATAAGGACTTATATGCCCATTGTCTCCATCGCCGACTTCCACCCACGAACGCAGTTCGTTAGTCAGTTTCTTCAACCCGTCTTTCGCTGCTTCCAACGCACCGCGCTTAGCTGCTGCCCCAGCTGCCACCGCAGCGCCTCCCGGTTCACCGCCCAGTTCGTGAAAACCAGTCTGGTAATAACCGTTGGTCAAATGATAAGCGAGAACGCGGCTGCCGTCGGGGCTCTGCCACCAAAATACCGGCGAATCCAGTCTGGGCACACCTCGCCAGATCACGGTCGACAGGATGCCAAACCCGGACAGGATGCGCGGCAAATCCTGCGAATGACCAAACGTATCCGGACAGTAGCCGATTTTGCTGGGCGTGCCGTATCGGGAAGTTTCCTTCAGTCCGATGTGCAGGTTGCGCACCAGACTCTCTCCACCCACCAGCATCTGATCCGCAAGCACATACCAGGGTCCGGCCGACAGCCTTCCCTCGCTCATCAGCTGCCGAAACTGTTCCGCATACTGAGGAGCGATTTCTAGGATATCCTCGAAAATTACAGACTGCCCATCGAAATAAAAATGTGGCAGCTGCCCGATTTTCAGGTCGCGGACGATACGCCTGGCGACATCGACCAGAGAGGTTCGAAACCCTTCGAATGGTAGATACCACTCGCGGTCCCAGTGGGTGTGCACATACAAGTACAGCGTTTTCAAAACACGCCCCGTCGGTCGTCTGACACCATCTGTAATATCAATACTTGAGCAGTGGGCGCAAGAATTTTACGCTAGTCTCCAGCGAGTCTTCAAGATCCTGGATCGATTCGCCGGCAAACTCATCCTCGATATGAATGGACAAGGTGCCCTTGTAGTCATACAGCTTGAGCGCCTCCACCAGTTGTCTCCAGTCGATCTGCCCCTTTCCTGGCATCCGATAGCGCCACCAGAGAGGACCGAACAGACCGCTGTCGGCCAGCATCGCTCGATTGATCTCAACGTCATTGGCTTCCACGTGTTCAATCGCCGCAACAAAATGCGGCAGCAGTTGCAAGTAGTCGATGTTCTGCCACGCCATGTCCGCTGCTGAAAACGATAGAGACAGCCCCGGCAATTCGGCGAGCAAATTGCGCACCTCGTGGGGCTCCAGCGGGCGCCAGCTGCGCAGCGGTTGCCCCAGATTAACCTGCGGGGTGGCCAGCGAAAGCAGCAATTTGACGTTGTTTTTATCCAGATCGGCAATCACCGGCGTCAGCGCTGTCACGGCCAGGTTGATCCACTGATCCTCACTCATGGGTTGGAGCGAAATAGCCAGACGGGAGCAGCCCGCGACATCGGCAACGCGCCCCAGCTTCTTCATCATTTGCTGAAAATGCTTGACTGCTTTTTTGTCCGTCACATTCAGCCAGGTATTAAGACGCAGGCATGCGATTTCAACTTCCAGACGCTGGCACTGAGTTCGCACCTGCTGCAAATAGGTTTTTTCCTGCGCCGACAGCGTCGCACCACCTTTGGAGCCCGTCTCGAAGGGCTCAAAGGCATATTCGACAGCCTGAGCGCCCTTCATGGCAGCCAGTTCTACTGCTTCGATCAGCCCGAAACCAAATCTGGTGGCATCTATACACAGTTTCATCACGGGATATTATATCCCCCGTCGCCTCAACCCCAACCGATATCGGTTCAGATCGCGGAACTCAACCGATATCGGTTGAGTTTCAGAAGCGGGTATGCAAAAACACTGAAAAATTGAACCTACATGTGCATCATGTAGTCGCGCCGAACCAGAGGGTCGCGAATTTCGTTGATGTCCATGCGCATACAGGTACAACGCATAAAGTCGCCATTGCGCATGATGGTAAGTGCCACCGGAGTTCCGGGACTGCCGATGATCAGGTCATAAACCTCGTCTTTGGTGAGCCCCAGCGTTGGAACGCCGTCGACCGCAACTATCTGATCGTCGAATTTAAGACCTTTGTCCCAGGCAGGCGTACCTGGAAAGACTCGGTTGATGACAGGCGGGTGCCCCAGGGTGAGCACGAATTTCACGCCTATAATGCCGAAACTCGATTGAGCCTGGGCTTTAAGCTGGTCATCCTTGACTTTCGCTTTCAGCGTATTGTCGTCTGTTCGCGCCTTGAGGGCGTTCATCAGGTTTTTCAGTCCAGCCTTCGCCTGGGTGCTCGATGCGTTGGCATTCAGCTTTGCGGCTTTGTTGACGGTGGTTCCTGAGTGCACTCTATCGCTATGCTGGACAGAACCCATGAGCGGGCGCAACTTCTTCGGGGCATCGATAGGAGTTGAGGTGTCCACTTTAGGGGACAGCGGTTTTAGGTCAGCTGTATCTGCTGCCAGAGTCAGGGTCGGGTAAGCAAGCGAAAGAACCAGCAGGGATGCGCTGGTCACGCTAGTCCATGTCCGTTTCGTATGGTCCAACAGAACTGGCAGCCTCACTAACTCCTCCTGTCCGAGTTCTCCGCAAAGAACTACTTGTATTCTATATCCTAAAGTCCATTTCGCGCGATTACAGCAGTGTTTTCACCACTCGCGCCCCATGAAATACAGAATGCCATGGACTGAAATTTCCCGCCCGGCTGCCAGGCGGTTTTAACCAAAGTCGTAAAGAATCAAAAATAACGGGATCTGTACTCATGGCTGGGATATCCCTGTATCACGTGGTAAATTGACGCTCCCAGAGAAATTTGCCAGCCGCCAAAAACGCCAACCGATATCGGTTGAGATTTACGGAGTCAGACGGCGGCGCACCAGGGAGGGTGTGATTGTGAGCAAAGTTACCGTTGTCGGAGCAGGCTTCGTTGGAGCAACAACCGCTCAGTATGTAGCCGAAAAAGATATTGCCGATGTCGTTTTGATCGACATCTTGGAAGGCATTCCCCAGGGCAAGTCCCTCGATTTGATGGAAGCGGCTCCGATTCATGGACACGACCGCAAGATTCATGGAACCAATGACTACAAAGACACGAAAGGTTCGGATGTAGTCGTAATCACAGCCGGCGTAGCCCGCAAGCCCGGAATGAGCCGCGACGACTTGCTCAAAATCAATGCCAAAATCGTCCGCGATGTCAGCGAGAATCTGCTCAAACACTCGCCGGATGCCATCTTTATCTGCGTCACCAATCCGCTGGATGTGATGACTTACCTCACCTGGAAAACAACCAAGTTGCCGACCAGCCGCGTGGTGGGTATGGCGGGCGTACTGGACAGCGCCCGTTTCCAATCGTTTATCGGGATGGAATTGAACTGTTCGGTCACCGACGTGCGCGCCATGGTTCTGGGCGGACACGGAGACCTGATGGTGCCTCTGCCGCGCTACTCAACAGTGAACGGCGTACCAATCACCGAACTGATGTCTGCTGAGCGCGTGGAAGCTCTATCACAGCGCACCCGCGACGGCGGCGCCGAAATCGTCAAGCTGCTCGGCACAGGCAGCGCCTACTACGCGCCGGGAGCCTCGGCTACCGTGATGGTAGAAGCGATTCTCAAAGATTCTAATCGGTTGCTTCCCTGCTGCGTCTACGCAGACGGTCAACACGGGCTCAAGGATGTCTACGTCGGACTGCCGGCCACCCTCGGTCGCGAAGGCGTCAAGAAGATTCTCGAGCTCAAGCTGACGGATGCGGAAGTGGCAGCTCTGAAGAAATCGGCAGAGAGCATCAAGGAGAACATCTCCGCGATGGATAAGCTGCTCGTCGCAGTCTAGTCAGGTCGCTCACCGGGCTCCAGAAGACCGGTACGGCTGACATCGAGCCGAAACCAAACCGATCGGATACGCGTGAGCGGGCGGCGGCGAGCCGGTTCAGCCTGTCGGCATTGCACTGGCACCAAACCCGGTTCTGGGGCGAGATGAAACTCGCTCCAGAGCGCGCCAGCTTCTACCTCTGTATAATGTCACTGACTTCAACTGGAGGAACCTGTGGTCGAACTGCGTCGCGTGAAGCTACTGGCGCTCGGCGCCCTGATGTGCAGTTCGCTGTCTCTGCCGACTCTCGCGGCGGATGACAATGGGCAGGCATCACCCAGACCGGCCGCTGCCGCCGAGACCAGATCCGCAACATCCAGCGAGACCTCCGCAGGCGAGCCGGACGTCGCCATCCCCAAGACTGACAGCGAAAAAAGCGATATCGAGAAATTACTCTCCACCATCGAGAAGGAATGGAACGAGCACAATCTCGACAGCGTCATGGGTTATTACGCCGACGATTACATGAACAACGACGGCCTGGATAAGAAGGCTGTGAGCGCTCTCACGCAGGACTTCTGGAAAACTTATCCGGATGCCAAATCTTCTTCGGTTACCAAACAAATCAGAGTCGAAGGCGGCTTTGCCACCGTCGAGTCGCGAGACATGGCCACCGGCACCACCGCTAAAGAAATGCCCGGCATCGGCACCAAGGGCGAGTTGCAATCGGTATCCGAAGGACAGCTCTACCTGAAGAAACAGGGTGCGGCCTGGAAAATTATCGGTGACCGCATCGATTACGAGAAAGTGAAAGTGGCATTTGGACTGGCTCGCCAGCTGCAAGCCGTATTCGCCGCACCGGAACAGGTGAAAGCCAACCGCAACTACACAGCTCGCCTGGAGCTGAATCTGGAACCAGGACTGAGCGCCGTCGGCTCGATCACCAGCACACCGCTCCAATATCCGCAGCCGCAACCCAGCGACGCCTGGCGCCCGATGAATGAGCCGACCATCGATCACCCCCTGCTTGAGCGCGTGATGACCGCCAATCTAAAAAACCGCAATGAGTTGCTCATGGCCACCATCGGCTTGACGGACTCATCTAAGAGTTCTCTGAAAGGCATTGCTTTCTTGACCAGGCGGCTGAATGTGGTGCCGCACATGGACGAAGAGAAGTCCATCGATGCCACCAGCACCGCCACCAGCACTACCGAGAAGAAAGCGCCGGAGCTGCCCAAATAGCCGGCGAAAACAACGCAAACCATTACTCAGTGTAAGCCATGCAAACCGCCAAACAGAGATGGGGCATCACTGCGGCAGTAGCTCTGGCCACGACCGCCGTGGACTTCTCGACCAAGGTATGGGCGCGCAGCTGCTTACAGGAAGGCATGCGCCAGTCCTTTATACCGGGATTCCTGCAGTTTGTGCTCACCACCAATACTGGCGGGGCCTTCGGAATAGGCAAGAACTCCAAAGAATTTATGACACTACTGGCGATATCAGTGTGCGCCGCCATCGTTTACTGGATCTATCACCGCGAGCGCCGGAGAGATCCGCCCGCCCCACTGGAAAGCATCGGACTGGGCTTGATTCTGGGCGGGGCCGCCGGCAACCTTGTCGATCGGTTTACGGCCGGCCGCGTGACCGACTTTATAGAATTTGCATTCGTGCAGTTTCCGGTTTTCAATTTTGCCGATGCCATCATCGACGTGGGCATCGGCTTGCTGTTTATTCAAGCGTTTCGCGCTCCGCCGCAAACGCCGGAACGCCAAGCCCAGGAAGAGGCCATCACACAGGATCCGAAAGATGCCTGAAGAGCGCACTTTCGAGATTGCCGTCGATGATCTGGAGGATGCTTCCCGCCTGGACCAGTTTCTGGTGCAGTTTTTCCAGGGCGAGGAAATGAGCCGGTCTCGCGTGCAAAAACTGATCTCCGATGGACTGGTGCTGTTAAACGGCAAACCAAGCAAAGCGGCTGCCAAATTACTGGGCGGCGAATTGGTTTCGGTGATTGTGCCGGGCGGGCTGGAACTGGCCTTACCGGCCGAGGACATTCCACTGGATGTATTGTTTGAAGACCAGCACCTGATCGTCGTCAACAAACCGGCCGGCATGGTCACTCATCCCGGCGCCGGCGTGAATACGGGCACTCTCGTCAACGCGCTGTTGTATCACTGCGGAAACACACTTTCCGGCATCGGAGGCGTGCTGCGCCCGGGCATCGTGCATCGCCTGGACAAAGACACCTCCGGCGTCATGCTTGTGGCTAAGTCGGATCGCGCTCATCATGCACTGGCGGCTGCCATCGAAAAGCGCACTGTCAGTCGCGTTTATCTGGCCGTGCTGGAAGGCATCCCGGTACCGCCAGATGCCACCATCGATAAACCAATCGGCCGCCACCCGACCGATCGCAAGAAGATGTCCGTCGTCGAGGGCGGAAAGCGCGCTGTCACACACTATCAAACATTGCGTACCGGGCATAAATGGTGCCAGATCGAAGCCAAGCTCGAAACCGGCCGCACGCACCAGATCAGAGTGCACATGGCGAGCGTTGGTGCGCCCCTGGTCGGCGACCTGATTTACAACCGCAAGTCCACGGGCAGCGAGCAGGCGCGCAAGCAACTCGGCATCAAAGGTCACGCGCTGCACTCCAGTTTCATCGCCTTCCGCCACCCGATCGACGACCGCCAAATGCAGTTTGCCTGTCCTCTGCCAGCCGACCTGGAACAGCTGCTGGCAGCGCTGCGGTAACCGATCTTCATGAAAGAAGATTGCAGGTGCAACCGCCCCGCGCCATCAGCGGAAGACGCTGAAACACAGTGCGTGCGCAAGCGCAGCGCCGGAGCCAGGTACCTGTCAGCCTGCTAAAATCACCTTGGCCAATGCGGACCACCAATCAAGGACTCAGGAGCGCTCTATGTCCCGACAACTGCTCGCCATTCTATTGATTGCCGTTTCTATGGTGATCGTCGGCACACTTACAATCATGAACGGCTCAGCTGTATCCGCGAACATTTTCGGCGCCTCGATCAGCATGACACTGGGCACCGGCATGCTGATTTCGTATCTGGTCGCTTGCCTCGCATTTGGTGGCGCCGGATTTCTTTTGCGCCAGCAAAAGGTGGTCCAGGACAAGACGCTTTCGGACTGGGAAGTGCAAGATCAAAAACTGGCAGTTTCGGTACAAAGCGATCGCGAAAAACAGCTGGAAGCAAAAATACAAACGCTGGAATCGGCGCTCAAACAGGCACTCAAGCGCAGCAGCAGTTGAATCTATTAATCGCCGTTGCCCGGTTTGCCTTCGCCGCCCGGCTGGAAATCCGACGCTTTCAAATTCTCGATAAATGCCTTGAACTCTTCCGCTTCCGCTTCATCGCGTTCGAAGTCAGCCGGTATCGTGCCTTCGGCCACCACTTGCGGTGAAACAAAAATCGGAGCTTTGGCCCGCAATGCCAGCGCAATCGCATCGGACGGCCTTGCATCGATGGGCTTGGTAATGTCGGACACTTTGTTGGTGGGATCGTTGACCTGCAAAACTATCGTCGCGAAATAGGTGTTGGCCGACAGTTCGTTGATTTCAATGTGCTTGACCCTGAACCCCAGCTGGGTGATGGCTGCCAGCAAAAGATCATGCGTCATCGGGCGTTCCGGTTTGTAGTTGTCCAGAGCGCGGGTGATAGCATTGGCTTCGAACATGCCGATCCAGATGGGCAGAGCACGCCGCTTGCTGGGGTCGTTCAAAACGACGATAGGATGCCCGTTGCGAGCATCCAGCGCAATCCCAGCAACGTGCATTTCAATCATGGTGGGACTTCCCGGTATTGATTAATGTATTTATGCCCATTCGCACTTGTTTAACCTGTTGAGAAGATAAAATATTGCCATCTGTTGCGGGTTTCGGCACTCGGCCGCTGCGATCATCGCCGACTGCAAGCAGCAATTGCCGCATGGTGACTGGCTGGATGACGGGTCCCCCCGGGAGCCGCTTATGTGAATCGGGCATTCCGTCTCAGCTTCAAGCTCACCTCGAGCTCAGCTTGGAATGAGGTCCTCAGTTCATTCTACGCCATTTAAATTGCAAAAAAACTCGCTCATATAGAGTAGAGAATTTAGGGCAGACTGTTATAGTATGTAATCCCAGTCGAGTCCGGATGGCGGAATTGGTAGACGCGCACGTTTGAGGGGCGTGTGGGCAACCGTGAGGGTTCAAGTCCCTCTCCGGACAGTTTCTTTCCTTATTGCGGGTACCTGACCGAAAGCCCATATGCTCGGCTGCTGCGAGCGTGGGGCTTCAGATAAGACCGAGGACTTCTAAAGCACTTGGAGGTTTGAAAGAGATGGCAATCATGAGACCGCAATGGCCCCACACAGTTGAAGACATCGTCAAGTCGCTGGACGGCACCTGGGGATTGGTGGGCGCCACCGGCACCGACGGCAATTTGCTGAAGCTTGAACGCAGCCTGAATGAGCCACTCGTCTACACACTCACTGAGTACGAAGGAGAGGACGAAGCAAAGGTGCTGCGAACCAGAACTTTCCCCGGCGACCAGAAGAAAGCCGCCGTGCAGGAGTTCGCACGACTCCTCGGCTTTGCCGTAAAAGCATAAGTTGCGTAAAAAAAGAGCAAAGTTGGATCAAATCGGCATAATCACCGCGGGGGCGCTGTCCACGGGGCTGGAAATGCGCCTCGATCACAGCGTCAGCGTCGAAGATTTGCGGGTCGGCCGATTTGTCGTGGTCGAAGGACGACAAACGCGGTTCTTCAGTATGCTGACCGACGTTTCTTTATCTGCCACCAACGCACAAATGCTCAGTAACCCGCAAATGCTGCGAGATCCGGATGACTTCGTTCTTGATGTCCTTTCCGGCGTTGCCACTTACGGTACCGTGAAAGTGCAGCCGATGCTGATGCTGGAGCTGTCGGCGGCAGGCGAACTCAACCTGCGCCCGGTGAAAACTATCCCCAGCCATTTCTCGCCGGTATTCGAAGCCAGCAAGGAAGACTTCGCTCTCGTTTTCGGTCAGGAAGATAACACCGCCGGTAGTACCAATAGTTTCTTCAACATCGGTCGCCCGTTGAACATGGAGATTCCGATTTGCGTCGATCTTGAACGCTTTATTGAGCGTTCCAACGGCATCTTTGGCAAGTCAGGAACCGGCAAGTCGTTTCTTACACGCATCTTCCTCTGCGGCGTGATCAAAAAAGATCTGGCATCCGTCTTGATTTTCGATATGCACAACGAATACGGCTGGCAAGCCATGTCGGAAAATAAAGGACAGCCGCGCGTCAAAGGACTGAAACAACTTTTCGGACCGGATGTGGCCGTCTTCAGCCTGGACAGCGAGTCTTCGAAAGCCCGCGGACTGCCTGACGTGCACGAATTTTTCATCGGCTACGACCAGATCGAAATCGAAGATCTCGAACTTCTGAAAGGAGAGCTGGCGCTCACCGACGCAGCGATAGAAAATGCCTATATCGTTAAAGAACGCCTGGGACAGGACTGGATCTCGCTTTTGCTGGACATGACCGGCGAAGAGATCGAAGAGTTCGTCGAAATGAACAAGGGGCATCCTTCCGCCATCAAAACTCTGCAGCGCCGACTGAACACAATTGTTCAGAAGACAGCCTATCTCATGCCGCGAGCACCGCACAACTACATCGAGGATCTGCTGCGCTATGTGCAATCAGGCAAGCACATCGTGCTCGAGTTCGGACGGCAGAACAACCTGCTCTCCTACATGCTGGCCACCAATATCATCACCCGCCGCATTCACAGCCAGTATGTGCGCCTCTCCGAGTTGCATCAGGCCAATCCCGAGAAGACGGCAGCGCCGCGCAAATTGATGATCGTCATCGAAGAAGCGCACAAGTTTTTGGCACCACAAGTGGCCAAACAAACCATCTTCGGGATCATCGCCCGAGAAATGCGCAAGTATTTCGTCACCCTGTTGATCGTCGATCAAAGGCCGAGCGGCATCGATCCGGAAATTCTCTCTCAGATCGGGACGCGCGTGACGGCCCTGCTCAACGACGACAAGGATATTGACGCGGTGTTCACAGGCGTTGCCGGCAGCCAGACACTGCGCACGGTGCTTGCCCAGCTCGATCCCAAGCAGCAAGCGCTCGTGCTCGGTTACGCGGTGCCGATGCCGGTGGTGGTTCGGGCTCGCGATTTCGACCAGGAGTTCTACAAAGCCATGATGTCCGAGCACCTTGCCGAACCGGGGCAGAGGAAGAAACGAGCGGCGCAGTCAGCCCTGGAAGTGTTCGGCACCAACCAGATTTGAGCTGCCCTCACCACTCTTTATCCCAGGATTTTCACCTTGTCAGAGGTTCTCTCTATGGGCTATTGTGGTACTTACCTTAGTTGTCGGTGGCAGATAGAATTCGTTTTTAGACAGCTTTGCAATAAATGGAAGAAGAGTTCGATCCATACGCCGACCTTTATCCGCCGACCGCTTCCGCCGCCGTCGATAAGGACGTGCAGGACAATTTCGTCGAACCGCGCGAGCCGGCCGAGCTGATTTTTTGCATCATCCTTTCCGCCGTGTATGCCGGACTGGCTCGATATTGCTGGGAAGGGCTGTGGCTCTCCGGCAACTGGAAGCTCTTCTTGAACATTGAAGGCTTCTTCATCACAATTGCGTTGCTCGCGTTGCTGCTGGGTCTCAGACCCTACCTCAGCCCATCCAGCCTGCAACTCTCGGGCTACGGCATCAAATACAGGGCACCGTACTGGCCGCAAAGGCGCTCGGTCAACTGGACCCAGGTAGTGCGGCTTTATATAAGTCCGGGATTGATTCTCGTCCTCTATCGCCCGCAGGGCAAAGACCGCGGACTGATCCCGATGATCATCCAATCAGACTATCTGGCTGACAAAAAGAAAGTTCCGGATAGTATCAAACGCTTCAGTCCGGTGCCGCCCGTAATCCTGCCACACGCCAATCTGCTCACTCGCACCATTTTTTTCACGGCCTATGGAGCGTTGATCATATGGATTCTCTGGATTTTGCGCGGCTAGCGAACTGGACTGGCACCGCATGTAGTGCCGACCGCTGTGCCTACTTGGACTTGCTCTCGTTGAGGTCGTCGCAAAGCGCCCGCACGTAGACGACCAGTCCACTCATCTCCTGGTCGTCGATGGTGTTTTTAGGCTGGCCGGGCATGGTGCCCTTGCCTTTGCGAAGAAACGCTACCAGCATTGCATCCTCCGAAAAGTGCTTGTTGAGCTGATTGAGAGCCGGACCCATACCTTCTTTGCCGCCGGGATGGCAGGTGTTGCAACTGCGCATGAAGATTTGTTCGCCGGTCAGATCGCTTGAACGCGCCGCCGCCGCCCGCTCGTTCATGCGCTTCACGGCTTCGATGCGGCGCATCTCCTCGGTCATCGAGCAACCCTGGAGCGCGGCAGTGACACCGAAGATGGTGAAGAAATAGGTCAGATAACGTTTCATTACCGCCGCCAGCACCGACATATACATTTACCGCCCAGCCTACCATCCAGTGTACATCGCACCGGTTGTCAGCAGCGATTGTGTGAAAAGATCTAGGTCGGCAAAGCTTCCAGATACCCCTAAATTAGCTCTTGGTTAACGTGGGGTTTACGTTCACCATGTACAGTTAAATCAGCTGAGGTACTAAGCCCAGCCATTCCTAAGCAAAGCAAGAAACGAATCGGGGCGCAAGCGCGTCACCATCGAAATCTGATTGTTCGATTCGACAAGGACATCCGCGGAGCATTCGCAGAAATGAGCACCCAGGCAACCAGGCTTGATCCACCAACCCGCCCCGGCGACGGCAGTCCCGAGGAGAAAATCATCGTGCACGGCGGCAAGCCGCTCAGCGGTTCGGTGCGTGTCGGCGGCGCCAAGAATGCAGTCTTGAAAATGATGGCGGCGGCACTGCTCACAAAAGATATATCGGTGCTGCGCAACGTCCCCAATCTGACTGATGTGCAGATGATGGCGGCCATCATCCGTCACCTGGGCGCCAAAGTCGACATCAACGGCAATGAAGTAGCCATCGATGCTCGCGATATTCACGACATTGAAGCACCGTACGAACTGGTCAGCCAGCTGCGCGCTTCCTTCGTAGTGCTGGGTCCGCTGGTTGGTCGTTTTGGGCAAGCCAAAGTTTCTTTGCCGGGCGGCTGCGCCATCGGCGAACGGCGTATCGATTTGCATGAACGCGGCTTGAAGCTCATGGGCGCAGATGTAAAAACGGATCATGGTTACGTGCATGCCAGCGCGGAAAAACTCGTGGGCGCTCGCATCTATCTCGATCGCCCGTCTAATGGTGCCACCGAAAACATCATGATGGCAGCCGTCCTGGCCGACGGACAAACTGTAATTGAAAACGCCGCGCAAGACCCGGAAATCGTCAACCTGGCTGATTTCCTCTGCGCCATGGGAGCGCGCATCTCGGGCGCCGGCACTTATGCAATCACCATAGATGGTGTACAGCAAAATGATCTGCACGCCTGCGTATTTGATACCATCCCCGATCGCCTGGAAGCCGGCACATTCATTCTCGCGGCACTGGCAGCGGGCGGCGAGGTCGTAATTGAGGGCTTGAATCCTCACCACCTCTACTCACTGATCAGCAAGATCAGCGAAATGGGCGCTGAGGTTTCCATCTATGCTCCCGACACTATCAAAGTGATCATGCGCCAGAAACCGCGCGCAACCGACATCACGACATTGCCCTATCCGGCATTCCCCACCGACCTGCAATCCCCTGTGATGGCAGTTCTTTCCGCCGCCGAAGGCACCGCAATCGTCACCGAAACCATTTACGAAAACCGCTTCATGCACGTTCCCGAACTCAGACGCATGGGCGCCGACATCACAGTCAAAGGCAACGTGGCTGTGGTTAAAGGTGTTCCGCGCATGATGGGAGCCGAAGTGAAGTCCACCGACTTGCGCGCCGCAGCGGCGATGATCATCGCCGGTCTGGCCGCGGAAGGCATCACCGAGGTCAGTGGTCTGCATCATCTGGATCGCGGCTACGAGAATCTCGAAGAAAAATTCCGAGCACTGGGAGCGAACGTCTACCGCCGGTAGCGCGTCGGTTCCATCCGGAATGTACACCCCTGAATCAGTCCGTCGCAGCCAAGCCTGCTGCGGCTGAATTTTTGCTCCCCAGAAGGAGTTCGGAATGAGGTTTCCCCAGTCATGTTGGTGATGAAATTTGGCGGCACCTCCGTGGGCTCAGCGGAGCGCATGAAGCAAGTGCTGGCGCTTTCTACCCGCGCGATGGACAAGGAAAAAGGAGAACCGCCGGTGGTGGTCTTATCCGCCATGTCCGGCGTTACCAACTTGTTGATTGCCGGCGCCGAGCAGGCACTGGCTCACAACCTGACGGAAGCATCTCAGACAGTCAGAGCCATTCTCAACAAGCACGAACAAGCGATTGATGAATTGCTAGGCAAAAGTGATGCGGCGGCAAAAATACTTGAGGAACTGACACCATACCTGGAAGAGCTGGACGTTCTCTACAAAGGTATCTCCTACCTGGGAGAACTTTCAAAACGCTCACTGGATGCCGTATCCGGGATCGGCGAATTGCTGTCTTCCAAAATACTAGCCGCATACGCGGTGCAGCAAAAAATAGATGCGCATTGGTTGGACGCCCGCAACTTCATGATCACCGACGACAGTTTCGGAAAAGCCTCCCCGCTCTGGGAGGAGGTCGAAAAGCGCTGCCGCCAGCTAATCACGCCGGAGTTGAAGCAGAAGAAAATCGTCTTCACCCAAGGTTTTATCGGTGCCACCACTGACGGTGTGAGCACCACCCTGGGAAGAGGCGGCTCCGACTACAGCGCCTCCATTATCGGCGCGGCTATTAAAGCCCGCGAAATTCAGATCTGGACCGATGTCGACGGCATGCTGTCAGCCGATCCTCGTGTGGTACCAGAGGCTCGCTTGCTGGATGAAGTCTCGTTTCAAGAGGCTTCCGAGCTTGCCTATTTTGGCGCCAAGGTCTTGCATCCGCTGACGATCAAACCAGCCGTCGAACAAAACATCCCGGTGCGCATCCTCAACACTTTCAATCCAGAGAATCAGGGCACACTAATTACTGCCACCGCTCGCGCCACGGGCACAATACGCGCCGTGGCCGCCAAAAAAGACATCACAGCGTTGTTCCTCAATTCTCCCCGTATGTTGATGACTCACGGCTTCCTGGCTCAAGTCTTCCAGGTCTTCGACCGCCATAAAGTACCCATCGACCTGATTGCCACATCGGAAGTCTCGGTGGCACTCACCATCGACTCAAAAGACCAGGCCGAGCCACTACTTAAAGACCTATCCGAATTCGGGGAATTACAAACTCTGGATAAAGTAGCCATCGTTTCAGTTGTCGGACGACAGTTTCGTGAACAAAGCGGCATCGCCGGCCGAGTGTTCCGAGCCCTCAGCGACATAAATATCATCGTTATCTCCGGCGGCGCCTCCGACATCAACATCAACTTCGTTGTCAACAACACGGACGCCGACAAAGCCGTCAAGCAGCTACATTCCGAATTTTTCTCCGCCGCGGCCGCCGTCTAGAATCTCAACCGATATCGGTTGAGATTCTAGATGATGTCATGCTGCCGGTTTGCGACGACGAATTTCGCCACTTTTTTCGGCCGGAGCGTCGGTGGGATATTGGCTCTGGGCTAACAGATGTCCACGACATTCACTTGTGTCATGTCCCTTCTCGGACTGACGAAAGGCTTGCGAAAGCAGCCAGTCGCGGATCCAGGTGGGAATTGCTTCCGGTGCGCCTGGATAGATGAAATCGTAAAGCGTCACATGTGCGAGCAAAATTTGCCATGTGTCGGAAAATCGCCACTGCAAGCGATCCCAATCCATGCGCGAACCGCGCGTGTAAATCAATTTGGCGATGTCCGCACCGTCGAATCGATCGCGTTCCATGACATAGGACTTGGACCAGAGAACTTCCTCGGGAGGGCAGAGGCTCAGCTCCACCCCGAACACATTGCTGGTAACAGCATGCTCAAACCAGGCATCATCGACGGTGGCAATTCCGTTGCGCGAACTGAAGATAATGTCGGTGAAGTACTGATCTGAGAATACCTTTGCCAACCACTGCTTGTCTGTTAATTCGGTGCGAAAACCCGCTTGATCTGCAGCTTTCAAAACTCGCGCGCAGTCGGACCGACGAACGAATAAATCCAAGTCTTTGGTGCGGCGTCTGATCGGCGCGTAGCGAACGAGCGCATAAGCGCCGCCCAACAGAAATGGGATTTGCTTTGCTTGCAATAGTTCGATCAAAGTTCGATAGAAACGGGCTGCCGCAACGCTGGTGCCTAATACATCTGCCAATAGCTTTCCTCCGCAGGTCGTTAAATCGACGCAGCGGCGGCTTTTTGGTTCCTCGCATCCAGGCGTGTCGGCGAGAGGCTGACTGCTTCTAGAAGGGTATCGGCTGTCTGAGCAGCCGATAGCTTATTGCTTCTGCAACATGCGACAAAGTCACGTCATCGAATCCATCCAGATCGGCAATGGTGCGAGCCACCCGCAGTATCCGGTCGTGCCCACGAGCGCTCAGTCCCATCCTGTCAACGGCTCGCGACATTAACTGGCGTGCTTGTTCGCCGATCGGACAGAACTTTTTAACAGCTGCCGGCGGCATTTGCGAATTGTAGTAGAAGTAATCGACTGTTTGATTGCGCTCCTTCTGCCGATCTACTGCACGCAGTACTTTTAAGCGCAGCGTTTCCGAACTGGTGGGGGGAGCGGTCCCCAGACCGTTAATGTCTTCAGCAGACAAACGTCCGACTGGAACATTTAAATCCAACCGATCCAAAAATGGTCCAGACAGTCGCGACCAGTACCGATCTGCCTGCCCAGACGAACAGGTGCAGCTGCGATACGGGTCACCGCGATAGCCGCATGGACAGGGGTTGCAGGCACAGACCAGCAAGAACTGTGCCGGATAGGTAAGGCTGAGATTGGCACGGCTGATTGTCACCTGTCCGCTTTCCAGCGGCTGCCGCAGACAGTCCAGATAGTGACGCGGAAATTCAGTCAGCTCATCCAGAAACAGCACGCCGAGGTGACTCAAAGAAATCTCTCCCGGGCGGGGATAGTTGCCACCACCGACGAGACCACTCATGGAGGCGCTGTGGTGCGGTGACCGAAACGGTCGCTCGCTTATGATCCCGCCTTTCGACGCCAGCAGCCCAGCCACACTGTAGAGCTTAGTCAACTCTAGAGCTTCAACGAATTCCAGCGGCGGCATGATCGTCGGCAGCCGCTGGGCAAGCATGGATTTGCCGGTACCGGGCGGTCCGACCATCAATAGATTGTGGCGTCCGGCCGCGGCGATCGCCATGGCACGCTTAGCGTACTCCTGTCCTTTCACATCAATGTAATCAATGTCGAAGCGTCCGTTCCGCGACAACCGCGCGAAGGTTTCCTCGTGATTGACATAATAGCGCGCACCGCTGGTAGGGTCATTGAGCAATGCGCAAACCTGCTTTAGATGGCTGACTGGATAGACATCCAGTCCCACTACCAGCGCCGCTTCTGCGGCATTGGCCTCGGGCACGATCATCTTGGTCACCCCCTCTCGCAAACAGGCCATGGCAATCGGCAGCACCCCGGAAATCGGACGAATCGATCCGTCCAATCCAACTTCACCGACCAGCCAGAAATCACCCAGATGTTCCTGGCAGAGGCGCCCGCTCGAAGCCAGCATGCCCACCGCCATCGGCAAGTCGAAGGCTGGCCCCGCCTTGCGCATGTCGGCCGGTGCAAGGTTGATCACCCACTTGCTGCATGAAGGCATCAAATATTCGCAAGCTGTGATCGCTGAACGCACTCTGTCCTGCGCCTCTTTAACAGCTGCATCGGGCAATCCGACAATATTGATCTGTCCAATACCACTGCGGCAAACCACCTCCACATCAATTCGATAGGCCTCAACTCCGCTGACGCTGCCTGATAGGACACGTGCAAACATAGACACCTCCATAGCCGTAGGGCGCCGAACTGCATTTGTTGTCTTTACTTTTAAACGGCCAAGAGGCAAAAAAAGTTCAATGCCAGCCCCAAAAAAGATCTGCCGACAGAGATCAGAAACAAGCTAATAGCGCGCGTTAGTTGGTGGTCTCAGTCGTCTGTGACGCGGCAGTGCCGGTGCCGGTGGCGCGACTGGCTTCCGAGCTGCCTTGTAGCTGGCTGAGCAAGTCTTTCGCCGGCTTCAAATCCGGATCTTTGTCCAGCGCCTTTTCGACTTCGGCCAGAGCAGCCGCGCGGTCTCCCTTCTTGAGATGCAACTCGGCCTTCTGCGTAATCGCCAGCGCATTGTCGGGATTAATCTCGATAGCTTTTTGATTTTCGACCATCGCACCTTCAGGGTCGCCGTTGGCGGCTTGTGCTTTGGCCAGATTTTGATGAGCTTCGTCATCGTCGGCATCGGCTTGCGTCAGGTAGCGGTATTCGTCGGAGGCCGTCTGGTAATCGCCTTTGGCAAATGCGGCATCAGCCAGAGCCCGGTGCCCGCCGGCTTCATCCGGATTGATCTCGATGGCCTTGCGCGCCATCTCGATGGCTTCGTCGTACCGCTTGAGATTCACCAGCGCCTGTGCCATCGCGTAAGTGGCAATCACGTTCTTGGGATCGATGCCCAGCCCTTCTTTGAAGACTTCAACCGCCTGCCCGTACTGCCCTTCCTCGTTCAAAACTACACCCAGGTTGTTGAGGGCTGTGGCCCGCTCAACAGGGGTAGCCGAACGCTTAAGCGCCTCACGATAGTCTTTCTCGGCCTTGGGGTAGTCGCCAACCTTGAAAAACTCATTGCCGGAGATGAGATATTCAGCGGAGTTCTTCATAACGCCGCATCCAGCAGCAAATCCGGACGCGCCAATCGCTACCGCGGCGACGATAGTGAGAGTCCGAATTCGTTTCTGTAGTAAATGGGAGGCGTGAGGCATCAAACGTAAATAGCGCGGGCAATTCTAAGCTTAGATTCCTTCGATTTTATCACTTGTCCCAGCTTTCGGCGCACGCGGCTATTCCGCGGATTTTCCTAGGGTTTTACCCGGATATGGGCAGCCAAAATATGGCACGCCGTCGTTTCAGCTTTTGGCCGGCGCTGCGTTTAAATCTTTCTGTGCTTCTTTCGAGGCTTTGCCACCCGATTCTTCCGCCGGCTTTTTGAACTGAATGTGCAGCTCCGCCAGCGCAGCTTCTGCCGCCGCCGATGGTGCCTCGGTCATCAAACAGGCTCCGGATTGCGTCTTGGGAAAAGCGATCACGTCACGTATCGACTTGCCTCCAACCAGAAGCATCACCAGCCGATCCAGTCCGATCGCCAGCCCGCCATGCGGTGGCGCGCCTGATTCCAGCGCATCCAGTAAGAATCCGAACTTATCGCGGGCTTCCTCTGCAGTCAGTCCCAGCACGGCGAAAGCCCGTTCCTGCACATCTTTAGAATGGATTCTGATCGATCCGCCGCCGATTTCCACACCGTTGTAGATGATGTCATACGCGCGCGCCCGGCAGCTCTCTGGGTCTGTATCCAGCAAATCCAGATCTTCCAGCCGCGGGCTCGTGAATGGGTGATTGACGGCGAACATCCGCTTTTCACCTTCGTCGTATTCGAAAGCGGGAAACTCGGTAATCCAGTGCAAGTCATGCTGGCTTTCGTCGATCAAATTCAGCTCTTCCGCCAGTTTCAACCGCAGGCGTCCGAGCACATTTGCCACCATCTTCGGTTTGTCGGCAACCAGAAGCA
Source organism: Obscuribacteraceae bacterium (SeqCode) (assembly GCA_044229845.1). Taxonomy (GTDB): domain Bacteria; phylum Cyanobacteriota; class Vampirovibrionia; order Obscuribacterales; family Obscuribacteraceae; genus JBGASG01. Next base: position 214,381 of record JBGASG010000007.1, on the reverse strand, counting down.
GAAGGTCACCATCTACGGCTCCGCTCAGTTTCTTCATCTCAGCTATTTCGTCCGCCGAGAAATGCTGATGAATGCCCGATGAGCGCAGACCCTCCGGCGCCAGCGCCAGCCAGGCGAGCCCCTTGGCGCCGGCGGCTTTGGCAAAGTCGGTCCACAGATCAAGCTGTTTGCGCGACACGCCGGTAGCTCCGCCTGTGACAACCAGGGCTTTCAGCTGACCGCCGGACTCGCAGACGCCTTTGAAGACTTTGAAATTGCAGGTTAAAGCGACCGGTGTCAGATCCTGCAGCTCCAGGGCGAAGCGTCTATCCGGCTTGTCGGAGCCGAATCGAGCCATGGCATCTTTGTACGGCAGTCGCTCGAACGGACCCTCGATGTTCAGTCCGACGCACAGAAAGGCGGCGCTTACCAGTCCTTCAGTCACAGCCATCACCGCCTCTTCATCGCAGAAAGAGAGCTCCAGATCAACCTGAGTGAACTCGGGCTGCCGATCGGCTCGCAAGTCTTCATCGCGGAAGCAGCGCGCGATCTGGTAATACCGATCGACGCCGCTGATCATCAGCGTCTGCTTGAACAGCTGCGGCGATTGTGGCAGTGCATAGAACTGTCCCGGATTCAGACGACTGGGCACCAGGAAGTCGCGAGCCCCTTCCGGGGTGGCTTTCGTCAAGATTGGCGTTTCCACTTCGATGAAACCCTGACTGTCCAGATACTGCCTGATTGCCTGCGCAACGCGGTGGCGCGTCACCAGATTGTTGTGCATTTCCGGCCGGCGCAGGTCGAAGTAGCGATTTTTCAGACGCAACCCCTCGTCTACTTTGGCGGCATCATGCAAGGAGAACGGCAACGGACGCGCCGTGTTCAGAAGCTGAGTCGACTCGGGATAGATCTCAATCGCGCCGGTGGCCGTTTCGGTATTCTCACTGCCCTGCGGCCGCTTGCTGACCGTGCCGGTGACTGATATCACATATTCGCTTTTGTAGGTCGAAAATTCATCGTGCACTTCCTTGTTGCGATTGGGATCGGCAACCAGCTGCACTTTCCCGCTCGGGTCTCGCAACTCGATGAAAACCAATCCGCCCAGATCCCGGCGCACATTCACCCAGCCGGCCAATGTCACCTGAGTACCGGCGTCGGTGGCCGTCAATTTTCCTGCGTAATGGGTGCGAAATGGCCGAGTCACGATAGCCTCCTCAAATCTGCTCGCGGTGGCCTCAAACGACTGCAACAACCCAGCAACATCAGTCACTGGTTAAGCTCGTGCGTGGGCATCCGCTGCCTGCTGCAAGATCTTACGCACGTTCGGTCTCTAATTTAAGAAATGTGCCAAAAGATGTCAGACTTTCGCTTACGGAAGTGACTTAAACCCACACAATTGGCATAGAAGCAGTGTAAACTGAGGTATGTTAATACCTCCTGACAATTCGACAGGAAGGCTCTCAGGCTCAAAGGTCTCTGCCCCGAAAGGGCTCTGCAAGGAATACAGAAATGGAAGGAATGGAAACGTTTTTGCCAGCGCTGCGCTTCGTCGTAGGCGGAGCAATGATCGTGCTAGGCGCTTCGTTCTGCTACAAAGCTTATCTGGCCGCCATTCAGGGACGAGTCCGGTACTGGACGGGTCTCGAGAATTTCGGATTCCTGTTTGTCCCGATCACCTGGCTGTCGCCTTACGTCTTGCACCTGCCGTCCAGTGACAAGTCTTTGATCGTTGAGCGCCGATCGCTTTATCACCATTTGCTTTATGGTCCGTTCTTCCTTCTCGCCGCTCTGATTTGCATCACTTCCGGAGCGGATTTGATGAACCTGCCGGGCTCCAAAATCATGAACACTGTGCTCACCTTCGGCCGCCAGACAATGCCGATGACCGACCCGGTGACCGGTGACAGGAAGGAAGTGCCCATTCCTCCAGCGATCGTCTACACACCGCCGGTCGGTGACGGCTGGGTTGGCAGCTACAAGTTTCCTCTCATCAAGAGAGCGCGTCTGACGATTTTGCGCACTCTGACAATGAAGATCCAGACCAACAAGACACAAAGTTTGAACGCGTGGGAGCGTTCCGGAGCAGCCGACGTTAACCAGTTCGACAACTCAAACAACTTCGGCAAGAACGACGACGACGACAGCCCCATTTAGTCTGCGTCCGCAGATTACATAAGCTCGAATTCCGCAGACGGCGGTCCAGCGAAGTTCTGCTTGCCATGCGCCTCGACTGCGGCGGCGAGATTAATTCCGCGCGAATTAGGGCGCGGATACTCTATCTACAGTGTCTATTTGATAGTCTTTTTAGCACCACAAATGCATATCTTCGAAGACGTTCGCTGAGATCTGTTTGCAACGTAAGCAGGCGTGTCTCCTTCCCGTCTCTCCCTGTAGATGAGCGTCTCTTGAAAAATCTCATTTGCTAGGTCGCCCACGCTTTCCATCGGAAAGCACTTGCCAACAGGAGTACAAAACGTGGCTAGTTCCGCAAGTCAAATTCGCAACGTAGCAATCATCGGTATCAACAGAAGCGGGAAGACCTCGCTGTGCGAAGCGATTCTTCACCTGACCGGATCCATTTCTCGACGGGGCAAGGTACAGGACGGCAGCACCACCACCGACTGGGAACCTGAAGCAGTAGCTCGGCAGATGTCCACCTCCGCCTCGATGGCGCGTACGACCTACAATGGAGTTACTTTCAACATCATCGACTGTCCCGGTTTCATCGACTTCGTCGAAGAAGCAAAGCTGGCACTCATGGGTGTCGACACGGCAGTGTTCGTTGTCGAACCGGATCCGGCACGCTTGATTCAGATGGACAGCTTGCTGAGATTCACAGAAAAAATCGGCGTGGCACGCCTTGTATTCGTCAACAAGCTCGACAAACCCGACGTTGACTTTCCCGCCACCCTGCAAGTTTTGAAGGACATGCCGGGGACGAAGACACCCCGTCCGCTGGCCCCCATGCACTATCCGATCATCGGTGCCAACGGTATCAGCGGCTATGTAGATGTACTGAAGAAAGAAGCATTCACTTACGGCGCCCAAGGCAAACCAGAAAAATCAGAAGTACCGGGTGAACTGCAAAGCGACGTCGACAACTCCAGAGAGAAACTGATCGAGTCGCTCGCCGACACAGACGACGCTTTGTTCGAAATGGTTGTGGAAGGAAAAGATCCGCCGCAAGACATGCTCGAGAAAGACTTGAAGGCCGCCGTCCAAGCCGGCACCTTTGTTCCGATTCTGGTCGGCTCAGCTCAAACCGATGCCGGCGTTTTCTCGCTGCTCGATGCCATCATCACACTTTGCCCGTCGCCGCTGGACCGCGAATACAAAGACAAAGACGGCAAAGTGATCACCGTCAAGGAAGACGGACCGGTCGTCGCCCAGGTGATCAAGACTTTCGTCAACCCGCAATCCGGAAAACTCTCGTTGGCGAGAGTTTTGACCGGTACCATCACCGGCGACACCAACTTAGTTGATACCACGCGCGGTGGCAGCAAAGAACGCATCGGCGGTCTCTACTGGATGCTGGGTAAGAAACAAGAAACTATGCCGTCCGCTGGTCCCGGCGCCATCGTCGCCATTGCGCGTATGGAAACGCCCCGCACCGGCGACACTCTGGTGTCGGAAAAAGAAACCACCATTATGGCGCAAGCCGACGAGCCTCCGCCCCTGTACTCGCTGGCCATCGCACCCAAGAACAGAAACGACGAAGCAAAACTCTCCACTCTTCTCGCCAAGATTGTCGAAGAAGATCCGCTGCTCGTCGTAGACCGCGACCCGGACACTCATGAATACTGCCTTTACGGACAGGGCGAAATGCACCTCACCCTGGCTCGCCAACGGCTTGAACGCAAGTACAACATCCAGCTGGAAGCGAAGCGTCCCAAGATCGCATACAAAGAAACGATCATGGGCAAAGTGGATTCCGCCCACGGCCGCCACAAGAAACAAACAGGCGGTCGCGGTCAGTTCGGCGAAGTCTACTTCAAGATCGAACCGCAGCCGCGTGGTGAAGGCAACAAGTTCAGCGAAAGCGTCGTCGGCGGCTCGGTGCCGCGCAACTTCATTCCGGGCGTTGAAAAAGGTGCCATGGAAGCGCTTAACCGCGGACCGCTGGCCGGCTATCCGGTGGTCGATGTGCACGTCAATCTGTTTGACGGCTCCTACCACGACGTCGACTCCGATGAAATGTCGTTCCGGACCGCTGCCATCATGGGCATGCGCGACGGACTCGGCAAAGCCCATCCGTTCATCCTGGAACCGATCACGGAAGTGACGGTACACATTCCGAGCAGCTACACCTCGGGCGTGCTCAGCCAGCTGAACGGCCGCCGCGGACAAATTCTTGGATACGGTCCCAACCCCGACCGTCAGGGCTGGGATGCCGTCACCGCCAACATTCCGCAAGGCGAACTGTGGGACTACATCATCGAACTGCGCACCCTCACCCAGGGTCTTGGCTATTACACCTGGAAGTTCTCGCACCTGGCTCAGGTACCGCCGGAACTCTCCAAGGAGTTGCAAGCCCAGGCCACGGCAGCAGCCGCTGAAGCCTAACCCAGGCAGGGATTTAGGAAATCAACAGGGGCGGCCTGGACGGCCGCCCCTACGTTTATATAAAGATAAAGCCCTTCTCTAATAAAAACGGTCAAGATTGACCGTCCATGGGCTTTTCAGGCTTGTGAGCCCGGGAAGCGGGTGCTAAGATTAGCATTCCGAATTATATTCTGGATATATTGTCTGCATTGCAGAGGAGGATCATCCTTGTCCGAGGTCAGAGTAGCAGAAGGCGAGAGCATCGAAGCCGCGCTCAAGCGTTTCAAGAAAAAAATCCAAAAGGCTGGCATCTTGTCCGAGATCAAGCGCCGTGAGCGCTACGAGAAGCCCAGCGTCAAGCGCAAACGCAAAGCGGAAGCCGCACGTAAACGGCGTTCCTAGAAATCAACAGATTTCGCCTCAAAATTCGGAATGCATGAAGGGCGCGCCTCCGGTGCGCCCACTTATGTTGATATAAGTCCTATTTCCCTGCCCCCAGAACCTAGCCCTCCGCTCGCAAAGCATGCCGGCGGCGCTCTTGCCCGCTCGCGGCCATGCACCACCTGTGGTGGCGCGGCACAGGGACGGAATCGCTTCCCTCTTGAAAACTAAATTTTATGTTTTAGCTGAGCAGGAGAGCGGGAATATAAGAAGCACAAGGATATCTTCTCCAGGGAGACACACCCGTGAGCTTCGCTAATACTGCTGTGCGCAGCATTGATTTGATGACCGTCAAGACCGAACTTCTGCGGGATAAGTTGAATAAGCTCTATGACGTACTGCGCGTTCGTCCGCAAGCGCAGACCTACTGGGGACGCTTCAGCTACCTCTGGGATCTAAAAGAACTGGCTCTTTTAGAAAGACGCGACTCTGTGCAAGTGCCGACGCAATGGCTGGACGAGTTCGAACAATTCTATGTGCGCGAGGAAGTGATTCCCGGCCGCGCCCACTGATCAATTATATAAAGTGTCCCATCCGCCAAAGGCTGCCTTCCGGCAGCCTTTTTCATTGCCATCACGGGCGATACCGCTCAGTTTCACCGCAATGGCCGCAGATCGCGCTCGATAGCCAGCTTGCCCTGCCGAATCATTTCAGCGATTTTGGAATTAGCGTCGAAAACCGAACCCGGAGTGAGCGGCCCGTTGCGCCCGGAAACCGCAGATTCAGTGCCGTCCCCGGCTGCCCGACCCGCCCAGGAGTGCCCGCCATACGGCGCTTTGATCACGTATTCTTTGACCTCGGCACCAGTTGCCGTCTGAGCGCCAGGATAGATCGTCTCCCGGAGGTAAGGGTGTTCGATCACTTTTGGAGCGCCCTTGAATCCATTGGCTTCAGCCAGGCGCCACGCATGCTGGGCAGGCTCCGATTCCAGAATGCGATTGTGACCCAACCGCGTCAGAATGCTGCTGTTGGGACCAGCTCCGCCAATAGCCGGCAGTGTCGGATCCAGTTCGCCGCGCACGACGATGTTCTGCTTGACGCCGACCGCCGGTGCTTCGCTCTTCAGCATCGTTCCCGACATGTTGAACACTCCGGCAAAGCGACCCGATTGCGCCGCCTGATTAAGAGCTATGGCGCCCTCTGAGAAAGTGGCACCGTACACCTGCCTGGAATCAATTGGCAAGCCCGTCTTGCCCAGATCATCCAACACACCTAGCAGATACTTCGAATCGCTGTAAGCTGCATTGGGATTCAAAAGTCCAGGGTTCCACGCTGATATCTGCCCGAGAATGCGCGTTTGCGGTCTGGGATAGACAGCGATGAATCCCTCTTTCTCGGCTAATGCATTCAATCCATTGACAGTGCCCATGCTGCCGGCCGGGTTACGCACGGTCAACCCATCCAGAGCCATGAGCACCGGTGACGTTTCACTTTTTCCCAGCCCCTTGATGGTGCTGGGCACATACACCGAGTACTCCCGCGCCACACCTTCCGACATAAAGCGGCGCGTCGTCAGTCCGGGCATCAGCGTCGAGGCTTCGGGCAATACGCCTCCGGCAAGCTCTTTCACAGCCATTCCGGCCAGGCGCTGGCGGTAAGCGAGAATGCTGCCGACGATGGCGGTCCCGGTGATCAGAGCAATGCCGGCTTCAGCGCTGCTCGGGTTGGTAACGGCGTTCTTGCCGAAATTGTAGACGTGGTCGAAAAATGTCTCATTAGCTGCAGTCTCGGCTGCCTGCGTCAAACGCAGTTTGGGATTGTCCAGAGGTCTTTCGCCAGCTGCTATTGCGGCTGCGCTTTCGAACTGCAACGACATGAGTCAATGCCTTCTCGAGCGGGGATGCTCTATGAGTTTTCACGTGGGCTTAATGTGATTCTAAGCACCGTGCGGAAATTGCATAGCGTGGAATTACGAAACCGATCGCCGCTATCACAGGTTGGCGCTAACTCTGAATGCCGCACTCATACGTGGTTCTATGATTGACGCTACGCGCGCACGAATTAATAATTAGCCCAGGGGTTCGATACAGGGGCTGGCCACCACACTGTGGAGGTCTCCGCGCATGTCCGAAGCGAGCGCTGCCGCCGAAAAGTCTCTCTCTTCCGCAGCAGATACAGAGAAATCAAAAGACACTTCTGCAACAGGATCAAAACCTAAAACAGATCAAAGTGAAGAGTCTTCGGAGAAAGAAAAGTCTACCGATCAAGCCAAGGTCTTACAGCAAGATCTGATTCGTTTGACGGCGTCCAACTTCGAGACGGTGCTCAAGGAGCTGCAGAAGATGACTGCGGCTCGCAACAAAGACATCGCACCACCGCTGGCGATTCAGTCAGGCAACGGCGCTGACAGCGGCGCTGTTGAGGCAGACCGCAACCGGCTTTGCGCGACAGCCTTCCAGGGACTGGCCGGTACCATTCCGCTGGCCAATGCCCAGCTGGAGAAGACTGTTCAAAACCTGGCGTCCTTTCTCATTCACGGCTCCAGCGAAGTAGCGATGCGAGCCGCCACCTGCATCAATGAGGCGCGCACCGCTGCCGAAGCCTTAATCTCAGGCGCACTGGTCATGCAAGATGAAGAAAGAAACCAGTTCATCGCCCGCACGCAACACCTGGTCAGCGAGCATGAGAGCAATCGTCAGAAACCAAAATTGCCCAATCTGGAAATCGAAACAGTAAACCGGCGCGAACTGGGCGACGGCGAATTTGTCGTCGTTCCTCAGTTGAATTACAACCGCATTACTGCTCTTTCTTGGTAGACGACGAAGCGGAGGATTTGCTCTTTTTCTTGCCACCGTCGGCGGTGCCGGCGCCACCGGCGCCCTCTGCCACCATCGGGTCAAGCAAAGCCATGACACGCTCATCGTCCGGGTCCAGCTTCAGCGCTTCCGCCAGGATCATGCTGGCTTCGCTGGTATTGCCCTGCGACGTCAGAATCCGTCCCAGATGATAAAGCGCGTTCTCGTAATCGGGACGCAATTTCAATGCCGCTTTGTATGACTCGATGGCATCGTTGGTTTCACCGTTTTGATCCAGCGCATTGCCCAATACGAGTAGATAGACTGCGTTCTTGGGGTCGAGCGCGACCGCGCGCCGAGCTTCGGTAAGCGCTTCAGCCGTTTGTTTCTTATCAAAGTAGGCCACGCTCAAGTTGCTGTGAGCCTGAGCCAGATCTTCTTTGAGCTTGATAGCTTCTTGCAGATACTTAATTGCTTTGTCCAGATCGCCGGACTGACGATATGCCCAACCCAGGTCGTTGTTGGCGACTGCATCTTTGGGATTTTGCGCCAGTTTCTTCTCGGCCTGTTTCAGAGAAGGCGACCCTTGCGTGCCCTTGGTCCAGAAACCTGCCCGTCCGGAGCCCAGGTTGGCCGCCGCATCCGGAGTTTCTGCAGCGTTGACGGGAAGCGGCAGCGCCGCTAGCGCGAAGGACAGCGCCAGTGCGGAAACCAAAAACAGACCAGTCCCGCGATTTGAACCTTGCATCTCTACGCCTCCGACAGACAAATTGCGCGTAATTTTCCGCGTAATATAGCATCTGAAGGGCGTCTCTACATTTTGGAAACTTCGTCCAGACTCAGCCCCCGAGGAGGATCGGGGGCTGGCTGGATCCGCGCTGTTCCCCGCTGCGCGTAATCTGTTGCCCCTTGGCTGTATCAGTGAGCATGATTCGATTATGGGTCGTGTCTAATCCGTTTTGCAGGCATTGACGCACACTGATTAACTGTGGATTTACGCAGTGCCAAGCTGAGACGGCGCTCAGCTAATGCGGCTGCCCTATCAGCGTGCCGCAATTGCAGAAAAGCCAAATCTCGTCGCTTCACACCGTATGTGGTATCACAATAGCGCCGGCTTTTTGGTACGGCGCATAAGTTGGGCTATTGGTCCGGCGGCCCGGCAATGGCGGCCACGATTAAGAAGAGCCCGGTGGCCACGACCATCAGTCCGAAGATTGATGTCTCCATGAGGTTCTTCGAATCGAGCGCGCTTTTTGCGATCCACAGACCGCCGCCCAGAAATGTGACCCCGACAAGGAGCATCAGAAGTCGATCGACGGCTATACCAATCATGTTTTGAAGGTTACCGGAATGCGTTTGCGTCCCCAGTCTCCCTTGCCTGCTTCTTCGAACCGTCCAGGCAGTTCCATATTGCAGAAGCGGCAATGGCTACCTGTGAGATTGTACTCGCCCAACTGGAACCAGTCACGCGCAATCAAACACTGGCCGCACCCGGCACAATAGGTTGCCTGCGTCCGCGGATCGTGAATGTTGCCGGAATAGACATACTTGAGTCCGGCATCCAGCGCCTGTTTGCGGGCTCGCAAAAGCGTTTGCGCCGGTGTTGCCGGTCGGTCCTGAAGACGAAAATCCGGATGGAAGGCGGTGAAATGCAAAGGCACATCGGTCCCCAGGTTGTTCAAAATCCAATCGCACATACGGGCGATTTCGTCCTCGGAGTCGTTGGCTTGCGGAATCATCAAGTTGGTTATCTCGAACCAGACATCGGTTTCTTGCTTGAGCCACTTGAGAGTGTCGAGCACAGGCTCCAGCGCAGAAAGCGTCAGATGCTTGTAGAACTCTTGCGTGAAAGCCTTCAAATCGACATTGGCCGCGTCCATAACCGAATAAAATTCGCGGCGCGCCTCCGGCATGATGTAACCAGCGGTCACCGCCACCGCCTTCACTCCGCGCTCGTGGCAGGCTTTGGCTGTGTCGATGGCATACTCAGCCCAGATAACCGGGTCGTTGTAGGTGAATGCTACGCTTTTGCATCCCATGCGCACAGCCGCCGCGGCAATGTCTTCGGGCGTCGCCTGTTCGCTGAGCAGCTCGATCTCGCGTGACTTGCTGATCGACCAGTTCTGACAGAACTGGCAGCCCAGGTTGCAACCGGCAGTGCCAAACGAGAGGACGCTGGAGCCCGGCAAGAAGTGATTGAGCGGTTTCTTCTCGATGGGATCGATGCAAAACCCGGTGCTTTTGCCATAAGTGGTGAGAACCATCCGCCCGCCTTCGTTCTTGCGCACAAAGCAAAAACCGCGGTCGCCATCTTTCAGCACACAGGCACGCGGACAAAGGTCGCAGAATATCTTGTCGTCGGCAACCTCGTGCCACCAACGCCCGGGGTATTTCCCTTCGTCGGATGCCGGCTCTGCCGATTCGCCTTTTGATCTGGTACTCATCTTTGATGAAATTCCGCTAATAAATATATTCTACAAACTGGATCCCTTATACAGCAGACTTCTACACATGGCGACATTTAAATCATTCGGAGCCGTTCTCTGCCTCCAGCCAGCAACGCGAAACGAGTTCCTGGATAGCCTTTCGAGTTCTTGTCCACTCCAGCGGTGAGGGCAGGCTGGTGGTTGGAGTGCCTCAGTTTGCCGGCAATTTTGGGTGCTATTTAACAGGTCTTTAAGCTGTTTTTGTTATCAAGAGGTGTCCAATTCCGCAGGTCCGAGGATACACACACCTGGGGCAAAGCACTAAGCGGTTTTTTTGAATCATGGGATTCGGCGACTTCGTTACTAACCTGAAGGATAAAGCGGTCGAAGGCTTCAACGCCGTCGCAGATGCCGTAACGGAAAGCGCTCCCGTCAAAATGGCTACGGAAGCTCTGACCACCGCCAAAGACATTGCCGTCTCTACAAAAGATGCGCTGGTCAACACAGCGACCAACATCTTCACCAAAGACGTTCTTCCGACCGCCACCTCCATCACCACTGCTGTCGGCGCCTACGTTCCCGACTCGTTGAAAGTGGCCGCCAAAACCGTCGTCCAGAACATTGATGTTCTGGCTCTTGCCGCAGTCAACCCGATCGTCGGCATTGGCTACGCGACCTACAAGAGCATGGACGGTTCGTTCAGCTTTACTAAAGTAGAAGGCAAAGGTCTGGCCGCCGGCAACGGAAATTCCGGTGACGCCGTCTACGCCGCACTGCATGCCTATGAAACGAAAAACGGCGGCACCACCTCCACTTTGCCGACCGACAAGCCCGCCACGCCGGCAGCCAATCCCGTCGATGCAGATGGCTGTCTGGTTTTCTCCAGCCCCTACCCGAACGGCGAAGGCGGCTCCTGCCAGGCCCCGAAAGAAACAGTCAAATTGACGCAGAACGAGTGGGACATCCTCAGCGGCAAAGCCGATGCGCCAGTACAAAGAACCTCCGGCACCGACGCCAATGCCACCGATCAAGTCAAAGACCATACCTATATTGACGAAGAAGGCAGAACGGTTGAAGTCAAAGTTGTCGACGGTAAAGTCACTGTCATTCGCAAGAACAAAGACGGCACCACCTCAGATATCACTGCCGAAAAAGGCAAGACCGTAGCCAACCACAACGGCGAAACAGCCACCGTCGAAGGCGGCGTTTCCAAAGTCGAAAGCCCGCAAGGCACCTGGGGCAAAGATGCTCAAGGCACGTTCTTGACCAAAGAAGGCAAAGTGTACAGAGGCAGTGAGTCGGGCACTCTCAAGGTGTTCGATCAAGCCACCGGCAGACTGCTCAGAGAAATGACACGCGAAGGCATTACCGAGCACCTCGAAAACAACACCATCCTGCACATCCTGGAACCGACTGTCGCGATCCAAGATGCCGCCCGCAAGATGGAAGATGAAGTCGACAAAGGTCCGGCCAACGCCCTCTCCATGATGGTCGCAGGCGACATGACGATCGCCATCACCAAGCGCCTGCGTGTTGAAAAACTCAACGACGGCAACGTTATCTTCCGCACTCGCAAAGACGGCGATGATGACAAAGTCTTCTTGCTCACTTCCGCCGGCAAGCTGCTGGTCATGGTCGACGGCCAGTTCGTCGAAGCCGATGATGCCGCCAAAGAAGCCTGGGTGAAATTCACCAAGCAACTGGAAGACATGGACCAGTCCAACATCGACGAAGCCACCGGCAACGTCACCATCAAAGGCATCCAGATGTTCGCCAGCGGCAACTTGATTGTGAAAGCAGCCGACGGCACCACACAAGCCGAAGTCAACCGCGACAATCCGAACGCTCCCAAAGTCACCACCGCCAACGGCACCACCACGATCGACGGCGACAAGCTGGCCATTGAAGATCCGGCACTGGGACACACCACCTGGGACGGCAAGACTCTGGTTACTCCCGAGTTCAAGATGACGCCCGAAACAATCGAAAACACCGTCACCGGTACCAAGATTGACGAGCAAGGCACCATCACCATGGACCACGGCAAGGGCCCGACCCTGAGAGCCGACGGTTCTGCCGACTTCGACAAACAAACACACATCGACGCCAACGGCAATGTCACCTCGGGCAACTGGCACGCTTCGGCGCATTTCGAATCTTCGGTGAGCGGATCGTCAGGCGCCGGCTTCACCCTCGAAAAAGCCCAGAGCCAGATTCAAGCCGCCACCAAAAACGCCGACTCCATTTACGGCAAAGTGCTCAGCCGCACAGTGCGCATGTCCGACATCGCCGACCTGGACAATGCCTTCACTTCCATCTCCGGCTTGCTGTCAGCCGCCGCCGGCAATCCCATTTTCGCGGCGCAACTGATCTCCGCGCTCGGCAGAATCAGCGAAGTGCGCAGCGCCGCAGTCGCTCCCGCCTACGCCGCTCAACTGGCCGAGAGCAAAGGCATTCCCAATTCGCAAATCGCTTCGGTGCAAGGCCGCCTGCTCACGGACACTCCCGAGCACGCCGTCGCCATCACGCTCGCCAAAGCCGCCTGAACCAGAAACTGCAACCGAACTACAAAGCTGATTCCAACCCGTACTTGGCTAGCATGTCGGGCCAGAGCCCTTGCGCCTGGAAGATCACTTCCATGACTTCGCGGACGGCCCCCTCGCCACCACGGGCAGTGGTGACATAATGCGCCACCTGGCGAACTTCACTGCGCGCGTTTGCAACAGCCACGCCCAGCCCCGACCTCATCATCAGCCGGCAATCGGTGAAATCATCACCGATGAAGGCGGTCTGCTCCGCTTGCAGTCCGGCGTCTTTCAGAACATCCTCGTAGGTTTCTTCCTTGGCTAGAAGACCCTGATAAACATACTTCATGTTCAAGATGCGAGCGCGCTCCACGGTGCCGGGTGATGTGCGTCCGCTGATCAAACCGGTGGCGATGCCGGCGGCGTAAGCCAGATGCAATCCGATGCCGTCATGAGAATTGAAGCCCTTGGTCTCGTACATGACGCCGTCGGCACCGGGATGATAGAAAAGTTTGCCGTCCGTCATCACGCCGTCGACATCCATCAACACGAGACGAATTTTGGCGGCGCGCTTGATGACATCGTCGCTGACTTTGAGTGCGGATGTCTTCTCAGGAGCCAGAGTGGCTTGCATATCACATTCCTTATATGAGCCGACAGTACCGGGACCGCGGATTGAAAGCTGACTGTTGACAGGCAGGGAGCCTGCACGGCTCGCGCATTGTATCAGCAATTTCGCTTCAACTTTAGTAGTATTGGCGTGCCTGACTGAAACTCTAACCGATTCAAAACCATGCCCATCCTCAAAGAAACGACACGCTCTTGCGCAGCCCAGGTCGAGCGCGACGGCACGCGCATCTTCGAAGTGGTAGATGTTCAGAATGTCAACGCCGCAGACCCGGCGGCCGGAATCAAAAAGTTTTCGCTAACCAGAAAGCCTAAGGTCAGAAACTTCCAAATCGTCGTCGCCGGCGGTGGCATGGGCGGCGTCGCAGCAGCGATCAGAGCAGCGCAAGCCGGGCTGACCGTGGCTATCGCGGAAGAAACCGATTGGCTGGGCGGGCAGATGACCGCGCAAGGTGTCTCCGCACCGGACGAGAATCCGTGGATAGAGACCAGTGGTGGCACGCAGTTGTATCTGGAATTGCGCGAAGAACTGCGAGGCTTTTACCGGCAGTTTCTCAAAGAAAAAACCGGACCGGCGGCGGAGCTGCTCAATGCCGGCGATTGCTGGGTGAGCCGGCTCTCCTTTGAAGCTGATGTGGGACTGGAGGCGCTGACAAAACTAATCGAGCGGCACGCGCCAAAAGGAAAAATTACCATCCTGCCCCGAGCAAAGGTGCTGGAAGCCAAACTCAAAGGGCGCCGCGCCACTGCAGTTCTGGTCGTCAATCTCGATACCGGCAAGTTCACTGAGTTGCGCTGCCGTTTCCTGATCGACGCAACTGAGCTGGGAGACTTGTTGCCTCTGCTTTCTGTTGCTTATGCAAGCGGCGCCGAATCCCGCCAGGAAACAGGTGAAGCGCATGCACCGCAAACTGCCAACCCAGAGAACGTTCAGGACTTCACCTATCCCTTCATCCTGGAGTGGAGCCCGGATAGCAAAGCGGAAAATCTGATTCCACAACCACCCCATTACGAAGAGTTCCAGCGGGCAGGCAAGTTCTCGCTGCTCGGCTTTAAGATGTTCGAGAACCATGCCGGCAAGCTGCCCTTCTGGAGTTACAGGCGTTTGATCGCCGCAGCCAAATTCACCGGCAACAAATGGCCTCACGACATATCGATGATCAATTGGGAAGCGCATGATCTGCGCGGCGAAAACATCATCGACCAGACCAACCAGGACATGGCACGCAGACTGGCTCTCGGCAAGGCATTGAGTCTCGGTTTCCTTTACTGGTTGCAAACCAAGGCACCGCGCGACGACGGCGGGGAAGGCTATCCTGAAATGAGGTTGCGCCCGGATCTGCTCGGCACCACCGACGGGCTTTCGAAATATCCGTATATCCGCGAATCAAGACGGATAAAGGCTCTCTCCACCATCAAAGAAGAGGATGTGGTGGGTGGAAAGAGTGTCGACCACGGCGCCGACCAGTCCGTTGCCACCACCGGTGATGCGCGAGCAAAACATGCCGTAGACTCGATCGGCATCGGACACTATCCGATTGATATCCACGGACACCAGGATGTGCCGGGCGCTGCACAGCCCGCCAGACCATTTCAGATTCCACTCGCGTCGATGATTCAGCGCCCGGTGACCAACTTCCTGCCGGCCTGCAAAAACATCGGCACGACGCACGTCACCAACGGTGCCTATCGATTGCATCCGGTCGAGTGGGCAATCGGAGAAGCCGCCGGTATCGTCGCAGCATACTGCTTGCAACACCTAACTACACCCGAGCAGGTTTTGAAAAATAGAAAGAAACTGCGCACCGTCCAGAACCAATTGCTGGCTGTCGGCGCTCCGATCTTCTGGTTTGCCGATGTTCCCGTCACGCACCCGCAGTTCGCCGCGATTCAGTTTCTTTCGCAGACGGGACTGTGGTCTGCCCGTGGAGATGCGCTGGACTTTCAACCAGAATCTCTGATCGATCCTGCTGAAGCCGACGCAATTTTGCGCCGCGTCACGGGGAAGCCTGCACCGTCAAAAGCTGGTGACAAGCTGACTCGTGCAGCATTTGCGGAGCGTGCTTACCAGGAGGCGCTTCAGCACAACCGCTTCGGTAGAGCTTAACTCCCCTCAATTGGGCTGCCGTTCTACGTGCGCACCGCGCGACCGGCTTCTATCTGGCGATAAAGAACAATCAGATCAATTGCGGCAAGAGCGGCTTCGATGCCCTTATTGTGGTCACCCTGGGTGCGAGCGATTGCATGTTCGATATCGTGGACCGGCAAAATCTCCATGATAATCGGCACTTCGAAGTCATACATGACTTTGCCCAATTCGCGAATGCAAGTCTGCACAATCACGTCATAGTGATCGGTTTCGCCTTTGACAATGATGCCGTAAACGAAAATTGCATCGTACTTGCCGAGCGCCGCCAGTTTCTTGGCAGTCAGCGGAATCTCATAGCTGCCGGGCACCACAAAAACATCGACAGCCGAGCACTGAGCCTGCTCGAGAATCTCCCGCGAAGCCTCCACCATGCGATCGGTGTGATCTTTATGCCAGGAAGCCTGAACGACAGCCACCTGCGCACCGGGAATTGGCTTGATCTTCGAGGCGTCGTACGATTTTTTCATTAGAACGAGAACAGGAATTCCAGATCTTCGCGCGTCAGTTCCTTGGCTACGTTTTCGTCACCGCCAATGACCATCTCCGCCAGTTCCTTTTTCTTCTTCTGCAAGGCAAGAATCTTCTCTTCCACTGAGCCGCGCGTAATCAGCTTATAGTTGAAGACGTGCTTGGTTTGTCCGATACGGTGAGCCCGGTCGGTAGCCTGGTTTTCCACCGCAGGGTTCCACCAGGGATCGTAATGGATGACGTAATCTGCGCCGGTCAAGTTCAAACCGGTGCCGCCTGCTTTAAGTGAAATCAGGAAGATCGGAATATTCGGGTCGGCGTTGAATTTGTTGACGCGGTCGAGACGTTCTTTTGCAGGAGTCTGACCATCGATGTATTCGTAGATGTAGCCGGATTTCTTCAGTTCGTCTTCGATCAAGCTGAGCATTTCCACGAACTGACTGAAGACCAGGATTTTGTGTCCGGAGTTGGTGACCTCATCCAGCATCTCGACAAGTGTGTCCAGCTTGGCGGAGTTGGGAACGGCGTCTCCAGGCTCGCGATTCTTGAGCAAACGCGGGTCGCAGCAGACTTGACGTAAGCGCAAGAGTGCGGCGAGCACGCTGATTTGCGAGCGCTTGATGCCTTTGTTGGCAATTTCGCCGAAGACTTTCTGCCGGCATTCGTCCAGCACATCCAGATAAAGGGAGCGCTGTTCGTCTTCCATTTCGCAGAGACTGATGATGTCGGTTTTTTCCGGCAGGTCCTTCTCAACCTGGCTCTTCAGGCGGCGCAAGATAAAGGGATGGACGATCTTGCGCAGTTTGGTTCCTGACTCGCCGGTGCCCAGTTCGATCGGGCGCTCGAAGTTTTCGTTGAACTCGCGATATGTACCCAGGAAATCCGGCATCAAGAAGTCGAAGATCGACCAGAGTTCCTTCAGTCGGTTTTCTACCGGCGTACCGGAAAGAGCCAGGCGGTGCAATGCCTTCAGGCTCTTAGATGCTTGCGCTCCCACAGATTCCGGGTTCTTGATGTTTTGCGCTTCATCGAGAATCAGGTAGTCGAATTGGAATTCTTTGAGAGTTTCCCAGTCGCGGCGAATGATACCGTAAGTGGTGAAGATTACATCGGGCTTGCCCTTGTCTTTCTTCAGCTTGTTGAGCAGGTCGGTACGGTCGCGTCCCAGGAACAGAGCCGTGTTCAGTTTGGGTGAGAATTTCTCGGCTTCCGACAACCAGTTGTAGACCACGGAAGTTGGTGCCACCACCAGCGACGGGTTGCGTTGCTTGCCGTTCTTGTGATGGAAGAGCAGCAACGTCAAAGCCTGGATGGTTTTACCCAAACCCATGTCGTCTGCAAGAATGCCGCCCAGACCGTATTCACGGAGGAAAACCAGCCAGTTGAAACCTTCATGCTGGTATTCGCGCAACGTGCCGACAAAGTCGGATGGCACGCCGATCGGTTCGAGCTGGTTGAAGTTTCTCAGTTTGAAAATGAACTCTTTAAAGCCCTCATCGGCTTCGATCTCGATGCCATGCGTTTCCAGAGTGTGGGCAATGGGCAGCGCCTGGTAGAGGGGGCGCGCCGATTCTTTGCTCTGCCCGATCGCCTTCATGACGCTGAGCAACATCGTCACCGGCAAACGCACGTTATTCCCGTTGGCAATCTTGAGATAGTTGCGGTTGCGGAAGACGGCTTCGATGACGCTGAAGAACGGCAGAAATTCGCCGCTCTCCTCGTCTTTCGCTTGCAACTCGAACTCGAACTTGTAAGCGTCCTTTTTGAGCGAGAGGATGGCTTTGAGATGAACCGGCTTGCGGGAGACTTTGTAGAACTGCAGATCGTCCCGTCCGGTCAGGTCCCAGTCGGTGCACTGTTCGGTAGAAAGGTAATAGAGAACATCCAGGGCCGGCTCTTCTAAATAGAAGAAGCGGTCGGCGAGAGTTCTGGAAGGATTGAGGTTGGAAAGGAAACGACGGACCTGCCCTTCCTGATCCCAGAGGCGCTTGACCCAGACGCTCTGACCGCTGTCGGAGATGGTGCGCGTATAGAGTTCTGCTTCGACGGCGCTGGTTTCATCACGCGACGGCATGACGAGATTGCCGTAACGGAAACCGAGGATGCATTCCAGCTCCGGCGCCAGCTGATTGGCGGTAGTGCCGGTAGCATTGCGGCTGGCGCGGCGCTCACCCAGTTTGATCACGACTTGCGGAGGTTCGGTGATTGCCACCGGGAATGGTGCTTGGGTTTCGTCCAGCTCGACTTCCATGCGTTTCTTCAAAATGGGCAAGTCGACGGCAAGAAACTTTGGTACGGTTTCCAGCTTGACGGTCATATTGCCGCGGGAATCGAAGAACTGGAACAGCCTGTGAATGGGGCTGAGATCAATTGGATGAAACATCTTGCCGGACATCACCCAGGACGGTTGCCCCAGGAAAAAGACCGCGTCTTCCATGACTTCATTGGCTGCTTCGTTCACGGCTTTCAGCTTGATCGCCAGCTCGCCGTTTTCGGTCTCGGATATGACGATTCGCGGTTTCACATAAGTTTTGGAGAAGCCTATTTCTTTGCCGTCGGTGGCGCCGACCAGTTTGGCGCACAAGCCGATGTGCCCGATCACTATGCCTTCATCGCCGCGCGGAATCCGATGACCGCCGGCCGATCCTTTGGTAGCTTGCGGCAAACCCAACAAATATTTGACCAGACGGTGGATGCGTGAGCCGTCGGGCAGCGCATTCACCATCGGCTCCGGCACTTTCAAAATATTGACCTTGCCTTCCACTTTCAGAGGCAGCGTGCCGATGATCAATGCCAGTGGTTTTTCGAGGACGAGGGCGCCCAGTGAGAACTCCGGCTCCTCCTTATTAGCGATTACCAGACCTTGAATGGTTTTGGCGTCGTCGAGCAAGTCGCGAGCGCGGGTGATCGGCTCTTGATACCCGTCCCGACCGCGGTCGGGTTCGGCCATATCGAAGCGCATGCCGGGAAAACTGCGGGCGATGTGCGTGAGCAGAACAGCAACCGAATGTTTGCAGACCTCTTCGAAATAGGGACAGGAGCAGACTGCTTTGAACTTATCGGGGCCTTCGATGTCGGCGATCACTTTGTACGGCTGAGGTTCAGAGCCGATCACCAGTGCCTCCATGTGGGCACCATCGTTTTGCTCTTCGTACTTCAGAACTTTCTTGCGGCGATAATACTGGACGCCCCGTCGGTAAACGGGCGGACTGCTCGCGTCCTGAACTGATTGAAGGGAAAGCTGCGTACGTGTTTTCGAAGGAGGCTTCATTGAGCGCCTGTTATCCTATCCACCCTGCGGGCACGCCTGATAAAGGAATCCGCCCTCCTCGGCACCCATAACGGATGCGAGGACAGCATCTTGCCCGGCGATATACACTTTATCACGTCCGCGCAAAGATCAATCGCGAAGGCCAAGGGGTTTTACGTCTTCCGTAAACTCTCGCCTCAGCGCCGGTCTTGGCGCACGCTCCGTATAACCGGGTCGGGATGGACATTTACCTGAGGCGGAACGGCTTGATGCACCGAGTTAGATGCGCCTGAGGCAGGGGGGCCACCCATCATATTCTGCCCAGCATTTGCTTGAGCTTGACGTACCTGTTCGGAAATAGTCGCTTCTCTCATTTTGAGAACTTGCTGCATCTCGGACTGGCGCAGTTCCAGCTGCGAGCAATAGCTTTGCAGAACCTCGGCTTGAGATCTCAAAATCTTGGCATTGTTGGCCAGGTCAGGGAGCAATCCCTCAATCTCTTCAATCAGTGAAGAGGCCGGATGCAAGGGTGGACGCACATGTACCGGACCGGCTGGAGTAGCCTGAGTGCTGGTTGGGGCAGCGGCCTGCCCGGGCGCTCCCGGACGCATGTCTACGGCAAAGAACATCTCTTTGAGACGCTGCAACGACTCTTTTAAAGCCAGAGCTCGGCGATACGCCATCTCAGACTCAGACTCCAGCCACTCTTTGCGCTGTCTCTGCGATGCGATATCGGCGTTGAGCTGTTCAAGAGCTTTGCGCCGGATGGCGAGTTCGCTCTCGCGAGACTTCAGTTCTTTCTGCTTCAGTTCAAGCGACCGTTGACGGAAGAGGACAAGCAAGACGAATGACGTTGCGAAGCCGAGCACGGCCATCGTCAGCACGACGTAGCCCCGCTTGGAGCCGCTCATCTCCATCCAGTTGCTGAACACCGCACCCAGCAAATCTTCTGCGAAAGTGGGCGGC
Organism: Obscuribacteraceae bacterium (SeqCode); assembly: GCA_044229845.1. Taxonomy (GTDB): domain Bacteria; phylum Cyanobacteriota; class Vampirovibrionia; order Obscuribacterales; family Obscuribacteraceae; genus JBGASG01. Next base: position 194,273 of record JBGASG010000007.1, on the reverse strand, counting down.
AGCCCGCGCAAGTAATAGACACGTCCCAGCACTCTCCCCTGCGGTTGGTCCGACAAATCTTTGGTGTCGGTCATCCGCGGCGTCACATGCACATGGGTGGAACTGCCGGGAGGCGGGTCGGTAAGCAGATCGTAGGGTTCTTTGATCTGCTTCAAATAGTCGACTGAAACCATCTTCTGCCAGTGCTCACGCTTGTAGACAGCTTTTGTCTTGTAGAGAATTTCGTTGCCGCTGGGGTCGGTGACGACCAACCCGAAGATGCCGTAGGTCGAGTCGAGAACCTTCTGCACTGATTCGTCACGCCCGGTCAGAACCAGGTACGAGAGCGTTGCCGGCAGTGTGTGGTGCAGCATATTGAAATCCACTGTCTGCACCCGATAGATCGTGCCCTGCCAGTAGCTGTCGTAGTGCGCATGGCAGAGAGAGAGCCAGATGAAGAATGTCACCGTGCAGACCACTGGCAGAAGAAACCGCTTCTGCACGGAACTCACCAACCGGTCGACGGTGCGCTTCAACGTTCGTACAAACATGGACCCTCGCTCGAGCAGCAATGATTGACGGAAAAGGGGCGAAATTCATCGAATTAGATGTAGCCCAGAAACGATATAACACTGCCTCTTATGTATGTACATACGTATTCCTCCTATAAAGAGAAAAATGGAGGCTCGACCATGCAATTTTCCAACCAGTCAATGTGCAACCCCCCGCGAAAACGTAGTCTGCATAACAGTTTTCCAAACTTGTAAAGTAGACAACATACTCTGCGCGGAAATTGGGGTATTTAAATCGTGTGCAGGAAATTTGCTTTTATGGAGGTCTCGCCTAGAGACAAAACCGTAAGAACATAAACCATTTCTAATTTCCTATGCATTGGAAACCCCTCCCCTGAGGAGGGACCCTATAAGGGTAAAGATTAACTGGCAGTCGCTCTCTCGGGCGGCTGCTTTCTTTTGCGCCTTCTGCATTGCCTCCTTCTGCATTGCCTCCTTCTGCATTGCCTCCTTCTGCATTGCCTGCTTCTGTCCCTCGAAAGGCACGCAATCCGGGCACCATATGCGGTGCGGGACAGCAGGCACGCCACCGCGTACGGTGCCCTAAAACTCAAATGCCTTTTTGTTATCCAGCGGCCAGAGCACCACAAAAGACTCGTCGCGGTCCTGGAACGCGACCACCGCTCCATCCAGGAACTCGGCTCCCCGCAGCTCTTCAACGATGGTGCGTCCGGCTATGTGCGGTTCCACCACGAAGCAATACAGTCGCATGACGCCGTCGCTGATATCGTTTCCTTCACAGTAGCCGTTGCCCGTCCAGCCCAGCGTTTCGTCCATCAGTTCTTCAATCGCGTACGCCCGTTGCACATCGTTGGCCGACTCTCGTCCGGGCAACTCATACCGAATCACCAGCTCGAACAGATCTTCCGGACGACGCTCGAAGAAACCCGCCATGCGCGCCTCGTGCGCATGCTGTTCGATCGCCGACATCGGAGGCTCGAACTCAGGTAAGGGCGCCACCATACTTTCGCCGCGATCGCCCACAACGCCCCAGTGGATGATGATCTCTCGACCGTCTTCCCACGCCTCCCAATAAAGGAGTTCGCCGTCTTGCTCCTTGTATAGCTTCAGCATTCGAACATAAGCTCCCCGTGCAATTTTAGCGGGACGCGCCACTTGATAAGCGTTTTGTGGTATTTATGAGCGACCCAAAAGATATCTGTTCCATCTTCCTTCCTTCTTGATTGGAGCTATAAATGACCACGCAGACTAAAATATCTTACAAGCCATATGTCGAGAAAGACTTCAGCCATCTCAAAGGCCTGACGGGCATCTCCGACAAAACACTGGAAATTCACCTCGGCCTTTATGCCGGTTACGTCAAGAACACCAACACCTTGTGCGAGAAAGTCATCGAACTGACCGAACAAGGCAAAGCCGGCACTCCTGAATACGCAGAATTGAAGCGTCGCTACGGCTTCGAATACAACGGCAAAGTGCTGCACGAGTACTACTTCGGCAACATGAAGACCGGCGGTTCCGAACTGAAAGAATCAAGCGAACTCGGCAAGAAACTCGGCGAAGTCTACAGCTCGCTCGAAGTGTGGAAAAACGACTTCTCCAAAGTCGGCGCCATGCGCGGTGTGGGTTGGGCAGTGCTGTTCCAAGATCCGGAAACCAAAACACTTTCCAACCACTGGATTACTTTGCATGAAGAAGGAAACGTTGCCGGCTTCAAACCGATTCTGGTTATGGACGTTTGGGAGCATGCCTGGTTGATCGATTACAAACCGGCCGATCGTCCGAAGTACATCGAAGCATTTTTCGCCAACGTCGATTGGGCAGCTGTTGAAGCACGCCTCATCAAGTAACGGAAAGTAAGATTTGTGGCGGGGCGGGCTTTTCAGAGCCTGCCCCTGCTGCATCCACCCTGCAGACAAATCTCAACCGATATCGGTTGAGATCTTTTTTGAGGATCGCGGAGCCGAGGGAGATTTCTTTAGCAATGTCAGACGAGAAAATTGTCAAAACCGATGAAGAATGGCGCAATCAGTTGACTGCGCAGCAGTATGAGGTGGCGCGTCAGCGAGGCACCGAGAGAGCGTTTACGGGTGAGTACTACCAAAATAAGAAAGAAGGCACCTATCTGTGCGTGTGCTGCGGCAACGAGCTGTTTTCATCCGAGCAGAAATACGATTCGGGAAGCGGCTGGCCTAGCTTCTGGGCGCCGATGGCAGCGGAAAAGATTGACGAAGCGGTAGATACCGATCACGGCATGACTCGCACTGAAATCAAGTGCAGCCGCTGCGATGCGCATCTCGGACACGTATTTCCAGATGGGCCTCGCCCTTCTAATTTGCGGTATTGCGTCAATTCGGCTTCGCTGAAGTTTCAAGAAAAATCCGAGTAATCGGACCAAATTGATTCGCATAGATAAATTACATTCCATTCCTTGACGTGCAGCCGTTGCCCTAAACTAATTGGCAACTCGCATTTGAGGAGCTGCTATGAGCATGGAAACGGCCAACCCGGGGGCGTCACTGGAAGCAATTCAGTTCGAGGACGAGTCTGGACAGACCTCCGTCCCGTCCGAAAATGCCTTTGAGCTGCCCGCACCTCCGGAAGAAGCCCAAGAAGCGGTCTTCTATGACGTGCCGCGTCCATTCCTGACTCTCAAACAAGCCGGTCAGGTGCTCGGCAAATCGATTAGGGCGCTAGAACGCAGCATCTCCGGACGCTGGGGCAACAAGCTGCCGGACGGCTGGCAGGCACGCAAGCTGCAGACAAGCAGCGGCGACGAATGGCGGATTATTCCGCCGCCCGGGTTTCGCGTGCGCCAGGTAGCCGCAGCCGGCACCACATTTGATACCACTCAGCAGCCCTCCGAAAACGCTGCTGCGGGTAACCCCCAAGAGGCAACGCAGCGGTTCTATTCTTCCTCCTTCGAGAGTACAACGCGGCGCAAGTTGCCGTGGCGCACATCGCAAAACGGTTTTGAGCAGCCGACGATTGTCATCGACCGCTCTGATGAGGTAGAACACCTATTGAGAGAGCTGTGCGTCACGCAGAAAGCACTCTCGGAAGAACGCAGACTGCACCTGGAAGATATGCGCATGATCGCCCAGCTCCAGGGTTCCATGCGCCTTCTGGAAACAAATGCCAATGAGAATCGGCGCGTCAAAGACGAACTGGATAAGGCCAAACAAGAGTTGCAGGAACTGAAGGACAATTACAATCGACTGTTGAATTTGTCCTGGTGGCAGCGCCTCTTCGGACAGAAATAATAAAGGAGACCATGAGCATGACCACGACCGAAGGATTTCGCATTACCTATTGCGGGGCTTGAGGCTACAAGCAACACGCCGTCAGGTTGGCGGCAGAACTGGAAACCCTTTTAGCCGAACCGTCTCAATTGATTCAATCATCGGGAGGCGTTTTCGAAGTAGAACACGACGGCAAGCTGCTTTTTTCCAAGAAAGCTCTCCATCGCTTTCCACAAGACGGTGAGGTTGCCCAGATTGTGAAGAGCATTTCCGAGGGCATGCCTCTCGAACAAGCGCAGCAGCAAGCAGCCGAAAATGCACCTCTGACGCCTAGCTTCTACGATTGGGTGAAGATGATCTGGAACAAGCGTAGAACAGGCACCTAAACCCGGCACCGTGACCGGCACTCAACAAAACATTCTGTGGATGTAGTCTTCGAAGGTTCGCTGTCAAAGTCGTGGAGCATGAAGGACGTGCTCCAGGCGGTGGCGGAACAGGATGCCGGTCTTTATGTGCTGCGTATCGCGTCGAAGGAATCCGACAGCGCAGGTCGACTGGCCATTGCAGATGGGCAGTTCATCGTCGGTGCATGCACCGACCAGGGCGACAGCGGATATCCCGCCGTGCGCGACATTTTGGCAATCGGCGAAGGGAGCTTCGTTTTGCTCGACAGCGGCAACGAGCACCCGAGCGATTTAAAGGACGTTCTCCACCTGTCGCTGCCGCGATTGATTGAATACCTGCCGAACCTCCCGGAAGATCCCGGCGAGTTGTTCGATCAGGGTTCGTTGCTCGACAAGCTCTTCGGCGGCAAGGACGCCCCCGTGGCGCCGATTCTCCCACCCGGAGCCACAGATGAGGATGCCACCGCAGAAAGTGGCATCTCCGGCATACAGCTGCCGACAGCGACCGTCCTCAGCGATGACCCGATCGCCGACGAGGCAGTGGATGCCATGGAAGCGTTGATCGCCCAACGCGCCTCCGGTCAGCACGCACCATTGCGCGACGAACCGCCCCCAGATGATTTCCGCCCGGTCAGCACTTACCCAGATGAGATTTCAGACACAATATCGCAGCCTGTCCCGTCTCACCCTGAAACCTGGGAAGAAACACCAGTGCTGAGGATGGTGCTGAACGCCGTGATTATCGTTTCATTGCTGACTACGATTATTTTCGGTCTGCCAACTTTCATTAAAACCATGGAGTCGCTTAGAATGCAGGGGAATCAGGTGCAGAAGGATGAGCCGGCTGGCTCATGAGTCACGGCGGGGGAGCTTATGTTACAGACCACAAGTTCCAATACGCAGCGCAACGAGGCTGACATGTCCCTACCGAAGCAGGACGGCATCGCCATCGATGGACCGGCCGGTGCAGGCAAGTCCACCGTCGCCCAGCGTGTCGCCGACAAGCTGCACTATCTGTATATAGATACCGGCGCGATGTACAGAGCCGCGACATGGATAGCTCTGGAGAAAAGGGCCAATCTGGAGAACGCCGACGAGGTCATTGCTCTTGTTGAGAAAGAGCGCATAGATTTAAAGCCGCCCGACACGTCCTCGCGAGGACGTGTGCGAGTTTTCATCAACGATACCGACGTCACCATGATCGTCCGTTCGCGCATCGTTACGCGCTTTGTCAGCCAGGTCTCAGCCATTGCCGGCATCCGCAAAATTATGGTGACGCGGCAGCAGCAAATGGCTGATCGCGGCGGTGTCGTCATGGACGGCCGCGATATCGGTACCGTCGTCCTGCCGCGGGCAGCGCTGAAAATATTCCTCACAGCCAGCCCGGAAGTACGCGCCGAGCGCCGCCAGAAGGATCTGAAGGAGATGGGTCAAATCGCCGATCTGAAGACTTTGATGGAAGAGATTACGGCCCGAGACCACTTCGATTCGACGAGAGAAACCTCGCCCCTGCGGCAAGCTGAGGATGCCATCGTAATCGATACTGACGGTCTATCCATCGACGATGTCGTTGAACAAGTGCTGTCACTGGCGGAAACCCGCCTGCAAAGCTTCCGCTCTTAATTGCTCTGCTTTAGTTAATTGCGGCGCGGCTTCGGTCCCAGAGTAACCATGGTCGCAGCTGAGTTCGCCGGGTAAGTGTCGTACAGCTTGTTCATCGTGTTGATGTCGCGAGCCGTAAGCGTTCCTTGCGTAGGCGAAACCGCGTAATACATGATGTCGTTGCGATTGGTTGAATGCCCTTGCAGACCGAGTGCGTGACCGACCTCGTGCAGGCAGGTCTTTTTCACTTCGTCGTCGGAAAACTGTCTTTGCGGCAGGCGCGTCAAGAACTGCATCTTAGCACCAGATATGGTGCCTAGCCCGGTAGCCGGATTCAGTCGAGTCACGGCCGCCGTGCGTCCGGCTTCGGTGCCTTCCACACGTTCGGTAACGGCATCGGTCCAGCGGATTGTGATGTCGGCGTCTTGAGGCGATGAAACTTGCGACCAGGAAAGCTTGTGGCTGGTCACCTGATCCCAGGTATTGAATGCATCAACGATGAACTGATTGAAGTTCGGGCGATAGCCGGGGACAACTGCTCCGTCTTCGATATACACCTTAAGTGGAAACCTGTCCCTAGTCCAGGTGAACGTGCCTTCTTTGCAAACATCGTGCATGTAGTCACCGGCCGCATTGGCGGCGCTCAGCGACATGCCGCCGACGGCCACAACCGGTGACATCTGCACTTGGCGCAGACTGCCAGAAGAGACCATTGGTTTTGCGGAGCCGTAGTTGCGCAGGTAACCGTCCGAGTAAGCATCTGCCGAGGCTGCGGCGGGGACGAGAAACGAAACCAGTGCAGCCAGTGCCAGCCAATGCTTCTTGTTGCTCATTCAGGGTTTACCTCAGCGAGATCCGCCTCGCTCACGGCGCGGGGCAGTTAAATCAGATGCGATGTCGGTATGACTCAGCGGTCCGTGAGCCGCATGCAGTGAGTCGCTGCATCGCTTTCTTCTTTATACCTTTAACTTGTGACTTTTTACCGGACTGGGTACCGTGACTTTGAAGAAATATCTTGCTCAGCCGCACGAAATGCCGTTGTTAGCCCGATCTGAAAGTGCGGAAATCCCGATCAGCTCAGCGATTCAACTTTACAATGTGCCACCATATTCAAAGGCACATGCCGTTGCAAGCTCAGCCTCAGCAGAAGCTCAGCAATAAGCTCTACTGCTGGTCCGGCACCAGCTTCAGATTGTTCACCGACAACCGCAGTTCCAGCGGATCGCCTTCCACCCAGTACGAAAACTCCACCGCTTTATAGCCGGCCGGCGGCTTGATCCAGGGCTGCTTGCTCAGCGACTTGGCTTGCATGAGCACCTCGTTGTAAAACTGCTGCACTCGCTGATCTCCGGCATCCGCCCACTTCGTATTGGCAAAAACCTGTCCGTCACCAGATATGGCGACATTCATTTCCATGCGCGCCCCCTTGGGAATAGACCCGTCCGCCGGACGCATTTCATCGAAAATCTTCTGGTAGTACTCACCCCATTGCTGAGTCTCCAGCTTCACCTGCGAGTTGCTCATCAGCTTGGCGTAGTCGGCATCGGAAACTCCGTCTCCTTGATTATGAAAGGCCATGACGTCGGATTTTTGTCCCGCCGCACCTTGCTGAAGATCAACCATCAAAAAGAGTTTCGAGGCCAGTGGCGGCAGTTTGTGCACCGCTCGCGGTGCGCGGGGAACGGGCGGCGCCAGGGGAACCGGAGGGGCAGGAATATCCCGTCCTTCCAGTTCAGACGGGGTGTCCGGACCATGATACGCGAGGTTGGCAGCCAGAAATGCCGCACAAACAGTCATAATCGCCAGCGCTACTGAAACCGCAAGCAACGCTCCATTTCTCTCAGACCGCTTCTTCTTAAATGATTGAGGCTTGCCAGGTCGGCCAGATATGAGCGCCGTCTGTGAAATCGCTTTGTTTAGACGACAACATTCGAGGTCCGCAGCCAGCGCTTCTACCGACTGATAGCGATCGGCCGGGTCTTGAGCCAGACAGCGAAACACCACCCGTTCCAGCGCTGAAGGCGCTTTCACACCAAGTTCGGCAAAGGACTTCGGCTTCTCATTCAACCGGTACCAGACCGTCTCCAGAAAGTTGGCGCCTTTGATCGGTGGCTGGCCGGTCAGGCACTCATACATGACACATCCCAGAGAATAGATGTCCGATGGCTTGCCTGCTGTCGCTCCCATGCATTGCTCAGGGCTCATGTAGAGCGGGGTTCCGAGTATCTCGCCGGTCTGAGAGATCTCCTGTCCCGGTCCTCCCACCAGAGCCTTCGCCAATCCGAAGTCGGCCAGCTTGGCGGTTTCTTCTCCAGCTGCGACTTCCTGAATGAGGATATTGCTCGGTTTGATGTCGCGGTGCACAACGCCCTTGCGGTGGGCATGAGCCAGCCCGGCACAGACATCGGCGAATACTTTGTAGAAGCGCTCGAGGGACAGCCTCCCCTCAGCTTGCACAGCTTCGGACAGAGAGCGTCCTTCAACGTACTCCATGGTTATGTACGCCGCGCCATCAACACCGAAGTCGTAGATATGCACGATGTTTCCATGCGTCAGGGCCGCCACGGTTGCCGCTTCGCGCTTGAAACGTTCGACACTTTGATCGCGCCGGTCGGCGAGCACTTTGATGGCAACGTTTTGCCCCGTCAACCGATGCTTGCCGCGATAGACCGAGGCCATGCCGCCTGTTGCCACGTGCACGACGTGTTCGTACTTATCCAGCAAATTGGCCGGCACCGGCGCAATCTCAGCCGCACCATAGTCGCGGTTGCCGCCGACTACGAGTTCTATTTCGCGCTCTTTTTCAGGGCTAACCGGCCGACTTTCGAGTTTCTCGTCCATAGACATTATTGTCTCAGGACAAGTCGATGATTGCTTACTTGTCTATTGTCCCGACGGACTCGGGCTTGGACTTGGATGGTAGACCGTCACGCCGTTGCCACCCTGTCCACCCACACCACTGTTGCCACCGGCGCCGCTCACGTGAGGACTCCCGGCGCTGCCACCACCTGCCATCGAGCTGGTCAGTCCCCGCGCCTGACGCTTATCCGCCTGGTCGACGACACCGTCTCCGTTCAGATCCTGGTTTCGATAGCCGCCTCGACCACCACGCCGCGACAAACCTCGACCGCCGCCGAAGTTGCCGCCGCGTTTCAGCCCGCTGCCACCCCGCTTGACGCCTCCACCCCTGCCGCCACGCGCGTCACAAGATTGCTCGGTAACTAACGAAACGACCGGTGCAAGCAACGTTGCAAATACACCGACTGCTATCAGGCGATTGCGAAATATCATTGGAATTCTCCAAAACTACGGCTGCGTGCGCTTCTTCGAGCATGGTACATCTCTAGTATGCACCCAAAAGCCCGGAACGAACAGCTTTGGTTGAAAGCGACATACTGTTGCGTGCGTCATGCTATTGTGACGCGGTCATAAAGCTCAATCCAGGGGGCGAACATATGAGAATTGTTGTCGTTGGCGCCAGCGGCTTGATTGGCGCAAAAACAGTAGACCGGCTGCGGAAACAAGGGCACGATGTCGTGCCCGCGTCGCGTAAGTCGGGCGTGAACACAATCACAGGCGAAGGCTTGCAAGAAGCAATCAAGGATGCCGATGTGGTTCTCGACGTCTCCAACGCGCCTTCTTGGGAAGACACAGAAGTTATGGAGTTCTTTGAGGTCTCTACAAAGAACCTGCTCACGGCGGGCGGCGAGGCTGGGGTCAAACACCACATTGCGCTTGGCGTCGTTGGCACAGACCGCTTGCAAGACAGCGGCTATTTCCGAGCTAAGCAGGTGCAGGAGAAGTTGATCAAGTCCGGCAAGATTCCGTACACCATTGTGCATGCAACTCAGTTTTTCGAATTCCTGGGCGGCATTGCCGATGCAGCAACGGTGGGCAACACAACCAACTTGTCCACCGGTCATATGCAACCCATCGCTGCCGATGATGTCGCGGAGGTCATGGCATCGACGTGCGCACAGACACCGGTGAACACCACCGTTGAAATCGCCGGTCCCGATCGCCTGCCGCAAAACGAGCTTGTCGCAAGGTATCTAAAAGCCACCGGCGATTCGCGTCAAATCACAGCTGCAGCCGATGCTCCCTATTACGGAGTGATTCTGGATGAGCACAAGCTCGTGCCAGGACCAGGCGGAAAGATCTGCCCGACCAGCCTTGACGAGTGGCTCAAGACCAAAGCACCGGCAGCAAAACACTGAGACTGTGAGACTGCGCGCGCTCAGGAAAAGTCTTCTTTGACTTCGTCGCGACCAATCAGGCGCTCTGTGTCCATGCACACATTAACGAGATCCTCCGCCACGTTCGGAGCCCGGATAATCTGGCGGCACAGGTCCACAGTGCGGCGCAGCGCTCGCACGATATCGCCCTCATCAAATTGACTGGTGCGGCGAATATCTTCCCACGTCGCACCATCAGCCCACAGTTGAGTGAGCCCGGAAAATATCGGTGAGAACTCGACCGGAATCTCTACGTCGAAGTCGCGCTGCAATCTGAAAACGCTGCGCCCGATTTTATTGATCTTCTCGAGAGCCAGGTCAGCAGCCGGTCCCATACGGATGCGCATGGCGGACTCAATTCGATCTTCTTCACTGACGAGCGCGGTAATCACCGCTGCCAGTTCCGGCGGTCTCAACTTGTTCAGCACACCGCTGACAATCACTTCACTCAAGAATAATTCGTTCGTCGCCCGCAGCGCCGCCGTCATTTCGCCAAGCTTGGTCGGGGTGCCGCCATCGAGATAGCCTTGCAAGCGCAGGATGTTGGAGAGCGATTCGAACTCACGAAAATACTTTCCATGTTCCTTACCGATGCGTCTCGTCATTTCACGTATGCGATTTTCGAGCACCTTAATCCGGTCGCTCTGCTTGCTGCAGGGCTTCTGCTCCGGACAGCCGTGGCATGGCATATCATGAGCCTTCTGCGTGAACTCAGCACTTTCCACCTTCAAGGCATCCACAGCCTCTGCGCCACTACCACCGGTATCACCGTGCTGAGCCAACGAGCGCTCCATATGCTTTATCTGTTTCTGTTTCGCGGCTGCAGCCTCCAGGTATCTATTGTATTGCGGCAGGTCCCCGAGCTCACCTGGACAGAGCGGGTTCTTCAGTTTCTCCAGCTCACGTTCCCACACCATCTTCTGGAGAAACAGCGGGTCCAGCTGCTGCTGGAGAAGAAACTGACCGAAGCTGCGCTCGATCAAGTCCTTGGCCTCTTCCATAGTGTGCCGCTGCAAGAGGTTAAGCACCATCCCGTAGGAAGGCGTGAAGCGGCTTTCCAGGGGATCCGCCGGCGCCGCGGCCAACTTGGCCGCATCCTCGACGCTCTCGTATGGATGACTGAGCACGACCACGTGCCCGATCTCGTCCATGCCTCGGCGTCCGGCCCGACCGCTCATTTGCAAAAATTCGCTGGCGGTCAACGAACGGTGTCCTTCATCGGCACGCTTGGAGATGGCACTGATGATCGTAGTGCGCGCCGGCATGTTAATCCCGGCCGCCAGAGTTTCGGTCGCGAAGACTACCTTCAGCAGTCCCTTCTGGAAGAGTTTCTCAACCACATGCTTCCAGCTGGGCAGCATGCCGGCATGGTGAACCGACATCCCCTCATACAAAAAGAGCAAGTGCGGATGCGACCGCAAATTCTCGTTATCGGCGACCAATTCATCGACAGCCTTCTTGATTTGGCGCCGTTCGTCGTCGGTAATGAGCACTACACCACGACACTTCTTCATCGACTCTTCACAGCCGCGTCTGGAGAAAAGGAAGTAAATCGCCGGCAGCATTTCTTTGGCATAGAGCGTCATCAGCACGTCGCGCGGATCGGGCATGTCTTCGTTGCGCCGCCTTGGACCACCACGGCGAGGAAACTTCTGCTTACCGCCGAACAATGACTTGAGTTGCGGGTTCATACCGCTGCCGCCCGGTCGCAAGAGAGGAAACAGCTTCCTGCCGCCGAAATAATAAAATCGCAGAGGCACCGGACGGAAGGTGGAACTTACCAGCGCCGTCGGCCCGTGCGTTTGATCGATCCATTCAGTCAACTCAGCAGCGTTCGCAACCGTCGCGGACAGCGCCACCAATTGAATCTCAGATGGCGAATAGATGATCGACTCTTCCCAGACGGTGCCGCGTTGAGCATCGTTCATGTAGTGACATTCATCCAGAATCACCGACGCCACATTGGCCAAATTCTTGTTGACGTCACCAAAACTGGTTCCATAGAGCATGTTGCGGTAGACCTCGGTGGTCATCACAACAATCGGTGCATCTCGATTGACCGAAATGTCGCCAGTCAGAAGCCCAACCTTTTCCTCGCCGTATTTCTGGCGCAGGTCGAAAAGCTTCTGGTTGGAGAGCGCTTTCAACGGCGTCGTGTAGAAACAGCGGCGGTTGGAGCGCAGAGCCAACTCGACAGCATACTCGGCGATCACCGTCTTGCCTGAACCCGTGGGCGCGCACACGACGACGCTCTTGCCTTCATCGATGTGCTCGATGGCTTCCAGCTGGAACTCGTCCAGCGGAAACTGGAAGAGTTCTTTGACATCTATCGAGATATTTTTCTTCAGAGGTTGAAACACTTCAACCAATAATACATAGAAAAGCCGCCGCCCGCGCCGCTCATCTGGCGGACAAGGTGGCGGTCAGCCGGCGATCAATACAGTGCGTATATAATGTAAGTGCTACGGGACGTGGCGCAGGGGTAGCGCGCACCTTTGGGGTGGGTGAGGCCGGAGGTTCGAATCCTCTCGTCCCGACCAATGACAGTCAGGTCAGGCATCGCGCCTGGCCTTTCTTTTTCGCCCTGACTCCCCTCAGATCTCAACCGATATCGGTTGGGTTTCTCGGAACCTGGCGAGTCGGGGTTGTCATTGAGCCTGTGTCAGATCTGAACCGATATCGGTTGAGATCTGACGGCGAGAGCTTCGGCAGTCGGCAAAAAGGCAGAAAGGTGGAGATTTTCGCCACCACCTTTCTGGGTTACTTTGTTGAGCGTCCGCTTCGGTCAGTTATTTCAGTCTGATTACCTGGCGGTGACGCTGATGAATGCGTCGATGTCCCTTTTGAGGGCAATCGTGCGCTTCTAATTGTCTGGTAACCGGACTCCGCTTGGTTGTTGCTTCGTAGTAATTGCAATCTATGGTGGGCACGCCCTTGAACCATGGAGACAGGTGTACAAACTCTCTGAGTTTCAGTCTCAACAAGGCTTTCAGGTGGTCATCCAGACTATCGAGAGCAACCGGGGCTTCGTCGAATACCCGCATGCATGTTTCTCCCCAGAAGAAATCAAATGGGCATATCACCCATTTGCCAGCGACAAAGCTTATCAGGTGTTAACCATGCAGCGATACTGACAACCCCGCTTCCAAGCAGATTTAATCCAACTCATTGATCAGCGAGGCGCATATGTACCCGGTTCTCACGATCCGATCCCTCCGTTCATGCGGTCGATCCCACTTCGATAGACATCCGGAAATGAGCGCCAGTCCATTAACCCTGGCTCACCAGCAGTTTTTGAACCTGCGTCCATTTCAGCTGCACCGAAAATGGTGACGAAAGACAATTGCAAGAAACCGTCGATACACTGGTCTGTTTGGGCATTATCAGTCCGTTTGCTGGCATCAAACCTCAGGGTATGGAGAGAAGGTAGGCAACATTCGTCGGCACGCTATGGAACACGCTGGATCCGCGATTCATCTGGACACGCTCTTGGCACTACTTCTAGTGGCTTCGGCAACGGCTGTGGTAATCAAATGGATTCGAGTTCCATATGCAGTAGCGCTAGTGATAGCCGGACTTGTGATCGGACTCTCCAAGGTTTTGCCACCCGTTTCAATGACACCGGAAATGGTGCTACTCATATTCTTGCCGGCGTTGCTTTTCGAAGCCTCATGGAACATGGACATCAAGGCTCTCCGGCGCGACTGGCTGTCAATCAGCGTCCTTGCCACAGTCGGTGTGGTTGTCTGCATGGTGGGCGTGGCTGCGATCTTGCACTTCGCAGGTAATATGAACACCCAGACTGCTCTGCTCTTCGGGGCGATGGTATCGGCTACCGACCCGGTTTCCGTGATCGCTCTCTTCCGGCAAATGGGCATCGACAAACGGTTGACGATGATCCTGGAAGGCGAGAGTTTGTTTAATGACGGCACAGCGGTCGTCCTTTTCAAAATCGTCCTGGCGCTCGTTTTGACCGGCGGGCAATTTTCCGTCGCCAATACTGGCGGAACCTTCCTGCTCGTAGTGCTGGGCGGTGGTGCGCTTGGTGCCTTGCTTGGCTATGCGGCGTCGCGAATCACAAGTGCTTTCGATGACCACCTGCTGGAAATCACACTTACGATGGTCACCGCATACGGTGCATTTTTGCTCGCCGAACAATTGAAGGTATCTTCAGTAATAGCAGTTGTTGCCGCCGGCATTGTCGTAGGCAACTACGGCAGCCGCACCGGCATGTCGGCATCCACTCGCCTGGCGGTCAACTCCTTCTGGGAGTATGCCGCCTTCCTTTGCAATTCGTTGCTGTTTTTACTGATTGGTTTGCAGGTAGAGTGGTCGTTGCTTCTCAAGCACTCTCGTATCATCGGACTGGCGGTGCTGGCTGTCTTCGTAGCCCGTTTGATGGTGGTCTATGGCATCTGTCCGTTCATCTCGTCACAGCGTTTGCCGATTCCGGACAAGTGGCGCCACCTGATGTTCTGGGGCGGGTTGCGCGGTGCTCTGGTTATGGCGCTGGCTCTCAGTTTGCCGCTCGACTTTCCCGACCGGGAGATAGTGATCAACATGACTTTCGGCGTAGTCCTCTTTACGCTGCTGGTCCCTGGATTGACGATGGAACCAATGGTTCGCCTACTGGGCATGGCACCCAAGAAAGAAAGCCTCAATCGGTACCAGGAATGCAAGGGACTGGTCCTGGCTTACAAGTCCGAATTACTGACACTGGACAAGTTCAGGGATGAAGGACGCGTTTCCGAGGCCGCACACGAAAAATGGAGCCAGGAACTCGCACAGAACATCGCCAACCTAAGCAGCGAGCTCGAGACGCTGCAAGTCTCCGATTCCTCATTGAACGAGATGCAGGACAACCAGATCAAAATGCAACTCCTGGAGCAACGCAAGGATTGCCTCGCCGAGCTTGTGAAACAGGGCATTCTCAATGAAGACTCGGCACATCATTTGCAAGTGGACATCGACTCCGAGCTCGATAGCCTCTCACTGGGCGAACCGCCGCAGACCGAGGCGGAAAAGGACGTTATGCAACCCGAAACAGCGAATGGCGAAAAAGCGAAAGAGTCTGCTACCGCGGACACCTTTGATGAAACTCGCTATCTGTAGCCCGACATATCTCCGGTCCGGCACTAGAAGATCTCAGTGAGGAGAATCGCCTTCAGCTTCGTCAGCGCTTTGCGCACGGCTCGCGAAACTTTCATCTCCGACCAACCAAGCAGCCGGGCTGTTTCCTTTTGAGTCATCTCATCAAAATAGACATACTCGATGACCTGGCGCGATTTCGCTCCCAAGCTGCGCACAGCGTTTCCTACAATCGCCCGCGTCTCCGCCTCTTCGATCTTCTCAATCTGATTACGGTCGGGAAGGCGTTCGCTCCAGGTGCCCAGCTGATCTTCGCCGGTGTCGCACTGATCGAGAGAGTCGTAAAATGTGCACGTATCCCGCGCCTGTTGCGCCTCGACGACCACGGGGAGCGGCAACCCGGCTCGCATCGCCAGCTCGACAGCCGCAGGAGTGCGTTCAAGTTCACGGGTCAGTTGCTCTTCTGCTACAGCAAGCCGGGCTGCACTGTCGACTACACGTCTCGGCTGTTGCACCAGGGAAGCCTGATCGCGCAGGTAATGCTGAATCTCACCCCGAATGAAGAGAGTGGCATAACTTCGGAACGAGGCATTCTTGCAGCGCTCCCGGTCATAGCCTCGAATCGCCTTCAGCAACCCTAAAGCCCCCACCTGCACCAGATCTTCCTTGCTGACCGAACTCGCCCGGTTGAAGCGAGCCGCAATCTGGCTCACCAAAGGCAAGTAATCGCGCACTCTCGCGTCGATTTCCTGGGTCGTCTGCTGGGTTTGTCCGGGTGTAAAGGTCGTCATTTTTCGGGGACTTCCGTTTCGCTTGGCAGCCCTTCCATCACTCTAATATGAAACCGCAGATCTCAACCGATATCGGTTGAGATCTATAGAAAGCCCCAAAAGGTCGCGGGTGGCTTAAAAGACGTATCCGGTTGTAAAGCATTTGGATAAAATTGCGTTAGGTAAATGGGGTTTTTGCTCTACCTTTGTAGGAATCAGATCTAGAGATCAGTTTCAGATCTAAACCTCTCCAGCCAAGGTCAGCTCGTGAAGCAACATCCATTATTTAGACCGTTCCGCAAAGCCCTGGTTTTGACCCAGTACCTGTGGGTGCGAGTCTCAACTCAGAAACGGCTGCTTTTGCTGGGGCTGGTCTCAATTTCTTCACTGGTGACATTTACGGCCTGGATTTTAGTTAGTCACACGCAGGCAGTGAAGACGCAGGCAGTCAATCAATTTGGCATGGCGCTGGCCCAAGCGCTGGCCCGAGGCGGCGCGGAAGCGCTCTCGAACGACAACAACCTGGAAGGCATGAAGTATTACGTGCTGACTGAGATGCAGCAGACTCCGGCGATTGAATACATCGCTTTCGTGGACCAGAACGGCAAAGTTCTTTTGGACAGCCAGAATTTCATTCGCCAAAACGAGGCTAATAAGGCACCCATCTACAAGATGTATGCGCAGCCGGCAGCCCGAACGCAGGCACCGGGGGTATTTCCGAGCCCGCCGGGCTCGCGCGAAATCGTCAATATTGCCGTGCCCATGTTCCGCAACAATGAAAGCTTCGGCATGTGCTGGGTCGGTCTGGACAGTTATGCATTCACCATCTTTGGCACGCCCCAAGAAACCAAAATGTTCCTTTTGTCCATTTTCGGACTGGTGTGGTTTTTGGGTGCGCTCTGCCTGGCGGTCAACTATTCGTTGATTAATCGACCTCTGAAGGCTCTCTCCGGCGGTGCTTCGCAGATTGCCGCGGGACGATTCGGTCACCAGATCGGACACCAGGGCGCCGGGCGCGAAATCGACCAGGTCGTCAGCGCGTTCAACTACATGTCCAAACGCCTTCAGCAGTACGACAAACAGAACGTCGACAGTTTGATGTCCGAGCGCAATAAGTTCATTTCGGAAAGAAACAAGTTGGAGCTCGTGCTGATGTCGATCGCGGACGGTGTCGTCGTCTGCGACCGCGACAACAAAGTGCAGATCGTCAACGCCGCAGCCACGCAGTTGTTCGACAAAGAAGAAAAGGATTTGCTCGGCAAGCCGCTGGTTTTTTGTACAGACGGCCCAGACAGCCCGCAAATCTGCCAGGTTATTCAAGCATTTACCGACACGGTCTCACCCGGCACGCTTGGTCCCGTCATGCAACAACTCACAGTCGGCGAGCGCGTCATTCGTCTGCACATCGCGCCGATTCAGTTGAATAAAGAGTTTCTCGGCTCGGTCATGATTATGCACGACATCACCAGATCGGCCGAACTGGAGAAGATGAAGGGCGAATTCATCAGCAACGTCAGTCACGAGTTGCGCACGCCGATTACATCGATCAAGAGTTATGTCGACACACTGTGCAAGCACGGCGACAAGCTGGAACCGGACATCTATCGAGAGTTTCTTGAGATTATCGATAGCGAAGCCGATCGATTAATGAGCCTGGTCAACGAAGTGCTCGAACTTTCTAAGCTGGAAGAAAGCGAACGCGAATTCGAAATTGTTCCACAGGATATTTCGGCAGCAGTCGAATACACCCTGCGGGCCGTGCAGATGATGGCAAAAGAACGCGGCATCTCGCTTTCCCTCAACTGCGACAATCGGCTGCCGCAAGTGCAAATGAACCGAGAGTCTATCGAGCGCGCGGTGATCAATCTGGTCACCAACGCCATCAAGTACACACCTAACGGCGGCAAAATCGACGTCAGCGTCGAATATCTGGAAGAGCCGCACGAAGTGAAGGTTTCTGTCAAAGACAATGGTATCGGCATTCCTGAAGACGATATTCCATTCATCTTCGATCGCTTCTATCGTGTCGAGAAGAAAGTGCACACGATCAAAGGCACCGGACTGGGACTGACGATCGTTAAACGGATCATCGAAAAGCATAACGGCCGCATCTACTGCGAGTCCGAACTTGGACACGGCACTACGTTTGTCGTCGTGCTCCCCGGCTTCGGCTTCCCGATGGATGATACGTCTGATACCGCAGGCGATGGCGCAAACGGAAAAGCGGAGAGCGAAGACTCCGCGGAGTGCGCGGACGACACGGGAGATCTCGAACCGGTGGCGACCAAGAATGGCGCGAACGGGTCAGGTCACGCATCGGCATCGACATCGGCATCGACATCAAATGGATCGGATCCCGATCCGACAGTGGATATTCCGCAAGTAAGTGACAGTGGCGAGGTTTCGGTTTCTTCATAACCCGAAATCAGGAATCTGCCAGGCTTAAGCGCAGTTAACAAGCGGCCGCGAGAATGCCCGAGGTTGCACCATATGCGGTATCTATACAGTTTTGCAATGCCGCGCGCATCGATTCCATATACACCTGAAACTGCCCCATTTTATTTGATTAACGATTTATCAAGCGTGCGCTGTGCTATGATTTTCCGCGTTGACAAGATCAAGAAGATCACGCCCCCAACCACTATCTGGTGGGAAAGGTAACTAGTTAGCTGGAATGACTAGGAGAGCCGTTTATCCTGGCTCGTTCGATCCAATGACACTGGGTCACCTGGACATCATCCATCGGGCCAGTGCTCTTTTCGATGAAGTCATCATGGCAGTGGTGGGCAATCCCGGAAAAACTCCGCTTTTGCCTATCGAAGTTAGAACAATGCTTATCTCGAAAGTAGTGGAGGATCTGAAAAACGTTCGTGTCGGGCACTTCCAGGGACTACTCGTGGATTTCGCAAGACAGAATCAATCGAACGTCATCATTCGCGGACTGAGAGCTATCTCGGACTATGAGGCGGAGCTAGGAATGGCGCAGACTAACCGTCAGCTCAATCCTGAACTAGAAACTATTTTTCTCATGACAAAACCCGAGTATTCTTTTATTAGTTCGTCAACGGTGAAGGAGATTGCACGTTTAGGCGGAGACGTAAGCCAATTCGTCCCGCAGGCAGTCCATTCTTATCTGAGAGAGCATTTCAGCAGGGGCTGAATAAAAGTATGACCACAACAATTGCAATGACACCAAACACAGCGGCGTACAAACAAACGTCGATCTATAAGCATCTCGACTTGCTCGAGCATCTTATTGAAGACGGCGCCGGCGTCTGGAAATTCAAACTGATCAACGCCGATCAATTTCTAGAAGTGTTAGATAAGGCGCGGGCCCGCCTCCCCGAAGAACTGCGGGAAGCGACCGATGTCCTTCAGCAGCGCGACGACATCGTTGCTGAATCGCAACGCCGCGCCGAGACAGTCATTGCCACCGCTCGCCGCCAGGCAGAAACAATGCTGCACGAGTCGGAACTGCTCAAAGCAGTGCAGGCGGAAGTCGAAAGAATTCGCAAGCAAGTAGTTCAAGAAGTTGAGCAAATGCGCCGCGAAGCACTGGCCGAAGCAGAGCGCATCCGCGCCGAAGCCGAGGAAGATGCAGCTCGCACCCGCGAGGGCGCCGATGTCTACGCAGACCAAGTGCTTACGCGTCTCGATGAAGATCTGGCCGGCATTTCGCGCATCATTACTGAATCTCAGAATATCGTCAAAAACGGACAGCGAGTACTGACGCAAGTCAAACGGCATGGTGGATTGAGTTCCGCTAACTTGAACGCGAGCGCCAGCATCAACATGAATCCGTCGACTCTGAGCTCGCCTCTGCTGTCACGCGAACCACAGTTGCCGCCGCAAGTCTAATTTCAGACAAACTCAATTAATGACTGCCGCTAGGATACTTGTAGCAGTAAAGTCTGAGCCTCTTCCTGTAGTGAAGAAGGCACTGGACGGCTATGAGCTGGTAGGTGAAAAATATCGAGCACGCAGAGCAAGTGCTGCTTGCAGACTCAGAACCTATCGATTTATTCGTGATTGGCATTTTGTTCGATGATTCCCGCGCCATGGAATTAATCAGGCTGATCCGGCTGGACATCAATAGCCATGCGACACCAATCCTTATGGTCAGGTTGATGCCCAGTCAACACGAAGAAATGCTTCAGAACGTAATGCAGACGACGATTGCACTGGGCACTGTCAGCAACTATTTGGAAGCCGATCATCGAGATCCGAGCGTCGAGAAACAGATTCGCACCGCAGCAGAAGATTGCCTTAGGCTTGATAGGCGTCTCAAGGGTTAGCGCGGGTTAGCGAAACTCAACGCTTCGTCATGATGCCACCACTGCCGGTGGCAGGTGCAGCGCGTTGAGAAGCGGCTTCGTTCATACGAGATTCACCTCGTCAATGCAAGATAGCTTCAGAGCCCCGCTTGAATGCGGAAAAGTGTTGTGAATGCTAAGGTCGTAAGAATTATGGTCTGGCTTACTCTTTGTGTTGTTTGCGGGGCACACGACGCAACCAGGGCTTTGGGTCCACAGCAGTCCCGCTCGGAGAGCTCTCTGTACGATTTGAGCGCTAAATCGCTCGACGGAACAAATTCGCCTCCAGAGGACTTCTGGTGCTGGGCTTCCCCTGTAATCAATTCGGTGGCAAGGAGCCCGGTTCTAATGCCGAGATATCTGAGTTTTGCCGAAGAAATAAGTTGGTTCTTTCGTCGAACCTGCCGAACTCGAGTCTGAGGTAGAGAAGGAGCTATCGAGAGCCGAGCGGTGATGGAGTCTGACATACACCCGTGAGTCTGCCAGAGGTGCCCATTTGGGTATATCATACGTAGTTCAGCAAGTAGTCACGCAGGGCGATCCCGGTGTCGAAATCGAAGGAAGACCAGGCTGCCGTCAATTTGCGTCAGGTTTCCGACATCGTCGGTGACCGCTACGAACTTATTGATTTGGTGGGCGAAGGAGGGATGGCTGCGGTCTACCGGGCTAAACACCTTGGTCTGAACAAAACTGTCGCGCTCAAACTGCTACATCTTGGCGTTTCTGCCAAACCTTCTAACTCCAGTCGGTTCCAGCTGGAAGCCCAACTGGCTTCCGGACTGTCGCACGAAAACATAGTGCAAATCTTCGATTATGGGACCACGACCAACGAAAAAGCTTTCGTAGCGATGGAGCTCGTCGATGGTCAATCGTTGTCGCAAATGATTGAGAAGAATGGTGCGCTGAAAGAAGATCAGTGCCTTCCTATTTTCATCGATGTCGCGCGAGGGCTGCGCGCGGCTCACCAAGCCAAAATCGTTCATCGAGACATCAAGCCCAGCAACGTGTTAATCACGGAAAAAGAAGGCTTGCAGTGCGCCAAGATAGCTGATTTCGGTCTAGCCAAAGCAATCGGCGAATGCCAGGATAGCTCATCAAAATTGACGCAAACTGCGGAGATAATCGGATCGCCCAGCTACATGAGCCCCGAGCAGGCGCTTGGACTGCCAGTAGATGAGCAGACGGACATCTACTCACTCGGTTGCCTCATGTTCGAATCACTAACGGGAGGATGCCCGTTCGTGGGCGAGAATCCCATGCAAACCTTGATGCAACACATTCATGCATCAAGGTCCGATCTGTCAACAAGGCTCAAGTCCAGCGGAACTTCCGAGTCCCTATCAGTCATCGTGCAGCGTTGTTTGTCAAAAGAAAAGAAGAATCGTTACGCCACCGTCGCGGAAGTCCTTACAGATCTTGAATTGTGCAAGTCTGGCGCCCGTCCACGCAATTCAGGCAAGCGGGAACGCAGAGTCTGGGTGCTGTCGATCCTGGCATTAAGCAGCATACTGGCAATCGGAATACTGGCCAATCGGGGCAAGGTCTTCTCCCCGTTCGCACCGCATGCGGTACCGCTCGTCGATCAGCTATCTTCGCGGTCATCACTCAAGTCAACGTCAGGACAGATTCTGTACTGGTCGGAAAAGCCGCTCACCCAGTCCGAATTAGTGAAAGAGGCAGCTGGCAAGATGCAGCTCCCAAAACTGGATGTGAGTGGTTCGGATCTTTCACGCCTAAACCTCACAAACGCTGGACTCTCCGAAGCCTCCTTCAAGAACTGCAATCTTTCGGGTGCTTCTTTCGGCGTTCACTGCAATCTCATGCGCGCAGACTTTCAAGGTGCCAACTGCCAATCAATGTCACTGAAGTCGGTCTCTGCCACTGCCATTTCGTTTTTGGGGGCCGACCTAACCGGGGCAGACTTTCATGACAGCAGATTTACTGACGCAAATTTCAATGATGCCACGCTCTCAAACATTGCGATCGCTGATTGCGAGTTTCGATCGTCAAAGTTTCAGAAGACCCGTTTCGACCAACCGCAGCGGCTTCTTCGCTGCAGTTTCATCGATTGTGATTTGCGAGGAGTTGTTCTTCCAGATGTCGATTTGAAATCGTGCGCGTTTCCCGGGACTTCGTTTGCTGACTCTAACCTGAGCGGGTCCAATCTGTCCGGGACAAATTTAGGTCACGCAGATTTCTCCGATGCAACTCTGAACAAAGCAAACTTCACCGGTGCCCAAATGGGCAATGCCAACTTCAGCCGTTGCCAGCTTTCCCAAGCCATTTTCACAGATTCCACCCTCCGAAACGCACAGCTTTCACATGCGTCCCTAGGCGGCTGTGACTTTTCTGGCGCGGATCTTGCGGGCGCCGACCTAAGTGGTGCCGATCTAGAAGGGGCAAACTTAGCCGGTGCTGACCTCACGGGAGCAAACTTGGAAGGAATTCGCGCCAAGGGCGCCGTTTTCAAGGATGCCACATTGCCGGCAAAGTACGAATTTCTGAAACACCAGGAACAGTAATTCATTAGTAATCTCGCGGCGTTCAGCAAGACTAAGACACCTCTACTTTTTCTGCTTCCAACTCGTAGACCGGTCTACTAGTTTGACATCGCTTTCAGCGGAGATCTGCCACATCCCTTACATCTAGTGTCTTGTGATTGAATTAGCTTATGCGCATCACAGTAGCAGCAATCTGCATTTTGTTAGCTGGCGCGGCCTCACCTTCCGCTGCTCAATCACAGCTGGCGAATTCTGGATCCTCTCAACCAGCTGCAAGTCTGCGCGCCAAGAAATTGCTACCGCTCAACCTGGACTCGTTCGTATCCCAGGGGAGGTTCGCCGAATTCGACGAATCTGAGCGTGCCGTCTTAGAAGACATTTTCGCTCACAACGATCAAGCCTGCGGCACGAATCAATTGATGCAAACCATTCAATGCTACAAGGACTTGAGGGTTGCAAGACATCTAGCAAGCTTCGGCTGCCATCGAGCGGCAATCCTCTACTTCGACCGAGCTGAAACTGCCGCGCCCTTCTACCTGCCGATTAAGAAAGAGCGCGCTGCTTCCTTCGATAAATTGGATGACACTGTGCTTCAGTTGTCGGGTTTGCAAAGGCCGGTGGTGACCGACCCGGATCATTTCGAGCCATGGGGCGACAGTTCAAATACAGCCATCGCGTACATTCCTCAGCCGACACATCTGAAGACTTGGAACAGCGGGGACAGCGATTACGCAATTGCTCAAGACCTTTCGAACAAAGGCAGTTATACTCAAGCACTCGCGCTCTTGAACAAAGCACTTTTACGAAATCCAGAAGCCGGCAAGTTGCGTTATGGCAGAGGAAAATTACTGCTGCACCTGGGGCGGTACAAGCAAGCCTCTCTGGACATGGAGCAAGTTGTTCGGCAAAATCCAAACTTCGCTACTCCTCACGCGGCCTTGGCACTGTCCTATTCCAAGACCGGTCGCTTGTTGGAGGCTGTCAATCAAGCATCGACCGCTATCAAGATTAACCCTTATTCTCCAGAACTTTACACGCTGAGAGCCGGTATCTATGCGAGCCTGAGCAACCAAGATATGCAAGCCAATGATTTAGAGATGGTCAAGGAACTGCAAAATGCACCATCTGATCCATACTATGTTGAAGACCTTTTATCACTTTGAAAAATAGATCGAGCAGCCCGGCCGCATAGCACCACCTCTGGTGCCCAGCAACCAGCATGCTCTCAGCTCACGGGGCAACCCTGGTCCACCCCGAAATTGTAACGGGCATTTTGCTAACGCCTGTTACGGGGCGCGTCGCTGCTAGCATGAAAGAACCTTAAAAAGGTATATAATCGCCAGCAATAATAATCAAAATGGCGTTAAAAACGCGTGGAAACTCCGTCACCGAATCTTTCTCAGCAACCGACCGCAACCAAGGCAGCGCCCGATCCTAAGCAACATGGCGATCAACTGCTGAGCTGGTGGTTGGCTGCCGCTATCGTCGGAGCCGACATCGGTACATCCGTGTTTTACAGCACGGGCGTTATCTGGCCCATGGTCTCCTACTTCGCCCCGGTGATTATCGCCGTCGTTTGCGGTCTGATGTGGTTCTTTAAGGCCACTTATCAGGAAGGCTGCTCCGCCAGCCCGTTTAACGGCGGGGCGTACATGATGGTCCTGCAGACCGTCGGCCGCCGAATGGCCATGATCGTCGGTGCCCTCACCATTCTCTCCTACCTGGCTACCGCTGCCGTCAGCGCCCTCTCCGGCGCCTATTACATCGATTCGTTCGACAACATCATGAACTGGCCGGTAACCAGCATCGTCATCGTCGCCATCTTGCCAGTGGTGATCTTCGGCTTTCTCAACATCATCGGCATCAAAGAGCCGGCGATGATCGTGTTTTTCATCGCCACTTTCCACTTCCTGCTTTTGCTCGGCATCGACCTTTACGGCATGTATTTGTGTGGCACCACCCCTGGTATCAACCTCGCGAAAGTATTCACCGGCTATCAGGGCATTTCGCCTCCCAACTTGCTGCATGGATTTGCTGCCGCCTTCCTGGGCATAACCGGTTTTGAATCGGCCGCACAGATCGTCGAACAATTGAAGACGCCGACCTGGCGGACCCTGCAGAGGGTATATCTCTCGATCGTATTGCTGGTCGGCATCACTGCACCAGTCACTTCTTATCTGTGCTTGACGCTGCTCACCCAGAATCAGATCGATGTATTCAAAGACAGCTTGCTGTCCGGGCTGGCATTCCGCGAGGGCGGACGTCCCCTGCAGATAATTCTGGTGGTCGACGCCGCTCTGGTTCTGTTTGCCGCCGTCAACACAGCCTACGTGGGCTGTATTGGTCTGGTTACCACCATGGCCAAGCAGGGCAACATGCCTTCGATGCTCCTGCGCCGTTGGGCTGACCGAGTGCCGCTGTTTCAGGGCTACCCGTATGTGGTGCTCTCATTCATGGTTGTTTCAACCTTGATGATTTTGGTTTTGCCGGGTCAGGTCAACATTCTCGGCGAGGTCTACGGCATGGCGTTTCTCGCCGTCATGATCTCGTTTGCCATTGGAGTGATCTTGATGCGCGTGAGAATGCCTCTCAAGATCGCCCGTTCCCCGTTTCGTTCGCGGTGGGTCTGGCACTTCGGTCGCATGGCTCTGCCAATGCCTGCCATCATCTCCATCGCCGCCCTTTCCTTTGCCGAAGTAATCATCGTTCTATCCTCGTCTGATGCACGCAATCTCGGGCTGCAAATCTTTCTGATGATTTTGCTGGTGATGTGCTTCTACCGGCTCGGAGTTATCGAAGAGCGCCTGACTGAGCTGCCGGATCTGCGCATCGGTATGGGCAAATATGCTAACGCCAACTTGCCGGAGCCGGATGAACTGCCGACCTACGTTGTCTGCACCGGCGGAGCCAAAGCACGCAATCTGGCCACCATGATCATCAAACTTCTAGATCGCGAAGAGATGGGACCGAAGGAGATCATCATTTTTCACGCCGAGGAAGAATCAACAAGGCGCGGACTGATGCAAGAACTTCTGCAGCGTGTTGTAACGCAGCAACTGGCGGCGTCCTTTAAAGACAAAGACCTCGTCATTTCAGTCAAGGTTCTGCCTGAGTCGCTCGTCGATGGGCTGATTGCTCTCAAGCGCGCCCATCCCTTCAAACGC
Source organism: Obscuribacteraceae bacterium (SeqCode) (assembly GCA_044229845.1). Taxonomy (GTDB): domain Bacteria; phylum Cyanobacteriota; class Vampirovibrionia; order Obscuribacterales; family Obscuribacteraceae; genus JBGASG01. The sequence goes on along the minus strand of JBGASG010000007.1, from coordinate 168,442 downwards.
GTGTTCATCGGCACCGGCACCGACCCCGTACAGGCACAGAATTACGCCCGCGACCTGGAGACCAACCTCGGCATTCACGTGGTCAATGTAGGCCAATTCAACGCGCTCACAGGCGAATTTAACCTTCCCACCGGCACCGTAGAACAGTCGAAATTGAGCGGAGAAATTCCGCGGCGCCGTTCCACCGATTAAAGGGGAGGGGAGTACCGCTTTCCAGGGCACTTTGACTGGTTTGCTGTTCGTTTCGCTATACTTTAGCGATGATAGGTGGCATACCAATCAACCTCATAGAAGGAATCGAGCTTTCTATCCGCGGCAACGGCATTGCTACCGCTACGGTCACGCGTGCAGAAGCGGCAGAGGATCTTTCCTGGGACCGATTTGTACGCTTGAACGCCGCTGCTCGGGCGTTGTCCGGACTTTCGCTAAAGACAATCTTGGATGCAGGTGGATATGATGGCGCTTTAGCCTTCTTCTTGAAAGATGCAACCATTGACGTGATTGACGCGGCAACGACTGGCGGTTCTGTCTTGGACATTCCATCAGAGGATGCCGCTTACGATGCCGTTGTGGCAGTGGACTTACTTGAGCACATAGAACCGAAGGATAGAAGTAAGGCGCTGAGCGAGTTTGCTCGGACGGCTCGTAGATATGTAGTCCTGAATTACCCTTGCCGAGATTCGCACGAAGCGCAGGAACTTGCGCTAAAACTGACAAAAAATTCTCTGGTTCGCGAACACGTTGAGTGGGAATTGCCAGATAGCGACTGGGTCTTGGAGGAGCTATCTAAGTACGGCTATTCAGGCATCGTGACGCCCCATACAAGCATTGCCATATGGCTAGGGCAGTACACGACGCTCAATCTGCTGCCGGATCAAGCGAAAGACCTGAACCGCCATCTAGTAGCAAATTACGCAGAGGAACCAACAACACGGTCGCTCTACCATTTAGTAGTCTGCCAGCGCGAACACAGCACCTGACACCGCATCGTGCGTTATTGCGCAAAACGTTGGACTCAATGACGTACTGCGGTCTTGACCACACAAGTTAAACTGTTAGCAATCGGCGAATACCCGTCCGCTAAGTCGAAGCAAAGGAGCTTCTCAGAACCTTGTTTGGCATGTCGGACGGGCAGTGAGGCGAGGTTTAAGGATTCGCGATCGAAAGAATTGGGCATGACGGAATAGACGGTACAGGTATTTTGCTATGGTTGACAAACCAGTTGTAGAGCAACGGGACGACATGCGCACGACTGCGGCGGTTGATGTACCGGAGACGCATGCGGGCGCGCCTCCGGAAACTGGCTTCAAAGCCGACCCTGCTTATAAAGCAGAACTGAGTCGTATGGACGATCTCGATTCAAAGGTGGCGTTCGGTCAACGCATTGGAGCCGACGTCGAGAAGCAGTATCGCGCTTTAATCGGGTCGCACGAACAAGAGTCTCAATCCGAGGCGGACAAAAGCCTTGCTATTGCCGGCCGAATGCGGATGATGGATGCATTTGCTACCTCCGGCGACCGCACCAAGTTGACCGAGATGGCGGTTGAAACTGCCACCAAGTATCCTGAAGTTTTTAATCATCGTCTTTTTCTGTCAATGACTGCCGGTGCGGATTTGCAAACCAATCCACAATTTAAAGCGCTGCTTGATAGTGCCTCTCCTGACGCGAAAGCGCGTTTCGCCGGAATGAGTGAGCTGCGTGAGAGCGAGAAGAAACAGGTAGCTGAAGCCGTGAAAAAAATGGACGACCTCGACGAATATATGTTCGACCCGGCGAGAGTCCAGGATGGATTGAACGCATACTGGAACTTGGTCGACGAGCACGAAGGTCCGCGTCAAACAAAGGCCGACAGAAACATTGCTTCCGCGGGTAGAATGCGAATCATCGATCAAATGTCCAGCAATGGCGCCGACCCCACGACAATGCTTGAGACAATGCGCGCCAGCATGAACATGTATCCGGAACTGTCGGGCTATCGCAGATTCATGGCGATTGCCGCCGATGCCGGCGCTATAAACAACTCCGGTTGGATGACCGCATTTACAAAGAATGGCGGTGATGTGTCCAAACTGAAGGGTTTTCAGCACGAGTAGCAGCCAATGCGGCAGGCTACTAGCCTCACCCCTCTTGGCATCGCAGCCCATCCACTTTCCCAAGGATTCGGCTAGTCACGGAGGCTGGTGCACTGTGTCTGAAGAGAGCTCTGGTGGGGCAAGTAAGCATTGTTGAAACCATTTCAGACCGGAAGCCGGAAGCCTTATGATACGGGTATCGATGACCTTGCCGGAGTTAGTGAGCGCTGCCGACAGATACATTGCTGGAGAGCTCGTTCTAACAGCCGAAGAGAAGAGGTACTTGATCCAACTTCTGGAATCTTACGCCCAGGAAGTTTTGAACCCCGGACAGTGCCTACAAGTTGGCGGAGTTTCATTTGCGAAGACCGTCGCAGGACACGCATCCGTTGAATTTGATGGTGAAACTTAGTGCACACAATATTTTTGACATGCTATGCTGCCAGCTGGCCATAACTCCGTTTCTGCACGTTTCTCCAACGAGCTTCGAGGATGGTGCTCAGTCAGTTTTTTTCAACCCGGTACCGTCGGGAGCCCCCGCTTAGCCACATCAGAAGAGTTGAAGCAACATAGTACGCGCCCTACGAACACCGCCCTGATTTTTCTACCTGTGCTGCTTGTCGTTTGGCTGTGTGTGGGAAATCAGATGGTGCGTAGCGCGCCGCGTGCACAGTCTGGCAGTGATGTCGATTTCATGGCGGCAGGAATTCCCGCCACGTTGGGAGAAAACCCAAACTTCGATTGCATTTTCTCTCAACTGAGGACTGCTGGCATCGATATCTTCTTACCCTTCTCAGAGTACCAAGAAGTGCCGGAGGTGAGGTGTCTTGGCTATGAAGCCCAGTTCTTTCAGCCGCTCAGGCAGAGCGGCCGGGCTCTAGCAGCTCTTCGACGCCACAAGATGAAGCTCCTGCTTCCGGCCGCAGTCATCTATCCTGATGGAAAATTTCCCCAACTGCGCGAAGATCCGCTCAGGCAATTGATTTCACGAGTTGGTCGAGGAAACGTCTTCGGTGTGTACGCTTACGATGAACCAGTGCTTAACGGAACTACTGAAAAGTGCGAAGCGCTCTACCAACGGGTGAAACATATCGATGCCAGTCTGAGAGTCGTGATGGTGCACGCGCCGGTTCCTGAAAGCGCTACTTCCGAAGCTGACTTCGGCGAGCACTTTCGGAAGATAAAGGAGGCGAGCCAGTTCAGCGACATCGTCGGGTTTGACATCTACGCAATTCCAAAGGACCTCCTGAAAGTTCGTGGACCCTACTCCGGTCCGAAGAAAATCCTGGGCTATCGAGATGCTCTAGCCGAATACCTACGCTGGCTTCGGGAAACCCTGCCTCAGAAACGGAAACTGATCGTATTGCAGGCCTTCTGCGCACAGCACCAAGGACACCCTTATTGGCTGGCGAAACTCTACGGCGATCGCCGACCCACGAAGCAAGAGCTTGATGATATGGCAAAAATCGTGACTGATTCTGGTTCTTCTTTGTGCTGGTGGGGCCAAAGTCTGGTCAAGGACCGAGACGGGCAATTTTGGAACGATGTATTGCGGGCAACGTCACGGGTCGCGCCTCGCAAAAGCACCGGGAGACAGTGAGCTGGTCCCCAGAATTTAGGCCACTGGCAGCGCGGCGCTACTATCGACCGCACCTGATCAGGTGTGGTCCGCAGACATCACATACAGTGCGCCTCGACAAGAAGATGCACGCGCGAGCATCGCGGACCGGCCCCGTTTCTACGACTTCCAGCGCCCTCATAAGGCACTCGGCTACAACAACCCCCGGGAGGTTTATCAAATAACAAAGGAACAGAATGCGGACGCAGGGCTTGATCCTGTAGTATCGTATGTGGTATCACCAGAACAAGAAGCACGCACGACAAGACCAGTTATTCAATGGTTGTGCTAGTGCACGAAGATAGACGCAAACACGGACTACCTATTGTATTTTGAGCAGGCGTCCACTGCGATCGAGATAACGATTGTTCGAGTCCGAAACATCTTTAAAAAAGAGCTGTCGGTCGATCCCCGTAATCCCATCGGGTCCGTTTGCCATGAACAAATTGTTGAAAATCCGCACACCATCGGTGCTACCGTGCCGTCTGTCCCCGGCTCCCACCGTCACGGCGGCAAAATGATTGCGTCGAGAAATATTGTTGGTTATTTCAATGTTTCTGGCAGTATGTCCGGCATTCTCGCACCCCACCTCGATGCCGCGATTGGTGTCCTCCACGACATTATTCTCGATGCGGACACTCCAACCTCCGTCCACATAAATGCCACCAGCTGACCGGTCGCCAGTCTTATAGGCGCGGTTGCGGTCAGAGTCTATTCCTGCCACAAAGTTTCCTCTGACCACCCCATTGCGAGCCGCATCTAAGCGAGGATTGGAAGAAACGCGATAACCACCAACGATATCAATCCCGATGTTGTTGACGTTGCGCACGTTGTTTAGAGCCACAAGAAAACCGTCCACATTACCGTTTACCGTGATACCTTCATGCGATCCGAGATTAATGTCGTGCAGCGTATTGTTGCTGATCACAATCTGCCGTGTCGCTGTTTCTTCCGTGGTGCCTCTGCCTCGAACCGAAATGGGCTCGGAGCCAGTCAAATCCGCTTTGCTGCCCAATTTGCCTATACCGAAGTGATGGATTAGGTTGTCGCGAATAGAGATCTGACGGCTTACTCCCTCCACGATGATGCCTGCAGCTGGGTTTTCTTTGTCGTCAGACTTGAAGTTGGTCAACTCAAATCCTTCGATAGATATGTTGCGCGCATTTTGCAAGTAGAACACTGCAGGCTTGTCCGCAGTCGGGCTCACACCAGCCATGTCAAAAACGGCGCGCTCGCCCCTGGGACCGATAAGTGCTTTCAGATGAATATTGCGCGCACCGTCTGGAAATGAGATCTGTCCCTTGTAGGAACCAGGCGGAACAGAAATTACAGTTGGCTCACGCGATGACGCAGCCTTATCGATGGCGGTCTGAATAGCCTTAGCATCGGAAATGGCGTTTCTCGATAGCCTGATCACTTCTTGGCGCCAGGAGTCGTTGGAGGCTGAAGCCGGTTGGTCTTTCTCAACGCCGCTTGCCCGCCGTCCGTCGCCTGCACTGGGTTGAGCCGGCTGCCACCGCGTCGGTTTCGTCTGCCACGGAAGCTCTTTCGCAAACGGGTTGGGTCCGTTGCCACCGGCAGAATCCGCAACCAAAAGATACTCGGGGCCGGCTGCAGACTTCGCCGGTTTTCCAGCTTCGTTTTCGGATTCTGGGGAACGAACCAATTTTCCAACCGCAGACGGGAGTTCATGCTAAGTGAGCTTAACTGGCTCTGTCAAGCCAGGTCCACCCCGCACGTGGCAGTTGAGAGCCCATCGGGCGCTGCCACGAAGTTTTCACGATTGCTTTTGTAGGGTATCAGCAAATGCCCCCATTCTCTCCAGACCCACTGCCCGCATACTTTGCGGCGGCTCAAAAACGAGGAAGCGCACCAATGAATTTGGCATTGAATCTCGAAAAAGAGTGCCATCCGCCTTTCGCGCTCGTGCGAGCGCTCAGACAAATGTCCGTGAAGCCCAACCAAGGATTCGGATCTCAGTCCCGTCCTCAAGCAACCGATTTTTATGACCGAGCAATGTACATTCTCCGAGAAAGCAGTCAGTCATCGCAATTGTTGTCCGCCATGGGACTACTCTCAATGTTCAATTTGCGAGAGGACCTGCTGTCATTCACCTTAGCTCCCAGCGGCTCGACACTGGTAACTCTTGAGTCTAGTACCGGCTTTCGTCGCATCATAATCTTTCACCCGACCGGCAGAGCCGAACAGAAAGTGACGTCACCCCACTACTGCGAGCTAGTAAGCTTCTCCGACCTCGACTGTGTGTGATGCTGCGGGTTGTACAATCTAGGCAATCTCCAATTGGTGCAAGCTATTCGGAAGATCCCACCGGAAGTAGTGAAAATTCGGTAGAAGCTAGACCATGGGGTGATACCGCAGGGCATGAGTAGTGCAAAGGGATCCAAGAATTCAGACGCCGGTGGAAAGACAGGTAAAGCGGCCGATCCTCGGTCTATCTGGTAGTCAGCTGCCTAAGCGTCTGTGTTCTCAGAGCATCCCTGCGAGAGGATTGACACTACATATGGTGTCATAAAGGTTGGACCGAAGCTAAGGCCCGCCGACCTGCATACACACGCTGACGATGGTGTACGGCTAATCCAGCGCATCGATCAGAAGTTTCTAACGGGAAGCGGCTTGTCAAGAAAATACGATGTTGCTGGTCGCAAGAAGCAGATTCCGGATCGATTTGCTGCCAATGGAAGATACCCTCCGCGTTATCAACAACCTTGAGGCAGAGAAGATAATCGGCCGCTATGCAATTGGCGGCGCGATTGGATTTCTGTTTTATGTTGAGCCGTCGTTTACCGAGGACCTCGACATTTTTTGTTATCTACCGACTTCTGAAAGCGGACTAACCAATTTGGAACCCTTGTCTGCGAGGGTCCAGGAGCTGGGCTACCAATTTCGCGCCGCACACATAATGATTGAAGGAATTCCAGTTCAGTTCCTGCACCCCCCGACCAAGTTAGTCGAAGAGGCTCTAGAACTCGCGATTCCAGACAAGTACGGTGAGACTGACACCAGGGTTTTTACTTACGAGCACTTGCTTGCGATTGCAGCTGACTTAGGCCGGGTAAAAGATAAAGCGCGTATCGCCGGCGCCTTAGAGTCGCGCGAGCCGGACTGGTCCAAGCTAAAAGACATTCTCCAGCGGCACAATTTGGCTGAAAAATGGTCCAAGATAACAGCTTAACAAAATGTATGTATACTAGATATCACAAAGGGGTCTGCTGCGGTGAAGATCGAGTCTAAAGTTGTGACCACTCAAGAGCTGCTCAAGGGGTATGAAACCCGCCGCCACGAGCAGGCGAATCTGCCTATCGAGGAAAAAGTAGCTATTTTGATCAAGCTGCAGACCATCAACGCCCAAATCGCGAAGCAGAAGGGGCGCCCGGTGCACGAACCGTGGAAGACCCAGAAGACCACGACCAAGTTTGTGACTGAAGCTGGCTAGCGCTTTGCTGCCGGCAGAGGAGCAGTCTCCCGCGAGGGCGCCGGCGCTAGCAGACTCTCGTTTATCTGCGATGCTAGGCGCATCTTTTGCATCACTCGCAGCAGTTCAAACGACAAATCGATTTCCCACGGCTTGATGCCCATTCGACTAGAACCGGGGCATGCATGATGGTTGTTGTGCCATCCGTCACCCAAGCCCACCACGGCCATAAACCACACGTTCACGCTCTGATCCTTGGTGTCGTAGAGTCGGTAACCGAATCTCGGAATGTGACAAATGATGTTCAAGATCAGCGGCATGTTAAGCGCCAAGACTCCCGCAAGCAAGCTTGCTCCTGCGACCACGGGTCCACACAGCAACAACAAGGCGAGTCGAAATAGGATGCACGCCACAACGTTAACGGCGTAACCCACACGCCAGTTGCCACCACACTCGAGCGCGCGGTAAACGGGATCGGCGAGCAAATCTTTGCTTTGCACGTGCGGATTGATGTGATCCGGATAGGCGAAGTCACGGAAAAACCAGTACGAGTGCATCACACTGATGGTTGGTGTGTGAGGATCTAGAACTGTGTCCGAATGCCTGTGATGGGCGCGGTGAATGGTGGCCCACCAGCATGGTGACCCGTGGAACGCCAGGTAGGCTCCCAGAACCCAGAAGTACTCCACAGCTTTAGGGCATCGGAAAGCTCGATGGGACAGCAGCCGGTGCAAGCCTATAGTCACGCCGAACGCGTGCCACAGATAAAAAACAAGCACCAGAGAGAAAAATTGAAACATGGGGAGTGTGACAATAGCACGCAGCCACGTTGGACAACCGCCTCATGACGCTCATTTAGCACCAACTACGAAAACGCCGCCCCGGAGGGCGGCGTTCGGTTGTTTGTTGTTGTTGCGAAGATCGGAGGTTATGGTGGGAGGAACAGAGGTGCTCTGACAATCGGAAAGACGTAAGTCTTCCGGAAGGTCATTGTGTTCTGTCCCGGACCTCCGAACTTGACCAGTCCCATGAATACAATCGGCGCTGGAACGATGACGTCAACTCGTGTTGTCACAGTCACAGTGGGCGGTGTCGATGCGGGCAACGGCGGCGGTGGAACGCCATTAGTTGCCGCAAAGTCCTGGTACTGGAAGGTAGCTACATCCACAGTCGGTTGAGTGGCGAAGTACTGGCTGCCTGCTGCGTGGGCGGCGCAAGCAGCTTGTGCTGCCTGCAATGCCGTTGCCGAGGTGGTAGCTTGAGCCGCTGCTCTGCATGCATCTCGGCAGGCGCGCTCGTTGGTACCGCTGGCAAGTATCATTACTCCTACGTCCAGACACAACACCGTGACGACCACGAATATGATACATATCGAAGCCAGCTCGATGGCATTGTGTCCTCTGGGATTCCTCATTGGTCTTCTCATGTCTGGTTCACCTGCCTATTTGACGAGCGCACACAAGCTACGAGCGATGTTACCGAAAATAATACCCAGGTTTGCCGAGTTAGTCACCAGATAGAACTTTCCGCCATTGCTGGCAATCTTAGAAATGCCATCCGTAGTTGCGGTGTAGTTCGATGGTGTACCTGTAATCGGGTCTGTGTATGTGTAGTTAGAGCCAGTACCTCCATCGTTCAACAAGTCGATTTCGCCGCTGACGATGGCTGTATTTTGAGCAAGTCCGATACTGTAGACAGGAATGCCGTCGCTTGCGAGTTGGGTGCAAACTCCTCCTCGCGGATCGCCACCCACTGTGGGCTGACCGTCCGTAAACAAAACAATTGCTCGCTTAGCGTTGGGCCTCTGGTGCGTGGTCAACTCGGTACGAGCCGTGATCAAGGACTGGTTGATGTTGGTACTTTGGCTCGCCACGAGATTTGGAATCGCATTTATGCAACTGGTGTAGCCTGTATTGGAGATCACCGAACTCAGCGGAACCATAGGATTTGGATACGGAAGCTGTACATCCCCCGAGTAGTTGTTGGCGATGGAGTCATCCGGTCCCCAGGTGGAACTCGGACTGCTTCCAACTCCATTCGTGAAGGTCACCAAACCAAAGTGTCCTTTGGTGTTGTTGTTCATCAATGTGTAGAACAGCGAAGCTGCGCGTTTTGCATCGCCGATTGGTTTCAGCATTGCGAATGCCTGGGCATCATAGGCAGCCTTGTAACCGGCTTGTGGTGTGACGTTAATGTTCAACTGCTGGAACGCTGTCTGAGCACCGCTGCTGGCGAATACACCAGCATTGTCCAGGTTGCCGCGCGAGGCTTCAACCAGAACCGGAATGTTCGGGAACGCGAAGTTACCGCCCGGTCCAGGTGGGTTGCCTGCGGTTGTCGGATTGCCAGGTGGTCCGACATAGTTGTAGCCACCATATATGATGTTTCCGTCCAGGTTGACGACCTCATCCGTAAATCTGGAAACGCCGGCCTCGTCATTGTTTGGAGTAGTGTTGTTGGCTGGCAGACCACCCTGATTGGGCAATCCACGCAGCGTGGCAGCAGTAGTATCGAATTGGAGTCCAGAACCGGCTTGGTCCAGGAATTGCGGAGCTACACCATTAAAGGAAGTACCCGTGGGCGGAGGATCCATCAGTCCATAGATACTGCCGATTGCTTTGCCGGTGTTGCCGTTGTTCTGTTGGGCACCATCAGGATCGTTGCAAACAAAGTAACGGACTCCACTCACCTGAGCGACTGGTACTGCATCTACGCGAGAACCAAAAGTGTTGGTATTGCCTTCACCATTGAATTGGGCATTAGCACCAGTCCCGTTAGCAGCATATTTTCTGTAGCGCTTAACCAGCGTCACTGGGGTCTGGTCGTCGATAGAACCGGATATGTCGAAGCAGAGCACTACGTCGAGATCTGGTACGCCGCCGGTGGACATACAGTGCAAGTAAGTGTCGCCTACTCCAGTAAATGCCGAGAACGCAGGCTGATAGTGGAAGTTACCATAGCAGCGAATCGCTTTACCGCGGTCATCTCCCATCGGTACCACCTGATTGGGTGGATTGCTGTTCGGATCGAGAAACTCCATGAACAACGAAGCTTCTTTTAGGACTGGCGGCTGGTCCGGTGGGGTGTTGCTTGCAGCTTGATAGGCCTGGGGAATTCCAGGCTCATCGGCATCAGCACCATCCAACTGCGTACCTAACACTTCATTTCGTCTGAAGCAGGCTAGCGCAGCAGCAACAGCATCCGTGTGAGCTTGCATTGTATTCGTGCTCTGTTGGCTGGCAAGCGTGGTTACAGCTGCCAGCGCTGCGGCTTCGGTACCGGATCGCAATTGAGCCCGAGCCACTTCAACGCGGTTCAGTTCAAATGCAAACAATCCGACGACGAAGACGATCAACAGCGCAATGATGAGTGTTAGCACAATCATTGATGCACCGCGAGGGCGCCTTGCATCTTTCATTTTGGTCCTCCTCAGAATTACTGATTTAGCCCTTGCGGGTTTTCAAAGTATTCGCGACAGGTAACCGCGGTAGTCACTGGAGCAGTGACACCAGGCACGTTAGGAACTATAGAAGTGAGACCTCCCATGTTGATGAAGGGCTGAATCGTGCCCGTCACCTGCGCTTCGATCTGATACAAATTAAGGTTGGGGTTGGCTGGGGAGCCAAGTTTAGTAGCCTGTCTTGTAACCACCTTCGTAATTACGTTGGTGGTGACAACATTGGTCTGAATACTGTTAACGGTGATACCAGTGAACGATGATGCCGTGTTGTTGACACTCGCTTTCAACGCGGCATCAGCCAGGGTGTAACTCGTTTCCCGGCTGGCGGCAAAGGCTCCATCGCGTGCAGCAGCGAGGAGAAATGTGTACCGCATAGTGATGGATGCGAGATCCATAAGTGGAAGCGTCAACCCCAGAAACAGCAACCACAAAGTGATTGGCGTATCTGCGATGGTTGAGCCTCTCTTGTTTCGCTTTCCTCTTAAAGTGTTCATCGTTTTAACCAGGATTTATTACGTGCGGTTCTTCGGGCGGTTGGGTCGTATCTGGTTGCTTCTGAGGAAGCGGTTCGTCGGTGAGGACATTCATAGCCCTGCGCTTAAGGGCGAGGTCCTGAGCAAGAGGCAATGCCTTGGCCGCCGCAGCTCTAGCTTCTTTATTCATGCCAGCTTTCTTCTCTACTTCGGCCATTCCAACTAAGGTCTGGACGTTGTTGGGATCGGCGGCCAACGCTTGCTGATACTTTCTGATCGCACTCTGATAATTGCCTGCTTGCGCGTAGGCGCTGCCGGCAAAACAAAGATCTTCGATCGAAGGCACGGCAAGCGACATAGAGAGCTCTAGTTGCTGCACGCCTTGAGCGGGATAACCGCCTGCCACCAGTGCATAACCCAAGCACTTCCTTGCATAAGCGTCGTTGGGTTTCAGCCTGACAGCAGCGCCATAACTGCTCATGGCGGTTTTCACATCGCTGCGCTGCATGGCTCGCTGACCTGCTTCCATCCACTGGGTGAAATCACCTGGAATGGCTGTTGCTGCGGCTTTGGACGGGGTTGTCGACGCCTTAGCTGGGGCGCTGGCAATTTTCCGCGTCGCGTTGAGCCGCGGTGCCGTGGCTAGATCTGGTGCTGCGATAGTAGGGGTGTAGCTCACGGATGCAGTAGCGAGAAGGGTTACGAGAGTTCGAACTTTCATGGGTTCCTCAAATACCAACACAGAAGATTTCATCGACAGCGAATCGCCGCCAATCAGCTAAATCATATCTTCCGGGCGCAAATTCCAACACAACAAGTGGAAATTGCCTAGAACAGAACAGGGATGCCTGGTTCAAGTATTGTGCCCAAAATGAGCTATTTTTAAGCAATGAGCTCGACGATTGTTTCCAAGCACTAGATAAAGTCTTTGCCTGAGCATGTGCTGAGACGCCAAACCCTTTATTGCTGATGCTTTCACCGACTGAGCAAATCGGCGAAGTTATCTTAACACGGGTTAATGATCGAGTCATAAGCCCTCAACGGCAGCGCCCTCAAAAATAGGATTATGCAAATCCAAGTGTGTTGCGAAAAGAAACCGCCGACGCAGCGAGAGCGTCGGCGGTCATCAATTGCTTTACAAGCTGATTTCTACTGGTTGAGTCCTTGCGGGTTCTCAAAATACTCGCGGCAAGCGCAGGTAGTTTGAACCGGTGCGGTGACACCCGGCACGTTGGGCAACACAGCAGCGGAGCCACCCATATTGATGAAGGGCTGAATAGTCCCGCTCACAACAGACTCAATTTGATACAGATTGGTGTTGGGATTAGCTGGCGCGCCCAATTTGCTCGGCGTGCGGGCGGTCACTGTCTTGGTGGCGATGTTGGTAGTCACCACGTTGGTAACGACGCTTGTGACGGTAATACCAGTGAATGAGGATGCGGTCGCGGCAATTTTCGCCTTTGCCGCAGCATCAGCGAGGGTATAGGTCGACTCGCGGCTGGCAGCGAATGCGCCATCACGCGCGGCAGCCAGCAAGAAGGTATAACGCATCGTAATCGATGCCAGGTCCATAAGCGGCAAAGTCAAACCCAAAAACAGCAGCCACAACGTAATCGGTGTATCTGCAATCGTTGAGCCTTTGCGGTTTCTCTTGTTCTTCATGATTAGGTTTTTCCGAAATCCGTTGGGTAAGCTCTGTTTTTCTCGGCTTGAACATCTTACTTCGGCCGCCAAAAAAATAGGACCGAACCTGGGGTACAAAACGCTGCACTTGCCCAGATTATTCCCAAAATATCGACTTGCCAAGCGATAGCCCTTAATAATTAATTATGGTTGCTTGGATTGGCTGCCCGGCTGGCTTTCGACCTTCTGTCCCGACATTCCTTCGTAAACAGCTTTTGACAGATCGCGAATCAATGCATTCGCGCGCCGATCATTCCAAGGTCGTTCGACTTGAATTGCCACCGCATAACGCTTGCCGTCCGGTCCTTGCACGATACCCGCGTCACCGACAACCGCGGCGATGTCGCCCGTCTTGTGGAAGACGCGACACCCCGGAGGTAGTCCGGCGGGCAGCAGCGTGTTGGTATGGCAGCGCTCCATAACCGAAAACATCCATTCTCTGGACGCGGGAGAGATAAGCTGTCCGCGCTCGACTCTCGCCATAATCATCGCCAGATCGTACGGGCTGATTTTGTTGGTGCCACCCAAGTCAGGCAACAGATTATTGATGCGTGTTTGAGTCAGACCTGCTTTGATCAACGTTTTGTTGACGGCCTGCTTGCCGCCCAGTAAATCGATGATCATGTTGGTGGCAGTGTTGTCCGAGACCGTCATCATCAATTCGGCAGTTTGTTTGACCGTGACTTTTGTACCGAGCGATTGCCACTGCAAGAAACCGCTACCGCCGCCGACATACTCAGGATTTACTTTCAGTGTCTGATCCAGCTTCACTTTTTTCTCGTCCAGTGCCATCAACAGGGCGAGAAAGACCGGAAGCTTGATCGTAGAGGCAGCACAAAATGCCTTACGCGAGTCGAGATTGGCATATGCACCCGTTTGCGGGTCGACGCAGAGCAGTCCGACACGCAGATTTGGTTTGACCGACATCAGCTTCAGCTGGTGAGATAGTTCGGTCATCTCTTGCCCCAGTTGAAAGTCGGCGGCGCTATCCGCGGTCGAAGCGGTGACGGCCGGCTCACTCGTCTTTTGATTTTGCTGGCTGTGCGATATATAGGTTTGCACGACCGACAAGACAACCGCCACGCTCACATAGACCGGCACGCGCAAGGCTCTCAACGCCGCCCGCCGCAATGGAGCGGGCGTATCTCTGCGCACTGGTGGCGGAGTAAGGGTTTGCATACCGCCCTTATTTTAGCCTGGGAAGCGCCTCGACAGAAAGTACGGAAACGCATAGACAAACGAGGTCCACCGCGTATTCGACAGCAATGGCGAAGTCAGTTAGCATGTTAGGCGAACGGCAATTGCGATACCAATATCGGTATCAACTCCTGACGATGGCGCCGCGAAGCTGATGGGACCGCCGAAATCCGATAGAATATGGTACGCATGGTCTCTACGGTGACTGTTAGGATGAGCATTCGCTACACCTACCGACTGGCAGAAGATACAACTCCCGAGGCGGAAAAAGTTCTCTTCAGACTCCTGTCAACGAAGACACCGGCAGAAAAGTTACGGATGGTAAGCAAGCAGAATGCGACGCTGCGAAACCTAACCATGATCAGGCTGCGCGAGCGTTACCCCAACGAATCCTCACTCGAATTGAAGATCAGATTAGCCGAATTTCTTTTCGGACGGCAGATGTCTGAAAGTTTCGTCAAACGTTTGATAGCTTCGCAGTTGCATGAATGACGACGAACCAGTTCAGGTGACGCTCCTCGTGATCGCTGTGCTTGAGGGGCTCGGGGTCAGGTATCTCCTAGCTGGATCGTTGGCAAGCGCGATTTATGGTGAACCAAGGAGTACGCGGGACGCGGACATCCTCGCAGAGCTGGGTGTCGAACATGTAGCACCGCTGGTGCAATTGCTTGAATCTCAGTTCTATGTTGCTACAGAAGCCATCGAGGATGCGGTGCGTAACAGAAGCAGTTTCAACGTCATTCACTACAACTCCCTATTCAAGGTCGACATCTTTCTCCCCAAAGCGCGCCCCTTTGATGAGCAGGAATTGCAACGGCGCGTGCGGCGCGTCCTGTCCATCAACCCGGAGAGAAGCGCTTTCGTGGCTAGCGCTGAAGACGTAGTTCTGGCAAAACTGGATTGGTTTCGACAAGGAGGCGAGGTTTCCGAACAGCAGTGGCGCGACGTAACCGGAGTTATCAAGTCCACTGTGGACTTGGACATCGAGTACTTGCGCCGCTCTGCCCAGGATTTGAACGTTTCAGATTTGCTCGAGTTGCTGCTCTCTCAAGTTGACTTAGACACCTGATTTCAATCCCGATCTCGATCCTGCCTCCATGTACCCTGGAACTTCATGCGCTCGCCGCTCGTCACGGCAAGCCGAGGTAATTCGCGCAATGAATATTTTGAGTTATCGAGGACCTGGCGCCCCCGGCGGTGTCTCATCCGGACTGGCTCGTCTCTGGGCCGAACAAAAGCAAAACTCCGGTGCTTGGTGGTTCATTGGCGGCAACAGCTCGCAAGAGCTTGGCCACCGCTCAGAGAAGCCTTCAACATTGGGCTCACTGGACGAGTCTTTGCTCAAAGGCCACTACCGGTTTTGCAACGACTTTCTGTGGCCGGTGATGCACGACCTGCCTCAGCATGCGACGCTTGACAGCAGCGACCAGCGACTCTATCGACGCTTCAACGAACGCATCGCGAGACTGTGCAGCCTGCGCGGACAGGACCAGTCTATTTTCGTGCAAGATTACCAGTTTGCATTGATCCCCCGTTTGATGCGCAATACCTCACTCGTTTTCTGGCACATTCCCTGGCCGGCGAATGTGCTGCCGGAGCACGTGCCCGCCATCCGAGAAATCGCGTTCGGACTCTTGCATGCGAATACACTCGGTTTTCATACCGATGAATACGCGCGCAACTTCCTGCAATTTGTGCACACACACATCAATAACTGCCTGGTCGACTTAGACGAGAACCGTATCTATAGAACGGCCGGACCGATCAATTCATCTCAAGTACAGATTGCCGGCGGATCGCCGCTGACCATCTACTCCAACAGCAGCATCATGTCGCTCGAAACAGATGTTCGCGCCGGGTCTCGATACGCGGTATCACAAGTGGTAGCACAGCCGCTCGGCATCGACATGGACTTCTGGTCCAATCTCGTTGCCGCCGGCAAAGATGAATTGCTGCAGTCTCTCAACTTGAACGGTCAACGTTTCGTCTTATCAGTTGACCGGGCCGATTACACCAAAGGCGTCGCCAACAGATTCAAAGCCATCGATAGCTTCTTCGAGCGCAATCCGCAGCAACGTGGTCAATTGCAATTCGTGCAGGTCTGCGGCAGATCGCGAGCCGGACTGACAGCCTTCGACCAGTACTGGCAAGAATGCCGGCAGCTGGCCGAGGCCACAAATAATCGCTGGCAAACTGCGCGGTGGCGACCGATTCGGTGGCTGGAAGAGTCTCTTAAGCCCGCACAGCTGGCGGTGCTTTATGATGCAGCCAGTGCCATGCTTGTCAATCCAGTGCGCGATGGACTCAACCTCACCGCTAAGGAATATGTCGCCTGTCAACGCGAGTCTGCTGGGGCACTTCTTCTATCTACGCGCGCCGGCGTCTGGACCGAACTGCATCAGCATGCATTGCCAGTCGACCCCACTTCTCCGGTCGGCATCGCCGAGGCGGTTGAACACGCGCTATCGCTTTCACCACTCGAAAGAGAACGACGCATGCGGGGCATGAAGCAAGCTGTGCGCAACAACTCGCTGCGCACCTGGTGGCAAGCTCTCACAGAAAACCTGGACAACGAAAAAGCTGCTCGCCGCACTGCCTAGGTCCTTCGCAAGCAAGATCGGAACCTGGCGCTGAGATGGCGCCTAGCGCTGAGATGGAAACTGTCGTCCCAGCTTGGGCGCGCTTTCTTTAATCCATTGCAGAAGAACATCTCTAGATGTGTTGAGCAAAATCGCACCTTCCGTGTGACCGCCGGAATCAGGGTGCGCTCCCGGCTGACTCATCAGATGCTTCCAGGCCTGATACACACGTTCTGTCGTGATTTCATTGGGGGCGACTCCCAACATTTGCGCCGCGCGCCGTATGTCCGGCGGCAGAAAAACTGCTTTCTGCAACTCAGCTGTGGTATTGCGATTGCGTCCTACGAATTTGCTGCGCTGCAGAGAACCTGCATCGGGATAAGCGGCGGGATTGACATTGGTATAGGGCTGCACTGTCTGGGGCAGCTCCTGCGAAGGATCAAGGTAGTGTCCATTGAAAAAACGCATGGGATTTATTCTCCCTGCCAAATATATCCGTGGCTAAGTGATTCTACCCCTAAGCAGCCGGGCTTTGAAAGTGGCCGTCACCACCCATGGTGCTTAGCGAAGCCACAGCCAAGAAGGGTCGAAAGCGCACCCATCGGTCGCACCGCCGGATATGCATTGCATACGCAAGCGTGCTTCTAGGAAACTTTAGGTGCGGATTCTGCCGCAACCGGTTGCGGCGTTTGCGAATCGCCCGCCTGCACGACCTGTTTCTTCACTCCGATCGGCTGGCGAGGTACGCACAGATAGAGAATCAAAAGAACAGCCGTCGCGGCAGCCACGGCAAATTTATGCTGCGCCGACAAATCAGTGCGCGGTGAAATGAAACCTTCGATCGTGCCCGCCACCAGAAGCAAGGGTATGCAACCGCCGATCAAACCGAACGCCGGGCGAGCTGCCAGCTTCAATGCATCCATTCGTCCGTACTGGCCTGGAAAAAGCATGGCAGTGCCCATAATCAAACCCGCACCACCGGAGATCCATGTCTCCGAAAGCTCGATTACGCCGTGAGCGCTGACGAACGAAAGAATGTTCGGCAGCATTCCATGCACCTGGCAGGCACCAAACACCGCTCCGATGAAAAGCCCGTTCATGACCAAAATCCAGACTGTCAGCAAACCGAATGTGACACCACCGGCAAAGGCAATTAGAGACACCCTGATGTTGTTGGTGGCAATCGCGCTGGACATGAGCGGACTGGCTTCCTGAGCCTGATCTGTCCACATCTTCTTGTGCTCGATGGTGCTCCACAGCTCATCCGGCACCAGCGGCTGTCCGGGCTGCATCTCCATGTGCGCGACATTGGGATCCTTGACGATCGCGTACCAGGTTCCCGCGCAGGGAATCCAGAACAACACAAAAGAAACGAACACGTAGACGAAATATTTGCGGAACAGAGCCGGAAAAGTCACCCAGAGGTAGTTGAAGAGGTCGATCCAGCGGTTGTTGCCTCTCTGGTAGACTTGGTTATGCGCTTTGACCACCAGGTTGTTCAAATAGGTTGTGACGTCACCGCCCAGGTTCATCGCCCTGGCTCGCGAGAGATCGGCGGACGCCGAGCGATAAAGTCGCCCCAGTGACTGCAACTGTAAGCGCGACAATGTGGTGATGCCGCGATGCTCTACCTGCCGGAGAATATCTTCCAGCTTCTGCCATGTCGGGCGTCTTGCCGCCACCCAGCGTTCAACATTCATGCCAAGGACTTTCCGCTTTCATGAACAAACCAGATTACCTGATCTCTACCCCGGAAAATGTTGACCTACACCTTGAGCTGGCTGGGCTTGGCAACCGCGTTCTGGCGGGAATTATTGACACAATCATCGCGGATGTCATGATCTGCCTGGTGGTGGGATTTTGCGTTGCCATCGGTTTCGGGCTCAACAAACTGGGACTGAACGAAGACTTCAAAAACGCCGCGTACTTCTATCTGATGGGCGCCGCGGTGCTAATCAGTTTCATTATCTACTTTGGCTATTACATCTACTTCGAAGGCATCTGGAAAGGACAGACCCCGGGCAAGAAGTTTGCTCGCATCCGAGTGATCGAAGCAAACGGACAACCTATCAACTGGGCGTCCGTATGGATCCGCAATCTGGTGCGTATCGTCGATGTCCAACTGGCCTGCATCGGTGTTGCTGTCATTCTGGTCGATAAGAACGAGCGCCGCATCGGCGACTTTGCCGGCGGCACTCTGGTTATTCGCGAACGCCTGCCCGGACTTTCCACCGCCTCCATCACAACCACGGCAGTGCTGCCGAAAGAAGCTTTTGTAGACGCCGGTCAACTAATGCCGGACGAATATCAGATGTTGGTCACTTTCTTGCGCCGCCGGGTCCGCATGCCCAAAGGCGAGCGGCAGTTGCTGTCCAAACAATTGAACGACTATTTCCGCGCCCGCCTCAACTTCACCGAGTCTGCAGAACCGGAGCCTCCGGAAGAAACTCTCGAAAAGCTCTACCTCGCCTATATCGCGCAACACGAAGTGCACGTCTAAGCAGGCATCGTAGACAGGCGTGATGTCGAACAAACTGCACCATATCTGGTGCAGTTTGAGAGCCCCTGAGACCGGCAGCGCGACTGGCGCGCTGGTCAGCAATTAGCCCTTAGCAGCAACCGCTTCGCGGCGCTCGATCGGTTCGTACTTCAGGTCCGACGCTCCGACATACTCGGCGCGTGGGCGAATCAACCGGTTGTTGCTCAGTTGTTCGAGGACGTGCGCTGCCCAACCAGCCATGCGGCTGATGGCGAAGATCGGCGTATAGAGGTCCACCGGGATCTCCAGCATGTAATAGACGGATGCCGAGAAGAAGTCGACGTTCGGATAGAGTTTCTTCTCTTGCATCACCAGCTCGGCGATGCGCACCGACATGTTGTACCATTTCAATTCGCCGTGACGTTCGCCCAGCTCTTTCGACATCTGTTTGAGGAAGGCGGCGCGAGGATCGTCCGTCTTGTAAACACGATGTCCAAAGCCCATGATTTTCTTGTGCTCGGCAAAAGCATTCTTGATGAAGGACTCCAGCTTGGCCTCGTCGCCAATCTTGAGCAGCATTTTGATCACTTCCTGGTTGGCACCGCCATGCAGCGGTCCCTTCAGGGTGCCGATCGCAGCAGTGATCGCCGAATGCATGTCCGTCTCGGTGCCGGCAGCGACGCGCGCCGCAAACGTCGAGGCGTTCAATTCATGGTCGGCATGCAGAATCAGGGCTACATCGAGCGAACGCGCTTCCAGCTCTTGAGCCTTATTGCCTTTGAGCATGTACAGGAAGTTGAAGGCGGTGTTGCCTTCTGCCAGAGGAGCAATCGGCTCGCGGTCGTTGCGGATGTTGTCCCAATGAGCGATGACCGTCGGCATCTGGGCCAAGAGTCGTGTGGCCTTGCGAATATTGGCCTCGCGGGAGTTGTCGTCACCGTCCGGGTCGTACATTGAAAGCATGGAGACGACACTGCGCAGCACTTCCATGGGCAAAGCCGCTTTGGGAAAACGCTTCATCGCAGTCACTACATCTGCCGGCAGCTGGCGGTGCAGGCGCAATTCCTTTTGCAGGCTGTCCAGCTCGCCCTTCGTGGGCAGTCTGCCGAACATCAGCAAGTACACGACTTCTTCAAAGCTCGAATGCTCAGCCAAATCACGTATGTCGTATCCACGATAAATCAGTCGCCCTTCTTTGCCATCCACGAAACAGATGGCTGAATCTGTTGCGACTACGTCCTCAAGCCCGCCCTTGGTCATACGAAGCTCCCGAAAACTGCAATTACGTCCTATCTTGGACGTTTTATACACCATATGACAACGGTTTTATATAACATAAAGGCTTCCTTCATAGTGTCACGCCTATCCCTTAGACACGCGACAGGAGCACGGGGCAGTCAAGCGCTGCCGGCGCAGCTTTTCCCTCCACGATCTCTTCGAGACAGCGCCGGCTAGATCCGCTTTCGGCTGCAGATGCGCGCCGTCGTTGCACCACGCGCAGTACCAACGGGTTATTCCGGAAACTGCTTTTTCGTCGAGGTGTTGCGCCGATGAGCAACGCGTTCGCGTTCCATCTCATCAATCAGCATCATCAATTGATCGGTTAGCTGAACATAGTACAAGGCATCTTCATAGCTGCGGCCGCGCGTGGGACGATTGGTCACTTCGTCAAACAATCCGCTGTACGTGAAGTGATCCGGAACGCTCGGTGTTTCTTCCATGGGCTCTCATCCTGTTCTATATCACGAGCATATACGCGCTCAGCAAGCCACAGTCTGAGTTTACCGCAAGAGATCGCTTCGTTGTGCAGTCGGCGGAGAAACTTCTGAAGTGGTCGGACGAAACATCTGGAAGAGAGCCGGAATCACCAGCAGAGTCAGGGCTGTGCTCGATGCCATACCGCCGACGATTACCACCGCCAGTGGTTGCTCCAGTTCGCGCCCGCTACCACCCATGATGGCGAGGGGCAACATGCCCAGCGAGGCCGTCAACGCCGTCATAAGCACTGCCGACACACGTTCTTGGGCTCCGGTGAACACAGCTTCCTGATAGGCCATGCCCTCTTCGCGCAGTTGATTGATAGCCGTCACCAGCAGCAAGCTATTGCGTGTCGATATCCCGAAGAGGCTGATGAAGCCTATCAAAGAACCGATACTTAACACGTTACCCGTCAGCGCGACGGCAATGATGCCGCCGATCATGGCCATCGGCAGATTGCTGGCTACGAGGATCGCCGCGCGCCACGAACCAAGTCCCTGCCGCAATAAGATCAGGATACCGGTCAGCACCAACAACGAGAGCGAAAGCAGTTGACGGCTGGCGTCGCGCTGGGCCGCATACTCGCCGGCATACTCGATGTGATAACCCGGCGGCAGCGTCACTTTCTTTTCAATCCGAGCCCGCGCATCATTGACGATACCAACCATGTCGCGCCCGGAAGTGTTGGCCTGCACCACAATCCGGCGCGAGACGTGCTCTCTGATGATGGCATTGGGACTTTCGCCGATGCTCACATCCGCGACCATAGAAAGCGGCGCGACCACGCCGGTGGGCGTCATGAACAACGTGCTCTTCAAAAGATCTATGTTGTGCCGGGACTCCTCATTGAGCATCACCTTCAGACCGAAGAGCTTGCCGCCTTCCAGTACTTGCGAAACAACCGCGCCGTTGAAAGCGGTTTCCAGGTCGCGCGCAAAGTCGTACGAGTTGAGGCCATAACGCGAGGCCGCCTCGCGATTGATGCGCACCACCACCTCCGGCACCTGCACCTGCGACTCGGGTCGCACGTCAACCGCTCCCGGCACTGTTTTCATCTCCGCCGTTACCTGGTCAGCGAGCATGCGCAGCGTTTTGAGATCAGGGCCGAAGATCTTGACGGCAATCGCGGCGCGAGTGCCACCAGACAAAACATCATCCATGCGATGCTCGATGAAGGAGCCGACGTCATAGGCGACTCCGGGCAGCTCGTTCATGTGGGTGCGGATATCGTTCAGAATACTGGTCAGTCCCCGCTTGTCCTCGCGCAGTTGCACATCGAACTCACTGAAGTTGGGACCGCCGGCATCGTCATCTAACTCCGCACGTCCAGCTCGCTGCCCGACCGCCACTACATCTTCGTGCTTGAGCAGCTCTTTCTCGACCGCAATACCCATGCGCGTAGTGGCTTCCAGGCTCTGACCGGGAAGTCCGACCGTGGAAATGATCAAGTTGTCCTCGCGAAACTCGGGCAAGAAGGTCTGTCCCATGAAAGGCAGCAGCAACGCCGCGACGATGAAGACAACTACCGCCACCGCCGTCACCAGACGCGGAAAAGCCAGCACCCTTTCCAGAACAGCACCATAGACCCGGCGAACCACCGCAGCCACGGGCGGCTCAGCCGGCGGCACGTAGCGCTCTCGTCCCAGGAGCAACGAGCACAGCGCCGGCGTCACCGTCAGCGCCACCAACAAGCTGGACACGGTTGCCACCACGTATGCAACTCCCAGCGGAGTGAAAATTCTCCCTTCCGTGCCGGACAAGAAGAAAACCGGCATGAAGACCAGCGCCACAATAAATGTCGCGTAGACGACTGATGAGCGTACTTCGCGGCAGGCACCGACGATTACCTTGAGAGGCGAGACTCTTTCGCCGCTGAGACGATACTCCCGCAATCGTCGGTAGACAGCCTCCACATCGACGATGGCATCGTCCACCACTTCGCCCACCGCAATCGCCAGCCCTCCGAGGGTCATCGTGTTGATGGTGCCTCCCATCGCCTGAATGACAAGAACCGCAGTCAGCAACGACAGCGGTATGGCTGTGAGGCTTATGAAAGCGGTGCGCCAGTTCATGAGAAACGCCAGCAAGACGAGCACCACCAGCACACCGCCGGTAGCGATGGCGACCAGCACATTGCCGATTGCCTTCTCGATAAAGTTTGCCTGCCGGAAGAGATAGTGAAACTTGATATCGTCGGGCAACCCCGGTTTCAAATCGGCCAGCGTTGCCTCCACCCGGCGCGTCACATCTAGAGTGTTGACGCCGGGCTGCTTGCTGATTACCATCTCGACGCCGGGCAAACCGTTGATCACGGCATTGCCCACTTTGAACGCCGGACCGACGTCGACCTGAGCCAGGT
This sequence comes from Obscuribacteraceae bacterium (SeqCode), assembly GCA_044229845.1. GTDB lineage: Bacteria > Cyanobacteriota > Vampirovibrionia > Obscuribacterales > Obscuribacteraceae > JBGASG01. Next base: position 145,330 of record JBGASG010000007.1, on the reverse strand, counting down.
GCCTGAGCAACACCGGTGTTCCATTTCTGCTGACGACAACGGAGTTGCGCAAATCGTCGATATTGGTTACTCTGCCCACCCCGCGAATCGAAAATTGTTTGTCGGGTGTGACCAGAAACCCGCTCGGCAAGACTGTGTTTGACTGCTCGACGGCAGTGCGCACCTGTTCGAGCGTCACTTTGAACGACTTCAGTTTATCGGGGTCGATCAGCACCTGAAACTGTTTAACGTCTCCACCCATGACCAGCACCCGCGCCACACCAGGCACGGAAAGCAGACGGTTGCGAATCTCCCAGTCGGCAATCGTTCTCAGTTCCATGGGGCTGGTGCGGTTAGCTGTCAGCCCCAATTTCAAAATATCGCCGACGGCTGACATGACGGGCAGCATGCCCGGCGTTGAGACATCGTGCGGCAAACGCGGCACCGCCAGCTGAATCTTTTCGTTGACCAGTTGGCGGGCTATATAAGGATCGGTTCCATACTTGAAGATCACCATAATCTGTGAGACGCCGATTTGAGAAACCGACTTGACCAGCGTCACCCCAGGCGTGCCGTTGATCGCCGATTCGAGGGGAACGCTCACCAGCTGTTCCACCTGCTCTGCCACCATCCCGGGGGCTTCCGTCTGCACGACGACAAACGGCGGTGCGAATTCAGGCAGCACATCGACGTCGGCTTGCGACGTCTGAATCACACCGAAGACAGTCAGACAAACAGCCACGACCAGAACCACCAACCGATTGCGAGCAGACCAGTCGATAAGTCCGTTCAGCATCAGTCGTCTGCGCCACCATGCTTGGTGCCGGCCCGTCCGGATTCCAAATCATTCGCCGCCGATGCGCCATTGCCGCCGCCGATGACTGTACCGTCACCGGGGCGCGAAAAGCGCTGCTGCAGACTGGCACGCCGCGCAAACAGCGCCGCTACCACAAATCCGAAAAGAAACGCCGCGGCAATCACCACGCCGATGCCCAGCGGCGTCACCGTCATACCAGTGGGACGCTCATCGCCGTGCTCTTCGGCGAAGCGGTCGCCGCCTTCCGTGGGTTGTTGGAACATGCTGCCGCCGCCCTGCACTTGCAGCAGTTCTGCGCCCAGCTGAAAGGCTCCTTGCACCACAACTCTTTGACCTGGATTCAGCCCCTCGGTGATCTCCACACTGTCCCCGAAGCTCCGCCCCAGGCGCACCGAATATGGTTGATAGCCGTTTTTGGCCTCCACAAAGACCAGTGCGTGTCCCAGCCGCTGCACGACCGCATCGCGCGGCAAAAGAATGGAAAATCCCGGCGCGCCGGTTTCAATCGACAACTCGGCAAACATGTCCGGCTTCAGGGCCAGCTTAGGATTGTCGATCTCGGCGCGCACCGGCAGAGTGCGGGTGGAAACATCAACTTGCGTACCGATGTAGGTCAATTGCCCGTCGATGCGCTGAGCACCGAGGGCGGGCACCCGAATGTGCACTCTCTGTCCCACGCGCATGCGCGACATGTCATCTTCATAGACATTGGCTGTTGCCCAGACCCGCGTCAGATCCGTGACCGTACAAAGCTGATCGTTGGGGTCGATACTCTGTCCGGCGCTGGCTTTCAAATCCGACACAGCCCCAGAGCGAGCCGAGCGCACAGGCACAGAGGTCTCGGTCGTTCCCTCCTGGACCATTCTTTCAATGCGATTCTCATCAACGCCGAGCATCTTCAATTGCTGCCTCAGAGGCCGCAAAGTCAGAGGTATCTTTTCGCGCGCCGCCTTCAAAATCACTTCGCGGTTTTGCTTGGCAGTCTTCAAACGCATCTCCGTAACGCTGATGTCGGCTTTGGTGATTTCAACGTCACGCTGAGCAGCAATGCGTTCGCTGGCCAGCTTGAGAGCGCGTCTGTAGGCCGCTTGCGCCAGCTCCAACCTGGCCTCAGCCTGACTTACCTCTTCATCGAGATCGGCTTTCTGCTTGTCATAATCAGCTTCCAGCTCTGTTTTTTGCTGCAACAACTGGGCGGCCAACTGATTCATGTCGGGCGACTCGACCGTGCAGATGATGTCGCCGGATTTGACTATCTCTCCCAACCAGACATCGACGGCTGTGATGCGACCGGAAAGTGGTGCGTGTTGATCGTAGTTGCGCGTGGGAATCGCTTCGATCTTGCCAGGCACCTGTATCAGTAGAGGCAGCGGAACCTTCTTCACCGCCTGCACCGAAAGTCCGATCGACTGCTTTCCGAGTGCCGAAAGCGGAATCGTTTCTCCATATGGACCGACGGGCTCGACACCGTGGTAGCTGCTTGCTACGCCTTCGGCCTGCGCAATATCAGTCGCCGCTCCACAGGCGAAGACAGCCGAGATAGCCGCGGCCACAACGATTGATGCAGTTCTTCGTGCTAGTAACAAGTCAGTCAAGCGTCCACCAACGCGACACCTGGACTCATTATAGCCGTTCTAATCTACTCAGCCTTTCGCCAGACTTACAGCAGATGGCGCGCGCACGACCATGGTCGTGGTTTTCGTTTTCACGCGCGCCCACCGTATCGGCACCGAAAGTGGTGCCACCGTCGGGGGAGTCCTGATTATCCTTTATGCTTCAACACTCTTGACTTTCAACACTCTGTTGTAACGCGCTAAGGAAGTTTGGGCAGGCACACCGGCACCGGTCGTCCCAGCATGAAGGTTGCCTGCCCGTTATCCCAAGAAATATCTGTGGTCCAGGCCATCACCTCGACGCCGGCTGCCGCCGCTTCGACGAGCGCCTGGCTGTAATCGGGATCGATATGAGTGGCCGGACTGAACTCTTCCACGTCACCGCGCGCGATTGAGAAGAACTGCACCGCTCGCAAGCCGGCTCGTTTTGCCTGGACAAGACCTTGTAAATGCTTGCGCCCGCGGGCCGTTTTGGCGTCAGGAAACATAGCAGTCTTGCCGTCTACGAGCGTCGTCGATTTTACTTCCAGATAGCAAGCCGGCTGCTGGTTGCTCGAGTGGGTTAGCAGGAAATCAAATCGGCTGTCACCATAAGTCTTCTCTTTCTCAATACAGTCATACTGCGCCAGGTCAGGCACTATTTGCTGTTTCAACGCCTCGAACATCACCTTGTTGGCCATCAGCGTGTCGACATTGACCAGACAATCGCCAACGCCAATCAGCACCCAGCTGAAGGGCAACTTGCGCTGCGCCTGAGCGGGCCTCAGATACACCCGAGCACCAGTTTCACACAACCCCAGCATGCTGCCGGGGTTGGGACAGTGCACTACAATAACCTGACCGTCGGGTAATTCCACGTCGGCCAGAAAACGCTTATACCGCCGGAGCAGTTTGGCTCCGACTAGTTGTTCGCTAAGAGGCATCGCCTGAGAGAACGCTCTTCGTTAACAGGCAGGGCCCTGGTTGGCGGCGCCGCCGCAAGCCTTGAGCACGCTGTCGATTTTGGCCACTTTGAATACTTTGTACAGTTTTGGTGGCACGTTCACGAAGTTGACCGGCGCGTTGTACGACTCCGACCGCAAGAGCAGCTCTTCAAGCCACTCCAGTCCGTCTACCGAAATGAATTCGCAGGCGGAGAAATCCAGCACTACGCCGTTGTTGTCGGCTGCCAGTGCGCGATCGACTTCGTCAATGGCTTTGGCCAGGTCTCTAGGCATCGCGAATCGTTGTTGAGTTTGCATTATTCACCTCATGGACGTTCGCGAGGCGCAAAGGCACCCGCAAACAAACTAACCACTTCATCTATCTGGGGCGCGCGCGGATTGGTCCGTACGCTCATATCTTCAAATGCGGCCTGCACCAGAGCCGGCATCGCGGCTTCCAGCGCTTCCTTAGCTATGCCGAGTTCGCTGATCGAAGTCGGCTGTCCGACGGAGAGCAAGAGATCATACACCGCTCGTTTGAGCAGCATCACCTGTTCGGACGTCGGGGTCTGGGCACTGCTGGTCAACCCCAAAAACTGGGCTGCACGCGCATACTTCTTCTCGGCGACGTAGTCCGGGTAGGTCGAGTGCGGCGTAATCTTCCTGGGGATGTCCGAGTTGTAATCGATCGTGGAGAGCAAGAAGACGCCGTTGGCTCTGCCGTGGGGAATGTCGAACTGCGCACCGAGAGCATGCGCCAGTGCGTGGTTGATGCCGACCGAGGCATTGCCGATCGCCATCCCGGCCAGGCAGGCCGCGTTGTGCAGCTTGTGGCGCCAGAGAACATTGTTGCCGCTCTTCATGGCCTCCGGCAGCGCCTCGAAAACCAGGCGCATGGCTTCCAGAGCCAGCCCGTCCGTGTAGTCGGACGAGAAGATCGAAACCAGCGACTCCAGCCCGTGCGTCAGAGCATCAATAGCAGTATCGGCAGTCAGCTGCCTGGGCAGCGACTTGGTGAGTTGAGCGTCGATAATCGCCACATCCGGAAGCAGCGTTTCATCAACAAGCGACACTTTCACGTGATTGTCTTTCAGCACCGCAAATGGTGTCACTTCAGACCCGGTGCCGGAGGTGGTCGGGATGGCTACCAACTGCGTGCGCACGTCTTTGGGATAACGGGCGACGCGATGCCGATAATCGAGGAAGGGCACCGACACCTGATCGAGTTTGAGGTCGGGCCAGTCGAAGAAGAGTCGCATGATCTTGGCCGCATCCAGCACCGACCCGCCACCGAGGGCGATGATTGTATCGGGCTGGCAGGCGCGCATCATATTCAAAGCTTTCTCGATGGTTTGCCAGTCCGGTTCCGGACCGACTTGACTGAACACGTCAACGCGGCAATCGGAAGGCAGTCGCTCCATCATCATCGATAAATGTCCGCGGGTAGCCGACGATGGCGAAGTGACCACGAACGCCGACTTCGTGCGCAGGCTGCGCAAGTGATCCAGACTGCCCGGATTTATATAGATGTTCTTGGTTGTCTGGAAACTGAGCGAGAAGTTTTTGCGTTTGGGGACGCGTTTGTAGTTGAGCAGATTTTTGTAGCCAACGTTGTCGGTTGTGATGTTACCGCCGCCGGTGCCGCAGCCGAAACTCAAGGTGGTGTTGAGATTGTTATAAACACCGCCCAGCCCGCCAATCGAGGTCGGGGAGTTGACGATCACGCGCCCGGCGTTGATCGCCTCAGCAAACTTGATAATTACTTCATCGTCGTTGGCGAATATACCGGATGTGTGTCCGGTGCCGCCGGCATAGTTGATGTCGAGGGCGCGGTTGATGCCATCATCCACAGTATCAACAAGAACGACGCTGAGCACCGGCATCAGTTTCTCCACCGAAAGAGGATGATTGCGAATGTCGCCTTCCATCGGGCAGAGCAAAATCTTGGTTTCGGGATGCACGGTCACGCCGGCGGCATCGGCAATGAACTTAGCCGGCTGCCCGACAAATTTATAGTTCATGCCTTTGGTGCGCGGATCAATAATAGTTTCCGCTACTCTCGCCGTTTCTTCCGGCGTGCAAACGTGGCAGCGCATGCGCTGAAACTCGTTGAGCACATCGGACGCTATTTCTTTGTCGATTACGATTGTTTGTTCGGAAGGACATTCGGTGCCGTTGTCGAAAGTCTTGGAGATGATCACATCCATGACTGCAGCGCGGATGTTGGCGCTCTTATGAATATAGACGGGCGTATTGCCGGCACCGACGCCGATCGCAGGTTTGCCGGATGAGTGCGCCGCGCGCACCATGCCGGTGCCGCCGGTAGCAAAAATCAAATCGACTTCCGGGTGCGACATCATCAACTCGGTCTCGCGACGCAAGCGCGGAGACTTCTCCACCCAGGTGATGAAGCCTTTGGGCGCACCGGCTTCCAGTGCCGCTTCGTAGACAATCTTCGCTGCCAGATTGCTGCTGTTGGCGGCCATCAGGTGGGCACTAAATATGATGCTATTGCGAGTTTTGGCAGCGCACAGACTCTTGAATATGACCGTGGAAGTCGGGTTAGTCACGGGAGCCAGAGCCAGGATCACGCCGATCGGCTCAGCCACTTCGACCATATTGTCTTCGGGGAATTCGCGAATCACACCGACGCTTTTCTTGTCATAAATCTGACTGTAGAGAAACTCCGATGCCACCATGTTCTTGAGGAGTTTGTCTTCAGGCACGCCCATGCGGGTTTCTTCATGGGCAGCAAAGCCAAGCTTCTGCGCATTTTTCATGGCTGCCAGCGCCATGGCTTTGACGATCCGATCTACATCTTCTTGCGAGTACTGCGTGAAGATCGCCGCCGCCAGCCTGGCTTGCCGCACAAGATGATCAGCTCTCGCTTTGCATTGCGCATCTTGTTCCGACGAAGTAACAACAGTCTGACGACTTTGACTCATAAGCTTCACCCGCTTTAGTGCCGACTAATAATCGCGTACTCGATCTACAAACGATTTTGTTTTCTGAGCCGGCTCAATGCCTCACGATAAGACAAGTCCGCCGACTTATCAAGTGTATGTAAGTCTTAGTTAGCACCAATTCTTTTTTAGATTTATTTGAGAAAACCTCTTATTCATGGTGTAAACACGAAACATACCCTTGGCAAGCCCAGCTACTTGATATATCGTCTAACGAGGCAATGGGCCTTACAATGGCAGCGATAAAGATAGCTCGGGTTGAGAAATTGAAACGTTCCGTGTGTGTCCAAATCCCCAGAGCGGGGATCACATCAACGGTTCTCCTGGCTTTGTCAGTACAGCTGGGGAGCCAGGCTTTTACGAGCGCGGCTGCGGCTGCTGATTTCAGCAATGCCAAACGCGTCTATGTTCCGGCTTCCTTGATCGAACGACGCATCGACTACTCATTGATGGGTCAACCGGGAACGCCGGCAACCACCACAAGACCTGCCACGGTCACTTACACACGTCCGCCGCAAGTCTCCAACCCGGCGCCGCGCAACGTGCGTTATGTCCAGGTGAACGGCTCCGGCTATGTGCCGCCGCAATCGGCTGCGCCTGCCGTCCCGACAAATCTGCCGTCCGCACTGAAGGCGACCGTGCTGCCGTCGGGCAACCCCGGCACCGCTGCCTCTTCATTGTCACCGACGCTGGGGCAGTCCGCGTCCAAAGCCAAGGAATTCACCGACAAGCACCGCGAGTCGATCAATGCCAGCGCCTCCCAACTGAAAGCCCGTGCTCAGCAACTGATGCAAGACGGGCGTATTGAAGAGGCGAGGAAACTCCTGTTCAGTGCCTCCGCAATCACTCCGGCTGACCGCAAGATGCTGGCTGAATTTGCTGCCGGCTCCGTCGAAAAGGCCAAAGAAGCGATTGCCTCCGGCGACTTCGACGCCGCATCCAGGGCTGCTCGTCAGGCACTTTCCGCCGACCCGGGCAATCTGGCCGCCTCCCAACTTCTAGATGAATCGCTGACCAAGCTGGGCGTCAACTTCAACGATGCAGGACAGCGCCTCAAGCTGGCTTCCTCGCTCTACGAACAGGGACGCTACGACGAAGCGGCAGTTGAATACCGTACATCCTTGAAGATCAAACCGAGTGCCGAGGCCCACGTTGGACTCGGCAACATTGCTGCCCGCTCTAACCAGAAGGCGACTGCCAAGCAAGAGTATCGAGAAGCCCTCCAGATTGATTCGTCCAGTTCGGCCGCTCACAGGCAGCTGGGCATCGCCCAATATAACGATGGCGATCTGGTAGCGGCCAGTGCCAACCTCAGCAAAGCGCTCGGACTGGACCCGAAGGACAAGCTAGCCGGCAAAACGCTGGTGGAGCTCTGGCAACGTCAGTTGGCCAAGCTTCCCACCGCTAACTCTCACCTGGGTCTTGCTCGTGCCTATCAGCTGGCCGGTGATTTGACCTCTGCCCAAGCCGAATACAAAGAAGTGGTCCGCATGGACCCGAACAACCCCAACTTGCCGGCCGCTCGCCAGTCGTTCAAGCTGGCCCTGTCCAGGCAGCAGGCAGACAACGCAGTGCAAGCGGCAAAGACGCTGGAGGCTCACGGCGACTTACGCGACGCTTACCGCAAAGTTTACGAAGCAGTGGGCTGGAATCCGGCTGATGCGCAAATCCGGCTTTATCAGGGACAGCTCCTGGAGAAACTCGGGCAGGTCCCCCAGGCGCGCGAAGCCTATATGCACGTCATGCGCATTCAACCGAGCAACACACAAGCCGCACAACGGCTGAAAGAACTGGCAGTCGATGCCGTGGCACCATTGGCAGTGAACGGAGTCGCCGGCAGCCTGGCCATACCGACGCTGGCCACCGCGGCCTCCACCGTGGGTGCCGCACCGGTCTCCACCGACGCCCACGTGGCCGCCCTCTCCGGCTTCGCCTTGCAGATGCGCGACCACATGCTGGCCGAAAAAGACCGAATGCAAAAGATTGAAGATGCGGCGCATGCCGTGCTGAAATCCGGCAGCAGCTCCGGTGGCAGCAGCGGGATCAGCGGATTGGACCAGCTTTTGGCAGGCGCCTCGGCAGCAGCAGCTCCGGCGGCGGCAGCAGCTCCGGCGGCAGCAGCAGCTCCGGCGGCGGCAGCAGCTCCGGCGGCAGTCGCAGCGGATGCGACGGGCGCGACCGGCGCGATAGCTCCTCTAAGCGGAGCGGCCAACACGGCCCAATCGCTCGTCGGTCTGACCAACAGCATTACGGAATTTCTAAAAGGCGGTGGCGTCAGTGGTGCCTCAACCGCGGCAGCGGTAGCGCCGGCAGCCGCCCCGGCCGCGGCAGCAGTAACAGCTCAGTCCGCGGCAGCGGCCCCGGCGGCAGCCCCGGATGTGCTCTCCACCATGCCGAAGATCAAGTCGGCTTACCAGCGGCTGATGGCACTGGAGGAGCAAAACAAGACTCTCAAAGACCAGCTGACCAAATTGAAAGGCAACCTGCCAAAGAAGACAGTGCCGGCAGTAGACTCGTTGACCGCAGCAGCACCGCCGCCATTGCCGACCGCCACTGCAGCGACAGCGGACGCCATCGCGGCGACGGCCGTCCCCCTTGCCGCACCAGCAGTGGTGCCGGCGCCGTCTCAACCATCCGTGACTCCTGCGTCAATCGCCATGGCTCCATCGTCCTTGCCGGCGGCTTCCGCGTTCGCCTCGCCGGACACGCCTTTTGCCTCTAACAATGCGCTGCCTGAACTGTCCGCACCGCCGGCAATGTCAATCGCTCCCTCACCAAATATGATGGCACCCGCTACCCCCAGCGTCGGTATCGCGGCGGCACCACCGGTAGCGCCGGATTTTCGCAACCAGCCGCCGACGGCTGCAATTGAGTCAGCGTCCCCAGCAATGACCGGGGGCACAGCGGTATCACCGTCGCAGGTGCGTTTTGAGCTGACCGGCATCGAAACCGGATTTACGGGAGTGCGCCTGGCCGTGGTGTTGAAGAACAATGGCGAAGTGGCGCTGACTGTGCCGCAAGAGATGCGGGCAGTGATCCGTTATCGCGACAACCGCGAAGCCACCGTCAAGGTCGTATTCTCCGGTACCGCAGTCGGTCCGCACAGCCAGATGGCTGGTTCCATCAAGGTTCCGCTCGATAAGGTCGACCCAACTGCCGACCTGGTGCTGCCCAACCTGCTGCCTCCGGCAGGCGGAGGCGACAACGAGGTCCACCTGACTATGCAGGCCGGGCAACGCGCTTTATAAGCAGCCGAAAAACCCAGCCCACTTTATCTGTCGGGCTTTGTAAGCTGAGTGTTAACTGCTCTTAAAAAGTGTGGTAAATCGATTTATTTGGGCTCCTTTGGGCTGGGCTTCCGTCACATTTCAGGGCATGATTGAAGGGTGCAGATCCTCCTTCTCTGGAAATGGCAGGTTCAAATGGACAGCGACAGTACACAGTCAGAGCAGACGAAAGCCTTCTCGTACGACATTCTGGACGAAGAAGCTCGTAAAATCAGCGAGCTGGTAGCCACAGTTCAGAAGAAGTATGCCGAGGTGCCGCTTGCTGAGCTGCCGCTCACTATCTTCCAGATGGGCGATGAATATCACGCTCAGGGGCATAGCGCTCAGGCCGAGTTTCTATATCTGCATGCAGTTTCTCTCTGGGAGCGCGAGTTCAAGCTGGAATATCCCTACGAATTCCGCGGCTTGAAGGCGTACGCCCAAGCTCTTTACGAACGCCATATGGCTACACACGCCCGCGTCGTCGGACTCGGCGATCTCGATCAGGCAGCTTAGTTCGCTTAGTACGGCAGTTCTATATCCATTCCCCGGACGTTTAGCCGGATCGTCTGCATAGCGATGCCACCTGTGGTGGTGCATCGCAGATTGATTTCAAGTCGACTAACTGGATTTTCTTCCAGCAAAACAGCTCAATCGCGAGCAGAGAATCGTCTTGCTGCGCCGCCGAATCTCTGCCGACTCGGCACTGCGCCCCTGAGCATCAAGAACTTCGGAAAGATATTGCAGAGCTATAGCCACGTCGAGATTGTCTTTGCCGAAGGCGTGCTCGTATATAGAAAGAGCGCGACGGTAGATGCGCTCCGCGTCATCGAGTCTGATCTGCGCACTGTAGAAATCTCCTAACCGCAGCAGCACCGCGGCCAGCCGAGGATGCACAGGACCAGCCGCGTTTTCCAGTCGCTCCAGAGCTTCCAAATAAAGCGTCTCCGCTTCGCTGAAGTTTCCCTTTTTCTTGGCCTTATTTGCGTCAGTCAAAAGCGACTTGCAAATCGATTCTTGCGAGACATAAGCCATATTATTGCCTGCCTACCTCTTCTATGTCATAACCCGGCGGCGGCAAAACCAAGTCTTCATCCGCTCTTTGCTCTCTCAGGCGCACGTTGTAGCACCGATCGCAGAAGATATGGTCACCGTCATCGTGCATGACGAAGTCATTCACTCCACAGAGCGAACACTCTTCCACATTGGCGCGGGCGCTGGATTTTCTATAGCACATGATGTAACCACATTTGATACCACTGCCATCATCCTAGCATCGGCGTTGTTGTGTCCCAAGCCCTGTGGTTGCGCTTCTTCTGGAATTCGCCATAAGTTATACAAGGTTTCCGCAAACCTGCTGCGAAAACGGGCACCGCACGCAGGGTGCCCTGCCGGTGCACCATCGCGCTTATAATCCGCGGCAGTCTTCCGACGGCCTCAGCCGCCTCAGTACATGTACGGTGTTTTCTGGCGATAGAGCCAGCGGATGGTCGCTTTGTCGTTGGGTGAGAGCCCTTCGACGATGCGATTTTCATACATCAAGTCTTCGCGATACGGGCTATGCGCTTTGATGCCGAGGGCATGCCCGAACTCGTGCGCGGCTTCCGCTTGCAGCTTGGCCAGATCTTCGCCCATGACCAGTTCCATCACAATCGGCCATTGCGGGTGCGGACGCCCATTCGCCGCTTCCCAAGCCTGAATTTCGGCGGTGGGCAGCATTTTTGCGATGGTCATTCCATGTGTACTGGTACCGCCCGGTCCCTCGGAGCCGGCAAAGCGATCAGTGAAGAAGACCAAAATCTGCGCGTCTTTCGGATCGTCCACGAAGCAAAAGCTGAACAGTCCTTCGTTTTCAAACTCGCGCCACTCTTCGAACCCGTTGGCGACCATTTCATTAGCGGTCGGCGACCAACCGGGCGCGGTCGGCAAAGCAGCCATCTGAGCCGGATCTTTCATCAGCCCTTTAACCTGCCCGACGCGCGTGTCCTGCAAAGCTGCATATGGGACCTCCGGCAGCTTCTGACCGTTGCTTATCCAGATGCGCAACGGCATCCTGGTGGAATCCCAGCGGACCAGAGCCCCTTTCAAGGAAGGTTCGCCGGGGGGATAGACCTCCACTGGCGCCCCTTTTCGGCGAGTCAGTCCCGGACTGAGGTGCATGCCGTTCGACACCGGCAGCTCTTCACCATTGGGGCGTGTGAATTTCTGGAAAGTGGCTTTGGGCAAAACCCTCTTGGTTTGCGCGCTGACGTCAGACAAGCCGCTCGCGCAGATACAGACGACCAGTAAAACCGTCAGCATCAGTGCGCGAATGCATCTGTCCATCTACTCACCCGGCAGTTTCAAGTACTCCTATGATGCATTTTGCCACAGTTGAGCCGTCTCATTTGTGATTTAATGTTGCCATGCAAACGTCAGAGCAGAGCGCGTCCGAGCCATACAAAAGCTTGAGCAGCAAAGTGGCAACGGCCGTTCGCGAAGCACTCCAGAAAAATCCTGAAATGCGGCTCGGGTTGCCGACTGGAGCTACGCCCACCGGGACGTACAAAATCTTGTCCGAGTGGTCGCGGGCGGAAGAGATCGACTTCAGCCGGTCTGCCTGTTTCGGTCTCGATGAGTACATCGAGGGTCCAGAAAAAGACTCGTTCCGGCGCTACCTGTACGAACACCTGTACAAAAACACCGACATTCAGGACACGCATCGCTTCAGCCCCCTTTTCCACGATGACTACGATGGATTGATCGAGCACTGGGGCGGTCTGGACCTGACGCTGCTCGGCATCGGCACCAACGGTCATATCGCCTTTAATGAACCCGGCACACCGCTCGACAGCTGGACGCATTGCGTGTGGCTTACCGACGCCACCATCCAGGCCAACAAAAAATACTTTTCGGATCCCGGCAACATCCCACAACATGCAGTCACCATGGGGCTGCGCACCATCTTGAGCAGCAAGAAGATCATTCTCATGGCAAGCGGCGAGCGCAAACGCGAGATTCTCGAACGCGCATTGAAGGGTCCGGTGACACCGGATGTGCCGGCGTCGTTTTTGCAGTTGCACAAAGATGTGGCAGTGTATGCGGACTTCGCGACTTAATCCCGCCCCTGAGAGCAAAATAGATCGTCTTTGCTGATCGCGGTTAGAATACATATTGCTGCATCGCGACGAGTTAGCATGATCCGTCAGTTATTACTCGCAAGTTTGATACTCTCCATCGGCATCGGTGTTCCGGGCTTGATGGCTGTGCCCGCTCTGGCTCAGGCGGACACTGATACCATTCCGCCGGAAGTTATCCTTTCGCCAAACAGCAGCACGCCGCCTCCCGCCACCACGCAGACACCAGCCGGACAGACAAACCCGTCAGGCAACGGACTGATGCAGCAAAACGGGCAGATGAACACGATGCCGCAAGAATTGACCGGCGGGCGTCCGTCGCGCGTTAACTGGACAGCGCCGGGACAGGCACCGACAGCGCCTGGACAGCCGCCCCAGGGTTCCGCCGCGCTCATGCAGGGCGGTCAGCCCGGCGGCATGCAGGGGCAGCAAGCTGGTTCGTTCGGTCCAAATACCAACGATGACTGTCCGACCTGTCCAAAGAAAAAAGGGTTTAAACAACATTACTATCCTGATGACGCACCGCCGCCCCAGGCACCCCCAGCCTTTAACAGCGCTCCCCTAGCCGCCGTCACACCGGGGCAGGTCAAACAAGATCCGCTGGCAGTAATCGAAACCACCAAGGGCACTATCATCATCCGCTTGTTTCGTCAGCACGCACCAAAGACGGTGGCAAACTTCATAGACATCGCCTCCACCGGTTTCTATAACAGCTTACTGTTCCACAGAGTCGAGCCTGGTTTCGTTGTGCAAACCGGTTGCCCGAACGGCAATGGCACTGGCGGCTATACAGATCCCCACAGCGGGCAAGAGCGCCGCCTGGGACTGGAACTTAATCCGCGACTCCGCCACAACGCACCAGGGGTGGTGGCGATGGCTCGCACCGGCAACGATCCGCACTCTGCCAGCAGCCAGTTTTACATCACGCTATCCCCGCAAGACAGGCTGGACAACAAGTATGCCGTCTTCGGCGGGGTGATCAAGGGAATGGATGTCGTGCAACGGTTAACGACGCAAGACCGTATCATAAACGTTGCCGTGCAAGAACAAGAATGACCCAAACGTGCGAGAATAGCCGCTGAGTTCCGGTCGCGAGGAAACAAATGACAAGCGGCTCGCGCGAAACAAACGCGCCCGATGCGCAGCGCCCGATGCTGATCACGCACGAGATTAGAATCGCCACCTATGACATCGATTTCGCCAGTCATGTAAGCAACATCAGCTATTTGCGCTGGTTCGAAGACATGCGCCTGAAGCTTTTCGAGAAGTATTTTTCGCTGCGCAAGTTTCTCGCCAACGGCAAGTGCCCGGTGATTTCACAAACCAGAATCGAATACCGACGACCGATCAAACTGTTCCAGGAGCCGCACGGCGAAATGTGGATCGAACGCATGGGCAACACCAGCATGACGATTCGCGGTGTCATTTATGTTGAAGATAAGCTGACTACCGAAGCGGAGTTCACAGCCGTCTTCATCGACCTCGCAACCGGCAAACCAACGCGCCTACCGGACGTCTGCCGCATTCTGTTTAATCAACTGACCGCCGGGTCTGCCTCCGGCGTCAACTGACCGGCCTTACTTCCGATACCGCCTGTGGTGCCACCCGCGGAAGGCCGCTCAGATTGAGTTGGGATCGAGATAAGGCGGAACTTGCGGCGACTGCTCTTCTTCCATGCGCAATCCCCGCCCATCACCACGGAATCGTCGCCCGGTGCCTTGCTCGATCCAGGTGCCGGTTTGCGGGTCATATCGCCAGTTTCGGATCGCCGCACCGGGAGCCATACGCTGCATTTCGCTCATGTGCTGCCGCATGCGCTTCATGATCTCAGCAAGCGATTTGCTGCTGTCTGAGTCGAGCCCGGGAAAATCATCACCGGAACCATCAGGAAAAAATGGCGAAAGGGGCATACCGCTGCCGTTGAACGGCACGCGCGAACGCGCTCGCGGCAAAGGTCCCAGAAGCGTACCGCCGGGCGGCAAATCGCTGGTCATGCCCAGTCCCATGACGCGCTTCAAGCGATCGATGCGATCGATGTAAGGCATGGTCGAACTGGGTTGTCCGAACAGATGCGACTCCAGGCGCGCCAGCCTCTGGTCGAGACTCTCAGTCGGAAAGGTTTTCTTGAGCGCCCGCCACTCCAGAGTGTTCAACACCGGATATTGTCCGCCGGCGGCCGAATCACCTTGCACCTTGCCGGGAGCCGGCGCGGGTCGCGTCACCGCGCCTGAATTGGGAGTAGTCTTGGAGCGTTGCACAACATCCTTTTTGATGCGATCCAATCGCTCGCCAATCGAACCTGATTGAGTGGAGCCGTAGATCATCAGCTCCAGCCGCTCAAGTCGTTTTTCCAGCGGGTCGTTCCAGTAGGTCTTTGGAAAGAAACGACGCTCCAGCACTTCCACATCCTTGCCGACCACCTCTTCCGACACCGCCGTGCGCGGCGCGGCTGGAGCCGCCGCACATTTGAGCGCAGAAGCCACAAACAAACCGGAGAGAAGGGCCAAACAGGCGCTGTGCTGGTATTTCATCACTTACACCAGGTTCTTATTTCAAGAATACAACACCCAGCCTGAAAGGCGTCGCCTGCCCGGCAAAAAGTCGCAGGCAGGGCGAACCCTGCCTGCGACTTTGCTGCTACTTTGTTGGTCTTTGGTCTACTCGTCGGAGGCGCGGAATTCGGCATCGACTACGTCGTCGCCGCCGCCGCCACCGGCGCTGTAGCCGGCTTCGCCGCCGTAACCGCCGGATGTTGCACCAGCGCCCACAGGCTGACCTTCTTCACCTTCACCGGCCGGCGCCATGCCCATCGCCACTGCGTCTTGTTGCAATAGCACGAGCACGCCGCGCAGGTCGTTCATGAGGTTCTTCACCATGTCGCCGTCGGCTTCTTCTTTGAGCTTCTGGCGCAGGTCGGCAACCAACATCTCGGCGCGCGATTTGCTGGCTTCCGATGCCCGGTCGCCGAGTTCGCGAACCTGCCGCTCCACTGCGTAGCAGAGGCTGTCGGCTTCGTTGCGCAGATCGGCTTCTTCTTTTCTGCGACGGTCTTCTGCGGCATGCGATTCCGCTTCTTTGACCATGCGCTCGATGTCATCCTTGTTGAGGTTGGTCGAGGCAGTAATGGTGATCTTCTGTTCTTTGCCGGTTGTCTGGTCACGGGCTGTGACGTTCAGAATGCCGTTGGCATCGATGTCGAAGGTGACTTCCACTTTCGGGACACCACGCGGTGCCGGCGGAATACCATCCAGTCTGAAGTTACCGAGCAATTTGTTGTCGCGCGCCATCGGACGTTCGCCCTGGAACACATAAATGTCCACAGCGGTCTGATTGTCTTCAGCGGTCGAGAACACTTCGGATTTGCGAGTCGGAATGGTGGTGTTGCGCTCTACCAGTTTCGTCATCACACCGCCCATGGTTTCAATACCGAGGGAGAGTGGGGTGACGTCGAGCAGCACCACGCCTTTGACTTCGCCGCCCAACACGCCGGCTTGAATGGCCGCGCCGACCGCAACCACCTCATCAGGGTTGACGGTCTGGTTAGGCTCTTTGCCGCCGGTGAGGCTCTTCACAAGCGCTTGTACGGAAGGCATACGGGTCGAACCACCGACCAGCACTACTTCGTTGAGATCGTTGTAGGTGAGTTTGGCATCGCGCAGCGACTGCTCCATAGGAGCGCGGCAGCGTTCGACGAGCGCATGGGTCAGTTCATCGAAGCGAGCACGAGTCAGTTTCATCTCCAAGTGCTTCGGTCCGGAAGCATCGGCAGTGATGAACGGCAACGAGATGTTGGTTTCAGTCACCGATGAAAGTTCGATTTTGGCTTTTTCAGCAGCTTCAGTCAGACGCTGCAGAGCTTGACGATCTTTACGCAGATCGATGCCTTCGAGCTTGTTGAACTCATCAGCGATCCAGTTGACCAGCGCGTGGTCGAAGTCGTCACCGCCCAGGTGCGTGTCGCCGGAGGTCGATTTGACTTCGAATACTCCGTCGCCCACTTCCAGAATCGACACGTCGAATGTGCCACCACCCAGGTCGAAAACCAGAATGGTTTCGTTCGCTTTGCTTTCCAGACCGTAGGCAAGTGCCGCAGCTGTAGGCTCGTTGATGATACGAAGAACTTCCAGACCGGCGATCGTGCCGGCGTTCTTGGTCGACTGTCTTTGCGAGTCGTTGAAATAAGCGGGAACCGTGATCACAGCACTGGTGACTTTTTCGCCCAGATACTTCTCTGCATCTTCTTTGAGTTTGCGCAGAATCATGGCTGAGATTTCTTCAGGGCTGTAGTCCTTGCCCTGAATAGCAACCTTGCAACCGCCGTCCGGACCTTCTTTAACTTTGTAGGAGACGATTTTGCGCTCCGACTCCACTTCGTTGAAACGGCGACCGATAAACCGCTTGATTGAATAGACGGTATTTTCGGGGTTCAAAACAGCTTGACGACGGGCTAACTGGCCCACAAGCCTCTCGCCGGATTTGGTAAACGCGACGACCGACGGCGTGGTCCTGCCGCCTTCTGCGTTTGATATGACCGTTGGCTTGCCGCCTTCCATGACAGCGACCACTGAGTTAGTGGTGCCAAGATCAATGCCTACTGCCTTCCCCATCTTTGAAACTCCATTACATTAGAGGCTTTGTGGCCACGTTCGGAATTATACGCGCACCCACAGTGTCGAGCATCTAATTGCTTCCGTTCTGGAGGTGAGTTTGTAGTGCTTGTTTACGGATACCGAGGTGTAGATTCATCATGCCAACCTGGCTGGGCAATATCACAAATCCATAGAATCTCTTTATTTTTTACTCGGAATGCTGCAATCGCACTGCAGGTCTCAAAACTTGCCAACCAGCCCGCTTGCAAGCAACTGACATCATGACCTAGGTCATGGCAACCCCATGGCTTTCGCCACTGTATTTGGTGCCTTTAGAGGCGCTGGATAGAATCCTCGAGAACCTCACCAATTGCCAGCGGACAAACAGTCACCGGACTGTTTGTCGACCGCGCCAGCTTGGTCAGGTGGGAGGGCTGGTACTTCTGAGGAACCTGCTCGACAAGCGGCTGGAAGTGCATGGGCACGACCCGCTGAGCGTGAATCTCTTCCGCAATACGCAACGCTTCCTGCGGCGTCGCTACTTTGTATTTCCCGCCGATTGGCAGGCAAGCCGTGTGAATCTCGACGTCTTTCAGTGCAGACGCGATCGCCGGCGTATAAATCGTATCGCCCGAATGGTAATACCCCCCGAAGTGATAGCCGTTTACGGGGGCTCCGGGCGCAGAGCTGCGGGCGAAGAGCGCGATCATAGTTTTGCCGAGCCGGGTCGTGGGATGCGAGGCGGGCACCGCCGTGATCTTCAGATCGCCTATTTGCAGCGACTCTCCGTGATCAAGCGGCAAAATGTACTCAGGCGGAATCACCTTGCGGTACTTGCGGTGCATCCAGTCGACCAGATTGCGCGGCGCCACAAACTTGCATTTCCAAGATTCCCAAAGGCGTGCCGAAGCAAGAACGCCGTGATCGAAATGACCATGGGTGAGCAGAACCACATCACCTCTAGACAGGCGCCGCGAATCAATCGGCTCTTGTATGTACGGATCGATGTAAATAGATAACTCTGCCAGCTCGAACTTAAAGGCGCAATGCCCCAAGAACGTAAGACTCACACAGCACCTCGGATGCCCAGCCAGCTGCGCCAAATCCTAGCATCTGCGTCCGGCATTTTGTGCTGTCCTAATATTTAGGTTCGATATGCAAAATAGAAACCGGTTTCGTGCGATAACATGACATGCGCGGGCGCATCACGCCCCTACAGGAGAGAACCGATGTCAATTACTTCCGGACGCACGACACTGGTTGGTGTGTTGTTGCTTAGCAACTTTGTTTTCGTGTCCACGACCAGTGCGTACGGCGCTGCCACGGACATGATCAAATATTTGAACCCACTGCCGAAGAAGAAGGGCTATCTCAACCAGTCGCAAGACCGGGCGATTAAAAAGAAAGCCTTCAAGGCCGGCAAGATGCCGGTCACCAAAGCCGTGTTGAACAAAGAGTCCGGATTCTTCGCCGTCGTCCCGAGCGAAAAAGTAAACGATCAGGCGTACATCGCCGAGTTGCTGGCCAATCCGCGCATCAACGGCGTTTCGGTCATGTTTCCCTGGGCTGTTTTGAACCCCACCGAAGATGACTACAACTGGAAGCCGCTCGATGCCATCGTCGATCTGGCCGCCAAAAACAACAAATCTGTAATTGTTCGCGTGTCCACCGCCGGCTTGGACTGGACCGAAGGCAAGCCGGTTGAAGCTTTGCCTCCGGCGACGACAACACCGGCCGCCACCGACACATCGGCCGCAGCTGCGGCGACCGACACCGCCACATCGACAGACGCAGCAGCCGATGCCAAGCCAGCCGAAGCCACCAGTGCGAGCAAAGAAAAAGTAGTAGCGATAACAAAGATGCCGCTCGCTCCTTCGGACACGCCCGCCTGGGTGTTTGAAGACGAAGTGAAGTACACCGACTACGTAGGACGCGATGGCAAATGGCACACGATGCCAATTTTCTGGGATTCGACCTATCTGGCTAAGTGGTCCAACTTCGTCAAAGACATGGGCAAACGCTACGACAAAAACCCCGCCATCCACAGCGTCGGCATTACCGGTGGTGGCTTCCTCGGTTTGCAATCAGTGTTGCCTAACTGGCCGCTCCAGGAAACAGACGTGGCTCAAAAAGCCGATCGCGGGGCCCTGCGTACCCGCCTCGAAAAAGAAAACGGTCTGACCGGACGCAAAATGGTCGAACACTGGAAGTACGTTGCCGACTTGTTTCCCCAGGGCTTCACCACCGGTCGTCTCAATTTGACGTTGAACGGTCCTTTGCCGGGGCGCCAGGGCGAGGACTTGCTCGACGAGATTGGCGATTACCTGGTCTATCGCTACGGCAACCGGATTTTCCTCACCCGCCAGGGAATTCATGACGGCAAGCACAGCTTCGACGACTGGCGCCTGCTGCTCAAGTTCCACAATGACACCACGACCGGTCTCGGATTGACCAGCGACAACACCGCCGAAGACCTCACCAAGATCGCCAAGACGGCGCTGGAAGACGGCATCTCTTACGTCGAAATGCCCCCCGAATTGCTTCTATCCCAAGATGCAACGATGCAGCAGGCTCTCGATCAACTGGCGTCGCACATGGGTCACCAGGTGATCGCCCAGAAGGTGGTGATCCCAACTGAGCTGCCTGCTGGTGACAAGCTGCCGGCGCAGTTTTCCTTCATTAATGTAGGCGCCGCGTCTCCCATGCGCCCGGAACGCGCGTTCGACAAGGACGTAGCGGCCAGCTTCAAGGTGCAACTGGAGCTGCGCGACACGACCGGCAAACCGCTGGTGCAGACCCTGCATACTCCCGAGATGCCGACGCAAATGTGGGCAGCCGGCAAGCCCGTTGAATGGGACACCGAGCTGGCCGTCAGCAATCTGGCGCCCGGCGAATACACCGTCTGGCTGTCGCTCATCGATCCGTCCACCAAGCGCGCCATTCAATTTGTAGATGGACGCAATGAACCGCACACGGTCGGTCAGCAATTCTCGCTCGGCACATTGAAAATCGTCCCTGCATCAGCGAAGAAGGTGGAGGCGGCAGGCAGCGAGAAGTCGGCTGAGTCACCTAAGTAATGCTGCTACTGGGCCGGATTTTGCGCACGATTGCACTGGCCATCCTTTTCGGAGGCTCTGCAGCCATTGTCTTCGCTGCCATTGTTCTGGTCAAGACCGGCGTCGCTAACGGCATGACCACAGCCGAGGCCGCCTTCAACAACGCACCGATTTTCATTCACTTCAGCAAAGTGATGCTCGGTGCAGCCGTACTCTTGCTGCTCGGCGAAGGTCTCGATTACGCGAAACGACGCGACTGGAGCAAGCTGACGATCGCGCAGTACGCCACCAGCCTGCTCTGCGTGATCGGTGCGATGATTTTTTCGCTGGGCTTCGTGCCGCCCATGGAAGCCCTGCTTCCCAGCCTGAAAACTGACGCCGCCGCCCACCAGATGTTCACCCACCTGCATGAAACTTCGCGCATCGTATTTGGTGCCACGATTCTTTGCGCACTGGCGTCTCTGCTGCTGCCCATATTCGGTGCACTGCGGGACAAGAGCGAACCGTCCACTTCTTCCGGTTAACCGTTATGCCAACCGCCGTCATGCGAGCCACTCAATCAAAGCGCACCTACCTCGATCCGATTCATCACGACATCGCGCTTGATCGCAGCAAGCCTGGCGAAGGGCTGGTCATAGATCTGATCGATACACCTGAGTTTCAGCGCCTGCGGCGCGTACATCAGTTAGGCGTCACCTACTTCACATACCAGGGCGCTGAGAGTTCTCGATTCACGCACTGTGTCGGCGTCATGCATGTGACATCGAAAGCCATCGATCTGCTTTCTGAGAAATGCCCCGCGGCCGCCGAGCGCCGTCAGCTGATCATGGCGACCGCACTGTTGCACGACCTGGGACATGGACCGTACAGCCACGTCACCGAAAAAATTCTCCACTACGATCACGAAGAGTGGTCCTGCAAAATCATCACCGGCAACACACAGGTAAACCAGGTTCTGCGTTCCTACGACGAAGCGTTGCCCGAGCAGATTACCTCTATCCTCAAACATACATATAGACCGAAATTCGTCGCGGACCTCGTATCCAGCCAGCTCGACTGCGACCGCTTCGATTACCTGCTGCGCGACAGCTATATGACCGGCACCGCTTATGGACTCTTCGCGCTGCAGCGCATACTCGCTTCTCTGGAGGTCGATGAAGAGGAAGACCGCATTGTCGTCTCCGGCGAGAAAGGTCAGATGGCGGTCGAAGACTATCTCTTCGCTCGTTACTCCATGTATTCGCAAGTCTATTACCATCGCAAGAATCTGGCTGCCCGCGCGCTCCTCGGCAAGGTAATCAAACGCGCCGGCATGCTCGGCGACGAGATCTCTTTCATGGATCCGCAGACTAAGAAATGGTTGGGCGGAGAAGACCTGACAGTTCAGGACTATCTGGAGCTCGATGATGTGCAAATGACTTATCACATCAAACAGTGGGCGAAGGACAAAGATTCTATATTGAGCGATCTCTCGTCGCGGTTTCTCAATCGCCGTCTCTTCGGGGCATTGCGGCTGCCCGCCCATAACCCGAAGCAAGTGGAAGAAATCGAAAAGCGTGCGCGCGATCTCGTTGCACAAACGGGACTCGATCCCGATTACTATGTCTCTGTCGAGAAACAGGGCATTCGTCCTTACGATTACTACCGTCCGGACAGCACTCACCCGCAAACCAATATTATGGTGCGCACCGAAGAGGGCGATATCAAAGAGCTTTCCACGCTCTCTCAAACCGTGGAAGCGCTTGTGCGGGGCAGTTTCGATCGCTGGTGGTTGATTTATCCCAACGAAGCCAAAGACAACCTGGCAAAAATCCTCGCCCCTTAGGCATCTCATTTCAGTTCATTAAGTGGTCCGGCAAACGCCGGATCCTCAGCTGGTGATATAGGCTGAGAAGTATGGGGAGGAAACCGAGATGTTGGTTGGGCGCCTGTCGCGGACATTGAAAGCGGTACTGGCGATCATGACGCCGGCGCTGATGCTTTATGTTTGCGCCTCACCGCTGGTGCTGGAACCGCTCTGGAATGGCGCCTTGTTCAAACCAAGCTCTCTCAACGAACCGGCGCCGCTTCTAGTTACTGTCGATGATCTCCCGCACACGGAACTGAATATACCGACCACGAACCATGCAATGCTGAATGCCTGGCTGTTTCCATCGGCGAACGCGAAGGGCCAGGGGGTTCCGCCGCACAGAGCGAGCACGAAACTGGCGATCATCAGTCACGGCAACGCCGGCTCTATCGTCCGCCTCAACGACATGATCGCTTCTTTCAGAAATGCAGGCGTTGCGGTACTGGCCTACGACTATCAGGGATATGGAAAAAGCACAGGCCGGCCTTCGATTGAAAACATTTGCACCGACGGACTCACCGTCTATGACTATGCTGCGCAAAAGCTCGGCTTCAGTAATCGCGACATCATTCTGGTCGGCGAGTCTCTTGGCTGCGGCGTCACAACCGAGGTGGCTATGCGACGTCCTTGCGCCGGACTGATACTGCAGGCGGGTTTCGCATCGCTGCCCAAAATCGCTAAAGAAACTTTGCCTATCCTGCAGATCTATCCCGACTGCATGTTCAGTGAACGCTTCAACAATGCCTCCAATCTGACTCGTATCGATGCGCCCGTGCTGATAGTGCATGGCACCGCCGACGAGATCATTCCGTTCAGCCATGCGCTGATCAACTACGCGGCTGCCGGCAACGCCAAACAGTTGTTCCGGGTCGAGGGCGCTGCTCATCGCAGTTTCGTCGCAGTCGGCGGCTGCCGCTACAACGCCGCTCTTCAAGAATTCGTAGCCAGTTTGCCTTCGGCAGACACTTCATTAACTGTCCACACCCAACCAGCCCGCTAAACTCGCACAAGTAAAATTGCCGGGCGCCGTCTCCCCACCGCCAAATCAACCATGGACGAACAAACGATGCAGTTGCTGAAAATCGCAGTGCCGCTACTGGCAATTCTCTATGTTGTGATATCGCCAGCGGTGGCAACACCCCTCTGGAACAAACTCATGTTTTTCCCCACTCGGGGCGACCACGAGTATTACCATATCGAGTCGGTGAACGGCTTTCCGCGCCAGGATATCGCCATCGAAAGCAGTCACAAATCAAAGCTGCACGGCTGGTTTTTCCGCCGTCCCGATTCGAATAAAATCGCCATCATCAATCATGGCAACGGAGGCAGCATCATCCACCGCTTTCACATGATCGACGCTCTGCTCAAGTCGGGTGTCTCGGTGCTCGCCTACGACTACCAGGGATACGGCAAGAGCACCGGCTCTCCGTCAGTTCCCAACATCTGCGACGACGGTGAGGCGGCGTACAACTACGCCGTCAACCGATTGGGATACACGGGCAAAAACATCATACTGGTCGGCGAGTCGCTTGGATGCGCCGTCTCCACTCGTGTCGCCCGCAATCATCCGTGTGCCGGTGTGATTTTGCAGTCCGGTTTTTCTTCCCTGCCGGAAATTGCCAGAGAGCATTTTGGCGTTTTGAAGATCTACCCCAACATCCTTTTTCCGCATCCGATGCTGGACAACGCCGCCAACCTCAAAGAGATTCACGTGCCGGTTCTGGTGATTCACGGCAGCGAAGATCCGGTAATACCGCGTTGGCACGGCGAGAAAAACTTCGCGGCGGCGAACGAGCCTAAAACTCTCTGCATGCTAAAAGGCGCACACCATAACGATTGCAGCGAAGTGGGAGGACCGGAGTTTCAAAAAGCGTTTGCTGACTTTATAGCCTCGCTGCCAGACAACTCTGTGCGATCGGCGCAAGCAGACAATGCCAAGCAAACCAGCGAGGTCTGCGCTCCTGGTGAGGCTATCCCCAACTAGACAAATTTGAAAGCGCACAAAAACAAATAGCCCGCACGACGAATCATGCGGGCTCAACACTCATGCTCGAACCGGAGCGAAACCTAATATTTCTCCGGTCTCCAATTATTTGGCAGTTTCTCTTTATTGCGATAGCCGCTGTCGGCTTGGGCCCATGCGGTCAGCTCTTCGGTGCTCAGATAACCGTTCTGATCCTTGTCGAATTTAGCCATGCCTCCCAGAGCATCCAGGCGCTTGACCATGGCTTCCGCCAGAGCTCTGCGGAACGGATCGGTGTCGGCAGTAGCTGCATTGCGCAGCTTCTCTATAGATAGATCGCCGTTTTCACCCTTGAACGCGTCAGTTCCCTGGAGGGTAGAGATCGCGACTTCGGGCAAAGCGCCGTTGTCCTGCAGGAAGTTCATGAACTTGGCAGCTTCTTCGGGATTTCGCATCGCCGAGTCCATGCGATCTTGCATAGTCACCAGCGGTTCGTTTCCGCCAGACCCTGTACCTGCCGCAGCGCTGAAGTTTTCGGCGCCACCTTCGTGATGGTTGCCACCTTGTCCGGCCATGATGCATTCTCTCTTGAGCGGGGAGTATCTACCTATATGTTCTACCCGAATAGCGTCTTTTTTGGACACAATTGGCTGTAAAGTCTCAAAATCATGCGCTGGCGCCAATCTTGGTCCCGGGAGGACGGTGTGGCATATACTAGGGCGAAACTTGTTGCAGAGACGTTAATGGCGCCTTCGGAACCAATTTCCATCCCGGATGAGGTAAAACCAGCCTCCAAGGAAGAAGAAGCAAAACGAGCATTCTTCTTTACTCGCGAGCTGGAATCACGCTCTTGGGAGGCGGTGATTCAAAACATGGGATTCTTCGTCCCGGCACGCGATCCCAATGAGCTGATCCTCGAAGAACCCTTTGACCAGAAGAAAGCCTTGAAGATCATGACTTGGGCTTGTATCTGGTGCACTGCCATCGAATGTGGTGGCGTCGACATGCCACCGTGGCTGCTCGATTTCTTCACGACAGCGATGCGCATCGCCGACGATCGCCAGACCGAGGAGCGATCGCGCGCCCTGTTGATCGAAATGGGCGGACTTAAAGATGAGCCTCTGCGCAGGCGAGTCGCGGAGAGCGTGGCTGCTTGCGGCAAAAACATCAGCGTCGACGATTTAAGCGCTCTGATCAGCGAGTTTCTTGAAGAATCGCACACTGCGCGTCAGGACCTGTTGCAGGCAGCTCTGGTTCTGCCACTCGACAGCGTCCGCGATATGATTCAGCTGATCGAGCATATCCCTGCTAAGTGATAAACAAGCAACCAAGACCTTAAAGATCTTGCTTGAATAGGCACTGGATAGCTGGGTTTTTGCTACGGTTAAGAGACACCCGGTCTCAGTTTTCATACGCAGGGATACCGCATGTTTGACGCACTAACGGACAAGCTCAAGGGCGCGCTCAAAAACATCAGAGGCGAAGCCCGATTAACTCCTGAGAACATCGACGAAGCGATCAGAGAAGTGCGCAAAGCCTTGCTGGAAGCCGACGTAAGCTTAAAGGTGGTAAAGCTTTTCATCAGCCGCGTGCGTCAGAAAGCGCTCGGCGCTGAGGTCCTGGAGTCGGTTTCGCCCGACCAGCAATTCATCAAAATCGTTTATGACGAGCTGGTAGACCTGCTTGGCGGAGAGAACACTCCGCTCAACTTGAAGGGATCTCCGGGAATCATTATGTTGCTTGGCTTGCAGGGCTCGGGCAAAACGACAGCCTGCGGCAAACTGGCGCTCAAGCTGCGCAAAGAGGGCTTCAAACCATTGATGGTCGCCTGCGACGTCCAGCGACCAGCTGCGATTAAACAACTGGAGACGCTCGGTAAACAAATCCAGGTGCAGGTTTTCGCCGATCACGATTCGAAGGATGTGCTCGATATCGCCCATCGCGGCATTGAAGAGGCTAAGAAGACCGGACTCAATCCGGTGATTCTGGACACAGCCGGACGCCTGCAGATCGACACAGACTTGATGGCAGAACTCTTGCTGCTCGATCGCGCGCTCGAACCGTCCGAAAAGCTTTTAGTAGTAGACGCCATGACCGGTCAGCTGGCCGTGGAAGTCGCCGAGACTTTCAATACTCAGTTGGAAGTCACCGGAGTTTTGCTGTCAAAGACCGACGGCGACGCCCGCGGCGGTGCTGCACTCTCCGTCCGGGAAGCAACCGGACGACCGATCAAATACATGAGCACCGGCGAAAAGATGGACGCGCTGGAAGCGTTTCATCCAGACCGCATGGCATCGCGACTGCTCGACATGGGCGATGTGATCTCGCTGGTCGAAAAGGCGCAAGAGCACATCGATGAAAAGGAAGCTGAAAAGGTCGCCAAACAAATGATGGCTGGCGAATTCACGCTTGAGATGTTCATCAGCTCACAGCGCATGATGAAAAAGATGGGTTCTTTCGGGGATCTGATGAAGATGATGGGTATCGGCGGCATGTTCGGATTGAGCTCCGATCAGCAGGCTGAGATATCCGAGCACGGCGAAAAGATGATGAATCTCTACGAGACCGCCATCAACTCTATGACTCCGGACGAACGCAATCGTCCGCAGATTATCGACATGAGCCGTCGGCGCCGCATTGCTAAGGGTGCCGGACTGAAAGAGAACGAAATCGGGCGAATGTTGAACGAATTTGAACAGATGCGCCAGATGTGGGGCATGATGCGCGGGATGATGGGCGGCGGCGGCTTTCCCGGTATGCCGGGCACGGGCGGCGGCGGCTTCCCCGGCATGCCCGGCGGGGGCAAAAACAACACCCCTGGCGCGTTCCCAGACCTTTCCGAACTGCAAAAAGGGGGAGGCATGATGCCTCCCAACTTCCCGACCGGCATGCCGCCAAATTTCCCTACCGGCGGCTTTCCCAAGGGCGGCGGACCTAATTTCCCTCTAAACCGCGGGGGGAAAGGCAGTTTCAAGAAGAAGGGCAAACGCTACTAGGGGCGGCGTTTGGTAGAATATCCAGACGCACCGCCCCAATATATAAAATGGAGCGCGGAACAGAGCGTCATTTCTGGGGTCAAATTCATACCCAGCAGCCCTTCCGGGCACAAGTTATTAGGGACGTGAAATTCGTCCACAAGACAGAAGGAACTAGAACAAAGTGGTAAAGATCAGGCTTAAGCGAGTGGGAGCGAAGAAAGCGCCACACTACCGTGTTGTGGTTACTGACAGCCGCGCCCGCCGGGATGGTTCCCCAATTGAAGAATTGGGCTACTACAACCCCCGGTCGAAAGAACTCAAACTCGATAAAGAAGCTGTTACAAAATGGATCAACAACGGGGCCCAGCCAAGCGAGACGGTGGCAAGCCTTATAAGAAAGGCCGCGGCCGCTTCGTAGGAGGCGGTGGCAATCGCGGCGGAAGTCGCGGTCCACGTCCGTTTTTCAAAGACTCGACGGCAGCAGAAGACCTCGCCGAGTACGTCATTAACGTGCTCGCGCGCGATCCCAACTCCGTGCAAATCACGCGCAACTCTCCTCATCCGAGCCGCGCGCGCCTCTCGGTCAATTGCGACCCTTCCGTCACCGGACGCCTGATCGGCAAGGAAGGACGCACTATCACCGCGTTGCGCCAGCTCGTTCGCGCCGTCGCCGGTCGCTACGGCAAGCGCGTCGACATTGAAGTAGCGCTGCACAACGACTGAGAAAACTGCTCTCCGCAAATGCAGGAGGGCGAGGTTTTGACGCCTCGCCCACTCACCCGTAGTTAAACTTTTGACTGCGCCACTCAGCAGCAGCTCATGACTCCACTGTATGAGCCGGTTGTGAATTAGATGTGGTGAAACTGTGGAATAAGTGTGGAGACTTTGTAAGAAGACGCTCTCATGAGGGTTTCGTGCATGCGTTCAGTGACACTGCTTAGTTAGTTAGAGTTGCGATAACTCATCTTTTTTGACACTAAGAAGTCGAGTTATCGCAACTCTTGACAACGCCACTTAAGAAGCGGCTTGCGCCTGCCGTTCTTTGTTGTACGCTTCCCGCAAATAGACGATTTTGCGCCGCACGTAATCGGAATACAAAAGCGCCAGTTCTAGCCCCAGCGGGCCATCGAGGAAACCGCCACGCAGCACGTAGCGATAGAAAAATGTCCAGGCGGGATGCAGCAATTCGTTGGCGCGAGACAAGCGAGACTTTTTGAAACCCGAGCGCATTGCTTCTTGCGCCGACAGACGCGCATATTTCTCCAGCGCCGACTCGAACTGCGGAACGTCTTTGTAGGCGCGGTGTAACATGCAGTTTTTCAAAGTCCGCTCCGGTCCGTTCACGAAAACCCGCTCATGGACAAGGCGATCGTTGAACTGGCCGCTGCCTCTACGAAACAGCCGCAGCTGCGCATCCGGATAGAAAGCACCATATCTGATGGCGCGGTCGCCTATAAAAAGCACGCGTGGAATTTTGAAACCGACATATGCTCTAGTCTGGTTTTCGTCGCCCAGAGTTTGTTCGATTTCCCGCACCAATTCCGGTGTCAGAACCTCATCGGCATCGAGGCTGAGTATCCACTCCTGCGAAGCCAGTGAGATGGCCAGGTTTTTCTGCGCGGCGTATCCAAGCCAGTCTTGATGGCGTACCGTGGCGCCGGACTGGCGAGCTATTTCGACAGTGCGATCGGTTGATCCGGAGTCCACCAGAATCATTTCGGCGGCAATCGGTTTGACGGCTGCGAAGACCTCACCGATCGTGCGTTCTTCATCCTGGGCAACGATTACGACCGAGAGATTCACCGGCCGCTCTTTTTGCCGCCGGTAGACCGGCCCTGTTGTCCGCAGTCCTTCGCGTAGTTGGTGACAATATTGACGACGCCGGTGGTGCGGGTGCCGCTGGTAGGGGCGGCAGAGACGCCCGCGGCAGCGGTGGGCCGGTTGGCTGTGCGCGCCGCCGTGTCAGCTTCTTTTTTCAACTCAGCATTCAAGGCTTTGAGCGCTATGTTGGCATTCTGAAAAACCCCGGAGCCGGGATATTTGTCCACGATCTGCTGGTACATGGCTTTCGCCTTCGACTTGTAGCCGGCACTGTGATACGACAGAGCCAGGTAGTACATCGCCTTGCTGTCCCATGGTGCCTTCTTCACCTGTTGCTCCAGGTAATAGATGGCGCTCCGCCAATCGCGTTTTTGATAATACCGAATACCGGCATCGAGAAACGGATCGTCAACCGCGCCGGCCGGTATGAGAACACAACACGAAAGGGCCACCGTGCTTGCTCCGACGAAACTTATCAGTCTCACGACATTTCGAATTCTCATAGTTCCAATCGTATCTCTCTGCTGGAGATAGAGCAACCGGGAGATCAAATTTCCAGTGCATCAACGAGCAGCATTTTTTGAAACTCGGACGTGCCCATCGCGACTTCCATAGTTTTGGCGTCTCTGTAGAAGCGCTCCAGAGGCGAATCGGCGTTGATCCCGGCGGCGCCCATCACCTGTACGGCCTCGCCGGTGTGCAAGCGGGCGGCACGCGAGGCAAACAGTTTGCTCATGGCGGCGAACTTGGAAAAATTGGCTTCGTCTTCGCTCTGGGCCCAGGCGGCTCTGTACGTCTGCAAACGGGCTCCGCTCGCTTCTGTAGCCATGTCTGCCAGCTTCCATTGCACGCCTTGGAACTGTCCTATATTCACACCAAATTGCTGGCGCGAGCGCGCATGCTCAACGGCTAAAGTGGTGGCGCCCTCGGTGACTCCCACAGCCGCCGCTGCTAACAGTACTTTTGCGACGTCCATGGCGTAAAGAGCTTGCTCCCGAGCAACGGCGCCCTTCCCGAGACGATTCTCGGCCGGCACTTTCAAATCTTGGAACGTGATGTCGTTGCAATAGCTTGAGCGCAACCCGAGCAAGTGTCGCTCCTGCTCGACTTTGAATGCGTTGTTGCGCTCACCGTCAGCCAGCAACAGCGTCAGCTCTCCGCCTTCCGCCTGCGTCCGGGCCAGAACCAAAAGGACACTGGCGAAATCGCCGGAAACAACCCAGGTCTTCTTGCCTGTCAGAACCGGCTGCCCGCTGGCATCCAACGCAACAGCCTTGACGTTTTCAAAATCGGTGCCGGCAGTTTCTTCCGCAAAAGCCAGCGAGCCGAATGCCTCGCCCCGCGCCAAAAGCGGCAAATAACGCGACTTGTGCGTGTCGTTGCCGAATTTCTTGATCACTTCCATGACAGCGACATGATTGGCAAGTGTCAGCCCCAGTCCCGGTTCAAACTGGGAGATGGCTTCGACGAACAAAGCCACATCAAGCAACGTGCCGCCTTGTCCGCCATACTCCTTGGGAACCGACAATCCCAGAAATCCCTCATGCCCCATGGCTTGCAAAAACTCTTTCAGGCACGTGGAGTGGCTCTCCAGAGCCTGGGCTTGCGGCGCGACGTGATGGCGAGCGTATTCCAGAAAACGGGTGCGTTGGGCTTCCTGGGCGGCGTTCAAAAATGTGTTCACTTGAAAATCCCTGTCGAAGACGTGCCGATCTTACCGCGTTCGCAGTCCCCGTGCGGCGTCGGCTGTTTAATGCGGCAGCGCGTTCAGCCCCGTAAGCCTATCTACCGCGTTCTCAATGATTTCGCCCGATACACGTTCTACATGTTCGTAAGAACTGAACCAGAAGCGTAGCTGATACACGACTTTGTCGGCTTGCACTTCAGCCGGCAGTGCCTGAGGAGGCGGTTCTTTCAAAACGTCACTGCTGGACAGCGCAGCCGCTTGCAATGCCTCTCGCACTTTCTTTTGATCAGCACCGAGTGATACAGGAAACAGCAGCACTTTCGCTTGCTCGTTGTTGGGCGGAGTCAACTTGAGAAGAAAGTTGGATGTGAAATTGAAATTTGGTATCACGGCATAAGTGTTGTCCATCGTGCGCAGCTTCGTCGACCGCCAGCCTATTTCAACGATTTGCCCGATCCAACTGGTGTTGGCGTCGACCCGAAAGTTTACCCAGTCGCCTTCGCGAAACGTCTTCTCGAGCGACAGCGTCAACCCGGCAAAGAGATTCTTCAATGTGTCTTGCAAAGCCAGTCCTAGAACAGCACCCAAGACTGTGGACGTAGCCAGCAACGGCAGCACGCTGACTCCAAATCCCCAGTCGAGCAGCAGGAGAAATGCCAGCACATACAGCACCGTCAGCACGAAGAAACGCATGACGTTCGGAACCGCCATGGCACGCCGTTGCGTGAAGTACCAGCGAAACACGATCAAATCCAGTGAATGGATGAACATGTAGAGAATCAGCACGACGGCGAGAATACGCCCGCCCGCTACCACCATAGCCAGACCGGCTGCGTCTTCGAAAGCGGCAGCGAAAGGCACCAGGACAAAATCAAGAACCATGAGCACAAAGGCTAAATCAGTCTCTTTCGAAATAGCCTGCCCAAGTGCCTTATCGGTGACGCCCAACAGGCGCGCACAGCCTTGAGTAACAGGCCGCCTTATCAAGAGCACAACCAGCCAGAAAATCGCGTTCCAGATTGGGAAAGCCAGCTTGCCGCCGCTGGCAAGATTCCAGAAATTCAGAAAAATGTGACCAATGTCCACAGTTACAAGATACTACCGGGCGAGCCGGCTCGCGCCCTAGAAATGGTTCATCTCTGTTAAGCTTGCCGCATGAGTTTTATCGCCGGCCTTGTAAAACGTTTTCGCCGACTGGCTTCGGGACTGAAAGAGAAGCCCACCGCGCAACTGGAAGAGTTCGAGTTCGAGCATTTCTTGCTCTACCACGGGCTGGTTGGTTCCTCTCCGGAAAACGAAAAGTCCTTCCGCGAAGTGCGAGCAGACATCAACGAAGCCGTGCGCAACAACAGCCCTGTGCAGCTGTCGATCGCGCTTAAGCTGCCGCCGCTGTGGTGGGACGACAAACTGGAAACAATTTTTCTGGAGATGGCTGCCACTACAGGCAATACCGGCATCGACTGCTTACTGCCGTCCACAACCGAACAGATGGAAGTCGACGACGCGCGCCCGCTGCGCCACAGCGACTGGCGTGTACGCAGCAACGCCGCACGAGTTTGCGCTGCCATCAACGCCACGGCAGCGTTACCGGAGATGATACTGGGATTGCGCGACCAGTCCCCGGAGCGGCGCGCTGCCTTTTGCCACCTCGCTTACTCACTCGGCCGCCTGGGCGGGGAAGAAGCTCGCTTGGCGATCAAAGACTTTCTGTTTCATGAGCAAGATTGGTTCCGTGTCGACGCCGCCGGCGCTCTGGCAAACTGGCCGGCCGCTATTGTTGCACACGACCTGATGACCGCCATGCTGAAAACACACCGGCTGAGCGACTATGCCGCCGTAGCTGTGGCCCGCAAACACAAACCGCGTACTTTCATGGAACACTCCGACCAGACTGTGCAGGACGGTGGAGTGGAGATGGTGATCAATTTGCTGGAGGCGGTGCGCAATACGTTTCCGCCGGAAACAGCTTACGAGTTAGGCGTTGCGCATTCGCTGCCGACTGTCTGCGAACTGGCGAGAAAGCATCCGACGCCGCGCCGCCTGCGAGCCGCCATGCAACTTTCGACCTTTCTAGCCGACAACGATCAGATCTCGATGGCAGAACGCGACGAGACAATTGCGCTGCTGGAAAACTCCGTGCAAAAAACCGTCAGCGAATGGTTGTCCCAATCGAATCCCAATAAGGTGACCACACCAGGCTACGCGGGCGAGATACTGCATGCACTGTGGCTGTCCGGCGAAGGCAGTCAGACCGACGTGCTACCGTATGTGGTGCCGATGCTGAAGCCGGGCAGTCCCTGGCTGCGGCCGGCCATCGAAACCGCCGGCAAACTCGGCAACGCTCAGGTGGCAGCAGATCTGGTGGCGCTGGCCCGGCAGACTGTGCAGCCCGACGACAGATCGAAACGCGAAGCCAGCAAACAGCCGGTTTTCGAGGATGATGAAGAAGGGGCGAAAACCTACTGGCAGATTCTCAAAGCACTGGGACTGCTGCCCAGCCCGGACAGCTATGCGCTTCTGGTGACTGCGACCAGCGACTTCACGCCGGATAAACGGTCTCAGGCTCTGCAGTCATTGAATCGCGTCATGCTGGATCCGCAATTCACCGAGCGCCGCACTGAGTTTCAAAATATTGTTTCCGAGCGACTGTCCGACCCGGCGGTCGCCGTGCGTATCGCCGCCCTGGACGCAGCCGGCGTGCACAACCTGGTGGACCTGCTGCCGCAGACAATCAAGTTGGTTGAGTCGAAAGAGGTGTCGGTGTACAAGCAAGCCATGAACACTCTCTTGCAATACGGCAACTTCAACGCGCAGCGGGTCAAAGATGCTGTGACGGCGCGCGCGTCGCAAGTCGATCGCTTCAAGCGCGAACGTTTTGATGCAGTCTTGAACAAACTGCCGCCAGGCTAACGGACTGCCACCACAGACAGTACTAATCGACGACGAACTCTTTGTATTCGTCGGCTGACATGCTGTCATCGAGCTCCGCGGCGCTGTCCATCTTCACTTTCATCATCCAACCTTCGCCATAGCAGTCAAGGTTGACGAGTTCGGGCTCCGAGGTAAGCCGATCGTTGACTTCGGTAACTTCGCCGCCCAGCGGCATGAACAGGTCGGAAACGGACTTTACCGATTCGATAACGCCGAACTTGCCTTCTTTCTTGAATTTGGCGCCAGTCTTGGGCAATTCGACGTAAGTCACGTCACCAAGCTGGTCAGCAGCAAATGCCGTGATGCCAATAGTGGCAGTGCCGCCATCGACGCGCACCCACTCGTGAGTTTTCACGTATCGCAATTCTTTCGGATAACTGAGCGTCTTGCTCCCTGTGTCTCCCATTGACGAAACCTCACTTTGCAATCTTATGGATGGATGAATTTGGGACTTCAGTGAATTGTGTATGTTACAGCAACACGCTCACTTGCGCTTGTAGAAAGGACGCGTGACAACCTGCGCAGGCACCTTGGTATCGCGAATTCCAATCGAAAGCTGTTTTCCGACCTTAGCGTATGCCGGCGGAACGAAAGCACATGCTATAGGATAGCCGACAAAAATGCCCTGGGAGCCGCTGGTCACGGTACCAAGTGTGGTATCACCGTCGTAGATCGTGTAACCGGCACGCGGCAGAGCTTTTCCTTCTGCCTTCAGACAGACCAACTGTTTCGGCAGATCGCCGC
This sequence comes from Obscuribacteraceae bacterium (SeqCode), assembly GCA_044229845.1. Classification (GTDB taxonomy): domain Bacteria; phylum Cyanobacteriota; class Vampirovibrionia; order Obscuribacterales; family Obscuribacteraceae; genus JBGASG01. The sequence continues at coordinate 111,035 of JBGASG010000007.1, read as the reverse complement.
TTTTCTGTTTGCGCAAGGCATCGGCGCCGACGAAATCGCCTTTCTCCAGCTTAACGCTCCAGCCAAGACCGGCTTCCAGCGGGCTGGTTTCCTCATCAAGTTCGTGCCCATACAGGGGTAAACCAGCTTCCAGACGCAGGGTGTCGCGGGCACCCAGCCCGACCGGTTCGATGCCGTAAGACGCGCCAATTTCCAGAAGTCGATTCCAGAGCTTCTCCAGATCGGAGTTCCAAGCAAAAATCTCGTAACCATCTTCGCCGGTGTAGCCGGTACGCCCAAAGGAGATTTGCATGCCATCTACTTTTGCTTCGCCGTACGTGAAGGATGGCATGTCTTTGACCCAGTCGCCTGCGAGCTCCGCCAGCACACTCTTGGCCGACGGTCCTTGCAAAGCCAACAACCCTGTGTCGTCGGACTTGTCGCTCATTTGAACATCGAAGTTGCCCGCGTAGTCTTTAAGCCACCGCCAGTCTTTCTCGATGTTCGAGGCATTTACGACGAGCAAGAAATCTTGCTCGCGCCGATAGACAATCAAGTCGTCGACGGTGCCGCCGCCCGGCATGACAAACTGTGTGTAGAGCGCCATGTTCGGCTTGTGCAAACGGTTGATGTCGTTTGCCACCATGTGTTGCACGAAATCGTGAGCACCGGCGCCGGTCACGTAGAACTCGCCCATGTGCGACACGTCGAACAATCCAACTTTGGTGCGCACGGCCATATGCTCCGTGACGATCGATTTGTATTGCACCGGCATGTTCCAGCCGGCGAAGTCGACCATGCGCGCGCCCAGTTTACGGTGCGCGTTAGCCAGAGGTGTTTCTTTCAATTGAGCCGTTGTCATGTCATGTCCTCGCCTGCAGGCGCAAAATGCGAAGCCAGATCCTAACACGGCGACCGGACGCCACCCAGCTAAAAAGCTGGACATTTCAGCCCTGAGCGCCCGCTCTTGAAAGGCAAAATCTTGAAAGGCAAAAAGCGTACAGCGCCCGGTGTCGAAGGAGGATACGGCACACGGACGCTGTCCGATTGGAGCTAGTAAGAACGTGATGGCTCACGTCCAGACCTGCAATGTTCTTACGTTGACTATGCTGCTTCGATGTCCCCGTCTTTCTTTTCTTCTCCTCCTTCACCGCCCTCTCCACCTTCGGCAGCCGGTTGATCAGCTTCCGCAGCGGGCTCTTCTTCTGCAGCAACTTCTTCTTCGGACTCGGCAGCCGGCTCTTCTTCGGACTCGGCAGCCGGTTCTTCTTCGGACTCGGCAGCTGGTTCTTCTTCGGACTCGGCAGCTGGTTCTTCTTCGGACTCGGCAGCTGGTTCTTCTTCGGACTCGGCAGCTGGTTCTTCTTCGGACTCGGCAGCTGGTTCTTCTTCGGACTCGGCAGCCGGCTCTTCTTCGGACTCGGCAGCCGGCTCTTCTTCGGACTCGGCAGCCGGCTCTTCTTCGGACTCGGCAGCCGGGTCTTCTTCGGACTCGGCAGCCGGTTCTTCTTCGGACTCGGCAGCCGGTTCTTCTTCGGACTCGGCAGCTGGTTCTTCCTTTTCTTCTTCTGCTTCAGCGTCGGATTCTGTGTCAGCTTCGCCTTCGGCTTCTGCTTCTTCAGCGGCTGCTTCCGGTTCGCCTCCTTCGGCGTCTGCTTCGTCGGCAGCAGCTTCCTCTTCATCATGCGAACATTCCGCTTCCGCGTGCTCGCACTCTTCTTTGGCTTCTTCCGCGCAGGCTTCGCCTGATTCTTCAGACGCTTCCGCCTCTACCGATTCACCCTCACCCGCCGGCTCTGCTGTCGTTTCGTCTTCCGAATCTCCGGAAGCCGCTTCACCATCTCCTTCTGCTTGATCAGATGCTGTTTCAGCGCCGTCGTCTGCTGTTGACTCGCTTGCCGCTTCTTCCGACTCTGCGGCGGTTTCCTCTTGTTTGGTTTCCTCCTGTGGTACTGCGCGTGGTGCCTTATTCTTCTTCTTGGACATGATCATTCCTCCTCGCATGCAAAAACGGACGTCTCCCAGGGTGAAACAGGAAGACGCGCAACAGCCAGCCTTGGGGTTTTTCGAACGGATTGAGCCGTTCATGCCACGACGTGGTTTGCGCCTGGTTTCTTCAGGCGTTCAGTTGTAGAGACCTTCTTATAATCAGTATAAGCCTAAACTTGGCCACTGTGTGTATGGAAAACAAGAGATTCTTGGTTAAAATTTGGCGGTCGCGAAGGGCACCACATTAAGTGGCGTCGCCATGCCCTTGCTCGGATTGTCCATGCTCGGAATCCTGCACTATATGCTTGATTGCACGAAGCTTGCGCGCATCGTGCGCGGCCATTTCGCATGCGTGTAGTAGAGCCCGCCGCGACGCACTCAGTTGTTTCGTCCTCAGCATCTCTTCAATGCCTTTTGTCACGTCACCGAGCAACACCAGATCGCGGCAAGTCTCTGCCAGACGTTGCTGTGTCTCGTGATCGAGCTGGTCTTGCAGGTACTTACTGGAGCTGTCTACCTCATCCGCCTTAGCCAGCAAATCGCCGACTATCAATTTCAGCCGGCTGTGGTGCTTTTCCAAAACCCGCAGTTGATCCTCGCGGCGTTCTTCGAGAATCCGCTTCAGATGCACGCCGAAGAAGGCTGCCACCAGAAGCGCGCAGAGACCGAAGCCGATGATGATACCGAGTAGTAGAGGTGCCATTTGTTTTTCGAAAACGCCTCAGGACGATTTTAGCGATAGATGGACGATCGCGCGATGGAAATGTGGTGGCAGAAACTGTCAGTCATCTACTAACAGCGTACGTTGAAGTTTTAGCCGGCTGAAAGCCCAAAACTTCAACCGCTATCGGTTGGAATTTGTTGACGAACCATGAAGGCAAAATCACTCTTGAGTTCACGAAAGCAGTGACGCTTTACAACCCGAGACTTTTGGCTGCGCGGCTGATAACGACTGAGTCGTACGGTACTTTGCAAGCCCGAAATGCAACGACAATCCGTAGGTTTACAATATGAAGCGGACTAAACGCAACTAACCTGTGTTACTATCTTCCCGGATTTGAAATGGCGCTCTTCCCATTGGGCAATGCGGAATGAGGCATTGATCAAAAGAACACTTACCGGTCGAGGAAGCTCTCATGGCTTTTTCTAATTCCAACTTGAACTCGCTGCAGACAACGCTGCAGACTTTGAAAGAGATTGTCGAAAAGAATCAAGGCGAGCAACACGAAACTGCTCAGCTGGTAAGACGAATGGAGCTGCTTGTAGCGGGAATGGAGCAGAAATCTGTTCCTGGAACCAAACGCCAGGAAGCGCTGGTTCTACCGCCGACAGTAGCTACGGCTCCGGCGATCAGCTAAAGTCTCAGCACTTATAGAAGTACCTATATATAGGTTCGTTCCGCTTCTTTGCTGCGGCGAATTTGATGCCGCGTGCTTACTTCTTTCAATTGCGTTGCCAGATCGAGTGCAGCTTGCGGACGCGCGCAGCCCTTCATAGCTTTGCTCATATTGCGCAGCCGATCATCCTCAGTCAAAAGCATCAGCATCTGGTCAGCAAGCAGCCTTCCGTTTAGCTTGTCTTGGAGTATCACCAGCGCAGCGCCCTTGGACGCCATAAATTGGGCATTATGCGTCTGGTGATCAGCCGCAGCGAACGGATACGGCACGAAGATCGCCGGACAGCCAGTGACCGCTAACTCAGCAATGGTCATAGCTCCCGCGCGGCAGACGGCCAGATCTGCCACCGCATACGGTAGCGAAAGATCATCAAAATAATCGCGAATCACGTATCTGGCGCTGCTCTGATGTGCAGGCTCCAGTGTTTCTCTGTACTCATTGAGGTTCTTACCGCCCACCTGGTGAATGATTTGCACAGGTGTTTCAGCATTCAAGACTTGCTTCAGTCCGTCGCGAACGGCATCATTGATACCGCGCGCGCCCTGCGAACCACCTGTAATCAAGACGGTTTTCAGATTCGGATCGATGCCGAGCACGGCGGCGGCTGCATCACGCTTCATCGGATTCAAGAAATTGCTGCTCACCGGATTGCCGTTGACGACAACACGTCCCCGCGCTGTTTTCAGCGTACCGATAGCGCCTTCCATGCCGCAAGAAACCAGACTGGCCCAGCGGGAAAACAGCTTATTGACCAACCCGGGGTGAGCATCGGGCTCGTGAATAGCAATGGGAATACCGGACAGATGTGCGGCCAGCAACGGCGGTGCAGACGCATAGCCACCCGTTCCCAGAACCACCGTAGGTCGAAAGTGGCGAATACAGCCGCGCGCGTCCAGCACTGCTTTCGATGTTTGAAACGGCCAGGTGACCAGCTGTCCACTGAGCTTGCGAGGCAGACCGGACACCGACAGCCCGACAAACTCCAGTCCGCGTTCGCGGGCCAGACGTTCTTCGATGTGCCCCGCGGCGCCGACGTAGATGATTTCTTCTACTTCGGGATCGTTGCGCAACTGTTCAGCAACCGCCAGAGCCGGGTAAACATGACCACCGGTTCCACCACCGGTGAGCAATACGCGGTGACTAACCATTGGCCGGCGGGCCCTCTAGTGGAGTGGTGATTACTGCTACGGACGATGCGCTGGGAGCGGCTTGGGGACTGGCTTCCGCTTGCGGTTGCGGCGTTTCCACGGCGCCTGGCGACAAAGGCGATTGCGCACTCTGAGAGGCCGGCATCTGCTGCTGTTGATGAGGTTGTTGTCCGTCATTTTCTCCGAAATCTTCGTCGTCGAGAGCTCCGCGATCGCGCGATATCGAAAGCAAGATGCCGACCATCGCCAGGGTGATAACCAGCGAACTGCCGCCATAACTGATGAAAGGCAGCGTAATGCCGGTGACCGGCAAGAGACCGGTGGTGACCATTATGTTCGTCACCGCTTGCAGGGAAATCGACGTCGTTATCCCGATGGCGAGAAAGCGACCAAACAAAGTTTTCGATTGCAGCGCTGTTTTGAAACCCAGGTAAGCGAACAGACCGAACATGCTGAGCAGCGATGCGCAACCGATCAACCCGAACTCTTCGGCAATCACGGCGAAGATGAAGTCTGCGTGCTGCACGGGAAGGTAATACAGTTTTTGCAACGAGCGCCCAAATCCGACACCCCACAGCCCGCCGGATCCGATGGCCAGTTGCGCCTGGATGATGTTCCAGCCTTCCTTCTGCGGATTGAGATACGGGTTTAGCCAGCTCTGAATGCGGGCCATTTGATATGGCGTGCGCTGAATGTGCTGCCAGACGACACCGGCTCCGGCAATAATCGAACCGACAATCAAGAACGAGTTAGTACCGCTCACGTACAGCATCGCCATCAGCGTGCCCAGGATCATCAGCGACGTACCCAGGTCAGGCTGTTTGACGACAATCGCCGCCATAATCATGATCACGGCGATGCGCATGAAGATCTGGCGATGCCACCAGAAATATTTGGAGAGCCCTGAAGCCATGAGAATAATCGCCGCCGCCTTTACCATTTCGGAAGGCTGGAACTGCACGGGACCCAGATTGATCCAGCGCGCCGAACCCATTGTCGTCACCGAGAGCCCCGGCACCAGAGTGGCTGCCAGCAAGATCAACGACACGATTGAGAGCGGCCAGGCCCATTTCCGTAGCTTGCGGTAGTCGTGCTTGCTGAGCGAAAACATCAAGAAGATGCCGAGGACGCAGGCAATCGCCTGCTTGCGCAAATAAACCGTTGAGTCCTGGAACGAATTGAGGGCCTCCGGCGCCGAGGCGCTGTAGACAGCCATCAACCCAAAACCGGCCAGTGCCAGAGTCAGCGTGATCAGCGCACGATTGGGCAGCCCCCGAAAGACGGGGCCGTTTGGTCCGGCGACTTCGCCTTTAGCACCACCGGTGGTGCTATCGCGAGGCGGCCACTTCGGCTCGTTGGTGGACAAGTTTCTTGAAGACACGCCCACGTTCCTCGTAGTTCTTGAACATATCAAAGCTGGCACACGCCGGCGAAAGCACGACTGGTCCCCGGGCGAGAGAACTGCCGAGCTCGATGGCTTCTTCAAGCGAATTCACGGTGTGAATATGCTCGTAGCCGAATTCTTTTAAGGCATGCTGGAAGCGATCTTTTGCTTCGCCCAGCAAGATGACATCGGAAGCATAGCGGGCAATTGCCACCATCAAGTCGCCGAGCGGCGTACCTTTGTCTTTGCCGCCGGCGATCAAGACAATTTTGTCACCGCCGGCAAATGCTTCCAGAGCTTTAATTGTTGAGTTGGGATTGGTGGCTTTGGAATCGTTGAAGAAACGTGTGCCGTTGATCTCGGTGACGAACTCCAGGCGATGTTCCAGCGCGGTGAAAGTTTGCAGAGCTTCAGCAATCTTCTCTTGCGAAATGCCGAGCAACGCAGCTACTGATACCGCCGCCAGTGCATTCTCGAGATTGTGTTTGCCGATGATCTTCAACTGCTTGGTCTGGCAGAGCAAACGCGTCTGTCCGTCAATGCGATACCAGAGAAAACCGTCGTTGATAAACGCACCCTGAATGGCATAGTTCAAATCAGACTTGACGCTGAAAGGGAATATCTCAGGATCGGCGGGCGGGCTGAAGCCCGAAACCATTGCATCGTCTTCGTTCAAAACCGCAAACTGATCGGTGCGCATATTGGCGAAGAGTTTATTCTTTGCTTTCACATACTCCTCCAGCGAACCATGCCAATCGACATGATCGGGAGTGAGATTCAGCCACACACCGACCTGCGGTGCGAAGAGCCTTGTGTAGTGCAACTGGAAGGAAGAAACTTCAACTACCAGGTAGTCGTGTTTTTTTCCTTCCAGATAGTCGAGAATTGGCACGCCGATGTTGCCGCACGCCGGTGCCGACTTGCCGGCGTGAGTGAGGATGTGACTGATCAAAGCCACCGTCGTCGACTTGCCGTTGGTGCCGGTGACACCAATCATGGGAATTTTGGTTTCGCGATATGCCAGTTCGACATCGCAGATCACTTCTTTCTGCGGCATGCGTGTCTGCGCGCGTTTGATCACTTCGGATGTCGGTGCAATGCCGGGGCTGGTCAGAATGAAGTCGCCGAAGTTGAGCGCTTCTTCGGAGTGCTCTCCAATTTCCACTCGCACGCCCAGTTTACGCAGACGCTCAGCTTCCGCCTCTTTCTCGGCATTGGAAGGACCGCCTTCAGATAGAAAAACCTGCACACCTTTTTTGACAAGATATTCGGCCGCTGATGTTCCGCTTCTGCCGAGTCCCAGAATGGTGACTTTCTTTGATGGCTGTTGCATCAAACCCAAATCCCTTGTCAACCCGCCGGGCAGCTGAAGAGCCGCCCCGCATTTCACATCAATAATAACAGTTGCTTCCTTTATAGGGCGCTCGGGATGCAGCGCCGTTAATTGTGGACGCGAAGCGCAAAAACCAAGGCCAGACCGCTTGGAAACGATCTGGCCCGGCTGTTATGAGACAAGTTTCGCCTTACTTACTTTCCTTTCTTCGCCTTCTCTTCCAGCTTGAAGGCTTTGTTTTGCAGTTGAGTGATGTGCTTGTTGAGCTTCTCCAACTCTTTAGGGGGCAGATTGGGTGACAAAGCGATATATGCCTTGATCTGCACAACCGCTTCCCGCAAGTAGGGCGCTTGCATCGGCTTCAACTGCTCGAGTGCTTTGGAAAGGTTGATACGCGTGTCCGGAACTTTGGGATTGTCGAATACCGACTCGTGATATTTGTCGACGGCGCTCTTCGTCTGTTTCTTTTTCGCCAGATCGTCAGCCAGAGTCAGCTCCTGTCGTGCCTCTTCGCGAGCCTTAGTGACCAGGTCCATACCGCGCTTGGCGCGCTCTTCGCCGCCCGGATACGTGCCCGCTTTCTTGTAGGCTTGCTCTGCAGAATCCAGGTCTTTGATCATCAGCGCCAGGTCGGCAACCGAGAAAGTTTGCTTGGCGTCGGTTTGAGCGTTGATTACTTCCTGCATGTTCTTGTTGGCTTCGGCAAAGTTGTTTTGTGCCAGGCAAGCTTCTGCGTATGCAACTTTTTCACCATTGGTCTTGGGTACGCCGACGGTTTTCAGATCGATGGTTTCGCCGGACAGCGAGCGGATTTTCGCAGCCGCCAGACGCAATTCCATGTCGTCAGGATTGAGCGCGATTGCTTTGTCGATGAAACCTTTGGCTTTCTCGTATTCGTTTGAAAGCATGAAAGCACCGGCGGTGTCCTTCTGGGCCTTCAGGTAATACACACGCGTGATGCCTTTGGCTGCCGCTGCGTTCTGCGGCGAATCGCGCAAAATGCCTTCGTACTCTTTTTCGGCGTCATCAAGTTTTTCCAGCCGCAAACAATCATCGCCGACGCGCAGGTGCAGATCGGGGTTGTTCGGCATCAGTTCAAGACCGGCCCGCAGTTCTGAAATCGAGAGTTCGATGTCGCCGCGGCCTTCACGAATGTCTGCGATATGCAGGTAAGCATCGGGGTTTTCAGCTTTGATGGCAATCGACTTTTGATATTCCTGGATGGCGGCGTTGTTGTTGCCGGTCTGCGCGGCATAAGCCTCACCCATCGCCAGGTGTGTCGGCCAGCTGTTCGGATACTGGTACAACGACGTGTTCAATTCTTTGATCGCGTCATCGACGCGGCCTTGCTTGAGATAGGTTTTGCCCAAGCCGTAGTGTGCCGTCGAGTTGCCGGAGTTGTACTGGATCGCGCTCTTGAAAGCTGATTCCGCTTCGGCGAGACTGCCCTGATTGAGCTTCACCAGACCCAGCCCCGAATAAGCTTCGGAGAACTTGCCGTCGCTCTTGATCGCTTCGTTGTATTCCTTGGAGGCTTCGTCGTAGCGGCCTTGCTCGTTGAGGGCACGAGCCAAATAGAAGTGACCTTCGGGCGAATACGGGTCTGTTTGCAATCCAGTGCGCGCTTCGGTTTCGGCTTGTTTGAGCATCGAGTCGCGCTGATCTTTGACGGTCTTCGACGAAGAGTTGAGACGATTCAATAAGACCGATGCTTTACCCACGTGGGCAATGGCGTTCGCCGGATCCAGTTGCAACGCCTTGTCAAACTGTTCTTCGGCAGCATCGAGTTTGAATTGCTTGGAAAGCGACAATCCGTAGCCGACTATCGCCGGGACGTTCTTGTCGTTTCTGGTAATGGCATCTTTGTAGCGCTCACTTGCTTGCTCAAACTTGCCTTTGCCCATGAGATCATCGGCTTCCATCACATCGCGGGCAATCTGACCTTTGAGTTTGCCTTTGTTGGACGGTGCGGCATCTGTGGTGTTCGGCACCGCCAGTGAAACCGATGCAGCCAGCACGAGACCGGCGAGGGCTAAATTTGCTGTGCGTTTCATGTTTTTCCTCTGCGGACTAAACCGAATGACATGGCACCCGAGAGCGGGCCAATATATATTGTGCGAAATCAAATGGTATCGCGGACGGCGACTGAGCGGCACTATCCGGCCTAATTTCCAGTTAAAACCTGGCGTCTACGGCACTTATAATATTGCATCTTGTTTACACGCGTCTCACACATTCAGAAGTCAGGGAAATAGGGACATGTCTGGTCACTCGAAGTGGGCAACTATCAAACGCCAGAAGGCAGTCGTCGATGCAAAACGTGGAGTCGTCTACGCGAAGATGGCGCGCGAAATAATCGTTGCGGCTTCGATCGGCGGCGCTGATCCGGCGGGCAATTTCCGCCTGCGGCAGGCGATCGATCGCGCCAAAGCAGAAGGCGTGCCCAACGACAACATCCAACGCGCCATCGAAAAGGGCGCCGGCACTGGCGGTTCAGACCGCATGGAAGAACTGACTTACGAAGGATATGGTCCCGGTGGCGTGGCAGTCATGGTGCGTTGCGCCACTGATAATCGCAATCGCACCGCCGGCGACATCCGCAGTTCCTTCTCCAAATACGGTGGTAACCTCGGCGAAACCGGCTGTGTAGGCTGGATGTTTAAAGAGCGCGGCGAGATTGTCATCGAGAAAACGGAAGCATTGAAAGAGGACGATCTTCTGATCGCCGCCCTCGATGCCGGTGCAGAAGACCTCGACACCGAAGATCAAGAATCGGTGATCGTGTACTGCCAGCCGTTGCAATTAGAACCGGTGCAGGAAGGCTTGAAGAAAGCGGGCTACAAGATTGTCTCCGCACAGGCATCAATGGATCCGCTCTCGACAGTCGAGATTACAGATCCGGACAATGCCAAGAAACTACTGCGCTTGCTGGACGTGCTGGAAAACCACGATGACGTGCAAAACGTGTTTGCCAACTTCGATATGGATGCGCGCTGGATGCAGGAGTTTTCCGTCTAGTCCGCAGGCACAACTCGCTGCACCGTAACTGGTTAGCGGGCATCCTGAATTCGCATCTACTTATATAGATGGGAATTACTTGCCGGCGAGAAACGCAGCATGCCGCCAATGGTGCACCGGCCGTCGGATAAGGCTCCGCGGCGGCGGATAAAGCCCGCCGGTGTCGCATAAAGTCATGTGACTACACATAATGCACGCGAATGCTCAATAATATGTCGCGAAATATTACAAACAAATAGTGACTCACAGCTCCGCGTTGTCAGCAGCGGTGATACCAAAGCTGGTGCCTGCATTGGCAGAATTCAGTGCCACCAGATGTGGAGTGTGTAAAAAACACTGCTTGTGATTTAACCCAACTTTTACAGCGCGCAACAATCCCTAGATGACATCCCCATGCGGGTTTTGGATTAGCCGCGCTTAAGCACGTGTTTTGCGCGCCTGATTTTATTCGCATACACGCTAAGCATGCGTACAGATATTCGGGTATATGTCAACCAGACTTGTATGAAATTTTTGCCACCATACCCGCGATACCACGCGTGGTGCGGAAATTCGACGTTGTCATGCATAACTTTGACTCGGCACCAATCGTTTGTTACCTTACGGCAGCTTCGAGTTGCCCACCAGGGCGCTTCTACACCAATGGCCGATAAGACATGCGTGTGGCGGATCTTCCCAGAGTACCCAGCAGCAGAAGAAGCAATATGAATATGTCTCCGTTCCAAACCAAACATTTCAAACGAGCAGCGGTTCGCAAAACGATCTGTGGTGCCTTTGCCTTCGCAGCCGCCATGTACGCTTGCGCGCCCAGTGCTCAAGCAGCCTGCAGCGGCGCCGCTCCGAGTGCAAACATGTCACCGGAAGTAGTGTCGCGCGTCTGGATGGAAGGCGAAGACCAAGTAGCCGCCGTCTACGTTAACGGCAGAGAACTTCTGGCATTTCGCAGCCGCTCCGGCGCCGTCTCAGCCTCCGAACAGGCTGATGACCTGGCAGTTCGACTGCAAGAGATGGTCAGCGATCGCAAATTCGACGTCAACAACCTGCTGCCGGCTCGCGAAGGCGACCGCGTTGCCATCAAATTGGAAGGTTCGACAATCTTCTCTTTTGAAGGCGGTTCTGACTCCGATGATGCAGCTTTCCTCGAATCCGGTATCAAAATCGTCAATGCCATCCGTAACATTTACGGAGAGCCCCTTCTGCCCCCTTCTTTCACTGGTGCCTCGCCCAGCCCACAGGAATTAGCCGCCAGCGGTTCCAGCCGCTTCAGCGGGCACGCATCCTGGTATGGCGGCAAGTTTCACGGACGTAAGTGCTCCGACGGCAGCCGTTTCGACATGAACGGTCTATCAGCCGCCCACAGAACCCTGCCTTTCGGCACCAAATTGCTGGTTATGAACCGCAAAACCGGTGCGTCGGTAGTCGTAGAAGTCAAGGATCGCGGTCCTTTCATCGCCGGACGCGTGCTGGATCTTTCACGCGGCGCCGCCAGCAAGATCAACATGCTGGGCTCCGGCGTGGCGATGGTCGATTGCGTTGTCTTGAGCAACAAATAGCGGCGTCGCCAAGACGCCTCTGCTAGAATGCCTTACTCCCGGCAGTAAGCAGTATTTCATCTTGTCTCAGCAAGTCCAAATCCGAGTACGCATTGCACCCAGTCCCACCGGCAATTTGCATTTGGGAACGGCTCGCACTGCGCTCTATAACTACCTGTTCGCCAAGAAAAATGGCGGGCAGTTCGTACTGCGCCTGGAAGACACCGACGAACAGCGCTCCAAAGAGGAGTACACGCAAGACATTCTCGATGGCCTGCATTGGCTCGGATTGCATTGGGACGAAGGTCCGGATGTCGGTGGTGCCTATGCGCCCTATCGGCAGACAGAGAAAATCGATCACTACGAGCAAGTGGCGCAAAAGCTGATCAAGACCGGTCATGCGTATCACTGCTATTGCACGCCGGAAGAACTGGCGGCTCTCAAAGAAGACCAAAAAGACTCCGGCGAAGGCCCGCGGTATGACAGCCGCTGCCGCCAGCTCACCGATGAACAGGTGCAGAAATACACAGCCGACGGACGCGTTCCCGCCATCAGATTTAAGGTCGATGACGGGCGTATCTTGCAGTGGGACGACATGGTGAAGGGCGTTATCTCCATCGACAGCTCAGACCTGGGCGGCGATATGGTGATCGTCAAATCAAACGGCATCGCCGTCTACAACTTCGCCGTCGTCGTGGACGACATCGACATGCTGATGACACACGTCATCCGCGGTGAAGATCACATTCACAACACAGCCAAGCAACTTCTGCTCTACGAGGCTCTGGATAAGACGCCACCACTATTCGCACATGCACCATTGATCTTCGACATCGAGCGCGCCAAGCTTTCAAAACGCAAGCACGGCGAGACGGTGCACGTCTACTCGTACCGGAAAAACGGTTATATGCCGGAAGCGCTGATCAATTACCTGGCGCAAATGAGCTGGTCTCCGAAGGACGGCAAAGAAGTGTTCACGCTCGCGGAAGCAGGGAGCGAATTCGATGTTGCTCGCCTGAGCAAGAGCCCGGCCGTGTTCGACATTGCGCGGCTCAACTGGTTCAACAGCAAGTACATTCGCGAGTTGCCTCTGGAAGTTGTCCTTGAGCGGGCCGAAGAACTCGGTTTCTTCAAAGACTTTGACACCAAGCAATACACCCCTGAACAATTGCTGGCGATTGTGAAAACGGTGCGCGAAGGCTTGACCATGCTCTGCGAGATTACGGCGGCCAGCAAGTTTTTCTTCGTAAAACAGGTCGAAATGGATCCGACCATGGATCCCTCCGTCATTTCGAAAGACTCCTCGCGGGCTGTGCTCAAGGCCATTCTCGAAAGGCTCAACGACTTCCCCTGGGGAGATGCGGCCGGCTGCAAAGCAATTGTTGATGAGATCGGCAAATCATCCCAACCGCCCCTCAAAGGAAAAGACCTCTACTGGCCGGTACGCGCCGCCCTGTGCGGAAAAACCTCCGGTCCTGATCTGGGCATCATGCTCTCCATTCTCGGAAAAGATCGCGTGAAGACTCGCATAGAATCAGCCTTGCAACTGTGTCCCCAGGCATGACCTCGGGCCGCCAGGCCCGCCTGTTAAACCCAGTCTGCCTCGGTAAATGCAAATGTCTCAACTGAAAGTATTCAACACACTCACCGGAACGAAAGAAGAATTCGCGCCGCTCACACCCGGCAAAGTCCTCATGTACACTTGCGGACCAACGGTCTATGATGCGGCCCACCTCGGTCATGCGCGTGCGGCCATAAACATGGACGTCATTCAACGCTACCTGCGTTATCTCGGATATGAGGTGACGCTCGTGCGCAACATCACGGACGTCGACGACAAAATCATCAAACGCGCCAAAGAGCGTGGGTTACGCCCAGACCAGATTGCGCGCGAGTTTACGTTCACCTATTGGCGCGACATGAATAATCTCAACGTCGCGCTGCCCGATGCCGAACCGCGCGCCACCGAATTTATTTCGCGCATGATTGAGTTCATCAGCGGTCTGATCGACAAGGGCAATGCCTACGTATCGGGTGGAGACGTATATTTCGACGTCACCTCCTTCAAAGAATACGGCAAACTCAAGAAGCAAAGTCTGGAAGATATGCAAAGTGGCGCACGCGACCAAGTGCGCAGTCAGGAAGAACTGGCGGAGGTAAAACGCAATCCCTTCGACTTCGCGCTCTGGAAATCGGCTCCAGAAGGCGACCCGGGCTGGTCGAGTCCATGGGGCTGGGGACGTCCAGGTTGGCACCTTGAATGCTCCACGATGGTCAAACACGTTCTCGGTGATACCATCGATATCCATGCCGGCGGCGAAGACCTGGTGTTCCCGCACCACGAAAATGAAATTGCCCAATCCGAAGCGCTGCATGGCAAGCCGTTCGCTCGCTACTGGTTGCACAATAGTTTCGTGCGCATCGACGCAGAAAAGATGTCGAAGTCGCTGGGCAATTTCACCACCATCGCCGACATCCTTAAGGACTACACACCAGATATGGTGCGTCTCTTCTTGCTGCAAACTCATTACCGTAGCCCGATCGAGTTCACTGCCGGAGCCATGGATGCTGTTCGCACTGCCGCCCAGCGCCTGGTGCGTGCCGCGCTTAAATCATCAAGCCCTGATGGCAGCGACTCGACTGGAGCATTGGACAAACAAGTCGAGGACAATCTCGCCACTGCGAAAAAAGAATTCGAAGCCGCGATGAACAATGACTTCAATACGCCGCAGGCGTGCGCCGTCTTGTTCTCACTGGCCGACCAAGCCAATGCCGCCGCCGATCCCCACATCGCCGCCGCTTATGCCGGCAAACTTGTGCAATACGGCAAGGTGCTGGGTCTGACGTTTGCCGATACTTCACAATCGGTAAACGGAGAAACAGCCAGAGAGCTGGTTGAGCTAGTGCTGCAGCTGCGGGATCAGGCGCGCAGCAACAAGGACTATGCCGCCTCGGATCTGATCCGGGACCGCCTGGCAGCAATCGGCATCAAAGTCATGGACGTTAAGGGTGGAGATGCCACCTGGGAGCGTTCCTGAGAGTTTCTCCAGGTCAGGCCGGTACTGTTTCGCCATGGCTTGCCAGCACACGCATGACGGTGGCTTCGAATTGCACCATCGTAAACGGCTTGCTCAGATAGTCGTCCATGCCCGATTCCAGGCATCGCTGCTTGTCGCCGAGCAACGCGTTGGCGGTGACGGCGACGATGGGCACATGCCGGCCAGTCCGGACCTCACGCTCGCGGATGGCGGCGGTACATTCCAGACCGGTCATATCTGGCAGTTGCCAGTCCATCAGAATCAGTGAAAATCTATGGTTGTCCGTCAGCAACTCCAGTGCCGCTTTGGCCGTGGCCACCGCCGTCACGGTCAATCCCAGTTTCTCTCCAAGCATAGAGATGACTCTACGCTCTATCTGGTTATCTTCTACGAGGATAATTTGAGGTCTGTCAGTCTGTGACACCAGGGTACTAGCCCTCGAGAGCTGCTTCTTCTAGGTATTGTAGCGGCGTTCACAAGCGGTGCCCCCGAGAAATTACTCTGGAGAACCCCAATCGTTTCCGGGATGCACATATTGCTCTGCTTCTCCCGCCGGCGCGGCGTCTGTTTTTCGTGGCAAAAAACTCAAGCATCACTAAACGGCAAAACGGAAGTTGATGCAATCGCCGTTCTGGACGATGTATTCCTTGCCTTCCAACCGCACCAGCCCCTTGTCCTTGGCGCCGTTCCAGGTGCCGCATTCTTTCAAAGCGTTATAGGGAGCCACTTCCGCTCGGATGAATCCACGCGCGATATCGGAGTGGATTTTACGAGCGGCTTCCTGGGCATTGGTGCCTTTGGTGATCGTCCAGGCTTTGACCTCGTCTTCGCCGACCGTGAAAAATGGGATGACGTCGAGCAGCTGATAGGTCGCTCGCACCAGTAAGTCTCGTCCGGGTTCACCGATTCCCATCGCCTGCAAGAACTCGGTGCGCTCACTTTCGTCGAGCTGGGCTATCTCCATTTCGGTCTTGGCGCAGAAACCCACCAGTGGTGCGCCTTTTGAATCGGCGAACGCCTTCAGTTTCTTCACTGACGCATCCTTGCCGATTTCTTCTTCGCCAATGTTTGCCACTACAAGCAGTGGCTTCTGGGACAAAAACGTATAGCCGCGCACCACTTTGTCTTCCTCGTCGGTCAGCTTCAACTGCCGCAGAGGACGTTCGTTTGTCAATTCGTCTTTGAAACGAGCGAGAATTTCTTTCTCCGCTTCCGCCTGCGATCGTTCCGGACCCTTTTTGCGCTGTATCTCTTGATCGAGCTTCTCCAGACGTTTTTCAATCACGCCGAGGTCCGCGAGAATCAGCTCTAATTCGATCAATTCGGCGTCGCGCAGGGGATTGACGCTGCCATCCGGGTGAGGCACCGCCGCACTTTCAAACGCCCGCACCACGTGCACCAGCGCATCCACCTGACGCAAATGCGTCATGAAGTTGGCGCTGAAACCCTTTTCGCCCGTGCCGGCGGTAATGCCTGCTACGTCAACGATTTCAACCGTTGCGTAGGTAGTCTTCTTCGGTTTGTATAGACCGGTCAACCAATCCTGCCGGTCGTCCGGGACCGGGACTACGCCAAGGTTTGCATCCGCACTGGCAGCGCCCGAGAAAGCGTGCACTTCGGCACTGCCTCCGGTGAGCGCGTTAAATACACTGGTCTTACCGGTTGCTGGCAACCCAATAATGCCGACTTTCATCTGCCCAATTACTCTCTGGAAAAAAACCCGGAGAGGGTGGGATTCGAACCCACGTGGCTGTGACACCCATCCGCTTTCGAGGCGGCGCCGTTATGACCGCTTCGGTACCTCTCCTCAAGGATTTGGAATTGTATCAGGTGATAGCCGGCCGACGCCGTTCCGGCTAACGCACCGTTACCCAATTTGGCTTGCATCAGTTTTGATGCAGAAACCCGGTTTCCTGCTTCTCGATCTGCGAGGCAGAGCCATCCGGCAAGCAGAATTTCCCCTACTTGCATCAAAACTGATGCAAGCCGGCTTGGACAGTCAGACCGGTCGGTCCGCTTACGGCGCGTTGGCTTCTCTGCGCGTGCTGGCAATCTGCGTGGCGCCTTCGGCGGTTTCTTTCAATGCTGAGAGAACTGCCGGGGTGTCGATGCGGAATTGCCGTTTGATCAAACCTTGCGGAATGAAGAAACCACCGTTTACATAGCTGGCATAGTAGACATTGGTGGCGCGGCCACCGTCAGTCGGCTCCAGCTTCCAAAATCCGTGCATTTCTTTGAAGTCGCCGGCAATCCGGTGCCATTCGAGGCAGCGGAATTGCTCCTTTTCCTTCATTTCCAGCTTGTACTCGAAAGTGGCTGGTTGTCCAGAAGGATGGACTTCTTGATAGAGCACTTTGGTCGTGCCTTTATCAGCAACTACCTGGCATTTGCGCAAGCGCTTGAATACCTTGGTTTGTTGCGTGTAGTCCGTCAGAACCTTCCAAACCGCTTCCGGCTTGGCTTGAACTCTAATTTTGCCGGTCTGATAGCACTTGTCTGCTATCTGCTCCTCACCCAGGCTGGGCGAGGATACGTTGTCCGCAAGTGCAGGCGCAGAAGTAAGACTGACGATAGCTGTTAGCGAGATGAACGCCGCTGCAGCTGCGTTAGTTATTCGATTCACGCGCGATCTACCTTTCAGTGAGACGTCGGTTTTCAATAAAAACGATGCTAAACAGTACAATACTGAATTCCCGTTAACTGTCAATAACTCGCGAGTTCAGCTGGTAAGTCCACAGCCTGATATAGATCGGGCTATTACTATTAGGGTCAGACGACCAACTGTTGAGCTTGTTCCAGTGAACACACAAACAAAGTTGAAATTCTAACCTTCCTCTTGAATGACCTCAAGAAGTTTCGTTTCACTTGAAATTCTTCTTTGCATTTCAAACAACAATACTGTTGAGCCTTGTAGGCTTCTTACAGAACTAGGATTAATTCGAATCCCGGACGGTGTCTATAAAAACTGCACTTTTTATATATAATCCCGCCTCAGGAACAGCCGAGAATGCCGATTTATGGCTGGGCAGCGTCATTCATGCCCTCTGTGAACGCCTGAATTACCGGGTCTCCGTCGTCGCCACTCAACCGAATATGACCGGAAAAGAAATGCTGGACAGCTATGCGGGCATTTCAAATCCCGACTTGATAGTTGTCGCCGGCGGCGACGGCACAATTCGGCTGCTCCTGGGAGCGCTTTCCGAAACCGGCTCGAAGACCCCGGTCGGCATCATTCCACTGGGTACAGGCAACCAGCTGGCCCGCAACCTGGGCTTCTACGAACCAAGCCTGCTCACCGATTCAATCGACGATGCCATCAATGTAATCGCCGCCGGCTACAGTGAAACTGTTGATCTGGGGCGCATGAACGGCGAATATTTCTGTATCGCCGCCGGCATTGGTCCCTTATCGGATGCGGTCGCTTTGCCATCCGCCCGAGACAAAGCCAATTTGAAGATGCTGGCCTACGTCGGCTCCATTGTCCAGACACTGGGCGCTCCGCCGGTGGTCTTCCACGTCAAAATCGAAGACGAAGAAGGATTCGATATAGCTGCGTCGGGCATCTTCGCCACGAACGTGCCCGACCTCGGTGTCGGCACGCTTTCTCATACTGCCAGCGTCAACGACGGTTACCTCGACCTGTGTATTCTCAGCCCCAACGAATTGCCTGATTATCTGGCGCTCGGATTCGGCTTCGCCACCAGCTTTTTTGGCGGCCCAGCCCCCTATTACATTCGCAAGATCAAGCGAGCCGAGATTACGGTAGTACGCAAGCGCAGCCCCCTGTCGATGATGCAGACTCTCGCCCATCGCGTCCGCTCGACACTCTTGGGCAAACCGCGGCGCGCCCCCATCTATGCAGAGGTGCCGGCATCCGTGGATGGCGACATAAGCGGAACCACCCCAGTGCTACTTGAGGTGGTTCCCAGTGCGGTGAATGTACTGCGTCCGCGTTAATGCTTAGTCGGGTCAGGCGGCGATGGCGATGTAGCCATTTTGACCGTCGGTGTGCAGGAAGCTCGGGTTGACGACCATGAAGCAAGCCACGTTGTTCTTCCAGGCAATCGCCGGGGCGCTTTTGCTGCGAGCATCGACGATAACGACGGTGTGCTTGCCGTTCAAGGCTTCGTTCATGACGCTGGTCATGGTCTGGGCGGCGTTTTCGGAGATTTCTGCGCAGCGGGCGTAGAGGGCTTGGATGGTGGCGGCGTTGGCTTTGAGAACGGTGCCGGCTGCGTGGCTGTCGGTCGGAAGGCTGGCGGCCAGTTGGGCGGCTTCTTTCTTCACACGGTCCATTTCGGTTTCTTCAACAACGGCTTCCAGCTTCTGCAGAAACAGTCCGGCCAGTTCGCTGACTTGAGATTTGGAGGAATTGCGCCACTCTATGATTTGTTGTGTGTTTTGCATTTGCCTAGCTCCGAACCGTTCCTGATGCTTTGATTATGTGTGTGAGCACGATCGCAAACACCGTAGGAACCAACGGAGCTGGACTGCACAATTGTGCAGTTCTAAATCTGATCCAGGACCTGACCCGGACCCAGGTATCTTTCTCTACTTAGAAAGAAGGCTCTGCACGAAATCCCGTTCGTCCGCGTGCGATTTCACGTCTCCATCTAATTTCGCGAGATGAAGCCGATTGAGAATCTCACCGATCCGCGGGCCCTCGGTGACACCTAATTTGAGGAGGTCTTCGCCGGAGATTGAGGGCTTCACGTCCCGCAACTCCTGCAGATAGACGTTGATCGCCCGCCGCACTCCAGAACCAGGCTGGGCGAGTACCGCTGCGATCGCCAGCGACTGATCTTTCACCCCATGCAGGCGATCGTAAATTTGGCTGCGCCTCAAAACTCCCTCTTGAGACTTGTCCGAACCAAGCCCCAATGCCAGCTTAAGCCCCTGTTTGATCAAAGTTTTCTCGTCCTGAGCCAGCTGAAGTCGGTCGAGAGTCGGGTCTAGCCGCTCCTCCGGCAACTGGGACAGCAACACACCCAGGTAGACGAGCCAATTTTCCGGAATGGCAAACCGGTCCAGCAGCCTTTCTGAAAGCCGCAGGTGTCGCCTGACCAGCCCGTCATAACGCAGCTCGCTGTCGAGATACCGCAAATTGCCACCCAGCTCGCCCAGCAAGTCGAGCGCCCGCAGGCGGGTGCGTGCCTCCAGAATCAGTTTCAATTCCTGACGCAGGCGTACTCCGCCGAGGTCATCGAAGAGACCGCTTTCGATGGCTCGCTCGGCCTGGTGGCGCGTGCGCGGCTCGAGTTCGAAAGCGAAGCGCGCCGCAAACCGGGCTGCCCGCACAATGCGAGTTGGATCCTCGATAAAACTGAATTGATGCAACACGCGAATCAAGCGTGCATCCAGGTCGCTGCGCCCGTGAAAAAAATCTACCAGTTCTCCAAAACGATCCGGGTTCAAGCAAATCGCCAGGGCATTGATCGTGAAGTCTCGCCTGAACAAATCTTGTTCGAGACTGGACGGCTCCACCGTCGGCAACGCCGCCGGATATTCGTAAAACTCAGTGCGCGCCGTAGAGAGATCGACTTCACGGTCGACATCGCCGTGAAACAGCAAGGTCGCCGTCTGGAATCGCTCGTGCTTGGCGACAATCTGAAAGCGCGCCGGATAAAGTTTTTCCAGAGCCGCTGCCAGCCTCAGTGCGGAGCCCTCGATCACAAAGTCGAGGTCGAAAGTCGGTGATTGCAAAAGCAAATCGCGCACAATACCACCGACCGCATACACTGACATTCTGTGCTGCCCGGCAACCTTGCCGATTTCCTTCATCAACCATTGTGCGGCTTGATCGAGAGTTGCCAGCGGCTGCTTGAGAGAAACAGGCGCGCCGTCCGCCCCTTCGCGGCCAACCAGCCCGCCCCTTACACCGCCTGCGCCACCATCCTCGACGCCCGCGTTGCCACCGTATAAGGTGCGCAGCAGTTCGCGCCGCGTCACCAGCCCCAGCAGCTTTCCGCCCTCATCCAGCACCGGCAGCCTTCCGATGTCTTCTTTGACCATCAATGATTGAATCTGACTGATGGTGGCGGCACCGCCGATGGTGATCACCGGCTGACTCATGAAACCCCGCACCGGCGCATGCCCGAGCTTGTGATGCAGAGCTTTGTCTACATCGCGGCGAGAGACGACCCCGGTGACGCGATCATTTTCAGTGACAATCAGTCCGCCCTCGCCATACCGCAGCATCAGGCGGTAAGCCTCGTCCATCGTCAACGCAGGCATGATCGTGCGCACCGGCGAAATCATGATTTGCGATGCGGTCGCCTCGCTGGCAGTTTTGGATCTCAGGTGCGATTCCACCCTCTCCAGTATTTCGGAGACACTGTCCTTGCTGACCGCCGAAGCCGCGCCAATATGGCCGTCGCCGCCGAATTGGCGCACCAGCTCGCGCACATCGATCAGCGGACTATCGCTGCGGGCAACGATATGCACGCGGTCACGCATGCGCACCACGGTCACCGCGGCATGCGCCGAACCATGTTCCAGCAAGCGCCGAGTGAGCGTCGCCAACCCTTCCAGATAATTTACGCACTCGGCATGCGCCAGCACGATGCGGGCGCCGTTGATTTCCAATTGCCGCGAATTTTTCGAAAGCCGTATCAAGAGTTCGGCCTGTTTGTCGGTGAGCTTGGGATTGATGAAGTGATCGACTTGCGAAAGGTCAGCCCCGTGTGCCAGCAAATAGGCAACACAGATTGCGTCGTATTCGGTGGTGCTGCGATAGGTGAGGCAGCCTGTATCTTCATAGATGCCGATAGCAAAGAGAGTAGCCTCGAACGGAGTCAGGGGCGCATTTTTGCGACGCAGCTCGTCGACGATGATGGTGGTGGCGGAACCGGCCGCTTTGATCAGCGAATTGCTGTCCGCTCGCCGGCCCAGACCGTTTTCATCCAGCTGGTGATGGTCGAAAACTGAATAAGGGACCCCGCGCTCGACAATCAGCTGCCTGGCCAGTTCGTCCAACCGCTCGACGCACTGAGTGTCCACGATGTAAACATGCGTGACTCGCGACAGGTCTAAGTACTGCAATTCCGCCAGCGGCAGTGACTCGCGATAGATGGAAAGAAAACTGCGAATCGGACTGGAAAGCGGATGTCCCGGTATCATGCGGGCGCCCGGATGCAGCCTGGTTACGCCGTATTGAGCGGCCAGCGCATCAAAATCCATATTGTTGTGGGCGAGAACGATTTCCATTGCGTGCAACTGTCAGGTTTTCTTTATTATCGCAGTATCACAAATAATGTTCCCAAACGCAACAGCGATGCGCTCTTCGGAACACGCGGCCGCCACGCCGCCGATCGTTTATCAAACGCCTAAAAAGGGTAATTGTGGTGGTAGAAGGAGAGCATTTTCCGGGCACCAAATTCGGTGCCGAACCAAGCAAGAAAAATGGCAATTACATTAGCTGAACTCTATATCGTTTCTACCGGCATCGGCTTCTGTTACGTAGCCTGGGGATTCTTAGCCGGGCAAATTGGACACGCCGGTGGCGCCGGTCACGGTCATGGTGACCACGGACTGGGGCATACCGGACACACAGCCGGGCATCATATAGCGCACGATGGCGGCGCCGGTGACGCGCCCGACATGAGTGGTGGTCACAGCAGTGGCGATGCACCCGATATGAGCGGCGGTCACAGCGGTTCGCACGCACACGGTGACGGCGGCGACTCGCCCGATATGGACACGCAGACCGCGGCGCGCAGCGCGCAGGCGGTGCGTTCCAGCGCCGGCTATGAAGCCAAAAAAACGCCCAACATCGTCAGTTTTCTGCTGCGCATCCTCAGCCCGATGACAATCGCCATGTTCTCGTTCTATTTCGGGATGACCGGCGTCTTTGTCACACGTATTTTGCATCTGCCTGACTGGATCGCGCTGTTGCCCGCCCTGGCTCTCGGCTATTTGGGCATGAGAGCCACGCAATCGGCGATGAACTTCGCGATCGCCAAGATGCGCGTCAGCAGCAACTTCAGCGAAGCTCAAATTGTTGGAAAGACTGCCCAGGTAAGCATCTCAATCCCCGCCGGCAAACTGGGAGAAATCGTCTACCTGGTGGGCAAAAGCCGGCAAACCGCACCAGCCCGCACTAAGCCCGGAGTGGTGCTTTCAAAAGACTCCGAAGTAATCATCACCGATGTCCAGGACGGAGTGTTCTATGTCGAGGGTTGGAACGATGAGGTAATCGATACCACCATCGAAACCATTCCAAAGCCGGAAAAAACTCCCGGATAAGCGCGGCACTCTCGCTTTCCACACAACAGAGCGTGTCGGCATTTCCGACGCGGTCACGTAACCCTATTTCCAAAAAACAATCAAGCGTCAATGGAAGACGCAGGAGCGATTGAAATGAGTCTCGACATCAAAGTTGTCCTATTGGCTGTGATTGCCCTTGTGTTCTTGTTCGTCATGGCGTCGTTCGTCGCCAGCTTCTATCGCAAGTGCCCACCTAATCAAGCCATGATCATCTCTGGAATGGGCTGCGAATCAGGCGACCAGCAATTCAAAATAATTGTCGGCGGTGGCGAAGTCGTCGTGCCGGTGATTCAACAGGTCTCTTTCCTCAGTCTCGAGGTGATGAAAGTAAAGATCCACGGGACGCACGCCTCCCGCAATCAAGTTCCGCTGATAATTGAGGCGATAGCACTTGTCAGAGTGCGCAGCGACAGTGTCGGGGTGGTGCTGGCCGCAACCCAACTTCTGTCGAAAAGCGAGGCTGAAGTAGCTGAGATGGCGCAGACAGTTCTGTTGCCTAAACTTCGCGACGTGGTGCATTCCTGCGACGCTCAAACGCTGTTCGACAGTTTCTCGGACACTGGCAATAAAGTGAAAGAGAAAGCTGAACCGGAGCTGACAGCAATGGGATTGTCATGCTCAGCTTTCACAATTCAAAGCGTCACCAACGAGACCGGAGTCAGCGCATCCGGAGTCGTCAAAAGTCCCGCGCGTTCAGAAATTCTTTAGTTGTCAAGTAATTGCGAATAGATAGTTATAGCTGAGGCTGCGGAGGACGTTTCGGTAGATGATGTGATCAAGTTTTCAAGTAGTGTGAATTACCCACTGTGTGGGCATGGGAACTGAAGCTGACATTTAGTCACAGGAGAGACTGCATTATGGGCATTGAAGCCATATTACTGGGCATAGGAGCCGTGGTGTTCCTGGTCCTTCTCGCTTCATTCGTCGGTAGCTTTTATCAGAAATGCGGGCCTAACCAGGCCATGATCATCTCTGGAATGGGCTGCCAGAAAGGCGAGCATCAATTCAAAATCGTCAAAGGCGGCGGTGACGTGGTGGTGCCCGTCATCCAGCAGCGCGCGTTTCTCAGCTTGGAAGTAATGCCAATCGACGTGCGTTCGCAATCACCGATTATCACCAAATCTGGTGTCCCGGTATTTGTGGAAGGCGTTGCGCAAGTGAAAATTCGCGGTGATGATGAATCAATCGCGACCGCAGCAGAACAGTTTCTCGGCAAGTCAGACGAAGAAATCGCCAGCATCGCGCACGAAACTCTCGTTGGTCACTTACGCGCCATCCTCGGCAACTTAGAAGTAGAAGAACTCTATCAAAACTTCGAAGCGTTCGCTCAGAAAGTGCAAGAAGTCTCGATCGGCGACTTGAGAAAAATGGGTCTCACTGTTGTTTCATTCACGATCAAAGACATCAAAGACAACGTGGGATACCTGGAGGCACTCGGTCGCAAACGTACAGCTGAAGCCAAACGCGAAGCCGACATCGGTGTAGCCAACGCCAGCCGCGACACGCAAATTGCCGCCGCCGACGCCGAAAGAGATGCAGCGATCCGTAAAGCCGTTGCCGCTCAAGATGGCGCCAAAGCCAAGTTGCAAGCTGATGCGCAAGTTGCCGAAGCTCAGAAAGAGTTTCAAGTCAAACAAGCACAGTTCCAGGCTGAAGTCTCGCAAAAGAAAGCAGCCAGCGACCTGGCATACGACATCGTCAAAGCGCAGACCCAACAGAAGCTGGTTGAAGAGACTCAGAAGATCCGCATCATTGAGATGCAGAAGTCTGTCGAACTGCAAGCAGTCGAAGTGCAAAAGCGCCAGGTAGAACTGGAAGCTGAAATCCAGAAACCTGCGGAAGCGCAACAAACCCAGATTCGCATTCTGGCCGTTGCCGAACAAGAAAAACGCAAGCTGCTCGCACAGGCTGATGCCGAAGCAGCTAGACTGAGAGCCATAGGTGAAGCGGAAGCTACACGTGCACGTGCAGCCGCTGAAGCCGACGCCATCAAGGCCACCGGTATCGCACAAGCGGAAGCCGCCAAAGCCAAGGGTCTTGCCGAAGCCGCTGTTATCGCCGCTCGCGGGGATGCAGAAGCGATCGCCATGTCCAAGAAAGCGGAAGCTTATCGCCTGTACAACGATGCCGCCATGGCCAGCATGATCATCGACAAACTGCCCGAACTGGTGGCCGCTGCCGCCTCGCCTCTCTCCAAGGTTGGCAACATGACCGTGTTGTCTACCGGTGGCGAAGGTGGTGCCAGCAAAATCACCGGCGACGTACTGAGCATCGCAGCCCAAGGCTTGACCCTGGTCAAGGGCCTGACCGGCATCGATTTGACGTCGTCGTTCAAAAGAGGAGACAATGGTGCCGCGACTGATGTGAAGGTGCTGGCCGAAACGCCGAAGGCTCCTTCCTCAGCACCACCGGCGCCACCAAAGCAACCTCTCGCATAATCAGTGGATCATAAAAGGAAAATAGTCCTGACCGGAGCAAGCGGCGTTGGCAAGACGACTCTCGCCAAAGAGCTAGCGCAAAGGTTGGGACTTCCTTTTATCCCCGAAATCGGTCGCCAACTTTGTCTTGCTAAAGGCTTCCAGCGCATCGGCGACATTCCGGAAGGCGAACAAGAAAACTTCAAGCGCGAAGTTCTGGAAGCACAAATCAAACACGAATCAGACCTGTCCGAGTTCATCGCGGACAGGTCTGCTATTGATTGCTGGGTGCTCTGGCAACGCTGGAACATCTGCACCGCCATGACCTACGACACGGAGAGCTACTACGAGCGAGCCCGCGCCCAGGCTGAAAGCTATTCGCATATCATCTACGTGCCGCCGCTGTTCGCGATTGCCGAGGACGAATTCCGCTGGACCGACGCCGACTACATCAAGCAGATCAACCGTATCGTACTCACCACCTTGTTCGACTGGAATCTTCTCGCTCGCACATACACGGTACAATCAGCAGACTTCGAACAACGCGTGAGAGAGGTTGCTGATTGGCTCGCCGAATAGGGTGCAATTCGTTCTCCGGTCTCATACTGGTCTTCTGCACCATATTCAGTGCCGGCAGTGCCCGCGCGTCCGGCGAGAGAATTGTTTCTCTGGCACCGTCCAATACTGAGCTCATATATTCACTAGGGGCCGAAGACAACCTGGTCGGGCGGTCGAAGTTTTGCGACTATCCGCCGTCGGTGAAAAACAAGACAATCGTCGGAGATTTCGTAGCTCCCAATGTCGAGCGGCTGATGCAAGTAAAACCGGATGTGGTGCTGCTTGTGAACGGGCAGGAGACCATGGATGGTTTGTTGAAGAAACATCACTTCAAAACGCGCCTGCTGAAGAACCTGCACATCGAGGAAATACCGCAAAACCTGCTGACGCTCGGCAGCATGACCGGGCGTGCAGGGCGGGCTAAAGAACTGGCGTCGGAATTTGAAACGGCTGTGCAAAAGCTGCGCGCCATCTTAAAAGGTCAGCCTCGACCCCGCGTTCTGTTCGTTGCCTGGCCGAAGCCTCTCATGACCGTAGGCGCTCAAAGTTTCGTCAACGACTGCATCACCACATCTGGTGGCATTAACGTAGCGGCAGACATGTCGACCAGCTACCCGCACATCTCGCAAGAGCGCCTCTTGTTGTCGGCGCCGGACGTCATCATCTTTCCGTACGAAGCCCAGACACAGACTTTCTGGAAAGCAGCACCCTGGACTTCGCTAAAGGCTATGCGCGAGAAACGGTATTACTTCCTGCCCAAGCCTGACGCCGATGGACTTTCGCGCCCGACTTTGCGAGTCATCGATGGACTGTACTGGCTGGCCAGCCGCATCCATCCGCAGTGTCGTGCCGCGGTCGACGGGTGGCATCAACAATCGCATGCGTCGACGGTAGGCGGAAGTATTGGAAAAGCTTCACATTGACTGCTCGGGTCGACTTCTGGCTCAGAGGCTGATGTACTGGGAGATTTAGCGATTGCGGAATGTTTACGCAATGAACGAAAGCACCATGATCGTCAGCTCCAGACTTATATAATTTCGTCATCTTACAGAACAGAAATGGGAACCCTTGTGACTTCAGCAACCACACCGGATGCGACAGCGACGAGCCATCTGGTGGTTATAGGTCTCAATTACCATTCCTCGCCGATTGCCATCCGCGAGCGATTCATCATTCCTGACTATTGCCTGGCGCACGCCCTGCACGCCCTGGCCAGACTTCCGCACATCAAGGAAGCCGCAGTTCTATCTACTTGCAACCGCACCGAGGTCTACGCAGTCGTCTCGGACCTGCATGCCGGTATCCAGCAGATTGAGTCGTTTTTCCTGTCTGTGCAAACTATTGCAGACCACGCCGCCCTCAAGCCCAACTTCAAACTGCTGCGCGAAGACGTAGCCCTGCATCTGTTTCGGGTTGCCGCCGGACTCGACAGCATGGTCCTCGGTGAAGGACAGATAATGTCGCAGGTGAAGTCAGCATACAAGGCTGCCCTGGAAGCCGGCACGAGCGGTCCGATGCTGGACCAGCTGTTCAAGCTGGCGCTGGAAACCGGCAAACGAGTGCGCACGGAAACCGCCATGGGGCGGCGCGCCGTCTCCGTCTCTTCCGCCGCGGTCGAACTGGCCCGCGAAAAACTCGGCAAGCTCGGACAGAGAACGACGCTGATCGTCGGCGCCGGGCGCATGGCTAAGATCTGCGCCAAACTAATTCTCAACGACTCGGGACAGTCACCTGTGATTATGGTCAACCGCGGTGCCGAACGGGTCGAGCAGTTTGCCCAGACCAAATTGCCCAACACACACCGCTTCCAGTCCCGGATGTCCTTTGAAGATCGCCATCAGCTGGCGGCGTCAGCCGACCTGGTCATCGTCTCGACCAGCGCCCCGGAATTCGTTCTCGAGAAAGATCAGCTGAAAGTGCCAGAGGGCAAGTCACTGGTCGTGGTGGACATCTCCGTGCCGCGCAACGTCGACCCGGCAATTGGCACCATACCCGGTGTCAGTCTCTTCCACTCCGATCACCTGTTCGACATCGTCAACACCAATCTTGCCGAACGCGAAGCTCTGATTGCCGAGGCAGAGAAGATTGTCTTCCAGTCGCTGAATGAGTTTCATGCCTGGCAGCGCTCCGTACTGGTGGCGCCGACGATTGCCCGCTTGCGTCGCAAGATCGAATCGATTCGCGTCGAACACATCAAGTCTTCTCTGACGTTGCAGCAGCCGGAAGACGAAGCCCGCAAACTCGAACAGATCAGCCGCGCCATCGTCAATCAAATTTTGCATCATCCAACGGTGCAACTGAAGTCGGCGCGCAACTACCAGACCCTCAAGCAGCAAGCAGAAGCCTTGCAAGCGCTTTTCGAGCTGGATGTGTTCGCTACTACCACTTTGACCAAGGAAACCAAAGGCGACGAGAAGCCCTCCGGCTGCCCTGTCACCTTTCACGGAAGATGAGCGGTCGCCGCAAACAGAAATATGTTGTCGGCACGCGCGAGAGCCAGCTGGCCCGCCTGCAAACTGATATCGCCATTGGTGCGATTACCTCCATTCATCCGGATATCGAAATCGAGATCGTAGCGATCAAGACGCACGGCGACAAAATACAGAATAAGCCGATCGCCGAGCTGGGCGATCGCGGTGTCTTCGTCAAAGAACTGGAAGAGGCACTGTTAAACAACGAAGTCGACTTCGTGGTGCACAGTCTCAAAGACCTGCCGACCGCCATGCCTGCCGGATTGCTCCTGGCGGCTGTAATTGGCCGCGAAGATCCGCGCGATGTTCTGGTTTCTCCACAGCATGGCAAACTTGGCGATCTGCCGCGCGGCAGCGTCATCGCATCATCCAGTCGCCGCCGTGCCGCCCAGATTCTCGCTATTCGCTCGGACCTGCAGTTCATCGATGTGCGCGGCAATATCCCAACGCGCCTGCGCAAACTCGATGAGGGCATCGCGGACGCTATGGTGCTGGCTGCGGCCGGGTTGATTCGCCTCGGTGAAGAGGCACGCATTAGTGAATACTTCGCTTTCGATCAACTGACGCCTGCAGTCGGACAGGGCGTGCTCGGTTTGGAATGCCGCGGTGACGATAGTGCCACTGCCGAGCTGTTGACTGAAGTCTCAGACGGCGAGATAACCGCGCTGATCACAGCCGAACGCGCATTTCTCAACGAAATCGGCGGCGGTTGTTCCGTGCCGGTGGGCGCCATCGCCGAAGCCGTGGCGACGGGACGTCTGAAACTGACAGCCTGCATCGCCAGCCTGGACGGGAAAGTTTCGGTCCGCTCGCAGCTGGAGGCCGCACAAACCGACGCTGAAAGCGCTGGACGACAACTGGCGGCTGAGATGCTGGACAAAGGCGGCGATCGCATATTGCAAAACCTGCTCAGCTCCGCACCACAGGCGGTGCCGCCGCCATGAGCGCCGCGCCGCTGGCTAACTGTCGCGTGCTGGTGACACGCCCGCTAGATCAGGTGCAGGCCCTCAGTACTTTACTGAGTCAAGAACAAGCCATACCAATCAACAAGCCATTGATCGAAATCGGACCACCCGAGGACTTTCAGCCACTCGATGATGCAGTCAGGCAGTTGTCCGGCTTCGACTGGATTATTTTTGCCAGCACCAACGCCGTCAACTCCTTCTTCGAACGCGCCGATGAGCTAAATTTCAAGCTCGACTGGGGACGCACCAGAGTGGCTGTAATCGGCTCCGCGACTGCGGCGGCAGCCAAAGAGCGGGGACTGGAGATCGATTTCTGTCCCGATTCGTTCGTCGCCGAAGCTTTTATCGAACAATTCCCAGGATTTCCGAAGCATGTACGCGGTGTGCGCTTTCTCTGGCCGAAAACCGACATCGGCAGACCTTACATAGCTGATCGCCTCACCGCTGCGGGCGCTCACGTTGAGCGCGTCATATGCTACACAACCAACCTGCCGCACAATTCTGAAAACCTGGCGCAAGAGTTGCGCGCGTTACTGGAGTTCAAAGGCGTCGACATCGTCACCTTCGCCAGCAGCCAGGCGGTGCGTAACTTTTCGACTTTGATCTCATCAGTATCACCGGATCCCGAGCGGCTTATGAAGGGCCCGTTATATGCCGTAATTGGTCCGGAGACAGCTCATACCGGCAGAAAGCTCCTCCCGCACGTGGACATAATCGCGCGCCAACACACTATCGAAGGGCTTGTCCGCGAGATGCGCGCGTACGCGGAAGCCAGCAAACTGCGCTTCTCAGCTCGAAACCGGGACAATTAAATATGTTCCAGATTGCCGCCAAGCGAAGATCTGAGCGGCTTTCAAAGATATAGTATGGATATTTTGTCGTCCCAGTCCGAACCCGGAAAGTTGCAAATGTCTCCTGTAATGCCCAAGACCTCAGACTCCGCGCTCAGCGAGTTTGCCGGACTCGCTCGCCCGTCCAACCGGATGCGCCGCCTGCGCGCCTCTTCAGCCTTGCGAGCCATGGTTCGTGAGACGCACTTAAACACCGACAAGTTCATCTATCCACTCTTCATTGTGGAAGGCCAGGGCATCCAAAAGCCGATCGGCGCCATGCCTGGTATCCACCAGCAAAGCATTGATGTAATGCTCAAAGAGGTGGAAGAAGTCATCGGGCTGGGTCTCAAATCGGTCATCCTGTTTGGCATTCCCGAACACAAAGACAAAGAAGCGACCGGTGCCTGGGAAGACAACGGCATTATTCAGAAAGCCACGCGCGAGCTGAAGAAACGCTTTCCCGAGCTGGTTGTCGTCGCCGACACCTGCCTCTGCGAGTACATGGAACACGGGCACTGCGGCATTGTTGCCGAAGGCAAGATTCTCAACGATCCCAGCGTCGCCATTCTGGCCAAGTCGGCAGTGTCTCAGGCAGCCGCCGGGGCCGACATCATCGCCCCCTCCGACATGATGGACGGGCGGGTGGGCGCCATCAGAGAAGCTCTCGATATGTCAGGCTTCGACCATGTGCCGATCATGGCTTACAGCGCCAAATTTGCTTCGGCTTTCTACGGACCGTTCCGCGAAGCCGCCCAGTCGGCGCCGCAGTTCGGCGACCGCACCACCTATCAGATGGACCCTGCCAATGGTCGCGAAGCTCTCCGCGAGCTGATCTCCGACCTCGAAGAAGGCGCCGACATGGTCATGGTCAAGCCGGCTCTTCCTTATCTGGACGTGATTGCCCGCGCCAAGGATCTCCTGAACGCCCCGATTGCGGCATATAATGTGTCTGGAGAATATGCAATGGTCAAGGCTGCCGCAGCCAATGGTTGGGTCGACGAAAAGAGAGTTGTGCTCGAGACCCTCACAGGCATTGTGCGCGCAGGGGCCGATTTGATTATCACTTATCACGCCAAGGACGCAGCAAAATGGCTGCGACAAGCGTGATTTCGGAGTCCCGACCAGTTGAGATCGACATATTGAGGCGAGGAATTCAATGAAAACCAGTACGGCGTATCAAATCAGTTTTGCCAATGCATTTGCTGATCTGTACCTGGATAAGGAAAACGGCGAAGTCGCACTGGATCTCAGGCGTCAGGAAGTCACCATCTATATGAACCAGACGCAGTATCAAGCGCTGGTGCTTCTGGTGCAGCAGAGCCTGGAAGACGAAGAATTCGTCGAATACTTGAACTGGCAGAAAGACCCGATTCAGTGCGACGAAAATCGCATCTTCGAAATCTGCGGACCAGAACATATGGTCTGCATGGCCTGCACACCCAATTACGAGCGCGTCAAATTGACGTTCGAACTGGGCGTCGCCATCGATCTTTCCTTCGCCGACTATCAAGGACTCGCCAGTCTGCTCAAAGAAGCGCAAGCCGATCTGGAATGGCGCCGCGAGCTTTTGCGCTGGAACATGAGCGATGGCGGACCGGATTTCGCCGCTGGCGCCCAGGACTAACGAAATGCCTGAACATCAACATAGCGGTGACTGCTCGCACCATCATGGTCCGGACGGCACACATACTGCAGCGGCTCCGGATGACGAAAAAATTCCGCCGACGCCGTTTCACTTGAGCTTCAGATTGGCTGCTTTTGCCGGACTGGCCTTGTGCCTGGCTTTGATGTTGCCGCTACCAGGCGGCGCGCAGACCAAGACTATCCTGATCGTGCTGGGCACCGTTGCTGGTATCATCGTTTTTCCGCTCGCTTACTTCAAGCAAGAAACAAAATAGAAGGGGGATGGACATGGAACTGAAAGGCAAGAAAGCACTGGTTTTCGCCGGTCCGGCATTTGAAGACCGCGAACTTTTCTATCCTCTGATTCGCTTGCAGGAAGCGGGAGCCACCGTCAAAGTCGCGGGCATCGGCGAAAAGAAATACGAAGGCAAGTATGGATGCCCGATCGAAGTCGACGGCCAGTGCGAAGACTTCGTGAATGAGAAGTGGGATTGCGTCGTGGTTCCGGGCGGCTGGGCACCGGACAAGATTCGCGCCAATAAAGCCGCCCTCGATATCGTCCGCAAAGCCGTCAAAGAAGGCGCCGTTGTCGCCGCCATCTGTCACGCGGGCTGGGTGCTCGCTTCAGCTGATGTGGTGCGCGGGCGCAAGTTGACGTCCTACAAAAACATCAAAGACGATCTGGTCAATGCCGGTGCCGAATGGTCGGATCAAGAAGTCGTCGTCGACAACAACATGATCACGTCACGCACACCCGCTGATCTGCCGGCCTTCATGCGCGAAGTAGTGCGAGCTCTCTCTAAGGTCGCAGTCAGCTGACCTTATTTGTGCTTGTAGCCGTACCCCTGGCCGCCAATGCTGTACTGGTTGCCGCCCTGATTGGTATTGCAATTGGTGCCATTATTGGTAGTGCCGCCGTAGCCGTAACCGCCGCCATAACCACCAAAGGTGCCCGCCCGTTTGGCGGCATTATGCTGCACCAGTTTGTCCTGTAGTTTCTGCTCCTCATTCAGGATGCACTGCCAGTGGTCTTTGTAGGTCTC
Organism: Obscuribacteraceae bacterium (SeqCode); assembly: GCA_044229845.1. GTDB lineage: Bacteria > Cyanobacteriota > Vampirovibrionia > Obscuribacterales > Obscuribacteraceae > JBGASG01. The sequence continues at coordinate 78,042 of JBGASG010000007.1, read as the reverse complement.
AAACGGCTGGGCCAACGCCCGGCATTGTTCCGGCATGCTGCCGAAATACGGCTGCAAATAAGTCTTTGCCCTTCTCAGGCAGGACTCTGCATAGTTGTACTGCTTTTCAGCATAAACGATGCGCGCCGCGCAATCACCTTCTTCGAGTGTATCCAGACTGGCCGCCAAACGTCCGGCCGGGGGATTGATGTCTGCCACCGGAGAAATCTTGCCGATCTGGTCTATGACCGAGGTTGGTATGCTACCGCCGGACGACACTCCGCCAGGCGCGGTAAAGTTGCGATTTTGATTGTTGGCTCCTTCACGCCACATGGTCGTGTTCGAGTAGTTCTGATACGTCACCGGCGCGGTTGCCGCATAACCGCCGGTTCTCGAGCCGGTGCTGGTGGCACTGATGCGCGTGGAAGTCCCACCACCATTCAGCGCCTGGGTTGCCAGCACGGCCGACGGAGATGAACGATCGGCCGCGATACTGGCCCGATAGGCAGCCATCGCTTCTTTATTCATCGAGCACGCAGCATAGGCTCTTCCCAGGCTGTAGTTTGCTCGCGCCAGATCCGTGCCGGCCATAGTCAGCGATTTCTTCAGAAGCTCGATGGCGTGTGGCGGATTCTTTGCCAGTTCGGCTTCGCCCTTCCTCATCAACACATCGCCGGGACTGCCGGCAATCGGCTTACCACCAGGCTTGGGCGGAATTTTAGGCATCGTGCTGTCGGGCAACAACCCGCTGGTCACCGACACGGGCACCGCCTGTGGTGCGGCAGCGGGCACCGCCAGAACCAGGTCATTGCCGTTCCACATACTTCTTTTGACAGGAGTCTGCTTGGCCGCATAATCTTCCTGAACTTCGGCAGCCACAGATTTCTCGACAAACTCGAACGCCTCCCCGAGCGTGGTGCGCTTGCCGCTGGCGCGCAGTCCTTCGAGCAGTTTGCGGGTGAAGATGCCGTTCTGGTAGCGCTTTGATTCCCAGGAGCTTTCCTCCGGGCTGCTTGAGCAGATAATCAGTTTGCCGGAGCCCTGTGCCAGTTCTTCCGGGTCGATTACCGGAACGCGCCCGACGCCCTTCTCGCCCGGTGCAATGCCGCTGGCATGACAGGCATCGAGGACTACAAAAATACGGTCGCAGGTGATGCGTTGCTTGGCATAAAGCATCAGATCATCCATCTTGATGCCGGTGGCAAACAAATCTTCCGGATCAGAATCAGTCGAAAGCAAAAAATTCTTGCCTTTCAGATCGAGTTGCGACGGAGATCCGTGAGTCGAGAAAAACAACACCACCACATCATCCGGTTTGGCTACCCGAGCCAAAAACTTGCTACCCAGTTCAGATACCACGCGTCGCTGCGTTGCATCTTCATCCAACAAGAGCCGCACATGATCGGGTGCAAAATTTGCCTCGTTAACCAGAAAATTGCGAAAGTCGCGCGCATCCTTGGCGGCATAGCGCAGCGTCGGCACGGTATTGTTCTGAAACTTGCTGACGCCCACGACCAGAGCCCATTTATCTCGAATCGGGCGATTGATCTCGGCCGCCGTCGGGACGGCGCCGCTTGGCGCCTGGGCGGGCGCTGCGTTCACCGGCGCCGAAGCACCGCTCGGCGCAGTAACGGCTGGCGCGCTGGAGTTATCTAGACCGAATGTGGGAAGCCAGGGAAATGACGCCAAAAGCAAAAGCGCGACAGTTTTTCGCATCGTCATAATCTCACTGATAGCTCTGACTGCTCTGATAGCTTTCGAAGCTCTGGAACCTGTTTTTACCATACAGCCGCCCAACTATAAATAGGCACACCAATGGTTAAAAACCCGGCACCCGGCGATTTTCATGACCTAGGTCATTGCCTGCTCAGGATCGCAGTGACATGAGTCACCGAAAGCCCGTCAGACTGGAACGCGCGGCGGCTTACTTATGTGCCACCACTATTGGTGACAGCTCATCCCAGTGGGGCAGCAGCGGACGTTCCACGGATTGGAAGCCGACGCGCTTCGTCATGTCTGCCAGTTGCTCGAATGAGAAGACGCAACCTTCCGTGGTCATCAGCAACATGTTGACCGCGAACATTGACGCGAATTCCGGACCGGGCTTCTCCCCATGTTTCATATACTCGGCAATCACCAGTCGGCCGCCCTTCTTCAACGCGGCAAAGCATGCCTTGATCAGCTCCTCGCTCGCCTTCTGCCCTTCCGAATGCAAGATGTGCCCAAGAATAATCAGATCGTACGAATCGGCATCGAGCTTCACATCACGCCAGCTTCCTTCCAGATCCTTATATTGAGACGCAACGCCGTGTTTGCCGGTGAAGTGTTTCTGCATCTTCAAAACTGGCGGAAAGTCTAGACTGTCCACCTGCAAATTTTTGTTCGCTGCCGCCAGCGGAATGCTCCAGACAGCGCTGCCTGATGCCAGATCCAGCACACGGGCGCCGGCCTGCAGTTCTTTGACTTTCAAAAGCTCTGCGAGCATTTGAGCGGTCGAGAAGTTGATCGGAAAGATCGCCGCCGCCAGCTTTGGAAAAAACTCTTCAGCACCCTTGTCCGTATTCACTTCCTTAATTGACTTACCCGACTTGATCACGGCAGTCAGTTGTTTCCATGCATCGGCAACCTGATCGCGAGCAAGCACATAGTCACCGAAAAAGTAATCACTGTCCTTGACGAGATAATGACGAGAGTCCTCAGTCAGTTTGTACTTGCCGTCGGCATTTGATTTGCCTTCGCAGATGAGGAAGCCGAGCGCCGCCAGCGAGTCGGCCAGCAGTTGTGTGGCGCGCACATCGCAGCCGATCTTCGCTGCCAGTTGAGCAGCTGTGAGGGGCTCTTTCGCCAGCTGACTGAACAGATCAAGTTCCACACTGGTCTTGAGTATCTGCTGCGCCCACTGCGTTTGCAGAACGCCAAAGACCTTGATCGGCGGTGCCACTTTGCACAGTTCCTGCGCTACTGCCATTGCTTGTCCCTCCAGAAGAGCGACAGATTATAACGCAGTCGCAGCTCTTACAACTTAAGGCTGCGCAAACGCAGAGCGTTCAAAATCACCGCCACCGAACTGAACGACATGGCAAGCGCGGCAGTCATCGGGTCCAACAACGCTCCGCCCATTGGCACAAACACACCGGCCGCGGCCGGCACGGCAAAGACGTTATACGCAAATGCCAGAATCAGGTTTTGCCTGATGTTTCCCATCATCGCCTGGCTGATTTTCAGGGCCTTCAAAATACCGGCGATGTCGTTTTGCATGAGCACCAGGTCTGCTGCATGCACCGCGATGTCGGTGCCGGCGGACATGGCAATGCCGACATCCGCTTGTGCTAAAGCCGGAGCATCGTTGATACCGTCACCGGCCATAGCGACTTTGGCACCGTTCGCCTGCGCCGACTTGACGAGCGCCGCTTTGTCGCCAGGCAACTGTCTGGCGAAACAATCATCGGCTGAAACCGCTCGGGCAATTGATTCGACAGCTTCCGGGGCATCTCCGCTGGCAATCACCACTTTGATGCCGCGCTTTTTCAGGGCCGCGACAGCTTCACTGGATGTCGATCGCAGCGCATCGAAGAGTTCGATCGCACCGAGAAAACTGCCGCCGCGCACCACGCCGACCAGCGTGCCGGCACTTACACCACCGGTGGTACCACTGACCGGTGCAGGTTTCTCACTTTGCTGCTCCAAAAATGTCATGGACCCGACCAGCACAGCCGCGCCGGCGACCACCCCGCGAGCCCCGCCGCCGGGCTGACTGACGAAATCCGTGCAGGCGGCAATCGTCAGTCCGCGTTCAAGAGCCGCCGCCACAATTGCCCGGGCCAGCGGATGCTCGCTCAATGCCTCCACCGCTGCCGCAATCGCTAAGAGATCATCGGCACGTACACCGGGCTCAGTGTGTATTTGCTGCACCGTCGGTTTACCGATCGTTAGTGTGCCGGTTTTATCAACTATCAACGTATTGATTTCACCAAGCATCTGCAGGCTGCGCGCTTCTTTGAAGAGCACACCCGCTTGAGCGGCTCGTCCCGCTGCCACCACAATCGACATGGGCGCGGCCAGTCCGAGCGCACAGGGGCAGGCCACTACCAGCACGGCCGTCGCCGTCGTCAATGCATGCGCCCAGCCGGCGCCGGAAAACAACCAGACCAGGCACGTGACGCCTGCCACCAGGAGCACAGCGGGCACGAACACCGCGGCAATGCGGTCCACCATCTGCTGTACCGGCACGCGACTGCGCTGAGCCTGACTGACCAGATCGGCAATCTGCGACAACATCGTATCGCCTCCAACCTGTTCCGCCTCTACGATCAAGCTGCCGTTGCCGTTCAGCGTGCCGGCGTAGGCGCGAGCTCCAGGTTGTTTCTCCACCGCCAGCGGTTCGCCGGTCAGCATGCTCTCGTCGACACTGCTGACACCTTCACTGACTATGCCATCCACTGGAAAGCGTTCGCCAGGTCTGACACGCACGCGATCGTGCGGCTTGATCTCGGCAATCTTGACGCCCAACTCCTGACCGTTGCGCGTGATCACCGTCGCTTCCAGCGGTGCCAGTGCCACCAGATCTTTGACGGCGCTGGTGCTGCTTTGCCGCGCGCGCGCCTCGAGAAACTGCCCCAGCCAGGCCAGCGTGGCAATCACCGCCGACGACTCGAAAAACATCATGCGCATCGCGGAAGATCCAGCCGGATTGAGCGTCAGTCCCATTAACGAAACGGCACTGGAGAGATAGGGAATTGCAGTTCCCAACGAAAGGAGCGTAAACATATTGAGTCCATGCTGCAGCGAGGAGACACCTTTGGACAGAATCGGCCGTCCCAGCCAGATCACCACGGGCGTCGCCAAAACAAATTGCAGCCAGCAAAGCGCCAACCCCGTGCCACCACCTGCGGTATCACCGCCAGGAAGCAGTTTAAACATCTGGGCCATGGCCAGACCGGCGAGCGGCACCGTGAAAGCAGTCGAGAGCAGCAGCCGGCGGCGGACGTCAGCCAGTTCGTCGACGGCGTTTTCATCATGCGCACCGGGCAAGAGCGGCTCCAGAGGCATGCCACAAATCGGGCAATCACCGGGTGTGTCTGCCAGAACCTGCGGATGCATCGGACACGTGTAGCCGGATTTAGACTTGCCGCCGGACACGGCGGCAGGCGGAGCAGATGCGCCGTTTCCGCCCAAGACATAGGTGTCTGGATCCGACTTAAATTTTGCCGCGCAATGCGTCGAACAGAAGTAGTAGTTTCGTCCCTGAAACGCCTCCACCGCCGCCGCCGCATCTTTTTGCACGGTCATCCCGCAGATCGGGTCTTTTTCCCCATCTGGCGCGGATGCGGTTTCTCCGGCAGAACCGGAAAAATTGGGCGCAGGCGTGTCCATCTCGACGCTCCTCAAGTGCAATGGTTACACACAGCGGACAATGCACGCACTTGACATTGGCAAATCTCAATATTTGGCGCGTCACCGCCTGCGGTGCCCGATTTAGTCGAAAATCCAAGAAACAACTTGACGACGCGTTCGGCGCCGATTCTCGGTGGCAGCTGTTAAGTTTTTCAGCGGCACCGCTCGCCGACCAGCTCTTTACTTTCCTTGGAAACTTCCCTATCCGCTATAATTCCGTTAAACAGATCGTGGCACGGCGAGGGCCTTCGAATCTGGTCAGGGGGGAAACCCAGCAGCCATAAGAAAACGCCTTCGGGTGTGTCCACGGTCTGTCCTTTCTATTTCAGGGCATTTGCACTAATGAAAAAGCACGACAATCAATCCGAGCAGCAAGACCAGAACACTTTGCTTGGACAAATTCTGGTGGAATTGGGTTACATCACCATCTATCAGCTCGACGAAGCCCTGCACATTCAAAAAACCGATTCCGAGTCCGGTAAAGACCACAAGCCGCTGGGACAGATTCTGCTGGAGCTGGGCTATTGCGGACCAAACCAGCTGATTCGCGCCATTCAGGTGCAGGTCGAATACCGCAAGGCCTCCGTCAACCAGCCGTAGGCGGGTGAAACCCTCATCAGTTCTGCTTGCGCTCCTCTCCATTGGTGCAATCGGCGCAGTGGCTTGGTGCGGTTACGGCACCCTGCAACAGTATCAAGCGCACGAACAGGCACGCACCGAGGCGTCAACGCGAGCCCGGCTGGCAGCCGATCCGGCAGTGACAAAGGCCTGGAACAACAAAGATCGCCCCGCGCTGGCTAAGGCTGTCAGCGGTTTTCTCTCCAAAAATGGAGTCGAGGGCTGGGTGACCGTCATCGGCAAAGACGGCAAGGTGTTCTATTCCAGCGAAGCGCCTGATCACTACGGATATTCGGTGGTCGAGCAGGTTCCCGAGCTGGCGCACGTCTTGGCCGACAGTCGATACGGACATTATTCGGGCGCATTGACGCCTACCCAAAACAAATTGCTCTGCCTGGGCAACATGCAAAATTTTGCCGATGCCAGCGGCGTGGTCGCCCTTTCTGAGCCGCTCAACGACGACTTCCTGTTACGGCTCCAGCAAGAACTACAGTCCCGCAGCGCGATCCAGGGCATCGACCTGGTTGCTTTCAACATCGAAAATAATCACGTCCAGGGCTGCACGCCTCTGCTCAAGAAAGATGACCATGGTTATCTCCTGAAATTGCGCCGTGAGGGACTGGCTGCCGTCAAGAGCCCCGCTGCCACGTTCGAGGAATGTGAGCGCGCATGGCGTTGCATTCCTCTCATGCGCGCCGAGGGACTGCGAACGCCCGGTGTAGTCATAGCCGGCGCGTCCATAGCGGTCCAATCGCCCGCCAGGCAGACTTCAGTGGACAAACCGTCAGATAAACCACCCCATTAGAGGTGTTCTCGCGATAGCAGGTGACCACTAGCCTATTAAGATATAAACTTCTATTAGTTGTGTTAGAACACCGACGCAGCTAGACCAGGGGTTTCGTAAATTTGGGACTTGCCGCCAAGCTCAATTTTGCCTTCTTCATCGTCATTGTGGCCGCAGTTCTGGCCAATGCCGGTTATCAGCTGTTCGCCGAATTCAGCGACGCCCGTAATCAGTCGGCTCACCAGGTAGAAGTCGCATCCACCAAGACTTGGGATGAGTTCAAGGGCATCCTGTCTTCTAATCGAGAACTCGCCGCCCGCCTGGCAGCCGACTCCGCGTTCCAAAGCGCCTGGTCTTCCCGTGACAAGGGGGCGATGGGGACTGCAATCAACAACTTCGCCTCGAAATTCGGCATCCCCGGCTACATAACCGTCATCTCCAAAGACGGCAAGGTCTTCTACAGCTCTGACTCGCCCAATCGCTCCGGATATTCGGTACTCGATCAGGTTCCAGAGTTGCCGCGGGTTCTCGCAGATAACAAAACCGGACATTACTCAGGCGCGCTCATGCCGACAGAAGCTTCCGGTCTGGGCGTCAGCAACATGCAGCGCTTGAAGGACGGCGACGGCGTCGTTGTAATCAGCCAACCGATCAACACGCAGTTTCTCATGGGATTGCAGCAAAAGCTGGAGATGCTCAGCGATGGTGCCGTGCCAAAGATTGATTTCATCGCTTACGACATCGATCACGGGCGCGTCCAAGACTTCACACCCGACCTGCAAAAAGGCGGGGGCGGCTATATTCAAAAGCTGCAGCGCGAAGGCGCCAAAGCAATCAAACAGAACACCGGCATTTATGAAGACGGCAACCGCATGTGGCGGGCTGTGCCGCTGATTCGCGCCGCCGAAAACGCTAATCGCACACCAGGGGTGGTGCTGACGACGGCGCCAATCCGCAATGTCATGCCGCGCACCGCAACGATTATTTTGCAAGCCGGTGTTGGCTTCGTCGCCGCGATCTTGCTGGCCATCATGTTCAGCATGGCCATATCGAGTCGGTTCAACAACTCGGTGCGCTTCTTGATCAAGCGCGCCAAAGATCTGGCAGCCAACAAACCCAACTTGCTCTCGCTGGAAGGCCGCTTGCAGGGCGAGTGGCTGGAATTGGCGGAGATCATCGATACCGCTGTGGCGGCACCGCGCTCGAGCGTGCAAAACCTGCGCGGTCAGATCAACAAATACATGGATGAAGTGGACGAAAAATCCAAGATGGTGGACCAGGCTAACAGTCAGGTGGAAGCCACCAATCGCCAGCTCATGATGCAGAGCCGTCAGCTCTCCGAACTATCAAAACAAATGAATTACGCCAGCCAGCAAGCGGTAGTTTTGCAGCAGAAGCTGGCCTCGGTTTTGATGGTGTCAACGGAAGGATTTTTGCTGCTCGACCAATACGGCAACGTACTTTCGGCAAATCCAATTTTCCTCACCTGGATGGGCGTCAGCGAAGGCGAGATTGCCGGTCGCTTCTGCTTCGATCTCGTCAAGAAACCCGGCGAAGCGCCGGGCAATAACGGCATGGGCTCGGGGCTGGCATTCTCCCATCATGGTGGCGCCCCTGGTGACTTGATTCAGCAGTTCTATCCCGAAGGTGTGGTGCATCACAATTACGAGCAGAAGAAGGTCGATGTGCTGGCGCACCTGCATCCGATCGTCGCCGATGGCGGCAACGAGATTTCCGGCTACGTCATGGTCTTGCGTGATAAGTCCATTCACGGCGAAGTGGCCCGCATGCGGGAAGACATAACCAACATGTTGTCCGAACAAATCCGCGGACAGCTGGTGACCGCAGAGCAGCGCTGGAAACCGATTTTGACCAACACCAGCTCCAACGGAGTCAACCCCGCCCTCGGGCAGGCGCTGGTCGACTTGCACAACCAGTACACGCAACTGCTCGGCATCGTCGACAGCTACGTCATGATGTACGGCGGCTTCGTGCCGGCATCAATCACGCCGCGCGAACAGGTTTCGGTGACGCGGTTGATCGGCGAGTGCATGGAGCAGGTTTCGCAGACCGCCCGCCAGCACCAGATATTGCTCGACTACAAGACTGTGACCGGGTTGCCGACCACCGCCGTCGACAAAGAAGTGGTGCGCAGCGTCGTCGTGCAATTGCTGGAGAAGGCTATTCAAATCACCGCCCCTGGTGGCAGGGTGCGCGTCGAGAGCACCTTGAAAGGCAACGAGATTCGGGTGCAGATAAATTCATCGGGTCCGGCGGTCGCTCAGGATGACATCGAAGACATGTTTGTCGGCTTCATAGAAGGCAAGCACGCGGAAGACAGCTACAGCCAGCGCCTGTCCCTTTATCTGGCGCGCAACAACGTCGAACGCATGGGCGGACGCGTCTGGTCGGAATCAGAGGCCGGTCGCGGCACCACCTTGTACTGCACACTGCCGGTGCATTGATCTGCACGCGCACCGGGGGGCACGCGCATCCGCGGCTTCAGGCGCTCCGCTGCTTCATACGCCAGTCGATCCCGATCCACGCGTGCGCATCCGCGCTTCACCAACGACAAAATCAATCTCCTCAAGATAGCCGACCACACCGGGCGCCAGCAGGCAGATCTCTCGTCCAAGACCATTGAGTATCACCTTCAGCTGAGGCAATGTCGCCGGGCGCCGGCTGGACTCGATGCGGCTGATTTGGGAAGCCGTCAGTCCTGTTATTTTTGCCAGGTCTGCTTGCGTATAACCAGCCTTTTCCCTAATTTCAGCAATCAGGGTGCCAACTTTATCCACATCAAAAATCGTCTCGACTGCGGGAACCGGTTTGCGGGCAGCGCGGCAGGGCTGGCATTTGGTCATCAGATTTCGCTTGATCACATTTAGAGCTACTGCAGGATCGATTGTGCGCATCATTTCCTCCTTGGTATCGAAATAGCTCAAGATGTTTAGACTGCCGAACCACAAGATGCAGCCATCGATCACACAAATCTTCTGGTGGAGCCCCTGCACCAAATTGACATGGATGCCGTGCTTTTCCAAAAGCTCGATCGCGATTTCCAACTCGCGAATTCTCGCCAATTCAAAGGCGTTCGCACGGTCTCGCTGCTCCCAAAGGCGCGGCATCTGCGCGAAGACGCAGACCTGGACGCCCCGCAGTGGCAACTGGAAAAGCTCACCTCCGAGCTGCTCAAGTCGGTTGGGCTTAAGAAACGGACAACAGATCAGAACCGCATGCTCAGCACCTCTCAGGTCGGCAATGAAAGCTGGGTCGAACTCAGATTGATTACGGAAGTCCGCTCTGGGTAGATCCCAATCGATCTGTGCCGCTCTCCCTTTAGCTGATTTAGATCGCGCCGGTGGCAGGGTTTTTGCTTGTGTCATGACGAGAACACCTCTCGGAAGTGAGTGGGGCGGTGGGGCTTCGGGCGGGATGGGTGCCGCGGTTCTCGATGAGTTTAGGAATAACCTGTGCACTCAACGTGTCGTTTGTGTGGAGTAAGTGTGGAGGCGATGTAAGAATTGCCAGATTGGCAACTTTTGAGGTCATTCGCCTGCAAATTCAGATTAAAAAGGCAGCTACTGGCCAGATTGGCAATTTTCCAGCTTGATAAATTGCCAATCTGGCCACACTCGCTAGGGAAGAAAGCATGCTGTGACGAGCCGCGGAGAGCGGCGCGCGGTGAGCCTCGCGCTTCGCTGTGCACGGTTCTTGACGGGGAACCGGTGTTACTTGCCGCCGGTGGCGGTGCAGTCACTGTGCCCGCACTGGCATGCAGATGGACCGATGTCGCCGGCGTTCTCGCATTGGTCGCAGCAGAACTTGCCACCATCTATTGGTGGACATGTGCACGGCGTGTGTTCGCAAGTATCCTCTGCTACATCTTTGAGCTCAGGGTTCATGATCTGTCTCCGTTTTTTTCCTGGTCCGCTGCTCCAGGCGCGATACTGTGCCCGGCAGGCTGTTCGTGCGCCTAAACAAAAGAGGGCGGTCACCCCGCCCCCTCCGTTATCTGTTTACCGGTTGTTAGATTTCCCAGTTGCGCAGGAGATGTCCAGTGCGCAGCGGCAGACCGAAGATGCTCGGATCTTCAGCCATGAAGTCCAGGTCGCTGCCGACTTGGTCCATGGCGCGGTACAGCTTTTTGGATTCTTTGTAGCTGAGATGACCATCCGAACGGAAGTCGGCTTCAACCGAATCAACGTGAGACATGGCGGTCTTCAGGCTGCTGGCTTCCGAAGAAGTGATGCTGCCTTCAGCCAGTTTGTCATCGATTTTCATCTTCAGTTCGCGCTGACGGATGTTCAGGTCATCCGGCACGGGAATCAAAGTTGTGATGACGACAGGCATGGTTGTCGTCGTCTCGATAACTGTGGCAGCCGGAGCCGGCGGGCAATTGTCGACTACCGCAGCTTGCTCGATCACGACGGTCTCGGCCGGCGTGTAACCAAGAAGCTTGTCGACAGTTTTCACGCAGTCGGCTTTGGCGACCGGCGCAAGCAGGGTAACGGCGCTGGCCAACATAATGGCCAATCTCTTTGCACGCATAATGAAAGTACCTCCACTAATTCTTTTTCTTTCTCGTCTGATTTCGCGAAATCTGTTTTTTGTCTTTTCTTAGATTTCTGTTGAAAGCATCGACGGATGGGCTGCCGATCGGTTCCATCTCGGCAGCAGAAAAAGTGAAGCTGAGCAGTTAGCCCCTAACCGTCTACCTGCCACAGCTCGAACAGGTCTTCGGCGACTTCGGTGACAAAACGAGATGGTCTTTGCACCACCGACATTCGTGAATAATCCGATTCGATCAACGGATAGACCGCGTGAAACTCATCCTTAGCGCGCGTAACGGCGACATAAAACAGTCTGCGTTCTTCCTCTATCATGTCCGTTTCTTTGAGCGAACGCGCGGAGGGAAATTTGCCGTCGGCAGCCCATATAAGGAATACGAAGCGCCACTCCAATCCCTTCGCCTGGTGTATTGAGGTCAGAACCATCTCCTCGTCATCATCGTCAGGCAACACGACATCTTCGCCGGCCGCGGAATCAGGTGGCGAGAAACGCTCGGATGCGATCAAACTCAATTCGGAGAGAAACTCCTGCGTCGACTGAGATCGCCCAGCATAGTTGGCCAATTGCGTCAAATCTTCGGCGCGACTGTTGGCGTTTTCGTAGGCATTGAGCAGATGATCTCGATAGAAACTGTTCATCACCAGTTCGATTTGCAACGCCGGTCTGTCCTTGACGGCGGGAGCATTGAGTTGCTTCAAGAGCTCGACGAATCGCGCCCACGCATCTTTTGACTTTGGGCGAGCCGAAAAGTCAGGACGTTCCATCATGGCAATCGGGTCGTCGCTGGCAGCGATGCGCTCCCAGATGCGCATCGCGGTCGCGCGCCCGATGCCGGGCACTATCTTGAGCAGACGCTTCCACGCCACCTCATCCCTGGCATTCACCACGATGCGCAGAAAGGAAACAATATCCTTTATATGTGCTTGCTCAAAGAAGCGCACCCCGGAGCGAATGTTGTACGGAATGCCGCGGCGCGTCAACTCCAGTTGCATTTCCAGACAATGCCAGTGACTGCGATATAAAACTGCGATCTCAGAAAGCGGCACACCGCCGTCACGCAGTTCCAGAATGCGACTGGCAACGAATGCGGCTTGCTGGTCGACGTCTTGCAGCGGCACCAGCCCTGGTTTCTCATTGGCGGAGGCGCGCGCCGCTGTCAGCGTCTTGGAGAATTGCTTGACGTTGCAAGCGATTGACGCATTCGCCACCTGCAATATTTCGGGGCGCGAGCGGTAGTTGCGCTCGATTTTGAAAACGGTGGCGTTCTCGTATCGCTCTTGAAAGTTGTAGATGTTGGCAAAGTTAGCGCCGCGCCAGGCGTAAATAGACTGCGCGTCGTCGCCGACAACCATGACGTTTTTGTGCACGCTGGCCAGCAAATCAATGACGTCGGATTGCAGCTTATTCGTATCTTGAAACTCATCGACCAGGATGTGCTCGAACTGTTGCCCCCAGTACTGGCGAATCTCGTCGTGTTCTTCGAGCAGCAGCTTCCAGTTGAGCAGCAAGTCGTCGTAGTCCATGGTGTTGGCTTTGCGTTTGCGCGCACTGAATTGTTCGAAGACCTTTTCGATCTGGTCTTCGACCTGCACCAGATGCGGTGCGGTGCTCTGCAGCAACTCTTCCATCGATATGCATTTGTTGATAGCCAGACTGAACATCTCCTGCAGGACGCCGGAAGACGGAAACAACCGTTCTTTAGTGTTAACGCCTGCCGATTCGATTGCGTTATCGATCATGTCTTTGGCATCCTCGGCATCGAGGATCGAGAAGCTTTGCGTGTAGCCGAGCACATCGGCGTGGCGCCGCAGGATGCGGTTGCCGATGGCATGGAAGGTACCGCCCCAGACCCGGCGCACCTCGGCCTCGATCACTCCTTCGATGCGCTGCAACATGTCTCGCGCCGCGCGATTGGTGAACGTGACCAAAAGAATGCGCTCCGGTCCGACGCCCTGCTCTATTAAACGCGCCACCCGATAAGTGACGGTGCGGGTCTTACCGGAGCCGGCGCCCGCAATTACCAGCGTCGGTCCACCACTGGACGTCACCACCGCGTATTGTTGCGGGTCGAGCTTGCTTTGATAGTCAATCTTGAAACGAGCGCTTTCTTCGCGCTTAATCGTATATTGCCGTGGCATGCATGCGCCTCCGAAGAAGGTGTTACTGCTTGGCAGAGATCTCAGCTAAGCGTGATTCCAAGAGCTTGAGATCGATCGGCCGGTTGAGCACCTTCATCAGTTGCGCAAAATATTTGAGCGTATTCATAAGTTGCGGATGGTCTTTGCCGTAAAGGCGCTCCTTCATCTCCAGCGTTTCTTTGTAATACTTCTCGGCAACGGGATACATCCGCCGCGCGCTGTAGAGCACGGCCAAATTATGTAAGTTAAGCGCCACTTCTTCATGATCGCCGCCGTGATGCTGGCGTTTTATATCCAGCGAACGCAGGTACAAAGGCTCAGCCATCGTGAACTTGCCCTGCGTTTGATAGATCGCCGCCAAATTATTCAGGCTTAACGCCAGGCGTGGATCGTGCTCTCCGAAAGCTTCGGCTTCCTTTGCCGCCTCCAGAAAATGCGTCTCCGCCTGCGCCACTCTTCCATCTTCGAAAGCGGCGTTGCCTGCTTCGATGGCTGCTTTCCAGCTATCCGACACAACCATGACCTCATCTATTTATTGATAGGTATTATGCACAACTCCCGCTGCCGGAGCAACAGGGCACGAGCAGCCTACGGTGCGGGAGCAACCGGGGGCGGCGCACTCGGCGGATTGGTGTAAGGCAGGGGTATAAAATCCACTGAAGGGCGGCGGTTAGTCTGCTGCGGGAAGAGGTTCATAAACTGGAAGACCTCGAGCGGCATATCCTCGGTCACGTTCATGCCGATCGCCTGCAGTTCGTCGACTCCAATCGGATAATCCTGCGTGTGACTGCCGGACGTGATAATGCCCGCCAGGCGCTCCGCGTCTTCCTTCGGCATGCGCTTGGTGAGCAGATCGACAGTGGTGGCACGCGTTTGCTGAATGGCCTTCTTCGCTTGTTCAATCTGCAAATAAGTTGCATCCGAAATGTCGGCGACATTCTTCTTTTCCGCGATCGTCACCAGCGACGCCGCCGGATACTGCCCGATGATCGGATCTAGAGCTCCCAGCACCGCATCGCGGCACATCACCAGTTCATCGGCGGCAAGCGCGATCAACGTGCCGCCGGACATGGCATAGTGCGGAACGAAGACTGTAATCTTCGCCGGATGCCGTCGCAAGGCGCGCGCCACCTGTTCTGCCGCCAGCGACAGCCCCGCCGGCGTGTGCAAAATGATATCGATCGGCATCGTATCCGGTGTCAGCCTGATCGCCCGCAGCAGTTGTTCGGCGTCTTGAATATCGATGAACTGCATGACCGGAAATCCGAACAGATTCATAGTCTCGGTGCGATGCACAAGCGCAATCACGCGCGACTTCCGTTTCTTCTCGATCTGTTGCAAAAGACCTGTGCGAGCGCTGTTCAACATGCCGCGCTTGATGGCCGGCTGCAAAAGCATGATGGTCATTAGCACGAAGAATGCATCGTTGACGAGGCTGCCGAAATTCTGCCAATTCATACACTCACCACGGATAGTACTGATCTGGATAGAAACGATTTTCTTGTTCGCGCGGCGCTTCAAAGAATCGCACCAGTATAAACCCTACCGCGAAACCGCCCAGATGCGCCCACCAGGCCACCTGTTCGGCTCCATGGGCGACGCGCGGGGTGAACACCGCCGAGACCCAGTTGAGGAAAAACCAGAGGAGAGTGTAAAACAATGCCGGCACGCGCACAAAAATCGGAATAATCCCGAGCAAAATCAGTGTATTGACTTTGGCGTGCGGAAACAGGAAAAGATACGCCCCGATTACACCGGCGATGGCTCCGCTGGCTCCGACGACGGGCTGCGTGCAAGTCGGGTCTGCAAACAACTGCGTGATGTTGGCGACGATGCCGCAAATCAGATAGAAACAGAAAAAGCCAAGATGACCCATGCGGTCTTCGACGTTATCTCCGAAGATGTGCAGAAACCACATATTGCCGAGCAAATGCACCCAGCCCGAGTGCAGAAACAAATTTGTCACCAGCGATGCCAGGACGTGTGGACTGGGGTCATGCACCAGAAGCGCGGGAATGAAACCGAAGTGGCGAAAGAACAGCTTCAGCTCATATGGAGACCCGAGCGACATCTCAACAAAAAAGATGATCGTGTTGATGGCGATCAGCGCCCATGTGACAAGCGGCGCCGAATGTGCGCGGTTGGTGTCCGCCAGCGGAAACATCAGGCGACCACGAAACGGGCGTTGCTCCCATGACGACCGCTGACAATTTCAAGACGAGCATCGATACGCTCTTTCAACTCCGGCACATGCGAGATGATGCCGACCAGACGCCCCGTACGCTGGAGATCTATAAGCGCGCGCAGAGCCAGATCCAGAGCTTCCGGGTCGAGGGTACCGAACCCCTCGTCGACAAAGATGGTGTCAAGGTGAATGCCACCGGCGTACGACTGCACGACGTCGGCCAGGCCAAGAGCCAGGCTTAGAGACGCCAGAAAACTCTCGCCTCCCGACAAGGTGGCGACGTTGCGGCTGGTGCCGGTAAACGTGTCGGTGACTTCCAGATCGAGCCCGCCCGTTTTGCGACCGTCTTGAGTGGTCATGGAACGCTGCAAATAATACCGCCCTTTGCTCATAATGTTCAGCCGTTGCGTGGCGGCGATCAGAACATCATCGAGCAATGCGCCGAGCACGAAGCGCTGGAAAGTGACGTTGAGTTGATTGTCCCCGTTGGCGACTTCGGCAATCGTGCCGACCACCCGGTATTTCTCCTCCAGATCGCCAAACTTGTCTTCCAGCTGTTCCAGTCGCTTGCTGCAGGCCTCCAGATCGGTGAGGTCCCGCGACAGGTGCGTTTCTTCCTTGAGCAGGTTGTTGCAGCACTCCTGCGCTTCATCGACGGCGGTTTGCAGCGCCACTAAATCCGGTGCCTGTATGTCGCGCGCCGCTTCCCGCGCACGCGCGCTTCTTTCCTGGGCGGCCTTCAAAGCAACGTCGAAGTCCTGGACCATCTCTTCCAATTCCGCCAGGATTCGCGCCTCGCGCTGGCATGCTTCGAATTCCGTCTCGGAGGCAAACCCGCAGTTGCGCAGTTTTTCGTCGAAAAGCGCCTGCGCTTCGGTCAAGCGTTTCTTCTCAGACGCCAGTGTCTTTGTTGCGGCGTCGAGTTGCGCACGAATGCCCGTCAGTGCCTCTCGCGCCGAATGCAATTCTTGTTGCGCCAGTTCAAATGCCTGCTGCAGTTGCTCGCTCATCTGGCGGGCGCTGCGAATTTGATTCTTTAGCAGCGCAGCGTCGCGATACTCCGGCTTGATGCCTGTCTCCAGTTGCGCCAGCACACCACGCTTCTCGCGCCAAGCGTCATTCGCCTGCGACAGACGCAGGCGATCCGCCTTCAACGTGTCATCCAGGTTGGTCATGTAGCTTTGCGCCGTTTCCAGGCGGCTGGACAGGTCAGCGTGCATTATCATCGCACTGCGCACCTTATCCAACTGAGCGCTCGCTTCCGCCAGCGCCTCGCTCAGGGAAGAAACAGAAACAGCACCATCAGCAAGTTGTCTGGTCAGCTCTTCCTGCAAGGTCTGGTTGGCGGACAGCTGCTGCTGCTTCTGCCCGGCAATCGCTCGCTTGGCGTCGCGCTCCGCTTCCAGAGAGCGGCACCGCTGGCGGTGCTGAATCAAAGACGCTTCCGTGGGCAAGTCCTTCGCTGCCCGCGCCTTATGCGGATGCTTGCAGGATCCGCAGACGGGGCAGGCATCACCTTCTTCCAGACCGCGAGCCAGCACGGCGGCTTGCCCGGCAGCCCAGGCATTTTCCATGGCGGACAGTTCTTCATGAGACTTAGCTATTAGTTTCTCGTGCCGAGCGACATCCTGTTCGGCGTCCTCCAGGTCCTGACGCGACGCATCTATACTCTCGGTGACCGTCGCCAATTTCCTCGCCGTTTCCAGCCGGCGTCCCAGGTCGCGCACACGAGCCTCCAGCGTCGCCAGCTGAGTCTCAGCCTGCGATGCCTGCAAGCATTTGGCGCGCAGGGCATCGAGCTGCGTGGTCCGCTTTTCAATCTCCGCCGTCGTGGTGTCGAGGGCGGTGGTGGCTTGCGCTACCTGTCGTTCGAGGTCCTTAACTTCTTTGCCTACGGCATCGAGCTGAAACACCTGTTCGCTCATCGCCTGTAAACTGCGCAAAGTTTCCTGCGCTTGCGTGCGCGCCTCGCCGCGTGTTTCTTCTTCGGCAAATGCCGCTTCAGCTTCGGCAAGCCGCTTCTCGCCAGCCGCCAGCATATCCTTCGTGACCAGCAGGTCGCCATGAGCCTTCTCCTCGGCTTGCGCCTGCGCCGTAAGCGCCTGCCGCACATCAGCCAGCTGCGCGGCTTTTTGTGCGCCCTGTAGCTCCTGCCGCCTTTCTTCGATCACGCCTCGTTGATTTTCCAGGACAGCCAGTTCCACCTGCGCATCGGCGGAATCCTGTAATTTGTCGGCGCTCGTTTTCGCCTCACCGAAAGCTTTATGAGCCTCAGACAAAACACCCTGCCAGCGCGTCAGATCGTTGCGGGTTTTCTCCAGGTCGAAACGCACCTGCTCGTGCCTGGTAAACAACTCCTGCTGCGATTCGACACCGAGCATGGTCAGTTGCGTTTCGCGCTCGCGCGTTACTTGCTTGATGGCATCTGTCACCGTGCCGGCGGCTTCTTTGAGCGCCAGCTCGGCGTTGCGAAAGTACTCAGTTCGAAACAGCGTTTCCAAAATCGTTTCGCGCTCTTTCGATGTGGCGATTAACAGTCGACGAAACTGTCCTTGCGGCAACACCACCACTTGCCTGAACTGATCGCGCTGAAACCCGAGCAGCGTCTCGATCGCCTTAGTGACTTCCTTCCAGCCGGCAGTGACCAGTTCGCCGTCGTTCGCATCATCCGCCTCTTCAACCGCACTGCGTTTCCAGAGAGTCGCCTGCGCTTTCTGCGTGACGGTCTTATTGCGGCGCACCACTTCGTGTTCGGGAATTCTGTGGATACGGTACTGCTCGCGACCCAGCGAGAAATCGAGAAACACCTCAGTCATAGTCTGCGGTTGCGCTAGGTCGCTGCGCATCTGGCGCCCGGTACGTTCCTCGCCGGTTGTCGAGCCGTAGAGCGCGAAACAAATCGCATCCAGGACCGTGGTCTTGCCGGCGCCGGTCGCTCCGTGAATGAGAAAGAACGAGCGCTCGCCGAGGTTGCGAAAGTCTATCTCTTGCTCACCGGCGTATGGTCCGAAAGCGCTCATGGTGAGCCGTTGCGGTCTCATAGCGCTCCCTGACGCTGGCTGCGCCTGACGTCGTCCATGATGCCGGCATAAGCGTTAGCCTGATCTTCGGTTAACTCGTTGCCCGTCACCTGCGCGAAGAATTGGGAAAACAATTGCATGTCGGAAAGAGCCCGGTGATCCACTCGTGCGTCGCCGTTGCGGTCGACTGCGATGTACGGACGTTCTATCTGCATAAGATTCGGGTAGAACTGGCGCAGTTGCCCTGGAGCGTCGAACAACGCGCCGACATCTGTGAGCTCGGCGCATATATAGTCATCTTTGCTGCCGTCCTTTTCAGCGGACTGCATGAGCTCGTGCAGCGTGCCAGAGATGCGGCGCAGGTCGCGACGCGGCGACAGCGACTGCCGGCGCACAGAGATGCGTCCCTCGGCATCCATGTCGATGATGTTGATCGCCTTCTTCTGATTAGCTTCGGAGAAGGAATATTTGAGCAGCGAACCGCTGTACTGAATGCTTTCTTGAGAAACTTTTTGCGGCCGATGCAAATGTCCCAGAGCCACGTAATCGAATCCATCGAAAAGGTCGGCACTGATGGCGCCCGAACCACCCACGGAAAGCGGCCGTTCTGAATCGCTTTCCTGTCCGCCCGACACGAAAGCGTGGGTCATCAAAACGCTGCGGTTCCGTTTCTTTCCGGGTGCATCTTTGTGCTCTCGAATGTGATCGATGAGTGTCTGGAAGGCCGATTGATGGTCCGCGACCTGGGAGTCTTCGAAATAGTGACGCACCACCGGCGGTTCCGCATATGGAACGGCAAATACGTCAATGTCGCCATGTCGATCAGTGAGCATGACATGATTGGCGTTGACGCCACGCGCCACCTCCCCGAACGTGTAGACTTGAGCACGCGAGAGCAGGCGTGAGCCGAAGCTCACCCGCTCCGGGCTGTCGTGGTTGCCGGCGATCATAATCACCGGCACTTTCAAATCGAGGGCGATGCGACACAAAGTTTCATCCAGCAGCGACACCGCCTCCGGTGGTGGCACGGCGCGATCGTAAATGTCGCCGGCAATCAGCACCGCATCCGGTGCCTCATCGCGCACCAGATCGACAAACTGGTCGAGCACGTGCGCCTGATCGTCAGTCAGGTGAACGTTGTAGAAAATTCGCCCCAGATGCCAGTCCGAGGTGTGTATTAGACGCATATCCAGCGGGCTCTTTCAGGTTGCCATCCTATCAGTAGAAATTGTACTGAAAAGGACGTAGCCGAGAAAGTAAACTATCCACAGTTGACGCGGTACACTAATAGTCATTCGATCCATCGAGAGGTGCGCCATGCGCATAAGGGGTATATACGGCATCGCACTACTGGCGGTGTGCTCTCTATCTTCACCAATTCTTTTTGCCGACACGGCGGATGCATATCCAATACCGTCGATACAAGCGCCAACGGATATACACGAAGAACTTGTCTGGTATAGCGACAAGAACGCCGGCGTCATGTTCATCTATCCGAAAAGATTTGCGTCACAGCCGAAGACCGACAATGACACGCTGGTCAAATTGTCGGGCGTGACGAGCGGCGGAGCCAACGGCGAGATGCAGCTGAGCGTGGCCGCCTCCGATGCAGCCGTTGAGCAGGTTGCCAAAGCCGTGGCCGATGCATTCAGCAAACAGATTCCCAGTTACGAGCCGGGCAAAATGGAGTGGGTTCGGTTTGGACGCAATTTAAAGCTCAACGGCGTGACCCGCGTAGCCAGTTTGAAAATCGGCGAAGCCAAGTTCCACCAGCGCATTACACACTGGTCACAAAACGGGCGTATGTACACCTTTGCCATGCTTGGACCCGACAGTCAGTGGGCGGCGCTCGACCCGATATACAACTATGTCCTGCTCAGCGTCGCACCGTACGGCAGCAGCGGCGGAGCCGCCAGCGCACCGCGTACCGATAGCGGCAACAAACCCGCGGTCGGCTATGCCAACTGGTACAAGAAGGGCGTCGGATCGTTTTCGTATCCTGCTTCATGGCACGAACAACAGATGTTCGAGCCTGAAGTACTGGTCAAAATGTCCGGCACCGACAGTAGTGGCAGGGGTGGAGAGCTGCAATTGACCTGCCATCCGGCACCACCGGGGCTGACACTGCAACAGTTTGCGGACAGCGTCGAGAAACAATACCTGAAACCCCAGAAAAACTGGGCGCGACTAACTGACAGTACCGCCACCTTTGGTGCCGGCACCCGTATGGAGGGCATGGTTCGCTCCGGAAGCATGTCCATGAACGGCGCACCGGCGATGTCGCATACTTTATTTTTCGCAGAAGGCGGCAAATTTTACTGTCTGTCGATTGGCACCGTCGGCTACTCGCGCGCGGATTCCGATTCGCTGTTTCAGAAGGCGATACAGACGCTTTCTGTCGATACCACCGGCGGCAGCACCACCGGCTCCGACTAGTTGCGGGCGCTTTTATCCAGCTGGTCGAGGCAATCTAGAAAGCCTTCCCGATACGTGGGGAACGCCAGTTTGACATTGAATGTACTGAGTGCCCGTTCGGGATTCACTCTGCGGTTGCCACGCATGGTGGCGGGCGCCTCTTCAATCGGTATGTGCTCCGGCATCGGCAGATCGAGTTGTTCGCAGAGCCAGTGAACGACTTCCAGATGCGGCGCCGGGGACAGGTCGCCGACTACGAATGTTTCGTTCGCCACATCTGAATCGAGTGCGGCGAGAATAATAGTGACCAGGTCTTGCACGTGAATGCGCGACATGAAGTTGGTACCATCGCCGGGAATTTTGTGAGCGCCGCTGCGCAAGCGCAGGTGCAAGCCGCTATCGGGACTGTAGATAGCCGGGCAACGCAGCACGATCGCGCCTGCATCACGCCAGATCTGCTCCGCTTCAAGGCGCAGACGGTTGTCGTCCGAAGCCGGCGCAGCAGCAGTAGTATCGTCAATGGTGCCGGCTTGCAAATCGTAGACGCCGGTGCTCGATATGTAGACAATCTTGTTCGCTCCAGCGCAGGCAGGCGCGAGGACGGCGTCGGTCTTGCCATCCGGAGCAAAGCTGACGACAACCTGGGCGTCGACCGCCAGGGGGCTAATGATGTCGGCCGAGGGCCAGGGCATGATTATGGGTTCCATGCCCGCCTGGTCGAACTCGAAAATCCGGTTGGGGTCTCGCGTCGTACCCCGAACCTGGCGCGAACCCTTGACGCGAGTGTTGATGGCTTGCGCCACCTTGCCTACTCCCAAAAGCAACAGGGGCTTCATACGGCGGGTTTCCTCCTTTCCTTGCCGAAGCCGCAGATACGGCTCAGAATTAAGCCAGGCTTTCCCTTTGCAAGCGGGGTCCGAGTGACCACCCAGCCTGTCGTCTGCCGGTCAGGGCAGGCGCTGCCTGCCAGACTGTCGCAGGTCGTAAAATTCCGGGCAAATAAGTTCCATACGCGGCACAGGCGCCGAAATTCCCCGGTCACAGACCCGCGAAATGAGGCACTTTTTCGCGCCTTGATATGGTCAATTGCCCTCACGAACTCTTGGGAGGATGTAACATAACTAGAATGTGGTCTGCTTAGGGTGAAGATGTCCAACACTTCTTCCGGGAATAACGACGATTTCATCGGCCAGATTTTAGCCGAGCGGTATGAAATTGTGTCCTTCATCGGGCGCGGCGCTATGGGCTCCGTCTATAAAGCCCGGCAGGTCGCCATTGGTCGCGACGTCGCCGTCAAGATGATGTCCAACCAATCGATCGATGAGCGCGCCACGCAGCGTTTCGTCAAAGAAGCGATGGCCATGAGCGCCCTTACCCACCCCCACCTGATTTCGTTGATTGATTTCGGCGAGACCGCCGATAAGATACCGTTCCTGGTCATGGAGTACCTGGACGGCACCACGCTCACAAAGCTTATCGACAAAAACGGGCTGCCCATCCAGACGGCGCTCAGAATCGCCGAGCAGATTGCCGAGGGACTGGCGCACGCGCACGCGCGCGGTTTCATCCACCGCGACCTGAAACCCAGCAACGTCATGCTGATTGGCGACAACCAGGACTTCGTCAAAATCGTCGACCTGGGAATTGTGAAAGCCCTGGACAAAGACGGCGCCGAAGCCATGCGCCTGACGCATACGGGCGAGATTTTCGGCAGCCCTCTCTACATGAGCCCCGAGCAATGCCTGGGGCAGGCACTCGACGAACGTTCCGACATCTATGCGCTCGGTTGTCTCACTTACGAGACAATTACCGGCACGCCGCCGATCATCGGCGAAAACTTCGTGCAGACAGTCTACCGGCACGTGCATGACATTCCGTCTATGATGCAAGACGTCCGCCCAGATTTAGCGATTCCCGCGGAAGTGGAGTCACTGGTGGCGCGGGCCCTGTCCAAGAATCGTGACGACCGTCACGCCAGCATGAAGGAGCTCAAAGAAGCTCTCGGCAATGCTCGCAACCAGTGCACGGCGGCCGCGATCGGCGCGCAACCGTTTCTCTCACCGTCGGCGGTGGCGGGCGGCAGTGCCACCATGGGCACGCGCGTTTCGCAAGGCATGCCGGCGTCCAATCCGCCCGGCCCGCCTTCATCGACATCGCCGGTGCGTCCATTTCTTTCTTCCGGATCCGGGTCGACCAACCCCGGCGCCAACTCCGGACCGCCCCACTCAATGGTCGACACTCAGCCCAGCACCAATCCTAATCCGATTGCTGCTCTGCTCAACCAGCCCGCCCTGGCGATGGGCGCAGTGGCCGGCGTGGCTGCGCTGCTCGTCTTTGCCGGCATCGGCATCGCCGCCATGTTCACCAATTTCCGTCCGACAGCTCCGACTCCAGCGGTCACATCAACCACCACGCAGTCGCAGACGGTCACCGAAGAACCTTGCCCGACGCCGACCAGCACCAACGAAGCCGGCAAAAAAGAATGGAAAGAGCCGCTGATCGAGATCGCCTATCCGAAGAAACCGCATGAGAAGAAAGTCGTGCTGCTGGCTACAGAGGGGGCTGATGATCCGGAAGAAGTCGATCCGCCGGAAGACAAAGTCGGCGATGTGATCGTCGACATCAATCCCAAATCAGGTCCGATGACCCTCGTCTGTGCGTCGCAAGCACCGGTCAACTGGGTGATTACAGGCGCCACGCAAAATGTCGAAGCCGTCAAACTGCTCGGCTTCCGCAAGCAAACACAAAGCGGCATCGACCCGAAAAAAGTGCTGGCAGTCAGCAAAGACCAGCCGGATCCAGCGCACAAACTGCATTTGCTCACCGTGCGCGTCCCTGATGTTTTCTCGGACGACTTCAATGCCGAGAAGCAAAAATGGCAGAACGACAGCGATTTCCTGGTCGTCAAAGACGAAGCTACTGAGGCTGCCGGTGCGCCGATTACGGAGTATCAGGGCAAGCGCCTTTCCAAACGGTTCAATGTGAACTGAGTTCGACCGAGATGAATTGGCAATTCTGGGTCGACCGTGGTGGCACATTCACTGACATCGTCGCCAGAGCCCCTGACGGGCGCATTCTGACGCACAAGCTGTTGTCCAACAATCCCGGGCGATACGACGATGCCATCGCTGAAGGCGTGCGACATTTACTTGCGGGCTCAACGCCCGGCGACACGGCAGTGGCGTCTTTACGCATCGGCACCACAATCGGCACCAACGCGCTGCTCGAACGCAAGGGGGCTCGCTGCGTTTTTGTCACGACAGCAGGCTTCAAAGACGCGGTACGCATCGGCTATCAAAATCGGCCGGACATCTTCGCCTTGCACATTCGCAAACCGGAAGTTCTATACGAGCAAGTCGTCGAATGCAGCGAGCGTGTCACCGCAAATGGTGACACCCTGCAAGCACTTGATCCAGAATCGTTGCGGGTCAAACTTCAGGAGGCTTTCGATGCCGGCATTCGCAGTTGCGCCGTCACCCTGATGCACGGCTACAAACACACCGGGCACGAGGAGCAGGTGTACGCGCTGGCACACAGCATCGGCTTTACGCACACATCTGTATCGCACGAAGTGGCGCCTGTCATCAAGTTCGTCAGTCGCGCCGACACAACTCTCGTCGATGCCTACCTGTCACCCTTGCTGCGACAATATTTAGATGGCCTGTGCAGCAAGTTTCCCGACAGCCATGTCTCAATAATGCAGTCCGGCGGTGGGCTGGTGTCCGCGTCGCAGTTCCGCGGCAAGGACAGCATTTTGTCAGGGCCCGCCGGCGGTATCATCGGCGCAGTCAAGACAGCCGCGCAATTGGGGTTGGATAAGATTGTCACTTTCGACATGGGCGGCACGTCCACCGATGTCGCGCACTTCAAAGGCGAAATCGAAAGATGTTTCGAGACCCAAGTCGCCGGAGTGCGCCTGCGAGCGCCGATGATGGCTATTCACACAGTGGCTGCCGGCGGCGGGTCCATACTGCATTTCGACGGCAGCCGCATCGCAGTGGGTCCGGATTCTGCCGGCGCCTTTCCTGGTCCTGCTTGTTATCGCAACGGCGGTCCGTTGACGGTGACCGATTGCAACGTGCTCCTGGGAAGGATTCAGGGTGACTTCTTCCCTGCGGTTTTCGGTCCCGACGGCAACCTGCCCATTGATCCCGATGTGGTCAAACTGAAATTCACGCAGCTTGCGGCCGAGATCGCTCATGCCGAAGCGGCAGCCGGCGCAGATGCCGGTGCCCGCTCCGTAGAGGCAATCGCAGCTGGGTTTCTCGACATAGCGGTGATGCACATGGCACAGGCGATCAAGAAGATCTCCGTACAACGCGGCTATGACATCACCGACTACAGCCTCTTCTGCTTCGGTGGTGCCGGCGGTCAACACGCGTGCCTGATCGCAGACGCCCTGGGCATGAGGCAGATAGTCATCCATCCACTTGCAGGCGTATTGTCGGCACTGGGAATGGGACTTGCCGAGTTGCAGGTGTTGAAACAGCAGAGCGTCGAAGTGGTACTCGATGAAGCAGGACTGCACTCAGCACGCACAGCGGCTAACGCATTGGCTGAGCAAGCCGCCGCGGAGCTTCGACTGAGCGGAGCCGCCGCCGGACATCCAGAGCATCCCCGGATTGCGCTGCACGGCTACCTGCGGTATGCAGACACGGAAGCCTATCTGCCGGTCGCACTATCGACAGCTCAAACGATGCGCTCGCTATTCGAAGCAGAACATCAGATGCGATACGGCTTCATCTGTCCGGAAAAGCCGGTGGTCATCTCGTGGGTGACCGCCGAAGCCAGCCTGAGCGGCCACCAGCTGCAGTCCAGCGAAGAAACGGTCAGCGCAGGCGAACCGCCGAGGCAACTGCGCCCATCAAAAATGATCCGACTCTATTCGAAAGGTCAGTATCATGAGGCACCACTTTACGAACGCAACTTGTTGCCGGTCGACTCTCAGATTACAGGGCCGGCTCTAATTATTGAAGCAACTGCCACCACCGTCATCGAATCCGGATGGCAAGCTAGCGTCACAACCGGCGGCACTTTGATGCTGACGCGCTCGCAGACCACTGCATCCGGCACCACCGCGGGCGGAGGCACCAGGAATCAGATCTCTCTCAGTCAACCGGACCCCATTTACCTTGAGGTGTTCAACAGTCTGTTTATGTTCATTGCAGAACAGATGGGTGAAACGCTCCAGATGACTAGCCGGTCCGTCAACATAAGAGAACGCCTGGACTTCTCATGCGCGGTGTTCGATGCGACGGGAGAATTAATAGCGAATGCACCGCACATACCGGTGCATCTGGGCTCCATGAGCGACAGCGTCAAGAGTTTGATTGCACAGCACGGCAATTCACTGCGCCCCGGAGATGCTTTCGCGCACAACGATCCCTACGACGGCGGCACACACTTGCCGGACATTACCGTCATCTCGCCGTGTTTTGATGCAGATGGCGCGAACCTGCTTTTCTTCGTGGCCTCGCGCGGACACCATGCCGATGTCGGTGGTATCACGCCCGGTTCTATGCCGGCCGACAGCAAGAACATCGAGCAAGAAGGTGTACTGTTGAAGCACGTGCAAATCCTCTCGGATGCACGATTTCAGGACGAGCAATTAAAACGCATTTTCGCCTCCATAACAAATCCGCCACGTAATGTCGAACAAAATCTCGCCGATTTGCGTGCCCAGATCGCTGCCAATAATCGCGGGCTTCTCGAGCTGGGCAAGGCTGTCCAGGAGTACGGGCAAGATGTGGTCGTCCGCTACATGGACTTTGTGCAAGCCAACGCCGAGCTCGCGGTGCGCAAGGCGATTGCCGTGCTCAAGGACGGATCATATGCTTGCACCATGGACGATGGCAGTGTGATCAAAGCGCAGATTACCGTGCAGCGCGCCGACGCATCCGGTCAACCGGCAGCAATCATCGACTTCACAGGTACCAGCTCGCAACAGTCCAACAACCTGAATGCTCCGTTGTCGGTTTGCCGGGCAGCAGTGCTCTACGTCTTTCGCACCCTGGTGGGTGATTCGATCCCGTTGAATGCTGGTTGCTTGCGCCCGCTGACGCTGGTGGTTCCCGAGGGTTGTTTGCTGCGTCCCAGCTATCCAGCCGCGGTCGTTGCCGGCAATGTGGAGACCTCGCAAGTGATCTGCGATGTGCTCTACGGAGCACTGGGAGTCATGGCTGCATCACAGGGGACGATGAACAATTTCACGTTCGGCAACGATCAGCATCAGTACTACGAGACTATCTGCGGCGGCTCCGGAGCCGGCACCACATTCGATGGCACCGATGCCGTGCAGACCAACATGACCAACTCCCGACTCACGGACCCGGAAATTTTGGAGACCAGATTTCCGGTGCGCCTGGAAGAATTTTCGATTCGCCCTGATAGCGGTGGCGGCGGTCTGCACAGGGGCGGCAACGGCGTCTTGCGACGGATCAGGTTTCTCGAACCGATGGTAGCCAGCATTTTATCCAACCGGCGCCGCATTGCTCCGCCCGGACTGCGTGGCGGCGCCGACGGACGTCCCGGCAAAAATGCCGTATTGCACAACAGCACAGGCACCAGCGTCACGGTTTTATCCGCCACCCAGTCTGTACACCTGCAGCCAGGCGACGTCTTTGTCATTGAGACCCCCGGCGGCGCCGGTTACGGGCAAAGCGATTGACAACCCCGCCTGGCGCGGATTTGGGGTAGCTCGGGCGTGGAACAAAGAACTAGTTGGGTAAACCAGATCTCTAATGCAATCACGACCGGCTACTGAAACATCAGCCTGGATGTGCCCTGTGTGCGGCAGAACCTCCGCCGCGGCGGGCGCTTGCCCCGACGATGGACAGGTGTTTGTGACAGCAATGGCTGATACTTTGCTGGGCACTGTGGTCGACCAGCGGTTTCTCATCAAGAGCGTACTGGGCATTGGCGGCTGGAGTCGCGTCTACCTGGCACACCACAAGCGGCTGGATGTACCGGTAGTGCTCAAGGTGCTGCACACGCACCTCGTCTCTGATCAAGACAAGTTGAAACGATTTCAACGCGAAGCCGAGATTTCAAGCCGCATGCGCCACAACAACATCGCCCGCGTCATGGACTTCGGCGTCATGAACGAGGGCCAGCCATTTCTCGTCATGGAATACCTGGACGGCGACACGCTCAACACGTTGCTCGAACAGAAAGGTCCTTTACCCTGGCAGCAGGTCGCCCAAATCATCAGTCAGTCTGCCGAAGCCTTTGCCTACGCTCACGACCAGGGCGTCATTCATCGAGACATCAAGCCCAGCAACCTGCTACTCACCAAAGAGGGCACCATTAAAGTGCTCGATTTCGGACTGGCCAAAGCGAGCTTGCTGCACTCCGGACGCGGGTCGTCGCTGACTAAGACAGGACAGACCATGGGAACGCCGGAATACATGAGCCCCGAACAATGCCTCGGGCAAGCGCTCACGCCGGCCAGCGACATCTATTCGCTCGGATTGGTAGCATACGAACTGCTCACTTGCACCAAAGCCGTCACCGGATCGACAACCTACGAGTTGATGAAACAGCACGTAGACAAGCCTCCGCCGCCCTTCAAGCAAGGGTCGGCTGTGCCCTCCTCGATACAAGATGCGGTTCTCAAGTCACTCTATAAGCATCCACAAAAGCGCTACGAATCAATGCGGGATATGAAAGCCGCATTCGAAGCCTGTTCTCAGCAGTCATCGCCATCAGCCACGCAGCCGGCAGGCGGTAAGTCTGTTGCCTTGCCGGTGATCGCCATGGTAGTCGTCGGCATGGCTGTGTGTGCCGGGTTGGGCTGGATGGCTTACCAGCATAGTCAATCCGGTACGACACCACAGACGGTGCCCGCCCTGGTGAGCGGTGGACAACAAGCGCAAGTCAACCAGGAGATCACTGCACTGGAAAGGACCCGCAAGGAGCTGACGAACTTTGATTTTGACCTGGAGAAACGGCTCGCCGACCGATACATAAAAGTCGGGCGCACAAAAGACGCGATGCAAGTTGTCGACAACATTCTCGCCAATCGACCCGGTGACGACTCGATGACCGCCATACTTTCGGATAACCATTGGGGCACCGACCCCGATAAAGCGATCGCCAGTCTCAGCGCTAACGTCCGCGCCTATCCTGATTTGCATCATCTGAGGGCCGAGTGCTTTCTCCTGCTCGGTGATCTCTATTCGGAAAAAGGAGAAAGTGGTAAAGCATTGCAGTACTATGACACTGTCCGGAATTTTTCCGGAGTTTCGCTCGATCCTTACCGAGCCGCCGCCGAAGAAAGACTAAACACACTGAGCAAACTCAATTTGCACTAAGTCGCAAACCGGAAACGAAACGAGAGACACATGGGTCCAGGTCCAGGCACCACTAATTCTGAAGTACGCACCAAGGTCTGTCCTCAGTGCAAAACCAGGTACGACGCCGACCTGAAGATTTGCCCGCGCGACGGCACTATTCTCGTCTTCGAAGCAGCCAGCGAATTGTCTCCCGGCAGCATCGTCGCAGAGAAGTACAAAATAGTCGAGTTGATCGGGCGCGGCGCCTCCGGTTCGGTCTACAAGGCATTGCAGGCTGGACTGAACCGCGAAGTAGCAATCAAGGTCCTGAAGCTGGATTACGTCTCAGACCGCGAATCGCTGCAGCGGTTCGAGCTGGAAGCCAAAGCTTCCGCAAAACTGACTCACATCAATATTTGCGCTGTCTATGATCACGGAGTGCTGCCCAACGGACAGCCGTACATGGTCTGCGAGTTGCTCAAAGGCAAGACATTGCGCGACGTGCTTAAACGTCATAAGCAGATCGCACCGGAAGAGGCAGTCGAGATTTGCACCCAGATCTGCGACGCCCTGGCGGTAGCCCATGACCGGGGCATCGTGCATCGCGATATCAAGCCCGCCAACGTCATGCTTTGCGTGGACGAGCAAGGACTGGCCGTCGTTAAGTTGATCGACTTCGGCATGGCAAAGATTTTGAGGGGCACGAAAGGAAACACCGAAACGCTCGGCTTGACAAAGACCGGTGACATTCTAGGCACACCCTGGTACATGAGTCCGGAACAAGCGCTCGGGCAGAAAATCGACTGGCGAGCTGATATTTATTCGCTCGGCTGCGTGCTTTTCGAGATGGTATCGGGTTCGGTGCCATTTCACGGAGCCAGCGAATACGAGGTGATCGACAAACACGTGCACGGTATGGTACCGGCACTGCCGCAGCACATTCCCGTCCCCGAACACATACCGGCGGTGATCAAGAAAAGCCTGGCCAAAACAGCCGACCTGCGCTTTTCCTCTGCCATGGAAATGAAGGATGCCCTGCTCGCCCGCGAAGCCAGTGCAGCGTCGCGCGCGCAAGGTTCGATGCTGCGCAGCATGTCGGCAGCCAAGGCAGTCGGTAAAGAAGTCGGCAAAGGCGGCATCCAGTATTTGATACCGATCTTGATTCTAGTGGTGCTCGCCGTCATGGGTTGGTACCTGTTCACGTGGTACCAGGGCTATCTCAATACTCATCGCCCGGCACCACAGGCTGCCACCCAGGGCTCGGCTGCTCCGCATTGGGTACAGCCCCCAGCAAATCCGCACGAACTCCCGCACTATCTGGAGCCCATCACCGCGATGCCCCAGATCAACGATCAGATTCGTTATCTTGAAGACTATGCGCGCGGCAAGCCATTTGATTACGGAGTCGAGCATGAACTGGTCATGCTCTATTCAAATTTCGATGCTCGCCGGTCTGCGCAGCGTGTCGATTTAATCTTGCAAAACACGTTTAACGAACCGCACATCCTGGCGCACCTGGTTGGTGGCGAAAAGTCGCCATCGCCGGTGGTGGCAAAGGTTTATCTGGCGAAGCTGATTAAAGATCACCAGGAACTTCCTTTCCTGCGCGCCGCCTGCCTGATCAAGTTGGGAGATATCTGCAAGGACGCTGGGCAATCGAAGGAGGCAGCAAAGTATTTTGCCGAGGCCGCCCAGCTGAAGTCCGAGAACGCAGCGCTGGCGCGTTACACGCAACTGGCATCCGATCGACTCAAACAACTGCCTGCCGACGCACAGCCCTCGGCACCGACACCGGCACCCGCTGCGGCACCGGAAGCGGCGGCTCCGCAGCCATCCCCGGAAGCGGCGGCTCCGCAACCAGCACCGACGCCCACAACGGCACCGGCAACGCCTGCTGAACCCCAACCGGAAACAAAGGGGGCAGCGTCGTGACACACAAAAAAGTCTCACTGAGATTTGGATTGCCGATGGTGGCAGTATCAGTAGCAGTGGCTGCGGCCCTGCCCTCGTTTCCCGTCCATGCCGAAGACACCAAGCTGGTCAAAGTGGTTGGCGGTCGCTTCCCGACCTCGACCTATGCGAGAAAACACCTCTTTCCCGGCGCCGGCGACTACAAACTCTGGGAGCAGGCCGACAAGCTCTATGTCGAAGCAGGCAAGCTCGATGACAAAGGAAAGTCGCGTCCCGCCGCCGACAAATACGCTGAAGCGATTGCCATCTATCCGTACGACATGAATTTCTTCAACAACTATGGTTTGATGCTTTTAAAATTGCGGGACGAGCTGGGAGCCGAGGCGGCCTGGCGGCATGCAATTTCCGGCAAAGCGCACTTCTGGCAAGCGCAAAACAACCTCGGTCGCATGCTGTTCTTCCAAAAGCGGTTAGCAGAGGCTAAATACGTCTGGAGCAAGGCTCTCGAGAGCGAGCCGCCATCAGAGGTGCGACAGGACATTACAGCCAATGTGCTGCTCTGTAATCAACGCATCGAGAAGTTGCGTTCCCCTGCTCCGGCTAAACAGCAACCGACCGAACAGACTCAGGAAGGTGGGCAGAGTTATACTACAGGCACCGCCCCTGGTGGCGCCAACGGCAACGCGGACGGCACGCAAAGCTATACCACCGGCACCACCAGTCCGGACGGTACCCAGAGCTTCACGACCGGCACCAACTATCCCGACGCCTACACGCCGGGTAGCACGACTCACCCGGACGGTACCCAGACTTTCACCACCGGCGGAGCAGATACTCTGCCGCCTGCACCCTCTAACGGCCCTCAGTGACGTGAGAATCAAGAAACCGGCGTAGCCAGCGTGCGCTCCATACGGCGCGCCACACGTTCGCTCGTGTGCGTCGCCAGCGCTGCATCCGGTCCCGGCTGCGTGGGATAGGCAAGAATGCCTCGCCCGCGAAAAGTGCGGGGCACTTTCTCAGTCCGCGGGATAACATGCAGATGGAAGTGTTCCACCGCCTCGCCCAGCGAGAATGTGTAAACGCGCTGACAATGGGTCACTTCACGGATTGCCTTTTGCAATGCCCGCAAAATCTCGCCGTACGATCGCGCTTCTCGATCAGTCGACTGCGACAGGTCGACAAAATGCCTCTTGGCTTCGATCACGAAATAGCCGAGTATGTTTGTCTCTGCGCTGTGACGCACAAGCCAATGGTCGTCTTCGAAAACGATGTTATCGACCGGCGCCTGCCGGCTGCAAAACACGCACTTAGGTTGCTGCTCTCTGGTCATGCTTTTGCACCTGAACGATTACAATACCGCAAGAACGTCTGTTGAACTTGTCAAAAGATAGCATGACCCAACTTCTTAGCGGCACTCTGGCGCTGTTTCTCGGCTTAGCACTGGCTATGCCGGCCTCGCCCGCCGTCACACCCGCCCCTGTTGACGTCCAGACCGTGAAGAAACGGATCCAGCAAGGCCACGTACTGCAGTCAGGACTCGATGTGTCGGTGCGCGTCAACGGGTCGGAGGTGGTCGTATCAACCATGCTCAGCGGCCAGCAAAAGGAACCAAAGCTAGATTGCAAAATCGACGCCGCAATGATCGCTAAGACAATCTTCGAAACCCCTAAGAGTCAGTTCGCCCGCGTCAAGGTGCGTTTCTACGATCCCAAAAACCTCTCTCGTTATTACCTGGTGGCTGTCACCGCCGGTGATGTCGCGGCATTTAGCAGCCGCAGATTATCAACTCAACAGTTTTTAGAATCACTTGAAGTCCTCGAGCTGTCCGACGCCAAACCAGAAAGCTCCACAACAGCACTGGCGGCAGCTTCCCCAGGCGCTCGAACCGCACAACCGGCTGCCGCCGTGCCCATGGTCATGCCGGTTCCCAAGCCACCGCAGGACACCTTCATCACATACGAGTCAGCGCCTGGTGTAATTGCCTTCGACTACCCCTCGACTTTTTCGGTAGTTGATCGGCCGGACAAGGATACCCTATCCAAGTTCGAAGGCACCACCATAGATGGCACTCACTATGAGATGACGCTCTCGATGGCGCCCGCACACGGAATGAATCCCGATCGCTTCGCCAGATTTACGGACCAGTTGATCTTCCAGTCGCTGAGCGGCTATCGCCGCGTGCGCGCACAAAACGTCTTGATCGGCAAGTCACATAATATGCCGGCCGCGATGTGCGAAATCGACTTCGGTGCCGAGGACCAACCGACCCGGTTGACAGTGGTGCACTTCCGCCAGGGACCACTCATGTATACCCTCGGGTTCATCGCCAAAAGTTCCGAACAGCCGGCACTGCTGCCTTTGTTCAACCATACGTTGCTGAGCATTCATTCGTCGGAGAAGCCGCTCGACTTCCAGAGCGCCGGCGGCACGATCAACTTCTACGACTCGCGCATCGGCATCGCCTTCGACTATCCGAAGGTCTGGAAAGACAGTATGCCTGTGCGACCCGAGTTCATCAAATCCCTGGAGGGTCCAATGGGACCCTTCCTGGTCGAGCTCAAACTGGGAGATGCGCACGTGCCCGGTGTGACCAGCAACAGAGTGATTGCAGAGTTAGTCGAGCAGCGGGCATTGCGTCCCATGAAGTCTTACCAGCGTATGGATGCCGGCGAGATTGTTTTTGGAAGAAACAAGGACATTCACGGCTACCGCCTTGCGGCTCGCTTCATGGCGAACGGTAGTCACGTCGACGAACACCTGGTGATCTTCAGCCACCGCGGACATCACTACTGCCTGTCCTTCTTGTTGTTCGACGGAGCACCGGCGCCCACCAAACACCTTTTCGATTCCATTCTTTCGTCAGTCGAGTTACGCTAGACTTTCTCTCGGTCTTCGCGATCTTCCCGCTCTGTCTCGGCAACCGCGGCGTGGCCGCGTTTCTCATCGACTCGCTGAATGAGAAAAATCGCCAGAAGGAAATAAGCGCTGGTGGAGAGAATCGCGATGCGAAGATTGTTGTGCGTCAAGTACGTGATCAAACCAAACGACAGCGGACCAACGGCGGCCGCCAACTTGCCCACAACGCCCCACAATCCGAAAAACTCACCGGAGCGACCGGTAGGCGAAAGCTGCCCAACCAGTGCTCGACCGGCAGACTGACTTGAACCCATTGCCAGTCCCACCAGGTTGGCGACCACCCAGAACAGCGGTCTTGATGTTGCAACAAAAGCCAAAGATGTGGCCGCCGCCCAGATAACCAGTGTAATCGTCAAAGTCCGAATCGATCCAAACTTGTCCTGAACATATCCAAAAACGAAGGCACCAACAGCGGCCGTTACGTTCACCACTAGCACAAGCAGTATGTTGTCCTGCGTGCTGAATTTCATCACTTCGGTGGCATAAACGGAAGCCAGAGTAACGACGGTCGTCGTGCCGCACGTGTACACGAAGAGCGTGATGAAAAAACGCCACAGATCGGTATACCGGCGCGCCTCATGATAGGTTTCTTGCAGTCTCTTAAAACCCAGGACAACGTAGTTTTTGGTGGCAGCGTCCTTTTCGGGCAAAGCACGTTCCTTCAAAAACAAAAAGATCGGCGAAGCGGCAAGAGCGAATATGGCGGCCGTGATCAAGACCGTCACCGGTACGTACTGCTGGGGCACCTGCTGATGCGCGCGCGCCCAACTCACGTAAGCCAGGCAAAGTCCCAGTACGCTCAGTCCGCCCACATAGCCGATCGTCCAGCCGAAGGCGGAAATGCGTCCCATGTTATCGCGCCGCGCAATCTCAGGCAAAAACGCCGCCACCAGGTCTTCGCCGGTTCCAAACGACGAGTTGGTGACGAACAGCAGAAGCATCGCCAACCACACCGTACCGGGTCCGGTCGTCGCCAACAGCGCTGTGAAAACAACACAAATCGCCGTAGCGATGAACAGAAACTTCTTCTTCCCCGCAGTGGCATCAGCGATGGTGCCTATAATCGGCGCCGTGAAAGCAACAAACAACGAAGCCGCGGAGATGGTGAGGGTTAAGAGCAAGGTGCCCTGCCCCTGCTCCATACCCTGCGCCTGGCCGGCAATCACGTTTACGAAGTATGCACTGTAGATGGCCGTTGCCACCACAGTTCCGTAAGTAGAATTGGCGAAGTCGAACATCGCCCATGAGAAAATCTCCAGCCGGCTTGCAGGCGGGAAGGTCTCACTCATGAGCCATCAGGTCCAAAAAACCCTCTCCAAGCCAGCGCCCTCCGTCGCAAGTCATCACGTCGCCGGTTATGTACGCCGCCTCGTCACTGCAAAGAAACGCCGCCAGCTTGGCCGCTTCTTCCGTCGGCAAAAGGCGTCGTAGTGGAATACGGTCGCTGATTTTCTTCTGCACTTCCGGTGCATCAAACAGTAGATTCTTCGAAGCATTCTCCGTGACCATCACCCCCGGCGCCAGCGCATTAACCCTGATGTTGTGCGGTCCCCACTCGGCGGCCAGGGTCCTGGTCATCGCCAGCACGCCCGCTTTGGCGGAAGCCGAGTGCACCACTCCTGGTGCGCCCGTCCAGGCGAAGGTCGCGATCACGTTCAGAATAACGCCGCCATTTTGCTCAATCATCTTGCGTCCGGCAAAACTACTGCAAAACCAGGTTCCGTTCAGCACGATCCCTACAACCGAAAGCCAGCCGTTCACCGATAGTTTCTCAGAAGGACAAACGAAATTGCCGGCAGCATTATTGACCAGGATGTCGATGCGTCCATGCAGCCCGACGGTGTATTCCACCAGCGCCTCGACTTGCTCCGGCACACGTACGTCAAAGGCAAATGTATCGCAATGCCCGCCGGCATCTTTGATCGATGACGCTGCGGCGGACAAATTCTCCTGCTTGCGACTGGCGATTACCACCTTCGCGCCGCCGCCGGCAAACTCGCGCGCGATAGCCAGTCCCAACCCGGTGCCACCACCGGTCACTATGGCAACTTTGCCCGAGAACCGCCCGTTCATGCTCATAGCGCAAATATTAGCACCGAGCGCTCCGCACGGCATGAAACCTTCACCAATCGGGCAAAATAACTGTATGCCCGAACAATCATCAATACGTCAACTGCTCACTCTTGCTGCCATGTCATTGGCTGTGCTAGCCGTTGTCGTGCAGCACCCGGTGACCGGCAAAGAATCCGCTGCGCCTCCGGCGACAACGACAAAAGACAATGTGCAGGATGCTTGCAGCAAAATTCGCCAGCTGTCCGGGTCACATCCAGAGAGAGCACTGTCCATTATCAACAGCATGTTGCCACTAAAACTCTCCTCCGACGTTCGCCGCTTCCTCAACTCCACAAAAATCACCATATTGATGCACGACAAGAAATTTGCCGAAGCACTGATGGTGGCAGATGATAGGTCGCAGATAGATGACGATGCAGACTACTACCTCTGCCTGCGCAGCAACGTACTGATCCACGACGGTAAATTCGAGAAAGCCCTAGATGCAGCAAACCAAGCTGTAAGCATCGCACCGAACCGCTCAACCGGATATCTCTATCGCGCCGAGAGCTATTATCAACTGAAGAACTGGACCCTCAGCGAACAAGCGTTACGAAAGGCGGAGGCGACCGAAAAGACTCCGTCTCCTGATTTCTGTCTGGGAGTGGCGCAGCTGTACGGCCGCCTGGGCGCCTTTAACGAACAAAGGCGCCTGCTTCTTAAGACCGCCGAGCGCTGGCCGAAAAATGAGCACGTCTATTTGTATCTCGGACTGGCTTCCGGCTATGAGGGACACAAGACAGAGGCGTTGCAATACCTGCGAAAGGCGTGCGATATCGCAAAAAGCCCTACGGTCAGTCTGACCGCATCCGACTTTGCCTTTTTCGTCAATTACGATGATGCAGCGCTGGAGTTCGCCGATCAAGCTGCACGCATGGCTCCTGACTCGGCGCGCGCGTTCATCCAGAGGAGTCGCATATTGACCCGCCTCGATCGCAAGGAAGAGGCACTAGCCAGTGCCACCAGAGCCGTCGAACTTGAACCCAATTCAATCACTGCCCGGCAGCGTAAAATTCAATGTCTGGTCAACATTGGGCGAGCCGAAGAAGCAGTCGTTTGTGCAGAACAGGCGCTGTCTTTAGCTGCTGACTCTATTCCTCTGCAATTGGAGCTGGCGAACGCTGAGTTCAGAGCACGTCGCTATACCAAAGCGATCGAACACACGACGCAGATCATCAAGCGCGATCCCAATCTATCCACCGCCTATCACATCAGGGGTCAGTGTCATTTCGAACTCGGGCAAAACTGGGATGCCGTCGAAGACTTCACGTTGGCGCACACCACCTTTCCCGGGGAGCCTGCGCCTTTGTATAACCGCGCCACTGCGTATATGGCATTACAGCTGCCGGGCAACGCGCTTGCTGACGCGAACGCCATATTGCGCCGGCAACCTGATTCATCGGTTGCTTACCAAATGCGTTCTCGCGCCCTGCGTCGCCTCGGATTGTTGCAAGAGGCTGACGCCGATGCCAAAAAGGCTCTCCAGTTGCATGACCTCGCCGGTAGCAGGGAGCAATGAAGCGGCACGCGCTAGTCAAGCACAGCATGATACTGTCCGCGGTGCTTGGTGCTCAGGTCTGGACGACGCGCTTGCAGCTCACACCGAGCAGCAGGCAACACAAAAGCGCCTGAATCAACTTTGGCTGCAGTACCGAGTCGATCCAGTGGCAGCAGAGTCCGGCGTAGATCCATGGCTCTCCAATAATTCGCCTGCCAAGTTCTACGAGAAAAGAAGCGCTTAGCTGCTTCAACAGAGCCGTCGAGCTGGACCCCGACAATTCTTGGATGCTGCAATCGCGCGCCGATTTTCTCATTTCCCAGAATCTCGGAACATCCTGCCCTAGATCTGGCGGAACAGGACGACGCCCACCTTCAAGCATTGAGAGCAGCGACTCCCGTCGACGGGCGTCCGTGATAGGATTTCTGATTCTGCCGAATCAACTTGCGGGAGCTGCCTGGCGTGCCGTTAACCAATGTTAGAGTACTTGATTTCTCGCATCTCCTGCCGGGCGAACTTTGTTCCACTATCCTGGTCGACCTGGGCTGCAACATCACGCGGGTCGAGTCGCTCAAACCTGGATTGGCTCAACGCCTGCCTCCCATCATAAAAGGCGAGAGCCTTTATTACTGGAGCGTACACCGCGAAAAATCGCGTATCGCGCTCGACCTCAAACAGGCGGCCGCCATTCAGATCATCATGCGACTCGTCAAAGATGTCGACGTCGTAATTGAAAACTTTCGTCCGGGAGTCATGGATCGACTTGGTATCGGATATAGTGCCCTGCAGGCGGTCAATCCCGGACTGATCTACTGCTCGATCTCCGGATACGGGCAGAACTCTGCCTGGAGTCAACGCCCCGGACACGATCTCAACTTCGTCGCCGAGTCAGGAGTTCTGTCGCAAACGGCACTACCCAACGGCGAGCCACGCGTAACCGGATTGCTGGTCTCAGACTATATGAGCGCTACTTACGCGGCACTGTCCATAGTGGCAGCCTTGTATGAACGCCAGCGCACCGACGGCGCCGGCCGCCACCTCGACATCAGCATGTTCGAGTCCTCACTTTCCACCGTCAACTTGCTGGCCACAGCCTGGGGATACATGGGCAAGCCGATGCGCGAAAGCGATCCCGACTACCGGGATGCCGTGGCTAACTACAATATCTATCGCTGTCTGGATGGCAACTATCTAGCGGTGGCTCCACTGGAGCCGCAGTTCTGGGAAGAGTTCTGCCGCCGCATCGAACGCCCCGACCTGATTACGAAATATCCGCTCGGTCCAAATCTACAAATGAAGGAAACGCTGACACAGATCATCGGCAGCAAATCGCGCGAACAGTGGGTGCAGATTTTCGACAACAGCAACTGCTGCGTATCACCCGTCAATAACATTCAAGAAGCCGTCAACTATCCGCCCGCGCAAGAGCGGCAAGTGCTCTGCAACCTGCAACATCCGAAACTCGGCTCGATTCCGCAGTTGCGCACACCGACTGGATTTATGGAACGCCACCGACCCGGCACAAACGGCGGCAACGGCATGGTGGCGCCCGCAGATCCGGCAGTGACGACACGTCGCTTGCTTGCCGAACTGGGCTACAGCGACGGCGATATCAAAAACCTGGCCGCGCAAAGTGTTATTCCGGCTGCGGTCAGTCCAGAGCCGCTACAATAATTTCCGCGATATCGAGCAAAGCGCGTTTGTCAGGCAGGATTTTGCCCATTACCTGAAGTCCTTGAATGCTGCTGGTCAGATAGCGCGCCAGGGCTCGCAGGTCCTTTTGCGGTCTGATTTCGCCGGCGCGACGGGCGCGCACGAGAGCTTCATAGAGAGCTTGCTCGATGCGGCGCATCGCCTCCAGAACGCTGCGTTCTGCTTCGGGATCGTGCGCCCCCACTTCCACTGCTGAGTTAGTCAAGAAACAGCCTTCGCGCTGTCCCGGACTGGCAGCCTTCACCGCCACACTCATGATGTAGTCAATAATCTGCTGCTTGGCTGACGGATGCGGCTCGTGGAGCCGTTCTACAACCACAGCGATGACAGTGCGGTCGTAATGCTGAATGGCGGCCAGGAAAAGCGCCCGCTTGTCGGCGAAAGTCCCGTAGAGGCTGCCGCGATTAATCCCCATTTGTTCGACAAGGTCCTGGATGGACGTGCCTTCATAGCCCTGACGCCAGAAGATTTCCATCGCCCGGTTCAATACATCAAACTCGTCAAACTCTTTCTTTCTTGCCATGGTCGTTCAGTCGACAGAGCGCAGGGGTGGTCCCCCGGGCATTCTACCTCTTTCTGGAACGAATGTTCAGAATACATCCGGCTGGTCGACTGAGAAACGGTTCAGGTGCCGTAAAACCGCCCCCACCGGCATATAGGTGAGATATCATTGTGATGTTTCAGCGATGGCGCGGATTATGCGAGATTACATCCTCCTCTATGTCAACGGGCAACGGCTGGAAGTGCGCGCAGGCGACGCTTTCAAGACTTTGTCCAACTTTCTGCGCTATAGCCAGGGGCAGACCGGTACCAAGATCGTCTGCGAAGAGGGCGACTGCGGAGCATGCACCGTCCTGCTCGGAAGCATCGTCGGCGGCGATATGAGCTACAAGCCGGTCAACTCCTGCATTCTGCTCATGTGCCAGCTAGACCTGACGCATGTGGTGACCATCGAAGGATTGACCCCACCCAGCGCGCTCAATCCTGTCCAGGAGGCGATGGTCGCATGCCACGGAGCCCAGTGCGGGTTTTGCACTCCCGGATTTGTGGTGGCGATGTGCTCGGTTTTCGACCGCTGCCCGAGCGTCGGCGAGAAGGAAATCAAAGACGGCCTGACAGGAAATCTCTGCCGCTGCACCGGCTACGAGCCGATCATCAAGGCAGGGCTGGCAGTTGACGCCAACGGCGTGACGAAACTTGCGGCGCTCTACCCGTCCAAAGCGATGATGCAAGACTTCCAGAAATGCAGCAGCGAAGCTGTCGCTATCGCAGATCAAGGGCGTGACCTGTGCGTGCCGCGCGACCTGGGCGAGGCGGCTCAGTTCAAAGCAAAGCATTCAGGACTGACAGTGGTTGCCGGCGGCACCGATGTTTGTGTGGTGCTGAACAAGCGTGGTCTAGAACCAAAAGATGTGTTGTGCCTGAACAAAATTCCCGGACTCAATGAAATTGTATGTGAGAAGGACAAGCTGATTGTCGGCGCGCTCGCCACTCTCGCTCAGCTGGAAGAAACTGTTGAACAGCGGATACCCGAGCTGCACGGCATCATGTGGTTGTTCGGATCGCCGCAGATTCGCTACTCGGGAACGCTGGCCGGCAACATCGTCAATGCCTCACCGATTGCCGACACCATTCCGTTTCTTCTCGTCAGCAATGCAGAGCTGGAGCTGTTCGGCACAAGCGGTACACGCAGCGTTAACATCAATCAGTTTTACAAGGGCTACAAGCAGCTCGATCTCAAACCCGATGAGCTGGTCGCCCGCATTCACATTCCGCTGCCTGCCGCCGGCGACGTGCTGAAACTATATAAAGTATCGCGGCGCCGCAATCTCGACATCTCGACGTTTACCGCCGCATTCTATCTCGAACTCGAGGAGAAGCGGCAGGTGAAATCGGCGCGCATCGCATATGGTGGCGTGGGACCGGTGGTGTTGCGCCTGCCGCAGACTGAAAAGTTTCTTGCCGGCAAGAGCATCGATGACGAGAAGTCCTTCAAAGAAGCCGGAGCGCTCGCGAAAAAGGAGATTACTCCTATCTCCGACGTGCGCGGTTCCGCAGACTTCCGCAACCAACTTGCTGCCAACATCATGCAAAAACTCTATTTCGAGTTACAAGAGAACAAGGAGTCAGCTACATGTCGATAGTCGGAAAAGACGTTCCGCATGACTGTGCGCCTGGGCATGTTTCGGGGCAATCTATTTATATCGATGACATTCCGCCGCAAAAGGGCGAGCTGGTCGTCGACTTCTTCTGGAGCCCGGTGGCACATGGGCGCATTCGCTCGCTCGACCTTTCCGAAGCAAAGAAGGTCGAAGGTGTAGTTGGCTTGTACACCGCGAAGGATCTGGGTGGTCACAACAACTTCGGACCGATCATTGCCGACGAGGCATTACTGGTCGAGGAGCTGTGCGAATTCATCGGGCACCCGATTGTGGTCATTGCCGCCGAGACGCGGGTGGCCGCGCGCCTGGCGAAGCAAGCGATTAAGTGCGATATCGAAAAGCTGACTCCAGTGTTCGCAATTGATGATGCGATTGCGAAGAAACAGTTTCTCGGCATGCCGCGCCTGATCAAACGCGGCGAGCTGGAAGTTGGTTTCAAGCAAGCTAAACATATTCTCGAAGGTACCTGGTACAACAACGGGCAGGACCACTTCTATCTGGAGTCGCAGGCGGCGATTGCCTATCCTGGCGAAGCCAATCAGGTTGTGGTGCACTCGTCGACGCAGCACCCGACTGAAGTGCAGGAAGTGATCGCGCACGTTCTCGGCTTGCACATGAATCAGGTGATCGTAATCACCAAGCGCATGGGCGGCGGATTTGGCGGCAAGGAAAGTCAAGCCACGCATCCCGCGGTGATGGCGGCACTGGTGGCACTTAAGACGAAGCGGCCGGCTCGCATTATTTACGGCAAAGATGACGACATGCAAGTCACCGGCAAGCGGCACCCGTTCCAGAACCAGTGGAAGGTCGGCTTTACCGACGATGGCGTCATTACTGCGTTGGACGCTCATCTGTACTCGGACGGCGGCGCCTTTGCCGATCTTTCGACGGCGGTCATGGCACGCGCGATGACGCACATCGACAACGCGTACTACATTCCGCATGTCGAGGTGCGGGGCACTGTATGCAAAACCAATTATCCGCCGAACACAGCTTTTCGGGGCTTTGGCGGACCGCAGGGCATCGCGACGATGGAGAACATCCTGCAAGAGATATCGATGTACCTCGGCAAAGATGCTTACGACGTCCGGCGCGCCAATGTGTACGGAACCAGCGACCGCAACGTCACGCCGTACAATCAATTGATTTTCCACAACACACTGCCGGTGATTTACGACGAACTGGTGGTTTCTTCAGACTACAAGAAACGCCTCAAGGCCGTCGAGGAATTCAACAAGCAGTCGAAGACGCATCTGAAGGGCATCGCTTTCACAGGCGTCAAGTTCGGCATTTCGTTTAACACCAAGTTTCTCAACCAGGCGAGTGCGCTGGTCAACATCTATCTCGACGGCACTATTCAAGTTTCCACCGGTGCCACCGAAATGGGTCAGGGCGTCAACACGAACATTCGGCAACTGGTCGCCGGTGAATTCGACCTGGCACTGGACAAAGTACTGGTGATGGCGACGTCGACCGAAAAGAACAACAACACGTCTGCCACAGCCGCATCCAGCGCCACGGATCTCAACGGCAGCGCGGCGGTCAACGCGTGCCACATCATCAAAGCGCGTCTCAAAGAATTCGCCGCCGAATATCTGTCCGCCAAAGAATTGGATCTCGAGCGTGCGCCGGCTAGCGTTGTCTTCGAAGCTGGTTTCGTCTATGACGAACGACGCCCCGAACACAAGATCACCTGGAAAGAGCTGGTCACCGCCGCCTACCGCAACCGGGTCAGCATGGGCGAGCGCGGTTTTTATGCCACGCAGGGCATCGACTGGTCGTGGGAATCGGGACCGGAAAAACTGGCATCCGGACATCCATTCTTGTACTTCACCACGGGCGGTGCTGTGGCGGAAGTCCTGATCGATCGTTTTACCGGCGATCTAAAAGTGGAACGCGTGGATATT
This sequence comes from Obscuribacteraceae bacterium (SeqCode), assembly GCA_044229845.1. GTDB lineage: Bacteria > Cyanobacteriota > Vampirovibrionia > Obscuribacterales > Obscuribacteraceae > JBGASG01. The sequence continues at coordinate 34,445 of JBGASG010000007.1, read as the reverse complement.
CTCATGGACATCGGACGCCCGATCAATCCCGGCATCGCGCGCGGGCAGTTGACCGGCGCCTTCATTCAGGGCATGGGCTGGGTGACGACTGAAGAACTTGTCTACAAGGAAGACGGCTGGTTGCTCTCTCACTCGCCGACCACCTACAAAATTCCCAATATCCAGGACACACCGGCGGTCTTCAACGTCAACTGGATCGACTTCGAAAATCCGGCCAACGTGCAGGTCAAAGGCAGCAAGGCTGTCGGCGAACCGCCGCTGTGCCTGGGTCTGGCGGTCTGGAACGCGGTCAAACACGCGCTCTCTTGCGTTTCTAAAGAAGCTGCTCAGAGCTTGCGCCTGCCTGCCACCAATCAACAAATAGTGATGGCCCTGGCACTGGCTGACGGCGAAAGTTCTGTCTCCCATGGCCCCGGAAAGAAACCAGCACTGGCTCACAAAGATAAGAAGTGACATGACTACGTCCACCTCGTACTACGAAAAACTCAACGAGCTCCTGGAGGCCGACCAACCCTTCGTGTCCGTCATCGTGGTCGACACCACAGGCAGTGTTCCTCAAGATGCCGGCAATAAGATGCTGGTAACCGCCGAGGGACTTCACTTTGGCACCGTTGGCGGTGGCAAGGTCGAGAAACGAGCGATCGAGGAAGCGCAGGCGCTTTTGAGTCGACTGGACAGCGGACAAACCACGCACTTCGTCAACTGGAGCCTGTCTCGCGACATCGGCATGACCTGCGGCGGGGCAGTCAAACTCTACTTCGAAACTTATAACGTCAACAGCTGGAAAATCGTCATCTTCGGCTCCGGACACGTAGCCCTGTGCGTTGCCTCGCTGCTCAGCAACCTGGAGTGCCGTATCACCTGCATCGACCCCCGCCCCGAGTGGCTGGAGAAGCTGCCCGACTCCCCAAAGATCAGGTCCGTGCACGCCGAGGACATGCCGGCTCAGGTGGCGGCTGTTCCCGATGATGCCTTCGTCTTGCTCATGACCATGGGGCACACAACCGACAAGCCGATTTTGCTGGAGATACTACGCACCGAGCGCAACTTCCCCTATCTGGGTGTGATCGGCAGCGATGCCAAAGCCGCTCGCCTCAAACAAGACATCGCCGAAGCCGGACTGGCGGCGGAATACGCATCGAAATTCTATTGCCCGATGGGACTCGACCTGGGCACCAACCACCCGCAAGAAATCGCCGTCAGTATCGTTGCCCAGCTACTCTCCGTGCGCGACCAGGTGCGAGCCGATACTCGTCAGCGCGTGCGCGACCAGTCACGCGCCGAAAAGTCGGCGGTCAAATAGCCATAGCCACCCTCTCGTTTTAGCGGAACGAGTAAGCGTCCTGCCCCTTGTAGCCAAGGGTCTTCGCTTTCTTCTCATCGGCTTGCGCTTCGCCGGAGTTGCCTGCCTTGTTTTGAGCTTCGGCTAACTCATGCATTATGGTGGCATTTTTCTTATCGAGATTAGCTGCCTCACTCAAGTCAGTAACCGCTTCTTTGACCTTGCCCGCCTTCAAGTATGCCGACCCGCGGGTGAAGAGGCTGCGTGCGCGACGTTCGTCCTTCTCTTGATTGAGTTCTAATGCTTCACCCGCATCTTTGATACTGGCATTGGTATCACCAGCGAAGTAATACGCGCGCGACCGCCCGTTGTAATAGTCAGGGTCGTTGGGGCTCATCTGCACTGCCATGTCGAAGTCGGCAATGCCCTCTTTGTACTTCTGCATGCGCGAATAGGCCAGCGCGCGGTTGAAGTAATACTCAGAGAGGACCGCCTGATCATTGGCTTCCTTAGCCAGGTCAATCGCTTTCGTCAGATCGGCAAGCGCCTTCTCATAGTTGCCCTGATCACTTAGCGCACTGCCGCGCGACGCGTAAGCCTTGGAATGACCCGGGTCTAATGAAATGGCCTTGTCGAACGCCTGAATGGCGTCGTCGTACTGTCCTTCATTAAGTAGCTGGGTACCACGGTCGAATGCCTGCTGGCCGTTTTCCATCTCGCCGCATCCGGCGGTAAAGAGAAGAACGCTTGCTCCAGCTATGAAACTGAGGATGTGTTGTTTAGCCATATTTCCTGCAATTCCGGTTTAGTCGCTATCAAGCGGCCATTATAGTGCCAGTCCCGGCGATGTGGAATTGGTGATATAAACCCGCTATCCTTTAGTACTTCAAAACCACGGCAACCGATATCGATTCTCGAGTAGATGCGCAAAACCAGATTTGGCGGCGGGTTTCCAGCAATTTTCTATACCTTCAGCAAAGCGCTGGAGGTGGGTCCCCTGCGCTTGTGGCGAAAGATGCGCTCCCGCAATGCCTGTAAAACCTGCGCGGTGGGCATGGGCGGGCAGTTAGGCGGCATGGTCAACGAAGAACGCCACTTCCCCGAGGTTTGCAAGAAGAGCCTGCAAGCCCAGGTAGCCGATATGGTCGGCGCATTACCGGCAGATTATTTTGAGAGAAACAGCCTCGAGCACCTGCTCCGCCTGACGCCCAAACAAGCCGAGGACGCAGGCAGGCTGTCCTACCCGGTGGTGCTGTCCCAGGGCGCGACCCACTTTAAACCGATTGAATGGAATTCGGCGCTCGACTACATAGCCGCCGCACTCAAGCAGACTGAACCGCGCCGCGCCGCATTCTATGCCTCCGGGCGCTCATCTAATGAGGCGGCTTTCCTGTTGCAATCGTTCGCCCGTGTCTATGGCACCAACAACGTCATGAACTGCTCATTCTATTGCCACCAGGCATCAGGAGTGGCGTTGAAGATGGCGGTCGGATCGGGCACCGCCACAGTCGAACTCGACGATCTAGACCGCTGCGACCTGGTGGTATTGCTGGGCGCCAACCCGGCATCGAACCACCCGCGCTTGATGACAAAACTTTGTGAGCTGCGTGAACGCGGCGGCCAGGTGATTGTCGTAAACCCGCTGCGCGAGCCGGGACTGGAACGTTTTCATGTGCCCTCGCGAGTGAAGTCGTTGTTGCTGGGCACACCAATTTCATCGTTGTACATTCAACCTCTAGCCGGCGGCGATGTTGCTTTGCTTGTCGGCGTTTTGAAACGGCTGGTCGAACTGGAAGCCGTAGACAAGGACTTCCTTCAGGCTCACTGTCTGGGTTTCGACGAAGTCCTTTCCGATGCCGAGGCGGTGACGTGGGAAGAGATAGTCACCGGCAGCGGTGTCACTCGCGATCAAATACAACTGATGGCGGAGATGATCGCCGGATCGAAAGCAGCGATTTTCGCCTGGGCGATGGGACTCACTCACCACACCAGCGGTGTGGAAAACGTACTGGCCGTCACCAACATAGCGCTGGCCACCGGCAATGTCGGTCGCCCCGGCGCGGGACTTCTGCCGATTCGCGGACACTCCAACGTACAGGGTGTGGGCACCGTCGGCGTCACACCGGCGTTGCAAGACGGAGTGCGCCTCGCCCTGGAGAAGATCTACGGCAGCCGCATCGACACTGAACCAGGCTATGACACGTTTCACTTAATTGAAGCGGCGCAGGCAGGCAAGGTCGATACTCTTATTTGCCTGGGCGGCAACCTCTGGGGCTCCAACCCTGACTCGCAATGGGCAGAGGCAGCCCTCGCGCAGGTCGACTGTATCGTCTATCTGTCCACAAAACTCAATCCCGGTCATTTCCACGGCAAGGGCAAGACGACGATCATCTTGCCGGTGCTGGCACGCGATGAAGAACCGCAAGCCACTACGCAGGAGTCGATGTTCAACTTCGTGCGCCTCTCGGATGGCGGTGAAGCCAACGTCAAAGGAACGATGTTCGCCGAGTCGCAGGTCATGGTCGAACTGGCGCACCGCGTGCTCGGCGACACGCCGTTCAACTGGCGTGACCTCTCCGACCACGAAAAGGTGCGGCAGCTGATTGCAAAAACCATCCCCGGACTGGAAGCAATCAGCACCATCGGCAACACAAAAAAAGAATTTGCCATCCCCGGCCGTGTCATGCACAAAGGCGTCTTCGCTACTGCCGACGGCAGGGCACGGCTTGAGCGCACCCCTTTGCCGAAGCTGGAAGTCCCCGACGACGCACTGCTTCTGATCACGTTGAGGTCGGAAGGTCAGTTCAACACGATTGTCTACGAAGAGCATGATTTCTATCGAGGCGTGCCGCACCGATTTTGCATATTGGTCTCCAGCGAAGATGCGGCGCGGCTCAAGATGAGCGACGGCGACCGCATTACAGTGCGCGGAGAAGCCGGTTCGCTGCCGGACATCGAAGTGGTAATCGGCGGCATTCGCCCAGGGGTGGTCGCTATGTACTACCCGGAAGCCAATGTTTTGATCAAAGGAAACATCGACCCGCGCTCCAGGACGCCCGCATTCAAAAGCGCTCCCGTCTGGCTTGAGCGAATTAGTCAGAGGCAAGGTCACAAGTCGCAGCAGAGCGAGCCAACACAAGCGGAGGTTTGAAATGGCGGCACCAAGAACACCGTCAGTGCAGGAAAGACGCAACTCAATCGACGGCAACATAGAAGTCGCGCGCACACTGCCGACTGAGTACTACCGCGAAGAGTCCCATTTTCAGGTAGCCCGCGATTTGATCTTCAAGCGTTCCTGGCAATTCATCGGCGACACCGACCGCGTCAAAATACCGGGGCAGGCATCGCCTGTGTCTTTGCTCGATGGATTTATCAGCGAGCCTCTCTTGCTGACGCGCGACTCGAGCGATCAGGTGCACTGTCTGTCTAACGTCTGCACGCACCGCGGCACCATTCTCGTCGAAGGCGAATGTCACGCTCAGCAGTTGCGCTGCCGCTATCATGGCCGGCGCTTCGGGCTCGACGGCAAGTTTCTCTCCACACCCGGCTTCGAACAAGCCAAAGACTTCCCGTCTGCCGACGACAATCTCTCGGCGGTGCCCTTTCAGAGCTGGGACAAATTGCTGTTCGCCGGCATCGACCCGGCTATGCCATTTGAAGAATTCATCGGCGACATGCGCACACGCCTTGCCTGGTTGCCCCTCTCCGAGTATCGCTTCTCACCCGAGAATTCGCGCGACTACATCGTGCACGCCAACTGGGCGCTGTACTGCGACAACTACCTGGAAGGCTTCCACATTCCATATGTCCATCCCGAGTTGGCTCAAATGCTCGATGTGAAAAACTACTACAGCGAAATCTACAAGTATTCCAACTTGCAGTTGGGATACGCGTCTTCGCCCGACGATGTGTTTCCACTGCCCGAATCATCACCTGATTTCGGCAAGCCGATCGCCGCCTACTATTACTGGCTGTTCCCCAACCTGATGTTCAATTTCTACCCGTGGGGACTCTCGATCAATGTCGTGCTACCGCTGGCAGTCAACCGCACCAAAGTTTCTTTCCTTACATACATCTACGATCAAGAGCGCTTCGACCGCGGTGCCAACACAGCTCTCGACCGGGTCGAACGCGAGGACGAAAGCGTTGTCGAGCAAGTTCAGAAGGGGGTGCGTTCGCACTTCTACACGCGCGGTCGCTACTCTCCGCAATGGGAGAAGGGCGTCCATCACTTTCACAGTCTGCTGCTGAAGTTTCTCAATGGAGAGGAGAACTGAAGCAAGATCTTTTTGTTAGAAACGTCAAACGGAGCAAACTGAAGTCATGAACGGCAAAGTAGTTGTAGTGGGCAGCATGAGCAGAGACCTGGTCTATTCCGTGCCGCGCCGCCCCGGCAAAGGCGAAACCCTGATTGCCACCGACTTCCAGATGTACGTCGGCGGCAAAGGCAACAACCAGGCAATGGCAGCCGCGCGTGCCGGCGCTCACGTATCCATGGTCGGGCGTATCGGGGAAGACGCCAACGGCGATGCGGTTCTCGCTTGCCTGCACAACGACAAAGTCGACACAAAGTTTCTATTCCGCGACAAGACCACCGGCACCGGCATCGCCAATATCTATGTCGATGAGGAAGGCGACAACAGCATCGTCATCGCCACCCAGGCAAACGGGCGCCTGTCACCGGCGGATGTGGAAGCCGCGTGGGATGTAATCGCCGCCGCCGACGTGATGCTCTTGCAACTGGAAGTGCCGCTCGCCACAACCATTGCCGCCGCTAAATTGGGCAAGAAGGCGGGTATCAAAGTGATCGTCAATCCCGCTCCGGCTCCTCCTGACCTCTCGCTGTTCAACGAACTGCTGCCGTATGCCGATCTCTTGGTGCCAAACCAGAGCGAAGCTGAGTTGATTTCATTGATTGACGTTTCCGACGCAGCGCAAGCCCCCAAGGCGGCTGCCCGTCTTCAGGACATGGGTGCGAAAGAGGTCTTGATCACGCTCGCCGAACAGGGTGCTTTCTACCTGAGCGCCGATGGAAAGTCGATGCAAGTGCCCGCTTTCAAAATCACGCCGAAGGACACTACCGCGGCGGGAGATGCCTTCTGCGGAGCCCTGGCGGCAGCCATCTCCCGCGGGACGGCAATGGAAGAGGCAATCAAGTTCGCCTGCGCCGCCGGCGCACTGGCTACCACCATATGTGGTGCGGAGCCATCACTGCCGCAGCTATCGGCAATAGACAAGATGCTCGGTGCCGTCGGGACAAAGTAAGCTTACTTGCCCTTCTTCTTGGCGCCCTTCTTATTCGGGACGCCGGACAGTACTTCGCCTTGCACCTTGGTGCTGGCACCAGGCAAGAGTTCTGCCGCGGTGGCCGGTTCGCCTGTGAAGCTCTGTTTGAACTCAACGAGGAAGATGTCGCCGGGTCGAACAATCGCCTCTGGTCCTCTGATGATCATGTCGCTGACCAGAAATCCGCCGGGCAAGCCCTGACACACGCCCATGGCAAAACCTTTGAGACGGCGGTGGCGCACGTTCAGTCCGACCGGCTTTAAGAACGCGAACGACGGGTTGATGGCGCCGACCACACCATAAGCCAGAGGCACAGCACCCATGCTGAAGACTCCTGCCGCTGCGCAACCGGCACGGATAGCCAGGTGAGCCGCCTGTCCTTTCAACTGGGTAGACAGTGGCGGAGCGACCTCGCCCTGCAAGTTGACGCCCATCACGCGCCCTTCGTATTTGTTGACCACGATGCGCGGCTGGCGCGCCGGCTTGGCCACAAGCGGCAGGTGTTCGCCGCTTTGCGAGATGATTTCATCGAATTGAATACCGATGGCGCCATTGGCTTTCATCCATGATGACGGCGAAAGTTCGGCATGCAAAAGACGCCTTGCCGGTCGCACCCGAAACACATGCCCAATTACTCGGCAGCCCTTGTTTGCCACCAGTTTGCCGCCGATCTTAATATCGATGTTGAGACGGCCTTCGACCGGATGTCCGACCTTCGCTGTCTTGCTGTTGTGAGAGGAGAGCAATATGACCGGAAACTGAGCGCCGACAGCAATTTCTGTCTTTCCTGCTTCGTCGGGAATTTCTTCCCACTTCCACTCTTTAGTGACCTCGGCCTGAGCCAGTTCGTCATTGTCGATGACGATGATCTGGTACTCGCCGGCGCCCGTCGATTGCGTGACCTGTCCCGTTAGAGGCTGTTGTACCGCCAGAACCGGCTGCCCGTCAGGAGCAGACAATTGCGTGAGCGTGCCGGAGATCGGTGCGATGACGACCGTAGTCTGTGGTGCACCGACTGTCAGGCCGGTTTGCGCTTGCTGCATGCCGATGCCCGACCCGACAACGACAACGGGAGCGCCCGCCTGGAGAGGACCGTTGGCCGGCAAGACAAACTCCGTCACGCCGGTGTTTTCAGCGACTTCGGTGTCGGATGCGGCATGTACCGCAGCCGGGACAGAAGTGTTGCATAGGAGTGACACCATCGCAGCCAGCGCAAAGTGGCGACGCTTGAACAGAGGGGTTACGTAGCGCATTAGGCTGGCTCCTCAAATGGAGGCGTAAAAAACCCGGGGTTTGGGTGTACTAGTAATGAACTCAACTCACTCTTCAATGTTCCCAGAAAAGTGACTTTTGCCACCTAAATATTTGGGTGGCATACAAAGGGAATTGGCTTGCGGTGCGGATTCAAGTGACAGCATAACACGCAGTGAAATTCCGTGCTCGGCGAGTGATTGCCGAAAGCATATATTCCAGGATGACTCGACACGAAGATCCGCACCATTGATAATCTCTTGGTTAGCGTCGAGGTTTTTGCATGCAGTCGAACCCTGCGGAATTCGTGGCGAGCACGGAAGGGTCCCCCGTCAGTTCTGATGGTGAGCGCGTGGCGCTTGCCGGTCTCGATCAGCTTTTCGAAGAAGAATCGGTCAAATTAGAGACAGACAATGGACTGACCCTCGGTCAAGCCGAGCACTATTACGGACTGCCGGCACGCGAAATCAAAACCAAGATCAAACTCGGTGAAATCGCCGGTCGCAAACTCGGTCGCAAGAACTGGCGCGTATATCCACTCGGATTGCCTGCCAGTGTTGAATCGCAATTCCCGCAGTCGCAGGCGACCGAACCGCCGTTTCTCTTACCTCCGACCGTCGACCCCAATTTGACTGAAGCACCACCAAAGGATGTTGCACCATTGGTGGCAGCTCCGGAAACCTCGACGGTGTCTGTCCCGAAAGAAACAAAGCCCCGCAGAAAGCTTCCGCAAAGAGTGGAAGCCGATGTAGTCATCGAGCCTGTCGACGTACAGGTCAGCCCGCTCACGTTGCAGTTGCAAGCGAAAGTGGCGGAACTGGAAGCCAAACTCGAAGCGGCTGCTTACCGCAACGGCTATCTGGAAGCCAAACTGGAATGGGCTGAGGGACAGGTCAAACTGCTCTCGCATCAACCGAAAGTGCAGTCGGCACTGCAGAAGTTTTTCGCACTGTTCAAATAACCTGGTATCTCGCAAATCAAGCCTAGCTGACGGTTGCGGGCATCGACGCCCACTCCCATGCCGCCGCATGTGATGGCAGCGCCCCAACGCCAGATTCCTGGCGTAGCTCGAAATCAGCCCCAGGACTACCCTTCACATAACTTCCCCCTTGTCAAGAACGACTATCTTAGTAATAATAGTAGAGGAGGCGTTTCCTCCAAAGCCGCTTAGCGACTCACTCTTACTAAGGAACCTTAGTTCATCTAAAATCCGGAATCCTGCATATGCTATTCCACAAGGCAGTCACCCTCTTAATTTCGCTCACCATCGCTTCCCTGTGCGCTCAGACCCCGGTTCAATCCGAATCGCGGCAAGCCGCTTCCGATGCCCCCACGCTGACGCTCCCCCGGTTCGAACCCGAGTGTCCGCCTCTCCTGGAGATGCGCTATCACACCGTCTGGCGCCTTTTGGCTGACAACACCATGTTTCCAGATCGTCTGGCGCAGTGGAGCGATTGGGAGCATAAGTTCGATGGCCGGCTCACCGACCAGCGCACGACCGAAAACGCCATCAACGAACTGATCTCATCCCTCAAAGACGAGTACACCTATTATCGGGACGCCGCGGCTACTCGCGCCCGCGAGCTGGAGTTCGACCAGCATAACGTCGTCACCTACAAAAACCTGACCGGGCAGGTTGCTTACATTCAAATCAAAACATTCTCCTCCCGGCACACAGCTGAAGAGGTACAGCAAGCGCTTTCGGCGACCTCCTCTTGCAGTGCCTATATCCTCGACTTGCGCGGCAATCGTGGTGGTTGCGTCGACGAGGCATACAAAATATTCGGCATGTTCGTCGATAAAGGTCACTTCGCCTTGATGCGGGGACGCGCCGCGGGCGAAGACTACCTGGAAGATCTGCAGGTGACGTCCAACAAACTGCGCAGCACCGTAAACGGTGTCACTACTCAGAGCAGCCGCGTCGGCAATCTCACCGGCAAAAAGCCTGTGCTCGTTCTGGTGGACATGAACACACGCTCCGCCTCCGAGATGCTTGCCGGATCTCTGAAGGACAATAAGCGAGCCAAGCTCCTCGGCTCCAATACTTACGGCAAGGGCGTCATTCAGAATACCTGGTTATTCGATGACGGCACATCCATCAAGATTGCCATGGCGCGTTACTACTTGCCCGAACTTGGTTGTATCAACGGTGTCGGCATCGCACCCAACTACAGTGTTCCGACGCAACCGGGCAAAGACTCCCAGCTAGCTGAGGCAATGCGATTGGTCCAGCACTCGCTGGCCTTTCACGGCAGGTGAGCCGGCTCCACACCCCTCCCGTTACGCATTTATATAAGTACTTATATAAATGAATGCGAGCACCCCTCTGAGTCACTGAGTCACTTCACCACCGGACTGAGGTGCGACAACAATACGGCATGGATAAGCGCCGCCAGCAAACCTGAGCACGGAATAGTCAAAAGCCAGGCTAACAGCATGTCTTTGGCAACCAGCCACTGCACACCCCGGAATCGAGCACCGGCGCCCACGCCCATGATGCTTGAGGCAATCACTTGCGAGGCTGAGACCGGACCGCCGGTCAGCGAAGCCCCAGTCAAAATCGAGGCTGACGCCAGCTCCGAACAAAGAGCGTGCAGTGGTCGCAATTTGTAGATGCCGGTGCCGACTCGTTTGACGATCAACTGCGCAAAAGAAATTACGCCCAGGACCATGGCGATGCCGGTGACCAGCTTGATATAGAAAGGCACACCACCGAGATTGGTCACACCCGCACTGGTCAGCGCCAGGATGATCAAACCCATCGACTTGGCTGGGTCGTTGGAACCATGACCAAATGCCAGTGCCGATACGGCCAGCCACTGCGAGCGCTGAACCCAGGAGTTCGCTTTCATAGTCGCGCGCCGCAGAAGAAACGTGAACAGGTTGAGAAACAAGTACCCGGCGACGAAACCGGACGGCGGCGAAAGCATGAGCGAACAAATCACTCTGCTTACACCAGTAGCGTTCCAGAGCTGGTTCATCTCTCCCCAGTTAATCAGATTGACACCGCCGGCGGCTGCCACCGCACCCAGAATGCCGCCGACCAGCGCATGAGTCGAGCTGGACGGTATGCCCAGGGAGCGCGTGACGAAATTCCAGCTGATCGCCGCCACCAGTGCGCTCATCAAAACGGGCAGCAAAACGCCTTGTGACGGCCAGTGGGCTATCGACTGAATGGTAGTGGCGACTGCGGTACCACCTGCGATGGCACCAATAAACTCGAAGACCGCCACCAACGAGACCGCTTGCCGGGGGCTCATCGACAGGGACGCGATGCCGCTCGCGGCCACGCTGCTGCCGTCCTGAAACCCGTTCGTGTAAGTGAACAGCAGAGCCAGGATGATTACCACCGGGATCAAAATCTCGGAATCAACCATCGCGGCGCTAGCCCATCTTGATGATGGCGTGCAGCAGTTTCTCGCCTACGACATCGATCTTTTCCGCAGCCAGCAAGAGCGTTTTGTAGACCTCTTTAAACCGCAGAATTCTTTTGATGTCGTCTTCTTCGAAGAGTTCACTGATTGCCAACCGGTAAGCTTTGGTCACTTTGTTTTCGATCTTGCGGGCCATGAGCGCCTGTTCGGCGGCTTCACGCCGATCTGTGCGCAATGCGGCAAAGGCGGCCGCCAGGCAACGCGTTCCTTCCACCAGCAATGCCGCCAGGTCGCACATACCTTTGACCTGACGTGGAACTTCAAAAGCTTCCACTTCGCGCACCGTGCCTTTGGCTGCGTTGATCACTTCGTCCAGCGACAGCGACAGGTCGTAAACGTCCTCACGATCGAAGGGTGTGATAAAAGTCTCGACCAGCTTTTTGCCCAGGGCAAATTTCAGCTCATCCGCTTCGCGCTCTCGATCCCGCACGTCCTGCCCGCGCGCGTCGTCATCCTGGCTGCTCAGCCATTCTTGCAGAGCCTCCATGCCTTCCAGCGTTTTGTTCGCCTGCTTGGAGAGCATGTCGTAAAAGTCAGCGCTCGGCTCGAACAATCCACCGAAGAGATTGAACTTGGCTTGAGTTCCCATAAGTCTTTCTTGACAGCTCCGGTGGTCTCAGTCAGTTATACCGCGACCGCCGCCCGTAAAAAAGCGGGATTTAAATCCAGGGACATTCGCGGCGCTGCCGTCCTTTAACGATCGCCAGAAACGACCGCGTTTCGATCTCTTCCCGGCTCAGCCCGGTTGCTTGCACCTGCTGTTCTTCGCTGAGAGCGCCGCAACTGAGGGCCCGCAAAAAGAAATTGAGCAATCCCTGTCCGCTGGCTGCATCATCGAACTTGTCGGCTACTAAAGTGGCTCGTGCGGCCTGGTCCACGAAGTTTTTCAACCGGGCAGAGGCACTGTCCAGGTTGGACAAAAAGAAAGCGTACGCAGCAATGTAGCGCACCGGTATCTGACTGGGATGCAAATCCCAGCCCTGGTAGAAACCGGCTTTCATGGCACCGGTCACGTGTCGGAAACTGAGACGCCACGCATTGTGAACGGTAGCCGTATTCTCCTCAAGTTGCGCGGCACTCAATGCCGGTGCACCGTCTCCGGTGGCAGCCCGGTGGAGCGGGATCGGCATCACGTTGGTTGCACCATCCGACAACCAGACGCCTGTGCCGGCGAAAGCCATCTGCATGAGCCCACGAGCCAGGTCGCAGGCGGGGTGATCGAGCTTTTGTTCTGGCGCCGCAATCTCCAGCGCCGCCGTGTAATCGTACGCGCCCAGATGCACTCCCCGGCAACGCCCCTGCGCGGCAGACAGCAACGCGGGCAGAGCAAGGGCTCCTTTTTGATCGAAGAAGGCCTGCGGTGTCTCGATCATGAGCTCGATCTTGATACTGCCGACAGACAGCTGATGACGCGACTCCAGAGCCGACAACAGCTGACCGAATGCCGTCACTTGCGCGACTTGAGAAACTTTGGGCAGCGTCACCACGAAGTTTTCCGGCAGGACTCCCTCAGTTTGTGCCAGTAGGTTGGTGAGGAAAATATCTAAAGTGCGGACTGCTCGCAGACGCACTTCGCCTTCGGTCAGACCCTTGGTTCGAAAGCCCGAGAAAGGCGGCAATAGCCCTTCTTTCATGGCTTTTGCCATTTCACGGGCAGCTCCGGCAGCGTGTCCGTCTTCTTCCTCGTCCCCGCGGTGTCCGTAGCCGTCTTCGAAGTCGATGCGGTAGTCTTCGACGGCCTGGCGTTTTAGTTTAGTGTCGACCAACGCATGTACTTGTTCCGCCAGGTCCGTCGGCAAGGAGAAGACGTCAGCCAGGGTCGCGGGGCTCTGGCAATACTCGTGGAACGCTGTCGCTGCCAGTTGCTGCAGCTTACCGACAGTGCCGCTTTTAAACAGCTGGGCGCCACCATATACGGTGTGCACCGGCTGCCGCCCCGGGGCTCCTACGCTGTAATGTTTGACGAATTCCGCCTGCGCAGATTCCAGGGGCGCGAAGATGCGCTCAAGAGTGTCGGAACCCAGCGATAGTTCGAGATTCAAGTCTAGCTGCCGCGATAAGTTGAATAGCCGAAGGGACTGAGCAGAAGCGGCACATGGTAGTGCTGCGTCGGCTCGGTGATTTCGAAGGTGATCGAAACGTAGGGGTAGAAGGTCTTGGTATCAAGACTGTCGTAATAGGCACGCGTGTCGAACGTCAATTTGTAGACGCCTGTCTCCAGCTTCGCACCGGCCTGCAGCAAATCGGCGACCCGCCCATCTTGATTAGTCGCTCCCTGGGCCAAGTCCTGCCACTTCTCGTCGGCGCCGCCGGCGGACGACGGACCTGCCAGTTTTTCCAATCGCACCTTAATGCCGGCGGCTGGACGACCACGCGCCGTATCGAGGACGTGCGTGGTGATTGGACTTACGGATGTTGCTGTTGCCATAGTTTCTCCAGACGATTGTGAGTGATTTTGCGCTGTTCTGCGGCGGCATTTTGCAGTTCTTGTTCGCGACTGTTCGGCAACCGCTCCTGCAAAATAGCCAGCATCTGGTCGGCACTCTTGCCGGTGGCAAACACCACGAAAATGAAACCGAACTTCGATTCGTATTCGATGTTGCCGGCGTGCAATGCATGCAACACGTCATCCGAGGCCCGGCACACAGCAGATTGCTCATTGGCTGCCCACTTCTCGGTGGAGGCAAACTTTGCGCGCAGGTTGCTCACATCTCCGATTTTCGGATGATGACTGAGCGCTTCCAGCACATCAGCTTCGGATGCCCGGCTCCAGATTTCGTCGGCAGCAGAGTGCACGGCTTCGGGATCAGCAAATGGCCGGCGAGCACACATCTGCGCCGCCCAGGTCTTCGATCCGCAGCAGCGCTCTAGCTCTTCAACGGCTTGTGCCTCGCTGAGTCCGTTCAACCAGCTGACCCCACCGGCAGCGGCAGTCGTGTCACTCATGGACGCTGCGCCTTTGCACTGCCCGCGGTGGCGACCTGTTTTTCTCCACTGGACGCGGCTAGCGTCCCATGAACACGGAATCGGCTGATACCGCCGTCCGGCTCGATGCACAAACGCAGATGCGTCCACGGACCCTTATTACCAATCTCTTTCTCGAAGTAATGCCGGTGGTCGGCTTGCAACTTGGTCTTCGGCAGCACCGGTTCCCACTTGTAGTTTTGCCACGTCAAGTTATCTATCAACTCGCCGGGAGCATAGGTTCCTTCCACCCATGCCGAGTCAGGATAGTTGCCCTTATAGAAATTAGTGTCGATTTCCATTTTTTGCAAATTGCCGGCTTGACCCAGGCGCACAATCGCCCAGTCATATCCTTTGTCACGACGACGCCGAGTCTCCCAGCCGCCGCCCATATTCTCGGCTCGTCCCGGCAACAGCATGTTGTCTTTGTTGCCGAAGAACATGTCGTTGCAAGCGACAACAATACCGCCGTGTTCGATAGCCGCCAGGTCGATCGCCTCGTCAGCCTTCACCTTCGAAAAGTCAGGGCGCGCATCGCCATAGACTTTCAAGCGAGCAACGCCGCCATCTGGATAGATGTTCAGTCGAATGTGTGTGAAGCGCTCTTCGCTGGACACAGCAAAAATGTTTTGAGAACCTTGCTTCAAGGCCACTTTGGGCAAAATTTCCTTCCACTCGCCGGACTTGGCGAGTGTTTCTCCCGAGGCGTCGCTATCTGCACTCAACGCATCAATAGATGCGTACGGCGGATGGTTGCCGAGGAAGTTGTTGGTGTCGATGTCGACGCCCCGAATGACACCCGGAATGCCGAGTTTGACGATGCACCAGTCATACCCGGGAACGCGCTTGCGCCGCGACTCCCAGCCATCCATCCATTTGCCTTTATCCGTATACTTGCCGTCAATCCAGACACCGCGTCCTGGCTTCAACATGTTTTGCATCTCGGCAAAAAAGTCGTCTGTGCACAACAACGCTTTGCCACCGACGATTTCGGCAGCCAGGTCCACAAGCCCTGTGAAGGCTGCGGCATCCAGATTGAATCCACGTTCGCGTTCCATCAGGCTTTGCTCCCCACTTTTTTATGCAGTAATTCCATACCGGTAGCGGACTTATCAGTGTGTTGTCCGCGTTCATAGATTTTCCGGCCGCGCAGATATGTGGCGAGAACCTTGCCGGCCAGCTCTCTGCCTTCGTACGGGGTTTCCTTGTGCTTGTGGTGAATGCCACCACGTTCGATGCGCGTGGTGGCATCGGGGTCGAAGATAACAATGTCGGCATCCATGCCCGGTGCCAACTTGCCTTTAAAACTGTCGACGCCGAGAAACCGGGCTGTATTGCCGGACATCCACGCCGAAATCTGAGCCAGCGAGACGCCGCGCGCCTTCGCATATGTCCACACTGAACAGAGTGTGAATTGCAATCCGGCGATGCCGCCCCAGGCTTTCTGCAAATCACCTTCCTGAAGAAACTTCAGATCCGGCGAACAGGGCGAATGGTCGGAAACGACAAAGTCGATGGTTCCGTCTTCCAATGCTTGCCAGAGCAGCTTGCAGTTCTCATCTTCTCTTATAGGCGGCGCGCATTTGTAACGCGGGTCGCCATCGGGAATTGTTTCCATCTGGAAGTGCAGGTAGTGCGGGCAGGTTTCGGCGCTGATCGGCACTCCTTCTTTCTGGGCGGCTCTCAGAGCGGGCAGAGCCTCTGAAGAGGAAAGGTGAACGATGTGCACGCGGCAGTTGTGCCGGCGCGCCAACTTGATCATTAGATCGACAGCGTCGTTTTCCCATTGGCGCGGGCGCGACTGCACAAATTGTCTGTACGAGCGCGGGTCAGACCAGTGAAAGTGCGGATCGGGATGCGCGCCGCATTCAAGTTCTGCGTGCACCAGAAGCGGCACGCCGCGCCGAGCCAAAATCGGCATCGCCAGGTCGAGATCGGACTCGGTGACATTTGGAAAATCGTCGATGCCCGAGTGGATCAAAAAGCACTTGAAGCCGGAAACTCCGGCATCGATGAGCGGCTCGAGCTGTCCGGCATTTCCGGGAATGACGCCGCCCAGGTAGGCTGTGTCGACTTTCAATTTGCCCTTTGCTGCCTGGCGCTTGTGTTCGAGCGCTTCGGCGGTAGTTGTAACCGGGTTGGAGTTGAGCGGCATATCGGCGATGGTTGTGATGCCGCCGGCAGCGGCCGCCGCCGTGGCACTTTCAAAGCCTTCCCACTCGGTGCGTCCGGGTTCGTTGACGTGCACATGGCTATCAACAAGTCCCGGCATTACGACATGGTCGCCCGCGTCTTCGACCGGCATCGACTGCGGGACCTGAGAACGTGTGACGACCTCGGCAATTTTTCCGTCGCGGACGATTACCGCGGCTTCCTGCAGCCCTTCGGGCGTCAGCACCCGTTTCCCAACAATGGCAAACTCTCCAGAAGTACCCGTCGTCATAAGCAAATCCTCTTCAGGCGCCCCCGGGCGGCTCTACAAAGATGCAGCAGCAGCGGTCAGGCCGACCAGCGATAAATTGAGACAGGCTCAAATTGTCCCACCAAATGGGCGATTCGGGCCCCAAGACGGGGTCCAACTTACGCGAATTTCACCCTATGGCAACCACCAAATTTGGTGGCAAACACAAATAAGGCCAGCTGTCAGAAACAGCCGGCCCAATAAAAAACACATGGAGGGGCCAGCAGGGGTTCCCCTCCATGCGTTGACTGTGCAACGTGTTTCCTGACTCGCTCGGATGAGCAGGGGTTATCGTTGCTGAATGTCTATATGACTTGCTACGCTTTTTTCGACACGCGGCGAAAGAATTTTATTGACAACAAATATGACATTTTTGGCCACGTCAAGCGACCGATAATGGGTGCCAAAATAAATTTGAAAGGGGTATTAGTTACTTAGGTGGGGTTTGGCGTTTATATCGCCAAGTCCGCGGGAACGGAAATCGTGAACCCAACCTTGCTTTCGCGAACATTCCGCGAAAAATGCTGGGTTCATCGGACTAACGGATAGCAATGAGCAGCAATCTCGGCAAAAAATGCGATCGATGTGGCTTTAGTTATCAGTCCCTAACGTGTCCGTTTTGTACAGTCACTGGATTGGATGTAAGCGCGTTATTGTCTTCAAATCGCATGGAAATGTTGTCTCAACCACAAGAATCAGAATCACCCGTCACGCTCGTCGACATTGTGTCGAACCGAGCTTTCGCCGTTAAATCGCCACTTTGCAGGATTGGGCGAGATGTCACCAACGACATCGTTTTGAGCGGCGACAAGTCTCTCTCCCGGTTTCACTTTCAACTGACGTTTGACGGTGAAAATTACTCTGTCGAGGATGCCGGAAGTCGCAACGGCACTTTCTTAAATGGAAGTCCGGTAACCTCCCCTCGCAAGCTGGTCAACGGCGATATCGTCAGCGCCGGCATGTCCCGCTACCGCTTCATTATTGATGGGCAACCTCTGCCGGACGAAGCCAAAGGCGCCGACCAGCCGGTCGATGCCGCGGCGTCGCAGGCCGACAGCGTCCCGCCGGCTCCAACACCTGCTCCCACGCCGACGCCTGCGCCGGCAATAGCCGCCGCTCCAGGCGCTCCGGACACAGGCAGTCCATCCGGTCCTACGGCTCCCCCGCTGCCTCAACGTCCGATGCAGCAACCAGTGCCGCCGGCACCGGCAGCCACCGTGGAAGCCAGTGCGCCTACCGGCCAGCAGACTCCCCCCACTCCAGTGCCAGCCGCTGGAGGACCGCAGAGCCCACCCTTGCCAGGCAACAAGCCCGGCAGCGGCACGCCGCCTCTGGGCTTCAGATCAATTTTTCAAAACATGCCGGGCCCAGGCGCAGGCGGTGGTGCTCCCAAGACCACCAAAGCCGAAGAACCTGCCGCCCCCATGGGCAAACTAGCTAAACCAGACGCTCCAGCGGAAGCCCCGAAAGCTGAGCCCGCTCCTCCACCAGAACCGGAGGCTCCACCAGAGCCGCCGCCTCCCGACGAGCCCGAACCTGCACCGCCGGAGCCCGAACCTGTGGCTCCAGAGCCAGAGCCGCTGCCGCCGGAACCGGCGCCGTCCCTGACCTCTGAGCACGACGGCTTCAAGGAAGACTCGGACGAATTCTCAGCCGCACCGCCGCCAGACCTGGGACCACCAGGCACCACCAGCCAAGAACCGGAACCAGCCACTGCCTCACAGCCCCAGGAGCAACCGATGACTCAAGATCCTCGCAATTCATCAAGAAGAACAGCCACCGCCGTTCAAGACTGGCCGGCCTGGGCGAAAGAATATCCTCTGCCTTTTGTCGATGACGCCAAAGCCAAAGGCGAAAAGCTGCGCGAGCAGATTCGCACCATGCAAGCCGAACTGGCTGACCTGGAAGAAAAACTGGCCGCCGTCGAGGGCATCAAAAACTACTTGCTGGCTTCCGCCGGCGACGACCTCTCCAAAACTTGCAGCGTAGTCTTCGAGCATCTCGGCTGGGAAGTCGATCGTGCCTCCAGCACCACGCAACAGCTGGTCTTGAAAAAAGGCGGCGCCGGAGCGGCAATCGCCCGCATCATCAGCACGTCCGGTGAACCCGATCCAAACGAACTGGCTCAGTTGCTCTCCGATCAAACCGCCTACTGGTCCAAGCACAAAGTAGAGCCGAAAGGCATTATGGTGATTGGCATGTCGCCTGAGCTGCCTCCGGAAGACAGACCGGATCTGCCGGCTGACTACGTCCAGTATGTGGCTCGCAAGAACGTATGCGTTCTCACCACCACGCAACTGCTCGACATGTACATGGATGTTGTCTGGCAGGGCGGCGACCAAGCCGCAGCCATGGACGATCTACTGGAAACAAACGGAGCCCTGCCCGGCTAACGTCACTCAAATAAACTGCCATGTTGTCTGCTGCCGTCAAGTTCTCGATCAACAAGGACAGCTCTATTTCTGTGCGCGACCAGTTGATCGAGCAGATTGGTTTGCAGATTGCATCGGGAGCGTTGAAGGGCAAAGAAAAATTGCCTTCGATTCGCGCGCTCGCTCAACGACTGGGTATTCACCACAGCACGGTCACCGCCGCCTACAACCACCTCGCCGAAGTCGGACTTCTCGAGGTGCGCCAGGGCAGCGGCGTTCGTGTCGCCAGCAAAGTCACCGCGCGTGATACCGACAGCGAGCGCGAGTTAGGACAGCTTTTCAAGACATTCCTGGCGCGCGCCGCCGACAACGGCTACTCCTTCGCCGACATAGAACGTTGCTTCGATACGATGAAAAAAGGTCGAAAGCCGGTGAACCGCATTCTGGTTGTCGACCGCAACCGCGACTTTCACAAGCTTTTGCTGGCCGAATTGCAGCCGCACTTCTCACTGCCGGTGCAGCCGCTGACGGCGGAGGACCTGACCAAAGATTTGCATCTGCTCGAAGACTCGCTTTTGCTCTCCAGCCTCTATCACGTCTTTCCTTTGCAGCGTCTGAACATAGATCCGACTCGCTTTGTCGTTTGCAACATCGAACCGGCACGCAACGAACTGGAAGTCGTGGCCAATCTGCCCGCAGGCAGCATCATTCTCCTGGTCTCTGTCAGTCCGACTTTGTTGAAGATGGCAACCAACATGTCGGCGGCGGTGCGCGGAGAAGAGGTGGCGGTGCGCACCGTGCTTCTAGATGAAGAGTCAGAACTGACTTACATGATCAAGTACGCCAAGGCAATCATTTGCGATGGACCCAGCGAAGAGAAGGTGAAGAAACTAGCGGCCAGCAGTAAAGTGCCGGTTCATGTCTTCCATCTTTATGCGCCTTCGACTATCGAACTCATCAAACAACGCCTGAAGCAATGGGGCTGAAGAGTCACGCAGAAAAAATTCGCAAAGAGGCTGTCTGGCTGATCGCCGCACCGATTGCAGTGGAAGCGCTTTTCGTCGGCATCTATTTTTTCACCACCGACGTGCAAATGCTTTTTGCCGGCTGCGCAGCCGGCGGCGCGACGTTTTGTCTCCTTTCGCTGGCACTGGCCAAGCGACTGTCCGATCAAATCAGATCGTTGCAAACTGAAATTGAACACGCCGAACGCAACGTATTTGAATTACAGCAGCGCAACTTGAAGATGATTTCCGCAATGCGTCAGGAAATGAATGACGGCTTCACCGCCGTCGGCGTTTCGCTGGCGACAATCGCTGACGGCAAGCTTGGCAAGCTGCCAGCGGGCGTCGCCAAGGAAGTGCAATCAGCTGAAAGAAACATGACGCGCCTCAGTCTCTCCACAAAAGATCTCCTTGAATGGCAACGCATCGAAGCCGATGGAAACCTCATCCGCACACTGCAAGAGATACCCGTCGCGAGCTTATTGGACGACGCAGTTGCTGCCGGCAAATACCTGACGCTGCAAAAAAACATAACGTTGTCGCCTGTCGCCTCCGGCGCATCGTTAGTAAAGGTGTTGGGCGACCAAACCACACTGACTCAAGTGATGGTCACTCTCCTTTCCAATCTCATTCAGCGGAGCAAGTCAGGCGACACCATTGAAATCAGCGCGCGCGATCAAAAAGATGTCGTCGAGTTTCAACTGGCAGCGCCTGCCGCTGCCCTGCTCAACGCACCCGGCGGCACACCCGATCAGCTCGACCGGTTCGACCGATTTGACCAACTCTTCGACTGGCCGTCCGGCGCCTCAGGAAAAGGTGCGGAAGAACTGGCACTGGCACTCTGCAAAGCTGCCATCGAAGCTCACGGCGGTCGCATCGGCGCCACCAGCAAGAAAAGCGACGGCGTTGCGTTCTGGTTTCGCCTGCCCGCAGTCGTCATCGCCGCCGGCGATGCGGCAGCCGCCTCCGATGAGCCATCCGCGTAGCCAGTCATGAGTGGGGCACCATATATGGTGCGAACCACAGTCGCGATCAGCATGACATCGAGTCCTGTCGGCTCATTACATCCGGCAAAACATTAATAATATCGAAAGACGGTGATTCCGGTATCGAATAACATATATGTACCAATGAAAAATCCAGTGCTTCTCCGCAGCAACCCGCAGCCTTATCAGGCGGCGCTTCTTCAACGCGAGCAAGACGAACAGCTCCGCCGGTTGAGGTCTTGTCGACCCGTTGGACCTGTCGAGATCGCCATCGATGATCGGCACCTGATCAACTTCGCCTCCAATGACTACCTGGGGCTGTCGCAGCACCCATTTCTCAAGGAGCGGGCTATCGAATATGTGGAGAAGTACGGCGTTGGTGCGCCGGCTTCGAGGCTTTTGTCCGGCAACCTCGATTGCTATCAAGAGATTGAAACTAAGCTAGCGCGGCTGAAGGGAAAAGAGGCCGCGCTTCTTTTTGCCTCCGGTTTTCAGGCCAATGTCACTTTGATTGCTGCGCTCGCCGGAAAAGATTCGGTGCTCGCTGCCGACCGGCTCAACCACCGCAGTTTGCTCGAAGGCATGCAGTTGAGCGGTGCACGCTGGTTTCGTTATCAACACAACGATCTCTCCGATCTGACCGCGCGATTCCAGCGCCCTGAGTGGGAGAGCAAACCGTGGCGCTGGATTGTCACCGAATCGATTTTCAGTATGGACGGCGACTGCGTCGACGTCGAGGGTTTGTGCGCCACGGCTGCCGCCACCCAATCGCAGATCTATATAGATGAAGCGCACGCCACCGGCGTTGCCGGCAAGAACGGCATGGGACTTGCCGCCGGTGTCGACGCCGTCGATTTGAGCATGGGCACTTTCGGAAAAGGATTTGGTGTGTTCGGTGCGTACGTCGCCTGTTCGCAGGTTATGAAGGACTACTTGATCAACTTCTGCTCCGGACTGATCTACAGCACCGCTTTGCCGCCATCCGTGCTTGGCGCAATTGATGCTGCCCTCGATTTAGTTCCCGGCATGGAAAGCGAGCGTCATAAGCTGAGGAAGCTTTCGCAGTTTCTTCGTGACGAGGCTGCGCGGCTCGAGTTCGACACCGCCGGCTCGCAAAGCCAGATTGTGCCTCTGGTAGTGGGTTCCGAAACAAAAGCCAGAGAGCTCGCTGAATACCTGGAAGAGCAAGGATTTTATGCACCGGCGATTCGCCCACCAACAGTAGCCGCCGGCGCATCGCGCGTGCGAGTTTCGCTGTCCGCCCAACACTCGGAGGCACAGGTCGAAGCATTGGTAGCGGCACTCTTGAAATGGAAACAAACCCAGTGAACCAACGAATTGACATATTTGCGCAGCACGGCTGGGGTTTCTCGGCGCAGTCCTGGGCGAATTACCTGGCAGACTTTGCAGTCTCCACCGGCATCTCAGTCGATGCCGCCTGTCCCGACCGCGGATATTTCGGGGTCCAGCCTGCCACGAGATCGGTCGCCTGCGGCTCGCCGGGTAATCTAAAGGTCGTGATCGCACATTCGCTCGGTTTGCACCTGCTGCCGGCGGACGTTTTGCATGACTGCCGGCTGCTCGTAGCGGTTTCTTCCTTCGCTAACTTCCATCTTGTCGAAGGTCGGCGGACCCGCGCGCTCGTCTCGCGCATGCTCACAAAACTGGAACGCCAGCCACTAAATGTGGTGCGCGACTTCCTGCACAACGCCTTCGACCCGGCACCGTCAGGCATGTTGCTGAAGACGGCGCTGGATGAATCGGACTTGAACGCTGGGGCGCTCCGCTCTGATTTGATGCACCTCAACGAAAGCCACGTCAATCTCGCCGGACTGGCACACATCCCCAATATCTTGCTGATGCACGGCACACGTGACGGCATTGTCAATCATCAGCATGCGCAGTTGCTCCACGCACAACTGCCGCAAAGCGAACTCTTGTTCATCGAAGGTCAGGGGCACGCCTTGCCCTTCACTAATCCGCTGGCCTGTCACCTGGCTCTGCGCCAGGCAATCAAGCAGGCGGCACGCCAGACTGCAGCGTATGCTGCGCCACAGTCCACAGGACATGCTGCTCCCCAGGCAACTGGGCATGCCGCAGTTCAATAACGAGAGTCCAGTTCAGTTCGAGTCGATAACATACCGGAGGGTCTTGTAAAACATGAAAACAGTTGAACAGATCATTGCCAACTTCTCAAGAAAAGCTCTCAGCTACGACGACCACGCGCAACTACAACTAGTTGCCGCCAACAAACTGTCCGAACGCCTCCACCGCCTGGACGGCACACTACCCACGGGACCAGTCCTGGAAATAGGTTGTGGAACTGGTTTCATGACTGTTCCCCTGGTGGAAACATGCGGTGCATCGCACGACATCATCGTCAGCGACATCACTCCTGAAATGCTGGAAATCTGCCAGCGTCGCGTCGAGTTTTGCCTCGGGCAGAAAGCCAACAAAGTGCGTTTCGCTCGCATCGATGCCAATCACTTCGAAGGCTGGCAAACATTTTCATTGATCGTCTCCGCCTTCACTTTCCAGTGGATGTCGGACATTCGCAGCGCCCTCGGTCACCTGTTGCTCTCACTGAAGCCGGGCGGCAAGCTACTTTTCTCGGTTCCGGCGGCAGGATCTTTTCCTGAGTGGCAAACTTTGTGCGCCGAGACCGGCATTCCTTTTACCGGCAATCCGCTGCCTGATGCCGATCTATATGAATATGTGGCAACGCGTCACGGTTGCACCATCGACATGAGCAGTGAGCTTTACACATTCACTTATCCTTCGGCGCTGGCTTTCTTCCGCGGCATTAAAGCGCTGGGCGCATCGACGACCCTCACCGAAACTCAGCTTTCCACCTCCGCCATGAAGCGGCTGCTTGATTACTCAACCGAGAAAAATCCGGAAGGCATGACTGTGACATACAAAGTGCTCTTCGGTGAAATCTCCCGGTCCAGCCTGCAATGACGACACCCTTGCCCGACGTGTTTTTCGTCACCGGCACCGATACCGATGTGGGCAAGACATTCATATCGGCTGTCCTGATGATGGGGTTGCAAGCGGCGTACTGGAAACCCGTGCAAAGCGGGCGCGATCCGCAAACCGACAGAGACTGGATCAAGGAGAAGACGGCGCTGCCCCCGGAAGCATTCTTTCCGGAAAGCTACGTTTTCAGCCAGCCTCTGTCGCCGCACGCCGCCGCCGCTATCGATGGCGTCACGATTGAAACCGCCAGGCTTCGTCAAGACTTCAGCGATCACAGAAAGCAACTGCAAGAAACGCACTTCGGCGTCAACACCCGCCCGCGCATGATCGTCGAAGGCGCCGGCGGGCTGATGGTACCGCTCACCGAGCAGACGCTGGTCATCGACTTGATAGATCAGTTCCATCTGCCGGTATTGCTGGTATGTCGGTCGGGGCTGGGCACTATCAATCACACGCTTCTGTCGATCGAGCAGTTGCGGACGCATCACATCCCTCTTCTGGGCATCGTGATGAACGGACCGAAAAACGAGAGCAACAAAAAAGCCATCGAGCACTTCGGCAACGCGCGCGTGATTGCCCAGGTCGAGACGGTAAGCGACATCACCCCGGATTCATTGAAAGCAGTTTTCGAAAAGGAGTTTCGCAATGCCATCGACATTGCAGACGGAAGCGATCATCTGGCATCCGTTCACACAAATGCAAACGGCCCCGACGCCACTAAAGGTGGTGCGAGCCAGCGGGTGTGAGCTGGAGCTTGCCGATGGGCGGCAGCTGCTCGACCTGATTTCCAGCTGGTGGGTGACCCTGCACGGGCATGCCCGCCCGGAGATTGCCCAGGCGATTGCCGCTCAGGCTGCCGAGCTGGAGCAAGTGATTTTCGCCGGCTTCACTCACGAACCAGCGCAACAAGTCGCTCGCCAGGTGGTCGAACTTTTGCCGCCCGACCTGACATGTGCCTTCTTTTCGGACAACGGCTCCACTTCTGTGGAAGTAGCTCTGAAGATGGCACTGCAATACTTCCACAATCTCGGCAAGATCGGACGGCGACGTTTCATAGGATTTCAGGGCGGCTATCACGGTGACACCACCGGTGCCATGTCGATCGGCGGCTCGTCGCCGTTCTGGCAGGCCTACCGGCCGGCCATGTTCGAAATTGATCTGGTGGAGTTTCCCGACACCTTCGATGGCGACACGTCCATCGAAGAAAAAGAAGCGCGCGCACTGGACCAGCTGCGTACCCTTTTAGAAAAAGCTGGCGACGATCACCCGTATGCCGCCATTTGCATCGAGCCGCTGGTTCAGGGAGCGGCAGGCATGCGCATGTGCCGTCCGCAGTTTCTTCAACAACTCGAAAAGACGGCTCGCGCCTACGACGTCCTGCTCATCTTCGATGAAGTGATGACCGGGTTCGGGCGCACGGGCGAATTGTTTGCTTGCCGCAAGTCAGGCACCAGCCCAGACATAATCTGTCTGTCGAAAGGCATCACGGGCGGGTTTCTTCCCCTGGCGCTGACCGTTGCCAGCCGCCGCATCTACGATAGTTTCTTAAGCGACCATCTCGAACGCGCCTTCTTCCACAGTCACTCCTACACAGCCAACCCAATTGCTTGCGCCGCAGCTTGCGCCTCGCTGGCAATTTTGCAACGCGAACAGGCGCGGTTCCAGGACATGGAACGACGACAGCGCAATTTCGCCCAACTGCATCTGTCCGGGATGTTCGAGAGTGGCGGCCGCCTGCAGCAGCCTCGTTTTTGCGGCACTATCGCCGCTTTCGACCTGGTGACGCCTGATAATCAGGCCGGCTACTTCAATCAAGTCGGTCCGCGGCTGCGCCAGCAGTTTCTTGAAATGGGTCTTTTGCTTCGCCCTCTGGGTAACACCATTTACCTCCTGCCGCCGTTCTGCATCGACGACGAGCAGCTCGAGCGTGCATATAAAGGAATCGCGCTAGCCGTCGCTAATCTTTAAGATCGCGGTTTGCGGTTTATTCGCATGATCACGTGAATCCACATATTTAATTTGGGTCGAGCGTGTCAAAATCTCTGTGGGTTCGGGATAGATTATCCCAAGGCAGGCTATCACCCGGATGAATCACTCATCCGGCTCTCGGTCCTTTTCGAGGATCTCGCGAGGATAGCCTACGATGCCCCCCTATGATGACGCAGCAGCTCCTGTCGTCCCCAAACAGCCAGCCAAGCTTTACGAGCCAGACCATAATTCGCCGGTCTTCCGGGGCGAGATTCGTCAGCCCGCCGGACCGGATGTAATCGCCGGCGGCGGGTCATGCAGAGACCGCCTGGCTTGCGACGTCACTGACCAGCGCACTCGCGTCACCATTAACGACCACAGACAGCGCGGGCGTTTCGAAGACCCGCGCGCTATGACTTACGGCGCTTTGCAAACCGAGAATCAATTTGGCTTCGAGTTTGCCAAACCTAAATATATGGCAGCCATCGCCGCCGCCGACCGCATTTCACAACGCAATGTCTTTAACGACCGATGCTGCGCTTGCTCTCGCATGCAAGGCATCGATTTGACGCTCGCTCGCGGCGCCGACGGCTGCTGTCGCAACAGCCGTTGCCGCCGGATGAGCCCCTGCGCCGAACAACAATTGCGCGGGCAGCGCACCGCCTGCCTGCAGGACGAAGACAGGCTCTGGGGCTGCTATCTCGCCCCCGGCAGCACACGCGTGCAAGCCGGCATGAGATTCATTGCCAACGGGCAGACTGCCGAAGGCGAAAAACTGGTCGCCAAAGGACTCGAGCTGCGTCCTGAAATCGGACGCGACCCCAACTTCATAAAAATGCTGGAACAAGCGCGTGCTCAGGGCCGCGCCTTAGAAAGACCGCCGGTGCCGCAGCCGCCCGCTCCCGGACCAGATGTCCGCAGGCCACCACAGCCGGTGCGCGCCTCCGCCGGTGATTTCTACAACTTCCACGGTTCGCCGACTGATACCCGTCGCCCAACACAATTCGGCACCCAACCTCCGCCCGATGTGTCGCCGAACTTGCCGCGCGTTCCCGCTGTTGACCGCACAGGCGGACCCGCTCCGGCACGAACGATCGATGAGTCCAACAAAATCTATCCGTACAGCGCCACCGAACTGCATCGCCGCGAAAAGCAAACCATGGAGTACGTGGCGAAGATGGCGCCGACGTTCCGCTTTGCTCCGCGCCCCGATTTGATTCGTCAGGTGCTCGGACCCGACGTGGCGCCGCCGCAACGCACGTTGCCCAATCCGCAGTTTCCGCCCATCGAGCCTCCTGCTCCGGTGCGGGTCGAACCGCCCACACCTACCACCAACACCGGTGATGGCTTCACACCTCCGGCTCCGGAAACTCCCGCCGGCGGCAAGAACTTCTGGGAAACCGTCAAAGACTACTCCAAAGAAGATTGGGTGCGCGGACTGGCCGCCATTCTCGCCGCTCTGGGTATCAGCAAAGGCATCGAGATCTACAGGAACCTCGGCAAAGATGTGGTGCGCCAGCACGTCGAAAACGGCGAACAGGTGAAAGTCACCGTAGACGCCACCAAAACCGCTGCCGAGCGCGGCGTCAAGGCGTTCGACAAAATCACCGGCCAGCCGCTCGAGAAGCTAAGCGCCGACGGCAAATACTACGAAGCGACCCGTGCCGACGGCACCGTCGAAAAAATTCCCGTACAGAATATCGACCGCATCCGCTATGAAATCGTGGCTGCCGATCAGCGCGAAGTCAAACAGCTGAAAGCAGAGCTGGAGCTGCGCTTAAAGGGGCTGCCCGACCGCGCCGCCATGATTTCCAAGCTCGATGTCCAGCACGATGCGGCCATGACCGAAAAGCAGAAGTTCGTCTTCACGGACAAGGGCGTCGAAGTCGGCACCATCGAAGGTATCAACCAGGACGGCACTATCAAGGTCAAGCAAGCCGATGGCAGTTTCGTCAATCGCACTGTCAACGCCGACACACAGATGGTGCTCAAGTTCAAAGATGCCGTCGCCAACGTGCAGAAGCTGAACGGTGCGGACGTCGCCGAATTCATGAAGCTCGCCTCACCGCAAGTCAATCTCAGTGACTGGACTCGCATGCAGGGCGAAGTGCGCGAACAGAAAACCCGCGAATTCGAGGACGCCCTCAACAAACTGCTCGAAGATTCGAAGAAAGCCCACGAAGAAACCAAGCAGAAACTGGAAGAAGCCAAAAAGGCTCTCGCCGATCAAGAAAAGCTCAACGAAACCGAGCGCAAGAAATACACGACCGAGATCGACGGTCTGCAAAAGCAGCTCGAGAAGGCGACCGAAGCCGTCACCAAAGCCGAAGAACGCATCAAGACCGAAGCCGCCCAGCGCGAAGCGGCCGTCAAGACCTATCAAGAAACAAAGACGAAACTGGAAACGGCCCAGAAAGACCTGGCGGCACTTGCCGAAACAGACAAAGAAAAACGCGCCGAGCTCGACAAGCAAATCAAGCAGCTGCAAGGCGACCTCACCAAGAACTCGCAAAGCCTTGATGAAGTCAACAAAAAACTGGCGCAGCAAATAGTCGAAACAGAGAAGTCGCGCGAGAAAGCAGCCGAACTGCAGAAAAGCCTCGCGGATGTGCAGCAAAAACTGCAGACGGAAAGCCAGCGCGTGCAAACCCTGGAGCAGGGGCTCGCCGAGCGCGATGCGCAAGTGAAAGCGCTGACCGAAGCCAACCGCGTCGCCACCGAACGCGCCGCCGAAGCCGAAAAACAACGCGTCGCCCGCGAAGCCGAGATGGTCAAGATCAAAGCCGACCTTGATGCCGCCCGCAAAGAACTTGATGGCAAGACAGGCACCGAAGCCGACCTGGTTGATGCCAAAGCGAAACTGTCCGACCTGAGCGCCAAGTATGAAGAAGCGACGAAGGCCGCCAAGGAGTTCGAACGTCAACTGGCTGCTGAACAGAAAGAACGCACGACGGTCACCGACGAACTGAAGGTTGCTCAGGAAAAGCTGACCAAGGCGCAAGCCGACTTCGCCGCCCTAAAGGACAAAACCGCTGCCGACCAGAAAAAACTCGAACAGGTCGAAGGCGAACTCAAAACCAAAATCACAGAGCTGGAGACCAAGCTCAAGGCGTCCGACACTCGCGTTGAAACACAAGCACGCGAACAAACACGCCTGGCGACAGAGCTGGCCACCGCCCGCACGCAGTTGCAGGACGCACAAGTGAAAATGGGCGGCGACGCTGCCCGCATCGCCGAACTGCAAAAGCAACTCGATGCCCGCGACGCACAATTGAAACAAGCTGAGCAAGCCAAGCAACAAGCCGAGACTCGCGCCGCCGAAGCCGAGAAAGAACGCACGGCTCGCGAAAAAGAACTGGCCGACATCAAGGCTGAACTGGATGCCGCCAAGACGCAGATCGAGAAGAAGACAGGTACCGAAGCCGATCTGGCAGCAGCAAATACCAAATTGAAGACGCTGCAAGAGAAGTACGACGCCGCCGAGAAAGCGCGAGGCGAGTTCGAAACCAAGCTCAAAGAAGAACAGACCGAGCGCACCAAGCAAGCCGACGCCGTCAAACAATTACAGGCAGACCTGGCGAAGGCGCAAGCCGACCTGCGCGAAGCCGCCACCAAATCTGGTGACGAGAAGGCAGCGCTGGAGAAGACCGCCGGCGAGACTGCCGCCCGGCTGCAGGCGCAACTCGACGAAGCAACCAAGAAGTTGACGGAATCGGAAGGTCGCGTGGCCAAAGCGATCGAAGAACAAAAACGCATCGGCACCGAATTGCAAACCGCCCGCGCAGAACTTACCGAAGCCACCGGCAAATTGCAGACCGAAGCTGCCACCATCGAAGGCTTGAAGCGCCAGCTGGAGGCCGCTAAGAAGACGGCGGATGCCAACGAAACAGCCAAACAGCAAGCTGAAGAACGCGCGAAGCAAGAAGAAACGCAGCGCAAGGCTGCCGAAACCAAAGTCGCGGATCTCGAGCGTGCCATTAAAGAAGCCGAGACGAAACTATCTAAAGCCGACACCACCAAGGCAGATGCAGTTGCAGAAGTGAAGGCGCAACTGGCGGCACTACAAACCAGATATGAAGCGGCCAAACTGGAGTTGAACCTGGCGACCACTAAGGCCCAGGAAGAAGCGACGGCTCGCGAAGCGGCTGTCAAACAAGCCACGGAAGCGTCGAAAACCGTCACCGAATTGCAAGGCAAACTGGCGGAAGCCGAGAAAGGCGGTGCCGCTGAGCGCACCCGCTTGCAGGGCGAAGTGACCCGCGCGCAAGCGCAAGCCGAACAAGCACAAGAAGCGTTGAAGCAGCTGGATGAACGCCTGAGAACGCAAACCCGCGCCGGCGAAGAACTGGCAGCCCGGCTGACGGCAGCGGAAACCGCCCTCAAAGACGCACTGAAGCGCCTCGGTGATGCACCGGCGCCGACTCCTCCGTCCCCCGGCTCGGGTCGAGCTGTGACAGGCAAGCCGATCTCCAGTGGCGGCGACAACTATCGCCCGATCGCTCGCGAAGGCGACACAGTTACCCTGCTCAACATCGACAAGATCCCCGAGGGACGCGAGCAGTCGCGCACCAAGGCTGAAATCGAAGCGCAATTCGATCGCAAGCGTCTCAACATCGACGGCACAGAGCGTGAGTATCTGGTCGAGAAAGCCAAGACAGACGGCAGACCGCAACGTGTCTATCAACTGGTGTCGGAAGCTACCGACGCCGGTGCCGGTAAAGTGAAACTGGTTGGCGAAACCTATGTGAAGAAGACCAGCGACAAAGCTGGCAACTCCGGTCAAACCTATGCCGAATGGCTGGCCGACTACGATGCGAAGAAAGGCACGACCGAAGTAACCGAACGGCTGCGTCCGGGCGTGCAAGGCAATGTCGGCACCACCGCCGGTGACGGCGGCGTCAAACCGACCGGCGGCACCGGCACCACCGGCGACGGCACCGTCAAACCTACCGGTGACGGCACTGGCGGAACCGGTGCAGTCACGCCCGCTCCGGCAGTTGCCGACGGCGTCTCGGTCGCGCAAGTGGAAGCCTTGCTCGAAGTGAACAATCGCTTGACCGCTGCCCCCGGCGAAGCCGCTTCTGCCGACGTTCGCGCCGCCATCGATGATGCTATCGCGCAGAACGAAGCCGACCCGGCCAAGAAAGCCATGGTCGAAGCGCTCAACAAGATGAAGACCGGCTACGCAACTGAAGCGAAGACCATCAACGAAGCGCTGGCGCGCACCCGCGCCACAGTCACCCCGACCGCTTCAACCGGCGGCACGCCGGGACCTGCGACTCCGTTGCCCGAACTGGCTTTCGACCGCACCAACGTCTCCGGCGGCAACGTCACCAGCGAGCAACACACGACCGGTGCCGGCGACCGCACTGCAGAAAAACTCACGCAAGAAGACGTCAAAGCCCTGGAAGCGCAGAAAGTTGCCAACCAGACCAGACTCAAAGCCATCGAAACCGAACTGGCAGACAAAGGACTCGACACCACCAAACGCACACAACTGGAAGCAGAGCAGCGCCGCCTGATTGCCGAAAACGCCAACATGGACCGCGCGCAAACAGATCCTGTCTTCGGCGGTCGGGTGAAAGCTATCGCGCGTATCGCCGGTCCGGTCGGTGCAGTTGCCGCCATCGTCATAGCGGTGCGCCTCTCCATGCCGGAAGCCAAACCATCCGGCAGCATGGGTCACTCGCGCTACGGCGGCACATAACGTCGCAGACACCGTGCATCGGAGCCTGCCGCTATACCTTCGCACCCCCGGTGCCTTTGGGCCATGGTGCCTTCGAGCCTGGGGGTGCCTCAGATCTCCTTAGGGCAAATCAACACTTCTGTTTAAATCTCGATTTTTTCGGCGCCTGTGGGGTCGATCAACACTTCTGTTGATTTGTCCTAAGAGAAAATCGGAGGCACCCCGACACTTTTGCTTGAGTGCCGGGGCGCCAATTTGCTTGGGCTTGATGCCGTAGCGTTCGTGGAGGTCTTAGCCGTCGTTGACGAAGTCGTCGGAGCCGCCCGATGAGGCGGACGACGAATGGAACTTGCCTTCGGCCGACTGGCTTTCGTTGTAGCCGTTGCCGTCGAAGCGGTAGTTGCCCTTATCGTCGAGGGACATCTTGCCGCCCCACGGACCGCGCGTCGTCGGTGTCCAGCCTGCGGCGTTGCTGCCGATGTGGCAGGTAATCACCCAGCTGTCCGCCCACTTGCCGTCGTTGCCTTTCTGGCGCGTAGCGGTAATCGGATGCGGATTGCCTTTGCGGTAGTAGGTCATCTCTGTGATTTCTTCGCCGTCGCGTTTGAATGTCCGGCGCACCACATCTTCCGGATCGCGCACATCCGGATATTGGATGGCGACGATCTGACCGTTAGCGCGCTCCAGAGCGATCGCCGAGTAGTTACCTGCGAGGGTGAACACGTTGGTTTCTTTGCCGTTGACACTCCACCAGGAATAGACACCATCGGCGGTGACATCTGCTTCGCCATGGAATCTCTTCTTCGGATCGCCGTCGATGATCCACTCGCGGGTGTATTGTCCGCGCTGGTCTTTTTGACGTGCGTAGTGCGTGCCGTTGTCGATCATCACATTGATGATGCCGTTTTCGCGTCCGAAGCGGCGGCTGCGCCCAAGTCCGTCAACAGCCGCGGTAATGGCGGAGTTGGTGGTTTCGACAATCGCCACTCGACCTTCGCCGACGCGCTGGATGCTGATCACTTTCTTTGTGCCGTCGGTTGTCGGCAGCTCGATTTCGCAGCGGTTTCCTTTCCACTCTTCGGCCTTAGCCGAAGGCGACTTGTCGGCAGCGAATGCGTTAAGTTCGGACTTCGCATCGCGACGATACTGTGCTTGCTTGCCGTCGATGGCGATACCGGACAACGTGAGCAGCGCCTTCTGCCGCGCGGCTCCTGCATCCGGCGTTGCCGCCGAACCTTGCAGCAATACTTTGGCGGCCGCCAATCTGATTTTGTCGTGCGGCGAATCCAGAAGTTGCATCACCGGAGCCATTTCGGCGGCGGTCTTGAATTTGTAGTCTTTGTAATTGTTGAACACCGACTGCACGACCTGATCGGCAGCCAGTTCCGTATCGACCCAGGAGCCGCGGCGCAGCGGCGAGTTCGGATCGATCAACTTGTTGTAGGCGTCCCAGCGCTCTTGCATGCGCTGACCGCGGACCGCACCGGTAGAAGCGCCATCGGCGATGGTACGATCCCAAAGTCCATACACGCCGTCGCGCAGTTGTTCGACAACACTCATCGCCAGTTCGCGCACTTCTTTGTCGCACTTGGAGAGCTTGCCGGCATCGGCCATGCCTTCCAACACTGCGAATGCCGGGCGGTAGCGATAAGCCAACAAGTCGTTCAACAGTGCCTTCTGATAGTCCTTCGATTGCTCGCCTTCCGCGCGGCTCAGCTCCCATTCCAGAGCCTTGAGCGTCACGGCGCCGACTTCTTCTTCGGTCAAGCTGAGTTGCTCGCGCAACTTGTCGCCGCCGACCTTGGCCAGGTCGCGCCACGCATTGAGCAAGATTGTCCGCGCCTCGGCTG
Organism: Obscuribacteraceae bacterium (SeqCode); assembly: GCA_044229845.1. GTDB lineage: Bacteria > Cyanobacteriota > Vampirovibrionia > Obscuribacterales > Obscuribacteraceae > JBGASG01. The sequence goes on along the minus strand of JBGASG010000007.1, from coordinate 922 downwards.
GAATTTCGCCGCCGGTGAGCGCGCGCTTCACGTATTCCGCGGCCTGCGAGCGACCCAGTGCACCGTCCTTCAAGCAGTCGGCGAGCACGTTCGCGGCAGCAATTTGCCATTGTTTCGTGGTCGTGGTGTCGGTGTACACCGGCATGCCATATTCCGCCCAGTGCGGATTTTTCTGGTCCGGAGTGCCGTCGACGCCGCCGCCGGTCATCAAAATCAAATAGGCTTGGCGCTTCGCCAGAGCAGCTGCGATTTCTTTTTGAGTGTTGCCGTCTTGCAGGTTGATGCCTTTGTCGATCAGGCGCTTCACGCCTTCGGCTTTGCGCAGGTCTTCCTGCAGTTTCACTTGTTCGGCTTGAATGTCACGTATGCGTTTCTCGAGATTGTCGATCTCTTTCTGTTTCTGCGCGGTGCCCTCGGCGTTCTGTTTCTCGAGCAGTTGGCGTGCCGGATCCGCAGGCTGCATGTTTCGCGTCGCGTTCTGCAATGTCGTCTGGGCATCGGTTATTTCTTTGCGCAGCGCAGCAATGCGCTCTTGCGATGACTTGGTGACATCGTCGTTGTCCTTCGAACGTTTCTTGTTGGCAGCGATTTCAGCTTCCACATCGCCGAGCAGTGCTCTCTTCAATTGATCGACATCGACGGCGGGCATCAAGCCGGCCGGGTCGACATCTTCGGTGGAGCCGCGTGCCAGGCGGGCGAACTTCTTCCATACCTCATCGCGCTCATTGTCGGATGCCTTGGTGCCATCCATCATGTAATCGTGAATAGACTTAGCCGAACGGAAAATGTAAGTAATGCAATTCCAGTCTTTGCGAATCTGTTCGGCGCGCGCGGAGCGGTCGCTGGTCCAGTTTTCGTAGTTGAGCAGACTGAGAGCGCTCTTGCTCTTCAGCCAGTCTTTGACCTGTTCGTTCGACATGCG
>JBGASG010000014.1:0-73046 GCA_044229845.1 Obscuribacteraceae bacterium (SeqCode) | reverse complement strand
TGATCGCACTCGGATTTTTGTTTGCAACAGTCTCCCTTGTCGTTTACGGATTGAATCCCGAGTATGCTCCCCTGCTTTTAACTCCTATTAACCGGGTCAATCTCGGAGCAAGTGTCGGCGGTTCGATCGTGATCGCAGCCATCACATTTGCCATCAGACGGCCGCTAATCCGGTTCATTTCTCAGTTTCCCTGGGGGCAGTTCCGTTCCGGCAAATTTGCACACGTGTTGATTGTCGGCATCTTGACCGGACTCTTGGCGCTCTTCTCTTTAGCTGATATTGTGCTGTCTCGGCCCTGGATGGCCTCTACGATCGTGCAGCGACGAGTGTTTGAGATCGCCCGTAGACATGCTTCGGTCTTCAGGGACGGTGACGGTGTTTTGTTGCTTAACTGCCCTCGATATTGCCTTTGGGCTCCTGTCTTTGACGGTACTTGGGACTTCGAAGCAATGATGCAGGTGGCGACCGGAAAGTCTTTGCACGGCACAGTGCTGTCTGATTACCTTGTTGTCGAACCTGGTTGCCTCGTAGACCGCCGAAACGGACGAGAAGTAGCAAAACTGCCTTTTGACAGTTTGTATGGACTGGTGCCGCAGTCAGGATTGGTGCTCCCGATCCCGAGTTCCATGGCTCTTCGTCATCTTGCGGAGAGGGATGACACGCAATTTGGCGTCTCGAAGTCTGTAGCAAGGCAATGGTACCCTTGATGGTAATTTGATTGGGCGCATATCACCAACTAGGACAGAGCGGTGGAAACAGCTGAATACCAGAACATCGCAGACCACGAAGAGAAACACTTTTACTATGTCGCAGTACACGATCTGATTCTCCATTTCATTGAAGAGTTCAGTAATCCCTCGGACAAGTTGGAGATTCTTGACGCCGGGTGCGGCACAGGCAGCTTAGCGAAGAAACTTGAGAAGTACGGACGTGTCACGGGCGTCGATGTAGCACCGGAGGCGCTGCGTATCTCAGCGGAACGAGGTGTGCATATCGTCGACAGTTCGGTTGAGTCAATGCCCTTTACCAACAATCACTTCGACATGGCTGTCAGTGTCGATGTCATCTACCATCAGCACGTCCGCGATGATCTTCGCGCGCTGCAAGAAATCAGTCGTGTCCTCAAGGATGGAGGACTGTTCGTCATACGCGTGCCAGCCAACCCGCGCCTCTTTTCCAATCACGACCGCTGCGTTCAATCTGCCAGACGGTACACTGAAATCGAGTTGCGTGAAAAGTTGATCGCGAGCCAGTTTGAAATTTTGCGTATCACTCATTGCCAGTGGGGGCTCTTTTTTCCGGCTTGGGTGAAAGCCAGACTGGACGATGGCAATCCAGTCGATCAGCAACGTGGTAAGTCGGCTATTGGTGAAACCAACCCGATTATCAACGAAGCAATGAAAGCCTTTTGTGGCGTCGAAAAGAGTCTGATTTCCGCCGGCATCAATTGTCCCCTCGGAATCGGAATTTTGGCTGTAGCACGCAAGCGAGTCTAATCAGCGTGCTTGCCATTCGGAATTCTTGGTACCAGGGGTGGTGCTGGATACCAGATCAAGCTGAGCATTTCTTTCAACTACCGCTGCCACAATATAGAGCGGGCGCTTGCGCAATTCGATGACCACAAAGCCGAGGTATAGAGTAAGCGAGAACGTGGACAGCAGATTGATGAAACCAACCAGAAGTGAGATCAATGCGACCGTGATGCTGTTGTGCCAATAGAGCAGCGCGATCACGGTGGCGACTACGATCAGGAACGAGCCGAAAACCGGCACTGCCAGCACTACGAAAGGATTGGACGAGAAGAGACCAGACAAGCCGACTCTGAATAGCTTAGCGAAGGAGTAGCTGCTGTTGCCCTGCGTGCGTCGGTCACGTTTGAATGGAATCACCACTTGCTTGAACCCCACCCATGGGACCAAAGAACGCAAAAACGGCGAAGAGTCAGCGATGCCGATTACCGCCTGGGCGGCGCGTTTGCTGAGTAGACGGAATTCACCAGCATGCGAAATAGTCACGGGCGAGCTTTTGTTGAGAATCCAGTAATACAGCTCGGTTGCTAGTCTGCGGACGAAGGCGTCGCTGCGCTCTGTTTGACGAGTAAAGACAATGTCGTTGCCTTCTCGCCAATATTGGATCATGGTGGGCAGAAGTTCGGGTGGATCCTGTAAATCTGAGTCCATGTTGATGATGGCTGCACCGCGGGCATGTGAGAGCCCGGCGATGATGGCAGCCTGTTCGCCGAAATTGCGACTGAGGACGACCAAGCGGACATGAGTATGGGCGGCTGCGCACTCTTTCAAGTAGTCGGCGGTCGTTGCCAGGCTGCCATCATCTACGAAAACTACCTCGTAAGGGAGAGCCAAAGGGTCTAAAGTTATAGCCAACCTTTGTAGCAAGGCAGCGAGATTGGCTGGTACCTCGTTGTAAACAGGCACGACAATACTAATCTGGGCTGGCGGCAAAGATCCCCCACAAGCAAAGTGCCGAAAGTCTAACTGTAGCCAAGGTTGCGCGCATGAGTGGAGACACATTGTGGCTCCTTGGCAACGGGCTTCTGAGCGTTAAATCAAATCATGGCCTTCGTAGTGCACAAAATATTCTCGTTTGAGTATTTTTTGACTACAGCCGCGTACCAGGCGTCGCCCCATTTCACTTGTACTTTGGCACCGAGTGCCCATCTAGCAGGGATCAGCGCAGGCAACGCAAATCCTCGTTGGCTGGCCGCACCTTTACGCACGCGGCTATCATCCACCCATTCATCGCTGGCTGCGGTGTCCCATCCAATGCTTATCCACCCGCCCATGCAACAAGGGCGCGGGTATGCTGTCGGCACGAACAAATCCTTGCGCGGGTAGTTGGTGAAGCATTTTCTTTTGATTGGCGTCGACATTCTCTGGATGGATCGACTGCCAGTGCACGATCGAAGGCTTCTTCCTCCGACGCGTAGCGCCCTTCCTCCTGATACCACAGCTAGGAACTCTTGAGCTTTACAAACGTCGTTGAACCTAAGCCGTCTATGGCAAGGGGGATTCTATGAAGAGCACAGGAAAAATGGGTCGGACAGCTGCTTGTGCATCGTTGCTGGTGTATTTGGTGGCAGTGGCGCCGGTTTCCGCACAAACGGTATCGAATTTGGAGGCCTCGGTAGTTAGTACTCGGCTCCATGAGTTGTCAACGCAAGTGACTACAGGAGCTGGTACGAATCAACTGACCGCCGAAGAAGAGGCTGCCTTGCGCGCCGAGCTCAATCGCATCGAATCCATGCGCAATGCTGCAAACACCGATGGATATACCGTCCAAGAGCTCCAAGGATTGCAAGCCCAATTGGACAACGTCAGCTCGATGCTTATGACTATGCTGAACAATGGTGTCAATCGACCGATCCCCGTTGCCGCTGCTCCGTATGTGCCACCCTATACGAATTCCTGGCAGGATCAACTGAATCTAGATATTCAAAATCGTCGAATCCGCCCCTCGAATGGTGCCCAGATTCAGGCGAAAATCAATCAGATTAATGCTCTCGAGGCACATCTGAACGCTTCCAGTCCATACATCTCTCCTAGAGAACAGCGCAGGCTCTCGCGACAAATCGCAGACCTCAGAAGAAGTCTCGACAACGATTATCGTCGCGCTACGCGCCGTTCGTACAGATAGCGCTGAGCCCTCTCACGTTCATTTAATGGCGGAGGGCTCTACCCACTCGTCATCGGAGGACTCATAGCCCTCGTAGTGCACAAAGTACTGTCCGTTGGAATACTTTCTGACCACAGCGGCGTACCAGTCGTCGCCCCACTTCACTTTTACTTTGGCACCAGGAGCCCATTGAGCCGATGTAGATACAGGCAGTTCTTCGTTCGCGGGTGCACCCTTGCGGATTCGGCTATCGTCCACCCATTCATCACTGGCGGCAGTGTCCCATCCGATGGTTACCCACCGCACTTTTGACTGTCCGTCTTTGCGGTCCAGAATTTTGGCCGGATACCACTTCTCCTGCCACTTCACTTCAGCGCGCTCGGGTAGAGTTTCTTCGGGGAATGCTACTTGCGCCACCACCGTTTCGGCGGAGAAACTAATGTTGCGCGTGGCGAATGCTTTTTGGCGTTCGAGTGCGGACATTTCTGCGTTAACGTATCGGCACATCTCGTCGAATGTGATGGTGCCATCGCTATTGAAGTCGGCATAGCGATGTCCGGTTAGGCAGTCCAGAATCGACTGAGTAAAAGTCCAATTGCCGGTTGACGAAATTGCAGACATGGCTGACGTCACAACCCCATAAGCAAAAGGTGGGTTGGCTTTTGAGAGTTCCTCTCCTAGTGCTCCAGAGTGGCAGCAATCCGCGGTGAAGATTGCTTTAGACCCCTTGAACTTTTCAGCAACATTTTTCGCGTACGACTTGACGCTCCAATAAGTGCTGGGATCATCGCTGCAATCATAATTGCCGTAATACGCCTTGCCGTCGGTGACCCAGCCGTGTCCGCAGTAATAGGAGAAAAATGTATCTCCGGCTTGAGTTTTCTCCATCATCACGTCGAGACTCGAGCGGATTGCTCTCAAGGTGGCAGCCGAATCTGATAAATAGACAATATGGTCGGAGGGTACGCCTGCTTGGACAAACCAGTCGCGCAGCCCCTGGTCGCGGCGGTTCTTGACCGAGAAGGATTTGAGCCCTGCACCTTTCTGCCATTCCAGAACCCCAACGATAAAGACCCAGGTCTTTTGCGGGTTATTCACCATGGTCGGAACGTTACTTTGCGCCTGCAGCGGACCGGTCGACCAGAAACTCGTGAGAATCGCCGCAAATATCAAGATAGTTGCCAGTTGACGCATTTAATCCTCGGGAGAATCAGCCACCTACGACGAACGATTCGGTAAATACTACATGCTATCAACGTCCAGATGACGGGAATAAAGGTGGATATTTAGTCTCGGGCTCCTGAATGACTCAAAGAGATTCCTTAACTGAACAACTACAACCGCGGCAGTTCTCGCCGCTGCAGTCGGGTGCAGTATTGGATGAACGCTACGAGATCATCGCCTATCTAGGGTGCGGTGGTATGGGCGCAGTTGTATAAAGCCAGGCATCTCGAAGTCGGTAGAGATACCGCCATCAAGGTTCTGCATCCTCGTTACTGCTCCAATGTTGATGCTGTAAAACGATTTCAGCGGGAAGCGCAAATCATCTCAAGCTTGCATCATCCAAACATTCTCGCCATGTATTCGTTTGGTGGCGTCGACGGGCTTGTCTATTTGGCAATGGAATTTGTGCGGGGGCGGTCGCTTGGCTCGTGATTGATGCACGAGGAGCGATTCCGCATTCTGAGGCAGTTCATTTGCTTCTACAGATCTGCTCTGCCATGGCGCACGCTCATGCCAATGGCGTATTGCATCGAGACTTGAAACCAGACAATGTCATGATCATCGATGAACCGGGTAGTCCCCCTGTCGCAAAGGTTATCGACTTCGGGCTCTCCAAGCTTGTAGACGGCATTCCAGGGCAGCGGCTCACTCGCACTGGCGAGGTTGTAGGAGACCCCCGCTACATGAGTCCTGAGCAGTGTAGAGGCGATCTGCTGGATGAGCGTTCTGACGTGTATTCTTTCGGCTGCCTCATGTATGAGCTGCTGACGGGAATGATACCTTTTAACGCGGCCGATCCCGTTGCCATCATGCAAAAACAATTGGAAGAAGACGCACTGCCATTCGCGCCAGAGCGAGAAGTGCCGGAGGCTTTAGAAGCGATCACCTTCATCGCCCTGTCAAAGGACAGAGGTGATCGGTACGAGTCCTTTGCGGACATAACTGAGGCCTTGACCAAATTTGTTGCTTCGCCAGATATGAAAGTCGCTGTGCCGAAGCGCAGAAAAAACAAGTCGCAACGCCTGCCGCTGAAGATTTCTCTTGTGACTGGAGCGATAGTCGCTATCGCGATCGCTTTCCTCGGAGCGATGGCTCTCCGTGCCAATGAATCTCTGATTGGAAGGGACTACAGGCAAGTCTGCTTTACCAATTTGGTCATGGTCGCGATAAGTTGGACGCTGCGATGGTCCTTGCCGAGATTCGGCATACACATCGGGACGAGCAGGCCGCAGAGCAACTGTTTCAGGAGGCGGCTCAGCTGGTTGACGACTCAAGTGCTGGAGCTGAACGAGCGCGGAGCTTCGTACTTCTCGCTGAGGCAGCGGTAAAACAGAATCGTCGCAAGCTGGCTCGCAATTATTTCGACAAGGCATTTTCGGATCTTCTGCGGTTGGCTTCGGCAAAGCAGTTAGATGCCGGACTCTTTAGAGTGAGCGCATCAGCGCTGCAGGACTATGCAATGCTGGAGCCCTCAGGCGCGGTACGAACTGCGCAAGAACTGAGTGCGGCGCTCGAGAGCGCTGGCGATGGGGACAAGGCTCAGCAGGCGCTATTGGCTCTTGCACATGTTGGCGATAAATCTACGCAAGCGGAGACTCTCTTAGCTGTGGCCAGCCTTTGCGCCAGAAACAATCGCTGGATAGAATCACAGAAATATGCTGATGCGGCCGTGCGCGATGCGAGGGAGCTGAAACGCGTCGAATACCTAAATATCGCCGCAGCAACGGCTCGCAGCGCTGGTAAGGAGACACTCGCCGCTCATTACATGGAGATGCAACTTTCTATGACATCGCCAGGAATTGAGCAAGGGTTGGAGTTGAAGCGAGGCATTGCAGATTGCTACCTTCGTGCAAAAGACTATCAGAAAGCAGCGGTATCATACGATGACTATGTTAGCGCTTTAAGGACGCAAACGAAGCCGGACGTGCCGCGCCTGACAGAGGCATATCGTGCAGTGGGACAATCAAGATTCTTGGCAGGAAACTATGCCGCTGCAGAACGCGCTTTTTCACAAGAAGCGTTATGGCTTAGCAAAGGCTCGCCGACATCGCCGGTGGACCGTGCCAATGCATACTGGATGCTTGGTAATGCGCTGAGTGGACAGCAAAAATATTTAGAGGCCGAAAGCGCATTCCGTCGGGCCCGCAAGATCATCGCCAGCACTTCCAAAAGCACCGCTCATGCGGACTTGGAGAAACAAATTGTTGAAAGTGCCTTACACGCTAAGATCTTGGATCTCAATTCAGAAATAGGTTCAGCCGTCCAGCCTAAGGACTACAGAACCGCCGAAGTTGCTGCACGAAAATGCATCCATCTTCTCTCCAACGGTGAGTCACATACTCCAGAACTTGCACAGTGCACCTGGGTACTTTCGGACATCCTGCGTCTTCAAGGCCGAAAGTCGAAAGTCGGAAGCGGATTTATTCCTCAGTCAAGCATCTTCGCTGGTGCAAAACGCGCCGTCTAGTTCACCTAGTATCGCCCAACTGCGAGTGGGAATTGACCTGGATATCCAGAAGTATAGGCAAACGAGCAAACCGCTTCACTAGTTGGCACTGTGTGAGCTCGTCGCGTTCGGCGCATTCCGCTTATACAAGTGCAGAATCTCCTTGTTGGGCAAGACAAACTCCCCGGCCTTCCTGAAGTGCCCGCTGAACCGAACGAAGTCTTGCAATTGTCCGTACGCTCGTTTCGACGACTCACTGGCGAATGAGGACCCTTGATTCCCATCTTTCAGTAGATACCATTCGAACCACAGCGCACTCTCGGCGGTGAATCTCACTTCATCACCAGATTTGGTGTGTAATCGGACGGTTGTGGGATTGACAGAGGGACCTAAATCAAGCCGCTCCAAGGCATGAACATTGAAGCGCTTGTCATTGGGTAAGATGCTCAGCCACTCGCGGCTCGTCCCCGCAGAATGCGAAATCGATCGTTTGAGCCAGCTTCTCCAATCTCTGCTGTGAAATGGTAAATCATTCAGCAAGCGCCGCTCAACGAGAATTTGAACGACCACATCTGGTTTGTATTTTTCGATTAGCTTGCCGTCACATGAATAGGCGGTTTCCCGCTGGAAGTGCACTTGCTTAAAATGTCTGTAGAGGTATGGCTTCAGGGCAAAGCCGAAGGAATCGTGCAGTACCAAAGCGCTCGGAAGACTGCTGTCGCCGGTTTTGGTGCGCTCGTGGTCTGTCTGCACAACCTGGCTGTCCAAAAGTTCTGCAGGGCACGAGTTGCGAAATTCTGGACCGATTTTGGGTGCCATTTCTGTGACGAGCCGGGCAAGCCCCATCAGTTTGGGACAGTCGCCGTTAGTGTGAGGCAGCATTTGCATTGCGACCTGCCGCTCAGTCAGGCTTGGTTCCAAGTTTGGAAACCAGCGACTTAGCTTGTTGATAATGCACTGGTAGCCAATTAATGCGCCGTAGTCGTTCCAGTGAGTGTCTGTCTTCAAATAAACGAGCTTCGTCCTTTTCGCATTGAGTAACGGGGCGCGCAAATCTACCAAATCGACAAATCCTCTTTTCTCAAGGGCTAGCTTAATCTGGTCGACGCATGAAGTAGCACGCAAGGGGGACAATATGGGCGGCAATAACTCAGGGTAGACTGAAGGTTTTTCTGGTGCGACAACGAATAGATACTTGATGCCGCTGGCTTTTAGCGAACGCTGCCTTTCGATTATCGCGGTGACCCAGTCATCGACTTCGGCGCTAGTCAATGGATGTTCTACCTTGCACAAGCGCTCCATCCCCTCGCCTAGAAAGAAGAGGAAATCATTCTTGCCAATGGCGACGTCTGAGCCGGTAGAGACGTTGAATAGTTTGTACTTCAGAAGATTTCTCGTCTGCACAAGCGTCTGCCTGAATGCGATACGATCATTCAAATAGGCTTCAAATTGAGGCGGAAATTCCGCGATCTTTTTTCGGTGCAATTTTGGAAATTGAACGAGTTCTCGATTCTCAGCGTCCGAAACTTGTTCAGGAGATAACAGCCACGTCAGCACTGCGACGATCGCAATCACCGAGCAAAATCCGAACACAAGAAAGAGATCTGACTTATGGACTTTGTTTTGGCGATCGAAACTCTTTCCCTCGCATGAAGGACTTGTCCGTACTTCCACCACTGGGGACTTTGATGCGCTGACCATCGGATCAAAACCTGAAGTAGATGAATGGATTATATGTGCTCGCGACGGACTCCAAGACGCAAACCCCCATCAGCGCTAGATAGACCGCGGTGCGCACTGATAAGTGGAATCTGCCAATTCGTGGATGCAGAGCTAGCAGACTGCGGGTTTTCGGATATGCGGCGAAAGAGAGCAGCACCCCTGCCGTTGATACGACAAAGAACTCGTTCGACAAATATCGCGGGTCAAGCAAGGGTATGTCTGAGGAATGGTTATTCGCACCAAGCATTGCCGAGTAGTAGGACGCTGCATGAGTGATATTATCGGCTCTAAACAGCACCCATCCGAAAAGCACAACAAGCAGCGCGTAAGCATGCCTGAGCGGTGCGCCCAGATGCTCTAATGTTCTACCCAGGAATGCGCGCTCGGCTCCAAGAAAAGTGCCATGATACGCACCCCATGCTATGAATTGCCAACTGGCTCCGTGCCACAGACCGCAGAGCAAAAACACCAGCATCAAGTTCAAACATACACGTGATGCAGAAACGCGATTGCCACCCAAGGGAATGTATAGATAATCGCGAAACCAATTAGACAAAGACATGTGCCAGCGTTGCCAGAAGTCTCGGATTGATGTTGCAGCATATGGATAGTTGAAATTCTCGGGTAGCCTAAATCCGAACATCAAACCCAGTCCGACTGCCATGTCAGAATAGGCTGAGAAGTCAAAATAAATCTGCAACATATAACAGATTGCGCCCAGCCAGGCTGTTCCAATTCCGAGTTGATTCGCCGGCACACCAAAAATTGCATCGGCTGGGACCGCAATAGCATTGGCAATCAGTAATTTCTTGGACAGCCCGACCGTGAAGCGACGGATCCCTTCCGCGAATTTCTCAAGCGATTCGGTTCTGTTTAGAAGTTGCTCGTTAATCTCGTGATAGCGTACTATTGGCCCAGCTATAAGCTGGGGAAACAGTGAAATGTACAAAGCCATGTTTAGAGGATTGCGCTGCGCCGGGGCGACTCCTCTAAAAACATCTATGACGTAGGACAATGAGTGAAAGATGAAAAAGGAAATCCCTAGCGGCAGGTGCACTCCAGCAAAATCGATCTGAGGCATGCGCAGCCCCAAAAGCCCCGCGTTCAAGTTATCCACTAAAAAGCCGCTGTACTTAAACCACGCCAGAGTAGAGATATTCGCTATCACCGTTAGCGTCATTAGCCAGGTTCGCCTGGGCTTCTTAAGCCGTTCGATGGCGATGGCCGCAGAATAATTCAGTGCCACCATGCACAGCATCACCCAGAAATAGCTAGGCTCGCCCCATGAATAGAAAAACAGGCTGGCCACTGTCAAAAGAAAATTGCGCGCTAAGTTTGATCGCAGCAAGTAGTAAGAACCAATAACGACTGGCAAGAAAAGGAAGAGAAAAATGCAGCTGGTGAAAAGCATTTACCGCGTCCCGGACGGTACAACAATATTGAAGTGATCAGACGATAACCCCTCGGGCTGTCCGTTGGTGCCCGCCCACCAGACACGTGCTTGATACATTCCGGCGTCAAACATCGTTTGGTCCAACAGCATCTTTTGGTTCGGCTTGAAGTGTTTGAGGACGCTCTGCGCTCTCGGCGTCGAGGCATATTGTTTTTCGAAGTATTGTCCGCGCGGAGACACCTCAAGAACGAGACTGCGGGCGCCTCTGTCTGCGACGGACACTTCCGCCGGTTGAGCGCCAAGGGACAGCGAGGAACTCTCCACCGCTGTTGTCGGCAAAGAAACTCTCGGTATCACATTTGCAGCAGTGGTAGCCTCAATTGACATGACGGAGTAATCGGACGCAGGAATGCCGAATACCAGCTCTGTGCACTTTTCCCCCAGTACCCACTCGGGATGCTGCCTTAAGGGAAACATCATCCGCACCACATTCGGTGCCACAGAAACAACCGTTGGTCGCACGGTGGAAGACCAGGTAGGATAGGCGTTCGGATGAAGGTGATTCACGTACGTCATGGTTGAAGGCTCGAGATTCTCGTGGCAATTCTTCAGAGTCACTTGGACGAAATCTATCGCAGAGCATTCCGCGTTTAAATCTCGCAAATCGAGAATCGTATATTTCTGCAGCGCATTGATGTCGAGTCCCCGATCGGTTAGGCGGCCTGTGCCCCCTCCCACCTTCACATTTTGGAGCGGCAGGACGGACTTTTTTTCTGCCCACGATGACGCAGTAATCTTTGCCTGTTCTAACTGCTTCTTTTCGTCGTTCCAACATACGACGGTGGCGTCCGTGCCTTCCGCCCAGCTGTCCCTGAAAAGAGCAAAAGGATAGAGGGCGCAAAATCGATCTAGGTTCCGGGCCATCGCGAGTTCTTTAGGGAAGTACGGTGGCGTCACCATTCCCGGGAGGGCATTCCGCATTACATACGCCCCGTTTATGTTATCGGGAAGTCCCATCATAAGCACTGTGGGACGGACTGAACGATCCTTGACCAGTTGATAAATTTGGTTAGCGATTCGGGTGCTTATCTTCCCTGCATCGCCCCAGACTGTCGCGTGGGTGTGCAGCGCAAATGCCGCAATGCCGCCTAGCGTAATAACCAACGCCCCTTGCAGTCCTGCTAGCCAGCGCAGTTTCAACGTCGGCGTTGCAAGGACGGACAGCAACAGGCAAAGAGGTAAAACCGCTGAATATGCGTATCGCGAACTCTCGAGGTTCTGAGCGACTGCAAATACTTTGTAGACGGGTAGAAGTGCTAGTCCGAACCAGAGTATGCAAAATGCATGCAAGCGCCAGTGTCTGGCTCGGGTAGCTACTAGTTGCACTAACCCTAATCCCAATATCGTGGCGAACACGCAGTTCCAAACTCTGACCACGACATCGGTCCGCTGAAATATGTTCAGATTGAAAGGTGAAAACAAAAATGGCAGTCCGCCTTTGAACCTCTTCCAGAGCAATCTCCAGTCAGTATCCAATGTATTGTCATAAGCACCGATCATGGTGCCCATCGTAAGTTGACGAACCATAAAATAGCCGCTAAGGACAAGCCAAAAGGGTAGGCTTCGCAGTCTGCCGAATTTGCTGCCATCGTGGAACATCAGGTCGAGGCAAACAAATAATGGTGGAAGAATGACCGCCATTTCTTTGCAGAGCAACGCCAAAATGAAGAGTGTCAGGCCGATTGCGAGTGTGGCTGGTTTCTTGGACTCGCGCCATTTTAGATACGCGAGAAGACAGCCGAGAGAAAATGCCGTGACTGTTGCATCGACCCGCCCGGTGACCCAGGCTACAACTTCAGCGTTCAGGGGATGAATTCCCCATAGGGTAGCGGCGAGTATCCCGACGGTTCGCGATGCCTTTTCATCAAATCCAGCCAACAGTGCCAGGCGCTTCCCGATGAATAGCAAGCAGAGCACGCCGCTCAAGTGAAAGCCGACGTTGGTCAGGTGATAACCGACCGCATTGAATCCCCAGAGCTGATGTTCAATCCAGAAGATCACGGAAATTAGCGGGCGATAGAACTTGACGTCGGTTGAGCCCAGCCAGGGTCCGGTGAAGTTGTCCCAGAGCATCGACGGATGATTGGCAGCCAGGGTGAGCCAATGAACGTGCAGAAAATCGTCGCCGTGAAAGCCGTTCACGACTGCGGGTGCATAACACCAGCTCACGAGAGAAATGATCAGAGTGGCAATTACAATCAGGTGTAAAACACTGGGTCTAGTAAAATCAGGCGCCTGCGCTTGCAAACGAGTGTTCTTCGACCCGTTCGACTGGTCATACGGACGTCTGGTGCTTCGCATGTCGTTTGCTCCGCATCGGTTCGAAAGCTTGAAGAAGCCTGAGAGCTTCAGAAGGAAGCATGATACCAAGGGTGTCATTAGGAGACATTACCCAGGGTTAGCTTTTTCTTTCATGTGACTCAAGAAGGAGGAGCGGTGGTCGGTCAAATAAGATCCGCTTTAGATGAACGAAAGTGGTTTTTCCACATAATTTTCAATGGTCAAACACCTGCCGGTCTTGTGCATCCAGGAGCGTTGCCATCGTGTTTCGCTCTAACATCGGTAGTGATAGGCAGTCGGCTGCAAAACTTGATCTTCACCTTGTGATTGCGTTTTGTCCGTAGGTATAAATGTGCAGCTGGAGAATGACTAACTTGCGCTGTATTTCATTGAAGGTATCTTTCGTATAACCTTTGACCACGTAGGATTTGTTGAGTGCAGCAATTCCGTCCATTTCTGTTCGCAACTCAAGTTCTTCCTGAGCACTTAACTGCCGTGAATTGACACCGGTGAGGATTAGATAATCGCAAGCATAAAAAGTCGCATCCAATGACTGCTGGAGGAGTTGCTGGGCGGCGCTCATGTCGCTTATGGGTGTCTGGCTTTGAAGCTTTGACGATGGTGGCACCGCCGGTGGTGCTCCGGTTGCTGGCGGCAGACCACTTCCGCCTGTCTGTTTCGGCGCCCCCTGCCGAGAAAGTCGATAATTAGAACCTTGATCATTGAAAATCACATTACTGCGCAGATAACCATCGCCTTGACTGTAAGCTTCGGTAGGCGACAGCTGCAAATCGGTCGGCGATACTCCGGCCGACGGTACGGTACCCGCTGGTTGGACGGGTACCGCAGATTCGCCCTGGGTTCGGACCTTGCGAGCATTGTTACTTTTTGCGTCGGCGCGTTCTGAATACCCGGAGAGCAACATCCAGACCGCGATCGTCAGAGCGATTAATTTGCTAAACATACTTGGTTTTCCTACGTCAGAGGTCCGACCACTTAGTCTGAGGTCCTGATGTTCTTCCACCCATCGTGCCCCTTGCTACTTAGACGATAGCATTCTTCGTTTTTCTCGCGCTGTGCGAAGTAAGCCCGTGCCCTGTCCTGAAACCCCGTTTATGAAGACCTTTACAAGATCTTGGTAATATGGGGTCGGCAATTGCCGATCTACGTGGGGCTAAGACGCATGTTCGTCGTGATTGTTCGCCCATCCACGGTAACGAGCCGCGATGCTGCGGGATAAGATGCAGCTCCGCCCCTGTTGAAAGCCGCTCCTGAAATCGCCGTCGGAGACGGTGAGCATGGGGTTTTGGGAAAGCCCCCGCAGGTCTTTGCAACTGCCAAAAACCGCGTACCGTAGCTTCCGTGATGCGCGGTGCAAAACCAGGATTGGAGCTTTGTCGCGCGCGCCGCATTTCCGCGTCTGCTCGACGTTGTCACAGATGTGCGAGAGTCTGAACGAGTCTTACTCGCCTCTACTGTGACGCTTATCCAGAACGGAATTGTGAGTGTCCATAGATTAAATGAACTCGTAGAACTGGATAGAAAGTCGATTCTGTTCGATAATTGAGCTTATTGTCGACGGCGACCAAAAAGTGCGGAACTATGGGGCGCAGCCAATATTCAGTTACATCTGTCCGGTTGGATTGATTACTCAATGAGCGAGTCATCGGATTGCACCATATTTGATACCGGAGTCGCGAATGAGCGATAGGCAGTGTGATTCCCCAGTGCGCACTGATCGCCGGCATTCCGCGCTCTTTGATCGCTGTCAACACTTACAAAGGCGGTTGCGCTGAGTGTGCTAAAAAACTGGGACTGTAGCTCACCCTCCGTGCAGACTAAGTTCTGCTGCTAAAGAGTAAAGTTGCCATTATAATAGGACTGAGTAATGAGTTCAGCAGTTTGTAATTCACCCGTAGTTGTTGCAAGCACAGACGAGGACATCCGGACGACCCGCTCTCTGGCGATGGTAGTCAACTCGATCTTCAATCAGGAACGCTTTCGACCTATCGCCGCTGAGCTTCTGGAGATGCTTCGGGCTTCGGACAACGATCAGTCGTTTCGCAAGATTTGTATCGCCTGCGAGCAGCATCTTCTCCAGAAGTTGCTGCAGAGCGATGCCACCACGCATGGCACTGTCTCAGCGGCCTTGAATCGCCTGCGGCTCGTTTCTTTGCGCGCTGATGATTCCGAGGCGGCATACAAAGCTCATTTGAAGCCAAACTGGAAAGCTGTCTATTGGCCGAATCCCGGTGCTCCAGAGCCTCACGGACGTAATCTCTGTGACGAGGATTTATTGGTTCATCGTAAACCATTAATCGATCAGCAAACACCTATTGGCTCCGCTGGCAGCTGCTTCGCTACCGAAATTGCGCAGTATCTCAAGTCAAATCGATTCAATTACATTCTCGCGGAACCCAACATTCACTCTTGTGCTGCATGGGGACACCTCTACAATACACCGTCCTTTAGGCAACTGATGGAGTTCGCCTTTGGTATTCGTCAGCGCCCGAAGCTGTTATTCAAGTCATCCGAGACCGGAAAGCCGCAGTACTGGGATCCGTTCCGCGAGGAAATAATTTTTGATTCAATCGAGGAATATGAACAGTCCATGCAGCAGCATTTGCCTGCAGCAAGAAAGGCCCTAACCGAAGCGAAAGTCTTCGTGATGACTGTCGGCTTGAATGAAGTATGGCGTTTACAGCAAGATGATTGGGTGATTGCCCGTTACCCTCGAAGCCTGGCTTCTTATCTGGTCTACAAAGAAATTCTCAGCGTTGAGCAAAACGTCGCCGAGCTGCAGAGAATGTTCGATATATGGCGGGCGCACAACCCGGACGTTAAACTCATCGTTACTCTTTCACCTGTCCCTCTCTACGCTACCTTCCGTGGCGATGAGTGCCATGTGGTGCAAGCAAATTGTCATTCCAAGAGCACGCTGCGTGTGGCAATTGAAGAATTCGTCAGGCGCAACGCAGACGCAGTAACCTACTTCCCTGCTTATGAGGTAGTCACATACTGTAGCCCTACTCCGTTTGAATCTGATGGACGTCACGTCACTCGTGACACTGTGCAGCGGGTAACACAACTCTTCGAACGAATGTTTTTGAAGGCTTGATAAGGCAAACCGGCCGACTAACATCGATCCAGTTCAGCTCACGAGCATCGAGTATTGCTCTGACTAGCCTAGGACTGCCCCAGGTGCCGTGAAACGCTTGGGGGTCAACTCCCCAACTTCCATCATTTCCTCATAAAGCGGAATGATGTCTTTTACCAATCCTTGCTGCACAATGCGCCCGTCATTGATCAGTACTGCACGCGTGCAGAATTGTTCGATGATGCCAGGGCTATGATGCACGAAGATGATCGTCTTACCGCTTTCTTGCATCGCGAGAATTTTTCTGATGCACTTATCTTGAAAGCGCATGTCGCCCACTGCTAATGCTTCGTCGACAATCAAAATCTCAGGGTCGACATTGATACAGGCAGCGAAAGCCAACCTCACAATCATGCCGCTGGAATATGTCTTCACCGGCTGATCGAAAAAATCGCCGATTTCTGCAAACGCAGCAATCTCATCCATTCGGTCTAACATCTCTTCCCGGCTGATGCCGAGAATCATGCCATATACAAGGACGTTTTCACGTCCTGTATAATCCATTTGAAAACCCGCTCCCAATTCCAGAATGGCAGTCAGACGACCATTTACCGTGACGGTGCCGGTTGTGGGCTGCACAACGCCGGCAATTATCTGCAGAATTGTCGACTTGCCGGCTCCATTGGGTCCCATTAGGGCTGTGGTGCAACCCGGTTCTACGATCAGGTTTACGTCGCGAATCGCCCAGTACTCGCGGTGAAAACAGCGGCGATTACGCCAGGCCATTTCCTTCAACCGATCGATAGGTCGGTTGTAGATGTTGTACCGTTTCGAAACGTCTTTGAGTTCTACCAGTGCCATCTCACACCACATCCGCGAAGGAGCGCTTCGTTTTGTTGAAGAAGTAATAGCCCAGGCACCAGGACAGAGCACCAATGGTGGTGTAGGTCGCAAACATATGCCAATCAGGCATCACGCCCTGGAGAATCACCCGGCGGTAATCTTCCACCACTCCCGAACAGGGATTAACCCAGTTGAGGAACTGTAGCTCTTTCGGCAACGCAGCAGCCGGGTAAACAATCGGGGTCAGGTACATCCAGATAGATAACCCAAGAGTCAGCATGTGGCGCAAGTCCTGTATGTACACTCCCAAGCTGGACAGCAGCCAGCCCAGTCCTGTGACCAGCAAGAATTGCGACGCCAGAAGGACTGGAATAAAACAGACGGTCCAGTGTAGTGAGTGGCTGGTGGCAGTAAAAATGATCACTAAAATCGAGAGCCCGAGCACCAAACTAACAAGCGACGAAATCGACACAGCAAGCGGCAGCACCTCCAGGGGAAATACAACACGTTTGACTAGATTTGGTTGCTCTGTAATACAGGTAACAGATCTGGTTATTGAATCAGAAAGGAATGTCCAGGGCAGAATCCCGGTCATCAAGTTAGCGGCGAAATTGCCAGTGCTGGCATTGCCGTTGAACGAAACTTTGAGAACAATCGAAAACAAAAAGGTGTAGAGCAATAAGTGTCCCACAGGATTGATGATGGTCCAGAAGAATCCAACTACGGAGCCCTTGTACCGTCCAAGCATGTCGCGCTTGACCATGACAGCGATCAGGTGCCGCATCGACCAGAGCCCAAACATCCCCGGCTTCAAATAGTGATGCTCGTATGCAGTTTCGTTGTCTTTTTGTTTGTCCGCAACTTTGCTCGGACGAGACTCGAGATGTACTGTCATTAGGTCCCCAAACAGCCGTAGGGCGCATTTCCAGATTACAAGATGATATCACGAGAGTTTTTCTGATCTCATGAGAGGCTGGACATGTGCCATCTGCACCGATGCCAATGCCCTCGCTACATTAGCGAGTGTTCATCAGGGCTGTGTCTAATTCTTCTGAAAGATTATTCTCATGGAGTCCGCACAGCCGGCGTGATCAATCATTGCCTGCAGCTCATTTCCGTGATCGATAAGAAACGGGTTCGCCGGCTGTCCTTGATATTGCAGGTAAGCGCTCACATTGCTGACGTCCAGTCCACGCGTTACCCTGTAGACGGTTGTGAACCCAGTCACTTTTCCAAGGTACTCTAAAGACGCGGCATTGAACAGGATGATGTGCTCCGTGACGTCGATACAGGAAGAGAAATCTCTAAGTAGACGAATACTGAAGCTGTCGTAATTAGGAGTGTAGAACAGAAGGTGTCCACCGGGTCGCATGAGACGCCCGATGTTTTCCATGAAGGACAGGGGCTTGTGCACATGCTCAATCACATCAAACGCCACAACAACATCAAAATCGCGCTCCGGAAATTCTTCCAGGGGGGTTGTATAAATCGGCAAGCCGGTGTTCTGACGCGCTTTTTGCTGGTTCTTGACCGAATATTCCGATCCAAAGCAATTCGCGCAGACTTCCTTTGCCGCCGCCAGAAAATATCCATTGCCACATCCGATTTCTAAAATCTTCTTGTCTTGCAACGGGCCACAGATTTCTTCGAGAAGTGACACCCGCTCACGCCCGAACCTGTTCTTCTTGTATTCAAACAATTCAGAAGTCTCTTCCGTGGAGAATATCTCGTACGCTTCGTCCTTGTAGACATCATCCGGATTTGCTGCCACGCGCAAGTGATACCAGAGCTCACAACGATTGCACTGCACCAGAGGGCTTCCGTACTTGACGAGGATTTCTTTGTGATCAGAAGATTCGCAAACAGGACAATTGCTTATCTGCTTCCAACCGCTCCCCTTCTCGACTCTCTCAAGTTTTGCGTTCTCGATTGCCAGCTGCGATTTAGTAAACTCCGCACTGCGCATTTTCGCGACATCGATGGGAAGGTGTTCTTTCAGAATTTGGGAAAGCACGTTTGAGTCCTCGAAAAAGAGCATCCGGGCAGGTGATTGTTGGGTCTGTGGAACGAGGCTTCGAGATCTCCGACATTATTCTTCAGGCCAAAGCTGCACAGTGCGCATTTTTATTGCTTGACCAAATAGCAGGGCGAATGAGCAAAGGAAAACTTGTGAATATGCTCTGGCCTCCGATGGGCCGCCAAATACTCTTCCGTTGCTTTTTTGGCGCCGGGAAATCCCTCATAGTCGTCCAGAATGACGATACCGCCGCGTACAACGAGCGGGAATAGATGATCCAGGGCAGCCAATGTAGGCTCGTACAGATCAAGGTCAATGTTGACGATGGCGAAGCTCATTTCTGCGTGATCTTGAATGAATTGGGGTAGAGTTTTGCGTATATCTCCTTCGATCAGATCGACGTTGCCGGCTAGATCTTGAGACTGGAGGATTTCTAACAATGCGTCCCGCCCAATACCTGTGTCACCGTCTGATGCCCATTGGGTTGCGAGCACGGACTTATCTGGACCATACTCGGCATCCGGGAATTTTCCGAATACATCAAAGCCTACGAATCGGCGTGTGTGATCCGGGTGAAACAGTTTGCCAAGCTTACGAAAACGGCAGAATGAAGCGCCCTTGAACACGCCGGCTTCAGCGAAATGACCCGGCAGTCCCAGGCTCATTTCATACAGTTTGGCATGTGCCAAAAACTTTGCGATGCGAGTTGGGTCGCAGTGATGATAAAAACGGTTTTCTTCCTGGAACACGTCAGGAACCGGAGCTCGCGCGTGTTTAGAAGGCGTGGTCGACGGCAAGAGAATCCTCCCCTTTTTGAAGAATATAGTGAACTACACTGAGTGTCGGCCTGTCTGCTTGAAGAAATATCCAGCCAGGTTCCTCTCCCATAAAGCCGCGAAGTCCTGCGACAATATCTTCCACTGGACACGCCATGGTAGCCCCAGCCAACAGCTGAAATTCGGTAGTCAACGGAGCATCGCCATGGGCGTTATGAGCCCAAACGTTGTACATTACGTTTTCGGGTGCGGCCGTGTCAAAAATCTGATTTGAAATAAAAAGGTAAGTGGTTGTTTCCGAATCCAAAAGGACCGGGAACCAGCGGCTTCTGATGCCCTTAGCCACGTAAGGCATTGGTCCGTCAATCAGATGAGCGGGCAAACCGCCCTTGCGAGCATAGTGGATACCCATGTGAAAGCGCGTAGGAACGCGTGTTTGATGAGTAATAGTAAAATCAACAGCGCCGACGCTGCCATGTTTGCCCACCATATCCGATACGGGTACCCTGATAACCCCGGAGGCTTTCTGGGACCCAATTGATATCTCAGCTTTATCTGATTGTTCTCCATCGGCTGTGCGAATTCTGAGAGTGGCCTGGTAGTCACGATCTGGATAAGTGGGATAAAAATCCGTAAAGCATTGCCAATTCGGATCGGCAATTGTAGGCACGATGAAACCCAGTGGTTTTTTTGTCCCGGAGTCGGCCGTGGAGAGTGTGTCCAATCCGCCAGCTTCACCGGTGTAATTGAAGTTAGAGTGATCAATAACCAGCGCACCATCGCTGAGACGTCGCGAGCCACTCAGCATGCGCGGGAATACTCCACAGACTACCGCCTGTACCTCCAGGCACCCCGGCGAACCACCAAGATGTCCTCCAACATCCATGAGGCGGTGAGGATAGAAGACACGGGTCTCGTAGGGCATCAAGGACACGTCCGCTACTTCCGCTTTGAGCAACTCGCCATGAGCATTGGTTAGAGTCATCGATAGGGAGTGGGCTGGTACCGCCGTAGGCCCGTTGTGGATAACAAAAAAGCTCTCCAGTCCGGGATCTTCATGAATCGTCCAATTTCCTTCGCTGGTTTTCTGGAAGGCTGCCATTCGATCCGGACGATCTCCGGACAATTCGGACAAGACCCG
This sequence comes from Obscuribacteraceae bacterium (SeqCode), assembly GCA_044229845.1. Classification (GTDB taxonomy): domain Bacteria; phylum Cyanobacteriota; class Vampirovibrionia; order Obscuribacterales; family Obscuribacteraceae; genus JBGASG01. The sequence goes on along the minus strand of JBGASG010000014.1, from coordinate 52,414 downwards.
ACTGTATGAATGGGTGGTGCTATGCCAATTTGGGCCGTAATAACGAATAACAACCGCCGGATAGGGAATGGTCAAATCTTCCCGACTTAGAATCTCAATCTCAATAGACCCCTCGAAGGGCGGAGGAAGGCTCGCCTTGTGCAAGAGTTGCTCAATTCGTAGCGTTTTAGCCCCCCGGAAATCGATAACGCTTGCTTCAGTACACACGGTGTTTCCACTTGCGTCTCTTAGAGTAACCAGCAAATCTAATCCGCTTAAACCCCTCTTGTGCAGCCAATAATTGAACAAGAGAATGTCCGTTTGTACTTCTGCAGATTGAACGACGTAGAATAGGGCTGAGGATCTAAGAACTGCGCGTGGATCCGCCTCCGCTTCCCGGTGCTTGTAGAAGCCCTCTATAGTGTTTTGCTGCTTGCTGCTGTCCATTGTTAGCGTGCCATTCGGTAGTCTGGTATCATCAAAAAATGTCCTAAACTCCTATGTTACCCCGTCGGGTAGGGTCTTTTAATTTGATCGTACTCATTGCCAGACGCTGCGTGACATCTCTTAAACCTGGTTCACCTGAGGAGTTGCAAAGTTGGCGATAATCGGCACCATGCATTTGCGTGCAATCGTCAAACGTCTACTGCGATCAGTCGGACTGTCTCGGCAGCCCGCAGACTCGCACGTGAACACGGTAAGCTATCAGGCAGACTCGACGCCTGAGTCGCACCGCTTCGTGACCGTAACTGAACCACAAACAGCTTCACCTTCTGACGAGACCTCTGTGAGCCCGCCACCAGTTAGTACGCATCCGAATTGGTTGCCGAACTGGCGAAAGCTCGTCGAAGAATACGGAGACAGATGGGAGCACCGAGAGGGCCCTGCGAAGGGAAAAAAGATTCTAGTTGCCACCGTAGCTGGTGGCCACGATGCATGTACGCCGATTGAGAGCCTGTTGGCGGCAGCTTTAAAGATGCGAGGCGCGGAAGTGCATGTACTGCTCTGCGATGGAGTTTTGCCAGCTTGCCTGCAAATTACTCGGGATGAGTTTGCGAGCATCGAAGAGTTCTTGGACGGTGCTCTGCAGCGCAAATTCTGTGAAGGCTGCGTTCAGAGTGGTACGCTCGCCTTTGATATTCCAGGCGTAACACTGCATAAATTCTCGGACTACCTGACAGTAGAAGACAAAACCGTCGCCTCAACGCTTGCGGGGTCGATTCCTGCGGACGAATTGACTTCCTATGTTTACGAGGGAATCGAAGTAGGTGTGCAGGTAAAAGCTGCGTGTTTGCGTTTTCTCGTGCGCGGTAGCTTCGATGGCGAGCCAGCCGCCGAGGCGGTTGTCAGGCGGTATCTGGAAGCAGCCATTCTGTCGGTGATGGTGGCGCAAAGGTTATATTCCGCGATAGAAGTCGAATGCCTTGTGATCAATCACGGAATTTACGTACCACATGGAACATTGGCGGATGCCGCTAGCAAGCAGAACAGGCGGTTGGTGTCGTGGTCGTTCAGCTACCGCACTCAGTGCGCGGTATTTAGCCACGATAAATCAGAAGTGTTCACCGGAATCGATGAGCCGAACTCCTTGTGGGAAAACATGGAGTGGCACGATTGGATGGAACGGGAAATAGTCGACTATTTGGAAAGTAGGGCCGGTAGCGGAAGCAAAGACTGGATTATGCCTTTTCAGAGAGACTCTCAACGCGACTTAAGCGTCCTCTCGCAGACATTACAGATTGATTTCAGCAAGCCGACAGTAGGACTTTGCACCAATGTCATCTGGGATGGTGCGGTGTGTTATGCAGCAAATTCTTTCTGCAGTATGGTCGACTGGTTGTTGAATACGATCACTTACTTTGGCACGAGACCTGATCTGCAGCTGGTTGTCCGCGTACATCCGGCGGAGGTTAAGTTCACCAACAAATCGAGGGAACGCGCTCTGGACGTAATTAGTGCCGCCTTCCCTGTCTTGCCGCCGAACGTGTTCGTAATCCCTCCGGAAAGCAATGCTAATACTTACATCGTCATGGAGCAGTGTCAGGCAGTGATTGTGTATGGAAGCACAATGGCAATGGAACTGGCAGCTCGCGGAATTCCGATTATTGTTACTGGACAAGCCTGGATACGGAACAAGGGATTTGCTTACGAAGCAAATTCGGAGGCTGAATATCGCGTCATTCTGGATAAGTTACCTTTCCCCGAGTTTCGCATGAACCGGGAGTTGACCAGGCGAGCCCTCATGTATGCGTACCATTACAATATGCGCCGCTGTATTCCTATCGAGCACAGTTTCGCGCGCGAAGGCTGGCCGTTCATGGGCGTAAGCGTAGACGCTCTGGAAGACCTAGTGGGAGACAAGTGTCCTGCGTTGGACACAATCTGCAACGGCATCTTGCATCGAAGTGAGTTCATTTATCCGGCAGAGAGACTCGTTCCAACACAATTTTGCGCTCCACCCGAATCGGTCCTAACGATCTCCAGTTCATAGCCTAGGAGCTTGAGTCAAAACCCTCGGTCATCAGTGTTTTCATGAGGTCCTCTGAAGCGCGGTGTCGGCGGGGTGGTGTCCAGCATGGATGTGGTGGTGTTCATCTTGCTGGCTCGGCGCCAACTGCGCAGCATGAACGACAGCCCTGAAAGAGCTTGTTGCTGGGAGTCGAAGGATTTTCTTACGCTGCGGTTCTTTCTAAGACGTAAGAGGAAACGCGCTGGCGGTGGCGGATCACCTTCAATAGATTGTGAGCAGCGCAGACAAGGAGCCATTCATCTTGAACTCTTTTCAGACCACGAAATGAGAATCGACGGAACTCCAGGCTCGCTTCTTTAATCTGTCCGAATGCCGGTTCGACGATTGCTTTGCGTTGGGCGTAAGCCGCCTTGCCGGCTTTTGTCGCTAGTTTTCTTCGCATCAAATCCGCAAGCGAGATGTCTCGCGGAATGCGTCCTCGTGGCGAGGCGCCAGAGTTTGAGCCATGTGCAAGGCGTCCAGGGGAGATGAGCCATTGAGTTGATCCATACCGCTGCTTTAGCGATGCGGCGACCATGTCGCTGAAGTAGCCTGCGTCCGCCAGCCCACGATCCGGCAAAAGGCCAACCTGTGCTGTCTGACATTCGACCAAAGGTTCCAGCTGCTGTTTATCGTTGCTAGCTTGCGTCACATACGCCGCCAGGATAATCTGATTACTTTTGTCAACTGCTGCTTGCGCGTTGTAGCACTGTTCAAATGCGGTGCCCCTCTTCATTATTCTCGATTCGGGATCGGTAAAGTTTCGCTGGTCTTTCGCCTGGGGTAACTCTCCGCTATGCGCCATATGCTGATCTTCGAGAGCAAATTTTTGCTCTTGAACGTTTGCCAAACGTTCGCGCTTGAACGCAATCTCCACTTCGATCTCCTTCTTGCGTCGGACTGTAGCCGCTCGCCGTTCCTTTTTTAGCGCTTCGATTTCTTCGTGATACCGCTTCGCATTTCCGCACATACGCTCATAGCTCATGGCTTTATGCTTGGAGGCGTTTGCGAGAATCTTCGTCCCGTCGAAGGCGACGTCTCGCATCTCGACTAGTTCGTCATTCAGAGCCATCGATATCGACTGCGAAAACAATCCAGCTAAAGCTTCCGCCCGATCTGCCCGAAACTTGGTTATCGTACTGAAGCTTGGTGTCAATCCTCCGGTTAGAAATCGAAAGTCGATTCGCTCCACGCAAGCGGCCGCCATCTCGCGGCTTGAATGCAATCCAACCATGTAGCCATAAAGCACCAGCTTAAGCAACATGACCGGATCGTAACCCGGCCTTCCATGCTTTTCTGTAGTGAGCGGATGCTCAATGAACTTCGCGAGTTCGAGAACTCTTTCGACCATGTCATTGAAAACTCGGACTGGATGAGCTTCGGGCAACCAACATCCAGCGTCACTTGGAACCAGGCACAACTGACCGGTATTGGCAGGCAAAATCCTACTCATGACGCACCGCCAGCCGATTGCGGACACTCCAAAAATCTGATATTGTTTTGCATCAGAAAAACTCTTCTCCTCTCGGATCATTCTGTTTCGCAACCAAATGATCGTTCAAGGAAAAGAGTTTTTCAACTATTGATACCGTATTCGATATCAGATTGCAAAATTCACCGCACTTAACACTTACTAGAGCCCGCAAATCCCGATTGGGTCCGAGTTTTAGACCTCACCAGACTTTTAGATCAAGCTCCTAGACAATTAGTTTGTCGGGCGACTTGCTTTCAAGCCGAACCAGAGCCTCGCAGATTACCATATCGATTTGGCTATCGATATCGATTGAGCGCTCACGCGGCATCACGTAGCACAACGTCCCAGAATCCATTAGCTTCTTGGACTCCTTCATCCATCTGCAGTCAGCAACGTAGACTGCACCATTAATCACATATGTTGCCGGGAGTTCTTGCCGGCGTTGACGTGTCGCGCTTTCGTCGAAGAGAAGCTTCATGCTTCCCGTGTCGCTTATGGTACAAGCCCAGTACGCGCTTTTCTCGGTCAGTGTCACTGACACAGCCGAGTAAGAATTATGCGAGCAGCACAGCTCAATACATGCATCGATATCTTTTGCCGTTCGCAGCGGTGAGGTAGGCTGCAAGAGGACCACATAATCAAAATCCGGTAACATGCTTACAGCATGCATCACCGGATCGATGCCAGGTGTGTCGTCCCTGGACAACTCCGCAGGACGGACGAAGGGTGTCTCGGCTCCCCAGGCACGCGCGACCTCTAGAATTTCCGGATCCTCAGAAGATACTACAAGAGTATCTATATACTGCGACTGCTTCGCCTCATCAATTGACCATGCCAGCAAAGGTTTGCCCGCCAGGGGCAGAACGTTTTTTCGCGGAAGCCCTTTCGATCCTCCTCGAGCTGGAATCACTGCCAGGATTTTCTTATTGTGTATCATCCTCAGATCGACATGCTGGAGGTGGAGGCGCTGGGTCCGACGACTGCATGAGAGACCTTTGTTGATTCAGAGACCTTTGTTGATTCGGCGCTTGCTCCTTGATCGGAATCAATTCCATGCAACATGTTCCAGTTCCGCGACTCTGTGGCGATGAGAATGCCTCCATAACGACTACTCTTCAGCTTATCTGCGATTGCCTGTCTGTGTAGACTGGGTCCGGCTGCCACCACGACGGCGTGATCTTTTTTCCAGTTTAGCTCGCGGAGCGCCAGTACTGACTGATTGACAGAAGGAAGGTTCAGGTGCGCATTCTCAACAGCGGTCTGAGCAGTCGCTTGATGAAGCTGTTCCCCCAGTTGATGAACAACGGGGCTCAAGCTACTTTTTGTCGGCATTTTCGTTATGTTTTTCGTCTCCAGTCCAGATGAATCCTTTCTTCGGCGATGCAAAGGCAATGCTGCCTCCTAAGCGGCGTAACGCAGCGCGTTCAAACTCCTCTTTCTGGCGCAATGTTTCGTCTTTCTCGTCCAAGACGACATCGTTCTCTGGTTGAAAATTGCCCTTCAAAACATTCGACATCTCGGACTCCTCGCTTTAAGTACTGCTGGTGCAAAGCAAAATCGCCATTTAGGTGCTAACTGACTGTGAGGCAGCGGAATCTGCAAAATACGGCTCGCTGTCATACACTGCGCGCTGGAGTTTCCAGTCGCTACCGCTCTTTGCCCAGAGGTGCGGCGAACGGAACGTTTCAACAATCTCCCAGAATCGAGATTCAGTCAGCTCGGTGTACGTCAGAAAGTCCTGGAAGTATTTGTTGGGAAACTCGCCATCAAATCGTTTCACCAGCGCCACGGCTTCTTCGCGGGTTATGTGACCGTCTCTAATTTCATGGGCTGCATCAGAGGTAGCCCGACCGAGGCCAAACTTGATGTATGCCATGTAATAGTGAAAGCCGTCGATCCGATCATCGAGGCTTGCGTACTTGGAGTAAGTCCCTTCAGTGCGTCCATCGGAATTGGCCTGAAACCCCGTATGTTCAGCCGCGTAATAATAGTTCTCCTGCGGAATCCAACGCTTGTAATAACCATAGAAATGGCATTCGATGCCGACCTTTCGCATGTTTTCGAGTTCGGGGGGCTGGTAGAAATGCAAATCTTTTTCCGAGAATCCATATTTCAACCAGTGGCTCGGTCCGATTCCGGAAAAGTAATGTTTGAGCAAATCGTCATTGACGTCATGCTTAGGACTGTTCTCGTTTTTGCTATCTCCACCGTATTCCACTTCGCCATTCTCACCATACATGATGAGCGGGATGTTGTAGGTGGTGGCTATCTGCATAGGGAAAGCCTTTTGTCCGTAAATGAAAGGCTGAAACGGATCGCCCAGATGTTCGAAGGCCAAGCGAGTTAATTGCCTGTGGACTTTTCCATTGGCCGTTCCGAGAATATTGTCAAATCCGGAGTTGATGAAGTTTTGGAAGTTTGTCCACCCGATTTCGGTATAGATATGAGGCGCCCATGTAACCGTCAAAGGATGCATTCCATATTCGTGCTTCAACTGGTGTGCCACGAATGCGCTGTCTTTTCCGCCGCTGCAAGGCACCACAACATCGAAAGAGCCGTCTTTGCTGCGATGCTTGTCGCACAGCTGCGCCAGCTCTTTTTCGCGTGTGGCCCAATCAATTTGCTTAGCTTTTCTTTCCGCATAGCGGCAGGCGCTGCAGACACCTTCAGCATCGAAACTGATACGTGGACGTTGATTGGACACCACGCACTTCGTGCAGAACTTCACATCGATCGGCAGTCCGTACATTGACAGCAGGTTCTTCTGAGGTTGCACTTTTTGCCTCCTTACTACGGCTCGAATACTGAACTCTAGCACGCTCTATCGTTGCTTTTGCTTATATCCTTACAAGCACCAACGCAGTCTGGAGTAGGTTTTGTTAAGTTCGATGATGAGTTCAAAATCATAGAGTCGAGAAACGAACGGCAGAAACTCTTGTACACTCTAAACGTGTCCAAGCACCGCTTGCAGTGGCACAACAGCGCAGGGCGAACATTGAAGCTTGCAGGAAAGAGAATTCTCATAACGGGAGCCGATGGATTTATCGGCTCACATCTGTCCGACTACCTGGTTAAGCTGGGATGTGATGTGAGGGCATTCATCTGGTACAACGCCATGAATTCGCATGGTTGTCTGGAATTTGCCAACCCGGAGACCCGAGACAGCATCGAAATATTCCAGGGAGATATACGAGATGCCTCTCGCGTCGCGCAAGCGGTGAAGGGTTGTGACGTTGTGATGCACCTGGCTGCGCTTATCGCCATACCATACTCGTACCAATCGCCCGCTTCATATATCGATACCAACATTCATGGCACGTTGAACGTGCTGCAAGCGGTGCGAGATCTCGGTGTACAGAAAGTCATCCACACTTCGACAAGTGAGGTTTATGGCACCGCGCGCTTCGTGCCAATCACGGAAGAACATCCGCTGCAGGGACAATCGCCCTATTCGGCCTCCAAAATTGGCGCTGATCAGCTGGCCATCTCCTTCCATCGCTCTTTTGAAACACCAGTGGCGATTATTCGCCCGTTTAACACCTATGGCCCGCGACAATCAGCTCGGGCTGTCATCCCCACCGTGATCACTCAGCTGTCAAGCGGAATGCGTACGATCAAACTCGGCTCTACCACGCCAACCCGAGACTTTAATTTCGTTAACGACACTGTCAGAGGCTTTGTGTCGATCGCTGAAACTGAACAGACAGTCGGCGAAGTGATAAATATCGGCAGCAACTTTGAAATCTCCATCGCCGATACGGCCCGATTGATTGCCGACGTCATGAACATCGACGCTACAATCGCACTGGATGAAGAACGTGTCAGGCCGCCCGACAGCGAAGTCGAACGTCTCTGGTGCGACAACACGAAAGCGGCTGCTCTTACAGGCTGGCAACCGGCTTATGGCGGACGCGACGGATTAGCCCGCGGTCTAGAGGAAACAGTCACCTGGTTCACCGATACTCGCAATCTCAAAGACTACGCTGCCAAAGCTGCTTCCTACACGATTTAACTTATGAGTTGGGAGAGCCTCGTTGGTACAATGGCTCACTGACAACGTACGGAAGCAAAGTGAAGTGAGTCTAAGCATCGACCGAAAGAGCGGAATAGCCGAACAGATCTGCCAGCGGCTCGATCGCTGTCTGCCCAAGACAACTGATCTGATCCAATTGCACGCGCCACTTTTCGAAGGCAACGAATGGGCGTACGTGAAAGATTGCCTGGACACCGGCTGGGTCTCATCGGTAGGCAAATACGTCGATAGGTTCGAACAACAACTAGCTGCCTATACAGGAAGTCAATTTTGCATCGCCACAGCTAACGGCACACTGGGACTGCATGTTGCCCTGCTCCTCCTGGGTGTCGGCGCCGGCGATGAAGTGCTGATTCCCGATCTTACATTTGTCGCCACTGCTAATGCAGTAAGTTATCTAGGGGCGATACCGCACCTGGTGGACGTATCTGAGCAGACATTGGGAGTAGACCCAGTAGCTCTACGCGATTATTTGTCAGAGAGGACCGTCAGAGACAGTGATGGACTCGTAAACCGTCTCACCGGTCGACACATTAAAGCGCTTGTAGTCATGCACACATTCGGACATCCCGCCCAGCTCGATGAGATGCTTGCGGTCAGCGAAGAGTTTAAGCTGCCTCTGATTGAAGATGCCGCCGAATCAATCGGTTCACTCTACAAAGGAAAGCATACCGGCCGTTTCGGGCAGATAGCGGTACTGAGCTTCAATGGCAACAAAACCATCACTACAGGTGGTGGCGGAGCTTTGTTGACGGACAACAGCGAGCTGGCCAAAAGAGCAAAGCACCTAACGACTACGGCGAAAGTGCCGCACAAGTGGCGCTTTTATCACGACTGCGTGGGCTTCAACTATCGCCTACCCAATATTAACGCTGCGCTCGGATGTGCCCAGCTCGAACAACTGGACCGTTTCATCGCCATGAAGAGAGAGCTGGCTGCGCAGTACAGAAACGCGTTTGACGGCATGGACGGTGCCAGATTTTTTATCGAGCCGAAAGACTGTAGAAGCAACTACTGGTTAAACACGCTCATCCTGGAAGACAAGTCAGGAGCGACGCTCGATGAGGTATTGACCGTCTTGAACGAACGGCAGATCCAAACGCGCCCAGCCTGGGACCTCATGCACACATTGCCGGCTTTTGAACATGCCCCGAAGATGCCAACGCCGGTGGCCGAGCAGCTGGCATCGAGCATGCTTTGTATCCCCAGCAGTCCCGGATTGTGGCAAGAGAAATGAAAGTAGCGGTAGTTACAACAAGTCGAGCTGATTATGGGCTGCTCTATTGGCCTATTAGGCGTCTGCTGGACGATCCATTTTTCACAACCAAACTCATAGTCTCCGGAAGTCATCTTTCCCCGCACCACGGTACCACCTACAAAGAAATCCAAGCCGAGGGATTGACCATCGATTGGAATGTAGACATGCTCCTATCTAGCGACACCGCCATTGGTGCATGCAAATCACTCGCAATGGCGACGATAGGTTTTGCCGAATCCTTTCAGTCTCTGAAACCGGACCTCATCCTCTTGTTGGGAGATAGATTCGAGGTCTTCGCGGCTGCCCAATCCGCAGTGCTTATGAACATTCCGATTGCTCACATAGCGGGCGGAGACGTTACGGAGGGGGCATTTGATGACACGTTCAGGTACTGCCTCACAAAGATGGCTCACATTCATTTTCCAACCAACCAGGTCTCGGCTGATCGCATTATTCAGGTGGGTGAAAACCCTGAGCACGTGTTCGTAGTTGGTAGTCCGGGAATCGACTACATTGTAAATATTTCTCGACTGACCAGGCCGGAGCTTGAGAGGGAGCTCAATTTTAACTTCCTCTCTGAAAATATCCTGGTTACCTTTCATGCCGAAACTCGGCAGAAAGATACTCTGCAAAATTTTGCAGCATTGCTGGAAGCCTTGGATCAGCTGGGATCCACAACTGGAATTATCTTTACGCTGCCAAACATAGATCCCGGCGGACAGGCAATCAGCGATATGATCCGCAATTTCGTCGAAGACAGACCGAATGTCATCGCGCGCTCGAATCTGGGCTCTCGGAAATATCTCAGTCTGTTGGCAGAAGTAAACTGCGTTGTCGGTAACTCGTCATCGGGACTGTACGAAGCACCGGCTCTGCAAACGGCAACCGTGAATATCGGCGATCGACAGAAAGGTCGATTGAGCGCATCATCCGTTATTGACGTGCCGGCGACTCCAGGAGAGATACTTGCCGGCATAAGAACCGCTATCGGACTCGATTGCCGGAATGTGGAAAATCCCTTTGGAGATGGTACGGCATCACAAAAGATCGTTCAAACTCTAAAACGTTTCCCTGAACCCCAATCGCTACTTCGCAAGACATTCCATCAACCGACACAGCTATGCCACACACTTTCATAATTGCCGAGGCCGGGGTCAATCACAACGGCTCGCTGGAGAATGCGCTGCAACTCGTGGATGCCGCGGCCACAGCTGGTGCTGATGCGATCAAGTTTCAAACGTTCAATGCCGCGGCGCTGGTAACCACAACCGCCCCGAAAGCGACTTATCAAAAACAATTTACAAGCAAAAGTGAATCGCAGTTGCAAATGCTGTCCAAATTGCAGCTAAAGGATTCTGATTACAACAAACTCTCTGAGCGGTGTGCCGAACGCGGCATTGAATTCATTTCCTCGCCATTCGACGTCACTGCTGTAGATCTGTTGCTCGCTTGCGGTGTGCGTCAACTCAAAATCCCTTCGGGCGAGATAACTAACGCGCCTCTGCTGTTAAAGGCAACGGCTTCGGGCCTACCTTGCATTCTTTCTACTGGAATGGCAAACCTGGGAGAAATTGAAACCGCGCTGGCCGTAATGGCTTATGGATATCGCACAGGAAAGGCGCACCCGGAAGTTGCGGAATTCTATAAAACTGTACATCGAGAGGAATTCGACATTCTGGATGAAAGAGTGACTCTTCTGCATTGCACAAGCCTTTATCCGACTCCGTACGAAGACGTAAACCTGAATTGTCTACGTACGCTGAAAACTGCCTTTGGGCTTAAGGTAGGTTACTCCGATCACACCATGGGAATTGAAGTTCCACTAGCGGCAGTAGCGATGGGTAGCGAGGTAATTGAAAAGCATTTCACAATGAGCCGCTCGCAGGAAGGCCCCGACCACAAAGCATCGCTGGAACCAGACGAATTTCAGTACATGGCGAGCTTAATTCGCAATGTCGAGAAGGCGTTGGGAACAACTCGGAAGTTTCCGGTTGACAACGAGCTCGATACTCGCGCCGTTGCCAGAAAAGGCTTGGTCGCTAAAAGACCAATTCGGGAAGGTGAAAAATTTCATGCTGACAATGTAGCAATAAAGCGTCCGGAAACCGGACTAAGTCCCTTAATGTATTGGAAACTAATTGGCCGGTCGGCTTCCAAGAGTTACAGTGAAGATGAGTCTTTGAGCGAGGAGTAATCTGCCGGTGCGCTGGAAAACATTTAGTGTTAGCCCGGAAGCAAGCGTGCTCACGGCCCTGGAAATCATTGACCGCGGGGCAGAACAGATTGCACTGGTCGTCGGGCCCAACAATACACTTCTCGGAACCGTTACCGATGGCGATATCAGACGAGCGCTGTTGTCCGGAATAACACCGGATGCCAATGTTCAGGAAGTGATGAATCATCACCCGATTGTCGCTCTGGAAAACGAACCTCATCTGTCGATTTTGAGCAGAATGAAAAACATGTCTGTCAGACAGATTCCCGTGGTCGACTCCTCTAATCGTGTGGTGGCTGTGCGTTTTCTGCACGAACTGAAGCAAAGCAAGAACAGCGAGCATTGGGTGATGCTCATGGCTGGCGGGTTGGGAACGCGACTCAGGCCGCTCACAGAAAATGTGCCCAAGCCACTGCTTGAGGTGGGCAACAAACCAATCCTGGAGCGCATCATCGATAACTTTGCCGAGCATGGGTTTCACAGATTTTTCGTCACCGTGCATTACAAAGCTGAGATGGTGAAAGAGTATTTCGGCACGGGAGAGAAATGGGGGGTGCAAATCGAGTATCTGGACGAGCCCGTCCAGCTGGGAACCGCCGGCGCACTAGGACTGTTACCCGATTTGCCAACAGAAACCCTGCTCGTTATGAATGCCGACCTGGTAACCGGCGTCAACTTTAGGCAGCTACTGCAGTTTCATAAAGAGCAGCAAGTTGAAGCCACGATGTGTGTGTTCAAGTACAATTTCCAGGTCCCTTATGGGGTGGTGCGCATGGACGGAACGCGCATTCGACAGATCGACGAAAAGCCAATGCAGGACTTCTTTGTCAATGCCGGTATATACGCGCTCGAGCCGTCGGTACTCAGATACGTCAAACAGGGTGCTAATCTCGATATGACGACCCTCTTTACTCAGCTCATAGACGATGGACAGCCAACTGCGGCATTTCCAGTACGTGAAGAGTGGGCCGATATTGGGAGGGTGGAGGATTATTTGAGTGTTCGGCAATCTTTCCAAGAAACCATGGCTGATGGTCCAAGCGCAACTAGCTTCTCACCGGTGTAATGATGTCTCTTGAGCATCAACAGCAACCCAGATTGAATGAGGAAACCGATCCGACTAGTTGCGATCCAGTAACGAAATTGTCGTCGCCCAACCGTTCACTTTTACGGATCATTGCCCGTCTCGACGTTAAAGGCGCGAACTTAATCAAGGGGATGCACCTGGAAGGTCTGCGTGTCGTCGGCGATCCGCAAGAATTCGCTCAGCAATACTACCAGCAGGGGATCGACGAAATTGTCTATATCGATACGGTGGCTAGTCTCTATGGACGCAACAATCTTGTTGAAATAGTTCGCCGCACGGCTGAGAGCATCTTTGTGCCCATAACCGTCGGTGGTGGCATACGTTCGGTCGATGATGTTCGTGTTCTCTTACGAGCAGGAGCCGACAAAGTGGCTATCAATACTGCCGCCACGGAAAATCCGGCATTGATAGAAGAAGTTGCGCGCTCGTACGGTTCCCAATGCGTGGTTCTTTCTATCGAAGCCAAACGGAGACGAGATGGTTGGGAAGCGCTGGTTAACAATGGAAGAGATCGCACAGGGCGCAGTGTTGTCGAATGGGCTATAGAAGGGGTGCAGCGGGGCGCCGGAGAGATTTTGCTGACCTCTGTAGACCAAGAGGGTACACGCAAAGGGTTTGATGTCGAACTGACTCGGGCGGTAGCCACATCGGTACCGGTGCCCGTTATTGCCAGCGGCGGCTTGGGGAAAGCGGGCGATCTGGTTGCAGTGTTTCAAGAAGGCTGTGCCGATGCCGTCGCCATTGCGGACGCCTTGCACTACGGACGCTGCAACTTGTCCGAGCTGCGAGAAACTGCCCGCGGCGCCGGATTGAGGGTGCGCACGCCATGAGCAAACGCGCTCTTGTTGTTGATTATGGGCTTGGTAACATTATGAGCGTTACGCGAGCTTTGACGGTTTGCGGGGCTGATGTGCATCTTTCCAGTGCTGCCAGCGACATAGCCTCTGCAGAGCGAGTAGTTATTCCGGGCGTAGGAGCCTTCGCCGACGGCATGCAGGGACTTCGCGAAAACGGTTTGGTGGAACCTCTACGAGAATATGCAAAAAGCGGCCGGCCGATCCTCGGCATTTGTCTGGGCATGCAGCTTCTGCTATCGACAGCAGAAGAATTTGGAGACCACGAAGGACTCAATCTGATTCGAGGCAAAGTCGTTGCCATACCGGACACGGGCACCGATGGCAGCAGGCATAAGATTCCCCATGTCGGCTGGAATGCTTTGCACCGCTCATCCGAGTGTGCCGCTCGTCCCAGTGCCGATAACCACAAGGGCGAGGCGCTGCTACATAATTTGGGCGAGTCTCCACATGTGTATTTCGTGCATTCTTACTCCGTAGTGCCTGACGACAACTGCGTACGCGTGGCAGATTCCTACTATAACGGCCGACGTATCACCGCGATAGTAAATCAGGACATGGTTTTCGGTTGTCAGTTTCATCCCGAAAAAAGCGGCGAAGTGGGACTCAAGTTGCTCACAAATTTCTTGAACATGTAAGCTGAGGATTGCGCTTTGGGGCTATATGTTTTTGGCACCGGTGGGCATGCGAAGGTCGTCGCAGAGAATTTTGCGAGCGCCAGTGTAGCCATTGACGGGTTCATCGATCCCCTGACCGAGCGGAAAGAGTTTTACAACCGGCCGGTTCACGCCTGCCAGTCCTCTTTATCCGGGCAGCATGAATTTATAGTCGCAATCGGAAATAACCAGCTCCGCAAAAAGTTGTTCGAAGCGGCACTGGGCTATGGATGGATCGCTCGCTCGGCGATTCATCCACAGGCATTGATTTCCAAGACTGCAAACGTTGCGCCAGGGTCTTACATTGGCGCCGGAGTGATAATCAATGCTGAGTCGACCATCGGCAGAAACGCAATCATTAACACTGGCGCGATAGTGGAGCACGATTGCGCGATCGGTGATCACGTTCACCTGGCACCACACGTGGTGTTAGGTGGACAGTGCCAGGTGGGAGAAGGAGCGTTGGTAGGCATTGGCTCGGTCGGCAGACCTGGCTCGAAAGTGGGACAGTGGGCAGTAGTAGGAGCTGGCAGCGTGGTGATCAAGGATGTCGGCGCTGGGGTCACAGCACTGGGGAATCCGTGCGCTGCCGTATCTTGAGCGCTTTGGTGACCAGCGCTATGGTACTCGAATTCCCGAATTCAGGCTCGGGTGTTATGCAGTGCTGATCTTCTTAGGCTGCGCTAATAGCGAGCGGCAATCAAATGCTTGGATGGCGCTAATCACCGCTTCTTGCTCTTCATCGGTCAAGCCATGATAGAGAGGCAAGCGTACCAGGCGCTCGCTGATGTCGCTAGTGACGGGGCAATCTTCTGGTTTTGCACCGTATTTAGTGCCCATCTCGGATGAGTGCAGAGGAATATAGTGGTAGACAGCCAGAATACCAAGCTCTCGCATGTGAGCAATCAGCGCCTGTCTTGCAGCCAGAGACGGCATCAGCAGGTAGAACATGTGAAATGGCTGTTCGCAATAAACCGGTATAGTCGGCATGGTTGCTCCAATGCCATGAACCCAGCCAGCCAGCTCGCTCTCGTAACGCCTCCAGATTTTCTTTCTGGCTGACTGAATCACGTCAAATTTTTCGAGCTGGGCGTACAGAAAAGCGGCCAACATATCTGACGGCAAGTAACTGGAGCCCAAGTCCACCCATGTGTACTTATCGACCTGTCCCCGGAAAAAGCGGCTGCGATTGGTGCCCTTTTCGCGAATTATCTCAGCCCGCTCGATCAGCGACTGATCATTTATTAGTAAGGCGCCGCCCTCGCCGCAATGGATATTTTTAGTTTCGTGAAAGCTTTGCGTGGATAGGCGTCCGAAGGTGCCCAGGTTTCTTCCTCTGTATTTACCGAAAAGTCCGTGCGCATTGTCCTCAACTACGGCAATCCCATGATTTGTCGCAATTGCCATGATGGTGTCCATTTCGCATGCAACACCGGCGTAGTGGACAGGCACGATCGCTCGTGTCCTCGGTGTAATCAGACCCTCAAGCAACCTCTCGTCCATGTTTAGAGTGTCAGGGCGTACATCGATGAAAACTGGTTTGGCGCCGCGCAGTACAAAAGCATTGACGGTAGAGACAAATGTAAACGATGGGATAATCACCTCGTCGCCGGGAAGAATGTCGAGCAAGATTGCCGACATTTCTAACGCGTGGGTGCAATTTGTCGTCAGTAGAGCTTTCTTGGCACCGACTAGCATCTCGAGGCGCTCGCTACACCGACGCGTAAACTCGCCATCCCCCGATACTTTGCCCAGCTTCATGGCTTGCGCTATGTATTCTTGTTCACTGCCGACAAATTGCGGTTTGTTGAATGGAATTTTGTAATTCATTTGGATAGTAAACTAGCGTCTGGCTGTTGAGCATGCAAGTTTCTGATTGGCGGGACTCGGTCGCCCGGCTGGACGTTTGACACTGCCTGTAGTGCCGCGACGGTTGTCGATGACTTTTTCACCACATACGCCGGTCTGTTTGACATACGCACGTACATGCGAGCCAGGTATTCCCCAATGATACCCAGGGTTAGAAGTTGCGCACCAGAGAAGATGATGATAATTGATGCCAGGAAGGGAAAGCCAGCAACCGAACCTCCTTCCAGGAAGTAGCGGGCGAAGACGTAGGCGAGAGCCAGAAGTCCGAAAGCCATGCAGATGAAGCCGTAAATCGTGGCTAGCTGTAGTGGCAGAATGCTGAATCCTGTGAGCATGTTGACGGCATGTGTGACCAGTTTCCAAAATGTATAGCTTGACTTGCCGCAGACCCTTTGGGAATGTGGTACAAGGACGTAGCTAAAATTGGTAGTGGACCAGCTCAACAACACATCGATGTTTACGAACGGACCGCCGTGTTCGGCGAAAGCCTCCCGTAACTCGCTGCGAAAGGCGCGAAACGGGCTAATGTGTCTGGCGGTGCCGGCTCCCATCGCTTTCTGAAGAACGGCTTTGGTGATCTCAGAAGCGAGATTGCGTAAAAATCCATGTTTGAGATTTTCCGGATAGCCGTAAACGACATCAGAACCCAGTTCTAACTGGCGTAGCAGGGTCTCGATGCTTTCTGGATGGTGCTGCAAGTCATCGTCCATGGTGACAATCACATCACCCCAAGCATTTCTGATACCGCACAGCAGCGCATTGTGTTGTCCGAAGTTACGCATCAGCTTGAAAGAGCGGATAAAACTCATGTGCGATGCCAGTTGCGAGATCACTGACCAAGAACGGTCGCGGCTGCCATCATCAACGATGATCACTTCAAAAACCGGTGCAATCGCAGGCATTACTGCCGCCAGGCGCTCAATCAAAGGCGGTAAGCTGGCTTCGCTGTTGTAGGCGGGGATGATGATACTGATACTGGTGCGGCCGCTCGCATCCAGCGTGCCCGCTTCCGTGTCTGTACTGCGCAGTGGCGCGCCTGCCGGCAGACCCGCGCTCACCGCATAGGGAGGCATTGCATGGGAGATGTGGGTGTTGCTTTTTTGATCTGGCGTCATTATGTGGCATCCATCTCGATTTTGTGTGGCGGTTCGGATCCCCGGGACGATTTGCTGCCGCAAATTCTTGCACAACCGACGAGGTCCTTATCGGGACTGGCGTTATCTACGACAGTCACCTCAAACTCGGAAGTAATAGGGGGCAGAAAACGCGCCAACTCGTTGACCAAATCGGGTAGGCTATCTTGACTCAGGTAGGCTGGAATAGCCACGCTCAGGCTCTTCATCACTTACTCCCAGTCTGGCTTGTGGGAGATGCGTCATTCCTGGTTTGGCTTACCAAGTCTATCGGCGCGCTACTCAAGTTCAGGTGAAACGTGTGGAAGGCCATGCTGAATGAAGCTCCCAGCTTGGACCAGGCTTTGTGCACGCCCTGATTAGGCAGCTGAGTTCTGATTTCTACATACTGAGCATCGCGCGAGCGCAGCCACAACATGGCTGCTTTGACTAACTCTGTGTAGATTCCCTGTCCGTGAAAGGTCGGAGCAACCGCATTGAGCGGTATTGAGCCGGTAAAATCATTTGATTTGCCCGGCAAAGAAACGGTTATGAAACCCACCGCTTCGCCATCTTTTCTGTGTACCAATACCTCGTCCGCAAGCACTTTGTCTAAGGAACGAGTTGCCCATAGACTGTACATTTCGGATACTTTGGCTATTGGGAAAATGGGATCGTTTAGAAAGCGATTGGCATTCAAGTCAACTCTGCTAAAACACTCTCCCGAGATTCTGGCCAGCGCGCCGCGGTCGTCTTCAGTTGCCACCGTTATATCAATCTCCGGCTCAGGAAGCGCTTCTAGCATCAAATTCTTGCGGTACTCGACTATCGTGTCAGCTAAGCAAAAGCCTTGTTGCTGAAGTCCACGATGAGCAATCGTGTCAGATGCGTGGACCTGTACCGAGACGTGAGCGAGATTGGCTAGCGCCGCCTCTTGTTTGCACTTGAGTGCGAATTGCGCTGCTCTCTCGGGCTGATTTAAATCTTGTTCTGTAGGCGGGATGTAAGGCTCCAGGCGACCGCTGGCGAATCCAAAAAATTCGGTTTCCCAGGTAAGAGAGCGTAGTCCCGCACACCAGTCGTTGGGGTTTTCGGTCAATCGGATGGTTTTGCCGGAGAGCTTTTCGCTAAATTCAGTCAGGCATTCTTTGGATGCGGCAAAGGGCAGCATCTTCCAGCGACAAAGCGCTGACGGCGTTGTGGCATCGAGAGTCGTCACAGACTGGTCCTCTGCTTTCGTGCCACCACATATAGTGAGCCGCCCATGGGCCAACGAACGCCCAGTCGAACCAGCGCGAGCTCTAAGTTCAAAATTTGCTCCAGCAGAAAGTTCAGCGGACCGCGCATCTCCAACTCCGAAAGCACGGATTGGCTGCGGTCTACATTATTTGACCACCAGCGCGAGACGAGCATCATCGGCAGCAAGAGCGCTACGAAGGATGTGGCAAAGACCACTGTAAAACCGGCGTATTCGAGTTTCTTCACAAGATCTTGGCGTTCGTATCGCCGGCAGTGGCAGGCGATCTCGTCCGATTGACTCCAGAGAAATTGGTGCTGAGGGACATTTATGAAGAGGTGCCCATCTATTCTCAGGGCTTTATGCAAGTTTGACAGCACCAGAACATCGTTGTCGATGTGTTCGATTACATCAAAAGCGCCGATGGCATCGAACTCATTTTCGATGTCGAGCTGTTTGGCGTCCAGCGTCCGCAGACTAGCTTGTGGAATTCTTTTTGAGGCGAAAGGCAGTCCTTCTGCAAACAGCTCGCTGCCGGAAAGCGACATATTCGGAAAGCGCTCGGCAATCGCTTGCAACACAAAACCCGTGCCGCAGCCAATTTCCAGAAAATTTTCCGCTGACGGGGCGAATTTTTCCACCGACCACAGAATCAACCTGTTGCGGGCACGAAACCAGAAATTGCCAGCCTCCGCACGAGCGAGCCTGGCAAAATGCGAGGGATCGAAGCCCACATTGTCAGCTGTAGCTGAATTCATTAGATGGTTCCAATGAGTTTGGTTCCACTTACCGGCGCCGACCGACTAAGGACCGCGCCGGGCAGTCAAGGGTACCACGATTAGACGGCTGGCTTATGAGATGCGGTTAGTGAATTGACTTACCGGCCGTCTTTCCGCGTGTAAATTGCCAACGTCCCGAATCGTTTGGTATTAATCGTAGATGTTTTTTGCCAATTGTGATTGCCAGCGAGGTGCTTGAGTACTTGGCGCGAAACTTCGATGCTGATCGCGTTGTCTAAGATAGCTAATTGCTGGGCGCGGTCGATAAATTCCGGCGAATCGTAGACGACAGCCATTGCGCAGTTTGCCTCGAGACCTTGCAGAACACGCGCGCTGATGACGGCTGGATTGTCTGTTTTATAATCTTGCACCCAGAATGCTTTGTGCTCGGTAAAGAGTCCCGGCTCTGGAATGCTTGCCAGTCTATGGTCGGAATAGAATGCCACCATATTTGGTATTACGTGGTACTCGGCAAAAAATGGAGACCAGGTTGAATTGGCAGGAAGCTTGACTATCTCATCAGCCAATTGCCGATCTAAAAGTTTCAGCTCAGCAACGTCCAGTGATGGATGTGCGGCTGTCTCCAAGTGATGGTGAATGTTGTTCCAGGAGAGCACTGATGTCCCCACCAGTACTGCTGTTGCCAGAATGCGAGGCACGATGGGGCTGTGCTTGACCGCTCCCAAAGGAACAACTACTGCCGCGATTAGGACAGGAATTTCATGCCACAATACATAGCCGTTCTGGGGAGCTCGCAGCACCAGTACAAGCAAAAGCGGCACGGACACCACTGGCCACACACGATTTACAAGCAAACTAGCCGTAACGCGAAACTGAGTAAGTAGAAGAATCGCCAGCGCGATGGTGGCAACGAACGCGATAAAGGGCACAGTGAGAAGCGCTGTCAGCAAGACACTGCTCAACCCGATGTAGGCTGCTTCAACGGTCTGGTTGAGTCCGTAGCCTACCTCTGTGTATCGGACATACATGCCGGCAAATCTGCTGACTGCAAATGGACCTGCGAGCAAGACCGTGGACAGCACAAGAGTCAATACTTGCTTGCCGGTGGCGCTTGCAGTTAGCCTTCGGCTGCGCCACGCTGTTACCCAGTTGTATCCCAGCATCGGTCCGCAAATTAAAACAGCATAGACGCAACTGACATAGCGGCACCACGCTCCCAGAGTAAGTGCTATTGCCGCCAAGACAAGCCATCTCGTTTTCAGGGTTCGCTCATGATTGAGTGCGCACAGGTAACACACTCCCACCGTCCAGGCTGACGCGAAGTCCAGCCAATTTTGTCCGACCCCGAATTTGGTATCGAACAAACCCGGAATAGCAAGTAAGACAAACATTGCGGCGGCTGCGTACCAGCGGCTGCCGCCGAATCGATATGATGTCCAGCCAAGCAGAGCGGCAAAGAAGCCCATTAGGGGCAGGCTTGTGGCCATGTGCCCAAGTGGCTTTGCCAGAAGACCTGGTGCCACGAGCAACAATGGAATAGTGCGCCACGGGTAGCAACTTTTCTGCAACTCGTAACCGATGGTGTTAATCAGTCCCTGATCTTGAAGCCGCAAATACGTTTTTGCGTTCATATACATGTAGGAAACTGGATCATATATGTACGAATAGTGGGCGAAGTGCAGAGTTTGGACGTGGTAGCCGATTTGCCCCACAATACAGATCAGCGCCACTCCCAGGCAAACAAATAGCGCCGGACTGGCGAAGTTTTGCCACTTCCAATTCTCTTGCTGAATACCGGACGTGGTCGCTGAAGGAAAAGTTGCAGTCTGGCAGTTTGCGGCGGTCGGTTCTGGCGCTGTCTTCATAGCTGCCCGGCCCGGTTGGACGCAGGATCTCTGGGTGCGCCAGAACCGGCTTTCACGGGAGTGTTTTTTGCCGGTGCAGAAACAAACAAGTTGACGGGCTCAATCCGCTGGAAGAGAGCAAACCTCTTTCCCGGCGTGCGCTGCAATCCGATATTTCTCCAGCCTTTGGAGTTTGCTCTACGCATGAAATCCGAGACAGACGGCTGATCGATGTTGTCTTCTGCGAAGAGCACGTAATTTGCGAACTCTTTATCCAGAGTGTTGCAAATTTGGGTGGCGCTTTTCGGCGTACCGCCCAGCGAAGAAAATGAGCGCCAATATTTGAATTGATCACAGGCTTTGCCGCCTATCACGTAGAGAGCCATATCGATGCCGTGGTCAGGCAACACGATAGCGCCCTGAGTCTGCTTGAATAATGGCTTGAAAGGGACGAGAAACGTGTAATAGTCGAACATGACACGGCGATTGGCGCTAAGCATCGCATAGTAAGGCGGGGCGAACACTACCATCCAAATCATCACCGTCGGAAGCATTGCGGCCGGCAGTTGTAACTTGAGATTACGAACTAGGCGCCAGCAACAGAAAGCTGTCAGAGCAATGATTGAAACTCCCAAAGTAAGAATATAGGACGGGCGTGGACGCTGCATCAGCATTACAAACAACGAGCAACAAGCGCTCGCAGTCATGGCCAGCACGCAAAAATAACGCTGCCTATCTATGAGCCATTGTTTTACGTCGGGCAATTCTTGCGAGATTTTGATCGCCCCTGAAAGCAACGCTGCCAGGACCAGACAAGATAATGTGATGGCTTTTGGAGCGTCGACGATGACCTGAGCATAGTCTGGGTTGTCCTTCCCGGAAGCAGCGTTGAACAGAAGAACCTGCAGTCCGGATGGTATCAGGTGTGAGTTCCAGGCAAAATAGTCGAGCATTGCCCGCGGGTTGCGCGCTATCGCCTCGCCCATGGTCACGTGTACTTTCCCGAATGTCGATTTCATGAGTTCGGAATAGCCGGTCCAGGGATCATTTGTCCACTCAGGATGACGCTGCTGGTAGTTGGCAGCATAAATTTGGCAGACGTTAAGAGTGTGCTTGATTTTGAAATGCTTTGACAGCAGTGGGAAGTGTGCGGTCGAGCGCTCATAGACGATTCCCACAATCGTCGCGCTGACCAAAAGCGGTACCAAATACGGTATCAAGAGTCCTGGTAGCCGCGAACCGGTGATGGAGCGGTTCGATAGCTTGTCTGTGCGTCTCAGCTCTCTGTACTGGAGGAGTTCGTACACAAGTACACACGTCCCGAAGATAGCACATGGAATCGACAGCTCATTGCGTATGAGACATGCCCCGAGGGCAAAAGTTGCCAAAGCGATTCCGCGTCCCCACCGTCCCGGAAAGGTGAGCAGAATGAGCCAGGCGCTCAGGGTCGGCAAACAGCCAAACAGATGGACTTCGTAAAGAGTGTCGAAGTATATGGGCAGGCTGGCGAACCATGCGGAGGCCAACCATGCCGCCGGCAGTGGGAGCAACCGGCGCATGATTGAGAAAACCATGGTGGTGATGAGTGCCACCAGTATCAACCGCATACCTGTCGTAAACATCAGCGGATGGTTCTGGAAGTGAAGCAGTACCGCACCAGTTATGGTGTAAAGTGGTGACCAGGCAAAGTGAACCCGATGGCTTTCGAGCCCCTCAGAAGCCAGCTGGAAATACGATGGCGAATCTCCCAGCGAGATGTCTTTGAAATCCCAAATGCCCCACATCAGCCTGAGTTGCAGCGCCAGCAGCATCAACAGCGCAAACCAGTCGCTGGTCAGCAGCCGTGCGAGAGTTTTGCTGCGGAAGGCTGAACTTAAGCCGGCAAGTGAAGGAAAACTGGTACCCTTTGCGCCCAGCGTGGGCGAAGCAGCCGGCTGGGATTTCGGAGCATCTTTGCGATCTGATAGGACAGCCATTTCGACTAGCCTTGTTTAGCGGTAGGTTGCAGTACTTGCAGGTTGTTGCTTGCGTGAGCTTGCAGACTCTCGAGAGTCTCGGGACTTAGGGCTGCGCGCTGGCTGGAGTAATCGTTAGTCTGGTCCAGGAGCCAGCTGATAGATGGAATCGGTTTAGCAAGCGCGAAAATTTGATAAGAGAACAAGCCGGGCGCGAGGGCTATCAGCACTTGGTTGACGCGTAGCAGCAGCGCCGCAAGAGAAGCGTTTTTCACAACCATCGGCACCGGTGCCGGAATCCCATCCATGCTCAAGACTCTGAAGCCGTTTCCTTCCAAGACGGCTTTCAAACTTGCGAAAGTAAATAGCCGCGTGTGCGTCAAGTCCAGAATGCCTTTCTTTCCGTAGTTGAACTGGCCAATCAACAGCATCAATCTGACGACTATAAACGCGATGTTGGGAGTGGAGATTATGACGGTCGTTTCCGGACTGCTTGCGGCAGACAGCTTGCGCAAGAACTTCTCGGGAGACAGAAGATGCTCGATGATATCTAGCATTAGAACGTGATCTGCGTTTTGAATCTCGCTTGGCAGATGGTCTTCGTTCAAATCATGCTGAACGAATTGATCGAAAGTCCCGCTTTGCGACGCGTCAAACTGATCGATGCCGATAACCGTACAGTTCTTTTTCTTGAGCGGAGCACTGACATACCCCGAAGCGCATCCCAGGTCTGCGACCACCGCCCCAGACGGCACAGCCTGTATGGCTCTGGTGTGGGGACTGTCGAAATCAAGTTTTGCCTCATAATGGCTTTCAACTTGTGTAGGCTGTACGTCGAATCGCGCTCGGTAAAGTAGGCAATAGGATTGCAGGCGTGCCACCATGGTGGCGATGAAAACCTCCCACGCATATCGCAAGCCATTCACGTGACATATTTCATCACCGTAATAAGTCGGGATGGACAGCTCCTTGATTCTGAGCTTCGCGAAAATCAACTGGATAATGATCTCGGTGTCGAAATGGAAAACATTAGAATTCAATTCGAAGGGAATTCTTTTAAGTGCGGACGTGCTGTAGATTCGGTAGCCTGAATGATATTCACTGAGATGGTGCCCGAGCACTACGTTCTGGAATGTAGTGAGAATCCGGTTTCCGACGTACTTGTAGAGCGGCATTCCACCTCTCAATGCGCCTAGCGCCGTCATCATTCGCGATCCAAAGACAGCATCGGCGTGTCCTTCTGCGATCGGACGCACGAGCATAGGCAATGCCTCAGGAGCGTATTGCCCGTCTCCATGCACGAGAGCAACGGCATCGAAGCCGTTGCGAATGGCGTACAGAAAGCCCAGTTTTTGGTTGCCGCCGTATCCTTGATTGACCGGATTTGCAAGCACCGTCAGCCTGAAGGGGAATTCGCCCTCTTCTTGGGCTTTGAAGTGGTTGGCTGTCTCAAACGTGCTGTCGGCCGAAGCATCGTCGATGATCAATACCTCTGTCTCATGTTCTTCCATCAGCGAGGCTGGAATGCGGCGAAGGACTGACGTGATTGTCTTCTCCGCATTGTATGCGACTATAAAAATTAAAAGTTTCACAGCTACCTCGGAGGACTAGTGTGCGCACTGACCTGAGAGTAATCGCAAATCTCGGGGTTTTCATGAGCTACGTCTTACTGCTCTTATGCGGATGCAGATGAGTTCAGAAATGATTCATAAGTGGGATGGTGCAGTTTTGCGGCTTCTTTTAGAAAGCGGCGTATATGAAAGGCTTTGCTGGTAGGGAGAGTCTGTATAAAATGTAATGCGAGAGTATTCCTACCGCCAGTCCTAAGGCTATGGACAGGGCGATTCCGGTAAAACGATGGCTGGATGGGAGGGCGAAGAAAACAGGTCTTACGCGGTTCATCCGACTGGTTGAATTCGTATCGGCTGCCTGAATTTGGCTCATTTAAGATACCCCAACTCTTTTGCCATTTCCGTGACCTCTTTTGATACATCAATCGCGAGTTTCTGACCGCCACTTGGGCTCAGGTGAATTGGATCTCGGAAATCTGCTGCATCGTAGGCGTCTCCAGAACGAATAGAGCGAACACCTTCTTTTTTGAAAAGATCTTGGGTCAAACTGTAGGCCTTTTGTTCACTGAGTTGTTGTGGTCTGGTGAGGTACTTGTGACGGAAATATGGGCTGTAATAGCTCAATACCAAAAGCGTGTGTGGGCGCAGCCGCCGCACCAGATTGGTGCGGAGCGTTTCTTCAGCTGCGTTCCAAGTGTCGACCTTCTTCTCCCA
Organism: Obscuribacteraceae bacterium (SeqCode); assembly: GCA_044229845.1. Lineage (GTDB taxonomy): Bacteria > Cyanobacteriota > Vampirovibrionia > Obscuribacterales > Obscuribacteraceae > JBGASG01. The sequence continues at coordinate 27,307 of JBGASG010000014.1, read as the reverse complement.
CTGCTTGGATTTTTCATTCCAGACAACAAACTTCGAGAGTACAGTTGGGAAGAAATTTTTTGCAAATTCTTCGCTCGGAAGTGGGAACGTCTCCTCTGCTTCCATGTTTTTGGGCAGCTTTTTTCGCGGCCAATAAACGCCTTTGAGTTCTGTCGCACCCGCTGCCACTGCCGAGTAGCTGGTGAAGAAATATCTGTAGCCTACTGTGTTCCAGAGTTCGTACTGATATAGCTTGGAATTTAGCCATTCGCCTAATTTGAGTTCGGTGAGGCTTTCCGGTGTCCAGCCGAAGCTGGACAGGTCCTTCTCAGAATCTCTCAGCGCTTGGTCGCGTTCAGGAAAGTCGAGCAATAAGTCATGAAATTTGGCGTCCCAATAATAGTGCGCGTAAGGCGGGCGTCCAATGACGTTCCAGCCATAGGCTGCCTGAGTACCGGTCACAAAGATGACTTTCCGGTGCTCTTTGAGCATGGCTTCTGCGATAAAACAAGCAACTTCGTACGTGCTGCAGGACCTCATGGCTAAGTTCACAACCGCAAACTTGTCGCCGAGGCGTTGCTGAAGTTTCTTCGTCCAAAGTTGCTCGTTCGACTGTCCAACGCCATTCATAACAGAGCTACCGCCCACCACGACGAGAATTTGGTCATCTCGTGCATGCGCCTTGGTGTACGCGAGAAGCTGGCTGGCGGTTGGGAAAAGCGATGCCTGTGGACCGACGTAGACGCCGAATCTAGGGATGTCGCCATATTGATTTTTCAAAGTAGTTAAGTAGCCGAGTCCGCAACAAATCACAAACCCGAGTACTGCACTAACTAGAAAAGCCTTGGGTGCAAACAATCGTCCAAGCCAAGCGAAACCCAACACGGGCTCTTGTACTAGAGTTGTGTTTCTGAGTGCTTCTGGGCTCGCACCAATTGCAGTGTCAGCTCTCAGCGGCGGCTTAGTTTTCGTCGTTGTGGTCATTATCACTCAGGGCGCCAATCGCGCGAATGCGGGGGCGTTCAGGACGAGGCGAACAGCATTCGCGTCACTTTACAAGCATGATGATATCACCGAGTTCGGAGGTGGTACGGCAGTTCCGAGTAAAGACATTTTCATTGGGCTGGTGGTTGATCTCTAACTAAGCCATGCAGAAATTCAATTTCACTTAGATCAATAAAATTTGACATGGGCAGCCCGCTAGCTTACCTTTGTAGTCCTTGAAAACTTCGTTGCGCGAGCCGCAATGAGTGGATACAGGTTCTATGAGTCACTTGTTCGCGCCTGCCATGCCAAAAGCTCAGGCTCAAATATCGTGTACAAATGCGGAATCAGCGGCGCCAGTGTCTAAGCTGGTGATTAGCCTGCTTCTGGTGGTTGCCACCATCATCAGTACTTGGTTGACAGTCGCGCCGTGGCGTATTGAGTCAACGTATCTGCGCAACTACGGATTTTTCTGCGATCCATCCGCATACTATGTCCACAACATCCATCTGCACGATTATGCGAAAGCGAACGGTGCATGGGCTGCCATCCAGCAGGAAGTGCAATTTAATGCCAGGCATCCACTGCGTACAGTGCCCTATTTGCTAGTAGCACCAGACCTGCTGGTCCGTATGGACGGACACCTGTGGACGCAGACGCCATTCTTATGGGCGTTCTTAGCGCTGTTGTCCTCAGTCGCCTATTTGCGCACGCGCAATTTGCTGTTCTCGCTCTCCACAATGACAGTGTTTGCGGCATTACCGTTTCTATACGATCCGGGAGTGGGGTTAGGGGCATACTGGCTGGACTTCACTGCTGCATGTTGCTTAGGTTCCGCTGCACTCTGTTTAATAACTTACAGCCAGCAACGACATTGGATTTGGCTGCTAGGAACCGGGGCTTTTTTCTCGGCAACTGCTCTCGCGAGATTTTCATCGGCGTTCTATCTACTCTCTTTTCTCGCCGCTGCTTTGCCGTTAACGCTGTTGAGCGTATTTGGGCTGGATGGTAAGAAACTGCTGAAAGCGCTCTTTGTCATGTTTGCCGGGGCATTGCCGGGGCTTGTCTTTGTTCTCGCTTTCTATGAATTGAACCGAACGTACTACCAAACCTACGGCTTTGCTTTTGGCGCACCCCTTAGCCAGTCTATCGAGTGGACCATGCAAGCGATTGTCCGGATTATGGGAGTTCCTGTTTTGACGCTGCTACTGACACTGATGGTGGTCAATGTTGTTCAAACAAAAAACAAAGAACAGCTGAAGTTGCAGTCCATAGCTTTGTGGCTACCGATGTCTTTGGCATTGTTTGTTTGCCTCGTGGTAAGAGCGGTAAGCGGAACGCACCCGCTGGTCTACTTTGGTCCGGCACTAATTGTAGCTGCGATGATTCCAATTGATTTTCGGCATTGGAATCAGAAAGTGGTTAATGCTCTGAGTGCACTCTTGCTTATCTGCTCAACATTCTTGATTGCCGCTGCATATGATGTCAGCCGCAAATTTGCAAATGCGGCTCCACCTGCAGCGCGCCTTGCCAAGCGGTGCGACGAAAGTCTGGCAAACCTGATCGTAAGCTCTGGCGCCAAGTCGTTTTTGCAGTTCAATGACGAAACTGTCAACCCGCACCTGGAGTCATTTTTTAAGACCGGGCGGTCCTGTTCTGCGTTCCCTATCTTTAGCCGATACGATGCTTACCTCGAGGGAATGTATCCGGGACAGGACCGCGCAGCCATGATCGAGAGCATTTACAAGAAAACCAAAAAGCATGTTCAGTTGGTCGCTGTTTTCGCTAAGCCAGAGGATGCCACTAAACCCGGTGCATTCCCCAGCCGTTTGAGTGCAGCCATTGCCCAGGCTGTATCCGCGAAGGTTGCTGCCGATCCGAGTTTTAAATTTGTCGGTTGCGTAACGAGTCCTACCGGTCTTTTGTCTGTTTACCAAAACACAGAACTTCAGCACCCTAAAACCAAGGCGCAGATCTGATCTATCTGTTCTGGCTGAGTGGCGTGATTACCGGTTCCACCCGGGATCTGTATAAGCAGTCCGATGGTACGTCCTTTGTTACTATTGAGCCAGCAGCGATGATGCTACGCGCTCCGATAGTCACACCCTTTAGAATGGTTACCCCGAAGCTGATCCAAGCGTCGTCCTCGATAACAATTGGTGCTGCTTGAATCCCGGGGACTTCCGAGGGATTCGACGGATGTCCCTTTAACAAGATGGCTTTGAAATGTTGGTGACGCTCTTGAGGATCCATAGAGTGCGACGAACCATCTATGATATTGACGTCGTGTGAGACTAACACTCGGTTCCCGATTGTCACCTTGCACATAGACCAGATTTCGGTGCGGGCTCCGATGTAACACCAGTCGCCGATGTCAATTTCCCCAGCGTGACCGTATGTGAGAAGGCGACCTCGTATGTAAGAGTGTTCGCCAATGCGGATATATTTTTTGTCGTTGCGAATATTTTCTATAGCTGCTTCGGGCGCGATCGCCGAGCCCGAGCCCAAGACACAGTCATTCGCAACGTCCCTGGTCGCTGCGCACCTACAAGAGGAAATGCCTGAAACCTGATCCAAGCGTGCTTCCAACTCGCGAATTTTGATAGCAATGTCTGCGCTAGCAGGTGGCACCGCAGATTCGGCACCCTTTAGCCAATTCCATAGCCGAGTTCGGAATGCCGTTATGATACCCGTACTCATGCGGTGTCACTTTGTTGTTCCAGTACTCAGAGCCAATTGTTCGAGCTGGTTGCTTGGTGCGGCTGGCACAATTGATGCGCTTGGGTCGTTCTGAGCTTGTTCCGCTGAGTATTCTACAGAAGCGAATCGGCGGCGTAGGTTTTGCATGGGCTTTTCAACAACTTCCCAAGAAAGACGTGCTGCGCCGTAGATGAGTGCAAACGATACGATCAGGCTCCAAATTCCGTTAAGACCAGTCACTGTCAGGTTCAAATAGGTACGCGCGTACCAAATAATCGCATAGTGGAAGACGTACATACCGAAGGTCAACTTTCCTATTTCGGTGAGCCATTTCGAAGACATGAGCTTTGAGAGGGGTGACCAGTGCAATACCAATGCCACCATTAGCGCCCCGGTCAGAGAAACGGTCGTCATCACCGGTGCCAACCAGTAACTGCCAGTGTCAATGCCCGGTGCGAAATTTACGATACCTAGAAAAGTCGAAATAGCGAAGACCGTCAAGAACGCTGGCAGCCAACCAGCGCGCAGACAGTTGAAAATCTGTGGACGCCGATTTAAAACTACTGCCAGCATGGCACCAAACATGATGGTATCCAGGTGCCAAAGAGAATGCATGTAGTACCAGGTAAAGGCTGCTTCCCCGCGGTTGATAAGCAAGTAAAGGCGACCAAAAAAACCAACTACAATGAGTGCCGCGGTCACAAAAGCAAGTGTTCGGATGTTGCCTACTGCTTTCACCACCAGTCCCCAAAAAAGATAGAACTGTTCCTCTATACAAAGCGACCAAAAGGGACACAACAGCGTAACGAACAACATGAAATCCAATCCGGACGCCGTGGCATAGTTCTGCATGTCTCCAAAGTGCACCGACAGGGCAAAGTTACCGGAGAAAGTGTACAAAGGCAGTGCGATGTTGGTGAGAAATAGGCCGTACAAATGTGATGCTTTGTGCGGCGCGAACAGTGGGCAGACAAAACAAACGATCGTCAAGACAAGGAAAAGCAGCGGCCAGATACGCAGAGCTCGGCGTAAGTAAAACTTTGATAGCGAGATATCTCTCTTATGGGATAGTTCCGCGCACAGTAAGTGTGTGACTAGGAAGGCACTGAGCACGAAGAACAAATCAACGCCCAGCCATCCCCACTCAGCCAGTTTAACCAGCGACTTTTGCATGAAGTCCCAGGGAAAAAGCTTTGCAGGAGCCCAGTGATGATGAAACATGACCAGCAGAAATGCCAACGCTCTGAGTCCATCCAGCTGCGGCCAATAAGTGATGCCGGGGCGCTGCACACGTACCTCACATACTGATTTCCCAACCAAAGCATAGCGAGTTGCGACGGAGAGTTATTTAACCGGTTGTAATGTAGTTGCGTGCTGCTGGGACGAATTTGTAGACCACAACTCCGGCTATGCCGCGTCCGCACTAGCTATTTAGGGTTCAATGTGGTGCCTAGAGTCTTGTAGGCGTTGTTTTTGTAAACTGCCAGCAATCCGGCGGGAGCCTGCACGTGCCCCGTGAGGTGGAAATCCGGGTCTGTTGCCACTTGTTCCGCCACTCCTTTTGATACAGCCGCACTATACTGGTTATTGAAAACGCCCGGCTTGAGAGCATCGCTCGCATTGGCAAAGACTGCCACCAGTTCCACTTTGTTCTTAAGTTGCTTGAAGGCGCGGTCTGCCATTTGTGGCGGCGTCGCATTGTCATAGATGAATTTTAGATAGGACTCATGAATGCTGAAATAAGAGACCCAGTTGCAAAAACGCTTATGAAAGAAGAACACTTCCATCTGCGGGCGTACTGATTCTGTATCAAACTCCGTAAAGCAACGAGAGTTTGTTTCGATAATGAGCCCGGCCAGAGCCGCGTCAGCTTTCTTTTTCAAGGTTTCTTCTGGCGAGGGGTTATGGGCTATTTTTCGCGCAACCTCATACGAATGCACTCCGACAGCAAGGCACAACACCAGGATGGCGACGGTTGCTCCTAGCCATTTCCCAGTAAGTTCTGATGGGGTTCTAAGTGCACCGAATGCTGAAACGGCAAGGGCTGGGCCAAAATAAACGAGCGGATGATATCCGTCTACGGCTTTTACAACACAGCAAACAAACAGCAGTATCGAGATAGGAAGCCACCAGCATAATGCGATTACGCGTGCCTCTTGTTTAAGCCGCTTAAGATGTAGAAGTGACATCGCTAGAATTGTGCATAACAAAGGCGCTCCAATCATTTTGACGATCGCTTTGCTTGTCCATAACACCGATTGGGAAATTGGAGCCCCGAACGCGAAACCGAACGTTTTGTAGTACCAGCTGTTTTCCTGCCAAAAGCCGAACAGAAACAGCAATCCTGGTGCTGCTCCTAAGAATGCTACGAGGACGCATTTGACGATTGATTGCGAGCGGTTCTGTGCGGTTAAGGCAAGTGGAAATGCCAACGCGGCGAAGGCTATGACGTAGAAGGATGATGACCATCTGTTCAACGCGGCTAGCGATGCAAAAATCCCGAAGAAGAACATCCACCCGAGATGAGGCCGCATCAAGAATCTGACAAGACAAAGGGCAAGGCAACCCAGTGCGCACGCTGGCGTAAAGTCCAGCCAGTAGGCCGCTACTCCATGCATCGGATCGTACAAAAATGGCATAGACGCAAAGCTTGCGATCGCCGCACAACTCAGAAGTAGCGATCGCGTACGGGCCCAAGTTGTTGTTGAAAGCAAACTGAGAAAGGCGAAGACCAGTGGCATCTGTGTCCACATGTGCCCCCACAGGCTAATCAACGACTGCGGTGCAAATAACAAATGAGGGACGATTCGCGCTGGGTCTCGAGGGTTGTGCGCGATCTGATGGGCTAGGGTGGACAGAATCCCCTGGGACTCATAATGCCGATACACTTCGATGTTGTGCAGGTAGTATGCCGCCGGATCGAAAAAGAATCCATAGTTGTGCAGATATGCGCCTTCGATTTTGATTCCCGCGAACGTTAGCCAAATAGTTGCCATTGCAGATAGAGTCACCAGCATAACCGTTCCGGCAAGAGGCGACTTTGTCACAAGATCGGCTGCTCGGGGCTCGCTTTCCGCTGACAGAGATGATTGCGGTGAGATCGTGGTGCTGGTCATAATCCTATCCCACGAAAGTCTCTATTGTGGTAAACATCGAGCAACCCATTGGGTGTAGCAACCGAACCTAAAAACTGCCATTGGTGTTCTTTGGGCACACGAGCCGAAATATACGCTGATACCTGCGAGCTATACGGATTGTTGAACAAGCCCGGAGCTAAGGCATCGTTCGGGTTATGAAACACTGCCACCAGAGCCACGTCTCTGTCCACATCTGAGTAGTTGCGAGCCGCCATCTGGTCGATCGTCTTGTTCGGATATAGACCGGTAAAGTGGAATGGGTGAACACTAAACCAGTGCGGATGCAGACAGTAAACGCCGTGCGCATAAAACGCCTCTAGATGCGGCATTATCGTTTGTGTGTCGAACTCAATGAAAGTGGGAGCCTGGGTTTGGGCAATGAACTTTGCCATTGCGACATCGGCCTTCTTGCGGATCGTTCTGGCTGGGTCTACCGAAGATGCGAAACGCCGCTGTTCATCATAGGCATTACTAATAAGGACGACTGAGCCGACGATCAATGCGACTGCAAAGATTTTCAGTGCTTTGGTATGGCGTTCAGCCAGCTCCTTTGATATGGGTGCAAATGCTGAAACGACTAAAGCTGGTGCCATGTAGAACAGGGCATGAAAAGCATCGACCGCTCTGCAAACGACACAAACAAAGAGTAGTACAGCGGCTGGAAACCAGACAGAAATGAGCGTAACTCGGCGATTTGTGCGGTTTCTGAACGCCAGCCCTAAATGGAGCATCGTTAGGACAACCAGGATAAGAGAGGCGATTGGGCTCAATTGCAGCTGGAGAGTCCGGAACGCCCAAGCAAACGAGTCGCTGATTGGTGAATTTAGTGCATATCCGGAATGGGCATAGTAACTCGTGCACTCCTTGAACCAGTAGAACGTAAAAACTAGTCCAGGTAGAGCAGTCAGCAGTGCCAGCGCGAGCGGCTTAATCACACTACCAATGCGGAATTGCGGTTGAATTAGGGCTATCGGTACGGCGGCGAGTGCGTATAGCAGCAAGTATGAGGCGGCCGACCACCTGCTAAGCGCTGTGGCTGAGGCGAATATTCCAAAGAGCAGCATCCAACGTGCGTGTTTGGTTTCAGCAAACCGAATCAAGCACAAGACTGCGCTACCCATGGACAGTGACGCCGTCAAATCCAGCCAGAAAGCCCCCAGCCCGGACTGTGGATTGTAGAGACAGGGCAAGCACGAAAAACATGTAGCCGGCAAAATGCCCAACAGAGCAGATTTCGTTCGCCAATAGGAGGTGAACGTGAGCAAAAGGAGAAACGACCAGAGGAAAGGCACCTCCGTGTACAAATGGGCAAAAACTGACTTCAATGCAGAGGGCGCTAACAACAGGTAGGGTACTGTGCGCAGCAAGCAGCGCGAGTTAGTAGATAGTTCATGTAGAAGAGTCGGCCAAGCTCCGTCGCGAATGCACGCACGGTACAGGTCGATATGTTGAAAATGATAAGTCGCCGGGTCGTAGAAGAACCCATGGTTGGCAAGATGTAATGACTCTATGTGCACCGACGCGTAGGTCAACCAAGCGGTCATCGAGGTGGCGAACAAGACGCAGAGAAAATGCTCGGCTTTAACCCACCTAGACGATTTTGGCGCCTGCTTGGACTGGCTCGCTCGCTCGCGAGCTGAGTCGGGTGTTTGGCTCTTCTGAGCGGTCAGAACGCTAACCTGATTCATGCAGAAACAATAGCTTTAACGCATTAGAGAGTCCTTAGCCTGTTGTAATGAGGGTGGCTGACAAAGCGCCGCGCTCTCATTACAACCGCCTAAAGACCCGAGCAGTCAGATCTAGCTATTCTAGCGGATATGCTTAGCGCTTCAAAATGCAGGCGAGGGATGCTGCGTAGACATGGACAATGGACAGCTGACGAGCACTGCGGCTCGGGCCTGAGTGGGTCTGCCAATTTTGTTTCCGATTGTCCGCCGCTGGGAATTGTTCGCGGAAGCAGCATTTTTCTGTGTGCCGTTGTTATTACGGCGTGGCTGGTCTGGTCATGTTGCAGACTGGAAAACTTGTTTGTCCGGAATTACGGCTATTTTTATGATGCCGCCGCTTATCTGAAGTGGCATATTGCCCTCTACCATGCGTACTTGCAGCAGGGCGCTTGGGCTACTATCTGCAGCGATTTTTTATCTAATGATCGCTGCCCTCTGCGCACCTTGCCCTACCTTATGCTTGCTCCTCGATTGCTAATTGAAGAGTCGGGACATTTGTGGACAGAAATTCCTTTCTTGTTTTCTCTCCTTGTGTTGTTCGGGGCACTGGTCGCTCGCCGCACCGCTTCGGTGCTGTTCGCGCTGACTGCCATGACTACCTTCATTGCAATGCCCTTTCTCTACGATCCCATGCACGGAATTGCCGCGTTCTGGCTTGACCTGACCGCCGCTTTCGCGCTTGGCTGTGCCGCGGTTTCGCTCTTGTTTTTTCATGAGACCGGTCAAAAGCGCTGGGTGTTCGCTTTCGGCTGCTTTTTGTCGGCCACCGTTCTCTGCCGATGGTGGTCGACTATTCACGTTGCGGCATTCTCGTGCCTGGCACTGCCCGTGGTGCTATCTCGTAAAGAGCTTTCTCTGAAAGCGCGAGTGTTGTCCTGTGGATGCACATTACTGGGAGCGCTGCCCGGCATGGCATTTGCAATAAGCTCATTTCCGACTTCGTGGGCTTATTACAAAGTAGCAGGCTGCGCACTTAACCATACGGTTATCGAATCCGTGCAGTGGACTGCTGTGTCTCTTCTCGCAATGTTTGGACTGCCTGTCCTGGCCGTCTTACTGACTCTTTCGGTGATCAATCTGGCGAATTGGGATCGACGCAGAGAAAATTGGAGACCCGCGTTCGTCTGTCTGTGGTTTACGTTATCGTTAGTGCTCGTGACGTGTCTAGTGTGCCGCATTGCCGGTGGCGAGCACGCCCTTGCGTATTTTCTGCCGGCTGTGACCATAATGGCTTTTGTACCTGGACCGATAGACGGTTCTCGTCGCTGGCTCGTGGCAGGCACTTGTCTGTCGCTCTTAGCCTTAAACATTACTTCCGCCGCTCTTTCATACGACCGCTTTCGCAGGATCACCAATAATCCTGGCGGTCAGCATCAACTCCAGAAGAGTACTGACGTCGAGTTGGCCTCATTGATCGCCTCGACGGGCTCGAAATCGTTTCTTGAGTTTGACACGCAAACAATTTACCCGCAACTCGAGGCATTCTACAAATATGGCATCTACTGCCCTGAGTCTGCTTGCTTCAGCATACACGAGTATCACATGAAGGGTCTTTATCCCAACAAGTCTGCCAGCGATGTGGCAAAGGCCGCATACGAAGAAGTTTGCCGAACGGTAGATCTGATTGCTGTGTTCGCCCGCCCAGAAGAGGCCAGAGGGAAATTCGATAATTCGTACAGCGAATGCACTGCTATCTATGTCTCAGAGCAGGTACGCCAAGACTCGCGATGGAAGGCGCTGAAAGCGGTAAACAGTCCGAGGGGAATGCTTTGCGTCTACCACAATCGACAATCACAGCGGTAAGGGAATCGCCGTGCTGTTACCCGAGTCCGCTGGCGAAAACCCAGCAATCCAGCGGAGTGTCGGCAAACATTTGGCGCGCATAGTGTGATTGCTGTTTCCACAGCCCTTCAGCGATAGCGTGTGAGTGAGGAAATGTCTTTGCGTCTGCACCATAGTAAAACGACTCATGCAACACTTCCATCTCACCGCAGCTGGTGGCATCACCGCTTTCTCTGAGTTGTATTTTTTCCACCTCGGGAAGGCACACTTCTCTCCAGATCACCTGGCTCTTTTGTTGCGCATGCCAACGGAAATACGCGTACACCTTATCTACCGACTCGAACCGTGCTCCATGTTGTAAGAATCGCAGCCACATATCGTAGTCCATTACGAAATGCAGGTCTTTATCCACATAGGCGCCCGCTCGCTCGTAAATGTCTCTCGTCCAGAAGGTGCATTCTTGTGGCACTAGATTGAATTGTCTAAGAAGTTCGCCATCAAAAGGACGGTAGGGGTAGCAGTCCAGAAAATACCCTTCCGAGCTAATCCGATAACGGCGGCCATAGATGACATCGGCACTGGCTCGCGTGATCTGCTCGACTGCGTGGCTGACGATGCTGGCATTGGCGAAGCAATCGTCGGCATTCAAATAAGCCATGATCGTGCCGGTCGACATGGCAAATCCGCGGTGCAACGCGTCCGACTGCCCGGCATCTTTTTCCTGAATAATCTTGGAGATCCTGTGTTTGTAGCGGTCCAAAATTTCCGCAGTGCCGTCGGCGGACAAGGAATCCAAAACTATGTACTCAATGTTTGGGTAATCCTGTCGCAAGACGCTGAGGATTGTGCGCTCAATAAACTCCCCCTGATTGAATGAAGGGGTGACTATCGATACACGTGGCAGCTCGCCTGGCATTGCATTCTAATCGCCTGCGATGGCTTGCGACTGCGACGATTCGCCGTGCGTACCACCACAACCGCTCGCCGAGAAAGGCGAGTACATGTGTCCGGGGTGTTTTGATACCAGACCGACGCTCTGTTCGACAGCCGCCAATACCGGTGTCGATAGGCGGCCCAGCTCTTTCACTTGTTGCTCGAGTTCGAAAATGCGCGCGATACCGGCCCGATTGACGTGACCGTACTTCATGTAGAGTGCCGCTAGTTCGTCCAGTGGAATACTTAGCTGTTCGCTCAGCTGCACCAGATCTCCGGACTTCTGCAGCCGTCCCGCTATGTCAATTATTTCATATAGGGAATAATTTCGTTGCGAGCGTTCTAAAGCATTGCCCGGGTCGCCAGCCTTCATACTGAGAGCGATTATCTCATCTGAGATGGTGACGGACCACTTCTCCTGAAACTCGACCTGCACTCGTGCCAGTTCTTGCATGCGCAGCGACACGTCCCTCGAGAGTCGGTTATACACCGGGCCGAAGATAGTCCAATAGATTTTGTTGAATAGAGCTTTCATGTCAAGCAATTATCTCATGGTTCACGAATTTCATACAGTTGCATAGACCCAATAATCCAAAGGCGTGTCGGCAAGCGAACCATGGGCGAATTCGTTCTTGTGCCGCAAAAGGCGTACGGCGAGCTGAAAGGCGCGCGAGTTAGTGTTGAAGCTTACACCGAAATCATATTGCTCATGGACGTCTTGCATATCCAGTTCTTGCATGACCTGATCGCAGTACTTTTGATGCAAACCAGCGATCTCGGGTAATGCCACCTGTTTCCAGAGGTCTTGCGACTTTTGATTCTCGTGCCATCGAAATAGCCCATAAACTTGGTCTAATGACTTGAATCTTCCGTTATATTTTAAGAAACGCAGCCATAGTTCGTAGTCCATGGCGAAGCGCAATTTTTCATCAATAAATCCGCCGGCGCGCTCGTAGATTTCGCGAGTCCAGAAGCAGCATTCCTGTGGAAGGTAACAAGACTTTTTGAGGAGATCAGCATCGAAGCCACGATGGGGATAAGAGCGAGTAAAAAAGCCATCCTTGTCGATGAAGTAGCGACGTCCGTAAACCGCATCGATGTTGGTATCGCTGGTCAAAGCATTGACGGCGTCGCTGACGACGGTTTTCGACGCATAACAATCGTCTGAGTTCAAATAAGCTAAGATCTGTCCAGTCGCCATCTTGAACCCACGGTTTAGTGCATCCGACTGTCCCTTGTCCTTCTCTCTACAGATTTTGTCAATTCGTCCAGCGAAGCGTTCTAGGATTGCCCCGGTCTCGTCGGTTGAGGCCGAGTCCATAACGATGTATTCGATGTTTGGATAGTCTTGTTTGAGCACGCTCAAAATTGTGCGTTCGATGCACCATCCTTGGTTGTAGGATGGTGTCACTATCGATACTCTCGGTAAACTTGCGGTGTTCATGTTTCAACGCGCTACAGCAGGAGCTCTGTTCTCAGCCGTTGCTTCATTAGTTGTGTACCAGTCGATCGTCTTTTGAATGCCTTCTGCAAGTTTTACTTTCGCTTCCCAGCCCAGCTCGCTCTTGGCGCGTGAAACGTCCAGCCTGCGTCGCGGTTGACCATTAGGTTTGGTCGTGTCCCAGCGCACTTCTCCTTCAAAGCCAACCTGACGAGCAATTAGCTCAGCCAGGTCCTTGATGGAGATTTCTTCCCCTGAACCGAGATTTATGGGTTGCGATGAATCGAACTTTAGAGCACCAGTGACGATACCATCTGCAGCATCGGTCACGTAGAGAAACTCCCTTGTGGGGCTGCCGTCTCCCCAGAGTTCTATATATGACGATCCGCTCTCCTTGGCTTGCACGCATTTCTTGATCAAGGCCGGAATTACATGCGACGAGTTGTCGTCAAAATTGTCTTCCGGACCGTACAGATTCACGGGCATAAGGTAGATGGAGTTGTATCCGTACTGATCGCGATAAGCTTGCGACTGCACTAGCAACATTTTTTTCGCCAGTCCGTAAGGTGCATTGGTCTCTTCCGGATAACCAATCCACAAATCGTCTTCTTTGAACGGCACTGGAGTGAATTTCGGATAGCAGCAAATCGTTCCCACTGCAACGAACTTCTCAAGTCCGGCGCGTCTGCCTTCTTCCATAAGCATCACGCCCATCATCAAGTTGTCGTAGAAAAACTTCCCTGGGTTTTGTTGGTTGGCGCCGATACCGCCGACGACTGCGGCTAGGTGAATCACTAAGTCTGGTTTGTTTTCCTTATAGAGCTTGCGCACATGCGACTGCTCAGTGAGGTCAAAGTCCTTGCTGCGCGGTACAAAAATGTTGGTGAAACCAGACTCATTCAATCTGGCGATCACTGCTTTTCCTAGAAATCCAGCGCCGCCTGTGACAATCGTTCTGCTGCTATTTGTAATCGGCATGTCAAAATCCCGTCAGATAGCCGAATTATTACACAGGGACGCGTTCGGGACTCTAAATCCGCTTTACATTCGACAGTCCATTAAATTAACTCGAGTTAGTCCTGGGTGCGCATGGAAACCAGGGCTCGTAAAATATGCTCGATGCTGACGAAACTACGACATTGGTTGAAGATTCTCTTGCACACGCCCTCGCATGTCCTCATGCTACTTGAGGGCGTGCAGAATCTCGACCGCAAAATTGATTCCATGCATCAACGACTGACTAGCCTGGAAGTCGATGTCCTGAATTTGCCGGCGCCTATAGAACCTGACTTTCGCCCACTGCATTTGCGAATCGATGCACTGCACCAGCATCTGGATCATGTCACATTTGCGTCAGGCAAAGTGAAATGCGGTCAGATCCCCCATGCCATAAACTCGCTCCAAGATGTCGAGTTTAAGGTGTTTTCTCAATTCGGTGACGATGGAATAATTGAGTATCTGGTTTCGACCTTGGAGATCGAACAAGAAAAATTCATCGAATTCGGCGTCGAGTGCTACATGGAATCCAATACCAGATTCCTCATGCAGCATCGAAACTGGAGCGGGCTGATTATCGATGGTTCACCAGAAAACCTGGAGTGGATACGAAAGCAAGACTTTTATTGGCGGCACGATCTCACTGCGGTCTGCGCTTTCATCGACGCCGACAATATCAACAAGCTTTTCACAGACAACGGTTTTAGCGGCCCAATTGGGCTGCTCAGCATAGATATTGACGGCAACGACTACTGGGTATGGCGAGCAATAAATTCGGTCGATCCAGTTGTCGTAATTTGCGAATTCAACAGTACTTTCGGCGAAGGAAGCGCAGTAACCATACCTTACATGCCTGACTTTCAAAGGACGAGCTTCCATCACTCCAATCTCTATTGGGGAGCTTCGCTTGGGGCTTTGATGAATTTGGCTGAAGAGAAAGGTTATACATTTGTCGGTTGCAACAATGCAGGAAATAATGCCTATTTCGTTCGTAACAGCCATGTGCACAAAGTTGCCGGTCAACTTCTTCAAAACGCACGGTTTGTCCAAGCAAAGTTCAGAGAGGCACGTTCTGCTCAAGGTGAACTGACATTTGCCGGTCCAGACAAGCGCTTTGAAGAGATTGCCGAAATGCAGGTGTTTGATGTCCTGGATTTGAAGATGAAGACGGTGAACTCACTATTGCCTTGAAATTTGGAAGAACGTAATGAAGACGCAAGTTCAACATAGGCTGTCCTTTGAAGTACTAGACGGTGATGAAACGCTTTCGATGGTGAATCTGTACGTTGAGCTTTTAGAGGTGACTGTAGCTGGTGGACGCTCTATCGTGGAAGGACGCAAATGGCTGCGATTGACGGATGGACAGGAAGTCGACAGAGTGGCATCTGGCCGTTTTCGCGTCCGCAGCTCCGGTAAACTTCTGTATTGCGATCCTCTCTCGGCGCATGCTGCTTGCATCTAGCAATATCGAAGGCGTGACAATTCTCAAGTGCTGCCTTTATTTGATTTTATCGATAGACTGAGCTGTGCGGTCAGCTAGCTGCTCGTGAAATTTTTCAATGGTCTCGGTTACCAGGTGACTAAATGTGAGTCCAACAGTCACTGAGCGATCGTGCAGCGTTTTCAGTGCCGCAGACTCAGCAGCGTGATGCGGCCCGGGGGAACCTTCATGCATGAATTGAACGAGCAATTTTGAAAGATGATGGTGATCGAGAGCATCGAAATAGGTTGCCTTTTCTGGATTCTGTTCGCGATGGACTGCCAAATCTGAGAGTAAAATTGGTTTTCCTAGGGCCTTTGCCTGTTCCACTACGGTGCTCCAACCCTCATACAAAGATGGCTGCAAAATGCACAGTGACGAGCGCATCAACGCAAAGACATCCTCTTCTGGTATCAATCCGAGGATTTTGATATGGCTCTGCAATCCGTAATATTGAATCTTTGAGCGAAGGTAAGGACCATAAAAGCGATCGCGGGTGTCTTCAGGCGTTCCGCTCAACGCCACTACCAGTGATGGTTCTTGCTTGACGGCGTTTTTGACGGCTTCGATTACAACATCATGATTTTTGTGCTTCCAGAACTGATTGGGGAGGAAGATAAATCTGTCGGGCAGGTGGTACTTTCGGGCTACCGCAGCCGGATCTACTTTCAACATCTCGCCCGGGACGTGGGCAACGAACGGCATCACTCGAGTCTTGTGGACGTGCTGTGGATAGTATTTTCTGCAAGCCGACTGCGAATGATCACTGCTGAGGATGACGATGTCGGCGCGCTCTAAGACGCGCTGAAACATGCTCTCGCGAATGTCCAGATCGCGTTTGGGAAATAACTCGGGCATGTCTTTGTGTTGGAAGTCGAACAGCCAGGAAAGCAGGGGCAGTCCCAGGCTCTCACCATAGTCGGCTGTGGCAAAGACGCAATCGAGGCTTTGCTTCTGCAAGAACTGCCGCACTTCGTCGTCCTTGTACTCTGCGTACTCAATGATTTCCTTTGCGTACGCTGCAAACACTTGTAATTCTGTCGGATCGGTTTCATGTGCGGCGTATAGGATCAAATCAAGGTTTTCGCCTGCGTTGCGAAGTGCTATAAACAGATTTTTCAAATAGTGAAATCCGGCTATCCACTGCTTACCGCCGGTCACTCTTATCCCTACGCGCAAATTCTTCCTTTCAGCCATGACCGCCCTCCGAAGATGACGGAGCTACGCTGCCTGGTGCGAATCGAAGCGCGCTTTCTAACTTGGTTGCTTGGCGCGGCATGTGGCGGAGGTTCCAACGCTTTGATCTGCAATCTATCATTCTGCTGCTCACAGCAATTCCAGCCTATTCCTTTTACCAGCCGGTTGTCCTGATCGCAAACAATCCTTCCAGCCTGCTTTATAAAGTGCGCTTTAATTTCCGCTCAGCAAAACAGATGCGCAGAATGTGGTGTCCAACAAGCAGTCCTTTTGCTGGCTACTGTTCTGTCTGCGACGGACTTTCGCGTTCGATCAAGGCGCACAGCTCCCGTAGGCGCTCCGCCATCTCGGGCTTCGGTAGTAGGCTCGATAGGACGCCATCTACTGCGTGCTGAGTCATTGCGTCCCGAAATTCCTCCGGGTGAGACGACATAAGCAGAATGGGGATGTGCGCTGTCGATTCATTGATTTGAAGCAGCTGCCTGATAATCGACAGCTTGTCACCACACGAGTCGGCATCAAGCAAAATCAAGTCGACGTCTTCGGCGGCAACGATTACGAAGCACGCCTCCAGGCTCTCTGCGTAATGCAAATCGAACTGGAATTCCAGCGGGCTCTCTGGTAGATCCTCGGCGGTGCTGGCAAAAGACAAAATCAAGGCAGAGTGAATGGTCATCTGCAGAGCAAGTGAAGGTAGGCAGACCTGTGTGGAGGGTTCGACGGACTCATACACCTACACTACACAGTCTGCGTTATTTTTCGGTGCCTGTTTTCCAATCGTTCTTGTTGGAACGTCGTGCAGAATACATTTCGAGAGAAGCGCCTCGGCGCTTCCGTTCGCCGCGGCGCATCATATATGGTGGCGGGTTGAATGAATGCGCTGCCCGCCGAGGCGGAGACGTGCATGACGAGGATGGCGAGTCAAATAGCGAGCCGAGCCGAGATCAGCCGCTCACACTTTTTGCGCAAACCTCAGCCATTTTTTCCATTGCATCAGCGTCCTCGTGACGACCCTGCCGGCGCAAGTAGGCGCCGAATCTATAATAGGCTACCAGCAACTGATGGCTATTGGTCCCTTTGATGGCTGCCGTCACTGCGCTATTCAAATGCGCCTCGGCCTCAGCGAAGTTAAGCGCGTCTTCACTCTGAACGGCAAGGTCCAGGATGTGGTCAAATCTCGGAGTCGACATCAATACGACTCTCCTGGGGAAGTGTTTGCGGCAGGTTACCTCCATCATGCACGGGACTGCCGATTCTGCCTAGCGTTTTTTGAGAAAGTGTTAGCTACACAACAATTGCCGTGTTGCCGCAATATGATCACGGTCGTCAACATGTTGTTCGTCAGGGAGCCATCACATCAGACATAAGCATTCTCTGACGCGGCTAGAAATGCGGAACTCAATCGCTCCAGTCCATCTCTGAGTGAGACGTTGCACTTGAAACCGAGAGCTTCCAGTTTTGATATGTCCACCGACCAGCGCTGCGGTTCGCCGGGACCGGCTGCTTCTGAGAAAACTACGTGGCGGCTTTGCTGAGTAACTTCCAGCAAGAGGTCAACCAGCTGCGCGATTGTGATCGATTCACCGGAGGCGATGTTGTATGCCTCGGCAGTGAAGTCGCCCTGGGTTGCCACCAGAAGCAGTGCCTCGATCAAATCATCGATATGGACGAAGTCCCGCATCTGCGAGCCATCGCCGCGCAGATGCACTTCCTTCTCATTCTGCAGAAGTTGATTGAGAAACTCATAGATCAAAAGTTTCTTCTGCCCGGGTCCGTAGACTGAAAATGGTCGTGCCACCACCACTGGTATCTGGTGCAGATCGTGATAGACGCGCGCATAGTTTTCCGCGGCCAGTTTGCTGACACCATACGGCGATACGGGAATCGTCGGATCGTCTTCCTTAATCGGCACACGCGCCGGGTTGCCGTAGACGGCCGCCGACGAGAGCAGAATCACCTTCGGGCGGTCTTCGCGCTTGCGGCAGTGTTCGAGCAATTGCAATGCCAGAAGCGTGTTCTTGCTCAGGTCCTTCATCGGCGCATCCACCGATTCCGGCACTGTGCTGCTGCCGGCGCAATGAAAAATGAACTCGTAAGCCTCGTCGAACTTGCCGCTCTGCAGCAAATTACCCAGGTCGCCGGTGACCAGCCGTGTGCTGGCAGACAGCTTGCTGACGCGTTTCAGTTCGTCGCCGAGACTGAGCGCGGTGAGCGTCGTCTGCCAGCCCAATTCCGCCAGTCGCCTGGCCAGATGGGAGCCGATGAAACCGCCGGCTCCCGTTATCAGTGCTCGCGGTTGTACAACACGCGCTGGCACGTTTACCCCCGATCAGTTCTTAGCTGATGTCGAAGATGTTTTTTGCACCGGAATTACTTGCTCCGCGCCGGCGACAGCGCCCGGAGCGCGTCTGCGCAGTTCCAAGCGCCAGTAATCCAACAGATCACCCATCATCTTTTCGAACGAGATGGTGGTATCCCAGCCGGTGGCTTTCTTGAACTTGCTGCAATCGCCCCAGAGCACTTCCACATCACTCGGACGCAGGCGAGCCGGATCGACTTTGACTTCGATCTTGACGTTGCTCATGGTGAGCAGCAGGTCGAGCATTTCTTGAATCGTGCGGGTGACGCCGGAGCAGATTACATAATCTTCGCCGGGTGTGCAGGATTGCAGAGCCATCCAGTAACCGCGCACCATATCGCGCACATCGGTCCAGTCGCGCTTGGCTTGCAGGTTGCCGACATGCAGCACCGGCGGCTTGATGCCCAGTTCGATTTGCGCAATCTGTTTGGCGAAGTTGGAGGTGACGAAAACGTCGCCGCGACGCGGACCTTCGTGGTTGAAACCACGGGTGCGCACCACGTGCAGACCGTACGATTGATTGTATTGATAAGCGAGCATGTCTTGCGTGACTTTGCTGACCGCGTAGGGGCTGAGCGGGCGCAGCGGGTTGTTTTCGCTGATCGGCAGCTCGTGCTCGAGCACTTTGCCGTATTCTTCGGAGCTGAGCGCGACTTGAATGCGCGGCTTCAGTCCCTGTCTGCGCACGGCTTCAAAAATATTGAGCTGCATGGCAGTGTTGTTGGCGATGGTGGCTGCCGGGCTGTTCCACGATTCCGGAACGAAGCTCTGTGCCGCCAGGTGAAAAATAAAATCGGGTTTGGTGGCTTCGATCAAGTTGCTGACCGCGAAAGCGTCGGTCAATTCGCAATCGATCAGGTTGACCTGGTCGACCAGGTGCTCGACGTTGTTCATTTGCGAACGCCAGCGCTTGACGCCGTAGACTTTCGCATTCGGCACGTTGGCCAGACAAAATTCCGCGAGGTGCGAGCCGGCCATGCCGGTAACGCCAGTGATGAGAACATTAGTCATGATTTTTGGCTTACCTGTAGAGAACGCCCGTATTGTATCCAAGAAGTACGATTTTGGCCCGAGATATAGTTAAGACGCGCTCACCAGTGGGACCGAGAGCGCTTAAACGCCCGCAGGCTGGAACTTTTTCAACAGCACCAGAGCTTCACTTAACAATTGCTGAGCCTTTTCCTGTGAGGTTCCCTCGGCATAACAGCGGAGGACGGGCTCGGTTCCGGACTGGCGGAACATCAGCCAGGAATCGTCAGCGAGAGCGAATTTGACACCATCCATGGTGATCATTTGCACGACTTTGTTTCCGGCAATGTTGTCCGGAGCGCGGCGCTGCAGCTCGGCGAGGAAACTAAGACCAGCTTCCGGTGTGACATGCAGATCGTTGCGACCATACGCGAAGAAACCAAATTCTTTGTGAATTTCGGCGATCAACTCGGTTGGTTTCTTGCCGCTGACTGCCAGCGATTCTAAGAAAAGCAGCGAATTGTAGATGCCGTCGCGCTCGGGAATGTGTCCCGCAACGCCAATCCCGCCTGACTCTTCCGCGCCGATTAAAACGTCGCCGTCAAGAATTTCTTTGGCGATGTACTTGAAGCCGACCGGCGTTTCGATATATTCCAGATTATTGGCAGCCGCCATGCGGCGCAGCAACACTGATTGCGTGACGGTGGCGACCACTTTGCCTTTGCCGCCTCGTTTCATCAAGTGCTTGAGCAAAATCGGCACCACTTCCAACATGGTCATGGTTTCGCCCTTCTCGCTGACGGCGCCGACGCGGTCGGCATCGCCGTCTGTGACCACAGCCACTGTGGCTTTCTGTTGCAGCACTGTTTGTTTCGTCAAAGCGAGATTGCGATCGACAGGCTCCGGCGCCACGCCGCCGAAAAGCGGGTCTCTGTGGGCGCGAATAGTCTGCACTTTCACTTTGGCTTTGCCGCCCTGGAGAAACTCCTCAATGCAGGTGGAGCCTGTGCCGTGCATGGAGTCGACGATTACGCTCAGATCGGAATTTTTGATGGCTTCGATGTCGAGCAGCTTGTGGACGTGGTCTTTGTATATCTTCCAGATGCCGGCCGAATCGACTGGGCGTACTTCCGCTTGCCCAGCCAGTTTTACGGCTGAGTGATCCGGCAAGAGAGATTCCACGGCGCGAGTTTCTTCCTCGAAAGCGCTGCCGCCCCAGTTGGCTTTGATTTTGAAACCGTTGAACTGCGGCGGATTGTGTGAAGCTGTGATCATGATGCCGCCGGCATGTTTTGCATTCACGACCGCGAAGGACAAAAGCGGTGTCGGGACGGCATGCGAGAAAAGTTGCACATCGATGCCATTGCCAAGCAGTACCTGCCCGACGCGAGTGGCGAAATCTTCGGATAGAAAGCGGTTGTCATACCCGATGCTCACAGTATGTGATGCACCACCATCTTTAAGAATATGGCTGGCATACGCCTGACTGACACGTTCGAGATTGGCGAAGGTAAACTGGTCGGCCATTACCGCCCGCCAGCCATCGGTGCCGAACTTGATATGCGATTGTGTATCTTTGTTTGCTGCTGTGGACATGCTCGCTTAATCCGCCGATTCTGAATTCCGACGTCATTCTGTCGTGCTTGCGCCGGTAATTCAACTACATGAGAACATCAGCGCTTTCGGAGGGACCTGCGGAGCTTGCATGTAAAATGGGGCAATGACTAAGGCAACCTCGTTTTCTGTAATCGGTTCATTCCAGGGCGAATTCGGAGTCGGGCAGCATGCTCGCATTGTGGCGGCGTCACTGGATGCAGCCGGTGCCCAATCGCAATTCGCTCTGATCAACACCAAGATCGGACCGCACCTGCACATCAATCAGGAGTACGCGGGGCGCTTCAGCGAAACGAATGGAGCCGGAACTGCCAACGCCATAAACCTTTTGTGTTTCAACATTTTCGACTACGACGCCGCGCATACGGCGCTCGGGAATCAAGTGCTGGACAAGAAGTTCAACATTTCATACGGCTACTGGGAATTCGAAAAAATCCCCAGCGCCTGGAACCCATTTTTCGATCATTACGACGAATTCTGGGCACCGACTACATTTATCGCCGATGCTTACCGACGTGCCACCAACAAGCCGGTGTTCCACATGCCGTTGGCAGTGCAGGTTCCGAAGGCACCGCCGCTGGGACGGGAGTTTTTCGGACTGCCCAAAGATCAGTTTCTTTTCCTCTTCCATTTCGATGGCTACTCTTATCCCGCGCGCAAAAATCCTTATGCCACCATTCGCGCATTCAAGAGTGCATTCAAACCCGACAACAAAAATGTCGGGCTGGTGATCAAGTCGAAGAACTTGCCACCGGCAGCACTGGAGCGGCTCAATGACTTTATCGCCGGCGACGATCGCATCAAGCTGTTGATCAAAGACTGGACGCGCGATGAAGTGACGGCGCTGGAAAGTCTGTGCGACGCGTACGTGTCGCTGCACCGGTGCGAAGGCTTTGGACTGGGACCAGCCGAGATGATGGTGATGGGCAAGCCCGTGATCGTCACGAACTATTCGGGCAATTTGGATTTCACTCGCCAGGACAATTCACTGCTAGTGGACTGCGAGCTGGTGCCGGTCCGCGAAGGCGAATACATGTTTTTCGAAGAAGGACAGATGTGGGCGGAACCCGACGTCGAGCACGCCGCCTCCCACATGCGCACCATCGTCGCCAACGATGAGTTGCGCCGCCGCATCGGCAATGCCGCCGCCCGATTCATGCGCGAGCATCACTCTCTGGATGTCTGCGGCGTCGGATATACACGCCGCATCAATGCGCTCCTGCAGGAACTTCCCGTCGCCGCCGTTTGATTGCCCCGTCTTGCGTGGCATCGCGATTGCAATTTTGCCGTTGTGTACACTAATATGAGCGGAGGCGAAGATGCGATCCAGGGTTAAGAAATGGGAAAACAGGTCTAGGGATTCGCATTCCGCAGTCCTTAGCGGCAAGCATTGGTGTGCGAGAAAATACGCCCATTGATGTATCGGTCGAAGGTGGCGCGATAGTTAGCAGGCCGGTCGCAACACGCTAGGGACATCGTCGGACGACGCGCTGTTGCTGAATCCGCACATTTTCCGCATCTGGATGCGCAGTTAGACATTAAAACGACGCCGAAGATGCGAAAACTGCGCACGCCGAACTCGAAAATGTGCGGATTCAGCATTAGCGAATCGGGAGCATCGAACGCACCAAGAGTCGACGGCCGAAAAGAAAGAGTTCGTTCCAAGGCACGAAAATCGTTACCGCGCGGGAGTTCTTACAGCTACTGGAATCGTATCCCGAATAGGTGTTATCTCACTGCAGTTTCTTCCAGGCTTGCTTCTCTGAAAGAAGGAAGACTGCAGAGGCGGCGGCGTAGCTGCGCGGCGTAAGTCTGAGCCGACCGCGCCTGGCTTCCCACTTCTTGATGGTGGCAGGCGTAACACCGACCAATTGGGCGAACTCGCTCTCCGTCATGCCGAAAGAACGCCGTTTTTCACGAATGCTGGCCCCGGCGATCCACTCGTGTTCGGACCTCTTCGTGGCTGTCCCCTTCTTCGTGGCTGCCGCCTTCTTCGTGGCTGCCGCCTTCTTTGCAGAAGTCTGTTTCGTAGAAGGCTTCTGCGGCGCGGTCAACTTCGGAACGGGACCCTCTCCCGCCGACACGGCTTCGATTACATCAATTCCGAAAATGTCGGCAAGTTCACTCTCCGCGATGCGGCGCGACGCATCGCCATGTCCGGCGCCGATGATGGTGGTGGCATCTGTCTCAATCAGTTCTTCGTGGTCCAGGTCGCGCATCAGGAAAAGCAGTTCCGGTGCGGTGTCCAGTCGCGCGCCCACGCCGTACAGTACAGCGGCGATGTGCTTGCACATGGTGGCAATGTCGGGACAGTTGCAATCCATGCGGATCTCGGTGGGCAAGGGGAACAGCCCCTGGCGCCGATCGGTGACGGTAGACATTACCCTTTCTGAAAACTTCCCTTGCAAAAGCTCAAGAAGCGAGCCGATTTCACCGGCACACTGTTTCTTGACCGCTTGCCATTTTGAGTCTGGCAGTTTCTGAATTTGAACTTTGACTTCGTATAACTCGCTGCCGCTGACGAGCGCCTTCACCTTACCTTTGCTGATCTCCAGATGGCACACCGCGCCATTGCGAACGTATGAGCGACCGCGCGGCAAGCGACTGGCGAAATCGCTGAACGACTCGAGATGTTGGCACCATGCTTCACCCCAGAAAGTGCGTGCGATCTTGCGTCCCCGCTCTATTTCAACCGGCTGGACATCGTGCCCGGCTACCCGCCGCCGGCGAACGATGTCGTCTGCTATCGCCCGACGTTCCTCAATGGTCACGTATGGTGCAAATTTCCATCCCCATCTACCGCCTCTCGGCATTTTGCGCGTGGTTCCTCCTTGCCTTATCTAATCTAATGTGACCCGGTCGAGGTCCAGGCTGACCAGAGCGATCAATTCTCTATCGCTCATCTCGGTGAGCATAGTCTCCGCTCCGCCGCCGGTTAAGATACCCTCAGCCAGCTCCACTTTATCAGAGATCAGCGCGTCGATTTTTTCTTCCACGGTGCCCTGGCAAATGAACTTGTGCACCAGAACGTTGCGATGCTGCCCGATGCGATACGCGCGGTCAGTCGCCTGGTTCTCAACAGCCGGGTTCCACCAGCGATCAAAGTGCACCACATGCGATGCGTTGGTGAGATTCAGCCCCGTGCCGCCAGCCTTGAGGCTGAGCACCACGAATGGCGGCCCGTCCGCTGCCTGAAACGTGTCTACGATGCCCTTGCGCTTTCCGACAGCCGTGCCGCCGTGCAGCACCAGCCCGGGATGCGCGAATATCTGGGCGAGAAACGCCGCCAGCGGCTCGGTCATTTCGCGAAATTGCGTGAAGACCAGAACTTTCTCCTGGCGCGAAGCAATCTCTTCGCAGATGGCGCGCAGTCGTTGAAACTTGCCGCTCATCTCCGGTTCGTAGACGCCGTCGCCGAGGAGTTGGCTGGGATGATTGCACACTTGCTTGAACTTGAGAAGATACGACAAAACCAGTCCGCGACGCTGTATGCCTTCGACCTGATTGAGCGAGTCTTTCAATTCGTCGACTGTCTTCGAATATAGTGCCGCCTGTGCGGGCGCCATTCCGCAGAACGTCTTGAGTTCAGTCTTGTCGGGCAGGTCTGTAATGATGCTCTTGTCGGTTTTCAATCGACGCAAAATGTATGGCGACACCAGATTGCGCAATGGCGCATAGTTAGGATGTTCTTGTTCGTTGAGCTTCTGAATGAACCGCTTGAATTTGTCGGTCGAGCCAAGCAACCCAGGTGAGAGAAAATCGAACAGCGACCATAAGTCCCCGAGCCGGTTCTCGATGGGCGTTCCAGTAAGCGCGATGCGCGCCTCGGATTTCAGTTTCTTCACAGCGCGCGTCTGATTTGCTGCCGGATTTTTGATGGCCTGCGCTTCATCCAGGATGACAAGACGCCAGTTGAGATTGTTCAGCCACTGCTGGCGCAAAAGCATACCGTATGTGGTGGCAACCAGATCGTGTTCGGAAAGGCGGGCTTGCGGATCGCTGGCGATGGTAGCCATTTCCGCCGACGAAATTTGCGAGGGATGCAAGAAACAGGTGGAAAGCGAAGGCGCAAACCGCTCAATTTCCGATTTCCAGTTTGCTAAAAGCGAGGCGGGAAGAACAAGCAGCGAAGGGCGTTTTGCCGATGTTTGTCCGACTGTTTCTTCCTTCATCGACAAGAGCACTGAGATGATCTGAATTGTCTTACCCAGACCCATGTCATCGGCGAGGCACGCGCCAAGCCCCAGGGAGGAAACGAATTGCAGCCACCGGTGACCTGCGTATTGGTAAGGGCGGAGCGTGCCGCGGAAGTCGCGGCTGATTGTCGTGGTGCCGAGATCGGCGAATTGCTGGGGATTGCGCAGTCGAGCCAGCACATCGGCCAGCCATGAACCCGGATCAACGACCGACCACTGATCGCCTTGTCTCTCCGTCAAAGAGGATTCGCCTGCGCCCAGGTTTGCAGGCGCTCCCGCAAGCAGCCTCATTCCCTCGACGAATGAAATTCCCCCTGATGCGGCTTCGCCTTGAATCTTGTCCCACTGTTGCAGAGCCTGAGAGAGGCGCTCTCTGTCTACCTCGACCCACTGACCTTTTAGATAAACGAGACCGTCGCCGGAATTCATGAGCTGTTTCAGTTCCTCGGAGGACAGCTTTGTGTCGCCGAGCGCTACTTCGGCTTGGAAATCGAGCATGGTTTCGAGGCTGAGATGCTCCTGTTTTTTGTTGCCGATGGTGACCTTAACTTGAGGGCGCTGCCGTTTGCGCCACCAATCCGGCATGCGCACCAGAAGCCCGCTCTCCTCCAGCATCGGCACATCCTTCAAGAAAAGATATGCTTCCTCTGGTGTCCAGCGCAGTGGATGGAACACATCGTTGGACTCCAGCAACTGTTTGACGAACCGGCTCTTCTCCGACGCGACATGAACTGGTGATAGCAAGTTGATCAGCGCTTTTTTGTTGCGCTCGCCGGCGTGCTCCTGGAGCGCCTTACTGAGCGGTTGGTACTGTACGCGTCCGCCGGTGGAAACTCGTGGCGCATAGGTCGCGAGGAACGCGAATGGAAATTGCTCGTCGCGTGCGTTCTCGGGGAATCAAGGTCATTCCACAGATTGCGCAGCACGTCTGCCGACAAATATTCAGCGCCACGCATGGGGGGAGCGCTGACTCGTATGGCTTCGAGTTGCGCTTCCGGTGGAGGTTCGGTAGCCGCAGTTACACCGCCGTTTATCACTTCCGGGTTGCGGCAGAATTCAGTCATGAATGTGGTGGCAAATTCCTGCCAAAACATCACTGAGGGACCAACGTAGCCATCGGGCTTAGTAGCGGCGAGCCCGAACAGACCAGCTGCGTGATCGGCAGCGAATTTTTCAACTATGCGTTTTGTCCACGGCGCCGAAGAGGCATCTGCTGCCTCTTCGAATACCAGCGTTCCGGCGGGAGTCAGTACAATTTCGATCATAGCCGTAGATCATAAGGTCATCGGAAGAGGATTAGCCACACCGCCCCTTGGTATGACAGCTGGTTCCATCTCGTGAAAACCTCTACTACGGGCGCTTGCGTGCTGAGAGCTACCGGTGTCGATCACGATTTAATGTTGCATGGTGGCTGCGAGTAAATTGCCCTGTAGGCGAAAATACTCGCGAGTAAATTTGCCTATAGGCAAATTTAGTAGTAAACGGTATTCAGGTCGTGCCGGCTGTGATTTTCTTGAGTTCGTTAATCTAGGTGCAGACTCAACGCGACGTTCCCACATGCCAAGAGTGACGCCGCCGCGACAACGATTTAATGTTGTCGGGATCGGGCAAAAAGCTAAAGTGCTCATTCATCTGTGAGGCAGCTTGCAATGGGTGAAGAACCTCCGCCGACTACGTTGGCGGTTGACGATTCGGCCAATTCAGTCAAACCTGCGGCTAAGACGCCCGAAGTCAATTTCTTGTCCGATCCTGTCTACAAGGCAGCACTGGCGAGGATGGACGACCTCGATGCGCAGGTGGGTTATGGCGAGCA
>JBGASG010000022.1:0-11822 GCA_044229845.1 Obscuribacteraceae bacterium (SeqCode) | reverse complement strand
GCGGACAGCGCCGGACAGCTTGGTGAATTTCTGTCCGAAGTAGTATTTGCGCATTTCTTTGTACGCTTCTTCGTAGCTGTAGTTGTCTTCAGTAACGCGCCAGATACCGATCATGCAGCCGGTGCGGTCGGAACCGTGCGCGCAATGCACGAGCACGGCGCCCTTGTTTTTGTCGCGGGCTTCACGAATTGCCTTCATCATGGTCTGCACCTGCTTTTTCGTGGGCGGCTCGGCGCTCATCGGCAGGTTGATGTATGTAATTCCCAGCTGTTTTGCCCAGGCTTTTTCCGCATCAGTCCATTTCTTGGCGGCGCGCAGGTCGACAATCGTGTTGATGTGGTATTTATCGTGGGCTGTCTTCAATCCAGCCTCGGTCGGCTCACCGCTACGGTAAAGGAAGGGGTGCACTTCATGGAAGTTCGGCAGGTCTTCGATTTTGGCCAGCACTCGCCCGGAGCTGGAGCGCAAGACCGGCTTCTCGGCGGTCTCAGCCAGGCTGGCGGGCAACGAAAGCGTCAAAGAAGCGCTCAGGGCAAGAAACGTGGCGGCCGTTCGCCGGCTGAAATCTTTGCATACGGGCACTGTAGAGGAACCTCCGGTTTACCTGGGCGTCGACCTGATTAGTCTCAGTCGCACATTATAAGGAATGGCGATTTATTAAATCTTCGCCAGAATTTGAACTTTTTGCCCCCCAGCGGCGTTTAGTAAATAGTACGAACGAAACGAAGGGATTTTGGAGAGATAACGTGGACCTTTCCGACGAAGCCCTGTTGGTTCAATTCCAAAAGAGCAAGGACCCTTCGTACTTCAAGGCCCTGTTTCGGCGCTACCAGAATCGCGTATTCAATGCAGCCTACCGAATACTCGGCAACCAGGATGAGGCTGAGGAAGTTGTTCAAGAGACATACCTTAAAGTTCACGAGAACCTCGGCAAGTTCCGAAGAGAGTCCACCTTTGCGTCGTGGCTCTTCCGGATTGCCCACAACAGCTGTCTCGACATCTTGCGCGCCAAACAGCGCAAGAAAACCTTGTTCGTCCTCTCCTTCGATCCCCGCTCTACTTCCGACGCAGAGGAGAGTGAGTCCTTGAATACGGTCACCCAAATCGCCGACCCGGCTCTGACGCCTGCCGATTCGCTGGTTCTCAGCGAACAGGGCGAACTGGTCGCCAACTCGCTTCGCCAGTTGCCTGCGACGCAGCGCACCGTAGTCGTTCTCCACGACATCGAGGGTTTCTCTTATCAAGAAATCGCCGAGATTGTCGGCACCAATATTGGTACCGTGCGGTCGCGACTGCATTACGGACGCCAGAAACTGCGTGAACTGCTCGAGCCTTATTTCTCATCTCAAAATGTCTCCCCCGCTCCCAGGTGATTCATCATGGTTACGCCGTCTATGCCGGAACAATCCTGCAAAGAAATAATTCCACTGCTCGATGCTTATTTCGACCAGGAGTTGAGCACGACTGAGAAGGCGGATGTCGAAAGACACCTGTCCGGTTGCAGCGAATGCTCAACTAAACTGGCTAACATCGAGTCTCTGGTTGGCTCGCTGAAGTCTATGCCGAAAGTGGAAATGAAGCGAGACATCACCGACATGCCGCTGCCCGCCAGAGGCAAAGTGGTGGCATTCAAGCCCCGCGTCTGGGCAGCAGTGGGTGTGGCGGCGGCGGCAGTTGCTTTGCTGGCGGTTGCCACGTACAACAGCGGATCGATGAAGCCGGTCGTAGCAGACAAGCCTTCCAAGCCGCAGACAGAGAGCACTTTTACTCACGAGAACGAAACGCAGATTGCACCTCAGGCGGTCGCAAATCAGAATCAATCGCCGAAGCAAGCGGCTCAGCATACTCAGGTCGCAGTTCAGACCACGCACGAAACGACGACGCATGGCACCGCGCATAATGGCAGCGTCAAACCACCGACTCAAATGGCGAACAATCAGGACAACCGGCGACAGCTGATCCAGAGCAATACCGTCAATCAAGCCGTTCAGCAACAAGTACAGGTGGCGACGCAGTCGCCCGCAAACGGCGCGGACCGGAGAGACATGGTAGAAGTAGCCGTCATAGAAGAAGGCGGCCTCGGTGATGCACTCGGAATTGCGACCGATGAGGATGGTCTGTATGAACTCAAAATGTAGCGCAGCTGTTTTTGTGGTAGCGCTGATGGTGGCGAGTGCTCTGCCGCTCGAACAAGCGGTGTCGGCCGCGCCGGGTTCCAACTTGACACTGGTCGCGCAAAACAATGACGGTCCGCCGCCCTTTACGCCACCGTCCGGCGGCGACAATCCCGAGCCGGGGATGAACGGCAGACCAGGTGCCTTTCCCGGTGGTCCCGATGGGCAGAACGCCCGGCAGCAGTGGCGACGCAAACGTCGGTGGATGCAGGGCGGACCTGGAGAAGGAAACCCCGGCCAGGGTAGCGAACCAGATATGCTTCCCGGTGGTGGCGGCGGTTTCCAGAGTGGGCGACCCGGCATGCCGGGGGGCATGCGCCGCGGAGGTGGTGGCGGATTTGGTGGCGGCATGGGACCTGGAGGTATGGGCGGGGGCGGATTTGGTGCCGGCATGGGCAAAGGCAACGGTCGATTTCACGCCGGCGGCCATCGTTTAGATTTGACGCCGCTTAACCTGACCGAACAGCAAAAGTCTCGCATCCAATCGTTGCACGAACAGGCACGCGGACAGGCCAAGGAAATTCGCAAACGCCTGGCTTTGAAACAGATCAAGCTGCGCGACCTGCTCTTCAGCCCGGACGCCACAGACGCGCAGATTCTCGCGGCTCGCCGAGACATGCGCGAGTTGCAGGACAAGATGGATGAACTGAATGTCAAAGACATGCTGGCCATTCGCGGTGTGCTCACTCCGGAGCAGAAGGCCAAGCTGCCGATGATCATGCCGGGACGGCGAGAAACTGCCGGCGGTCCCGGAGGGATGCCGGGTGGACCAGGAGGCATGCCCGCGCCGGGTGGTATGCCCGGCGGTCCGGATGGTGGCATGCTGCCTGGAGGCGGATCTCCAGTCGGCTTCGGCAGCGCCAAGGGTCAGAAAATTATCGAGATGCGTGCCCGTGCCAAAATGGCGGGGCAATCTACGCCGCAAGAATAGATTGCCGCACGAGAAGACCTACTTGCTCTTCTTCTTGCCGGCCCACTCCTGCATGTCGCGCAGGAAGTCGTCATCTTGTCCCGGCGAGGCTGAGGACGCAGGGGCCTCTTCCTTGGGTTTCTCTTTCTTCTTCGGCTTTGCAGGGGGCGGCGCCATTTGCATGGGGGGCGGCGCGGCCATCATGGGAATGCCCATCGTTGGTATTACTGGTGGTGGCGGAGGCACCAGACCATTTCTCGGCCTTGCTTGTTTAACAACAATCGGAGCGGCGGCTTTCTGAACCGGTGGAGCAGCTTGTTTCGGCTTCTCTTTCTTGGGAGCCGGCTTTTCTTCTTCACCGGCGTCACCGCCGCCATTGTCGACATTGGCTGCCGTGAAGTTGGGGTCCATAGCTGGCTGCGATTTCTTCGCCGGTTTCGGTTTCTCCTCAGGGGCCGCCTCGGCAGCAACTGGTTTCTCAGCCGGCTTCTCGGCAGGTTTGGCAGCTGGTTTCTCGGCGGCCTTCTCAGGCGGTTTAGCGGTAGCAGTTTTTTCCGGAGGCTTAGCGGCCGGCTTCACTTCGGTTTCGGACGCTTCTACAGGCTTGCCCGGCTTGCCGCCTTTCTTGTTGATCGGCGTCAACAAAATGGCCTTGGATCGCAAGCGCAAACCGGTTTGTTCGCTGCCGAATTCAGCATTGGCTGTCTCGACCGCCGGCTTGGTATTTTTGTTGACAGGCTTAGCCTTGGCCACCACCGGTTGCTTGGGTTGCGGTTTGGGCTGCGGCTTAGGAGGCTGTGGTGCCGGCTTGGCAACAACCGGGGCCGGCTTGGCCGCTGGTTTCTTCTCTGCCGGTTTCTTCTCCGGCTTGGCTTTAGCAGCTGGTTTCTCCACCGGCTTTGCGGTTGGCACCACCAGTGGTGCGGCAGGCATAAGCGGCAAAGCAGCCACCGCTTCCTCAGTTTCCTGAACTTTCTTAGCGCCGTTCAGTATCTGCCCGATCCGACCGAACTCCATGGTGGCACGGGCGTTGAAGCCGTCGGCCTGATAAGTTTGAGCCAGAACCTTCCTGGCTTGCAAACAATCATTGTGTTTCTCGAGAACGGCTTTCACATGACGGCGAGCGTCGTCCGTTTTGCCCTCCAGATTGAGTAACTCAGCTAGTTTTACTCTTGCCACGACCTGATTGGGATTGATCTTGACCGAATTCTCCAAAAACTCCTGCGCTTTGTTGAATTTGGAGTCTTTGTAGGCGACGATGCCCATATCGTAGTAGAGCTCAGCCAGGTACGCTGAGTTAGGTCCGTAGGCTTTCTCCGCTATTGAGGTCGCCTGCTCGTAATACTTGATCGACTCGACACAGTCCCCGCGGACGTACGAATCCATCGCCATTTTCTTCAGTTCGAGAATGTCTTCTGCCGGCGATTTTGCATAAGCGCTGCTACAGCAAACACCTGCCGACATCAAGATGGCTAGTAATCTGGCGACTGTGCCTTTAGTCACGAAGAACTTCCTCAGCTTCCATCATTGTAATTCCTTAAACGCCGATAAGGACAGGGGAATTACTGAATTTTGCCCTGATTTATTGATATGTTCCACTCGGTGGGCGCCCAGCCCTGCTAGAATTGCCGATCGCCCTCGTAAATCAAAGGTGTCCAATGCGCCGCAGGCAACACAGACAGCGCTCTTCGCGTGAGTCAACCAGTAACACCACCATTCAGCCGCCCTCGGCGAAGGTCATACAGGCAGGTATCGATCTAAATACCAATCTGGGAGAGGGATTCGGTCCCTACCGGATTGAAGGCGAAGCTGATATTCTGCCGTACGTGACGTCGGCAAACATCGCCTGCGGCGCCCACTCCGGCGACCCAGTGCTGATGGAGACGGCGCTTGAAGAAACGCGCTATTACGGATTGGCACTCGGAGCTCATATCGGCTATCCCGATCTGCAAGGATACGGTCGCCGAGAGATCCATATGTCACCCAGCGAACTGCGCGCTTCGGTGCTCTTTCAGCTGGGCGCGCTGCATGGACTGGCCCGAACACTTGGTTTCGACATTTCGCAAGTACGTCCGCATGGGTTTCTCTATCGACAACTCGCTGGCGATGCGCGCGCTGCTTTGACTGTCGCGCGGGCAATTGCCGAGTTCGATAAGTGGTTGATTTTGATTGGTCCGGCGGGACCAAATCTTCTGAATGCAGGTGAACGAGCCGGCATTCGGGTCGCCGGCGAAGCCTGGATTGATCGCACTTATGACAGCAATGGTCATCTTCTGCCACACACACACAGCCGCGCGATTATCAAAAATCCCAACGAGATTCTCCGTCAGGCGTCCAACTTGATTCGGCACGGCAGCGTGCAGTCTGCAGACGGAACGACAGTGCGAATCGACTTTCAAACCATTCACTTCCACGCCAAAATTCCCAACGCGAAAGCAATTGCTGAGCAAGTGCGCATGATGATTCCATACGCCTGCTCTTTGATCGCAGAGCCATTCCCAGTCGATCATGAAGAAGAGCCCTACTGCCTGGCTTATCAGGAGTAGACAGACTCATCTACTTATTTCTACGGCAGGCGCTTGGCTGGCGGAATCATCTCGTCGTACCAGCTACCGTAATACTCGGGGTAACCTTCGCCTGTTGTCGAGGTTATGGTTTTCTCCAATGCTTTACGAATTGCCTTGCGGCCGCCGCGCTTGTAACGATTGAGCCATTCGAGTTCTTTGGGATCGACCATGACGCCAGCCTTGATTAGCTCTTTGACAATGCTGATCTCGTGGACGATGGCTTCGGTCTCTTCTTCCAGGCAACGCTCGACGAACTCCTGCCGCCCCGTTTCGCCGGGTACAGGGTCGATGGTCGGTCTGACCAGAGCATGGACAAACTCATGGGCAATACTGATCAGCTTATAGTTGCGCGGGCACCAACGACCTATGTAGATAGTCCGCTTTTTGCGGTCGTAATAGGCACGACACGGTCCATCAACCAGGCGGATTTTGACGCCTTCTTTGCGAATGCGCGCGATATCCTGGACAAGGGTTGGCGATTTCAGCGCCTGCTCTACGAGCCGTTTACCGAATTGCCGCCGAAGATTCCTCAATGTAGTGCTAGGAAGCATTGGTCTCCAAAAACTGAGCAGTAGTAGATTAATTTTAACCCATTATCTTGGCAAGCACAAATACCGAAAAACCCGTTTTTATCGGTGCTTGCCCTACCTGCGGGCACCCATGCCAAGAAGGATTTAGATTAAATCTCTCCTGGCGGGGTCCTGCTGATTTTCAAGACGTCGGCCGAGCTCACTTGGCGCTCGGGTTTGCCCGATCAACTGCTGGGCTACCCAGAGACGCACGTAGGAAAAAAATGTATATCCTTGAACATAAGGGGTAAACCCGAGGAGTATCTCTGGGGAAAACCCAAATCCCTTTTTGTTGCTATTTAGTCACATGAAGTCAACCGCCACCACTTCCAATTTCAAGCTCTTTCAGCAGATAGGGCGATCGATTCGCCGCAGCATGGAGCCGGATGAAATGCTCCAGAATGCCGTCGATGCCATCGGCTGGCATTTCGGTCTGGATCGCTGCGTGGCTTTGTTACTAGATGATGTTCGACATGAGGTTCGAATCGCGGCCCAGTTCAGCAAAGAGCCGTTGAAGCCTGTGTCGGATAAGAAGACTTACGCCTTGCGCACCAATTCCGAGTGGCATCGTTTGCTGTCTGAAGGCAGGCCGGTACCGCTGATGGACATCCAGCCCGACAACAGCTCCCCCTCCGGTCCTCCGGAACTCGACCGCTTTCGCGCCGACACCGGCAGCAAATCGCTGATTGCCTTCCCACTCCTCAATCAAGGACGCTTGCTGGGAGCTCTCACCATGCACTTTTGCAGCGAAGGCCGTTCGCTTTCCGAAGAAATGCTCGAACTGGGTGAAGCGCTGGCGGAAGAACTTTCAGGAGCCTTGCGGCAGGCCAGTTCGTTTCAAGAGAAACTGGTAGACGGGCGAGTTTTTGCTAACTCCAATCTGCCTTTGCTCGTCGTCGAACCGGAATCTTTGCGGATCGTTCATCACAACGAATCAGCAGCCGAGCTGCTCTCAGGCAAAGGGGTGCTCGCCGACAGCCCGCTCACGGAGCTGTTCAGCCAGGCTGACGGCAACCGGTTGAAAGAGGCGATTCGCGAATTGACTCCCTGGACAGCCGTCGTCGACGGTGGAGAGTTCATACTGCCCAGGGTCGATGGGCAGCCTCTGGTAGTGCAAATCCTGATCTCCAGCGTCGCCGGCTCCGGTGGCGCTGCACGGCAGGTGCTGATCACAGTGATTCCCAAGAAGGGTAAGGCGCGCGGACCGGAGACGCCCCATTCCACCAGCGTCGAAGATGGTGGCAAATCAGAAGATCTGGTCTCCTCCCTCTCCCGGCAATTGAATTGGGAACGTGTCACCAGACAAATCACCAACAAACTGCATTCCTCCCTCGACCGCGACACAATTTTGCAAGCAGCCGCCGACTCAGTCGGACGCGCCATGAAGGCGACAGCTTGTTTGATCATTCGAACCGACGGACCGGGCAGCGCCATGGTCACTCATGAATACGCCGATCCGAATCTCTCGCCTCTCGGACTGGGACGTACCGGCTATCTGCCGCCGGGCGCCATCTCCGCATTCAAGCAGCGCACCACATCCATTAATGACTTGACCGCTGCCACCAAACCGCAAGGTCTTTCTCGCGATGAAGTTAACGCCCTGATCGACAATGGTATCCGCGCGTTAATCGGTACGCCTGTCACGTTGCACGGCATTCCCTACGGCGTGATCATCGTCGAGAGCGATGAGCCTCGCGAGTGGAATCCTCAGGAGCTGGAGATGCTGGAGACGGTCGCTACGTCAGCAGCTCTGGCTCTCACTAACGCTCACACCTACGCCCAGGTGAAAGACAATCTTTTCAATATGAACTTGATCAGCAACCTCACTCAGCAATTGACCAATGCCCTCGATCAGGCAACACGCACCGGCAAACCGGAAAAAACCATGGACGCCTTGCCGAGCGAGTCGTCCTCAACGCCGCTTTCTGTGCGCGAGTTGGAAGTGCTGAAACTGATCGCCTCCGGACTGGCCAACCGCGAGATTGCGCAGCGCCTGTTTCTCACTGAATCGACCGTGGAGTTGCATGCTTCACGCATCCGCAAGAAGCTCAAACTAAAGAGTCGCACGGCCCTCGTCAAATACGCTTGCGACAACCACCTTGTCTGAGCCTGCGAACGATTACAGGCGTCCGCGTGCTTTGATTTCCAGATAGCGATTGACTAACTTGTCGGATATCTCTTGCGGTGGTGCATCCAAAACCATGCATCCGCGTCGCACCAGATGCGAGAAAGCAATTTCTCTTTGAGCGGTCAGATCTATTGCCACCGCACGCTTGAAAGTTTCTTCAACGGTAGTGTCGCGCTGCGCTGCTATCTTGTCGACCTGGCGATCTCGCAACGTCACACAAAACGGCAGGTGACGCGGACTTAAACTGGACATGCCGGTCAATAGGGCTTGCGACCCAGTAGGGTCGGTGAGATCGGTGAGGACAGTAATCAGCGATCGCTGCTTGTGCGCCGAAGCGAAAAACGATAGGGCACCAGTATAGTCAGGCTCAACCACCCGCGGTTTGACGTCACAAACCGCCTCCAGAATCGTCGTCAGATATCCGCGACCACGACGCGGCGGTAAGAACATAATCGGCTTGTCGGCGAAGATTCCCAGCCCGACTCGATCGTTGCGATGCAACCCGGTAAGCACCAGCGACAGTGCCGCGTTCAATGCATGGTCGAATCTGCTCAAACCTTCCAGATCCGATACCATCATGCGACCGGCATCGACAAGCACCAGCAGGTTCTGCTCCTGTTCGACCTCGTAAACACGCACCACTGGACGGTCACGGCGCGCGGTCGCTTTCCAATCTATTTTGCGTGAATCGTCACCAACCACGTACTCGCGTAAGCTGGCAAAATCCGTGCCCTGACCGCGGCGCTTCATGCGCAAGTCGCCCAGCTCGCTGGAATGACTGAGCTTGATGGACAATTCTTTGAGAGCTTGCAAGTCGCTGTAGACGCGCACCGCGCGGTCTGCTTTCACGCGCAGCTGGCACCAGAAAAGGCCAAGTCGGCTCAGGTATCTAACATTGATATTGCCGAACTTGTACTCACCGCGAGTGCGCGGCAAGAGGTTGTACATGAGTTTGGCTTTGGCAAATGCGCTGAGCGCAAAGTCGAACTCCACCACGTCGCTCTCCAGCGAGCGGGGATAGTCATCACGAACCCGACAGCGCAAGTTTTGCTTTCCTTGATTGAGGACCTCGATCAAGACTGAATTTTCACGACCGATGGACAGCCTGTCCATCGTCGTGCGAGTAGCAGTGACGTTGCGGCGCGGCTGCGTGACTGCATTGTCGAGAAACACAGCCAGCAACAAAAGCGCATTGTAGGCATAGCCGATGACACGGGCAGGCGGAAAGAAAAAGGCAAATCCGAAGATGACCATACCGGCCAGAATGAGAATATAGAGGCGTCGACTGGCTATCACTAGCGGAGCCCTTTCTTAGCGAGGCACCGGCACCAGACCTAGCAGCTTGGAGATCACCTGCGAGGTGTTGATTCCTTCCAGTTCAGACTCCGGCGTCAGAATCAATCGATGTCTGAGGACAGGTTGAGCAACGAACTTGATATTGTCCGGCGTTACGAAGTCCTTGCCCTCGATGGCGGCATGCGCCTTGGCAGCCGACAACCAGTAAAGCGCAGCACGGGGACTGGCTCCCAGAGCAACATCCGAGAGAGTGCGCGATTTCTGCACCAGTTGCATCAGGTAATCAAAGATAGACGGTTCCACCCGCACATCTTTGAGTTGCTGCCGGCAGTCCAGAATCTCTTGCGGCGAAGCCACCGCTTCCACCGGGACGGCATGCCGGTCGTAGCGACCTTCTTGCCAGTTGGACAACATTTGCTTCTCAGCATCGCCCTCCGGATAGCCGATCAAAATCTTCAGCATGAAACGGTCGAGTTGGGCTTCGGGGAGGGGATACGTGCCTTCGAATTCCACCGGGTTCTGCGTTGCCACCACCATGAACAGATCGGGCAGCTTATGCGTGTTGCCGTCGATTGTCACTTGCCGCTCTTCCATCGCTTCCAGAAGCGCGCTCTGCGTCTTGGGAGCGGTGCGGTTGATTTCATCGGCCAGCAGCAAGCTGGTAAACACGGGTCCGCGCCTGATGCTGAAGGTTTTGGTATTGAGGTCGTAAATGCTGGTGCCAAGGATGTCCGAGGGCAACATATCCGGGGTCAGCTGCACACGCCCGAAATCGGCACCGATGGTCTTGGCGATGGTTTTGACCAGCAGCGTTTTGGCTGTACCCGGAACGCCTTCCAGAAGAACATGTCCGTCAGCCAGAAGCCCGACCAGGAGCTGATCGATGACCATCTGCTGTCCGACAATCACGCCGTTGAGCGCCGTCTTCAAACGTGAGAAGACGGTGACGATTTGCTCTGTGATTACTGTACTCAGGGTAAGTGCCTCCGAATTTCTGCCTTATTTTATCCGATTATTTGGCCACCCTCATGCCCAGAAGCTCAGCGCTCTTGGCAGTTAGCAGATCGCACTCCTGCATGAGCTTGGAGAACTGCTCCTGCGGCAGATGCCGGTTTTCGGTAGCGGCTTGAGATGATTGCAAAAATGTTGCACAGACCTCGCTCTTCTCACCGATCGCCTCGCCCCAACGTGCGGCCAGTTCCTGCAGATCGTCTTCGGGCGACCGGCTGAGCGCACGGCAGAGCCGGTTTTTTTTTCGGTAGCGGCTTGAGATGATTGCAAAAATGTTGCACAGACCTCGCTCTTCTCACCGATCGCCTCGCCCCAACGAGCGGCCAGTTCCTGCAGATCGTCTTCGGGCGACCGGCTGAGCGCACGGCAGAGCCGGTTTTTCAACTGCGCAAAGACGATACTGTACGCCATGTCATAAGCCTTGGCGCGCTGATACGTGTTGGCAAGTCCTTCGATGTACTCGAGGTTGGAAATTTTGCGCACAACCGGCACCGGCACTTTGGCCGAGAACCGCTGCCCGAGGCTGACCAGGACGATCAGAAAAACAATGAACAGCTGCATCACCAAAAGACCGATCGGTCCGCGCGTGATGGCGATGAACAAATTGGTGGCCGCGGAATAGCCGTGCGCGCGCTCGTCAAACCAGATTTTGCCGTCTTTGTCCGCGACGGACCGCAGCCAGTTGAGCAAAAACTGAAAGTTATCCCAGTTGGACTTTTCTCCAAAACGCAGATTGGAAGCCAGCGTCGGCACCGTGCCCACCAGACAGCGTCCGTCGCCATACTTGATCTCGGTCAAGAACGCGCCCTTGTCGTCGCTGACCAGCGGCGCCTCGACGCCCGTCAGGCGCTGGTTGGCCGAGATCACCAGGTCGCCGACATGATCGTGTAGTTGCTCAGCTCGATCGTTGGCGTTCAAGTGCATGGGCTGATCGCGTACATTGATACTGGCATCGGCCGTGTCGATATCCAGAGCCTGCAAGAACTTGCGTCCGGAGCCGAAAGCGAAATAATCCAGATAGACGAGATTGTTTCCCTTGTGCACCCACTTCAAGATTTCTTCCAGCTCGAAAGAAGACGCGGTGTAAATGGGTGCCACCACTATCAGTGTGCCTTTCTTTTCAGTCAAGTCACGATAGGGCATCTCCCAGATTTCCGGCTTCAGGTG
>JBGASG010000006.1:0-332101 GCA_044229845.1 Obscuribacteraceae bacterium (SeqCode) | reverse complement strand
CCTTTGATTGTGGGCATTTACGGGCGAAAATCAAGATCGCGCATGGTGAAGTTCCCATGCCACAGAGGGTAAAATTACGGCAGCGTTGGCGCGTCCCGGGTCAACTGGAGCTGAAGAATATCCCATGATGGACGATCACCTGAGACTCGGACAACAGCATCCGCAGCCGCCGGCACAGGCGCAAGGCGATGAGGGACGCGAAGCTCCCGCCGCCTCCGAGCCTGCTGAGATGGAGCTGGAACTCGGGCTGGGTGAAGAAGAAATCTTGCTGACGTCTCAGCAGGCACTGGCAACCAGCCGCAAATACGTCGCTTATACGGTGAAACTGCCGTCAGAGCAGCTGGCAGCGCTGAATTCCATCTGGTTGGAGTTGAAGCGGATGTACGGCACTAATTCACCTGACAAAAGCGGCATGATTCAACTGGCCATAGCCGAATGGCTCAAGCGCTGGGATAGCCCGGAAAAACAAGCGTTGTTGCGCGAGCTGCTCGAAATTCGTCAGGACACTCGCAAGCGCCAGTACCGCAAACTCTAAAGCACCACGGGCGGTTCGCCGTGGCTTCAGTATGTGCTCCGGGTGCAGCGACTCAGTGCGCGTGCTTCTTGAAGTGGTGCACCAGATACCAGATACCGAGACCGCCGCAGACGGCGACGATGGCCACATCGAACTTGTGCCAGAGATCGGTGAACATCTCCATGCGGTTACCGAACTCGATGCCGACCCAGGTCAGGAAGTAACACCAGATCCACGAACCGATGAAAGTGAATAGACAGAACATGCCGAAGTGAGCTTTCAGCACGCCGGCAGGAAACGAAATGAATGTGCGCACCACGGGCAGCATGCGGCAGATGAAGAATGCCCAATCGCCGAATTTATCCACCCATTTATCGGCGTCTTCCAGATCCTTCATGCTCACTAGAATCCACTTGCCGTACTTCTCGACAAACGGGCGTCCACCATAGAGTCCGAGGAAATAAGATGGAATCGAACCCAACACACAGCCGATTGCACCGGACAGCGCGGCCAAGTGGAAGTCCATTTTCTTTTGTTGCACCAGAATGCCGGCGGTCGGCATGATGGCTTCGCTCGGCAATGGAATGTTTGCCGATTCAATTGCCATCATCAGGATGATGCCGAGATATCCCATGCTGGCTACGACATCGCGAATCCAGACCAATATCGGATCGATAAACTGATGGAGCACGGGAAACCTCTTGCGGCCGACGACTTCAACGAAGTTATCTTACAAACAAACGCATCGGCGAATCCAAACACTCTCTCAGCGAGCGCATGGCAGGCGGACGTCAAGCGCGCGACAAGCGCCGTCTGATCGGGTAGAGTTGGTTCATTAGCAAAATTTCCTACCGCTACATTACTATGCAGATCGTCGCACCATTTGCAGAGACCACGCGATTCTTCACCATATCCACCGCCGGACATGTGGATCATGGCAAAACCAGTTTGTTGCGTGCGCTCACGGGCATCGATCCGGATCGCCTCAAGGAAGAAAAGGAACGCCAGATGACCACGGATCTCGGCTTCGCACATTTGCGATTGCCCGGAGATCTGGTGGCGGGTTTTGTTGACGTGCCCGGACACGGGCGTTTTTTGAAAAACATGCTGGCCGGCGTCGGCGGGCTCGACATGGCGCTTCTGGTGGTGGCGGCCGATGAAGGACCGATGCCGCAAACAGTTCAACACGTTCGCATCCTCAGTCTTCTAGGCATCGATAAAGTGCTGCCCGTGATCACAAAAATCGACATGTGCGATGAAGACAAAATCAAGCTGTGCGAAGAAGCCGTGCGCACTCTAGTCCAGCAGCACGGCATGCAGATTGTCGACAGCGTGCGGGTTTCTTCCGTGAAGGGAATCGGTATTGAGGACCTCAAGGAAACTCTCCAGCGTGCACTCCAAAAATTGCCGCGCCGCACTGCAAGCGGCAGTGCGTTTCTTCCCGTCGATCGCGTATTCAGCAAGCAGGGTTTTGGAACAGTCGTCACCGGCACTCTCGTGCGTGGACGGCTGGCGGTGGGCGACAATATAACGCTGGCACCAGATTCGGTATCAGGTCGGGTGCGCCGTCTGGAGACTTTTGGGGCCAACGTCGATCATGTCACTGCCGGACAGCGAGTGGCTTGCAATCTGGTCTTGCGCGAGCAAAATCATGCAATTGTGCGTGGTTTTGTCGTGTCAGGCGAGTCACTGTCACCGACGCGGTCGCTATTGGTTAACATCGTCGACCGCCCGCAGACAAGCAAAACGCGACTGGTCGAGATTTTGCAAGACCAGCCGGTGCGTTTTTATCACGGCACGTCCGAATGTCACGGACGCATTCGCTGGGTGGAAGAGGTCGGTTCGCCGCAATCCGTGCTGGCTTTTATAGGTCTGGCGGACCCGCTGGCTGCGCAGCCGCAAGACAGATTTGTCATTCGCCTCGCTGATGACTCGATCTTCGGAGGCGTCATTTTGCTGCGTGAGAAACCGCGCTGGCTGAGCCGAAATACATCGACCAGTCTCTGCCAGGCACTGCTGTCCGGTGATTTCAAAGAAGCCGTTTTGCAAGCCGTCGTGACTGCACCGCAGGCAATATTTCGCGAAGGGCTGCTGAGAGAAACGTTTCTTCCAGAGAGTGATGTTTCGGTGCTCGATGAGTTGTATGCCGAGAAGCAACTGGCAAAACTGGGCGAGAATTTGATGAAACCGCAGTTGCGGCAGTCTTTGTCGGAACAGTGCAAAGTTGCAGCGAAAGGCGATAGCAAAGACCAGGACATTTCTCTGGAGAAACTGCGCCTGTCGCTCAAGCCAAAATTGGACCGGCAGACCTTTACCGCACTCGTCGATGAGGAAGTAAACCTCGGAAACCTTTGCCGCAAGGGCGACCGCATTTCCCTGCCGGGCGCCGATGCGAAAACCGAAGTCAGCGATGACGATCTGCAGGCCATGCAAAAGGTGACGTCCATCATCCAGGAGCAGTTGTGCATCGAGGCTGCAGAAGTCATCGAGCGCCTGAAAGCCGAGCGCGTCAGTGCTGCACCATTGATCGACTCGATGGTGAAGGCGGGACACCTGGTGCGGGTGGACCGGGAGTTTCTTGCCACGCCTGAAAACATCGCGAAGGCGCATCAAGTGCTGGCAGAAGTCTTTGCGGTGAAGCGAAACATATCACCCGGTGAGTTTCGCGAAAAGGCTGGAACCACGCGCAAGTACGCCATGGCGCTTCTTTCCTACTTCGACGATCGCAGTGTCACACGCCGCCTCAACGATGGGCGGGTCTTGCTCAAGCCGCCCAAAGCCTAGTTTCTGACGGGCGCGTGCCAGTTGTCGATTTTGACGGGTTCGAGAGTGCCTGCAGGTTTGAATCCGAAAATCTCACCGTAGAAAAAGAGTTCGGCGTCGAGGGCGCGTTTGATAGTCTCTGCCTTGCGCCAGCCGTGCTGCTCGCCCTCGAATTCTATGTAGGCAACTGGAATGCCGTTTTTGCGCAGAGCATTGACCATCGTTTCAGATTGCGAGGGCGGCACTACTTTGTCTTCCAACCCTTGCAAAAATAGAACCGGGCATTTGATTTTCTGTGCAAAGTTGACGGGTGAGCGGGCGATGTAAATGTCCTTCGCCTGCGGATACGGTCCCACCAGCCGATCTAGATATCGGCTTTCGAATTTGTGTGTGTCTTTGGCCAGCGCCTCCAGATCGCTGACGCCATAAGAACTGGTGCCCGCCTGAAATACGTCGCGGAAGGTGAGCGCGCACAACGTCGTGTAACCGCCGGCGCTGCCGCCGGTAATCGCCATCCGTTTGGCGTCGACCTTGCCCTGTTTCGCCAGATATTTGGCAGCATTGACGCAGTCGTCCACATCTACGACGCCCCAGCTGTCATAAAGCCGGTTGCGATACTCGCGCCCGAATCCGGTCGACCCGCCATAGTTGACGTCGACGACTGCAAATCCGCGGCTGGTCCAGTATTGAATTCCCAGAGAGAGTGTGCTCGAAGTGGCGGAGGTCGGTCCGCCGTGGCTTTTCACAATCAGGGGCGGTAGTTCGCCGGCTGGCGCCGAAAAGTCTTTGTTCTTGGGCGGGTAGAAGAAGGCATAGGCTTCCTTGCCGCCTTCGGTGGGAAACTTGATGGGCTGGGCGGTGGAGATGTAACCGGCATCAATTTCCAGGGGGCTGGATTTTCGCAATACTTCAAAAGTGGTGCCGCCGGCATCCATTTCTACAACCGCCGGCATGAGCGTGCTGGATCCGCCCAGGAAAATTGCTTTGCCTGACGCACACCGGAT
Organism: Obscuribacteraceae bacterium (SeqCode); assembly: GCA_044229845.1. GTDB lineage: Bacteria > Cyanobacteriota > Vampirovibrionia > Obscuribacterales > Obscuribacteraceae > JBGASG01. The sequence continues at coordinate 327,820 of JBGASG010000006.1, read as the reverse complement.
GTTGCCGAAGTCCTGCCATTGATTGTCGATTGCGCTCAGCGTTCCCCGCTCGCCATCGAGAAAAGCGAGTTTCGAAACACCGTCGTCGCCGTATGCGCAGAGAATACGTCCATCGTTCAAAAAATCATACGTGGACATACCGAATATCCACTGCGGAATGCCGAAATCGGTTCTTCGTTCGAGCACCAGAAGTGGTGACCGGTCGCCGCGATAGAAGTTCCAGAAACCGGTGCGGTCGCTGATGAAGAACAGCTCGCCTTGCGGAGACCACTGCGGTTGGAAGCATGACTCGTCTTTGCCTCCCGCCACCAATCGCGCACCTTTGATGGTGCCGTCGCCGGCAACATCGCCGACATAAACCTGAGATTCATCCCACGGCATATTGGGATGGCTCCACGTCAACCACGTCAATCGTTTGCCATCAGGGCTCAATCCCGGCGAAGAGTAGAAGTCATTGCCGGTCAGCAGCACCGATTGCTTGCCGCTTTCGATGTCGATCGAAACGATTTCTGTGCGGGCCTCATGGCCTTTGACAGTGTGGTCTTCGCGCACGCAAATTAAGCGACCGCGTCCGGTGTCTACGCAAATGTCCGCGTAGTGATAAGCACCTTCCGTTGTGACGGCGCGCGTCTTCTCGTTCTTTACTTCATAGATGCGCTGATCGCTGAAATTGATGAAGTAGATGACACCGTGTTTGACGGTATAAGCTCCGCCACCATATTCATGCGCCAGGGTTCTGACATTGAACGGCTCGGGCGTCACATCCACCGATTGTCCGCCATGCGGGCGTTTCACCAGCACGGTGCGCCCCTTTTCGTAGGGGCGGCCTTCCAGCCAGTAGGAGACGTCGCCGTCGATGGCGGGCTGCGCCAGTCTCACCGTCGCCTGGGTGATTACATCCGACGTGATCGGGGACGCCCACGATCCGTGCGGCGCCTCTTTTATGTTAGACATGATTCTCTCCTGGTGCTCTTATGCCGCCGCTAATTCGGGCGTGTTCTCAACCAGCCGGCGATAGACTCGAGCCAGTATCAGAAGCGTCAACAACTGCGCTGGAATCAGTCCGATGATCAGCGCAATAAACCCGACAATGTTAATCGCAAAGATGACCAGCCACAAAATGGCCAGGTCCATGTAAGCGTCTTTGCAGAGAGTCAAGCTGCCTCCGAGCGCTTGCAGCGGACCCATTTTCTTGTCCAGAATCAGATAGCCGTACCAGTGGAAAACCACAAATACTGCCAGCCCCGGCAGTATCAGGCAAAGGAACCCGACCATGAGCATGGCACCATAGAGGAAGCCGGCTGCCAGAAAATTCAAGAAGTTGGGAGCCGCTTCCATGTAGTCGTTGAAACTGAAGGGTACGCCGTCCAGGGCTTTCAGCGAAATGCGAATCATGCCCATCGCGAGAACTATCTGCACGCAAGTCTTGACCGGCAACATCAGCAACTGAACGAGAAGCCCGATCATGGTCAGCGTGTTGTTCTCGCCCTTGTAGTTCATAATCTGGATCGCGAATTCCGGTACGCCTAAAACGATCGGAATGACGATTACCGGCAAAGAAACAAAGAGAAGCATCGGACCGACGTTCTCTAGAAATTTGCTCCACCCGGTCTGGACCGCCTCATCGATAGTGAACTTTTCAGCCATGGGTTTCTCCGTTTCTCACCGACTTATTTGATGGCAGGACGAGGCAACACTTGGTTTAGAACGGAGTTGTCAATCCAGCCGCGATTAATGAGTATGTCTCCCAGTTTATCGCCTGTGTGGCGTTGTTCGAGTAAAGCCAGCCACAGTTGTTCAATACTAATGTAGCCGCTCGAAATTAGACGTTCTCCTAGTTTAGATCGCAATGTTGGCAAGCAGTCTCTCAATTGCTGATAACTGAGCCAGCCTTTTAACAGGCAAACCTCGCCAAGTAAGAGCCCGGTTTCGTTTTGGCGACTGAGGGCTTCGGTCAACTGGTCTTTGGTCAGGTACCCGGCTTCAATCAGCCTCTGTCCGATAAGACTGGATTTGAAAGGCGGACGCGAAACGCTCATGGGTCTACTGCGATGACGATATGGTCGGATGCAACACCGGACGGCTGTCCTTGTGAGTTCTTTGCCCAAGCGCGCAACTCATAAATCCCGGGAGTCTTAAACTGGTCCAGCTTTAGAGTCAGTTCGCCCGTCTTTGCGGCGGCGTCGCCAGAAAACGGCACAAGCATTCCCTGCACTTTGCTTTGCTGGGTGCAGTTTTGCTCTTCAAACAAAAGATTGGCGCGGGTTATTTCGGCGTCGGCAGCCACGGCTCCTGCGATTCCTGAAAAGTCCACTTTTACCGTAGCTTCTGGCGCGTCCTTGCCCAGGTGCAGGTAGCCCTTGGTTCCGAGATAGCCGGAATTGGGGAAAGAGAGATACGGCATGATGGTCCGGGGCGGCACTACTTTAATCGATTGCACATGGACGGTGCCCTTGGCGGGCAATCCCAGCTGCATCTTCAACGCTCGCCCGCCCAGCGACCAGTCCGGCAGACCGCGCAGTGGGAAGATCAGCTTATGCTCGCGACCGGTGCCGGCATCTTCTGCATGGCTGCGTCGCTTCAGTTCGATGTTCGGGTCGGCTGTGTTGGCGTAAAAAAGATCTGCGTGCAGCGGACCTGGAGAGTCAGCGTTGAGGGCTACTTCCACGAACTCCATCGACCAGCAAGGCAATGTGGGCAGCGGCTCTACGTCGTAAAGCCGATCGCGCGTGCGCATCTGCGCAGGCTTCGGCGACTCTTTGTCGGAGACGCTCAGATCGATATCGCTCTCCAGTTGCGCTTTCGGGATTGGCTGCGGGTCGAAGCTGCCCTTCTCCGAGTTCCAGCGAAAGACGCGCACGGGGTGCGGCTCGACGGCCATCGATTCTTTTAGAAATCCAAAAGGTAAAATGGGCTCGAAGGCATTGATTGCGATCACGTGCTGCAGATCACGGCTGAACTGAGGCGTTTGCGTCATGCCTTGCAATGCATTGCGACAGGTGTATGCACCAAATGTGGTATCGGGCAGCCCGACCAGCAGCACTTCGGGGTCGCCGTTGATTACGTCGGAATAGAGGTCGTCGAGCGCATCGCGAATACGATTAGACTCAAGTCCAGCCAGCATCCAGGGCACATTGTTGAGAAACAGCACGGCACCGGAGACAATCATCAGCGCCACCGTGATTGCCACTTTTAAGCGACCTGCGATGCGGCTGTTGCCGGTCAGAGGTCCGACATGACTGAGCATCAAAACTATAGCTGCGCACAGTGGAGCTGTGGCCAGATATGCCAACCGGCTGCCTTGCAGATCGTCGGCGATGGCGAAAATTTTGTAGACGGGCACCAGCGCAAGCGCAAACCAGGAGACCAGAAAAAACAGTTGCCAGCGCACGGCGCGGTTGCGCGCCGCAGTCCAGAGGGAAAGTGCCGCAGCTATCGCCAGAAGGATTTGCCAGGCCATCCCGAGGGGACTGCGCGTGGGCAGAATCTCGGAGTTGATCGGCACCACTACCATGCGCAGAGCATGCGCCCAGCCGGCGATGAAACCTTTGATATCGGCAATGAAAAACAACGAATCGTCGTAGCCGCCGACGAATGTCCCCAGTGCAACGCGCCGCACTGCAAAGTAAACGGCGACAACCATCCAGAAGGGCAGCGTATGGAGAGACGATCTCAGTAAGGCGCGCCAGCTATGGGTCGTGGCTGCCGGAGAGTCGGAGCTTACAGTGCGGGGGGACAGCCAGCGCGTCACTTCTACGAAAATGAAAACAGCGGGCAGCGTAACCGCCATCTCTTTCGACAAAAGTGCCAGAGTGAGGAAACCTGCGGAAGCGGCGGCGGACACTTTGGAACAACCGTTGCGCCAGCGCATGTAACACCAGAGGCTGAGCAGAGTGAAGGCGGTGACGATGGTGTCGACGCGCCCGGTTATCCAGGCCACCGCTTCCGGATGCAGCGGATACAAACCAAACAACATTGCCGCCGCCAGCGCCCAGAAGTCGAGATGTCTGTCTGTCTGTCTGTTGTCCGTCGGCTCGGTGGTGCGACGCAATTGTGAGACTACGCCGAAGAGAGCGAAGGTGGCAATCAGATGAAACACCAGGTTGGTGATGTGAAAGCCGATTCCGTTGCTGCGCCAGATCAGATAGTCGGTGTACATGAACACCGAGATCAGCGGCCGGTAAAACTTAGTGGTGACCCCGTCGAGCCAGGAGCTGTGGAAGTTTTTCCAGACCAGCTCCGGATTTACTACCGCTTGTTTGAGCCAGGTCAGATGCACATAGTCGTCACCGACAAAGAAGTCGCACAAAACGGCGCTGTAGGACAGTATCGTCACGGCGGCGACGACAAAAAGCAAAGCGAACATCAGCTTGCGACTGCGGCGGGCGCGCACTAATTCATTGTGCGCGGATTCCGACGACTCGACTGCAGCGGACGGCGCAACGGCTGGCTCCGGCGCCGTTCCTGTTCCTTCGGCGCCGTCTATTTGTGCGCGTCCTGACATTCCAAAGACTCCATTGCCACGTCATAGGCGGGCCTGTCTTCGAGGTGGCAACGAACCTCTTGTTTGTTCTTGATGACGCGCGCCGGCGCTCCGGCCACCACCATATTTGGTGGTACTTCGTGCGTCACAACCGACGCTCCCGCTAGAACGGCTCCCTGTCCGACTCGCACGCGAGGCAAAATCAGAACTTTGGCTCCGACGGTGACGTTGCGCTCCAGATAAGGACCTTCGCGGCCCTTTTGGCAGGGCGGATGCAGACTGTCCACGGTGCAGGACATCGGATAGAAGTGAACGTTTTCTTCGCAGGTTGTGAATGTGGCGATGAATACATTGTTGTGAAAGCGGCAGTTGTCTGCAATCTGGATGTGTCCATCCGATTGGGAGAGAGTGCCGAAACTACAGTTGTTGCCGAAGCGGCTGCTCTCGCGGATGATAGCGCGGTGACCGGTCTGGAAGTTTACGCCCATGCTGCAATCGGCGTAGATAATCGTACCGGAGCGCACCGTGCTGTTGTCACCGATTGTCAGTGGCGGATTGACATAGTCGCTGTCGCGGAAGTTGGCGAGCCGTTCTCCCAGGATGCACTGGGCGCCGACGAAACAATTCTTGCCCAGCTTGACGTTTTCGTAGAGGACGGCACCGGGTTCGACTATCGAATCATCACCGATTTCCACGCCATCCATAATGATCGCATCAGGGGCAATCTTGACGTTGTTGCCGATGCGCGCCGAAGGCGAAACGTTGTTACTGTTAGTCAATCGCGCAGTCACTTACTTTTCCTTTGCAGATTTCTTGGAAGTCACTGCCGACACCGGGACCAGTGACGGCACTTCCGAGGTCAATGCTTCCGTCAGGGCGTGAACGACGGTCTGCACTTCGTTCTGGGTGATTTCCGGGTACATGGGCAGCGAAAGTACTTCTTTAGCCAGCTGTTCCGAGATCGGGAAATCGCCAGTCTTGTAATCGGCAGACCGGAAGGCTTCCTGTTGGTGCAAGGGCACCGGGTAATAAATCATGTTGCCGATACCGCGCTCTGTCAGTTGACGTGCCACCACGTCGCGCAGAAGTTCTGCTCCAGGGTTGTTGGGGTTGTTGATCAAGCGCACGGTGAACTGGTGCCAGACATGTGTGGAATGCGGCATGACGTTCGGCGCTACCACCGATGGGCAGTGTTTCAAAAGACGCAGATAGAGATTGGCTGCATCATTGCGTTTGAGGTTCCAGTCGGCCAGGTGTTCCACCTTAGCCATGAGCACCGCTGCTTGTACTTCGTCCAGGCGGCTGTTGACGCCCAGTTCGTCGTGGTAGTACCGCTTGTGCGAACCGTGTGCACGCAGGCGCCGCAATCTCTCGGCGATGGCATCGTTGCTGGTGACTACCATGCCGGCATCACCCGCGGCACCAAGATTTTTGGTCGGATAGAAACTGATGCACGCCAGGTCGCCGAACGAACCTGTCGGACGTCCCCGGTAGGTGGCGCCGATTGCCTGAGCGTTGTCTTCGATGACGCGCAAGTTGTGTTTGCGGGCTACGTGCATAATTGGACCCATGTCGGCCGGTTGTCCGTACAGGTGCACCGGGATGATGGCCGCGGTGCGGTCGGTGACGGCGGCTTCCAGTTTGGCGGGGTCCATGTTGAAAGTAATCGGGTCGACGTCGACGAAGACGACTTTGGCGCCGCGCAGAGCAATCGCTTCAGCGGTGGCGGCGAACGTGAACGCGGGAGTGATGACCTCGTCGTCGGGTCCAATGTTCAGTGCCCAGAGAGCCAGGATGAGGGCGTCGGTGCCGTTGGCGACGGCGACACCGTGCCTGGTGCCGCAGATATCGGCCACCGAGGTCTCCAGCCTGTGAACCCAGTCCCCGAGTATGTAGTTACCGCTGCGCAGCACGCTGAGAACGTTTTTCTCCAGCTGATCACCAATTTGCTTGTACTGACGTTTGAGATCCAGCAGTGGCACTTGCTTTCGGGTCACGGTTTGCGTCTCCATCCTTGACATGTGCGAAAAAATTCGCATGACAAGGAAGTCTACGCCCGCCGCAGCTGCTCTCCAAGGCTGCAAATATAAGGTTGCCCCCGCGGCGACCCGGATGAAAAGCCTTTCGGGGCGGGCAAAACGCCGTGCAGGAAGTCTGGCGGGCACTTGCCGCTTGAGATGAGAAACCGGCGCGGCTCGGTTAGCGTCGATTAATTTATTGCGACTGTATATACAGTGAGGGCGGGCGGCGGTCAGGCAAGGCAAAAACGGGACCCTTTCGGGTCCCGTTTTTTTGCGAGTTGCAAACTAAGACTAATAGCTTACTTTCTGCCCTTGGCCGCGACTTCGCGAGAAAGTGCGTTGGTTACGAACAGGTTCAAGCTGACGCCTTCGCGCTCGGCTCTGTCAACCAATGCTTGGTGCAGAGAACGGGGCAGGCGGACGGTGAATTTGCCGCTGAATGTTTCGAAGCTGCCACCGCTGGCGCGGGGGGTAGTTTTCGCAGCAGCGCGGGTGCTCGAGGACTTGCGAGCGGCGGCTTTCTTGGCCGGAGCTTTTTTCGCTGGTTTGGCCGCCGGCTTCGCTTTAGCCTTAGCAGCTTTCTTCATTGCCATGTTTCTCTCCTTTGTGTGAACCGTCGATTGAGTCTGTTTTGAGTTCGTCGTGGTAGTTTCTTCTCAGTGTTCTGAATTCTTTGCAGTTTTCAGAACAAGGCGACGAACCGCCAGGACTCAAGAATGTGGTCCTCTCGGGTTCGGTTTTATGATCTGCCACCTAACACCACTGTAAGTGGCATAATCATTCTATCAAAGCTTATACCCCGGAGATCTCTTGGATATACATTGCCAAAAAAAATCTGCTCGCAATGCGGATTTCCCGGAAATGCGCCCCACCGCTGGTGCGCACCGCGTTTAATGGCTGGTATCACCCTTGGTTATGCAAAAGTTTAATCTGGAAAATCGCTGAGAAGGCGGCTGGTGGACATTCTGCTTATCAGACTTAGCGCCCTCGGAGACGTTGTTCACGGTCTCCCGGTAGCGGCGTTTCTGAAGGAAACCATCCCCGGTGCCCGCATCACCTGGCTGGTGGAACCGCCGGCGGCACCGCTCGTTTTAAACAATCCGGCCGTCGATCAGGTGATCGTCTTTCCCAAGAAAAAGTGGCAGTCCGGGCTCGCTAATCCGACCCTCTGGTATGAAACCGCCTCTGGTGTCGCCGGTTTTCATAAAACCCTCCAGCAGGCAGGGTTTACGGCTGCGCTCGACTTGCAGGGATTATTGAAAAGCGCCCTATTAGCGGTGGCATCCGGCGCGCCGCGGCGTTTCGGGTTTCGTGGCACCAGGGAAGGTGCGGATCGGCTGCTCACGGATGCCATCGATGTTGGTGACTATTTTGGTTATGGACAACATGTCATTAGCCTCAATCTAAAACTGGCACACCAGATGTGCCACCGCCTGGGGTATGCACCAGAGAAGCCACCAGAGCTTGGAAGCCAGCACCCGGCAGTGTTTCCTCTCCCGGCTCCGCCTCAGGAAAGCTTAGACCGCGTTGAGAATTGGTTGGCGGTGGTGCGTCCTGAAGCACCGCTTGCGGTGCTAATCCCCGGCACCACCTGGAATACTAAAATCTGGCCGCGAGAAAAGTGGGCGGAGCTGGCAATTAAGCTTGCCACCGAGGACGGTTACAGGCTGGCGGTCATCGGCGGACCGGCTGAAACCCTCACCAATGCCTACATCGAGAGCGAGTTCGGCAAGCGCGCCACCGCTGGCGGCTTCATTAATTTGACCGAAAAGACCTCGTTGCTGGACCTGATTGCTCTGTTTAAGCGCACCAATCTGGTGGTTGGTGCCGACACCGGACCCATGCACCTGGCGACTGCGGTGGGCGGCGTGCCGGTGGTGGGAGTTTATGGCTCCACACCCCCGGGGCGCAACGGTCCCTTCGGTCCCCAGACGCGGGCGGTGGCGCTGGGGCTGACCTGCCAGCCGTGCCACCAGAAGCGCTGTCCCCTGGGCACCATTGCCTGCCTGAAAGACCTACCGGCCGAGCAGGTGCATGCGGAGATTAGAAGTCACGTCAGCGGTGCCTGGCGCGCCTAGAGCGACAAGGCCAGAAATTGCTGATAGACGCGGTTATCCATGATGGCGAGGAACTTGCGACCGTCTTTCAACTCGCAAAGCAGGCAGATCTCTTTCTTGTGCCCGGCGGCGATGAATCCGGCCATTGCCCCCAGGGGTCCGAACAACGAACCAGCCAGGGTCATGCCGACCGTTTTGGGCAGGTCTTTCATGGACTGCTCCGTTTGCACCTTCAAATCTTTGATGTTCGACTGCAAGACGACAGTCGTGAAGGGATTGAGCACTATGGAGTCGCCGGCAAAGTCCCAGGCGCCAGCTTCCAGGTCTCCGCCGATCACTTTAACCTTCTTCCAGTCAAGCTGCTTCTCGATCTTGCGGAAAACATCCATGGACCAGACCTCTCTTTTAATCCCGTATATATAGGATATCGAATTGACCTCCTCCCCTTCCTGGAAAGGGGATTCCGGCTGGGAGTCCGAGATGGACGCCGACACGGTGGGTTCCGCCCTGCAGTCCCCAACTTGGTTCTGCGGGAACTATACATACGTATAGCATACGCATTCCCCAGAATGCAAATTGGTCTTGCACCGCCGGCGGAGCAAGCGTTGCTATCATTCCTCGCCGTAAACGGAGAGACTTGCAGCACTCATTGGTCAGGACCTATTCGCTGATCCATTTATCGGTGGAGCGATCCCAGCCCGACGAGATTTCATTGTCTTTGAAGAAAATCCCGACTTCGCGCTTCGCCGACTCGGGTCCGTCGGAGCCGTGCACCAGATTGCGCCCGATTTCTACTGCCAGATCTCCACGGATGGTGCCTGGTGCAGCATTTGCCGGATTGGTGGCGCCAATGACGTTGCGTCCCAGTGTCACTGCATCCTTGCCTTCCAGCACCATAGCCACAATCGGCCCGGAGATGATGTAGTTGACGAGCCCCTCGTAAAAGGGTTTGCCTTTGTGCTCACCGTAGTGCGTCTCTGCCAGTTCTTTCGGCACCGTCATGAATTTCATGGCCACGACTTTCAAGCCGCGACGTTCGAACCGCGAAACTATTTCGCCAATCAATCCGCGTTGCACGCCGTCCGGCTTAATCGCTACGAAAGTTCTCTGCAGTTCTGCCACGATGTTGTCTCCTGTTTCGATGTCAGTAATTGGTTGGAGCGGGGTTGCGTAAGCTAACACGCGCGCTAGTGCGTGCTCAAGCAGTTGTAACCGCGCTCAATTGCCAAGAAGCGGGGCTAGTCCAGTTTCACCAGTTTGGCGAAGCGTGGATCGAGAAGGCGCTTGCCGGCTTCTGGAAACTCGACGTTGTAGAGCTCTTTCTCGTTTTCACCAATCACTTGTGACACCACGCCCGCACCAAATTTGGCGTGCATGACTTTGTCGCCGACTTTCAGGCGCTCATAATTTGATTGAGGAGAAATCGGTCGATTTGGGTCTTCCGGGACCGCTCCCGAGCCTGAGCGCGAAAGGACTCGCGGTTTGGCGGGAGCCTTTTTGACCGGTTGTTCGAACTCTTTAGGAGCGCTGTATCGATTGCTGTTGCTTCCACTGCCGCCGTAGCTGTTGGAGCGGTTGCCGCTGTAGCTGTTGCTGCTGCCGCCACCATAGCTGCCGCTATTGCCGTGACCACTACCGTTGCCGTAGCTATTGCCGCCACCGCCGTAACCACCGCCGCCGCCTCTATTGCCGTAGCCACCACTGCCGCCATATCCGCCGCCATAACTACTGCCGCCGCCGCCATAGCGGCTGCGTTCACCGGCACCACCTGTGGTGTCGTAATTGGCTGCCGGATCGGCGGTATAGCCGGTCATGCATTCGGTGGCTATTTCGCCGAGGAAGCGGCTGGGAATGGTGTAGTTAGTGCCGCTGAAGTTGCCGCTGAACGTGTTGCGTTTGCGCGCGTATGTGATGTACAGCCGGTCTTCCGCTCTGGTGATGCCCACGTACATGAGGCGTCTTTCCTCTTCCATGGAGGAAGGCGAATTGAGCGAACGCACATGCGGGAAAAGCCCTTCCTCCAGTCCCATCAAGAAGACGGTGGGAAACTCCAGCCCCTTGGCGGAGTGCAGGGTCATCAGCTTCACCGTGTCTTGATTCTCTTTGAGAGAATCGAGATCGCTGACCAGCGAAATTCGCGTCAAGAATCCTTCCAGATCGGCATTGTCGGCCAGGTTTTCGAACTCGCGTGCGACGTTGACGAATTCGCGCAAGTTCTCAATACGACTGAGCACCAGCTCGTCGCGCGAAGAAGCGGCTTCCTCGGCAATTTTGTCCATGTAGCCTGATTCTTTGAGAACCATCTCCACCAGTTGCGAGATCGGCATGGCACCAGACATGGTGCGCCAGCGATCGACGCTGACGGCGAAGTCCTGCAGCGCCTTGCCTTGTTTGGCTGGGATGCCGGCGATGCGCGGCGCGTTGTGAGCCGCATTCACCATCGTCCAGCGTTCTGTATCGGCAAATTCCTCCAGGCGATCGAGAGTGGTTTTTCCGAGTCCGCGGCGCGGATTGTTGACGATTCTGTTGAATGCCTGACCATCCGCTGCGTTATAGACAAGACGCAGATACGCCATGATGTCCTTAATTTCGGCCCGGTCGTAAAATCGCGTGCCTCCCACCATTGTGTAGGGGATATTGCTGCGCACCAAGACTTCTTCAATCGCCCGGCTCTGGGCGTTGGTTCGGTAGAGCAAGACGCAACCGGAGAGTCTGAGATCCCGGGCTTTCAGGCGTTTGAGTTCGTCGACCACAAAGTGCGCTTCGTCGATTTCGTCGATCGCCGGATAACAGCGCACCTTGCCGCCCTGCTGACGGTTGCAGCGCAAGACTTTGTCGATGCGCTCATCATTGTTTTTGATGACGCTGTTGGCGGCGTCCAGAATGGTCGAAGTGGAGCGATAGTTCTCTTCCAGCTTGATCAATTGCGCGTTGGCAAAATCTGTCTGGAAGCCGAGAATAATTCGAAAGTCCGCTTTGCGCCATGAATAAATAGATTGGTCTACATCGCCGACCACCATCAGTGTGCGATTCTGCCAGAGCGCCTGTAATTCCTCGGGCGTTTTAGCCTCGCTGTTGTCCGGAGCCAAGAGTCTGACCAATTGATATTGCGATTGGTTGGTGTCCTGGAATTCATCTACGAGCAGATGCCGGAACCAGTTTTGATGGCGTTCGCGGACCTCCTGGTTCTGCTTCAACAATTCCGTATAAACAAGGATTAGATCATCGAAATCAAGCGCGTTGTTTTTCGAGAGTTGCTCCTGATATGCAGTGAATATCTCCGCAATCCGTGTATCTCGATAGTCTTTGGCCCGCGCCGCAAATTTCTGCGCCGAGATGCCGTCGTTCTTCAAAGCAGATATTGATCGATACATCTCCTTGGGGGAGAAGACCTTCTCGTCCAAATTGAGCTTGGTGACCACGCCCTTGATGACATTTGACGTGTCGGTCTCATCGTAGATGACGAAGTTGCTTTTCCAGGTCGTACCGCCCGGTCCGGTGTAGTGTTGGATATCTCTTCGCAGTAGTCGCGCACATATCGAGTGAAAAGTACCGACGTTGATGCGCTTGGCGATATCGGCTCCCAGCAAGGCTTCCACGCGAGCTTTCATCTCGGCGGCTGCCTTGTTGGTGAAGGTGACCGCCAGCACGGATGCCGGTGATTGTTTGAGTTGCGAGATGATGTAGCCGATGCGTCGCGTCAGCACCGTGGTCTTGCCGGAGCCGGCGCCGGCAATGATCAATGACGGTCCCCAGTTCTGGGTTACCGCCTGCTGTTGCTCGGCATTGAGCTTTGAGACCAGTTTTTCCGTATCGACCACGCGCGATTCCGCGAAACCTTCAGCACCGGGAGGCTGAGCTTGACCTGTTTGCATGTAAGTATAGTTTCCAAGCGATGATACCACTTTCAACCGAACTACCGCACAGCAGTCAAACGCATACAAAACTCGACTTGCTCGGCGTATTTTTTACGACTTGTAAACAGCCAAGCTGAAGGCTTCCTAACGGTGTTGTATGCGTTTACTGTAGAGGCGGTGAGAACGGCAGAATGATAGCAAAGGTCTTCCCCTGTATTCTTAGTAGACCCTTTAACTTCTTGCCAATGGCCTGCAAGTGAAGTCCGCTGACGAAAGCAAGCGGTCTTGTATTAACCCCGGACAAACGGTGACTCGATGAGCCCAGCAGAACGTGGCGCAGCCACAGTCCCAACTGTAGATGCCCTGGCGCAGGAACTGCTCTTAATTCAGCAGTCAGGACCGCGCCGCGTGGCAATAATCGGTACGCGCAACCTGCCGCTTACCCACCAGCAGCTGGTCGAAATGCTCAGTTATGCGCTGGTGCTTTCCGGCAACCAGGTGGTCACCAGCGGTGGTGCCAACGGTACCAACATGGCGGCGATCCGCGGTGCACAACGCGCCAATCCGGATCGTCTGGAGATAATTCTGCCGCAGACGATCGGGCAGCAACCCAGTGAAGTGCAAGATCTCCTGATTGGCGTCAAGAACATCGTCGAATATCCCGAGCGCCGCACGATGACCCTCGCTGATGCCAGTAAAATGTGCAACCACGAAATCATCGATCGCTGCCAGCAGATCATCTGCTTCCTCTACCACACCAGCAACACGTTGCTGGAATCTGTTGAATACGCCAAAGAACATCGTAAGATAGTGACTAACTTCTATCTCGATTAGGGCAGACCTTTATTTCGATGAATCACATGCTTCTTGCGGCGGGACTTTCATTCGCCGTCTGCGTTGTGGTTTTTCCTTTCTACATTGGCTGGCTCAAAAAGCGGCAAATCCAGCAGTTCATCCGCGAGGAAGGACCGCAGAGTCACGCTGCCAAGGCCAAGACGCCGACAATGGGCGGGCTGTGCTTCCTCTTATTGAGCACCGCCGTCTCCGCTACTTTAATCCTGGTGCTTAAGCTGCCGGCTGCCGGCCCGGCACTGGCCGTGGTGGCAACCGCGGCGCTCTGCGGATTGGTCGGCTTCATCGACGACTTCGCCAAAATCAACAGCAGATCTAATGCCGGCATTTCGGCCAAAGTTCGCTTGATGTCTGAGTTTGGGCTCGGCTTCTTGCTGGCAGGCGCGCTTTTGCTCATGGGCGGCAATGCCATCGACCAGCTGGTGCTCAACCCCGCTGGTCAACCGTTCACTCTTTCCGGCATGTCGGATATCACCCGCCTGGCTTACGTGTTTTGTGTGGTGCCGTTTCTAGTAGCTGCCACCACCAACGCCATGAATCTGCACGACGGCATGGACGGGCTGGCAGGAGGAACCGGGCTTTTGACTTTCATCACCATAGGAGCCATGCTGGCTTTACTGCCGGCTGCCTCGGTGCCTGTGGCGCAACCACTTTCGGTGGTGGCATTCTCGGTTGCCGGCGGGCTGGCGGCGTTTCTTGTCTATAACAAGTTTCCTGCCAAAGTCTTCATGGGCGATACCGGCAGCTTGTTTCTGGGCGGCATGATGGCGGCGATGGTGGCAACCAGCGGATTGACGCTCTGGTTTATTCCCCTCTCCCTCATATATGTGCTGGAGGCGGTCTCGGTCATGGCTCAGGTCAGCTATTTCAAATTGACCAAGCAATACCAGCCGGAGACACCCATGAGCCGGCCGGCGCTGATCTGGCTCAAATTGACGAAACGATTGCCAGGTGAGGGAAAACGTCTCTTTCGCATGGCCCCTCTGCACCACCATTTCGAAGCGATAGCCGAGGATAAGGGCATTGCGGAGTGGCAGGTGGTGGCTTGCTTCTGGCTCCTGCAACTGCTGATTTGCGCCTGCACCTATGGACTCTTCTTTTACATCCACGGGATGGGCGGTTAGAGTCCCTAAACAGAGGCTATACTTTCAAAACTAAGCCGCGGTTTTAGTTATTGGCAGCCAAGGTCATGCAGTTAGTTAACGACCTCGTTTCCCAGGGGCGCTGGGATGAGGCTCACTCTGTGCTGCAACGCTTTGCCCAGCAGCAGCCGGAAGACCCGGACGTGCATTTCCAGCTGGGATCGCTCTGCTACAACTCCGGTAAATTTTCCGAAGCCGAAAAGAACCTGCGCAACTGCATTCAGGTCAAAGCCGATCACGCTGATGCTCACTATTACCTGGGGCTGACGCTGATGAAACTGGGGCGGCCGGCGGAAGCGATGGGGGCGTTTCGCGAAGCCTGCGAACAGCGCCAGAACTTTCCTCCCGGTCATCTGCACTGGGGGCTGGCTCTTTCCCAGATGGGGTCCTTCCGAGGCGCTCTTGGCCAGTTCAAGCAAGCGCTGAAGCTCAATCCCCGCCTGGTTGCCGCTTCCTATCAAGCCGGTATTGCTTCGTATCAGATGGGCCAATATGGTGAGGCCGTTGAGCTTTTCACTGAAGCCTGCGAAAAAGATCCCCAGCTGGCTGAGGCTTTCAACGGATTAGGTGTGGCGCTGGTTTCCCTCGGGCATCTGGATAAGGCAATTGCCTGTTTCTCCAAAGCTTGGTCTCTGGATAACCAGCTTGCCATCGTTCAACGCAATTGGGCGGCAGCCCTGGTCAACAGCGGGCGCCCCGAGGAAGCAAACAAGCACTATCAGGAAGCCATCAACCTCGGGCCGAAATTTCTCGAGGCTCGCGAGCGGTCGCTGATCTACAACGACTGGGGCGTCAATCTTTTCCGGCAGGGGCAACTGGACGACAGTGCCGAGAAATTGCGCCTGTCGATTGACGTCGACCCGGCTTTGATTGAAGCCAGGATCAATCTGGGGCTGGTGAATATAGCCCTGGAAGAATTCGAGCAGGCCGCCGACACGCTGGAGAAGGCACTGCAGGTCGAGCCGGAGCACATGGAAGTGAACATGCAGCTGGGCATCGCTTACTTTGTCATGGCTCGCTACAAAGAAAGTATCGACAAGCTGGCGGTAGCCAGCAAGGACGAAGCGCTGCGCACTAAAGGACTGGATCTCTGGCTGGGCTACTGCCACCTGGCGTTGGGTCGACTGGAGGTGGCGGAGCGGCATTTTGAGAAGGCCGTCAACGACAATCCGCAAGACATCCTGGCCCTGGACGCTCTCGGTTCCGCTATGGCCTTGCAAGATCGGCATGTAGAAGCTGTCGATGCCTATCAGCGTTGCCTTGTAGTCAATCCGGAATATGCCATTGCTCACATGCACCTGGCTAAGAGCCTGGAAGCAGCGGGCAGAACCAACGATGCCCAGCAAGAATATCGCCTGGCCGTGTCCAAAGATCCGCGCTGCTTGCGCCCCGAGAAGGAAGTCATAGAGCAGCTTTTGAAGCAGTCGCAGTTCGAGCTGGTTCTGAGTAAGTCGCAAAGACTGCTCCAGCTCTTGCCTTCGGACGAAGACGCCCTGTTGTCGCTGGCCAAGGCCACGCGGGCGCAGGGTAAACATGCGGATGCCGCCGATATGTGCCGGCGCCTGGTGGAACAGCACCCGGAAAACTGGTCTGGCCATGTGCTTCTCGGGCAGATCAATCTCAGCCAGGGACAGTTGCTGGAGGCGGATGAGTGCTTCAGAGCCGCATCAATGTTATACGATGGTGATGTCAGTCTTTTCTACGGATGG
Organism: Obscuribacteraceae bacterium (SeqCode); assembly: GCA_044229845.1. Lineage (GTDB taxonomy): Bacteria > Cyanobacteriota > Vampirovibrionia > Obscuribacterales > Obscuribacteraceae > JBGASG01. The sequence continues at coordinate 311,699 of JBGASG010000006.1, read as the reverse complement.
GGAAAAACGCTCGGGCTGCTGGGTTTGCATGAACTAGCCATCGAGAAATTCGAAAAAGCGAGCGAGCTCGATCCGTATGACGGTGACACCTACGAGGCCTGGGGCGCGACTTTGAAGATACTCGGTCGGTTTCAGGAAGCGGCGGAAGTTTTCAAACGCGCCTCGGAGTACATGTAATCTCGTTTTTCGTCGCCTGGTGACTTCTGTATGGAACGCGAAATCGACAGCGATCTGCCACTAAAGTCGCAACACCTGGTGTACTTTCGCCTGGCCTTCGCGCTGATCAGTCTCACTGTCGGTGTGTTCGTCTGGATGCTGGCCCAGGTAGAACTGAATGCGGTGGCATTCTTCGCGGTCGGTGCTCTGGTTGTTATCTACTCGCTGGTCGGTTTGCTGCTGCTGCGCAGCGGCAAGTTGCGGACGCTCTGGCAATACCAGGCATTCAATTCGATTTTGCTCGCACTGGATATCGCCGGACTGTCGGCTCTCGTGCATTATTCGGGCGGCGTCGACTCCGACTTTTACTTCCTTTACCTGTTGCCGATTTTGCTGGCCAGCCATATTTTCGCGCGACGCGGTATTCACTACGTTGCGTTTCTGGCCGCCAGCTGCTACATCGCAGTTTTGCTGTTTGAAAATGCCACCTTCATGAAATACCTGTTCGACCCCAGTCAGGCAGACGGGCTGGCTGGCGCGTATGTGCGGCGATTGTGGGTGAAGGTGATGGCCCACAGTGTAATTCTTGCCGTCATGGCTTTTGTCTGGGCGACATTTTGCGAGCACATGTCGAAAGTGGCGCAGCAACGAGCAACGCGGTTGCGCGGGCAGCTGGACGCCAATAATCGCCTGGTCAGCGAAACTAAAGCTCAAGCTTCGCGCGAGCAATTGTTCAATGCGATCAGCTCAGCCATTCGTTCGACTCTGGAGCTCGATCAGATTTTGCGCACCACCGTGTCGCAAATCAGTTCAGCTCTGAATGTCTCGCGATGTGCGATTTTGACTCCGGCCAACGTACCGTGCGAGCCACCTTTGATCTGGGATGCCTTGCATTCCGGACAGGATCATCACGGGCACCAGCAGACTTTTTTTACGCCGCGATTTTGCGAATTCATTCTTTCGCGCAAAGCCAGTTATGAAGAAGAGAATGATGGACAGCTCAAGAAGACTTTCGTTTTTGCGGAGCCGGCCGGCGATCCGTTTTTCCAGGACATCAAAGAAGACATGGAGAAACTGGCGTTTCACTCCCTTGTCGTGCAACCGATTATGTACAGCGCCGAGTCGAAAGGCGTCTTGATCATCGGTGAGTGCGAAGCGCAAAGGGAGTGGTCGGCCTCTGAACTGGAGTTGATCAAATCTGTCGCTGGACAGGTGGCGATCGCCATCGAGCACGCCAATCTCGTCGACCTGTTGTCGCGCAAAAATCGTGACTTGCTGCAGAAGAATCAAAACCTCGATTCGGCAAACTTTGAAATGCGCACCATGCAATCGCAATTGATTCACCAGGAAAAAATGGCTTCCCTGGGTCGGATGGTTGCCGGTATCGCGCATGAACTCAACAACCCGGTCAATTTCGTGCATGGAAATTTGCCGTACTTGAGGGAATACTTCGAAGATCTCAAACGAGTGATCGCAACCACCGACGACCTGCCGCCGGAGACTCGCAAAGACATTGATGCTCTTAAATTGAGCGTCAAGTACGACTTCCTGGTCAAAGACCTCGACAACATCATCGCTGACCTGGAAGAGGGCGCCGAGCGTATTCGCGGGATAATCCGCAATTTGCGCAGTTTCAGCCGACTGGACGAGGCCGAGCTGAAAGAGGCTTCCCTGCAGGAAGGACTGGAGTCGACCCTCAAAATCCTCAACCAGTACTACGGGCGCGACAAAATTCCGGTGCGGACACAGTTTGCCGACATCCCGCTGATAACCTGCTACCCCGGCAAACTCAATCAGGTCTGGATGAATTTGTTGTCTAACGCGGCGCAGGCGGTCGCGAAGCTGGAGGCGCCCACTGTGTCGATAACCACGGAGATGGACGGCGACTGGGTGATTGTCTCCATTTCTGACAATGGGCCTGGCATAAAGGCACAGGATCAGAGTAAAATCTTCGAACCCTTTTACACCACGAAGCCCATTGGACAGGGTACGGGACTGGGGCTCTCCATCTGCCACTCGATTATCGAACGGCACGGTGGGCGCATATGGTTCGAAACCCCGGATACCGGGGGCACGACTTTCAAAGTACGAATTCCGTTGAGAGCTGAACCAGTCGAGGCGGACGAAGAAATGGAAAAGGCCGTAGTCGGGGAGTAGGGATGGAACCGCGCCACAAGATATTGGTTGTTGATGACGAACCAGCCAATCTCCGCCTGCTCAATCGGGTTCTCGGCGAGAGCTATGAGACTTTTGTGGCGCAGAGCGGCACCGAAGCGCTGGAAATCCTGAAAGCGCAGGACGTTTCTTTGATCATCACCGACCAGCGCATGCCCGGCATGAGCGGCGTGCAGGTCCTGGAAGCCTCGCTTTCGCTGCGCCCGAACGCCATCAAGATTTTGCTCACCGGCTACACCGACATCCAGGCGCTCATCGACGCCATAAACTCAGGCTGCATTTACAAATACATTCAAAAGCCCTGGGATGCCGAAGACCTCAAGCTGACAGTCAAAAGGGCTCTCGAGTCTTTCGACCTGCGCCGCAACAACGAAAAGCTGGTTGTGCAGTTGCAAGGAGCACTGGTGCAGCTGGAAGACATTTCCATCGGTACCATCAAGGCGCTTGCCGATGCGCTCGACGCTAAATGCGATTACACAAGCGGACACAGCTTACGCGTCAGCCGTTATGCGGTGGCTACCGCGCGCATGCTGGGCATGAGCAACGAAGAGTTGCGTGACGTCGAGCTTTCCGGACTGCTGCATGATATCGGCAAAATTGCCGTGCCCGAATCGATTCTCTGGAAGCCTGAGCGGCTGACGCCGGAAGAGCAGCAGGTCATGGCCATTCACCCGGTGCGCAGCGCGCAAATTATCGGGGAGATTGAAATACTGGCCCGGGTGCGTCTGTGGGTGAGACATCACCACGAACACCTCGATGGCTCCGGCTATCCCGACAAATTGAAGGGCGATGAAATACCGGTGGGCTCTCGGATCGTGCTGGTTGCCGACGCGTATGATGCCATGACCAGCGACCGACCTTATCGCAAATCAATTGGTTATGAGCGTGCCACCAACGAGTTACGCAAATTCGCCGGACGGCAGTTCGATCCTGAAATGGTCGAAGCGCTCTTGAGCGCCGTCGGCGAGAACGGTGAAATCCTGACCACTGACGGCATTCCCGAGAGTTTCCTCGGACTTACGATTGCTTCAATTGATCCAGCGCAATCTGGAACACAGTATCTGGCGGAATCCGAACGCCAGGCTCAGGCGCAGGCAAATCAGCAGGCTGCCGTTCAGTAGCGGGATTGGTGAGAGCTACAAAAGGCGGACGGCCCGGAATCAGTTTGGCCGGATCCGTGGGCGCGAACATAGCCACCGTCGGTTTGTTTAGCGCCACTGCGATGTGCATGGGAGCCGAGTCGACACAGACGACCAGATCTGCCAGCTTCAACAGCGCCACCAGCTCTTGCAGGTTTTTGGTCTTGCCGTACATCAGGCGGAAATGCGGATGAGAGGCAGTCGCGCCTAGCGTCTGCTGAATTTCTTTGATTGTGTCTTCATCGTCCGGACCGCCAGCCAGCAACACATCGATGTTATTTTGTGCCAGCAAATCGACAATCAGCTGAGCCCAATTGGCTGCCGGCCAGGTTTTGATGATGCCCTTGCGCAGGGCCAGCTGGCTGGTTCCCGGATGGATCACCACGCGTTGTTGCGTGCTGTTCGTTGCACCACCGGTAGTGGCGGTGCTTAGTTCCGAGGACATCCTGGACAGCGCTTCCTGATTGACGGTAACCTGCGGCAGTTGCGGGTCGGCCTTGATGCCCAGCCCGCGCACCAGGTCGTGATACATGACACCGGCGTACTGGTCGCGGTTGAGGGGCACCGGAGCGGTGAGCAAAAGCGGCGCCAGTCCATTCGAGTTGTAGCCTATGCGCTGTTTGATACCGGAAAGAAACAATAGAGCCGACACCATCGGCGAACTGCCGGAAGAAACCACGACATCGAACTTTCCCTTGCGGATCAGGGAGAGCAATTGCAACATATCCGTCGGCAAAAGCGGTTTTTTCTTGATGTCGAACGTGATGCAATCGTCGACCAGATCGGTAATCTGACAGACGCTTTTGGAACGCGGTTCGAGCAACAGTGTGATGTGCCAGTCAGGATGGGCTTCGCGGATGCTTTTCAGAGTGGGAAGGAACAGCACTTCATCGCCCAGTCCGCCGAAATTGATGGTGAGCAAACGCGTCTTACTCACGCCAACCCCCTGTCTTTACCCGGCTCAAGCCTCGATTTGGCATTGGACGTATAATAACGTATTGCTGGGCTTAGTAATCCGAAATTGAGATCCACTTCCAACTGGCTGGTTATTTTCGTGCTCGCCGCACTGCTCGGGGTGCTTGCGGGGTATCTGATCACGGTCATGATGAAGCCGCAGCTATTGCCGCCGGCTTTGCGATTTGGTGGCTTGGCTCAGCCGATGACCGTGCTGGTGATGGGAACCGACGTTGTGTACACCGGCGGACGCCGGGGGCTGAAAGCAGATTTAAGCGCCTTCAGCGGGCGGTCCGACACGATGATGGTGGCACGGTTTGATCCGTATCGAAACTCGTATTCGGTGCTTTCTATTCCGCGCGACACCATGGTCGAGATCCCCGGGCAGGGGACGCAAAAGATCAATGGCGCCAACGCGCTTGGCGGCCCGAAGCTGGCTGAACAGACTGTCACCAACCTGCTTGGCGTGCCGATCGATCACTATGTCGTAATTAACGTACATGGGCTGGTGGAGCTGGTGGACGAGTTGGGCGGGTTGGAAGTCGATATTCCCAAGCGCATGAAATATCGTGATCGCTCCGCAAAACTAAACATCGACTTGCAACCGGGCGTTCACAAACTCAATGGCACGGAAGCGATGGGCTTCGTGCGCTTTCGCCACGATGAACTGGGCGACATCGGGCGCGTGCAACGCCAGGAAATATTCATTCACGCACTAACGAAAAAGGCGCTGGAGCCTGAGTCCTGGGCGAAACTACCGAAGCTTCTGGTGCTCGCCGACAAACATATTCAAACTGATATGCCGCCGACGTTAATGGCGAACACGCTGGCATTCGCGCGCTCAGTGCCGAAAGCAAATCAGCAAATGATCATGCTGCCGGGACGTTTTTCCGGCACCGGCAACTGGGAAGTGGATGAGGATGAAACTCAGCAGATCGTGCGGCGCTTCACAGGCGCCGACACCGGCTGTGGTGATCGCTGCGATGTGAAGATGGTTGTCGAGAACGGCAGCTCCAGTCCCGATGCAGCTCGCAAGCTCTATCGCATGATGTCAGATCTTGGCTACAACGTGGTCACATATAAGTCCAAAGTTGAAGTGCAAGGCGCACCACTTTCTGAAACGCGCATAATCGCTCAGCGTGGAAATACTGAGGAAGCCGTGATGGTGAAAAAAGACCTCCACAACTGCGGCAACATTGTTAACGCCTCTGTTGGCGATATTCAGAGCGCTATTACGGTGATAGCGGGAGACGATCTGTTGCCCTATCTGAGTGATAAGCAGAAGGCTGTGCAACGAAAGGCAACGAGATAACCTTTGCATCTGCGGCTGAGCAAGCAATTCACAAGATGCTTTAGTTATTATTACGTTTGGCAACCGGACTGGGGATCTCCCATATGGTAAACAGTGTTGTGCGTGAGCGCGCAGCTCAAGGTGTCATTTTGGCTTCTCAAGAAGAAGAAAGGCAGGCGGCATGATTCATTACCTTTATGCAACTCGTGGTGGTTATCTCTATCTCGTAGGACGCTACAGCCAGCGCCCGAAAGCTGACGGACCCGGAGAATTCGTGTTGTCCGTTCCTGAGAAGACCCCGCAAGTTGCTATCGATACGCTTGCCCATCGCCGCTTTATGGAACACCTGCGCCGTCCACGCAAAGTCCAGCACGACCGCCATCATGTCGCCAACGGCAAAGAGCTGGCCACCGTCTAAGAAGGCGGAAAAAAGGAAGGCATCCAAGCCTACGAAGTATTTGAAAAGCCTGCTGAACAAGCAGGCTTTTTCTCTAGGAAGATTATTGAGGACCCCTCCCTCTGAACAACTGTTAATAATCGAAAGCGTTATTGGGGGAAACGATTCGGGCATTCTCCCTGCACACTACTAAGGACAAAGACAGACAGGAGTCGGCACGGCCATGAAAGCGTCCGCCAACGTCAATAGAAATAGTAATAACTCGGGTTTCACTCTCATCGAGCTTTTGATGGTGATCATCATCATCGGCATCCTGGCAGCGATTGCTCTGCCCAAGTTTTTTGAATCGCAGGCGAAGATGAAGGAATTGAGCGTGCGCGGCAATATGCGCAACGTGGAAATTGCAGCGCGCGCGGGCGCGGTTGGAGGCACGCTCTTTCCGGACCTGAAGACGCTGCAGAGCTATCTTCCCGGCGGCGATCCAACCACAGGCCGGGCCGGACCGAATCCGGAGAATCCCTTTACGAAGCGCGCCGAGCCGATTTTGACCGGCATCGTCACGCCGCCGATCAATGTCTTTCGCTCTCGGCCGCCGCTACCGCAAAATCAAGGTTCGACGGCTTACAACACGGTCGATGAAGACAAAGTAAAACGCAGTGCCTTTGCCATTACAGGTGGTGGCGCGGACGGCTACATGCTGCGCGGCGAAGAACCGAATACAACCCTGGTATTGTCAAACGTCAGATAGAGCTACGGCGCACAAGGTGAAGCTGCCGGCTGTGATCGGCGCCCTGGCAGTGGTGACAGTGGGCGCGCATTGGCTGCTGTTGCAGCAGGCACCAGTCGGCGCCGGCAGTCGCAGCGCCACGGGCACCGGCTACTTCCCCTCAGCGGAGATTGCCACGGCCATTAGTGCAGCCGGCGGTAGCCGACTGTGGGCAGATTTGTACTGGCTGGCATTTATTCAATATGCCGGTGACGCCGCCGAGCGTCGAGAGGATCACTTTCAGTGGGCGGATGAGTATTTGAATACCGTCACGCAGCTGGACCCGCATTTTATCCAGCCTTACTGGTTTGCTGCATTCACGGTCGGCGCAGACGAGAAGCGTCCGGATCTGGCGGCTCAGATCATCGAGCGCGGTATCAAAAACAACCCGGACAACTGGTACCTGCAGTACATCGCCGGATGCAATCAATACATCTATGCAAACAACGATCGTGCCGCTGCAAGCTATTATACGAAGGCGGCATCTTTGCCCGGCGCCCCGGCATACATCGGCGCGCAAGCACAAATCCTTGCTTCAGGGGCGCCGTCGTACCTGAACAAGGCGCGGGCGCTGGAAGCAGTTTCTTCCCACGAAGCTGATCCGGTCGTCAGGGAAAAAGCCTGGCGCGAAGCGATCGCAGCCTGGAAGCAGGTCATGCAGCTCTCCCCCAACCAGGAGTATCGGCAAGCCGCGCAGGAGGCGCTGCTGCGCCTTTCATCGCCGGCTGCCGCCAAATAGCGGTAAGATAGTCACTCTCAAGCATTTGGTGCTTATTCATATGGACTTCGGCAAGTTTCGTCTTTCGATCATCAGAGAGTGCACATTCAAGCTGGATGGCGGTGCCATGTTTGGTGTCGTCCCCAAGCACTTGTGGAACAAGGTGGAGCCGGCTGACCAGCTAAACCGCGTCGCGCTGGCTTGCAATTTGCTTTTGATAGAGACTCCCGGCGGTAATGTGCTGGTGGAAACCGGCATGGGCCCTCGCTGGACCGAGAAGGAACGTGAGCGCTATGAAGTGCGCCCGCTCATTGATCATAAGCACGCACTGCAATCGGCAGGATTGCCAAACGATGATGTACAGGCCGTGATCTTTTCGCATCTCCATTTCGACCATGCCGGTGGCGCGGTGCTCGAGCTTGACGGCAACTTGCTGCCGGCTTTCCCGAAAGCACGATATTATGCCCAGCGCGGTGAATGGGAGTTTGCGCACCAAGCCAACGCGCGTGCCCGGGCTAGTTATCGCAGTGATGACTTCGAACCGCTGATGGAGCAGGGATTGCTCGAACTGATCGATGGCGACAAAGAAGTGGTGCCGGGCGTCTGGGCTAAAGTCACAGGTGGGCACACTCGCCACCACCAGGTTGTTTATTTCGAATCTGAGGGCAAGCAGGGCGTCTACTTCGCCGACATCATGCCCACGAAGAGTCACATCAGTCCGCCCTGGGTGATGGGATACGATCACTATCCGCTCGAGAGCTGCGACATAAAGTCCGAGTGGCTCGCACGTGCATCCAGCGAAAAGTGGCTGGTGGTTTTCGATCACGAAATCGGCGTGCCCTGGGGGCATGTTACCCAGGCGGACGGCAAGTTCCAGTGGCAGCCTCTGCCGGACACGACACTGGACGCCGGCTTCAGAGCACCTGTTATCGCCTCCGCTTAGATTGCCTGCGCTGCGAACGCAGCACCGGAGCAGTGGGGTAATCCGCACTGCTGGTAGTAGAGGGCGACAAATTCAGGAGTAACATGTTCGCAGGTGGGGGCGGCTGACAGCGGAGGCGACATGTGGAAGGACGAGAGTCGGCAGGCGATGCGAGCGTTCATGGATGGTGACGAACTGCTCGCCGAAGAGCGTTGGGGAAGTGCGCTGGCGCTGGCGGAAAAAGACGCGGTGCCGCCGTGCGAAGAACTTGGACAGATTTATTATTTCCTTGGCAAGATTCGATGGGACCGCAAGGATGAGGATGCGGCAATTCCGTTTCTGGAATCAGCCGTGCGCATACTGGACTCCGTGCGAGACGATTCCGTGCAACGCTGCGAGAGCAGTTATCTCTCGAAAGCGCAGTATGACCTGGCGGCGGCCTATCGCCGCACTAACCAGGAGGGCAAGGCGGCCGCTTTGTTCCGGCGCGCGCTCACAATTGAAGATCGCCAGGATTGCCTGCCGCTCACAGATACGCTGAAGGTTTTGCATAAGTGCAAGTTGGCGAAGGATTTGCAAGGGGAGATTCTGGAGAAACTCTGCAAGCAGCTCGACCTCGACCCGCAGGGCGACAACGGTCGTATTGTTGATTTGCTGCGTGCCTACTATGCGGCACTGCCGGAACGTGCCGTCGCGGACAAGTTCATTGAAACCACCTATGACTACTTCGATCTGGAGTATCTGATTCCAACCCTGTCCAAATACATCGGCAAGACGGGCAAAGTGAAGATTGTCAGTGCCGACGTGATGCCCCAGATGGAAGATCAGTTCAATCTGGAACTGCAGGTGGACGGTGATGACAGTTTCTTCCAGCAAGTCTGCTCGGTGGATGACATCTTCAACGTATTCAACGACATTTTGCTGAGCAAGGACTCGAAAGTGCTTTTTCAAAAGTTGGATCATGAAGACCTGCAAGTGTCTTGCTTCTACTTGCTGAAGGAGTCGACTGTCGAGAAACTCGAAGCGGCTTCTGTTGTGCCCTTCATCGATCTGACGCCTTATGACTGACCGGCAGGTGTGAACGCAACGAGCCACCTTATGTGGTGGCTCGCTGAGGGTCCTTGACAAAAATCGTTCAGTTGCGATCTCGATGGATCATTCGGGCAGGTAGGTCGGTCCGTCCAGCAGTCCGAGTGCTTCTTCCTGGGCGGCAGCCAGCTTTTTGTTGAAGACGTGCGACCAGTTGAAGCGGGCCGTGTACTGCATTGAAACGAACAACGTGGCGATGGACATGATGGTGATGATCAAGCCGGTGAACTGTTCGAGGAAGAACGTGTACGAGAAGAACACCAGATAAACGGCCTGAGCCACGGCTATTTGTTTCACCAGAGTGCGGTTGGGGACCGCGCGGGCGATGTAGGTCACGACCAGGAACAGCGACACCAGCGAAGAAACTATGAATGCTATCTCAATGGGAATGTGATCCACTGAGTATGCCATCAAAAGGTGGAAGCTGAAGAAGGACGCGCCGATGAAGAAGTAGTGCATCGGATGAATCCGTATCGATTTCACCGTCGAGATCAGCCAGACCACAAAGTTGAAGAAGAACAGTGATACCGGTGCGAAAAAGGTGACTTCGCTGACCCAGGGACCGGGGTTGAGCAGCTGTGGCATGGACATGCCGATGTCTTTGCCGGTCATAGTGTTGGCGTATTTCCAATCGAGCACCCAGCCTTTTCCGTCCTTGCTCTTGGTGGTCGGCGAGCGCGAGTTGTCTGGAAAATCTATGTTCGGAAAATCGGTGGTCATGTGCAGATCAAAATCTCTGACCTGCGCTACTCCGTTGTTGAAGCGGTAGCTCCAGGAGTACATGCCCTGCGAGTCATAACTGACGAACATGTTTGCCTTTTCATGCGGTTGCAGGAGGATTGAACCGGTGATGGTGTCACCTTCCGGAGCCGTGTTTTTCAACGGCGTTCCATTGATGGTGAAGTGCAAGTTGTCGTAGACTTCGCGCGCCGATGGCAGCGTAAAACCGCAATATACGGTCTGTGGCTTGTCCGTGGGATTTTCGAAGGCATACGTGCCGCCGAAACTCACGCGGTAGGTCGGATACCAGAGCAGTCCTTTCTTGCGTTGGTCCAGATGCAGTTTGACTGCCACTTTGCTGGAGTCGAGATTGATATTGTGGGTGGCTTCCGCGGGATCGCCCGCATGCTTTCTCACCAGTGGCTCTTTCCAGTAAGGTTGTGGTGCCAGTTGCCACTGGCGAGAACCCCATAGTTCTTCCACTTTGCCTTGCAGATTTTCGTCGCTTTTATAGGTGCGAACGAGTACCGTACTGCCCAGGATAGCCCAGGCTGCGCAGACGCACAGATAGATGAACGTCAGCGCCGCTATATGTTTGACCATAAGCGCCTCTCAGAAGGTTTTGACTGTTTCTCAGTTCATCTTAGGCGGGCAACTTTAAGTGCGATACCTCTGGTGTTAGAGGAACCACAAGGAATTGTAAAAACCAGTGATCAGGATTTGGCGTTGCCGCTCTCGAAGGCGTTGTGCAGTTGCCCGCAGGCGGCGTTGATGTCGGTGCCGCGTTCCAGGCGAATGGTGACGGTTTTGCCGGAACCTTCGGCGATGCGTTTGAATCTTTGCTGGCTTTCTAAAGAAGGGCGACCGTATGCCACCACTCCTTCCTGGTTGTAGGTCGGGTTATAAGGTATGAGGTTAATGTTGCAGTGCAGGTCACGCACCAGTTCTGCCAGTTCGGAAGCCTGCTGCGGCGAGTCGGTGACGCCGGCCAGCAAAACGTATTCGATGGTGATGCGGCGTTTGGTTTTGGCGTAATAAGAATGGATGGCGTCCATCAATTCAGCGATGGGAAATTTCTTGGTTATCGGAACGATTTGTTCACGTGTGGTCGGATCCGGAGCATGCAGCGAGAGTGCCAGCGTGATTTGCAAACCTTCATCCGCCAGTCTCTGGATGCCGGGAATGACGCCGGAGGTAGAAACTGTGATGTGCCGCTGTCCGATGCCCACCGAATCGCCCATCATTTTCAGACTTTTAATTACTTCGTCGGTGTTCAGGAGCGGCTCGCCTTGCCCCATGTAGACGATGTTGGCGACCCTGTGACCGGACTCGCGCTGAATGCAGAGCACCTGGTCGATGATTTCTTGCGCGCTCAGGTTGCGTTTGAAGCCGAGATAACCGGTCGCGCAGAAAGTGCATCCGACTGCGCAGCCGACCTGGCTGGAGACGCACGCTGAAAACGATGGGCGGTCTTCGAAGGACATCAAGACCGATTCGACAAAGCGCCCGTCCGGCAATTTGAAAAGATATTTGCGGGTGCCGTCTGAGCTCACCTCCAGATGAGCCAGTTCGAGGAGAGAGACGGTCGCCTTTTCTTTGAGCAGGTCTCGGACATCCTTGCTGAGGTCGGTCATTTCATCGAAGGATGACGCCCACTTCACGTAAATCCAGCTATGAATCTGGCGCGCCCTGAACGCGGGCAGCCCCAGTTCTTTGACAAACAACTCCAGCTCGGACAGGGTGAGTCCTGACAGCGCTGGCTTTTCGGGATTTTTAACGGCGTCCATATGATTAAGGTCGTTTTTAGTGCAACAAATGCAAAGAAAAACCGATCATTGCTGAGAAGAAACATGACCGAATCGCTCTTCCTGTCACATGATAACAAGCAATTGTTGCTCCAAAGATACCTGCGGCACGTGCAAAGAGCGCTGGCACGGCGATTGGACCCCCTCTAATGATAGAATTTCGTGATTATTAGGAGCAATAAAACATAATGAGCGTGAGCCTCGAAGACAAGGCAAGGACCTGGCTTAAGTCGCTTTTCGGCGAATCCAACGACAAAAAAGTAAGGTTGCTGCAAGACTACGTCAAACGCGCCAGCCATCTGGAATCGCAGATGGAAAAGCTCTCTGATGAGGAACTGGCTGGCAAGACAGCCGAATTCCGCAATCAGATTGACAACGCTCTCAAAGGCGTCGAAAACAAAATTCTCATTCCAGAGACCGTCACCAAGATGCCTGGGCAGATTCGCACTGCCCACGACCGCGAGCTTGGCAAGGTGCTGGAGCACATTTTGCCTGAGTCCTTTGCCGTCTGCCGCGAGGCCAGCCGCCGAGTTCTGGGCATGCGCCACTTTGACGTGCAGCTCATGGGAGGCGCAGCTCTGCACTTCAACAAGATTGCCGAGATGCGCACCGGGGAAGGTAAGACCCTGGTCGCTACTTTGCCTGTTTACCTGAACGGGCTGACCGGACGCGGCGTACACGTGGTGACAGTCAACGATTACCTGGCGCGCCGCGACTCCGAGTGGATGGGACGGCTCTATAAGTTTCTGGGCTTATCCACCGGACTGGTCTATTCGCATCAAGGCGACGACGAAAAAATGTCGGCCTATCGCGCTGATATCACATACGGTACCAACCACGAATTCGGTTTCGACTACTTGCGCGACAATATGCGCACGTCGCTCGATCAACTGGCCCAGCGCCAGTACTACTATGCCATCGTCGACGAAGTCGACAATATCTTGATCGACGAAGCGAGAACGCCGCTGATCATTTCGGGCTATCCGACCGAGTCACTGGTCGAAGTCTACAACCGCATGTCGCAGGTGGCGCCGATGCTGCACCGCGGGCGCGACAAAGATGACGAAGATTGCGACTACTATGTCGACGAAAAGGGCAAAAATGTCTTGCTCACCGAGCGCGGCATCTTGAACGCTGAACGCTTGTGCGGTGTCAGCGATCTCTACGATGTGCGCTGGAACCTCGCCCATCACCTTTCGCAAGCGTTGCGCGCGAAGGAACTCTATAAAGTAGATACCGACTACGTCATTCGTATGAATGAGGAAGGCAAGCCAGAGATTGTCATCGTCGACGAGTTCACGGGACGCATGATGGTCGGACGGCGCTGGAGCGATGGCTTGCACCAGGCGATCGAAGCTAAGGAAGGCGTACCGATTCAAGACGAAACGATGACGTACGCCTCGATCACTTATCAAAACCTGTTCCGTCTCTACCCGAAACTGGCCGGCATGACCGGTACAGCCATGACGGAAGCTGCCGAATTCGCCAAGATCTACAACCTTGATGTGGTCTCGATTCCCACTAACCGCGAGTCTATTAGAAGCGACAACGCCGACGTCATTTACAAGACCGAGCCGATCAAATTTTTCTCGGTCGTGGAAGAAATCGTCGATCTGCACAAGCAGGGACGTCCCGTGCTGGTCGGCACCACGTCGATCGAAAAGTCGGAGCTGGTTGCCGATCTGCTCAGCAAACCGCAGGGCATGAATGAGTTTCTCAATCGCAAGATCACCAAGTGCATCGATGTGATTCGTGCCAAAAAACTTACCGGTCCATCCATCGACGGATTGAAGAAAATCTTCGAGCGTCCGGGTCTCATAGACCCTGAAAAAATGGAGCGCGCGGCCGAACAAGTGGCCTCGGAGTTCGCCAAGCAAGACGAGTTGATCGATCGCGTCTTCTCTGTTTCTCGCACGGCCGGTACTATCGCTGAGATTCGCAAAGGTGTGCCTCACCACGTGCTGAACGCCAAGCATCACGAGAAGGAAGCGATGATCATCGCGCAGGCCGGTCGCAAAGGCGCGATCACTATCGCCACTAACATGGCGGGTCGCGGTACCGACATCTTGCTGGGCGGCAACCCGGAATATCTGGCCAAAGACAAGTTGAAGAAGGACGGCGTCACAGGCTACGAGCCTGACTACGATGATGTCGTCAAACAACTGACCAAAAAATACAAGGAAGAAACGGACAAAGAGCACGATGAAGTCGTGTCTCTGGGCGGTCTGCATATCATCGGCACGGAACGCCACGAATCCCGACGTATCGACAACCAGTTGCGTGGTAGAGCCGGACGTCAGGGCGACCCTGGTAGTTCGCGTTTCTACCTGTCTCTGGAAGACACGTTGATGCGCATTTTCGGCGGTGACAAAATCGCCAAGCTGATGGACTTCATCCGGGCCGACGATGAAATGCCCATCGAATCACCGATGGTGTCTAAATCTATCGAAGGCGCACAGAAGAAAGTGGAAGCCTACCACTTCGACATGCGCAAACACGTTTTGCAGTACGACGATGTGCTCAATACGCAACGCGAGGTCATCTACCGCGAGCGCCGGCGCATTCTCGAGCGCAGCGAACTCAGGGAAGCGATCGTCGATATGCTCGACGAGCATGTGGACATCGTTTTGCGCGAACACATCGATTCGGAAGAGCCGCCGGAAACCTGGGAAGAGACCGGCTTGCCGGAAATTCTCTCGGTGCTCACCAACGACATTCCGCTGCTCTCCGACATAACCATGCAAGAGCTGTCCGGACTGTCTTACGACGACTTGCAGACGAAACTGAAGGAAGCCGCAAAAATGGCCTACGAAGTGCGCGAAAGCCATGTCGGCGAAGAGAACATGCGTGAGCTGGAGCGCCAGGTCTTGCTGCGCACCATCGACACAAAGTGGGTCGATTACTTGCACAACATTGAAGTCTTGCGTGAAGGCATTCACTTGCGCGGCTACGGTCAACGCGATCCGCTGCAGGAGTACAAGAAAGAAGCCTTCGGTATGTTCGAGTCTCTCTTGCGTTCGATTCAACAAGAATCAGTGCAGCTCTTGTTCCGCGCTCAAATGGTCTCCATGGACTCCGAAATGGAAATGGCCGAGATCATGTCGATGCTGGAAGAGTTCCAGCAAATCGATTCGGATGAAGACGGGGAAGCCATGGAACCGATGGATGACGATCTCGGTCCCGGCATCAGCATCAGTGAAGCCGTCTCGGCCAAGAATCTGGCTGACCACCTGATCGACGATGAGTCAGTGACTGGCGGTGGTGATGCGGCAGCTGCAACGCCAACCGCCGAGGCGGACGAGGAAAAACAAGGCGAGGTCGATTACGAGTTCGGCGTTGCAGACGGCAAAAGCGCCACCACCGGCAATGGCAACGGCGCCACCGCTTCCGCCGCCGCGGAAGAAGTAGCCACCGAGACGAAACCTCCGGAAAAGTCCTGAGTCCATGCGCATTCTTTCTTTTGATACGAGCACCTCGACACTGCACGTCGCCTTGCTCGCAGACAGAGATGTCGTGGCTCAAAAGGAACTGCCGCCCACCAGCGTCAATCGTTCGGATATAGCCAGTCAGCTGATACCGGCTGTGGCTGATTTGCTTGCCGAATCAGGCTGGCACAAGAAGCAATTGGAAGGGCTGGTGGTGGGAGTGGGTCCCGGCAGTTTCACCGGCATCCGCGTCGGTGTGATCACCGCGCGCACGCTTGCCCAGACCCTCGATCTGCCGCTTGCCGGCATCTCTTATCTGGATGCTGTGGCCGCCGCCGCGGCGCTGCCCGGACCGGTGGCGGTGGTGCTGAAGGCGGGCGCGAAGCCGGCTTATTATGCCGGCGGGTTTGAGCCGCGCGCGCAGGATCCGGCGTTTGCTGCCACGCCGCAGGCGTTTCTTCCACAAGAAAAATTGCTGGAATATCTGTCCGGCTATGCCGCCTGGCTGGCAAATCAGGAAGCGGAAGTGGCTCTGGTTGCCGATTCTGGAGTTGTGGACGGCGGGGCTATATCAATTCGACCTCTGCCGGCCATAAAAAATATTGCCGCCCAACAGGCGCAACTGGCTTACGATCGGTTATCTTTGAAGGCGGCATGGGATGCGCGGTGGCAGGATGTTTTCCCGCTCTATCTGCAAAGTCCTTCGGTGACTTTAAAGCAAGATCATGGAAATCGAGATCAGAAATCTCAAACCCGAAGACCTTGATCAGGTGATGGATATAGAGCCAGTCGCCTTTGGTAGCCACCACTGGTCGCGGGATTCGTTCATCAAGGAATTGACCAATCCCGCCGGGCACTACTACGCCGCCGTCGAGCCGCAGACCGACAATCTCTACGGCTACTCCGGGTTTTGGCTGATCGGCGAAGAGGCGCACATTACGACCCTGGCTGTGCACCCTGATTTGAGACGAAAGTATGTCGGTGAGAGACTCCTCATCCACGACATCACCCGTGCGCAGGAAGTGGGCGCCAGCTACGTCACGTTGGAGGTGCGTGCGTCCAATGAGGTGGCGCAAAAGCTCTATTATAAGTATGGTTTTAAGAGCTTGGGACTGAGACGCAAGTATTATCAAGATAACGACGAGGACGCGCTGGTCCTGTGGACCGAACATATATCCTCTCCGGATTATGTGAAGACGCTGACGCAGCGAATACGCGCTCTCGAAGAGACTCGGAGAACAACGTAGTGGTCAACTGGCTGGGAGCTTCGAATTTCTCCAACTTGCGACGGCGGTCCAAGGTGGGGCAGCTGGTTCTGCTTTGCCTGGCGGTCGAGCTGTTGTTCTTCGCCTCGTTCTCTTCGCTGAAACTGCCCACGGCCACCGGCGGCAACATGGCGAATTTCGGCAAGTTCGCAGCTCAGCAGGCGGTATCGCTGGCATCGCCCAAAGTGCAGGAAAAGATTTTGACCGTTCTTCCGGCGCTCAAAGAGCCGGCGGACGAAGTTCGTTATGGACCATATGTACCGCTGGCACCGCTGGCGGTATTGCTTGGATATGCAATGGGCATTCCGCTCGGTCTGGTGGCCTGCGGCACCTTTATCGTTTTGGGGCTGATTGGCGACGTCACTGGTATTTTGCCTTTTGCCGGCGGAGGCGGGGTCGATTACTGGTCGCAGCCGACTTTCGGCTACCTGCTGGGCTTGCTGACAGCCAGCTGGTTCGCCGGGCGCGTCACCCTCACCCTCAACAGCCACTGGCGCCGCCTGGCGGCTGCCGCCGGCGGGTTGGCTATAGTGCACGTAAGCGGGCTCCTCTATCTGTTTGCCCGCTATCTTCTGATTTTGCTTTTCGAAGGCGACAAAGCCGCTGTGATCTGGCAGCCCTGGCTCTGGGAGCAAGTGCGCAATTTGAGCGGCTATGCTCTCCCCTACGACATTTTCTTCACTCTTGCTTTAATAGGGATAGGATCACCCATCCGCTGGCTGGTCGACACGCTTACCTCACCGGATATTGCGCTCAGACCTAAATCCACGTGGAAGCATAAGTTTGAAGAGGTCCTTTAACGGAATCCCTATGAATTCGAAAGTCATGCTCAATTTGCGGCGCGCACTGCCTGCGGTGGCCGCAATCGGTGGAGCTGCCATTGCAGCCGGGGTAGCGTCCTACCTCTATGGCAGCTTAATAGAGGCGCGCCGCTATCACCTGGAGATGGTGCGCATTCGCATTCCCCGTGACGTCAACGGCACGGGCGTGCCGCCGCGCCCACCGCTGAGAGTTCTGCATATCTCCGACCTGCACCTGGCTCAGCCGGAGTCGCACAAGGTGGAGTTTTTGCGGCGCATTACGTCCATGGACTACGACATGATTGTTTTGACCGGGGATGTCTTTGAAGATTTCACCGGCATTCAGTATGCGGAAGCTCTGCTGAAGCGGCGCCCGCGCTATGGCGCCTACGCGGTTCTGGGCAACCACGACTATTACGACTACAGCTACTTCAACAAGATTATCGGGCGACTATTCAGGAAGTTTCGCCATCCGCCGGAAAAGCGGCAGGTGGAGCCGATGGTCGAAGCGCTGGAAAAGGTGGGCTATAAAGTATTGCGCCATCAGGCGATTGAGATTCCCGAAGCCCGTCTGCAGGTGATCGGCATCGATTATCCTGGTATTGCCGGTGGTGCTTTGAAGAAGCTGGTGGACGACGCGCCGGATGATTATTTGCGTCTGGCATTGCTGCACGTGCCGCACAATCTGAACATCTTGCCGGAAGCCGGCATCGATGTGGCGTTTGCCGGACACACACACGGCGGGCAAGTGAGAATCCCCGGCATCGGGGCGATCATCACCGACTCCGAGTTGCACCGCAAGGAAGCCAGCGGAGTGGTCTACCGCAAGCACACGGCTATTCACGTCTCTCGCGGTCTGGGTGCCGATCCGAAAACTAATTTCCGCATCTTCTGCCCGCCTGCGGCAACCGTCATCCACGTCGATCAGTAGCCTTTCTGCGGCGGGTGCTACTGGCGCTCCCACCAGAACGTGTGAAACATCGAGGCGAACATGTTGCGGTAGAGGCGCAGCTGTACTTCTTTATCGCCGTTTGAAAAGGTGCCGGCGAGAGTGTTCAATTCCAGGCTATAACCCGAGAGCCTCGGGCCGTCCACTTTGCCCACAAAAGATGGATCGGACCAGCTGCCGATGCGTCCCTGCAGCACTGCGTTTTGAGTCTTGGGCGTGGTGAAGGACAGTTCCAGCGAACCGTTATCGAGAACCCGCCCGTCGCTGATTTCCAGTGTGGTATCACCCATCAAAGTAATCGTGCCGGTGACCTCGGCGCCCTGGCGCTCGATGCGCAGCTGCACCGGACCGGTCAGCGGGCTGCTGCCCTGATAGGAGCCGGTCATGTCATTGCCGACCAGATAGGCACCACCCAGGCAGACCATGACGATCGCCATTACCGCCTGACCGTGTTTCTGCAGAAACGCGATGAGCGGCTCGGGACGGCTGTCTCGATAGTCTCGTTCGCGAAGTCTCGAGCTGCGAGTCAAGGTATCAAGTCCGGCGCATGCTTGTACATAAAGCGAATGGTTGCGGCATCGTTGGGGGATATCAGCCCTTTACCGTGAAACTTGCTCATCAGGTCAATCGGATTCGTCGAGTGCCCGTCGATGCCGAGTGCGTGCCCGAATTCATGCGCTGCTGAGGCTTTCAGCTTGCCGGGCGTGACTTGTGAGCCGTCGCCTTCGGTGGTGCGCAACAGAATCAAGACCGGTTTGAACTCCGCCCTGCCGCCCGCCAGGACCGCTTTGTACGGGAATGTGTCCTTGGAGGTCAGCCCGCGAATGTCATTGGCGAAGAGAGCCAGCCCCATTTTATTGACGAAGTGGTTGGTCCAGAAGTAGAAAACATCCGCTTCGGTGGGGTCGTCGGTGAGTTGATAGCTGAAGAGACCCTCTTTCTCGAAGGGTTTCCACATGAGAATGCCCTGCATGGCGGCCTGGCGACCTTGATCGGTGTAACCGTCTGCAATCGGCAAATCCTTCAACTGTTCAGGCTTTTGCATGGTTTCCAGGAGAAACTTCGGCCAGGCGCCGACATTGTCGACGTTGACGACCGGCGCTCCGAGAGTGTCATCGATGAACTCATCCAGGCTCCAACCCGGCGCCACAAAAACTTTCAAGGGCATGCGGTCGGGCGTCCAGTGGACGATTCCGCGCGGGTTTTTGAACTCCGGGTAGACCATGCCTCCGCCATATTTGAAACCGGCTGCTGGAGCAGCAGAGCGCATTCCAGGGCGAAATGTATTGGACTGCTGCTGTCCGCCACCCGGAGCATAGCTCTTAAACTGCGCCCTTGCCGGCGCGGGCAGCATGGTCGCGGTCAGGAAAGCCACCAGCGCGGCAAACAGTCCCGCGATCGGGAACCGCCAGGCGGGTTTCGGGCTAGAAGCAAAACTGGTGGGCATTTTGAGTACTCGGGGGACGGTGCTGCAATATACCTTAATGCCTATCATCTTAATGCTTATTCCCGGCCGGACGCGCGCCCTATTTGGCTGCGGGTTATTTGGAAAAATCGTCGGGAACTCAGCGGCTAATTTTCAGTCTATCTACGTGATAGGTAACGGATATAGCAAAATAGCGAAAGCCATTGCAGGACCCGGAACCAAAGATGCAATCAGAAAAGAGATTGCGTGCAATGCTAACGACAAAGTTAAGCCTTTACACATTGGGAGCTTTGTATTACAAAATAAGAGTGTTCGAGGCACCACTTGTGCCACTATCCGCAGTATCTCCAGTTTGAGGAGCTTGAGGGATCGAGTTTGTTGGGGCAGCACCAACCCTGCGGCCATTATTGAAATCCCAGCCGAGAGGCTGGGATTTTTGTTTGCGCTATCTCTACAATTAGAGTTCCCCCTCTATTTTCTGGATTAAGTGCATGACAAGTCAGGCTAGATGTGTGTTGCTGGCGGCTGGGCAAGGCAAGAGAATGCTTTCGCAAAAGCCGAAAGTGCTTCACGAGGTCCTCGGACGCTCAGTTATTTTGCGAATCGTGGACGCCCTAGATGGGCTATCGCTGGAGCATATACATGTGGTGGTCGGACACGGTGCCGAAGCTGTCCAAGAGCACTTGGCAGCAAGCGAGCCTAAAACGCCCTGGTCGGCACACCTGCAAGAACCGCAGCTGGGCACAGGCGATGCTTTGCGGCGAGTCGTGCCATCGCTGAAAGGCTTCAAAGGCACACTTCTGGTTTCAGTTTCCGACACGCCGCTTTTGCGCGGAGAAACCCTGCGCGACTTGATTGCCCAGCATCGCAAGGACGGCGCAGTGATGAGCTTGTTGACCACAGTGGTCGACGACGCAAAAAACTACGGACGGATCGTCCGTGACCAAGCCGGCAAGATTCAGAAAATTGTCGAACACAAAGACGCATCCGAAGCTGAGCGCCAGATAAAAGAAGTCAATCCGGCCATCTATTGCTTCGAATGGCCGGCTATCGAAGAAGGTCTGAACGGGCTGAAAAACGACAATCGTCAAAAAGAGTATTACCTGACTGATTTACTGGAGTGGTGCGTGAAGTCCAAACACCCGGTCTCCAGCCACCAGGTCGAAGACTGGCGGGAGGTGCTGGGTATCAACTCGCGCCTGGAACTGGCGGAAGCCAACGTGCTCATGCGCGATCGAGTGGTGCAACGGCTGTCCCTGGAGGATGGAGTGACGGTTATTGATCCGCAGTCCACCTGGGTAGCACCGGAGGCGCAGATAGGCCAGGACTCGGTGATTTTGCCCTTCTGCCAGATCATCGGCAAAGTGGCGATCGGTCCCGGGTGCACGATTGGTCCCTCTGCTGTGATTACCGGTCCGGTGGAAATCGGTGCGGGGTGCACCGTCTCGCAATCGCTGGTCACCAACTGCAAAATCGGCTCCGATTGCCGCGTCGGTCCGTTCGCTCATATCCGCGAGCATGCCGACATCGAAAACCACTGCCGCATCGGCAACTTCGTTGAGATCAAGAAATCTCAGATCGGGGTGAAAACCAATGTTTCTCACCTGAGCTACATCGGTGATGCCACCCTTGGTACCAGAGTCAATATTGGTGCCGGCACTATCACTGCCAACTATGACCACATCACGAAGAAAAAACAGCGCACCGTCATTGGTGACGGTTCGTCCACGGGCAGCAATTCAGTACTGGTGGCACCGGTGACGATCGGCAAAGAATGCGCCGTTGGAGCGCTGACGGCAGTCACCAAAGACGTACCGGATGGTTCTCTGGCGGTCGGCCGAGCGAAGCAAGAAAATCTTGAAGGCTGGGTAGAGAAACGCAAAAAAAAAGCTGAGCCGGCGGTGGCTAAGTAACGCGCCTAACGTTCCAGTTCGGGCAGGCTGTCTGCTGGCAGTGACGCCAGATAATTGAGGCGGCGGCGTTCGGCATCGGCGAACAGCGAAGATTCAACCGTGATGAACTTAAGCAAGCCCAGCGGCACCAGGTGTTTGGCATAATCACGATCGGTCGGGTGATCGGTTTCGCCGTAGCACTCCATCTCGACGTAATCGTGTCCCAGTCGCAAAAGCCTGCCGGTCAAAGCCGTGCCGTCGGCAAAGTGCAGACGCGCCCACGACTTGGTGTCGCATAATCTCTCCAGGCGCATCTTCAAGTTCATTACGGTCATTTCCTCACTCCAAGCCTGCGCTTGATAACTACATGATAACACCACTTGCTGATAAGCAAGGAACGGGATGATCCTCAGCAGCGTCAAGTTGGATCAAGATCGATCATATCGCGCTTCGATAATGAATCGATATTCGGCGGGAAACAGGAAGGAGAGCCACGCAAGCCCGCCCAGTTAAACAAATTTCGGACAAGCGAAAATAGTGCGCGGCAAGACTCGCGAAAAAAAGTCAAGGCTTGTTCTTTGACCGCGAGAAACTAAACTGACGTTGGTGGCGGAAACAAGGCAGCAAGCTGGTTTCCGGACATTATCCGAAAGGCGAAAATCATATATTGAAGTGATACCGCTTTTTATAAGTCACCACAATTATGAGTAACCGGCTGACACAGAGTTAGCCTAGAGAAAGAGGAAGCATGAACGATTCGAGTTTGCCAGGTCATCTCGCGAAGCGACTGGAAGAGTTGAGCGGACGCGAGGCCAGCTACTGGGAAGACGAGTTGTATTCGATCGAAGCCATCACCAATCTGGACTATCGTGAAGCGCTGGAGCGCCAGTTCAACCTCGATCCTCTGGGACCTTTGCCGCCTCGGCAACCGAATATATCCCTCTAAGGGTTAGATACGGGTCCATTACATCAATCTGTGTGCTGTGGCGTCCGACCACTTCGCTCCAACCGCCGGTGGCGATTGTGGTGGCATCGCGTCCGACTTGCTTGCGCGACAGTTTGATCCACTGTTCGATCAATCCGATGTGACCGAGGAAGGTGCCGTCGATGATCGCGGCTGTGGTATCAAAGGCCAGCTGCGGCATGTCTTGCATGCCGATCTTGGTGACCGGCAATTGAGCGGTTGATTCGTGCAGAGCTTCCAGGGTCTTGCCCAGACCGAGCGTGATGAAGCCACCACGGAAGGTGCCATCGGACCCAACCGCGGTTAATGTGGTGCAGGTTCCGAAGTCGAGAATCAAGACATCCTTTTCGCCGCCGTAGATCTTGTGAGCCGCCACGGCGTTGGCGATGCGGTCGGCGCCCATGGTCTCATAGGTGTTCTTAATCAGATGCGCGGTGCCCTTCTGCGTTACTTCGAAGGCGCGAATATTTTGTTCGGCAAGGGCCGCCTTCACCTGCTCGGCGGCGTGTGGCACTACGGAGCACAAAGCCACCGGCATCTTGGACGCCAGGTCGCCGGCGATGGTGCGCGCTGCGCCGGCGGCTTTCACCGTGTCGAAGTGAGATGTTTCCAGAAGGGCACCGCTTTTGAAGATGCCGCAGGTTATCCGTGTGTTGCCAATGCTAATCGCGAGCAGATCCGACATTTATCTATCCTGACCTTGTTCTTCCGTGTCGTTAGTGTCGTGAGCGTCCATTTGATTGGAATTAGAGGTGGCTGCCGGCGCTTGCAATTGCGCAGCCAGAAACTTTTTGACGCCGTTTACTATCCCGGCTGCAGCCTTCTCGTGCAACGAGGGCTGCAAGAGTTGAGCATATTCGTCCGGGTGAATCATGAAGCCTACTTCAACGAGGCTGGCGAGCATCTTGCTGGGGCGGCACAGGGCCAGGTTCTGGTAGCGGGTACCGAAATCGGGAAATCCTGTGGAACCGACGACGTTGTCCTTGAGAGTGCGCGCCAGCGCCAGTGATTGCGGCTGATAATAATAGGTGGAGGTTCCGCGTTCTTTCCACGGATCACGCCCGTCCGGCAAGGAGTTGTTGTGCACGGATATCAATAGATTGGCGTTGGCGGCAGCTGCCGTGTTTGTCCGATCCGGCAGCGAAACGGTGATATCGTCGCTGGTGCGCGTCATGATCACGGTAGCGCCGGCTCGCTCGAGCAGTTCTTTGAGCTTCAGTCCGATAGCCAGGTTGATTTGAGACTCACGCACGCCGGTAAGTCCGAAGGCTCCGGTTTCTTTGCCGCCATGCCCGGGGTCGACACAAACGATCAAATTCTTCAAACTGCCGGAACCCGGCACCACATTTGGTGGCCTGCGCACATGCAAAACCAGATTGGTCCCTTCGTAGTCTCCCCAGAAGCCCCATTGCTGCTTGAGCTTGAGATCGACGACCACCTGATAGACCCGGTCGGACGTCTGTCTCCAGACAACGTTTTTGATCAGAGCTGATTCTTCCTGGCGACTGCCCGGTATCAGGTTGCCCTCCGGCTTTTCGGCGCCGGCACCGGGCGCGCCACTCTGTCCCGCGGCGCCGGGCGCGCCGGTGGGCGGGGCGGGTCCGATCCAATCGGTATCGGCCGTGGCACCATAAAGTTTCAGGGTCAGGCGATTAGGGTTGAGAGTTTGGTCGATCTGGAAGGGCAGCCGCTGGTCCAGTGGGATGACAATGCGGGCGCTGAGCGGATCCGATTCCAGGTTCATCGTGCGCACAGTAGCCAGCGGCGGACGTCCCGGTTCTGCATCTTCTTTCAGGTCTTCGCGGTCGATCCAGACATGCTTGCCGGGTGCCAGTTCGCACCGGGTCTGGGTGCCGTAATAGCCGTCCACCAGCAGCCGCACCCCCTCAGGCGCAGGCGTCGTGCGCGCGGCGCCGGGACCGAGGCGGACGATCGTTTCAGGATGGGCGGTTTGCAAAATCTTCGGTTGCGCAAACACCGTTATGGTTTTCTTGGAGACGAACTGTGTACTTTGCCCGCCTTTGCTGGCGACAAATTTAGGTGCCGCGTGGTCGAAAGCGTCCCCTGGCTGCACCTTGTAGAAGCCCACGTAGAGATTGGGATCACGGGAGACACCAGCCTGATAAGTGACACCAAATGTAGTGTTGAGCCCGACATTCACTTTGCCGGCAGCAGCGCTGGTAAGTGGGATTTTCTTGGTACCGACGAAGACTGCCACGGCGGAGCCGGCGTGGGCGCGTACGGAAAACGGCACGATATCGCCGGACGTGACGCCGATATCTTCCGCTGGATGAGCTGAGGCACTATCGATCTTGAGGGGACCGGACATGGCCGAGGGAGCCGCCGGTCGCTTCACTTTCAGAGTGATGGCATCTGCTGTCTGTCCGCTGCGCACAAGCGAGAACTGGTTTTGCCCGCGCTTCAGTGGTGCGACGTGAGCGAAAAATCCCTGCGCGTTGGTGCGCACGGGTGCGCCGTTCAAGGTGAGCGTGCTGCCGGGAGCTGTGGCGCCGACAAAGAAAGTGGATGGCGCGTTGATCTCTGCGTCGGCTCTGGGATAAATGAGCAGCATGGAGTTTTTCTGAAGAAACTCTTTGTTGGGCAACGGTTCCAGAGATACCGAGGGCGGTGCCTGGGCGATGGACAGGGGCGATGGCGATGAGTTGCCGCCCGCCACACCGGATATGGTATCGGGCCCGGGCGCGCGGCTGGCGCAGGCGAAGGTGCAGCAAGCCACCATCAGTCCGGCTGCAGCCACTATCGATAGGTTGCTCTTATGGCGCGGCATGCTGTACTTCTTTCGTATCTGCGGGGGGCTGTGCACTGGGCTGAGGAATCGGCTGCGAGCAATCGTTCAACCGGGTGTCGAATTCGCTGAAATAACGCAGCTTTTCACCGGGAAGCCCGATGATCATGCGCATGTCTTCAGGCAAGAATGAACCCACTAGAGCGAATGCATTTGGATAGTCACGTTTCAAAGTTCGGTCGACCATTTTGTAGTAGCGCGAAATATAGAAGGAAGTTTTGGTCTCATCCAGTGAGGCGTTATGCGGGTCGGTGGCGAAGGCGCGAGCGGCTCGCTCTGCTTCGGTCTTGCCTGCCGAGGGCTGAATGGCGTGGTCGAGCAAAGGCGGCCCGCCCCGGGCGCCGTTGCTGATCAGAAACACTGACAGCGCATCATATTTGGTGGCAAGCGGATAAAGCTTGTCAATCTCGATATCCTGAATTGTATAAAGCTTGCCGCCCACGATGAAGCGCCGCATGCTGGTGCTTTGTCCCAGTTGGCGGGTGTCTACAATCGGGTAATGGTCCGAGATATTTTTCAGGACCAACAGGTTATGAGCATTGATCCAGAAGGGCAGCTTATCTTCGTCGTTGCTCAATTTGTCCGGACTGATGGTCTCCAAAGCCTTTACCGCGGCGCCCAGATCGCCGGATTGTTGCAAGCTTTTGTAGTCGACCAGGTTCCCCTTGACGCAGGATTTCAAAGCCCGGTCGTATTCAGGGAAGGCATAGCTGGCTGGGGTTTGCACGTGGAGTCCGACGGTTTTCAGTAAATCCGGCACGCTGCCTACCAGTTGCAGCAAAATTAACAGCAGCCCAACTGCGAGTAAAACTAAGGCAACCAGACTCTTTCGCATAACTAGCAATTTTAGCGGTTTGACGCTTCAATCGCCCCGCTCGCCGTTCCCCAACCCTCCACTACAAGAAATGGGGTCACTGAGGTAAGCTTGTATGAGTTTGAAAGAGTGCCCTCATGCAGAACAACGGCAGTGGACAGCCATTGCGCATAGTGCAATTCACGGACACGCACTTCTTCGGAGCGTCCGAAGGACGCCTCATGGGCGTTGACACTTCGGACACGTTTCGCCAGGTTCTGCACCTTTCACTGGAACAGCGGGGCACCCCCGACCTCTACTTGCTAACCGGTGATCTCTCACAGGATGAGACCGGTGAGTCTTATCGTCGCCTGGCGCGGGCGCTCACGGTGCTGGAAGCACCGGCCTATTTCCTGCCGGGAAACCATGACAAGCGCGGCGTCATGCACGATGCGTTCGAGCAGAGCCCGGCTGATATTCGCCCGGATAAGGTGATCGTCTCGGGTGACTGGCTGATCGTCATGCTCGACACGCTGGTTGAAAACGAAGTGGGTGGGCGCCTGGAGCAGGACCAGCTGGATTTGTTGGACGAGGCGCTGCAGGCAAATCCGGACAAACATGCATTGGTCTGCATGCACCACCATCCGGTGCCCGTGGGAGCCGCCTGGTTGGACGGCATTTGCGTCGAAAACTCCGAAGACTTCTGGAGAGTCGCCGATCGTCACGAGAATGTGCGAGCGGTCTTGTGGGGGCACATTCATCAACAGTTCGACGGCATGAGAAACCAGGTGAAACTCATGGCTTCGCCTTCAACCTGCGTGCAATTCGAGCCGCGCACCGAGGACTTTTCGCTGGATCGCGCCGCTCCTGGCTACCGTTGGCTGGAGTTGCGCAATGACGGCACGGTGCAGTCTTCCGTCGAACGCGTCAAAGAACTGGCGGCTGGACTCGATTACCAGTCCGAAGGCTACTGAACCCGCAGCTAGGGCTCGTCCTGACTTCCTGCTGTTAAGGTGTGTGGACGAAAAATAAGAGCTGGCCGCAAAGACCAGCTCTTGAAAGACTTGGAGCGTACCGGGGTCGAACCGGTGACCTCTTCAATGCCATTGAAGCGCGCTACCAACTGCGCTAACGCCCCATATCTCCTGTGTTTATACCATACTCGCCAGGCGCTTAGCGCCCGGCCTGTTAATGCCAATTAAAGGATCGTTGCCCGCCTTCTCGATAGGGAATAAACTTGTTGTTCATCGATATTAGGACTAGCGAATTGCAAAAGACCAAAAACAAGTCGGAGGTTGCACCGGCAACGTCGCGCATTCTTGACGCCAAAGAGGCAGCATTGCTCATCGTTGATGTGCAAGAGGGTTTCAGAAAGCAGCTGCGCGACCTCGACATCCTGACGCGCAACATTACCATCCTCGCGGAAGCGGCGAAGATTCTCAAGATTCCCGTCATCCTCACCGAACAGTATCCGCAGGGGCTGGGCAAGACGATTTCCGAAATCGGAGCTTGCCTGGGCGAACACAAGTATTTCGAAAAGAACGCCTTCTCCTGCTGTCAGGCGACCGGGTTTCTTGACACCGTCGAGAACCTGGGACGATCACAGATCATTGTTTGCGGCATCGAGGCTCACGTTTGCGTGTCGCTGACGGTGCACGAACTCATGGAGCACGGGTATGTCGTGCATGTCGTGTCGGACGCCATCGCCAGCCGGTCGCAGCGCAATCGTGACATCGGCTGGGAAAAAATGATGTCTTCCGGAGCGATTCCATCTTGCGTGGAAATCGCGCTGTTCGAGATGCTGCGCGAAGCCGGCACGGAGCAATTCAAGGCTGTGCAGCGCCTCGTCAAGTAATCGATCGCGTCAGAGAACTAGCACCACATGCAGTGCCCGCCACTTATCTGCGGAAGCTGATGCCCTTGCCCATGGCGTACATGCCGCTGCCGGCGATGACGCGTTCTTTGCCGTTTGGCTTTGGTTTCTTGATCGTCTTATGCGCCTTCGGCACGTCGGTGGAGGCACCCTCGTAGACGCCCCATTCGTTAGCTCCGTAGAACTCATCTTTGTTCTTGCGCTTGGGCACGAAACGGTCGGGGAACGCGGCTGTCAGCAGCAGATAAACCGCAACAACGGTGGCGATAATCGTGGCTAATGTCTCGAACATTGCTCTCCCTGGGAGTTAGAGGCAGAAATCAAGTGTGGAAAGAATAAACCCTCTGACAAGCCATGTCCATGGGAAATTCACTAAGAAACGACCAAAACGCCCGACTGGTGCACCGATTAGATTAGCCTCCATGTCAGGGTGTCCAAGCTCAAGCGATATCGCTTGAGCTTGGATGAGGCTCCGCGGAGTTAAAGCGATATCGCTTGGGGTGTGAGACGGGGCGGCGATGCAAAAAGGGCGCAAAGTGCGCCCTTTTTTGAAGCAGTGTGGATTTTGGAGGATTACTTAGGACTTACGCATGGAAGCGACGAGGTCACGATAAAGTCCGGCGAGCTGATTAGTAACGATGGCGGTCTGGGGTCTTTCTTCTGCGAAACGGCTGAACTCTTCGGCTTTCTGTTCGAAGATGCCGATCAGGCGGTCCTCGAAGGATTTGACGTAGGGTTTCATGGGTGCGTCTTTCTAGATGCTGCGTGGACAACGCGCATGGGGTGACCGGAGCCAAGTGGATGAAGGTGAATTAATTCTGCCGAAAACGGTTGCCAAGCTCAATAGGGCCACGTGAAAAATTTGTCAGTTTAATGAAAAGCCGTCTCTATGACGACAGATGCCTATGTCCGAGAAGGACGGTTGGGTTGTCAGCAGCCCGCGGGGCTGGCTGGTAATGTCGGCGTATTACAATTGAAGTAGTAATTGCAAGTGATGTACTTATGACTGCGGGTCGCGTAGTTCTACAGCCAACTCTGCGCCAGTTGCTTAGCGCGGAAGCGTTGTCGGAAGCCAGTGTCGTCTATGGCGATGAGTTGCTCGATCGCCAGGTGGCACAGGTTGTTTCCGGCATGACCAGCGCGCGTCCCGGCACGCTGGTTGTGTCACGCGCCGAAGATATCGTGATCGCCGACTCCGCGCAGCTCAAGGAGCTGGCCGGCCTGCTGGTCGTCAAACCGGCACCGCAGGCGGCTTTAGCCAGTGTCGGATCGGGCGGCGCGGTCAGGCCGTCGCAGCAATCCGTCGGTGTCGATATAGAACTGGAGCGCCTGCAGCAGCATTGCGTCGCGGCCAAAACTCCCCTGATTGCACTGTCCGGCATTGGTGATGCCTCGGGGATCGTGGATGAAGTGCGCGGAGCGTTTCTCAGCGAGATCAAGAAAGCTTCGTCGAGACTGCATCAATACTTTGTTTCGCTGGTTCTGGAGGGCGGTCTCTCATCCCTGGTGGAGGAGTTGTCCCGCATCATCAACCGCCCGGTGGCGGTGGAAGACACCGACTTCAAAATTCTGGCAGCCGAGAATTTGGGACCAACACCGCTCAATCAACAGAAGGTGCTCACCGAAGAAATCGCGGACGAAATCAATCGCCAGTGGCGTTCGCAAGAAGACGAGCCGACGGTGTTTCCTGAACAGCCTGTGCGCATCGGGCGCCGGCTGGTGATGCCCATTTTGTTCGAAGGCGTTGTGGTCGGCTATCTCTCCGTTATGATCCGTCCCTCCGATGATGTGACCGGCATCTCCGAATACCTGGGACCGGCGGCGCTGGCCACACTGGTCGACTTCAGTCACAGGCGCCGTGAGGTGTCCACGTTTGCCGCCACGCATCGCGGACTGCTCAAAGATTTGATTTCGGGAAGGGTTGTTTCCACCGGTGATCAAGAACGTCTGGAGCAGCAATACGGCTTTGATCTGTGCGATGGATTTTTGATCTACGCGCTCAATATGATCCCCGAGCAGTCCGCCAAGGAAGCGCTGGCGCCTTTAGATGAATCGATTGCCTGGGTCGAGGTGGAAGCGCAACGAGTTTTCGTCCTGCCATATCACGCCAAGAACGGCACCACCTGGCAGCAGGAAGCCGACAAGTTGGTTTCTTCACTGAAAGCTCGTAAACCCGAGCTGGTCGTGCAGGTCGGCGCCGGGCGCCTGGCCGCCACATTGCTGGATGTCTCGGATTCTTATCGAGAGGCGCGGCAGGCGCTGATCATCGGTTCCACAATTCATCCCGGCAAGGAATTCGTGCTCGGCTACGGTGACCTGGGCATCAAGCGCTTGCTCTATCTGCTCATCGACCATTATGAGCTGGACCGGTTTTACGAAGAAAGCCTGGCCCCTCTTGAGTCCTACGATACCGAATGGGAAAGCGAACTGGTAGAGACTCTGCGCGTCTACCTGCAACAGGGCGCCAATCTCAACTCCGCTGCCAAGGCGCTGTTTATCCACCGCCATACGATGCGGTATCGGCTCGAGCAAATTGCCGACATCTTGAAAGTTGACATCGATTCGCCGGAAGTTCTGCTAAATTTGCAAATCGCATTTCTCATTCGGGACATGAAAGGAAAGTCCGGCAGTTGAGCCAAGCAGATAAGGCCGTCAGAATCGTTGACGTCAGTAAAGACTTCGGGGGCATGACCGCGGTCAAAGACGTCAGCATCGATATCGATGCCGGCGATTTCTTTTCGTTGCTGGGTCCGTCGGGCTGCGGCAAAACAACGCTCTTGCGAATGATTGCCGGCTTCGAGTTCCCGACACGCGGGCAAGTGTTCATCGCCGGCAAGGACATGGCGAAAGTGCCTGCGCACCGGCGTCCGGTCAATATGGTGTTCCAGAGCTACGCGCTCTTTCCGCATTTGAACGTAGTGGACAATATTGCGTTCGGCTTGAAGGTGCAAAAGTCCTGTCCGCCGGCGGAGATTCCGGAGCGGGTCAAATGGGCGCTCGACCTGGTGCGCCTCAAAGGCAAAGAAGATCGCTATCCGCGCGAACTATCGGGCGGACAACAGCAACGCGTCGCCTTCGCGCGCGCCATCGTCAACCGTCCCTCGGTGCTGCTCCTCGATGAACCGCTCTCGGCGCTGGATCCGAAAGTGCGCGATGAGATGCAGGAAGAACTGGCGCGCTTTAAAAAGAACCTCGACATTACATTCGTGATGGTCACCCACGATCAATCGGAAGCGCTGGCGTTATCCGACAAGATCGCAGTCTTGTCGGCTGGTCATCTCGAGCAATTGGGAACGCCCCAAGAGATTTACGAGTATCCGCGCACGATTTTTGTTGCCGACTTCATCGGCGAAACCAACGTTTTCAGTGGCACGGTTATCGACGTGGAAAGCCAACTGGTGCGGGTTAAGGTTAAGAACTCGGTCGAGCTTACGGCCGTCGCACCGTCCTTTCCTGTCACCACCGGCAGTGATGTGGATATCTGGATTCGCTCTAATGATGTGCATCTGCATACCGATAATGACAGTATCGCAGGCAGTGGCAATCGCTTGCCGGTGCGGATCACCACTTGCAGCTATCAGGGCACGGTTAGCGAATACAAATTGCGCGTGACGGAGGACGTGAAGTTGACCGCGCTCTGCCGCAATGAGCCAGGCAACGAGTTCTTGGAAGACACCGATGTCTTTGCATCGATTCCCTATCGTTCAGTGCAGGTACTGGCGCGCACCGCATCTGATACCGAAGAGAACTAGCCTTCGCGGGTGCTCGCCCAGACGATGCGACTGCCACTTTCTATGGTGTCAAACGATTCGATCACCCAATCGTCGAGCAGCTCGCGCAATTCATCATCGCTGAAGTAGCGCAGCAGCATGCCCTTGCGACCTTTGTCCGTGTAGACGTGCGTGCCGTCTTCCAGTTCGTAATACTCACCGGGTCCACCGCCGACCTTGTCGAAGCAGGCGAAAAGCAGACCGCCCGGTTTCAAAATTTTGTATAAGTCACTGAGCGTCCGGTCGGCCATGTCGTGTGGCAGGTGTTCAAAAATCGAGTTGGCGACGACCGCATCAAATGAACCCGGCTTGTAGTTCATCGACGAAATATCCCCGACCTCGAACTTAACGTGAACGAGATCTTCCTGCTCTGCCCAGGCGCGGGCTAAATTAATGGCCTGGTCGGCGATGTCAACGCCCAGTACGTTGATTCCGGCCCTGCCCAGAAAAATCGACAGCCAGCCGCTTCCGCAGCCTAAATCGAGCACCTGCTGACATTTTGCGGCATTGAGCCGATACGGGACCTTCTCGATGTAAGGCAGGTCGGGCATCTGGGTGTACGGGGTCTTGACTGGTTTCCAAGCCCTGTCCCAAAAATCGACATTTTCCTGGTAAATCTTCGGGTCCAAAGCCAGTGGCGCCCCCAGGCATTACAAAAGACGGAAAGGACCCATTGTCGCCCGTTTTCCATGTTCGGGACAAGTCTCAGGTAATTAGTATTAAGGCCATATCTATAGCTAATGGTTAGTGGGCTGGAAAGCCGGGTAACAGAAGAAATGGGGGATGCAGGAAACGGCGGGGAAGCTCGCCTGGTTACTCACAGATGGCTGATAGAGACCGCTCCCAACTTTTCATGATGCTCGTCCAGCAGTCCGGCCCCGGATCGCTGGCAGTGAGCCATTTGCCGCCCGAATTGTTTCTGCTTTTCATTCGCAAAATCGAGGGAATGGTCCTGAAACAGGGATGGTCTCCGATTTTTACATTCTGGTCCAGCCGCAGCGCGCGCCGCCTGCTTCCAGAAGGTCCAGGTTACCGCCAGCTGATGACCGATGCCTTTTGTGTCTCAATGTTTTCCGAAGACAGGCAAGACAAGCATGACGAGTTTTGCTTCATGGTGGAGAGCAAATCTTTGTGCCTGGTCCTCTACGGTCGCGAGCTCGACAATGCCGGCGGCGAAGACGACTCCCGGGGAACGTTCCAGTGCGTGGGCTCCTGTGATCCCCTGACGGTGCGCCGCGCCTACCAGCTGATGTTTCCTCTCTGGCAGTTCGTCGATCTGCCGGAGGCGAACAATCTGGAAGATGCCCGCGCCAATGCTGCCGCAGCCAACAGTTCCGCGCAATTCGTGCAGGAAGCGCGGGTTGCCTGGCCGGTGATTAAAGCCGGAGGCGAAGTGAAGACTTCGACTGCGACAGCGACGGCAACACAGCCGCCGCCCTTGCCTGTGATTCCGGTGAAAAACGGCAATGGTGACGGGCACAACGAAACACCTGAAGCGAATGCGCGCTATGTCGATCTGACTCAGATGTCCTCGGAAGATGGACCGATTGTGCCTCCTGATACGGCACCAGATCCGGTATCAGGACTCAGTGTTCCGGCGCCGCCTAAAGACAAGGATAAGGACAAAGACAAGTCCAAGCAAAAACGCGACAACAAAGCACTGAAGGACCTGCGGCAGGTCTGGACAAATATATCGGACGAAGAGCGGATTGTGTTTCCGCCCGACGCCCAGAAGATTATTCGCGATATCGTCGGGCAACTGCGTCACTCCAGTGACCTGTCGTCGATTTTGCAGATGACGATTGAAGGGCTGACGGACGTCAGTCATGCCGACCGCGGTTTGATCTGGCAGGTCGTCGGCGACCAGCTGACAGTCACCAACGAACACGCGCCGAACGGGCACACTTGCTTCAGCGGCACCAACCTCGGTTCGCAAGAATCAACCGCAATCGTGTTGGACTTCCTCTCGCGCTTCCCGGACGAGGGCGGCACGGGCGTTATCGGAAACCCCGACACGGGACAGGATCAGAAGCTGCACAAAATGTCGCCGACGTTGGCGTCACTGGTCGAACTTGGCGGCGTGAAAGCCCGTCTGGTTGCCCAGTTGCGTTGCCGCGGCATATTCAGCGGGTTTCTAGAACTGCAGCAGTGCTCTTCAACGCGCGATTGGTCGGAAGAAGACGCAGCTATTCTGCAAAGCGTCGCAGAAGTACTGTCCTTCGTCGTCCAACAAGCATTCGACTTATCCAAGATCGAGCAAGACGCCGACGAGATGAAACTCATCAACGAGATCTCGTCCCTGTTCAGAGAATCCAAAGGTCAGCGCAGCCAGGACACGCTCGCCAAGTCAGTTATGCTGGTGGCGGAGCACATGGGCTTCACGCATTCGCAGATCTATTTATTCAATGAAGAAGAGCAAAATCTGCAATCGCAAATGGCTGATTCCAGCCAGTCTGAAACCGTCGATCTCTCGGCCAAAGACAATCCATTTGTGCAGGTCTTCGAATCCGGTCGCGGTAAAGTCGTCAACGCAGAATACACGCGCAAAGGCGATCCATTCTTCGGACATGACACCGCGCTGATCGTGCCGCTTTTGTCGGAAGGCGAGCGCCTGGGCGTTCTGGGATTGTGGGAGCGCTCGCCCGGCACATCCGCATTTCGCGCGCAGGATAGAGAACTGGCATTGACCATCGCCGGTAACCTGGCCAGCATTATTCGTGCCGACCAGGCGATTGCGCAGATACGCGCCGACCGCGCTCGCGAACAGTTGATCAACCGCGTCAGCCAAGAAATCCGTCAATCTATTAAAGAACTGGATCAGATTTTCGAGACGTTGGTCAATTTGCTGACCGAACACTTAAAACTCGATCTCTGCGTGGTATCGCTCTTCGATCAGCAAAACAATTCATTCGTCAATTCGAAGATCACCGGCGATCTGACTAATGCCGAAGAACCGCTCACTGCCCACTTCGCCGAGCAACTATTTGAAGCGGTCATGGAGCATTTGCAGAAGGGGCAGATAATCATTCTTTATCCCGATGATATTCGGGAAAAGCTGGCGCCGCTGGAAATCGTGCCGCCCGGCATGATCAAAATGATCACTCTGGTGCCGCTCGTACAGGGCGAAAGCTTCAAAGGTGCGCTGTGCATGGTGTCATGCGAGCGCGCCCGCCCGTTTGCCGTCAAAGACATGAAGATGATTCAGGATCTGGCAGACCGAGTGGCGGTGGTGGTAACACACAAAGAACTATTCGAGCAGGTTGAGCGCCAGGCGGTCACCGATCCGATGACGGGGCTCTACAACAGGCGTTATTTCCAGGAACAGCTGGTTCGAGAACTTGATCGTAACCAACGATTCGGTCACCCGTTCTCGTACATCATTCTCGATCTGGATTTTCTGAAGAAGATCAACGATACGCTCGGTCACCAATTTGGTGATGCCGCGATTAAACATATTGCCGCTGTATTGAAGAAGAGCATCCGCGACGTCGACACGACCGCCCGATACGGCGGCGAGGAATTTGTGGTGCTGTTGCCGGAAACCGATGTTGCCGGCGCCCGCATCGTTGCCGACCGTATGTGCGCATCTATTAGAGAGAAGGAAGTTGAAGGCATCGGGACGGTTACCGCTTCGATTGGCGTGGCGACCTATCCGGTCGACGCGCAAGACGCGGCGCACCTGACTGAACTTGCCGACCAGGCGCTCTATCTGGCGAAGCACCGGGGAAGAAACCAGGTCTGCTCCGTGTCCGAAGACCTCTTGCCCACGCTCGATGAAAGCGGCGAGAAGACCGTCCCGGAACCGAAGCGCGATGCCCCCCTGAAACCGAAGACGGAAGAACTCGCTTCCATCGATCTCAAACTAATTGCCGAACACGGATTGCTGGGTATTCTCGGCGCCGTCGTTAAAATGATCGAGGCACGCGACGCGTACACAACCGAGCGGTCGCCCCGCGCCGCTGATTACGCTACACGGATTGCGGCTTCGCTGCATTTATCCAAAGATCATTCGACGATCATTTCGCTGGCGGCGATTTTGCACAACGTCGGCAAGATTGCCGTCGACGAACAGATATTGCAGAAGAAAGGTCCGCTCACGGAAGAAGAGCGCAAAATTATCGAAACTGCACCGACTATCGGTGCCAAGATTTTGGAGCCGGCGAAGCATTTGTTCCGGGTGGCGTCCGTGGTCGAAGCGTATCACGAGCACTGGGACGGGACGGGATATCCGAAAGGATTGAAAGGCGAAGAGATTCCGCTCGAGTCGCGCATCGTTGCTCTTGCGGATGCCTACGTGGCTATGACGAGCGACCGCCCATATCGCAAAGCGCTTTCGAAGGAAGAGGCGATGAAACTGATTGCGGATGGTGCCAATAAAGAATGGGATCCGCGGTTAGTGAAAATCTTCCTCAATCTGCTGGGACGCGAGAGCAGTGCAGGCGGTACCGCTGCTGGTGCATAAATAAGCACCGCATATAGTGGCTGTCTGGAAACTATCGTAGATCGTATATCCGGACTAAGACATAGGGTTTTTGTCAAGCCCGAAAGCGTCACTGGTAGCCATCGGGTGGGTGTTCTCAAGAGCACCTTAATCTTCTCTTAAGCATCTTCCCATCGGCATATCCCTCTGCTATTGTATTTACATGATCGCAGCTCTCCATCTGTTAGCTAGCGGGTAAGCTGAAATATAGCCCCGACATACATGATGAAGCATTAGATGTGACCTGCAGGTCGGTAGATAGTAAAAGTACAGGAGCAAGCCCCTTGTGCCCGGTGGGTGAACCGGCAAGGGGCTTGAGTCATTTTCGGGGTGCCACCGCCGGCGGTATCACGGGAAATGCGATCGCGCAAGTGGTTTTGCACAGGTTTCTTGCAAAGCTAATGTTGCTTGGGAGATTTTAGCTAGGATTGTCTACCCTTCGGCTGTGGTGCGGGGGGGTGCTCAACGGCGCTTGGAAAAAAGTTGCGTTATACGGTAACCGGTCAAACCGGGGCTGAAAAGTTCAATCTGCGGCGTAAGGCGCATGAATACTGGGTTTGCGGGCACTGCCATTCGCAGGTCGGTGCCTTACACGAGTTATCGTATAGATCAACTTTTTCCTAGGTGCCTATCGAGCGGCCCCCGCCAGCAAGCCGCCGGGTATAAAATTCGTGCAGAAGTCGACTCTTGACTTCTGCGCGAAATGGGCTTATATTGCCACAAACCCCCTTCCCGCAATTCGTTCGCTGAGCCCCGCGGCTCCGTATCATCTCCGTGTTCGCTCCCTTACTATTCTTTTTCTGGAGGCTCCTTGGGAGACTCTAAGACTGCCACGTCTGCGTCATCTGACCAGCAAGTCGTCCAATGCCACGGCAACGATATCGTTCCGCCGGCGTCGGACAATACGCAGGGTGGTCAGAGCCAGCCGCTGATCGTGCGAGAGCTGCCCACCCTCGCCGACATCATGCACCTCAATTTGAATGACCTGAAACAGATAGGTCAGGACATCCTCCATCATCTCGACATATTCGACCCGCGCGATGGAGCAACGCCAGGACGGGGCGATAGCTGCAAACCGGAAGGTCAGGCAGGCAAAGGCGGCGACTCCTCACGTGACGTCGAGCTTGAGGCCGCCCGTAAGGACGCCACCAAAGAAGCCAAAAAGTTCGATATGGACGTGGAGGTGACCCGCGATAAGGACGGGCAGATTCAGTATCGCTTCTACTACGAAGTTAAGCCGGAGCATCCGCACGAGAACGGCATACCCAACGAGCAGCGCGATGTCCTCACAACTACCGACGGCAACTATGCGCAGCAGCTGGAGCGCAAGCGCGATGAGCGCATCAAAGAAGTAGAAGATACATTCAACGTCGACATCAATACCAATGTCGGACAAGAGCACAAGGATGGTGACGACACCTATACGGTGCGCAAACCGAGTTTTGAAGAACTGGACACTCTCAGCGATGCTCTCTATCGTTCGCAGCCGGACAGTTTGACCGGAGACAAAGATGAGCGCCTCAAGGTTAACTTCACTGACGGTCCCGCAGCCGCCACTGGAGGTTTCTTCGCAGGTAAGCATGAGTTCTGGGCTGTGAACTTGCAGGAGTTCGATACCGCGACGAAACAGAAAGTCATCGAACACGAGATTGCACACCACGGACAGGACTTTTCCGATAAGGAGCATGGTGGCGACGGTTACTACGAGAAGCTCGGCTATCAAAAGATCGGCAAGGACGAATGGGCTGTTCAAACCAAGAACAACCAACTTTATTCCTGGAACAACGACACCAAGCAATATGAGCGCCGTGATGAGAAAGGCAATTATCTCGATGCCGAGGGCAACAAAGTCGACAA
The DNA here is from genome assembly GCA_044229845.1 of Obscuribacteraceae bacterium (SeqCode). GTDB lineage: Bacteria > Cyanobacteriota > Vampirovibrionia > Obscuribacterales > Obscuribacteraceae > JBGASG01. The sequence continues at coordinate 273,267 of JBGASG010000006.1, read as the reverse complement.
GGACAAGGCCGACCGCCTGACGGGCGAGGAGATGCGCGAGCGCGCTTTGATGCCCCACCTGCACGAAACCCAGCCCGAGTCTCCGTGGGAATTCGATGCTGAAGCCAAAGCGTACTTCCGCCACAGCCAGGCGTATCGCACGCAGCTTTATTTGAACAGTCCCGAGGCGTACGCCCAGATCAAAGAACGCGACCAGCAACAAATAGATGCTGCGTACGGCAAAGACGAGAACGGACAATCTAAATGGATCCGCGAACCTGGCTGGCGGCGTTATACATTCATACGCCGTGCAGATCAGTGCGCGCCCGCGTTCGCGTTTCTTGCATAGCTCTGGATCGTTGAACCGGCAGTCATCGCATAGGAAACGACTGCCGCGCCAGTTGCGCAGAGAATTCCAGCTGATCGCGCAGGCGCCGATGCAAACAGAGGCGAGCAGGGCGATTTCGATAATCTGGGCTGGTTCCATTTGGCGTTGCATCCTTTGTGCGCGTTGCGCGCTGGCTATTTGGAACCGTGGAGTTTCGGATCTAAGACATCGCGGAGCACATCGCCTACAGTGTTGAAGCAGAGGATCGTGATGAAGATCGCAATGCCCGGCGTAATCAGCCAGGGGCGGTCGAGCAAATCATTGACGTTGTCCTGGGCTTCCTTGAGCATGTTGCCCCAGCTGGCATCAGGCTGCTGAATACCCAGTCCGAGGAAGCTCAAGCCGCTTTCGGAGAGGATGAAACTGGGGACCTGCAGCGTGGCTGAGATAATCAGGAAGCTCGCAGTCTGCGGAATGACGTGTTTGAGCATGTTCCAGAATTCGGGCATGCCGGCGGCGCGCGCCGCTTCCACAAACTCTTCGTTGCGGATGGATAGCACCATACCGCGGATGATCCGAGCCAATCCCGCCCAGCCGATGAAGGACAGGATGACTGTGATTAATGCGAAGCGCTCGGAGCTGGTCATCTTGGGCGGCAATATTGCTGCCAGTCCGATCAGCAGGTAGAAACTTGGAATAGACATCACCGCTTCCGCGATGCGCATCATCCAGTTGTCGACCAGCCCGCCCAGGAAACCGGAAAGCCCACCATAGGCAATACCAATCGGGAAGGCGATGAATAGCCCGAGAAACCCGATGGTCAGACTTTTCTGGGCCCCGAAGAAAAGACGCGACCAGTTGTCTCGCCCACTGATGTCGGTGCCGAGTATGAATATGTGAGCGGGCGAATCAACGCCGAAGAGGTGGATGTTTCCTGGGATGATCCCGAAAATATGATAATCCTCGCCTGGATAAAACATCTTCAGTTCGTACTTCTTATCGCGCACTTCCGAATATGTTTGTTTCAAGGTCATGGGATCGAATGTGCGTTCCATTCGATAAACGTAGGGATTGACCACGTTCCCTTTCTCGTCGTTCCAGTAAACCTCGGTGGGGGGCGCGTTGCCCAGTTCCGGATCGCTGTAGTGCATGCTGTAGGGCGAAAGCGGATCTGCCAGTGCTGCAGCCAAGTACAGAACGCCCAGCAGAATCAACGCGATGCGCGCCAGGCGATCTTCCCAGAGCCTTTGCCAGGGCGTTTTGCGCAGCGGAATGTTTTCCTCAACCGGTTTCGGCTTTGGCTCTAACAAAGGCAGTTCGCTTTGATCAACTGACATAGGTGTCTGCCTGTTACTCCAGGGTGATTCGGGGGTCGACCAGTTTGAGAAGAATGTCTGCAATCAAGTTGCCGGCGATCAGCATGACGGCGCCCAGCATGAGAGAGGCCATTACCAGGTTCATGTCTTTGGTTAGCACGCCTTCCAGTGTCAATCGACCCAGCCCTGGATACGCGAGCACCGTTTCAGTCAGTGCTGCGCCGCTGAGCAGAGCCGCGAATTCAAATCCGAGGAATGTAATGAGTGGGTTGATCGCATTTCTCAATGCGTGTGCGTAAAGGACACGATTTTCTGGCAAGCCTTTGGCCCGAGCTGTACGGACATACTCGGCGCGCAAAACATCGAGCAGATTACCGCGCATCTGGCGCTGAATACCGGCCAGCCCGATGAAGGTCAATACGGTGGTTGGAATCACGAGATGGTGCGCGATGTCGAGTCTTTGATGCCAGAAGTCCATCTCGAAGTGATTGGGGCTGGTCAAGCCGCCAATCGGAAACCATCCGGTTGCCAACGCTCCCATCAGCAAAAGGAGAGCGAAGAAAAACGGCGGCATCGACATACCGATTGCGCTGATCATGTTGAACAGTTTGTCGAGAAACTTCTGGCGGTGCACAGCGGCGTAAATGCCCATTGGAATTGCAAATAGCCAGGTGAAGAAAATCGAGAGACTGCTCAAAAGCAATGTGTTGCCGGCGCGATCCATCAACAGACTGGCCACCGGTGCTCCGGATACGGCCGTGCCCGGGTTTCCTTGCAGCAGAGCAACCAGCCAACGGCCATAGCGCTCGATCGGGGGTTTGTTCAATCCAAGCCGTTCCTCCTCCGCTTTGATCGCCGCCTGCGAGATAGCAGGGTTTGCTTTCAATTGCGCTAGCGGATCGATTGGCGCCATCATCAGCATCGTGAAACTCATGATCGAGATGATGATCAGCAATGGAATCGATTGCAGAAAGCGCTTGAGGATGTAGATCGGTATGGACATGCTATTTAGCTGACTCCGCTGGCTTTTGCTGGCTGTCTTTGAAGTAGATTTCTTCGATGTTGTGCATGCTTCCCATGGGTGTATAACTGACGCCCCAGGGTTTGGGTTTGTAATTGCCGACGCTGTTTCTCATAGCCGTCAGGTCGAGAATAGAGATCAAATAAATGAACGGCTGCTGTTCGTAAACGATCTCTTGATACTTGTCGTAGGCTGCCCGTCGTTTAGCTGGATCCATTGTGGTGGCGCCGTCATCGAACAGTTTGTCGATTTCTTTTTCCCAGGGGCGAGCGTCCGGCGCCAGGACTTTGCCCTGTTCATTAGGCAGCCGCTGATCAAACATGTGTAAGCGTCCGTCGGACTTCCATACGTTGGCGCCCTCGTACGGCTCAAGGCGGCTGCCGCTGAGTGCCATGACAATCCCTTCCCAATCGAGAGTATCTTCAGTTTTCCCGACCAGAATATTGAAGTCGATGGGCTGGAAGTTGACCTTGATGCCCAATGGTTTGAGGACATCTTTTACGTGATTGCAGATTGCTTCTCGGGTGAGGTTGCCGGCGTTTGTTTGCAGAATGAACTCAACCGGGTGTCCGTCTGCGTCGTGAAGAACGCCATCCTTGAGAACAAATCCGCCCTCGGCAAGGAGCTTCTTCGATAGCTCCAAATCTTGAGGGAAGGGCTGTAGCTTCGGATTGTAGTACAGGGAGGATGTCGGTTCAGCTGTATACAGAGGCACCGCGACTCCACGCGCCACGTTGTTTATGATCTGCGCTCTGTTGATTGCGTGGCTGACGGCCTGCCGGAATTTGACGTTGTTAAACCACTTCTGCTTGATCGGATCTACATACGGTTTCTTTGTCTTTGGATTGATGCGCTGGTTCATGTTGAACATGAGGAAGTACGTGCCGTCATCCGCGCCGAGGTTGTACATCGTAAAGTCGAGCGACTTCTCCTTCGCCATAAGCGGAGCCGCGTCGAGACCGCGTACGCTGCGCACATCCAGAAGGTCGATCTCTCTGCCGAGGAACTTCAGAACCATCGTGTTCTGGTCGGGCACAATCAATTCGACGAACTGATTCAGATAGGGCAACTTGTTGCCAGCCTTATCCACCATGCCATAAGTATTGATTCGCTTCAAAATCACTCGTTGGGATGGCACATACTGTTCGAGAATAAACGGACCGCTGGATACCATCTCCGACGGGTTCATGTTGACCGACCATACCTTGCGAAAGTCATCCGGCTTTCCCTTGGTGTATTTCTCCATGACGTGCTTTGGTGCAATCGGAATCGAGTGGATTGCCACCAGAAATGGTGCGAAGGGGTGTGCGGTGCGAAACTTCACCGTCAGGTCGTCGACTTTCCAGACTTTAGGATATTCACCGTAGACCGAAATGACGTCACGGTTACTGGTGTTGCCGAAGCCCTTGCCGACCAGATCGTTAAACGTGAAAACCACATCGTCGGCCGTCAGTGGTTTGCCGTCGGACCACTTCAATCCCTTGCGCAAAACGAAAGTGTATTCCAGATTGTCTTTGCTGACTTCAACCGACTTTGCCAGTTTCGGGTAGGGTTTGCCCGTCCATGGATCAATATCCACCAAACGGTCAAACATGAGCAGCGCCAGTCCACCGCTTTCAACATCTGATGCATCCCAGGGGTTGAATGTTTTCGGTCCGGAACCAAAGATAGATACTTTGAACGCACCGCCGAATTTGCCGACGTCTCCGCGAGCCTGAAGGTATTCGCTCTTTGTGCCGTCCTTTTCGGTGACTTCGACAATCTTGTGCGGACCAGGATTCGGAAAGTCGTGGACGCCGAATGCGGTTGTTATCTTATCGGGAGGCAATGGCGGTCCAGCGACCTGAGCCGCTGGTTTCCGCACGCAACCGGTTAGAAACACTGCGCAGATTGTCGCTAAGACGAGCAACTTGTTCACGGTTTGCGTTCCGGTTTCGTCTTGGCTGGTGTGACCGGTGATGTCGCTGCATCAGTTGTGGTGGCACCGGGACCCGTCATGGGAATGGCTGGGGTTGTCCCGGTTGTCGTTGTTGTTGAACTGGTAGTCGTCGACGTCGGGGTCGCTGTGTCGGGCGCCGGCGCGGCAGTCTTCGGGCTCAACTTCTCCGGCTCTGGACCAGTACCTGTGGCGTCTGTCTTGTAGATCTCGTCGATGTTGTGCAAGCCGTCACCAACCGATGAGGAAAGCGGCGTCGGCGCGAAATTGCCGACGGTGTTTCTCGCTCCGAGCAATGCAGTTGGTGTAACAAGGTAGATCATTGGTACTTCGTCATAGACGATTTGTTGGTAGCGGTCATATACCTTCTTGCGCTCAGCCTTGTCGAAGATCTGCGCGCCCTTCGTATAGATAGTGTCGATTTCCTTTTCCCAGGGACGGGCATCGGTGACCTTAGTGGTTGTTTGTCCCGGCTCGAACCGCAGGTCGAACAGGTGCAATCTACCGTCCGTCCGCCAGACGTTGGTGCCGCCATGCGGATCGAGTGGATCGCCGGTCAGCGAGAATATCGAGCATTCCCACTTCTTCGAAACATCCATCCGGTCGATCAGAGCATTGAATTCCATGGCTTGCGAGTTGACTTTGATCCCCAGCTTACCGAGGTCATCCTTCAACTGCTGCACGCAAGCCTCATAGAAAGGACTTGCTGCTGCGTACACTAGGTCAAATTCGACTTTGTTTCCGGCCTTGTCGTAGAGAACATCGCCTTTCTTTGTAAAACCGGATTGAGTCAGCAGGTCGCTGGACATCTTCAGATCCGGCTTGAATGGCTGCAATGCGGAATCGAACCAGGGGCTGGTGGGGGACTCAGATGTGAAAGCCGGATAAGCGATGCCTTTGAAATAGTTGGCGATGATCAGATCGCGATTGACGGCATGATTTACAGCTTGCCGGAAGTTCTTGTCGTTGAACCATTTTGATTTGATCGGATCGACGTAAGCTTCCCCTTTGGGGTTCTTTCGCTGATTCATATTGAACATGATGAACGTAGAACCCGAGGTAGGGCCGAGGCGATAGATCTGGAAATCCCCTTTCTCGCGCTCAGACAGAAGCGTCTGCAAATCGCGGGCGCGAACAGTCGTTACGTCGATCTCTTTATTGCGGAACTTCAGCTGCAATGTGTTCGGTTCAGGAACGAAAACGAAGAGCTGTTTGTCCAGGTAGGGCAAGCGGCGTCCGTCTTTGTTGAACAAGGTATAGTTTTCAGTGCGCGCCAGTTCCACCCGTTGCGATGGGACGAAGCGCGAGATGACGAACGGACCCGACGTGACAAAGGAAGCCAATTTTGCGGGATCGGTAGTTTGAGCCCACTTCTCGCCGAACCGTTGATGCCCGTCCGGCTTGCTGGTAATCGGTTCGAAAACGTGTTTGGGCGCAATCGGAATGCCAAGCAATCTCTGGAACGGAGCGAATGGTTTTGGTGTCACGAATTTATTTGTCAGCTCATCGATGACCGTGACGGTCGGTGATTTCCCTTCGATCTGGGTGACGTCGCGCAGCGAGCTGTTTCCATAGCCACCGGCGATGATCGTGTTCCATGTATAGGCAACGTCGGCGGAGGTGATCGGTTTACCGTCCGACCACTTGAGCCCCTTGCGCAGCTTGGTGATGTAGGTGACGTTGTCCGGCATCACCTTAACTTCTTCAGCCAGATCGGGTGTGATATCGCCGTTGTAAGGATCGTCGACAACCAGTCCCGAGAACATATAACCGGCGAGCATACGGGACGAAGAGTCGTCTGCCTGCCAGTAGTTGAAGGTCTTGGGATCTGAGCCGACAATCGGACGCACCAGCGTGCCGCCAAATTTGCCGACCGGGAACCTGCCTTCGTGCACTTCAGCATCACCGACCATGGCGGTCGTGTAATTCCCCGGATATGGTGCCTTGAACTCGGGAAGCACGCCACCGGATGCGGTGTCACCGCTGCTGGTGGTTGTTGTGGTTGTCGTCGTGGTTGTGTGTGTCGTCGTCGTGCAACCAGCGAGTGCGATTGCGAATGACACCGTAATCAGCGTCAAGAACTTATGCGTTACTTGCATGGACCCCTCGAATTCAGGCACAAACTATGTGGATGAAATTCTAGTACAACTGGCAACCGCCCGCTGCAGCAAAGAAAATTCGGCTCATTACATCACTGTTGGACTGCACGGTGATGGCGCCGCCGAAGTTCGGCAGCTCAGCTTGCACAACTTGACCATTCATCGTATGCGGTAGCATGGCGCGTCGCGCCACTACGCCGACCACTTTGCCCCGTAGGCTGACGACGGGACCGCCGCTGTTGCCGACGGTGACTGGTGCATCGACGTGCAGCAAGCGCGGTGCCACGCGCGACACCCGTCCCGTTGTAAATGTGGGAGCGTAATAAGTGCCTGAGTCTGCGTCGATTTGATCGGATGCCAGTGGATAGCCGATCACCTGAATCTCCTGTCCTTCTGAAGGCGTCACTGTATCTAAGTCCAGCTTGGGGAGCGCCGAGTCGCCTACGGTCAAGACGGCGAGATCGGGCTCGGCATCAGTGCGAGCCACTTTGTATAGCTGAGCCTGCAGTGCAGGCTGCGTGACCGGACCTGGTGAGTGCAGGAAATAACCAGTCTCCGACTCGACGCCGGCCATGGCCAGGTATTTTTGAAACTGCTTGCGCTGCGGGTCGGCTTTGGTGGACAGGTTGTTTTCGTACGTATCCCAGATACCATCGACCGTGCTGTTGTAAATAGCTCGCTCGGCAAAATTCATATCCTTCTTCTGGGACATGTTAACGATTGCCATCATGTCTTTGTATCGCTGCTCTGCGGACGTGAAACCGGCAGTCTGCTGAGCATTTAACCTCATTGCTGCAAAGAAACGCTGGCTTTCCTGGACAATGCCTTCGCCGGAATCCACGACGTGACGGTTCGTCAAGAAATAGGTCTTGTCGCCTTTGGCGGTGCGAATTGGGAATGACGACCCAAAACCTACCACCCGGAAGCCTTTATCGTCGGGGGTGGTGCCAAAAACCGCAAATTTGTACTTGGGCGACACGTCCGTGAGCTGGGCGTACTCTCCCTTTACCTTGATTTTGATGCCGATGTTCAGCTGAAATATCTGTCCCTTGAGGCGTTTGTCGAGCTTTTCCCATGTCTCCACGGCTCCAGGCGCCGGCGGCGCAGCCATCGAGACCAGCAGGGTCATGCTGGCGCAGACGATGGCAAGGAATACTCTGAGGCGAGAGCGAATTTTCATTAAAGGTCGATAGTCCCCTGGCTGCATTATAGCCAGGTTGGGCGGTTTAGTGTCGACGGCAATGGTAGTATTGGCGAACGTCTTGCCCGGAGGAATGTCACTTGAAGTTATTCTCTGCGTCGATTCGGATATTGGTGGCGGCAGTAGCCTGCGTCACGGTTTTGACCGGTTGCGGCACGGATAACTACGCCAGGAAACTGTTCAAGAACAACGCGGAACCTGTGCAGCTGGAACCGCGGGACAATTTGATTAAGGGCAACATGCTGCAGTTTCAGCGTGCCGTCGAGGCGTACGGCAAGGCACACAACGGCAAGTATCCCGAAAAAATCGATGATAGTTTCAAGTCCCCTGATTATGCCGGCTACAGCAATGTATTCTCCACCGATCCCAAGCAAGGGCTAATTTTGCCGGTGAACGGCACAAGAAAGGATGCCGAGTCCTTGCGCCACGGCTCGCGTGAAGGATTGGCTCCCGGCGTCATCGAATACACCTGCGTGGACGGGGGCAAAGACTATGCCATCATCGGCGGTGCGCACGACGGACTGATGTTGACCGATGAGCAGTCGAGCGGCGGTCCGCACTTCGTGCTCTCGCACGACAACGCGCCAGAGTACTAACTGGATTGTGCTTGCACGAAACGCCCTGCGTGCGCTTGCTTTCGTCTTCCTGCTGCTGATGATGACGAACGCCGGAGCGAGCGAAGCTTCTAACAGTTTCCTGAAAGTGCTCACCTGGAACATCCAGGTCGGATCGGACGCGGGAGTTTTTCCGAACGGCTGGACGAAACGCAAAGCGGCTTTGAAAGCACTGCTGTCCAAGCAAGAGAGCGATGTCATCTGCCTGCAGGAACCGACGAAGGAGCAGTTGAATTTTGTCGCGCCGTTACTGCCCAACCACTCGTTTATTGGAGTCGGTCGTGATGACGGAAAGGAGAAAGGCGAGTTCTGTCCGATCTTCTATGACCGCACCAAGTTGGAACTGGTGAAGAGTGGAACGTTCTGGCTGAGCGACACGCCGGACAGCAGCAAGAACACCTGGGACCTCATGTACAAGCGTATTTGTACGTGGGCGATGTTACGGGCTAAAGGTGGTGGCACGCAGTTTTGCGTCTTCAACACTCACTTCCCGCTCAATCCGCTGGCGCGCAAGAAGTCGGCCGAATTGGTGGTTAAGCAGATCGAATCGATATGTCCGGGAAGAAATCGCATTCTGGTTGGTGATTTCAATTGCGAGCTTGGTAGCGACGCGTGGAAATGCTTTGAGAATGCCGGGTTCCACAATGCGGAAGCGTTGCTCACGAAGCCGGCAACTGCGGCAACGCTTTCGCCCACGTATCACGTAGGTGGCAAGCCGACGGTCTGCATCGACGCAGTGTTTCTCTCAAAGGGTTTGTCTGCGAAATCGCACCGCCTGATCAACCAGGCGGTTGACGGCGTCTATCCGTCCGATCACTTCGGCACTCTCGTGATGATTGGACTAGACGATCACTCGTAAGTCTTCAGAAACTCTTCGTACTTTTCCTTGTGTTTGAAGTTGCTCACGTCTGCTTTTCGGGGCAGTATTTCGCCGTGAAGTCTCTTTATTCCGTCGACTGTCAAATCAAACAGCAGTTCATTGAATTTTCCCTGCTCAAAAGACTTCCTCAGACGATTCCTTCTCTGAATGGGAGCAAGGTGTCCTTCGATCCCGGAGACAACTTTGTCGAAGTCTGTAACTGGTCCAGTGGCAAGTCTAAAGCCACGTTCCACTTTTCGATGATGCAGGTGGAAGTAAGCATGCTCTCCTAAATCTCCTTCACCCATCGCATCGGAGTGAAAGTCATAGCGGAAATATCCTATCGCCTCTGCACTTTCAGAATTGGGAAAAAAGCAGTACGAGTAGCGATTGACAAACGCAGAGAGTTCGCCGTGGGAATCGAAATAGGAAATATGCGATGCTACTGGCTGCAATGCTCGTGGTATTGGTGGCTTTTGCCACTCAAACAAAATGGTCATTACCGATCCATCCGGAAACACAATTCCAGTCCTTGGAATACTCCTTCTATTTTTCTCCCAAGCATGTCTAATCTCGGAGGCCCGGTTCGCCTTTGGAATCGAGAGTGTGGCTCTTTGGGGTTGCGAATGAGTGATTTGTCGTCCCGACTCAATCACGTCGATCGAGCCACCAGCCTTGAAGCGCGAGAGCATCGCTTCCAAAGTGTCGAGAAGATCGTTCAAGCCCTTTTCTTGCGCGGTTTTTGAAGCGCTTTAGTGCTTTTGCCAAACACTAGCAGCGCCTTTTTTCTCGCTTCCTCGTTGTTGGCAAAGAAAGCAAATGCTGATGTTGTTGACACCGAGGGAACGACGTATCGACAGGCAACCGTCGACGCACTGCTGCGGGCTCCAGCTCGGGTTTTGCGCGGTTTGGTAGCCATGGCGAGACCTCAGAACACTCAAAAGTCTAGCATCTCTTGTCAGCCTCTTCAAGGCTGCGTTACGTCCCTAGCGTCGAGGGCGGCGGTGGAGCTGTTGCGAAGTGTAGGTCTGACCGTCAATCTCCACTCGCGGTTCGAAGACGCTATTGAAGTTTTTGATCGTTAGCCGGAAAGCTTCCGGATCGCCGCCGGACTTGTTCGCGTGTTCCGTCATGGTTTTCAGCGCGGCTTCAGCAAGTGCAAGCTCTCCCGCGGGCGCGTTGGCTAAGCGACGCTGCTCGATGAAGTTGCGCATGTCGGCGAGACTCATCTGATGAGAGGACGGATCGCCCGGCAGATTTTTGAATACGTCAGCCATGTATTGCATGCCGCGTTCTTGATCGATCAGTCGTCGCTCTTGCTGCGGATACTTCTGGATGTCGGCGCGCGAAATTTTGCTGCCGTCGGCATTCGAATCATGCCACCAACCATCATTATTGGAGCGCTGGATGCGTTCTGCGTTGAGCGCAGCGCTCATGAGCGCGGATACCTCGCCGCGGGGCAAACGAGCTGAGTTGGCATGCACGAACTGATCTATGGCTTCCCTGGAGATGAAGTTAGAGTCGCCGGACAGTTTGGCGATGGCATCGAAGTGTTTAGTGAGCACTTCGGCTTCGCGTTCGGGAGTGGCTCTATTGCTGGCTCGGTAAGCGCTTTTGTAGTCGCTGGACTCGAACATCGAGACGTTAGTAAGGTATTTCGATGCTGTTTCTGGTCCCGACATGGCGACTCTGTCGAAGCCCGCCATGTCGGCGCCGACCGCAGCGGCGTAGCTCAGGTTGCCGGCGTATTCCAGGGTTCCCGGCGCTTCCGGTGCTTCAGGCGCTTCGCCGAAAATTTTGGTGTCGGGCAGGTTCGCATGGTGAGCATGCGCGGGCCCGCCATCGGCAAGAGTTTCTGCCATGATCACTGCCTCGGCTGCAGATTCTGGTTAGGGGTGCTATCAGAATAGTACAGAGCGTGTGCAAACTACGTGGCAATGCCGACCTTCCAGCGTGTTCGATCAACTCTGAAATACCTATGCCATCACCTTTGGTGCTACTGACGGCAGATGCCGACCGAGGAGGTGGCAGGCGCTGTCTCCACTTCGTGCTCGACGGGGCGAGGAAGAGTCTAATAGCTCTGGGTATATAGCTATGATGGTGCGGAGTCGCGAGAGTGTTGGAAAATTCGAAGCGAGGCGAAAGAAAGGCTGAGGGTGGCGCGGAGGGGGAGAGCAAACCCTTTACGTCGGGCAAACTGGCCGCAGAATCGGTAACTGATGAAGTGCAGGCGGCTCCCTACGAGCCGGTTTTCACATCCTTCTCGGGGCAGTTGGATAGGATTTTGTCGTCCGTCTCGAAAGGCAGCAGGGCTGTTAGTGAGTTTGTGCTGGAGGATGCCGAGGCAGGCAAAGAGCACACATCCAAAGGCGAACGATACGTGGCACGCCCGTCCTTCATGCAGGGGCTCAAAAAAGTCTTTGACAGTGATGCTAGCGCCGAGGAAGTAGAGCGACTCCAAGGAGCCTTTTCGATTGATTACATACTCAACAAAGCTAGGCAATGGGCAGCCGGCGCGCTCAACAAACTTGGCGGAGATTCGGGTATTGGCGGCGGACCTGGCGGCGGACCTACGAATGAGAAATCACTAGGCGTACTAACTCCAAACGATCCGGAGCCCGTGCCTCATCCTTCAGCGAACCGCTACACGTCGAATATTGAAGAAGATGCGCTCCGGCGGCATCATTTATCGCCGGAGGCGAGATTGATTGCATTCGGAGCCGGTGGCGGCACGATGTCCGATGCCGGCTATACGCCGGAAGCAAAGGCTCAGGGCGAACAAGCAGCTCCTGCAACAACAACCTATGACACTGACTCCGTCATTGCCGACGCCGGAAACGACTCTCGCAGCAATTTAGCTCCGTCGTCCGGTGGGCGAACTTGGGAAAAAGCAAAGAATTCGCCTGTGTCGGATTTGATTAAACACCAGGCAAAAGGAGACAAGCAACTGCGCGACTACATCGATAAGTGGGAGGTCTCTGGCGAAATTCACGAGGTAAAAAGTGTTCCCAAGGCAATTCTGGAAACATACTCTTCTCTGATCAACGATCCACGGCGGAATCAGGGCGAATTCAATTTTGCATTTGCCCAAGTAGGCGACAAAATCTACATGTCTCGAGTGTGGTTCAATCCAGGCGTTAAAGACGGGAACTCCGAGCTTCAAGAACCGCTTGGTATCGAGAATTGGAAAATCGCTTTCGGGGACAGCCTATGACCATCTTAGCGCACGGGCACTCACATCCGCTGTCGAAAGACAAGGCCTACTGGAATTTCTCGCCCGACGATTTGACACTTGGTCGGACCTACGAAGGCTTTATGCATAGCTCGGCGTTTTCAAACCAGGGTAAGCAGTTTGTGCAGGTGTTGCTGACGCCGTCTGCCCACAAAGGAGACGAAATTCCGGGCAGTCCGCCGGCCGGTGCGACCTACAATAGCCTGATGCTCTACAAAGTTGATTACCATGCAAAGGATGCAGACTACGTTGAAGCAAACAAGGCAGGGCGAATAGTTCAACTAGGACAGTTTACGTCTAGGGGCAGATTCATACCGGATGGGAACAATCTTGACCTGCTCAAAAAATTGGGCTTTGTGGACTGATGATGCGGGGTGACAAAATACATGCGTCCCATTGAGCTGGCTCTTCCTGAAAGAGCGACCAAGTGCAAAGTTATTGCAGCTGTGGGTTCGCTAGCTTGTCTGGTATTGTTGGCTGTTTACCCGACTGACTGGCTTATATTACCCACAAGGTTGCAGTACCAAATCGCGATCGACTCGGCCAGCAAAACTAGATTGGGACTGCAACTTGCAGATAGCTCTCTAAACCGTGGTGCTCTTGATGAAGCCCTTCAGTACTACAAAGAGTCAAGCAGTCTTGCTGCGAAAAGCGGAGATCTTGAGAGCCGCATGCGCAGCACTACCGGTTTAGGTCAAATATATGCAATTCGGAACCAGGAAAAGCTTGCACGAGATTCAATCGCGGAGAGCATAGCATCGGCGCACAAACTGATTATGGGCGGCAATTCCAGCCTCGCGGTGCGAGATTCCATCTGTAAGACGCTTGTTTTGTTAAGAAGGATCTCGCCAGCAGACTTAGGCCCGAGCGGTATCGAAATCGCTGACGCGTACATCAGTAAGAAGCAACTTGAGCACGCCCGCGTTGTGCTGGAGCCACTCTTGTCGGCCGCCGATCGGTTCACCAGGTCTGCAGCATTGTTTAAGTTGGGGGAGATCAGCTTACGTGCTGGAAATAAGGCTCCAGCCGAGCGAGCCTTTGAAGATGTTACTGCGTCGATGCACACTGTTGAAGACAAGGTGGGTATGCTGGAGCTAGAGTCCGATACAGCTCTTCGATGCGGCGATACAGCGTTCGCTACTCACTTGTTGGAAGTTGCGTTGCGCACGAATGCGCAGATCTCCCCCACTTATCTGCAGATCTCCCCCACTTATTTTGTTAGGCTTAAGCTGAAGCTTGCGCACTGTTATTCACTGCGGAACAACTTGCCCGAGGCTCAACGGACGTATGCCGAGGCGCTCGCTGCGGCGCGCGTAATGGATGTGTATCCTGAATGTCAAATCCTAATTGTCCGCAGCCTGGATGGTGTCGGGCAGATTCAATATCGCCGAGCCAATTTCCGAGGCGCAGAGACCTCCTTTGGTGAAGAACTCAGTGTGTTGAAACGCCCTGTCTGGGACTACTTGCCTGACCGCTTATTGCTGATGGCGCGCGCTGATAGCATGCTAGGGGATTCACTCACCTGTCAGTCGAAGTATTGTGAGGCGGCAGCCGAGTTTCGGAGAGTCATTGAGATTTGCAATTCAGCTCCACCAACAGAGGAGATCAGGACCTTGCTAGCCTCGGCAAGGGAGAAACAGAGATCGAATGAGTTCAAATGCAGAAAGAGCAAACATGTCATAGAGCAATCTTGACTTGCTCAAAAAACTGGGGTTTGTGGACTGATGCGTTGGAGCGACAAAGTAGCATGTGCCCTCGTTCTCGGAAGCGGTGTGATCCTCTTCATCGGCTGTCTTCGGAACTACCGCCTTTTAGAGTACCTGGAGCGGCGGGAGTGGGTAGCAATTTTCGCGCTCGGCGGATTTATGTCGCTCGTGGCATTCTACAAGGAGTTTCTTTTTCCAAAATTTGTCAACAAGGCTGGTCCATCGTCTAGACCTACGCTGTTTGAAACGCTTTTGTCGAACTCATTGCCGTCCATCAGTGCTGTATTTTCGTTTGGTGCAGGGATTGCGCTCGCCTGCTGCGTGATCCAACTTCTTGACCGTTTAATGTTTCGCCATGATGGTCATTGGTCAATCGTCGTCGCCACAAGCGTTGCTTGCTTGCTCTGTCTTTTCGGACCAGCATTTTACCCAGTGGTGGAGCGATTGACGCGAAGAAGAGAATCGAAGGATTCAGGCAGAGGAGAAGAAACCATTGTCGATTCACTCATCGGTGAGTCAATTGACTCAGGTAGCGAACTCGCTATCCAGGCTGATGCGCAGTCAGTCCGATGCGCCGACAAACAGTTATCCGACGCCGAGGTGGACTGATACTTGGAACTGAACTACGTGGCAATGCCGACGGGCTGTTCGACATCGATTTCGACTTCGAACGTGCGCTGCCAGGGCAGACCGAGCTTGACAAACTCCGGTTGATACTTGAGCGCTTTGCCGATGGTGCTGAAAAGCGGTGTCATCAGTGGTGCGAGATCGTTGGGTTGCACCGGGCCGTTTAGTTGTTTGCGAATCTGTGTCTGGTAAGCCCAGTCGTCGGCGAAGCGGACGAACAGGCATTGTTTGAGGGCGCGATCGGCTTGCTCAGGTGGAACATTTTTGCGGGTGGCGAACCAGCGCGCGACGCCAATGGCCAGTCCAGAGCCGAACGTGTTGCCGGAGGTGTTCCAGCCGGCGTAACCCCACATCTTATCGAGCAGATCGGGTTCCTCAAAGAGGGCATCGACTAAAATCGGATCGCTGCCGTTGGAGTACGCCACGTCCAAAAGCACAAAAGGCTTGTTGCATTCGCGCAGCAACTTCATGGTTTCTTCAACGGATGTTCTTGTGTTCAAATCGCGCAGGTCCGGTTGACCATTGAGAAGGATGTGATCGCCCTGGCGATCTCCGGAAGTGTGGACGACTACTGTGAAATCGCAGCCTTGTTCGCTCTCCACCACCTCGATGTTAGCGGCGCGCAGCTGATTGCGGATGCTTTCGCCAATCGTTTGACCTTCGTAGCGACTGGGGATGCTCTCGCCCATTGAAGGTGAGAAACTGACACGAGCTGCGGGCCGTTCATTGTTGCTTTGCGAAACCAGCCAGCGACAGAACAAGGTCAACAATACTTCGTCGGCTCCCGCGTATGCCATTACTTTCGGTGTCACCCCTTCGGACTGGGCTTGTGCCACCAATTTGTCTCGTTCCACGACATTCAAGCCGAATTCGCCGGAGTCATCTTGTGACAGAGCGAGGAAATCCAGCGCTCCAGCCTTGACGGCACTGACCAACTGGCGGTTGATTTGAAAGTTGCGCATGCGCGTCTTCATGTAGTCATCGCGAATTGCCTGTGGCACGCGCGACTCAGCCACGCTCAGTGCTGCCGCAGCGACGCTGTCTCCGCGCTGCACTTTGTGCAGCAACTCCGACCAGCCAAATATCTCGCGCCCGAAGCGATTCCAATATTCTTTCTCTTCGGTGTTGTCGTAATTGTCCGAGATGCGCATGATGCTTGATTGCGCGAGGACTGATTTGAGCGACGGGTTCTGTTTCTTCCAGCGCATCAAAACATCGCAGCGTTTCTGAACATCGGCGACTGCGTCTTCGGTGCGGCGAGATGGTATCAATCCGCCGTACAGCAAACTGTCCAGGCACACCAGCAGGGCGTCGGGTTTTTCGTCTTTAAGTGCACTGTCCAGCCAGTCGCCGAGAGCGTTGACATTAGATGGACGCTGCAGTGAGCCCATCAGGTGCCGCGGCGGAAGCGTCGCGTGTACGCCGGCTATGTTGGCCACCAACCGCGGCAACAAATAAGTGACCGGGCGATTGTCCAGCGGCACCAGAATTGCTTTCACGGCCTTAGGGTCTCCCTGAATCCAGAGCGGTACCACGGCTGGCGCGTTGCATGGGCAAGGTGGCATCGGGGACGATGCGTACGCCGCGTTTATATTCGATGTCCGGTCCGACGAGCACGCCGTTGGCTTTATCGACTTCGGCAGCGGCGGTGGCATCGGCGGGCACGGGCTGCGCCAGTTCTAGATCACTGAAATCCGGATGCGTCCACAATGCTGCTTCAAAAAACCAGCGCTCGCCGATCAAGTCGCCTTGCACAGGTGTTTCAACCATCAGCGATGTCACGCCCGTCTCGCCGATCTGCCCCACTGCCACCAGTTTTCTGTCGGAGCCCAGGCGCAGGTCGTGACCAAAAACCGGCTTGGCGCCGGTGTTTTTGTCGGCCATGGCAAGTGCGACGAATTGTCCCGGTCTCCCTTTGACAACGAACTCGGCGGGCTTCCCGAGAACCATCCGTCCTGGGAGGTAGAGGCGCGACTGAATGAGGCGACTGGCCAGCCCGCGTTGAAGCGGGCTATGAGAACGACTTAAAGTGATGGCGCCGGTATTGGAGTCGCTGCCGTCGTTTGTGCTGGGTGCGTTGAAGGGGGTCTTCATCGACTTCAGTAGATTAGACGGACCATAGATATCTTCCTGGGCGCATGCCGGGGGCGAACCGCAGGAAAAAATCAGGGTAAACCCGCAAATCGGCAAAAGCAGCAGCGCCAGCGCGCGCAGGCGCATGATTCGCTGGTTTTTTCCGGATTGCTTCAGGCGCATAACTGCCTCCGCAGTGGAATTCATAGCCGGCTCAGCCATATCTGAGTACTTATGATATGTCAGAATGGACCACATACTACCATCGCTGAGGGCATCAGGAGCGCGTGGTCTGGAAAAAACAAGCATCTCCTAACCCTGACGTGCCGGAAGCGTTCGCCTATAAATCCGAGCCTCTCAAGACTCGGTTATATCGCAGATGTGCCGAATGGTTCAAAGAACAGGTGCCCCTGGGTGAAGCTTTTTGTGTTGCCGTGACATTTCACGTTCTGCTGTTTCCGGTGATCTGGTTTGCGGGCTGGGCTCTGCCCTGGCCGCACGGTCCGTCTTATACGACGGTGATTGAGATCAACCTGGAAAACTGGCCTGATGATGCGCGCCCTGAGCGTATTGAAGAGATTTATACCAGCGCTCTCAAGAAGGCCCGTCGCCACTGATCTCTAAGTCCGCTGTTGCCGGATCCAACCTGGATTTAATCCGCGTCGTCCCGGGCGATCGAGTATGCTTTGGGCACGCGGGACGGCACCACATATGGTGGCGCCAAAAATATATTCGCAGATTGTTGATCGGATATGTCCGGCGTATCGACTTCAGCGAGGGAAGGCATGTCGATAGCTATGGAAAGTTCGCGTCGGGGCTTGCCGTCCCGGCATTGGGTGATGCCAACTGACGAACAGCCGACGGCTGAGCTGATTGCAGCAGCCGATAATTCGGCACTGCTGGCTCGGCTCTTGTTAAATCGCGGCGTGCGGACGGCAGTCGAAGCCGAGGCTTATCTGCAACCGGACAAGTGCCAGACTTCCAGCCCGCTGTCCTTCGCCGACACACCGCGGGCGGTAGCACGCATCAAACAGGCGATCGAGCAGAATGAGCAGATCACCGTGTATGGCGACTACGACGTCGATGGTATCACCGCCACCTGCGTGATGCTGACGGTCTTGCGTGAACTGGGGGCGCGGGTCGATTTCTACATTCCTAACCGTGCGTCCGAAGGTTACGGACTGAACCTCAAAGCAGTCAGCGTGCTGGCCAGCAAGCATCGCAGCAAGCTGATCATCACTTGCGATTGCGGAATTTCCAATTTTGCCGAAATCAATTTCGCCAAATCGCTGGGTGTGGAGACGATCATATTAGATCACCACGCGCTGCCCGATATGGCGCCGCCGGCGGTGGCAATCATGCATCCCAAGCATCTCTCCGACGACCACCCGCTCTTTGATCTTTCCGGAGTCGGCGTTGCCTACAAGCTTGCCGAGGCGCTCTTGATCGATAGCGGCAAGCCGGAGATGATCGACGATCTGCTCGACCTGGTCACTTTGGGCTTGATCGCCGACATGGTGCCCCTGGTGAGAGAGAATCGCTATCTCGTCCAGGTGGGTATGCCGAAGCTGATCAATTCGCAGCGACCGGGCATCAAAGCCTTGTTGGAGCTGGCTGGACATAAGGAAGGAACGGATCTGGTCGGGTTTGGACTGGCGCCCCGCCTGAATGCAGCCGGCCGTCTGTCCGATGCCACCACTGCCGTTGAGCTTTTGACCACCAGCGACGAAACTCGTGCGCAGGAAATTGCGCGCTCGCTGGAAATGGAGAACACTCGCCGCCAGGATTTGTGCGAGCAAGTTTTCTTCGAGGCGGACAAGAAAGTTCAGCAGACCTGCAACCTATCTATAGATCGCGCCATTGCCATCTACGGCGAGGGCTGGCACCACGGCGTTGTCGGCATTGTGGCGGCGCGACTGGTCGAGAAATACTCAGTTCCTGTTTTCATTGCCGAGATGGATGAAGGCGAGAAAGTCATCAAAGGATCGGCGCGCGGCGTCCCGTCCATCGATCTGCATCAGGCGTTGAAGCTCAACGAGCAACTGGCGCAGAAGTGGGGCGGCCACAAAGCGGCGGCCGGATTCACCGTCGAACTGGATAAAGCCGAATTATTCTGCCGCGCCGTTGTCGATACCTGCACGCGTCTTTTGCAGGGTCAAGCGCGCAAATCGCAGCTGGAAATTGATTGCATTTTGGAGCCGCGCGATCTGACGCAGCCTCTGGCGCGCAGCTTGTCTCGCCTGGCACCCTTCGGGATGGGTAATCGCAAGCCGGTCTTCGTCAGCGAAGGATTGGAATGCGTCGCGACCCGTGTTCTGGGCAAGGAAGGCAAGCACCATCGCATCACCGTGTCGGGCGGTGCCGATGAATTCGAATGTGTAATGTGGAACTCGCGCGGGCGCATTCCGCAAATCGGCGATCAAGTCGATATTGCCTTTTCCCCCGAGATCAACACATACAATGGTGTCGACCGACTGCAGCTGGTGCTTTGTGACTGGCGCGATGCTGCTTTGCGTGACGTGGTCGAAGTGGAAGCCGAAATGGATATGACACCGCCGGCAGCGGCTCCGGGGATGGCGGTGGAAGTGGCTCCCGCGGATCTCGCGCGCGCTGAAACTCTGGCTGCCAACGCGCAATCGACGAAACTCTCCGATACCATGGATTTGCCGGTCGTGCCGGCGGCGGCCGCTGATGGCGCGCGCGAAACCGCGGTGCCTGATGCAGCCGCCGGTGCCGCGCAGGCAAATGCTCGTTTCGCCAGCCGACCGATTTCCTGGAAGGATTTGCGCGAGCACTCTGATGCGCGCAGTCTTCTGGACGCAGCTGTTCGTAAGCTTGGCGACAAAGTTGCTCTCTTTGCTGAGACCAGCGAGAAACTGCCCGGGCACACTCTCGTCGGCCGCTGCGATGTCACCGACCAGACCCACCTGGTGCTCTGGCAATATCCGCCGTCGCTTCAAGTCTTTCGTGCTCTGGTGCGCAAGAGCGCCGCGCAGCATGTGTACTTGATCGGCGCATTGCAGTCGGAGGCGCCTGATGCCACCACCATGTTGCGCAAGCTGTATGCGCTGGTGAAGTATGCGGTCAATCATAAAGAAGGCCAGGCCGATCCTGATCGTCTGGCTGCTGCGCTTTCGGTGGATAAGATGAGTGTGGCGTTGGCACTCTCCATCTTGAAGAAGATCCACGTCATCGATTGGTTTGCCGAGGACGGCATGCTCTTTGTTGACCTGGTGGACCAGCCTGCGGGCAAGCCCGAAGAGCTTCCGGAGTTTCGTCAATTATCAAGTAGTTTGGCGCAAATCGCCGAATTTCGGCTCTGGTGCGCGCAGACCGAGCTCTCCGAGATACAATTAGCAGTCGTCCCCAATGCACTCGAGTTGCAAGCGCCTGCGGCTACCGCGCCGTCAGATCCATCGCCCGTCCAGCCGAGCGCCATGAAGGTTGAATCCGAAGTATGAAAGAGCAAATGCTGCCCGTCACCCGCGAGAAGGCTGACTGGCTGAAGAGCACCATTCGTGACATTCCTGACTTCCCAAAACCGGGTATCGTTTTCAAGGATTTGACAACGCTCCTCAAGGATCCGACAGCATTCGGCTATGTGATTGACGTATTCGCCGAGAAATACGCCCCGATGAAGCTGGACTATATCGCCGGCATCGAAGCTCGCGGTTTCATTCTCGGACCGGCGATTGCTCACCGCATTGGTATCGGTTTCATTCCGATTCGCAAGCCGGGCAAGCTGCCGCACAAAGTACAACGTGAATCTTATGAACTGGAGTACGGCACGGACAGTCTGGAAATCCATATGGATGCGACCGAGCCGGGACAGCGTGTGGTCATCATTGACGACCTGTTGGCCACTGGTGGCACTGCTGCCGCAGCGTGCCGATTGATGAAAACGCTGAAGAGCGAAGTGGTCGGTGTTGGGTTTGTAGTCGAGCTGGGTTTCTTGAAAGGCCGCTCGAAGCTGCCTACCGGCACAGACGTTTTCGCCATCATCGAGTACGAATAGATCCAATACACCTATGCCTATTGTTGATAGACTGGGCTGACGTTTAAAAGCCGAGGCTGTCATTATGTGGCTAAAAATCTTGTTGTCCGGACTGGTTCCGCTCATTGTTGCTGGTGCGGCGGGCTGGATCGTCGGCGATCCGAAAGCCGTGGAAGCCGAGATTGACAGAGCCTCTCACCGCGGCGATGCGCTGCGGAAGGCTGGCGATGGGCTCTCTTCGGCTGTCGATCGTGCATCCAATGCTCTGATTGTCTATGGAGCCACCAGGGACAAGAGTGTCCTGCAGCAGCACGAGAGAGCAGCGGCCGAGATTCCGGCGGCGGCAGCCGCTGTGGGTAAATTAGCGATTGAAGACGGTCGCCCCAACCAGGATGCAGATCTGAAAAGCGATTCGACCAAACTGCTGGCCGCTTTCAAGCAATACAAAGAGCAGTGCGATGCCGGCAAGCCGAGTGCCGACAAACTTTCAGCATCAGTTGATGAGTGGTCGAACGCAAGCCGAAACCTTTCCGGAACTGTCGATGAGATGAAAGGGCAAACTGTGCTCGGCATGTTCATGGCTCTTGTGCGGGCCATCTCCACCGGCGGCGTATTTGTTGCGGTATTCGGCGGTCTGACCTGGCTCTTGATGATTATCTTTATGGGCGGCTCGTGCCATAAGCGCTATCACGTAGTGCGGCGCAATATCGTTGCTCTATCTGAAGGAAAGCCTCTTGAGTCGCTGACGAAATGCGGCTGCGGCGACGAAATCGAAAGGCTCGACAAAGCGGTGCATGAAGCGGCCGCGAAAATGGGTAAGGCTGCCTGACGCGTGCCACCGCATTTAGTGCGCGCCAGTCAGTGCGCGCTGAACGGATTGAAGTTAGTGTCGCGGTCGAAGAAATCGACTTGTTCGATTGCTTTCAGTTTGTTGACGATCACATATGTTGCCGGGATCATGACGATTTCGACGACGACTTTCAGCAGCCAGCCGGAGAGGATCGATTCGATCAATAGTGCGGTGGGGAGTATGCCGCCCAGAGCGATTGTGTAGAAGAGGATGGTGTTGACGAACTGTCCCACGAGTGTGGAACCGACCAGGCGCGACCAGAGATGTTTGCCGTCGGTCCAGATTTTCATTTTCGCGAGGACGAAGTCGTTGAGAATTTCACCGGCAAAAACTGCGATCCAGGCACCCAGCAAAATGCGCGGCACCTGTCCGAGCACGCGTGTATAAGCTTCGTTGCCCGCGAAGCCTGGGGCGGGTGGAAGAAAGACGACCAGCTGGTAGATGAGTCCTGCGGTAATGGAACAGGCCATCACCGTCCACAGTGTCTTGCGCGCCACTGCATAGCCGTACACCTCGGTGAGCACGTCGGCAAAGATGAATGTGATTGGGAAGTAGAGGACTGTTACTGAAACCGGAAATACGAAGAGCTGAACGATCTTGCCGGCGGTGACATCGCAGACGAGTTGCATGGTGACGTAGAAGACAGTGATCCAGCCGAGAAACTTGTATTGTTTCATGCCAGCAACCGTGCATCGTCCCAACCGACCGAGGGCTGCATCACCCATTCCAGCGCGCGGCGTCGTTCCATTATGCGGTCATGGTTGAAGTTGCCCGTGTCGTATTCGTGCAGTAAACCGTCTCGCGTGTACCAGTGCAGTCTGTAGTACAGGTCGAGCATTTTGAACAAGTCGGGGAAGGGGCGAATGCGCATCGTCGATTGAAACTTTGTGCCGTCCTCGTTATTTTGCAGATCGGGGGCGAGGGCGGCGAGAAAATTTTCGACGCCTCGATCAAAAGGCAGCGAATCTATGAGATGCCCTACCCACATGAGTGTCCAGACACCTTCGATGTACCAGTAGAGGTCTATCTTCTCTTTGTGCGCAAGGTCTTCGGTGCGTTTCGAGAGAAGTTCACTTTCGGCGGGCGACACATGCTCGGTCAGTCCGTTGTCGTAAATCCAGCCGTCGATTATTTCTATCGGCGCATCAAAGTAAATCTGCATCATCGCGTTCATTACCAGCGCCCGCGCGACAATCTGTTCGCGCGAACGCATTTTCGTGCGCGCCAGCGGCGGCAGTTCGTCATTTATTTTTCCGCCTGCCGTCAGGATCAATTGCTCCGACTCGGCTTTGATTTCGTTAGGATCCAGTTGCATCGGCGCGTCTCAGCAGTATGAACCATCGAGGTTGCGGATCGATATCTCTCCGGCGTGCAGCTTGATATTACCATCGGCGGTGCTGAGAACAAGCGCTCCGTTTTCATCGATGTCAACGGCTTCGCCCTCGACAATGGTGTTTCCTGAAGTGGCGCGAATCTCCTTGCCCAGGGTTACGGACCGTTTCTTCCACATATCGACGATTTTCCCGCGGTCGCCGTTGCGCAGATCGAAATAGCGCTCTTCGAGGCAAAGGCAAAGTTCCGCCGCCAACAGATTGTAATCAATTGCCTGCCCTGCAAGTCCCTCAAGCCACTGCACGCGTTGTCGCAGTTCGTCGTCCAGGTCGGTTTCTTCAAGATGGATGTTCAGACCGACGCCGACGACCAGCGATCGATTGCTGCCGGCGCCGGGGTTGGCGGGATCTGTGCTGGTTGTCATTTCGGCGAGGATGCCGCCGACTTTCTTGCCGTCGGCGACGATGTCGTTGACCCATTTCAAACCGACTGCCAATCCTGTCACGTTGGCGACTGCTTCCACAACTGCTACGCCGGTTGCCAGGCTCATGAGCGGCACCGCCTGCGGTGGCAGTGTCGGGCGCAGGAGGAAACTAATGTAGATTCCGGAGTTGGGCGGCGAAACCCAGGTACGGCCCTGACGACCCCGTCCCGCGGTTTGCAAGCGGGCCATTACCACTACGCCTTCCGGCGCGCCGCTTGCTGCCAGTTGAGCGGCGCGGCTATTGGTGGAATCGATTTCGTCCCACAGCTCATTGGCGCAAGCAGAGCGCCCTAAGACTCGAGTCTTCAAATGCGTTTCGAACTGTGGAAGATCAAGCATCGACGATCAGGCGTCTGGAGCTGTTTCTTCCTCGGGCTTTGCGTAGTGGTCGGCGCCGAGGAAATGTAGAGAAACGTACGGTTCATCGCCAACGACCCAGCTGTCGTGCGCGACCTTCGGAATGTGAAACAGATTGCCCGGCTTCAACTCGATGATGTCGCCGTTGACCATAGCGGCAGTGGCCGTGCCGGAGATCACCATCCCGACGTGTTCGACTTCACAGTACGGAGTGTTGGCTGCCAGCCCGACATGTTCAGACCATTTCCAACCCGGCTCGTAGGTGGCGCGACCGATGGTCATGCCACCCAAATGTACGATTTCGAACTTCCCCTTTTCGAATGTACGAAGCTCGTCGGCTTCTTCGAACCTCTTGAGAATTACTTTGAGATTGGGAAGCTCTTCCTGCACAAAAATTCCCCGTACGTGGAGACTTAGAGTTAAAGCGATATCGCTTGGGCTCTTTGAACTGAAGCGATATCGCTTGGGCTCTTTGAACTGAAGCGATATCGCTTGGGCTTCGGCTGTCAGCCTTTGGCGACAGAGGTTTCGATCTGTTTGTTGGATTCGGTGAGCAATTTATGGATGGGGCATTTGTTGGCGATGCCCTTCAGGGTTTCTAGTTGCTCAAGGGTGAGGTCGCCTTCGAGATGAACCTCGCGGGTGATCTTGGACATTTGCTTGCCGGGATTTTGTGGATCGTCGACGCGTTCTTCGCGCAGCTTGACATTGACGCTGGTCAAATTCCATTCGCGTTTTTTGGCGAACAGCTGCAGAGTCATGGAGGTGCAGGCACCGAGCGACGCCAGCATCAGTTCGTGTGGATCGGGTCCGGTTTCGGTGCCGCCGATGTCTTTGCCTGCGTCCGCCAGCAGGGTGTGATGGGCGGTCTTGATTTCATGCTGCAGACCTTGCGGTTTGGCGACGACTGTCACTTCCGGCATGGCGCTTACCTCCAGGGGGCAAATATCAATTTAGCTACTCTTCGAAAACGCAATCCTAACAATAGAAGCGTTGCTAGACCCGTTCATTTAAGAGATCCTTTTGATGTAGATGAACAGGCACAACACGACAAGGATGTCATGAGAGACGTGCTGATCGAAACAGCCAACCTGCAATTGCGCGACTTCAAGCAAACGGACTGGAAAGAAGTCCATAAGTATTCCGTCGACCCGGAAGTCGTGAAGTATATGGAGTGGGGACCGAATACCACTGAACAGACGCTCGCCTTCATCGACCGGGTGCTTCTGGCGCAGCGAGCGAATCCGCGGACGATTTTTGAATTTGCGGTCATTCATAGAGAAGAGGAAAGACTGATTGGTGCCTGCGGCATACGGGTGGCGCAATTCGATCCCAGGCAGGCGGATCTCGGTTATTGCTTCAATCGCAGTTATTGGGGGCTCGGCTTTGGATCCGAGGCGGCGCAGGCGCTTATCGATTTTGGTTTTGACAAGTTGAAACTGCATCGTGCATGGGCGACATGCGACGCCGAAAACGTCGGGTCCGCGCGCGTGCTGCGCAAGTGCGGCATGCGTCAGGAAGGGCACTTCATCAAAGACAAAAACATCAAGGGTCACTGGCGCGATACTTTGCTCTTCGCGATGCTCCGGGAAGAATGGGATGCGCGGCGGAAGTCGCCATGAGTGGTGTTGCCGATGGTGCCCCCTGCTGATCTCCAAAAAGATATAAAAACGGCCGCCGCTAAATTAAGAGCGGCTAAAAAAGTGGTGGTGCTGACGGGAGCGGGTGTCTCCAAGGAGAGCGGCATACCGACGTTTCGCGATGCACTCACCGGACTGTGGGCAACCTATGAGCCGGAGAAGTTGGCGACGCCGCAAGGATTTCTTTCGGATCCGCCGCTGGTCTGGCAGTGGTATGACTTCCGCCGCAAGAAGGTGCTGGAGGTGCAGCCGAATCCGGGACATCATGCGATTGCCGGGTTGGAGTCGTTGATACCGGAGGTGGTGGTAGTCACCCAGAACGTGGACGGCTTGCACAAGCGCGCCGGTTCGACCGACATTGTCGAGTTGCACGGCAACATCTTGGACTTCTTCTGTTTCGAGCAGCGCCATCCGGCGCCGGCGGAAATCGCCTTTGATCTAAAGGAACCGCCGCTCTGCACCGAGTGCGGATCGCTGATGCGTCCGGGCGTTGTCTGGTTCAACGAGATGTTGCCGCCCGGCGCGATGGAACGCGCGTCTCGTCTGGTGCGCGCCGCCGATGTGGTGCTGGTGGTCGGCACTTCGGGCATCGTCTATCCGGCGGCATCGCTTCCTTATACTGCGAAGGATGCTGATGCTTTTGTGGTCGAAGTCAATCCAGATGAAACGCCGATCACAGAAGTGGCTGATCTGTTTCTTGCCGGACCCTCTGGAAATCTGCTGCCCATGCTGGTTGAGCAGCTGCGTGCCGGCACGTGAACGAAGGTCCGCGCCGCAATTGGAACGAACGTCGACCCGTTGCTGCGTAACTGAATGCACGGTGAATGATCTGCAGCTAACGTGATTTCCAATAGGCGGAATCGGCTGAACTGCTTTTTAAGACACTCAACGGAAATGGGCTTTCTGCGCCGTTGACAAAACGTCCGATATGATCGATCTCAGGGCACCAAATTTGATGGCATCAGATCTCGGCTAAAGATCTGGTCTGGTATCGCATCTGCCACCACCAGATCTTTTGCGCATATATTTCAGGCGCCGCCGATAAAATCAGGGATCTAAAGCGGCATCTTTAATCTAGCCTGAAACAGTCGTGGCTGCCAGCTTCGGGGCGTTGGATATACAGCGGTAGTCCAACAAATTCCTATACAAACACCACATGCGGTGTTACTCTTCATCACAACCACTACGGGTGTCGCCCCTCTTCAGAAAGACCGATAAAACCTAAGTTTCATTAGGTGCAGATAAAGTCTGAATCAGAGAAGGCAACCCGGAAAAACTTGTGATGATACATCGCTGATTGATATCTGCGACGTATCTAATTGCTCTCGCGTTCTAGGGCAAATCTGAAAACCAATTGCAAGTGGCTAGACTGCTTGCACGTATGTTACCATGCCTATGTATGGTATATCGATAGATATGGTTTTGGTTTGCCCTCCACGGAAACAACTTGCGCCCAGAGGAAAGGCAAAGAAATGACGCAGATACAGGCGATGTTATCTCAACCGGTCACTGAAGAATCGACCAAATATGCCAACTACAAAGTCATTCGTCGTGACGGAAAAGTGGCCGGATTTGATCCGAGCAAAATTCAAATCGCTCTGCACAAAGCGTTCATCGCTGGCGGCGGTGCGGACAACGAAGCGACCAGTTCGCGCGTTCGCGACATCGTCCAGAAGCTGACTCAGCAAGTTGTGGACAAATTGATGCGCCAGCAGCCGCAGGGCGGCACCGTGCACATCGAGTTCATCCAGGACCAGGTCGAACTGGCGCTCATGCGTTCGGGTGAACACGAAGTGGCACGTCGTTATGTTCTATATAGAGAAGCGCGCGCGCAAGAGAGAGCGAAAGCCCAGGAAGAACTGGGAGTTCCCACCGCCGAACTGAAAATGACGTTGGCTAACGGCACCACCACTGCCATCGACTACCAGCGCTTGCGCACAGTCATCGAAGAAGCTTGCGCCGGACTAGGCGATCAAGTTTCTGTACAAGAAATCTACAATGGCACGATCGTCAATTTGTACGACGGCGTTCCGCAAGACGACATATATAAGTCCGCCATCATGAGTGCGCGCACTCTCATCGAACGCGATCCGGGCTATGCGTTCGCCACGTCGCGCCTCCTGCTCGACCAGATCCGTCACGAAGTGATCGGCGAGCCGCAAACACACGCCCAAATGAAAGTTCGCTACGCCGAGTACTTTCCTGAGTACGTCAAGCGTGGCTTGGAAGCCGGTCTTATCGATCCGCGCATATCCCAGTTCAACCTTGCGGAACTGGGAGCAGCGATCAAGGCCGATCGCGATCTGCAATTCCAATATCTGGGACTGCAGACCCTCTACGATCGGTATTTCCTTCACACGAATGGTCGCCGCTTCGAGTTGCCGCAAGCTTTCTGGATGCGCATTGCGATGGGACTCTCGCTCAACGAAGTTGATCGGGAAGCGCGCGCAATCGAGTTCTACGAACTCCTGTCCTCGTTTGACTTTATCTCCTCCACTCCTACTCTGTTTAACTCTGGGACACACAGACCGCAGCTATCTTCGTGCTTCCTGACCACCGTCCAGGATGATCTCGAAAGTATCTACGATGCTATGAAAGAAAATGCCCTTCTTTCTAAGTTCAGTGGCGGACTTGGGAATGACTGGACGCCCATCCGGGCCCTTGGTGCTCATATTAAAGGCACCAATGGCAAGAGCCAGGGCGTTGTGCCGTTCCTCAAGGTCGTCAACGATACCGCTGTCGCCGTCAATCAAGGCGGCAAGCGAAAAGGTGCGGTCTGTGCGTACCTGGAGACTTGGCACCTCGACATCGAAGAATTCCTAGAGTTGCGCAAAAACACCGGCGACGACCGCCGCCGCACGCATGACATGAACACCGCCAACTGGGTGCCTGATCTGTTCATGGAACGCATGCACGCCGATCAAGAGTGGACACTCTTCTCACCAGATGAAGTGCCGGATCTGCACGACAAGTTCGGTGCCGCCTTCCGCCAGACGTACGAAAAGTATGAAAGCATGGCCGCGATGGGCAAAATCAAACAGTTCAAGAAAGTGCAAGCGCTCGACCTATGGCGCAAGATGCTCTCCATGCTCTTCGAAACCGGACATCCATGGATCACCTTCAAAGATGTCTGCAACCTGCGCAGCCCGCAACAACATGTCGGCGTCGTGCACTCCTCCAACCTTTGCACCGAGATCACGCTCAATACCTCTGATAAAGAAACTGCAGTCTGCAACCTCGGTTCCATCAACCTGATTGCTCACGTCACTGAAAACGGACTGGACCTGGAAAAACTGCAACGCACCTGCAAAACTGCAGTGCGCATGCTCGATAACGTTATCGATATCAACTATTACAGCGTGCCGAAAGCTCGCAACTCCAACTTGAAACATCGCCCGATCGGACTTGGTTTCATGGGCTTCCAGGATGCTTTGCTCAAATTGCGTATTCCTTATGCTTCGCAAGAAGCCGTCGAGTTCGCCGACTACAGCATGGAAGCAATCAGCTTCTACGCCTTGTACGCCAGCAGCGAACTGGCTAAAGAGCGCGGCACCTACGCGACTTACAAAGGCTCTCTGTGGGATCAAGGCATTCTACCCATCGACAGCATCAAATTAGTCGAAGCCGCTCGCGGCGGAGTGCTCGAACAAGATCGCACCGTGCGTCTTGACTGGACACCGGTCCGCGAACACATCGCCAAGTTCGGTATGCGCAACAGCAACGTGCTGGCGATTGCACCGACTGCCACCATCAGCAATATCATCGGCGTCAGCCCTTGTATCGAGCCGACCTTCCAGAATCTCTATGTGAAGTCCAATCTCTCAGGCGATTTCACCGTGCTCAATACCTACCTGGTCGAAGACCTGAAGGCGCTTGGACTGTGGGATGAAGTCATGGTGCACGACCTCAAATACTTTGACGGCTCCGTGATGCCGATCGAGCGCATTCCCGCCGAATTGAAGCAGCTTTATGCAACCGCTTTCGAAGTTGATCCGAAGTGGCTCATCGAAGCGGGCTCGCGCCGGCAAAAATGGATCGATCAAGCACAAAGCCTCAACGTGTATATCGCTCAACCCAACGGTAAGAAGTTGGATGAGACTTACAAGCTGGCATGGCAACGTGGTCTCAAAACAACCTATTACCTGCGGACAATCGGTGCAACCTACGCAGAGAAATCCACCGTCACCACCGGTGCGCTCAACAAGGTTTCCAGTGAGGTGCCGCTGACAGTATCAGTGGTAATGATGGAAGACATGTCAGCCTCTCCTAAGGCATGCTCCATTACCGATCCTGACTGCGAAGCTTGCCAGTAAATCACTCCGATAAGCCCACGACCAATTCACTGGGCCGTGTTGGTCGTGCGGCTGATTGGGGGAACGTGGAACGGACCGAGCAGTTCAATCTCACGAAAGCATCAAACTAGATCGGAGACGAAACAACCAGAACGACAGCTGCAGTGATATTCGCAGGTGATTGAACGAATATCCGGCGCAGCGAAAAGACTTGACAGGCGCATCATACAGATGTATGGTATGGTTAGAAAGGGGACAGGGATGAATTCAAATAGTGGCAGCGGTTCTAATTCCGTTCGTCCATGGCAGAGCACAGAGTTGACCAACCGGGGCATTTTCGGCACCGGACCGAGTATCGAATCACCAATAAATCCGCCACCGCCGCTCGGACATGCTGTTGTTGTTCCAACAGCTGAACCTACCAACGCTGTCGGAGTTGAAGCCGCAATCGACTGCACGCCGCCAGCCGCTCCTACTGGAACTACAACACAGGGGATTAGCTCAGTGACAATGGCTCCGTCGGTTCCAACCGAATCAACCAACAAAGGTGCTGAAGCAGCCAGCACCGTAGGTGGTGTTACAGGTTTGGAAAACATCGAGTTCAACGCACGCCGCATTCGCGTCGACGAAAAACGCATCATCAACTGCCGCGCCGACCTCAACCAGCTAGTGCCATTCAAATATGACTGGGCCTGGCAGAAGTATCTCGATGCTTGCGCCAACCACTGGATGCCGCAAGAGATCAGCATGAGCCGCGACATCGCGCTCTGGAAAGATCCCAACGGTCTGACCGATGACGAACGTCAAATCATCAAACGCAACCTCGGTTTCTTCTCGACAGCTGATTCACTCGTAGCTAACAACCTGGTGCTGGCGATCTATCGTCACATCACCAATCCTGAGTGCCGTCAGTACCTGCTTCGTCAATCTTTCGAAGAAGCTCTGCACACGCACGCCTATCAATATGTGGTGGAAAGTCTCGGACTCGATGAAGGCGAAATTTTCAACATGTATCGCGAGATTCCGTCCATTCACGCGAAGGATGCATTCCAACTGCAGTTCACTGAAGAACTGGCCGATCCTAATTTCCACACCGGCACCGATGCCACAGATCAGCGCCTTCTGCGCAACTTGATCGGCTATTACATCATCATGGAAGGCATCTTCTTCTACGTCGGATTTGTGCAAATGCTCAGCTTCGGACGGCAGAACAAGATGACTGGTGCATCCGAAGAATTCCAGTACATCTTGCGCGATGAATCGATGCACCTCAACTACGGTGTAGATCTGATCAACCAGATCAAGATCGAAAATCCGCATCTCTGGACGACCGCCCTTCAACAAGAAATCATTAAGTTGATTCGTGAAGGAGTCGATCTAGAATATCAATATGCGGTCGACACGATGCCGCGCGGAGTTCTCGGACTGAACGTGCAAATGTTCGCCGAATACCTGCAATTTGTGGCAAACCGTCGCTGCAAACAGATTGGTTTGACTGAGCAATATCCAGGCGCGAAGAATCCCTTCCCCTGGATGAGCGAAATGCTCGATCTCAAAAAAGAGAAAAACTTCTTCGAGACGCGTGTCATCGACTATCAAACAGGCGGTGCACTCAGCTGGGATTAATCGCACTCTCTGCGATGCAGTCGTGATGGCTGCGCGCAGGGGTGAGCCCGGCAGTGGATGAAGGTACGCCGTCGGGCACTGGTTTTGACTGGGACAGGAAGAAAGCTCTGGCTTCGGCCAGGGCTTTCTTCTTGTGTGCCCGAATGGGTATTTTCTTCAAAAGCGGCTGTCCATGCGCTTGCCGGACAGCCACCGTTATCGGTGGCGCCTTACGGCTCAGCTGTTTGTTGCCGATCAACCACAGCCGTGGAAACTTTATTTCCTTGGGTAAGTCATGTTTTGTGCAAACATGGGTGTGACATGACGAACAAGGAAGACGGACCTAATTCGATTAGTGCCGGGCAAAAGGTTCAACCTGTCGTTCTGCTCATCGGCGATTCGCCCGACTATCCGCGAATTTTTGAATTATTAGCGAGCAAACTTCAGATCAGATTCAAGGTGGTTCGCGGCTGCGCCGAGGGTCTGCGAGCCCTTGATGAAGCGCAGTTCGACATCGTCGTAATGGACTGGCAGATGCCCGAAATCGACGGGCGCATTTGCACCGGAAAAATTCGCGAGAGGGAGAAGACCTCCGGCAAGCGCACTCCGGTAATCGGTATTACCGGGCACGTCAAAGCCACACTCGATAACTGCCTGAGTGCCGGTATGGATGACTACCTCGCCATGCCGTTCACTTACGACCAGCTGCATCAGAAGCTGACATTCTGGCTGAGTTCAGACTGCGGCGGCGATGGTGACGGTAAGCGCTAATCTACGGCGCTCTGAAAATGACAAAGCTCAACGAAAACCGTTGAGCTTCTCAATTCATATGTCTTTGTTTTGTGACCGCGCCTTGAGCGATTTGGGTGGGCTTGGAGTGGCTTGTACGCCTATGCTTCTTTGACGTCAGCGTCATTAACACCATTGCGGGCGTCCCGTTCCCCGCGAATCCGCAAGATGGTCTGATAGATCTCCTGAGCCCTGTCCAGGTAACCATGCTGGTGGTAGAAATTCGCCAGCAGCTGTAATTCATGAGCACTGCGATCCATGGCATCCGCCAGGGACTCGCCGCGGAACGGTGTGCCGTGGTTGGCGCGTCCGGCCTGATTTGCGTCTTGGTGCTCGTGTTCTTGTCCAGACATGTGAGCTAGTGCCTCTAAAACTGTAAATAGTCAGAATATTGGTTTCCGGGTTTCCGGCAGCTGAGACGGAGTGCTTTTCGGAAAAGTTCCAACTTTTTTTCGACCGTATTTTCCGCAAGAACCCGATGGACAGAAGAATGATCTCTCCGGACTTGTGCCGTTTCTTGTGGCTGAAATACCACAAGAAAAAGATGCAACTCACGGCCAACTTCTACGTCTATCGTCAGACGTGAGACAGGAATTGCGAGATTTTTACCTATGCCTAAGAAAACCACGAAAGCTGCGAAAACCACAAAGAAGCACGAACATCTATATGTTTGCCTCGGCAAGGTGATCAGTGAGCGTCGGAAAAAGCTCGGCTTGTCCCAGGAAGAACTGGCAGCGGACTCCGGAGTGGATCGCGCTTTTCTAAGTAATGTAGAAACTGGAAAACGCAATCCAAGTATCGGTTCTGTGGCCAGCATCGCCCAGGGCATGAAGATGCGCCTTTCCCGCCTGGTCAGCAAGTGCGAGCAGTGCCAGGACGAACTGGAAGACAGCGCCTAACCCAACACCTAACCCAGCACGCGATGGACATTGCGTGAATCCGTGATCGCCAAAAGCTTGGTGCCCGACTGCAACACTGTCTGGGCGGCGGGATTCCAATCGTTCTGCCCGCCATGCTCATGCAGCAGCACGGTCACTCCATAACGCTGTCTGACATCATCGACGGTTAATCCGTGCAGGATGCTTCCATCCTCAATGGGAATCTGGATCGCGTTGATAATCTGGCCGCCAAACTCGAACGACGACAGGATGTTTCCGCTCATCGCTGCCAGTGCGAACACCGGTGCCGACAATGCGGAGGCGCTGAACGATGGAATGCCGAAGGAGCGCTCGAACTTCTCCGCCAGTTTCTGATCGAACATGCGCATCACAACTTTGATTCCCGGGACAAGCTCGCGGGCATTCAGGCAAGTTTCCATGTTGGCCAGGTCATCATCGGTTACCGCTATCAGGGCTTTCGCCTTGCGCACGTTCGCGTCTTCCAGCGCCTGGGTGTTGCGAATGTTGGCGACGATGCAGGGCACACCCAGCTCTTCCATCTCGGCAAGAAACGGCGCATCCGGCTGTTTCTCAATGCAAACAACGTCTTGGTCCATTGCTCGCAGATGTTGCACAACGCGCATACCGACGTTGCCCAGTCCGCACACAACTATGTGATTCTCATATGTTGCCGCCAGCATTTTTTGCCACTCCCTCGTGTAGAGATTGCTTTGAAATAGAAGGTTGCCCAGGTGCACCACACCTTCGGCGACTACCAGAAGACCGAGCAACGGCAGCCCAAAAAACAGAGGTATCAGTCGCCAATCATCTTCAAACGGTATCGGGGATTCGAAGAAGATCATCTGCAGCGTGTCATAGGCGGCGCCCAGCAATGTTGCATGGTGCTGCGGCAGATCCTGCTTTGGATACACGTAGTACAGGAGCAGCGTCGACCCGACGAAGGCGATGAGCACGCAAGTGAAGAAGACGCGAAACTCATTGACGAGCACGCGTACCAATCTGAAAAATCTGCTCAGACGGCGTTTCACACTACACTTTCACTGCCGGCGGTTCGACGGGAAGAAACTGACCAGCCTGAGCGAAGGTGGCTCGCAATGCCGCTTGCCAG
Source organism: Obscuribacteraceae bacterium (SeqCode) (assembly GCA_044229845.1). Taxonomy (GTDB): domain Bacteria; phylum Cyanobacteriota; class Vampirovibrionia; order Obscuribacterales; family Obscuribacteraceae; genus JBGASG01. Next base: position 238,926 of record JBGASG010000006.1, on the reverse strand, counting down.
CCTGAATAGTCGGCGCCGCGGTCATTTTTCACTTCGAACTTTTGTCCCTTCTGCCACGCTTCTTCAAGTTCTTTCTTGCTCTTGATCAGTCCGACCTTCAAGCCGGCCAGCGCCGCTACTCCCCATGCCGTCGATTCCACTTGCGAGGAACGCACGACCGGCAAGCGCAGAACATCAGCCTGGAACTGCAGCAGGAAGTTGTTCTTGGTGGCGCCCCCGTCGACACGCAGATCGACGACCGGCAGATCGTATTCCCGCATGCGCATCACCACATCGGCAACTCCGTAAGTCATCGACTCCAGCGCCGCCCGCACGAAGTGCGCGCGACCCGTGCCGCGAGTGATGCCGGTAATGGTGCCGCGCACATCGGAGTTCCACCACGGCGAACCGAGTCCTACCAAGGCCGGCACGAAATACACGCCTTCGTTGCTGTCGATTGATTTCGCCAGCGCTTCCGTTTCTTCGCTGGACGCAATAATTCCGAGTCCATCGCGCAGCCATTGCACTGCCGCACCGGCAATGAATATGGCGCCTTCCAGCGCATAAGTGGGTTTCTCTCCTGCCAGCTTCCAGCCCAACGTAGTTAAAAGCCCGGGCACCAGATGCGGTGCATGCCCGATATTAATGAGCAGAAACGCACCGGTTCCATATGTGCATTTTGCGCTGCCGGTTTCGAAACACGTCTGACCGAACAGTGCCGCTTGCTGGTCTCCCAGTACGCCGGCAATCGGAGCTTCGAAGCCGACCACCTCTTTTCTGGTGGTGCCGAAGTCACCGTTGGAGTCGAGAACCTGCGGCATCATGGCGCGCGGTACCGACAACCGCGCCAACAGCTCGTCGTCCCAATCCATCGTATGCATGTTGTAGAGCATGGTGCGCGAGGCGTTGCTCGATTCCGTGGCGTGCACCGTGCCGCCGGTGAGGTTATAGATCAGCCAGGTATCAATAGTTCCGAAAGCCAGTTCGCCGGCGCGCGCGCGTTTCTCGCCGTCTTTGACGTTCTTGAGTATCCACTGAATCTTTGGTCCGGAGAAGTACGCATCCGGTACCAAACCCGTCTTTTCGCGAAACACATTTGACTCGCGCTTCAATGCATCCGCCACATCCTGCGTGCGGCGGTCCTGCCAGACGATTGCCTTATGCACGGGTTTTCCCGTTTTGCGATCCCAGACGACGGTTGTTTCACGCTGGTTTGTGATGCCGACGGCGGCAATCTCTTCGCCTTTGATTTTCGCCGCCGCGATCGCGTCGCTGATGCACTGGAGTTGGACTTTGAGAACCTCTTCCGCATCATGTTCGACCCAACCTGGTTTTGGGAAAAACTGCGTGAATTCATGTTGTCCGACGCCGATTGTTTTTCCCTGACTGTCGAAAACAATCGCGCGACAACTAGTGGTGCCCGAATCAACGCTGAGAATGTATCGGCTCATTCGCCTGCCCCCGCTGCATTATGCTTGCTGCCAGCTGTTCGGGGCATATGTTAGCAGGAACGCGCGCCGCCCTGTCAGCCGTTCGTATGTCATGTCTTGGCGTTGCCGCCTCGGTCAGGCGTTCGATTGCAGATGCTGTCTGAGCGTGTCGGGAGGCTGCGTCAGCGAGAACAAGAGCAGTTCGTTGCGCATGGGACGCATCGTTTCCAAGATTTCCAACCAGGCGTTGTGAGCGTTTTCATCAGGTGGAATGCCCAGCACGGCGCGCAACTTTCCAGCCAACGCATCCTTCAGGTCAGTATCATCGATCTCGCCGTAGGCAGCGATAATCGACTCAACACCAGGGTCCGGGAAGATCACATCCGATTCCTTCAAGCTTTCGATCAGAAACTCGATCAGCCAGACCGGCGCATTCAGCGCGCCTTGATCTATGCCTGTCATGTGCAGGCTGAGCGTCAGCAGCTCTTTCGTTGCTTCAGCAATCTGCCAGTCTGGAACATCGCCTCTCACCGATTCCTCGACGTCTGGACCAAATTCGCCGTCGCGGCAGCGTTTCACGAACACCCGCACTTGCTTGGCGCAATAGGGCTGCATGCTGTGGCAAAGAAACAGAGCACGCCGGATGCCGTCGTCCTCATCTTTTGGACGTATGCGATCGTCGACTCGGAGTATTTCTAGCGACGTCTGCTCCACTGGGCAACCCTTTCGGCGAGTTGAGAAGGTAACGGGCAATCAGAGACAGAGCTTCCGCGTATCTGTATATAGGATATACGTCATCTGGCTCGTCCGGGCCCGCCGAATTCACCTTTTTGTTCTTACCGGCCCCGGAACCCCCGCCAGAACCCTTCTTTCCTGCAATCGGACGGGCGCCAGCATGCGCAGAAGCACCAGACCCGAGATTGCGGAATGCGCGAGAAACGGCTTTGCCGACTGCGTTGGGCTCCCGGTAATTGGCGGGTGGCGGCACATGCACGAAAACGACGCCCGCGCAGCGCGGGTCGTTCTGCCAATCGAGCAGAGCCCTGAAGTAGACCTCGTTGCACACAAAAGTCCCGGCATGGCTTGAGATGCGGCAGTTGAAGCCTTTCGCGAGCAAATCGTCAAGCAACTGCTTGTCGACTGGCCGACTGCGAATCGCCGTGTCGGCGCCTTCGACGATCTCTTCGCCGGTCCACTGATGTTTTTCGTTGTCTGGAATGCGGTAGTCCTTGCAGTTGAGAGCGAACCGCTCAATTTCGATTGCTTCTCGTTTGTCTGCCATTCCGGCCATCACAAGAGCAAACTCTGCATCTGGCGGTAGCTTGTCTACCGCCTGCTTCACAAAAGTCCAGCTCGATTGGCAGCATACTGGCAAGACAAGAGATTGTGCCGCAAAGCCCTGACAGTACTGCTGAATGAACGCTACCGCGTCTCCGCTCGGGTTCTTGTCAAACTCCGCAAACGGTTCGAATCCAGCAATGATTGCAACCTTTGTTGCCAACAGCTTGCCCCTGCGCGATCCCCTGATTCCCTTATAGTAAAATGGAAAATCCCATTCCGTGCCGGAGTGGCGAAATGGCAGACGCAGTTGACTCAAAATCAACCGCCCGCAAGGGTGTGTCGGTTCAAGTCCGACCTCCGGCAATCTTTTCTCCCCAAGTACGAATAAACCAAGCCCGCTGGGCTTCTGCGCCGTCCGCCAGAACCCAAGCGATATCGCTTTGGCTCTGGAAATTGAGCCGATATCGCTTCAGGTCGGAGAAACCCAAGCGATATCGCTTGAGTCCGCGAGGTTCAACCGATATCGCTTGGGCTTTTCAGGAGGGGTTGAGGGGTGAGGGGCTGGGATAAAAACGACCGAATTTTTGCCCGAAAAGCCCTTGCTTAACGGCGGTACCATATGCGGTGAGGCAAAAGATCGTAGACTAGATAGGGTCAATCGCTCATACGGAGATAGGGCTTAGAGCCATGCCTGCCAAGAAAAGTAACTTGTCTAATCTCGAGTCGCAGATCAAGGCTGCTCCCAGTAAGCACGAGCGCATGCCTGACCCAGAGAAGATTCTTCTTGATACCGAGTCGGCGCCTGCCATTACCGACAAGCTCAATCTTTTTCCGTTTGACTGGCGGGTAGAAACTCCGCGCCTGGCCGAGATTTACGAGAACGCCCGTGACCCAGGTTGGTCACCCAGCCGTTTGCCTTGGGAAACGCTTGATGTCGAAAGCATGACCATCGACCAGCGCCAGGCAATCTCCTACTGGTGGGCGTTGCTGTCTGTTTTCGATGCTTCCGGACCGGCGGTATTCGCCCGCGCGATGATTCATGCCTACGAAGTGCACGAGGAAGACCCGGTTCGCAAGTGTTTTTTCTCCGTCACTCGCGATGAGATGAATCACGAAGAGGTTTGTGGGCGTGCCATCAGCAAATTGACGCCCGGTGGTCCGCTGCACAGCTACGAGTGGCAAGGACCGCTCGGGAAGCTCGCCAAAAACAACATCGAATGGCTCTACCACAACGGAGCACGCTACTGGAACGGCTACAAGAAAGCCGTCGAGCATTATCCGATGGGTATTTTGTTTAGCTCGTTCTTGTTTGGAGAGGTTGCTTCGTCGACGCTGTTCCACAGCATGTACGAAACCACCGATATTCCGGTGTTCAAGGAAGCCTTCAAGAACATCGGACGAGACGAAGGTCGCCATTTGAGTTTCTGTCTGGCGCTGCTGAAAGAGATTTTGCCGAGGTTGTCCGAAGAGGACAAAGAAGTGATCACGAAACAGTTTCGTGCCGGCTTCGTGTTTCTTTCCGGCATTCTCTATGAGCCGCCGGAGGACTTCTGGCATCTGCCGGCGACGTTCTTGCCGGCGCAGAGGCAATTAGAAGAAGTGGCACGTTCGGCTGGCTTCGGAATTCTGACCCTGGAACAGCGCTACGAAAACTGGCGCACGGCGGTGGTGCGCCTGAAGACAATTGTGGAGCCGTATGGCGTCAAGTTTCCGGCGCTGCCTGAAATTGATGTTGACGGCGAGGATGTTTCGTTCGACGCCGACAAGATCGTCCCGATTTTCTAGACCGCCGGCACTTACGCAGTGCCGGAAGGTTTACCAGATTTGCTCTTCCCAGTCGGTTAGTTCGGCGCGGTTGATCAACCCCCTGCGGAACGCGAGATTGAGAGCGCGGCAGCGGTGATTGTATTCATCCTCGTCGGAGGCGCCCTTGATGGGAATTCCCAGTTTTGTGTACAGGCATTTTAAACGTGCTTGCACAGCCTTTTCGGTGATGTAGAGTCGGCGTGCAATCGCCTTGTCCGTGAACCCCATTGCGATGTATACCAGAACTTCGAACTCGCCGTCGGTCAGTCCGGTAGCACCGCATTCGGTGCGTCGGATAATGCGCTGGATGCGCGGATGAATCCAGCAGTCGCCGCCGAGCACCGCGCGCGCCGCGTCCACCACCTGCTGATCGGTGGAGTCCTTCAATACATAGCCGAACGCGCCATCCGATGGTACCAGCTTCCACAGCTTGCGAACAAATATTTCGTCCGAGTGATTGGAGAGAATAATGATTCCGGTGTGGGGCAGCTCCGCAAGAATGCGCTCCGCCGACTTGATACCAGACAAGACCGGCATCTCAATATCGAGAAACACCACCGGCGGCTTGTGTTCGATAGTCAGTTCGACGGCTCTCTGCCCGTCATGAGCTTCGTAAATTGGTGCCAGGTTGGCGAGATGATTGCCAATCAATTCCTTGAGCCAGGTGCGCTCACGCTCTTGATCGTCCGCGATCACAACGCCCATCTTCTGCTCCTCACAGTGCCCATCTTCTGTTCCTCACAATCCCCTGTTACCGCGTTCCGTCAAGTCGGTGCCACTACGCCAGGCGGTTGAGGACCTGTTTCGCCAGTGATTTGAGTGTTGCAAATACGCCCAAACCCTCCGACGCGATCGCCTCGAACGCCGGTACTCCGCCAAGATTGAGATCTGCTTCCATCATGCTTACTTGCATGGCGTTGTTGAGATCCCTCTTGTTATACTGCAATATCCACGGAATATCGTCCAGCGAAACCCGGAACTCCATCAGGTTTTCGATCATGTTCTGCAATGAAGAAATGTTGTCTTTGCGGCGCAACACGTCGGAGTCGGCGACGAAGATGATGCCGTCCACTCCGTTCAAGATTAGCTTGCGGCTGGCGTTGTATTCCACTTGCCCCGGCACAGTGTAGAGTGAAAATCGTGTCGTAAAACCCTGCACTTTACCCAGATCCAGTCCCAGATAATCGAAGAACAGAGTACGCTCGGTATCGGTTTCCAGACAGATTATTTCGCTGCGCGTGTCCGGTGCCAGCTGGCTGTATATATATTTCAGATTGGCGGTCTTGCCACCAAGTCCAGTGCCGTAGTAAACGAGTTTGCAGGAAATTTCGCGCGTGTGAAAGTTGATTGATGCCATAAAGCAATCCCCCAGGTCAGCCTGAAGTCGATTATTTCAAGCACCGGCAGCGCTGATACTCAGCGCCTCCTCAATGTCGACCTGGGGATCACCCTAATCGCTGTTTCTGCAACGTGGGTCTCTCGCAGCTGTTAGTCCAATGCAATGCTGATAGACACTAAAGTTCCGCTCTCGAATGAGATCGACTTGCTGAACGTAACTTGTGCGCCGATGCCGTCCGCGCGTTCGCTCATATTGCGCAGTCCGCGCGACTGGGTTACCTGCTTCTCTGTGATGCCGCGCCCGTTGTCCTCGATTGACACCGTCAGCTGCCCAGCGGTTCGGTGCAGTGATACCAGCACGCGCGACGCGTGTGAATGTTTCTCGACATTGTTGAGCGCTTCCTGGGTGACTCTATATAGTGCCAGGTTGCAGTCGGCGGTGAGATTGATCTCGGCGGGCGAGATGTTGGTGAACAGCGCCGTTTCGATGCCCGTCGCTTGCCGAAAGCGTTCGACCAGACTCTTTATTGAACAAACCAATCCAGCCTCGGCCAGGAGCCGGCGGTGTAACTCGGACATGATGCCGGCAACGCCGGTTGCGATCACTTCGATGCGCTGGCGAATCTCCATGGCCAGTCGATTGTCGTTGGCTTGCTCGGACAGGGTGATAATCCTGTCGAGATGAGGCATGATCAAGCTGTCGATTTCCGCTGAGATCCTTTTGCGCTCGGCTGCTACCGCCATTGCTTCGAAGAAGGATTGATCGTCGCCGCCACCTTCACCCGCGGTTAAAGCACCGCCCCAAATGTCGCCAGGTTGTTCATTTATGGAGAGCAGCAGATCGCGCGGAAATCCGCAGGCCGGGCTGGTGCCCAGCTCGGCGCTGGCGCCGGAGAGAGCGCACCATGACTCGAACATGACGAACTCCGGTTGCTCCGCTGAGAGCCAGCGCGCCGATGAGACACGTTTGTCGACGCAGCGAACGGCGATCGCGCAGCCCGTCGCCATGCGGTCGTAGGTAATGATCAATATGTCGTTTTCCGACCTGGCGAACATGCGCAACACGCACTGCATGGCGCGGAATACTGCGAGTTGCTGCAACTCGGAAAGCGGGCACTCTTCATCCCGCTCGATAAACCCGATAAAGCGTCCACTCAATCGAGCATGGCGACTGGTGATGTTGGTGAGGGCTGCCACCAGTCCGAACTCGTCCAGTTCGACCGGGTGCAGCTCGCCCAGCAAATCGCGGAACGCCGCCACCGTGCTGTGCAATTCATCGAGTAGCGGTCCGGTGCGCTCATGCTTCTGGATAGAACGAATCAATCGCACCAGCGACGGTAAAATTTCGTCATGAAGATCTTTAGCGACCCGGCGCCTTTCGCATTCGATCGCTTTGAACTCGAACTCAAACTGCCGGCTCCGCCAGCTATCGGAACGCCGCAGCCAGAGAGGGCGCGGCGGCGCTTCTCGCAAGCGGTCTTGTTCGTATCTGCGCGGACGCTGAAACATGTCATCTCGCTCCTTTTCGCATTCTACACGTCCGGCCATTCACCGGCTGGCATGGGTAAGTGGCGTTGGGGTGGTCGGTAGGGGTGACCTGGGGTGAACCCGAGGTTACGAGATTAGTCCTTCTGATTCAATCCACACTTACGAAGATTCCGCCTTGCTCCCGATGTCCTGAAATCGAGGGGGAGTGATGATGGAGACACCACTTCGAGGAGCATTGCATGAAATCGGTACTGCCAACTCTCTATGGAATCCTGATCGGTGTCTCTGTCGTTGTCGCTTTCTGGGCCAACGAGATGATCTGGCGTCATGCCGACCGAACATTCGGATTGCCGATGCTGGTGGCGGCAATCAGCTGCGTGTTGCTGCTTGGACTGAGTCATGCTAGCCAATGTCGCCCTGTGCGAAGCAACGCGCGCGCTACAAAAGCGTGTGCCACTAACCTTTGAGGCGGCGGATCGCGCGCGGATCGCTGAGGGCGATTATCTGCGAATAGTGAGGACTCTTCCTGAAGTTTTCATTGAATCCTTTGAGAAACTCTTTTCGTTCCGCCGGCGACAGCTTGCTCAGCACTTCCAGGGCTTTGTCCGCGTGTCCTTCGTAAACCAGTTGCACGAAGTATTTTGCCGATGCAATAGAATTTGGATCAGCGGCGCACTCTTTGAATTTCTGGGGATCGACTGGTTTGCGCATTCTTTTTGCATCAACGCGGAACGCACCGTCTGTCCAGCGCAGATAGACTTTGGGAATCGGTGCGTCGGCAAAACTGGTTACCCAGTACGCCAGGCTGGCATCTTCTATAACCAGCACCGCCGGGCCTTTCTTGGGTGTTTCGATTGCTAGATGTCCGTCGCCGCCGTCGCAGTGCCAGATGGTTTTCAGACCGCCGGGCAAAAGCGAGTAAATGTCGTAGGTATAACAGCAGTGAGCACCACCGCTCCACTCCTGAATCACGACATCCTTAACGCCGTCGCCGTTCAAGTCGGCGACGCGCACCGGATCACTCGGTTTCAAGTCGAAGGACTCAGCCTGTTTGTCCATCGAGAAGATCCACAAGCCGTGTGCCTGGCGGCGCAGCACACGGCGCTTGCCTTTTTTGATTTCCAGGATGGTGCCGAATTGGCTGTTCCAATTGAATTTGCGAAACACGAGCGTATAGCCCGAGATGACTCTCTTATCTTCGGACAGAATCTCTGCTCGGGTCGGCGTTGAACAAATTGTCGAAACAGCGAGCAGCGCAAACGCGCCAGCCAGTGAAACTGAAGCTCTGATTCCATTTGCCATGGGGAGATCTTAGCAGCCTTATGTATTTGGCAACTGTATCCGCCCCGGTGGGCAACTGTGGAATTATGCAACCGACCGGCGTGCCTGCCTGCGAGCGGTCTTCACATTCTTGTTCGTTGTTGCGCGCCGCGCTCGGACGTACATTGGACGCAGCAGGCAAGGATTTACCAAAGGATGGAACTCATGGAAGAGCAAGCAATACCAATTGAGAATAAGGTCAAGCTGGTGCCGCCGGCGGGAGCCGGATCGGAAACCGAAACATCGGAAAACCTGTACGGCGACGTAGCTTTTGAAGGCGCGGAACCGCCCTCATTCGCCGACCGACTGGGATTGCTGGCGGCGAAGATGAAGTTTCGTCCAGAGATTGTTGTCGGTTCGAAGCCGCAGCAGAATGAACTGCCGGGCAACTCGATCTTCCGCACGAACGGCGACGGTTCGCAGGCGGTGGCAAATCTCGATAAATTCGGCAACGCGATAGCCAAGGTGCAAGTGGGGGCAGACGGGACTATCACGACCAGCTCCACGGGCGGTGTGTTCCAGATTCGCAAGGAAGGCGATCGTCAGTATGTGACCATGCCGTCCGGCGATACCGTCGTAGTGCAGGGCAACCGCATCATCAAAACCAATACCGGCGGCAAGACAACCGAAATGCTCACTCCTCAAGAATCGGAACAGCGAGAGCAGCACCGCGCCGAGCAGCTGCGCCAGGAACAGGAGCAGAAGCTGAAGGCCGTTTCCGGCTCGATTATGAATGGACTGCTGAATGGAAACATACCTGTCGAGGAGATTCGCCAGGCGTACGAAGATGCGCGCGAGGGTGTGTTCGGCAAGAACGGCGTGGCGTGGTTGACCAAGATGCTCAATACGCCCGGCGACCAGGGCTTCAAGAAGCAGTTCGATTTCCAGGCGATCGAAAATCCGAAGACCGGTCAAATTGATGTGTCGCTGCGAAACATACTCACAGGTGTGTCGACGAACATTCCGGTTCCGTACTATGTGCCGATTCCGAAGTTGTTCGGAGTCAAGGCTAACTAGATTTCAAAGCTCTCAAAAAAGTACGTTTTCGTTAGGCAGGCGCCAGGCAGGCGCTAGTTGATGGGCCCGAGTTGTCCGCAATCACGGTTGCGGGCAACTCGTTTTTGCAAAGTAATCGCGCACCTCGAACCAGTTATGCACGCGCTCGTATCCCGTCACGTGCTGGTTGTACGGTGCATCAAACAAAATGCCGGTGCCCCTGAATTTCTGGAAGTGACGCGCGTTGTCGTCGATCAGATAATCTGCCGCGAGGATATGTTTGTCGCCGCAAAATACCCAGTTGGACGGCGGAATGAATGCGAAATGCTTGTGCAACCAATCGAACTTGGCGGCAAACGAGCAAGGCACTTCCATAGCGGCGCTGGCAAAAAATACTTCGTGCGTGCGGCTCAGTTCGTGCAATACTTCCTGAGCCCCGGGCAGCACATGTAACTGCTCGAAGAAACTGTGCTGGTGCAACAGATCGTGGGCGGCTTGCCGGTGCTCGGCAGGAATAATATGACGCAGCGGTTTGCCGTTGAGATGCGTGCGTTCGATCGTGGTTCCAAACATTTCGTTGTAACGCCGCAGATGTTCGCCAAGCGCGTCCGCCACGACGTCATCCATGTCCACCGCAATTACTGCCATCTGAAGATACCTGTGTTTCCTGAGCCGTCCACTAAATTATACGGCTCATACGCTCAGCGTGAGGCAGACGCTGCGGTCGTCTGAATACCTTTCTCTTTGTAGACTTGTGCAAGCGACTCTTCGAGGGCTTTGAGAAACTTATCAATCTGCTCGTAGCTGATCACCAGCGGTGGTTCAATGCGTAACACGCGGGCATTGATATATGTTCCGGAGATCAAAATATTGCGCTGGAACAGATTTTTTGCCACCGCATAGCCCATATCGTGATCGACAAACTCCATGCCCAGCATCAGTCCGACTCCGCGTGCGCTGCTCATCACCTGGGGATAACTCTTAGCGAGCTCGTTAAGCCGCGGCAACATGTAGTCGCCCTTTTCCTGAGCTTGCTGGACGAGATTCTCTTCCAGCAAGACCGAAATGGTGGCGATCGCCGAGGCGCAGGCCAGCGGGTTGCCACCAAATGTAGTGGTGTGCAAAAACGGATTCTCGATGTACCGCTCCCAGGTTTTGGGTGTGCCTACGCAGGCACCAATCGGCATGACGCCGCCGCCGAATCCCTTCCCGAGCGCCAGCAGATCGGGAGTCACTCCTTCGTGCTCGCAATAGAACATCTTGCCCGTGCGTCCCATGCCGCACTGAATTTCGTCGAGCACCAGCATCGCGCCATACTTGTCGCACAGCTCACGCACCGCCGGCAGATATCCGCGGGGCGCAACGTTGATTCCGCCTTCGCCCTGCACCGGTTCCAGCACGACTGCTGCTACCTTGTCGCCGGAGAAGTCACAGCTGTGAAGAAACGTTTTCAGTGCATCGACGTCACCGAACGGAACATGGCTCCAGTTGAGAAGCGGCAGGAATGGTTCGCGAAATACCGCTTTCGAAGTACCTCCCAGGGACCCCAGGGTCTTCCCGTGAAACCCGCCGATGGCGCCGACGAAGTGGTGGCGCCCGGTGGTGAGCATCGCCATCTTCAGGCATGCTTCCACCGATTCGGTGCCTGAGTTGCTGAAAAACGAATACTGCAACTCACCCGGCGTGATCAATGCCACCAGGTGTGCCAAATAGGTGCGCAGCGGATCGATCAGTTCTTGCGAATGAATGCCTTGGCGCTTCAATTGATTTTCGACGGCGGCGAGCACTTTGGGGTGCCGGTGCCCTACGCTATAGATGCCGAAGCCGCCCAGCATATCAATGAATTCTTTTCCGTTGATATCTCGGAAGACGGCGCCTTCATCTTCCCATTCGACCGCTGTGTAGTCGGTGCTAACCGATTTGCGATACTGCAGGAACCCTTCATTGACATGCTCTTTCCAATACTTGACCGAGTCTTCGATGACTCGTTTGCGCTCCGACTCATCAAGCTTTTGCTTGTTGATCAGATTCATCACCTCGGCAGCAGTGTTTTGCGCCTTCTTCAAATCTTGAGGCATAGTTCGTTCGGCTCCAGATACTTCTCTTGCCTCGCGGCTTACTGCCTTCCGGCGCGCCAAGCCTCTTGGCTCGTGGATCATACGCCTTTTTGTCCCAAATTTCTCGGCGTGCCAGTCCCAGCACAGCAAAGCTAAAGCGATATCGGTTGAGCGGGTGGCTTGCCAAGAAACCGGAACCCAGCCACTCGTTTCACCCGGGTGAAACTCGGCACGATCGGAGTTTTACCCGGGTAAAACCCTGGCTGCCGCTTCTCCACGCCGTCAAACCTAAAGCGATATCGCTTCAGTTGAGCGGAGGCTAGGGAGCTAAAGCGATATCGCTTCAGTTCAGGCGAGGCTGGGGAGCTAAAACGATATCGCTTCAGTTCAGGCGAGGCTGGGGAGCTAAAGCGATATCGCTTCAGTTCAGGCGAGGCTGGGGAGCTAAAGCGATATCGCTTCAATTCAGGTAGAGTGCTTGACTAGCTGGAGAAACCTAGTCCCATGGCGTCCAGAACTTTTAGCAGCGAGTTTGGTTGTCCGCCGGCGTCGACTTGCTGCAGTGACCGCGTGACTGCTTTAACGGCCATGGAGCGGATAGGTTCGGGTGGATACGGAAATGGTTTCTTCTGGACCATTTTGAGTTGGGTGAGTTCTGTCTCTCGGGCGATAGCCATGTGGGCAAGTATCTTGCCTGCCAAGCGGGTGGTGCCGATTCCGTGTCCGGTGTAGCCGAGTGCGTAAATCACCTTGCCGTTTTCCATGCTGCCGAAAAATGGCGTCAATCGGGTGGTGGATGCAATCGGACCGCCCCAGGCATAGGGAAACTTCAGATCGGCTAGGTATGGGAAGTGTCGGGCGAAGCTGACCAGCAGCTCGTCGTAGTGACGCTGCGAGTGATCGCAGCTCAACTCCACTTTGTTTGGCGGATAGTAGACTGCTTCGCTGGTTCCCCAGACGATGCGATTGTCGGCAGTCAGGCGATAGTAGTTGAAGAACGAACGACCGTCGGTAGCGCCCTGGCGGTTTCTCCAGCCTATTTGCTGATGTTGTGCAGCGGTTAGCGGTTCGCTGACGATCACGTAGTCGTAGAGGGGGATGAATCGCCAGAGAAGTTCGGGAAACAAGTGGTGCGTGTATGCATCAGTGGCTAGCACCACCTTATTGGCGTTGAGGAAACCGCCGTTGGCGGTTATTGTGCCACCACTTATGTTGCTGACTTTGGTCTGTTCGTAAAAGGTGATACCAGAACTGGTTGCGGTGCTACGCAATTTGTCGACCAGCTTGATTGGGTTGATGATGCCACCCCCTGGCGAATAACCGGCGCCGAGATAGATGGGAGAATTGACCTCGGCGCGTGCTTCTTCTGCGGACAGAACCTTGCTGCCGGTGATGCCCAATTCTTCGTTTACAGCGGCACTGTGGTGGCAGTCTTCCAGGTGTGCTGGAGTCAATGCGAAGCATAGTTGACCGCTGAGTTCCACGTCGCAGTCATGGGCGAATTCGGCCAGTTCGCGAATGTTTTCGTGCCCAATTCTTGCCAGTTTTGCGGCGTCCTCGCGACCGAAGTGAGCAACCGCCAGAGCATGCGAGTGATCTATGGAAGAGCTGATGATGCCGGCGTTTCTTCCACTGGCACCATACCCGCAGATGTTTTGCTCGACTATGGCGATTTCCAGTTTCGGGTCGAGCTGCTTCAGGAAATGTGCGGTCCAGAGACCGGTGAAGCCGGCGCCGACGATTGCCACATCGCACTGTTTGTTTCCTTGCAAAGCCGGCTCTGGGTCTCGTGGTGCCCGCGTCGCCAGCCAGTAACAGGATTGCTCGATTGGTTGTGTGTACTTTGTGCTAGTCATGGGAAACGTGCTTGGAGCGGTGCTTCTACTTGTCGCTGGAACTCTGAGTATTGACCAGTTCGCGTGCTCGTTCGGCGGCTTTGACGACGGCTTTGATCAGTGTGACACGCAGTTTGCCTTCCTCCAGTTCCATGAGTCCATCGATTGTGCAACCGGCTGGAGTGGTTACCATATCTTTGAGCAGTGCCGGGTGCGCTTTGGACTCCAGCACCATGCGGGCGGAGCCAAGCATGGTTTGAGACGCCAACAACGTCGATATGTCGCGGGGAATGCCGAGTTTGACACCCGCTTCGGCCAGGGATTCGATGATCACGTAGAGGTAGGCTGGACCGCTAGCCGAGAGTGCCGTGACGCCATCCATTAGTCCCTCATCAACAAACACAGTTTCGCCCACGCATTTAAAAATTGCTTCGGCGGAAGATTTGTGTTGCGCAGATGTGTGCTTGCCGACACAGAGTCCGGTCATGCCGGCGTTCATGGTGGCCGGCGTGTTGGGCATAGCGCGCACCACGGGAATCGGCATTCCGTTCAGACGTTCTTCGATAAATTTGGTGGTGACTGAGGCTGCCACCGAAATGATCAATTGATCCGGTGTCAACACATCGGCAATCTCGCGGATTACCTTATCCATGTTTTGCGGTTTGACGGAAATCAAAACGAGATCTTTGCCGCGCACCAGTTCTTTGTTGTCCAGTGAAGACTCGATGCCGAGCCGTTGCTTGACTCGCTCGATGGATGATTCGTGGGCAACGCTGCCGGTGATATCGGTTGCTTTCAAATCGCCTTGTTTCAGCAAACCGGAGATGAGAGCTTCACCGAGTTTGCCGACACCTATTACTGCGACCTTCTTGTTTTTTAGCATCCTGCCTATCCTATCAGTCTTACTGTTGCTTGTTGTCCTAAGTTGTAAGTTGTGCGTGCAGCCTGGTGCGCCCTGGGTTGTGGATGGATTGTGTGGACATGTGCCGCGTTCCTGGGTTATGTGCCGCGTTCCTGCGTTATGGGACCTGTCCTCCGTCGAGCGGCAAGTCTTTGTGCGTGAACTTTTGGGCGTCCGCTCCGGTGTAATCCGATACCACGTGTCCGCGTCCCTCGAGTTTGTATTTGTAGGTCGTGATACCATCGACGCCCACTGGACCACGTGGATGCAACCGATTGGTGCTGATACCGACCTCGGCACCAAACCCGTAGCGGAAGCCGTCGGCAAATCGCGTCGATGCGTTCCAGTAGACGCCGGCGGAATTCACTGCGGCGAAGAAGAGATCGAACGCGTCCTTGCTCGCGGTCACGATTGCATCAGTGTGTCCCGAGCCGTAGTGGTTTATGTGTTCGACGGCCGTTGGCAGGGAGTCTACAACTTTCAGGGACAGGACCAGATCCGAATATTCGGTTGCCCAGTCAATGGTGTCCGGCGTTTCAATTTTGGCGGGCTGCGCACCGGATTCGGTGGTGATACCAAATTGTAATGCGTCCGCTGCAGTCATGCGCACCGTCGTCTTTTTATCTCGCGCCTGCTCAAGAAAACCAGGCAAGAACGCAGCCGCAATTTTCTCGTTGACCAGAAGTGTTTCGATCGAATTGCAGGCGGCCGGATAATTGGTTTTCGCATCGATGGCCAGCTTCAGTGCCATGTCCAGATCTGCATCTTCGTGAATATAAAGATGGCAGATTCCTTCGGCGTGTCCGAGCACGGGCACACGGGTTGAGTTTTGAATGTCGCGCACCAGCTGATTGGATCCGCGGGGAATCACCAGATCGATCAGGCGCTCCTGCTTGAGCAGTTCAGCGACCTGTTCACGCCCCGAGATGAGCGTGTATGACGATTGAGGAAACCGGCACCGCTCAATGGCAATTAGTATCGCTTCCATGATGGCTTGATTGGTGCGTTTCGCTTCGCTCCCGCCTTTCAGAATTCCGGCGTTGCCGCTCTTGATCAAAAGAGAAACAATTTGCACCAGCGCATCCGGTCGCGACTCGAAGATAACCAGCACCACACCAATCGGACAGCGTGTTTGATATAGACGTAGTCCGTTGTCCAGCTCGCGCGCCAGCTCCACGCGCCCGAGCGGATCCGCCATGGCTGCCACCTGCCTCACGCCTGCCAGCACACCCGCCCATTTCGCATCGTCCAGTTTCAATCTGTCAGCCAGGGACGAGGACATCTCTCCGCGTGCCACCATCTGGGCAGCCGACTCCACATCTTGAGAGTTGGCCGACAAAATGGATTTGCTGGATGCATCGAGACAAACGGCCATCTGCTCCAGTAATTCGCGGCGCCGCTCTCCGCTCAGGGACGCCAGCTGAGTCGATGCCGTGCGGGCGCGCTGCGCCAGTTGTGCGGCGCTTTCGACGGCAACTTCGGCGTCGGGTTTCAGCGGCATTGCAGATTGACTACCCCACGGCTTCCAGAAGAGCTACATTATCGCGCGTGACGATGGCATCGTAGTTGCGCGCGGCGATTTTTTCGTCGATCGCCGCCGAATGCAGCCCCGAGACAGCCTTTGCTTCTTCGCTGTCATAGTTGGCGATGCCGCGAGCGAACTCACTGCCCGACCCGTCAACAATGCTGACCACATCGCCGCGTTCGAACTGTCCGCGCACCGCGACTATGCCGGCCGGCAGCAAACTGGCTTTGCCCGCCAGAAGCGCTTGTCGCGCGCCGTCGTTGACGACAAGCGCTGCCTTGACCGTCGTGGCAAATGCAATCCAGCGTTTTTTGCCGGTCAATCCGGGCTGAGGCAGGAAGAGAGTTCCCAGCGGTTCCTGGGCGAAAAGCCGCGGAATCACGTTGTTTACCTTGCCGCCGGCGATCACCACCGAGCAGCCTGAGTGCGTGGCTGCCTTGGCCGCGTCCAATTTAGTTTTCATGCCGCCGCGTCCGAGCTTGGCGGTTTTTGCCGGAGCATCGGCGAGGGCTTCGATTTCGGGCGTGATGGCTTTGACCTCCGCGATCAACTTGGCGTCGCCGCCTTTGCGCGGGTCATCGGTGTAGAGACCCTCGACATCCGTGAGAATGACGAGCAGATCTGCCTCCACTTTGCTTGCTACGAGCGCCGACAGTTTGTCGTTGTCTCCGAAGTTTACTTTGTAGTGGCCCTCGGCGCGCAACGACTCGAGTTCGGCGGTGGAAACCGTGTCGTTCTCATTGATGATCGGCAAAACGCGCAATTGCAGCAGTTCGTGAATCGTGCTGCGCAAATTGAGGTAGCGCTGGCGGTTGGAGAAGTCCTCCTCGGTGAGCAGAATCTGTGCCGTCACCACGCCCAGCGCCTGAAATGCGTCAGAGTAGAGCGCCATCAAACGACCTTGCCCGATGGCGGCGCAGGCTTGTTTGAGAGGCAGCTGTTTGGGCTTCTTGGCTAGTCCGAGTTTCTGCGCGCCCAGTCCGACGGCACCGGAAGTGACGAGCAAGACTTCTTTTCCCGACTTCATCAGGTCGGCGATGCCTTCGATAAACGAATAAAAGCGGCTGAGCGCAATGCCGCCTTCTTCCTTCACGAGAATCGCCGTTCCCAGCTTAACCACCACCCGCCGCGCTTGCGCGACTACCAGCCTGGATTCCGCATCCGTCGTCGTCGTCACCTCAGTTTCTCCACAGCTTTTGGGACAGAACCTAGAGGGTAGCACTAATGCGCCCCTTCGGGCTGATTTGAGCCGATTTGTTGCGTGCCGCAATCTCCTGCCGGGGGCGGCACCAAATTCAGTGGCAGTCACCGAAAAGCCGGTCTCAGACCCGGTTCCGAAACGACGATCTCGCCGTTTTGTCCAGGCGCTAAACGTCAAAAGCTTGACAGGCGGCGGGATTTGTGGATTATTGTAGTTATATGCGCTTGTCGCAGCCGCGTCGGAAGCGGTTCTCCACTTACACTTTCAACTGCCACTGAGATCGTGGTCGATTAAGCGCACTGGATGAACCATTCCCGGGGCGCTCATCGTGCAGGTCTTAGTAGTTAGTGCTTCACCTATTGATACTGGTATCGAATTTGGTTCTGGCCACTGCGGTGGCTCTGCTCCTGGTTTGCGTGCGTCCCGCTTGCGGCAGTGATGCCGACAGTACCGCCTCGCTCTCCGAACGGCTCTCGCTGCCGATATCGGAGTGGCACGCCGCGCCAGGCGACGGGCGGCAAGACGTTTACTTGATTGCCATCCACGGCATGAGCTTGCACGGGCACGTGTACAACCGCCTCGGTGAGACGTTGAGGGCGCAAGGCATAACCGTCATCGCGCCTGATCTGCGCGGCTACGGAGGCTGGTCGAGCGAAGTCGACTACAAACGCAGCCTGTCCGACTTGAAGCGCATTACCGACGAGATCAAGCGCCGCAGCCCCGATGCCCCGGTTTATGTGCTCGGGGAGAGCCTCGGGGCCTCCATGGCTGTGCAGCTGGCCGCGCAGCGTCCCGACTCGATCGACGGACTGATTCTCTCTGCGCCCGGTGTCAAACTGCATCATTGCATTTCGCTGAATATGGTCCCCGGGGTGATGCACATGCTGGTCGCTCAGAAACACCAGCTCGACATCGCGCCGTATCTGCGTAAGCACATCTCCAACGACGAAGAGATAGTTTCCGAGCATCTGGGCGACCAAACCGTGCGCACCAGATTTAGTATCAAAGCGATTCTCTCCACCTGCAAGGTGGTCAGGCAAACTTTGAAAGTAGCACCACAGGTGCCGGGACATGTGCCGGTATTGATTTTGCAGGGCGGGCAGGACAAGATGCTGAAGCCTGCCGGTGCGCAACTGCTGCGTATCAGCTTCGCTCGCCACGATGCCGATCTTGTGTGCCTGCCGGCGGCTGGGCACATTTTGCTGGAAACCGCGAAGCCGAACGTCGCCGCCATGAGCGCCGTCGATGCCTGGTTGAGCAAACAAATCACCCGCCGCAGTTTTGTGGCCAGCGCGCTCCGGTTGCCCGAAAATGCGGGATCCGCCATCCAGTCGGGGACCGGACTCTCAAATGGCGACCTTTGACCCAAGCTGCTAAAGTCTAGTAAGTGGGTCCAATTTTTCATTACTGCAAAGCCGGGTTTGTCAATTGAGAAGAGCTCTGGTTTTTCTGACCTTGCTGATTACGTTTTTGTGGGCGCCGCCCGAGCTGATGGCCCAGTGGTGGGTACCCGGACAGCGCAGCAGCGCACCGGATATGGTGCGGCTCAACATCGGCGGTTCAGTCATCGATGTGCAGTTCATGCGCGGCGATTATCCGCTGCCGCGCGAAACCTACACCCGCTGGATTTCCACCGCCGCCCGGTCGGTGAGCCGATATTATGGAAAGTTTCCAGTGCCGCGCCTTCTGGTCAGGCTGTCTTCCACCAGTGGCCGGGCGGTGGCGTTCTCCACTGCCGGTTTCGAAGACGGCCGGCCGATCATCGAGATTCCCATCGGCCGAAACATCACCGAAGAGCGCCTGATGCGCAGCTGGGAAGCGACGCATGAAATGGTGCATCTGGCCTTCCCGATGGTTGACGGCGACGACCGCTGGCTCAAAGAAGGCATGGCTACCTATATAGAGCCGATCGCCCGGATGCAGGTCAATGACCTGCAGGCAAGTAAAGTCTGGGGCGATCTTCTGGAAAGTATGCCTGACGGGCTGGCCGACAATGACAGCGGACTGAGCGAGGCGCGCAGCATCGACCGCATCTACTGGGGCGGCGCTATTTTCTGTCTGGTCGCTGACTGCGAGATTCGCAAGCGCACCAATAACCAGCGCGGTCTGCAGGATGCGATGGCGGCGATTCCAGCCGCCGGCGGCAATTTCGAATCCGAGTGGTCGGCGCGCAAGGCTCTGCGCGTCGGCGATCAGGCTGTCGGCGTGAGAGTGCTCGAACCCCTGTACGACCAGATGCGCAGCCAACCCCTGCGGGTCAGTCTGGAATCATATTGGAAGCAGCTGGGTGTGCGGCAGGTCGGTGATCGTGTTTATTTCGACGACCGGGCTCCCCTTTCATCGATCCGTCTGGCGATCAATTCGGGCAGCTTGGGCAAATCGGGCAAATAGAACTTTCGGGCGCCGGCCGGGTAAATTAGTTTCAGAGACTGCCTTGGGGTTAGGCGAGCGCGGTTTGCGCGGTTTAGGGGGCAACAGCCATGATGCTAGCGGATACGGTGGGAATCTTCCTGGTTATCGTCGGGCTTCTGATTGCCTTTCCGGCACTCTGGCTGTTTTGCCGGGGCATGTGGACCGATGCCGTCACCGCCTGCGCCGACCGCAACCGCCACGGCATGCTGAAGTCGTTTTTTGTCGGATTGCCGTTTCTGGTCATGCTGATTTTCGCCATGGGCATCTCCGGCAAGTTGCCCGGACCGGTCGGTCAGCTGTCTCCGCTTTTCGAATTGAGTTTCTTTTTCCTGTATGCCAGTGTCGGTGTGGCTGGCATCGCGACAATGCTGGGCGGTCGGCTGCCTTCACCTGCTGATGAAACCCGCCCCTGGAAGCGCACTTTGCGCGGCGGCGTGGTGCTGGTTCTGTCGTTTCTGTTTCCGATTCTGGGCTGGTTTCTCCTGCTGCCGGTTTCTTTGATAGTCGGCTTCGGCACTTTGACGCGCGTTTTGCTGACGCGAAAAAGAGTGCCCAAGGCACCACCGCCTCTGCCGCCCATTGCGGTTGGCGATGAAACTGCCGGCGCGGGCGAGTTAGGCTTGACCGCAGAGCCGATGGCGATGTCTGCGGAAGATGAAGCGGCGACGCCGGTTTGAGGCTGCCGCCATGAAGTCGAGTCGACGCAAATTTTTGCTGGCCGGAGCCGCTTTGGCCGGCAGTGTGCCGCTCACATCTTGCGAGGGCATTCTCAGCCGCGTCACGCAGGATCTGGGGCAGGCGATTCCCGATCATGTAACGGCCGCCACCAGTGATGATATCGATCCGCTCTTCCACATTTTGCAGCGCACCAGTTTCGGCGTCTGGCCCGGTGATCTGGAACGCATTGCCTCCATGGGCGGTGCTGCATACATCGAACAACAACTCGCCCCGGAAAAAATCGATGATGCGCTTTGCGAGATGCGGGCTCGCCGTTTCGAAACGCTGGCTATGGACCCGGGCATGTGTTACGAGTTTCGTCGCGAGGCGCTGCGCAAAGACATCGTGCGCCACACGCTTTTGCGAGCCGCCTACAGCAAGAAACAATTGTTTGAAGTGATGGTGTCGTTCTGGACGGATCACCTGAATATCAACATCGACAAAGGTGATTGCGTTTATTTGAAACCGACCGATGACAAGCAAGTGGTGCGGGCGCATGCCTTCGGCAAGTTTCGCGACCTGATCCGAGCTTCTGCAACGTCGCCCGCCATGCTGGTCTACCTGGACGGGAAGGAAAACAAGAAATCCGCACCCAAAGACATTCCGAATGAAAACTACGGGCGCGAACTTCTGGAGTTGCACACGCTGGGCGTCGATGGTGGCTATACGCAAAAAGATGTCTTCGAGGCGGCGCGTTGTTTGACGGGCTGGCGCATTCACGATCGTATGCACAAAGGCACGGCATTTTTCGAACCGGCGTTCCACGACGACGGCGAGAAACATGTGCTCGGTCAGACAATTGCCGCCGGTGGGGGCGCGGCGGATCTGGACCGGTTGGTCGACATTTGCTGCAGTCATCCGGCAACAGCCCGGCACATCGCCACCAAGCTGGTGCGAAAGTTCGTAGCCGATGATCCGCCCGCGGCTCTGGTCAATCAGGTGGCAGCATCCTTCACCGCCAGTGGTGGCGACATCAAATCGCTGCTGCGCCAGATTCTGAGAAGCGAAGATTTCGCGAAGCAGCGAGGCACTAAGATCAAGCGTCCGTTTCATTACATCGTCAGCTGTTTGCGGGCGACCGGAGCCGACACGCATGCCCGCCCGGAACTGGTCGAGTACCTGTCGCGGATGGGACAGCCGCTGTTTCAATTCCCGACGCCGGACGGCTATCCTGAGAGTCCCGCACATTGGGTGGGGACGCTTTTGTGGCGATGGAATTTCGCCATGACGCTGGCTGCCAATCAGGTGCCCAACGTACATATCGACGGCAATCGTCTGGCGCAAGCCCTGTCCATTACCGGCAACTCGGTGACGCCGCTCTTGGCTCACCTGCTCGGTCGCCTGCCCACACCGGAGGAAGGTGAGGTCGTCGGGCAGTTTGTCTCGGCTCAACTGCCGCCTTCATCCGAACTGGTGCAGCTGCCGGTGCTCGGACTGATGCTGGCTTGCCCGGCGTTTCAGAAGTATTGACTCGAGGTTGATTGCCGCCCGCCATGCCAGTTTCTCGCCGCACATTTTTGAAGAAACTTCTTGTAGCCGACAATTCCCAGGCGGATGCCCGCAGCCGCCATACGCTCGTTTGCGTGTTTTTGCGCGGGGGCGCCGATATGTTGAACATCGTTGTGCCTCACGCCGACGATGACTACTACAAGGCGCGCCCCACGATCGCCATCCCCAGACCCGGAGTGGCGTCCGTCACCGGCGCCTCGGCCTTGCGGCTGAATGATTTTTACGGGTTTCATCCCAAGATGAAACCTCTGCTGGACGCGTTTCGCGATCATCGCCTCGGTATCGTGCAGGCTGTCGGAACCGACAACCCAAGCGGATCGCATTTCGATACGCAGGATCAAATGGAGCACGGCGAAGCCTACAAGAAGACCATCGGCGGCGGCTGGCTGGGACGGTTCTTAGCCGCGCGGGCGACCGGTGAGATCGCCGCCGGCGCCGGCACGTCAACGCCACTGCGAGCGGTGGCAATCGGGGCAAGCATTCCGGAATCTTTGCGCGGCGCGCCTGTGGCGACCGCTCTTGCTTCCGTCGACGAGGTGAAGCTCGATGTCGCCGCCCCGCTTGCTGCCCCGCTTTGCGATGCGCTCTCCAAAATGTATGGAGCCGAGGTCGGGCTGCTCAGCTCATCCGGTGCGGCGACATTGAAACTTTTGACGAGAGTGCAGGCGATTCGCGAACATGAGTACAAGCCGGAGTCGGGCATCACCTATCCGGAACACGATTTCGGCACAGGGCTGCGCGAGATTGCGCGTCTGATCAAGGGAAACGTCGGTGTCGAGGTTGCGTGCGTCGATCTGGACGGTTGGGACACCCATTTCATTCAGGGCGCCGGCGAAGGATTGCAGGCGGCGTCCATCGACATATTGGCGCGGGGGCTGGCCGCGTTCGACCGGGACATTGTTCACTTCCGCGATCGGGTCACTGTTCTGGTGATGACTGAGTTTGGCCGGCGCATCTATGAAAACGGCTCGCTGGGCACCGATCACGGACGGGGTTTCGCGGTGCTGGCGCTTGGGAATCGCATCGCCGGCGGTACCATTCACGGAAAGTATCCGGGACTCGACGAACGCGATGCGTTCCTGCTCGGACCCGGCGGATTGTCAATTAACCTCGACTACCGCAATGTGCTCTCGGAGATCCTGATCAGTCTGATGGGAACCCCGAATGTCTCGGAAGTATTTCCAGGCTTCAAGCCGCTGCCAATTGGACTTGTGCGCACGCAGTAACGCCACGTATCACACTGCCTAAGCCGCACTGCCAAATCCGCTGTCTACGACATTTGCAGCCGCCTACTGATCTCGCGATGGCTCAGATACCGGCGCGCATACCTGTCCGTAGGCTTTGTGCAGAGTGCGAAACATCCGGTCCCAAATGTCGGTGTAGAATCCGAAATTGAAATCCTTGTCCTGATGGTGCTGCCCGTGGAAGGTGCTGGTGGTCAGCCGCCCGATTACAGGTAGCCTCGTCCAGATATCGGGGAACGGCTCGACACCCAGATGCCCCAGGGTTCCGAATGTGGCATTGAGCATAAGGTAAATGCAAATCGCCATCCACGACCACGAATGGGCGGCGAGCACGAGCAGCCAGAGCGAGCCAAATCCGAAGACCTCCACTGGATTCAGAACGAACAGCGACAGTGGGCGAGGCTTGTCATAAATGTGGTGAGTCTGGTGCACGATGGGAAACAACCTGGGATGGTGGCACATACGGTGCGTAACATACATGAGAAAGTCCATCGCCACCAGGAGCAATACCACATCTATCAATGTCCACAAGCCCAGATCGCGGTTAATCTTGATAATTCCAAGGCGCCACAAGTACCACCCGGCCACCGCCACCATCGTGTTCAAAAACACAACTGACAATGCCAGCAGCACTTCGCGTTTCTCAAGCGGCAAAGGTGCCTCGATTACCCGCCGGTTAGCAAACAACCCGACGAGAACCTGCCCGGCAGCCAGGCACATGACAAACTGCAAAACGTTTTGCATAAACAGCCAGAAAGCCGCGTCGGTCAAACTCGCCCGACCGAAATAATCAAGCACCCAATTGGCCAGGTCTGCCACAACTGCGACTCTCCGTCGGCTACAGTGCTATTTTAAGCGCCCGCCAGGTTTGAGCCATTGCCCCGAATCTAAAGCGATATCGCTTTAGCTCCGGAGTGTCTCACCTTTGCGACAAAAGAGGGTGTTTTGCGACAATTGCCAAGAGGGGTTTTGTGAGGAATAAATCCGGCTGTACAATAGCGGAGCCCCGGAACAGCGCAGAGAGCCGACCAAAATGCCCGAGTGGGAAGACGACGACGATGATGGTGATGGCGAGGGCAAGGGTGGAACCGGCCTTGCTACCGAAACGCGGCCCAAGGTCGAAAAGCCGCCCTTGTATAAAGTTCTGCTGCACAACGACGACTTTACCAGTATGGATTTCGTCGTCTACATCCTCGTTAACGTTTTCAACAAAGGCATGATGGAGGCGGAGAACATCATGCTGGCTGTCCATTATGCGGGAGTGGGCGTGGCGGGAGTGTTTACCTATGAGATTGCAGAGGCAAAAGTAAATAAGGTGATTGCCCTGGCACAGGAGCAAGATTTTCCGCTCCTGTGTACCATAGAAGAAGAGTAATTGGCGAACTCCGATGCTAACACCAGAACTGCAAAAAACCCTGCAACACACTGTCGACGACTGCTTCAGCCGGCGCCATGAATATGTGACGCTCGAGCACCTGTTGTTCTGTCTGCTCGATGAAAAGACGACCGCCGACATCGTGCGCAATTGCGGCGGTAACGTCGGTGCGCTAAAAAAGGAAGTAGACGAGTTTATCGAAAAAAACATGGAGCAGCTGCCACCGGAAACGCAGAAAAATCCGGAAGCTACGGCGGCATTCCAGCGAGTCATGGATCGGGCGATTCAGCAAGCACGCTCTTCGATGCAGAGCACCGTAGATGGTGGCAATGTTCTGGCTGCCATGTTCCAGGAGCGGCGTTCACACGCGGTGTATCTTCTGGAGAAACAGGGCATCTCCCGTCTCGATGTGCTCAATTACATTTCGCATGGCATTTCCAAGGTGGGTGGACGTCCCGGTGATGATGGGGCGGTTCCGGATGGCGATAGTAGCGAAGGCGACGCGCCGCAACAAAAGGATCCCCTGGAGGCATACACGGTCAATCTGATCGAGCGTGCCAGAGAGGGCAAAATCGATCCTCTGATTGGTCGGGAAGCGGAACTTAAGCGCACCGTGCAGGTGCTTTGCCGGCGCCGGAAGAACAATCCTATTTATGTCGGAGATCCGGGTGTCGGGAAGACGGCCATTGCCGAGGGGCTGGCGCTCAACATTTTCAACGGCAACGTGCCTCCGCCTCTGCGTAACGTCGAGATCTACCAGCTCGATATGGGTTCTTTGATCGCGGGAACCAAGTTTCGCGGTCAGTTCGAGCAGCGACTCAAAGATGTGATCAAGGCGTTGCAGCAAAAGCCGGGATGCATTCTGGTGATCGACGAGATTCACACGATTGTCCGTGCCGGTGCTGTGGAAGGCGGCGCCATGGATGCCTCCAATATTCTTAAACCGGCGCTGCACGCGGGCGAGCTGCGCTGTATAGGATCAACGACCTATCCGGAGTACAAGGCGTCTTTTGAAAAAGATAAGGCGCTGGCTCGCCGCTTCCAGAAGATTGAGATTGCCGAACCTTCAATTGAGGACACGATCAAGATCCTGCAAGGATTGAAAAAGCAGTACGAGGATCACCACAAGGTCACGTATCAGGAAGAGGCATTGACTGCGGCTGCCGAGCTGTCCGCCAAGCACATAAACGATCGTTTCTTGCCCGACAAGGCAATTGATATTCTCGACGAGGCTGGTGCCATTGTGCGTCTGGTTCATTGCACGGAAGACGCGCCTGTCGCCGAAGCCGCCGCTTCTGGTGCGTCGACCGCGCCGTCCGGCAGTGGCGCCGCAGTTGCAGCGCGCGGTACCGGCGCCGACCGCACAGCTGGCGCTTCCGATGCCGCCGCTGCTTCTGATGCCGCCGCTGCTTCCAATGCCGACGCTGCTTCCAATGCCGACGACAAGCCGCGCCCTGAAGTTACTGTTAACGATGTCGAACAGGTGGTCGCGAGCATCGCCAAGGTGCCGGCGAAGTCGGTGTCTGGTTCGGACAAGGAACGGCTCCTGGCACTGGATCGCGAACTGAAGTCGGTGATATATGGACAGGATCACGCCATCGATCAAGTGGTGCGTTCCATCAAGTTGTCGCGATCCGGATTGGGCAATGCATTGAAACCGGTCGGCTCGTTCCTTTTCGCCGGACCGACCGGAGTTGGCAAAACCGAGCTCGCCAAACAGATTGCTCGCGTTATGGGAGTGCAGTTCCTCCGTTTCGACATGAGCGAATACATGGAGAAACACACCGTGTCGCGCCTGATCGGCGCGCCGCCTGGATACGTCGGTTTCGACCAGGGCGGCTTGCTGACCGACGCCATCAACAAGTCACCGCATTCGGTGCTGGTTCTGGATGAAATTGAAAAGGCGCACCCGGATCTGTTCAACATACTGTTGCAGGTTATGGACCACGCCAGTCTCACCGACAACAACGGCAAGAAAGCCGACTTTCGCCAGGTAATCCTGATCATGACCACCAACGCCGGGGCGCGCGAAATGGCCAGCGAAGATATTGGTTTCCGCGCTGTTGAAGGGAAGGACTTCGCGCAGAGCGCCATGGCTTCCGGCAAGGCGAAAACGGCGATCGAGCGCGAATTCACTCCGGAATTTCGAAACCGCCTGGACGGCATAGTGCACTTCAACCAATTGACGCGGGACGATGTCAAACGCGTCGTCGATAAGTTCGTCGAGGAGCTGCGCGCGCAACTGAAGGAGAAGCAGGTCACTTTAGACTTGACAGAGGAAGCTCGCGAGGTGCTGGCCACTCAGGGATTCGATCGCTTGTTCGGGGCTCGCCCAATGGGCCGAGTGGTTCAGCAAAAACTAAAAGAGCCGCTCTCCGAAGAAATTCTCTTCGGCAAATTGGAACACGGCGGCTCGGTGAAAGTGCTGGCGAAGGACGACGAAATCGTCATCGAAACCGAGGCAGCGCCCGCCCCGAGCGAAGGCAAATCCAGCTCTTAGTACAGTGCAGTGCGCCCAACTCAGGCTGCGACCACTATTCCTTTGGTTTGTGCAGCCGCTGAAGGGCTGCATCGAAGTGTCGGGCGAACTCACGTTTCAGGCGCTC
The DNA here is from genome assembly GCA_044229845.1 of Obscuribacteraceae bacterium (SeqCode). Classification (GTDB taxonomy): domain Bacteria; phylum Cyanobacteriota; class Vampirovibrionia; order Obscuribacterales; family Obscuribacteraceae; genus JBGASG01. The sequence continues at coordinate 211,906 of JBGASG010000006.1, read as the reverse complement.
GTCGAACGGTCGCGGACCACCAGATACGGTGCCTGAGTCACGCAGCGTCTCCATAAGATCGCGAGTTGCTTTAGCCTCGTTGATGTTCTCTTCCGTCCAGAGATGTCCACGCGGGCTGATCACCGTGATACCACGTGGCACCAACAGTCCCGCCAGAGGAACATCCTGCGTGACGACAAGATCTCCGCTCCGGGCGTGGGTCTCTATATAGGCGTCGGCGACGTCCGGTCCAAGCGAGACCTGCACGGAGGAGAGAAACGGTGATTCCGGCAGCAAGATTTGTTTGTTCGCAACAAAGAAAGTCTCAACTTGCAGGCGGTGCACTGCGCGAACGATCAGATCTTTGATCTGGTTGGGACAAGCGTCGGCGTCGATAAATACTTTCACGGTTCCACTATTCACTTGTTGCGTTCGCGATACCGCTTCTGTTTATTTGCCAGGTAATCCGGTTCCTGCAATTGCTTTACTATCTGGAACGTTGTGAATCTGCACTTGTCAGAACAGAAACGTGCCTTTGGCGACTTCAAAAAGAAATCTCCACACCGCAGAACATCGTCCGCGGACTCGGCGCTGCCATCGAGCGCCTCGATTTCACGACGCCATTTAGTTTCCACGTCTTTGGGAAATCTCGCTACAGCCGGCAGGTCGTCGTCGCGATAAAGCCCTTCGCACCGCTCGATGCGTGACGGCTGGTCACCGTTCTGCATCACATCACCGACGAATGCCGCGAACTGCATGATCAGAGTCAGTCTCAGGGACTCCAGTATCTCATCATCATTACTGCTGTGCGCTTCCACCCGGAAGCTGGGCAAGCGCGATTCGCCGGTCGTCTTATACAGTCCCGCCTGGCACTTGCCCAAATCATGGTTCAACCAATCCACGTTGTCGGCATTTCCAAAGTGCATGGCGCCCGCATGCAGCCGGATCTGCCGCAGTGTATCGTCGAACTTAGCCAGCGCAGCCTGGCTTGGAGCAATCGACCGTCCCGTCACTTCGGACAACCAGTTGTTGCGCATGGCGGCCGATGTCCATAACGATTGCTCGTTAAGTGCCTCAAACCAGGTCACTGCAGCTTTTGTGGACTTTTTAGGAGACATTTCAGCGACCCGATTGACCGCCAACAGTTGAACGTGGTAACGTTACCACGTTCAACTGTTATACCACATCAAGTCGCCATTCGGTCAGTCCGAGTTAAAGCGATATCGCTTTAGCTCGGGCTCGCTTGACCACCTCAACCGATATCGGTTGGGGTTCGCCGTCGCGTACCCGATTTGGCGCGGGAGATTTTATGCAAGCTTCATTACAACTGGATGTTCGCCGCTCCAATATTGGCGCGGCGGTACGTATGGCCTTGCCTCTGATAGCCACCTCGTTGGTGTTTTGTCTGATCGGCGTGGTTGATATGGCGGTTGCCGGATGGCACGGCGCTGCCGCTCAAGCGGCAGTCGGGGTAGCGGACCAGGTGATTTTCGTGATGGTGTTGATAGCAACGGGACTGGCTGCCGCTACCAGTTGCTTTGTGTCACAGTCCCTGGGTGCCAACAGAAGTGCGGCAGCCAGGCGGTATGCGCTCGATGGATTGTGGTTGGCGGCCGCGTTCGGCGCTCTTTCGACATTCCTTTTATATGTTGGCGCACAGCCGGCAATGGAGATGGTGGGCTGCACCCAACCAGTGAGAGTTCTCGGAGTGCCTTACTTGCAGATGTGCGCATTGGGCAATTTGCCTTTCATGTTGGTGCTGGTGCAAGCCTCAATATTTCGTGCGAATAATGGAACTGCTGATTGCTTGCGGATTTGGTCACTGATCGCAGTTGTGAGTATTGGCGGCGTCATCCCGATTTATTTTCTGGAACAGTCACCATTGCACCATTCTTTGATGGCGCTGGCAGCAGCCTGGGACGCCGGCGCATTACTGGGAGCGCTGTACGGCAGTTTCTTACTGCGGTCGTTCCTGTCGGGCTGCGATGCCTGGCGCGCGCCGACAGTCGCGTTTCTTCCACCAGCCAGGGAACGATTATTGTCATTTGCACAAGTTGGCATTCCTGTTCTGGTTTCTGAAGGCTGCTACATCGTTTCGCTGTACGCGCTTTATGCAATTCTCGGTAAGCACCCGCAGAGCGAAACCCTGCAAGCCGCATACTCAGTGGTTTTGAAGATTGAAGAAACATTCGGCATATTGCCGCTTGTCGCTATGTCGTCGGTGAGCGCCGCTATGGTCGGGCGTCACGTTGGTGCCGGGTTCAGCGAGCAAGCGCGTGCGCTTGGATGGCAGCTGGCCTGCGCCACCGCCGGGCTCATGTTGGTGGGCGGTGGACTGATTCAATTGGGAGGAGAGAGCCTGGCTCGCTTGTTTTCGAATAGCGAAGCATTAGTAGATTGTGTCTGCGTTGGTACTAATGGTGCCATGATCGCGCTGCCGGTGATTGCATTCGCTTTCATTCTCTTTGCCTGCCTGGAGGGCGCCGGCAGAACAGCATTGCCGTGCGCTGCTCAATTCGTTGGGTACATCGCCCTGCGCATCCCGATGGCGTACGTATTTAGCGTTACATTTGGCATGGGTTTCGTCGGCATCTGGTTGGCAATTTTCGTATCGCGCCTGGCAATGGCGATTTTCGCTGCGGTCATGTTTCTCAACGCTCGTTTGACAAAAATGTTGTGACCGATTTGGTACCGCAAGTGGTGGCAGATAGCGAGGCCGCCGCCTGGAGACGATCAATTGCCGACGCAATGTGATAAATTCATGCCCCCGGTCAAAAATTTCTGGAGGACATATGACAGAACGTACCGCTAAGGCTGAATGGAAGGGCAATCTGAAGGAAGGCCAGGGCACAGTCAAGCTCGGCAGTGGAGCCTTCGAAGGACAGTACTCGTTCCCGTCGCGCTTCGAAAGCGGCAAAGGCACAAATCCCGAAGAACTGATTGCCGCTGCTCACGCTGGTTGCTTCTCGATGGCTTTCTCAGCCGGTCTTGGCAAGGCTGGATTCACACCGACCAGCATTCAGACCACTGCTCACGTCCATCTGGAGAAGGTTGGCGAAGGTTTCGAGATTACACGCATCGTTCTGGAAACAGAAGGCGACGTGCCGAACATCGATGATGCCACTTTCCAGAAGGAAGCCGAGAATGCCAAAAAAGGCTGCCCGGTTTCGAAGGCACTGGCCGGCACCAAGATTGAATTGAAAGCAAATCTGAAAGCCGCCGCGCGCTAGTTAACAGCGAAGACGCCTTTTCAAATCATTCAACTCTGAATAACCACAGACGGCTGCCTGTTCATCGCGAACGGCAGCCGTCTGGCACTTTCTTCCAGATTGATCAGTCAGTGATTTTGTTGTCCCGCTTTCCAGGTGACCGCGTGAACATGAACATGAAAAGGATCCGGAAGTCCGCACTGAGATCCGCACTGAGTATCGCACTGAGTTCCCTAACCGCTTTGATGGTGTCTGGTTGGGCACAAGCCGAGGACGTTGGCAGCTCACTGGAAGGGAAGGTGTCCCCGGTGCAACCGGGTGTTTCCGTGCAGCAACCGGCGGCGCCGGACGGCGACCTGGACGGATTTAAGTGCGACGGGCGTCCACATGTCGCGTTGACGCTGTCTGGTGGTGGCGGGCGCGGTGTCGCGCACATCGGCGTGTTGAAGGTGCTGGAAGAAGAAGGAATCAAACCTGACTTTATCGCCGGCAGCAGTATCGGTGCCTTGATCGGAGTTCTCTATGCTTCGGGGCGCACGCCGCAAGAACTTGAGCAGATGTGTCTGAGCGGAGAATTGAGGAAAGGGTTGTTGCCCAGCGGATTGAAGTGGCAGGCCATCAAGTCGACCCCTGGATACGCGCTAAAGCGCATGATCGGAATGCATCCGCCAATCGGCATGTATAAAAGCAAGACTATGGCGAAGTTTGTAAGCAAAGAGCTGAAACCTGGTGTTACGCAGCTGGACCAACTCAAAATTCCGGTTGCCGTGATTGCGACCAATCTTTTGGACACAAGCCCGGTCTGGATCCGCAAGGGCAAGATCACCGATGCGGTGGCTGCCAGCACGGCGATTCCCTTTGTATACCAGCCGGTCGAGCTCAATAACGCGCTTTTGGTCGATGGCGGTCTGCGCTCCCAGTTGCCCACTGAAGTGGCTGCGGCATCTTGCTCTCCATTTGTAATTGGCGTGCGAGTGCATTCTAAATTGCCGGAGATCAACAAAAAACGCGTTCGCAACTGGCTCGATTACAGCGATCGCGTACTGACGATGGTCATGGCTGAGCTGGAACGCAAAGGCATGGAGAACGCAGATTTGCTCATCGAGCCTGACCTCGGTGATGTTGAGACGCGCTCGTTTGATCCTGAAGATATGGCGGCCGCCATCAAGAGCGGTGAGGTTGCGGCCCGCAAAATGCTGCCCGAGCTGCGCCGCCGGTTGGCTCGTTACAACGCCACCGCATCTAGTGGCACCAGTCAGTCCCACTGAAGCGTCGGACCAGTACGTGCGTGCGCTAAATCAGTACGTCACGTGCAGCTGTTTGACGCCGCGCAACGAAAAAGGCAGCTTCACCTCAATTTTTTGTGTCTTCATCTTGATGTTCGGGAAGGTCTTCAACAATGCCGAAATCGCGATCTGTCCTTCCGCACCGGCAAGCGACCAGCCCAGGCAATGGTGAATGCCATGACCGAATGAGATGTGTTTGTTGTCCTGGCGAGTGATGTCCAGCGTTTCCGGATCTTTGAATTGGTCCGGATCGTGATTAGCCGCACCAATCAACGGCACAACGTGCTGTCCTGATTTGATCGTTGTGTCGCCGATTTGAAAATCGTCGGCGGCGATCCGGCGCACCATCTGCACCGGGCTGTCGTAACGCAGAAACTCATCGACGGCGGTTGGCAGCAGATCCGGTTTCGACTTGAGCAGTTCCAGCTGGTCTGGATTGCGCAAAAGCGCCAGCATGCCGTTCCCGATCAAGTTGGTGGTCGTTTCGTGCCCGGCAATCAACAGCAAAACGATGTTCGCCAGAAGCTCAGTTTCGGAGAGATGATTGCCGTCTTCCTCGGCTGCCACCAGGGCGCTGATCAGATCGTTCTTGCGTTCTTTGCGTCGCTCTGCAACCAGTGGACGCAAGTAGGCAATCAAGTCTTTGTAGGACCCTGCTACCTTGGCGATGTTTAAAAGATTAGGCTGGGGATTGGGATCGAGCGCCGCTGTAATGTTGTGCGACCAGACTTTGAACTTCTCACGGTCGCTGGTGGGAATGCCGAGCATTTCGGCGATTACTGTAGCCGGCAAGGGATATGCCATTTCGGCGATCAAATCGAATTCCTTGGATTTGGCCGACTTGGCGAGGATGCCTTCGAGCAACTCGCTGGTGATGGCTTCGATACGCGGCTTCAGCCCTGCCACCATAGACGGTGTGAAGGCTTTGTTCACAAGACCGCGCAGCCGTGTGTGATCCGGCGGGTTTTGCAGCAGCATGGAGTGTTCGCGAAACTCGAGCAGATCGCCGACTGGAAATAGCTTGACAAAAAGATCGGTGTTCTTGAACTTCATGACGCCTTTCTCGAACTGTCTGTCCGAGACGACCTCATGCACGTCGCCATAGCGAGTCAACAACCAGTAATTGCCCTTCTCGCTCCAGTAGACGGGCGCTTCCTGTCGTAGTCTGGCTAAAGTCGGATAGGGGTTCGCGAGAAACTCCGCCGACGGCGACAGAATCGGATCGCTGAGCGTCGTTGACTTCACCATTTGTTCTCCAGTTGCGCTTGGCAAGTTTTTCCAACGTTGCCATTAAAGCAAACTGGATTCGTTTGCGATCGCACTTCAGGCTGACTTCTTCAGGCAGCGCTCCAGAAAGTCGCGAGCCGGAGCCAAACGAATGAAAGCTTCGCTGCCGTCTGCGGGCGGCGTTTCCGATTCCGCGCCCTCGAGATTTTCGACTCCGTCGTCGACCATCTCCAGCGCCCCCTGGCGCTGTTGCTGAGCTGCTCGCATCATTTCAGCCAGCTGTGTCTGCAACTCCTGGCGTTGTTCAGGCGATGCTTCTTCGTTGTTGTTCGATCCAATTTGCAGGATCTTGTCCGCCACGTGAGCTGCCATTTCATCGATGGCTTCGGGCGGTAGCAGGTTGCTTACAATAGGAACATAGAGAAGAAAGAACATTTTGGTTTCCCTACACTGATTCGAATCAATATTCTGGACTGCTCGTTCCAAAATGCGACCGAATTACATAATTCATTAACATCGCTAATCAAATGCGTGCGGTGAACGCGGTTCCTGCCTGACTTGTGCTGCTACACTTGAGGCCGAGGTGCCGCATGAAAGTAGAAGGCAAGCGCTATCAATCGGTCTGGTTGAATGAGTCGGACGCCAGTCAGGTCTGCGTCATCGATCAGCGCGTGTTGCCGCACGAATTCAAAGTGCTGGCGCTGGCCGGCTATGAAGAAATGCGCGACGCCATCGCAGACATGGCCGTTCGCGGTGCGCCCTTGATTGGCGTGTGCGCGGCTTTCGGTATGTATCTCGCCGCACATCAGTCGCCCGAGGATAACTTCAAGAGCTACTTGCAATCTGCGGCTGCCGAGTTGCGGAATGCTCGGCCGACCGCTGTCAATCTAGCCTGGGCGGTTGACGAGCAAATCAAACAACTGGAAGCGGCAAGATCGAAACAGCATGCCGTTCAGCTCTTGCTGGAAAACGCGCAGCAACTGGCTGCCGCCGACGTGGAAATCTGCCGCATGATCGGTGTGCACGGGCTGCAGCTGGTGCGCGATCTGGCGCAGCAGAAACAGGGCAAGCCCGTGCAAGTGCTTACGCATTGCAATGCCGGGTGGCTGGCTACCACCGACTGGGGCACCGCCACCTCGGTGATTTATCAAGCCTTCGATGCTGGGATTCCAATTCACGTCTGGGTGGATGAAACGCGTCCGCGCAATCAGGGAGCCGCACTGACCGCCTGGGAATTGGGGCAACACGGCGTTCCCTATACACTGATCACGGACAATGCCGGCGGTCATCTCATGCAAAACGGCATGGTAGACATGGTAATTGTCGGAACCGATCGCACTACGCGCGGTGGCGATGTCGCCAACAAAATCGGCACTTATCTGAAGGCGCTGGCTGCTGACGCAAACGGTATACCGTTCTTTGTTGCACTGCCGTCTTCGAGCATCGACTGGGACATAGTGGACGGTCGAGAGATTCCAATTGAGGAGCGCAGCGCTCACGAAGTCAAATATGTTGCCGGACTGGATGCCGCTGACGGTAAAACAAAGTCCGTGCTGGTCTCTCCTGAAAGTGCTCCCGCCGCCAACTTCGGATTTGATGTCACTCCGCGCCATCTGGTTACGGCGCTGATCACCGAGCGCGGCATTTGCGCGGCTAACGAGGAAGGGCTATTGCAGCTGTTTCCTGAACGGACTGCTCTGGCGCTGTAAGTATCGTATTGCCTTTGTGGTCGACAATGTCGAAGTCGCGCAGAGCGAAGTTCTCACCGACGCCGCCGGTTTCGTTCACTGCTCGCGAGCAGTTTTTGATAAACTCGCGGCGCACCTCGGCGTAGGCATCCAGTAGTGCCAGCACCACTTTGGCTGCCGGCAGAACTAAACGCAGCGCCGCGCGTTCGATGATCAGTCTGGTGACCGGATCTTCCAGTGTGCCGTCGACGCCGCGTAGCTCGTCCATGTCGCGTTTCAGTTCTGCCCAAAGTCGCTCGGCGGCGATCACCAACTTCTGGACCTTGGGAGTCGCCAGTGCCTTCGTCAGTTGATGGGAAAGGGCACCAGATACCGTCGTCTCCGAAACGCTGGCACCCTCCAATGCAACGCCGTCCGATGCAGCACCGTCCGATGCAGCACCGTCCGATGCAGCACCGCCCGATGCAGCACCGCCCGATGCAGCACCGCCCGATGCAACGCCGATGGCTTTCAGCCTGGGCATTTCCACGCGCGCCCAGATTACGGCAGTCAGTGGTCGCCCCTCGAAGACGATTGGAGTTCGTCCCGAAAACTGAATGACGTCGGTCGGCACAAACGAGGATGTGTAGTTCCACTTTGTGGGCAATTGAATTGTCGATGTCTGCAGGTCGACATCTTTGAAAAGCAACCCACCGAACTTCAAACCAGACCGACTGAGTTCAACCTCTAACGATTGCACAAGAGTCGTGAAGAACTTCTGAGCTGTATTCGCTGACGTGAACCAGGCTCGCATCATCATCAATTTGCCGCGCCAGGTGCTGACCGCGTCGGAAACAGCGTTCAACATATAGATAGCCAACTCTTTACCGGAGCTTTTGCCCGAGTCACCACCATACTTCTTATATGATTCGCAGAGCTGATCGATCATCGTGTAGCCATTGCAGGTCGAGAGTGCGCGATGCATTGCCTGGGACACGATGCCGCTCAAATGAGAGTTAACCTCCGGCGCCGGCTTGTCCAGATAGTTTTCACACGCCACCCGGTATAGGTCGAATTGTGGTTCCACGTTGAACATCAAAAGCCACGTGATACCGACTGCACCCAATTGAGTCTGGCTGGCTGCAATCTCGACCTGCACCTCCTCGCATACGGGGTCGAATTCCAAAAGGCGGCAGGCGCGCGAAACGTCCGGTTCCTGGGACCGCGGAGTCGGTTGCAACTCAGTGCGTCGAGATACTTCCAGCAGACTGTAGGATTTCAATTCCATCCCGTAGGGTTTGAGGAGCGACAGCAGCCATTCGTTCCATTCCGGACGTCCGCGCAAACTCAAACTCTGTAGATCCACAGCCGATTGCGGCACCAGTGACAGTGGCAGTTCCGGATTTTTCGCCGCAATCAACTCCTCTAACTTGCGAGATGCACGGTGTACATCCAGGCCGCCTATGTGCCCCGCCGCCCGAGCGAGCGAGTCGTCGTCCGGGCTGGGCGCCGTAACTACCTTCAAATGAATATAGAGGCGTTCTACATTGATGGCAGACGAGGGCAGCGATACCGCGACGTAGATCTCCAGCGGGGACAGATTGACTTCCTGCACCGCCTCGGTGAGCGGGTTAATCCAGATCTCTCCACGCGTAACTCTGAAACTGCCGGTATTTTTTGCGGCACCGGCTGCTCCAGCCTTCGTGCGACTTCGCACTACCAGAACTCTGTCGGGAGGACAACGGCGAAAGCAGTAACATCCGGCGCCTATCAAAGCGCCAACCGTTGCTGCTAAAGTTAGTGTCTCAACCACCAGCATCAGATAGTCCAGAAGACCTGAATCTATCTTGATACTATCCCCGGTAAAAACGCAACTGACTGCTGATGAGAGACGAAGGCGTAATCAAGTTCGAATGTGCTTGGACACCAGGCCCGTTGCCCGAGTACGCGAAATCGTCCGATCTCTTCGACTTTCGTAACCAGCTCTATCGCGACGGGTTGATCGGAGTCTATCCGGATGGCATCGGTTTCGGAAACATCAGCGTCCGAGTGGCTGATTCTCGGACACCCCAGGTCCAGCCACCCCAAAGCCAGCCGCAGTTCTTGATTTCAGCTAGCCAAACGGGACATATCTCTAGCGCGGACGAACAGCACTTCGCCCTCGTCACCTCATTCGATCTGCAAAGAAACTCTATCAGCTGTTTCGGACCGATGAAGGCTTCATCTGAATCCATGACGCACGCAATCATATATGAAACGTTTCCGCAGAGCAGTGCGGTGATCCATGTACACAGCAACACCCACTGGCAGCGCCTTTTAGGAAGGGTTCCGACGACCGCCCCGCATGTCCCCTATGGAACTCCCGAGATGGCGGCGGAGGTGCAACGGCTTGCCCGCCAAGCCGACCTGTCACACCAATGCATCCTTGTTATGGCCGGGCACGAAGACGGCATCCTGTCATTCGGCGCTTCACTACCAGCCGCTTACGCGGTCCTCAAGCGGTGGGGACTAGCCGAGGCTCCCTGACCCTCCACCCAAACTAAAGCGATATCGCTCCAGCTCATCCAGGTTGAAGCGATATCGCTCCAACTCACCAAAACTAAAGCGATATCGCCTCAGCTCAGAGAAGCTAAAGCGATATCGCTTCAGTTCAGCTTGAGAGGGGGGGTTGTCAGTTTTATCTGGCGAATTGAACTTTTTGGGTGCGAGCGACGTTGATCGTAATGGAGGTTTCTGCCATGAAAAATCAAGCTAAGAACCCAGATCGACGACCCTCTGAAAATGACACAGATCCGCTGTTCCATGAAATGGAACAATTCAATGCTGAGTTTCCGACCGATGCTGATTGTGTAGATGCGCTTTGCGCGACATCGAGCTCCAATCGCACTTGCAGAAAGGGATGTCCTAACAGCAATTGGATTCGCGTGAATGATCGAACCGTTCAATGCTCCGAATGCAATGAGAAGATGCACCTGACTTCGGGCACGTTCTTTGAGAACATCAGGCTCGTGCGCGAATGGCTGTTTGCCGTTTGGCTGATTGACCATCGAATTGAGGTTAATCCGAGCAGATTCTCTAAGGTTACGGGAGTCGCCTATTCGACTGCATGGACGATGTTTCTGAAGCTCGCGATGGTGCTCACGAATTCGGTTTCCGAAACTGACGCTGGGGATGAAGTCCCTTCATCCAGGTGGATGAAAGTCGTCACTCGACGCAGCCGAGAAACGGAGGCCCGCCAGAGTCCTGCTTCTGAGGAACACAATGTTGATTGGAGAGAAGCGACTACTCGGGATGAGGGGACCGCTCAAGGGGAGGCAACCACTCGAGATGAGGTGACCGCTCAAAGGGAGGCAACTACTCGAGATGAGGGGACCGCTCAGGGGGAGGCAACTACTCGAGATGCGGGCGTTGACGGAGCGCACCTCGACGAGGTCGAGCACCAAGTGCTTCAACATTTGGGTGAGCAGCCGATCTTCATTGACTTGCTGCGAGAGCAGACTGGTTTGGAATTCGGAGAGTTGACGTCGAGTTTGGTGATGCTTGAGTTGAATGGACTTGCGTTGAGACTTCCGGGAGAGCGCTTCGTGTTGGCAAATCGAACCGGGGAACGTGACGTCGACGGCGCTGATACCGGTTCGGTCCGCGCTGCGGATGCCGTCCGCGGAACCTCGTCGGATGTCTTGAGCGAGAAAGTTCAACAAGTCGCTGCGTTCATCATCGATGTGTTTCAAGGGGTGAGCAGAAAGTATTTGCAACAGTATGTCTGTGTGTTTTCCCATCTGGCAGATCTGGTGCGGTGGCCGCAGGGAGCTTTCCTTGCGATGTGCGTCGCAGCGGATGCGATATCAAAGGACGACATCCGGAATTATGTTTCGCCACCGCTGATCAAGCTGGTTTGAATTGCCCGGCACAAGCGCATCGGCAGATCAGATTCTGAATCGGATCTCAGAAGAACGCTGGCGCGCGTTCACATATTGATCTATGTAATCTAGTTCTATAGAGGCTCGCGTGGCGCAACTTTACAGAGCGCGGCGCAAGGATTGACAGCGCAATTTTTGCCGCTATCATGGGGCACATGTCGAATCGCGCCACAACTATGATGATGAGCATGAACATGCGCTACTACCCCGCCGGGGAAGTAGGGTGTTTGCACATCGTCTGGCTCGATTAACTCAGCAAGCTTAGAAAGTGCAATTAACTCCCCTTCTCGCGGCAGAGAAGGGGAGTTTTCTTTTGGCAATTATTGAAAGGAGAAACATCACCATGACCGTACATCCCACTCACAACGGCTGCGAGAAGACCAAAGCGCAACGCGAGTTCACCTCGACCCTGGCATTCGCCACCAGAGCCGTACATCACGGGCAGGAACCAGACCCCGCCACCGGCGCCCTCACTACTCCGATATACCAGACTTCGACATTCGCGCTCGATGAGCTGGGCGTCAACAAAGGGTACCAATATGCCCGTACGCACAATCCGACGCGTACTGCGCTTGAAGAATGCCTGGCTTCGCTCGAAGGCGCTCGCTACGGCATCGCCACCGCCTCCGGCTTAGCGGCTGTGACAGTGGTTGCCAGCCTGCTCAATGCAGGCGATCACGTGGTTGTCGGCGAAGACGTATATGGCGGCGTCTACCGCCTCTTCGAAAAGGTCCTCAAACGCTACAATCTCAGTTTTTCGTATGTAAACGCCCGCGATGTTCAACAGATTGAAAACGCGGTGTGTAGCCAGACCAAGTTGATCTGGTTGGAGACGCCGACGAATCCCCTGCTCCGGCTTGCGGATTTGCGCGAAATCGGCAAAATCGCCAAGCGCCACAATTTGATCTACTGCGTCGATAACACTTTTGCGACACCATATTTCCAGCGTCCACTGGAGTTCGGCGCCGACGTCATAGTTCACAGTACAACCAAATATCTGAGCGGACACGCCGATGTCATCGGCGGTGCCGTGATCACGGATCGCGAGGATCTCTACGAGCAATTGCAGTTTTACACGAATGCATCCGGTTGCGTTCCCGGTCCATTCGACTGCTACCTGACTTTGCGCGGCGTGAAGACCCTCTCCCTGCGCATGAGAGAACACGAGCGCAACGCCACGGAAGTCGCCAACTTTCTCGAACAACATCCGGCAGTAGAACAGGTTTTCTACCCGGGACTCCCCTCGTTCCCGCAATACGAACTGGCCAAGCGCCAGATGACTGGTTTCGGCGGCATGGTTTCTTTTGTCGTCAAAGGCGGACTGGACAATGCTAAGCATCTGGTGCGGTCGACTCGTTTGTTCCAGCTCGCCGAATCCCTCGGTGGCGTCAAGTCGTTGATTTGTCATCCCTCCACGATGACGCACAAGCCGATACCGAAAGACGTGCAGGAACAGTGTGGTATCACCGATGGTTTGATCAGATTGTCCTGCGGCATCGAAGACGCGCGTGACTTGATCGCTGACCTGGCGCAAGCCCTACCGGCTGTGGCTGCCGGCACTGTCTCCGGCGGCAAGGAGCGGCAGCAAAAGCAGCAAGAACAACAAGAACAACAAAGAGAACTGGCGGCATCGCCCGCCAAATAGATTTGGATCGACACGAGATTAAGCAATACCTTGATTGGAGGAAATATGTGCGCTGTTAACCTGCGGGTAAACAATCAGACCAATATTCAAAGCATCGCCGTGCTCAAATTTGGAGGCACGTCGGTGCGCGGCATCGGCAGAATGCAGAACGTTGCCCAGATCGTGCAATCGTTCTCGAAGCAACAGAAAACCATCGTCGTCGTGTCGGCGATGGGTGATACCACGGATCATCTGTATCAGTTGGCGCTGCGCTGTGCGGAGCAGCCGGATAAGCGCGAGCTGGATGTTCTGTTGTCCACCGGAGAGCAAGTCTCGATCGCGCTTTTGACCATGATTCTCAAGTCCTGCGGCGTGCGCGCCAAATCATTTACCGGTCAGCAGATTGGTGTGCTCACTGAAGCCGAACACGGCTGTGCCCGCATCCTCACCGTCGATGCTCCGCACATCCTGGAAGAACTGCAAGACAATGACGTGATCGTCGTCGCCGGATTCCAGGGCAGCACCGTCGACGGTGACATCACGACCCTGGGGCGCGGCGGGTCGGACACGTCCGCCGTGGCGCTGGCCGCCGCGGTCGGCGCGGGCGTCTGCCACATCTTTACCGATGTCGACGGAGTTTTTACCGCCGACCCCAACAAAGTTGCCGGCGCCGTCTTGATTCCCGAGATAGGCTACGACCACTGCTTCGAAATGGCCCGCGCGGGCGCGCAGGTAATTCATGATCGCTCCGTGACGCTGGCTAAGCAGCACGGTGTCCAGATTCGCGTGCGCAACACGTTCAATCCCGGACACCCGGGAACTCTAATTTGCGCCGACGCCGAAATCGCTCGCACCGCCTAGGGAGCGTTTCTCCGGGGATCCGGACGGCCAAAGTAAGTGAGCGCTCCTCCGAGGGGATCTTGCCGTCCTGCCGGCTTTCACGAGGACTGCACGCCCGTTTTGCTAGTATCACGGCAGACCCCCACCTCGCTCACCTTACTATTGCATGGCCGATGAAATCGCGGGCAGCGATGCCCCAGTTAGACCGCCCGTCAGGGATGCGGTTCAACAGCCTAACTTTGACTCACCACAATTGCTGGCGCAGTTCGATAGCGTCGTCGGCAATCAGAGCAGCGGTAATCAGGGCAGCGGCACCTTCAACCAGAGAGACAGCGTCCTGCAGCCGAACAGCCAAGGCGGCAACGACCTGGTGTTCGATAACGCGTTTACTGGAGCCGACAGTTTTGGTGATGACCTGACCCGCGCCCTCAAATCGAAAAAGGGCGATCGCGGCGTTCCGCTGCCGCCTGAGCGCCCTGCCAGCATCGACCCCCGCAAATCGATCACCATGTTGGACAGCGCCCAGAACCTCGACCCGTCCAAGCCGACTGTGGTGGTTCTCGACGATTTCAGAAACACCATTCGCAACACCGAACCTCTGGATTCGCAGGGCAACGGATTGCCGCACGGCGAACCGACCGCCCAGGCGGCTCGGCAGAACGGATTCAACGTCGTTCGCGTTCAGGACAACACGACGGCGCCGTGGGACGGTACCGGAGCCAATTTCGCCATGCCGCTCATGGGCATCGAGCAAAAGATCAACAGCGGCGAACTGCCGCTCGGAAAGGGCGATGTCATCAACATCAGTTTGGGAAACAACCCCGACCTGTCGTTCACCAAAGTTTCTTCCATGTTGCAAACTAAAGGCGGGATGCCGGATCTCAACGTTACTCCCGAGAATTTGGCAGCCAACAAAGACAGAATTCTCCAGGGCATGCAAGCGATCGTCAACAATCCCGCCAGCACGCCCGAAGAACGCAAGATTGCCTCTCGCATCGTTGACACCAATGCGGCGATTCAGCGGCTTCAAGATAAAGGAATCACCGTCGTCCACGCCGCAGGCAACAATGGACCCGGCGAGTTCAGCCCCGACTTCATGAGCGCAGCAGTGCAGCTGCGTTCACAAAGACCGGATGGGACCCCCGACCCGTTTTCAGCCAACCATTCGCTGGCAAAACCTGCTGACGGTGTCTTTGGCGTCGTCGCCAATCCGTTTAGAAACCTTGCCGGAGAGGGCACCGTACCTGGATTCCGCCTCACGGGCACCGACATCACCTTCGCGGCTCCGGCCGGAGCCGTGCAGACCAACGGATTGATTCTGGACATGAGCAAACCGGTGAGTGCTCCGCTCAAGTTCGGACAGGCTCCATTTCTGCCGGGCGGCGGTCAGGAAGTCGTCCCCACTGACCTGCCCGTCGGGCTCAAAATGACCATGGAAAAAATGACCCCGAATCTGCCGATTACAGGCATTCTCGGGGGCACAAGTTTTGCCAACATACGCTGGCTGCAAGAGAATCGCGATTCCCTGCTACAGCGAAAATTGAACAACTAAAGCTGGCTTATTGCGCAGCAGGCGTTTCTGCGGGCTTTTCAGTAGCGGACGCATCGGCGGCGCTGGCATCTGCTTTTTTCGCCGATTCAGCAGCTTTCTTGCTGGTTTTCTTCGATTTCTTGTTGCAGCCGGCTTTGGATTTGCTGCAGTCGCCTTTGCCGCAGTCTTCATCGCCGCAGTTTGCGTAGGCTGCCGCGCACGAGAGGGCGGCTATGGTCAAAAGGGAAAGCAGGTTTCTCATAAGTTCCTCTTTGCTCGCTAACGACATTCATATATTAGGGGCATCTGCTTTGACCAGGCTGGCTTTATTGGTGATTACCGCCACTAAGGTTCCAAAGTCGTAACAATTCCGCTCGTAGACTGTCGATCAGTCACATTCAAAGCAGTTACCATCCAGTAACTTGTACTCGTAACTAGCTGTGGGAGCGGATCTCGGCATGATAGACGACATTGAGGGCGGCGACTTCCAGCGATGGATTGCCTACGGGCGCAAGCGCGGCTGGGTTTCTCGAAACGGACGCGTCCTCGAACCCTACGACGACGAAGCCGACGAAGGCGTCATGCCGGCCAACTGGACGCCGGGGCAGTTTGCGGGGCGCGGTCCGAAGGACTACGTACGCTCGGATCAATCTATCGAGGACGAGCTCTACAAGCGGCTCACGCACCATCCGGATCTGGATGCCGGTGACATGGAGATTGGCGTGCTGGATGGCATTGTTTCGTTGCGCGGTTATGCGGCAAACAAATATGAGAAACGGCTTGCGGAGGAGATCGCGCGTGATGTCCTGGGCGTCAGCGAAGTGAAAAGCCAACTGCGGTTCAAAGAATTCGGATTTCAGGCAAAATCATCGGAGACTTCGCGCAATCAACAATCGGATGCAAAACGTGAGACTACGGATGAGTAAGCTAATCGCCAAAGTTTAGCTTTACATGCGGGTCTTGGCGGTTGAAGCGAGGCGATTTTGGGTATAAGACAAGTGGCAAGCTGGGTTGCCGCTGGTCTTTTTTTAGGAATCCCAAGACATGACGCTGAATCATTGGAACAAAGGTTCCGGCCTCAAAGCCGGACAGAACGTCGTCTGCCGCATCGAAGCAGCGACTGTGGGTGGATACGCGGTCAAAACCACGAGCAATCAACCGGGGTATCTGGTCACCCCGATGAAATTTCGTGAGGGCGAGGAAGTGCTCGCGCAGTTCGTTTCTGTGCAAGGCAATCGCATGGTGTTGTCGCCCCTGCTCGGCGACCAACAGGTGAGCAAGCCACGCCGCTAGGAAACGCCGACCACAGAGAACCAAGCACGTCGTAATCTAAGACGGATTCGCCCATGGCGGACCCGTCCGGTAGAATTGAGCTATAGAGCCGCGCCGCTCGGACGTCGTTCATGCGTTTCCTACTAATCATTATCGCTGGCACCCTGACCCTAAGCGCGTCGGGGTGTTCGTTTGCGGGCGTAGAGAGCCAGAAACGCAACGACCTCTGGGAGCAATACACCGCTGAGGCCGTCTCGGCCGAACGCCGCCAGAAACTCGATGTAGCGCAAGCGAAGTATGAGCAGGCGATCGACCTGGCCGACCACTTCCAGAAAAGCGACCCACGGCGGACCACAACCGTGGTTTCCCTCGCCGAAGTTTTGAGAAAACAAGGCAAAGAGGAAGAAGCCGCCAAACTCTTCGAAGAAGGCATCAGCTCATACGAGAGATGGAGCGGTACCGTCAAGTCCGAAGAAGCTCTTCTGCGCGTCGGCAAGCCGATGGCGGTAGCGTACCTTGGATACGGCTACATTCTGGAGAAACAAGGAGAGCTGCCGCAAGCAAGGGAACTGTTCACCAAGGCGCGCAAATTGTCCTGGCGCTCTTCTGCTGGAACGCGCGTTTGGGATGAAGCGACAGAAGCGCTGGCACGCGTTCTGGCTGCCACTGGACAGACTGCGGAGGCAGAGAAACTGCGTCGCACCACCGCGGGCGCCATGGTGGAACAACTGCAGAGCAGCGAGCCCAAGCCCGGCGAGAAACGGATTACGTTTGAAGAGCGCGAGAAGCAGCACGCTCTTCTCTACGAAAAAAGCTGCACCAAATATGGTGCCAACAGCGCCGAAGCGTTGACCGCCGCCACCAATTTGATTCAGCACTACGTCCGCGAAGAAAAATACACGCAAGCGATGCCCCTAATTCAGAAGTATCTGCAGGACCCGCAAATCACAGATCGCCACTACCGAGTCATGCTCCTCAACCTGCAAGCGGGCTGTCAACGCGAAATGAATCAGACCAAAGATTCGCTGGCCTCGGCTCAAGAGGCTCTGGAGATTGCCACCGCCCTCAAGGAAGAGGAGGAAATGGCTGTGGCAAAGTTTCACATTGCTATGATTCAGCGCAATGATCCCAAATTACAAAAAGAAGCCATCACGAATCTCCGTGCCGCATGGGATGTCCAGCGCGGCTACAACGTAGACCCCATGTTCTGGAGTAGCTCCCTGGAACTGGGCAAGATGTACACTAACGCCGGAAATTACTCCGATGCGGAAATGGTGTTACGCGAGTCGATTTTGGCGCAAGGCGACCGCAAGTACTCCAAGATGCTGCGCGCATCTGTCGATGCCATCCAGGATGCCTATCGCCGCGACAAAAAACCGCAAGAAGCCGCCCTCTACGAAAGCCGTATCGTCCGCTAGCTGTCAAGCTCCAGCCCCCTCCCTCAAAGCTAAAGCGATATCGCTCCAGTTCGGAGAAGCTAAAGCGATATCGCTCCAGTTCGGAGAAGCTAAAGCGATATCGCTTTAGCTCTCCTGTACGAGGGCTACCGATTTGTGCGGGCGTAAACGCGCAATCCGTGACCGATGCCGGCAAGTTCCCAGCCTGTTTGCTGGGTGCCGGCTTTTGAGCCCTCGAAGAAACCGAGCTTCTTGAGCACCCCGTAGGTGGGAGCGATGACGGCCCAGGCGGGGGCAGAAAGCGGACCGTGTCCGATGCCTGCATCGCCATCGTTGCTTTCTGTTATGGGTGCAGAGACCCGAAACGACGTTTCCAGAAAATGTTCGGCGTTGGCGATGTCGGAGGCATTGCCATTGTTCTTGCCGGGAGCGAAGCTGTTCATGGCAACCCGCATCTGCAAGAGAGTTGAGTAAGCCCTTGAGCACTGCTCATGGGGGTTGGCGGTTTCCAGGCTGGCATCCGCCAGTGCCAGTTTCAGTATCAGTGCTGTCCGCTTATCGTCGGTAGACTCCTGTCCATCGCGCGGGATTTTGGAATCGAGCCAGGTGCGAAACTTTTCCACTTCCTGGGGGCTATCTGGGCGCAGAACGCCGCCTTGAATCTGTAGTTGTCCGGACTCGGAAAATTTTGCCTGCTTACGTCCTTCGGCGACCAGCTTCGGATCTACGTTTGCCAAATAGTCCATTGCGGCCATCGGCATTAATACGTCATGCGCGATTGCCGAAAGAACCGCTTTAGTGGCTGAGTCTGCGTTTTGATTCGCCTTTTCCCAGTATTCCCGAGCGCTGGAGACCGTTGCATTGTCCAGCCCGGACGGGTTGGTTACGTCCATCTGAGTGGCGCGGGACATAAGCGCGCGCTCCCTCGCCGCCCGCGCTTCGGGACTGTTGCCAGCTTCACCGGGGCGGTTATAGAGGTCCGCCCCTGTTTTGCTGTTGTACACGTCTGCTAAAACGTCTTCCTTGCCGTCGCCATCAATATCCAGGCCCGTGACCACGAGGCTATTCAACCCGGGCTGGTCGGATTTTTGCCCGTTGCGTAATGCGGCAAATACCGCACGCTTGTCCTCTGGCGGTAGTGCGTTGTATGCCTCGGAGATGTCCTTGCCGTCCGTGGCTTGCTGCACGACCTTCGCTGCTGGTGATTCTTTTTCGATATCACGTTGTCCCACAGCGGATTCCTTAGGGTGAACTGGATTGTACGTAGATCTTATACCCGACCGCGACGACTAAGTCGCGCGCTCGCACGTGGGCTTAGCCGCGAACTATTGATGGTCTCAGTGCTGGAGTGTTTGATGCTGGCGGAAACATGGAGCGATGGGGGATGCGATGGGGGATGCGACGGGGGATGCGATGGGGGATGCGACGGCAGGTGCGATGGGGGATGCGAAGTCCGATGCGGGAATGGCAGGTGCGGTGGCAGATGCCGTGATGCGGATGAGATCCGTCATATCGCGATGCGAGATGACACCATATATGGTGCCGCCCCGAATGTCTGGTCGGGGCGAATGTTTACACGGCGAAAAATTTCTGTTGACAGATCGGTTGAACGTCGACTAAAACGGTGGCATGCAATCAATGACACAGTTTCAACTTCTCCTCGGCGCGCTTAGCCTCCTGCTTAACGGCGGGGCGCTTCTGCTTAGCCTGGAGAATTAGAAACAGAGTCATTTAGCAATCCTCCTTGGGGCTCTGTTTATAGAACAGAGCCCTTTTTAGTTGTTATCCACAAATCCCAAAACTGAGATAAGGACATCCAATAATGCGAGACGGTCAAGTCAGAATTTTCGATACCACATTGCGCGATGGGCAGCAGTGCCCGGGCGCCGGAATGAGCTTCGAGAACAATATTGCTTATGCCAGGCTCGCGGCAGACTTGAGAGTCGATGTTCTGGAGGCGGGGTTCCCGTCGGCGAGCGTTATGGACTTCGAGATCGTCAAAGCGATCGCTGAAGAAATCACCACGCGCGAGCATAGCCCGGTGATCGCGGCGTTGTGTCAGCTGCGACCCGAGCAAGTGGAGCGTACCATCGAATCGGTGCGCGCCGCCATTCCCCGAGGCAAGGCGAGGGTGCACACATATGTGCCGGTCGATCCGTCATTGATGGCTGCGTCATTAGGCGACAAAGCCGCCGATCGCGAAGCGATCGTGCGCAGCGTCTACGACTTGATCAAAATGGCTGTCGACGCCGGCTGCGAAGCGCAGTTCAGCCCGGAAGGCTACTCGCGTATGGGCGCCAATTTCGACTTCGTCACCGAACTGATTCGCGCTGCCGTCGATGCGGGCGCCTCCGTGATCAATTGCCCGGATACCATTGGCGGTGCCTCCGTTATGGAAGGCGAACAATATTTCGTCAAACACATGTCGCGCCACGCAGACATTATCGACCGCGAGTTCCCGAACAATAACGTTATCTGGTCCGTACATTGCCACAACGACTTCGGACTGGCCGTCCAAAACAGCATAAACGGCGTCTTCGAAGGTCCGGCGCGCCAAATTGAAGGCTGCATCAACGGCATCGGCGAACGCGCCGGCAATGCGTCGCTCGAGCAGTGCATCATGCTGATCGCGCAATTCGGTGGAACCGCACCGCAAGGTCCGTTCCACACGCGCTGCGACGCCACCAGATTGCAGGAAGTCTCCGATTTCGTACACGACCACATGTTGCCGCGTCAACCGCACTGGCCTGTCACCGGCAACAACGCCGCCTGCCACTCCAGTGGCGGTCACACCAATGCTATCTTGAAGAATCCGACTGCGTACCAGCCGTTTGATCCGCGCGTCATTGGCAAGCCGGTGACGTTCATCTTCGGACCATTGTCCGGCGGCAACCACGCCAAAGCCATTATCGAAGCCGCGGGCTACCACTGCGACGACAAAGAGAAAGCGGTGATCGCGCAGTATGTCAAAGACAAGTTCAGCCAGCGTCGTAAAGGCATCACTGACAGCGAGTTGATGAATGCTTACTTCGACTATCGCAGTCCGATGACCGTCGACCGTGTCGACTACGCCAAGAACGACGGGCGCGCGCACGTGATTATGTACGGCACGTTTCACGGCAAAGAGATCATCATCAATCACGAACAGCCGGGCAAAGATTCAGCGATTGCTGCACTCAAGATTGCATTGGAAGATTACTTCGGCGGTTTCGACATTGTTACGCATTTCAGCCGCGCCGAAACGAGCGGCGTGAGCGCCGTTTCTACCTCGACGATCGAGATCGTCGACCACAATGGTGTGCGTTGCGAAGGTACTGCATCAGATCAAGACATAGAAGTGTCAGCAATGAAATCTCTCGTCGCGGCGCTTAATAAGTCGTACGTCAGAAGTCGCTACTGCGTAAACAATGTGAACGGAAAACGAAAAGACTCGACACAAGTAATTGACACCTCAGAATGGACACGTATGCTAGAAGGAGTTAAGGGCGCCTAGCGCCCCCCTTCCCAGCTCACATAACTAAGATGCAAGCCAACCAAGGTCTCCTTATCCTCAACGCTTTTGCCGGAATTATTGTAATTCTGGTACTTATTGCGTCTCCGAGGTGCGGGCTCCTTGTGTAGGTAATACCTAACAAGCATCACATAAGCCCCGCACCTCCAATAAGGTGCGGGGCTTTCGTTTTCACCACGCAGCGCAAGCAGCAAGACAGCGAACCCTCTCCAAATGAACAGCGACAAAATTAAATCCGGCACATCTCGCGCTCCAGCCAGAGCCATGCTCAAGGCGACCGGGTTGACCGATGAAGACCTGGCGAAACCGCTGGTCGCCGTCGCCAACACCTGGACGGAAGCAGGTCCCTGCAACTTCCATTTGCGCGGATTGGCCGAGAAAGTCAAAGAGGGCATCCGCTCCGCCGGCGGCACGCCGCTGGAGTTCAACACCGTCGTCGTTTCCGACGGCATCTCCATGGGCACCGAAGCCATGAAGGCATCGCTGGTTTCTCGCGAGATCATTGCCGACTCAATTGAACTGGCGACCCGCGGTCACCTCTTCGATGCAGTGGTGGCATTGAGCGGCTGCGACAAGACGATACCGGGGACGGTGATGGCGCTGACGCGTTTGAATCTGCCGTCCTTGATGTTGTACGGCGGCAGCATACAACCTGGTCAGTTCCAGGGACGCGACGTCACCGTTCAAGACGTGTTCGAAGCCGTCGGCGCCTGCATGGCCGGCAAAATGACAGAAGAGGAATTGAATGACCTGGAAAACCGCGCCTGTCCCGGCGCGGGAGCTTGCGGTGGACAGTTTACAGCCAACACTATGTCCACCGCCATGACCTTCCTGGGCATGTCGCCCATGGGCGCCAATGATATTCCAGCCACCGATGCACGCAAAGCCGAGGTGGCTTTTTACTGCGGTCAGCAAGTGATGAAGCTGCTCGCCGACAATGTTCGGCCAGCCGATATCATCACTCGGCAGTCACTGGAAAATGCCGTCGCTTCGGTTGCCACCACCGGTGGTTCAACCAACGCGGTGTTGCATCTTTTAGCGATTGCCCGCGAAGCCGGCGTCGAATTGACGATCGATGACTTCGATCGGTTGAGCCGCCGTACACCTGTTTACGTCACACTCAAGCCAGGGGGGCTTTATGTTGCGGCAGATCTGGAACGCGCTGGTGGCATGGCGCTGGTTGCGAGCCGACTGGAAAAAGCAGGACTCCTGCACGACACGCCGACCGTCTCCGGCAAGACCCTCTTCCAAGAAGCCGCACAGCACAAAGAAACTCAAGGGCAAAAAGTCGTAGCGCCCGAAGGCAAGCCGTTCAAGCCCACGGGCGGACTGGCGATATTGCGCGGCAGCCTGGCTCCGGAAGGCTGCGTGATCAAACTGTCAGGACACGAGTCCACTAAAGGTTTCGAAGGCAAAGCGCGCGTGTTCGACACCGAAGCCGCCGCCTTCGCCGCGATACAAGACGGCACCATTCAAGCTGGTGATGCAGTAATCATCAGATGGGTGGGACCGCAAGGCGGACCCGGCATGCCGGAGATGCTGCAAGTCACAGGCGCATTGGTGGGAGCCGGATTGGGTTCCTCGGTCGCCCTGATCACCGATGGTCGCTTCTCCGGCGCCAGCCACGGACTGGTGGTCGGGCACGTCGCACCGGAAGCCGCCAAAGGCGGACCGATTGCTTTGGTCAAAGATGGCGACAAGATCACCATCGATGTCGAGAAACGGACGTTGAACGTCGAAGCCGACCTAAAAGGTCGCAGCGCGCCGGTACGTTCGGTTGACCCCGCCTACCAGAGCGGTGTGTTCGCCAAGTACGCATATCTGGTGTCATCGGCTTCTGAAGGAGCAGTGACGTTCCCGCCCGGGTCTAAGCCGTCGCGAGCGAAACCGGCATCCAACCCGCAACCCGCCCTGTCCAAGAAGTGACGCAGCAGCACAAGCAATACAGCACAAGCAATACAGCAAAAGCAACTCAAGCACGCAGAGGAGAAACATCGTGAGCAGACAGCGCCAGAAAGAGTACGACGCAGCCGCCGATTATTTCAAAACCCGCAAAGTGGCCGTGGTCGGCTACGGCAGTCAGGGGCGCGCCCACGCTCTCAACCTGCGTGACAGTGGTTATCAGGTCGTTGTCGGATTGCGTCCAGGCGGACCGACGTGGGCGAAAGCGGAAGCCGACGGCTTCAAGCCGTTCACGGTCGCCGAAGCTGTGAAACAAAGTGATGTGGTGGCGCTCCTGGTGCCCGACATGCATCAACCGACTGTGTACGCCGAGTCGGTGGCACCAAACCTGAAGCCGGGCAGCACCGTAATGTTTGCTCACGGATTCAACGTCCACTACAAACAAGTAACGCCGCCCGAAAACGTAGACGTAGCTCTGGTCGCCCCCAAAGGACCGGGCGCCCTGGTGCGTCGCCAGTATGAAGAAGGACGTGGCGTGCCTTGCGTGGCCGCTGTCCATCAAGATGCCACCGGCAACGCCTGGAAAGTTGCGTACGGCTACGCGCACGGCGTTGGTGGCGCACGCGCCGCGGTCATCGAGACAACCTTTGCGGAAGAAACCGAAACCGATCTCTTCGGCGAACAAGCCGTTCTTTGCGGTGGCGTCACCGAGCTGATTGCCGCTGGTTGGGAAACTCTCGTTGCCGCCGGCTATCAGCCGGAAGTTGCATACTTCGAGTGTTTGCATGAAGTGAAGCTGATCGTCGACCTAATTTACGAAGGCGGTTTCGCCAAGATGCACGAGTTCGTGTCGGAGACAGCCAAATACGGTGACCTCACCCGCGGACCGCGGATTGTCGATGAACGCACGCGCGGCGAAATGAAAAAGGTGCTCGAAGAAATTCAAAGCGGCCAGTTCGCCAAAGAGTGGGTCGAAGAGTACAAGAGCGGTCGCAAAAACTACGATGCGTTGCTCAAGAAAGACCTCGAACACCCGGTCGAAGAAGTCGGCAAGAAACTGCGCGCCAACATGGCATGGCTCAACACTGGTGCTCAGTGCCAGCAAGCCAAGCAACAGCAAGGCGCTCAACAACAGTGCGACAAACAACAACAAGAACAAGAAACACGTCAGCCTGTAGGCAGCAAGACGTAGTTCTGAAGACATCTCTGGGAACGCCGGCATCTCAATCCTCCTGCCGGCTTCCCGGAGAACCCGCACCAAAGTAACGCAGACAACGCAAGCAACGCAGACAACGCAAGCAACGCAGACAACGCAAGCAACAAGTACAGCAGGCAGGAAACATGAAGGGCGCTGAAGTTCTGATCAAAGCACTGGAGAAACAAGGGGTGGACACCGTGTTCGGTTACCCCGGCGGTGCCATCATGCCTGTATACGATGCATTGATCGGTTCGAAACTGAAACACGTTCTGGTGCGTCACGAGCAAGCAGCAGCTCTGGCAGCCGACGGCTATGCCCGCGCCAGCGGCAAAGTCGGTGTCTGTTTCGCCACCTCCGGTCCCGGTGCCACCAATTTAGTCACCGGTATCGCCAATGCGTTTCTGGATTCAGTTCCGATGGTCGCCGTCACTGGACAAGTGCCGACCGCGATGATGGGAACCGATGCGTTCCAGGAAGTCGACATCTACGGCATCACCATGCCGGTCGTCAAACACAGCTACATTGTTCGCAAGGCATCCGAATTGCCGGCGATTGTCGCCGAGGCTTTCACCGTCGCGCAGTCCGGTCGCCCGGGTCCTGTCCTGATCGATTTGCCGAAGGACATGACCACCTGCGAAGTGGAAATCGATCCCGACAGCGACTCCGAAACCGATTTCCCGACAGCGGAATTTGAAGAGCAAGACAAGGCTTCCGAGAAAACTCTGGAGCGCGCTCGCCAGATGATGCGCGCCAGCCGCAAGCCTTTGATCTACGCCGGCGGCGGCATCAGAATCGCGAACGTTATGCGCGAGTTCCAGCAATTTGTTGAGACCACCGGCATACCGGTTGTCACCACCTTGCAGGGACTGGGTGCAATCCCGGCCAGTCATCCGCAGTTTCTGGGCATGCTGGGCATGCACGGAACCAAGACCGCCAATTATGCCGTACAAGAATGTGACTTGTTGATCGCCATCGGCGCTCGCTTCGATGATCGTGTTACCGGAAAACTGCGCGAGTTCGCTCCCCACGCCGCCGTTATCCACATGGACATCGACGCCGCCGAGATCGGCAAATTGCGCACCGTCCAGTGCCCGATTGCCGGCGACATCAAGCATGCGCTGTCCAACTTGCTGGTGACACCGGCTGTCATCGAAGAATGGAAAGAGCATTGTCAACAAAATAAAGAAACCTACGCATGGAAATACGACGCGCCGGGCGAAGGTATCTTCGCGCCGGCGTTTCTGAAGGAACTGTCCGATCGCGCCGACGCTAATACTTATGTCAGCTGCGATGTCGGTCAGCACCAGATGTGGGTGGCTCAGCACTTCGGTTTCAATCGCCCGCATCAGCATTTGACCTCAGGCGGTCTGGGCACCATGGGCTTCGGCATACCGGCAGCCGTCGGTGCGCAGTTTGCGTTTCCCGACAGCCGTGTCGTTTGTGTCACCGGCGATGGTTCGATCATGATGAACATACAGGAACTGGCGACCATCAAGCGCTACAACTTGCCCGTGAAGATCGTTCTTTTCGACAATAAAGTGTTGGGCATGGTGCGGCAGTGGCAAGAACTTTTCTTCGCCGAACGCTACAGCGAAGTCGACCTATCCGATAACCCGAATTTCTGCGGTCTGGCGCAAGCATGCGGCATACCGGCAATGTACATCGACAAGCGCGAGCAGGTCAGCGCCGCGGTCGATGCCGTCCTGAACACCGAAGGACCGCTCTTCGTGCACGCACAAATAGACTCTAAAGAAAACGTCTGGCCGCTGGTGCCGCCAGGCAAGAGCAATTCACAAATGATGGAGGCCACGGCATGAGATTCGTTCTCGACTTCACGATCGCTAATACCGAAGGCGCGCTGGAGCGAGTGCTCGGGCGGCTGCGCCAGCGCAGTTTTACCCTCTGCAATATGTCCGCCGGCCGGTCGCCGGATCACACATCTATCAAAGCTCGAATTATCGTCGAAGGCACCAGATCTATCGAGCAAATGGTCAAACATCTGAGCAAACTCTGCGACGTCAAAAGCGTAACCTTGAGCCAAATGGAGGCAACAATCGCCCATGTCTACAGTCACAACGATGCACAAACAGAGCCCGCACTCGCCCGTGCATCTGTATGACACGACGCTGCGCGACGGTTCGCAGCGCAAAGGTCTGAGTTTCTCACTGGAGGATAAACTCAAGATCGCGCGCTTGTTGGACAGCTTCGGCGTCAGTTATATAGAGGGCGGCTGGCCCGGTTCCAACCCCAAAGATATGGAGTTCTTCCGGCGGGTGCGCCAGTTGGGTCTGCGCAATTCGAAAGTGGCCGCATTCGGTTCCACCTGTCGCGTCGGCTCCAGACCGGAAGACGATGCCAACCTGCAAGCTATCTTAGAAGCCCGCACCGAAGTCGTCACCATCGTCGGCAAGTCATCGCTGTTTCATGTGGAACACGTGCTGCAAACAACCGCCGAGGAGAATCTGCGCCTGATCAAAGACAGCGTTTCGTTTCTCAAGAGCAAAGGGCTGGAAGTGATCTTCGATGCCGAGCACTTTTTCGACGGCTACGCACAGAACGCCGCCTACACAATGGAGTGTGTGCGCACCGCTGCGGAAGCCGGTGCCGACTGGGTGGTGCTCTGCGATACCAACGGCGGCACTTTGCCGGGCACCGTTTATGATGTCGTGTCGCGCATGGTCGCGGAAGTCACTCCCAACATCGGCATCCACTGCCACAACGACGCAGAAGTCGCGGTTGCCAATTCAATCGCTGCGGTGCAAGCCGGCGCCCGCCAGGTGCAGGGCACCATCAACGGATACGGCGAGCGCTGCGGCAATGCCAACCTGGTTTCATTGGTGCCTTCGTTGCAAATGAAACTGGGCTTCCACTGCGTCCCCCAACAAAATTTGGCGGGACTGACGGAACTCTCGCGCACCGTCGCCGAAGTGGCCAATCTCAGTCCGGATCCGCATGCACCATATGTGGGCGCTTCAGCCTTCGCCCACAAAGCCGGGTTGCATGTGGCGGCCGTCGAAAAAGTCACCAGCAGCTACGAACACGTTGATCCGGAATCGGTGGGCAACGCGCGTCAAATTGTCGTGTCGGAACTTTCCGGTCGCGGCAACATCCGCATGCACGCCTCGCAAGCCGGCGTTTCCACCAACGGTCGCGAGCAAGACGTGCTGCGCAACATCAAGCAGATGGAAGAGAAGGGTTATCAGTTCGAGGGAGCCGAAGGCACTGTCGAACTGATGGTGCGCCGTACCGATCCCGACTACAGCCGTCCGTTCGAACTGGTGGACATGATGGTGGTCGTTTCGCATCGCGAACCGCTCGGCATGAGTGCCGAAGCGGTGGTGAAGGTGCGCGTCGGCAATGTCATCTGACTGAAGCCACGACGCGCGTGTTTGTGGAAGCAGCGCACGGCGATGAACGCTGGGCGACCGTCGGTTGCTCGCCGAATATCATCGATGCCAGCTATCAGGCGCTGGCGGACAGTCTGGAACTCTTCATCCTGCGCAGTCGGGCGAACGACGCCGAGAAACGCGATCCGGGAATGGGATGCAATCCGGTGATCGGATGCGATTCAATGATCAGCAACACAAGCGCCCAGGAGGTGGTGGCATGACGACCGGTACCGCTGTAAAAGATGCAAACAAGAACTCAGGCAAAGATGCAAAGTCATCTGCCACCGCCCGCAACATCGTGCAGAAAATTTGGGACAGCCACGTTGTCGAACAACTGGACGGGCACCCCGCTGTCTTCGCCATTGACCTGATGCTTTTGCATGAGGTGACTTCGGCGCAAGCGTTCCAAGAGATCGAAGCGCGCGGGCTGAAAATCGCTGACCCGAAACGACTGGTCGCCACTATCGATCACAGCATTCCGACGCGCGACAACCGCTGGGAAATCTTCGATGAAGCGGCGCGCGATCAAGTCAATGCGCTGCGCGAGAATTGCCGGCGCCACGGCGTTCGCATCCTCGATTTCGACAGCGGACAGCAGGGGATCGTGCACGTCACCGGTCCGGAACTGGGTCTGACTCAACCCGGCATGACCATCGTCTGCGGCGATTCGCATACATCGACACACGGCGCGTTCGGTTGCCTGGCGTTCGGCGTCGGCACTTCCGAAGTGGCGCACGTTATGGCGACCAGCTGCCTCTTGCAGCAGAAACCGAAGACGATGCGCGTGCAATTCCAAGGCGGTTTCCGCAAAGGTGTGTTTGCTAAAGATGCCATCCTGAAACTGATCGCGCAGATCGGTGTAGGTGGTGCCACCGGCTTTGTCATCGAGTACACCGGTGACGCCGTGCGCAAAATGACCATGGAAGAGCGCATGACTGTCTGCAACATGAGCATCGAATGTGGTGCCCGAGCCGGTTTGATCTCTCCGGACGAAACTACTTTCAATTACTTGCAGAAACGCGTTGAAGACTTCGACGCCAAACTGGTTTACTGGAAGTCTTTCGCATCCGACGCCGAATGCTCGTACGACGAAGAAGTTGTGGTCGACCTGGATGCGTTGCGTCCGATGGTCACCTGGGGCACCAATCCTGGACAGGGTGTCGGCATACACGAAAGCGTTCCAGCCGATGCCGGCATGCCGGAATCCCAGCGTCCACTGGCTCAGCGTGCCCGCCAATATACGCGCCTCTCGGAGAACCAGCCAATGGAAGGCGTAGAAGTTGATTGGGCATTCGTCGGCTCCTGCACCAACGGCCGCATCGAAGATTTGCGGGTCGCCGCCGATGTGCTGCGCGGCAAGCAGATCAATCCGCGCGTGACACTATATGTGGTTCCCGGTTCCGAAGCCGTTCGCGCTCAGGCGATTAAAGAGGGGCTGCACGAAGTGTTTCTTGCCGCCGGTGCTCAATTCCGCATGCCGGGTTGCTCGTTGTGCCTGGCGATGAACGATGACAAGGTTCCGGAGGGCAAGCGCTGCATCAGCTCATCCAATAGAAACTTCGTCGGTCGCCAGGGACCAGGCAGCATTACGCACCTGGCGTCGCCGGCAACGGTGGCAGCCAGCGCACTGGCTGGTTTCGTAACCTCACCCGAAAAATACTTCGCCTAGCAAAGTTCCCCAAAACTAAACCGATATCGCTCCAACTCAGAGAGCCCAGAAAAACTAAACCGATATCGCTTTAACTCCGCCAAACGAATCAACGCAAAATCAGGACAAGGAAAATGGAAAAAGTCCAAAAAGTAACGTCGAAAGTGATACCACTGCCCATGAAGGATGTGGATACAGATTTGATTATTCCGGCGCAGTATTTGACCAGCATTAGCCGGGAAGGGTTTGGTCAACATCTGTTCAAGCGACTGCGTGAAGCGGATGCAAACTTTCCGTTTAATAAACCGGAGTACGCCGGGGCGCAGATTCTCGTCACCGACAGCAATTTTGGGTGCGGGTCGTCAAGAGAACATGCCGTTTGGGCTTTATATGACGCGGGAATAAGGGTGATCGTCGCCAAGTCCTTCGCGGACATTTTCTACAACAACAGCGCCAAAAATGGTTTGTTGCTTGTGACGCTTCCCGAATCAACCGTGGATGAAATTCTTCGTCACGCACAAACAGAAAACTACACCCTTGCTGTTGACCTTGAAAAACAAGAAGTGCGATTCCCCGACAACTCGACAGTTGAATTTAATTACGACCCGTTTCGTAAGCACTGCTTGCTCAATGGTCACGACGATATCGATTACATCCTCTCGCATCGCCAGACGATCGAAAAATTCAGACAACGGCAGCAAACGGCCGTCGCATCACACAAATAGAAAGGAAAAGCACAATCATGCGTAAGAAAGTCGCAGTTTTGCCGGGAGACGGCATCGGTCCGGAAGTGATGAATCAAGCCGTGCGCGTACTTCATATGGTAGGTGAGGCGTTCGGTCATAGCTTTGAAACTCGCTACGGATATGTGGGCGGGGAAGCCTACGATCGCTACGGCGAGCATCTTCCCGACGAAACGGTAGAACTCTGCCATAACAGCGATGCCATTTTGTTTGGCTCCGTCGGCGGACCGGTTTCGGAACAGCACAAAGAAAAATGGAAAGGCTGCGAAGCCAATTCGATTCTCGCGTTGCGCAAAATGTTTGGTTTCTACGCCAACCTGCGCCCGATCAAGGTGCATCCCAAGCTGCGCAACATGTGTCCGCTGCGTGAGGAGATCACCGGCAAGGGAATCGATATCCTCTTCATAAGAGAATTGCTCGGCGATGCTTACTTCGGCGAGAAGAAGTCAGGCAAAGAAAACGGTGTGCGCTACGCATCCGACCTCTCGCGCTACGACGAAAATCAAATCAAGGCGGTCGCGCACACGGCGTTCCGTGCCGCGCTCGATCGCAATCGGTTGGTCACATCCGTTGACAAAGCCAACGTGCTCGAGGCGTCGCGCCTGTGGCGCACCGTGGTGCGCGAAGTGGCTGAGGAATATCCGACCGTTCATCTGGAAGAGATCCTGGTCGATAACTGCGCGATGCAATTGATGCGCGATCCGTCTCAATTCGATGTGGTGGTCATGCCTAACATGTTCGGCGACATCCTTACCGATGAAGCCGCGGTATTAGTGGGATCACTGGGCTTGTTGGCTTCCGCCAGCTTGAACATAGATAATTTCGGATTGTTCGAGCCGCCAGGCGGTTCCGCCCAGGATATCGCCGGCCGGGGCGTTGCCAACCCGATCGGTCAGATCCTTTCGGTGGCATTGATGCTGCGCCACTCATTCAATATGCAAGAAGAAGCAGCAGCAATCGAAAACGCCGTCTACCAGACGTTGAACGCCGGCTATCGCACTAACGACATCTATCGTCACGGTGACAAACTGGTCAACACCGAGAAGATGGCCGAGAAGGTTCTCTCGTACCTGACGGTTCCGGTCTATTCCTGGACCCGCTAAGGCGCGAAAATCAAATCGTCAGAACGACCCACTGTTTCGGCAGTGGGTCGTTTTCGCTATTGCCTGCGGTGTCCAGCACCGCTCCGGGTCAGTCCTGGTCAGTGATAAATGCGCAGGACGGTTTTGCGAATGACGGCGCCTGCATTGTTGCAAGCAAGCACGTCTTCTTCTTCGGGATCGATGTAGAAATTGGATCGCCGCTGCCGCTCCTCGCCATCCGCACTTGCCACCGTTAATGGTGCTGTTGATGTGGTTGGGGGCACCGGCTCATCATGGTCGGGCGCGAAGTCGAGCAGCGTTTCCTCGATGGCTTGGTTTTCCTTGGCGAGTTCCTCGGCGCGCATTGCTGCGAAGTGTGCCTTCTCCTCGTAGTCCTGAAAATCCTCAGGGACCTCGTCGAATTCATCATAGTCTTCGGAGCTATCTATTCCCGCGTCATCATCGTAGTCTTCGTACTGACCTTCACCCGGGATGTAGTTGTAGTCGAGATCCTTGCCGTACAACTTCACAGCTCGATGTGCTGGAATTCCAATCAACTTACCGTTGGTCATTTCAAGAAACGCTTTGGAACTTCCGGTGGCCCGGGCTGCTTCGATTTGCCCATGGTTCCATAGGGTCAGTCGGGAAGTACTGATGCCGTGCAAAGCAATTTGCCCCTGTACCGATTGGAAGAGACAGGAGTAACCCAAGGAGAGAAAGTGGTGGCAGTCGGAGCTTTCAGGCATGTCGGAGTGTCGCCATAATTGGTTGCGGTATCCAACAACGAACGACTGGTGGATCTCGGCTTTAGCACAGGCGATTTCAAGCGCGTCGGGCAGTAGTGTGTCGTCCGGGGATCCTTTTATATACAGACCGTACGCCAGGCGAATGATCTGTTTGTTCTGTTCGAGTCTTTTGCAGACGCGCGAGATTTGCGCCGGTGTTCCTAATCGTTGCAACTCGACAGAACCAAATATCTTTTCCCGATCGAGAAGAGCAATGTACTCGTGAATCTCTTTATAGGCGGTTGACATAGTCGGACCTCCGTTCTGGGTGCGAGTGGGGTTCTATTTGATAAACGTCGGAGACCGCGATTTAGTTCAATGCAAATTGACGAATTAATCCAACTCAATTGTGATGCGAAGCCAAGAGAGAAAATGGCGGTGCTTTTACACCGCCATTTTTTCCATACCATCGCCAGGACTTTCGTGCTCAAACGATATCGCTTTAGTTTTGGTGCTTGGGATCCTCAGGCGGGCGATTGATTGAGTCCGCTTTTGACATCTTCTGCGGACCAGCCTCTCGGCATGCTGCGATCCAAGTGCGGTCCATAAGTTCCCTGGTTGGGTGGGTGCCCAATCGGGGCAGCGTAGGTTTTTACGTCTTTGACGGACTTCCAGAAATCACGCCAGGCATTGTATTGGTCTCGTTTATTGGCGAACTCTTTGGTTGCCTCCGCCGCTGGTGGCTCACCGTGCGTGATGCTTTTGATCAGTGCCGTTGGTCCGTGAGTCTGCAGGCGGCCTTCAGCGTCGGTTGCATACTCGATTGCCGTCGACTCTTTAACGCTACCATCGGGATTAGTGACCACGATTTTGGTCGGCAGGTATGGTTGGCGCGGGAAGTAATCCACGTCGATCGTCTTCACCAGATTGCCTTCGGCGTCCAGATGTTTTTCGGTGACGTGCCCCGCGCGGTTGGCGTTGACTGATTTAACAACATCGACCTGACGCTTGAGTTCACCGTTTTCGAAGATTTTGCGCGACGTTCCACCCTCGATGAAGGTTGTTTCTACGCGTGCTACTTCGTTTTCATTTTCGTCGAATCGTTGTGAGACTTCGGCGCCCACTTGCTTGCCGTCTTTGTCGAAGGTTGCGGTTGTGCGACCAGTCTGCATATGATTGCCATCGAAGGATGTTGACGTGACGGCGACGCTGCCGTCTTCTTTGAAGTCTCGTAATATCTCGGTGAGTTTGCCGGTGTTGGGATCCTTTTCAGAAGAGAAGTATTCTCTGCCTTGGTCGTCAAACTGCATTTCTTTTTGACTGTCGAAGCTGCGCTCCGCATGTGATACCAGCTTGCCGTCTCTGAACTGATCGCGCACCTGATTCAGGAACAGCACACTGCCTTCGTCGTTGTACTGGATGTTCACTGAAACGCGTGTTCCTGCGGCGTCGTTGTAGCGCACCGATTCGGTGCCGGTAACTTTTCCGTCCTTGTCTTTGGTTTCGGACGACGTCATCCGTCCTTTGGCGTCGTACTGGAAGTTAGTGCCACCTCCGCCCTCATACTTCATGGCGGTGATTCTGCCGCTCTTATCTTTTTCAACTGTGACACCATCCGGAGGGACCCAGGGTCCTGGTACGCCAGCCAGTGGTTCCGGTGCTTTGTCTGCGCCTGCTGCCGCCGGTGGTCTGGGCGCGAACGCGCCGTCTGCGGCGAGCGCCTCAGATGAATCTTTATTGGATGGAGGAATCGGATCTTCGCCGCATTCATGCAGCTGATTGACGGGTGCCTGGTCTTTGACTGTCTCTACCATGAGATTCGCTCCTGAAATTGCCAGAACAGTGGCTGCCTATGGAGGGCTGTCTATACAGTACGAGTGCCGGGCGGGCTGGTCACTGTGTAATTGCGTGGACACGAAAATTCCACATCAGGCACCATTAGCGGTATCAAATATGGTGCGGGAGAGCGACTGGACGGCGGGCGACTGCGGGGCTGACTCAGGGTCTGACTGCAGATCGACTGCGGGACGACTGTGGGGCACGAACTGAGTCAGGAATCCGAGAGGCTATGATGGATTACGGAAGCGATTACAGATTATTGTGGAAATCGTCCTGAAGCGTGATGAGAGAGCCGTTCTGGGGAACGAATATAGCTGGCTGCTTTTTTCGCGAAGGTTCTCCATATGGCCAATCCCCCTCCTGACGGTAAGCCGCCAGCGAAACCGGGGCCCGAAGAGGGCGACACCTGGGATGCCGCTGCAGGGAATCCTGTGCTGGAGGGCGACCTGCTATTGAGTCAACCGGAGCCGACGCCCGTGACTATTGATTCGACCAAGCCCCAGACCTGGCTGATTTTGCGCAATCGCGACACCAATGCGGACATCGCACCCAATCGCAGCGCCACCCTGGGCATCGGCAGGAATTTTGGCGCTGATGTGGCTTTCAGCGCTCCCGAGGGGGTCGCCCCCGCCAGCGGCGTGTACCTGTACTTGCTTACCGGCGAGAGCGGAAACGTCCAGCTGAAGCTGGCCAGCGCCGACAAGAAGGCTGCCATTGAAAAACCGGATGGCATCGTGCCTTTGGCTTACTTCAAGCGAGAAGATGAGGGCTGGGTCGATTTTGATCCGAAGACGGACAAGGTCGCCTTCGGGGGGCTGCAGTTTTTCGGATTCAGGCAGGAAGAACGGGTATGCGTTGAGCTGACCGTGACGGTCGGCGACGAAGGACGCATGCTGGACCTGGGTCAGGAGATTTTGATTGGTCGTGAGGAAGAAAACGGGCAGGGGCAGCTTTTGTCTGAAACTGTCAGCCGACGTCACGCCAAGATTGTCCAGACTCCCGAAGGACTCTACATAGAGGACCGGGGAAGTATGAACGGCACGTTCATTGCTCGTCCGGGCGAACGGGAGCCGATTAAAGTCAAAAACATCCCAGTGTTGCTGAAACCCAGTGACCGGGTCTGGTTCGGATCCGTGAAGGGCGCCGAAAGCGCCTATCTGGATGTCGTTCCCGTTCGTCATGCCAGCAGCGGGCGCCAGCGCCCGGATGTTTCGTCGACCGCAGCAGTAGCTCGCCTGCGGGAGCGGCGCGATACCCTCGAGGATGACGACATCGGTCATAATAAGGACCGGATTCTCGACAAAGGGCGAGTCGACGCCCAGTAGGGCGGGCATTATGCAGCAGCAACAACGTCAAAAGCGCACCTGGGCCGTGGTCGAGGTGACGATCCAGCCGCAGGAAGAAGATATGGCGGGTTGGCTGTTTATGCAGCTGGGAGCCACCGGCTGCGAGTTTCTTCCCGAAAGCGGAACAGGAATTGCCGGAGCAGCCGGAACTGCCGGAGCAGCCGGAACCGCCGCCGTCACGCTGCGCGCTACGTTCGAAAGCGCAGGATTCGATGCCGCCAAAGTGCAAAGCATCAACAGTGCTCTAGATGAATATGGATTGGCGAAATGCCTGGGTTCTATGCGCACCGCCGAATTAGTTGAGGAAGACTGGCTGGCTAAGTGGAAGGAGGGCTTCCATCCTTTCGACGTCGGCACGCAGTTGATCGTCACGCCACCATGGGCGGTGAAGGATCTGTCCTCGGAAAGGAAGGGCACACGCCATCTGGTGATCATTGAACCAGGTTTGGCATTCGGAACCGGGTTCCACGCCACCACGCGTTTCTGTCTCGAGTCGATTGAAAAATTCCTGCGAGGCAACCAGATTCTGGATGTGGGAACCGGCAGCGGTATCCTGGCGATCGCGGCGGCGAAATTATTTCCGGACAAACAGATTACCGCCGCTGAGACGGACAGAATTGCTTGCGATGTGGCGCGCGAAAACTTCGCCATCAACGCGGTCGAATCGAATGTGCAACTAATTTGCGGCAGCACCGATGATATACCGGCTGTCGCCGGCGAACGTCCGCGGTATTCGACAATTCTGTCCAACCTGACTGCGGAGGACAACGCGTTTCTGATGCCCGACTACGGAGAGCATCTGCTTGCCGCCGATGGGGTGTTGATCATGGCGGGCATTTTGACCGAGAAGGTGGAACGGGTGTTGGCAGCCGCTGCTGCGCAGAAACTGAGTGTTCTGCACCAGGCGGAAGATGGGATGTGGACTGGGCTGGTAGTCACCAGGTAGTCGATGCACTGCGGCTTGCACAGGTACATGATTTTGCGCAGATTGCGTATTTCCACCATGAATTGCCGGTTTCATTTCACGAAATTGCCACGATTGAAATGTTTGATTAGAAGTACTGCATGTTCCCTGATAAACGCGGTCCGCTCGGATCGCGGAGACTGACTTTACTAATCCCACGGATTGGTTTCGCTGCCCTTTCCCTCGGGATCTAGTTTGGGCTGCAGATTTTCCGTTCCGTTTAACTCCGTCATTCGCCCGGAGGCGCTTTGCTATGGCCGGACTTAGTTCAGACGATCAACCTGTTGTGCGCACCAGCGACCTGCCAGTGTCTCGCATGCAACTGAAACCCGAGTTGCCTGCTCCTTCGATGGTGCTCGGTCCCAATCTCGGACGGCCGGATTTGATCTCTAAGATCACCTCGCCCGAGCTGTACGGGTTGAGTGTCAATCTGGGAACACTCGGCTTTCCTCCCGAGCACAAATTTCCCTTTGCCGACAAGAGCAAGCCGACTCCGCATCCCGGAACCCTGACCATTCCCGCGACCGATATCTACCGCGTACCGATTGTGCCGTTCAAGAAACAGGACGGAACTTCGGTACCGCCCGGTCTCGACACCGCGCCGCCCCGGCAGGATGTGGTGCAGCCGCGCCGCGATGTTCTGCCTCCGGTGCAGGTGAACTCGTCGGCCTTCCCGGCCGATTACTCGCGTGAATTGCGATTGCGCCACACCGTCGGACATGGTGGCACCGATGCGGTGATTCATATACCCAAGGGCTTCGATCCAAGTAAGCCGATCAACGTCGTTATCTACAATCACGGACATCGTGCCACCGTCAGTAATGCCTATCGCGACAATAATTTTGGCGCGGAGATGGCCAATGCCCCGCCCAACACAATTTTGATCGTTCCGGAATGGC
The DNA here is from genome assembly GCA_044229845.1 of Obscuribacteraceae bacterium (SeqCode). Classification (GTDB taxonomy): domain Bacteria; phylum Cyanobacteriota; class Vampirovibrionia; order Obscuribacterales; family Obscuribacteraceae; genus JBGASG01. Next base: position 174,708 of record JBGASG010000006.1, on the reverse strand, counting down.
AAACTAAACCGGGCTCCAACAGCGGTGCGCAAGGCAAGTTCGCCACTAATGGTTTCTTCGACGGCATGGTGCAAGAGATCTTCGACAAAACCCCGGGTCTTCAAGGCAAGCGTCTCTCCGACATCGCCAGTGTCGGCATCATCTCCCACTCTGCCGGCTACAATCCCACCGAATCCATCCTCTACAAGAACACTCTTGGTGCCAAGGTGAACAGCATCACTATGCTCGACTCGACTTACAATCCGACCGGGCTGGATCCCTGGATTAAAGCCAACATCCGCGACCTGGCGGCCGGCACCAAGCGTTTCGTGAACGTCTACCAGGACACTACTGCCAATAGCCAGGCTCAAGAGCAACGTGTCCTTCAATGGCTGTCGCAAGCAGGATTGCCGGCGTCAGCTATGGGCAGTGACCGCGATGTCCGCACTGTCTTGTCCGCCGAACAACTGGCATCACGAGGAATCATATTCAAAGCCAGCAACGCTACCATTGGAGGACTGGGTCCGCACGGCAGTCTGCCGAAGCTCTACTTCGGACGAGTAGAGCAAGCGGCCGCCATCCGGGCTCGCCGCGGTGGACGCTAGCGATTCTTGCTAGCGCTTTCTGCTAGCGATTCTTGCTAGCGCTTCTCGCGGCTTCTGATTGTGGCGAGCTCATGAACGCAGGACATTTCTGCCATGCACCGATCAATCTCTTCATTGGTCCTATCAATAATCTCGCAAACGATCGGATAGTCCATCGATGAATTGGCGTGATAAGAAACATCCACAATCGTACTAATACCGGTGCTCAGCAAACGAATCGTACAATCAACTGTCCGTGGATACAGTCTCCATGGCTTTGTGCCCAGAGGCACGCGCACGTATTGCAGTCTGAAATGCGCACAATTATCGGGCTCGCTAAGGCTTGTTAATTCCCAGAACGCCAGCCGCGTGTCAGGTGTTTTCACCGTGTGTGCGCGCAATCGATCCACCAGGCGCTCGAATGCTTCCCCGGCGAATACTGGATAGGTCTTCTCGAATGAATAATTGAGGTAGCGATTGAGTTTCAGGTCTGGTCGCCGCAGCAGTCCGCGTTTCTGCCTCGCCATATTGAACAAGGACAAGCAGAACCAGCAGATCAGAATTGGCACTGCGACGTCCACTGCCTGCATCAATCGTGGATGATGGTGACCGAAATAGCCTTTCTGCAGAACGAGAAGCAAAAACACCGCTGCCGCAAACATCTGAACGCAGAGCACACTCAGAGTCGCCAAGGGAAGAAATCCTGAGTCGCCTGCCGCTTGAGGGCGCTGTAGTTTCCGTAGCTGTCTCGAGACTTTGATCATGGCGTCCACCTTGTCAAGGTAACTGGACCATTCTGGCACTCGCCGCACCCGCCTTCTTGGCAAGCGCTATTTTTCTTAATATATGGCGATTCTAGCCGCCGCTATCCCGCTACCTCAAAGCTAAAGCGATATCGCTTCAGTTCGGGTGGGACAAGCTAAAGCGATATCGCTTCAGTTCGGGTGGGACAAGTAAAGAGGGACATAATGGACGTGGTTGGCGAGGAGAGTTTTCAATGACGGAAGGGCTTCGTCTCTCGAGAAAGGGCAATCCTATCTACTGCATTCGCAAGTTTGGCGTCATAGTGGATGATCAAAAGATTGGTGCCATAGCTAACGGTGCGGAAGAGGTTTTTCAGTTGTCACCGGGTATCCACAATGTGCGGATCAAAGTGAGTTGGTGCAAAAGCAAGACAGTGCCGATCACAGTGAGACCGGGTGAGACTGTGAATCTGGAGTGTGGCGTTCCGCTGGGAGCCTCTTACTTTATTTCGATGGTGGTCTGCGCGCTATTGATTGTTTTCTCGAATCAGATGGGAGCAGCTGGATTGGTCGCGTGCCTGCTTGCCTTCGGAGTCGCTGTGTACTGGATGATTCAAACTCTCACCGAAGATAAGTTTGTTTATCTGAAGGATCACAATACTATTGTCAGAGATAGCTAGAAATCTGAAACGGCGGATGGTTCTCGAGATGGGCGTTGGGACGGGCGTTCGCTAGGTCGCTAGAAGGCTTCGCTAGGGACGGTAGAGGGTTTGTTTTATGCCTTCGGGTTCTGAGACCAGGAAGAGTGTCAGGCTTGATTGGAGCGGCGTGCCTTCGGCTGCCATGTCTGGTGCTACTTGCAGACCTTGACTCTGCAAGTGCCCGGAGATGTCGTAGAACGAGTCGGATGGTAGCTTGACCAGAGCGACGGCGTTCTTGTTCAGGTAGGCATCGAGAGTCACACGCAGAATTGCGTTGGCAGCAGCCTTCTCTTCGCCGCTGGTAGAACTGCCGTTTTTGTGTTTAACCTGAATGGCGATGCTGTCGCCCTGAGGTAGATCGAATTTTTTGGTACGTTCGAGACCGAGCGGTTTGCCGTCGTGATACCAGAGGTATTCGTAAGTGGTCTTGTTGTCCGCATCTTTTGCCGGATGATACCTGATGTCGATTTTCTCGACTGGTTTAAGGGGCGAGCCCTGATATTCGAATTGCTTGGATAACGGCTTGGTTTCTACCTGGAAGACCCAGTCGTACGGCAGGTCGACCAGATCTGCTAATGCCGATTGGGATGCGGTCAGCGCGATTATTCCTGCTAGACCTGCTATTGCCATCAGACCGGAGACCAATTTTCTAAGCTTGCCGTTCATTGTCCTTTCCTTGCTCGATGCGATCGAGTGGCGAATTCATTGCTTCTTATCTGAAAGCGTCGGGCTGCCATTCGACTGTCGCTTTTCGGCCGGTCAGCGCGACGCTTCCAGGTGAAAGTGGTGCCTGTCATCTTGCCGGAACAGACACCACTGGGTCATTGATTAGAGTCCGCCTGTCGCCAGAGAAGCCGCTCTTTCCGCATCAGGCATGCCCCAGCCGTAGTAGGGGTTCCAGCCTGGTGTGGAGTTTACGCAACTGGCGCGCAGAATTTGCTCGACAGCAACGTTGGGAAGCGCCGGGTTCTTGCTCCAAACAAGCGCTGCTTCCGCAGCCACAATCGGGCAGGAGAAGGATGTTCCATCCACAGACACCTGGGCTCCGTTGATGTCGCTGACGACGATGCCCTTACCCGGTGCTGTGAAGTCGACGATTGTGCCCCAGTTCGAGAAGTCTGCGAGCGTGCCGGTCGAATCGATGGCGGACACCATGTTGAAGTATGGCATGTTCGGGGTGCCATCAAATATGGCGTCATTACCGGCGGACAGGAAGATCAAGCCACCGCGCATGGTGTAGAACTCGGCGAAGTACTTGTGCAGCGGCGCATGCAACGCTGCGTTATGGAAGCCGTAGTACGGGCCGCCATAACTGAGGTTGACGATGCGGGCGCCCGATGTGTACACCTTAGCCATGGCGCAGATAACTGACAGATCATCGGTGCTGGCTTTCTGCGAGTAGCCGGCGTCGGCAATGCGAATTGGATAAATGGTGGCAGAAGGCGCAACACCGGCGGTAATCTGGTTGTTGTTCATTTTAGCGGCGGCAGAGGAGGCGACCCACGTTCCGTGTCCGTTTTGATCTGTTTTGGCTCCGGAAGAAGCAGCCGCAGCTGCCGCTCCCAGGATGTCGTCCAGCCCGGGAGCGCCACCGAATGCCAGGAACCCGCCGAGGGCTTTAGCGGCACCGGTATTCGCATCAAATCCTTTTTCTACTTTGCCGGAGAGGTCTGGAATCGAAGCCTGGCAACCGGTGTCGAGTACTGCGATCTTCACGCCGCCTGTGGATTTGTCCCAGGCTTTCGGACAGTTGAGAGCCGGCAGGTGCCAGGAGGCGGGGAAGGCTGGATCATTGGGAACGACGTGCGACGAAAATCTGTAGTTGCGACCGACGGCTGCGAAGTGTTTCTTGTCGGCGGTGAGTTTTTTCTCGGTGGCTTCGAGCTGTCCTTTTTCCGTGCGCAGCACGATTACTTTCAGCTTGCCTTCACCAAATGTGGTGACTACGGTTCCATGTACGTCATCGAGAGCTTCCTTAATGTCGTCCGAATCAGCTTTGGCATCCGGCATGATAATCAATAGATCTGGAGTCCACGAAACTTGCGGGCGCACTTGCTTCTGCGCAGAACGCACAGGATTTTTCAGAGCCTTGAGGGGCGCGCTCTGGGCCGGCAACGTGCTCATAGATGATAAGCACACGGCTGCGGACATCGCGATTCCAAAAAACTTCTTGAGGTTGGGGATCATTTGCAGTGCCTCACTCAGGTGTATAAGAAACATTGGGTTCTTGTGGATTTACAATAGCGTTATAGGAATTAGGCGGAAAATCGCGGGTAATCTATATGTAATGTCCTGCGAATATGGGCTTACATTGCGGGTTACAACAAAGCTATTGGAACAGCTGTTCCAATAGCTTTGTTGTAACCCGACTGCGTGACAAAACTATTGTTGGACCGATGCCCCGGTAGCAGATGCGGTGCCCACTGCAATCATGTCGGTCTCCGCAGATGCTCCGAGTCCGGTTGCGATCTTGACCTTCAGCTGCACTTGCGTTGCCGTTGGAATATGATCGCTCTCCGCCGGCTTGTACTTCCTATAGAGAACGAGCCTTGCCGGCGATACCGTCTTTTCAACCGGAGCCGCGAGTGGGCAGAGTTTAAACTTTAAGTCGCCATCGGTCGCTGGCAACTTCGCATCGATGCTTTCCTTATATAGCTTCAGTCCGGGGGATAGGGCGATGTATCCTTGCGATGCGTCATGCACCTCCAGATCTTCGATATTTTTCAATTCGAGAACATTGGTTTGCATGTCGGCAATCTTTCCGAGAGTCTTAGTGGGCATCTGCGCGACGCTAACTTTGAGCCAGGGCAGATTCATCGAATAAGACTGTTTCAATTGATCGAACTTCTGCTGCATCGCATTGTTCGCCTCTGCGACGGCGACGGCTCGCAGTGCTTTGCGCTGATCCTCGAGCAATGCGGCCGAATTGCGGTCTTCGTCGAGAATCTGCTGCGCCAGCGATTCCATCTGCGGATACTCGGCGGCACATTTTTCAAGTTGCTGCCTTGAAGAAAAGACGGCTTGTCGCGAACGCGCGATCATATTGTTCATTTGACCGATGCGATCCTGGTCATTCAGCTTGCGCGCACCGGCGAGAGCGATTTCATCGGCGGAGGCACGCAATCTGTTTTGCACGAAGAACAGACCGCCGTATGAAAAGGCGATCAGTAGGCCCATAGCCATAAATGCGAACAGCGCGCAGGCAAGCACTTGCATGCTGCCTTTTGATGCTCTGGGATTTGATTTGGATATCTTAGACACGGATTGCGTTCCTATGTAGATGTAGTGCGCTACGTGCTTCCTATTCGTTCAGGTAATAGGCGAGCGTCTGGGGATTTCTGCCCAGGTTTTCCCACTGAGACTTGCTCTTCAATGTGAGCGTGATCGGTTTCGTGAAACCGGGCATGCCACCGCTATCACAGGGGAACAGTGGCGCAATGTCACAGTCGGTCGCCAGTTCAAGCGAGTAGATGCACGGTCCCTTATTGCCGTTGGGAAGCCACTCCGCAGGCACCTGAACGCCTTTGGCGATGGAGAGCTGTTCGCTTTCGTCTTGCCCGCAAATGACCAGACTCAGTTTAGGCTCGTGTACCGTGACACCACATTGAGAGAGGAAGGCTTTCCAGCCTCCTTCATCAGTTAATTGTTGATACGCTTCGCTGCGCTTTTCGTTGAGCGAAAGCCGATGCGTGAATTCATTTATGGTTCCGGAGCCGATGACGTAGCGTACGGGGATAAAGCCTATGTCAATCAACGGAATGAAAATGAAGCAGACGAATACCAGTAGCCCGACGCCGAATTCCAGCATTGCGTGGCCTTTAGCCTTTCTCATTGCTTCTCCTAAGGGTTCGATTTAGGGATAGCTGCCTTGATACGTTGCTGACGGAGGTGGGGGCAAAATTAGGAGAATGCTGGATGAGATTGCACTCATTCGTTGCAGTCCGCGCCTAAAAATAGAACACGCGTCGTCAACGCTGCATCCGGGAGCAGCCGATCCATCACAGGAGCATCAGTCATGAGACGGAACGAGTTCAAGAGGCAAACATTGAATCGCAAGTCCAGCGGATCCAGCATCATTGAAATGGTGGCAGTCGTTGTTCTGCTCGTTCCTTTTATCCTCGCTCTGATCGATTGCGGCATGATTGTCATCGGTGTCGCCATCAACGATTCAGTGTGCCGCGATGCTGCGCGCGCCGCCGCGTCAGGACCACCCGGCGACGCCACTGTCGGTGACAATCGCAGTGTCGGACCCGGGAAGAAACCCCATGATCGCGCCATCGCAGTGATCAAACGCATCTACGACACGAAGCTGCCGATGAAAGTGCGAGAAACTATCAAAGCCACCGAATCGGTACGCGTTGTGCCACCGCCGATGGTGGGTGGCGCAATCGATGGCGATGTCAGTGTCACCACCACGATCGATGTCTATCCTCCGTTTGTTGTAGGAGCCATCGTCGGACCCGGCGGCATCCCTCTAGAATCAAAGCACAACGTCCCCTTTACATACGTGGTCCCGAACACGACTCCGGATCCTTCCTAGCAGCTCTTGGTTAGCAGGTACGTCAGAACTGAAGCGATATCGCTTTAACTCTGGGGAGCTGCCGGAACTGAAACGATATCGCTTTAACTCCGGAGGGCATAGAGAGCTTGGAGTCTTGGCTGGGTTGACAAGGTTGGGATGTTGGTTGACACCTATGGGTGTCGATTGTTTTGAGGACAGCAACATGGCAGAGCGTTTCGAATTCAGTGAAGGCGGTTCCAATAAGTTCTGGACAATCAGTCTGGAAGGCAAATCGTACACAGTGCACTTTGGGCGAATCGGAACAGCCGGTCAAATGCAAACCAAAGAGTTTGCCAGTGAAGCGCAAGCGCAGGTTGCATACGATAAGTTGGTTGTCGAGAAGACCAAGAAGGGCTATCTTCGCGTGGGCGACTCTGAAATGCCGGCGGACATAACGGTCCGCCCGACCTCGGCGGGCAAAGCGGAGGCAAAAATTGAGACCGCAGGCGAACCGATGGTCAAAGCAACTCAGACAGCCGTAGCCGAGCGGCAGCCTGCACCGGACACACCTGCTGAAGTAAAGACGTCGGAGACGATGGAACCGGCTTCGGCAACACCTTCAACGAAGAAGCGAGCAGATGCGCCACCTCGTTCACCCTCGGTTAGACGGATCAATCTTCTTCCTACCGATACCGTCTATGCAACATTTCGGCCGCGCACTCAGATTGCTAAACCGACTCCGCGCCCGTTCGATCTGGAAGCGACCCTTAGCGACGTCACCCAGTTGGGAAAACTCTCAGCTCGTTGCGATAGCGCTCGACCGTTCGAGATGGGACCCACAGAAGCAAGATTCTGGTTCGTATTCAAGTCGAAGTTTAACTTCTTGCGCAATCTGCCTGAGCTGAATTCAGAAGCGGAGCGGCAGGCTAACAACCAACGTCAACAGCAGAAGCTAGCAGATTTTGTGCGCGCGGAGCGATTGCATGAGGATAAGCCTGCCGACTGGTATGTGCGTATTGCTGAGGGCAATTTCCAAAATCACTGGACCTATCTTCGCGTGTACGCTAAAGAGCAGGCGATCAGAATCCCGCTATTCTCCTGCATTACAGTCGAAAACTTCATAGACATAGTGCAGAAAGTTGACTGGGATGTTCGTCGCACATTGATCGCGGATTTCCATAAGCTGATGCATCCGTACCTCACAGATGCCGAAGTCGAGTCTATGAAGGACAAGCTGCGCAGCAACTACAACTTTGATCCGAAACAGGTGGACGGCGCCGATGGCGCAGGCTTCCTCTTAGCCGCGGCACTGGGAATGCATGTAGAGTTGAAACCTCTGGTAGAAAGTTATGCTACGGAGAAGAAAACCTACTACCAACACGCCAGAATGCCGCTTCCGCACGACTTTGTGTTGGGACTGTCCAGTCCTGAAGAAATAGATGAGCATTGGCACAGGCTGGAATTGGTGCCACTAGACGAGGACATGGCTCGCGGGTTGGTGGCATGCATCGGTGAGCGAGCCGGTGATGTTCTAGCGAAGTGGATCAACGAGCCCAACTTGAATAAAGAAGATTCGCAAAAACGGTTTCCTGCATTGGCGGCGATCGAAGCGCCGGAAACTGCGACAGCCATGGTGCACCTGTACCACAAATCCAAAGTGCAGGGCGCAGCAAAGGAGTGGCTGGACAGGTTTCCCGATTGGTCGGCTCAGCAACTGATTCCAATGGCGAGTGGAAGGGGCGACCTGGCTGACACCGCGCGCAACACACTCAAGGATCTCCATGCCCGCGGTCTCACATCAGCCTTACCGGAAGACGTGCTTGCGCAAATCGAAAAGATGTGCGAATCGCCTGAGGACAAATTCGAGGTGATGACGCCGGAGTCAACTCCCGGCTGGCTGTCTGATGCGATGCAGACGGTCAAAGTCGCCAAAGTAAAACTGCCTGCCTGGTCGGATGGACGAACACTACCCGCGGTGGTGGTCGAAGGACGCCGGCTGTCTCCACAGCAGATCGAGTTACTTTTGGTGGCGTTGCAGCAAAGTGATTGGACGAACGTGCACCCACTAATCAAGGCGTTGCAAGAAAATGTCGAGCGTCGCGCATTTGAAAAAATGCTGTGGGAGTTGTTCGAAGCCTGGCAGCGCAACGATGCACCAAGCAAAGAGAAGTGGACATTAATTGCTATGGGACATCTGGGCGGTGACGAGTGCGCGTTGAGACTGACACCATACGTGCGCGCCTGGCCGGGAGCCAGTCAGCATCAACGAGCGGTGCTGGGATTAGAGGTTCTCAGGCACATCGGAACCGATACCGCGCTCATGCAGATCAATGGCATCGCCCAAAAGTTGCAGTTTAAGGCGCTCAAAGCTCGGGCGATGGAGTGCATCGAAGAAATCGCCAAAGACAAAGGACTGACTCGCGATCAGCTGGAGGATCGTATAGTTCCGGATTGCGGATTGGACGAGAACGGATCGTTTACGTTCGACTTCGGTCCGCGGCAATTTACGTTCTTGCTTACCTCAGATCTGAAACCGATGGTCAAGGATTCAGAAGGCAAAGTGAAGTCTGATCTGCCGAAGCCATCAGCCAGGGACGATGCTGCCAAAGCTGCACAAGCCGTTGCTGATTGGAAACTGCTCAAGCAGCAAATCAAAGAAGTCGCGAAGATTCAGGCGTTTCGTCTTGAGCAAACTATGATTGGTGGCAGGAGATGGCCGCGTCAGGAATTCGAAGAACTAATCGTCAATCATCCGCTGATGGTGAACCTGGCGCGAATGCTGATCTGGGGCGGATACGACAATCAGGGCAAGGTCGTGGATACGTTCAGATTGAACGACGATCGCACCTATTCCGACATGAATGATCGACCGGCGACCATCGATAAGTTTGACCACGTTGGCATTGTTCACCCGGCGCATGTCTCCGACGAAGTCAAATCGAAGTGGGGCGAATTGTTTACGGACTACGAGATTGTGTCGCCGTTCCAGCAACTGGGACGGTCCGTCATGTCGCTCACACCTGAAGAGTTGAAAGAGCGAGAAATTACTCGCTTCGATAAGGCTCAACTGCCGGCAGTCACCATAGTTGGTGCCCTGGAAAAGAACCAATGGAGCAGAGGTCTGGCTGCGGATGCAGGTGTGTTCAGCGAGCACTCTAAGTATTTCGCCGGGGCAGATGTGACGGCGATTGTTATTTACGACGGCATCGGCATGCAATACATAATGGAAAGCGAAGCGCAGGCGATTAACTCGTGTTTCTTCGTTAAAGGACGCTCGGAACCTAGCTATTACCGAGATGCGAAAAACGCCGGCGCGATGCCACTGGCCGAAGTTGACTATGTCGTAGTCAGCGAAGTGCTGAGGCTGCTGACCGCGCTGACTGCGAAGGCGGACAGCAGCGCCTGAGGTCTGCGGGACCGACTGAGCCGGGACTGGAACATCCGCTGAGGCGGACAGTCTATAGGCTGGAGAGGTGGCTGCAGAGCCGCAATGGCGCGCCAGCTGAGCCTTCCCGGGCAAGAAACCCGAAAATGCGCTATAATGGGTAATTCAAGCCCGATTGCACCCTGACAAATTGTTTGAACCCGACCGGAGTCTCCGTGTTTTCACGACATGGGGGCGTTTAGATTCGACAGGATTGTAGGGTTTCAGGTCGCAGGTAGAGGTAGTCTGGCACCTCTTAAAACACTGGACAAAACAAACAAATGCCAAAAACAATGCAATGGCATTCACCGCCAACAGCTACGCTGTTGCTGCCTAACTAACTCTTAGGCGCGGTAGTTACACGTTAGCTTGGCTACCCGCTAACGGTAACTGCAAACCACGGTGGCCGCTCCACGGCAAAGTTAGCTGTTAATAGCTGTGGCTAAGACATAATTGCGAACCAGGGTGGCCGTCTCGGCCGCTTCAGCTGTACTGGAGAAATTCGAGACTAAACCTGTAGTGACCGGATTCTCGGCAGTTTTGGACGCGAGTGCGATTCTCGCCGCCTCCACCATTTTATTTCTTAAACAGGGCTCAAACGGTCGCAGGACCAGGCTTTCGCGCATTCTCAATAAGAGGGAAATGCGCAGGTGTGGCCCCTTTTGTGGCCCGTCAAAATATTCTTGGGAACCGAAATCACCCGGTTTCCGCTCGGAATTTTGGGTGACGTAAAAATGCGTGCCTTCACCCGCGCCGACAGGTGGCTCAATTTCCTGCATTAGCTGCTCGGCGGTTCCGCGCGGATCTCCGTGTTGATCAAGGATGTAAATCGAGGACGGATCTCCTGAGCAATAAGATTGGAACTCTTGTGCGTTCTGTTCTAGATCCTTGGTGGCTTGAAGGCGTGCTTTTAAGATCTCCTTATGGAAGGCATCGACGAAGATTTCGAGTGCTGGCACAACCCCATTTGGAAAGTCGCTAGACGATGCCGATCGAAGTTCATAAATGCCGATGCCATGAGCATTCGCAAGTTTCAATGCGCCTGACTGAAGACCGTTTGTAGTAATCATAATTCCGCGCGGTTGGACAGGGAGATCTAAGAGCACACTCCTAAAGGTGTCGATCATACCCATGTTGATATTCTGGGCGTGATCCTTTGCTTGGATGACTGTTTTGTACTTCAGCCCGCCAAATTCGAATTCCCAGTAGACATCGATTTGTCTCGGGATTGGCTTTCCATCGGAATCTTTAGTGATGCTATCTAAATCAATGTCTCGCTCGACCTTGATGTTCTTGAACCCCTGTCCTTCCAGCCGAATTAGACTGGCGATCACGTTTTCGACCAATGCCTCGTATAGGTTTGCCGGTATTTTTCTTCTCGCGTTTTGAAGTCATCTCAATTTGCTTCTCAGTTGAAGATTTCCAGCAGTTGTTCAATAACATGGCTTACGTCTCTCTGCCTGAGAATCCTTGACTCTTTTGTTGCTTCTTCATTGCTCTCGCCCAGCTCGAACTTAGCGACGGCCACGGGACCGTCCTTTTGATAGCCTTCTACCTTTGCATCGCTTGCGAATCGTTTCCGCAATATGTCCAACGCCGAGCGAACTGTTTCCGCGTGTTTGCCATCCAGCTCTTTTCGGAACTGCTCTTTGGCGGCAGTTACTCCACCGGGTGCGTGTTCAAGGCAATAGATCAAATCGTGCGCGTCCTTTCGTTCGTTCCGCTGATCGAAAGCAAACGCTTTCAGGCAAGTAAACGAGACCAGATTCGCAAATCTTACTTTTTCAGTCGCTATGCCATTGCCACCCAAGAGCTCCGCTTGAATCTCTTTGATCTCATGCAGATCGAAAACCATCGATGCGTGTGGAACATTCAACGCAGAAATTGTCTTTTCAGTCGGCAATGCCTGTACTTTTCCGCCACCCAACTCCACCGATTCAGATATTAGCTCAAGAATAACTGTGGCACCGGCTTCGGTTTTGGTTTTCCAGCGCCAAGAAAGTTTTTTTCCGGCGTCATTCTCAGCGCGTTCGAAATCCAACTTTTTCAGATTCTCTTCAAGCGTGTGGTAGGCTTCGGTATCAGCTAATATCTGCAAGTCGATTACAATGTCTACGTCCTGAGTGCCAGCGTGTGGAGGCACGTCCTGGCCGCTGGCATCAACCAAATATCTTGGCGTCAATCCGCCGATTAAATACACCGAATCCTTCCATGGACCTAGTCCTCGCAATAGCGTCACGAGAACGCGCTCACAGTCCAATGTGTATCCTTCATCATAACCATCGAAAGTCTTTGGCTTCGGCATTTTAGAAACCAATCCTTTCTTTTCGCAGATGTTCTGCCATCTCCATTGAACGCCCCTCGCCGTGCATCAGATCCAGATACACCTGTACAGGACTTGCCAGCCAAATGCTATCGATTTCATTCCGAAACAGCAATTCGCCTGCATCGGTTTCGATGATTCCGAGATTGGATCCTTCAACAACCGAACGCGCTCCTAGTTCAGAAATCGCACCGCGTGATTCGGTGGATTTGATCATCCTTAGACGGACCTGTGAAATACTGGACAGAAAGGGCGCATAGCGCTGTGCTGCGTATTCGTAACTGATTGCGTACTCTATGTTGCATTTGCCAAACTGTTCGCCGACTCGTTGCGTCAAGCTATCAGCTTTTACTCCAGGCACGTAATAGCGATCCATGATTGGTGATGGACGCTCCCTCACTTCTTTGGCCCATGCGTCGAGCAATGCGGTAGGTTGAGATAGTTGCCGCTCCTTTTTCGGTCCCTTTCCTTGCAATGATACCCAGTCCTGCCGCTCCAACTCTGAAAACACTTCTGATACCGTGGCTGGTGACACCAAGGCTACTTCGGCCAGTTCATGAACCCCAAACCAACGGTCATGATGGACAAGAATCGCGTGGATTACTTGAGCCCGCCGCCCAGAAAACAGAGATCGAACGGCCCTTTCAAATGGCTTTGCTGACGGTCTCTCTATATAACAGTACGCGCCAGGTGCGGGCAGGTACAAACTGCCGCCGCTTTCAAAATATCCAATATGCTCTGCTTGCAATTGCGCCTTCGCTCCAGGAGAAAGGTATTCCGCAATCATGACAAGAACGATGTCCTCGTGCGAAGGCAGCGCCTGCTCGGCTCGACGGAGTTGCCATATCGCTTGCTGCACATCGCGCGGGTACCCCTCTCTCTTTGCTTCCACAAGCAAGGTTACTTCTTTGCCCGCTACCTTTAAGTCGATTTTCGCATCAGCTGGTAGAGGCTGCTCTGCTTCCAATGTCGCACGTACTTCTGGAAGTTCCTCAAGAACCTTGAGGAACTCATCTATTAGTTGCTGCCCGTACTGTCGACCGTCCATCATATTCGCCCAATAGCCCATATTTACCGTACAGTAAATATGGCAAATTTGCAAGAATATGCGCTATAACACCTATATTCGCTGTACAGTAAATATGACGAAAGGCGCAAATAATAGTACTGGAGAAGGATACGCGCCGGCGCAGCAATTGCCAGAAGGATAAGCACGCGATACCCTACCCCAAAATTCCTTCAAAAACTGTGGCCCATTTTGTGGCCCCTCATGTGTCGATTCAGGACCATTAGCGCCACTTCGCGCAAGCGACAAAAATCCCGAAACCCGCACCATCAAACAAAATCAATTGACGAGTCTTAATGAGAATGACAGCCCAGGCGATTCTCGCCGCCTCCACCATTTTTTCTTTGAACAACAAGGTTCAAGCAAGGCATTAGCGCCCACGCTTTCGGAAATTCTCAATGAGGAAAATTCGAAGGTGCGGACCTCGGTGTCCCGATCAATATCTCGGGGAACTGAATTCGCCCGTTTTCGCTCGGATTGTTTTCCGGGTTTCACGGCTGTAGTCGCGATGGGTGCGGTTTTACGGCGTCACTCTTGATTCCGTATCGCCCACTTTCCGATCAATTCGCAAGCGACTGCCACCATGTCTGGATCGAACCCCTTCACGTAGTCACGATAGTATTCGAAACGGGGATCCTTGTGCAGCGATTCAAGAATCTCAATTTGCGGGAGCCCACTCGAGAGCAACTCTTGAAGAGCGTCTTGATACTCCTGAAGCCGTGAATTCTCAGACACAACTTAGCTCCAAAATTTCCTGCATCGTTTCGAAGTCATCACGAAACTCCCGTTGTGATTCCAGGTCCGTCATCGTGTTTGCGAGTCGTTCCAGAAATACAAATTCAATGTTCGGACAAAGTTTCAGCGCCAGTGTTGCAAGATTGAAAACCTCCTGCGGCACACCATCGTCATGCGTATCGCGCCTGACAGCTGGTCGCCTCCCGCTCACCGATTCAGTCCACGAACCACCGGACAAATGTATTTCGCGAACCTTCGTCAGGGGATACGAGTTTATCAATTCGAGTTCTGCAACATCAAAATTCGCGAGCTGGCAATAAATGTTGTGCAGGTCTAAAAGGAGAAAGCCATCGACTTCAGAGATCAACTGGTCGATGAAATCACCTTGTCGTTTCACATCTTCCATCCCAAATGCAAATGCGAGATTCTCCAATCCCACTGGACGCTGTGCCGCATCGGCATAACGCTTCATCATGTCTTTTCCAAGGCGAAGAGACTCGGAATTCATCGGTACTGCTAATGGTGCTCCAAGAGCAATCGGTCCGGCTTCTGAAAACCCGAAATGCTCTGTTGTATGAACGTAGTTTCTGTTCTTGAACTCTTCTCGCGCAAGGGACAGCCATTCTTGCTGTCTTTTCGAAAAACTGGCCGAAAGTGGAGAAAGACTCACTCCATGCCCAGTCAGCGCGCCAAATCGACTAAATTGGTCGACTATGTCATAGCACCATTGGTCCGTCACGACGCCGTTCCAGGGGACGTCGAAAGACCACTCTACGGCTTTAACGAGACCCTTCTCAAAGAGATCAGCAGACGCTTGGCGAAAGTCCTCCGATGGCATTAGAGAGAGTCCAAGCTTTGGTTTACGCATGTTTCAGGAAATCTCTGGGGTGTTTGGCAGTCGACAAATTCATCCGCGCAATCTAGCCCATTCCACATAAAAACGTTGCGCCCCTTTGTTCCTGACGCCACCAGACAAGCATCCCGCATCCTTCATGTTGAGGATACAAAACTTTGTCGTCTTTGAAGCCAACCAATTTGAATAGAATTTCCTTCTCTTTCTCTGCTTGCTGCGTTCTGCCAAGTGCCATGTACCAGAGCACCAAATCTCGGTGCACCTTTCGCCTCGTGTGCGTCTCTGCACCCAATCGGTCTGCCATGGCGGCGGCGCGAAGTTTGAGTCTTTCGGCTTTCTTAAAGTCTATGTCTGAATACTGTTCTGCTAATGGGGATGATTGTTGCTGGGTTCTCTCCGAAACATAATCTCCATCGGATCCCTCAATCGGCACATAAGCAAAAGCCATCGCATCCAGAATGGAAGCAGCAGCCTTGACTTGAGCTTCGCTAGCAGGTGAGCTCCCCTCGCATGATTTGAGAGCATCTTCGATAACGCGGTTGCACTTCTTTATTCCGTCGGCATCTCCAACCTTTTGACAGAGCCGTGATGCAATGTAGTACAAGTTCAACTTGGTGAACGGCTCGGTAATCTTGTCCACTTCCGTTATTGCATTCTGGATTGCTGCATTCGCAAGTGCGCGATTCGCGGATGCAATCGAATGTGACCCGGACTTGCCATTTGCAGTGTTATGCGACTTAGCCTCTGATGTAAACCTGTTAGCCCAAGAGACTAGGATACCTTCCCAGGCGCGCCGTTTTCTGAAAGGCCAGGTGCTGTTGCCTTTGTTGCTGATTACAAACTTGTATCTCTCTTCGACTTCAGCCGGTGTTTCAGTGAGAGAGGAATTTGCAATTAAGAGTAGATAGTACGCTCGCATTTCGGGTGACATTTGCGCACTTTCTGTAATTTGCTGCACTACAGATTCGCTTGACTCGGGCTTGGTGTCCTCAGCTAAGGCGGGCAGCTGCGGATTAAGCAAACCGCTTGCGAAAGCAATTGCGAGTAGAGCTTTTTTTCGCATGAGTTCGATTACCTGGATGAAAGGTGTGACTCTTATCAGAGCGTACCACTTCGAAGGAGCAAATCCTTCAATCTGCCGCGTGAAATCTACGCGACGGAGATTGAAGCGCCCTTTGAAGTTCATTCTCTCGGCAAGAACAGCGCCGGCGACACTTTGAAATACTCTGCAAGTCGGCACGCTGCTCGCTTGCTCAGCCCTCGATGACCACCAAGAAACGCGGAGAGATTCGATTTGTACCCGACGTATTCGACGAGATCTGTTTGAGAGAGCCCATTGGATTCCATGAGATAAGCCAGGGCTTCGCGTGGTGTCATTGCTTCCGCCAGCTTGGGCAGCCGTTTTTCGTACTGCACTATCAAATTACCAAGCACGGTTAGATAATCGGACTCGCCGCTACTTAAGCTGCTTCGGCGGTAGGCTAGCCGCTTCATCAATGCTATGGCTCGCTCGAATTCAGACTTGTCGCGTATCGGAATCAGAGGAAACTCTCTGATTAGCGCCATGTATGCTTTGTCGACCCTTGCTGTGCTCACGCCTTCCACCGATCATATTCTGCATGCGTCGCACTTCTAAGACGTAGACATGCTGAGTTTCATAGTCAATCGAACTAGTGAGTCTGTAGTTGTTTCCGCCTATATCGAAAACCACTTGTTCTTTAACGTAGTCCGTGCTCCTGAAGGTTTCTCGAACGTCGGGAAAAGACTTCCAATCAGCAGTTTTTGTTACGTCAATCCAATTGCCCAGCGGTTTCCGCGCACTTGAATGTTTCTGCGCAAATGAGTGCACTTCGGTTTCGTTGATGACTTCCACTCAAACCTCAAGTTATCGGGTTGATAACCGACTGTCAAGCTCTCGCCAGCGCCGCCGAGCGGAAGACCTCTTTCTTCCCAGAGAAAGTTGCTCCCGGGAGTGGACGATTGCTAGTTCTACACCAATGATGCGCACTCAGGACTGGAGAAAACGACGAGATGGTGCTTGGCGCGGGAGAAGGCCGCGTAGCAGTGGGTTGACTGGTGGTGCTCAGGACGCTGGGAGAATTCGTTATCCAGCTCAACAACGACCACGAAATTGCTTTCCATTCCCTTGAACCTATTTATGCTTGAAATCAAAATGCCGCGCTCGGTAGTTGTGCGAGTGTTGACGAATGCATTAGGCAGCTTCAAGTTGAACAGGGCGCTGCGGTCAATTTTACGAGGCGTCAAGACAACAATGTCTTTCGGTGAAACGTGCTCTTCGTCTATCCATTTCGTGATGACCTCCGATACCTCCGCGATCAATTGCTGCTCGCTTTGGTAGACATGTACTGCGACATCGCGGCCTGCCGGTCCCGCCAAGACCATCGGAACATCGTCGGCGCCTAGATAATGACGCCGGACGTACTGCCCGATGGCTTGTGAATTGCGAATGTTTCTCTGCAAACTGAAATGGCACATGTCCACTGGCGCGTACTGGTGCCTGATGCCATACAAATTCTGCCCGCTGTCTTTGAAAACATACAACAGCGATTCATCATTACGCAGACAAGCCTCAAGGGCGATTCCCCACTCGGACCTGAAGTCTTGCGCCTCATCTATGATGATTGCATCATACTTTATTTCGGGATTCTTCTTCGCTGCCTCCATCAAAACTAACACGAAATTGGGGTCATCGTCGCGCGATATGCTCGCACCGAGTACCGGCAGAATGGGGTTGAAGTGATCGTCTTGGTGCCTGCACAATTGATGAAAGCGAACGACGTCTAGATTCTCAATTCCCGCCGTCGCTTCTCGGAGAAAACGCTCCAGTGGTGCATTGAAACAGGTAAGCAGGGTCCGCTTGCCGCTTTTGGCGAGTTGGCGAGCTTTCTCAACTGCCAACAGTGTTTTGCCGGATCCGGCGCAACCATCGATCAATACACGCTTGTTCTTCCGGAAACAGTCCAGAAGGCGGATTTGTTCGGTCGTCAGCTCGATCAGTTCCTGTTCGTCTTCGTCGACTTTGGCGGAAAGCGAATAGACATATTCGACCCGGCTGTTTGTTATCGCAAGAATTTCTTCGATGAGGCGCGCACCAACCGAGTATGTTTCGTTATTCGACCGACGGTGATGATAGGCAAAAATCTCGCGTAAGCGCGCTTCAAGGTTGGGCATGTGTTCGCGTCCGATTGTCAGCTCCGACGGCATTTCAATTGTCCATTCTGAGCCTGCCGTTCTCGCTTGCGGAAAAGCCACCGCGTGGAATAGACCTAAGTGCCCATCAGGCAAATTGTTCCTTCTTCGCAAGCCTGCAAGTAATGCGTGCATGCTGTTTTGGACCTGCTTGATCGGATCTATGGGATACTTCCCCTCGTGGTTCACTTGCAGCCACTCTCGTGTGTGCGGGACTCGTTCAAGACCGGCGCCCTTCACCTCCAAAACAAGCGCTCCAAGATCTTCGTGTGCCACGATGAAATCCGCTTGTCCGTGTCCGGCTTTGCCTATTTCCGGGGCGTGCCACCGAACATCATAAATGACAGTCCAGCGGTTATCGAGCTGCGTCCGGCATGCATCGTAGAATTGCATCTCGGCCTTCGAGCGGCTTGCGCCTCGTCTCGCGCGCGTCATGTAACGCGGATAAATGTTGCACATGTTCCACCATCAAGTTTATCGGCGAAAATTCTTCAAGACTTTTCTTCCCAACCGAGATCAAATCCCTGGGCCGCAACGATCCAATACTGATTGCCGACCTTAATGACGTCACCAACGGAAGTAGACCGACACTCTATCTCGCCCCTCCAGCTTTCTTCTAGATTTTGTGATTTGTGAAAAACAGTTTGCAGCTGGTCTTCCAATTCCTCATCTTCCTCATCTTCAAGAGCAAACGTGTGCACCCAGGCATAGTGTCCTCCGTAAAATGCTTTATGAATTTGCTCTTTCGTCGCCTCGTAATCATAGTGCAGCGCCTTCCAGAAGAAATCACCCATCGACTGGAACAGTTGGAATTGCGTAGTTGCGCGAGCGGTTTCCTGTTCACTTATTGAGGTCTCTCGTTTTTTCTTGGTCATGCCGAAGAGCTCCATAGCGGGATAGTCAGACAAGACTATTCGAGCGGTGTGGAGTAAGTGTGGCCTTTGTGTTAAATCGAAACAGATTGGTCGTCAGTTACTGGGCTGATGCACTCGAACGATTCACGGTTGGGCAAGATTGTTTCGAGATAGCGCCAGACTTGATTGGTGCGGATGTTTTTGTACCAATGCTCTCCCGACTTGTTCTTGCGATGCGGCTTTTTGATTGGGACTTCTTCCGCGAGTCCTTTGATCAGTTGGTCCTGCATCCACAGTCGGAAGTCGTGCGCATCAGGGAACTCCGGAAATTCGTTGAGGCTGTTCCAGCACGAACCCATCATATCGTCGAGTGCGGCAAATGCTTGCTGTAGTTCTTCGGGTGTGCGGCGCATCCGCACAAAGAGTTCGGTGCCGACGGGAACCTCCGCTTTGGTGAGGTCAGGCAGTTTCAGACTAATGATGCTGTCGGGGTTCGGAGTGGAGTGCACCAAAGATGCAGCGGATTCGAGAAGCTCTCCGTCTGGGGTGCGTAGCATCACTTTTATTCCAACGGACGGCTGGTGCCAGCTGCACTCTGGGGGGCTCACAACTGTAACGCCGCCCCAGGAGAGCGTGAAGGTCTCCTGAATGACGAATGCGAAGGAGTAGGCCGGATGGGGTGGATCGTGGGTCACAGGCTTCGCAAGTTCATTTGACACGTTTCCAAACCGCGTGTTGATGCACTTTCATCCAGTGTCCATCTTCCTTGGCAAACACATCGCTCATGGACCCTTCCAGCTTCCGAGGATGCGCCCCGCCGACTTCTTCAATGGCACGGTAGGTGACAACGGCCGTGTTGCCATTGACCTTCACGTAAGGCTGAACGATCGTGTAGGAAAGGATTTTTTCCGCTCCCTTCTGCGAGCGCTTTGCGAACTTCTCCGTCAGGGCAGCAATCACGGCTTCCTTTCCATGCACCATTTGATTCTTGTGTTCGTCGAATACGCTGCACTGATTATCGAGATGTTTGATGTATTCTGCGATGTCACCGCTAGCGTAAGCCTTACCCATTATTTGCAAGACATCGATCACGTCCTGGGCTTCAGCTTTTGATGCCTCCGATTCAGGAGTGGCATAGGGCTTTTCCACATTGACAATCGGTTCCGTAGCAGTCTTATCGGCCAATGCCGGCTGGATGCAGTAGAACCCTAAGCAGTTTGCCAGGGCAAATGAGATAAGTAGCGCTGCTCGGCTTGATTGCCTGAAAGTTTGAGACTTGTTCATTGCGCGTTCCCCATTGCTCGCTCTACATCTCGAATTGCATCCCGAGTCTGCCTCAGGTACGAATCAAGCAACAGCTGCTTCTTGCGTAGCTCGTCGATCTGACGCGTGACGTCGTCGTAAGACTTGGTAATTTCTCTCTCTTGCGAAACTAGCGCGTTTCTTGTCGCCTGCAATCGCAGATACAAATCTCCGTTCAGCGCTCCGACAACTGGTTTCACAACTAGGACCGTCAGCGCCAATGCAGTCAGAGCAACTACCGGCATTGCTGTCCAAAGGCGAACTCTGCTTTGCAAACGCACTCTCGACTCCTCTCCGCGATTCTGCGGAGTCAATTATCGCATTCGATTGTCAGGTTTGAGAGATCTGAACGTAGTCAATAGATATGAAACGCGAAGACTCACGGATTTGTTCGCTACTTCGTTTCTACAATCGTGCCCTCGAACTTGATCCTCGGATCATTCACTTTCACGAGTTCATTCAGTTCGTACACGTTGTGGTAGCCGTAGCCGTAGAGATTTATGTAAGTGGGAACGTTGAGTGCCATCATTCTGGGCTTTGCCTGCGAAGCCATCTGCGATGCAATTGGATTGCTGGCTTTCGGACGTGGTGCTGCTACCTTCGACGCAAAGTCCGTCTGGTTGCCATCGAAATTGTTGTTGCAGTAAATCAGAATCTTCGTATCAGGCGAGGGAATGACTTTGGCCAAATTCGCTTGAGTAAAGTCCGTAAAACTCAGGTGCTTCGCGCCTTTCAAATGGATGCGATCGAAACGAAACGTTGAACGACTGTCGAGAACGATGACGCCTGGCTCCTGACTCATCTTCAGGAACTGATCCAGGCTGATCAGGCGAGTTGCTCGAATAGGTTCAACCTCCGCGACTAGCGCTTTAAAATCGTCGAAGCTGACCTTCGCCTTCGGATATTTCGTGTCTTGTGCCATTCCGCTAGAGGCCACCATTACTGAAAGCAATAACGCTGCAATGAATGTTCTCATCTCAACTCCTTTGGCTCTCGGGTCTCTTCATCGGGGTATTTTACCAAAATGCCCGCCTGTCCTTATGACAGCACAATTCCACATTCCCCGCTGGAGCCCACCGCAGTAGACTCGGTGAGTTGGAAAAGGCGAGGCACTTGCAGCAATTATGAAAATGGTGATTTCCGGCGGCAGCAGCGGGATAGGACTTGCTATCGCAAGAAACTACTCCGCGCGCGGCGACTCGCAAGTCTTTGTCGTTGATAGGTCCGAGCCGCCTCCGCCCGCCGAGGGAATCAAATATGTTTCCGCCGACGTCACTTACCAAGCCGCGCTGCAATCCGCGTTTGCAAAAATCGGTCCGGCAATCGATATCCTCATAAGCAATGCCGGAGTAATACGCCGAGGAGCGCTGTTCGCTTCCTCACCCGATGATTTCGACATTCTATTTGACGTCAACGTGAAGGGTTCGTGGCTCTTCGTTCGCGAGGCATTGCCGTTTCTTGCCGCAAACGCCACCATCATGCAGATGTCCTCCGGACACGCCCTGGATCCGCCGGACGATCCCGGCGTCTATGCTCTGACTAAAATGTGTCTTGCGAATTTTGTTCAATTGTTGAGGCGCCACTACGGGCAGTTCCAAATTAAAGCAGCGTATCCAGGACCCGTGGAGACACCACTGGCTGTCTATGGTCTCAATGCGCAAGAAATTGCCGACAAGAAATCAATAATGCATTCGCCTGAATATGTAGCGACGCACATTGTACAGCTGCTCGAATCGCCCGATTGCCACGATCTCCTGTTCAACGGTGACAAATGGGACTATGAGCTAACCAGGGAAGGACGTTCATGCTCAACTGTAGAAGCAGCCCCGTCACTTCGATAGCGCCCAAAGGCAGCAAGTACGATCTCAAGCATACACTTGAACTGCGAAACAACGAATTCCACGTGTAAAACTCTTTGTACGCTCGCCAATATCCTTTCTCTAATTGGCCGGTAGTCAGTTTCGTCGGTCTGTACACCACATGCCGAGTGTCATACAGATCCCAATTGCTGTGCAGCATCCTCTGTTCGCTGTCCATCCGCTTATACAATTCAGTACTGGGATAGGGCGTCATGATGTGGAAGGTCGCGGTTTCGATTCCCTGTGTTATCGCCCACTCAACCGTGCGCTCGAACACAGTTTCATCATCGTTGTCCATTCCAAATACGAAACTACCATTCACCATAATTCCGCAATCATGCACGCGGCGAATTGCAGCTCCGTAGTCTCGATTCAGGTTCTGAAATTTGTCATGCTCCGTCAAATTTGTCGGGTCCAGCGTTTCGAAGCCGACAAATACGCTGCGCATCCCCGTCTTCGCAGCTTTCTCAAGCAGCCCCGGTTTGAGGATGGATTGAACTGTGGCAGCTCCTTGGAACACCTTGCCCATGCCAATCATGCCGTCGAACAGTGCATTGGCAAAGCGCTCGTTGCCGAAAAGATGATCGTCGAGAAAATAGACGTGCCTACCCGGCAAGCGTTCTATCTCCTTCAAAGCTTCGTCGGCGACCTGCGTATAGAATGATCGGCCACCGGTGTAGAACGCTTCCTTGTAGCAAAAATCGCATGTGTGCGGGCATCCGCGCGATACGACGATGGAACTGGTAGACGAGACGCGACACTCTGATTATAGCTTGAAGCCGCGTAGCCAAGACCTATTACTTTGAGGACTGGACAATGTTCGCGGATTCCAACATGTCGGCGCATTGAGGATCTGCGGGTCGTTTTCAGTCGGCTTGATTGGTGTTAGGCTGGCTGCCTACATTGGGAGTCCTGGTGATGAACAAAACGAACAGCTCGCTTTCAAAACTCGTCAGTATTGCCATGCTTGCCAGCATGGTTACCGCTGGCGCTGCGTTTGCGCAACCATTCAAAGTTGGAGATATTGTGGAAGTCGACGACGCCGGCATCAACTATTGGGAGCGGGCGGTGGTCATGCCGTTCAAGCCGGAAGATACACAGGACGGAAACACCTACCGAGTAAAGCGGATGAAATCGAGTTCGCTAAGAGATCCAGCCGGCGAAATCTCGCAGACAATACACATTCGCATGGCGACGAGTGCATCGGCCGCGACCGCGGGCACTCAGTCTGCGGCACCGCCGGTGGCGGCAACAGCAGCACCAACCGTTTCGCCCAGAAGAGCGGCATCCGCCACCGCATCGACTACCGCATCCACGTCAACCGCATCCACATCCACAACAGCATCATCGTCATCCACCGGTGGACTCAACCCGCGTATGAACGGCGGACTTCCCTTCATTCCGGGTACTGGATGGGACCTGATCGGCATGCAGAAAAAAGGTGAGGCTGCGTCCGGACCAAAGTCGTTTGCGCAATCGTTTTCTTTTTGCAAGTCGGGTCGCTGGTCGATCACCCGTTACGGATTGGCGGCGGGACAGATGGGCACTTATACCGTCAATGGTGGTCGCCTGGTTATGACGAACAGCCTCAACAATGAGTTGTTCGGTAATTTTTCAATGACCTGGCGCGGTGCCGATCAAGTTCTGGTGCTCGATGACGGCAAGTGGATCTGGACCCTCAAGCTCGTTTCTCTCAGGGCTTGTGGTGAGCAATGAGGCTAACGAAGCCCCGGTCCCGGAAGTGGTCCCTTGCCGGGAGCCTTCTCTAATTTTGGTCGGCGCAGTAATTCTTCTTCGCGTTCTTCCGACAAACCTGCCGCTCTAGGAATGGATGGGTCGCGCGTTCTATCCCACTCCAACGTGTCCGCAATCGTCGATCCGACCGGTCTGCATGTCAGTCCGGCTCCGACTGCCTTGCGGCGATCGAGCCGCATTGCTCCTGCAAAGCTTTTGTCCCAGGCTGGAATCCATAGAGGTAATTCAGTCCATGGAGCCACTCCGGCCTTCTCCAATGCAGCTTCCTCCACTCGCACCAGGCGCGCTCCTTTGCCCGCAGCTTGCTCACACGCGTCGAGAAAGTCTCCCAGTGTCAGCCGTCCTTCCGGACCGGTGGCGATGTAGACACCGCGCGCCTCGGCCTCTGCAAGTTTGAGTATGAAAAGCGCCAGATCGCGGGCATCGATAAACTGCACAAACGACTCTAGCCTGACTGGCACAACGATATCTCCGCCGCGCGCAAAGCGTGACGGCCAATACGTAAATCGATCGGTCGGATCATAAGGTCCAGCCAGCAATCCGGGTCTGATGATCAGGGAGTTCTCGGGCATAAGCTCCGTGATGACTCGTTCGCAGTCGGCTTTGAGACTTCCGTAAGTCCCTTCTGCACCCGGCTGCGTACAGCGAATCGGATCGTTCTCGGAAACTCCGATGCCGGATAGATCGCCATAAACAGAAACTGTCGATATGAAGATATAAGTGCCGACAGATCCAGCAAGCGCACGCAAAGAGTGTCCCACCACTTCGGGCCGATACCCGCAGGTATCGACGACGACATCGAAGTTTCGTCCCCGCAGAAAACTCAGATCGCCTTCGCGATCCGCTTTTAGTTTTTCGACATTCGCTTGCTCAGGCAGGTCATGAGTACCGCGATTGAGCGTGGTCACTTGATGCCCAGCGGCCAGCGCCGCCGACACCAGATGGCGCCCGAGAAAGACAGTACCGCCGATTACCAGCAAACGCATGTTGTGTTACCTCTGAAACAGACCAGGCAGTCTCTATGTAATACTAATGCATCCGCGGCGGGACCTTTTCAAGACAAGGGAAACAAAGTGAAAGCTGCTGTGGCGTTTCGGCGGACCGGAGGTCCTCGAAGTACACGAATTGCCGGACCCGAAACCGGGGAGCGGGCAGGTTTTGGTCAAAGTGCTGGTGATAGCACCAAGCTACTACTTCAGAGGCTTTCCGCTCCCTGGAAGCTATGCGCAGTTCGTCGTGGTGCCACAGGAATTTGTTCTGTCCGACACCACTGAGCTGCCTGTCGAACAGATTGCGACACTACCGGTGCCACTACTAACTGCGATCAGTGCAGTTCAGCTGGTCGGCGAAGTGAAGGCTGGCGACTTCGTGCTGGTGCATGCCGGCGGCTCCGCCACTGGTCTGATGTCGATTCAAGTTGCGCGTGTGCTGGGCGCCAAAGTTTATGTCAGGCCCGGAAGTTAAGTTTGATATTCGCAGGTTCTTTTTCGGACTCAAGCAGTTTGCGCGGCAGTTTGAACGCCGACATCGAAGATTTGGGCGGCGTGGTTCTGCTGCCGCGGGCTTGAAAAAAGCCCGTAGAACCCGTCTGTGTCGGCACCTGTGGACCTGCTGCTGCCGGAGTTTTGGGGTGGTTGCTCCGGCGCGCGGTTTTGCATTAAACAACTCGTTAACAAATCGGCTCTATGGTGTACGAACCCGCCACCCAAATGCTCGCTGACTGCGCTTCTCCTTCTTCCTGGAGCACCTTACTAATGAGCCTTACTAAGACGCAAGACGTTGATAAACCGAAGGATTCGAAATCTGCCGAAGAATCCGTGCGAGACAACAGCTCTCAAAACTCTTCCAACGAAGTTCAGGATGCTCAGAAGCAAGGCATCAAGCCGGCGGATCAATCACTGAAAGCAGCACAGAAAACAGTTACAAACGAAATTGATAGAGAACGTCCTTTCGAGCTGGTCGACGGCAACAGCGAGAAACGCGAAGTCAAAGGACTGGAGCTGGACAACGACGGACAGCCGGTCAAGTACACCGACAAACTCGGCGAAACATACATAAGGCGTGATGGTCAGTGGTATCGCCACAGTCTACTCGCTCCTGATGGCGAGCCCGTCCAGGACGTAAAACTGGACAACGACGGCAACCTCAACATCATATACAACATTCCGAAGGACGCAGCTGATCCCAATTCTGCGACAGACCAAGTTACTAAACAGATTCGTCCTGACGGCACCGAGAAAACAATCTATCCTAATGCGCAGACCATCACTTCGCGCGAGTCTGACGGCACCAGGGTAGTCACAGTATTGAGAAAGGACGAAACAGAAAACGGACCATGTCTGGCACCATTGCAGACCGTGAAATTCGCAGTTGTCGAACACAAAGATGGACAACCGCGCCCGCCGGAATGTGTTTACTTCCAAGACTCGCAGTACAACACGTACGAAATGGATCGTGAGACCGGCAAATGGACCAAAAAAGATGCCGCCGGCAACGTCGATGAGTCCTGGCAAGGAAAGGTCACAGCCGACTCGGATGGTTGCGCGGTCGTGTACAACACCAATCTCAAAGGCACCGATCAAGCCTCGCTGCGCTACTTCCCAGATGGCACCGTCGCCAACGCGAAGGATGCTAAAAACCGTACACTCACTCTGACCGACGGCACCACAATTCAAAACTCGGAAGGCACCGCTTTCACGC
This sequence comes from Obscuribacteraceae bacterium (SeqCode), assembly GCA_044229845.1. Taxonomy (GTDB): domain Bacteria; phylum Cyanobacteriota; class Vampirovibrionia; order Obscuribacterales; family Obscuribacteraceae; genus JBGASG01. The sequence continues at coordinate 148,119 of JBGASG010000006.1, read as the reverse complement.
CTCCGACGATGACCACCACTCGTCCGGATGGTTCGGTCACCAAAGTTGAATTCGACTACGAAGGACATCCCACACAAGTCACCTACTCCAAAGACGGGGAGACCACGGTTTATCATCGCGAAGATCTGCTCGATGGCGATGGCATGCTAATTAGAGCGGATGTACCGATCTGGTATAACAAAGACGGCAATCAAGTGAACATCGATGACAAGACTGTATTCACCGCTCCCAATGGCAAGCAAGTCGATCTGGCTCAAAAAGGCACCGCGCAGAATTTCACTTCGGCCGGCAACAACCCCATCGAGTATCGACCGCTGATTCAAGAAGTGCCGGAGAACTATGAATCGCTCCTTCAGTCTCGCTTAAAAGAATGCCGCGACAATGCCGGAAATATCAACATGTACCAGCGCACTAAAGATGACGGCGACTGGGACGACAAGCAGGTCGGACGCCAATACGAGGAATGGGGCAACGCCGCCTGGGGCATGTATGCCAATGAGATGGGCTATGAATTCGATGAAGCCAACGCCGCGGTCGGACTGTATAAAATCGGTAGCGGCAAGAGCCGTATGGAATGGGCAGCCAGCAAGACTCTTGGGCAGAACCCGAGAGACTACGAACTGACGAAACGGGGCTTCGAACTGCGCGAAAAACAGCGCCAGCAGTCCCCAGATCAGCCGCTCCAGTCATCGCAAGGAGTAGACCTGCCACGCATTCCAGTTGCAGAACAAAACAAGAACATCGAGTTTCGCAACGCCAGACGGGACATGAACAACAACCCTCTGATTATGGCGGCTGCCTGACGTTTTCGGAATACCGCGCCTCAACCCGAGTATAATTGCTGCGATTGGCGGCGGAGCGCGGAAATGCTCAAGGACTTTGTTTCGTTCCTAACGAAAGCCAACGCCCTGGCCTTGGCAATCGGAGTTATCATTGGCGGCGCCACGGGCAAACTGGTTTCTGCCGTGGTCGATGACATGTTGATGCCGGTGGTTGGGCTGATCATGCCTGCCGGAGACTGGCGCGAAGCGCAAGTCGTGCTGTCGCAATCGACCGATGCTGCCGGCAAGATAACTGTGAACGCCCTCAAGTACGGACACCTCCTGGGCGCGGTTTTGGATTTCGTGATCATTTCCTTCGTTGTATACATCCTGACCAAGGCTCTCCTGCCTAAAGAGCCTCCGGCAGTCGCCACTAAAGTTTGTCCTGAGTGCCTCGAAACGGTTCCGGCGGCGGCGCATAAGTGCCGAGCCTGCACCGCTGCCATTTAAGTGTTAGTCGTAATCGGTATCCGGGTGGTTTTATAAATGAACAGCGCGACCAAATCTGAGTTTCAATGGGGGCGAGTGGTCTTCTTCGGGCGGGGCATCAGCGAATACGTTGCCATGTTCAATTTGGATCTGGCGGCGATGCGCGGATTAAAAGTCCTGGATTGCGGCGCCGGACCGGCAGCATTTGCCGTGCAGGCTGCAGAACACGGCATCGACGCGATTGCCTGCGATCCTCTTTATGGAGAGGAATTGCAGTCTCTGCGCAAAATGGTGGACGAAGACACGCAAGCCGTCTCGGAGAAACAGGAGCGCATGCGCGAATTGTTTCATGAAGAACTGGTGCCTGCTTCGGAGCGACGCAAGGAAATGGAACAGTTTCTCGCAGATTTCGAAAAGCCGGAAAGCGGACATCGCTATGTTGCTGCTGAACTCCCCAGCTTGCCGTTTGCTGATAAGAGCTTCGACATCGTTCTCTGCGCCAATCTTTTGTTTCTTTACAGTGATGCCGCATATGGTGGCATGATCACTGAAAGCTCACCCTTCGATTATGTGTTTCACGAAAGAGCAGTTGAAGAGTTGATGCGTGTCAGCCGTCAGGACGTGCGCATTTATCCCTTACAAGCCACTGCCGCCGACGAACATGCGTTTCTGCGCCTGCTAATGAAACAGCTGACCGCTCAGGGACTCGAATGTTCCCTCGAACCAGTCGCGCAGCGCGACATTATCGGCGCCGAGCAAATGCTCCGCATCCGCCGTCGCTGACCTCTGCAGTCGCGAAATGCGCAGCTGCAGCTAACAGCCCCGAACACGGCTCTACGGCGCCCCAAAACAAATTAGGCGGGACCTGAACATTAATCAGGCGCCCAGCCCCTGGTTTTACACGACGCCAACAAATTGCCAACGACGAACTTACTGCGCCTGAATCCGCACCTAAAACTGGTTGGATAATCTGGTATTACAGCACAACAGAACGACGCATGCGGCGAACACGGCTCGCAGGGCGGCGGCACTGTCGTGCACACAGGAGATGTCTCATGAATACCAGGTCCAAGCTACTCGTCGCCGCATCATTACTAATGTGTGCCGTTCACCAGCCAGTTCTGGCAGCCAAGTCCGCCACCGACTCCAACGTGGCGAACAACACGGTGGTAGCCACGGTTCCGATGGTGTCCACTCCTGCGGCTGGTCCCGCCACTGTGACTACGGACCCGGAAGATCCCACCGTGCCGATGATGCCTTCGATTCCCACGCGCATCGACGTCACGCATCTTGTTAAAGGGGCGGTCGACAAAACCTTGCCGGTGTTCGTCGTCGTCGACAAGCAAAAGCATTTTACACACGTGCTGCAAGTGCAGAATCAGGTCGTAACAGAAGTGCTCTGCGTGCAGAACTCCACAGGGAAAGCGTCGACGCCTACGCCGGAAGGTCGTTCAGTGATCACGCAAAAGCAACTCGACCCTGTTTGGAAGCCGCCAGTCAGCATCGATCCATTGCAGCGCGCCGTGCAACCATGGTCGAAGACGCATCGCAATCCGCTTGGTGTTGCCAATCTTCGCCTGAGTATGGATCACGGCATGATTGCATTGCATGGCACGAACGAACCGAAACAGATCGGCAAGAATGTCAGTCACGGATGTATTCGACATCTCAACGCCGACATCCTGAAGGTGTCGGCGATCGTGTCGGTTGGAACTCCGGTCTACATCGTGTCCTCGATGGACCACGCCAAGGTCTCGATGTCTGATGCCATGTCGCAACCGCACGCGGTGCCGCACACAATCACGCGCGCCGCTGTTGTGCCGCCCCAGCCCGCGCACAAATCGTAAATAAGCGAAACGCAGTCAGATTGTTACTGTACGCGGACGAAGTTCCACTGGAACTTAGACGACCCGTCATTCGGTCCAAATCTCGGTTCGGTGTTGTAACCCTGTTGCGGAGCAATGAACAATGCATCGCCGTTCTTCGAAACGCTCTTCAGCAAGAAACCCTCACCGCTTGGCTCGAGCACGTATGTTGCTTTGTCTGTTCCGATGATTGCCGCGGCATCGCCAATTGAAGGATGCGGCTGAAAATTGAGATCCTGATTTTCACCGGCGAGTCTAATTGAGTAGCGGTTAGTTGGTTTCTTGGTTGCCGGATCTATCTTGCGAGTCACCATCCACTTTTGCGTGCCACCACTATTGAATTCATAGAGGAAGACCGTCTGCCCGAGGCTGGGCGCGCCGGGCTGCAGCGCCTCATGGCTGGATGCGTTGACGATGAAGTAAGTGCCCGTGTTCGGTAGCGGAATGCCGGTGTTTTGCGTTGGCACTGCAGATCCGGCGGTGTTGATGAAGTTCCAGCGAAACTTCGCCGAACCGTCGTTGTGCGCAAAGTGCGGTTCGGATGCCGTGCCGTTCTGGGGAGAAACAAACATTGCATCGCCGTTCTTCGACACACTCTTGATCAGCACTCCGTCGGCGCTGGCTTCCAGCGCGAATACTGCGGTGTCCAGTCCGAGAATTGGCATAGCAGAACCAACCGACGGGTGCGGTTGAAACTTCAAGTCTTTGTTTTCGCCGGCAAGTCTGATGGTATAGCGATTGGTTGGGCGCTTGGTTTTGGGATCGATAATGCGGTTGATCGTCCACTTCTGTGTGCCGCCTTTGTTGAATTCATACAGAAACACATTCTGTCCGAGCGACGGTTGTCCCGGTTGCAGTGCCTCATGAGTGTCGCTGTTGACGATGAAATAGGTCCCCGAGTTAGGTAGTGAGTCCAGCCTGACAGTTGCTGAATTAGATTGGGAATACGCAGGAACCTGGCTGCCGAACAGCAATGCGACCAGCGTAGAAATCACCTTCATGGCTTTCATACTTCGACTTTCCTCTACATAACCAACGCGCCGCCGGGCGGCTACAGAAGCCAACAGTATATCCTAGTCTGCACCCGTCCCGCCAGCCGCGCCGGCGCGCGCGATGCGGTTTAAAAGAGGAGCTGTCGCGTAGCGGACGCTACGATTCCTGCTCCGGCGCATATTCGCGTTCTCTCAATCCGAACGTCCAGGCGACGGCTTCCTTCGCCGTCTCGATATGTGGTGGCACGCGCAGAAAGTAAGAATGGAAGTCGCGGTTGCGATATCGATCTTTGCGGAGACAGTTAACGAACTGATCAGAACCACGCACATCGAAACAGTCCCGAAACTGTCAGCGGGCGCCACGCTCTTCTGGACTTGGTGGCTAGGATGAACTTGTGAGGTTTCAGGTGGTGCCATGTCGCAAACAATATCAACAGTAGCCACGACTTCTTCTGCCGCTGCCCTGGCGGAGCGAGCAGCCCTCCTGCCGAAGTTTGGTGGACGCGTCTTCTCATCCGGTGAGGATCTGGCTTGGACTCTATCTTCGATAGTCTTCGGTGCACTCTTCGGATTATCTCAACCTGAATTCGGTGTCTGGATCCTCGCCTGGGTCGGGCTGGTGCCTCTGTTTCTGTTGAGCATCTCCAGTCGCCGAATGTCCCAGGCTGCCGCGCGTGGATTTCTATTTGGCGCATCCTACAACTTGATGGCGCTCAACTGGTTTCTCCACTTGAATCCACCGTGGTGGTTCAAGTCTGAAGCCACCGAAGCCTTGCAGCTCATGGGCATCGCTGTCTGGCTGCTGGCTGGATTGTTGCAGGGCAGCGCTTTTACATTGCTGTCCTGCCTGACCAAGTTCGTCACCGACAGCAACCGCTTCGGGCACATCAAGCTGATGGTGGCACTGCCTTTCGTGTGGGTCTTCATCACCCACATCCTGTACAACCAGCCAGACTTGCTCCTCATGCCCATGTCCGTGCTCGAATATTCGCAGTACCAGCAAACCTGGATCATTCAAATTGCCAGCGTAATCGGTGGCATCGGACTGGAGCTATTAATCGTCTCAATCAATGTGGCGTTGGCCGCCGTAGTGGTGGCAACCGCGGGGCGTCGAGGTATTTTTCCTGCGGCCGCTTTCGTTAGTCGCAAGTGGTCGTTGACGTTGTTGTCTGCGACTTCGGTGGTGGTGCTTGCCGCCACAGTCTGGGGATGGTGGCGTCTCGAATCGAGAAACCATGCCGATGTGCACGCCGCTCAGACCAATGTCTCGGTTGTGCAGGGCAACTTCACGCGCATCTACAACAATGAGAAACGCAAGCGCGCTCTCACGGCAACCGAGATCTGGAACTACTGCCGTGATGAAGTTCGCAAGTGTCCCGATGGAGTTGTTATCTTCACCGAAACACTCTTGCCTGCATCGGCGCTGTCAACGAGAGACCTGTGCAACGACCTGGAAGAAACGGCTCGTGCGAGCCGCTGCGACTTGATAGTCGGCGCCTGGGAACAAGCAGGACAAGGACAAACATATAACGCTGCGTTCAGTGTTTCTCCCGATGATGGATTACATCGCGCCGGCTACCGCAAAAGGTATCTCATTCCCTTTGGCGAATTCGAGCCGCTAGTCATCAGGTGTCTGCCGGCAAAACTCAAGGAGGGATGGTACACCCGCCGGCGCCCGCAGATTCTGCGCGGAACCACAGCCAGTGGATTGCCCACGCGGAGCGGCTCAGTGGCTGCCATCATATGTGGTGAGAGTTTCGATTCATTCTTGTGCGCCGGCTCTGTCTCGAGAGAAACAAGCATGACCGCAAACCTCAGCAACCTGACATGGTTCGAGGGCTCATCGCTGGGACAACTTGTCGCCGCAGTCTCCGTAATGCGCGCCGTCGAAAATGAGCGCCCCTTCGTTTACTCCTGCGAAACTGGACCCTCATTCATCGTCGATTCGTATGGACGCATTCTGAACTCGTTACCGTGGTCAAGAGACGCAGTTGTCACGGCACCAGTTCACGTCTCTTCCCAAGTGACTCCGTTCACCGCCTTCTGCCAACTATTCGTCAAGTGAAGCCAGGTCCCTTCGTCCGAGCTGAAGCGATATCGCTTTAGCTTTCCAGTTCCGTCCGAACTGAAGCGATATCGCTTTAGCTTTCCAGTGTCATCCAAACCAAAGCGATATCGCTTTAGGTTTCCAGTTTCATCCGAACTGAAGCGATATCGCTTTAGGTTTCCAGTTTCATCCGAACTGAAGCGATATCGCTTTGGCTTTGGGGACTGCCTTGTGCTCCGGGGATCTAGGGTTAACTCCTGTTGACAACCTTCCGGGCTCATTTATACTAATGTCGAGAAACTACGCGCTCGTTTAATTACTACCTACCTCTATGAATAACGTTGGGCTCGCCTGCCAGCGCGTTTTCACGCGCTACTCCGAAGCCCTGTTTATTATTGCGTTCGTCGCTGCCGACTGTTTTTTGTCGGGCTGGATGCTCACTTGGGGCACCTACCTGGCGATACTTTGGGTCTGCGCTCCGGTCATTGCAGAACTGGTGAAGACGCCTGCCAATGAGGTCTCGACCCTACTCAAGGCGTTCGTTAAAACGCGAAAGGCACAGAGACTGGGCTTTCTGCTGTTTTGGCTATGGGGAATGAGGACCATTTTGGAGGCTGCTTGCGGCGCCAACCTGTTCCGGATGGATGAGAGTCGACCGCTTTCCCTGACCAACGCGTTGATTGGCGGGGTTGGAGCGTTCGCGCCGCTGTGGTTTCTTTCCAGCCCTATCCTTATATATGCTGCCGCCTGTGTCGTGTCGATTTTCACGCGATCGCGGCTCCGAGCAACCACCCAAGATCCTGATCTGATTGCGCAGAGACAGACGTGGTCCGGACTGACTCATTTCGTATTTATGTCCAGTTTCGTCGCTTCTATCCTTTCGATTACGCTGAACAAACTCGGACCCGCTTACATGCTCTCGAACTGGTTGCTCGCATCTGCGAAGGACGCCAACTTGTTCGGTTTTGTGAATGACCACGTGGTATCGGAGGTCTCCTCGCCATTTCGTTTTCCTTCGGACTCTGCCAGCGTACAGCAGGCACCGATGCTTGGAGCTGTTGATCCATCCGGGATTTTCAGCGATATGACATTTGTTCAGCACTTCGATGTCTTTGTCGTTAGTGCGATGTCTGTCATCGCTTTCCTGCTGCTGCTACAGCCGGTACTCAAACTGAATGCGCTTCTCGCTTCGTTTTGCTGGCGGGTGGTATCACCGAAGTCGTTGCAAAACATAGTTGAGAGCTTCCTCGAAGCGTTGAGGTTGCCCACACGGGCCCTCAAGTTTAGAGAGTCCCATCCGGTGTGGAACAACGCGCTCAGAACTCTTGGCTGGATCGTCTTTTGCTATGGTGCACTCTTCTGGTTGTTTGGTTTCTGCGGCGGACCGCTCGGATATGCAATTCAGAACTGGATGATAGCTTCAGCTGTGGATGCCGGATTCGGTCCGTCGATGGATGCGCCGGAGTGGTTGTTCCAGCCGAATTTCAGAATTTTCCTCGGTGCTGTCGTTGCTCTCTACGCGACGGCTCCCATTGCAGTGACAGGCGCAGTCTTTCTGCCCTGTGCCAAACCGAGGCAGTTCACGCTCAACGCTGATGGAATTCTATTTGCTCAGGGACCTTACTTGACGCTCTGGGGCCGCCAGTTCAGACTCTGGAGCGACCTCAAACAAATGACTGTCAAGGAATTGAAATCGAAGCCCAATCGACCATTGCGAGCGAAGTTTCAATTGTCATTCAGAAGTGGTGGTCGGATTACTTTCGATAGCACGCAGGTGTCGCCTCAGGATTTGAAAGTGCTCCTGGAGGCGATGGACCAGCATGCGGTTGCTTGTGTCGTCGACGCCAAGGTTTTTGAGATTTGTGAGGCACTGGTCGAAGCCGACAGCGAGAGAGCGGCATCTGATGGGCAGCTGCACACGGCAATCGCTTCAATACCCGCTCAAGAGTTTAAGGCGACGATATTCGTTCCAGTCGCATCAGGAGAATTTTTGCCGGGCACCAAAACGCGCGTCATAAAGCAACTGGCAAGCAAGCCACTCTGCGCAGTTTATCTGGCACGGGATGAACAGGGACGCATGGTGATCGTCAAACACTTCTATCTCGCCGATGACTCCGATGAAACTATGGCGCTCGCCAAGATTCTCAAGCGAGAGTACGAGTTGCTTTCGCATCTGGATCATCCCGGAATTGCGAAGGTGCTCGATTCGTTTTCAGTTGACGAATCGACTTTTCTCGTCATCGAGCATCGGGTCGGAAACGACCTGCGCGCCACGGTCACGGAGCACGGACCTCGTCCGGAGAGGCTGACGGTGGCATGGGCGAAACAACTCTGCGAGATTATGATCTATCTGCACGGACGTGATCCGGCTGTCTTGCACCGCGACCTGACTCCGGATAATGTGATCGCCGGTGAAGATGGACAGCTGCGACTGATTGATTTTGGTGCCGCGCGCGAGTTTTTGGACGGGATAACCGGCACAATGATCGGGAAGCACTGCTACATTCCGCCGGAGCAACTGCGCGGCGAGGCTACTACGCGCAGCGATATCTATAGCTTTGGTGGCACATTGTATTTTCTGCTGACTGGGAGCGACCCTCGTGCGCTGACCCAATCGTCGCCCCTTAAGAATATGGAGTGTTCACCAGAAATCGATCAACTGATCAAAGATTGTACCGCCTTCGATCAAGAAGACCGACCCAAGTCATTCGAGGAAATTCTGCAACGCTTGAACGAAATCGATGGTGGTGGCATGCGCATCAAACTGCCGAAAAAACGAAAAGAGGCGGTGCAAGCATGAGCGTGAAAAGAACCAAAGCCACCACCAAGAAGCGGAAGAAGGCAAAGTCCATCATTGTCGATGATCTGCGCACACCTCCCTCCGTGAAACTCGTGATCGATCCATCGCCGGAAGCATCGGCTTCGCCACCGCCGGAAGCATCAGCTCCGCCGCCGCCGGAAGCATCGGCTCCGCCACCGCAATACTCTGCTCCGCCACCGCGGAAGCCCTGGCTCACGATGGAAGACTCGTGCCTGTTCGGGAACATCACATTCATTGTGCAATTTGTTCAACTCGTGCCCATAGTCATGGAACGGTGGAAAGAGCGCCAGGCGAACGGGATGCCGTTTCATCACAACCTGTGGCAATGCCTGACGAAAGAGTGTTACCAGCACTTGAAGGGCTGTATGGGTTGGTTCTGGACATTGAAGACTCCCGTGCTGGTGCTCGGTGCCATCGCCATCGCACCCAAAATGCTGTTGCTGTGGATGCTGATTGTCGTCGCCAAGCCCATCTCGGTCTGGATATATCGCCACCTCCCAACGCCTTGGCAGGTTACTCTCGCAGCATCACTTCCCAGTCAAGTCCGACAGTCTGAATTTGTGCGCGAACTGAACGAAGGCGCAGATCAAGGTCTGCCGTTCATATTGTTCTGGCTCTATCTGTGCTGTGTCCCATTCTCGCTGACGTGGATTGCCGTGCACTGGTTTAAAGGACTATTTCCTGAGCCGGAGCCAAAGGCACCCGACGAGGAAGGGTTTGTTTATGTGCAAAATCGTAGGGCTGACCGATCGAGTTCGGAGGCGAATTTTTATTCGTCACGAGCCTTTGGTCCGGTCGTGTTTCTTTTCTTCGCTTTAGGTATTCCGGCGTTTGTCAGCTACGGCGTTTATCAACACGTCGGCATGGAACAGGTCATACAAAGCCAGCCTCTATCCGCGCTTCCAGCCGATCAGACGCCATCAATGCCTGGTGTGCAGCCGCCAAGATTGTGGATTGGTCAGATGCCGTCCGCACGCTTGCAACCAACAACTCCGCAGTCCAAAGTGATAAGCATCGGTCCCAGGTTTCAGTATGAAATTGGACCACCGGCACCGGCCCATCCGCCCAAGGCGCAGGACCAGCCAGTGACAGTCATGCCACCAACCAAGGCGGCTCCGCTCGCTGAGAATTCGTTCGGCACAGCCGAGGTGTCTGTAACCGAAGAACCACAATTGACTGCCATAACTACCGGTACTGTCGGTCCTCAGGGACCCGACGACCCAACCATAATTATGGGTTACAACGGATACTGGCCGTGGCTGCATAATTTTGGAGTTGAGCCATCAAAGGCTTCCGTCTTCTTTGTCCACTTTTATCTGGTCAGCCTGGCAAGTGCAATGTGCGTTCTGTTTTTTAGAGCCTGGTTCCAGTTCCCACTTGAGTTTATTTCCGATGAGCACGAAGTTGAGTTCACCGGTCGTGGTGTCAGGCGCAGGTCGTTCAAGGGCTGGTTCAAGAATGTCCTGACCATGAACGGATTCGGAAGCGGAGCCGGACCCGATGAACTCCACTGGAATGAAATTCATAGCCTGCGCAAACTCGACGAGGGCTTCACTCGCCTTTACCCGTTGCCGGAAGCGGCCTTTAAGAAAGAATCTCTGACCTACAAAATGCTGAATAAGGTAGCGGCATTGATCGATGGTTTGTCCGTCCGCATGAACACTGATAGTCGCTACCTGGTTTTCAGCGCCACCGCTGCCGGCAGCGACTTGCGACGAAACATCAAGATCAACCTTAACGACCTAAACCGTGAGCAGCGGGCTCGATTGTTTTATGCCGTGAAGAAATGGGCACCGCATGTGGTTATCCATGAATCAGCGGAAGAGCAGTTGATTGGTTCCACTGTGTTGCGCGACAATCGATATACGCAGCTGTGGTTTGACATGCTGACTTCGAAAAGCCGGACGAGACGGAAAACTGCACTCAATGCCGGAGATTCTTTGAAGAACGGCAACTATCAAATCGCAGAGCGCATTTCATCGGGCGGTCAGGCGACCACATATACCGCCACCAAGGCGACCGGCGAGAAAGTCGTACTTAAGGAATTTATTCTTTCGACGTCGGCCGACTCAGCTGCAATGGTCGAATCGGCACGCGAGTTCGAAGCCGAGGTAAGCCTGCTTTCGCAACTCGATCATCCAGGAATTGTGAAGCTCGAGGATTTCTTCTTCGAGCAGGGGCGTGTCTACGTCGTACTGGAGCATATCGATGGCCAGTCATTGCGGCAACGCGTACAAGAGAACGGACCGCTCAGTGAAGCTGAGGTTGTTCGCATTGGTAAGTCCATTTGCACGGTGCTCGAGTATTTGCATGGTGGCGATCCGCCGATCGTTCACCGCGATATCACACCCGAGAACATTCTGATCACTGCCGCCGGCGACGTCAAAGTGATCGATTTTAGCCTGGCTGTCCGCCAGGACGGACGGCAGACGACCGGCTCTTGCGCGAAGCAATGCTTCACGCCGCCGGAACAGTTCCGCGAAGAGGTGACGCTGCAAAGTGACTTGTATTCACTAGGTGCCACACTATACTACTTGCTCACCGGCAGTACACCGAAACCAATCAGTTGCTCTTCGCCGAAGCAGAAAGCAGCTCAAGTGTCCAGCGAATTGAGCGCCATCGTCGAGCGCGCCACCAAGCTTGACTTAAAAGACCGCTATGAAACAGCTGCCTGGCTGAAGCTGGACCTGGATCAGCTGAAATGATCTGGGATCAGTTGAAGTGATCCGGTTCAGTTGAAGAAGTTCGAAGACTGCTTGGTGCGTGTGTATCCGGGGGGCGGCTCGAATAGCGACGGATCCGGCGCCTTGTCGCTGAACTCGACGAGTTTAAGCTCGGCGGTGCCGTTCGTCATCTTCACCGGACAATTGAAATCATCGTCGTACCAGATTTCAGTGCCGTCTTTTTTGTATCCATGGCACTTGTGTCCGTCGATCACTTTTTCTCCGATCGCGCCTTGGTCGCGCGGCAGATTCTCCATGTTGACACGCATCACCAGCGGATCCATGGGCATCGCCTTGCGCTGAATGTAGACTTGCTTGCCAACCGGTGACCAGATAGTAAACTGATTTTTGTTCAAGTCGAGGACTTGAATCGCGGTCGGCTCCAGCCCGGACGTTTCAGACCTGACATGACCGGCGCCGTCGCGAAATATCTTCTCGGTGTCATACGCAAATCCGCCGGTGGTCTTGTAAGTCGCCTGGTATGCCCGGTCGAACACTGCATACATGTGACCAGTGTCGTCGCGATACAGATGTTTGTACGACTGAGTTCCGCCACCAACACTGCCCATGCCTTTGCCGCCGCCCGAGCAGGCGCACAGTGACAGTGTCAGCAAAGCGTTTACCGCAACTAATGCTTGTTTTTTCATGGCTTCTCTTGCAACCACGCGAAGAAATTCTTTTGATATGGCGCCAGTCGCGCGTTGATTACGCTGTTGTTCGACGCCCACGATTTGTAGTGTCGCTTAACTACCGTCAAATCTGCGGCGGTAGGTTCTTTCTTGCCTTGCGAAACATCTGTAAACAGCTGCACCACCGCTTGCTGATCGGCGAGAAATCTATCCGCTTCGGCTTTAGTCACCGGTCCGAAACCCAGCGTACCGAAGTCTTTCGGATCGAATTTAACAGACTCAGTGGCGATGCTGTTCGACTTGTTGGGATCAACGCGCACTATCAAAAATGGGCTGGTCTGGTGCTCCGAATGCGGTGAGTTCTCCGACCAGCAAAATCCATAAGAGACAAGTTTCATCCCCTTAGACGGCGGCCATGTGTCCGGAAACATCGGTGTCGCGCGCGGAATCCACGGAAACACTGATCCTGGTTTAGGAAGCTCGCCGAGGTTCTTGAAATTGTCTTTGACGACGGCTTCCACCTTTTTGTCCAGTTCGGCGGTGGCGGTGGCGTTGTCCGCACGGGACGGATTGCAATGTGCAGTAGCTAAGAGTGCGGATACCAGTGAAATCGAAATCAATCGCAACTTCATTTCAATCTCCTGTCGTGAGCGTGGCTCTTGAGTTTATCATCAAGTGGCTACAATTGATCCGCCTCTATTTGCTCGTATTCGGCGGATCCGATTACGTAGAGAAATGTTTGTAGATCGTGATAGTTGCGCGGTTTCAAATCGGCTATTCCTTCGCGCACAAGATCCGCCAGGTCCAAGAGTCTTTTGTAGGTGGTGAAGGACGGCTTTGATGAATACTCGAGGTCATAACCGAGTTCTGTCGCCGCGACCCGCATCGCCGAGGGTTTCATGATGATGTATTTGTTCGGTTGAGCAATGAAGGGAAAGAAGGTCAGATTGGGCCACGACAGAACTCGCGACTTCTTGCGCGGCAAATCGCCGACGGCGATAATCCATTGAACAAAGCGGCTGCGCAAATCTCCCTTGCCGTGCAGCAGCTCGAACAACGCATCAGCGAATACCTGGGCACCATATTCGGTGTGCAACGCATCGCGAAGCGCCATCTTCTCGAATGAAAAGAGAAACGGCGGCACTGTCTTCTGCTCGACACGCAGGGCGCGCGTCGCAATCTCCGAGTACTGCCCGAGGCGCAGGAGTCGCTTGAACTCCTCTTCGTCGAGCAGCTCATTCCAGAGCAAATGCGAGCGCCATTTGTAGTCGTGTTCCCAATCGAGATATCGCTGGTCGCGAAAAGCTTTCGGAAAGAAACGCAGAAATCGCTTCCGGTGTTTGGCTAGGGCTCGTGCGTTCAGCTTGTCCGGCACCGGGCAATCAATCAATTACGTTTCGAACATGTTGCCGATGGCGCCAAGCACGCCGCCGGCCTGTTCTGCCGACGAACCGCCGCGCACCGGCGCATTCTCAATGATGCGGTTAGCGAGACGCGAGAACGGCAGGCTTTGCAGCCACACAGTTCCTGTTCCTCTCAAGGTCGCCAGGAACAGACCTTCGCCGCCGAAGATCATCGACTTGAGATTGCCGGCGCGCTGGATGCTGTAATCGATACCCGGCGTGAAAGCAACCAGGCAGCCCGTGTCGACGCGCAGCGTTTCTCCACGCAATTCACGCTTGATGATCGTGCCGCAGGCGTGAACGAAACAGAGACCGTCACCGCTCAGTTTCTGTAGAATGAAACCTTCGCCGCCAAAGAAGCCGGCGCCCATTTTTTGTGTGAATGCAATGTCCAACTTGGTGCCGAATGCCGCGCACAAGAAACCGTCGCGCTGGCAAAGAACTGTTCCACCGAGTTCGGCGAGGTTGAGCGGAATGATTTTGCCGGGATACGGCGCGGCGAAGCAAACTTTCTGTTTGCCGGCGCCGGAGTTGCTGAAGTGAGTTATCATCATCGACTCACCGGCCATCAATCGCTTGCCTGCGCCAAACAACTTGTTCATCATTCCGGCGTTGGCATCAGTGCCGTCACCCATCTTGGACTCGAAGGTGATGCCTTCTTCCATGTAATTCATCGCGCCAGCTTCTGCGATTACTGTCTCACCGGGATCCAGTTCGATCTCTACAGCCTGGATATCGTCGCCCAGCACCGCGTAATCAATTTCGTGCGCTTTCATCGTGCTCATGGTTTGTCCCACCTTCTTGGAAGCACACAAGTTTATCAGGTGTGCAGCCGATCGGATATGCAAAGGGGGGATCGGTGGGCGCTTGTCAATGTGCGCGCAGTGCGTCCCTGCGTGAATCTAGAACACGCCAGGAATGAGGCGATACTTCACGCTGGAGCAATACTCTCGGTAGCCGGGCAGTTCCTCAGCCAACAGGCGTTCTTCATCGAGGATGCGCCAGATCAGGATCGGCAGCATCACCAGCCCCAACGCCAGGCACCACCAGCTACCCAGGGCGAGGGATAGTCCGACGATCAGTATCAACGCGCCAAAGTACATGGGGTGCCGCACTACGCTGTACGGACCGGAAGAGATTACCTTCTGATTCGACTCGACATCGATGTTCGCCGCGGCAAAAGTATTCTCGCGGAAGACGTACTCGAAAATTAAATAGCCAAGCGCAATCATGCAATCGCCGATGACCACCACCACAGGCGTCATCTGCGACCATCCATACCTGTAGTCGAGCCCTGCCAGAGCGAATATGCCGATGAACATGCCGAACGTCAAGCACATAATGATCTTTTGCGAGACACGCTTTTCAGCTGTAGGACCAGCTTTGAGGCGGCGAGCCAGCAGTTCGGGATCGCGCCTGGCCAAACTGAGTGTGTTGAGAAACGAGCAGACGCAAAACACCACTAACGCTAACCAACCCTGCCAGTAGTTGAGCGTTCCGGCCGCTGCAAACATCATGCCGCCGATCGTAATCGGGATCAGCCAGCCGCCGCCAAATACCTTCAGTGCCACTTTGTTGTCCATGACCCGTCCCTAGGGTATCCCACTATAATGACGAGGCTCAGTCGAAAAAGAGGCATGTCATGAAGAAACTTGTTTTGGGAACCTCGGTCGTGTCCGCTTTGTCCGTTCTCGTGCTCGGTGCGGTTGCGCTTGTTCCGGCATTTGCGGATGAAACGACGTACTCGTCCAGCGGCGTGGGTTTCAAGGGTGCCAACAAGTTTGCCCCCAAATATAAAGAGCGCATCAAAACCTATAAAGACCAGATTCAGATGGGCTTGACCAAGGGTTGGTTGACGCAAGCTCAAGCTGATCAATTTAGCGCCGAACTGGTGCGTCTCGGTGAACTGGACGCGAAGTGCGAGAAAGAGGGCTATGTTCAACCCGGCGTAGACGACCTCGATAAGCAATTCACCAAGTTCAACATGGAATTCAGTCGCGCCGGCAGCACGCCACCACCAGCGGCTAAACCTGCCACCACCACAACTACAAGCACGACAACCACCACTGCTCCGGCAGCCAAAGCACCGGCCGCGAAGACTACTGCAAAGACTACAACCAAAGCGACATCGACCAAAACCACCACGACCAAAAAGACAAAGTAGTCGGGCTCAAGCGCTGACGAAACTTACCGAATGGTGTCAGCATTGTAGCGGGCGCGATTGGCGTTTTCGCGCGCGCGATTGGCTGCCGCCCTGGCGAGTCTCGCATAGCCTTGCGCATCGGAACCGCCGTTGTAGGCGGCTGACTCGGCTCGTTGCGCGGCGTAGTTAGCGTTATTGGCCGCGTAATATGCTTGCTCGGCAGCATTTTTTCTGTTCCATTCGCTGCCGTCGTATCGTGCGGTGTTTGCGTAGTTGCGCGACTTGGTCTCTTCGTTGCAGGCAGTTTGATAGTTGGAGTATGCAGTGCTCGTTGCCTGCGAATTGTTTTGTGGTGGCGCCGCACCACCACCACCGCCCATTCCCATGCCCATTCCCATGGGGCTGCCGCCCTCGAGAAAGATGCGCGTCATTTCGCGGCGACTCATTTTGGGAAACATTCCGCCGCCACCGCCGTTGCCCGACATGGCAGGCGCTGCGCCCATCATCGATTGAGCTTGCATTTGTTGCTGCGGCTGCCGATTGCCGCTGACTGGAACATTATTCCAATTGGAGTTATCGACCTGATTGAGTACACTCTCCAGTCCAGCCATCGTGCTGGTGCCCGAGCGCTGCGGTGCTTGCCGATATTGCTGGGGCTGTTGCTGTTGATACTGCTGTGGGGGACGCTGTTGATACTGCGGTTGCGCCAGTCCTGAAAAACCGCCGTTGAAATAATTCTGCGCGGCACAGTCTGCGGCAGCGACCTGCCACGCGATTATCGAAGCAAGCGCTAAACGTTTAATCACGGTTTCACTCTTTGCAGTGTCAGCGCCGGGCAGTCGGGCACAGAGTTGCCGTCTGCGGTTTGATCGATTGATTGCCAGACAAATTCGTCAGGTCCCTTCATCGTGAAGATGTTGGTGGCACGCGTGCTGCTGCCGTCTCCCCCTACACCCGCAAAATCGATTTGCCAGCCGTCTGGTTTATGGTTCCACTTCCCATATCCGAAGCCGCCATTCTGGTCGAAGTGCCACGACACAAATGTCTTGCTGCGCGGGTCCCAACCAATTACCTGGTTGTCGACTTGCTGCGCGCCGCTTCTATTGAATGTGCACTTGGAGTGAATGAAGCTGCGTCCCGGTGCCCAGGTCGTCTCCAATACCGCAGCATTGTCTGTCTTGCTGACCTGCCATTTGCCTATCAGCCACTGCAACTCTTGCAAATGATCGGCGGCACCGACTTCTTGAATGATCGTCTCGCTTACCTGATTAATCACCCAACCCGTTTTCTGCTTCACGAGCACCATCGAAAACCGTGCCGCGGGCAACTCGACTCCGTTGGTTTTACTGGTGACTGAGCCGACCACCATGGCAACGTTGTCCGCCGGTAGATCAATGTGCTCTGGATGCAGTCCTATCGTAGACGGATCGCGTTGTTTGAAGCCATGAGTGAATCGTTCGAGCAGGGCGGCCCGACCGCGCGACTCCTCGCCGGCTTCGTCGATAAACACGGCATCGTCTGCCCAGAGCGCGGCCGTCTTCGCTGCATCACCTGCGGCTACCGCTTTGGAAAGTTCCAACAATACGGAGCGCACTGCATCTTCCTGCGCATCTTTTGCAGACAATGACGCTTTTGCCGCCGACTTGTCCTGCTTCTGCGAATTGGAGTTGCCCGCGGCGGTGCATGGCTCAGATGCAAGCACCCACCCCGATCCAATCGCAACTAAAAGCAGCGTCGCTTTCCAGTTCTTGACCACAGCCCTACTCCATTGCCGGAACGGTCCATTATAAGACAAATCGAGACAGCCAGCGCTCCAGCACTGCGAGTATGTAGGTGACCTCCTCATCGGTCAACTCTCGTCCTTTGTCAATCTGGTGCCACTTGCCGAGGCAGCTGCGGCAGCAAGTTCCGGTCGCATGCTGAGCTACAAATATCGGGTGCCCGCGCCAGGGTGTCTGCTTGCCGTCTTTGACCGGGTTGGCCGGCGCCAGCCGTTTCTTCAGAAAATCTCTGCCATGCTCGAGTACGGTGTCCATGCCCTTTTCCTGCAGGTAGAGATGGTCCTTACTTTCCAGTTTGAACTTTGCTCTGAACTGATTGGCAGCCAGTCGCTGCATCAGAGCATCGAGATCGTCAGTCATGCTGGCTCGAAGCTTCCGGCAATTCCTCGAACGTGCTGCTGTCGGGCGAGAGTTGTTCAGGCGTAGCTTTCGCGACTTCGAACCAGAATGTGGCGCCCTGTCCGGATTCGCTGTCTACACCGATCTTGCCGCCGTGCGCATCGACAATGCCTTTGCAGATTGCCAGCCCCAATCCCGAACCCTCCGGCGCGGTGCCGTCCAGTCCGGGAATCTGAGAGAATGCCTTGAACAAGTGCTCCTGATCGACCTTATCAATTCCCGGGCCTGCGTCTTTCACCGAAAAGCGGATATTTTCTTCGACAGCATCAGCTGACACCAGAATGTCGCCGTCTTCCGGTGAGAATTTGGTGGCATTGGCAATCAGGTTCGTAATCACTTGAACAATCAGATCTTTGTCGGCGTAAACGGCATCACCGGTCTGGACATCCTGCTTCAAATGCACCTTGCGCTCTGCTGCCAGGGGCGCCATCACTTGCAGCGTTTGTGATACCACATCCGCCGGATCGACTACCTGGCGAACGAGCATCAGCTTGCCGGCCTCGATCTTCTTCATGTCCAGCATGTCATTGACCAGCCGAATGACGCGATCGCATTCGCGCCGGCTCAGATGAATCAACTCGGACGCTCGATCCGAGAGCACTCCCGCCTTACCTCGTTCCAGCAATAAGAGCGAACCCTTGATTGAGGTAAGTGGTGTGCGCAGCTCGTGAGACACCATCGTGTAAAATTCGCTGACGCGCTGCTCAAGCTGCCTGCGTGCTGTGATATCGCGGACGGTGCCACAGCTGTGCCAGCCGCCGTCTTCCTGCTGAATGCGAAAAACACGCGCCGAAAGCCAGGCGATGCTGCCGTCCCGTCTGTAGATAGGATACTCGATTTCAGTCTCCGGCCGTTCCACATTGCCCAACCGCTGCACATAGTCAACGACTCGATGTTTGTGTTCTGGCAAAATAGATTGCGCCCACTGAGTAGGATCGCGATAGGCATCTTCGACCGGATACCCCCAGATCTTCTCGTAACCGGGGCTGACATAGTAATGCTCGGTCAAAGTCGGTGAGCTGACGAAGAAACACTCATCGACGACGCTGGCAAATTCGCGAAAGCGCCGCTCTGATGTATGCAACTCGCTTTCTACGCGCTGCCGTTCGAAGGATTGACCCAGTTCATTGCCGACAATGGCAAATGCGCTCAGGAAGTCTTTGTTCTCGCGTACGATGCCGGTGGTGAAAAACTCGAACACTCCCAGAATCCGGCCACCGGCCGTCATCGGAAATGCGAAACCGGAACGCAATCCGTCTCGACTGGCCTCGATCACTCGCGGGAAATTGGTGTCGGTGGAGAGATCGGAGATCCACACGGGAATGCATTGCTGCCAGACACGACCCGGTAGCCCCCGTCCTTTTGCCAGTTGTCCCTCGCGCGTGACTTTTTCAAATTCTGGAAAGCCTGCAGTTGAGTAGAAATTGCGGCACGCATACAGGTGTGTTTTCTCATCGAGCGTCCAGAACGCACCGACCTGGCACCGCAGGTGTTCGCACATCACCCGCAGCGACTCGCTAACTGCTTCGTCGAAGTTCAAGTTGCCGGCCAATACTTTCGAAACGCGGAGCACCACGTCTTGAGCGATTTCTTCTCGCTGACGTGTCACCACACTGGCATTGACGAGCAGCACCACAATTGAAAACAGTGCCATGACGGTGGCTGATGTCGCCAGTAGTGTCGCATACGAAGAATGAAAGTGAGCGCGCATCTTGTTTACGCGCAAGACGACATCTGGGGTATTAGTCTCACGGCTGATGGCATCGAGATCCTGGGTAAGTCTCAACACATTGTCGTGGGCGATGAAACCCGCCACCAAAATCACGATCAAAACGGCAGCCAGTGTTGCCAGGATCAAGGTTTTGAAATTGAGAAGTCTGGAGCCGTTCACTTCATTCGGTTTTGATTTTGTACCCGAGCCCGCGGGTGTTTTCGATCACCGAACCGTCGTCAGTACCGCCCAGCTTCTTCCGCAGGGTCTTCATTTGCGTACGAACGCTGTCGGTAGATACCGGTAAATCGGAGCGCCAGACGCGAGCGAGAATCGCTTCGGCCGTGAAGTAACGGTCTGGATGTTCCATCAACAGTTGCAGGATAGCAAATTCCTTGGGCAAGAGAGAGATTGATTGTCCAGCCAGTTTGACAGTGAAGTTGCTGGTGTCCATTTCGATGGAGGAAACTTTGAGTATAGAACCGGCGATCACCGGCGGGCGGCGTAAGAGCGCTTTCGCCCGCGCCACCAGCTCGTCGGGATCGAATGGCTTCACGACATAATCGTCGGCGCCGGCATTCAATCCCGCTACTTTGTCTCGACTGGATTCGCGAGCAGTCAACATGAGAACCGGCTTGCTGCCGCCCATGGATCGATATTGCTTGCACAGTTCGACGCCCGTGTTGTCCGGCAATGCCCAATCCAATATCAATAGATCGTACTCAGCAGTTTTCAACGCTGCCAGGGCGTCATTGACGCGGGTGTAGTGGTCGATGACATAACGTTCTGACTCCAGCGTGAACTCAATCAGCTGCGCAACGCCCAGATCGTCCTCGACAAGTAAAATCTTCGCCATCAGCTGTTTCCAGGACGGGAATGACAGGTTACCGAAGATGCCATGGCAGGTAACTTTAGACCAAATCGCAGATTAATTAAAGGGGTACTGCTCACACAAAGCTCACGTTCGGCTCACCAAAAGATCATGCAAGGCTCGCGCAAAGCTCACGCCCATGTCGTGCAAGGTTCACATGAGGCAGGCTAGACTAAAAATGGTATCCCGTTCTGTGTGCTGAGGTGACGAGATGTACAACGTTTGCATGGACAAGCTGCAAGCTTGGAAGGAACTGATGGCTGTCATTCGACGGCTGATGGGCCGTGGCGAACTTACTAAATGCGAAAAGCTTCTCAATCAGGCACTCGAGCAGGGGTTGCAAATCTTCGGCGCCAATCGCGGCGAAGTAGGACTTGTCTACGTCATGCTGACTCAGGTTTGTGAACAGCAGGGCAATATGGGACAAGCTGAGCAATACCGTAACGAAGCCGATCGCATTGCCGCTCTTTACAAGCTTGACGAAGAGGTCTAGATAAAAATACCGGTCTTCAAGAGTTGGCTGCCGGTTCAGGACGCGCTCGCCAGTGCTGAATCAGGTGGTGCAACTCTTCCGGTACGCTCTTGATCATTTGCTCGGTGCATTCCACTGCCTGTTCAAGTGTTTGCGTCACCGGGTGGATTCCCATTTTGCGGAAGACACCGTAGAGCGTGAACATTGGCAGCACGTGTTTGGTGCCGGCGTAAACCTTTACGTCGCAGGCCCCGGGCTGATCCGGACGATAACGTTCTTTGTGGAATGCCAGAGACTTGAAACTGTATAAGTGATTTGCATGTTCGTAGGTGTACTTGAACATGTCGTGCAGCGGCTTGCTGTAATGAAACTCGCCTTTGTCGTCGACGCCGTAGAAAGGCACGAAGCCCAGCGACAGCGTCTCCACTCCTTCGCGTTTGAACTTTTCCATCGCTTCCAGAATGATGAAATCGGTAATGCTGTATGAGCGTTCACCGAGCGTCCGCAAAATGTTGGCCATGTAGCCGTACGGTTTGCCATCGCGATACATGGGATCGAAAAAGACAAACCCAATCACTTCCTCATGTTGCATAGCCACGAACTTGCGCACGTCCGGCTCGTTTTCGAAGACGGCCGGTCGCACGAGAAACGACAGCTCATGGTCGTGATTAGCCTTGCGGTGCATCCACTCTTCGCTGATGTGGCGCAGTTTGTCAGACGATATGTTGGCTTCTTGTAATTCGCGCACCACGACGCCGTCTTTCCCGGCGCGATTTTTTTGGCTGCGCAGAAATTCCTTTTTCGAACCGCTGAGCGTAAAGTTCTGAATCTCGATCAGGGTTTCGACGCCCATCTCGTTCACGTAAAATCCATGCTTTTCCAGCACCTTCCCTGTCTCGGCAGAAATGTGAATGAACGCCGGATCCGGATGCGCGATCATAAAATCGCTGAGCAGCTCATCTGCATGTTCCGGCTGGCAAATTGGGTCGCCGAGAACGATCGGGCTGTGCGAGATGGGTTGCAACTGCTCGTATTGAATCAGTCCGATGCCCGGCTTGACATACCAGAGCATGCCTTCTTGCAGCGCCGAATACGATAGCGATCCACGACCATGCAAACGAAGCAGATCGAGGATATCTTGACGGCTGGTCGCGGTTGCGTTGACTGATTGCATGATGGTGGTCTCAGGAGAGTAAGGTTTCCGAGCAGCATAATAGACGAATGTGACGTAAAACACATGGGTCCCAGTGAATAATAGCGCACTCGACAGTCAGCAAATTCGCCTCAAAGACGGGCGCCTGCTTGGCTTTGCTCAATATGGCGCCTCCGGCGGCAAACCGGTGATTTACTGCCATGGCGGTCTGTCCAGTCGGTACGATATCTCGTTCGCCGATCAGATTTGCAGTGATATGGGAGTCCGTTTGCTGGCAGTCGATCGTCCCGGCATGGGGCTCTCGGATCATTTGCCGGAGCGCACTTTACGTAGCTTTGCCGCCGACATCGAGGAATTGGCTTCGCAACTTTCCATCCGCAACTTTCCCGTATTGGGTTGGTCACTCGGTGGCGCCTACGCACTGGTTTGCGGTTTTGCTTTGCCGCATCTGGTCTCGATGGTGGGCACCGTCGGTGGTATGGGTCCTGCCGATTCGCTGTCGCTCAAACAGCTCGGCTGGGTCGAGGATCGCTTGTTGCTCAAATGTGATGCGACGCTGGCCCCGATATTGTCGGCGATTTTGCAAACCGTGCGCCATATGCCACCATGGTCGCTGGATGCCTGGCTGGTCGCCCACCTCCATTGCGAGCGAGACCGGCGTGTGATTCGCGAAGCGCCGGCCGACTTCGTCGCCAAGTTTTTTCGCGAGGCGCTGCGGCAAGGTTCGGACGGGGTGCTCGCTGATTACAAGGCGGTCGGCTCGCCGTGGGGATTTGAACTGATTGATATTAAAACGAAGGTGATCGCCTGGCAGGGCATGCAGGACAATCTCTGTCCCCTGACGATGGGGCAGCGATACGCGGACCAAATGGCGGACTGCCAGTTGATTGCGTTGCCTGACTATGGGCACTTCCTCTTGCACGAGAAGCTGGGGGAGGTTCTGGGGAAACTGTTATAGTTGAGTTTTCCGAGCATGGAAGGACCGATTCAGTTTGTCCAGAAGCAAACACACGCGACCACAAGAAATTATTGCCGCCCGTCGGGTGCGCCTGCCTCGCGAACCGCGCGGTGCCGGCGATATCAGTGCGGCTCGGCGCGCCGGTGCATTGCTTAAGCAATTGGGAATTGCAGCGGAAGAATTTGACGATGCGGGCGAAGATGACATTCCGCAGCCTCGGTTGCCGCGCATCACTGTAGAACGTGCGCGAAGAAACCAGCACCATCCGGCCGGCAAGAATGACATCGAGCAACTGCTGCAGTTCTTCGGTGCGCGGGCGTTTTACGGCATCAAAGAGATTCATTTGTCCCAGGCACCGGCGAGCGCCAAGCCTGGAAGAAACTTGTTATTCGGGCGTTTGTTTGTGCCGGGCAAAGTCGTTTTGTATGAGCAGCCCGTCTCTCCCTGGTTTGTGCCGAGTAAACTTTCGAGGCACGACAAGAAGGAATTGCAGCAATGTGGCGCGCAGATAGAAACATCCGATGACGGCCTGCGCAACATCATTTCCTGGGATGAGAATGGATTACGGGATTACATGCTGTTCGAGGTGCTGATGCACGAGGTGGGGCATCACCTGATTCAGCACTTCAAGGGAAAGCGCAAAGCGCAGGTGATGCGCACCGCTGATCATGAACGGGCGGCCGAGCTGTTTGCCCGTAAATGTCGAGCGCTGTATGCGAAGGCGCTGGATGCATAAAATCGATCTCGTTGGTGACGGAATAGAAAACCCTCATAACGCTCGGGCGATGATCGGCGCCGCGACGATGTTTGGCGCAGACTGCTCGCTGCTCGATCGAAAGGGTATCGCGACACAAGTCGAATGCTCTGTGGCAACGCTCGAACAAGTCGTGTCGGAACACGACATGATTATTGCTCTGGACAATCAACCCGGGGCGAAGAGTGTTTATGGCTATCGCGTGCCGGCGGAATCACGAAACGTAGCTGTGGTTTCTTCCTCGCACGCCCTGCTGTGCATCCCGATGGTCTCGCGAAAAGTCAACTGCTTGAATGTGGCCAGTGCGTCCGCCGTTGTTCTCTATTACTTGTCCAACCGATTTGCGGCACCGATGGCGACCAGGAGTCAACCGCAAAAAAGGCGACCGGAGATATTGCTGATTGCAGGAAGCGACCATGTGGAGCTGGGCAGTTCTATTCGGTCTGCCTGCGCGTTTGGTTGGCAGCGGGTGTTCGTGGAAGATCGACACAACGTCTGGTTTGGAGGCAATCACGGTTTAAAGCGGGAGGCGCGTGCCGCCGCTCGCCGTGCTAAGAACGAGATCAGGGTAATTCCCACGAAACAGCACCATCAATATAAATTTCAAGAAGCGGTCATTGTTGTGTGTGGTGTATCTCGGGGAAGCAGCAGACTCTCCGGTGTCGTGCCATTGCACAAAGCTCGACTCGCTGAAGGGTTGTCCCAATTGGTCGTTTTGATCGATCAGTCCGTAATTGATGATTCGATCATCGGTGAGTTCAGCCGATTTGCACAGCGGGTTCAGATGGCGTTCATCGAATGTGGCGATTCTGTCCACAATCATCAGTTTCGTTTGACCGCTTCCATCGCCTTGGCAGAGATTGCCCGCCAGGTTGGACAGAAGACGCCCTGGAAGCCATCTCCGCAAGAACCACTGTACGAAAGCGCATTGCGTTTCATCGCTGATGAACAGGGTGAGATCTTCTCGCTCGAAGAGCTGCAGCAGTTCTAAAACTTCAGCTAACGACATGAGATGTGTGGAGGACGAATTCCTCGCCATCTTTAGTTGGTGCCCACAGCCTTTGACCGCCTTTGAACGCCAGTTTATTATCGCCACGCACGATACGCTTCGGCAAATTTTTCAGATGCTCCGCATTGCCACCTCCGAGGACAACGTAGTCGACGAGAAATGCGTCTCGCATGGCTCGGGCGAGTTTTTTGACGCGCCGATTCCACTCACGCTTGCCGATCGTGCGGAGTTTCTCTTTGGTGATCACATCTCCGGCCAGCATCTGGCTGGTGTACAACAACGCGCCCAACTCAAAGTCGATGACATGGTAGTGAACGATGAATGCTGAGCCCACGCCAGTACCAAGTCCAAGATACAGCATGCGCCCGCCACCATAGCTGCCCACGGCCTGCAATACCGCGTCGTTCACTACTTTAGTCGGTCTATTGAATTCCTTCTCGAAATCGAAATCGACCCAGCCTTTTCCTAGATTGAGCGGTTCGACGAGAATTCGCCCTTGCCTGCTGACGCGTCCGGGAAATCCAACCGACACGCAATCATATTCCCAATCGTCTGGAAGGCTTTCAACACCATCCATCAATATCTGTGGGGAAAATCTCTTGTCGGTGGGAATCTTAATCGGTTTGCGCTTACCCGATACGAGCATCTTCGTGCTGCTGCCACCGATGTCGATGGTCAATACACGTTTGCTGTTTTCCATAGCGATAGCCCAATCAATCTCGACGTCTTACGATGCTTTTGGATGTTTGGACTGCGATTCTTTATGTGGTTTCAAATCCGAATTAGCCGGCGGGTTGATCACTTGTCCGGTAGCGTCGAATCGTGACCCGTGGGCCGAACAATCCCAACTCTTCTCGCAGGAGTTCCAGCACAACGTTGCGCCCAAGTGTGGGCAGTGCGCTGAAAGTTCGTGTACACGCCCCTGCTCATCTTTGTATGCCGCAATCTGATCCAGACCGCGTCGGATTATGGCACCTTCTCCTGGAGCCAGAGACTCGATGCCGCTAACTTCGCTCGGGGCTGCGAGTCTGGCATATTGCCCGGCGGTATTGATGTTCTCCTTGAGATAGTCGAGTACCGCACCCAGCGGTTTGCGCGCCGGAGAATAGATCTCCTTCCAGGGGTTGTCTACGCCGCTGATCAGATCTGTCAATAACATTGCTGAAATAGTGCCATGTGTCATGCCGACGCCGGACGCGCCGCTCGAAACGAAAACATTTTTGTATTTGCTGTGAGCTGGATCCACTCCGATATATCCAAGTCCGTCGGCAGGCTCGTAGACCTGAGCTGACCACTTATATTCGACCCTGCCGGTTACCGCCAGTCGCTTGTGCATCCATTCTTCTAAGCGCGCAAATCGTTTTTCTGCATCGTTCGCTTCGCCGGTGCGATGGTCTTCTCCGCCAACGATCAACATGTCCTCATCCGTGGAAGGGGAGGTCTGAACCCGTACGTAATGATATGGTTCTGCTGTGTCCCAGTAGAGTCCAAGAGGGAAAGAGTCTTTGGGAATAGGGACGCCAATCGCATACGACCGATACGGTGCTTGCTTCGTGTGCACTTTTACCCAATCTGAAATCGGGCTGTGCGTGGCCACCACCAGATTGCTAGCAATAACTTGCTTTCCACTGCGTGTCATTATGCGAACGTTTTCGCCGTCTTCAAATCCAACGACATGTTCGTGAGAGAAGATGCGTCCTCCCATCTCTTCGATTCCGTCGCAAAGCGCATTTAGATATTTAAGGATATGAAACTGGGCCTGCCGCGAGAATTTGATGGCCGGAGTATTCGGCGCGAATGGCAGTTGATCCACGAGGCGGGCGGAAAGCGCGGGCAACTCTTGCACCGCATCCATTTCTCGTTTCAAGTCTTTGATCGTGTGCTGGTCGCTATCGGCAGCAAACAGGTATCCGTCGACTCGTTTGAAGTCGCAATCGATCACGAAGAGCTTGATGATTGATTCGATTTTGTTTATAGCTGAGATGTGACTCTCGGCGACGAGCGCCGCATTCTCTTTGCCGTGCATCTGGGCAATTTCGAAGTAACGCGAATCCAGCACAGCCGTGATGTGGGCCGTCGTTCTGCAAGTGTCGCCACCGCCGACCGCACCGTCATCCAGAACGATAACTGACTTGCCGTTTTGCAAGAGCAGCAGTGCTGTCGACAAACCGGTGATACCGGCTCCGATAACGCATACATCTACTGCGTCGATGTTGCCGGACAAGGTGGGGAATATACGACCGGGATAGTTTTCCATCCAAATCGATGAGGTCTGCCTGTCCTGTTTCTTCTCATTCATTTCGGTTAGAACTCCTCAAACCCGGCCGCGGACGTCAGATCCGTCCGGAGTCGGATTTATCAAGTTGCCGGGCGTCGGCTCCGCGGGCGGTGCATTCTTTATCTGCGCATTGTGGGTATTTTTGGCCATCATCGCTTCAGTTAGTCCCGGTGCCATGGCATCGGAAATGGAGAACAGAACTCCACCCTTTCCAACCGCTACTTCCGCTTTGGGGTGGAAAATCAAATCGATGAAAGTCTCAACCACTTTTATCGGGTTGCTGATTGGGGGAATGGCAACCGACTCCTTGCCGGTATAGTTCGCTGCGTGTTCAAAGAACGGTGTTTCCATCGCCATTGGTAGCACTGAGCAAATGTGAATATTGTCGAGCTTGCGTTCTGACATTTCCTGGCGCAGTGCTGCTGTCAAGCCAATAACTCCGTGTTTTGCAGCAGAATATGAAGTGTAGTATGGCGCAGCGATTCTACCGATCATCGAAGCGACGTTGATCAAAGTGCCGAACCCCTGCCTCTCGAAAGCTTGTAATGCAAAATAGCTTCCATACATGGTGCCGTTCAGATCGGTTTCGATCACTTTGATGTGATCTGCGAGGGGGACGTCGGTGAAGTTGCCTATCGCTGCTCCTCCCGCGTTATTGATCCAGACATCGATTCTTCCAAACTTTGCAATGGCTGCATCGTAAATGTTTTGTACATCGCCGACCAGCGAAACGTCCGCCGGCACAGCGGTGGCATGACCTCCGAGGCGCTCGCACTCATAGACAAGGTCGTCTAGCAAATATTCGCGACGAGCAGCCAGAACCAGCGATCCCCCCAGTTCAGACATACGTCTGGCCGCGCCTTTGCCGAAGCCGCTCGAGGCCCCTGTGATGACGATTACTTTGTTGTCCAGTCGCTTGTCCATGACTATTCCTCTTCGATTTGCGGGGCTTTTCGCTATGAAGCGGAGCGTTGCTCCTTAGTTCCACGGCGTGCTCGCTCCAGTTGCGTGTAGTGCATAAGCGTTTGCGCATTCTCGACGGCATAAGCCTGAGCATCGTTGTTGAAGTAAGCAAATACATCAGTCCCACGCCGAGCTAGCTTCTTCATGGCTGCAGCTTCTTCTTGCAGCTCCGCATCGGTATATCGCGAACCATATTTGCGGGTGCGACCGTGAAAGCGATAGTATGCAAACGAAGCTGTGATGACATCCGTGCGTGGCATCTGATTGGAGTCGACAATGCAAAAGGCTGCATCGTACTCCCTCAGCAATTCATAGATCTCATCTGCGAGCCACGACTGGTGGCGAAACTCAAAGGCTAATCGCAGTTTGATGACTTCAGGCGTGTTGCTCTTCGTCATTTGGAGAAACTCAGCCAATCGGTCGTAATTCTTTTGCCAGTGGTCTGGAAACTGAAGCAGCACCGGACCGAGCTTGTCCTCAAGATGAGCCATGGGAGTTATCACCCGTGACCACGCATCGGCCGCATGAGAGAGCTTAAGATTATGCGTCAGATAGCGGCTTGCCTTGCAGGCAAAGATGAAATCATCGGGGACCTGCTGGTACCACTTTTCAAACGTCTCTGCTTTCGGCAGCCTATAAAACGAATAGTTGACCTCAGCAGTTGAAAAAGACTCAGCATAAAACTCCAGCCAATGCTTTGAAGCAACTCCTTCTGGATAGAATTTTTTGCGCCAGTGTTGGTAATTCCAGCCGGAGGTGCCGACCGATATCCTACCCGCCATGGATCAATCCTTTCCCTGTGCTGCTTCAATTTCGTCCACGTTGTGCTGTCCGTGCAGCATAAACAGTAAGAGGACTGCCAGCAGGGCCCCGCAGCACGGACCGATCAGGTATATCCACCAGGTATCCAATGAGCCGGAGAGAAGTGCTGGTCCGAACGAGCGTGCGGGATTCATAGATGCACCGCTGATCGGACTGGCAATCATGCCGCATAAGCTTATGGTGGCACCAACAGCGATAGCAGCATTGCTGCCTGCGATTTTGTGATTTTTTGAAGTACCAAGAATTACCAGCAGCAAAAGTGTAGTTAGAAACAGCTCTGTGACCAGAGCAACACCAATTCCGCCATGGGGCAACGTCGCGCCGACGTGCTCGCCGGTTCCAAATAGCAAGGAGGTTAAGCCGGCGCCGGCTAGAGCCCCGGCCAATTGGACAAGCCAGTAACCGGGCACTCGACGCCACGGAAAGTCTCGTCGAGCAGCAAATGCAAGAGTAACAGCAGGATTGAAATGAGCTCCGGACAGATTTCCGACAGTGTATATCATGGCCATCACCAGCAATCCCGGTGCAACTACTTTATCGGCGTGGGTGATCTCAGCAGATTGCTGACCGATCACGATTGGCGCTGTGGCTACAACTGTCAGCAATAACGTGCCGACAAATTCTGCCAGCAAGCATTGCGTGAGGGTACACTGTTTCTCCTGCTCCTTCTGCTGGGCTCGGCTCGGCTTGTACATGAATGCGGTGCTCATGTTTAACTGGACAGTCAGAGCCTGTCCTTGGTTCCCGTTGGAGGACGTGACACCATATACAGTACCGCTAGCGTGCTCACCGTGAGATGCGGAACTTTGCCTCAGACATCCCGTCGCCCCTGAGGACCCAGAACTGGAAGGTGCACAGATGAAAGCTGCAACATGGCATGGTACGAAGGATATACGCGTGGAAGAGGTTGCTGAGCCAAAAATTCTGGCCCCTACTGATGCGATTCTGGAGGTTACAGCGTCGGCGATCTGTGGCTCTGATCTGCACATCTACGATGGATTCGTGCCAACGATGGAAAAGGGGGAC
The DNA here is from genome assembly GCA_044229845.1 of Obscuribacteraceae bacterium (SeqCode). Taxonomy (GTDB): domain Bacteria; phylum Cyanobacteriota; class Vampirovibrionia; order Obscuribacterales; family Obscuribacteraceae; genus JBGASG01. The sequence continues at coordinate 118,049 of JBGASG010000006.1, read as the reverse complement.
ATTCTTGGGCACGAATTTGCCGGAAGAGTAACTGAGGTCGGTTCTGCCGTGCAAAGGGTCAAAGTCGGCGATCGTGTTGTCGTCCCGTTCACAATCTCCTGCGGGCAATGTTCATTTTGCGCTCAACAGATGTTTGCCTTATGCGACCGCACCAATCCGAATGCGCAGATGCAAGAAAAACTAATCGGACACGGCACCGCGGGTCTATTTGGTTATTCGCATATGTACGGCGGATTTCCAGGCGGACAGGCACAATTTGTGCGAGTGCCTTATATCGATGTCGGTGCGGTGGTGATACCGGAGTCGATGTCAGATGAGCAAGTCTTGTTTCTGTCCGATATTTTTCCCACTGGTTATATGGCGGCTGAGAATTGCAACATTCAACCTGGACAGACTGTGGCAGTCTGGGGCTGCGGACCCGTGGGGCAGTTCGCGATACGCAGTGCCTTCATGTTGGGCGCGGAAAGAGTGATTGCCATCGATGAACTGCCTGAACGATTAGAGATGGCCCGGAAAGCGGGTGCCGAAACCATCGACTTCGCCGCGGAAGATATCAGTGACGCACTTAAGCAAATGACTAACGGACTCGGACCAGACGCATGCATCGACGCGGTCGGTATGGAAGCGTCCGGACACACCGTGGATGCGGTGCTGGACAAAGCGATGCAGGCGGTGAAGCTGGAGACAGATCGTCCTCACGTATTGCGTGAAATATTCAAGGTGTGCCGTAATGGAGGTACGGTCTCCATCCCCGGCGTCTACGTGGGGGTGGTGCAGAACTTCCCGATTGGCATTGCGTTTGCAAAAGGGCTCAGTCTGAAAATGGGACAAACTCACGTTCAGCGATACATGCCGATGCTGCTGGAACGCATCCAATCCGGAGAGATCGATCCGAGTTTCGTCATTACGCACAAAATCGGCATGGACGACATCCCGGAAGCGTACAAGACTTTCGTCAAGAAACAGCAGGGCGCAATCAAATTCTTCATTACGCCGCAAGCAGCTTGAACTAGTCTTCGACGTGGAGTTTGTTGTTTTCCAGATCGGCGGCAGTGCCCATATATTTAATGGTGCCGTTATTGAAAATCTTGTAAACGTAATCGCGCGTCACTACCAGCTCAGGCACCGCAGGTCGCCGTTGCAGCACGTGAAACACGTCGGTGTCTTCCGGCAGGTTATCGACGATGGCGGTGTGATAGCCAAGGGTGATAGTTTTGCCTGGCTCCGCACTATAAGGAATGATCGACTTGTGCAGCGTGCGCGCTTCCAAAATGCGGCTCAAGTCGCGTGATACCAGATAGCGATTGTCACCGCCAAGCAGGTAGGTGCCTTGCTCAGTCGAACCGGGATAGAAATAAACGTAATATCCATTTGCTGCCGGCAGCACCGCATAGTTCATGTTTGAGACTTGCGGTTTGTAACCGGGTAGCACCGTATCCAGTGCACGAGAATAATTTAGCCAGTCTGAATTGGTCTCGATTCGTGGTGGCACGATTTTGCGCCCGAATGCACGTTGCGTGCCCGGTGCCCAGGTCGCCTCGTACTCCACTGCGAAAGCGCTGCGATCGGCGGTCGGTCGGCCGAACACGACCCACCAGGTATTGCCTACCTTGCGCGCAAAAAATCGTCTGGAACCGCGTGCCGGTGAAGTGGCAGCCAGTGCATCGGTTGCCTTCCAGCAGGCATCATCGTACTCAGCGAGCAATTTGCCGCGGGCAGTGATCTGTGCCAGCTTGTCGGTCGAAGCCGGTTGAGCAACCGCCGGCCGGCACAAGGGGCTCGACAGGGTTGCGATTGCTGCCAGCGCTGTTATCAGCAGGGCGCCGACTAAGTTTATCTTCGATGCACCTGATGACAAACCAAACGACGCCTCAGAAATCCAATGTCTATTTTAGCCGACCGGGAAAAGTGCGACAGGGTGGCGCCTTGCGTTGTGCGAGCAGACTCAAGCGACATGCGATAGGATGGCCTAGCAGCGAGGAAGGTATATGGCTTCTGGGTTGTCGAGAGCGCTGGCAAATATTTTTCTATTTGTGGTTTGCTGCGCCTCAGTAGCCTTGTGTTGCATCAGTATGTCCGGTTTTTTCGGACAAGTGCACTGGCTGCCGGAGCTGTTCAGTCATCTGCGCGTTCTCTACGCGGTGGCGTTTCTGGTGGCACTCCTGATCTTCGCTGTCGCAAAACGATGGAAGTCTCTGTCCGTGCTGGCAGTGTTTGCGTTTATCAATCTGGTTCCGGTTGTCCAGCTTTATATGCCGGCCGCGCAAGCTGCGGGATCAGTTAAACAGGAGTTGACTCTGCTGCAATTCAATTTGTGGGGCGGACGAAACAGCCACTACGACGAGGTGGTGCAGCTGGTTAAAGACAAGTCGCCGGATGTGATTGGGTTTTCCGAGATTACAAAAAAGTGGGACGCGCAGCTGAGCAGCCGGCTCTCTGAATATCCGTACCGCGTGGTCGAACCGCATCATGGCGGCATTGCCATTTACAGCCGCTATCCGCTGCGCGGTGCACAGGTCATGTACACCGGTAAAATTCGCCGACCGCGTATTAAGGCGACTCTCGAGATGCCCGGCGGCGACATAGCTTTAATCATGGCGCACACGGTGATTCCGCATGACAAATCGGGTCTGCGCAACCCTGAGATGAAGACCCTGGCCACCGAGGCGCGCAGTGCGACGCAACCTGTGATTCTCATGGGAGACCTTAATTGCAGCCCCTGGTCTTTCTACTTTTCGCAATTGCTGCGCGATGGAAATCTACAGGACAGTGAACAGGGCTTCGGGTTTCAGCCGACCTGGACGACGCACATCTTCCCGTTCGTCACCATCGACCACTGCTTAATCAGCGATCAGTTTGCAACTTTGCAGCGCCAATCGGGACCCAATATCGGATCAGATCATTTACCGCTGCTGGTGAAACTTGCTTTGCACGAACAGTAGATCCAACTAGATCATTTCATCGCCGGCGCGCGGTGCCACCACCGGGGTCGCGGGTGACGGGTTGGTGCGTGGCTGTGTAATACCAGGCTGCTGTGTATTCGGTTGTATGGGTCCCGTGCCGGGTTGCGTGGTAATTCCCTGCGGAGTGATGATGATCGTGGCTCCGGAGCCGGAACCGATCGATCCTGGTTGTACCAAAGTCGCCGTCGACTGACCGCGAATTTTCTTGAGCGCGGTTTCGCTGCGATGTTTCAACGCGGGATCCTTGAGAGTTTCGACGAGGGCGGACTCGGCAGAGATTGCCGCTGGACCGATGGCACCGAGCGCATCGACAGCCATGTACTGATTGCCCTTGTTGTCCACTTCCTTAAGCATGTCGATCAGCATTGGTACTGCACATGATGCCTGGGCACCCATATTTCTGCAGGCATCCGCAAGCGTATATTTAAAGGAGGAGTATTGTGTCGAGCCACGCGCCATCTTGATGATCTGGGGCAATGCCGGGGCGGCCGCAGGTCCAATGCGTGCCAGCGCCCGGGCTACATCTTCTGCCTGGCGAGCATTTGTTGTGTCCAGGCATTTGATCAGGTCAGGCACGGCCGGGGCGGCTGCGGGGCCCATGTTCTGCAGTGAGTTTATGCAGGAATCTTTGACCATCTGCACAGGATCGTTTAGTCCAAGCACCAGCGCTTTCACCGCATTCGGTGCTTGTTGCATTTTGCCGATGGACTTGGCGGCGGCCATCCGCGCTCCTTCGTACTCATCGGTGGTCATGGTGGCTTCCAGCACCTCCACCGTATGAGCAGCGGGTCCGCTGCTCTGCATGCTGCCGATTTCACCGAGGGCGGTGGCAGCCGTGCGCCTGACAGATTCGTCCGGATCTTTTTTCAATACCCGCACTACCGTCTGAATCAGTGCAGCATTGCGCGGACCGATTTTGCCGAGTGTTTCCACAGCGGTGCGCCTGACACTTTCACTCTTGTCGTTGGTGGCATTGCAGATCGGCTGAATAAGGCTGCTCGGCACGACCCATTGATTGTCGGAGTCACGGGAAGGCCGATAGTACCCAAAAGAAGATGCACGGTGCACGCCGGGCGGCGAAGGCGCCATGTCACCAATCAGCCGCATGGTCGCCAGCCGCTCTGTGTCTGATGTGCTGTTCAGCATGTCTTTCAGCGCACCATTAGCCTCGCTGCCTAGCTGCTCGATGGTGCCGGCAGCGGCTGACTTGCCTCGATTGGCAGTCAAAGTTTTGTTGGTCATACTGACGATGATCGGTTTGACGATCTGTGGACCAAAGGCCAGCAAGACCCGCGACGCCGCTTCCGAAACATCTTTTTCCGACCGATTGAGCGCCTCGATCAAAAGAGGAATGGCTCGCGGACCGAACGCCATCAGTTTCTGCTCTGATTCTTGAATAGTTTTGCGGTTGTAGCTAAGAGCCTTCTCCCGCTCGATGGTATCGGGCGCCTCGTTCTCGAGACTCTTTTGGGCCCTGTCGATGCCGGCGATGCAATTGAGTAGTTCAGTGATCTGCTGCGTTTCGGCTATCGTCAAGTCACCGGCGGCGGATGTTGTAGCCGGGGTGGCAGGGCTGGTAGTTGCCGCCGGCGTTGCTTCAGATGTAGAAGCTGGACGAACGAAAAAGCTTGCCGGTGGTGGCGTCGCGTCGTTATCGTGGGCGGACGTGAAGGGATCTGCTTCGGAGCCGAACACATCCTGCGCGCAGACCACAGATGGTGACATTAGCCAATTGAGTGCCGCACTCGTCAAGCAAATCGAGAGGGACAGTGCTTTTCGATGCATTCCTTCAGCTCCTGTGCGCGCGACTGAACTGGCTATATTAAATGTGCCCGATCTCGGACACTTGCGCCAGCGGGATAACCCGGAATTTTGTCACTGGCAGCCATCTTTTCACTGAGTCTAACCTCTTTAACAACCTGAGGTGTGCCACGAGGCGATAAACACTGTTTTTGTCCGCGGCGTAGGATGCAGCCTCCTGGATGCTGCCCGCCATTGTAAAATATCTATTTCTGCTGCCAAAGCTTGGTCGCAATTGCTGCCGGCTAGTCTCTCGGAGAACCAAGGCTATGGGCATTTTTCAGGTTGACTATGAAGACATCGAGCGGTTGAATGCCATTCAACTAACGGATTTGCTGCGAAATCTGCTGTGGTTGGAAACGCGGAAGGCCGGGATTGTCACATCTTCAGTCGATGTGTCGCTAAAGATCAATGTGCCGGATGGTGGCGAGGATGGAAGGGTGAGTTGGGAAGGCGGTCCCGGCGCAATTCCTCATTTGCCGAATCGGCTTTCGATGTTCCAATGCAAAGCTGAAAAAGACATGAGCAAGATTGATTTCATGAACGCTAGCTTGATGAAACCAGTTCCATCTGGATACAAGGTTGCCGATGGCAGGCTTCAAAAGATCAATAGTGCGAGAGGGCGAAGGTCGAAAAGCACCGAAGATTTCGTTCCTTGCCTGAAGCCGCAGGTAGCGGAGATATTGGATAGTCGCGGCGCCTACAGTTTTTTCTATTCCGGGGCTCTTACGAAGGCTGGCCTTTCAAATCGCCTTGGGGGAATTCGAGATGCCCTTCGCATAACTGGTCGAGCCGACGCCGAAACAGCTGCGCTGGATATTTACGACGCCAACAAGATCGCTTTGTGGTCCAACGAACACCTGGTAGCTGTAGGGCAAATTTCACACTGGATTGGGAAGGATATTCCTTTTTGCGTGCAGACATGGGAGAGTTGGAGCGGATACGACGAACACAGTCTCTTCGACTTCGTTCAGGACGATGAACGCGGTGCGGAGGTCGAAGCCCTTTCCAAACACTTGAGCCAAGAGAAGAGTGTTGCGCGAATCTTGGGCAATCCTGGTTTGGGCAAATCCAGATTGGCTCTGCAAGCTCTTTCTACCGATGAGCAGTTGCGGCGTAGCGTCGCATACATCGATGCGGCGATCGAATCACCAGAAATTGTTGGAGTTGTTCGCCAGTTTAGGCATCGCCACGATTCTGCGATTATTGTGGTCGATAATTGCAATCTCGAATTGCATCAGCAATTGCGAAAAGAGATTATGCATCAGGAAAGTCGCCTGACGCTGCTGAGCATAGATTTTGATCCCGGAGAACGGACGGGTGCCTCCGGTCCTGACGAAGTCATCATCGTTTCTCCGATGGCGGATCATCTCATTCGAGCGATGTTAAAGCAAGTATTCGGTCAAGCGCTTCCGGAGAATGAGTTAGAACGGATAGTCGAGTTTTCCGAAGGCTACCCTCAAATGGCTGCGCTCATAGCTCGTGAGCGTTTAGATGGCAAAGAAGAGGCGGGGACTCTCAATGACGACGAATTGCTGGACAGGCTGCTTTGGGGCAGGAAGGAAAGGAGCGATGAAGCTTTTGACACTATCAGCGGCTGCGCACTCTTTGCTCGCGTTGGATTTGAGGAAGAGGTGTCCGCAGAACGCAGCTTCGTTGCCGAGCATTTCGCGCGCGTCGATCAGGCGAAGTTTTACTCCCATGTTCAAAATTTCTTGGAAAGACGCATCATTCAGAGACGGGGTGACTTCATCATTGTGGTGCCAGCACCTCTAGCTGCGCGGCTTTCAGCCGATTGGTGGAAGCGATGTCCAGACGAGCGAGCGATTGAATTGATTACGGGACAGCTTGCAGGGAATTTGGATCGTGCATTGTGCGAGCAAATCAAGATGCTGCACTATTTACCGAAAGTTCAAGACATAACTCGCAAGCTTTGCGGAGAGTCTGGCCCTTTTGGACGCCCCGAGGTTCTCGATACTAAGAGAGGCTCACTGTTCTTCGGTGCGTTTGCGGAAGTGAGCCCAAGTGACTGTGCTAATGCGATCGATAGAGCTTTCTCTGGATGGTCTCGAGATAGACTCTTGTCCGTGAGCGACGGACGAAGAAACATCATCTGGGCATTGGAAAAGATGTGCTTCTGGCAAGACAGTTTTTCTGTGGCAGCAAAACTGCTTCTCCGTTTTGCTGAAGCCGAAAATGAGAGTTGGAGTAATAATGCTACGGGGCAATTTGTTCAGCTGTTTCAACTTTATCTCTCCGGAACGCAGACGTCGTTTGATTCTCGCGTTAGTATCCTTGAGGAAGCGCTTCAGTCGCCCAGTCCAGAGGTTTGCGAGGTGATTGTCAAAGCTGCTGAGCGAGCATTCCAGTTGTCGCACTATGGGCGTGCGGGAGGCGTAGAGCAACAAGGTGCGCGCGCGGCAGAGCGAGACTATCAACCAAAAACGGGACAAGAAGTCATAGAGTACTGGCAGCGGTGCATAGACGTTTTGGTTTCGGTGTTCAACCTTGACTCCCCATCTTCCGCCGCACTGGCGCAGCGAGGTATTGAGAATATCATTTACTCCTGCGTCCAAAAGCACTTTTGGGAACCCCTTTGGAATGCAATCGCGAAAATTACTGCCAAATCGCAAGATCAATGGTACACCGCTCGTCAAAAGCTTGATTTTGCACTTCGAACCTCTGGCACGGTTCTCGACGATGAGGAGAAGCAACTGGCACAGGAAATTTACAGGCTTCTCGAACCTAAGTCATTGTCGGATCGACTGAGAATGTGGGTGGTGGATGCTTCGTGGGATTATTTGCATTTGGATGCGGGCGGCGAAGTTGTCGATGATAGTGTTCCTGAGGTCGTCCGGCTTGCGGAGGACTGCATGCGAGACTTAGGCGACTTTGAGAACGTCCTCCCTATCTTTTTTCAGGGCACTCAGCGTAATGGATACCTATTTGGTAAGGAAGTCGGAAAACGGGCTATCAACATTTCCGCGCTGCTCTCGGTTTGCAAGCATCATCTTTTGCAACAGAACCAGGAACGATTGAATGTGTCGTTTATGTGTGGGTTGATATCCGTGCTCTCTGGTGACAATAGAGATGCAGCATCGACTCTTTTGGACGAATTCGCGAGCATACCTGATCTACGAAAGTATGTCGTTGCGTTGACCACTGGGGTGTTTCCGGACGCAGCCGACCTGAAAAGATGTGTCGGGCTGCTCGCTGATCCATGCATTGATGTGACAGAATTTGTAGTTCTCTCATACGGAAATGCACTAGCCTCCATTTCACCAGGTGACGTCAGCGAGTTTTGTCTGGAATTGCATAGACATTCTGACGCGGGACAGTGGACTGCGCTAATGATTCTTGATCAATATTGCTTGAATCGTGAGGACTTGTGGGCTAGCTGCAGTCAGACGTTTAGGGAGATTGTCCTTAAAATCCGGCTCGCTTTGATTCAGAAAAATATTGACTCCGTCATGGCTGGATATGTTTGGCAGAAGACCTGTGCGCGCCTGATTGTTGGATCAGCTGATCCAGAGCTGGCCGAACACATGGCAGTTCAGATCGTTCAGGTGTGCGCATCTGCTGAGGACAGAGTGTTTTTCAAGTTTGACCAACTACTTAAGAAAATGTTGCCGGATCTGTTGAAAGAGCCATATCTGGTTCCAGTTTGGCACATCCTCTCGGAAGCGCTCATCTCGGATGACTGGCGACTGAGACTTCATATGCAGTGGCTCCTGGGCAACGAGCTGTTTCAGAGTGATGAAGATGGTGAACCCGGACCTCTGTACTGTCTTCCTAACGATTTGTTGTTTGATTGGTCACTTAAGTCGGAGGATGCCGCCAACATTCTTGCAAGATCGGTACCAGTGATGGTGGCGAGTTCACCATCCGCGGGCGGCCCCTCTATTGAAGTACATCCGCTTGCATTGCGACTTCTAGATCAGCATGGGCACAAAGAATCTTTCCTATCAGAACTGTCGGCTAACATTGGTTCGTTTGCAGGATGGGGATCTAGTGCGCCTAGATACAAAGCGCGAGTGGAGCTGTTCCAGGTTCTTTCTAAGCACAGGGTCAGTGCAGTTAAAAGGTGGGCAAAGAAGAACCTTGAAACGGCGGAAGAAAACCTTCGACGCGCTCAGAAAGTCGATGATGAGCACGACGCCGGGATTTTTGATCGGTTCTAATTCCTCGAAATACGAGCTAAGTGCGCCGACTTCAGGCGCAGCCGCTTGAGCAAGTCGTCCAGCGCCGGGCGCCCGGAGGCGGAATCCGGCAAAGATGTCGTTTCGGCCTTCTGTTTCAACAACCCAATTAGCCGCTCAAACTCACTTTTGTGGAACGCCATGTCGGCGGCAGCCAGGGTCTGTTTCTCCTTGCCTGACACTTTTCGCTCGATCAGTTCTGGTATGTACGGCAATTTGTACTGCTCGTTCAGATTAACCAGGTTTGCCTCAATCCGGTGTGTCTCCATCAAGTGGATGCCGGTGAGCAGAACTCTGTAGACATACAGCAATGGCTTCACTCGGGGTGGATCTTCCTTCTCGAACAGGTTCCACTGGGTATCGGCGAAACCCAGGTAATGACGCGAGTGATATCGTGTGATACAGGTGCTCCCGATCTCCTTCAGCTCCTGGTGTTCCGGCGTGGTATGCACCACCAGCGGTGAGTAGAGTTGCTCCAGTACATAGCCGTTGTTTCGCAGCATCAACTTGAAGAACTTTTTGATGTCGTGCGTGACCAGATCCAGTTCGATGGCGTCGTCCTTGCGCATGAAGTCAATCGTCTCGTTTGGCTCCCCGAGCCCCACCACTTGCGCCAGCGGCAAGATATGAACGCCGCGCAGATCCCAATCCGAATCAGGTGATGGAAACCCGTACAAATGTGCACCACTGACGGTGGCGAAAATGAGCGAGTGAGGATGATTCTCAACGGCCTCAGCGAGCTGACTGGGAAACTTCATTGTCTGCTCATCTCCCGTCGCGCTTTGATCAGGAAATTGTTAGCCCATTCGTAATCGGGGCGATCGGGCAAAGCAGTGGTTTCGTAGGCCTGGTCGAAATCTTTGTGCAACTCCAATCGCCATACGTTGACGTCATCCCAAGAGACCTCAGCGCGGCGAATAGACAGCAACCGATCTCGTTGTCCATCGATGACACGCACCGGCACACACCCTTCCCGCAATATGGTGATTCCCGAAAGCAGCAGCCGGATCAGGTGCATGACGTGCTTCCACTTCAGCTCTCCCTGCGTCCTCAAGTCTTGTTCGAGCTTGCTGAACTGCGAGAGTACGTAGCCGTTGTAGGTCTGATAGACCAGTTTGGAAAGAAACGCTCCGCGCGCGGCGAGCAGCTCCTGCGCCAGCGGAGTTGCCGACTCGACCAGCGGGGTAAACAAACATTCGAGGATGTTGGGATTGGCTTTCAGAGCCAGGACCAGAAACTTCTGCAACTCCCAGTAGCACTCCTGAGTGTCGGCGTCTTCGACCTGTTCGGGCATGCCGTACAGCGACCACTGCAGATCTGCCGGAGGCAAGAAAATACCGCGCTTGTCGGTATCGGAGCCATCCACATCCAGCCCATACGCCCGTGAGCCGATGATGCAGCTGTAGATGATGTATTGATAGAGATCCCGGTCCCCGATGTCGGCGTCCGGGCGGTCGAAGTGCAGGTTCTGCACATGCTTGCGAATGGCGATCTCATGACGATGCAGGCTGGTTTCACCGCCATCGGGAAAACGAATCGTGTATGCGTGCTTGCCATCGGTAGGCGATTTGACAATCTTGGCGACGGTGCCGCTGCGTCGCAGCGGTTGTCCGTTCTTCGCTCGCACTTCGACCACGGTAACGACCTGCGTTCCGACCGGCAGAATTAGATGTGGGTTGGTGCTACTTCTAGTTTCTTCCATGAGCTAGTGTGATTTGGTGTGGTATCGCTTGCGGTGGCATCGGGGTGGTGAGCTCGGTCTCAGGCGGCATGGTGGTTCTACGTCCCTACATGGGGTTATTACGTACAGCCATTTACTGATCCCTTACATACAATCTACATACCGCAAATGGCGGGTCTCAGCCCCCGAGAGAAAAACATGAGTCGTGCATTCGCAATTCTTCTAGCCTCCCTCCTCCTGTGCAACCCCCTCGCGGTTTGCGCCAAGTCGAAAGGCGGGAACTCCGGAATGGCGCCAGGTAATGCCATGTCGCCCGCGCCGTCGACCAACGAAGAGGACGACGGGTCATCCAAGGGCAAGAAGCGCTTGCCGGTTCCCGGTTTGCCGCTCCTGGGCATGGGAGCTGCCGTGGGCGGGGCCGCTGGTCTGGGCATGCTAATGCGCAAAGGCAAACGCGGCAAGGGCGGCAACGCCGGCGCTCAGCCTCCCATGGGACCGACTGGCGTCTACAATCCGGCTGGGTCCGGCGCGACTACATTAAATACGATGGGCGGCGGGCAGAGCTTTGGCGGCGTCTCCCCATTCCTGTCCACGAGCAACCCGGCGAGCATGGCGGCTTCGCAGGTTCCACTTCCGGCACCCCAGGCACCCAGTGTCATTACAAACTATTCCTCCGGCGGGGACACTTCATGGCAAACTGGCAATCTGAACAACTTTGGTGGAAACACCCCAACCGGCTCAATGATGAACGGGAGCTGTCCCACTGGTGGCGGCAGCCAGAACTGGCCCGGGTCGAGCACAGCCAATTGCAGCGGCAGCAACGGGCAATTCCCGGGCGGCAGCAGCACCGGATGTCCCACTGGTGGCGGCAATCCGACATTCCCGTCGTCGGGCGGCGGCCAAAGCTGTCAATCTGGTGGTAACTTAGGCGGCTATCCGGGCAACGGCGGCAGCCAGGGCAGCTTCCCGGGCGGTAGCAATTATCCGGGTGGTAGCAATTATCCGGGCGGCAGCAACTATCCCGGCGGCAGCGGTAGCTGCAGCACCGGCGGCAACTTCGGCGGTGGCGGACAATTCGGCACTGGTGGTCAATTCGGAACCGGCGGTCAGTTCGGCGTCGGCGGTCAATTCGGCAATGGCGGCTCCTTCGGAGTCGGCTTCAACAGCGGCACCCAATGCGCCGGCGGTACCGGCATGATTGGTGGCGGCCAATATGGAACCGACTGCATGGACGGCAGTTACGGCAACGGCAGCTATGGCAATGGCAGCTTCGGTAACGGCAGCTTCGGCAGCGGCAGCTTCGGCGGCAACGGTGGTTGTGCGCAGGGACGTTCCACTGGTTCCAACAATGGCTTCAAGTCCAACTGGTGGGGACAGCGCGGCGGGCAATCAGGCGGATGCGCCGATGGTTACCGCGAAGGCTGGTGGGGCGATCACTGTGATGAGCCTCACGCCCAGCTCTATCCAGACTCGATGTAATGCTTGAAGCTGATAGTAGCTGCCTGCTTCTTGATTGCACTTGCGTTTCAGCTGCCGATTGCTACTTGTTTCGGAGCCGAGTCCGCGTCTGCATCGAGCGTCCCTTTAGAATTTCGTCCTCTCGATCGGAATCATAAGTTGCAAAGTTCGTTGATCCGCGGATCGGCGGGCAGTTTGGAATCGTCCGATTTCTCTGACCAATAAGTAAACCTAGAAAGCGGTCCGAAAAGCGGCTGATATCCCCGCGTTATGTTCACCTGCCACCACATTCGGCGCCACTGAACTCCAGTCCGCCGCGCCTAAGAACCCGGCGAGCTTCCTAACAATGACTCAATCTCGCGCCTCTGCTTCTCCAAATCCACCACGAAATGCTCCCTGCCTTTTGCCGTCCTGATCACCAAGCAAGGCACACAAATCACATTCTCTGCAGCCGTCTTCTCAGCCAAGCGGCCGATATCCACAATCAAAAGCTCAATTTTGTCCGAACCGTATTTCTCCAAAAGCTTTCGCACAAACGCCAAAGCATCCGCCGTGTCCTCGTTGCCCGGAAGCATGTAGAGAGTCGCTGTGACTCTCATACCTTTAAGTACTTAGAAACAATTGCTTCCAAGTCGTAGCTTAAAACTAAGTCCGCGAAACTCAAAGTATAGCCGAGAGTGTTGTATTGTCTGTTGTCATCTTGGAAGAACTGCGAAAGAAAGAGACCGAAGCAACGTGCACCTCTGTCTCCCTCTATACCTGATTTCACGCGCTTAAAGCCATCGCTTCCTGAATGTTTCTTCGGGCGTGATACAACCTCGACTTCACCGTCCCCAACTTGGCACCAGTGATGTCTGCAATTTGTTGCTGCGAGCACCCTCTTAGTTGCAGAAGAATCACTTGCCGGTGCTCTGTGTTCAGAGCTAATCAGGTGTAACAGGATTGCGCAACGCACGCTCATGCGTGCAGAGGTTTGCCTAAGTACAACTGCCAACGTGGATATTCTCCAGGGCGGTCCGGCAACGGCCAGCCCGGTCACACCGCGCCTATCTGGTCCGCAAACGAAAACTATTGAGCGGGGCACCCAGAGACCAACAAACTTGGTTAGAGAAAGCTTCGCGCAAATTAGGGATGCTCGGTAAGAAACTGATGGGCCTCTGCTACTACGTCACGCCATTCCCCATCTATTGCGATTCCGGAAGCAATCGCTAAATCAAATAGCTTGGCAATGAGGGCTGTGGTATCGCATTCAGAACCATCCTCGTTTTCCGATGAAACAGATGCGCCCCAATACGGCAAGGGACGTGCTCTATATCTGGCAACACGCTGTTCCGCCTGATGTCTTTGGTTCAGTGCGTCTACTATCCACTCAGCGGATTCTTGCGGACAGTTTTCCAGCGTAGTAACAAGGGAGACGTCATCCCCCGTCATCATGAAGACTTCCCAGTTGGAGCCATCAGTTTGGGTAGCCAGACAAAACGGCTCGTCATCGATATATGGTAAATCGTCGCGTGTACTCACATTGCTGGTCCAAGTAGTCTCTACCCTCGTTATAGATCCAGCATCGCATGCTGTCAAGAGCGACTGTCTATGCCCGAGTTCACATCATCATACTCACGAAACTCGCTTCATCAGAGGTCGAATTTCGAGTACTCGCGTCTCAACAAATCTATGATGGTGGCTACCACCCGGGCGCGCACCACACTTAGCGGCACCCACAGAACCATGCGCAGCAGGGCGCTCTTCACGGCACCCAATTTTTGTTTGACGAGCGCTTGCACCACCGCATCGAGACGCTGTCCAATCGCTTGCTCCAGTCCCTGCCAATTAACGACCGCCAACGGGTTGACCCGGAAGTCGGCGGGCAGGGGTTCCTCGGTTTGGTTAATCACCGGTATCACCTGCACAAAGTAATCAGCCTCCTTGGGCCCATCCGGACGGCTGCTATGCGTGTAGCTCCGGAGAAGAGGCTGCCCATTCGCCTCGTCGACGTCTGCCGCATGCCGCAGCTTCATCTCCTCAGACAGTCCGGCAAACAACGCGTGCTTGGAGGGAAGGACGAAATGGTTTCGAAGAAACTGCTGACAGTTCCTCCGCCCCAGCAAATAGTCGTGCTTCCGGAACGTCTTGTGAACGAAGGCACCAAATGCGCCGACCAGTTCACCATAAATCGGCCAACGCCTGGTGTTACCTCGCCGGTCGGAGTAACTCGGCGAGATGATGAACCGGCTGTACACATCCTCATCTAGGGCAAGGCGCAGCTCGTCTATCTTGAACCGCGACTGATCGAGCATTGCCACGACTACCGCTTTGGCGATTGAGAAGATGTCGGACGGGCGGACATCCGGCGAGGACTGGCGGGCGAAGGGGGTGATCATGATTAGTGCCTTGTCGGCTTGGTCGGCGAAGCGGGGGTTGCGCCCCATGCCGGACCCGCGCAGCGACAACCGGGCAAACTCCACGGCTGAATTGTTGACGATGCCACCATCCACGGCGGTGAAGGTGTAGTCGGCTTCACTCGTGCGCCAGGCTTTGACTGGCGGAATGGTTCTGACAACGATGCACCCTTCCTCGGGACTGACAGGCACCATCCACGGTAGAGAGAAATAATGCGACCGGCTCACGGTGAGATCGCGGCTCTTCAAGCCGATGGGAAATGCACCAGATGCCAGGGCTGCATTCTTGAGCTGTCTGCCTGCCTGCGAGTTGCTTGCAGGCGAGCTGCCTCTGAGCAACGCCGTATTCAGCCAAATCGTATCGGCGAGCCAGTACGGTCTGGGAGATTGGGGTGCCAAGTTGGGGCTTAAAACAAAATGCAAGAAACTTCCGTGCGAGCGCATGCCCAGCGCGGCGCCGTTCATGTCGATCGCATACGGAACGCCCGTCAAGTCGGTCACCATTATATAGATGTCCAATTCTGTGTCCAACCAATCGGGCTGGGGGCGCGCCTTGCCTAGTCGATCGACGTCGAAGATCTGATCGACGATGTTTTCGATTTTCGTACTGTCAAACACGGAACATACATTCGCAGCCGCATTCAAGTCGGAGCGCTGGAGCAAATCGGTCATGTCGATGTCCTCGACCCAACTCCAGTAGAGCCGATTATTGCTGTTCGTGACTAAGGCTGAGCTTCGCTGTGCGAAGTGCTGGAAATCACCATAAAGAGCGCCAGGCAATAGGGAGGCTGTCATGGCACCACCTGATGTGCCGGCGACCACTCGCACGAGAACATCATGCGTTGGGATGTCACTGCCGCCGGCGCGCTTCGCTTCGTACCAGGCATCTAGAGCCTCGATCAAATAGTCGATGACTCCCGCCGTGTATGGGCCGGCGGAGACCGTTCCTGATAAGACTAGTCCGACTTCAAAAATCATCCTCGATCATCCGCTTGGCACCTACGTCCCCCGGAAGCGTTCGAAATACGCGCGCAACACATTTAGCACCGGTTGCCACTGCGCCTCGGCCGCCTTTTGGGGTTCACTCGCGATCTGGTAGATGCACCAGATCACGTGCTCGGCGCGGCGGACCCGATTGTCAGATTTCTGAAGGCGCATCTGCTCGTCGCGCTTATCGAAAGCCTCGGCGAGCGCCCGGCGGACGAGAAACCTTTGTTCGCTCCGATGAAGTTCATTCATGGATTCGACGATCCAGGCAGCGACAGGTTGAGAGCAACCTTCCACGGTCGCGACATCAAAAAGCGCTCCGTCCATCCGTTGGACAATGGTCCACTTAACGCCACCATCCCTGGTAGCCAAACAAAATAGATCTAGATCATGATCATCATTATTATTGCTGAATGCCATAGTTCGACGGTCCGTCCGGACCTCTCCCGAATCGGCTCCCGCTAAGTTCTGGAGCCTCTTTTACCGTTATAGTGCGACTTGGCGATTCCGTCAAGGGCACCACAGGTGGAGACAATGTCTGCCACTGTCACCGGTGCCGGGGACTAGCGCAAACCGACACCAGGCGATAGGATGGAAGTGCGACTTCAGGAATGGTGGCACTTATGCTGGAAGGGATCGATACATCAAGTTGGCAGGGAAAAATCTCGTGGGCGAAGGTCAAGGCTAGCGGCATTACATTCGCCTTTATCAAGGCAACCGAAGGAATCAAATACGTCAACCCGCGTTTTAAGCACGACTGGGCAGAAACAAAATCCCAAGGAATCGTCCGTGGTGCATACCACTTCTTTGACCCAACGCAACCCGCCGCCCTGCAAGCCAAGCACTTCCTGTCGACGCTTCAAGCAGCCGGTGCCGGCGACCTCCCTGCCGTCCTGGACTTGGAAGGCAACAAGTGGACTCCGATTGCACCGCACCAGAGAATGGAAATGGTTCTGACCTGGCTGCGCATGGTCGAGGAAGAACTCGGCACGAAACCTATTTTGTACCTCGGGTTTTATTTCGCGCGAGACGTTCTGCAATCGGCTAAATATCCTGAACTCAGCAGTTATCCGCTCTGGATTGCGCACTACACATCGAAACCCAATCCGTTGATTCCGCCACCCTGGTCGAAGTGGACTTTCTGGCAATTTAGCGATAAAGGCCAAATTCCTGGCGTCTCCGGCAACGTTGATGTAAATCGGTTCAGAGGCGCGCCGGGCGATCTTGTCGCCCTTTCGAAGCCAAAAGCATGACGCACTTCCAGATTGGACGTCGCTAGCCTTCCAATCTACAGCGAAGTCGGTGAAGCGACATTTGGCGCCGAAGCACTCGCTGGTCCGTATAGCATGTCCAAGATGCGCTTCGAACGAAACTTCGAATAGGCTTTTGCTTCAATCTGCCTGACTCGCTCTGCGGTTATCTTCCACTTCTTTCCAATCTCGTCCAAGGTGTGCTCGCCGTCTCCAAGAAGATCAAGTCTTAGAATGAGGACATCGCGCTCGCGCGGAGTGAGGTCCTTGAGAAGGAACTTCACCGTATCCCTATCCTGGACTTTCGCAAATGAATCGTTATCGTCAGGAAAATTCGCATACGGAACGTCTGCATCGTCCTCACTCTCTTTTTGATCTCCGGATACGATCCATCGCCTTAGACTTCTTACTTCCAAAACTTCCTGAGCGGTAAGATCGAGCAAGGCTGCAACTTCCGTTTCAGACAGTGTTCGTCCCGATAAAGTATAGGTCTCATATTCGAGTGCTTCAACTCGCTCTTCAATCTTCCTCCATCTCTCAGATCGATGCAATAGTTCGCCAGTTCTGCGCGCGTAGCGATATATACCGCGAAAGATGAGGGTTGTAGCGAATGTTGAGAATCGAACTTCTCTATTGGGGTCAAATTTCTTGGCAGCATCCCAAAGAGCTTCATTACCCACTGAACACAGGTCGGAAAACTCGAGTCCCAGGTTGGGGCGTGTGAACCTTCGCGCACATCGAGAGATTATCGCGGAGTGTCGGTTGAGCAAGGATTCAAAGGCAGTCGAATCTCCCTTCTTAACTAGATCAATTTCGTCGACCGTCGTTTCGGTGCTGACGCCCCGTTTCTCGCTATCGTCCGCGAATTGACGCTCTGCGGCGGGATTCTCTTCCTCATGCTCCGATTCCCTGTGTTCCTCAGGTTCGGCGTCGGGGGGTGCTGACTCTGGTTCTGTGCCAACCATCTCGGTGTACCTTGGAACCGGCTGCCTCCTGAAAGTCAGCCTGAATGCCGACTCCCGGGTTTCCAAATACAGCATAGCAGATACACGCCGGTTGACAAGCGGCACCGCTTATGGTGTCGTTGTCCACAGAAAAAGTTAAAAACCGCTGTTGGAAACTTGTGATGATTTCGTCACAACGACCCGATGGTAGCGCCAGAGGACCCAGTAAAATTTGGTTGGCGGCGAGGGTAACTCCTCCGACAGTTTCGAATTGTGTAACATTAGGGGTTTTCGCTATATCCACACAAATCGCTCAGGAAGGACAGCACCGAGGGTAGTGTCAGCACAAGAATGAGTGGACCCCTCACAGGGCGTTCCAATGTCACGGAGACTGGCTTTTGGAACTTGAGAGAAATCCTATATTCGCTGACGCACTCATCGCCGAGGTCCTGTATCTTACCCTGTTCTTACAGGCACACAGCCGGACAACCACATACCGAGCGGCACTTCAAGCGCCACCCTTCAGAGGGGGGCTTGAAAGTTTTGACGTTTGTGGACAATAACCTAATTGGAATCCGCAAAGCATCCCTTGCCCAGGCAGGCGGCGAGAAGTTCAAGAGATTAAAAGGTTCAATCGAATGATCACACAAATACCTAACTTGAATTTCGAAACGCCTGTCCTGGATATCTTTTAGTAGAACTGGTTCGACAGGCGATTGCCTGCCTGCCCACGTCCCGGAGTAGAAGAAACCCAAGGCTTCCATGTCGCCGCAACAGCCACCAGAAAGACGCTGGGGAATGAGCGACGCGAAACGTATAGAGCACGACGCTCAGCCATGAAGAAGCGAGCGCATATCTTTCCTCTATAGTGAGAGGCACCGCTTCTGGTGCCCATTGAGTCATTAAATCCGCGCGAGATCTTAAGCTCGCAAGTAGACGCATGCACACTTATCAGGAGGTGTGATAGACAATGCTGCACATTTCACCAGAGCACCATAAGCTGTGCCGCTCTCAAATTAGAAAGCGCTTGTTCGATTGGTTCGAACAAGTGCTTTGGATATTCGTAGTCGCGAGCGCAATCCTCCTACTTGTGTGCTTGGCTGCACAGGCAGCACCACGCAACCCAGTATTTAGCGTCCCCAGCGGCACAAACTTCTCCGCCCCGCATCAGGTGGCGATCGCGATTCCTTTTGATGGCGAGATCCGTTTTACTCGTGATGGAAGTTCGCCTTCGACCGGCAGCACCTTATACACCGGACCACTGACCATTCGCTGGAGCGAAACGATCAAGGCTATAGCTGTCGTCGGTGTTTCGACCAGCAGCGTCGTCACGGCCTCATACACCTTAGACGCCCAGAAGTACCCCGCACCATCCGCTGGTGGCACCACCGCACCAGTCATCAATTTGCAGCGCCCAGTTATCGGTCAGTAAAACTGACAAAGCAGGAGAATTATGTTTCGCACTTCCAAGAATAACCAGACTCTGAAAAAAGGCATGAGTAGCCTTATGTCAATCCTGGTTGTTTTCACCCAGGCGGTATTGCCGGTAATGGCAGCCGAGCCGGTTCATCCGATGAGGCGAGCGCCGCACGGACATGCACCAAAGAAGATGCCTCACAATCCTATTGGCGCTGTCAGCGCCCAGGAACGAGCTGCCATGTCGACTGCGCGCAAACATCAATTTGTACTGTCACCAGCTCCTACTGATGCCGAAATTTTTAGATCGAGGTCCTTCTCCGAACCACTGGTGGCAATGACTGGATCACGAGTGGCCGGAGAAAATGCGGAGCTTGCGAAGGCTTTGATTGCATTCAAGGCGAAGAATGACCCGGAAGACGTATCTGCAATTACTTCATTCATGGATACGCATCCTAACTCGCGCTGGAATGCTGCGCTTGCATTGAACGTCGGATTGCTCCGCCGAGAAACAGGTTATATCAGCGAGGCACTTGCCCTGCTGAATACCTCATGGCAGCAGTCGAAGAGTGCAAAAGGAAAGGAGCAATCTCAACTGGCTCAACGTGCTCTTTCAGAACTTCTCTTCTTAGAGGGGATGCTTGGCAGATTGGACGAAATGAAAGTCGGACTGGCTGAAATTGGAAATCGTCCGATGGTGGGTTCATCCAGTGAGAGAGTTTCCGCAGCACGCGATGCGGTCCAGGTCATGCAGAAAGCGCCAGGTGATGCATTTAGATGCGGACCCTTTGCCGTACAAACGCTGATGGAACTTAAGGGCACTCCGGTGCCAGCCGATTCATTTATTCGCAAAGCAAAGTCGACCAGCAAGGGCAATTCGTTGCTCGAGGTTAAGCAGCTGGCCCAGAAGGGCGGCTTGAATATGCAGATTGCTAAGCGATCCCCTGGAGCTGACGTGTTATTGCCGGCTGTTATGCATTGGCGTGCAGGACACTATGGCGCGCTAACTGAGTTGAAGGACAGCAAGTTCCATATTGAAGATCCGACCTTTGATCGAAACGGGCAACTTTGGGTAAGCAAGCGAGCTATAGATTCGGAGAGTGATGGATTCTTTCTTGTGCCGGCAGGAGAATTGCCTGCTGGTTGGGAGCCTGTTTCAGATTCTGTAGCCGCGAATATATTCGGCAAAGGCTACATGCAAACAAGTAACGAAAACAAAGGCTCAGACCATCCGAATCAATGCACCGGTCCCAACTGCGGATGTGGTGGCATGGCGGTGGCAACCGCATGGACCATGCAAGCAGAGTTGAACATTCGTGATGAGCCACTGTCCTATAACTGTCCAATCGGTCCTGACATGAGATTTGCGGTCAATTACAGCCAGAATGAAATTGAGCAACCTGCTACGTTTACGTTCTCCAATCTTGGACCGAACTGGTCTACTAACTGGGTGTCTTGGATCTCCATAGACGGTTCAAATAACGCAACGGTACACTTGCGCGACGGTGGCGTAGAGCCGCATGACTACACAGGAAATTCAGGTGATCCTTACGATCCAGATGTCATGTCCGTAGCGGAATTGACTGTTCCAAGTGCCGGTGTCTATCACCGCGAATTACCGGACGGCTCGATTGAAGTCTTCGATCTGGATGACGGCAACGACAACTACTTCATGACAGAAGTGATTGATCCACAAGGCAATAGTGCAACCGTCGCCTACGATGTCGACTTTCGAATCCAGTCGGTGACGGATGCTAACGGAAATGTGACCACGTTTGATCATGCATCAAATAACCCGCTCGACCCGGACTTCTTCCTGATCTCTGCGATCCACGATCCATTTGGCAGAGACTGCTCCTTTTCCTACGATGGCAACTATTTTCTGGAGGCAATTACTGACGCCGTTGGCATTGAATCAACTTTCACATATGACGTCGGAAGCGCTTTCTGCGAGTCTTTGACGACGCCGTATGGTACGACTGATTTTGACAGTTACACGATTTCGACCGGCTATGTGTACCCAGGACGCGGACTGAATTTCGCTTATCCTGATGGCACCACATCTGTTATTGAGCACACTCTGGATCATGAAAATGAAACGCACTACTGGGACCGCGAGGCCATGGCACGCTACCCAAATGATCCAACCAACCGGATATTTTCGCACTGCCGCAAGACAACGTGGTTTGCTGAGGGTTTCTCAGCTAATGTTGCGCCAATTGCACGTGCTTCAAAGAATCCGCTTGAGTCTCAGATTGCATACACGTACCCGAATCAAATCTCTTCAGGCTTCTACGACACACTAAACCGGCCGAGCGCAATCACGCAACGAAATGACTATAATTTGAAAGCGCGTTTTTCGATTACGGGCACCATCACACCAGGAGATATTCTCTCGGTGCGGATCTGGAACAACCTGCTGCCGGGCGCAGTGAAAACGGTATCATATACGGTGCAGAGCGGCGACACCGCCAACGATATACTCGAAGAATTGGGCGACCTGGTCAACAACGACAGCGAATTTCTCAAGCGTGGAATTTACGCTGAGATGGACGACGGCTACCTGGTTGTAACTCCCGAAGATGTCTATTACAGTTATCCGCAGGCTCTGACATCAGGCGGCGCTACCGAGACTTTCACAGCGGAGCTGGAACAGGACTGGAGCCGCTCTCCCGTGAACATAGTTTTTGGCGGCACACCAACTGCCGGCGACATTGTCTACTTGCACTCGGCTTATCCACCTACCTACCCAGTCTTCTCGTACACTGTCGTCAGTGGAGACACGCTGGAAACGATCGCTCAGAAAGTTGCATACATGCTAACGGATGACTCGTTCAGTCGTTCCCATAATTGCTCCTTCTCTGCGAGCGGTAACAAGATCTTTTGTCACTTGGGCTGGGGAGTCGGTGCGTTCTGGGCTAACTACTCATCCCGCCGGGCGCGAGATTTCCTACGAGTATGCCGCAAACAATATTGATTTGGAGGAAATTCACGAAACGCGCGACAGCAATGATTTCGTCCTTGGGACATTCACATACAACAGCCAACATCTGCCGCTGACAAAAATGGACGGCTCAGGACAAGAGACCGACATGACCTACAATGTCTTCGGGCAGCTCACCTCTGTCACGGATCCCCTTTCTAATGTGACGACGTACGAATACACGTCAACGGAGAATGCCACCATAGGCGGCACCATCAGCTCGGGCAACCAGGCAAGCATCACCGTGTCTGATCCGGATCTGCCTGGTGGCTCGGAGACGGTATCTCACACCGCTACGCCGGGACAAACGGCTAGCAACGTCGCCGCATCATTGGCTTCCAATATCAATGGCAATACAGATCTGCAGACCCTCGGCGTTTCGGCGAGTGCAAGTGGTGCAGACTTGACCATCAAGTCTGTTTCGGTCAACGCGACGAGCTATAGCCAGGCGGTAACCGGCGGCGTAACCGTCTCCCTGTCGCCGGTCGCCTATGGCTTCCTGACAAAAATAACCGGTCCGCTTCAAGAAGACGATGTCACAACCCTGGTCTTGAATGAAAACGGAACGCTCGCGTCAAGCACGGATGCGGAAGGTTACACATTGTCGTTTGACTACGATGACATGGATCGTTTGGTCAAAACGACATTTCCTGATCAGACCACGCAGCAGACAGTGTTCCAAGACCTTGACGCGATCTTCTTCATAGATCGTCTCGGGAGAACCACACAACGCTCATTCGACAACATGGACCAGCTCGCATTCGAGATTGATCCGCTAGGCAGGAAAACATCCTACACCTGGTGCTCTTGTGGTTCGCTCAGCGAACTCACCGATGCTGCCGGGCATACAACAACCTGGAATCACGACTTGCAAGGTCGTGTCATCGAGAAGGTCTTGGAAGACAATGCAACCACAAAATATATCTGGGAGACAAATCGCAATGCCCTTGCAATCAAGCGAGATGCGCTCGGACAGGAGACGCAGTATTATCGGATTTGGGACGGTACTCTGAATTCGCTGCAGTATGTTGATGCAGTCAACGCGACTTCTACTGTGCTCAATTCGTATGACACCCACTACAACCGCCTGATTGAGGCACGCAATGGTTGGGGCTCATATAAATATGAATACAACGATTACATCACGGATCCCACCGATCCACCCATCACCGGTGGTGGCAGACTAGCAACCATCACGAACACGGTAATTCCAAATTCTGATATCACTTTTGAATATGACGAATTGGGTAGAACGACGAACCGCTCTATAGATGGTACAAACAATTCGATCGATTGGGTCTATGACGGCATGTCTCGCGTCGTCTCAGAAACAAACGAGTTGGGACAATTCGACTTCACCTATGTAGATGATGGCGTCGGGGTCTCAAAGGGACAATCCCGACTAGCCAGTATCGCATATCCGAATGGTCAAACAACTGCATTTGATTGGTACGGCAACGATCAAGATCAACGCTTACGCGAGATAAGGAATCTTGATCCGAATTCGCAAGCATTGTCTCAATTCAACTATGCGCAAGATCCAACGGGGCAAATCACTCGCTGGATGCAGCAGCAGAAAACCCGGCACGTGGGATTCGGTCTGGATTACGACGCTGCAGGTCAACTGACGGCAGCGGTAAGTGGTAAGGGCGTGTTGCCCGCGCCATTCGCGGACCAGCACTTCTTCTCCTACGACTCCGCAGCCAACCGGACTGACGTGCAAACGAGCCAGGTCCAGAATCTCGTGATCGGCGGCAGCAAAACCACTAGTGACGTCATCACCGTCACCGCAACTGACAGCGGATTGAGCGGAGGTACGGAAGCGGTCGCTTACACAGTGCTCTCTGGAGACACGCTAACGACGATTGCCGCCAATCTGGCTGCAACGATAACGGCGAACTCCGATTGCCAATCGGTTGGAATCGATGCTGTTTCGAGCGGGACCACGGTGACGCTGCGCTCGAAGTCTCCTAACGTGACTACCTTCGCGACCAGCTTGAGCGGTGGTTCAACAGAAACCGCCAGCCTCGGCGTGAATGCAGCTCTGCATAACGCCACTATCGGGGGCACGCCAACCACGAGCGACGTCGTTCAGATAACCGTTCATGATCCAGCCCTCGGCGGTGGTTCTACGAGCGTTAGCCGCACAGTCCAGGGTGGCGACACGCTGACCTCGATTGCCACGGCTCTGACGGCATCCATCAACGGAAGCGGGAGTCTCTCGGGAGCCGGCATCACTGCGACATCCAATGGACCGGTGATCGCCATTCAGTCACTCTCGCCAAATGTCACGACCTTCACGAAGTCGGTCACGGGCGCTGGTACGGAAACTGTCGCTCTCGGGCCAAGCTTGAATGGCACCGTCAACGCCCTCATCGGCGGAAGCAAGACAACAGCAGATGTCTTAACTCTGACGGTTTTCGATGCCGGACTATCCGGCGGGTCTAAGGGCGTTTCGTACACAGTTCAAAGCGGAGACAACCTCACGTCCATAACCAGCGGATTCGCATCGGCACTCAACGCCGACTCGGATCTGAAAGCTGTAGGCGTTTCTGCCTCATCATCAGGAACTGTGCTAACAGTCACATCTGTCTCGCGAAATGCTACCACCTACCTTCCGTCGAGAAGTACCAGCGCAACCGAAACCATTCTCTGGGACCTTCCAGCGAACGGCACGGTGACCGCTGTCATTGGTGGGACCAAAACAACAGGCAATGTACTCACAATAACGGTCTACGACGCCGGCTTGTCCGGCGGCTCTAAAGCCGTCAATTACACGGTCCAGAGCGGCGACACCCTGAATTCGATTGCCTCAGGACTGGCGACTAATATCAATGCCGACACGGACCTCCAAGGGATAAGTGTGTCCGCCACTGCTGTGACACCGACATCTGGTGTCTCGGTCGTCAACCTCATCTCTGCGTCCAAAAACGCGACCACGTATGCCAAATCGCTGAGTGGCGGCGCTACCGAGACGATTGCCCTGAGCAAGAACATTGGGGCCTCTCAAGCGACCTTCAATACGGTCAACGAACTGACAGGCATTTCTGCCGGTGGCAATGCCCACTTCCAAGGAAACACCGACAGACCGGTACTGCCGGTGACTGTCGCAGGAAATGCCGTCGATATGACGACATCTCAGAATTTCTCTGGGAACGCGGCGCTGTCGTCGGGGAGTAACAGTGTCAACGTCAGCGCCACCGCCGGCGGCGGAAGCGGTACAACAACAAATACCCACAAGCTAGAAGTGGTGGGCGCTGGCAGCCAAACGCTGACCTACGACGACAACGGCAATTTAACCAGCGACGGAACGAATTCCTTCGCATGGGACGCCGAAAACCGCCTAATTCAGATTACTTATCCCAGTTCGGGAAATAACTCGGCTTTCACATATGACCCATTCGGAAGAATGGTCAAAATTGTGGAGACCGTTGCGAGCAGCGTCACCAGCACCAAGCAGCATATTTGGTCAGGTAGTACTCGGTGCGAAGAGCGCGACGGCAGCGGAAACGCCTCCAAGCAGTTTTTCTCGCGCGGGCAGATCGATAACTCAACAAGCTATTTCTACAACAAGGACCATCTTGGCTCCGTCTGGACAATGACGGACGACAGCGGCGATGTGCAGGCTTCTTATAGCTTTGATCCCTTTGGCAGGACTAAGACGCTTGAGAGTATGCAGGACAGCGATTTTCAGTTCGCCGGTTACTATCTGCATGCCCGTAGTGGGCTCAACTTTACTCGAACGCGGGCTTACAACGCGAAGATCGGTAGATTCATTTCGCGCGATCGCATCGGAGAAAGGGGCGGCCTCAATCTATATCGATATGTTGGGAATCGCCCGACTATGTGGAGGGACCCAAGCGGTAATGCCGTAATCAGAAAAATGGACCTAATGGACATTTTGCTATGGCTCTGGCAGCAATTCAATCAGAGTCAGCCTCCGGGACCTGTGCCTGAACCGCCTAATCCGCAACCACCTAATCCATGCCCGAAGGACGAGGACGAAGATGACGGTCCACCCGTGACGCCGACAGATGAGACCGTCATTATGGGCGGAGCAGGAGGAGGACCGCCTCCGCCAGACGGGCACGATGATCCTCCAGAACAAAAACCGGACAAGGATCCGTTTGACGATTGCTGCAAGGATTGCGATGATTGGTACCGAATTGATCTGAAAGAGGTCGACTCAATGCCCGAAGGCAATGAGAAACGCGCTAAGCTAAGACAAGCCGAGGAAACACGTGATGATTGCGTCCAGGAATGCATGGACACTTATGGCATTGAATAAAGAGGAGTGGGGCTATCCCAACGAGCCACTATGCAAGAAGAATCAGTAAAGGCGAGCCCGATTCGACTTACGCCAAAAGCTCGAACCGTTTTGAAACTTGCTTTTGAACATGCAGCAACTCCGAATGCTCAATTGCGCGATATCATGGGCGGAATATCTAAGGAAGGCACATGCACTGCAGCAAAAGTATTGAGCCTCTTGCGCATCTCCTCAGAGCAAATCTACGCGGAAGACAGCGTTGGGCAGAGCATGGGCAGACCCGTTCGGCTGCTCAGTTTGATTCGTGCTAGTTACGTCGAAGCCAGCAAACTGGGCATGAGGGTTATTGGTCCCGAACACTTGCTGCTGGCATTGACAAACTGGGATCCAAATCAAAGTTCGCTTGGTGGCGTCGATGCCTCTGTCATTCGTTCGACTATGATGCGGCTGTTGGGACGCAGATAGGGTGCCTTAGCCTGCACCCTGTGAATCACCCGACGCTACTATCGCGCCTGCACGCAACGCAGTGTGCGTTCGTCGCGGACTTTGTAGGGGACGTTTTGTTATGGAGGAGAGCGACAGATCCCAAATGACCACACGCCGCGCTCGCAGTGAATCAATACGAAGGATTTCCTTACTTCAGCCGATCACGCAGTGCCGTGAGTTCGACTGAGTCTGCGCCTGCGGCAAAGCGACCAACTCAGAATCCGCTGCAACAACATTGCAGACTCTTGGCTTTGAATTTTATCGCACCTCAGTAGTTCGGACCGGAACGCAGGATAAAGCGATGATTTCATTTTGGCGCGTGCACCACGAGTGGTGCCCTGCCATGGTTCCAGAAAGTACCCCACATAATGCCGGGTACCCTCAACTGGCTCCAGGAGTGCGGTGAACGGCAGTCGCCCATCGCTGGTGCGTTTGAGGAACCGTTACTCCGCCTTTTTCTTCCTGTCCCTGCCTACACCTCGATAGCGATGCCCATCCGACACTATATGTGGTGGCATTCTGGGAACCAACCGCCTTTTCTCGCGTCAACGGAAACTGATGAGTTAACTCGTCATTTCTCCTCGCTCTCATTGAGGAGCCCCGCAAGCGCCTTGCTTGCATCAATGTCCAAGCGCAACGCGCGCGTGTTCTGAGGTATGAATGCGTTTACCCCAATTCTGTGTTCGCTTCCCAAAGGAGATGGCAGAAGAAGTCACCCGACTGGCGAAAGCGAACAGGCTCACCCCCGCCGAGATGGTGCGTGAATTGGTCCGCGACGGAATTGTCGCCCGGGCCGAGGCAGCCACCAACTCCCAATTCGCCTACGTAGAGAAGCGTCTGCGGCGAATGGAAGACCGATTTGCTGGCTGGATGATCAAACTGAGCAAAGCCATCTCGATGGTCTGGTTCTTCACCGAGCAGCTCGCTCTGTACGAGGTTGATGAGAAGGACCAAATAGCACTGAAGCAATTGGCGCAAAGCTTCGCGAGGCAATTTCTGCAACAAAAGACCTCCAGCCATCTCAAAGATGACCAGGAGCATCTGGACCAGGAATAGCAAGCCCGAGAAGGCCACCGAAAGCGTACCGCGCACTCAACGTTGCGCATGGGCGATTCGAATGGCTCAAATCCGGCAAGGAGCCTGACGTTCCGCGGTTCCACATCACGCCGCTGGAAATCCATCCGCCAAAAATCCATCCCGATGGTAGCGCGCCTGCGCTCTTATATTGAACTTGACAGCTTTGATATGTGGTTAGGTAATTATTGAGAGATCGGAGAGAGGAGAGTAAACCGAGCCTGCGCCCAGTGCAAAACCTGTCATATGGAGATTTGCGACTCTCCTCTCACCGCAGCAATAGTCTAACCCGAGGGAAATCTTTGGTCACGTTCGTGAAACCGTATAAGAGCTTCGGATAAGGCCGCTGCTTCGATCCGCACACTACAATAGAAAGAGGTTCTATGAAGGTTCCAGCTGGTGCGGATATATCCGAACCATGGTTTGACATTTGCGTTCTACCACCAAATGGTAAAGCACTTTCCGAGCGCTTTGCGCGAAATGCTCATGGACTTCGAGCCTGTGTCAAATGGCTTGAAGAGAACGGCATTCAGAGTATCGACTTAGTCATCGAACCGACCGGGCGATACGGTGAAATCGTTGCTGAGTATTTTCATAAACGCAAGACGCGCGTCTTTTTGGCGCAGCCGCTCAAGTTTTCGAAGTACGCTGAATCACACGAGATTCGCATTCGTTCTGATCGGAAGGCAGCGTACCTGCTCGCAGAATACTGCAAAGAGCGTTCTGACAAACTTCCTCAGTGGCAGCCAAAGACGAACTTAGAGTGGGAGCTGAGAGACACGGTAGTATTGATTCGTTCGCTGACAAAGCGAACTGTGGCAATCCGATGCCAGCTTGCATGTGGACTCCGCTCCAAGTTTGTGAAACAGCAGCTCGAAGCCGAGTTGGCGATGGCGGAGTCTAATTTAGAGCAAACCCTGGGGCGGGCCAAAGAGCTAATCGGTCAACACCCTGTTCTGAGCAACGATTTCACGCTCTTGTGCACGATCCCTGGAATAGCTGACAGATCAGCGGTCACCCTACTCACGCTTATTGATTTCCGGCGCTTTCGTTCAAGTCGGTCTTTAGCATGCTTTCTCGGATTGACCAGCCGAAAACACGCATCAGGAATATCAGTGAGAGAAAAGGATCGTATTTCTAAACGAGGAAGTGCGGCAGTTAGGGGAGCTTTATTCATGCCGGCACGCGCCGCGCGAGTACACAATCCCCAGATCAGAGAATTCTCTGAACGCCTTCTTGCGCAAGGAAAGCACGAAACCACGTAAACCCACACTTCAAAGCGTCTTAGTTCGACATCGAAGTGCACTGAATACGGTGCCAGTTGCTTCGCAACTGGCGAACTTGTTTGCGCGCGTTCACCAGATTGACATTTGACGGGAAATCTCCATGCCGGCTGAAGCCGAGCAGCGGACCCCTACTGTCAAGGCTAAACCCCTGCGGGGTGTCTCCTTCGGAGCCAGCCTTGACAGCAGGAACCCGGTCCGCCGCTATTCCGCATGGGGGCATGGCGACTTGGCGCGGATTTTTGAAATCAAAAAGCAGTAAACGTCGGAAAGCCCCATCCAATCAGCCATAGCGGAAGCAACTTTTTCTCAAGTCGTCGACATAGTGACGACACAACTTTACATACCACCCCAAAATCAAAGGCGACGAAATGCCCAAATTGACCCAAAAGTTTGTGAATGAAGTGGAGCCTCCGGAGCGAGGCCAGAAAATCTATCGGGACACGGTGCTTGTCGGGCTCGCGTTACGGGTGACGCCCGGAAGCAAGACGTACGTCGTTGAAGCTCGGGTCAACGGAGTCGCCAGAAGAATCACCCTGGGCAAAAGTGGACCCCTGACTCCAACCACGGCGCGGAAAAAGGCGCGCAAACTGCAAGCCATGATGGCCGCCGGTAAAGATCCGATGGTGGAGAAGGCGAAGAAAAAGATCACCGGAGTGACGTTGCACGAAATTCTGGAACAGTTTCTCTCAGTCCGGAATCTCAAGCCGAACACCGTGCGGGTTTACCGCTATATGGTCGTGCGCTGCCTGGAAGACTGGCTCGACTTGCCGGTGGTTTCAATCACGCGGGACATGGTCGAGCAACGCCATGCCGAATTGCGCAGGACCACCAGGCAAGGAACGTCAGGAGAGGCACAAGCGAACACCGTGATGCACATGCTCGGAGCGCTGCTCAACTTCGCCGCCGCAAACCACGAGATAGACGAAAAACCCATCATTATATATAACCCCGTCAAGCGTCTGTCGCAGAATCGCCGCTGGTATCCAGAGCGCAGGCGGCAGACAATAATTCCAGACCACAAGCTGCCCGAGTGGTTTCGAGAGGTCATGCTGCTGAAGCGTCAAGCAGTGACGGACTATCTTCTGCTTCTGTTGTTCACCGGATTGCGCCGCAACGAAGCTGCCACCTTGCGCTGGGAAGACGTTGACTTTGACGCCAAAGTCCTCACCGTTAGATCAGAGATCGCAAAGAACGGAAAAGAGCATCGACTTCCATTGAGTGACTTCTTGGAAGAGCTGCTGAAGCGACGATACGAAGGGCGCGGAGACGCCGAATATGTGTTTCCTGGACGTGGCAAAAAAGTCCACATGGTAAGCTCAGATTGCGCGATAGATGCATTCGCGGAAAAGATCGGTTGTCCGTTCACGCCTCACGATCTCAGGCGAACTTTCCTCACGGTAGCAGAAAGACTTGCGCTTTCTTATGTCGTTCTGAAAAAGCTGGCGAACCATTCCGGCAAGAATGACACCACCTTCGGTTATGTTGTAGTAGATGTGGAGAGACTGCGAGCCACCAACGAGCTTCTAACCCTGTGTAAGGCGAGAGTGTCCCAAGAAGCTTCTGAAAGTTCACCACACCCCGAGAAAGCGCAGTAAAAGCCGTATTTCAGCACCGCGTATTTTTCTTTGTTGTCGACAATGCAGCGACAGTCGTCGGAAAGCTATTTACAACGCAATTTCAAAATTCGGCACCTGTGTCGTACAAGCACCACGCGCGGTGCACACCGATCCAAAAAGATTACTTATCCCAGTTCGGGAAACAATTCGGCTTTCACATATGACCCATTCGGAAGAATGGTCAAGATTGTGGAGACCGTGGCGAGCACCATGACCAGCACGAAGCAGCACATATGGTGCTCAAACAACCGCTGCGAGGAGCGCGATGGCAGTGGAAGCCAATCGAAGCAGTTCTTCTCACGAGGACAAATCAACAGCGGCATGAACTATTTCTACGCAAAAGACCACCTCGGCTCCGTACGAACCATGACCGACAATAACGGCGATGCTCAGGCAGCTTACAGCTTTGATCCATTCGGACGGGCCAATAGACTTGAGGGCGGACAGGACAGCGATTTTCAATTTGCTGGCTACTACGCGCACGGCAGAAGCGGTTTAAATCTTACAGTTGCACGGGCGTACAGCCCTGGACTGGGGAGGTTTATCAACCGTGATCCCATCGCAGAACGGGGTGGTCTGAACCTATTCACATATTCACGCAGTAATCCGGTTAGCTTTGTCGACCCATCGGGGACCTATTTCATGTGGTGGCCTTGTCCGAGAAAGGACTCAGACAGACCTGATCCCGATCTTGGTCAGTTTGGTTCCGGGACACGCAATATTCGAATCTTGGCACAGATATCTGACCCATTCACAGGAGAGACGATGGAACAGCAAGGAGACGATCGTAAAGCTGACAGCTGGAGCGAGAGCGCTGATCGACCGTTCCATTCGACAGATAATCGTGGATTTTGGGACCTAGAATCAGAGTATCCAGATTCATCGCAACATCAGGGAGAACCTCCTGCAGACATTCCAGAAGATCTCCCCTCTGCGCAGATCCCTGAGTATCGTCCGGATCTTTTGCCCGAATCCGGAAACGCGATTCGCGCGATAGAATGGGTGGAGTATTGGACGAACCATCCAGATGATGGAGGGCATCCAGATCCGCCAAACTGGATACTGGACCTGTTAATCAATAGATCAGAAACCTAGTTAACCGAGAGTAACCCATGTATATAGCTAGAATAGTTCTGTCCACCGCACTACTCTTTGGATTGTCCATGTCAGCGGTGTTGGCGCAAATAAAGAAAGACGACCGATCCGATGGCACATTGGGACCTGTTGTGGAATCCACCAACGACTCGCTCCAGATTGCTGCCAGCCAATTGAAACACCTAAAGAGTGGACGTAAGGAGACTGCATCAGCGGTACGTCCGTACAGGGGGCTAGCGAAGGGAACAATGAATCGGGAGCAATTCCTACAAGGCGCGCCCGGCTCCTTTACCGGCTGGGCTCATGGGGGACCAAAACGTATCTGGATTCCCTCGAAGGATTAGTCTGCGATGGGCGATCATGCATTGGGAATGGAATAGGCGTCGACGTAAGCACCTGATATGACGAATATCTTCCCCGCTCGCTGCGCGCCGTAGGTCAAGTTTAAGGCATGATGACACCTGGCTGCAGAGCCGTTTAGGTCGCTGTTGTGCTGAGTGCAATTTCTTTGCAGTTGTTGTCGGCGGCACCATCATCACTAGAGCGCAAATGGTTGATCGGGCACAACTCCTTTCGGTGCGGGGACGGCAAATCAGAACGCAAAAACAGGTCGCCACCTTCCGGCGGTGGTGCAGGCTTGCAATGCTGGCGAATCGAGCCTGGCGTCGAACCACCAGCGGCAACACGTGCCTTTAGATCGCTTCGCGAGCCCCAGACGACGGGGCGATGTACGAGTATAATGTTCGTCGTTCATGTTTTCAAATCCTGTGAGCTTTAGCGAGCAGCAGCAGGATAAAGCGATGATTTCATTTCGGCGTACGCACCACGGGCGGTGCCTTGCCACGATTTCAGAAAGTACCCCACATAATGCCAGGCACCCAAAACTGGCTCCAGGCGAGCGCTGAGCGGCAGTCGCCCATCGCTGTTGCGTTTCAGTCATTCTTCTCAAGCCTTTCCGTCACCACCGTGGTATCGCTCCGCCTCTCTCTGTCGTGCTCAATCTGCGCCGTATTCACGAGGCACTTTTCGCAACAAGAACGTCAGGTCGGCGCCTGAAAGCGGTCTTCGTTTGACACAGTACCAGCTTCCTGGATGGATGACTACTGCATCCTCTTTGTTCAACCCACACTTGCTGACGTTTTCTGATTCAATTTTTGGCTTGCCGATACGCTCCCCTATCCTCGCACCATATGCAGTGCTTCTCGCGTCGGCGTCGATAGGGTTATCCCGATATCCGCAGGACTGCGGCACTCGGTATGATGAATTCGTGCAAGCAGTAGCACGCACCTAGATCAATGCGCGATTAACTTGCGCCGCCGCTCACCAGAGGGTTGACGAAACCGCCTCCGGTGAATCAACAACAACGTTCCTCTTTCAGGAACTCGCCTAAAAATTCAACAGCACTCGCCTGCCCCGCTGAGAGCAGCCTGCCCCACGAAACGACCTGCCGTCCTTTGAAGAGCCTGGTCGCCGCATAGCAGTCGAACTTGCCCAGCATTCGCATCTTGCCTCCGGCATCGATCCGGCGGTCCATGGCGATAGCTGCGCGCGCCTGCGCCATGCCCGGCAAAAGCCAAGCGGCGGCCCCCTCCCGTCAAGGCTAAACCGCTTCGCGGTGTCTCCTTCGGAGCCAGCCTTGACTGGAGGAACCCGGTCCGCCGCTATTCGGGCATGAGGGCATGGCGTCTTGGCGCGCGAAGCATGGCTTTCCATGGGCATCTCAGCCAACCGGCCGTTTTGAAAAGTGTCTACACCGCGTCTACACAGCTTAACAATCTACCCCAAATTTCAAGAAGCAGACAGCATGCCGAAACTAACAAATACATTCGTGTCTACATTGCCTTTTCCAGAGAAAGGGCAGGTCTTCTATCGCGACAGCGCGTTGCCCGGATTCGGGCTGCGCGTCACGCCTGGCAGCAAGACGTACATAGTCGAAGCCCGAGTCAATGGCGTCGTGCGCAGGATTACCCTCGGCGACCACACCAGATTGACAGCTACCGCCGCCAGAGCAAAAGCGCTCAAGCTCCTGGCGCAGATGGCCGCCGGAAAAGATCCAACGGCGGAGAGAGCTAAAAGGAAGGTGGCGGGCGTCACATTGCAGGAGGTCTTGGAACACTACCTCTCGGTACGCAACCTGAAGCCCAACACAAAACGTACCTATAGATATCTCATTCCGCGTTGTCTCGGTGACTGGGTAGATCTGCCGGTGGCAGCCATCACCCGCGAAATGGTGCAGCAGCGTCATGCCGATTTGCGCAAGCCGACACGCCAGGGTACGTCCGGCGAGGCGCAAGCAAATACCGTCATGCACGTGCTCGGTACACTGTTGAACTTTGCCGCCGCTAACTACGAGATTGAAGGCAAACCGATCATCACTGCGAACCCGGTCACCAAACTTTCGCATAACCGCCAGTGGTATCAAGAGCGCAGACGTCAAACGCTGATACCAGACCACAAGTTACCCGCCTGGTACGACGCGGTCATGTCGCTCCCGCAGCAGAAGGTGAAAGACTATCTGGTGCTCTTGCTGCTCACCGGCTTGCGCCGGAACGAAGCCGCTACACTTCGCTGGGATAATATCGACTTCGCCGCGAAAGTTTTGACCGTGCGCGCGGAGGTTTCGAAGAACAACAAAGAACATCGGTTGCCGCTCAGTGCGTTTCTGGAAGACCTGTTGGCTCGCCGCTATGCGGAGCGCGGAACATCAGAATTTGTTTTTCCTGGACGAGGTGGCAAGAGCCACATGGTAGACTGCGGTTATGCCATCGACAAAATTATTGAAGATGCTGCTTGCCCCTTCGTGTTGCACGACTTGAGACGGACTTTTTTGACGATGGCCGAGCGACTGGATTTTTCGTACGTCGTTCTGAAAAAGCTGGCAAATCATTCTGGGAAAAACGACACCACATTCGGTTACATCATAGTTGATATCGAGAGGCTCCGTGAGCCTATGGAAAAGATCACCAAAGAGTTTCTAAGGTTGTTTAACCCCAGAAATCCCAGTACAAGCTAATTCCGTGATAAGCCACTTTCGGAGGGCCGTCTACACTGCGTCTGCAGTGAAAATCGGACACCAATCGTTCGTGCCCGATTGCCGCGTCCTGTGCACCATAGCACCACCGGCGATGCGCAGCTTTCGAAAAGATTACTTATCAGGGAATGGGAAATGACACCAAATTAACGGTCGATCCGTTCGGGAAGACAGTAAAGATCGTCGAGACGGTGGCGAGCAGTATCACAAGCACTAAACAGCTGATTTGGTGTCCGGACAACACTCAGCCCTCGGCAGTCAGGGATCAGTCGGGCTCTGTGACCACCAATCTGTTTGCTTACGGGCAGGCGGTCGCAGCGGGTAACTACTACTACACGGCGGACCTTGACCTTTCCGTTAGAGAGCTGACGAATACAAGCGGACAGATAGCACTGCAGCAAGCGTTCGATTCGTATGGCAACGCCATCAAACTTCAGTCGAGCGGTCAAGAACCTGAGTTTGGCTACGCTGGATACTATGTGCACTCTCGAAGTGGTTTAGGACTTACGTCAAGCAGAGTGTATAGCGCGAGAAACGCAACATTCCTAAGTCCCGAAACCGATCGCGTGACTGACAGAAATCTCATCGGATATCCCGAAGCTGCCATTGAACCAAAAGTTGCCGAACCGACATCCTCAGTGGATTCGGCGGATCTCGCCTTCCCTGTCAAATCAGAAATACCCATTCCACTTGCTATTTCCGGAGTAAACACAAAATGAACAAACAATCGCAGCGAGGACGCTTTGCCTCGTGGGTCAGGTCTTTAACTTGCGGCTTTCTAAACCTAACATTGGGAGGCAGTCTGTTAAACAGCGTGTTTCCATATCAGACTGAGTTGACGCGAGTGGGTTCGAACGACAGCACAAGGGCTGACATGTTCGACATACAAGTAAAAAGATTGAACAGGGCAGGCATAGGCAGCGATTCTCTCGCAGCGGTCGGGCTACCTCCCGGTGGATTTTTTCCAAAAGGATGTCCACCAATTTCGAAAGTGCCTGGACACCCTTGTTCGACACCAGCAACTTGCACTAAGGATAGTGCTAAAGGATGTTGCAAAAAGACAAAGCGTCCGGGACCTGGACCAGGACCAGGCGGAGGACCAGGACCAGGACCGGGACCAGGACCAGGACCAGGACCAGGACCAGGCGGAGGACCAGGTCCAGGACCCAAACCTTCGACAGTCAAGTGCACCCGTGTATGAGGCAATTATGGACTCGGCTTTTACATGAACGCTGAATGGAAAAGTGTTTGCTCGGGAGAACAAGCTGACCGAGCCATAGCCGTAGCTTCATCAGTCGCGGACCGTCTGCGCAGGCTATCAGGCAACCACGCGATCATTTCGACTCGCGGAACCCAATGGCGTGTGAATCCCTTTGACCTGGCTGTTATGGCAGTGCTCTATCAATTTCTTTATTACACTAGGGGGGATTGGGAACACGAATTCTTTGCGGAGAAGTTCTTCTCTGCGGCGATTTTTCACACGGTGTCATGTCGGAGTGGTGCACTATCTAAAGGATTGTCGCAACTGGGGCTGTTGGCACTCATGCTGCACGACGGTCCGAACCGACACAAGAGGTTTTTGGAAAGCACGGATTTGCAAATAAGTTCCGAATGTTTTTTGAGGTCTAAAAAGATTCGGGACCTCTCTGCTGTGACCAATATCGACCAATCTGATTATGATGTGGTGAGTGGATTGAGCGGAATGATGCGTTATCTGATAGCAAGGCGCTCGGCTGGTTCGATTGAGAATGTATTAGTCCACTCAGTAGACACGCTTATCAAGCTCGTGCGTTTTCCAGGTCCATTTTTGCCGCAAAAACTCACAAACTTTCTATCTGATCGCGTGGCGGACGAAAGTGGGCTAATCAACTGTGGGCTTGC
Organism: Obscuribacteraceae bacterium (SeqCode); assembly: GCA_044229845.1. Lineage (GTDB taxonomy): Bacteria > Cyanobacteriota > Vampirovibrionia > Obscuribacterales > Obscuribacteraceae > JBGASG01. The sequence continues at coordinate 81,236 of JBGASG010000006.1, read as the reverse complement.
TCACGGCATGCCCGGCGTGCTCGCTTCCCTCTCAATTGCTCGCATTGAAGGAGTCGATGCGGATGGCCTTTGCGAAACGATCGACATGCTCGCTTGTTGGCTTCAAAGTCTTGCGGTCAAATCGGAAGATTCAATCAGATGGCCATATAAAGTGCCACGGAATCAAGACTTTCGCGAAATGAGTCACGACGGCTGGTGTTACGGTGGACCCGGCGTCCTGAGGTCGATTTGGTTAGCGGGAAAAGCATTGTCTTGCGCAGACCACAAATCTTTCGCCATTATGGGGATTGAAAAACTTCTTTCCAATCCGAGAATACTTGACTCGGAAAATGGAGCAACACTGTGCCACGGGCTCGCGGGGCGATTGCTAATAGCATTACGCTTTTGCAATGAGACATCGGTACCAAGTATGTACTCCATTTCACTGATCGATAGACTATTAGAAGAATTTCGATCCGAATACAAATTTGGATTTCGGGAGCCTGACCTCGGGGACAACTTAGTTGATGATCCCAGCTTTGTAACGGGCGCTTCTGGCGTTGCATTGGCTTTGCTGGCAGCAACAACAAATAGAGAGCCGATGTGGGATCGGCTAATGATGGTGTCATAAAGCCATGCGACAGAATCTCAAATTCGCATCAAGCATTCAGTACGAACAAGTCGGACCTTTGCTTGTTCGCACTCCTTTGCTGCCGTTTGAAATCGGCATGATGTGCTCACCACCCCAATCTCATCAGAAACTTTTCGAAACGGCCTTAGCAATAGGCAGCCCATCTCTCTATTTTGCATTCACCACAAAGGACAGCGAAGAAGCTATTGATAAGTCATTCAAGTATTTTAGACGAATGGGGACTCGTCCAACTCCGTACGGATTGTTTGCAGGCGTCGACCTCGCGACTTTTGGCAGTGATACCAGCATCAGGCGTACCGGAGAAGTCGTGCCGAAGCTTAGAGTGGACATGTCCTGCCTCGGCGCAGTAATTTCAGAGTTAGAAACCGACCGCCAGTCTAGGCGAAAACTGTCTTACGTGACCGATCCGGAGATCGCAATCCAAGATAATCGAGTTTGGTCAAATCGCGACTTGACCAGTGGTCAGCAGCAGACCACACACATCAGAGCCACAGAACCAGTGCGATATCTTTTAAGTCTCTGCCGTTCCAATGCTGCCTCTTTCCAGACACTAAGTGAGTCTGTCTCCAACGCGTTCGGCGTCGCCAGCAGCGTTTCTGACGGATTAGTTGATGAGCTAATCGAAGAAGGATTTTTGATATCCACCTTGCGGTTTCCACTGAACACCGAGAGTCCCTGTGACTACGTAATATCGTATTTTGGCGCGAATTCGGTCGAGACACCGCCTGTAGTTGGCGCTCTCCGTGACATACAAGAATCTGCAACCCGCAATCAGCCGGTGTCGCCTAGAGATTATTTAGACCTGATGGCTCGGGTTCCGGGGTATTCCGAAAGCGATAACGCGCTTCAAATAGACACCCAAATGCGTCTTGAAAGCGCTCGCCTGAATTCCAAATTGTCGGCAGACCTGGCACGTTTGGTCAGGTTGCTCGTGCAAATTAGCTCAACTAAAAACGAAAAATTGACACCATACCTCCGAGCGTTCGAACAGCGTTACCAGGTTGACAGAGTGGTGCCTTTGCTATCTTTGATCAGTGACACTTTCGGGCTGGGTTCCCCGTATGGTGAGAGGTACGTAGCGACCGACACAACCGACCGTTGGAGTCGTGAAGCTTTTCTATTCGAACTTGCGCAAACCAGCAAAGGTAACCCCGTTGAGCTTTCAGATACAGATCTTCAGCGTCTGTCGATTTTTGACCTAGACGAGTCAACCGCGCCGCTGTCGGTCGATTTGTTTTTTCAAATTGTTGCCAATTCCCAGTCGGAAATTGACGATGGCAAGTTCGAACTATTAGTCTCTCCCCGCGTGGGTGATGATGGAGCGGGGCGAGCGATGGGAAGATTCGCGCGTCTGTTCAGCGAGACCGGCTCAAACGCATTGTCTGAAATATTCGAGTGTGAGGCAAATTCAGCTGATGATCACCTAATCGTCGATGCAAACTACTGGCCGGCGAACGCCCGACTGCTGAACATCGCTCTTGCCTCATTTCAGTGTAATTTCAGCACGTCTTCAGGCTGCTTACCGTCTCACGGTAGTACAAGCGTACCGCTATCCGAAATTGAAATAGGAATTGAGTCAGGCAAATTCTTTGCGCAGTGGTCACGAACAGGACAGAGGTTATTGTTTCGCACAAGAAACTTATTGTCACGCGCGCTTCTTCCCGATACGATCAGGTTTCTTGTAGACGTAGCTTGGCAAGATTGCTTCTCGCTCAGCTCATTCAATTGGGGCTGGTGCGCGGAGCAAATGGTGCATCTCCCGAGAGTGACCTTCGAAAGGTTTATCTTGGCCTCAGCGCGCTGGTCCATTCAATCGATGGTGAACATCGATCAGCATTTTGAGGAAACTTTTGAGAAAGCAAAAGCAGATTATCAGATCCCGGACTTGGTCTGGCTCGCCGAGAGCTTTGACGATGACAACCCCCTTCTGCTGAATCTTTCTCATTCGTCCGACCTAGCTATTCTGCGACGAGAATTCAAGCAAGCTGAGCGCGACAAAAGAAAGCTGCTTCTCATCGAATATTTGAACACCCACACATGGCATGACGTCGGGACCGAGCACTATGTCACGGAATTCGTTTCTAGTTTTGTTCGAAAAAAACTTCATGGTCAACCAACTCCCGACAGAAACGGCAAAAGGAACATCGCAGTCGATAGAGCGCTCTACACCCGTCCCCCTGGAAGCGAATGGATTTACCTCCGCCTTGAATGTGCAGATGTTTTGCAAGAAGAAGTCGTGGAGCGCTTCTCGAATTTGCTTGAATCGAAGCTCTTCACAAATATTGTAGAGAAATGGTTTTTCATTCGCTATCGAGATGGATGCGACCATTTACGAATGCGCTTCAATGTTAAACCGTCCAATGTTTGCAGCGTGGCGCTACCTGCTCTCTTCGAACGTGCCTCAGATCTGGTTTATTCTGGCGTGTGTTCCAAGTATTCAGTTGAGACCTACGACCGCGAAGTGGAGCGTTACGGCGGGCCAGAGGCGTTGGATGCGGTTGAATCGATCTTTTACTGTGACAGCGAGATAGTGTGCAAGTATTTGTTTAACTCACCGCAATCCAATAAGTTGATAGCGGCGGTAGCGACCGTGAAGTCGATTTTGGAATCATTCCAACTTTTCGATACGACAGGCAAGCAGATGCTAGTGGAAGGATTTTCGTCCGACGACTTTCGTGCGGTTAGCGCCGACTGCAGATCCAGCTGGACCAGCATAATAGCTGTTCTCGATGCGGATGTAACTGATAGGTGCGCGCCGAACCAACGCCAAATCATCGCGTTATCACAACAGTTTCGTGAGGCAATCGATCCTTATTGCTCCAGGCTTCTGTCCCTTGCTGCAGAGGGCAAGTTGTCTACGCCTGTTACTGAAATTTGCTCCGACATTGTGCACCTGCATTGCAATCGTATGTTCGGCATTAACAAGCATGCTGAAATCCTTGTCAGAACTGCCGTTAGCAAATACCTCATGCGGCTTAGCGGTAACGATGCCCGATTTTGAGTTCGTCAGCGATTGCGTTCCAACCTCATTTAACCAAGGTCTCCGCCAAAACACAAAATTGTGCGTTTTACTGATTGCCGCCCGTAGAGAGGATCAGACCCGCGCTGCCAAGAGCTAGACAGAGCGGCGAAGACGAAATTGGTCGTACACTGTCAGGTTGGGAACGATGGACGGAGGATGTCATTTGCAATGAATCGTTTGGTCGACGACCCGTATGCGTATATTAGGCATCAGGTGCGAGCGAGAAATTTGAGCAGCGATGTTTTCGCGACCTTCTTGTGCGTGATGCTGGAAGAAGCAGAAACTATTTTTGGCTCGAAATTAGACCCCTATCCGTTTATGTTCGCTGGGATAAATTTTGATTCGGATACGCCGCACATGCAGATATGGGGAACAGGACGACACGGAAGGCATAAGTATCTAATGATTCGCCTCAGTCGCCACTGTCTGAACGACCGACCTCAAGCCTTGTGGCAATTAAGCCATGAATGCGTACATCTTTTATCACCACGGGATAAAGCCGAGACGAACGTGTTGGAAGAGGGCATCGCTTCCTGGTACCAGCGCCGGTGGGTTAAGAGAGTTCCGTCTATATTTCCTGATTGGGTAAAGGGGGCGAATCACGGACTTGCTCCCAAGTTTGCCAAATACAACCAGGCTGCGGATCTCGTCGACCGGCTGCTTTCCGTTGATGAATCGGTCATTAAACGCATCCGTCAGGCTGAGCCCAAGATTTACAAAATTCGCCGTCGGCTGATTTTAGAAAACGCGCCATGGATCACACCGGAAGAAGCTAGTCAACTCAGTGAAAGTTTTTCTTTATAGCTAAACAGATTTCGTGCGAAGAGCAGTGATCACCGAGCGTGCAGGCGAGGCAGGATAAAAGGATGATTTCAATCACCCGAAACGTGCACCACCGGCGGTGTTACACGGTTTCGTCAACGCTATCCGCGAATGCCGCACACCTCAATGGTACTGCCGGTCTGCGATGAACGGCATTCGCGCATTGGCGGCTCGTTTTGGGCATCGTTGCGTAGTCTTTCTCATTCTGTCGCGACACAGACGGAGGCTCAGGAATTTAGCCCATTCCACAACCAGGTGCGTGTTGCTTACTGACTCTATATGTGGTGGCATTGTTGGAACAACGCGCCCCCGTGCACGTCACTGGCTACTGACGAGCTAACTTCGCTCGAACACCTCACTCTCCGTGGGGCATGCAAGCCGCAGGCTTGCTTCAACAATTACGCGCAACCGCGCTTGTGTTCCGAGGTAAGGAATGCGAAAGACCCAGTACTGTACCCGCTTCCCTCGCGAGATGGAAGAGGAAATCCTCCGCCTGGCGAAAACGAACGGAGTCAAACCATGCCAGATGATTCGTGCCCTGGTCCTTGACGGGATAGTTGTCCGCGCCGAGGCTACCACGACCTCACAGTTTCAATTTGTCGAACGACGCTTACAGCGAATGGAGAACCGGTTTGTTGGCTGGCTGGTGTGCGTCCGGTTCTTCACGTCCTAGGAAATTAAGGTGGGGCGTGGTTTCCTGAGGTAGCGAAATTCAGGAGACTTTGTTTTGGTTTGGCGTCCACCGGTCCGGAAGAAGCTGCTCAAGCTCGCTGGTCTTCATGGAGTTGATGCGCGTAAACACGTCGGTGAGGTATGCACGTGGGTCGATCTTGTTGCGCTTCGCAGAGGCAATGAGAGTCAGGAGAATGGCAATCGACTTACCGCCAGCGTCCGAGCCTGCGAACAGGAAATTCTTTCGATCAATCACGAAGTCTTTGATTTCTCGCTCGGCGGCGTTGTTGTCGATATTGATGGCAGGATCTTCGAGAAAGCGAGTGAGCGCCTGCCAGTGAGTGAGCGTGTACAGGACGGCGCGCATGACTGGATGTTTAGGGTTCAATTTCTCACTAAGAGAGAGAACCAGGGCGTGAAGCTGCCCAACGAGTGGCTTCGATCGTGCTTGTCGCTCAGCCAGCTTCTCCGCAGGACTCCGTGTCTTGATCTCCGCTTCGATGTCGTAAAGTGCGTGATAGATGTCCAGGATCGGGTTGCAGCTTTGAGGATCAATCACCAGCGCTTCGTAGTACTTCCTGCGCGAATGGGCGTTACAACCGGCCTCGACTTTGGTGCCATCCTCGTACAGCTTGTCGAAGCCCTTTGCGGCGTCGGCCTGTACGATGCCGACAAACTGTTCGAGGAATGCAATGTTCCTGGCGAAGGTTTGATCGGGAGAGAAATCGAAGGCTACAAACCTGTGATTCTCATCCCCGCGGTAAACAGTCATTTTGCCTTTGCGCATTTTTCGCTTGTGCTTCCGGTCCTGGACCTTAAGTTCGCTGTCGTCCGTCTGTATTACGCGAGAAAGGAGCAGGCGTCGAGTAACGAGATCGTACAGAGGCTCAACAGTAAACGAGGCAGCCAGCATCCAATCACTTTGAGTGGACCGTGGTATGGTGGCACTTTCGCGTTTGTATCTTTTCTCCTGTCTGTAGTTTGGAAGCCCGTCTGCAAGTTTGTTCACACAGACGTCCGCGAGCAGTCCCGGTCCGGCGTAGCTGCCGGGAATTGGCGAACAAGGTTTTTCTGCGGTGACGATGTACTTCCTACACTTCGGGCACGCCCGAACTTCCTGCTCATGCTGCAGATGTTTAAGCGTTTGAGTCAAGCGCTCCAACTGGTGGGTCACTTCGGTGCCGACGAAAACGGTGTCAACGATGCAGTAGGGACAGGTTGCATCTTCCGGCTTAACGGTGTGCGGAACAATCTCAGGGGGAAGGTTCTGCGAGAGAATGTGCTTGATGTGATTGCGTGGTTTTGGAGTCGACTTTTCCTTAGCAGTCAGAGGAGACAATTCGACAGCGAGTGCCGGCCGCGGATTGTGTCGTTCAGTCTTGTTGCCAAAGTCCTTGCGATTCCGTTTTTTGAATTGGACGATAAGGATGTCGAGTTTTTCCTGGAGATCCTTCATGAGCGCGCGCAGCTCTTTGTTGGCGTCATTGGCTTCTTGGAGCTGCTTCTCCATGCGGTCCAGCGACTTTTGGAGCCGGGCATTTTCTTTTCTGAGGCGCGTATTTTCGGAATCTTCGGATTTTGGCACGGCAAATACCTGAGTGATACCGTATATGGTACTACTCGGGACCGTATTTTGCAGCTTAGATCTGACTGATCTGTATTGCACCGCCAATGGTGGCGACATTGCCGGCCAGCGTCTTGGAAAATTCTATTATGTTTTACTCCGCATTTCTCGAAAGTACCAGCCCGTGGCACTGGTCTGATCGCTCACCGCATGGCGGGTACTTTTGGGGTGGCGCTTTTGGCTCGATCCGGGCTTTCCCGGCGGTAGCGCTTCAATCTCTTCACAGAATCGGTGTCGATGCCCTCTAGAAGCAGGAGAAGGTCAGATCGTTCCATCTCGATTGCTTCATACTCGCCGTTCACGAACCGCACTTCCGGAAAACGAAATGTTCCGACTTCGAGGCGCTTGGCAAAAATGGCAAAGCCGTCGAGGTCCCACCAGAGAATTTTTATGAAGTCGCCGCGTCGACTACGGAAGAGAAAGAGCGATCCAGAAAATGGATCTTGATGCACTAGCGATTGAACAAGACCGAATAGCCCGTCGAACGAACGCCTCATGTCGATAGGCTTTGTGCAAACGAAAATCCGCACCGATGGTGACAAATTAAACACTACGCTTTCTCCAATGTAGCGATTACCGAAGCAAGGAAGTCTGGAGAAGATCCTCCCGGTAGTCGAAGAGTGATACCACTTGGTAGAACGATCTCCAACACGCTGCTGGATGACGGTACGATGTCGGTCCTGCGAGGATCGACCAGCCGCACCTCACGGAATTCGACTTCCTGAGACCGAACCTCGCGGGGCTTGGAAGGACGGTCCGCGCGTCCCGTTTCCGTCCCGTTCCAGTGCTTGGTGCGGCGCTGCAAGAACTGATCGAGAGTTGACCTCTGGTATTTTGCAAGCCGCCCGACCTTCACGAAGGGTAAGTCATACCGCCCCGTGCAACTCCAGATCGCCAACGTATTGGGAGAGACGCCGAGATACTCGGCAGCTTCGTTCCGTGTCAGGAGCACGTCGCCGTCTTGGTGCCTATCCGCTTTTCTTGCTCGTGCCACGCCTTGCCCTCGCATACTCTCAGTGCAGGCGCTCTTCGCAGCTTCGAACTGGCAGCGCCGCATGTGCAATTAGCAAACCACGGCGACGCAAAATTGCCAACGACGTGGACTACCGGACGCACACGCAATTGTTGAAGCAAGCCTGCGGCTTGCCATGCCTCACGGAGAGTGAGGTGTTCGAGCGAAGTTAGCTCGTCAGTAGCCAGTGACGCGCACTGGGGCGCGTTGTTCCACAATGCCACCACATATAGGGTCAGCTAGGAACATGCGTCTGGAAGTGAAATCCGCTAATTCTCTGAGCCCAAACCGATGCCACGACAGAATGAGAAAGACTCCGAAGAGATGCCGGAAACGCGCTACCGATGCGCGAATGCCGTTCGAGTCAGACAGGGCTTCCCATCTAGGCATGCGGCATTCGCGGATACCATTGGCGAAACCGTGTAACACCGCCAGTGGTGCGCGTTTCGGGTGGTTGAAATCATCCTTTTATCTTGCCGTTCGCCGTAGCTCACAGGGCTAAGAAACACAATGACGGACATGCTGTAGGTAGGTTGACCGTCGCTCTGGCTCGCGACTTGATTTTGGAAGGCTCGTGGTGCCGCTGGTGGTTCGACGCCAGGCTTCGTTCTAGCTTCCCTGTAGTTCTTCGAGGAATAATAAGAAGTTCTGCTTGTTTGGTCTCCCTGGCTCATCTTTTATGCCTTCTACTAATCTGCTGACAAATCCAACGACTGCCTCTCTGGAATGCGCCATCAAGGCAGCTTCCGAATGCAGCAGTTCGCGTAAAAAGTTGAGCAGGCGTTTGCTGGGTACTAATAAACTCCCGTCTGGCGACAGAGGAAGGGAGCTTCTGTTCAACGAGTCTACAGCTTCCACGCCTCTTCCCTGTCCGAGAAGTACCATACCGTTAAATATCCAGGCAGTATAAGCCAAGTGACACATATGTGTGTTTTCCTGAGATATTTGCACAAGCATCGCTACGTAGGTTGAGGCTCGCGAAAAGTCACCACAAGCTATTGCTAAGGGCGTAAACTCGACAAGCACTTCCAAAAGCTGGGAACCAGTCAACTTATCGTCGCAGTTTAGCAACTGATCGGCACAATCTAAAGCTTTGCGCCCTCGCGAAATCTGACCAACTTCAGCAAATGCTTGTTCCCTTAGCACGAAGCCATTCCTAAGAACCTTCCGGAAAGTTTCTTCATCCATCTTTGAAATCCTTTGGCGTTGAGAAGAGAGATGGGAATCAGTTCTACGTTCAATTGTGCTGCCTAACGCTTTCAGGAACAAGTGTAGTTATATGTAGCGCTATGTGCACCGCGATAGTCAGTCCGTGTTTGAGCGGTCAGCTCTGTTTGAGCGAACAACGCATCTGGGTGCAGCATGAAAATCATTTCGTGAAAATCACATATTCCTTAAAGCAATCTTCCCAGGGATGTTGGGGGTACTCTGTCCCACTGCGGTAATGCTCCTCGCATTCCTTAAATGCCTTGTCACAACAATCAATCAACTTTTGAAACTCATCCAGACTCAAGTCGAACTTTTCATTGACGATTCTCGCCACTGATCCGCAGCCCACACGGTTTTCTTCGCAGCATTGCGGATCACTATCCGGTTTGCAGGGCTTAAAGAATGAACGTAGACGGATTCGTCTTTTCGGTCTAGGAAGCTGAAAAACCCCTTCCATGTGTGGATCTGTTGTGTAAGATGGAATCTCCAGCCAAGGCAACCAATCGTCTTCATCAGGAGGGTAGTTTTCATCGTCGTCGAAGTTGTTACAGCTCAATCCCGTCGGATCTAACTTTCGCACCGGCATATTTCCCGCGTATGCATACATGTTCAAGCCGCCCTTTTCTCGAATGGGATCTCTGCTGATCCAGCGGCCAAGTGCAGCGCTGTATATTCGAAACAATGCGAGGTCCAGATTACTCCGTCGATGGCGGTAGTACCCGCCGAAGCCCAGGTCACTCTCAACCGTGGAGGTGATGCTCGCAACCCTGCCGAAAGGATCGAAGGTGTAACTTGACACTGCCGAACCAGCTGCGTCGGTCATTTCCCGGATCGAGCCAAGCTGATCTTTGAAATAGAAATAATTGGTAGCTCCAACGATCTGACCTCTTCGGAAGAACTGCCTGGTAAGACTTCCAGAGCCATCCCGCTCCTCGGCAAATCGGAATCCAAGGTTAATCAACTGTTTTGTGCTGGTGACGCTGCTCGCCACAGTCTCCACAATTTTGACCACTCTTCCGTGCGGGTCATATGTAAAAGCCGAATTGTTTCCCGAACTGGGATAAGTAATCTGTTTGAAAACGCTCGCATCGCCGGTGGTGCCAATGCGTCGTGGTGTCGGTGTCTTCGCTTGCGGCGACGTCGAGTTTCAAAAGGCTTGTAAGCTCATTGTATGCGATTCGGAAAAATGCGCCATTGGCGTTCAGGCTTCCTCGTCGGTATTTGGCTTACACAGCCTCAGAAATTCATTCGTGATTCTTTGCATGGGTTCGCGCAGTCGTTCGACATCCACCACGACATAACCAAAGGTCGTGTCGTTCTTTCCTGAATGATTTGCGAGTTTTTTCAGCACCACGTATGAAAGTGCCAGCCTCTCGGCTACCGTCAGAAACGTTCGCCTCAAATCGTGCGGCGTGAACGGACAGTTGATCCTCTCTGCTAATTGTTCGATCAAGCAATCTGGACTTATGATGTGCGGCTTCTTGCCGCGTCCAGGAAACACAAACTCTGCGTCCCCCCGGCATGCGTGTCTTCGCTTCAACAAGTCTTCGAGAAAGTCACTTAGTGGCAAGCGGTGCTCGTTCCCGTTCTTTGCTATCTCCGAACGGATCGTGAGGACCTTCGCCTCAAGATCGACATCAGCCCATCGCAAGGTGGCTGCTTCGTTGCGGCGTAATCCGGTAAACAGCAATAGCAGCAGGTAGTCCCTGACAGTTTCCTGCCTCAGCGACATGACCTCGCTGTACCAGGCAGGCAGTTTGTGGTCAGGAATAATTGTTTGTCGGCGCCGTTCGGGATACCAGCGGCGATTATTGGAAAGGCGCTTGACTGGATTGACCAGGATGATTGGCTTGCCGTCGATTTCGTAGTTGACAGCTGCGAAGTTAAGGAGCGTACCCAGGACGTGCATGACTGTGTTCGCCTGGGCCTCGCCAGATGTGCCCTGCCTGGTGGTGCGGCGCAGGTCCATGTGACGCTGCTCGACCATTTCTCTTGTGATTGCCACCACCGGCAGATCGAGCCAGTCACCCAAACAGCGGGGCAGCATATTTCTGTAGGTACGCATGGTGTTCGGGCGCAGGTTGCGCACGGTGAGGAAATGCTCGAAAACCTCCCGCAAGGTTGCCCCTCGAATCTTCTTCTTCGACTTTTCGACAATCGGATCTTTGCCGGCTGCCAGCGAGGTCAAAACCTTCTGGGCTTTTTTGCGCGCGGCGGTGGGAGTTAGCTCATTCTCTCTGCCGAGGGTGATGCGACGGAACACACCGTTCACCCGGCCTTCCACCACATAACTTTTGCACCCTGCGGGCGTAACGCGAAGTCCCAGGCCGACTACCGCGGTGTCGCGATAGATAATCTGTCCCTTCTGTGGGAGCGGTGCATTGGTCACGAACAATTTGGTCAATTTGGGCATCGGTCCGCCTTTGAAATTTGGGGTGGGCAAAAAAGTTGTGTAAGCACAATGTATGCAGTTCGGAAAAAAGTTTATGTTCCGGAAGGCTGATGGCTTGTGCGTTTCCAGGCTCCGGTTAGCGGAAAAATTCGCGCGCCAAGTCGCCATGCCCTCATGCCTGAATAGCGGCGGAGCAGGTCCCTGGTGTCAAGGCTGGCGACGAAAGGAGCCACCCCGCAGGGGCTTGGCCTTGACACTAGGGCTCCGCCGCTCGGCTGGTGCCGGGCATGAAGCGCAGGCGCGCGCTAATGTCGCTGTGGAGTCGCTGAGAGCGAGTGACGGCGTCTGGTATGGAATCAGTCCAGGGCTTGTGCGAACCCCTGCTTCCTGACGCGCAGAATTCTTGGTTGTCCTTCAGGCAAGTTCCCGGGGAGGAACGCGTACTCGTTGAGCTAAGCAACCGTTGTTCGATGCTTGCGTGAGAGATTTGCGACCGGAACACGCGGGCTTCCGTCTGCGGGCGCGTTTCTATCGCATTTGCTCAATATAGCCGGTCAATCGATGCTTGCGCAATACGACACCGTCTACGGTGCGGACCACACGGGCAGTACCAGGCACGGTCGGGAACATTCAGGCAACAAGGGACCGCGAATTTGTTTTTGCGGGGTGCTGATCAGGGGTGAAGTGAGATTTTGGTATACGGATAAACTCTGACTGGCTGGCTCTTTCGAGCTGTGAGTAGTGGGTTTGGTATCACTTCTGCATTTTTGGTATACGGATAAACGCCCATTCTCTGCGGGTTTCGGGCTGTGAGTAGTGCCCTCTTTAACCTGCACTTACGCGCGCGCAGCGGCGGCATGTTGAGTGGTCCCGCTGAACCGTGCACAGATGCCCAATTGCGAGAAAGTGCCAAAGCTTTGATACCGCTTTCAAAAATGGTGGTCCTCCCTTTCTCTTTGTCCGGCTGTTCGCGAAAAATGAAGGACGATTATAAAGAAGCACACAGGCAGTGCAGACCATTGGGGAACTATGCTTCGCTTACCTGGAGTGAGCGTTGCATCGCCGGTCACAGAGATCATGCGTCATCACCAGGCAGACACAGATCCAGAGACGTAATCACGCGTTCCCTTACGGAGAGGCTAAATTGATCCCGGAGTCCTACGTGCCACCCTTCATCACCATCGCCGCTGGCCGTCAGCAACCATCCGTCCTCTATATGGATCAGCAAGTCACAAGAGTCCGCACTCACCTCAACGGACAGAATTAGCTTTTCGGCGACCTGAGAAATTTGCATCAATTGATCGGCAGCGCTCAAGCCCGGAGATGATGTAGCTTTTGGACAGTTATCCACCCCGTTTGCTTTAGAAAGTACCCATGGGCCAGCAAGGGTGACAAAGGACTCGCCTTTGACAGTGTTCGAAAAACCCTTGTGTAATCCGTCCACTATCACCGAGAGATGATAGCCGAATCGAACGCCCGATATTTCTTTGCCTGCAAGAATTCGGTAGCAAATCTCCGCGGGGGGGAGTTGCGCCAGATTGTCGTGAGTCATTCAGCACACCGCCTAATCAATCATGAAGTGCGTCTCGGCATCTGATCCAGTTCGACCAGTATAAGGGTTGACGCCTTGCTCGTTTGCGTTTTCGTACTTTATATATCCCCTAGAGGCTCCTCTCTTCGGGTCCATGATTCTCATTGTTCGGACTTGTCCGTTTGCTCCTCCCCTGCCGCCGACAAAAGCACTACCGTTTCGAGAACCTGCAGTTGCGCCCGTGCGGACGAAAGTCGGCACGGGACCCGTTGCGCCTGTTGGCACGGGATAGGCTGTACCGCCTGGAGTTACAATGAATGTGGGACCTGAGCTACCGCCACCGCCACCGCCACCGCTGCTAGCAGCCATCATGCCGCCTGCTAAAGCTCCTCCTAAGGTCGCCATGCCCGTATAGAAACCAGTGGTTGCGGCGTCATCGCTACTCATTTGAGAGAGAGCGCTTCCTATTGGACCCCAGTGCCATGTGGGTTGCCCATTGCTACCTGGTATTTTGATGGGGGGACCAGCTACGGGACCGAATGAAGGATCTCCACCTCCGCCACCGTCTCCAGAACCGGAGCTGCCTCCTGTGTCAATCGGGGGGTATACGGGGGGTCCAATTGGGGGACCTTGGTACCCTCGGTAACCTAAGAACCCTGCCAGCCCCCGTCCTTTCTGGGCAGACAGGCAGAACTTTAGCAGACCACTTGGATCGACAGAACCAACGGGATCGTTCGCACCATACGCATACAGGTTTGAGCCGCCATCCTCGCCGATGGGATCCCTACTCAGCCATCGTCCAAGTTTTGCGCTGAACTCTCGATACGAAGCTAAACTTAAACCACTTCTTCGATGTATGTACATTCCGCCAAACTGGACATCACTTTCCTCTGCACCCTCTAGTTTTGTAGGTCTCCCAATCAAATCAAAAGCGTATAACGCTTGAGAAGCGCCAGTGTCGTCGCACATTTCGCGGACTGAACCTAACTGGTCTTTCGTGTAGTAGAAAAGTGATGCACCGGTTACCTGTCCACCTGCGAAAAACTTCGTAGAAACATCGCCATTTGCATCGCGCTCCTCAGGACCGACGAACTGCTTAGTGCTCGTTATGCTCCCGGATACCGTCTCGACGATCTTCATCCGGCCGCCAGTTGGCCCGTACACAAACTCGGTTTTATTTCCCGAACTGGGATAAGTAATCTGAATCAGTCGGTTTTCGGCGTCCCATGCGAAGGAATTCGTTCCGTCGCTGGTTAGGTTGCCGTTGTCGTCGTAGGTCAGCGTCTGGCTGCCAGCGCCCACCACTTCTAGCTTGTGGGTATTTGTAGTTGTACCACTTCCGCCGCCAGCAGTGGCGCTCACGCTGATACTGTTACTCCCCGACGACAGCGCGGCATTCCCCGAAAAACTTTGAGATGTCGGCATGTCGACAGCATTGCCTGCGACAGTCACCGGTAATACCGGACTGTCAGTGTTTCCTCGAAGTGGGCATTGCCACCGGCCGAGATGCCGGTTAGCTCATTGACCGTATTGAAGGTCGCTTGGGACACCCCGACATTCTTGCTCAGGGCAATTGTCTCCGTAGCGCCACCGCTCAACGACTTCGCATATGTGGTCGCGTTCTTTGATGCAGAGAGCAGATTGACGACTGAGACACCAGATGTGGGTGTCACCGCAACAGCGGACACACTTATCCCTTGGAGGTCGGTGTCGGCATTGATGTTAGTCGCCAATCCCGAAGCGATGGAATTCAGCGTGTCGCCGCTCTGGACTGTGTAGTTGACGGCTTTAGAGCCGCCAGCCAAACCAGCGTCGTAGGTCGTTATCGCGAGTACATTACCTGTTGTCTTGGTCCCGCATTCACTGCCGGCGGCGCCGTTGGGTTGTCTGTGTCTGCACTACCTGTGGTGCCTGTGATCCAATCGGGTGGAACGTCTTCATCCGCATATTGCCACGGAATTCCCGGCTTGTCGTGTAGCATTCAGCAAAGCTTAGCGCGTTTGTATGTCCAATGCCAACTCGTGTAGCCCATGCCATGCGGGTGTTCGCCGATGGCATGCGCAGAATGTTCGCCCGGCAGATTCTATTGCAGTTTGCTCAGGTCGCCGCCGGCGTTTCTATATGCCGCAACCCAGGCTGCGTTCTGACCGGCATCGAGATTCCGCGCGATGGACATAAACCTCGGCTGCGCCAGGAGCTCGGGATATCTCGTCATGCTTTCAATCATTACTTGCATTGTTTCGGCTTTGTCGACGCCGTCTTTGTCCATATGATCCAGAATGCGCAGCCGCGCTTTTCCGGCAACCTCTCTGTCTCCGCGGTCCTGCGGTTTTTGGTGTTCGGAACCGTTCACCAGTTTCCAGTACTCGCGCAATCCGGCGTCGTGCGTTTCCGGGTTGCTCATCAGCTCGTCGTAGTGGTTCATCATCCCTCTGGTGGCATTCAACCATTCCACGTCTCGGTCTGATTTGCGGGCCGCTCGCTGATAGACCGCCTTTTGTTCATCTGTTGCGTTCTTCAGCAGTTCGAAGAACTCAGGATTGGCGGTTAAAAAATTGTTGCTTGCGATCACATCGAAACGATGTTGACTGAAGACCTCCGGATAGAGTCGCGCTGTCTCTGTGGCCATCTGCAAAACTTTTGGCGAGTCGCCGGCGGCATTGAAGTGTTCGAGCATCCGCATGCGGCCGGCAATCGCCAGGTCGCGGTCGGACTGGGACTGAGGCTGCTGCTCGTGCGACGCGATCAAATTCCGATATTCAGATTCGACAGAGGGAGCCATCTTGAATCCGATATTCACCCGGTCATCGAGCGCCGTCATCTTGGCCAGTTCGCGGGTGTAAGGGTCGTTCATGTCGGCGCCCGGCGCATCGGTCGCTTGCGGCGGGGGAATCTCGAACTTGAACGGGCTGGGAGTCTCGACGGTCGTCTTAACATCAGGTCTGGGAGCATCAGTCATCTGAAACACCACGCTTGACGCGATTTGGAGGGGAAGGTTGGTTAATCATACAAACCCGGCTCGGGTATGGCAGTACGGGTCTACGCACCGATTTGGCGTGCATCAACCCTGCTGACGGTCGTGCTCGCCTGTGGAATTGTGCAGTCAGGTTTTCCTCTAGCCACATACCAAAGTCGTGCCCTGTCCCATATAAAGGGTGTGGGGAATGGTTGCGAAGCCATTCAATCAGGAGACGCCTCTATGACACCACCACTTGCAGACGGCGCACGCGCCGCTGACGACATACCTTTAGTACCTCTTGCAGCCGACGACGCAGCCGATGAAGCCCACGGCAACTGGATTTCCGAATTAGCAACGTTGACCGGAGCACCCGAGCAAGTCGCCATGCTCCAGCAGGCAGGCGGCGGACCGGTTGAACTGACCGACAAAGACTTCGACAAAATAGGTCCGAAGGCGGCGCAAGTCTTGAAGGACGCCGGCGTGACGAAACTGACGCTCACGCCTGGCGCCGATGGTGTCAACCATGTGAAGGCGGAATTGAAGAAGGGACTTGAGATAGATCAAGATCCCGCCGTCGATGGATGCCGCAAGCTCAAGATCGGCAAGGAATTTTCCTGCGATATCTCAAAAGATGCCAACGGCAAATTTGTCCTCAGCAATATTGAAGGACTGACCGCCGAGTCGCAGATATTGGGTGCCTTCCGCGATGCCACCGTGACCAAGATCTCGATGGGAAGAAACGCCAAAGGCGAATCCGAAGTGACATCCACCGGCACTTGGAAAGTATTCAGCCGCGATCAAACTCGTACCAGACCAGCCGAGGTCATGGACAAGGCAGAATTATTGTTCGACCGGTTCTTGAAGTTATTGGGTCAGGATAAACCACCAGCTAAGTCGTAGCAAACCGAAGTTGCTGCGCAGTGCTGGAGGAGCTCGCTCATGGCTGACGATCTATATTCTGAAATACGAGGCGCCGATGCGCCGCCGGTATCCGCTGCCACCGAACTGGCAAATGCCGAGACTGAGGCGCACGGCAACTGGTTCGAGGAGTTCGCGGAGGCACTGCGAGCGGTGCCTCCACCGGAGCGTGGAGACAAGCCGCCTCCTGAATTGATTCCCAAGTCTGCCGAACTTACTCCCAAAGACTTCGACCAGTTCGGACCGAAAGCCGCAGAAATCCTGCGAAAGCACGGCGTTACTAAACTCAGTTTCTCTCCAGGCAAAGACAAAGATGACTTCCACCACGCCAAGGTGGAGTTCAAAGATGGTGCGCAGCTCGACTTAGATCCCGCGAAGGATGTCGCAAGCCGATTGAAGATCGGCAAGCAATTCGAGTGCGACATCAAGATGGGCAAGAATGGCGAATTGATTTTTAGAGACATCAAAGGACTGACTGCCGAGATGAAAATCGCCGGCAAGATGGTCGAAGTTCCGATTACCAAACTGCAAATGGCATACAACGAGGATGGCAACGCGGCAGTCACAGCTACCGCGAAAGTCGACGGCTTCTTACAGGACTACAAGTTGTTGAAGAGTCAGGGCGCCATGACAGACGCCACGACTTACTACAACAAGTTCCTGGAGCTGATCGGCTTGCGCTGCCCTTGAGAGGGCCCACCATAGCGAGCAGGTTGCTCGCTCCCACTAAACAGACTTAGGTTCCTCGCATTCGGACACACGGTGCACGTCTTTGAGGTGCGCCGCTAGATTAACTCGGCCGCTTTCAGAATTTCGATGATCGTTTTCATTGGCAAGTACATCTTGCCAGCAGTATTGGCGCACTTTCGGAATCCGTATTTTTCGTAGAAGCTTGTGGGATCGCCTTTTTCCCCGACTAGAACGTCCACGATCATTCCAAACGAAGCGACGCTCAGGGAAGCGCTGTAGCTCCTTAGCATGGCGTCTACCAGCAACTTTTCGCCCACTCGAAGTTCTCTATTCCGTTGATAAGCCTCGGCGACCGCTAGCCGGCCCAGCAACGTGGCAGGAATCGCACCATAGTGGCCAATTTTTTTCATCAGGTCCGCTGGCAGGTCATCTGACCGGAGATGCGCGGAGCTAAGGCTGTAATACCCCAGAATCTCGCCCACTTCTTCTTTACAGGTCAGCACAAAAGTCAGCGACAGTGAGGGAGCGTCTTTGCGGGCTTTAGTGCGCAGATATGCATCCAGTTGTGCAACACCACTGGTGAAAGACTTGCGGTTGTGTCGGACCGGGTCCAGCAACTCGATTTGGTTCAGCGTTATAGACTGCAACCTAGACCCCAAACGCCTTCTTGTATCGCCTGGCCGCTTCGATTGCTGCCTTGGTAGGTTTGGACGGCGACAGTACTGCCTGAATGAACGCGACGCGGTCCGCCCGAGCCATCTCAAGAAAATCATGATCGCGCAGTTGACGTGCGGCCGCCTCGGCAAGTATTGGCTTCGCCCAGCCGCTGACGGTTTCACCGCGCAGTGCTGCGGCTCTTTCAACCTGCTCTTTTAGTTCCGCAGGCAGCCTCATTGCCAACCGCTCTGCGTCGTTTGTCGGTTTTTTCCTTGATGTTGCCATGACACTCACCTGTCGGGTATTGCGATCTAACCATTGTACGCCAAAATGACGTACTAGGCAAATAAAGGGTGCCCCGAGCAGCCACTCATTTAACGGCTGGCCGCCAGAGTGACCAGGCGTTGGACGCGTCGCGCACGCGCCAGATAAATCCATCGAGTACATAGTGCGTCGATTGCGGCAGAGCCAGGAATGGAATGAGCAGTGCCAGGATCGTCCTATCCGTGATCTCGGGCAGATGCGCGAAGACTGGGAAGAACGAGAGATGTTCGCGCCAGACCAGACCATCCCAGAGCCCTTCTTCGAGAAACGCCAGTCCGACCAGCACCAGGAAGAACACTGGCAGGTAAGTGAGTGCAACTTGCGTAGCGCGTTCGAAGAAACTCGGTGTTGCGGGCGGGGGAACTGGATCGGCAGCACGAGCGGCACTCGAGTGGTGCATCAGCCAGATGAGTGCCATGTATGGAACTCCGTGGCTGATTACGTTCGTCATGGTGAATGCCATGTCGGAATTGAGTGTGACGATGCCAATCCACCAGCTGAGTGCGGTGCCGATAATCAAAAGATTCTTGGGAACGTTGAAGTATCCGCCGGTGGCACGGAAGAAGAACAGTTCTTTAATCACATACGCCACCGCCAGGAGTGCGTAGAGCCCGAGCGCCCAATCAGTAATGAACTGTGGAAGCGCTTCGATGAAGTCACCCTCGATGAACCAATTGAAGTTGCGCGGCAGATGAGTGTGCCAGAACAACATCGGGTAGAGGGTTGCCATGTAGACAAGCGCGTGGTCGAGCGCTTTGAATTTATTGAGAGCTGCCGGTTGTTTGCGCGAGTAGAGCACCACGAAGCCATACTGCTGGCGGATGAAATGGAACACCGCCAGGTAAGCCAGCGCCTTCCAGAAGAGAAGACCGTCGACTGAATAGAGCAGTGCGCCGACTACCCAGCAGGCGACTGGGATCGTGAGCAAGATGGTGCGGTTTTGTTGGAATGCCTGTTTGTCGAAGTAGGTGCGGAACAGCGTCGCATAGACATGGGCAACATCGACCAACAGGACGAATGAAACCCACGCCCACAGGGGCAGGCTCGAACTGTTTTCGAATAGGGGGCGAAACGCCAGCGCCACTGCCGATGTGATAAACGCCGGCGCGATGATCCAGGACAGATCCCAGCGTGGTGAGGAGAGCCAGGCTTGTGGTGCCGGTTCGACCGATGCTGGGTTGAGTATCGACTGCGTCATGTTTCGGCGCGCCCCAGAGTATGCAATATCCCTTGCGCCGCCGTGACTCCCTGATACTGGGCTTCTTCGAAATTGGATATGCCGCTCATATCCGAGTGCGCGAAGAATATGTTGCCCTGTCTTTGCTTCATGCGTTGCCGCGTTTCGCCCCAGATATAACCGACTGACGGACGAATCATTCCGTGTCCCCACGGCCATAACTCAATGGCCGTCACATCCCGACTGATCCCCGGGTGCATCCTCTCGAGGTCGGCGAGAATGCGCGCTCGCCACTTATCTGGTTGCGCCGCCAGCAGTTCTTTCCGCGCCGTCACCGGATCCATGTCCGAGAGGGGTTGGTAGTAAGTGATGACGGTGGCACCGCGGCGTGTGGTGATGTTCTGGTGCGTCGCCACCACGTATCCGAGCGAGTCGCTCGCGTAGCTGACATTGTCCCAGGCAGTATCCAATCCGTTGCCTTCCGGCACGTTCGTCAAACTGATATTCGCCACCAGCCACGGTGCATATGCCAGGTCGCTCAGATCATTCGCGCCGAGAGTCGTGGACTGATCGGCAATCACATATTTGGAGATGAATCTCGGCGCGGCGAACACTACATATTCCGCAGCGATGGCTTTCTGCTCCTGCGCGCCATTCACGTATGAGAGCACCAGTCCGTCGTCAGTCGATTTGATCTTGTGCACCGGCGATTCTTGTTGCAGGTGATCCTTCAATCTCTCGCGCAAGGCATTGACGAGATAGCCGTTGCCCTCCGGCCAGGTGACCAGCGCATTCATGTCGGCATTAGCGGCGGTGCCGCGCCGTCCCGCGAAGTAGTGAAGTCCCGCCCATGCAGAAACGTTGTTGGCTAAGGAACCGTAGTCGTCTTTGCAGCAGTAATTTACATACCAGACAAGCGGGCGCGATGTGAAGCCTTCCTTTTGCATCCACTCGCTCATAGAGATCTTGTCGAGCGCGCGAAATTTCTCATCGGCTGAGCTGAGATCGAGTGGTATCGCGAACACTGGTTTGCCGTCGCCGCCCTTCTCTTTGCGAAGCTGGGCAATCAGCTTGAAGAAACGGTCGATCTGCGCGCGGTCTTCCGCCTGCAATCCCTTGCGCGGTACCAATCCTTCATTGAATGCGCCGCACTTAAGCAAGCGCTCTTGCGGGTCGTGGCAGAGGTGCAGTTCGTTATACAAAGGTTCGTTGTGGGCGTCGAAACCTTCGATGATGCCCAGTTCTGCAAACAGCGTTCGCACATATTCCGATTCCGGATTGGCAATCGGTACGTAGTGGGCTGCCCACGGATAGGCGCTGATTTTGTTTCTTCCCGAGGTGGAATTGCCGCCGACTTGTTTCTCCAATTCAAGCAGAACGAAGTCGTTGACGCCATGTTTCTTCAACCACCAGGCAGCGGAAAGTCCGGCGATGCCACCGCCGACAATGACAATGCGGGATTGGGAAGAAACTTTGGGTTGTGCGACGTTGGCAAAAACGCGATTGCGAATCATGTGTCCTGCGGACATGGATGGTCCAAGCAGGCGGCACGGAACATTGTCGGCGGCAGATGCAAGGCTGTCCAAGTACAGTTTGGTGCCGCCTCCCGCAGCCGCGTTCAGTTTATTGACTGCTTGCACGGTGGGGTGCATGTCTGCCGGGAAAGACGTCATCTGTGCCACCACGTCGGGTGAGACGTATTGCAGCCCGGACGGATAGTTGTCGCCGAAGCGGAAATCCTGTGGTGCTGCAATCACATAACCCCAGTCGCCGAATGACGGCACGTACGCATGATAGGGCATGGTGTGGAAGCCGATCGAATTCAGCGTATTGACCACGCACCAGTAGGAGTTCTTGGCGTAGTAAGGCGAGGTGCTCTGGATAACGATGACGCCGGTCGGTGAAACCACGTTCTTCAGTGCTCTATAGAACGTGTCGCTGTACAGTTTGCCCAGCGAGAAGTTGCTCGGATCTGGGAAGTCGACGATGATGCAGTCGAACTTCTGCCCGCATTTCTTAAGCCAGATGAAAGCATCCGAGTTGATCACTTCGACCTTGGCATTGTTCAACGAGTTCTTGTTCAAGCGCGTGAGAAACTCTTGCTGCTTGAACAAATCGGTCATTGCCGAGTCGAGATCGACGAGAGTGATCTTTTCCACCGATGGGTATTTCAACAACTCTCGCACTGCCATGCCGTCGCCGCCGCCCAGTACGAGCACTTGCTTCGGGCTGGTGAGAGCCGCCATCGCAGGGTGAACCAGAGCTTCGTGATATCTATATTCATCACGGGAATTGAACTGCAGGTTGCCGTTGAGAAACAGCTTCAGTTCTTTGCCGCCGCCGGTAATAACGATGCGCTGGTACGGCGTGGAGGCGGAGTAAATGACGGGCTCCTGGTACTGCGCAACTTCTGCCAGTGTCGTCAGGTTGTCGGATGAGGCGAAGCCGCCCACCAGTCCGACCAGCAGCACGACGCTGATTACTTGCAGACTGCGCACCCAGGGCAATTCGCTCTTGAATAAGTGCAAGGTCCACAGTGCCACCACAATGTTGAACAATCCGAACAAAAACGCTGAGCGCAACAAACCGAGTTGGGGAACGAGCACGAGCGGGAACGCCAGCGATGCCAGCAGCGCGCCCACGTAGTCGAAAGTGAAGACTTGCGAGACCAGATCTTTGAAGTCGAGGCGATCCTTGAGGATGCGCATGAGGAGCGGAATCTCCAG
This sequence comes from Obscuribacteraceae bacterium (SeqCode), assembly GCA_044229845.1. Taxonomy (GTDB): domain Bacteria; phylum Cyanobacteriota; class Vampirovibrionia; order Obscuribacterales; family Obscuribacteraceae; genus JBGASG01. Next base: position 58,870 of record JBGASG010000006.1, on the reverse strand, counting down.
TCCGATCAAGATGCCGATGATCGAGACCAGGCTGTAGAGCAGTACGCGGAAATGCTCGACATGGTTGAACATGAGGAAGAGGATGGCAGCAGAGCAACCGCCCACCAATCCGATCAGCATTTCGACTTGAACGAAGACGAGAATCAAATTTTTCTCGACGTATTTGGAGAGAAACGAACCGACGCCCATGGCGAACAGATAGACGCCGATTACCGTCGAAAACTGCGTCACTGAGTCGCCCAGCAAGTAGCTGGCCGCGGTGCCGGCGATCAGTTCGTAGACCAGACCGCAGGTGGAGATGACAAAGGCAGTAATCAGAAGAGCGTACGTCACGAGGTTGACCGTCGTTTAACCGTGCACGGCTGCCGCGACTATGTTGCCGACGGCGATAGCGGCGGCTGCAACTGTGATGGCGAAGGGCAGGTTTTTCTCGGTAATAATTTCCTTCCACATATCGCCTGGAGTCAGTTTATCCATGACTACCAGCGTCAACGCCAGAATGACGTTGCCTACCACGGCGTATGTAATCACGGCTATGAATGCCTTCAGTGAAAATAATTCTTGCACGTGTTCCTCCTTTGCTCTTGTTTGTTCTTGTTCGTCTTAGTCTGGTGTCTTGGTTTTGTCTCAGGTGTTTCGGGTTTACTTGTGATGGGGTCCGGTCGGCTTTTGTGGCTTGGTGGCATCGGCGCCAATCTGAAATCCGGTGGCACATGCCACCGCAAGCATCAGACAAACGAATAGGCTGGACGCGATGTACATGTTTTTTCCCATGCTCTAGTCGTCTCCCGATGATGATTTGTAGGGCGTGAAGTCGCTGTCGCTCCAGCGCTGCACTTCAGAGCCTCGCGAGCTCAGCCAAGTCCAGATTGGCACAATCGAAACCAGGATCACGGCCAGCCAGTAGTTAAGCCAGCCCGGCTCATCCTTTTTGACTTTGACGTGGAACGAACCATCGACGGTGCCGGGACCGCTTTCCCAGTCGAGATTTATGTAGTAGGGACCAGGCGGTACTTTCCATAAGGTTTGCATAGCGGATGTGCTGCCTTCGCTCCAAGATCCGTCGCTGTCATAGCCGTGGTAGTACTCGATAGTATTTTCGATCGGGAAGGTTTCGTCGGTCTTGTCGTTAACCAGTTCGCCGGCGTAATAGAACCAGCTGTTATCGACTCCGGCATCGAAGTCGAGGACGACATTCCGGTTTTCCGGAATGTCAAATGTGCGTGTTGTGTAGCTGTTGAGGACGGGGTCGTTCTCTTTGCTTTTCTGGTTGGGAACGTAGAGAAAGTCCTGTTTCATCAACTCTTCAGTGCGAGTCGATACGCAGTAAGCGAACTGAATGAAGAACAGCAGGAGCAAGAAACCCAGCCATGGCAGGCGAATGCCCCGCCATGTTTCAGTTACTGCTACCGGTTGATTAGGTCCGATACCCTTCTGATAGGGCATCTTGTCCAGGTCGAATGCCTTGCGCACCACAGATGGTTGCAGATATTCGGAGAGAGCCCAGTTCTCTTCGTTGCTGTCGGTTTCCACGGACAGCATGTACGGCGGGCAGATGTAATCCTTCATATCTACTGCATCGCCGCTCTTGATCTTCCAGTAAAATTCGCCCAGGACGTAGTCGATTTCGGCCTTTCCTATATAGAAGAGTTTGTAGTTCTGGGCGTGGTAATTTACTCCGGAGCCTGCTCCGGCTTCCGGTCTGTCTTTGACCGACCGGGTGATGTTCCAGTGTCCTTGATTTTCCAGAAGCCAGCGGTATCCATAATATGGATTGAAGAGAAGATACTCTTCCCACTGCACACCCCATTGAACGTCGCGACGGACAATGAAGCCGATCACTTCCCACTCGCGTCCCTGCAGTTTGCCGCGTGTGCCCAGGGGGATGCGCGGATCGCGTTTGGCTTTTTCGTAAAACCGGGTCAGAATGCGGTAGCTTTCTGATGTGGCATCTAAAATCGAATGGCAGCTTTCGCAGGCGACGGAGAATGTCTGTCCCGGATTGCGAATCGTCACCGAGGCACCGCAATTGGTGCAAGAGAAATTTTTGGCGCGCGGTCCTTGTTTCTTCTTCTCTCTCTCCGCAGCGCGTTCTTCCAATTCTTCGGTGGAGGGCGGCGCTGCAGCTGCTGCGGCTGCTACCGCGTTAGGCAGAGGAGGCGGTGAGCGATGCGGTTTGTCGTCCGCTTCATCCGCGTCATCATCGTCATCATCCGCGTCATCGTCCGGAACGTTGCCGGCGCCGGGGAGCGGTGGCGGCTTGCGCTTCGGTTTCTCACCGGGGAGCGGCGGCGGCTTGCGTTTCTTCTCTGGCGGATCTGCGCCGCCGGCATCGTTGCCGCCTGGCAGATCAGAGTTTCCAGCCATCGATATACCTCAGGTTGCGAAACTTCAGATCGTCAAATTCTCTGTACTGCCCGCGGAAGACGCGGGTTTCTTGTTCGGCATACTCAATGGTCGCCATGCTCTCGAAGCTCCCGGCGAAATCAACGCTCGTCGATTTGCGTCCGCGCATCGCGTTCATAGGTAATTCGCCTTCGCTGAATGCGCAGCGGACGTCGCGGATGTCCTCGCATCTCAACACGCTCTCGCCGAACTTGACGTGCAAGCCTGGATAGACGTCGGAGCGCGCCGGAATTTCGTTCATGGCAAACGGCTTGCAGAGCGCGTAGAACCCCTGCGCCTCGGCCAACCAGCCGGTTTCGGAATCATTGAACAGCACGTACCACTCGTTCCAGTATCCATCGTCGTAGGAGACTTGCAGCCGCCCGACCAGTTCGAACGACTTACCGTCGAACTGGCCGCTGGTGCCTATCTGCAACGGTGTCAGGTCATCCTGCAGGTCGGCCATCTCGCCTATTTTTTCTAAATCCATATCCTGGCGCACCAATGTCGATCTGCAGAAACTGCAGACCGCAAAGACTGACGCCTTAGATTTGAATTCTACCTGCGCCCCGCACGAGGGACAGTTGAGGGTGATCATTGCTACTAGCCTTCAGTTCTCACTTCTAGCCGATGCGCTTCATGATCTCCGCTTTCTTGGCATCGAACTCTTCCTGTGTGATGATGCCCTTCTGCAGAAGGTTGCCGAGCTTCTCGAGCTGCACGAACGGATCTTCCTGCGGGGCACCGGCAGCGCCACCAGTTGCGCCGGCCATGCCTTGCGCAAACTGTTGACCGATTACCGCTCCGGCACCCAGTCCGATACCGGCTCCGGCCATGCCGCCGGAGTTCATGGCGGCATCCTTGATGCTGTCGGCAGCTTGGAAGTTGGCGTACTTTTTCAGGTCGCCGACCAGTGCTGCTTGCGATTGTTTGTCGAGGTAGGTCTGTAATTCCTCCGGCAACGTGATGCTTTGCACGAGGAAGGTGTTCAGTTTCAAACCGTACACGAAGAATTGTGGATCAAGTTCTTTTTTCAGCTCGTCAGAGAGGAGCGTTTGGTTGGCAGCCAGATCCAAAAATGCTGTTTCGGCTTTGCCGAACTTGGTAGCGATGGCGGTGATTACTATGGAACGCAACTGTCCATCGAGTTCACCGGCGGTGTAGACCTGTTTGGTGCCGCTGATTTTTTGATAGAAGGTGCCCGGCTCTTCGATTTGATAAGAGAAGGTGCCGAAGGCGCGCAGTCGAATGACCCCGAACTCTTTGTCGCGCACGTTAATCGGTTGTTGGGTTCCCCAGCGCTGATCTATTTGTTCGCGCGTCGAGAAGAAATAAACGTCGGACTTAAAGGGCGACTTGAATGCTTTATCCCAGTTCATCAAAGTGGTGAGAATGGGCAGCGTTTGTGTCGTCAATGTGTAACGGCCGGGTGAGAACACATCGGCGATGTTGCCTTCATTGACGAAGACCGCCATTTGCGAATCGCGAACGGTGAGCACGGCACCACTTTGAATTTCCTTGTCTTCGACCGGATAGCGATAAGCAAGAACGCCATTGTCCTCTTCGGTCCATTCGATAACATCGATAAACTGCTTTTTGAAAATATCGAACATCAGTCGCTCCTGCGCGCTATCGTTACAAGCGGCTATAAGTATTTGTGTTAGTACATATAAGCTCTAAAGGATATCAATATTGGGCATAGAATTTGATATCCTTGTCAACGCGCTAAGCACGCTTCTACGTCAGGCAGTCAGCGAGAGTTTTCTTTCCAATGACAGGTGACCTTATATTCTTTGCCTTTATCGGCGGCATGTTTTTGCTGGGCTTGGCGGCTTGGGCCTTACTGGCGATCAGGCAATTGGCTACAGGTGCTTCCAAGCCGGATCCCAATCCTGGACAATATGATCCTGATGAAAGCAGCGTTGGGCAGGGCTCGGTTTTTCATTAGCCGGGTTAGCCTAAAGTTCCAGGGATCCCAACTACAACCATGCAACAGCCAGGACCTCAACCGCACGACGTAGAAGAACACGTTCGCATCGGCGATTTGCTGACGGAAGCCGGTATTGTGACGCGCGGCGACGTGGTCGAGTCGATCCAGATTTCCAAGCGCATGAACTTGCCGATTGGGCGAGTGCTTGTCATGTCCGGTGTGCTCACCGAGCTGCTTTTGACGGCAGCTTTGCAAGTGCAGGAGATGCTCAAGGAAAACAAGCTGACCATGGAGCAGGCGCATGAGGTTCTAAATCACGTCCACACGCACCAGTGTTCGCTGGATGCGGCGATGGAAGCGGTGGATTGCAAGCCGACCACTGATTTTTCCCGCAGCAAGCTGGGGCTTTTGCTGGTCGACTCGGATATCGTTACGCCCGAGCAGGTGGAAGAGGCTCTGGCGGCCAGCTTCGGCAGCGGCATTCCGCTTGGAAGCATGTTGGTTTTGCAGGGGATGCTGTCCGCTCAGCTGTTGCCGGGCATTCTTGATGCTCAGGAGAGGCTGCGCGCCGGGCGAATAAATCATATTGATGCGGTGGCCGAGATTCGCACGCAGTTCGACTACTGGGCACACGCCAATGATTCCAAGAACAACACGGAGCTGCTCACCCTGGGCGAGCAGGGGTCTGCTCCCGGGACGGTCGCTCCGCCCAGTGGCGGCTCGCGCGTGGCTTCCACCGCTTCCAACCGTGACTACTCCAGTAGCAAAGACTCGGGCGGCAAAAAGAAGGTTGGCTCTTCTTCTTCCAAAAAGGATGCGACCGGCACGTACCCGCAGCTGGTAATCTCCGGCGAGCATCCGGCGGCGGCCACGGGGCAGCACAAGTCAATTACATCCGAGACCGGCAACAAGCACAAGGCGATTTCGGAGACCGGCAAGCACAAAGCAGTCTCCGAACCCGCCGGTCACGGGGCGGCGGCGGGCGGCAAGTATGCCAAGCCGATTTCTGCATCCAAGCCGACCGCCGAAGTGGGCAAGACCAAGCCGACCGACTCGCAAAAACTCAAGGCTTTAAGCGACAGCGAATCCAGTGACGAAACAGGCTCGTACGGTGCCATCTCCGGAACCTATGGTTCGGTGGGCGGTGGCAGTCGTTCGTCGCGGCGCAAGCGATCGACGGACAGACCGCCGATTATCTCTTCTCGCAAACCTGCGTATGTGCAGGTTCTCACCGACCCTGAGGACTTCCACCTCGAAAACAACGAAGACCTGTCGATGTTGTCGCTTTTGGAAATGAGCGGTTTCGGCAACCGAGATGTGATGCTCGAGGGTGTGAAGTCGGCTTTTAAAGATGCTGAAACTACTGTGCGCCTGGCGCGTGTTCTGGGCGTAATCAACAAGAAACACCTGGACGCGGCGGTGCTTTGCTACACGCTCGTGTCGCAATGGAAATTGACCATACCCGAGGCCGTGGGTGTGCTGGCTGAAGTGCGCGTCTCCGAGCAATCGGTCGAAGATGTGTTAGCCAAGCATAATCTGGCTGAAGACGACGAAGACGACTAGTTGTATTTGCACCATATGCGGTGCGTAAGGTGGTTGTCGAAACGCCTATGCTGAATGTGGAAACCTTTTTCAGTCCCATCGTCATATATCGTCGTCCGAGTATGTTGTCCGTTGTCGATTTTCAAGTTGGAGGGTAGATCGTGCTGCCACTAGGTGATGATGATTCCGGGTACAACACACCAGCGATAGTGACGATCTTATTGATCGCCGCCAATGTTCTGGTTTTCATCTTATTCCAGGGTATGGGCACTAACGATCAATTCACTTATGCGTGGGCGACGGTTCCGCACGAAATACTGACGGGCACTGATGTCGCGCGCACAGTTTCCATCAACGACCCGCTCAGCGGTGACGCCATCGGCAAAATCGCCCTGCAGCCCACACCCATATCGGTCTACCTGACGCTATTCACGTCGATGTTCATGCATGGTGGCTGGGAACACCTTTTCGGCAACATGCTGTTCCTTTATATTTTCGGCGACAACGTGGAGCACCGTATGGGCTCCGGCAAGTTTCTGCTCTTCTACCTGTTGTGCGGTCTGGGAGCCGACGTAGCGCAAATTGCGGCTACCGTGCTTTTCGGCGGCAACCAGTTTATTCCCAGTCTGGGCGCATCGGGAGCCATTTCCGGAGTTCTGGCCGGCTACCTGGTGCTCTTCCCGCAGCAGCGAGTGCGGGTTTTGATGTTCAACACCTTGCAGCAAGTGCCGGCGTTTGTAGCTATCGGCGCCTGGTTTCTCTTTCAGCTGGTCAGCGGACTGGGCGTACTGGGTGATTCATCGCAGGTCGGCGGCGTGGCCTACGCGGCTCACATCGGCGGATTCGTTCTCGGGTTTGTCCTGGTACGGATGTTCGCCGGTGCCGACAACAATCAGGCGGCTGCACCAAGTTCATCATACGAGCGCATGTACTATCGCTAGCGATATTCGTTGAGCGTGTCCGTCAACAGCTTGTCGCCGTCGCGTTGTGAGCTTTCGATACGCGGATCGACGGCATCCGAATCCAGTTCGCGCGGCGACTTGAACCACGGCGGGTTGCTGAGCAGCGTGCGTTTCTTCAGTTTCTTCGGTTTGAAAATGAATTTCATGGCGTGCCCGGGTGACAGTATGCCGAGCAGCAAAGCAGTCTTGACGAAACCAATCGATTTGCCGTCGGCGACGGTGAACCGCTGTTGCTGACCTTCTTCATCGAAAGCCAGGGAGACATTGATGGTCATCTCGCGGGGCAATGCAGCTTCGTTGGTGAGAACTTTTGTTTCGTACTGCGGCGCAGGCAGTGGATACGAGCGTGCTTCAGTTGTGGCTTTACCACTGCTTGTCTGAGCGCCTGTTGGTGGTGCCGCCATTTGAGACGGCGTCGGCAAGGGCACCGGACCTCCCTGCTCGGACCACTCGCGGTAATACCGGCGGGCATCGGCTGTCAGTTCGAGCTCGCGCTGTTTGTTCAGGAAGTGTTGGACGATGACGAAGGTGAGCAGCGCGTTGACAAGGAAACCGCCCAGCGTGATCACATAGATGCCATCTACGAACAAGGGCGATTGGGCCGGCGCTTTCAAGGCCGCCATCAGCATCACGGTATGGATGACGGTGGTGACGAAGAATGCGCAGCAGGCAACGATATGCTTGCGCGACGGGGCAATCAAAGCCGCCAGAACAATAAACAAGGTTGAGCCCGCCCAGTCGGTGATCACCCCGGCGGGCATCGGACCCATATTGCCGGGCAGGTGGCTGAGCATCGACAGCACACCTGCATAGCCTAAATACGCGACAGGCAGTATCAGAGCCCATCTCAAGACAGAAATCATCTTCGATTTGTTTTCAGCGCAACCCACGACAGCGACCTTTCCAGCCCAGTTGGCTCGATGCTAACACGAAGAAGCAAAGACGAGCTCATTTTTAATGATACTGCATGTCAGTAGGGCGCCCGGCTAGCTGGCGCGGTGAGCATCAAGAGCTTTCTGGTAGCGATTGGCGTGATACGCCTCAACCAGCTTCAATGCTTTGAATCGCTTGGCTGCTTGTTCGAAAATACTGGCGTGCTCTCTGGACTCTGCGGCTTGCTCGATGAATTCGTCGACGGCCGCCTGTTCGCCTTCTTCGCGTGCGATGCGCTCAAACTCCGGATACATCTCGTTGGTCTCGTAGAGTTCGCCTTCGATAGCGAGTTCTAGAAGTTTCTCAACGGTCATGCCCTCTGATGGATAGATGAGTTCCAGGTGTGCGAAGGCATGCCCGGTTTCTTCATGGGCTGTTTTTTCGAAGAGCGCGGCTACTTCTTCGTTGCCCAGCTTGCGCGCGATCTTGGCAAAATAGAGATATTTGCGATTGGCCATTGATTCGCCGGCGAAGGCGGAATGCAGGTTCTCAGCGGTTTTTGATTTGTTGTTATTACTCATGATCGGACCTCCAGGTGTGATGCTTATTTGTGTGATTGCGCGAGGCTGTCCATGCGCGTTTCTTTGAGGAAACGCGCATGCGCGCGGACGCGGCGAGAGGTATCTCGCGGTGCCGTTGTGCCGTTATGGTTTGCGGTCGGCTACTCTTCTACTTCACCGTAGAACGTAACCTGATAGTTGTGCACTTTGAAGTTCTTGCCGAGATGCTGCGTCAATTCCGGCACCATCTCTTTGGGAACATCCAGAATTCGCCCCGTTTTCACATCTATAAAATGATGGTGCTCGGTAAGGTTGGCGTCGTAGCGAGCCGCCGCCGGATCTGTGTACATCTCGCGCACGACGCCCGCTTTCACGAGCGCGTTGAGCGTGTTGTAAACGGTGGCCCGCGAAAGAGCGACCGGCAGTGAGTTTTCTACGGCCAGAAACACCTCTTCCGCTGTCGGATGGCTTTCTGTCTCTAACACGAACCGGGTGATCACCACACGTTGCGGTGTGGGTTTGAGTCCCTTACTGTCGAGTAACTGCTCTGCCAGACTTTTCACGGCTTCAACCTTAGAATTCCTATGTGCTTAGAATACATTCTAAACGGCGAGTCTGTCAAGCGACTCTCTTCAACCGTTCTCGCTTGCTGAGGCAGCCGAGGCGCATTGAATCTGCTGAGCTGTAGTGGCCACGTACAGGGCCATCGAGTCCTTCCGATTTGGCAAGACGGGCGAAGTTGGCCACCCACCGGGCCGACTTGATCGAATTCGGCCCGGCTGGCGGCCGGTATTTCGCCCGGGTAAAGTCTTCCGACCAGGCGAAACTTCGGGCGGAATTTGTGCGCAATAGCGCACTGATATCTGTAAGCACAACTGTTATAGTTCAACCAATCCCGCCCATCCTCATCTGAACGCGCTTTTGCGGTTCGGTTGGGCACCGTCGCCAATTTTTTCTCGCTCCTCTCCCTACAAGAAGGACGTTACTAACATGGCTGATTTACACCACGAGCCGCCCAAGCCGACTAACCCCATCGACAATCACGAACCGGCAATTGTCAGAGTGCTGGAGAACTTCGTTCATGATATTTTGGGCGGCGGCGGCAAGTCCATCTGGAACATTGCGCAGAATCTGGCTGATGATGTGCATCTGCAGACCGTCAGATGTGGCGGAAGTACCGGTGATGCCACCACTGTCGCCGCCGGTGCCGACACCGCAGGTGGAAACTTAGTTGCAGGGCTAGCCTTGAGTGATCGTGGACCGATAAAGAACATCCAGTTTCCGAATGGCTGGCAGCAAACCGACTCCACCGCCGGCGGCGTCGGCAATCGCAGCGTGGAGACATACGGACCGGCCGGCGATAACTCAGTTGGCATCAGTGTTTTCTACGGCGGTTTGCCGACGGCTGATGCAGGCGCCAAAGCCTTTGCGCAACTCTTAAAAGATAAGCCTGCTACCAATGGTCCGCAAACGCTCACCGCCGATGAGATCAAGGGTGTCGCCGACGCGCTTGGGCGGCTGAACGTGGGCGACAACCAGTACACCAACACCGGCAGATATCGCCCGCCCGTTTTCCACATCGACAGCGCGCGCACCGTTCAGGTGAATGGGCGCACCGTGCTTTCGGTGGAGGGAGCCTTCGTCGACATGAACGGCAAGCCGGTAAAAGGATTCAACGGCGTTTTCGCCGATACGGACGGCTCCGGAAAGCGCATCCAGCAGGTCTATCTGCAAGGAGCTCCGGACAAGCTGTTGCAGTACAAGAGACAGTTCGACCAGACGCTGTCATCTATAGAGTGGAAGCCCTAGGGGCGCAAGTATAAGTGTGCGCAATAGCGCACCGACAAATCCATTGTCCTTTGTTATCTTAAGCACATACCCGCCCAATAGTCCTCTCTTGCAACTTCGCGTTCATACCGAGTGCAAGACCGATCCGGCAACCGTTCCCACCGTTCCGCATCCGTTCCCACCGTTCCTCATCCGTTCCCCAAACCACATTCGTGGTGTGGCACTTGCTGTGCGTCTTTCCGCCGGCAACAGCCGCTCTGCAAGGAGCTTTACTATGTCTTCCGAAACAGCCGATGTCCGCGTGGCACAGCAACCGCAAGACCAGGACAACCAGGGCAACCAGCCGGCAGACAAGCCCGTCCTCAAGCCCGGCAATCTGGACGGTACCGACGCCGGCACAGCGAAATTGAACATGCTCGACATGTACGAGCAGTTCACCGCCAGTCACGACGCGGATGAAATCAAAGGACTACGCCTGGCGGCCGTAGTGGTGGCAAGTTTCGCTGCCAAGGCTATCGATGCCGACGGCAAGGTGCCGGTGGCGACTTTAACAAATGATGGCTCCATCAATTTCGATGCGCCCAACGAAGCCGTCACCAAACCCGGTGGCGATCCGACCGAACGCACTCGTCCGGACGATGATAACAGCGGTAACAACCCCGAAGGCAAGGTAATCAAAGACGATCAGGGCCGCGTAATCGAAGTCGATTACCCCAACGGCACATCGCGCAAATTTGGTTATGGCGAAGACGGCAAACTGAATTCGATCACGCAGCCGGACGGCAAGACGATCATTCTCAAGGACGGCAAATGGATTAACGTGCCGCCTCCAGAGCAGCAAGGCGGCGCCGGCGGAAGCGGTCATCCTGGCAAAGGCGGTGGTGCCGGTGGTGGCGCGAAACCAGGACACGACGGCAGCAGCGACAATCAAGTGCGCCCGGACGGCGCCGACGGCAAGCCTATCCCGGATCAGAGCGACAAAATTCCGGATAGCGTCGGCAAGGGATTGGGCGACGTTCTCAACGCCATGAACAAGGGCGTCGACATAGTCGATCCCGTCGTCTCGGAAGACGGCACTTTCACTTACCACACCCGCGACGGCAACGAAGTCAAAATTTTCACCAACGGCACTTCCTGGATCCACGACGAGAAATCCGGTTCGTACGTCAACAAAGATGCCGATGGACGGGTGGAAAGCATTGTTTCCCCGAATGCCGAAGTGCAACAGTTTCACTATAACGAAAAGGGAGAACTCGATACATATACGCACAACGGTGAAAGCTTCTACCTGAAAGACGGTAAATGGCAAACCGCCGATGGCAAGCCGGCACCAATCTCAGAAGTCAAAGTCGACGACAAAGGCGTCGTCACCTACAAAAATGACAAAGACGGTTCGATAGAAAAAAGACCGGACGGCACGCAAACAATTACTAATGCCAACGGCTCACATCAGGAACTCGATGCCAAAGGCAATGTCACTGAGTTCACCAGCGCCGATGGTCGCGTCAAGCGCACTTATGAATACGACGAAAACGGCAAGCTGAAATCGGTCAGCGATAAGAACGGCAACAAGTTCACCGACAACGGCGACGGCACCTGGACCGACAAAGACGGCAACAAAGTTACTAACTTCAAAATCGAATCCGACGGACGCCTGCAGTACACAGATAAAGACGGACATATCGTCGTCCAGAACACCGACGGCAACACCTCCACCACCACCAAGACCGAAGAGCAACTGATCAAGGATGCAGAATACCTGCACCTGTCCATGTACCTGCCCGGTTTCCTCTCAGGTCCCGCCGGCAGCATCATCGACAAGCAACTGGGCGATTTGAGTCCGGCCGACCGCATCGCGCTTCAGCAGGTCTACGAGAAGAAGTATGGTTCCAAATTGACCGACGACCTGGTCAAGGAATTTGGTTGGGACAATGTCGGCAAGACGTTGGAAGCCATGGAAGCCGCCAATCTCATGGATCATGCCGCGCGCGACTTGCCGCCGGAAGAGCGCCAGGAGTTTCTTACCAACCTCAACACATTCCTCGACCGTGCCCATAAGTCAGGCATGAGCTCGGAAGAAATCGCCAAGACATTGGCTGCCACCGATCGCCTGTTCACTGCTACCGACGGCAAAGTCGATGCGCACCTGCGCCACGTTCTAGCTCGCCAGATGATGGCGTTTGCCGCTAATCCGTCGAGTATCGATCAAGGTTCGCACCTCACCTGCAACATCACCGATGTCGAAAACATCACCTGGACCCGCAACCCGTCGGTGGCCGCGCAGATGGTGGCAGACATGGCATTGAACGGCGAATGGACTGCTCCCGACGGACACAAGGTGACGATTCCCCCGCAGAACTTTGTGCCACAAGAAGGTTCGTACGACAGCACCAACTCCAACGAACGCCTCTTCGCCTCGCAAATTTTCCAGGCGACCGCGCTCACCGATTGGGGCAGCCGTCAGAAACCACCGATTTACTACATGCAAGGCCAACCGGATGCGCAGAACAGCACTGGCGAATACTGGACCGACAAAGACGGCAACCTGATCATGGAAAAGGACAAGGACGGCAACGATGTCCCGAAAGGATTCCATGGGTGGGGAGACGACCAGATTGTTGAAGAACTGCGCCGTTTGAATGGCGACGACAGCCGGTTCCTGGTGCACAAAGACGGCGGTGGCGGAGACAACATCACCACTTTCGAGAATGAAGAACAATTCCGCCAGGCTCTCGAGAAAGCGAAGGCCGACGGCAAGATGCCGATCATCCTTGTGGTGGCAGCCGGCGATCCGGTGTTCGGCGGCAGCGCGCAACCCGGAAAAGACGGTCATGGACTCAATCACGTGGTGGTCATCTCCGACTACAATCCGGTCACCGGACAGGTGAGAGTGGACAACTCCTGGGGTGACGGCAACGATCAGTGGGTCAACCTCGGAAATCTCTACCAGGCCACCAGACCGTAAACTCCGTTAGCACTTGCGACAACAGCGCCACCACTTTAACCACGCCGAGAGGGCACCACAATGGCAGGAACAGCAGATGCAGCCGAGAGAACTCCAGTAGAACATTTCACTGGACGCCTGCCTTCAGCAAGCCAGAACGACTCGACCACCGAAATTGCTCAGAACACTTGGGCGCCAGGCACGGCTATCGACGCTCTATATGCACGAAACAGCAGCGCTGGCGTCGACCGCGGACCGATTGCCGACATAACATTGCCTTCCGGCTGGACGCAGGGCGAGCAGTCATACGGCGCCATCGGACAGAGCAGCAACGAGGTGTTCAGCCCCGCGGGCGATGCCACCACCAAGCTGGGCATCTTCTATGGCGGCCTGCCGGTGGGTGAGGATGCCGCGCGAGCGTTTCGTGACGTTCTGGCGCAGAAACCGGCAAACGACGGCGCGCAGCCTCTTTCTCCCGACGAGATTCGATCGCTCTCGCAAGTGATGGGACGGTATCAGGCCGGTGACAATCAGTACACCAATTCGGGACAGTATCGCGCGCCTGCTTTCGACATGCGCAATGCCATCACCATGCAAGTGAATGGGCGCACCGTCGTGGCAGTGGAGGGCAGCTTCCGCGACGCGCGCGGTAACGCTTTGCGGGACTTCGTCGGCATCTTCGCCGACAGCGACGGCAGCGGACAGCGCGTGGAGCAGGTCTTCATGTCTACGGCTCCCGGGCAAATGGCCAACCGCTCTAAAGATTTCATCGACACTATCAATAGTATTGTCTGGAAAAAGTAGGCTGGAGATCATTTTCCCGGTTGGGGTGGTCGATCAGCCCTTGTAGATTTCAACTAAAGTGTTGTAAGCGATCAGTCGTATTGCTGAAACGGTGGATTTGATCGCTTGGCCGATCAGGCACTCCCAGGCAATGTTAGCGCTGCGGGCAGGTGTGCGTAATAGCGCACCGACAAAGGCGGCGCACTTTGCTATCTTAATCGTACCCGACGTATTACCACCGATCTGCACATACTCAATCGAGCCAGCTTCCTCTGGAAGCGGCGACCATCCATCTGACCCCTTCCTCGTAAAACATCCACCACCACCTTACGTGGTGCGCAGTGTTCGTTGCGCGCGATGCAACCTCGAATTGCCGCGCCGCCAACATCGCCTCGCAAGGAGCTTTTTACCATGCCTCCAGAAACCACCGATACGCAAGCGCAAACGCAAAACAACAATGCGGCGCCGACCTTCGATATTAAGGCACTGTACGATGACTTTGATGCCAAAAAGCAAACCTCCGGTACGACCAGCGGTGCTCTGCGGTATGGCTCCAGCGCCGACAATTTGGAAGTGGTGGCACCGCCGCCTGGTCCGTTGTCGCACGCTGATGTGGACGCCGATGGGTCGATCACGTTTGATGGCAGGCAAAATGAGATAAACAACGACAGGAATAAAGACGATCAAGAGACGCTTCAGGAAAAGCTGAAAGAACTCTCTGATCGGCGTATTGAGCAGCAACAGCAGTCGGACGTCGGTCCTAACGGCAAGGTGACCAAGGATGACCAGGGACGGGTAGTCGAAGTCGATTATCCGGACGGCACGTCCCGCAAGTTTGGTTATGGCGAAGACGGCAAACTCAATCGCATCGAGCAGCCTGATGGCACCGTTCTCGAACTCAAGGACGGCAAATGGCAATACGCCAAGAACGACAATAACAAGCCGATTCCCGGACCACCGAAGCCCGGTAGCAAAATAGACAACGACGCCAAGCCGCATGGTGACGGCACCAACAATAATCCCGGCGATACCACTGATGGTGGTATTAAGATCCCTCCGGGTATATTCGGCAAGGGCGGTCCCGACATTATTGATCCGCAAGTCAATGCCGATGGCACCTTCACTTACCAGACCAGCGACGGACACGAATACAGTTATTTTTCAAACGGCAACTCGCAAATTCACAGCTCCAGGGACGGTTCGCTGGTCAGTCTTGACAGTGAAGGACGCGTGGTTAGCGTTGTCACCGGAAGGGGAGATGCGAGTGCGTTCGGCTATGACGAGGACGGCAATCTAAACAGTTTCAACGACAACGGGCATGCCTATTTTCTCAAAGACGGCAAATGGACCACAGCCGATGGTCAGCCGGCACCCATCACCGATGTATCCGTCAGCGACAAGGGTGTGATCTCCTACACAAATCCGGAAACCGGCGAAAAAATCGAAAAACGTCCGGACCGCACTCAGGCTGTTACCAACGCCAATGGTTCGAAGAATGAGTTCAATGCCGATGGACAGGTAACCAGTTATGTCAGCGCCGACGGACGCACGAGGCGTAGCTACGAATACGATGCCAACGGCGAACTGAACAAGATTACGGAGAAAGGCAACACATTCACGCGCGACGGCAACGGAGACTGGACCGACAATGACGGCAACAAGCTGACCAACGTTCAACTGGATAAAGATGGACGGCTGCAGTACACCGACAAAGATGGACATATCGTCATCGAGAATACCGATGGCACCACTTCTGTGACAGCGCGGACCGAAGAGCAGCTCCAGGAGATAATGAAAGCCATTCACGATGGCGACAAATTTCCTGACTGGGTGTCTGGCGGGTTCGGCGACAAGATTAACGACGAACTGAAAAACATGAGCCCCGCCGACCGCGTCGCTCTGCAACAGATGTACGAGAAGGAGTATGGTTCGCGCCTGACCGATGATCTGGTCGAAAAGTTCGGCTGGGATCAAGTTGGCGAAGCCGTTCAAGGTCTGGAAGCCGCTCGCCTCATGGACGACGCCGCCCGCAATCTGCCTGAGAAAGAGCGCCAGGAGTTCCTCAACAACCTGAACACGTTCTTGCAGCGCGCCGAACAAGCCGGCATGAGCCCTGAAGAAGTGGCGCGCACATTGGGCGCCATTGATAAACTGCTCACCGCCACCGACGGCAAAGTAGACGGCACCCTGCGCAAAGTGCTGGCCAAACAGATGATGGCATTCGCCGCCGATCCGTCGAGCATCGACCAGGGCTACCACCTGACCTGCAACGTCACCGACGTGGAGGTCGTTACCTGGATGCGCAATCCGGCTGCTGCCGCTGAGATGGTGTCCGACATGGCGCTCACGGGCGAGTGGACCTCTCCCGACGGGCACAAGGTCACCATTCCGCCGCAAAACTTCATTCCACAAGAAGGTTCGTACGACAGCACCAACTCCAACGAGCGCTTGTTCGCATCGCAGATCTTCCAGGCGACAGCCATCAGTGACTGGGGCAGCCGGCAACACCCGCCCAAGTACTACGCTCAATTGCAACCGGATGGGCAAAACTCGACCGGCGAATTCTGGACCGACGCCGACGGCAACCCGCTACCCGATAAAGACAAGGACGGCAACCCGATTCCCATGGGTTTCCATGGCTGGGGCTGCGAAGCCATCGCCGAAGAAACTCAACGCCTCAACCCTGATCAGTCTGCATTCTTCATTAACGGGAAGTATGGCGATCTCGGCGGCAAGGGCACCACATTCGAGAACGAGCAGGAGTTCCGTGAGCAACTGGAGAAGGCCAAAGCGGAAGGACGCATGCCGATCATCATATATGTAGCGGCGGGTGACCCCGTGTTCGGCGGCAATTCACTGCCCGGAACGAAGGGACACAACATGAATCACGTAGTTGTCATCGATGATTACAATCCGGTCACCGGGCAGGTGTTGATCGATAACACCTGGGGCGACGACTCAGATCACTGGGTGAGCGTCAATGACATGTACCGTGCCACATACAACTAAAAAAGGCATAAATAAGGCATTCAAGAAACACTCAGTCGTCAGCTCAATCCACTAAAACAGGAAGGAATAATAATGGCCGGTGATAACACACAGTCTTCTAAATCAAATCCAGCAGGCGAACTGGAACATTACACCGGGCGCCTGTCTCACCCAGCCGAAGTGTCGGACGCGGGCGCGCAGCAAACTGATGTGGCCCAGTCGGTGTGGGGTGACAATGCTGCCATGACATACTTCCGCCTCATGTATGCGGGACAGTCTGGTAGTGGCACCAGCGGTGGCATCGACCGCGGACCGATTAGCGATATTGATCTGCCCAGTGGCTGGAGGCAGCGCGAAGCATCGTTCGGCTCGATTGGTTTGAGCAGCAACGAAACTTTCAGTCCGCCTGGCGATAATGCGACCACCATTGGCATCTACAGCAACGGGCTGCGCGCCGGTTCTGAGTCTGCGAAGGCGTTTCTCAACATACTGAAGAACAAGCCTGCCGAGGACGGACCGCAGAGATTGACTGCCGACGAGATTCGCTCGCTGTCGGAGATTATGGGGCGCTATCAAGCCGGCGACAATCAATATACGAATAGTGGGAAGTATCGCCCGCCGGCATTTGAAATCACGAGTGCGTACACGATGCAACTGAATGGCAAGACCGTGCTCGCTGTCGAAGGCAATTTCAAGGACGGCGACAAAACCGACGCACAAGGCCGAGCTGTTACGCGGCAATACAAAGGCATTTTCGCCGATACCGATGGCACCGGCTCCCGAGTCGAACAGGTCTTTCTGTCAACGGCGCCCGGCAAGCTGCATCAGCATGTCCGAGAGTTTAACGAAACTCTCGACAGCATCAAATGGAAGTCATAGCCTGAGTCCTGCGAACGCCTGCGGTGTTTGCTGTTACACTAGAGGCGACGGGTTGGGGGGCGAAATGCCGGAGCTGACAAGCGTTGCAGTGGACGAGTACAGACCGCTCAAGGGAGTGGGGCGGGTGGCGCAGGTGTCGCTCGTCGTTTCTCTGGTAATGAATATCGTTGGTTCTATCCTCAACGTGGCAGGGGTGGAGCTCGGCGCGAGCGAATTGAAAAATCTCGGTGCACTGCTCAACATTTTAGGAAACCTTTGTGTAATCCTCGCCTTGCCTCTTACATTATTGGCGATGGGATTTTTGATTGTCTGGCTGCGCAGGGGCATTCGAAACTTGCACAGCCTCAATGTTTCCACAGCCAAAGCGAGGGATTGGCAGGCCTTCTCATTCATCATTCCGGTGCTCGACTTATTCATGCCGATGTTGGTGATGCAGGAAGTCTGGAAAGCCAGTGATCCTAATTATCTCGACGACGCATCCTGGCGGTCCGCGCCACCAAGTCCTGTCATCATGGGCTATTGGGTGAGCCTTGTGGTGCAGATTCTGTTGTTTCTGGTTTCAGCGTTTTTGCCAAACGAGCATTTGGCGATGGCTTTAGAAGCTTTCTCGCTGGCCACCAGTGTTCTGCTTGTAATGATCATTGGACAGTTAGCGTCTCGGCAGGAAGCAAAACGAACGCTGCTTCTTCCAGCCTCTCGCGCTCAAGTCGATTAATGTCCCGATTGCATGCGTGCCAGTTGAGCCTTAGCCAATTGATTGATAAATCGATCGGGCGTGGAGTGCTCGAGCACGAAGTTGAGTTCTTTAATTGCTGCAGCGTTGTCGGTCGGACCGTCGTCGGGCGTCGTCTTGTCGGCGGCATCCTTGGGCGCTTTCGCTACCAGATTCATGCCGGACACGCAGTGTGCTTCAGGCAAATCCCATTCGCTGTCGGCGGCGGTAGCAACCATCTTGCCGCCGTCGATCTGTCCGCGCAAATACTGCAGTGCCGGATACGGCCACTTCTCCCAGACATATTTCTGCGCGTTGTCGTCGTTTTTGTGTGCCACCACATAACTGTCTTTGGCATAGTTAGCCATCGCCCGGTCAGCGATTTTTTCCGCCTCCGCATCCCTGTCGGCGAGCTTGTAAGCCAGTGCGCAGTACACCGCGTCCTCTAGATTTGGTGTTTCCGGCGCATTGTCGAGTTTCTTCCTGAATTGTTCGGCTGCCTCAGCGGCATGTCCCTGGCAAAGCTCTATCTTGCCCAGCAGATCGCTCGACTGCAACTTGAACTCTTCGGCTTTTTTGCAATCAGCCATGGCCTTGTCGTAGTCGCTCATGCCCATGTATGCCTGCGCACGTCCCAGGTAGTATTCGCCGCGCTTGGGATTTTGTTCGATCAAATGAGTGAACGCTTCGATCGCCTTTGGATAGTCATGTTGTTGAAGTGCGGACTGCCCGTCCCATCTCGCTTGCGCACGTTCGGCACGCTGCTGTCCTTGCTCGCTGCAACCTGTCAACAGCGCACCAACCGAGACCATTGTCGCCGCCACGCATGCCGCCATCGCTATCCGATCCAGCAATTGCAAGTTTCTTGTCGATCCAAGTTTCATATCCGCTGACCTTTGTGTGTATCCTGTATATGCTAGAGTTTTCTTCCCAGCGCTTCTATCGCTCGTGAACTTTGCCTGACTCGTGCTTCGGCGCTGTGCCCACTAGCTTCTGGTGGATCTTGATAAGCGCGCCTCGCAACAAATCATACTCGCGCGATGTCGGCTGTGCTCTCTGGTAAAAGCCTCGCAATTCGAGTAATACTTTTTCCCGGTTGAAGGTACGGGAAAACTCAACTGCATCTAAAAGAGTTCCCAATTGTTCGAACAGCTGATCGTTCTGCTGTCCGGTCGGCGCCGATTCGCGTGCAGTGTTGCTTGTGTCTGCGGCACTCAAGCTCGCGGTATCCACGCTGGACCCTGACTTTCCGGACAGTTCGTAAGCGCAGATGGCAACTGCCTGAGCCATGTTCAGCGCTGGAAACCCGGCATCCGTAGGAATCGTTGTCACCTGGTGGCATTGCAAAAGTTCGTCACGCGCCAGCCCATTGCGTTCATCTCCGAAAATAATTGCTACTTTGTTGGCGCCATTACCGGCGGTGCGAACCGCCTCTCCGGCAATCGCGGTGAATGGCACTGGCACCATGTCCCTTTGTTGCCCGGAGGTCGTGCCAATCGCGAAACTGATATCCTGCAATGCGTCGCTGAGGCTTTCAAAGACTTCGCTGTTTTTCAATAGATCAAATGCACCAACGGACATGCGTCTCGCTTCCGAATCTTTATATCCTTTGGGTGGCTCGACAAAACGCAACCGCGCGAAACCGAAGTTTTTCATGACGCGCGCCACCGAGCCGATGTTACCCAGATAGACCGGCTTAACGAGAATAAAGTAGACGTTGTCGCGCACCAGATGATTTAACCTGCAAACTCGTACTCAAACTAGTTTGCGGATAGGATAGTGCCTTGTGCGCAATCGATGCAAAAAATGGAGTGCAAATTGAGAAGAAACCCATCATATATGTCGCTCTTCTGCAGCGCAGTGGCGCTGGTACTTCTACTGGGAGGGTGCGCTGGTGGCGGTGGTGGCGGCGCCGGTGGTCCCGATGGCGGCAACGCTCCGCCTGGCAAGCTACAAACCATCACGATTGCACAGTTCGGGCACCTGTTTCTTTACTTGCCACTCTACGTTGCGATAGACAAGGGGTTCTTCAAAGATGAAGGGCTGGAGGTGAAGTTAGTTTCGACCGGCGGCGATGAAAAAACCTTTGCTGCCGTATCCAGCGGCAACGCACAGTTTGGGGTTTCTGACCCGACATTCGCGGCTATCGCGCGAGAGAGAGGACAGGGCGGCAAAGTGGTGGCACAGGTCGTTAACGGGGTGCCGTTCTGGGGCGTGACTTTCCGCAAGGATCTGAAGCCGATCAAGAAGGTTGAAGACTTGAAGGGGTTGCGCATAGCCACTTTCACAGCCCCCTCCACGAGCTACACCGTCATGAAGAAAGTCCTGCAAAATCAAGGCAAGCCTGTCGATGCCAAGATTGTCCAGGGTGCACCGACGGGCAGCATTGTCGCCATGGCCAAAGCCAACCAGGCTGACATCGCCATGGAACTCGAACCCTCCGCCTCCATCGCTGTCGGGCAAGGTGCAACCATCGTGTGGTCACTGCAGAAACAGTTCGGTGACTTCGCGATCACCGGTCTCACGGTCACGGATGCTTATCGCGAAAAGAATGGCGACACGATTCAACGAGTCGTCAACGCGCTTTCCCGCGCCATGCAATACATCCGCAACGATTTCCAGGGCACGCTCTCCATCGCACACCAGGAGTTTCCGGAGGTCGACGAAAAAATCCTCAGCGCCGCACTCAAACGCATGTTGGACGAGAACACAATTCCCAAGTCACCGGTGCTGTCGCCAACCGCCTGGGATCGAGCCATAAAACTGCGTCAAGAAACCGGCGACATCAAAGGCGACGGCGCCTACAAAGACAACGTCGACATGACCTTTGCCAATCAAGTGCGCCCCTACCTCGAAGACCAAATTCACCACGACAAGTAGGCATCCGATTCCTCAGCTCCAGCGCGAAGCTTGGTCGTGGCAGCACAGTTTTACCCGGGTAAAACTTGGCGTATTGCCGGATTCTACCCGGGTAAAAGTACCGTCACCCTCCCTCTGGAAGCAGACCTCAACCGATATCGCTTGGGCTTTTGGGCGCCGGCCTGGGTTTCCTCAACCGATATCGCTTGAGCTTTTGGGCGCCGGCCTGGGTTTCTCGGATTAGTTTTACCCGGATAAAAGTGGGTCGAGGGCTGGTTCGTACTATCCCCAGTGACCGGATGGTTGGTTGTCACTAGAATTCAGACATTCGTTCGGGGTCAAGAAACTGGAGAAGCAGGTTGCGGAACCTGCGCATTCAAGCAGATCGTGAATCGTCTCAGCAGCCAATCCGAAGTCAATGCGATGCAACCAAGCACCGGCCCGGTGTTGGAGGTATCGAAGTTGCGTGTGGCATATTCGGCGCCCGACGGCACAGAGCGGGCGGTGGTGAACGACGTTTCTTTGACGCTTCAAGCGGGCGAGCTGGTTTGCATTTTGGGACCGAGCGGTTGCGGCAAGACGAGCCTTCTCAACGCGATTTCCGGACTCATCCCCAGCAGTGGGATCATGATGCGCAGGCAGTCGCGCGTAGGCTATTTGTTCCAGCAGGACGCGCTCTTGCCGTGGCGCACCGTCAGAGACAATCTGCTTCTGGTCGCCGAAATGACGCGTCGCCCCAAGAAGGAAGTTGAAGCTCGCGTTCTGAACTACTTAGAAGTGTTTCGTCTCTCCGCCGAACATCTCGATTATTATCCGGGACAATTGTCTGGTGGCATGCGGCAGCGGGTGGCCTTGATTCAAGCGTTGCTGCTTGATCCGGAACTCTTGCTGCTCGATGAACCGTTTTCATCTTTGGACTATTACACGAAACTGCGCTTGGAAAGCGAGTTCCAGCAAACAGTGAAGGCGGAAAACAAAGCGGCGATTCTTGTCACCCACGATATTGAGGAAGCAATTGCCATGGGTGATCGCGTTCTGATCATGGGTATTTGCGGAATGATTATTCGGGAGTATCAAATTCTTCTGGATCCGGCGGAGTCGCCGGAGACTGCTCGGGGATTGCCGGAGTTTGCCGAGTATCACGCCCGCATCTGGAACGATCTGAAGATGGTCATCGGAGACCGTGAAGGTGAGTGTGGGTAGCGGCAATGAATGAGCGCAACAGTGTGAAAGTGCCGTGGATTCTCTATCTGCTGCCCATGTTGGCAGGGCTGCTCGTGTGGCAGGTTTACACAGCCGGTCAGCCAAGTCACCAGTTCGTCTTTGCCAGTCCGGAACAGGTCTGCCAATCGCTCGCCCGCTTGACCAGCTCTGGGGAATTGTTTCGTCATGCGGGTATCACTTTGTTCGAGGCGGTTGTCGGTTTCTTGACTGGTACCGCCTGCGGTGCGGCTATCGGGCTTTCGCTATGGTATTCGCGTACCGCTGCGAAAGTAGCACAGCCTTACTTGACGGCATTAGCCTCCGTTCCTATCTTTGCTCTGGCGCCAGTGATTATTGTCTGGTTCGGAATCGGCATCACCTCGAAGATTGTGATCGCGTTTCTCTCAACCGTCGTGTTGGCCATAGTGCAGTCGTATCAAGGTGCTATGTCCGTTGAAGAGAGATTCACGCGATTGATGCAAGTGATGGGCGCATCCCGGTGGCAAACCTTCCGACTGGTGGTGGTGCCGTCCGCCCTGATCTGGGTGCTCAACGCGATGAAACTGAACATCGGACTCTCGCTGCTCGGCGCCTTCATTGGTGAATTTATATCTTCTGAAGAAGGCCTTGGCTATATGATCGTCAAGGCTTCCGGGCTTTACGACATGTCCACGGTGTTTGTCGGAGTAGCCAGTTTGATTGTGATCTCGCTTCTTCTTACGGGAACGGTCACTTTGCTGGAGAGACGGTTGATGCGGTGGAAATTCGCGACAGCCAAGTAAGTTGCGGCAGCCAAATAAGTTGCGGCAGTCGGGCACCTATAACACGCGTTCCCCTCTCGGAATATCTGTGATGACAAAATCGGTAGTGCGCATTCTCGTTGCGGCGTCTCTGTTGGTGAGTTTGGCGGCGGCATCCGCAATCTGGTCGGTGGTGCAGGCGCGCAGTTGCGCCGGGCTGCAATTGCCGGACGCCGAGAAGGAAGACTTCTTCACTTTCTTCCATTTTAAGGAAGGCGACACCGAAAAACATCCCGACGGCAACGTCATCTCTTTTGCCACCGGTATGCAAGGCTTCACCGTGTTGCTTTTCGTCGAGACTTCCGCCGGCAACAAGGTCAAAAACATGCGACTCGCTTTGCCTCGCGACTTCGTCGATGACCCGAAGTGGGGACTGTTCGCCCGGGACATGGGTAAGAGTTTCCTGCGCGCAGCAGTTTATGAACAGGATATCCCGGCGGTCGATACCCTGGCAAAGGAGATTGAATTTGGAAGCAGCCAGTCCTGGACGCCCAAGAAATTAGATGCTTCGTACAACGGCGGCGAGGTGAAAAAGGACGTCAACTTCTTGCTTCCCGGCGGCGACAAAAAGATCGAGAAGGGGCAAGT
Source organism: Obscuribacteraceae bacterium (SeqCode) (assembly GCA_044229845.1). GTDB lineage: Bacteria > Cyanobacteriota > Vampirovibrionia > Obscuribacterales > Obscuribacteraceae > JBGASG01. The sequence goes on along the minus strand of JBGASG010000006.1, from coordinate 35,074 downwards.
ATTGATTATGGGTGAAGACGCCGCGCCTAAACTGCCGGCCGTGCCCAGCGCGGGTTACAAAACGTTTTTGGGTAAGCAAGAATCCTTCAGTCAGAAGATGAGCCGCTGCTCGCTGACCATCCAGAACAAACTGGTCAAGGATAAGAAATACGTGCTCCTGGCTGTCCAAACTAACTGAAACACCTCTTGATTGCGCTACAGAATTTCATCGCGCGTTTTCGATTGCACCGCCTGTGGTGCGCATGCAACCGGTCGAACCAACAAGTAGATGTTAGGTACGTACAAACTTGAGTGCGTACAAATTTGAGTGCGAGAGCCTGATCCAAAGGTCCGTAGAGCCCGTGCAGATGCCGCTTTTGCGCGACGAGCTGCGGCCCTTTACATTTTCGGGACAGCAAAATTTCTATAGCCTCATTCAAGAAAAAGCCTTAAATTTTGATCTCGTTCGGCGATCATATGTGGACAGAAAAATCTTGTCTTATTAGGATCGAAGTGACAGGCGACCCGGTATCCCGACCTAACTCGACCATCCGGTTGTTCATATCGTGGCAGTGAATAGTTCTAGTCCTGAGGGACGGGATGACTTTCGCATAGTCTTCGAAGCATCCCCCAGTGGCATGATCATTGTAGATCGCGACGGCTCCATTGTGCGCGTCAACGCACAGGCCGAAAAGCTGTTCGGCTATGATAAAGGTGAACTGGTCGGCAGCCAGATCGAAAAGCTCGTTCCGACCAGATTTCGTCGAGAACACCCGCAATTTCGCAATAGTTTTTTCCTCGATGCATCGGCACGCCCGATGGGTGCAGGACGTGATCTGTTCGGGGTGCGCAAGGATGGTACCGAGATCTCAGTTGAGATCGGATTGAATCCTTTTAGCTCCGATGCCGGTGAAATGGTACTTGCATCGGTCGTCGACATCACGGAGCGCAAACGGGCAGAACAGCATCTACGCCTTCTGATCGAGGCTTCGCCTAGCGGCATGCTCATGGTGGACAGCCAGGGCACCATTGTTCTGGTCAATGCTCAGATTGAGAGGCTGTTCGGCTACGCGCGCCAGGAGCTAATAGGCCGCAAGATCGAGGATCTGGTTCCGGTCCGCTTCCGGCTCGATCATCCGCGGCTGCGGGAGGAGTTTTTTGAGCATCCGCAAGTGCGGGCGATGGGCGCTGTCCGAGATCTGTATGGTGTCCGCTCGGATGGCACGGAACTACCAGTTGAAATTGGACTGAATCCAATTGACACCGATGAAGGTCGTTTCGTACTGGCATCGGTGGTGGATATCACGGCCCGCCGTCGCACCGAGCAGGAACTGCTGCAGGCCAAGGATGACCTGGAGAAGCGAGTCATAGAGCGCACGAAAGAGCTGCAATCCAGAACCACTGATCTCGTGGAACTGAACGATCAGCTGGCCCATGCCAGCGAGCGCGCATTGGAATCGTCGCGCCTTAAGTCCCAGTTTCTTGCCAACATGAGTCACGAAATTCGTACGCCCATGAATGCAATCATCGGCATGTGCAATGTGTTGTTGCGCACCCAATTGCAGCCGCGCCAGCACGAATATGCCACCCACATCAAAGAGGGTGCCAACGCACTGCTGGTGGTTATTAACGACATTCTCGACTTCAGCAAGATTGAGGCCGGCAAGCTCGAACTCGAACCGGTCGACTTCAATCTGGTGAAGGTCGTTGAAGGCACTTGTGAATTGCTGGCCATGACCGCGCGCAGCAAACAAGTTTCTTTGATGGCTTACGTCGATACCAATCTGCCCACTAAATTGCATGGCGATCCGGAACGGCTGCGTCAAATCCTCCTCAATTTGACTTCCAATGCAGTCAAGTTTTCCGACGATGGAGAAATAGTAGTCCGAGCTGATCTAGACTCTATTGACCATTCGGCAGGCACTGTGATTGTCAAATTCTCCGTGATCGACCAAGGGATCGGAATGACCGGCTCGGAGAGAAGCAAACTGTTTCAGCCGTTTGTACAAGCCGACGGTTCGATTAGCCGCCGGTTCGGCGGCACAGGATTGGGTCTGAGTATCTCCAAACGACTTGTCGAATTGATGGGTGGCGAAATCAGCGTCGACAGCATTCAGGGCGAGGGCTCAACTTTCTGGTTTTCGATTCCATTTACGTTTACGCCTTCCGAGTCGGCGCAGCGGGTTCAAACCGAGTTGAAGGACATCCGCATTTTGATCGTCGATGACGAGCCGAACGCCCGTAATATACTGCACGAATACATTGTCTCGTGGGGTATGAGAAACGGAATTGCCGGCTCCGGGAAAGATGCCTTGCGGATGCTCAGACAAGGATATGTAGATGGCGATCCATATAAGATTGCCATTGTCGATCTCGTGATGCCGGAAATGAATGGTATGGATCTGGCTGAACAGATCGCCAAAGATCCGGCCATAAAAGATTGCCGCTTGATTCTGCTGACAGGATGGGATGCGCCAGGGCTTGGCGTACAAGCGATGCATTTGGGCTTCAAGGCCTATTTGACCAAGCCTGTTCGACAGTCCCAGATGTATGATTGCATAGTCAGCGTCCTCAGCGATTCGCCCTCAATGGGACGCTCCTCTGCTGACGCGCGCCTTTCGACACGTGGGTCCGGTGCCGCACGCAAAGAAGTGATTTTAATTGCTGAAGACTACGCCATAAACCAGCAAGTGGCGCAACTCTATCTGGATGAAATGGGCTTCGCGTCCCATATTGTAAGCAACGGAGCTGAAGCGGTTGAGGCGGCCTCCCGCCATGATTATGCGCTGATCTTAATGGATTGCCAGATGCCCGAAATGGATGGATACACCGCAACACAAAAGATCAGGGAGATGGAGAAGGCAACCGGCAAACACGTTCCGATTATCGCGATGACTGCTCACGCCATGGGCGGTGATCGTGAACGCTGTCTGGAAGCCGGCATGGACGAATACATCAGTAAGCCGGTCGAACCCGAGGCGCTGAGAGTAATGCTCGACAAATGGCTTCCAGATATGAGCGCCACAGATGCAAGCGCTCATCGGCTGCTTCCTATCGATCTGCAGATAGCGAGGGCTAAATATGGTCAACGAGCAGACGAATTGTGTCGGATGTTTGTCAGCAAGTCAGAACTTGAATTGGTTCAATTAATCAAACATCTAGAGCACGGACACACACGTGATGCCCTTAACGTGGTGCATGGATTGAAAGGTGTCTGTAGCACCATCTCTGCACAACCGATGCGCCTCACCTGCCTGGAAATTGAGCTGGCCTTGCACAATGGAGATGTGCAGCTAGCGAGCGACCTGGCCGCGCAATTGGGCGTCGAGTTTTCGGAAGTGCAACGTTATCTGGAGCAGGAAATTGGCGCATCCCCGCCGGGCGGTGAATCGGAAGATCCAGCCTCGGATGCATGACCATCGCCGAGGTCCTCCGGAGCCGGACGCTTGACCAGGTTTCTGTTGATGACGCGATACATGCTTGGTATCACGAACAGCGTCAAAAGCGTTGCCGAAATCAAACCGCCGAATACCACGGTCGCCAGGGGACGCTGAATTTCGGCGCCCGTGCCGTCCGAAAATAACTTCGGAATCAGTCCCATCATCGCCACCAACGCAGTCATCAACACAGGACGCAAACGAATTACGGCGCCCTGCAGAATCGATTGATCCAGCGGCGTTCCGGCCCGCTGCAATTGCATGATGTAACTCACCAGGATGACACCATTTTGTACCGCCACACCGAAGAGCGCAATAAATCCAATAATTGCCGGCACAGACAACGGTTGATGCGTAAGCCAGAGCGCTGTAATTCCTCCGATGGCGGCGAAAGGCACGTTCAGCATGATCAGCGCAGCATTTTTGACGCTGTTGAATGTGAAAAACAGAAGCACGAAAATCAGGAAGAGAACAATTGGTACCACAATTGCCAGTCTGGTCATGGCGCGCTGTTGGTTCTCAAACTGTCCGCCCCAGACAATCCAGCAACCTTTTGGGACCTTGACCTTTTGCGCCACCGCGGCTTGAGCTTCCTGCACCCAACCACCGAGATCCCGCCCGCGCACATTGACCATGACAGCGGCACGGCGCTGTCCGTCTTCTCGGTTGATGAGCACCGCTCCACGTTCGACCGTTACGTCCGCCAGTGCTTTGAGCGGAACATGCGCACCATCTCCGGTATCGATGCGCATCTGCTTGATCTGCTCAGCCGTCTGCCGGCTTTCGTGAGGAAACTGCAGCAGTATGCCGAAACGCTTGTTTCCTTCTACGACCTCGCTGACGATTTTGCCGGCCATCGCCGTCTGCACATGATCGAAGACCTCGGACGAGCGCAAACCGTAACGCGCCAGACTGTCCCGGTTTAGTTTGATCTTCAACTGCGGCAGCCCCAATATCGGTTCGCGGCTGACATCGCCGGCACCGCGCACGGTGCCGACCGTTCGGCGCACATCGTTGGCAAGCTGCTCGATCTCATCTAGATCATCGCCGAATATTTTGATTCCGACGTCAGCCTTGATACCAGTGATCAAATCGTCTACCACGTCCGCAATCGGCTGGGAGAAGCTGTACATCAATCCTGGCACCTTGCCGATCTCAGCCGCCATGCGGTCGACCAGATGTTCTTTGCTGTGATTTTGCCAGGTGTTGCGTGGTTTCAATCCGATGAACATGTCTGCGGCATCGACACCTTCCACGTCCGACCCCATCCCCGATCTTCCAACCCGCGTGGCCGCAATGGTCACTTCCGGAAACTCAATCATCAATCGCTCGATGGCGCTGACCACCTCATCTGTCTTGCGGTGCGCTATGCTGGCCGGCATGCGCAGGCGCAACCAGAGCGAACCTTCATCTAAGCTGGGAATAAACTCCGAACCCAGGAAAGGCACCAGACACAATGATCCACATAGAGCCGCCACCGCCATCAAGGCTTGTATTTTCGGATAGCGCAGGCATGATGTGAGCGCCTTGCGATACCAGACTTTGATCGGTTCGATCACCGGATTGTGCCGTTCGACAAGAGGCTTGCGGAAGGTGAAGAAACAAACCACCGGCAGCACCGTAAGAGAAACAACGAAAGCTCCGAGCAATGCGTAGATAAAGGTCAGCGCCAGCGGATGAAACATCTTGCCTTCGATACCTTCCAGGGTGAAGAGCGGCACATAAACGGCGATGATGATCAAGATGGCGAAGCAGATCGGACGCCCGACCTCTTGGGCAGCGGAGATGATCAGCGGCAGTCGCTGCGACGGAGTAAACTTCGACTCGGCAAGTTTGCGATAGACATTTTCGACCATCACCACACCGGCGTCGACCACCACTCCGAAGTCTACGGCGCCCAGCGTCATCAGGTTCAGCGATAATCCGGTAAATCGCATCAGCACAAAGCTGAATACCAGAGACAGTGGAATGATCAACGAAACAATCAGAGCGGCCGGTATGTCCATCAACACCGCCACCAGTACGATAATCACCAGCGCGCCACTGAAGAAGAGAATCTCGCGCACCGTCTCGGTGGTTTTGTCGACCAGTTCTTCTTGATTGTAGAAAGGGCGAATCTTCACCCCTGGTGGCAGTGTCTTCTGGATTTGCTCGATCTTCGTCTTGACCCGCTCAACTACCTCTTTAGTGTTGGCGCCTTTGCGGGAATAGACTATGCCCAATATCGACTCGCCTTTGCCGTTCATCGATGCGGAGCCGCGCCGGAATGCCGGGCCAATCTCCACGCGCGCTAAGTTCTCGATCTTGATCGGAGTGCCGGAGACTTCTTTGACGACGATGTTTTCGATGTCCGCGACTGATTCCACACGGCCGATACCGCGAATCACTACCTCCTCTTCCGCCTGCTCGATGAAATTGGCACCGATGTTTTGATTGCCTTCCGCCAGAGCGGTTGCGACGTCCTTCAAGCTGACTGAGTATTTTTTCAGCGATGTCGGCTCGACCAGCACTTTGTATTGTTTGATCCAGCCGCCGTAAGTGACGACGTTGCCGACTCCCGGCACTGACAGAATGCGCTTGGCGATCGTCCAGTCTTGCAGCGTACGCAAATCGATCAAATCCAATTGATCGCCCCGCTCGCTGGTCACGTGATACATGTAGATTTGACTGAAAGTAGAAACAATCGGCGTCAGCTGCGGCCGCGGCACTCCCTCTGGCAAGTGCAGTGTCGACAAGCGTTGCTGAACCAGTTGTCGGGCCAGATATACGTCGCAATTGTCTTCGAAGATGGCTGTCACCAGCGACAGACCAAACTCGGAACTCGACCGCACCTTCTGAATGAACGGCAACCCGTTCAATGCATACTCGATCGGCACCGTCACCAGTGACTCGACTTCCTCTGTGGCCATGCTCTCAGGTTCCGTGAGAATCTGAACCTGAACATTGCTGACGTCGGGAAACGAGTCAGTCGGCAACGTAAATATTGAATAGGCACCGAGCGCTATCACGGCTGCCATCAGCATGAGCGTGATCACGCGCTGCCCTAAGGCGAACGCGATTAATTTGTCTACCATCGATTACTCCGAAACGAAGTCTGATTCCACTTCCGGAGTGAGATGTCAGAGCAACAGACTGCGGTGCATCAGCCACAAGTGACATTGCACCGCTGGATAAGTGTCGCATGTCACCGCGACCAGACACTTTTGCTGTGTCTCATTGTGCAGCTGCCAGAGCGCATTGGCGAGTACTGCGACAAATTGCAGTATCGGCGTGACTTCTACGGTCTTGAGATTCGAAGTGACAAACGGGTCGACCGTGACGATCTCTTCTGGATCGGTATCATCGACACAGACCCGCGCGAAAGAGTCCATGGCGCCGGCAAGCGAGAATACCTGGGCACAGATGAAGAGCCCAATGATCCAGGAAATAAGTGTTCTACTTGAGTGTTTCAATGCACGTGGAGACACGCAGAATGATCCACCTGCTTTATACCGTTAACCGCTGGCGCTGGCAATAGTTCATTGCGCCGGCAACTTGTTCATTGCACTGGATACGAAGTGATGTGCCCCTCGACCTGCTTCGCGGCTGTGTAACCCAGACGCGAATTCTCCGTGTGCTCCACGAGCCAACCGCAGACAGTCTGCATGGTGTCGGGCTTGATGTGAGCCGTTTCCAGCAGGATGTGACCGCGCGAGTGGAACCAGCGCACTGTCTGATCCGAAGACTTCAATGTGCTCAAAAGTTTGACGACAGCGTTGGCCTTGACGCAGCGATCTGCGCTGCCTTGCAGCACCAGCACCGGCACGTCCGACTTCACTCTCTTAGCGAGCGGCAGCGTGCGATAGACAGCCCAGCACGATTGCAAAACCTGAATGCCGCTCAGTTTGCGACGCACCAGTGGATCGCGCTTCAGTTCTTCAGCGACCACGGGATCGCCTTTGCCGTAACGACCTACAAAGGGAGAAACATCGCATTGCGCGCGCGGGAACGCTGCCATCAGCCCGGCGCACGTAAGGGTTTTGGAATCTATTATCGAATGCGGGCGCACCGCCGGTGCCGCCAGAATCAAGCCATCCGTCAATTCCGGATGAAGGGCGGCGAAGCGTACCGCTAGAGACGAACCGAGGCTTTCGCCAACGAAATACACCGGAATGCCTGGATGTTCCTTGCGCACATATTGAGCCAGACGAGTCAGGTCGTCGATGCTCTTGCGATACTTCACTTTGTGTTTGCAATCCGACTTGCTCTCACAGTATTTGTGCGTGTGATCGAGATTGCGTCCGTATCCTCTCAAATCGGTCGCATAAACTTCGAAACCCATGGTGGCCAGTTGTCTGCCCAGACCGTCATAAGAGCGACCGTGCATCGACACACCATGAATCGCAATCACAATGCCGCACGGTGAAACATTGGTTTCAGACCAGTGATAAACCGGCATGTGCAGCTTTTCGTTTATTTGACCGTCTTCTTCATAATGAAGGTACTTGGCGCTGGCACGCGGTGCAGCGTAGACAAACGTCATCAGAAGAAACAGGAGAAATGGGAGATACCTGGGCTTTTTCATATCACAAGGTTCCATTTATCGGACCAAGACATGCCGTCAAAGCCGATGTGTGCTTGTTTTCAAGACACGGTTGCCGTTCAACCGTACAGCAGATATACCAACTCATGTGTCTCTCGAAACCTACATGTGGCCATTGGGCTACAATGAGACTGACGGTTTAATGATCGGTCTTCTGTTTCTCAGACGCTGAACTGGCGGCGGTTTTACGCGCTTCGATCTCTTCAATCAACTTCTTGACAGAGAAACTCTGACTGCTTTCGCCCACTTCTTTCCAGAGTTTTTCCTGCTCCGCACAGACTGCTCGCGCCTTCTCCAGGTCGTTTTCCAGCAAGTAATAACTGGCAACCGCATAAGCCGACCAATCAGTGAGCCTGAGAGCTTCTGCCTTGTCCGCCGCTGTTTTTGCGTCGGACAACATACGACGGCTTACTTCACGAGATTCTAGAAAATATGGCTTAGCCTCCCTCATTCTGTTGGCTCTTATCAGCGTATCGCCGACGTGGCGCGCCGTTACTGCCTTCGCGAGAGGCGACTGCGCAGCGCGATTAAGGTTATAGCCCCTGATGCTGGACTCGATGTTCTTATCCGTTTGCCCTGTTGCCTTGTAAATAGCGGCTGCATCTTGCCAGAAGCGTGACAATTCATCGACTGAGTAAGTCTGCCCGCTGGGAGTTATTTCTGCCACCATCGGCAGTGCCCGCTCCTCTAAAAATGGTAAAGCACTTGCCTGCTCGGCGAGCGCAGTCTTGAGTTCGAGATAGCAATTGATGTAAATCAGCCTTTCCGGAGGTTCCATATCGTCCGGTGGACTTTCAGCGCGTTGTTTTGCAAACTCGGCCAGTTTTGCGGCTACAGCACGCGAGCCAGAAACTTTCTCCTCAATCAGCATGATCAGCGTCAAGGAATAGTTGCGACAGAATTGAGCAGGAACGAACTCGTCCCTATTCAGTGGGTCCAGTACGGACGCTTCGAATACTTCCAGTATGTGCCGCGCTAAGTTTGGTGTCTGAGATTTATCAAGTTGGACCAGAGCGGTCAAGCAATAGTTCAAGTTTGCCAGTCGAACAAATCTTGATTGCGAAGTGGCTGCTACCTTGATGGACTCCTGAAACCACTTAACACATTCCGTTGGATTCCCCTGCGCTCGGTACACTTGCCCGATGCGAATACACAAAGAGGACAGCGAGCCGCCCTCTTGTGTAATATTGCTCCCGCGATAAAACTCGACCGCTGCAATCATGTCCGCAAGCGGCGGTAAGCGCTCTGTATTGAGAAGGTCATTGAGATTGGCTTTTTCCATAACCAACTGGTACTTCTCCCGCAGCTTCAGTTGCTGGAGTCGTTGCCGGAGTTGTGAAAGTCCAGTTTTATCGTGCATCCGCTCCTTTACCCCGACCAGTCCCGCAAGGCACGCGAGCTCCCGATCGAAGAAGAGGCGCCGGTGAAAAATGTCCATGGCGGTTTCATAGTCAACGCAGGCCTGTTTTAGCGGCTCCCCATTATTTTCGTGAACTTGAGCTCGCGTCAGCGCCGCGTTCGCACGCGCTTCGCCGCCTGGCTCTTCCTCCTCTAAGATTACCAACGCCTTGTCCAGCATCAGATGGGCTAAATCGAAATCCTTCATCAAGAATGCCGTTCTGCCCAGCTCCATCTCGGTCTTCGCCACCGACAGCTTTTTCAGCTCCGGAGCGGCTTCGACTTCCGACAGCGCGGACTGCAACTCTTTAAGCGAGTCACCCAGCCAACCCTGGTCTCGCAGGTACACTCCTAGTTGACGGTGCTGGGTTAGAGCGCGCGTGATGCGACCATTCTCCATGTTCTGCTGATACCGCAAGCGCAGGATGGCTGCCACTGTTTGCGGATCTGAGTAGTGATCTTTGATCCAGACCAGTTCTGAGGAAGGATCTTCTGTGAACGGAATTGCCATCGCCTGCTTATACAGCAGGGTGTTCTCCGATCCTGATTCGGTTTGTTTTTGTTGCCCACCGACCAGCACCACGTAAGTGACAGGCACCATTGCCAGTACCGCGATCAGCGCCAGCCACTTCGGGCTCACCGTTGATCGCAGGCTGCGTTTCCTCACACTACCGACAGTGAGCGGTTCGACGATCTCTTTGAGCAATGAGTCTTGTAATTCCTTTGCCGACGCAAACCGTTGTTCCGGATCGACTGCCAGGCAGCGATCTATTGCATTGCGCAGATAGACCGGAACGGTATCTGGTAGTGGATCGCGTTCGCCCTCGCGCATCTTTAATGCGGTCGATAGTGCAGTCTCGCCCTCATAGGGAGTGTGTCCCGCTAAACAGCGATACATCACGCAGCCCAGGGAAAACAAGTCGGAGCGTTCCTCTAATGCCGCCGGCGTGTAATGCTCGGGACTCATGTACGCGATGCTGCCGACCACGCTCTGCGTTTGTGTGGTGCCACCCATTGAAGCGGCAACGCGGGCAATGCCCAGGTCTGTCACCTTGACTTTTACAGTGCCATCGGACAGCGCTTGAACCATGAGATTTGCCGGCTTGATATCGCGATGCACCAGGCCTGCCTGATGGATTGCGCTCAGTGCGTCGCACGCAGCAATTGCAATTTGCTTGACTGTTTCGGGCGCCAGCGTGCCGCTCTCGCCAATCAGCTCGCTGAGTGGCGGAAAATCTATGAACTCCATGACCATGTATGGACAGCCCGCCGGCGTCACCCCCCACCCGTAAAACTCAGGGATGGCAGGACTCTTGATGGCTGACAGAGCGCGTGCCTCGCGTTCGAATCGTTTGATACCGGCGGCATCGGTGGCGTGCAAAATTTTGATAGCGACGCTGCGATCCATGACCGTGTGCGTGGCTTCGTAAACACTGCCCATGCCACCAACACCGACCAGATCGTTAATGCGATAACGTCCGTCGAGAACGGTATTGATCAGTTGATCTCGCTGATTGATTCCCATAGCCTCGCAGTGCTACTTTCTTATACCCCTAAACTGCCTGCCGAGGAAGCGTACGCCTGGCTAGAGCCGAAAGCCAGGGTTTTCATACTTGCCAACCGGCGACATCTAAATCAAACTATCGGTATATATGAGTGAAGTCCCGACGGTTGAGCCGCCCAGCGAGCCAACCCCACCTTACCAGACCAAACTAACCATCGAGTCCGAGCCCACCGAGGCTGGGGCGCATGCGTCCGCACCGGCACCGGAATCCGACCGACCGGTGCTGCCCGGTGCCTTTCAGTTGCAGGCTAACCCGGCGGCGCTGGCCAAGTTTGCCTTCGGCAGTGCCATCACGATCGCGACTGTCCTGGTTTTTCAGGAGGTGCCGGCATTGATTGCTTCGACTTCCGACTTCGCCCATCTGTTAATCCGTATGTGTGGACTCTGGTTGAGCGCTTACCTGCTTTTTGCCGTCTCGGTGTGGGCGATGTTTCTTGTCGGTGGCATCGTCGGTGGTGGCATACTGTTCGATCAGGAGGGCATTCGTCTCTGGCGCTTCGGCAAAAAGACACTGTGGCGCGACGTCAAGGCGATCGGACTGGACGAACATCCAGTGTTTTCGGCGTTTTTCTTTTTGCGTCCAAATGCGCAGCGCATCGTCTTTTATGTCGAGCGCCGGAAAAAAGGCAAACCACCAGTTTTGGCTGGACAAGTGATACCATCCTTTTCATTCTCCCAAGCTGAATTCGGATCTTTGTTTGGACATGCCTGCCAGCGCACGTTCGGTTTCATTCCAGACTCACCCAAGCTCTATGCCTTCGATCAAAGCGCCCTTCCGGACCTGCGGGCGTCTCACGATAAGGGCTTCAAAAAACGCGTTCTCTTCACGTTGATCATTGCTATTGGATTTGTGATGGTGGTGGGACGCACTGCTGGCACCAACTACTTTTACAATGAAGGCAACGCGCGTTTTGCGCGCCAGGATTATGAAGGCGCGCGCAAAGCCTACGTAGTGGCAACGCAAATTAACCCGGTCTTTCCGCGCGCCTGGGATCAACTGGCCCGCTCCGAGTTCCGCCTGGGGCGTGTTGCTGATGCGAAGAAACATTGGGAGCGGGCACTGCAACTGCGCCCCGATCTGGTCGAGGCCAAGTCGGCACTGGCAAACATTGCCGTCAGGCAGGCGGATTTCTACCTGGCGCGAGCACTCTTGCGCAAGTGCGTGGCGTTGCAACCTCGTTATCTGCCGGGTTACATGAATTTGGCCGATCTCGAGATTCGCACCGGCAATCCGCGCGCCGCAGAAAGATCGTTGCGCTTTGTGGTCAAGCAAGAGCCAAACAACTTGAAAGCGCATCAGCTGTTCGCGCGTGCCAAGCTAAAAGAGGACGACATAGTTGCCGCCCGCAAAATTCTCGACAATCTGCCTGAGCCCTCGACGGAAGCCGAGCGTCAGTTTGGTATTTTGGTGCGCGCCGAATACGAAACGCAAGCGGGCAACTTCAGTACTGCCGCCAAATTGTTTGATGACCTGGAGCGCGCGCATCAAACGTCGTTCGAGTTTTACCTGGAGCGCGGCAAGTTTAATTTCCGCTCCGGAGACAATGCGCTGGCATTAAAGGACTTCAATAAGGCTCAGGAGCTGCGTCCGAAGGATGTCTGGCCGGCGATATATCTGGCTGAGATGGCATTGGTTGAGAAGCGCGACGGCGACTTTGCTGAGCGCATGGGCAACATCATTAATGCCAACGTGCAGGATCCTGCCGGACTGGCGTATGCGGCGAACCTTCTAATGCGTTCGCAGAAGAAAGACCAGGCGGTCGATGTAGTTATGCGCGCCCTGCAATTAGACCCATACAACGAAGCGGCGCATGATGCGGTCAAGTCAATCATGCCCGGGGAGCAAACGAGCGATGAGTAACGAATTGCAGAAGGAGAGTGCTGTGCGGCGCTGGGGCAAGGTGCTGCTTTCGATACTGTATGTGGTGCTACTGGCGTGTGTCATGGCCTGGCTCACCGGCTTACTGATGGGCGTCATTGATGCAGTGCGAACCACCGGTACGAGATCCGCAACTGTCTGGTTTCCGTATTTCGATCCGACGCCTGTGGCTCAGGAACCGTTTCGTCGCTACGCCGCCGGCACCGTGCCGGGTATGGTCGAGGATCTAATCCAGTGGAACAACATGTACTTCCGCGGCTATACTCGCTTCGGCAGCGGCCTTGGTTTTGTGATTGGAGCGGTTTACGCCGCCACCACCTTTAAATTTAGTCGCCCGGGTGACCGCTTGCCTGCCGTCTGCGTGGCCGGATTGATCTCGGGCGCCCGCTCGATGCTGATGATCGCCAGTGCCCCGATCTCTGCCATCGCCGGTGGCGTCATTTGCGCGATCGTCGCGGTCGGGCTGGCTAAAGTTTATACGCACGACACCAGAGTGCCGCGCATGCCGCTAATAGACTTCAATCAGCGATAGGAAACGTTACCTGACCGCGATGGAGGGAACCTCTTGTTGCTCAGGCTCGACTGTTTCTCAATCGGAACATACGAATTGAAGGAACGCCTATGAATTCGCTCAACGGATTGTTTGATGTCAAGCTATTCAAGCTTGGCACTACAGACGTCACGCTCTGGTCCCTGATGTACATTGTCATACTGTCATTCGTACTCGTGCGGCTCAGCGACAGATTGACGGAGTGGTTGATGAAGCGCGTCATCTCGCGCAGCCGCATCAATCCGATTGCCCAGCAAGCAATCGGAACCACATTGCATTACTTGATCCTGACATTTGGTTTCATCATTCTGCTGCAGAGCGCCGGCATTGATCTCAGCGCCATCACCGTCGTGGTCGGCGCACTCGGTATCGGTATCAGCTTTGGTTTGCAACAAATCACCAGCAATCTGATTAGCGGGCTGATCATCCTTTTCGAACGTTCCATCAAGCTCGGCGACAAAGTTCAGGTCGGAGATGTGGTTGGACGCGTACAGAATATATCTCTGCGGGCAACCACCATTGTCACCACAGATGGTGTGTCGGTGATGGTGCCCAACTCTGAATTCATCACCTCGAAGGTCATGAACTATACCCTGCAGGCACAACGCGCCTTCGCCCGTTTTTCAATCAACGTGCCAATTAGCAAGTCGCTGCCGCAATTGCAAAAGGAAATTGTCGAGATCGTCTCGGCGCACGACGGCGTGCTCGATAGTCCAACCCCACAAGTGCACTTCGAAGATGCGACGAGCGACACGGCAAAATTTGCTGTCGTCTGTGCCACCAACAAGTTCATGGACGACCCCGATGCATTGCAAAGCGACCTGCGCATGGAGATCTACTCACGTTTCCCGAAGCCGACCGCCACGCCTGAGAACGCAGCCGAAAACAAAGCCGCTTAAGCTGGCAGTAGGGCGAATACGGGACCTACCGGAGCGTCACGTCTTCGAGTATCATCATTTGCCCGGTTGTACAAAGTGTAGTACAATTATGTAGTACCTTGGCGAGCAAGCTATGAAGATCGTTGGGTACAACTTGGACAGCTTGAATCGCCACGGCATTACACCGGAGATGATTGACGAGGTATTGGCTGGCTCGATGGTCAGCTATTTCCCTCTGGATCATGAAGAAGACACTTGCGAAATGCTCGTTGGATACACTTTTGGCGAGAAACTGATTGAAGTCGGCTTGCGTTATAAAACTGCAAGCACTGTTTTCGTCTTTCACGCGCAGACTGTCTCGCCAGAATACCGAAAAATGTTCGAAGATGAATGGAGCAGAAGCCATGGCTAAGCTAGATAAGAAGCAGCTGGAGAAGGCGCACAAAGAGTTAAAGGGCGATGCCAGAAAGCGGATTGCGGAGCGCGGTATTTTGCAATTTCGTGCTGATGAAGAGACAATCCTGGCGGTCATGACTGCGGCGGAAAAGGCAAAAATGCCGGTTGGTACGATCCTTCGGCAATGGGTTCAGGAAAAGCTGCAAATTGAGACAGCTCGCGAGAAGGCACCGGATTTGGTGCAACGTGTGTCCATTCTTGAGCAAGTAGTTACCGACCTGCAGCAAAAGCTGAAATAGGCGGAGCTGCTGCTAGGTAGAAATCTTCTTCTCCAGACGGTTGTGTGCCGCGGCTACCAGAGCTTCCTGCGAGTAACCGTCAGCGGGATAGCGCGCGATACCAGTTTTCACAGATATGCCGAAACGCGCACCGCTCTCACCGGAAAACTGCACGTTCTCCACTTCGCGGCACCAACGTTCCATGGCGGTCGCGACCGCGCGCCAGTTTTCGTTGCACAGTGCCAGTGAGAAACCTCCGGGCCAGACGCCGCGCAGCGCCTCGGATGGGAAACGGGCATGCAGCATTTTGCCCACGGTGGAGAAGACGTTGATCTGCGAAAACATTCCGTGGTCGGTGCTCTTATCGATGCGAATCAAGCAGAGAGTCATCTCCTGGTTTGAGCGTCCGCAATGGACCAGCAACTCGGAGACCTTGGACATAAAGGCCTTTTCGCGCAGCAAACTTGCCGCTTCTTCTTCTGCTGCCTGCTTGTCTTTGTTTTCCTTCGAGCGTTTCAATTGCATGTTGACGCGACTGAGCAAATCGTCGGGAATGATTGGTTTCGTCAAAAAGTCGTTGCCGCCGGCCTGCAGTGCGATGCTGCGCGACTGCGGATCGTCCTTGGCGGTCAGGAAAATAATCGGCAGGTTTGCCCACTTTTCGGTGGCTCGCATGATGCGGCAGATGTCGTAGCCGCTCAGACCCGGCATCATCACATCGAGAAGCATGACGTCGGGATGCAATCGTTCCAGCGTGTCGAGAATATTGATCGGGTCGTTGAGTATGGACGCCTTGATAGAGTTGTTCGTCAGCACGCGTTCGATGACCAGAGTAGAAACCTTGTCGTCATCCACGGCCAGCACTGTCGGCTGACTGGCTGTGAATGCCGTTGCCAGTTTGATCAGGCAATCGTCGAGTTGTTGCTGGGCGATCGGCAGCGGCAAGGTCAGAGAAGCGCCGGCAAAAATGCGGTCGGCAGCCTCCATGCGAGTGTCTTTCTCGAGCAAATATCCGACCGGCAGCCGCTCGTTAAGACCGCTCATGCGCAGTTCTTTCGTCAGACCGATCGCTTCGTCCTGCCCGCCGGCGGCAGTGACATCGAGGATTGCAGCGTCGAAGCGGCTGGATGCTGCTTCGATAGCCGCTTGCAACGGCGTATCAGCGAAGATGAAGCGGGCATCCACCGCCGATGGTGTTTCGCTGGGCGGCGGTAGTGAGTCTTGATTGCCGTATACCAGAATGCGACCGACTGGAACACGGCGTCCCGGCATCGCCGCAGCCAGTGCGGCCGATATGATGCGCAACTCTTCTTCGCCGTCGCTTAGAGAACGGAAGATCTCCAGCCATAGCAAACTGTGGGCGGGCGGGTCGTTTGGATCGAGCAATTCGACGTGTCCCTCGATCTTGGCCGCACAGTTACTGAGTGCCAGGTGTCCAAGCGTCGTGGCGACAGTTTTCATTGAGTGAGCAATGAACGCCACGCGTTCGCGTTTTTCTGCATTGGCACTGTCGCTCTGCAAGCCGTGCAACGCCTTGGAGAGGTTTTCCCAGTGTGCCGGCAAGTTGTTAGCGACATCGGACTGCACTGTCTTCAGATATTGATCCGCCTGTGCTTTCTTCTGTGCCGCAAGTTGAATCAGCTGCTCTTGCAGTTTTTCCGCATCGACACTGGCTTCGATGACAACCGGTTGCGGTGCGGGATCCGGAGTAGGCGTAGACCGAGACGACACGAAGTAGCCTTGCTGCACGGCCGCCGCCGATGCAGGCACCGCTGATGGTGCGCGTGGAAGGGGGCGCTCGGCCGGTAAAAGCCCTTCGATTTGATCCAGGAATAAAGTCGGATCGACTGGTTTTTGCAGGACCAGCGAAACATTCAAGATATTGCGGAGATACCCGAAAGTATCCGGGTCGCACGCCGACACGCTGGTGAAAACGATTGGCGTCTTGTGACCGGACTCTCGGATTTGACTGATGCAAGAGATGCCGCTGGCATCAGGAAGCTTAAAATCGACGATGCAAAGAACCAGGTCTGCGCGTGAAAGTAACTCCACGGCTTCAACGGTGGAGCTCGCTTCCAGGATGTCGAAGCCGGTCATGCCAAGCAGTCCGACCATCGACTGACGGAACGTCGCGTCATTGTCTACGACCAAAATTGCTTTTGCTGCTGACAAGCCCTGGACCTCAAGAGGCGGATGCGCAGACAATCGTCTGCTTCGCCGCATTAGGAACTTTGGACATATGGCATTTTGTCATTTTATCCAGAGTCAGGCAATCAGCAATATCAACGATATCCGATACCGCTTGGAGGTGGAACTCGATCGATATCGCTTGAGCCTCGGCACCACTGGTAGTGTCAGAGACAACTGGGCTTCGGTCAGTGAATATACTGCTTCTGATCTGTTGCGTAGACTTGCAGGATATCGGAGCCGATCACTTCATATTTGGTTCCTACTTCCAGGTCGTAGGCGATGATCTCGGAAGGATTGTCGAGATTGATACCGAAATATTTGTCCCCACCGGACATACCGAAGAAGATGAAGCGTTTCAGATTCAGGTGCGGATAGATGGCTGAATAGTTGTCACGAAAGAAGATGTTGGTGGCGACCAGCGACCCGGCGCCCTCATCGACAGTCAGGGGCAGCAGATAGGCCGAGCCGGAGGTAGCGTCCCGGAAGCCATCGAAAGCCAGATACATCTTGCGCAGCGGCTCCGGCAGATGGAGCTTGAGCTGGCGCTCTGCCCAGAGAATTTCGTCGGCAGTGGCCGGAGGTCTGAAAAGACCTTGAGGGAACTGAGCTTTGATTCCGTTAATCAATTGCCAACCAGCGCCTCTGCCGGAGGATATGCCTCAATAAGGATATCAAAAGCTGCTGGATTCTAATAGGACCTTCGGCGCACAGGCTGCTCGCTCAGGGCGTCACGCCCGCGCCGGCTGCGCCTTGCTGCATTTTCATCATTTTCTGTTGGCGGCGCTGGGCACGAAACGCATCAGCGGCGGCTTGCTCGTTGCCGTCCAGCTTGCCATCACCATTGGTATCAAACCGTTGGATCAATTTTTGTCGGCGGGCTTCTTTGTTCATGCCGCCGGCACCACCTCCGCCACCGCCGCCTCGGGCGAGATTCGGTCCGCCAGCGGCGCCGCCTGCCGCACCGCCCAGTCCATTTGTGATTCCGGCGGACGTGCCCGGGAAGCCATTGTAGTGATTGCCGACCGTGGGCGCATTGCTGTTCGCACCGCCAGCACCACCGCCGCCGCCGCCTTTGCCTTTACCGTGCGCGGCGCGGAATTGTCTGAGCGCCTGTTTCTCGTTGTCATCAAGAACGCCGTCGCCGTTCGTGTCGAAGCGCGCCATCATGCGCTGTCTGCCGGCACCACCGCGTTTGCCGCCGCCGCCTTTCATTCGCCGACCGCCGCCCTGAAACCCCCCCTGTCCACCGCCGCGCATCGCACCGCGTCCTTGCATCATGGGATTCCCGCCGGCACCGGTAACATCCACCGGCGGCGGCGCCGGTTCGGACGTCGGGGAAAGAGTCGGTGCATAGTCGTTGTCTGCCAGTGCCGTCGCCGGTGCAAGCGGCGCCGCGATCAAAGCGGCAATAGCCAGGGAGAGGAGGTGCTTCGCGTTTCTCATGGGATGAATGCTCCGTACTTACTTAGACTTGCACAAAAGGATTGCCGGTCGACTGGAAGCCTGGGAAGATGACCGCCAGTTGTTTCTTCGACAGTCCGAGGCGATCGCCCAGCACTTCCGATAGCACGGCGCGGAAGTCGGTGCTGGTCGGCAAATCGCGAGCTTCGTTCAACTGATTGTCGGCCAGTCCGCCGAAGCGTCCATAGACCTTGCCACCACTTATGCCACCACCCATCAGCCAGAGCGCGTTGCCGTGACCATGGTCGGTGCCGCCGTTGCCGTTTTCCTTGGCGGTGCGTCCAAATTCGGACATGACCACAATGGTGGTGTTGTTGTATACAGGACCCAACCCGCGCGCCAGGTCGGCAAGTCCGCTGGCCAGAGGTTTGAGGTGATTGGCCAGTTGTCCTTGTTCAGCGCCTTCGCGCACGTGAGTATCCCAGCCGCCAAAGTCGATGAACGCTACCTGAATCGAGGGATCGCGAGTGAACAGGGTCGATAGCTGCTTGCCGAAATCGGGCGACGAATTCGGTGTCAGTGCGCCACGATTGGCCAGCATCTGTTCGCGTGTCATCGGCTCTTCCTCAGCGGCCGCTTGCCGCATGATGCCGTCAACTTTTGTGCGTGCCGCTGACCCGTCGGCAAAGGCTTTGCCCAGATCGTCGCCGCGACCGCCGTACATGTCGCTGAATACTTTCGGTACATCGGCGCTTGCCACCAGTCCACGCTTGTTCAGTCCACGCGCGCCTTTGCCGCCGCCGCCGGCGCCTTTGGCAATGGTGGCAACCGTGGCTGGTCCGGAGCAAATGCGCGGCAGCACGGGTCCAACACTGATTGCTTGAATCGGCGAGTTCTTCGAAGGCAGCTGGCCGACCATGCGATTCATCCAGCCGGTGCTGACTGCTTTCTGACCGGGTACGCCTGACTCCATATAGTCTTGTGCGTCAAAGTGACTGCGAGTCTTGTCGGGCGAGCCGCAGGCATGCACAAACGCCAGCGACTTACTTTTGAATAACGGCTGCAACGGCGCCAAGGCCGGGTGCATGCCCCAGTAGCCATCCAGATCAATCAGTCCGGAGCTGCGAGACATGCCGATCGTCGGTCGAATCTGTTGATAGCGGTTGTCGCCGTAAGGTGCAACCACGTTCAAACCATCGACGCCACCGCGTAGCAGTACGACAATCAGCTTTTGCCCACTGGGATCTTCCTTCCCATTGGAAAACGTCCAGCCGCGGGGTGCCAGAAGCGGCATGGCAAGCGGTGAGAGGAGGGCGGCTCTAAGGAAATCGCGACGGTTCATGATGTTCTCCTCAGTAATGCATGAATTCAGGGCTGCCGATTAGAGCGGCAACTTTCTGAAACTCGGGTGCGCTGTCGATGGCCTTCTGTGTTTTGTCTGAGAGCTTGCCACCGTTTACGGTGGCGGCAATTGATTGATAGCTGACACCGCTTGTGCGGATCTGCTGCCCGGCTAACCGGGTGGCAAAGTCCATGCGCTTCAGCAATCCATCAGGGTTGAGCCAGGCTGCTTTGGTGTTTTTATAACCGTCCGGTGTCAGGCAAGCGTAAACCGGCTGACCTTGCAACTTCAAAAAGTTGGCGACGATCTTTGCCTGGTCGACGTGCGAGCCGGTGGCTCGATACGCCGAAACTGTGTAGTGGAACGGTGTCTTGAACTTGTTATTTTGATACTTGGTGTCCCAGAATTCCGGACTGGCAAACAGCGTGGTCAGCATCAGCTTGATGTTGCCGTTGGTCTGGTTATAGCGCTCGGTCAGCTTTTGCACCAGGCTGTCCGGTGGTTCATCCGCTACGAAGTATTGCGCCAGCTGATAGCTGAGGTGATGTGCTGTCGACGGATGCTTGGCGAGCATGTCCAGCACTTGCTCGATCTCTTGTGCACCAGTGCCTTTGATTGTTTGTCCGAGCACCACTTTGTCGCCGAAGTCGTGACGACGCTCGTCGAATGTTGCCCATGTGCCGTTACCGGAAGTGAGGGCGCGCGGACCGGGCATGCCCCAGCCGGTAAGCACGCGTGCCAGTTCCATCACGTCCTTCTGTGTATAACCGCCGTCCACTCCCAGCGTGTGCAACTCTAGAAGCTCACGCGCATAGTTTTCGTTGATGCCGCGCTTCTTGTTTTTGGGATTGTCGGACTGAAATCCAGCCTTCGTATTTTGTGCGTTGTCCAGATAGAACATCATCGCCGGATGGTGCATGGTGGCACCGAGCAGGTCGCGGAAATTGCCCATGGCGTACGGGCGAATCGCCTGTTCTTCATAAGCGCCGATCAAAACGCGATCGAGACCCTTGTTCATGCAAACGTTGAAGTGGTTGAACCAGAAGTCGTCCATCAACTCATTCAATTGACGGGGACTTTCGACGGCGCGCACCAGCTTGGTTTCGACCACGCCGGCTTCGACGAATTGCCGGGGGTTTTTGGCGCCGTTCGCCGCCATGCGCTTTTTGGCGGCCCGTTTGGCGTTGCCGCCAAATTCCTGAATTCCGTCAGCGGTTGTGCCCGCCTGGTTCTGGGCGGCGAGCGCCAATGCCTTCTTGCCTTTGCCGCCGCCGGCCGCATTATCGCCAACGCCCTGGGCGGCGCGTTTAGCGGCTTTTGCTTGCTTGCGAAATTCCTGATACTGCCCGATCAGCTGGGCTGCCGGACCGCGTAACTCGGCGGTACGCTGCAGCTGTTCCGTAACCACTGGCGATTCTGCCAGAGTGCTGGGATTGAGCTGCGCTTCGATAAACTTCTGAATGCCAATGCTGCGCACCTTTTCGACATCTCCGGGGCGAGCGCCGAAAGTCAGCCGGTTGAGTACATGACTGATTTGCTGGTCCGACTCCGTCAGGTTCTGCGCCTGGGAGATTTGAGCTTGCGGCAACAGAAGCAGTGCCGAAAGCAGGGCTGGGAGTAACTTCATAGGGACCTCGGGGTCAAAAGGTGAGGGCGCCAGTATCTAATACGTCGCAACCCCTCAAAAAGTTCAAAATAAACCGGCTATTTCTTCTATTTTTAATCTACCCCAGCCTGAATTTGCCAACGCTGGCTGCAAACCTATATAGGCGGCCCCGTAGGGGGCCAGCAGACTTCCCCAGACGAGTAAAAACGCTGAAGGAGGCCCACTGCTGGGCCGGTTATCTCACTTTCGGCCCCGTACAGAGACACGTGACCGTATTGGCGTTCGTCGGACGAAGTTAGAAACCAATCCGCACTCGGATTCATGCTTGACATGAGTTTCGAGTGCAGAAATGGCCAGTCCTGCACTCGAAACTGGTGCGAGACAAAAGTGCGAGATTACCCCTACTGTTGCAAGTTGGGAGCGGAGCGCACGGCCGCCCTGGCGGCTGCTCGCGCTGCGGCATTCAATGGAATTGACTTCGACTGCGGGTAGGCGATCAACGCGAACTCCTTCTCTGACTCACGCCAGAGTTCATCGCCTTCTTTGACCTTGCCCATGGCGTACATATTCATGTATCGCTTGTAGAGTCGAGTGGCGAGGTTGTAATGCAACGCCGAGCTACCGTACACCTCGGAAGCCTCGATTGACCGAACATACTCGAGGTCAGCCTCCTTACGGTCGCGTGCCATGAGAATGTCTCCGAACACCTCGTGTCCGTAAGCCACTTCACTCAAGTCTTCAGCATTGTTGCCGTATGTCGCAGCCAGTTTCATGTACTCGCGCATTTTCTTTTCGGCATCTGGAAAGTGTCCCTGGCTGACGTAGAACTGAGCGCATTCGCGAAGATCCAATAGACGATTGTGGACGCTGATCTGATGCTTGTGGTGCGTCAATACGTTCTGCCAGGCGCGCTCCGCATCGCTGAACTCCTTCCCTAACGCGTGTATCTGCGCGAGATTTTTCCACGCCGCGCTGCACTGCTTGTGACCACCCTCGATCTCCGTAGCTCCAGAAAGAGACTTAACACGCATCTCTGCTATAGCAATCGCTTTCTTAGCCTGTGCAACGGCCGCGGCATGCTCACCGCGTTCCTCAAGATTTTGCGACAACGACATAAGCAGTGCAATGTGTTTGATCTGGTTAACTGGTGCCACCAGCTTTATGGCGTCAGCGTAGACATCGCCAGCTTCTCCAACCTTTTTGAGCACCAATAGTTCTCGCGCCAGGTTCTCCTTGATCTTGATTCGAAACAACACGCTGTCTTTGTCTGTTCGTTTCTCCTTCGCTGCGGCTGTATCTGCGAGAGCAAAGAGCTCTGCTGCTTGTTGGTGTTTATCCAGTCGCTGAGCGTCATCTCCGGCTATGAAGAGTCCTTTGGCAGTTGACGGCAGAGTGGATTTCAGCGCACCCGGAGCATCTGGTGTGGCAGTGCCCAAGTTTGATTGCACGTTGGGCGATTGAAAGTAGAGATACCCCACACAGCCTGTGGCCAGAATGAAGCAGATCATTACTGGAACGGCAATTGTCTTAGCCAAAAAAGCTGATCTGGTGCCGCCGCGCATCCGCACCACCGGCCCAAAGCCTTGCAGTGCGGCACGCAATTCTGCTACAGAGCCCGGGCGTTGACGTGGATCTTTTTGCAAAGCACTCATGATGCCATTCTGCACGGCGGTGCTTACTTTTAGATCCGGCACCACGATTGTCGGCTCTTTTGGATCTACATTCACGTGCGCCGTGATTAGCTCGAACGCAGACTCGCCTTCGAAGGCTTGGACCCCTGTGATGCACTCGTACATCACACACCCCAGGGAGTATATATCCGAGCTGATGTCCGGACGTTTTCCCTGGCATTGCTCGGGGCTCATGTATGCCGGTGTTCCGAAAACTCCACCACTAGAACTGGAACCGTCGCTGACGGTGGCAACCGTGTCGCTGCTCAACGATTTAGATATGCCGAAGTCCACAATCTTGGCGCCGGCAATTTCTCTATCCTTGATTTGCACCATGATGTTGCTGGGTTTTAGATCGCAATGCACGATACCGTGTGAATGTGCGTGCTCCAACCCGCTCATCACCTGATCGAATAAGTTGAGAAACTCTTCTTCGTGTAGTCTGCCGCGTTGATCCAGAAGCTCGCTTAAAGAAATGCCTTCCACCAGTTCAGCGACGAGAAACGGCGTGCCGTCCTCGGAAAATTCCACTCGCAGTGGACCCGCGACGTTAGGATGTTTGAGTTTACCGGCGTGGCGAATCTCTCTTTTCAGGGTGCGCATCGCCTTCTCGTCGAAGTTCCCTTGATTCAAAACCTTGATGGCCACCAGCTGATCCATAGGTATGAATCGAGCCCGGTAGACGACGGAAGATGCACCCTTGCCCAGAATCGACATGATCTCGTAGGACGGCGCGAACGTAGTCCCGAGCAACTGAGAGTCTTGATCTTCGCGATCTCGGTCCATTGTCTTCCTCTGTAGATAAGCTTAAGGCGAATCAGCGTGCAAATCAAGAAGGAAGAAACGGCGCACCCTCTCGGGCGCGCCGCTGCTAATTTGTCGTTGAACGTTTTGGCACCAAATCTGGTGCTCCACGTTTAGGCTAGAATCCGATAATCGAGCGAATGCTGGTCAGCAGACTCGGATTGTTGTTATGCACGTAATCCAGAAATGCCGGGTCGTTGTAGCTGCTCCACGAATAGTTGCCGTTCCAGCGATTGTGATGATAGGCAAGCCACTGAGCGCGCATCTGAGCGTCGAACTGAGCACGCTGAGCGGAGTTCATGCGTCCCCAGTTTTTGCGATAGAGGGCGCGATCATCGTTCCAAGTCTGTTTCTTCCAGTACTTCTTGTATTTCTTGTGTCCCCAGCCTTTTCCGTTGCCGTGGTAATCGCCATCGTGCCAGCGATGATTGTTGTCATAGTAGCCGTGGTGCGGATCTGCCAGAGCCGGAATGGTGCTGATCATCGTGATCAGCATGGCGGCCGACAGCGCCTTAACGCCGTTTGAAAACATAGGTGTTCTCCCAATGCTGCTGAAGGGTAGTACGCACCTAACGACTGAACGTGGCAACTGCTTGTTCCGCTGAGCTATTTTAAAATCTACTTGTTTTGCACGAAGGCATACGCTTCAGCATACGCAGGCGCCGGTGGTGGCGTGTGATCGCCATGCAGTCTGATGTGTTTTACGGCGAAATGCTTTTCGAGTAACTTGTCGGCGACATCAAACTGCAATGCTGACGGAATAATCGGATCGGCATCGGTGGAGACAATCGCGATCCGTAGATGTGGTGGCAACTTGTCGATGTTGTGAATCAGGCTCTTCTTGAGGTACACATCGGGGACTTCTTCGGGCGAGCCACCAAATGACTCCTTCATGCAAATGCGGATTGCTTCCAGCGAAGTCTGTTTGTACACCGCGCTCAAATCGCCGGAGCCCTGAAATACCATAATCCCCACCAGCTTTTCGCGAATGTCGGCCGGTGCCTGGGCGGCGTATCCCAGTGCAGTGCAAGCGCCCATCGAGCCGCCTGCCAGAACGATGTTTTTGCAAGGCATCTCCTGCATGATGTGGCGGATATTCTGATTGATGTCGGAGACCGCAGCATCATTGCCCCATGATGATTCCTTGCGGTAATTACAGGAAAGGATGCAGGTATTCGGATCAACGTTTTCGAATGCCGTCGATGCCGAGACATCAGCAGGCATCACAAATGGTTGCATGAAGTTGGAACCCATGCCGTGGAAATAGACGATCAACGTGCATCCGCCCGGTGCCTGCGCCTTCGGCAGTTGCAGTCCCACTTCGTCGGGGACTCCATCCAACAGGCTGACAAATGATCTGTGCTCCACGCGTTCTGCAAGACGTTGGGCTGTCGCCGCGCTCAAGGCTGCCGGTGAATGCTGCGCCGCGTACGCTTCTTCGCGCGCCGCCAGCGCCGCCTGCGCGGAGACCATCAAGTTGTATTCCAACTGTTTGCGTTCACGCTTGAGAGTCTTGATGTCATGTTTGGCATCTACAAACAAGCAAAGAAACACGATGCCCGCAATGTTGAACCCCAATGACAGGGCGAGAATCACGGACAACAGAATTTTGGTATCGACTCAAGCCAGATGGTGAGCGAAAATACACTATCAAAAATCAGACTGTCGTTCAACCGTTAAGTCCTCCCTTGTTGCATTGCTGCGTTGCACTCAGAGTACGGCTGCCGTTCGAATCAGCGTCTGCCTGTGCGATTTGGACGTTGGTTGGATGCTTGAGCGGGCGGGAATAAAGCATAGACGCGGAACGTTACACTTGCCATGAACAATGATCAACTAAGACCGGCAACCGGAGGATCGATTGCACTAGCTCGCGGTGTGATCATTGATTCTCGCTACGAGATCCTCGAGTTACTGGGTGCCGGTGGCATGGGCACCGTGTACAAGGCGAGGCATCTCGATCTGAATCGCCTTGCTGCAATCAAAGTTTTGCATCCGCGCTACACCGCAGACGCTGGTGCAGTCAGGCGCTTTCAGCGTGAGGCGAGGATCATCTCGAAGCTCAAGCATGAAAACATACTCTCGATTTTCGGCTTTGGCGGCTTTGAGCAATCTGTTTACTTGGCCATGGAGTATGTGCAGGGCGTGTCGCTCGGGCAGCTCGTGTTTGAGCGAAAAGCAATTCAGCCAGGCGAAGCGTTGCAGTATTTTGTGCAGATCGCCGATGCGATGCAACATGCCCACGATAATGGGGTCTTGCATCGAGATCTGAAGCCGGACAACGTAATGATGGTTGTTTCGGAGAATTCGGATGTCTCTCCCAGAGTGGTGGACTTTGGATTGGCGAAACTACTCGACGGTTCAGATCGTCAGCGGCTTACTCGAACGGGGGAGGTCGTAGGGGATCCTCGCTATATGAGTCCGGAGCAGTGTCGTGGCGAAGAACTTGATGGACGATCTGATATCTACTCATTTGGCTGCTTGATGTATGAGGTTCTGACCGGGCAAGTCCCCTATAACCTCGAAGATCCTGTGGCAATAATGCACAACCATGTCTCATCGCAGCCGGCACCGTTTGCTAGAAAGCAAAATTTGCCCTTAGCGCTCGAGTCCATATGCTTCAAGGCTATGACGAAGAACCGTAATCAGCGCTACGGATCTTTTGACGCTGTCAAAGTGGATCTGGAGCGGTTCGCTAAGGATCCCAACGTGCAAATCAAAGTGCCAAAAAACAAAGGCGCGTGGGGACTTTGCTTGGGCGACCGCGCTACCGTGATCGCCGTGAGTGCTATATCAACTGTGCTGATCGGTGTCGCCTTTGGTGCATGGACAAATTGGGATCTCCTGAATGCGCAGGCGAGATACCGCTTCGCTGGGTCCGCGGCTGAGAAGTCGCGAGCTTCGTTGGCGTTGGCTAACTACTATGAAAAGAAAGATGATTTCAAGGCGGCTGTTCCTTTGTACCAGGAGACGCAGCAGCTTGCGTTGGCGGCCAATGATGACGCTGGTGTAATGGCGGCGAATGCTGGGTTAGCGCGCAGCTTCGGCGCGCAACAGCTTCGCGACGAGGCGCGTCTTGCATACTTGAAAGTCTTAGAACAGGGTTTGACGCTCCTCCAGCACGGGAAATTGAGCAGTGCCATGGACCAGACTGTCTTGGAAGCGCTCGGTGAATATGCCGAGATGGAGCCATTGCCGGCGCTGCAAATGGCCAACCAATTCGCTTTCGCGTTCTCTGCGAGGAAAGAGGCGCAGCGCGGCAAACCATTTCTGATGAAAGTGGCGTCTGTCGGGACTGATCAAGTTAGAGCAAGCACCCTATTTGGGTTGGGGCGACTGAGCCTTCAGGCTGGAGATAAAGCTGAATCAGTCAGATTCTTTGATCTCGCGGTTGCAACCACACAGCATTTGCCTGGGAAGATTGCTATATTTCAACTGACTGGTGCTGAATTTCTTGTCCACGTTGACGTCGATCTGGCTCTGAAATATCTTGAACAGGCAAGCACCGGACTAGAATCTACGGGGAAGGATAAGCCCGAGGATCTCCTCCGATTTATGGGCGACTGCTATTTCAAAAAAGGTCAATTCCAAAAAGCTAAGGGCTGCTATGCTCAAGCCGTGGCAGCGGCGAAGAGCCTGTCTAGTCCGGACTCGGCGCAACTGGGATTTACTCTCGACCAGCTGGGGCAGTCAGCGTTTGAGAGTTCGGATTATCAAACTGCAGAAGCGGCGTTCCGAGCAGAGTCCGAGATGCTTGCTCGCGCGGCGCCTGTTAATGTGCGCCAGCTTGCATGGACGCGGTGCAAGCTAGGGAATACACTTGTTCGCGAAAAGCAATTTGGCGCCGCTGGTGCCGAGTTCGAAAAGGCTCTCAAAACCCTCGAAAGTGCACCAGTTACTCCGGAATTGGCATCAATTCGGACTGCTATCTCTGCTTATGCCCGCGCTGCTAAGCCGCAGTAAGTCGAAACTCAATGGAGCTTACAGGCTGTGGTTCGTTGATGCAACAGATCGAGCTTGCTGACTTAGCGATGATCTCAATTGCGGCTCACCAGAAATGGTGTCGGCGATGGACTGGAAGAGTTTCTTGCCGCCACTGGCATTCATGTGCACGGTGTCTTCGTAATCGTTTCTTTCATAGGTGCGCGCTAGTGCTGGAATGGCGGTTTCATTGATACCCTGATTGCCGTCGGAGCGTCCCGGGGCAATCAACGGCACGTTGTGTGCGGCGCACTGATCTCCCAGCATCTGTCGATATTGCGCCAGCACCTCTTTCGGCAGCAATGCGTAATTCTCGGGGACCAACGGAATGTCGACCACGACCGTGGCAATTTTTTCCTGATTCAACAAAGTCAGCAGCTTGTTCAAATACTCGGTCTGGGTTTTGAACTGCTCCTGATTTATGGGCAGATACATGCGCTGGTAACTGCCGATGTCTTTGAGGGTGTTTGGTTTGGGCTCGTAGTCTGGTTTTACTTGATCGAGAACTCCGTAATCGACATCCTCCGGATTCAGCACCACCTTCGGTGCGTCATCAAAAAGCTTTCCGCCATTGAGGACGATTTGAGCCTGGAAATTATTGATCGGATGTCCGGTGGTCTTTGAAATTACCGAGTCGAAGAAACTTCTGTAGTCGCCGCGCGCTTTGTAGTAACTCCAGCCAACACCAAGGAAAGCATCGGCTAGCCGCCAGGGATCTTTGGTTTCGCGAACCAGCTCCGGCAGCGATGTGAAATCGGCTAATAAGGAATAGGTCGCCGTCTTCTCCACATTCTTGCGATCGTTGTCGAGAAACTCACGCGGTGCCAGCGAAATGATCACTACTTTCGGGCGGCGACCGGTCGACAAATATTTGCGCACGATCAGATATTGATCGGACATCAAACTGGCCGACACCGATGCGTTCCACACGCTCACCGGGCGGTGGGCGGCATCGGATAACAGTTTCTCCAGGTAATCCGCGCTGTAGTATTCATTTAAAAAGTTGCGTTTGTACCAGGGATCGAATCTAGTGCGGCGACCGTGAAATTCATCGTCGCAGCGCACTGCCGGTACCAGCATTGTTGAAGAACCAGTTAATAAAACGTCTCTGTCTTCCGACGACTCCATGATTGGTGGAAGTTTAGAAACGAGATGGTTCTGTCTGATCGTGGTGAAGCCGGTGTGGTTCGCGTAACGCAACGGCTTTACGTAATTCAAAAAAACGTCGAAGGAAACCAGCAAAAGCAAAGTCAGCAGGAATGTGCTTCCCGCTGCTCGCGCTGCGATGTGGCGCCATTTGGGCTTTTGCAAACGTGGCCCCCGTCGTGATCATGGCGATTATTGACAATGTCGGTCTATGACACCTGAGTGGTCACTAATAAGACTTGAGCAATATCACTCCCACTCCGCGAATCAATTCGAAGTGCGGATCGAAAGTGAGAATCGTTGCACCGTCGTGCAATGCTGCCGCGGCTATCCACATGTCGTTGGTCGGCACCGGCGTTCCGTTACGCCGCAACTGCTCGTATATATTCGCGTAGTGCCGGGAGGCGGGTTCGCACAGGTCTAGAATCCGAACCGCGCTGTGCTCAAGAAACTTAACCAGCTCTTCCTCATTCTTGTCGTAGCGAGATCCGCAGCGGAAGCCGGCTCGCAGTTCGCCCAGCACCGTGACTGGCACGCAGACCTCGGTTGCTTCATCGATGATTTTTACTGCCTCCGGCTCACCCTTCTTGAACTGGCTATAGGCCGAGGTGTCGAGGCAAAGTCGCATTAGCTCCAGAGCTCCTCATCTATCTGCTCGAAAGTGCGGGTGTTGTTTTCAAAATCGAGCAGCTCTTCTGCGCTCCACGTGCCGGCGAGATCTTTGAGTCCATTCCCGGCAGATTTGCCAGTCGAGACATTTAACGCCTGGCTCAGCACATCCAACAGCGTCTGATTGAGCGAAACGCCCCGCCTGCGCCGCTCGCCATCAATCGCCTGCGCCAGATCGCTCGAAACTCCTCGTATAGTCAGCTGCTTCATATAATGCCTGCATCGCCTTCAATTACTGAAGGCATTGTATATCCCGTGCTCGAATGTCGTCAAGATATCGGCGGAGCAGAGGCTTAACCGGATGTCGTCATATGGCGGCGCTGGGTCAGTTAGTAGTCACTAAGGTCTGGTTGTCATTGTTTCAACTACACTCTCCTTCTACTTAGCATCAGGCGCCCATGCTGTTCACGACGATTCAGTACGCGTGTTTTCTGCCGCTGGTGGTAGCCCTTTTCTGGCTGCTGCCAAAATCGGCGCGTCTTCCCATGCTGCTGGTGGCGAGTTATCTCTTCTATGCCAGCTGGATGGCTGTCTTCCTTTTGCTGTTGATACCGCTGACGGTGTTCAACTACATGTTTGCGCCGTACATCCAGCGCAGCGAAAAACACAAGAAACTGCTCTTCGGCACTGGTGTTGCGGTCAACCTGGCGGTTCTGGGCACCTTCAAATACGCCAACTTCGCACTGGCGTCCATCGCTTCCATGATTGGTATCACTACCGGGCACGCGCCGGATTGGGCGGTCAATATCATTTTGCCGCTCGGCATTTCGTTCTTCGTTTTCGAATTCATTCATTACTTGTTCGAGGTTTATCGCGGCGGCGAACTGGTCCGTTCCTTCACGCTATTCGCTCTCTTCGCCGCCTTCTTCCCCACACAGATAGCGGGACCGATTAAACGCTATCCAGACTTCGTCGCCCAGATGCTGGAAGACCGCAAGCTCAAGCTTCAATACTTCGATGAAGGCATGCCGCTGATCGTCATGGGATTGGTGAAGAAACTGCTGCTCGCGGACAACCTGGCGTCATTCGTCCAGATGGGACTCAATGATCCCGGTGCATTCGGTGCGATCGAGATGTGGCTGTATGCCTACGCATTCGCGTTCCAGATTTTCTTCGACTTCAGCGGCTACACCGACATTGCCCGCGGTTCGGCGATGCTGTTTGGTTATCACATCCCGCTCAACTTCAACCTGCCGTACATCGCCAACAACATTTCGGAATTCTGGCACCGCTGGCACATCTCGTTGTCGACATGGCTGCGCGATTATTTGTTTATTCCGCTGGGCGGCTCGCGCGGCGGTCGCTGGAACGTCAATCGCAACCTGCTGCTCACCATGACTCTCGGTGGTCTCTGGCATGGTGCTTCGTGGAACTTCGTCGTCTGGGGCATTTATCACGGATTGCTGCTGGTTGTGCACCGTGAGTTTCGTGCGGTCAAAGAAGCAACGAAGTGGCTCAAAACTGCCGTTGATAGCTACGTGGGCAAAGTGCTCTGCACGTTTCTCACATTCCAGGCGGTCTGCATCGGCTGGGTATTCTTCCGCGTGCAGGACATGAGCACCGCATTCAATATCGTCAAGAAGATGGTTTTCTTGCGCCCGCTGTTCACCAAGAGCGAAGTGGGCGGACATCTGCTCGTGCTGAATCAAAACCTTCCGGTCGTGGTTCCGATTACCCTGGCCATGATCGCCGGGCTTCTGGTCGGCACCGCAATCATCGTGCTTGCGCAGGGTAAGGTTCACATCAAGCTGAACGCTCCTGCGCAGGCTGTCCTCTGCTTCGTCGGCATCATCCTTGTGGTGACGTTCTTGCCCGTAGACCAACAACCGTTCATCTACTTCCAATTCTGATATCCACTGATGATTTTTTCGACTTACTGGTTTCTGGTTGCAGCGTTTGTGTTCTTGCCCCTCTACTGGGCAGTCAAGGCGCCGCGCTATCGCTTCGCGCTGCTGCTGGCCTTTTGCTTTATCTTCCACGCTAACTTCGCTGGACCAGCCGGCGTGGCGCCGATTATCGCGCTCGGTCTAGTGACATACTTCATTGGTAAAAGCCAGAACAAGAACTGGTGCAAATTCGGAATATTCCTGTGCGTGTTGTCGTTGTGCATGTACAAATACACGCACTTCTTCTGCAACGAGGTGATTTCTCACTTCTGGCCGACTCTAGGTGAACACGCTGCCACCACGGCTAAACACTTCCTGCCCGAACTGCCGCCACTGGCGATCAGTTTCTTCACCTTCGAATTCGTGCACTACCTGTTTGAAGTAATGAAGGGAGGCGAACCGATCAAGAAGATCACTCACTTCGCTCAGTTCACGTTCTACTTCCCGTCGCTGGTGGCGGGTCCCATTAAGCGCTATTCGCAGTTTCTTCCCGCCCTCGAGACTGGGCTTGCGAAAGTCAATCTGCGCGATGTCTCAGAGGGATTGCTTCTGGTCGCAGTCGGTTTTTTCAAAAAGGCTGTTATCGCGGATAACCTGACGGCGTTCATCGATCACAAGGGACCGACATTCGCTGCTCTGCCTATCGAATGGCGATGGGCTGTGTTGATTGCCATCGCCTTCCGTATCTATATGGATTTCAGCGGCTACAGCGACATGGCTATCGGTTTCTCGCGCATGATGGGCATTCAGCTGCCGAAAAACTTCAACTGGCCGTACGTTGCCACCAGCATTCAAGACTTCTGGCAGCGCTGGCACATCTCGTTGTCGAGCTGGATTCGGGACTATGTATACATTCCACTCGGCGGCAACAGACTGGGCACCGCCCGCCGTGTGTTCAACGGACTCTTCGCCTTTGCACTGTGCGGACTCTGGCATGGCGCAGCCTGGAATTTCATTGTCTGGGGTCTATATCACGGGGTCGGTCTGGCCGTTCAAAACTCATATCGCAAGGCACTTGGTCCTGTCGGCGCCGGTATCGGCGTGGTGTTCGATCGCGCCCCCATGCTGGGCTGGGCGGTCACTATGGTCTTCGTTGGACTGGGTTGGCTGCTGTTCTTCTATCCGGTGCACGAAGCGTTGCATATGACGAAACTCTTGTTCTCGGTAGGCTAAACAGAGACTAAACAACCGGACAGACGCTGAACTATGAGCGCGAAGAGCATCCGTCGATGGTCGTGCGGGCGATAAAAACCGGCGGTTCGCGACCCGGCATGCGCGTCACCGCGACCGTGCTTTCACTGGTGATGGGACTGGCCGTCGACGTGTTCGCGCACTACATTCTGTACCGGCTGTCGCTGCCGTCGAAACCTTTTATATATGCCGCGTTCTAACTAGTTGTTCGGTGAGTCGGTGCCGGCGGCAATAGAATTAGAAGCACGACGCTTCGCAGCGTAGTTTGCCACCGTTTCTCTGTATTTGCGGAACGGCGGCCACCAGGTCTTCTGGTGCGCTTCTTTGAACTCGCGGTCGATTTGCTCGGCGCTCCATCCCTTATCCACCATCTGGTGTGCAGCGAGATATACCATGGTGCGATCCATGTTGACCTCGCAGGTCATCAGGCAGGGCTGATTTTTTGGATTGTTGATTACTGCTCGAAAGTCATCAAAGTCTTGATCCGTCGGATTGAGAAATACGCCTGTCGGGATGTTGACCCACTTCATTCCCAGTTGCGACGCCCGTAGTGACTTCTTGGGTTGATCATTGGTGCGGAAGGAGACGATGGTCTTAATTCCTTGCTGTTGCAACTTTGGAAGATCCTTCATTTTGGGATCCGTTCCTCTATAGAGTCCTGGCTCTACTTCAATCATTTGATGATGAATCAGTGGTGCAAATAGAAATGCGAACTGCAATGCGAATGTTTGTAGGCTCACGGTGTGCTCCCCATAAGTGGGCCGAGCCTCAGCTCAGCCGTAGATTTTTGAACCTTTGAATAGAGGGGCAGACGAAGTGTTGCTGAGAAAGTGTCACAGCAGAGAATGCCCCATTCGGCCGCGTCCGACGGGATTCTGGAACGCAAACCGGTCGATACTCGTCACCTGTAGCACGAGGGTAACAACCTCAGCAATGGACGAGGTGAGTCACCACAATTGGTGCCACTAGAACGAGGTGAATTATGTTTCTCAAAAAGGTATTGGGCTTGAACATGAAGGCCGTGCAAATGGCGTTTATATTTGGAGCCGGCGTCGGCGCAACAGTCGGTATCGGTCTCGGTACGGGCTTGGGTGCAGCCATTGGCGCATTGTTCGCACCGATGAAAGGGTCTGACTTGCGAGCCCAGATCAAAGAGAAGGTGAGCGAGAAGGGCGACGAACTCAAAGAAGTAGGCTTGAACCTGGCTGAAAAAGCAACGGTAGCTTGCGACAATCTGTTGGAACAGATGGACGCTCGTAAGAGCGCCTGACGGATTTCGGACATCCAGCGTCCCGATAAGATGCTGGATGTCGCTTTTCTGTTTACTTCAAATCGCGCAAGAGAACAGGCACCGAGGATGTTTGGCGCACCGCCGATTCATTCCTACTGCGAATAGCATTGGTAGAGCGCCGATGCGACTGCCCCTGGAAGGTGTGCAGCGCACTTCTGATGATGGAAATGCTATAGACTGCAGACCGGCGCGCGTGTTCTATCGTCGTAACAACGAATGCTTTGAATTCGCTGGATGAGGTTCTCTGCACATAACCGGCGACATCAATCTTTTCGAAGCTTGTGGCGCCGCATGTGAGGCAGATGGCGCGCTCGTCTGGCGCGCGAAAAAGGCAGGACTTACAAAGTTTCACGGTTCATTTCCGGAAAAGGGTTCGATCTAGAGGACCGCGGCTGAGTATAGATGTTCCTGCTCTTGACGAGGCTGTCACCGCCACATCACATGCGTCGGCTTACATACTGATACTGCTGGTAGTGCCGTTGCAAGGACGTACGGGGACGTTCTCAGTTCGAAGTCAATTGCGTGTATGTGCCCGTTTCTTGAAAAACTGCTTGCACCGCCTGCTTGCCGGTTTCGCTCATTAACAGATCGGCAATCGGCGCGCATCCATGACTGATCAGCCAGGCTTTACTCCTGATTTTGTCCAGCGCATCGGTCTCGTCGGCGATTTCGCCGCGTCTTTTCAGCGACTCAATCGTGTTGCGGGCCATCTCCAACTGAATTATGCGGGCGGGCCTTTTCTCAGACGAAAGGATGAGGTTGGCTTTCTCCTCGACATGAGCGGCTTGCTCGTTTTCGCCCAGACGGCGAAAAAAGGCGGAGAGTCGGTAGCCCACGACCTGGACGAAGTCTTCATCTCGCGTCAGCTCCGCCTGCGAGATTGCCAGTTGCAAGTAATCTGCCGCCTGCGGGAGGTCGCTGCGTTCCTCGCATTCGACTGCGAGCGCCAGAAACTTCCT
>JBGASG010000013.1:0-95848 GCA_044229845.1 Obscuribacteraceae bacterium (SeqCode) | reverse complement strand
CATTCCTTATAATGTGCGACTGAGACTAATCAGGTCGACGCCCAGGTAAACCGGAGGTTCCTCTACAGTGCCCGTATGCAAAGATTTCAGCCGCGAACGGCCGCCACGTTTCTTGCCCTGAGCGCTTCTTTGACGCTGTTGCCCGCCATGGCTGAGACCGCCGAGAAGCCGGTCTTGCGCTCCAGCTCCGGGCGAGTGCTGGCCAAAATCGAAGACCTGCCGAACTTCCATGAAGTGCACCCCTTCCTTTACCGTAGCGGTGAGCCGACCGAGGCTGGATTGAAGACAGCCTGACGATAAATACCACATCAACACGATTGTCGACCTGGCGCGCCGCCAAGAAAATGGACTGATGCGGAAAAGCCTGGGGCAAAAACAGCTGGGAATTACATACATCAACCTGCCGATGAGCGCCGAACCGCCAACGAAAAAGCAGGTGGAGACCATGATGAAGGCAATTCGTGAAGCCCGCGACAAAAACAAGGGCGCCGTGCTCGTGCATTGCGCGCATGGTTCGGACCGCACCGGCTGCATGATCGGTATCTGGCGCGTCACAGAGGACAACTACAGCTACGATGAAGCGTACAAAGAAATGCGCAAATACTACTTCGGACAGAAATTCACCAAGCTGTCCGGCGCTGTCCGCGAACGTGCCGGCAAGGGTGTAGGCAAGAGTACTGAGTCTGAGCCGAACACGCCCGCCCATGGTGCCACCGCTGGAGCAGAGCCTGACCATCCTTAAGAAGGGTCGGCTGAATCAGGGCACCACCCCTGGAGGCGAAGTGTTAGTTTGCATGCCGGCACCACCCGGCGGAGGCGTTCCGCCCGCGCCCGGCGCACCGGGCGGCAGCGGCTGTGCCAGTTGCGTCATCTTCTCCTTGGCGACGGATGACCAGGGGTAGAAACGCAAAATCTCTTTGAGCGCGGTCTTCAGCTGCAGCTGGTCGTTGAACATCTCGGCCAGCTTCACCTTGTACCAGAGTGCTTGCCAGTTTGATGGATCGAGGAACAGCGCCCGGTCTATGTAGCGATTCATATCTGCGTAGGCGCGCATCTTGTACAGGTACACGGCGAAGTTGACATTGCTCTGTGGGTCTTGTGGAGCGAACAAAATGGCTCCATCCAGGGCCTGGCGAGCCGCCGGCAGCTGGTTGTTATCCATATAGAGCAAACTCCAGTCGCCCAGGATACGTCCCTCGCCTTCGCGATCGCCCAGCTTGTGCGCGAGCGATTGCGCCTTGGAGAAATATTCGTACGCGACGTGTGCTTGTTCAGGCCGATTGAGATCTTTAGCCATGATGCGGCGCACGTTGCCGAGGCGTCCCCAGACACGCGCCTGCAGTTTGGCATCGCCGATGGTTTCCGCTCGCATCAGAGCTTTTTGATACAGCGCCTCCGATGTGCGCAAATCCCTGTGAATCACCAGTTTTTCGTCGGCCTGTCCGATCCACTGATCGATCTCCTGGCTGGCTGTGAAAGCCTGACTGGAGCGCAACACCAGACGCTGAAATTTGTAATCGAGAGTGACCACAAAGTTCTGCCAAAAAGGATTGCCGAGGATTCCCAGATCCGCAGATTGAAAGAAACCGCGTCGCTCGGTGCGCTCGCCATCTTGATCGACGGAGAACGTAAAAGGCACCTTGCGGACAATTTGCGATCCCAGCTTGACTGTGTCCACGACTACCGTTCCCAGTTTGACGGGCGTCCGTCCAATCCCGTTCCTCAATGGTGTGCGGAGTTTGCATGGCGGCGAAACGCTTGGCGAACTTGCTGGGTAGATTGTTGAATGCGGCGCCCCGGTGTCGACGAGCAGATCTAATTGATTGTTGGTCCCCAGCGTCGCGTGCACCACCGGGCCTTGTTTCTGTGAGAACGGGACGGTGATGCTGCCGGTCGGCGGCTTGTAGCTGGAGGCATCGTGCAGCGTTAGAGTCGATTTGGGATAGTTGATTTCGACGGCGAAAAGACTGAGAACGTTGCTGCCGATGATTCCCGCGACCCGCTGGCCTAATTGTCGGGACTGCGGTGTCAGGTCGAGCATGAGAATTTGCACGTCATTGAGAGAAACCTGACCGATCTCCAGTTTTTTGATCACGCTCTTCTCTGTTACAACGGCACCATTAGCGGTGCCGATCGAATAGTTGCCCTGGCGATCGAGAAGGTATTCGGCGGCCACTCGCCGATCGATGATTGTCTGGCTGGCACCGGTGTCCAGCAAGAAGTCCAGGTTGTCGCCGTGATTGATGCGCACCGGGATCAGTACCGCTTTGTGCGAATAAGAAAACGGCATGGTCACTGATTTTTCCAGAACAATCTCATCCGGGCGATCGGGGCGACGAAACACGGATTCGTCAGGCTCTTTAGTCGCGTCGACGCTGGAGAAGGCAATTTCGAAAACCGGTTTGTCGTTGACATACTGCACTTGTCTGAAGGGCACCAGGGTGCCGGCGGACGGGCGGTACTCCTGGAAGTCGGTAGCCACTTTGACGGGCGCCTTGGTCTCCGGATCGGGCGTCGTATAGGATGAACCGATGATCTGGAAATTGCGCTGATCTATATAAAAGGTGGTGGTGACGCTGCCGTCGTCCACTTCTACTCCCCAGACCGGCGTGGCTCGATAGGTAGTGCGACCGGCCAGCTTGAACTTGAAGAGCGGATCTTCGGCATGCGAGAAGACCCAGGGCTCTCGACTGCGCTGTTTGGCCAGAATGCGCGTCATTTCCGGTGACAGTTCCGAGACGATTTTGCCCGATGCCTTCCAGCCGGAAACGCCATCATATACGGTGGCGCTCGGTTCGCCGTTGGTCTCTACATCGATGCGCAGACTGGAGCCGCGCCGCACCTGGCGAAACGGCGACTTACTGCTCTCTACGGGCTGCCCGTCTGCTTCATTCAGGGTGACCTGCTGCCCGACAAATGTGTGCTGCTTGTCGAGTTTATCCAGGGATTCCTTGCCACCATAAGCCAGAAAGACCTTAGCCAAAAGATCTTCCAGGGTCAGATCTTCCGAAACGGCGCTGGGTGAACGGGCTGATTCGCCGGCAGCGGTTGGTTGCGCCAAAGCAGAGCCGCCGGCCGCGTTAAACGAGATGAGGGCGAGCGAAATTAGAAACTTAGTGCTTACTGTGCGAGGACCGGCTGTCCGCACTTTCCTTTCTCCGGCAAGTTGATGGCGGGAAACTCTTGCACCAGCCGGTGAATCTTCAACAACTGGGTGAGAAGATCGCGAGCATGCGACAGAGGAATCTGTGTGGCCGCATCACTTTTTGCTTCGTCCGGATTGGGATGCACTTCCATGAACAGTCCCTGGCAGCCGGCAGCGACCGCTGCTTTCGACAGTTCGGGAATGTACTGGCGCTGACCGCTGTAGACGCCGCCGGCGGCACTGGGCAACTGGACGCTGTGTGTGGCGTCGAAGATCAATGGATAACCGGCTGACTGGATCATTGGTATGGATCTGAAGTCAACGACCAGATTATTGTAACCAAATGTGGTGCCGCGCTCGGTAACCAGCACGTTGGGATTGCCTGATTCCGTGACTTTGCGGACGCTGTGCAAAATGTCCAGCGGAGCCACAAACTGACCTTCTTTATGTTGACGGCTTTGCCTGTTTTGGCTGCCGCCACCACCAGATCGGTCTGCCGGCAGAGAAAGCGCGGGAATCTGCAGGATATCGAGGACCTCGCCGGCGGCGGCGCACTGCGACTCTTCGTGAATGTCACTCAATACAGGCAGATTCAGCTGTTTCTTGATGTCTTGCAACATCTCCAGCCCCTTCTGCAGTCCGGGACCGCGAAAGCTGTCGAAAGATGTGCGGTTGGCTTTGTCGAACGATGCTTTGAATACATAGGAAAAGCCCAGCTCGACAGAAAGATCTTTAAGTGCGCGAGCGGTGTTATAAATCGTCTCCCACGACTCGATGACGCAGGGTCCTGCAATAATGAGCATCGGCTGGCGGGCGCCCACTTCGATGCTTCCGATTCTGACAGTCACGACGTTTTCCTCATAGTCTTTCTCCGGGGTCTATTCTAACAGTGCCAGCAGATGCGGTTGTGAAGCAACTCACAGAGGGAATCTCGCTCAAGGTTCATGCGCAGCCTGGTGCTGCCCGGTCGGCGCTGGGCGGGGTGCGTGGCGACGAACTGCTGGTGCGCATCGCCGCCAAGCCACAAGACGGCGCCGCCAATGAAGAATTGTGCGCATTTCTGTCTCGGTGCTTTCAGGTCAGCAAATCACAGGTGGAGGTTGTACGCGGACACACGTCGCGACATAAGGCTGTGCTCATCCGCGGTGATGTGCAGCGATTGCTGCAACATATAAATCCTTTCCTGGTGCCGGAGAAGCAGACGCAGAACTAGATGCTTCGAGTCCGCATGTACTTGACCAGGCGATAGACAGTATTGCCAGCCCGCTGGCTGATTGGCATCACTTGTCCCGCGCGAATCGCTTCAGCCAGCATCGGACGCAACAGTTTGATTTTCTTCAACTGACGTGGACCGCCTGCCATCTCAGGCAGGGTCATTCCAAGCGGGTTCTTTTCAAGTAGTCTGATGACCCGGTTTTCTTCCTTCTTTTTAGCGACCTTTTCTTTGCGTGCGCCTGCAGAGTCGGCGCCCGCATCCGCGGAGACGCCGTCCTTGGCAACCTCGTCCGATTCGGCGGTCGGATTGTTCTGTTGTGCCTTATCTTGCTCTGACATGTCTGACATCTTGCTTTCGCGGCTGGAAATGCCGTCCTGAAGAATAGTTACGGTTTTCGCTTGCCCATATAGGCAAAGCAATCTCCAATTGATATATTCCTCAACGTTCTGTGATCACGTAGAGCCTGGCAGTACTGTTGAGTGCAGCCATATTTCGCTGTTAGTAAACGGCGGCTGTGATACCGAAACTACTATAGCCCAAAAACTCAGACTCAAGTTAAAGTGCGGGTCGTCAAAAAGTGACTGTTGGTTCTTTCGTCTTAATGCTTCATAGCCATCTTCCCTTCTACCGCAAAGCGGGCATGTGGCCATTCGGGGAAGAGAGTTTCTATGAGTGCATGGCGGAGACGTACATCCCGCTGCTCAATATGGTTGCCGAGCTCTGGGACGAAGGATTGCCCGCTCACATAACCATCGGCATCACGCCAGTTCTGGCGGAGCAGATGAATGACGAACATTTGAAGCAGGGTTTCCTCAAATACATGGACGCGCGCATCGACGCCGCTCGCGCCGATGAAGAGCGATTTCAGCCGCGGGGCGAGACGCCCGACCTCAACAAGCTGCATCTGGCTCGCTTTTATCTCAACTGGTTCCAGAAAACTCGCGACGACTTCGTGAAAACCTGGAACAAGGATCTGCTGGCCGGTTTCAAGAAGTATCAGGACCTCGGCGCGATTGAGCTGACGACTTCATCGGCTACCCACTGTTTTTCGCCACTTCTGGCAACCGATTCT
The DNA here is from genome assembly GCA_044229845.1 of Obscuribacteraceae bacterium (SeqCode). Lineage (GTDB taxonomy): Bacteria > Cyanobacteriota > Vampirovibrionia > Obscuribacterales > Obscuribacteraceae > JBGASG01. The sequence continues at coordinate 90,415 of JBGASG010000013.1, read as the reverse complement.
TCCTTGAACGCCCAGTACAAGATTGGCGTCGACACCTACAAAAAGTATTTCGGCCGCGCTCCCCGCGGAGCCTGGCTTCCTGAGTGCGCCTACCGTCCTGCCAATCGCGAGCGCGAAGGTGTCGAGAAGTGGCTGCACGATAACGGCATCAAATATTTCTTCGTCGAGTCGCATCAAATCAAAGGCGGCACGTCGGTCGAGATGCGCCGCGTCTTCGGAGCTTATCGCACCATCGAATACATTCCGGCCGCCAAGCGTCGCGAGACCGGGCTGGATACTACCGAAGCCTACTGGCTCAAAGACCACGAAGTGGCCGTCATGGGACGCGACGAGGAAGCCGGCTATCAGGTCTGGTCAGCCGACCAGGGTTACCCGGGCGACGGCAATTACCGTGAGTTTCACAAAAAAGACGATGTCTCCGGACTGCACTACTGGAAGCTGACATCGCAAAGAACCGATCTCGGTTTTAAAGAGTTGTACAACCCGGAAGCAGCCATGGAACGCATCCGCGAAAACGCGGATCACTACGTGGGTGTAGTTCAGTCTGCGCTCACCAATCATGTCAAACAGACCGGACAGCCGGGCTTGATGATGGTGGCGTTCGATACCGAACTCTTCGGGCACTGGTGGTTCGAAGGTATAGCCTGGATCAAGGATGTACTGAAGAAGCTCAAACACTACACCGCCGTCACGGCGTGCACCGCCAGCGAATATCTGGAAGCGCATCCGCCCAGCAAGGCGATTGAACTGCCGGAATCTTCATGGGGAGCGGGTGGACACTTCCAGGTCTGGTACAACAACGAGACTGAATGGATGTGGCCGATTATTCATAAGGCCGAGCGCACCATTGAGAAACTAGCTACCGAGCACAAGAACGGTGACCCGCTGATGAAGCGGGCGATCAAACAAGCAATCCGCGAAACACTGCTTTTGCAATCCAGCGACTGGCCGTTCCTGGTCACCACCGGGCAAGCCAAGCAATATGCCGTTGAACGATTCAATGGACATAAAGAGCGCTGGGAAACTCTAGTCGAGATGATCGACGCGGGTAAAATCGATGAAGCAAAATTGCGTGAGATTGAGGATATCGATAACTGCTTCCCAGACGTTGATCTGTCAGCCTACATTATCGAAGAAAAGGCCGAAGCGGTTTCTAAGTAACGGCAAGGGAAACCTCTAGGCATGGCATTACGAGCGCGACGCACCAAAATCGTGGCCACGATTGGACCAGCCACGAACGAGCGGCCGATGATCGAACAATTGATCCGGGCCGGCATGGATGTCGCCCGCATCAACTGCTCGCACGCCGAACATGCAAATGTTTCTCGCGTCATCGAAGACATACGACAACTGAGCGTGGAGCTGGATCGCCCGGTGGCCATCCTGCTGGATCTGTCAGGCCCGAAAATTCGCACCGGCACCATGGCTGGTGGCTCCCCTGTGCTGTTGCATGCGGGACAAAGATTTACTTTGACCAGCCGCAAAGTCGACGGCAATTCGACGGTGGTCGCCACTAACTACCCGAAACTGGCTCTGGAAGTGGGTGTTCAGGACACGATTTTGCTCGATGACGGGCTGATCGAGTTGGACGTAATCGACACTAATGAAACAGATGTCGTTTGCGAGGTGGTTAACGGCGGACTGCTGAAAAACAAAAAGGGCATTAACTTGCCCGGCGTGCGCCTGTCGATCCCCGCGATCACAGAGAAAGACAAAGCGGACCTCTACCTCGGTTTGCAGCATGACGTGGATTTTGTGGCTCTTTCATTCGTGCGCGATCCGGAAGACGTTCTGCACTTGCGCAGTTTGATCGGCGATCACTGGCCGCCGGTTTCGATCATTGCCAAGCTGGAGAAGCCTGAGGCGCTTGAGCACCTCGATGAGATCCTCGATGTCGCCGATGGTGTGATGATCGCTCGCGGCGACCTGGGCGTTGAGCTGCCGCCGGAGATGGTACCGCCGGCGCAGAAGCTGATTACGCGTAAGGCCAATGCGCGCGGCAAACCGGTGATTACAGCCACCCAGATGCTGGAGTCGATGATCACCAATCCTCGCCCGACGCGCGCTGAGGCATCTGACGTCGCCAATGCCATTTTCGACGGCACCGATGCCGTCATGCTGTCGGGGGAAAGCGCCTCCGGAGCCTACCCTCTGGAATCGGTGCGAATGATGGATCGAATCGCCACCGCCGCCGAAAGCAGTGTCGATTACCGCAAGCTGAAGGAGCATGCATCGCCCACTTCGGCGCATGCCATTGCCCATGCTGCTTGCGATATGGCCACCGACATGAAAGCCAAGGCTATTGCGTGTTTCACCAAAACGGGCTCGACTGCGCGGCTGATTTCTCAGTTTCGCCCATCGACACCGGTGATCGCCCTTACTCAGCATGTGCACGTCTATAACCAGATGAGCCTGATTTGGGGCGTGACGCCGCTTATGCTTCTCGAGGTCAGCGATTCCGAATCCACGCTGGCCATGGTTGAAGAAACTTTGCTGAAGAAGCAACTGGTGGAAGCCGGCGACAGTGTCGTTATTACAGGCGGGCTGCCGATTGCCGCCCGGGGACCGGCAAACTTCGTCAAACTCTCACAGATAGCGGAAAAACCCAAGGTTCGCCAGCGGGAATTTAAAGGTATCTAGCTGGGGGTTAACCCGGCGGCCGATCGGTGTGCGGTGGTACAAGGTAGATATGGACCTACCTAACCCCAGAACCCATGTTCTGACCCACCATGAGGATCGCCGTAGATGAATTCTGTTAACGAGCTTATGTGGAAGCTGGACCTGACCAAGCTCTACGTCGTTTCAGGCGATGTGCCGGCCGGCGACTGGATTTTTAACGGCGAAAGCATGGTGCTGGCGAAAAATCCCCATTCGGACAAACAGGTAGCAGGGGACGATGAACGCATCAAGATGGTGATTCCGCTGCGCGACAAAGTACGTGTAGTGCCTAAGGACGCCAAAGAAAGCGGACCGATGCGCGAAGTCGTCGGTCAAGTCGCGCCCTGGGCATCAACCATCGCCGGTGCCATGCTTGTCGGTGGACCAATTGGAGTTTTGGGCGGATTTGCCGCCGGTACGTTTCTCACTAAAAACGAAGCCTGTTTCGAATGCCATTTGGAGGACGGACGTTCTTTCGTCGCCAAAGCGGACATCAAACTGATGAACCGCATCCAGAGCATCTCGATAAAAAACTAGTCGTCCTCTTCGTCTTCGCGCGGATCGTAGAACGCGTGCCCGGTGCAGCCGTAGACGCCCTTTAGCTCGTCGGGGCAGGCTTCCAGTTCTTCCTGATCGTCCACTTCCAGACTCTCGCGCACGCCTTCCGGCTCGAAGTCGCGGCAGTACGAAAGCGCTTCTTCGATGCTGTCGGCAACGACGTCGTAATTGACGAAAAAGTCGGGAATGAAGTCGCCCTCTTCGCCGTCATCACCTTCAATCTTCGCGTCCCAGGTGCCTTTTAACTGCAGCCAGAAATGCTTGGCCTGCGGCGATTTTTCGTTGCGTTGCTCGCGCAGCAGACGCATGGCAAAATTGCTGGTACGCTCGGTGCTGATCGCTTCTCGAATCTCGGCTTGCACCATTTCTGGTGGCAGCTGCAGCTTCTTGTAAGAAACCGCCAGTTCGGCGTGCAGTCTTGATATATCGTGGCGGACATCGGCTGCGTTCTTATGTTCCGACTGTTCTAGTCGGGCGATGGTTTGCTTGGCAATCGTCATTGCTTCTTCGTGACGACCCAGTCCGTTCAGGAGCGTGACGCGCAGTGACATGCCCTGGTGGCGGGCATCTTCATCCGAAACTGAATCGAGCACTTTCAAGGACATCTCGTATTCGCCCTGGCGATGGTAAACGTTGGCGCGGTTCAACGTGATGTTGGATGGATCGGCGTCCGGGCACTGCAGCGCCCGATCGTAAGACTCGTGTGCTTTGTCGAACTCCGCGCGATCCGAATACAGATTGCCCAACTGCTGCCACAGAAGCCAGGAACTCGGTGCTTGCTTCACGCCTTCTTTGAGAATGCGCACTGCTTTTTCCAGCTTGCCTTCGATTTGATAAGCCAATGCCAGTATCTCGTAGCCGCCTGTGTAGCGCATCTTCCGCAGTTGTTCACCGATTTTGATGGCACCGTCCGTATCGTAGGTCCCGAGAAGTTCGTACGCTTGCTGCATGAGCTCGCGAGCGACATGCTCGTCAGGCATCGTCACCTCCGGTCAGCGGACCGGGTGGCTCATTCGCCTCAACCAGATAACCGCATACAGGATCGTTTTTCAGCATGTATTGCTGGCGGGTGACTTTGACTCCCAGCAGGGTCTGCATGAGTTGAGGCTCCAGGGCGCAAATCTGGCGGTATTTTGTAGCCAGCTGGTGAACGGCGCAGTGATGCTGATAAATAAAGAAATTGCCATCTGGAAGAGCCTTCCAGTCAGTCATGTAGCCATTTTCCGAAAAAATGCGTGCTACTTCCGAAACGCGCTCTTGCAAGCTCATCCGCTCCAGATGCGGTTCCAGCTTGCGTGCCAACCAGGCGTCTCGTGTGCGCAAGAGTTCCGTGACGCCCTGATGCCCGCTCTGCTCAAAGACAGCATCGATCATCTCGAAAGCCAGGCTGTTCATCGCCGATGGAAAGAGCGATTCTGCCTTGGCGGTCAGTCGGTACCGGTAAGTAGGGCGACCGCGGGCCTGGCGTACCAGGCGGCATTCAACCAGTCCATCTTTCTGCAAGCCGGCCAGGTGCCGCCGGACAGCCATGGAAGTAATGCCCAGCTTGTCGCACAGTTCCGAGACGGTCAGCTCGTTTTGCTGCCGAAGGTGCAGAAGCACAGCGTCGTGAGTGGATTCCGGTTGTGTTGACAGGGGCTTGGTGACCATATCAATCAGCTTCTTTGTTTACATCGTCCGCGAACGGACCGCAAGATTTTCCCATCGTACGGCTTTTGAAGCACCGCCCATCTGGATAGATTGGAAATGATCATTATGGCCGTGGTGAGATATATCGTATTTTTGATACTATTATATCGATAAAAGCCATGGGCGCTTAAATTCAGCCGAGTTAATCTAACCCGTGGACCGACCGAACGCCGCAACCGCGACCGTAAAAGAAGGCAACTGGACTAATGACAGCGAAGACTCCGATTCTGGTGATTGAAGACCTCCATGTAGAAGTGGAAGGCAAGCAAATCCTCAAAGGTGTGGACCTCACGATCAACGCCGGTGAAGTGCATGCGCTCATGGGACGCAACGGGTCCGGCAAATCGACATTGTCATACACGCTGATGGGGCATCCGCGCTATACCGTCACTAAGGGCAAGGTCACCTTCCTTGGGCAAGACCTTTTTGAGATGCCGGTCGATGAAAGAGCCCGCGCCGGTATGTACCTGGCATTCCAGTACCCCGTCGCCATCCCTGGTGTTTCGGTTTCCAACTTCCTGCGCACCGCCGTTAAGGCTCGTCGCGGTCAGGAAGTGCCGATCAAAGAATTCCGCAAAGAGCTGAAAGCCAATATGGCTAAGCTGGGCATTGCTGATGACTTCCTTTCGCGTTACGTCAACGACGGCTTCTCGGGCGGCGAAAAGAAACGCCTTGAGATTCTGCAGATGGCGATGTTGCAACCGAAGTTCGCTCTGCTCGACGAAACAGATTCCGGACTGGACATCGATGCACTGAAGACGGTGGCAGAAGGCATTGTTGCCTTGCAGACGCCGGGCAATGCAATGCTCCTCATCACTCACTATCAACGCATGCTGAACTATGTGACGCCGCAGTTCGTGCATGTCATGCAAGACGGACAGATCGTCAAATCTGGTGGCAAAGAACTTGCCAAACAACTTGAGGCGGAAGGTTACGACTGGGTTGCTAAAGAATTCGCCGGCGCCGCCGCCGGAAGCAAGTAACCCGATGGAGGCAGAACCAATGGCAGTTGAATTAACACAAGACGACGTTCTGCGTTCAGTTGGTGCCGATTACAAATATGGCTTCCACGACAAAGAAGACAAATATACGTTCAAGTCAGGCAAAGGTCTGACCGAAGAGATCGTGCGCAAGATTTCGGAGATGAAGAACGAGCCGGAATGGATGCTCGAATATCGCCTGAAAGCTCTGAAGATCTTCAATAAGAAACCGATGCCGCGCTGGGCGAACAGCGAACTGCTCGATCAAATCGACTTCGCCAATATCCACTACTTCGTACGCGCTTCTGAAAAGCAAGAACGCAACTGGGAAGACGTGCCGGAAGGCATCAAGAATACTTTCGACCGCCTGGGCATTCCGGAAGCCGAGCGCAAGTTTCTTGCCGGCGTCACAGCGCAGTACGAATCGGAAGTGGTCTATCACTCCATTCGTGAAGACCTCGAAAAGCAAGGCGTGGTTTTCCTGGACATGGATACCGGTCTGCGCGAGCACGAAGAAATCGTGCGCAAGCACTTCGGCACCATTATTCCGGCTGCCGACAACAAATTCTCGGCCCTCAACTCCGCCGTCTGGTCCGGAGGCTCTTTCGTCTGGGTGCCGCCAGGCGTGAAGGTGGAGATTCCGCTGCAAGCGTATTTCCGCATCAACACCGAGAACATGGGTCAGTTCGAACGAACTTTGATCATCGCCGAGCCGGGCAGCTTCGTGCACTACATTGAAGGTTGCACGGCGCCGGTTTATTCCAGCGACTCGCTGCACTCGGCAGTCGTCGAACTGATTGCCAAACCGGGCGCGCACATCAGATATACGACCATTCAAAACTGGTCGAAAAACGTGTACAACCTGGTCACCAAGCGTGCCGTGGCTGAAGAAAATGCCAAGGTCGAATGGGTGGACGGCAACCTAGGCTCAAAGCTGACGATGAAATATCCATCTATATATCTCACCGGCAAAGGCGCTCACGGCGAAGTGCTTTCGATTGCATTTGCCGGCAAAGACCAGCACCAGGACGCCGGCGCCAAGATGGTGCACGTCGCTCCTGACACCAGCTCGATTATAGTCTCCAAGTCCATCTCCAAAGATGGTGGACGCACCTCGTATCGTGGACTGGTGAAGGTCTATCCGGATGCCCATGATTGCAAGTCCAGCGTTCGTTGCGATGCGTTGCTCATGGACGAAGCGTCGCGCTCGGACACCTACCCGACCATGGAAGTGGACGAAAAGGATGTCACCATCGAGCATGAAGCCACCGTGTCCAAGGTAGGCGAAGAGCAGCTCTTTTATTTGATGAGCCGCGGACTTTCGCAAACCGAGGCCACCACCATGATCGTCAACGGATTCTTCGAGCCGTTCACTAAAGAATTGCCACTGGAATACGCTGTCGAATTGAACCGCCTCATCCAGTTGGAAATGGAAGGGTCTGTCGGCTAAATGCCGCGCCCGATGGAAACACAGACGGAGTGCTTATGACAGGAGTACGCACCATCACTAAAGAGCGAGTTGAAGAACTAACTGCGCGCAATGCAGAGCCTTCATGGCTTTCTGCTCAGCGTCTCTCGGCGTGGGAAGCTTATTTGCAGATGCCCATGCCCAATCCTCGCGCTGAAGAGTGGCGCAAGATCGATCCCGCTGAACTCAACCTGTCGACACTGGTGACCGTCGATGTTCCGGTAGTGAAGCCGGGACAGGTAAGCGATCTGCCCAAGTGGTTCCAACAGGCTCTTGAGGAAGTCGGAAGCCATGCTGGTTTCCTCTGGCAGAGCACAGCCGGTTCTGGTGTGAATTTCTTGAGTAAGGAACTGGCGGAGCAAGGCGTTGTCTTCTGCGACATCGCCACTGCGATAGAGAAGCATTCCGCAAAACTGCAAGCATATCTGTCCGAACAGAAGGACGGAGAAGATAAATTCCATCTGCTGACGAAAGCGCTCTTCAATTGCGGCGCTTTCTTGTTCGTTCCAGCCGGTGTTGAGATCGCCCAGCCCTTCTTCTATGGAATCGGATTCGGGTCTGATTCTCTCAATGGCACTGAGTATGGTGGCGCGGTATTTCCCCGCCTGGTGGTTGCCGCGGAACCTAACAGCCGCGTCAACTTGATTCATGTCAATGGTCCGACTACCGACGCACTCACTCCGGAATCAGGCACCAAGACGCGTTCTCTCATAGCCGCCGAGACGGACATCTTCGCTCGCCCGGGTTCGAAGCTTTTCTATCTGGGCGTCGGAGTGCTGCCGCAGGACGTGTTCTACATGGAGCGGTTGAACAGCCACGTACAGAAAGATGCATTCGTTGCCACTATGTCTCTGGCGCTTGGAGCTAAACAAACCAAGTCCGAAATCGCCACCTATTTGGAAGCACCAGGCGCGACCAGCGATGTGATGGGAGCGGTATTCGGTAACGCTCAGCAAGCATTCAATTTCAATACCGTTGAAGAGCACAAAGCACCTGATACCAAGTCGGACATCAACTTCCGGGTCGCTCTGCGTGAGGCTGCACAATCCATCTATCACGGTGTCATTCGCGTCGACAAGGTAGCCCAGCGTACAGATGCTTATCAGCAAAACAAAAACCTGTTGCTGGATGGCGACGCCAAAGCCGATTCGATTCCCAAGCTGGAGATTCTGGCGGATGATGTGCGTTGTTCGCACGGAGCCACGGTCGGTCCGGTCGACAAGTCGCAGATCTTCTATCTGATGAGTCGCGGTCTGACGGAACGGCAGGCAGAACAACTGGTCGTCATCGGATTTTTCCGCAAGGTCATGGATCGTTGCCCCTTGCCTGTCGTGATCGAATGGGTTTCGAGACTGGTCTCACTTAAGGTTCTTGCCGGCGAACAAAGCGCCGTTGTCGAGTTCAGCGAGGGACCATGAGTGACACCACCCAATTCGTCAAGGTCGCCGGGGTAGCTGAAATTCCGCCCGGCGAGGTGCGCGTATTCTCAGCGCATGGGCATCGCATTGCCCTGTGCAACAACGAGGGACAGTATTACGCGATCGATGATCGATGTACGCACGACAACGGTCCGCTTGGCGAAGGCGAACTGGTGGATGGCGAGATTGAATGTCCCAGACACGGTGCACGCTTCGACATCAAGACCGGCAAAGCTATGTGTCTACCAGCGGTGGGCTCGGTCGCGACTTATCCAATTGAAATACGCGACGGCGAACTTTGGGTCGGCCCACCCAGCAAATAACTAAAGAAAGTTGGGACGAAAATGTTTGACGTAAATGCAATCCGCAAAGACTTTCCGATTCTCGATAGAAAAATCGACGGCAAGCCGCTCATATATCTGGACAATGCAGCGACATCGCAAAAGCCGCAACAGGTCATCGATGCGCTGACCAATTACTACAGCACCTACAACGCAAATATTCATAGAGGCATCCACACGCTCTCTGAAGAAGCTACGGAAGCCTACGAGGGCGCTCGCGAGAAAATTCGCGCCTTCATAAACGCCCGGGAAACGCGCGAGATTATTTTTGTGAGAAATGCCACAGAGGCGATCAACCTGGTCATGTACACCTGGGGTAAGAAGAACATCCAGGCAGGCGACGAGATTGTTCTCAGCGCGATGGAGCACCACTCCAACCTCGTTCCCTGGCAGATGTTAGCCAGGGAAAAAGGAGCCAAGCTGGTCTTTGTCGAGGTGACGGCCGACGGCAAGCTCGATATGGAGTCCGCGCGGCAGGCGATTTCAGCGAAGACGAAACTGGTTGCTATCACGCTCATGTCTAATGTCCTTGGATGCATTGTTGACGTCAAGGCGCTCGCGGAGCTGGCTCACATGCACGGCGCTGTTCTTCTGGTTGACGGAGCGCAAGGCGTGCCTCACCTGCCTGTCGATGTGCAGGCTCTCGACTGCGACTTCCTGGCTTTCTCGTTTCACAAAATGCTGGGTCCGACTGGCATTGGCATTTTGTACGGCAAAGCCAAACTTCTGGAGGAGATGCCGCCCTTCATGGGTGGCGGCGACATGATTTCATCCGTCAGCCGCGAGCGCTCGCTCTACAATCAGCTGCCGTGGAAATTTGAAGCCGGTACGCCAAACATCGCTGATGTCATCGCAGCGGGAGCGGCGGTTGATTATTTGACGAAACTGGGCATGGCAAATGTCCGCCGTCACGAAATGGAGATTACTGCTTACGCACTGGACAAGCTGCGCAAGTTCCCGAATGTCACGATCTATGGACCGAAGGAAGTTGCTGAACGCGGGGGTGTCATTGCGTTCAATGTCCGCGGCGTGCATCCGCACGATCTGGGACATATTCTCAGCGAACAGGGAATAGCCGTGAGAGCCGGACATCATTGCTGCCAGCCCCTCATGCGGCAGTACGACCTGATGGGCACCGCGCGCGCCAGTTTCTACATCTACAACACGGAAGCCGAAGTGGATACTTTCGTCCAGGCGCTCACGCAAGCAGAAAAGGTGTTAGGTCATGTCGCTGTCTGAAGAACTCTATCGCGAGACAATCCTCGACCACTACCACAATCCACGCAATCAAGGTGTGATGGACAAACCGACGGTAGAGGTGGAAGGTGTCAATCCACTGTGCGGCGATGAACTGACGCTCTATTTGAACGTCGACAAAGACAAGATCGAAGACATTCGCATCAAGTCGCGCGGTTGCTCTATCAACACCGCCTCCGGTTCTATGATGACAGAAGCGATCAAAGGACAGAATCTGGAGGGCGCCACTCAGCTTGCTGAATCGTTCAAGAACATGCTGCTTTCTAAAGATGCCACCACCGAGTTTATTGCCGGCGAAGACATGGAAGACCTGGAGGCGCTCCAGGGGGTGAAAAAGTACCCCGTTCGGATCAAGTGTGCACTGTTGCCGTGGAACACGCTTCTTGAGGGTATTCAAAGCCTCAAGTCGCATGACGGCGATATTGTCGAAACCATCAAACCGCAAGTCGTTACCACCGAATAACCGAGACTGCGCTGCCGGTCGCGGCGAACCTGTGTCATCCCGCCGCGCTGTGTCACGGCGCAAGCCCTCCAGGGCTGGTGATATTTTGGCACCAGAAAATCACGACGCGTGGTGCGCTGCTTGCGCCCAAGGGCAGGTGATATTTTGGCACCCGAAAATCAGACGCGTGCCGCGCTGCTTGCGCCCAGGACTTGTGATATTTTGGCACCAGAAAATCACTGCGCACGTGCCGCGCTGCTGCGATCGAGGGCTTGTGATGTTTTGGCACCAGAAAATCCGACGACACTTGCCGCGCTGCTGCGATCGAGGGCTTGTGATGTTTTGGCACCAGAAAATCACGACGACACGTGCCGCGCTGCTTGCGATCGAGGGCTTGTGATGTTTTGGCACCAGAAAATCACCACGCCCTGAGGAGGCGAAATGCTGGCGACGACAGCCCTTGAAGTATTAAAATGAGATCGAGAGCTTCGACTATCGAGTGCCTCGGTGACTCGTCAACATGATGCCCTGCCAGTAATATATTGCCTCTCAATTGCAGTGATACCGTTAGAAGGGCGCTTCCTCTTTAAATAGGAGGTGAGCCTGATGGCTACCGCAAAACTGAGAGAATTTCTCGAGACCCTCAAAGACGGCGAGATGTTCAGCGCGCGCGACGTGCTGCACTTTTCGAGGCGACGTGGAACCTTGTATTGTGCGCTCTACCGGCTGAATAAGAGCGGGGAGATTTTCCGCGTTGCGCAAGGGCTCTACATCAAGGGTAACAGGACTGCAGCGAAACCGACTGTCACGCAGATTGCGCATGCCAAGGCACAGGCATTCTTCAAAACTGTAGCCGAGATCAGCATCGACTTCGCGCGAGGCATCGGTATCGAGGTTCAGGCGAGTGCTGAGGCAATCTTCGCCACAAATGGACGCAGTAGCACTATTTGGTCATGCCATGGACCAATTCAGTTTGTGGGCGCGTCACTGCGCAAAATTGCTCTCCAAGACTCAACGGTCGGGGTGCAACTGCGTACGATGTGGCATTTGGGACGGAACAGTGACCCGGCTCATTTCGTACAGCATGCAGCGGTGCAGTGGTCGGAGAGCAACTGGCAGGAAACCGATGCGCGATTCAAACTGTTGCCATATTGGCTGGCTGCGTTGCTGGCGCTGCCTTTGTCTAACGCCGGCAGGAGTCCGGTTCTCCTTGGGTGAAATCGGACTCAAGTCCTCGCGTTTCAGGGAACGTTATTGAGCTTGCGCCAATCGGGACCAGGCTGTCCGCCATAGTCAGTGCCTGTGATGTTTCCCGATGAATCCATCCAGTGCTCATTGGCTTGATTGACTTTCCACTGCTGACCGGTCTGAGGATCGGCAACCGTCTGTTCACCTCTGATGTAATCAGAGAAGTTTCCTGCCGCTTTATCCTGCACTGCTTGCCGGTTCCAGTAAGCCTGGTTGAATCTGTCGTTCGCAGCTTGCTGACTCCAGTATCGGTTCATAATCGAATTCGAAATTTGATTAGCGGTTTGTCTGTAATTTTGAGAAACTCGCCAGGTTGTGTCGTGTGAGCGTTTGCTCCACTCCGGATTCATTTGAAACGTACCCATCATGTGCAGAAGCACTCCCAGACCCGCCCCATCGCGCGCAGCCGGCCCCAGATTGCCTGCTATGTAGGTCACCCACCACATGCCTGTGCCATTCATTACGGTGGCTTTTGTGGCGGCGATGTAATAACCCGATGCGGGAATGTTGCCGTAGTCGCCAGTGATTTTGATCGATGCGCACTCGGACCTGGTGGCTCCCACCGTGCCGTTCACAGCCTGCGCGATATCCGGATGATTTGATTCGGAAACGACCTGCAGGTTGCTGATCACCGACTTCAACTTCAAAAACGCGTACTTTTCAACAAAGCGTCGAGCTGGAATGTAAGCCAGAATCTTAGAACCGTTGTAATTGCGTCCCGGGTAGAAACCAAGGGAGCTGAGCTGCGCGTTAGGCATGGTGCACGGGGAAATCGTCCCGTCACCAATGAAAGCGCAAAACAAATTATCGGGTGATGTTACCTTCACCCATGGGCGGCAATCGATGGCGCTGACGCGCGTGAGTCCGCCCTCCGTTTTCCAACCGACCGGCACCTCGACGGAGAAAGAGTTCTCCGAGGGATCTACATAACGTGTCCAGCCGTTGAAAGCGAGATCGCTGCCAGTCGCTCCCTCGGTAGGGGCTGGCGGTGCCTCCGCCGATGGTGTCACGCCGAAATCATCTCCGCCTTCGGAATCGCTTTGATCCATTTCCTTGGGAGCTTCAGCCACGACCGCCGGAGAGGCAGTCGGAGTTTCCGACTCTGCCGCAGTGGCACTTTCGGTTTCTGCTGGCGGCGCACTAGCAGTAGGTTGTGACGTTTCCTGCTGCTGCGCTAACTGCTGCTGCACGAATGCCATCGCTTGTTGGGTCCGCGCCTGGTCCGCTGGTTGCACACCGGGTACTGCCAGCGCTGTTTGAAGATTTTTCAGGCTCTCACTGTATTTCTTGAGTTCAGATTGAACGTTAGACAGATGAATCAAGGCGTCGAAATAATCGCCGCGCAATCGGACGGCTTTGGCAAATTGACGCTCGGCTTCGGTCAGCTCCTGTTCGCGTTCTTGAGCAGAACCAGCCAGATATGCATAGCTTTGATGCGCCCAACCACTGTAGTAAAAGTAAGATGCGTCACTCGGACTCAGCCGAATGGCTTCGTCAAAAGACTTAATGGCTGACTGAAACTGTTGGGACCCGAAGAACTGCAGCCCCTGCTGAGCATATTGCGCTGCGTCAGTGCTTTGAGCGCACGCCGGCACTATGGTAGCCGCCAGAGCCACCAGTGTGAGCTTAAGGTGTTTCGCCGAGAGCATCAGCAGATCATACCGCAGATTGGCAGCTAGCCTGGTTGGGACAGAAGGCGGGGATGCCCGTTCGACTGCAAGCGCGTATCCAATTCGAAGTTGGATGGTAAAAGACTTACTCCGGTGTCTTTAAAGTATGCCTTGTGTACTTCGGCATCGGACATAAGCTCATAGCCCCAATCCACGACCGCGCCGTTCCAGTCGTAGTAGTCGACTCGCCGATCGCTGTAGACGTTTTTTCCTACTCGTTTCAATTTCGGCAGCCCTGGTCGCGGGTTGTGCAAAAAGGTGTATAGCGCTTCGGGACTGATGTTGGTGTGCCGCAATTCCAGATCCTCGAGGCTCGGCAAAGCGGTTTCGGCAAGAGTCTTGAGAATCTGATCGTCGGCTTCCGAGCCCAGGATCAGATACCTCAAATCCGGCAGGTTTGCCGTCAAGACTTGCAGGCAATGGTCGCCGGTTAGGTAGAACAGACAAAGCAGTTCGATTCGAAGAACTTGACCATGCCACAGCGTTGGCCACAGGCTGGTCTTGTTCAAGTCAAACATATGCAGCTCGAGCTGCCTTAGTGACCGCCACCATGGAGCCGCTGCCAACTCACCGATCATTGAGTCTTTAAAAACCGTCCGCCCGACGCTTAGCGCGCGCAGAGAGCTTAATCCGTGGAGAAATCGCCATCCCTGTGGGCAATCCAAGCCGGCAATGCTGGCAATGGTCAGTTCTTTGAGAGCCGGCAACTCAAGGTCGGTGAAGAAATCCTTTCCGTTGATGAAATCCAGATTGAGTATGGTCAGCTCCGTTAGAGCTTCGGCATTGGCGATGATCTCTAGGCGAATTTCCTCTGGCCGTGTGCGCTGGTCGAACCACAGCCTTGATTGGAGCTCTGACTGTTTCTCTCGCGTCATAGGCAGTGGAGTCTACACCATGACTGCATCTACCCGGGTGCGAGAATTTCCGAAATGTGTGCAGAAGCTGCTTGAAAACTGTTTTGGAAAGATTGCACCTGATACGATCTGTGGATCACCAAAGCAATAGCGAAGACACAGGAGCCCGCCATGACATCGCTTCAGGAAGACGTCGTCCGAGAGCATCTCAAGAGTATTGTCGACCCTGAACTGGGGGTCAACATCGTCGACTTGGGTCTGATATACGGCGTCGACATTAAGGATGAGGGCAAGGTTGTTGTGCGCATGACCTTGACTAGCCCGGCATGTCCGCTGGGAGCGGTTATTCAGGGACAGGTGCACCAGGCGCTGGTCAAATTGCCCTGGGTGAAAGAACCCGAGGTGCAACTGGTCTGGAGTCCCCGCTGGGATCCACGTTCGATGGCGACCGAAGACGTGAAAATGGAATTGGGCATTATCTGATTTATGGCGCGCTCTGTAATCCACGATCAGGATGGACACGTAGACGATCTCTTAAGTTCGATTCTCTTGTGGCTGTCACCGGAAGTAGATTTGCAGGCGGTCACTCTCACTGAAGGCGACTGCTACATTCACCAGGCCTTCGAATGCATGATCAAGATTGCGACGTATCTCGATCTCGATGGTGCCGAGGTCGGTATAAGCGAAGATCAGCCCTTGAAGGCGTTTCCAGAAAATTGGCGACGCGAGAGTTTTGTCATCAACGAATTGCCTATCTTCAGTGCCAACGCTTTGAAGAAACCACACCAGACCGGCCGCCCGCGTAAGTCACAGGCGCTGATCACCGACATACTGCAGCACTCGAAAGAACCGGTGACGATCATCACCACTGGACCTTTGACCAACGTGGCACCAGTATTTGTGGAGCGTCCGGATCTCGTATCGCGGGTGCAGGAGTGTATCGTCATGGGTGGTGCCTTCAGTGTGCCGGGCAACGTTGAACAACCGGACAGTGACGGCACCTGCGAATGGAATGTCTACGCAGACCCTCCCGCCGCAAAGGCTCTACTCGAATCCGGTGTGCCAATCACACTGATCCCGCTTGATGTCACCAACAAAGTGCCGGTGACGCCACGGTTTCTCGAGCAACTGGAAGAGCAGGGCGAGCGCTCGCGTTCATCGAAGTTAGCGGCGACGCTTTATTATTTGGTGCGCGGGTTCAATTATTTCTTCTGGGATACGCTCACCGTCGCAGTCGTCATCAAACCTGATCTATTCACGTTCAAAGACACGCGCGTCGACATTGCCACCACAGGTAAATCGGCAGGCAAAACTACCACCGCATTTTTTGGCGGCAAGAAAGTCAAAATGGCTGTCGAGATGGACAAAGACGGCTTTGAGGAAATGTTCCTCAAGACGCTGAAAAACCGCTAGTAGTCAGTCTTCAGGCGTACTGTTTCTCTTTGCCGTTAATCTTGCTGGATACCAGTTTGCCGGCATCGGTGAAGTGCACATAGTCTCCGTTCGGATAACTGATGAACTCGTCATGATTCCAGCCGCCGCGGGTCACATATGTTGCACCATTCGATAATTTGTAACTTACCGGCAGGTCATAGGCCACCTGTTTGGCAGGCTCGAGAGTCCGTTGCACCATGCATCCATTCTTATCCACGATTGTGAATCCTTCGGGACCGCCAATCGTTATCTTGTCTCCGTTTCTCATCGTCACCGTCTCTGGTGGCTTGCTCATGTCATCGCCCTTAGGCGCCGAATTTGCTCTTTCCCAGATGTCTTTTTTATGGACCGGAAAACAATTGGTGAACGCAATGCTGCCGTTTCCGGCTTGTCGATCTCCGGTAAAGCCGGGATTCGGCCCGCCGTAGATCGGACCGGATTCGCGACGCATATCTAAAATCTGGTGGACAATATCTTTGGAAAGATCAAGTGACTTGCCGCCGTCGTTCGGCTGGCCGCCACCATTATCAATGGCTCTGGCTGTCATAAGTGAACCGCCTTAGGTTATAAGGAAGAGTACGGATATGGAATCAGGCATGCGGGAGCGCAATTGGGGCGCTATCGTGTCTAGACAGATTCCGCCGGTTTTGGACAGAAATTTCTCTACGGCATATTAGCTAATTCGAATCGAGCGAATTGATGGCGCGGATGCGCGCTGCGCGAGCCCGCACTTTCTCCAGTTCCGGGTTTTCCTGCAGGTTTGCCAGAGCAGCTTCCAGCTGCGTCAGAGTCTCCAGAAGTGTGGAGTGGGTTTCTCCCCAGGACGCTTCTTTGATCCCGATGACACGCTCGTATGCGGCACGAGCCTCTTCGAACCTGGACTGCTGCAGGTAGGCATTACCGAGAGATTGCAGGACGCTTGCCAGCACATCCGGTGAATTACTCGATTGCAACGCTTCCAGCGCCGCCACATAGTAATGCTCTGCCTTCTTATACTGACCGTTGCGTTCATAAAGAATTGCCAGCGACCGCGCCGGTACGGCCAGATCGGCGTGCGTAAAGCCCTGGACTGTCTCGCGGATGCTCAGACTGCTGCGATACATCTGCTCCGCTTCTTGAAAGCGGTTGAGCACTGCGTAGTAAGAGCCCAGGCATTCGTAAGCGCTGGCGGACTCCAGCGAATTGGCACCATAGTAATTGCAGCGAATATCGAGAGCACGGTTGTAGAGATACTCTGCCTCTACATGCCGTTGCTCGCTGTTGCACAAGTCGGCAAGAAAGACGCATGTGGAGGCGACGCTGGGATGGTACTTGCCGAGCAGCTCTTCCTGAGTGGACAGCGCTCGCCGCAAGCATTCTTCCGATAGCTGATTCTGATTGTCGCTCTGATAGATGATCGCTAGAGAAACGAGTGCGTCGGCAACTGATTCGTGCGCTGGTCCATGGATGCTTTCATAGATCGAGACCAGCCTTTTGAAATTGATGGCGGCATCCTTTAAGTTGCCTTCCATGTACAATACCGTCGCCAGTCTGCTGATTGATGCCGCCAGCCGCGGGTCAGTCTTTCCGAAGATCTTCTCGCACGCTTTCAGCGATTTGCCGTATGCCTTTGCTGACTCGGCAAGGCGTCCGGTGTGTTTATAAGCGTCGCCCAGGCATTGCCAGATGAAAGGCAAATCGAGCTTGTCTTTGCCCTTGGCCTTCTCTTTGATGGTGACTAGATCGACAAGCAGTGGCTCCGCTTCGTGATGCCTCCCCAGCGATTGATAAAACTCCGCCAGATGAAAAACAGCATCGGCAACTTGCGGGGAGAAAGCGCCGAATTTATTGACGAGAATGCGAACCGACCGGTGATACAGTAATTCGGCTTCCTGATAGTCTTGCTGCCGTTTGTAGTACTCAGCTAATTGTTCGAGAATCGGAATCAGATCCGTACTGTTCTCGCCCTTTGCTGCTTCGGCAAATGCTATCCTCTCAAGAAACAATTTCGCAGTCGTGCTGTGTCCGGTTTTTTCCACGGGTTTCGAACGACCGGGCGCGGAATCGGGTTGAAAGTTCAGTTGAGCTTCGGTTTCTATCGGCAGTCGTTTGCCGGCCGCTCTGATCGCTTTGCTCATTTCCGAAGTGGAAGACCAGCGTTCATCAGGACTTTTTCTCAACGCTTTATGCACCAGTTCTTCCAGTTCGGCGGGAATTCGCGTTTCCGGAGGAATTATGGTGCTGAATTCCGGCGGCGTGTAGTGAATGTGCTTGTAGATTATGGCCAGCACGTTCTCACCTTGAATCGGCGCCATACCGGTGAAAGCCTCGTACATGACACATCCAAGTGAATAGATGTCCGAGCGTGTGTCCAGAGTTTGCCCCATGCACTGCTCAGGACTCATGTAGAGAGGACTGCCGAGGATCTCTCCCACTTGTGTCAACTGCTGAGAGCTGGGGACCGAGCCGGGGACAAACTTAGCGATTCCGAAGTCCAGAATTTTCACGAAGTCCTCGTGATCAGGCAGGTCTACAAGCATGATGTTGCTGGGCTTTATGTCGCGATGAATAATCCCCTTGCTGTGCGCCTGCGTGAGCGCATCGCAGACCTGCCCGAAAATGCGGACGAAGCGCCACGGCGACAGACGCTCTCTGCGCAGCACCTCATCCAGACCAATGCCGTCCAGGAAGTCCATAACCAGGTAGGCGATGCCATTGCCGGTGACACCATAGTCAAAGACGGCAATTACGTTTGGGTGGGTGAGCGAGCTGGCGGCGCGAGCTTCCTGCCGAAAACGCTCCATACTTTGCGGATCGCGTGAGGCGTGCCGATCCTGCACTATTTTGACTGCCACCATGCGATCGAGCTGCAGGTGCAATGCTCTATACACAACACTCATGCCACCTTCGCCGATCCGCTCCAGGAGCCGGTATTTTTCGCCTATCACCGTGTTCAAGAGTTCATCGGGAGGCAGGTGGTCTTCCCAACTCATGGCTTTTTCTGCGCCTCCAGCGCTTGCGCGCGCTTCAAAACCTTTGCCGCTTCGCTGCCCTTGTTTTCAGAGTCCAGCACTTTGGACAGTTGCCGGAGAGCGGCGACGAGCGGAGCACCGCCCCTTTCTTCTCGCAAGGATACAGCCCTTGTCAAAGCGATTTCTGCATCTTTCAGATTGCCTTGCTCGACATAAGCGCGGGAAAGTCCTTCGAGAGTCGTGGCGACGTCCTGGCTAGCGGCATCTTTTTTCGACTGGCTGTCTTCGATGGTGAGGGCGAGCTTATACATGGACTGCGCTTGCTTGGCGTTGTGTTGAGCTTCGTACACCGCCGCCAGCTCTGTCAAAATCGGAGCTACCTCCTGACTTTCAGCGCCGGTTGCCGCTCCCTGGCTGGCGATGGCTGCCAGCAGACAGCTCTCGGCATCGGAGGTACGACCCATGTCCTGATAGAGCTTGCCGAGCGAGCGGTTGGAGCGAGCGGAAAGTGCGGACTCTTTGCCGTGCAATTTCTCTCTGATCTCAAGCGCACCTTGCAGAAGCATTGCTGCCTTCGTAAAACTGTGAGCCTGAATGCAAACCTCACCGTATTCTTCGAGTGCATCGGCATACTTATCGCTGGTTTCTCCGTATACCTGACGGCGAATTTTCAAGGACTGACCGTATTCTGTTTCGGCATATTGCCAGTCGCGGTTTCTTCCGTGTAGCTGAGCGCAGAGCGAGAGCGCTTCGGCATATTCCAGGCTCGTCGCACCGTAAACGGTTTTCGCCAGGTCTGATTGCTGTTTCAGTGTTGACTCTTTGTCGGCAGCGTTGTCCGGCAATGAAGCCGTATAGGTTTGCAAGGCTTGTAATGCTTCTCGCCGCAGCGACTTAGAGCGAATCGAATTGGTGCGTCTGCTGAAGAGCTCTGCCAGGTCAAGTTTCGCCTTTGCCAGTTCGCGCGTGTTGGGGCGATACTTCTCAAGCAGCTGAGTCAGCCGCTCTTGAGTGCGTATAGCGGGCATCGAGTCAGGATTGGATTGCCGGTATTCCGCTGCCAGAGAATTGAGTGTTGGAATCACGGACGCACTGGTGGCGCTCCCGGTGTTGTCCTGGATAAACAAAACTGCCTGCAACCGCTTCGACTTGAAAGTGCCGTCCCCGGCCGCCAGGTAAATGAGCGCTCCGGCTAGGGGCACAAGAACTGCTGCCACAGCCAGTGGAACCAGCCAGCGTCGCAAATTGCGTCTGCCGGCGGCGCGTTTTTCAGCGGACGCAGTCTTGCCTGCTGGGGGAGGATCGATGTTAGCGGCGGCGGTGGACTGCGCCGGTTTAAATGCTTCCTCCAGGGACGCCTGCAGTTCATGCATGGTTGCATAGCGTCGGTTCGGGTCTTTACGCAGAGCTTTCATCACCACCTGTTCGATCGCCGGTGGAATGTTCAGATCGGCGCGCACCGTCCGCAGTGGCAGTGCCTCATCATTGATCTGTTTGTAAATAGTGTCGATGGTGTCCTTGCCCTGAATGGCAGGCTCGCCGATCAGCGCTTCGTACATAACACACCCCAGCGAGTAGATATCGCTGGCGATGCCAATCTCCCCGCCCATGCATTGTTCCGGGCTCATGTACGGAGCGGTGCCGAATACCTCGCCCCCTCTGGTCACCTTGTGCTCGCCGGAGTCTTTGCGTGAGGATGTGCGCATCAGTTTGGCGATGCCGAAATCTAAGACGCGCACGTAGTTGGGATCGATGTCGTTCTGCTCGATCATGATATTGCTCGGCTTGACGTCGCGATGGACCACACCCTTCTGGTGTGCGTGAGAAAGGGCATCGGCTGCCTGGCTGAAGATGGAAAAGATGCGCTTCAGTGGAATCGGACCTTCAATGATCAGGTCTTCCAGGCTGCGTCCCTCGACGTAATCCATGACCAGGTAGGGTTTCTCTTCGAAGACACCGTAGTCGAACACCGCAACGATATTGGGATGGGAGAGCATGCTGGCTGTTTTTGCCTCGCCCTGAAATCTCTCCAGTAGTTCGGCGTTGGCAATGGTTTCTCTGTTCAACATCTTGACCGCCACCAGGCGATCCATGAGTCGGTGGCGAGCCTTGTATACAATCCCCATGCCACCACTGCCGATGACGGACAGCACTTCGTAGCGGTCGCCGAGCACGGTGCCAACCGGCAGCAGTTCTTCCGCCGGGTCGGGCATTTTTTGAGGCACAGACAGGGTCAGCAAGGCAGCCCCATCGCGCCTGCAGACCTGGGCGTCAGCCGGGTACTGCTCACCGCACTCGGAGCAGAGTTTTCGGACGGCTCGGGTTTTGACGGATTCGTCCATGGGCCTTGAGCGGAGGCGACAGCCTTACATCAATTCAGTACCCCAAAAAGGGTCTCAGTCCACGTAATACATCTTGTTAGGTAACTTTTCACAGTCTTCGGCGTGTCCGCCGGTCAGGTCTGACCACTGGTCGCCGATGTTGACGACGATTTTGAAACCCATTTTCTCGATGGCTTCCCGGTGCGGAGTCTTGATTGATTGGGCGGCCGAACTCTCATCGCCGTTGGGGCGCATGTAGAGTCCGTCGTAGGCAATGCCTGTTCTGACGAGGTTTTTGATCGTACCGCGGCGGTCTTTTTCCATGCGCCCGGTGATCAGAAATATGGCGAAGCCGTTTTTGCGAGCCCATGAGAGGAATGCGGCGCTTTCTTTAAGTGCCGGTGCTTTTGCTTCCTCGATCCATTTATTGAACTCGGTCCAGGTGAATTTCTCGTGAGTCTCGAAAAAGCCCCGGTTATCGATCAAGGTTTCATCGATGTCGAAGACGATTGCCACGTTTGGCTGTCCGACGAATTTGCTCGCCGCCTTACGGGCATCGGCAATCGCTGACCGAAACTCCTTCTTGTAGGCAGCGGTGTGGCTGAAGGCCAGCCCTACCGGCGCTGAATATTGCTTCTCTTCTTCCGGATGCAATTTGGCTTCCGAAGCCGGAAACGCCATGGCCGAAGGCGAGGACAAGCAGCCGATCAGGGCGGCGGCTGTGATACCGTATTTGGTGAACATCGAATGAATGCCTAGTTAACTCCCAGGAGTGCCCAGAATCCGCTAGAACCGCCCAGCGGTGTGGCATCATCGCCAAGCCGATCGGCGCGATCTTCCAGCAAAGAAGACTCTGCCAGTTTGCCCTGCATTTTACAGACTCGGGCCAGATTTCGCAGCGTGTAGGCTTGCAGCTCTTTGCTGCCGCCCGATGTTTTTTCCAGCGCCAGCAGCGCCTCTTCAAAGCACTGTTCTGCAGCGGCAAGACGGTTTTCCTGCCGGCATGTATGCCCGTATTCAAGCAAGTCTTCGATGACTGCTTTTCGAGAAGCGGGAGTGGTTACTGACTCAGAAACTAGGGCTACCATGCGAGTGGGTCTCCATCACAAAGAGGCGCGCTGTGTGCGCTGCCGGCGGTGACATATGCATTCGAAATAAAGGCGTCGTTAGAGAGGAATCATACAAAGTTTTTCTCATCGGATCTTTAAATCAGCGATTAAATCGGCAAATCTAGCTGAGCCGATCCGTCGCTGAGCCGCATCATCAGCCGATTTCCAAATGGAACGAAATAGTCTGCCCGGCGTCAATGCCCTCCGGAAGGGCAAAGTGCGACTTGTGGATATAACGAAAGGATGCTCATCATGTATAACAGCGGGGTTCCGGATAGCGTTTCGTATATGCAATTGCTGCGCGCGCTCAACGGCAGGATGATCGAAGCGACTGTATCTGAAGAAGATATTTTGTATATCGCCCGGCTGGTGCGCGAGCTTGTGGAACTCAACAATGAGGTCGAATGCCGGCGGACGCAATGGGACCCCTGGGATCGCGCTGCCTAGCTGAGGTTCAATTTTGCTGAGTAGCCTGGCACGCGATTATGCGACCGGTTTTGTTCAGCAGAGCCAGAGCCTCAGCCACTTTTCCTTGTTCTTCCAGCGCCACGGCGAGATAGTGAGTAATGATGCCGACATCGAGATGTTCGGGTCCCAACAACGGTTCGAGCAGCTGTATCCCCAGCCGGCAGAGCGTTTCTGCTTCCACGTAATCTCGGCGCATGATTGCCTCTTCAGCCAGGCTGGCAAACTGTCGGCCATTTTCTTTGCACTCTAAGATCAGTCCCCAGCGGTTCAGTGTCAGCATCGCTGAAAGATCTCCATGGTTGTGTTCCGGTACTTTCAATCATATTTACACGTCTTGCTGAGACTGCCCACAATTGTGAGAAGTTTGGGGTGAGGCTTATCGAATACGTTACACGCGGCACCGCTTTTGGTGCTCAGTGGTGTCTTCGCTACCGCAGATGCTTGCGAAGAAACTCCAGACTGCGGGCGTTGGCAAGCTCAGCTGCGTCGCGATTGTAGTGTGCGCCGCCGACCCTTCCGAAAGCATGGTCTTGACCCTGATACGCGTAAATTGTCGCTCTCGGATTTTTGCCCAGCGCGGTTTGAATTTCTTTCTGCGCTGACGGAGGCACGTACTGGTCGTCCTCAGCGATATGCAGCAGTAAGTGACCGTTGAGGTTGGTTGCTTCTGCAAGATTTTTTTCGATGCCCACACCGTAATAGCTGACATTGCATTCGGCATTTGAGCGCACGGACATGAGATAGGCGAGCTTGCCGCCCAGGCAAAAACCCAGAGTGCCTACTTTGCCGGTGCATTCGGGCATTTTGCGAGTGGCGGTCAAGCAAGCCTTGAGGTCCTCAGCGCCCAAATTCTCATCAAAGCCGGCATAAAGTCTGAAAGCTTTTTGCCACTCCTCATCTGTTTGGTCGGTGAGTTGAACTCCTGGTTCCTGCCGATAGAACAGATCCGGGGCGACTGCCAGAAAGCCGTTGTCAGCCAACCAATCGGCGGTCTGCCGCAGACCCTGGTTGACGCCAAATATTTCCTGAATCACAAGCACGGCGGGCGCGTCACCGGTCGGGGCCGAGACGTAGCAGTCGAATTTGCCGCCGTCCGGAGCGTTCACTGTGATGGTTTTGCTGGCCATTTCCTGTCCCGGGTAGGTTTTTTGCGGGACAATCTACACCAATACCCCGCTTGACATTGGCTTGCCGGGTAAATAAGCTGGGCTTCGTGAACTAAACGCCCATTTACTACGCGCATAAATCATTGAAACCAACTTCCGCGCCGAGGTAGCGGTGAAAATCATGCATTCCGAGCCGGACAATGCTCTTCAATCAGACGAAGCTGCCGCAGAGGCGGAGTCGGATGCAGCCGCCTCTTCTGAGGGGCAGTCCGACGGAGGCGCCGAGCATAACACTCAGGTTGTGCAGAGGCAGTCCCAGCCGGAACCGGAAGTAGATCGTGCGGAACGCCGCCGTGAGCTGGCGCAGCGTCTTATGCTTGAGACGCGGCGCTGGAGCCGTTTTCTGCTCTTCAGTCCGCAAATGCGCAACTACCGCCGCGGTGTTTACGTTGGCGCGACACTCTGGGCCGTGTTTGTAATTGCCAACACCATTCCTTACTACACGTACATGGGCGCTGGGCGGGAGGCTTACAAGAAAGGACAGTACGCTGCGGCCGAAGAGATGTTCAATGCGGCCTTTCGTGAAGTCAAACAATTCGGAGCCGGTGAGAACGACCCGCGTTTCGCCGCATGTCTGAACAATCTCGGCGAAACTTACCGAGTCACCGGCAAATACAAACTTGCTCAACCTATCTATGTGCAGCTTTGCGACGTAGCCAGGATTCACCTCGGGGAAAAGAACGAAGGCTACCCCATGAGTCTGAATAATCTTGCCACTTTATATAGAGAGGAAGGAAAGTACGAGTTATCCGAGCAGACCTATAAGCAGGCGATCTCGATCTGGGAAACCAAGTTCAAATGGAAGTACCATCCCAATCGCGCCACATTGTTCAACGGGCTGGCCAGGCTCTATCGCGATGAAGGCAGGTACCCGGAATCGGAGCAATACTATGAGCAGGCGCTGGCGATTAAGAAAGAATCGTCCGGTCCCGATTCTCCCGAGATTGCCACCATCCTCGGCAACATCGCCAGTCTCTATCGTGAGGAAGGTCGCTTGTCGGAAGCGGAGCCACTCTACGAGCGCGCTCTCAACATCGATAGCCAGGTGCTCGGCACCGAGCATCCCGATACCGCCACTGACATGAACAGTCTGGCGGGTCTTTATCGTGATCTCGGTCGTTATGCGGAAGCCAATAAACTCTACACACAGAGCTTGCAGATTCGCGAATCGGTGCTGGATAAAGAGCACCCTCTGGTTTCCAAATGTTTGATCGGTTTGGGTGAACTTAACCGCGAGCAGGGCAAAGTCGATGCGGCCATACCCTACCTGGAGCGGGCTGTTTACGTCAGTGAAAAGGCGTTCGGTCCCGATCATCCGGATGTGGCGACGGCGAAAAATGCTCTGGCGTCCGCGTATAGAATCAAAGGTCGTCTGTCCGAAGCAGAGCAGATGGTCGATTCCGTGCTCGCTTATCGTCGCACCGCCCTTAGTGGCACTCATCCTGACCTGGCCCTCACTTACTTCAACTCGGCTGAGTTGCAGAGAGCCCGGGGGCATCTGGATAAAGCGCTGGCTGATTACAACGCGGCTCTGGCGATTCAAGAAAAGGTCTTGCGCGCCGATCATCCGGCGCTGGCGTCCACCCGGGAAGGGCTGGCTCTGCTTTATTTACAGGAAAACAAGCCGACGCTGGCTGAGCCGCTTTTAAAGGCCGTACTGGAATCGCGCGAAAAGGTGCTTGGTCAAGACCACCCGTACACCCGCGTGGCTGCTGCCAATCTGGACAGGCTGCATCACTGACTCATCACTGATTCAGCACTGATTCAGCACTGATTCAGCCCTGATTCGGCACGCACTCGGGCACTGATTGGAATATTTGCTTAGTAAATGAGAGCAGCGATTGTATTGCTCGTATCATGTCAATGGGCCGAATTCTGGCGGGCTCGCCCCGATTTTGGTACCGTATGGGAACTTTTTGCAGGGCGATTGAACTATGGCGAACAAAGTAACGACCGAACAGGTGATGGCCGAGCTTTCCAAGGTGATGGACCCGGACCTGCACGTCGACGTCGTCACCCTGGGCATGATTTCCGATGTGAAGATCACGGGCTCGAAGGTTTTCTTCAAGCTGACGCTGACTACGCCCGCCTGCCCGGTCAAAGAAAAGATCGAGCAAGAATGCCGTGACAACGTCAGCAAGATTCCCGGCGTCACGGAAGTCGAAATGGAGTCGACAGCAGCCGTCGCCGCGCGCGGCAAGATCGCCGGCCGCGAAGAAATACCGGGCATCAAAAACATTATCGCCGTTACCTCGGGTAAAGGTGGGGTCGGCAAAACAACAGTTTCGGTCAACCTGGCTGTAGCCCTCAGTCAGCTGGGAGCGAAAGTGGGCATCCTCGATGCCGACATCACAGGTCCTAATACGCCGCTCATGATGGGTGTGCCTGATTACCAGCCGGCAGCTCGGGATAACAAGATCTTGCCGGCGGAAAACTATGGAGTGAAAGTGATCTCCATGGCTTTCTTCGTTCCCAAAGACACTCCAGTCGTTTGGCGTGGACCGATGCTGGACAAGGCGATTCGCCAGTTTCTTCGCGATGTTGAATGGGGCGAATTGGACTACCTGGTTGTCGACATGCCGCCAGGCACGGGTGACGCACAGTTGAGTATGGTGCAGGCAACCAATCTTTCCGGTGGGGTAATTGTTACCACACCGCAAGATGTGGCGCTGCTGGACGGCCGCCGCGGACTGGCCATGTTCCAACAAATGCAGGTGCCGGTGCTTGGTTTCGTTGAAAATATGAGTTTCTTCCAGTGCCCGCACTGTGAAGAGCGCACCGATATCTTCTCCACCGGTGGTGGCAAGGAGCTGGCCAAGGAACTGGCTGTGCCATTCTTGGGAGCCATTCCCATCGATGTTTCAATCCGTCAGGGCGGTGACTCGGGCAAGCCGATCACGGCAGTCAACCCTGATCATCCGGTTTCGACGGCTTTCTTACAAGTGGCCAAACAACTGGCTGCGCAGGTGAGCATTCAGGCGTTGCAGCCAGTTCCGGCTGTCTGATTGCGGCTTTGCATCTGATACCACGCATGGTGCAGTCCGGCTAAAAGATATCGATGCTGTCGTTGGCTATGGGATCGTACCCGTTCCCGTACGCACGCGGATTCCAGCTCATACCGAAATGCGCGACGCATCTGATCAACAGAGGCAGCAGGGTGACCAGCATGAAGATAATGACGGGCATCGACCAGCCTTTCATAACCACTGCCTGCCAGGGATTTTGCGGGTCGTAGTACAGTTCGACGCGCTGTCCGATCTGCGGGTCGATCCCGTTGATCACCTCTTTCATTTGCCCGGGACGAAAATGGAAGTCGATTCCAAAGCGCTGTCCCAACACATCGATGACAGATTCGTTGGAGGTTTTATAGTCTTTGGAGCCGACCTCGAAGACGATTGTCCGTTTTTCGGTTGTGTTGTCGATGCAGGCACCCTGCACTTTGCGCCAGTGCTCACTCTCCTGAGCAATCCCGATCAGTGGTACCGTGCATCCCAGGCAAACTACGATATAGAGCGCCCACCAGAAATTCGTCATTTCGCTATGTTAGCGCATGATTGTTGAAAAATTGGGTCAGACGCTGCCAGTGCGACGGCGGCGTGGACGCAAATGAGTCACCGCACTGACCTGACTGTCATCGCCGGTGAGACGCCCGCCATTCAACAGACTGAGCCACTCTTGCGTGACAAAGATTAGTGCCGAGCAATAAGTAAGTGGATCTTTCGGATCTTTGAACAGCATCGGCTTGTTTTTTTCGAACACGAAGTGACCGATGAACTGCAGGGCCCAGCCGGTGAAAAAAAGCGAGGCGGAAAGCTTGCGATTGAAGAGAAGCGCTGGGATCGAAAGCGCGATCATGGGCACGCCGAAGAGGTGTGTGAGCTTGCATCCAACCGTGCGATGGTGCGCGCGGTAGTGCTCCTGGTGTTCCCGTAAAGACGAAGTCATGGCGCGGCTAAGGGACCTCTTGGCAGCTGCTTACTTCTACTCTATCCGCTAACCCTCAAGACCGCAAGTATTTGCCTGTTGCCGCCGATCGTTTTTCAGTTATGATTGACCCTGTTGGGGGTCTTTTATCACTGTGCTGCAAGAGCTAGAAATCCGTGACTTTGCGCTCATAGAGCGGGTTCGCGTGTCTTTCGGGTTGGGTTTTAACGTGCTCACGGGAGAGACCGGAGCCGGAAAATCGATCATCATCGACGCATTAAATGTGGTGCTCGGCGGCAAAGTGGGATCGTCCGTAATCCGCAATGGCGCCGAAAAAGCCAATGTCGAGGCGACGTTCGCGCTCACCCCGGATGTGGCTGCCTGGTTGAAACAAAATGAACTGGGCGACGACACGTTCGATGGATTGATTCTTTCTCGCGAGGTCACCAAATCCGGTAGCAAGTGTCGCATCAACGGCACGCTGGTGAATATATCCCTGGTGCAGGAAGTGCGCTCCAGATTATTGACGATGCATGCTCAGCATGAGGCCCGAACGCTGATGTCGCCTCAGGCGCAGCTAGAACTTCTGGATGGACTGGGTGACGGCGAGCACAAAAAGCTATTGCAAAAAGTGCGCACTCTTTATGTCCGCTTCCGCCAGCTGGAAACACAACTGGAGACGCTGACGCTTTCATCGGAGGAGCGCACGCGACGACTCGACTTCGCCCGGTTTCAGTTGGCTGAACTGGCGGAAGCCCGCCTCACCGCTGCCGATGAGGACGTTGTGATCAGCGCCCACTGCCGTTTGCTGGCTAATGCCGTCGATCTCGAGCAGCTGGTTTTGCAGGCGCAGACGGCCATCGCCGGCGGCGATCATGATACTGGCAGCGGTGCACTCGACCTGGTGCAGTCGGCCCTGGTCGACGTGCAAAAAGCCTGCGAGTTCGACGAAACCCTTGACCCGGTCAAAGACACGCTGGCTTCTTCAATCGATGCTCTTGCCGATTGTCAGAGGGAGTTGCGTCGTTATCGCGAGCGCATCGAAAGCGATCCCGAACAGCTCGGGCAACTGGAGGAGAGGGCCGGGCAGCTGTCTGCCATTAAGCGTAAGTATGGACCCACCTTGCAAGAGGCAATCGACCGCCAGGCTGACTTGACCGAGGAGATTGAGCGGCTGAGCTCTGCGGATGAAACAATTGCGGAGCTGGCAGCGGAGCATGCCGACGTGGAAAAGGAACTGCTCAAAGAGGCCGGGGCGCTCTCTCAGAAACGAACCTCGCTGGCCGAAAAAGTCAGCAAACGCATTCTTGCCGAACTGATAGACCTCGGTATGACTCACTGCCAGTTCAGTGTCTCAGTCACCAGCGAAGCCGGATTGAGCCCGGCCGGCAGCGATCGAGTCGAGCTGCTGATTGCCCCCAATCCCGGACAGCCGCTGGCGCCGCTGGCCAAGATCGCCTCCGGCGGCGAACTGTCGCGAGTGATGCTGGCGGTGAAGACGATTTTTGCCCAGGCCGACCGGGTGCATACAGTGGTGTTTGACGAAATCGACACAGGCTTGAGCGGTCGATTGCTGAAAACCATGCGGGAGAAACTGGCTCAACTGGCCGGATCGCACCAGATACTCTGCATCACTCACCAGCCGATCATTGCGTCCGTGGCCGATCATCATATAGAGGTACGCAAGGAACAAACGCGCACCAAAACAGCAATTGCTTGCCAGGTTCTGGATAGCGAAGAGAGGGTGAAAGCGGTGGCCGCCATGGCCGGTGGCGATCAGCAGGGGCAAGCCAGCATTGATTTCGCCCGGTCCTTGTTCGAGGATGTTTCGCGCCTTTAGGCAGAGTTTAATCTGAGCGCGTCCAAAAAAGTTTCTCCTTGCCTATATACCGTTGTAGCGATCCCCGTGGCTAGGTTAGGGCAAGGTGATGGAATGGCGGACAACACCGTAGGTGGTGTTGCGGACAGTACCGCAACTCTGGTCAACGGACAGCACGAATGCCCGTTGCAAAGACTCGCTGAATTCGTGAGTGATGAATGGCACAAGCTGAAAGAGCTCTTTCATCACGACGACGAGGAAAAAGAAGCCGATGGCAGCAACGAAGGCCCAGGCAAAGCGATCGGTGGCGACAAGAGTCGCAACATCGACGGCGAACTCGACAGCGTCGCCAACCACATGTATTCAAATGAGTATTTCGCCGACACCGATTCGTCAAACAACGGCCGTATTCGGGCCGTCAAAGACACGAGCGGCCACGATGTGCGGCGCTTCAAATATGACAGCAACGGCAACCTCAATGAAGTGGTCCTGCCTAATGGCTCTTATGTAGTCAACTCACAAGGAAAGTGGCAATTCAAAGACTTGTACAACAACCTCTCGCCGACGGCGATGGAGTGGTTGATGGTGGACAGTCACGGCAACATTTCCTTCGACAATCCCTCGATTGGCGCCCGGGTCACCTTGACTCCGGACGAGCATACTGCCATCTCTTTCTGGCATCGATCGGACTGGAACACGCGGGCTAACTGGGCGCAGGTGGAGAAGGACGGATCGTTGATCAGTAGAGTTACCGATTTCGGCGGCACGGCGCTGCGCGAGTTCAATTACCAAAAGGGAGCCCTGGTCGGAATCAAGAACATTGACGGCACGAGCTGGGCCACCGAGGATGGTGGCAAGACATGGGTGTTTACAGAAGCCAGCGGCAAAGCGACGCCCTACCCGGAACTGGACCTCAAAGTAGATCAGAAGGGCAATGTCGGCTACACGGTCGGCGGTCGCAAAGTTGTGGAACTGGCCAACGGCGTCAGCATGATCTCGCCCCCCTCGGACTGGCAGAAGCGCTGGATCCCCGACTATGCCTATACTCAGAACTTCCACATGCCGGCCATGGAACCGGCGGCTTACCCTATCTGAGGCAATGGCTCAACCGGCATATGCTTATGGACGTGACACCATATATGGTGAGCGGCACAAATTTTATGTTGACGTACAGCAAACGCCGAAAGCAGTTGCTGACGCTTGATCTGCGCGCAGGACGTCTAAGATCGTCTGCACTGCTGTTTCGCGCACTACTTTACCAGCCTGCCAGAGAGGTATTAATCTGCTTCTGGTATTAGCGAAGTTGGTTGAGTGAGTACGGCCGTGGAAAAGCCTGTGATCCTTGTTGTCGAAGACAATCAGACACAGCAAAAAGTGATTGCGCTGCTTGCCGAGGAATTCGGCTACAAAGTAATTCTGGCCGGCAGTGGGCAAGAGGCTCTGGAGCATGCTCGCCGCCCTGAAAATCAATTCACGCTGGTTTTGATGGATATCGCGCTGCCGGACTTCGATGGGCTCATCTGCACCCAAAAATTGCGTGAGGTCCTGCCTGGACCGCCGATTCCGGTGGTTGCCATGTCGGCGTTTCTAGCTGACGACCTGCGTGACAGTTGTATGGCCGCCGGACTGGACGATTATCTCGAAAAGCCCTTCAGCGCCAAAGAATTACAGTCCATGTTGACCAAATGGGCCGCCCGCCGCGACCCGGTCTGAAGCCAGAAGCAGGCGCTCAGCCTAAGTTACAGACATATATGTGAAGTTGACACAGCGCTTAGTTATTAAATACAATCCCTGATTGCGTTTGCTGCGCTGGGGCGTCGCCAAGCGGTAAGGCACCTGGTTTTGGTCCAGGCATTCCGAGGTTCGAATCCTTGCGCCCCAGATTGAAAGTGCGGCGGCCAGGCGAGGAAACTCGCTTCTTGGCTCCCCGTTTTGTCTAAAGAGGTCAGTTCTCATGGAAAAGTTCAAGCTCAAGCTTGAGACGCGCGAAGAGCGGAAGCCCAATCAGCTGCGTCGCGACGGCA
Organism: Obscuribacteraceae bacterium (SeqCode); assembly: GCA_044229845.1. GTDB lineage: Bacteria > Cyanobacteriota > Vampirovibrionia > Obscuribacterales > Obscuribacteraceae > JBGASG01. The sequence continues at coordinate 58,616 of JBGASG010000013.1, read as the reverse complement.
AAATCCCCGCCACCGTTTACGGTCCGGGCTCGCCGTCAATCAACGTCCAGGTAAATGAACGCGAGTTCACCCGCCTGCCGGCTGCCGCCTACTCGCACATTATCGAGCTGGAAGGCGGTCCTGACAAGAAAACCGTCCAGGCGATCATCCGCCATGTGCAGCGCAAGCACACCACTCACGAAGTCTTGAACGTTGAGTTCTACCGTGTGGCCGCAGACCGTAAGGTGACCATGAACGTGCCGCTCAAGTTCTTCGGCGAATCGCCGGCGGTTGCCGCAGGCGGTCAATTGATCGAAAACTTTGCTGATGCAGAAGTCGAATGCTTGCCGGGCGACATCCCTGACTTCATCGAAGTCGACCTGTCCACAATCGTCGAAGTCGATCACGGCATTCACTTCTCCGAACTGAAACTGCCGAAGGGCGTCGTGGTCCTCAACCCACCGGAAGAACTGGTTGCCCGTGTGGTGGCCAAGAAAGCCATGGTTGAAGAAACCAAAGCCGCTGCTGCCGAAGCCGCTCCTGCCGCTGCAGCTCCCGCTGCCGCCAGCAAGGAAAAAGACAAGGAATAGCAAGGCAGCTAATCAGAGCAATCAGAGGGCGGCTTCGGTCGCCCTCTCTCTTTGACTTAGTTGGTCTGTTGAGCCTTCATCATCGAGTGCACTTGTTCGAGTGCTTGCAGCGTCGGCTGGTAATTTGGATTTACTTCTTTCGCCTTTTCCAAATCATTGAGGGCGGCTGCCAGGTCGCCGGCCTGCATGCAAGCCAATCCGCGATTGTAGTACGCCAGGTGAAAGTCGGGACTCAGTTCAATCGCTGCGTCGAAGTACCCGCAAGCCTGCACGTACTGCTCGGCAGATGCCGCCGCGATACCGCGCAGCACCAGGGGTAGCGGTCGCCCGGGACTGAGCTTGATCAACGCATCGAAGTCGGCGGTTGCTTTTTCGATATTGCCAGCCTTGGCATAAAGCTTGCCGCGCTCGGCAAGTGCTTCCGAAGGGTTTTTCGATTTGGTGACGGCAATGTCGAATTGCTTGACCGCTTCTTTAGGTCTGTTCAGCATCGACAGTGCCATACCTTGATAGAGATAACGGCGAGGAAACTTGTTGTCGGCGGCAGCAGCGGCTCGCAAAGCCTGTATGCCGGGCTGATTCTGCTTCAGTCCGATCAAAGCCAGACCTTGATAATATTGGCTGTCGATGTGTTTGGGATTCAGCCGTTTAACGATCGTGAAGTCATTGAGCGCCCGTTCGTATTCGCTGGAGCGCATATAGGCAACGCCTCGCTCGAAGCGAGGCAGGAAGAATTTCGGCTCCAGTCGAATGGCTTCATTGAAGTGGTCAATCGCCTCTTTGTAGCGGGCCAGTTCCATGAGTGCCATGGCCTGGTTGAAGTGCGCGACGCAATCGTAAGGGTCGATGGCGATTGCTTTTTCATAGACCTTGATCGAGTCTTGATACTTGCCGGCGGCGTAAAGCTTGTTGCCCATGTCGATGGTGGCGTCGAACTTTTTCTGTTGCAGAGTGTTCTTCTGCAAATCTTGCTGCTGCTGGTGCGTCAATCCCGCCTGTTGCGGGGTGGCGCTGCCGCTTTGATCCGGCGCCACCTCGTTGCCCGATGTCGTGACGTCATGTTGAATGCCGCCTTGCTGAATTTTTCTCTTCGCTGTGCCGACATTTTCGGCTTGTACGCCTGGCACCATTTGTAGTGCCAGCAAAAGGAACATGCCCACGGCCGCTGCTTGCGGATCTCTGCCCGGTTTCTCCCTCGGTTCCTTTTCGGTAATCGGCAATCGCACGGTGAATGTAGAACCTTTATTGAGTTCGCTCTCCAATTCGATCGTACCACCGTGAGCGCGAATGATCGTCAGCGCGATGGCTAAGCCCAGTCCGGTGCCCCCGCCATAGAGTTTGCTGCGGGTGCGCGACCGTTCCACCCGATAGAAGCGGTCGAAGATGCGCTGTTGATCGGCGGGCGCGATGCCGATTCCGGTGTCGATAATGCGGACGATGGCCTGGTTGTTGGAAGATCTCAGCGTCACTGTGACTTTGCCGCCGCTCTGCGTGGCTTTGATGGCGTTGTTTGTCAGGTTGAGAAAAACCTGCTTCAGTTTGTCGGCGTCGGCGGAGACCCAGACAGGCTTCTGCGGAATGATGAACTGGATTTCCACCTGTTCGGGAGCAATTACAGTCACTGTGTCTTCCACGCTTTGTAAGACGTCCCGCAGGTCGATGATTTCTTGTTGCGCAATAATGGCCTGTCCGGCATCCGCTCGAGCCAGAGCCAACAGGTCCGATACGAGGCGAATCAGACGTCCTGATTCGTCAGAGATAGTTTGCAGGGCTTCGGAGAGCAGCTGCTGGTCTATCTCGCCGCGGCGTCGCTGTAGTAGTTTGGTATAGCCCTGAATGGAAGTGAGGGGCGTGCGCAATTCGTGTGAGGCGTCGGCTACGAACTGACATTGAATATTGAGAGATTCTTCCAGCCGGTTCAGGAGCTTGTTGAATGCCCGGCGTAACTCCAGCATCTCTTGTTGTTCGCTGGCATCGACTTCCAGACGTTGCCTGATGTCCATGGCCGCCAGGCGATTGGTTGAACCGATCAAATTGCGCAGAGGACCGAGAAGCGCACCGGTGAGAAACCAGTTGATCAAGAAAAGAATCGGTAAGAGCGGGATGTCCCAGAGCAGGTCTAGCGGGTTGAAACCATTGACGCCTGCGACGATCAAGTGACAAATAGCAATCGGCAAGAGTCCGGAAGCGGTGATGACCAGAGTCATCCGCCCTCTAAGGGAACGGGCCCATTTCATTTTGCCTGGCACGCGCTTCTAACCGGATCTCGGATCTAGACGAATGTCGGGAGCAACCGCCTCCCGGCAACTTCACATTATCCCATCGCTCAACCGTTTGATCACCTCGACGGGGCACGGTGCTTGCAAAACCACTTCTTGTGAGACGCTACCCATAAAAAGCCGGGTCATTTGTCCGCGCGACCTGCAGCCCATGACGACCAGTCCAGCCGGCCAGTTGCCGGCAACGAAAAGAATCGACTCGGCGGGGTCGCCTTCGCGCAGGTCGACATTGACGTTGCCGGCACCTACTTTGCTTTCCAGCCGTCGGGCGCTGGCGTCGAGGAACTTCTGGGCGGACTGTCTGATCTCCAGGCGCTCGCCGGAAAACTTGCGGGCATATAGGGCGTCGATGCCGTCGGAGTACTTATCAACGATGGCAGGCAGCACGGAGAGCAGCGTGAACTTGGCGTCGTTCGGCCAGGGCATCTTCGCGACCCAGTCGAGGGCATTGCGCGAGTGTGGAGTATCGTCGACCGCAATCAAGATGTTCTTGTCAAACTCCGGTACGCCCTCGTGCGCGTGCTGATAGCGGGCTACAAGTGTAGAAACGGGCGAGTAGAGCAGCACCGTTTGCGAGACACTGCCAAGAAACAAGCGCGGCAGCCCCTGGCGTCCATGTGATCCAACAACGATCAGGTCGGCCGGCCAGTTGACCTGGTCGAGAATCAGTTCTTTGCAGTCACCGAGCGCCGCTTCGCTGGTGACGTTCAGCTTGGGAAACTTGGCTTGAATCTTGGCGGCCACGTCCTCGGTGAAGGTCTTGGCGGCGGACAGTGCCTTGCCTTGAAAGGACTCAGCTTCATCGCTTTTCATGACGGCGAAAACGTGTTCGCGTTTTTCGACTGCGCTAAATACCTTTAAGGTGGAACCTTCCGGCCAGACGCGGTTCAAAACCACATCGATCGCGACCTGAGAATGGGGCGAGTTATCAACAGCAAGAACTATATTCACAGCCGTATTCCTGAAAGAATCCCAATTCTACACGGCGCGGCGTGCCGAAAATGGATGGCTGGAAGCAGCTTTGTGCGAGTCTAGACCGATGATGGTGCAGGTCTGACCAGCTTTGTGCGCATAGTCTTCCGCCCACTCGTGCAAGCGCTCCATTACTGTGTGGTCGACCAGTTTGCACCGACTGAGATCGACAGTCATGTTCTTGCCGGCACCAAGTTTTTCCAGTTGTCGCTTCAGCGAGATGAAGTTGGAGAAGATGGCTGAATCTTCCACTTCGACGAGCAATTTGTTGTCGCCCAGGTCTTTGACATTGACGTGAGATTTGAACAACGAGCGAACCGGCACGCCACGCATGGTGTGCAGAGCGAATTTGGTAGCGATGCCGACGGCGACGCCAATCAAAAGATCAGTCATCAAAGTCGCGATGATGGTGGTGACGAAGATGAACAGTTGCTCGGCTCCTATTTGATAGGCTTCTTTGAAGACCTTGGGCGAAGCCAGTCGGAAGCCGGTGAACACCAATAGTGCAGCCAGTGCGGCCAGTGGAATCTGGTTGATGTAGGACGCACAGAACAAAATCGCCGCCAGCATGAAGCAGCCATGGAAGAAATTCGACCAGCGCGTCTTGGCACCATTGGCCACGTTGGCTGTGCTTCTGACGATCTCAGCAATCATGGGCAAACCGCCAATGGCGGCTGAGATGGCGCTGCCCAGTCCGACAGCACCGACGTCGCGGCTCAAGTTGGCGTGGCGGCGGTATGGGTCGAGCTTATCTACTGCGGCGCAGCTGAGCAGAGTCTCAATGCCCTGGACCAGGGTGATTGAGACCACCGAGAGCATGAAGGCATAAGACAGTGCATGCGAGAAATCCGGGAATTGGATGGCGTCTTTTAAGTTGGACGGCAGCGTGACGAGAAACTTCGGTGTCAGCTCGACGGCATGCCCGGCGATCATGTCGCGGTGCGCGTGACTGAGGTCGAAGTAGCCGCCCAGAAAGATTGCGATCAGTACGACAACAATCGGTGCCGGAATGCGCTTTAACGCTTTGTTGGAAATCGATGCATGCATGACCAGGATCAGCAAGCTCATTATGCCGATGATGGCTATCTCGGGGTTGGCGTTGGCAAACATCTCGGGAATCTTGGCGATCAGCTCCAGCGGCTCTTTGGCGGGAGGCTTGACCCCAAGCACGAAGGGCAACTGTTTGCTCATGATGATGATCCCGATCGATGCCAGCATGCCGTGCACGACAGTCGATGGAAAGAAGTCGCCGAGCGCTCCGGCTTTGAAAATGCCGGACAGGAAAAGCAGGATGCCGGATACGACAACTGCGGCCAGCGTCGCGTGGTATCCCACATCGCCGCCCCCGAGGCGGTCTACCGAACCGAGAATCACGACAATCAGCCCGGCAGCTGGTCCATTGATGGTGACATAAGAGCCGTTGATCTGAGAAACAACAATGCCGCCTACAACGGCCGCAATGATGCCGGCCATTGGTGGCACCCCTGATGCGATTGAGATGCCCAGACAAAGAGGCAGAGCAATCAGAAAAATGATCAGTCCGGAGACGATGTCCGATTGCCAGTTCTGCAAAAGTCCTGGCAGATAGTCTTTGGGTGTCCGAGTTGTCTGTGAGTTCATTCCAGAAGCTCTGAGGTGAATTTCGTTGCCGTCGGTCGGCTTAGTGTCGACGGCTGGGTTGTTGGCTGTTGTTTGACTCATTCAGACAAGACCTCAAAAGGACGAACATGCCGACAAAACATCCGCAATCTGCGGTCAGTCGGCTATATCGGTTGGCGGTATCCATGCTTTTCGTGTATCAATGCTCGAGAAGCGCTTGATTGCTTGAATCAAAGATAGACCTACGATGTGCTAGATTTGTGATCGGCTCAGGCTCTGAGCGCCATCGTGACGATTTGTGATACGTAAGATCCCCCTGTAAGCGGGCTCTGGCGCCCACTTCAGGGTTACTACTGCGAGAGCGGCACAGTAACAGTGAAGGTCGTGCCTTTTCCCACCTCGCTGTTGACGATCACCAGCGAGCCGTGTGCTTCTGCAACCGCCTTCACAATCGATAGACCCAGTCCGACTCCGCCTGCTTCACGCGAGCGAGATTTATCGACTCGGTAGAAGCGGTCGAATATGTTCGGCAGGCTGTTTTGGGGAATGCCGATGCCCGTATCGGTGACGGTGATCACCGCGTGAATGCCATCTTTACTGAGCCCGACTTTGACACTGCCCCCGGTGTCGGTGTACTTGACGGCGTTGCTGATCAAGTTGCTCATCAATTGCCGGAAAGCCTCCGGCTCGGCGTAGATCGTCACCTTCTCGTCGGTGCTCACATCCAGCGAAACATGGCTGGTTTCGGCCAGCGGTTTGTACTCGTCCACCACCGATGCCACCAGGTGATCGAGGGCGATGTGTCTCTTGTCGAAGGCGTACATTGGATCTTCGACTTTGGCGAGAAACATCAGGTCTGCCGTCAGTTCGCGCATGCGCGTGCTTGCCGAGCGCAGCATCTGAATCTGGGTATCCGGAAGTCCTTCTTTCTGATGCATGTCCTGAAGCGTCTCAATGCACGCTTCAATGATCGAAATCGGTGTTTTCAATTCATGTCCGGCGTCAGCTACGAAACGGCGCAACAGGTCCATGGTGGTCTCCACTGGCTGCAGAGCCTGACCGGCGAAGAAGTATCCTCCTAGAGAAACCAGGGCGGCGATGATCGGAATCCCGATGCAGATCGCAAATGCCAATTCGGCAATCGCTCGATCGTCCTGAGCCGTGGAAACCTGCACCTGCAGAGTGCCGTAGTTCACGCCCTCGTGAATGATTCTTTGATTGGCCGAACGAACCGAGACAGTCTTGGTGGTTAGATGTCCCGTGCCCAGGCGTGGTGCGCCGTCGGGACCGTAGTGTTCGATCAGGTTGTTTTTCGGATCGAACACCTGCACAGTGGCCAGCACTGGCAGATCTTCAGAACTGGCCGCTGCCGCCCACTCCTTGAGAGACGCGTGCTGTTCGACGACTTTGACTGCCGGACGTATTTCAGCCAGCGAGTTGAAGAGCAGTGATTCGGTCGCGCGCGTCATGCCGTGGTAGAACATGGCGAGCGAAGCCAGACCGGCTATGGCGTAGAGACAGAGGACGAGGTAGGCGAAGTTAAGCGCGAGCTTGGCTCGCATTCGGGTGAGCACTGTCCAATCCTAATTTGTAACCGACACCATGGACGGTGGTAATAATTGATTCGCGACCGGGCGAATCGAGTTTCTTGCGCAAGCGAGTGATGTGACCGCGAACCGTATCGTTGCCTGCATAGCTTTCGCTTTCCCAGACTGCAGACAAGAGTTCTTCAGAGGAAAAAACGCGTTGCGGATGACGCACGAAGAATTCTAAGAGCCGGAATTCTTTGGGCATCAAGTAGACTTCCTTGCCGTCTCTGGTAACGCGATGTTCTTCAATATCGATCTGAATGTCGTAGATGTGGAAGGAGGTGTGAGTAGTCGTTTCGGCGCGTCGCAACTGGGCCTTGACTCGCATGGCCAGTTCTTTTAGTTCAAAAGGCTTGGTCATGTAGTCGTCGGCGCCGGCCGAGAATCCTACTTCTTTGTCGCTGATTGATTCTTTGGCTGTCAGCATGATGATGCCGGCATTGCCGCCCTGAGCTCGATAGAGCCGGCAGACGTCGATGCCTGAAACCTCAGGCAGCATCCAGTCGAGGACGATGACGTCGTAAATGCTGGCTTTCAACTTCTCCAGCGCGCTGGTGCCGTCGTGGGCGACTTCGACAAGGTGATGTTCGAGTGTCAGGCGATCCGAGATCAGTGTCGCCAGGTCTTTCTCGTCTTCAACAATCAAAATCTTGGCCAAAAGAGATCCCTTTGAATTTGCGAAACGTTCCTAGTTATCAGAATCTACCAGAACAATTATGCCGAATGAAACCCTACCTTGACTTCGCGAGGTGCCGGCAACCTCTGTGATTGTTGTGTGATCGGCGCATTGCGTCTCTAGTCTTCGTCGTCAGCCCCCAGCAGAAGGCGCATCAGTTGATCGTGGACGAGTCCATTGGAGATCAAGCAGCTGCCGCGATAGATGTCCCGCCCGCCTTCCAGGTCGCAATAGCGGCCGCCTGCCTCTTCGACGATGACTTGCATGGGTGCCACGTCCCAGACTTTCAATCCGAGCTCCAGATGGGCTTCGGCGCGCCCGTCGAAGACGTGGGCGAAGCCCAGGTAATCGCCGAAGGCACGTTGTCGATAGGTTGCCTGGACAATGCGCCCCAGACCCTCCCACAGTCCATCCCGGAGGATGCGCGAGGGTGCTCCGAAGCCAAACTGAGAACGGCTGACATCGGAAATTGCTGACACACGGATAGGCTTGCCGTTACGGAAGGCGCCATTGCCCCGCTCGGCGTAATACACCTCTTGCATGCCGGGCGCCACCACAACGCCGATCCGCACTTCTCCGTCCTGCTCGAAGGCCAGAAGCGTCGAAAAAATGGGCACCGCTCGCATGTAGTTATAAGTACCGTCGATGGGGTCGATAATCCACTTGCGGCGACCCGTATGACCCTGATGGGCTACTGACTCACCCTCTTCCTCTCCCAATATGTCGTCATCCGGAAAGGTCTCGGCAATCGCTTCCCGAATCAAGCGCTCGCACTCTCGGTCAGCCTTGGTGACAGGAGTGTCATCGCTTTTGTAAGTGGCCTCGATGCCTTCTTGAAAGTGCTCGAGCGCTACCGCACCAGCTCTTTCGGCTACTGCTACTGCGAACTGCAGCTCCTGACTGCCCTTTATCGGCACTTGCACTTGCGATTGCACCATCGAATTCCCTGACAACAAAAGGTCATTGTCGCCGATTTAACAGCGAAAAACGATATCAAGGTGGGGTTCCGGTCGCTCTTAGACATCGGATGCCATCCGGTGTATCCGGTGCGGGCGTGGCACCTAATATGGTGGCTGCTCGGGGCATCACCTGCGGTGCTCTGTATATAGAAAATAACAAATGGGAAGCTCCCGTTTATGCAACGGGAGCTTCAATAGGAGATCTGCCGATTGGCTGACTAGTCGAGGGTGATTAGAACAGGAATTCGTAGAGTCCACGGACAGCACGGACACCGCCGATGGCGACGTCACGTACGTCAATAACTGTGCCTTTAACGACACGTTCCCAGATGAAGCCTTTTTGGCGTTCAGCATAGGCTAGACGCATGTCTTGTTCGATGTTCTTTTCTTCGACCAGTTTCATACGACGCTCGAGATCGTCGACACGCGCTTTGAGCGCGTTCAATTCACCGCGGAACTCATCGAGCAACGCTGCGAATTTCTCGAGGTCAGCTTTATCGGCCTTTTGTGCAAGTCTTTCGACGATGCACTGTTCGTACTTATATAGGGCTGCCGCTAGTTCGAAACGTGTCGTGGCTTTTTGACCGCGATACGTACGATCCGGATAACCCACCAAGATGTGGCAAGGATGGTTAACCAATTCCTTGAGTGCATTGTATGCCCACTCATTACCTACCACGTCAGTGAGTTCACTGATGTTGGTTGCGCCCTGTGCATTGACGGGCTGAATAGTAATTAGAGTGCTTGCCCCTAGAGCAACAGCTGCTGATAGTAAGGCTGCAATCCCCTTGTTCATTTAGAAATCACTCCCTTTCGACCCTGACTCCTACGGTCAGCAATATACCCCAATTGATTCAGTGATTAGTAGTAGGAATAACTGTAAAAGTAACTACTGCTTTTTGCATTTCCTGAAGAGCCACTGTTGGCGGGATCTGAGAGCATCTTAAATTCCGTTAATCTAGTTACGAAGGGTCCCCAATATATATGCGTTGCCAATGCCGGAATCGCTTGCAGCGCTTGACGTTCCCCCTTCCGGCTTATCAAGAATTCGAACCGGCTGCACCATAATGGGGCGCTAGTGTTTTTACTATGGCGGCAGTGACTGATAATCGCCAAATGTCAGCAACTCTGGTGGCATGCGCGGTGGCACGGTGTGCGATAGCATGCACCGTATACGGTAGCGACCGGTGGAGCATTCGATTTGGACGAGACGCGCAAACGCCGCCCGGTGGTTCTTTTGATAATCAAGGTAGTAGTCTGCTTGGCGGCTTTATTGCTGGTCGTCGACTATTTCGTCTATCCGCTGACCGCAAAAGTTGCGGGTACCGTGCCTGCTCAAAGCGAGGACGGTATCTGGCTTCGCTATAAGTGGTATTTCAACGAACATTCTGAGGCCGAATGGCAACGAATGTTGAAGCGGTTGAAAGATGAACACTTTAAGTACGCTTTCTTTCATGTGCGCGGCATCATTGCCGACGGCACTTTGCGTTTTCACTATCTTGATAAAGCCCGGCAACTGATCGCGCGCGTTCGCAAGGGCAGCCCCGGCACGAAGGTGATCGCCTGGGTGTACCTGGGCACTGTCCCCGAATACGGTGGCGTGGATCTGTCCAAGCCGCCTGTGCGCGAGCAAATCGTCAAGGAGGTCAAGTGGCTGATTGACGATTGCGGGTTCGATGGGGTGCAGCTTGACTACGAATTCTGCTTCAACGGCGACCCCGGGTTTCTAAAGTTATTAGATGCAACCAGGCAGGTGGTGCCCGCCGATAAAGTGCTGTCAGTTGCTACTCCTATGTGGTATCCCCTCAACGGACTCTGGGGATGGGACAGCCGGTACTACAAAGAAGTAGCCCGACGATGCGATCAGATCTGCGTCATGTGTTACGACTCTTACTTTTATCTGCCGCGCGCGTATGTCTGGCTGGTACGCGAAAATGTCATTCGTGTCAGCGACGCTTGCGATCAGGCGGCGGGAGGCAGATGCGCTGTTTTGCTGGGCATCCCTACTTTCGAAGATGGCACCATCGGGCACAGCAATCATGCTGAAACGCTGCCATTGTCTTTGAAGGCTGTGCGTGACGGTTACTTCTCCAGCCGCAGCCGCAAAGCAGTGCTGCGCGGCGTCTGTGTATTTGCTGAGTACACAACCACGCCTGACGACTGGGCGACCTACGAGCGGCTCTGGAGCCGGTATCAGCGCTGAACATAATTATTGCTGTGCCTGACGGGAACACGCGATACGCCTTTCGCGTCACTTCCTGTGCAACTGACAGAGCGTCTTTTGCGAAACAGAGGCAAGGAAAATGGCCGTTCTGGAGAAGCGAAAACCTAACTTCTATATTCGTGAGAACCGGGCCACAGCACAGTCTGAACCACAATGGAACGTTTTTGACGGAGACGGAGAAGGTCTGGGCGTCGTGTTGTTTGCGACGGCATCGCTGATTCTCTTTGCCTTCGCGCTCTGGCTGGTGATCGCCCAGCCGTTTGCTGATGTCGGTCCGACTGAACCGAACCAGGCTGACACAGGACTTTCGACAATCGGTTCGTATGCCCCGGTGGAGCATTTGCCTGCCACCGGCATGCCGCCACTGTTAGAGGATCGCTATAAGCGGGCGATTCGCTAACGAGGCGCGTCAGCACAAGGTTTTATCACGAGGGGTGAGGGAGAGGCCGGATTATTCCGGCCTCTCCCTTTTTGCATTTACGGTTGTGCCGGCCCGTTCAGGACTGGGCATAATGCAGATGCTGTTGGGTTTCCGACGAGATTGCCCTTGAAAGACGCAGAGCAAGAAACCGACGTGAAGATCTGCGCCGACTGTAGTTTGCCGTACAGCGAAGCGGCTTCGCATGCCTGCTCTCCGCTGCCGGCAGCGATTGCCGACCCGTATATCAATCTGGTGATCAATGGTCGCTTTCGCATTGAGGAGCCGGTGGGCATCGGCGGTTGGAGCATGGTGTATCGGGCTCGCGATGAGAAATTGCAGCGATTGGTGGCGGTCAAACTTTTGCATTTGCCGCTGGCTTCCGACCAGGAAAAGCGCCGGCGGTTTGAAAATGAGGCGCGGGCGGCTAGCCGGCTGTCCCATCCGAATATAGTCGCTACTTATGATTACGGGCTGACTCCTATGGGACAGCCTTATATCGTCATGGAGCATCTGGAAGGCGAAACGCTAGCCGATCGCCTGAAGCGATCGGGCAAACTGAGCCCGCCGCAAGCTGTGGAGATCTTCAAGCAGGCGGCTGAAGGCCTGGCATATGCTCACTTTCGGGGGCTGGTGCATCGCGACATCAAGCCCAGCAATCTGTTTATCACTGAGGGAACTGTCGGCGGCTGCACGGTCAAGATTGTCGATTTTGGCTTGGCCAAGTCGCTCGGACCGGCGGCCGAAATTTCGGAGATCACATCGACAGGACAGACAATCGGCAGCCCTGCTTACATGAGTCCTGAGCAATGTCTGGGTGAGAAACTGGACGGGCGTTCGGATGTCTATTCTCTGACCTGTTCGTTGTTCGAATCGATGGCGGGAGTCAAACCATTCGCCGGCAATCCGATGGAGTGCATGAGCGCGCATGTCGGCGGACCGGTGCCGACCTTCGATGGCACAGATGTGGCAGACACGGTGCCTCCTGAGTTGCAAGCGGCAGTTAGCAAAGGACTGGCAAAGCGACGCGAAGAACGATTTCAGAGTGCGCTGGACTTCCGCGATTCGATTGGTGCCGGCATCAAGGGGCAGCGTCCACTGGTGCCGGGCTGGAAACGCCTGTTGCGCAAGCTTAACTCGCCGCAGGGCAAATGGATGCGCATTGCGTTGCGTGCCATCGTATATGGTGCACTGGCACTGGTCGTTTATTTTGAGTTTGCCGAACCTGTGATCATGGTGAATCTCATGGGCATGCAGGAAGTGACGCCCAAGATCAAAAGCGACCAAGAACTGGCGTATGTGGCCGACGGCATGGAGTCTCATGAGGGCGGTGAGTCCGCACGCGAATTTCTGGAGCAAGCTCTCGACTACCGGATGTCCAAGTTCGGTGCTCTGTCTGCGCATGCCGGCGCGGCGGCGTTTCTTCTGGCTGACCTCTATGACCGACAAAAAAGGCCGGAGCTGGCTTTCTATTATCTGAAGTATGCAAGCCAATGTCTGAGCACCGGTCACGACACCGCTCTATATGCAGATTGTCTGACGCGGTTAGCCGAGGTGTCCTCGGCTACCGGACATCTGTCCACGGCGTTGAAAGCGGCCGAAGATCTGGAAGTGATGGAGAAGCGCCAGTACGGCGAGAACTCGCAACAAATGCAAGCTGCCCGCGAGATGAAGCGTGATATTTTGCAAAAAATTGAAACGGAGAATCCGGCGCTGCTGAAGCCGGTTGCCACTCAGTCTTCGGTAAAAAGCACCAAGCATCCGGTCAAGCGGCACGCCAAGTAGCAGCATGTGCGATACTTGCTGCATGCACACACTTCGCATCGCCCATCTTTATGCGCACTTTCTCAACATCTACGGTGACCGGGGCAACATCATCACCTTGCTGCAACGGGCCCGCTGGCGCGGCATCGACGCCGAGGTAGAGCCCGTCGGGATCGGCGAAAAGATCGATATTGATCGCTTCGATATATATTTCATCGGCGGTGGACAGGATAAGCAGCAACAGGTGATTGCCGTCGATTTGCAGGCAAGGCGACAGGCGATGCACGAGGCGGTAGAAAGTGGTGCGGTGATCTTGTCGATATGCGGTGGCTATCAGCTTTTGGGACATTACTACAGGCCGCACGGCGGCGACGATTTGAAAGGCATCTCGCTGGTGGATGCGCACACGGTAGCGGGAAATCGACGCATGATCGGCAATGTTGTCGTCGAGCGCGCCGACGGTTCGACTCTGGTTGGCTTTGAGAATCACAGCGGCAAAACCATTCTCGGTAGCGAAGTGAAGCCGCTGGGGAAAGTAACCACTGGTAATGGCAACAACGGTGACGACGGATTGGAAGGTTGTGCGCAGGAAGTAGGCAAAGGCATGGTTTACGGCACCTATTTGCATGGTTCGCTGTTGCCGAAAAATCCACAGTTTACCGACGAACTGATTGCTCGTGCGCTCAAACGACGCCATGGTGATGTACAGTTAAAAGCGCTGAACGACCTTCTGGAAACGAAGGCCCACCAGCATGCCCTTCACTTGCGCGCCTAAATGAAAAAGCTGTCGATCCTGATTCCAGTTTTCAACGAAGTAAAGACTCTCGTCGAAGTGCTCGACAAGGTGGCTAACTCCAACACGCTCGGGCTTGAGAAGGAGCTGATTATCGTTGATGACGGCTCGACCGATGGCACGCGAGATCTGCTGTCGACTCTGGATGCCGACAAATATCATGCCCGCATCTTCATGCACGAGAAGAATCAAGGCAAGGGCGCTGCCTTGCGTACGGGGCAGGGCAAAGCAACCGGCGACATCATTATGATTCAGGATGCTGATCTGGAGTACAGTCCGGACGAATATCCCAATCTTTTGACACCGATTCTGGACGGGCACGCAGATGTCGTCTACGGCTCCCGCCTGACGGGCAGCAAGGTGGCGCGGGCTTTCAAATTCACGCACTATGTGGGCAACAAGTTTTTGTCGTTGTTGACCAACATCCTCTATGACTGCACGCTGACCGACATGGAGACGTGCTACAAGGTCTTCAAAGCCGACATATTCAAGCGCGTCGTCATCAAGTCAAACCGCTTCGAATTTGAGCCTGAGATCACGGCCAAGGTACTCAAACAGGGTGTACGCATCTACGAGTTGCCTATTTCCTACTTCGGGCGCGACTATGCCGAAGGGAAGAAAATCACCTGGAAGGACGGCTTTGGCGCCATCTGGGCTCTTTTTAAGTACCGGTTTATGGACTGAACGTCCGAATTTTGGGGCTCGGCGAGGCATTCCACGCCATTTCCACGAAATTCTAAGTTACATTTTGGGTATAAGTAAGTTAGGATTGTCAACATGTGGTCGCACCCCGCCCCAACTTACTAGGCCTAACCTTATGAAAAATAGCGCTTTGTTACTGGCAGCCTTGCTTTCCGTCACCGCTTTGCCGTCGTTCGCCCAGGGCTATCACAAGAGCTATGGCAACAGCCGGGTTGTGCAACAGAACCAGACAGGACTTTATACGCCATCGGCGACCTACATCGGTGCCGGGACTATGTCTCGTTCCGCACAAGGTAAGTCAGCGGGCGTCGGCGCCGCTCTGCCTGTGGTCAACATGGGCAGCCACGTCCGCACCGCCGGCGACAACATGTATAACGACCAGGGTTCGATGCGTGCCTCCAACGGCTCTTTCCTCTACCAGGACCAATACATGGCAGAACAGGCCAGAAAAAAGCAGGCAGCCATGAATCAGCAAGCCAAAATGATGGCACGCCAGCGCGGACAACAGGTGCGCCAACAGAGCGGCAACTTCTATGTGCCGGGACAGAACGGCTCCGCCACCGTGCAAGCGGGCGGACAGACATATTACAACCCGGGCGGTATGTCCACCTACGCCGAAGCCGGCAACAGCGGCGGCGGCGGCAATGGACGGCGTGGTTTCTAACCGCACCAGATATAGTGCCATGTCGACTCTCATCAATTCGCTGCCGGTGATCTGCAGCGCCGTAGTTTTTCTGACCGGTGCGCTACCGGCCGGGGCTCAGAACAACGGTTATCACTCCAGCTTCGGCAACACGCGAGTGGTCAAGCAAAGCCAGAACGGACTCTCCAATCCATCACCGACGTACGTCGACAGCTCCATGTCCGGTTCCGCCAAAGGCGGCGCCGCCGGCATCGGCACCAGCTTGCCCAAGGTGAACGCCGGCAGTCATATTCGAACGCCGGGCGACAATCTGTACAACAACACTGTGCGCTCCGGCAATGGTGCGGTCATGTATCAGGACCAGTACGCGCAGGCAGTGGCGAAGAAAAAAGCCGATGCTGCCAAACGCGCGGCTGCCCAGCGCACCAGAAATGCAGCCGCCGCCGTCAAGCCGCAACGCTTCTACGTCCCCGGACAGAACGGTGCTGCCGCGCAAACCGGCGCGCCATACACGAGTGCACCGGCCGCTTGCGGCGCGCCCGCCAGTGGCAAGCGCCAGTTTTGAGTCGAGCCAGGCGCACCGTATGTGGTGCCGTCTAAGCCATCGATTTGTAGTCGCCATCCATCTCGTTGAGATCGCGCATAATGCGCTTGCGCAGTTTGCCGTCCAGATGCCGGGCTTCATCTTCATCGCCGCCGCATTTGGCTTGCCGCTTTTCTTCGAGCAATTCACCGACCTCAGTGTCCTCAACGCCTTGTACGTTTGAGGCTATCGGCTCTGAAAGTGCCGCATCCGCGGCGCACTCGCACTCTGCTTCTTTTAAATCGCCTCTTGGCGGCACATTTTGCATGTGATGACCCTCTTGTTTGATCGATATTCGAATGAGACAGCAAGTTGGGTTTGCCTGTTCCTGTCCATGCCTTAGAATTGCATTCATGACGGTTGACCTGAGCATCCTGCATCCGGCGGTCCAGAAGGCACTGGAAGAGTTTCACCTGAGCTTCGAAACTCTTGCCTGCGACCCGACTCTGGCCGATACGGCTCAGTTTTGCCAGCACTACAATTTCACCGCCGACCAGGCTGCCAACGCCATCATTGGCGCGTCCAAAGCCGAACCGGTTAAATACGCTTGCTGCCTGGTTCTGGCCAATACCCGCCTGGATGTGAATAAGAAACTCTGCCAACTGTTGGACGTGAAACGGGCATCATTCGCCTCGGCCGAGCAAACGCTCGCCCTCACCGGTATGGAAATCGGCGGGGTGACGCCCGTCGGACTGCCCGAGATGCCGATCTTCGTCGACTCGCAGGTCATGAACAGCGCCGGCAAAGTCGTGATCGGCGGCGGCAACCGCTCTTCCAAGCTTTTAGTAAGTCCCACGGAGCTGCTCAAAATCCCGCTCGTGCAGGTAATTGAAGGACTGGCCAAGTAGGCGTATGCCTGGCCGTGGTACACTTTTTGCCCCCAGGAGGGCAGAAAATGAAGTTTGTGGTGCTCGGTGGTGCCGGGGCTATGGGTCAGGTGATCGTCAGGGATCTGGCTCACACAACCCCCGGTGATGCGCAGATCGTGATTGCCGATCTCAATCCTTCTAAAGCGGAGGAAGTGCGCAAGTCGGTGCAGAGCGGAGGCACCAAGATATCGACGGCGGCTGCCAACCTCAAGGATCCTGAGAGTCTCAAAAAAGCTTTCAGCGGCGCTTCTGTGGTGGTCAATTCGACTCCCTATTATTTCAACGTGCAAGTGATGGAAGCGGCACTGGAAGCCGGCTGTCACTATCTGGATTTGGGCGGACTGTTTCACATCACGCGCAAGCAGTTGGAATTGAATGAAAAGTTCAAGCAAAAAAATCTTCTGGCGTGTCTGGGCATGGGCGCTGCACCCGGCATCACCAACATCATGGCCGCCCATGCTGCCCATGAGCTCGATGCTGTAGAGACTGTGGATATCGCGGTCGCCGGCGTCGATTTCGTGCAGTGCAACCATCCCTGCCTGCCGCCTTATGCCCTTGATACGATTCTGGATGAGTATGCGCTGGAGCCGTGGGTTTTTGAAGCCGGCAAGTTTCTCGCCAAGCCGCCTATGTCCGGCGAGCAGTGGCTTGATTTGCCTGAACCGGTGGGACGCATGCGGGCGTTTCTCACCCTGCATTCGGAAGTTGCCACCATTCCTCTCAACTATCAGCATAAAGGAATTAAGAATTGCACCTATCGACTGGGGCTGCCGGCGCAGTTTCATGAGCGCATGAAGTTTCTAGTTGACCTGGGCTTTGCTGAAAAAGATTCGCTGAGCGTCGATGGTGCTCAGGTAAATCCGCGAGCGATTCTGGCGGCGATAATCGGCAAACATCCGATGCCCACCCAAGATCCCGATGACGCGGAAGTTATTCGAGTGGATGTGCTGGGCACCAAGCACGGACGCCCTGCTTCGGTGCGCATGGAAACGACGGTTCTGTCCAACCCCGAGTGGAAGGTGTCTTGCGGTGCTCTTGATACGGGCGTGCCGCCCTCGATCGTGGCCCAGATGATCGGTCTGGGTGTGATTAACGATCGCGGCGTTCTGGCGCCGGAGGTCTGCGTGCCGCCCGAACTCTTCTTCACCGAGCTGGCGAAACGTTCCATTATTATGCGGCGCATCACGGACGAAACTTTGACGCAGTCCACCGGCGGCAATGCTCGCAAGTCCGCAGGCTCGGGATTGGCTGCCAACGCCCGTTGAGCCGCATAGGAGTAACTCAACAGTTGCCAATTTGCAGCCGTTAATCATCTGATTGCCGGCTTGATCAGCGATTTAGCAACACCCCGAGAGGGTAGGTGCAATCACCCGATCGGGTGATATCTAACGGTTTTTGAGGCTATAAATGCTCACAGGGGTGGCATTTATAGAGTTTTCCTATACCGGCATACAGGTTTGCATGGCTGGGGAAGTTTTGCGAAATGGTCAAAATGTAAGTGTACGGACCAAGCAACCCCGTTGATACCAACAAGAGAAATACAAAAAGGAATCCAAAGCCATGTTTTCGCAAGAGCAATCATCAGCATCATCCTCGTCGGCAAGACCGAAGCTGCGCCTGGTTCCGGCTGGGCAATCGATGAAGGATCTCGACGATGTCGAACTGATTCTTCTATGCCAGCAAGGCAATCAACGCGCCTTCGATATTTTGATCAAAAGACACCAGCGGTTGATCACCGGTCTCGTCTATAAAATGGCTCCCGATTGGGATAACCAGGCTGACTTGACCCAGGAAGTCTTCATCCGCATGTGGCGCAACATCAAGTCTTTGAAAAACCCGCGCGCCTTTAAGACATGGCTCAATCAAATTGCCAAAAATCTTTTCTACGATGAACTGAGAAAGAGACCGCGCCAGCTGCGTCTGGTGTCCATGGACGAGCCTCTGGGCAACGACGAGCAGGAAGAAGGCGCCACCCGTGATATCGCCGACAGTGCCGCCGGTCCTGCTGAGATCGCCGAGCGCAAAGAACTGGAGACCGTGGTGCAGGACGCGATGAATCAGCTCCCCGAGCACTTCCGCGAAGCGATTGTTCTGCGCGAAGTCGAGCAAATGTCCTATGAAGAGATCGCTACTTTGACCAGAACCGAACTGGGCACAGTCAAGTCTCGCATCGCCCGCGCTCGCAACAAGGTGCAGGGCTTGATCAATCCTTACGTCGAACGCGAACGCAAGATTGCCTGATCGATCAGGATCAGTCAGGAAAGTCAGAACTCAGACAGATCGGACAACAGCGAGAAAGAAAGAAGGGGTGCAGCTTGTGGCTGCACCCCTGATAGTTTGTTCGTCTGGTTTGGACTAGGCTGCAGAAGCCGAGCGTTGACGCAGGCGACGAATGCGGCGGAAGTTAGCCAAACGCACTCGAGCACCATCCCGCTGAGCCAGCTTGCGCTGAACATCTTTGGGGGTGTTGACGCTCTTCACCCAGCCGAAGAATTTGCCGAGGCGAATCGTCTGCCAGCTGACGTCCAGCTCGTGCGGGCGAATGCCTGTTTGAGCCGAACCAGGATAGGCGTGGTGGTTGTTGTGCCAGCCTTCGCCCATGCCCAACAGTCCGACCCACCAGACGTTCCTGCTGTCTTCTTTGGTGGTGAAGTTTTGATATCCGAACTTCGGAATGTGACAGACCACGTTCAACATTTGCGGAATCGTGAAGACCATGACCGAAGCCAGCAGGCTGGCCAGCGCAATCTTCCATCCGAAGATGGCCCAGAGCAAACCTCTGTAAACGCAGTTGATCACGAAGTTGAGTAACGTGGCTTTCTTCAAGCTGCCGCCGCATTCAACGAAACGGTAGATCGGATCGGTGATCAAATCTTTGCAGTGCAACTGACCGTTGACGTGATCGGGATATTTGCCTTCCAGCATCCAACCGAGCAGCGCCCAGTACAGGCCCTTGCGCGGTGAATGCGGATCGAGGTCGGTGTCGGAATACTTGTGATGGGCGCGGTGAATCGCGCTCCACCAGATGGGCGATCCCTGGTAGGCGAAGTAGCCACCGAGGATGAAGAAGTATTCGAACGCCTTCGTGCACTGGAAGGAGCGGTGGGCTAACAGTCGATGGTATCCGATTGTGATGCCCATGCCGTGCCACATGTAGAAGAGCAAAAATGCGACTACGAATTCAATCACGGGTGCCTAGCCTTTGCTTAATAGCGATAACGTCCGCCGCCACCGCCGCCGGTGCGCGGTTTTGGTTGGGATGGGCTGACCTTGATCTGGCGTCCAGACATTTCGCGGCCGTCGAGACCTTTGATAGCGGCTTCGGCAGCAGCTTGGGTCTGCATTTCAACGAACGCAAATCCGCGCGGGCGACCAGTTTCTCTATCCTTCGGCACTACGGCCGAGGTTACTTCGCCGAACTCGCCAAACAGTTGCTGAAGTTCGTCTTCAGTAACTGAATAGGCCAAGTTGCCCACGAAAAGCTTATTGTTCATGATAATCAACCCTTTCGACCAGAGGCATCTTCAACACGGGTTGAGAACCAGGCCAGAATCTGAGTAAAGTGTATTATCGCATACACTTTTCAAAGGTCCCATTTTTGACATACGCCTAACGTGAAGCCTTACATTTCCGTTAGAATCGCACGAAGTGATAATTTCAGAAGAAAGTGGATGGTTGCAATGAGCTTTGAGAACGACTGGAGCCCGGGGCTGGTGCGCCTCCCCGATGGCTCCGTAGAAGAGGTGAAAGTCGCCGAGTTCACGGTCGGCGCCAGGCAGTTCGATGCCTTGCCCCGTCTCGGTCGCCAAGCGATCAGGCAGAGCTTGCAGGAAAACGAAGTGGTGCGTTGGCTGGAACGTCCACTGGAGCGGGCTAAATTCTATTTCGCCATCTTCTTTGCCGTGCTCTGCCTGGGCACCATGGCGTTCCACAGCGCTGGAAAAGGCGAACTGATTCTGTTTGCGATCCTGACTGTGACCGGACTCATCATTGTCTTTTTGTTCGACCGCAAGCAGGTCTATGTGGTCACCAATAAGCGTCTGCTCGGTGTCTCCTACGCCTGGACCAGGCGCCGCGATCCGATCGATACGGCTGTGCCGCTCACCGACATCGTGACCACCCGTGCGACAGGCAATGGTGTGGAAGTGACGACAGCCAAAACTAAGTTGCAACTCATCATGCTCTCAGATCCTCGGGAAGCCGAGCGTCAAATTCAGCTGGCTAAACGCCGCGCCCGCGAAGGCTAGTCTGACCGTGTCTGGAGAGCAGCCGGCGCCGACAGCCGACGACGACATTTGTGTATCTCCAGATGTAGCCGAGTTAATCGACGGACGCTACCAACTTCTTCATCTTCTGGGAGTTGGCGGCATGGGACGTGTGTTTAAAGCGCGAGATCTCCAGCTCGAGCGTATGGTGGCGATCAAGCTTCTGCACGAGCACAAAGTTCAGGATCGCTCAGCCGTACAGCGTTTGCGACGCGAGGCCAAAGCGCTTAGCGAGGTCCGCCACGACAACATCTGCGCGATCTATCAGGTAGTGCTCTCGTCGGATGGGCGACTCTATATCGTCAGCGAATTTGTCGACGGAAGCAGTCTGAAAAAGTTGCTCGCTGAGCAGCGGACTCTTCCGGAGCAAGAGGCGATCTCGATATTCAACCAGGTTCTCAGCGCGCTGGCGCTGGTTCACGAGCGTGGTCTGATCCATCGCGACATCACGCCGGCCAACATACTGATCACCGCCGACGGTGCAGTGAAGTTGATCGATTTCGGCATTGCTAAATCGCTGGATGCGGAAGCTGGGCAGAAATTGACGCAGTCCGGCGCCATCGTCGGCACGCCTGACTACATGAGTCCGGAGCAGTTGACCGGGCGGCCACTGGATGGGCGGGCTGATCTTTTCGCAGTGGGCGTATGCTTTTACGAGGCGCTGTCCGGGTGCTTGCCCTGGGATGGTTCAGGCAATCTGGCGGACCTGCAGGCCCGCTGGCAGGCTGAGCCACGTCCGCTACCCTCCGGCATCTCGGCGCGCACGAAGGGCGTAATACTGCAGGCACTGAGCGCCCAACCGGACGCCAGATTTGCCACCGCCGATGGTATGACTCAAGCACTTACCGGTGCTGCACCATATACAGTGCGGCGCCGAATCTCGAACAAGCGTTTGAGAGGTTTTCTTTTGGTGCTGACCTTGATTGTGATTGGCATCGCGCTGTGCGCCGGAGCCTATCAAACTTCACAGCACGACCTGCAGCTGGAGGAGGAGACGCGGTATCGTCAGCAGTATCGGGCTGCACTGAAGGAAGTTCACTGGAGAACGAGACTGGGCAAGCAGTCTGAGTCGCTGCGGTTTGCCAGAGAGGCGGTGGAAGCCACCCACCACTTTCCGGCCGACGAGAAGGAAAAATTGATTGCCGACTTGTATTTACAGGCGGTTCTCTACGGTCTCAATCCCGTCACGCCCGAGCAGTTGGAGGAGCGCGTTCACCGGCTGCAGAAACAGAGGGGTTTGCTGGGCGAGGGCGTCTATGCCTGGTTTATGTCTAACAGTGCCTGGCTGTATTGCTCGCTGAGCGTGCAACCTTACTATGAGCGGCGCCGAGACGAACTATATCGAATAGCCGTTCGCGACTTCAAGGAGGCTCTGATTGCGGAGTCTCATGTGGGGAATACAGTCGAGTCGCGCGAAGATTTCGAGTGGTATTGCAAGTCTGTGGATAAGTTGTTTTCCAACCGGAAAAGCCCAGCCGACAGAGTCGCCTTCTATGATGCGGTGTTTCGAGACATACGGACAGAGAATCAAGCGGTGACGCGGACCGTTAACGATGAACGAATCAAGGCACGGCGGGAGCTTTACGAGAAACTTGCCAACGCTCCTGCGCGCCTGAAACTTTTGAAGGAGATAATCGACCTCGACACCGGTGATTCGCCCGCCCTCAACATGTTTGAGGTCTATCGCGAATACGGAGAGCGCCTTTTCGCAGAGGGAGAAGCCGAGGAAGGATCGCGATACATGCGCCGCGCGGCCGATGATCTGATCCAGCATAAGAAAGGAGAGGAAGAGCGCGGGCGATTGCTGATTCACATTGCGGGTCTGAATCAAAGGCGCGGACGACCTGACCTCTCAGTGCCCGACTACGTAGAAGGCATCAGGATCTTGAAGCTGAGCGAAACCGGCAATGCCGACCAGATCAGTCAAGCCGAGGCTGCTCTGGCGACCGCCTATCGTCAAATGAAACAACCGCCATCGGCGAATCGAGGCCGTTCAGGCGGGCACTGACTGCAGTGCGGTCAGCGTTTCTGAAAGTGTTGCCGGATCGTAGACGTTGTGGACGGTCGCCTTGCGATCGATTTTCTTGACCATGCCGGCCAGTGCTTTGCCGGGACCGATCTCTACAAATGTGTCGACGCCCTGCGCGAGCATGAATTCTATCGTGTCGACCCAGCGCACTGCATTGGGCATCTGTTGTGAAAGTTTCTCTTGCAGTTCTTTGGACTGTCTGGACGGCTTACCGTCGAAGTTTTGCACGACATCGAATCTGGCGTCGCTAAGTTGATAGTTCTCCAGTTCTGACTCGAATTCGACAGCGGCTGCCTCCATCAGTGGTGAATGAAAGGCACCGCCGACCGGCAGCGGCACTACGCGTGCACCGGCTTTCTTAGCCTTTTCGCCCGTCACCGAGACCGCTTCCGGCGAGCCCGAGATTACCAGTTGCTCGCGAGTGTTGTAGTTGGCGACGATGCAGACCGGCAGGCTGTTCATGGAAGTGGTTTCATCACAAGCTTCACTGCAAAAGCGCGAAAGATCTTCGGCTGCGATACCGATGACTGCGCTCATGGCGCCGCGCGGACAGGTCTCCATCAAGCGCGAGCGCTTATCGACCAGCTTCACGGCTGCCTCCACCGACAGTGCCCCGGCGGCCACCAGTGCGGTGAATTCGCCGAGCGAATGGCCAGCGGTATAAACGGGTTGAGGGCCACCAGCCGCCTCCCAGGCGCGCCAGGCGGCCAGCGATACGGCGAGAATCGTCGGCTGCGTGTTGATGGTGCGTTTCAACTCGTCTTCTGGTCCTTCGAAACAGAGGCTGGACAGCGACCTTCCGGCAATGCCGTCGATCTCTTCGAAGGTCTGGCGGGCTTCTGCGCTATTATCAAAGAAGTCTTTGCCCATGCCAACGGATTGCGAACCTTGACCGGGAAATAGACATGCGAGTTTTGCCATGATATCACCTATGGTGTTGTCTCTTTGATTTCTTCTTTGAGCAAGCTCTGTCGAACGCCGCGTTTGTCTTCGGCTGTCCAGCGCACGATGGAACAGCCCCAGGTCAACCCGCCCCCAAAGCCGACCAGCGCGCAGAGCGCCGGCGGTTGTATGGAGTTGCGCATGACGGCGTCGGCAAACGCCAGGGGAATTGAGGCAGCCGATGTGTTTCCGAATTGATCCAGATTACTGATTACCTGTTCGTTGCGCAGCCCCAGCCGGTCAGCCGCCGCTTTAATGATGCGATGGTTGGCCTGGTGAGGCACCAGAAAGTCGATGTCTTCAACTCGAATGCCGGCCTTGGCGCAGCAAGCACGCACCGCTTCCGGTACTGCGTTGACGGCAAACTCGTAGATGGCGCGGCCGTTCATTTGCAGATACCGGTGGGCGGCTTTGGGCTGAGTGCCGTCCTGATGCGGATAGCCGGCACCCGTGTTGGGGATGAAGAGCAGGTGTGACCCGGTGCCGTCGGCGCGCAGATAGGTCGAGAGCATGTCGTTTTCGTCTTCCGATGCCTGCAGAAGAAACGCTCCACCCCCGTCGCCGAACAAGATGCACGTATTGCGATCCTCCCAGTTGAGGAAACGCGAGTGAATGTCGACGCCAATCACCAGCACTGTTTTGAAGGTGCCTGAACCAATAAATTGCTGCCCGACGGCCAGGGCATAAACGATGCCCGTGCAGGCGGCTTCCAGGTCGAAAGCGGCGGCATTCGATGCACCGATGGCTCCCTGCACCATGCAGGCAGTAGATGGATAAAGATTGTCCGGTGTTGATGTGGCGACAATGATCAGGTCCAGTTGCAACGGGTCGACCCCGGCAAATCCCAGCGCGTCGCGAGCCGCTTCAATTGCCAGCCCCGTCGTGGTTTCGTCCTGTGCCACCACGCGCCTTTGGGCGATGCCGGTGCGCGTTTTGATCCACTCGTCCGATGTGTCGACCAGAGTTTCCAGATCGGCATTGGTGACGATATGGGCAGGAACAGCCGCTCCCACTCCGGTAATCTTCGCCCCGATCGGCAGCTTCATTTGGCGGTCGAACCGGCCGCTACTTTGGATAGCGACGCTTCGATTCGCTCCACCATTTTGTGTACCACCATTTCGCGCGCAGTGCGAATTGCGTTTTTGATTGCCGTGTGGGTGGAACCACCATGGGCGATCACGTACACGCCTTTGACCCCGACTAAAAGTGCGCCGCCGAATTCGCTGTAATCAATGCGGCGCTTGAGAGCGTCGAATGCCGGCTCGGCAATCTTGCCGCCAATTTTGGTGCGCACATTGGCATGCAACTCTTGTTTCAGCATCAGTCCGATCATCTTGGCGATGCCCTCAGCTGTCTTGAGCGTGACGTTGCCTGTGAAACCGTCGGTGACGACTACATCTGCTTTAGCCATCGGGAAGTCGCGCCCTTCGATAAAGCCTGTGAAGTTCAGCTGATCGTTTTCTTTGAAAAGCCGGTAGGCACCTTGAACCAGCTCGTTGCCTTTGGTTTCTTCCGTGCCGATGTTGAGAATTGCCACCTTGGGGTTTTTGGTGCCGAAAAGCGCTTCGCAAACGATCACGCCCATCAGTCCGAATTGCAGCAGTTGAAATGGCGTGCAGTCGACGTTGGCTCCCACGTCCAGCATGATGGTGGGATTGGTCCCCGACGAAGGCATTGTGCAGGCGATTGCCGACCGGTCGACATTGGTGATGCGACCCAGTCCCAGTTGTGCCGCCACAGCAGCCGCCCCGGTGGAGCCGGCTGCCACAATCCCGTCCGCCAGTCCGTCCGCTACCTGCTTGGTGGCTACGACAATCGATGAGTCTTTCTTCTTGAGAATGGCGCGGCTGGGTTTTTCGTCCATGCCGATAACTTCGGATGCCGGCACGATTTTGATATTGGCAAGGCGCGCGCCGTGACGGGCAAGTTCTGCCTCGACGGCGTCCGGAGCGCCTACGAGCAGAACCTCGAGGTCACTCCATTCCTTTGCTGCCAGCACTGCTCCGTGGACGACTTCGCGTGGGGCGTGGTCACCGCCCATGGCGTCAACGGCAATGCGAATTTTTTCCATGCCTCAGGTGCGCCCGGTATCGTGTGTGTTAGTTATTCGCTCAGCAGGTTATCGCGGCGGCGAGCCGGACGACCTCTGTAATAACCACACGACGCGCACACTTGATGCGGACGGCAGGGCTGACCGCACTGACCGCAAGCGCTCAGATTGGCAGTTTCCATTTTGAGATAGTTTTTGGCACGACGTTGTGCCTGCTTTTGATGCGATGTCTTTTTCTTTGGCTGAGCCATAACACTTTTTCTCCGGACAAAAAACCCGTGCGACGGGGCAGACGCGGTCAATAATTATGACTGATCTTGTTTATTATTCGTCGTTTGGAAACAGACTCTTCAAGTTTCTCCATCGAGGGTCAATGGGTTTCTCGCTCTTAGAGACTTTCTGATCTTCTGCTAAGACAACCGATCTGCTGGTCTGGGGCGTCAATTGCGGTCCCGGACAGTCCTCTCCGCAAAGACAAGTGGTGGGAGTAGCCAAGGTTACAGCTTGATAAACGACATCGCTGATGTCAAGAATGTCGTCCTCCGGCAGGTATTCAACGAAGTCGCCAGCCGACAATTCTCGTTCTTTCTGGATGTTGCGCGAAGAAAAGCCCTGAACGTGCTCACTGACGAACCTTTCGTCGATTTCCACGTTGAGGCTCAAGAAATACGGGTTGAGACAACGGTGGCAATTGAGCTTGAGCAGCGTCTGCACATGACCGAGGACGCGCATGCCGGTCGTAAAATCGACATCGAGCCGTCCGGACGGTAGAGACTGGAGTTCGTCGAGACTTATTTTCACGGGTGTTCAAGTTAGAATGGGAGCCGCTTTGAGCGGTGCTTATAGTACAACACGTTTGTACCTTCACATTCAATACACATGAGTTGCGGTGCATGAGTGCCGGTTTTGTAAATCGAAAGATCCTCTCTGCTCGCTGGCTTGTGCCGGTGAGCGCTGAACCGATCGCTGACGGCGCGGTGCTCCTGGAGGGTGCTGTCATCAAGGCAGTCGGCGAGCGCGACAGGATCTGCAATCTGGCTCCCGATGCTGAGCTGGTGGATTTCGGCGCCGCGATTTTGACGCCGGGTTTGATCAATCTGCACACCCATCTCGACTATACATATTTGCGCCACGTCGATACCGACTCCTCCATGTTCGGCTGGTTGAGAGCGCTGGTTAGCGGTTCGAGGCAGTTTCATGAAAGTGACTGGCTGGATTCGGCCTTACAGGGAGCGGCGGAAGTAGCAACTTCGGGAACCACTCTGATTGCTGACTGCTCTTTTCGCGGTGCGGCTGCCGAGGCGGCGGCCCTGGTAGGCTTGCGGGCGGTGGTCGGACTGGAGCTTTTCGGCATCGATGGAGAGCGGCAGGAGCAGATCTGGCAGGAGTGGTTGACGAAGCTCTCAGCGCTGAAGACGCGTCTGTCTGAGACCAGAAAACAAGCCGGGCTGTGCCCGGAGGGCGATGGGCGGGTGACCCTGACTGTCTCGCCGCACGCACCATATACGGTATCGCCGCCGCTCTGGCGGCGCGCTCTGCAGTGGGCGCAGTCAGCCGAGTTGCCGGTTCTCTGCCATCTTGCCGAGTCGCAAGCCGAATGCGACTTCCTGTCGGGTGGCGGTGACGACATTGTCGGCTACCTGTCCTGGGTGTATGGCCGGGATGTGGCAGAGATTGCCACTATCACGAGCTGGCGGCAGGCGGGCGCAGCCGCCTCGCCGGTAGAGTATGCTCGCCGGCACCAGTTGCTGTCCAGCAATCTCGTCTGCGCGCACGCTGTGCAGATGGCGCCCGGCGACATAGACACCCTGGCGACCGCCCAGGTGGGAGTTGCCCATTGCCCGCGCAGCAACGCCCGTTTGCGCAACGGCTTTGCACCGGTGTCCGCTTTTCTTGAGGCTGGGGTGAAGTTGGGTTTCGGAACCGACAGTGCTGCATCCGCGCCCGACCTGTCCGTTTTGCACGATGCCCGATTCAGTCTGCACGCGCTGCGTCTCTTCGAACCTGAACACGGACTGGCGTCTGAAACTTTCTTCCGGCATCTCACCCTGGGCGCCGCGCGCGTGCTCGGAATGGACCACCAGCTCGGAAGCCTGGAGGTAGGCAAGGTTGCCGATCTGGCCGTCTTCGCCATCGACCAGCTGATAACCCATGGAGCGCGGGAGAAACCGTACGAGATGCTGATGCACGGGGGCGTTCGGGTTACTGATGTGTTTGTGGACGGCGAGTCGATTGTGAAGGGCGGGGCCGTGGTCCGTTCTCTTCCCGCCCCAGACAACTTCCGAGAAAATGCGGTCGCTTCCGCCAGCACTTGATATTATTTCTTTTCGTTATCCCTGACTGCAGATAAGTTTTTTGAATATACTGTGGTGGGGTTTGACGTTTAATCTAGCCGGGTAACATAAAATTGGCAGCCAGACCCAGACCCGAACTAATTCCACGCTGGCGAAGAGAGAGTTTATGGTAGGCAGGACCGATCACATTTGTAGCGGCAGAACTTGCATGTTTTGCCGAGTACTGGACAACCCGCAACGAGGCAAGGTCACCGGTTCGCAAACCCGTGCCAACGTCGACGGTCAGGTAATGGACCGCATTAAAGAGCTGGAGAGCCGCTCTGTGTTGCAGAGCGCTCAAAGCACGCTCACCTCGACCAAGGGTGAAGAACTGGAGAGGCTGGCTCTGCTCGACTCTCTCACCGAGCTTTACAACTCGAGAACATTTTTGAAAGAACTCAAGGACGAACTGAAGCGTGCCAAGCGCTACAAGCGTCCGGTATCACTGGTGATGATTGCCATCGACGGCTACAAAGAAGTCTCGCGCCAGTATGGTGCGTTGACATCTGATGCCGTGTTGAAAGTTATTGCCAACGTGCTTCGCGAGTGCATTCGCGACGTCGACATTCCAGCTCGCTACTCCGGCGATGAGTTTTCCCTTATTCTGCCTGAGACCAATGCTGCAGGCGCTGCTGTTGTCGCGGAGCGCATCCGCCAGCGCGTCGGTACACAAGCGATTACGCACAACTGGAACAACCTGAAAGTCACAGCCAGCATCGGTCTGGCGTCGTTCCCGGCGCATGCGCGCGAGCACGACGAACTGGTGGCCCGGGCTATCCAGGCGCTTGAACTGTCGGTTCAGCGCGGCGGAGATCGCGTCTGCGTCGTCTAAACCGACAAGCCAGTAGTAACGCATTTGCTTAGTTGCTCCAGCGACCAAGCGAAGAGAGTCGCGCCTGCGCTAAAATAGCCTCTCTGAACAGTCGCTGGATTTATTGATGTTTCAAAAGAACTGGAAAGCGTTGGCTGTTCTCGGTGTGCTCATCTGGTCGTTGACCAACCTGTTTCAGGTGGTGCCCGAGTCCCAACTAAAAGAGTGGCAGCGCATGGCTGCCCTGCCGCCCGAAGAGTTGCAAGTCGATGTTCTCACCCGGGTAGAAAAGACTCCCGGTTATGAAAAGATGGACGGTTTTCAGCGCGAAAGCCGCACCAAACTGTTGTTTGAAGAGGCGCAGTTCGCCAACAACATTCAAGTGCTTGGGCATGTGAAGGGTTACGCGATCATTACCAACCTCAAGTTGGGTCTGGACCTGCGCGGCGGCAGCCAGCTTCTCCTGCAAGCGGTACCAACTAAAGAGGTACCAAACATCACACCGGAAGTAATGACTTCGGTGGAGACAGTCATCAACAACCGCGTCAACAGCCTTGGTGTTTCCGAGACAGTCGTGCAGCGCAGCGGCAAAGACAGATTGATCGTCGAATTGCCCGGTGTCAAAGACCCGCAACAGGCCAAAGACCGCATCGGCACCACTGCTTTGTTGGAATTCAAAGAAATGGTCTACGATCCGATGACCGGCATGCCGGCTCGCGATCAAGATGGCAACTACCTCTGGAAAGATGTCGGTATCACAGGTAATGACTTCAGCAAAGCCAATGCTTCCCCGCTGTCAGGCGGACAGAACTGGCACATCGGGTTTGAATTCAAGGGTGACGGCACCACCAAATTCGGCAAGTTGACTCAGCGCATGGTGGGCAGACAGATTGGTATCTTTCTGGACGGATTGCCGACCGAAAGAGGACCTGACGGGCGTCCGATGTCCCTCAAGGAATACAACGGCATTCGTGTCAACGAGCCGATCATGGGCGGCACGGGTACGATTCAAGGCAGTTTCACTCGGGATCAAGCCGCCGACTTGATGGCCAAACTGAATGCCGGCGCGCTGCCGACCAAAGTGGTGATCCTCGAAGAGCGCACTGTCGGCGCCACCCTCGGGCAAGACTCAATCGAAAAAAGTTTGCATGCAGGTGTGATTGGCATCGCCAGCGTCATGCTCTTCATGCTGATTATCTATGGGATACCGGGATTGGTGGCAAACGTGGCACTGATTCTTTATTCGCTGACGACGCTGGCGTTGTTTAAGACCATTCCAGTCACTTTAACCCTGGCTGGCATTGCCGGTTTCATCCTATCTATAGGTATGGCGGTTGATGCCAACATTCTGATCTTCGAACGCACCAAGGAAGAACTGAAAAGTGGCAAGACTCTCTACACGGCGATTGAAGCCGGGTTCAGTCGCGCCTTCAGTTCCATCTTCGACAGCAACATGAACAGCATGATCGCCTGCGTTGTCTTGATGATGTTCGGCACTTCCATCGTTAAAGGATTTGCCGTCACGCTGGCGCTCGGGGTGGCGGTCTCGATGTTCTCTGCGATTACCGCTACTCGTGTGCTCTTGCACCTGATACCGAAGAACGTTCCGCTTTTCGGTATGAAGCCGGGGTCGCGCAGCAAAACCGGCTCGGCGCTTGGTGCGTCTGCAGCCAAAGGCGGTGAACCGGCATGAAACTTCCGCACGTAGACATCGTTAAGTACAGAAAGTGGTGGTTCGGCATTTCGCTGGCTCTCATGATCCCGGGCTTGATTGCCATCGTCATGTGCTGCTTCGAGTTCGGAGCGCCGCTCAAGCCTGGCATCGACTTCACCGGCGGCTCGCTGATGCAGTATCAATTTCAAAAGCATGTCGGACTCGATGACGTCAGGCAGGTCCTGCATGAAACTGGCTTAGAAGGATCGCAGGTCCAGGAAGCGCAGATCTCGGGACAAGAAGTGATCGTCATGCGCACCAAGGCGCTCAAAGACGAGAAAGAAGACGAGAAGCTGAAGAAACAACTCAACGAAAATTTGGCCGCCAAGTTCGGCGAGTTCAAAGTTTTGTCGGTCGATAAAGTCAGCGGCGTGGTCGGACCTGAGCTTTTGAGCAGTGGTCTTCTGGCTCTGTTTCTCACATTCGGCGCGATGGTCTTTTACATCAAGACCCGTTTTCAATTCGACTTTGCTCTTTGTGCCATCGCTGCGCTGTTTCATGACGTGCTGGTGCTGATGGGCATCTTCGCCATACTGGGGCTGGTTGTCGGCACAGAGGTGGACAGCCTCTTCATCTCAGCAATTCTGACCGTGATCGGTTTCTCCGTTCACGACACAATAGTCGTCTTCGACCGTGTGCGCGAGAATGCCAAGTATGTCGGCAGCAAAGCGCATCGCGCCGATGGCACGGAGTATCGTCGCAACTTCGGCGACATCGCCAACGATAGTGTCAACCAGACGCTGGCTAGATCTATATATACGTCTTTGACCGTAATCATCACACTCAGCTGCTTGTACTTCTTCGGTGGCGTGACGACCAGAGACTTTGTGCTGGCGATGTTGATCGGTATCATCTCCGGGACGTACTCTTCTATTTTTAACGCCAGTTGCTTGTTGGTTCTCTGGCGCGAATGGCAGAGCACGCGGAAGAAACCTTCCACCGGCGGCACCTCTTCAAAAGCCGCCACCGCATAGTTTGAGGTCGGCTGACGACCCAGCAACAATTGGACTGCTTGGCTTAATTGCTCGCTATAATGATGGCGGCTCTTGTAGGCACAGCAAAACATGACCTTTGACGAAAGCGACGCCCGCGAATACAAAACCTGGTCTGACGAGCAGAAGTGGCAGTATCTTGCCCGCCACGAAAAACTTGGCGAGGTACTCGTCAAGTTCGGCAAGATTACTCTCGAAGATCTTGAGAAGCTTCTGAAGCAGCAGCAAGAAACAGGACAGCCGATCGGACAGCTGGTGGTTGCCAACAAGCTTTTGACTGCGGATGAGATTCTGGACGCTCTCAACTTGCAACTGCAGAATGACAAGGTAAGTTCCGACTCGATTGCTGAGCTGAAGACTAAGAGCAAAGACTAGTGCGCTTCTCCGGCAAGGTAGCCTTCATCACTGGTGGTGGCTCCGGCATTGGCAAAGCAACAGCGTTGGCATTCGCTGCTGCCGGTGCCTCTGTGACTGTTTTCGATGTTGCGGGCGAAAGCGCGCAGCAAGTGGCGGACGCGATCAATGCTCGGTTCGCCGGAACCGCTGTTGCGCTTGCTTTTGCGGGAGACATTGCCGACGGGCAAGCCGTGGATGAAAGCGTCCGGCAGACGGTGCAAAACTTTGGGCGGATAGACTTTCTGTTCAACAATGCCGGCGTCGAGTTCATTTCACCGCTCCTCGAGACTACGGAAGAAACCTGGGATCACGTTCTGGGCACCAATTTGCGCGGCACCTATCTCGTCTCCAAGTCCGTGCTGGCTGAGATGCTGCGCACCGGTGGTGGTGTCATCGTCAACAACGCATCCGATGCCGGCATCCGCGGTATCAGGCTGAATGCGGCTTACAGCACGTCGAAAGCGGCAATCGTGCAGCTGACGCGTTCAATCGCCCTGGATTATGCCGACAGAAATGTCCGCTGCAATTGCATCTGCCCGGGCTGCATTCGCACTCCTCTTTGCGAACGCTTCAATGCCGAAGTGGGGGCGCGGCAAGGCAAGACAGGACCTCAAGTGCTGAAGGAATTTGTAGACGCCAACGTACCGATGCTGAGAGTCGGTGAGGCTGAAGAAGTGGCGTCGGTGGTCCTCTTCCTCTGTTCGCCGGAGGCGGCCTACATCACCGGGGCGGTCTTGCCAATCGATGGTGGATTGACAGCAGGCATGGGTTGATGGTTGATTAGCGGCTATGACGTCAGGAGAACTTCCTAAAATCAGATACGCGGTGGTCGGGCTCGGACACATCGCGCAGAAAGCCGTGCTGCCTGCCTTTGCCAATACTGCTTATTCGCAGCTGACGGCGCTGGTATCAGGCAGCGTCGACAAGCTGCACGGCGTCTCGCAGGAGTACGACGTCAAACACTGCTGGCACTATGACGACTTCGATCGCTGCCTGAGCAGCGGCAAAGTCGATGCCATCTTTATCGCGCTGCCGAACACGCTGCACAGAGAGTATGCGATTCGAGCCCTCAACAAGGGTATTCACGTGCTCTGCGAGAAGCCGCTGGAGATGACGACGCACGCCTGCCAGGAAATGATCGACGCTGCTGACGCCAACAACTGCAAGTTGATGACCGCCTATCGACTCTATTTCGAGGAAGCCAACTTGCTCTCGCAAGCCATGCTGCAAGAGAAGAAAATCGGAGAGCCACGCTTTTTCACATCCATATTTTGCTATCAGGTCAAACCGGATAACTGCCGCACCATCGCCAAACTGGGCGGTGGATCGCTCTTCGACATCGGGGTGTATTGCGTCAATGCGGCCCGCAACCTATTTCAGGATGAACCGACGGAAGTGATGGCCATGATGGAAAGCGGCGAAGATGACGAACGCTTTTCGGAAGTAGAAGAGATGTTTTCCGTCACGATGCGCTTCCCTCGCAATCGGCTCGCCCAGTTTATTTGCAGCCTGGGAGCGGCTCCGGTTGTGCGCTATCAGGTAGTGGGCAGCAAAGGCAATTTGATTCTCGAAGATGCATACGGCTACTCGATGGACAAAGTGCAAAAGGTGAGCGTCGACGGAGCGGAAACCGAAACCGAAACGTTCGAGAAGACCGATCAGTTTGCCGCTCAAATCGACTATTTTTCGGCTTGCATTCTGGCGGACAAGCAGCCCAAGCCCAGCGGGCTCGAGGGCTTGAAGGACGTGCGCATCATGGAAGCAATTGCTGAATCGGCCGAAAAAGGTCGGGCCGTCAAAATTACACCTTACGTGAAGAGCGAAACCGCCGAGAAGACCGGTTAGTACTGCGCCAGTGCCCAGGCGGCATGCTCACGCAGTAACGGGTCTGATTCGCGATCCAAAAAGGCGAGTATCTCCTTCTCGCCGCCCTCAGGTATTTGATTGCCGAGGACAACCAGTGCATTGCGCAAAAGCCCGCGGCGCTTCGGACGTCTGATGGCAAACCGGACGAAACGGGCATGAAACTCTTCTTGCGTGGCGATGCGCAATAAGTCGAAGAGGTCGACGAAATGCCCAACGCCTGCCTCCGGTTGAAACTCCGGCCATGGTGTCGGTGGTGGTGCTTGATTGTACGGACAGACCATCTGACAGATATCGCATCCGAAGAGCCAGCCTCCCAGCTTGGCTCGCAAATCGGGTGGGATGTCTTCTTTATTTTCGATCGTGAGATAAGAAATACAGAGTCGAGCATCCAGGGTGCGCGGCTCAACGATGGCACCGGTCGGACAGGCGGACGCGCAGCGAAAACACTGGCCGCAGGTGCCCTGATAAGGTTCGTCCGCATCCAGATCAATGTCTAGAAAAAGCTCTGCCATGAAATTGTAGGAACCCGAGAGTTTGGGTCCGATGATCAAGGTGTTCTTTCCAGGGAAACCCATCCCAGAGCGTGCAGCCAGAGCCTGTTCGTAAAGAGCGACGTTGTCGGTGAAAGCACGACCTTTTATGTTGCTTCCGAGTTTATGCTCGAGCTTTTGTTGCAGCTGCTTCAATTTGGCGCGCAGAACAACGTGATAGTCGAGACCGACCGCGTAGGCAGCCACCTGTCCGTATTGTCTGCCCGGATGGGGCGGCGGCGGCGTGTAATAGCTGACCGATACGACCAGTGCCGTTCGTGCATCTGGAAACAGAAGTTGCGGCGATGTCCTAAAATTTGAGTCGCGTTTGAGATAATCCATGTCAGCCGCGAAGTCGCGGGACAGCCAGGCATCGTATCTGGTTTTGGCTTCCGGCATCGGCTGCAGAGCCGCCACGACGCAGCGCTGAAAACCCACTTCAGCCGCCAGATCGACAACCGTCTGTTTCAGGCTCATGAGTCAAACATCACAGCGCATCTACACCATCGAAGACTTTGAGTACGACCTGCCGCCGGAGCTGATCGCTCAGAATCCGACGCCCGTGCGTCACGAATCACGATTGCTGGTCGTGAACAGAGCCAAGGATTCGATTGAGCATCGCCATTTTGCTGACATTGTCGACATCTTGCAAGCGGGCGACGTCGTCGTTGTCAATAACACCAGGGTGATACCGGCACGCTTGCTGGCTCGCAGAGCAACAGGCGGGCAGGTGGAAATTCTTCTGCTCAAGCCGCAAGGCGACTCGCCCGGTCGCTTTCACGCGATGGCCAATCCGATGCGCAAGTTGAAGGCCGGTGATGTGTTGCGTGTCGATGCACCGTCGGGGCGCGAGGCGGAGATTGTCATCGAGCAGATAGAGCTGGGTCCCGACGGGCACAAAAGGGCAGTGGTGAATCTGGGTGGACAGGAAAACACCTACAAGCTTCTGGCGGATGTAGGCAATGCGCCTTTACCGCCTTATATCGAACGCGGGCGCTCGCTTAACGAGACGTCGCGAGACACCGACCTGGAGCGCTACCAGACCATATTTGCAGCCGCACCGGGGGCGGTGGCAGCTCCCACCGCTGGACTGCACTTTTCGGAGCACGTAGTGGCTCAACTGCAGGAGAAAGGCATCACCATCGAGCAAATCACGTTGCACGTCGGACCAGGAACCTTCAAGCCCATCTCGCAAGGACTGGACGAACACACGATCGAGTCCGAAGAGTATTCGATCAGCGAAGAGTGTGCGCGCCGCATAAATCAAGCGAAGAGCGTCGGCAGGCGAATAGTCGCAGTCGGCACCACCACTTGCCGCACGCTGGAAACAGCCGGCGCCGGCGGACTGGTGCAACCGGCAGAACGCGCTGCCAGCACACTGTACATAAAACCCGGTTTCCAATTTCGCATTCTCGATGGGCTGGTCACTAATTTCCATCTCAGCCGATCCAGTTTGCTGGTTCTGGTGTCGGCTTTCGGCGGCTACGACCTGGTGCGCCGGGCATACATGCAAGCCGTTGAGGAGCGCTATCGGTTTTTCAGCTACGGCGATGCGATGCTCATCTTGTGATCGCTGCGCCGGAGGCTCATTGTTTATGCGCTGATGCGGCGATCTGCATATGAATTCGCCGTATTGTCGTACGGATTTATCTAAAACCGCAAAATGTCAGGTGCAGAGGCCGCCTGTTTTCTACAAGGGATTTTCTGTATATGCAAAATCGCCCTGTCGCTCACCTGTTGCGCCTCTTGGTCGCCGAAAAGATGTCGGATGCCGCCTAGCCCTATATAGTTCTCGACAGCTTTTCTACAGTTTGCCAAATGGTGATTTCTGGGCTGCGTTTAATCTCGTTTTGTCGGAACTTCCGGGCGGTCGCTGCGTCAATTTTTTCGAGAGACAGAGAAGCAAACGAATTTGCGAGCAACTGGCGAGGGCTCGCGATCTAATGCGATCTAATGGGTAACGGGGTGCGGGCAGTGCAGAGAAGCCCGCAGCCCTGAAGGTTTCTCTAGCGTCCGGTCATGTAGTGACCATGGTTGG
The DNA here is from genome assembly GCA_044229845.1 of Obscuribacteraceae bacterium (SeqCode). GTDB lineage: Bacteria > Cyanobacteriota > Vampirovibrionia > Obscuribacterales > Obscuribacteraceae > JBGASG01. The sequence continues at coordinate 22,011 of JBGASG010000013.1, read as the reverse complement.
CAGTCACCATATTTAGTACCGCCGCCATTTTGATCAGTCGATTTTTGAACTTGCAATCACTGGGCTCATGCGAGTGCGCCAGCGCATACACACCAGTGGTTCCCGGTCGAGAGCTTGAATCAGTGAAAACTCAAAAGGAACGATGAACAAGCCGGGCTCCAGCATGCGCGTCTTTTTATTCCGCCTGCCCAGTTGATCGCGATAAAGAAGTTGCCCAGGTCGGGATCGTGATCTGAAAGAATCACCTCGGTGCTGGCCGTCCTTTGGATCTTCAGGCGGTTGCTTCTGTGGCTCTGCATATGAATTAGTCGTCGCCATTGAGACAATTGTCAGCATCACTATTAGAACTGCGGCGGCGATACGGAGCCGCCCGCTCCACTGACAAGGAGGCGCCACCCGGAAGCTCGGGCCTAGAAATTGCCGCAATCGCTTGACATAGGCTTAGCGTGGGTTTCCTGATATTGCGCTCTAGTGCGATTGTACCCGCTGCCCCTTGTCAATAAAGCAAAATTGGTGACATGGCAATTGCAGAGATTCTTTGTATAGGTACGGAACTGCTTCTCGGGCAGGTCCTCAACACCAACGCGCACTATCTCTCTGAGCAATTAGCCGAGCTGGGTATTAACTGTTATCATCACACCGTGGTCGGCGATAACGTCGATCGCATGAAGGAAGCGCTGCGTCTCGCCCTCGGTCGGGTAGACGTGGTGCTGATTACAGGCGGACTGGGACCGACGCCGGACGACTTGACGCACGAGATGCTGGCTGATTTCTTCGGCGTTGACATGCAATTGGACGAAGATGTGCTCTCGCGCATTCAGTTGTTTTTCGATCAGCGCGGCGTCCCCATGCCGGAGTCCAATAAGAAGCAAGCTTACAGACCGCTCGGCGCCGAGCGTATGAATAATCCGCGCGGCACCGCTCCTGGTGTGTGCTGGACTCTCACGCAGCCGCTTTTGTCGGCAAAGGGAATCCCGCATCCCGAGCGCGAGCGCGTTGTTTTGACCTTTCCCGGTGTGCCGAGCGAGATGAAAGGACTGTGGATGGACATCGCCCGGCCGTTTCTGCAAAAGAAGTACGGCCCAGGCATAGTCTGGTCTTGCGAATTGAAGCACTACGGCATCGGCGAATCGTTGCTGGCCGAGAAGTACAACCACTTGTTGGAACTTTCCAATCCGACGGTCGCACCCTATGCCGGACTCGGTGAATGCCGTTTGCGCGTCACCGCGCGCGCCGCTACCGAGGCGGAAGCAATCGCACTGGCTAAGCCCGTGCTCGATGAGATCAAAGGCGAAAGCAAGTTTCTTTGCTACGGCGAAAATCAGGAAACGCTCGAATCGGTAGTCGGCAAACTGCTGACGGCCGCCAGATTGACTATCTCGTGCGCCGAGTCTTGCACCGGCGGGCTGGTCAGCAAGCGCTTAACCGACGTGCCCGGATCGTCGCGTTATGTGTCACTGAATGTGGTGACATACAGCAACGAAGCCAAACAAGAACTCTTGAAAGTGCCGAAAGCGGTGCTTGATGAATTCGGCGCAGTCAGCCAGGAATGCGCGAAAGCCATGTCGGAAGGCGTTCAGCTCATGTCGGGCTCCGACATTGGACTGGCGGTGACCGGCATTGCAGGCCCGGACGGTGGCTCGGAAGACAAGCCGGTCGGACTGGTGTATATCGGCATCAGCACCGATGAGTTTACGGCGGTGCGTCGCTACAACTATCCACGGCACCTGTCTCGCCAGGACATTCGCCAGCGCACCTCGTCGGATGCGCTCAATTTAGTCAGGCAATACCTTCTGGATCCGGAAGCAGTCTTCCCGTCCAAGGTGAAATCAGAAGCGGAAGGCTAACGAGTCTTTAGACGTGCGGCCAGATGCGCGCATGCAAGGCGTATTCGCCATCCATAGGCAGCAGCATGCTGCCGTGACCGCCGCTGGCGGCTGCCGGCTCTGGAGCGTTGGCATCATAAGTGAAGATGGCGACCAGACCGATAGTCATCACGATTGCGAAGCAAACGAAAAAGAAGATCAGCCATCTCGGCGACGAGTCATGTTCGTGGCTTGCTTCCGACATATACGCTCCCGGTTAGTTGTCACTATGCCTTCATAGTTGCAGGATTATGATACAGCCGCACGCTGGCGGGCGGCCGTTTTCGCGACCGGTCCCGGTTAAGAAATTTAACCGCGGTCTGCTTCGGACAATATTGCCTGATACACAGCCGGGTCAACGTTTCCGCCGCTGACGACGCAGAGCACCTTCTGCCCGGCAAAGCGCTTGCGGTTTGCCACCAGCGCTCCCAGGGATAGCGCTCCCGTCGGCTCTGTCTTCAAGTTGGCATGGGTGAAAGCCAGCCTCACCGCCGATTTGATCTGATCATCGGGGACTTCGATAATCTCGTGAATTTCGCGCCGTATGACTTCCCAATTGGCGTTGCCGAGTGATATGGTGCGGGCGCCGTCGGCAATTGTCGGCGGTTCCGTTTCCATGCGCACGATATTGCCTGACTGGAGCGACCGGCTGGCATCATTGGCGAGCTGGGGCTCCGCGCCAATCACCGCAGTTTTCTGGTTGCCGGCTCTGCGGATGCCGGTGACGATGCCGGCGATTAAACCGCCGCCGCCCACGGGCACGATCACGCAGTCGAAATCGCCGCGCCCGGCGATTTCATGCCCGAGACTGGCGTTGCCTTCGATCACCAGATCTTCATCGTACGCACTGGCGACACGAGCTCGGGGATTGGCCTGCGCCAGCTCCCTGACTTTCTCGGCGCGCTGGGTTTTGCGCGTGTCTACCAATTCGACGATGCCGCCGAATTCGCGCACCGCATCTATCTTTACCTGCGCCGATGTTTCCGGCATGACGATGGTGGCGCGCTTGCCCAGCAGCGTGCAGGCATAAGCGAGCGCCTGCCCGAAGTTGCCCGAAGAAGCCGTAATAATCTCGGTCTCAGGTACATTGGCTGCCAGATTGTAGGCGGCGCGAAACTTGAAACTGCCGGTGATCTGAAAAGTCTCCGACGCGAAAGTCAACACCACGCCCAGTTGCTTCGACAGCCGCGGACTTTCGATGAAAGTAGTCGGACGGATCACTTCCGTCAATTTGGCGCCCGTGTTCATGGGCTTTGTGCTGGTCATGGCAGTTCCTCGATACGGTGACGTTTCGCTAGAATGACTTGATCGTGGAAAGAAACTCTTTGGTGGCATCCATGTCGTAGGCATCACCGGCGGTGCCGCCGAAGAGCACGATCACCTTGTCGGAATTGGACGGATAAACAGCGCCGGCAAATCCCTGGGTCTTCTCGCTGGTGCCGGACACCGGACCGATGCCGTAATACATGACTTCGCCCGCCACCGGCAGCTGTCCGCGCTCTTTGATGTCGAGCTTGGAGTTAGCCATACCGCTGACTGCCAACCGCGAGATCAACACATTTGGATCGGGAAACTTACGGCGATTATTGGCCGCCAGGCGCGTGATGATCATTCGCGAATGATTGTTTTCATGGTTGTAATCGGCGAGGGCGACACCGGCAGTTTCATCATTGATCTGCGTGCTCATGGCGAATGCCCATTTGAACGTCGCAGGCAAAGGACCAAAGAGAGCAATTTCGTTCAAGGTTTTTTCGATGCGTGCGGCGCTGGTGCTCTCGCGCAAATACTGGACAACCGCCATCGAAGTCATGACCAGAAAACCGCTGCCGGCGATGATAAAGAAGACGGTGGCTCCGATTAGAACTCGTGCCCAGAAGGGAATTCGTTTGACTGCTACTTCTGCTTCGCTCACTGCTTCGCTGAATGATTTGACTTATAGGCTTCGACAGTATTTGCCAGAAGCATCGCCACCGTCATCGGTCCAACGCCCCCCGGCACCGGTGTGATATGCGATGCTCGCTGGTTGGCGGTTTGAAATTCTACATCGCCGACCAGTTTCGATTTGCCGCCTTCCAGCTCGCGGCGGTGAATGCCGACATCGATAACCACGGCACCGCGCTTCACCCATTCACCTTTGACCATTTCTTCTTTGCCGGCTGCCACCACCAGTATGTCCGCGGCGCCGACGATGGCGGGCAAGTTCTTGGAGCGGCTGTGGCAGATCGTGACGGTGGCGTTGCGCTCCATGAGCATAAGGGCGATCGGCTTGCCGACTAGATTGGAGCGGCCGATCACAACTGCGTTCATGCCCTCGATTGGTACTTGATAGCGGTCCAGCATCACCATAATGCCGAAGGGAGTGCAAGGACGCAAACCGCGCTTGCCGGAGAGCAAAAGACCGGCGTTCAACGGATGCAATCCGTCCACGTCTTTCTTCGGTGATACCGCATTCAGTATCGTGTCGGTGGGCAGTCCCTTGGGCAGCGGCAACTGCACCAGAATGCCGTCGACCGTTTCGTCTTCATTGAGTTTCTTGATTGTCGCCAGAACCTCTTCGGCGGTCGCCGTCGAGGGAAATTCGTGCAAAGTGCTTTCGATGCCGATTTTGCCGCAAGAGGCAACTTTGTTTTTTACATAGATATGGCTGGCCGGATCATCACCGATCAGGAGCACGGCCAGTCCAGGGCGTCGCTTGCCGGCAGCGACGAACTCGGCGATTTCTTTGGAGAGCTCTTCTTTAACTATGGTCGAAAGCGCGTTGCCGTCCATGCGTTGCGCTTGCGTTGTCAGTCCTTCTGGCATCGAATCACCTTGTGTAATCCTCTTGCGGTCTGCGTCTAACTGCGGAAGTGCTGGTACATTTTTGATGCATCCAGCAACTGCAATTTGCTGTGTCCCTGAAGACGAATTTCGCGACTGCTTGAAACCGCTCCAATTGCCACGAACGGATTATAAGTGCTCTGCGATAGCGTTTTCCAGGCTTGCGGATCAATTGCCGCAACAAGTTCATAGTCTTCGCCGCCGTACAGAACAAAGTCATCGATCGGCGTCGCAAACCGCTCGGCCGCCTGCCTGGTTTCCGCATGCACGGGCACTTTGCTCAAATCAATCTCCATGCCGACACCGCTTTCGCGCCCTATTTGAAACAGGGCGTCGGCGAGCCCGTCGCTGGCATCCATCAGGGCCGCCCGCGGGCCGGCGGCGCGCACCAGTGCCCATGACTCGCAAAGGCGCGGCAGCGGATGAAAATGTGCGCGGGTCAGGTGCGGAAACTCGCTCAGGCTGCCGGCTTTCAGGGCCGCCAGTGCGGCTCCGGCGGCGCCGAAATCGCCGGTGACGGCAACTATGTCGCCCGGCTGAGCAGTGGACCTCAATATGCACCCTTTTTCGTGAACGTCACCCAGAGCGGTAATGGAAACGCTGACGAGGGCTCCCTGCGTCAGATCGCCCCCGACGATGCGGGTTCTGTATGTACGCGCACACTCGACCATGCCGCGGTACAACTCCTCTACCTTTTCCGGGCGAATGTCGGGAGGTAGGGTGAGGCTGGTTGTGATGTAGCGGGGACGCCCGGCCATAGCGGCAATGTCGCTGAGATTCACAGCAACCGCCTTCCAGCCCAGGTCGGCGAATTTAATGGAAGGCAGAAAGTGTGTGCCTTCCACCAGCGTGTCGGTGGTAACCAGGGTGCCGCCCGGCAACACGGCGCAATCGTCGCCAATCAGGCGCTCGCCGGTCCACTGTTTGATAGATTCGACAAGAGCCTGTTCGCGCGTCAGAGCCGGCTGAATGTCTGGCTGCATTTCTTGCATGAGCCTGGCGATAAGCGAGGAATACGGGGTAATGTTACAATCTCAAAATGTGTAGCGTCTAGCAAGAAGGTGCAGTCGTGCATTACGGAGCGGTGTCGGTCGGCGAAATGGTTGCCGGGATAGTCAACCTCTACATCGCCATGGTCGTTCTCTGGTGCTTACTTTCCTGGTTTCCTAATATCAACTGGTACAAGCAGCCGTTCAAGGCACTTGATGCCGGAGTGCGTCCATTTCTCGCGCCCTTCCGCAAAATCATTCCGCCGGTTAGCGGACTCGACCTGTCGCCTATGGTGGCGATTGTGATTTTGCAGGTAGCGGTCAGCGCTATCAGAATGGCTCTGCCTTAGACCGTCCAGCGCCTATGCGGACACGGGGCGTTTAACAAAGCAAGCATTCGCGCTTCCACGCCTATATAATACGTTTCCGGATGTTTACGCGGCGAAGCTTTCTACTGGGATTAATGGCGGCGGCTATCTCGCCCGAAGCTGCCTTTGCATTGGGCGGCAAAGCCGGCGCTGCAAAGAAGCCCGCTAAGGGCAAGAAACAGCCCAGCAAGCCGATCTCCGGACCTCATTCGATCTCGCGGCAGGAATGGCCGCCTTCGATCGTCCCCGACTACATAGGTGTCGGCGAAAAAGGCTATGCGGTGATTGGCGACAGCGGCGGGCGCCTGGTGATTGTCGATCTCAAGCAATCCGACGCTCCCAATGTCATCAGTGAGCTGTCCAGCATCGGCAAGCGTGTTCCGGCTATGGCGATCACCATGCAGCGGTCTTACGCGCTTTCCTGGTCGGATAAAGGCGGCGAAGGCGTCTGGTCGCTGGTGGTGGTCAGCCTGATGCCGTCCAGCGATCCGACGATAATAGCCCAGATGCCTTTGCACGGATTCTCCGAGCCCACTTCACTGGCTCTCTCCGGCGATATCGTGGCGGTGGCTGGAACCGGTGCCAACGGCGAAAATCAGGTCATCGTATACGGTGCCAGCCGCTCACGCAAAGCCGACCCGACGCTCCTGGCCTCAGCCCAGTTCGACCGCCCAATCACGCAGCTGGAGATGTTGGACAGAAACTTGATCGTAGTCCAGGCTGATGCGAAAGAAACGCAAATCGATATCGTGCCGGCGCTCAATCCGCGCGCCAAGGGCAAGCCCGTCAAGTTGAAAGGCACCTACCAGGTCTGTGCCAAGACGAGAGACTTCTTCCTCGTCGGCGGACAAAATCTGGAAAAAGACTACGAAATTCATGCCGTTGGTTTCAAGCCGACACTGCATGTGGTGCGGGGGCTGCGCCTGCCGGGCGTCACCGACATTCTCGACGGTGCGGCTCAAAAGGGGCAACTGCTCTTGCTCGTCAACCACAAGGGACGTCAGGCTGTGCTGCCGGTAACCTACAACAAAGCCTTGCAGCTGGTGGCATCGAATGTGGTGCTGTTGCCGTCCGGCAAACGCGGCCCTGCTTCCAAAGCGCGCATCGTGGCGACGGTCAAAGAAGCTTATGTGGCCTCCGATTGGGGCGGCGTGCAGGTACTGACGAACCAGACAGGCACGTGGGAGTACATGTACAGTCACACCATCCCCAGGCTGCCGGCGGCGTCAGTTGTGCTCGGGCAAAATCGAGCTCTTCTCGGTGGTGCCGACTTGAAGGTCTACGACTTGCAGCAACTGGAACGCCCGACTCTCGTGGAATCAACTGATGTCGGCAGCCCGGTGCGCTCGATGGTGGCAGTCGGTGACAAGGTCGTGATTCTTTCCGGAGAAGGTCTGACCATGCGGTCGTTGACCAAACCGGATGAAGTCGCGTCCGAGTTGAAAATTGCCGGCAGTTATCTGGCTTACGACGCAGAAGAAAAGCGCGGCTATCTTTTGAGCAGCAAAAATGACAAGGCTACCGTCAGTTCGATCGACCTTTCCAGCGACGACTTGCAGGCCGGCAAGGCGATGCCTCTGCCGTCGGTGTTCCGCCGGGCATCGTGTCTGGGCGGGCAACTTCTGGTTTCTTCCGTAAACGATCTGACGCTATTGAAAGTTGCCGATGATAACGTTGAGCAAGTCGCGACTCGCAACTTCACTAACCTGGCCATTCGCGACCTGGTGCTGACTGAGAAATACGCGATGATCACTGCCATCGATCAAAACTCGCGCGGCTTTCTGCTGCTGCTCGATGTGGAAAAACCAGATCTGCCCACAATCGGCTCCATCGAACTGCCCCAGGACGGGACGGCACTGGCAGTGGCCGGCAACAAAGTGGTAACGGTCGGCAACACCGGCGAAGGCAAGGACCAGGCCACTCTGGTGGACATTTCTTCCGGTGGGGCGCCTAAGGTGATTGCGTCGCTCAATGTCGTTAACGGCGCGTCCGCGGTTTCCATCAAAGAAAACCTGGCCGTCATCGTCGGTCGAGGGATCGAAATCATTACATTGTCCTGACCTTGGGACCAGAGACGCTCTGGGGCAAACCCTATGCTCAGGCAGGGCTCCGCCCCTTAAGCTAGATATGACCCGAAAAAAGGGTGCCCTTTCTGCGGCATTGCGCGGTCCAAACCCGTTGTAAAGCAAGCAAGAAGATAGAAAAGAGGGTAGAAAGGTAAGCAGAAGCCAGTAAACCGGAGGCGGCATGAGCGCAGTTTCAGAAGTCAAAAGCAGAAAAAGGTTTCCACGCATTTCGTCCAGCGCGTTTGAACATCCACTGGACAGAGCGGCGCTCGATGCGGTCAAAAAGATTCCTCTGATAGACAAGATATTCACCAAAATGTTGGAGCTGGGCTTCGAGCGCATCTTCCGCGTCAGACTGATGGGCATGTCCGTAAACGTGACGCCGAAGCAATGCCCGAAGGTCTACAAGCTATTGAAAGAAGCTTGCGACATTCTGGACATGCACGAACCGGATCTGTTTTTGATCAACCACTGGACGGTGAATGCCTGGACGTTCGGTGTCGAGCGCCCGTTCATCGTGTTGCACTCCGAGCTTGTCGACTTGCTGACTGAAGAGCAACTGATGGGTGTAATCGGACACGAACTTGGACACATCAAAGCTGGACATGTGCTTTACCGCACCATCGTTTATTTCTTGCTCGAAATTCTGTTGCGCAACATTCCGCTCGGCATGAGCCAGTTGATCACCCAGGGTGTGCTGGTGGCGCTCTTCGAGTGGGCTCGCAAGTCTGAACTGACTGCCGACCGCGCTGAGCTGATCGTCGCTCAAGATGTGGAAGTCTGCCTCGAGACGCACATGAAGATGACTGCAGGCTCTAAGACTATCTACAACCAGCTCGATCATGCTGAGTTTCTCAAACAAGGTGCGAAGTACGAAGAACTCGATCACGACATGCTCAACAAGTTCTACAAGTTCTTCTTCGAACTCTGGCTCAGCCACCCGTTGCCGGTCTATCGCGCCAAGGAAATCAAAGACTGGTCCGAGAGCAAGCAGTATCAAGAAATCATGGCTGGTCGTTATCCGACCGAAGAACAAAACCTCAACCTGCGCACATGTCCGCATTGTGGTGCCAAGGTCAGCCCGAACTTTTTCTTCTGTCCGGATTGCGGCAAAAACGCCCGCATGTAGGAAGAAATCGGTTCAGCTTTCGAAACGTTCTTCCATGTCGAGAAGCAGTCTGGCTGTAATGTCCAGGCGTGCTTTGATATCGCTGGAATCTTTGCCGCCCACTGCCACCACAGCGATATCGGTGAGGTGGCTGCGCAGTTGCGCTTCGCCTTTCGGCTCAAAAAGAATAGCTGTAGCTGTGCGTCGCACCAGGGCTTGCTGAGCCTTGTTGGTGGTGTCGTATTTGCGTCCGTTCACTTTCCACAGCGACGGAGGCGGCTCTTTCCCGGGCTTTACCAGAGCGCACGCCAGCGTGCCGCGTGCATTGTTGATGACGAGCGTGGCGAGCAGTTCGGAGTTTGTGACGCTGTCCGCGATCAAGAGCAACCCATCGGCGGCTCTGGCGAAACCCTGCAGTGGCGCCACCCAGTCTTCCAATTTGTCGCTTTCGTCAATGGCATCGACGTGCAAAATGCGCGGGCTGTAAATCAACGCGCCGGCGCCCACCATGTCCCAGGGGGAGGGATTCTCCGCCCGCTTGTCCAGAAAAAAGGGCGACCACGACCCGCCGACCAAAATGGCTTTTTTGTCCTGCACGCCCGATTCGTATGTCAGCGAAGCGCGCAGCCAGACCCGGGTAATGTCCTGATGAACGCGCGTCAGCGCCTCATCCAGTAGTTGTCTTAAGTCCGGTGGTACGTCGCCGATCAATCTGCGCTGTCGCCGTCGCCATCGCCTTCTTCATGATGGCCGGACTTGCCGTTGGAAGACTTTTCTTTCTTCTCTGCGCTCTCAGCCTTTTCGGCTGCTTCACCCAAGGTCGAGCCGCAGTATACGCAGAAATGCTTATCGCGAGCGGCGGGTGCGTGACACGTCGGGCATTCGAATCCCGGAGTGGGAGTATAGCCCGCTTTGCTGTCCGCCTTGGCCGAGCGCGGCACATCCGGGTCGTGTTGGGCTTTCATGCCGGCCAGGTCGGCTTTCAGAACGTCAATTTCTTTTTGAATTTCATCTATCTCTTTGACCTTCTCTTTCAAAAGATCTTCCGAGACTTCATCGCCTTTGGCGTATTTGTCGTAGATGAGCCTGCCAATGTTGGTGAAACTGGCGGTTTTCTTTGCTTCCAGGGAATTGATTCGGCTATTGATACTGACGGTTTGCACGACCTCTTGTGAGGTGTTCTGCAGCTTCGAAACCGTGCTCTGGACATTCTTTACGACGTCGTCAAATAGTCCCATGAAATTTCTCCTGTGCGGCCTAGTCTCTATTTACTCACAGATCCGGTTTCCATACTCCAGGGATAAGGATGTATACGCTATTAGTGCGCGGATGGCTCGCCATCGCTTATGCATACCCGGTTTCGACCACTTTGCTTGGCTTTATAAAGCGCTTCGTCGGCGCGCATGAAAAGTGAGTCTGTTTCGTTGGCATGCAGCGGGTAATTGGCCAGACCTATGCTGGCGCTGATGTTGCCCGGTCCTTCGATCTGAGTTTCATTAATTAGCTTGCGCAGGCGTTCAGCAATTACCGCTGCCATCTCCAGGTCGGTGTTAGGTAGAAGCAAGCAGAATTCTTCGCCGCCGTAGCGCGCCGGCAGGTCGACCGAACGGCAGGATTGGGACATGACTTTGCCGATCGATCTGATCGCTTCATCGCCTGCCTGGTGACCGTAGGTGTCGTTGATTTTCTTCAGGTAGTCGAGGTCGACTATGATCAAGGAAAGCGGCTCTGCATAACGCTTGGCGCGTTCGAATTCTTTCTGGAACATGTCGTTGAAGTGGCGGCGGTTGGAGACGCCCGTCAATCCATCAGTCACCGCCTGTAGTTTCTTCTCTTCGTGCAAGTCGGCATTTTCGATCGCGACCGCCAGGTTGTCGGCCAGCGATCCGAAAAAGGCGGTGTCGTCGATGGACCAGTGGCGCGGCGTCTGGCAGTCTTGCAGCAGCATGGCTCCGATCGCCCTGTCGCGCATGATAATTGGCACCAGAAGCCCCGACAGCATCGCCATTTGCTTGATCAACGCGTTATTGAAGACGCGATCGCATTCCATGGACGGGTCGCCGAAATCATGTGGCGCTGTTCTTTCCAGAGCGGCTTGCAGAAATTCTCTGCCGTCGACCTCGGTGAATAGTTTGCTGATTGATTCAACCGAGGGGTGATGATATTCGCTGACGGCAACATCATCGCCACCGGCAACCGGGCGCAAGATCAAACAGCGGCTGAGAGAAAACTGGACACCGATCTTGGCGACCGAAGTCTGCAGCACCTGCATGATCTCCAGCGAACTGCGCACCGCGTTGCTGATCTCGTAGAGCAGCTTCGCTTGTTCCATATGCCGTGTGCGCAGAGACTCCTTGGCCATCGTGTCGTGGATCAGCTTGCGGGTTTGCTCTTCGAGCATGCTGTTCTGTTGTTCCATCTCGTCGTAAAGACTGCGCAAGCGCTCGTTCTCGCGGCGCAGTTCGCGCACCTCCCAGGAGTTGCGTAAGGCGTGCAAAATCGGATAGCGCGAGATCTCCTCGCTCAGTTCTGCGGCTTCTTCCGGGTCGACGCCGGCGATTAAGATAAGCCCGCAGCGCCCCGCGGAGTCTTCCAGCTTGTGGTAAATGACCGATTCCAGGTCGGACGGCAGTTTTGCCGAAACCTCATCGAGGTCCAGCTCGCCGCTGACTTTGCCGTTGAACAGGTTGTCGCTGTCCGCTTCGGACACCGCTTCGACGAACTTGGCAAATTCTTTCTTCTTGGGTCCGAAGACTTCGGTCTCGCCGAAACTCTCCAGGTCCTCGTCCCACATGAGGATAGAAACGGCTTTGGCCTCCCCGGCTTCCAGCAGAATGCGCGCCACTGTCTCCATGACCTCATCGAGATCGATGGTGCTCAGCAGCGCTAGCTGGTTTTCGACGTTCTCTACCAGGTGACCCATACACCCTTTCTGCCCACCAGCGCCTAATATCAATCGATTTAAGGTCTGATCGTCATCCGTATGTATTCATCTGGTGGAGTCTCATTAACTTGATTGAGGCGGAATATCGGACAGTGGGGGCAGGCTTTTATGGCAGAACCGGCAAATGAGCCTCCCGGCGGGCGATTTAGAACTAAGGCGTGAAAACTGCCAGGATGTGGGCGCACCTTTGGGACCGGGGACTGTCGAGCCATCACCGGGTGTCTGCCGGTGGTATCGCATATGGTAGCGTGGGCGGCCCGGACAGGCGCGGCAGTGATACCGGATATGGTGCCGAAGTGAGCGACTCTTCTATTAAAGAAACGTCGCATTGTGGCATCTCGGTGGCGACACCGGAGTCGGTGGATTTATAATTGACCAATGCCCCAGATTCAGCCGCCAAGAGGAACTTACGACATTCTGCCGCCGGACACCGACGGCTGGCAGCGGCTTGAGCAGATTTTGCGCTCAACCATCCAGAACTACGGCTACAAAGAAATTCGGGTGCCGATTTTTGAGCACACTGAGTTGTTTCATCGCGGCGTCGGTGAAACTACGGATATTGTCAATAAAGAAATGTACACGTTCGAGGACAAGTCGAACCGCTCGCTGACATTGCGTCCGGAGTGCACGGCCGGCGTTGTTCGTTCTTATCTTACCAACGGGTTGTCCAGGCAGCCGGCACCGGTGAAGCTCTGGTACATGGGTCCGATGTTCCGTTATGAGCGCACTCAGACCGGCCGCCAGAGACAGTTTCACCAGACGGGCGTCGAAGTCTTCGGCAGCGCCGGACCGGCTATCGATGCGGAAGTGCTCTTGATCGGCGTCGATCTTTTGCAACGTGTCGGCATCGACAATTTCAAAGTCAATGTCAATTCCATCGGCTGCAAAAACTGCCGTCCCGCCTATCGCGAAATTCTAAAAGAGGCTCTGAGAGCCAAACTCGATCAGCTTTGCGAAGACTGCCACGATCGTTTCGAACGCAATCCATTGCGCATGCTCGACTGCAAAAACGAGAAGTGTCAGGGGCAGTACAACGATCTGCCGGCCGCCATCAATCATCTGTGCGCCGAGTGCGAGGAACACTGGCAGGGCTTCCTGGCTCTTTGCGGTCAACTGGATGTGCCCCTGGTGGTCAATGAGAGGCTGGTGCGCGGATTAGATTATTACAGCCGCACCGTGTTCGAGATCATCGTCGACGATCCACGCCTGGGAGCGCAGTCGACTATTCTCGGAGGCGGGCGCTACGACTATCTGGTCGAGATGCTCGGTGGCTCTCCGACTGCCGGCGTCGGTTGGGCGCTGGGCATGGAGCGCTGGCGTCTCCTCCTGTCCGACAGTCAGCCGGCGGCACCATTTGTATTCGTGGTGGCGCACACGACCGAAGGTGCCCTGCAGCTGGCTACAGCCATCAGGCGCGAAGGCTTCTCCTGCGAAATGGACTTTCCGGCTACCGGACAGAAGTCCAGGGCATTCGGCAAACAGCTCGAGCGCGCCAACAAGCTGGGGGTTTCCTGGACGGTAATTCAGGGTGAAGACGAGCTTTCCAGTGGGACAGTCACTGTAAAAGACATGCGTGGCGGAGAGCAGTCGAAGGTCCCGCAAGACCGACTGCTGCACTTCTTGCGCGAACGGCAGGACGAATCGACTGCCTATGGACAGGGTCCGGCCTAGCAGACTTTAATGGCTGCGCTTCTCCAGACGTTGTATAAATGCGCTATATAGCCTGCTGTTTCGAGGATTCGCATCCATGCCCTGGCGCGTCGCCAACCAACCTAACGCCAAAGAGCGCATTATCTCCGGCGTCTGCTACCTGACCGGAGGGCTGGCGGGAATTCTCTATATCATCATCGCTCGCCCGAATCAGACCCAGTTTTTCCGGTATCACTTTCTGCAGTCGATTATTTTGACGATCATCTTTTTTCTGCTCAACTGGTGCACCGGAATCTTTATCATGGTGGTCGCCGGCATCGTGCAGATGTTCACAGGCGGAGCGAACGCACACTCAGATGCCATTATCGGCGGCATCGCGTTGACGGTCGATATCATCATCAAGGCGCTCTACCTCTTGCTCGTCTATGGAATGGTCGGTGCGTTGCTTGGCAAAATGCCGCCGATTCCATTGATCTCCAAAGTCGTTCGACAGCAGATGTAGTGTAGGAAAATGCCCGACAAACCGCGGAAGAAACTCTGGCGACGCCTTCTGCCCTGGCTGTTGCTTTCCAGCGGACTGGCGATTTTCTACGACCTCAACCCGCTTTATCCGCTCTTTTTGCCGGCGGGTATTAATCTGCATCTGCCGCTGCCGGCAGTGGTGGATGACAGCTGGAAAGTATCCACTAAACCTACTATTACATTGACCGAGAGCGCGCAACTGATTGCCGATCCGCCCATCGAGATAATTAACTCCGGGCGCGGACCAATCAAAATGCAAACATTTCTGGTTCCCGGTTCGACCCTGGGTGTTGCCTTTGTCGGTGGCATCGGCGGTGGCTTCGATTCACCGGCGCAAAACGTCTACAACCGGCTTGGCGCCTCGCTCAAGCAACAAGGCTTTTCGGCTGTCCATCTTTGTTTGCGCAAGCGCGCTCCCTTTGATGAAACTGTGCACGACATGCGCGCGGCTGTAGAGTTTCTTCAAAGTCGAGGCAACTCGCGCATCATTGTCGTCGGGCACTCTCTTGGTGCTGCCACATCAATCGCCGCCGCGTCTCTGGAGCCGCAGGTGATCGCCGCCGCCGCACTCTCCAGCCAGCCCTACGGAGCCAATCCGGTGCAGTCATTCGGTGACCGGCGACTGCTGGTGATCTCCGGCATCTTCGATGTCGTGGAGCCTCCTGCCTGGTCCAGCGCCATCTATAAAGCGGCCAATTGCAAAAAGGACATCTCGTTCTTTCCAGGCTCGCATCCTTTAGATGAATGCGGCGCACCGGTCTACGAGCGCTTACTGTCTTTCATCCAACAATGCGATCGCGAGACAAAAGACAAGCAACAGCTACCGGCTGCCCAGGCTCAATGACTTATTCACCTCGGCGAGAAACTTCTTGAGTCCGGCCGGGTCGTCGGTGACAATGCCGTCGATCTGCCACTTGAGAGACGTCTTCCAGTCGCGCGGTGCGTTGATAGTCCAGGAGTTGACGTGCAGTTTTGCATCGTGCGCTTCGCGAATCGCATCTTCCGTCGAGCAATCGAACGCTGGATGGAAATAGTTGGCACCGACCTTCTTGCAGTAGTCGCCGAGGTCTACGAAACGGGCCGCCGCCAGCACCGCGATCGGAATCTCAGGTTCTTTTTTGTGAAACGACTGGATGATCTTATGATCGAAGGATGAAACGATAATCTTGTCTCGATGCTTGTACGGCTTCAAGAGCTCGATCAGTTCGTCGTCGATGCCTACATAGTTCATCGGCGTGTTTTTGATTTCGATATTGATGATCAGATCGCCGTTTACGAAATCGAGCACTTCCTTCATCGTGGGGATGCGCTCTGAGGCGAATTCCTGGTTGTACCAGGCTCCGGCCGACAGGCGACGCAGTTCGTCGAGGGTGGCGTCTTTCACATAGCCGCCACCATTGGTGGTGCGGTTCAAGTCATCGTCATGGATGACGACCAGTTCGCCGCTCTTGCACCGGTGGATGTCCAGCTCGATGCCGTCGACCTTCAGATCGATGCTCTTTTTGAAGGCTGCCAGCGTATTTTCGGGGGCCCATTCCCGGCCGCCGCGATGGGCGATGATTTGGGGCTGCTTTAGATCAGACAATATCCACTACTCTCTTGGGAGAGAGCAGACCGAGTCGCAGGGTAACTTCCAGCTTCGGCGGGACGATCAGGATTTTTTCCAGCGGCAATTCAATGCCGTGCTCAATAGCAACCAGTCCGCTCATGTTTTTCAGGGCAAGTTTACCTTTTTCCAGACCGACTTCGAACTTGATGCGGTCTTTCTGCTTAATCAGGTATGTGCCCCAGCGTTCCATGGCTGGATGTTCGTTGATGATGTCGATGACGTTGGAGTGGCGGATGATCTCGTGAACGTGTCCGGTCAGGACTCTGATAATCCCGGGAACGTTTTCCAGTCCGTCGAACGATTCGTGGAGAATGCGAGCGACCAGAAACCCCGGCAAAGAAACGCCTTCCGGTCTTTCTTGCAAGAAGCGTACGACCGCGGTTACCGGGTCGCTAGCCGACCGCATTACGCGTTTTGCTACGTCTACCAGCTCAGCATCTTGGTGACCGTCAGAGCTCTGAACAGCGTCGAAACATCGGCAATTCGACAAGATGAGTACCCTCCGGGTTCGGACAACACGTCGTTGGTCATACGATGAGGTTGACTGTAGTTTCAGCGGAATTAGGCGCGCATGTATTTGTTATCACTCATATTCCCGCTGTTGGCAACCTCGAAAACCTGCGGCTGCGGCGACGATAGCCAAAAAATGGTGTTTGGACCGCTCCAAATTAACATTAAATGAGCCTGCAGTGCCAGTGTGGATGGCGTCCGGCAAGCGATTAAAATGACTGACCTATGAATGAAAAGTGCCAGAAAACCCGAGTTGCGGCGATTATTCCCGCCCGCTACGCATCGACGCGATTCCCCGGCAAGCCGCTGGTGCCCATCGGCGGAGTTTCGATGATCGAGCGCGTCTATCGGCAGGCAAGCCAAGCCCAGCTGTTGGACGAAGTGATCGTTGCTACCGATGATCAGCGCATTTTCGACGCTGTTTCCGGTTTCGGCGGCACGGTCGTGTTGACGCGGGACGATCATATAAACGGTACCGATCGCCTGGCCGAGGTCGCTGCCGCCCGCCCAGACCTCGATATCATCGTCAATGTCCAGGGCGACGAACCGCTCATAGACCCGGGCAATATTGATGCAGCGGTCGGCCCGTTGCTTGATGCGCCGGACATCTCCATGTCCACGCTTTGCGCGCCGATCAAGTCGGAGGAAGAGTTTCTCAATCCAAACGTAGTCAAAGTCGTGCTTGATAAGAACGGATTTGCACTTTATTTTTCACGCTCACCAATCCCGCACGACCGCGATCAGCTGGGCTTCAACCAGACCAAACACTGGGGACACCTGGGGCTCTATGTTTATCGCAGGCAGACGCTGCTTTCCATCTCGCAGCTGCCTTCGACGCCTCTGGAAGAGATTGAGAAACTAGAACAGTTGCGTGCTCTCGAGAATGGCATTCGCATAATGGTGGTGCCGGTTGCGCACCGCTCGCTGGCGGTCGATCGTCCCGAAGACGTGGAAGCCGTCGAGAAAGCGCTGCTGGCTGTTTAGACAGCTGACCCGGCGCGCTTGCTCGTGGTGGCGTACAATGCGTCGTGGAATTGCTCTGGCGATTGTCAGGAGGATTGATGGTGAGAAAAGGCGACGCATTGTTGTTCGGCGCACTGAGTGCGGTTTTGCTGGCAGGAAACCTACCACAGCCGGCTGCAGCCAATACGACCGATCTGCGTCCTCCCATTTTCGTGCCCGGCACCAACTCCGCACCATCCATGGTGCCGCAACGCATAGAGCCGAAAAACGTCCCGGACTATGCACCGCCCGGCAACATTTCGCCGCAACAAGGATTGACGTCGCAAGCACCGGGAACGCCTTTGCAAGCCAATGTCGAGTCGGCGACCTTGCCGGTCTCCACCCGCATGAAGCTGGTGCTCGAATATCCCATCGATGCCAAAGTCAGCCGACCCGGAGATATTTTCGAAGCGCACGTCAAAGAAGATCTGTTTCTCGGTCGTTCATTGATTCTGGCCCGGGGCAGCCTGGTGCGCGGACGTGTTGTCGAAATCGTCAAACCCCGCTTGCTGAGCCGCGCCGCCAAAATCGGCTTGAAGCTGGATCAGATCGTCACCCCGACCGGCGAAGTGATACCACTTGATGCGGCTCTGGAGTTTCAAAAAGGCATGACCAATAAAACCGGTCAGCTCGATCCCGGCACCAACCTCGGCACCCGTGTCAACTCGGCGGTCAAATCGGTAGCAGGTGTCAATCCCGATGGTTCCACGAACGGCGCTCTTGTGGCCGCCAACGTCGCTACTCTGGGAGCTCCGATTGTTGCCACCGCCATTGGTAGCAGTGCCATCGCGCTGTTTCGTACGGGAGACAACGTCAGCTTGCAGCCGGGACAAGAGCTGGAAGTCTTGCTCACCAACGATCTCGGACTTTCGATCAACTAAGCAGTTGCGCGTGAGCTATTGCGTGCCCGGTACCGGAGCACCGGCAATGTGCTTTCTGGCAGCCCGCAGGTTGTCCTGGAAGATTTTGTTTTGCGGAGACAAACGCAGAGCGACGGTGAATTCCTGCGCTGCTTCCTCGTAATACTTTTTCTTCTGGTAGATGACGCCCATATTGTTGTGGATGAAGGCGGTCTTGCGATTGAACTTCAGGCAAGCCTTGTATTCCTTCATGGCTTCTTCGTACCGACCCATGTCGAGCAGCAGGTTAGCCAGGTTGTAGTGCGCCGGCAGCGAGTAATAGTAGAGTTCGATGGCTTTGCGAAATTCGTGTTCGGCACGAATCTTGTCGCGGTCGCGATACAGCGACCCCAGATTGATGTGCGCTTCCGCCATCTCCGGATGGTATTTGACCAGCTGTTCGTAGCGTCTGATCGCCTGGTCGGGATAACCGGTTACCTGAAAAACCACAGCTTTTTGAAATGACGCTTTGTAGAAATTGGGGTCGATCTTCAGAGCGTGGTTGAAGCAATCGAGGGCGTCCTGATAGCGTTTCGCCTTCAGCGCCGTTAGTCCTTGCTCATAATAGGGGACCGGATCGTAGTCGTGCGGATCTGGAGAACCTGCTAATGTGTCGCAAGCTTTCTCTCTGTCCTCATCATTAGTGGCTTCGCCGCCCGCCGCTTCTTCTTTGAGTTTGTCGGTGATGTCTTCCGCCGCTTCACCAGGGATGGCTTTTACATCATCAATTGCCGGCGTGGAACCAGGTATGGCGCCGGTTATGGCTTTCAGCTCTTCGAGCGGGGCGTTGTCGTCCGCGTCCTCTTTGTGCGCATAAGCGGCGGTTGTCATGAGCGCAATGCTGACCGCCAGGAGGGCTGTGAATCTGGTTTTCTTAGTGGATATTGTCATCATGGGCACAGTGTAGAACACAAGAGCCTGTGTGCCAGGAAACTAAATTTAAGATCTGACGATCTATAATGATGGGCATGCGTTTATTTCAAAAGCACAACTACCCGGGAAAACTCATAGTCGTTGAAGGCGTTGACGGTTCGGGCAAATCGACCCAGCTCAATCTTTTGCACAACTGGCTCGAAGCGCGCGGACACAGCGTCGTCTTCACTGAGTGGAACTCCTCAAAACTAATTTCCAAAACCATCAAGCAGGCGAAGCGGAACAACCAGTTGATTCCGATTACGTTCAGCATTTTGCACGCTACAGACTTCGCCGACCGGCTGGAGAACATCATCATTCCAGCCTTGAAGGCTGGATTGTTTGTACTTGCCGATCGCTATTGCTTCACAGCATTTGCTCGCGACGTCGCTCGCGGTGTCGATAAAGAGTGGGTGCGCAACCTATATGGTTTCTCCATTCGTCCGGATGGCGCCTTCTACTTCCAGGTGCCGGTTGAAGTTTCTCTCCAGCGCATCACGCACAGCCGTGTGCCGGGATATTACGAGTCGGGCATGGACGTCGGTCTGTCTACCGACCCCAAAGAGTCTTTCCAGCTGTTCCAGACCATGATCATCAATGAGTACGACAACATGATCGGTGAGTTCGGCTTCAACGTCATGCCGGCAACCCATCCAATCCACGAGCAGCAAATGTTCTTCCGCGAGCGTGCCTCCGAGATTCTCGGCGTCACCTCCAAATAATCAGCTGAGGTAGTGAACCAAGTGGCGCATCCATATCCAGGAAAACTTGTCGTTATTGAAGGCACCGACGGTGTTGGACGTTCGACTCATGCGGCGCTTCTGCAACACTGGCTGGAAGTGGAGGGCTTCGGCGTGGTGCTCACGGAGTGGAAGTCGTCCGAACTGATTTCGCGCGTCATTGACAAAGCCAAATCCAAGAACGCACTCAATACGATTACCTTCTCATTGCTCTATGCAACCGACCTGGCGGACCGGCTCAATCACGTGATTCTGCCGGCGCTCAAGGCTGGTCTGACGGTGATTGCCGACCGCTATACATATACCGCGTTCGCTCGCGACGTCGTCCGCGGCGCCGATCCGGCCTGGGTTCGCAAGGTGTACGGCTTTGCTGTCGAACCCGATCTGGTCTTCTATTTGAAAATGAATCTGGACGCACTGTTGCGTCGAATCATCACCACCCGCGGTGGTCTGGACTTCTACGAGTCGGGACGGGACATCGGTATGTCGACCGACCTCTATCAATCATTCAAGCTCTATCAATCCAAGATTCTGCAGGAATACGAGCGCGCCATCGGTGAATACAACTTCCGCGTCGTGGCTGCCGATGCGCCCGTGGAAGAAGTGCAGAAGCAATTGCGTACGGCGGTTCGCGAGCTGCTTGGTGCGGACGATCATCAATCGCTCGGCAATCTGATGCGCGAGCGTGCCGCCGCGGATCCGCAGCAGGTGCCGCAGGCCTGAGGTTTTTGTCTGAGATGGTCGACGGCGAATCTTAAATTCGTCACGTTTAACCATGCGTTTTCGGAACCCAATCGCACCTATCGCGTCTGCTCTGGGGAGGCGCAAAGAGCCCTTCGCAAGAGGGGCGGATGCTCTCATTGGAGTGATACGAAATGAACGAGAATACAAGAGCAGAAGAAAACAACGAACCCATGCGGGATCTGGATTGGCTCTACTTCCTCGCTCAGCAGCGTGGGTACGATGACCTGGCGGATGAGATCTCGAAGCAAGCCGAAGCCTCGCAGCTGCGCTTGGACGACATCGAGTCCCAAATGAGTGAGTGGCATGGTGAGATTGAGACAGACGGCAAGGTCCTGGAAATGCCGGTTTCCGGCGAACGGACTGACGGCTGGCAATTCACATTGTATGTGGCAGGACGGCGAAACCAGGCTTTTACCAATCTGCGAGAGGTGCTTGCAGATCGTGAGATGGAGACTTACTCGATACGAGTGGTCAACGTCGATCGCAACCCGGGCGCCGCAGAAACGGACGGGGTTGTCTTTACACCGACCGTAGTAGCCCGATTTGGCGATCAACGACTGGAATTTGTCGGCGACATCTCTCGCACGGCGGAAGTGCGGCGTAAGCTGGCACTGGCTGAGCAGATCGCGGATCGGGACCATTAGATGTGGTATCAATCACCGCGAGCTGATTGATATTCCAGCAAGATCGTGACGGGACCGTCGTTTACCAGCGACACATCCATGTGCGCGCCGAATACGCCGGTCTCGACGTGCACTCCCAGTGCACGCATCTCTTGCGCGAAGTGCTCATAGAGCCGATTGCCTTCCTCTGGTGGAGCGGCTTTGATGAAGCTGGGACGGCGACCCTTCTTCCAATCGGCAACTAAAGTGAATTGCGAAATCACCAGTGCTCTGCCGCCGACATCGGTCAGCGAGCGGTTCATCTTGCCTTCCTCATCCGGAAAAATGCGCATTTCTGCTGATTTTCGGGCGAGAAACGCGCTGTCGCTCTCGCTGTCGCCCTGTTCGACGCCGACGAGAATCATCAAGCCGGTATCGATGGACCCGACGACGTTTCCATCAACTGTTACAGATGCTTTGCTGACTCTTTGCAGTACAGCTTTCATGCGTTGGTGAGCCTTTCGCGCCCGCTGGCGGCTGTTGAATTAGCACAGCTTTAGCCCGGGTTCAAGATCGGGAGGCGAACTATGCTACCATTAAAAACTCAGTACCGCGGGGTGGAGCAGTCCGGTAGCTCGTTGGGCTCATAACCCAAAGGTCG
>JBGASG010000001.1:0-1071790 GCA_044229845.1 Obscuribacteraceae bacterium (SeqCode) | reverse complement strand
GAGTCGCAAATCTCCATATGACAGGTTTTGCACTGGGCGCAGGCTCGGTTTACTCTCCTCTCTCCGATCTCTCAATAATTACCTAACCACATATCAAAGCTGTCAAGTTCAATATAAGAGCGCAGGCGCGCTACCTCCAGGAGGTCCATTTCCGTCGGCGTGGTGTGGAACCACGGAACGTCAGGCTAATTGCCTGCTCGGAGCCATTGAAACCGCCTTTGCGCAGCGTTGAGTGCGTGGTACGCTTTCGGTGGCTTCCTCAGGCTTGCTACTCCTGGTCCACATGCTCCTGGTCATCCTTGAGATGGCTGGAGGTCTTTTGTTGGAGAAATTGCCTCGCGAAGCTTTTTGCGGCTTCCTTCAATGCTATTTGGTCCTTTTCATCGACTTCGTAGAGCGCAAGTTCCTCGACGAAGAACCAGACCATCGAAATGGCTTTGCTGAGTTTGATCATCCAGCCAGCGAATCGGTCTTCCATTCGCCGCAGACGTTTCTCTACGTAGGCGAATTGAGAGTTGGTCAGTGCCTCGGCCCGGACGACGATTCCGTCGCGGACCAGCTCACGAACCATTTCCGAGGGCGTGAGTCCGTTCACTTTCGCCAGCCGGGTGACTTCTTCTGTCATCTCCTTGGGGAAGCGAACACAGATTTGTGTTAAACGCATTCATACCTCTGAACACGCGCGCAGTGCGCTTGGACGTTGATGCAAGCAGGGTGCTTGCCGGTTCCTCGACGGGTCGAGGAGGGATGACGAGTAAACTCATCAGTTCCCGTTGACGCGGGAAACGGCGGATGGTTCCCAGAATGCCACCGTATATAGTGTCGGATGACCACAGGCATCGAGGTGAATTCAGGGAAAGGAAGAGAAAGATAGGGACATGATGTTTGGAACGCAGCAGGGATTGGCGACTGCCGTTCTGCGGTCACCAGGAGCCTATTTCGAGTACCCGGCATTATGTGGGGTACTTTCTGAAACCATGGCAAGGCACCGCCCGTGGTGCCTGCTCCAAAATGAAATCATCGCTTTATCCTGCTGCTCGCCAAAGCTCACAGGATTGAAAAGAATGACGAACATGCGCACATGCTGCTCGCACATTGACCGTCGCCGCGGCCTCGCCAAGCGAACCTGGAAGGCTCGTGCTGCGCTGGCGGCTCGACGCCAGGCCCTGTCCCAACATGGCAACCATTGCCTCCGCCGAGCGGCGGCGAAGTATTTTCGCGTTCTGAGTTGCCTGGAACCCGGACTGTAGGGAGCTATCGCTGGATCGTCCATTGTCGCGTTAACGATGAAAGGTTCCGACGTGCGAAACCTTGGTGCCGCCGATAACAACTACAAAGTAATTGCAAACAGCGTAATGGGCACGGGGTGTGGCTTGTAGCGGGATGTTATCCTGCTTTAACCTGCCGCGGGCGCGCAGAGGCGGATTGCTTCTCGCGCATCTGCTCTTCACCGACCTTAAACTGAACAAGAAGCGGCAAAATCGGTGCGGTAATTTAGCAGCTGCGGCGGTTTATACTAGTCGGAGAAATGCAAAACTTTGTCCTAAGATTCTCCGCAACCTTTGTAGCTCTATCATTTTTGAGTGGGTGCGGTCCGTCGTTGCGACAGGCAAAGTTTGTTGAACGCCTCCCAAACGCTTTTCGGCAAGTCCCACCATCTGAGATTTCTTTAGTGGATGCCTTCGGAAAAGCGATATCAGCACAAGGGAAATGGTCATTTCATGAGGCTGCGACCATCAGTTTGAATGACAAAACTTTAGGCGAAACTCCAGCTTCCAGACAGAAAGCACTAGCCCTAAAGTTGGGCGCGGCGGATTCGTGGGGGGCCGTATCTCTGCCATTTGAAAGCAAGACCAAGCCGGTAGGGCGCTTCGCGTGGAGCCAACTAAAGAACGGCGATACTTTGATTGCTGGTGGATATTTGGCTGATTCCAAAAAGGTCCAGCCGTTGAATTGCAGCTGGATTGTACCTGCTAGCGGCGGTCCTGTGCGACTCGGACCCGTGATGATATACTCAAGGATTGATGCTGCCGCGACGACTTTACCAAACGGAAAGGTTGTCGTGTCTGGCGGCTATCAAAAGAATTACAGACATCCTCTTGCGTCGTGCGAGATTTTTGATCCAATCAGCAATACATTTAGTTCTTGTGGAGATTTGTCGATTCCCCGCTCCCAGCACGCCATGATTGAGGTCGGGAAGTCTAAAGTCATCATCGTCTGTGGGTTGTCTTCCGAGCAGCTTGCAGACGCGCTCTACTCGTCAACGCGCGTCGTTGAGATACTTGATTGTGAGTCCAAAAGATCGGAAATTATCGGAAAATCGCACTACGCGAGGCTGGGACCTCAAGTGATGAAAGTTGGTGCCGCGAGCGTCCTGCTTTTCGATGGAATCGCTGAGGACGTTGATGCTGCTGGGCAGGACGAACAAGGTGAGGTAAAGTCTGTTGAACTCTTCGATGGACTGCCAAACGAAAGCCGGTAATCACCGCTACTTTTTGCATGGTTTGCACTTCTTGATTGCATCTTGAATTAAGAACTCAGTTGGTAAGTTCCCCCATAACGCGCCTACCACGTCCGCATCAAGGTCTTCAAGCGTATCCTTACTGAACCACTCATTCAGGTTACCGGACGAACGCCTGAGAATCCTGGTGTCGTGAAACGAAATATTGACCAACGATCCGACTATTGTGCCGTAGATCCCTACCTCTAATTCGAATCCTTCGAATCCAACTCCGCCGGCGATCGTTTGAACAGGGTTACCATAGATGTTCGAAAGCTTTGCTGATCCGATGCTATGCCGTAGTCTATTTATGACGCATTTGCGCATGTCACTCGTAACCTCCGGATGAGAATTAACCAGTGCGTTGACGTATGGAGTGAATGGTTCCGCGATCTCCACGCCTAGTATTTGCAGTAGCCCGCTAGGATCCACGGCATTGACCGGGTTATTCGACACATAGCTATATAGATTTCCAGAAACGGCTTCGCTGAGCGGATCTCTCGATAGCCATCTAGACAACGAAGCACTGTAGGCCCTGTGCGTAGTTAGGTTGAGACCACTCCTTCCGTGCACATACATTCCGGCATATCCGAAGTCAGGCGTTTCGCTCTCGTTGATGACCCGGGCGTTTCCGAATGAGTCAAATGCCCGATCAGACACTGCCGCTCCGCTGTTGTCGGCCATACTACGGACGGACCCAAGATGATCCTTCGCATAAAAGTAGTTTGTGGAGCCGTTTCTTTGGCCGCGCGAGAAAAACTGCTTGGTCACGTTGCCGCTGCCATCGCGTTCTTCCCCGTTAATAAACTGCTTCGTGCTTGTCACGCTTCCGGAAACAGTCTCGACAATCCTCATCCTGCCGCCGGTCGGCGAATAGGTGAACTCCGATTTATTATTCATTCCGGGATAAGTGATCTTTTTGAACGCGTGCGCATCGCCGGTGGTGCCAAGGTGCAGCGGCGCATGGTTTCCGGTCGCTATTGTGCTGAGGTGCGGAAGCCTTGTAAGCTCATTGTATGCGGGCCGCAAAAAGCGGCGAACGCCATTTCAGGCTTACTCTGCGATGCTGGGCTTACACAGTCTTAGAAATTCATTTGTGATGGTTTGCATGGGCTCACGAAGTCTTTCGACATCCACCACAACATATCCGAAGGTGGTGTCATTTTTTCCTGAGTGATTCGCGAGTTTCTTGAGCACCACATAGGATAGCGCCAGCCTCTCCGCGACCGTCAAAAAAGTTCTGCGACAATCGTGGAGCGTGAAGGGGCACTGCGCTTTCTCGGCTACACCGCGAATCACATGATCGGAATCGACCAGGTGTCCCTTGCTGCCGCGCCCCGGGAAAACAAACTCCGATTCGCCTCTCTCTGGATAGCGGCGCTGCAGCAGTTCGAAGAGAAAGTCGCTTAGCGGCAATCGATGTTCTTTGCCGTTCTTCGCTATAGTGGCACGAATGACTAGGACCTTCGACTCGAAATCGATGTCAGACCAGGTCAGGGTGGCTGCCTCGTTGCGGCGAAGCCCAGTGAACAGCAGCAGCAACAGGTAGTCCCTGACGGTTTCATGCCGAAGCGACATGACGGCGTTGTACCAGGCTGGCAACTTGTGGTCCGGGATGATTGTTTGTCGACGCTGCTCGGGATACCAGCGGCGGTTATTCGACAGGCGCTTGATCGGATTGACGAGGATGATTGGCTTGCCGTCGATCTCGTAGTTAGCGGCAGCGAAGTTGAGAAGCGTACCCAGAATGTGCATGACGGTGTTCGCCTGGGCTTCGCCTGTTGTGCCTTGTCTCGTGGTGCGGCGCAGATCCATGTGACGCTGCTCGACCATCTCTCTGGTAATCGCTACCACCGGGAGCGCGAGCCAGTCACCCACGCACCGCGGCAACATGTTTCTATAGGTCCGCACTGTGTTCGGACGCAGGTTTCGCACGGACAGGTAGTGCTCAAAAACTTCCTGCAACGTCACTCCTCGGATCTTCTTCTTAGCTCTCTCGATGGTGGGGTCCTTGCCGGCGGCCAACGTCGCCAGCAGTTTCTGCGCCTTCTTTCGCGCAGCGGTCGGCGTCAACTCATTTTCTCTGCCCAGGCTGATTCGGCGGAACACTCCGTTCACCCGACCTTCTACCACATAGCTCTTGCAGCCGGTGGGCGTAACGCGCAGACCTAAGCCGACTACCGCCGTATCGCGATAGATAATCTGCCCCTTCTCTGGGGGCTTGGCATTCGCCACGAAAAATTTGGTCAATTTGGGCGTGTGCGTCCGGTAGTCCACGTCGTAGGCAATTTTGCGTCGCCGTGGTTTGCTAATTGCACATGCGGCGCTGCCAGTTCGAAGCTGCGAAGAGCGCTTGCACTAAGAGTATCCGAGGGCAAGCCATGGCACGAGCAAGAAAAACGGATAGGTACCCGGGCGACGCGGCGACGTACTCCTGACACGGAACGAAGCTGCCGAGATCTCGGCGTCTCTCCCAACAATGCTGGCGATCTGGAGTTGCACGGGGAGGTATGACTTACCCTTCGTGAAGGTTACCGGCGGCTTGCAACACGAAATCCACTCTGGATCAGTTCCTTGCAGCGTCGCAAACACCGGGGACGGGACGGAAACGGAAGTGGACCGTCTCTGCCACGCGAGGTCCGGGGCCCCCAGGAGTTCGAATTCCGGGAAGTGAGGCTGGTCGAGCTACGCAGGTTAGAGGATCTTTCCGCCGCAACTAACGGTGTTGGAAATCATTCTACCCAGTGGTATCACTCTTTCGATCGCCGTCAGGTTCTTCCAGACTTCCTCGCTTCGGTAATCACCACACTGAGAAATCGTAGTGTTTAACTCTTCTGTCACCACTGGTGCGGATTTTCGTTTGCACAAAGCCGGTCGACATGCGGCGTTCGTTCGACGGACTGTTCGACTTGTTCAATCGCTCGTAATTCGCGGATCCATTTCGATCGCTGTTTCTCCGCAGTCGGCGCGGGACTTCATCAAAATTCTTCAGGGATTCCCGACGGCTTTGCCATTTTGCAAAGCGTCCGAAGTCGGAACATTCCGTTTTCCAGAGGTGGCCTGTGGAACGGCGCAGCAGGCTACCGGAGATGGAACGATCCGACCTTCTCCTGCTTCTGGCGGCATCGACACCGATTCCCAGGAATAGACCGAAGCGCTACCGCCGGGAAAGCCCGGGATCAAGCCAAAAGCCACCCCAAAAGTACCCGCCGTGAGGTGAGCAAAATATCCGATCGCCATCCGGTGGCACTTCCGAGAAACGCGGAGTGTGCCGATAATACCTCCTATGCGGACGCTGGTATCGCCGCCGCGTGTGGTGTAAGCTGGATCAGCCAGATCTAAGCTGCAATTTGTCACCCTGAGTAGTACCCATATACGGTACCACTCAGGTATTTGCCGTGCCAAAATCCGAACATTCCGAAATACGCGCCTCAGAAAAAGAAAAATGCCCGGCTCCGTGCTTTTTGACCGTATGGAGAAGCAGCTCCAAGAAGCTAATGACGCCAGTCGCGCGAGCTGCGCGCGCTCTGCGAAGGATCTCCAGAAAAACTCGACATCCTTATCGTCCAATTCAAAAATTGAATCGCAAGGACTTTGGCAACAAGACTGAACGACACAATCCGCGCCGGCACCGCTGTCGAATTGTCTCCGACGGCTAAGGAAAAGTCGACTCCAAAACCACGCAATCACATCAAGCATTATCTTCCCGCAAAACCTTCCCGGAGATTGTTCCGCATACCGTTAAGCCGGAAGATGCAACCTGTCTCCCACTGCATCGTTGACACTGTTTTCGTCGGCACCGAAGGACCCACCAGTTGGAGCGCTTGACTCAAACGCTCAAACATTCGCAGCATGAGCAGGAAGTTCGGGCGTGCCCGAAGTGTAGGAAGTACATCGTCACTGCAGAAAAACCTTGTTCGCCAATTCCTGCAGCTACGCCGGACCTGACTGCTCGCGGACGTCTGTGTGAACAAGCTTGCAGACGGGCTTCCAAACTACAGACAGAAAAGATAAACGCGAGTGCCACCATACCGCGGTCCACTCAGGCGACTGGATGCTGGCTGCCTCGTTTATTGTTGAACCCTGTACGATCTCGTTACTCGACGCCTGCTCTTTCTCGTACAGACGGACGACAGCGAACCAAGATCCGGAGACCGGAAGCCACGTTGCGCAAAGGCAAATGACTGTTTACCGCGGGGATGAGAATCGCAGTTTGTAGCCTCTTCGACTTCTCTCCGGATCAACCTTCACCAGGAACATTGCATTCCTCGAACAGTTTGTCGGCATCGTACAAGCCGGACGCCGCAAAGGCTTCGACAAGCTGTACGAGGATGGCAATCAAAGTCGAGCCGGTTAAACGCCCATTCGCGCAGAAGTACTACGAAGTGCTGGTGATTGATCCTCAAAGCTGTAACCCGATCCTGGACATCTATCACGAACTTTACGACATCGAAGCGGAGATCAAGACGCGCGGAGTCCTGCGGAGTGAAGCTGGCCGAGCGACGAGCACGATCGAAGCCACTCGTTGGGCAGCTTCACGCCCTGGTTCTCTCTCTTAGTGAGAAATCGAAATTCCTAAACATCCAGTCATGCGCGCCGTACTGTACACGCTCTCACCACTGGCAGGCGCTCACTCGCTTTCGAAGATCCTGCCATCACTATCGACAACAACGCCGTTGAGGCAAGTGAGAAATCAAAAAGACTCTGTGATTGATCGGCACTTCCGTTCGCAGGCTCGGACGCTGGCGTAAGTCGATTGCCATTCTCCCGACTCATTGCCTCTGCGAAGCGCAACAAGATCGACCCACGTGCATACCTCACCGACGTGTTTACGCGCATCAACTCCATGAAGACCAGCGAGCTTGAGCAGCTTCTTCCGGACCGGTGGACGCCAAACCAAAACAAAGTCTCCTGAATTTCACTACCTTAGGAAACCACGCCACGCCTTAATTTCCTAGGACGTGAAGAACCGGACGCACACATTTGGGCATTCGTGCGCCTTTGAATTTTGGGGTGGGCAAAAAAGTCTTGTATGCACAATGTATGCAGTTCGGAAAAAATCTAATGTTCCGGATGGGCGATGGGCAGTGCGTTTCCAGGCTTGAGGCTTCGGAGAAATTCGCGCGCCAAGACGCCATGCCCTCATGCCCGAATAGCGGCGGACCGGGTCCCTGGTGTGCAAGGCTGGCGACGAAGGAGCCACCGCGAAGCGGTTTAGCCTTGACACTAGGGGTCCGCCGCTTGGCTTGAGCCGGGCATGGCGCAGGCGCGCGCTACTACTGGATGGATGCTTAGCGGATCGATTCCGGCGGCTGGTGTGGAACCGCCGAAAGTCAGGCTGATTGCAGCCTTGGAGTCACTGAAACCGCCCTTGGCACCGTTTGAGTGCGCGGTACGCTTTCGGTGGCTTCCTCGGGCTTGCTATTCCTGGTCCAGATGCTCCTGGTCATCTTTGAGATGGCTGGAAGTCTTTTGTTGCAGAAATTGCCTCGCGAAGCCTTTTGCGGCTTCCTTCAATGCTATTTGGTCGTTTTCATCGACTTCGTAGAGCGCAAGTTCCTCGACGAAGAACCAGACCATCGAGATGGCTTTGCTGAGTTTGATCATCCAGCCAGCGAATCGGTCTTCCATTCGCCGCAGACGCTTCTCTACGTAGTCGAACTGGGAGTTGGTAGTTGCCTCCGCCCGGACGACGATTCCGTCGCGGACCAGCACACGAACCATTTCCGAGGGCGTGAGTCCGTTCGCTTTGGCCAGCCGGGTGACTTCTTCTGTCATCTCCTTGGGGAAGCGAACACAGATTTGTTTTAAACGCATTCATACCTCTGAACACGCGCGCAGTGCGCTTGGACGTTGATGCAAGCAAGTCGCTTGCTGGGCTCCTCAATTGAGAGCGAGGAGAGATGACGCGTAAGCTCGTCAGTTCCCGTTGACGCAGGAAATCGCGGATGGTTCCTGGAACGCCACCACATATAGTGCCGGAGAGCTAGAGCCATCGAGGTGCAAGCCGTGAAAGGAAGAGAAAGCCAGGAGTATGGTGCCTCAATCACAGCACTGATGGGCGACTGCCGTTCAGCGGCCTCCAGGAGCCTGTTTGGGGTACCCGGCATTACGTGGGGTACTTTCCGAAACCCTGGCAAGGCACCGCCTGCGGTGCATACGCCGAAATGAAATCATCGCTTTATCCTGCTGTTCGCCTTCGCTCACAGGATTGAAAAAAGAATGACGAACATGCGCGCATGCTGCTCGCTGACCGTCGCCGTGGCCTCGCCAAGGGACCTGGAAGGCTCGTGCTGCCGCTGGTGGCTCGACGCCAGGCTCTGTCGCAACATGGCAACCATCGCCTCCGCCGAGCGGCGGCGAAGTATTTTCGCGTTCTGATTTGCCTGGAACCCGGACTGCAGGGAGCTATCGCTGGATCGTCCATTCCCGCTTTAACTATGAAAGGGTCTGCCGTGCGAGACATTGCTGCCGCCGATAACAACTGCAAAGTAATTGCAAACGGCGTAATGGGCACGGGGTGTGCTTTTAGCGGGATGTTATCCTGCTTTAACCTGCTGCCGCTAAGTAAGGCTGAAGCTGGACAATAACATCGCGACTTCAATCGGTCCGACTCGCTCGCAGTGCAGAGCAATCCGCTTCCAAACGGTGGGTGAAGGCACCTTTAGAAAACCTTGGTCGCTGTTTCGGATTGAAGAGAACAATGAAGAATGTAACTATCAGTTGATCCGTTTCGCCGGTCACTCTGAAGGTCGATTTTCTCCACTGCAATAAATTGCTCTGGCGCATTCACGCACATATCGATACCGACTAATTGCCACTCATAGATCAGCGGCGGAATATTCTCAAGTTTCGATAAGGACTCGTAGTACTGAAATGGGTCGATGTGCAGACTAATCTCACTCTTGATCCGCTGGCCAAAGTCCACGGGGCTTGCGCCGGTCCTGTACGCCGATACGGGTCCGAAGTCCAATATCCAGGCTGATTCATCACGATAAACGACGTCAGCTGTAGCCTCGTAAAAGGAAGGTGTGGTTGATGCGACGAGCGACAAAGGTTCAGTACTCAGGGAGTAACCTTTCTGGCAAAACTCCAAAGCGAACTTAGCCGTCTTTCCAACTGCGAATGAAACGAACTCATAATTTCCGTCTGCAAGAATCCACGCAGACAGTTCTATATCAAGCGTTAGAATTGAGTTCTGCACCCGTGTCACCTTTCGCTGTCACTTAGTCATTCTACTCCAGATCTCACGAGTCCACGTCGGACTATTCTGGGTACGCTGTGATGATAGTGTTTGTAGTCGGATCAACGACAACCACGACAGTGTCCGTCGGTGCCGGAGGTCCGTACCCGCCAGGTGGGAAGACGACTCCAGGTGCTCTAGGCGGAGGCTCAGGAACCGGGACACCATCCACCCTCGTCCAAACGCGGCCGCTAACACGATAAGCATCTCTTCCGTTGGCTTGATGTGTGACTCTGGTGCCACAGACGGCCTCTTGAATAATGCGGTCAATGATCTGAGGCAACCAGGACTCATTTGTGAAGTTACCACGAGGTTCAACGTTCGGACCTTGAGGTTCTTGACCAGGTCCGTGCCGCTGTGTGATGTGCGCAACAGCAGCCGCTGTGAGCTCTACGATTCTGCCGCAAGGGCAAACAATCTGCCGCGGAGTCGGTGCTAACCCCAATGGATCCGTAAGATTGATGGGGTCGCCGGCCACGAAGTCATAACTCTGTTTGGCGGCAACTGGGTCCGTACTGAGCCATATTCCTAACACAGGACTGTAGGCTCTGAATCGTGTGAAATGGAGTCCGCTTCTGGCGTGTATGTACATCGAACCGTAGCCGAAATCGCTGTCTTGCGATCCCTGCAGCTTTGTTGTCCGACCAAAAGGATCGAAGCTGCAATCGGACTGTACGACGCCGCTATCGTCGGTTAGCGTGCGAACTGAACCAAGGTGGTCGAAGCTGTAGAAGTAATTCGTAGTGGCACTAATTTGTCCTTCAGAGAAGAATTGCTTAGTCACATTCCCGCTGCCATCGCGCTCTTCGCCGCCAATGAACTGCTTAGTACTGGTCACGGAGCCGGACACCGTTTCTACAATTTTCACCCGCCCGCCGGTCGGACCATAAGTCATCTCTGTCTTATTATTCATTCCGGGGTAAGTGATCTGAATCAGGCGATTCTCGGCATCCCATGCGAAGGAATTCGTTCCGTCGCTGGTTAAATTGCCATTGTTGTCGTAGGTCAGCGTCTGGCTGCCAGCCCCCACCACCTCTAGCTTTTGGGTATTTGTAGTTGTACCACTTCCGCCGCCAGCAGTGGCGCTGACGTTGACACTGTTACTCCCCCACGACAGCGACGCGTTCCCAGAGAAACTCTGAGATGTCGGCATGTCGACAGCGTTGCCGACGTTTTTGCTTAGCGCAATCGTCTCGGTAGCTCCTCCGCTCAGGGACTTGGCATATGTGGTCGCGTTCTTGGACGCTGAAATCAGGTTGACGACCGAGACGCCAGAGGTCGGAGTGACCGCAACAGCGGACACACTTATCCCTTGGAGGTCTGTGTCGGCATTGATGTTAGTCGCCAATCCCGAAGCGATGGAATTTAAAGTGTCGCCGCTCTGGACCGTGTAATTGACGGCTTTAGAGCCGCCAGCCAAACCAGCGTCGTAGGTCGTTATCGTGAGTACATTTCCTGTTGTCTTGGTCCCGCCGATAACAGCCGTCACCGTGCCGTTCGCTGGGAGGTCCCAGAGAATGGTTTCGGTTGCGCTAGTACTTCTCGACGGAAGATAACTGGTTGCGTTTCTCGAAACAGAATTGACAGTCAGGAGAGTGCCGGAAGAACTAGCGGTTACTCCTATGCCTTGCAGATCGGTGTCAGCGTTGATTGCCGAGGCGAACCCGCTCGTAATTGAGGTCAGGTTGTCTCCGCTCTGAACCGTATAAGAGACGCCTTTCTGTCCGCTGGACAAGCCTGCATCGAAGACCGTGAGTGTCAAGACATCTGCTGTCGTCTTACTCCCGCCGATCAATGCTTTGACTGTGCCGTTGAGGCTTGGGCCCATAGTCACAGTTTCCGTGCCTGCGCCCGACACCGACTTGGTGAAGGTCGTCACGTTTGGCGAGAGTGATTGAATGGCGATCACTGGACCATTAGATGTCGCAGTGATGCCGGCTCCGGAAAGGCTGCCGCTTCCATTAATGGAAGAAGTCAGAGCAGTGGCAATGGAAGTTACCGTGTCTCCACCCTGGACGGTGCGGCTGACACTAGTCGAACCACCGCCGAGAGCTGGGTCGTGGACAGTTATTTGAACAACGTCGCTGGTGGTTGGTGTTCCTCCGATAGTGGCGTTATGCACGGCGGCATTCACACCAAGACTGGCGGTTTCTGTCGCGCCACCACTTAAACTGGTGGTGAATGTCGTGACATTTGGCGATTTCGACCGCAGCGTCACAGTTGTTCCACTCGAAATGGCATCAATTCCAGCCGATTGGCAATCAGAGTTCGCCGTTATCGTTGCAGCCAGGTTGGCAGCAATCGTCGTCAGCGTGTCTCCTGCAAGCACTGTGTACGCGACAGCCTCGGTGCCTCCACTCAAGCCGCTGTCAGTTGCGGTGACTGTGATGACATCGCTGGTGGTCTTGCTGCCACCGATTACCAGATTTTGGACCTGGCTGGTTTGCACGCCGGTGCGGTTTGCAGCCGAGTCGTACGAGAAGAAATGCTGGTCTGCGAATGGCGCTGGTAGAACACCCTTGCCGCTCACCGCTGCGGTCAACTGACCTGCGGAGTCGTAATCCAAACCGAAGCCCAGGTGCCGACTCTTTTGCTGCTGCATCCAACGAGTGATCTGTCCCGAAGGATCTTGTGCGTAATTGAATTGAGAAAGAGCCTGCGAATTCGGATCAAGATTCTTTATCTCGCGCAAGCGTTGATCTTGATCATTTCCGTACCAATCGAAGTTTGTCGTTTGACCATTCGGATAAGCGATGCTGGCGAGCCGTGATTGCCCTTTGGAAACGCCGACGCCATCATCTACATAGGTGAAGTCGAATTGTCCGAGTTCGTTTGTTTCAGAAACGACGCGAGACATGCCGTCATAAACCCAATTTAGGGTACACCTGCCTGCCCGGGGCGGAAATCTCCTCAGGAAACGCTTACTAGAGGCTGTACACACTATGTGCAGAGTGTGCCTTTTGGTTGCTTATCGATTTCAGTAGGCAGGCAGTACGCGGCAAATTCCAAATGGGTGATATTGGAATCTGCACGGGTTCTCCCTAATATCACAAGCGATTTGAGCCGGTTACACCAAGGAGTTCCGACTAATATCAATCGTTATTTGGGAAGAAACGAGGGATATTCATTAGTATCAACCGTTTTCCAGCCACCAAGGTGTGTAAGGTGCGCAACATGCGCCGCTGATTTAATTTTCGGGACGGTTAACACAGTGCACACAGTGTGTATGATGATGCCGGGCAATGCATTGAGGTGCTGGAACATGCACGGTGAACTTGAAGGCTACCAAATCTATCTGAGCACGCTGCCCATATCAGCCCATACGAGAAGAAACTATCTGCTGCGCGTGCGGCAATACCTTCAGTGGCTTGCCGATTGCCCTGACGGAACCCAGGCACTGGCAGAAACGGTTGACCGAGACTTCGCTGTTCAGGACTATAAATCCTGGCTGCTGCAATCCGGTAAGGCTTCAAACACCGTCAATGCTACTTTGGCGGCAATCGACAACTTCTACCTATATAAAGGAATGGGAACGGCCAAGGTGAAGCGCCAAGATCTGCCGAACCAGGCGCCTCGGGCGCTGGAGCCAGAAGAACAACGGCGGCTGATCAAGGTGGTTGCGCAAAGCAAATCCACCAGGAACAAAGCGCTGGCATTGGTCATGTTGCATTGCGGTCTGCGCATCTCAGAAGTGGCTGCGCTTAACGTTGCCGATGTTCTCTTAAGCGCTCGGAAGCGGGAATTGATTGTCAGGTGCGGCAAAAATGCCAAGCGCAGAACCGTGCCCATTAATTCGGATCTGGCTGGCATCCTTCATGACTACCTGGCACAGCGCCCACTGAGCGATCCAGCGGCGGCTTTGTTCGTCAGCCAGAAAGGCAACCGAATATCGGTGCAAGCGGTAGATCAGATTATCCGGCAATTTGGGCGGGATGCGGGGGTAGATCTCAGTAGCCACTGCCTGCGGCACACCTGCCTTACTCGGCTTGTACGGGCTGGCGTGGATATCGTGACGGTTGCCGAGATAGCCGGTCATTCCAGGCTTGAAACCTCCAGGCGGTACACGCTACCATCGGGGTCTGTGAAGATCGCGGCAATGGAAAAGGTCAACTATGGTTCAGCGTCGTCGTGACGATGGAAAACGCCCCCGGATTTCGGTCTCTCTTGATCCAGACGACTTCGATTGGGTGCAGAGCCTGAAAGGACCTTCTGAGTCTTACACGGTTTCGCGCATCGTCAAAGCAGCCAGACTGGCTGGATTGAAAATTGAAGATGCCACCTCGGGCGGTGTGCTGGAGGATTTCCGCGATTGGCTTGGACGAAAGCGAAAGAGCAAGTTGGCAGCCGATCTGGCTGAGTTGCTTTCTGATTACCTGTCCAACCGCTAGCAGATTTCGCCGATGGAAAAGAGAAGCGAGCCAAAAACAAAGCGCGCCATCAAGCAAAAGGTTAGCTCGTCTCTACAGCTGAATGCCGAGCACAAGCGTGCTTTGGCAAAGGGTGGGCTATCGCCTCAGGCAATCAACCAGCTGTCGGAGCCTGGTATGCAGCTTGGGTTCATTGCTTATCAACACGGATTGCCATCAGGTAAAGAACGAAAACGACAGCTAAAACGTTTCCGGGAGAGATTGTCCAAATTTGCAGATGAAATCTCTACCTTGGATGAGCACACTTTTTTGATGAATCCTCATCTTGAGTTGCCCCGCATGCAGGCGCTTGAGGGACTGAGATCGCTGGAGCAGGCACTAGATGAGGTTCTTGACGCAGAGGGGGCAAGCGGAAATCCTGAAACAGATCTCGATGTAGTGGTGTACCGGATTGCAGAAGTATTGCTTCAACACGGCATAGTGCCCACGAGACACGGCATTCAGTTCAATGAAGTTGTGAGAATTGTCTTCCATGCTATTGGTGTGGATGAATCCGCTATCGAAGCTGCCATAAACAAGGCCTGGGATACGCCACATACCGATGTTTTGATTGGACGACCTTTTCGCTATCGAACTATAGCCGAGATGATTGACGAGCACCAGACGGGCAAGACGCTCGAAGAAATTCGCACCACCAAAGCTGCGAAGAAAACAGCGAAAACGACACGGAAGAAAAAGTCTCGGTAGCTCAGCGCTGCAAGGCAGTTTAGAAGTCCGGGTTAAATGGGCCAGAAATTGGCCACCTATACCGTGTATCGAACTGCGGCTCATTTTGGTTCAATTCAATTGTGACACCAAGGGGCACCAAGAATGACCGAAGCACACAAAGATACCAGGTTGCTAACCACCGCTCAAGCTGCCGCTGTTCTGGGGTATACGCCGAGAATGCTGGAAGCCCGCCGCACGCGCGGCGGTGGTCCAAGTTACGTGCGCATCTCCGGCAGGGCGATACGGTACCGGGTTGAGGATTTGGTCATGTGGATTGAAGAACGACTCGTCAAACAAGAAGAACGTGAAGGAGGTGAAGCTAGCACATGAGGGCACCGGTTACGGTGCTAAACCAAAAGCAGAAAGCCGCTGCAACGGGCAGCGGCAAGATAAAAAGGGAATCTCAATATGGAAAATTATACACAAGAAAGGGAGGTAACTCAAGACGTAGCAACCCACTCGGATAGCGAAACATCTGATCTTGCTGAAGAAATCGCAGCACCCGAGCCAGTTCCCTCTGTGGACGGCTTTCGACTGCCTTCGGAAACAGATGTATGCAACGCTGGCGTTTGCACCACATCAGGTGCAGCGCAAACTGCGAAGGACGAAAAGGGATTCACCCACAAGGACATGCTGCTGATGGTCGCGGATTCTGTCGAGCTTTGGCACGATGCAGAGCTTGAAGCCTTTGTCACTTTCGGCATCAATGGCAAGAAATGGCATACGAAGATTCGCGCAAAAGAGTTCAAAGACTATCTGTGCATGAGGGTCTTTCGGGATTTCAAAGTTGTCCCATCCGTTCAATCGGTCGAAGACACGCTGCGAATGCTGGAAGGCAAGGCCAAATACGATTCTCCTCAGCACGAAACTCGGGTTCGCATTGCCGGTGATAGCTCCACAACTTACCTTCACCTCGCCGATGATGCAGGAACAGTCTTTAGGGTTGATCGTTTTGGGGTGGTGGACGCGTCGGACGCATCGGACGCGTCTGTGCGCTTCCTGACCAAGTCGGGTATGCGGGTTCTGCCAAACCCAATCCTACCTGAAAACGATGCACAAGCCCTTGAGACGCTGAACCGGCTCCGAGACTTCTGCAATATAAAGGATGATGGCGAGTGGCTGCTTTTTCTAGTCTCGTTGCTTTCAGCATTCCGTCCGGCTGGACCTTACGTTGTGGTTCTGGTCGTCGGGGAGCAGGGCAGCGCAAAAAGCACCCTTTGCCGGATCTTTCGCAAGCTGGTAGATCCATCCAAGGCACCACTTCGAACCGCTCCCAAGAGTGAGCAGGATCTGTGGATCGCAGCCAGCAACGGCTGGATTGTTGCATTCGACAACGTCTCCAGAATCTCCGTTGAAATAAGTGACGCCATTTGTCGGTTAACCACGGGGGGAGGTAGCAGTTACCGTACGCTCTACCAAGATGAAAGCGAGACGATCTTTCAAGCTCAACGCCTGGTTCTTCTCAATACCATTGACGATCTGTCCCTCAGAAACGACATGGTTGATCGCGCGATTCAGATCGATTGTCCGAGAATTGATGAGAAGGATCGTCTTCCGGAGTCGGAATTCTGGACAAACTTCGACGCCAACGAAGCTAAATTTCTGGGAGCCATCTTGTTTGTGTTGTCGAAAACCCTTCGAGAGCTACCAGGGGTTAAAATTGACCGCAGCCCAAGAATGGCTGATTTTGCGAAGTATGGGGTGGCGGTTGAAAGAGCGCTCGGGTTACCCGGCGGCCGTTTCCTCGATGTATACAATGGCAATCGTCAGGCACTGGCAGCGGTGGCATTGGATGACCAGTTAACGCAGTTGATACTCGACCTTGATCTACCAATTCAAAATTCTGCCACCGACCTCCGGGAATTGTTGATTGAAAAATCTGGCTCTCCAGGCGACAAACTTCCTCGATGGTTTCCAACCAATGCACAGCAGCTTAGCAGCAAGTTGCGCCGATTGGCCCCTTTTCTGCGGCAACGTCACGGACTGGAAATCCAGTTCAGTAAAAGTGGTAGCCGGAAGATTTCCATTTCCAGATTGGATGGTGAAGGTGGCGGCTAGCACGCGCCCAAAGCGCCCAAGGCGTCCAGATGGTGGCGGAATGGCACATCAGGATGGACGCGTCAGGGCGCTGCTGCTTTCCCATCACGTCCAAATGAAATGTGTCTTGGGCGGCTGGACGCGTCGGACGCGTGTTTGCAAATATAACGGAGACAAGACAATAAAGATGAACAACGACCTGATCGCGATCTACATGGAGCGCTTCGTAAACCGAGTTGATATCTGGGGGAGGCAGTGGGTCAACCAGGCATCCGGTAACAGTGGTTATGCCTGCCAGAAGCCGGAAATGAAAACTCGGGAAGACGCATTCTCCTATCGCCCCGTCTCATCGGAACTCGTGCGGGATCACCTGGAGGGGCGGGTGACTTGTGCGTGGCCAGCCATTGACGGTGACGCTAGATCAAAATGGATCTGCTTTGACTCTGACGTTGAAGACGGTTCCATGGACAGACTTGACTCTTCTCTTCGATCATGGGGCGTGCATGTTATTCGCGAAGGCAGAAGAACCGGACGGGACGGACATCTATGGGTCCTGTTTGACGCACCGGTTTCAGCCGAAGAATTGATAATCCTCGCAGACACATTCATGCGGCTTGCGAATGTCTCCGGGATCGAACGCTTCCCAAAATCTGCCACAGGGTTGAGTCAGGTTCGCGGTCCCTTGGGATTCAACCTGAAACCGGACGCCAATGGCGCACGATCCTGGTTCGATGGCGTTGAACGGGACGTAGCTGTTCAACTTGAGTGGCTTGCGCGTCAACCGCTGAACAAAGCGGCTGATGCCATTAGGGAAGCCGAAGCCCACCGACCAGCACCGCATCTGTCCAGAACACCCAGAAATCAGTTCGCTCCGCGCGTCCAGTTTCAAATTCTCAACTACATGGATGCCATTTCCCGTGGTGGCGAGTTAGTCGCTCAATGCCCAATCTGCGCTCTTGAGGGACATGATCGGCATCAAGACAATTTGCGCATCAAGGCAGACGGGTCGAAGTTCTGCTGCGTCTTCGGCGGACCTAGTCAGGTTCATCGAAACCGCGACATTATTCGGCTGTTGCTGGCAAGCAGGCGCAATGCCTCATGAATTTCAGAGCGCGTATCTGCTCTTCATTTATCTTTGCCTGGCAGTTTATCTTTCGCGAATCATTGGCTAACACAGCCTGCATCCAACTCAATGAGGAACTTTTGAATGTACAAAAGCGGACCTGAGGGATTCAAAAAACATCTCTCTGCGGACGCCATCGGACTTGCCCTCCGCACCGATCTTGAATTTCCATACGAAGGCATTGTCAGGTACGCAATTGTCGTGAGCGAGATGACCGACACTGAGGTCGTTGCCTTGGCGCTCGGAATATCAGCATACCCGCAACAGTGAGCGAGGCATTCGTTATCGATAAGTGTCCCACATCGCCTTGCTGACCTGGGACGACCGGCGAAAGCGGCAAGGGTAGACAGATATCGGCGACGACTAGTAACAAGCAGTGGAGCTAATTCGATGGAACAAAATGGCAATGAGAATGAACAGATCAATTCACCTGGTCCGATTCGTCGTCGCCGCTGGACTGATGATGAGAAGATGGCAATCGTCCAAGAGTGCGCAGAACCTGGCAGCACCGTGTATGCGGTCTCGAAGAAACACGGCATCCCGACAAACCAGATCTACCAGTGGCGCAAGCTCTTTGAGGTAAGCGATTCTTCCCGGTCAGCAGCGACCGCGCTCTCTCTGGTCGATGAATGCCGCAAGACGCTGACCAAGATTGAACGCCTTGATCGAATCGGGCAAATGATCATGGAGAAACTGGCTGATGAAATCCGGAAGAACAAAATCACCAGCTACAATGCCAGCATTGCGGTATCGAGTTTGGTGACTGGGTTGACCAAGCTTTCCGAGTTGAGCTTTAACACGCTTGATCGAATCGCTCAAATTCAAGCCAGCGATGAAACCGAAAAAGACACAAGTCAATTCTCTTTTGCCGAAGAAAGAGAGGCGGAGCGCCTTTGCGTGGAATTGGTCAGAATGAAAATCGCTCAGCGAAAGAGAAGCGACTCTACGGATTTGTAGCGGCATTGTCGTCTGACACCGCTGAAAGCTCTGTTTCAGATACCCCAAGTTCGCGCAGTCGTGACAATACTTCCTGTTCTTTTTGACTCAGCCGATCTGTCTCGCTTTGCGTTAACTTTCGCTGCTCAACATCGTCAGCTTCGTCGCGTTCAAATTGTTCATCGGTGTACTCGCTGTCAGGATGCTGCTGCTTCCACCGAAACGCCTGCAATTTGCGTCTTTGAACCTTGCCATCAGCGACCATTTTGTCATGCGCGGTGATCCATTGACGCACTTCAATCAAGCGAGATTTCAGTCGTCTGATCGTGTCCGCAGTTTCCTCTTCGAGTTTCTGCTTCTGCTTGGTGGCTTCCGCTTCTTCAGCTGCCTGGCGTGCGAGCTGTTCGCGTTCATCTTTCTCTTTCTGAACCCGCTCTTCCCAAGCAGTCTCTTCCTTCGCATAGACGGCATACATTTCTTGGTCTTCAAATCTGAGCAGCGGCAAATAGCCCGAATCCTGGCTCTTGAACAAAACTCTCTTGCTACCCGATTCCCACTCCAGGTGAAACTTGTTGTAAGCGTCTCTCGGATGGTCAACGGTCGGTGTGCCGTATCTCTTGCGCAATGCGACGACTAGTTCATCGACATCGCTCCAGTCAATAAAGCCTCTTATGCCCACCAGGCTCGCCTGATCCGAACCGCTCGGCTTGACGAAAATGAAATCCGGTGGCGACATCACAATAAACGGCGGAACATCACCTCGTGCGAAGTAGCATCGCATGCCACCAGGATTGTTTGATCTCTCCAGCATGGGACGCAGCCCGTTTACACCCCCAGCTGATTCGGGCGCTGGTATTTTCTCGAACTCCTCAAAGGTCATTCCGATGAAATACGGGCCAAAACCCACTAGCGGGTCCAACGATCTCCGTACAGTGGATTGCTGGCTAACCAACCAAATCCCTCCGCCAATGAAAACCATGGCTGCAGCGCCAGCCAAACCCAGCACAAGTATGCACGCGATGACAATCAGCGCGGCCCTCGATTTCTTTGCTGGTTTTCCAGTTTGCGGCTTTTCCTCAGACTTGGGGCTTTCGCTCATGGCATCCTCCCGCTGTTCGCAGCGTAGCGGTTTTCAAAATATACCGCGAGCGGAAGTTATTACTTCTGGAAAGCTATGGCTTCCGAAGATTAAATGTGCTTGTGAAGCAAGCAGACCCAGTCGAACGATTCGCCGCCCGCCTGAGAGAACTCAGGAAGGCGAACAGCTGGACACAGGATGACCTGGCCGGCGAACTAGAGTGTGACCGGGCTTACGTCTCGCAGTTGGAACGCGGCGTGCAGAATCCGAGCTTGCGGACTCTCGTACGCATTGCGCAGATATTTGACGTCGATGTCACTTTCGCTGGCGTCAGCCTGGTGAAGTGAATCGCCAGTTAGTTCGATGGGGGCGGCAGCTTCAAAGGAGCGATTTCAGAAGGCTCGTGGATGCCCTCCTCGATGGCCTTTCTTGCTCGTTCGAAAGCCTTTTGGTCGGTCAGATCGCTCGTTCTAACCAACGTCCTGTATTCGACTAGGTATCGCTCTAACCGTGCACTCGTTTCAGTCAGTGGCATTGCCAAAGCTTCTATCTTATGGAGGTGATTTACTTCCAACCTCAGGGCATTGAACTGGTGTCCAATGTAGAGATGCTTGGAAGATTGTCCATCGACTTCAAACAAGGCGGAAAGTGCCGCAACTATCGCAGCAAGGGCGGTAATAACGCTCACTGTTGACTGCAAATTTGACGGGATAATTCCTCCCATCAAGGCTGCCCCGGACCCGGCTGCTGCAATGAGTGCCGGTATCACGACACAGATCAGCCGCAACTTCTTTTTCGTCTTTGCCGTTTCGTAATGACCTTGCGCAGCGAAAAGACACTGCTCTTCCAGAGAGCGACACTGGTAAAGCAAATCATCTAACCTTAGCTCAGCCACAGCGTGCTCGAAGGAAAGGGATACCCGTAGAACTGCGACCAGAGAGACACTGTGTTTTCCGTGTCAGGCAGTACTAGCAAACTTCCAGCAGCTTCTGCGATTTTCATGACTAGGAGGAAGCTTTGAGAGGCATCTTGACCGGCGACCATTTGCTCGTCGGAATAGCTCCCAGCTAATTTAGCCGGTTCGAAGAGTGCCACTGGCAGTAACTTCAGGAACTCCACAAAAAATTCTTCGTAAGACCAATGATACCTGTACGCTTGCATCAGCCGGTCAAAAACTGCGACGCACAAAATCTCAACGTGGAACGACTTGAAGGGCAATCCATGGTTGCGCACGAAGCCTTTGCACAACTTAATCGATGGGATCAGTTTTCCACCGCTTTGCTTGTTGCAACGCGTTATCAGTTCAGCGTCGTAATCGTAGTCAGCCCATTTCCATCCACCGCTGTACGGCACCAGATATGGTCTACAAATTCTCGGAGGCAATGATGAGACTTGATCTACCGTGCATGGAATCAGTTCCATGCTGAACTCGTTCGAATACGACATGGTGATGACCGGCGAATCAATCGTTGGCTCCAGCACCTGATAACGCTTGCTTGACCGCACTGCGGCGTAGAGCACTCGAAGCAGGTCCTCGGGACCACTGGCACTGCCGTCATTTACCCAACGCGTAACCGGACCAAAGGAAACAAGAATGTCCAAGTCTATCGGCGTGATCTCTGCATCTATAAGCAAGTTGCGCAGCCGATGAGAACTGACGGGACGAATTTTAGTTTGTCGCTGGAATGAGCCGACTTGCGTCACTCGAACGCCAGGAAGAGCACTTTCGATAAACTCCTTGATACCGCCATAATGTTGAGATGCCTCGGCAACTCTGTCAGGGTTCAGTTCCAGACGGCTTACCGCTTCGGCAAAGGCTCGCGATATCCGCGAACGGCGCGGCACACCGAATGCAACCGGGAGACCAGCGAAACCCATTCAAATTTCCTTTCGTAAGCCAACGGATCAATTGTAGTCGATGCTGCCAAGAATGCGCATCAGATCTATCCGACCATGAGTATGCGATCCGCCAGCATATTCAAACGACCGCTGATTGGCCGCAGAGAGCGCATATAAAATGCGCCCAAGCCGAGGGCGGCAACTGTACCGAACTTAATGAAAACCTTTACCGGTTAGACGATTCTGGGACATTTCTAGTGCCGGGTGTCGCTATCTCGCCGATCAATTCCAGAAACCGGTCTGTGATTTTCTGCATCGGTTCACGCAAGCGCTCGACATCGATCACGAGGTAGGAGCCGGTAACATCACCGTAAATCGTGTGGTTGGCCAGTTTCTTCAGTGCGTAGTGCGGAATGTCCAGCCGCTCTGCCATGGTCAGGAACGTCCGCCTTATATCGTGCAAAATGAAATCGCATCCAGATTGCTCACGCATTTTTCTAAGCGATTGGTAGCACCCGTAGTACCGTCCCTTTCCTTTCCATCCAGCGAATACAAAACTAGATCCATTGTTTTCCGCGAATCTGCGAGCAAACAACTCGTACAGGAAGTCGCTCAACGGTAGCCTTGCTTCCCTGGCGCTCTTGTTGTTCTCGGCCCTGATGGTCAATGTCTTCGCCTCCAAATCAACATCACGCCACTCAAGTTGAGCGCCTTCGTTTCTCCGCAATCCTGTGAACAAGAGCACGAGATGATAGTCACGAGCGGCGGGATTCCTTAGTGACAAAACTGACAAAACCCAGTCTCGAAGTTTGTGATCTGGAATGATTCCCTGCCGTTGAGGAATCCGGTGCCAGGCC
Organism: Obscuribacteraceae bacterium (SeqCode); assembly: GCA_044229845.1. Classification (GTDB taxonomy): domain Bacteria; phylum Cyanobacteriota; class Vampirovibrionia; order Obscuribacterales; family Obscuribacteraceae; genus JBGASG01. Next base: position 1,049,042 of record JBGASG010000001.1, on the reverse strand, counting down.
TTTGTCTGCCGGAGGACCCGAACCGGGTTATCGGCGATCAGCGGCTCACCCTGCTCTGCATATTTGTAGGAGACGTAATTGAGGACGGACCGCAAGACCTGCATCGTCAGATTGGCATTGGCTTTGCCGGATGTTCCCTTCTTGCTGCCACTGCCCAGCTGGCTGTACCGCTCCAGCACCATGCTGCGAGTGATGGAGGTAACTGGCTTGGCGAGCCAGTCACCTAGGTTCTGATTCATCACTCGATTGAACGATGCAACCGTATTCGGACGAAGCGTCTTTGCCGCCATGTACTCATCGAACGCCTCACCCAAGGTAAGTGACACACGTTTGCGCCGCTGCTTCTCCTTCGTCGGATCATGACCGGCTGCCATCTTCCCTAATATCGCTAATGCCATTTTTCTGGCTTCTTCAGGTGGTGATAACTTTGCATTACCAAGCGTGACTCTTCGGCTACATCCATTCACCCTGGCCTCAGCGAAGTAAGTCATCTTGGTGCTGGTCACTTTCAGACCGAAGCCGGTAAGCTCAGAGTCCCTGTAGAAGAGGGTTTTGCCAGGTCCGGGCATTTCTACTTTTGTGTTTATGAAGTTGGCGGTCAGTCTGGGCATGATTGGTTTCCTCCAAAGCGGTAGGCGCGGTAGGCAGATTAAAAGTAGGCGACGGTAGGCGGCAGTAGTGATATTGGGGCGAAGTCAAAACGGTAGGCGCAGGGTAGGCGCTAAGAGCAGATCCCGCACTGTCAAAACTGACACAACTATCCCTGAGTCCCCACACCCATGTCTTTTTCCAAGCGAAAACCGCCCCGCCAGAGCAACGAGTGATAATCGGAAGCGCTGTCCAGCAAGGCTATTTCAGGATGATAGCATCAAAGCGAGGTGGAGGCGTGGTCCGCTTTCGGGTGCTTCAGGCAGCGGTCCCTACGCGAGTGCAGCAGTGGGTACGGATTCGTTCCAGTAGTCCTTCAAACACAAGTGCATGCGTCGAATTGCGGCAAAGTGCCGGTTTTGATACCACTTTCGAGAAAAAAGGTCCTCGGAAATGGTCATCTATGCGGCGCAAAGTAGCCCGTTCCGCGTTCGATCAGCCACTAAAATCACCAAAAGTCTGTAGCCTGGCACCGTCGGAACACGGCAATGTGGGAGAAACACGCTTCCCATCCACAAAATTCCAGTTTATTGTTATGGAGTAAAGTCGTTTTGCTTTGGGCGTTCTCCGATGAAAGATGCGATGGTGCGAAAGTGGCGGCGTCTGATTGGCTTGAGTTCTCTTGCTATTGTCATTGCGTGGGCTTGCCTTTGGTTGCACGATCCTACCCAGCATGGCCGCCGCCTTGACTATGCCAATTTCAGGGCGTTAATTTCGAATGCGCAATCAGCCAAGATGATCGAGCGCGTGGGATTTGCGGATGCCTCTACCTGCAATCTGCAAGAGCTGTGGTCAGTCCAGTTCAGTGGTCGTCCTGTTTCAGATTGCATGTATGTGCACGTGCCCTGGCAGTTTCGCCAGAGCACGATTACGATTATGAACAGAAATCATGTGCCTTGGGTTGCTTCAGATAGCTGGGGTGTAGCGCTTCTGACTCTGATAGTTTCCACCATCATTGGGATAACACTACTGCTCCGGCTAGCGATTCTGAAGACAAAACGTTGTGTCGCATCCTCTAAGTTCACGGTATCGGTGTAGAGTTGTTGATAATTTGCTGAATTACACCTTCATTCGGCTTGGACCCTGGCTTGCCACCCATGATATCGTCGGACCCTGTTCCTGGAATGCCAACGTCGCCAATGAAAAAGTAGGTGTCGTCCAACCCCATTAGATGCCCGGCTTCATGCGCCGCCGACCATCCTGGTCCCATCAAGTCCATAATCCAGTTAATCCATTTACCATTTGATTTTTCGTAACTGCTCTTTGACCGTCGACCAAACTTTCGCAAAGAGATGGAATTACACGGTTGCCCCTTAGGCGGCTGAACTACTTTCATGTGGACATTGTATTTTCCAAACTGGTTAGACCAGGTGGATTCAATCCCTTGGATGTATTGATTGATGCGATCCTGCGAGACCCCGTCGCCCTCAAAACTTAATGGCAGCGTGATCCAAACCTCTGTTCCCGAAGGATCAATCTCGAGCGTATAAAGCAGCCCCAATGGATCCTTCGCTATTGTGGGTCTATTTCCCGCGTAGGTATATGAATCGCCAGCCGATGCAACAGGATCTCGACTCAACCACTGTGCATAGGTTGAGCTGTATGCTCTGAACGCTGTCAGTCCCAGCCCGCTTCTGGCGTGCAGATACATGCCAGCAAATCCAAAATCACTATCGACGGTGCCCTCAAGTCGGGTTGATCTGCCATAGGGATCGAAAGCGAATGCCCCCTGAACAATTCCCGAATCATCCACTAGTGCGCGGATGGAGCCTAAGTGGTCCTTTGTATAGAAGTAGCTATCCGCTCCGTCCTGTACTCCTTGCGAGAAAAACATTTTAGTCACATTGCCACTTCCATCACGCTCCTCCCCGCTAACAAATTGCTTCGTCGAAGTCACAGAGCCCGAGACCGTCTCGACAATCTTGACCCGGCCCCCAGTCGGCGAGTACGTGAACTCAGTCTTGTTGTTCGCGCTTGGATACGTGATCTGAATCAAACGGTTTTCCGCGTCCCATACGAAGGTATTCGTACCATCACTGGTCATGTTGCCGTTGTCATCGAAGGTGAGCGTTTGAGTGCCCGCACCAACCACTTCCAGCTTGTGCGCGTTCGTGGTTGTGCCGCTTCCGCCTCCGGCGGTTGCGCTTACAGAGACGCTGTTACTGCCAGACGACAGAGCTGCATTTCCAGAGAAACTCTGGGATGTCGGCATGTCAACGGCATTGCCTGCCACGGTGACCGGCAAGACCGGTCTGTCCGTGTTTCCTTGGAATCGGGCGTTGCCACCGGCAGAAACCCCGGTCAGCTCGTTCACATTGTTGAATGTGGCTTGAGAAACCCCGACGTTTTTGCTTAGCGCAATCGTCTCGGTAGCTCCTCCGCTCAGGGACTTGGCATATGTGGTCGCGTTCTTGGACGCTGAAATCAGGTTGACGACCGAGACGCCAGAGGTCGGAGTGACCGCAACAGCGGACACACTTACCCCTTGGAGGTCCGTGTCGGCATTGATGTTGGTCGCAACTCCCGAAGCAATGGAATTCAGCGTGTCGCCGCTCTGGACCGTGTAATTTACGGCCTTAGAGCCGCCGGCCAAGCCAGCGTCGTAGGTCGTTATCGTGAGTACATTGCCTGTTGTCTTGGTCCCGCCAATGACAGCCGTCACCGTGCCGTTCGCTGGGAGGTCCCAGAGAATGGTTTCGGTTGCGCTGCTACTTCTCGACGGAAGATAGCTGGTGGCGTTGCGAGACACGGATGTCACGGTCAGCGTGGTGCTTGAGGCACTGGCTGTTACGCCTATGCCTTGCAGATCCGTGTCCGCGTTGATTGCGGAGGCGAACCCGCTCGCGATAGAGGTCAGGTTGTCTCCGCTTTGGACTGTGTACGAAACACCCTTAGACCCGCCGGATAGCCCCGGATCGAAAACGGTGAGCGTTAAGACATCTGATGTTGTCTTACTCCCGGCAATCAATGCTTTGACTGTGCCGTTGAGGCTTGGACCCATAGCCACGGTTTCCGTGCCTGCGCCCGTCACTGATTTCGTGAACGTTGTCACATTCGGAGAGAGCGACTGGATCGCGATCACAGGTCCATTAGATGTAGCGGTGATGCCGGCGCCGGAGAGGCTGCCGCTTCCATTTATAGAGGAAGTTAGTGCAGTCGCAATTGAGGTCAACGTGTCCCCGCCCTGGACGGTGCGGCTGACGCTGGTCGAACCGCCGCCGAGAGCTGGGTCGTGGACAGTTATTTGAACAACGTCGCTCGTGGTTGGTGTTCCTCCGATAGTGGCGTTATGCACGGCGGCATTCACACCAAGGCTGGCGGTTTCTGTCGCACCACCACTCAAGCTCGTCGCAAAGGTAGTCACATTCGGTGACTTCGATCTGATCGTCACGGTTGTGCCGCTCGAAACGGCATCGATGCCGACCGACTGGCAATCGGAGTTTGCAGTAATCGTTGCAGCCAGATTGGCCGCAATCGTCGTTAACGTGTCTCCTGAAAGCACTGTGTACGCGACCGCTTCAGTGCCGCCGCTCAGACCGCTGTCAGTTGCCGTGACAGTGATGACATCACTGGTGGTCTTACTGCCAGCGATAACCAGATTTTGGACCTGGCTGGTTTGCACGCCGGTGCGATTGGCAGCGGAGTCGTACGAGAAGAAATGCTGGTCTGCGAATGGTGCGGGCAGAACGCCCTTGCCACTGACCGCCCCGGTGAGTTGACCTGCGGAATCGTAATCAAGTCCGAAACCGAGGTGTCGACTCTTCTGCTGTTGCATCCAACGGGTGATCTGTCCCGAAGGATCTTGCGCGTAGTTGAATTGCGAGAGAGCTTGCGAATTTGGATCTAAGTTCTTTATCTCGCGTAAGCGTTGATCTTGATCGTTTTCGTACCAATCGAAGTTGGTCGTTTGACCATTCGGATAAGCGATGCTGGCGAGCCGTGATTGCCCTTTGGAAACGCCGACGCCATCATCCACATAGGTGAAGTCGAATTGCCCGAGTTCGTTCGTCTCTGAAAGGACCCGAGACATTCCATCGTAAACCCAATCGATGGAATTGTTTGCACCATCTATGGAGCGGTTTGTCGTTCTTCCCATTTCGTCATATTCAAAAGCTATGTCGGAATTCGGGATAACGGTATTTGTAATCGTCGCCAGCCTGCCACCACCTGTGATGGGAGGATCGGTCGGGTCAGTAATGTAATCGTTGTATTCGTAATCGTAGGTGCCCCAGCCATTGCGGGCTTGAATCAGACGGTTGAAATGCATGTCGTACGTATTGAGAACGGTGGACGTGGCGTTCACCGCATTTTCGTAGTGGACGGAATTTAAACTGCCGTCCCAATTGTGATAGTACTGTGATTCTTGTCCAAGAGCGTCGCGCTTCAGTTGAAGCACGCTGCGATTGGCTTCCCAGATGTACTTTGTGGTTGAACCGTCCTCCAGGATTTTTTCAATGACTCGTCCCTGTAAATCGTGATTCCAGGTCGTTGTGTGTCCAACAGCATCGACTAGTGTGCTCAAAGATCCACAAGAGCACCAGTTATAGGATGTCTTTCTGCCCAGCGGATCAATCTCGAATGCGAGCTGGTCCATGTTGTCGAATGACCGTTGTGTGGTCCTCCCCAGTCTATCTATGAAGAAGATCGCATCAAGGTCTTGGAACACTATCTGCTGCGTGGTCTGATCAGGAAATGTCGTTTTGACCAAACGATCCATGTCATCGTAGTCAAACGACAATGTGTAACCTTCCGCATCCGTGCTTGACGCGAGCGTTCCGTTTTCATTCCAGACCAGGGTTGTGACATCGTCTTCTTGAAGCGGACCGGTTATTTTTGTCAGGAAGCCATAGGCGACCGGCGACAGGGAGACGGTCACGCCGCCAGTTACCGCCTGGCTATAGCTCGTCGCGTTGACCGAAACAGACTTGATGGTCAAGTCTGCACCACTTGCACTCGCCGAAACGCCGAGGGTCTGCAGATCTGTATTGCCATTGATATTGGAAGCCAATGATGCAGCGACGTTGCTAGCCGTTTGCCCCGGCGTAGCGGTGTGAGATACCGTCTCCGAGCCACCAGGCAGATCCGGATCAGACACGGTGATGCTTGCCTGGTTGCCCGAGCTGATGGTGCCGCCAATGGTGGCTGTCTCCGTTGAGGTATATTCGTACGTCGTCACATTAGACAGGGTATCCGTGACAGAGGTGAGCTGCCCGAAGACATTGTATGTCATGTCGGTCTCTTGTCCTGAGCCGTCTATTTTTGTCAGCGGCAGGTGCTGGCTGTTATATGTAAAAGTCGCAAGGACGAAGTCATTGCTGTCGCGAGTTTCGTGAATTTCCTCCAAATCAATATTGTTTGCGGCGTACTCGTAGGAAATCTCGCGCCCGGCGGGATCGGTGACTTTGGTGGGATAACCAAGTACGTTCCACTCGTACAGCGATTGGGTTTGATCGGTCACAGCGCTGGTCCCGGCTGTCGTGTTGCCTGAGTAGTTAGCCCAGAACGCACCGACTCCCCAGCCCAAGTGACAAAAGATCTTGTTACCGCTCGCAGAGAAGGAGCAATTATGGGAACGACTGAACGAGTCATCCGTTAGCATGTATGCAACTTTCTGAGCGATCGTTTCCAGCGTGTCTCCACTGACGACAGTGTACGAGAAGACTGGGTAGGTAGGTGGATAAGCCGAGTGCAAGTAGACAATGTCACCGGCAGTTGGTGTGCCGCCGAAAACTATGCTCACGGGAGAGCGGCTCCAGTCCTGTTCCAGCTCCGCTGTGAAAGTCTCGGTAGCGCCGCCTGATGTCAGCGCCTGCGGATAACTGTAATAGACATCTTCGGGAGTTACGACCAGGTAGCCATCGTCCATTTCAGCGTAGATTCCGCGCTTGAGAAATTCGCTGTCGTTGTTGACCAGGTCGCCCAATTCTTCGAGTATATCGTTGGCGGTGTCTCCGCTCTGCACCGTATAGGATACCGTATTCACTGTACCCGGCAGCAGGTTATTCCAGATCCGCACCGAGAGAATATCTCCTGGCGTGATGGTGCCCGTAATCGAAAAACGCGCTTTCAAATTATAGTCATTTCGTTGCGTGATTGCGCTCGGCCGGTTTAGTGTGTCGTAGAAGCCTGAAAAGATTTGATTCGGGTACGTGTATGCAATCTGAGACTCAAGCGGATTCTTTGAAGCACGTGCAATTGGCGCAACATTAGCTGAGAAACCCTCAGCAAACCACGTTGTCTTGCGGCAGTGCGAAAATATCCGGTTGGTTGGATCATTTGGGTAGCGTGCCATGGCCTCGCGGTCCCAATAATGCGTTTCGTTTTCGTGATCCAATGTGTGCTCAATTACAGAACTGGTGCCATCAGGGTATGAAATACTCAAACCCCTACCGGGATAAATGTAACCCGCTGTAATTGAGTAACTGTCAAATGAACTCGTGCCGTATGGCGTCGTCATCGACTCTATGAAGCCAGTCCCAACATCGTACGTAAAGCTTGATTCGATGCCAACAAGATCGGTGATCGTTTCGAGAAATCCATTTCCATCATAGAAAAATGAACACGATCTTCCAAATGGATCGTGGATCGCCGAGATCAAATAGAAGTCGCTATCGAGTGGATTGTTTGAAGCGTGGTCGAACGTGCTGACATTGCCATTCATATCTGTGACAGAAGCGATTCGGAAGTCGACATCGTATTGAATCGTCGTCGAGTTACCCGACGAATCAATTACTTCTGTCATAAAGAAATTGTCGTTGCCGTCATCGAGGTCGAATACTTCGATGGAGCCATCAGCAAGCATCCGATGATAGACGCCAGCACTGGGGACCTCGATATCAGCTTGCGAATACAAATCCGGTGAGTATGGATCCCCCGAATTGCCACTGTATATGTGTGGTTCAACCCCGCCGCCGCGCAGATGTACTGTTGCTTTATCGGAACCATCTACACTGATCCACGACACCCAGTTTGTCGACCAGTTCGGTCCCAAATTTGAGAAAGTAAAGGTGGTCGGTTGCTCGATCTCATTCTGATTGTAATTGACAGAAAAGCCCATCGCAGGTCCGATTGGCAAGTTGTAACCTAGCGGCACATCTGAGATCTTTAGTTCGCACTGCATGGCCCAGCAGTCTGCCACTGCCATAGGAGTTATGTCTGTCCAATTGCCATTCCAGTCCTGCGCTTCAAAATTGTGCGCCCCCTTGCCCACAGTGCACGAATCATCATCAGATGGGTCGCCGGGATTCGACGACTGCGGTGGGCTTGCCGTGTTGCTTGGCGTTTTACTTGGCGACTGCGATGGCACGCTTATTGCCCAAACATGTTTGCCTGGAGGGGCAAACGAAACGATCGGCGCAGACGAGCTCTTATTCTCGTTACTCGTTTGCATGTAGCCCTTTCCAAATACAGTCGCAGCCTCTTCATTTGATACGGATTGCCAGCCGGCTGGTAGCTGCCCAGCGCGCACAAGGAAGAACCCGTCGCTCTCCGAATCAATTGCAGTTTTACTTATCCACAACGGACCGTTACGGTCAAAAGTCGGATCTTCAACGTGGAATTTATCGCCGGCCGACGCTGTCAATGCTCCATAGTGTCCTGCCTTCCAGTGCATGACAGCAGGCAGCAATACTTCTGCACCCGGCGCGCGCTTGGCTACTTGCATTTGCAAACCGCCTCGCTCAGCCAATTGCTTGACCTCAAGCAATGAGTTTCCCTTGCTTGTTGACTGCGCCGATCTGATGAACGAATCAGCGGGCACAGGCGCGCCCTGCTTCTGCTCAAGTAACGTCTGGACGGCGCGTGGACCGCATCTGAACGCAACGCCTGGCGCCTTTTCCATAACCTGAACAGCGTCACGCGCTGCATCAACCCTCTCTCGGTTCGATCCGACCATCGGACGGTCGCCGATATCGAGAAGCCCGGCCTTCATTTCAGCCAGTCTACCGATGGTTCCTTCTAAAAATAGCAATTCCGAAATCGCTCGCTGCCCGATTCGGGACTCCGCTTCGCCGTTGCGCTTCTTTGATTCGTCCCAGGCGCGCTTCAAGAGTACAAGCGCCCGACTGATGAAGCCCGTTTCTCTACAAATTAGTCCAACATTTAGTGCTAGTGCCGCATTCCAGCGCGAATTCGGATGCTGATCCATAAAGGCAGTGATCGCGGACACGTCTTCCAGGTCATTCTTTGCCTTGAATGCAATCAGCGCCTTCGCAAGCTCGCCATTCTCTCCGTCCACTGGTGATCCTGCCATAGGCACCAGTGGCTCTGAGAATGCCCTCGATCTGAAAATCTCTGCGTCCGTAGGAGCAGCTGACAAAACGAACTGATGCTTTCGCGCCGTCGCCATTGCCGCCCGCTCTTGAGCGCTGACCGCACCAATAGGATGGTGAGGTTTCTTCTTCGGTGCGTGCACCGAGCGCCTCGCGGGGTGTGGAGGCTCAGCTGCCACCACAGGTACTACCACCTGCGGGTAAGCAATCAGAAGTGTCATGAGCGAACTCGTGACTTGTCTGAATATCTGGCGACGATTGACTCTGCGAAACATAGTTCTCCTTCTTTGTCAGATTACTGACCGGTCGTAGGAAGTTGTAAGTTAATCACTGGTGCGGTGGTGCCACCAGCGGATGGTGCGGGAAACTTTGCCGAATCCAATGTATACGTTTTGGAAACGACGTTGCTAGAAACAGCACTCACAATTGAGATAGCCTTTACCGTCTGTGTCCAGCTAACCAGGAATGGTTTTGTATAGAGCGCGCTACTGCCACTGGGGGTGGTACCGTCGATGGTGTAGCGCGTTTCTCCATTACAAGGAATACTGATTGCCACTTGAGCCGGCTTCGACAAGGTCGAGGAAGGCAGGCTGAAAACGGGGTCACGGGTGGCTGCCTGGGCCGCCAGACAAATCAACAGCAGAATTGCCCCGAGGACTACCGTGAGCCAGAGTATTTGTTCTATCAGGTCGAAGCGGCGAAACTTCGCTTTTGAAGCACAGCACCGCTTATGGTGCTCGTTAAAGACGTGCAACATGACGCACCACACCTCCGTGCGAGTATGAGTTCGGATATGCGAGATATGGGGTCTCGCAGTGCTCTATTCGCTGCCAGAACGGAACTTCGACAACTCTCCTTGTCAGGATTGTTGGGAACAACGCTGAGGCTGGCTTAGGTCGATAGAAAAGGCGCCTTCCTCGTCTTGGAATGAGGCTTCCTTCCCATTACCCGCCAAGCATCGTCAGAGACTTCGCTCTGCCAGCCCCAGCGTGTGCTGCGTGTTCTGTCGTTGAATAATTCCTGAAGCGGCTGTTTGTACTTACGTACTTCTGCCAATCTAGCCATCAATCAACTGATAAGTTGATATCGCTCGTGGTACTAAGGACAAACACCGATTCCTGCTAGTGTGAGTTTGGTTCCTCCTATTTCAATCTCCCCTGCCTTCCTGCAAATGTTTTGCAACTACGACCGCAAGTCTCATCTCCGACGGGTCGTGATGCGGTTTCCTAAAGTGTAGAATAGCAAATGCTCACAAGGTTGTCAATGGACGCAGAAGTAGGAAAGGCGCTTGGAATGCAGGTTCTGCGGCTTTCCCCAGCGGAGGAGAGTGCCACCGGCCGCGGTGAAGCATCGAATTGCCCATGCGCTTGCGTGCCAGGAAAGCTGCACTGCGTGCGCTTTTCCACGATTATTCGTGCGAGGGAGTTGCGGGCATTCGCCTACGTCAGTCCCGCTCCGAGGCGCACGGTAAGCGGCTCTGTGTAGTGGGAAACCATATAAGACGCGACACATTCCGCTACATTGGCGGCATTTCAATCCTTCTCGACATCCCAACTGAACGCCCTACCCTAGTGACTGTATGCATTAAAACAGAACTCCTCCCCGTGGCACTCGGCGTAACCCGTGGTTGAATGAGCAGTACGCCGTTTGCTACGCTTTTAGAGATGCCAAAATTCCTTATGATTCGAAGGCTCGGAATTGCGTTCGCGGTGCTCGGCTCGCTCAGTGGTTGCGGCATGGGTTTGAGCGGCGGCGAACAGTATCCGCTTCCGTCAGGCGTCCAGTCGGTAGATCGAAATTCCACTATTGAACTTACGCCGCATTTGCACATCGATGCCGACGAATCAGGTCCGGTGGTGCACCTGAATTATGCGGGGACAGAAGGCAACTCGCTGCCGCTCAGCAATCGCTTGCAAGTATGGGATTCGGGAAAGACGTTCAGCATCGAATGCCTCGGGTTACGACGAGATGTGGAAAACAGCGACGATCCTGTTTATGCGGTGCGCGTCACTTCAAAGGACGCACCGGCACCCGAGATGTCCGCCACAAGCAAAGCAACATCCGGAGCATTCGCATGGGAAGATGGTCACCCCGTGTATCCCACCAGGACTGAGGAAGGTATGCGGTACACGCTGGTGTCCCACAGTCCATTGCTGGTGGTTGGCAGGGACGCTTCGACGCACGTGATGCTGATTACCAACTTCGGCATTAAGACTGTAGACATAAAAGCCTTGTACGAACCGACCAAGACACCATCAACCAATATGGAATTCGATATCGGTCCCGCGCATGTCACATTGACACGTGTTGCGGCAACCGGCAAAACGAACGCATCGATTACGGTATCAGATCCAAAAAACTATCAAGGGACGATTATTAGCAGTTTCGATGTGCCCGAGGAAGACACCAGTTCGCTGGGAATGGCTACGTACATCAATCCAAATCGACCGCAGCCGCCTGAGCTCGCCGCGTTTCAGAGACCGGATCCGGAGTTCGGCAGGTCGTGGGAATTGCAGCTCGATCCGCCGATCAAAGTTGAATATGGATTATCGAGGCGCGGTGGCGTGGCCGAAGGACCGGCAGTTATTCATGCGATACTCTGGAAGCTCGGCGATCGCATCTACGGATATTCAGGCTACAACTTCAGCGATACACTCACTCCGGCCGGGGGACGAGTTGAAGGGATCTTTGGAGACGACGGCAAGTTAGTTATGCGCATCATCGGCGAGCCTAACATGAGGTTGGAATCGACCTGGGTCGGCGCCGACGAAATCAGCGGCAACGCATCGGTCTGGGGACATCCGCCAGGGTCAAGCACAAAACCTGAGCGCTATCACAAATTCAAGCTCGTGAAGAAACGCGACGATGCCGGTCGCGAAGAAGACAAACTCTGCGCACAGATAGATATGCTGACACCAAATCTCGAATACTGGGACTCGATTACTTGCGCACCAAGTGAGAGCTATCGCACGTCGATGGTGGCAGAGACGGTGCGGTTGATGCGAGACGACCAGGCGGCAGGTCCTGAATCTCGCGATTCGCTGAGCGCCGCTTCAACGCTGGCGCACTCGCAATATACGGCCTGGCTGTCGTCGCGTAATTTCTGGGGCGAGAACCATCCGATTACGCAGGCGAACAAACGCATCGCAACGGCTCTGTATAAACGGGTGTTGCAGACCAATCCGCTCGACTACGAATACGCCATGGAGGACTATGTGAAGATGCTCACGCAAGCCCATGACGACAAGGGCGCAAAAAACGTGCGCACCGCCATCAACCGTGCCAAAGCGGCGAATCTGGATTAGTCGAGATACGCTGGATTAATACTTGATGACGGGTGGTTTCATTTCTATTGAATCGCCTACGGGCGGACGCAACGAGAATGTGCCGCCTTCATCGTAGGACATGGTGACATTCACGGACGGGTCATCGGGATCAACCGGCAGGACGAACGACAAGAGTTTCTTCCCGCTGTCGTAATTGACGACCACGCCGCTCTGCAGTTTGGCTTGGCTGATACCATCTGCCGTCCTGGTGACGGCGGCTTCCTTTACTGCTTCTTTGTCAAAGACAGTTATGGTGCCGTCTGCTTTGATGCCGACGTTCGGCAATCCGTGGGTGCCGTCAAAACCGGCGGTGCCATCCGCGTTGCGATAATAATCTGCACCGAAGGGATACTTGACGGAGATGCTGCCGTCGCGTTCTTTGGACATTAGAATGCCGTTTTCCGGATTGCGTGCGATGGTGGCAACTTTGCCATCCTCGTTCATGGTCAGAGATCCGTCGGTGTTGATGAAGATTGCAAAATTCGGATCGCCCGGATCGCGGATATAGCCACCATTGGTGGTGAGCAGCATATCCATGTCGTCGCTGCGCACTCGCACGGAATGATCATCGATTGAGAGTTCCAGCGGATCGCCGTTTTCTGTTACTCCCGACCAGCCATTGTTGGAGCCGCGGGTCAGTTTGATCTCTTTGGGCTCTGAACCGCCGCCAAATAGCTTGGGCGCTTGCATACGTAGATAGCCGGAGCCGTTGGCCGCCAACTCCATCTGCACGGTTGAAGCCTGAAAGTGCATCGAGCCATCCGCGTCCTTCTTGAACAGGTCACCGCTATTGGTGCGGCGCGTGAGACTACCGTCGGGGAATGTCGTGGTCACGTCGTTGTCGCTGCGTTTGACGGTGCCGCGCTTGATCACCGTGTCGATGTCTTCCTTCTCCACGGAATCTGCCGTGGTGCCGCCGAGCGCCAGAGTATCGAAATGCGATGCTACACGCTTCAGCATGCGCATGTCTGACCAAAGGAACCTACTGTTGTCGTTCCATTTGGCCGATGCGTAGCTTTCGATTACATCGTCTTTGCTGACGCCATCGCCCAGGGCAAGGTTGGCTTCAGTCAGTCGCGAAAAGTGGCTGGTCAACCAGGCGCCCATTTCGCGCCGATCCCGGTCGGACAGCGGCTCCTTGCTCTGGTGGTCGAGTAGACGGGTAATCTCGTCGCGGCGGGTGAGCTTTCCGCCGTTTCCTGCAGAGGCCGCTTTAGCCGCTGCCGTGGTGCTCGCGTCCCCAACTTGGGTTGCAGTTTCTACCGGAGCCACGGACTGCGGCGTCGCTGTGGGGCGGCGAGTCGGAGGCTCCCCGTTCAGGAATGCGGCTGCAATGTCCGCTGACTTCAATGCTCTGTCTGTGGATGCCGCGTCTGAAAGCCTACCGGTGCCGCTCATAGGGCTGCCTCAGTGTGGGGGAACGGGTTTGCCCAAATGTACGCCATCAACGGCCGGTTGGGTAGAGTAGAACCACGCACGCGGACGCGTGAAATACGCCGTCCGATTATGAAATCAGCTGCGTCCAACTGCGGAAGAAGTGGCGCCCGTTTGCGGTTGGCAGCTTCGGCTCAGTTGTGCGGCGACGCTGCGCGACTTTCCAGCGCGTCAGTTGCGGCTGACTCGAGAGCTGTTCGGCAAAGAACTGATGGAGCTGGTCGCCCGTTAGTTGAAGCTGCTCCGAACTGGGCACAAGAAGATTAAATGCTTGACATCGCAGGCAGGCAAGGCTACGCTGGTGTTTCACTTTTCCCTTGTATGAATTACTAAGAGGCGAACCATGGTGCAATTCAAGATTGCGCGATTTACCCTTGTCGCGCTGATATGTTTGTTTTCCCTGGCACCCATAGTTTTAGCCGACAACACGGTCCGTTCTTCCAAAAACGCAGATGGCTCGACCAAGTGGGAAGCCATCGACGACGACAGCGTTGAAGCGGGCGCTGCGGCGCCTCCACCTACACCTGTCTATAGCCCGGCGCCGGCCAGGTCGGGAGGTAAGACCAATTTCCGTACTGGAGGCGGAGGCGGCGTATCGCTGCACAGAAACAAAGACGGCTCCATAGAGACTTATAGTGCCGGTCCCAGCGGAGTCATCCCGCCCGGCGGCTTCACCGATGACGGTCCGATCGGCGACGGCGGAGGTTATTCCGGCGGCGGTGGCGGTGGCGGATCCTATGGTGGCGGCGGTGGTGTCACGGTCAAACGCAATGCCGACGGTTCGATTGAAACATCGAGCGCCGGTCCCAGCGGCAGTTGGGGCGGTGGCGGCGGTGGTGCACGGCGAGCGCGGCGTCCGGTCGCACACAAAGTTGCCCAGCACAAACCGGCGGCAGCACCGGCGCAGCACAAGGGTCTGCAGGCAATGCAAGCCAAAGCCGCACCGACGACAACAGCTAAGAAGAGCAAGTAATACGCTGCGTCATTAGTGACTGGCCCACTACGCGGCCGGAATACGATGATCTGGCCCAACACTGGGCCACGAGGGCTCGTTTTATCGAAAGGAGAAGGTTGGGCGGCCCACTACAGGGCCACCAGTCAATCGAAGACCAGTGCCGGAGACGAGTGCGAGCCGTCGCTGGGACTGCTGCTCGGCGGCGTCACCGCGGCAGCGCTTCTTTTCGCAAATCTTAGCTGATGCCTACCGGCACTTTGGCTGCCGGCAGCGGAGCGCCGAAGGTCGGTTGCACTTGCGCAACGCGCACGATGTTATAGAGAGTATCGCGCTCGACGGGCGTGTAGCCGGCTTCGGCGATCAAAAACTCCATGCGCTCTTTAGCCAGTTGCAGCGGCGTTTTGGCTCCGGCGGCGTGTGTGATCTTCTCTTCTTGAATGGTGCCGTCCATGTCGTCGGCTCCAAAGGAGAGCGCCACTTGCGCCAGCGACTCACCAAGCTGAATCCAATATGCTTTGATATGCGGGAAGTTATCCAGCACCATCCGTGATATCGCGACATCTTTGAGCAAATCGTAGCCGCTCGGTTCTTGCACTTCGCCCGGCTCGATAGTGGTGCCTTCGTAGTAGCACTTCAACGGGATGAAACACATGAAGCCGCCCGATTTGTCTTGCTGTTCACGCAGGAGCATCATGTGGTCGATCTTGTGTTCATCTGTTTCACCGATACCCGTAAGCATGGTGGCATTGCTCTTCAATCCGAGATCGTGAGCGATACCATGCACCCCCAGCCAGACATCGGCAGGAGTTTTCTTGACGCGCATTTTCTTGCGTACCGACTCATCAAATATTTCGGCGCCGCCGCCCGGCATTGAGCCGAGACCGGCTTGAATCAGGCGTTCCAGGCACTCACGCTGAGATATCTGTGCCAGATTGGCGAGGTATTCGATCTCAACCGCAGTCATTGCTTTCAAATGCAAATGCGGAAATTCTTTTTTGATCGAGCGGAAGACTTCTTCGTAGTAGTTGAGGTCGCACTTGGGATTCAGTCCGCCCACCATGTGGATTTCATTGATACCATCAGCAACGCCTTGACGCGCTTTTTCCATGACTTGCTCAACGTTCCATGTATAAGACTTGCTGAGCGGATTGGAGTACGAACAGAAACGGCACGTCTCAACACAGAAGTTGGTCGGGTTGAGATGCATGTTGTGGATGTAATAGACGTAGTTCTCTTTGCCGGCGCCTGCCTTGCGCTGACGCGCGTGTTCGCCGAGAGCACCAATCGTCACCATGTCGTTCGACTCATAGAGACGCATGGCGTCTGCTTTGGAGATACGTTCTCCGGCAACGACTTTCTTAGCGATGTCGTTGAGGGGGTGAGATGCCACCAGAGCTTTTTCGAGAGCTAAAGACACAACAGACTCCTTACAACTTGCCGCGCACGTCACGCAGACTGGCAATTGCTCGGATATTAGCACTAACTGACAACCCGCGAATGTGCGCCATTTTAGGTCTGCGCTCGCTGAGAATTTCGTTAGATTATGCTGCGCCGTTTGCGTGATTCTTTGGGGCTTACGCGGACTTTTCCGACCCCCAGGCTGACCAGATGTTTGGTTAGCAGATCGAAAAACTTGCTGCGGTCACTGGCGCGAATTACAGCCAAATTATGTGCTTCTGACAGCGCGACTGGATAACCCATACCCTTGTCAGCCTGAGTGAGCGTCGCCGATAGCATTAATTCGAAGTACTTCGGGTCGGCGAACACCCAGTGAGGAAACTCCAGACGCGCCACTTCGTGTCCGACGTTGAGATACGCAAAGCAGGTTTTCTCAGGCAAAGGAAACGCATCAAGCGCCGCGGCCGACGATTTGAAGACGCAGGTGCGACGATGCTTGGGCAACGCCGCCATCAACAGTTGTCGGTCGGTCATCGGCCAGAGAGACGAACATGGGTACTCTTC
The DNA here is from genome assembly GCA_044229845.1 of Obscuribacteraceae bacterium (SeqCode). GTDB lineage: Bacteria > Cyanobacteriota > Vampirovibrionia > Obscuribacterales > Obscuribacteraceae > JBGASG01. The sequence goes on along the minus strand of JBGASG010000001.1, from coordinate 1,032,447 downwards.
CTCATTGAGCGAGCCGCAGTGGTCGCGACAGCGCGCCTTGGGATAAGGACAACGCCAGACACGCAGATCGTTGATCAAATCTGAACTGCGACTATGACTGATGTATCCGACAATCGGCACCTGATATTGCCTGAGGCGCTCCAATGCACCGATGATGCGGACGGTGAACTCGGTCTGATAGGGCAATGGCATGTCGTGCATGCCCCAGGGAATCAGGCTGCCGTCAACGAATGCCACCACCGGTTGCAAACGCTCACGAGCAGCAATGGCCCGCTGACAGACCTGTTCCAATTCCAGTAAATTGCGTTCGAGGGCGACAAACTGTTCATCGACATGCATGCGCCGGCCATTGATCAACGGATACAACTCATGCGGGCGGTGATACAGATGCGGTTGCGATTCCAGAATAGGCGGCTGCAGAGTACCGTAGGTAATCAACGCACTGCCGATGTTGAGTAGATAACAGCTATAGACCTCGTGATGGCTGGGCAGAATTTGCGAGCCGTCGCAGGCTACCACCGTATGCGGTGACGCCAGCGGTTGTACGGATTTTTGTGTGGAAATCGGCTCCAGCGGAATCGACAGCGGCCACTGCGCATGATCGACGTTATCGAGCATGCGCACTGCGAAGGAGTCCGGATTTTCTGTGACCTCGTCGAATGTTTCCTGCGCAGCCAAAAGACGCGCCTCTTGCGAGTCAAGCTCGTTGACGCTTTCCTGCCCGACTTCCGCAATCTGCGGCATCAATCTCCCGAAGTTAAGCATGTTTTTTCACCTCGGTTTCGGCGCGTTCTATGATTTTGCGCACCGCCGAACGCAATTTGTGCATCGTATTGAGAGCCGGCGGCAACTTGTCCTTTTTTAGGTCATCAATGATCTGAGTGAGCTCCGCCGGCAACTGCGAACTCTCGGTAGCATCAGTGATCTCGCCCATCAGCCCGGCGGTCTGCAGCAGCAAACGCCTCGATGTCTCTTCCGCCGGTGGATTCTCGTTGAAGACATATGCATCGAAACTGCAGTCAATGACAATGTCATCCCCAAGTATCGTCACACATTGCGATGTCAATTCGGAGGGCACCGCCGGCGGTACCAACCCCTGCAAGTAAGCGAGCGCACCGATCAGCTCGCCGATCCAGCGCAAGGCGCTGCTGACCGGGAGGGACTTTTTTGCTAGAGCGGTGGACAGAGTCTCGCCCTCTAAACATCGCCAGACAACAAACAAACTGCTGTGCGTCTCATCAGGGTGAAAATCGATCAGCCGATTCAAGCAGGGATGTTCGATGTGTTGAAGAACACGCGCACGCTTAACCACATCTTCCCAAGCGGCGCGCACAGCGGTCTCCGCCTGTGGTATCGCACGCCTTATGTTGACGCGGCTGGTGCTCCAGCAATCGCGCGCTACGACTGGGCGCGGGCTGTCGCCGTCTCGTCCAGAAAAGCCTTCATATCGCAGCAACCAGCTCTCCAGATTCGCACTGGCAATCGTGCGTTGTTGAGCTTCAGGCGTGCGCCTGATGATCTCTCCATGCTCGTCCAGGGTGGCCCCCACGTCATGCAACATCGCATCAATGTCACAAACTGCGTCGCCGAGATGGGTCGAGAGCACCTCACCCTCCGGCTTCAACGTATTGCCGTCGTGCTTCAACTTCGCGTCGGCAATAATCTGAATAATGCGCGCGCAGGCCTGTTCGACCCCACTTTGATCAGCTTCCGGCAGAAGAAACAGGAAAAAGTCGTCAGCAGGTAGACAAACACGGTCCTGCTGGCGCAATCCTTTTAAGCACGCTCCGAGCAACGAGTCACCAGCCACAAGTGTGGCCGTTGCTCCGTATTTAGTCGACAGATCGGCAAAATTCGTCACTCGCACGGAGATCAGCGAAAATACAGCCTCACCCTTGACATGCCGCACGGCGTACTTCTGCAACGCCTGCTTGAAGGCGTCGGGCGACAGAACGCAGGGGTGGCTTCTCTCAAATTTGCGCATTGTCACAGTCTAACGCAGTATTTTCGTGTAATGCAGCGCGTCTAACGAAGCCGAAAGCGCCGCGCCTGCGCATGATTCCGGGAAACATGTACTCCTATATGGAAAACATATCTACCTTCCCGGTGCCAGGAGGATTTTAATTGACTCATAGGCGCCCGCGCTCAGGCACGTGGGTTGCCTACTTCACCGGGTTGAGTCCTATGAACACAGATAAGAGCAACAAATCAGGACACCCGAAGTCCCTCAACGAACGAGAAGTCGCCGAGCTCAAAGCCATCGCGTTCATGTATCACTCGCGAGGCAAGTCGGAAGAGGCGGCGGCGATTTTCGAGCTGATCGACAAGATGATCGGCCACAGCAGTAAAACCAGCGAAATCGCAAACGACACCAGCGAAGCCAGCTGAGAACAAAATCTTTCCGTCGCGTCAATGCAAGATAGCGCGGCGGTCAGGCATTAAGAAGTTTATAGCCACGGGGCATCTGTGTTGCTCCGTGGCTTCTGGTCGTCTGCGGTACTCCACATCTTGGCGGGCGATTCGTGCTAGAAATTACGCATGGCACAAATCAAACGACTACCTTCGGATATGCCGCTGGCGTCAACTCTGGCGCAGCGCCTTAGACAGCTGCGGGAATTCCGCAATCTGACCACGAAAGATCTTGCGAAGTCTTGCCGCTTCACGGTGCAACGCATAGAGGATCTTGAGGCAGGGCTGGAGGGCTGGCTCTCGGCAGCCGACCGCCAGATTTTGTGCAAGGCTCTGGTGATTGAGCCATCGCTGCTACAAGAAGTAGAGGTGCGCACAGCTTTCAACGAAGAAAGCACCGCGGCGCAGGAGCAGCAGTTGATTCGCTCAATTCTGATGGGCAACCGCGAACTGGAGTGCCCCAAGTGTGGTGCCACTCTGCACTGCAGCGTGCAGAATGCACTTGATATTGAAGAGAAACCGGTGCAGTTTGCCAAAGCGTTCTGCACCCGGTGCCCCTTCGTTTTGAAGTCGTGAAGTAGTGCGCAGCAAGTCGAGTCGCCGCATCATCACCCTGGCATTTTTGCTGGCGGTGTCGATGTCTTGGTTGCTGCCGTGGCCGGGATTTACGCCTGCGCATGCCCAGATCGGTGCACCCTCAACGACCGTGTCTCCCGGTCCATCCGAATCCGCTGAACGTCCGATCAACTATATATTTCTGATTGATGTCTCGGGCAGCATGGTATCGAAACGCACCATGGTCACCGGTGCCGGCGGCAAGCAGGTGACGTTGTTTGAAGCACTGCGCGATGCGCTGCGCGCCATCGTCAACGACGAGCGCGTGATACCACCTAACAGCAAGCTCTCGTTTATTACATTCGGCACCGCCATCGAACCAAAAACAGACTGGCCGGCGAGCATCGCTTCGCCGGACGATCGAGCGCAACTGGTGGCGCACATCTCAAACAACGCCGAGCTGCAAGCAGACAAACACGGTGATACTTATATGGCCGGCGCACTTGATAGTGCGTACACGAAGATTGAAGAGTTGACGAAAGGCGCCGACCCCTGTGCCACCACGTTCGTAGTGATGCTCACCGATGGCTGGGATGAACCGCCACCCGGTGCATCACTGAAAGTGAAAGATGTGGCCAGAACTTTTGTCGACAAGCAGCGCGCCCTTACCGATAAGCTGGGCGTCAACACACTGCAAGTGCGCGTGATCGGGTTGCAGCGCCTGCCTGATCGCAAGGCAGGCACCACTACCGCCAAAGAACTTGCCACCATATTGGGTGGCGATTTCCTTGACGTGACAACCGAAGGCGGCTCGACGGTAGCCAACCGCATCTACCGGGCCGTGCAGAAAACCATCGCGGACTTACGCGCCAAAATCGACATAGCGGACGCAGCCAGCGGCGGACTGGCCGACTTCGGCGAAATCAAAGGCGCGCAAAGCCTGACGGAAATCAAGGCAGCTTCGCGCTCTTGCTATCCGGAAAAGGTTACCGGTCTTTCGGATGAAACCCCGCGACTGACGCCGACAGAGCGCCAGAAACTGCTCACCGCTGTAAAACAAAACGGCAAGTCGATCTCCGGACCGCTACAACCAGCATCGACTTTGCCGTCCGGCATGATGAAAGTTCATCTGAAAGAATCTCAGTACGAACTGGCACCGGCGTTCAAGCAAAAAAACAATAACGCCAGCTGGCAACCGATCGAACTGGTAGCTGAAGTAGACCCGAAATGCCAGCCAGGAAATTATTTTGGTGCCGTGCGCCTGGTATCGACCGCACTGGTCCCGGAATTGGTTTGTTATTGCGTGACTGTGCCCTCCCGTATTTTGTTCGAGGAAACGGAGAAACAGACAGCTGTCAGAAAGCCCGGATTTTTCTTTCCGGAACCTACTTCTACGAAAGTGCCTCTATCTATAAACGCTCGAGTGGGCAAAAAAGTTCAATCGGACACGAAAGTAGTTTTGACGCCGCAACCGGCGCAATTCGTTCCGGAAAAACACCACGACGCGGCGCAGCAATCTGCGACGATTCAACCGTCCCAAATTAACGGCGGCAAGCCGTTCGAAGCAGTACTCGAACCTGGCGACACAGCGAAAGTGATTTCCATTCCAGTGGCTGTTCCGGCGGATCAGCCGCCAGGGCTGTATCGCGGCGTTTTTAAGGTGCGCATCGACGGCGATTCGTCGATGAAGTCTGTCGACGAAATCCCATACGCCGTGCGCATTCAGCCCAGTGCATGGGAAGAAATAAGCCCGGTCGCAATCCCGCTAATCGCGCTTCTGACGCTGATGCTCGTCTTAGGTTTTATCTTGACCGTAGCGCGGCTCAGGCGCTGAAAACCAAGCATATTCACAAATTCTTCGTCTTCTCAAGCGTTTGATCGGCAGGCCGCAAGGGTATCAGCTATATCAAGATCAATCTCGCTATACTTGCGCAGGGCGCAGGAAAAGGACAACATCGCAATGGAATTGACAAGCTGGTACGTAATACTTGGCGTCGTGGTTATTGTCATCGCAATTATCGAGCGCTTCGCCGTGTACACCATTCTTGTGAAACACAATCGCTGGTTGCCGGAAAAAGCCACCAAGCTGGCCAATCTCACAAGTGGTATCACACTCGGTATCGGCGTTTTGTTGCTGGTTGGGAAGGCCGTATTCTTCAGTCATTGATGCACGTTGGTTTGGTAACTCGATAGGACAGGTAATTAGTCCGAGCATGTAGCTCGGCACCTCTTTCGCATAAGCGGAGTTGAAAGACAAAACATGGCAATTCGCACTATTCCGTCACTCGTCGTCGGTCTGGGAGGCACGGGCAAGCGTGCACTCACGCATTTGAAGCGCCGCATTCTCGACACCTATCAGCGCGACAATCTGCCCTGGGTACGTCTGCTATCCATCGACACCGATGATGGTGCCGTGAGCAACCCGCCGGTAATCAGTCAACTCACCGGCGAGATTGTGCAACTGGGCATCAGCGAAACGCGTGTCATTGATCAAAGCGACACGCCGAAAATCATCTCCAACCTCGATGCTCCGGAAAACCGCCACATCAAAGATTGGTATCCGGACCCGGGTATGAACGTCGACTTTCCGAAGGCCGCCAAAGGCTCCGGTCAGGTGCGCATGTTCGGCCGCATCGGACTCTACAAGGGCGAAAACCTCTACACCAATTACCGCTGGCTGCAGCAAGCCGCGCAGGAAGTTTCAGACCCGGCCGCCTGGGATGAATACAAAGGATTCGCCATCGATCCCGGCACGCAATTTATCTATGTAATCTGCTCGCTGTGCGGCGGCACCGGCAGCGGCATGTTTCTGGACATCGCATACATGCTGCGCAAACTCGTGGGCGTCGACCCCTCGACGCGCCGCTTCGTGGGTATGCTGGTTTTGCCCGAAGTCTATGAATCGGTCGTTGAGAACCAGCACTTAAAACGCATCAACGCAAACACTTACGCTGCTCTGCGCGAGCTGGATTATTTGATGAACAGCCCGATGCGCAGCTACAAAATCCGTGGCAAGGATCACACCTTCGTCGATTTCGAACGCGATGTCACACCATTTGACTTTGCGTTTCTGTTCAGCAATAAAAACAAGCGCGGCGCCGTGGTGTCGCAGCGACAGGTTTCTTCAGACACGCCGATGGCGGCGGATGACCGCATAGCGCAATACATCTCGGAAACGATCATGACAGACATCCTGTCGCCGATTACCGAGCGTAACGAGTCGATTCTCAGCAACATCTTCACCAATATCGGTGACCCTGAACAATTTGATGACCGCACTTTGCACCGTTCTTATTCTGCGGTCGGCGTCTCATCCGCAAAGGTGCCACCACTTGCGGAGTACAAATCGCTTCTCGAACAACGCATCGTACAGACCGTTGTCGATTTTCTGCTGCGTCCCGATCCGGACGTCACCGAACGCGTGCTCGCCAAACAGTTTATCAACGACCACCTGGGCAAAGTAGAAGACCACCTGCTGCTGCGCAACAGCTTGAACAATGACAGCTCATACGCCCGCTTCCTGTCGCGCAACTTCCTCGATGAGTTTCGTGTCAACAGACCGGCGTGTTTGAACAACGTCAAACAGTGGGTCGAACAAGTCGTAGCCGAAAAAGTCGATCCCAACAATCCGCTGGAAATCGAATGCGCCAACGCCACCTATTATAAGGACACGCTGCAGACGTTCAAAAACTCACTCAATTCGACGATCCGCATGTACTGCGTCGATCCCCGCTACGGTTACATATTCGTATCCGAATGGGTGGCAGAACTTTTGGCCGGCATCAAAACAAAACAAGCCCAAGTGCCGGCTCAGAAGAAGATGGACGGCGACCCGCGTCGCGGGCCGATGGAAGCGCTGGATTCGTTGCAGCGCATCGGCAGCGACATGCAATTGCCGATCGTCAACGACACCGTTTCTATCCTGGTCGAACGAGTTGCCGACTACTATGACGGGCTCGGCAAAGAAACGCGCCAGTACGGCATGATGCGATCGCTTTATGGCGATCTGATCACCGTGCTGGAAACAATTCAAGAACGTCTGAAGACTCTGGTCACCTCGGTCACCGATCTAGATCAGAAAAACGACGCTGCCTTCTCGGCTGCGGTTTCGGAATTGGAAGACGTCGGCACCGAACGCGTGCTGATCGATAAACCGCTGGTCGGCAGACGCGAAGTGGAGCGTTTCCTCAACTTCCTGCTGACACCTATCTGGTTGAACGGCGACTGGAAGGCTGTGGTGCCCGAGTTGTCTGACACCATGAAGCAACGGATCAATGCGGAACTCTCATACCGCCTGCTCGAAATTGAAGCAGACCCGGATATCGAGAATGCCGCCAAACCTGAGAAACAAAAACACGAGTTGCACCAATTCGTTAAACAGCGTGTCTTCGATGAACTCTTCCCGATCGACCCGGCGACCGGTCGCCTCAAAGAACCTACATATGCCGACGCCGACGGCAAGAGCATCGTCTTCGAGTTTGCTCCAGAGAATCTGATGCAACTGATGCTGGCTCACAGCAGCCCGCTCTGGTTCGTGCAGACGCACCAGGTCGCTTCCGCCACTTCGCCGATCACATTCCTCGGACTGAACGGCACCAAGGTGCCTGAAAAGCTGATGGAAGAAATGCAGAAGTCGGTGCCCACATTCCGCCCGACCGATGTGGTGCTCTCGGATGTCGAGCCCCGTATTGTCGTCAAACAATACGATCCTCTCTACTCACTGGCATCGCTGACATCGATCATCGATTACGAGACGTTCTACAAAAACACTGATCGCAAACTCAACCCTATGCACACTGACGTGCGCTTCGTGGCTGAGCCCAACCCATATCTGCAGTGGCTCTCGTACAAGCAGCCAGAACCGCCGGCAATGAAACTCTGCGCTCGCGGTCACGATGTTACTCGGGCATTGAATGAACTGCGCCAGTTCTGCCCCGATTGCTTCCGCGTCGGCATCAAGACCTTCATCGTGCCGGGCAAGATCATGTGCCCGCAATGTCAAAAGGTCATCGAAGAAGGCAGCCGCAAGTGCCCAGAGTGTCTGGCCATTCTCGAGCAGAAGAAACAGTACTGCCCCGGCTGTATGGCGGAGGGTCGTCCGAAACCGGAAGTGATCAACCTGCCGAAAGAAGCCATGCCCGGTGGCTGCAGTTGCGACCTCTGCGGTTCGCTCTGGTCTGATATTTGCCCGTACTGCGCTGCGCCTCTGGAGAAACTGACACTGTGCACCAAGGGTAGTGACCGTTGTATCTTCGATAGCCCGCCGATCGTGCTGTGTCATGCTTGCAGTTGCCCGGTGACGCCGGACGCCACCAAGTGTCCTCGTTGCTTCAGACAACTGAAGGAATGCAAAGAGTGCAAAGGCAGAAACGAATCGCGCCGCATGATTGCCAAGGAATTGCGCAGTTGCCCGATGTGCGAATCGCTCGCCAAAGATGTCGTGACTGCCTCGACGTAAGGAGTAGAATAACAGTCGATCATGGACGTCTATCTAGCCGATACCAACCCCGATGTCATCAAAGCCTGGCGGTCCTTCTTCGACCGCGCAGGCAGAGTCAAAGTCGAAGACAAGAGCGTTCTCGAACTCGACGTGTCGGCGGTCGTGTTGCCGATAAACAGTTTCGGCATCATGGAAGAAGGGCTGTCGGAAGACCTGAATAAGAAAACCGACGGACTCTTAGAATCGCGAGCGCGAAAAATCATCACTGAAAAGTACTCCGGCGAACTGCCTGTCGGCAACGCTGAAGTGATGACCAGTGGCATCGACAGTCCACGCATCGTTGTGCTCACGCCGACGACACGCGTGCCCTTGCGCATGACTAACCCGGGATTGAATGCCTACCTGGCGACGCGCGCCGCACTGCGAGCGGTGGCAGCATACATTCGCGAAGCCGACCGCCATCGCGGTGCCGAGGGTTTGGATTCCGTGGCATTCGGCGATCTCGGTCAGGGCACCGGGCTGCCTCCGGCCACTGCCGCCTTCCAAATGTACGAAGCCTACTGCCAGATCGTCCTGGGGCAATTGCCCAACTTCGCCACGGTCGAAGCCGCCAGCGCTCATGATGCCGAACTCAAAAAGCAACGCTTCGTTTAAGCAATCAACGACGAAGTCAATCATAGCCGTTGCGCGGCGCAGGTATGTCTTGATTCTGGGACTGACCGCAGTCGCCATGTTTGCATTTTTCGTGTTGGCCCTGTTTCTATGCCTGTTGCTCATCGTTCTGCCGCCGTTAACTAGAAATACCCTTCACCTCGCTCCAACGCTGTTCCTTTATCCGGTCTTGCCATTGGTGCTCACTGGCGCGTTTCTCACTTACATATTCTGGAACCATCTGTTTCGGATCAAAGAAGTATCGGCCTTGGAACAGATTGTGCACGCTCGCTCATGCGAAGTCACGGCGGAATTTGATGGCGCCTGGCCGACACGCGTACCGCTGATCAAAATAGCCGCTTCCGCGATCTCAGCCGATGCCGCACCAGATGAAGAGAGACTCTTCACCGCGCGTGGAAAAGGCTTCAAAACAATCGCTGCCAATGGCTCAACTCAAGTGATGCTTTTTCTGGGACCAACAACCACACAACCACTGGCGCTGCAAAAAGAAAACATCATCTTGTCCTTGACCGAGACAGATCCGACCGCGCTCTCAAAGATTCACAGAAGAAAGCTCAACCAGTGCATCGTGTCCATGGCACTTGCACTATCTTTGGTAGCGCCTCTCATCTGGCGTCCGTTTGAAGTTGCCTGGCTAATATTGCTTCCGCAGTTCATTCAGGACGGCCTCGTCGAAAGTCAAACCAGCGAACAAGTGCGGAGTAGTGCCGCTGATGTCAGCTCTCACTTTGAAGCCGATGACAGTCGGCACTTGTTTTGCACTATGGCCCTCGCGACCAAGCTCCTCGAAAAAGGCAGATACCAGGAAGCCGAAGAGTGCGTTGTCAGTGCGGCTGACAGGCGCATAGCGGCCCTGCGCAAAAAAGGAATTACCAGGGATCCTTATGTAACCATGGCACTCATCCACGCGGCTAACACCCGCGTTTTTCAAGGTGACTTCGCGGCCGCCGCCCAGTTGATGCAAAAAGCACGGTCGTGGCTACCAGAAAAAGATCCGGGCTTGATTGCTGTAAAGCTTCTCCCCGGTATCAGCATGGACGTTAGCCAGGTCGTAGCGGCGCCGCAGGTGACATTGTTCGAAGCCAGGCACATGTATGCGGCAGAACGATTTCCTGAGTCTATCCAGCTTTACCAGAGATGTCTCGCCGAAATACCCGACAGTAAAAAGTACGCTGGGCTCACAGCGTCGGCATGGGAAGAGCTGGGTCTCGTACACTTTGAATTGGGGCAGACCAAAACTGCACTGGCTGACTTTCGCAAAGCCACCTCCGCACTTCCCGACGAAGAGTGCAAAGACAGCAAATCCTTCCACCTGCGCGGTCATGGTTGGCTGGAACTGGCTGCTGCATCGGCAACCGATTTCGAGGCAGCAAGGCAGGACATGAAAAACGCCTTGAAAATAGTCAAAGCAGAAGAAAGCAATCAGTCGTTTCCAGAAGCTATTATCGAAGCAGAAACTTCGCAGATGTACGTTGAGCAAGGCGATACTGAAACTGCCCGGACCAAACTTGATGCATGCATGCAACGCTGGAAGAAGGCTAAGGGAACTCAATGGGTTTCCTACGCGGTCCTTCTGATCGCGCATGCTAATTTGCTCGATTCCGATTCCCAGGCTTTATCTGATCTCGATCAAGCCATAAAAATATGCTCCGGCAAACCCAATGCAGTGGGTGAGCTTGCGTTGGCGGCCACACAAGCTGCAAACATCTATCGAAAGCAAAATAATCTTCCGAAAGCAATGGAAATGAATCAATTGGCGATCGACAGCTATCAGACCAAACCTGGATTATATGCGTGGCAGCTAGCTGCTACTCTCGTTTCATCCGCAAAGATGTCCGAGCAGATGCGTGATGAGCCTCACGCTGAGCAGTTTTATAGAGATGCAGTCGCGACATGCAAGCTGGCTCATTACATCTGCGGTCCTTCGCGCGAAGCGGCTGTCGCCTTGAACGCGTGCTCAAAATTCTTAGATCAAAAAGGCGAACAAAAAACCAGTTCCACTTTCAAGAAGTTAGCCGGAATCAAAGAGAAACAGTTGCATATGTCTGCGTTCTACCCCCTCGCAGAGTCCAAGTAGTAAATACACGCCAGTAAAAACCCGGGACTAAGGCCGACTTCCACGGCGTACAATTAGCGCTATTGGCGACCTTTGGCTCTTGGCTGACAAATTACGGAGATTGGCAATGAAACTCGCTCGCCCACTGGCTATTGCTTTGACCGCTGTTCTGGGGGCAGCATCTGCAATGCAAGCTGCCGGCACGCAACCCACAGCGGTTACCTCCAGTTTTCCGCTCAAGATCTTCAAAGAGGTGGCAAAAGGACGCAGCACCGAAAACGTGCTCATCTCTCCATACAGCATCTCCACCGCCCTCACCATGACCTACCTGGGTGCCGCCGGCGGCACTAAAACTGCCATGGGCGATGTGCTTAATCTCACGGGAACCGAAGCTGACATCGGGACACACTGCAAAGAAGTCCGGGACAGTCTGCAAAATCCTGGCGCTAACACCCAACTAGCAATCGCCAACGCGCTTTTTGCCGATAAGGAAATCAAATTCAAAGATCAGTTTCTGAACGCCAACAAACAGTACTTCAATGCCGGTGTTACTGCGCTCGACTTCAAGGCACCATCGAGTCCGGGTGCAATCAACAACTTCGTTTCTGAAAGCACACACGGCAAGATTACCCGGATCGTGGACAAAATTCCCGACGACGCTATCCTCTACCTGGTGAATGCCATCTATTTCAAAGGCAATTGGGAAAACAAATTCGATAAGAACGCCACCCAACCCCGAGCATTTCACCTTGCCGGCGGTCAAAGCAAAGACATGCCGATGATGAACATGCACCGCAGCGATTTTCGATACTTCGAAACATCAGATTTCCAGGCGATCAATCTCGGTTATGCAGACAAGCGGCTCAGCATGTATGTCTTTCTGCCAAAAGAATCTACAACCCTCGATGCATTCGAAGCTCAACTGAATGATACGACCTGGAGTAAGTGGAAGGGACAATTTCGCTTCAAGGAAGGAAATCTCTCGATGCCGAAATTTCTCATCTCGGACGACATGAAACTCAAGGCACCGCTTTCGGCTATGGGCATGCAAGTTGCATTCTCGCGAAAGAATGCCGACTTCACCGACATGAACTCAACAGAGCATCCGTGCATCAGTGAAGTGCTGCACAAGACCTACATGGAAGTAAACGAAGAAGGCACCGAAGCCGCGGCTGTAACTTCCGTCGGCATGATGAAAACGGCAACCATGCATATGCCTGAGCAACCCTTCAACATGATTGTTGATCGCCCCTACTTCATCGCGTTACGCGACAGCAAAACCGACACACTGCTCTTCGTCGGACACATCGCCGACCCTTCGGCAAAATAGCCGCGGCTAGACTAGTCGCCGTCGTTTGTTTTCTCGTCCGTATGCTGACCATGCAGGTGATCCTCTATCCACGCCATCAGATGATCGATCGCCTGACGGGGATCCATGTATTGGGTTTCTTCAAACATCAAATGTTCGGAATAACCAAGGACGATCATAATTTTGTCCTTGACCGCGATCTGCGTGAAAAGATGCTCCGTCCCTTCCGGCTTGATCAAGGTATCAGAACCACCTTGAAAAACGCAGATCGGCGTCTTCGTAATCAGCTTCGCGTCTTCGTGGTTTTCATTGCAGAATATTTGAAACTGCAGCAAGTCGACCGGTGAAAAATTCAAGCGATCCAGCGGATCGGTTTTCCAGCCTTCCCGCTCCATCGGATTTTTTGTCGCTTGATCGATCACCTGCTGTCCTTCGTCAAACTTCTTCTTCAGTCCTTCGAGGGCATGCAGTGCCACTTTCACGTCGGTGATTTTCTGCTGAAAGCGTTCATTGGCCGGCACCGACGAAACCGTTCCGGTCATCAGATCGCCGTGCAGCGCCGTCGTGCGCAATGCAATCGCACCGCCCATCGATTCACCAAGCAAAAACACAGGCAGTCCCGGATTTTTCTCACGCACATACTTCAACATCGTGGCGACATCATCGATGGTTTGCGGGAAGTTGAGCTTGGTGTGTCCCTTTTCCTTCTGCCACTCGCCGAAGCCCCGCACATCCATGCCGTACACAGCAATACCTTTAGGTGCCACGCGGCGGGCAAAGTCGTCGTAAGAATCGCTGTTCAATCCCAGCCCGTGCACGCAGAGCAGCACCACCCTCGGTGCAGCGGAATTATCAATCCAGCTGCGCGCCGGTATATCGATGCCTGCCTGATTGCTTGGTACAGAGAACTGACTTTTCACTGTCTCGGCATAGCACGGTGCAGAGGGCACCAACGCCAGCGGCGCAGCGACAAACAGGGCCGACAAAAGGGGCAGGAGGAAACGGCGCATTATTTTGATTCCCATGACATCAGATTTGACCGGTGAGTTAAATTACGAACTAAGGGGTACTTTAGCATCGGCAATCAAATAGAAGTACTGAAAGAAGTCTTCGAAGTAAAGAAGCATGGTAATTCGGCTGTTGAACGGGTCGATTAGAGCAATAGTTCGCTCTTTGGCGTTCACTTCCTTGATTACATGGTCATGCCATGGATTGATTTTGCTGCCCGGATCCAAATATGTCTTGGAAGCCGGATGGCCAATCGAACACGCTGTTGCAACGTAGCCGCCTCGATTTGCGGCGAGCTCTTCCAGTTTCTTTTCGACAGCCTCCAGGTGTTCGGCATTTTCGACCGCATAGTCGGCAATTGACAAAACACTATCGGCGGCATTGGCACCACCGTAAAGTGTGTTCACCGTCCATCCGGTAAAATCGCGCATCGACTCGTCGGCCTGGAAGTGGAAATTGCCGTTTCGATAAACCTCGAGCGGAGTTTGCTCAGGCACGTCGGCGTAGCGTTCAGGAAACATCGCCTTCTGATAGCGGGCATAGGCAATCTCGAGCACCTGCACCAGATCATCACCGGAAACATACGGTCCGCGATCGAGCGGCATCACCCACAGGTAGCCGTCCCCGTCGAATTCATTGCGCAGAGCGGTAATCGCTCGATTGCAAAACTCAACATCCCAGCCGACCGGCGCACGCGTACCAAACTCCACGGCTCGCACCAGTACCGGCTCGTTCAACGCCGGAAACTTGACGAGGTAATCGTCACCCTGCCGCGACACCATGTCGTGCAGCATTCGCTGACCGTGCTGGTTCATCAACAGCGCACCAATCGTCGCCAGTGTCTGGCACGAAGGCAAGTGTCCCTGACTAAAGCGCGGTTTCACTAACTTATAGATTGATAACTGCCAGGTTGCCGTTGCGCATAATCATCATTTGCACGGGCTGATTGAATCCTTTGCGCGAGAGAATTTCATTGACTTGCTTGGGATCGTAGACCTCGTTGCCGTCGACCGCGCGAATCGAATCGCCGGGCTGAATGCCGGCGGCAGAAGCGCGACTGGCGATACCAACAGTGGTGACACGCACACCTTCATTGGAACCCTTGCCGACGAGACCATACTTGGACATCACATCAGCCAATGGCGTATTGAGGTAGCCACCAAATACGGGGCTCTGCGGCGCCGCCTGAGTCGCTTGCGGCAGCGAATTGCCGCCAAAACTAGCTCGTCCTTTCGGCATACCGGGAAACGCCGGAATCTGATCCGGTGTCATCTGCTTGAAATTACCGTTTTTGTCCTTCTTAGCTTTCGGTGCCTTTCCGGGATTTTTCAATTGCTCTGACTGGCGATTGTTCTCCGCAATGCGCTCATTCAGTATGTCGACCTGTCCCTTCAGCTCGGAATAGGCTTTCACATAGCGCTGCTCGGAAGGATTCAACTTCACGGCCTGCTCATAGTATTTGAGAGCGTTCTGCGAGTCTTTGACCATCAAATACAAAGTGCCGATGTTGTATTTCACGAGCGCCTGATTTGGTGCCTTTGCGTCAAGCGACTTATAGAGGTCCAGCGCTTTCACATACTCACCTTGCTTGAAGGCGGCCGAAGCTGATTCGGCCAGCATCCGCAGAGCCGCTTGCTGGCCCTGCGCAACCTGCTTCTGCGCCAGTTTCTTCTCGAGAGTTTTTACCGCCTCGCCGTACTCTTTTACTTGCGGTTGAGCCTGCGCCGCCTGCTGATAGCTCGAAAGTGCCTCGACAAAATTACCGGTCGACTCTTCGATAATGCCGAGACTGAAGTGCGCCTCCGCATTAGAAGGATCAAGGCGCAACACCTGTTCAAATCGCTGGGTTGCTTCCTGAGCGCGCTTCTGACGCCACAGCTCAACACCTTCTGAAAGCAGTTGTCCGATTTCCTGCTCGCGAGCATTAATGATGTTCTCGCGGGCGCGATCGAAATCGTTCTGCTGCTGTTGCTGCTGCATTACTTGTTGTTTTTGCTGCTGCTGCTTTTGCTGCAACGCTTGTTGCTGGCGCTGTTGCTCCTCTTGTTGAGCAGCCTCTTGCGACTTCTTCTCTTCGAGCATCTGGCGCAATCGAGCCAGACGGTCAGAAAATGGCTGCTGCATCGCTTCGCCGAACACTTGCTTCTCAATGCGAGCGACCCGTTCTTCGCCGTCCTGGTCGGCATATTTGACGAAGAAGAGACGCTGCTCGAGTTCGCCAACCATAGCGGCATCTTGACCAGACAACTTATCAGCAGCTAGAGCCGGCATATTTATTGATGTCGAGCAGAGAATGGTAAGTGCGACCAGTGAATAAACTGCGTATCTGAAGCAGACCGCGGCTACCGCGATAAATTCCATCTGTTCACTTTCTCCTGCGGAAAGCCTTGTCCAAAACTGCCGGGTTGGAAGTCGGATTCACCCGGACGCCGGGGATGTGCTTCCCATCCTTGCACAAGTGTCACACTTTTGCGCAGTGTGCCGTGGGGGAACGGGTGCACGGGCATGGTTTGGACCAGGGCTTGGATCTGCAATTGATCGTAAGTGGGAACCCCTGAGCTTTGCTCGAGTGAAATATTCCCAATTGTGCCGTCAGGATAGCAGGTAAAGCGAATTTGAGCCGCACGCGGGCTGTGGAAGTCACGCCCGGTCATGGTTTCCAGGCGCTTGAGGTTAAAAAACCAGCGATCAGCAAGCTGGGTGACCCATTGCGACCAATCGACCGAGTAGAGGTCGTCATTTGGTCCAGCTTTGGCATGGGCGTTGAGCGAGGCGGACGGGACTTTGTGGACCGTTGTCGCTGCCGTGGATTTGAGCGCCGGGCGAGTAGCCGGGGGCAGAGCAGGCGCCACGGCTGCCTGGATCGGCAATGAGTTGAGGGCGATGGTCGGATCAACCGGCATGACGGACGCTCCGCCAAACGGAGACTGAGCTATGGTCGGCACACCCACCGCCGCCGGATTCACTTCTTCGCGGGTCAGGCGCGGGCGCTCGGTCATCGATGCTTGCAGAGAAAAACTGGCGTTGTCGACGCTCTGTTGCTGAAAGTCTTGCATCTGCTGTGCTCCGACCGGCATCTGCGCGCCCGCCAGCATCAGCAGCAGGGTGGCGCCTGCCATGGCGATGAGGGCGGGAATAGAGCCGGGAATTCGCACTTCCAGAGATACCTTTTCAAATTGTTCGGCAGATGAGGAACCTAATATAGGAATGAATCAGGGGTCTGTAACTGGGGAATCTACGAAGGAAGTTGAAATGCTGCTCACCCTTTGTCTGTGGGGCAAAACCAGGGGCAAAACCAGGTGAGGAATTGCCCCCGTGGCAGTTGGTACAATTGCCCGCTATGGGCTATAGCAACAAAGACGACCGCGTCCCCGACGACGAGCTGAAATACTGGCTTGCACTCACGCAGGACCATAACCTGCTGGGCAGTAAGAAAATCGCGTTGCTCTTGGACCGCTTTCGGAGCATGGAAGTTGCCTGGCATGCTTCGGATGACGAATTGCGAGGCGTCAGCGCAGACCTATTCACTCCGGTGATACTCAAGAAACTTGCCGCGTTTCGCAAAACTTGCAACCCAGACGAAATTCTGGCTCGGCTGCGCAAAACCGACGTGGAAGCGATAACCTTCGTCGACCCTGCCTACCCTTTTAAGCTGCGGCATGCCCACGAACCACCGATGGTGATTTACGCGCGCGGCAACTTCCCGCCGCCGCAACGGCTTAATTATGTGTGCGCGATTGTCGGGACTCGCAAGGCGACACAATACGGTTTGAAGACTGCCAGGGACATCTCGCAACAACTGGTGCAGTCCGGGTGCATCATCGCCAGCGGCATGGCGTCAGGCATCGACTCCGCAGCGCACTGGGGCGCCATCGAAGGTGGTGGCGTCACTATTGCCGTGCTGGCCGGCGGTGTCGATGTGATTTACCCACCACCCAATAAAAAACTCTATGACGCCATTCTGTCCAACAACGGTTGCGTTGTGTCCGAATATTTCCCCGGCACACAGCCGGACAAGTGGATGTTTCCTCAGAGAAACCGCATCGTAGCCGGCATTTCCCAAGCCATCACGATCGTCGAAGCACCAGAGAGTTCCGGCGCTTTGATCACGGCCCACATGGCTTTCGACAGTGGCGGCGAAGTGTTTGTCATTCCCGGTCGTATCGACAGCCCCACGTTCAAGGGATCGAATGCGCTGGTAATCAATCGCAAAGCGCACCTGATCGCCAGCGCCGAAGACCTGCTCAAGGAAATGAACTGGGTGAAGGTTGAAGCACCACATATGGTACCGACAGTCGTTGAACTATTTGGACGCGAGAAAGAAATCTATGATCTGCTCGTCGAAGTTCCGACCCACTTTGATGTACTGTGCGAACGCACCGGTATGCCGGCCGGTGAAATGTCAGCGACTCTGACGATGCTCGAATTAGCCGGCATCGTCGTCCGCCACCCCGGCGACTGGTACAGCAAGGTCACCAAAGACAACCCCGCCCCCAGCCTCCCCATGTAGCTGCTGCTGTCCATTTGCCGGAGGGATCAATTGGCGGTAACTAAATAGCGTCACCTGATCTTGCCCGTAGGGATTGTGTCGAGAATACGGCAGGAGGAAACATTCTCGATATCCGTATTCGTCGGGTATCTTTACGATTGTCCGTTGGTCCCACCCTGCCGGTGGGCTTCCGGAACTCAAAAGCGATGCCACCAGATCAACACACACGGTGTGTCCAAATCGCCTTTGCATGCGATCCGCCCTGGTGAAATCGAACAGCGAGATGTTGTCCGCAAAAGCGATTCCATTACCCTGGTTTTGCTCCTGCCAGACTTGATCTGGGTCTTTGAGTCCGCATTTCACCCAGCGGATCGCTTGCTCCATCAGAAATATCGGGACATGAGCAATGGTGGAAAAAATGTTCGTGAGCGATCCGGTGCGGAACGTTCCCCAAAAGAGACTGCGCATCGTCGAAAGAGATGGTCTTCCCAACCGCGTATAACCATGCAGCGAACGCGAGACTTCCAGAGGACCATCCACGTCGCTCACCAGAATGAAGCCCGAGTCTATACCCGCGGAGAACTTTAGCCGCTCTGACTCGAGCGTAGCGGTTTGATAGTCTATGTCAGGCGAAGAGAGAACTACCATGCCGGCAGACTTGCCTTCGCGAGCAGTTCTGTCGAGTACATATCTATGCACGAGCTGACAGCCGAGACTGTGCCCTACAAGGCTTAACTGAGAGTGGCTGCTTAATCGCTTCGCAATCGAATCGATCAACAGTTTGAAGTGCGGGTAACTGAACTGGACGGAGCATTCATCCTGCATGTACGCGAACGCAGACCCCATTGAAGGCCACGAAAACAGAATACAAACCAGATCGCTCGTGGACAGAAGGGCTTGGTGTAATTGACTTAGGACCACCAGACTGTCGGCAAAACGCGTGTTGTATCCCGGAACGAAGACAACAACACGCGAGTCAGGAGTGATCTCGATGGACTCGATTCCAGCCAAATTGGTGAGTACGATCTCATCATTTTCGATTCCGAATTGTCCGACCGCAAGGTCCTGACTGCGATGAGGACCAAAGAACCTGTACCGCTGCCCGCTTTTCCCAGGCTCCGCGTGGACACCAGCGGGGCTGCTCTCCTTGCGATTGGTGACATAGTAGAGATGCTTATTCGAACTCACGAAAGCCAATATACCCCACACGCGGCCTTAGAAATTCACAATGAGTTGACGCGGCAGGGGGGTCGGGATTATCCTTCGCCTTGTATGCAAGCACTAGCCACAGTTAAAGCAAATAACGCCCGGAGCGCCAGCTTCGGTAGTTTTGCGGCGGCTAACGCTAATAATAACGATGCTGACAATAACGACCGCTCGCGGTCCTACTGTTTGCATCGCTAATTCTCAAAGAAGCATCAAACAAGTCAGGACCGCGAAGCACAAGCCTCGCGGTTTTTTATTTTGGAGATAAAGGAAGACCATGAACAGCCAAGCGACGTTAGTCGAAGAAGTACCCCAGCAGAGCGTCGGCAGCGAAGTGACGCTCAGCGGTTTCGTGCACGCCATTCGCAAACTCGGCAAGATTGCCTTCGTGCTGCTGCGCGACCGCTCAGGCATCATTCAGTTGATTGCAGACAACGAGGCTCTGGTCGCGCAGGTGTCGGGGCTTGGTTTGGAAACCCCGGTCCGCGTCACCGGCAGGGTGGCTGCGGCGCAGAGCAACGGAAAACCCGCGAGCAACGAAATCCACCTGATCTCCGTGGAACCGCTCTCGGCGTCCCGTGAAACCATACCTGTCGAAGTCAACAAGTCTTCCAAGGTAGACAGTCTGTCGCTCTCCGCGATGCTCGACTACCGTCCCTTGACCCTGCGCGCCGAGAAAGTGCGCGCCGTCTTCAAACTGGAAGCCGAGTTCTGCCGGGCTTTTCGTGAGTTTCTCACCGGGCAGCAATTTACCGAAATCCACTCGCCAAAGCTGGTCGCCACCGGCACCGAGGGCGGTGCGGCGCTGTTCGCCGTCGACTACTTCGGCAAAAAAGCGTTTCTTGCCCAGAGTCCGCAGTTCTACAAACAAATGATGGTCGGCGTGTTCGAACGCGTGTTCGAAATCGGACCAGTGTACCGCGCCGAAGAGCACGACACGACACGCCACCTCAATGAATACATCAGCATGGACTTTGAGATGGGTTTCATCGAGAGCGAGCAAGATGTGATGGCAATGCAGGTCAAACTGCTGCAGCACATGTTTGCCTCGGTGCGCGAGAACTGTGAGCACGAGTTAGCGCTCTGGGGTGCCACGGTACCCGTGTTTTCGCAAATACCGCAGCTGACTCTGGAAGAGGCGCACACTTTGCTGCGCACAAAACTTGGGTGGAAGCGCCCTGCGGACGCTGAGAGCCTCGACCTCGATGCCGACGCTGAGAAACTTTTGTGCGAGCATTTCCAAACCGCTGAAGGTGTGCCGCTGGTTTATGTGACCAGTTATCCGAAGGACGTGCGTCCGTTTTACGCCATGCCGACTGCTGAGGGCATGACGCACAGTTTCGACTTGCTCTACAACGGATTGGAGATCACAACCGGCGGACAGCGTATTCATGAATACGAGCAACTGGTCGGCAGTATCGCCGCACGCGGCATGAACCCTGCCGACTTCGGCGACTACCTGCAGTGCTTCAAGTACGGCATGCCACCACACGGCGGTCTGGCGATCGGTCTGGAACGCCTGGCCAAACAACTGCTTGGTCTGCCAAACGTCAAGCTGGCGTCGCTATTTCCACGCGACCGCAACCGCCTGACACCGTAACTCATTGACCAACAGGGTGTCCCACACCAACGCGCGCTGCGACCTGCTCAGGGGTGCGTCGAGATGGTTTGCATCAGTATTGACGCAGCCAACCCGATTTTTGCGTCAGCACACCGGTTTTTTGAGCAGTCGGCAAGCAAAATCGACAGCTCCTGCATCAAAACTGATGCAGACCGCTTGACCCTCTGGCGCAGAGACTTCGATCCAATGGCGCCGGTAGAGATCTGTTTAATGGGCACCGGCGGCGGACCCGCCTGACTGCGCCTTTTTCAAAATAAACGCGGTGCCGGCGGCAACTATCAGGACACAGCCAAAAAAGAAGAAACAATCGTTGAACGCCATGATGAATGACTCGCGGCGCACCAGCCGGTCGATCATGGCAAAGGCTTGTTGATGCGCCGTCCACATGTCCGCGCCGCGAGCAGCGAAGCTGGCCGTCATTTGATTCAGCCTATCTTGCGTAGCTGGATCAAACAACGTCACCGACTGTCCAATGATATTGGAATGAAACTGCTCGCGGCGGGTCAGGAATGTGGAGATCAGGGCAATGCCGACGGAACCGCCAAGGTTGCGCAGCATATTGAAGAGTGCGGAGGCGGACGCTGCTTGCTCAGGCGCGATACGCGACATCGCCAGAGACGAGAGCGGAATCATGATCAACGGCTGACCCAGCGCGCGCACCACCTGGGCAAAAGCCAGTTGATCGCCTGAGTGGTCGGCAGTCATGAACGCGTTCATAACAGAGCTGCCGCCGAAAACGATTAATCCGACCGCGATCATGATGCGCGGATCGATCTTCTGCATCAGCTTAGGAATAAACGGCACGATAAACAATTGAGGCAGTCCCATCCACATCAATACGCCACCGATCTGCTGCGCATCGTAGCCCTGGATTTGGGTCAAATACATCGGCAGCACGTAGATCGAGCCGTACATGCCCATCCCCAGGATAACGTTAGCGGTGGCACCGACGCCGAAGTTTCGTTCGCCAAGCAAACGCAAGTTGATAAATGGTTGCTTGGCGGTCAGTTGGCGCCAGAGGAAGAACGTCAGCGTAATAGCGGCGACAATTGCCAGATTGAGAATCAGAGGCGAACCGAACCAGTCTTTGCGATTGCCTTCTTCCAATACGACTTCCAGCGAACCGAGTCCGACAGCCATTGCCAGTACGCTGAACCAATCGACTGTCCTGAGAATTTCCAGCTGCATTTTTTGTTTAGGAAACGAATAAGCAATCGCGGACATCATGGCGATGCCAGGCAGTATGTTGAGGAAGAAGATGTATTTCCATCCGAAGTTGCTGGTCAACCAACCGCCCAGCGCAGGTCCGATGGACGGAGCAAATGTCGCAGTGAGTCCAAAGATTGCCATTCCGATGGGCTGCTTGGCTTTGGGAAGCTGGGTCATCATTGTGGTCATTGCCATAGGAATCAGCGCACCACCTGTGAAGCCCTGAGCCATACGGAAAACAATCATCGCTTGCAGGTTCCACGAGAAAGCACAGGCAACAGAGAACACAACGAAAAGCGCGGCCGTAGCCAGCAGATAGCGGCGAGTTGAGAAGACGCGGCTAAACAAAGCTGTCAGCGGTATCACCATAATCTCAGCGACCAGATACGAGGTGGCGATCCATGAACCTTCATCAAGAGTGGCACCAAGTGTGCCCTGAATATCGGCCATGGACGAGTTGGTGATCTGAATGTCGAGCACCGCCATGAAAGCGCCCAGTGCCACACCGAAAACGGCGATCCAACTTTTCATCGGCACCGCATCGGCAAGCGTGGCGGCATCGGGTCTAGTCACCGCTTGTGCTTCAGCTTGCAAATTCGATTTTGATTGCGGTTGTGATTGGGCTGACATTACTCGGGCTCTCAAAAGTTTTAGAACTAGTCGGCAACTCTCACTTTGGCGATCACAGACATGCCAGGGGTGATACGAGTGCCGTACTTCTTCATAGACTCATTACTGAGGAGGATTTTCACCGGAACCCGCTGAACGATCTTGGTGAAGTTACCGGTCGCGTTGTCTGGCGGCAATAAGGCAAACTGGGCACCAGATGCCGGCGAGAAACTATCCAGGGTTCCTTTCAGGTGTGCGCCGGGCAGAGCGTCGACTTCAACTTCGACTTCTTGTCCTGCCTTCATGCGTGCCAGTTGTGTTTCTTTGAAGTTGGCAACTACCCAACGCTCAGGGCTGACGAGCGCCATGAGAGGCTGCCCGGCTTGGATGCGTTGTCCTACTTCCACTGTCTTGCGGCCGACGGTTCCTTCCACCGGAGCAACGATGGTGGCATACGACAGATTCAGCTGGGCGGAGCGCAGCGATGCAGCTTGCTCCTCGGTGGCAGCTTTAGCTACGGCAACTTCCTTGCGACGTACATCTGTTTGTTGCACTTGCGACTTGGCTTGCTGTGCAGTGCTCTGTGAGCGCAGGACTTTAGCTTGCGCTTGTTTCACGCTGTCGCTGGCTTGTTGCACCCGCGTCACCGACTGGGTGTAGTTATCTTTGGCACCGGTCATGGCAGCGTTGGCTACATCCAAGTCACGCTTGGCCGAATCAAGTTGCTGCGTGCTGATGGCACCTTCGGCTTCCAGATCTTTATATCTGAGGAAGTCATTTTTGGCGCGCACGACCTCTGCTTCTTGTTGTTTCATTTTCGCTTGAGCCATGGCGACACCGGCTCTGGCGTCGCTGACGGCTGACTGAGCGCGCGCCACGTCGGCCACTGCGTCTGCGTAATCGCTGGCAGCGCTGGTGGTGGCGGCATCGGCTGATGTCCCGGTGGACTCAACCGTTTGCGAGGCAACATCTAATTGACTGCGCGCGCGATCGAGTGACGCTTGTGCATTCATTACTTGCGTCTGGAAGTCGCGAGTGTCGAGGCGAACTATCGGCGTTCCCGCCGGAACTACCTGATTGTCGTCGACGAGCACATCAGTGACGACACCTTCAACGCGCGAGGAGATGTTATGAACGTGACCGGTGATGGTGGCATTGTCGGTTTCTTCCCACATGGAAGCAAAATGCCAGTAGGTCAATCCGCCGGTAACCAACACCCCGGCCGCCAAACCACCGATGAGCCATTTGAGATTGCGCTTGTTCGCCAGTTTCTTCACCGGCGCCGGCGAAATCAGAATCTCTTTTAGTTCGGGCAGGGCATTCGGAGTTGGGATTTTTAAAGCTTGCATGATGCACAGGATTTCCAAAGCTGGGTTATTCTATTAACTAACCAGTCTGTTAGTTATACTACCTCTTAAAACGCCAAATGGCAAGCCCCTGTTTAGAACTAAGCCGAACGGCGACACCCGTGATATACTTACTAAATGGTAAGTTAAGCGCCAGTGAGCCATCCAGCCATGCCAAGACCAGCAGCCACCCACCAACGCGATGCCGAAGCCACTAAGGCCAGCATTCTCGATGCAGCCGAAGAGGAGTTCGCCCAGAACGGACTCCTAGGGGCGCGTACCGAGTCGATCGCCGCACGCACAGGCGTGACCAAGGCAATGATTCACTACTACTACAAGAGCAAGGAAGGCCTGTACGAAGCGGTTCTGGAACGTGCCTTTCTTGACCGACTGCGCGCGCTGCAAGGACTGGAGCTGGAGTCGCTGCCCGCCGATGAAGCTCTGCGGGTGGTGATTGATCAATTTATAGACAGTGCGGCCGAGCACACCCGGCTATCCGCCATTTTTATGTATGAAGCCATCCAGAACAAGGGCAAGTACTACAACAAGCTCGGCGTGATCACTTTATATGGAACGATCGCGCACATCATCGAGCGCGGCGTGAAAGCCGAACTCTTCCGAGATGCCGATCCAAAGCACACCGCCGTCAACATAGTCGGCATGTGCATCTTCTATTTCTGTGCGCGTGAAAACGTCAAACATCTCTGGGACGGCAAACCCTTGCTCAACAAAGAAATGATGGCGCAGCACAAACAAGAGGCCACAGCGATGGTGCTCAACGGATTGCGCCCATAGCATCACCGAATGTGGTGCGACTAGATTGTCACGTCCATCGATAGATCGGAGAAGGCGTCTTTCAGCTTGCCTTTGGTGCGGTGCACGTAGTGCAACGCAATAATCGCTTTGCCTTGCTCGATCTTTCCGTCGGCGATCAAGCGCACGCACTGACGCGCAGCATCGGTAGTTTCGGGACCGGCGTCGTGAATCTTCGCTGTATCGAGCAATTCTGCAACATCGAAGTCGCCCGCTTCGGCACGGGCTTTTTCTTTGGCTTCGGCGACCATGGCGTCGTCGAGTGCACCGTTCTTGTGAGCTGACATCTTCAGTACTTCCAGAGCCAGCTTGTCGTCAAGCTTGCCGGTGCATACCATCTCCTGAAGTTTCATCGCAGCGTCAACACAGAAACCGGGCAGCACATCACTGACCAGCATCTCACTGATGATTGTCTTCGGATGCTTGTCGATGTACTGAACCAGCATGTTGACGGCGACTTTGTCGGCAGGACCACTGGGCTTTTGTTGCTGACCGGTTGTTTGAGAGTTCCAGACGCTCGGTTGTGCAGTCTGCTGCGCGCCATACGGCTGGCCATAAGGATCTAGTGGCGCGCCGAACGGTTGTTGCGGCTGACCATACGGATCAGGCGCACCGTAAGGTTGTTGTGGCGCACCGTAGGGCGGTTGGCCATATGGCTGTTGCGGAGCACCATAGGGCTGTCCGTAAGGTTGCTGCGGCGGCGCACCGTAAGGCGGTTGTCCGTAAGGCTGTTGCGGTTGTCCATAACCAGGTTGTTGCGGTTGTCCGTAACCAGGTTGTTGCGGTTGCCCATAACCAGGTTGCGGGGCGCCATAAGGCTGTTGCGGCTGCCCATAACCCGGTTGCGGCTGTCCATACGGATCGAGCGGATAGGGTTGTTGTGGCTGACCATACGGATCCGGGGCACCATACGGAGCTGGAGCTGGAGCTGGAGCCGGTGCCGGTGCTGGTGCCTGTTCGATTGGTCTGCCGTAAGCATCAACCGGAATGGGCACGCCGTAAGGATCGAGCATTGGAGCTGGTTCTGCGGGTTTGGGCGGCTCTGAAGCCGGAGCCGGTTTCCACTCGTCCATTTTTCCAAGCTCTTCTTTGTCTTCGCCAAAGCGATAAGAGTGAGACTCGCCCGTTTCATAAACTGGCGCAACCGGAGCCGCAGCTGGCTCGGGCGGCGGATCGCAAGTCATTCCCAGCGTCGTTTGGATCATCTCGAACGAATCCAGTTCGTACGCCCACAACACAGAATTGCCGGCTTCGCCCTCGTAGAGCGTCCAGGTCGGCATCTGCGAAACTTCAGGCCACTGTACAACTAGCAAGAAACCGCCGAGGTTGGTCCTGATCGGCAGTTTGACCATGGCGTTTTTGTGTCCGGCGGCATCGTTCATCAAATCTTTCAGCAGATTTGCATCGGGCACGCCAACACAGAGTTCGCGCGGTGCTAGATGGGCTCCGGTCCGTTTGGGTTTGAACATATCTTGAAATGGTCCCCAGTCGTTCTTGGGCCGTTATTCCCAAAAGCAAGTAAGACTAGACTACTTACGAGAAAGATCTCATAGAGAACTCTCGCTGTATATACGGCATGAGAGCGTTGTCAATCGCTGACAACAAACTACCACCGCGTGGAATGAGTCAGGGCTCTTTGCCACTACAAATGGTATCAGCTTTCCGCACGAAAACCAACGCGGTCAGGGCTTCCAAGCTTTCTTGACTGGTCCGCACAACCCACCTAAAAACGGAACAGAGATGCTTGACTAAGCACCTCCGGCCGCTCGGCTAAACTTTCTCGGGCCACGCCGCGCAGCTTGTGGGCTCCCGGCGAAATTCTTGGATGACCAACTCGGCGTTGATGTTTGAATTTTGCTGGGCAGTTTTCCAACAACGCAATTGGAATTCTGTACACACAAGCTTTACGTGTGATGAAACTAACAAAAACCAGCGTCCGTGACGGTCTCGCGGGTTAAGCCGGTGGCGGCAAATGAAACAAGGCGCGAGCATTTTGTGACGTGGAGGCTGCAATGTCGCCAACAGCACTGCCCCGCAGCTCGGCCAGTTTTTCCGCCACTTTCCAGACATACGCGGGCTCATTGCGTTTACCCCGGAAGCCCTGCGGCGCCAGATATGGACAGTCTGTCTCAACCATGATGCGGTCTGCGGCTACTTCTTTCGCCGCAGCCTGGATGTCGGTGCTCTTGGGAAACGTCACTATGCCTGAGAAAGAAACATAGAAGTCGATTTCTCTGATTGCTGGTAGTACGTCCGGGCTGCCGGTGAAACAGTGAAAAACCCCACGTACTTTGCCTTCGCCGACGCGGCGCAAAATCTCGAATGTGTCATCCCACGCCTCGCGCGTGTGCAGAATCAGCGGCTTATCCAGCTCCCGAGCCAGTTTCACCTGCTCAGCAAAAACGCGCCGCTGCGTCTCCTGCTCCGAGTGGTTGTAGTGATAGTCCAGCCCACACTCCCCGATGGCAACCAGTTTTGGATGACTCATAAAATCGCGAATCACACGCGGCGACTCGGCATCGGTCCAGTCTTTTGCCTCGTGCGGATGCAGCCCGACAGCGAAGAAAATGTTGGCATGGGCTTCGGCGATAGCGACAGTTTCTTCCATGCCGGTCAGGTAGACGCCAGCCTGAACAATCTGCGAGACGCCACTTTCAAATGCCCGTGCGATCACCTCGTCGCGGTCTTCAGCGAACGAATCCCAGCCCAGGTGGGCGTGGCTGTCGACAATGGTAGGTTGGGACGCAGACATGAAGACCGCTATGGTACTAGAAGCCAGCCCAGTCCACGAAAAGCCCTTTGCGGGAAACCACCTTTAGCACCTTTACTTAATTCTTAGTCAACGTTAAAGTAGGGACAGGGTGGATCACCTGACATCTTTTCCCGGCGAATACACGATGCTCCGAAAAATACTCTTCCTATCCGTTGTTTTGGCTCTGGTTGCGACCACTATGCCGCCCGTGCTGGCAGATGTGCTGAAAGGCAACGTCCAGCAAGACCAGATGATGCAGCAGAAGCAGCCTGCACTCAATCGCACTAAAGACATCGAAGCTGACCCATTCAGCAACAAAGACGACACGACGCCGGGCATGGACGCCATTGACGCGCCCAGCGACGCGATGAAGGCGATCAACCAGCAGCCGCTGCAAGGCAACACACAGACCACCGGCAACCCATACAACATGCCGCTGGCGCCACAAGAACAGGCCATGCCCCAGCAGCCGGTACAGCAGCCGCAGGCGCAGTTCAATCCCAACGATCCCGACAGCGGCAATCCAGCCATGCAGTTAGCCTGGGATGCCTGGCACCGTCGCGTTGCCGAAGCTATATACACTCGCTACAACTTCTTCGCCAAAGCCGCTTTTCACAACAGCCAGCCGCTTCTCTGCCAGGTGAGCTACGTCGTGACGCGCGACGGACACATCACCCAGATGAACATGGCGCAGAAAAGCAATAACGTGCTCTACAACGTGCTTGTTTTCCAGGCCGTCAAGTCTCTGGACGGCGACCAGATGCTCCTGCAGTTTCCGCCGGGCTCTCGGCGGCAGTTCGTGCAGAAATATGGAACCTTCGCGCAGAACTACGGGGCGAACGGCTTCAAGTATACTACCGGCGATCAGGAAAGGCTGGGACAGCAGCAGTAGTAGCCAAGTCGTCTTCGTCGAGAACCGTGCGCGTCAAACCGCGAACTTATCCGGAATTAGAGAGAGAGCTGCGCGCCATTGTCGGCGACGAGTATGTTCTGACGTCGATTGTCGATCTGTCCGTCTATGAATCAGACGGCGAAACGCTCGACACGGCAATCCCCGACATCGTCGTGCTGCCGGCATCAACTGAAGAAACGCGCGCAGTGATCATGGCGTGCCATCGCGCCGGAGTTTCATTCACGCCGCGCGGCGCCGGCACAGGACTCTCCGGTGGTGCCACCACAATCTACGGCGGCGTCTCGCTGGTCTTGACGCGTCTGACGAAAATCTTGTCTATCGACCCGATCAACTTTGTCGCCCATGTGGAAGTGGGGGTTCCCAATTTGTCGGTTTCACGCGCAGCGGCCAAACACAACTTGTATTTCGCTCCCGATCCCTCCAGTCAGGTGGCATCGACCATTGGAGGAAACATCGCAGAGAACGCCGGCGGCGCGCACACTCTCAAGTACGGATTGACCACCAACAACGTGTTGGGTGTGAAGGTGATCTTGCCGGACGGACGTGTCACCACATTTGGTGGCCCGGCGCGCGAATCATTCGGTCTGGATCTGTTGGGATTGTTTTTGGGTTCCGAAGGCACACTGGGTATAGCGACGGAAGCCTGGCTGCGACTCATTCCGCGCGCGCAGAGCGTGGAGACGATGTTGGCATTCTTTCCATCGGTCGAATCGGGTGGGCAGGCGGTATCAGATATAGTGGCAGCCGGCGTCATTCCGGCCGCCATGGAAATGCTCGATCAACTGACCTTGCGGTGTGTGGAAGAATCGCTGCACATGGGCTTGAACACCGAGGCAGGCGCTTTGCTGATCGTCGAGTTGGACGGCCCGCGCGCCGGCATTGAAGTGCACCGCCAGGAAGTCGAAAAGTGCGCACAAGCCAATCAGTGCATTTCGATAACCTGGGCCAAAGACGAAAAAGAACGCGCGCAAATCTGGAAGGCGCGAAAAACCTCATTCGGCGCCATGGGGCGCCTGGCGCCGCACGGCTACGTGCTGGACGGCGTGATTCCGCGTTCGCGTCTGCGCGAAGCAATCGAACGCATTCAGAAGACGAGTGACAAGTACAAAATCGTCATCGCCAACGTCTATCATGCCGGCGACGGCAATTTGCACCCTTGCCTTTTGTACAACCGGGACAACGAAGATGAAGTGCGCCGCGTCCTACTGGGCGCCAAAGAAATCCTCGAGATGTGCGTGGAACTGGGCGGCACCCTCTCCGGCGAACACGGCATCGGCATCGAAAAGTTGCTCGAGATGTCCATCGCTTTCGACGAGCCGACACTGGCTTCGATGAACTGGGTGCGCGACGCATTCAACGCGCAGCAATTACTCAACCCGGGCAAACTGATTCCGTCGCCCAAATCATGTGGCGAATCGGGAGGGCGCGCTCTGCTCCGTCACCAACTCTCCGCCTCCTGCTGATCTGTCTATAGGCTCAGCGTCTTTTCTTCCGGGAGTCCCCCGTGGCGACAACGCCCTTTTTTGACTCCAAAAAATTGTGGTGTCACCGCCACCCTATATGCCTGACCTGGGAATAACAGGTGTCAGGAAACGAAACGGAAAGGTGAGCGACGTCATGAAAACGAAACTTCTGCTTTGGGTGCTCGTGCCGGCGATTTTCCTGTTGTCAGCCTGGCAACCGAGCGGCGCCCTCGATGGCGGCGGCACTCTTGCCGACGGTATGAAAAGGTTGGTCGGATTTACGGTTGGTGGTTTCGCCCACATCACTAATACTGAACGCGACGAGCGCACAGGTTTGATGCGCGTTCAGCTATCGAACAATATGATCTTCGCATTGCGAGTAGGAGACGATCAGCTTATCGATTCGAGTACCGGAGACACCATCATTTGCTTCCGCCAGATTCCTTTCGGAGTGGAGCATCGCCTGGTCATCGAAGACATGGTCTACACGGCGCAGCGTTTGCAATAAAGCTGTGCCGGGCACCTTCTTCAGCTCTTTGCGTCTGAAGATCTACAGCCCGAGGACGAGTTCGCCAGCGCGATCATTAAATTCCAGGCTGCTTGCGCGTCCAAGGAGTATGATCCGGTATACAGACACACTCCCGTTTCATTACTAACTAGAGGAATTCTGATTGCACGGAAAAGTCGATTTATCGAAAACTAAAGGTCTCAAGAAGTCCGAGATTCAAAAGCTCAATCGTCTGCTGCAACAGCGAATTCCCGAAGACAAAGTATTAACGCTCGACCTGGCTGAAACGCTGGCTGAGATATCTCATGAGATAGGCTCTCCCGTGTGCGTCGTCGCCAACCGCCGGGGGCAAGTGGTCAACGTCACAGTCGGCCAACCTAAGGATGTGAACGTTCCCGAATTGAAGGGCGTGCGCGTCGGACCCGGCCGCCTTTGCGGTCACCGCATCATCTATACGCATCTCGCCGGCAAAACTAGCGGCGGGCGCAACACGCCGTCCAAAGAAGATTTGCAGTGCCTGCTGCGCAATCGCCTGGACGTACTGGCATTTATCGAAGTTGATCAAAACGGCACTTTCAGTAAGAGCAAAGGCGATCAAATTGATTTTGCCGACCGCGTTCAATTCGCTCACCTTCTGCCGTCGCGCGACAGCGAAGGCAATCTTTGGAAATTGCTGGATGCAACCACTGCCCGCAAATCGCAAAACGAAGATTTCGCCAAGCTGATCGCGGCCCTCGAAGACGAGTTCCGCCGCGTCTCACCGCGCCTGCCTGTCAAAGAAGGCGAAGAACGCACCATCCTGGCAGCGCTGATAACAGAAGGATCGGATGCGTGGCAGATCGAAGATGATCTGGACGAACTGACACAACTAGCGCGCACCGCCGGCGCCACCGTCTGCGGACGTATGACTCAGGCACGTTTGCAACCAGACCCGCGTCAATATTTCGGTTCGGGCAAGGTGCAAGAGCTGGCGCTCCTGGTGCAGGAATTCGGCGCCAATATGGTGATCGTCAACAATGATCTCAGCGCCAATCAGCAAAGAAACCTCGAAGATATCGTCGGCGTTAAAGTCTTGGATCGCACTGAGTTGATTCTGGATATATTCGCGCAACGCGCCAATACAAAAGAAGGAAAACTGCAGGTCGAACTGGCGCAACTCAAGTATTTGTATCCGCGTCTGATGGGTAAAGGACATGCTCTGTCCAGACTGGGCGGCGGCATCGGGACCAGGGGTCCTGGCGAAACCAAGTTGGAAGTCGACCGCCGTCGCATTCGCGATCGCATCAATCACCTGGAGCGCGAGACCGAACGCATTCGCAGTTATCGCGATACGCAGCGCCGCAAACGCATTTTCGAGAGCCTGCCCGTGGTGGCACTAACCGGCTACACTAACTCCGGCAAATCCACTTTGCTCAACGCGCTGACGAAATCGGAAGCGCTGGTCGAAGACAAGCTGTTCGCGACACTGGATCCGGCGACGCGGCGCACGGTTCTTCCGGACAACAGTCCGGTGCTGCTCACCGACACAGTCGGATTCATCAAGAAACTGCCGCCAGATCTGGTGAACGCCTTCGGCGCCACGCTTGAAGAAGTAACTCTGGCTGATGTGATACTGCACGTAGTGGATGCTTCGCATCCGGGCGTCATGGAACACATCGTCAGCGTGCACGACATCTTGAGCGAACTGCATGCCATCGACAAGCCGATGATCACCGTGTTGAACAAGGCGGACAAAGCGCGCCACGAAGATCTGATGTGGCTATCCAGTCAATTGCCCAATCCGGTAATTGTGTCTGCGAAAGAACGTCAGGGTCTGGGCGGACTGATGGAAATCATCCAGGCGGTCGTGCAAGAAACTTGCCCGGGTCGCCAGCGCTCGCAGACAGCCTAACAACTCAGCCGCTGCGCGTAGCGTTACGTCCGCAGAAAAAATTATACACTGGGGCCTATGATAAGCCTCAAAACAGCATACAAAAGATGTTGTCAAGTTATACAAACTCAGCAATAGTCGTCGAGCGTGACCAGTGGCTTACGTCCTGAGAAACCCTCATCAGTTGGATGCCAGTGATCGATGTCACTTTCTCCGACTTTCCAACACAGGAAATAGTCGAAGCCATTTTGTGACGCCGGAAAGTCCAGCAGACCCTCCTGCAAATCACGCAGCAGCACGCCCTTTGCCGAGATCTCATCGACCCATTTGTTGAGGCAGCGCAGGTAATCTTTCTGCGTTCGAGACAATTCTTCAATTGCGTTCTGAAATTCTGCACGACACGCGCGCAAATTCTCCACGTCCCCAGCCGCTCCTGATGGGCTTCCCTCTTGATCCATCTTTTCTTCGGCAGCCAGGTATCGCTCATTGGCGCTGCGAACTACGTCGGCCAATTCCATTAGTTCGCTGTTAGCTTCTGCGAGCAGACGTCTCAACTCGGGCAGCAGCTCGCGCGCTTCGGTGACGGTGAACAGTTTCGGCATAAACGCTCCTGGGCTACGCTTATGTTACCGCGTGCAACTTGAATTAATAACGACGTCTCCAAACTTCGTCAAACTAACGCGCAGAGCCAGTCGAAGAAGATGATGAGGAAACCGTGTCTAAATTAGTTGATTTGACTCGTCCGTTGAAAGCCGTTGACAAGGCATCATTTCCGGCTGCCATCAAACCGCTTCTGCGAATTGTTGTGCCCGACATTGATTTCATCGACCACAAACGCGGCGCCCAGATCATGTGCGCGATCTTCAGCTGCAAGCCTGAAGATTTACCGGAATCCGAAGGCTGGAGTGAAGAAGACCTGTCCATTTCCAGTCACCTCGGAACCCACGTCGACGCGCCCTGGCATTACGGCTCGACGTGCGAAGGCAGACCGGCGCGCACGATAGATCAGATTGCACTGGAAGAGTTAATCGATGTAGATGCCGTCGTCCTCGACGTTTCTCACAAACGCGGTACGAGCTCTCCCATCACTATCGAAGATTTGCAGGAAGCCGAGAAAAAATGCGGGCGGCAAATCAAATCAGGCGATGCGGTTTTGATTCGCACCGACCATGACAAGTACGAACTCACCGATCTGGCGCGGTACCAGTATCCCGGCATGATGCGTGATTCGTCGCTCTGGCTAGCCGAACGCGGCGCCAAAATTGTGGGTACCGATGCTTTGGGCTGGGACCGCCCATTTCTGGCGATGATTCAGGATTTTCTGAAGTCCGGCGACAAGCGTTTTATTTGGGAGGCGCACTACGCCTATCGCGACGTCGAGGTATTTGTCGTGCAGCAACTGGTCAACCTGGACAAATTGCCGGGACACGGGTTCAAGGTAAGTTTCTTCCCGATGCTGCTCGTCGGCTGCGGCGCGGCGCCGGCGCGCGTAGTCGCGTTTCTCGACAAAGCCTAAAAAGAACAATACCCTCGCGCGCAGCGTGCGAGGGTACCGCAAGGTCCGATTTGTGTTTCCATTTAGAAGCCATCGGGAAGTTGGTTAATCTTTCACTCGGCCCATAATGGACCGACGGCTTCTAAAACGACGATATCTCCTGAGCAGAGTAACGACACTGGGATTTACCCTAGTCTTCTAATCGCCTTTACCACCACTTGGCAGCAAGCTGCCAATCACCAGCGCTCAGTACAAGAAATTATCTTAGCCCTTGGCACCATCTGCGACACTAGTCTGGTTGCAAATACTACGAACATGTAACGCCTGAACTCAGCCATGGCGGCGGGTTTGAGGCTCAAGCAAATTAATGAGTGTCTAAGAAACGGATGAGCTGTCCGCTACGGATGAGTTTTTCATCCAGACGGAGAGCGCCACCACCGATGCCACCATCAGCCAGAAGATAAATTGCACCTGCGGCCGATAAAAGACCGTGTCGACAAGACCATGCATCATCATGCCTGTGATTGCCGCCGCGGCACCGGCTGCCAGCCAACGCATCTGCGGATCGGCATCTGACCAGAAGCACCGGTGCGCGCGCGCCATCACCGTAATCAGCAACCACCCGAACGTCGCTAGACCAATTATGCCGGCTTCCACCGCCACTTCCAGCGGCACGCAGTACGTACCCAGGGCATCGAAGCCTGAGCGCATGTACAGCCCGTAGGCAAGGCGGAACGTGGAATTACCGGGACCGATGCCGAACCACCAGTTATCGAGAAACATCTGCCAGGACGAAATCCAGACATTGAAGCGATATGAGTTGGATGAATGCTCGCGTCCGGCAAACATCGAGTCGATGCGGTGGTGGACCGACGGGATGAGATAGATAACCACGACGGCAGCAATCGGCACGAGAATTGCAGCGGCGACTACCACAGGACGTAATTTCGGATAGGCGCGCCACACCCACATGATGCTGACGATGCCCAGCACAAGCGCCACACCAGCCAGTCCAAAATAGCCACCTCGGCTGCCGGTCAGTACCGTAGCAACGGCGAGGATGGCAGTGGTTCCAAGAAACGGCACAGCGAGCAAACGCTTCCGTCCCTGCGCGCAAGCCGAAGCCATCGCCAGTCCGAACGATACCGGCACCAGAGGCAACAAGTAACCCGCCAGCAAGTTGGGATTGTTGAGAGTGGAATAAATGCGCGTCACCTGGTCTTCGACGCTCGGGTCTTCCCAGGTCGCCAGCGGCGCCACGCCGATCTTAAATTGATAGAGCCCGTAGAGAGCGACCAGTGTGCCGCCTGCGATCAACGCCGTCCAGACCATTAGGGTGCGTTGCTTCGTGTTGTGCTGCAGGATGCCGACGAAAAGGAAATACGCGCAAATGTAGACGATAAGCTTGGCGAGACCTTTGATGCTGTCAGCCAGGTAGTGCGATGCGCCTGTAGCAATGATGTTGGCACCCAGAAAAGCGAGCACGACCATGTCTACGGCCGATGGTATGTAGGTTTCGCGCCCGGCGCAGATGGCACCGAGCACGCGCAGACCGAAGGCACCCATGACGAGGACAGCCAATATCTCTTTGTCGCTGGCGAATTGCGGTGCGGCGATGATCGCAAACAGCAAAGCCACAGCCAGATAGCTGAGCATCTGGCAGAGCGAACCGAATTTTTCCCAGCTGGCCAGCTTCGCTGAAAGCGTTTCTCGCAGTTTGAACCAGATCGACGCCAGGAGAGACCGATGGACTGTGCGCTCCCAGCGGCTATCGGCTGCATCGAGCGCCAGAACCGGCATCAGCCGATCGTGCACTTGTTTGATAATTGAAGCGGTCATTAACGGGTGGCTTCCGGCTTAGGTTTGCTGCCGGCAGCGGTCTTTCCGCCTGCAGCCGGCGCAGTGGCAGCCGGTTCCGGCGCACTGCTGGAAGCATTTTTGCTACCGAAGGCAGGCGCTGACCCGGCGGGGCGCTCATCTTGCGGATAGATATCCACGACGACGCCCTGGGTGCGGTACTTGAAGCCTTCGAGCTCTACCTGATTGCCGACTTTCAGCTTGTTGCCGCGCACTACATACCCGTCTTCGGTCACGTCCGCATCGTCAGCCACAGTCACGACAAAGTCGTGAGCCAGCGGGTTGGCTGGATCGTCCATGGAGACGGCATCTTTGCCGTTGGGCGCCAAAAACGCCACTTGTTTTTGCGTGTGGCGGACGGCGGTGATGTCCATGGGTGGCTTGACGGGTTGGTTTCTTATCGTCAGAGAACTCTTCTCGCCGACCTTGAAAAGGCCGGTGTCCAGAGTTTTGAACCCCGAGAAATAGATGTCTATATTGATTCGCTTCGTGCCCTGAATGGCGCTGTTGACGCCGGCGTGTCCGGCTTTCGCCAGCCCAAACCCGGCAAGCGCCACGGCTGCTGCCAGCACGATGGCAAAATCCAGTGCGTTAAAGCGCCCGAATACCTTTATATCGCCGTTGGTCACGTGTCTACCTCGCAAATCTTTTCGGGGCTCATTCTAGCAAGTTTTCGGAATGGGCGCGGGTTTCGGGCATCTGACGCATATCTGATCGCCATTTGGTTGGGGGGAAACTACGTAGTACCTCTGTCCAAATATTTCAGGGTTGCGGGTAGACATAACCACGACCACTGGTAGACCAAGAGGACACTGAAAAATGAGTAGTGACGGCCAAGTTATCGTTGAAGGCGCAAAGAGCGGCAAGAGTGCTCACCTCGAAGCGTTCCACGAAGAAGTTGGAAAAGAAATGACCGGCGGAGCTGCTGCTGGTGCGAACTATGAGTTCAACTGGAAGACAGCCATGACCCCGGCTGACATCGACGAAAATTACTGGCGCGCTGCTTATGCCAGCATGAGCACCGAAGATTTGCTCAAAGCCGCCGACGACATGGGTGGACATCTGTCAGGGATGGCCAACTGGAGCGGCAAAGCGACCACTGAAGCTGAAAAAATCCGCCAACTGGCACAGAAAGCGCTCACCGCGTAATCAAGCCAAAGTCCGGACCATGTCCATGTCCACCGCTCGGCTGAATGAGCGACCGAAAACGACCTTCCATCCATCCTACGCGCGAATTATATAGACCTTCTTGCGTGCTCGAAGATTCGAGTTCAGTCTTGAATTTTCAGCAAGTCGAGGATTTCCAGCATCTCTGCTTGTGATGTGACGGCAGTACCTGGTTTTTTCACGACAATTCCGGCGGCGAGATTCCCTAAAGCCATCGCTTCCACAAAGTTGGAGCCGGTTACGAGCGCCAGCGCCATGGTGGCAACCACCGTGTCTCCAGCACCAGTAACATCGAAGACTTCACTCTTGTTGAAAGCAGGCAACTCGACCATTGGTTGGCCTTGTTGGAACAGCACCATACCGGCACCGCCGCGTGTGATCAAAAGCGCTTGTGCGCCGGTCATCATGAGCAGTTGCTGCCCGGCGTTGGAGAGTGTTTCTTTAGAGTCGATGGCAAAACCGAGTGCGCCCTCGCAGTCAGGCTGGTTAGGCGTCAGAAGCGTCACGTCCTGAAAACGCGCGAAATCACCTTGTGCGTCGACAATCACTTTCAGGTTCGTCTCGGCAGCCACGCGGCGGCAGGCACGAATCAAGCCGTCGGTCATGACGCCGCCTTTGTAGTCGGAGAGGATGACCGCGGAATAATCGGCGGCGACCGCTCTCAATCTGTCGACCAACAAATCTTCGATGATCGCGGAAATTGGTTTGTGCGAGATGCGGTCGAGTCTGAGCAACTGCTGGCGGAACGAATGCGACTTAGACAGGATGCGCGTTTTCACGGTCGTCGGTCGGGTCGGATCTTCGACCAGCGAATGTTTGATGCGCTGCGCATCAAATAGCTTCTGCATCTTGATTGCATATTCGTCTTTGCCGCAGACGCCGATGGCATGACATGTGCCACCGAGGGCGGCGACATTGTTGGCGGTATTGGCGGCGCCACCAGGTATGAGCTGCGTGTCGACGTGTTCGAGGATAAGCACCGGCGCTTCACGCGAGATGCGCTCCGGAGAGCCCTCCAACAACTCGTCGATCAGCAAGTCGCCGAGGACGATCACTCGCCCGCCGGACAAATTGGCAATGCGCTTGCGCAAATTTGCTTTGGTCAGGGTTTGTTCCGATATAGCAGCAGCTGCCGCTCCGATATCTGCTGGATGCATGCGCTCCAATTCCTTGAACAGTTGTTTCCCGTGCAGGTTATTGGGATCGAGTCCCAACGCCAGATTAATTGCCTGTTTGGCTTCTTCAATATAACGCAGGTGGCTATATAGACTTGCTAACTGCAGCACATTCGAGACCGCATCCTCGGTCGTCGTTGCGTTGGCCAGATTGTCGCGAGTCCGGTTCAGTTCAGTGTTTGCGGCGTTGGACCGTTTCTCGTCATCTGTTGTTTTTGTTACCTTTAAAAAATTGTCCACCTGCGATTTAAAGTCGCCGAGTGGCTTCTCATCGACTTTCGTGAACTCCGATTTGCGCATCTGCAATTGGAAGGGCCGGCTCTGCCCAAAGGGCAGCGTAAACTGCGTATTGGCGCGCGTAGAAAACTCCAGATCGAGCTTTCCTAGCGCCTTGTCGATGTTAGGGTCGACCTTGCCCAGTCCTTTTTCTTCTTTGAGTTTCTGATTGGCAAGTTGCCTGAGTTCAGCCGGTACGCCATCTTTAGCCGATTGCTCGGACTCCGCCTTCTTCTCGACGGGATCGCGTTTTTCAGGATTTGCGCCAAATGGTGGATCGCTCATGGCGTAATTGTCGGTGGTAATGGAGCCTTTCCACAGCTATTGTAGCGTCCGGGAATTAACTATCAATCATGTTAAAATCCGCCGGCTGCGGCAGATTGCGTTTGATGAACCCGGTGCCTGACTACATCACCCTCCTCAAGGCGTTGCCACTCGGACTGGCAGCAGGAGCTTTCTCCGGAGCCTTCGGCGTCGGAGGCGGAGTTCTGTCGACGCCACTTTTGATTATGGTGATCGGCGCCGAGCCGCACGTGGCGGTCGGAACAACCCTGAGCATGATCATACCGACGGCGGTGTCGGGCGCGATTACATACAGCAAGAAGAAACTTTTTTCGAAGAAACTTGCGATAGCCTCCGGCTTGCCCGCGGTTGTGTGCACAGTTCTCAGCTCTTATCTGGAACGTGACATCAGCGGCACCGTGGTGATTTTCTGCCTGGCGTTTTTGATGATCACCGTCGGCATCGACTTCGCCACCGGCATTGGCTTGCGTCTGCGTCGTGCCGCCGCTCCCGACCCAGATGAAGGGACTGCCGGGTCAGAACCCGACCCCGCCGAGTTCACGCGTTCGCACGTGGTGCACGCCACCATCATCGGTGGTATTGCAGGGTTTCTGTCCGGTTTCCTCGGCATCGGCGGTGGATTTATTTTGATACCACTCTATTGCTATCTGTTCCACACACCAATCAAGGTTGCCTTCGGCACATCCTTGTTGGTGGTAGGAGCCGTCGCCCTGCCTGGCGCCATAATTCACGCCTGCTACGGTCACGTCGATTTGCCGCTGGCGCTGGCTCTCTTGGTGGGCTCCGTGCCGGGCGCCAAAATCGGCAGTCACTTCTCCACGAAGTCAAAAGACGACCACCTGCGCATTACATTCGGTGTCATACTGATTATTCTCGCTATCACATTCGCGGCTCCACACCTCCCAGAACTCATCCCCGGAAATGCTCCACAACAGACTCATTGAATTGGAAGCCGAGCTGAAGGCAAAGGCAAACAGCGAACGCGGCATGGCAACGTTTCCCATCGAATGCCTGGCGCTACTGGAGTTTCTTGAACAGTCCTTCGAAGCTCGGCTTGGCGACCTGGTTCCCAAAGACTGGACCGGCTGGCTGGCCTACAAGCGCACACCGCACTCTTTGCTGATCTGCCGCGGTCGCGCCTTCAAGCATGGTGGCGCATTCGGTGCCGGCGCCAAGTGGCGCGCCGGATTTGATGTGCCGCACGGAGCCGATTCCGTCGGCGAGGCGCTGCGCGGATTCGATGCGGTGCCGCCGCAAGACCTGGACCGCCTGCTGATCAACTTCGGCGACGACGACGAACCGAAGGTCTACCTGTGGTACGGGGAGAACATTGCGCCCTATCGATTAATCTACGAAGCACTGGTCAGCGACGAGCCCCACACTGAGTTGCACGAAGCCTGTGTGGAAGCCTGCGTCTGGATAGCCAACCGTCCGAAAGACACGCCCCTGCCCGATTACCTCAAAACACTGCCCCCTGCCCAGGGCTAGGGGTCTCGAGAAAACAAGTTGTCCAGAAATATGCGGCGGCGGATAGACACATGTATTCCCCGCATACCAATCCAACGGCAAGCCCCTGTCGGCGAAATTTGGCAGGCTTGTTGCGACCGCTACTGGCGTAGCAGGAGCGTTGAATATGGCATTGGATGCTTCATCTGCCCTGGTGAATGACCGCGTTTTCGCTGATGGAAGTCCTCAAAACGGAGACGGAGATGGCGGCGACGGAGATGGCGGCGACGGAGATGGCGGCAACGGCAACGATAAGCCAACTAACACAAATCCAGGGTCTGTGACGTGGCTTGATCTCTTCAACGAGATGATGCAGCAAGGTGGCAGTGCCACATCAATTTTGAGTGGTGGCAAAAAAGGACTTGGTGAGATGCCCACCACCAGCGGTTCTTCCCCCGCGATTGATTATCCCTATATCCCAGCGCCTCCCGTCGTTCGGGACGGCTCGGTCATAAAACAGCTGCCCACCATTGATCCGGAGACACCAGCGTTCGAGGGACCGGTGGTAATCAACGAGCGGGTTCCCATCCCGATGTCGGCTGCAGTGAGATTGGTAGAAAGCAGAAAAGGTGATGTCACCCGCGACTCGCTGGAGCAAATGATCAGATATCCCAAATCGCTCGAACCCGGCGTGCTCGAAGCCGCGAAGTACATCTGGCAGAACTTCGACACCATCAGAGACATCTCCGCTGCCGGCTCAAAAACTGGTGACAAGCTCAGTAGCCATGACTTGAATCTCCTCGCCGATCTGATTGTGGCCAACCAAAAGGATCACAGTGCCAAAAAGTCCTCACTCAAAGACACTTACACGGATTATGAGTTGTCCCGCGAAGACGCGCCCTATGTGGCGGGCATCACGCTAACTGTCACGGGGATAGCGATGCTCGCCGCTCGCAAAAGCGGGTTGCGTGGCATAGTCGGCGCCGGCTCGGGTGGTCTCGCCCTGGGCAAAACGGTCTCCAAACCCATTGTCGACAAGCTAATCGAAGGTGGAGTGAAGGACTACTACAAAAACACAGCAGGACCAGCGATCGACAAACTATTCATCAACGGCGACAAATAATGCCTCACCGCTCGGTGGTCGCGCATCTCACTGGTGAAGGTGTTAGATTATAGTGAGACTGACTCGACTCGGTGTTTCGTGCTTCGCACACCTCAGCCATTTCTTGTGTTAGCTGTTCTCACCTGCTCATTCCTGGTGAGCGGGCATGAAACTGCGGTTGCCGAGAATTCCGAGCCGCAGATTTCCAAAGCCGACCTTAAATTTGGCGAGAAACAGCTGAAGCGCATGCTTGCGGACCGCAAGGCGATGCGGGAACTGGTCGCGAAAGGTGACGATGTTTGGCTGTGGTCGGCTCAACAGTTTGCGGGCAACGGTGGAGCGCGGCGCTATAAGTGGAAGAACAAGACCTCCAAGAAAAGTGGGGTGCAGCAATTTGGCGCGTTCCACAATTACGACCTCAACAAAAACAGCGGTTGGATTTGCGTGCAGAAGACGCGCTCTGATGGCTTGGCGGCCGCGCCCGAGCAAATGTGGTCCGGCGTCATCTACGAATTTTTCAACAGCCGCAACGACACAGACTTTGAAGAAACCTGGAAGTTGGCCGCGCAAGGCAAGTTGACCAAGGACGAATACTTGTCGCGTGCCACCAAATTGGAGTACAGCGCGCTCAAGGAAATGAATGCGTTTTACGAAACGAGGTGGAAACAACACGCTGAGAAGATGGGCTATCCCTCGTGGAATGCGTACTGGTACAAGGAACTGCCCCCCACCTACGAAGAGTGGATCGATCAGTATAAGAAGATCAATCCGGCTTACGTGAGTTATCACGAGAAGAGCTACGACATCGCCACGTCGAAGCTGAAGCCGTCGCCGAATACTCCATCCGGGACATCGCTCAGTGGCGGTACACAAACTGCGTCCGACGAAGAACTCACCGCCATCACGCCAAAGGGTCTCACTCCCAAAACGGCGCCATAATAACTAGGTCGAAACGCGAACCAAACCAGGCGCGCCCTATTTCGTGACCGCCATGGCGGCCACAGAATCGCAGAGATGACCGCCGCGGCGGCCAATGCGCTTCAGTTTGACCGCCGTGGCGGCCGAATAATGACTTAGCCGGCCGCCGTGGCGGTCAGCTAACCATAAACTGTCCGCCACGGCGGACACCTGTCTCAAATTTGGGCTGCGTGAGACAATGAGCAATAGGCTCATATGCGGCATAACAAACATAGCCGACCCGATGATGCCTAAAGAGTATGCGCGAAATTCGGCAGTCTGGACTTCGCGGAAACTCATGGCGTGTCGAAGGCTTTGAATCGAACCGCACACAAGCACAGACGTCGTCGCGCCAGAAGGTCCCTAGCTAGGCTTTCTCTTTTTTGGTCTCTTTAAGGTTAATGGTATCGCCGTCTGAGTTCGCATTCGACGATGGCTCGGTCACCAGCTTTGGTGTCAGCGCCGCACTGGCTCTGTTGCCTGTGAACTTATCTGCAAATGCGAGCAGTTCGATGGGCACCGGGAAGATAAGTGTGCTGTTCTTTTCGGCGGAGACTTCCACCATGGTTTGCAACTGCCGCAACTGCATCGCTCCCGGCTCGCTGCCAATCTTGGCGGCGGCTTGAGCGAGTTTCTCGGCGGCCTGCAATTCACCGTCGGCGGCAACAACTTTGGCGCGGCGTTCGCGTTCGGCTTCCGCCTGACGTGCCATGGCGCGCTGCATCATCTCGGGAATTTCCACGTCCTTCACTTCGACGGCGTTGACTTTGATGCCCCAGTCTTCAGTCTGCCGGTCGATCATGGCTTGCAACTTGGCGTTGATCAGATCGCGCTCGGAGAGCAACTCATCGAGTTCGTGTTGACCGATGACGCTGCGCAATGTGGTTTGCGCTATCTGGTTGGTGGCATTGTACGGGTCTTCGATTTTGGTGATCACTTTATATGGATCAACGACCTGGAAGAAACAGACAGCAGCCGTCTTCGCGGAAACGTTGTCCTTCGTGATCGTTTCTTGCATGGGAATCGACATTGTCACCATGCGCATGTCGACTTTCTTGTATCGCTCGATGAGCGGAATGATGAATACTGGTCCAGGTCCCTTGACTCCGGTAACGCGACCGAATCGGAACACGACAAGCCGGTCGTATTCATTGACGAACTTCAGCGCCGACGCCATCAGCGCCAACATAATGAAGCCGAGCGCCCAAAAGAGGTGTACTAGTTCCAATCCGATTCCCATAGTTTTTACTCCGCGAGGGAGCCTCCAAAAGAGTAGCCGATAAGGCCTACTACAGTCATACCCGATTTAGGAGGGTGGAGCGGTGGGCTCAATCTTCTGTTAATGCGGGAGCCTTTTTCAGTTTGGCGACGTAGAAGCCTGAAACGCCGTGGCGCGTAGGCATAAGCTGAATGGCACCGTGATTGGTGGTATCGGTGAACCATTCAGTCTGCAGGTCAGCGGGGACATAGCTGCGTATGTCATCCAGTTGGAATTCGGGGTGCTGTTCAAGGAACCAGGCGATGTTCTGCTCGTTTTCCTCGGGTTCGATCGAACACGTCGAGTAGACAAGCTCGCCGCCCGGCGCAATCATCTTGGCGGACTGCGCAAGCAGCTTGCGCTGCAGTTCGACCAGATCGCTGAGATGGGGCGCCTCGCGCTTAAATCGCAAGTCGGTGCGACGGTTGATGACACCGGTGCCAGTGCACGGTGCATCGAGCAAAACTTTATTCGCCTCTCGGTCAGGCATAAATTCAACGCCGTCGGCGATCTTGATTTCGATGTTGGTGAGCCCCAGCCGGTTGCGCGTTTCCTTCAAAAGGTTGAGGCGGTTGGCGTGCACGTCGACCGCAATCACGCGCCCTTTGTTCTCCATTTTTTCGGCCAGGTGTACAGTTTTGCCGCCCGGAGCGGCGCACAGGTCGACGATGGTCTCGCCTGGTTTCGCATCCACTACTTCGGAAACGAATGCCGCCGCCTCATCCTGGACAACGAACAAGCCTTCGTTGAAACCTGGCAGTTTCTCAATTGGTCCGCGC
Organism: Obscuribacteraceae bacterium (SeqCode); assembly: GCA_044229845.1. Taxonomy (GTDB): domain Bacteria; phylum Cyanobacteriota; class Vampirovibrionia; order Obscuribacterales; family Obscuribacteraceae; genus JBGASG01. Next base: position 988,384 of record JBGASG010000001.1, on the reverse strand, counting down.
ACCGCCTTGCGATCCTCGACCACCAGACAATCGGGAACGAGATGCCCGCGCCGCACCTTCACACCTTTGCGTTCCAGAATTTCGCTCAAGCCTTCGGCGGTGATGCTGCCCGTACAAACGCGCAGCGTCAGTGGTGGCACACTCTGCGAATAAGCCAGAAGTTTCATGCACTCTTCAGCGCCGAACGTGGTCTTCCACTTGTCCACCAGCCAGTGGCTGACGCCGTAGCGCTCCGCCAGTTTCTCGCTGTCGAAAGCGGCGGCGTCGCCGGCGGGCAATGCATCGCTGCCCGACTGGTGCGCTCCCCGGCCGGATGCGTCCGCGTCGCCGGATACGGCCCGCTGCTCTTCCAGCTGGCGCAAGAAGTTTCGCAGGACGGCGGTGGTGACGCTGGCGTTTCCTGCATGACCCATTAACTTTGCCACCTCGGCGCTTGTGTTGAGCACCGCGGATGGTGGTATGTCGGTCGCGTGGACCAACTGGAAGACACCCAGTCGCAGCACGTTTCTCAAGGATGCTGCCAGTTTGTCCATCGGTCTTTTGAGAAACGGGCGGATCGCCTCATCGAGTTCGCCGCGATGGCGCAATACACCCTGCACAAGAAACGTCGCGAACGCCCGGTCGCGTTCCGACATTTGATGTTTCCTCTCGAAAGCAGCATTCAGAGCCAGATTGGCGTAGGCATTCTCCTGCTCGACTTTGAGCAGAACCTCTACCGCCACTCGTCGTGCCGCTACACCTTTCATCTAGCTAACCGGTTTGGCGATGTCAACGCCGAGGCGCTCACCGACCGTGACGTGGGCACCGTTCATCCAATCGCGGGCGCTCATGCGCGCCTTATTGGGCGGCTGCACCTCAATCAACTGAATCGCGTCATCCGCATTGGGTCCGCAGGCAACGAAGATGTTGCCACCATCCTGAAACAGCTCCCCCACCGCAGCACCAGGCGGTCGCTTGGCGTTAACGCGCGCCGTCTTATGTATCTTCAGCACATCGCCGCGAAACGTCGTGAACGTCCCCGGCCACGGCACCAGTCCACGCACCAGATTGTGTATCTTGCGCGCCGCCTGAGACCAATCGATGCGTCCGAGTTCCTTATCCAGGCGCGGCGCCATCGTGGCAAGACTGTCGTCTTGCGGCGTGCCTTGCAATGTTCCGGCTTGCAGTTGTTTCAATGTCTCCAGCACCAGATCCGCGCCGATAATAGATAGCTCGTGCGCCAGTTCTTCCGCCGTCGTGTCCTGACCTAATTGGACTTCGTGCTTCAACAACATCGGTCCGGTGTCGACACCGGCTTCCGAAAACATCGTCGTGATGCCGGCAGTCTTGTCGCCATTGATAATCGACCAGTTGATCGGCGCCGCACCGCGAAGCGCGGGCAGCACCGAACCATGCAGATTGACGACGCCCATCGGCGCCATCGTCAAGACTTCCTTCTTAAGAATCTGCCCGAATGCCACCATCACCAGCACATCCGGCTGCATGTCGCGCATGGACTGCACCACATCCGGTGACTTAGATAATTTCTCCGGTTGCAAGACCGGGATGCCGTGCTTCTCAGCCACCACCTTGGTCGGCGGTGGTATCACCTTGTTGCCGCGCCCGGCCGGTCGATCCGGTTGCGTGACGAGACCAACGACTTCGGCGCCGTCCCAGGAGATCAGCTTCTCCAGAGTCGGCACCGCAAATTCCGGCGTGCCCAGGTAGATGATTCTCACTACTTCTCGAGGCGAATTTCGACGATGTGATCGAAATTGAGGCAGACCTGATCGTCAAGCAGAATGTACATCAGGCGCGAGCCATCGAAAACGATGTTCGTCAGCCGTCCTGTGTAATTGGAAGAGTTGGCGGTGACCGTAAGCACCTTCTCGCCGACCCACTGCCTGAGATAAATCGCTTTCTCGCGCTGTCCTTGATGTTGCGACATTGCTCCTCCTCCGCCGCCTGTCCGTTCTAACTAAAAGAGGGGCGACACGAATGCCGCCCCTCTCATGCAAATGGTCTTACTTGGCTGATTCCATGATTTCGATGATCTTGTTGGCGAACTCGCTGGTTTTCACCTTGGTTGCGCCCTTCATCAAGCGCTCGAGATCGTAGGTCACCACTTTCTCTTGGATGGTCTTCGAGAAGGCGTTGACGATCAGGTCGCGAGCTTCGGTCCAGCCGAGGTACTCAAGCATCATGACGCCGGAAAGAATTACCGAACCCGGGTTGATGACGTCTTTGTTGGCGTACTTCGGAGCGGTGCCGTGGGTGGCTTCGAACACCGCGCAGCTGTCGCCGATGTTGGCACCGGGGGCGATGCCCAATCCGCCGACTTGCGCGGCGCAAGCATCGGAGAGGTAGTCGCCGTTGAGGTTGGTCGTCGCGAGGACGGCGTACTCATCCGGACGGGTCAGCACTTGCTGGAACATCGAGTCGGCGATTCTGTCGTTAAGCAAAATCTTGCCTTCCGGCAGCTTGCCGTCGTATTCGGCAGCCAGTTTTTCTTCGGTGACGATGACGTGGCTGAATTCAGCTTCGGCCAACTGATAGCCCCAGTCTCTGAATGCGCCTTCGGTGAACTTCTGGATGTTGCCTTTGTGCACCATGGTCACAGACTTGCGTTTGTGCTCGATGGCGTACTCGATGGCGCGGCGCACGAGACGTTGCGAACCGGTTTTGGAGATGGGCTTGATGCCGATGCCGGAGTCCGGACGGATCTTCTTGCCGAAGCCTTCGATCAAGCTGATCACTTTGCGGGCTTCTTCGGACTCTGCCGGGTATTCGATGCCGGAATATACGTCTTCGGTGTTTTCACGGAAGATGACGACATCGAGTTTTTCCGGTGCCACTACTGGCGATGGCACGCCCTGGAAGTAACGAACCGGACGTACGCAGCAATACAGATCGAATACTTGACGCAGGGTGACGTTCAAGCTGCGGATGCCGCCGCCGACTGGCGTGCTGAGCGGTCCTTTGATGGCAACGCCGAATTCACGGATGGCGTCGAGGGTGTCTTGCGGCAGCCAATCGCCGTGTTGTTCTTTGGCTTTCTCGCCGGCGAATACTTCAAACCAGACGATTTTGCGTTTGTCGCCGTAGGCTTTCTTGACGGCGGCATCGAATACACGTTGCGATGCTTTCCAAATGTCCGGACCGGTGCCGTCGCCTTCGATGAACGGAATGATCGGATGAGTCGGCGTGACGGGTTTGCCATCGGCGAAGGAAATCTTTTCGCCTTGCGGAACCTTGAGGCCGTTGTAAGTCTTGTCGATAACTTGTCCCATTGGAAACCCCTCGAACTCGCTGTTTTCAAACGACACGAACGCGTGCCAGATTGCCTACAATAGCACTTCGATATACGCGATTGAGTAAATGATCAGCATTTACTAACATAGGCAAAACACCACCAGCACAGCCGCAGATGACGACCAGCACAGCAGTAACAGTTTCGCGCCGCAGCCCGTTTCCCTTATCCAGACTGCTATTGGCGCCGACGGGCATCTGGCTCGCGGTCTTCATGCTGGTGCCCATGGCGATCATCCTGGTCTTCAGCCTCGGCACACGCGACCCGCTCGGGCGCATCGTCCTGAGCATCAACCCTGACAACTATGTGCGGTTCGTTACAGGACCGTATCTCAACACATTGGGGCGGTCGCTGGGGCTGGCGCTATCGACGACGACCACATGCCTACTGATCGGGTTTCCCCTTGCCTTGTGGCTGGCGCTGATTGTGCCGGCGCGGCGGCAGAATCTCTGCATGACATTGCTCGCGGCACCTTTGTGGACGTCGTTCTTGCTGCGCATCTACGCGTGGATTGTGATTTTGCGCCCGACCGGATTTTTGACGCACACGCTGCAGATGTTGGGCATCGCCAATCCGCCGGTGATTCTGTATACGGATTGGGCAGTGCTGCTGGGCATGGTGTACAACTACCTGCCGTTCATGATTCTTCCTTTGTATGCCGCTCTGGAGAAACTGGACAAGCGCTATATAGAAGCCGCGCGCGACCTGGGCGCCGGGTGGTGGACAGTGTTGTGGCGGGTGATTATTCCGCTTTCGGCGCGTGGTATCGTCGCCGGTGTAATCATGACCTTCGTGCCCAGCCTCGGCGACTATGTGACGCCTGACCTCATGGGCGGTGCCAAGCACATGTACATCGGCTCGCTCATCCAGAACCAGTTTCTCGTGGTGCGCGACTGGGCTTTCGGTTCCGCGGTCTCCACACTATTGCTGATTCTCGTGAGCATCGGTGTCGCGGTGTACCTGAAGTACGGCGACCAGGATTCGGCGGTCGCGTAAATCCGCTTTATGCGTATTATGCATAAAACGACCCCTCGATTTATGCATATTAGTTATAGACGACTGACTAGTCGGTGGGGCGGATTTTGCGGAGCACCGAAACCAGCCGATCGTAGTCGCCGGGAATCAGGCGCGAGATGGTTTGACCGGCGGTGACGAGAAATTTGTAGTCGCGGTTGCGCGCCTGGTATGCCTCTTGCACGGCAGAGGCGATTAATTCGTCAATCGGCACCACCGGCACCTCGGTCAGGAAGCGCACGAAATCGAAATCTTCGGTGATCGCCACCACTTCTTCGGGAAGACACTTGAAGAGAAAGTCATGCACCAGAGGCGGGTGCGGCGGCAGCCGCTTGTGGTATTGACCTTCCAACTCGTAACCGACGATGGTGGCATAGACCTCAGTGCGCAAGAGCGAAAAAATATGGGGCTGCTGCAGCCGCAATTCGTCGCGCGACATGCGCAGCGCCGTGGGCTTGTGCATGCTGTCTTGCGGACCGGTAACCACGTTGTAGACGACACCAAATACGTTCAGCCCGGTGTCGCTGGATTCGGCGCGCACGAAACTGCCGAAGCGCGGCATCTGCAAGTTGGCGCGCACCATGCTACCGTCGTCGGCGTTCCAGAATTCGCCGGTAAAACCGACGATCGACGATGTAAGAACCTCACCGATTGCATCCACTGCGATACATCCTATTTGTTGGCGAGCGGTGCGCGAGCACGCAATCGAATATCGTATCAGTCGGTGGGCGGATTTAGCTGGTCCGTGGCGTTCGGCGCCGTAGACGGGCTGGGCACGCCTTCCACCTTGTTGCCGACTTGCAGTTTGATAGTCGTGTTTTCGCCGTCGCCAGTGACCATGACGCTGCCTTCCAGGTTGTCTTTTTCAGCGCTGATGTTGATCATGCTTGGCAAAGTGTTGAGCGAAACGATGTTCCACCCTTCCTTTTTCATTTCGGCTTCGTAAAAGTCGCCAATCTTTGAAACAGCATCTTGCGACGTCAGCATAAGAAACTTGCTGTTGTCGTTGGCGTCACCTTGCGAACCCACCGAGCCGGAGGGTTGCGCGGCTGGATACATGGGCAGCGGAAACGCTTCGTCTGTGGCTTCGTGCCCGCTGGCGAAAGTTTGTTTCACGCCGCCCGATTGAAAAGAAACTTCTTTGCTGGAATTGCAAGCGCTCAGCGTCGTCATCGCCGCGCATGCGCACAGGGCTGCCGTCACTACCACATGAAACCGTAACACCTGATTATCACCAACGTATTAGAATTGAGGCTTGTTGCGGTGTAATTGTACTGTGAATTCGAGGGTTTCGTTTTGGTGCGCATTGCGTCTGTGTTGGCGGCGTTTCTCTTCTTGTCAGTGTGTGCAGCACCCGGGTTTTGCGCGGGGGAAGAAACCGCACCGTCCGGCGTCACCGCTGACGGCGCGACGTCCACACAACCCGTGACGCCGGAAGCGCAATCCGTGCCGCCAGCAGTGCAACCCGCAACGCAACCCGGGGCGGCGCCACCACAACAACCGGCAGCGGCGCCACCCGCAGCGCGCAACGGCGGCAGCGGGCGCTGGGGCATGCAATTCCTTGGTCCCGACACAATCGCCGACGTCATCGAAGGCGCTGAACCTTTCATAGTCAACATCGCCTGCAACAATCCCGGCACCAGAAAGCCGCAGACACCAGAGGAAATCCAGCGCCACAAGCGTTTCTTCGGCGACTTGCCCGGCGATGAAAGCTACACCAAACTGGCGGGCACCGGCGTCATCGTGCGGTCGGACGGCGTGATACTCACGAGTTTGCATGTGGTCGATGGTCAGGCGCAGATCACCGTGACGCTGCACGACAAGCGCACCTTCCCCGCCAAAATCCTCAATCGCGATTCGTTTTACGACCTTGCCGCCGTCAAGATAGAGGCAACGGGGCTGCCGACCGCGAAGTTCGCCGATGTCGATCAATTGCGCAAAGGTGAGTGGGTAATTGCCATTGGCAATCAGCTTGGACTGGACAGCTCAGTGACGCTCGGGCTGATCAGCGGCATCGGGCGCGAAGTCAAAGGCTATACCGCATATGGCGCGCGGACGGGCGCGGTGCGATTCATCCAAACCGATGCTTCAGTGAACCCGGGCAGTTCCGGCGGACCGCTCATCAACCTGCGCGGCGAAGTGGTGGGTATCAATACCGGCGGCAGCCGCTATGGGCATGGTTCCTGCGGCGAAGGGCGTCCAGGTCTCGACGGTCAGACCTTTTGGACCGGCGTCCAATGCCGGTTTGCTGCCCGGCGATGTAATCACACAAATCGACGGCATGGCGGTTAGCCGCCCGGACGACGTCAGTGAGGCGGTTGCGCGAGTCAGTGTCGGTCAGGTGCTGAAAGTGGATATTCGGCGTGGCAACGCCCAAAAGCATCTGGACGTGCGGGTCGAGGCACTGCCTGACGACGGTTAAAGGCAAAGGAGCGGTCACCGTAATAAATCGTGGCGAGTTGCCAGGGATTTTTGTAAACTACCTTTGAGGCAGGTGTTCTCGGAACGCCCTATTCTTTTGTCTTTGACATTTGTCCCTCAATTGTCCGTTTGACAAACGAATCAGGCTGCATCTAGGATTTCCTCCCTGCATGCCTGGCGGCATAGCCAAGTGGTAAGGCAGAGGTCTGCAAAACCTCTATCCCCCAGTTCGAATCTGGGTGCCGCCTCCAATTTTTCCCCGCTTTGCGGGTTGTGGCGATTGGGGAGTCACGTTAAAATACATCCCCTGACTTGGACGGTTGGCGCAGTTGGTAGCGCATCACTTTGACATAGTGGGGGCCACTGGTTCGAATCCAGTACCGTCCAAATCTTTCAAAACCAAATAGCCCGGACAGTGGTCTGCGTCAGTTTTGACGCAGAAACCCTCGATTCTGCGTGCCGACTGCTCAAAAAACCGGGTTGCGCAAGCAAAAATCGACTTGGCTGCATCAAAACTGACGCACGCCCCTCCATTCGCGGCGGCCACACCTTCGTACGCGTTACCCGGTCGGACTTACACGCAGGCGGTGGGCACCGGCGCGGAGAGCTTCGCCTCCTTGGCGGGTCGCCCGGCACCATATTCGGTGTCGTCCGCGCCCGCGCGGAATTCAAAGCGTTTCTTCAACTTGAGGAACGGTTTTTCGATCAAGTAATACGACAACGCGGCGACAGCAAGGCAGCCGGCGAACGTGATCAGTTCGTTTTTCACCGGGTTGCGGGTATGTGAATGCGCCCACCAGCTGATGTTGCTCATCACCAGTGGATGCCACAGGTACAAGCTGTACGACAAGACACCCATCCAGACCAGCGGGCGAATTGATAACAAACGCGCCAGCCACAGTTTTTCATTGGCGGCGCACAACATAATGAGCAGCGCCGCAGCAGCCGAGAACACAGGCATCACCACCGAGAAAAACACGGTCATCTGCGCCGGGTCGGTGAGGTATTTAGGATGCGGTGATGCGTAGCAGATCCAGATCATCACCGCCGCCAGTGCAAATGCACATGCATTACCGCCGCGTCCGGTGCGCAGCAACGTGCGCGCTTTCGCCGTGCTCATCAGTTGCGCAGCCAGACACCCGAACATAATCTCGTCGACATGAGTGTCGAACGCTGCCATCAAACGCAGGCAAGGTGCGTGCGTGTAGCAGAGCCAGCCTTTGAAAATCTCGCAGGCAAGAATTGCGCTGACCGCCGCCATGCCCGAGCGCGAACCCAGGAAAAGAACGATCGCCGGCCACAGAAAGTAGAACTTTTCTTCGACTGAAAGCGACCAGGTGGTTTCGATGCCGCTACCCAGGATATTGCCCCAGTTGAATGCCAGGTCGTAATCGGACATGTAGCAGGCTGAAGTGATGAATGCGGGCACCATCTTGGCGCTGTGATGCGGATTGACCAGCAGCGCCACTATGAGAAACGCCCAGTACGCCGGCATCAAACGCAGAAATCGACGAACATAGAAGTTGCGCAGGTTGACGGTGCCGCTTTGCGCCTTCTCGCGCAGAAGCAGACTGGTGATCAGAAATCCGCTGATCACAAAGAAAACGTCGACACCCAGCCAGCCGTTGCCGATGGCACCGGAGATGGGTCCCATACTGTGAAAGCCCATCACCATAACAATGGAGACGGCGCGCAGCCCATCGAGAAAGTTGAGGTGCTTCATTCGGTGGACGAAATCCTAAGGGTTCCAGCCGGCTCTTGCCGTAACGCCGTTGCAAAGATACCAAAAAACCCGGTAACCCAAAGGGAAGCGAATTTCATATGGGGAACGACTGGCGTATTGTCAAGAATTGGAATAATCTACAGGAAGGAGCCAGGTCGTTTCTTCCCAACTCTTGTCAATAGCGATGAAAAAGGTTTTGCTGGTTATTGCGGTAATGGCGCTGGCGCAGCCGGCGCTTTTTGCTGCATCGAAGACACGAGCAGCGAAGCAGCAGCCACAGAAGAATCAAGCGTCGAAGAAACAAGCCACCGACAATTGCGACAAGGTCAACTCGGGCTGCAACATATTCAGCGACCCGGAGAATGCCGGTGACGTAGCACCGGGATTTCGCACCGCCACCGATGCGCGCGGACGCGTTCGCGAAATGATTGATGCGCAAGCGAGCAAGTTTCCCAACTATCAGCAGCTGAAGCAGATTCCGGGGCTCAAAGCAGAGCAGAAGAAGGACATCGAAAAAATCTACAATGCCACCAAAGAAACAATTCAGCCCTGGCTAAACGAACTGAAGGAGATGCGCCCGAAGCCCGGTGAGAAAATCAGCGGCGAACAATATTTCCGCGATCAGATTGAAAACGGTCCCGGCAAAGATCTGGTGCTGAAGATTCAGACGGCGCGCCAATCAGGTTGGGACCAGGTAAAAGCGCTGCTCACCGAACAGCAACTCGTGCAACTCGATCAAATGCGGCACGGCGAGATGCTGACCGGATTGAACGCACCGAATATGCCACCAGGCATGAGTAAACAGGGCTCGTTCAAACCGTCGGGCGTGGTCGGACCACCGCCCAATATGTCGATAGCACCGGTGGAAGCCAACTGAGAAAGTATGAATTCGCAAAACTCCGATTCGATGTGGATTCGTCACCTGCTGCGCAGGGCTGGTTTCGGGCACACGCCGCAGGAGTTTGATTACTACAAGGGGCTCGGTTACAAAGATACGCTCGACGAATTGCTCAATCCCGAGCGTGTCAGCAACGACGTTCTGGAATCGCAGATCAAGGAAAAGCAGCAATTCGATTTCACAAATCTGGGTGATCTAAAGCGCTGGTGGCTCTACCGCATGATGTTCACGAAACGCCCTCTCGAAGAGAAGATGACTCTCTTCTGGCACGGGCACTTCGCCACATCGAACAGAAAAGTCGGACATCCCTATGCCATGTATCTGCAGAACATGCTGTTTCGCTCTTATGGCATGGGCAGCTTTCACGAGCTCTTATACAACGTCTCCAAAGACCCAGCCATGATCATCTGGCTGGACAATCAACAAAATCGCAAAGGCAAACCCAACGAGAACTATGCTCGCGAGATCATGGAATTGTTCACGCTGGGCATCGGCAATTACACCGAGCAAGACATCAAAGAGGCGGCGCGCGCGTTCACTGGTTGGCAGACGCAGAGCAGCGGTTTCTTCTTCAACTCCAAGCAGCACGACAATGGTTCCAAGACGCTGCTTGGTGTCACAGGCAACTTGAATGGCGACGACGTGGTGCGCATTCTGGTGGCACGGCCAGCTGCGGCAATGTTTCTTACCAGAAAGCTGATCAGATTTTTCGTCTTCGAAGACCCAAGCAAGGAGTACGTGACGCGCATCGCTAAAGTTTATTCGTCGAGCAATTACAACATCGGACCGGTGCTGCGTGCCATTTTCACTTCGCCTGAGTTTCTCTCCAAGAAGGCTTATCACGCGCACATCAAGAGCCCCGCAGAATTAGTGGTGGGCACACTTAAGACTTTGCAGATCAAGAAACTGGACCACGACCTGCCGACCAGCATGGCGCGCATGGGGCAGAATTTGTTTGAGCCGCCCAATGTCAAAGGCTGGGACGGTGGCGAGGCGTGGATAGCCACGGATACGATGATGGAGCGCTTCAATTTTGCGGCACGCGTCTCCAGCGAGCGGTTTGCCGATCTGAAGCAGGCGGTTGCTACGTCGGAACTGTTGAAGAAACAGGGCATTCACACCAACACGCAGATGGTCGATTACTTTCTGCAACTGCTGGTTGATGGGGATGTTCCAGGCAGCACGCGTGAGCGGCTGCAGGCATATGTCGGCAGCGACATCAAGGGCGCGCCGCCGGCAGATGCCGCGGGCGCCGCTCAGATGCCCAACGACAAAATATTGGACGCCAAGCTGCGCGGTCTCGTACACTTGATCATGACGCTTCCCAGTTATCAATTGGCATGAGTTTCAAAGGAACACGACAGGCATGAAGGAAGTCTCGCGGCGCAAGTTTCTCAAACAAGGTCTAGGTGTTGTCGGGGTTTCTTTGACGTTGCCGTCAATCTGGTCGCTGGCCGCGAAGGCTGCTGACTTTGCCCCACGGCAGTCGGGCAAGACCAAGATACTGGTGCTTGTGCAGATGGGTGGTGGCAATGACGGTTTGAACACCGTGATTCCCTATACCGATGGTGCGTACTACAAAGCGCGTCCGGTGATCGGCATTGCCGCGGATAAGGCATTGCCGCTGGATGGGAAAACTGCGCTGCATCCCGACATGACTGCTTTCGCCGATCTTTATAAATCCGGCAAACTGGCGATTGTGCAGGGAGTTGGATATCCAACACCAAATCGCTCCCACTTCCGCTCCATCGAAATCTGGCAGACCGGTTTTCCAGACCGCATTGAAAACACCGGCTGGCTGGGGCGCTACTTAGATTCGTGTTGCGCGCGTGGAGCCGGTGAGAATCTCTTTCCGGCAGTGAATGTCGATCCTATATTGCCCAAGTCGTTGCTCGCCGATCAGGTGACCGTGCCTTCGGTCAATAATCCGCTGGAGTTCAAATTCCGCACCGATCCGATGTATCAGCAAGATCGTGAGGCGCAGGTGCAAGCGTTCAACGAGATTTACGCGGACTTTGATTTAAAGCGTCCGCATGCAGACTTGTTGCGCAAGGCGGGTGTTGACGCCAACGCCGCCTCCGATTATCTACAAAGACTGGTCAAAAACTATCAGAGCACAGCCAAATATCCGACGGGCTCATTTGGCAACGGATTGAAATTCATTGCTCAAATGATCGCGGGCGGACTGAATGCACCTGTGTTTTCCGTCAGTCTTGACGGATTCGACACGCATACAAATCAACTACGCACCCAAGCTGGATTGTTGAAGCAATTGTCCGAGGGAGTTACGGCGTTCTACGAAGATCTGAAGGCACACAAAGTCGACGATGATGTTGTGTTGATGGCATTCTCCGAATTCGGGCGCCGGGTGGCAGAGAATGGGGGACGCGGCACCGATCATGGTACCGCGGCGCCGGCCTTCGTGGCGGGCACGAATATCAGAGGTGGGATTTACGGCGAGCAGCCGAGTCTGACGAATTTGGACAACGGCGATTTGAAATACGTCATCGACTTCCGGTCGATGTATGCCACCATTCTCGACAAGTGGTTGGCTGCCGACAGCAAATCGATTCTCGCCGGCTCTTTCGAGTACGTGCCCTTTCTATAACGTGGGAAGCTAAGTCGACCCAGATGGCAGTGTTGCATAAGGCTGCGAAATCAGCGACTTTGAGTGAGCGACCGGTTGGTTTAAAATAGCCACCTCGGTAAGCGAGAAGAGAACATGTTTTCAACTCTAAAGACGCGTGTCCTTGTCTCAATCACAGTTCTGGCGCTAGCCCAGATGGGCGGCTCGAGCGCCTGTGCGGAAGACGCCGCTAAACCAGGTGCGAGCGGCAGTTCGCAGTATTCGCCGGTGGTCTTTGCGGCGGTCGACAAGAACTACAAGGAAGCCACGACCACCATTTGCGGCCAGCGCGTCAGCATGGTCGTGCCGGCAAACTTTGGCATTTTGAAACGCGTCAAGGGCACAATGAAGACGCAGAAAAAGTACGAACTGCTGACTCTGTCTTCGCCGGCGCCCGCCGGGGTGGCACCACCACAAATTGTGATCATGGTGACGGAGGGGCTGAATTTCTCAAATCCCAGCGCACTGGGTGGAAACATTGCGCCGCTGATCGCCACCTACATGTTCACTCCGCCAAAACTAGCCGATGCCAGTCTAGGAGAGTATCCGCAACTGTTCAAAGATTTCAAGAAGTCGGATTCATCGACTGCAAATCTAAGCGGCACGCGGTTCGGCACGGCGTCCTTCGAAGGGCGCAGAGCAATACTTGGACCGAACCTCATACACGGCTTCACTTACATCGCCATGATCAAGAACTGCACTGTCATGGTCGAAGGCTTGGATCCGGGAGTAAAGCCCGACAATCTACCAGTGCTGCGGAAGGCTGCGCAATCATTCAAAATCGAGTGACGTGATACGAAAGGACTGAGAAGCATCGATGAAAAATCCAACGAAACTCCTTAGCAGTACAGTTTGTGTCATGTGCGCAATCACTGTGACGGCGGCCGCGGAAGCCGGCGCCGTTGACGCCACCAAACCCGCTACCAAAAACGGCGGCAAATCCGATTATCGCGACCCCACCAAAGCGCAGTTGTTTCGAGCAAAAGCGGAAACCTCGGCGCGTTCTCTCAAGATCCAGTAGTCCAGCAGGTCGGTCAATGGAGTTCTTCAAATGACCTTGAATCTTCGACAAACTTTGATTGCATCATTTACGCTGGGCGCGTTCGCTCTGGCAGCCGGAGCAATCGCCGGCGCGCAAAATGCCGGTCCGCCGCCAAACGTCACTGCGCCTCACGCAAAATCAGAAGGTGGCAGCGAAGTCACAGAAACCGCCGGCGGCTTGAAGTTTTCCCTGGCGGTGCCGACAGAATTTTCGGAGAAGGTGCGCGCCAATCGCAAAAACGGTGCTTCATCGGTAGAGAGCGTGATCTGGGCACCACCCTGGGGCAAGGGCGAATCGGCTCGCGCGACGCTCTCCGTGACGGTCAACGATGGTTTCACTAACATGTCACCAACCGTGCGCACGACAGAGTTCGTGGATGCGTTCCTTTCTTCTTATCCGAGTGCGTACAAGGACTTTAAGAAGTCGCCCAGCAAGGAAGTAACCATCAACGGTCGCAAGTTCGGGATGGCATCCTGGGAGGGATACAAGGAAAAGCTGGGTCCGACCTTGATACACGGCTTCGTTTATGTGACCATCGTCGGCTCGAAAGCGGTGGCCGTTGACTCGCGTGATCCGACATCGGGACAGACGTACTTCGCGAAAGCCGAGAATGCGGCACGCTCGATCAAGGTCGAATAGCGCGCATCATAACTTGGGTCGGGCACCACATTCGGTGCCTATAATCGGTGCCTAATGCTTTACGGATCGGGCGGCGTTTCGCCGATCACCATCGCCCAGAAGTGGCGCTGCACTTCCCAGACATCTTCGTTCTTCCAGTTGGAAAGCACAACGCGGGCGGTATAGCTGCCCTCGCGATTAAGGGTGAAGTCAACTGGAAAACTCTGGTGACCCTTGAAAAGATCGTTGGGATCGTTGGCTTGAAACTCGTGCGTGACCAGCTGCGTTCCGTCTGCATCTTCAAGGGTGAAAACGCCCTTATATTGCCGACGTTCGTATGGAGTGCCGAAGCCGACGATGCAATGACATTGCACGCGAATAGGCAGGTACTTGCCGGTGAAGAGGTCGAACAGCCCGAATGCATTGATGCGGCCGTCGTCGGCATGTTCAGCGCGTTCGCAGAACAGAATGTAGCCGCTGTGCAGGTACTTCATTACTTCCTCTTGTCAGCATCGCCCCCGAGCGAGGCAGCACTACAGTTTACCGTAATGGCGGAAAAACGGAGTTAGGATGCTGTTGCTGAGGTGGTCGCACCGGCCAGTTCTTTGACTGCCGCCGGAGTTGCGCGGAAGCTGATGGCCAGACGATTGAACGCATTCATCAAGCCGATGGCAATCGTCAGGTCGACCAGTTCCTTCTCGCTAAGATGTTCTGAAGCTGCCTGATAGTCGGCTTCCGGCACCTGGGTTTGCGCAACATTTGTCACACACTCCGCCCAGGCAAGCGCGGCGCGCTCTTTCTCAGTAAACATCTCGACCGCCTCACGCCAGACGGGCACCAGTACCAACTTCTCGATTGGAATGCCGGCTTTGAGGATGTCGCGGGAGTGCATGTCGATGCAGTAAGCGCATCCGTTGATTTGCGAAATGCGCAGATAAACAAGATCGATCAGTGCCACCGGCAGACCCGACTGTTGCACGTAGCTGTGAACAGCGTTCAGGGCTCGGATACCGGCGGCACTGATCTTTTGATATGGCAGACGTTGTGTCATGTTTTTGCCCTCGTGAACGCGCTAGCCTTGAGCGTCGACGTACTTTTGCAGATCGCCAATCAATGCGTCAAGATCATCGACATGACACATGCTGTCGCACATCTCGAGCGGAGTGTCGAGAATGCATTCGTCGCATTGCGCCGGAACATCAACGTCGTGTTGCAGGAAAACTTCAGTAGCGCCTGGATGAGCATCGAGGATTTCTTGAACTGTCGTTTGTGTCGTGATTAACATCGTTCTCACCGCCCTTCTGGTCCCCGTCATCTCGTCGTTTGGTTGATTCGTCTTCGCCTATTGGATAACCGGACCTTTATATCCATACTAACACTTTCCACCCCGGCGCCAAGACCTGAAACGCCCAATTTGTGGTATTCTGAATATTAAGGTCCATTAGTATATAAATAAGGATTGTCGATGATATCCCAAACCGCTGAGTATGCTTTGCGAGCCATGGTTTTTCTGTCCATGCGGGGCAGCGCGTGCACCGGACAGCAGATTGCGGAAGGAACGAAGGTGCCGCCCGGCTATCTGAGCAAAATCATGCAGCAACTCGGCAAGGGCAAGCTAGTCATTTCACAGCGCGGAATCGGTGGTGGCTTCGTCCTCGCCAGAGCGCCGCAGGAAATCAGCATCCTTGATATCGTCAACGCAGTCGATCCTATCAAGCGCATCATGTCCTGCCCGCTCGGCATTCCATCACACGGCGTCAATCTCTGCGGTCTGCACAAACGCATCTCCGATGCCACCGCGACAGTGGAAGCCGCCTTCGCCGGTTCAACGCTGCACGAACTCGTGGAGGAAACTAAAGATCCTCTATGCAAGAGCGTTCCCCTGACGCCGCGTGCCGATCCCACCACCACCGGCGGTGCCACAAGTATTTAGAAAACGTTCGTCACTCAGCGAATCAGCTGCGCCCGCGACCATTGCATTAATTCGGAGCATGCAACCTGCGGATGATCGCCGTCGACAATCAGCTCGTAGGGCTCGTTGCGTTTGATGTGGGTCTGGTACAGCGGGTCATAGTAGTCGACCAATAAAATCTCAATCGCGTCCTGAACCTTGCCCGCTTCAAACAGGCCGATGAGTTCTTCGACACGTTTCGTTCCCAGGCGCTCCTTCAATTTGGTCAGCGCTGCAACCGCTTCTGCCAGCACTTGATCGTTGAAGGCCGGTGCGTATTCGCTCCAGATGCGCGCCGCGCGCACAGGCACCGAACCGGTGACCAGAAGGCGCCGTCCTTCCTTGATACATTTCAATATTGCGTCAGGCAAAGCTAATCGGCCGACTTTGCGACTCTCGGCTTCGATGAACACAGGTCCATTGCCCAACCTGCGAACTTGCTCCCAGAGCGCCGCTTCGAAATTCTTCTGCGTCGGCTGCGCGCCCAATCCCAGCCCTCCGAACACCGAGCCGCGATGATTCGCCAGTGCTTCCAGGTCAAGCACCTGGGCACCGCTGGCGGTGAGTTGCGCAAGCAACTCAGTCTTACCGACTCCAGTCTGTCCATGCAGCACCACCGGATCGAGTTCAAATCCCGCGCCCTCCAGATCGCGCACCACCATGCGCCGCCACGCTTTGTACCCGCCGGTAAGGCGCCAGCAATCGATGCCGACTATGGTGAGGAAACTGACCACCGCCTCGCTGCGCAGCCCACCGCGCCAGCAATGAATGACCAGCGAAGAACCTTGCGTGCGCATTGAGAGAATGGCATCGACGATCTGGGGAATCTTAGGCGAAATCATGTGCAGCGCCAATCGCCTCGCGGGCACTTCGCCTTCCACCTTATAGAGTGTGCCAACTTCGGCCCGCTGGGCATCATCGAGCAACGGCACATTAATCGCACCGGGAATCGACTCCACTTCGAATTCGCAAGGCGAACGCACGTCGACGACGATCGCGTTTTTCAGTTCGCACAGTTGTTCCGGAGATAGTTCGCGCCACGTCATGGACAGATAGTGTAATACCGAGCCCCTCCTCTTGACTTTCAACAGAAGTGTTGTTTTGCCCTAAGGCCGAAAACACCGCCCAGAACCCCAAACGAGCTGCAGGGACCATCACAAAAGAAGAAGGCGACGCTTGAGGCACCGCCTTCCGTGTTTCTTTCAGGCTCTTGTCGGAGCTGACCGCTGCGCCCCAATTACTTGTGGGCGGTCGGGACTTTGTGTCCGGTGATCACCGCTTCGGCGATGGCATGCGGCACTTCGGCGTAATGGTCGAACTCCATCACGAACGTGCCTTGACCACGGGTCTTGTTGCGGATGTCGGTTGCATAACCGAACATCTCGGACAGCGGAACCATGGCGCGGACCTTCGACAGTTTGTCGATGGTTTCCATGCCCTGGACGGTGCCACGGCGGCTGGAGAGGTCGCCGATAACGTCGCCCATGTACTCTTCCGGAACTTCCACTTCGACCTTCATGATCGGTTCGAGGAGCACCGGTTTGGCTTTAACGAAACCTTCTTTGAAGGCCATCGAGCCGGCGATGCGGAAGGCCATTTCGGACGAGTCCACTTCGTGGTACGAACCGAAGACCAGCGTGCAACGCATGTCGATGACCGGATATCCGGCAAGCACGCCACCAGCCATGGCTTCTTTAATCCCAACTTCGATACCAGGAATGTATTCCTTCGGAATCACGCCGCCAACAATCTTGTTGACGAATTCGAATCCGGCGCCGGCTTCCAGCGGTTCCATTTCGATGGTGACATCGCCGTACTGACCGCGACCGCCCGACTGACGGACGAACTTGCCTTGCTGTTTGACTTTGCCGCGAATGGTTTCGCGGTAAGCAACTTGCGGTTTGCCGACGTTGGCTTCCACTTTGAATTCGCGAAGCAGGCGGTCGACAATAATTTCCAGGTGCAATTCGCCCATGCCGGCGATAACCGTTTGACCGGTTTCGTGATCGACACGCACTTTGAAGGTCGGATCTTCCTCAGCCAGTTTGGCCAGAGACATGCCGAGTTTGTCGGAGTCTTGTTTGGTCTTCGGTTCGATAGCGACCGAGATGACCGGCTCCGGAAACTTCATGGATTCCAGAATGATCGGGTCTTTCTCCAGGCAGAGCGTGTCACCGGTGGTGGTGTCTTTCAAACCAACAGCAGCTACGATGTCTCCGGCTTTCGCTTCTTGAACATCGGTCCGGTCGTCGGCTTGCAAGCGAATCAAGCGGCTGATGCGCTCTTTCTTGCCTTTGATCGAATTGAGGACATAAGAACCGGTGGACAGCTTGCCGCTGTACACACGCAAGAAGGTCA
This sequence comes from Obscuribacteraceae bacterium (SeqCode), assembly GCA_044229845.1. Taxonomy (GTDB): domain Bacteria; phylum Cyanobacteriota; class Vampirovibrionia; order Obscuribacterales; family Obscuribacteraceae; genus JBGASG01. The sequence goes on along the minus strand of JBGASG010000001.1, from coordinate 970,444 downwards.
GTTTGCCGACAAACGGATCGTTCATGACTTTGAAAGCGAGGGCCGCGAACGGCTCGTTTTCATCGCACTTACGCTCGACTTCGGTACCATCCGGAGTCCAGCCTTTGACGGCATGAACATCAACCGGTGACGGCAGCAAGTCGATGATGGCATCGAGCAGTGGTTGCACGCCCTTGTTCTTGAAGGCGGAGCCGCAGAGCACCGGAACGATACGGTTTTCGATGACGGCCTGGCGAAGAGCCTTCTTCAGGTCTTCTTCAGGGATGGTTTCGCCTTCGAGGTACTTGGTCATCAGCTCATCGTCGGTTTCGACGATTGCTTCATGCAAGCTGTGCTTCGATTCTTCCAGAAGGTCTTTGAGATCGGCGGGCACTTCAGTTTCGATCAGGTTGCGACCGAGTTTGTCTTCTTCATCATAAAGATAGGCTTTGCCCGTCAGGACATCGACGAATCCTTTGAAATCGACTTCGGCACCAATCGGGAATTGCAACGCATGGGCGTTGGTCCAGGTGGAGTGCAATCCGGGAAGTTGTTCTTTGATTTGCTTGAGCACGCGGAAGAAGTCGGCGCCCTGACGGTCCATCTTGTTGATGAAGACCATGCGCGGCACTTCGTAGCGGTTGGCTTGTTTCCATACGGTGTTGGTTTGTGGTTGCACGCCGGCGACGGCGCACAGCACGATGACGACGCCATCGAGTACGCGCATGGAGCGCTCTACTTCGACGGTGAAGTCGACGTGTCCGGGCGTATCGATCAAGTTGATACGCTTGCCCTTCCAGAAGCTGGTGATGGCGGCAGCGGTAATTGTGATACCGCGCTCTTTTTCCTGTTCCATCCAGTCGGTGACGGTGGTGCCTTCGTGCACTTCACCGACCCGGTGGATGAGACCGGAGTAAAAGAGAATGCGCTCGGTGGTGGTCGTTTTGCCGGCGTCGATGTGCGCCGCAATACCCATATTGCGCAATTCGCTTAGTTCGTTGCTGCTGCCGTTATTCTCAGACACCTTAGTTGCCTTCCTTGGGGTTTCCTTTTCACTAGTCAGTGCTGTAGCCTCTGCGCTCACCGACTTTTCCAACAATTGTACGGACGAATTCATTGTTTTAAGTTCCAGATTAGGGACACCGTCACGAAAATTGCCGGAATCGACAATCTCTTGGGCCACCAGAATCCACAATGAAATGCGTGGCGCTTACGCGTCGGCGGCTAAACCTAATTAGAACCTCAAAACTCAAACCAGGGCGCTGGCTTGACAATTCCTTAAGAATGTTGTGAAGCCAAATTGGTTCCCGGTTTACAAAGCCGGTGGCTGCCCCAAAAATCGAAAGGGTCGTCAGCGAGGTACTGATGGCTCTTTCAACGGATCCAAGTAGTATCCGGGGCATCAATTTGATCACAAGGGAGGTTGGACCGCCGGATTACAATCCGAAGTCACAATTCCACTTGAAGACTCTACCAATTAATAGCGGTAATGTGCAAAAGCCTTGTTGGCTTCGGCCATTTTGTGCGTTTCGTCGCGCTTACGCACCGAGGCACCGGCGCCGTTGGAGGCATCGATAAGTTCGGCGGAGAGGCGCTCGGCGAAACTGCGACCGCCGCGCTTGCGGCTGTTGGTGATGATCCAGGCGGTCGCCAGAGCCACACCACGGCTGGTTTTCACTTCGATCGGTACTTGATAGGTAGAACCGCCGACACGGCGAGCCTTCACTTCAACCAGGGGCGTTACGTTCTTGACTGCCTTGTTGAATACGTCCATGGGCTCTTGCTTGGTGCGTTCTTTCACCAGACTGAGCGCATCGTAGAACAGACGTTGAGCGGTGCTCTTCTTGCCGCGCTGCATCATACGATGCACGAAACGCTGAACGAGCTGGCTCTGGAAAGTCGGATCGGGCGGGGGAACCCGTTTAGCAATAACTGCTCTTCTAGGCATTGGACAGACCTCTTTATAGAGTGAGAACGCGACTTCAGATTTAGATGAGTGCGTTCGAGAGTCTTACGTCAACAATGTTGGTTGTTGTTTATGATTTTTTGGCAGCAGCAGCTTTCGGGCGCTTGGCGCCGTATTTGGAGCGGCTCTGCATGCGGTCTTTGACGCCTGCGGTATCGAGGGCACCGCGGACGATGTGATAACGAACACCGGGGAGATCCTTGACCCGACCGCCTCTTACGAGAACCACGGAGTGCTCTTGCAAGTTATGGCCGACGCCAGGAATGTAAGCTGTGATTTCAACGCCGTTGGTCAAACGCACACGAGCGATTTTGCGCAGTGCGGAGTTTGGTTTCTTCGGCGTTGTGGTTTTCACTTGCGTGCAAACGCCGCGGCGCTGAGGGCAGCTTTTGAGCGCCGGAGATTTGGTTTTCTCCGTCACTTTTTGCCGCTCGTAGCGGATCAACTGGTTGATAGTAGGCACCAACAGGCTCCTAATGACAAATTGGACTATATAAAGCGAATGGAAATTCTATCGATTCGCGTCACAGTGTGTCAAATTTTGGGCGTCCCCGCTGCAATACACACGAAATATTTAGAAGAAATCGGCTTCCTGAGCGTGGCTTAATTATGGCTCAGTTGAAGTCTTCCGGGTTTGGATGCCACTTGACGCGTTCTGTCGCCAGCGGAAAGTTGATAGCCGGGTTGGCGATATTGGGCAGCACGCCCTCCACACGCCGCACGCGCGGATGTTTGGCACGTGTCCAGTGTTCGCGCGAGAGCAGGAAAAATTCGCCGGTGCGCTCGAATCCGACCGCCTGCACAGCCTCATCCACCTCCGGCTCGAAATCGCAGACCTTCACCCAAATCGGCAAGTCGGGATACTCAGGCTTTTGCAACTGAGTGACGGCAAAGTTGACCAGGTCGGCGGCCAGGTGCTTCCAGCCGGGGTGGACAGCGAATTCCAACCGGTAGCCGACGTCCGGTTCGGCCATCACTTTGACCGCACTGGACAGAACACGCCTTTCCGGATCTTGCGAAACCCAGTACCAGACCCGCTTGCGCATGAACTTATTGCGTTTGCGCTCCACGGAGGTAAATGCCAGTTTCTCACCGACCCTGTAATCATCGGGGACGCGCTCGAACACCAGACGCAGGTCGGGCGGCAACACGTCCTGGTGCAATTGAAAAAGTCCGTGCTTGGACGCATAGGAAGCCAGCCTAAACTCGCTTTCCACTTCCCGGACTTGCGCGTCTTTACGGTCGATCTGGTAGTAGGTCATGCGCGTTGACCGGCAGAAGCCGCAGTGCGCAAAGAGACTGAGAGCAGCATCGTTGCTGCAGGAAACCTCAGCAATAAAATGAGCGACGCCCTGCGAGCCGAATTGAGCGAATACATAGCGCAGCAATTCTTGCGCGAGTCCCCGTCCGCGGTGCTCAGGGTGCACCACCAGGTTTTCCACCTTCCAGCATTGCTTGCTCTTGCTGGCAGCGCTCAAGACGATGAAACCCAGCACCACGCCGTCTTCGCGAGCGACATAAATCGACTGCGACAGGTGATACTGGCAAGGCAGCCAGTGCTGCCAGAACGCCAGCCCGCCCATCATCACGTCGGTGCCGGTGATCAGTGCGTTGTCGATGCTCGAACATTCCTGCATGCCGAGCAGTGCGCATGTCTGCGCATAGTCGGAAGCGAGCAGGGGACTGATTTTTATCATTGCAACTGTCGGTGCCTGTCTGTTTCGATATCCAGGCTCAGCACTGGCGTGGCCGGCACTATATATTGTAACATCGACATTCAGACCGGACTTGCGCGCCGCAAAGCCTGTTGGAAGCCCGTTTCCTGAGACGGTCCGTCATCGGCGTTTCTCCTTATCAACATCATGGCTAAGTCAGCGAAACCTACACACCCAACCAAGCCAGCTCCGTCGGACAAGCCCAAAGCTGAGCCGCCCAAGATTCGCGTGGTCGCGGACAACCGCCGCGCGCGCCATGATTACGAGATCATCGAAACCGTGGAGACAGGCATAGAGCTCGTAGGCACCGAAGTGAAATCAATGCGCGGCGGCAAAGCTAATTTGCAGGATGCGTTCGCTCGCGTCGAAGACGGCGAACTCTGGCTGTATAACTGCCACATATCCCCTTATGATCACGGCAACAGATTTAATCACGAGCCGATGCGCAAACGGCGCCTGCTCGTGCACGCAAAACAGATACTGCGCCTGCATCAGCAGGTTAAAGAGAAGGGTTTAACGCTCATTCCTCTGAAGCTCTACTTCAAGCGAAATTGGGTTAAAGTTGATTTGGCGCTGGCGCGCGGTAAGCAACAGTATGACAAGCGCGAAGCTATTACCAAGCGCGACACTAAACGCCAGCTCGATAAGCTGGTTAAACAGACCAATCGGTTTTCTTGAAGAAACCCACTAACTTACACATCAATTGAGCTGAGGCATCCATCCGGTGAGAGTACTCCGTCTATCGTCGAGATTCGTTCTTTCCCTGGTCTTCGCAGTCGCCACCTTGTTATTGAGCCTGTTTCAACCGGTTCTGGCGGCGTCACCACTGGCGGTGCTGAAGAGCGACACCAACGAGCAAGCCTATTCGGACCAGCACCTCGGTCAATTCGAAGATGACTATGCGTCTTTCAAACGCACGATGGAGACCGCCAACGTCCGCTACGACCTGCTTCAAGACGGCGACATGACGGGCGGCGCCAGCAAACTGGCCGGCTACAAGATCATTATTTTGCCGATGCTGCTCGACCTTCAACCGGCGGCGGTAGAGTCACTGAAGGGTTTCGTCGCCAACGGCGGCAAATTGCTCATCACCGACAGTGGTGGCACCCCCAGTGCCGCGGTTCTGCCTTTGATCGGCTTGACCGGCATTCAGATAACCGGGCACACGTCGATGCAGGAGACCAAACAACTCAACTGGCAGCGCACTCCGTTGCCGGTGCAACAAGACTTCGCCGTCGGCACCATATACGCCATCGTCACTCCGACACCGGGTTCGCAGGCCGCCATGTGGACCGATACCACCGGCAAAGAGATGGGCACCGCGATCGGGCGCATGAACGGCAATACGTTTCTCACCTGGATGCCCGGCATGCAGGGCGAGATCACCAGCAACGCACAGTTGCTGACGTTTGCGATGGAAGATGCAGTGCCTAATGTCACGCAACAGGCGGCGGTGCAGATCAGCTATGCCGAATATCAAAATATCCAGACCGAACTGGATTATCTGATCAAGCGCACCGACGAAGCGATGAAGACAGCTAAACAAGCCGACCTCGCCGTGCCTTTCAAGAATATTCAAGCCAATTACGAATCAGCTCTCGCGCACGTGAAAGCTTTCCAGGACTACTATAAAGAGCGTCGTTTCTATCAAGCCGACGAAGAAATCGCGCTTGCTCGCCACGACTTTTCACTGGCGTTCGCGCAATCGATGCCGGTGCGTCCGGTCGAGGCCCGCTCAGTCTGGCTGGACCGCGGCACCATCGTCGCCTGCCGCAATGAAGACGGCATGTCGGCCCTTTTCGACAGATTGAAGAGTGCCGGCATCAACACCGTCTACTTCGAGACTAATAACGCCGGCTTCTGCACTTTCCCCACCAAAGTGTCGACGCCCAATCCGGAAATAGTCGGCTGGGATCCGCTCGGCGTCGCTGTGCGCGAAGCCCACAAGCGCGGCATTGAATTGCACGCCTGGATCTGGACCTTTGCCGTCGGCAACCTGCGCCACAATCCTATTATTGGAAAAGACGCGGACTACCCGGGACCGGTTCTCTCAAGCAACGACTTCAGCTGGGCGCTGGCACGCTCCAACGGCGAGCTGTTGCCCAACCACCAACCGGAGTTCTGGATCGATCCGGCCAATCCGGAGGGTCGCGATTTCATCCGCCGGCTGTCCTCGGAGATCGTCAGCAACTACAACGTAGACGGATTCCAGTTTGACTACGTGCGTTATCCATTCAACGGCAAGGGCACCGAAATGGGCTACGACTGGACCGGTCGCATGCGCTTCGAGCGCGAAACCGGACTCAATCTCGATCGCCTCGATGAAGAAACCCGCACCATCTGGACCGCCTGGAAGGTCGCACAGGTAAACAGCTTTGTGCAAGAAACTTCAGCAGCGCTGCGTAAGATCAAACCCGGCATTCGCATCTCGGCAGCAGTGTACGCGACCCCGCGCCGCCTGCGCACGGGCAACATCAATCAAGAGTGGGAGACCTGGGTGGCAAACGGTTGGGTCGATACGCTCAACCCGATGACCTATGTCGCCACCGCCCGCGAACTGGCCACTGTCGCCGGCAACGTGCGCGAATCCTGCGACGACAAAGCGCTGGTTTTCCCGGGCTTGTCCATTCGTCAGCTTGATACCGCCGGGTTGATCGAGCAAATGGATACGTCGCGCGCCATCGGCACATTGGGTTGCACCATGTTTGCATGCGCGCAACTCGACGAGAAGAAGATGAGAGTGCTCAAGATGGGCCCGTATCGGCGCAGCGCACTCATCACTCCGCAAGCAGACCCGCTGAAAGCCAGCCGCCTGCTCATGGACGACTTTGCGGCGCTGGTCAATCGGTATTTGCAAGATCCGCAAAAACACATCCTTTCAGATCGCGCCTCCACTAATGATGTGATCACGCAAATCGAAACCGTCCAGCGCGAGTTGCACGGACTGCGTCCGAATGCATCCGAGGAAGAGTTGAAGACCGTCAACACACACGTGCAGGCTCTGGAAGCCAACATCAAAGAATGGCTGCGCATCGAAGCTTTCGTGCAACGCGGGTTTCGTGCGCAGTACATCGCCAGCTACCTGGCGCAGGTGAAAGCTATCCTTTCGTACGCAGCGCACCGCGCCAAGGTGCAACACCAGTCCGTTGCCACCACACCGGGCGTCGACCTGCGTTAATACGACGCACTGCGCAAATCTGCCGTGTTAGCACAATATACGTATATGGTATGCCATTTTCGATTTGGCATACCATATACGTATATTGCAGGCATGCGCGAGTAATATACTAATAGCGTATGCCAAATCGAAGTTGAATACCACATAGGTATTTTAGTGCGGGGACTAGTGCAGGGACGCGCTGAGGATAGCGGTGCGAGCTGCGCTCGCATACTTTTTATATTGGGGGGTCGGTGCATTGAACTGCAGTTGCTGCACCACGTGCGGGTCGTGAGAGGCGGGATTGTACACCGTGTAGACTGAGACGTCGTCGTCGAGGAAATGCCCCTGGATGGCGAGCACCGGCTTGCCACCAATTGCGGTGACCTCCGCTTTTTCCGTTTTGAAGACCGATTCATCGCGGTAATCACCGAGCAGGTGTTGCAGGGATTTCAGATCGTCGTCGCTCAACGTGCGCGGGCCGGCCGCGAGAAGTTTCTTCAAGGCGTCCGCTTCGGTCTGCGGAAGTGGTGGCACCCGGTAAAGCACTGAGATGCTCACCTTCGCATTATCGGATGGGCTGAATCTGTGGCAGTAGCCGCGCGCATTGTCGCTGCTGGAGGACTTGGTCCAGCCCTTCGGCAATATCAGTAGAGTTAAAGGTCCGAGTGGACCGATTTTTTCCTGTTGCTGCACGAGTCTCTGCTGCACAACCGGTGACTTCTTCGCCTGGCTTAGATACAGGTGACTGTCAGAGGCGCTCTTATCGTCTATTTCCACTTGATGGTTCGCAATGCACTGTCGGCTTGCTGCCAGTATCGCAGATATTGGTCCTGCGGCGCTACGTAAGCCAGTTCCTGCACGACGCGACCGTCGCTGCTGGCAGGGACGAAATAGCTGGTGGCACGGACATTGTCATCTCGATAAGAGCCCGAGACCGAAAGCACTTTCTTGCCATGCAAGTCTTGCACTTTCGCGGAACTCAACGAAAATACATCGCCATCCGCCTTGTCACCGATTAAAGTGCGCAAGTCGCCGATCTCACCGGCATTCAACTGATAACCGACGGGTTTGTCGAGTACCGACTTGAGAGTTTCCGCCGCGCAATCATCGAGAGGACGCCCCCTGTAGAGCAGGCTGAGCGCGACCCGGTCATTTCCATTAGGACGAAACGTGAATGCGTACCCGGTGGAATCTTTGCGCGCCGCGGTCTGGTGCCAGTCTTTTGGCAAGGTCAGATTGCCGACTGCACCAACGTCGGCCACGCCGGTTCCGGATTTGCGACCATCGGCATTGCCGCGGGCGGTATCCATGATCACGCCTTTCTGAACGTTCTCTGGTCCGTCCCTGAACAAACGATTGTAGAGATCGTCGGCTTCTCTGGCGGCAGTGCCATCATCGCCGGTCTTGCCGTCGGTGGTTCCGCCGGGCGTGGTGCCGGCTTCAGCCTTCGCTTCTCTGCCTCGTTGAATCGCGTCTTTTAATGACCAGTTCATTGTTTGCCTTTTTTCGTTTCGTTTCGCTATTTACGCCAGTATCACGCCTATTCGATCGCCGCTTTATTTCTTCTTGCGCTCCTCTTCGACCTTCTTCAAGATGTCGCGCCGCAGTTCAGGCGGCAGGGTCTTCAGATAATCGGAGAACTCCTTCCGCATGCCTTCGATTCTCGTCCTGTCGTCGCCCTTGTATTCGCCGTCTTTGATCAGCTTGGCCCGTTCTTTGAGCGTCTCTGCCATCAAAGTGCCGAGGGCTTCTTTGACGTCGGCATCGGACAAGAGTCCGCGTTTGTGCGACTCGATGCTCAGCGCCAGGGCTTGCGGTCCGGTGATGTTCTCGAGCATCTGGTCGAGTTTCGCCTTGGCTTTATCGTGCTCCGCTTGGTCGAAAGTGCCATTGGCTTTCGCGGCGTCGTCGCGTTTCTTCGCAGCATCAATCTGTTCGGCAAGCCTGATGCCGTAAGTCTTGTCGTCGATGGTGCCGCCTTCACGTTGCAGGCGCAGCAACTCGAACTCTTTGTAGGTATCAGGTTTGCCGGCGGCGCGGGCTGCCAGCACGTCTTTCTCCAGTTCGGCCGGGGCGTCTTTCTCGCTCTGCATGGCCAACCACAGATCGTGTACCGGCATATTGGTTGCGCGGTGGTCGGAATTCGATCCCCACTGGTTGTCGACTGCCACCGTCGGCGGTGGACCGGGATTGTAATCGGTGACCGTCACTACGTGTCCGCCACCGGACCCGCCAGCGGCACCGCCGCCGGAGTCACTGTAGAAAGGCTCGACCGCTGAGTTAACCCCGATAATCACCGGTAGCTTGCCCTTCGCCTTCAAGTCGGCGAGCTTGGCATTGAGATCCGCTTCGGTCCCTACTTTGTCTACCTTGTTACCGTCCCCCGTCACGTAATTGTCGGAGTCGATCATGACGGTGTCGGTGCTGCGCCCGGTGATGCCGCGATACGCTTCGACGATTTGATCATCGTCGAGGTCAGGTTCGCGCGCGATTTCCTTGGGCGGTCTCTTCGACGTGTCGTAGAGTCGTTCACCGCTGTCATCAGGATCGCTGCGGTCCGGACGTTCCTGTTGGTAATGTCGCTTTATGCCCTCGCGCTGATAAGCCAGATTGACGGCCGCGACATTGAAAAGCTGTGTGGCAAAACTGCGTTCGCCATCGATCGGCGGGTGGTGCTTCGCCTCGGCATCTGGTTGCAGGCTCTTCTTGTCGATGGTGACAGTGTGCCCTTCCGGGTCGGTGTATTTGCCGGTGAGCGCCACCTGCGTGACGAGATTAGCGGCTTTCGAAGGATCGGTCGTGTAAATCATCGCTTCGACTGCGGTGACGTTACAGGTGTTCTTGTCACCTTGATCGATGATGCGTGGGTCCGCGGCCTGCGACATGATCTGCTGCGCCAGCTGGATGCGGCGATTTTCCGGAACGGCACCGGTCGTAGCTTCCATGAGCTTGCCGATTTCGCCGTAGGTCTTCGAAACTTCTTCGGGGCTCAAACCGCGCTCGCGCGCCCGGGCTTCGAAGCGAGCCATATCGGCTTCGAACTTGGCACGTTCGGACGGATCTTTGATTTTCGCTTCCGCCAGGTCATGCAACTTGGCGTGCGCAACGCGCACATCACTCTGGTCGCTGACTTCCACCGGTTTGGAACCGGGCGTGTTGTCCGAGATCAGATACTTGCCATCGGCGGTGCGCTGCAACGTGAAGTTGTCTTCCGGACGCGGACCGGTATGCACCGAGGTATATGAACCGTCCGCACCGGGAGTGCGCTCATACTTACGTCCGTCCGCATATTCGAAGCGCTCTTTGCCGTCAGGCCAGGTGGTGTTGGTCACCGCACCATGTTTGACGACCATGGCACCATCGGCGGTGTGACCCGGCAAAGCCAGCTTGCTGCCGGCAATGATTTTGGTGCCTTCCAGATTGTTGGCGTGCTGAATTTCTTTGATGTAGCCGGCGATGCGCTCCGGCGTGGCATCCGTGCCCAGTTGTTTGCGGGCCAGGGAGTAGAGGGTGTCTTTGCGCCCGACCGTCACCTCTTTGGCTTCCATCTCGAGCCCGAGATTCTCGCCTGTGTAGGGTTTCGGTCGCTCGCCCGGAGCAGTGGCGTCGCCGGGCGCGCCTGGCGGTTTAATCTTGTCGGTCGCCTGGGAGAGCAAAAGCTTCTCGGTTTCAGCCCGCAGAGGGTCCTGGAGGCTGAAATCGATGTGAGTCAGCCCGTTTTGCAGATTGAACTTGTTGCCGTCGCCGACGGTCGAAAGCTGGAGGGTCATCCCGACATTCTTCTGGTCGGTCACCCAGTCCTGGAATTCCAGGCGAAAGCCGGCACCCGGTTGGTCGGGTTTGTCGGGCACCTTATTCTTGCCGGCAACGGCATCCTCGCCCGGGCGAGGCTCGTCTGCAGTTTGACCCATGAGGGTAGTAAGTCCTGACGAACGTGGTGGATCGCAGCGGAGGGATGGGTTGATTATAGGTTTCAGAGGTAAGCTTGACAATAGCTATTTCACAAGGCGTGCACGCCTGTATCTCGCGCCCTATCTGAGATTTGGCGGTCGCGGGTCTCGAAACAGCATGCGACTGTCCACTTCGTAGGCGTGAGCGTTTTCCGCGTCGTCGATGCCGGCCAGCACCTTATCCATGTAATTGAGAGCTGCCTGATTGCGCAAGTCGCGGTGTTCGCTGGCGGTGGGCGCGCCGACCACCTTGCGCACAATCGCAGTGGCCGCCTCCAGCGTGCACTTATCGGCTTCTTTGATATCGAGCGCCGCATCCGCCAGCATCATGCCACGCAAATCATCGTCCAGGCTGCGCAGATGAAACATCTGGGCGCTCAACTGGGCGTACCGCACCGCCTCCTGCGGCTGGCGCTTATAGCGATAAGCCAGCTCGAGCCCCCACAGCGGTCCCCAGTCACCTTCTGAACCGCCTGCCAGCTGTTCCTTGCGGCAGCTTTCGAAGTTTCCCACCGCATCATCGAACTTGTTTTCCAGGATGTCGATAATGCCCAGGTTGAGATAGCAGTCGGAGACGGTATTAGCTACGTCATGGCGCGCGTTGCTTTCCTTGACCAGGTGCCTGTTCTGGATGGCCATCTGGAGGACTTGGCTGAACAGCAGGCGCGACTCCTGCAAACTTTGCGGATCCTCGGGCATTTCGCGCAGGCAGCGCGCCAAAACCAGCCGGCGGGCTGCGTCCAAGCGAGGCTGGTGCGAAGACGCCAGCAGACGACGCATTTTGGCAGCCGCTTGCCTCATCAAGGCTTTGCGCTTAGACGGATCCGTCTCGACCACGCCTCGGTCGTAGGCATTGTTGCCCTGGCGCTCATCGTCGCTGAAGACTTCGAGACGCGGCTCCAGCGCGGTCGGCTGCGTCCTGTTCTGGGCAAGAAACGCGGCTGACGCCGCGACAGCGAGAGCGGCGGCAAGCGCCGCTATGAGCGGTAAGCGCCGGCGTCCGGCACGGCGCTTGGCGGCGTGCGCAGTTGGTTTGGACAGGGATGCAGTCGCCTTGCGAAACCGCAGCGGGATAGTCGGGGCATCTTGAATTTGCTGGAGCGCCTGGCACACCTCGGTCATGGACGCAAATCGATCATCGGGCTTTTTCGCCAGACACTTGAGCGCCACCTGCGCCAGCGAATCGCGGGCCGGATCTCCAGGCGGCGACGATGACGATGGTGGTATCGGCTTTGGTGCCTGGCTGACGTGCAGGTCCATCATTTCAAATGCGGTTTCAGCCTGGAAAGGGGCGCTGCCCGTCAGCGTTTCGTACAGGACGCAACCAAACGAATAGATGTCCGATCGCGTGTCGACGCTGCCGCCGGAAAACTGCTCGGGGCTCATGTACGCTGGGCTGCCGATCACGGCTCCGGTCGCGGTCAGCTTTTGCCCGACCTCGTCCGAGAATATTTTTCCGATGCCGAAGTCGAGTAACTTCGCGGTGATGCTGCCGCTGGTTTCGTCGAGGGCAATCATGATGTTTTGCGGTTTGATGTCGCGATGAATGATGCCGCTCTCGTGAGCGAATGCCACCGCGCTGCCCAGGGTCAGAAAGAGCGAACAACATTGTGCGGACGTGAGGCGGTTTCCTTTTTTGAGAAAGTCATCGAGGGCCGTGCCGTCGACGAACTCGAGGCACAGGTAGAGTTGACCATCGGCAGTCAATCCGCATGCATGCACAGCGGCAATGCCGGGGTGACTTATTTCGCTGAGCAGCTGCGCCTCGCGACGAAATCTTTTGATCTGGTGCGTCTCTGATGCCCACTTCGGGAGCAGCGCCTTGATGGCGACGCGACGTCCGAGTTCTTCGTGAATCGCTTCGTAGACCGCCGCCAGCCCGCCGCAGCCTAAGAGACGCACCACGCGATACTTACCATCGATGAGTTTGTCGACCAGGTCCGGCGCGCTCGGTTCCGCAATTAGCTCCTCGGGATCAATCACGGGAGCCGTCCTCTTTTCCCGGTCGGGCCGGCTGCGTTCCCGCGGCTGGCTGCGCCCACGCGGCGGCTGGCTGCGTCCACGCGAAGGCAGTCGACGCCCACGTCGGCACCGTACCCATGTTGCCGAGATAACTGCGCATCTCATAGGCGTGAAACCGGTGCAGCCGGATCTGCTCGCGCAGCCGCTGATCAACTTCAGGCATCACATCCAGATTCTGCTCCTCTTTCAAGAGTTCGGGCAGGTGGTCGGCGGCTCGTTTCTCAGCTTGTTCGAGTGTCATTCCCGCTTCCATGTAATCGACGATGGATTCCTCGATGTGTCGCACCAATCCGAAGTCATCGAGATACGGATGTTTTTGAAGGTAGGTAAGAACGCCGTCGGCACAATCAGCGGCTTCAGCGGGTTTGCGCGCATATCGAGCCACCATTTGCTGCGCCCACAGCGAGTAACAGGTGGGATCATGTTCGCGCTTATCGTTTGCCACCAATGTCGTAATCAAGCGTTTGGACATGGTGGCATCATTCAAGGCAAACATGTAATAGACCAGCGCTTTCTGGTATGCGGCAGCCTGCCGGCGGCGCATTTTGAAGCGCTCGAACTTATCGTGCTCTTGCTTGATCAGCTGCGCATCCATTTCTGCGCATTTGTAGTACGCCTCCGCCTCCTCACGGACACCCGCAGGATCGCGGTTCATACAACCCAGTGTCAGCGCCAGCTCGTGCTGATAGTTTCGCTTGTCTTTAGGGTCGGAGGCTTTGTCGACAGCTTCAGTCAACAACCGGCGAGATTCTTCAAAAAGGTGAATCCGCTTAGATGCGTCCTCGTGTGCGTCGCCGAACGTCTCGAGTGCCTTCACCCTGGTGTCCGTGCCGAGCCAGGCGAGCGACCGAGCGTCAGGCGGACGCTCTGTTTCGACGGCGTCCTTTGCTGAAGGAGGAGGAACGGATGTCGATGAAATGATCTCGAACAGCGAAACGGCCGCAGTCAGCACCAACAACGCCAATCCAATTAAACGCAGACGCAATCGGGGCGTCCGTCCGGAGACGGTTACTGTTCCGGGATCGCAATCACCGTGCTCTTCGATTTCATCAAGCAGGTCGCCGACGATGTGCATGCTCTGCACACGGTCATCTTTGTTTTTCGCCAGGCACTTGAGAGCGATCTTCGCCAGTGCTTTACGCGGCTTTCCTGCGTCGTTGGCGCGTTCCGGTATCGCCAGTGGTGGCTGGGTGAGATGCGCCGTCAAAAGGTCGGCCGCGGATTCGCCCCTGAACGGTGGGTGTCCAGCCAGCGCCTGGTAAAGGATGCACCCGAATGAATAAATGTCGGAACGCACATCCGGCTGCGCAGACCCCATCTGCTCGGGACTCATATAGCGAGGCGTGCCGAGCACCACTCCGGTGGCGGTTAACTTCTGGCGTTGCTCCGCGTCCGCGGTGAGGAGCTTGGCGATGCCGAAATCGAGCACCTTCACGTCGTGCGCGAACGTCTTTTCGGCGGCGTGATCGAGCACGATGACGTTGTCGGGTTTCAGGTCGCGGTGCACGATGTTGCGGTCGTGCGCAAAGGCGACAGCGGCAGCAATCTGCTTGAAGATGTAGATGATTTCGTCAGTGGGCATGCCGGTTTCGGGGATGAGCTCGCGCAACGTTCGCCCCGGAAGATACTCGAGCACGAGGTACGCACTGCCATCAGGGGTGACACCAAATGCGTAGACCTGACCGATGTTGGGATGCTCGAGGGTCGAGAGCGTGCGCGACTCAGCCTGGAAGCGGCGGATCTTCGATGTGTCATCCCAGAAGTGCGGGAGGAGGAGTTTGATGGCGACGAGGCGGTCGGTCTCTTCGTGGAGCGCCTGATAGACAGCGCTGAAACCGCCGCGCCCAATCAACTTGAGCAGGCGATATCTGCCATCCAGCACGGTGCCGACCAACGCATCCGCATCGGTCGCGGTTGCCCGCGCCACGTCCTCTTTCAACTCATCCATTCATCATCGAGGAGGTTTAGTAACACCGACCGGGAGCGTCATCTAGCGACCAAGAGCGCCATCTAGGCTATACCTCGCCGTCGGCAACCTTATTCAGGCGGGCGGTGCACGGGACCAGACGGCGAGTAGCCAAGCGGATTAATTGACACATCAAGCGCTGAACTTTTTCCGCTCCGGAAGCGTTTATCAATTACGCGCCCCTTCACCGCCGAGGTGTCTTTATGGAAAAACGACTGCCACGACCAGCCGAAGCTGGCGTTGAATACCATCACCACAATTTCCGGGAACCCTTTCTCGCCGACCTGAGGGCTGCGAAACACTATGTGCTGATTCAAACTGTCTATATCGGTCTGCAAGCACTCAAGGTGTTTCTGTACGAACTAGTGAAATGCATTCGCAGAGGTGTGCAGGTCTGCATATTTGTGCGCCAGCCGGATAACTGGTATGTGCGCCGCGATTTGCTAGACCCCGTTACGCAAACAGAATTCAACGAACTACAAGGAATCATCAACCTCTTGAGGGGATATGGAGCACACGTCACAATGCTCGAGGACATTCACGTGAAGGTCGCTGTTTTCGATGGACTGATCTCTTACTCCGGAAGTCTCAACTTTTTCAGTAACGGAAAATCGACCAACAACACGATAAGATTCGACCAACCCGCCATCGCGTTGAACACACAAGAGGAGCACAAGCTGAATTGTCTGGAGTGCCTTGAGGCGAAAGCGCATCCACCTGCAGAACGAATCTTGGTACTGACAAAAGAAACACCACTCGGTGGTTTCCTGCGGCGACTGCGCAACGAAGTCAAACTGTCTCAGCGAAAAATGGCAGAGAAAGCTGGCGTTAGCCGCACCCACCTGCAGGAGTTGGAAAAGGGTGGCACGTCAGCATTGACAGAATCCTTCGCTGCTCTGTGCGAAGTGGCTGGTCGTGCGGTCGTTGTAATCCCAGTCTATTGCGTCGAACCAGTTAGACTACTCGTTGCAAAATTAGCACCACCTAATAAGTAGCACAACAAGTAGTGAGCACGAAATGCGCGTGGAGAATTCGTGACCGCCGTGGCGGCCGGCATTGCTCGAATTTGGCTTGCCACGGCGGCCATGGAGAGGTGGTTTGGCCGCGGCGGCGGGCAATTCAGCACTTTGGTGACCGCCATGGCGGCCACACGCGGGGGGCGGAGACGCGGCGAGAAACGCGGGGCGCGGCGGCGCGGAAATGCGGCGGCGAAGAAACGCGGGGCGAAGAAACGCGGGGCGCGGCGGCGCGGAAATGCGGGGCGGAGAAACGCGGGGCGGCGGATTTGGGCAAAAAAAACCCCGGCGGGCAGGCCGGGGTTTGAACAGCTTAAGAAGGAGGAACTCTTAGTTAGTTCTGTTCAAAAAGTTAGCTATTGAAGGACCAGTCAGTGGTGACTGCTGGTGTTGGCGGCTGGAAAGTCTGTTCGACTTGTTCCGGCTGGGCAATCACAGGCTGCGGAGCTGGAGCCGATTGAGCAATCGGTACAGCGGAAGCAGCTGCGACAGCGGCTCTCAAAGCTTCATCGATCAAGCCGGCTTTTTCACGCAGCAGGTATTCTATGTAATCGCCACGGCTCATGCGCGAAGCAGCGACTTGCTCGTCGAGCAGTCTGTGAGCCAACGGAGTTACGCATACTGCGGTGGTGGTGCCACGGTTCTTACCGAAGAAGAACGATTTGGCGCCGCCTTTGGGGCCGGTTTGTTTGGCGGATGCAGGCAGTCTCAGTGGTGGTTGACCAGCACGCTCACGAATGAGCATTTCAACGTAGTCACCATTGGACACGCTGGCGGCTGCCGCTTGTTCCTTCAAGAGTTGGCGGCCGAGAGCCGTCAAATTGAAAGACACTGAACCCGATTCCTTCCCAGGAAAACGAGAGCGACGCGGCGATGTCGTCTTAGCAGTGATGGGGTTTGTTGTGACCGTCGTATTCATCTAGTTTTCGGCAGACTTTTGTCCGGAGCTCAGGTGCCCTCGTCAAATTTATCCGCCTTCCTCCTTTTTCTGTTTTGAACTGTACCGAGTGAATGTTGATAAGTGAGTGCTAACTTTTTTTGGTATTCGGTATTTGCAGATGCATTCTGCATATGGGTTGTGAGTGCAGTCTATATGTACTCGTAATTTCCTCACTGAAAGCGAGAACTTCGAGTCCCCGCCCTGACAACCCTTTTCAAGGTCTTGATTATAATGGAGTTCCGCAATAAAAGGCAGTATTCAAGTATTACTTTCGTATTATTTGGCTACGTTTCCAAGGGCATAAGCCCAATTATTTACTGCGGTTAAGAAACCCGTAACGCACACCAGTTGAACCCGAACGCGATCGCCCATCCGAGTGCCGCACCCACCAACACTTCCAAAGGGGTGTGCCCCAAGAATTCTTTAATGCGTTGTGAAGATATCTGGTGGTGCTCGGAGAACAGTTCTTCCATCATTTGGTTCAAAACTTTCGCCTGCAACCCGACGCTGCGACGCACTCCAGCCGCGTCGTACATAACCACGAAAGCCAGACACAGAGCCACTCCGAAGATGGATGTATTGAATCCTTCAATCAATCCAACCGTTGCCGCCATGCCCATGGTCGAGCAACTGTGACTGGACGGCATGCCGCCAGTCTTAGACAGCATGCGCCAATCGAAGTGTCCGGTACGAATGAGTTTCATGACTATCTTGGTGGTTTGCGCCAGAAAACTGCACAGGAAGAACGCTGCCACCACCTGCCAGCCGCGCCCCTGCCAGAGGCTCTGGGCACTGCTGCCGGTCTGCGCGACCGTGATGTTGGAAATAAGTGAATTGATAACGTCCATCAGTTTTGCCTGGTTACTGCATAGTCCACTATTGCCTTGAGCGCTGCGCGTCTGCCGCTGGCGATGCCGGTTTGATTCAACAATTCTTCTAGTTGCTCACGCAACTCCACCACGTGCTGGCGCGACCGCTCGATGCCGAACATACGCACCCACGTTGTTTTCTGTGCCGCCTCGTCCTTGCCTGGCGTCTTGCCGAGCGTCTTTATGTCGCCCGTCACATCCAGCAAGTCATCCGTAATTTGAAATGCCAATCCCAGCAATTCGCCGAATTGTTTGAAAGCTTCTGCCAGATCGCCGCGCGCCCCGACCAAATAAGCTCCCGACCATGAACAAAAACTCAGCAATGCACCGGTCTTGCGCTGGTGAATCGAGCGCAGCGTTTTCTCATCGACACCGATCTGTTCAGCCAGCTGCTGCGCCAGCTGCCCGCTGAATGCCAGGTCGTCGACCTGCCCGCCCACCAGCCCCCACGCTCCCGACACGCGAGCGAATTCGGCAATCACATCGATGAGCGCCTGGCGATCCACCACAGGTGGTGTATGGCGCGCCAATACTTCGGTAGCGCGCACGAGCAACGCATCCCCGGCTAAGAGCGCCAGGGCTTCGCCGTAAACCTTATGATTGGTCGGACGCCCGCGCCGGAAATCATCGTTGTCCATTACCGGCAGATCATCATGGATGAGGCTCATCGCATGCACCATCTCGATGGCACAGGCGCACGGCATCACAATCTCGGCGACCGATACTGATGCGGTGCCGCCTGCAGCTGCCGGTTCACCGGCGACCGCTTCCGCAGCCGCAAAACACAACATGCCGCGAATGCGCTTGCCGCCTTCGAGCACCGAATAACGCATCGACTCCCAGAGCGCCGGCGGTTCGTCGCCGCTCAGATATTCCGCCAGACACGCTTCCAGCTGGGAACGCTTGTCTTGCACATAACTTGGAAAATCGAACGCAGTTCCGGACACCATCTCACGCTACTCGTGGGGCGCTCCAACTGAAACATTCTCTAAGAATCATGCCTGCAACGCATGATCTACGCCTCATTTTTCTTCTTGGCGTTCAGATATTTCGCGAACGAACGCGCCAGCTGAAACGCGCCCATGCCCCACTTGAGCATCGATTTCTCTTTGGCGAAAAACAGCATGACGATCGGACTCAGATGTTTCAAAACTAGGGCTGTGGCTTCGCGCTCGTTGGGCGGCTCCGCTTGCCGGCGCAGCCGCTCGGAGATGTCCGCCAGCTGCGCGCGTGTCTGCGTCGCGCCCAATATCGAAACATCACGCAGCTCAGAGCACTCCTCTTCGATCTGCAGCAAGGCCTCCTGCCCGTGGCGCGAAATCGCCAGCACCGCCCAGCAAAGGATACAGGCAAAAAACATGAAATAAGCAAGTACCAGTTTGGAGAGCGGCACAGGCTCGAAGAAAAACGGCGCCACCACCATCGGTGCCGAGACCGCAACGATGGCAACCATGAGGAAACTGCGGGCGCCGCTGGTCAAAATCACCAGGCGGTTGACGTTGTAGCAACCCGCACCGGCTGCCGCCGCCACTAAAAGAGGCAGCAGTCCCATACGCATGACTAACAGTATCGTTTCCATGATCTCTACTTCATCAACGAGCGCGCGATCAGCATGCGCTGAATTTGATTAGTTCCCTCATAGATCTGCCCGGCTTTGGCGTCGCGGAAGATGCGCTCCAGAAGCAGCTCCGGGCGCGCCGCGTCAGAACCAAGCAAAGTCATAATCTCGGTCGATGCCCGCATGGCGGCATCCGTGGCTTGCGTTTTTGCCATCGCCGCCAGTGTCACGTCGCCTTCGCCTCGATCAATCGCGGCTGCCGCCTGGTACATGAGGACGCGCGCCGACTCCACCATTACATGCAGCTCACCAAGCGCCGCGGCAACGGCATTCAATCTATTGTTGTCTTCCTCGCCATGCGCGGATGCGCCATTGCCGTCGCCTGATTTGCCGGTGCGCCGCTCGCGCAAATACTTGATGCCCGCGTCCAGTGCGCCCTGCGCCCATCCCGTCGCCTGCGCGGCAATCGTGACGCGTCCTTTGGCCAGACTGCCGAGAGCCACTTTCCGTCCCTCTCCGTGCGCGCCCAACAAGTTGGCGGCCGGCACCTGGCAGTTGCTGAACACCAGCTCACATGTGGCATAACCACGCATACCGAGCATCTCGAACTTTTGTCCGATTTCAAAACCCGGAAAGCCGCGTTCCACAATGAAGGCGGTGATCGTCCGATCGGACTTGGCGGGCGCGTTGAGCGCGCCGGCGGCGTCATTCAGTTTCGCCATGACAATGTAGTAATCTGCCGCACCACCGCTGGTGATAAAGGTCTTGGTGCCATTCAGTATGTACGTGTCGCCTTCCAGCCTGGCGGTCGTCGCCAGCGCCGCCGTGTCGGAGCCGGCGCCCGGCTCGGTGAGCCCGAATGCCGCCAGGTACTCTCCCGTCGCCGACGGTCTGAGATACTTCTCTTTTTGCTCAGGCGTTCCGTATCTATATATAGGTTCCTGACAGAGTATATGCACACCCAGCGACGACATAATCGGAACGCACCGCCGCGCGAACTCCTCGTTGATCAAAGCGAAGCTGACGTAGTCACCACCGGTGCCACCGTACTCCTTAGAAAAAGGCAATCCGCCGAAACCTTCTCGGCAAGCCGCTTCGAAGAGGTCGCGCCGGAAAGTGTTTTCACGGTCGCTGCGAATCACATCCTCAATTGGAATCTTGGCGGCGAACTGGCGCGCCTTGTGCAGCCAACTTAACTGCGTCTCGGAAAAGAACCCGTCAGGAGCAGTTTCCAGTGGCTGTGGCTCTGTGCGCAACATCTTGCGGTCCTATCCATATAAAGTGTGGGTAATAAATATAGCAGTCGCGGCGCCTCAGTGGCGCTTCCCGGCGCGATGCAGTAAAACTAGAGCACAGATGAGCGACCAATCTACTAGTAAGACGGCAGCGACCAGCCCCACGGACCCGGCGGCGGTTGTCAGCGAGAATGACGACGGAAGAAACAGGCGCCCGTCGCGTGCGCCTGCTCCCTCACCGCTTGTGAAGCCGCGGGCACTGCGTAAGGGCGACACAATCGGCATCATCGCCCCGTCCAGCCCCATGTTCGAAGAAGGCGAAATCGAGTTCGCCTTCCAGTGGCTGACGAAGATTGGTCTTAAGTACAAAATCGGCAAGCACGTCTTCAAGACGTACAGCGACTACGCGGGTCAAGACGAGGCGCGCGCCGAAGACTTCCACACAATCTGGTCTGATCCGGACGTGGACGCGGTGGTTCCACTGCGGGGCGGCAATGGAGCCGCCCGCATCCTGCCGCTCCTTGACTTTGAATTAATCAAATCAAAGCCGAAACTCTTCGTCGGCTACAGCGACATCACGGCGCTGCATGTGCCGATTCACCAGCGCACCGGACTGGTCACATTTTACGGACCGATGGCGGCGTCGTTTTTCAAATCGAGTTACTCATATCACTACTTCACGAAGGCAGTGATGTCGACACGCGCAATCGGTCTGATTGCCGACCCCGTGCCGAATGAGGTCTGGAGCCCGGTTTATCCGCCACCACGACTGATCATCGCCGAGGGCAAAGCGCGCGGCAGATTGACCGGCGGCTGCCTGACCCTGGTGCGTCAATTAGAAGGAACACCCTACGCGCTCGACACAAAAGACAAGCTGCTGTTTCTCGAAGATCTGGAAGAAGAACCGCACGCCATCGACCGCATCCTCAGCCAGCTTTTGCTCGCCGGTAAGTTGCAGCAAGCAGCCGGGATTTTGATTGCGGAGTGTGTTTCGTGCAAACCAGGCGACAGCCACCGCAACGTGCTGCATCTCAATCACAGCGTCGAACGAGTGCTGCACGAACGCCTGGGCAACCTCGGCATTCCCGTTGTCTACGGGCTGCGCTTCGGTCACGGCAAAGATCAATTCACCGTTCCCTACGGCGTGTCCGCGGTGCTGGAAGCATCGCGCGGCAAAGTACGATTCCGCATCGAGGAGTCGGCATGCCACTGAAGTCATCGAAGTCAAAAGCAAAATCTGCTAACAACAATGGTGCAGCCGAAAGCAACAGCACGAAACCTCTTCCCGCGCTGAAAGCCGCGCCTCTAAAAGAAGGCGACCGCGTAGCGCTGGTTTCTCCAGGCAGCCGTCCTGAGAATCCCTCGGTCCTGCATCGCTGCATCCAGGTGATTGAGCAGCTCGGCATGATTCCCGTGGTCGGCGCCAGCGCCATGAACACGCACGGCTTCATGGCCGGAACCGACGAGGAGCGCCTCGCCGACTTCAACGGTTTCGTCAAAGACAAAAGTGTCAAAGCGATTTTCTGCACCACGGGTGGTTTCGGTGCGTTGCATCTTTTGAATGATCTGGATTACGAAGGCTTGTCGAGATCTCCCAAAATCATCGCCGGCTGCGACGACAATACCTCGCTGCTCAACGCCATCACCGCCCTTACCGGGCTGGTCACCTTCCACGCACCAAACCTGGACCAGGTGAATTCGCGTCTCACCTTCGACCGATTGAAAAACATGTTGACCGGCAAGGGAACTCCGAAGCCAATCGACATCAACGACAATCAGCAGGGCGACGACATGCGCTGGACAGCATACAGTCCGGTGGCGCACGAGGTGGAAGGACATCTTCTGGGAGGAAACCTGACCGCGTTCGTCTCGCTTCTGGGAACGCCCTTCCAGCCCAATATGCAAGGCGCGGTGTTGTTTCTCGAAGACAGAAACGAACAGTTCGGCATTCTCGATCGCTGGTTCACGACGCTGTACATCGGAGGCTATCTGCAGGTAGCCAGTGGTGTCACACTCGGTGCCTTCGAAAACTGCGACCGCAAAGGCTCGGTCAACATGCTCTCAGTCGATGACACATTCGGCGACCGCTTGAAGAAACTCGACAAGCCCTCCTGCTTCGGCATGCCCTTCGGACAAACGAAGAACACATCAGTCGTCCCACTCAATATCAATTGCCGCCTGGATGCGGGAGCCGGTCATATCGAGTTCGCCGAAAGCGCACTTGCTTGATCGCATCCGATGGTCTCCGACGAGTTCAAAGAGAAACAAAAGACGCCTGAACTGGTCGAAGGTGAGGACGCCGACGCAGTGCAGAAAAGCAACTCGAAGCCGGTTTCCTTTGCACATTCATTTTGTCTGCACGGCTTGTTGAGCTATATCCTGGGACTGGTCATTCTGATAGCCACTTTCGCGAACGAACTTTTCGGCAGACCAATTGCACTGTTGGGCTTGATGTCGATTGTGGCTGGAATGGGGGCACTGGCAATCGCCCTAGTCTACCTGTGCGTGGCGGCAATTGTCGGCGGCGCAGATCACCGACCCGGCAAGGCAAAGACAGTGCTTGTGTCCCTGCTGCCAATCTGTGTTTTAGCGGTGGTGATGACGCTTGTACCGCCGCAGCTGAAAATTCTCTACTCGGGCACCGGCAATTTGCAGTTGTCGTGCGGGCTGGTTGGTTTGCTTATCACTTCGATATTTGGATCGCTGCTGATGCTCAAAACAACGACTTTGCGTTTCTGGGTCTTGTTCGCCGGGCTGTTCGTATTGCCATGGCCGCCCGTCATTGTGGCCGCTGCGATGATTGGTTACGCTCTCATACAATTTCAGAAAGCCCTGTAGCCCGAGACCAGCCGCAGGCGACCGGCGCCCACACCGCAGCAGCTAGCGGTGCGTTATTGCGTACCGGGTGGGACGCGTTTGACCATTTCGTGCCCGTATTCGTTATTGCATTATTAGTGGACAGTCTCGTTCCCCGACCTGTCTTGCGAAAAGCGATGTAATTCCACCTTCGGATAGATCATTTGTTTGCCGTCAGCGCAAGCAATAAGTCTACGAACGGATACATGAGGAAGGAATCGAGCAGCGTCCCAACAGAGGTGCTCACCTTCAGATAGAAACGCAACCAAGTTTTGTCAGCAACAAACAGCAGCACGAAGATGCTGACTGAAAGGCGTAGGTTTAGACCGTGGGGAGCGGTCTCGGCAGGCGCGGGAGATGGACGGCTCCTGCGCTTGCATTCTTTTTTGGCATGAACTGTCCAAAATTTCTCGGTGGCGGATAGAAGTTAGTAGTCTGAGGTAACTATCACCAATCAGGCTTTGCGAACAAACCTCATCCTTGGTTTGGCGTTTGGCAGTGGAACATCCCGCTTGGCGGCGGAAAAAACCCCTGAAGCACCGTTGGCGGTGCTCATAATTTTGCGGCGGGTACAGTCAGTCCCAACCCCTGGCTGTACGGAAGACTGCGGTGTGTCAACCTCCGCAGTCTTCCTCCTTTTTGGGGTTTCGATCGTTGCTGGTTTTGGCTTCGATTGTGCGGGTGCGTCCCTGATCGGCCCTTAGGGCAAATCAACAGAAGTGTTTAAAGGACCCACGGGCGCCGAAACGATCGAGCTTTTAAACAGAAGTGTTGATTTGGAGTAAGGGAAAAATAGGGGCACCCGGTCGCACCTTTTTCGGGCGAGGGGTCACTTATTACTCGGCGGTGCCGGCGCCCTTATTCGGCGGCGGGGTGGTTACCATCGGTTTGTGTTCGCCGGCCCGGAAGAAGGAGAGCAACAGATTGTATGCCGGCGCGGAGCCCATGATCTGTTCTTCGATTTCAGAGCGGATGAATTCCTCGCCGCGCAGTTCTTTAATAGCTTCGGGTACGCAATCGGCGACGTCTCCGGCTACGAGTCCGTCTTCACCGACGTGGTCGGCGGCAATGTCGCCGGCCATACCGTGAATGTAGGCGCCTACCGCGGCGGCTGTGAAGGCTGGCAATGACTGGGCAAGCAGGCTGCCGATCACGCCGGACAGAACATCGCCGGAACCGGCGGTTGCCATGCCGGAATTGCCGGTCGGGATGATGGCGACATCGCCATCGGGATTGGCGACCACCGAACGGGCACCCTTCAAGACTACCGTGCAGCCGAATTTTTTCGCTGCCGCCACCACGTAGTGCAGGCGCTTCGCCTGAATCTCGCCGACACCAATATCAAGTAAGCGCGACAACTCCTTCGGATGCGGAGTCAACACGAAGTTCTCGCCGTTGTCCTTCGGAAATTTATCTGGATCGCGCGCAATCGCATTCAATGCATCGGCATCGATTATGCATGGCAGCTGAATCTTATTGATAAATTCGTGCACGAACTGCACCGTCTCCGCATCCTCACCAATGCCGGGTCCCAAACAAACGGCGGAGGCGCGGGGCAGCTGAGTTTCTATTTGTTTCCAGGCTGCAGGGGTGAGCGCTTGCGTGGTCTTAGTTTCGTCCACACCATAGTAGATTACTTCGCCGGGCGGCAGGTGTCCCATCACCGAACGCGGCACGCACAACCGACTCAATCCGACGCCCGCCTTCAAGGCGGTGCGCGCCGCCAGGAGCGCTGCTCCCGTCATACCGCCGCTGCCGGCGACTGTGAGCAGTTCGCCGAAGGTTCCTTTATGTGAATCCTGGGGACGGTACGGCAACAAATCGCGGGTGGTTTCGCCGGTCATGAGCAGCCACCGGGGGTGGTGCAGGGTATCGGTCACAGAAGACATCTCAGCGGGCAGCTCGTCGGCTGACGGCAAGCCGATATCCAATAACTCGACTTCGCCGGCGAAGTCGGCGCCCGGATAACACACCAGTCCCGCCTTCAGATAGCCGAAAGTAGCGGTGCGCCAGGCGCGCACGGCGGTTCCCATTTCGGCGCCGGTGTCCGAATTAATTCCGGACGGCACATCGACTGAAAAGACCGGCTTGGCACTGCGGTTGATCGCCTCGATCACGGCGGCATAAGATCCTTCGACATCGCGATCCAGACCGGTGCCCAGAAGCGCATCGACCACCAGGCACGCCTCATCGAGGGCGGTTTCCAGCTCTTCCATGTCTTCCGCTTCGACCAGCGCGATCGGCATGCCCATTGATTCGAGAATGGTCGCGTTCACCTGACTCTCGCCTTTGAGAGTCGAGTTAGCTTTCTTGCCGCCGTCGATCATAAAGACGGAAACGCCCGCCCCCAGCCGATGCAAGTGGCGCGCGATCACAAGTCCGTCACCGCCGTTGTTGCCGCGTCCGCAAACCACAACTATGGTGCCGGGACCTTCCTTCCACATCTCCATCGCCAGGTACGCCGATTGCATGCCGGCTTGCTCCATGAGCACCAGTCCCCAGCCGGACGGGTCGCACAGCTGAATCCAGGCGGCTTCCAGAGCACGCAATTGAGCAGTGGATAATACTCTTTGAGTTTGTCGAATCATGATGATTTGCTGCCGGCGGCGGCCGGCATTTCGCTGGGCACGACCACGCACCGCGCATAGTGGCCGGGAAGTTTTTCTTCCAGGTCCGGCACGCCGCGCAAACATTTGTCTTCCACTAACGGACAACGTGGCGCGAAGCGGCATGCGTCGGGCAAGTTGATCAAGCTGGGCGGCTGCCCATCGATTGGTACCAGTCGATCGCTGCCCGGGCGCGGAATCGAATTGAGCAAGCCGACTGTATAGGGATGCTTCGGTCTATTGAAGAGTTCGCTGACGGTTGCATACTCAACCGCCGAACCGGCGTACATGACGACGACGTTGTCACACATCTCTGCCACCACACCGAGATCGTGGGTGATCAGCAAAATAGCCATGCCGCGCTCGCGCTGAATTTCGCGCATCAGTTCGAGAATCTGCGCCTGCACGGTGACGTCGAGCGCGGTTGTCGGTTCATCGGCAATCAAAAGTTCCGGTTGGCAAGACAGAGCCATGGCAATCATGACGCGCTGTCGCATGCCGCCGGAGAATTGATGCGGATAGTCGTCGATGCGTCCGGCAGCCTGTGGAATGCGCACGCGCTCCAGTACTTCAATCGCCCGTTTGCGAGCCTCAGCGCGGTCGACCTTCTGGTGCAGCTCAACAGCCTCGATTATCTGTTGTCCCACCGTGTAGACAGGGTTGAGAGAAGTCATCGGGTCTTGCGGAACCAATCCAATCTGGTTTCCGCGTATCGTCCGCATTTTCTCTTCAGGCAACTGAGCGAGATCGGTGCCGTTGAGCAGGACCTGTCCACCGACCATGCGACCGGGAGGCGGGATCAGGCGCAGAACTGAAAGCGACGTCACGGATTTACCGCAACCAGACTCGCCGACAACCCCGAGCACAGAACCTTTTTCAACAGATAACGAAAGATTATCGACGGCTTTCGCCACCCCCGCCTCCGTATCGAAAACAACGGAAAGATTGCGAATATCAAGCAGTGTCAAGAGAAACTCCGTCGGGCGCCCGTTTTCGGCTGTAATTATGGCACAGAGGGTAGTTTGCCTGTGGCAAACCTAATGAGATCGATGTCTATGAAACATGCGGAATTGGTGATAATAATGGTGTTGGAGGCATTCACATAGCATGGACCTTTCTGATCCCGAAAAAACGGTTCCGCAGTTGCTCGCGCGGCTCATGACCGAAACCGACCGATTAAAAGAGCTCACTGAGGACATTAATGCTCATGCCATCACTCCGCAGGCGAAAGCTGCGCTGGAGCGGATTGGCAATGAGATAAACATTGTTCTTCAGATCCTCAGCGTGTCGATTGAGCCTCTGTACAACCTGTACGAGACCGATCTTGGCATGATGAACTCGAAGATGCTCCGTGAAGCGACCAGCAACGCTCCGGGTCCTGGGTTCGACCCATCGGTTCCTCTCAAGACCGAGGAATACGACGAAAACGCCCTCTGGAACGAAGTCGGTTCGACCAACACTCGCGAATAGACCGCCGCTTTCCCCGCGCCAACACATCTGCTTAGCATCGCTCCACAAAGCGATTAGTTTTCAATGGCATGAAGTTGAGATCAAATTCGCATCAATTTCGATGCGAATTTAACTTCTGTAGAAAACTTTTTTTGGTGAGACGCTTTTGTGAGCTATTGGCAGCCGACTGCCGACTGTTCGCGTGCTCGCCTGTTGTTCAGGACTGGCAGTCGTGGTGTCCGCCGGCTTTCATCATATTGAAAGCGTGCAGCACTGCAGGAAACAGCGCATCCAGCGATTCGGCGGCGCCATTCTTCGACCCGGGCATGGTGATAATCAGCGTCTTGCCGCGCAAGCCCGCCTGGCTGCGGGAAAGCATGGCGTAAGGCGTGCGCTCTTGCCCGTAGGCGCGCGCTGCTTCAGCAATGCCGGGCACGTGACGATCGAACAATCTGGACACCGCTTCCGGGGTGCGATCGCGGGGGCTGAGGCCGGTACCACCGGTGGTGACAACCAGATCGAGCTTCTGCTGATCGGCATAATCGGTGAGCGTGCTCTCGATCGTCGTTTCTTCATCGGGCACGATTTTGTAGTCGACTACATCAATGCCCTCTAGCTTTAAGCGCTCGCAGATGAGTTTGCCTGACGAATCCTGTTTCTTGCCGGCGGCGATGGAGTCGGACATCACCAGTACGGCAGCCTTCAGTTGTGCTCCGGCGCCGGCGGCATCGCGAAAGTCTGATTTGCCGCCGCGCTTTTCTACCAAGCGCACACCTTCAATGGCCATATCTTCGTCGAGCATCTTCATCATGTCGTATAGAGTCAACGCCGCTACTGATGCCGCCGCCAGCGCTTCCATTTCGACCCCGGTCTTGTAGATCGCTTTCACTTCCACACGCGTGACGATGGCGGTCTCTTGCACGTCAAACTCGACGCCGACATAGTCGACCGGCAAAGGATGGCAATAAGGAATGATGCTGCTGGTGTTTTTTGCCGCCTGCACTGCCGCGACTTTAGCCACCGGCAGCGGATCGCCCTTGGGAATCTGACCGTCGCGCAGCATTTTGATCGTATGCGCGGACGCTTTCAATACCGCCTGCGCACGCGCCGTTCGCAACGTGGAAATTTTTCCGGATATGTCTCTCAAGTCGATTCTCCGTGAGCGCCGTCAGTTCATCTATTGCGCACGCCGATGGCTGGGGCAGTCGCGTGCGTGTACATATTACAGCGCATCATAGCCAGGCGTACCGCGCTTGACACCGACGATGATGATTTGTAGATTTGCCTGCCTGTGCATTAGGAGAGGCCCATGAAAAAAACCAAAACCACCGCCGCCAAATCTGTGGCGCGCAAAGCGGTCGCCAGCAAGACCGCTACCACCAAAAGCAGCGTCAGCATGATGAGCAAGAACGGCACCCGTCCGGTCATGCATCGCACCATGATTGATATTCCCGAGCGCACGCGCACGCAAGTGATCGCTGTCCTCAACCAGTCGCTGGCAGACGCGTTTGATCTGCACAGCCAAACCAAACAAGCTCACTGGAACGTCAAAGGCAAAGACTTCTATCAGTTGCATCTGCTGTTCGATGAACTGGCAGGCGAAGTACTGGAATACGTCGACCTGATCGCGGAGCGAGTCACCGCCCTGGGCGGCATGCCGATGGGAACCGTCCGCATGGCAGCGAAGGCAACCGAATTGCCCGAATTCCCCACCAACATATTTGAAGGCATGGATTTCGTGGTCGCCCTTGCCGAGCGCTGGTCGCAATTCGGCGCCAGCTCGCGTGAAAATATCGACAAGACACAAGACCTTGACGACGTCGGCACATCCGATCTGTATACCGAAATCGTTCGTGGCGTTGACAAGTCGCTCTACTTCTTGGAAGCGCACATTCAGAGCAACCCGGGTTCCGCATCGGAGTTGACCGGTAAAACGTTGCGCCACGCCGCTCGCCGCAAGTAAGGGCGAGGCGCGAACGCGCGAAAAACGCAGTAATAACGTGTGTTGAACCGACGGGGTAGCGCCAGTGCGCTGCCCCGTTTCATTGCTGGACAGGCAGCGGCGCCGGGTGGACTCCGCGAATTGGTGGATGTGTCGGATCCGCACATTTTCAGCCAGTCCATGCTCAGTTCCTCATTAAATCCGAGGTGATAAGGTGAAAAGTGCGCACGGCGACCGCAAAAAGTTGCTGATTACGCAACTTGGACTTGAGTTCTTCTGAATCGCGGCGGCGAATCATCGCAGGCACTCGGGGCGGCTGCCCGGAGCGCTGCCCATCTCGCCTTCACACGGCGGGGTGGCGGCGTGGCAATTTCGCGGGCAGCCGGGTAAAATTGCGGGCGTTCGTATTGTTGAGTGCATGTTCCTTGAGGTAGCGATGCTGAAGAAACAAATACTACTGGGGCTCGACGGCTCGGCGCAGTCCCGTTATGCCGCTGAACTCGCCTGGACGATGGCGAAACGCAGCAGTTTCAGCGTTATCGGGCAACATGTGGTCGACTCGCTAGCCGCCTGGGACTTCCTCGGCTTCGACATCGCCGGATTCATCGGCAGCGGTCCCTACTTCGCCGCCCACGAAACCATGCGCAACTCTCTTTATTCCATCGGCGAAAGCCTGGTGGAAGCCTACAAATCCCTCGCCGACGACAACGACATCGAAGGCGAAGTCTTCCTCGATGAAGGCACGACCATCCGCGAAATCTGCCAGCGCGCCAAGGACACCGACATCGTGATGTTGGGACACCGTTCGACCGGCATGCGCGGACCCGACGAAGATCGCCGCCGCCTGCCGCGCCGCTCGATCGCCGAATCGCTCACCCACTATTGCCCGCGCCCCTTGCTGGTGATTCAAGACCGCTGCAAACCGTTCACCTCGATGCGCATCATGCTCGGCTCCAATCAAGTGCCGTCGGATCTTTTGTCCTCCTGCTTCGAGTTGGCTAAGTCCTTCAAGATTCAGCCCAGCATCCGCTATCTGCTCGAACGCGAAGGGGCCGGCGAAGACGAAGTGGTGGCACCGGAAGGCATGAAGGTGCTCAGCGACTACGCCAAGCTGGTCCCCGAAATCGCCGGCTGCACCCACGAAGTGAAGACGACGCGCGACTTAAATGAATACTGGAAGACCGAAGCGGAAGCCGACCCGGACACGTTGGTGGTGGTTCCGGTCATGGAAATTTCCAGCGTGCGCCGCACTTGCTTCGGCAATTCGCCTGATTTGCTGGTGCGCTACATGAACCACCCGGCGATTCTCTTCTGGATTCAGGAAGAGCACACCGACGACAAAGAAGAAACCGCCGACTCTGCTGCACAGACCGCGGCGGCAAAGAGCTAGGCCTTGAAGAAACCCACCAATGCCGCTGAAGCGCTGTCGCATGTGCGCTCCGGTGATGCCGTGTACATTCATTCGAACGCCGCCTGCCCGCGCGTGCTGGTGTCGGCGCTCACCGAGCGGGCTGCCGCCGGTGATTTGAAGGACATGACGATTTACCAGATCATCACCCTTGGCGATGCACCATATGCGGCACCACAATTTAAAGATGTGTTCACGGTGCAGAATTTGTTCATCGGTCCCAACACCCGCCTGGCGGTGAACGAAGCCCGCGCGCACTACGTGCCGATATTCTTCAGCGACCTGGCGTGGATGTTCGAGTCAGGAAACGCACGCGCCGACGTCGTCTTATTGCACTGCTCACCGCCTGATGCCGACGGCAACTTGACCCTGGGCTTGTCCCTTGATTGCACGCTGGCGGCGCTGAAAAACGCGCGCCTTGTAATTGCCGAAGTCAACCCGCGCATGCCGCGCACCCACGGACAAACAAAAATCCACATAGATCAGATCCATCACATCGTCGAAACCGAATACGAACTGTGTGAATTGCCCAATCATCCGCCCGGCGAAGACGAGCTGTCCATCGGGCGCCGCGTCGCAGACCTGGTCGAAGACGGAGCGACCCTGCAGATGGGAATTGGAGAAATTCCGAATGCGGTGCTTCTGGCTTTGCAGGGGAAGAAAAATCTCGGGGTGCACAGCGAGATGTTCTCGGATGGGGTGGTAAGTCTGGTCGAAGCCGGGGTGATCGACAACAGCCGCAAAACACTCGTGCCCGGCAAATCAGTCGTCAGCTTTTCGATGGGGACGCGGCGACTGTATGACTTTCTCGACGACAACGACGATGTCGCATTTATGCCGGTCGACTTCGTCAACGATCCATTCAATATCGCCAAGAATTACCGCATGACCGCGATTAACTCGGCTTTGCAGATAGATCTGACCGGACAGGTGTGCGCCGATTCCATCGGTACATCTATGTATAGCGGTTGCGGTGGGCAGGTCGACTTTGTGCGCGGCTCGTGGCGCAGCGAGGGCGGCAAGTCGGTCATCGCGTTGCCGTCTACGGCGAAAGGCGGACAGATATCGCGCATCGTGCCGACCTTGAAGGCAGGCGCCGGCGTCGTGACGTCGCGCTTCGACGTGCACTGGGTGGTCACCGAATACGGTACCGTCAACCTGCGTGGGTTGAACATGTCTCAACGCGTGAAGGCGTTGATCAGTATCGCAGCGCCGCAGTTTCAAGAAGAGCTGGAGCGCCAGGCCGCCGAGACCTTCCCATGGCTCGACCACCGCGTCTCAGTATCCCTATCAACTATTTAGCTATCAGCTCTTGCACGTCATTGATCGTCGAGAGTGAGTTTCTTTGCAAGCGCAAGCTTCCCTTGCGCACGGTA
This sequence comes from Obscuribacteraceae bacterium (SeqCode), assembly GCA_044229845.1. Taxonomy (GTDB): domain Bacteria; phylum Cyanobacteriota; class Vampirovibrionia; order Obscuribacterales; family Obscuribacteraceae; genus JBGASG01. The sequence goes on along the minus strand of JBGASG010000001.1, from coordinate 938,431 downwards.
GCAGCGGGCTAAGTGGGACAGATAGTCCCGAGTTCGAAAGTCTCCCGGCCCATATCGAACCGATGATATGTTGACGACCTGAGAATATAAGTTCTCTGCTTCGGCGAAGTCCTTTTGCTCGAATTTAGTATCCGCTAACAAGCACAGTGAGATCGCAGTGTCTGGGTCGTTCGGACCGTATAAGTCAGTTTTGAGATGCACCGCCTCACGCAGTAATCGCTCTGCATCTCTATAGCGACCCTGGTCCAGGAAACACCCACCAAGATTGTTCAATGAGATGGCGGTGTCAGGGTGCCAAGACCCTAGAACTTTCCTTCTGCCTGTTAAGGCCTCGCGATATAACCTTTCCGCATCCGCATACCGATGTTGTAGGTCATACAGGTGACCTAAGTTGGATTTGAAAGCAAGAACATCAGGATGTTTCGCACCAATGGCTTTGGATTGTCCGTCAATGGCCAGCACAAAAAGCGACTCCGCTTCTTGATACTTCCCTTGATGCGCGCACACGCTCGCCAGGTTGTTTAGAGACTTTGCGGTTTCAAAATCATCACAACCAAACAGTTGTTTGCGCATGCGCAAGGACTCGCGAAACATAGCTTCCGCTTCCGCGTACTTGTACTCATCTTCGTAGAGGCTAGCTAGCGCGTCGAGAGTAGAAGTGCTCAAAATGCAGCAGTCCCAGTGAGTTAAGCGACTCTCGCATCATCGGTGAATCGGCTCCGTAGAGCGTTTCCCGAATACGAAATACTTCCAGCTGAAGTCGTGTCGGCCTCCTCAAAGCGTCCTTGATCCTTATACAAACTTGCCAGGCACTCCAACGCACTTGCAGTCGGTTCGCTAACCCTGCCGTAGATCAGCCTTCTAATCCGAATCGCCTCGACGTAGAGAGACTCTGAATCACGAGCCGTACCATGGTCGGCGTTGCACACGCCGAGCCAAATAGCGATGCGAGCATATTGTTCGTTCCGATTGAATTCACACAGCGGTTCGGAAAGCGCCGCCCGAAAGCATCGCTCAGCCTCGGCAAACTTGCGCTGCTTGTACGCATCCTTGCCTTGCAGAAACATTTTCTGTGCACTGTACGAATCTGGAAGTGCCAGACGATGGGGGTAAGTCCAGCACATCGCGCAAGCCAAGGCAGCTCCTGCTATGGCAAGAATCGCAGTGAATTCCTTTGTTGGTAACGTAAGGCTAGCTAGCATGCGAGAATCCTCACCCAAGGACATTCTTTCATGGGAACGCGCGACGGGAGAAGCCGGTATCTACGAATGAGTACCCATCTATTTCCAAAAGACGTCGCAGGCTTCGGCATCTGTGATCTCATGGTCTGCCGTCATCAGCGGCAATCCCAGACGTACGGCAGTTGCCACAATCAGCGAATCGAATGGATCTCGGTTAAAACTGAACTCGTGGGCGAGAATCAGGTCAGCAGGCTGTAACTCTGCCAGAGTAACGCTCTTCATGAAGAAGTTCTCCCGCACCAACTGACCGAATGGCGCATCCACTTTGATGCGAACAGTCTTGCGAAGGAGTTGCGAGAACTCCCAGACAACAGCTGCGGGAACCCATATATGGGCGCCGTTTCCTTCTTCCGCAGACTTGAAAGCCGCCAGCACTTTCTTAGGAAGTTTCTTTTCTTGATTGGCTAGGTACCAAACAAGTGGATGAGTATCAGTGACCAGGAAACTGTCAGTCACAGCTTGCGCACCGCCTTATCCATGGACGACTCGAAGTCAGTCTTCAGTTGCTTAGCTGCGTCATCTAACGCTTTGTCGTCAGCTAGAATTACTACGCCACGAGCCTTACGCTTAGGCTGCGTCGCGTTATTAGCACAGGTACAAAGCCACTTATATTCCTCGTCGCTCACGAGTACGGCCGCCACTCTGCCGTAGTCTGTGATTTCGACAGCACCGGCACCGCTCGCCACGGACTCTATAAGACTGGAGAATTCTTCGCGCGCCTGCGCTTTGCCGATTCGTTTTGGAACTTTTGCCATGCCAATAGTCTCAAGGTGTACAGAATATTGTACAACTTGTTGGGGCGGCTACGAGAGGACGTCTTCGCTGTCGTCGTTGATGCGTCCGGCGCGGCGCAGCATGCGGTGCGCTTCGTCGGCGCGTGAATTGGCTTGCAAGAAACGCGCGTAGGCGCGCAGGATGGCCGCCATCTCGGAGCAGTCATCGCAGCGCTCGGCCTCGTGGAGTTTTATCGCGTGCTGATAAGCTGGTTCGGCTTCTTCGGGGCGTTCCATCATGCGGTAGATTTCGCCCTGGGTCAGGTAAATCTGTGCCAGGTAGAGCTCGCGCCCGTCGCGGACGGGCGTTTCTTCCCCCTCACCCGATTGGGGCACATCGCGGGCGAGCGCCATCCATTCGCCGGCGGCGCGTTCCGCCTCTTCGAATTTGGATTGCCAGCAGAGCGTGTTAACGAAGAGCTCGTAGTCCTGAATCAGCGCCGCCTGCAGTTGCGGGGGCGCAATTTGCCGCAGCGCCAACGTCTGCCTGACCAGGCGCTCGGCGGTCGCGTATTGCTCGGAGGAGTAATAGAGGCTTGCCAGCATGTAGAGCCCGTTGCCCACCATTTCGGCATCTTCGTACATGACGACCTGCCCCGCCTGCGAAAGAATCTGGGCTAACTCCTCCAGGACTGCCTGTTTTGGGGTGGTGGACTGCTCCTGCTCCAGGTCGAAATACCGGTCGGCAAGCAGGCAGGCAGCCGTATAAACGGCACTGTTCTGACCGCCCAGTATCGGGTAGCCGATCTGGAGAATCTGCTCACAAAGCTGTACGGCGCGCTCTTCCTCGTTTTCGAAATAAATCCGGGCAGCCAACTCGCCCAGGAGTTCGAGACTCTGCTCGACGTGATACGTAGACCCGCCGTTTGAGCCCGTATGCTTGAGGCTGTCCAAGAGCGCGACCTCGGCCAGGTGGAGGTTCCCGCCATTGAGCGCCTTAATTCCGGTTTCCAGGTAATCGCGCCAGAGCTGGTCGTCGTCTGTGCCGCTGGGTTTCGTGGTCGCCATTTATGCCTCTTGGTCCTGGCTGGGAAGCCTACCAAAGCCCGACGGATAGTGCAAATCGAATTCCGCCGGGGAAAACCCTGAATATTTTGCGGTGCGATCACCCTACAGAAGCCCAGCGGTTTGGAATACATTGGGATTGGAACCAGGTCCGTTTCTCCTGCCGACCGAACGAATCTTTGAGGTTGATATGTCGTCGACGTTTTTTGACGCATTCGGTAACTCTGCCGGAAAAAACCCTGCCAAGGCAGCGCTTTTATCTTTGATACCCGGGCTCGGGCAGCTCTACAACGGCGAGAAACGCAAAGGTATTCTTTTCCTCGACGCGACTATCGTAAATTTCCTGCTTCTGCTGCTCATCGTCTTTAACCAACCGATAGTCGGCGCGATCACCGAAGTGTGCCAGCAGTTTCACGTCAAGGCTAACGTGAGTGTGCTCGATGCGGTCCGCTACGCGCATTTCGGATCTCCGGCGTCAGTGGTTTTGTTCACGCTCATGGGTTTGTTCGTGGCTTATGCCGTCTTCGACGCCTACTTCTTTGATGTGCGCACCGCCAAGCAGATGCAAATCAAGTATCCCAGTCAATTGATTGGGCTGACTGAAACATCCAGCGGCGTCTACCTGGCGCACTTCGCCCTATTGATGGCGTGCCTCGTCGGGGCTGCCTGCTTCAGCGGCAAGCGTCCGATCGAACGCAATTACACAGTCATTGAATTCATTCCCGAACAGGCAGAAACGGCTTTGAAGCCGCCCGTGGACACCACCCGCCAGTCTGAACGCGACAGCATCGACAGCGGACGGCACGACGACTGGCGCGACATCATTGCGCCGGAATCGGCATCCGACCCCGTGGCTCCGAGCACCGCCTCCGCCGCGGCGCCCAATCCGAATGAGACGCGTCCCCAACCGGCGATTGATCCGATACCGGGAGCGCCGCAGCCTAACCTGCGACAGCTGGCAGCCATGACGACGCCGACCCTGGCGACGACGCCCGTGCCAAGCAACCTGTCGGCAAGCCGCCCGACGGCGGGCGATCCTAATCCGAAGCAAGCCACTGCCGCGCCGGTGCAATACATATCGGGAACGCAGAGCAATCCCACACCACAGGCGGTGCGTCCCACCACGGCCAAGTCGGAGAACATGGCGCCGGATGGTGCCACCTCGGCCGGCTCGACACCGGATGTGGTGAAGAATCCGACAACGCCATCGAAGGGCGGCACCGTCGCCGCACCGGGTATGGTGGCGACCTTGAAACATCCATCATCTGTAGACACTGCTACGCCGGTCGCCGTTCTGGCTGGAGGGAGCCCGAGCGGTACATCGCGTAGCGACACCTCGCCAATGCCGACCGTGCAACCGGGTCACGGTACGACTATGTCAGGCGAAAACGACAACGTCATCGCGCCAGTCTCCAACGATCGTGGTGTGCTCGGCAACACGAATCCTAATGCAGTAGATGGACCGGATAGCGTGGCCAGCGTCGCAGTCAACCCGGACTTTTCAGCCTACATGAACCAGTTGCAGCGCATCATCAAGAAGCACTGGTATCCGCCGCGCGATGGCTCGTCTAATGCGTCGGTGATTTTCGAATTGCGCAAAGACGGATCGATGAACGACCTGCGCATCAGCCAGACATCCAACAACAACACCGTTGATGCCGCGGCGCTGACGGCGATACGCAATGCGCAGCCTTACTTCCCTGTGCTGCCGAAGAGCGCTCCGGATGCGGTGGATATCGAGTTCACGTTCGAGTACAACAATATGGTGCGGTCTTGGAAGGGCGGCAATCAGTATTAGTGATGCGACGAAGCCATCGGTCATTTTGGTCGACGTGGACGAGAGTGATTCTAATTCTGGCATCGGCACTGTATTTGATGCCGATTGCCATGCCCGCAGCCTGGTCTAATGTGGCCGCACCGCCACCCAATGAAGGGTGGATACTGCTGCAAGATAGCGTGGAGGAAGAGTACAGATTCGCGTACCAGGACTACTGGCAATTTGTCGATAACCATGGTCACTGGGCGGACCTGCTTAAGCACTTCGAAAAGAAAAATGGAAAGGAGAAAGCTACGGCGACCTTTTTCCAGTTCTATCTGGGAAGGGAAGATCTGGCGATTCAACAAGAGTGGCAGCATACTGTGATGGGGTGGGACGGGCACAAACCTTTGCAAATCCGAGTATCAAACTGGGCCAGTACCAATCCGGATGAGAAGCCTCCTCCGCCGCCTCCCCGCAAAATGGCGTTTGCCTCGTATTACCTGACCGTGGCGGGACGTGCAACGAGAATCACGCCTCGAGGTAAAGGAGCCAACGATCAAAGGCTGGCGAAGGTGATCGCGATCGCGCAGGAAGCCTTCTTCGCTCTTCCCGCGGATGCACCCGGCGAGATCAAAGTAGAAGTGTCGCTCGATACTGAGACAGCGGAAACCCATAGCCGTGTCGTGAGTTACTCAACCAATACTAATCACAGGAAGAATCCGAGCCCAAGCCGGATAACACAAAGATTGAATAAATGAACAAGCCAACCAGCCTAACCACGGCACTGTTGCTGGTGACTGCGATTACCAACCTCGCGGACGCTGCTTTTGCCAATATGCCACCGCCTGAGGTGAGCGCATATATGCGCCGGTCTACGCGTTATTTGTCCCCGGCACATCACACTTACCGCAGAAAGGTCGTCCTTGAGCATGCTAAGTGGGACGACGTGATCAGGCCGTTTGAACAGCCTGGTGTTCCTTTAGCATTGGCAAACTGCGAACACTGGGATGTTCAGCAGTGGGCGCAATTGAAGCAACAAAATCTGGAAAAGAGGAAGAAAGCGGTGGCTTCGTTCTTCGACTTCTACCTGGCAGCGTCAAACAACAGCATCAGGCGGTCATGGTTGGTCGACGCCGCTAACGATGGGCAGACATCTCAGGCAGCTAATCAGAGATGTCGAGCAACTTACTATCTAGACCATGACGGACGTGCCACCAGGGTCGCACCCTCCTCACAAAACCCAATGGACATTGCACTCTCACGTTGGATTCAAGAGGCTGAACCCACCGACTTGCCATTGCCGGGAGATGCACCGTATGAGATTAAAGTAGAAGTTTATATCGAAAAGGATTCCGATGTGGTGGTTAGCCGAGTGCTGGGCTACAACGAAAAAATCATAGGCTTGGGCTCAGGTTAGACCTTCCAGTACATCCCGGCGAGAATGCGGATTGGCAGCATGAAGCGGTTTCCTTGAAATGGGCTGCCCAAGTTTAGTGGTGTGCGTTGGTTGGTGAGGTTATCGATGCGCACATCGAAGCTGGTCGGCAAGAGCTTGCTTTTGTCGTGGTACTTTTTCGGCATTTCGTAGCCAGCGTTGAGTCCGATGATGGTGACTACCGGAGTGCGCGCGGGGTGCGGACCGAAGATGGCTGGATCGAGTTGGTTTTGCAATCCGGTCAGGACGCCGCATTCACCAAGGCACCAGAGTCCGCTTTTCCAGCGATAGCCAAGTCCTGATTGCAGGGTGTAGCGACGGTCGTGGTCGGGGTATTTGGCGAGGACGGGTGCCATGTCTGGTTCCCAGATACCACCGGTGGTGGACTTGGTTCCGCGCAGGTAAGCGACTGCAACCGTGCTGGAGATGAATCCATTGAACCCGGTGCCGTCTCGCGCGGGGCGCAGTTCCATGCGGGTTTCGCAGCCGTAGGCTTCCTGGGCGGAGAGCGTCAGTCGATTGTAGAGCGGAGTGTTTTGTACGACGCCCGAGTCGCCGAAGTTTTTCAGGCGCTTGTAGTAAAGGTTATTGCGCAGCACGAAGCGAGGTCCGACCTGCTGCTCGATGCTGGCGTCGACGAGACTGCCGCGCGTGGCTCTGAGCGGGCGCACGGTACCTGGGTAGATGCCAAAGATTGGGTCCTCAGAGACATTTGGCGGTGTTACGAACACATCGACGGGCGGCGGTTGGAATATCTGGGAGTAGGAGCCGCGGAGTACCGTTGATTTGGTGAGTGCGTAGGTGCCACCAAAACGTCCACTGACTTGTGCATCGGTGACGGTTTGTTTTTGGAAACGGGAGGCATCGAACGGCTGGATGCCGGGAATGTTCTGCATGGCGTTCGCGACGCCGAGAGTGTTGCCGAAGACGCCGTGATACAAGTCGAAGCGCGCGCCGGCATTGAGAGTGAGGCGCTTGAGGAAACCTTTTTCGGGCTTCCAGGTATCCTGGAAGTACGCGCTTTGCAGATAACGGAAGCCCTTGTATTTGCCGACGCCACCGGTAAATTGGGGACCGTCGAAAGTACGCGTGTACGGGCTGATCAGTCCGCCGATTGGTGCCAGGTTGCGGTCGGTGTTGAAATAGATGCCGGAGAAACTGGTCGTCACCGGGCGGATTTCGCTGAGGAAACCGGCGTACAGGTTGTGGGTCTTGAAGATGCGTTTTTTGATGTCGCCTTGCGCGGAGAAGGCATAATTGAATCTGCGACCGGTGAACGCGGTCGAGGCAAGCAGCGGTTCTTCGCCGACGAGATTGGGAAAGGGATCGAAGGCGAGGTTGCTTTGTCCGAGCTGTTGATAGAACGCGTTGACGAAGTGCAGGTTTGCTTCGTCGAAGAATTTTTTGCCGCGACGGTTCCAGCTGGCGATTAAGTAATGGTCGCGCTCGGAGAGTTTCTGCCTGACACCCGCATTGGCTGACATGATGTTGGTCGGTTGCTGCGCAAAGCTACTGTTGAGGGCGGCAGTTAATTTGAATGTGTTGTACTCGTTGGGAGAGAACTCCAGTTTGTTCATGAAGTTCATGTTGAGGCGCGCGTTGTTGCGATAGAACTTCGCCGGAGCCTGGATGCCGTACGAATTGGCTTGCGCTTGTCCGATTGATTCGAAGCGCACCTTGTTCCAGATGCTGTTGGGATCCTGACTGGCGGCGCCGGTGGCGCGGTAGTAAATGGTGCCTGCGATGGGTCCGCCGATCTGTCCGCCATATTCGAGCGAGGGTTTGGCTTGGATTGGGAGAGTTTTCAGGCGTGCCACCGCACCAAGGGGACCGCCACCATCGCGCGCCTCGTAACCGCCGATGTCGACGCTAACGCTCTGCAACGCACGCGGCGAGGCAAACTGACCTTGACTGAGGTTGTTGGGTGCCTCGGGCAGAACGACGCCGTCGACCTCGTAGTTGACCGCGTTGTGTTCGCCGCGGGTGATGATGTTGCCGAACGAGTCTGCCATCACCCCCGGTGTGCTCTGAATAACCTGTTTGAGGTCGTTGCCGGATTTATATTGATCGAGGAAACGGCGGTCGAGGTCCGTGGTACTGCCGATGCGCTCGGGATGAGTGAGGGTGCGCTTGCCGGAGACGCGCAGTACGTCGGTCGACTCGAGCTCTTCCATGGCGATGGGGAAGTTTTGGGTTTCGCCCTTTTTGATTACGACGCGCTTGGTCTGCGAGAACATGCCTTCGGCGGTGATGGTGAGGTCCCAATCTCCTTCCTCTATATTTTGGAAAGAGAATGAGCCGTCGTCTTGAACTTCCTGTTCGAGGCGGGCGCCGTCCTTGCCGACGCGCTGGATGAGAACTTCCGCGTCGCCGATGGGGGTGCCGTTATCAGCGTCAACGACCTTACCCTGAATGGTGGAGGTGCCGGGTTTGAGTTGCACCACTGGTGGTTTCTTCGCAGAATTCGAAGCCGGCGCACCTGGGCTTAGGGATGTTCCAGGTGCACCGGCTTGGGCACCTCCCGCAGTGGCGGGGGCACCAGTAAAAGGTTGATCCGGAGCGGCGGTGGCACCGGGACCGAAGTTATTCATATAAGAGGATGCGGCGCGCGAGAAACCTTGAATAGCCGCGCGTGGGGCAATCGGCGTCGCCTGCGCCGGCTTGGCGGGCGGAGCATCGTCGTCGTCATCGTCGTTGTTGTTGGCGGCAAACGCAGACTGCTGGCAAGCAAGGAGTGCCACCGTCGCCGCGAGTGCGATCAGCGAGATGGACGATGCATTTGCATTTGACCGGGGCGTTTGCCAAGACCGAGACACGAGGCGAACCTTTCGTTCGTTGGATTCCGAAATAGATTCTGCGCTCTTGGAAATCGTATGTAAATGGAAATCGTTTTCATTCCTATGTTGACATCATTTGATGATGGGGCAGGACAGACAAGAGTCCTCGTGACCGCCGTGGCGGCCAGAGATTCGCCGAAATGACCGCCACGGCGGCCATAGGCACTAAGAATGACCCGCAGTGGCGGCCATTTTGAGTACATTGTGGCCGCCGTGGCGGTCAGCCCTTCCACAGCTGCTGAGCGCTAACGATGGCACAAGCGAGGTGCTACTTGCCGCGGCGTTTCTTCTGGCAGGAGTCGCAGACACCGAAGATCTCTAGGATGTGCGACCGCACTTCGAATCCGTACTTCTGTTGAATAGCTTCTTCGAGTTCGGACACGAGGCACTGATCCAGGTGCATGCTCGTGCGGCACAACTCGCAGATGACGTGGTGATGGTGCTCGCCGGGGTTCACCAGCTCGTAGCGGCGTTCGCCGTCGCCGAGGTCGACCGCCTGCACCAGACCAAGCGCGACCAGCGACTCCAACGATCTATATACAGTCGTCAGACCTGGTGCCTTGTCTTCTTCCTGACGCAGCTTGCCGTGTATATCCTGCGCGCTCGCCAGTTCTGTTTCTTGCTCTAAAACTTCGAGAACACGCTGACAGCCCTTCGTCAGACCAGCTGGTCTCGGGAGATTGGCTTGTTGTTTATGGGAATGGGAGTGAACCATATCGCCTGATGGTTATTCGACTTCGAATTCAACCCGGATGCGGCGTGTGGTCGCGACCGGCTTGCCATCAAGCATAGCAGGCTTAAACTTCCAGCGGCGAAGCGTCGAAAGTGTAATTTCGTCAATCTCTGTATTGCCGGAGGAGCTTATCAGGCGCACCTGATACTGACCCTTTTCGTCGATTTTGAAACGCGCGATACAGCACGACTTGAAGCATTCCTCGTGCAGATGCGGCGGAATTTTCGGGAGGGGGTTTTCCAGGAGCTTTGCATCTAAATAGGTAGCGGTCGAGGCAGTGCCGGCGGCGAAGGTCTTAACCTGCGCGCTCGCGGGCTTTGCGGCTGCGAGTCCAACTATGGCTACCGAGGCGACAACGAGGCAAACAGCCCGCATATCCTATGACTCCTAGAATGAAAACCGTTTTCATATTCTAGATCGTCAAGAAGGGACCTGTCAAACGCTGGCAGCCCCACCTGTGCAGCATGTTAAACTTGAAATTCGCGCGGGCGGTTAGCTCAATGGTGGAGCACCTCGTTTACACCGAGGGGGTTAGGAGTTCGAGTCTCTTACCGCCCAAGATTTTTAGGATCGGCTTACCTCGGGCCTATGGGGTAGGAAAAATCACCAGAAACCTCGCACATGAGCCGGAGCAATAGTGCAACTATATGTGGTGCTGTCCTGCTCCTCTTGATGTTGGAGTTGTGTGTTTGTTCGATGGCGGCGATCGCTGCTGAGTCGGACGATGCCACCTGTCTGATCGAGCGATTGATCAAATCGGAAGGCACACCCGATAGAGTCCTTGTGCGCTCGGTCGTAGACGATCTGTCAAAACGCCCTAAGCCGGTCGAGAAAAGAAGCCACAGAGAGGTCCTAAATCCCTCGGACTATGCCTCTCCGCAGGACTACTACCGAGCGGAAGCAAAGGCACTGCTAAAGGAGTCCGCAAGGAATCCCGGATCATTTTATGCAGTCACCCAGCTCACAGACATGGAAATCTTGACCGATGACATTGTCGCCAAAAAGGCATTCTATTCAATCGATTGCACTCGATCCTAAGTGCCATCGCGGTTGGGTGGCACTAGCCCAAATTTACGCGAAATCTGGTGAGCAAGAAAACGCTGTCAAGGCACTAATGATCTCTTACCAGGTCGACATGTTTCCCACGCGGGACATTCTTCGCGGTCGGCTGAGAAATTGTCCCGTTGTTGAAACTGACGCCATCTTGGGTGCATATCGCGTTGCTCTTGCACGGATCGAACAACTCGATCCCCCCATTTCGATTCCTGAGAACATGGCATTTAAGTCGGACTATTACGGTCGGGGAGGAAACGAAGACTCCGATTTGTTTGAAGCGATCTTTCGGACGATGAGCAAGGCTGACACGCGGTTATGGTGCGCGCAACCAGGCATGCTGCGACTTGGCGGCGCTCCTGATTCTCCGGAGATTTCCTACGGGCAGTTGTATGACCACCTACCGGAGCATCAAACGAAGAATCTCTTGCTGATTACATTCTGGAAGGGCACATCATGTTCCGCAGAAGAGCTGGACCGGTTGCTGCGATTCCTCAAACCACTAAACTATAGACGTGTTCTGATAGTCGGACTAAGCACCTTTGGTCTATATGTCATGCACGATAAAGTCTTCGAGACGCAGCCATTGAGCAATCGCCAAAACTCTAAACCTGCCGAAGATCATTGAGATCGTCCCGTGTTGCCACTCCTGCTATTCTAGGCGCGGTTGAATCAGCCTTTCCAGGAGATGCGCCATGAAACTGACTGCTTGGTTCGCAGTTGCATGTTTGACAATTGCCTGTTGCGGAATCACCTGTACGCCTGCGTTCGGCAAAACTCTCACCCTCACCAGACAAATTCTGGCTCCGAACGGCAAGCCTGCAACAGCCGCCCGCGTGGAAGTGCGTAATGAACATGGAAAGGTTCTGTGTCAAAGCAAAACAGATAGCGCCGGAATATTGACAGTGAATGTGGACGAAAACGACATTCGCAAAGCCATCGTAGTTATCGCCTTTCCTGGCTCAGCATTATACATAGCTGAAGCCGAGATCTGGAGCAAACGAAAGAACGCTCCTGCGGTCACATTGGTGGAATCCTCAAAAGGATGCATCTTGCGCGGCAAGGTTTTTAGCCAGAGCAAAGTTCCAGTGGATAAGTGTCGCGTGCTGGTAACTAGTATTTTCGACTACACCGAAGATGAATGGTGTCTAAATACCCAACAAGACTCACTGATGCCGGAACTGACTGCGGACTCCGCCACCGACGGGTCGTATTCGATCCCTAGCTTTGATTTTGAACAATCAGACTACGCAACTTTCGGATTGCTTGCCACAGCAACGGTCAAAGGAGCGGTAGAGATCGCGCATGTAAAAGCGGCACGGGAACCTCCTACCGACATCACTCTCTTTCCGACTACTAAGGGACGGGCTTGGCCACTAGTGCCACAACCATTCGACCGGTAGCGGGAGTTGCACTCTCGCTACCGCGGCAAAGGAATGGTGCACACCGTATTTCAAAAGTAAAATGCACAGATCGGCTGCTGGCAGCAGATCACGCATAAAAAAGCGCGGAGCTCGTATTACAGCAGAGCGATAGGATTGTAGTTTCTGCAAAACCTGAGGAAGTACGATTGGCGACCTTCCTTCTTTGCTCTGGTGTGATATTGGGTGCCAGGAAAGTTTTCCCACGGCTCAACGCAATCCAATAGTGCCGGCAGCATCGCGTCGAAAAACGGCGACCGGCAAATGGATTCAAACACCTGCCTCGCATAATGCGCGTTGTCGGAAGCGAATCGTAATTCACTTTGCGGACGTAAAACTCGAGCAAACAAGGGAATGTTTGGAACTCGCAGGAGACGTCGCTTTTGGTGCTTTAGCTTTGGCCAGGGGTCTGGAAACAACACATCGACGCGCGAAAGACAACCGTCGGGTAACCACCTAACCACATCAAGTCCATCACCCGCATATAGCCTGACGTTGCTCAGTCCGGAAAGCTCGATCTCATTCAGCAACCGCGCCAGTCCGCTCGCATAGGTCTCACATCCAATGAAGCCCGAGGTTGGCAATCGACGAGCCTCGGCGGCCAGATGTTCACCGCCGCCAAAACCGATCTCCAGAATGATATCGCTCACAGCAACAGGAAACAGCTGCGCAAGTTCGACGCGCGCATGGTCATCCAAATCGAGCGCGAGTGCTGGCAAAACACGCGCGATCAGGTCCTCTCGCTCCGCACCCAGGTTGTGATATCTGGTGCGCCTCAGCAAATTTTGACAAATGGTGCTGCTGTTACTCAAGAGCTTTCTTCAAATGCAGTTCCACCCTTCAGTGCAAAGCATTTTTCTTCCCCGACGATGGGCAAGACACGAACCAACAAGCTGACTTGTCGTCTATATGGCGCGCTCTCTATCATTTGCAAACTCTTCCGGCACCGTGATCAGATATTTCGTATCCAGCTTGCCGCCGGCGACGATCATGCGCTTGCCTTTTCCCAAGTCGATTGTTTCGATTTCGAGTTTCTTGAACCAGGGATGATTATGTCGCTCGGCTAACCAAAGGAATAGGCGTTTTGTTTTGATGCTCCGACAATCGACTAGCAGCGAGTTCATGTACTGAGGACGCAAGTTGGTCAGACTTTCCATCAGGACATCTGCCTGATGAAAACTTTCGCGCATCGGCAATTCATCGAGAAGCTCGAGAACCGCGCGCTCGGGCGTCGAGACCCGAATCGTCCACTCGGATGCTCCCCACTTGTACGCTGCGAAATTCGCAGCGCGTAGTTGGCTATCTCGTTCTATCTGCGCGGTAGCGGTCTTGAACAGGTTGGTCGAGTGAAGTACAAAATCATGCTTCACTGGAAGCCTGGCAACCCAGCCCGGTAGCGCCTCCGACGCGTAGAGATGAACCTCACCTTTGTCGTGCATTGAGAGATAATGCGTGACACCGTCAAGCTCGAGCGCCGTCCGCCCGCCGACGGTGAGGGACAGTTTCAACAGGGACTGCAAAGATATGACCACGGGCTCCCATCTATGTATATCGGTCGCCGCACTGCCTCTTCGGTAGACCCCGCGCACTGGCGAACTAAGCCAACAGTGGCGCACATACTTGGCTATAAGCTGACGCGAATAACCCTGCGCCTGTAGCCAGGCGGAATCCACCAGCAAGCCTTCCGGTAGTACCCTTTGAAGGTGGTTTAGCTTGTCGTATCTTTGTATACCCATGGTTGACATTCTAGCATGTTTCAGACTGCTAGGTTTAGATATAGGCTGTCTTGTAAACCCTTGGTATACATGCTCTACAACTCTCAAACCGCTGGATTCGATTAGGCAAAAGGTGTCCACGTGTGCGTGCCACCACATGTAGGGTCAGCCAGAGCGCGCTCACTATTGCCAAAGCACTCTCCTCTTAGATCGAGATGAGGTACTCTTACTTGATCACGGTGATAACGTCGCTCGATCTGAAGTTGTTTTTTAGCCTGTAGAACTCGACTACGTCCTGCCACACAGGCAACTCGATCTTTTGACCGACAGATAGTTCGATGATACGTTTCCTGCCGTCAAACATCTCGCTGATGCTACCTGCATTAATGTCCGCAATCAGCCAACCAAGTTCGGCCTTATGGAAGAGTTGCCTAGACAGCTTGCACAGATCCTCGCCTGGGCGCACAGACCATGTTGGTCGTGGTCTGTGCTCATACTTGTGGACCCGGGAGATCGCTTCGGCGTTGCCATCGGCAGATGTGCCTCGGGCACGATTCAAGAGCCATTCAGAAAGCGTGCAAACTACCCAATCGAACATACTCATAGCTGTTTACGGACCAATCGAAAGCCGGGACTCTTCGATTCTACCATCTGCAAAGAACCACGCTTGAGACTCCTAGAGTTTCCGTGTAGGCTAGCAGCGCCGGTAGTGATGCGACCCTCGCGAAGGATTCAATGACAAGTACATTTGAGAGATTGGTGCCGGTAGTCATTTCTACAGCTCTTGCTCTACTGATGACTGGGCCAGCGTCAGTCGCTAGCCAACTGTACGACCTCTATGTGGCAGATGAAAGCGCAGCAAAGGACATCTGCGAAGGCGAATCTGACACTTCAGACTCGGTTGATGTATCGGGTTTTGATGAAGCCAGGCAATTGTCCCTATTATCGGTGTGTCGCACACGAAACAAGACCATGAAACTTCAGGAGTACTCTCTGCCTAAACAGGGTCCCCCGGTGATTGCTGTTGCATCGGGCACCCCCGCGAATTCAGATACAAAGCTTTCCACAGGAAAGACCGTCGCAGAAACACTCAAGGATTTCGAGGCGAAGCATCCAGGTCTAATGGATCGCCTGATGCGAGATGCAGAAAAGCATCAGGCGACCGACAAAAGCTACTACAAATATTTCAAACTTCTGTATCCGTCCATCATGGGAGCCGAATGCTTTGTCACCAAATTTCCGGATGCATTCGTCGAAACGCTCGCAGGCGTCAAGGACAGTGAGGTGTCGCAAGTCGCAGTTGACTGGATGAAGATCGAGCCCCGCTTCGCCGAGTATCATTTGGAACAGCGAAATGTGGCGGAATTGCTCAAAAAGATTGTCGTGACCTGCAAGACGGCTCGCAACAAGAATAAGCACGTCTTATTCAGATTCAGCCTCTGAGTGAGTAGCTATTGCTCCGAAGGATCAACGAGACGAAAGTGACCAAATATAATCAGCGCAACTTCTACTTGCTCATGCAGGTGTTTTGGAACCTCACCTCGAACATGCACAATGCCAGGTCGAGGTCCCTTAGCAAATCTCACTTTGACGCTATGCCTGCCTGTAAATTCGAAGTGGCACCAGCTTTCGCTGTCAAAGTCGCTGGTATCAACCTTCGCCTCCACTGACTTCTTATCGGCGTCGGTAAGTTCGAAACCAATAATCCAACTGAATGCCGTCAGCCATGGGAGAACATTCTGTTCGAACAGCCAATGAGCAAAGTCCTTTTGTTTGGGCATTTGTTCCCTTGTTTAGTATGCCTTGCGAACAAGTCGAGGGACACGCAAACCGTAGTCACCAACACCAACATCATCCTCACGTAGCGACCTTGCGCAGTGTGGCGCGTATCTTGTCGGAAAGCGCTCCGACCAGTTTGGGCAGATCGTCCTTGGTTCCCTCGACCGAGAACTTCTCTAACTGCTCGTGATTGCGAAGCATGTTGACCGTAACGGTCACCTTATTTCCAGAAACCTTATATTTACCGAACACCCTGATTGCGTCGGCAAGATCCGCGTCGGTGATGTAGACATACGGCTCCGTCGATCTGCTCTTCGTCGGAGTAGCGAGGTCACTCAACTTAATGCCCAGTCGATTACTTAAGTCGAGCGTATCATCGACCTGATCGGCGTCCACAAGGCGCGGTGGTGTTAATCGATGTTTCGCTTTAGCCAGAGGTATCTTGCCCGTGTCCTCCGGCTTCAACAACCCGATGGCGAAGCTGCCTTCCGGGTCTGCCACCACCCGTGGTTCCTGGATGCCGCCTATTGATTGAGCTAACTCGGGCACGCGATTGCGCGCGTAGTTAAACAACGTCAGAACATCTTGCTCATAACCTTCCGAATCCTTATGCAGCCCCTTCGTGGTGCGCATCCCTTCCAGCAGGGCATAAGTAAGCAATCCCTGCGAATACTGACTCGATTCATAACTCACCGCATCGGCGGCGCATCCAAGCAACACGTGAGTCCCCGCTCGTCTGTTCAACAGCTCGATGGCACGAATACCATCAGTGGAGAAATCTCGACGTTGCGCCAGTTTCTTGATCAATCCTCCTGCACCACACGTATCGAAGATCATTACCTGGTGTTTCGCAGGAATTCTCGTGATCCAGTCAGCCAGTTCCTCGCTGGAAACGGTGCTGGCGTCTCGCAGTTTCTTATTAGATAAATCTGCGCTCTCCGCATCTGTGAGCAGGTAGTAGTACGTGTCAGCCGGTTCCTTGACGGTAACGCCATGACCAGCCATGTACACGACAAACACATCGTCCGGCCGCGATTTTTTGGCCGCGGCAAAAGCGGCTTCGAGGTGAGCCTTGGTCGGTGTCTCATCTGACTCGCTATCCGTCGTCAGCAGGATGATATGCACCTTCTCGGTACCGAAGAGCGAAGGCGCACCAATCTCCAGAGACTTGCTGAAATCCGTCGCGTCTTTTGCAGGAAACGTCAAATTCAGCCGCGAGTTCTTGTACTTGGAAGTACCACATATGATGGCATAGAGTTCCGGCTTCGCATGAGCTGGCTCAGCCTCCGTCTCCGGTGCCGCCCACGAGACCTGGCAATCGCGACTGGTCATGGTGCCGTCGGCGTTGTAGACAACGACGCTCACCTTATTTGTCTTGCCATACTCCGCGGATGCAGCCTGCATCAGGTCTGCCCGCACCTTAACGTCAGTCCCTCCCAGATCCAAAGCGCGTGGCTGCGCCTGCGCCGGCAACTCCTTGCCGTTGACGCGAACAACCACTTTGCCTAAGCCGCCGTCGCGTTTCTTGATCTTGATGTTCAGCACACCAGACCCTTTCGCCGGCGGTTCCAACTCCACTTCGGGCGCCAGTCCGATATCAGTCATGGCAGGAGCAGCCCGCAGTGGCTCGGAGTTGAAGCCTACCAACCTGGACAACAAGTTGGGTTGATAATACTGACTCCACAGCTGGTCGAGCGACAGGAAAGCGGTGCCTTTGGCGAAGTGAATAACCATTCGCCCTCTCTTGGATGAATCGAATCTTCCTTCAGGATCCAGAACCACCCATTCGCTGTGAGCGAGAGGCACTATTTTGGCAAGCTCGGTCCAATCGTCCGTCTTCCTGAGCACCAACATGCGATTTTCGGCGCTTCCGAGCAGCGAACCGTCCGGACTGAACCTGACTATGCCGGCTGTTCCGTCAAGCGTGTCGAGAAGCTTGCCGTCCGGGACACTCCAGACACGGGTGGCATTCTCACTGCGACTGGAAGTCACCAGCGTCTTGCCGTCCGGCGAAATCGCCAGGGAGCCGACGGTCCTGATGTAATCTTTCGGCTCGGTCAATTTCATGATCACGCGGTTGCCGTGCTCGAGATCATGAACACAAAGGTCATGCACCTGTACCACCGAAAGAAACTTAGCACCCTCGGAGAGGTCCATGTTGATGTCGCCCGTCGACTTGACACTGGATTTCGTCTTGCCCGTGCGCATGTCGATTATATCGATGCCGGCTTTCCTGGGGCAGGCAGCTGTGTCAGTCTTCGAATCCATCTCCCAGGGCGTATCGTACTCCTTATCCTTGTAAGCGACTCGCAAAGTCTCCTTTCCGGTCGCCACATCAAAGCTCTGAACCATGGAGGCTCCGTAGTCGCCTTTCCGATTCCTCTCCTCTTCATCGATGCTGAAGATATGTTTGCCGTCACTGGAGAAACAGAGCTGCTGCACTGGTCCTGCCGTTTTAATCGTGCGAAGGATGCCGCCAGTCTGCGTGTTTCTGATCTCAACAGTATTGGTATAGCCGTGCATGAAAACATATCCGCCGACCGCAATCAAAGAGCCATCCGGACTGATGGCGGCTTCCTGATAGTCGAACATGCGGACGTTACGCTTGCCCGTAAGATCCCAGAGTTTCGCGTTTGCTTCGCAAGTGACGATGCTCTTGCCATCAGGACTGAACGAGAAATCCGCCATAGACATCGGCGGTCCGTCAAGACCCAATGAATACCATCTCTCGGCGTCTCCCGAATCGTAGACTGAGATATGGTCTGCGCGACTGGTGGCAAAGCACCGACCATTAGGCGCAAACGCAACAGCTTTCGTTTCTCTGTCCTTTCTGAGAATCTCGTGCAAGTCGTCCGTGCTCAACATGTAAATCATGTCTTTGGTGGTGGCAATGACGGCTTTTCCGTTCGGGCTGAAGGCAATGCTCGGCTGATCCACTTTTCCTGGCAGCGTCACGGATTTTTTCGTCCCGTCTTCAATGTTTATGAGAACCACTTTGGTGGCATTAAGCAGTCCAAGCGTCTTCCCGTCGGGGCTATAGGTCACTACAGCGCGGGTAGCATCTTCAAAGTCGCAGTCAAAACTTTTCAACTTCTTCTGATCAGACACGTTCCATACGGTGATGAGTCCACCAGATGTAGTGCCTACCAGATTTTCACCATCTGGACTAAAACAAAGACTGTTGCAAGAGTGCTCCTCCGGTCCGTAGAAAGTCTCCGTGCACTTGCCGGTCTTTATGTTCCAGAAACGCACCGCAGCGCCGTCTTTTTGCTTGTCTTTGCCACGCGTACATGTGACAGCCAATGATTTGTCATCCGGAGTAAATGCCAGATCGTTAACTCCGGTATCGTCAGTGAAGAATTCCATGACCTTCTCGCCGGTCAAGGCATTCCACACTTGTATGGGACAGTGATTCTTTTCTTTGTTCTCGTAGCTGCCGGCTGCGATCAGCGTGCCATCATGGCTGAAGGCAATCGCGATTACTTTGAAGCCCGTCTCGATAGTACGCAGTTCGCACTGGTTTGGCACATCCCAGATTTTTACAGTCCGGTCGTCGCTGCCGCTGGCGAGCAATTTTCCAGACGGATTGAACTTGATGGCCATGATGTCGCCGTCGTGCCCACGATCGATAATCAGGCGAAGGTCATTGCGCTGGACTTTAGATTTGCCGAAGGGGCTGAGCGATTTAACTTTCTCGACCAGGCTGCTACACCCGCCGAGGGACACGGCAATCACGATTGCAACGAGTATTCTTAGCGCTGAGACCCGATTCAACATGCTGGCGACCGCCACTCATTGTGAGATCTATCTCGTTGATATTATCATGCCACTCACAGGGCTTGCCTGTCGAGTCGGCAAGAAGTCTGGAAATCGAAAAGCCGCCTCTGGTGTCCGTCCTGGTAATACCACCCGTAGTGTCATCCAAAGCGCGGACTTGACGCCTCTTGATTACTAAATATGTTGCTTAAAGACAACACAGGCACTGCCAAAACGATATAATTCGTTCCTGCTTCCTCGCAAGACGCTATACCATGCCGAGATTTCTAGTCACCCTTTGCTGCGCGATGCTGCTATTGGCAAGCACGATGCCGATTTCATCCGCTGGAGAAACAGCTTCTGCAGGGTCTTCTTCGCAGGATGCGTTCGCTGCAGCGATGGCAGACCAGGATTCGGGCAATTACAAAGGCGCGCAAACCAAACTGCTGGCACTGATTAAGCAAATAGAAGCAAAAGACCCAGAAACAGTCGAATTGATTCCTGTTTTAGTAGCATTGAGCCGGGCTTACAATTCGGACAATTTGTTGACCGATGCACAAAAGAATGCAGAACGGGCCGTCAAGATCGCTGAGTTAAAGCCTCCTAGAACAAAGACTCTGCGCGATCGGGGACTTACGCCGAAGCAGATCGAATCGGCATTGGTGGACCTTCAAGCCG
Organism: Obscuribacteraceae bacterium (SeqCode); assembly: GCA_044229845.1. Classification (GTDB taxonomy): domain Bacteria; phylum Cyanobacteriota; class Vampirovibrionia; order Obscuribacterales; family Obscuribacteraceae; genus JBGASG01. The sequence continues at coordinate 918,246 of JBGASG010000001.1, read as the reverse complement.
GCGCTTTCGCACAGCTAGGCTCGCTGTTCTCTGGACAATTTCGCGATACCGAGGCAGAGCCGCTTCTAGAACGGGCTCTAGCCATCTGGGGTCCCAATAGTGTGGAAGCTGCTTATCCCCTCTCCTGCCTGGCGGACATATACAAGTATCGGCGCCAATACGACCGAGCAGAGAAGGTCTACAAGCAAGTAATCGCACTAAGAGAACACCGCAATTCATTGAACGACCCCGACTCGCTGGCGACTGCCGTCGAGTATCTGGGCGACTGTTATTACATGCGTAGTGACTACACACAGGCGGAAGCCAGCTACACAAAAGCCATCGACATTTTGACGAAGAATAACCTGGCGTCAAGTACGACTTGTGCCTATCTGTATGGCGACCTCGGAAAGCTCAATAGAAGGAAAGGAAACCTGCAGGCGGCGGAAAAGGCATACCGCACTCAGTTGGATTTGCTGATCAAGTCCAAAGCCACCGCCTCCGAACTGGAAGATCCACTTAAGGAACTGGGCCGGGCACTGGTCGAGTTGGGACGTCTCGGAGAGGCAGAACCTTATTACAACCAGGCTTACGTGAGCATAGCCAACAAAAGACAGGTGCGAAAGAACGTTTTTATTGATGTGGTCATAGAAACCCAGAGCGCAATGGCCACCAGCGTCTATAAAAGCAAGTTTGGCGGCAACGCCGTCGATCTCGCTAAAACCATCGCAGACACCAAAGCCCGACTTGATCCTAATGGCGGTGTTAATTCACGTTCTCTGGCGTACGCTGATTTTTTGGAATCCGTTGGCTTTGCCTATCCAAACTTTCGCATCAAACGACAGCCCCTGATTCCCTTGCTTGAAGAAGCCATTCAGATCAGGCTGCGTGTTGAAGGTCCCGATACGCCAAGAATTGCCGACGACAAATTCCAAATCGCCGTGCGTCTCGCCAATCTCGGAGGTGATTACACAGCTCCCGCTCTGGACGCATACAAGATTTGGGTAAAATTGCGCGACAGACACGATGTGCGTCTCAAGTCATTTCAGCCTTCCATCCTGCGGCTTGCGTACCTGCTTGCCGGAAATGCCGAGACCAAATCGCAAGCGTTGGAAATGGCAACTTTAGCCCGCGCAAACCTTGCTCCGGATTCGCCGAATGCCGGCCGCGAATGGGGCGGATTCGGACTCCTGTACGAGAATCTAGGAGAATTCGGGCAGGCACGTACCGCTTATGAAAAAGCGAACCTCTGGTTTCAGGCTCACAACGATCCCACAGGCACGGCGCGCACCGCCATTGCTGATGCACGAATTTGTTATCTCGAACGCGACTACGATGTTGCTTGGCAAAAAGCAAAAGCCGCTGAAGCGATCTGTCAAAAGAATTGGGGAGTTACCCACTATCAGGAAAACGTCGCCGGGATGATGTGCCTGGAGACACTGACGGCGATCGCCAGAGCCAGAGGAGATCTGGAAGCGGCCGAACTTTACGCGCGTATGCTGACACTGAAAACCAAATGGCTGCAGCAAAACAGTGATATGGCACGCCACTATCTGGCGCTAGCTCAGGTGTTGAGCATGGGCAACGACAAAAGCGAAGCCACCAGATATGCTCAGGACGCAGTCTCAATTCTCTCGAACCTGAGAGAGAAGACCTCATACGATGAGATCGAGTTGGCTAAGGCGCACCTTCTATTGGGTGGTCTGGCGCTGGCGAAGCAAGATTATAAGCTCGCCGATGCAGAGTACAGACAGGCATTTATTCTACACGGCACCGATAAGTCCACCGACGGAGTATTGGGATTGGTGGCAGACTTGAATGGCATAGCTTTCACCGGCAGCAAGCTCGGCAAGAAACAAGCCGCCATTGAAAATGCGCTGCTCGCCTGCGACAAACTGGACACCTACATCAAAACCGGGTTTCCAGAACTTTCCTTTGCTGAACAATGCGCGTTTATCAAATGTGTACGCGATGAGATCAATCCGCTGCTTTCGCTCGGCACTACTGGCGATACTGCTGCTGAACCATTCAAATATGTGATGCGCTGGCAAGGTCTACTCATAGATGCGGTGAGGCGACAGACCAGTATCGAGCGCAGCGGTGATCCGCAGACTGTCGCGCAACTGCGACAAATCAGACAAGAGTTGTCGCAACTTTCATCGGGCGGCGGCATGAATAATCAAGCTGCATCTACTGCGGCTGCGATTCAAACCAAGACCGAAGCGAAGGAGGCATTGGAGCGTAAACTCGCTCTCAGCACCACGGTCACCACTGCCACCACCGATCCGATGCTAACGCTGACTCCACGTGACTTTGTCAATTCACTGGCAAACGACGAAGCTCTGGTGGACGTACTGCGCTATAAAGATTTGCTCGCTAACAAACCTGCATATTACGCTTTCGTAGTTTCGAAGAAAGCCGGTGTCAAAGGATTCCGTCTGGGAGATGCGGATGACATCGAAAAGCTGTCCGCCCAGTGGCTGCAGGCAATGGCATCCAATTCCGGCAGCACCCGTGACGTGTCGATCTTGGATGAAGATCCCAAATCAGCTGAGCCTGCCAAAACTCAGATCGACCTGGATGCCGCTACCGGCACCGTCACACAAAAACTGTGGACGCCGATAAAAGCTGCACTGCCTCCCGGCATACGCCGAGTGTGGATTTGCCCGGATTCCCAGCTAGCCACTTTGCCGTGGTCCACCATGGTGGATTCAGTGGAAAACGGACAGGTACTGACTAGCCAAATCGATAGCCCCAGGGCTTGGTGGCAGCTCAAAGCGCCACACCAGACTCCGGTCGCGCAAGATCTCCTGTTGGTTGGCGGTATTCGGTTCGCTCAACAATCTCTGTTTCTTCCCGGCACCGAATCTGAAGTCGCCGACATTTCGAAACTTGCCGAGCCGATGAAACTGCATCTGTCGAAACTGACCGGTGCTGAGCCGACAAAGAACGAAGTTTTGAGACAACTCGGGACGGCAACTTATGCGCACCTTGCTACTCACGGCTTTTTCGATCAAGGTGACGAAAAAACAATCAGTCAGCAACATGCACAAACTGTCGCAGATCAGTTGTTGGCGTCGCAGAGAAGCTTCGCGACAGTTTCCACAGGAGAGGGCGGACTCAACACCACGGCTGTGATATCCGCACGAAACCCGCTCGTAATGTCAGGCTTGCTCGTAGCACCAGCCCAGGGCGCCAATGTGAACGCCAACGACCGACTGACGGCCGAAGAACTGGTCGGCCAAGATCTCAGCCACTGTAACCTGGTTGTTCTATCCGCATGCAACACCGGTCGCGGCAAAGATTACGAAGGGCAGGGTGTGATGGGGCTGCGCGCCGCACTGATCGGAGCCGGTGCACGCGGAGTGCTGATGTCTCTCTGGCCGGTTGATGATCGCGCAACCAAAGAGTTGATGAAGAACTTCTACCAGAATCTTTGGAACCCAACCAATCCGATGCAACCCGTAGCCGCGTTGAGAGCCGCTCAGAACACCGTCAGGTCGGCTCCTGGTGGCAAATGGAAGCATCCCTATTACTGGGCAGGCTGGGTCTTCGACGGAGTGGGTTGGTAAGTTTCTTGACAGCGCTTGGTCTTTGGCAGTGTGGAGGAACAGCGAGATATGAAGAGACTGGTACTTCTCGTAGCGGCGGCACTTTCCTGTGCCTGCCAGGTGGATGCCCAGGAAACCAACAAGAAACTGCAGGACGCCGAAAAGGCTGCCCGTGCGCAAATTGAGCAGCTCACTAAAAATAAGGCTCCTGAGGCGCAGCTGGCGAAAGCCAATCGAGACTTGGCTGGCATACTTGTCGCGGAGGGTCGCCCGACAGAGGCGGAGCCCCTCTACAATCAGTACAGAGACAACGATGCACTAATTCGCAAAAACATTTTCATCGACATTGCTTTAGAAGCTCAGAACGCCGCCGCACGCGAAACTCACGAAAAAGCTTTTGGTATCGCACCCGATCTCAGCAAAGTAATGTCCGACAACGGCTCAAAAATGGATCCGAACTCGGTCCAGTACGCCCAGTTTCTGGACGATGTTGCAATTGCGTATCCATACTTCAAAAACAAGACGCAGCCGGTGATTCCAATCATTGTTCAGGCGATGCAGATCAGACAGAAGCTGGAAGGCAACGATAGCCCGTCCGTCGCTCAGGAAAAGTTTTTGATCGCACATCGACTGGCGGCGCTGGGTGGTGACTATGTTCCGCCCGCGCTGGAAGGGTATGCAATCTGGAAGAAGTTGAGCGATGCAAAAGATGCTCGCCTCAAGACACCAGCCGTTCAAGCATCGTTGGTGCGCCTGGCTTACCTCTTGTCCGGCGATGAGAGAACGCGGCAGAAGGGGGTAGAACTGGCAAATCTGGCTCTTGCCAATTTCAGCGCTCTTGCTCCCAACGGTGACTTATCCGTATCGCCTGTTAACGGTCGCGAAAAGTACGGATTGGGACTGTTGTTTGAAAATCTCGGAGACTATGCAAAGGCTGAAGCTACCTTCGCGGCGTCTCAAATTTGGTACGCAAACCACAACCAGCCGCAAGACAACAGAGTGCGAACACTGATTGCCCGAGCCAGAGTGTGTCGCCTGGAAGGTGACTATGATGTAGCTTGGTCGAGAGCCAGAGAAGCAGAAGATCTCTGCAAGAAACTTTGGGGGCCGACCTATTATCAGGACAACATGCTCGGCATGAATTGCCTGGAGATCCTCACGTCGGTCGCCCGATCCAAAGGCGATCTGGCAGCAGCAGAAAACTATGCGCGGCAGCTGTGTGGGAAATCGAACCTGCGATTGAGCAACAGTCAGGTAGCTAGTCATCAACTGGAACTAGCACAAGTTCTCAGCTTGTCGAACAACGCCGCTGAGGCGGCATCGGTCGCGCAAAAAGCGGTGACCATTCTCTCCAGCATCATCCAACCCAACTACACTGATCAGTCCGAACTAGCAAAGGCGCACTTGCTGCTTGCCGGGCTTGCCCTTTCCAAGCAAGACTACAAACTTGCGGACACCGAGTATAACCAGGCATTGAAACTGCATCTCAAAGACACGTCGAGCGCTGGTGTTCTTGGGCTGGTGGCGGACTACAATGGCATTGCATTCGCTAACAGCAAACTTGGTGCCCAAGCAGTTGCGAATAAAAATGTTTTGGCCGCCTGCGAGAAGCTGGACGAGTTTGTAAAGTCCGGGTTTCCGAAGCTCTCATTTGCAGGTCAGTGCGCGTTTATCAAGTGCGTAGGCGATCAGATCAACGCGCTCCTATCATACGGCTCGGCAACTGAGTCAGCCGACAAGCGATTTGAATATGTTATGCGCTGGCAGGGTCTTTTGATCAACGCTGTCAGACAACAGGCCAACCTGGAACGCAGCGGCGACCCGAACACCGTCGCCGCCCTCAGAAACATCAGGCAAGAGCTTTCAAAACTCTCCGCCGGTGGTGCCGGTCAACAATCCGATCTGATCGGCATTCAGACCCGGACAGAAATTAAAGAAATGCTCGAACGCAAACTCGCCCTCAAAAATACTGCGACCGGCGAGATCGATCCAACGCTCACCAAAACAGCTCGCGAGTTCGCCAGCTCATTGAGCAGCGATGAAGTCGTAGTAGACATGCTCCGCTACAAAGATATGCTCACCAACAAGTCGGCATACTTCGTGTTTGCAGTTTCTAAGTCAGGTGGTGTCAAGGGATTTCGACTGGGTGATGCCGACGACATAGATAAGGTGTCAACCGATTGGCTTCACGCCATGGCTTCGAACTCTGGCACCGCCCGCGATGTCTCCATTACCGACGACGACGAGAAACCAAACTCGCCAAACGCTGCCAATGCACCCCGCGTCAATTGCACTGAGCTGGCAAATGCCGTCGGCAAGAAACTTTGGTTGCCCATCAAAGCAGCAATCCCGGCAAGCGCTCCAAAAGTGTGGATTTGCCCCGACTCAAAACTTGCGACCCTGCCCTGGTCTGTTCTCATAGATAACAACGAAGGCGGCCGCATACGCACCTGTCAAATCGACAGTCCGCGCGCCCTGCTGCAATTGCGGGCACCTTATAAAGCTCCTCAAGCAAAAGATCTCTTTGTGATCGGCGGCATCGAGTTTGCGCAAAAGGCACTTTTCCTTCCGGGTACAGAATCCGAAGCCAACGAAATCGCCGCGCTTGCAGAGCCAATGAAGCTTCATGTGTCGAAGTTGACTGGTCTTCAGCCGACCAAGGATGAGGTGCTCAAACACTTGAGCAGTTCCACTTATGCACACCTTGCCACGCACGGATTCTTCGATCCGGCAGACGACCGAGACAAAACGGTGCCCCTGGTGACATTGCCTGGCGACACAGTGAGGTTCTCCGGCAAAGATCAGGGCGGCATCGACACGAGAGCTGCAGCCGCCTCGCGCAATCCACTTGTCTTGTCCGGTCTTCTGGTGGCACCAATACCGGACGCACAAAAATTGGGCGGTGGCCAATTCAAATCCAACTACCTGAACATCATCGCGGGCAGCAACAACGATCGGCTTACCGCTGAGGAGTTGGTTGGCCAGGACTTGAGCCACTGCAATCTCGTTGTCTTGTCCGCCTGCAACACCGGTCGCGGCAAAGACTACGAAGGGCAGGGAGTGATGGGACTGCGCGCCGCATTAATCGGTGCCGGAACGCGAGGAGTCTTGATGTCACTCTGGTCTGTCGATGACAAGGCCACAAAAGAATTGATGAAGGCGTTCTATCAAAATCTGTGGAATCCCACGAAACCGATGAAACCAGTCGACGCATTGAAGGCGGCGCAAGAGTCGGTGAAGTCAACCCCCGGTGGCAAGTGGAAGCATCCCTACTACTGGGCGGGTTGGGTCTACGACGGCGTGGGCTGGTAGTTAGCCGGAAATTCTGCGATGTCCAATAAAAACGTGCTTGCCCTGCAGGGACTCTACTAGTCCCATAAAATCGGCCAATGTCGTTTGCGGATCTTGATCCGGATTGAGCGCGACCGCAAGTCCTGCGAGATCGCCGTAGGAGCTGTTTCCTTCCTGAGCTTTCTCAATGATCGCCGCCGCCACATGTCCCACGGACAAGAATCGAATCTCTTTGTCCTCAGGATCTCGATAAACAAGGACAATACTCGGCTCCGCCTTCACGTCTGCCGGCAACTCATCCGACTCTTCTTCCAGCTTTTCGGCGATGGCGATGAGATCGAAGTGATACCGCCGAATAAGCAGAGCCGGGTTGACCAGAGGTTTGAATCCCGCGAATTCCTCAGCCGATTGCAGCAGGCACGTATCGGATTGATAATCGAATTCCGTATCATCGAAATCAATCATGTCGCTTTCGGAAAACTCGTAATCGACAAGGTCCGTCAAGTAAGGAAACTTTTCCTTCACCTGCTCGTTCAAATGTTTTTCGATGAATGTCTTGAAGTGTTCGCCGGCGCGACTGGACCTGTAGCTGGTCGGCGGGCAGATGTTGCGATAGTCTTCAACGATCTCGTCCCAGTCTTCTCCTAACAGTTTTTCCGTCAGAGGAAAAGTCATGCTCATCGTTTCGTAGTGTTTGACTTGCAAAACTTGAACGTAGATCATCAGCCGCTCTTTATCGATTTGAGCGGCGATCTCGGGACCAATGTCTGAGAAGTCGCCTGCCAGAAATCGCTCCAATGCGTCGCGATTCGTCCACAACTTGGTCATTGCCTTTTCGACTTCGGAGAGCGTGCTACCAGGCATAGTCTTATCCGCGCACCTGGTGCGACGTCTTCGCCTGAGACTTGCTGTCGAGCCAGCCTGGTTGTGCTGCTTTGACTACAGCTCGAATATCGTCCAGCTCTGCCAGTAACTCAGAAAACTCATCGGGAAAATGCTGATCGCGCTCGAGGAGAATCGCGTTGACTGGAACCCGTTCCATCACATACTTAAGCAGATCCAGAACCGGTCTTGGAGGTGTGGCACCATGCGTATCCACATAGGCATCGAATTCGGGAGCATGGTGGTGACCGGCTATGTGAATTTGTACGGTGCGCTCAAGCGGAATCTGATCCATAAATTCGAAAGGATCGAATTTGTGATTGAGCGAATTGACATACACATTGTTGATATCGAGCAGAAGCCCGCAATCGGCTTGCTCCAACACTTCAGAAAGAAACTGAGCTTCATCCAGCTCACTGCCGGGCATGCGCATGTAGTACGTGATGTTTTCGAGAAGAAACGGAATGTCCGTCATCTCCTGGACTTTCTTCGCGCGTGTTACGCAATGCGCAACTGCCTCGCGTGAGAACGGCAGCGGCAGCAACTCGTGGGTTTGCACACCGCCAAAGGCACTGAAACAAAGATGATCGCTCCACCAAGGAGCATCGATATGCTTCAGGAGTTTCTTCAAAGACCGGATGTAGTCCTGGTCTATTTCGTCGGTGCTCCCGAGAGACAGTCCGACCCCGTGCGCGATTAGAGGGAATACATTTAAAGCCCTGTCCAAGCGGGCTCGCGATTTTCCGCCCAGTCCCATGAATTGCTCGGAGATTATTTCCAGCCAGTCGATCTGGTCGGCGTGCTCGAAGGTTTCGTCTTCCACTTCGTTGCGCAGCCCCAGGCCGACACCCAGTATCGGCAATTGCTTTTTCACATCGAGAAACTTAGACGTCATTATTTCGCCTTGCGCTTGCTAACGGGAAGTCCACAATCAGCGGGATTGGAGTCACCGGCGTACGACCAGTCAGGTCGCACAAATTTTGTGTCGGCGCAATAAATTGCCATGCCGGCCATCGAGTCTTGCGGCTGCGCCGTCGGATTGACGTAAGTCGCTTCCAGCTCGTAATGCTTGCCCGCTATCAGAGGAATACCTTCGCTGGAACTCAGCGTGTCGATGTGCAAAATCTGCAGCGGCTTTTCCTGCGTTCGCGCCTTGACCACGATCACGTCCTTGCGTGCTTTACCGTTGCACTCTACCAGAGCAAATTTTTCACAATAAGGATGCACGTGAGCCATGACCAGATGAACACGTCTGTTTACCGCGGAGAAATCGGCATTAGCAGGGGATGTGATGGTGCTGACGGGACTTGTGTAAGTGTGAGTACCGGGTGGCACCACCCAGTGGCCGATTTGTTTGCGCCCCAGCTCATCATTGAAGATCATGCTGCGCATGCTGCTCGGAGCCGGCACGCCATCAGACATCAACGAACAGTCCGGGCACATGTTGTGTTCTTCTTGTGCCGCCTCCGGCGAATTGCGATCGATCACCACATTGATCACCGGGTAGTACCAGAACAGAGCTTTGATCGGATAAACCAATTCCGAATCGCGAACGAATGAAAGTACACAGCGTTGCTTGACTCGCCGGTGTTTGTCGCTATCTCTATTGATTGCCTGAAAAATGAATCTCCAGGTTTCGTCGCTGGCAACCGGCAGTCCATATCCGCGCGGGAAGGAAAACTCGGTCTGCCCCTGCGAAAGAACTATGTGGCGCATGCTCCCTGGCTGTTCACTTTCAGGAAACACATGGCTGCGGAAATCCAGATCGACATCAATGGTCGAGTGGCAGAAAAATTCGTCCGTGGGTAAGACCTGATCGTTTTCGTCCAGGACTTCCAGCTTGACCGACTTCAGCCAGAGCAACTCTCTGCCTTTTGTGCGCGCTGTGTTGAGCCCGATCACACCAGCATCCGGTACATCGGACTTCGCGCCTTTGGCACTGCCGGACATTGAAGGTGCCGGTTTTGAACAACCTTCGACGAATTGTACAAGGGCTTCAGGAATTTGGATCTGTTTCGACGCAATCAGGTCGGCGATGCGCAGCGGCTCGCGCACATACGGACCTTCCATGGATCGATATTTTTTGGCCAGGTCGAAAGGACCGATAGTGATTTCGACGGTGCTCAGCGGCCCTTCTGCTGGTTGTGCCGCTGGCGCTGCTGGGGCCGCTTGCTGGGCTCCCGCTCGTTCACCATTGTGTTGGACAGGTAGTGCGGTGCCTACTAGAGAATCAAACCCTGCGCCCATTGCGGGCAACTTGAGCTGGCTGGCAAATAAACTACCAACCAGACACAACGTTGCTAGCACGGACGCAGGGCTAAATTTTCTCATTGAACCTGAGGCTGACTACTTGGTTTCAGCTTCCTTTTTGGCATCTTCGGCCGGTTTGGATTCGCCGGCTTTGTCGGTCTTGCCATGCTTCTTGGCGTTGCCGTAGTGGCATCCGCACGGATATGTGCAACCGCCGCCTCTGTTTTTGCCAGGACCTTTTTTCTTGCCGGCAGGCTTGGCTTCTTCTTTCTTGGTGTCGTCTTTCTTATCGGTGTCGGCCAGGTTGGTTCCCTTTTCAGCGATTGCCATTCCGGTCGATTTGGCTGCTACTGCCGGTTGACCTGAGCTGACCAGAACACCAGAGCTGACGCTGATCGCTGCGAGCAATACCGTCAAATCGGTCTTGTTCAATTTTTCCATTCTGTCCTCCAATTCCTATAACTCAGGGAAGGCTACTTCCCTTATGGCGGGCCAGAACAGATTATCGTCGGCAGATAACGATTTGCCCATATGTTTCTACAAAAAATTCCTTGGCTTTATCTAATGACAAGCCTGAGAGTCGTCGTGGTCCACTCGTCAAGCGAGTTGCTGTCTTCCTCGCTGACGCCCAGATCGCGGGTGTTGTGACCACCGACGCTGCGGCGGAAAAGTTCTTCCAGCGCCGTACCGGGACCGGACGGAGCAGCACGGCTGACGCCAGACTGTCCGAGTATGGTGAAATCAGCCGGCTTGGTTGTGACGATAAATTTGAGGGTCTCCACTCCCAGGGGCGGCTTGATGCTAAGCAAGCGCTTCTGTGCCGGCCACCGGAAAGTACCTTTAGGAGGCAGCGGATATTTGGCATTGTCCGGCGGATAGAGCACAGCGATGCTGCCGCTGGTCTCAATTGCCAAAATAGCGATGTAGATATTTTCGTCCGTGGTGTTGGTCAACTTGAGTCGCAACTTGTCCCCCACGTGCACGGTGGGCACAAGTTGATTTCCTGGAACGGGATCTTCTTTGAAGGTCGGCTCGCCCCATTCGTCTTTACCAAGTGGGGTAACTTTCAGCACTTCGATCTTCAGAGCGCCCTTGAGAGGCGAGACTTGATTATCGAGAGCCAACACGCGCTGCTGTCGAGCTCCCTTTTCCAGAGCGCTGGCTATGGTGTCGGCAGCGTGTGGATCGTTTTCATCCACCCAGACATCAAAGAGCGGCGCACCATCCTTAGTGGCAATGAAGTAACCGTTGCCTTTGGCGTCACGAGTGCCGGCGGTACTTTTCTCCTGCTGGAAGTTGTTGTATGTGTCCTTTACGACAGACATGTCCCAGCCACCGGCGTCGCGCGTTTTAAACGGATCAGCGGTTTTGCTGGCAATTTTGACCAGTTTGGGGTCGACCGAATCAGTCAGGCCCTTGGTGAACTGCTGCCAGCTGGCTGAGTTCGTTTCTCCAGGAACGGCATTGAATGCTGTCACATTGAGCGGACCGGCGCCGAAGTGCGGCGTGACGATTTTGGCTTTGGCCGACTTCAACGCTTCCTGATCAACGCCTGCCGGTCTTTCGATGGTGGCACTGAGTGCATTGCAATCTTTGGCGCTGGCGACACCCAACAAATCTTTGTTGCCGCGCAGCTGAGTTGCTTCCTTTTTATAGAACGCCACCAGCGTGCCTGGATCGATCCCCTGCAGAGAACCGGCGGCAATGGTGATGCTCTTGTCGGTGACTTCCGAAACTGGAATGTACGGATCGGCTCGATCGGTTGCATCGCCGAATATGAAACGGTCGATGTCGCCTTCGATTTGCGGATGCTGATTGGAACGGTTGCCCGTCACTCCCGTTGCCACCGCTCCCCACAAGTCGCGATATGTAGTACCGGCGTTTGCCTGCTCAAGCGCATCAATCAAGTTTCTTGTCAGAAGTCCATTGGCACGGTCACCCTGCGGAGTATCGGTGTCGGACTCGCCGGCAGTCTCGTTGGGCAAGCATCCCGCCATTGACACATAAGTAGCCGGTGGAGCGCTTTTGGCGTCCTTTGGTTTTTGTGGAGGTTGCGGTCTGTCATCAGTCTCGGCCTTGCGCAGTCTCACACTCACGGTCGCGTCTCGAACATTGGAGCCGGAGTGGCAGCAATCAGTGATTATGGTGATGTTTTTCGTATATTGACCGAGCTGGTTGATCAGGTCTTCCAGATCGTCGTCGGTAAGGTCGTAGTGATCGGGCTGGCGAGAATCTACCGGCACGAGAGTTTCATCCATACCGTCCTCCTCATCGCCGTTCATGTCGGGCACCTGAGAGCCATGCCCGCTGTAATGAAACACACAGATGGCATTCGGATTTGCTTTGGCATTCTCAATCAATTGAGCCTTGAACGCATCAACGATGGCTTGTCTGGTTGCCTGGCGCGAGAGCAAGACTTTTATATGTTTGTCGTCATCAGGAAACCCGAAGCGTGTCGTGAGAAGCTTGCGCATGTCCTTCGCATCGTTTTCACAACCATCCAGCTTTTCCAGGCGTTTGGAGATGTAGTCATCAATGCCAATCAAAAGGGCAAACTTGTTTTGATTGCCCGGCTGCTGGGGAGCGTCAGCTGCGGCAGCCATACGAATCGGTCCGAGTACCGCCACCAGCATCACGCAAAGTGCCACCACTGGAGAGATCAGATGTCGTTTCATTGCTCGATTCCTTCATCCTGTTGGATGGCGTTGACTGACTTAGGGCGATGGGTCTGAAGGTTTTGCAAAAAGCACGGCATCGCTGCCGCTCCACCGGCTGTAGTTCACCGTGGGATGCTGTTCGTGCATGCGCAGCCTGGCTGCCATAATCACCTGCTGGCGTGTTTCTTCAAAAGCAGTCTTGAGTTTTCCGTCGTATTTGGACAGGTTTTCCAAAAGATAGTGAGTGAAAAGCCCGCTCTCGTTAAAATCGTCATCTACAGATGTTTCATTGGCAGAGCAGGCGGTGACAGCAATCTGTCCGGCACCGATGACGTCGGTGGTCGCTGCGGCGTCTCTGGTTTTGACGTTGCCGGAAAAACAGGTATCAACGATGATGACGACTCGATCTGAGGGGAGCGATTGTTTGATCATGCGACCCAGCTCTTGCATGCTCAATCCCGTGCTCTTCGGATTTCGATCGTCGAAGTCGTAGGTGAGAATGTAATTTTCGCCGTTCTTGTCCGAGAATGACGTGCTGCCGTGGCTGGAGAAATACACAACCACCAGGTCGTCCGGGCGAACAACATTCTTCAGCCAGCCCGAACCCAGGTAATAACGAATTTTTTCGCCAGTGGCTTGGGAGTTCAACAAGACTTTCACGTGGCTGGGGGCAAACCCGGCTTTGTAAATCAGGAAATTGCGCACGTCGACGGCATCTTTAACGCTGAATGTGAGCGAGTCGGCGCGAGCCGGGAGGACCAGGCGAGGAGTAGTGGACGCACCTTTCTCGATGTGAGCGCCGAGCAAATCGACTGTGGGAAACTCGCTAACTCCAATCAGCAATGCCCACTTATCGGTGACCGGGCGATCGACAGAAGCGGCTGCCGGCGCGGCTGCCTCAGTTTTTTCCGACGCTGCGCGCACCGGTCCGAGGGTGGACACGAGCAGTGCTGCCAGCAACAGGTAGAAGCGCAATTTCGAAAACGACATAGTTGTATGCCTGGGTTGATCGTGCACATATTAAGACGAAATGCGAAAATGACGCGAGGTTGTGAACAATTTCTCGTCTGCCGGAGTATGGAAAGACCGATGCTATCTAACAAATTCACTCCGTTCGGGAAAATTGTGCCGGCAGCATTGGCCCTATTATTCACCATAGCGACTTGCCAAGCGCAAGGATCTCAAGATGCCAAAACGGCAAGCACGCTGAAGCGAATGGCATTTTCCAGCGCCGACCAAAATTTGCCTGTGACTGCACTGCAGGGCAAATGGCGGGCGACCAGATCGATTGAATCGGAAGCGATTCAGAGAGCAAGAGAGAAGATCAATAAAGGAAACTGGGAAGCTGCCATCGTTGATTTGAACGAAGCGTTGAAAGCCGACCCCAAGAACGTCACCGCTTTGACCTGGCGCGGATTTGCTCGACTGAAACTAAACGAAACCAACTACGCGCTTGCTGACCTCAGCGAGGCGCTCAAGTACGACGATGAGAATGCCGATGCCTTGACATTTCGAGGCTGGACCAAAACCAGCATGGGTGATGCCGATGGAGGCACTGAAGACTGCACCCACGCCATCAAGCTGCACCAGAATGCACAGGCGTTCTACATTCGCGGCAAAGGACACTCGATGTCCAACAATGCCATAGCAGCAGTGTTGGACGAAGACAAAGCTTTGAAGTTGGACCCGAACCTCGCCGATGCCTGGCAAATCAAAGGGCAGTGCCGGCTGACTCTGGGCGATGCAGCCGTGGCGATCAGTGACTTCAGCGAAGCAATTAAAAAAGATCCCAGCCCACGCTATTACCTGGACAGAGCACGAGCTTATTTGCTTTGCGATCAATTCGACAAGGCGTTGCCTGACCTGACCAAGGCTGCGGAAGGCATGCCGAATTCACCGGTAGCTTACATGTTTCGCGCACTGGCTTATCTGGGACTGAAGAACGTTCCTAAGGCGCTGGAGGATGCACAGCATTCGGTGAAGCTTGCGCCCGATTCGCCGAAGGCACATCGCATTCTGGCTTATGCGCTCGAAGATAGCGGTGATATCACCGGTGCCACCGCCGAATACGACAAGGCTTCCAAACTCTACTCGTCCGACGACGATCAAGAAGACATGCAGAGCTGCGTCAAACGTCTGAAGAGTGCCACCGCTGCGACGGAGTAGCGATCGGGGTCTACAGACCGAGCAGCGTCCGGAGCGTAGCAGGAACGGACACAGGTTTATTGATTTCAACCTGTCCCTGGCTGAGTCCGGTTTGCCGTACCAGTTGTTCATATTGATGTCTGGCATGCGGATCGGGGACATCTTCCATGTTCATGCGCACCAGGTGAAACTGCAGAAGTTCGTCGCCGCGCTTGATGGTCAGATCCACGGCTTGCCCTTCGACGCCGCAGCTAAAAACCCAGGTCGGAATTGAGGGATCTTTGATGCCCGCGTCCTCTGCTTCCTCCTCATCTACGACTATCAGGTCGCCCAATCTAATTCCCGCCTTTTCAGCCGGACATCCGGGAATCAGCACCGTAATTTTGGCAAACTGGGTGAAGTAGGTGCGGTCGCTGTCGTATCCGAGAACACCAATGCCGAGGTCGCGGTAGTCGTCGGAGGTGAGTTTGGCGCGCAGCGCCAGTTTCTTCAATGCCGCTTCACGTCTGGCGGCTCGATCGGCAGGGCTGGCCGGTTGCGTCTGCAGTGTTCCAGCATCCGCAGAAGATGCTGAACCGAGCGCATCCCCTTTTTCAACTGCGCCCTTCAAGGTCGGCGTTGCGGCCGGCGCATCCTCCGCGGCAGTTTGCGTATCGACGGCAGCTTCTTGCTTTTGCAGGGACGGCAAATCTCCAGCAAACGCAGCAGGCGCAAATTGCGCGCTCAGCAGCATTGGCATCAGTAGCTGGACCAGAAACCGGCTCTTTTCGCTTGTCATCACAACGTCCTACAACAAGGGTAATGACCTGAGCGACGCCGATATTAGGGGAGTTCTACCCGCCGAAAAGTTTAAATTCAGCACACCTGCCACCATGGAGTGACTGACACCCGAAGCAATGCAATGTATTCAGTCATCTCTTCGGTTGATACCGCCAATGGTGTCAGCCCATGGTGCGACTTCTCGCCTTCAGCACCATATCCCTTCAGTCGGGACGTCGAGCATCATCTACACGACAATCTACCGGCTGCGTGTGCCGATATAATGAGTGTCTCGGCGAGGAGGCACCGTTAGACAGTGAACTTCGACACCATTATTCCGGTGGGAGGGCTCGTCCTCTCGATAGTGCTGACGCTGTACGGCGTTATGGGACTGCAAACCGGTGAGGTCACCGGTCAGAGTATGGCGTTTTACACCAAGCAGACCTACACCGGGAAGAAGGCATCCATGCTCTCCATTGCCTGGATAGTTTGCGGTTTGCTGGGCACTGTGGCTTTTGGCGGTCACCTGGCTGGTTTCAGACCTGCCGCCCCGCTCTATAACTTCTTCATGGACATGCTCAAATCGGGCTGACGCCGCCAATGCTGAGACAGGACTAATCAGCCGGAGCCGGCTCAGTGCTGGTTTTACGAAAGACGGCTGGGGTCGTCTTGGGGTACTATTTTGGCTGGCAATCCCCGTCCCTGCCGTGGTTGGAGGCAAGGGAAGTGAACATGCAGCACACCACGACTAGTGGGCAGACTACACAGCGTCCGGATGAGGACATTCGTGTTCCTACTGTTAAGGAACACCTGCTGCGCGTTTTCGGTTATAAGCGGGGCGAATCTTTATATGGGTCAGAGGGCGACAAGCTTGCCGCGCAGTACCCGCAAAAAAAGTGGAACTGGGTGCTCGGATATGACGAGCCGATACCCTTGTTTTTGGAACAGAGTCGGCAGAATCAGGCTAAAGCTTACTGCGTGCTAATCGGAGCAGCTCTGATCACGGTCTTTATGCTCTCCAGTTTTGTGAGGTCCGCCAATAACGAAAGCGGCTATAACCCATCGGGTGAACTGTCTCCGGCAGAACGCCTGTTGATGAACACCGCCCAACAGTCGTTGGGTGTATCGGACAAAGCGATGCGCGATTACTATGCACCACCGGTGGAGCAGGCACCACCTCTGCCTGAACAAACGCCGGCGACTGAGCAGCAGGCGCCACCACAACAGCACCACCCGCCGTCGATGCGCACGTTCGGATTGCGCGCGCAGCAGCAGCAAGCGCAAATGCAACAACAGCAATATGGCGGCGAAATGCCTATGCAGCAGCAACAGCAGTATGGAATGCCGGCGCAACAAGGTCAACCCCAGCGGTTCCAAGTCTACGTGTCTCGCTGACCCGATGTTGCTGACGCCGGTAATTGATGTTCGAGTAAAGCACACCATGCTCCTGCTCTGCTGCGTAATCTTCATGTTCGCGAGCGGAATGTTGGAGGAAGCATTCCTCTCAGACCTGATAGACAGTCCCGCGCCACTTGCTTTTGACGCTGGCAAGTGGCGCACAGGCGGCAACAAGTTGCGTGAATGCATGGCAGAGGACATCAAACAAAATCATCGACTTCATGGATTACATCGGCAGCAAGTGATTGAGCTGCTCGGACCAGAAGATGGGTGTCACATTGAGCAACGTCCCGAAAGTCTAACTTATAACTTGGGTCCTTACCTTTTTGACACACTTTGGCTCACCATTGAGTTCAAGAACGAACAGGTTGAAAGTTGCCTGATCTGGGTCGATTGAACTTAGCTCCTGTACAATTTGAATTCCGCCGCCGCACCAACGAGGTTGAGTATGCTCCCCGTCAAGAACATGATCGCGGTACGCAGCATTGCCATTGCGGTGCTTGCGGCAACTTTGCTTTCCTCCTGTGGCGCGATCACAAAGGTGACGCCGACAAAAGTGGAGGACGGTCCGGAGCAGCGTGCCGAACTTGAAAAACTGGAAAAGCAAGGTTTGGAGTTGATGGTATCAGAGCACTACGCCGAGGCAGAGCCAGTGCTGAAGCGCAGGGAAGAGTTGTGGACCAGCATCTACGGGAAGAATGACGCGTTGATGTCGGACGTACCCTCCGCGATTCAGAAAAACATGAATAACGGGCTGCCCGACCCTCCGAATTTCGATCAACTCGCAGAGTGCTATGAAGCACAGGGCAAGTTCGCCGCTGCGGAACCATTGAGGCGAACCATTCTCCAGGCTCACCAACAAAATGCTCAGCAGAAAGACCAACTCCAGACAAACTACTGGTCGCAGTCCGACAAACTTGCTGCCAACCTGGCAGCACAGAAGAAGTACGACGAGGCCGTTCAACTCTATAAAAAGTCGATCGATATGAAAACTGCTCAGCTGAGGCCGGAGCAGTTTCCGCGTGCCGGCGCGTACGAATCAATGAAGTTTGACATGAGCGCGGATGAATATGCGGCACTCGCCAAAATCTATCGCCAACAAGGGCGCACGGACGAAGCAACAGCTCTTGAGAAACAGCTGCAAAAAGCCCATCACTGAAGCATTGCCAGTCAGAATACGCAGCGCCTTATCCTGACAACACCGCACGAGGCGAACGTGACAGGAAACTAGGGCTTGGTCGGCGATTTTGCGATATCCTTGCACATCGGTGTAAGTCTGAATCGCGGAGGGACATGCGATGCACGCTGTCGTCGGGTTGCTGGTA
This sequence comes from Obscuribacteraceae bacterium (SeqCode), assembly GCA_044229845.1. Lineage (GTDB taxonomy): Bacteria > Cyanobacteriota > Vampirovibrionia > Obscuribacterales > Obscuribacteraceae > JBGASG01. The sequence continues at coordinate 900,009 of JBGASG010000001.1, read as the reverse complement.
GGAATGCTGACTCTCGGCATCGGAATGGCTGGAACTTCGCATTGGTGTTCGCCGGCGCTGGCGACGGTTTCTTGCGTGGCTGAAGTAAAGGAAGCGCCGAAGCACAAAGGCATTGTCTTCGAGCAGTTCTATCTTCCTTGCCTGTCGCAAGCATCTTATTTGATTGGCGACACCAAATCAGGCAAAGCGATTGTTGTCGATCCTGAACGCGACATCGACAAGTACATAGAGTCGGCTCAGAAACACGGACTCAAAATCACGCACGTGTTCTTGACGCACGTGCATGCCGATTTCGTCGCCGGACACCTGGAACTGCAGCGACGCACGGGCGCGCAGGTTTGCATGGGTTCGGAAGCAAAGGGTGCGTTCAAGTTTCTTCCTTTCAAAGATGGTGACAAACTGACCTTCGACGGACTGGAGGTGCGAGCCATACACACACCGGGGCACACGCCGGAAGCGATTTCGCTGGCGATTGTCGATAAGCAGAGTGCAACCGGCGCCGCGTCCGATAACGCAGCACCGTATGCGGTACTGACCGGCGATGCATTGTTCATCGGTGATGTGGGTCGCCCTGACTTGCTGGCATCATCGGGTTATACCGACAAGCAACTGGCCGGCATGCTCTACGAGTCATTGAGAAGCAAGCTGATGAAGCTGGACGATGCGGTGCTCGTCTACCCAGCGCATGGTGCAGGGTCGCTGTGCGGCAAAAATATGAGCACAGAAACTGTTTCAACCATCGGCGAGCAGAAGAAGACTAACTATGCGCTGCAAGAGATGGAGAAAGATAAGTTCATAGCGCTGGTAACTGCGGATCAACCGCCGGCACCGAAGTATTTCAGTTATGACGCCAAGCTCAACATGAGCAAACATCCCTCGCTGGAAACTGTAGTCGCTCAGAAGCTTAAGCCATTAAATCGCGAGCAACTCTTGAGACTTAAAAATGGTGGCGCACAGATATTGGATGTACGTGAAGCCGACGACTACGCCAAGGTGCACTTCGTAGATAGTCTCAACATTCCGCTCTCGGGTCGGTTTGCTGGGTGGGCGGGAGCGTTTCTCGACCGCGAAATCCCGATTGTTTTGATCGCCCCACCTGGCAAGGAGAAACAAGCTGCGCTGCGTCTGGGCCGTGTCGGTTTCGATAACTATTCGGGATTTTTGAGTGACGCGATCGATCAGCTCTCACTTGAAGAAGGAACGCTTGTGAAAGCGCCGCGCACAGATGCGCAACAACTGGAAAGCGAGGTTAAAGGCCAAACACCACCGGTAGTGCTGGATATTAGGACCAAAACGGAACGCGGCGAAGCGCAGATTGCTAACTCGCTGTTCATTCCGCTTATTCAGATGCAGACAAACATCGCTGACGTGCTGAAGCAACAACTCGCCGATGTTCCGAAGGACAAAGAGATTGTGGTTTACTGCGCCACCGGGTTTCGGTCGTCCCTGGGAGCCAGTCTTTTGCGCCAGCAGGGTTTCAAGAACGTCAGCGATTTGCGTGGTGGCATCACGGCCTGGCAAAAAGCAGGATTCCCGGTACAGACCGGAGAGTGTGCCGCGGCGGCCAAACCTGCACTGCCACCAGAGTGAGACGTTGATGCATGGATGAGCTGCTCGGCGCTCGATTAGATAGGCGTGCATTTCTGAGAATCGCTGCGCTCGCCGGTACAGCAGCGTCTGGACTGGCCGGCTGTGTAGAACGCGCCGAGAAGTCGCTAATTCACGTGCCGGCGGGGCAAACTGTCGCGCGGTTTCCTGAGAAAGCGCAGTTGATCATGCTCACCGAACGGCCGCCGCAGTTGGAAACGCCGCTTTACTATTTCAAGGAAATGCTGACACCAAACGATGCATTCTTTGTGCGGTGGCACTATGCGGGCATTCAAACCAGCATCGACCCAAAGAGTTTCACCTTGAGCGTCAACGGGCTGGTAGGAAACCCGATCTCGCTCGGGATGGAAGAGTTGCGCAAGCAGTTCGACCCAACAACGATCACCGCTGTCTGCCAGTGTTCCGGCAACTCTCGCAGCCGCATGCTCCCACCAGTACCCGGCGGGCAGTGGGGTGAGGGCGCCATGGGCAACGCACGCTGGACCGGAGTGCGGTTGAAGGATTTGCTGAAGAAAGCCGGCATCAAATCTGGTGCGGTCGAAGTCGCATTTGCCGGCACTGACGAAGCACCACTTTCCAACATGCCGAAGTTTTGCAAGTCGCTGAAAGTCGACCACGCTTTATCGGACGAGGTGATGGTCGCCTATGAGATGAACGGTGCACCGCTGCCGGTGCTCAACGGATTCCCGCTGCGCCTGGTGGTGCCGGGTTGGTACGCGACATACTGGGTAAAAGCACTGACCGAGATAACGGTCTTGCCGGGCGCGCTGGACAGTTTCTGGATGAAAACCGCATATCGCATTCCGAACAATGCCACCGCCAATGAATTGCCGAAAACACTGGCGACCGACACCGTCCCCATCAACAAGCTCAACCTGCGGTCGATATTCGTGGTACCTGAAATGAACGCCACAGTTTCCTCCGGCGAGCAAATCCAGTGTCAGGGAATTGCATTCGATGCCGGTTCCGGCATAAAGCAGGTTGATGTATCCACCGACGGCGGCAATACATTTAAGCCTGCAACTCTGGTTGGACCAGACCTGGGCAACTACAGCTGGAGGCAGTGGCGTTTTGATTGGCGTCCGGACAGCATCGGCCAGCACACACTCGCCGTGCGCGCCACCAGCAACTCGGGCGCCGTGCAGACCAACATACCGCAGTGGAATCGCAGTGGGTACATGCGAAACGTTATCGAGAAAGTGGAGGTCAAAGTCGTTTGAACCTCCGACAGCCGCTTCTTCCCATAGCTGTTTTCACCGTGCTGATGTTATCGGCATGTTCAAGCACTAGAACCGCCGGTACTGCTCCGGTGGCGCCCGATGCTCACGCAAATGTGCCGGCAGACTACATGGAAGCACGTAATGTCCAGTTCCCCGTAGATCAGGGCGTCTTCCCGCAGATGAAGGGCTACGATAAGTTTGCCGCCTCCTGCACTATTTGCCATTCGCTGCGTTATATCGAGATGCAGCCGAATTTCCCCAAAACTACATGGGCAAAAGTCGTTCATAAGATGGTCACCACTTACGGTGCACCTATATCCGATGCCGACGCCGACGAAATCATTGATTATCTGGCTACTATTAAAGGAAAGCCGGAGGCGCCGAAATGACTCATCAGGCAGAGGGCAATTTCGACTCGCCACCGACTGCTACCGGGCTGATACGCGCTCACGGCATAGCAGCATTTGTGATGCTGGCGCTGGTCGCCACATTCGGCGTTCTCGCCGCGATGAAATTGCATTCGCCTGATGTAGCCGCCAACAGCGCGGCAATGACCTGGGGACGCATCCGCTATAGCCACACGCAAGCTGTGTTCTTTGGATGGCTCGGCAACGCTTTCTTGATGTTTCTCTATCACGCGGTGCCCAGGCTGGCGCGTCGCTCGATTACAAGCCCAAAGCTGGGATGGTTCCTTTTCGCCCTCTGGAATTGCGCCACTGTCGGCGGGTTAGTGCTGATGCTGATGGGACATAGCCAGGCTCTGGAGTGGGCGGAGTTTCCTCTGGTCATCGATGGCGTAATCGTGCTTTCGTTTGCACTGATGGTGGCACAATTTGTGATACCGCTTTTGCGCTCGCGGTTGCACGAATTGTTTGTTTCCGGCTGGTACATACTGGGTGGCTTGATATTCACATTGCTCGCCTACCCCGTCGGCAATCTCGTGCCAGAGCTTTTGCCAGGAGCCCAGGGAGCTGCATTTAGTGGTCTGTGGATCCACGACGCGATCGGACTCTATGTGACACCGCTGGTGTTGTCGATTGCTTATTTCGTGATTCCGGCAGTCAGCAAGCGCCCGATATTCAGTCACTTCTATTCGATGCTTGGTTTCTGGTTGCTCTTCTTCGTCTACCCGTTGAACGGCACGCACCACTATGTCTTCTCGGCACTGCCCATGGAGGCGCAGACAGGTGCCATCATCGCCTCGGTCATTCTCGGCATCGACGTGATTATCGTCGTGTCCAACCTGCTCCTCTCGATGCGCAAAGCTGAAATACGCGGCAGCCTGCCGCTTCTGTTTGTAAAAACCGGAACCATCGCCTATCTGATCGTCAGCCTGCAAGGCTCAATGCAAGCCTTGATGCCGGTCAACAAATTGCTGCACTTCTCAGATTGGGTCATTGGACACTCGCATCTGGCCATGCTGGGATTCGCCACATTCACCACCATCGGTGGCATGGCTTACGTGTGGCAAGCGACTCCGCAGATGAAGTTCAATTCGCGAGTATTCAAATACTGCTATTGGCTGTTGCTGGTCGGCTTGCTCTGGATGGTAGTCGACCTCAGCATCGCCGGCGTGGCGCAGGCACAACTCTGGCAGGACGGACTGCCGTGGCTGGAATCTCTGCGCGCATCCAGACAATACTGGGTGTGGCGCACCTGGTCGGCAGTGCCTCTGATTGCCGGATTTGTTCTGCTATTCGCCTCGTTTTTCACCGGCAACAAAACTGAAGTTGACGAAGGTGCTGAACGGGCGAGCGACGCAATCTTCACCGCATCGGAAACACCTCCTCCGCAGTCAACTCACCCCTGGTTACGCATGGCGTATCTCAGCGCCTTCGCAGCCGGCTTTGGGTTGTTCGTGTTTTCTTTTGCCTTGCTCGGTATCGCTCCCGGTCTTGCGTTGGCGCAGCAAATCAAACTCACCAAGCCACCTGACATGGTGCCGCTGACTGCGCAGGAAGAACATGGAAGAAACATTTACGCCCGCGAGGGCTGTGCCTACTGTCACACGCAACAGGTGCGTTTCGTCCTGGCGGACGCCAAACGATTTGGTGCCCCAACGCGCGCCTGGGAAACAACCTTCGACTACCCGCAACTCTGGGGCACCAGACGGATAGGACCGGACCTGGCACGTGAAGGTTCGGTGCGCAGCGATGACTGGCAGCGAGTCCATCTATTCAATCCGCGGCTGGTGGTGGCGCAATCGAACATGCCCCGCTATCCCTGGTTGTTCGATGGCTCGGCCGCCTTGCCGAATAAAGATGGGCAAGCGTTGCTGGCATATGTAAAAACCCTCGGACGCGCTCGCATTATGTCTGGTAATGCAAATGCCGGTCCCCTACCTGGCTGCAACTGCCCGGATGAGGTGCGAGACCTCGAGAGTCCCGACGTTCCGCTCAATACAAATGCCAACATGGCAATCAACAATGTCACATACACGCCGCCGACCGGTACCGGCGCACCCGACACTGGTCGAGGCGGCACTCTCTTCAAACAGAACTGCGCATCCTGCCACGGATACTCCGGCGAGGGAAATGGCGATGCCGCAGCACTGCTTTTGCCCAAGCCCGCCGATCTCGCCGCCAAAAACCTCTCGCACGACCGCATCGGCAACGCCATACTCAATGGCGTGCCTGGAACCGCGATGCCAGCATGGCGCGATCTGCCACCAGGTCAAATCGAGGATCTGATTGCTTTTGTGCAGACTTTGTCGCCGGCAAAGCACGCGTCTCCGGATGGTTCGTCGCCCAACGTCGCTATGAACATTTCAGGTGGAAGGCTGTTCGCACAAAACTGCGTGTCGTGTCATGGAGTGAGAGGCGACGGCAACGGTCCGGCTGCCGCCACGCTGCCGCGCCGTCCTCCGAGTTTCCTCACTGATCGACCAACGCAGGAATACGCCGAGCAGGTGATTGCCAACGGTGTCCCGGGAACATCGATGCCACCCTGGTCGTTGCGCCTCACACAACAAGAACGCGCAGACCTGGCGACTTACGTCCGGTCGCTGTACACCTCCAGGTAGAGCGCTGACGAAATGTCGACACATGCCTATGTTACGATGATGTGAGTACAGCATGCCTGGAGCGCTCGATATAAATGAGCACAAGCAAGAAGAGAAACAAACAGCTCGCCATCTTCCTCACCTGCATCCTGGTAGGTATGGCAGTGGTCGCCTGGTGTATTTTCGGAACGCCTGCGCAGCTCTCGGCGCACAAACTGCTCGCATCGAATTTGGGTGAGGACTCCAACTTCTCCCAGGTAAAGGCGGCAGGCACCTCGGGCGGTGCTCTGGGGCTGTACAGCCGCTACTTTATTGCGTTTTCTGGTGATAGCCCCGGCGGATTGAAACCAGCCAATGATTTGAAGATGGATTCTCGCAGTTGGGAGCAGCCTGGCTTGCAAAACATCATGCGAGGAGATGTGAAAACTGAGGGAGACGCGATCGCGCGATGCAAGCACGATCTCATTGACGCATTCGCAGACGAGAAAGCAGTCATCGAGGTCATCCCGGCTTCGGAGGTGCAGGGATTATGCTGTTTCTCCTACGCGCAGCAGTGCGAAACGACGGCAGTGCTGCTGTCGCACCCAGCGAGCAAACGCTATTACCTCTGCTACTACAAAAACTATATGTTCTCGCCAGGCGGCTGACGCTCTACCCGTTTACGAGCTTTCGCGGCGCTTGAGCGCTTCGAGTTCGTCGAGTGTGCGCGGCCAGTCCGATTTGAGGATGCGCGACAAGCTGCGATCGGCAAGGAGCACGCCGTCAGTTTGGCACCGCGGGCAGTAGTTGGTTTCGTTATCGGCATAGCGAATACGTTGTATGGATTCGCCGCAAACAGGACACGGCTTTTGATACTTGCCATGCGCCGCCATGTCGGGACGAAACGCCGTCACCTTTTCGGGAAACTTCTTTTCCGCCTCGGCGCACAATCTATCCATCCACATCTGCAGCGATGATTTGCATGTGTCGTAGAGTCGCTGCCACTCTTCGTCCGTCAATTTGTGCGTACGCGCAATCGGGGACAACTTCGCCGCATGGAGAATTTCGTCTGAGTAAGCATTACCGATGCCGCTGATGATACGCGGATCGGTGAGCGCGCGCTTCAAGGTGCGATTCTCTACGGAGAGCGCCGCACGAAACGCCGGCAAATCGCAGGCAAACACATCGATGCCGCCAGGATCGATTGCCGTCAACGCATCCTGTCCATGGAAGAAATGCAGAGACGCCCGGTGTTTCGACCCAGCCTCCGTAAATACGAGCGACCCATCGGGGAAGTCGAACGCCGCCAGGTTCTGCCGACCGCCAAGCGCCGCGCCTTTGCTTCTCCAATGCAGCCGCCCCGCGATCATCAGATGCAGCACCAACCAATAATCGCCGTCCAGCCCGATGGCAATGCGCTTACCAATGCGGCGCAGTTCACGCACCACTCGTCCTTCCGCTTTCTCAATCGGTGGTTCGGCGGTCCTGAGTAAAAACACGCTAGCCAACCGCACCTGTTCGAGCGGCTTGCCGACAATGCGCGGCTCGAGCGCATGCATGTAGGCTGCGATGTCGGGCAACTCAGGCATGCGTCAATTAACTCTCCTCCTCATAGATTTCGCAAGCGTTGGAAGAATGACAGTGATCCTCAATGGCATCTTCCTGCGCCTCTTCTTCTTTGAATTCGATTTGATACTGCAAGAATGATAGAAGGTCGGCGCCCACGAATTCGCGGTTGTCAGTTTCGTGATCCCAGCGATAGACACGTCCGCCGATTTGCCCATCGACGATTGGAAATCCATAGAGATCGCCGTTGCCCTCTTCACCGAAAAAGTACATCGATTCAAACGGCAGATAAAAGCCTTCGTTTTTGTGGTGCGCAGCCCGCAAACGTTGCGCCGCGTTCAATTCGAACAGTTTCTCCAGAGGAAACACCGTCCACCATCCGTCCTGAATGCCGTCGCTAAATAAATAGATGGCTTTCGCTTCTGGTGGCAGCTGCAAACCAGTTTCTTTCTCGAAGTCGGCAATTTGCTTTTCAGTCACTCCTTCGCGAATGTCGAAGAATTGCTTGAGTTTGCCTGCGATGTCGTCGACCGCTTTGACCGGGCAGCGATTGAAAACGGCCTCGGCATCGAAAACCCAACTCGTTTGGCGGGCCGCCTTCGAGGTCGCCAGGACTCGCTCGAAATAGCTGCCCAGACATACTGCCAGCACTTCGCGGTTATCGGACTTCCGGCACCACTGCACAACTTGCTGATCGATCTCGAACGGTAAAACTCTAAACCCGAGTAAATTGCCATTTGGGCACGATGCGAAAAACAGCAAATGCTGGAACGGCATACATCCCGCTTGCAGCTTTCCGTCGTTGCGCATTTCGTGATTGGTGGCACGGATGCGTTCCAGCGACCAGAGCAATTCTTCGCCACCGACCCCGGTCGCTCCATCGGCACAAACAAGTAGATCGACCAGCTCCGCCGGCAGTGTCAGTCCCAGCTCGCTCTCGTAGGCGGCGAGAGCGTCAACAGATACCGGCGGCGACAGATGCACCTTCTGAGTTTCGAACGCCTCGACTACATTTGACAAGCACGACTTATGCGCGGCACCGTGTTCGCGTTTCTTCATAGCAGCTTACTTAATTGCTGCTGGAGTGTTGCTGGATTGCTGGCGCTTCGATGCGATCCATAGGGCAATCTGCGCCCGCAACACATCGAGCGGCACAGTTCCATTCGCCAATACCGCATCGTGAAACTCCCGCACATCAAACTGGTCGCCCAATTCTTTCTTAGCCTGCTGGCGCAGCTCCTTAATCGTCATCTGACCGATCTTGTACGCAGTCGCCTGCCCCGGCCAAACTATGTATCTATCGACCTCGACGTTGATGTCGTGTTCTGTCTTGCTGGAGTTTTCTCTAAAATAATCGACCGCCTGCTGACGCGTCCAGCCCATCGAATGGATGCCGGTGTCCAGCACCAATCTGATTGCACGCCACATTTCGTAGGTCAGCTGACCGTATCGGGAGTACGGATCTTTGTACATGTCCAGGTCGCCACCAAGGCTTTCGGCGTACAGACCCCATCCTTCGCCAAACGCGTTATAGCCTTCATGGCGGCGAAAGTCGGGTACGCCCTCCATTTCTTCGGCAAGCGAGATCTGCAAGTGGTGCCCGGGCACGGCTTCGTGCAATGTCAGCGCTTCCATCTCCCACTTCGGTCGCGTCTTCAAGTTGTATGTGTTGGCAAAAAACACACCAGCGCGCCCGGCCTCCACCGAGCCCGGACGATAGTATGCTGTCGGTTGCGCGCGCTCAGAAAATGCAGGCACCGCTTGCACTCCATATTGCAAACGCGGCAACTTACCGAACTGTTTCATGAGCTGAGGATCGATACGCTTGGCGATATCACGATAAGCTGCCACCAGTTCATCCGAGTTGGAATAGAAGAACTTCGGGTCGGTGCGCAGGTATTTGGAGAAATCCTGCAGATTGCCTTTGAATCCAGTCTCGGCAATCAGCTTATCCATTTCGCCGCGAATGCGCTTCACTTCATCGAGACCGCGCTGGTGGATCTCCGCTGCCGAAAGGTTGGTCGTCGTGTTGGAACGCAGGTTATACGCGTACCAGGCTTTGCCGTTGGGCAGGTCGCTCAATGCCAGCGTTTCGCGCGTCTTCGGATAGTACTCCTCGGTGAAGAAGGTGTACAGCTTCTGATAAGAGGGCTTGATACTGGTGGTGTATATGGTGGCTGCCGATTCCTTCAAGCGTTTGCGGTCTGCTTCGCCTATTTCGGCAGGAAACTTTTTGAACGGTTCGAGGAGCGGGCTGGCCATCGGGTCGTCGACAATTTGATCCTTGATCTGCTGCGGAACATCCTTGAGCGTCACCTTCGGCGGCGTGAGTCCGGCTTTCAATCCAGCCTTCATCAAATCGATCTGCTGATCGATGACGGTCGGAACGCCTTTCAACCGCGAAATAATGTCTTCGTAATCCTTGACCGATGTGGTCGGATTTTGCGCAATAGTGTTGGCAGGACTTTCCTGCGGTCCATTCAATTGATTCAACGGCATCAGCTCGTCGGGAAACTGCCGCCCCTCCAATTCGAGGGACAATCCATATTCGAACATGTCGTAATTGAGCTGGTCAGCCTTGGATAGTTTCGTCCTGTCAATGCTCTTGAGCGCCTTCATCGGGGCTTCCAATTCGCGCTTGCGTCTTTCGATGGCGGTCAGCGAGTCATCGGTCCACTTGCCGTTTTGTCCAGGATAGCCAACAGCGGTTGCCCAGTCGGGACTTTCGTGCATTTTGTAGGACCAGCAAGCATCGAAGATCTTCCAGAGGCGACCGTGCTCGGACTTGCTGTCGGTCGCGGTGCCCGCAGCGATACCAGCCATGGTGCGCTCAAAATCGGTCTGCTCGGCCGCCACCACTGGTGCACCACACAGCAGACTGAGGACAGCTACCGCCACCACCATCTGTGCCAGTCGACTCTTTTTGTTGGATCGCATTTCCGGTTCGCTCCGCCTACCTAGACAATTGCGACATTATAGAAGATGGAACTCATGACTTCCTCATCAGTCGACAGTCGACAGGTCGGTTACCATAGGAGCGAAAGGCGCGGCGCCAGGCAAGCGGCGAAGTCAACAGTAGGAATGGATAACAATCTCTCGGCGATAGTGACGATCATCGGCATGACGTGCGACGTCATGGGCGGTCTCTACCTGGCATACGATTTGCTGGGCGGCGAGAATGGTCCGCTTGCTCGCCTGACCAAGATTATCAACTACAGCGTTCTGATCGTTTTGCTTTTCCTGGTCCCGATGGGTTTCAGATTTGCACTGATCGTCGGTTTCGGATTTGGAATTCCGCTGGGTCTGCACCTGGACAGAGCGGGACGCAATGTTCCTGACAGCAACGCGTTTCTGATGTGTACCGGTATGGTGCGAGGCGTTGCAATGGCCGCCGCACTCTGGCCGCTCGCATCGCCGCTGCTCGCCATCTTGATGGGCTGCCTGGTGTGCACGATGTCCTACGTTTTGCCCAAAGTCAAAATATCGCCGACACTCGTCTATCAGTCAGGCAAAAAACCTCAGTTCCACTGGAAACAACTTTTGCTGGTGGTGTTCCTCGGCAGTCTCGCTCTCGCCTCCGGTCTGTTCGGCGCCAGTATCACCCATGCCGACCAGAAGACATTGCTCCTGGTGATCAAGTTCTGCCTCACCTTCGCAACCATGATCCTGGTAGTCACATCAGTCAGCCCGGTCATCGAATGGTATTCCGACAACCTGCCACCAAAAACATTCGGTACCGCCGGCATCATTTTGTTTATCACCGGATTCGTGATTCAGGCGCTACCATCCCTGGTCACCATCTTCGAGATGACACCTCTATAGCGCATCTGTTGGCAGCCGTTTCCTCTACAATATGCGACGCACACGTTGTTTGAGCTGGGGATGAAACTATGGCGTACTCGCTTCGCAAACTGCCGGCGCTGATTTCTGCATGCATCGTTGTGATTGCCGGCGCTTGTCTCGACGATGCTACTGCGAAGAGCACCTATGACGACGACAAGGTCGAAGCTCAGGTGAAAAACCTGGTCAAGCAAATGACAGTCGACGAAAAGATACTTTTACTCTCAGGCACCAGCGACGAAATGGGAGTGCCCGGTATCGAGCGATTGGGGATACCTCAACTCAAGTTCAGTGATGGTCCCGTCGGGGTGCGCGTGTGGGGCAAGTCCACCGCCTATCCGGCTGGCGCCATGCTCGCCGCAACGTGGAACACTGATACCGCACGCGCCGTCGGCAAAGCGCTGGGCCGAGATTGCCGGGCGCGCGGCGTGCATATTCTGCTGGGACCCGGTTGCGATCTTTATCGCGTCGCACAGTGTGGAAGAAACTTCGAATACTTCGGCGAGGACCCTTTCCTGTCGGCCGCAATCACGTCAGCCTGGATCAAGGGATGCCAGGGCGAGCGCGTCGCCGCATGCGTCAAACACTACGCCGCCAACGATCAGGAAATCCAGCGCGGCAGCATCAACACAATCATAGACGAACGCCGCCTGCACGAAATCTGCCTGCCACCATTCAAAGCGGCCGTGCAAGACGCCAATTCGTGGACGCTGATGGCTGCATACAATAAAGTGAACGGCGATTGGTGCACCGCCAACAAGTACTTGCTCGACGACGTGCTGCGCAAGCAGTGGGGTTTCAAGGGCACCATGATCTCAGACTGGGGCGCGGTGCATGACGCACTGGGACCGCTCACCGCGGGCACCGATCTGGAGATGGGCACGCGTGAGTTCTACAAGTACGACACGATTAAAGGTTTCTTGCGTGACGGAAAATTATCGGAAGCTGTTCTCGACGAGAGGGTCAGCAATGTGCTGCGCCCTTCGGTCGCCATGGGGTGGTTCGACAACAAGCAGGAAGACAAATCGATCCCGCTCGATGACCCGACAAGTGATGCGGTGGCTCTGCAAGTGGCACGCGAAGGATTGGTGCTGCTGAAAAATCAAAACAACTTCCTGCCTCTCGATAAAATCAAAATCCGCAAACTGGTGGTGCTCGGTCCCAACGTCTGGCCGCCTGTAATAAGCGGTGGTGGCAGCAGTTACACGCAACCTTTCAAAAGCGTGGGATTGCAATTTGCGTTGAAGGACATCGCCGGACCTAACACCGAAGTCGTGTACATTCCGACGTGGGTCGGTCCCGATCCGACAAAAGCACTGAATCTCGCCATCAATAAGATACCATTTGAACCGCTGCCGGAAAACGGATTGTCAGCGGCCAAAGTCGAGTACTTCGCCAATAATTCGCTGGCAGGACCGCCGGTCTTGACCGACTACGAAACTATCATCGATCATCAATGGGCGGAGTGGCAGCCAAAACCGCTGCCGTTGAAGAAACCGTTCTCGGCTCGCTGGACATTCAAAATCAAGGCGCCGCAAACCGACGAGTACGACCTGGCATTTGCCAGCGATAACGCCCGCATTGCAGTGGAAGGTCAGCCATACTTCAATCTAGGTTATAGCCCGAACGCCAAGCGCTTGATTCAGAGCCTCTCAATGAAAGCGGGCGAGACTCGTACTGTCGTCATCGAATACAAGCACGACTCGGCGGAGCAAGCGGTGATGCAGTTTGCTTTCAACAAATGCACAAAAGACTTTTCGCCGGAACAAAAGAAAGCTATCGAAGCAGCCGACGTTGTGGTGGCAGCTGTTGGTTTCAACGCAGCACTGGAGTCCGAAGGATTCGACCGCTCGCTCGACTTGCCGGCGGACCAACAGGAGTTGCTCAAGCAAGTTTCTCAACTCAATCCCCGCACCGTAGCGGTAATCAATGCCGGCGGCAATGTACTCATGCAGGGCAGCGCGGACAAGGTTCCGGCTCTGCTCCATGCCTGGTATCCCGGACAACACGGCTACACCGCCGTCGCCGAAACCATATTCGGCGACCTCAATCCAAGCGGCCGGTTGCCGGACACCTTCGAGCGCAGATGGGAAGACTCGCCCGCATTCGGCAACTATCCCGGCGACCCCGCGGACGGTGGCACACTCAAATACGCCGAGGGCATCTACGTCGGCTACCGGCACTACGATAAGAAGCACATCGAACCTCTGTATCCGTTTGGCTACGGCTTGTCGTACACGACATTCGCAATGAACAACGCGAAGCTCAGTCACGAAACAGGGCAGCCCATGACCGCGTCGGTTGACGTCACCAATACCGGTGCGCGCCCCGGCGCCGAAGTGGTGCAGATGTACGTGCGCCCAATCGGCAGCACCGTAGACAGACCGAATCAAGAACTCAAAGGATTCGCTCGCGTGGTGCTGGCTCCTGGAGAAACCAAAACAGTGACGCTGCCTCTGAATGCCGAATCGTTCTCTATATATGATGCGAAAGCGCACCAGTGGGTGTCGCCCGCCGGCAAGTACGAAATCGCGTTTGGTGCGTCGAGCCGCGATATATGCTGCTCGCAAACACTCGACTGGAAGTAAAGCGGATTTCATGATTAGTTTGTCAAAAGAAACGGCGACTCGTATATGTTCAATTACTATCGGCTGTTAACTGGGTCCGGCTCATAAATGATCACAACTGGCGTTGTCGGTTTAGGGGGTGCTATGTCCCAGCAAATTCGTTCAACCTGTCCGAGCGAAGACGAGTAAAATCTCGCCACCTTATGTCGTCGGTGGCTCATTGCCACCATCATTGACCTGAATAACTCTCCATCAACCCAATCAACTAAGACACCCTGAAGGGTGCCTGTCACTGCGTCCTGATGCGGAATAAATCAAAAGCACGGTAGCCTGCAGAGCTTCCGGTGCAACGCGATGCTTGCAGCTTACCGCTGCCTGCCGCCGTTGCGCGAAGTCGGCTGCGTCTCTCCGGCTTGCGATGTTGCACGCGTCAATAACCTCATGCCATGCCGGAGCTCGCATGGCAAGCATTCGCACGGCAGTCACCACCACCTATTCACCGCTCTTACTTAGCGGCACCTTGTGCTGCAACCGGGAGGAATCAATCATGACAGAAGTTATCACACAAGCACCGGCACAACCCAGCATCATGGACATGATCGCCAAAGATCTCGAAGAACGTGCGGCGGAGCAGCCCCAACCCCTGCACAATCAATTCGCCGGCACGTCCGCAACCGAGCAGAGAGATGCCTGGACGGCGATGACCGCCACCGCTGCCGGTACCACGGACAATGTACCGGGGCTGACCCTGGTAAATGATCCGCAGCAAGGACAAGACAACCTGCACCCGGCAGAGATTGAAGTCGGCGGTTACAACGCCGTGGTGGCAGCAAAAATCCCGGCACAAGGCGAAGGCGTGCTGACCTCGTTTGGGCACGTATATAAGGATGCGTTGGAGCCCGGACTGCATGCAAAATGGCCGTGGCAACATGTTTATATGATGCCGACTAACCTGATTGCCAATACCGTTCGTGCGCAGGCTGGTTCGCACGACTTGCAACAGGTTACGACCCAGGTAACGGTGCCGTTCCACATGAATGCCGGACATGGTCCGCAAGTATTCCAGAAGATCGGCACTCTGGAAAAAGTGGAAGCCGTCGTCATCAATCCTGGTGTTCTGGAGTGCCTGAAGGCAGTCTGCGCCCGCTACACGGCGGAAGAACTGATCACCAAACGCCAACACGTGAAGGAAGAAGTTGAGCAAGCACTGAAGGAGTACATCGCCACCGCACTCAAAGAACGCGGACTGGAGAACGCACTCTCAATTGGTGTGATCGCCATCACCGACTTCAAATTCTCCGATGAATACAATAAGAGCATCGAGCTAAAAGTGAAGGCAGCGCAAGATGCACTGCGCGCCGAGTCAGAGAAGAAACAACGAATCACCGAAGCCGAAGGCTTGCGTGAAGCCATGAAGGCGAAAGCCGACGGCGAAGCCTATGCCACCGAAGTGCGCAGCAAGGCGGAAGCCGAAGCAATCCGTCGCCGCGCCGAAGCACTGAAGGTGAACCCGGCATTGATTGATCTCAACGCCATCGAAAAATGGGATGGCAAAGTGCCCGTCTACCAGGGTGGTGGCACTCCCATTCCGTTCATCAATGTACCGAGACCGGGCGAAGTGCCGCAACCTGCCGCTCCCACAAAATAGGGTTCGGTTGAACATGGAGAGTGGGCGTGCCTGCGGGCACGCCTCGCCTCCATGGAAGACACAACACAGAAGAGAGCACTTACCGCCATGTCCGACCAGACACGAATTCCACTACTCAGCAAAGATGTACCGCTTTCGCCACCAGATGCGGCGGCGCAAGTACAGGATGCCGCTCTGCGCAAAATGTATGAAGATGTGAATCCGGCGGTCGTTCAACTAAAGACAGATAAAGGCACCGGCTCTGGTTTCTTCATCAACGACCATGGCGAAATTCTCACCGCCGCGCATGTGGTGCTCAACGCTAGAGAAACCTTCGCCGTCACCATGAACGGCAAAGCTTACCGCGCCCGCATCGTCGACATCTCTGATACCACCGACCTGGCGCGCCTGCAACTTGAAGAATTCGACGGCAGCAAGCAACCTTATCTCAAGCTCGCCGACGATTCTAAAATGGCTCCCGATCAGCCTGTGTACTCAATCGGCTATCCGAAAGGATTCAGCACAGCGTACCTCTCTCCCGGCGATTACAACGCACACGTAACGATCTACGACCTCGTGGACAAGAACGCCATCGCCGCCAAATTCAAATCCGCCAACAGTCTGGAGAAAGACAACTGGCTGAAAGCGCTGTCCGGCAAAGTCATCGAAGGCGATGTGCACGTCGAGCGCGGCAACTCCGGCGGACCGCTGCTCAACAGCGAGGGCAAAGTGATCGGCGTTGCCGATATCGCATCGCGCGATGGTGTCAGCATCTCGTATTACCGCCCGGTCGAAGACGTGCGTTCGTTTCTTAAACAGGAGCGCGAAAAACCTTTTACCATTACATACACTCACGTGCGCTCCGCGCCCGGCAGTTTCTGCATCGCCGGACTGCCACCGCTTCCGAGCGAGGCAACGCCGCCGAAGGCACAGCAAAGTGACGTTTCTTGCCCGGCAAGAGATCGACTGGTGCTCGAAGAAATTCGTCGCAATGACGGGCTTTTGATTCCACCCTTTGACTGGACTTCGGTAACCTTCAGACCGACAAAGTCGCCCAAGTAATTCAAAATCTGATAGGCTCAAGGCATGAGTCGCCAGCAAGACAAAGCCACCGTCTGCATCGGAAACAAGATCGATGCGTGGGTCGCGCATTCGACTATTTGTTTGCGGCTGGCCGACGAAGTGTTTTCAGCTTCTGATGACAACGCCGATGAAGTCCATGACCTGGCGCCAGAGGAAGCAATACAGCTTGCCGACGCCCTGACCGACCTGAGTAAAGTCCTGGTCCCCGGTGGGCTGGAGAAACGGCCAACACGCGATGAGTGGGAAAAAGACAAAAATGGATACTACTTCGCGCACGACAAGATGGAAGTCTGGATCGAGTCAAGACTGGCTATCAAATTGCGTTTGAAGAGCGAATTGCAACTGGGAGCCGCCGACGCGTGCAGATTTGCGGATGTTCTGCGGCACGTTGCTTCCATCTCGCTGTCCGAGCGCCAGCAATTGATCGATGAAGACAACATCGGCACGCTATATCGGCTGGAGCGCCAAGATGCCGTGCGCGATCTGGCTTGCGACATTCTCGAACGCAACGCTGCCGACTACTCGAACAACAAGGCAATGGTCGCGATCAGGTATCTGTGCGAACACTACCCAGAGCGGCTCGATATGTGGTGCGACCGCTACGCGCATCATGCCGACGCAGACGTTTTATTCGAACTGGCGCTGCAGGCACGCAAGTTCAGCATGGACCGAGCGCTCTTACTTCTGGAGACAGCATTTCAACGCGCACCTGCTGCCGATATCAGAACCAATGTTTTGCAAGTGCTGGAAACGCTGATGCGTCCAGAAGATAAGGAAGATGCGGAAAAGGCTCGTCGTGTCTTCCGCCGGTTGTCACAAGATAGCTGACGAACCTCGAATCCCGCCGCTAGCCAAGTGGCTGCAATAACGCAACAATGCACCCTGCAGACCCTGGGAGCGATTGACGGTGGGTATAACAAGGGTTATGCTCGACAAGTACCCCTTCTCCGCTAAAAGACAAAATGCGTAAGCTCTTCAATAGCGCCGTCATGGCATTGGCAATATTCTCGGCGCTTAGCGCCACGGTCTCGATTTCGACGACCGGCGCCTCGGCAGAACCGGTCTGCTACGTCGACAGCAAAGTCGGCGAAGAACTGAATCTGCCGGTCTATGAATGGGTTGACACCAGCGTTCCGCAAAGAGGAATCATCGTCGCCATTCATGGACTGACGTTTTATGCCGATGCTTACGACAAACTGGCGAGACACCTTGCTTCAGAAGGGTTCAAATTCTACGCTTGCGATCTGCGTGGCTTCGGGCGCTGGAAGACCGATTACGCGAAATTCGGCGGCGACGATCAAGTGCACTTCACGCAGAGCAAAGACGACCTGACTCGCCTGGCGAAGAAACTGCGAGCAGAGAATCCCGACTCGCGAATGATTGTTTTGGGCGAGAGCCTGGGTGCCAACTATGCCCTCTGGTCTATGTCGGAAGAAGGCGGACAGCTCTTCGACGGAGCCGTTGTTTTCGCGCCCGGCGTCAAGACTCGCATCCATCCGCAACCGCGCATGGTGGTAGATTTCTTCCACGGACTAAGACATCCGAAGAAGCCGATGAACCTGGAGCCGTACATCACTCCCTACCTCTCGAACGACAGACAAGTGACTCAAACTTGTTTGAAGGACCCGCTGATCTGCAAGGAACTCTCGCCCATCGAATTGATCAAAGTCGCGCTGACGAATAAAGAATCGATTCAAAAGGTGAAGAACATTCCTTCCGACAGACCAATCATGATTGTCGCGGGCGATGAGGATGCCGTGTTCAAGACCTCAGCCATCAATAAATGGGCGAAGCGTATCGGCAGCGATAATGTCAGCATCCACGAATTGCCCAACAAGGGACACTTAATGCTCGAGTCGCAAGACGTCGACATGGGAGTCGTCGGCATCGTCGATGATTGGCTGGCTACTGCTCCCAAGGTGACGGCCGAGGACAACGCGCTGGTTGCCGGTGCCACCGAGGCTGAGAGCGCTAAGCCGGTTGCCTCATCCTGGCTGAAAACCAGCATCGAACATTACTCGCCGATTCGCATGTCGAAAAACACGATCGACTACGCGAAAAACTGGAGCAAGCGCATAACCGCATCCAGTTCGTCCGGTGCACCCAGTGCTCCTAACTCGCCGCAATCCCCGACGTCGGGCACAGAACCGAGCGCCTCCACCGACTAGGTTAAGTGACGCACCGCACCGCCTTTGATTGCAACATAACTTGGGAAAATATCCCTGCGTAACGGAACGTGAGTGTCTCCAATAGCGCCTGGGAAATTGTTGATCTATACGATAATAGGCTCACCCGGCTCAAGAGTGTCTGGCAGCGACCGAGAAAGCCCATCCCTATTGGCTTTCGCCTACAGCCTCTGTCGAAAGCGTCGACTCTCGCTGTTATCATATAGATCAACATTTTTCTAAGCGGCTGATGTGAGCCCCCTCGCGCGTCCTTTGCGGCAAATTGTATTTCGAAATCAGCCGGTAATTTCCGCCTTTTCTCTGATGCGCACTTTGATGTACTGCCCTTCTTGAGCCTTGCTCGCGGGTCTAATCTCGAGTTTGAACTCCGGCTTTGTCTCGTCATCATCGGATTTCCTGCGCTCGGCCGTCCACTCGAATGGAGCAAAAGCCGCCAGCACCACACAAAGAGGCATGATCGAAACGAACGAAAAGACGGTCAGTGACATCAATCCAGCATCTATGCTCTGAACGCTGCGCCCCAACAGTGCGATTAACATGAACATGCCAAAAAAAACGATTGCATAGTGGCGCAGAAAGCTCATCACGAAACGCCAGAGCGAGCGCGTTGGATTAATCACCGCGGCATGAGCAACCATGAGACAGAGCACGAAGGGCATAAGCAAAAAGGTGGAATTGGGATCGAAGACTACGTGAGCTATGCGCAGCAATAACGCGGAATCATAAAGCTGATTTGCTTCCCGCCATCGAACATCGTCTGAAGTAACCACAGGAGTGGGAAGCTGCCATGCCGTCCCGTCCCAGTTCATGTGTATTCGGAGCGAAAGCAGGCAAACACTGATGCACAATGCCGCCAGAATCGCCCATACGTAGGTTTTCTTGCTGCACACAGCCGGGACCGGATCATCCATAGCGCCCGCCTCGATGCTTGTAATTGTTTCTTCCCCAGTCCCATGCTAGCATCGGGCTCGAGTTCTCGGTGGCGAGGACAGGGTGTTCGATTAAGGATTGCAACGGAGTCGCTGGAATGCCTGATGCGCATTATGAAGATCCGCGGCTCGCGCAGATTTACGACCTCGATAGCGGATGGTCGGAAGACCGCGATTTTTACCTGGCTCTACCGACAACGGCAGGGCAGCACATTCTCGACATGGGCTGCGGAACCGGTCTGTTATGCAACGCCTACGCAGAAAAGGGACACCACGTGACCGGAGCGGATCCGTCCCCGGCGATGCTCGATGTAGCCCGGCGCAAACCTTATGGTGCGAGCATCGATTGGGTGCAATCCGCCGCGCAGACATTTCAGTCCGACAAACGATTCGACCTGATCATCATGACTGGTCATGCGTTCCAAGTGCTGCTCACCGAGCAAGATATTCTCGCCGCTTTTACTGCGATGAAACACCATTTGCGTGATGGTGGCATGCTCGTTTTCGAGTCACGCAACCCCGACATCGAATGGTCATCACGTTGGAACTACGAGATGAAACTTGCCACCTCCGTTGGTATCGTACGAGAATCGAGACACTTGATCAGCATGACGGACGGCATTATGCAGTTCGACCTGCGGTATCAGTTTCCCGACGGGCAAGTTCTCGTTTCTGAAAGCACGCTGCGTTTCTCATCAAAAGAAACAATTGAACGGCTGCTCGCCGCATGCGGTCTCAAAGCGAACGATATCTTCGGTGACTGGAGCAGCCACGCCTTCGACAGCGCTGCATCGGAAGAGATGATATTTCTCGTCAACGCAATCGATTAGTCTGCGGGGTCGAGCTGCGTCAGGGCAATGCCATCGGCATCGCTGAGCGGCACGTCTTCCTGCTTACGAAGGCCAACTGTGCATCCGACGGACGCAGTTATGATTGCCGTAATCGCTAACCACTGCAACGGCGTCAACACCTCATTGAGCATGAACAATCCGGTGAGAGCACCGGCAACTGGTTCCATGCTGAGCAAGATGCCGAATGTCTGTTTCGGCATTCTCTTGAGCGCGTACAACTCCAGCGTAAAAGGAATGGCGCTGGACATCACAGCCACCACAACACCGGCAAGGAGCAGCGACGGTTCTGCAATCGCGCCCGAGAGATGCGTGATACCAAATGGCAGCACCACCAAACCGGCGGCTGTCATTCCCAGCGAAGTGACCTGTCCGGAGTGCCCACGGCCGACTTCTTTGCCGATCACGATGTAGAGCGCCCAGAGTACTGCAGCTACCAATATGTATGTGACGCCGACCGGATCCAGACTGCTGACACCGCCGGTGGCAAATGGAGAAAGCAAAAACATGCCGACAGCCGCGAAGGCAATCCACACAAAGTCCAGCGCGCGCCTCGACGTGCACACAGCTAGCGCGAGTGGACCGATAAACTCGATGGCGATGGCCACTCCGATAGGTATCGTCTCGATGCCTTTGTAGAACAACAGGTTCATGGCACCGAGAATCAGCCCGTAGAGCACAATCAATCCCGCCTGCCGGCGCGACAGCGACAACCGCCACGGACGCCAGACAGCCAGCAACATGAGCGCGGCAAACCCGACCCGCATGACTGTGGCTCCTTCCGGACCCAGTTGCGCGAAAAGCATCTTCGCGTACGTGGAGCCCACGCAGAGCGAGATGATCGATAGCAGGAGCGCGAGTACAGCCAGGAACACGGGGATGTTGCCTCACTCAGTCCAGGTAATTGTACCTTGGAAGTGCCCGTTTGAGCGTGTACACTTGTGCATACGGACATTCCTAAACCCGGACAGGCTGCATCGAATGCACCAGGATAAAAGAAGTTATCTGCTCGCGATCGTTACATTGGTGGCGATGGCGAATGTGGTGCCGAGTGCGCATGTGGTCCAGGGATGGAATGTGGTGCCGGCAGCACGCGCACAAAGCGCAGCATGGACGCAATATACGAACGCCGGCATGAACGCATTGAGCAATGCCAATTATGCCGATGCCACCAAACTGTTGACGGCGGCTATGAGCGAAGCGGAAAAATCCGGGCCGACCAGCGAGCCTTATCAGAAAAGCCTCAACAATCTGGCAGCGCTGGCGACCGCGCAAGGACACTATGCCGACGCCGAAACGTTATACAAACAAGTATATAAAATCCAGCAAAAGGCGTACGGACAGCTTGATCCACGAGTAGCGCCGGTGCTCAATAATCTGGCGGGGCTCTACTTCAGGCAGGGCAAATACGAACAAGCGGAGCCTCTCTATGAGGGGGCTCTAACGGTCGATGAGCGAGCTTATGGACCGAATCATCCAAATGTGGGAGCTGTGCTCAACAATCTGGCCGCGCTATACAAAGAGGAAGGTCGCTATGCCGATGCAGAGAAGTTTTATTGGCGTGCCCTGAAAATTCATGAGCAGTGTTTTGGTATCAATCACATAACCGTTTCCACGGGGCTGAATAACCTGGGAGAACTGTTTCATCAGCAGCGAAAATACGCGCAAGCGAAGACCTTCTATGAGAAGGCGCTTTCCATCAACGAGAAAGTTCTCGGTCCGGATCATCTAGAGGTTGCCACCGTACTCAACAACCTGGCTGAACTGAATCGTGACCAGAGGATGTTTGCGCAAGCAGAACCTCTTTATCAGCGCGCTCTCGCCATAAACGAGCGCAAGCTCGGTCCCGATCATCCGCGCGTTGCCATCAATTTGCAGAACCTGGCTCTCATGTATCAAGCACAAGGCAAGCAATTGGGCGATGCCGAGCGTTTGTACAAACAGGCGTTAGCCATCGAGGAAAAGACACTCGGTGCCAACCATCCACACGTTGCCACCACTCTCGAAAATCTCGCCGACCTCTATTACGGTCAGGGAAATTATGCGGCTGCGGAACCGCTGTACAAGCGGGGACTGGAGATCGACGAAAGTCATGGTCCTAACCAACCGGGACTGATCGCCGATCTGGAAAGCTACGCAAAACTGTTGCGCAAAACTAATCGCCCGCAAGAGGCAGCAAAATTGGAAGCGCGTGCGCAGATGATCAGAGCTGCACAATCTCAAGCTAGATGAGTTCCGCAGCAGCCTGGAGCCAGCTGTCGGGTTGCGCTTCACAGTCAAGACAGTGAGACGGCGTCAATCCGCTGCCGTGCATGCATTCATTGCTGGGCAGAAACACACGGGCGGTCACCACTTTCGCCACCGCTCCGGGCAGTTCGACAACATCCTGTGCCACGCCCTTGCCGAACGTGCGTTCACCTATGAGCACCGCACCACGCGTGTCGCGCAAAGCACCAGCCAACATCTCACCTGACGATCTGGTTTTACGATCAACGAGAATTACCACCGGCTTGCGCGCAGTCAGATTTTTGTGACGGGGCTGCAAATCCCAGTGACTCTCGAAGCCAGACTTAATAGAATCCGCGTCGACGACAAGTTCTTCGACTTTCTCGGCCGTGCCGTTTCTCTCCACCATGCGCAGAAACGGCGCCCGATCCACAAACATGGAATACACCCGCGATGTCAGTGATATATAACCGCCCTTGTTGCCGCGCAGATCGAGAATGTATCCCTTACTGTTTCTGAGCTCCGTAAGCGCCTGCAACGTGCGCGCTTCCACCGCATCATTGTTGAAAGCCCTGATGCGAATGTAGCCGACGTTGCCACTCAGTTTCTTCCACTGCACTATAGCGCCTGCAGCCTCCGGTGGTGGTACCGGCAGTTTCTTTAAGTAAGTGAAGTCGTCGTGCAGTGACGCAAGCATAAGTTCTACAGCAGCGCGCGTTTGCTCCTCATTCTGCAGGCGTCCGCGATAGCGATCTCGCCACTCGCGCCAGGAAGCCATCTTGTCGGAAAAAATGTAGTTGCGCTGCACGAATTCCCAGACCTTCAAGTACTCGCGCTCATACTCATTTTCAGGCATCGGCTCAATCGCCGGCACAGCCACCGGCGGCACCGCCTCCATCGCTACGGCTGAGCTTGAAGGAACCGCCACCGAATTGAGAGTCGGGCACGGGTTGCCGGCTGGGGATTTAACTGCAATGACAGCGCCGATAAACAGGGTGAGGAACGAACACATTTTCACGACGCAGCTCACCCCGGCTTGACAACAATGAATGCCGAGACGGCAATGAGGCGGTGTGAGTTCCAATAAAAGCGTATGGGACAATGTAGCCGCCACCGACGGAGACTGCTCCCCATGACGACCCTGGACGCGACGTGTAACATCAGTCGTCGAGTCGCATCCGCCGTCATTGCATTGGCGATGTGCATGACGCAAACAATTTCGGTCGCTTCCGCACAATCAAGCACGGTGGCACCACCACCCCCCGTACGCCGTGCATTGGCCGCGGTGCAGCCTGGACAACCCGCGCAGTCGGGGGCTGCCGCGTCCGGTGCGCCAGTGGCTTCTCCGGCACCGAGCACACAAAATCGGGGGCTCAATCTGACACCCACTGCTCGTGATATCGCTCAGCAACTAGATTTGATGCCTTTGCTCGAGCAAATTGCTGCATATCAGGCTCGATCTTCACTCGATCTTCGCGACGAGATCGAATTGCTCAAACTCAAACAACGACTGCATTCCAAATTGTTCGTCGCAGCGTTGCAAGTTCGCGATGCCACCGCTCGTATCGAACGCGAACTGGCAATGATCAATCGTATGCGTGGCGTGCTCGAAGATAAACGCGATCGAGCGATCAAACTCAACTCGATGGAGAACGTGGCAGCAAGTGGTGCCATGGGAGAGGTTGCGCAGGCTGGCAGCCTTTTCAGAAATGAAGTGCCCGGCGAGGTGATCGGACTGGTGGCGGGAGCTGCCACTATCGGCTTAGGTGCCTGGGCGTTGCGTCAGCAAACGGGTGCCAAGCAGCGCGTCAGCATCAAACCCAACATGCTGACCGAGATTTTCAACTTCCAGGCAGACAGAGAATCCACCTATACAGCAGTGGTCTGGAATTATCTCAACCGCGCTCCGGTTGGAGAAACCAAAACCAGATTGCAACTTTTGATTGAACGGTGGCAGCGATTCAAAGTCATCCCAGTCAACTTGAAAGGACCGGAAGCGCAGAAACGCATAGGCATTCTGTCTAACACCAGGCATAACGGCACGGTCAATATCGACACTTTCAACGACCAGGCAGACATGCTGCTCGACATCAAATCTGAGATCTTCCAGATGGATAAGGACCTGCTCGAACTGATGCAGTGTCTCCAGCTCGATTAGATTTCGGTGTGCGCTGCTGCTGCGAATCTGATTGAACAAAACTGCTCATCTCGGAGTGGTGAAACGAGCAGTTTTGTTCAATACCCAAAATCGCAGGTCCGGATGAGCATCCTGCACGCGATGAATTTCGACCGTGGAACGAAGCGAGCGGCTCGTCGTCGCCGTTGAAAGTCATAGTAGGAGAAGGAGCTCAACAATGCCTAGAGGCAGCAAAGAAAAATACACCGCCAAACAAAAGCGTCAAGCTGAGCATATTGCCGAGAGCTATGAAGAGAAAGGCGTAAGCGAAAAGGAAGCTAAGTCGCGTGGCTGGGCAACCGTCAATAAAGAATCAGGTGGCGGCGAGAAGAAAGGCGGCTCTGGTACCAAAAAATCCGAATCCGCCAAGAAAGCATCACGCAGCGAAGCCGCGAAAAAAGCAGCAGCAACAAGAAAGCGCCGCGGAACACAAGCCGGCGGCAAAACCAAGAAAAAGACTTCGTCCAAGAAGAAAGCCGCTTAGGCACGAAAAGAGCACAGAGTTCGGCACGCGCGCCGCAGGTTCTGAGCACGGCTAGCCCATTACATCTGTTTTGCGGTAACGTTGTCGGGTCATTCCCGGCGGAAAGAGCATGTTGCAAACGGATGTCATCAATGTCTACTCAAATCTGCGCTCAGTCGGTGACGCTGACGGGCGCACCGCCATCGGTGAGTTCGCGGTGCACAACGATGCACTGACAGCGGCTGCGGAAACAGTGATGAACAATCTGTTCGACTTGCATCGAGCATCGGGCTACACATACTCCGCCACCGAACTCTACGAGCATTGGTTGACCGAAGGCATCGAAGCGCATATTGAACCGGACGATGCGCAAATGCCGTTTTCGGCTATGAACTTCGCGCGATTGATCGTGCTGCAGGTGACTGGCGACTACAAATACACGTTGATTCTGGAAGTGACTTGCCAAGACACTTTGATCTTCCCGTCGGGCTTTGCGGCGCCTTCTCGCGAGTGGAAATTTTGGGTGAAGGCTCCCGGTACTTATCACGGTCCCGGTGTCGACGGTCTGGTGCGACGCGCAACTGAAGTTTTGTATGAAGATATGAGCTATAAGGCGCTCGAGGCAGACGGTTCCAGATACAAGCTGTTGGAGCTCTGGGTACACGAAGTCACCGAATCGCAGATGCGGTCTGAGATGAATCGCACTAATTACGATACTGTGTACTTCGTCCAGAAAGATGGCGCGTTCGGCACCACAATGCCACGGGACGACTAAGTAGTATACGTGTACTGAATCTGTACCGATGCTGCGGTGAATCTGCACAGAATCTGCACTGATTCTGCACGGAATCTGTACTGATTCCGGCCAGATACATAAATATGCAGTCCGCCGTTGCCTAATTCCACGTTGTCCAGAACTGGGCGCGGCCGTATATATAGAGCCAGGGCAGGCTATCCGGAAACATCCCCACCGTTTCCAGAGATAACCCATTGGGCGATAAAATCACGCTGCTTCCCCCAGCCGATACATCTCCGCACCCGGAGGTTTTGTCGGGATTCGACTTGCTTCTAGACGCGCGGCGCGGAGTCGGTAAGGCAAAGACTGCCGAAACGGACCCGATGTTGGCTTTCGCAGAAGCAAGTTTTCTGATTGAAGAACTCAACGGCTATGCCGGAGTGCGTCGCGATCAGACCACCGAATTTAGAGATGGCGATAAGACTGTCAAATCCACAGTTGGCGAGCGCGTGGCTCGTTTGCCTGAGCAGATCAATCGCCAATTCAAGCGCGCAGAAGACATCGCCGACGGCGCCGACTTCATGAAGGCTGCGCAAGTCCTCAATGATGTGCAGCAGGAATTGCTGCTGCGCCAGCAGCGTCTGGGACAAAACAGCCTGGCGTTGCGGCTTCCTACTCCCGGTGCAGCCGCCAAACTAGATCTGGAAGGCAGAATGCGTGCAGACGGCAAACTCGATCTGGAAAAATTCACGCCGCAAGAACTGCTTATTCTCAAGAATCGTCTGGAGCAAGTGATCACTGCGCCGCGAGCAATTCGCGAAATGCATGCGGCGTTTCTTGCTGAGACCGGGGACCTCACCGGCGCCCAGAAGGTCCTGACCGAATCGATGCTCTATGGCGGCGGCGGACCGGAAAGCGCGAATATTCGCGATGACGTCGCGCTGCGTTTGAAACGCCAGGCGATCGCGGGCGGAGTCGATCCGCTCGAACTGGCGAGAATGGGCAGCCGTGCATTGAGTTTTCACAACAGCGGCGAAGCGGCAGGCTACTTTGACCGGGCCACGGCCGCTGCCGATGGCTTGAACTACGCAGCGCTGCGCACTCGCCTCAAGTCGGTAGACGACGAGCTGTCCGCCGGCAAAGCAACTCAAGAACACCAAGCAGATTTGCAGTTGGAAAAACGGGCTACCGAAGAACTGCTGCATGCATCAGCGGCGGTGCGGTTCGGTCGCGTGAAACTGGCGGTCAGCCAGGGAAGTTTTGCGGAAGCCACCAACCTGGTCGAAAGCGCAGCGAAAATCGATCCAGAATTTGTCAGCGAAAATCACGGCATGTATCTCAACACCTTGCTCTACACCAGAACTGAAGGTAAGGAGCAATCAGTCTTCGAGTTCCACAATCACCTTGTGCAGTTTCAACGTCACTTGAGCCCCAAATCGTTCGATGCAGAAGCTGCCCAGCGCGAGCTGGCTCTGGCTCAGGAAGAGGTGAAGAAACTTCCTGCCGACGCAATCGAAAAATTGCGCCAGTCACAAGACGAGAAGGCAAAGAAACTAGAGGCAGACCTGGCGATCGCGACATCGGACGCCGACAAACAAAAACTGGCGCGCGAGTTGGAAGAAGCAAAGGAAGGACTGAAAGGGCTGGAACTGCTGGCACATGCTCCCGCATACACGAGACTGATGGAAGGCGTGTTTGCACTGTGCAACAAGAAGCAAGGCGACGCCCTGGCAATCTTCGATGAAATCGAGAAGATTGACCCGGAGTACGCGAAAAGTGCAGCAACACAACTGGAAGAGCTGCGGAAATTTGCCACCATGCCGCAGGCTATCGAGAAGGAAGAGTCGTTCATCAAGCATCTGCTGAAAGAGCTCGGATACACAGCAGCCGCCATCGCCGCCGGTGCTCTGGTAGTGGTGGCTACGGGTTGGAGCGGACCCGCTGCGTTAGCAGCCGGATTCGCCGCCGGATCAGCCACGCGCACCGGTCTCAAATATATGTGCGAAGGCGAAGTAAAATGGTACGACCCGCTAATTGGCGGCGTCGATGGTCTCAGCGGTGGTGCCGGCGTTCTAGTGCGCCGTGCCGCATTGAGTGGATTGAACGGCAGCGCCCGGGCACTGACTTCCGCAGAGCGCGCCATGAGCGCCGTCTCCGCCGACACTGCGCTGCTGGAAGGCTTGCAAGGCGCCCAACGTTTCGAGACAGCACGCGAACTGGCATACACCGGACTGAAGAGTATGCGTGCAGGTCTCCCCTGGTATTCGAGATTGCCTCTCGTCGGCAACCCCGCCTATCGCGAAGCAGTGGGCGCCGTCGCCAGTATGGGTCGAGTCGGCGCGCGCAACGTCGTACTCGCCGACCTGGCCGCCGGTGCCACCACATCCGCCATCGCCCGCGGACGCCAGTACGCACCCAAGGCATTCGACGGATCTTATTCATCAGGATTCGACCTGGCATCCGACTACGGAAAAGATGTCTTTGGCGATTCGCTATTCTCAGCCGCCGGCGGAGCCGTCTTGCGTATCATGCCCGGTCAGTCTTACGTGCCCTGGGCAAAGACAACTCCCTTCCTCAACGGGCAACGCCGCGTCTTAGATGAAGTACCGGTGACCATGCAAGCGTTGGAAAAGATAGATGAGCTTCTCGACGAGATAAATGCACCGAGTACACCCAAGCAAGTGCGCCAGTGGTATCTCCAAAGTCCCGGACCAAAAGTCGAACTGTACATTCCACCTCTGAGCGGCAAGAAGTAAATGGCAGACTTGATTATCGAAAAGGAAGCACCGGCGCCGGTCAAGCAAGCGCAACCACCTACGGTGGCTGATATTGAGCCGTGGTTCAAGGCTCACCGCGAAGAGCTTGACACCAATCACAATGGCAGGGTTGAAGTTGCGGAGCTGTTCGAAACCGTCTCCAACAAAAAGTTCACCAGTCATGATGCGGGTATGGTGATTGGTATGCTCTACGGATTCGAACTGATTGACGGACAAGACAAGAAAGACAGCGGCATCTCAGAAAAAGATGTGCAAGCGATGAGCAAAAAACTGAAAGACGATCCCAATGGCGACCTCGCGGAAAAGCTCAAACTGGCTATGCTGATCGCCGGCTCGCGCACCGACAACATCAATCAAAAACTGTGGGGCGAGTTCAAGAAGCCTGTCGACGCAATCAAGTCGGATGCCGTAGGACAGGGCTCGGTCGGCGACTGCTGGTTTCTTGGCTCGGTAGCAGCGGTAGCAGACACCATGCCTGAAACCATCGCCCGCATGATCAAGGAAGAACCCGATGGCAAGTTCACGGTAACATTCCCTGGCGCACCGAAATATCCAGTCACAGTCGATGCACCAACCGCGATGGAGATGGCGCTCTTCGCGCGCTCCGATAAACACGGATCATGGGTGGCAGTTCTGGAGAAAGCGGCAGCTCAGTTGTTCAACCGTAATTCGCCGTATCCCGCCAAGCACGACATCGCTGCATTGCACGGCGGCGACTGCGGCGTGGCACTGAGCCTGTTGACCGGCGAGCAGTATGCGCGGCTCGATCCAACAGACCGCAACTTCAGGCAAAAACTAGAAGTGACGGCGCAGTGGGGATTGCCTATGTGCGCCGGTTCCAAGCCAATTAACACCGACAAGGACATGGATGAGCGCGGTGTGTTTTTCACGCACCTGTACACAGCCAAGTACGACCCGCGTGACCGGCAAGTGAGCGTGCGCAACCCGTGGGGCTGGTCTCCCGGCGGCAACAGTGAACCGGTCACCCCCGACGGACAACCGAGAGACGGAGTCCCTGATGGTGCGTTCAAGCTGTCAGTCGCCGACTTTCAAAAAAGCTTTCCGTCCGTCTGGGTCGTCGTGCCCTGACCCGACCCGACCTGACGGGGAAGAAGAATCCGTTGGGGGTGCTACTAACCCCTTAGGGGAAATCAACACTTCTGTTGATTTCCCCAAGGCCGAATCAGGAGCCACCTACCCCAGAAAGAATGCTTAGTTTTCTGCAAACCCGAACCAGAGTTTCCTCCTTTCTTCATTACTCATTGGCGGCAGCACAGGGACGTTGCCCTCGTTTCTCACAAACGCCCTGACGAATTGCACAAAGCGATAAGCGACCGGAAGTTTTTCCTCGCAGCCTGGAGCGGTTTTCCAGATGGCGGGGTCGTCATTGCCGATGCACAAATAAGCCTGCCCGCCGTCGGCCAGGTCGGCAATAGTCACCCAGATGGTGCGGTCCCAGAAACGGCTCTCGTCGACAACCGGTTCGTGCTCGAAAGTGAGTTCCGCCAGTGGTCTGATGCGGGCACCAACACCACTGACAGTATCAGAGAACACAATACCATTGCAGTCCCGGTAGAACGCGGTCAAGCTGTTGGCGTCAACGCCATAAAGAGCACGCAGATGCAACAAATCGAGCAACGGCAACTGCTCCTCTGCGCCCAAAGGCGGCTCAATCGTCCAAGTCTGCGGAATGTCGTAGTTGAAGTAGGCCGCAATCGCCGCCTGCCGCACTGCCCATCCAAGCTTCGGGCGCAGCGCCAGTGTTTCTTCATCTTGATCGACGCCCACAAAGCCGCCGACGATTTCCATACTGAATGAGCGAGTCGGCTCAGTCGTTTTGTCGATTAACAGAAATGGAACCAGCGCCGTACCCATTGGAAGCAATGAGGAAAACACTTCGGCATCCTCAGAGCGAGGATCAGACGACGGCAGCAGCAGCGGATTTACATCATCGAATTTCTCAGAGCGCCCTTTCAGGTATGGAATCAACTTGGCTATCCAGCCATTGATTCGCGCTACTCCGTAATGGGTCTGTTGCTTGTAGATGCTCTGCCAATGATTGAGATCGATGTCGCCACGCGAAGCTCTGTAAAACTGCTCCAGAATCGGCCGTACGTGAACAAGCCAGAAGTCCAGACCGAAGTCGGTGAGTACATCGAGCTTGTTGCGCATCTTCAACCAATCTGCACTGGTCCCCTCCAGGGTAATGGAGGGAATTCCGCATCCAGCTAAGATCACGTAATCGAAAAATGGTTCATAGATATCGAGAAGCGTGATTCGACTTACTGTGCGTTCGACTGGCCCTGTGGTGCTGAAGTCGCACATCAAGTTATCGAAGATATCGCCAATCTCATTGCGCAAAGCAAATGCCAGCATCTCAATCGCTTCGTGCCAGGCACTTTCTGGAGATTCAAGAAAGAGGTCATCCATCGCGATGCCGATCTCCACTTTTCCTTCGGCGTGTTTGACCAGCTTGTGACGCAGTGCTTCCGCATTGTTGCGCACGTGCTGCGAAAAACCTTGCAGTATCGTCACCCAGATCATGTCAGGCGAAATGACCAGGGGACGGTGATCGGCGAATGCCAGGTGCACTGCGGCGATCAGCGGATGAAACTCGACGTCGCTCACGACTTTGGAATTGTAGTCGGACCACGAATTGAGTCGCACACCGCCGGGCAACAATGTGCTCAGCCCGTATCCCAGGTCGCGACAATTGAGCGCGGCTGTCGCCGGCTCCACATCATCGACACTGAATGTGATACCACCTGCGGACTTCGTAATATTGACCATGTAATCATCCTCATACAGACAACACGAATCAGCCGCGCATCGATGTGAGAGCATCGCGGCACGACAGGAGTTGTTTTCCTATCCTCATGATAACTGTTTTTCGATCATTTTCGCATGGGAAAAACCTGGTATTTCGAGTCATTGTCGTGCCCTGACAGCCTCTGCCAGTGACACTTCACCGTCAGCACTGGTGAGGGGTTCCAGCACCACCTGCACTACCGTCTGTGATACCGCTACTACACCCGCCGGCCGGCATTCTGGAGTTCACCAGATCGCCCCAGAAGCCAAGCAGACACTCTAAATCGACAGCCTCTCGCATTTAATGTAGTTCTTCGACTGAGTGGGTAGTAAGAGTGTGCGGAGAACCAAAAAAAGTCCTGAAAACACCGAGGTATTTACATGCGACACGTAATGCTTGCACTAACAATCGCTCTCTCGGCGATGCTCCCGGCAGCCGCTGACACAGCGCCTATCACGGGACCACAGGAAGTCGGCACAACAACCATGCCTGCCGGTCAGTACTACGTCACCGAGCAGATCTCGCATAAGTCGTACTCGCTGACAGTGACGCAAAAAGGCAACATGATTCTTGGTCCGTCCCCTGAGGGACTGGAAGTGAAAATTGCCGGCAGCGCAACCCCGGCAACGCCCGGCACACCTGCCACTCCAGCCACCGCCGCAACCACGCCGGCCGTCGCTCCGGCAGCCACTGCCGCAGCCGGTGCACCGCCTACACAAGCCACGACTAACTCACTGGTCCCCACCGGCGTTGCCGGCGACATGATGAAGGGCTTGGTTAAACAAGGCATGCAAAAAGGCGTCAACGAACTGATGAAACAGGGCGTTAAACAAGGCGTCGGCGGCACCAAGGGACTGGAAAACCTTCTGAAGTAACGCTGCGCATTGATTGATCAACCAAAATAGACGACGCGAGGTCTGCTCTTGCCGGCCTCGCTCCTTTCCCTTGCTCATGCCTGTGTGTAGTACCGCAATTGGTGGCAACACCCGACACCGCTCGCTACGCAATTGCAGTCGCCATGAGCACCCTTGTATAAGCAATGCATATGTTAAAATCAGCCAACTTATCCGCGCGTCCCCGCTGCCGGAACTGTTGAAAACTCACCGCAGGTACCAGTGATGCTTTATCGATTGAATCGTCTGTTTCACCCAACGTCCAAGCGCACTCTCGTAGTCGCGGTTGACCACGCTCTCTTCAACAACAGTGCCTTCCTGGAAGGCATCGAGAACATGGAAAAAACAGTGACAACCCTGGCCGACGCCAATCCCGACGGCGTGCTTCTGTCACCCGGTGAGGCTCCGCATCTGCAACGCGTGCCCGGACGCAACAAACCGGCTTTGATGCTGCGCGCCGACACAGCCAACTTTTACAACGACGTCGTTCCGACCTCCAAACTTTTCTGCGAAGCCTACGAAGGCGCGGTCGAAGTAGCGGTTCGCCTCGATGCGGCGTGCATCTTGTTGAATCTGTTGCAAGTTGACGACTTCCCGGAGATGCTCAATCAATGCGTTCGCAATATCTTGAAAATCAAGAATGAATGCGATCGCTACGGCATGCCCCTGGGCATCGAGCCTCTGTCGTTCAAGAAAACCAAAGACGGTCTGGTGGGCGACGGCAATCCTGCTCGCGTTGCCACATTGGCTCGCATGGCGGCCGAACTGGGCGCCGATTTGATCAAAACCGATTCGACCGAACCGGAGAGCGAATTCGATCGCGTCATCGAAGCTGCATCGGGCGTGCCGGTCTGCGTACGAGGCGGCAGTCGCGCTTCAGACAAAGAAGTTCTCGAACACACAGAAAAATTGGTGGCTGAAGGCGTTGCCGGATTTATTTACGGTCGCAATGTCATCCAGCACAAGAATCCTAAGGGCATGACTAAGGCTCTGCAAGCCGTTCTGCATAATGGCGAATCAGCCAAAGATGCGCTCAGACACATTGAAGAAAAAGAACTTTCGAAAGTGTAAGTAAAGGAACGTCATGAAGCAAAGCGAAATCAACAAACTCTGCCGCGAGGCGGCAGAGTGCCTGAAGAAACATCACTGGGTATTACCGCCAAAGGCCGAATGGTCGGCTTGCGATTTCGGACTGGGCGACTATAAAACGGTCGGTCTGGTCGAGGTACTGCTCGCCAACGAGCCTGAATACTGCGAAAAGATCATGTACGCGCAGGAAGGCATGGTGACGCCGGCACACACGCACTATGAAAAGAAAGAAGACATCATTTGCCGTCAGGGCACTTTGCAGATCACGTTGTGGTCTTCGAACCCCAGCGAAGGCAAACCAAATGGTGCGGTCGAAGTAAAAATCGATCGCACCATGGAAAAGCGTGAGTCGGGTGTGCCTTTCCAACTGAAGGCCGGCAGCCGCATAACGCTGACACCGGGCATCTGGCACGAGTTTGTGCCGGTGGGCGGCGAAGCTTTAATCGGCGAAGTCAGCACCTTCTGCAATGAAGAAACCGACAACGTCTTCGCCAACAAGCAGATTGATATCTTCCAGGCGCCGGAAGCCGACGAACCGGCGGCACTGCCCAACTAATATAAGGGGACTGATTATGCGCACTCCGCAAGCCCTCATCTTCGACATGGACGGGCTGCTTCTCGATACCGAAGGTCTGTACAAACGGGCCTGGACACAGGCGGCAAAAGAATCGGGTTTCGACCTCACTGATGCCCTCTATCTAAAACTGATCGGTATCACCATCGCCGATTGCGAACGCGTTTTGTGCGACTCATTCGGTGCGGCGTTTCCGCTGGAAACCTTCCGCACTCGCGCGGCATCCCTATATAAGGAAATGCACGAACGCGAAGGACTGCCCTTAAAACCAGGGGTAAAAGAATTGCTCGTCTGGGCTAAGGAAAACAACATTCCTTGCGCCGTCGGCACTTCCACTGTGCAGGCTGAAGCGAGCGAACGCCTTGAGCACCACAACATTCGCCAGTACTTCACAGTCATCATCGGTGGTGACATGGTAGAGCGCGGCAAGCCGAATCCCGACATCTTCTTGAAAGCACAGGAAGCATTGGGAGTCGAACCTGCTCGTTGTTTGATCCTGGAAGATGCGCATAGCGGGCTGTTGGCAGCTCGTGCAGGCGGCATGCGTTCGTGCCTGGTGCCTGACTTGCTTCCCGCATCGGATGAATCACGCCAAATTGCCGAAGGCGTGTTCTCGTCGCTGCACGACGTACGCAACTGGCTGGCCCAGGGCTGTCCACAGCCTGCAACACAGGCCGCGAAGTGATCGCTTGCGCCCAAAACTACTGACGCTGCTTTGCTATGCCGCCATGATGAGTCTGGCGATCGGCGTCAATCTTTTGCCGATTTTTCTGGTGTCGATTCAACACTCTTTTCCGGGTGCTGATGGTGGTGCCCTTACACAAGAGCAGTTGGGTCGCCTCGGTGCCGTGACATTCATTGGTCTGGTGCTGGCAATTTTGACCACCGGTCCACTGGCTGATCGATTTGGTGCCAAGGTATTTGCGCTCCTGGGCAATGCTCTTCTGGTCGCCGGATTGATCGTCACTTACTGGTCGCCCGACTACACAGTATTGCTTTGCGCCAACTTTTTGCTCGGCTTCGGTGCCGGAACTCTCGACATGGTGCTCAGCCCGGTCGTGTCGGCGCTCAACCCGGAGACACGCACCGGCTCAATGAACTGGTTGCATTCTTTCTACTGCGTGGGAGCAACTTTGACCGTGATAGCAGGGACTCTTGCTCTGCAGGCAGGCATCTCCTGGCGCGTCTCCAGTCTGTTTCTGATTCCTTTGCCTCTGATACTAATTTTTGCGCTCGGTGCGGTGAAGTTTCCTCAGCTGGTCACCGAGGGTGGTGAGCGAACTCCGCTGCGCCAGTTGATCAAAGACTACTGGTTCGTCGGCGCGCTGACCGCGATTTTTTTAGGCGGCGCCACCGAGCTGGGAATGGCTCAATGGCTGCCGGCATACGCCGAAATTTCCTTGAAATATCCCCAATGGGTGGGCGGCGTCGGGTTGTTTCTCTTCTCCATCTGCATGGCCATCGGCCGCATGGGTATCGGTGCTCTCAGCGCTCGCGTCGACAGCTACACGATCATGGCATGGGGATGCGGCATCTCGGTTTTGCTTTTCCTGATCGGTTCGTTCTGTCCGATCGCCATTTTGGCTTTGATCGCCTGCATACTGGCAGGATTGACAGGCAGCTGCTTGTGGCCGACCATGCTGGCAATCACGGCAGACAGATATCCGAACGGCGGCGCCACTATGTTCGGTGCGCTGGCGGCATTTGGTAATGCCGGCGGAATTTTCATGCCGTGGGTAGTCGGCACGATTGCTGATGTTTCAAACCTGCATTATGGACT
Organism: Obscuribacteraceae bacterium (SeqCode); assembly: GCA_044229845.1. GTDB lineage: Bacteria > Cyanobacteriota > Vampirovibrionia > Obscuribacterales > Obscuribacteraceae > JBGASG01. The sequence goes on along the minus strand of JBGASG010000001.1, from coordinate 864,032 downwards.
GGCCATTTCCACCCTGGCACCATTTTTCATGCTGCCGATAGTGCTGGCACTGGGAGCGCGCCGACAGGCAGCTACGACTTGATCAACTTGTCGCGAATAGCAATTCGTTTGGCCAGCAGCGCACCAGATCGCAGTCCACCTTCCATGTAACCCTGGAAAGCAAAACTTGTGTGCTCGCCGGCGAAATGCAGCCGTCCGATGCCGTCATAAAGAATGGGACCAAGGGTCATGATCTGACCGGGTGCCGGCGCCGAATAACCGGCCTGCGACCAGGGATCAGACGGCCAGTCGATGAACTTGCCCTTGACGAAGTTGTCGGAGTAGCGCGGATAGATCTTTTCGATTGCCAACGCGTAATGTGCCATTCGCTGGTCTGAAGGCCAGGCGCGCCCGACGTCTGCCATGTTTCCTCCCGCGAACACTGTCAAACAAGCATGACCAGGTCCTGCCTGATGTTCGGTGGCATCCCAGGTTTCCGCGGCGATGCCGTCGCTCAGAGAATTGGGCGACATGTGATCCTTTTCCCAGAAGCGCTCACGCACCTCGGAAAGAAACTTCACTTGATTGGCCATCTGCGGCGAAAGCGACGGCGGAAATGGTGGCGTAAACATGATGCGCTTCCAGGTTCCCGGCGGCACAGCCACGATGACGTCGTCGCATTGCAAAACCTGCTCATTAGCCAGCGTCACCTCCACATATTTGTCTTTGACCTCCACTTCGGTGACCGGAGTCTCCAGTTGGATGTGATCGCGACCGATGGCGTCGGCCAGATGATCGGCGAGCTGCTGGTTGCCGCCCTTACAGCGATAGATTTCCGACTCAGTCCAGTACTTCTCCAGTCCACCGCCTTTGACCACGGCCAATCGCCCCAGCAGACTTTGCCAGCCGGGATCGTTAGCATCTGATGCTTCCGACAAGCGAATCGCCAACTTGCAAAGGTCCGAACACTCCAATCCATCAATCCAACTGTTGACGGTGGTGCCATCCATTACTTTGGCGTTGGGGCTCTTCCACGGTTGGTCGGCGTCGACCGGCACCGCTAGCTTGTTGTAGAGCGACAAGTAGTGATCTACGTCTTCCCATAATGCTTGTGCTTCTTTCGGTTCGAGAAGCTTTCCGTGGAAATAGCAAGGTCGCTCACTGTCCGGATATTCAGAGCGGTCCAGCATTTGCAACTTGAAGCGCTTGGCATAAGCTTGCCATGTCGGATGATTGGCACCAATCAACTCGGCACCAGCTTCCACTGTGCGTCCAGGAATGAAATCGGTGAGGGTGTGCACACGTCCACCGAGACGATCGCGAGCTTCCAGAACCGTGACGGTGTAGCCCGCCTGCGATAATTCGAATGCTGCCGCCAATCCGGCGAACCCGCCGCCAATCACGACAATACGATGATCGTTTTTCGTCGCCGCCCGCGCGCCCTCCAGAAACTGAGAGCTGACCATCAAGCTGGCGGCTGTTGCCATCATGCCCTGCAGCATCTCGCGACGCGAAATTCGCTCCTCCTTGGAAACGAATTTTTGAGCTAACCTTCCAATGAATGAGCGTGACATTTATTGTTTCCCAGAGTTTTCAGGCACAGGCGATGAAACTGTAGCATCGGCTACAACACGCGGTTTGAAGAGGAACAGTGGAACGCAGGTAACGAACAGAGCACTCATGATCATCAGTATCTGCAAAATCGGCATGTGGTGTGCCGAGTCTGTTGCCACTTCGACGAAAGAGTCGGCAGAGATCATTCCCACCGAGTAAGACAGATTATAGACCGCATACGCAACTGCGTACGACTTAGAGCCGCGTCGATCCACGGCGTCACCGAGTTCTGCCGATGTGGGATTGATCGTGAACGCATAGCCGATAGTGATCAAGCACAACACGATACCGGCTAGCACCATCGTTGGCGACAACGCCAGGAGCGGCATGGTGATCGCAGTCATGACAAGTCCGGCTGCTGTCGTCTGTCTGATACCAATACGATCAGAGACCTTGGCGACGATCGGCGCAAGAAACGCATACAGCACGTTGGAAATCGTGAACAAAACACCGATGGCAGTGGGTGAAGCATCTTTGGCGATACGCCCGATTTGCATCGGAAAGAGCGGCTCCATCAAAGCCCAGCTGGCGGCCGCCAGAGAAACTGCAAACCCCGCGGCAAGCACGCTTTTATCCGTGACGATGCCGCGCAGCTCCCTGAACCACTCATCCCAGGGCGGATTGTTCCTCGGTCCCTTGGTAGTTGGCGTCAATACAAATATCAGAATCGCATTGAGAATCAGTGCACCGACGGCAAATCCAAATGCCGGGTCGTAGCCTACCCAATCGTAAAGTTCGCCGCCCATCACAGGTCCAACTATCGATCCCGTGGTGGCGCCCAGCATGGCGAAACCCATTCCTTTGACGCGATTTTGAATGTAATAACCGGCTACCAGTGCCAGTCCGGCAGTCCATGTGCAGGCGGCGCCCGCACCCTGCAATACGCGTGCCACGATCCAGTATTCCGTCGACGTGCCGTACCACATCAGGAACGCGGAGATCAAAAGCAGCACCACGCCCAGTACCATCGGCTTGCGTCTGCCGATTCTCTCAGTGAGCACTCCCAAAACTGGTGTCGCCAGGATCAATCCAACCGCGTAGGCACCGTATAAGGTGCTCAGCATGTGCTCGTCCTGGATGTGCGCCGGCGATACCGGCGTCAATGGCACGACCAGCCCGTAGAGCAACTCCTCCACGAACAACGCAAACGACACCACACACAGAACAGTTGTCGGCGCAGATTTCAGTTTCTCAAACCAGCTCATTCACACTCGCCGATTGTTCCCACTCTCAGTGGCTGCTTCTCAAATTCTGCAAGTCCTGCCCGAACTGCTTCGGCTTGGCAGCCGGTTTGGCTGCTGGTTTCGCTGGTTTTGGGACAGGCGCGGGTGCAACTGTAGCATGCCTGACAGGCTTGGCAACTTTCTTTGCAGGCGGAGTCGGCGGCTTGACTGCACTAGTCGACTTGGGCGTCACTGTCTCGGGGCTCTCTGCCGCTGGGGGCGCCGTAGCTGGTTGCGGTGAAGTTGTCGGGCTTGTCGCCGTCGATGAAGGCGCCGGTGTTGTTGGTGTTGTTGGTGTTGTTGGTGTTGTTGGTGTTGTTGGCGCGACCGCCGGCTGTGTCGGTGGGTTGGTGACAGTCAGTCTGGGCAGCAAGAAGAAACCCAAACCCGCCAGCAGAACGATAGCGCAAACAGCCCCAATCAAAACACCCATCCCCAATGATGATTTTTGCTCAGCCTGTCCATCGCTGATGGTGGCGTATCTGGCTCGATTGAATTCGCCGCCGCGGGCCGGCGGTGACGGTGGGGCGGCAGCAGCCGGGTTTCCTGACGTAGCCCGACTGGCAGCGGTAGCAGCGGCACGCAGAGCGACATCGCCGGAAGTCTTGGACACGGGTCCGGCGCAGGCAGACACCAGCGCGTCTTGCAGCTCACGAATAGTTTGATAGCGTTTGCTTGGGTCCTTCTCCATCGCCTTGAAAATCACTGCCTCCACCTCTGGTGGCACCGACACATCAGGATTTTTGTCCTTCATCGAAGGAGGAATACTGGACGTGTGACACTGCAGCATCTCGAAGACGCTGCTCACATAATTGAACGGATCCATGCCGGTGAGCATCTCGTACATGACGACGCCCAGCGAGTAAACGTCAGAGCGGATGTCGCCAGGTTTGCCGAGACACTGCTCGGGGCTCATGTAGGGCGGACTGCCAAGGATTTCACCGGACTGCGTCAGTTTGCGATTCTCTTCCTCGACTTTAGCCAGACCGAAGTCAACGACCTTGACGAAATCGGTTTGATCATCGAGCAACACGATGTTCCCTGGTTTCATATCGCGGTGTACGACACCGTTGGCATGCGCGTGGTCGAGCGCACTGAGAACTTGCAGAGTGATGTTGAGAAAACGATCCATCGTGAATGGTCCGTCCTGCGCGATCAAGAAATCCAAGCTGCGCCCGCGCAAATAATCCATCACCACAAATGGTGCACCGTCCTCACCGAACAAGCAGTCATAGACTGTGACAACGTGAGGATGATTCATAGCGCAAAGTGTGTTCACTTCGCGCTGAAAACGGTCGCGCGCAGTAGAGTTTCTTCCCAACTGCATTCTGATCGTTTTGATGGCGACATAGCGATTGACGTTGATCTGCTTGGCTTTATAAACGACACTCATGCCACCAGATCCGAGCACCGACTCGATTTCAAATCGGCCGTCCAGTTTCATGCCCACGAGAGGATCAGGGAGTTCATCACTCCTGGTTCCAGCTTGACTTACGTAAAGATCGCCGTTCAACGCCGGTACCTGCGCACGCCCACCAGACATGGACTATATGCCCAGTGCAGACTGCAGGCAACGGCTTCGATGAATTATGGAGGACCACCGCCGGGAGGACCGCCACCAGGTGGTCCTCCGCCCGGAAAACCGCCACCCATGGGGCCGCCGCCTTGACCGCCACCCTGTCCACCGCCCATGGGGCCGCCGCCTTGACCGCCACCCATGGGGCCGCCGCCTTGACCGCCTCCGCCCATGGAACCTCCGCCTTGCTGCCCGCCCGGTGCGAACATGTCGACATTTATAGTCTGCTGAACCAAAATCTGGAACTCGTGCAGCGTCTGAAATGCCTCCGGATCCCGCCCGGAGGCGAAAGCAGCATCAATTGTTTTCTTGATGTCCCGCAAATGAGATCCGACTTGAGGATTTTTCTGTTGGACGGAGCGTATCAGATTATCTGCATCTCGTTGAAATACAGCTTTCAAATGAGCCCCTTCGGGGGGAACGTAGCCTGCCGCTGCTGACTTAACCTGTCCGGTCGCCGGCGACGAGGCAGATCCGCCGGTTCCACCGCCACTTATTGAGGCTTTCGCAGCCGCAGCACTGGCCTTCAGCCGTTTCCTCAAAATAGCTTCCTGGTCAGCGAGCTGCCCTTCCAAAATGCTGACCCGCTGGTCAATGTCGGGGCTTTTCTGCTTTACCAACGCTTCGATTTCATTGAGCGCGTTCACGAATGGGCGCACCCCGACTTGTTGGACTCGCAGCTTGTCGATTCTCTTGGAGATTTGAGTGCGGCGCTCCAGCTCCGGTCCCGGTTCCAGTGCTCTTTCCTGGCGGGCCGCCTCGAATTTAAGCTCAAGGGAGTCCACCAGGTCTTTACCTGAAAGCGCGCCCTTCTCATATTCTCTGATCTGAGTCTTGTCCACGGTCACAGAGCGGCTGTTTTTGCCGGTTTGCAAGAACACCACTTTTACATTTCCGACCTGATCCGGCGCATCAGAAACCAGCGCGTGCGCGAGAAACACCGCGTCAATCTTCAAGTCGTTATCGGTGGCCGCAGGACCTTCTTCGGCAACCACTGTGACGGTCGCGCCATCCAATCCTGTCACTTCCACGGTACGAGCTTTGGAGCCGACGTTGGGTTTTCTGATCACCAGAGTCAGCTCCTGCACCGTCTTCGAGATCGCGGCCACCACTTCTGTCTGAAGACCAACCACAGACGCTGCCAAAAAAGCACAGGCGACCAGCAAACTCTTCAACACGTGAGATTTGAAAATTTCCAGCACGTCAAAAGCCCAAGTACTCTGGTTGTGTAATTCCAAGAATAGGTTGGAACCAAACTCATTTGGCGTCGTGAAAAATAATCCCGGCGGTGTGGCGAAGTCCGCCGCGCACTCGACTGACTCCATGGCGCATGTTGACGCGGTAGCTCCCGCGCGTGCCCTGCACGGGGCGCTGGTGCACGGCGAAAACAACGGCATCGCCCTGTTCCAGGGGCACCACCATCGGTCGCGACTGCATGCGAGGACGCTGTTCGGTGAGCACGAACTCGCCGCCCGTAAAATCGCACTCCGGTTGCGCCAGCAAAATCGCCAGCTGCAATGGAAAAACATGCTCGCCGTAGAGGTCCTGATGCAGGCAATTGAAATCACCCTTTTCGTACTGCAACAACAATGGTGTCGGCCGCTGCTGTCCAGCCTGGTGACATCGTTCTATGAATTCAGCGTGCGTCGCAGGAAATCTGACCGGTGAGTTCATTTCTTCCATCCAGCGATTGGCTATCGGCACTAGATGCGGGTATGCGGCAGTTCGCAGGCTCTCGATGATCTGCGGCAATGGATAGGCGAAATATTTGTATTCGCCGCGTCCGTACCCGTGACGTGCCATCACAACTCGACTGCGAAACAAATCGTCATTAGAGTAGAGCTGGGACAGTGCACGGCATTCATCGATTTGCAAAAGCGTGCATGTCGTAGCAAATCCGTCGGCATCCAGATTCTGGTACATCTGCTGCCAGTTGATGTTAGCTAATCGTTGCGCGATTGATAATTGGACAGGTTTCGCCGGGGCGCCCACGTTGTCTTCTCCGTTGTTTCAATAGCGCCATTTTACTTCCAGGCACAGTGGAAGAAACTCCGATTGTTGCGCTCAAACTCGAATCTTCTGAATAGATTAAATCCTTCCGCAGAATTGAACTTTTTTGCGGCATCAAACGTATAGATTAGAAGGAACGACGCGGTGCACCACGGGGGACTACTAGATGTTTGGATTTGGCGGCGGCTGCGACAAGCGGGGCGGCAGTGGACCGGGTGGCTTTGGCGGCGGTGGGTTTGGTCCGCCTCCGTTCGCCAGGATGATGCACCGATTCGGAGGACCCGGCGGCATGCTGCGCGACCTCAACTTGAACGATGAGCAACTGGAAAAAATTGCTGAATTAAAAATGTCAGGCATGGCGCAACATCTGCAGATGAAACTGTCCATGGGTGCGTTGATGAAGGACATAGTCAAAGAACTGAGCAAAGAACAGCTCGATAAAGCAAAAATCAAAGAGATTGGCAAGCAGATTCAAGCTCTGAAGATTCAGGCAGGAGATGAGTTTCTCGAGCGCGTCATCTCGTTCGCGGAAGTCCTGTCACCGGTGCAACGCAAAGCAATGCGAATGAAGGCAATCAAGCACTTCCTGGGTCTGGAAGGCGGCCGCCGCCGCGGGCCCGATGACAGGCATGAGCCGCCCGATGACTGATGGGTGCTGATGGTGTACGATCCCCCGAGCACTTATTGAGAAGACTTGGGCATGGACGTATATTTAGTCGACGGGACCTATGAATTATTTCGGCACTACTTTGCAGTTCCCGGTGCCACCAACGCTGCCGGCGAAGAAATTAGCGCCGTGCGCGGCGTGCTCACGTCCGTGCTGACGATGCTGGAGCAGGGTGCCACTCACATCGCAGTAGCCACAGATCATGTCATCGAGTCGTTCCGCAACGACCTGTATCCATACTACAAAACCGGCGATGGCATCGAGCATGAGTTGAAGTCGCAGTTCCCAATTCTGGAAGAGGCCCTGCAAGCAATGGGTGTCTTAGTGTGGCCGATGGTGGAATTCGAGGCAGACGATGCCCTGGCTGCAGCAGCCGCCAAGGCTGCCCTTAACAACAGAGTGGATCGGGTTGTGATCTGCACTCCCGACAAAGACCTGAGCCAATGTGTCGTCGGCACGCGCGTCGTGCAGCTGGATCGCAGGCGTGATACCACCCGCGATGAAGCGGGGGTGATCGAAAAATTCGGAGTCAAACCAGCTTCCATACCAGACTATCTTGCACTGGTCGGTGATACCGCCGATGGTTATCCGGGATTGCCGGGCTGGGGCGCTAAGGCTACGGCTTCAGTACTCTCACACTACGAGCACCTGGAAAACATACAGCAAGACTCAAAACAATGGCCCTCCTCGATTCGCGGTGCCGCCAAACTGGCAGCGACACTGTTTGGCTCTTACGAAGATGCGCTGCTCTTTCGCAAACTCGCGACGCTGCGCCTCGACGTACCGGTTTTCGAAGACATCGACGAACTGCGCTGGAAAGGGACGCATGCTTCATTCGATGCCGCCGCTACTAGATTGAAAGTCAGCGACAACTTCCTGCGCCGGATAAGCGGCCTAAAAGTGAGCGAGCCGATCAAAGCTTGATTTAAAGATTCAGTGCGCCGCCGCCGCGCGCTTCAGCGCCCGCTGCCGCGCAAACTCCATCGCAGCGAGACTGACCTTCTCATTTGCAGTCGCATTCGACTTCTTCCAGCACTCTTTCGCTTCGTTAGCCGCGCGCTCGGCTTCGGGAATCTGATCGCAGTCAAACAGATTGACCGCCTGGACGCTCAGCGCCTCTGCCAGCTGTGCATACCAACCCTCGGTAAAATTGCTCATCGAGCGGGCGCGCGCCAGCGTCACCGCTTTTGCGAAATATTGTCTGGCGGACTGAGGATTGACTGCCTTCTCAAGCACCCTTCCATAGGTCTGATAGCCCCTCGTCAGCTCATCTTCCGATTTCAGATTGACTTTCGACGTGCCTTGAGCAATTTTCATGTACTCGTCCATCGTCTTCTTCGCATCGGCGAAGCGCTTTTGAGTCATCAACGACTCCGACCACAGCCTTCTCATTTCTAACTTGGGACCAGCCCACGCCATCGGGTCCGCAATCTGTACAGCCTTGCGCCACGCAGTATTGCTCTCTTGAAACTGTCCGTTGTTTTGGTAAGCCTCTCCAAGCCTTTGGTATGCCTGAGTCAAGTCTGTCTGCTCGCGTTCGTAATGACCTTCGACAGCATAAGCCTGCTCGTAAGCCTCCACACCTTTTTTGGCATACTCGACTGCTTTCGGATACTGTTTCTTCTCGGCTTCAAAATCACTGCGTTCGCGCCAGTGCCAGCCTATTCCCGCTACCTTCGTATTCTTGAGAAGCTTCTCTGCATCGGCGTAATACTTATCTGCCATCGCGTGGTCGCGACGCGTGCGGTACGCGAGGGCAAGAACCATTTTGACTTCGTACTGATGCTGCGGAGTCAGTTTTGTGTTGTCTTTCTCGAGTTTGACCAGTTCGTCGGCTCTCTGCAAACACCTGATCACCAGGTCGTTATCGCGCGCCACCTGAGCGCGCATTCCTTCGTTGTAGCACTCTTCAGCTGTGGAAGGCAGCCTGGGAACCACAGGAACCGTGGAATCCCTGGAGGACATAGCTTCATTCGACATCATCATAGTGAAAGGCACACCCAACACTATCGCTATCATCAATAGAACCATACCAACGACTATTACTGCCCAGTTTGATAGGCGTCGCATGCGTCCGTGATAGATGGCACGTTCAACCGGCAGGTGTCCACTGAGCATGGTGCGAAACTCGTGAATCGACTGCGGGCGATCATTACGACCTTTCCTGAGCGCCGTGAAAATCGCTTGCTCGATGTGTGGAGACAGCTTCAGGTCGGGGCGCACATCGCTAAACGGGCGAGGCATGTCGTGCACCTGGTGATACATAATGTCGAGAGCAGTCTCGCCGCTTACCGCAGGCACACCGGTGAGCGTCTCATACATGACGCAAGCCAGCGAATAGATGTCGCTGCGATAGTCGGCGCTGCGTCCTGCACACTGCTCAGGACTCATGTAAGCAGGAGTTCCGAAAAAGCTCGATGTCGCGCGGCTAACATCCTGTGCACCACCGGCGGAGTCAATCAGCAATTTGGAAATACCGAAGTCCACGACTTTCACGCGCAGTTCGCCGTCTTCCTCACGGGTAAGCATGAGATTGCTCGGCTTGATGTCGCGGTGCACGATGCTACGTGAGTGTGCATGCTCGAGTGCGTCCATCACCTGCGTGAAGACATGCACAAATGTGGCTTCGTCGAAAGTTCCATCTTCTTGCACCACCTTCTGTATCGTCCGACCCTCAACCAGATCGGCGACCAGGTATGGATAGCCCTCGTCAGACACTTGCAGGCGCAGCACGCGCAGAATGTTGGGATGGTCGAGGGTCGAGATCAGTTGGGCTTCCCGTTTCAGTCGCTGCAGCGCCGCTCCGTCATCCACATGGGTGTGCATGACCTTTACCGCTACCAACTGATTGAGCGGCACGTAAACAGCTTTGTAGACGACACTCATGCCGCCGCGCCCAAGCACCGAGACAATCTCATAGCAACCGGCGAACAAAGTTCCCACCAGCGCATCTTCTGGTCGTCCGTCGAGTCTGTCTTCTTCAACGCTCACAGGCTAATCCGGCTCGGCTGATAATCTTATGCCCATTCAGGCGCTACTTCGAAACTCCGGTTGGCGGCAGCTCTACGGGCACGCTCTGCTCGAAGTGGAAAAAATTGTCGGGATCATATTTTTTCTTCACCGACACCAGCCTGGACAGGTTTGCTCCGTAGTAAGCGTGCGCCCAGTCTTCGACTTCACGATCGCAATAACTGACGTACGCAAATCCTGATACATGCGGTTGCATGGCTTTGCGAAAGCCGTTGACCCAGTGAATGCTGCGCTCGTCGTCCGACTTATGGTTCCAACTCACTTGATAGTGCATGCAAAACATCGTGTCACCGCGATGGCAAAATGCCGTGGCACTCGCCGGCACGCGATTGATGGCTCCGCCATATCCGTCCAGCTGCAGACAGCTGCTGTCGATGGGGCTCTCTGAGAGGAAACTGACTATTGTCTCTATGGCAGCCTTATCCAACGGTTTCGCAACGTAGTCTGATGTGTTCTTAAAACGCGTATGCGACTCCGGATGAATGTGCACCGTCTGTGGTGCGGGCGGCGGCACCGCAGGCGCCGTTTCTTCCGCCGGCTTTGTCGCTTGCCCCGTTGCTTGAGCTGTCGGCTTGTTCGGCCGGCGCTTAAATCCGGAGAAGCGACGCGCAGCATCTATGAAAGGCACCACGGAATAAGAGATGTGCGTCGGCTTGACGGCAGTGTAGAGCGGCCTGAGTAAGCGCTCCGCCTCCTGGCGCCCGCCAACAAAAACACCAATGCATGACAGGCTGTAAGCCATCTTCGAAGTAAGCGTGAGCACCGAGGTGATGCGATCATCGGTGAAGGGCGCCCATTTCTGCCAGGCTTCTATGACGGCCGGCATTTCCTTCCAATCCCAGCTCAGTCTGAACACGGTGACATTGCCAATCGGCTGCAAACGAAACGTAAACTCGGTGACGATGCCGAAGTTTCCTCCGCCACCGCCACGGCATGCCCAGAACAGATCTGAGTTTTTGCCGGCGTTCGCCTCGACGACATTGCCTTTCGCATCGACCATGCGCAACGCGGTCAGGTTATCGCAGGTCAAGCCGAAGCGCCGCGCCAGCAGCCCGAATCCACCACCGAGAGCCAGTCCTGCCACTCCGACAGTCGCACATGAACCGGCAGGAACGACACAGCGTTTCGCCCAGAGAGTTTCGTACAGCTCCATCAATCGCACGCCGGACTGCACCCTGGCAGTCTTTTTAGTAGCGTTGACTGTGATGCCGTCCAGATTGCTGACGTCGATCACTGCTCCGTCGCCGGTGAGAGAAAATGCTTCGTAGCTGTGCCCGCCGCTGCGCACCGCCACCGGTACCTTGTTGGCACGTGCCCATTTGACCGCCTGCCTGACGTCATCTTCGCTCTGGCAATAGACAATCGATTTCGGCTTGATCTCGAAGCGCGAGTTGTAGTTGAGACGCGCCTCGTTGTACAGAGGCGACCCGGGAGAGACCACCGCGCCTTTAATCTTCAACTCTGTCGGAGGCTGAGCCGCCGCGCTCTTTGTTGTTCCCGGTGCCGCGAATGTGCGTCTGCACGCGGATAGGAGCGACAGCCCCAGCACACCTGTTTTGAGAAACTGCCGCCGCGATATGTTCATTGGCTGTTCAGCGATAGCCGCCGACGTATTTGGAACCGGGGCGAATCAGGCGATTGAGAGCACGCTGTTCTTTGATATGGGCGCACCATCCCGCCACGCGACCGGCGGCGAAAGCCGGCGAAAAGAGGTCGTCAGGAATGCCGATCGTGTCGAGCAGCACCGCTGTGAAGAACTCGACGTTGGCCTTGAGCGGTCGCTCCGGATGGCGCTCAGCCAGTATGCGTTCAGCCGTTTTCTCGACGGCGCGAGCCAGAGCCAGACGCGGAGCGGGTGTGCCGGATTTTTCCAACTTTGCCACCACAGACTCGAAAATCGACGAACGCGGATCGCGCACGCGATAAATGCGATGTCCCATTCCCATAATCCGGCGGCCCGACTTGAGTTCGGACAACAACCATTCTTCGGCTTTTTCCGGAGTGCCGATGGCGGAGAGCATTTTCAAAACCGGTCCCGGCGCACCACCATGCAGCGGCCCTTTCAATGCACCGATAGCCGCCACCACGCAGCTGACATTGTCCGAGGCGGTCGATGCCACCACGCGTGCCGTGAAAGTGGAAGCATTCATACCGTGGTCGGACACGACGGTGAGGTAAGTATCCAGGGCTTTGGCAAAGTCGTCCCTTTGCTTCTTGCCGGTCATCATTCTGAGAACATCGGCTGCACCGTGCAGCTTGACGTCCGGCGCGACCAGCGGGCGTCCGTCTTTCAGATTGATCCAGTTGCCCAGAAAAACCGCGGTGGCAGCCGTCAATGAAATGTATTCATCGATGTTGTTATCGGCAGTGCCGGGAAAGGTGCTGATGAACGTACGCAGAGCATCCATCGCCTTCGGCTGGGCCGGTAATTTTTGAAACTGAGTCAATCTGTCGAAAGCCGCCGCGCGCGCGTTGCCGAACTTTTCGTAAAGCTCGTTCTTGGCAGCGTCATCCGGAACGTTTCCTGTCCACAGCAAGTAGCAAGACTCTTCAAATGACAAGGTCTCAGCGAGCGTTTCTGCCTCGAAGCCTCGAATAATCAGCCGTCCGCCTTCGCCGTCTACCTCGGAAATCTCGGTTTCCGCAACTACGATGCCTTCTAAGCCACTTTGAACGACAGCTTCGGGCATATGGCCTCCTCAGTTCGAATCACCTTGTGAGAGAGTACAAAGAGCCGAGTCATCGCACATTAATCCTTTGCATTTTTCTTTGCAGGCGGAGTCTTGGGCGATTCCAGTTGGTCCTCGATCAGGTTTTCGCCCTGTGCAATATTGACTTTGGCATGTCGACCGACAGCTTGCTCGGGCTCCGTCAATGCTCCGGAAACAACTTTTCCCGCCGGCACCGAACGCGTTTCAAGATCTACCATCTGGATCGCCGTCCCTTTTTGGATGTCTCTGACCACAAACAGAACCTGCTTCTGCTCTCTTGCCGCCTCCATCCGCGCTTCTAACTCTTGCATGCGCTCGCTGTCACGCCCGCGCAGCGAGCCGTCCATGACCGTGACACTGCTGAGAATGAAGGCACCGGCGCCCAGCGCCAGAACAAAAACTCCTGCAACTACAGCGATGACAATGTTCCTGGTAGTGCGTTTGGGCATTTTCCACTTCCTCGACTTCTAATGTTCGCGCGCTTGAAAGCAGGTATTCTAGCCTCTTGCAAAACGTTTCGTATCAGTCGAAGTTCCTATCTGCCGCTCTCCCGCAACGGCAAATCTTCGCGGGCGCCTGGCTCTTGCTGGTGGCGGTTTCGGCGCTTTTGGCAGCCGGATTGCCCTCGGTTTTCTCCATCTGGACCGTAATTATCTTCGGCGTCCCGCACAACTACGCCGAGTTTCGCTATTTTCTCGCTAAGCTGCCGTCGCGCTTCGGTCCTCTGAAGCCGTTCTTCATGACCTCGTTCGTAGGGGTGTCACTGCTATTCTGCGCGGAAGCGGCGCTGGCTATCTCCGTCGATCGCGGTTGGTTGCAACCGCCCTTATCCAGAAGTCTTCTGTGGTGCTGGAACGAAACTTTGATTCTCTGGATTCTGTCCCTCTCGGTGCTGCGATATCGTGATATTACCCGTGGTGCAATTGCTCTCAATATTGTTTTGGCTTTCGTGACCACAGCGTCCAACTGCCTGTCTGCACCAATGTTCACCGTTGTACTGACCTATCTGCATCCGCTTCTCGGTCTCTGGATCCTCGAACGCGAGTTACGTCGCAGCCGCAAAGGCTGGCTGGCGACATACCATCGTTGTCTGCTAGCCGTGCCGGTTGTGGTGTTGGCACTGGCTCTCTGCCTGCATGGCTCGACCAGCGATCCCGCTGCCTTGCGATTGCTCACGTTGAGCAATCTCGGCGTATCGTTTTTCCCGGGCGCATCGCCGATCATGTTCGTGGCGATATACGGCTTTTTGCAGATGGTGCATTACGGAGTCTGGGTATTTGCCATTCCGATTGCCACTCGCAGCTGGCAAAAGTGGAACATTAATCGCCTATCCGTCGTACGCGACCGGTCGCGGTTGCGCATGCTCCTCTGCACTGCCGTCGGCGTGGCGACGCTCGCCATTCCCGCATTCTGGCTGGGCTTCAAGTTCGATTATTACACGACAATCGAAATCTACGTGATTGTTTCGCTGACGCATGTAATCGCCGAAGTGCCGTTCTTATTCTGGATGCACGAATAATCAGCTTTTGGCTTCCGGCACCGATGTGTGGTCGTGGATGATGCGCCAGCCTGATTTGGTGCGCGTCAAGACCAGCGTGAACATGCCGGTCAGAGGCGGCTGCTTGTCGCGTTCGACCAGGAAGTGTCCGATGCACATGGCGTTGTTTCGTCCCAGGTCAGCGACCTCCAGACCAGAGAAACTCAACTTGCCCATCGTGTCACGGCTCTTGCCGTATCGTTTTTCGTAGCGCTCGCGCAATGCTTTGTTGCCGCGCAGTTCGGTGCCTGCGGAGACAAAACTGATTTCATCCGAGTCAAGATAGCCAGTGAGAAACTTCTGCAGGTCTCCCTGATTCCAGGCGTCGCTCTGCATTGCGAGCAACGCGACGACGCCGTCATGTGCGCCGGGATTCTTAGAGGGCTGGTCTTTGCCGACCGCAACGTCGGGCGCCGAACTCATCGATAAAATCATGGCTAATACAATCCCACCAAAAACAGTTCTCTTTGCTTGCCGCATATCTCTTCTCAAAAGCCGAGTACACAGGATATGCCAAAACCAGGCGTTTCCGGATGGGCTTGCGTAGAGAGACGCCAACCCTTAATATAAACTGCAGTTGACATCCCTACGCCTCCCTCACACTTCTCTGGTTTAATGGCGCAATGCCTAGAAAATCACCTCTCTCCATATTTGCTGCACTTTTCCTAGTTATGGCTACCGCCATATTGGCGCCGGACTCACCCGCCTTTGCAGCCAAAGAGCTATTGCAGGGCGAAGTCTGTGAGGCTAATGTCCACAAGCTGACCACCGAAATCGACTGGTACACCAATCTCAAGAAGGCTGAAAAGTCGGCCGCCGAGCAAAACAAGTTGATTCTCTGGGTTCACATGGTCGGCAAGATAGACGGCGCCACCTGAAGTGCCGGCAATAGCCTGAGAGCCGTGTCGCTCTCCTCAGAACCAGCCTTCAGCAGTCTCAAAAACAAGTTTATCTGCGGCTACCGCAACATCGCCGGCAAGCGCTACGCAGGCGCGTCAGGAAAACATCAGGTGGATGGCAACGCCATTGACACCACCAACGGTGCCGGACCGCATAACATTCAAGTCTTCATCCTGGCTGCCGACGGCACAGTGTTGACGTGCTTGCCCGGATACTGGCACGCGCAGGACCTGGTTAACGAATTCGGGCTGGCCGAACAACTCAATGAGGTCTGGATCGACCCAAATCTGTCGAGGGCGGAGAAAGACGCCAAGTTTCGCGAATTGCAGTTGGCTCACCTCAACCAGCACACCAAAGCCGAACGCAACCGCAGCCGCATGCAGGGCTTTGACATTCAGTACGAAATTGCGCACCGCCTCTACAACACAGATGTGTTCTACGATCCGCATGCGATAGATCCCAGCGCCAAAAAGGCGCCGCCCCGAGCAGTGAAGACAACCGACGTGATCATGCACGAACGCATGGCGCTGCGGCCGTTTATAGCCTACGACGACTTCGACGTCGCCAAATTCTCTGATTACGGAAAGCCGTTTTACGACAAGCACGAAGACATTCGCACGGCCGACGGTCAAATACCGGAGGGCGCCAATAAGAAACGTGAGGCTTTTATAGGCAACGACCCGCGCGCGCATCCGGTGCAGCAGCAAGTCAAACGCTAGGGCAAGTCAATCGCCAAGCAAGGTCTGATGATCATGCTGCGTTCGGCGATGCACCGCTGACGCTATCTGCCTTCGCTCTTGTCCCAGAGGCGAGCCGTCAGGTGTGCGCCCAAAACAACCCCCACTTTGCCGTACCAGGGCAGGGCGGTCAGCACCACAGCTGGTGCGGCGCCGTCAATCAGATAAGTGCGCAGCGAAGGATTGGCGTTCGGGAAGAACACGCTGTCCATTGCATATTTGCCGACTTCACCGGCGGCAAATGTGCCGACGATACCGTTGCGTTTTGCCAGCAGAGCGGCGGCGTCTGTGGTGCCCATGCCGACCGACTTCGCCAGCGCCATCTTGCCGAAGTAATACTCAGAGCCTACCGAGGCACCACGCTGCGCCCAGCGGTTGAAGCCCATGGCAGTCGCGGTGCCGACGTCGCCGGTGTCCTTAACTTTTCCAGGCTGGTGCCAGCCCTTGCCGTTGTACTCATCGAGTTTGGAAGTGCCGCCTGCCTGAGGCCCAGCTCCGGCATCGGGCACGCCGCCGCCCAGTCCTCGACCTGCTGGTGGGCGTCCGCCGGCAACAACATCAGGGGCTTTACCGGGAACGCCGGTTCTGCCGGCATCGGGAGTCGGGGGCGCGGTCGGTCTGGCGGCGGCTGCCACTGCTTGATCGACGCCCGGCTTGACTTGCGCGAGGTCTTGAGTGAACGACTTCCCGTTCTGTATCACCTCGATTTTGTTGACCACGGGCGGAATGTAGTGCGGTTTGTTCTTGTCCTGTCCATTCTTGAAGAAGAAGTAGTAGCCCTTCTCGTCCTTCCAGAAACCAACACCGACGTCTTTCGGCAAGTCGAGAATGCGCAGGGTCGGCTGGGTGCACTGCCCCAACTTAGCGTCCAGCGCCTGATCGTAATAAGACACGTTGTGCGCCTGCCCCAGCGCGTCGTTGATCGGTCGGGCAGTGCGGTCGCGTCCCTGAGTTCGCTCGACTGGTGCGTTCCAGTCAGCGAGGACGGGGGCGTTAGGTTTCAGGTCTTTGGCTTCCAAAGACAAATAGCGGTCCATGAAATCGGACATGTCGTCTCGCTTTCCAGCCTGGTTGACATTATTAGACAGACCAGACAGGCGGGCAATCGGGAAAGCACGAAGACCCGCGATTGCAACAGTTAGCGCAAGCTCGTTTTAAGCGCCCAGCGGGTATTGAACTCTTGGAGAAACATCACCTATGACCCCGTGGCACCGATTGCCGGCAATAACAATGACAGCGCTTCTCTGTCTGCTGTCTATCTGCGCACGCCCGTCTGCGGCAAGTTCCCCGTCGGCCGGCATCGACGAATCATGGGACACGTTCACAAAGGCGGAGGATCAGTTTCAGCGCCACATGTGGGCGCAGGCTGCCGACCTTTACCACAAGGGGCTGGCTCTCGACGAAAAACTGAAGATCACGCGCATCGATGCCGCCCGCCACTTCCTGAAGGCGGCACGCGAAGCGAAAAACCAGGTATACATCGACGAAGCGCAGACCAACCTGAAGAAACTGCGCTCCGATCCAGACTATACGTTGACTGATCCATATTACGGAATCAAGAAAGTGCACCTGATGCTGAAGGCAGCTCCAGGATCGCTGTGGGAACCTAACCAGCCCGGCGTGCGCATTCGCATCAACAAACTGTTCGAGGTGCACGACATCGATCTGCTCCCCCAGGCAGCAGTCGGGGCGGATTCGGCTGAATTGCAGATCACGGTCAAAACATTTGCCAAAGGCGGCAAAATCTTTGGCGAGGTGGTCTATGAATTCTGGCGCATGGACCCGCTGGAGAAGCCGCAATCATTGTCGGGCGGCAATCAGCCGCCCCGCGTCACCACCGGACATGCATTGGTGCCGCAGGTAATCGCCAGACCCGCCGATGCGGAGTCACTCTTGATCTGGCAGCTGGATGGTTTCTTCGACAAGATCGATGACTCGCGGGTCGATTGACTCGCCGGCTTTCTGATCAGAGCCCCCAGACAGACCAGCTGGGTGGAAAGGGTTTACCCAGCAACTGACAGTACACAATCCACTGCCCGTGGTGCAAAGTCTCGTGGCTGTCCATGCGGGCGAGATGCTCCCACAGCGAAACCTGCTCACCAAACCAATCGATCGTCATGCCGTCGTCTATGGTTTCGAGCCTGGCACGCAGACGATTATCCAGCTGCGCCAGATAATTGCACAGTGCATCGATATCGCTGCCGCCACCATAGCTGGTGTTGGCTGTCGAAAATTGAATGACGCCCGTATCAAGTGCAGCCATGTAATTTTCCTGCACGCGTCCGATATGGCGAAACTGCTTGGCAAAGGTGCCTACGCCTGGTCCAGGACTCCAGTCGAGCTGGTCATCTCCCAGTGAACGCAGCAAATCCAAACTCAAAGAGCGAGTGAACGTCCAGTTGTTGATGAATTTAGAAAGGCGGCTGTTCACTGACCGTTGGCTGTATTCAGAAGGCGGTCAGCCGGACGCACCATCTTCAGATAACTGAGTTGCCCATGCATTTGCGTCGAAAGCATCATATCGTCCCACCGCTCACATTCGCCGGCTCCGAAACGGTGCACCATCGCCCGTATCAAGCGGCGGCGCTCACGCGGCAAATTGACGAACGAATTGACTACCAGTCCGGTTACCTCCTGCCGCTGCCCGCGATAGGCGAGGCGAACCTTGCTGTGATTGACGGCAAAACCTTCTGATTCGATGATATCGAATACGGTGCGCTGCCGGCGGCGGAAACTACCTTTACCGGAAATGGTGATGTCATCACAGTAGCGAGTGAATGCAAAACCATGGCGCGCGGCAAATTCTTCTAAACGCTCATCGAGACGGGCACAGATCAAATTGGCGATCTGCGGCGACGAAGGCGCGCCTTGAGGCAAAACGCCATTGACGGTAGTTAAGGCAGTCAGTTGCCCGGCCGTTTTGCTGTTGTACCCGAGCGACTCGAAGAGCTCTTTGACACGCGGCGCAGTAATAGATGGGAAGAAACGTTCGATGTCTACATTGAACACAAAGTCGGAACCCGCATGGGGAGCGGCATTTGAGACGATTGATTGACCTTTGCGATAGCCGGTGCAGGCATCGGCAAGCGGCAGGCTGCCCAGCAAGGTTGCACCGATCCAGCGCTGCACGATTTTCAAGGAAACACTGGGAGCCTGTATCTTGCGAAAGCCGCCCGACTTTTTCGGGATGCGAAACGTCCGGTAATGACGGTCGCCCTGCCGGACAAACTGGTAGAGCTCAATCAGTGAGACGCCGGTATGAACAGAGATGCACGCCAGATCCATCTGCAATGCATGAACGCCGCTTTTCGCTTGCACAGTTACGACCGCCTACGGAAGTTTGGAGGAAATTTGAGAAGAGTACGTTCTGCCTGAAGAACGTTGCTTGAGTACCTGGTGCAAGGAGAATGGCGCGAAAGCGCGATTTCTCCGTCTGGCGGTGTTATCCACACCTCGGTTGACGAAACATCAACCATCACCCGCTAATTGCGGATCCAGAACGTACTCTTCTACGATGCCGGTCATAGTAGATCGTGCATACAAACCGGTCAACGAGCGGCTTGCGAAGCCATTCGTTATGCATGTTAGGCATTGCGCATGATGATGCTATGCGCTCGGCGTCTACGATTTATTTGCGCCGGATATACTGCGGTGCATGTCGACCCGCGACTTGAGAATATTCTCCCAGAGATCCCCTTGCGTTTTCAGACGCTGCACAGCGTCGGACATACGGCAGGGAATCCACTTGCCGGCATCAAGTTCATTCCATTTAACCGGCATCGAGACGGTGCCCAGAGCAGTGAGCCTCGGCGAGTAAGGAGCAATCATTGTCTTCCGATGTATATTCGAACTGGTATCGACATATACCTTTCCGACTCGCGCCTCCACTTTGAACGCGGTGGTTGCCAGGTGCGGTTTCAGTTTCGTCGCATGCTGCCCGAGCGTCTCACTGATCACCCGCGCGTGGTCGTAATCCAGGTTTCTCTGAATCGGAACATAGAGGTGCAAGCCGCCCTTGCCCGAGACTTTTACGAAGGGATCGGCGCCTATTGCTCGCAGCGGTTCTCTGAGCGCCTGGGCAACCTCGCAAACCCAGCCAAACTCCGCCTCACGCGCGGTGGTCGCAGGCTTGGATTTATGCCCTTCTTCATGCACATCGAGATCGAGCACCAGAAAATCCGGATACTCGAGCAGTTCATTAGTTATCTCGCCGGGTTCCGTCCTGGAAGTAGCTTCGCCAGCCGGTCCCTCGCCAGGCTGGAATCCATGCACACGCGCACCCATCGTATGCAACTCCAGCGCACTGTGCTGACCCAGGTACAACAGAGTGGCCAGGTTATTGCACAGGAGAAACTCCTGGTCTTCGCCGTCCACATCGACTTTTCCGGTGGTCTCGAAAAACTCCGGCAGGTCGAACCAGTGTTTCTGAAAAAACGGTTTCTTCAATACCCCGTTCGGGGCTCGCACCACGGTCAATGGTCGCCCCGCCAGATGGGGCAGCAGGTATGGCGAGATGGTCGCCAGGTAGATCAGGTAGTCACGCTTCGTCACCACCGGTGATGCCTCGCCAGCCGGCCAGAATTCCTTTTTGAGGGTCGTCAATGAAATGGTTTCGGTGCCGACGAACAGACTGAAAGTTTCTTTCTTATTTCCTAGCTGCTCGATGATCGAAGAGATTCGGTCATCCCCGCGGCGTTCCAATTGCAATTCCGCCACCCGGGGCACTTCCGCGTCAGCTGCCGTCCCTGCCGTGCCGGCACTGACAGCGACGTACGTTGGAGTAGATGCTTCGGCGACTTCCATAACCTTCACCGATCCGAACGTAGCCTGATACGTTATGTCGGTCGCCGCCTTGTCATCACGCAAACGCAAAAACACGGGCGAACGCAGATGCAGCCCGTGAGTCCAGTCCATGAACTTTATCTCTGCCACCAATTCCGGTATCAACCACGTGATCGCCTCTTTGCCTTCCGGCGGCTTGGCAAAGTTCTTTTTCTTGGTAATCAGAGGATCGAAGCGGGTTACGAGTTCGCGAATCAGCTTGTCGTCGAATCCTGTGCCGACGCTGCCTGCATAGATTAGCTTGCCGCCATCATCGTAGTAAGCCAGGAGCAGAGAGCCGAATGTGGTGCTCCGCCACCCCTGTCCCGCCGCATAGCCGACGATGATGAAGTCGCCTGTCTGTTGAGCTTTCAATTTGAGCCATGCCGGCGATCTTCGCCCCATCTCATAGCGACTGTCGCGCCGTTTGGCGACGATGCCTTCAAAACCGCTATCGATGCACGCTGTATAAGCTGCTACACCTTCACGCTCAAAGTGATCGAGAACACGCACATGATCGGATGGCGACACGAACGCCTTCAGCACTTCCTTGCGCTGCATGAGCGGAACCGCCGCCAGCGAATGTCCATCGGCGAAGGGCACGTCAAATACAAAAAAGTATGCGGGAATGCGTGCATCGGCACGATCGATGTCCGTCCGTTTCGTCAAGTTTATCCGCTGCTGCAAAAGCTGGAACGAGGGTCGGCAGTCTTCGTCCAACGCAATGATCTCGCCGTCCAAGATGATATCGACATCGACGGATTTCTCCAGGCTGGCCACCAGCGCCGGATACTGATGAGTCATGTTGAGCCCGCGCCGTGACAGCAAAGTCACCTTGCCGTTTTGTACGGCCGCCAGACAGCGAATACCGTCCAGCTTGGGCTCGAATATCCAGGTGTCGGAAGCGAACGGCTTTTCCGTCGGGCTGGCCAGCATCGGCGTAATCGCGGACGGAAACAGCGCTTTACGCGCGCTCTCAAGCTCAGCAATTTGCAAGCGGCTCATAATCTATTGATTGTAGCCAGGAAACTCTAGCCTGTGGCTGCTTTCTTGCTGCGTTTGGAAGCAGCAGTCGCCGTCGCGGCGGCCACCGGTTCTTTGGGTTGCTCGGCGTCTGTCTTCTTCTTGTTCTTGAGCGATTCCATAGATGCTTGCAGCGCTTCCATCAAATCGACCACCTTGCCGGTCGGTGCTGCAGGAGCTGCCACCACTTCTTTGCCGTCCAGTTTTGCTTCGATAATGGAGAGCAACGCCTCGCGATAATGATCTTTGTAAGCGGTGGCATCGAATGGCTCGGTCATCATGTCGATCAGCGAATCAGCCATGCCCAGCTCTTTATCGGACACCTCAACGCTCGGGAGTGCCTTGCCCTTCTCAACGCGAATTTCATCCGGGTAGAGCAAAGTGCTCATCATCAAAGTGCCGTCCAATGGGCGCAACGCGCAGAGTCGCTGTTTGTTGCGGATCGCAACCGACGCCACAGCGGTCATGTTTTTGTTCAGCATCGACTGCATGAAGAGCTTGAAGGGTTTCTTCGCAGCCTCATCAGGTTCTACGTAGTAGCTCTTGTCGTAATAGACAGGATCGATTTCTTCAGCTTTCACAAAGGTCGAAATCTCAATGGCACCCTTGTTCGGCAGCGGCAGTTTCTCAAGGTCTTCGTCCGACACCAGCACGTATTGACCTTTGCCGTACTCATAGCCCTTTTCAATATCGTCCGACTCCAGTTGCTTTTCGCAGGCTGAGCAGACGCGCTGTTGCTTGATACGCGCCATGCAATCCCTGTGCAGCTGGTTGAAGGAGATGTCTTTGTTCTCCGTCGCGGTGTACAGCTTGATTGGAATGCTGACCATTCCGAAGGTTAAAACGCCGCTCCAGATTGCTCTCGGTGCCATATATACATCTCCGAATACTTATATATGCAGTTCCCAGGTCATTATGCCGCAGGAATGCCTCCATTACGCCCCGGATGTATGTATGGCTCTTCGCTGAAATCCGTCGGAGTCAGAGAGAGCTTAAGCACCAGATGTGATACTACCGCCTAGCCGTGCTTCTTTTTGGCACCGGACTTTGGTTTGGTGGCAGGTTCGGTTTTAGCTTGCGGCGGCGATATGTGCTTCAAGTGCCCCTGGAGGATAACTGTACCCTGGGCAATAGGCACTGAGGCATACAAACCAGCGGCCAGCGCCGGTGAGCTTATGGCCGATTCTGGAATTTTGCTTTGGTCGATGGACAATTCTTCCAAATAACTCGGGTCAATCAACGATCCTTCTGGGATGTCTTTGGTCGCGCGCACAACCATGCCTTTGTCCACGCTTTCCGACGACCGCCGTAGGTTAGCCCCGTCTTCGAATTCGGCACCTCCACCGGTACCATGGCTAAAATACGCCCAGGCACAGGCTCCGGTTGCCACCAGGACGATCACGCCAACGATTACCGAAACCCGCTTCATCACCTTGTCATTTTTCACAGTGCCACTACTCCTGGTGCGCATCCGCTATCCATCTAAGGTCCGTCAATTACACTCATGTTTGCTTTCGCGTCCTGCTCGGCCTTCTCACTCTGGGCCCTCATGTATGCCCATGCACAAGCAGCGATTGCGACTAGAACGATCACCGATACGACAGCGACAACAACTTTTGGTTTCACAACGAATCCTCCGCGCGCAGCTACTTGTGTTTTCCGTGTTTCTTATGAGGCTTGGCTGCAGTGGCGTCGCTGCTCCTAGACTCTTGTGAGGCTGATGGTGCGATCTGTGCTACCAGGTGTCCAGAAAGAAGTACCGTCCCCTGGGCTATGTCCACAGCTGCAACTCTGCCACCCGCCATAGACGACGAGCCCAGCGCGCTCTCAGGAACCTTTGAGATAGGAATTGAACTTTCTTCCAGGTCGTCCGGGGCAATCGTCTGCCCTTTATGAATGTCCTTGGCAGCTTTGACAATGGTGGTGTTCGGGTTCCTTCGACCGCCATCCAGCACCGACATGTTCGATTCGCGCTCTGCATCAGCCTGTTGGTTCTGGGCGTTCATGTACGCCCAGCCGCAGGCGGCGACCGCCACCAGAACGATGATGGACACCACGGGAACTACAACTTTGAGTTTCATGTGCGGATTCTCCAGGGCGATATATTGCGGCGCTGTGCGCGAGACAAAGGTTGCCGAGTCGAAAATTGTATACAATCCAAGGACACACGTTCAAGGTCTCACTTGGCAAGAGATCTCAGAACGCCCAACACAACCTGCTGCTGCCCTCCAGAAGGGAAGCAGCAGCAGATTCGCAGGCCACGAGGCCTGTGTGCAGGAACCATTAGTTACGGACGGAAGAAAATTCAGTCATATAGATAGCGTCGGCGGCGCTCGATCGCTTCGGCTTCTTCATAGCGATCCATTCGCACCAGCAAGTATTTGTAGTTGAGCAAAATGGATCGCAGGAGAACAAGCAACGCCTCCGAGCAAATCAGAGGCAGGCTGTTCCAGACAGCCAGAGCATGCTCGAACTGTTTCTGGCTCTCCTCATATTTCCCTTCGGAGCAGTACATCATTGCCAGTTCGTTGACTGTGCCAAGTAGAGCGACAATCGACCTGGCCGTTGCCTTATCTTCGCAAAGTCCGTTGATGTCAAAAAACATCAACTTGCGCACACACTTAGCGCGCACTTCGATGGCTTCTTTGAAGTGGCGCGCAGCAATTCCACACTTGCCTGTATCACGCTTGATGCGCGCCAGCCCTTCCAGATTGAGGGCGCAGTCTTCATGCAGACGTCCCAGATGAAACCGACGCAAAGCCAGCGACCGCATGTGGATTTGTTCCGCTTGATCGAAGAGCTTGCGCCGATAGTACGCTTCTGCCACCACATCGAGATAGGGCGGCAAGTGAACGTCTTCTCTGCCCAGGCAACGCGATACCAGGCGCACGCCCATGCGGGCACAGTATTCTTTGAACGTGGTGCGCGTGGTGATTTCGCAAAGTTCGTGATTGCAAGGTTCGTCCGCTTGCATGTAGCGCAGACGACGGCGCCCGGAGGTAACCTGAGGGCTTTCGACAACAGGTTGTTTCACCGGATCTTCTGGCCAGGCAATATCATCATCACAAGTTGAGCTGCTGCCCAAGAGAGAGCCGGTGTTTTTGCGCGACTGAAGAAGAGATTGCGCAAGTGTCGGCTGCGCCGGTTGCTCGGCTTCACTGGTCAGGGCTTCCGCACCCTGAGCCAGTTCCTTGACCAGTTGCAGAAACGTTTCTTCATCGCTGATTGTGATCGCCGACGCGAGATAGTCCGCATCGTTTTTGCGTTCATCTATTGAGTTGTTATATGCAGTGTTCATAGATGTTTCCTGCTCAAGGTGAGTCTGTAAACATCTCCTGGGTCCCGCCTAGCCCAGTGCCGCCCTCGGTCCGATTGCAGCGAGTTGTTGCGTGCGATCTCGATCTTGAGTCCAGCGATCGGGAAATCTGGCCACGCGGTTTTCAGTTGCTGCAGCTAACTTGGACATCGTGCGCGATGCGCGATGCGCGACATATGGGTTATCGTCCTGCGCCAGCAGGACTAAGATACCGGGTGGAAGCTGCGGATTAGAAGCCATTGCCCAACGGACATCCGGATCTTCATCAAGTGCCAGCAACTCCAGGAGAGAGTGTGGCGTGGCAGGGTTTTCTGCCACCGCGAGTCGAACCTCACTTATAGGATCTCTCGCCAACACGGACAAAAGTTCCGCGGATGTTTCTGCGTACTCTGCGAGAAGCAACCGCGATCTTTGCACCGTTTCAGAAGTGGTCTGCGTCATTTACCGCTCCTCGAAGTGAGCGCAACCAGCTTGCGCCCCTGATGGGGATTCCTTTTCGAACCATCTGCCCGGTACACCCGCCCAGACTGATCTAGCAATTGTTCAACACGGGAAAGTGGGAGAAAACGAGCAAAACCATTGACGGTTCACATACTAATCTAGCCCCTGCAAGCCGATTTGGGGCGGGTTTGCAAGTGAATCTTTGCTTGCAAAACCCCAGTGTTTTCGGGGTTATCCTGTACATCCAACACGCGTGTTGGACAATTGCAACGAAAGCGCAACACTCCGGGATTGGCTTCTGTAGACCTTCGCCAGCGTATCACCGATTTTACCTGCGCACCACACGCGGTGCCCCGAAGAAGTCATCTCACGCATTGTCGCCTCCAGAGCCAGGCGCCGACATATATTCGGCGCAGCAGCCGCGGCGTGTCGCCTTCCTTTTATATAGATGTACGCGTTCCAAAGTCCGTTGCGCCCTGGGATTCAAGACCATTGCGTCAGTTTTGATGCAGGAACCCGGTTTTTTGCTTGCCGATCACCTCTATGGAGCCATCTCGCAAGCAGATTTTGCCTTGCTTGCATCAAAACTGACGCAAGCTGATAAAGTGGCGCGGCGCGCGAGTTAAAGCATCTGCTTAAAGAACTCAAAATGGCTATATGCCATACCCTATTTGCCTTACAGTTGAGTTAACTGTTCATTTTTGGGCGACTTGACGCATTAGACCGACCGGTCTATTCTAGATGTATTAAAGCAACACCGCCGAGGTTCAGAACAATGTTTGACACAGAAGAAACCACCTATACGTTCGGCATCGAAACGTACCCCGAATACGAAGACCAACCGGAAACCCCAGAAAAACAGCATCAGAACCAGGAACAGCTACGCGCTGTCTGGACCGGTCACCTGGTGAACGAACAAGACAGAGTGACAAAAGAACAGATCCGCAGACATCCGCTAGAACTGGCTCTCAACGCCAAATTTAACGGCCTAATTAGAGACGACCGGTCTATTCTCCTGCACAGAGAACAAGAAGCGATCGGAGCCTAGAACATGGCACCAGTGGATACTTTGAAGTATGAGACCAGCAGCGCCCACGCCACCAACCGACCCCAGCGGCCGTTGACACATATGACCGACCGGTCTATTCTATTAATAGAGTCCACGCATACAACTCAGCAGACGGATTCCACCGATATGAGCACGACAAAGACTGCCCCTAAGCAAGAGACCCGCACAGCCCTCCTGGAAGTGGGTCTGGAGATCATGCAGCAGAAAGGTTATTCAAACACCGGCATCCAGGAAATCTTGAATGCACTTGGTGTTCCGAAAGGCTCCTTCTACCATTACTTCGACAGCAAAGAAACCTACGCCATCGAGATCATCCGTCACTACGATCAACATTATTCAGCCCAACTGCTGCGCATGATGCGCAATCCCAAAGAAACTCCTATTCAGCGCCTGCGCAGCTACTGCGAAGACGGCAAGGCAAAACTAGCTGCCAAAGAGTGTAGACACGGATGTTTCATTGGCAGCCTTAGCCAGGAAATGTCCGACCAGAGTGAACGTCTCCGTCAAGAACTATCGCAGGTCGTCAGAAAGTGGCGCGACATGGTGTCGGCATGTATAGCCGAAGGGCAGGAAATTGGCGAGATCAAAAAGTCCTGGACTCCCGATGCCGCGGCCGAACTATTTCTCTCCGGCTGGTCCGGAGCAGTGATGCGTACCAAAACAGTTAAAGATACCGAACCCCTGGAAGTCTTCATCAAATTGATGTTTGAAGACGTGCTAAAGCCGTAGCGCTCCCGCTCGCTGCAATTCCAGGAAATCCCCGCCCAAAACCCCAGCCCAACTCGTCAACTCGAAAGGAATCACACAAATGAAACTCAAAAACAAGGTGGCTCTCGTCACAGGAGCCTCCAAAGGAATTGGCGCGTCCATTGCGAAACATCTCGCCGCCGAAGGTGCCAATGTAGCAGTCAATTACTCCTCCAGCAAAGCAGGCGCCGACAAGGTGGTGGAAGAAATAACCAAAGGTGGTGGCAAAGCGGTGGCAATTCAGGCAGACCTGAGCAAGCCGCAAGACGTCGCGCGCCTCTTTGCTGATACGAAGAAAGCTCTGGGCAACGTCGATATCCTCGTCAACAACGCCGGTGTGTACGAGTTTTCGCCGCTGGAAGAGGTCAGTGAAGAACACTTCCATAAGATGTTCAATCTCAACGTACTCGGCTTGCTGCTGGCATCAAAAGAAGCCGCCAAGCAATTCGGCGAGAGGGGCGGCTCGATCATCAATATAAGTTCGGTAGCCAGCAACTCGGCCATGCCATCGGCCGCGGTGTACAGCGCAACCAAGGCCGCTGTCGACAGTATTACACGCACATTGTCGGCAGAACTCGGTCCCAAGAAGATTCGCGTCAACTCGATCAATCCAGGCATGGTGATAACGGAAGGTGTGCAGTCAGCTGGTATCGCCGGCGAGGAAGCCGAATTTCGCAAAGTGTACGAAGCTGCTGCACCACTGGGACGCGTCGGGCAGGTCGATGATATCGCCCCCGCGGCGGTGTTCCTGGCGTCGGACGAAGCGTCCTGGGTGACCGGTGAGACCTGGCGCATTTCCGGAGGCTTCCGCAACTAGCCAGCCAAAGTTTGCACACGAGAGACGAGCGAGCGCACTCATGTAGCCAGAGAGCATGGCTCTCGATCTCGCTTTGGCTCTCGATCTCGCGTTGGCTCTCGATCTCGCTTTGGCTTAGCCTCGAGCCGGTTATCAAGGGTTGCGTTAACCCATCATTTTCGAGGCAAAAAGATGGATTAACGCAACCCCTGAATTGTGAATGGAAAGAAACGCGTTGGCAGAAGTGGCACTGGTCACACACAAAGAAACGGGCGGGGCATAAGCCCCGCCCGCGCTTGCGGTCCAACGCAATTTCTAGTTTGCTTCTATAGATTTCCTCCTGTGGGCTTAGTGTGCAACCGTTCGTGCGGGGTGTTGCGAGTGTGTTATGAGCGTTCTTTCTACATGCATGTGTGAGTGTGTTGCTAAGTACATGTAGACCAATTAGTAGACCTTCTGAACTTTTGCTTGATTCGCTCTTTGGCGCACATCACCTCCTTATCAGTCTTCGCATTAGTGTTCGTAAACTGTCGTTCGCGTCCGTCGCAACGTTTCGTGCGCACGCGCCGCGACATAGGGATTTTCGTCCTGAGCCAGGTAGTTCAGCACCAGCAGTGGTGCGGTCAGGTCCTCGGCAATTGCCAGGCGGACTTCAGGACTTTCATCTTGCGCCAGCCTGAGCAGGCATTCCGGCGGCAACTTGGGGTTGCTTGCCACTGCACTGCGCACTTCAGGGCTGGGATCCTCCATCAATCTCTGAAGCACGTGCACTGCAACCGTAGAATTCTCGGCTACGCGCCGGCGCACACGTTCTTCGTCGTGCTTCGAAAGTTGGCAGAGAACATGTTCTGGTGTGTGGGGATTTCCCGCAAAGATGTAATGAACTTCGTGCATCGTAATCGCCTCTTTTCTTTACTTATGCTTTCTACTTATTGTTGTGTCGCTTGGTTCCTCACTGGTTACTGGTCGCGTGTGTAGTCGCAACCGGATGTTTCCCACAGTTCTCCAATTGCCTCCAGAAGTGGTGTCAATCGTCTGGCGTCGACCGGTTTGCGGATGTAATAGTTCATCTTTAAGTCGAGCGCTCTGGCGATGTCCTCCTCGTTGGTCGACATGGTTAAAACAATGACTGGAATGTCTTTGAGGTCGGAGTTTTTCATTTCGCTCAAGACCTGCATGCCATCTACTTTCGGCATGTTGAGATCAAGCAAAACGACATCGGGTCTCAAGGCGTAATCGAATGGCTGTTGCTGCCGTAGAAAGGCGAGCGCCTCTTCGCCGTCTGCGGCGACGTTCAGTACATGTGCAATCTTGCTCTCCATCAGCACCTCCTTCACAAGACTGGCGGCTTCCGGGCTATCCTCCGCAAGAAGAATCTGTAATGGCGCTTTCACTGTTGGTTCCTCCCCACCGTTTGTGTGATCTGACTTCGCTGGAAGAATCAATCACTGGTCTTGGAGCGAGTCCTTTGGTAACTTGTTTGTTCGGATAACGTTCGATTTCCAACATATCGAACCGCCGTGAGGAGCGCGTGAATTCCTCCGGCGGTTCGCTTCTAGAGCCCAACAATAATGATTCCTTAGTCTTCTTCTTTGAGCGCCTGCGCGCGCAGTGCAAAACTACCGTTCGTCGCGATCCGCTCCCCGGGCTGCAATCCGCCGATCACTTCCACCATATTTTCTGCTTCGGCACCAAGTTTGACGCGGCGCTCTTCGTACGCGCCCGGTTTCAAAAATACATAAACCACTTGATACGATCCTGCTTCTTGAACGGCGGTTTTGGGTATAGCGAGCATCGATTGCTTGCCGGTGAGAATCTGCATTTCACCGAACATCTTAGGCTTCAACTTCAGTCCGGGATTGGACACATCGGCGCGCACAAGCAAAGTGCGGCTGTCAGGATCAACTGAATCAGCCATGTAGTCGATCTTGCCGTAAAACTTTTCGCCCGGGAAGCTGTCGACTTGCAGCACGCATTGCTCGTTTTGAGCGACTTTCGGAATGTCCTTTTCGTATATATCGGCTTTCAGCCAGACACTGCGGAAATCGCCAATCGTAAACAGACAGCGCGCCTGGTCGATCAGCTCGCCGTTGTTAATCTTTCGTTCCGAAATGGTGCCTGACTCCGGTGCACCAATCGGCACTGCCGGATCTATTTGATTAGTACGCAGCACCTTCGCGATGGTGGCATCATTCACGCCCAGAAGTTTCAGCTTTGTTTTGATCGGTTGCGTGAGAAGCCGCATGCGTTCATCCGACAGGCTCAGCGTGTTGTCACGTTTCTTCCGCAAGCCCTCCAGAGCAATCTGGTCCTTTTCGAATGCCGTCTTAGCAGTTTCATACTGCGCTTGAGAGGCTATCTTTTCATCAACCAACGTTTTGACGCGATTGAAATTACCGTCCGACAATTTCAGCTCCGCCTGCGCCTGGGCGATGTCGGCATCGATCTGTACCAGGTCACGTTTCAAGTCAGCGCTCACCTGCGCTTTGTTCTGCAGCAGGGTCGCTTCGTCGTCTTCCAATTCAGCCGAGTTGACATAGAGAAGCGGTTGTCCGGCATTCACATGCATGCCGGGTGATACCAACACTTCGGTGGCACGGCCGGTGACCGGCGAATTGACGTGGGTCAACGTATTCAAGTTGGCCAGCACTTCGCCCGTTGTTTTCACCTCGAAATCCAGAGTGTGGCGCCCTACGGGTTCCAACTGGATATTCATGGTCGCCTCTTCATCGGGGGTGATGCGGACCACCGTTGTCTCCGCCTGAGAGGCTCCCAGTCTTGCCGCCGGCGCCTGCGCCTGCGCTTCCGCCTTGCCGCCGCCCGCTCCGGCATGACCGCAACCGCTCAAAGGCAGAACCATCAAACTCAAAGTTGCCAGTGTAAAAATCAATCTGTTGCTTGACGTTTTCATAATTACACTTCCGTTAAACTTGCCCCAACTGTGGCTACCTGGTCGCGCTGAGACTCGGCTTCAAATGCCGCAGCACGAGCTGTCTTCTTTGCTCCCACCCAGAGATAGAGGGCGGGAATCAGCATTAAAGCTAAGAGCGTCGCCGGCAGTAATCCGCCGACAATCACGATGGCGAACGGCCGTTGGCTCTGCGATCCGATGCCGGTTGCCAGCGCCGCCGGCACCAGCCCTGCCATCGCCACCAGGGTGGCGACCAGCACGGGACGCATGCGCATCAAGGCACCGTCGAATACCGCCTCTTCCATCGACATATTGGCCTTGATGTTCTCGCCGATTTTAGAAACCAGAATCACGCCGTTCTGAATACAGACACCAAACAGGGCGATGAAGCCCACACCGGCCGAGATGCTGAAATGAGTGCCGGTCAAAAACAGCGCCATGATGCCGCCGGCGGCAGCCAACGGCACCACCGACATAATGGTCGCGGTGATGGCGGTTGAATCGAATGCGATGTAGAGAAGCAGGAAGATCAGCGCCAGCGTCGCCGGCACCACCACTGCCAGGCGCCCGAGAGCGTGTTGCGCTCGATCGAATTGACCGCTGTAGACCAGCCGATAACCGGGCGGCAATATCACGTCTTTGGTAATCTTTTGCTGGGCTTCCTTGACTGCGCTGCCCAGATCGCGTCCCCGAATATTCGCCTTAACAGCCATGCGTCGTTCGTTGCTCTCGCGCAAAATGGCGGTGGCGCCATCATCAGTGGTTATGGAAGCAACCTGGCAAAGCGGCACCTTCTGCCCCCCGGCGGCCGGCACCAAAATGTTGTGCAACTGAGCCGGGTCCTGGCGGGCGTCCTTCTGGAATCGCATGAACACGGCAAAGCGTTTCTCACCGTCAATTACGCGTGTGCATTCTTTGCCGCCAACAGAAGTCTCGACAATATCTAGAATTGTCTTGGCATTGATACCATAGCGAGCTGCCCGTGACTGATCGATGGTGATGGTCACTTGCGGCTGTCCGATCAATTCATCGTGAGAAACGTCGACCATGCCGTCGACACTGTTGCAGGCCTTCTTGATTTGCGACGCCAGTTTCGTCAGAACCTTCAAGTCCGGTCCGTACAACTTGGCACCAAATTCACCTTTGACGCCACCGATGGTTTCATCCATGTTGTCTTTGATGTACTGGGAGAAGTTATAAAGAACGCCGGGCTCGCGCTCGTTGAGCGCGCGGCTCATGGATTGCACCAGCAGCTGTTTCGTCTTGAACTGCGGGCGCCAGTCGTCCTGAGGTTTGAGGTCGACAAGAAACTCGATATTGTTGTACGTGTTGGGATCCGTCCCGTCGTCCGGAGAGCCGATTTGCGATATGACATTGGTCACTTCCGGATACGACCGCAACACCTCACGTATGATGTGCGCCTTCGCCACTGATTCATCGAGCGACACGCTGGTGGGCAGCACCGTTGCCCGCATCCAGATATTCCCCTCTTCCAGTTCCGGAAGAAATTCCGATCCCAGGAAAGGCAACAGCACCATCGAAGTGGCTATTACGCCGCCGGCGATGCCGACAACGATCAGTCTGTTTTTCATCGACCAGGCAAGCAGCCGCTCGTAGCCGCGTTCAAGCCGCACGGTAATCGGGCTTTCTCGTTCGCTGGCGGCGCGCCATACATAAGCCAGATAGCAGAAGACCGGCATCGCCACCATGGTCGCCAGCACGGCACCGAGCAGGTTGAAGTTCATCGTGATCGCCAGCGGCCGGAATAATTTCCCCTCCACACCGTCGAATGACAAGATTGGCAGAAACGTCAAAAAGATGATCGCAGTCGAAAATAGAATCGGCTTCGCGACCTCGCTGGCCGCATTGACTATGGCTTCGGAAAGCTTTTCGTTGTGCGTGTGCAGGTGGCGATGAATGTTCTCCAGGAGCACAACCGCACCATCGATGATGATGCCGAAGTCGATAGCACCAAGCGAGAGCAAATTGGCAGGCACTTTGAATATGGTGAGCAGAATGAATGCCGTCAGCAATGCCAATGGTATGACCATTGCGCAGACCAGCGAGCCGCGAACAGAGAAGAGAAACACCATGAGCAGCACCACCACCAGAATGATGCCCTCGATGACATTGTGTCCGATGGTATCCATGGTTTTACGCACCAGAGCCGTGCGGTCGTACAGCGGTTCCAGTTTCATCCCCGGCGGCATAGAACCGGCAATGCCGGGCCAGGCGTCCTGCAAATTGCCGATGGCGCTGGAAGGGTTTTCGCCGCGCCGCATCAGCAAAATGCCCTCGACCACATCGTCGTCTTCGTTCTTGCCGACTTGCCCTTTGCGCACCGCCGCGCCCACCGAGACGGCAGCGACATCCTTGACATAAACAGGGACGCCGTCTTCGCTGGTCGCTGCCACCACCACATTTTCAATATCGGACACATTGTGCAGAAGTCCGATGCCCCGCACCATGTAATCCTGACCGTTCTGCACCAGATAGCTACCGCCGGTCGAACCATTCGCCTCGGCTACCGCATCGAAAACCTGAGCCTGCGTCAAGTTGTGCGCGTGCATACGCACCGGGTCGAGCTCGATCTGAAAAATCTTCGTGGGTCCGCCAAAACTTGTGGAGTCGACAATGCCGGGAACGCTTTTGAACTTGCGGGTCAGAAGCCAGTCCTGCACTTCCTTGCGATCCATAGCCGACCAGTTTTTGCCCTCCACGGTGTACCGATAGATCTCGCCGACCGGGGACGCATTGGGGTCCAGTTCAGGGTGCACGGTGTCCGGGACATCAGCCTGAGCAATACGCTCCAGAACCTGCTGGCGTGCAACGTAGGGATCGCTGTCGTCATCGAAAACAACTGTAATCACCGACAGACCAAAAATCGAAACGGAGCGCGGCGGCATGCTGTGCGGTATGCCATTCAACTCTTTCTCGAGCGGAATGGTCACCAGCCTCTCAACCTCTTCGGCGGCTTTGCCGGGCACTTGCGTGATCACGCGCACTTGCATGTTGGCAATATCCGGATAGGCTTCCAGAGGCAATTTCTGGTAAGCGGCGATGCCGCAACCAACCAGCAACATCACCAGAATGAGCACGAACGAACGTTTCTGCAATATCTGCTCGAAAAACTTTTTCACGACTTCGTCTTAGCCCAAAACGTGTGTCTGACAGTGCAATCAAGGCTGTGTCTCTGCAAACACAGATCGATACATGAATCAGGTTAAGCACTCACCGTGAAGTGGGTGTGAAGATCATTCACCTATTTATGGACTCAAGCAGACGGAAGCGTGACCGTAAAAGTGCTGCCCGCCCCGGCTGAGCTTGCCACAGTCACGTGCCCGCCGTGCCCTTCGACAATCGCTTTCACGATCGACAGCCCGAGCCCAGAGCCGCCCTCTTTGCTCGAACGAGAAGCGTCCACCCGGTAGAAGCGGTCGAAAAGAAACGGCAGAGCCTCCGCCGCGATACCAATGCCACTATCCTGCACAGTCAGTTTTGCTTCACCGCGATTGGCGCTCACCGACACTTTGACCTGACCGCCACTGTCTGTGTAGCGCCACGCATTTTCAATCAAGTTGGAAACTGCACGCCTGATCATCTCTGGGTCGCAGCGCAGAATTGCATCTGGGTTACCTAGCTCCAGGCGCAAGTCGATGCCTTTAGTTTTGTACTTCTCCTGGAAATCTTCAACCAGCGAAGTGACCATCTGATTGGCGGAAACGCCCTCGACTATGTGTGTGGAGCGTTGAGCTTCGGTTTGCGTGAGCAAGAGCAGGTCATCTATGAGTCGATGAATGCGGGAGTGCGCACTACGAATGATCTGCAAGCGGTTCGTTTTGACGTTTTGCTCTTCCAGTTCTGCTTCCAGAGCTTCGCTGTGAGTCTGCGCGATGGTGAGCGGAGTTTTCAGTTCGTGACTGGCATCGCTCATGAAACGCTTGTGTCCTGCAAAGGCCTGTTCGATCGGTTTCATCGCCCAGCCAGAAAAGAAATAACCCGCAACGGTGAAGCAGAGCAACACCACAGGTAGTGCCAGGCGCATTAGATTAGTCAACTCGTTCATCGCCTGGTCACGCGACCGAGTTGAGACCATTATTTGCAAATATCCGACATGCTTACCGCTGCTCTCGAGCTTCCTTGAA
This sequence comes from Obscuribacteraceae bacterium (SeqCode), assembly GCA_044229845.1. GTDB lineage: Bacteria > Cyanobacteriota > Vampirovibrionia > Obscuribacterales > Obscuribacteraceae > JBGASG01. The sequence goes on along the minus strand of JBGASG010000001.1, from coordinate 828,779 downwards.
AGTGCTCGCACCATCTCGCCGTTCAGCATCAATTCGGACTTATTGCTGATCACTTCCTTGAACGGTTCTGGTCCGTAGCTCTCCAGCAAGTTTCCTTCAGGATTGTAGAGCGCTATGTTGACGAAAGAACGAGGCATCATGCCCGCCTTGCGGTGCCAGGGATCGAGATCGGGCTTTTGATCCGTGAGGTCGACGAAGGCGCTGAGCTCATCAGCAAGTGCGGTCAATTCTTGATCGATGGCGTCGGTCAACCTGTCGTAAAACATGCGGTCGACCACGGTGCCGGCAACAATGCAAAAGGTGCTGGCCAGCACTGCGAAAACAATCATAATTCGCCAGCGCGGCTTGAGAAATATTTTCACTGCTCTAGTTTGTAACCAAAACCGGGGACGTGAGTGATCACAGAGGGCTTCCCGGGCGTGTCGATTTTCTTGCGCAGCGTCTTGACGTGAGTTCTGACTGTCTCAGGCAGTGGTGTCGCCGACGAGGACCAGACGCGCTCGAGCAGGGCTTCCGCGGTGAAGTGTTGTCCCGGATGACGCACCAGAAATAAAAGCAGATCAAGCTCCTTCGGAACCAGTTTCACTTCGGCGCCGCACTTGGTCACTCTTGCCTGACGAATATCGATGACAAGCTCGCCCAGGGTCACTGTTTCCGGAACGCGCGCGGAAGGTCTGCGCAAGAGTGCGCGCACGCGCGCCACCAGTTCACGCAGCTCGAAGGGCTTCGGCAAGTAGTCATCGGCACCGATATCCAGCCCGGCTTCACGGTCATCAAGCGAAGATTGTGCGGTCAACATCAGAATGTGCGCATCCCCGCCCTTGGCGCGATATCTGCGACAGATCTCCAGCCCGTTCAACTTTGGGAGCATCAAATCAAGCACGACGAGATCGAACTTGTGCATCATCAGATCTTCAAGGGCAGCCTCGCCGTCATCTACAACTTCGACGGTATGGTTGTCCCGTACCAGCCAATCGCGGACCACACTGGCCAGGTCTTCTTCGTCTTCGACAACAAGGATTTTCGCCACTTTGCGTCCGTCTGACTTCAGAGTTGTCCCACCACTATATACCTAGGGGCTTAGCCAGGCAAAGAGTTAGTTTGATACCATACTGAGGCGGCGGAAATTAACTCTCGAGGCGTCCCATGTCCTTTCATCTGCACACATCAGACAACCCGCACATTCCCTACTCTTGCTATCGCTATGTGCCGGACGGCATTGATCTGGATGCCAAACCGCCAGTCGTCGTCTTTATGCATGGAGTTGGTGAGCGCGGATCGGATCCGTCCGCCATGTTGAGCAGCGGACTCAATCACGTCATCGACGAAGTCGTCAAGCCACCAGCTGTGATGCTGTTTCCTCAATGCCGCGATGTTTACCGAGCCTATTACGGAGACATGGAAAAACTGGTGTTTGCCGCCATAGACGATGCAGTGCGTGACTTCAATGTCGACACGACGCGCATCTCCCTGCTCGGCTACTCAATGGGATCGACGAGCAGCCTCTGGTTGACGGCCAGACATCCCAACCGTTTTGCCGCCATCGGCGCCATCGCGGTCGGTATTACCTGGGAAGAGCCAGACCTGCCGCCCCTCTTGCCCGAAGAGAAGTCCCAACAAGACTTGTTCTACAACATGTACATGATGCCTCCCGAGCATCAAGGTCCTTTTATCGCTCAAGCCGTGCAGCAAGTGCCAATCTGGTTTATTCACGGCACCGCCGACGAGCCCTGCCCAATCAGCGAACCGCGACTGCTCGATAGCGAACTTAGAAAGTTGGGCGCCGACGTGCGTCTCACCGAATACGAAGGCGTCGGTCACGATTCATTATTGCGCGGCGTACAGGAACCAGGTCTATTTTCCTGGTTGCTGGCCCATCGTTCGCGCGCATCGCGCATGATTTAGATAAGTCGCCTCACCGCAGCGGGCACATCTCCCTCGAACACAGGTCCGTGTCCAGACAGCAACAGTCGCGCCGGACGTTCGGCATATTCACGCAGGCTGGAATTCTGGCGGGAGTGATCGAGCGTAAACCAGGGCAGCCCGATGCGCAATAAACGAAAGCTGTAGATCAAGTTATCGCCGCAAAAAATCGCTTTTTCCTTCTCAGACCAGAGGCTGATGCTGCCCGGGGTATGTCCGGGCGTGTGGATGACTTGCAGGTTCTCAATCATGTCGCCGTGCTGCACAGGCAGCACCGGGTCTATGGGCGGACTATCCAGCACCCCGACAATCTTTGCGCCCGACAGCACGGCGCGTGACAACCAGTACCCTTCTTCCTGCGCCATAGACCGCTGCCCCGTCAAAAATGGTGCTTCGTCCTGGTGAGCCAGCACAGCGGCGCCACTGGCGGCAGCCACCGCACCGGCGGCGCCGGCATGATCGGGGTGGGCATGCGTGATCACGATGCGCTTAATCGGCTGTCCGATACATGCGGCAGCATCGAGGATAATCGGTCCACTCCACCAGTGCCCGGCATCCACGAGCGTCAGCCCGTCGTCTTCCTTAAACAGCCAGCAGTTGGTCGGGGCGGGAAACGGAAAAATGATCTGCCACAGCCCGGGCTGCACCTGCTTGAGGATGTGCCGAGCGCTGCGAGTCATGGTTTGACCAGATGCCATAAATTGATTATGCCATCGCCGGGTATATCTTTTCAGGCACAACTTGCACTTTCTCGGTTTCTCACCAATGCCCGGCTCACTCAGCAGTATTCCGATCATGATACCGATTACGGTGGCGTTTCTGATCGTCGTGGCGCTGTGCTTCGTTTCTTGCAATTTGATGTTCAAAGGCGTTACGTACTGGCGACCGCACGTCCACATGTGCCGCGGCGGTGGCTATGTGCCACCAACTCCCACTTACTTGACCGCCCGACTGATGCGAGTCCTCTGCATTTTGCTGGGCTTTATGGAAGTCGGTCCGATTGTGATCAGAGGTCGTCATCGTCTGCCGCAGTCGGGTCCCATGATCCTCGCACCATTCCATGTAGACGCCGGCGACGCATCAGTCATATCCGCGTTGCTCGGTGTGCGTCCCATGTATTACTTGATTCGCACTACCGAAGTGCAGGGGTGGCGCGGTTGGGTAGCGGCAATGACCGGAGCAATCGCCGTCAACGAAGAAGATCAGGAGGCGCGCACAAGGGCATTCAAAGCCACGATCGCGGCCCTCGCTTCTGGCGGACCCGATGTCTGCATGGTCATATTCCCGCAGGGACAGTTGACTCCCGACCAGGAGTTGCGGCGCACCGACTTCAAATCAGGCACTATGCTGATTGCCAAAATGGCTGCCCGCAAGCGCAAAGAGCCGATCTGGATCGTGCCCATCGGTCTCTATTACCGAGTCGATCCCAAAGATGCAACGCTCTTCCAGAAGATGGTCCAGGGGCTTGGACTGAAGAAGTTTCGCAATCTGTTCGGGCACCAGAATTATGGTGCCAGCGCCGTAGTCGGCAAGCCCTTCAAAGTGACGCCAAAGACCGCCGATCTCGATGAGATTGCGCGCGGACTTTCGGCCGCGGACGATGCCGACAAAGCCACCGACATGTACGTGCAGCGCATGCAGGTACTGCAAAAGGCTGCCAGACTTAAAAAGGCGGAATGGCGTCGGCTGGCAAAGAAAACGCAAGCGAAAAACTAGTGAACTAGTGATCGATGTCTTCAGGAACGTTACGAGGGCTGGTCGGCGGCGTGGATAGAATCAGTTCATCACCGCTCCACTTGCTGCTGAACACGGGAGTTTGCAGCTCTTTGCGATCGTAGAGAACTTCTTCCACAACCGACTTCTTCAGTTTTTCGAAAGCCTGTTTGAGGGGCACCTTGCCGGAGTTCACCCGCAGCGCTTCAATCAGCTGACGCGTGAACACACCATTTTTGTAGCGCTCCGATTCCCACGACACCTCACTGGGTGAGCTCGAACAAATAACCAGTTGTCCGGTGCCGGCCAACAGTGCTTTGCTGTCGACATTTCCCTGGCGCGTTATTCCCTTGGACGCGATGTCCATCGCCGCACTGTGACAGGCATCTACGATCAGCACCACGCGCTTGGCTTTGATGCGATGCTTGATTGCCGATGACAGTTCATCGAGGGAAAGCCCGGTTGAATAAAGGCTCTTTGGATCGGTGTTGTACAGCACTAAATAATTGAGACCCTCAAGATCAGCCTGCGACGGGCTGCCGTGGCTGGATATGAAAATCACAACCAGGTCATCCGGTCGAGCCAAGCGAGGCAAAAAGTTATCGCCCAGCTCGCGAATCACGTTTTGCTTGGTAGCCTTTTCGTTGAGCAGGAGCCTCACATGATCTGGTGCGAAATTGGCTTCCTTGGTCAGGTAATCATAAAGATCCGTGGCGTCCTTTGCCGGATATTTGAGATTGAGTTCCGGTTTCTGAAACTGGCTGACACCAACGATCAGCGCCCACTTGTCTGTTACGGGAGTGTTGATAATATCTGCGGCGTCGGTCGGCGCAATGCTGAGTTCTTTGGCGGCCGGGGGCGGCATTACCGCCACGGTGGTTGCCGCTCTGGTGGTCACCGGCACTGACGGAGGCGGAGAAACGGCAATCTCCCTCTCGAAGTCGGGCGCCGTAGCCACCTTCGGCATCTGGGGCGGCTGGGCAGCTCCTTGCATGCCAACGGCACCGCTGAGCCTGATCTGATAGCGGATGTGCACCCCAACCCGCTCGCCGAACAAAACTTGCATGGTAAGCGGCATTTGCCGCTTCAGGTGAATCGGCTTGCAGGTCACGGGACGGGCTCCCGCCGATGCGGGCACCACCATGTTGCACAGTTCAATATCCTCGGAATCGCGGACGACGACGTTGAGGGTGGACGACTCCGAATTTGTAGCACCACTGCCTGTCACGGTAAAGTCGCCGGGTCCCGCCACGAAGCTATAGTAATTGCTCTGTCCGCCGGCTTCCTCATCACCCTGAACCAGATTGCTCATCAAAGGTGTGACATCGTCTTGCGCCCGGGACGGCTGTGCAAAAGGCAGCGCAAGCAATACCAGCGCCGTCAGCGCCAGCATCAGCTTAGAAACCTTCGCGGTATGCACTTTTAAGACTTGTCCTCAATGCCGGAAGAGCCAGCCGGTTTCACTCTCCAAGTTCGCACAAGTATCCCTATTAATCAACATATCCCAATTCTCTTAATTCGGCTACGTTGTCATACATGAGCTACATTATCGCCGGCGCGACCAATCACAGCCTGATTTGAAGCTGTCAAGGCTGTATGATCAGCTGCATAGAGTCTCGGCAGCAAGGAGTCCATATGCCTCAGTGCTATCGCAATGATGCACTGCATTCGATTGCATTGCACGCGATCGACACCGTACACAGGTTGCATAAAAACGGCGGCGGTGGCGCACCGCTATCGGAAATGTCGCACTTGTTCGGCTTCCCACTTTCCGAAAATGATTTTGCCACCCTGGGAAGGCGCGGCGACATTATCTTCAGCCCCACCGCTGATGGTGGCAAGTTCCACAACAGCGCCGAACCGATGGTGGTCTCCACCGTCGGCATGAAGATCTCACTTCCCCGCGAAATCACCGGTTCCTACGCGGTATTCAACGACGGTTTCTCCATGACCTTTGATGGCGATCGCACCATCTCCGGTTCGTTTCTTTTGCTGAAGTCGAAACTGGAAGCCGTGCACGTAGACAAAGAACAAATCAAAGTGGATCTCGGTGGCGACACCTTCGACCAGTGCATCACCCACGGTTGATAATGTTGCTAAAATAGGTCCCCCCAGCCAAGCAGGATGCCAGCAAGTGCAGAGCAAATATTTACTCACCGTTGTCGGTGAAGACCGCCCCGGTATCGTCGCCCGACTGACTGAAGTGCTCGTCAAGCACGAATCCAATCTCGAAGAAAGCCGCATGGCTATCCTCGGCGGAGAGTTCGCCGCCATCGTATTGATTTCCGCTGACGCCGCCAAACTGGATGCCCTCAATAAGGATTTGAGCGCCCTCCAGAAAGAAGGCATCACCGTCACCACTAAAAGCACCAAACCGGCCATCTCGGATCGTTTCGCCGGTCACTCGTGGTATCACATTACGCTGGAAGGCGCCGATCACGAAGGTATCGTTTACAAAGTGGCGCAATTGTTGCGCGACCGCTCCATCAACATTCAGAGCATGGAGACAGAAGTGGTGCACGCACCGGAGACCGGCACGCCGCTGTTCAAAATGCAAGCCACCCTGGCTGTGCCTTCTGCGATACGCAAACCGGACTTGCAAAAAGAATTGGATCGCATCAGCGAAGAAGAACTTGTCACCATCCAGATCAAAGAAGCTGATGGTGCCAAGTTGAGCGCGGCTCTGCAAGTTTAGTCCGCGCCGCGCCGCCATCATGCCCCAACTGAAGTGGCAGCTGGAATTGCAAGGTCGCCCGATCAAAGGCGGCAAGGTGATTGCCATCATGGCGCGCAGGCTGACAGACCGCGGTGTCGAACTGGAGTTGCAAGACATGGAGTCGCTGGCGACGGGATCGTTTTTAGTACGCTACAACGTCAACATCGGCGGCAAAGACTACTTGTTGATACACGCTGACACAGAGTCCGCCGATGAACTGACAGCGATTCGCATGCTGAATAAGTCGCAACTCTCGGCAATGGATCCAGATCGATTCTCCAGCCTGGTCAACGCCATATGTAGGTATCTGGAAGAAACGCCACCAACCAGTATCGAAGAACTTGCCCGAGTTCTCGGAGACTTGCCACGCGATCCAGGATTTTCCCCATAGGAAAACCGCTGAGTTTCCCCCTAACATGAAGGCACTTACTACAAATGTGGCAGGAATTCCTGCCGCCGCCTCATAAGAGGAACTACGCATGAATAAGTTCACGAAGCTCTCAGGGAGCGCACTTTGTGCTGCGCTTCTGTCTGGAAGCTCGGACATCGCCGCGCATGCACAAAATGCGCTGACGACCGTTTCTTCGCAAAACATGAGCGAAGCAACAATTGTTCGAGTCGGGTGCGGAATTGGAGATCCATCTTTTATTGAAGCAACCGTGATTAACAGCGCCGCTCAGTCTGCGCCTAACTTCTTCACCATGCCGACGATGGTTGGTCTGCTCGCCGGTGTTACGTTCTTCGCGCTGGCGATCAGAATGCTACCTGAACCAGCGCGCAGCAAGACCGTCAAGTCACTGAAAAACAGCATGAAGCTGCTGTTCCACTTCAACACGTGCTGCTTAATGGCCTCGGCTCTCGTCTATGGGCCTTCGTTGATGACATTGGCTGGGGTCGCAATTAGCCTCTGGATGAGCCGTCGCTTCTGGACGGAATTCGTCATGTGCATTTCCGGTCGCCAGGTCCTAGTGCAGACTAAGTTGTTCGGCGCCAGTAATGACGACATGAAAAACACGGCTTCCAGCAAAGGCGGGTGCAGTGCCTCCGAAAATGCGGTGCGCAGAGTTGCCCGCCGTACGCCGGTTTCCGCAAACGCAATCACAGTATCCGAGTCCCTGCCCGTGGTGGCAACCACGACCGTGGCGGAACCCAGCTGGTACAACAGACCGGATCCGACACCGGAAGAAATGGCTCATTTCATAGTGGCACTCGATCGAGCGTTCGAAAGCACTTCATCCGAAGACAAATCAGAAAGGGCAGAGCTGGTATGTCACAGTCGATAGCTCTTGGCTCAGCCGACTCCCCACTGGGATCAGCCGGCAACGCCGAGACGGCGGTCGGTGCAGAATCTAGATCCGGATCCAAACCATACGGTTGGATTCTGCACCCCGCCATCGACATGCTCTTATGTTGCGGCGGATTGGTTTGGGCAGTTTTCGCGGTGCACTATTTTCTGATTGCGCCCACAAAGAACGTGGCGCTCACCCAGATGATGGTCGTCTTCGGCATAATCCTCACCCACTGCTTCAGCGAGACACACACCGTCGCCACCCTGGTCCGCGCCTACCGCACACCGGAAACCAGGCGTCAGTACAGCAAATACACGCACTGGGCGGCCCTTGGTTTCGCCGCCCTGGGCATGACTGCGCTGTTCGTCAAGGGTATGACGCCTTACCTGGCTAAGATCTATCTGATCTGGGTCGTGCAACACTTCACCGCCCAAACCTATGGGATGGTGCTGCTCTATTGTTTTAAGAACAACTACAAACTGAAAGACCTGGAAAAGCGCGTCATCTGGCTGCTTATGAACGCGACAGCCGCTTTCGCCATCGTGCGCCAGCTGACCTTCCACGAGTGGTCCGCCAACGGATTTCTCGCGCTGGAGATTCCCCGCATTCTCCAACTGCCACCGTGGGTGTTCGCCTGTGCCACCATTTCTCTGGAGATCAGTGTGCTGGCGCTGGTGGTGATGGTCACACGAAAACTGATCGTCGAACGTCAACTGATGCCACTACCAGCGATGCTGATGCTGGCGACCGGCGTTTTGATATTCACAGTTGGAAAAGAGGCATCCGGTTTTTTGTGGCTCTACGTTCCCGCGCTGTTTCACGGCAGCCAGTACGTGGTCATCGCCGGCGCCCATTATCTGAAAGAGCACAAGCAAGCCGATGGGCTGCCCGCTGGAGACTTGTTCAAACTTCTGCAGCAGAGTTCCGGCATGCGCTATATGGGGTTTCTTCTCCTGGGCGCCATATTTCTATATGTGGGGCTGCCGCGATTGTTGCAGGAATTCGGTTTCGACTACACCCTGTGCTTCGCCACCGTGTTCTGTGTCATCAACCTGCATCACTTTCTGACCGATTCAGCCATCTGGAAGCTGCGCGATCCCAAGCTGCGCAAGGCTCTGGTCTGAGAAACCTCTAGCCTGCGCCCACCCGCGAATAACTTGTCAACTTGTTAGAATACGGCTTAGCTCCGGCTTCGGACGGGGCATTTGCAGGTTGTTATGGGGCGCAATTAAGTTCATGGGCGAGTTTTTCGGGACAGACGGCATTCGCGGCAAGGCAGGAGTGTTTCCGCTGGACCAGCCGACAATAGAGCGCATCGGCTATTCATTGGCTATCCAACTTAAAGCGAAGCTTAACCGGGCTCCCCAGATCGTCATCGGCGGCGACACCCGCGAGTCAGGCGAGTGGATCGAGGCGGCCATAGCCCGCGGCGCCGGCACCGCAGGCGCGCAAGTCTTGTCCTCCGGCGTCATCACCACTCCCGGCGTCGCATTTCTCACCCGTGCATTGAAAGCCGATGCCGGCGTCGTCGTCTCCGCCTCTCACAACCCTTATGAAGACAACGGCATCAAAGTATTCGATGCCTCCGGACGAAAACTGGACGATGCCACCGAACAGGCCATCGAGCGAGATCTGAAAGCAGACGCCAGCCAGTTTCCTCAAGTCACCGACGCAGCAGGATGTGCGCGCGATCCCGACTTGAAGGAAAAGTACCTGGCGTTTCTTCATGAAGAAATCGCAGCCGGCCTGGATTTGAGCAAACTGACTCTGGTGGTCGACTGCGCTAATGGTGCCTCATACGAGCTGGCGCCCAAATTGTTGAAAAAACTGGGTGCCACTATCCATGCTATCAACGTAGAGCCGAATGGACGCAACATCAATCTCGAATGCGGCTCCCTGCATCCCAAACATTTGCAGAAAGCAGTCGTCGAGCACAAAGCTGATCTGGGTCTTGCATTCGACGGCGACGCCGACCGCCTGCTGCTCGTCGATGCGCAAGGCAACTTGATCGACGGCGACCAGGTGCTCTTCGTGATGGCCGAATACCTCGACTCGCACAACAAACTGGCCGGTCGGCGAGTGGTGGCTACAGTGATGAGCAACATCGGACTGGAGCTGGCGCTCACGGAAAGAAACATCAAGCTGACGCGCACTCCAGTCGGCGACAAGTATGTGTTGGAAGAACTGCTCAACGGTGGCGGTAGCATCGGCGGGGAACAGTCAGGTCACATCATCTTCCCGGAAATCAGCCTGGCAGGCGATGGGATAATCACCGCACTGGAAATCCTGCGCGTGATCACCGAGTCTGGAAAGAGCATGTCCGAGTTGACCAAGAGCTTCACTCGCTATCCGCAGGTGATCGTCAACGTTCGCGTATCGAGCAAACCACCGCTGGAGACCATACCTCCCATCAAGGACGCGATCGACGCCATCGAAAGGCAATTCGCCGAAAAGGGACGCCTGCTCGTCCGTTACTCCGGCACCGAGAACCTCGCCCGCGTCATGATGGAAGGTCCCGACAAAGCGACCATCGAACGCGAAGCCGGCGACCTCGCCAACTTAATTAAGCAGCACATCGGCTGACAGCTCTTCTTCGTGCAGGGTGTCGCCCTCGATGCGGAAGCGGTAGGCTTGCTTGCCGAGAAACGCGATTGCCTTATGGAACGATTCGTCGGCGAAGTGAACCGCCGCGTTGTCGTCGGCTCCGAATCCGTTGATGCGGTGCTTGACTAATTCTTCAAGATACCGTCGGCGCCGAGCTTCTTCGCTGTCCAGGTGCGGACAGAACGCGCCGGGCAAAAGTCCAAGTCCATTGGAGAGAAACCTGAGCGAAGGGCCGAATGAATCGGTCAGCCCGGATTGGAACCAACACAAGCCCCCGGCGCTGACGCCCGCCATGACCGTGCCGCTACCGTAAGCCCTCTTAAGCAAAGGCGTGACGCCGTGCAAGTTCCAGATAGCCAGCAGGTTGGCGGTGTTGCCGCCACCGACAAGAATCACGTCGCTGGACAGTATCGTTTCTTCAATCTCGGCGTCTTCGCCGCGGTTGAACAATCCCAGGTGCGCCGCGGGCAACCCCGCTCGCTCGAACGCGTCGTAAAATTTCCAGATGTAGCCCTCTGCGTCCCCACTGGCGGTGGCAACGAAACACACTTTTGGTTTCACCTTGCCGGTCAGGTCGAGAACATAGCGTTCCAATCCAGTTACCTCTCCTGCGTCGGAGAAGCCGCCCCCACCCATCGATACGACATGACGCGCCACTATGACGGCACCCCGCAACACGTCCAGGCACCGGACAATATCGACTGCGGAACCGAGTCGGCGCACTCGCAAGGTCGTGCCACCACTTCGCCCCCTTTCATCACAAAGGCGATATTTTCTCGCTTGATGTTTCGCAAATCCTCCAGGGGATTTTTCTTCAACACAATCAGGTCGGCCGCCTTGCCGACTTCCAGCGTTCCGAGCCACGCTCCCCAGCCGATGGCGCGCGCTGCGTCGCGTGTTGATGCAACAATTGCCGCCATCGCCGACATGCCGCAGTCACGCATCAGCTCGAGTTCTTTCGCGTTATCGCCGTGATAGTTGTAGGGAGTGCAGGCATCGGTACCCATCGCTATCGGTACACCATGTTTGATGGCTTGCTCGATGCTCTTGCGGTGTGTGGCTATCAGCCGTTTAGCTTTGTCCTTCATCCAGTCTGGAATGCCGGTTTTCTCATCGCCGGTCATGTCATGAAACACTTTCAGCGTCGGCACCAGAAAAATCTGTTTCTCCGCCATTGTCGCCATCAACCGTTCGTCTTCCTGCAAGAAGGTGCCATGCTCGATGGTCCGCACTCCTGCCTCGACCGCATTGCGAATCCCCTGCACGGCATGCGCATGCGCCGCCACATACTTGCCGCACTTCGCAGCCTCTTCCACCACCACCCGCATCTCATCGACGTTGTATTGGGTGGAGAGTGGTTCCTCACCTGGTGTCATCACGGCACCGGTGGACATGACCTTAATATGATCCGCACCGGCGGCAATTTGTTCGCGCGCCGCCTTGCGAACTTCGTCCAGTCCATCTGCTTCGCGGTACATACCATCGAAAAACTCGGTGCCCGTTGACGTTATAGACAGCAGTTTGCCGCCCAGAGCCAGACGCGGTCCCGCCCAGAGTCCCTGCTCGATTGCGTTGCGAACTGAAAATTCCAAATGGTGTCGCCCACCGACATCGCGCAGTGTGGTGAATCCCGACTTGAGACTGTCCTGCGCATGCTTGAGCATCTGCAGCGTCGTCCACGCATGCGGTCCACGCAAGTCACCAGTAGGATTGCCGTCCAGCGCCAGGTGCACATGGCAGTCGATCAAGCCGGGCATGACATACCAGCCTGTTGCATCCAGCACACCAGATGCGCCACCATTCACCTCGTCGTCAGACATCACCGCCTGAATTTTGCCAGCGGCGATTTTCAAATTGCGAGACTTCTGCGGTTCGCCACCGGTACCATCGATGAGAGTGGCGCCTTTGATAACTACGGTGTCTGAGCCTGCCGGCATGTCGATTCCTCGCACTCACAAGAAGTTAGCGAGAAAGCATACCCTATTTATTGCGGTCCGGCTGACGCGAACCAGTACCTGTAATTGGGCAATCCGTTGGTGCCCTCGCCGATGTATTCCATGTAGCCTCGCGGTCCGTCCGGCGAAGCGTGGAAGAAGTAGAAGTTACCCGCCGGTCCAAACGGAACCACGTTGACATAGGCTTCATCCCAACCTGAGCGCCAGTGCGACATCAGTCCCCGGTGCAGTTTCATGTTGTTATAGCCGGACAGCGGGGGACGCCAGGCTTTCTTTCTCCCAGACCAGGGAGAGATTTTGAAAGTCTCCATGACCATGCCGTCAGTCGTATAGACGCGACCGGGGATCCAGAACGGGCGGGTGGGCGTGGTCCAGTCAGTCTGGGGGTTCTGGATGATCAAGCTGGTGGTGGTTACCGGCGCAGGAGTTTCTTCCTCCTGTTCTTGGACCTGGCGTGACAGCCGGGTTTTGGACTTAACCGACACGCTGGCACTGCCCTGCAGCATTTTGCTGCCGTCATCTGCCGAAGAAAGCGACGGGACGCTAAAAAGGACCAGCAGGGCCAGGACCGGAGACACTGCAAAAAGCAGCCAAAGGCGCAATCGGCCGGGGATGTCGGTCATCGATAACCTCCGTGAACCGCAATCGGGTCACAGCTTCAACATAACATGGGGGGATATACCCAGGGTGGACGCCCGGGGACCGAGCTTACAACTCGTCTAGGACCAGTTGACGACAGGTCTGGTCACATGTTCCTGCTGAGCTTGGCACTTTTTTGCCCTCTCCGCCCTGTAAACTTCCAACCTGTCGCTATCTAATTACTGTCGCTATCTAATAAATAGGTTGGAGGAATCACCTGTGTTCAAAAGAAAGCTAACGGAAGTCGCAGTCGATAGTTTTACCGAATACCTGCAAGAGCGATTCGAAAAACTGAAACAGCTGGACCTCGACCAGGATGGTCGCAAGGATGTCGACCAGATAATTGAGATCATCGGCAAGTGCGCTATCAAAGCAAAGGAAACCATCGATGCCACCAACTTCGCAAACATCGCATCAGGGCTTGAACAGGTGATGCAAGGGGCGACCTTGATCGGTCAGTCGATCGATCAGCAAAAACTCCGCGAACTGGGTGTGGAAATCGCTGATGCCTCGCGTCAGTTGACCGCGCTGGGACAGGTGACCATCCAGTATGTGAAGGAACATGGTGACAAGGGCACTGAGCATTAAGGAGTCAACAGTATTGTTGACCTTGCATGCTGTAAGACTGGGGTAGAACCGCCTCAGACAATGGGTGTGTCCAAAGCGGTTCCGCATATCTCAAACGAGACGCGCAGCAAAGGGCGTTGATTACACTTCTGCGAGGAAACCTCTCATGAACCTGAGTTCAATTGCAACCTGTTACAGGAAACAGCTTCTTGTCGGGCTAATGGTAGTTGGCATTTTCTTCGCGTTCACCGGCAATGAGATGGTCGGTCGTGACGCGGTGGCCACCGGCATCTTGCTGATGATCTCCGCCATGGCTGCAGCGATTATTGCAGCTCTGGGACTATCCAGATTGAGCGATGACACAACAGGTTCGGCATACTGCAACATGCGCCTGCGCCAGGGTAAGCTTCCCGAACATCGCCAGCCTATTCCCTGGTAATGGTGCGACTGATGCCAGCTCTCACTTCGTCATAGACCCAGCTGCGATCATCACCAGTGAGAAACTCAAGCAGATTGTTCAGATCAATAAATCGACTGAGCTGCTGCCAGTCAGGATGCAGTTCTCCACCAGCTTCCGTGAAGCCGCTGATGAATCGTGACTGCAACTGAGGATACTTGTGCTGAGTGCGCAGCATGTTGCCAATGTCGAACAGCACGGTGCCGGCGTGAGCAAATTCCCAATCGAGCACCGCGGAGACGCACCAGTTTTTGCCACCACTACAATTCTTCTGTGACACTAGAAGATTGCGCGGATTGTAATCACCGTGCACAAGGCATGGCATGCCGCCCGCGGCTGAGAGCTGCAAGCCCTTCAGCTCTACGAACCTCCTGGTCGCCTCGAACAGTTCGTCGCCCAGACGCTCGCGGACTTCCGGCTTGCTCAGGCATTGTTTCATATAAGCGCTGGGGTCGTCGCCAAAGGCATGCGCAACATGCAGTTCTTTGTTGAAGAAACCAGTGGTAGCAAATTTGTATTTGCTGATCGCGGCAAGTACAGATCCAGCGTGTTCGAAGGCATCTTCGATGCCCGCCGTGTCGCCGGCATCGAGCACCGTTTGTAATACCACGCCCTGTCGCCATTCAACAATCGCATAGCTGCCCGCGCCCTGTGCGGCATCAGATGTATGCGCTCTCGTTCCCCGATATAAGGTGCGCGCCACCGGCACAGTGTCGGCGATCAAATCGGTAATCTTGGCCTCGCGCTCCACGGCATCCGCGTCACGAGCATAAACCCGTACGACATATGGCGTCGGCTTGGCGGAAACTGTCACTTTGTAATTGGTGTTGATCACCCCGCCCGTCAAAAGCTCGGCAGACTCAACACGCTGCCCCGCGAAGACCGGCTGAATCATCGCCGTCAACTCGGGCTCGCTCAGTTCGACTATGTCAAAGCGCCGGTTGGTTGCCATAACGCGATAGTCTCTCACATAGGTTAAAATCTCAGCCATGGTAAATGATAACGTCGGTCGCGTAGCCGACGAACTAAAGCTGAATATCGCGCAAGTCAGGGCAACCGCGTCGTTGCTTTCAGAAGGGGCGACCGTTCCCTTTATCTCGCGCTATCGCAAAGAGGCGACCGGATCTCTTGATGAGGTGGCGATTGCCGCCATTCGCGATCGCCTGGAAGAGCTGGAAGAACTTGATAAGCGACGCGCCAGCATCATCAAATCGCTGCAAGAGCGTTCGCTTCTGACACCGGAATTGGAAAAGCAAGTTGCCGGTTGCAAAACACTGACCGACCTGGAAGACGTTTATTTGCCGTTTCGTCCCAAGCGCAGAACTCGCGCCATGGCTGCCCGCGAAAAAGGATTGGAACCGCTGGCACAAAAGATCTTCTCATTCGAAAGCAAAGATCCCGCCGCCGATGCCGCCGCTTTCGTCGACGGCGACAAGGGTGTGGAGACGGCGGAGGATGCCCTCGCCGGTGCCCGGGACATCATCGCCGAACTGGTCAACGAAGATGCAGCCACTCGCGGTCAGATGCGCACATACTGGGAGCAGCAAAGCTCCATCGACTCAGTGGTGGCAAAGGGCAAAGAGCAGGAGGGCGCCAAATTCAGCGACTACTTTGATTGGGTCGAGCCGATCAAAGCAGCGCCTTCACACCGCGTCCTGGCTATTTTGCGTGGTGAGAACGAAGGCTTCTTGAAAGTAGAAATTTCGCCGCCCGCTGAAGAAGCTTTGAACCGCTTGCACCGACGCTACTTGACGAAACAGGGCAAAGCCGCCGATCAGATTCGCCTGGCTATCGACGATTGCTACAAAAGATTGCTGGCGCCGTCGATGGAAACAGAAATGCGCGACGTGCTTAAAAAACGCGCCGACTCAGAAGCGATCAAAGTATTCACGAGCAACCTCAGGGAGCTGTTGCTCTCACCACCTCTGGGCCGCAAGCGCGTGCTCGGGCTTGATCCGGGATTGCGCACCGGTTGCAAAATAGTTTGTCTGAACGAACAGGGTGCGCTTCTGGCGCACGACGTCATCCACCTGCTCGGCTCATCCACCACCGATGCTGCCAATAAGCTGGCAAAATGGTGCGAACAGTACAAGGTTGAAGCCATTGCAGTCGGCAACGGCACCGGCGGACGGGAAGCAGAGACTTTTGTGCGCGACCTGATCAAGGCCGGTAAGCTGCCGGGCAAGCCTCTCGTAGTCATGGTTAACGAGAGCGGTGCTTCGATCTATTCGGCCTCCGAAGTAGCTCGCGATGAGTTTCCCGATCATGATGTCACCGTGCGCGGTGCTGTATCAATTGGCAGGCGTCTTATAGATCCCCTGGCAGAACTGGTGAAAATCGACCCCAAGTCGATCGGCGTCGGTCAATACCAGCACGACGTCGATCAGTCAGCCCTGAAACGCAGCCTCGATGACGTCGTCGTCAGTTGTGTCAATACGGTAGGCGTCGAACTCAACACCGCCAGCAAGCAGTTGCTTACCTACGTTTCGGGACTGGGTCCGCAACTGGCTGCCGGCATCGTCAAGTTTCGCGATGAAAACGGCGCGTTCCGCTCCCGCGACGCTCTCAAGAAAGTGCCGCGCCTCGGTGCCAAGGCGTTCGAGCAGGCAGCCGGCTTCTTGCGCATACACGACGCCGACAATCCACTGGACAACAGTGCGGTGCATCCTGAAAGCTATCACATAGTCAATCAAATCGCTAAGGACCTTGGTCGTTCAGTGAAAGACCTGTTAGGTGACGACCAGCTGCGTCAGCGCATCGATCTCAAAAAATACGTGTCCGACAAAGTGGGATTGCCCACTCTCAACGACATAGTCCAGGAAATAGCCAAACCTGGACGCGACCCGCGCGAGCCGCTCAATCCGGTGAAATTCGCTGACGGTATAACCAAACCGGAAGACTTGAAAGTCGGCATGTCGCTGGAAGGTGTGGTCACCAACGTCACCGCTTTTGGTGCCTTCGTCGATGTCGGCGTTCACCAGGATGGTCTGGTGCATATCAGTCAACTCGCCGATCGTTTCGTCAAAGATCCGCACGAAGTAGTGAAGGTCCACCAGAAGGTCAAGGTAAAAGTGGTGAGTGTCGACCTCGACCGTAAGCGTATCGCTCTCACCATGCGCGTTTAAGGACGCGAGACGCCAAGCGGTTATACTTGGTAACCTGTGTCGAGGTTGAACGGTTTGACTTCCGAAATGGCAACTCAGCGGCTGACCCAGGGCAAAGAAGCACTGGCACGAGGCGATTTCAAACAGGCGCTCAAAGAGTTGAGCGTGTCCATCAGCCTAAATCCCAGCATAGATGGATATGTTCAGCGCGCCGAAGCCAATTTCAATACCGGCAACATCAAGGCGGCGCTGCTAGACCTTAACCGGGCTGAAGAAATCTATGCGAAAAACGGCGAAGACGATCAGACAGACGTGTGGACGCAGACAATCGAGCAGGCGCGCAACCGGTATGAAGGTGCCGCCAGTGATTCGCAAGGTCCGCCGGTCAGAGAGACAATCTCGATCTTAATCCCGACGGCTCTGGAAGATCTGGCCGATGTTATTGTGCGCATCAGCAACCGCCCTGAGCTATCCACCGACGGCGAGACCTTGATGTCCACCGAAGGCACAGTCGTGTACGACATCGAAGTCTTCGAGCGCAACGCCGATTGGGGTGCGCTCATGGTCGAGATCTCCGAAGGACACGTCTCATCCGATGTGGCAGACGCGATCACGTCCCACAACACTTTCGTGCACATCAGCGCACCAAATTGGGACATCGCTCAGGGCACCGCCGGGCAGATCGATCTGGCAACACAAACTCTGTCGATGCTGGAACCGCTCATGCGTGCTCTCAGCGCACCGGCTGTTTTAATGCGCAACTCCAATGCCGTGCATACCCACGAAGAAGTACAGGCACTGTGCGCGGATACCTCCAGCGACAACCTGCCCAACGCCTTTGCAAAACTGTACAACTCCGGCAGCGAGTTGTTTTCAGCCGGCATGCATGCTCTCGGTTATGCCGATGTCGAGATTCCCTACTCGATTATGAAATTCGATGTGGCAGTGGACGTGCTCTGCGAGTTTCTCGTCTTCCAGTTGATCAATGAAACCTGGGAAGAAAAAGATCCGATTACTTTCGAATCGGCTGTCACCGGCGGCAAGTACGAATTTGAATTGCGCGAGTGCGGACGCTTCACCGAGCATGGCAATGCTCGCTTCAATTCCTACGGGTTGTGGACAATGACCCGCGCCATCGACTGAGATTGGCTATAATGACAAGCATGCACCAGTGTTCAACTACGAAAATCAAATGCTTCGTTTGCGGCAGAAACATCTGCGAAGAGTGTATGACGGTCAGCAAAGATTCGCTGCGCTGTCAGTTCTGCGAAAAGGCCTTTAAGAAACAGAACCCTATGCCCAAGCCTCTGTCGCCCAAAATGACTCTGGCACTCGCCACCACCTTCATCAGCTTCATGATGATCAAGTTTTTGAACATCATCTCCGTCTGCATGACTTGAATAAGCCAGTACTTGCTGGTAGCGGCGCTACTGGGTATCGGTCTCTCGGCTCTCCTGCTCAACAAACTGGCTCACACGGCACCCAGGGACCAGGTTCCTCTGGTGATCGGCTGCATTATCGCGGGGACGCTGGCCTGCGACCTGGCTGATTATGCCTACGCCACCGGCACCAAACATCCATGGTTTCCCCCAATTACCCAGCTCTTCTATGTGGGGCTGATTATTTTGACGGTTGCGCTCAGGCTGCGGATGAGCGCTCGTTAGACGCAGCTTGTCAAGTCTTTCCGTTCTGGCAGTATTTCGCCGACTGGCTTAAAATGGGCGAATTCGAAGTTGTACGGAGTTGTTTTGCTATGAAACAGTTGGCGGTTTCCATTCTCTGCGCTACAGCGCTTATCTCAATTCCCACTGCCATGGCCCAACTAAATATTCAGGGCGAGGACGGCAGCACGGTTCAGATCGGACCGGGCGGCATCAATGTCCACTCCAACACCGGCAAGCATTCCAACGTTCAGATTACGCCTGGGGGCATCAAAGTCAACTCGACGCCGCCCTCCAAGGTCAAGTCGACGACGGTGACGACGACGCGGGTCGGCAGTGGCGGAACCAGCGTGCGCACCACAACCACCACTGCCACGGGCTTCAATTTGAAGAGCGCTCTCGCCAAGCTGGAGATGTCGGCGTACGGCAAAGCAAACGAAAGCGCTCCGATCATTCAACGCATCCAAAAATTGGAGATGGACAATCTCGGTCATACCGGCACCGGCTCGAACATCGCGCGCGTGCAATCGCTGGCCGTCGCCATGGGAGTCAATCTTTCCGGTGGCGGAAGTGGTGGCGGCGGCGCACGCACCAGTGTCACCACCAATACCTCCACGACCGAAACCATCGTCAACACAGGCAATGCGCAACCGACCCCGCCGATCTGGGCGATTACCGACGATCACCATTCGGGCACCTTTTTCTGCAATAACTCGATTGTTTCCATATCCTCCAATCACTGCAACCTGGTGCTCACAGGTCACTGCAAACAACTGTCCATCACCGGCAACCACAACAATGTCCAGGTCGAACGCGCCAGCGGCATCGACACACCGGGCAACCACAACACGGTAATGTGGGTTAAGGCGCCCATGCCTGCCGTCTCCAATTACGGCAACTACAACAACATCGGACAGTTCCAATAAACCGGCGATGGTGGCACCCACCTCGGCAAAGGTTCTGGTAGCCGGTGCCGCCGGCTACTTCGGCCGCATAATGGTCGATGAACTGCTTGCCTTCACCGCCTGTCGAGTGGTGCTGGCTGGTCGCAATTTGAATGCGCTGCGCTCCCTGCACGAAACTCACTCAAAGCACGACTCGCGTCTCTCGGTGGTCGAGTTGCATCTGGATCGCCAGGACTCGGTATCTGCAGCGCTTGACGAAATCGATATAGCTGTGTGCGCTGCCGGCCCCTTTCAGGCGATTCCTCACTTTCTGCTGGAAGCATGTCTGGCTCGCGGCGTCCATTATATAGACATGGCGGATGACCGCCCATTCGTCTCCACCGCCCTTGCCCTGACGTCACAGTGCACGCCGCGGTCGGCTGTCTGCTCCGGATGGTCGACGGTGCCGGCTTTGTCGGCTGTGCTTGTAGAAACGGTACGCGAGCGTTTTCACACCATCGATGAAATTCACATCCAGATCGCACCGGGCAACCGATCGCCGCGTGCACCAGGCACGGTGGCATCGTTGCTCAGTTCACTGGACCGCCGCTTCGATGTCATGCAAGGCGGTAGGTGGCAGAACGTCCAGGGCTGGTCGCACCGCCGCATATTCCGTTTTCCGCAACCGGTCGGGGCGCGCGCCGGCTATCTCATTGATGTTCCGGATCACTTTCTCTTACCGCAAATCTTCTCAGCGCAAACTGTGGAGTTTCGTGCCGGCGCCGAAGTCGATCTCTTCAACCATGGTCTCTCGATGCTAACGCAACTCTCCAAAATAGGCATCGTCAAATCGTGGCTACCTTTCCAAGATACCCTCCAATTCGGCATGTCCACGTTCGGGTTTCTCGGCACCGATAGCGGTGCCGTGGGCGTCGAGGTGCACGGCAAAAAAGACGGTCGTCGCCTGGGGGTGCGTCATTGTTTGATAGCCGACACGACCGGTCAAAACATTCCCGTCATGCCGGCGGTGGCGATGGTATCGCAACTGGTGAACGGCAATCAGGATGCCGCCCTGACATTTGCCGGGCCAGTGCCCTACAATACCTGGTTGAGCGCCGAGCAACTGGTCGCTGAATGCGCCAAACGCAGCTACCGCCTGACGGTTGAAGACTGTGGGGAAACTTCCAGATGACCTGGCGAAGCAGACTTTCGATCGCTGCCTGGGTTGGCTTCGCGATTCATTTGATCGCCAACGGCACAATGGCACTGATCTTGCGCAACGGGCTGGCGGTCAACCCGGATGTGCACAGTCGCATCGAATTTATCGCCTCACATCGCGCATTGTGGTTGGCTGCCTGGCTTCCATGGACCGCCGCATCACTCAGCATATTTGCTGTCATTGTTTGTTTCAGGCAAGCTCACAAGACCGAGGTACAGTCTCCACAACTGCTGCAGGCGGCCATATTCGCCTGCCTGATCGGCATGGGTTTCGACCTGAATGGACAGATCTACGCCGTCACCCTCCTTCCTGATGCAGCTCAAGCTGCACTGCAGCAACTTCCATCTGCCGAGCAACACTTCGACAGCTACTACAAGCAATTGATCATGATGAGTGGCGCAGCCGGAAATCTGGGCTACACAGTCGCCACCTTGCTGTGTGCTATTCCGACTCGCACGCTCTACCCCCGCTGGGTCAACCTGGCAGCCGTTTCGGTTGGTATTCTGGGGGTGCTGGAGACCGTTTCCTGCCTGGTCGACTCGCTCCTACTGCAAATCGTATTGAACGCCGCCCTCTTCCCAGCCCTCTCTGTGTGGCTAGTTGGCGTCGCCTTGACAGCAGCGCGAACACCATCGCCGACTCCGGGCGAGTAGCCGAAAAGGCGCAGTCCACGGCTTTGTACAAGTTGTTAAATGCCAAACGTTTCTTCCTTTAACCAGGTGGCATAAATAGGTACAGTTCACTGCTACCTCTGAAAAAAGCGAGCCTGTTATTTCAAATCAAGAAACCATCGATGGTCTGGTCCAGGCCATCAAGCTCTCACCGGAGAACGTCCCGTTGCGCATGCTGCTTGCAGATGCGCTTCTCTCGGTCGGAAGGTTCGAAGAAGCTGAGGCCGAATACACGGCGGCGCTCACCCGCGCTCCCAACGATGACAAAATCATGCTGGCTCTTGCTCAAGCCTGTTTCCAGGGCGGCAAGTACGACAAGTCATGCGTGCTGGTGGAAGATCTCGTCAAGCGACCGGCCGCACCAGCCAAAACTCATATTTTGTACGCGCGTCTTCTGCTCAACGAAGGACAAATCAAAAAAGCCGTCGACCAGTACAAACACGGCATCGAAAAAGACGCCTCGGTGGCTGACGCTGGGCTGTCAGAACAGCTGGGCATCGGCGCCGACGAACGCTCTGCGGTGATCGACGGCAAAGTACGCCATGCAGCAGACCCGGACGCGGACGATGACGACAAATCGCACCTGATTGAATTCAGCGACATCAAATTCGCCGACGTCGGCGGCATGAGCGAAGTCAAAGAACAAGTGCAGATGAAGATCATTCATCCACTCACTCATGCCGAGACCTTCAAAGCCTACGGACAAAAAATCGGCGGCGGCATCCTGATGTACGGTCCGCCGGGTTGCGGCAAAACTTATTTAGCCAAAGCCACCGCCGGCGAAATCAATGCCAAATTCATTTCAGTTGGACTGCACCACGTTCTCGATATGTGGATCGGCAGCAGCGAACGCAACTTGCACGAGATTTTCGAGACCGCCCGCCTGAATAAGCCGTGCGTTGTGTTCTTCGACGAAGTCGATGCGCTGGCGGCCAGCCGGGCGGACATGCGGCAGGCAGGCGGCAGGCACATCATCAACCAATTCTTGAACGAACTGGATGGTGTTGATACGGACAATGAAGGTCTGTTGATCCTCGCCGCCACCAACGCCCCCTGGCACGTCGACTCAGCTTTCAGACGACCGGGACGCTTCGACCGCATCATATTTGTACCACCACCGGATGCACCGGCGCGCGCATCCATTTTGCGTATTTTGCTGAAAGGCAAACCGATGGAAAACATCGATTTCGAATTGATGGGCAAGAAGACCGACAAGTTTTCGGGAGCGGACCTGAAGGCGCTCGTCGAACAGACCGTCGAGAAGAAGATCGCCGAGGCCATGAAGACCGGCACACCTAAGCCGATCACCACCAAAGACCTGGAAGGTTCGTTGAAAAACGTCAAGCCGTCGACCAGCGATTGGTTTGCCACTGCGCGCAACTACGCCGTGTATTCCAATGAAGGCGGGCTCTACGACGATATTCTCAAGTATCTCAAGATTCAGTGAGCGCACACTACGAAAAGGGTCGCCTTCTCTACCAGCAACGTCGCTACGACTTAGCTGAAACTGAATTCCGCAAAGCGCTGTCCGAAGATCCCAACGCACCGCTGGCACACGCGATGCTGGCGGCGTCTCTGTCCGCGCAGGGACAGGCAGACAAGGGAGTCAAAGAAGCCGAAGCGGCCATCAAAATTGCTCCGGAACTTGCTTATCCCTACTACATTCTCAGCCTGTCGCAACTGGCGTGCAACCGCACCGGCGACGCCGAAAAAACCATCAAAGAAGCCTTGCGCATCGACCCGACTTCCTCGACTTACCTGACGCATGCCGCCGATGTGCAGGTCGTTAAAGAAAACTGGAAGGAAGCACTGAAGTATGCCGAAGCGGGACTGCAGAGCGATCCCGAAGATGTGAATTGCATCAACACCAGAGCCCAGGTGCTCGTGCGCCTCAATCGATTCGCCGAGGCTGAGGAATCGCTGGAGTTTGCCCTGCGACTCGATCCTGAAGACTCGATGACGCACAGCAATATGGGCTGGGTAGCGGTGCGGCGCGGACGTATCAATGAAGCCATCGATCACTTCAAGGAGGCGTTGCGGCTCAATCCAAATTCCGACTGGGCATACGAAGGCGTCGTGGAAGCGCTGAAGGCACGTAACCCCATCTATCACATGCTGCTCATGAGTTCGCTGCAATTGCAAGAAACCAGCGGTCACATGCGCACGGCATTGTACTGGTTCTTCTGGGTGATACCACCTTTGCGCGCGGCGCTCCTCTTGTTTTTGATCGTGTCGTTCGTCACCAAAACTATGTTCACCCTCCTGCTGCGACTCGATCCGCTTGGCAGAAGAGTGCTGACCGACAAGACCAAGCGTCAGAACAACGCCTCACTGGTGCTGGTCGGCGTCATTGTCGCCTTTATCGTGGCGATCATGTGCAATCCGCAATACTTCACGCCGGTCACCCACAAGACTGTGGTGGCAGGCAAAGTTCTTTTCGAGAGCGGCGATACTAAAAGCGGTATCGCCCACTGGGACACCGCCGTCGCTGAAGCACAAAAACTCGATGCTCGTGGCATCGGTGAACCCAGTCATTACCACTTCGAGCAGGCTGAGAACACCATCAAAGATTTGATCGACACAGTGGAAGAAACTCAAGGTGTAGACCCCCTGTTGAGATTCAAATATCGCATCGAGCTGGGACATCATTTCATGCGCAGCAATGAGTATGATGCAGCAGCCACGGCATACGAACAGGCCGGAAAACTGGTCGCCGATTTGCCGTCCAGATTGCCGCACGCTCAAGCGATGGCAGCCGCAGGCGAAGCCCATTTCCACCGGGGCGAGAATGTCTATTACACCCAGCAAGCAGTCGACGATTTGCGGGCGGCCTGCAAAGATTACGAGAAGGAAGGCAATCCCAACACACCCCAGTTTCGACTGGTTTTGTCACGCCTGGCTGAGTGCCTCAAACGCATGGGCAATGACGAAGCGGCGGCCGCGATCAGTAAGAAACTGCAGGAGCTAGATGCCGAGAAGGCCGGCATTCAGTCCGTGCCGATCCATCTCATTCGGAAGTAGACAGCCGGTGCTAAAATAGCGCCGTGCAACTGGCGATTGGAATTGATCTTGGTGGCAGCCACATCACCGCCGTGATGGTAGACGAAAGCGGCGCTGTCCTGGCGCGCAGCGGCAGCCCGGTGGTGCAACACGACTTCGATACAGTCTTCGCCGCCATGCTCGAATCTGCCAGGTCGGTGATCGCAGCTGTTCCCGATAGCACATCCAAAATACAGGCACTGGGACTTGGTATCCCCGGCAACGTCGATCCGCGCGACGGCAGTACACGCTATTTGCCAAGCTTTCCATGGGGACGCATCGAGATTGGCAAACTTTTCGAGACGCAATTGCAACTGCCTGTGATCATGCGCAACGACGGTCGCTGTGCCGCACTCGCCGAGTCTCGACTGGGCAGCGGACGCCACTCAAGCATCTTCGCGCTCCTCACCCTTGGCACCGGCATTGGTGGCGCACTGATTGTCGACGGCAAGCTTTTCGATGGTGCCACATTCGATGCCGGCGACTTCGGACATCACACCATACACGGCGGCGAGAGCGGCTTTCCCTGTGTTTGCGGCAAAAGCGGTTGCTTCGAAATGCACGCATCGGCTCAGGGGCTGGTGCGACATTATCAGAAACGCGGCGGCAGCGGCGCCGAGAATGCCGCTCAGGTGATGGACAAATTCCGCCAGGGACATGCCGAAGCACGCAGCGCATTCGCCGGTTATCTCGATGACCTGTCCACAGGACTGGCGAATCTGGTCACTTTCTACAATCCCGACACAATCGCCATCGGGGGTGGTTTGTCGCACGCTCCCGAAGTGTTCGAGAACATTCACGCACTGGTAGCTGCAAAAACTCTGCCGGCATCACGCAACTTCGTCAAAATCGTACCAGCCAAGTTGGGACAGGACGCCGGAGCGATCGGCGCCGGACTGTTGGCCCTTGCCAGCCAACCAAAACCGACTTCACTTTAGGCGCAGCACCACTGCCCCGTCGAGAATCCCAAAGTCGGCGCGTTGCTTGATCTTTAAACCGCCACCCAGCTTGTAGTAGCCGTGCGCATCCATGGTCCTGGCGCCCTCGTACCCGGTCTGGATTTTGCCATGCACGATCTCAGCGGGCACGACGCGATCGTGGCTGGCAGCCGAACCGCTGCGTGGCGCCGGGTCATGCACAATCAGTGCGTCACCTTCGCTGCCTACGACCGCCACCCAGTGCCCGGCAAAACGGATGTACTTATCCTGATTCGGGAGATATCGATACCAGCCGATTTTGAGCCAGACCGCCGACTTGTCGTCAGCCAGTCCCTTGTGGACGAACGCTAACTGCGGCAACGTCGCAAGTGCCACACCGTGATCGAGGTGCTCCCACCCTGGTACTGCAATGAGTCCACAACATACCCGCGCTCACCGACATACTTGCGCAGTCCAACCATAAAACCATCAGGTGTCGTGCCACCGAGGCGAGTTGTCTTCATCAACTTCGAAAGCTGCAAACTCAGCTCACCTTGCGCTCGTGCATCAGGCAAACTGACTGCCGTCAAACGAGGATAGCCGTGCTTGCTCAGATAAATCAGCGAGTTGGAAGCAGCCACCGGTCCACAATACGGCGCACCTTCGAAGGGCAGCCCCGCCCGTGATTCTGATTGCATCAAGTCGGGCGTTTCCTCCACTCGCGCAGCAGATTCGACAGCCGCGCCGGACGGAATACCGCTACCGCTGACGATGCAGCCTGCAACCAGATATAGTGCCACCGTCTGAGGACTGGTAAACTTACGAAGTCCCCGCGCCGAGAGCGAGACAATGGCGGAACCAATTACTTCCCTGACATTTCGAGCGTGCAAAACTTGTGACATGCAATCGCTGCAAAACCTCGTCAGCAAACTGTATTTAGAGGATTCAAATGTATCGCACGTGCAACCAAACGTGCAAGTTTCGTGTCAAGAATTAGCAGCAAAACCTGACAAAGGACAGGTCGTAATCTTCGATGCAGACGGGCTCGTGGCCGGCTATGCCATCTTGATTTTCTTCTGGAGCAACGAATACGGTGGAGACATCATCGAAATCGACGAACTGTACGTTGATGAAATCTACCGTCGCAGTGGGGTAGCTACGAAATTCTTCGCGTGGTTGGCGGACGCATTCGGCGAGAAGTGCGCGGGGCTTAGCTTACAGGTTTCAGAACAGAATCAGTCAGCACTCAGTTTCTATCGAAAACTGGGCTTTGAACCCTCCAGAAACCAGCACCTGATCAAAGTTCATACTAGATAGAGATCTTGGTTTCAGAACTTTTTCACAATTGACGCGTAAGCTCACCTCATCGGATCGTTCTGCTGGGTCTACCCCTTACTAACCAGACCGGAGCTTTTATGCGACTCCAATATTTTTTCACGGCTTTCGTCGCGGCAGCAGCCACATTGGTGGGCTCTTCCGTCAATGCCGCCGCCCCTGAAAAGCCGGCCACCATCGCCGCCAGAGCTGCCGCCGCGCACATAATGTCGCCAGGCAAGCTGATGACCACGAAAAGAAGCAACACCATGCTCTCCACCGGCATAACCAATACCCTGCCTTCAGCAACCGCGACCTCGCAACCGACAACCAAGCATGCCGGCACCAAGTCGCCAGCCAAGGTAGCAACACACTCAAAACCCCCTGCGGGCGCAGCCAAAGTCGCTGCCGCTGCCGCCGTCAACAACGAGGCAACCAAACTGGCGATGGCACCACAGTCGGTGCCGCCAGCGGCAACGACGACAACGACAACCACGTATAGCGCACCGCGCCTTCCCAACATGCAACCGCTGAATGCCGTCGTCAACACGGCACCAGTCAATTCCTCAGAGTCCGAACCCAAGCTACCGCAGGCAGCCATCACACCTAACTCTTCCAACGCACTCGGTCACCCGATGGTCCTCACTCCGGCGCCAGCCTACGAAGTCGCCATGCCTCAAGAGAAGAACAACGGCAAGATGGCCAAAATCGGCGGCTGGTTCAATCAACGAGTTTTGCGCCGCGGTCCCGGTGCTCCCAGCACCAGCGCCGGCATGCCGCCTGCCACAGTCCAGGCTGGCCCTGCCAGTTACGCCAGTGCCGCCAAGCCGGCCGCGTCTCCATACTTGATCGCCTCCGAGAATGCGTCTACAGTCACGTACTGGCCGCCGACCAGCACCAACGTCGCCGTCCACAACTTTGGACCGATGTCCGAAAGCGCGGCTCCCGGCGCCACCACATCTGGTATCCCCAGCGACATGCGCCCGGCTATCTTAATCGTCAAGTTGGCACCCGGAATCTTCCCTGCCGCCATCGGCGGTGTGATCAACAAAGTGCACGGTAGCGTCATGGGCTCCCATGGTGCCGAGTACATGCACACGCTTCGCATCGCGGTCAACCGCAACGACGTGCCTCTGGCGATGAAACTATTGACGAACAACCGCGCCGTTCAATACGTCGTTCCCGAGGAACTCCTCGGCGTCGCCGGCGCCAACAAGTAGCAAGATTTCTTGCCGTCACCGCTTCGCGTGTGCGAACGCAGCCTCTTGAGATCAACAGAAGTGTTGATTTTCACAAGGCGGCGAAACAGCACACGGACGCCGGTAAATTCAGGAGCACGGCAGGGTAACGGTAACACGCGTGCCCTGACTGGGAGTGCTGACTAGCGTCACAGTTCCCTGGTGCGCGGCAGCGATCTCCTGCACGATAGCCAGCCCCAGCCCACTGCCACCGGGCGGGCTGCCGAGTACGCGATAGAAGCGCTCGAAGATCCTTGGTTGCTCCGCTTCCGGAATGCCGAAGCCGTTGTCGCAGACTTCCACGATCGCGCGATCGCCGGCGCGCCGCAATACCACTTCCACCGTCGCCCCTTCCGTCTGCGCATAACGAATGGCGTTATCCATGATGTTCAGAAGC
This sequence comes from Obscuribacteraceae bacterium (SeqCode), assembly GCA_044229845.1. Classification (GTDB taxonomy): domain Bacteria; phylum Cyanobacteriota; class Vampirovibrionia; order Obscuribacterales; family Obscuribacteraceae; genus JBGASG01. Next base: position 800,472 of record JBGASG010000001.1, on the reverse strand, counting down.
ATCTCGCGCAGCATCAACGCACTACCGTTCACCGCCGGCCCGGGTCCGTCATCGGCCGCCGAAGAGGTGAAGGCTATCTCGAGTTTCTTCTCCTGAGCGTCCTCCAGAAGCTCTTCGATGCAGGAAGCAACCAGTGTCGTCAGGTCGACGCTGTCGGTCTGGCGCTGTGACGCGTCTTTGAGAGACTCGTCAACGCGAGCCAGCGTCAAAAGCTGGTGAACAAGACGGCTGCCTCGCTCGGCGCCGATATGAATCTTGCGCAGAATGTCCTGGCGAGACTGAACGTCGTCCTCGGAGAGAGCTAGTTCCGTTTGGGTCTGAATGCCAGCCAGCGGTGTGCGCAACTGATGCGCCGCATTGGCAACAAAACGGCGGTGCCCTTCAATGTCAAACTGCAAGCGCGAGAGCAATAGATTGATCGCTTTCACGAGCGATGCTACCTCCACAGGCACGTTAGCCTCAGGCAAAGGATGCAGATCCGAAAACGAACGCTCAGCCACATTCTTGCGAATCGATTCCAGCGGTGCCAGAGACTTGCCAATCGCCACGTACAAGGTTGCACCCAGTAGAAAAATACAGATCACACCGGGAACGAGCACCGCCAGAAGTATGCGATTGGCCAGCTGGTGGCGTGCAGTGAGCGTTTCGGCAACCCGCACCAACGCCACGCCGCCGGCGTCTACCGGCACAGGCACTGTCGCAATGCGCACCGCCTGCCCGTGCAGCTGCCCGTCAGAGAAAACCGGGCCGCCGCTGGAAGGCGCCGCCGGTGCCTCGGGAAAATCACGTTCGCCCGCCACCAGACGCCCATGCGGGCCGACCACCTGGTAGTAGAACTTGTCGCTCAGGTCATAGGTCAATAATTTGATAGCCTGCGGATGCAGTTCTACCGCAAACAGCCCTTCACTGGTTGTGAACCCGGTGGAAATCGAACGCGCCACTTCAGCCAGTTCTTCGTCATAGATGCTGCGCGCCAGACTGGTAGCGAACGTATAAACGAGGGCGTGTAGCCGAGTCCGCGGATGGTCTTCACGGTCAGGTCGGCGGGCTCCAGTTTCTTGCGCAGTCGATGCACTGCCACTTCGATGGTGTTGTAGTTGAGGTCCCATGCGCCGTCGTAAACATCGCGAGCGATCTGTTCCTTGCTGACGATGCGCCCCGCCCGTTTCATCAACAGCTCGAGTATGCCCAGTTCTTTGGCGGACAGCGACATCGCCTCGTCGCCTGCAAACGCGCGCCGGGCCATAATGTCATAACGCAGGCTGCCAAAGGTGATTTCGTTATTGCTGTCCCACTGCGCCCTTCGCAAAAGCGCGCGCAACCTCGCCTCCAAAACCGGCAACCGAAAAGGTTTGGTGATGTAGTCATCAGCCCCGACATCCAGAGCGCCGATAATATCTTCCGGCTCGTCTCTGGCTGTGACAACCATCACTGGTGTAGCGTTTCGCCTGCCGCGTAAACGCTTGAGCACTTCCATTCCATCCATTTCCGGCAAGCCCAGGTCAAGTATGAGCGCGTCGTATTCGGATGTTTCCAGGAGATTGTCCGCGGCGGCACCGGTCTCGGCGACCTCGACGACAAAGCCACTCTTGCGCAACGCATGGGATACCGCGTCCGCCAGCAAATCATCGTCTTCTATCAGTAAAACTCTCATCGTCGGGGGTTATCCTACCACCGAAAACGTAATCTTGTAAGTTTCGTGCAAGCCTTCTGGGCTACGCTAGATGCAGTTCCTGTGTCGGTTTTCATGGCTGGCTTCGCAAGAAATAACAGTATCCATCACCTTTCTTCCCGGATTGCCCGGTCGCTCCCGCTTGTTGCCGGTGTGACAGCAATTCTGAGCCTTTCAGGCTGCTCCGAAAAAAGCGAGCACATCCCTCGCTATGAAAACTCGCATGCCACCGAAGCAGCACCACATACAGTATCGCTGCCACCCAATTTCAAAAATCCCAGTGAGTTTTCGATCACTCCAGCCAGCTATCAAGACATGCCGGAAATCGTCCACGTCATGGGACAGATCCAGACCAACGAAACATCCGTGACGCGCGTCACCTCCCCGCTCGCCGGTCGCGTCATCGAAACATTCGCCGTGCTTGGAGAAGACGTACCGAAGGGCAGGACGATGTTCACTGTCTCCAGTGAGGAAGTGGGCGATCTGGAAGCTGAAGAATTCAACAAGGAAAACGATCTAAATGCCGAGCTCGAACGCGAACTCCTGCAACTTGGCTACGCGACTAAAGAGCAAGAGACGAAACTTGGCTTCGCCAAGAAAATCCTCGACCGGTGCGAGCGTCTGATTCAAGAAAAGATCGGTTCGCAAGCGGCTCTCGATGCCGCCAAAAACGAATTCGACACTGTCTCGCTGACCGTGCAGTCATTGAAGCAAAAGAAACCGCAGCTGATTGCCATCGCCGACAGCAAACGGCGCCTCTACCGACAGGGTCTCAGACAACGCTTGTTGCTCTTGGGCATGCCTGCGAACACAGTCGATAAAATAATCAACTCGCAGCAGCTCAACCCGATAGTGCCGATTGTCACGGCACAACCCGGAGTAGTTCTGGAGAGGCAGATCAATCCCGGCGAGCTGATACCGGCAGGCAAGCTGGCTTTCCTCGTCGATGATCTCGATGCGGTGTGGCTGGTGGCAGAAGTTTACGAGAAAGACGTAAAAGCTGTGCACATCGGACAGGCAGTCAACTTCACGGTAGACAGCTACCCGGGTGAAACGTTCCACGGCATTCTCAGTTTTGTCGACCGCGCGATTAATCCGGAGGCGCGCACCATGAAGGTGCGCGCCGATGTCGCCAACATAGACCGGCGTCTCAAACCAAAAATGTTCTCACGCATGAACATCGTCGCCGGCACACGCAAAGCGCTGGTGATACCCAAATCGGCAGTCGTCAGCTGCGGATCGAACAACGTCGTTTACCTTAGACGAGCCGATGGCCGCTATGAAGAGCGAACGGTTGAGACAGGTCTGACCTGTCATGAAAACGTTGAAGTATTGAAAGGCTTGTTACCCGGTGATGCCGTCGTCAGCAAAGGGGCTTTCACGCTACGAGCCTGTTCGCTGTCCAACACCGAGTGATTCAGCCGGCAGCGTATCGATGTTTGGTTTCTTCCTGAGCGCCAGCATATAGATGCAGGGAACCGATATCAAAAGCAAGATGGTCGCCGGCAGGAGTCCACCTGAGATGACGGTGGCGAAAGGCTTCTGACTCTGGCTGCCGATGCCCGTCGCGATCGCGGCCGGCACCAGTCCGATCACCGCCACTGTGCTGGCCGTCAGCACGGCATTCATTTTTTCCATCGCACCTTCGAAGGCAGCTTCACTCGATGATAAGCCCTTCCTAGTCAGCTCTCTCATGCGCGAGGTAAGCACGACCGAGTTCTGGATACAAAGACCAAAGAGCGCCACAAAGCCCACTCCGGAAGAAACGCTCAGGTGCGTGCCCGACACAAACAGCACCGCCAGCCCGCACGCCACCGCCACCGGTACCACCGACATGGCCACCAGTGCGGTCTTCGCTTCACCAAAGGCAGCATAGAGGAGAAAAAAGATCAGTAGCAGAGTAATCGGCACCACTATCGAAAGGCGCTTACCGGCTTCGATGGCGCGGTCGAATTGTCCGGCGTGCTGGATCGAGTAGCCGTCAGGCAACTTCACTTCCCGGGTGACTGTCTTCTGTGAATCCATGACGGTGGAACCGAGATCGCGACCGCGGATGTTGCAATATACGGCTGTCCGCCGCTTGTTGTTTTCGCGGCAGATAGTGGCGGCTCCAGCCTCTTCGTGAATGTCGGCAATCTGCGCCAGCGGAATGCGTGTACCGGCCGGCGTGTTGATCAATACGTTGCCGATGCTGCCGGGAGTGTTGCGATATTCCTTATCGAGGCGCATGACCACGTCGAAGCGTTTATCACCGTCGATGACCTTGGTGATGCTCTTGCCGCCGATGGCAATTTCCACGACATCGAGAACATCTTTGGCGTGCACCCCGTAGCGCGCCGCCTTTTCAAAATCGATGCGCACCGCTACCTGCGGCTGCCCGATCAGGTGATCGCGCGCCACGTCGCAGGTGCCGTGCACTTTCTTCACGGCATTGGAAACAGCAGCCGATAGCTCTTCCAGCACGTTGACGTCGGGTCCATAAATCTTGATCGCGTATTCACCGTTGCGGACACCCGAGATGGCTTCATCCATGTTGTCCTTGATGTACTGCGAGAAGTTGAGCACCAGCCCGGGACGAGTCTCCTTCATCTGTTTGTTCATAGATTCAATCAGTTCGTCTTTAGTGTGAAACTGCGGGCGCCATTTCGACTGCGGCTCCAGATCAATCAGAAACTGAATGAAGTTGTATCCGAAGGGGTCGGTGCCGTCATCCGGGCTGCCGATGTGGCTGACCACATTGGTGACTTCAGGATATGAGCGAGCAATTGCCCGCAGTTCTCTGGCGATTTCCACCGAATGATCGAGAGAGACGCTGGTCGGCAAGATTGTGACGGAAAGCCAGATGTTGCCCTCTTCCAGTTCGGGAATAAACTCCGAGCCAAGAAAAGGCACCGCCAAGAGGCTGGAGCCACAAACAGCCGCAATTGCAACGACAGCCAGCAGAGAGCGGCGCAACGACAGTTTCAGCGTGCGTTCATAAATGCCATGCAGCGGTTTGAGGAGCGGATTTTCTTTGTGCGAAGGCAGTTTGCCATGGGTGTAGATAAAGGCGCACAACGCCGGCACTAAGAATATCGCCGCCAGAATCGCCCCGCAGAGCGTGAAGTTCATCATAATCGCCAGAGGACGGAAGAGCTTGCCTTCCACATGATCGAAACTGAGCACCGGCAAGAAGGTGATCATGATGATCGCGGTCGAAAACAGGATCGGCTTGGCGATTTCGGCGGACGATTTGGCGATTGTGTCGAGAACTTTCTTGTGGCTGGGACGCTCGTCTACGTCTCGTAGATCGGCGAGGGATACGGCAACATGTTCCATAAGTATGATCGCACCATCGACGATGATCCCGAAGTCGATGGCTCCCAGCGATAAGAGGTTGGCGGGCACTTTGAAGAGATTGAGCAGGATAAACGCGGTCAAGAGCGCCAGCGGAATGACGGTGGCAACAATCAGAGAACTGCGCACCTGAAACAAGAACAGCATCAAAATCACGACCACCAGCACCACGCCTTCGGCGACGTTGTGGCCAATGGTGTCGACGGTGTTGTGGACGAGAGCGGTGCGGTCATATAAAGGCACAAGTTCCATCCCGTCCGGCAGGCTGTGCGCAATCTCCGGCCACGCCTCTTTTAAGTTGTCGACCGCTCTAGACGGGTTTTCCCCGCGGCGCATAAGCAGAATACCCTCGACAGCATCGTCGTCATCATTGACGCCGACCTGTCCCTGTCTGATGGCGGCAGCAACGGAGACGGTGGCAACATCTTTGACACGAATCGGAATGCCGTCGGATCGGGTAGACACGACGACGGCGCCAATATCCTCCTCGTCTTTGAGCAGCCCCTCGCCGCGAACCATATAGTTGATATCGTTGAAGACGATATAGCTACCGCCTGTAGTGCCGTTAGCCTGTCCGATGGCGGCAGCCAGTTCGGATTGGCTGACACCGAGAGCATTCAGGCGTTCAGGGTCAAAAGACACCTGGTAAATCTTGGTCGGTCCCCCAAAACCTGTGGACTCGACGATGCCGTCCACCGCGCGAAACTGGCGGTTCAGGGACCAGTCTTGCTGCTCCTTGCGCGCCATGCTCGACCACTTGTCCCCGCGCACGAAATAACGGAAGACCTCGCCCACCGGGCTGGCGTTGGGGTCCATTTGCGGATCTACGCCTTCCGGCAGTTCGGCGCTTTGAATTCGTTCCAGCACTTGCTGACGCGCCGTGATCGGATCTGTCTCCGAGTCGAACACAATAGTGATAGAAGACAGCCCGAATAGCGACACCGAGCGCGGTGGCAACGAATGCGGTATGCCGTTCAGGACGCGTTCAAGTGGTATGGTTACTAGTTTCTCGACTTCCTGCGCTGCTTTGCCGTCGACTTTGGTGATTACCCGCACTTGCATATTGGCAATGTCCGGATAAGCCTCCAGCGCGATCTTTTGATACGCGACAATGCCGCCCGCGATCAAAGCCAGCGCCAGGAAGACGATCAGGTGGCGCCTGCGGACGATGAATTGAAAAAGCGATTCCACTGAGACTGTCCGGGAGTTCAGTCTCAAGCCTAAAACCGCTACCTTAACCAGACCTTACAACACCGGCGACAGATTATTAACTGTCGCAGAACGTCACAGGAGGGCGCTTTCAGGCATTACTCTGGCGGTATGTTCTTTCGCCGCACGCCATTCGCAGGAGTTTTACATGTCTGAGCAACTGACAGCGCGATTCCGCACTGCACTCGGCAAAGAAGTCGAGGTCTGGAGAAGGGAAGGTCTGGTTTCCGATAAAACCGCCGATGCGATCTTGCAGCGCTATCCGGTGCTCAGCAAGAAGTCTACCTTCATCACTATCCTCACCATTCTCGGTGCCGTATTAATAGGCCTGGGCACCTTGCTCTTCGTGGGTGCCAACTGGTCCGCGATTCCCCATTTGTTCAAGCTGTTGTTAATACTCGCGGCCACCATTGTGTCCTATGCGACCGGATGGCACTTGAGCTATGCTGCGGCGACCGGAGCGCCAGCCGATGCGCTGCCGACGCACCCAAAACTAGGTGGGGCGTTGCTGCTTTTGGGCAGCATCTTTTATGGCGCCGGCATCTGGCTGGTCGCTCAAATGCTCAACCTGGATATGAGCCTGGAAACCGGACTTGTACTCTGGGGACTTGGTGCGGGCGCCATGACACTGGTGACACGCCAGACCGCCGTCGCCAGCTTGACGGCGCTCATCAGCCTGGTCTGGTTGGTCGCCAACGAAGGGCATCACTGGTCGCTATTTTCTAGCAGCTCGGCGCGCAACGGCGCCGATTGGATCGGCTTCGGACTGTCCGTCGGTTCGATGCTGGTCCTTAGCCACATAGTTCGCAGCCGCACGGCATTGATCATTACCCTGGTCGGCGGAGCGCTGTGGACCGGGTTCGCGTGCAGCCAACATCTTTATGCCATCGGCATTTACGGAGCCATCTTGCTGATCGCACACCTCTGGTACCGCACGCGCAATCCTCTGTTCGCCAACGCATTTTTCTACGCCGGAGCCGTCATCACTCCGCTGACGTACTTCCTCATGACCTTCGACCACTACAACGCGGCTTCGCGCATCAGTTCGCTCAATAATCTCGACCTTCTCACCCTAGGCGGCACTACATTTGCCGTGGCCGCGTTGGTCGCGTTCAAAACCAAGGTCGCAAAAGAGGAGCTGCTGTTAGGACTTCTGGCAGCGGTCGGGTGCGCGTTTCTCCAATTCGTAGGCAACGACTTCTTCAGCTCGGTCCTCTCCAACCTGGCGTTCGCTGCTCTTTTGGTCGGGATGATCGCAGTCGGCATGCGCACAAACCGTCCTGGTCTGGTCAACACAGCCATGGTATTCGTGGTACTGGATATAGTGGCGCGCTATTTCGATTTCTTCTTCTCGATGCTCGATCGCTCACTGTTCTTCGTGATGGGAGGCGTCGTGCTTATGGTTGCCGGTGCGATCGTCGAGAAGAACCGCCGCCGCATGTTCAATAGAACCGCCCACGCTTCTTGAGGGAAGAAACATGTTGAAGAATCTCGCCTTCGCAGCCGCAGTATTTGCCCAAGTGGCAACCATCACTTATCTCTACGCAGAACCGGCATGGACTATGACTCACGGTGACGTGCTTACCCTGCAGACCAAACCTGTAGATCCATACGACATGTTTCGCGGTGAGTACGCACAACTCGGCTATGACTTCGAACAGCCTGCACCGGCTCATCTGCACCTGCAACCTGATCAGGTGGTGTACGCAGTCCTGTCAAAAACAAAGAGCAACTGGAAGCTGGTGAACTATTCAAAGACAAAACCGATTCCGGCGGCCGGGCAAACAGTGCTGCGAGGTCACGCCGACTCGCCCTGGTCTGCCGCGTCCAGAGGCAGTTCCTTCGGAGATCATGGTGTCAATTTCGGTATCGAGCGTCTTTACCTGCCGGAGGGGCAAAGTCGAGACCTGCAGTTCAGAGGGAAATCTTTGAAAGTCGAAGTAGCAGTCAACACCGCCGGACAGGCGCTGATCAAGCGCGTGTTCGACGGTGACAAACTGATTTACGACGGCACCAAAGTGACTCTGGGTTTCTAACTAGTTGTTCTTCTTCTCGACTTCCAGCTCAGCCTTGGCTTTCTTGGCTGCCGCATCGACCTTGGCCTTTTCTACCTTCTCTTTGAGGTCGATCTGCTCTTTGGTGTCGCCGGCAACCTTGTTGATATCGTCTTTTGCCTGATCCAGCGTTTTCTTGTCTGCGTCTAAGTTATTGTCCACAGTTTCTCTAGCCTGGTCGGCGTTGAGGTCAATCTGTTTCTTCGACAGATCTGCGTTCTTTTCCACTTGCTTCTGTTCTTGCGCAATTTGCTTGTCTTCGGCAGATCCGCAGCCAGTCAATCCACCTAACACGAAGGTTGCTGCCACAAGCATGATCATCTGATTTCTCATTTCTTCACCCATTGGAGACGCTGAATGAGATGACAGCACTGCAAGGCACCTGAGTTCCATTTCGCCGATGATTTTAATCTGCGAACACCGGCGGCGGACTGGCTGTACAATACGCCCATGAGTTCAACTACCCCCACACCGAATAGTGATGCCCTGCGCACCACCACGCGCGAGTTGCACGAACGCATCGAGCAACATCCTCTGCAGAAACAGCTGGCATCGGCTGCCATCTCGCGAGAGAACTACGCGCGCTATTTGCAGCATCTGCATGTATTGCACACAGCGTTCGAAGCCCGCTTGAAGGAACTGGCTGACAAGGAGCCTTTCAACCGAGTGCTCGCTAACGATCACTTTCAGCAAGAGTTTTTAGAGCGTGATCTGGAACGGCTGAGTGCAGAACATGGCGACATCCTTCAGAACTCAGCCTCATTGCCCGAGACCAACAGGTTTGGATACGAAGGTACATTCGCAGAAAATGATGTAGCTCTACTGGGGGCACTTTACGTTTTGTTGGGCAGCAAGCACGGCGGCAAGTACATGGCTCATCAACTGCGAAGCGCCTGGGGACGGGAAGATCGACATGAATACCTGGACCCGTACGGCCCCGAATTCGCCGCTCTCTGGAAGAAATTCGTCTAGGACCTGAACACCGTCGATGAGCAACAAGCCCTGCTAGATGGGGCGCGTGCGACATACAACGCGTTCTTCGCGATCAGCGACGCCATTGTCCCCGGCGACAAATAGTGACACCGCCCACGATGGCACATAAGCAGTAACGCCTCGCCGACCGTTTCATGTGCTGCCGCACAGGTAGTAGTATGATGCGCCCCTCAGCTAAATGTCCCCTTGAACACCGAGGTATGTGATGGCACATCTTATCGTTGTCGGCTACGACGACATGCACAAAGCGGACGACGTCCGCATGACGCTCTTGAAACTGCAAAGAGAATATTTGATCGATCTGGAAGACGCAGTAGTTGTCGTGAAGAAACAGGATGGCAAGGTCAAGCTCCGTCAAGCCGTCAATCTGCCCGCGCTCGGCGCTTTCCAGGGGACTTTCTGGGGAGCGTTGGTCGGCCTCTTGTTTTTGAGCCCGCTTCTGGGCGCTGCGGTCGGCGCCGCTTCCGGTGCGATTACCGGCGCGCTGGCTGATGTCGGCATCAACGATGACTTCATCAAACAGGTCGCTCAAACCCTGCAACCTGGAACATCTGCTCTATTCGTACTGGTGCGCTCGGCAACCACCGACAAGGTTGATGAGCACCTGCAAGGCACGGGCGGGCACATCATCAAAACCTCGCTCAGCCACGAAGACGAAGCAAAACTGCAAGCAGTGCTCTCCACCGCTCAGAAAGAAGCAGTAGGCGCCAACTCTTAATCGATCAGATCGGTTTGTGCAGACTCGGCAAGACCACGAGTTTGCTCGCGACTCGTCAGGTTGCACCAGTGCACCTGGCGAGTTGCCATTTTGTGCGGTCGCCACATAAATCCGGCACGTTGCAAAATGTGTGGTAAACGCGCGTAATTACCCCCCTGATTGCCATTCGTTAATTTGCCAAGAGGCGGCCGCATCCATACGATTGTCTGCAATTGCGGTCACATGGGCGGGATTTATGTTCGCATCCTTAATGAGGCTCCGAGACGAATGTCTCGGCAGTCCTGAGCAGGCATCAAAATGGCACGCCTTCACGGCTGCCTGGCTGGGCGCATTCTTCGACGGACTGGACGCCACCATCTACGTGATGGTGTTGGTTCCGGCGCTGGGTGAGTTGATCGGCACTAAGTCACCGGCGATGGTCGGTCAATACGGCAGCTATGTGCTGGCCATCTTCATGCTCGGCTGGGCTACGGGCGCCATTTTGTTCGGCATGCTGGCCGACAAAATCGGTCGCGCCAAGACCATGATGATCACCATCCTTACCTATGCGCTCTGCACCGGACTCTGCGCGTTCGTTCATACATGGCAGGAGCTGGCGTTCTGCCGGTTTCTAGTCGGGTGCGGCATCGGCGGCGAAATCGGAATCGGCGGCGTAATCCTGTCCGAGACCTGGCGCGGCAAATCTCGCCTGCATGCCATGGGCGTTATGGTCTCGGCATTCGGTTGGGGCTACCTGGCGACTTCGCTGCTCAATCTGTGTTTCGGCTCTCTCGGCTGGCGCATTCTGTTTCTAGTTGGAGTGACGCCGGCATTGCTCACCTTTTACGTGCGCGCCAAACTGAAAGACACCGAAGAATTCGCATTCATCGCCGAAGCACGCAAACGCGCTCGCCTCAAACTTCCTGAATTGCGCACATACCAGGAAAAAGAGTTGCTGCGCAACAGCTTCACCGCCCTCTTCGCGAGCGGCACGCGGCACAAGACATTTACTGTGGTCGCCATGGCAGCGTCTTGCATCATGGGATACTGGGCGGTGCTGGCGTGGATACCGGCCTGGATAACACAAATCACCGGCACGGAGGCGATCACCGAGCGCAGTATCACCACCATCGTCATGAACATCGGACTTGTGACCTGCGGAACATTCGGCGGCAAACTGGTGCATCTGTGGGGGCGCAAACGTTGTTTCTTCATCGGCTCTGTAGCGAGTTATGCCGCGTGTGTCGCCATGTTCACAACCGTTAAGTCATTCGGTGCGCCCCTTTTGATCTGGGCGTTCGTAATCGGAGCCGTGACGATTTTGCCTTTCGTCGTGCTGTTTGTCTACGTGCCGGAACTCTTTCCGACCCGCATGCGCAGCACCGCATTTGGTTTCAGCTATAACTCCGGACGCGTTTTCGCCGCTCTGGCGGCCATTGGCGGCGGGCAGCTGATTGCACTCTTTGGTGGGTCTTATTCGACAGCCGCCGCCAGCGTCGCGGCCGTCTACCTGATCGGCGCCGTGGCCACTTTCTTCATGCCGAAGACTGACGGCAGCGTGCAGAGCGCTGTAATCACGAAACCGGAAGAAGAACAGGTAGCAAGACCAGCTCTGATTGCTTGAGAAATCGCCTCAGTAACCAGCCTGGTATTGCGGGACGTAAGTGTCTGCGCCGCCGCCGTAGCCACCATATCCGGCACCATAGCCACCGCCGGCAAATCCGTAGCCACCGCCAGCGCCATAGCCGCCGCCACGACGACGCCTGAAACTACCCTGAGCGAACGGCGGTCTCTGGTCGACGCCGCCACCGAAAAACTGGGCAAACGGCGCATTGGCACCCTGCCAGGCATCCTGCGAGTTGCGTCGGGCATGCGGCGACATAGCCACTTCAGGCACACCACCCTGCAGCCATGGTGGCAAACGCCTAGCTATCCAGCTGCCACCACCTGCGGCGCCAGCCGGCGGATATCCCGCGTATAGGTGCGAGATAGTTGCCGCATCGCGATCTTGCAGAAAAGGCACTTGATTGCGCGAGAGACTGGCATACATGATGTCGCTGGACAAGTGCGAGTGACCTTGCAGCCCTAGAGCATGCCCGACTTCATGCAAGGTGGTCTTGCGGATTTCATCGTCGGAAAAAACTTTCGCTCCGATGCGCGTCAATATTTTGACATCAGCCGCCACCAGAGAACGTTCGCCTGTCCGCCGGTCGGTCTGGGTGACCGCAGTCGTTCGCCCGGCTTCCAGCTGTCCGTTGCGGATACTAATGCTATCCGACCAGTTGGTGATAATGTCGGCTTGGCGCGGATCGCTGACTTCGACCCATGATAATTTACCGGCCGCTGCCTGCATCCATGAATTGAACGCATCGCGCATCAACTGTTTGAATTGCGGTCGATATGCCGAGACGCCCGAGCCATCAGCGATGTAGACCCTCAGCGGCATGTGATCGGGCGTCCAGCGATAGGCGCCGCCCTCCACCATCTCTGCCAGGTAGTCACCGCTTCCGGCTACCGGTCCGCTCAGCGGAAATCCCACCGCCTGCATCTGTGCCGCCAGTAACATCAACAGTCCGCCGACAATAGTCAGCCAAGCGGCACAGAATACCGCCTTTGCGCTCAACCGAGCCTGTCTCATGGGGGCCTCCAGCAATCACAAGCAACACAAACAACCGAGAGGTGCATGCTAAACCCCAACGACTGCGGGATCGCCCCTATGTTCCGGGAAAAGCAAAATTCGGTCCTCGATCACAAAAAGCTCGCACAGTCCAGTGCTGATGCTCCTTCACCAATCGCTTATCGTCTGCCTGTACCGGGTAAGTAATCGGCATGATGAGACACGTCATGCTTGCCGTAATCTGCCTGCTGCTGGCGATTCCCGCCTATGGCAGCGGAGAGGTGACCCCTGTCAATCCGAATTTAGAAGCCATGTCCAAGGCCGGCATCGATGCATACAACAAAGGTGACTATCAGACGGCGCTCCGCTATCTCGATTACCGCAGTCGCCAGAACCCGCAGGACCCCAACGTCATTTACTATCTGGGCAACTGCTACCTGAAGCTCGAACAGCGCGACAATGCCTCAAAGATGTTCGCCCACTGCGTGCGCATCGCCCCGGCGTCCCAGGCCGGTCAATATTCGTTGCAAGCTCTGGAAGCGCTTTCCGGCAAGGTGGAAAAACCGCCTGAGCCCACCGGACCGGACCCGAAGGCAGTGGCAGCTCAGAAAGATACATTGCTCTCAGAAGCCGCCATCGACGCTCAATACAACCGAGCGCAACGCGACATCACAAATGCCAGGCAAACGTTCAAAGCTCGCATCACATCACTTTATGAAAGGCTGCAAGACCACTTGCAAAGCCTCAATCCGAAAACGACGCCTAACTATGGTCTGGAGATGGAGCGTCTGCGCAACGAAGCAGAGGAAGAAGTAGACGAACTGCAAATGAAGGAGCTGCGCGCAGAGAATCGCATGCTCTCTCCAACCAAGATTGATGTGCGCGCCGTGCCGGAGAAGCCTGCGGAGAAAAAAGACAACGCCAAGAATGCTCTCGGGCAGACGCTTTCATCCAACCTCAACAATGAGACTCCCTATGATCCGTTCGGCACGGAACTGTCGCCGGAGATCGCCGCTAAGTTTCTCAGCATGAAGGATGTCTTCGGCGAACTGAGCACCTACGAGCCATCCACACGTGGACTTGTGAAGCAGCTGTTTATCCGCCTCAAGCAAGACGTCGAGAACAAACAGAACTCACTGGATCAACAGACTTCCTACATTCGCAAGCAGCTGATTCAGGAGATCTTCAATATCAAGGTTTCATATGGAGCATCCTTTAAACTGCAACAGAGTGCTGCCTGGCAGTTGAACAACTCCACCATTCCAAGACGGGATGACCGCCAGAAGTCTCCCATGGAAGACGACATGGCGCGCGCCACCGAGCGCGCTTTGAAAAGAATCAAATCCGCTCAGGAGCTCTACGACCGCGATGTCGCAGGATTGATCTCCGGTGCCAAGGAGAGCCTCAACTCAATGGTCACACAAGCCAGCGGTATCAACTCACAGATGAAAAACATGCACGGCTCCACCATGATCATGCCGATCGGCACCACCATCAATAACAAGAACTATGTGCACATAGAGAATCAAAAGCCACTGGAGCCGATTCCGGAGACGCCACTAAAGGCAGTACCAGGCAAGCTGACAATCAAGAAGAAGTCAGGTAACTAAAGTGATCAAAGTCGCGTTACCGCCGCTTGCTGTTTGTTTCGTCGCCGCCGTCCTTTCCGCAGCCCTCTTCAGTTTCGGCACGTCGGCGTGCTCTGCGGAAGAGTCTAAGAAGAAACCGATGAAGCTCTTCGGTCAAATCGATGAATTCTCCTACCTGTCATCAGGGTCGGGAGTGACCCTCAGTCGCGGTAAATTGCCGGCTAAGGTGGCGAAAATATCCCTGGGTAGCACCGCAGCCTACTCCGGATTGCGGGAGGGCGACACCGTCACGGATGCCGATGTCGGACCCGATAGCATCGACCTCACCATTCAGAGAAACGGCAAGACTTATCGCGCCAGCATTGCCACCAATATCGCCGGACTGAAGGCCGACTTCAAGCACCGCAACATTCCACTGACCTTCGCCGCCTCCGCGTTCGATAAAGAACTGGAAGATCTCGGCAAGTGCAAAATCGTGGTCATGCTCGATCGTTCGGCTTCCATGGCTGATTTTAACGCCGGTGTGCCCGGTGATTTGACTAAATGGACCTGGTGCCAGCAGCAGGTCGACAACATGTACATCGGTACAGAACGCGTGCTCGATAAAGGCTTTGACCTGGTATTGTTTAACGACAGATTCGAGCGTCATAACCGCGTCAATCTTTGGGATTTGAAGCAAGTATTCCAACGCATCAAGCCCGAGGGCGCCGACAAGCGGCTTTCGGCAGCTCTGTCCTCGGTGCTCAATGATTACTACACCTCGAAGGAATTCGGCAAGCAACCACTGGTAGTGGCAGTGCTCACTGACGGGGGCAACGTCGGTTTGCCACTGCAAGAGATGCTTATCGAAGCGTCGAAGAAAGTCACCAAGCCCTACGAGGTGAACATCATCGTCATGCAGGTGGGCAACTCATTTCATGGCGAAGACTTGTTCGAGGATCTGGACACCAACCTGGTCGCCAAAGGCGCCAAGTATCACATTCTCGAATACCACAATTTTGCCGAGGTGAGAAACAAGGGCATGCTGCTGGAACTTGTCACCCTGGTCGGACGCGTGCTGAAGAACGCGCCCACATCAGCACTGGCTGGGCACCGTTAGCCGCTGGTCGTTTTCTTAGGATTGGCTTGGTCTTCGGTGGCGGTATTGCGCTGATCGCCGACGTAGCGCAAGAACACAGCTTGTCCACCGTAACGCGGATTTTCCGGACGGAATTCATAGGTCGCATCGTTGGTTTGTTGAATCCGGTTGCCGGAGCGGGCAGTGACGACTGAGATGTCGCCGTAGACGCTGCCACCTGAATGCGGCGGTCTGACGATGATATCGCCGCGCTGGGCTTCGGACATCGGAATTTCCACGAACAAGCCGCTGCGCTTGAGTGGGCCCATCATGTCCCACGCGTTACCGGAACCGACAAATTGCGGCAATCCCGCATCGGCCATGGCGCGCTGTACGGCACGTGCGCAGTATCCGGTTCCCGACATGCGCGAATCCCAGACTTCCACTGCTCGTGCCAGCTTCTCGTTGAACGAGCCGATTTCCGGTTTTGCCGGTTGCAACAATGCATCTTTGTCGGTGAAGTTTTCGCGGATGCGAGCTTGACGTTCGCCGCCATCGCCGCGAACTGCCTGGCTCATCACTTCCGATTGATCGCCCTTGGCTTTGCCGATCGTCAGCAATTGGTTGGCAGCATCTTGACCCTTCGAGTTGGCGACATCGACATAGGTGGCGATTTCGCGTTCGCCGGTGAGACCGCCGTCCATCGCCATCTTCACTTCGCGCTTCACCCAGTCTTGCATCAACTGCGTTTGCACTTGTTGATACTTCGGATCTTGGAGAGCCTTCATCATGCCCTCTTCCATACCCGGGGTAGCTTTGAACTGTTGCGCATTCATAGAGTTGATCTGCGCAGGCGACATGCCCTGGAAGTATTCCTGGAATTTTTGCGGATCAGCTTGCTGCCATGCATTGAGCAGTTCCGGCAGCGCACCGCCCTGGTGCCACTGGCGAATGCCTACCGAGATGCCGCCGTTATCATCCGGGTTGTAGGCGGTGAAGTTCGGCTTGCCGTCGGGCGTCATAGCATGTTCGTTGGCCATGACGGTGGCGGTGATCTTATCTATAAATTGATTGTCGCGCCATTGCGGGACATCGCTGGGGACATTCCAGTTATTGCCTTGCGGTCCACCACGGTAGTAGGAGTCACCACCGGGATTGCCGCGGCTGCCACCATATCCACTGCGACCGTATCCACTGCCGCCCCCACCGCGGTAGTCATTCTGCCAGCCCGGATTCGGGGATGGGGGATTGGGTTCGGGCGTGTTGACTTTCGGTCCGGGAGTTCTCGAAATAGGAGTCGGGGTGTACTTCTCGGGCGGCAGATCGGGCTGCTTATCGAGAATAGACTGCCACATAGAAGGAACGGCTTCGCCGGGGTGATTCTTTTGCCAGTAAGCAATCATCTCTCTGGCGAACTCTTTCATATTCTTGTCGTTCTGCATGATCGCATCTTGCAGACTCTTGTTGCCCGGATCGATTTCGACGTTCATCTCGCCGTCGGCCATCGGATCGCCCTGTCCAGTGCGGACCAGACGAATCTGTCCGTTCTCGCTGACCAGTTGATAGTCAGGTGTCTTGCCGTCGGCGGCGTTGTCTGCCGGGCTCGAAAAACGCATCGCGCCGCCGGGAGACTCCATGGCTTTGTAGAACTCTTCGCCTTCCGGCGTGTTGCGCGGCGGCAGCATCTTATCGCTGACGGCTGCCGGCTGCACAATCGTGGCGTCCCCACCGACCGGAGCATCAGCACCCCGTTGAGCCTGCCAAAATTGCAGTTGCGCTCTCGGGTTGATGTCGCTAAAAACGGAGTCCGAATGCACAAATGGATTAGCGCCGTTGCCGGTGCCTGTGCCGAGATCTCCGATTTCTCCAGTTTTGCCCATAGGGAATCCAGCAGCCTTTGATAGCTCTTCTCGTGCGGCTCGGGAAAAGAACGAACCGTTCAGACGAGGGGGAAATGACCTGGTGGATGGACCACGTCAGTCAGCTTAGTAATGAAACCCTAGATCGAGGCGTCATTCAATGGGAGGAATACGCATGGGACCGGGGGAATACGCAACCCAGTCCGGATTTTTTGACGGCCCCGTGTCACAAAATCTGCACGCTCGGAACACGTCCGGTGGACCTGCGATTCCAGGCTGGACAAAACTGCTCGTTTGACACCCTCAGGATGAGCAGTTTTGTTCAATCACTTGACTTTCGGGAGCCAAAGGCTATTTCATTTCGCCGGTCGCACCTTGCGAGGCCGGCGCGCCGCGCCACTTGATCGAGCGCATGGCAGCATCCGCGGACGGTTTGTATTCGTCAAAAATCTTGGCGGGCGCCGAAAAAAAGACACTCTGCATCTCATTGTTGGCGGTCGTAAACAGATAGCCGGTGAGTTTGCGGTCGGCTGTCTTGAAGTTGCCGTCCACTGCCAGCACGGTGCGTCCGTTCAATTCTTCGGTGCGCGCCTTGAGATTAAACACTTCCGGGTCGCCCAGCGGTCCGAGCAGCTGCTTAATCGATTTGATTTCATCTTGAGTCAGCTCGTGATGCGGCTTTGAACAAATCGAGCGCACCGCAGCCTCCAGTTCCGGATTGGCATTCGGTTTACTGAGATTGACCACCAGACGAGCGTCTTTCGCCCCGGCGGCGGCCGGATTGAAGGCGGTACTGTGGTTCAGGGTCTCATAAGCGCTTTTCTCGGGCTCCGGCACCCACTTGTCTGGCCACTGCATTTTGGCGATATCGCCACTGTTCGTGATGGACGGGGGCGTTTTTGAATCGGTGCCCGTACTCACTTCGGTCGTGCCCGTCTTATCGCCGGTCCCTGTTTGCGGCGGTCCTTCCTTCACTTCATCTTCGCTGAAGCGCTTGGCGGCAAGCTCGTATGCCGATGCAAATTCGTCGTTTTCAGCCACGGTAGGTCTCTCGTCAAATTCCATGATCATACCCTCTGTTAACGACGGCGTCCCCAGCCATTGTTGTAATTGTTGTTGGTGTTGTAGTTGTAGTTGCCGTTGTTATTGTTGACGTAGGTGTAATAGACGCCGTTCTGCCAATATCCGTTTTGATTATTGGAAACGGTTTGCTGATACCGTATCTGGTTGTTGTTGACAGTGGTGCTGCCCTGGGTGGTTTTGTCGTCGATGGCTTCGTACTTAGCGGTGCCGTGACGCTTGGTCGCTTCATAAAGGTGCGCGATTGGAATGCCGTCCTGGAGGCGATCCCATTTGCTACCGTGCGAGTTGTCGATCAACGCTTTGCCGTCTTTGACGCCTGTGACTACAACAACGTGGCAGTGATCCTTGCCGTCGTTTTTCTGTTTGTACAGCACATCGTTTTGCACCTGGATGATTTTCGGCCACGGTCCCTTCGAAAGAGCGGCTTCCAGCTCTGCAGCGGAGCCGACGGAGGTGACGCCCGGTCCTTTGTGGTTTTGATCGCTGTTGATCAAGTAGCGGTTGGATTCATCCTTGCCGGTGATCTGTCCGTAGATATCCATGATGTCTTTGCCGTAGACGTTGGGAGCGCGCTTCTGTTCGCTGCGATACCACTGTCCATTTGACTGGTAGTACTGGAAGATACGACCACCGGAGTCATCAGCATCGGTCGGTTTGATCTCTTCGTAGGTCATGGAATTTTTTGCTACGCTGTTGCCGAAAGAGTCAGTTGTGCGGCGCTGCCAGTGAATATCGAGCATGGTGACGTCGGAGATTTTTCCAAGCCAGGAGCGATCGCCATCTGCCGGCGGAAAGGTCTTTTCAGCATCGGAGGGACGGAAACTTTGTTTGTCTTTGGGGAATATCTGCGTGCCATCGGCAGTCTTGAAATAGCCCTTGGTGATCATGTCGGCGGTCATGCGCGTCCAGTCAGCGGGATTCTGGTGCAGCATGGCAATCCGGATATCAGTGACGTTGCAGTTTGGTCTCTGTCCCTGAGCATCGAGGGTCGGGTTGGCGACATGCCAGGCCATCTGCTCAGCCAACTTGGCGCGTTCTGTCGCATCGAAGTAACCATCTTTGTTGTCTGCAGCATCGAGTGTACGTTCAATGTTCTTGAGCGTTTCTTCCTTTTGTTTGTCATCTAAATCGGTGCGCTTCGAGAAACGGTCGAGGTTTTCGAGGAACCGAATTTTTTCCTGGTCGGTTAGACGTTTGTCGTCGACAACTTTCTTTTCCAGTTCGGTGCCGCGCGAGACTTTCTCTATGCCGGTCATCGAATGACGCAGAAGCGAACCGTCAGCGCCCAGGAAGGAAACAGTGCCTTTCTTTTCGTCGACGACCACATCGCCTTTGCGCTGAATGTCGTCCGGTTTTTGCCAGGGCTTTTTGTCATCGAGAGCGGCCGCTTGCCAGGTGCCGTCAGCTTGTTTCTTCCAGGTGGTATTGTTCTTGGTGTCTTGAATTTCGTTGACGGTGCCTTTCTCGTCACGAGTCAGCTTGAACTCGCTGCCATCCTTGCGCATGGCGACTACCTTGCCGCCCACCTTTTCGCTCTCGACTCCGGAAGTCGTGTCTTTGCTGAACAGTTTGCCGTCCGGCATTCTGGTGGTGATGGTTTTGTCGTCAAAGTCGTTGAATACGTATTTGCCTTTGCTGTCGACTTCGATGGTCCCGTTGGTGGTCGAGCCGCTGCTGGTCTTGTATTTCTTGTCGCCGACACGGTTCCAGGTGATCGGCTTTTCGCCGGGCGGCGTTACGACCATCTGCTCGACCGTGTCACCTTTCCATTTATAGGTGCGGCTGGTGCCGTCGCCGAAGTTGATGGTGGTAGGTCTGCCGTTCTCCAGCTCCATGTTCCACTTCTGAGCGGCGTTCTCGCGCCGTTCGGTGCCGTTGGTGCGGCCTGTGTACTTAGTGCCGTCTTCGTATTCAACGGAGAATTCGCCTTTGTCGCTGACCACCACCGACTTGCGATTTTCCACTTCTCCGGTAGCGGTGTTCTTCCACTCGTTGGTGTACTCTACGCCACCATCGGCGGTGGGGCGCGCTTGGCGTTCCCAGGTCTGGCGCTTGCCGTCGCGAACCGTTTCTTCCTTGTAGATTACGTCGCGGCCAGTCTCGTCTTTCTTCGAGTAGACTTCACGGGTCGAGCCGTCGGCGGCGGTGATCTTGGTGCGGCCGTCGCTGGACTCGACTGTGGAACCATCAGCGTTTTTGACTGACTCTACCGAGCGACCATCCAGTTTGAAGACTTGCTGTCTAGACTTGTCGCCGAACGAAGGTTCACCGCGATCGGTAACCGTCAAGCCGCCTTCGATGACTTTGGAACCATCGGTCCATTTGCCTTCGCTGTTCTTCCTCCAGGTGCGCCCCGGTTCGCCACTCTTGGTTTCGCGGACTTCGGTGACGCCGTTTTTATCGCGAACGTATTCGAAAGTGACATCGCCTCTAGTGGCGCTCTTCACTTCGCCGTTGCTGCCGATTACCACTTGGGTGCCGTCACCGAATTTCGATTCTTTGCCGGTGGCGGTGACGGTGGTCGTCTTGTCGTTTTCGGCATCGGTGAAGCTATAGGTCTTGTTTTTGCTGTCGACGTTGAAGGTGAATTTAGTCGGCTCACCGTTGTACGTCCAGGTGCCTTTTTCATTTTTCCAGACGTTGGTCTTGCCGGTTTCGTCGGTCAGTTTGACGGATGTGAGAGTTTCTTTGCCGTCGACTGTTTCGTAGCCGAATTCGCGGCGCACTTTATCGGCGCCTGTCATGCCGGTCATGGTGCCGTTCTTATTAAAGGACTCGCTGGCTCCCGACGGATACTTAATCGTGTACGAACCGTCGCGCGCTTCGGTCTTCTCGGCGCCGTCACGCATATACGTGACTGGTCCTTTTGTTTTGTCGTCTGTAGATTCGAGGCTGTAGTCGCCGGTTTCTTTGTCGGTTGAAATCTTGCCGTTCCAGGTCTGACCACTCTTCTCGGCTTTCCAGCGGTCGACATATTCACCCTGGCTGTTCTTCTGGCGCTCGAACCACTCACCCTTGGTGCTGGTGACGCGTCTGAGGCTGTCTCCGTCCCACTCGAGCCGGCGCTCGCGGCCGTCGGCATAATTGATCTTGGTCAGCTTATCGTTGGTGTATTCGAGCGAAGATCCGTCCTTGTGTGCTTTCACCACGCGTCCGTCAGCCATGGTGACCGTCAGCACGCCATCCTTCATGGTCAGGTCCTTCACCTGTCCGCCGAACTTATCCTGGACTTTGCCAGTGGCGTCTTTATACTGCCAGTTGCCGTCTTCGCCTTTCGTCCAGGTGCCGGCATTCTGACCGGGATGCTTGAACTCTTTCGGGGAGTCTGCCGATTTGCTGCTGCCTTTGAATGGATTGTCGATGGAGGCGAAGTACTCAGAAGCGAGTCCGAACATAGCCTTCAACGCAGTGGCTGCATCTTCCTGCTTGGGAGCGGGAGGAACATCGCCGGGTGCGTTGGCCTGGTCATCGCCGGACGGGGGTATTTGATCGTCCGTTTTCTTGACCTTGTCTTCAACAGTCTGGTCTGACATAAAACTCCAACCTGGGCAGCTAGCTGCGCATTTTTCGTGGGGGGAACGATACGGTGGTAATGGCTTGATAATAGGCACTGCGGGCGCTTCAGATAATGTGCGAATGTCTGGAAGTGCACTGCGCAATTGCACAGTGGCAGCGCTATCCACAGTGAATGCTCCACACTTTGTCCACGCTCAGTGCACAACAACTCCACAGGTAATGCCTAAGCTCTGGCTGTGTTTCTGACGTAAAGAGTGACGCAGTGCAGCAAGCAGAGCGATTGGAAGACCCGAGACGAGCGCTGAGGTTAATTCTCAAATTGTGCCAACGCAGATACCTGCCGCGAGAGGCAGGTCTGTGGGCCAGCGCGGCACTCAAGCAGACCAACGGAATTTTCTATCGCATCGGCGTTCTGGAGCGGCAAGGGGGAGGTGCGACGCCGGTGCATCGCGCATTGCTCTCGGATATCCACTCAAAAGCGCTCTCCTGGCTCAAGCGTTGCTGGATGACCTACGCATCCATCCTGAAAACAAAGGCCTGACGTCGATTTCGCCGCGTAAAGCAGAAACGAAAAATCTCAACTGTCGAGGAAACGCCCACAGGGCGGACAGAAGCCAACATTAGCCTAATATAATCGCCATACTGTGAACTGTGAAAATGACGCAGTAGTGCGGAATCGGCTGTTGCTGGATAATTGAAAGCGCCGTCAACCAGCTTGAGAGCGCGCATCCTGTCGATGAATACCATAGTGAAACCAGCAGAAACGATCAACTCGGTCAACAAACAAACGCTGTTCGAAGAAGCGCGTCAGGGGACAAGAAAAGTATCGCCTGTCAAAATCACCACGGTGGGAACCGCTGTTCCGCCGCGGCTTCTGACCAACGCCGACCTCGAAAAAATGGTGGAGACCACCGACGAGTGGATCACCGAGCGCACCGGCATCAAGACGCGTCACGTCGTGGACAAGGGCGTCACCACCTCCGACCTGGGCGCGGAAGCGGCCCGCAAAGCTTGTGAAAAAGCAGGCATCAAGCCTGCCGACGTCGAACTGATCATTTGCGCCACGATCACGCCGGATATGATTTTGCCGGCAACAGCCTGCCTGATTCAGTCCAAGATCGGGGCTACGGGCGCCTGGGGCTTTGACCTGTCGATTGCCTGCTCCGGCTTCCTGTACGCCTTGCAGGTGGCTGTCCAGTTTGTCGCCAATGGTACCCATAAAAACGTACTGGTCGTTGGCGTCGACATCATGTCCACCATCGTGGATTACACCGATCGCCAGACCTGCATCATCTTCGGTGATGGGGGTGGAGCGGCGCTTTTGCAGCCATCGCAGGGTATCGACGAAGGTTGCTTTATCGACTTTCTGCACGAAACCGACGGCAACGGCAGCGATGCCCTCTGTATTCCCGCAGGCGGCAGCCGTCATCCGGCATCTCCTGAAACTCTGGAGAAGCGCATGCACTATGTGCATCAAGAAGGCAAAGCAGTGTTCAAGTTTGCCACCCTCAAAATGTCCGAGTTGTGCTCTCGCCTGCTCGAGAAAAACAATCTGACCGGCGACGACATTGACCTCTTCGTGCCGCACCAAGCCAATAAGCGCATCATTCAAGCAGCGGTGGATCGCATTCAGATTCCCGAAGAGCGAGTCGTGATCAATATCGACGAGTACGGCAACACCACAGCCGGCACGATACCGCTGGCATTGCAGTCGGCTCTCGATCGCAAGATGCTCAGAAAAGGCGATCTGGTCTTGATGGCATCGATGGGCGCAGGATTCTCTGCCGGAGCCACTCTGCTGCGCTGGGCATAGTCCCGCAAAGACGACGAATTTGCGAAGAAACTAAAACGTGCGAGGCGTCTGGCTGAGAGTCTCCTTCAGCGCCTCATGCGTAAGCAGCAAATCGGTAATATCCAGGGTGACGACCAACACCTGGACCTCGCCTTTATCGCTGAAGATTGGATATTTGTCCGTGCGCACCCAGCGTTTCTCATTGGTTCCAGGGGTGAACAGTTCAACAATTCCCAGCTTTGGTCTTTTCGTATGCACCACTTCCAGGTCATCTTTGTGATACTTGTCTGCCAGGGCTGGATACAGCTCATAGGTTGAGCGCCCCTCGATCTCGGTTTTCTTTAACCCGAGATTGTTCGCCGCTGGTTGATTGGCCCGAAGAATGACGTTATTGGCGTCTTTGAGCCAGATCATCGCCGGCACGGAGTCGATAATCTTGTCCTGTTCCTGCACCCGCTCCCGCAGCTGAACAACCATGCGCTCCAGGGTCTGCTGCTGATCTTCTGTCGGCGAAAAATCGGTGCCGACGGTCGACTCAATCACAGTCGCCACGGTCAGGTTCTCGGCGTTGGCAGTGATGGCGGTGACGGTTGTTTCAAGGGCATCCGCCAGCTTTTTCAGGACGGTCAAAGATGGATTGCGCGCACCACGCTCGATTTCACTGATGTAGGCGCGATGCAGTCCCGCCCGGGTGCCCAGTTCTTCCAGAGACATGCGTCGGCTCTGGCGCCTGGCGTTGACGACCTTTCCTATTGCCTGTAGGAATTCGACTGACATTAAGCGGGAACCTGATTTCAAATGGCATCAACTGGGATATACCCTGTCGGCGACAAATCAAAATCATTTGGGGCTCCACACTTCTTCCACACTTCGTCCCCACTTTGGTCACATGTGTCTTCTAGAGTAGAAATACCCTAGCAACCCGCAAGGCTGACCTCGCAAGAGGTCAAACCTGCAAAACAACACCGCTACCTCGAACCAATCACATACGCCGGCTTTCCGGGGGGACGCTCCCGGGGAGCCGCGTAGTGCTTGGGCAGCACCACATTCGGTGCCTGAAGCAGTCCGTCGCTATCGCCACCTGATTGGTGCTGGGTCCTTATCCTTGAGTCCTTCGTTTGATTCGACGGGAGCAATGTTGGGAGCGGGCTCTGGAGCCAGCGGTGCCTCTACCGGATATTTGAATTTGGCCAACACTTCCGCGTTGAACGTAGCCGAGTTGGAGATAGATTTCGCTACATCCTGCGCATCTTTGATTGGTGTCAGCGAATTGTCGATGTAAGGCTGTCCGTCCACGTATTTGACGGCGACCGGCTTGGCACCGTCCTTACCGACCACCAGTCCATTGGCTGCTCCATTCTTCTGAAGAAACAGACTGCTGCCGTCGCCGATGGTTTTGAGCGTCACGTCTGCATGCAGCGCGTTGAGGTTTTTCTGGACCTCGCCGGCTAACGATTTCAGTTGCTCAGGAGACATGCTGGCGACCGCCTGTTCCAGAGCCTTCTTGTCGCCTTTGATGACCGCGTCTTGCAGCGCTTCAGCTTTCTGTTTGTCTTCCGCCGAAAAACCGGCAGCATCCATTTGCTTGTGCAGACTCGCATCGGCTTTCTTTTCAAAAGCAGGCTTGTACTGATCGTATTGATCGCCAACTTCGCCCGCGGCGATTTGCCCATTGACCATTGCCTCAATCGCGTTGGTCGTAGAGTTATTCGGCATGTGTCCGGTCTTGTCGGACAGAACCCCGAATGGCACTGATGAAGACCAATCCGGCTCGTTGTCTTCGATGGTCTCAGTGCCGGCTTCATCAACCTCGGCACCAGCGGTTGCGGATGCATGATTACCGCCCTTTGCCGCTACAGGTTCATCTGTGAGCACTTCAGCCATAGTAAGAACGCCCTCCTGGGGAAAGAGGTTAACCGCATCTTGGAGCAAGGTGGAAGAGAAATGTAACCGAGACGCGTGACAGTTTTGTGACAGACAGATTCAGGCTGGAAATTCAATGAGCAATTGCGCGACTGTGATGGTGACGGACTTTTGTGGTGTCGGAGCCGGTTGAACAATCGGGGGGTGCTGGCTGGGCGCGGATTGCGCCGACTTGGAGCGCCCAGGCACCGCAGCCGGTGGCGTCACATCAATTAGCAGGCTGTCGCGAAACCAGAGCCGTCCATGATCGGGTCCGCAACGACGACAGTAGTGGCTGCGCACTCTTTTAGGCTTGCGATATTTGCTGAACTCGCGGCCGCAATGTTTGCATTGAGCTTGCCAGCGCCCCTTCGGCATGATGGCATCGGCCGCGCAGGATTTTGGATTGGCACCAAGACGAATGGCAGTGGCTTTCCACAGAGGTCCATGCTTCGCATCCGGTCCGGCTAGAGCGTGCGCGATCTCATGGAGAACAGTGTCGCGCACGTGCTCCATTGGATTGTTGGCGACATAGACTTCCGAGAGTTCGATGCGTCGCGAATCGTACTTGCACAATCCAAGGAAGTGCTTGTTCCGATTCCATTTGAAAAACCAATCGGCTACGCCGTGCTGTGCCATCAGCCGGCGAATGAGGTCTTCCGCGATTGCCTTTTCCATGCCAGCCCTCCCGCTGGCTATTGTAGCTCACACGTCAAGCAGGGCAACGAAGCGATTCGACATCGCCCGCGGTGCTGCTTTATATCGAATGAACATCGGATGGGTGTACTGCCGGTCGACTTATTAGGTCTGTCCGACCCAATTCGGCTTGGCGACATTCTTCCACCGGGCACGGATGCGGTCAAACTCCTCAGAGGACAGCGGCCCGCGCTCGACAAGTTTGGCGTTTTCATTCCAGCGCTCAGGTTTCGTGGTTCCAACGATCGCAGTGTGAACACCCGGGATCATGAGAGTGAAACGCAGTGCGATATCAATCGGTCCGCTTACGTCTCCGTTGATGAAGTCGTACTGCAAGTCATTCAGGCGCTCCCAGTAGGGCAAATGATAGTCATTGTCCGGCTTCGATTTGTAACGCCAGGCAGCATTGGCGACCGGACGTTTGGCGATCACTCCCATGTCGGCCTTTTTGGCCAACGGAATCGTCAGGTCGAGCGCTTCCTGATCGGCGATGCTGACGGAAGTTTGCAGTGTGTCGAACGCACCACATTCAATGGCATATTTGGCCGCCAGACTGTCGCCGGAATACCCGATAAAACGTGTTTTGCCAGCCTGCCGAGCCGTCTGCAAAGCTTCGATGACATCGCCTTTGCGCAATTCACTCTCGTCGCAACTATGCAATTGGACGAGGTCCAGATAGTCAGTCTTCAATCGCTTGAGACTGGTATCGATTTGTTTGGCGATGCCTTCCTTGGACCAGTCGGGCGTTTCATACCCGTTCGGGTGTCCACATTTGGTAAACAGATAGAAGTCGGTGCGCCGACCGGCGATCGAATTACCGATCATCTCTTCGCTGTTGATGTAGCACTCGGCGGTATCGATGATATTCAGTCCAGCATCGAGCGCCGTATTGAGCAACTTGGTGACGATGTCTTGCGCGGCGCCTTCAAACCCAATTTCTGCACCACCAAAGCCAAGTGGGCTCACATGCATGCCCGTCTTGCCAAGTGTGCGTTTATCCATATCCGATTCCCTCGCCGAATGGTCAAGGAATCATATACCGGTGCGCCACAAGGGCGAGGATATCTTTGCTAAGTCTGGAGATTAAAACTGGGCGTCAGCTGAAGTAGACGCCGACAGCGCCGGTGACGCGCTTAACCAGGCGCACCGCATCGACCGTCACTTCTTCTCCATATTCCAGTTCGTCTTGACCGCGCCTTTTCAACGCGGCAATTACCTCCGATCTCTCCTCATCGCTCAATGTGATGCGTTTGTGGTGATGATCGGCGGCGACTCTCAACAACTCGTTTATCGACATGTCCGCCCTCACTATCGACATTACTAGCTCCAAAACTCGGGTTGATGGTATCCCAGGGGTTCGAACTTAGGGAATGCGTAGGATCACCAGATTGAGGGAATCATACGGTGATTGCCGTGGGCAGATTACCATACTCAGAGTTCAGCGCAGAGCATCCTTAAGGACGGTGCGCGCAGCCAGTTCTTTGCGTATATTGTCCAGCAGTTCCGCCTCGCGGCGCAGGCGAGCGGCAGTTTCGTCCATCTCCAGCAGTGCTTGCTGCTCTACGGGCAAGCCGAGCAAGCTGCCTGCTACCCAGAACGAAAGCTCCAGCGGGTCGGTAGGAACATCATCAGGGTAGTCCATGCACTTGTCGCGCAACTTTGCAGACAGGCGAACAACGTCTCTCAACATGTTGTCCACTTCCGCCGATAGCCCGGTCAAAGAATGCTTCGCCTTTTTGTCCTCGAATTCTTCGACGCGCCCTACCAGATAAGGGCGGTCATGGGAGGTTTCCAGCACGCGGAAGCGACGGCGACCTATAGTAAGTATGTTGGAGCGTCCGTCCGGCAGTTTCTCCACCTGGACCACTTCCGCCCGGCAGCCAACACTGGCGGGGCGGCGCAAAACGGGATTCCAGAGGAGGACCCCAAAGCAATGGTCGCCCTCCAGTATGGTGGAAAGCATTTGCCGGTATTTCATCTCAAAGATATGCAGCCTCAGGGGCGCATCCGGAAAGAGAATGACTTCCGGCAATGGAAAGAGCGGCAACTCGCGCGTTTTTTCGGGCACAGAGGCACCTTATCTGACTAATTCTATCCTAGCAAAGATGGAAATTAGTTGGCTAAGCTCTGATCGTCGTGCAGATGGACGCGGATGACACTACTGATGGTGTCATCTGCGCACCACTTGCCCTTCAGTATTCGGAAACGCTAGCCCCGATGACTTTAACAGGCACACCGCCGGAGAACTTGGTCTGCCGAGTCAGTGTTCTAATTTTCGTGCCCTGTCTGGTGCTCATGACCGACATTGGACCAACTACTTGCGGTTTATAGTCCATGTCTTGCCAGCGCATCCAGCTGATTTGATCCAGCAAAGGCAGACTGCCGTTCAATTCGGAATTTCCGTAGAACAACCGTCCCTGGTAGAGGCGCAACTTATCCACCTGTCCATTGTCTATTTGTCGTTCAAGAGCACCGCTGATTGTGGTCTGGTGCGGATAGCCAAAGAGCGTCCCACCCAACGTTCCCGGGATCACACCTGTCGGCACAGTCACGGGTGTGAGAACCATGGAGTGAGTGCGTACCACGGTACGTGCACCCTTGGCCGGTGTCGCAGATGCATCGATGGTAGTGCCTGCTGCCATAGCTACAGTCAGCAAGGCCATGTATAGAGTTTTCATCAATTTGACTCCAGTAGGAAGTGGTGGAATGCGATAGCAATCCACCACTTCCGGGACCTTACTTCAGCCAGCTAGGCACTACCCGGGCAAACGATTTCGTCTGCTTGGGCACCACGCGAGCAAACGTTCTGGTTCTATGCGGCACCCGCTGATGTGCATAGACCCGAGCGAACGAGTTGGTCTGTGCCGCAGCCACCTGTCTGGTGGGCAGGTACTCTTGCACCAGAACACCGGACACCCGCGAGACATGACCATTGGTGATCACTTCTCGGACACCCATGACCGTCGGCGTAAGCGGACCAGACAGTCGCACGATCTCCATTGGACCATCTGCCACCGTACGCGATGGCGGAACCACGGCCGCTTGAGTCGACGTGTTGGATGCTCCACCCCAGTATCCACCTTGAGCCCAACCCATTCCATTGACGCTGAAGCCAAAGGGTGGTGTCGTGCTCGTCCCAGACGAGTTCGTTGCGGCCGCAGCACCACCGACGCCAAAATTGTTGCCGTTGTTGGTGCCGTTATTGAAGCCGTTGCTGCCTCCGACACTGGGACCGTTCACGATATTGTTAGCACTGTTAGTCACGCCATTGTTAGCGTTGACGCCACTGGTGCTTCCAGAGCCTGAACTAGCGTTCGCTGAGCTACCACCTGAATTAGCGGTGGCAGAAGCCGACGAGCTACTGGAGTTGTTGTTCGTGTTAGTGTTCAATACGTTGTTGGTGTTCATCACATTGTTCACATTGGTGATGACATTCGACAAATTGTTCGAATTTACGTTCGTATTCGTGTTTATGTTCGTGCTCGTATTGCCACTGCCAGGAGGTCCAGGAGGTCCAGGAGGTCCGGGCGGTCCAGGAGGTCCCGGTGGTCCAGGCATGCCGGGTGGTGGTTGGTGATTGCCACCTGGGTCCCCACCGCCATGATGTCCGCCGCCGCCACCCCAGCCGCCGTGGTGTCCGCCGCCGCCATTGCCACCGCCGTTGCCATTGCCGCCGCCGCCATTGCCATTGCCGCCGCCATCATGACCGCCGCCGTCGTGGCCGCCACCATTGCCACCGCCGTTACCACCGCCGCCGCCCATACCACCGCCGCCGCCCATACCACCGCCGCCGCCGTTACCACCGCCGCCGCCCCCGCCGTTACCACCGCCGCCGTTACCACCGCCGCCGCCCCCGCCGTTACCACCGCCACCGCCGCCGCCGCCACCGGGCGCGCAGCCCACGCCCACACCGCCGCCACCGCGGGCTTCAACATTCGCAAGCGGTGCGATCGTGGCAACGAGCGCGACACTCGCTGCGACGATGCGCATCGTCGTAGTTATCTTCATAAGTACACTTCCTTAAAGCGTTAATAGTCGCCGCACGCTAGAACGTGACGCAGTAACGACATGTCGGTTCCCAGTAAAAATGGCTGAGTCAGGTATTCGTGGCATAATCGACATGATCGCACCAATCAGCACACCTCTTGCGACCCGGCATCGTGAACGGAAAAGCCTTCGTATTCATCAACTACTGGCAAGCAGCGCACTGCGGGCATTTAGGTTGGGGCTTCATGCTGGATGAATCAGACAGATACTTTTTCGGATCTACTGATCATCTGCTTCGCACTCCGTACTGGGACTTAGTTTCACTCTATAAGTACATGCGTGTGCCGCCGCAGTCGCCGACTGATTGGTGGGCGCGAGAAGGAACGCTCGGCGAAATGCTGCACGACATGCAGCACGGGCACCACGTGCAATACGAAGCATTCAAAGTAATTGACACAGCTGAAGCTGAGCCGCTATCGGCGCAGGCGGCGGCCAAGCAGACCGGGACCTGCGGCTGGGCAGTTTTGGGCAACAATTGTCTGCATCAGACTCACAGCATCATCGCTGCTTATGGTGCCGGCGCCGATCTCCCCGACCATTCCGCTCCGCCGATGCACCGCATTCCGCGATTTTGGTTCGACAAAATTGCCGCGCAGAGGCACTGGCTCAGGTAAGCGGCAAAGCACTGCCTAGTAGAAGTAAGGCGTTTGTTTTGTCCACGTATTGCCCTTAAATCGCGTGTGCAAAATCTGGAAAGCTTCTTTCGACAGCTTGCTGGTGGCGTCGGTAGTCTGCCCGTAATGCGTGCAGCGCACTGCTAGATGCAATGCTTCCGGGACACGCGGATCGGCAGGATGCGACTTTGCCCAGGCAATGGCTATGTTGGAGAGGTAGTTTGGTGCAGTCGGCACCGCATTCAGTGCTTTGACTTCCGCGGCAGCGCGCGACACTTCCTCTGGTGTCAGAAAGCCGGCCACTGGTTTTGGACGATTCAGATCGGTGTAGCTTTGATCTTCCGGCAATTTTCCGGGCTGGTCGCCCCACCACCAGAGTTCGCCTTCGTCATAATCGCCATAGCTGATTTGCGGCACAGATCGATTGTTTCTCAAAAGAATCAGCGCCCCGATAAACTCGCGCGTCTTTGGATCGGTCTCTGCCATGTACGATCCCAGAATGACAGCATTCTTGGCGTCAAGGGGCTTGACCAGTTCGGCAAACTTTTTCGCCGCCACGTCGTTTTTCAACAAGATGGCTCGGGTCAGTCCGCTCCACAAGAAATGTTTCTTGATGGGCGCCACCGTATAAGGTGATTGAGCAGCTTGCAGCCAGACGCTGAGCGGAAACTGCCCGTCGATTACCTTCTCGGTATCGAGAGGAATGTGAGGTCCGATATCCGGATATTTACCTGACGCCTCTAGCTTTTCAACATCTTCGGGCACCTCGTCTACAAATCCACTTCCGCAAAGACAAACCGGCTTCGGAAAGGCGTCCCGCATGAACTCGTTCAGGTTGCGCGCGATTTGCATGCGCTGCGACCGGAAAAGATTGCGAGAGGATGGCGGCAACTCAGGCTGTGGCGTGTCCAATAACACGTTCAAACGTTTGCGTGCACTCTCGGTGTCTCGCTTACTTGTTTCCAAATCGACAAGATAGTATTGCGCCGTGAAATAGCCGGGGCTCTTCGCGTCCAGTGCAGTTGCCGCTGCCACTACCTCAGCCGCATCGGCAGCGGACGACTTCGCATCGACTTTCCCGATAGCGGCAACCAGCCATGGCAACGACTTTTTTGACTTCCATTCACTGAAAGCATGCGCAGCCGATTCCGGACCGGTGGATTGCACAGTGACAATCCAGTCGGTCATCTCATCAGCTTTCAAAGTCGCCGGCTGAGCGTTATAGTCACCGGTAAGTCCACCCGTATCGCTGTTGCCCGTCAAGACATCCAGCGTGCGCGTATATTCGTTCAAATCTGATTCGGTAATCTGCTTGCGCACATCGGCAGACAAAGCAGTGACCACCGCCCCCGGGTCGACACGAACCTGGCAGTAGCGCAGCAGACTGGTTATGTCGTCCTGCAATTTTTGCATCGACGGATCTTTGAGCATGGCGGACAGTTCCGTTGCCGCCTGCTCCAGAGGTCCGGCATCAAAACCTTCTTCCTTGCTGAGCATGCCCTTGCGCACCAGGGCTCGCGCCGCCAGATATCGCGACACGGCCTGCCATGGCGAAGTGCTGTCAGCTGCTATCGCCAGAAATTCCTTGTGAGCAGTATCGAAGTCTTTAACGTAGAAATGAGCGGCGGCGATCTGATAGGCACGATCCGCTTGAGCCAGCTTATCGGCGGATGCCGGCAGAGTCGCAGGAATGGCCGGCGGAGGCACAGGTTTGTCGCCCCAGCCGTAACCGCAGTTGGCAAATACTTGATCTTGAGCCTTCACCCATTCTTTGACATCGTTGCTAGCCGCACCATATTTGGTGACACGCTCTTTCAAGGTAGCCGATGCCTGACGAAAACTATCAGGCATGCAATTGCAATACGTGTTGTAACTGCCTGCCACCACCGGCCGCTCGATGTTGATTTGAGCGGTCTTCGGCAAGCCGGTGACTGTAGCCCGAGCTTTTAGCCAGTCTTGGCTGGCATCTTCGCAACTGCTGGAAGCGAAGCCCATGCGATCGTTCCACATTTTGAGCGCGGCTCTTTGCTCGGCATCGGTAAGTGGCTGGTTCTGAAAATATCGCCATGCCACCACCAGATAAGAGCGGGCATAAGTTTTGAGCACCACACCCAGCCGACCGCGAGCGTAAGGCGCCATCGGAATATCCGGGTGAGTGGAATAGGTGAAATAAACCGTCGTGTAGAACGAGCAAGCACCGGCGGGCAGACAACAGTTAAACGTCAACAAGCAAATAAGCAATGTCGACAACAAGGCACGCATACAACGCATGTCAACCCCCTGGTTTTGTGTCCTCAAATTGTACCGCTCGCGCCGCCGCTTCTTTTGTCCAGCGGGTGGGACTGAATACATACACGCGGGGCGGCGCCGGCTGGCGCGCCACCATTTGCTTCATGACTGCATTCACCTGCGGTTCATCCAGCGAAATTCCAAGTGACTGATTGCAGATCGAGTGAGCGTAACCGCGCTGACTGCGGAAGTGCACCAGCACCTTGCCGTGATCCCTGCCCATGCGAAACATCATGGGCACTGCTTCATCTACAGGCAGTGAGGCGAGCCACTGGTCGTACAGGCACCACGAAACCAACGCCGTAATCGACAGTCCAACTCGATCAGGCAACTGCGGCCGCAATTGTTTGAGAATATCGGTGTAGAACTGACGCTCGTTTTCTCGCGCATCAAAATCGATCTGCACAGCATTTACCTTGTGCATGCGGGTCAGCTTGACGATGCTGTCAACGATTGCCTGACGCTGTTGCTCCGTGTAGACAGGTTGTTTGCGCGGATCAATCTCGATACGCGTAACTGCTTCAACTTTAGTACCACTCGGCAGTTGAAGCGGCTGCGTGCGACGACGAATGAGGCTGTCGTTGCCGGAGAGAGTGATCGTCTGAGCCAGGTAGGCGACACCCACATGTCGCGGATTTATGTAGGACAGGTCTTCGGGACGTTCCCATGCCCACAGCATCAATGGCGGCAAATCAAGAGGTGCGCGATCATAAGACTGCACAGGCAGTGCCCAGAACAGGCACCAGCCCAGCGACAACATGACATGCCAAGCAGCATAAAAACGGCGCACTCGACCAATTATAAAGTTCGGGCGTTGAAATGAGATAGACTATGGCGTCCTAGTGAATCGAATCAAAGGTCGTATGTATAAAGGTAGCCCCAGGTTGAAGTTTCTTCCAGCAGTCACAGTATTTCTTTCAGTAGCACTTCTGTCCGGCTGCGGCAACCAAACGGGAACGACCACTTCGACGACCACCAATCAGCAAACTGCTCAGGAAAAATCCAATATGCAAACGCAAATTGACACTTCCGGTATGACATCCACGCCATCGGGATTGCAGATGAAAGAATTGCAGCCCGGAACAGGCGCTTCCCCTCAAAAAGGTCAGAAAGTGACAGTTCACTACACAGGCTGGCTTACCGATGGCACCAAATTTGATAGCTCCGTCGATCGCGGTCAACCCTTCGAGTTCACCATCGGCGCAGGCCAGGTAATTCAGGGTTGGGACGAAGGCGTCATGTCGATGAAAATCGGCGGCAAGCGTCGCCTGGTCATCCCGCCCGATCTGGCTTACGGTCCCCGCGGCGCCGGCGGCGTAATTCCGCCGAATGCCACGCTCGTCTTCGACGTCGAACTTCTGGGCACCAGATAGGAAGACCAACTCGAGCTCTAAGCGTATTGAGAAGGGCGGCGTATTACAGCGTCGCCCTTTTTCTGCGTGCAGGCTCGCCTGCCAGAGTTGGCTTGCAGTGTAGTCTAGGAGCGTACTTGGGTGGACGGAAACACCATATCTGCCTCAGAACTCAGCAGATACTTCCAGTGCGACTCGGGATCGCGTGCGTGAGGCTTTTCCGTGCGCGGCAACGAATTTTCCAGCAGGTCGGCGCGGCGCAAGAGGCGCTCCGACTCTTCTTTTTTGTCTGCTTTGAGAAACTCCGCGTAATACTTCATCGCCTCGATCAGTCCGGGGTACTTGGAGCGCTGTTCGTAACGATCGATTGCTTCCTGATAAGAGCCCGCGGCTTCGGCAGCTTTGCCTTCCGCCTGGTACACCAGAGCCAGGTCGAGAATCAAATCCTCTGCCGGTCCCAGCGCCGTGTCGGCAACCTTCAATGCCGCCACCAGCTGTTTTTCTGCGTCGGCATATTTCTTTTGCATGCCCTGAACAGCCACCAGCTTGCGGGTGGTTGCCAGCACCAGGCGGTGGTCCTTCTGCAGGCATTTGCCGAGAATCGCCGACGCCTTGGTAAAACACTCTTCAGCCTCTGCCCATTTGTTCTGCAGTGCATAACAAACACCGAGGTCGTGCTGCACCAGCCCTACTTCGAAGTGCTCGCCGTAATAGGCTTTCTCAGCAATTCCGAGTGCGAGCTCCAGCGTGGTTTCGCCGTCTTGCACGCGCCCCCGGGCAATCTGGCAGGCACCGAGCCCGCGCATGGCATTCACCAGCTTTCCATCTTCCGTTCCCAGGACGGATTGATAGAGTTTTATGGACTTTTGATAACCCTGATCGGCCACATCGTACAAGTGGCGGCGATAGGCTTTTTCCGAACCGCGTTCGACACGTTCGGCATCATAGAGCTGGGTGAGCTTTTTCAGATCCGTTGACATCGCAGAAACCTCCGGGGCGATTAGTATAACCGCCCGGAAATCCTACAAATACCTGCAATGAATTTAGCTGGCAGATGCCACCTTGAAAGTCAGTGACCTGACTTGCTCAAACGCAGCCTGCAAGCGGGACAGCGTCAATCCCGCTCGTCCGGCTACGTATGGGTTTTCATCCTGGAGCAGGGACTCCAGAATCGGCGGCGGCACGTGCGGATTGGAAGCTACGGTGTACCGCACGTCCGGGTCGGCATCGAGCGTCAAGAGCTGCAATATCTCCAGGGGTGTATTGCGATTGGTCGCCACACCCTGGCGAATGTTGCTGGACCGGTGCCCTGAAAGTTGATTCAAAACGCTAATTGGAGAATTGGGGTTCTCGGCAAGATGTTCGAGCAGCTCCGGATCGTCCTCTCTGGCAAGCTGCTCAATGACTGAGGGCGGCGTATCGGGATTGGCTGCCACCAACATCATTAGATTGTTTGCTTTACGTTGCAGATGCATCAATTTTGACTCCAGTTTCTTTCGGCCATATGGGCCTAATCCAACGTCATACCAAAGGCATAACTCCCGATATTCCAACAAGTAAATGGGAACGCACGGCCGCCAACGTGCATCAGAAGTAGAATCCCACCGATTCAGGTGTAACGAAAATGCCACCAAGCAAGCCACCAGAACGTCACTGCTCAGCTGCAGACTTTCTCCCGGAAAAACCAAGATCTTTGAAGAAACTGGCCGCGGCCGCCGCTGATTGCAGGGGCTGCGATCTGTATAAAAATGCCACCCAGACTGTGTTTGGGGCTGGTGCTCCGAATGCGCGCATCGTCTTTGTCGGCGAACAACCCGGTGATGCAGAAGACAAAGCGGGACAGCCGTTCGTCGGTCCCGCCGGCAAACTATTCGACAAGGCACTGATGGCCGCCGGGATTTCGCGAGAAGAAACATATGTCACAAACGCGGTGAAACACTTTAAATATCAATTGAAAGGCAAGCGGCGCATTCACGACAAACCGCGCCAGATAGAAGTGCAGGCCTGCATGCCGTGGCTCCTAGCCGAGTTGGAACAGATCAAACCCTATCTGGTCGTCTGCCTGGGAGCTACCGCCGCCCAGGCTCTCCTGGGCAAAAACTTCAAAGTCACACAACACAGGGGTGAGTTCTTCTCTTCGACATATGCACCGCGGATAATGGCGACCGTTCATCCGTCGTCAATCTTGCGGGCTCGTGACGACGAAACACGACATCGGGAATTCGAGCGGTTCGTGGAAGATCTGCGCAAGCTCAATGACGTAGAGCTTCGTTCAATCTCCGGCGCAAAGAAGGATGAGAAAACGACCAGAGTTCGACAAATAAAGGCGGATCGGGATCGGCTAAGTTCTTAGTAGAAAGCGCTACGAACGTACGAGCCAGCGCCTTTCCGTCGCCGGTCATTTGCAGCGAGTATGCGTCCGCTTGCTGTTCCATAAGACGCGAAATGCAATTGACGATCGGATCGGTGACGAATAAAACCATGGTCGCGCCCAGATAGACAGCCGGCACCACCGTCAAACTGGTGATCGTTTCGACGCCCCAGCGCGGTGGTAATTTTGGCACCACCCAGGGCAGAAAGCGCCCACTCACCAGAAAGATTACAAACATTCCGGCGAGGGCACAGCCACTGCCAATGATGATGTGATGGAGCGCGTAGTGCCCCGCCTCGTGTCCGACAATGGCGAGCAACTGGTCTTCAGGCAAAGTCAAAATGTTGTCCCAGAGCACTATGCGAGCCGACGAGCCAAGACCTGTGACATAGGCGTTATACGACCTGGTCTGCTTACTTCTGTCCACTAAATAGACCGGTGCATCTGGAATACCGGCCCGGGCGGCAATCTCGACGATGCGCTGCTTGAGCGGGCTGGCGGGCATCACGGTGTATTTATTGAAGATCGGATCAAATACAAGCGGCATCAAAAATACCGCCAGTACAAAAACAGGCACCGCAGCCGACCAGAGAATCAGCCACCAATAGCGTTTGAACCTGCTGACTGTCCAGAGAGAGATACCGACCAGCAGCCACGACAGCGCAAACGCAACCAGCTGTGCCTTCATGTAATCCCCCCACCAGCCGCCGAAGGGCTGCACGGAAAGCCGGTAATGATGCGGGACGACAAAGGAGAGCACATACGTGACGGGAAATTTCGCGGCCGTCATGAGCAAGTAAAAGCCCAGAAAAAATGCCGTGAACTGAGCAATGCTATAAGAAGAAACTCTTTTAGCAGCCGCAGCCAATCGGGCGAACAGACCCGAATGCAGTCCGAAGAACAACAGCAGCATGGAATAAGTCGGGACAATGAAGTAGGAGACGTAGCGGATGAGCGAGTACTCTCGCATCGCATCGGTGATTACAAACTGCGGAACGTCCACTTTTGAACTCCAATGTCTACACGACTCCTACGATGGACTACCTAATCATATAAGAACCTCGTATAACCCGCCCTGTCTGGGAGTTCTCCCATTGCTCCAGTGTCAGACGGACCATACTCTCTTATCAAAGGGCTTCAGGGTTACGTGACAACATGGGCGAAAATAAGTTCGTTTCCGAGCTGCAGTTTGCTTCGCCGATCCTCGATGAACGGGAGGCGGAAGCACGCAGCCGCCTTTCTGCCGAAGCACAAGAAAAGCCGCACCGCCCAACCGGAACCGCGCGTCAAGAGAAACACAGATGGCTCGGTTGTTCAGTTCAACGACAAAAATCAGATTGAGAAGTTGACGCGCGCCAACGGCACGATATTGGAACTCGCTTACGATGCCGGCGGAGTTTGTAATCGCATCGTCGAAACCAGACCTAGCGGACAGATGATCTGGAACAAGGACGCCGGCGGCGATCGCTGGCGCTCAATGCAGGTGATCGGTGCTCAACGTATAGGCATGCAAGTTACCGAGGATGGACAGACATCCTACAAAAATACTCTGGGCGGCGAAGTCAAAATTCACGGCGACGGCAGCTTTCATCGGCAAAATATCAACAACTCGAGCAGCGATGTCGACCAGACGGGCAAGGTGACATCAACAACCACTGCCACCGGCACCATCTACCGGTCGACCTACGACGGCGACCAGCTGGTATCGATCACCGAAACACCAAAGTCCGGTCAACCCAACCAGTGGCAGTGGGACGAGAAAGCAGACGGTTTCGTCAGCGGCGACCGCATCCGGCGCAATTTCAAAACCAATGAATGGTCCGACCTCACTTTCGTAGAGTCGGACAATCATCACCATATCACCGACATTCACTATGCCAACAGTGCCTCCCGGCATTTCAGATGGAGCGGGCATCATGTCGTCGCGGTAGAAGAGACCAGCACCTCCGGCGACAAAGAAGTCTGGACCAGGGTGAAGCACTCCGACAACTGGACGAACGGCACCACAACCGAAATGCGCAAAGACGTTCAGGTCACGCGCGACGGTGAATACAGTTTCGTCCGCGCCGATGGCAACCGGCTGATCGCGCGCTTTGAAGGAAACGAAGATCAGCGCCTGGCTCGCGATGTCGAACTCGGCAAAGGGGTCGAAGCAGCGCGCACCAATTTACTAAAGCTTGCCGAAGCAAATATCTCCGACAGTGCGGAGCTGGCGAAATTCCGTGCGGACATAGACATTTTCGAAGCCCGGGCAAAGGCTCAGCGGCTGCAAGAAAGTCAAGTTGCCACAACTTACGGCGAATTGCAGAAACTATTCAAACCGGATGAGGCAGCGCCTTATCTGCCTCAATCAGAGCGCAACGACCTGGCAAAACAAGTGCTTCACCACGTCGCCTACCCGCGCTCAATCGATCAGGGCTTTCACAACAGCTGCAACGTCACCACGCTGCAGGTGGTGCTGGCGGCCACCAAGCCGGAATATATGGCAAATGTGGTGCGCCAGATTGCCGAGACAGGCAAATACAAAACCTCGCAAAATGTGGTCGTCGCGCCGGATGCAGACAGTCTGAAGCGCGATTTCGAAGCGCGCATGGCTAACGTTTATGGCACCACAACTGGTGAGCGAACCTACGCCAGTCAATTGTTCCAGATCGCCGCCGTCAATTCCTATTACGCCGCCAATGAACCCCAGTACGTGTACAAGCAGGTCGAGCCCAGCGCACCGGACGACACCGGCGAGCGGCTGATCGATACGACAACGGGGAATGAATTTTCGCGACAGCCTGAATTGACCAACGACAAACTTGCCGAGATATCCAAGCAGATAACGGGCGCGGATCTGCCGATTCTGGAACACACAGATTTAACGGACAAGCGAACGATTCAGTTCGGCAGCGAGCAGGAGCTGAAAGAGAAGATCGAGCAACAACAGAAAGCCGGCAAGCTACCGGTGATTTTGATGGTGCACACGCGGCACGACCCATTCTGGCGGGAGAACGGTGAAGGGCGGGCCGGCGGTTTTGGTGGGTGGCACGTCGTCACCATCTGGGACATGGACAATAAGGGACGCCTGTTGATGGACAATCAGTGGGGTCTGGGTAACGACCACGAAGGCTTGCGGCGCGTGCCGCTGAGCCTGATGTACGGTGCCACGCGCCGCCCGTAGACCCCTGAGATTCCACGATGTTTGGTAACATGTGCTGATGATCAAGGCACTGGAATTTTTCTCTGGAATCGGCGCGTTCGCGGTTGCCGCGCGTCAATCCGGATTGATCGAGATCGTAGCTGCCTTCGACCAGAGCGAAGCCGCCAACCGCGTCTACAAGCTCAATTTTGGACATGCGCCGCGTGCCCGCAATCTGGATTCTATTGGGAGCAGAAACATTCCAGACGCAGATATGTGGTGGCTCAGTCCGCCCTGTACGCCTTATAGCGTCCGCGGCAAGCAAAAAGACGCCGACGATGCGCGCGCGCAGTCGTTTCTTCACCTGATCAGCCTGATCGGCGATCATCGGCCCCGGTTTCTCGCAGTCGAGAATGTGCTGGGTTTCAAAACCAGCAAAGTAAACGAAATTCTGCAAGACACTTTGAAAAAACAAGGATACAGCGTCCGCACATTTGACCTGTGTTCCACGCAGTTAGGCACACCGATGCGCAGACCACGACACTTCGTGCTGGCATCGACGACACCACTGCCAGTGCCTGAGAGCGCACATGATTCCGGCAGCAAACCATTGCGAACCTATTTAATCGACGGCACCTGCGAACGCATGGAACTTCGCCCGCCAGAGGAAACCGTCCAGCGCTACGGTCAAAGCTATGACATTGTCGACCCGCTTGACGAGCGGGCGGTGGCGATATGTTTCACGAGCGGATACGGCAAATCACAAAAGGTCAGCGGTTCTTTAATCAAGATTCCGCACGCCAACAATCAGCTGCGCCGTTTCTCACCGCGAGAGATTTTGAATCTGCTCGGCTTTCCTGCCGACTTCCAACTTCCAGAAGACATACCGCTGGAAACAGCCTGGCGCCTGGTAGGAAACTCGGTCGATGTGCGTTGCGTGCAGTTTTGTCTTCGCCAAATAATGAGAGCGGCACCCTCGGTACCGCTCTCATAAACTCATCTGTGAATTGCTCTACGCCGACTTCAGATATGGTGTGACAATTTGCTGCACCTTAGCGCGCGCCCGTGCAATGCGCGACTTCACCGTACCGACTTCCGAACGTGTAATCGTCGCGATCTCTTCATAAGAAAGACCTTCGAATTCACGCAGGTAGATAGCGGTGCGGAACTGTTCGGGCAGCTCATCCATCGCAAAACGAATGACATTGTTCAACTCCTGACGCTGACACAGTTCGTCCGGTCCTGCGGAGCTGTCTTGAATGTCGCGCGTGCCGCCCTCGTCCTGTTCTTCTCTGTTCATCGGCTCGTCCATCGAAATGACGGAGAGCTGGCGGGGACGTTTTCTCAGTTCGTCATAGAACATGTTGGTGACGATCTGGCGCAACCAGCTCTGGAAAGCTTTCGGGTTGCGAATGCTGCCCACCGATCGCCACATGCGGATGAACACTTCCTGCGCCAGGTCGGCGGTGTTGTTCCAATCCGGTGCCAGGCGATAGAGCAAGGCAAATACTGTGCGTTGATGTCTGCGAATCAACTCTTCCATGGCACGCTGATCTTTACGTTGGCAAAGAAGAATCAGATCTTCGTCCGTCTTGCTGGAGTAAACATCAGGCTCTTGTTGCGCTTCCGGAGCAGTTCCTCTAATAAGGCGCAAGTGGGAGCTGTTTCGTTTGACTTCTCGAAGGCTCATAGGGGTCTCCTTTCTTTTCAGCGGCGGCTAGTTCGTCGCTCACATCTTCAATTGTACGGATAAGGAAAGGCAGGCAACCTTGTATATACGCCTGCTAAAAACCCCTAGGTCGCGCGCCGGCGGGCGCCACAGCCATGTGACTGATGAGCACGGATCAGACACCACCTATGGTGACACCACTAAAATCGCCGGTGCGCCACCATATATCTTCTCAAAAGATGGGAACTCCGAATGGGTAAATCCGTCTGCTTTCAGACATCATCATATGCTCAAGCTATGTCTCTAATAACCGATCTGTCACTGCAAAGCCATAGTGACTGCAATCACCAGCG
The DNA here is from genome assembly GCA_044229845.1 of Obscuribacteraceae bacterium (SeqCode). Lineage (GTDB taxonomy): Bacteria > Cyanobacteriota > Vampirovibrionia > Obscuribacterales > Obscuribacteraceae > JBGASG01. The sequence goes on along the minus strand of JBGASG010000001.1, from coordinate 758,581 downwards.
TTATGATCAGCAACACCGCGGACAGCAAAAATGTAACGTAGAACAATGGGTGTTCTTTGCGCGCCAGCTGAGTTCCTTGCGGAACGCTGGGCAAAATCACCGACGATGGATCGCCCGGATTGAACACCTTGTCCAGAGCGGCTCGCAGCTCCTCCGCCGTGCGATATCGGCGTGCCGGCTCTTTGTGCAGGCAACGCATGACCACATTAGCCAGCCGCGGCGGCACATGCGGCGCAGCATCCTGAATCGGCACTGGCGGTTCACGCAGGTGCCTGTCCATCGTATCCAGCAAAGTCAGCCCCACCAGTGGTGGCTTGCCCGAAAGTGCCTCGTACAACATGCACCCTATGGAGTAGACATCGGATTGTGCGTGGATGCGCTGCCCCTGAAACTGCTCCGGGCTCATGTAGAGCGCGCTGCTGTAACGGGGCAAGCGATCGTCGTAAATTTCCATCTCGCGCTCGAGCGAAATTTTGCCGATGCCGAAATCAGCAATTTTCACCTGATCGCCTTCGCCTTCTTGGCGCATGATCATGATGTTGGTCGGCTTGACGTTGAAGTGGACCTCGCCTTTCGTGTGTATGTAGGCAAGCGCATCGCAGATTTTTTGGAAGAGACTGACCACGCGATCAAGCGTCAGCTTCTGCTCCTGTTTGAGCAACTGCGCCAGCGACGTGGCATCTTCGAGATACTCCATAGCCAGCCATGGAGCACCGTCATCGGTGAGTCCGCAGGCGTGCACGACTACCAGGTTGGGATGGTTGATAGTCAGCCGCGCACCGTGCTCGAAGATCTTCAGCGCCTCAGCACTGGCACTGCGACATTCGGGCATGATTTTGAGTGCCACTGTGCGCGCCGTCGATAGATCCTTCGCTTTAAATACAGTGCTCACCGCGCCCCCACCGATAAATGACACGATGCGGTAGCGCTCGCCGATGGTTTTGCCGACCAGAGACTCAGCTCGCTGGGCCCATACCCCTCCAGGTCCGCCCATGCGTGGATAACTACGTTGTAGCGATTCGTCGGTCATTTAGTGTTGGTGACGGCTCCGCAGTACTTCTCCTCGATCGCCTTGATCTTGTTGACTCGCCGCACATGGCGATCGATGCCGGAAAAGCGCGTATTAAGCCAGGATTTCAACACTTCTTGAGCCAGGTTGATGCCGATGACGCGGGCTCCCAGACACATGACATTGGTATCATCATCTTCGCGCCCCTGGTGAGCAGAAAATGTGTCGTGACAAAGTCCGGCACGCACGCCGGGAATTTTATTCGCCGCCACCGTCGCTCCAACGCCGCTGCCACAAACAACGATGCCCAGCTCGGCATCGCCTTTCACAACAGCCAAACCGACTTTTTCGGCAAAATCAGGATAATCGCAAGGTTCGGTCGAGTGAGTGCCGAGGTCCGAAACCTCGTGCCCTTCGTCCTTCAGGAATTTAATTAGCTGCTGTTTTAGTTCGAAACCGGCGTGGTCGGAGCCGATTGCTAGTTTGCTGCCCATCGATTTTTCATACCTTGTAAGTGCTCGTGCGAGGCATATTATATATACTGAAACAGAACTAACGTGGGTGAGACATGACCTTTTGTCCTCATTGTGGCATCGCCGGAACGCATAACGGACCCTGCCCACTGGCTCCGCCGGATAATCGGCGCATTTTGCAAAATCGCTACGAAATTCGCGAAGTGCTCGGTCAGGGCGGCATGGGCAAAGTCTATACAGCCGCCGACCTGCGCCTGGAAGGGCGCCGCCGCGTAGTCAAACAGCTACGTGACGACCACTACCGCAAAGAAGACCACGACCTGGCAATCGAATTTTTCAAGCGTGAGTACAAATTGTTGTCAACGCTCGAGCACCCTTCGATTGTGCAGATTCTCGACCACTTTGAAGAAAACGGTCAGTACTACATCGTCATGGAGTACATCGAGGGCAACAACCTGCACGAAGTGCTGACCCAGCACCGGCAGGAACCCTTCTCGGAAGAGGAAGTGCTGACCTGGGCAATTGAAATTTGCGACGTGCTCACCTATCTGCACGGACTGGAGCCGGCGATTATTTATCGCGACCTGAAACCGAGCAACATCATGCTCGACTCTAAAGATCGGCTGAAACTGATCGACTTCGGTATCGCCCGCAAATTCGACGAAGACGGCAAGGAAGTGACCAAAGTCGTGTCCGCCGGCTACTCGCCGCCCGAACAATACTGGGGGCAGGCAAGCCCTGCTTCCGACATCTACGCCCTGGGCGCCACGATGCATTTCCTGCTTACCGGCAAAGAACCGGAGGCGCTGCACCGGTCGTCGCCCGCCATGTTGAACAGCGAAGTCAGCGACATCTGCGACGCGATAGTACAAAAAGCAACCGCCCAGGACCCGCAAGAACGTTATGAGAACGTTGAGCAACTGATGCACGACTGCCAACAAGCGCTCGCCCTCAAGCAGCATATCTCCATACCCCGCAGCCGCCTCGGCGAAATAGCGTTCGGGGTGGTACTGATTGTGGTGGCAGGCTTGATCTGGTTTTTCCAACCGCAGATCAATGCGATGTTAGCGGGCACCACACCGCCACCACTGGCGGGCGCCGGACAACCCGGCACCGATGCAGCAGCGCCCAGAACCGCCGGCTCCGGACAGAAGCCTGCAGAAAACGATTTTGCAGCCCAGGTCACCGACGAACAACAACTTACCGATCCGGAAGGATTGCGCTGATCTGGCTGCTTGAATTCATTCGGCGCCGGTAGCCAAAGCCATGAGCGAATGCTTTAATGCGTGAGCTTCGCAGGGAGTGCTCTCTCTTGACACGGTTTTGCCGCACGCCTCTCCTCAACCCTACCACGTGGGACCTGAGACTATCAATTCAGCGCGCATGGTGTGTGATTTTAGCGACTCTGCTCTTGATGTCACCGCTGCGTTGTTATGCAACTGAGCCGGCAACCCCGCAAGTCGTCGAGAATAGCCGCCGGTTGCTGGCCACCCAGTGTGCGGACATTCTGGGCGTGCGCAAGCAGCTCGACCAGCTTTTGCTCCTGCGAGAATCAGGACAGGCAGACAGCTCAGAAGCCACTGCACTGAGAGCGAAAATACTTCGCAAGATACTAGTAGGGTACCTTGATGTCCGCCGGTCAACAAACAAGCTGGAGCTGGAACTGTCATACACCTACGCCATCCTTGATCGCGAGCATCGCAAGCAAGACGATATAAATCAATTCCTTAACCTGGTGAACTTCGCTCAGTTTTCGGTGTTCTACACCCTTGAGCCGTACATGCGTATCCACAAGCATTTCAAGACTTCAGCCGAGTTCACATGCATCGGTGCCGGTCTCGGCCTGTTTTTTCCTGTCGTAGGAATTGTTCACGCCAAAATGGCGAAGGCTCATCATACAGCTCCACCATCGGCTCTTGCACCGGTGCTCGAAGGCGGTCCCGTTGACGGCAAAAATCTGCCTGAGAGCCTGGAGAAATTTCTGGATTTGCCGAGTCCCGGAAAAGCTGTCACACGCCGCGAAGAAATGTTTTCGGCCTGGAAAAAACGCACGGGCGTAGACCCGCACAGTGCAGCAACGCTGTGTAGTTTGCAACGCAACACTGCCAGCTTCGCGGTCCTCAACAAGCGCATCGTTTTACTCTGGTCTCTTCATACATTCGTGGAAGACTTCGACAACGCATTGCTGTCATTACTGACACTTGTCCGCATGACCTGCTCTTCGTCAGTCGGCGACGGAGATGTTTCACAAACGGTAAGTGGGCTTGGACAACCGGCTAGTGAAGCAGCGCGACTGTTGCGCGTACAGAAGCTCGCGGCACAGCTGATTGAAGTTAATCGCTCTGCAAAGCCCACCGATTCAAAGTTGCAGGCACAACTGGAAGTAGAATTCATGGAAGCGGTGGTTTGCGGTCTTCTCGAGATGCACATTGCCACCGACCAGATCGACAGCGAACTCAATTATGCATACGACGTTGTTCTGTCAAGTCTACTGATTAAGCGAGGCAAGGGGCTGCAGAAAAACTTCGAAGCAAACTTTATTCAATCTGGCGTGTTCAGTGCAATCGCGGGACTCCTCTTTTTAAAGCAGCACTCGAAGGCAGGCAACGAAATGTTTGTCATTGAAAGCAGCATCGGCACTCTTCTCTCATCACTGGCGCTGGTGCAATTGCACGGCGGACGGCGCAAGATTGATACCCCGCCGAACGCCCTCGCCGATGTCTTCGATCTCGATGCACGCAAGCCACATAGATTCTCACCACTGGTGATTGCCTTCCTCGACTCGCCTTCGCCTCGCTCGACCACCGGTCAAACACGCAAAGAGTATCTGCTTCACCAGTGGAAGAAGTATCGGATCTCGACAATGGATATAGACAAGAAGAAGAATCAGATCAAGCTGGCGGCAGCCGACAGCAAGTATCGCGACACAATCAACATTGTTAGAAATCGAGTTTCCCTGCTGCACTCATTGCGAGCAAGACTCGAGGAATTCGATGCCGGGCTGTTCGACCTCGTGCGAGAAACGGGACCTCAATACGAGCACATCCCAGCGCATCGGCGCTCAGCACATGAAACCACAGCACAACTCGCACCTACCGCCACCGGGGTGGCGAACATCTTGGGAGTACAAGCACAGGCCAATAAACTAGCAGCCGCTGCGCAGCAAGATAACCCTCCACCCGATTTGGTTTCCGAACAACTCTGGCTGACTCGCCGCGTTCTCTATGCGGTTTTGGATGTCGGCAGGGCAGTGGATGCAGTAGATCTAGAAATTGCTGTTGAGCGGGAAGCTGTCGACCACTTGAAGCGCATGCGTGATTTGGCGATTCAAATGACTAACACGGCGAATTTCTTTCAGATCAACGTGTTGGGTTTGATCATCGATGGTCCACTCTCGCTGACCGGCAGCGCCAGAAAAAATCTCTATGCAAACAGATTAAATATTGTATCTGGTCTCACTGTCGGCGGACTGGCTGGCTTGACGATTATCGAACACCCGGGTGGTGTACGACTGGAGCGGGTACATCCAAATACACTGGCTCCCGTTTTTAACCTAGATAACAATAATGCCCCGGTCCTATCGCAGGAAATCTGCGACTTCCTCAACGCACCTACCTTTCATCTGTCCGGCAGTGGCGCCACATTATCAGGTGAAACTCGCATGCAAAAACTGGTGACTTACTGGCAAGAATCAAAGGTCATAAGTTCCAAAATCGAGTCACAATCAGAAAAAGAAAAACTTGCTGCAGTGCCGCCCGGTCATCGACAGATCAACGAACGCATCAAACTGATCTCCGATCGCATTCGAATGTTGTATGACGTACGAACCATGATCTCGTTGATGGACGAAGGGCTGAGCGATCTACTGCGAGCCATTAACTAGTATCCCCCCGAGATCTGCACTATAAGGAGAGCATCAATGACGCAACCCGACCAGAGTGGCAAAACGATGTTGGTGAAGAACGCCGCAATTCTCGTGACGATGGACAAGGCCCGCCGCGAAATCAAAGATGGTGGCATGTTCATCGAAGGCGGCGTAATCAAGCAGGTTGACACCACCGACAAACTACCTCAGACCGCCGACATCGTCATCGACATGAAAGGGCAACTGGTTTTGCCCGGGCTGGTCAACACTCACCATCACCTCTACCAGCACCTGACGCGAGTAGCTCCCGGAGCGCAGAACGGCAACGTCTGGAACTGGCTGAAAGTGCTGTACATGATGTGGGCGCGCATGACTCCTGAGTCGGAGCGTCTGGCTACGCAAGTAGGCATGGCGGAAATGGCGCTCTCCGGGTGCACCACTTTGTTCGACCATCAATATGTTTTCCCGAACGGTTGCAAAATCGACAACGCCATCGAAGTCGGCAAAGAAATCGGCATGCGCTTCCACGCCTCGCGCGGCAGCATGTCGCTCGGGCAATCGAAAGGCGGTCTGCCGCCGGACAGTTGCGTCGAAACAGAATCAGCCATTCTGGACGACTGCCAGCGTGTCATAGACAAGTATCACGACATGAAACCGGGCGCCATGACCCGGATTGTTCTGGCACCGTGCTCGCCGTTTTCCGTCACCGAGGATTTGATGGTCGAGTCAGCCAAGTTGGCCCGCAAACATAAATGCGGACTGCACACGCACCTGGCCGAATCGCTTGACGAAGAGCGCTACACCTTGAAGACGTATAACCTGCGTCCGGTTGCATTGATGGAGAAGTTCGGGTGGGTCGGCGAAGATGTCTGGTTCGCACACTCTGTGCACATCAACGATGACGAAGTGAAGAAATTCGCCAAAACCGGTTCCGGCATTGCTCACTGCCCCTCGTCCAATATGCGCCTGGCATCGGGCATGTGCCCGATCAAGAAAGCGCGCGACGGCGGCGTCAAAGTCGGACTGGGCGTCGATGGCTCATCCAGCAACGACTGCTCGCACATGTTGGGTGAAGCTCGTCAGGCGATGCTGCTGGCTCGCCTGTTGCTGAGCACCAATCCTGGTGGCCCGCCCGAAGAGTCGAAAGAATGGATTTCGGCTCGCGAGGTCCTCGAGATCGCCACTCTCGGCGGTGCCGCAGTTCTGGGCCGCGACGACATCGGCTCGCTGGAGGTAGGCAAACGCGCTGACTTCTTCTCGGTGATCACCAACACCGTCAGCTTCGCCGGCGGCAGCATGGAAGATCCGGTTGCATCGCTCTTGTTCTGCACACCACAGAATGCCAACTACACAGTCGTCGAAGGACGAGTGATCGTCAAAGACGGGCAGATGCAAACGCTCGATCTGCCGGTCGCGATTGAAAAACTCAACAAGGTCTCGCTCGCGCTCATGAAGGGCGAACCGGCAGGAGCGCTAGCTCGCTAGCGTTTCTGCCTCAATCTTGAGTATCTGCGAGGAGTTGCTTCGGCAACTCCTCGACGTATAGGCGGGCTTCCTCAGTGGATTGTGTTGGACAGCGCCAGTCCCAGGACAGCAACTCCGAAGACCAGGCGGTAAATCACAAACACCATGGTGGAGTGATTCTTCAAATACTTGATCAGCCACCAGATTGCGGCGTAACTGACGATGGTCGCAACCACAAATCCCACCAAAACGCTGGTCGTCGAATCGGTGGGCAGTTGCCCGGCTTTGCCCAACTCGTATAACTCTTTCAGCTCAAGCAGTCCCGAGAGAAGCACAGCCGGAATGCCGAGAAGAAACGAGAATCGCGCCGCATCATCGCGCTTGATGTTGAGGAACAGCGCGGTAGTCAAAGTGGAACCGCTGCGCGAGCAGCCGGGAATCAAAGCCATCGCTTGACCCAACCCAATCAGTAATCCATCTTTGATCCCTAATTGCGACATGTCGCGCTCTTTCTTGCTGATCTTCTCGGCAAGAAACAACAGAATGCTCATCACCACCGATGCACTGCCAATCACAACCAGAGAGCGCAGCGGTCCGCCCTCTGCTTCCAGCACGTGCTTGAGGGCCAGACCGAGCACGCCGATAGGGAGAGTAGCAACAACGATCGCCACGCTCTGGCGGAAATAGAGATTGGTGAAGTCGCGCTTCATGAGCGCACCGATGGCGCCCGTCGCCAGTTGCCAGATGTCTTTCCAGAAATACGCCAGCAATGCCACCACGGAGCCGAGTTGAATCACTGCAGAGTACGCGACACCAGGATCACTCCAACCGACCAACGCCGGCACCACTCGCAAGTGAGCCGTGCTGCTGATCGGGAGAAACTCAGTCAATCCCTGGACGGTGCCCAGCACAAGGGCTTCGACCAAACTCATCGGTTGCGCTTGCATCATTTATATATGGTTACCTTGAACTCAACGCAGATCTTCAAAGCGATTATCGCATCGAGTTGCGCATTTGCATGAAACTCAGTGACGCGCCATCTTAAGACCTATCTTGTAGATATCTGATGCGCTCCATCCGCTGGATTTTGCCACCAGGGAAGAAACATCTTTCAGGCGCCCACCGGCAGCCAACAACTCATGCACGCGCTCGGTCACCTGCTCGGTGGTCCAACGACTGACTGTGCCCTCAGGGGCACCACCTATGATCAAGACGCATTCGCCTTTGACTTCGTGAGTCTGCACATGCTCGAGGATGCCGCCCAGCGTACCGCGCACAAACTCCTCGTAAAACTTGGTGAGTTCGCGCGCCAGACAAGCAGGTCGTTCCGCACCGAAAGCTTCCAGACATTCAGGGATCAGCTTCTTTATATTGTGGGGAGAAACAAACAGCACCATGGTGCGCTCTTCCTCCTTTAATTTCTGCAGTCGCTTAGTTCGGTCGCCGCGAACATCAGGCAAGAAACCCTCGAACACGAAGCGCTCACAGGGAAGTCCGCTACCGACCAGGGCGACGAGAACGGCACTGGGACCGGGAATTGGAATGACTTTCATACCGAGGCGCAAAGCTTCTTTGACTATCTGATATCCCGGGTCAGATACCAGTGGTGTGCCGGCATCGGAGACCAGCGACACAGTCGCTCCTTCGGCGGCGTACTTCTCAAGGCTTTCGGCGCGGTTTGCCTCATTGAAGTTGTGACAGCTAATAAGTTTTTTCTGCAGCCCTAGATGGCTGAGCAGGTTGATTGAGACGCGCGTATCTTCGGCGAATATCACCGACGATTCCGCCAGTGCATCTTTTACACGCTGACTTATATCCTGCAGATTACCGATCGGTGTCGCAACAACAAAGAGACGTCCTGACAACAGCGTATCCTGTCAACTGAGAGTAAAAAAGTAAACGGCAAGCAGGATAGCACTTTCAGACGTGGAAGAGAACTGTCGGACCAACCGTCCTGACTTTGCAACCACCAGTTTTCTACAGACAGCCTACAAGCTGTAGATTATTTAACTGCCTGGCATCGCTGCAGATACTTGATCTTGCGTTGCGCTCGGTTCAATGCCACCATATACGGCATTATGCAAACACGCGCGCAGTTGAATCAGGCAATCAAACATTATCGGCTGCAGTGCGCTCAGGAAATATTCCGCAACGTTGGATATCTCGAAGAAGAGCAGGTCATCGAATTATCCGAGCAATATACTCTGCGCATTCTGGTCAACTGGTTAGCCACCAGATGTGGTTTTTCTCCATGCGCAAGCGATATGCAACCGGCCCATCGCAGCCAAATTACAAACCTGGAGTCCGATTACTTTTCGGCTGAGGTATATCCGCTGCACAGTCATCTGGATAGCGAGCGCGATCTGGCACTGCGCGACTTCGGGTTCGCGCTTTTGGAAAAATCCTGGTCGGCTTCGACCGGATTGGAATTGATCGGCGAGGTGTACCAGCACATGCTGCGCGCGCCTTTGTCGAGAAACGCAACCGGCCAACCCGAAGTTCGTTTCTCCAAAGAACGCAGCACAACAGCTGAGTTTTACACTCCACCGTGGGTGGTGACTTATTGTTTTCGTCAGGCTGCCTGCATCTGGCAAACGGATAGGATTCTCGATCCTTCGTGCGGCTCCGGCAATTTCCTGCTCGGCGCTCTGGCTGAGTCTCGATTCACAGGTAAACAGGCTCGGGAGTTTGTCGAGCAACAGCTGTTCGGACGCGACATCGATGCGCGCGCCGTCGGTTTATGTAGGCTGTCGCTGTTTCTTGCCGCAGCAGCAACCTGGGGCGTAAAGTTTCAGGACTGTCATCGCTCTGACTTGCGGCGACTGGCGAAGTCTCTGACCGAGAACATCAAAGTCGCAGATCAGACTCTCACTTATCCTGCTCCCGAATTCGATGTGGTGGCAACCAATCCGCCGTATGTAAGTTATGGCTCGCGCGGACAGTCGAAAATCGTTTCTTCCCAGGCAGCACTGCTGCGCGCGCTCTACCCGCAAAGCTCCGAATATAAGATTCGGTTGCATTCAGTTTTTCAGGATGTCTGCCTGCGCTGGACGAAGCCCGGCGGACAAGTTTTGCTGCTGCTTCCGGATGCTTTTCTGACCGGCAGTTTCTATAAAAAGCTGCGCCGCATGATCACCTCGACCGCCCACATTGTGCAGATCGCAGAATTACCCAGCGACACCATAAGTGATGCTACCGTGGGCAACTGGTGCGTCGCTCACTACCGGAAGAAATCGGCGGCAGCAGCTCAAGAAGGCGCCGTGCGAGTCGCTCGCGTTGAAACCGGCGGCAATCCGATTGATGAAACCGACATTCCTTTCGATGTCTTCGTGTCGCAAGACTGCCTGCGTTTCAACGTGTTGAACAGCGACGAGGATACTGAGTTGATTCGCCACCTCAACCAGTTTCCCCTTCTGCGCGAAGTTCTCCGCGGACACACCGGTATCCGCAGCCGGCGCGGACAAAAAACCATCGTTTCGGCAGAGCAGTTGGCGGGGCAGTACAAACGTGGGCTGGTCTCCGGTGCGCAGGTGCTGCCGTTTCAGACCACCTGGCAGGGACACTGGCTGAATGTGCAGCGCGACCTGCTGTTTCCCGGCGGGTTTGATCCGGCTGTCGTCGAGCAACCAAAACTACTTTTGAGGCAGACGTCAGACCGTATCATCAGTGCCTGCGATCGCGAGTCGTTCTACCACCTCAACAATATCCACAGCTTCGCTCCCCGAGCCGGCAGCGTAGAAGGGCTGGATGCCTATGCCGCAGTACTCAACTCGCGTTTCTTTTCTTATGTGTACCGGTTGCGCAGCCGCGAAAAAGATCGAGCGCTGGCTCAGATCGATATCGACATGGTCGAGTCCATGCCTTTGCCTTCTCTGCAGGGCGAGGCACCTTTGCTCTCGCGCGCCGGTAAAGCACTGCAGAGCACCCAGACTGGCGGCGAACTGCGCCACCAGCTGGAGAACGCGCTGGAGCGACTGGTGTTTGATCTTTTCCAGTTGCCGCGCGCAATCGCCCGCCATCTAGGCAGTGCCGACCTGCCAGCCAGTTCTCAAGCGCGAGAATTAATACTGTCGGTAGAGACAAACAATTTGCCGTACTATTCAATGAATAATTACTGAGGGGTGGTCCCGGGTGATATCGACTGGTTTTCCCAAGCAGATGCGTCAGATTCTTCCTTTAGTTGCAGCCGTCGCCGTCAGTCTGTCGATGGCGCCTCGGCCGGTGTCGGCCGCGAATGCTGCCGGCGCAAAACCGGGCGCTCAGGCCGTCAAACCGATCGCAGTGCGCGACAAATGGGCAGTGTTGATCGGTGTCAACCGCTATAAAGATCCTATCTTGCCGCCGCTCAAGTATGCCGAGAAGAACGTTGTCGATCTCTCCCGCATGCTGATCGATCCAACCATCGGGCGCTTCCCTCCCGACCATGTGCAGAGCATCACCGGTGGTGGCGCCAGTCGCGCTAAATTCAACGAGCTGGTAGACACCTGGCTGTACAAAAAAGCACTGCCAGGCGACATGATCGTGATCTACGCCGCGTCTCATGTGGCCGATGATCCGAAGAGCAAGGAAGCGTTTCTCTGCCTGCGAGACAGCATGTCTACCGACCCGGCAACCGGCGTGCCGCTGGTGGCATTTTGCAAGCAGCTCAAACAACGAACGCAAGCCAGTTATGTCGTGCTCATGCTCGACACCAGTTATGGTGGCACATCGCCGAGCATAGATGATTCGACTCTGACGGCGCTCAGTAATATGGGTGTATCGGTGTTCGCGGCATCAGGCATCGGCGGACAGTCTTACGAAGATGCGATCGTGCAAAATTCGTACTTTGCCAGCAAGTTGATGGAGGGCTTGAAGGCGGGTGGAGGATTGATTCCTCTGGTCAGTCTGGCCGGACACATCAGAGACAGCGTCGGCAATCAAGTCAAAGCGACGCTGCACAAGACGCAGAAAGCCGTCTTCGTGCCAGCCTCGCACCTCACCGACGACATGCTGCCCACCATCGGCATCGAGACCAGAGCCGGCGCCAACTCCGTCGCCAATATAGGCTTTGGACACCCAGTCGATCAACTGGGATTGACGCGTCCTGACCTGGTGATGCCGCGTGCCGGCGGTCAAACCATGGTGATTCCGGGACCGGGAGCGAAACCCGCGGTGCCGCAGACCCACGACGACGAAGATGAAGATGACGACGACAAAATCGACCACAGTCTCGACATGCGTCCCTACATTGCGAAGATGAAGGGTGCCATCCAACAGAAGTGGCAGCCTCCCAAAGGGTTGGAGAATCGCAAAGTCGGCGTAGTTTTCACAATTAAGAGCGACGGCTCGATAGTCAGTCCGCAGATCGTCCAGAGTTCCGGGCAGGCGGATGTCGACAAGACAGCACTCGATGCGCTGAAAGCGGCTTCTCCTTTAGATCCTCTTCCTAAAGGTGCTCCTAGATCTGTAGATATTAAGTATCAGTTCGATTGGAACGTGACGCGCGGCAGCGCTGGGGGAAACTAATGCAAGACCAATCCACACCCGGCGAAACGGACGACAGCGGAACTGGGCAAACCTCGCCTCCGGCTGGGGTCACCTCATCGACCGGCAGCCTCACTCAGGGATTCGACGCCTCTGAGTTCTTCAAGACTTATATAGAGACAGCCAAGCTGATCGTCCTCAGCCCACGGGTCTTCTTTTCCCAGATGCCGACCAGCGGCGGATTGAAAGAACCTGTGACCTTCTTCGCTGTCGGACTGGTTGCCAATGCCCTCTTGACCGGCATCTTCAGCTTCAGTTTCTTGTCGCTGGTGATTGCAGCTGTCTGTCCGCTGATCGGACTTTTCGCCGCCGCCGGACTGGCGACCGGACTCTCAACCGCCATGGGAGCGAAAAAACCCTCATTTGAGGCGGTGGCGCGGGTTTACTGCTACGCCGGCGTGGTCGTGGCGGCCGTCTGGGTGCCCTACGTCGGGTTCCTGCTGGGGCTCTACGGCTTGTTCTTGCAGTTTGTCGGACTCAAACAAGTCCTCAAGCTGGACGACGTCAAAACGGCAGGTCTGTGCATCGTTTCAGGCATTCTTGCCGGCGTCGCGACCGGCATCGCCACTGTGATGATGGTCTTGAAGGCTGCGCTCCACCTTTGAGCCTGTTTGAGGGGGGAAAACAACATGAAGCTTGACACCGGAACGGCACAGGCATACTTGGTTTGCGGCATTTCATGTTGACTACGTAGAAACCACATGGACAGATCACGTCACACAGCGTAATGTCGTAAATGAGCGCACAAACGGCGCTGTTGTTACTAAAAATATGGAATTGGCAGGAGTAACCAGGGTTAGTTATGGGTAAGGACATTCCGCAAGAAGTACCAGGGAAAAAAGACGTTCAGAACGAAGGTCTTCAGGGCGCAGCTCAAGCTGCCTGGAGAGGTACTGACAACGTCGCACAAGCCGGCGCAGACGGTGCCGTCGTAGGCGACCCTGCACAAGGGTTGAAATTTGCGCAAGCCTGGGCCGAAGGCAACAAACCATTCAATGGCGATGCCCATGCGCAAGCCCTGACGAACATGCAAGCTTTCATGGATCCGGGTGTCTATGAGTTTCTCAGCGCATCGCTGAAGAATCCCAAAGCTGCTGAAGAAGTCTTGAAGAATCACACGACTGCATAACAAGTATGAGCGTCGAAGGCGACAATTCGGGTATGCCTGAAGTCGAGGAGACCCAGTTGTCCGAGGCTCATCCTCCCGACGACCACTTGGCAAACAAAGGACGTGACCTGGCTTACCAGCCGGGTGATAACAAAGTAGTCAACGCCCAAGGTGATGTCTTATCGCCCTTGGGCGATGCTGCTGTTGGGGCTGGAATTCTGGCCAAATGGGCGCAGACCAGCAAGCTCTTCGGCGGCAAAGCTAACGAAGAAGCTCTGAACAACTATCGAGAACACCTCGACCCCAGTTTCGTCGTCGCGCTGGAATGGGCGCAGCAGGACCCGGACGCCGTCCGGAAGTTTCTTGGCAGCATGAAGAACGCCCTCGGCTAAATCCTTACAAAGTCTAAACTTCGGGCAGGGACGCGCTTTCACGCGTGCTAAAATTGCTTCCCGTTGTATAAGTTCGTTGCAGGGATTGAGAAGTGCCCAAGATTAAGTCCGCCAAGAAACGCGTCGAAGTTGCTGAGCGCAACCGCCTGCGTAACCGTTACTGGAAGTCTTCCGTGCGCACCGCACGCAGCAAGGTCGAAGAAGTTCTGGAAACCGCCAAGAGCGGCGAGGGCGATGCCCAAACCGCACTGAACGAAGCTTTCTCCGTTATCGATAAAGCCGTATCCAAAGGCGTTCTGCACCGCAATACCGGTGCCCGTCGCAAAGCCAGACTCACCGTCCTGCTCGCCACCAAGAGCAAGGAAGAAGTGAAGCCGGCCAAGAAGAAAGCCGCACCGAAAGCCGCAGCCAAACCTGCAGCCAAAGCGGCGCCCAAGAAAGCATCGGAAAAGGCCTAAGAGCCAGTTCGCGAATTGCGAAAAAGTGTTTGGGCGCGCCTCAGGTGCGCCCATTTAACGCATTTTATTCACTGCCTTGGATATTCATAAGAAGGAACGCGCGTTGCAAGTGGAATCAACCACAGGTGTACAGAAGCACCAACCGGGCTCACCGGCGGAACCAGATCTAGACTCAGTCCAAGCACAGCAAGGCACAATACATTTTGTAGGCATCGGCGGCATCGGCATGTCGGCGCTGGCGCGCCTGCTCTTGGGACGCGGCGTTAAGGTATCCGGCTCGGACAAGTCCGGCAGTCCGATTACCGAAGAATTGCAGAGCCTCGGTGCCACAGTGTTCGTCGGGCACGAAGCAAGCAATATCACCGATGCGACGGCGGCGATTGTAGTTTCGACGGCGATCACCAAGGACAATCCAGAGTTGCAAGCTGCCGCGGAAAGGCATTTGCCGGTCTGGCATCGTTCTCAGGTATTGTTTGCCCTGGCCAACAAATACAAAATGGTGGCTATATCCGGCACGCACGGTAAGACAACCACCACCGGCATGATGGCGCAAGTGCTGCTGGACAACGGGCTGGATCCGACAGTTGTGGTGGGTGGAGTTTTTGAGAAACTGAAGGCGAACAGCCGCCTGGGCAAAGGCGAGTACTTCGTCGCTGAAGCCGATGAGAGCGACCGCACACATGCCAGTATGGTCTCGGAAATAGCGGTCGTCACCAACATCGAACGCGATCACATGGAAAACTATCCGGGTGGAATTGCCGAGGTGTACAGCAACATGCTCAGCTTCGCCAACAATGCCGCGCGGGCGGTTGTAGTCTGTTCAGACGATGCCGGCTGCCGCGAGATCATGCCGGAGATCAAAAAACGCATCATTACTTATGGCGAGAAACAGGTCTCGCCCAAAGCCGACTTCACGATGGAAGACAAGGAAGGGTTCAAGTTCACCGTCAGCCAGAACAGCAAGGTGCTCGGAGACGTTGAACTATCGGTGCCCGGCAAGCACAACAAGCTCAACGCCATGAGCGTGATTGCAGTCGCAAGCGAGTTGGGCGTGGAATTCCAAGGCATAGCCGACTCGTTGCATGAGTTCAGAGGAGTGGCCCGGCGCTTCCAGCTGCTCGGCACCGAATCCGGTGTCACGGTCGTCGACGATTACGGGCACCACCCCACGGAAGTGGTGGCAACACTTTTAGCAGCCCGGCAATATATTCAGCGGCACACTCAATACAAACGCGTGGTGGCTGTGTTTCAACCGCACCAGCCTGGACGGCTGCGCGACCTCTGGGAAGAGTTTCGTCAAGCCTTCACAGAAGCTGACCGCGTCTTGCTCGCCGATGTCTACGTGGCGCGCGGTGGTCAGATCGAAGGCATTAACTCGGAACGTTTTTCCACGGAAGTGAACCACAAGAACGTCACGCACCTGGCTGGCTCGACTTTACAATTGCACGAAAAAATCTTACCGCATCTTTGCGCAGGAGACCTTGTGCTCACCATTGGTGCTGGTGATATAACAGACGTTGGGCCGAGACTTTTAGCGCTGCTCAAGAACGGGCTCAAAGATGGAAGTTGCCACTAAAGCACCACTCTGGCGATACACCACTTTAAAGGTGGGTGGCGAAGCTGATGGCCTCGCGCAGCCAGAGAAAGTGGAGGAGTTGATCGAGTTGCTCGATCGACTGAAGAAGTCCGGTCAGCCCTGGCATGTGCTGGGTGGCGGCTCCAACATGTTGATTTCCTCTGCCGGGGTGGAAGGAACAGTTATCAGAACGGCGCAGATGACGCGCATCAGCCAGTTGGACAATGACGTACTCGATGCCGACGCCGGCGCGCGGCTGCCGCACCTGGCCAAGTACGCCGCATCGATCGGTCTTTCCGGATTGGAGTTTGCCGTCGGCATCCCCGGCACTGTCGGTGGTGGCATGGTAATGAATGCCGGCGCTCACGGCAGCTGCATGGCTGAAATTACAGAAAGCGTCACTCTCTTTGACACGGTGAGCTGGAAGCTGCGCACCCTGACACGCGAAGAGATGCAGTTCGAGTATCGGCGCTCGGGCGTCGATCCCGCCACTCAAATTGTCGTGTCGGCAAGACTGCGTCTCAAGTCCGAGAGACCGGAGACCATTCAAGAACGCACCAAGCACAACGAAGAATATCGCTGGCGCACCCAGCCGCTGGGCTGGCCCAATGCCGGTAGCACCTTCAAGAATCCAGAGCCGCAAAAAACTGCCGGGTTTTTGCTTGATCAATCCGGTGCCAAAGAACTGAAAGAGGGCTCGGCAGCTGTTTCGGCTGTGCATGCCAATTTCGTCATTAACTTAGGCGGAGCCACTTCGCAAGAAGTAACCGCCTTGCTGAGAAAAATGCAGGACTCGGTGTATGGCAAGTTCGCCATCCACCTGCATCCTGAATGGAAGACCATGGGACACTTTACCGCAGCCGAACAAGAAATCTGGGATAGGTGATATCAGACATGAAACCAGCCGAAGGAATTAGCAAAAAATCGAAAATTGGCGTCCTGTACGGAGGTCTGTCCAACGAGCGAGAAGTTTCGCTGCGGTCAGGCAAAAACTGTCATGCGGCTCTCTTGCGTCTGGGCTACGAACACGCCGAGTTAATCGATGTCGATAAACACCTGGCCAATACACTGCAGGAAAAGAAGATTGAACTGGCGTTTCTCGCCTTGCACGGCAAATGGGGTGAAGACGGCACCGTCCAGGGATTGCTGGAATTGCTCGGCATTCCCTATACAGGTACGGGTGTACTGGGCAGTGCCCTGTGCATGAGCAAGCCTCTCACCAAACGCGTATTGAAAGCGGAAGACCTGCCGTATGCTCCGACGCTGATTCTAGAACGCGCGAATGACACCGAAGTCGGCAACTTCGTCAAGTCGATACCATGGCTGCCTGTGATGGTGAAGCCGCTGAATGAAGGCTCGTCGGTCGGCGTGCAGAAAGTCGAAGATGCCACCGCTCTAGCCACCATCGTCAAAGAAACCTACTCCACATATGGTGGCGCCATTGTCGAACGCTACGTCACCGGCCAGGAAATTACTGTCGGTGTACTGGAGCGCCCGCAACATCTTATTAACGGCAAAGACCTCGATGCGCTGCCGATTCTCGAGCTGCGCCCGAAGTCTAAAGCCGGTTTCTATGACTACGAAGCCAAATACACCAAAGGCATGACCGAGTTTGTGCTGCCTGCAGAACTGAGTCCGGAAGTGACAAAGAAAGCGCAGGAGATCGCCATGCGCACCTTCCGCGCTTTGAACTGCTCCGGCTACGCACGGGTCGATATGATGGTCGACAAAGAAGGCAATCCGCACGTGCTGGAAGTGAACACACTACCGGGTATGACCGACACATCCGACTTGCCGGCTATGGCCGAAGTCGCCGGCATCAGTTACGATCAGCTGGTGGAGCGCATCTTGCTCTCGTCCGGACTGGACAAGTAGCACGGCTGACTATATCTATACAGACACAGTAAAACCTGGACGTCGACTTTGGTGCTAGGTCAGCCGCCCAATCCCATGTTCTGCATCAGTTTTTTAAGCTGTACGGTCACTTTCGAGAACCAGGTGGTATCACCACTCTGTTCGCGGGTTTGCGCATCATGTTTTGCGTAAATCCCACTTGCTCGTCGTTCTTCTCTCGACAGATGAGGATTGCTTTTCTGCAGTGCTTGCGGCGGTACTTTGAAGGCACCGGATGCAACTGCCGGTTTTCGCTCTTTGAGCTTATCGGGTGCGTACTTAAGTTCGGCATGCAGCCGTGCTTCGTCCTGCTCGTCCCAGGCGGTTCCCGGCGGCAACTCGGGCATCTCCCAACTCGGGTGGATGCTCTTATAAATCTTGAAGAGCTGGTACTTAACTTGCTCGGCTGAATGCGGACGTTCTTCCACCGAGTGTGCCGTCATCTTTTTGATCAGTTCATCGAGCGGTTCGAGAATCTCAGGATTGATCGAACGCGGTGAGCACACTTGCAATGGTTTCGGGCGGTGACCGGTGAGCAAGTGACTGAGCGTTGCACCAAGCGCGTAGATGTCACTGCGCTTCTCCGGCTTGCCGAAATACTGTTCCGGGGGAGAATAACCCGCTGTCACCACACGGGTCGCCACTTCTTTTGGAAGAAAGTTGCGCGCGATTCCGAAGTCAATGAAAACCACACGTCCATCAGGGCGCAGCATCAGGTTGCTCGGTTTGACATCGCGATAAATGATGTCTTCGGAGTGCAAATAAATCAAAACATCGCAACACTGAATGGCAATGCGGACGACGGTCTCCGAATCGAGCACACCCACATCAGCGATCACAACATCAAGGTTTTTGCCCGGCACGTAATCCATGACGAGAAAGTACTTATGGTCGGCAGTGGTGTGGTCATCGAACACCCGCACCACGCCCGGATGTCTCAGCTGCCGCAAGATCGCCACTTCGCGTTTAAAAAGACGCACGGCCTCGACCCGCTCGGCTTCATCCGTGTACTTATTGAGCAGTTGTTTGATCACACAACTGGCATTGCCGTTAGACCGATCTTCCGCAAGATAAACGGTCCCCATCCCACCTTGACCAAGTGGGCTGAGAAATTTATATCTGGAGAACCAATCAGACTCTTCCGGCACGCTACTCCTAGCCTCAAAGAGGCTGCATCGTCACATCAGCTATTTACCCGGCGCTGTGCCAGGCTTGCGTTTTTGATTGCACGAGGTAATTGCATATATCCGTCTGCCAACAAAATTGGTCAGCCGCAAGGGGAGAGACTTTCGACCCTGTTCACAGAGAATCGACAAAAAGATTTTACTTGTCAAGCGGATGATTAGAGCAGACAACTCGCCCAGATGCAGCCGCCAATGCCGCTCTTCGCAATCGCAACCGCAAAATTAAACAGCATTGACATACATCCGTATGGTCCTGTACATTTGCCTCATCTCCCTAAAAACCGAGCAACCAAATCACCCACCAACGCCGGATGTACAGGCGAAATGGGTGGACTAGACTGGAGGTTTTTCTATGTCATTCGCAAATCTTTCAATCGTAGGGAGACTCGTTCGTCAGCCTGAGTTGATGCACTTTAACACCGGCCGTGAAAAAACCACTTTTACGGTCGCCATCAACCATCCGGGCCGCAAAACGGAACAGGGACGCTTACAGGGCACCGTCGACTACGTAAAAGTCGAAGCCTGGGGTAAGCTCGCTCAGATTGCTCATAAATACCTCGTAAAAGGCAGTCAAGTTGCGGTTTGCGGCCCGTTTGAGATGGAAAATTGGGTGGACAGGAATGGTATTAAACGGATGACACCGCTGGTAGAGGCAGTACAAATCGCCTTGCCGCCGCGTCTAACCGTCGCAGACCAGCCTGCTGCTCCAGGCAACTCCATCACAGGCGAAATGGTATTCTCCGGCGATCCCGATGATCATACCGATTCTGAGGAGGCAGCGGCGGTGGCAGAAACAGAGGAGTTCGTCGGAGAATTCAAAACCATCACCGAAAGCGATGATGAGATATTGGACTCGCAGCCAATCATCGCATCGCTCACCGGATAAAACGTTTCGTGCCGCAGTGATGCACGAAATGCCACCAGACATATAACCAACGCAGCTGCAGTTCAGCTATGCACAGTTAAATTTCTGGGTTCGATTTATGGTGGCAATTAATTGCGCACTGCTTGTTTGATCCTAAGAAAGGAGGACCGCTTAGAGCCATAATCGCAATCGAACTTCCCACAACATTAGGTCCAACCTCGACCTGAAGCGAGGGCGGGTTCTCGTCGAGCCCGCCCTTTATTCACTCTCCTCGGCAGCGAGTCATTGGAGCATCATTTGCAAAATGGTGACATCCAGCCAGCGATCAAATTTGCGCCCCACCTCTTTAAGGACACCAACCCTCTGAAATCCGCTAGCTTCAGTCATAGCAATGCTTTCCTTGTTCTCAGAGCAAGCAAGCCCGACGAGAACGTGATCACCCCGCGTCCGAGCCAGTTCTATCAAACGCTGCGTAAGCGCTTTACCGAATCCACGCCGAACATAATTATGGTCGACGTAAACGGAGGGTTCCAGCGTCTGGCGATAGGCGCATCGCCGATGGTAATAGGACAGGCTGCCCCACGCGACAACATTGCCGTCGCACTCAGCAACGACTATCGGCAGCCCTTCTCGCTCATGTTCTTCGAACCATTCCATTCGCGTTCGCAGTAATTCCGCTTCCACCGCGAAAGTGGCAGTTGAATTGAGCACGTAGTAGTTGTAAATTTCACTGATCCGGGCGCAATCAGCCGGCAACGCGTTGCGCACCTCAAGAGCTACCCTGTCAACAGGCATAGCGTCCCTCGCTTTGTGTAAAAAAGAAAGCACCCCGGGTAGGACTCGAACCCACGACACCTTCCTTAGGACGGAAGTGTTCTATCCAACTGAACTACCGGGGCCAGGTTGACTATCAAGTCTAACATGACAAGTGGCGTGCAAGGTATGCCATGGTTTCGCTATCCTTTGTTATGCACCGGTCTTCAAAGAAGGTGCAGTCGAAAAGGTGACAAGAGATCATGCAAAAGAAAATCATCAGCGTTCACGAAGCACATGCCCCTCACATGGTCGGCGACGGATTGCCGGTACGCAACGTCTTCTCCTACAACGACCTGGGCAACCGCGAACTCTCGCCCTTCCTCATGCTCGATTACGGCAGTCCTGTGGAGTTTCCTCCGACAGAAGAGGCACTGGGCGTTGGCATGCACCCTCACCGCGGATTTGAAACAGTCACCCTGGCGTATCAGGGCGGACTAGAGCATCGAGACACAGCCGGAAATTATGGAGTGATTGGTCCGGGCGATGTTCAATGGATGACCGCAGGCTCGGGTGTTCTGCACGAGGAATTACACTCGAAAGAATTTCGCAAAACGGGCGGCACACTGCAAATGGCTCAGTTATGGGTCAACTTGCCTGCGCAGCTTAAAATGACGGCACCACGTTATCAAACACTCCAGAAAACAGATATTCCAACGATTGAAGTACAGGACGGCAAGGGAAAGATTCGCGTCGTTGCCGGTTCCTATAAGAATACTAAGGGACCTGCGCATACCTTTACACCGATCAATCTACTGGATGTGCGCCTGTCCGCCGGTGCCGATCTAACCCTGGACGTGCCGGCAGGTTATACAACCGCAATCGTAATTCTCGACGGTGAACTCACCCTCAACGACGAGCGCCCACTCAAAGCCTTTCAACTGGCAGTGCTAGAACGCGCCGGCGATCAGTTCAAAATTGGCACCGCATCGTCGGCGCACGTGCTGGTTTTGAACGGTGAACCAATCAACGAGCCGGTCGTTGGTTATGGACCATTCGTTATGAACACCAGTGACCAGATTCATCAGGCAATCGAAGACTTCCGCCAGGGGCGTTTCGCAGCTAACGCCCCAAGTCCGCGCGGCTGAGCAAGCGTTTCTTCAGAAACGTTGCGGCAATCAGCGATGCCATCACCATCAGTGCGCCCTGCAGCAAATACATGCCGCGAGCCAGACTGGGTGAAACAAATTCGAATGCAACCCGATGTTCGCCCGCAGGTACGACCACAGCGCGCGCAAATGCATTGGCCTGGATTATAGGCGTGTCCTTGCCGTCGATAGCAGCGTTCCATCCACTGTAATAGTGATCATTCAAAACCAGAAGTCGCGGCTTGGTCGTTTTCACTTTCACGTCGACTCTATCGAAACTCTTGGTTTCAACCGTCGCAGTATCACCAGGTTCATCGACTAGACTGACGGCTGCTATGTAATCTGAAAGCGGGGATCGTTCCCCGCCTTCCAGATAAGTCGTGTTGGCATCCGTACCATCGACAATGCCATTCAGGAGTTGCTCGCCGTCTTTCCAGACGACTCGCGTCGCGAAGTAAGCTCGCGGCTTCACATCCGGACATTCATAGATGCGCAGGTTGAACTCCTCGTCCTCCTTGAGCAGCTTGAACAGGGCTGGATCTAAACGCGGAATAGATTTGCGCGGCTCATACGTCAGCCAGGCTTGAGACCACATGTAGCGCGTACTGGTGTAACGACAGAAATTCGCCAGAGGCAGGTCTTCATGGCGGGTGAAGTCGTGATACCGATTTTGCGACGAACGAGAGATACAACGATCGTAGAGTTGTTTGTACAGCGCAGTCTCGGATGCTTCGTATCCAAAGGAATAAGGCAAACCAAACGGCATGTGGCAATTGGTGATCAGCATCTGCCGCCCGTACTGATAAAACGACTCCTGAAACGGCAGATTTTGTTGCTTAGGGAAATCCGGCGGATTAGCCAGCGGATCGTAAGCGAGCACCTGCGCCCGCCAGTCGAAAGCCCCATCAGGCTTCGCACCAGTCAGGCGGGCGATTTCGACTGCCAGCGGCACGGGCCGGTCGTAAAAATCACCGGCGGTAAAACGCCGCGAGTAGTGAGTTGGTGCGTAGAGAAGCAACAACGCTTGCGTAAAAACTATCACCGCACCAAATGCGATGCGTGGCAGCCTCCTGCGCAGCAGCGCAAAGTAAACCAGACAAATGCCGGCGCCGACCAGCGACATGACGAGCAGACTCTGTCCGAGAAGGCTTTGCGCTTCGGTTAAGTTGGCCAGATCTTTTACTCGACTCGAGAACCAGGGATTGGTGTATGCCAGTTGACTGAGCCCAGGACTGAATACAAACGCAGAACCAACAATGACACCGACGACGCAAAGCGCCATCGTCCCTATATAGCTATACCAATTGACCCAACGGTGATGGGCAAGATAGGCTCCGCGCGCGGCAAGCAGCACCAGACAAAGCACTGGAATGATCATCAGTTTGACAGGATAGCGAAAACTCGACAGCGCCGGCGAAAGACTCACCACCCACGGTGCCAGAGGCGTAAACTGGCCGAGCGCCATGACTGCGCTGCCGATGCCGATGCCGAGCACCAGCCAACGCCCGTGCCACGTGCGGTCCGCCAGTCCCCAAATGGCCAGCACCAGCGTCACCGGCCCGACAAACGCCGAAGGCAAGTAGGGAATATTTCCGCCGCGGCTGGCTGTCAAACTGAGAAAGCTCGACCCTAACTCAGACACATCTCCGAACGGCTGCGGCAAAATGACGCACAGCCAGTCATACCAGTTGGCGCTCCACATGAAGACCCATTTGGGGTCCAGCCCGCTGGCGCGAGGAGACACCGCCGCCCACTCCAGGGCCGGCAAAATGATCGGCATCGACAGCAATAAGGCCAGCGCACCGGCGACTGCTCTCCAGCAAGTCTGTTCGATGGCCGTCTTTACCAGACGGTCATCGCGATAGCGTGCCACCACATCGGCTAAGGAGAAAATCGCCAGCACGATCGCCGCCGGCGCCGATACCTCTGGACGCCCCGCTGCCACCATCATAAAGACGACGGCGGCCGTGGCGCAGACCGCGAGCATGTTTCTCGTGGAAAACTCGCCACGCACTCGGCGAACGCAAAACACAGCCAGTGGCAACCAGGCAATCGTCGCCATCAAAGTGAAATTGCTGGTCATCGAAAACATGTATCCGCACCACGCACACGCCAGTGCGGCTACCAGCGCCGCGAAGCCGCCCCAGCCCAGCGAGAGCACAAGCAAAAACGCCCCCACGCCGGCAATCATTTGATGTGTGATCAAAAACAGGGCAAGCGCCGGACTGAACGGCAACGTATAGAAATAGATATTGAGCGGATAGAAAATTCCGGGGGAAGGCACCGCCATCTGAGCCATGCCGCAGTACATCCAGGGGTTCCACAGAGGCACCTCGCCGCGATGGAGAGTCTGCGAGATGAAAGTCAGGAAGGGTTGAAAATACCAGGTGAGATCCGAGGTATAGAAGCTGCGCTCACCCGTCAGGCAAGGCAAGTAGAAGATCAACAGAGGCAAAGCAATAATCAGCTCGGTGAGCACGAGCCAGGAATGACGGCCCCGCAACAGCGCGGCGATCGCTCCGCGTGACACCGAGGACGGTTCTACGCCGGCAGAGTTGGCCCCGCTGTCATCATCGTTCAAGTTGCATCTTCAGCCTATTGGGGCTGCGTCCCAGACTGGACGGAGCCGATGGACGGCGGACGAATCGTGGCCGGCGCGACGGCGCTGCCTGCGAAATTCATCAATGGGGTTACCAGGAAGCTGCCCGCAATAATTCCGGCCACCGCGATCGCCAGCGCCAGCATTGGTGCTTCTTGAGGATCTGGTTGCGGGCGGCGTTGATCCGGCAGCGCCTTCACGGCTTCCGACGGGTCGCGGACGATCATTTTGATGCACACACGTGAGTAGTAGTAGATGGCTGGCACAGATGTGACCAGCGCCACTCCCACCATCAGATATCCGAGCATAGATGCCATCTGAATCCCGGACCAGAAGACGAAGAACTTGGCCAGGAAGCCGGCGGGCGGGATAGGCAGACCGGCCAGATTGAGCAAACAGATGGTCAAGCCCAGGCACAGCCATGGACGTTTCTTCACCAGACCCGACATGGCGTCGATATCGTCTGTGCCCGTTTCGTTCTGAAACAGCACTGCACCTGTGAATGCGCCCAAGTTCATCAGCCCATAGACCATGATGTAGAACCACATGGATTGCAGACCGTCGGCTGTGTTGACGACTAATCCAATCAGCATATAGCCGACGTGAGCTATCGAAGAATAGGCGAGCATGCGCTTCAGCGAACGTTGACTGAGCGCAATTATGTTGCCCATGATCATCGAAAGAATTGCCAGCGCACCGACCACACTCGACCAGTCCGGGCTCATTTGCTGGAAAACGACGGAGAGCAGTCTGATACCGACGACCAGTCCGCCCAATTTGCTGCCGATGGAAAGAAATGCACCAACGGGCGTCGGCGAGCCTTCATACACATCGGGCGTCCACATATGGAAGGGCACCATTGAAAGCTTGAAACCGACGACACTGATCAAGAGCACCAGCACCGCCACCAGAACCAGCGACGCAGACTGAGCCAGTCCGTAGAACGCGGGTTGGATATCGTAAAAGTTGGTCGAACGAGTGATGCCGTAGAGAAACGACAATCCATAAAGGAATGTAGCCGTGGTGGCAGCGGTGGACAGTAGATATTTGAGAGCCGCCTCATTGCTCTTGCGATCGCGCTTCTCGAATCCGGACAGCATCACGCAGCACAAAGTCAGCGTTTCCATGGCCACGAACAACATGATCAAATCGGTGGAGCCGCCCAGGAGCATCACGGAAAGGATCGCCACCATCAAGATGGCGTAGAACTCGCCACGGTTCGAGCCGATGTGCCGTTCATATCCCATAGTCATCAGAACAACAATGATGCCGACGATGGCAGAAACGATTCCGGTGGCAATCGTCAGGCGATCAACAGTGAAGAGTCCAAGAAAGAGCTTCACTTCCGAGGTGCCAATCGGTCCCCATTGCTGGCAGAAAAGCACAATCGCACCGATCAAGGCGGCGATACAGATGTAAGGCGTGATCTCTTTGGCTCGGGGAAAGAACAGGTTCCACAGCGTCGCCATAAAGGCTGCCACGAGCACCGCGACCTCAGGGTGTAGCGTTTGGACGTTGCTGAAAAGTTGTTCCATTTCGAAAAAGACTGCCTTGCTATTGGATATAAGAAACCAGAGTAATTCTACAGAGGCGCGCACCCTAATTGCCTGACGCGAGCGCCATACTTCAAACAGGAATATTTAAAACTCTTCAATGAGATAGCAAAGAGCTGAGAAACCAGCCGCTGTCTCCATTTTGCAACGGCGCATTGCGGGCAATGGTCACGCTTCCTCGACAGAAAGCGGCTATTTACCGTACGATTTCTCTTACAACTATCTACTTTACTTGTACGGAGTCGCCATTCTTTAATGAGCGCAGGATTGAGTCATACGCCTTGCTTACTGGCACTTGAAGACGGTCGCACCTTCCTGGGCATCGGCTTCGGGCATCCTGGAACGGTAACCGGCGAACTGGTGTTCAACACCAGCATGACGGGATATCAGGAAATACTCACCGATCCAAGCTATGCCGGTCAGGTGGTGACGCTTACATATCCTGAGATAGGCAATTACGGAACCAACCAGGGCGACCTGGAATCAAAGAAGGTTTTCGCTCGGGGACTGGTGATTCGGCACCTGAGCCGCAGGCACAGCAACTGGCGCGCATCCCACTCGCTGCCGCAATTTCTTGCCCAACACAAGGTGCTCGGCATATACGATGTCGATACAAGAGCAATCACCAAACACATCCGAGACAAAGGCGCCATGCGTTGCGCCATCTCCACAGAGATTCTCGATCCGGCAGAGCTGATCGCGGTGGCACAGAATTCACCGCAGATGACGGGTGCCGACTACACCCGCGAAGTGACGACGCCGGAGACTTTCAAAATGGAACCGGCAACCGGCTCAAAGCCCAAGTCTCCGCCTTACAAAGTGGCGGTCATGGATTTCGGTGTCAAGCAAAGCATCCTCGACAATCTGTCCAAACAAGGTTTTGAACTGACTGTCTTCCCGGCAACCGCCAAGGCCAAAGACATACTCGCAACCAAACCCGATGCTCTGTTCCTGTCCAACGGACCAGGCGATCCGGCTGCCTGCACGGACGTGCTTGCGGAGCTGCCGTCCCTGCTGGAAGCTCGCCTCCCGACGTTCGGCATCTGTCTCGGTCATCAACTTCTGGCATTGGCCTTTGGTGCCACCACTTACAAACTCAAGTTTGGACATCGTGGCGGCAACCAGCCGGTTATGGACATGACCACCGGCAAAGTGGAGATCACCTGCCAGAATCACGGTTTTGCCGTCGACGAGAGCTCGTTGCCGGAAGACCTGGAACTCACCCATATCAACTTGAACGACAAAAGCGTCGAAGGTTTCAAGCACAAACACCTGCCGGTGTTCTGCGTGCAATACCACCCGGAATCTAGCCCCGGACCGTCCGATGCCAATTACTTGTTCGAGCGATTCAAAAACCTCATAGAGACTCAGAAAGTAGGCGTCTAATTTGTACAAACTAGCGATCTTCGACTTCGATGGGACGCTCGTCGATTCCGCGCCCGGAATCGTAGACGTCATGCGCGACGTCGTCATCGAATACAACCTGGGCGACGAACTCTTGCAGCAGTGGAGTCTTCTGATTGGGGTTCCGCTCTTGAGACAAGCCGAGATCCTCTTTCCCGAGAAGACACCGGAGTTTCATGCCGAGCTGGCCAACCGCTATCGCGCTATCTACGACACCAAAACCATCGAGATCTGCCCATTGTTTCCGGGACTTCGCGACATGCTCGAGCGGCTGCATGAGCGCGATGTCTTCATGTCCATAGCGTCTTCGAAGCGCCGCAACTTGATCGACACGGTGCTCGAGCACCACAACCTCTCGCAGTATTTCAAAATGGTGGTCGGTGCTCAGGATGTCGAACACCACAAGCCGCACCCGGAGTCGGTTTTGCGCACGGTAAAAGACCTCAATATCCCGATTGCACAGACTGTCGTCATTGGTGACTCGTCGTTCGACCTCGACATGGCTCGCAACGCGGGCGCCGATGCGATTGGAGTGACTACCGGCATTCACACGCGCGAGTTGCTTGAAAAATCGCAACCTCGTCACATTGTGAGCAGCCTCGATGAAGTTACCCCATTAATCTTGAATGGCAGGGCCAGTTAGGATTTTCGCGTTGCCAAGCAAGAATTAACCTGCAAGAGAGTTTTCTCATACATTGACTTCCTGATCGCGGCAACACAAGAGCGAAAGTGGTCGTCTGCTATGATCAGACCCACATAATTGCAACCTGCGTGGATGCAGTCGCAGTGAGCGTTTTGAGCGTCTCAACCTGTCCCTTGCATGCTTCGCCACAGGAAGGAATTACCCATGACCACGCCTTCAGCCGCAATCAGTCGGTTTGTCACAGCCCGCAGCTTCAGCTTGATGCTGGCAGTCTCATTCGTCGCGCAGTGCCAGCTCGCGGCTCCCGCCGCCGACCCGGCTGCCACAGCTACCGCTGCGTCCGCTACGACGGCGACACCGGCGACGACGACCGCCACCCAGAGCGCACCAGATGCACCGTCCGCCTCACCCGCCAGCGCGTTGAAGGCGCTGTCCGCCGCATCCGACGATGACGACGCCGTCACCCCGAACGTGGGCGGCAAAGTGATGTGGAAGCCCGGTCAGACCCTCTCCACCGATACCGATGTAGAGGACATTCAACCCACAGACGATATCAATATTGCCACCAAACAGGTGCAAGCCTATCCCGACAGCCCGGAAGCATCCTTTATCTATGCAGTCAATTTGACCCGCACCAGCCGCGTCGAAGATGCACTGAAAGAAGTGCGCCGCGCCCGCAAACTGGCTGAAGGCAAGGGCGGTCCCGCTTATTTCGACAAAATGATCGAAACCTACGAGGCCATGCTCAAGAACTTCCCGAACGAAGACCGCGTTCGCTATCACCTGGCGTGGGCCTATTACATGAAGGCTTACGCGATTGCTAAGTATTCCAAGCGCAGTGCTATTTGGAAACGCGCCAATCCAGAACTGGCCGCCAAAATAGCCGCCGCGCAAGCCGCCCAGGCGCAAGCCCAGACACCGGCACCGGCGGCGGTGACCAATGCACCGGCACCAGCGACGACACCGGCCCCGGCAGTGGCTGCCGCACAAACTGCGCCTGCCGCACCAGTTGCGGTACCACTCAATATCGGTGGCGACACCTCTGGACTGGGAAAACTGCTGGGCGCAGTCGCCGGTCTGACCAACGGATCAATGTCTACTGACAAGCTGCGTATTCCTACACCCATGGAACAATGCGAGCCCCAGGATGTTTCGGAAGTCAAGAAATACTATGAGATGGCTTTGCAGAAACTCGACGAAATGCTGGCCAACAAACCGCACGATGTGTGGGCGATCGTTTATCGGGCGCATCTGAAAGCCGAGTACACAGGCGACCTCACCGAAGCAATGAACACCTGGACTCGTTGCAAGAAAGAATATCCTAATAATCCGGCAGCCTATTTCTTCCTGGGCGAAGGTTACCTGAAACAGGGTAACCTGAAGGAATCGCTGAATCACGTTTCCAAAGCAGTCGCTCTGCGCGCGCTAGGCAACTAGCTTTCAAAAAGGATCTCTAGAAGGAGCCACCAGGTCCGTGCAACTTCCATCTGTCCGCAGCCTCGTAAAAGTCGGCATTGCCCTGGCTATTCCAGGTTTAATCGCCTGGTTTTTCGTCTATTCGCAACAAGCAGCGAAAATCGAAGTCGAAGAATACAAAAAAGAACAAAAGGAACATCCGACTGCGACGGCGCTTGAGGTGAAGGATTACACGCTCAAGGAAGTCGATGGTACCAACCAGACGCGCTGGGCGTTAATCTCGAAAAAAGGCAAGCTGAATCCTGAAACAAAGTTTGTCGAACTCGATGACGTCACCGTATCGTACTTCGACGGCAAGACGCTGAAAGCGCGCATTCATGCCCCTCGCGGCGAAGCCGACGAGACCACTCGCAATGTCAAGATGCTGTCGAAAGATAAGGATCTGGTGCTTGCTGAAGGCGACGGCGGCAAGAACCGTTTCCAGGCTAAACAAGTGGAATTAAATAGAAACAACCAGTTCTTGGCTACGGGGGGTGTTATCATCGAATATCCCGGAGTGGCGAAGGTTACAGGAGATTCAGCCTCCGGAAAGGTCGATTTGAGCGGCGGCGGACCGAAGAATTTCAAAATCGTCGGCAACACACACGCAGTAATCACCGTGCAATAGAAACGAGCAATCGGAATTTATGAGAATCTCCCATCTTCAACGAAATTGGACCACCGTCGCGCTCTGCGCAGTCGCCCTTGCCACCATCGGACTGCGTTCGGCTCAAGCTCAATTCGACAACAGCGCACCAAGTGGACCGATCGATATTCACGCGGACGAACAAGAGTTCGCCGGTGATTCCGTAATTGCCAAAGGCAACGTGCGCGTGCTCTACAAAGACAGCGTCATCACCGGTCCCATGGCTGTGCTCAGCCGCGACCCGGGCGGCAACCCGCAACGCGCGGTGTTCACCGGACATCCGCATCTCACCCAGGGCACCAACAACATCGACGCCGCCGTGCTCACCTTCGACATTGCCGGCTCGAAAGTAATTGCCGAAGGCAATGCGCACTCGGAAGTAATTTCCAAAGGTGATGATACCGCGGGTGGTGACGGCGGCGAATCGAAGCCGAAAGC
The DNA here is from genome assembly GCA_044229845.1 of Obscuribacteraceae bacterium (SeqCode). GTDB lineage: Bacteria > Cyanobacteriota > Vampirovibrionia > Obscuribacterales > Obscuribacteraceae > JBGASG01. The sequence continues at coordinate 728,132 of JBGASG010000001.1, read as the reverse complement.
ACCGAGCAAAATCATTACTGACTCGGATCGCCAGGAATACGACAAGCTGGGCGGCAAGTTCGAAGCCGTCGGTCACGTGCGCGTCAATCACGGCGACATCAAAGTCAACTCAGACCGCCTGCAGCTGGTGTACGGTGCCGACCAGAAACCCGAGACCGCTGTGTTCACCGGTCACGTCGCAGCGCAGCAAGGAAGAAACACCACGTCAGCCGATACGATGACTTACTTCCTCTCGACACAACGCCTGCAAGCGACGGGCAACGTCAAGTCGAAAGTCATCCAGGAGAAGAAAGACGAGAAAGGCCAACCGAAGAAAATGTCCTTCCTCGATACGGGCGGTTTGCCGATCGCTATGGCTAAACCAGTCTCCGCATCGGCAGCGGTCCCTGCCACCACATCCGGTGCAGCTTCGAGCAACAAACAGGACCAGGACGAAACGATTATCATCACGTCCGATGCCCAGGATTACTCCAAAGATACGGGCAAGATGACTGCTACCGGCTCGGTGAAGGTGTATTACCAGGACACTATTGGAGCCGGACCAAAAGTCATTCTGATCCGCAACATGGAAGGCAAAGCCGAGAAGGTCTACTTCATTGGACGTTCTCAAATTTCGCAGACCGGACGACGCTGGATTGCCGACGCCATCACTTTTGTTGTTGCCGAACATAAGGTAGTCGCCACCGGCAATACCAAAGCATTCATTCTGCAAACTCCAACTAAATCGGCACCGGCGACAACGCCGGTGGTGCCGTTCTCAAACAACACACGCATGGCTGACGACCAGCGCGTGAAGAAACTCTAGTTCAGTTCGGATTCCTTCAGAGGCGCGATTATGATCGTTGTCGACCGATTACAGAAAAGCTACGGCGGGCGACGTGTGGTCGACGGCGTCAGCTTCGATGTCAAAGCCGGCGAAGTCGTCGGTCTTCTGGGCAGAAACGGCGCCGGCAAAACCACGTCGTTCGACATGGTGCTGGGACTGGTGAAACCGGAAAAGGGACGCATCACTCTGGATGGCAAAGAAATTTCGAAGGAAGCGATTCACATTCGCTGCCGCAGAGGTCTCAGCTATCTGCCGCAAGAAGCCTCGGTGTTTCGTAAACTGTCGGTCTACGACAACCTGCGCATGATTCTCGAGTTGCGCGGCTTTTCCCGTTCGAAACAAAGAGCTCGCGCCATGGAACTGCTCGGCCAGTTCGGGCTGGATCACCTCGAACACATCATGGCAGTGCAGCTCTCCGGCGGTGAACGTCGCCGTCTGGAAATCGCCCGCTGCCTGGCCAGCGATCCGCGTTTTATCTTGTTGGATGAACCGTTTACCGGGATCGACCCGATTTCTATCGCAGACATTCAAGTTTTGATTCGCCGTCTGCGCAACGAATTCAATCTGGGCGTTTTGCTCACAGACCACAACCCCAGAGCAACTCTTAAGATCACTGACCGCGCTTATCTCATCGACCAGGGCAAAATTCTGGTCGCCGGCTCGTCCTACGAAGTGGCGAACGATCCGGTGGCGCGCAAGCAATACCTCGGTGAGGATTTCTCGTTATGATCGGCATCAAGATGCTGGACAGTTACATCGCTAACGAGTTCTGGCAGCCATTGTTATTCGGTATCGGTATCGTCACCGGCGTCTACTTCGGTGCCGACCAGCTGAAGACGATCTTCAAACTGATCATGCAAGCCGGCGTGCCGCCGCATCTGGCGTTCACCATTCTGGGATTGCACCTGCCCGAAGTGATCGTCATGACGATTCCAATCGGGGTGCTACTCGGTACCTTGCTGGTATTCAATAGATTGTCCGGCGATTCCGAAATCATCGCGTTGCGCACCAGCGGCATCAGTTTTTACCGCATCATGATGGCGCCGCTCTTGTTCGGCATCATCACGTCCGCAGTTTCGTTCGGCATCAACGAATATGTGGTGCCGGTCGCCAACCGCACTTCCAAGAAACTGGAATTCGTGGCTCTGTTCAAAACAGAGTTACCTGCCGGTCAGGCCAACTTTACTTATATGGAACGAGGCAAAGACTTAAAACTCAACCGCGTCTTCTACATCGGCTATTACAACGGGCAGAAGCTGTACAACATATTGATCCTAGACTTCACCCGCGACAAACTGACGCAAATCATTAGTGCCGCCAGTGGTGCCTGGACGCGCGGTCAATGGGTACTGGAGAAAGGGCGAACGTACGTCTTATCAGGCGATAGCGATATCACCCGAATTCTGCAGTTCGACAACCTTGTTATTCCCGGTATCAAGAACGCACAGCAGGCGCTCGACTCGCAGAAGATCGCGCCCAAAGACATGAACATCACGGAGCTCGGCAACTACATTCAGTTGCTGCAGAAAGGCAACGCCGTGACGCGCGACCTGGAAGTGCGTTTCTACCAGAAGTTCTCGCAACCACTTGCTTGTTTGATCGTCGCCCTAGCCGGAGCTCCACTGGGCTTGCTGGCCAGACGTTCGCGAAGCAGCATCGGTTTGATCTATTCGGCTGTCATCGTGTTCGCCTATTACGTATTGCAATCGACCGCCGGCGCACTGGGAGACTCGGGACGCCTGATGCCGATTGTCGCCGCCTGGCTGCCAAACGCCGCCATCGGCACCGTCGGTTTGATCATCTTATACTTCAAGGCTAAGTAAACTCAGTCGAGACCGAAGCCGCTCCAGCCTAGTTCGACAAGAACGCAGGCGCCGCCGTGGATGACGGTCAGCCCCGCTGCCTCAGCTTTTTGTACGGCTGCAAAGCTCTCGGCACCCGGTTGCATCCACACAAATTTGACACCACTGGCAATGGCATCATCGATTACTTTCTCAGTCACCGGCGGTGGTGTGATAATCGAAACCGCTTCTACTTTTTCAGGTAACGACAACAGATCCGGATATGTAGGATCACCGAGCACTGTCGTCTCATTCGGATTGACTGCGTAAGTCTTCAGGTTCTTCTCTTTGTAGCAGGAGTAGCACCGGTGACTCCATTTACGCGGATTGTTGCTGGCGCCTACGACCGCATATGATGGCGCCGCCAGAAACTGGCGGATTTTTTCTTGAGTAGAGACTGCTGCTGGCATGGGGATACCTCGGGATTCCTATCTAGATGTTAACTCCAAAAAATTTGTTGCGGATTGTCATCACGCCATTGTTGCGAATTGTCCCCAAAATGCGGCCTCACGTGGATTCTACGTATTGACGACTCCTGACTTCCACCTTAGTCTTCTGTTCTACATTAGGCGGATCTACACAGCTCGATGACCCGATCAAACGTTAGCGCACTGACGCCACGACGGATGCCTGCATCCCGGTTTTTGATCATATTTGCCGGTGTGATAACCGCTGTAGCTGTACCTGTCCTGCCATTTGGATTTTTTGCCGGTAACAACAACCTGATTCCTTCAGTCGGCGACCTGATGCAACAAGGTCAAAACTGGCTGAAGCAAGTTGCTCCTCAAGCGCCGCCGACGCGAACCGCGGGTTCGCAACGTGGACAATTGCCACCGGTGACCGCGACCGCCCCAGCGGAAAATCTGCAGTTGCTCGAACAAGCAGCGAAGAAACTGACTGCTCAGCTCAAACAAAAGCCTTTCGATCCCGCTTTGCACAACAAGCTAGGACTGGTCTACCTCAGTCTGGGTGATACGGACCAGGCAGTGGCTTCGTTCCACCGGGCGGTCACCAATGCCCGCGATTCGATAGCCCAGGCAAACAATCGTGTGGCGACGCTGAAGAAACAGGGACAGACCGAACAGGCTTCTGCTGCACTTTTAGAAGCATCGCAATTCAATGTAGAGTTGACCGCCGCCCACAGTAACCTGGCTCGTGTGTACGAACTGCGGGGAGCCCACGACAAAGTGCTGGCTGAACTGGATGCGCTCAATAAGGAAGGCGTTCTTTTCGATGGTGGCACAGCCTCCCAGCGGACGATAATCGCCCATCGCATGACCCACGAGACCGCCAGAACGCTGGCTGCAGCTGAAGGCTACATGGGTCAGAGGCGCTACGCAGAAGCCGAGATGGCTTACCGGCGAGTTCTGGAGCAGGATCAATCAGTCGCCCTAGCTCACCACCAACTGGGTGTGTTGATGGCCATGGGCAACAACCATGTGCAAGCGGTTGACGAGCTGGAAACCGCCGCCCGGCTCAATCCACAGTCGGCACAGACGCATAACAACCTGGGACTGACCTATCAAGCGCTCGGAATGCCGGGACAGGCAGCGGCAGCCTTCGCCCGCGCCAGCGACCTCGATCCCCGTTCAGCCGAAGCTGCCATCAATCTCGGCAATTTGTATTCGGCACAGGGTCGCCTGGATCTAGCCACTCAGACTTTCCGTTATGCGGTCGCGCACGATCCACACAACGCCCGCGCTCATAACAATCTCGGCACTTCGCTTTCCTTGCAGGGTGACACGCCGGATGCAATGGTCGAGTTTCAGCGCGCCATCAAGCTTGACCCCAACATGGCATCTGCACATTACGGACTGGGGCTGATCTTCTACAACATGCGCAGCTACGTGCCCGCCATTAAAGAGTTCAAGCTGGCTCAGAACCTCAATCCTCAGCTCAGCGATTGTCGTGTGAAAATAGAAGAGGCGTACCGGCGCGTCGGCATGGCCGGTGGTTAAACCGCCCTAGAAAGACCTTCGCAAGCATGCAGACTGTCATTCTGATAGGTCCACCCGGTTCGGGCAAATCGACCTGCGGCGCCCTCCTGGCGCAAAAATTGGGTTGGACTTTCACCGACATCGACGACCTGATTGCCGAAACAGCCGGCATGACAGTAGCCGAAATTTTTGCCCGCCACGGCGAAGGCACTTTCCGCAAAATGGAGTCTGAAATGGTCGATACACTCCTGGGCGATGCACCGACCAAATCCCCATATATCCTTTCAACCGGTGGCGGGTTGCCGGTTTTTGGAAACAATATGGACAAACTGCTCGCCCTTGGCGTTGTTGTCTATCTGGCAGCCCGCCTGGATGTTCTGGAGGGTAGGGTAGAAACTGGCGAAAGTCGCCCTCTGCTTGCAATTTCATCCCTTGAGGGGGCTGAAACACCGCCTTCCGATAAATCTCCGACTTATCGCCGACTGGAACAACTGCTTGAAGAAAGGGCGCCTGTTTATGAGCGGGCGAGGTATAAGATTGACACGTCCGACCTCTCAGCGCAGGAAGTCGTAAACAAGATTGCCCTTTTGCTCTCCTGACAGAGCAATGGAGCCCTCAACCAAAAAATCCCGGCTAAAATGCCGTAGGAAAAACCCAACCCCTTACCAGCGCCCGATTTCAAGAAGGAGAGTCCATTGCCTGTTTCCCAAGAAGAGTTGATGTTTCTGCAATCTCAACTTGAAGGTCTAGAGTCTATCTTTTTGGAGCTGGTGCCGTTTGGCGTTGAATTGAAGCGCCAGCAAGTGCAGGATTATTACGAGAAACGGTTCGACCAGGCAACCAAACCGCACGCCAACGTGGCTGAAACCGAACTGAAGCGTCAGTTCAACACCAAGGCAAACAATGTGCGTAACCTGGTCGACAGCGCCGAATCTCTCGGCGATGCCGGCAACAAGCTAAATCTGATACGCGCCGCCGCCACTTTGCCTGACGAGCGCAGTCGCCCGTTGAAAGGCAACGTCGGAACGCTGTGTCATGGCTTGCTCTACGAAAATTCCATCGATCAGGAAATCTTCAACGGCATCACCACCACTCAGGAAATCGGACACGTCGAAGCCCGTGTTCTGCTGGGCTCCGTCATGTTTTTGATCGTTGATGAATTGAAACTGGGCAGTGGCACCATGGCTACCCGCGAACTTCTGCAGCAGTTGATCAAACTGGCACAGGGACGTGGTCTCCTCGCCAAGAACGATCCGTTTTTGATCGAAGCTAATTGCGCGTTAGAGGCAATGAGTGAAGAACACAACTAAGCCGCGTATTCTGGTTCTGCATGGTCCCAATCTGAACCTCTTGGGAATGCGAGAAACGCGTCTTTACGGCAGCACGACCTTCGACACCGTAAACCAGGATTTACGTCAGATCGCTAAGAACGAAGGCGCCGCAGTCGACATCAAACAGTCAAACATAGAAGGTGAGCTGGTCACCTGGATACAAGAGTGCACGGCCGACGGCATCTTGATCAACCCGGGCGCCTACGGTCACACATCGATTGCCATCCGTGATGCACTGCTGGCGGTGGCAATACCGTTTGTGGAAGTGCATTGTTCCAACACGTTTGCACGCGAAGATTTTCGGCACAAGTCGTACCTGTCTGATATCGCATCCGGTGTCATCATCGGACTGGGCGCGCAGAGCTACACCCTCGGCTTGAATGCAATCGTCAGAATAATTAGAGCCTAGGAGCCAAGCTTAGCTGCCTTATCCAGCGCTTTTTGAGCGAGCTTTTCTTTCTTGTGCGCTGTATAGATTTCGGCTGCCTTCTTGTAGTCGGCGACTGCACCGGGTTTGTCTCCGTTGCCCGCTTTGGCATCCCCGCGCACATCATAAGAGCTGGCAGCGTCCGGACCCAATTCGACGCATTTTTCAGCGTCTTTGAGAGCGGCCGGATAGTTTTTCATGTCTTTGTAAGTGATGCTGCGGTAATAGTAGGAATCCCAGTGCTTCGGATCGATCAGAATCGATTTGTTCAGATCTTTGATCGCTAAATCATCTTTTTCGATGAAGTAATAGCAGCAACCCCGTTCAAAATACGACCACTTCTTGTTTTTGTTCAGTTCGATTGACTTGGTCAAATCGTCGATTGCATTGTCGAAATCGTTGAGTCCCATGCGGCAGCGACCTTTCATGTAATAGGCCCACTGATAGCTGGGATCAGCCTGCACAAGCTGATCTGCATCTTCGAGGGACTCCATGAATTTGTCCACGTAGTAGCGCGCATTGCATCTTTCGGTCAGCACGTCTTTATTATTGGGATCGAGTTTGAGCGCGGCGTCGCAATCGGCTTCAGCGCCTGCAAAATCCCCTTTTTCATCTTTGGCATAAGCGCTATCGAGGAGCTTTTGTACCGCCGGATTGGACTTCGCCGCCGCCGTCGGTGTTTCGCTCTTCGTCGCTTCCGCAAGCATCTTGTTGGAAACTTCCGCGCTCCATGAAGGTGATATCGCAAAGGTCATCATCAGGGAAAGACCAGCGACGGCAACTGTCGCAGAGAAGGCTCGATTGACCGTGTGCATGAATTCGACCTCCGAGTCGTTTTCGTGTTTTTGTGCGGTTGAATAATGTCCGGGATCCCTGAGAGTCTGCGGGAAGTATAGTAGAGAACGCCTTCAACTGCCTTCTCGGTGAATTTCATCTGATGTTTGTAACCGTTTCGGCTTCGTGAGCCATTCCGCGGGTGCAGTTTTCACTCATCAACTATAATCACTCCCATTGGCAAATGGCTTTTGATGGAGACGCGGTCACATGCGGCACATTATGAGGCAGGCTCCGATAGCGCTTCTAGCCTTCTGCGCGGCGTTCTCGCTGACTGCATCGCTTGGACAGATGCCCGCGGCAGCTAAGTCTAAGAAAGCGACTGCAGCTGAGACGGAGGCTGCCAAGACCGAATCGGCAGACAGCACCACCAATGCGGCCGATACGGTCGATGCCAGCGCCAAACCGGCAGCCGACCCGACCATGGACGCTGCCATCCAACCCAGCGCCGTAGCCGGCGATGACGGCGCCAGCCCGGCAAAATCCTCGACCGACAGTAAAAAATCATCTAAGTCAGAGAGCAAGAAGGCAGCGCAGCCGGAATCTCCTGATCAGTCAGTTACCTCGAAGAAAGCCGCCTCGGGTGATGAAGACCCCAATCGCCCTTACAAAGATGAAGCGATTAAGCACTACAACAAGGGTGTCGAGTTTCACCAGAAAGCCGCTCTCAATTCGGCGATCATGGAGTACAAAGCAGCTCTTGCGGCTGACGGACGGCTCGAAGAGGCGTACAGCAACCTCGGACTGATCTACTGCTCACAAAAGAATTACAGCCAGGCCCTCGACGCCTTCAAAAAAGCACTGGCACTCAAACCCGCCCGCCCTTACACGCTCAATGGGTTGGGAACGGTGCTCTACGCCAAGGGCAAACTGCAGGAAGCCATGGAGAAATGGCAGCAAGCAGTGGATATTGATCCGCGCTTCGACTCCGCGTACGTCAACATGGGCAATGCACTCGAACAAGAAAAAGACTTGCAGGGTGCGCTCAATCAATATGTGAAAGCACTGCGCGCCAACCCCAAAATGGCTGAAGCTTACTACCGAACCGGACTCATTTACTGCAAAATGAAACACCCGGCGCAAGCCTTCTCACTTTTGACCGATGCACTGAAATTGGCTCCAGAGGCTGAATTTGCTCCGGAAGCGAAAAGACAAATCAAAGACATAGAGTCTTCGTTTCCGCGTGATACCGCGGGCGATGAACCGCAAGTGCGCATGAACGTGGTTGCCCCGGTTGAGGGATCGACAGCTGTCCCCGACTCCACTAAGATGGCAGGCGGAGAAGAGAATTAGGTCTTGTCCATCGACTTAGACGCCAAGCAGAACGCAATTGCCGAGATTATCGACGGACATGTCGTCGATGACGGCGAGCGCGTGGGTATCTGCGTCAAAGGCATCGTGATGGGTTTTCCAGCCACGTTCGAAGCAGTGGGAGCCGGCTGGCCCTGGCCGGTCGCATATACGATTGAAACCAATCCCGATCACGACGACCGCTCAATGTACGACAGTGCCAAGATCTCAGTAACACCACGGGTCGGCCGGGGGCTGTTTCGTTTCTTCAGCCAGGTGTTGCTGTTTGAGTCGCGGGGACAGACGGTCGGTGACAAAAAACTGGAGTCCAAACTGATACTGGGTTACGACAACCGCGACGTGGCGGAACGCTTTTTGCGCTATCCGGGTGTCGACGACCGGCTGCTAGCGCTGGAACACCTGTCGAAGTTTAGTGAGATGGTGATCAAGACGAATACCGGGATTTATCTGTCACAGCCGACATCGTTTACTGCGCTCGACCTGGACATCGTCCGCGTCACCTTCCGGGAAATGGCAGAACTGGGGCAGGTCCTGTTCGATTCATTTTCGTCGTAGTGCGCCCGTTTCCCCAGGCTTTAACGCCCGAAAAACACAGTACTTGGTAAGATTAGGGCATCACACCCTTCTTGAACTGGTGCGAACCGAGTCATGGTCAGCGAAACTGGCGTAGAGTCAGGCTTTATACAGAAGGCAAAACGCCGTCGTCTGGTTGCGCTCGTAATCTGGACATCAGTTGCACTGGCGGCTGTAGCTGGCGGCGTCTACGCCTGGATGACCTGGGGTCCTGGCAAACCAGCTGAGACCGCCGACGCCAAGACTGTCATCAAAGTGACGCGCGGTCCGCTCGATCTAAAGATCAGTGCCACCGGCACAATCAGACCTTACAACCAGGTGAAGCTGAGCCCGAAGTACACCGGACTGTTGCGCGAATTGCTTGTGCAACAGGGCGACTTCGTCAAGCAAGGTCAGCTGGTCGCAGTCATGGACGACAGCAACTTGATCGGCCAGGTGCAGTCGGCTGAGTCCGCTTATGGAGCCGCCGTAGCCAACTATGAAAAGTGCCTGCACGGTAACCGTGTGCAAGAAGTATTGGATGCCGAAGCACAGCTGCGCAAAGCCGAGAACGCACTGACGTCCAGCCTGAGCGTGGTGCTCAAGGCGAAAGCCGACGTGAAGTCGATCACGGCGCAGCTGAAACGAGATCAGTTGAATGCAGCCCGCCTGATTCAACTGGCAAAAGACGGTGCCATCAGCGACCAGGATCGACTGAACGCCGCCACGCAAGCCGAGATGTCTCTAGCTGCTCTCGAGAAGTCGCAAGATGACTTGCGCACCGCTGAAGCTTCCAATCTACAGAGCAAGCATGACGTGTCCAGCGCCGAACAAAAATACAGCATGATGAAGGAAGGATTTCGTCAGGAAGATGTGCGCGCCGCCAAGCAATCAATGCTGCAAGCTGAGGGCAACTACAAATACCTGAAGAGCCAGCTCAACGACACGCGTATCAAGGCTCCATTCGACGGCGTAGTGACGCAAAAATACGCCGATATCGGCGCCATCGTCACACCGACGACCGCGTCGGCAACAAATTCCGCCACGTCCAGTTCGATAATTTCGCTGGCGGGAAATCTGGAGATGGTAGCGGCCGTTTCTGAAACCGACATCGAAAACGTGCACATCGGACAGGTCGTCACCATCGTCGCCAACGCCTTTCCAGACAAGGTTTATCACGGCAAGGTGACACTGATTGCGCCCGAGGCAATCGTCAATCAAAACGTCACCACTTTCGAAGTGCATGCTGCCGTCACCGACGATCCCAAACATAAGTTGATGTCCGGGATGAACGTCAACGCTCAGTTCACCTCTGGACGGATGGAAAATGTACTGCAGATCCCCACAGCTGCCGTCGTCAGCAAGCACGGCAAGACGGGCGTTTTCGTGGCGGGCAAAGAAGGAAAACCAAAATTCAAACCGATCAAGGTGGGGCTGGCTTCCGGTACCAAAACTGCTGTCACCGACGGTTTGAAGGAAGGCGACGAGATATTGCTGGCGCTAACCAAAGAACAACTGATCGAACAGGGTTATGAAGATCCCGGCGCCATGGGCATGCGCGGCATGGGTGGCGGCGGCGGCGGTGGACGCGGCGGCGGTGGTGGTGGTGGTCGCGGCGGTGGCGGCGGCGGTGGTCGCGGTCCAGGCTTGCCACGCGGCATGGGCGGTCGCTAAGAATAATGCAGATCTGATATGCGATTCTGGGAACTGATTCTACTTGCCTGGCACAGCATAGCCGCCAACAGAATGCGCAGTTGCCTGACCATGCTTGGTATCGTCATTGGTATCGCGGCCGTGATCGCGCTTTTGGCAATTGGACACGGCGCGAAGGAAGAGGCCGACAAACAGATCAAGAGCTTGGGCACCAATTTCATCTTCGTGCGCGCCGGGCAGGCGCATGCTTCCGGTGTTTCTTACGGGATGGGTTCTTCGAATACGCTGACCTGGGAAGATGCAGAAGCGATGCGCGAGATCTGTCCGGCAATTGAAGATGTGTGCCCGGGCGTGCAGGGTATGCAACAAGTCCAGTATGGTGCGAAAAACACCACCACCAATGTCTGCGCTATCGTTCCTGATTACGAGCAGATTCGCAATTTCCATACGGCGACCGGCCGCTTTATCAATCAAGTCGACCTGGACAAGAACAGTCGCGTCGTCGTTCTCGGTGAGGTGGTCAAAGACGCCATCTTCGATAAAGAAGATGATGCAATCGGCAAAAATGTTTTGATCAAGGGCGAGAATTTTTCCGTTATCGGCGTCATGGAACACAAAGGCAGCACCGCCTTTACCGATATGGACGACCAGGTGTTTATTCCTCTGACCACGGGCTTCAATCGAATTTTCGGGATGAAACCTGTGACAGGACGCGCTGTCCAATTCATTCTGGTCAGTGCCAAATCCGAAGATGACGTGGTGCCGGCCGAATTTCAAATCACCAACCTGCTGCGGCAACGGCACCGCATTACGGATCCCAGCACGGAAGACTTCATGCTGCGCACGCAAAAAGACCTGCTGCAGACCTCGCAAAACATCACCGGCATTTTCACATCGCTGCTGGGCTCGACTGCGGCAATCTCGCTCATCGTCGGCGGCATCGGCATTATGAACATCATGCTGGTCTCAGTCACCGAACGCACGCGGGAGATCGGCGTGCGCAAAGCGGTGGGCGCCAAGTACGCCGATATCATGTGGCAATTCGTCATCGAAGCCACCGTGTTGTCACTGGCGGGCGGGATAATCGGCATCGCCATCGGCATAGGAGCGTCCTATGCGGTCACTTATTTCGCCAAATGGACGACGGTAGTGACACCAATTTCGGTGGTGCTGGCCTTTGGAGTTTCTATCATCGTCGGGCTCTTCTTCGGCGTCTATCCGGCTCGTCAGGCAGCCAAGCTAGACCCGATCGTGGCGCTGCGCACAGAGTAATGATATGCAAGCAGGCGTGAAGTGATTCAACTAAAACAAATCACGCGCACTTACCTGGCGGGCTCGCAACCGGTGCATGCGTTGCGGGGCGTCAACCTGTCGATTCTCGCCGGCGAATATGTTGCCGTCATGGGATCATCCGGGTCCGGCAAATCGACTCTGATGAACATCGTCGGCTGTCTGGACAAGCCGACCACCGGAGAATATATGTTCGAAGGCGAACCGGTGCACACCTTCTCGGAAGATACTCTGGCTGAGGTTCGCAACCGCAAGATCGGTTTTGTCTTCCAGCAATTCAACCTCTTGCCCCGCATGAATGCCCTGGAAAACGTGATGCTGCCGTTGATTTACGCCCAGGTGCGCAAGGAAGAGAGGCTGGAACGCGCCCAGAAGGTATTGCGACTGGTGGGGCTAGGCGACCGTGTTCATCACCGTCCCAACGAACTTTCCGGAGGACAGCAACAGCGAGTGTCCATCGCTCGCGCCCTGGTCAACAATCCCTCACTCCTGCTAGCAGATGAGCCAACCGGCGCACTCGACTCGCATACCTCAGCCGAAATAATGACCTTGCTTCGCGAACTGCATGACCAGGGCATGACCATAGTGCTGGTGACGCACGAGCCCGACATCGCGACCTATGCCCGGCGGGTGATACGGTTTAAAGACGGCGAAATCCAGAGCGACGAACGTTCTCGGTGACGGCGGGGGTGCTATTTCGTCACCTATGCCAAATCAACACTTCTGTTGTAATCAAGAGGCGCAGTGCCCGGACCTCTTGGTTACAACAGAAGTGTTTAAACGCCCTAAGGCCGAAAAAGACCCCCGCCGCCTCAAATGTTGCGAAAAACAGAGGCTTGGGGTCGAGTACATTGGCAACCAGGCTATAATTGGCACGTGAGCGCTTTCACAGCTGTACAAGAGGAAATTATCATGGCAGACACTACCACCACCGCCAGCGAAACCATCGTCAACGTGACGCCGGAAGCGGCAGCGGAAGTGAAAAAGCTGTTGGCGAATGAGCCCGACAAATCCGGTTTGCGCCTGGAAGTTCGCGGCGGCGGATGCTCCGGCATGTCCTACGGGTTGAGCTTCGACAACGAGCAAGAGAAGGATCACGTTGTTGAAAGCAACGGTGTCAAAGTCTATGTCGACCCCAAGAGTGCAATCTATCTCAAAGGCACCATTCTGCATTTCGACGGCGGTCTGGAAGGACACGGCTTCACCATCAAAAACCCACAAGCGAAGAGTTCGTGCGGTTGCGGTCAGTCCTTTAACGTCTAATCGTGCAGCGTCTAATCGCTACTCAACTCAGCCTCCATACCGAATTGTCAAACGATGAAGTAAACGCCGTACGTCGAGCGGGCGGTTATGCCGACCTCTCTGGAACGTACGGCTTTATTCTGATCAAAGGTCCGCAGGCGGCCCAGTTTCTGCAGGCGCGTGTCTCCAATGATGTCCTGGCAGTAGCCTCCGGACAGGGCGAGCTGACCGCCTTGTTGGAGCGTAAAGGGCATATCATGGCGTTCTTCTCGCTGCATCGTCTGGAAGAAACCTACTGGATAGTGGCGGAAACCGGTCAGATTCCGCTCATCTATTCGGAGCTGGAGAAGTACCACTTCCGCGAACAGGTCGAGTACGAAGTAGTCAGCGACCGATACCTCGTGTTTACGGTACAGGGTCCGCTGAGCACAAAAGTGCTCTCCCCGGCGACTGACAGCGCTGCTGCAGATAACGGCATTGTGGGCTGCAAATTCTTAGATGTAGATGACATCATCTTGGTCAGGCGAAATCTCACCGGCGAAAATGGTGCGCTGATCTTGGCTCCGTCCGGCGCCACCGAGTTTGGTGAGAAACTGCGATCGGCAGCGCAAGCAGCCGGACTATCCCAAGTCAGTCGAGAGTCCCTGAACACCTGTCGTGTCGAAGCCGGCATTCCGCTGTTCGGGACCGATATGAGTGAGGAAGAGTTGCTCCCGGAAACGGGACTGGAACACACGGCGGCCAGCTACACGAAAGGGTGCTTTCAAGGACAGGAAGTGCTCGCTCGCATCAAGACTTATGGTGCACCAAAACGCGGCTTGATGGGCATCAAATTTATTCAGGGAGAACACCTGAAATTCGAGAACGGTGCCACCGGCACCATCAATGATACCAGCGAGACTGTCATCATCCGCAGCAACGTATTCTCGCCCACTCTCAACTGCACCATTGCCCTTGCCTACGTGTCGCGGGAGTTCAGAGTCCCCAACAAAGAAATTGCGCTGAGGGTCGGAGAATCAAAACATCGAGTTACGGTTGTCTCGCTGCCTTTCTATACACCGGCTTCGCGCAGCGCTGATGCCAAACGACTTTATGAGGAAGGACTGGCTGAGTTCGCCGGCGGCTCCGAAAGCAAGGCAGTTTCTCTATTGCGTGAAGCGATTGAATTAAATCCTACCTTTGCAGACGCATACGAAGCGCTCGGAGTTATCCTCTCTCGGCATGAGCAATACGACGAAGCCATCGCTCTCATGCAAAAGCTGGAAGCTCTCGACCCGGAATCGATTATGGCGCACGCCAACCTTTCTGTGTTCTACATGCAACAAGGCAATAAAGAACTGGCCGAGGAAGAGAAGGCGAAAGCGATGAGCATCCGCATGTCACAGGTTGCCCGCGAATTCGCCGAAAAACAGCAAAACGAAAAGGATCGACAGCAGCAACGACAAGAAGCGGAACATCGCATGGGTATGTTCAAGCAGGTTCTCGAGATTGATCCTGACGATCTGCTGGCAAACCACGGAATGGGCAGCGCCTTTGTAGAATTAGAAGACTACGAGAGCGCTCTGCCGTTTTTGCGCAAAGCTCTCGAAATCAAACCAACGCACACGGTGGCATATGTCGCGCTCGGCAAAGCGCTGGAGGCGCTAGGCGATAAGGACGCCGCATTGAAAACTTACGAGGACGGGATTGCAGTTGCTTCGAAGCGGGGAGATATGACACCCATGAAAGAGATGCAAGAGCGGGTGGCTGCACTATGAGACGCTGCATGTTCCTATTGCTTGTCTGTTTTCTGCTGACCGCGGACCAGCCGGCGCCCGCAAAAAATCAACCCGCGGTAAACCAGAGCGGTAAGCAGTCGCTGCAGCAGCAGACACCCATACTGGATGACGGAAGCTTGAAGGGTGGTGCCGACTCGACGCAACTGCAGGGCGGCACTGGTGCAACCCAACTGCAGGGCGGCACCAACTCGACGCAACTGCAGGGCGAGGCAAAACTAAACACGATTACGATTCAAGATTGGCAAAAGATGGATCTGAAAGGCTTCACCAATCAAGCACGACTTATGCCGGCGATACCAGCAACGGTGCGTTTCGTGGCCGCCAGCGCAAAACTTGATGATGACATTTTGAAAGCAAAGACGACCCGCTTGGATGAAGGCATCGATCAAAACGGCGAGCGCGTGCGGGTGATGGTGCATCTGGTGCGCTGCCCGCCGGCAGACCCGGGTATGCGAGCGATGTGGATGGCTTTTGAACGCGAGATGAGCAACAACGGCGAAGCCTGGCAGCGCTGGGAAGAAAAACTGCAAGAAGCCGCCACCAGCATCTGGCAGAAAAATGCCAGCGGTGAGGGCGCCATCTCGTTCCACCTGGTGGTGGACGAGAATTTCAACATCCTCGAAATTTCAGATCAGTCGGACAACAAATTCGCCACAGACGAGTTGGAGAAATCGGCGCGCCGCACTCTCGAGCTGCTGCGGAAATCTGCCGGTCGTTTCCCCAGTTACGGCATTTCGCGGGTTCACATAAGAGTTTCGTTCATTCGAGGTCTGCGCTCTTGAAGAAGATTCTGGCGGCCGCGTTTCTCACCGCTGTTGTCGTCGCGTGCGCTGGTTTCGCTCCATCCGCAAAAGCTGCCACGCCGGCTGAGAGCGAGTACAACCAGGGCACGCACGCGTATTTGTTTCATCACCTCAAAGATGCGATCGCCCATCTCACCAAGGCAATCGCGTTCAACCCCAAGAATGCGGCCGCCTACTACAATCGCGGGTTGGCGTACGCTGCTATGCAAAAGCACGAGCAGGCGATCGCGGACTTCACCAGATGCCTGGCGCTTGATAGATCCCGATATTCTGCGCACGCCAACCGCGCCCTGTCATTGACCGCCCAGAAGAGATATTCGCAGGCGCTTGCAGATTACGGCGCGGCGCTGCGAACCAATCCGGACTCACCGCTCATTTATATGAATCGTGGTGCATGCAACAGTGCAGCCGGCAATCTCGCAGCTGCGGTCGCCGATTTCAATCGAGCGCAGAAGCTGGATCCGGGCAGTGCCGAGCCATACTACGGTCGTGGCAACGTTTGCTACGCGCAGGGCAAGTTTGACAAAGCAGTCGCTGAATACAACGAGGCTTTGAAAAAAGATCCACACCATGCGGAAGCATTGACCAATCGAGCCAACGCGCTAATCCGCATCGGCAACTACGATGCCGCTCTAGCCGATTACAACAAGTCTATCTACAACAATCCAGGCAACTGGCAGGCCTATTACAATCGCGGGCAGATTTACCTGGCGCTGCAAGACTATCCGCGAGCGGTGTCTGACTTCAAGCAAGCGCTGACTTTCAATCCAAAACTCGGCGAAGTTCACAACAAGCTAGGCATCGCCTATCACGAGGCAGGCGAATACGAGCGCGCGCTTAAAGAGTTCGACGAAGCTTTGATTTGTAACCCGGCTCTGTGCGAAGCCGAAGCCAATCGGAATGCGTCCCTCGATAAGTTTCAACAAGCAGCCGGTGTCGAATCGAAGGCAGCACCCAAGGCCGCCACCTACGGTGCACCGTCAAAGAACTAGGCGCAATCAGCGCGGCGTATAGGTGTGCACCCGCGTCTGGGCAATGCTCTGCTGATCCGGAGAGCTATAACCCCCGTACGGTTGAACCTGAGGAGTAGGACTGAACTGCGCGTACGGCTCTTGCGCCTGCTGCCAGCGAGCAGCGGACTGTTCTTGATACTTAGCCTCGGCGTATGTGGTCCACAGTGCCAGGAGTCCACCGCCCGCAAAAAGCGCCATGAACAAGACCAGGATGTATGCCATGTTTTCATTGCGCCGGCCCTGCGCCACCCACCACGGAGTCGGGTCGGGGGCTTGCTCGATGTCGTCGGCCCAGTTCCAGCTGCAGCGCGATTGATAGCGCGCCGCGATTTTATCGCCGTCGCTGCCGAAAAAGGGCTGCCCGCGCTTGTAGCCAAAGATTCTCGCCACACACTCGATCACATCCGGCACACGAATGTTCGGATTCGATTCCGTATTGCAGTAATAGCTTGCGTAGGCTGTAAACAGATCGTGTTTCATATTTCCTCAGCGCTGAACGTAAAACTGCACCCGTGATACCGCCGCTTGCTGCTTGTCCGGTTGTGCATATCGCACAGCGGGAGGAGCGGCCACCGACTGCTCTTGTGGCTTCGCTTTTTCTCCGATGATGTAAATTGCAAACGCTACATTCATGGCCATGAACGCCAAAATGAAGTGCGCTGACATTTCGTTTTGCTTGCCCTCGGTGATCCAGAAGGGCTCATCTTCCTGGTAGCCATGCCTCGCCCAATCCCAGCCTCTATGCGGAAACCGCGCAGCGATGCGATCGCCATCAACGCCGTAGAAGGGCTCGTTTCGCTTGAAACCCAACGCGCGCAGCATGCACTCGCCCAATCCAGGCACACGAATATCCTGCTTCGGCAGGTTCGCATGAGTGTTGGAATAGATTGCATAGGCGGAGAACAAGTCATCGCTCATGCAAGGACCCTCAAAATATTGAAGCCGCCAACCGCTAGGACAGGGAACAGTTCGGCAATATGTTAGAGGAGCTTCCTGGGGTGTGTCATTCGTACAAACCTCACTGAAACGCCAATCTAATCTTTAAACCCATCGTTACCGGATGTTCTGCTTAAATCTGCCGAAACACGCTTTCAGTCTATGATTGCGGAATGTAGCAAGAAATCTGAACCGCGTCTAATCTGGCGCGCATTGACTATTCATGCCGCTCCTGGCGACTTTGGTCACACTCGTTCAGATTACTGCTTTGTTATGATGAAAATTGCAATGTGCCTCCCGCTCTTCAGGGGTAGTCGATCATGGATTTGCCGTGTGATCAAGGTAACCGTTGCGAACCAGGCTTAATCAGATGGCGTGCCGATGCAGTCACTGCGTGTCAAAGCGCGAGCGAATCGGGTGCACTCATTTTTCTGTTTCAGATGCTGGGTAAGCTCGACGAAGAATTGTGCTGCACCAATGCTCGGCTGGCGAGAACGATGTTGTTCTCAGACCAGAGGATTGCCGACTTCATAAACGCGACGTTCGAGCCCGTTTGGGAATCTGTTCGAGACGTTCCCATC
Source organism: Obscuribacteraceae bacterium (SeqCode) (assembly GCA_044229845.1). Classification (GTDB taxonomy): domain Bacteria; phylum Cyanobacteriota; class Vampirovibrionia; order Obscuribacterales; family Obscuribacteraceae; genus JBGASG01. The sequence goes on along the minus strand of JBGASG010000001.1, from coordinate 709,777 downwards.
ATCAGCATCGACTTCCGAAATGGACACGTCATCAATCGCACCATCCCCGGCAACATTGCCACTTATGTTCTCGCAGCGGACGGGCAAGTGCTGGACATTCTGCCGGGTATGTACACTCCGGATGCATACCTGGCGCAGCTGAAGTGGTTCAAAACGTTGGACTACATCGCATCAATGCCGTTCGAAAGGCGCCAGGCGGCTCTCTACGAATACCACACCGACGCCATTAAAAGGCTTTCGTTGAAGTCCACACCTCATTCCATCTCTCTGACTGCCGCAGGGATGGGTGCTGGCGGAGGCGCCGCTACTGCGACCGAGCGCTCTACCAAGCCGATCGCCTCGACAAAACCAGATTTGCCGGAGGTTGCTCCGGGTGTTCAAAAACTGACTATGGATGAAGCCTCACAGTGGCAGGCCCTGGTGCAGGACACACGCGACAACGAAGTGCACAGGCGTAGCACGATTCACGAATCGCTGGCCAAGTCAAAACCGGTGCGCCCGGACGCGGTGACGAAATGGCTCTTTCGGGAGGTTCTCAACTTCGACCTCGACGATCCCTATCTCGGGTTGTCGCCGCGGTAAAGCAGCGCGGCACCTTGCGGTACATTTCTCGCCTTTCTGGGAATCTAATCATTAGAGTCTCGGTGAACCATATTGTCTGACGATCTGTATGTCTCAACCGCCGACATAAATCGAATGCTGGACGACAGCATATCCTACGCCAGAGCGTGCTTCAACAATGAAGCGACCGCTCAGTTGCAGGCACTACGGCAGTAGCACCTGCCAGCAACATAACACCACGATCTCCGATCAGTTTGAACGCTTGCTCAACCGTCGGAGCTCCAGCAGACAGTCCGCCCACCACATACGGTTGCGCCAGTGGGTGCGTGTTGAACGAAACAACCGGCCAGCGCTTCTCATTAAAGGCAGTCTGCAGGCTCACCTCGATACGATACTGATCCGTCGAAAGCAGCACATAGTTCATGGTGATGCCACCAAACTTCAAATCGACCGCTACCTGCTGAAGAATCAGACCGATGCACCGCGTTATGTCCTGTCTGAAGTTCTTCAGCATGGCTTGCGTAGATCGCGAGTCACCAGCCATAACGGCGCCCTCGAGATCGTAGCAATCGTTGCAGAAACGTCCCCAGCTCTTACTCTCCATGTCACGCTCGCGCAGCAGCCTGTTCTGCCGGGCCAGTCGCAGCGCAGCGTCTTTGCGTTGATCGCAGGAAGGATGACCATGCTGCTGATGATGGTGCTGATGCTCTGTATTGATACCACCTGCGGTACTGAGTGCCTCCAAATCGCTGCTCAAGCAGCAATCGGTGTAATTGACCATGCAAATCTTCTCCGGCATGTGTAGTAAGAAGGCCGAGTTGCAGCTGTATGCTCGAGCTGCGAGCAACATAAAACACGAAAGTGGCAGCCCCGTGAAATATCCGCCTGCCCAAGAAACTGTGCGGGCTTGCGCACTTTTCCCTGCAGAAACCCGAACCGGCTGAAACCTGCCGTTTCAGGGAAAAGGATATTGACAGTCCTTGCAAACGCTAAGAAACTGGCAATACCCGCTCAAAGCGGATTACTACGAGACCCAGCCGTGGCAGAGAGCGAACTCTCCATCCCTTACCGCAGCCGAATTGGAAACGCCGGACTGGTCGTGACCGGCACGCTGGTGCCCGTTTGGGCAATTATGTCTCCGCTAGTCGCGATCGGCTATCTGGGTTTCTTGATTAAACTGGCGCTGTTTGGAGGCGCCGAGGCTCCCGCCGACCTGCTGGTGCCGTTTGTTCTCAGTCTGGTGGTCACTTCGCTCGGTCTGATCGCTTTGATCAACTTCGCTGAAAAGTCGATCACTCTCAATAAGGAAGGAATTTGTCTGCCAGGAGTTTTCTTGTTTGCCCTAGCGCTGCGGCGGCAAAGGAAATGGAAGGAATTGACGCGCATTGCCATGGACATGGCGGACGAGAAAGCCCAGCTGCGACTCTTCTTCAAAAACGGCAGCGTTGCACGCCTCTCGCTCGCCAATCTGGACCGCGAAAACCTGGAACAACTGCTGTTAGCCCTTGAAGTTAGAGCCACCGAAGCCGAGAAGGACATGAGCCTGACTGCACTGCTTGGACAGTTGCACGATGAGAGAGCCAACGTCGGGGAGCTTTCGTACACCCAGATGTGGGAAGAAGAGCTCAATCGCCGCTTCGCTTCCACTGCATTCGTGCCCCTGCAGCCCGGGCAGTTTGTCCAGGGGGAGCGGCTGAAGATCATCCGGCAACTGGCATTCGGCGGATTGTCAGCCATTTATCTAGCGCAGTTGAACGGCACGCAAGCCGTGGTGCTCAAGGAGTCGGTGGTGCCGGACACCGCAGACGAAAACCTGCGCAATAAAGCCAGACAGATGTTCGAGCGGGAAGCCAACTATCTGCGCCGGCTCCAACATGACCATATCGCCAAAGTGCACGATCACTTTGTTGAAGACGATCGTCATTATCTGATGCTGGAGTATCTTGAAGGCGAAGATCTGCGACAGGTGGTCAGGCAGGCTGGTCCCCAGGATGAGGGCACTGTTCTGGACTGGTCGTTGCAGACCGCCAAGATTTTGAAATATCTGCACAATCAAGAGCCACCCATCGTGCATCGCGATTTGACTCCAGATAACCTGGTCTTGCGTAATGCCGCCGAAGTAGTGCTGATCGACTTTGGTGCCGCCAACGAATTGATCGGTACAGCCACCGGCACGCTGGTCGGCAAGCAAGCCTACATCGCCCCCGAGCAATTTCAGGGGCATGCAACGACGCAAAGCGATATCTACGCTCTGGGCGGCAGCATGTATTTCCTTTTGACTGGACAAGATCCCGAAGCGTTGGCAACCAATGATCCGCGGACCGTGAATCCCCGCGTGTCGAACGAGGTTGCGGAACTGGTGATGGCGTGCAACCAGTTCGATGTCAGCGAACGAGTTCAGTCGGCGGAAGACTTAACAGAACGCCTCGAAGCATTGAAGGACCAGATCGCCCCGCACGTCATTAGTATCGCGAAAAAGTAGCATGAGCGACGAGCAACTGATTTCCTATCGACCAGAAGGCAACACCAGTCGTTGGCTCGCGTATCTGATCGAGCGCGAGAATTCGTATCCAATTCTCTACCTGACGACAGTGGTGGCAGTAGGTCTTCTGTGGTTGTTCAAAGAATCGCTGTACTCGCTTACACCAGGCTTGGAAAAGGCTATCGGCGCGGTCTGGGCGACGCTCCTCCACCCCGCCTGGTGGCTGATATTTGCACCAGTATCATTCATAGTCCTCAGACGTCTGTCGCGCTTTCTTTTGCAGCCGACTCACCTGGAGATCAGCTCCGAAGGTCTGCGCACACATTGGAAACAGATGGGCGATCGCGCATCACGGGTAGTGCCATGGTCGCAAGTGGACAACATCGAAGTGCGACAGTTGCCGGGCAGCACCCTGCAGGACAACGCCATGATTACCTTCAATGGTGTAAATAAACAGAAGAAACCAAAACGGCTCATGCAAATTCGCGTCGGCGGATTGATCGAGGCTGACGGCAAAGATAAGGTGCTGAGCGCCCTCAACAAATATGCCAAAGACGTGCGCCGAGACTATGAAGTGACGGCGCTGCTCGCCAAGCCTCCTGATCATACCTATACAGAGTTGTGGCTGAACGCACTCTCGGCTACTCCGCAAAGAGAACGTCTGGCACCGCTGGCACCGGACACCAAACTCCAAGGTGGCAACTATGTGATTGTCGACCGCATCGGGATGGGCGGTCAGGGCACCGCGTATAAGGCGCTGTCACTGGCCACAGACGACCGCGAAGAGATGGTTGTAGTTCTCAAAGAGTATGTATTGCCGGTGCACGTGACTCTGAATGCGCGCAAACAATCAATCGAGGTGCTGCAGCACGAAGCGAAGCTGTTGCAAAAACTGCAACACCCACAAATCGTGCAGCTTCTCGATTTCTTCTTCGAAGACCATCGGGGCTATCTGGTTCTGGAGTTGATTGAAGGCAATTCACTGCGCAAGCTGGTGACCGACAACGGGCCGCTTTTGGAGAGCATGGTGACTGAGCTGGGCTTGCAAATGTGTGAGATTCTGGCCTACTTGCACGATCAAGCACCACCGGTAGTGCACCGCGATTTCACACCGGACAACCTAATCTTGACCACCGCGGGCACTCTAAAGCTAATCGACTTCAACGTCGCGCACCAGAGAGAAGCAACAACGACCGCAACAGTAGTCGGCAAACATGCTTACATTCCGCCGGAACAGTTCCGCGGCAAGCCGACACCCCGCAGCGACGTGTACGCAATGGGCGGCACGCTCCACTTTCTTTTGACCGGTCAAGATCCACAGCCGATTACGCCCGCCCATCCACAAAACTTCAATGCTGCCGTGACGACTGCTCTTGACGAGTTGATAGCGCGTGCCACAGCCGTCGATGAAGCAAAGCGGGTACAAAGCGCGATTGAGTTTAAGCAAGCCCTCGAAACCGCAGAGCCGGCCCGAACGATATAATTTGCGGCTATGTTCGAAAATTTCACACCCGGCGCAATCAAAGTGATCTCCCTCGCTCAGGAAGAGACTCGACGCTTTCGGCAAAAAGGCATCGGCTCCGAGCAGCTTTTGCTCGGTCTAATCGCCGAAGGCAGCGGTTCTGCCTCCAAAATCTTGAAGGCGGCCGGAGTCTCATTCCAGGCTGTGCATGCGGAAATCGAAAAGTCCAACACGCCTGCCAGTGAGCCAGGCGGTCTTGATATCTCCTTTGCGCCCGACGGGCAGCAAGTCATGGATATCGCCGCGCAGGAGGCTAAAAGGCTTGGCTCGACAGACGTCGGTACCGAACATCTATTGTTGGGGCTTATTAAACAGGCGGACAATCGCGCTCTAGTGGTGCTGAAGTCCCTGGGAGTGGACGCCAACCGCTTGCGCCCGCAAGTCGAACAAATGGCCATGCACGTCATGCAGCAAAGTGGAACTACTCCACGTTCATTCTTCTATGCATGTTTTGTGGACCGGGCCGACGAGCTGATCATGCGAGCCAACGAAGAATGTTTGCGAGACGGCAGTGAGATGGTAGGCACAGAGCATGTACTGCTGGCACTCATCTCCGATACCAAGTTTGCCGGCGGCGAGCCGCTGCGCAAGCGAGAGATTGACACGGACGCGGTACGCGCGGTAGTCAGCCAGAGCTTCCACGCTGAGAAAGCCTTCAAGGGCAGCGATACGCAACGCGCTAATCGGTATGAACTCTCCCGCGCGCTCGGAGATGCCTTTGCCGAAGCCGTGGCTATGGATGACATGATCGGCACCGGGCACATCATGTTGGGCTTGATCAAACATCCAGAAAACCGAGCCGGGCAGGTCCTCAGCAAACTGAATGTCGATCTGAATCAAATAGTTGTCGAAACGAACGAGCTGTTGCGCGCCAAGCGGGATGAGGGCGCCAATCTCTGGAAGACAGTCTCCTGGTCGATCAAGACACTCACGGGTGAATCGCCCGAGTCACGCAAACCGCTTTCAGCCAAGCACAAGTTGGAAGCTGAAGAACTGCTTGCCATCATCGACAAGCGCGAGGGCAATTTGCACGGAGCCGAGCAACGCATCAAGCAATTGATTTTGTTCAGAGGCGGAGATCAATCTCCTGAAGGTCAGAAACACCTTAAGCACCACCTGGCGCAATTGGCAGCTGTCTACGTAGAACAAGAGCGCTTTGACGAGGCTCGCTCGGCGGCGGAGCGCTCAATGTCTATGGCTGGTGCATCCGGTGGCACCGATGATCCGGTCTGGATTGCCTCTCTCCTGAACACGATGGCCCTTATGCACATCCGCAAAGGCGAATTCAGAGAAGCTCAAGGATTTCTGGAAAAGGCCAATACGATCGCAGCCGACCCCAAAAATCGTGATCTTGACTTGATACTGTCTGCGGTGCAAAACAATATCGGCGACTGTCTGCGCGCGCAGGGAAATCTAGCGGGCTCCAAAGAGTTTCTTCTCAAAGCCTTGGAGTCGGCTAATCGTTTGAATGCACCCGACGATCCGCAATTGGCATACAACCACGTCAATCTTGGCAAGTTGCTGATGGCCATGGATAGGTTTGTAGAAGCTCAAACCTGCTTCCAGAAAGCGCTCGCACTGCAACAACCTCTCGATCCTACTCATCCGGACATCGCCCTCACCCTGCGAGAATACGCACCGCTGCTGGAAATGCTCAAACAGCCAACTGAAGCCGCGGCTGCCAGGAAGCGTGCCGAGGAAATCAGAGCGATCAATCTCAATCAGCTGGTCAAAGCTAACGAATGAGACGAGCATCAATATTGTTGATGCTTCTTCTCTGTCTAGCAGCTGCCACCAGACAATCTTCAGCCACCGGTGAATCCAACGACGAGCCGACCTTGTTGGCTGGTTGGGCGGCTATGAAGGCCGGCGATCTAAAGAAGGCTGAAAAAATATGGCTTTCTATCTATCAAGATCCGACCTTTGGTCAGTTTCACCATGTCGGTTATGAGCAACTGGTGGAGGTCTATTCACGAGAAGGAGAAGACGCGAAGGCTCTTAAACTGATCGCGAAAGAAATGAGTCACCTCAATGACTATTACGGCGCTAATGATTTGCATCTCGCACAGAAGTACCACCAATCGGCCACGGGCGCGCAAAAAAATTCTCCAGCACTAGCGAAGTACCTGCGGCAAATGCGCGACCAGGTTATCGAAGCAGATAAGAAGCAAACGGCTGGCGAGCTGGCACTCATGGGAGAGCGAGAGAAAGCTCTCACTCTCTTACAGACAGGTAACTCCGCGGAGGCGGCCATAGTACTCAAGGCAGAAATACAAAGAGCACGCAGACAACTCCCCGACAGCAGCCCCGAACTACCGATGGCTCTGATTGACCTCGCCCGTACGCAACAAGAATTAAAACATTTTGCCGATGCAGGTCTGTTGCTGGCGGAAGCGATCTCGATTCTGGCGAAACACAATGATGGTCAGTATCCATATTTCCGATTTCGCGTCACCGAGAGTGGTGAATCTTCAAGTGGAGGTAATCGTCAAGTTTTCAAAATCGATAATCTGTATCCGATCTGCAAAAAGCTCCTGACGGACACTGGACAGCTCGACAAACTGCCTCAGATCGACCCGGCTCTGCTTGCTTCCAGAGCGGCTACGAAGACCGTATCAGCAGCGTTACGGCAAGACTCATTCGAAAGAACCTACAACGATTTGAATGCGTTCACGAAAATAGAACTCGCAGCAATTTCTGTATTCCGAACCCAGGCAACCAACACTTCCTTCGGATTCACAACCACGCCGCATAACCCTTCCCTCACCACTGGGTCCATGGATTTCCAGCATCGGGAAGACCCGCGATTGACCAAGGCGCGCAGCATGATGGGGCTGGGACCGAACGGTAACTTACCGGAAGCAGAAAACATATTGAAGAATTTCCTGGCCACATCATCGGGAAGCATACTCGAACGCGAGCAGGCTCGGCAGATGCTGGGACACGTCTTGACCAGGCAAGGAAAAGTCGACCAGGCCTTGGAGCTACAGAAGACTCGACTCAAGGAACTCACCGCCCAGTATGGTGAAGACTCGCACTCGCTGGCTCAGGTCTATGAGGACATGGCTCGCATTTTTGAGCACTGCCCGACACCCGACAAGGATAAGGCGGCCCAATACAGAAGCGAGCGTGACAAAATTCTGGCAACCCGCCAGGACCGCCGCAAGGCTCAGTGGACCTGTATGCAAAAGCGGGTATCGGCTCTGCAAGCCGCGCGCAACAAAAACCTCGATCAGGCGCTGGTAATTCTGACCAAAGAGCTTGCCGAAGCCCAGGCTCTGCATCAGCCTAACGGTGAAGTGCCTGCAGTCATGACCGACATCGCCCGTGTAAAACAAGAACAAGGCAAATTCAGCGAAGCTGTCGACTGGTACAACAAAGCAATGGAATACTTGCTCAAATCGCCGAACGTGTACCACGACACAGAGGTGAAATTTTCCGGCGCCTCAATTTCCACCATTGGTAGCACCGCGACTTACGGCAAGAGCCCAATGCAAGTCTCTATGACTTGCCGCCAGCTGATCAAGAAACTAAGCCCGAAGGAAGGAGCGCCGGACAAGTCCGGTGCCGGTCTCCAGCACAGATACGACGGCACCACTCGAATGGAAATCGAGATGAACGACTTCGACGAGTACATCACGTCCGAACTGGAAGGAATCAAAGCCTGGGGTGTGCGATTTCGTTTGGTGCCCGCTTTATGAAGGGTTCAATCTGGCTGACACTTCTGGCGGTGTGCGTGTATATGTTTCTCTACGCACCAATTGCGGTGCTGATTTTCTTCAGCTTCGATGACTCGCGGTTGGCAGTCACATGGACCGGCTTCACTTTCAAGTGGTATGACCTGCTCTTCCACGATGAAAACCTCCTGGGTGCGTTGAAGAACAGCCTGGTAGTGGCATCGATTGCTGTCGGCATCTCAGCGGTGATGGGAACCATGTCGGCAGTCGGGCTCTCGCGCCTGCGCTTCCGCGGCGAAAGTCTGTACAGGGCGCTGACCATGTTACCGATTATCATTCCAGAGATCGCTATGGCGGTCGCGGCGTTGACGCTGTTCATCGCTCTCGGCCTGCAGCTTTCGCTGGCAACGGTGATCGTTTCGCACATCGTTTTCTGCGTTGCCTACATGACGTTGGTGGTGATGGGTCGATTAGAAGGGTTGGATCCAAGACTCGAGGAAGCGGCCCGCGATCTCGGCGCACCGCCATTAATGGCATTCATGAAAGTCACGCTGCCGCTGTTGACGCCAGGCATTCTGGCCGGTTGCCTGCTCACCTTTGTGCTGTCGCTGGATGACTTCATCATCACCCAGTTCACGGCTGGGGTGGGCGACACAACACTACCTCTCTGGATCTACGCCTCGGTTAAATTTGGAGTGAGCCCGGAAATTAATGCGCTCAGCACCCTAATGATCGCCAGTACTATTGGCGTGACGCTAATTGCCGAAATTGTGCGCGGGCGCTCAAAAACGGCTTAGCTGGTGTAAGATATCAAGCAGATGCGACTAATCAGTCACGGCATTGCGACATTGATGCTGCTGGTCTCCCTGGCGGGACTGGGGCAGCCCGTCGGCGCGGGCAATCTGACCAATGCCGAAGACCCCATCAACCTATACAACCAGCGCCAGTACGGCAAGGCTCTGACGAAGTTCCAGGCTCTCGTGAAAAAGAACCCGAAAGATGCCCGGGCGCACTATTACATGGGACTGTGTTACCAGGCACTCACCCAGATCAAAATGGCTCAAACCGAATACATGTGGGTATACAACCACAGCTCCGACAAGCGGATGCAGTACAACGCCTGGGTCGCCTTGAGCAATATCGACCGCTGGAGCGCGCATCGCGCCTACGAGGGACAAGGCAACTGCTTTGCATACCGGTCCGGCGCACCACCCATCTACAAACCATCAGCAGTGATTCCGCCGGTTTCGACGATGTCGACCGGCAGTGCGTGACAAAGACGGGGCATGTGCCCGTAGAGCGGTAGGTTACCGACTCGCCATCCAAAACAATCAAGTCCACCCAAAAACCCCACTCAAGTACACCCGACCGGTCCACCACCCCGCCTCATTACCACCGAGATAGGACTCTTCCCGCATGAGCCCCGAACCCGAAGCTACTTTCAAGAAGGTGTCTGGACCGACACCGGAGATAATAGTTGGCGAACTGCCGGTCGGCGGCAACGCCGGCACTACAGAGCTGGCGCTGGCGACCGATTTGAGTTCCAGATCCAATAGTGCGTTGCTGATGAGAGCAGCTGCAGATCTGCCCGGCGGCTTTCCCGGGGCCGTGGAAATAGACTTGCAAGCCCAGGTCGGCGGCGGCAAGGACGGATCCGCAGCCGACACCACGAAAGCACCTACCGCCACCGGCAAACCGCCGGAGGGCGTTTGCTGGCAGACCGAGGATGGCGGCACCCAGTACTGGGAAAAGGGAGGTCTGAAAACCGTTTGGCCGGACAATACCGTCCGCGTGGAATACCCGGATGGGCGGGGATTCGTGGTCAGTTCCGACGGGTCTGGAAAACATTGGGGTCCGACCCCGGCCGACAACTACGAAACCACCGCCGATGGTGGCATCGAGCGAATCAACTGGGAGACACTTCGCACCGTAACAACCTGGCCGGATGGCACGGTCCGTGAAGTATCCATGTTGGGCGATGACGACAAAGGCTTCGTCGTGAAGCCAGACGGCAGCCGACACGTGTGGGGACCGACTCCGAATGACAATTATGACGAGACACCCACCCCGGACGGTGGCATCAAGCGAACTTACGCAGACGGCGGCTGGTTTACGAAGTACCCGGATGGACGCATGGTGGAGCCGCTGAAGGACGGGCAAGGCACTCGCGAGTGGATCCCCGGCGGACCTAACAACTACACCATTCGCATCCACAGCGGAAACCGCATCAGAGACACCATCGGCTCCGGTGACCCCACTCTCGCCGACAGCCCTCCGCACATGCGTCGGGCTTCCTGGGCCGACTGGGAAAACACAGCCGTGGTCTTAAATCAGTAGATTACGACCACGTGCTATTCAAGTTTCTGTTCTTCGTCGGATTTCGCTTTAATTGCCGGAGTCTTCGAACATGCCTCAACCAGGCGGGATGGAAACAAGATCAGCATCACCACCACCTCAATGACTCCACCATTGCGGAATAACGGGTGATCCGCCGGCTTCGTCAGCTCCACCTTGCGCACTTTGGCAATCAGATCGGGCAAGAGAAGTGCAGTAAGTACTAGCACCAGTGCAGCAACGGCGTATATCCAAACCCGCCCGGCCATCTGCTCTGGACTCATTTTGACTCCTTGTTTCTCGCTGCGCTACTTTTTCTCAGCACCGACTACGGCTGCGCAGACATCGCAGAGATCGGCGAAGGATTTGTCGTCGCCGACCTTGTCGGAGAACTTCCAGCACCGTGCGCACTTGGCTCCCGTCGCCGGCAGCACAAGTACACTGACACCGCCTTCGCTGACGTGCGAAAGGTGCCCATTTTCGGTATGCAGCTGTTCCTTCTCCGGCAACACTTCTACTTGCGAAGTGATGAAGAATCCGGGCAACTCAGCGCCCAGCGACGAAACTTTGGTCGCCAGATCGGGCTGGTCGACTTTCAGTTTGACCTGAGCTTCCAGCGAACTGCCGATCTTCCGGCTGGCGCGGGCTTGCTCCAGCGCTTTGTTGACGACGAAACGCACCTTGATCAACTCATCCCAGAAGACTGGATCTTGAGTCATCAGATCCGCTCGTGGTTTCGGAAAATCTGTGAGAAGCACGCTCGCTTCCACGCCGCGCAATTGCGACGGTATGTGCTGCCAGATGTCTTCCGCAAGGTGTGGCGTTACCGGCACCAGCAGACGCACCAACACTTGCAGTATCTCGTTCAATACTGTTTGGACAGCGCGACGGTTCTCGTCTTTCTTGCCTGAGGTGTAGAGTCTGTCTTTGACGATGTCGAAGTAAAAGCTGGACAGATCGACTACGCAGAAGTTTTGTAACAGCTGGTAGTACTTGAAGAACTCGTAGCGGTCGAAGTCTTCAGTGACTTCTTTCACGACCTCTTGCAGGCGATGCAATATGTACGCGTCCAGCCCTTTCAGTTTCTCCAAAGGGACCGCATCGGTTGCATGGTCGAAGTCGTGCAGGTTACCCAGAAGATAGCGTGCAGTGTTGCGTAATTTGCGATATACCTCGGCCAGCTGAGCCAGCATGTTTTTGCCGATCGGTATGTCATCGGTGTAGTTGACAGAAGCCACCCAGAGACGCAGTACATCGGCGCCGTACTGCTTGATCACTTCATCAGGCTCGACGACATTGCCCATTGATTTGGACATCTTGCGTCCGGTTTCATCCACGACGAAACCATGCGTGAGCACGGTCTTGTATGGTGCCCGCTCATGTACGGCGACGCTGGTCAGAAGGGATGACTGGAACCATCCGCGGTGCTGGTCGCTGCCTTCGAGATACATCTCGCAGGGAGAGCCGAGCAACTCCGGACGTCCGTCGATGACGGATGCCCACGTGGTTCCCGAGTCGAACCAGACATCCATGATGTCCGTCTCGCGCGTGAATTCGGTGCCGCCATCGTGCGGACACTTGAATCCTTTGCCGAGGAAGTGCTCGGGTTCGCGCTCCCACCAACTGTCGGAGCCTTCTTTTTCGAAGACTGAGGCGATGCGTTCGACCGTCTCCGGCGTGTAGACCGGTTTATTGCACTGATTGCAGTAGAACACCGGTATCGGTACGCCCCAGGCGCGCTGGCGGCTGATGCACCAGTCGGAGCGATTTTCGACCATGGCGAATATGCGGTTGCGACCAGACGCCGGCAACCATTGCACAGCATCGATTGCGCGCAACGCATTATCTCTAAATCCGTCGACCGACGCAAACCATTGTTCCGTCGCGCGAAAGACGAGCGGTTTCTTGCACCGCCAGCAGTGCGGATAGCTGTGCGAGTAGGTTGAGTGCTTGAGCAGCTTTCCTAGTTCTTTCAAGTGCGCCACAACTTCCGGGTTGGCCTTGTCGTACCGCAACCCCTGGAACTTGCCGCCTTCTTCGGTGAAGACACCACGTCCATCGAGCGGATTGAGAACGCCGACCTTGTACTTCGCGCCCAACTCAAAGTCCTCAGGACCGTGGCCGGGAGCGGTGTGCACAACACCGGTACCGGTCTCGGCGGTTACGTGTTCACCAACCATGACCAGGCTGTTGCGGTCTATAAATGGATGCCGTGTGTTCATAAGTTCGAGTTCTTTGCCTTTGCGAGTGGCAAGAACCTTTGTCTGCGCGGCATCCCAACCGACTTCCTTGAGGAAGGCTTCTTTCAAAGCCTCAGTCACCACCACGACTTCGCCGGTCGGAGCTTTCAAAAACTCGTAGACAAAATCAGGATGCAATGCCACGCCTAGATTAGCCGGCAGTGTCCACGGAGTAGTCGTCCAGATCACGAACGACACATCCTTTTCGTTTTTCACCTCCGGCGGCAGCTTATCCCGCGAGTCATCGGCGACCGAAAACTTGACGTAGATCGAATCAGACACGTGGTCTGCGTACTCGACTTCGGCTTCAGCCAATGCTGTTTCGCAGGTCGGGCACCACTGAACAGACTTCAATCCTTTGTAGAGATACCCACGCTCTGCCATTTTGCCGAACACACGGATTTGAGTCGCCTCGAACTTTTGGTCGAGCGTGATGTACGGGTGCTCCCAATCTCCCCAGACACCAAGGCGTTTAAAGTTGGCTTCCTGTCCTTTCAAATTGCTGAGCGCAAACTCACGACAGCGCTTACGCAGTTCGACCGGAGTCAAAGCATGGCGACCGCCTTTCACATCCTTCAAGACGGCGGTTTCGATCGGCAGCCCGTGGCTGTCATAGCCGGGCACATAAGGAGCGTAAAAGCCCTTGACGGCCTTGTACTTGGTGACGATGTCCTTCAATATTTTGTTGAGCGCCGTGCCGATGTGGATCTTCGCCGAGCTCAGGTAAGGCGGACCGTCGTGCAACACGAACTTGTCGCCCTTTTTGCGGTTATCCAGCGCTTTCTCGTAGACGCGCTCGTGATCCCACATCTTTTGCAGTTCCACTTCGCGCACCGCGCTGTTGGCCTTCATTGGAAAGCCTGTCTGCGGCAAATTGACGCTGTACTGCTTCTCACTCATTACGGTAACTCCACATGTGCTCTAAAAAACAAAAAACCAGCGACCTGAGGCGCTGGTGCAGGAAAAACCTTGCTGCCCCAGCCGATTAGCCGCCAATAATGATTATCTGAGAACCCAGCAACAAACTGAAAGCGCCAGAGGCGCCCACATTTGGGACTTTCGGTTGGGTTGCTGGTGACACGGTTTTCATCGGAGAGGGGACGCTCACTTTAATAGGTTAACACTACTTTCAAGGCCAAGACCCGTCAATCGGGCAGCAGCGCTTGGTAAACGATTGTTATTGCCCCTCTTAGCTACAATAGCCGGGCCGAAAGAAAAGGAGACCGCAGTGGAGAAAGTCAAGGAAGTCGCGTTGCGCGCCGCCCAGGAGGCTGGCGAAGTACTGCGCAAGGGTGTCGGCAACATCAAGAACATCGACTACAAAAGCGCCTTCAACGTGGTCACCGACGTCGACAAAGCCTCGGAAGCGCTCGTCATCTCGATTATTCGCGAAGCTTTTCCGGACGACTACATCCTGGCTGAGGAGAGCGGCTTACTGGAGAGCAAGGACGCAAAGCGGCGCTGGCTTATAGATCCGCTCGATGGAACCACCAATTTCGCCCACAGCTATCCATTCTTCAGCGTTTCCATCGGCTTTGAAGTCGAAGGTCAGGCGCGTTTCGGCGTGGTCTACAATCCGATCTCCGATGAAGTGTTTTGGGCGGAGCGGGGCAAGGGAGCTTATCTGAACGAAAAACAGATCAAGGTTTCTCAAAGCAAATCGCTGGCTGTATCGCTGTTGGCGACCGGGTTTCCTCCAGACAGCCAGAACGCCAAATATAACAACTTCGAGCAGTTCGTCCGCGTAACCGACGCTTCTCACGGCGTGCGCCGGGATGCATCGGCGGCTCTGGATCTCTCGTTCGTCGCCTGCGGCCGCCTGGACGGCTTCTGGGAAATGAAACTTGCGCCGTGGGATCTCGGTGAGGCTGACCCGCAATCTACTTATTCCGTCTGAATTCGCACCGCCTGTCTCGGATTAAGATAAGTGCACCCAGAAGCTGCTCCCTTACCAGTACCCGCCTCAACTTTACGATCTCAGGCACGCGTCGGCAGTTGACACCAATGACGATGGCACGCTTTCGCGCCAGGAAACCGGAGACACGCTGGCGGCATTTCGGCTTATGAGAATAGACCCGCCCAGCACCGTGCGCGCGCTTTACTCCAAGTACTAGTCCATTGCCTCCACGGCAGGCGATCCGGACGTCGTCGAATTCGGTGATCTCGAAATCCTCAATGAAGCACATCGCGTTTCAGACGTGCAAGAGAGTGTTTTCGGCGATGCATACCGAGTCAGCTTACTCTTCAACGATATCGACTCGGACAAAGACGGATTTATCTCCAAAGCGGAACTCTTTCAAGATTGCGTTCGCAGCGGAGGGGAGCAAATATTCAACGTGTTGTACAACAACATGGAGCAAGTGCAATCGAGCGAATCGGGCGCCTCCATATCTGACCTGGAAACAGCAGCGAGCAAACGTATTGGCTATACATCGATGGTGCCGGGAGCCAAGACAGGCAAGATCCAGTGAGGTAACCGTCATGGACAACTCTTTAGGGAGAAAGCACAATCAGCCCCATAGCCGACAACAAAAATTATTGTTGCCAGGTGGAAACCTCAACCGCTGCATTTGCGTCAGGACTTCCGAAAACACCCCACGGGAGTAAGTGAAAGCATATGAGCGAGATGAGGAAACAAGTGCTATGCGCAGCGGCAGCAGCAGCATTTTTGGTCGGTAACGTGGGGTCCGTCAAAGCAGAAGAAACGATAGTCGGTACGGATGCGCCGGCGCCTGTGGCGGTGGCGATTCAGGAAATCAATCCTGTTGATGTTGAACTACCCAACAAGGCAGCCTTCTGCACATGGGCTGATCCGAGCGTCAAACCCTGGGCAACGGTACTTGCCGTGCACGGTCTCGGATTCCACAAGGAGACTTATGGAAAGTTGGCTCGCAAGCTGGCTCGACTGGGCATCGTTGTCTACGCGATTGACGTGCGCGGTTTCGGCGTCTGGCAGTATGCGTCCGACCCGAAGGTCAATTTCGACCTTACCTTCGAAGACATCAAAGAGGGTCTGCAAGTCATCCGGGAAAGAAACAAAGGACTGCCGGTGTTCCTCATGGGCGAATCGATGGGCGGTTCAATCGCACTGCACGTAGCAGCGAAGAACCCTGAACTGATGGACGGCGTCATCGCATCGGTGCCGGCGGGCAACTCGCGATACACATTACCGACAGTGGCGAAGATGGTGGCAGCCGGACTGGTCGGTGGTGCCGATGCTCAAATCGATATCGGCAAGCTCGTGATTGAAAACGCTACCGAAAGCGAAAACGTGAAACAGAAACTCCTGAATGATCCAAAGCAGCGTCGCCGCCTGCGCGTGCGCGATTTGATGGCGTTCCGCAAACTGGCAATGGGCAACAAGAAAGCCGCGACGCAGATCGACCACACGCCGATTCTGATCGTACAGGGCTACAAAGACAGACTGGTCAGCCCGAAGTCGATCATCAAAGTCTTCAATAAAGTGAAGACAGACAAGAAGGGACTCGTCCTGCAAGGACAGTCGAGTCACCTGGTTCTTGAAGAAGGTCAGTTCGACGATACCACATTAGATACCGTCGTCAGCTGGATCGACAAGTACTCTGATAACTCGCCTGTGGTCACGGCGTCGGAGATGATCAAGCTCAAGGAACAGAAGTATCATCGACCGATTGTCGATAAACCTGGCATTCAACCGGTTCAGTAACAACATCACACGCCTGGAGCAGGGGTCACTTCTGAGGGGGTGTCCCTTGTTCCTGCTTCTGTTCCTGTTGCTTGTCGGGCGCAGCGCCCAGAGGCACTACGCGAACAAACACTTCCGAAGCTTGATCCTCGGCCGCTACGCGCCATTTGCCTGTTTCTTTCAGACCTTCCGCTAGAGCGCCGCCCTTGGGATAGATCACCCAATCGATCTTGTACTTGTCGAGGACGTTCTGCCAGCCTGGTTCCAGCACAGACATGGCACCATAGTCGAGATAGAATTTCTCTCCATAAAAGTCGGATCGATCGTCGATAAAGACGCGGTGTCCGGTCTTGTATCTCAAGTAGCCGCCCCAGTTGTCGTAGTTGACGCCGCGTTGATCCCACATCTTGTTTTTCTCGAGATAATCGAGAGTGGCATACGGCTTGGTTTTGGCATCGAAAGTAGATTTGACGATCTGCACACCGAATAGCTTGCCGCCATTCAGACAAGACACTGAGAGAAACAGCACCACTACGATAGGCAAGATGTGCATGGTGCACGAAAACTCTTGCTCGTCAAAAGTATCTCCAATGCGCTTCAAAAAGGCATTCAGTTTGGCCAAGATGTTCGTCGGCTCGAACACTCCAGGCACCAGGTCTCTCAGTCTGCTGTTGCCCAGTTGTTCACCAATGAAGGGCAGCGCAACAATCACGAAGAAAGGCCCGCTGCGAACACTCGACAATGACAGGTGGGCAAACGCCAGCACGGCAAGAAACTGAGGCAGCGTCGGCTTTTTAGTTGAAGTCGCCAGCCCCAGGCAGAGCAGGAAGTAGAGAAACTCCAGACATGTCGGCTGAAGACCACCGTGAAACGTAGGCGACATGAACTCGGTATTTGCCGCCAGGACGACACCTTGATGCAAGTACTCCCAGACATACTTGTAGAGTTCGATGCCGTACGGATTGACGAAACTGGCGGCAACCGCAACAGCCAACGCCAGCGAGAAATCTTTGAGTTGCTTCTGCGAACGAGCCCGGCTCTCCGGGTTGCTATTGACGAAACGCACAATCAGGGCTGAGAACCAATAAATTCCAATTAGAACAAAACCTGCCAAAAAAGCCGGGTGACAGTTGACCCAGAAGATCATAAACAGCCCGAGAACGAGCAAGAGTTTCCTGGTCGATGCTAAGCCGCGATAATAGTCTTCCAGCAACGTCGCATAGACATAGAGACCGAAGAAGGTGACGATGTGCGGGCGAGCGAGCCAGTGTATGGAAGAAACTATGGAGCCGATCAGGCACAACCACATGGCGGTTAGAAAATAACATCCAGCCTTGCGGCAACTCTGATAGAGCAAGGTGAACAGTCCGGCGATGCATGTGGCGATTGCCACCGCCACAAGTGGCAACCCACCAATGCGCTCGAAGCCGGCGAGAATCACATCGAACAACCATTCGTACGCCACCCAGGGCTTATCGGGAAAGGTGTACGACATGATGTCCGTGCGCGGTATCTGATGGTTATCGATGATCCAGTTGCCGGTGACGATATGCCAGCCGGTCGACCCGTCACCCAAAAGGAAATTGGGCAGAGTGAACAGCATCAAGTAGAGCATCAAGACGAAAAGGATATCACCGACGTTGGGCAGTGGATTGCGCTGTGGCGGCGCACTTTCCCCACTCGACGGTTGCTCGACAGGTTCTGGAGTCGGCGTTGAACTAGCTTCCATTATCCATTTCTTTGCCAACTGCGTCGCGATTTGAAACGCCGTTACGGACGTTGGTTGGCAAACGTTTATACTGCCCAAACAGGGCTGAAAACGCGATACGGACCACTTCCACGAACATCTTGGGAGAGTCGAGCAGTACGTTGACCTTTGACCCATCGACGTTCGCCCAGTTTATCGGAACTTCAGCGATGCGATAGCCATGCAGCTTGGCGATGTAGAGAATCTCGACGTCAAAGCCATAACCGTTGGTACGCTGAACCGAGAAGATGTCGCGAGCGGCTTCGCGCTTGAATATCTTGAAACCACACTGCGTGTCTTGAATGCCCGGCAGCAGCAACGCCTGCACGATGCGATTGAAGGTGTTGCCGATAAATTTGCGGTGCACCAGTGCTTTCACTTCCCGTGTCTCATCCGGCTTAGCGCGCGAGCCGATTGCCACATCTGCACCACCTGCGATGGCATTCATCAGTCGCTGCACTTCTTCAATTGGCGATGCACCGTCGGCATCGTTCATGAGCACCAAATCGCCGTCTGCCGCCAACATGCCGACACGGACCGCATGCCCCTTGCCCCGGTTAGGCTGATACGAGACCAGGCGGACAGCCGGATGACTTTCCGCAAAGCTCTCTACCACCTGAGTTGTTCCGTCGAGACTGCCGTCATCGACAACGAGGACCTCAAAGCTATGACCAGTTTGCTTTAAGAAGTCATGTACCGATTCCAGGGTCGTCGGCAGGCGGTGTTCTTCGTTGTAAGCGGGGATGACCACCGACAATTCAGGCATGTGGTCAAGTATACCGTCCTGACTGGCGCTCTTGCCGTCTAACGGCTTAAGGTAGCGCTTCAGCTGGCGAAATGGTTACCGATGCCCTGACAATTCATCGAGTTTACGCTGCTGTTCGAGCATCATGCGCGTGTATCTGTTTATTTCGTTGGCGTCTTTGGCGCGTTGAATGGCCAGCGCCGGCTCGGACGCCAAACCCATGCGTCCCCACTGAGAGAAAACGTCTTTGGCAACTGATCTGGAAATGTTTACGCCCAACTCGCGACTGGCGGCGTTGCTTGCCTGTCCGCCGCCGAAGCCGCCGATAACTGAGAATAACGCTACTTGCGGCACGTCCTTCAATGTCCGCGAACCGGCAGATTTAAGGGCAGTGAGCATGTCCGGATGTATGCCCTCCGCATACTGCAAGCCGGCATAAGACGTATGGTAACTGGCGTTGGCAGCCATGCCTTGCAGGAACAGCGTCGCCGCCGGGCGCGCAAATCCCGGAATCTTGAGCATGATGGACGCGCCCTGTAAAGCCCGACCAGCGCCGACAAACGCCACTCCAGGAATAGAGTTGACAACCCCCATGCCGACATCGCCCAGGGTCAAGTCGTCGCCGCATAGTTTCTTCAGCCCGCAGTAGGTAGCAGTCCCTGTGGCGATGCCGCCGGCAACGCCCACGGGGGCACCAAAACCGAGGGTCGAACCGGTCAAGACCACGAACGTGCCGGCGGCGACCAGACTGGATGCCAATCCGATGAATATATCTTTGGTGCCGCGCCAGAGGCGTTCGTACCACTCGATATGACGAGTTTTCTCTTTGACGTCTGCCCAATTGAGCATCTCACGGAAGGTGCCGTTCGGGTCGTTGTCCTCAATCGTTTTGACGAGCGGATTGTCTTCCCCTTTTCCGGTTTCGGCATCGACTTGCAACATGGCAAAACGAGCGCTATTGGCTGCATGTTCCATGCCGTGCGCATCGACCAGAGCTGCGTGCAATTGCAGAACATCCATCATGGACAGATCATCTTTGAGCATGTCACGCAATTGCTTGGCTTTTGCCTTGTCTCCTTTCTCGCCCAGAAGAGCGTTATCGAGCAATGCCATGGTGGCAGAATCTCGATCCTTCATCGGTTTGAGAAGGTGCTCCAGCAATGCCACTTTGCTCTGGTTACGGCTGGCATCGGGCTTGGCTTTCTCTTCATCGATCAGGCGGCGAATGTTTTTTCTGGTCTGCTCGCCCATCTGCCGCGCTTCATTGACGTCGATGTGCGAGGCGAACGACTCAGCGTTTTCAGCATTCATTCTGGCCTGCTGCAGTTTCTTAGACGCTTCCTCTTCGTTCTTTTCCATGATCGCGTGCGCCTCGGCCATCAACTTTGCCGACTTGGCCATGGAATCGTTGTATTGAGTAAATGCCGTCATTTGATCAGGCTTGCCTTGAGATGCCAGGACAATGTCGCGCGAAAAGTCGCCTTCGCCGCGCAGCTGCATGTGGCGCAGCAAAGCAATCTTGCCTTTGTCCGAATAACGCACATCGTCGAGCATGTCGAGCGCGGCACGCTTGGTTTCAGTCTTATCCTTGTTGGGACTGTTGTTGAGCAGGTAATGCGCATGTTCGATCTCGACGAACTGCTTCGCGAGAAGAAACTCTTCCCAGACCGACTGCAACATCATAAGATTTTGCTTTTGAAACTGCAGCTGGGCCTGCTTGGCCGGGGTCAATAGGCCTTGTTCCTTCATTTCCGCCATTTGCTTATCGACAGAGTCTTGCGCTTCTATCAAGCGCTTAGCTTCGGCTTCGATTTTGTCCTTGGGCAATTTGGCGATGCGGTCGTAAGCTTGCGCATACGCCGCCTCCGCACCTTTGCTATCACCGCGGGCGATGGCAGCCCGTGCTTGTCCCAGACTATCGAAGGGATCCTGCTCGCGCGGAACAACTTTACTGCGCGCGGTAGCGAAGTCTTTGAGAATCTTCTCGTTCAGGTCTTCAAACTGTTTTGAGTATCGAGTGGCACTATTTCGTCCGACATCACTGAGCAAAGTCTCGGCTTGTTTGGTCAAACCGATGGTGCGCAGAAAATCTGCATACTCCATAGTCAGTCTGTCCGGTGCATTCTGATTTACGGCAGCCTGATTGATGCCGCGAATGCTGGACTGCAATTCACCTAAAAGCTTGCGGGCTTCGGCATTGGTAGTCACATTGATCTGTTGTTCGACGGTGTAGGAAGTCAGTTTGCCGCCGAAGCCGGTTTGCAGCTCGATTCCATATTTTTCCTTCAGTTCTTTCTGGATGACATCGGCATTGCGAAATCCGTTAGCAATGCGCGCATCGTTGCCTGGATACTGATTCGCTCTGGCGTTGTCGATGCCGGTTTCGTACATGAGACTGATTCTGGACAGAATCATGTCGCGATACTGCTCGGTAGTAAGTTTCTGTTCGTTCTCGGTGATCGTGCCGGGCTTGAGGTCGCCCTTCTCATCGAACAGACGAGCCAGATTGGCTTTCTCGATGGCAATCGCTTCACGCAGCTGATTGACGTCGATGACAGGTTTGGCTTCGGTGCCTGGAGTGCCAGGCAGTTGAAGGGCATCTCCGCCGGTGCGCGTCACCGGTGCGTCAGCCAGTGCCAGAAGCGAAGTCGGCAGGGGTTTGTCTTTGTCAACGCCGGATGCTTTTTCAGGCGCAAGCATCCATGATGTTTCTGTCATGTGGGCAAGCCTTATTATTATCGGTGAATGGGTCGTTCATTCCCGATAGCAAGCCCCGTCCTAATCTATACCATTGCCGACAGTTTCTGGACAATGTGGAATTAAGTGATGGCGTTCGCTCGAATGCTGCCTGGGAAAAAGTCCCGGTATAGCGTAATACGCTCGAAGCTGTACCGGCTGCTTACTTAGGCTGATTGCGTTGATTGCGGGCATCGATCATGCGATCGAGTTGGGCATCGGTTTTGAATTTCGGAGCCACTGCCGGCAAGTAAGCGACACTGAGCGCGCCCCACTGACTGAAGACCTGGCGGGCCACCGAGGGATTTACATCCAATCCGAGTTGGCTGGCGAATTGTGACTGGTAAGGTTTGGCGCCAACTTTTCCAGCAATACCAGCGGTCAGAAGCACCATCGGTGCATCGGCGGCCGTTTGCAGAGCCGACGACTTCATGGCGGTGCCGAAGTCGGCGTACACACCTTGTCCGTAGCGGACGCCGCCCATACCGAAGTTATAAGTGGCATCGCCGGCCATACCGGCTACGAAGTACGTGCCTATGCGGCCGACAGCAGATTTGCCGAAAGAGCCGGCAATGGCACTACCGGTGCCCATAGTGGCCAATGCGGCCGCAGAGGTGACTACACCCTCGACCGGAGTCCACCAGGTTATCTTGTCCCCCGCGGCGGCATGCAATGCTGTGTAAGTCGCGGTGCCGGCAGCCAGACCCAGGGCTACGCCGGCGGGTGCGCCCCAACCGACCGAGGCGCCGGTGACGACAACAAATGTGCCGACAGCCACCAGACCGGAGATAATGCCGATACCGATGTCTTTGATGCCGTTCCAGAGGTGCTCATACCATGCAATATCCCGCGTCGCTTCTTTGACTTGTCCCCAGTCCATCTGAGCGCGGAAGCTGCCGTCCGGATCGTGGTCTTCAATTTCTTTAGTAAGGGGGTTGTTCTCAGCTTTGCCGGTATTACAGTCGACCTGGAGCATCAGCATTCGGGCGCTGTTCGCCGCGAACTCGCGCGCTTGCGAATCGGCGAGCGTGGCATGCAGTTGCGCCACTTCCATCATGCTGTAATCATCTTTGAGAATATCTTTGAGCTGCTTCAGTTTGGACTGATCGATTTTTTCGGCCGGCTGCAAAAGGTTGTCCAGAAGAGCCATGGTGGCTGGGTCCTGGTCTTTCTTCGGCTTCAACATGTGGTCGAGAAGAGCAATCTTCTGTTCGTTGCGCTCTCCGGCCGGCTTGGCCTTTTCTTCGTCGCGAATTCGTTGAATGTTTTTCTTGGTCTGCTCTTCAGTGTACTTCGCTTCGTTGACGTCGATGTGTTCGGCAAAGCCGAGCGCGTTCTCGGCATTCATGCGCGCCTGTTGATATTTGATGCTGGCTGCCTTCTCATCTTTGTCTTTGAGGGCATCAGCTTCTTGCAAAAGCTTGGCGGCTTCTGCCATCGATCCGCCCCATTGCTGCATGGCTTGAGCTGATTGCGGCTTACCTTCGGCAGCCAGCATCAGATCTTGCGAGAAACGCTGTTCACCGCGCATCGAAAACTCGAACATCATGGCAATCTTGCCGTTTTCCGAATAGCGAACGTCGTCGAGCATTTCCAGTGCTTTGTGACGGGTTTCGATCGTGCCTTTGTTGGGGCTCTGATTCAAGAGGTAGTGGGCGTGTTCCAATTCGATAGTCTGCTTGGAGGCTTTAAGCTGTTCCCAGTTAGCTTGAATGACGGTCAACTGATTTTTCTGTTGTTCGAAAGCAGCGGCTTGCGGCGGGTACAAAGTGCCGGCGTCGCTCATTTCTTTCACTTGCTTGTCGATTGCATCTTGAGCATCGGTCAAGCGTTTGATCTCAGCTTGAATCTTGTCCTTCGGAAGTTGATCGTATTGTTGGTAAGCTTTTGCGAAAGCCGCTTCGGCTCCGGCAGTGTCGCCAGCCTGGAGTTTCTTCACGGCATCATCAAGCGTGACCAGCGGATCTTGGTCTTTGGGAACCAGCTGTTCGCGCTGATTGGCAAAATCGTTCTTGATTTGATCGGAGAGTTGCTCGTACTGCATCGAGTTGCGAGTAACGGTATTGGTATCGATGCCTTTCAGCAGGTTATCGGCTTGCTTGGTCAGACCGACGCTGCGCAGAAAGTCCGCGTATTCCATGGTGGTGTGGTCCGGCATGTTCTGATTGCGCGCCGCATCAGTATGTCCGGTGATGGCGTCGTGCAATTGCTGCAACACTTGCTTGGCGCCAGGATTAGTCGTGGCGGCCATTTGCTGCTCGACCGTGTAGGTGGTGAGCTTGCCACCATATCCGGTGGGCAGTTCGATACCATACTGATCTTTCAGTTGTTGCATGAGCTGAACGGCCGATGCCTGGGTATTAGCCAGACGCGCATCGTTGCCGGCATACTGATTGGCTTTGGCCGCATCGATGGCGCCTTGATAATTGGTGCTGATCTTGGTGACCAGGTAATCGCGATAAGCCGCGGCGGGAACTTCGTGACCTTCGACTTTATAGGTTTTGTCTACGAGATTGCCATTGGTGTCATAGAGGCTCGCCAATGTGGCTTTCTGTTGTTTGATCTCGTCAAGAAACTGCTGCGGATCGCGTCCGGCTGTCTGGACAGCAGGCGCAGGCTTGTCACCAGCGTCACTACCGGCGGTGCGAACGACCGGCTGATCGGCAACGGACAACAACGAGGGGGTGTTGCCGGAGTGATCTTCAACGGGCTGTTTCGCAGCGCCGGTGCCCGACTCTTTCGGTTCAATAATCCAAACAGGTTTGTCCGTCATCTCTTTTAGTAAGCCTATTTTCTAGAGATATTAAATGTATGCCCTTTGGCGGGGTGCTTGAATCTATACAGCCGTGGGCATTCCTGGACACGATTGGGAAAAATACGAACCTTAATTTCACGAACCTGCCACTTTTAATGTCGGACATAGGCAACCCATTCGCGCCTTACCGGCTCCACAGCACAAACCTGGAAAACCTTCCTCAGTATGGTTCGCCAGTCCGGCATTCTCTTGACATTCGCCTTAATTCTGCGGGATTAATCTGGCTGCCAAAAAATTGCACTCGAAGCTGGCTTCTTGAGCCGTTTCGAGTGCAAAAACTGGTTTCCTACACCAAAACGGTGCAAGCGCAGACTCAGCTGTTCAGTTCAGTTCAGTTCAGTTCAGTTCAGTTCAGTTCAGTTCGGTTCAGACCGGAGTCGGCTTAACCGCCTGCAGGCTTGTTAGCTGCTGCGGCTGCCTGACGCTGTTTGGCACCTTGTTGCATCTGGCGAACCATCAATGCACGAGCCTGAGCTTCGGTGTCGGTCATGCCTGGGTTGGCATCCTTTAGAGCTTTGGCCAGGTCTTGCTGGTTCTGCGCGGCAGCGGACGCGACCTTCATATCGCGTGCCATGGACCAATCCATGCTGGCTTGCGAGAAGTCGGAGGCATAGGTTCGACCGAAGGCGTAGATCGCTCCTGCGGTATCGCTGGCAATCAAAGTATTGATGCCTGGAACCTTGCTGAAGCCCCACTTCGGAATCATGGTCGCCATCGGCACCAGGACGCCGGATGTGAGTCCCGACATCAAGCCGGCGTTGCGCATCTTGGTCATAGCGTCGCCCATGGTCGTGAACTTGTCTTCGCCCGTGATCAGCTTGCCGCCTTCGAGTTGGGCGCCAATGACGAACGACGTACCGACTGTGCGGAAGTAGGACTGCGCTCCGGCCGCCTTCGACGCAGCTATGAACTCAGCTGCTCCCTTGGCTGCAGCGGCATCGAGTGTAGCTGCGGTAACCGGATTGAAGAAGCGCCCGATCAATGGCGCCTGCTCAAGCGGCAATGCACCGGTGAGCATGTTCTTCGGATTCAGGTATGCACCGAGAGTGCTCTTGGTGCCCAGATACATCTGAGTGAGCTTGCTGCCTTCATAGGCAATTGGAGTGCCGGCTTTTTGTGCTTCCAGCATTCTCGCCGCGGCAGTACCTTCGGCAGTCAGAGCCCAATCGCCCAACAAGGTTCTGTAGGCGTAGTGTCCGCCCAAGCCAACCAAGCCGGCTCTGGCGTAGTTACCAGGATCATTGATTGGTCCATCAAACTTGCCATCGGTGACCATGTCTCTGGTACCACCGGCAGCGACTACCGATATACCGACCTTGGCCCAACCCGGCAATGGGGTGAACTTGCTCAAGCCTACATAAGTGCCACCGTAACCGACGAGCGCGCTGACATCACCGAGCAATCCGTTGCCGGCTGCGTCGCCCTGAGCGGTGACTTGTGCGATTTGAGCTTGCGTGAACTTAGGATCGTACTTCCAGGATTCGGCAAGCGCCAGGGTGGCTGCGTTCTGGTTTTCCAGACGGCTGCCGCCGATGTAACCATTGGTGGCTCCGGCAATACCGCGCATGACTGCGCCGCTACCCGGGACCATGGAACCAAACAGTTCAACCGGTGCGTTGCCGGCCATGACTTGCGTGGCAGCTGCGCCCATGTAGGCGGCAGCCTGGTATTCGTTGTTGGGCAACGCCAGGTATTGAGCTGCGCCCGCGTCTTGAGTCGACTGTTGCATCAGTTCGAGCGACTTGGCACGGTCTTGCGGATTAGCTGAGAGCAAGAGGGCGCGCGCCTGGTAGCTTTGTACCACTGCGGCTGCGTGCTCGAGAGCATCAAGATCTTTGGTGGCGGTCATATAGCCGTCCATCATGCCGATCTTGTTTGCCAGAGCCTGTTGCTCCTGCGGTGTTTGATTCGGTTTGGTTGGATCCTTGCCGCTGGTGTAGTCGTCGAGTGCCTTCTGGGCGTTCATGACTGCATCAATGCCCGGATCCATGGACTTTAATTGACCGAAGCGATTGGTGTAGGCAGTGGCGAGTTCAGCTTGATAGCGCTGGTCGGCTTCCACTTGAGCCATGTATTTGACTTGCAGGTCGTTGAGCGCCTTGGCACGTTCCTGAGAGTTAGGTTGAGTGCCGGAGACGACCGCTTGCAGATCGGTCTGGAAGGTCGGAATCGCTTGCAGGTACTTCTGCCCAATCGTGACTTTGTCTTGCTGATATTGAGCGTAAGCTTGCGTCAACGGACCTTTTACTTCCGGCTTCAGCGCTGCCATCGCAGTATCGAAGTTGGTTTGCAACGTGTTCAACGTTTGCTGAATCGTCGTTTGCTCTGCCGGAGGCACAGCCGCATCCAACCGCTGTTTGTACACAGCGCGTTGTGCTGCCACCGATCCCGGAATGTCCTTGTTGTCGGCGAGCACTTTGTTGGCTTCGTCGAAGAACTTGCGCACATCGGCCGGGATTTCAGCCAGATACTTGCCTGTCGGATCGAGTTTGACTTCGTTAGCCAGGTTGGGTCTCGGGTTGACAGTCTTGCTGGCATCATTCGGATCCGGTGCTTGCACGTACTTCTGCGCCAGATATGGGCTGGTGCTGAAGTTGCGTTGTTGCGATTCGGCAATCGCCTGATCGATCTGTTTATACAGGTCGGGGCGTCCGGGCGGGTTGCCTTGCGGCCCGGCATCCGGTCCATACATGACCGACATGAATTCGTCTTGCTTCATCACTTCGCGTTGCAGCTTGGCGATGTTCTCTGGTGTGCGATCCGCTTCGGGCATCGCTTTCACTTTGGCATCGAATTCACGCAGCAGTTTTACTTCGGTGGCAAATCTCTGGAGAGCCGCCACTTCGGAGAATGCAATTGCAGCGCCGCTGAACGCTTTTTCGACGTTCGGCAGATCTTTGATCTTTGCCGCCACATCTGGTGGCAAGTTGGTGACGTCACCGGTACGATTTACTTCGCGCGGTTTGCCGGTTGCCGGATCGATGTCCGGTGTCGTGGTCGGTGGCACGGTCGCCGGTGCATCGGACTTCAGTGTGCCGACTTCGCCGCTTGGACGCTTGAAGCTGAAGGTTCCATCCGGATTGACTTTGACTTCGGTGACCTTTTCGGTACCAAGCACTTGTGGTGCTCCCTGTTGTCCGGCCGGAAGCAGCTTCAGTTGTTGGTGCGTGTATGTGCCATCGGGATTCTTGGTGAAGACATCCTGGGTAGTCTTGTCCGCCGAGGTGCTGACGAGGCGGTCTGGTTGAGCGCCGCCGGTGTTGTCGGTTTGCGGTGGCACGGTCGATGTACTGGCATCGCCGAGAGCTTTTTGCAGATCGAGCAATCCCTGCTCGGGCTTCGCTTGCATGTTGATCAGTTCGTTGACACGCTGGCGAATCGCTTTCACTTCCGGATCGTCTTTCTGCGGGAAGTTGGCTTTGTCTTGCGCCTTGATCAGCGCTTGCACTTCCGGATCCGCAGTCAATTGATCGACTCTGGCTTCACGCAGTGTGATCGGCGAGATGTAGAGTTGTGTCAGGTAGTTGAGCTGTTGCGTTCCCTGAATCAACTGCATCTTCTTGTCGTAGAAGTCCTTGGTGGCGGGATTGTTCTTCAATCCGTCTTCGAGAGCGCCAAGAGCGGTCTTGTTGTTGAGGAACTGACCGAAGCTGGAGTTGATCTCGGCCCACTTCGCATGGCTCTTGGCTGCATCAGCCATCGCCTTCAGTTCAGGAGGCGTGGTGGCGGTCAAGAACTTTTGCAGGTCGGCAGTCGTATTGACGTTCGCCCACATCCAGGCCAGCGCTTGTTGCTGTTGTTGCTGTTGTTGCGTGGGTGCCGTGCCGTCCGTCGGCAAACCTGATTTGACCAGGTCGGCCATCTTGGTGCGCAACGCGGTTTGTTCGCCGTTGATGCGCTCGGAGTCGTTGACATACTTGTTGAGTGGATTCTTCGGATCGGCTTTGGCGGCATCCATCGCTTGCTTGAGCGAGGCTTGCAGAGGACCGAGTTGTCCTTTCAACGCTGTGATTTGCGTGATCAGCGGCACTTTGTCCAGTGCATCGGCTGCCGCAATGGCTTTATCAAGATCACCAGTCTGGGCGATCGCCAACGGATCGTTGGGATCGGCAGTCTGTCCATCCAGCTTCAGCACCGTTTTGCCGGTGGGAACGCTGATGTCTTGACCGTCTATAAATGATTGCGAACCGGCGGTGCGCAGTTTGTAACCCTGAGGCAGTTCGCCTGTGGTTTGCGTGCCGGGTCCCGGTGCCGGAGTGAGCGGCTGGTCTGGTTTCATCGACACCACTTCGCCCTTCGGATTCTTATAAGAGAAGGTACCGTCAGCATTGGCTTTGACGTCTGTCACTTTCTCGTTGAGCGTTGGTGTGGGCGGACCTTGCTGTCCGGCCGGCAACGGCTTGAATTGCGTGTGCGTATAGCTGCCATCGGGATTCTTGGTGAAGATATCCACTGTATTGGCTTGTTGATTGGTCGACTGAATACGATCGGGAACGGTCGCAGTTGGTGGCGGTGTGTCGCCGCCCGGTCTGGTGCCCCCATCCTTATAGGGGGTCTCGTTGACGACCTTCATGATCGCATCGCGGTGTTTCATGAAGTTGGGATCCGGCGGAACGTTCGGCGGATCGCCCATCATGTATTTGTCGTAGCGGGAAGCCAGCATCAACATCTGGTTGCCCTGTTCCATCTGTTTGTCGCGCTCTGCCTTCGGCAGGTACACGGAGCTGCGCACGAGTGCCAGACCGAAGTTGGCATGCGCATACCCATTGGCGCGCAGGACATCACCGAGCATGGCGTTTTCTTGTGCCAGACGCTGGTATTCTGCCGGGTTCTTGTCTTTCGCAGCAGCCATGTCGGCTTGCAAGCGAACGCGCTCGGCTTCTACGTCCTTGTAAAACTTGTTGGGAGTAAGACGACCTTCGGCATCGGTGTCATAAAGCATCTTCGAGGCTTGATCGATCGCCTGGAAGTAGGCGCCTTTGGCGGCCTTGAATGCGTCATCGTAAGCTTTGGTGCCGGGTCCCTGACCGGCGGCGGCCAGTTCGTGCAGGGCCTGCATGTTGTTGCGGCCTGATTCCAGAGAGGTGATGATCGGGTTCAGTTTGTCGTGCGCTTCGCGACGAAACTGCTGACGCTCCGCGGCGTCGGCACCACCTGTGCGTCCCACCTCTTCAGGCGAGCCGGTATAGCGATATTGATCCAGCGGGTCGGTGGTGGCGCCATCGCCAGTAGTCCCGGAAGTACGTTCAACTTCCGTACCCTGACCTGGTTTTGCCTTGCCTTGTTCGGGATTATCACTCATGGTCTGTTGCTTTCCTCTCCGTGTGTCCCTTTTCCCGCTCTGTTAGCTTAGCTATGAGGACCGTGCTCGTCTGTGTGGAAATTACGTAGATCGCCCATGGGCCGGGCAAATTTTAATCAACGAGAGCGCAGTTTCAAAGCAGATTTTGCGGCTGTTTCTACCGGGTGTATCGGCACTGGGTCGATTTTGGACACAATCTGCCAGAGAAATTTGAAATTTTCGTGGGAGAAATACGTGTTCCAGTCGACTAACTGCAGCAAAAAATGGCTTCAGCCCCAGAAATTAATGCCCGGATCGCAAGAAATTCAATCGCTTTGAAGGCTGCGCGAGCCCATGGCATGAGGCGTTCCAGCGCTGGAAGTCACCCGGATTAAATCCTGAAAGCCGGGCCAGGGGTATTTCTCCCATCGCATTGCCACGCAAATTCCACAATTCAAATCAACAATCGTCAGCAGGCAGGACGGTGTTTGGATGATCGCCAGGCGGATGGCATTTCTTGACATCAGATCACTGAAAGATTAGGGCACTTTTTCCTTAGGGTCATGAATATGGATAAAACGCAGCGAGAGGCTCGCGAGCCTCAGCGCGTCGACGAAGTTTCGTACGGCGACGATCAAGCCACGACCGCGACGCGCGATCGGCTCGATCGCTACCGCACTCCCGGCTCCGCAGAGGACGCCGTTCGACGCACATCAGGTCAGTACGAGCAGCCAGAGAGAGTGGAGTTCCGCCGACATGCACAGCAGCGGCTCTCCGGTGTGATCTCGTCACTGGAAAACGGCAGAGATCAGATGAAAGCTTTGCATGCGATGGCGAAACAAGGCTATGGGCCAGGCACGCGCGAATACGATCAGACCTTCGATCAAGCAAAGCAGGCTTACTTCCAGGCCATCAAACAAGCATCGACGATGCTCTATGACACCGACGCCAACGGCCGCATG
This sequence comes from Obscuribacteraceae bacterium (SeqCode), assembly GCA_044229845.1. Taxonomy (GTDB): domain Bacteria; phylum Cyanobacteriota; class Vampirovibrionia; order Obscuribacterales; family Obscuribacteraceae; genus JBGASG01. Next base: position 679,011 of record JBGASG010000001.1, on the reverse strand, counting down.
ACGCCCAATCAGTTTTATAGAGCAACCGAACAAGAACGGCAGCGGCTACAGCAAGAAATGACGGCCACGCGCACGCGCAATCCAGCCGAATACCAGAGGCTATCTCAGGAATACGCCATGCTCGGCGACGTTTTGCGCGCCAACGGCTATGCCAATGCCAACTTCGGATTGGCTCTGATTCGCACTTCCGTGTACCTGCCGAGAGAGCAGCGGGATCAGCAGACCGAGCAGGGCAACAAGATGCTGCAGGTGGCTGCCGCTCACGACCCCTGGATGCTCGGCGATCCGCCGCGTGTAGCAGCCGATCCAAATTTCTTGAAACATCGTGATGCCATCGTGCGCGCGATAAACGCCACTCCTTATATAGATGGAACCAATCCGGTCGTGCCGCCACGCACCGACGTGGTGCCACCGCCTCGCGACGGCCGAGTCATCGGTCCACGGCCTGGTCCTTTCCTGCCTCCCAGAGACGTCCCTAATCCCATCTTGCCTCCCGGCGGCGGCAAGGTCGATCCGCCTGCTCCGGCACCGGCGACTGAACTGGCCAGGCTGAAAGCGCAGCTGACGCAACAAGAAAAAGATGTCTCCTTGCAGATGGAAGCAGCGAGACGCGATCCGCGCAATCCGCTCAATAAGTACTCACTCGACTTGCAGCGACTGGAAAACCAGAAAAAAGCTCTCGCCGATCAGATCACCAACCTGGGAAGAGCCGGCACTCCCGATCAGCAGCGCGCCCTTGGATATATGTGGGACAACTGCCAGACAGTGCAGGATTATCGCAACTTGCTCTCCACCAGAGATCCTAACCTGACAGCGACAGCTCAGCTGATCAAGTCGCATCCGAAGTTCGCTGAGATCAACTCGGCATTCGGGCAGATGCTCAACACCAAAGTACAGATTGGCGCAGTGCAGGAGCAAATCAAAAACTCGCCCGCCACTCGAATGTTTTATGAGAAACAACAGGCGATCGAAGCGACCAGGAGAAAAATTGCCGAACTTGAACGAGCACAGGCAGCGCCTCCTGTAACAGGTACAGACAAGGACAAACCACCGATCGTGCCCAATCCAGGCACCGACACCGGTACCGAGCGACGCACCGACGTGCCGACCACCGCGCCCGAAGTGAAGGTTGAGATTCCGCCGCAACTGGCGGCCAAGGTGCAGGGACTGAGCGACCTTGAGAAGGCTATGCAAGGCAGTGCCAATGCCTTTGCCGAAGTGCAAGCCCTGCAAAAGCAAGGACCGCTGAAAGACGTGCCACCACAAGTGCGCGCCTTCTTTGGACAGGCAAACGGCATCCTCAGCAAGTTTCCTCCCGACAAACTGGCTGAAGCTGTGGATGCCCAAAGACAGATACATCAACTGCGTCTCGATGCAATGGTGCCCAAAGCCGATCAGCCTGCCATCACGCAGCGACTGACTGCGCTCAACGCCGAGGTCGCCAAAGCAGAAGCCGCCCTGACACCGGCTGGCAAAGAAGCCATGACCAACTGGGAAAGACAAACACAAAGCGACAAGGATCAGTTGCAGGCCAAATATCTGAAAGCCGATCCCGAGTTTCAGCGTGAATTGCAAACCGTCGTCAGCATCACTCAGCCCAACAGCGCGCAACGCAATACATATCTGAAGCAACTGAACGACAAGTACGTCCCCAAGGTCGAACGCAACCAGCAGTATCAGAAAGAGCTGCAGGCGCTCAATGCACAAGCCGAAACCCGCGTTCCAAATGACCCGACGGTGACTGCCCTGATGGCTGCCCGCAAAGCCAAGCAAGACTTCCTTGCAGGCAAAGAAGGTCCAAGCACGCAGACCGAACAAGAGCGCATTGTAAGAGCGCGCAATGCCGGTCTCGTAGACATGTTCATGACCGCCACCAAAAATCTCGACCAACTCTCTCACGCGGCCGCGATCGTGCAAGGCTATCAGGCTCGTGTCCTGGTACTGTCGCCCAAAGCCCAGGATCATCAGAAAGCTTTAGAGTTGATCTCTGCTTCCGCACAAGATCCTGGGGCCGCTCAATACCTGACTTCGGCAGCCGACGCCGGCATGGCAGACAAAATAGTGACCGCAGCCGACGCGCAAGTGCACACCGCTTCGGCGCCGCTACCGGCGCTGGGTTTTGCCGGCAATTATGTGGTCGGCAACGGACTGGCAGCTCGTGGATTGGCTGGCTTCACCGACGGCCGGGTCTTCTCCGGACGCCTGGAAGCACAAAGTGCGGCAACCGTACAATTAGCCGACAGCCTGGCACTGGATCCGGCGACGACACATTTGCGCGTTGCAGCAGCAGCTGCGCCGGGACAAGCGGCCGGCAACGGGCTATTGCGCGACGGCGGTTCGCTCGCGGCATATGGTGCCACTCACTACGGACTTGGTCTGCTCAAGTATGGTGGCAAAGCATTGCCGGCGCCTTTGAAGATCGCCGCCGCTGCTCTGATGGCAGCCGGCGTCAGCGACTACTTAGAAGACGAAAAACTGGACGGACCGTTCAAAGATCCGGGCGCCTGGGCGCGCGGCGGCGGAGTCGGACTGGGCGGACACGCCGCTTACAAGAGCTTGCTCGGCGAATGGAGTCATGCCACTCTAGCCAAGGCGACGGAGGCACGCATCGCGGCCCTCGGCGGCGAAGCAGCGCTGACCACGCCGGCCCCATGGAAAGTGCAAGCACAAAATACAGTCAAAGAAACTGCCGCAGCTCTGGCTACCCGTTCCAATTTCCTGGGCACCAACCCACTGGTAACGGAAGCCAACATAGCGGCCGCCGATGCCGCGCAGATCCTCGCCATTCGACACAACCTGCAAGCCATGCAGTACTATCGCACAGTGCAAACGGCATTTGCGGTAGGCGCCGGTCATGAAACGTTGAAGATTGCCGACGGCGAAACCAAAGTCGATGGTATCGTAGACGGTACCAAAAAAGTATTCACGTCAGGCGCTCAATCCGCAGTGGTCTCCGGACTGGTGGCACCAGCTCTGACAGCCGGTCCGCGTATCGGTCTCTCGAGGATCTCCGGACTCAACCCGATACTGTCCAGCCAGGAAGCTGCCGCCGTCTATTCCTTCAGTCGCACCACTGCATCTGAGGTGATCAAAGCCGGCACCGAATTTTCGATCTCGCAGGACCTGCTGGCGGCGCAAGCAGCTGCCCAGGATCCACAAAAACTGGCCGACGCCTATCGCCGCCTCAATCCGAAGATGTCTGAGGCACAAGCCCAGGCCAAGGCCGCCATCGAAATTCAAATGCGCCGCGGACAAGATGCCTTGAAGCAACAAGCAGGACGTTAAGGCTGACTCTGCCATCTACACGACAGTGGCGGTGAGAATGGCGTTGTTCATTCCGGCTGACAGCATCGAAAGGACAGCCTGATTGGCATTTTCTACTTCTTCCTCGCCCTGAAGGACGAGCCTTGCCGCGCACCCTGGTCAAAAAAAAGGCAGTTCAGAATGTCACGACAGTCACGCCGTCGCCGCCCTCATAAAGCTCACCGGGACGAAACTGCAAACGATAATCTCCGCGGCTAAGAAAGGCTCGCACAGCCGATTTGATTGCGCCGGTTCCATGTCCGTGAATGATCATCAAAGGTGAAGTGTGCGATGCAAAATTCGAATCGACAAAGCGCTCCAGCTTACCCATAGCTTCATCGACGCGCTGCCCGCGCAGATCGAGAGTATTGCCGGCTGTGCGAACAAACACCTCCACAGCGCGCTCTTCGCGAGCCAGATCGGTCTTTTTCTGCCTGCCTTTGGGCGGCAGTTGTGCATGCTTTTTAGAAGGAGCGGCAGATGCTTGATTTGAATCAAGAATCAGATCTGACAGAGATACTTTGATGCGCAGGTTACCGGCGCGCACTGCCACCACCAGCTCTTTGCCGCCGTCTTCCAGCACCGCCTCAACGACGCCACGCTGATTCAAGGATTTGATGGACACTCTCTGCCCGACCTTCACTTCGGACAGAGAAGACAAATCGCTCTCGGATTTCCAACCCAAGTCGTTGCGAATCTTTTCTATGTCGGTACGCGCTTTCTGCGCGCGCGCCATGTCGGGATTTTTCTGCAACTCCGCAATTAAAGCCCGCAGCTGGTCTCGCGCTTGCTTGTAGTCGGTCTCTAACTGACTGGCAAAACGCAGACGGCTCTTTTCTTTTTCCTGAGTAATCTCTTCCAGATCGCGCAAAGCCTTCGCTTCCATTTCACGCGACTCGGCGATGCGCCGAGCCAGATCCTCTTCTTCGACACTCAAGGCCTGTAGTCTGGCTTGCAATTGCCCGATCACTTCGGCAACGTCGTCTTCCTCAGAGGACAACATTTCATTGGCCCGTTCGACCAGGTCTTGTTTGAGTCCGAGGCGCGATGCGATCGTCATCGCTTTCGAGCTGCCCGGCACACCCAGACGCAGACGATAGGTCGGTGAGAGAGTCTTGTCGTCAAAATCCAGACTGGCGTTCATAAAACCAGGGGCCGTATAGGCAAGGCTCTTCAATTCTCCGTAGTGAGTGGTGGCAATAGTTGCCGCCCCACATTCGTTAAGGTGGTCGAGAATCACGCGAGCCAGCGTCGATCCCTCACGGGGATCGGTGCCGGCTCCGACTTCGTCCAAAAGGACCAACGTGGATGGGCCGGCGCGGTTGATCACCTCGACGATGTTGGTCATATGCGAGGAGAAGGTAGAAAGACTTTGTTCAAGTGACTGCTCGTCCCCGATATCTGCAAAAACCTGACTGAAGATTCCGGCTGTCGAACCTGCATCAGCCGGCAACAGCAAACCACCTCGAACCATCAACGCAAGCAGACCAGCCGTCTTCAAGTAAACAGTCTTGCCGCCGGTGTTGGGTCCTGTGATTACCAGAGTCCGAACGGAACCGCCTAACGCTACGTCGTTGGGCACTACCTGCGATGCGCGATTGAGATCCTGAAGAATCAGCAAGGGATGACGGGCCGCCTTCAAGTTCAATACTGGCTGGCTGGACAGCTCCGGACGCGTTCCCCTGTATTTGCGAGCCAATGATGCTCTGGCGCCAATAAAATCAAGCTCCACGAGCGTCTGGAAAGACTGCGCAATCGGATCTAGTTTTTGTTGCGTTTGCAAAGTCAACGCGCTCAGCAGCCGGTCTATTTCACGCTCGATTTCAGCTTCACGCAGACGAATCTTGTTGGTGATCTCCACCACAGCAAACGGTTCGACGTAGACAGTCAAACCGGAAGCGGAGCTGTCGTGTACGAGGCCGCCAATGGTCTGACGCATGCTGGCATTGACTGGCAACACCCAGCGCCCGTTTCTCTGGGTGTAAATAGGCTCTTGAAGCGCCTTGGACAGCGTGGATGAATTGATGACTTTGGTCAGTTCATCTTTGATTTGATTGGTCAGCCGCACCACGTCTTTGCGCAGTTTGTGGAGAGCGGCGCTGGCGTCATCGCGGATGGTGCCGTCTTCGGCAATCACATCGGCAATGGACTGCATCAACTCATCGAGCACATGCACGCGCGGCAAGTATGATGTGAGCTGCGGAAAGTCTTCTTTCGAAAGGCCATTTAGGGTGATTTTGGTCTGGCGAGAGAGTGTGAGCGTCTTGCCGATGTCGAACAGTTCCGCCGGTGACATCTGTCCACCGGCGCCAAGACGCGCGATGATGTCGCGCAGATCGGGCAAGCCGATTTGCGCGACACTGAAACCACCCGACAGCATGGCCAATGCTTCAGCCGTTTCTGCCTGCAAGATGTCGACCACTTCCAACTGATCGTGAAGTTGCAGTTGTTCGCAGAGTTCTTTGCTGGGAACACTGTTAGCCTCTCGAATGAGAAACGCTTTCAGGCGATCCCACTCAAGAGATTTGCTGGTGCGGCTAGCTATGGAGATGGACAAAGACACGTTCATATACCACTCGTGTTGTTCTGGCCGCCGACTACAGGCGTCTGATGCGTCATCAGCATCAGGTGCCCAGGCGAACATACTTTACGAGCTGGTCTACGTCTTCTAACTAATTGATGGCGGTTGGGTCAGCCGGTGCGGTTGCTTTTTCCAGGCTGGCGACCGGAGTTTCGATGGTTGCGGCGGCCGCAGCAAGCGGTACCAGCTTTTCCATACCCATAGAGTCCATGAGCTTTTTGAGACGAACTTTCTGGAGTTCGTAGAGACGATTGTTGCGCTTGTGGACAACGCCAATGCGCTCGAGCTGTTTGATAGCGTCAAGATGTTCGGCGGGTACGCGGCTTACATCCACACACCCTTCGGCCGTGAGCCAGTTAATTGTAGGCGACAGGGTTCCCAACAGCTTCCGTAGAGGCTGGTCGTAATAAGCAGTCATGCAAGTACCTCCCCACGGGAGTTAATTTTAACATCTTGGCAATCACTAAAGCCAAAGCCCCCTGTTTAGAAGAGAGTAAAATCTCAGTTCGCTCTAATCTGCCCGCTGGCCCTACTACGCGGGTTTTCAAAACATTACAACCGCCCGTGAATAACCCAATGCCTCCCCAGGGCTACCCCGTCTACTCCTACGACGGGAAAACCCCACAGATTGACCCTTCTTGCTTCGTCGCCCCGACCGCTGTCCTGATCGGACAGGTGACCATGGCGACCAACAGCAGCGTCTGGTTTCATACGGTCGTCCGCGCCGACATTAATAGGATAGAGATCGGACTGAATAGCAATATTCAAGACGGGTGCCTGCTTCACGTCACCAACCGCCATCCTTTAATCATCGAAGACAACGTCACCGTCGGGCACGGCGTCATTTTGCATGGCTGTCACGTCGAACCGAACTGCCTGATAGCCATGGGAGCCATTGTTCTGGACGGCGCTCACCTGGAAGAAAACTGCCTGATCGCCGCCGGCTCAGTTGTGGCGCCTAACACCCGCATTCCGGCTAACAGCATCGTCATGGGTGTGCCCGGCAAAGTCGTACGTCCCGTGCGCCCCGAGGACAGAGAGCGCATCGCGCGAGGCTGGCGAAACTATGTCGGATATGCCGCCAACTATCGGTTGGCCGCTGCCCAACAGGCTACCACCTGAGACTTCTCAGATACCCCATAATTGGCGCGGGGCAGAAATTTTTGCAGAAATACGTATTTTGCGTATCGAGAAATAGTGGAACGATGGATATAGTCAAGAGTGGCTCTGGAGTCCTCCACCTCGATGTCCGACGCTGACCTGAAAGAAAATCCCCCTCAAAACAATCGACCTGTCGAACGCACCGGCGGCATGGACGACATCGATGCATATTTGAACGGAAAAGGTCCTGCCTCCGGCACGCAGCTGAACACTCTAGACGTCGTGCCCGTAGTCAACCCGCCACAAGTATCCAAACCGGCAGGCACCATCGGCGATATCAATGCCCAGATGCGTCCCGTGCCCGGCGACGCAACCAAAGTGACGTTGCCCGGGCTGACGGTGGAAAACCGAGACGACAAACCCGGCGACCGCATCACAGTCGACATCAACTCTCCGGAAGCACGCAATTACCTGGCTTACCAGAAAGCGGTAGTGGCGATCAAAGGTGTTGAATCAGGCAGCACCGGCAGCGGCTTCTTCGTTGACGATAAAGGTCTGTTGATCACCGAATCGCATGTCGCAAAGAAGGGCGACACCATTCTCGTTACTATGTCCGACGGCAAAACCTATTCCGCAAACATCGCCATGGTTTACCAGCAGTCGGATCTGGCGGCATTACAGCTGGTGCTCCCCAAAGACGTGAAGACGCAACCGGTAACGCTGCCGACCAAACCGATTCAACTGACGGAAGGCGCGTCACTGGCCACACTGGGTCACCCCAACTACAGTCGCGAAGTACACATCTCACCAGGACGATTCGTCAAATCAGAGCCACTGTCGGACGAAAAGGTCAAAGGTGGTTATCTCCCGAATGAAAACGCCGATCGTACCGTCTACCAGACTATGATGGACACAAGACCGGCCAGTTCCGGCTCGCTGGTTATCAGCCTGGCAACCGGAGAAGCTGTCGGCGTCCAGAGTATGTCCAATGACGGCGGGCGCACTATTGTCACACCGATAGCCGATGTCGCCGCTCTGGTTGCCGCTGTGAAAGCCTCTCGAGGCGAAGGCGTCAACATCACCTTGCCTCCACCCATGACCGGTCTCGATCTCCTGCGACAGGGCGGCACCACTACCGGTACACCATTGCCCAAACCGGCAGCGGACGGAACCGTCAAGTTTGACATTCGGTCGAGGATAGACTTGGGCGGCAACGGCACGAATCCGTTCTTCATCGCTAAACCCAATTGAATCGGTGCGACTTTAGAAATGCATTTGCGGTCTGACGCTGGCGTCCATATCCAGACTGGTTGATTGAGCGCTTTCGCTCTTCGCGACAAATCTGGGCGAAGCGAGACTGTACATCGAACCGTCCACGTGTTCATGCAACCAGCCGCAGACAATTTGCATGGTGTCAGGCTTGACGTGAGCTGTCTCCAGAAGCACGTGTCCGCGCTGATGGAACCAACGCACAGTTTGATCCTTCGAGCGCAAGCGATCGAGCATCAACACCACCGCGTTCGCTTTCACGCAGCGATCGTCGCTGCCCTGGATGACCAGGACCGGGGTGTCGGGCGAGATGTCTTTGACGTAGCCGAGAGTACGCTTCACGGCCTGTGATGCCTTGAACAATTCAGGAGCACTCATGCGCGTGCGCATCAAAGGATCGTTGGCCATTTCCTCGAGAATCAGCGGATCTTCGGAAGCAAAACTTTGCACGTAAGGTGTCAGATCGAGCTGAGCGCGAAAGTTGTACATCAAGACTCCGGCTTGTGCCACCATTTTCTTGTGCACAAATGAGTGACGTTTGATAGCCGGTGCCGAGAGTACCAAGCCATCGCACAGTTCTGGATGCAGTGCCGCCAGGCGGATCGCCAGCGACGAACCGAGGCTTTCACCAATCAAGTGAATCGGCACACCCGGGTAGGCGATGCGCAAACGTTGGGTCAATGCCACCAGGTCGTCGTAGCTCTTATCGTAATCTACTTTGTGCTTGCAATCGGGCAGCTGGCAGTAACGATGCTGTTGATCGAGCGTGCGTCCATAACCGCGCAAGTCTGTTGAAAAAACTTCAAAGCCCATTACCGAAAGTTGCCGGCTCAAAACATCGAACGACTTGCCGTGCATCGCCACCCCGTGGACGGCGACTACCAATCCGCAGGGCGTGCGTCCTTTGGTGTACCAGTGGTATATCGGCATGCTCAGTTGTTTGCCGACGACACCATCTTCCTCATAACAGACTTCCGACGCCAGGGCGCCAGGCATGCAGGCCGCCAGCAGAAGCAGACTAAACAGTTGGATGACAAATCTTTTCATGGAGGTTCGGGGGTTTCAATGAGCGATTCGCATAGGGAGCGCGCTGCTGCGAATCTATTCCTCTGGGGCTACCGGTGCACGCGCATGCGACAGGGAGCGAAATGTCTTAGCCGTAACTTTCATGTACCAAGACAATTCCAACTTTAAAACCCAAAAGCTCTCTTGACAAGCTGGTGGCAATTTCCCGAAAACAAATACTGGTGACGCTTTTAACACTCGGATTAATTGTCAGCGGCACAATTTCGCACGGATTTTACAACCGCTTAAAGTGAACAAAGTCTTCGTGTTGCGCCAGACGGCGTGGCAGCGCATTGAATTACGCCCAAGAACCAGCTATGATGCGGCTCTTGAACGGTTTGCGTGGTTGCCTCTCAGGAGGGGCAAATGCATGTGCGCCGGACATCAAAATGCTCTCAAAAGTGAGTCAAATGCCTAAACGAACCGACATCCGCAAGATTCTTATTTTGGGCGCCGGACCAATTACCATCGGTCAGGCGTGCGAATTTGACTACTCAGGAACGCAAGCCTGCAAAGCGCTGCGCGACGAGGGATTCGAAGTAATCCTCATAAACTCTAATCCCGCCACCATCATGACCGACCCGAACGTGGCGGACAGAACCTATCTGGAGCCCGTGACAGCGCCGGTCGCTCGCGAAGTGATTGAGCGAGAAAGACCGGATGCCTTGTTACCGACCATGGGCGGACAGACGGCGCTGAATGTTGCTGTCGAACTCGCTGAATCAGGCGTCCTCGAAGAATTCGGCGTCGAGCTGATTGGCGCTCGCCTGAAAGCGATCAAAATGGCGGAAGACCGCGACCTGTTCAAACAAAAAATGCTGGAGATCGGACTGGATGTTCCGAAGTCGGGCATTGCGCGCCGGCAGAGCGACGTGCGCGACATCGCACTCGAGATCGGCTTTCCAATCATTATTCGCCCGGCGTTCACATTAGGCGGCACCGGTGGCGGTATCGCCTACAACCAGGAAGAACTGGAGAAGATTGCGCACGACGGTCTGACCGCCAGTCCGGTGGGCGAGATACTGCTGGAAGAGAGTGTCCTGGGCTGGAAAGAACTCGAACTCGAGGTAATGCGCGACAGTCTGGATAACGTCGTTATTGTTTGCGGCATTGAGAACCTCGACCCGATGGGCATTCACACCGGGGACTCGATTACCGTCGCCCCCGTGCAGACTTTGACCGACAAAGAATATCAGAGCCTGCGCGATGCCTCGATCAAAATCATTCGCGCCATCGGCGTCGATACGGGCGGCAGCAACATTCAGTTTGGGCTGGATCCCAAGACTGGACGCATCGTCGTCATCGAGATGAACCCGCGCGTTTCTCGCTCGTCTGCCCTGGCCAGCAAAGCCACCGGCTACCCGATTGCCAAAATCGCCGCTAAGCTTGCCGTCGGACTGACGCTCGACGAGATTCCGAACGACATCACCAAGCTGACACCAGCATCGTTCGAACCGGCTATCGACTACGTCGTCACTAAAGTGCCGCGCTTCAATTTTGAAAAATTCCGCGGCTCCGACACGACACTCACCACGCAAATGAAATCGGTGGGCGAAGTGATGGCTGTCGGCAGAACATTCCAGGAATCACTGCAAAAGGCCGTGCGCGGACTGGAGCTAGGTCTTTCCGGATTTGGCTCAGTGCCGGCCAGAACCCGCGCCGATCGAGCCGAGTGGAGACGCCGTCTGGCTGTACCGAGTCACCACCGCCTTACCGACATTTTCGGAGCTCTGGATGCCGGAGTCCTGATCGATGAGATCGCCGAATTGACTTTCATGGATCCCTGGTTCCTCGACAACATGCTGGAGATCTGGCAGGAAAGCCGCGCGTTGGCGTCGGCGGTCACCAGCTTGAAAGACCTCGATCCTAAGTATCTGAAGCGACTGAAACGCTATGGGTTCGGCGACCTGCAACTGGCCAAGCTGGTTTCCTCCAGCACTAACCAGAACGTTTCTGAAGACGATATCTTCGAGATTCGTCAGAAGAACAACATCTTCCCGGCCTATAAGACGGTCGACACCTGTGCCGCGGAGTTCCAAGCTTTCACACCCTACCTGTACTCTACTTATGAAGACGAGTCCGAAGTGCCTGCATCAGACAAGCCCAAAGTGATGATCTTGGGCGGCGGACCCAATCGCATCGGACAAGGCATCGAGTTCGATTATTGCTGCGTCCAAGCCAGCATAGCGCTGCGCGAGATCGGTTATGAAGCAGTAATGGTGAATTCGAATCCGGAGACTGTATCCACAGATTACGACGTTTCCGACCGCCTCTACTTCGAACCCTTGACCCTCGAAGATGTGAGCAACATCGCCAATCAAGAAAAACCGGTCGGCGTCATTGTGCAGCTCGGCGGGCAGACACCACTCAAACTGGCCAAGGGATTGGAGAAGCGCGGGATTAAGGTGCTCGGCACTTCTCCGGAATCTATCGATATCGCAGAAGACCGCTCTCGCTTCGGGCAACTGCTCAGCAAGCTGGAACTTCGTCAGCCTCAGGGCTCTACCGCTTATCAGGCAGAAGATGCCAAACGCATCGCCGAAGAAATCGGCTTCCCGGTGCTGGTGCGTCCCAGTTATGTGCTGGGCGGGCGCGCCATGCGTATTATTTATACGCAAGAAGAACTCGATGCCTGGCTGTCTTCCGGTCTGAACGTCGAACCGAATCATCCGGTCTTGATCGATGAGTTCCTGGAGAACGCAGTCGAAATTGACGTCGACGCAATTTGCGACGGTCAAGAAACGATCATTGCCGGCATCATGGAACACATAGAGCAGGCGGGCATTCACTCGGGCGACAGCACCTGCGTGCTGCCCTCGCAGACGATACCGCTCAAGATTATCGAAGAGATTCGATCCGCCACGCGAGCGCTGGCAACCGAACTGAAAGTTGTCGGACTGATGAACATCCAGTTTGCTTACAAAGACGAGAAAGCCTACATACTGGAAGTCAATCCGCGCGGCAGCCGCACAGTGCCGTTTGTGTCCAAAGCCACCGGCGTGCCCTGGGCAGTTTTAGCCACAAAAGTGATGATGGGCAAGAAACTCAAAGAGTTGGGCATCTCCGACCAGCGCATATTGCCACCGCACGTCTCGGTAAAATCGGTGGTGATACCATTTCGCAAATTTCCGGGCGCTGAAATTTCCCTCGGTCCGGAGATGCGCTCCACCGGTGAAGTGATGGGCATCGCTTCCACCTTCGGATTGGCTTTCGCTAAAGCGCAACTCGGTGCCGGACAAAACCTGCCCACCAAAGGAAGAGTCTTCGTCTCGGTCACCGACGCCCACAAACAAGAAGTCGTGCCGATCGCTCAAAATCTATACCAATTAGGTTTTGAGCTGGTAGCGACCCGTGGCACCGCCAACACAGTTCAAGCGGCCGGCATTCCCATCGCGGTGGTTAACAAAGTATCTGAAGGACGCCCAAACTTGATTGACCGTATTAAGAACGGCGAAATACAGCTGGTGATCAATATTCCGTCGGGACGCACAGCGCACGTGGACGACCAAGAAATCCGCCGCGCCGCGGTGCACTACAACATTCCAGTCGTCACCACGCTTTCCGGTGCCAAGGCAACGGCAGCAGCCATCCCTTCACTGCAGCAGGGACATCTGGGCGTCAACAGCCTGCAGGAATATCATTCAAAGATAGCCTACTGGGAGCAGCGCACTCCACTGCGCACCCAATAGCTCACTAGTCCTGAGCTGTCTTCGTTTCCTTCGCTTTGGTTGCTACCGTTGCATCGGGATCGACAAAGCCAAGTTTCTTCGACTTGGTGCGATCGGCAACCGCCAATGCACTCTTTTTCAACTTGGCGTAGATTTTAGCCCTGTGGAAATAAATCTCGCCATTTTCGGGATCAAGCTTAAGCGCAAAGTTAGCATCAGCCAGCGCCTTTTGCAGATCTCCTTTATGCAGGTAGGCGCAAGCACGCGTATCCCAGGCCATGAAATTTTTCGGTTCGACAGCAATGGCAGCGGTAGAGTCTGCAATTGCCAGATCATACTTACCGAGTTCGTCGTAAGTATACCCTCGGTTATTCAGTGCCGAGTAGTGCTTTGCGTCCCTTGCGAGAGCTTTGGTGTACTGATCGACAGCATCCGAATAGCGCTCTATGCCCAAGAAAACGTCGCCTCGGTCAACGAATGTGTCTGCGTTCAAGGCGCTGTCATCCTTCACAAGCTTGATCGCGGTCTGTATGTCGGCCAGCGCTTCGGACTTTTTCTTCATTTGCATCTCTAGAAAAGCTTTCTCCAGAAAAACGTCTGGATTCTCGCTATCCAGTTTGGCTGCAGCCGTATAGTCAGCCAGTGCCTCGCCATTAGCCTTCTTCCCTTGCTGACAATGAGCTCGCGTCAGCAGGTAATAAGGATCTTCGGGATTGATGGCGATGGCTCTGGTGCAGGCTTCGATTGCTTTATCCCACTGCGACAATCGATTGTATGCCACAGCCAATTGCCCGTACGCATTGTCCAATTGCGGATTCAGCTCGATGGCTTGCTTAGCAGCGGCAACAGCCGCGGGCAATTCCTTGCGCTCGACCAGCACATACGCAAGATTGCTGAAGGCGTCAGCATCTTTAGGAAACGCTTCTGTTCCCTTCTTCGCCACGTCCAGGGCTTTGTCGTATTCGCCGGTGGCGCAGTATGTTTCGGCAAGCCGCTGGTACTTGCCCACGGTTGGCTCGATCGAAATTGTCATACTCAAGTCTGCGATTGCTTTTTCTTGTTGATCTTGTGCGCTGAAGATTCTCGACCGCACATCGTAAGCGTAGCCATTTTTCGCATCGGCTTCGATGGCCTTGTTGAGGTCGGCGAGGGCTTTCTCGTAGTCCTTCAGCTCCAGATAAGCATCTCCTCGCGACGCATAATTGTTCGCGGCTTTCGGATCAAGAGCAAGCGCCTTAGTGTACGAATCGACCGCATCCTGATATCGCTTCAAATTGAAGCAGGCGTCACCGCGCACCGAAAAAACGTAGGCATCGTCCGGACTCAATTTGAGCGCAGCATTGCAATCATCGAGGGCATCTTGATATTCGCCTGCTTCGTTGTAACCAACCGCTCTCATGCTAAGAGCCCATTCTGCATCGGGAGAAAGCAACAAGCCTTTATTGCAATCGCTGATTACTCCCTGCCAATTCTTCAAATTGATGTAGGCTTTGGTTCGCATTTCGTAAGCCCACTCGTCATCAGGCCACCTGTCGATTACTTTCGTAAGTTCAGCGACAGATTTCTCATCTTGTCCTAGATGCCGAAGCGCTCTGGCGCGAATTACCAGTGGACGAGCTAGGTTGGGAGCGAGCGCGATTGCCTTCTCAATCACTTCCAGCGAGCGTTTTTCTTTACCGCCGAGATCCAATGCATCGGCCAGGGCTTCATAACCATATTCATATTGCGGATCAAGTTCGATGGCTTTCTCGCCGTCGGCAATCGCTTTGTCGAACTGTTCGAGTCCGTTGTATCCATCGCAACGCATCGCATACACCGCTGCGGTCGGCTTCAGCTCGATCAGGCGATTGAAATCGTTGACGCCGTCTTGCCACTTGTTCAGATGATGGAAAGTACGTCCTCGATCTTGCAAGGCATCGGTGTCATCAGGAAGTTGCGCCAGGACGAAATTGAGATTCTCCAGCGCCAATTGATACTTGTCCTGCCAGAGATAGGCTCGCCCCAGGATTCGATGCGCCTCAATATTTGTCTTATCCAATTCGACGGCACGGCTGGCATCCTCGCCCGCTTTTTGCGCTTCGTCTTGCAGCAAATAAAGGCGTGCTCGCTTCAAATATGGATCGATGCGATTTGGTTTGGACGTGATCGCTTTGCTGTAAGCATCGATTCTGGCGGGGATTTTGTCCTTGTCGATAGAAGCCGCATCCTGCTTTTTCGCTGTAGCGCAAGCGGGAGGACACAGTTGCCAGGTCGGGTGGACGAAAGAGAGCTGCGCAATCGACACCAAGGATGTTGCCAAGATTATCGACACAGGATTTTTGATGGACATACGGAGCCTCTCTCTATCAGGGGAGCGAATATTGTCCCATGCCGCCCGCACGTGGCGAACTCAACGGTGCGTGCGCCAACCCGAACCCTGATTCTTGACATACGGGAAGCTGGCTGCTTCTCAGCTTCAGAACCGGGAGCCGACGATATATAATTTGACGGCCCCACGGAGATTGCCGTCGTGTCCCAAGACTTAGCAAAATACATCGACCACACTCTGCTCAGCCCGCAGGCAACCAAAGCCGACATCACCAAGTTGTGCGCTGAAGCAGCCAAACACAAATTTTTCGCTGTCTGCGTCAATCCGCACTGGGTGAGACATGCGGCCAAAGAGCTGGCGAACTCCGACGTAGCTGTTGCCACAGTGATCGGGTTCCCACTGGGCGCCAACTTGACCGACATCAAAATCGCCGAGGCTCAGCGTGCTATCTCGGAAGGCGCGGAAGAACTCGACCTGGTGATTAACATCGGCGCGCTCAAAAGTGGTGACATCGAGTTGGTCGAGCAAGAGATCAAGGCGATCGTCAAACTGGCCGGCGACCGCATGGTGAAGGTGATCATCGAAACCGATCTGCTCACTGACGACGAGAAGGTCGCCGTGACCAAAGCCTGTGCCAGAGCCCAGGTCGGCATGGTCAAAACCTCTACGGGCATGGTCAAAGACGGAAAGGGAGCCACCGTCGAAGACGTGAAGCTGATTAGAGAAACCCTCGGTGATGCCAAGATCGGCATCAAAGCCAGTGGTGGCGTTCGCAACGCCGAGCACGCTAAAGCAATGATCGAAGCCGGCGCGACGCGCCTGGGCACGTCCGCAGGTATTGCGATCGTCAGTGGCGCTGCCGAGCCGGCCAAAGCCGCTTATTAGTCCGGCGGACTACACTAAGCCGCCTTAGTGGAAATTTCGCTGGCGCCGGACAACTCCAGCAAGTTTTGTGCCTCTTTGGTTTGGTCTTTTTCTTCCGTGTGCACCGCCACCATGGTGCGCAGGTCGAGCGGCTGCGGATCCAATTCCAATTGCGCCCGATGGCGCCTATAGTTAATTAGTGCATCGCCAAAGAGATGTTCGAGCACCACACCCACCGCTGCACCGTATAGAAACCCCAGCACGCCGCCGTGCACGATCAGGTGTCCGTAGCTGGCCGGCATCACCTGCCAGAAGAGAAAACCTAAAATAGCTCCGACGAAGGCGCTGACCATCGGAATGATCCCGAAGCCACGAGCGGTCGTCGGCTTGACAGTCACTTCCATAATTTCCGGAACCAGCGGATTGAGCTCATCGGTTGCCGGGATTACCGACACTTCCTGCGGGCTGTAGCCGCGGCTCAAAAACTCATGAGCAGCCAGAGCGGCGCTGTCCGGGTTAGAAAAGATACCAACTACAACTTTATGCATGATGCCTCCATTTTCTGTCCGCAGCCACAGACTCTGCGTTATAGGCGACGCAGTCAGTGGAATTTTGTGCCGGACACGCACTATTAAAGTTGAGCTTGCAGACAGCTGGGCACAATTATGTAGGCAAGGATTGCACTGTGAAATCACCATTTTCCAAAATCAAGAATAGGTATCAGTCGCCCGGCACCCGACGCACACTGAAGCTCAACGACAAGGCGAAACTGATTGTCGGTATTCCCTTGCTGCTGCAGTTGAGCTTGATCTTGGCATTGCTGACGCTCATGCACGACGCGGAAACGAAACAGTTTCAGCAAATGCGCGCCAATGCCATCATTTTTGAGTCAGGAAACTTGCAGCGAGCCGTGCACGACGCTGGTATCGCTATCGGTGGCTACAGCATCACCAAGAATGCTTTTTACGGCCAGCGCTCCGAAAAGATTGTCGCAAGCATACCGCTGGAGCTGGACAAACTGCGCGAGCTGGTGCGTGGCAATTATCGTCAGGAGCGAGCCTTCGGCGAACTGGAGCGATCTACTCGGGTAGGTCTGGACATGCTGAAACGAGCCCATTCCAGCATCAAAGACTCCTCACAGGCCATCGGTGTACGCCGCGTACGCGATCTGTATAACGAACTCAAAGACGTGACCGCGGACATGGGCAACGCTATCGATAGTATCACGAACGAAAGCCGCGCGGTTCAGACAGCCAGCGCGGAGCAGTACGAGCGCTCCAAATGGGCGGTGCGTTTTTTCATGTTTCTCTCACTGGGTGGCAGCATATTGATCGCTTTTGCTTTTCTCAGTTACTTCAACTCGGCAATCACACGCCGCCTGTCCGTTGTGGCGGATAACGTCGCCAGAGCCTTGCGCAACGAACAACTGGGACGACCGCTAGCCGGCACCGACGAAATCGCTCAACTCGACCAGACAGTTCGTGCCATGTCCAACCAGATGCCGTTCCTTCCCCCATCGGAAATAGACGTTGAAGAGCGCCTGTCCGACGATACTACCGGCTCCGGACAGACGACCGACAAGATCTCGCTATCCGAAGACTTGAAAAAAGCCAACTCCTGAATCGAGTGATTCCTCTTCAGTGCGTCTGCAACATTTGCTGAGCCTCAGCGCTGTCCGGCCCATACAGTTCACGGCACCATTTCAGTCCCAGTTCTTTAGCCGCCGCCAGTCGCTTGTCGTCGCCTGCGAGCTTGCACGCCGCAATGTAATGCCCGGCAATCGGCACCACTTGCGGTGTCACAAAACAAACCTGGCCGAGAGTATCGATCGCCTCCTGCCAGTGCCGCATTGCTTCTTTCTGATGTCCTGACAGTGAGTCAGTCTGCCCCAAGCCGTCCAGGGCTCGAACCAGAGCCAGGTCGCCGCGCACTTTGTGTTTGCGTTTGGTATCAACTACTTTCTGAAAGTATGAGCGAGCCTCAGACACTCGCCCAGCGGCTACACAAAGCGCACCTAACTCATCCCATGCCTCACAGCAATCGAAGGGATCGTCGTCGGCAGCTCTAAGCGAGATGGCGCGCGCTTGCTCCTCCATCTTTTTACTGGACTGACTATCCCCGTTGCCCGCCGCAGCTCTCGCTTCCAGAGCCAATATGCGCGCATGCCGAGCCGAATCCGTGCCCATCCAGTCTATGTAAATTTTCTCGGCGCGCTGCCCGGCCCTCAGCGCCGCCTGGTAATCTCTTCGCTCAAGCGCGCATTCTGTTTGATAGAGAAGATAGAGTGCGATCGTTGTATCGTCCTGACGCTTGTCCTTGCGCATAGCAGAAATAGCTTCATCATAAGCTTTCATTGCAGCCGCACCAGTATCACCATTGGTACGCATCCAATCCGCCTTGTGCTTCAGCGCCAGCGCTTCGGGCGTTTCCTGCACACCCCAGTCTTCCTGCTCCTGCGACTGCCGCGCCAGAGTCAGCGCTTCATCGAGCAGCTGCAAAGCTTGTTTGTCGTTACCGATGGCCGCCAACCGGTCGGCAAATCGAGACAGGTCGTTAATCACGGTGCGCACGTGTCCCCGGCTGTCCCAGGCAAGCACCGCCATTCCCCAGTTACAGGCGGTTTGAGAAGCGGCATCACGCCCCAGCGTCGCCTGACAGAAAGCCACATGGTGCAGGATGTGGGCTGCCTCCGGCGAGGCAGGTCCGATGTCCCGATCGTAATCGTCATACAACTGTTCAGCGATTTCCAAGGCTTTCGCGGGCGCCTTTTCCTGCATGACGCTGACCAACTCGTGACCAGCCAAATCAGCATTTTGCGCATGTTTGCCGTCCGCTTTCAGTGTGTTATACAACCGCTCGCGATAACTGACTGCCTCTGCGTAGCCACCGTATTCTTCGTAGAACGAAGCCAGATCGGCCTCCGCTTTCATCTCATCCTCAGTGACGCCCGACAAGATCTGTATTGCCTCTTTGTACAACTTTTCAGCACGATCGAACTTTCCCGACTGAGCGGTCAGCCACGCGCGTTTCTTCACCGCATAGGCCCGCGTTCTGGCATCGAAAGCCTTTCGACGGCCCGTCTCTATGCAGTCATCAAGGATCGCAATTGCTTCTTTGTATTTGCGGCACTGTCCCAACCAGTTCGCTTGATCTATCCGATACTTGATGGTGCTGGGACTGTCTGCACCGAGAACTTCCGTATGCATGTCGATAATGCGGCTGTAAAGCCTGGACACCCGTTCACGTTCGCCCAGGGAAGCCAGAAGCTGCGGAATAAAGGCCAACCAGGTGTCTGCCGTTTCCGGCAGTTGCTTGCCGGATTTCTTATAGGCTTTCAGCGCCCGCTCCACTGTTTGTTCGCCGAGCTTATAGTTGCCGTTCAAATAATAGATGTACGCCATCTGCATCAGCCCGGTCAGTACCGTCGGGTGCTCTGGCCCGAGTGCGACCGTCCAAACGTCGATGCTCTGACTGAGTGCCGGCGCAGCCACTCGCACCCCTTTCAAAGTCACACTGGTACCGAAGGTTTCAGGAGTGATTGGTGCTCGATCTGCCCGCTCTTTAGCCCGGACGAACTTTTCATCGGCGGCAGCCCAGTTACCGGACAGGTAGGCGTCACGCCCGGCATTCAACTCTTGCAAATAGTCCTGATTGGGAACCGTCCTGCCGCACCCAGACAGAAAAACCAACAGAGACATTGCAGCCAGAGGCACCCGAAAGTCAGTGGGCTTGTTCATGGGCTTAATGTAGCACCGCACTCGGGGTATAAAACGACTATCGAGAAGGGAAAACGGACCAGTACATGTCGGCTACACCAGAAGAAAGACTCAAACTCAAACGCTTTGGACTGATCCTGGCTAACTGCTTCATGCCCGGATTGGGTAACGGCATTTTTGTCGATCGCAAGCAATTCGGCATTGTGGCTGCCTTCCTGCTCTGCCAGTTGGTCCTGCAGAACCCGTTTCCCTACTTCGCGTTTTTGATCGGCTCCGTTGCTTACGGGCTAATGATGATCAATCGCTCGCCGCAAGCGGTCAATTTGCGATTGCACATGGAAGAAACTCAGAGGCTGTCCGGGCTTAGCGAGGAAGAGCGCACTCGCCCGAATGCACCAATGGGTCACACTGCCGACCCACACTTCGCAAGCGACAGATTCGAAGAGAAACAAGAACGCGTCGAACGCATTCTGGCTCAGGAAGCCGCCATCGAAGAAGAAATGGACCGAGCCAACGCCCGAGCGCCAGTCGATGAGGCTTTCGACCCGACGGTACCTTTGAGCCAATCCTGGGGACGGGTCGATGAGGAGGAACCGGCAGGCAAATCCTGGCTGCAGTCGCAGCTCGAGCAAGCCCTGCAGTCCCAAACCGATCCCGGTACACCCATTTTGCAGCCCGCCGCCATAGAACACGATCCGTGGCAACAGCAACAAACAGATCCGGCGTTGCCTGTCACCGGAGAACACGATCCCTGGCAGCAACAAATGACTGATCCGGCGGCACCACGGCCGGTATCAGGCTATGCTTCGGCTTTCGCCGGACTGGGCAGCATCGAGTCGACCGGTTCACTATTGCCTGACACCCCGCGCACCGAGGTCATCGGCGGTCTGCAAGCAAGCGGCATGACTAATCATCTGGGGTCGCTGACCGACCCGACCATCGGCTCCGGACTGCTGGCGACAGCTCCGATTGGTGCAGCAAGCCAGGCTCCCGCCACCGACCCGCTGAGCAGCGTCGGCAACAGCGTCTGCGGTGCGTCAACCACACCGCAGAGTGAAAAGATGACCTGCCACAACTGCGGCTACAAACGCGATCACGACTTCGCGTTCTGCCCGCAATGCGCAACCTTCTTCTAAGTTCGTTGCTAAGTGCTGGAGAGCGCGTAGCCCAGTTTCTTCATGATTTTCTGCAAGTCGAGCAGGCATGTGTACGTGGGCAAGATCCACAGCGTTTCTTCGGTAGATGTTTTTTCGAGAGAAACATTCAGGGCTTCTTCCAACACCGGCACGATTTCGATGTGCTCTTCCGGAAAGCCTCCGTACTTAAGACGCAAAGCCATGTCATAACAGCGCTGACCGCTTACGACAATCGTCTTGCCGTGGTCGCTCAGATGTTCGAACTCCGCATCCCACAGCCACGACACATCCCGACCATCTGCATAGTTGTCGTTGATGGCAATCAGAATTCGCCCTTTCGGATCACTTGCCGCAGCCTTTACAGCCTGCGATGCACCGGCTGGATTTTTGATCAGTTGAATCAACGTATCTTTGTCGAAGACTTTCAACCGCTCCGACCGTCCGAAAAGTGTCTGGTACCGCGTCAGTCCTTCCTTCACCGCAGCTGGGGTCAGCTTCAGGAAATAAGCCAGCGCGCTGGCGGCAAGGGCGTTGTAGACATTGAACATACCGGGCAACGGCAAAGAAACTTCAATCCGTTCAGAACCGTACACCAGCGTGAAGGTGGATGACTCGGCTTCCACCTTTACACTTTCCGCATAGACCTCGGGCTGCGGCCGTCGGCGCTGACACTGAGGACAGGTGTAATGTCCCAGTTGTCCGTAAAAAATCAGATCGTAGGAAAACTCGCCGCCGCAATGCAGACAATAGGAAAGCTCACTGGTGCCCGACTGGGGAATGCCACCATCTTTGGCTTTTGGTTTGCCGTTGACCGGCTCATCAGCAAGGCTGGCTACACCATAGAATATTTTGTCGGCTTCCGGTACCAGTTGCGCGACATTAGGATCGTCGGCATTCAATATGGCTTGCGAGGAATTCTGGGCGATGCCGCTGGCAATCAACTTGCCGGTAGTGTCGAGTTCGCCGAAACGATCTAACTGATCCCGAAACAGGTTCGTAACGACGACGGCCAAAATCGGCACTTCTTTCGCCACTACAGGCAGTGCGGCTTCGTCGATCTCGAATAAGCCGTAGTCGGCGTCCACTCCGCCGCCCCAACTGGCAGCATCGATCAAACTGGCGGTGATACCTGGCACCAGATTGGCTCCCTGGCGGTTATGCACGATTTTCAATCCCGCCTGGCGCAATATAGATGACACCAGTCCGGAAGTGGTGCTTTTGCCGTTGGTGCCGCTCACTGCCACCACGCCTTGACGGCACTGCGCGGAGAGACTGGGCAGTACGGCCGGCGAAATGCGGCGAGCAATTTTTCCCGGCAGATTGGATGCCAATCCAGCGCCGGTGACTTTGATCGCCGTCGCGGACAGCTTTGCGGCCAGGACCGCAAAGTATTCATTAGTTGCCAGACTCGGACGGGATTTATTTTGACCGGTCATTTCTTGAACACATCATTGACGTGCGGATCTACAAAACAGAGCAGATCGTCGCGGGCAGCATCCACCTTCAGCTCATCACCGTGGCTCAAGCTGTAATCGATGTGCTGTCCGTCGATGTAGAGCGCACCGGTGCGCATCATCGAGAGTACAGTCATATTTTGTTCCCGATGCAAAAGTCCGCTGGTTAACTTGAACGACTGCCCGGGACGTGTCCAGGGCTCGCGCACTATGTATTGATAGCGGTGCTCGGTGATACCCAATATCTCGCCTCCAGCTGACTTGAGCGTACCAGTGGAACCGGAAGGTGTACCAATTAGAATTCCGGAAGATCGCTGCTCCTCTTTTTCGCCGCCAATCTCCAACACATAGCGACTGGTGCCCGCCGGGCACGAGTGCGCGACCAAAACTTCGTTAAGCACCAGCTCCGGTATGTGCTGACCGTTGATCGACAGCTCCAGGCGCAAGAGACGCTCGGGGCGCAGGTCATCGCTCTCGATGCGGTTGAGTATCTCTTTGATGTTGCCTTCATGGCCGATGCAAAAGTGCCCGAAACTTGAGGAACGAGCCGAGTTGACGCCTAGAAGCGGGATTTTGCGCACCGAGTGCGAAGCATCGAGAAAGGTACCGTCCCCGCCGACCGAGATCACCAGGTCGACGTCGTCCACTTGCCACTTGAGGTCGGCTCTGGCCATCTGCTCAAACTGGATGTTGCGGGCGTTAAGTTCGCCGATGACGGCTTCCAGCGTTTCAAGGTGTTCGTCGTGAGCTTTCTGGACTTTGGAAACCGACGTGTGCCCCTGCTCCAGCAGGCGCAAAAAATGCGGCTCGCGGTGCTCCAACGCTTGCAGCTGGAAGGTGGACTTTTTGAAGAGAACCAGGACTTTGCTCAGCTTCATCAGCGCATTGTTGAGTCTTGTTGCGGAATCCGGAGAATTTCTCTGGGGGCTTGGGCGGACCGCAAGCGTACCAGATCGGCTCTGCCGTTTCCAGAAGATCGCTATGCAACTGCTATACTTTGATGATCTGGACTGCATCCTGGGGGTTTTACATGGCTCTTTCTGGGTCGGAAATTCGCGACAAATTCATTTCATATTTCAGGGACAAGCGCGGGCATCTTTACTTGCCCAGCGCCAGTTTGATCCCTGACAATCCGACCCTGCTTTTGACATCCGCCGGGATGGTTCCATTCGTGCCGATTTTTCTGGGTCAGGCGGCGCCCACCGATCCACCACGTGCGGTGACATGCCAGAAGGTCTGCCGCGCCGGCGGCAAAGACTCCGATATCGAAAACATCGGACGCACGGCCAGACACCACAGTTTCTTCGAGATGCTGGGCAACTTCTCCTTCGGCGACTACTTCAAGAATGAAGTGATTCCCTGGGCATGGGAATTCGTTACGAAAGACCTGGGACTGGAAGCAGACCGCATCTCCGTCACCATCTTTAAAGGCGACGAGTTGAACGGACCCGATGAAGAAGCCTTCGACATCTGGAACAAGAAGGTCGGACTGCCACCCGAGCGCATCATCCGCATGTCTCGCAAAGACAACTTCTGGGGACCACCCGGTCCCACTGGTCCCTGCGGACCCTGCAGCGAACTTTATTACGATCGCGGCGCCGAATACGGCTGCAGTGCCGACGCCACAAAGTGCGGCATCGGCATCTGCGATTGCGACCGTTATCTGGAGTTCTGGAACCTCGTGTTCATGGAACTCTTCAAAGACGAACACGGCAGCTTCACGCCGCTGGCCAAGAAAAACGTCGACACGGGCGCCGGTCTGGAACGTCTGGCAATCATTCTCCAGAACAAGAAAAATTCCTTTGAAACCGACCTGCTCTATCCGATCATCGAGATAGTCTCCCAACAGGCTGGTGTCAAATATGGTGCCGGACCGGAAAGCGATCTGTCTTTGAAGATTATCGCCGACCACACGCGCGCCGTCACTTTCCTGATCGCCGACGGCGTGCGCACGAGCAACCTGGGACGCGGCTACGTGCTGCGTTTCATCACTCGCCGGGCGGCACGATTTGGACGACTGCTGGGCATCAACGAGCCGTTCGTCTATAAGCTGGTGCCGACCGTCGTCGAAAACTACGGTCAGCATTATCCTGAATTGAAGAAAAATCAGGACATCATTGTCGATGTGCTGCGCAAAGAAGAAGAGCGTTTCGCGAAAACTATCGATCGCGGCATGCTGCTCTTGAACGGTCTGCTCGAAAAAGATGAGAAGGTGATTCCGGGCGGAGAAGCATTCAATCTCTACGCCACCTACGGCTTCCCCTTAGAGTTAACGCAAGAAATCGCGGTAGAACGCGGTAAGACAGTCGATCTGGAAGGCTTTGCCAGAGCTCGCGAAGAACACGAAAAAGTTTCTTCAGTCAATAAGTTCAATGTGATCATCACCGGCGAAGAAGGGCTCGGTCGTGTTCTTCAAGATCACGGTCAGACAAAATTCACCGGCTACAGCGAAACCACCGGCGACGGTCAAGTCCTGGCAATTTTGCAGGACGGCAAAGTCGTCGATCACATCGAGGAAGGACAGGAAGTCGAAATCGTGCTCGACCAGACTCCTTTCTACGCCGAGTCCGGCGGACAGGTCGGCGACCAGGGACTGCTTGAAAGTGATGATGCTCGATTGCAGGTGCTTGATACGAAGAAACACGAAGGTCTGCACGTACACAAAGTGCGAGCAATCAGCGGCATACTCGAGCCGGACAACCGTGTGCGCGCCATGGTCGATGCTGAACGACGTCAGCAAACCAAGATTCACCACAGCACCGCCCACCTGTTCCATTCGGCAGTTCGGGAGTTGCTCGGTAAAAATGTCGTGCAGGCGGGCTCGCAGGTCGGGCCTGATACCATGCGCTTCGACTTCACCTTCGAGCGCCAGATGACACCAGCGGAGATCATGCAAGTGGAAGGCATGATCAATGAGTGGATCCGGCAGAACTATCCGGTGGTCACGAAAGAGATGAGTCTGGATGAAGCGAAGCAAACCGGAGCTATCGCCATGTTCGGCGAGAAGTATGGTGATCGCGTGCGCGTCCTATCCATGGGCGACGTTTCGCTGGAGTTCTGCGGCGGCACTCACGTTTCTACCCTGGGTGAAATCGGTCCTGTGAAGATCATCACCGAAGGCAGTATCGCCTCCGGTGTGCGCCGTGTGGAAGCACTGTCCGGACCCAGAGCCTGGGATTACATCACGCGCAACCTGCAACTTTTGTCGCAGGCTTCGGAGAAGGCAAAAACAAAACCGGCTGAACTGGTGACACAAATAGATCGCTGGGTCGATCAATTGAAATCGCGCGATAAACAGATCAAAGAGCTGGAAGAAAAACTGGCAATCGCTCAGGCAAGCTCGCTTTTGGCCAAGGCTGAGGCTGTCGACGGCGTGCGGCTGATCACAGGCACAGTGCCCGATGTCAGCCCCGATGCTTTGAAGGCACTGGCCGATCACTTGCGCCGTTCCAGTGACGACATCGTAGCGGTGATAGCCACGGCAACGGCGGCTGACAAGGTCTCGATCGCATCCGGTGTTTCCGATGCACTGGTGAAGCGCGGATTGAACGCCGGCAATCTAGTTAAAGAAGCGGCCCAGCAAATGGGCGGCAAAGGTGGTGGCAAGCCGGAACTGGCGCAAGCCGGCGGCAGCGATCCAAATGCCATCGGCAAGGCATTTGCACGCGTCAAAGAACTGGTCGCGAAATAACTGGAGACGCGCCGTGGCCTGCAGCGCATCTAATATAGAGGATGCCGTCGTCGTCGCTTATGCCGACGGCGGCTCACGCGGCAATCCCGGACCGGCAGGTATCGGCGCTTTGCTGCAAAGAGACGGGGTGACGGTCGCTGAGATCAGCGAGGCGATTGGAGTTGCCACCAACAACGTGGCGGAGTATACCGCCCTCATCCGCATACTGGAGAAAGCGCTGGAACTGGGCTTTAAAAAAATCCAGGTGCGCATGGATTCCGAACTGGCCGTCAAACAAATGAAGGGGCTCTACAAAGTGAAGAACGAGGGCTTGTTGCCGCTGTTTCAACAGGCCCAGGTCTTAAGTAAACGTTTCGACCTGTTCTCGATCATTCATGTTCGTCGCGAGATGAACAAGGAAGCCGACAAGCTGGCCAATCAAGCCATGGACGCTATTACCACTTGAGAACAACTGCAAATGCACGTCGTCAATCGTTCAATCCCTCTGGGACTCAGCACAACTGTCCTCACTGTCACCATAGCTGGTGCCGTCACGGCAGCTACTTCGGTCGGACATTCAGAGGCGGATAACACAGCGGCTGGTGCGCACAATCGGCCAATGGCAAGCAAACCGGCGGCATTGAGCGGTCTACCGGCAGGGGCTGTCCTGGTTCCGCTCTGCCGGCAAGCAACCGATTACACCTGCGGTGCCGCTGCACTGCAAGGGGTACTAGGTTTTTTCGGGGAAGACTTCAACGAATCCCAACTGTCTGGTCCGCTCAAAAGCAACAACAGAATTGGGACACGCTACGAGGCCATCGAAAAATTTGCGACCCAAAAAGGATTTGAGGTCACTGTTTATAAAGATGCCACCATCAGAAAGCTGGAAGAACTTCTAGATCAAAAACAGCCGGTGATCGTACTCATTCAGGCCTGGTCAGAGAAAGCGACAATCGATTACAGCAAAGACTGGGAAGACGGCCACTATGTTGTGGCAATCGGCTATGACGCCAACAACATCTATTTCATGGATCCATCAACTCTGGGACATTACACCTATATTCCGGTCCAGGAATTCGAGGCGCGCTGGCATGACAAGGACACAAGGGAAAAACTGCACCACTTCGCCATGACATTGCGCAAAATTGCGAAGGGCAATGGCAACGCATTCGCACCGGCGCAAGTGGAGTACATGCCTTGAGTGGTCCCGATCTTCCTTTGTAAAAATCAACAGAAGTGTTGATTTTCACAAAGGAAGGCTCAGGTGCTCGAACGCAATTTTTCCAGATCGCGATCTATCTGTTCGCAATCACGATTGGCTTTTACATACAGCTCGCGTGCCTGTTCGAGAACCGTGATGGCACGTTCTTCCTGTTCGGTCTTGGCGTAGACTATCCCCAGGCGATGCATTGTAAGCGCATCTTCGGGCTGCAAGCGAACTGCTTCCTTGTAATCGCGAATGGCTTTACTGAATTCGAAAAGGCGCGTGTGTGCATCACCTCGTTTTACGAACGCTTCGTAATAACAAGGGTCTAGCCGAATCGCTTCGCTCAGGTCCTGCACCGCCGCATCGTATTCCAAAATTTCAACAAAGGTGGCACCGCGATTGTAGAAAGCATCGGTCAGTTCGGCATCGTATTCGATCGCCCGACTGTAATCTTCCAGGGCTTCGTCGTACTGGCGCAATCCGTAATGAGCGGTGCCGCGATCGTTGAAGACCGTGGCGTCCTCTGATTTCTGCCAGAACTTCAGAGCTTCGGTGAAATTCTCAATCGCCGCAGTGTAAGCTCCGATTTGCAGGTAAGCCAGTCCCCTGTCCTGGAGTACATCGCCATAAATAGGATTGCTGTAATCGTGCAGCAAGTAGGTTAGCGCGGTATCGAAATCAGACAGAGCCTTTTCCGACTCGCCGGCATGCAAAAACACGATGCCTCGCATGTGGTAGTTTTCGTAGAGATGCGGGCACCGTTCGATGCCGGTAGAAAAGTTTTCAATCGCCTGGGCATCGTTGCCTAACTCGAAGTAAACCATGCCGCGTGTATTGAAAGCGATGCCGAAATTGGGATCCATTTCGATAGCGCGGTTGTAGCAGGCGATGGCGCGCTCGTAGTCTCCCAGTTCGTAATACGCCAGACCTTTGTTGTACTGCGCTTCGCACAGCAGATCGTCAAGCTCAAGAGCGTGGTCGCTCTCGGTGAGCGCTTTCTCGTACCGTCCAAGCTGGTGATAAACAAGTGCCTTGTAGTAGTAAACTTCGGCTACATCCGGCTCGACAGCCGCCCAGCGATCGAAGTCCTCAAGGGCGCTCTCGTACTGTTCGAGTTCATATTGAGCGAGACCACGATAGCGGAGAGCTTCCACATGTTGTGGTTCGGACTCCAGTACTTTACTGAATTCTCGCACCGCATGCGACCAGTCCTGGTCCTGCCAGAATGACATTGCGCGCTCTAGGGCTTCATCTTGCATCTGATTCGATGTGATAGCTCCGCTGTGGCTGCATATATCAATATACAAGACCAGCCGCCGATCAAGCAGAGTTCTTCAAAAGTCTCAAACGCTCAAAATTTTTGCCGAAGTAGTCGACATTGGCAAACGATGTGCCGCGTGTCCAACCCATAACGTATTGCTCCTGCATATAGGGACGAGCCAGCGGATCACTAACAGACTCGGACCGCGTCGGAATATTTTCTTGTCGGCTTTCTTGTCTACGTTGTCCTTGGCTTTCTTGCTCGGCGCTCACCAGTGAATTGTCGGCGCTAAAGGCAGATAATTCGCCTGTCTCGGTGCGGGAGGCCAGCTGGGTGGTGGCGGTCAGAGCGGCAATGTTGAATTTGTCCGGTCCGTCGCTGCCCGCTGACGCTACTACCTCTATTCCTTTGTCGGCGATGCGTTTTGCCGCATCATTAACGGCAAGCATCTGCTTCAGCCAGGTACGAGTCGCGGCATCCTGCCTTGGATCCTCAGACAATTCCCGCATGCGATGCAGCATATCGGGAACCATATCTTTGACATTGTCGGCCGTTATGCTCAGACCAAGTAGGTCGCCGGCGCTTTTATACGAGATATTCGATTCGGCGTTGATGTTGACGATGTCGCCCTTGCCGAGCGCCAGGTCGCCCGTCTCGATTTTGTCTGCAAGTTCAGGCAGCGTCCTGTCCAGAGCCGGAGTGTCTTGCGTAGACCCAACGCGAACGACATTGAATCCTTGTTTTTCTGCTTCCTCGGCGCTGACATCGCCGCGTACAGAAACTGCTTCACCAGCGGCGGGAGGCAATCCAGAGGATTGGCGGCGCCCGCCGAAGTTGTCGAAAACCAACAAAGTCGGTTTTTTCGCGTCCAGTTCTTTGGTTACCGGATCGAAGAAAGCCAGTGAGGTATTTTCGTTGTGATGACGCTGTTTTTCTGTTTCTTCCTGATCGAAATTATCGACTCGCACGCCTCTTTGCTGCTGAGATTGGTGAGCGTCACCAATCTGCCAGAGTGAGTCGCTGCCCCAGAGATCGGCAGTCTGAGTTTGGTATTGCCAGGCGCCGGCGTTGGACTGGGCGGCCAGAAAGTCCAGATACTCGTTAACCATTTTGGCTTGCGCCGGCACAAGCGGATCGAATGTGGCCGCCCGGTCGCCACCAGATTCACTACCACCATCGCCGCGAAAACTCACAACGAAACTCCTCGCGTCTGAATCAACGAGGAGTGAGGCTCCATAAGGATTTCAAAATCGCCGTCAGCCGGCGTCGTCAGGGAATTGTTGGCACTCCACGGCGCGATCGCACCGGATGCATCGCGCGCCGACAGTTGAGTGGTGGCAGTCAGGAGGGCGATATTGAACCAGTCCGGGCCGTCATTACCACCGGCAACCACCACTTCGACTTGGGTGGCGCAAAGGCGTTGCACAGCTCTATTTGATGCCAGCTGCCGGCGGGCGAACTCGCGCACCGCACGCGGCTGTTTCGTATCTTGATGCAACTGCTCCAGACGCTCGAGAATCTGCGGCACCATGTCCTTGACGTTTTCGGCCGTCAAATTCAGCTTCAACAATTTGCCGGCACCGGCAAATGGAACGGATTTCACAGCACTGATGTTGACTACGTCGCCACGTCCGACTGGCACTGTCTGGTCATCTATAAATGAGATCAATTCAGGCAGAGCCAGTTCCAGATGCAAGAGCGGACCTGGGCTCAGTTCGGCAACGCGGATCACGTTATAGCCGTTTCGTTCCGCCGCGTCGGCGCTGATCCGTCCATGGCTGACGATGGCATCTTCAGCCGGCAGTTCAAATACAGGGAAGGAGAATTTATCGAAAACGACAATGGTTGGACGACTCTGGTCAAGCCATCGGTACTGCATGACCTCGATATGAACTCCTCGTCGGCCGGGATGTGACAGATTCACATCAGGCAGCGGCGCGAATTCGACAAACTTCGGTTCGTGTGCGGGTTGTGCTCTTTTCGTCTGGCAACTCATCGCGCCTCCGCCCGAACCAGACATATCTGACGCGCGCCGACCGTTTGCCGCCAGTCTGAGGATACGCGTAGATAGTGAGTAGGGCAGGCAGAATATAACTGATCAGTTGTGAAAAATTCGTGACTCGATAGCTGCTAAACTGGTGCAATGACACGCACGCTGTCGTTTCCAGAGAACTATTCGGTCGGCGAACTCTTTTCGCTGAACGGCGGTATGCCAACCTATATCGGGCAGGCTACCAAGGTGGTTTCGATCAATGACGACGCCCAGGTGAAGCTCTCGGTTAATGCCGACGGCGCCGTCAACCTGGGTTGGATACAAGAGATCGACCCCGCCAATATTCACACCTTCTCTCTCTACGCACAGCGGGTCAATATAGCCGACCTGGCGTATCTGACCAGTCTGCAAAACCTGCACGAACTGGATCTGGGTCAGATAAAACCACACAAGGTCATGAAGTTCGGCAAGGGCGATGAGGTAGCCTGGGTGCCCGGACAACCGGGCGACGTGGACGCCAGTTTGACGATCTTGAGCAAGTTTCCGAGATTGGCGCGCCTGATTCTGGCCGGCAGCGGCGCCGGAGACAACTGTCTGGATCACTTGCGAGCGTCCCACAGCCTGGAATTGCTCGATCTGGAACGCACCGCAATTGGTGACACGGCCATCTCCAATCTGTGCCTGCTCAAGGGCCTCAAGATTCTCGATCTGGAAGGCACCGCCATTGGTGACGCTTCACTGGCCCAGGTGTGCTGCATAGACTCCATGCAGGTGCTCGATGTAGACGGCACCCAGGTGACTGATGCCGGGGTCGTCTATCTGTCACGACTGAAAAACTTGCGCTGGTTGCGGGCGGCCAACACCCAGATTCAGGGGACCACCCTCGGACATTTACGGCAACTGCAAAACCTGCATACCATCGAGCTTTCCGGCACACCTGTCAACGATCAGGCGGTGCCGGTGCTCTGCACCATGCAACAGCTGACCGAACTTTTGGTCTCCAACTCCCTGATTTCGGCGGCAGGCATGCAGCGCCTGAAGACGGCTTTGCCCAATTGCGAAGTTCAATAAGTTTCTAGACCCCTCTAATGCCGGAAATCGGCAAAAGGTGCAGAATGTACCTTTGCATAGGAGCCTTGTTTCTCAGTTGTCTCGTAGCGAATAGAGCTGCGGAGACTGCACATCCTGGAGGTTTTGAACGTGCGCAGAGTAATCGTTGTAGCCCTGGCGCTGGCTGCCCTTGTCATGGTATCGAGTTGGGAATGGACACGCCCGGTGTCCGCCCAGATGCCGACGGTGCGCATCGCCGTCGTTCCCGGTGGCGGCAGCGGCATGGAACAAGAGGTTGTGGACGGCATCAACGGTCGTCTCAGCGGCGATCCCAGCATCGCCCTCTCAACGGTCAATCCGGACTGGTACGTTATTTGCAACATCCTCGACAAAACCGATTTCCAGCAAATGGCAGTGCGAGTCAACGGCACGGTGACCATCAAGACCACTGACGGACACGTAGTAGACACGGTCTCCACAATGGTCAACAAACAGGACTTTGCAGTCTCGCCGGGACAGGGCGTGAATCGCGTGCTCATAGATCGCGCCATCCGCGAGGTCATTTCGGCTCTGGTCGACCGCGCCACACCCAAAATTATGATGGCAGTGCAAATCGAGATGGCTACCCGACAGAAGGTCGTGGATGCATACAAATTGGCTGGCTCCGGTCGTGTTGCGGAGGCCATTGCCATACTCAACGAGATTTCGCCGGATTCTCCTCAGTATCGCCGCGCTCGCCGGGTGATTTCCGAGCTGCGCGCCCGCGGAGGCGG
The DNA here is from genome assembly GCA_044229845.1 of Obscuribacteraceae bacterium (SeqCode). Lineage (GTDB taxonomy): Bacteria > Cyanobacteriota > Vampirovibrionia > Obscuribacterales > Obscuribacteraceae > JBGASG01. The sequence goes on along the minus strand of JBGASG010000001.1, from coordinate 646,592 downwards.
CAGGCGCCCAGCTCCCAAGCCGCGGACCACCTCGCAGGGATCATTAAACCAAGCGAAGATTCAGGCGATAGAAGCCAAGCAAAAAGCCAATACCGCCGAACAGAAGGCTCTGCAGATGGAAAAGTCGTTGCTTAACGGCAAGTAGTGAACGGCCCGGTGGGCTCGCATTGTGGATACAATATGAGCTACTCAAGACTTGAATTAAAGCTGAGAAATATTTGAGGAGAGAGACATGAAAGTGCGCAAAAGCAGTGCCTTGTTGATGGCGCTACTGATGGTGGCAGGACTCTTGCTGAATTCGCCGGCTTTGGCAGGTTCGAAGCGGCGCGTCGCTGTCATGCCCTTTGAAGTGGGCAGCGTCAGTACCGAAGTCAGCACCGCCGACGTCAGCAAAGGTGTAACCAGCTCGCTGGTGACCTTGCTCGTCAATGACGGAACCTACTCGATCGTGGACAGACAGATGCTTGACGCCGTACTGAAGGAGCAAAATCTGTCGACCAGCGATCGCTGCGACCCGACAACCGCCGCCAAGATCGGTAAAATCCTGGGCGTGGACGCCATGATTACCGGCACGATCACACAATTCGGCTTCGAAAACCAGAGCAAAAACGTTGGCGTCAGCGGTCTGCCAACCGGCTATATCCCTTATGTCGGCGGCTTCTTGGGCGGCGGCTTCAGCAGCCGCAAGTCGAAAGGTCGCTGCCATGTCACCGTCGATGCTCGCATGATCGACGTCAACACCATGGAAGTACTGGCTGCCGGACAGGGCAGCGGCGAATCCACCCGCAGCAGCGGCGGCGGTTCCTTCATGGGTGTCTCCAGCGGTGATGACATGTCGGGCTTCGCCACGTCGATCGCCGGCGAGGCTACCATGCAAGCCGTAAAAGCCATCGCCGACCAGTTCGTTGCCGCTTCCACCAAAGTCCCGGACAACCAGTCGCTGGCCGCGCAAAACGTCGAAGGCAAGATAGCCGACGTCACTGGCAGAACGGTCATTCTCAACGTCGGCAAGAAAAACGGCGTAGTGGCCGGCGATAACTACCAGGTCGAACGCGCTTACAAGACCGTCAAGGATCCTGCTTCGGGACGCGTTTTGAAAACGCTCACCAACACTGTCGCCATCATTCATATCGATTCCGCCGAGCCTGACATGTCGACCGGCACTCTCACCAAAGGCAGCGCCGTGGTCGGTGATACCGTGAAGAAGGTGACCACAGATGTGTCGGCCGTCATCCTGAACGGCGGCGCCAAGTAATAGGAAACTCAAACAAAAGGGGCGGCGCAAGTCGCCCCGGTTTTTTCCAAGTCAGACAGGAGAACCAATGCTGAAATTCGCCAGAGTCCTGTTTACCCTGCTCGTCATTCTCGCTCTTTCCTCTTCGACAGCCGTCGCCAAGAAATCGAAAGTGATTGACTGGGATAGCAAGTTGAAGCCTTCGTACGACTGGATCGAGCGCGGTGATCCCGATAAAGCGATCGCCATTCTGAGCGAGATCATCGGCAAAAATCCAGAAGCCGGTCCGCCTCACATCTGCCTGGGCATGGCTCTCAAAAAGAAAGGCAAAACCGGCGAAGCAAAGGGCGAATTCCAGCGCTCGATTCAACTTGATCCAGGTGGTGGAGAAGCGTATTACGAGCTGGCTTCCATCCAGCAAATCGATAAGGAGTATGCGCAGGCCGCAGACAACTTCGAAAAGTATTTGCAGATTGTGCCCACCTCCACAAAGCGCAATTCGGTCTCTGACCGCATCAAGTTTTGCCGCGAACAGCTATCCGACTAATCACCCCTAAACCCGCAGAGGAGACCAGGTCTTGACGCAAGCCAAACACTACGCCTTTTTCAAAGGCAACTTCGTGCCCCTGGAAGAAGCGAACGTCAACATCATGTGCAGCGCGTTCATGTATGGCACCGCTGTCTTTGAAGGCATTCGCGGTTACTACAACAAAGAACACGAAGAGATGTACGTATTCCGCCTGCGCGAACACTTCGAGCGCATGATGGACAGCATGAAAATCATGCATCTGGAAGTCAAATATTCGGTCGACGAGTTGTGTCGTCTGACCGTCGAACTGCTGCGCAAGAATGCACCCACCGGTGACACCTACATACGTCCAGCGGCTTACAAAGCGGGAGTTCGCATCGGACCCAGCCTGGAAAATAACCCCACTGAGTTCTGCATGTTCACCGTCGGTTTCGGCGATTACTTCCATGGTGCCGGTGGATTGAAAGTACAGGTTTCGAGTTGGCGCCGCGTTGAAGACAACGCGATTCCGGCGCGCGCAAAAATTGTCGGCGCGTATGCCAACACTGCGCTTGCCAAAACCGATGCCATTCTCGCCGGCTTTGACGAGTGCATCGTGCTGTCCGAAAACGGACATGTCTCGGAAGGCAGCGCGATGAATCTGTTTATGGTCAAGCGCGGACATCTGATCACAACGCCCATTTCCGAGAATATTCTGGAAGGCATCACGCGGGCTTCGATCATGGAGTTTGCTGAAGCAGAGTTGGGGCTGAAAACGGTGACACGCACCGTCGATCGCAGCGAGCTCTACACCGCCGATGAGCTTTTCTTCTGCGGCACCGGCGCGCAAATCGCACCGATTGTCGAAGTCGATAAGCGCCCGGTCGGCACAGGCAAAGCCGGTGAGGTTTCGACCAAGATCACCGACATGTATCTGGATATCTGCAAAGGCAAGGTGCCCAAATACTCGAAGTGGCTGACGCCGGTCTATGAGGGCAGTCGCCAGCAAACCGAAGTGAAGGCAGGCGCCAAAGCCTCGACCGCAAAATAGACCAAACCGGGCATATGAAAATAGTGCCCGGGCAGGTCTGAGGAGGAATGAGCGTGAGAGTCAGATCGCCACTCGCCCTACTTTTTTCGTTGACCGCATTATCGGCGGTCGCCCCCGTGCATGCGGACGACGGCGCCCCGGTCGGAGCCGATGCGCGCGACCAGCAGATCTGGGAGCGTTTCGTAAAGAGCGAACAAAAAGCGGGTGCCGCAGACCGAGGTTTGTCGGCTCCCTCAGGAGCAGCGGTGACCGGCGACTACAGTGGCAACTACTACGGGCAGGCAGGCGGGCAGTCGGGCACGATTGTGGTGCCCCAGACTTTCATGCCGCCTGTTTATCAGCGCCCACTCGAGCTTTACAGCAACCCCCAGCCGGGCGATTTCAGTTTTAATCCCCGACAGGCCGGCGCCTGGTACGGCGGCTCCGGGCAACAGATGCCGGGACTGGGACAGCCGGGTTGGTCTCTGGGCGCCCTGGGCGGCGGTATGCCATCCCTGGGATTGTCATCGCTGCTTCGCGGTTTCACCGGCGGCTCGCCACTGGGCGGCTTCGGCGGCATCCCGAGCGTTCCGGGCGTTTCTTCCATGGGTGGATATGGCGGCTGGAGCCCGTTTCCAGGCGGCGGCGGTGCCAGTTTCGGCAATGCCTGGCGCCCTGCCAACAACATGTACGACATGGGAAACATGGGACGCCCGGCCGTGTATCAGCTACAGCCCAGCAAGCCATCGGGCAACTACTACGCCCCTTCCACGGTCGACTCGACCGCTTCGGGCAGCTATTACGCCCAGACCTCGCCCAGCACATTGCCTGTAACCGTGCCCCAGAGCGAGCCTGGACCGCGCGACTACTGGGGCCCGCAGGGCAATCCGTTCGGCAACGCATTCAATACGCAACCGCCGCACTAGCGCCGTGTTTCAATCCCGCAACTTCTTATTGGAGTTGGACGGGGCCAAATGTATAATCTTCATTAAATTTCGTGGATCTTCTCTCGACAGCTTAGCGAGCGACCCGGGCGAAGGTACTGCGTTTTCTTGAGACATATGCATTTCCCAGGACCGAAAGGCACTGCCAGTCGATGGCCAAAGCGAAGCCCAAACCTGACTCCGCACAACCAGCCATAACGCCACCCCAGTTGGCGCCCTCGTCTACTGAGCATCCGACGGCTGCCGACAAAGACAGCGCTCAGTGTAAGACGCCGAAATGGGAAATGGTTCTCTCACCCGAAAAACAGAAATCGCTGGAAACTATCGGCGAACCGCTTTTCGAAGTGCTGCGCAAGCTCAATCGCAGCCAGGAAGACATTGATACCATCCGTAGTGCTTACGAGTTTGCCTTCAAATGTCACGACGGGCAAATGCGCAAGTCCGACGATCCGTACATCATTCACCCGACCGAAGTGGCGACGCTGCTTGCCGAGTTGAACGCCGACGTCGCCACCATCGCCTCCGGACTTTTGCACGATGTTCTGGAAGACTGCGACGTCAAGGCCAAAGAGATGGAGCAGCACTTCGGCGCCGAGATTCGCAAGATCGTCGAAGGCGTGACGAAACTGGGCAAATTCAGTTTCTCATCAAAGGAAGAGCGGCAGGCGGAAAACTTCCGCAAGCTGATCGTGGCTATCGCTGAAGACGTCAGAGTCGTGCTGGTTAAACTTTGCGATCGCCTGCACAACATGCGCACGCTCGATTACATGAAACCGACCAAGCAAGCCGAGATCGCCCAGGAGACTCTGGAGATTTACGCGCCGCTGGCCAACCGATTCGGTTTGGGACGCATCAAGTGGGAACTGGAAGATCTCAGTCTGCGCTATCTGCATCCCGATGAATTCACCAACATCGAAGAATTGGTGGCGCACACACGCACTGATCGCGAAGCATTGATCAATGAAGTAGTTGAGAAACTGCACACCGAGCTGGAAGCGAAGAACATCCGGGCGGAAATTTTCGGCCGCCCGAAACACCTGTTCGGCATCTGGAAAAAGATGAAGACGCAGGCGAAAGTCTATGAAGAACTCTACGATCTTCTGGCTGTACGCGTCATTATCGACAGCGACGAGGACAAAAACTACTGCGAACTAGCGTCGGATCCCGACACGCAGAAGTGCTACGAAGTGATGGGCATGGTGCACTCTGTGTTCCGCCCGATTCCCGGACGCTTCAAAGACTACATCGCCATGCCCAAGCCGAACAGCTATCAATCGCTGCACACGGCAATCATGGGACCTTCCGGTAAACCGATCGAAATTCAAATTCGTACGCGACGCATGCACCACGTGGCCGAGTACGGTATCGCCGCGCACTGGAAATACAAAGAATCAGGCTCTTCTGTGATTTCCGATTCGCAATCGGAAAGAAAACTGGGCTGGCTGCGCCAACTCGTCGAATGGCAGGCAGACCTCAAAGATGCGCGTGAATACCTCGACACGGTGAAGATGGACCTCTTCCAGGACGAGGTGTTCGTATTCAGTCCGGCCGGCGATGTATTCGATTTGCCGACCACATCGACTCCCATCGATTTCGCTTATCGCGTCCACACCGAAGTGGGCAATCATTGCACCGGAGCCCGCGTCAACGACCGCATCGTGCCGCTGACCACGTCTTTGAAAAACGGCGACATTGTCGAAATCATCACCTCCAAAAACGCTCACCCGCGTCTGGACTGGCTCAACATCGCCAAGACCCATTCAGCCAAGAGTCGCATTCGTCAGTGGTTCAAGAAACACCACCGTGAAGAACACATTCAGCAGGGCCGGTCAATGCTGGAAGCTGAATTCGGCAAAGCCGGTTTTGACGATCTGCTGCGTTCCGACAAGTTCAGAGAAGCCGGCCGCAAGCTGAATATCAGCGATCCGGATGACATTCTGGCGGCGCTCGGCTACGGCGATCTGTCCATTTCGCAAATTGCCAACCGCATTCGCGAGCAAGAACAGGCAGATAAGAAGAAAGAAGTCAGTTTCTCCCCGCTGCCGGCGGAACAACGCAAGCAAAGCAATGTCTCCAGCCTGAGCGGTTTGCTGCACCATCTGGCTCAGTGCTGCTCGCCGGTGCCAGGCGAAGCGATTCTCGGCGTTGTCACACGCGGCTCCGGCATCGCCGTCCACCGCGACGACTGCGTCAATCTCCTGCGGGTCGAGAAAGACCGGCAGATGGAACTTGACTGGTCGAAAGAGCAGGGCAGCAACTACCCGGCTTACCTGCAAGTGGAATGCCTCGATCGCGTTGGTATCGCCAGTGATATCTTGAAAAAAGTCTCCGACAACAACGTCAACTTGAGCGACCTGCGCGTGGAGACCCATCCACAGCAGCGCACCGCCACCATTCATTTGATTCTCGACGTCAAAGACATCAATCACCTGAACCACATCTCGAATGTGATCGGACAAATAAGCGATGTGCTGCACGTGCAGCGGCAGAATCATCGCAAGCGAACAGCCACCAGAGCGGCACGCAACAATGTGGCTGAGCTTCCCAAAGGCGGCGCCAAGAGGTTCAACTCAAAATCGCGCGAATGAGAGTCGTCATCGCCACCAACAATCAGAACAAGCTGCGCGAGTTTTCCGAGCTGGCCGGCGAGGAACCCTGGTTGGAATTACAGCTGGCACCGGACGGTTTCAACCCGAAAGAAACCGGCACCACCTTCGTCGAAAACGCCCGCATCAAAGCCAAAGCTGCCGCACTGGCGTCGGGCATGACCTCCGTCGCCGACGACTCGGGACTGATCATTGAAGCACTGAACGGACGTCCCGGCATCAAGTCGGCACGCTATATAGAAGGCACCGATGCCGACCGCTCCAACAAGATTCTCGAAGAACTTCAAGGTGTGCCGGAGAGCAAGCGACAAGCCGCTTTCATGTGCGCCATGGTTGTGTGCACACCGGACGGCGAAGTTGCTTATTCGTCGATAAGAGCCTGGGAAGGCACGATCGCCATGCAGGCACGCGGCGAAAACGGCTTCGGCTACGACCCGATCTTTCTGCCCAACAATCGTCAGGTAACCGCGGCCGAACTGAGTCCGGACGAGAAAAACAAGCTGTCACACCGGGCGCAGGCGTGGCGCCAGGTCGTTCAGTACCTGAAGAAGAACGTCGAGTTCAGCGTCAAGGTTGAAACTTAACCGGCATCGCTGAGTTGTGGAGCCGGAGCGGCAGACGCCTGTGCAGCAGCTGCCGGACGCAGAACCGTAGGCATGCGGTCTTCGCCACGTCTGATCAAGGTTGAAGTGGGCACTTCAAGCGCCTCTGACAGGCGAGACAGCGTTTTCAACGATGGGTTACGCGCGCCGCGTTCGATATCACTTATATAGGTACGGTGCAGCCCCGCTCTGTGGGCGACCTCTTCTTGCGAAAGTCCGATTTCTTCCCGACGCTCTTGAATCGCACGGCTTACACCGGCGAGGAGCGGATCGGCATCGGCAGGTTTTTCTCTCAATTCTTTGTGCATCTCGCTGAAACCGTTGCAAGGGGATCCATATTTTTGGGGTTTTCAAGCACCCCGGCGACAAAAGTGACGGTTTTGTGATCATCCTTATTCTATGCGGGATACGGAAGAAAAAAAAGCACGATTCGGCGCAAATTTTTGCCGTCCGCACGTCTCTCATAGCCTGCATTCTAAGCAGGCGCAGCATTTACAGAATTTTCGCGTCGAGAGAGATGTCAGTATATTTTATCTTGCAGTCCGGTAGACGAACTGTTGCTCAATCCTGGCGCTCAAACGATCCAGCTCCGCCGAAAGAGACGAAATGTCCGCCGAGGTGAGCTTGCCCTTAGCCAGGTAGGAGGCTTGCAGGCGGTCGATCCGCTTCAATTCCGCATCCAGACTGGCTGCCTCGCGGGCCGAGATTCGTCCCGTCTCGATACCGGTACGCAACCTGCGGGACAGATGTGACTTGCGGGCGTCTATGCCGGGTCCGCCGGCAGGCAAGTTGGAGGCGCCAACCAGCGCTCGATCGATTTTCGTCTGCACCCGATCGAGGTCGAGGGAGAGGGTCAAGGCTTCCATATAATCGATGCCCTCATCCGAAATGCGAAAAGAGGCTTCGCTCTCCGCAACACGATCGAGATCGCTTAGAAGGTCGCGAGCAGTGGCGATGTTGATGCGCCGCGACTTCAGCCCATCATTTATACGTTTCTCCAGATTTGCCTGGCGGCTGTCCAGATCTTCGCCGGTCGACTGCTTGCTCTGCAGTGAACGCTGAATGTCGCGGCTGAGACGATCGATATCACCCGTGAGAGCGACCGTCTCTGCATAACTTAATCCGCCGCCGCTCTGCTTGTAGCGCGACGCCAGAGTTATCACCTCATCCAGCCCGACTCGCAGCGTTTGTGCTTCCTGCGAGGTCAGCCGCCCCGATACCAGCGCCGCCGCAATCTGCATCTCCAATGCATGGAGGCGATTGTCGATATTGGGCAGGGCAATCTGTTGATCGCGCATCTGGCGCTCGATGCGGCTCGCCAGCCGCTCCAGTTGCAGGGCCAGGTCGATCGACTCACCATAACTCAATCCGCCGTCCGAACGCCGATCTTTTTCTTCTTCAGCGGCGATGCGGTCCAGGTCGGCGCGCAGCATGCGAGCCTCATTCACCGTCAAATAGCCGGTGGTCAGTCCCTTGTTGATCCGGTCTTCCAGTTCGCTACGCCGCTTTTCCAGATTGGGCAGAGCGACTACATTTTGTTTGGCTTCCGCCTCCACCTGCGTGAACAGCTTATTGAGGTCGGCAACCAGAATCAGAGCTTCATCTGTGGAGAGCATGTCACCGGACGAGCGATAAGTTTGCTCGGCATTCTTGATGCGCTCGTATTCACTCATAAAGTTGGAGCGATCGGTCGGCGACAGAGCACCACTGGCGTAACCGCCGGTGATTGATTGCTCGACTTTAGTGCGCAGAGCAGGCAGCCCTTCGGTGGTCTGGCTGTCTTTGATCATGCGCTCGGACAGTGCGGCCAGCTTTTCAAGGTCGTAAGACAACTGCAGCAACTCGCGGCTGTCCAAACGGCTATCCGATACCAGATACGATGCCTCGACCGCTGCGATTCTGTCGAATTCAGATTTCAAATCGCGCGCCTGCCCCGGCGTCAGTTTGCCGGTGGAGACACCTTCGGCGATTCGCTTGTCGACTTCGGACTGGCGGGTATCGAAAGGCGGCACTGAAATATCGCGGTCGTGCAAGGTGCGATCTATCTTGGATGAGAGTCTGGAAAAGTCGATCGCCATAAGCAGTGCTTCATTGGTGGTCAGTCCATCTGCCGAACTGCGCTGCGCAGCCTCAACGGCAGCCAGGCGCTCGAACTCGCGGCGCAGATCGGCTGCCTCCTGCTGGGTCAAACGGCCTGCGGACTGCGCTTCGGAAATGCGCCGGGACAACGCTGCTTGCATGCTGGAGGTTCCCATCCAGGACTGGTTCGGTTCGTGCAACGCCCGCTCGATTCTGGAAGCCAGTCTTTCCAGATCGAGAGATAATGTGACGCTCTCCTCGTAAGTGAGCTGATTGCCGGAAGCTCTCAATGTCGCTTCCAGAGTGGCGATGCGATCGAATTCCTTTTGCAGTTCGACTGCCTCTTGCGGAGTCAGGCGTCCCAGCGTGATACCGTTGGCGATGCGGTGATCGAGATCGGCTTGTCTGGCATCGACGTCTGTTGCCACCAGTGGCGGCGTCATAATCAGTTCGATCCGCGACGCCAGACGATCGAGATCGAGCCCCACCTGTAGTGCTTCTTCCATGGTCAGCACGCCGCCGCTTTCCTGATACATTTTTTTGAGTGACTGCAGACGCGCAAGCTCGGTCTTGAACTCGGCGGACTGCGATGCCGTCAGCTTGCCGGATGCCACACCATCGTCGACCGACTTGGTGACTTCCACCAACCGGTTGTCCAGATCGGGAATAGTGGTGTCACGGTCGGACAGCTGTCTTTCCAGGCGGGCGCTTAATCGGTCCAGGTCCAGCGAAAGCGACAGCGCCTCATCGGCTGAAAGTTGACCGTCCGCACGGAATTGCGTCTCAATGCCGGAGATACGACTCAGTTCTCGCCGCAGCTGTTCCACTTCCGCATCGGAGAGACGGCGCGTCGTCTGTCCTTCTTTGACGCGGCGGTCAATATCCTGCATGCGGGCGGATACATCACGGGATGCGACCTGGCGGTCACGCATCTGCCCTTCCAGAGATTTGCTCAGAGTATCCAGGTCAAGCGTCAGCCTGAGCAACTCCCACGTGCTCAATCCGTTGGTGGCACGATAGCTGGCTTCATTTTCTTGAATGCGGTCCAGTTCGCGTTTGAAGCCGCCGGCTTCCGTGGCGGTCAGACGCCCGGAGCTGAGCGCATCGGCGATGCGTTTCTCCAGCTGGGCTTCGCGCGCGTCGACGTCGGCAAGCGTGATCAGAATATTCTGGATGTCAACCGCTTGCGCATGCGTCGGGAAACTGACAACCGCAAGGCTGGCCAAAAGGGCAACGGTCAAGGATCTCCGAAACTTGATAACGCTTCCGGCTCTCATAATTTCCTCTCCACAACGCAACGCGGTAAAACCAGGCGCCCATTTTACCGCGCTGTGCTGCTTTTTTCTGCCTGGCGGTGCGCGCCTGGGGCGCCTCGCAGTGAGGGTTTCGCTTAATCACAGTGCGTGCGAGCGACGAAAGTTCGTTCATGACTCTGGCACCACATATGGTGCCAGGCTCCCGGACCTTGACGCACAGCCGCTTGTAATGGCTTTGTGATCGCCAGCATGCTTTGCGGACCGGGCCGCCGGGTGGCGACTGAACCCGGTTGAAAAGTCGCCGCCAGTGCTGCGTTTTGTAATACAGTTACTAGAGTTTTCTCTTTGAAACCGTTAATATATGAGACTTCAGTCCGTCGGGTAACAGAAACACATGAGTTTCAAACTGCCAGCAGGTCTGGCTCTGAGCGCAACCCTCGCAGTGATTCTGGCGGTCACCGCCGCCATGCCCGTCTGGGCCACCTCGCAGTCATTCAAGCGCGGCGTCCAGCAGTACCGGCAGGGAAAAATCGCCGCCGCCCGCGCCAGTTTCGAAGATGCCGTCTCGGAACAACCCTGGGATTCTTTCGCCCACTACTACCTGGGCAACTGTCTGGCCCGCCAGGGTCTGACTCGGCAAGCCGTCACTCAGTATGAAACTGCTAAAAGCCTGAACAGCCACCCGCAACTGCAAGAGTACTGCGACCAGGCGATCAACGCCTACGAGACTTGCGAACTGACGAAAGACTATTACGCCAAAGCGACCATACACGCCAACAAGCTGCGCGCGAGAGTAGCTGTCCAGCTGGATGCCCAGCAAAAAATCAAGCAACAGATCGCCAGTAAGATGGCCAACAATATGGTCGAAGAAGGACGCCAGCTGGCGATGCGCATCAACGCCCAGGCGGACGCCGAGATCAACAGCATGCCCCGTTTTCGATGCGGACCGGGAGCGCAAGCGCTCAGCGATACGATTCGAAGGGAAGCCGAAAAGCGCTCGCGCACAGCCGTCCAGGAAGCCAACTACCGCGCCAACTGCTATCGCAAACAGGCGCAAGCCGAATTGGACGCCTATCGTGAATCGGCAACCAACTTGACCGCTCTGATGGCATCGCCGCTTAACAAGAACGGCTTCGGTCTCAGCCCCTACGGCACCAACCTCTACGTGCGCCAGTACACCCGCACCAGTCCTTAAGACAGCCACGCTCAGGCAATAACATTAGTTGGCATCCGCGGCAGCCGACGCTGCAATCGGATACCATGCTCAGCCGATGCGTTTTGAAGATGCATTGATTCGCGGAGAGTGAGAAATGGCTTACACGGACCTGCGTGCCTTCGTTAAGGTGCTCGAGGACAACGGAGAACTGGTGCGCATCAAAGCGCCGGTTTCTGTCGATCTGGAGATCGCCGAGATCACGGATCGCATAAGCAAAATGACCGGGCCACAAGCCGCTCACAACAAAGCGTTGTTGTTCGAAAACGTCAAAGGCTTCGATATGCCGGTCTTGATCAACGCCTTCGGCAGTATGAAGCGCATGTGTCTGGCGCTCGAAACCGAATCGCTCGACGACATCGCCGACCGCATCCGCGAACTGATCAAACCGAAGATGCCCGAGTCACTCTCCGAAAAATTGGCCATGGTGCCGAAACTTTTGCAGGTCGGATCATTTCCGCCCAAACTCAGTCACATGGCGGCTCCCTGCCAGGAAGTCGTGATTAAAGATCCGTCGCAAGCCATGCTGGACAAACTGCCGATCATCAAATGCTGGCCGGAGGACGCCGGCGTTTTCATCACACTACCGGTGGTGATAACGCGCGACCCGAAAACAGGAATACGCAATCTTGGTGTCTACCGTTTACAGCAGTTCAGCAACAACGAAACCGGCATGCACTGGCATAAGCACCACGATGGTGCAAGAAACTTCGAGGAGAACCGCCGGCAGGAAACTGAGACGAACTCCAACGGCAAACAAGAACCACCTAATTACGGAACTTTTGAAGCCTCCGCACCGACCTCCAAACCAGGACGCAAGCTGGAAGTAGCCGTCGCACTGGGCTGCGACCCGGCCGTCACTTATGCCGCCACCGCGCCACTGCCGCCCGAAATTGACGAATTGGTGTTTGCCGGTTTCTTGCGATCCAGCCCGGTGCGCCTGACCAAGTGTGTGACGGTCGATCTGGAGGTGCCGGCAAATGCTGAGATCATCATTGAAGGATATGTAGATCAATCAGAGTTGCGCACAGAGGGGCCATTTGGCGACCACACCGGTTTCTACAGCCCGGCCGGGCTGTTTCCGGTTTTCCACGTGACCGCGGTCACCCATAGAAAGAATCCCATCTATCAGACCACCATCGTTGGGAAACCACCTCAAGAAGACTGCTACCTGGGTAAGGCCACCGAGCGGATCTTCCTGCCGATGCTGCAGACGCTGGTTTCAGAAATAGTGGACATGAACCTGCCCTGGGAAGGTGTCTTCCATAATTGCGCGATTATCGCCATCGACAAGCGTTATCCCGGACACGCTCGCAAAGTAATGAGCGCCGTTTGGGGTCTGGGTCAGATGATGTTCACCAAGTTTTGCATCATCGTGGACAAGCATGTGAACGTGCACGACATGTCGGAAGTCGCCCTGCATGTGTTCGGAAACGTCGATCCACGCCGGGATACGATGATGGTGGACGGACCACTGGACATTCTCGATCACTCCTCAGCCAGCTTCGGCTACGGCTCCAAAATTGGCATTGATGCCACACGCAAGTGGAAATCGGAAGGTTATCCGCGCGAGTGGCCGGAGGAAATTATCATGTCCGAAGACGTCAAAGAGCGGGTTTCCAGGCGCTGGAGCGAGTACGGGCTGCCCGGAAGTGGTGCCGTCACTAGACGCCAGAACGTCCAAGTCGCGCCAGTTTTGTCCACATAGAAGCGGTTTCCTCCAGCCATTTGCCTCGCGGTCGCCAGGTGCTGAAACCGGCAGTCAAGCGGGACAATTAATGTTCGAGAAGTGAAGATCGACCCAAAGCGGGCATAACACAAGTACAGAAACGACTTTCCTCGCTGGCAACTGATTCCGGCTGGGGAAAGCGGCTTGTACTCATCGAAACCAGGTAGTCGCCAATGTTCACCAAGCGCCTCGGGCCGTGCTTGCTGGCCCTTTTTGCTTTACTCACTCTCGTCTACCAGCAACCTGCTGAAGGTTATCGCTCGTTGCCGAAAGAGATTTACCATCAAGCATGGCAGTTGGTACGCGATAACTATTTTGATTCGTCCTTCAATGGACAAGCCTGGTCGGCGTGGGAGCACAAGTACGACGGCGACCTGAGAACCGTCGACGACTCTCACAAAGCCATCAAAGCGATGTTGGACAGCCTCAAAGATCCCTACACTCGTTTCTTGGATCCTCAAGCTTTTAAAGACGAGAACGATGCGATCGACGCGAAGATCGTCGGTATCGGCATCAACCTTCTCCAGAAAGACAACAAACTGATCATCACCAAAACCATCGACGGCAGCCCGGCTGCTATGTCGGGACTGCAAGAGCGTGACGAGATCGTCGGCATCGATACCTTCAATGCCGTTGGTTACACACCAGAACAGGCCGCTGAAAAGATCAGAGGCAAAGCCGGCAGCCCGGTGACCATCACAGTCAAACGCGCTGGTCTCGCTCAGCCGAAGATGATCAGAATTACCCGCGCCGAGATCATCATTCATGCAGTCTCCTATCGCATTCTCGACCACAACATCGGTTACATCCAACTTTCAACCTTCATCTCTAATGACGCGGCTCGCGAGTTTCGCACTGCACTGGAAAAGCTGAACAAGACTGATGGCTTGATCATCGACCTGCGCGACAACCCGGGCGGCTTGCTCTCCAACTCGCTCGAGATTGCCGACATGCTTCTGGAAAACGGCGTCATCGTCAGCACCGTCGGCCGCCACGGCAAGAACACCGATATGGCCTCCGGCATGCCCATGACTCACCAGCCGATCGCAGTTCTGGTCGATGAAGAAAGCGCCAGCGCCAGCGAAATTTTGGCCGGTGCTCTGCAAGACAACGCACGCGGTGTCATCATCGGCACTCGCACCTACGGCAAAGGTCTGGTTCAAGAGATCAATCGTCTCCCTGGTGGCGCGGCACTGCATATCACCGTCTCTCGCTATCTCACTCCAGCGGGAACCGACATCAACAAGAAAGGCATCCTTCCTGATATCCAAGTCAGCGATCGCGAACAACAAAAGAATGTCGCAGTTGCTTACTTGAAAGAGAAGATCGCCTCCGCCAAGCAACCCTTCAAGACCAGCTCTCTGCCTCGCTCGATGGCCAGCTCGACAGGTAGCGCGAAATAAGCGATAACTGTATTTAGATACTGCATCAAAGGTTTTAGCTAAGTGAACGGACGAGCCAGTGGCTCGTCCCGTTTCACATTTATATGTTGCGCGCGCTCGGCTTGGCATCTCTGCTGCCGCATGTAACGTACTGCAGGGCTTGCAAATCCCGGTCTGGGAACATGGAGGGGTCGCGGGCGTCTCGGGGTTCATAGCCCATGCGTTTGGCACGCTGCGGGCGGTAATGCGATGCGTCGCCTAGTCTCGGAGAAACTTATGAAACCTGCATCCCTCAAGTCTTCAATTCTGGTAGCGGCAATTACAACTACTCAGTTGATCAGCCTTGCACCACCTGCGGTGATGGCCGCCGGAGCCTCTGTGCGCGTTGCGGGAGCACCAGTGTTTACCGTCAATACCGGGGCCGGCAGCATGACTCCGGCAGCCAGAGCCGATGTCATGCAGAAGAACCTCGATAACGCCCTGGTGGCGGCCAAAGATCACTCGCCATCCTCAGTCGGCATCGTTTATGTCAAAGGGCAACCGGTTTTAACCATGGGTGGCTTCTATGTCGGCACCGTCGATGCCGCAGCCGCCAAAGCCGCCGGCACCACACCGGCTCTGCTGGCGCAGCGCTGGGCCACCGGCTTGAAAGGCGCCCTCTCGCATCGCGCTTCAATTGACAACTACATCGCGCAAATTTCCGGTGCCGCCGCCGCTAACATCGGCAGTGACTCTACGCAAGCGGGCAACTATACCTACGTCAGACAGGGCCGCACCGTCTTCATTCCACAAGGCATGAATCTGCCTGTGGTGCTGACCGGGTCTGTCTCCAGCGACAGCGCTCGCACAGGAGATCCAATCGAAGCCCGTATCGCCGAAAACGTCAACCTCGGCGATACCATGATCCCCGCCGGCTCGGCCGTTCTCGGTCAAGTAACTGAGTCGAAAAGCGGCGCGCGGCTGGCCAAGAGCGGCATGCTAGGCATGAAATTCACCCGCCTGCGCACGCCGGACGGCATTGAAATTCCGATCACCGCTCACATCTCCGGCAAGGTCGCCGGCTATGAAGATGTCGGCACAGATTCCACAGATATCCTGAAGGGCGAGTCGACATCCGGCAAAGTCAAGAACGTGCTTTTGCAAAGCGCAGTCGGTGCCGGTGGCGGCGCGTTGCTTGGCACAGCCGTGGGCGGCATCGCCGGCGGTGGCAGAGGCGCCGGTCGCGGTGCCTGGGCCGGACTGGCGATCGGCGCCGGTTTAGGCGCTGCCAACAGCCTGCTGGTACGCAAAGGCAAGGAAGTGAACGTCGGCTCCGGCACAACGCTCACCCTGCAACTGGATGCTCCGGCGTCGGTGGCAGTCTCCAGCGGCGCCATGTAAGCCCCAACCAGACAAGTTTTTCGGAGACGCTCACTCCGGCGGATACGCCGGAGTTTTGCGTTCTGCCGATTTCGCACTGGTTATCAAGAAACAAAAGAGATTCGCAGAGACCTTTCGCCCCGGCTGATGCGCTGCCTGGTAAGCTTAGGCTCTTCAACTCAACCTCTTGCCGGTCTTCACTGGAGTGCTTATGTTGCCATTTCACCGCCTGGTCAATGCAACCGTCGTCGCTGGCTTGCTGCTCTCAATAACAGTAGGTCTTTCGCCGAGTGTTTTTGCCGCATCCGCCGCCGATCTCGTACAAGCCGGTCAGCGGGCCATCGACATGGAAAACTATACGGAAGCCGCCAGTCTATTCAATCAAGCCATCTCCGCAGCGCAGCAAGGAAAAGACAGCGCCCAGGAATTGATTGCCAGAGGCGGACTGGGCGAAGCACTGATCGGGCAGGGCGACTTCGGCAGCGCGGCCAAACAGTTTAAGAGCGTCATGGGACAAGCGCCGAAAGTACTCGGGGACAGTCTGTCCATGGCCAGAATTTACGATGCCTACGGTTGGTTGATGCTGACGCAAAACAAACCTAACGACGCCACCAGCTACTGTCAGATGGGCCTGGATATGCGCAAGAAAGTCGCACCGGGATCGGCATCGGTGGCGGAAAGCTACGAAAGCCTGGGCGCCATCAACGAGTTGCAGGGTCTCTATGACCCGGCTGCCACCGACTTTTTGGAAGCAATTAAAATCAGGCAGCCGCTCGGTCCAGAACAATACGTGATGCTGTCCAATCTTGAAGAACGTCTGGCCATGATTGATGTGCGCCGCGGTAAGTATCCGGAAGCGCAACAACAATTCAATGAAGCACTGCAGCACAAGACAGCGACCGGTGCTGCATCGCAGCAGTTCGTTCCCCATACCTGGATGCAAACAGTCATGTACAGGTTTGCCAACGGTTCGCCATATTGCGGACGCACCGCATCCGGTGCCCAGGCAATTCAAACCGCCAACGGCATTCTGGTCGAGGCGTCCTGGGAACCCTCCAAAGATGTCGGCAAAGCCGCTCAAGTAAAAATTCGCATCACCAATAACAGTCAGGGTCCGATCGATGTTTTGCCGCGCCCGGCGATTATGGTCGTGCTCACCCCGCAAGTCAAAATCGTTTCCACCCTGGATAGCGAGCAGCTGGCTCGCACAGTCGAGAAAAAGGGGGAACGTAAAGCCAGCATGATTCGTTTCTTCCAGGGCAACGCCGACACGACGGTGACCAGTACCATGTATCAATCACCTGGATGGCAGGGCGGCTATCGCAATGCGTGGGGATACTATCAACCCATGTACAACAACCGCTCGCAAACAACAACCATGACCACCTTTATCCCCGACTGGGAAGCTCGCGCCAGAGCGGAAGCGAAGGCTCAAGATGCCATCGCCACCGCACAACGCACGGCTGAGAACATCCGCTCGCAGGCTGTCGTGCATTGCACGCTGCCGCCGGGAGAAACGATGGAAGGTGCACTGCAATTCGATGCCACCAAAGTGAACAACGCACTGCTCAAAATTCCAATCGGCAACGCTGTCTTCGAGTTTCCGGTCGGACCGGGCGCTGGACAATAACAAGCAGAGGCAAAAACAACGCGGCACCATAAATGGTGCCGCGCGGGAGATTGCAGTTAGAAAGGCTGCTTATTTCTTGGAGACTTTGCCGTAGATGGAAAGCTTGTTGCCGTCCGGATCCTGGAAGTCAGCCGACAGACCGACGAAGTCTTCTTGAGCGCACACTTCATGCGGCTCTTTTTCGAACTTGACGCCTTTGTCTTTCAAAGCTTGATAGGTTGCTTTGATATCGTCTACGTGGAAGACGGTGATCGCCTGCGTTTCTTCGCGGGTAGCAGGCAGTTTGTCGTGGCTGTGCAAAGCCAGCGTGGTGCCGGATGTTTCGAGTTCGGCCCAGCCTTCTTCGGCAAATTTGATCGGGGTGCCGAGAGTGTTCTTGTACCATTCGGCGGTTTTCTGCGCGTCTTTGACGTACAAAATCACATAACCGATGGTTTTCAGTTGAACTGGTGTGGAAACTGGCATGAAAAGACCCTCCTGGGAAAACACACATGCGTGCGCTTTCTCGATATGCTCAAGGAATTTCACCAATAGCTGCAAAGCATACAGGATAGCAGCGCTAAAAGATCACCTTAAATCGAAAAACAAGGTGGACACTTTGTTTGGCTTGCTCAGTGCTCGATCGGCAGCCACGCGGGCGGCCGTGATCGCGGCCTCGGCCGACGGCATGCCCTGCATGCTGTTATGTGCCAGACTGAAGCGCTCGTCTCCCTCAAGGGCGTGTATTTTGCGCAGACGCGACCAGTATCCCAGCCCGGGCACCGCCATCGCATGCCCCCAGCGGCTGAGCACAACCTCGTCCAGGCTGCCGGACAGATGCGCTACCAGTGTCGATAGTTGCGAGACGATCGAATTAGCAAACTGTTGCCTGTCTCCGATGTATAGCTGAGCGCGCCCGGGCGAGCCGATTCCATACGGTTGATAGATGGTCAGTACCGAGCCCATTTCCGCTTTGTACGACTTGTTTATCAAGTAAGGCGTCTCGGCGATGGTGATGTCGGCAAAGCTGAAAGGCTTTCCCACCCAGTTGTCGTACGTGCCGGTGAACAGGCGCTTGGAGAGCAGACAATTGGCCACCAGGTACGAACCAAACTTCATCTGCAAGAGGTAGGCCTTCAACTTATCGTCGATGCCGTTCATAAACCGCGCTGCCACCAGGGGTGGTGCGGTGACAATGACGTGGGCGCAACGCGCTCGGTGCATAACCCCGTTTTTAGTACTGTAGATAACGGATGCTTGATCGTCCCCGACCGAGACTTCCCAAACGAACGCATCCCGCAACATCCTGCCTTTGCCGGCGGATTCGATTTTGCCGGCGAGCGCCCGCGGAATTGCCGTATTGCCGCCTTCGAAAACATAGCTGGGCGTGATCAAGTCGGTCAGCAGCATGTAGCCCGAAAGCGCCGATACCTGAGCAAGTCCACCGCAATAGGAGGAAAGGACGAACTTGTCCAGCAAATCGAGAAACTGCGGACTGTAACCTTTTAAGACATCGATGAAGCGCAGCGTGTCCAGCTTTGCCATCGCTTGCGTGTCGACGTTATCGGGAGACGGATCTTCCGGCAGGCTTTTCCAGACCGGCTTGCTCTGCTGTTGCAGACGAGCGAACTCTTTATACAGGTTGCAGGTGTCTTTGCCGGCAATGTCCTGATACCACTTACTCTCCCAGTACCAGCCGTTTTTACGCGGTGGAATCATCTCCGGCTTGATGCCGATTTCCGCGTAGAGGTCTCCGTAAATTCCCTCGACGTCTCCGACGTAGGCGGCGCCATAGGAATACTTGATGCCGCGATGCGACGCCCCGCGTGATTGACCGCCCAGCTCGTCATACTGCTCCAGCAACAATACGTTGTGATCACGCAAGAAGTAGGCGGCGGTGAGACCGGCAACGCCACCACCAACGATGACAAAGTCGTAGTGCTCGTCGGCGTCAATCGGCGCATTGGGTGTGTCTTTATCGCGCAATCGATGACCGAGCGTAAACTCATCGCCCGTCCACGGGGCCAGTTTGTAGTTGAATTTGGCGCCCACGCCCGCACCGCCTCTCGGCGGCGGGGCTGCTTCTGCCCCTTGAGAAATCGCCGACACCAGAGGCGCACCGCCGGCTATCAAAACTCCGCTCAGACGACGGAGAAAGTCGCGCCGGGTGGTTTCTTCATTCATGTGGCTGAATCAATATCATGTATAGACGTCAATGCGCAAACTACGGAACAAGCATACCGCAGTCGCTCGGTTTACACATTGAAAGAGTCAGGCGCCTAGCCGCTTGCAGGCATATCGCTCGTCTATTTCGTATTCCGGAGTCCACTCCCGGCCGTCGACGACGTACCGGGCAGCATTGACAATAATTTCCGTTTCGTTGTAGAGCAATTCAAAAAAGCTGCTCGGTTCATCAACTCCGCCGCACCGTTTCTCCCACCAGCGCAGATAACGCTGCTCATCGCTGCCCTCAGCACCCCCCAGCAAGGCTGCGCACTGGGTGCTCGTCGATACCAGTTGACTGTCATGCTCTTGATTCATTTGTTTATCCAGCGATGGAATTTGCTTGCGAGATAAGGCAATCTGTGCACACGAAGGGTTAAGGCAATGATACCGCCATTGGTGCCACTTGTATCGAGAAGTTTGTTTTACCTGCAACGCGACGCTTGCAAAGACGTAAATCGAAAGCTGCCGGTTCCCGCGATAGCGCGCCCACTGGCAGCCCCCATTGCTGAGCCTCTGGGCAAATTAGCCATATGAAATGGTTAAGATGACCGCCTCTGCTCATCCGGGCAGGTAAAATTTGGTCTTTGCCGGTTCATAAGGTAGAAGGAAACGGAGATGGCAACTGAATTGAAGCCGAAAGACGAACGCACAGCCGACCTCAAAAGGCGCTCAGACACTATAAAACAGGGCGGCGCTCCCAAGTACCACGAAAAACTCAAGCAGGAAGAGAAGCTCTTCGTGCGCGAGAGATTACGGCTTTTGCTCGATCCTGGCTTTGAAATCGAAGATGCCCAGTTTGCCAACTGCCTTGACAAAGAACTGCCTGCTGACGGAGTGGTCACCGGCGTCGGTCAAATCGAAGGGCGCACAGTCTGTTTCATGGCTAATGACTCGACGGTCAAAGCCGGCTCCTGGGGTTGGCGCACAGTCGAGAAGATTATTCGCATTCAAGAAACCGCCGCCAAGCTGCGCGTTCCTATGCTCTATCTGGTCGACTCGGCAGGCGCCCGCATCACCGATCAAATCGAGATGTTTCCGGGACGTCGCGGCGCCGGCAAAATCTTCTACAACCAGGTACAACTGTCCGGTTATATCCCGCAGGTCTGCCTGCTGTTCGGACCGTCAGCCGCCGGTGGCGCCTACATTCCAGCATTCTGCGACATCGTGATCATGAACGAAGGCCGCGCCTCCATGTATCTCGGCTCACCGCGCATGGCTGAAATGGTTATCGGCGAGAAAGTCACCCTGGAAGAAATGGGCGGCGCCAAAATGCACTGCTCAGTCAGCGGCTGCGGCGACATTCTCGTCAGGTCCGAAGAAGAGGCAATCAGGCTCTGCAAGGACTACCTGCGTTTCATGCCGCCCAACTGCGAGCAACAACCGCCCATGTTGCCCAGCGTCGAACCGGTGGCGCACGAGAAGTCTATCGAAGAGCTGATTCCGGCACAGGAAAATGTACCTTTCGATGTCTGCCAGGTCATCGATCGCATCGTTGATGCCGGTTCGTTCTTTGAAATCAAGAAACTGTTCGCAGCCGAGTTAGTTACCGGTTTTGCCCGAATCGGCGGACGAGCGGTAGGCATTCTCGCCAATCAACCAAAAGTCAAAGGCGGCGTTCTCTTCGTCGACTCAGCCGATAAAGGCGCGCGTTTTATGTGGCTTTGTGATGCCTTCAACATTCCGCTTCTGTTTCTGGCCGATGTTCCAGGTTTCATGATCGGCACCAAAGTGGAACGCGCCGGCATCATCCGCTCCGGCGCCAAAATGATCTCCGCCATGTCGGGAGCCGATGTGCCGAAGATCTCGGTAGTGCTGCGCAAGGCTTACGGCGCCGGGCTTTATGCCATGTGCGGACCGGCTTTCGAACCTGATGCGTGCCTGGCTCTGCCGAGCGCGTGCATCGCCGTCATGGGTCCCGAAGCAGCAGTCAATGCCGTGTTCTACAACAAGATCATGGAGCTTCCGGAGTCGGAACGCGCCGCTTTCGTAGAACAAAAACGCACCGAATACAAGCAAGACGTGGATATCTACAGACTGGCTTCCGAGCTGGTTATCGATGGTATCGTATCTGGTAGCAGCCTGCGGCAAGAACTGATCAATCGCTTCAATGCCTATGCCGGCAAGGAAGTAACTTCGTTCAAGAAGAAACACGGCGTCTACCCTGTCTAACAGGAGAGCATTCAGAAAGGTATGGGAATTTTCGGCACCAAACAAGCCAAACGAGTTTCGGTCGACGAAACCTACAAAATGATCGCGTCTTATTACAAACGGCGGGGATTCGAAATAGACGATCACCAGCTGCCGGAGTGCGACGGCTACGGCTGGTGGATCATGGAAGGCAGCGCCAAAGTGTATATCTTCCTGCAGGAAGAAGAACGCGGACACGTCATTCGTGTAAATGCGCCCGTCTGCCACTTCCCGCCGGAACACAACGAACGTTTCTTCCGTACGCTTCTGGAGATCAATCGAGACCTTTCGGTTTGCTGCATCGCCTCCTACGAAGAAGTGGTGCTGGTAAGTGCGCAGCGTCCCATTCTTGGACTTGATCAGGAAGAGCTCAACGACATGATCTGGAACGTCTCAGCCTGCGCCGACGTACTCGACGATCAGCTGATGACGCAATTCGGCGCCAAGCCGTATTACGCGGCAGAATAAACGCAGACTCTCAGATCAAATCTAGAACAACTTGTCGCGGTACCACCACATGGCACCGGCAACGATCAGCAGGAAAACGCCCCAGAAGATAATGGTCAGGATGCGCGCATCTTCTTGCCACTTGGCCAGACGCTTGTATTGCTGGCGCTTGTGCGAAGGCGGAGCCGGCGGACGTGCATCGAAGTCTTCCCTGGCAATGCGTTCTTGCCGGGTCGGCAACGTGTTGATCAGTTTTTCTTGCGTCGCCATGCTCTTCATTTCCAGAAGACTTTGAATATGATCGCGACCGTAGTCAGTAACATAGAAGGTCGACTTGGGCTGATCCGATTCCACCGGGTTGGCGCGTTCACGTTCTTCCCGCTCCTGGCGTTCTTTCTCTGAAACTGTGACCAGGCGCTGATAGGTGGCACGCGCGCGACGCATTTGCGCCTCCGGCGGCTCGCCCTGTACTTCCACTTCCGTGTCGATGACGCGCATCGTATCCGACGAGGCACCGCCCATGGTAATCAGCGAATCCGGCGAAAGCGGCAGATCTCCTGAAGTTTCTTCCAGAGCATCGATGACGGCTTCCAACTCGATGGCCAGTCCTTGCTTCAATTCCTGCAAGGGTTCATCGACCGCATCGAGAAATGCAAAGGTGCCGTCCTTGACGAATAACAGGCGACTGATGGCGTCGGTGCGCACATCGCCATCAATGATAGTGACGGCACCGGTGATGTAGCGTCCAAGAAAAACGCCGATCATACCGGTGGCAGAATCGGATGTGATGCGCAGCACACCTTCCTTGATCTGCTTGCAATGCAGGATCATGCGCAATGCTTCGGAAAGATTGCCTGCGTAAGTGATTTGACCTTCAAAGACTGTGAACATCGAGTTTTCTTCTCAGCGCCGACCGCCGTGTGGCCTATTAATTAAGCTACCCAGAGGCGAAAAAACTCAAGCCCCGGACTCGAAAAACTCGAAAATGATCACTTTATCCGCCAGCGTCGCCACGCTTGTCCTGTGACGGGGTAGTCACGACCTTACCCTGGATGTCATACAGCTCGATCGGTCCAAACGGCGTCAGGTCGTTCCTCACCTTGGCGGCATCACCGACCACCGTGATGGTGATGTTGTCGAGGTCCATGTGGCTGCGAGCAACCCGGTGCACGTCGGCAGCGGTCACCGCCATCACGTTTTGCGAGTATTTTTCCAAATAATCTTTGGGCAATCCGAACAGCTTGGCGTCTAAGAGCCGTTGAGCAATGCTGCCCTGAGTCTCCAGACCGAGCTGGTACGAGCCGACTATATAGTTCTTAGACTCACGCAGCTCTTTATCCGACACCTCGCCGTCGCGCATTTTGCCAAGTTCAGCCAGCAACTCTTTTAGAGCCGGTCCGGTGACTTCGCTGCGCACATCTGCTTCGGCAGCAAACGAGCCGGCATCGCGATGCGGGCTGAAGTGGCTGTACGCTCCGTAGGTATAACCTTTTTGTTCACGCAGGTTGAGAAACAAACGCGCATTGCCCCCACCACCTAGAATCTGGTTCGCCACCAGCACAGGGAAATAGTCAGGGTCAGTGCGCTTGATTCCGAGATTGCCAACCTTAATAGTGGATTGCACAGAACCGGGACGATCCACCAGATAGATGCGCTGCCCGGTCAACTTAGGCAACTGGCCTTCTGCCAACTCATTCAACTTACCAGGCTTCCAACTCTCAAAAGCCTTGTCGATCAGCGCCTTCATCTCAGGCACCTTGAAGTCACCAACCACAACCAGGTAACTTTCGTTCGGCAGAAAATGTTGCTTGTGCCAGTTGACCACGTCTTCTCTCTGAATCGCCGCGATGTTTTCGGCCGTCGGCAGAGACACCGAGTAGGGATGCTCGCCATAAACCACCTTGGCGAAGCGCTCATCGCCGAGGAATCCCGGATCGCTGCGGCGGTTGATGATGCTCTGCGTAATATTGGTTTTCTGCAGCTTCAGCTCATCTTCCGGAAAAATCGGATTGAGCACGACGTCGGCAAGCACGGCAAACAGACGGTCTTTGTATTGCGACAGGCTGGAGCCGGAAACCAGCGTGAAGTCCGCATCAGAACCGGCACTCAAGCCACCACCGATGAAATCTACTTCCTCGGCGATCTGCTTACTGGTGCGCGTCTTGGTGCCTTCCGAAATCATGCCGGCCGTGACGTCAGCCAGTCCGCGCTTTTCGCGAGGCTCCAGCGCAGCACCCGACTTGATGCCCATGCCGAAAGTCACGAACGGAGTGCGACGGTCGGGCACCAGCTGCACATTCATCCCGTTGGGAAGTTGATACTCTTCCACCGCCGGCATCTTGAAGTCCCGTGGTTCAGGCACCGCAGGCGGTGAACTCTTTTTAGCCGTCGCCTCACCGGCAGCCGCGGCAGGAGCAGCAGCCTCATCGGCTAATGCGGCCGGACTGAGCGCAAGCGCAAAGCTCGCACTCAACGCACCCAATGCTACTAGCAGAAGATTGGGGAATACGCGTTTACCATTGCTGATGCAGTTCATAATTGCCACGTCTCCCTACTTGCCGGCACTGTCTTTGGTGTCTTTGCTTTCTTTGGTCGGCTCGGTCACCGGTTCAATATCGATCACACTCACACCTTGCCGAGTGAGCACCTTCTTGGCCACGCGCTGCACATCTTGCGGCGTCACTTTCATCACCGCATCCAGGTCTTCGTCGAGCTTTTTCGGATCGCCATAGAAGAGTCCATACTGGGCTAAGAGCTGAGCGCGCCCCAGACTGCGTTGCAAGCTGCTGTAGCCGGATCCGAAGAATCCGCGCAACACCTGATTGCGAGCCTTTTCCAGTTCTTGCTGGCTGGGCGGTTCTTTTTGCAGTTTCTCCAGTTCAGCCCACACCAGTTCGCGGACTTTCTCCGCCTGATTGCCGGGCTTGTACATGACGATCGCCTGGAATCCACCGGGTCCACGCCGCTCATCAATTCCGGCATTAGCAACCAGCGCCACCTGCGAGCCTTTAACCAGCTGTTGATAGAAGCGCGAGGAGTCACCGGCCGAAAGGATCTTCTCCACCATCACCAGCGGATAGTAATCCGGGTCACGGCGAGCCGGTGCCTTCCAGCCCATCATGAACGCAGGCGACTTGGCGTGCTTGTCCTCCATCTTCAGATACTTCGCCTCTTTTTGTTCAGGCTCTGCAAGATCTGGCTTTGGCGGCTCTGGCTGACGCGGGATATCCGAGAAGTACTTCTCGATTTTCTTTTGCATGTCGTCTGCGTTGAAGTCGCCGACGATGGCAATAATCGCATTGTTGGGCGCGTAGTACGTTTTGAAGAAACTGCGCACATCTTCGATTGAAGAAGATTCCAGATCTTCAAAGGAACCGATCGTCGGGTGCGCGTTATTCCAGTTGTCATATATCATCTCATCCAGCTTGAGCATGGATGGCGTGTACGGCTTGTTGTCGATGCGCGAACGCTTTTCTTCTTTGACTGTCTCGAGTTGGTTTTTGAAGTTTTCAGGCGTGACTTTGAGCGACCGCAGGCGATCAGACTCCAGCCAGAGCGTCAGCTCAGCCTGGTTGGAAGGCACCTTGTCGTAATAGTCGGTAAAGTCCGGATGCGTGGAGGCATTGGTTGAACCGCCGGCGCTTTCAATAAACTTGAAATGCTCAGTCTTGCCGACGTTCTCTGATCCTTCAAACATCATGTGCTCAAATAAGTGAGCAAATCCGGAACGCCCTTTCTTCTCGTTTTGCGACCCGACATCATACACGAGCACAGTCGAGGTAACCGGTACGGTGTGATCTTCTGAAAGCAAGACGCGCAGCCCATTGGGCAGCGTGAAATCCTTAGTGACGGGAATCAGAGGTTTGGGCAGCTGTTGAGCCAGCGCACCACCGGTGGTACTGCTCAGCAAGAAAGTTGCCGCCAGAATCAGATTGACCAGACCCTTTTTGTTCATCATGCTCTCTCCGCCCTTCAATCCTCGTCGTCATCGTCCAGGTTGATCGTGACGGCTGTCCAGAATATCGAAACTACCAGAATGCACAGAATAGCACTGCCCCAGGCAATCTTGCTGGGGATGCCATACTTAGTCATAAGCACAAACACACTCAACGCCAACAGAATTGCCAGAACAAAGACAACGTGGTTGGTGTTGATTTGCATAAGTCAGCCGTACCTACTTGCTTGCTTTAAGTGAAACGGGCTCCAGCCAGAGCCTCTCCGCATGTGCATTTGGTGCGCTTCTCCGGCACCAACTCCAACAACTTGACGAGCATCTTCTGCAATTTGGCAAGATTGTCGGTAAACACTTTGACAACTTCTGCGTGCGAGACCGGATCGACATCCCCAACCAATCCAGAATCGTAATCAGTGATCAGCGAAATGTTGACCGGACACATCTCCAATTCTTTAACCAGATGCACCTCGGGGTACTGGGTCATATTGATCACTTCCCAGCCCATCGAAGTAAACCAGCGCGATTCCGATTTGCTGCTGAAACGTGGTCCCTCTATGACGACAACGGTTCCGGTTTTGTGTGTGGTGATGCCGGCTGCTTCGCCGGCCTTGATGGCCGCTTCCCGCATCTCCGGGCAGTAGGGCTCGGCAGCTGAGACGTGGGTGCTTACCGGTCCGTCATAAAAGGTGTGGGGGCGAGAGGCGGTGCGATCTACATATTGATCGCAAACCACAAATTCGCCGGGTTTGACGTTCTTCTGCAGGCTGCCGGCAGCGCACGGCAAAATGACGCGCTCGCAACCCAGGGATTTCATCGCCCAGACGTTCGCCCGGTAGTTGATCATGTGCGGCGGATACCGGTGGTCTGAGCCGTGGCGCGGCAGGAAAGCGACGCGCTTGCCACCCAGTTCGCCGAGCACGACTTTGTCACTGGGCATTCCATAGGGCGTCTCCACCCATCTGGTCTCGGCATCTTCGATCAGCTTGTAAAAGCCTGAACCGCCGAAAATGCCTATTAGAGCTTCCTTGCCTGTAGTCGCCACTGAATTTCTCCTTTTACGGAACCGGCTTTAGTAAAAACCCGCTGTCACGATCGAGCCGAAAACGGGACCATTATTTTATAGGAGGTAGCGGACGTTACTGCTCAAAACCCCGAAAGTGTCTAATTATTACGGGTTATGGGTACAAAGGATGTACGCACTACGCGAGATAAGCGCGGTTTTCATACCGTTGTTATTATGGCTGTAAGAGCTAAACACGCGAAAGCGCGGCTCTGCTTTGTTTTTACGAACAGGAAGCTCGATAAAAATGTCCAAAAATGCATGGTGGAAATTCTTTCTAGCTGTCCCGGTCGCCCTCTGCGCGACGCTTGGCGGCACCAATGTCATCCCTGAGTTCGGCTTTGTGGCGGCGTCGCCAGAAGCCATCACTATCGGTCCCGGCACCAAAATTGCCCAACGCGCGCCCTTCGGCGGGCCGTCGGCAGTTTCTCCCGAAAGGCTCTACCTGAAGGTCTGGGAAATCATCCGCACCGATTACTACGAACCTGACTTTCACGGTCAAAACTGGAATCGCTGGAAAGACCGCTACGCAGGCAAGTTAAAGACCCAAGACGATGCCCACAAGGCCATCGAAACCATGCTCGCCAGCCTCGGCGACCGCTACACGCGCTTCCTGGACAAGGACGCGTTCGACGACGAAAAGGCGCAAATCAATGCTCAACTCTTCGGAGTCGGCATCCAGATTGGCATGGACAAGAGCCAGCGCGTCATTGTCATTGCACCGATTGACGGTACTCCCGCCTCTCGTGCCGGGCTCCTCCCCGGCGACGAGATCGCTGAAATCGACGGCAAACCAACCAAAGGTCTGTCGGTCGAGGATGCCGCCAAACAAATTAAAGGACCGAAAGGCTCTCCGGTTGAACTGACTCTGGTTCGCGGCGGAGCTAACGCTCCGGACAAGACTGAGAAGACCAGCGAGAAGAGCACCGACAAAACAGACAAAACTGCCAAGGCTCCGGAAAAGCCCGCCGAGAGAATCAAGGTCAAACTGGTCCGCGATGAGATTCACATCAGCGCCATCCAGACAGCCAAAGTTGTCGACGGCGACATCGGCTACATTCGGTTGACCAGCTTCATTTCATCTCAAGCCAATGAAGAGATGAAGAAGGCACTTACGGATCTGTCCGGCACCAAGGGCATCATTCTCGACCTGCGCGACAACCCGGGCGGACTGCTCACCAACGCCATCGAGATCTCCAATATGTTCCTGGCGCCTCAGCGCGACATCGTTTTCACGGTCGACCGCGACGGTTACAAGACCTCAGCCAAGTCCGACGGTCATCCACTGTCGGAACAGCCGATGGTCGTCCTGATCAACAAAGGCAGTGCCAGTGCTTCTGAAATCGCCTCCGGTGCTTTGAAGGACAATGGACGGGCCACGCTGGTAGGACAGCGCAGCTTCGGCAAGGGACTCGTGCAAGGCATCACAAAACTGGAAGATGGCTCCGGCGTCAACGTCACCATCGCCAAATACCTGACGCCGAGCGACACCGATATCAATAAGAAAGGCATCACGCCTGATGTCGTAGTCGAGCTTACCGAGCAAGACTACGAAGCCGGCAAAGGTCCCTGGTGGAACGATCCGGGCGGTCCGAAAGAGAAGCGCACGCCGGAAGACGGCAAAGATGTGCAACTCAAGCGCGCCATCGAAGTACTGCGCAAACAAGCACCACGCGTAGTATCAAACAACGGCAGCCTGGTCAAAAACTAGTCAGCCGCAGGGCTCTCAAGCCCACTGAAGAAACTCACGGAGCCGCCGGCAACTCAGTCGGCGGCTTTTCCTTTGCCGCATGTTCACCCGATTTTGCATCCGGCATCGCATCCGCTGTAGAAGCAAATGAGCGGGGGTGCTTTTTCGTTTTCAATCTCAGTAGGGTCGATCAACACTTCTGTTGATTTGCACAAGGCCCGGATCGACACCCCGGAAACCCTTTTAATTGAGTTCAATCCATTGCTGAAAGTATGGATTGCGCGCTTCATATTCTTTGAAGCGGATGCATAAGTAAGCAGGGTTTCCGGCATCGTCGAGTTCGCTGGCACAGCCGTCGGCCAGCCCGAGAGTAGCACCATCAGCGAGGAGGCACTTGTTGATTGAATCGATCAGTTTGTCGACTTCGTCGAGTCCACCGCGGGCGAACGCTTCACGAAAGGCTTTGACGACCGGCTTCGGAGGCGCGATCTGGTTGTCGCTGGGAGTAGCGACGATGGTGGCGAATTCACCCACTTCTTTGGCGAGATACTTTGTTGATTTTCGCGATGCCATTGTTCTGTTCCTATTTATCTGGTGTTAGTGGGAGTTAGGCTGGAGGATTGTGCTTTTCTGAGGCTTTGCAGCATCGAAGGTCTAGCGGCAACGGCGTCCGAACAAACGACCTAACAGGCGCGGGCGCATGGGACGAAAACCGGAGAAGCCTCCGCCGCAACCGCCACCACCGCCGCCGCAACCACCGCAGCCGCCACCACCACAACCGCCGCAGCCGCCCCGGTCGCAACCGCCGGAGATTTCACTGCCACCATCCGGGCTCGGGCATGGTCCCGGTCCCGGGCATCCGCCGGCGGCGCGATCCCACTGCTGTCCGCGTTGCGTCGGCGAGTAACGAACTTGACTGGCGTTGACCGGGCCGGAGACATCGTTGACGACACCCGGGATGACTACGCGGGGCACGGCTTGTTGTCCTTGCGCGCGTTGCAGTGCGGCATCACTACCTTTGGCATAAGCAGCCAGGTCAGTCACTTTGCCGACTACATAGTCACTGTTTTCGCCGTGTTGATCATCTTGTACGGCCAACCATTCGCCGTTGACCTTAATGATCTGTCTGGAGGAAGTGTGGTTCATCGTGTGCGTCAGGATGCTGCCCTTCTCAAGCAAGGTGCGGCGGAAGTTTTCGTTCTTCGCTTCTTGCGAGGTGCCGGGATTGACGTTGAGCAGGTGATCCTGAATGTGGTCCGGATGGTTCCAGGTGTGATACGACGCCGGTTTGTCGCCGGTCACCATGTACATGATGTCGCCGGAGCCGGTGATCTTTTCGGTGCGGTAGGAACCGTCCGAATTGTAACCGCGAACTGCGTTGATGGTATCGAAATTGCCACCATCGATGCGTTTTTCTTGTCTGCCGCCGATGACCGGCAGCACGTTGTCGAAGATGAATCCGACCGGGCTGCGATCGCTCAAGATCTGGCGACGCATGCCAGGCAACTCTTCCCACTCTTTCATGGCACGATCGACAGTCCAGCGCGATTCTTGTGTGCCTTGTCTGATCGCCAGCATTTCTTTGGAGAAGCTGATTGTCTTTGAAGCCGGATCGTTTTCGCCACTGTTCTTAGTGGTGTACTGCCCGTCGATCGATACCTGACGCAGAAGGTCTGCCATGGCGTCAGGATGCTGCACCATGCCCCAGATGTGGGCGCCCTGAATCCAGCACGTTCCGTGTCCGCCCTCTTCGCCGGGTCCGGACGGTCCTTGATCCATGGTCATCGGATCCATGGCATGGAGCATGAAGTTTTCTGCCAGACGTACACGGGTCGCTTGATCCATAAAAGTAGGCTTAGCAGGATCTGAAGGAGTCGATACCATTTTGGCCAGGTTGTCGTAAGTCCCTTTGATGGCTTGCTCGACTTCCTGACGGATTTTTTCCGGCGCAGTGATGCCGGCAGCCATACGGGCTTCCAGGCGATCGGCCATGCGCTGTTCGAACTGTTTCATCATGGCGTCGAAGCGAACGCGTTGCGATTCGTCGAGTTTGTCGCGCAGGACATCTCGCAGATTTTCGCGAGCTTCTTCTATGTCGGCCGACATTCCGGGAGCGCCGTCACCACCCAGGCGTGCTGCGTATTCGGTCTTGTCGCCAGGCTTGTTGAATTTGTAGTTGCCGTCCTGGCAGACCTCGATGTTTTCGCGTTCGCGCGGTTTCTGTCCTTCTTTCGGTGTGTTGACAAACACGCCGGTGACTCTGGTGCCGTCGCTCTTGGCAGTCCATTCATCTTTGATCTCGCCTTTGGCGTTCCGGTCGATTATCTTGGCGAGAACCTGAACGTCCTTGCCTTCCGGCGCAGGCTTGTCGGCGCCTTCGGGAGAACCGTCATAGGAATACGGATCGCTACCTGCCGCAGCCGGCTTCTCTTTCTGAGTGACGTAGGCAAATTCGCGAGAGCTGCCATCCGGACGAGTGACTTTAGTTTGGTTGCCGAACTTATCCAGTTCGATGGTCAAACCGTTGCCGCGCACAACGGTGGCGCCTTTATCGGTGGTGAAGCTGATGTCACCGGTCTCTTTGTTGATGCGCACAGACTTGGGATCGCCGACTTTCGACGAATCGAATACGACTTTCGGTTCCTGTCCGGCTTTGGTGTCGGTTGCCGTCAGCACACCGTTCTTGATCTCAAATTTGCGCGTAGTATCGCCGAAGGTGACCGATTGCAAATCGCCTTTAGCACCATATTCGAAGACCTGTGCACCGCGTCGAATCGATTTAGTATTGTCGCGTCTTTCCGAAACTTGCTCACCGGCTTCATTTGTATAGGACAGCGTACCCTGTTCACTGACTGCCAGGTTCTTGCGAGCGCCCGGGAAGCGTTTGGAGTCGGACGTCCATGTATCACCACTCTTGGTGAAGTTGATGGTTTCACCGGTGACGCCGTCGACCATCTTGATTTTGTCGGCTTTGATTTCGAACGTCGTATTGTCGTTGGTCTTCACCGTAGCCATGCCGCCGGCGGCATCGTATTCCGTACGGGCGCCGGTGGTTGCTTGCTTGAAGAGCACCTTGCCTTGAGCATCGTAAGAGGTGCGGGTTCCCTGCGCGTCTACCGTGTCATGAGTTTCTTTGCCGTCCGGCCACCAGGTCAACCATTTACCATCTTTGGCATGCGGTCCATCGAGAAACTGTCGCGAATAAGCTCCGCCGGGCAAAACCGACACGTTGCCGTTCCAGTCTGAGATGCGCTGTCCGTTGTTGGTTTCAACATGCCACTTAGTAGATTGGGCATTCTCTCTGGTGTTGGTATATGTGGTACCGGTCTGCAGGTCGGTCTTCTTCACGACTTTGATGTCTTTGCTCTCGCCGAAGTACTCGAACTCGCGACGTTCCTTTCTATCCGGCCATTCAATGCTCTTCACACGATTCTGGGCATCGAGGGTAATCTTCGAACGCCCTTCGCCTTCGATGACCTGGCTGCCATCGCCCGCGATGCGGTAAGTCAAACCGTCGCCGACGTTTTTGTAGGTGGTCAGTCCGTTGGCATCGAGTTTGAAGTCGGTGCGCTTCTGCCCGTTATCCGAAACCCATTCGTTGCCTTGTTTCTTCCATGTCGTCGACTTGCCGCCCGCACTCTCAACGATCGTGTTGGCATCGCGTTGCTCGATAGTGCTGTTGTCGGTTCTGGTAATCCGCTGCACTTCGCCGTTCGGTCCAACGGTGGTCAGCGACCCGTCGGCGTTCTCCTTATCGTCACGCACGGAGCCGTCCGTGCCTTCGCGGCGCCAGAGTCCGGACGGATTTTTGATCGATACTTCGTATGTGTTGGGGTCGACTTTGACTCCCTTCATCGGGAATTCCATCCCCTGGAAGGACGCGAACCATTCGTTGCCGCGCTTCACCAGGTGGGAGGTGCCTTCGCCGTCGGTCTTGGTGATTATTTCTTTGAAGCCGCCGGCGCCATCCGGGACCAGTGTGCGTGACTTGTGGGGTTCTCCGGCAACTGCCGGATAGTCGATGGTAACTTTGCCGTCTTGACCGATAGTAATGTTGTCTTTGACCCTGGCCGGCGCATCGAACTTGGGCAGCTGAAAATCGCCGCCGTAGTACAGTCCACGCAACGACGCCATCTCGGCGGAACCGTACTGGAGCGACACCAGCTCGATGTTGCCTGTAGTCGGGTTCGAAAGCCATGCCGGACCGTCAGCGCCGGCCGGCTCTGCGGGCAGCGTGAGCTTCTCGTCTTCGACCGGCAACCGCTCGGGGTTATTGATACCTGTACTCATCCAGTTCCACCTTTGGGGCGTGTGTGGCGAAACCAGCACTAGCCGACCCGTGCAGCTGAGGCCGCACGTGGAACCCTGATGGGTTTAAGTTAGGGCAAAGCCGTGGCAATTCTGTGAAATGCGCCCGCATTTAACCTACAGGTCACTCTTCGTCCCGTAATCGATGAAACTTCTCAGCCTGGCGGCGATCTCGGGCAGCGTCGTCATAGTGTTCCAGATAATCGAGAGCGGTAGCTCTCACTTCATAGGCCTCTACATAGCGGGGGTCAATCTGAAGTGCTGACGTGCAATCGGCCACGGCCCCTTCATAGTCTTTCTGTTTTATACGAGCTTGCGCTTTCACCTTATGCAATTCAGGCTGGCTTCGATCGAGCTTCAACCCGCGGTTGCACTCGCCCAGGCAAGCATCCACCTCACCGTGCTTGAGGAAGGCATAAGCCCGATTGGCGTAAGACATGCCGTTTTCGGGATCGCATTCCTCGCCACGATTGGCATCGGCGATGGCTTCTTCATACTTTTCCAGCATGTTATAGCAATGCGCGCGCATGCCGTAACAGCTGGCTCTCATCAGGTTGTCTCTGTATTTGAGAGCGACCGTCAGATCATCAATGGCCTCGTGCCACATCTCTTTGATCATGAAGATCTTGGCGCGCGTTTTGCGCGCAAAGTGATTTTCACCGTTGAGGGCAACGGCAAGATCGGCATCAGACATAGCCGCCTTGAAGCGTTGCTGGGCTAGATTGATGCGAGCACTGGTATTGAATGCGGCATCATTTTGCATGTCCAGACCGATGGCATGCGCGATATCCGCGGCGGCTTCATCGAGCAGCTCCATCTCCAGATAGCACTCAGCACGCCCGACATAGATGAGCGGGTCATCGGCTCCCACGTCGAGAGCGCGCTCATAGTCGCGCGCCGCCTCCGAACACTTGCCCAATCGCTTCAGAGCATCGGCTCGCACGTGAAAGGCATGCATAGCCTCACTCTCAGCCACTTGCAATGCCATAGTGGAGGCACGCACACAGCCCTCGAAATTGTCTGTCTCGAAAAGCATTTCAGCGTTGAGCGTCAAAACCCAGGGATCATTGGGAGTGTCCAGAAGCAGAGCCTCGGTCTCGGCAAGCGCCTCCAGAAAGCGGCCTTGCTGTTTGAGCACCGTGGCCAGCACTTTGCGCGAGTACTGATCGGTTTCATCCATGGACAGTGCCCGCTCGCAATCGGCGAATGCCAGCTCCAGCTGCCCCATCAGGAAGTGCACTTCCCCGCGTTTACCGAGGAGCGACCACTCCTCAGGCGAGATTGTCAATGCCTTGTTGAGGTCGTAGAGTGCGTCTTTGTATTGTTCGAGCGCTACATACAGCTGAGAGCGCCAGGCGAATGCCTCGGTGCGAATCGCCGGATCCTGGCAGTCAATGGCCTGAGTGAAGTACTGAATCGCCAGCTCGATATTGCCCGCGTCGTTGGCTTCGTGCGCGCGGTCTAGCGCTTCCAGCGCTTTTTTATTTCCGGCATTCGGAAAAAACTTGCCAAATATCATGAGGCATCAGCTTGCAGTACCTGCATTTTACCCGCCCGAGGTCGCCCGTGCAATCGCCTGAAAAGAGCGGGCGGCAATGAGTCACACTTGATCTCAGTGCCACCACGCGTGGAGCTTTGTTAAGCACGTTGATCTGGTGCCGCCCGCGGTGCTTGCATCTCGCGATCACCGTGCTACTATGGTGCCGTTGACAGGATGCAGGCAGCAAAATTGTGAAGAGACTGCACACCACCATGCCACTACATGTAGAGCCGCCCCGCGGACTGATAATCTTCGGCACGGAATTTTCGTGCGGCAAAACCGTGGTAGCGTCAGGCTTGTCGACAACCTTGCAGCAAATGGGATATCAGACACGCGCAGCTAAGCCGCTATGCATAGGGTCACAACTCAACGTGGCGGCCGAGTTGGAATTTATGCAACGCATCGGTCGCAGTCCCATAGATTATCCGCTGGCTCTGGCGACTGAACCGGCCGGCTTCGACGGAGCACAGGTAGCAAAAGCGGTGGCGTGGTGTTATGACACGGAGCCGACCGTATTTCTGGAGATGCCCGGTTCGTGCGCCACGCCGCTTGCCTGGATGAACGATCAGGTGACCTTCTGGCAGGATTGCGCCGACTTTGCTCGGCACATCGGTTGGCCGGCAATTTTGGTCGGTCGTTTCGGGGCGCGCACAATCGAGCAATTCATGATGGCGGCGACGTTTTTGCGCAAGCGCCAGGTGAATGTGATCGCCATGGTCTCGGTCCAGGTCTCACCTGACTTCGGCACCAGAGTGATCGACTCCGACGCCCTCACTCTGGCGCTCAGGCAGCGCACCGGCGTGCCCTACCTGGGCTGCGTGCCGTACAGCCCCTCAATTAGCGTGCCGCAACTCAATCAAGGCAATCTTGTGAAGCTCATCTCGGGCAATGTCGACCTGTTGCCACTCTTGCGGGCCCTTGAATTGCCGGTGCCGCAAGCCGCCGGGGCTTAGGCTTCTTTGAATTTCACATCTCATTTTTTTTAGGCTCAAATCTGATAAAAATGAGGGCTTGACTGACGCTCATCAGGCACTTACCTCATGCAAAGGCTTACAGCTGTGGACGGAAAACTCCCTGTTGGCGAGCGCGAGCTAATCATCTTTACGCTCTCGGACTCGTCGGGTGAAACTGCGGCATCGGTTGCCCAGGCGGCACTTGTGCAGTTTCATCCGGGGCTGGCAAGTATCTACCGATTGCCGCAGGCGCGAAGCTGTCAACAAATCGCCGGACTGGTGCGCGAAATCGCCAGCGGGCGCTCGCTGATCGCCTATACCCTGGTGTTGCCTGAGTATCGGGAAGTTCTGGAGGAAGAAGCAAAGAAAGCCAATGTGCCAACCATTGACTTGCTCGGTCCACTAATCTCGCGCATAGCCTCCCTGACCGACGCCTCGCCCATGTCACAGCCGGGGCGTCTGCACTTGCTGGACGAAGGCTACTTCAGGCGCATGGACGCGGTGAATTTCGCCGTCCGTTACGACGACGGCAAGAATCCAGAAGGTATCAGTCAAGCAGATGTCATTCTCTGCGGACTGTCGCGCACCAGCAAAACGCCCAACTGCATGTACCTGGCACAACACTACGGTCTGAAAGCCGCGAATGTTCCGATTGTGCCCGGAGTCGATCCGCCGCTGGCACTATTTACGGTGCCCGGACGCAAAATCATCGGCCTGAACATCGACCCCCATATCTTGCACAGCCTGCGCTCAACACGCGCTGCGGTGATGGGTATGCCGGCCAATTCCGAGTATGCAGACCTCGATGAAATCAAACAAGAAGTCCAGTACGCCCGCAGAATTTTCCGCGAACTGAAGTGTCAAGTGATTGACGTTTCGTCGCGCGCGATTGAAGAAACGTCCAGCGAAATTTTCCTTTTACTGCGTCAATAGCCAACTTCGTCAATAGGAAAGAGAACATGTTGAGCACACCCGGAGCCAAGTCACAGGAAGCACCCGCCAATCTCAAGCGCGTGCTGTTGTTCGACGAGGCATTTAAACAGTTCGACGGCAATCGGCAAGCGATGCGTGATCTGCTGGGAGGGAAAGGTGCCGGTCTCGCTGAGATGACCGCCGCCGGCGTCAACGTGCCACCAGGCATGACACTGCTCACATCGCTGTGCCGTCAGTATTACGAGATGAATCGCCAGATTCCGGAAGGTCTTTTTGCGGAAGTAAAAGAGCAACTGAAGAAAATCGAAGAACGTCTAGATCGCAAACTGGGAGACCCAGCCAAACCGCTTCTGCTGTCAGTTCGCTCGGGCGCTAAGTTTTCGATGCCGGGCATGATGGACACCATCTTGAACCTCGGCTTGAACGACAAAACCGTCGACGGATTGGCCAAGTCCACCTCCAACCCGCGTTTTGCGTGGGACAGCTATCGTCGTTTCATCCAGATGTATTCCAACGTGGTGCTCGACCTGAGCAAAGACAAGTTCGAAGATTTGCTGCATGAGAAGAAAGAACAGCTGCGCATCGAAAACGACACCGACCTGACGGAACAACACCTCAAAGAACTGGTGGCGGACTTTAAACGTCTGGTCAAAGACGAGCGCAAAATCGACTTCCCACAAGAGACCGACAAGCAGCTGGAAGGGGCTATCGAAGCCGTGTTCCGCTCTTGGAACAACAGCCGCGCCGTCTACTACCGCAATCTCAACAAGATCGATCACAATCTGGGCACCGCAGTCAACATTCAATCAATGGTGTTCGGCAACTTCGACAACAACTCGGCAACCGGTGTCTGTTTCACGCGCAATCCATCGACCGGCGAGAAGCTGCTTTACGGCGAGTACCTCGTAAATGCGCAGGGCGAAGACGTGGTGGCAGGCATCCGCACACCCAACAAAATCGCCGAGATGGCCAAGCAGATGCCGGCAGTCTACAAAGAGCTGGAAGAAACTGCGATGCGCCTCGAGAATCATTACAAAGACATGCAGGACATCGAGTTTACCGTCGAACAAGGCAAGCTCTATCTTTTGCAAACCCGCACCGGCAAACGGACAGCCGCCGCGGCAGTGAAAGTGGCCGTCGATCTGGTGCGCGAAGGTATCATCGACAAGGATGCCGCATTGCTGCGCGTCGAACCCAACCAACTCAACCAGCTGCTTCTGCCTTCGTTCGATGCCGATGCCAAAGCCAAGGCGAAGAAAGCCGGCAAGCTTCTGGCCACCGGTCTCAACGCTTCACCGGGCGCGGCTATCGGTGAGATCGTTTTCGATCCGGATGAGTCGGAACGTCTTTCCGGTCAGGCAAAGAAGGTAATTCTGGTGCGCGTGGAAACATGTCCGGACGACATTCACGGAATTGTGCCGGCGCAGGGAGTCGTCACCAGTCGCGGTGGCATGACCAGTCACGCAGCGGTGGTCGCGCGCGGCATGGGTAAGCCTTGCGTCGCCGGTTGCGAAGGTTTCAAAGTCAATCTGGATGCGCAAGAAGTACTGGTTGCGGGACAAACACTCAAACTCGGTCACGTGATTTCGATCGACGGCTCGACCGGCGAAATATTCGACGGGCCGATCGAGACTATCGATCCCAAGCTCAGTGACGAATTCCTGACCCTTTTGGAATGGGCGGACCAAGTACGCAGACTGCGTGTGCGCACTAATGCCGATACCCCTGAAGATGCCAAGTTAGCTCGCGAATTCGGAGCCGAGGGCATTGGGCTATGCCGCACCGAACACATGTTTATGAGCCAGAATCGGCTTGCCGTCATGCAAGAGATGATTCTTGCCCATACATCTCGCGAACGCCAGGATGCGCTGAAGAAACTTCTGCCTATGCAGCGTGAAGATTTCATCGGCATTTTCAAAGCCATGCAAGGACTGCCGGTAACCATTCGCTTGCTCGATCCGCCGCTTCACGAGTTTCTTCCCAAGCATGATCAGTTGCTGGAAGAAGTAGCGACCATGAAAGCCAAGGGGGTGAAGGGCGCCGAGCTGCGCGAAAAGGAAACTTTACTGCACAAGGTGAACGAACTCAAGGAAGCCAATCCCATGATGGGTCTGCGCGGCTGCCGGCTCGGTCTCATGTTTCCCGAGATCAACATCATGCAGGTGCAGGCGATCTTCGAAGCAGCGATTGCTGTCAAGAAAGAAGGCATGCAAGTCTATCCCGAGATTATGATTCCTCTGATCGGGTTGGCGTCCGAATTAAAGCTGGCGCGAGCTCAACTGGAAGCGACGGCCAAAGAAGTTATGGACCGCGAAAAGACCACAGTCGACTATAAATTCGGAACGATGATCGAAATACCGCGCGCCTGCGTGACTGCCAATGAAATTGCCGAGCATGCCGAATTTTTCAGTTTCGGCACCAACGACCTGACACAAATGACCTTCGGCTACAGCCGAGACGACGCCGAAGGCAAGTTTCTTCAGAAATATCTGGAGGGCATCGACTGGAACGGTCAAAGCCACAAAGTAATGGTCAACAATCCGTTTGAGGTTCTGGACCAGAACGGGGTTGGCAAGCTTATGAAGATTGCTGTTGAATACGGATTACAGACACGCCCGGACCTCAAGCTGGGTATATGTGGAGAACATGGTGGTGAGGCATCTTCAATCGGTTTTGCTCACCAGCTGGGGCTGGCATATGTCAGCTGCTCACCCTACCGGGTGCCATTAGCCAGACTGGCAGCAGCACAGGCGACTTTGAGCGGTGAAGAGAAAGACAAATAAGGGTTCTACACATGAGTGAACAAGACAAACAGGATCTGAAGAAACCAGAAGTAGAAATCACGCAAGAAACTCCAGCAGCTGCGCCTATGGGCGAATGGACGCCGCCAGAGAAGTATCCGGTCAAGCAAAACGGCGGCTACGGGATGCTGCTGGTCATTTTTTGCGTCGTAGTCATCGTTCTCGGTTACTTTCTCAGACAGGTCGGTCTGAAACAGCAAGAGAATGACGCTGCTGCCACAGGCGGAGGCTCTCCACCCCCGATCACGACCACGGACTCCTCCTCCTAGAGTTAATCTATGTCTTTAGCCTCCGGTGCAGCAGAAAAACTAGACGTCCTCAAACGCACCCTGTCCGGCAGCATCAGTCGGGCCAATGAGGTGTACAAAGTTGTCGGCGTCAAAGACCCGCTGATCGGACAGCTGCTTGCCAGTCGATTCGAATTGATCGAAATGATCGGTCAGGGCGCCATGGCGATTGTGTACAAAGCCAAACAGACGGCGGTTGACCGCTACGTGGCAGTAAAAATAATGCGTCCGGAGCTGGCGTCCGACCCGGTCCAGCAAAAGCGTTTCTCCAGAGAAGCTCGTTCTCTGAGCAAACTCGATCATCCGAACCTGTTGAAGATTTTCGATATCGGACAGACACCCACCGGCCGCCCGTATTTCATCATGGAGTACCTGAAGGGTCGCTCCATCGAGAAGATGCTGGAAGAAGCGGGACCGGTGGCACCGGCATTTGCCCTGCGCATGTTTGTTCAGGTTTGTGACGCCATGGATCATGCGCATAAGCAGGGCATCATCCACCGGGACTTGAAGCCTGAAAACATTATGCTCGTCCGCTGCGAAGATGATCAACACCTGACCAAGGTAGTTGATTTCGGCATCGTCAAATATACCGACGACCAGATGGTGTCGCAGCGCCTGACGAAAACCGGCGAAGTTTGGGGCAGCCCCGTGTACATGAGCCCGGAGCAGTGCAAAGGCGAGAAACTAGATCCGCGGAGCGACATCTACTCGTTCGGATTGGTGATGTATGAAGCGCTGACCGGTGAGATGACGTTCGATGCCACCAAAATCGCCGCCATCATCGTCAAACAGATTTACGAGCAACCCAGAACATTCAAAGAAGTGCGCCCGGATCTCACCATCGATCCCCAGTTGGAAGCCATCGTCTTCAAATGCCTGGAGAAGGACCCGGCCAAGCGCTATCAAACGATGTCAGAATTGCGCACCGTACTGAAACGTGCCTTGGAATCGGAATTAAAACGCTCGACCAAAGCCGGAAGCGGCAGTTTTGTGGTTGCCAACCCGGGCTCGACTCAACAGGGCGCCGCCCGCAGCACGGCCGCCCGCACCGGCAGCAGTGCCGGTGGTGCCACAAGCGGTGCTTCGTCCAGCCTGGCGTCCTCGCGCACAACACAACAACCCGCACAAGGAAGTGAACCGGCAGCGAAAAGCAATTTGTTGCCCGTGATTTTAATCGTCGGATTGATGATGATGTTCTTCTTCGGCGTAGTTTGCGTCGGCGGATTCTTCATCTGGAAGACCATGGAAGACAGCAAGCAAAACGGCGGCGGCGGCAGCAACCAGCAACAATCCACCACCGACACCAACACCCAGAGCGGCACCACGACCAGCACCGGCAGCGGTGGCACAGAGACCAACACAACCACCACTACCGACGCCACACAAGAAACGACGGGTGGAGATACGCAAACTCAGACAACGACTGCGACCGAGACTACGACGACTACGGTCTCTCCTCCGGCAGCGCCGCCCAAGCGCCACAAGCCCATACGAAAACATCACGGCGGCGGCTCAGGGAATGGCGGTGGATACTCGCTGCCACCGCAGACGAATACGGACATCCTGGAAGACTTCCGCTCACAGCCGCCATAAGCTAAGCGGCTAGATTATTTCTTCGCAGATTACGCAGATTATTCTTCCGAAGCCAGTATCGATTTCCACTCGGTGATGGCGCCGCGCAGTCTTTCGCGATAGGCCTTCACTTTGTTAGTGCGCTTCATGACGGCATCCACACGCACCTGGTCTTTGTCTTCGAATGCTTGCGCACCAACTTGCGCCAGGTTTTCCAGTTCGAATTCCATGGCGCGCAACACGGCATCAAAAGCTGCCGACAGAGTCATGGGCTCGGAAGCAAACCCGCTGTCGCCATCTAGCGGGCGAGGCTGCACATAGGCATTCGGTGCTGCTTGCGGTTGTCCCAGCAGGGCATGCGATGAGGAAGCCCGCATCGACGACGGGACAGCCGGCATCGGGCTATCCGCAGTGCGTGCGGCATCAAATTCTTTGCTGGTCGGCTGGCGTTCGGGCATGGCAGATGGCGGCATCCAGATGAACTCTTCTTGATCGCTGCCTTCGCCTTTAGCGACGCGGATCAAAGCGCCAAACAACTGCTTGCTGAAATAGGGTAACTGCGAGTAGAGGACCGGTGTGCCTCTGTCGCCGACCAGGAAGCACGGTTCGTCGTCCGACATTCCCGGCTTCATCTGCAGGATGCGCGTAAAGCTCTTGTCGTTGATGCTGAATGCAATCATCTTGTCGGAAGGCACAAAGAATCCTTCTATGATGCCCGATTTGTTGCGCAGCACGAGCGCCCACTCGCGTGTGGACAGCTTGCCGCGGAAAAGCTCCGCATTGGAATAATCAGGACGCTCCGCCGAGACAGCCAGTTCGGTGCCGGAGACGGCACGGTTGAACTCGACCTCGTACTGAGCGAAGTTATCAAAAATCTTGTCGAACCAGGCGACAATGGAGTTTTTACCGGTGGGCGCCGGTCCGGTGTGGCGCGCCTGGGCGGCGTTAGCTTCCTGTTCGATGTGGTCTTTGACGCTTTCTTTGCCGGCCATATTGCTCAACCAGCTGCTGGTCTCTTTGCCAGCACGCGACTTCATGCCACCCAAAATCATGTCGCTGACATTGGGGTTGTCTTTCTTCGGACGGTTGCCGGTATTACCGCCCCCGCCGCTGCCCGATTGATTGCTCATTTTTCCCTGCGTCCTTCAGTAACCGCTGATATCTCGCGGCGCACTTTAATTATCTACCCAACGTAGCCGTGCGTCACCACAACAAGGGTTAAACGCATATCCTCAAATTTCTCTCATGAGAAAAAAGCGCCAGGCGCTGCATTCCAGGCCAGGCTGGGTAAATGAATTATGAGTAGAGGTCTTCCCCGGTGGCAAGCCAAGATACGCCGACAACCAGCGGCAGCAAAACCGAGAAAACCCTACAGGCTGACCCTTTGATCGGCAGCCTGCTGTCCGAGCGCTACGAGATTATCTCGCTGCTTGGCGAGGGCGACTTCGGTCGTGTCTACAAGGCCAGGCAAACCCAAATCAACCGCACTGTCGCCATAAAGACCCTTAAGAAGGAGTTGCTGAGGGATCCGGTGGACGGTGCGAGCTTCACGAGAAAGTCTGAATCGATCGTTTCACTCAGTCATCCGAACATAGTGGCCGTCTACGAGAGCGGTCTGACTCCTCAAAATGAACCGTACTTTGCCATGGACTTGCTCAACGGCGAGACGCTACGAGAACTAATCGATGCCGAATCACCGCTGCCTGCCTCGCGAGTAGCCGCCATCGCCATTCAGATCGCCGATGCGCTTTCCCACGCCCATGAAACGGGCGTTTTGCACGGAGACTTAAAGCCGGTCAACGCGATCGTCTCGGAAAGCGAGTCTCAAAGTGACGTAGTCAAACTTGTCGATTTCGACATCGGACGTTTCGTGCGCCGGCCCGAGGAGGATCTT
This sequence comes from Obscuribacteraceae bacterium (SeqCode), assembly GCA_044229845.1. Classification (GTDB taxonomy): domain Bacteria; phylum Cyanobacteriota; class Vampirovibrionia; order Obscuribacterales; family Obscuribacteraceae; genus JBGASG01. The sequence goes on along the minus strand of JBGASG010000001.1, from coordinate 603,188 downwards.
GACTCCACAAACCCGCGCAATAACGTTCTTGAGAGTTCTCATTACATGAGTCCTGAACGCTGCCGCGGCGAGATCATGGATGCTCGCACGGACATTTATTCACTTGGTTGCATGCTCCGCGAGATGCTCGTAGGACACCCACCCTTCGGTGGTGACACCGTGGAAAGTACGATCAAAGCTCAGATTAACGAGCCTGCTCAACCGTTTTTCCAGCTGATGGAGAACTCGCCGCTCGCTTGCGACCTTGAGTACATCGCGCTCAAGTGCATGAAGAAAGCACCGGAAGACCGCTATCAAAGCGCGGTCGACCTCATGGAAGATCTCGATAACGCGGTGCGCGGCGTGGGTGTGGGAGCAGACAGACAAAACGCCGTCAAACGCCACAAGCCACTCAGCCAGGCGATGTGGATGCAAGTGATTTTGTCGTTGATGCTGCTTGCCACTCTGGCAGGCATCGTTGTACTCGTAACGCAAATGGCCCGCTAGCAGCAGTCGACGCCTCCGAAAGAAAAGGCTGCCTCAAGCAGCCTCAGACGTTTCTTCCGGCAGATATCCGCCACCAATTTCGAAGTCTGAATCGTTGACCCAGATAGCTATGAAAGCCGCTACAGCTATGATGACTATGCTCTCTACAAAGACTGGCATATGCTGTTCCTCTTCTCTTTCTCGTCGTGTTCGTTTTTCTTTTCTACACCACCATTATTGACGTGGGCCGTTTAAGAACGGGTGAAGGAATAGTTACGACATTCTTACTTTTTCAGGCTACCCGCGATGCTGAGCACTGAGTTGGATAGGTCGAAATATTTGCGAATCGCCGCGTTGGCATCTTTGAGCGTGACGGCTTGCACGCGTGCCGCATAGTTATCCATGAACTGAGGTCCAAGGTTGAGAAACTGATATTTTGTCAGTCCATCTGCTATCTGCTTGGGTGTGCGCAGCCGGCTGACGATGTACTCGCCTACCAGTCGTTGAGACTCCTCCTTCAGCTCAGTCTCGGTCATGCCGTTTTTTACATAATCGCCGACGATGCGATCGATCAGCGTCAGTGCTTTACTTTGATTTTCGGGTGCCACCGTCAGCGAGATCACCCAGGGACTGCCTTTATAGCTGTTGTTGAGCAATGCCGACGAAATGCCGTAGGTCAAGCCATGCTTTTCTCTCAACTCAGCCAGTCGCGATGAAATGGTGTCATAACCGAGAGCGGCATTAGCCACTTGCATGGCATAAAAGTCCTTGTCTTGGATCGAAGTCTCGGCGGTGTGCCCAAGCGTGATATCGACATTAGTTTTATCGGGGATGGCTGTCTCGATGCGCGTTTTGCCATGCAGTGGTTTGGCGCAATCGGAGACATCAATTTTCGAGGCTTCTCCACCTTGCCAGCTATCAAAATGTTGACGCACCATATTCAGTGCCTGGTCGGGATCGACATCACCGACTATGGAAATGATAGTATTCGCAGGCACCACGTATTTTTTATGGAAAGCCTGCAGACTGTCGGAGTCGATTTTACCGAGGTCGGTAAGCTGGTCAGCAAGCGGCTTCTGGTAGAAAACACAGTGCGGCTTGTAGAGGGCACCGTCAAACACATTCATCGACACCTGGGTGGTATCGGACATCGCAGACTTGATATCGGCTTGTCCGATTTTGATCGACTTGTCCAGCTCGCTGCGATCGAACCTGGGGTGCTGGATGACTTCAGCGAGCAACGGCAAGTAACTGCCCAAATCTTCACTAACAAGATCAGAATTCCAATCGAGCCAGAAATCACTGACGTCAAACTCGAGCGACGTGCCCAACAGCTCGAGCTTCTGCGCCAGCTGTTCTTTCGACAGTCCTGTAGAGCCTTTAGTGAGCATTTCCGCCATCATGCCGGGGATGCCGGTGGTGCCGGATGGCTGAAAATAGTCGCCGGCCCGTACCTTGCCTGATACAGCGACCACGCCGGTTTTTCTGATCGGCATCACCAGGAGGGTGATGCCGTTGCTGAGGACAGTCGTGCGCACTTGCGAGGCGATGCTGCGCGTCGACGTCTTAGTCTGCTTCAGTTCGGGAGCCAGTTTCGGGGTGGTTGATCCTTTTTGCGGTGGAGCTGAGGCGCTACCCGTATCTGTAATCAGCGCCACCTCGGCTGGTGGCGCGGCTATTATGCCGGCAGCTTCCAGGCACCCCTCTGCAGGGGACTCTGCAGCCTTGCTTTCTTTGTCCTTGCTTTTGTCTTTGTCGTTGTCCTTGGTGTCGGCGCTAGTCGCCTTAGGCTCGTAGTGACCCACGGTGCGATTGGATGACACAAAGTACTTTTTGATCACGCGTTGCACATCTTCCTTCGTCACCGCTTTGATCTTGTCTTCCAGCCCCACCCACCAGGTCCAATCGGCAACCGCGATTGCCTCCGCTACCTGATCGACCAGTCCGACCGGATCGGCAGCTGAAAGTTTCAATCTCTTCCAGATAGATGTTTTGGCACGTTCCAGCTCTGCATCGCTGATCGGCTGTGAACCCAGACGCTCTACTTCTTCGATCAGCTTCTTTTCCACTTTAGGAAGCGGAGTATCGGCAGTTGCCGAGGCAAAGACGGTGAAAAGACCGGGATCGTGCATCGAATAGTTGTAGGCATAGGTATCAGACGCCAGTCCGCTTTCCACAAGACCTTTATAGAGGCGGCTCGACTGCCGCTTCTCATCGCCCAGAATCGCTGCAGCTACTTCGAGAGGATAAGTATCGTTGCTCTTCGCCGCAGGGACGTGCCAACCGATTTCTACTTTCGGCAAATCCTGTCCGCGCTGCACTACGAACCGTCTCTCTCCCTCTTGTGGAGGCTCCTGTGTGTACACCTTTGGAAAGGGTTTGGGCGAAGGGGGGATCCTGCCGAATTCCCGCGAAATCATGTTGAGCGCCTTTTGCTGATCGAAGTCACCTACCACGATCAAGGTGGCATTGTTTGGCCAGTAGAAGTCGTTGTAAAACTGCCGTAGTCTCTGAATCGGTACGCCTTCCACATCGCTGCGCCAGCCGATGATCGGATGGTGATATGGATGTTCTTGGAAAGCCGTTGAAAAAACGTTGTTGGAAAGGAGCGTGGTGGCATCATCGACATTGCGCTCCAATTCGTTGCGCACCACGGTCATCTCAGACTGACGATCTTTCTCACGCAAAAGTGCATTGCGCATGCGATCAGCTTCCAACTGCAAGGCAACATCGAGATTTTTGGCCGGCAAGACTTCGAAGTAGTTGGTGCGATCGTACGACGTAGTGGCATTGTTCATGGCGCCGACAGGTTTCAAGACGTCATCGATGCCCGTCTTCGAAAGAGGATCGTGAGCTGCCGTACCTTTGAACATCATGTGTTCCAGAAAATGCGTGGAGCCCGTATAGCCGACCGCTTCGTTGCGCGAACCGACGTGATAGAGCACCATCACCGTCACCACCGGTGTGGCATGGCGCTCGGCGAGCAATATCTGCAGACCATTGGAATCCAGCTTGTATTCCGTGATGCCGGTTTTGGCATCGGATTTGACGATCGAAATGGCTCGCCCACCGTGAGTGGTGTTTTTCTTAGTCTGACTGCCGGCGACGGATGGGGCCGCTGTTACCGGCAAAGCGCATGACGAAATAAAAACCGCCATGCAAGAAATCACGGACAAACAACGATCGGCAAGAAACAAACGCATAACGCAAAGATTCCCTGAGTGTGACTGGTCGCGCCATTTAACCACATTGGCATCCAGCTACACGGCAATCGTTAAGCGCTGCGACGCGCCGCCGGCGAGCTCAGCTTGTCATCCACGTAGCGATACCAAATGCGGTATCAGAGCGGCTTAATGTCCGAAGCCTTCGTTCTCATAATTGACGGAACCGGCAGGTCGAGGCTGCCAGACCGGCGAACCACCGCCGCCGCCACCGCCGCCAAAGCCGTCGCGGATGATACTGGAGGCGCTCCCGCCCGAATGACGGGGCGGCTGCTGATAGGTTTGCTGCTGCTGATAGGTTTGCTGAACACGCACCGGCTTCGGCTTGGGCCGCGGGTGGGCAATAACAGCTTGCTGATGAGGCGGTTTGGCAGGAGCAGTCTGGTTCTGCTGCGGAGGCGGAACAGGGGGAGCCTCATGCACCACCGGGATTTTAGGTGGCGTCGGTGTATCGGTCGGGCTGTCGACATCCGGTGCCGTCTGGGCCTGGTGTTGTCCGCCGCCGCCGCCGTTGGTGTCGTGCGAAGCATTCATCGGGTGAATACCGCGCAACAAAGATGAGACGAGGGTGAAAGCGACTGCTGCGACGACCACGAAGGCCATCAATACTCCGATGATGATCGGCACTTTATAAGAGCGTCGAGGTTGCTCTTGCAGCGCAACTATTGCATTGTCCTGGGATGTGGTGGAGACCGCGGTGAGACTCGTCATCGACATCGACGATGCACGTCGCCGTGGAGACGCCGCCAAAAGTTCGTTTTTCAACTCCAGCATCGACTGCTGGCGATCGTCCGGGTGTTTCTCCAGGGCCCGCATGACCGCGCCCTCCAGCCGATCGGGAAAGTAGAGGTCCGGTCTTACCTGGTTGAAGGACGGCGGGATCTCATTGAGGTGCTTGGTAATTGTCTCGATGACGTTCTTGCCGGCCAGCGGCAGTTTTCCGGTCAAGGTCTCGAACATGACGACGCCCATCGAATACAGGTCGGCGCGTCCGTCCAGATGACGTCCTTCGCACTGTTCAGGACTCATATAGACGGGACTGCCGAAGATTTCTCCAGTGGAGGTGAGCCGCTGGGAGTCCTCGTCGCCTAATTCCAGGATCTTTGCCACACCGAAGTCGACGACCTTCACAAAGTCGTCCTGCTGATCGGTGTTGAGAAGCATGATATTGCCAGGTTTCAAGTCGCGGTGCACGATGCCGTTGCGGTGCGCGTGCTCGAGGGCATCGCAGACCTGGGCAAAAATGTTGATCGACCGCATCACGCCGAGCGATCCGCCCGATTTGATCAATTCGGAGAGGCTGGTCCCCTGAACGAAGTCCATGACCAGATAAGGGACTTCACCGACAAACCCGTAATCGTGCAGGGTGATAATGTTCGGGTGCATGAGGCGGCTGGCTGATTTAGCCTCTTGCTCGAATCGTTTGACGGTTATCGAATCCTTAACCAGCTGAGGCTGCAGCATTTTGACCGCGACGATACGGTCCATGTATTCCTGTTTCGCCCGGTAGACAACGCCCATCCCACCCCGTCCGACGACGGAGAGGATGCGATAGCGATCTTCCAGGAGCGTCCCGATTAACGGATCTTCCGTGGAAGCTGGCGAGGATGCCGATTTCTCGATCAAAACTCAGGGCCTCTAATTCAACGCTCAACGTCGATGCCAGGGGTATCGACCACTACTTTGTACCCCTGCCCTTCCGCCACTAATCGACAACAAAAAGACAATATCAAGATAGCAGGAACGCTAACTGTCGCGCTTAGGACCCCTGTTCGCGGGAACATACCGGGCCAGCTGGAAAGTCAGATTCGGGGCTATCCCTGACATTCTCTCCATAACAACTCCAGGTTTGGTGAGGATGATTTCGTGGCAGCCTCCCTTCTCGCAGGCAGAAATTATGTTATCGGCGCACTGCTCCGCGCTGATGCTCAGCACATTACGCATGAGCCAGCCCTGAATATCCTGGCGCCTGGCGATTTCCGAGGGATCCTCCGAAGAGCTGTTCTTTTTAAAAAACTCCGTTCGCACCCAACCGGGGCAGACCGTCACCACGTCGACGCCCCGCCAGGAAAGCTCAGCCGCCATGCCCTCCGAAAGTCCGGTCAGGGCAAATTTGCTGGAGCTGTAACAGACACTGCCGGGAAACGCAATTTTCCCGGCCACCGAGGCGACGTTAACGATCTTGCCGCTGTGTTTCTCAAAGAAATGCGGCAAGACCTCATAAATCAGCATCAAAGGAGCAAAAAAGTTTACTTCAAAAACGTAACGCCAATCTTCAACGTTCAATTTGTGCATAGGTCCTGTCTTCGCCAGCCCGGCGTTGTTGACGAGCAAGTCGATGCCACCAAAATTTTCCTTGCACGTTGACACCAGCGACTTTACCACTTGCGGATCGGCGACATCACCGGCGACGCACAGAGCTTCACCACCGGCGGTGCGAACAGCCTTGGCTGTTTCTTCCAACACCTCAGCATTGCGAGCGTTCAATACCATGCGGCAGCCCTTGCGCCTGGCTAAGCGCACAGCCAGGGCTTTTCCGATGCCGGTGGACGCGCCGGTGACAATCGTTGCCGCACCACGAGTAATACCACGAGATTTAATGCCCATTGCTGCTCCTGCCACAAGATTATTTTGTCAACAACCAGATCGTCTCCACGCCATAAACCGCCACTAGATTGGAGAAAGTCGGATCATAGTCGGGGTTGGCGAAAACATCTTTGAGAGTTCCGAGCGCAGTGGCATGCTTAATTTCCTGCTTAGCCTTCTCCACCTGTCGCTCAGCCCGAAGCGTCTTACTTTCGCGCATAATCAAGCCGTGTGCATCGATCAACAATTGCATAAAGGTCATCCACCAGACTGAAGCGGCGAAGAGAGCCAGCAGTGCCCCGCCGACTTCAGCATGCATGGCAAAGGAAAAGACCAGTGCAGCAATACCAAGGATGGTTAATATAGTCAGCGCGAAGAGCGACCAGGCAATCAGTCGAGCCAAGCCGAACACCGTCCGCAGTACCACTACCTGCCAGCTGGATCGAGACGCCTCGCTTAAGACCAGTGAAATCTCCTCATAGAAAGGCACAAACTGCGGCACCATCAGCAGTGCGCGCAAAATCACGGCACTGAAGAACGCACCACCGCAAGCCGCCATGAAAGTGGCATAAACAGCCGGTTCCGTTAAGCCTTGCAACAGCAGGCAGGCGGCGATCATCAGCACGAACGCCACACCTGCCGCAACCAGACTGAACGTGCCACCACGAGTGCGCTGCGACTCCTCCACGATCAGTCCGCGCGACAAAAGCGCATTGCGCATGTCTTGCTCGATCACTGCGCCGTAACCCGCTCTGGTCAGATCAGCCACCACTCTCAAGATGCCGGCAAGAGTGAAGTAGCCCTTGATGCGCTTGGGATCTCGAACCACATCCTGCAAGAATCTGCCGACCGTGGTAGTGAAAAAAATCTTGATCGCATTCAGACGACGGATCACTTCGGCTGGATTGACGGTGGCCAGCGGATTGACCTCATTGACTTTCTTCTCAGCCCAGCCGCGCACCTGGCTTTTGACCCGCTGCCAGATCTCCATCTCGTACGGAGCGAGGTTCTCACCGACGTTGGTGGCTGTCTGCGATTTCACAGCTCTTTGAATGAGATCCAGCGCCATGACAATCATGGTATGGGTCATGTCACCGTCACGCACGAGGTAAGCAAGTTCGGCCGGACGCAGCGCACCCTCGTTTCCAACCACAGGCAGGGAAACTGGACTTGTCCCCAGCGCTTTTTCTCTTATCAGTCGGCGCACTATGAGCAGCAATGCCGCCCAGAGAAGTGTGATGCCACCGATGAGAAACAGGTTCATATCTGCGTCAAATTGTATCTGGTCCAGACAGAATGCAGTTTTGGGGTAGTCGCGCACGGGTACTTTATTGATTAGAAAATATAAGACTCAGTGCTCAGGGGTGAGAGCGATCAGTCACATTCATTCGACAACCAACAGCAAACGGCACTTCTTCCTGAGCATGTTCACGATCTACGTGGCAGTGGCTCTGGTGGTGGGCGTGGCGTTGGAAACCTCACCCATGTTCGAACGCCAGGAATTGCAGACAATCAACCTGCGCTTCGAAGTGCGCCAATGGCTGGTCTGGTCGAAGAAAAGCCTGGAGCGGCTCAACCTGCCCCTTCTCTGGCAGTACCACGAAGCACATGAAATCCCGAAACAGTGGTGGGCGTGGGATTACACGTTGAGCTGGCTGGTCGAATACAACCACCCGCCGGTCATGCACAAAGTGGTCATCTTCAACCACTCCACTGAAGACGAGCCACCCCGGCAGGCGATCAACCAGTACCCGTGGATGAAACCGCTGCTGGACTTTCCACTCAAGCGCAAGACCGTGGCTGACATGGTCGAGGTCCTGGCTCGCGCTGGAGCCCGTTTGATCATTCTGGACAATGAGTATCCGCAGTACACGGACGACGACCGCCGGTTGGCGGAGGTGATTCATAACTGCGACATCGGCAAGTACGGGCGTCCGGTGCGGGTGCTCATGGTCAGCTCGGTCAATACTTCCTCGTCGCGTGACCTGCTGAAGATCAAGGTGCCCAGCTATCCGCGAGGCGTCCTGGAAGAGTTGCAGACCATGGAGCCTGGGCAAGACGTGGTCAGCAAGTACACGGGCATGGCTTGCATCGAGCCGGATGCCGATCAGGTGGTCAGGCGCATCGAACTGGCTCGCCCCGGCGTCACCGAAGGCATTCACGAGTCGATCGTGGTGAAAGCGCTGGAAAACATCGGCGAGAAAGTAGCGACCGATGTGCCAGACAACATGTACATCGACTTCGCCAGTCCACCCAACTCTGAACTCTATCCGGTGCGTCCGCACAACTACCTTCTCGATCCTGACATGCGGCGTGCGCTCTTGCATCCGGACAAACTCTCAGATCTCGATCTGCGCGGTGCCATCGTCTTCATCGGCGACGGTGTGTTCGATGTACACAGCACTCCGTTCACCAACCAGTACACCAATCAACGCAGCGGCACTGAAATTTTGGCTCATGCCATGGACACCATCTCGCGCTGCTCCTGGCCGTACAGACTGGACGGCGTAGATTCCATGCTCTACACGGTGATTGCCACCATGATCGGTGGCATGATCTGGTTTGCCTGGAAAGGTTCTCAGACTCCTGTGGCTCCCGGTCCGCCTGGATCTGCAGACGCCAAGCGCTTCAAATATCTGCTCAGCGACATGCTAGTCTTCATATCGCTTCTGGGAGGCACCTGGGTGGTCGCCTGTCTGGTCTTCTCCGAGGGCGGTCTGATCGTGCCGGTCTTCGCACCTTCCATTGCCATCGGTTTGGGCACTCTGGCCGCAATTTTGTGGGAGCGCGAAAAGGAACGGGAAGAGCACGTCGAATCTCGGTTGTCCGCCGCGTCAGAGATGTTGGGTTTGACCCAGGACAAGTACGAGTCCGAACTGAAACGGCAGGAGGCCGAAGCCCAGACCCGTGAAGCGATTATGGACAAACGCCGGCGTCACGAATTCGTACGGCGCATCAACCACGATCTCAACGCCCCGGTCAGCAACCTCAACTGGACAATTGCCGAACTTCAACTGATCGAACTGGATAATCCGCAGGTGCGCGAAAAAGTCGCCCGCCTGGTCAAGTCATCCGACCGTCTGTGCGAGTTGATCGATCAGTTGGTGCAATCATACGACTATGAAAGCATCATCTCCAGCGATGAAAACCTGACTGTCTGCGACCTCGGTGCCATTGTTCACGACAGCGTCGATGTGTTGATCACGCTGGCCGAAAAACACGATGCCACCATCGCATGCAACATCCCGGATCACTCACTGTGGGTGATGGCCAACCAGTTGCAGTTAACACGAGTGGTCGACAACCTGATCCGCAACGCGGTCAAACACAACCCGCCGGGCACCCGCGTCAGCGTCGCGGTGGAGACGCAGAGCCCCTGTCACGTCCTGATTATTACAGACAACGGCAAAGGCATCGCTGCGCAGCACCTGGACAACATATTCGAAGCCGGCTTCCGCGTAGAACCGGAAACCACAAGCGGGCAGGGGCTGGGACTGGACATCGCCAAAACTTTGATGGAGCAGATGGGCGGTGAAATCTGTGTAGAGAGCGAACTGGGGCTGGGAACCAGCTTCATCCTCACTTTTCCTGTCGCGTTCGAATCGTACGTACATCCACAATCCAACCTGCCCTGGGAGGTTTCCGCCGCAGACCTGCAGGGAATCGAGTCCACGACCGCATCCATCAACATCGCGCCGGACAACTTAGAAGACGAAATCGCCGAAGTTACCCAAGTTACTGAGGATACCGAGGAAGATGCGGCAGAAGAGGAAGAAACGGGAACAGAAGACGAAGACGGTGTAGCCACTCATTCACCCAATGTGAGAAAAAATGACCATCACCAAAATCTTGATTATCGAAGACGATGAGGACTTTTCCAGCATCCTGCGCCGGGTCATCGAACAAGACCCCGAACTGCAGGTAATGGACGTCATCAATTGCGAGCAGAAGGCATTCGAGGTGATTCGCTCGCCGCAGCTCCACGATGCAGACTGCGTCTTGCTCGACCTGCAATTGCCGTACTCATACGGCGACAAGTCGGTCAGTTCGCTGGCCGGTATTCGCATTCTGGAAGAGATGCGCCATCAACGTGGCTTTTACGGGACCATTATTGTTTTAACCAACTCCAAGTCGCCCGCCGACGGGCAGCGCGCCCTGGCAGCCGGTTGCGACGGCTATCTGTGCAAGCGAGCCCGCATCTCGGAAGTTCCTGAGATGCTGGCTGAATTGAAGATGGCCATCAAAGGCGAAGTGATCCTTGTTGCCAGCATGATGCGTCACGTATTCATCCGCGACGACATATCGGCGAAAGAAGCTCGCCTGCTCGATTTACTGAGTGCTGGTAAGAGCTGGGCAGAAATAGCCCGCGAACTGGGCTATAAGACTCCCAAAGCAGCAGCCAATGTCGGCGACCGCATCTTCGACAAATTGCTCACTCCGCAAGACCAGCAGAAGCTGGCAGAAGAAGGCGCGAAGAAACGCCAGAAGGCTCTGGAAATCTGGCAATCACGGCGCCTGAGTCACACCCGCACCTGATCGATCTAAGTAATGTCTTCTGTGATATGTTGGGATTCAGTAACTCGAATGCAGCCTAAATGAGAAAACAGGCATTCACTATTGCAGCACTTATCCTCTGTGCGCAGGCAGCGTTAGCTTCTTCGCCCGACCTCAATGTGCAACTCAATCTTTTGGAATCAAAAGTAACCGGCAAGGCGCAGCCCAATCTCAGCCTGGCAGAGCGGGTGGCGGCGCTTGAAAAGGTGGTACACGGACAGGTGCGAACCGGCTCACTGGTCAAACGTGTCAAAGACCTGGCTGATGTGACCGGCGGCTCTACCGTGCAAAACTTCAAGCCGCCTGAACTTCCCAAGGTCGATGTATCGTCGACGGCGGCAACCGCGACTACCGAGCCTGTGCCTCAGGCGCCTAAATCGATAGCACCACATCCGGTGGCGACGCCGCGCCCGAGCGCTGCCGCCCGGGCAAAGACCAGCAAGCCGCTGGCGGCAACCAATGGGCATCCTGCTCCGCCGGCAGCCGGCAAAACTGCTGCTGCGCAAAATTCACTGAAGGCGCATGTCGAAGACGATATTCGTCTGGGAATGCAGCATCATAACTCAGGTAATCTCGCAGCGGCGAAAGCGGCTTTCCGCCGCGCTCTCCGTGCCGATCCCAAAAACGTCAATGCCCACTTCAATATGGGTGTAATCTGCGAAGAAACCGGCGATCTGCAACGCGCACTGGCTCACTACCAGGCCGCTGCGGAAGGTGCCCCCAACGACGCGGATATCCAGGAAGCTGTAGTGGCGGTGCAGAAGAAACTGGGCAATACTGCCGGCGCCGTGCCGGGTCAGTACGGCAGCAACGCCCAACCATTCGCCGATCAATCACCGGCGGCAACAGCTTCATCGTTCAGCTACGAGCAACCGCAGGCTTCGCAAGATCCGTACGCTCCCGCTCCCGCTCCGGATTTCCGCCAAGCTGGGTATCAGTCCGGTCCATTCTATGCCGGCAGTCCCAGTAACAGTAACGGCACGCCGCTTCTACAAGGGCAGGCTCAGCAAGCAGACCTGGCGGCTTCGGCAAATCAGAACAATCTCAGCGTCAACAACGCACCATTTTCCGGTCTCGGCGCTGCCCAACAGCAAGCACCATTGAGTGCCAACAGCGGGTCGCTAAATTCCGGCGCCAGCCAGAACAGTCATCCGGGTCGAAGAAAATTTCTGCAGTCTGCTGCCACAGCTGTAGGAATGAGCGCCATCTCGATTGGCAGCGGGCTGGTGCGTTCGAGAACCGGTTTTGGCGGCGGCGGCGGACTCGGCGTGCTCCATTGTCCGGTGTGCAGTTGGTTAAACCGCTTCTAGTCAAACTCCGGGTGTTGGCGCTGGCTCTCTTTTGCTGCCTGCCAGGCGGCCTTCCCGCGTGTGCCGACTGCTGCGCTGAGTCCCATGATGTCCCGATAGCTTCCATGATGGGGCAAGCACAGAACTCCGGCTTGCGCCTCAGCCGCAAGCCGGAGATTACACTTGGCGCCAGCCCGGTATTTTTTGTGCCATCCGGCATTGCGGAGCGCTGGTTGTATAACTTGAAAAATCCTTCGTTTTGCACCATGGTGCTCTGCAACGGTTCGTGCACAGATCCATTTTTGAGCCGCGCCGAAGCCAACGAAAACTTTGTTCATGCCACCGTGGGTAGTTCCTTCCACCTATCGACCAGCGGGTCCGTCGCAGCATCCGCGATGGGAGAACAATGCCGACCAGATCTCGGCTGCCGCCTGCACGGTCTATTTGACTAGGTCCAGGTAGACATCAGTCTTTTGTATAGTGGCAAACTGATCACGAAAGGCACCGTTTGGTAGACCAGTCGAAAAGCCAACACTGCCAACACAGCCTGTTCCGGATCGACGCCGAAACCTACATAGATCGCCGTCATAGATCCTTCCTGCACACCCAATCCACCGGGGATCATAGAAAGGAACGCCAGCGCCATGCCGGCGCAGAATCCAGTAAGCAAAATGCCTAGATCAATTGGTGCCGCCAGGGCATCCATGCAAAACCAAAGCGCAGCCGCCGCAAACAGCCAGTCGGCTACCATGAGGGTGATCGTCCAGGCGACCAGCTTGCGGTGCCGGCGAAACTGCAAGGCACCGCGATCGAATGTATTGTCAAAGGAAAGAATAAACTTCTCAAGTCCGTCAAGTCTACCGCACTTGTTCGCCCAGACCTTGAATGCAGCAATGAAAGTCTGGCGCACGCTTGATTTGAACATCGCAAATCCCAGTGCCACCAATATCACGGACAACAACAGCGTACCGGTTACCAAAGATGTCTCCACCGACGTACGTAGCTTATGCTCACGCAAGATGCGCATCAGTCCGAAAGGAGCCAGCGATAGCAACACCACTGCATTCAAATAGGTATTGAACAGCGAGGCCGCTAGTGCATCTGCATAGGGCACGCCTTCCTTCTTCAGAAAGACCAGGCGTGCCGAATGCATGCTCAGTCCGCCCATGCTCATGAACTCACCCAGTGCCGTGGATAAGAAGCCAATCGCCAGCAAGCTTTTCGTAGACGCAGCCACATTGAAAATACGATTGATCTGCTCGTAGGCTATGCTCATACAAAGATACGATGCAGTCGTGCAAATTACTGCCACTACCAGTAATGCCCAGTCCGCGCGAGAGAGCAGGTGGAGAGCTTCGCCGGAGTTCAGCCACATGATCAGGGCGGCAATGATCGCAATGCCCAGAAGTGTGGTCAGCCAACTCCGAAGTTTCTTCACTTGATGACCTGCTCTTCCTCAACCTCGTATAATGGTGCAGTCATACTTCACGGTCAATGGCCGATGCACAAATTACTATTGCCACTGGTGGCAGGTTTCATCTTCTGGATTACAACAGCTCCCTCTGTCTGCGCGAAAGAACCCCAGTCTTTCCGCCTGATGGTCAGTCAGCCAGCCTATTGCGGACTGCCTGTGTGGCTGGATTCCGATTTGAAGAAGCCGTTCACTTGTTACTATCCATTCTCGCCAAATCCAGTGGATTTCGGAATGAATCGCATCGAACTGCGCGAGGGCGACAAAACGATTCTTGTTACCGATACCAATCAAAGTGAATCTATCTCGAGCCGGCAAACCCGTCCCAATCACCTGCCGTTGCACATTATTCATCCCTTTCCTGCACCAGGCAAATACTCGGTGCGCTGGAGCGTCATCGATCCGCGCGATAAAACTCATGTCCTGGCACAATCGCAGTGGATCAAATTCAGAGTGCAGCCATCCACGATCGAAAAACGACTGTCCTGGTTGCAGACGCAAACGCGTTTTCGTCCATTCGCCAATTCGCCGGTGCTCAGTTATTACTTGCCGTCCTTACTTTGCATGGCTCCCGATAAGAGAGCAATACGAGCAATTCTGGACAAGACTTATAGCCACACAGAACCAGTTCCGCAGATAGCAATCAACTATTTGCCGCTGCCTCGTGGAGACTGGTCCGATGTCAATCAATCCTTGTTTAAGCCAGGCTGGTCGAAGGCAGACATCCAGAAAGAGATCACCGCTTCAATCGAATTGCGAGGACCGAATGCTCAGCTGACTAAGGCATTGTTTCTGTTTGACACGATTGACGATCCGGTGTTGGTGGAGCGTTTGATAGCCAAGCTGAGCTATTCAACCGACCTGCAGGTCGCCGATGCCCTGGACATGCTAGACGTTATTGCACACAAGCATCCAGACGCTAAGAACAACCCGCAAATTACTGCGTCAGCCGATGCCGCCGTTTTGCGTCTCGCCTCCAGCATCAAAAAACGCCCCTTTGCCAGACCGGCTTTCATCAATTATCTGAGCAACACATCTCATCCGCAAGCTGCTCAGCTGCTTCAAGAACTTGGTACATCGAAGTAACAACGGTCCTCTCGGGAGCGCGAGGATTAGCGGCGCGCAATCGTGGTTGGAACTGCCGGTAGTACCACTTGCGGGTGTGCCAGCGGCAGCCATTCCGCCCCGTCTTTAGACATGCTGTAGCGTCCCAGGAAATCGTCGCTCGCGGAGGAAAAGTCGGTCCGCCAGTGAGCGCCGCGCGATTCCTTGCGCTCGAGGGCCGCGCGCGCAATCAACCAGCCCAAGAGGGCCATGTTAGCCGCTTCCGCGACCTGTCTGTCTTCAGTGACCAGGGTTTGCGGACACTTGTCGGTCAATTCTTCGATGAACCGCTGCAAGTGATCGCCGTCGCGTTGCAGCCCAACGTTCTCGAACATGTCTTTCTTGAAACGGCGGACGTCTTCCGGCGTCGGGTACGATTGTCTCTGGTGCGAAAACGTATCGGGGAACTTGACGTACGCACGCGCCCCGCCCAGTTCGCCCGCAATCTTATTAGCCGCGCGCCTCGCCATAACGCCGCCTTCGAGCAGCGAATTACTCGCCAGACGATTGGCTCCATGCAGCCCTGTTGAAGCGCACTCACCGATAGCAAACAAGCGCGGCACCGTTGATTGACCTACATCATCCGTCCAGATGCCGCCCATGAAATAGTGGGCCGCAGGTGCCACCGGCACCGGTGCGGTGACCGGATCGATGCCGCGTGCACGGCAGTTCTTCACTATGTTGGGAAACTGGTGCTCGATGCTGGCACCGCCGATCGGACGCAAATCCAACCAGACATGCGGCAGTTCCTGCTCGATCATCGTGTTGAGAATGGCCCGCGCCACTACATCACGGGTCGCCAGTTCGCCGTCTGCATGATAATTGAAGGCAAAGCGCACTCCGCTCTTATCAATCAAATGAGCTCCCGCTCCGCGCACAGCCTCCGATATGAGCGCGGCCGGCGCTCCTTCTTTGACAAGCGCCGTCGGGTGGAACTGGACGAACTCCATATCTACGACATTGGCTCCGGCGCGGAATGCCATAGCGATACCATCACCGGTGGCAATCGCCGGATTGGTGGTACGAGCGAAGATCTGCCCCAGTCCTCCGGTAGCAAGAATCGTGTATTCGGCGAGGATTTCCACCATTTCACTACCGATCAGCAGCCGTGCACCCTCGCATCCGTACTCCGAGACAATCAGATCGAGAGCAAAAATGTCCTCGAGCACCTGAGCATGAGGAGCGCTGCGCAGAGCTTGAATCAGTCCGGTTGTTATAGCTTTGCCGGAGGCATCTTTATTGTGCAACACACGCGCCTGAGAGTGTCCTCCCTCGCGCGCCAATTCCAGAGGTCTTCCCGCAACCTGCTCGGCGCGATCGAAAATCACACCCAACTCCTGCAGTCGAGAAACCAGCGCCTGCCCATCGTTGACTATGACGCGAGCGATATGCTCATCCGACAGTCCCGCACCAGCGGAAAGCGTGTCAGCCAGGTGCAGTTGGGGTGTATCGAGCGGATTGCTGGGCGTCACAGCCGCTAATCCTCCTTGGGCCAGCGTCGAGTTGGAATCTGCCAACTTGCCTTTGGTGGCTACGATGACCCGGGCGCCGGAGGCTTGCAACTCGTAGGCAGCCAGAAGACCTGCGATGCCCGATCCCAAGACGAGTACTTCAGTTTCAATTTTGCTTTGTGCCGGGTAAGCCATGGTGACTTACCTCCTTCAATCTCAGATGGACTTCAATAAATCGAGATCATGCGCTCAATGGATTTCAGAGCCTTGACCCGGGTTTCTTCCGGGACGGTCACGTGATAGACATCATCTTTGAGCGCGCGATGCAATTTCTCAAGAGTGATCATTTTCATGTATTTGCAGCTCATTTCGTTGTCTATCGGCAGGAACGTCTTTTCGGGGTTTTCTTTCTGCAAGCGGTGCAAAATTCCGATTTCCGTCGCCACGACAAACTCGTTGGCTTTGGATTCACGAACCTGGTTAATCATGCCTTCGGTGGAGCGCACTTTTAGCGCGCTGCAGCCGTTCTGGCGTACGACCCGGTCAAGATAAGGGGTCAGGCAGCCGCATTCGGGGTGAATGAGCAATTCCGCCTTCGGGTGCGCATTGATCTGTTCGTCGATGCGCGCCGGCGGGATAGCGGCGTGCACGTGGCACTCGCCCATCCAGATGTGCATATTCTTGCGCCCAGTCATCTTCTGGACCCAGGAGCCTAAGAATTGATCAGGGAGAAACAGAATTTCTTTGTCCTCGGGAATTGACTGCACGACCTTCAGCGCATTTCCGGAGGTGCAGCAGTAGTCGGTCTCCGCCTTGATGTCAGCCGTCGTGTTGACGTAAGAAACGACTACCGCATCCGGATGCTCAGCTTTCCAGGCTCTCAGTTCATCGATATTGATCGACGCCGCCAGCGAGCAGCCGGCATCGAGATCCGGAATCAAAACCCGTTTATCGGGGCAAAGAATGGCTGCAGTTTCAGCCATGAAGTGCACGCCGCAGAAAACGATGACCTTACCGCTGGTCTTAGCGGCCTGCTGCGACAGTCCCAGCGAGTCGCCGACAAAATCCGCGACATCCTGGATCTCGGGAATCTGATAATTGTGCGCGAGAATAACGGCATTGCGCTTCTTGCGCATCTCGTAGATCTCGGACACCAATTGTGCTTCGTGAGCGGTTTCTTTGAATTCAGTTAATACGGTTGCCATGGCACTAGCCCTCTATTTCCAGGCTGATGTCGATGCTTTTAATAGAGTGCGTAAGCGCACCTACCGAGATGGCATCCACCCCCTGGATCAGATAATTGGACAGATTGCTCAATTTGACGCCGCCAGAAACCTCCACAAAACTCCTGCCGCCGATGACGCGAATGGCTTCCTTGATGGTGTCCGGGCTCATGTTATCGAGCATGATGATGTCGGCACCGCCGCAAGCAGCTGCTTCTGTTTCTGCCAGGGTAGTGACTTCAACTTCCACGACATCGTCGGGTCTGGTCTGCCGAGCCCGAGCGAGGGCTTCGCTGACACCACCGGCAATGCGCACATGATTGTCTTTGATAAGAATGCGGTCGTACAAACCAATGCGATGATTGACGCCGCCGCCGACCCTGACCGCGTACTTCTCGAGAGAGCGCAGTCCAGGCGTGGTCTTGCGCGTGTCGAGTATAGCGATTTTGAAGGGCCGAGCCACTTTGACGAAACTGTATGTCATCGTGGCAATGCCGGACAGACGTTGGATCAAATTGAGTGCGGTGCGTTCCCCGCTGAGCACCGAACGAGCAGCGCCGCTCAGGGTCGCGATTTTGATGGGCACTGCCTTCTCGCCTATGTACGTGCCCTCGGCGACGAGCGGCATGAACTGAATGCTTGGATCGAGAATCTCAAACACGCGCTGCATAACCGGCAACCCGGCTAGAACACCGGACTCTTTGAAGATGACCTCAGCAGTTACTTGCAAGTCACCTGGTATTACACTGTCAGCAGTGATGTCACCTTCCCGTCCAAGATCTTCGGTCAGAGCCGTTCTCACTATCTTCTCTAGATCTGGTTGCAGATTGTTGAAGAGTTGGGACGGCGTCGGCGTTTGCAACTGAAAGCGCGGCGCTGCGGTTTCTTTTGCAGAGTCAGCGCTGACGACTGCCGCTTCCGGCGAGTTAGTGATGAGTTTTGCATGTGTCGTGCTGGTCATGATTCCATCTATCCAGTGAATATATCGTGGACTTCCTTGAAGGACCTGCGTACGTGGCGATTCGTTTTAAGTAAACGTCAGTTTTACGCTAATAATCAGTTTAGCACTTTTTGTCAACAAGTACCAGGGAATTCATTAAATCAGAGCGAGCGCCAAGCCAGACTAGCGCGAAGCTCTGTCTGGATATCAACAGGAATGGCTCATTGCTGTATCAGGGACAACCAAGGCACCCTGGATTAAATGTAAAATGCACGTTACGCCCTACTAACCGGAGCGAAAACAGAGAGCCTCGAAACTTGCGCTGAATTCGCCGCCGCAAAAGCTCGTGAATTTCCGCGCTTTGCTTTGAGACATAAGTGCTAGACAGTTGTCATGGCTGAGTCGATAATTTCTGCTGAGGCTGCTGAAGAAACTGTTCGCAGCCGGTTGGGGCAAAGGAAATAACGAATGCAACCACATCGTGCATGGCTGTGTCTGGCTATTCTCATCGGCTTATCTGTCGGCTTAACTATCGCTCCCCGTGCGGCTTGCGCCCCGGGCTACGATCCATATCTGCAGGACAATTTGAAGCGTTCGCGCGACGCACTGCTCTCTCAACGAGCAGAACTGAAGCAAGCCTTCGGGGAGACGCAGGGACAAATTGATCGGTTGAATCAGCGACTGACGCGCATCGATCAATACATCAAACAAGTCGATCAGGCGCTCGACGACGTGGATGCAGCATTGCGTAACGCCAGATGAAATACAGATAAAATCTCGCTCAAATTGACATCATTACTGATAAACTAGACCGGTTTAATGAGGTGCTGCGCATGATAAGAAGAACGACAATCCACTTGGCATCCCTCTCGGCAGCCTTGTCTGTAATGTCGTTCGCAATTCCAGCATTCGCTATCGACGCCTCGCAATTCGACGCCAAGCCGGTGGGCGAGGGCGAATGCAAGGTCAAATGCCACTCGCCGCATGCAGCCTGTCCTGAATCTGCCAAAGTAATCGAAACTTTGCAACTCCTGGTCAAGGCCTACACCGCGGGCGACCTGAAAACTTACGAAGAATATTTGGACGACAATTGCACCACGTTCCAGGAAGACACCCATAAACTCGTCTCCGGAAAAGAGAACGTGCTGTCCAACCTGAAAGAATCGTTTGCCGCTAACAAGCCGGACGGTGAGCATCCTCTGCTCTCATTCACCATCGACATGCCGTACGCCAAAGTCACAGGTGATACAGCGGTCGTCACTTTCGTCGCCTACAGATCCGTAGGCGGTGCACACCCGACTCGCGAAAAATCAAACATCACCGATGTGTTCGTTAAGAAAGACGGGAAGTGGAAGAAATTGCACTATCGCGGACGCTGGCAAAAGACCAAGGAACTGGCTCCGGAACCGATGCCTGAGTCCTAATCACGAGACTGCTTGTCGGTGATCAGGCGGACGCCGCGTCCTCGCGCGTAGTACGTCCAGATCCATTCGAGCAGCACCATCATACGATTGCGCAGTCCTATCAAAAACAGCAGGTGGATCAAAAGCCACGAGAGCCAGGCGAGATAGCCTTGCAGACGTGCACGGAAAGGCCATTTCACATCGGCGACAGCTCGCCGGCGCCCGATCGTCGCCATGTCCCCCTTGTCGAAGTAATGAAACCTGGTGCGTGGCTTACCGCTGAGATCGCCGGCGATTTCGAGAGCCGCATGATCGCCCATCTGCATCGCGCACGGTGCCACCCCCGGAAGCTGCTTGCCGTTTTCTTCCGCGTGCGCCAGGTCCCCGCAAACAAAGATATTTGCCTGACCGGGCGGATTCAAAAACTCGTTGACGATCACGCAGCCCCGGCGGTCAGTCTCGACCCCAAGCAGCTTGCCCAGCGGAGACGCCTGCACACCGGCGGCCCAGATGATGGCGGCGGCTTTTATGGTGGCTTCTTTGGTGACTATCTGATCGGCACACACATCCACGACTTGCGTCGAGGTGAGAATCTCGACACCCATGCTTTGTAGTTGCCGCGCCGCGCTTTTGGATAATTCCTCCGGATACGGTCCGAGGATGCGCCCCTGTCCCTCCACGAGCAGAACCCGAGCTTTAGCGGGATCTATCAATCTGTATTCATGGCTCATGTAGATCTTGCAAGTTTCACAAATGGCCCCAGCCAGTTCGACACCTGTAGGTCCGCCGCCGATGACGATGAAATTGAGCGGATCGTGCGAGCCGGTTTCAGCCACCTGACGCTCAGCCAATTCAAAAGCCAGAAGCACCCGCCGCCTGATCTCGAGTGCATCTTCGACAGTCTTCAGTCCGGGCGCAAATTGCTCCCACATATCGTTGCCGAAATAGGAGTGGGTGGCACCGGCAGCCAGAACCAAATAATCGAAAGGCAGTGTGATGTTTCTGCAGAGCACGGCGCTTTTCACCAGGTCAAAGCCGGTCACCTCATCCAGCAACACCTTCACGTTTTTGTAGTCGCGCAGAATCGATCTGATTGGCTGAGCAATATTCTCAGGAGCCAGGGTCGCCGTCGCCACCTGATAGAGGAGCGGCTGAAAAGTATGATGGTTTTTGCGGTCGACAATGGTTACTTCGACCGGCAGTCTGGCCAGTCCTCGCGCGGCATGCAAACCGGCAAATCCACCGCCGACAATAACTACCTGTGGTGGCATTTCTACTTGGGCGTGGCGGGCGCTGTTCCCGGAGCGGTAGTTGGAGACATCTGATTCAGTTTGGACTCGATGCCGACCAGATGTTCTTTCACGTCGCTGACGCTGAGCATGATCGTAATCATGTTGACCATGGCAGCAACGATTGCTGCCACTAAAAGCGCCATCACAACCTGATCGCGAGCCGGCGGACCACCTACCACGACCGGTCCGGAAGGAGACGGAATCGTCGTCGGTGCCTTCTCCACTTTAGGAGTGCTCTCGCCAGCAGCCGCCGGTTTGCTGACCTCTCGCGTACTGGCTTTATTGATGGAAGCGCGGTAATTTTCCAATTCTTTGCCCAGGGTCTTTTTGAACTCTTCCAGGTCCTTGGCAGTCTGATCGCTCGCCGCCTTAGATGCGGTTTCCAGTTTGGTGCGCGCCGTGTCCATCGTAGATGACATCGACTCAGTCATCCGTCCAAAGCTCTTCTCCTGCTTCTCCATGGCTTCTTGAAGCGCGCGCTGCTGTTGCGAGATCTTCGCGCCCAGGGTGGCAGCCAGTTGCTCAGCCTGTTGTTTCAACAATTGATCGACTTCGCTCCGCGAATACGTGGAGTACTTTTGTTGTTGATCCATATCGTTACTCTGTGGTGATACTGATTTTGGTGCCTTGGACTTTGATGCCGCCTTAGCTTTATCAGCCGCCTCATCGACTGCAGGCACCGCGGGTTTCTCAGACTGGGCGGGGTCTTCGGTCGCCCTTACTTCCGGCGCAATCTCGGTTGGTGCGGCGGTCGCCGATACACCGGCTACCGCTGCAGCTGTCATCGCATCCGGCGGCAGCTTTTCCGCCAGCCACTCTTCAGCGATAACAGCAAAAGTTTTGTCCTTCAGATTAATGCGCAGGAGAATCTCAGGCATCATGTCCGGAGGAATATTGAGCGTCTTGGCTACGGTCGTGAAGACTTTGCCTGCCAGCTTTACAGCACCGTATTCGGTTTTAACCGAAGGTTTCATCCCTTCAGCCTCAACAGTCAGTGTCTCTAGAACCGTCCAGCGGTCTTTGGGATATCGGACGCTGATATCCTTCGGCTTGGCGTTGCGCTCAATCGCGATAATCACCGTCCCCTGGTTCTTCCAGAGGTCCATGACCGCAGTTCGCATAGTCGGCGCATCGAAGTTAGCGGTGAATGACGTATGTTCAGTGAGCGCCTGCATCATTTCATCGGACATGCGATAGACATGGCAGCGATAACTCTTGTTTGTGTCGAGCAGATCGGCGCTGATCTGACCGAAGTTTGGATCCTGCAAATCTTCCGTCCGTGAGGCTTTTGGCGTCGGATCGTTGGAAACCAATGTGATCTCGCTCCGCAATCGTCAGAGCTATTTTAACGCCGTTTTCAAAAACCAGAACCGCTATCTTTTGTTCCGCCGCCGGAACCAGGGCCTGAGGTTCCTTTCTGCTGTAGCAAAGATGTGAAGGCTGGAGAGAGTTTCTCGCGCGGTGCGGCACGCTGAAAGGCAGCGACTTGTTCAGCCGCTTCCTGGTCTTTGCCCATGCCGGACAGAGCTCGGGCTAAATGCAGGCGATCGACCGTGCACGAGGGACTCAGTCGCAGCACCTGGGAAAACGACTTGGCGGCATCTTCGTTAGCCCCGGCAGCCAGTTGCGCCAGCCCCAGGTCTCGCAAGAGCATCACATCATTCGGGGACTCCCGCAGGGCATCAGATATGGTGGCGATCATAGAATCAGCACCACCTTGCTTGGCCAGCGAATCGCGCTTCTTTGCGTCGCCGCCGGAGGCGCGAGCCAAAAGCAGTGTCCCGCTGTCATAATTATCAGCAATATATGGATCCCATTTGAAGTCGCGCTGCACGGGAAAGCCTAGCTCTGTCATCGGGCGCCAGGCAAAATTTTTCTTGAGCTTCGAGCGGTAGAGTGAAACGCGCTTTGTTCCACCAGCCAGGTCCCCTTCCAGCATATCCAGCTTCGCCAGCAGAAGCATTGTCGGCGCATAACTGCGCAAGGTCTCGGCATGCATGGCGTTGCCGCGAGCGGCTGAAAATTGTCCCCGCAAGTATTGCACCGTCGCCAGTCCCTGGTAGCCGAACTGCCAGTTGGGATGAGCTTTAATCAGCGCCCGAAAGTTCTCCTCGGCGCGCGGCAGGTCACCCTGGCGGTAATAGGCGTAGCCGATGTTGCCGGCGATATCTATCCAGTTGGACTTCAGTTCCAACGCCCGACTATATGAGTTGAGCGCGGCCTGATAGTCATGGTCGAGATAGTAAACGATTCCGGTGGAGAGCAAGATCTCCGGCGACTTCTCCAGAGAGTACGCGTGCTGCAAGTTGTCCAGAGCCTCATTTAATCGGTGTCGCGCCCCCAGGGCCAATCCCAGCATCTCGAATGCAATCGGATCGCTGCCGTCGGCGACAGTCGCCCTGGTCAAACTCTGGATGGCTAGATCCCATTGGCGCTTCAACAGGAGCGAAACCGAGGCAGAAACCAGAGCTTGAGATTTCGACCTGGCTTCAGGACTCCATGTCTGCAGTTGAGCCATGGCACCGCAGGCAGTGCAGGCCATCAGTGCCGCCGCAATCAGTGATGCAAATGGCTTCGTTCTCCTCGACCTGGTCAATCGCTGGTCCTCATTGAAAGCGGGGCACGCACTGGTAAGTCAAAACACAAACACTGGCCGGTCCGGCAGTTTCTCGAAGTCAGCCTCTGAAAAAGAATAGAGGCGGGCAGGGCGATAGGATGACTCCTGGCTGGTTTCGTCCAGCTCTTGCAAAACTCCCGAACTGAGAAACTTCTTGCGAAAGTTGCGATTGTCGATCTGCCGCCCGAGTACTGCTTCATAGACGGTTTGCAGATCGCGCAAAGTAAATTTGTCTGGTATCAAGTTGAATGCCGCCGGCGAATATTCGATTTTATACTTCAAGCGCTGGTAAGCATAGTTGATAATGCGCTCGTGATCGAACGCCAGTGTCGGCAAATCATTGACAGGCCACCAGGCAACGCCGCTGGCATCAGAGCTGGCCTTCAACTCCAAGCCTTCCTGGCGCAGCAGCACCAGATACGCCACCGTGATCACCCGCCCGCGCGGGTCACGTCCCTGATCGCCAAACGAATAAAGCTGCTCCAGATAAACGTTGGAGACATTCGTCTCTTCGTAAAGTTCGCGCACCGCGGCTTGGTCGAGGGTCTCGTCCTGGTCGGTGACGAAGCCGCCCGGTAAGGCCCAACTAGCCTTGAAGGGGTCGTACTTCCGTTTCACCAGAAGTACTTCCAGCGTGGTCTGATGAACCGCGAATGCTACGGTATCGACGGTTACTTTTGCGTTCTCGGTGGTCATTTTGGCGCGCTGCTACCGGCTGGATAACGTCATTCTGCCCCTTTACCAGTTCAGGTACAACACCCAGTTATCGTATCTATAACGATTTTTATATTCGCAGGTGTTTCAATTTCCGTTCAAAACGAATCGATAGGCATCGGCAAACGTAGTCCATGGAGGCACGTGATGTTCGCCTGCCAATTCAAACTGCTTAACCGGATGACTGGTGGCTTTCAGGCGCTGGACCACATCCATTTGCAGCGCTGCTGGCACCACGGTATCGGCACTGGTGGTGACCAGTGCAAAACGCGTGCCGGCTTGCACCTTGTCGATTTTGTTGATGAAACTCTTGGCCGCATAGACCTGCGGAACCTGCTCGGGAGTGCCACCAAAGGCTTCCGCCATAGCCGTGCGAATCACGTCGGTATGAGTTTGATGATAAATGCCAGCCACATCTCCAGCGCCCTCCACACAGATGATGCCGGAAATTTTCTCTTTGATATCAGGTGGCGCGCTGGCCGCATAATTGAGCGCCGTACAACCTCCCATCGAGGTGCCGCAAATGACGATGCGCTTGAACGGCAACTCATACATGACATTGCGAATGTTCTGCGTAATATCGGCAATTGCAGCATCGTTGCCCCACGCCTGCTTTTTGCGGCAGCTGCAAGAGATGATGCAAGTGTTGCGATCGACGCTGGTCAGACCGCGCGCTATCGAAGTGTCCGACGGAACCAGAAACGGCTCCAGCTCGGTCGAACCCATTCCATGCAAGTAGACAAGCAGCGTGTACTCGCGCGGACCTCCCGACCACTGGGGCAAGAGCACTCGGAACTGATCCTCAACGCCATCGAGATGACTGGCGAACTTACGCTCTATCGAACGCTCCAACTCCGGATTGGAAGCGTTGGTGCTGCCAGTCGGCGAACCGCCCGGAGTGCGTTCTTTAGCCAGGGCGCTGGACTGCGCCATGGCTAGATTTTGCTCAATCTGTTGGCGCTGCTTCTTGAGTTGCTTTACGTCGCCCCGGGCGTCAATGTAGCCGATCATGAAAACCAGACCCGCAACGTTGAACAACGCCGACAGACCCAATAAACCGACCACGACTTTCAGCTTCATGCAGCCCCCCAGTCACCCACAGATCTTAGCGTGCATTTGCCGGCGGCTTGCAATGAGCAGGAGCATTTCTGGGCACAGGATAGTTAGATCAACACAATGAAGCTCAATGACCCAGTTCACGTTCAAGAAAAATAGGCAACTAAATACACTCAGGACCGGACTTCTCTGCCTGTTGTTGAGTACCTGCTTGTGGATTGGCGCCGTAGCGGCTCAGTCCCAGCCAGCCGCCAGCAATGATCCGCAGGACCTGGCCCGTGAGTGCAACGTGCGCGGCATAAAGCTGCAAGCGGCAGGCCGCTTGGAAGAAGCAGCACAAGAATATCGGAAGGCAATTAGTTTATTCGCCGCTGGTCCGGCGGCACACAACAATCTGGCAGTGGTTCTCAAAGACCAGAACAAACTCGATGAGGCTGCCAAAGAAGCCGCGCTGGCCATCAAATTGCGCTCCAATCGTGCTGATTACCACTTCAATTACGGCATCATTTTGCAGCGTCTAAATAAACTTGATGAAGCGCGGACAGAATTTCAACAAGCACGAGACATGCAGCCTATGGATGCCGAGTTTCGCTCCCGACTTGCCCAATTGCTTATGCAGATGAATCAAGGACCTGCGGCCGAGGAAGAATTGAAAATGGCGCTGCTTCTCAAACCAAATGAGGGCAAATACCATAAGCTCATGGCAGAATTGCTGATGCAGGTTTCGCGCCCCGACGAGGCGCTGCTCGAGTATCGGCTGGCCGCGCCCCTTTTCCCACCCGACAGCCCAGACTTCGCTGAAATCAAAGCCAAACTCGATTACTTGAAAGCAAAACTTCAAACGCATTGACGAAACCACAACAATGAAGGACCACATCGATCTAAAGCTCGTTCAGAGGCAACTGACCGTCGCGCTCTTAGCGCTGGCTCTGCTTTATATACTGTTTTTGATCGGCAGTTATTTTGCGGACATCCTGCGCATTTTAGGTATCTCGGTTCTTGTTTCTTATCTGTTCATCAATGCGGTCGACTTTCTGCAGAAATACCTGCGCAATCGCGCTCTCTGCGTGATCATCGTCTACGCCAGCATTGTGATCATCACCGTACTGGCTGCATTTCTTGTCGTACCGCAGTTGGTTCTGCAGTTGACACAAATGGTTGAGACCACATTCAACAAACTGCCGGAGTTCATTCAATGGGTAGTGACGCAACTGGGTCCGCTCGAGGAGAAGCTACGCGAGCGCCACATCGACGTGAAGGCGATTGATATTTTCACCAACATCGCCAACAGCATCCCAAAACCCGATCCGGGCATTCTTTTGTCACGGGTCAGCGACGTAGCCATGTCGACGGCGACCTGGGTCATGTACGGCATTTCGATTTCAGTTGTGACGTTTTACTTTCTGATGGACGGTTACCGCATCAAAGAAGGAATTATTCGGCTTTTTCCAGAACGAATGCGCGGCGATCTCAATCAAATCGCCATGGAAATGGACCGCACACTGCAGGCATTTTTCAAGGGACAGATTGTGCTCGCCGCCCTCATGGGTCTGGTGATGGGCGCGATCTATCTGTGCCTGGGAGTCGAGTATGCACTGGTGCTTAGCGTCTTTCTAGCGGCATGGGAGATATTGCCGGTTATCGGTCCGCCCATCGGCTTCGCGCCGGCACTTCTGGCAGTGGCAATCGGCGGCATGCATGCGCCCGGCAATAACCTCGCCCACATGACTATCATCACGGTCATTTTTCTAGTCATTCAACAAGTCAAAGACAACGTGGTCGGTCCGAAATACATGGGCAATGTCATTGGTGTGCACCCAATTTTGATTTTCGTTGCCATCATGGTCGGTGCCCGCGTCGACGGCATGTTGGGTATTATTTTCTCTTTGCCCGCGGCGTGTTGCATCAACGTCCTCGTCAGCCATTTGACCAACCAGCAACAACCGGAGCGGGTTCTGGACGACACCGTGGTCATGACAGTTCCGACCAAGCCCCCAATCAGCGGCGACGTCTCGATAGTCACGCCAGGAACAACACCCATGGAAGCGGACGTAGAAAATATCTCGGTGACAACCGACCCCAATCCGGCCGGCTAGCAGTAAGGAGCCCGCACCGGATATGGTGCAGGCTCTTCCCTGTTCCTACTCGGTAACTTGTACTTGCTTATTGAGCTGGTTCGGTTTGCGATGCCGGTTCGCTCGGCTGCGCCGGTTGGGGCGCTGGTTGAGCTGGCTGAGCAGGTTGCGCTGCCGGTGTCGGGACATAGACGGGAGTCGGCACTTTCACTTCATGCGGCACAGGCACTTGTATTACTTGCGGCGGTGTCTGAATCACCTGCGGAGCTGGCTGCACTTCAGCCGGCTTTGGTTGGCTCAGTTGATCGAGCAAGCGGTTTTGCGTTTCCTGCTGCAGGAGCCGACTTTGAGAATCATGATTCGATTGCGCAAAGAAAAATGCAGTGATGGCGACAGCCACTACGACTAGCAGTGCAAGCAAAGTAATACCGACGTTGGAGGAGTTGCGCACTCGCTCTGAAATCGGTGTGTAGTCTTCGACGACTACATGTTCTTCTCGAATTGTCATTGTAATGGTAACCTCTCAACTCATCGGTTGCTCTGACGGGACGAGCGTGCAAAAGTTTCATCGGGTGAAAAGCCCACCTGACGGCTGTTAGTTACCCGCACATGCCTTAGCGAACCGTTCAATAGGGTATAACTAGTGGAGAAACCATGCAGCGAGGACATGCTCAATGAGAAAAACTGTCGCTCTGGCATCCCTCTTATTTTCGCTAGCGACTGGTCCGGCAGTCTTAGGTGCCGACAAGTGTGAAATCAACTGCCATGAATGCGCCGCTCAGTGCAAGCAAGTCCTCGCCTATGCCAAAGGCAAGAAGGGAGCACAGTACGCAGCCGTCCGGAAAGCAACAGAAGACTGCGCACAAATTTGCCAGCTCGCCGAAGATTTGAAAAAACGCAATTCGCCACTACTGTCGCAAGCAAACGAGCTTTGTGTGGCGGCCTGCCAGAAGTGCATGGAAGCCTGTAAAGCCGCCAACGACAAAAAACTGGATGCGTGCATAGCCAGCTGCAAAAGCTGTTCGGAATGCTGCAAATAGGACCGCTTTTTAGCCAGCCGACCTGGCGCGCCAGCGGTAATAGCCATATATAGGTAGGCCGGAAAGAAGCAGCACCAGCCCCGCGATTTCGTGGGAGAGCTGCGAGCAACCGAAGGCGACAAAACCAAATACAGCGAACGAGCCAAGCGCGAAAAGCCAGGCAACGGCATTGCCGGAGCGTCCGAGCCGAAAAGGACGCGGCATGGTCGGATCGGTGTATCGAAGTCCAATCAGACAGACGCCATACAGCATAGCCAGCACGCCATAAATGAAGCCGCAGGCACCGCCCAGAAAACTATAGGCATCCGGGACCACCCCTAGGCGAGCCAACAGGAAGGCACCACAGCCGGTGGCGCACAGCAAGACCAGCTGAAAAATCAACGCGTATTTCGGGACGCGTGTCCGGCTGTCTAGTTTGGCGAATTGCGCTGGAAACAGCCCGGTCTGCGCCATCGACATACTGGTGCGCGCCGCCGCCAAAAGCCCGCAGAAACCACAGCTGAAGATTGACATGATCACGCCGATGGTGAGCGCCAGACCCCAGGCTTTACCACCCAGAAATTCAGCCAGAGCAGGAGCGGTGGCGATCACATGCGTGCCCGGCACCACTGCCATGGTCTTGTCGGCACTCAATGCATAAGGCGTAATTATGGATGTAGCGACACACATAGTTATGTAGATCATGGCGATTGTCAGGACCGTGCGAAGAATCGCTGACGGTACGCTTTTGCGGGCGTCTTTGGTTTCAGATGCGGTGCAGCCGACCATTTCGATCCCGGAGAAACCAGCCATGGCCAGCGGCAGAACTACGGCAATATTGGCGAACAGATTACTGCCGCCACTGAGGTTGCTGACGGAGAGAATGTTGGTGAAGCTCATCGTCCGGCAATTCAGTGCCAGTCCGATGAAAGCCAGGACAGCCGCGACTTTTAGCAGGGTGAAAACGTTATTGAGCCGGCTCGCCTCTTTGACCTGCATCAAATTCAACCCGGTGAGACTTCCGAACAAACCGATAATGACCGCCGGTCCGAACCAGAGTGGAGATGCCTGAGGCGCGCCCCAGATAGCATTGCTCAGCATGTTGACCAGACCGTTGGACATGCAGGCATAGCCCGAAATCAGGTAGACGAAAAAGATCCAGCCGGTGAGGAAACCGAGGCATTCGCCCATGCCAGGCACCAGCCTTTTGAGGGCGAAATACTTGTAGACGTAAGGTCCGCCGGCCGACGGAAACATGGACGACAATTCGGCAAGCACCAGGGCCAGTGGCAAAGCCATGCAGGCGGCGATGGTCCACGCCAGCACCGAAGCCAGCGGTCCGCCCGAAGCGATCATGCAGCCGTGGAAGAGAAACGCCATCGAACCGATGTTGGAAGAAACGCCCAGCGCCCAGGCACCAAAGGCACCGATGCCGATTTGCATACCGGCACCGATTTTGGTGCTGGCTGAGATCAGTTCTGCCGAAGCAGTATCAACTACCGCCGCGGGACGCTCTTTTATCGCTACGGACATCCGCAAGTCCTCTAAGCAAACACCAATCAAAAGTTTCCGTTCACATCCTTATAGATAGATGCGAACCGCCCATATTTTGTTGACGTTAGGCTATACGAATGACATATCGCTTGTCATCCGTAGAATCCCCACACAGTCGCTTTTATTCCGAAGATAAAAAGTGAGTTTTGGGGCTTTTCCTAGTTGACGCCCATACACTCGTATGGCTAAATAGTAGCAGCAAGAAATCACTGCAAATCCAACGGTCATGGGCTCCCATGGCGGTCGGCTCTGCGCACTCTCTGTTTTCGAGTGTGTGTGTGGGCGAACTCGTCATGCCTGGGATTCATTCGCAACAGAAAGGTAATCCAATGAACATGCAAGCGCGCGTGTCCAATTTAAAGCAACAGTTCGAACAACTCTTTCCGGGCAAATGGCTGACCGCAAACAGCGAGCGTACTCGCAACCTGACCACCGGACTGGAATGCATAGATTTATCACTGACGCGTGGCATTGCGCGTCGCCGCATCACCGAATGGATCGGACCTTTATCCTCAGGCAAGTCCACCTTGTTGCGCGCTGCTATTCGCAACTGGTGCCAGTCGGGACTCAATGTTGCCTACATCGATGCGGAAGGCAAATTGCTGGCTGCCGATTGGGCAGATGTCGATGCCGGTACCAATGCCGGCAAATTTTGGATCGTCCGACCGCCGGATAATAAGTCTGCCGCCACTGCCGGCAGCGGCAGCACGTCCAGCGACGAGCAGGTCGTACCGCTTATTTCACGCAAAACACTGCTGGTACAAGAAGCCATCTGGAGCGCCGATCAATTTATCCGCTCCAACGCTTTCGATGTCGTCATCCTGGATTTCGGCAGCGCTAATCCCACTGACAGCCGCAAGCAGGGGCTGGCTTACAGCAACGTTCCCAGCCGGGTTTATGCGCGTTTGCAACGCTCTTTGGATAAATCGCGGTCAGCACTAATGGTGGTGCGCGACGCCAATCTGTCCAGCGGCGACAACAATGCCCAACAACAGCAACAGGCTGAAGGTTGGGGTTGCTACGCGCGCTTTCAGTTCGACATCGGCGCCGCCATCCGCTGTGAAGCGGGACTGGGTGGCGTTGCGTTGATTCAGCCCAGCTTCAAGTTCTCGGTATTCAAAGACGGTATGACACAATCGAGGGAGGTAATGCTTGAGTGCTCCACAGCGAATCGCCTGTTTACGCATCCCCAGGTTCGAGATAGGCGTACATCAAAAACTCGCTCCCGAGCTCAAAGGTAAGCCATTCGCACTCGTCCAGGGTAAGGGCAGTCGCGCTCATGTGGTTATGTGCTCGAAAGAAGCCAGCCGCCGCAATGTTTCGGCAGGCATGAAACTTTCGCAGGCCCGCGCAATCTGCGCCGATCTGCAATTCAAAGAATACGATCAAAACGCCTACCTGAAAGCGCAGAAAGCTCTCTCGCACGAGCTGATTACCGTTTCTCCCAAAGTGACGGTGCAGGCCCTGGGCATTTTTCTCCTGGACGCCAGCGGATTGACACTCCTGGGCGGCGAACGTCGCTTTTGCCGCAACCTGCAGCGGGTAGTCAACCGTTCAGGCTTTGCCGAGTTGCGCACCGGCATCGCTGATAGTTCCTTTGCGGCACTGGTGGCAACGCGTTCTCGACAAAAGCAATTTTGCATTGTGCCAGCCGAAGGCGACCAGGATTTCCTGGCACCACTGCCGGTGCAACACCTGCCCATATCGGAAGACTTCCAGTCAACGCTCAGCGATCTGGGCATCAATACGCTGGGCGAACTGGTAAAACTGCCAGTCGACCATGTTGTGGAGCGTTTCGGACGTGAGGGGCTTGCCGTGCACGAATTGGCGCGCGGCATCGACAATGTGCAGCCGCATTTGCCGGCAGCTGAGCGCAACTATACCTGTATCGTTCAATTAGGTGCCCCGGTCGAACTCCTGCACGAGACTCAGTTCATTCTCAAATCCATGCTCGATCGTCTGACGTTCGACCTGAAACAAAACGGACTCTGGGCGGAAGAGTTGACGCTGTCCTTTTTCAACGAAAACGAGAAGATTGACGAGCGCACGCTCAATCTAATTCGCCCCAGCAATCAGGTAAAGTTTCTCGTTGAAATAGCCAGGCTATCTCTTGAATCAAAGCCGCTGACACGAGAGTTCACCGGCTGCGTGGTGACAGTTTCTCGCCATTCGAAAGAGTCCTGGCAACAGATCAGCTATGAGACGGGCGAGCACCATCAGCAACGCAGTTTGCTGACTTTGCACAACAACCATGGACTTACAGAATCGTTGACTTTACTGCTGCAGAAATTTATGTCTCGACTTGGAGAACATGCAGTGGTGCGTTCGGTACATAACGATCAACACATTCCAGAGCATGCCGGCGCCTGGCTGCCGGTGACCGATAGCGCTTACGGTGTAATTCGCGATGTATTGCCAATCAATCTGGAATATGTGGGCAGCCGCGTCGGTTCGCAGCAAGTTGCCTGCGGTCTGGTGCTGCGCCGCAGCACACCACCGTGCCCGGTGCTGGTCGAGTTTCAAAACAATCAGCCAACCGCCGTCACCTATAAACACCGCTGGCACAAAATCAAAGAGATCACCACTCCTGAAAGGCTCTCCGGACTGTGGTGGGAGACGCCGGTGCGCAAGTCATACTACGTCGCTCTTATCGAATCGAAGAGTGAGTCTTTCTTGATCCTGCTTGTACACGACCACGAAGTTGACGCCTGGCACCTGGAAGGTTTCTTTGATTGAACATGTCCGCGGCACAAACTCAGGGCATCGTCGACGGTTGTCACCCTGAATTTAACCAACCGGCCGAAACTAGAATCGCTCTCAATACGTCACGTCCTGGAGATGGATAATCCTCACTCAGCGTGATTTGAATGCGCCACAGGTTGTTCAGTTTGCTCATTTTGCCGGTGACGGCATGTCTTTGCGCAGTGGCTGCATGCACTCCGGTCCTGCAAGACAAAACACTCACTCACCACGCCGTAATACCGGAGATGGGTACAGCCAAACCGGTGATTCCGGCCATCATCAATGTGAAAGTCGCGGACCCGGACGTGGTCAGGTTTTTGAAAATAACCGACCACATAGAGTTGTCGGCAATCGGCAAGCTGAAACCCGGCACCTTCGTCGTTAACGGCCGTCCGATCACAATCAAAAAAGTCACCGACTTCAAATTGGACATCTCGATGCCGATAGACGATCCGACGGTGCTGAGCACAGAGCGTGCCTCCGGCACCCTCTGGACGTCAGAAGAAGTCTTGTTCATGAACCTACCGCTGCCGAAAACTATCGAGATCAAAAATGGCAAGGCCACATCGAACGTCGATCTGCTGCGCATGCTGAGCATGTTTTTCATAAACGCCCTGGAGAATCAAAGCGAAAGCGCCAAGCAAGCAGACCTGCGTCAGATTCTGGACGTGCTGGTTGTGAAAACTGCCACCATGCGTTTGACCCCGGGCGCAGATTGCTACTTCGACAAGAAAAAACTGCACATCGGCAAAGACTCGATTGTCCAGCTGCGAGATGTCGTTCTGGACGGTGACCTGAACTACAAAGGGGACTTCATCGCTCAACTAAACCTTCTCAATGATTGCAACTGGATCGGCGAGAAGGTCGATGTGCTCTTCAACGGTGGTTCAGCCAACTTGAAGTTGAAAGCTACACGGGTAAATGGGGACGTCAAACTGACGCTCGCCCGACGCGATGCACGGGTCACTCTCGCCGACTGTCTTTTCAAATTCGGGAAAGTAAAACGTTCGAGTGCGCACAGCACCACTGCCGTCTTGAGACCGACGGAATTGACGTGGTCTAAACCGGAGGGTGCGCCGGACTCTCATCTTCACCTGATCACTCCACTTGGTCTTTCCAACACTAAAGTTTGTGTGAAGACAGATACGCAACAGACCGACGCGACCTTCCCTGGAGTGGCACCGGCACTGCTTACCGTCGACATCGACAGCGCCGGAAGGCGCAATACATTTTCCACTCTCAATCCGCCGACAGCCTCGGTTGCAACAGTAGATATTCACCGACCGAAAACCAAAGTCAGACTGGATCTCACCAACGCGAAGGTAGACAAAATTGCCTGGAGCAAACATGGGGATCTGGATTTCAATCTGTCGCGCGGCACAGCCAAACTGCAGAAGGTCTACTGGTCTACCGGCAAGAAAACGTTTACTCTCACTTCCACCGGCGCATCGGTTCTGGAGTTACCTGCCGGGATGAGTCTCAATCTCAGTAAACAACCTGGCAACACCAAGATGGTTCTGCCGATTGCAGTAAAGATGGGCTCTGCCTCTTTGTCCAGCACGTCCGGCTCGTTCGCTTTGAGCAACCTCAATGGTCAGCTTCTGATCGCCTGCGATCCCGATGTCAGCATCACCAGCGATATGGATTTCGCAATTGACCAATCAAAGCTTTTGGGAGACGAGAAGGCGATGATCAAAGCAAGAGGTCTGCGCATCGAGTCTGACAAGGGCTCTGCTTCTGCGCACATTAAGTCAGTGTCAGTCACGGTCTCCCAGGATGCCCTGCGGGAAGCCATTTTGAAACGTGTGCCCAAGGAGAAGGACCTGCAACTCAATAAAGTCCTTGCCGAGAAAAAATGGCGTTACCGCAACTTCAAAGTCTCGGACTTGCACATACGCAACGTGCAAATCGATGGCATGCAGCTCAGCGGACCAAACACGCTCAAATTCTCGATCAAAGGCGATCTAGCCGCCGAAGGCACGGTGGACAAGGGCGGATTGATGGCAATATTCAAAGACGATGCGGAAACAGAAACGCGCCCGTGGAATGCTAGCGCGAGCGTTGCCGGCACTGGCACCGTCACCTACGAGATCAAGGCACCAAAATCGCTATCTGAAACGGAGATCGAATACAAGGTCGCCATTGATTTGCCCGTGCGTGAGGATATCAACGTAGATTGGTCGCAAGTAAACGACGGACTGTTCAAAGATACTGAACGCAAAGCTGTCGTCAACAGCATCCAGGAATTGAACATGCCGATTCAGTTTGAGGGCAACCTTCCCGCTTTCAATAGAAGCAACCAACAGTTGCGTTTTATGCGTGTGACCGGTGTCAACGTCGTTCCTTCAGAAAGCGGATGCGAGATGCGATTTTCAGCCGACGCTGTTATGTAGCAGTCCCTGCGATCCGTCAGTCATTGTCAGTACATCAAAAGGCTGATAATCAGCCAACTTCACCGGATCAGATCGCCAGGCCAATCAGATAAGATCATGGGGGGAATAACTCTCACATGAACGCAGCACGCCAATACGTCGCCAGCTGTTTCACTGCCTTTGTGACGGCAGCGCTTTTGTGCGTGCTGAGCGGATGCAGTATGTTCCCTCAGTTGAACACCAGCAAGCCGGTGATCCCTGCTGTCTTTTCGGTTAAGGTAAGCGACCCGTCGGTGCGCCGCCTGCTGGAAGCCGCTCAGAAAGTTGAAGTGGTGGCGCGTGGACGACTACGTCCGGGCAACTATCAGGTGCGCGGGCGGACTGTCACCATCAACAAAATAACCGATTTCCGGCTCACTATGTCACTGCCGGTAGACAATCCAGCGGTCATTTCCACCGAACACGCCAGCGGGCAGCTCTGGACTTCAAGCTCGGTGCTGGTTGTGGGAGTGCCATTGCCGCAAACTATCGAACTGAAGGACGGCAAGGCCACTTCAGACATTGATCTCCTGAGACTGCTCGGGACTTACTTCTTGAACGTCATCAACAACCAGGCAGATAGCGTCAAGAATCAGGAATTGACTCAGATCGTCGATTTGCTCAGCATCGAATCGGCACGAGTTGATCTCAAACCCGATTCATTTCTAAAGTTCGATGACAAGGTGCTGCACGTAGGCAAAGGCTCCAGCGTGGAACTCAAGGATGCCGCCATCGATAGATCCTTAGACTATGTCGGCAGTTTCAAAGCCAATCTGAACTTCCTGCCCGGCTGCAATTGGGCCGGCGAAAAGGTCGATACTCTGTTTAACGGTGGCTCCGTGATTTTGCAATTGAACGCCAATCGCGTCGCTGGCAAAGTCGAGCTCATGTTAGGCAACACACCACCCAAGGTTTTGCTCACCGACTCGACTTTCAAATTCGGCAAAGAGAAACGCTCCTCGGCGCACTCCGGCAAATGCGAAATCACCCCGACTCAGATCGACTGGAAGAAGACAGAAGGTCAGGAGGACAGTGAACTGCATGTAGTTGCACCGATGCAATTGACCAACACCGATGTGGCAATCAGAACTAAGCGGCAAGAAACCGAAGCGCACTTCCAGGATCCGATTCCCGCCAAACTTAGTCTCGACGTGACGAAAGAGTTTCGCGAAACGAGATTCTCGACTCTGGAACCAGAGACGGCATCCAAAGCTACTGTGCACGTCAATCGACCGACAACGCAGTTGTCCCTCTACCTATCTGATGCGGTCATCGATGAAATAAACTTCGACAAACATGGCGAAATGGACTTCAGCATCACAAAGGGAACTGCCAAGCTTGACCAGATCGTCTGGAGCAATGGGCAGAAAACATTCAAGCTCACAACCAAAGGACATTCAACACTATCCTTGCCGGCGGGGATGAACCTCTCGCTCAATAAGGACCGGGAAGTACAGCAAATGGTTTTGCCGATTACGGTAAAACTGGGTTCAGCAAGCTTTGCTGGTCCGGCCGGTGTGCTGCAATTGAGCGATCTGGACGGTGCCTTGATGATTGTGCTGGATCCTGATGTGCACATAACCAGCCAACTCAACTTCACGCTCGACCAGTGCAAATTGCTGGGAGATGAAAAAGCCGAGATCAAGGCGAAAGGATTGGATGTTTCTTCGGTAAATGGTCAAGCACGCTTGCACCTCAAGTCATGCACCGTCACATTGCCGCAAAGCGCTCTCGCTAAGGCAATCACGGCACGCCTGCCGAAGGAAAAGGTCTTCAACCTCAATAAAGTAGTATCAGACCGCAAGTGGCGCTATCGCAACGCTACTGTCAAAACAGTCAAAATGTCAGACCTGGAAATCGACCGCATGAATTTGAAAAACGACAATCAGTTTACGTTCAAAGTCCAGGCTGACCTGCTGGCCGATGGGACAATCGACAAGGGCAGCCTGATGGCAATCATCAAAAGTGATGCGGAGACCGAGACGAAGCCCTGGAAAGCAACTGCCACCGTCAGTGGTGATGGCGAGATGGATTACAGCTTGTTGCCGAACAGGTCTTTGGCAGACAGTGAGTTATCCTACAAGGTAGACGTCGACCTGGGCTTCGGAGATGACGTCAATCTGGATTGGAGCAAAGTGACCGGCGGCATTGCGGAAGGTCTGGAACGCAAAGTGATTACCGGTCATTTGAAGAAACTGGAAATGCCGTTCAAGTTCGACGGCAAGCTTAGACTCTTCAAAGACAATAAGTGGAACATGATTAAGCTAACTAAGTTCGACGTCGATCCGGCAGGCAGCAATGCAGAGATCCACTTTACCGCCGATGCTGTTCTTTAACTAGTGGAAGTTGCGGGCGTGCAGGTGCAGTGATGTTTCGTCTGTGATGCGCGGCAGCGGCATGACTTCCTCTGCTTTAATGCTGGCGACGTTGTCCGTGAGCTGGAGCTGACCGGTGAAGGCAAGAAACTGATGGCGCAGGATCTCCTTCCGGTATTGTTCGAAGACCTGTGGATTGATGATAATGTTTGACGTTCCAGTTTCGTCCTCGAGGGTGATAAAGACGAAACCTTTGGCAGTTTCTGGTCGTTGCCTGACAATGACACCGC
This sequence comes from Obscuribacteraceae bacterium (SeqCode), assembly GCA_044229845.1. Classification (GTDB taxonomy): domain Bacteria; phylum Cyanobacteriota; class Vampirovibrionia; order Obscuribacterales; family Obscuribacteraceae; genus JBGASG01. The sequence continues at coordinate 565,396 of JBGASG010000001.1, read as the reverse complement.
CGGCGGTAGAAACCCGGTCACCGTCCCTCAGCCAGGTAAGCTGATTCGCCGCATACATGCCGCGGTCATCCGCCCATTGCCGGTAGAAAGTCATGGGATGCCGTCCAGTCGAAAGATTTGTCGTCCTGTAGTCGGCAATAATCTCTTCCAGTTCGTCCATCGGCACAATACCTTCCGGCACCATTTCCGGTGCCGTCTGCAACTCTTTGAGTTTCCTCATCAAAGGCAAATCAAAGCGATTGCGCAAAATGGAAAGCACCATCCACAACGCCCGACGCCTGCCGGGTAGAAAAGAAGCGAAGGCACCAGCCATAGCTAGCCTTTCCAGATCTTTAGACTTAAGTCCGCTGCGCAGGCAGACATCTTCCACCGATGTAAAAGAGCCGCCTTCCGTCCAGACCCTCTGCAACGCCAGCTTGGCATGATATCCCAGTCCGTTCACATAGCGCATGCCCAAGCGCAGCGCTGGGGGACGCTCGCCTGTTTCGTCATTTTCCAGAGTGCAGTCCCAACTACTTTTTGCCAGGTCGACAGGACGAACTTCGACAGCATGCCGAATTGCATCGCGGATTAAAGTAGCCGGGCTGTAGAAGCCCATCGGCTGCGCATTGAGTATGGCGCAGAAAAATTCCGGTGCATAGTATCGTTTCAGGTGAGCGGATGCAAACACTAATAAAGCAAACGATGCCGAATGACTTTCTGGAAAACCATAATTGGCGAAAGCGCGCAGCTGGAAAGTTATGGTTTCGATGGCAATGTCGGAGAGTCCGTTGCGTCGCATTCCCTCAGCCAGCTGTTCGCAGAGCTTAGTCATTTTCTCCAGCGAACGTTTGTGCGTCATCACACGCCGCAAGCCATCCGCCTCCGCCGCTGTAAATCCGGCAGCCGCAATAGCCAGACGCATACCCTGTTCTTGAAACAACGGCACACCGAGAGTGCGCTTCAAAATTGGTTCTACACAAGGATGCAGGTATGTGACAGGCTCCAGTCCGCGCCGCCGTCGCAAATACGGATGAATGATCTTGCCTTGAATAGGACCCGGGCGCACCAGCGCAATCGACACAACGATGTCATAGAAGCAAGTCGGTTTAAGGCGCGGCAGGATGGACATCTGCGCGCGCGACTCTACCTGGAACAAGCCGATGGTATCAGCTCGCTGCAGCATGTTGTAAATTTCTGGGTCGGTGATGTCCAGTTGCGCCAGGTCCAGATCGACGCCTCGATGTTGCTGAACCAGCTTAACGCCTTCCTGGATCAGGGTCAGCATCCCCAGCCCCAGCAAATCTATCTTGATCAAGCCGACCAGCTCAAGGTCATCCTTGTCCCACTGGATAACGGTGCGGTCTTCCATGGCGGCGGGTTCTATAGGCACTATCTGTCCCAGCGGTTCCCCCGAAAGCACAAAGCCGCCGACGTGTATGGAGCGGTGCCGAGGCAACTGGTGCAGTCCGGCGACAACCTGGATGAGTAGCTGTACGCGCCGATCGGATGGATCTAATCCGGCGCGCCGGGCACCGCCGGCGAGCAGACCTTCCGCTGCCGTGCGCGCCTCGCCATGTTGACACTCCGCCGATAAGCGATCCGCCTGTTCCTGAGAGAATCCGAACACCCGTGCCGCATCACGCACAGAGGAAGGTCCCCGGTAAGTAATGTGCTCGCAAACCATCGCGGCGTGCTGCCGTCCATACTTTTGATAGACATGCTGCAACACCTTTTCTCTTTCTTGATGGGCAATATCTAGATCTATATCCGGCGGTTCGTTGCGCTCTTCCGAAATGAATCTTTCGAAAAGCAAATCCATACCAATTGGATCTACGGCTGTGATCATCAGGCAATAACAGACGGCGGAATTGGCAGCGGAACCGCGTCCCTGGACCGCGATGCCTTGCGAACGAGCGTATTCGACAATCTCGTGCATAAGGAGGAAATACGGCTCCAATTGCATCCGGGTAATTATGGAAAGTTCGTGTTCAAGTTGCTGTACATGTTTTTCAGTCAGCCGGCTGCCATAACGTTCACGAGCGCCCTGCCAAACCAGGTCGCGCAAGTAGCTATTGCGATCCATGCCTGCCGGAATGCGGCACTCCGGCAGAACCGGCTTCAATGTTTCCAGACGAAACTGACAGCGCTCCGCCACAACCAGTGTATTGCAAACGCCGGTCAGATCATGCTGCCATTGATACTCAATCTCCTTGGGAGACTTCATGTACCAGGTGCCATTTGGCCGCAATCGGCGGCCGGCGGTCTGCAGCGTAGTTTCATGCTTGAGACATGTAAGCACGTCATGGATCATGCGTTTTTCCGGCGGCGCATAATGAACGTTATTGGTCACCACCCACGGTATCGCCCACCGCGCCGACAGATCCAACATCTGTCGACAAATAAGTCCCTCTTGATGCAAATTGTGATCCCAAAGTTCCAAGAAGAAGTTTTCGCCAAACAATTCCCTCAGGCGGCAGGCTTCCGTCGTGGCACGCTCATGCTCTCCGCGCGCGAACAACGCGGGCACTATACCTTGCGGGCATCCCGACAGAGCAACTACGCCATCGGCGTGCTCGGACAGCGTCTCAAACGATATACGCGGCGCACCACGCTCACTATTGAAACGTCCTTTCGTGATGAGATGGCAAATGTTTTTATAACCAGAGAGATTTTGCGCCAGCAAAACCAGGTGATGATCTTCCTCCATAGTCAGTTCGGTGCCTACGATGGCAGGCAAGTTATATTCCTTCGCTGTATGCGAGAAACGAACCATGCCGCCCATATCGTCATGATCGGTGAGCGCCAGAGCGCTCAGTTTCACTTCAACAGCCCTCGCCACCAGTTCTTCCGGGTTGGAAGCTCCATCCAGAAGAGAGAATGCCGAATGGCAATGCAGCTCCGCATACTCCACCATTGGCGGCGCACGACCTATAAAAGACAGTCTAAATCAGCTGTCCTCAAGCTACCATACATTAGTATGTCGCGTCAAGCAGATTCCGGTCTACGCTTGCGATTTGAGCCTCACGTTTTCACAAACGCGCAAAACACGCTCTCGATTTTTCAAAACACTCTCTCGGTCGCATCACCCGCTGTCTTTGACCAAGATGCGCGGCAAGCCTCGTCCTTCAGGGCGAGGAGGATAGCGCCGGCGGCGCAGACGCCTTGTCGATCAGTGTGGGGTGCGTTGCTGCTCAATATACTGGCGAACAATGCTGATAGGGGCGCCTCCGCAACTTCCAGCGAAGTAGCTAGGAGACCATAGACTGTCTCCCCAGAGCTTCTGGAGATGGCGGCACCATGGCATTGTGATTGCGGTGGAGAGGTGCCGATGGGTGCCTCGGCGAAGCAGGAACCCACCGTGTCGGCAGCTTCGGCTGCTTAGCCGCAATCCCCTTCCTTCAGGGAGGGGAGGACGTCAAAGGTTTTAGTCCTAAAAACTAACAATTCGAAGCCAAAGCGATTTGCTCACCCCCAGCGCAAAGGCGCTTGTACAGACAGCGTCCAGCCAAAACGTCAGATTCAAGTACCAAAATCCACCAATACGGGATGCAAACGAAACGCACGAGAGCAAGTTTTGCTCTCGCCCCGGCGCAAACTCTGGTGGCAGACGTTGACAGGTTTTGGTACCAAAATCTATCAATGCCTAGGTTGGCGCGGACGGGCGCCGGAGGCGCCAGAGCGGCAACGCGAAACACGAAGCGCGAGAAATTTCCTCACCAAAATATCGCACATTTAACGGCGCTCCAGTTTCAATCGTTTGCAAATAATAGATTCCAGTACCAACCAAAATCCACAACACGGCATTCACAAGAAACGCCGAGTGCAAGCATCGCGCTCAGTCTTGAGCAAACCTCGTGGCAGATATTGATAGATTCTGGTACCAAAATCTATCAATGCCCAGACGGTGCGGGCGCCGGAGGGCTCCAGGGAGGCAGCGCGAGCAAACAAAGATGTGAGAATTCCCCCACTAACATCTCGCACCGCCTGTGGTGCTCTAGATTCGAATGTTTTGCAAATCAGACGCGCCATTAGATATAACAATCCTTAGATCAAACGAAAGGAGAAACCCTATGGCAATCGAAGAAATCAGAGAACTAATAGAGAGCATCCCGGAAGGCGCGATGATAGCAACCCGACAGGTGCTCCACCTAGCCAAAAACCGCGGTGCGATCGATACAGCTTTGTCGAGACTACACGCTAACAAAGAAATCACACGCATCGCGTGGGGGTTATACATCAAAGGAGGACCCAATACTCCCCAACCCAGCATCACGGAAATTGCCCTCGCGAAGGCGCGTGTATTTCACAAGATTATTGCCAGCGTGAGTGCGCAATTCGCGAGAGAGGTCGGACTCCCCCAGCAGGAACCGCCCGCCGAAATCTTTGCGGTAAGTGGACGCAGCAGTCGCATCTGGACCTCACAGGGACCGATCCAATATGTAGGTGCCAGCATGCGCAAGCTCGTCCTCACTGATTCAACAGTGGGTACGGAGTTGCGCACCATATGGCATCTAGGAAGATCCTCCAATCCCGTGCACTTCCTACAGCACACCATCGACGGCTGGACTGAGCGAGACTGGGATGAATGCGCCGCGCGTTTCCAGCTGCTGCCGGAATGGCTCTCAAAGATGCTGGCACTGCCAACGTCTAGGTCAGGAACTACCCAGCTCATCTTGAACTAAGAGCACTAAATACCTTGGCGACAACTTCCTGCAACCGTACAGTCGGCAAACTGTTCGGACCGGCAAATCAAGCAAACCCCCCTCTGCGAGAATGCGCAGTATGGAAATGAATTTGATTGCTGCCTGGGCCGGCGTCTTCGCCGGTCTGATTGTTGCCGTGCCGATCGGACTGAAGTTCAACGAAGAGGAGTGGCTCGGAGGCTATAACTCGTGGACGCGCCGTTTGCTGCGGTTGGGACACATCGCCTGCTTTGGACTGGCGTTCCTCAACTTTGCTTATGTCGCGACGGCTAAGTGGCTAAATATCCCACCGGAATCGCTTGCGCTTACTTCGCTCCTTTTTGTGATTGCCCAAGCAACGATGCCACTGACATGTTTCGCTGCGGCGTTCCAAAGGCCGCTTCGTCACTTGTTTGTGGTGCCGGTCGTAACGTTGGTGGCGGCTACTGGTAGTTTCCTCTTCCTGGGGCTTCTAAAATGAAAATTGGATTGATTGCCATGAGCGGCGTACACGTTATAGATCCGGAAGTTGCAGCCGTTGGGTTGACGCTGCCCGGGTTTCTTGACCGAGGCAAAGCCATTGCATCATTGCCGAGCCTGGCTCTCCTGACCCTGGCTGGGCTCACAGACAAACGACATCAGGTTTTCTACATAGAAGTGCCGGCCCTGAGCGCGGTCGAAAGCGTCCCCGGCGAGTTCGATCTGGTCGCCATATCTAGTTACAGCGCACAAATACACGAAGCCTATGAGTTAGCCATGCGCTACCGCGCACTAAAGATTCCGGTGGTCATCGGCGGACCACATGTCAGCTCGCTCCCGCACGAAGCAGCACAGTACTGCGACGCAGTAGCAATCGGCGAAGGCGAACCAATCTGGAACCAGATCGTCGCAGACTGCGAAGCAGGTCAACTCAAGCCATTTTATGGATCACAATTCAGCAGTTTCGAGATGAAGGACGCACCGATGCCCGCGTTCCATTTGCTGGAGCCGAGCAAATACAACCGTCTCACCATCCAGACCAGCCGCGGTTGCCCGCACCGCTGCGAGTTCTGCGCGGCATCGATTCTGATTACCAATCGCTACAAACAGAAGCCCAAAGAAAAAGTGCTCGCCGAGCTCGACTGCATTCAATCAATCTGGCGTCGCCCATTCATCGAATTCGCCGACGACAATTCGCTGGTCAATCGCGCGTTCTGGAAAAACGAACTATTACCGGAGATGGTCAAACGTGATGTGCGCTGGTTCGCCGAGACAGATCTATCTATCGCTGATGATCCGGAGCTCTTGTACAAGATGGAACAGAGCGGCTGCATGCAAGTCTTGATCGGCTTGGAAAGCAACGTCGCCGACTCCTTAAAGAATATGGAGCTGCGCGCCGATTATAAATACCGCATGTTCAACAAAACTCGGGAATCCATTCAAAAAATTCAGTCGCATGGAATTCGCGTCATCGGCTGCTTCATCCTTGGGCTGGACGGACAGAGGATCGAAGCCATCGACTCCCTATACGACTACGTCGGCGAACTCGGCTTGTTCGACGTGCAATTGACGATACAAACGGCATTTCCGGGCACACCGCTCTACACTCGCTTGAAGAGCGAGGGTCGCATTCTCGAAGACGAGCGCTGGGACAAGTGCACGCTCTTCGACGTCAACTTCAAACCCTCAGATATGAGTGTGGATCAACTGCGACACGGTTTCATCAATCTAATCGATCGTGTTTACAGCCGCGAGGCAGCAGCGAAACGCCAACAGGAATTCAAACGCTCACTGCGTAACCTGCGAACGCTGCGAGCCGCAAGCTAATCAAATCGAATCAAAACCTCAGAGGCTTGGTTGGTGTCGAGCCTTAGACATATGCAGTTGATTGGCGATTTGTGAAACATAGCTAATGCGGATTCGTCTCGGCATTTACGAGAGATTCACAACCTTGCACTTACAATCGAAGTTGCCTAATTTCTCGGTTTCAAACGTTTTTCAGAAAGCCACAGTACTGTTTAGTCACTCGCTAACGCGGGCCCGAGGTGAATATGCAATCTGTAATGCCGCGACGCAATCACATGAGCCTTCATGGAACTACGTCTGCTTTGCCTGGACTTCTATTTTTCTGGGCAGTCTTCACAGTTGCAGCAGTCTCCGCAACTCACCTGGGGCTTGTTCGCCAGAATCTGGGAAACATCATGCAATCCATAGGTAGTTGGGAAATTGGCATTGCCATCGCCGGTGGTATCGCGATCGGCATGTTGTTCCAGCGCGGTCAACGTCGCTGGGCAGTCGGCGCCAGCGTCATCGTAGCCAGTCTGATGGGCTACTTCTTCCCGCTCGCCATGGGACTTTAAGTTCCCGCGACCAACAGAGTGTCGAACAAGCAAATACATTTCACACGCGGGTAGGACAGGTCGGCCGCTCAGGTCGACTTGTCACTTTTTCTAATCACTTGCGCGATTTCTTGAACTCGATTGTCTTGCCTGGATCCTCTCCGCGTTCTATGCGAGTGGCGCGTTCGTCACAACGCTCCGCCTCTGGAAATCGATTCAAGTTGCGCAGCAAAGACGCATAATCGCGCAAAATGCGAGCCAGTGTCTTGTGGCGATCGCCGAACTGTTGCGAGCAAGTATTGATGGCCCGCTGAAACGTTTGTTCAGCCTCCCAGTTCTTGCCACCCCGCCCATAGAGATTGGCCAGCGCGCACAGGTCGTCTATCAACTCCTCCCCCTGCTCCATGCGAATCCGAACTTCCAGAGCCCGGGCCTCATTAGCGATTTTTTGTTTGAAGGGATTTTTCGGCCCGATGAAATAGTTGAGTGTGACGCCAATCACGGCACAAACGACGATGATCAAAACTAGCCAGATTCGAATGTCGTCCATATACGCACACGGAGAAGCGAACCGGGAGCCTATGCCTATATATTCCCAATCCGTTCCTTATATATGAAAAACGTTTGACCGCCAGCCAGCGCCTGTTTCGGACCAAAAGGCCCGATAATTACTACTTTCCGGGTTCGGGACGGCACGCAATGCAGAAATCCGTTGATGCTATGACAGCAGTTTCGCTAGAAGGCAGCCTGGCTACCTTTGGCGTGGTCGGCATCCTTCTTGACAGGACCGGTCGCCACGGCGAAAAAGAGGCACTTACCTTTCTCGACAGACGCATCACCTATGGGCAGCTACTGCGCCGCACCCGGTCGATTGCCTGGCAGCTCAGGCTGGCTGGAGTCAAAAAAGGCGATAAGGTGGGGCTATTCTTTCCCAACCATCCGGATTACGTGGCCTCGTTGTTCGCGGTCGCATCGCTGGCAGCTACGGCTGTACCGATAAATCCGCTCCTCAAATGCGAGGAGATCTCGCACATTCTGCAGGATTCCGGAGCAACCGTTCTGATTCTGCACGAGACTGGTCTCACTGAAGCCATCGCCGCCGTCGATAAAGGCGGTCATCAGGTCTCTCACTTGTTCGTATCAGCGGCGCCAAGCGAGCAGCTCACAGGCAGCGCCGGCAAAGCCAAGCTGGAAAGGCTGACCGATGTCGAGGATGCACCAGCTTCGATGTCATGGCCGACACCGCTCAATCCCGAAAAGGACCTGTCCGCCCTGGTGTACACATCGGGCACGACTGGCAAACCCAAAGGGGCGATGCTCACTCACAAAAATGTGCTCAGCATCTTTCCCGCACGCCTGGATATGTTTGACCTTTCAGAAGGCGATGTGTGCCTGGCAGCGCTGCCACTGTGCCACATCTACGGACTGACGGTGGTAATGATGGGCACGCTTTCCAAAGGCGGTCGCCTGGTCGTTATTCCTAAATTCGAAGTCCAGCAAGTGTTGAAGACGCTGGCGAGCGAACGAGTCACGGTACTGCCGGCAGTGCCTTCCATGTATCAGTTCCTGCTCATGGAATACGAGAAGAATCCAGTCGACTTGAGTGCCCTGCGCATTTGTTTTGCCGGAGCGGCAGCGCTGCCGCCGGCCGTCCTCAAAAAGGTTGAAGAGAGTTTTGGCGCACCGGTCATGGAAGGCTACGGTCTGACAGAGTCCTCCTGTGCCGCCACCATCAATCCACTCCACGGTCCCCGCAAGGTCGGCTCCATCGGCCCGGCACTGCCTGGACTGCATATCGAAATTGCCGACAGCGCCGGTAATCTATTGCCGACGGGCGAGTCACACGTCGGCGAAATTATCATCAGCGGTCCCAACGTTATGCAGGGTTACCATAACAACCCGCAAGCCACCGCGGAGGTGTTGAAGGACGGTTGGTTCCACACAGGCGATCTGGGCTACAAAGACGATGATGGCTACATCTACATCGTCGGTCGTCAAAAAGAAATGATCATTCGCGGCGGCCAAAACATCTATCCGCGGGAAATCGAAGAAGTACTTTTGCGCCTGGCAGGTGTCGCCGACGCGGCGGTAATCGGCGTCCCTGACGAACTCATGGGCGAGCGCGTGAAAGCGTTTGTGGTTCCTTTCAAAGGTCAAGCCTTCACAGTGGAGCAGATCAAAGAGCATTGCGCCAAGTTGCTTGCCGAGTACAAAGTGCCGCGCCTGGTGGAGTTTCTCGAAACGCTGCCGCGCAACTCCACGGGCAAAGTGCTGAAGCGTCTGCTGTCGTAATGTGGAAAGTGCGGCACCAAGTTGAAAAGCTATGACCTGATAATCGTGGGCGCCGGTGGCGCCGGCATGATGTGCGCGGCCGAAGCGGCCAAACGCGGCAAACGCGTCCTGCTGATCGACCACGCCAGCATTCTCGGACGCAAGATTCTCATCTCCGGTGGTGGGCGCTGCAATTTCACCAACACCGGCGCCACAGCCGCCAATTACTTCTCAGCCAATCCCCATTTCTGCAAGTCGGCACTGTCGAGATACACGCCTGACGATTTCATTGCTCTGGTCAAGAAACACCGCATAGCATTTCACGAGAAGAAACTCGGTCAGCTTTTCTGCAATGGATCCGCCCAGGCGATCGTGGATATGCTGCAAAAGGAGTGTCACCACGCCGCTGTCGATTTTCAGATGCGCTGCACGGTCGACTCCATTAGCCATTTGAGCCAGAAGCAGTTGTTCCAGCTTGATACCAATCATGGTGCCTACCGGTGCGAGCGTCTGGTGATTGCCACCGGCGGACTCTCAATCCCAAAGATTGGTGCCACCGGATTCGGTTATCGCATCGCCGAGCAGTTCGGGCTCAAGATAGTGAAGACCGCTCCCGCATTAGTTGGGTTTAACCTTGGAGAACCCGAGCTGCATGAACTCCCTGAGTTGTCCGGCGTTTCGTTCGATTCCATAGTCTCAGCCAACGGTGTGGCGTTTCACGAGAACTCGCTCTTCACGCATACCGGACTTTCCGGGCCAGCGATTCTGCAGGCGTCTTTGTACTGGAATGCTCAGGAGCCACTGGAGATTGACACGCTGCCAGGAAAACCGCTTCTGGAGGACCTTTTAGAGAGGAAACGTTTGGGCAATCGCACCGAACTGAAAAACATCCTCGCCGACTTCTTGCCCAAACGCTTTGCTGAAAAGTTCTGCCAGCTCTATCTAGAGTCGCGTCCGCTCAACCAGTACAACGAGAAGCAGATTCACGAAATCGCCGCCGCCTTGCATCACTGGCGGGTTGTACCGCGCAGCTCGGTAGGCTATATGAAGGCCGAAGTGACGCGCGGTGGAGTCGATACCAGCGAACTGTCGTCGCGCTCTATGGAATCGAAAAAGGTGCCCGGACTGCATTTCATTGGCGAGGTCGTGGACGTCACCGGTCAACTGGGTGGCTACAACTTTCAGTGGGCATGGGCTTCCGCCTATGCAGCCGCTGAGTCAATGTGAGAAACCGTGCCCATATTAGCGTTTGTTATCTTGACATTGCTTAACCGAACATTAAACTGTGAGATGCAGGTAAACAAACCTTGCATCTACAGAACGGGATCGCCACCGGCGCTCCCCACTCCAGTTCAAGCAGCCCCTCCCTACTCAATTGAACTCAGTCCTGGTAGCACCACGGAATCCTGTTTTATTCATCCCAGCGTGGTACTGATAAGAAATGCGTGACGAAATCGCAGTTATAGACGGGACCAAAGATCCATACTTCACCTATTACGACAAGCTGATTCATGGCTCTAAAACCGGCAGAAGCGTTCGTAAATTGTCCATTGCAGATGCCGTAGATGACTTCTTACCGGCACTCATATTGTTCTGCCTCTTCATGAGCGTGACCATGTTCCTGTCCTTGTTCTTCGTCTAGTCCAGTCCTCCAGGTCTTAACTCTCCAGTCTCAGTTTCCCCAAGCCCGCACCGTCTGGTCGCCGCCAGACACGTCCTCTGGTTTGCGTTGCATTATCCTGTGCATTGTCGTGCTCAAGGCCGATCGTGCCATCACCTGCTCGTTGTCCTGCTTCGTTGGCCCGTGGCGCAACAAAGTATCGGCGAACTCAGTAGTTCGCCGCCACTTCGCTGTGACGACGGGCGCACCACAAGCGGTATCACACCTACTTGGCCGGCTTGTAGGGCTGGAATGCTAGAAACGGTTTTCCTTGCCAGAACTGCACCGAAACAGTCACCGGACCGGCCGGATTCAAATCCAGACGCAGTACACCTTCTTTGACTGTCCCTGCCGCCAGGGTCGACTGGCTTATCCATGACCAATCCACAGAGCAGACCGCATCAGGTTGGCGCGGCAATTTGTCAGCGGCCATCTGCTCAACCAGAATTGCCGGTTTGTCCTCAGCCGATTGCGCGCTAACTAGAATTCCGTGTCCACCTTCGAATTCGAGCGATAGATTCTCCAGACTGCTGACGGCATGTTTGATTTTCTGCCCGACAGCCGATTGGACTGCTTGTTGACTGCTGCTAATGCTGTTCATCTTGCCACCTCGGAGACAGATCTTCGCAGGTTTCACAGCACATCAGCAAGATGTACTCAGGCCGGGAGCACCTACCACCACCACCGCCCCCTTGACTTTCAACGGGAAACAATTCCTCGCAGGCACCGCCTATGGTGCAAAGTTATCCTTGCCGCGTGCGCAGTTTCTTGAGCAGCTTGTAGAGAGGCTCCGCCTGCGAGCGCCTGTCGGTCTGAACATAAAAATCGGCCAGATTCTCTAGACGTGAAGTTAGCTGTTTGTCTTGCTTTCTCTGGCGCGCCTCTTTGAGTGCACTGAGAAAAAGGCGCCGCGCCTCGAAAAGATTGTGTCCGTCGTAGGCTTGTTGGGCAGCCTGATAATAAGACTCCCAGGACTCCTGTCCGTGCGCTGCGGGCGTTGCCGTCAGCAATGACAAAGCGGCACCCAATAACGTCGCTGCTGCCAGATGTCTGTTTCTCTTCATCGATGCCCGCCCCAAACTGCAAACCAATTTCTGCCCCTCGTTGTCGAGGCACAGATGTCCAGGCTCAAATCGCTCGCCTGCCGTTCTGATTCTTCTGTTCCCCATCGCCCTTCCGGTGCGTCGCTTTGAAACCGGCCCCGCCCTGAACTTTTTCTCTATCAGCCGCTAAATTTAAGGTATGACAACGAGGATCTTGTTCTATAATGCAGCCATCCCGCAATCTGTCGTCCGCCAGCCCACGGTTTGGCGCCCACAGCGCTGCGGTGCCCCGCTACAAAGTTGACCCAGGGAAAAGGTCCGTGCCGTACAGTTAGCCAGCTATTTTTGTACGATTGTCCCGCAGCCGGGATTGTGCGGCACGGCTATTTTTTTCTTGATACTGAATATGGTGCGTCTGAATGCGAGTCGCGGCAGCGCCTAGTGTTTGCCGCTCGGACCGCCAGGCGCATTGAACGGAAACTCGAAGATCGTGTTTCCCAGGGAGATCTGCAGGCGAGCAGAGTCGAACCTCTCACGCTGGAAGTAAACCACGCCGGTGCGCGCATCGCCGGGATCGAGAAAGGTAGGTTTGAGCACCGAACCGCTATTGTTGGCGAAGGCTGTCGTCACCTTGTCGGCACCGGTCGTTGTCTCCGTCGGTGAATCGGAGGCATCAAAGTAGTATTGTTCGCGCGTCACTACCGCCGGATCGGTGTACGCCATCACCGGCCAGTGCCCGTACGGTCCGAAAACGTTGTTGCCGAAAAAGTTATCGGTGCTCAGCGCTCCGTCTTTCAAATAACCCGGAATACGGCGCGTTTTCTGAATGTGTGCCAGCCAGCGGCGACGCCAGGTCAAGTTATTGACGTGATCTTCTTCGAGCGTGCGGTCAAGGATGTTGCCGTCGATCCAGACGAGATATTTTTTCACGGGAGAAAGCATCTGCAACCGGACATCGCCGACGCCCACCTGCACTCTTTCCTTGCCGCAGTTGGCAATTGAAATCAGCACACTGACCAGGTTTTCACTGCGCACAATGGTCGTGGCGACACGGATGTTCTTCAGATGCACATACTTGAGGGGATATTCGGGATCCCACATCTGACGGGCTCGCGGTGAGCCGTCTTCCCAGACCATTTTCACGCTGCCGTGGCGCGCAGTACGGTTGTACGTCACCTGCTTTTCCATCAATTCGAAAGCGCGCGCAAAGTATGGTTCAGCTCGCTGTGGATCGCCCTGCCGGGCAATCGAGATGCCCAGATTGTAGACCGCCTCTTGGAGCAGATCATCGTTGCCGGTGGTTTCTTCCAGCCCTTTCACCACGTCCGAAAGCAGCTCTGTAGCCTCTTCCAAATGTGCACCCTTAATCAGCAGGATGCTGTGATTGATTTGAGCGGTGTAAATCTCGCGATTCAGGGCCCCGCCCTTGCGACTGTCCACAATGTTCATAGCCTGCTCGGACAACTGCTGCGCGCGGGGGAACTTGTAGAGCGCCAGGGCTGTGCGGGTCGCGCAGTTCAATGCCTTCAGATGCTGGTCGCTGTCCATCGGTGCATTGTTCTGGCGATCGGTGGTCAAAACCGCAACAAACTGCTTGTCGGCGTCTTCCAATTTGTTCTGCGCCAATTCAGCTTCACCTAGAGCCAGACGAACAAGACTGAGGCGCATATCGCGCAAGTTTCGCTTCCGCAACTCCCACCAGGCGCTCTGCAGTCTGGTTTCTGCCTCGGCGTATCGGTGAGTCTGCAAGGCCTGCTGCCCGGCCTGATACTCTTTCTCCCACTTCCCCCCGCTATTGAGAGCAGCCGAGCCCTGTAGAACCGGTGTCGGTGGAATAGCCACCGAAATCGCGGCGGGACGCGCCGGCGCGCTGGGTTGGATTTCAGCCTCATCAGCCCGCACCGGTCCGGCAAATGCCAAAGCAGTTGCCAGATAGACCAACGTGACGGCAGGGCGAAGTCGCATTTGAGGTGGTGGTTTAGACAGGCGTGCGAGGTCGTGACGATCTCAAATTAACACACAACCAGAGTGTTTTAAGGAGGAAGCCGGCAATTTAACGGCTAATGACCGCTTTTTTATATCTGTCGGCTCAACCAACCAATGGAACCTCGGCAGTTAACCCCCGTCTTTGATTTGACACCTAACTGGAGGTTCACACCGTGAAAGCTAAGATGCCGAAGGGCCAAAAGCCTGTTGAGCCGGCTGATTACGAATGTATCTGGTGCGAGACCATATTTCACGGCAACGAAACAGACAACGACCTGCGGTGCCCCAATTGCGGCGCTCGTGACAGGCGCGATCTGGTTCCCATATATATGAACAACAACCCGATGGAAGACCGCTTTTATACGGAAGTCGACTTTCCAGGCGGCTAAGCAATTCGCTATGATCGCGCTCTCGTGACTAAACTGACTGCGTAAATGCGATCGGAGTCGATAATGCGTGTTGCTTACCTTGGCATGGGCATCATGGGTTCAGCCATGGCTGCGAATTTGGCCAGAGCTGGTCAGACAGTTACGGTCTGGAATCGAACCGCCGACAGCGAAAACATCGAAGTTGCCACCGCAGCCGGTGCCACCCAGGCGCTCACGATCAAAGAAGCCGTTGCTGACGCGGAAGCAATCATTCTCTGCCTGGCCGATGTTCCAGACGTCGACAAGGTCATCTTCGGTCCAGGCGGAGTTGCGGAACATGCTGCCGCCCATGTCCTGATCGTCGACATGGGCACCACCGGACCGTCCTTTGCCAGACACGCACACGCGCTCTTGAAGAAACGGGGGTCGCGTTTTCTAGATGCGCCAGTCTCCGGTGGCGATATCGGCGCCCGCGCCGGAACGTTGACGATCATGGTGGGCGGGGACGAAGAAGACTTCCATCTCGCCAACCCTCTTTTCGAGTGTCTGGGCAAAAATATATACTACTGCGGACGCTCAGGCAGCGGGCAGGGCGTCAAGTTGTGCAATCAGATCCTCTGCGCGGTCAACATGGTGTCAGTGTGCGAAGCATTCGCCCTCGCGGAAACGTTGAAGATCGACCCCCAGCTGATTGTGGATGTCTGCTCGACCGGCGCCGGCGGCTCATGGGCTCTGGCAAACCTCGGGCAGCGCATCGTCAAGACTGACTTTGCGCCTGGATTTGCCATCAAGCACATGTTGAAAGATCTCCGCCTGGCTCGAGATGTGATGGTCAAGTCCGGTCGCAATTTGCCCGGGGCAGAATTATCGACACAGAAGTTCGAAGTGGCGGCGGAGCTGGATGCCACCACTGGCGATGACCAGGGCACACAGGCAATGATGCGAGCTTATCGAATGTAAGGTCGCGGCAGTTTCGCAATTAATCTAAAAGCCACATTTCAAGCACTATTTCGATTGAACTTTTTCGGGTCGACCAACGTTGTATAGGTAGACCCCAAATTCCCACACGCTACTTCCACCACTTTGCTGCGGAGGTAACCACCGTGCTGCAATCACCCAAAGAACGAACGACAGCGCCCAAGTGTCTGCTTTATCTCATCTTTTCAATCAGGCTGCGACTGGCATACCTGGCTTTGCGCCTGGCAGTCAGCTGCCACCATCAGTTGACCGATTTGCTGAACGTGATTTGTCCCACACTTCCCGAGAGTGAAGATCCCGAGAGCGAGGCCTCTAAGGTTTTCTCGAGTTGGACTCCCACCACCCAAGCAATCTTCGCCGTAGTTCCTCCTGATCACGAAATTCGAGGACCGGGAGAGATTCGCAAGCTGCGCCCCTCCAACAGACGCTAGAAACATAGGTTCCACGCTCACTTGCCTCGTCCGACATACCTCCTCCTGTGAGCGCCGGATTCGGGCGCAGGTCGTTCAGGGAGATATGACCTGCTTCCCGAACCGGATCATCTAATGAAAGAAACGGGCAGGCACGAGAGAATGTGCCTCCACACAGAGGAGGGATTATGGCCACCAAAGTTGATTACATTCCCAAGGGCTATCACAACGTCGTTCCTTATCTCGTCTGCGCTGATGTTCAAGGACTGATCAAGTTTCTGGAAGAAACATTCGCAGCAAAAATGGAAGGTCCAGCGATGAAGGGACCGGATGGCTCCATCGCCCACGCTGAAATCATGATCGGCAATTCTCACGTCATGATGGGCGGCGCCAAGGAAGGTCATCCGCCTGTGCCGATGTGTCTCTACGTCTACGTCGAAGACACTGACGCTGCGTACAACCGCGCCCTCAAGTCCGGCGCCACCAGTTTGGTGGAACCCGCCGACCAGTTTTATGGCGACCGCAATGCCGGCGTCAAAGACAACTGGGGCAACATGTGGTACATGGCGACTCACAAGGAAGATCTGACGCCTGAGGAAATTCAAAAGCGGGCGTCCGAACACTACGCCGCCTGCAAGAACTAACTCTGACCCGATCCTACGGTTTATGAGGAACCGAAATAGTACCGCCGGCTTGCAATAGCCGTAGTTCGTACTGTTTGGCTTCGCTCGCCTTATTAGTACTTCTCAAGAATGCGATCATTCTCCCAAGCGACGCGGTGGCAGGCGCCGAATTAGTCCCGAAAGCTTTCTCGTTTATCTCCAGCGCCCGCTCCAGGCAATCTTTTGCCTCTGTCTCCCGATGCAATTTTGTGTACGTGAAAGCGATGTTGCTCAAAGCAATCGCCACTTCAGGATGGTTTCTCCCCAGAGTCTTCTCAAGCAGCTTGACCGCTCGCTCCTGCTGTTCGAGTGCCTCGGCAAACTTACCTTGCTTGCGATAAAGAGCAGAGTAATTGTCCAAGAGAATGGCTACAATCGAACTGTCCGGGTCCAGATCTTCCAGAGTCTTCAAAGCCGCGCGAAAGTTAGATTCGGCAAGCGCAAACTTCTTCTCCTCGACGTAGGTCTGCGCCAGATTCGCCATGGCAATCGCCTGCTCCTGACGGGCATTCGGATTGTCTGACTTGGCGTAAATCTCGATCGCCTCCCGCTGCATCTGTTCACACTGGACCAGATCTCCCTTTCGCGAATAGACCTGTCCCAGGTTATCCAGCACAGTGGCATAACTCATGTTGTGGCGCATCTTCAACTCTTCAAGCGCCCCTAATACATCCTTGTAAGTTGCCTCCGCTTCGGTCAATTTCCCAAGTTGCATGTAGGTACCGGCCAGATTATTGAGCGGCACCAGCATCTGAGTCTTCTCGACCTTGGTCGCCAAACCGATGTCCACAGCTTCTTTAAGTAGTTTCTCCGCTTCGCGATACATGCCTCTGCTTTTTGCAATGCCGCCGCTTCGTACCAGCTCGTTGAATCTCTCGGCATCGGGTTCGCTCTTCGCTTGCGCCACTACTTGCGGTGCACGCCGTTGAACGGTCGGCGTCGATGCTGGACTGCTGGAAGCAGCCGGCGCACTCAAAGACACCGGTGCACACACAAGCACCAGCACAAATGCCAAAAACGCGACTTTTATTCGGCTGACCGATTTCATCAAATCGAGCTACTCGGCAGCAAACTCAACCAGTTCACCGATAAAAGGTAGTTCGCGGAACTGCTCAGCGTAATCCAGACCGTAGCCGATGACGAACTTATCTTCGATTGTGAATCCGACGAAGTCAGCCTCGCCTTTGACGACGCGGCGCGACGGTTTGTCGAGCAGACATGCCATCTTAAGCGTGCGCGGCTCGAACTGATCGCGCAGGTAATCGAGGAAAAACTTGGAAGTGCGCCCGGAGTCGATGATGTCCTCGACGACCAACACATTGCGCCCTCTCAAATTGGGCAGATCCAAATTCGGAGCCTGCACGGTGCCGGAGCTTTCCATGCCGCTGCCATAACTGGCCAACCGCACAAATTCTACTTGCAAAGGATCTTTGAAGTCGAGGTGCCGCAGTAAATCAGAGAGAAAGAGGACGGCGCCCTTCAGAACACCTATCACTACAGGCCGCTCCAGCTGACCGTATTCAGCGTTTATTTCCTGAGCCAACTCGCGAATGCGCGCAGCCAGCTTTTCCTGCGGAATCATCTCACGAATCTGCGCCACGTGTGCCTCACCGGGAGCATCTGGCTTGTACACTCTCTTGCGTACGTCTGTTGCATTCATAAGCTCACCTGTCGCCGTCGGGAAAGGCAGTATGTTATCTCAAAACGGGCACAGAGATGGCTCTTAGCTTCAGGTTATTAAGTTAAACCCACGGCACTCTGAAACCTGCCCTGGACGCGCAGCGGCACTTCGAAATTGTCTGCCGCGTAGATGGCTTTGCCGCGCACAAACGTCGCACAGACCATCCGGTCATCGCCGACGTAAACCAGGGCAGACAGCACTTCTTCAGCCGGGTGCTCGATGACGTTTTTGACCACCAGGCTCTTGCGCGTCGGGTCCACCACGATAAAGTCGGCATCTTTGCCGACATCCAGACTGCCGATCGTGTCTTCCAGATTGACGGCCCGGGCACCAGCCAGCGTTCCGAGGTAGAACAGCTCGACCGGGCTGATCCAGAGTTGATACTGCATGTAGGCAGCGTCTTTCATGACGCGAAAAATACTCATCTCCGGTCCTGCCGCCACATCAGAACCCAGCCCGAACTTGATGCCCTCGTCCTTGACCCGTGTGTACTGGAAGATACCGCTCTTTAGAAAAAAGTTGGAGCTGGGACAGTGCGCAATTGAAGAATCTGTACGCTTCATGCCTGCCAGCTCAGCGGAATCCAGATGAATGCTGTGCGCAAACAGACAGTTATGTCCGGCGACACCGCACTGCTCATAGGCATCGAAGTAGTTCGCCGCATCAGGGAACAACTCATGCACCCATTTGATCTCATCGACGTTCTCTGACAGGTGCGTCTGCAGATAGGTACCGGGGTTGCGCCGCCAGAGCTGGGCGGTTTTCTCCAGCGACTCAGGAGTGGACGTGGGCGCAAAGCGCGGAGTGAAGGCATACTTCAAACGACCATGATCGAAGTTGTGCCATTTTTTGCAGAGAGACTCAGACTGCTGCAAAGAAACTTGCGTATCTTCGAGCAGACCGCGTGGAGCATTGCGATCCATCATCGTTTTGCCCATGATCACGCGCATGCCCGAGGCGGCGGCCGTCTGAAAGGCAATGTCGGTTGCATCGGCATGCACACTCGTGAAGACGGCGGCCAGCGTGGTGCCGTTCTTGGCCAACTCGCGGAAAAACCAGTCTGCCATGCGGTGGGCGTGAGCCGGTTCAGTAAAGCGCATCTCTTCCGGAAAGATGTACTTGTTCAGCCAGCCGAGCAACGTATCGCCCGCACGTCCCGTCTGGGCGATTTGCACCAGATGCACATGCAAATCTATGAAACCAGGCAATATCAGGCGCGGACCAAAATCGATCACATCGGCTTCAGGATATTTGCGCTCCAGTTCGCGCCAACTGCCGACTGCCTCGATTTTGCCCTGCTCGTCGACAATCAAGGCGCCGTCTAAGAACTCGCGAAAAGTCTGCCAGTCGACCGGGGTGATGATGCGCCCCAAATAAGCGGTAATGCGGCGGCGCGCGCCATTACTCTCGTGAGAATGTTTGTTAGAATCTTTCTTCGCAAGTCGGGGCATTGATAAAGAGCCTTCTCATAGCCGCAGTATTTTAGATCAGTAAAGCGGCCCCGAGACGATTTTCGCTGCCAAGAAGCCAGGAAGGAAGAAATGTCTGCCATCGCCACAACCGTTGCCGGCGAGTCAAATGCCAGATCAACGGCGCGTCTCGGACTCGCCGAATGGCAAGACATTCAGAGCGTGCTCCGTGAATCGCATCAGATTTGGTCGAGTGGATTGGACAAGTCCACCTACTATCAGTACATCTGGTGGCAGATGCACCAGCCCTGGTCGCGAAAGAATTATCGATATCTGGTCTACAAAAACGACCGGGATCAGATTTTGAGCAGTTGCAAGCTCTACACGCTGGATATGATGTCGCATCACCAGCACTTCAAAATAGCCGGCATTGGAGCCGTCTATACACCTCGCCCTCATCGCGGACAGGGGCATGCGGTGGAGTTTCTGCACGCAGTGAGAAACTTTTGCAGCAGCGCGGCGGAAGCCTATGACGGCATGCTCCTCTACTCCGACATCGGACTTGAGCTGTACGAAGCGATCGGGTTCGAAGTCCTGGGGTCCTGCGACTTTTACCTCTGGCTGCCGAACAGCGGGGCCGCGGAAGCGGTGCCGCACACATGGCTGCCGGCAATCGACAGCGCAACCAGCCGGCGATATCAGGTGACGGCGATCGATCTGGACATGGTGCCGGATATGGTGCGCTACTACCAGCGGTGCCAGGTCAATTTACCGTTCGCGACAGCACGAAGTGAGGATTACTGGCATTATAAGCTGGCTCGCGAGCGCTATGTCAGCCAACGCAGCTCTCGCACTTTCGCACCGCTGGAATTGATGCGCAGCAAAGAGTCCGGCTTTTCCGCAGGCTACGCAGTCCTGGAACGTACAGCGGAGATTATGCGAGTGCTGGAAGTGGTGGGTAGCTGCGAAACCCGCGAGAATCTCTGGCAAAGCATTTTGTCGCTGGCAATTGACGCCGGCATAGGCGTGATTCGCGGTTGGGAAGCCGCCGCACCACCTCTTCGAGGTGTGCGTTTCGTCGAGCGAGACTACGCACTGCCGATGCTTCTGCCCTTCGACCAGCGGGTTGCGAAGTGGCGAGAGCCGCTGCCCTGCCCGCTGTTCGAGCTGGACCATTTTTAAGTTTGATGTCACTTGACTAGTACCGTTTTCGTTAGTTTTCCGCTCAAAACCCAGTCGCCATGGGGAACTGGCAATCCTTAGCAGATTTGGTACTTCTGCCGCTCGGCGGCGATAAATTGATAAACTAAGAGGCTGTTGTAAAGCCAACCAAGGTAAGTCCCGGTGAAAACACTTGCTGCAGACAGTGCCCAGAAAACCGAATCGGGCCGTGTCGTAAATGATTTTTCGATTCAAGTTGCCACAGTAAACGGCTCTGGAAGCCAATCTTCCAATAGCGTGCTGATGCGTTCCATTTTTCAAATGGGCATCCCGGTCAGTGGCAAAAACCTCTTCCCGTCGAACATCGCAGGTCTGCCGACCTGGTTCACGATTCGCGTCAATAAGGACGGCTGGGTAGCGCGCAAGAAGGAAATCGACATTCTTGTCGCCATGAATCCGCAAACGGCGATTGAAGACGTCAAAGCCCTGGGCGCAGGAGCGGTCGTCATCAGTCCGGTCGAACTGCATCTGGACGGTGTGCGCAGCGACGTCAAACACTATCAGGTGCCCTTTACCGAACTGGCAGCCCAGACGACCGAGAACATCAAGCTGCGCAAGCTGGTCACCAACATGATTTATGTCGGTGTCGCCGCCGAACTTCTCGTTATCGACCAGGCTGAAGTCGAAAAAGCGATTCGCCGCCAGTTTGAAGGCAAAAAATCCGCGGCTGAACTCAACATCAAGGCTGCTCAGAAGGGACGTGAGTGGGCTAAGGAAAATCTCAAGAAGGACGACCCCTATTTCGTCCAAGCAATGAACGAAACCGCCGGCAAAATCATCGTCGACGGCAACGCCGCCTCGGCAATCGGCGCCATGTTCGCGGGCGCCACAGTGGTCACCTGGTATCCGATTACTCCGTCGTCGAGTCTTTGCGAATCGCTCACCGATTACATGCAGCAATATCGCATCGACAAGGAAACCGGCAAAGCTACCTTCGCTATTATTCAAGCCGAAGACGAACTGGCTGCCCTCGGTATGGCGCTCGGCGCCGGCTGGGCAGGCGCCCGTTCGATGACCTCGACCTCGGGTCCCGGCATCTCACTCATGGCTGAATTCACCGGGCTTGGCTATTTCGCCGAAATCCCGGCAGTCATCTTCGATGTGCAGCGCGTCGGTCCTTCTACCGGGCTGCCGACTCGCACAGCGCAAGCCGACCTGCTCAGCGCCAATACACTCTCGCACGGCGACACCAAACACATCGTGCTGTTGCCGGGCTCGGTTGGCGAGTGCTACTCATTCGCCGTCGACGCCTTCGATCTGGCGGAGAGATTCCAAACTCCCATTTTCGTGCTCAGCGATCTAGACCTGGGCATGAACAACTGGATGTCCGACCCCTTCAAATACCCAGAGAAGAAACTTGACCGCGGCAAGATGCTCTCCGCTGAAGACCTGGAGAGACTGGGCAAATTCGAACGCTATCGCGACAGCGATGGCGACGCCATCCCGTACCGCACCGCTCCTGGTACCAACCATCCGCTGGCCGCCTACTTCACTCGCGGCTCGGGGCACAACGAGAAAGCGGCTTACACAGAGCGTCCGGACGACTACATGAATCTCATGGATCGCCTGCTGCGCAAGTACAACACCGCCAAGAAGTATGTGCCGCAACCGGAAATCGAAATCAATAAAGAAGCGAAAGTCGGCGTGATCTATGCCGGATCGTCGCAACCAGCCGTGCTGGAGTCGCGCCAGCAGTTGAAGGAAGCCGGCAAGCAGATCAGCTTACTGAGAGTGCGTGCGCTTCCATTCACCGACGACATCAAAGACTTCGTCGGCAAACACGACAGAATCTATGTCGTCGAGCAAAACCGCGATGCGCAAATGAGAGATTTGCTCATGCTGGAAATGCCGGAATACGCGACGAAACTGCGTTCCGTGCGCCACTACAGCGGCTTGCCCATCGACGCTCGTTCAGTCACCGACGCCATCATGGAACAGGAGAAGTAAGACATGGTTTCCTCACCGCAAAAACCCACTCCAACCAATCGCATCGGTCTCACTCTCGCTGATTACAAAGGCGCACCATCTACTTTGTGCGATGGCTGCGGACACGACGCGATTACGTCGCAGATCATCAAAGCCTGCTACGACCTGGGCGTCGAGCCGCACATGGTGGCAAAGATGAGCGGCATCGGCTGCTCGAGCAAAACGCCTGCTTACTTCCTGTCTCGCTCGCACGGCTTCAACGCAGTGCACGGGCGTATGCCGTCGGTTGCCACCGGCGTCAACATGGCCAATAAAGACCTGCACATCCTGGCTGTCTCCGGCGACGGCGACACAGCCTCGATTGGTCTTGGTCAGTTCTGCCACGTCGTGCGCCGCAACATCAAGATGGTCTACATCGTTGAAAACAACGGCGTGTACGGCTTGACCAAAGGTCAATTCTCAGCGACATCGGATCTGGGCTCCAAATCCAAGTCCGGCGTAATCAACGAACTGCCGCCGATTGATCTGTGCAGCCTGGCAATCGAACTCGGTTGCGGCTTCGTCGCTCGCTCATTTGCCGGCGATCCCAAACAACTGGTCACCTTGCTGAAAGCTGCGCTGTCACATGATGGCACCGCTGTTCTCGACGTAATCAGCCCGTGCGTGACGTTCAACAATCACGAAGGGTCGACGAAGAGCTACAAGTATGCAAAAGAAGCCGAGATTCCTCTTCAGGACATCGGTTTCATCCCGTTCTTCGATCAAATTTCGGTGGACTACGAACCCGGCACTGTGCAAGAAGTCGAGATGCACGACGGCTCTAAGATCACGCTCAAGAAAATCGACCGCGATTACAACCCCAAAGACCGCCTGGCTGCCATCAACTTGATCAAGAAGGCTGCCATAGACAAGCAGTTCCTGACCGGGCTGCTGTACATCGACGAACAAAAACCTGATTTCGCCTCACTGATGGACCTCGACGACATACCGCTGACTCAACTGAAAGAAGAGCAAGTGCGTCCGCCAAAAGCAGTGCTGGACGAGATCATGGCCTCATTGATGTAGGTGCCCGAGCCTCAGTCGCTAATGCGAGTGTAGGTGTAGGTGTTCATCACAAAAGTAGGTAGCCATTCGGTACCCCCGACCGGGTACTGATAGTCTTGCCGGACTACGCTGATCGACTGACAGTCCGGCGATATCGTCATGCGCACTTTGCAGTTCTGGTGCACTTTGATGGCGTCGCCTTTGAGACCATAACAAAGTCCGCGGTCTGATTTGATCGAATTGGGTGCGTCTGCAAAGCCGTGAGTAAATGACAGATCGCCGGACTTAATGGCGTAGCCGTAGTCTGGCTTTACTGATTCGTAAGCAGCCACCAACTCGTTCGGATCGCCAAAATATATGCGAATGACGTTGCCGCTCTGGGTGCGCCAGGTTCCGACCATCCTGCGCCAGGGCGCCTGCTGTCCGCTGACGGCGGATTTGGATTTTGCCTTCGCTCTTTCGTACTCAGCGAGCAACTCTTTCAGTCGACTACTGTCTTCATTGGCGAGAGCAGTTTCGTAAGCCTGATACTTGTGACCACGCTCAACGTCCCCCGCCAGAGCTGCGGCCTCAGCCTTCCTGTGCAACCAGAAGACAAGTCCGGGTTTGACCGCTGAACCAACTCCACTGAGAGCCGAGTAGACATCCATCATGGGAGCGGCACTGACACCACCGAATTCTTTGGCGACATGTCCCGGGCCTTCGGCGACCACGGTAGTCACCGCTGCTTCGAAGAACTGATACCACTCATTGTTGCTCCAGTCTTTGGGTGGAGGAAACGCTAACGCTGGGCTCACGCCCAGAACCAATAGCTGAGCGAGCACCACTACCAGGGAGACGAGAATTTTCATAGATCACCCGAAACGTCGAAAGGACTGGGGATTACTGGATTCCAGGAACGAGCTGAGCCATTTTAGCAGGAGCATTTCCAGCTCAATCTCGCCCGCCTATTTTCAAAAAGCCGCGTGTGGTAGGAATACGCAACGTTTTAACGTCGCAAATCGGCAGAATTACCCTATCGGCGAACATTGCTGTTGCCATGTTTGCCGGCAAACTGATCGACATCGCGGACAACAGCCCAATATATGTGGCAGCTCTCGCCCCTGGCGCTCCGACTAGCGGCAACTTGAAGCTGGAAGACGTGGCACTGCCGGGAGTGGCATTCTCACTATGTACGCTAACGGCAACCTGACCGGCACCAACAACACTTTCAACTCCACCGCCTGGGGAGACGAAAACAACTTCACCGGCGGATTGGTCCAGCTCGCCGCTGGATTTGCCTTCTCGCCTGACGTAATAGCTAGCTGCCCACAGACATCCACAACTCAGACCAACTGCTGAATTTGGAAACACCGATCTTGAAAACATCGGACAAGATCACCGGATACAGTGGCATCGATGTTTCGGCTTTCAGGTAGTCGATCCCAAGAATGACCTGACAAATCTCAAAATCAACGGCAACGGAATGGAGCCGGGGCTAGTGCAAGCAGATCGCTTTGGCGGCGGTCATACCGTCAACCCGCAAAACACCAAATTTGGTGTCACCTCCTACGATTTATTGCCCACCTCCTTTGGTGCCGCTGATCTGCTCGGCGGCACACAAGATTTCTTCTCGCGGTTGCGCGGTGACGGCACCCGCCCCGAAGAAGCGGCTCTGGTGCTCTCTCGGGTCAACCTGTCCCTTGACTTTGTTGTGCCTGACTTCAAACTAAGTTCGACAGTATCGGCGCTGGATGAGCAGCGCTTGTACATCGATTTCATCATGGGCAAACGCAACTCGTCCGATCAAGACCAGGGAAGCGCCGGCGACACCACCATCGGCAACGGCACTTTGTTGGGACGGTGGTCGGGCGTTCAGCATCGCTTCCGTTCTCTCCGGACAGGGCAACCTGGACAAGCTCAAGACCCTTAAGGAGAGACGGCCCGATGTTTATGCCAGGCTGATGGAAATGGCGGCATGCGTAGAAATGTCCACACCGGCACACGGTCGGTACTTCAGCACCAAAAGAAGCCGCCATGAAGAATGTGCCGGATGAAGTCTTCACCATCGCCAAGCAATAGCTCAGGGTGTGTTCTGCAGCTTGTAGAGACGATTGGCGTTTTCGTGCAGAATCATGCCGGCGATCTGCTGCACCTGTGGCACAGTCAGCATGCGGTCATCGACCAGCTGCGTGAGCACCGAAGACAGTGCTCGCTTCCAGCATAGCGCGGCATACCAGTGCGTCTCAGGACAAGTGTGTCCATCCGTTCCAGCCAATATCTTGCTGGCCGGCGCCGTCGCCAGCGCCTCCGAAATCAGTTGCTGTCCTGAGGTTGACACGATATTCAAAGCCAGCGACAGATCCATGTAGACGTTGGCATAGAGGGAGCACAGGAAAGCGGCTTCGCGCACAAACGGATAGCAGTGCAACAGCACAAAGTTAGTTTTCTGCAAAGTCGAGATGCGGAAGAGATTTTGCATAAGCAATGGGTTGCATTGCTTGAGGTCTGCATCGTCATCTCCGATGCCCGCATGCACCTGCATCGGCAGGTCGTGATAAGCCGCCAATTCAAAAGACTGCATCACAAAGTAGTGATACAGTTCGCAGCGCGTAATCCGCCGCTTCGCGGCGATCTTCTTGATGCGTTCGAAGTCTTTGGCAGCCGCCTGTTTCTTCACCAGTTCTATATCCAGCCCACCGCGATAACCACAGATGGTCTTCAAAGCTACCGGGGGCACCGGATCGGAACGCAACAGCTCATGCTGAAACATCTCCTCCAACTCGTTGAAGCTGCCCGCTTTGGCCAGGCAACTCTCGAGTATGGGCTCCAGTCGCCGGCAAAGAAAAATGGGACGCTGGGACAAAGTGGCAAACTGAACCGGCGTCACCATATCTTTCGGTCGAAAGCCATCGTCAACGATAATCGCGCCCAGTGAAATGTCATCGAACAACATCCGGGTGTAGGTGGTGTCCTGCTGGCGGGAGCGCACACTGATGAAGTCGTCTTCGCTGTTGGTACCCAGCACTCGCTGAATGCAATTGAGCATGTGCATGTAATGCAGCGTGTATGGAACATGCGTCTCCAAAATATGCATCGAGCGGCTCTCGGTGAAGCAGCCGCGCACACCGATTACATCCAGTTGCAGGTGATCCTTGAGCAACGAATGCGCGTGGTTGTCTATAAAAATGTATTTGGACAGATCAAGCATGCGCAATCAAAGTTGACTCACACTCAAAACTTAAACCGATGGGCCCGGGTTTCCTCTTCACTACTGGCTTTTGAAAAAGCCTCTACTTCTGAAAGTTTGACGATCACAAACACGATGCTCATGTCTTCACCGAGAGCCTCGGTCAAGACATGGTCACGCTCCAGCCGCTTAATTGCGTCTTTGAGAGTAGCCGGCAAACGCTTGACGCCCAGTTTTCCCATCTGCGACGAACTGAGCGTGCTCGGCTCAACGCTCACCGGCGGCGGTGGCGCTATCTTGGTTCTCAATCCGTCCAACCCGGCCGCAATTACGCCGGTCAGCGCCAGATAGGGATTGCAGGAACTGTCGACGCACTTGATCTCGATGTTGGTAGTCGCCTCTTCCATACCCCAGTACTGAGACGGCACGCGAATAGTGGCTTCGCGGTTTTCATATCCCCAGCAGGTGTAGGCACCGGACCAGGTGCGCGGACGCAGGCGCCGATAAGAGTTGACGGTCGGCGCGGTCAGTGCGACCAGTCCCGGCAGATGCTGAATCAGCCCACCCACAAAATGTTCGCCGGCGGTGCTCAGTCCTTGCGGACTGAAAAAAAGGTTCTTGCCGGTTTCGATCTCCCACGCAGAAAGGTGCAGGTGGCAGCCATTGCCCGGCTGTTGCGAACCCATGGGCTTGGGTGCCATCGAAGCTTGAATTCCATGCTCCAGGGCGACGCCGCGCAAAGTCTCTCGATAAATGATCTGCTGATCGGCGGCTCTCAAAGCCGGTACGTGGCGTACACTCAGCTCATGCTGCCCATGTCCGAGCTCCGGATGGTAGAGCTCGATTTCCACTCCCTGTTTTTCCAACGCGCTCATGAAGCGATTGATAAACTGCGCAGCGCGATTCATGCCGTCGGTAGAAAAGCAGTTGCTCTCGTCGATCGGCACATACTTTCCCTCTTCGTTCAACCTGCCGAGCGTGAATTCCGGTTCGAAAGCACATTCGATGCGAATGCCAAGCTCTTCGGCTCTTTTGATCTGGCGTTTCAGTGCACTGCGGGGGCAGAGCGATGACGGTTTGCGATCCAGTTCCAGCAAATCGCAAATCACCGCTGCCGACTGAGCGGAATAGGGCAACGCTACAAATGTATTCAAATCAGGAGTCAGTCGCACTTCACCCGTCGCACCATATCCGGTATCACTCTGCAACTGATCGAGCAAGTTCTGAGCCATGGTGCCTTTCACCAACCCGATGCCGGCAGACAGCCGTTCGCGCAGGTGATCGACATGGGCCGCTTTGCCGCGAATCAAGCCGCTGGTGTCGCAAAAGATGAAGCGCACCAAACGCACTCTCTCGGTTTCTACCAGGTTGATTACAGACTCGACGGAAGTTTCGGAGGCGGTGATTTTCCTGTCCTCTCCCAACAGCGAAGTCATTAAGCCGCGTTTCTCCTGAACGTGAAATACAAAGCCACGCAGAACATTGCAATGACAATGGCCATAGCTACCTTATGCACGGCCCAGAGAATTTGTACCAGTTCGTACGGCAGAAATATCCGAAAGATGTTAATCCCCAGAGGAAGGCCGACAAACGCTACAAGAATCCCGCCTATGGCACTCATCCATGTCCACTTGCGCAGCAATTCCTCGTCGGATACCAGGTCGAGTGCCGCCAGTCGTTCGCGTTGTCCGCGGATACGTCCAGCTTCCCGTTCGCGCAAATACTGCGCTACCTTGCGCGTGTAGTCATCTAGAGATTGGCGATTCATAGTAAGTTCCGAGTAAATTACCCGGATTTCGGGCACAACTCAAGCAGTTATAAACGTACTACAATGAAGGTCAGATGCCAAGCAGGCATTTGTCTTGCCCAGTTCGGAGGAGGTTCGGCATGTTTGCGACCAGTCGGGTGCGCACATTTCTGACCATATGCGCCCTGGTAGCCTCTGCCGGCAGTGCAGGCGCTCAGTCACCTGGTGCTCCCGGAGAGGGCAGCGCTATGGAAAACGGCACTGCGGCGGCGCAGCCCGCCTTGCCGCCGGCTACTCTGTCCGCCCAGCCGGGTGGCGTCGTACCGGGTCCACTGGAAGCAGAACGCAAGCTGCTTTTGAGCCGTATCGATCTGGCGAAAAAACACGGAATTGGCACCTCTGTCTACCTTACGGAGTTCAACAAAGTTGAGGAACAGGTAAAAGGAGGCGCGCAGGCTGACGCGATTAAGGGCAGAATCGAATCTCTGACGCGCAGTCTTGCAGATCAGCTGCAGCGTGGAAGAAACCTCAAAACTCAGCGTCCGACACCACCTGCTGGTTCGCAACAGGGTGGACCAGATCCCGTACCGGCGGCTACCGCCAGTGCAGGACCGGCAGCCGCGCCTGGCGCAGGCAGCGGTTCGCTGGCCGACAAACTGAAGAGCATCACCAACGACCTGCCGCCAGGCACCCTGGAAAAGCTCATGCAGAATGACAAGGCGCGCAACATTCTTCAGCATCTCAAATAGCAGGGATGCCAATGGTTTTGCCGCTTCTGTCCCAGGGAAAGTAGAGGACAGGAGAAAGCTCTTCCATGAAACCGGCGACCTTGCTACGAACCTACTGCGCAGCAACTTTTGCTGTGGGCATCATTTTGACGCTGCCCATGGCATATCTGATCAATAAGCACGACCTGGACCTGAACGCAGGGTTATTCCTGGCTCTGTCCTGGAACGTGCTCTTTGTCATGATACTGCCGCTGATACTAGACTGGACGGAGCGCAAGTATGCGCGCGCCCGGTTTATCGCCCTGGAGGAGTTGGCTGATACCAATCCGGAATTGAAAGCAGCACTGGATGCGCAGTGCGAAAAACTATCGCTGCCTGGTCTTCGTCTGGCAGTGGCTGATACCGCGGGCGATGAAACCTTCAGCTATGGTTTGTTCCGCAACAATCCGCGTTTGATACTGCCAGCCAAGGTTCTATCGGAAGACGAACGCGCCAAGTTGATTCCCTCAATAGAGTCGGAACTGGCGCGCTTCAAGCGCCGCGATGTGACACCGATCTTCATTCTGTTTGCTGCGTTGCAGGTCGGGCTAACCTACCTGCTCGTCCACATTGCCTGACGCCGCAAACTAGTAGTTACGTAACGAATCACCTTCTGAGTGGGAATCTCACGATGGTCAATTTTCTAGTCCTGCTTAGGATCTAAAGGGACGTTGACGGGAGAAATTCCTACTTGCTGAAACTGCTTAATCGGCTCTCAGCCGCTGCACTGGTGCTGGTCTCTACAAACCCAGTCGCCACTGCCATCGATTATCAGGAGATCCAGGGTTATCACGTCCCAACCAACCTGATTCGCCGCATCCGAGTCGAACGCGCCGCCAACATCAATGCCTCGCCGGCAGTGCCAAAATCAAACTGTCCGACGTGCGACGACGTAGAGACCGTCAGCGATCCGTCAGCTGCTGCCCCGTCCCGGCAACCCGCCAAACCCAAAGCAGCGGTGCGCAAACCCAAACCAAAACCGCGTCCACCCAGTGCCATGCCCAAGTTTCCGTCAGGAAATCTGGGCGCAGAGCCACCGCCCGGCATGAAACCGCGGCGAACACCCGGATACAGCCGTCGACCGGCAAGACGTAAGCCGACCTTCCCTTCCGGAAAGCTGCCTGCGGGACCAAGCAGTCCATTGCCACGGTTCAAAAAGCCCATCCCCGCGGAGATTTCCGTCGGTCGCAACCTCTCCTGCGAAGAAGCCATTGCCGCCGCGCGCCAGGCAGTCAGCGAGGAAAACGGCGATAAAGCAGCCTCCATCCTCCGCAAAGCTCTATCGGCCAATCCCGAGTGCTCGTCGGTGAAGAACGAGCTGGTCCAAGTCTCTATCATGCGGGCTCGCCAGTTTATGTGCTGCGGGTACTTCGAATGCGGCGCAAGGCGCGCACGCGAAGCCCTGTATCTGGATCCGACTAATCCCGCCGCGGCATCAATTCTCAAAGAGGCCTATAGCAAATCAGGGGTAGAACCGAGCAATCCGGACAATCGGATGCACATCGCCGAGTGCCTCGCCAACCACGGACGGTATATAGGAGCGCTCGTGGAATATCAGCAAGCCGCGCAGCTGGTGCCGTCTGCACTCGCGCTGGCAGGCGAAGGCAATATGTACACAGCTCTCAATCGCTTGCCGGAAGCCGAAAATGCCTACCAGCACAGCCTCTGGCTCGACCCACACAACGGGGACACATGGCGGCGGCGCGGACTGCTCAACTTGAAGTCGAACAAGATTACCCAAGCGGCACAGTACCTCGCTCAGGCTTCGATACTCAATGGTGAGGATCAGCTGGCCTCATCAAGTCTGCTTGATCTGGCCAACAAGCAAGTCGCCAAAGTTCCATCCGCACAAAACGTGCTGACGCTGGCAAAAGCTTATTTGCTGCACGGCGATGAGAAGAGTGCCCTGTCTCTGTACAATCAACAGCGGCTGGCACCAGCACTGGTTCCCACCTACTCGGCTCCTGAAGACTGGGCTGTCTGGGTGTCAGAGCAACGCAATAACATCGTGCAAGAAAGGGTAGCTGCTGTCGAAGGACATGTCCTGAAAAGCAATCCAGTCGATGCATTCACGCAGGTCGGACCAGCGTTGGAAACCAAAAATGTCATCGTCAAAAACTGCGGATGCGCGGCCGACCGATTACTCGGTAAACCTGCGGCTGCCACCCCGCTCACGGCTGTAACTAACTCAGCGCTCGCGCAAACGGCACCGCCGGAACTGCCCATCAATTTCGAAGAAGGCGATCAACTCTACTGATTTGCTTTATAGAAGCTCGATCTGCTGCAGCTTGCGCACGGTTGGCTGCGTCACGGGCTTGCGCCGCGGCATCTTTGGTGGCAGATGATTTTCCGGCAGACAGCGAATAGGCTTTGTCGGCAGCAGCTCGGGCAGCATCGGCATGACAGTGAGCCGAGTAAGCCGCACTCTGGCGCGACCCCTTTTCGCCATAACTTGCGCGCGACTCATCCCCTTCAGCCTGGCTGGCTTGATCCTTCGCTACCTGACACTGTGCCTGTGCAGCGCCCAGGTTGGAATTGTCATTTGCGGGATCGACTGGTCCGGTGGGTTGCCCCAGCAACGCCTTAAGGATGTTGCGCCCGCTAAATGGATTGGCATCCGCCTGCTGCTCTTTCTGTTTCTTCAGCTGCGCTTGTTTCTGCATTTGCAATTGCTTCTGCTTTTGCATCTCCATCTGGCGCTGCATTGCCATTTGACGCTGCTGCTGCATCTGCATTTGCTGTTGCATCTGCATTTGCTGCTGCATCTGCATTTGCTGCTGCTGCAACACGCCGCTAGCTTGGAAGAAATTGCTGTTACCGCGCACACTCTGCATGCCGCTGTTGAACACGCCGGATTGCTGCATATGCTGCATAGGCTGCATCGGCACTTGCTGTTGTTGCACAGGCACCGGCGGGGACATGGCGCTGCTGCTCTGCCCGCCAGAGCCATTGCTATACATGCCGCCATAACTAAACTGCGGACTCTGAACATATTCGTTCGAGCCGCCGCTCACCTGCTGCTGACTCTGCGCGGTGACTGGACAGACCTCAAGGAATGCAACAGACAACGCTATCAGAGCGGCAGCCTTAGAGTTCACGTCTTCTCATCCTCAGAGATGATTTCCGACTGGAATATATCTAGTTTAGCTCCTGTCACATCATCCGGCCGCAATCCGGCTTTTATTGCCAGTTGCCGAAGAGTTTCGTCGACTGTCCATCCGAATTCCGTCATCACATGCGGAAGGAAAACTGAGCTGTGCCCTGCCTTTGCGAAGATGACACCGTCGCGTCCGATGACTATCTGCTCCTTCGACTTAATGCGGCGAGGAGGCGTTAACACGTTCACCTCAATTATGACGTCGTTCATTTCAGTGCGATGGAGCGACGGGAAACGCGGATCACGAACCGCGGCGGCGATGGCATTTTCCTGCACCGACTGCCAGAGCGGCGCCACAGGCCACATGCTGCCGATGCATCCTCGCAGATCTTTATCACCGTGCCCCATATTCGACACTCCGTGTGTCGGCTTGTACAAAGTCACAAAGGCACCGAAGCAGCGCTTCATGGGTTCGGTGATTTCTATCCCGACCTCTTCCGGCGTGGCGACGCGGTTCTCATTCAAATGAATTTCTAAAGTCTTTCTGGCTAGGCACAGTAACGCTTTGCGTTCCTCATCGGAAAGTTGCACCACGTCTTTAGCGTCGGGGATGGTATCAGCTTTTTCCGGCCACTGTTGCCCGGAAAGAGCGATCGCGATGTAGCTCACGGAGTTGTAGTTATCTTCACTCAAGCAATCCTGTGAAGTGTAGTACTTTAGCGCCGTCACACGTGTTCCAGCGGGCATCAGCGCACACATCACCGCACAAGGGAAGAAACCACATATGGTGTCTTTGGTTTCGTGTTGAAACTGTACGAATCCTTCCAGATCGAGTTTTGCAAGGTGCGAAAACGAAGATCTGTCCAATTCCTGGACCACAGCACGAATAGGTCCGTCGTAGGGCTCATACTCGTACCGCGGCCCGTAATGCGTGAAGTCGGAGCTAACGACCAGAAGATCACCGTCTTGCATGAAACCACGCAGCACCTCTGCAATCAGCCGCATCTCGCTCTCGTCGTTGAGCTGACCAATGATGATCGGCACAATCGGCACGTCTCCGAGCGTTTGCCGGATGAAAGGCAACTGCAATTCAAGGGAATGCTCTACCTTGTGCACCTCAGGTAATACCGCGAACAACGGATAAGTCACAAGTTCATCCACGGTAGCGCGATCAACAGTCAGGGCTCCCAGTGGCGTTGCAAAAGCAGAGGCTGCCGGCAGAGCAGCTCCGTGGAATCCCACATGGTGACTCGGTCCGAGGAGAATGACACGTTTTACCTGTCGATCGGCTACCAACCCATACGCATGCGCGGCAGCTTGCCCGGAAAACGCATACCCTGCGTGGGGCACAACGATAGCCGTGACCGGCTCCTCCAGACGCTGGTTGGCAGTGGTGAGCTTATTGGCGGTTTGCTCGTCTGCGAGCGGCGAAGCGCGTTCGAGCATTTCTTCCAGTTGCGCTTTCAACCTTTCTGGGTCAGCGCTATACCAACTGCCGGCGAATTGCATCTTGCGAATCGGTTCGACAGACGGCTGAGGCCAGAAGTGCATTGGAAAGAACACGTGAAGCTGCCCGATTAGTTAAGCGGTCAGGGATTTTCAGAACTTCCGTAGGTCGCAGGCTGAGAGCCTTGTGGCGGTTGCGTAGTCGTTTCAGAAGGGGTGAAGTTGTCCACATCGCCGCCAGTCGAGGCAGGAGCGCCGCCGACCGGTGTAGATGCAGGCGCTGATTCCGGCTGTGATGCTCCTTCCTGTCCAGTCGCTGCCGGCGCGGCTTGAGCTGCCGGCGCCGCTTGAGCTGCGGGTGCCGCTTCTGCTGGGGCAGCCGAAGCAGCATCAGCTGGCGCCGCCGCCGGAGCCGCAGTGGCTGGCGCAGTTGAAGCGGGAGCGGACTGTGCGGCTGGCGCACTCTGCCCACCGTCTTTATCGGGCGGCAACACGGACCCTAATCCGAGATCGGCAGGCATTCCGCTCTGTGCGGGATAACTACCGCCCGAACCTGCTGAAGAGGCTGGGGTGGATGAAGTTGCTGGAGTCGATGGAGTCGAGGTGGCGTCGGCAGGGGGAGTATAGCTGGAGCTGGTTGCCGGCGATGAATAATTGGAGGATGAGGACGGAGATGAACTGGGCGGCACATTCGCCGATGGAGCGGTGACCGGCGCCATACG
This sequence comes from Obscuribacteraceae bacterium (SeqCode), assembly GCA_044229845.1. Lineage (GTDB taxonomy): Bacteria > Cyanobacteriota > Vampirovibrionia > Obscuribacterales > Obscuribacteraceae > JBGASG01. The sequence goes on along the minus strand of JBGASG010000001.1, from coordinate 530,807 downwards.
CGCGGACATGCTGGAGTTGCTGTCACCATGCGGATCAGATGTGGATACGAATGTGAATGTGATCACCACTGGACTGCTTCCGGACGGCAGGGCATCAAGCGGCTGCGAGTTGTTGAACGCATCGAGAGCCGATTGCTCTGCCGCAGGATTGTTCGGCGAACTACGCATCGTCACGTTCTGCACCGAGCCGTCGGTATTGACGGTGGCAGCCAGAGTCACGTTGTTCTTGCCGTCGGCGAGCAATGTGTTCCATTTGGAGAGCACCCGGTTTTGCAGCTTTCCAAGGTAGGCGTTGTACTGCGGGGTGAGGTCACACCCTTTCTTGATGATTTGCTGGTTGCCGGCGGCTGTCCGCCTGATCGGTGCCGGCGCCGCATCAGCAGCGGCGATCTCAATCAGTACCTGCGAGAAAGACAACGCCAGGACTCCACAGAAACTTCCAGATAGCATCTGTCGGACTGAACCCACGTTGAACACCTCCATAACTCAAGACAGTTACAGTGTACTCCGTTTAATCAGCGCTGCGGGCCCGGAGTTAGTCTGGCTCCGTCATTTTCGATGGATCAAGAATCTTCTTCAGCTGATCTTCGGTCAACTCGGTCTTCTTACGCGCCACTTCTCGAATAGTTTCGCCTGTTTTGGAAGCTTCTTTCGCAATCGCGGCTGACAGGTCATAGCCAATTTCCGGTACCAGGGCGGTGCACATCATTAAGCCGCGCTCGACCATCTCCGGTCCTCTCTCGGTAGCCTTGATACCATCGACGCACTGGCGTTGGAAGTTCTCGGCGACTCGCGCCAACAGCATGATCGATTGCAACAAGTCGTAAGTGGCGATCGGCATCATCACGTTCAGTTCGAAGTTACCTGAGGCGCCGGCGGTGTTAATCACGACGTCGTTGCCGATTACTTGCGCACATGCCATGCAGACAGATTCGGCAATCACTGGATTGACCTTGCCAGGCATAATCGAGCTGCCCGGCTGCACTTCCGGCAAGGCAATTTCGCCCAGTCCAGCGCGCGGACCGCTGCCCAGCCAACGAATGTCGTTGGCAATCTTCATCAAGCTGACGGCAATTGTTTTCAAGGCGCCGGATGCATCAACCACTTCATCAAGCGTGTTCTGAGCCTGGAAGTGATTCGTTGTCTCAACTACTTTGATGCCGAGATTCTTCGAGATTTTGGCAAGCACTTTTTGCGCAAAGTCTTTGCGCGCATTGATGCCGGTACCAACGGCGGTGCCGCCCAGGGCCACCTGTGACAGGCGACTTTCCGCATATTCAAGGCGTTCGATGGCGCGCTCGATTTGACCGGCATAGCCGAGAAATTCTTGTCCAAGGCGCACCGGGGTTGCGTCTTGCAAGTGAGTGCGTCCGGTTTTGATGACGTCCCAGAATTCTTTCGACTTCTTCTCGAGGCTGACTTTCAAACCTTTGAGCGCCGGATGCAGATACTCTTTCATGTCGAGAAGAGCAGCGATATGCATGGCAGTCGGAATAGCATCGTTGGATGAGTTGCCGCGGTTGACGTGATCGTTGGGGTGCACCAGATTGCGGTCGCCGCGCTCGCCGCCGAGTATTTCGATGGCGCGGTTGGCAATCACTTCATTCGCATTCATATTGGTCGACGTGCCGGAGCCGGTCTGAAAGATGTCGACGACGAACTCTTTGTCGAACTTGCCCTCGGCAATCTCAATCGCTGCTTTGTGAATGGCATCGGCGATTTTAGCGTCGATCTCACCGTATTCTTTGTTGACTTCAGCGCCGTAAGCCTTCACCAGAGCCAGAGCTCTAATGAATGAGCGCGGATAACGCAAATCGCTGATCGGAAAGTTCAGAACTGCCCGCTGCGTGCTCGCGCCGTAATAAGCGTCTGCAGGAACCTCCATGGTTCCCATCGAATCGCGCTCAACTCGGGTGTCCGCTTTAGTACTCACGGCCATCGTTCACCTCTTGATTTGTTCTGTGACAGAACCTAATTATCGCACTGAAACGGCTGTGCGTCGGCAGTGGCACCACTCGCGGTGCAAATCTTGTCAACACATTTCAGACTGACAATCAGATGCTAGGGGAGGTCGGCACGGATGCAGATGGCGTCGACGGCGCTGACGGGATCGGCTCGCTGGCAGTCAAAATCTTCTTGAGACCGTTATTGATGCCTATCTCTCCGGAAAATCCGATGGCATAGCTGACCACCTGGTTGTCCGCTCCCAAGAAGATAAGCGTCGGAATCGGGCTCACTTCGTAGTCTTCGATCAGTTTCTCAGTCTTAGGATCGTCGACGTTGTAGCTCACAAATTCGACCTTATCGCCGTATGTCGTCTTGGCTTTCTCAATCAGCGGTTTCAGCATTTTGCAAGGCTGGCACCAGGATGCGTAGAACTCCAGCACCTTAGGCTTGGACGCTTCACCACCACGCATCAGTCCGTTGATCCCATGGGCAGCCGCGATCATGGGCGTATCGGCATCGGTGCGCGGAGCAACGACGTCTCTGGGCAAAGTCATCAGATATTGGTTGGCGGCCTGCGATGTGGCGTTGCCCTTCCCTTTGCGGATCGCGACCCGCAATTCGGAAACAGCCCGGCGGTAAAGTGCTGCTTGCTCAGGGCATCCCTTCTTCATGCCACCGGCTTTCTTGCAAAGAGCTTTGCCGAGATCGAAGTGCGGTTGGCAGGAATTGGGCGCTTGCCGACACTGCACTTCCAACATTTTGATTTGCTGTTCGGTGGGCATCGAGGCTGCTGCCGGTGCAGCGGCATCGGTGGCGGGCGCAGCCGCTGCCAAGACCACCATCACCGCCGCAGAAGCGAGGCGGGCTGCAAGTGCGTTTGCTCTGCTTGCTGCGCTCAACATAATCACTCCTCAATGCCTAAAAAGCCGGCTAACCGTACAGGCAGTAGTCCTTAGGACCTATCACCGCTTCTGTTTTATCACCTATCGGATGAACGAATCTTGGCGTCGTTTTAGATGGACATTATTTGAAGGTAATGTAGTACGTGAAGTCCGGCTTGGACTCAACCGATTCGGGGCGTTCCTTCCACAAATAGATCACTGCAGAAGCCGGCAATTTGTTGAGCCGACATCTATCGATTTCTGCAATGAACGGACTCATGTTGTTGCAACCGCCCGGGTAACCGCAAGTGCCGCCACAGTGAATAAACTGGCCAATGAAAGTCGCATCGTGCGGATGATTGTCGTTCTCTACATCCTTCGACTTCTTCGTATCCAGATAAATGAAGTTGTAGCCCATGTCCCGAGCGTTATAGGCAACCAGCGAGAACTTGCGCAGCTGACTGGCTTCGGTCGCCAGTGCCGGTTGAGCGCTTACGGCACGCAGATAATTACTGATGTTGTAAGTAAGCTCGGCAGTCTGTTCTTTCGGCTTATACACCAGCGACTCCGGCATCCAATAGAACGGAAAGCGCGGATCGTTCATTTGATCGGGATTCAGTTTGCTGGTGTTCCAGATGCCCAGAGTGGCAGGGTTGCACGCAACCAGCATGAAGGGATTGAGGACGAAACGCGATTCTTCGGCGAATCCTTTGATGCTCGCCATGCCCTTGCCGTAGACACATTCACCGGCGAAACCCCACCAGGGTTTACCGTCTTCCACTTGTTCGAAAATGTCTTCGGTCGGCTGGTATTGATGAGCAAGCAGTTGCGGAGTACGCGCAATCGCCGCTCGCCGCATGTTCAGTATCTCCTCACGCTTCTTCCAGTTGAACTCAGCTGGACCGTTGAGAGGCACGGATACCGGTCCGGCCGCCCTTGATAACGAGCCAACGGCAAGTGAGTTGCTGGCTTCAGCAGGCACGTTTCTGGAAGAAATACACCCGGCAGTCAAAAGAATCAGCGCGACCGAGACGAGTTGATGCAGGGAAAGCTTTCTTGGCATAAAGACCTCTCCTGCAATCCTATCAATTATCGGGACTATTTTTTACCCCAAGGCAACCACGACGACCAACTGCCTGGTTGATTGGGCTCTTGCTTCTTCTCCGGAACCAGTGCATAACGGAACCGTCCCCAGCCGGTATCTTTGGGCACCAGTTCTGCCTTATAAGTGGACTCGGCACGATCTCTGGTCGATGCCCGCAAATCCCGCCCGGGCAAAAACGTCGATATGCCTCCCAACCCCTCATACCTGCCGTGCCCAAAGTAGTCTTTGACCAGTTTGGCGCGGTTATCCAGAACCGCTTGCGCACTGGCTTTCAGCGAACCGTCAGCATCTTTGATCTCACCGGCCTCGATAGCCTTTACCACACGCGTGGTGAAGTCCTTCAGGTCGTATTTCTTGCTTCCGACTCCGAACAAAAAGAACAGCAACGAGCCGCTGCCGCCGTAGGTGGCAGTTTCGTCAATAGCCTTCTCGATGGCTGCTCGACTCTTTTCGTCCTTGAGAGCCTCGCACATCTTGTCGCCGAACTTATCGAGGTTTTTCTGAAAATCTGTGTACTCGCGAGTGTTGATATGCGACAAAGTGCTGATTAAGACTCGATCTCCTTTAGGTATGCCAAGTTGTTCGAGCCACTTCCACATTTGTTCGGACGCCCTCTGCCGATCTTGTGATGCAGTGACGAAACTACGCGCAACCTGATCAGATGTCGCTGCTGGATTCTTCGCCAGTTTCTCCAGCGGACCTGACACGACTTGCCCAGCGATGTGTTCCGTCTCGGGCGATGCCACCACATCTGATGCCAACCCCTTAAGTGCATCAACGACACCATCCTGGGACATCAGGCAGCAATCGAAATCCAGGACATCAAGTTTTTCTTTGCCGATCGCCTTCAATCCTTTTTTCACGGCATCGACAAATTCGGCTACGCTGGCTTTTCCCGTGTCGCCAGTCAACCCTTTATTGCCCTGTCCATGCGAATCCATAATTAGCCCTAGGCGCTTCGGGTCGAAACGGCTGCCGGTAAAAGTCAAAAGACCCTCTGTGTCCTTGGCATACCCCTGCGATTTCACAGAGTCTGCCATGGTCATCTTGCCGTCTTTAATAATGTAGCGGTAGAGCTGGTGCCCGTCCGGTGTCATCGAAATCAGCGACGACCACGACGAATAGCTCGGATAGGCAGCCTGCACAACCAGCGTCACCGGAGTGCCCTTAGTCTTCTCCGCCAGATCCCGCAGTTCCTTCATGCGCGCGTTGACGCCATAACCGCTGCCAAAGTCGGTGGTCAGATTAATTGCAATCGTCCAGTCCGTCTTTTCTCTGGCGGCCGGTTTGCCTGGCCCTACCGCCTGCTTCACGGCATCGGTAATTCGCAGGAAGAGCCCCGCGTCTTCCTGCAGTTTCTCCACGTGCCCTGGTGGCTGGGCATCACCGGGCGTGGGCGCCTGGAACTTATCCCGGGCAAGCTCTAAGAAATTCAATTCCGCCATAAGCCAAGTGGACTCCACGTGAGGTGCCAGTCCACACCTGGATCTATCCACAGAGCCCATTTTTTCGACACGTGTCCAAAAAAGGACGGTGCCGTATATAGGCGACTATCCCCCGCCCTGACCCACCAACGTAGGTAATCTCATGTCGTTAGGACAGGATCGAATTCCGGCTCGCATTAAGGTAGATGAGTCGGCTGAATCTACCAGTCTCGGCGCAGAACTAATCGCCACTGCCAGCGACGCTGCAGCTCGAGCCGCTAGAACTCTCTTTTTTACTACTGCTCCCGACTGCGTCACCCACAAGAATCCGCTCAGGAATAACCCGACCGATATCGGTCAGACCAAGAAGGAGGAAAGGGAGAAAGGCGGAGACTACATATCCTCAGCCACGCGAGCATCCAAAGATGTCGTAGACACGCTGAACAATTTGGAAGACACAGGGTCCTCCTGCCCTGTAAAAAAATTCGTGCAGACAGCCGAAGCCAGCGCAGCAGGCATTAAAGGCGGCTTTGGCGACTCCAAAACCGGCAAAAAACCGCAGGCATCCATCCTGATTATTCCGCCGCTCAATCTCGGCTAATTGTGACTAGAATAAGCACCTCAATCCCCTGAGGAAATTGCTTAATGGCCCCGTCTGACGACCATGGCAACCGGTCTGAAAAACCCGGCAAGAAACCGGCGCGGTATTCTCAAAAAGACTACGAACATCCAGCGGCAGCATGGGGAGCTGCGTTCAGTGTCGGCAAAATCTTGCTGGAGCAGGGCGAACTGATTGACGGCGTGCGCGCCGTCTTCAAAATGAATCATGAGAACGGCGGCTTCGACTGTCCGGGGTGCGCGTGGCCGGATGATCGCAAAGGCTTGCGCATGGACATCTGCGAGAACGGCATCAAGCATGTCACCTGGGAGATGACAAAGAAACGAGCCGACCGCGCTTTCTTCGCTGCCCATTCAGTTGCCGAACTCCTCACCTGGAGCGACTTCCAGCTGGAGAATGCGGGAAGGCTGACAGAACCGATGCTGTACAACTCATCCAACGATCGGTACGAACCCGTTTCATGGGCGGACGCGTTTTCACTGATCGGCAAACACCTGCGCGCGCTCGAATCTCCTCACCAAGCCAGCTTCTACACCTCAGGACGACTGTCGAACGAAGCAACGTTTCTCTACCAACTGTTCGCCCGAGAATTTGGCACCAACAACTTGCCGGACTGTTCCAATATGTGCCACGAAGCCAGTGGACGCGCCTTGATGGCGGCTCTGGGTACCGGCAAAGGCACAGTCGATCTCGGCGACTGGCAGCAGTCGGATGCGATCTTTATTATCGGCGTCAATGCTGCCACCAACGCGCCGCGCATGATCAGCGCGCTAGTCGATGGTGTCAAAGAGCGGGGTCTGAAAATTGTCCATATCAATCCGCTAGTCGAAGCAGCGGCGCGGTCCGCCATCACGCCGCATGAAGTATTCGACATGATCACCAACCGCATCACATCCACCAGTACACTCAATCTGCAACCACGCATCGGTGGCGATCAGGCAATTTTGCGCGCCATAGCCAAACATCTTTTCGAGATGCAAGAAACCGACGCATCCAGCATCGACATGCAGTTCATCGAGAAACATACATCTGGTTTTGCAGAATACAAAGCGCTATGTCGCGAAACTACGTGGGATGAAATCGAGCATCTCTCCGGCGTGAGCATCGAACAAATTCGGCAAGCCGCGGAAATCTATCGGCAGTCCAAATCCAGCATCATCAGCTGGTGCCTGGGCATCACACAGCAAGAATTCGGCGTCGACATAATTCGCGAAATCGTCAACGTGCTGCTCCTGCGCGGCAACATCGGACGCTCTGGTGCCGGTCCCTGCCCTGTGCGTGGACACAGTAATGTTCAGGGTAATCGTACCTGCGGCATCCATCACCATCCGCCCGAGGAATGGCTGGCGAGAATGGACAGGGCATGCGGCATCATGTCGCCGCGGGCAAAAGGACTGGACACCGTCGGCACCATCGAAGCAATGTATAACGGCGACGTTCAGGTTTTTGTCGGCATGGGAGGAAACTTCGCGTCAGCCACTCCTGACCGCGACCGCACCTTCGAAGCTTTGCGGCGGTGCAAGCTAACCGTTCATGTCAGCACAAAACTGAATCGCAGTCATCTGGTGCGCGGTGCCGATGCGTTGATCCTGCCTTGCCTCGGACGGACGGAGAAGGACTTTCAAGCCACCGGCTTGCAGCAAGTGACAGTAGAAGACTCGATGAGCATGGTGCACCTGTCGGTGGGAATGAACGAGCCGGCCTCGTCACACCTGCTATCGGAACCAGCAATTATTGCAGGCATGGCTAATTCCACCTTGCCTGACAGCCGCACGCCTTGGAAGAATTACGTCGGCAACTACGATCTGATCCGAGACAAGATGGCTGATGCAATTGCCGGTTTCGAAGATTTCAATAAGCGCGTCCGCCAACCGCTAGGTTTTCGCCTCGATCAAGCAGCACGTCGATTGGACTTCCAGACTTCCACCGGCAAAGCGACTTTCGGCAGTGCGATGTTGCACAATTCGCTGCCGCCAGAAGGCAAGCTGATGCTCAGCACCATGCGCTCCCACGATCAGTTCAACACGACGATCTACTCAGACGACGATCGCTATCGCGGGGTGAAGGGACTGCGCAACCTCTTGTTCATGAACGAGCACGACATGCGCGAACGGGGGTTGAAGGAGTTCGACTTGATCGATATCACAAGCTTCGCCAAAGACGGCTCGCAGCGCCGCCTCCAGTCGTTTCGTGCCGTGCAGTACAACATTCCGAAAGGATGCGCCGCCGGTTATATGCCGGAGTTGAACGTCCTTTGCCCAATCGGCGACTACAGCAAACAGAGCGATCAGCCAATGATGAAACAGATAATCGTGGAGGTGGTGCCAAGCAATCATGATTAAATGCAGTACCGTCTCTGAAGAAACTCGCTCCGCGAGCGTCTGGCAACACGAAGTTCTGAGATACAACGCGGACTCGGCGCTCGCAGATCAAGACGACATCAGCGTTGAAGAACCGCTGGAGATCCTAATTGCGCAACCCGACTCAGATTCGATTCCCGTCGCCGTTACCATGCGAACTCCCGGCAACGATCCGGAACTGGCAATCGGTTTCCTCTTTACCGAAGGCATCATCCACGATGCAAGTGCCGTAGATAGGATCCTCTGCAACGACAAGTGCAACGTGGTCACCGTCCATCTCAAACGCGATGTCCAGGTTGATTCATCCGTGCTCGACCGCCATTCGTTCGTCGCATCGAGTTGCGGTGTCTGCGGCAAGAGGTCCATCGCCGCCGTGCGCGTGAAACGAAACTTCCAGTGCCACCAAGACGTTCCGCGTGCAACTCCACAGCTCATCCAGGGACTACCGTCGGCGCTTCTCAGACATCAGTCCGAGTTCAACCGCACCGGAGGCACCCATGCGTCCTGCCTGTTCGATGCCGAAGGAAACCTGCTGGACTTGAGAGAGGATATCGGCAGGCACAACGCACTCGACAAAGTGCTGGGCAACATGTTTCTCTCTCACCAGATGCCCCTCACGAATCACATACTGCTAGTGAGCGGTAGAGCCAGTTTCGAGTTGGTACAGAAAGCTGCTCATGCCGGTCTACCGGTGCTCGTCGCGGTGGGCGCACCATCCAGCCTCGCCGTGCAACTGGCAGCCGAATGCGACATGACTTTAATAGGTTTCGTCCGCAACGACCGTTTCAACATCTATACCGGCGCCCACCGCATCTACGACAATTAGTGGCTGGCGGCGATGGCTTTGCCGGAGGATTGCAGGTAATAAGGAGCGGTGCGACGCACCGTTTCTTCAAAAGGCGTTTGCTTGTGCCCGAGTTCTTTAATGGCCTTGTCGGACGAAAAGAATATCTTCCGCTGCGATAGCCAGGAGACGGCGCGGGTCAGTGGCGGTTTGCGCCCGAAAAGTGGTAGCACGGCCTCGCAGGCTGAGCCGGCAGATAGGGCAACCCAACCCGGAATAGGGAACGGTGGCGGTTTCGACCCGATCACTTGCGACAACACAAAGGATGCGTCGCGGAAGGTCATGTTGGCACTGCCCACAACATAGCGCTCGCCGAACTGTCCCATCGTCATCGCATTGATAGAAGTATCGACTATGTCGCGGATGTCGGAGAACATCACGCCGCCCACCGGATAGCCGAGCAGCACGCCGCGCGCCATTGACGCAAAGATCGTGTGGTGGTGCGGATGTGTATCACCCTCACCGAATGTAATACCGGGGTTGAGGGAAATCACAGGCAGTCCCTGCTGCCGTGCCATATCAAGCACGATCATCTCGCCTTCATGCTTGGTGTCGCAATAAAAAAGGCTCAGACCATCCAGATTGTATGCCAGCGATTCGTCGCCAATCTCGCCGTCAGGCGGGATGCCCATTCCAGCAATGGAAGCGAGGTGAATGATGCGCGGTGTGCGCTTTGCAGACAGGGCCGCCTTCATGACATTGCGCGTTCCGTCCACATTCACTTTATATAGTTTGTCCCGGTCGGCTCGCCGGTAGGACACCAGTCCAGCCATATGAAACAACACATCGCAGTCGGTAAACATGGGAGGGAGAGACGCTGGTTCTTCGACGTCGCCCCGCAGATGGGCTACGTTCAGGTGTTTCAATTGCGGCGCCACCGCAGGCGACCTGCCGAATGTGGTGACGTCATGCCCGAGAGAAACCAGACGCGATACCAGGCTCACTCCAAAAAAGCCGCTGGCTCCGGTAACAACGATTTTCACTGCGACTCCTAGTGGGATACCGGTGTCGGCTGATCGTCCTTAGAGGCAGCCGGACCATTTGTACCTGCCGACCCGCCGGCGCTGCCTACGTAAGTACGCAAGCCGTCACGCAGGGAGACAGGAGTGACACCAAATTTTGAAATCAACGCATTGCTCGTGCACACGTTGTCGACTTGCGCCAGTCGCACCTGGTCGCTGCTCAACGTGGGGCGATCGCTCTGGAAAGTCTCGCAGAAGAAAGCCACCACTCCTGCCACCGGCGGCGGCAGATCGCTGATCTTCTTCTCGATGTTGAGCGTGCGCATCAACGTCTCGACGATCTCTCTCATAGTAAAGACATCGGCGCCGCCGATCTCCAGAATCTGGCCGTTGAAATCGTCGCTGGTCACACTTTGCACCAGTGCAGTCACCAGGTCGCTGATAAACACGGGTTGCAACTTGTTAGTTCCGCCACCAACCATCGGCACCGAAGAGCGCGTGCGAATCAGGTCGATGTAGCGGGCAATCAGCTTACTGTCGCGGCGTCCGATGACCCGACCGAAAATCAGTGACGGTCGCAGTATTATGTACGGTCTGCCGCCGTTGCGAATTTTTTCTTCGGCGCGGAATTTAGTGCGATGATATTCGCTCACCGCATTCGGTGCCGTACCAAGTGCCGTCACCATCACGACTTTGCTCACCGCGCAGCGCCGCGCCGCATCGACTAGATGTCCGGTCTGTTCGACATGCAGTTCTTCCAGCCGTTCGCCTTTGCGTGGCGCAATCGAACCGATCAGATGCACGGCCACGTCTGCACCAGTCAGGGCTTTATCCAGACTGTCATCACCGCCGTCCATACGCACGACACGCACGTCGGCCCCCAGTCTCTTCAATACCTCCAGGTCTTCAGCATCAGCTTTGGCGTGCACGAGAGCCCGCACCGGCAGCCCCAGCTCCAGCAAGCGCGCAATCAAGTGAGTGCCCAGATAACCAGTGGCACCGTCGACAGCGACTATTCCGGTTTTGCCTTTAGCCAACCGCTTTTCCTCCAGTAATGCGGCGATAGATCTTCTTGATCAGAATCACCTCGCCCACTTCGTTGCCTTGCGCACGATGACCCAGCCACTGCAAGACGTAGCCGAAAAAGATACAGAGCAGCGCATTTAGGAATTGTCCGAAGAACAAGAGCCCAAATCCATAGAATGCCAGCGGCACTCCAAAAATGTGCAGAATGGCATTGACCGGATGCTTGTGGCGCCCGATGTAGTCGATAACAAAGTCCTTCACGCCCTGCACTGCCTATCTTCCAGATTGCACGAAATTCTGACTGCCGCCCGGTACCTGAAAGCTTTCCAGCGTTTTGGCCATACCTTCTGTAAAAGGTACGCGGTTGGTATAGCCGAGCTCTGTTTCGGCGCGAGCGATCGAAAAGCCTTGATTGATGCCGGCCAGCCTGTAAGCAGCGCGTGAGAAGCGGGACAGCTCCTGGCGTTTTTCCGGCGACAACATGGGAGCAATGTTGGAGACAATCTCGCAGACCGGGCGCGCAATCGCCGAGGGAATGGTCTTCTTGATGCGCGGCAATCCGAGCCCGTCAGCGATGGCATCAAACAGATCCTTCTTGCTCACCTTCTGTCCGTCGGTGAGGTTATAAACGCGATTGAATGACTTTTCGTTGAGCAATGCCAGTTCGGCAGCTTTGCAGAGATTTCCCACGTAGATGACGTTGGTTTCTTTCTTGCCGCCGTCGATCAGCATCGCTTTGCCGGAAGCGATATTTTTGATCAGACGCGGCATCCAGGCTCGTTCGCCCGGTCCATAGATAAAGCCGGGACGCAGTACGGTGACGCGCAGGTGTCCGGTGCCGGCCAGACTGATCACCAGCTTTTCAGCTTCTACTTTCGAGTCGGCATAAGCCTCGCCGCAAGTGCGCAGCGGCGCGTTTTCATCGACGTTGAACTGGTCTTCCTGTCCGGTAATCACAGACAGGCTGCTCATGTGGATAAACTGTTTGATGCCCGCATCGATCGCCGCGCGCAGAGCAATCTCAGTGGCGCCGACGTTGACACCAAATATCTCTTCCCGAGTCGCATGCGGATCCACGGACCCGGCGCAATGAATTACAACGTCGTGTCCCTTCATCAGATTGCCGACATTATTGGCATTGTCGAGTTCGGTGGTGCGAATGTCGAGTTTGCCAGGCAAGATCTTCAACTTGGATGTATCGCTTGAGCGCCTCACCAGCGCTGTCACTTGATGACCTTTTTCCAGCATGTGTTGCGCGATATGCAGTCCCACCATGCCGGTGGCTCCGGTGACAAAGATCTTCAGTGGGGGCACTTTCGGTTTCCTCTGTAAAAGGTCAGTTGGTTAGCGACAGGACACAACCGATGGTTGCGAGCGTGTGGTAGAAATCCACCCCCGCATTCAACAGGGGAATTTTAACCTGTGCTTCCGGTGCTCCGGCCGAAACGCGATGTTGTCTTAAGCGTGTGAATGTTCCATTGGGAACCTTCTGGAACTTGGGAGCACCCAGGCGCTTTGTTGCCCGCTTGTCTTTGTACTCGATGTTTTGCAATTGCAAAGACTGCTCGAAAACCCTGAGGAATTCCTGAACCACAGAATCCGGCAAGTCTTGCTTGACCTCGGCGAAACAGACATAGTGCGGCGGGTAATCCATTTCGACGGCAAAAGTAAAGTGCTCGATACCGGACAGGTTAAGCATGCGCAACGCGTACTGCAGAGCTACCTGCACCTGTTCTTCGGTGATCTTCTCGCCAGTGACGGAGCTCACCCCCATTCCTTTCTGGACAAAGCGAATAACAGGTGTGTTGTACTCAAAGCTCTCGACCTCGATCAGGTCGTTGATGTCGTAGCGATAGAGTCCCGAGGAGGTTGTGAAATAGATGTAGTAGCGACCACCCAACTCCAGCTGGTCGACAGTCAAGAAGGTCGGGTTGGGCAAGTCTTTTTCGTTTTCCGGCACGAACTCGAAGAAGTGGCAGGTGAGAGCGACCACGCCGCCGGCACCCTGATGCGAGATAGAAATAGTTCCCCGCCCTTCGCTGGCCATATAGCCGAAGTCGCGAATCGGCAAGTCTCCGTAAACAGCCGGCAGGCGATCCAGATAAAACGACATCGGTCCACCCTTCCAGCAGGAGAGCATGGCCATGTTCGGCCAGACCAGCTCTGGAGTGAGTCGCCCGTGTTTATCGAGAATGCGCTGCAATTCTTGCGCACGCACTCGGTCGTGGACAAAGTGACGTGAAAGGGGTTCCGCAATCGCGGGCGGTGGCATGAATGCTTTTCGCAGCGTGCCTTCCGCGATGTCGCTAATCAATTCTTCGGCGCGCTCCTGCATCTGGTCGGCAAGCAACAGCATGCTGGATGGATTGCAACCGAGAATCGCTGAAACATCCTGACAAAGAGCCAGACGCAGCATCACGTAGTATTTGACTTCAACGTCTTTGATGCGGCTCACCAGGTGAGGGAGCGCAAAATACTTCTGGACGAGCGACGATTGTCGCTGGCGCAAGAGTCCAGAGACCGAACCAAAAGGAATGCCTGCCGCGGTGCGGCCCTCTTCGTCGTTGCTGGAGAAGATCATGTAAGTACCGAGCGGTGCGCCCGGATAGTCAACGATCATCTTGTAGTTCTGCACCTGAAAGGCATGGGTGTAATCTTTGAGGTGCGAAGGCGTGATCGGAATATATTTCGGTTTGCCTGTGGTACCGCTAGTAGTGGCAAACATGACGACGTCTTCGTTGGTCAGCTGCCCACGCCGGCCGTTCATGACGCGCTCGATGTAAGGCTGCAGATCTTCATACGTATTGGGCGGCACCAAACTCTGATAGTCGCTGATCGAATTGATCTTGGCGAAGTTGTGTTTCTGCCCGAACGCAGTATTTTCGTTAGCTTTGATCACCTGCATCAGCTTGTCGTGCTGAGCCGGTAGCGGGGTACGCAAAGCTTGATCGAAGCGGCGCACATGCGTCGCATATCTATAAGCCTGTCCCAGCGCTACTTCAACCTTTCTCAATTCAATGAAACCCCATGCTCCAGTTGTGGCGCCGCTGACTCTTGCGACGTCGGTGCCAATGTAGATGTGTCGACGGTTACTCCCCAGCCCGATTTGTTTCCGGAGGCATAGGAGAGATCGCCCCAGCCTCCCAGTCCGGCGTTCAATCCTTCGCGCGTAATGTCACGTTTTAGCAAGAAGAAGTTGGCAGAACCTTCATAGTTTTCAAAGTTTTCGTTGAGCATAGCGAATGCGCGTGCAGCAGCGCTGAGTATACCTGTTTCTCCCACCTGCGCGCCCAGGTGACAGCGCAGATTGGCGCGCTTGGCAATTGCCACCATCCGTGATGCGCCGCAAAAACCGCCGACCTTTGAAAGCCTGATATTGAAGGCCCGACAGAGTTTCTCAGCAGCCAACCGCTCTGCTTGCTCGACCGTACACAGTGATTCGTCGACAACAATCTCATCTTCGATGCTGGACATTATTTGTTTCAGTCCGATGTAGTCATCTGCTGGAACAGGTTGTTCGATCGAAGCGATGCTGTACGGCCGAAATGCATTTGCCGCTTCGACGGTTTGCGCGGCGCTCCATGCGCAATTTGCATCGACGCGGATAATCGCGTCCGGTCCCATGACTTTGCGGGCCACCTGCACTTTGTAGAGATCATCGTCCAGTCCTGTGCCGACTTTGATCTTCACGGTCTGAAAACCGAGCAGCTTGTAAAACCAGAGAATCGCGAGCAGCCCTTTTTTGCTGCCGAACGGCACCACGCCGCCATAACGAATGCGCTCCTGCTTGCGGCTGCCAAGCACATCCAGCGTAAACTTGCCTTGTGCCTGCCCAAGCGCGTCCAGGACTGCCAGCTCGACCGCCGACCAGGAAGCGCCCTGCAATTTTGTCCCGATCGACAATTGATCGAAAACCTGATTGATCTGTGCGTAGCAGGCAGCCGGATCATCCAATTGCAGACCTATCAGCTGCGGTTTGTAGAGGCGGTGAATATTGGTGCATGCCTGATCGATATGCTCGCCGGTAACATAATCACGCGGCACGGCCTCACCATATCCGGTGACGCCGCTATCGGTTCTGACGCGCACGATCAGATTCTCGGATTCGGCTCTTGCCGCCAGGCTGTGCTTGAAGCTGAATCTAAACGGCAGCAGCACCTTGAAAGTGTCGATGGCAACGATTTTCATCGGGCACGCTCCAGGAGCCATTCTCCAAGCACCTGCAGATAGCGCTGACGTTCGCTGCCCGCTTCAAAATCCAGACTGTGCGCGGCGGCCGGAAACATCTCCAGTTTCTTATCGGCGGCAGCAACTTGTGAAAACCATTTCTCGATTTTGGATACCACAACTATTCCGTCGCGGCCCGACTGCAAAAGCAGTACCGGCAATTTGAGGCGGCTGGTAGCCAGCTGGGCTCGGCGGGTGAGAATCAAACTCTGGAGGAAGAACGATGCCGTCGCGTCTTTTAGGCGGAGTTCGTCCTGGCGAATGAAGTCGAGGTAGGGCGGATTGTCCGTGAAGTGCTCAGGCACGAGCGGAACGGGAAACAACTTTCCGTCACGAAGGAAATAGCTCAACCCGATTTGCAGTTTCGTCGGCAGATCGACGTCGACCTGGACGGCAATGGCGGGCGAAGTGAGGATAAGTCCCTTTATGTGCCGGTGGCAGGCAGGAAACTCAGCTGCATCGGCAACCGAAACGATAGCCGCCTTTGCGCCCCAGCAGTTGGCCATGAGAAAAAGCGGTGTGTCGGACAAAGCCGCTATCGAGTCGACCGTTTCGTCGATGTCCTTGACCAGACGGCGCCAGTCGCGCAGATCACCGCGCGGTTCGCGGCTCATCCCGGCGCCGCGTCGGTCGAGCGCATAGGTCGTAATTCCCTGGGCAGCCAGAATCTCGGCAGTTTCCTCGAACCAGAGGCTATGTCCCTCGATGCCGTGCAGGTATACAAGCGTGGCTACCTCTGCCGTTCTGGCGCGAATGACGCGGGCAAACTGCTCTACACCATCGGAAGTGGTGAAAATGCGAGTCTCGGCAGGTCGCGCTGGTGAGAGATTCGGCGCACTACCGACCTTGGCAAAGTTATCTTCAAGCATTGGTTTCTAGCCCGGCGCCGCATCCGCCATTGGGGAGGCGCCCTAGTTTACCAACTGACAGCTTGGCTCAACAGGCAATGTGACGCAGTATTGGGCTATTTTTACCCTGGGTTGCCGAGCGTGACGGTCCAACTACCGCCGCGTCAGCTTGCATAAATTCGTTAAGTTACTCTGAGTTTTCGCAAAGAAGGCACTGCATGGGGTGTTAAGCTATCTCAGGCAAGTACGAAGTGATTAACACTGCCGTACGCTTTTTCGTCGAGAGGGACTTACATCACCATGGCTTCACTACCCAGTTGGCTGCCGATCTTGTTGGACCGAATTAGCTGGGGATGCTCTACCAGTCCATGGTTTGCCAATCTGGCCGACGACGACAAGATCGTCGATGCGGCCAAAGAAAACCTCACCGACCTCTGGCCGTTCATCAAAGACCTGCCGACCAACATCGGCGCTGTGCGTGAAAAGGCACCGCCGCACATGGAAGCAGCTCAAAACCTGCTCCAGCAACTGGCAGACGATGAGCGCCACTACCAGCAGTTGTTCATTCGCCAGTGCTATCTGGCGGGTCTTGATGAGCGCGACCTGGTCAAAATCGTGCCCGGCGAAACCACCCGGGTGCTCTGTGAGGGCATGAAGAGATTCTGCCAGGAGTCTTCATACGTCGACGGAGTGCATGCCATCGTCGCGGCTGAAATGGCTGCCACACTTTATTCACGCGCTGCTCTGCCGCATTACGACAGCTACTTCGAGCGTCACCCGGAAAAATATTCCTCCGAAGTAGTAGAAGATGGGCTTGAATGGCTGCGCCTGCATGCCAAACCACACACTCGCCATGCGCTCTGGATGAAGCGCATGCTTGGCGACATCGAAAACAAGACCGGCAATGAGATTCCGGAAGGCGCCGACGTGATTCTGGAAGCGCTGCTCAAACTATGGCAATGTCCGACGGAAGAAACCAAGACTAGCTCCGACGTCCCCACTTGTGTGAAATAGCATTAAGCCGGATTTCGTTAAGCTGGGAATCGTCCTGCTTCCGCTCGCCTTGGCAACAATAAGCGGGTCTAAGGACGCTTGATTGCAACGCGTGACATAATGACGCGCCGCACGGAAACTGGGTCCGCGGTTGTTGGCTGAGATTCTTAGATTCCTGACAACCACGACTGCCTATTTCTGCGGGGACGCTCCGTAGCTCCATCTGTCAGAAAGCTACCCAAACACGTTGGTCGCGTCCGCACTATGGAAATCGTCCGTTAATGCTTCTCACCCGACAAAAATCTAGATTTAGATCGCCGCTGGCGGCTTTCGCGATAGCGGCAACAGTCCTTTCAGTCAGCCTGCCGCCAGCGTGTCAGGCAGACTCCACGGTGCAACCCCTGGTCAGCAGTTTCTCTTCCTTATCTCAAATCAGCGGCATCGGCAAAACCGTGGACGGCACCGAGATCATCAACGACATGACCAATGCCGCCAGTGACCTGAAGGCTTACTCCTTCACCTACGAAATGTCGGTCTTCAAAGGAAAGAAAACAATCTTTGAAAAAGGAAACTTCTACTTCATGAAACCCCGTCTATTAAGGGTGGAAGAAGTAGGCGACTACAAGAAGGGCGCAGTAGCTGTGATTGGAAAAGACGGCAAGGTACGCGGTCACTTGGGTGGTGCCCTCTCGGCATTCACCGTGACGCTGTCTGAAAATTCCGATCAACTCCTGTCGGCCAACGGTTTTCCAATGGTCGACTCGGACTGGGCCAGTATGTGCCGGGTGGTCCAGGGCTTCCTGAAACAAGGCATGAAAAGCCGTGTCACAGACCGCCCGATCGCCGTGGATGGACATCCGGAAAAGGTATACATCCTGGAGATCTACAAAGGCGACACGCTGTACAAGCGAGCTTACGTAAACTCGCAGTCTCTTTTACCGGTGGAGTGGTTCGACTATCAGGACGGTCGTTTGTTCGCCCGCACTGTCTGGAAGAACCTCAAAATCTCCGCCTCCCTTAGCGATGATCTGTTCAAACTCTAGAAGGTAATTACGATGAATCTCGATGCACCAACACTTGTGACCGCGGGGCTTGTCGCTGTAGGCGCGATTATTGCCACCCCCGTCTTGATCAAAGGATTTGGTAGAGCCGGCAAAGGTGTCTTCTACGAGAAGCACTTCTTCCTGCAACGGGCACCGCAGCTCTGCAGTCTGGCAGCCATATTCATGCTGGTAGCAGCATTTTTCGCCAAGAACGAAATCATCCATCAAGGGCAGCCCGGGCTGAAACTCATCTGGACACTGCAAGGAATTTTGCCGGATGCAGTCGGCGCCATAATCTCCTGGGTCGGTGTGATTATTCTGGCCAGCGGGCTGATCTTCATGATCGGTGGCTGGTATTCGCTCGGCGATATGTTCTCCACCGACGCAGAAATCCAGGACAACCACACAGTCCGCAAAACAGGCATGCTGAAGTTCGTCATGCATCCTATCTACTCAGGCATCTGCCAATCGCTCTTCGGAGCATCGGTAGCAGCACTGTCCTGGAGCATCGCTCTTTTCACCCTGCTGGTGATCGCACCGCTCTGGTTGCGTCGAGCCAAGTACGAAGAGGAACTTCTTTTAAAGACACTGGGACCCGACTACAAGCAGTACGCCGAGGAACTCAAGTGGCGACGGATCGTGCCGGCGGCCATCCCGTTTGGATTCTAGAAGTTCTCAAGAAAGAACCTTTCAAAACACTGGAACTCGACAATAAAGATCTCGTCATAACCTATTGATAGAGGTCAAGGTAATATCAACCTGTCCGCAGGTTGTCAGCCGCTATTTACATGTAACCGTATCTGGTGGCATAATGGTTTTAAGGCTCACCAAATCAGCGATTTGGGCGCCTAGAGGGGAGGTCAATTTGTTTTCGCCTGGCATCCGTTTCCTATCAAGAACCGCTCTCTGTCTCACCCTCGCGCTAACCACAGTCTCAGCCGTTGCAGCCAAAGACACCTGTTCGGACGCTGCCTTCAAGAAAGGCGAAGCGGTTGTTAGCACCGAGAAAAAGACCGAGAACAAGAAGTTCGTCAAAGGTCGCGTTTTGATCAACGCTTCGCCTCACGTCGTCTGGGAATCAGTCCACGAGGAGCGCAAGCACGATCCCGACCTGGAGTACAGCAAGCTTCTGGAAGAAAAAGCCAACGTCAAAATGTTGGAGCAGAAGTTCAATCTTATCCCTGTAATCGGCAGCGCTACCTGCCTCATGAAGCAAGACGAGGTAGTGAACGAGCGCATCGACTACACCATGGTCAAATCCGACCGCTTCAAAGCATTTGAAGGAAGCTGGGTTCTGACCCCGACCGAAGATGGCAAAGGCACCATTCTCGAGCTCACGTCCTACATCGACATGGGGCTGCCGATTCCACGCGGCATGATGGAGAGCTTCCAGGGTAAGAAACTCGGCAAGCGTCTAACCAACGTCAAAAAAATGGCCGAGACTATTCAGTCTAAACAACTCGCCACCAAGTAAACAAAGCAATTGGCGCGGACTTAGGGTAAGTGCGTGTAGCGCGAATCCACGCGCACTTCCACCGCTAACCGCAGCTGGAAGATTTTCTCGAAGAAGGCTTTCTTCTCTTTGAGCGCCCAGGTTTCGGGCTCCCAGTTTTCGCCCGGTCGCAAGTAGACCAGCAACGACACTTGCTCGCGTCCATCTTTGCCTTTAAGTGACGTTTCGAAATCGAACTCCACGCGATGCACCACCTGACGGTGACTGCGATCGAGCGCTTCCGCCAGGCGCAGTATTGCTGCCAGTTCGCTGACCATGCGCCGTTGCGTCGGCACGATTGTAGTCACCGCTTCATGAGCTTCTTTGGGCTCGCTGCCCCGGTGATAGCGGGCGATACTGGCAATCACAGCCACTTCTTCCTCGGAATGACCGAGCAGACCGCCGTTCTTAATCAGGTAATAGGAGTGCTTGTGGTGCCCGTTTCGACCGATGAACATGCCGACATCATGCAGCATAGCGGCTGACCACAGCAGGTGCTCCGCTTGCTCGGGATAGTGATGCAGTATGCCGTGCGTCTTGCGGAAGATGTCGCAAGCCAGCCTGGCCACTTGCTCGGCGTGGGGGACGCTGGCCTGATACTTATTGAGCAGTTCGTGCACGCTCGATGAACGCGGGTCGCGGTGCGCTTCCAGTCCGCCCTTCAACCAGCCGGTTTGCAGAAAGCGATCGACCACAACCCCTTCGCGCAGTGCTGCCGTGCAGACGACTGTGTTGGCAGCTCCAAAAGAGCGCATCCCTTCCAGAAGTACGATGGCACCAGCAAGAATGGTGCGGTTGCGGTCTGCCGACAGGTCTTTGATCTTGCCGCCTTCCAGAGCCGTCTCCTCCAAAAGGTGGACTATCTCTTCGAGATTACCGAGACTGAGCCTGTATCCATGCGCATCGACTTGAGTTTTCTTGCTGCGGATGCGATCGAGCTTGGCCAGCGTCTGCACTGTGCCGGACGTACCAATCATTTGCCCGAAGCCACCGCTTTGTGTGATCCTGGCGGCAGCCGGTCTCAGAACACCCCGAACTTCGTCGTGCAATTCTCGCAATTCTTGCTGTGTCGGTTTCTCTTTCTTGAAGAACCGCTGGGTGAGCCGCGCTGCTCCCAACTTGTACGATTCGGAGAAGCGCACTTCGTTGCGGTCACCGACCACAATTTCCGTGCTGCCACCACCAATATCGATGATGGCGAAGTCTCCCCTGATTGAGGGCATGCTCCAGAGAACGCCCAGGTAAATCAGACGCGCTTCTTCGCGTCCGGAAATCATGCGAGCGTCGATTTCCAGCTCTTCGCGGATGCGTTGCAGCACCTCTTCTCCGTTGTTTGCCTCGCGGACCGCCGAGGTAGCCACTGCCAGAACGTCCTTCGCCCCTTTTTGAAATGCTTTGGTCTTCATGTCGCGAACGATGCGAATAGCTGATGACAGCGCCACTTCATCGATATAGTGCGCAGTCAAAGCCCGGCGGAAGAATGGCACCGCTTCCTTGACCCGCGTCACCACTTCAAAGTGATCGCGCGACTCGGTGGCTTGGCAAACGATCATATGGAAGGAGTTGGTTCCCATGTCAATGCAGGCTACAAGCGGCCCGCCGTAGATCTGGGAGAACGACTTGCTGCGCTTATTGGCAGTAGAAGGGCTACTACTAAGCATTGTTTGGGACGCCGATTGAAACTGAAGCTGGGGATTGTTTAGTTGGGTGCTTGCCGGACAGACGCTCACGAGCTTGGACATACTCTAACACGCAGGTTACAAAAGTGGCGTGACTCCACGTGAGGGGCGAAACAGAGAGCGGCTCACCCGTATAGGGGTGAACCTGCTCAGCCAGCACCCCGGAGGGCAAAGCGTGCCCTACCACCCATTCGAGAATCTCCCTGGCGCGTGTTAAGTCATCAGGACTTTTGGCGACAGCGATCTTATGTTGAGCGACCCAGAGCGTGCAGATGAACCAAGGGTTGCCCGCCACATTTTCAATATCTTGAGAAACCTGCTGGTAATAATCGTTTTCATAGCGGGCAACCCCACCAACCTGTGTTTTTATAGAAAGACGCTCTTCGATAGCGCTCATCGTGGCGACCACTTTCGGGTCATCGGCGGGCAGAGCGCCGAAGGCGAATACGCCATAGTTAGCCGCATCGATCGTCACATCCAGGGTGTAACCGGATTTGGTGCGGGTCGCCATGCGGGCGAAGCGCTGATGCGGTGGAGACCACATATGCTTGATCATCGCCTGCCGTGTCTCCTCGGCACAAAGGGTATACCGCTCCGCTTGCTCATCTTCGCCGAATGCGGTGGCAAACCGCGCCGCCGCTTCCAGCCCACCGATCACGGCAGCGACCGTGAACAGGTGAATGCCAAAGCGTTCTTCCCAGAGGTCGTATGAAGGCAGAGGCAGTCCCGTTTCTTCGTCGCGGAATGAGACCAGGAAGTCAGCCGCGTTGCTGATCAGGCGTCGGTAGAGCGGGCGCACCGCCTCAACGTCGCGAAAGGCATTGAAGTGTCGCCACAAAGCCCAGAGCACAAGCGCCGTTTCGTCCTCCTGAATGGGCAGCGTTGGCACTCCCTGTCTGAGCCATGGATGCCAGCTCGAACCGACCGTGCCGTCGGCATTGTACTTGTGGAGCAAGTAGCCTTCTTCAGTGATCACCTTCAGGCAAAACTGGAAAAACGACCGTGAAACCGACAAAAACCCGGCTGACGCAAAGGCATCGGCAACCAGCGCGCCATCGCGCGGCCACATGTAAGAGTAGGTATCGCGCCCGAACTGAGCAATGTCGTAATCGTTGGCAGCGATAATGGCCCCGCCGTCATCGCAGTTAGTACGCATGATCAAAAGGCTGCGTTTGAATAGTTCAGCAGAGCCGTCGGATAGATCGGCAAAGCGATGCGGGTCTTTATTGACCCAGAGGTGCCAGTACCTTTCGGTGCGGTGCAGCAGTTTTTCAGGCGTTTTTTGCAGCACGATCTCGTTGAGCTTCACGACCTTTTCGTACTTGATGCCAAAGGTCATCCAATAGTGTGCTACCTGTTCACCACGGGCGGGGACATTCAAATGAACCGCGCCGGTCGAATCTACTGAGCCCTGCGCGATGGGATTACCGCCCAAAACTCCGTCTTCGGCATCGCGCCAGGTGCCCTGCATGCCGGCAGTTTCCTTGGTGCCGGTGGCGTATTGCGACCAGCCTATATGCCCCTGAACACAGGCATTCATCAGGAAGTAGCGCGCATCTTTGTAATGAATCAGGCTGCTGGTCTCAGGATCGAAGTAAGCAGTGTCGCCGATGTCATGTTCGACGATGTGAAAGTCATGGTGAAAGAAGAGCCGCACTTCGCGATCGCGGCCGCTCAAGTCTTTGACGCTGACCTTGCGTACGAAGGTCCAGAGGTAGAAGTCGACGGCATCGTTGAAGCGCAGCTCGAGCTGCAGATGCGGGATGGTGGCGACCACATCGGTCTGGAGAGCGTCGGTGAGGTAGAGCCGTTGCCGGATGTATTCGGCGGAGAGCCAGGCAAACTGCCCCTCGCAAAAGACACCGAACCGCGACGGATGTCCGACGCTGTGGTTGTCCATCCCGACTTCCGGAAAGTGTATGTCGCGCAGGTTGTAGTCCCGGTCGAAATTGACCAGCACGGTGCCGTTTCCCAGTGGCAGGTCACGCGGCATTCCTCTACCTACTTCCTCTACCTATATATAGTATCTTCGGGGGCACTCGGTTCCGAGTCGGGAGGTTCAACGCCGTCAGCCTGAGAGGCAGCGTCCGCGGCTGCATCGGTCTCGTCGGCGGGTGCCTCTGAGTTTTCCTCTTGCGGCGCCTTCTCTTCTTCGGGTGCTTCTTGCGCCTTTTCCTCGGAGTCTTCCGGGATGTCCGCCAAAGTTACTGCAGCCGTCGGATCAGCCGTTTGCGCCTGGGCGGCAGGCAGATGCTTGAGCACTGCTGCCACCGAGCGAGCAGCCGTCTGCGCGCTGAGCACGCAATCGGGAATGCCGACGCCCTGGTAAGCATTGCCGGCCAGCTCGACACCCGGATGGTCCTTCAACGACTTTCGGACGGAGGCAATCAGCTCCCCATGCCCGACATGGTACTGGGGCATCGCTTGTGGGTGGCGCGTCACCATCGTGAAGACCGGCAAAACGCGAATTCCCAAATAAGTATGCAGGTCTTCCCAGAGCAGGCACTGCAGATGCTCGTCGGCAAAGTCATAAACTTCCGGCTGCAGGGCGCCGCCAAAGAAGACACGCATCAATACCTTGTCTTGAGGGGCGCGTCCCGGGAATTTATTGCTGCTGAAACTGCAAGCGATGATCGAGCGTTTCTCCGAACGGGGCACCACGAACCCGAAAGCGTCTAGAGCATGAGGGACATCGTCGCGATAGAACATAACATTGACGACGATCGAAGATGCATGCGAGATAGAACGAAGCTTTTCCGAGGCGTCCTGAGATAAGTCCTGAATGACGTCGGCGGCCCGGAAGGCCGGAGTGGCGACAATCACCGCATCGCAGGGCAAAATCGAACCGTCAAACAGGCACACATCCCAGAGTTTCTCATGCTCACCGGGACGGATACGCATCGCGTACGATTGGGTCCTCACCGTATTTAGTGGCAGCTTTTTAATCAGTCCATCGATCAAGATCGACATGCCGCCGTCCAGACTGGCAAACATTCCATAGCGCGGTCCGCCTTCGGTTTCTTCCTCGCTGCCGTTACTACCGGTCTTCTGCGCTTCCGCTATCAGACCGCGGGTGACGCTGCCGTATTTCTGTTCCAGATCGTAGAGGCGCGGCAGTCCCGATTTGACGCTCAACAGATCCGGATCGGCGGTGTACATGCCGGCGACCAGTGGCTGAATCACCCGCTCGAGCATTTCGTCACCGAGACGGCGGCGCACAAATGCGGAAAGGCTCTCATCGCCGCCGCCGGAGCGCTTCGGCAGAGCCATGTCCATGCAAGCCCGCAACTTGCCGCTCCACGTGAAGAGGGGCGAATCGAGAAACGGCTTCAGCTTGGTGGGTCCGTACATGGCAAAGCCTTCCGGCAGATGCCAGAGCTTGCCTTCATGAGCGACCAGGGTGCGACGGTTTTCGTTGCTCGTCCAGATCAGGTGCTTTTCCAGGTCGAGACGCTTGATCAAGTCGAGCATCACAGGCTTTTGCGTAAAGAAGGAATCTGGTCCCAATTCCAGAACCAGGTCGCCCATGTCGTAAGTGTTGACCGTGCCACCTACACGCCCCATGGCCTCCAGCACGACCACATCGACCTGCCCGTCCATGAGCGTGAGCACTTCATAGGCAGCCGAGAGTCCGGTAATGCCGGCGCCGATCACAACTACTTTCGGGCGCACCACCGGTGATGCCGCTTCGCTTTTCTCGTTGTCGTTCGCGTTAGGCGACATGCAACTTCCCGCTACGGTTGAGCGCTCATTTCGTGTACGAGTTCGACCAGGTATTCGACCATGTGCGGTTCAGTAGGCGGTAAAACGCCGTGTCCAAGGTTGAAGATGTGCCCCGGTCGCCTTTCTGCCTGTCTTAGTATTAATTCCACGCGCCGCTTAATTTCACTCTTTTCTGAAAGTAAAACACACGGATCGAGGTTACCCTGAATGGCGCGGTCATACGAGACACGCTGCCAGGCTTCGTCAAGATTTATACGCCAGTCGACGCCGATCACGTCACCACCCGCATCCCGCATCAACTCCAGCAAAGTGGTGGTGCCGGTTCCGAAATGAATCGACGGCGCACCGGTGACGGTATCAAACACACGGCGCGAAAATGGCTGCACATACTCCTGGTAATCTTGTGGAGAGAGGCTACCCACCCAACTGTCGAACAGCTGATAAGCTTGCGCGCCGGCAGCAATCTGTCCTTGCAGATACTGGCACGTGAAAGTAGTGATCTTGCCGAGCAGCTCGTCCCAGGCGGCTTTGTGTTTATACATGAAGGCCTTGGTGTGATCGAAATTGCGCGACGAGCCGCCTTCGATCAAATAAGACGCAACTGTAAATGGAGCACCGGCAAAGCCGATTAACGCCTTGTCCGCCGGCAGCGCCTGCCTGGTCATTTTCAGGGCTTCATAAACATAGGACAGGCTCTCGTGCGGGTGGTCGCCAAGCGCTCGCACGTCCTCAGGAGTACGCACCGGTTTATGAATCACCGGTCCCTCGCCTTTAACGTACTCCAATCCCCGCTCCATTGCGTCCAGAGGCAGCAGGATATCGGCAAAAATGATCGCCGCATCAACCTTTAACTTCTCCACGGCCATGACCGTGACTTCGGTCGCCAGAGCCGGAGTTTTGCAGAGCGTCAGAAAATCGACCTTGCGCCTGATCTCGCGAAACTCAGGCAGGAAGCGTCCGGCCTGGCGCATCAGCCAGACAGGTGTGAGAGCGTTGGGCTCTCGGCGGCAGGCTTTTAGAAAGGCGCTTTCGGTCACCAGTCAGTCTCAAGCGTTCTCAAAGCGTTAATAATGACAAAGCTCTAGCGTGCTTTCGCGGCGGCCTTGATAGTATCGCATGGCGTCACGCGCTCGAATTGGATATATATACTTTCCGCTGCCCGCCTGCCAAGAGACACGAGGAAGAAGATCTTGAAAAGCCACAAACTCATAGCAACAGCTGTCCAGATTTCGGTTTCCCTCTCCCTGGCAGTGCAAGGACTGGCGCTCGCGGCCGATGATGCCGCCGTCGATGCTCAGATCGCCAAAGGCGACAAATTGATGTCGAAGCTGCCTCTGACACCACAGCAGCTTAAACTGGCAGTCTCCGCGTTCCAGGAAGCAGTGCGTATGAATCCTGATTCGCCCAAAGCGCACCAACGCCTGGCAGCTTCCCTCGGCGCTTCCGGCGAAGACCATTATGAGACAGCCATCAACGAAGCTAAGCTCTCGGTCAAGCTCGACCCCAAATACTTCATGCCGCACGTCACTCTCGGTCAGGTCTATACCAATCAAGGCAAAATCGACGAAGCGCTGGCAGAATTCAAGCAAGCCATCGAACTGAAGCCGACGTCCTTCGGTGCACAGGTAGATTACGGCGTGGCACTTTTGCAAAAAGGCAGCATCGACGAATCGATCACCGCATTCAGAAAAGCCGCCGAACTCAAACCAGAGCGAGCGCTGCCGCACCTGAACTTAGGCATTCTCCTGTCGCGCAAAGGCAACCTCAAAGAAGCCATTAAAGAAGAGGAAGAAGCGATCAAACTCGAGCCGAAGTTCCCCGAAGCATATGTAAACCTGGGCAACATCAACCTCGACGCCAAAGACTACGAGCAAGCCGGCGACGCCTTCAAACACGCTCTCAAGATTGCTCCCGGACACCCCAACGCCCTTTCCGGATTGGGTGTGGTGCAGTTTGAAAAAGGCTTCACCGATGAAGGCATCAAGAGCCAGCAGATGGCCATTCGCTCCTATCCACGTTTCATGCCCGCACATATCCGCCTCGGAGAGTTTCTGCTCAAGAAAGGCGATACCGCCAAAGCCGAGATCGCCTTCAAAAACGCCGTTGCCATCTCGCCCAAAGACGTGACCGTGCGCACGGCATACGCCAAGTTTTTAGAAAAACAAGGCAACAAAGAAGCAGCCAAGAGCGAATACAACGCAGCGCTGGAGATCAATCCGCAATTCAAGCCAGCCTCCGAAGGATTGGCAACCTTGAATGCTGGCGGCACCAAATAACTCACGGCATCATTAGCGGTATCAATGTCCGTATATTTTTCGCCGATCAGTCGAGGGTTGGGAGATTTAGTGATTTCCCTGCCGGCTTTGCAGGCGCTGATTGCCTCTGGTGAAGAAACGATTCTGGTGGTGCGCTCCCCGGCTCAGTTGGGACTGGCAGGGTACATACCGGGGCTGTCCGGAACTATTTCCGAGCCGGACTTTCTCAGCCAACCACTGCCTCCGGGCAGTCGTTACCTGAACATGCGAGACCACCCACTGCAGACCGAGTACAGGTGGGACACGCCGGAGTTCAAAAATCTCTATCCGGACTATTTGATCATGGAAGTAGCAGCGCACATCGCCGCCGACAAGGGAATTGTCTGCGACTTCAGCACACTTAGACCCTTGCCGTACCGCACCGTCAGCCAACTGCACGACCAGATTTTGCTGGTGCCGGGCAGTTCTCACGACGTAAAACGCTGGCCGACCCAACACTGGCTGACTCTCGCAGAACGGCTGCACGGTCGCGTGCTGGTCATCGGCGAGCCGGACAAGTCGCCGCCGGTGCATGAACTTTTGCGCGCCGGACTGCGACACTGGCCGACTCCCACGTTCGCCGATCTCGTCGATGCAGTTTCATCGGCACTGTCTGTGGTATCAATCGACACCGGTCCCATGCATCTTTCGATTCACCAGGGCACACCGACAATCGGGCTTTACTTGAACGAACCCTTTTATATGCGCCGCGAAAAGAACGCCGCCGCCGTCACGGCACCGGCATGCGGCAGCCGCTGTTTCGATTTATCAATGGAAGAGCCGCTCAACGAAGACGTCGAGTGGCAAAGCTGGGCGCCGCTCAAGAACTGGCAATGCCAGGAAACCGAAGCTGAGCGTTGCATGACTCAGATCTCTGTTGATGCAGTGCTGGACAAACTCAAAACTCCGGAGCCGGTTCGATGATCATCCGTATCAAAAATCTCAGATTGCGAGCGATAGTTGGTGTCAACCCCTGGGAAAGGACAGAGCCGCAAGCGGTGATTATCAATTTAGAGGTCGAGTTCGACGGTCAAGAGGCCGCCCGCTCGGACAACCTGGAAGACACAATCGACTACCGCACGATCTCCAAAAAGGTGATCGAGCTCGTCGAAAATTCCCAGTATCAGCTGATCGAAACTCTGGCAGGAAACGTGCTGCGCACGGTCATGGAGGACAAACGCATCTGCCGCGCGCGCGTCGAGGTCGACAAGCCGAATGCCGTCAAGTCCGCCGATTCCACCTCTGTGGAGCTGGAAGTAAAAAGCGGAACTCAGAAATGAACAAGAGCGGCACAAGAAGAGTTTTTCTGGCACCGCCGGCACTAGGATTGGGTGACTTGATTGTGACACTGCCGGTAGTGCAATCTTTGATTGCCGCAGGCGCGCAGACCTGGCTCATTTTGAGAGCCAGTGCCCATGCCCAACTGGCAGATCGCATTCCCGGACTGTCAGGAACCGTGCTCGAGTGGCAGTTCGATCCTCGCCAACTGTCAGCCGGCGACAGCTATTTCGACATGCGCAATCACCCTCTGCAGACTGACTACTGGTGGGGATCCGACACATTTTCAGCTGCCTATCCCAGTTATCGAATCAACGACATTCTCGGACATATTTGTCGAGACCTGGGTATCGACGCCAGTCTCGATCGCCTGGAAAGGCTGGCGTTCACGCCGCGGCCGGAGCTTGCCGATACAGTCTTGTTGATCCCCGGCAGCGCCTTCTCATTTAAGTGCTGGCCGACCGAAAACTGGCTATCGCTGCAGGCGGGCGGCAAATTGAAAATCGCCGTGCTCGGCGAGCCTGAGCATTCGCCGGCAGTGGCGCAGTTGCTGTCCGCTGGTTGGCCCTGGCTGCCCACTCCCAGCTTGCCTGAAGCTATCGATGTCATCTCGAGCAGTCGCGCAGTGGTGGCAGTCGACACCGGACTCATGCACCTGGCTGTGCATCAAAGCATTCCCACCGTCGCTCTCTATCGGCACAATCCTATCTACTTTCGCCCGTATGCGCACGTGCAGGCGATAGTCGCCGGGCAGCCCTGCGCATCGGCGTGTTATGCAACAGAAAGAGCGTGCGCACACAACGAACGTCCCCAGGCGGGCCCGGACTTCACGCCGCACGACTGGTCCTGCGTATCGGAGGGGTTCCGCTGTATGGATTCATTGGCAGCCGAAACGGTGCTGGGCGCGTTGCAACTGGTCAGTTATCGCAGTGCTTCAGGAGCCGCTCCAGTTTTGCCAGTTGCTCAGCCGTCAACAAGTGATCTTCCGCAACCAGATCTTCAACGATAATTTGATCCGTCAGCCCCAATTCCTTGGCCAACCGTTTGGTTGCCACCCTGATCACACGGGCTCGATCGGGATCGAGACAGAAACCCAGACGGCGCATGGCAATGACAATGTCGGGATGCTTCGGACCGAGCAGCAGTTTCTTCAGCGCCAGGGACTGCGCCAGATAGACGGAAGCCTCCTGAAACTGCTCGACTTCCTTGCAGCCAAGCGCCAGGGCATCCAGAAGCCGAATCACGTCCATGCTCATCGGATTGTCTTCGTAGGCAGCCACCAGGGCATCTTGCAAGAGCACTTTCGCCTCTGCGTGCCTGGACCGAGAAAGGAGCTGGTCGTGCTCCACTAAAAGCCTTTCGGTCTCCACGCCGTTCTGTCCGTTGCTATTCATATGAAAGTTCCGCCAATCGCCTGCCTGCCTGCCTGCCTACTAATATAGCTCACCAACATGACTCTGGCAGCCACGCGCCTCACCGATGCAGCAGCAGTTTCTTCAAGGAGCGAAAACTTTTGCTCTCCCGCCACTCGAGCTGATGCGATGTGTCAAGCGACAGCGCGGGAAAACGCGCCAGCAACTTTTGAAAGGCAATCTCGCCGGTCAGCCGAGCCAGGGGAGCGCCAAGACAGAAATGGCTGCCCAAGCCGAACGCCAGATGTCCACTGGCATCGCGGCTGATATCAAAACGATCGGGATCGGCAAACTTCCGCTCATCACGGTTTGCCGAGGCAACCACCAGACCGACTTGGGACAGGCGCGGGATGTCCGTGTTGCCCAGCTTCAGGTCACAGGCAGCCCAACGCCAGGCGATGCGACCGGGCGGATCGAACCGCAGCATCTCTTCCACCGCACCTCTAGCTAACTGCGGCTCGTCGCGCAGGCAGCTCAGTTGCAGGGGATTGTTCAGCAAAGCCAGAAGTCCATTGCCAATCAGGCTGGCCGTGGTTTCATGCCCAGCCACGACAATCATCATGCAAATCGCCAGCATTTCGATTTCATTCAATTTGCCACCACCACTTTCCTCAACGCCGATCAAGTTGCTGATCAGGTCATCTTCAGGCTTCCGGCGGCGGCGTTCGATGACGCCACGCAACGAGTCGCAGAGAGCATCCCCGGCTTGCACGGCGCGACCGATGGTTGCCGGTGATTGCGACTCCATTGTGGTCGCCAGCGCCTCGGACCACTCTCTAAATTGGTCAGCCTGCAGATCGTTGCCGACGTTCAGTCCGAGCATGGCGGCGATAATCAGCAAGGAAAGAGGCGATGAGTACTCCGAGATCAGGTCAAATGCAGACGAATGACTGGCACAATTGTCGAGCAGCTGGTCGGCGGTGTTCTCGATAAATCCACGCAAAGACTCGACTATCGTGGGCGTAAAGGACTGGTTGACCAGCGCGCGCAAACGCGTGTGCTTGGGCGGGTCGCAGGAGATCAAAAAGTTTTGGGCGATGGCGAAAAATCCCGTCTGTGGTGGCACAGGCGCACCACCGGTTTCGTGCAGCGAGGCTGCATCGTGCGCCAGGCGGCTATCTTTAAGCGCCGCCGCTACGAGATCATAGGCAAACAGGTAGAAACAATTTTGCCCCCGGGTGCCGATACCGGCATGCACCGATGGCAGGCGCCGGTACTCTTCATAGACTTTGTACGGTTCACTCTGGTGTTGCTCTGAACCGGGATCGAATGGTGTCAGCTGCTTGGTCATTCTGCTAGAAGTCGATGTGCTCGCCGCCGTCCACAAACAGTATCTGCCCTGTGACGTGCTGCTGTGTCAGCAAATAATCCAGAGCATCGACAACATCTTCCACTTGCGCACGGCGCTTCAGCGGATTAGCTTCCATTTTAAGTTCGAAGTCCGTGCCCGACTTGCCCTCCGGGGGCAGCACCAAACCCGGTGCGATAGCGTTGACACGAATATCAGGAGCAAGGCGCCGCGCCGACATCAGGGTCAATTCAACCAGGGCCTTCTTGGTCAACTGGTAGGCGAAGAAAGCAGTTTCGTGACGGACAAACGAAGCATCGACAATGTTTACGATCTGGCCTTTGCCGATGCTGCGCGCGAATTCGCGGGTCAACAAATAGGGAGCGCGCAGGTGCACGTTGATATTGTCGTCGATATCTTTCTCATCGCTTTTGAGAAAATCGACCGGATGAAAAACGGAGGCGCTGTTGATGAGAAGCTGCAAATTGGGCAACTCCTGATGCACTTGCTCCACCAGCGCGGCGGTGTCGGCCGTGTCGTTAAAGTCAGCCTCGAACAGCTTGCAGGCAACTCCCAGGTGTACCAGTTGATCCCGCAATTCCTCAGCTTCCGCACGAGACTTGTGATAGTGCACCGCCACGTCATAGCCTCTGCGCGCCAGGCGCATAGACATCGCTCGACCGATGCGCTTGGCACCGGCGGTGATTAGTGCGGCAGGCGGCCTGGCTGTCGACATGCGTTATTGACGCGACTGCAGAATTCTGCCGATCACGCCGGCAATCACCTGATCGGGAGTGGAGGCACCGGCCGTGATACCCATAGAGCAGGCTCCCGTCGGCAGCCAGGGCGTAGTGGCAATCGGCTGGGCGGAATGAATCGGCTTGTGGCGAATCGTATTGTCGGGCAAGATGCAATCCGGACCGTCAATGTGATAGGCAGTCAGCCCCTTCTCAACAGCGATTTCCTGCAAGTGTCCGGTATTGGATGAGTTGAATCCGCCAATCACCAGCACCAGATCGAGCGGCTCTTCAACGAGAGTCAACATGGCGTCCTGACGCTCCTGAGTGGCATCGCAAATGGTGTCACCGGGGCTGAGGAAATGTTCGTTGAGATTGGTGGCACCAAACTTGCGCAGCATGGTGCGCTCCACCAACTTGCCGATCTGCTCGGTCTCTCCTTTGAGCATGGTGGTCTGGTTGGCTACACCGAGGCGTTGAAGATGCTGATCGGGATTGAAACCTGCCGATACCGCATCTTTGAATTTAGTGAGAAACTCCTGGCTGTCTCCGCCCTCAAGAATGTAGTTGCAAACCCATTCCGCTTCGGCAAGATTTTGAACGATCAGATAATGGCGAGCGCGCGAGGAAGTGGCGATGGTTTCTTCATGATTGTATTTACCGTGAATGAGCGCCGTGAATTCGCCTTTCTTGTATTTGTCGACTCGATTCCACACCCGCGAAACCCACGGGCAAGTGGTATCGACGATCTCGCACTGTTTGCTTTCTAGAAGCTGCATTTCCTGAACGGACGCTCCGAAAGCCGGCAAAATGACCACGTCACCTTCAGCGATACCGGAGAAGTCTTTGGCACCACATTCGGAGACAGGCACAAACGCAATGTTCATCTGACGCAGATTGGCGTTTACCAACGGGTTGTGAATGATCTCATTGGTGATCCAGATGCGTCGTTCGGGAAACTGTTTGCGCGTTTCATAAGCCATCGAGACAGCGCGATCGACACCCCAGCAAAAGCCGAAAGCCTCAGCCAACTTGATGGTTATGTCACCGACTTGCAATTTGTTGCCGTTTGCACGTAATTCGGCGATTAGTTCAGATTCATATTCGGCGCTCAGCTCACCCTGGATCTGTTCCTTGAGACCAAAGCCTTTGCGGTGGTATTTAGCGCCTGAGGTTATGAGAGGTCCTGTCATGATTCATCCACTTGTCTTGAGGCCCATATTACTCAACCTGTGAGTATGAATCTACAGATCGCGGTGCTATTATGACGCTCGGTGTAACCCGGCGGGCAAATCAATCAACCCGCACTTCGGGGCGTGGTCAGGAATTGGAGGAAGTCAATGAGAAGACCAACCGCAACATTGCTAGCGGCAGTTTTAGTAAGCACAGTAGCCATTTTGCCAGTCCGGGCCGACGACGGTGAAGGCGTGGGCGATATGGCCAAGAAAACCGTCTGGTTGCCTGTCCAGGTCGCCGGCATCGGCGCGGGCATGGCAGTAGGCATCCCGTTCGCTATGGTGCGTCAGGTAATCACGCGCTCCGCCCAGAAAACCGGCGATATCGCCGACAAGATGGGCGGAAAAGAGCACGGACCGCCCAACTGGTTCGCAGCCCCGATCGGTCTGGGCTTCGGTCTGGTGGTCGGCGGCGCTGAAGGCGTGTACTGGGGCACTCGCAACGCTTTCAAATACGGTTTCGACAAGCCGTTCCGTCCAAACTCGTTCAGCATGAACGACGACCTGGAGAGCTAGCCTCCAGTCCAACAAGACTGGTTGGACTCTGGTCCGACGAACTTTCAGAGCGCGGCAAGCAGTTGCCGCGCTCGCTTTTTGCCAACAAAACCCGACTGCGTCTGATATTCGTTGCATACCAGCGTCACCTGGAAGTCTCAAAACGTACAACAGAATTATCTCTTGGCAACTATTAGATTTAAGTTTTCGCTGTCCCGAAACCGAAGTAGGGCGGTCCGGCATGGGTATAAGTCTTTTGGGGTTGATCTCGAACCTGCTAACTACGCACAGAACGCAAAAGGCGGTAGATATGAGCACGCTGTCCGAGGAGAAAGTATTACGGATTAATAGCCCCGGCTTTGGTGCTTCGTCCACGCTGCCGCTGGGTGAAGCCAAGCCGTTGGCGATGTACGACGTCATCGTCGCTAATCCAGTCAGTATCGCTCACCTGTTTGAAAGCAAGTCCGAGCTTCTGACGAAAGTTGAGAATTTGCAGAACGAAGGCATTACTACTCTGCGGTTGGATGACGACGAGTTTCTCGAGTCGACCCAGTCCGAGTTGGATCTGCGCACGCAGGAACTGGCGCAGTTTATTCGCAAGGGCGGACTACTGGTCTTCTTTCTGACCCCGCCGTTCACCGTACAGTGCCCGTCCGATTCGATGGATAACTACTCCTGGTTGGGCGACCTGTCTCCGGACAAACCGTCGGGACCCAATCATCGCAATATGAGCGCCACCATTCGCGGCAAGTCGATCGATGTCACCGCTGACGGTGCCCAGCACGTGTTCCAGCAGTATTTGAAGCAACCCGGTCTGGAGTGGAGCACAATTATCCGCAACGAAAACCTCACTGAGGGCTTCGTGCCGCTGGCGACCGCCGGACCTAATAAATGCATCGCGGCTTTTCGGCCGACTGGACACAAGAACGGCATGGTTGTATTCTTGCCGGCCCCCTACGCTGAAAAGCACGATCTGGCTCTCGCCGAGTGCTTGAAGAAATGGGCTGATCTTGAAGAAGGCGCCTCTTCCTCTTCATCTGCCGCAGCCGAGCCAGCTGCAGCAGCCGCACCGGCCAAAGAAAAAGAAAAGGAAGTCGACGTCAACAAGATTCCACTGGAAGAAGTTTCGAAAAGTATTGCCAACACCCTCGATAACCTCTTTTCTGATGACAGGTCGGCAGCGCAACCAATTCAACCGGTAACCAACGCCAAGGAAGAATCTAAAGAGTCCGAGGAAGAACCGGCGAAAGACGAAACGCCAGCCAAGGAAGAAGCTCCCGCCGCCAAGGAAGAGCCCAAGGAAGAGCCGAAGGAAGAACCGAAACAAGAACCCAAGGAAGAGCCGAAGGAAGAATCCAAACCGGAACCAGTCGCAGAAGAAAAACCGGCTGAAAGTTCAATTCCGCCGATACCATCTGCGCCAGAACCGGTGGTCAGCAAAGAAATCGAAATGCCCGAGCCCATCAAGCTCGACCCCATCAAGCTCGATTCCGAGCCTGTTTCCAAATCGCAGTTATCTGGCAGCGATAACGGGGAACGATCCTCAATGAGCACCTCCGATAACGGAGCCACCCCAACGACATCCTCAACCGATAGTGAAGGTAACGGACACCCGCAGGCCAAGGACCTGATGAAGAAAATGCAAAAAGAACTCAGCAAACCGAACGTTCCTGCATGGTGCCAAGCGTACTCGTTCGCCGAACTCGATGCGCTGCGGCAGCAGTTCGAAGATCTGCAAGAGCAGGTCCGTCTTGCCCAGATCAAGATGCAAGATGTGCAAGAGCGCATTAGCATGATGGACGATCTGAAGAACTCATTGCTTTCCGCCCAGGGCGAAGAGCTGGTGAGAGCAGTCACCAAAGTATTCGGTCACCTTGGCTGGTCGGTGAAACCATCGCCCAACAACTCCGACGAACTGTGGTTGACGGACGGCACACAGACGCAAGCCATCGTTCGCCTGGTCTGGACCAATGCGCAACCGAACCGCGCCGAACTGGCTCACCTTGCCGAATCACTGATCAATTTCTGGGGCGCTCATGAATACGAGCCCAAGGGCATCTTGCTTGCCTCGACCTGGGCCGATCGCCCGCCAATCGATAGAAACGAAGAAGACTACAGCACATCGATGGTCGAATTCGCCGAGCGCAAAAACTTGTCATTGCTCACGACAACACAATTGCTCTCTATCTTCCGCGATCTGGTTCTCGGTGGCGGAGTGCCTTCAAAAGTCCGCGACGTCATCGTCAAAACAAACGGTGCCGTACCCGGATACGAACTGGAATTGTCCGAAGCCTCTGCGACTGTTTAACCAGTCACAAGGTCGTCCTCTAATTTCTCTCTCGGAAAAACGGCGCGCAAGCGCCGTTTTACTTTGCGATTTTTCGATCAAGCGCGTTTCTGTATAGCTTCGGCGGCTTCGGTCAGCGGCTCGAGCTCGGCGTGTCGCAAAATAAATCCGTCGTTGCCTAATGCCAACGAGAACACGTCGCGAATGCGTTCGTGGTGAATCAACAGCTTGCCGTACTTTTCGAAGATTTCATCACGCGGCAATGAGTAGCAAATGTGATCCTTGCGACCTACATACATGACGTGATACTTGGGCGAGGGCAATGGGTCCTGCTTGCCGGTGACCAGCATCTCCGCCCATATTTTGTAGCAGTCGAAGTCGTTGGCAAAATTGAACATGTCCAGGGTAAGTCCACCCGGCGGGCGCATGTTCACTTCCATAGGAACGATGTCTCCGGCTTTGTCCATGAAATATTCGAAGTGGAAGAAACGCTCGCGCACATCAAATGCTTTCAAAGTCGCCAGTCCGGCATCCTTGAGCTGCGGCTCTATATGGCGCACAAACCAGTAGTAAATGTCGCTGTCTTCATTGACAGCTTCCATGACACCTTTGCTGTAGCGCAAGGACGACGAGAACACCAGATTGCCATGCGCATCTGTCAAACCGTCAAAGGTGACAATCTGCGAATTGATGAACTCCTCGAAGATATAATCGCCCGAGGGGCGGTCGCGCAAATAGCGCTCCACATCGTGATCATTGGCGATTTTGTAAGTGGTGGCAGCACCAACTCCGGTATCAGGTTTGGCAACCACCGGGTACCCGACTTCTGCCATGAAGCTGCGCACCTCCGACTCGGTGCGGCATACGCGTCCACGAGCCGGCCGCAGACCGGCCTTCTGGAAAACGCTTTTCATCTCAGACTTGCGCTTAATGCGATCGATGGCATCCATTCTGATGCCAGAAACGTTGAAGTCGGTGCGCAGCCGTGCTTCAGTCTCCAGCCAGTATTCGTTTTGAGAGTCAATGCGGTCGATTTTGCCGTACTTATGCGTAAACCAGCCGAGAGCCCGCACCAACTCGTCATAGTTGTGCATGTCGTTGACTCGATAGTAA
Source organism: Obscuribacteraceae bacterium (SeqCode) (assembly GCA_044229845.1). Classification (GTDB taxonomy): domain Bacteria; phylum Cyanobacteriota; class Vampirovibrionia; order Obscuribacterales; family Obscuribacteraceae; genus JBGASG01. The sequence goes on along the minus strand of JBGASG010000001.1, from coordinate 493,495 downwards.
TCGCTCAAACTGTGCTGCAGTTCGGTCGTCATCGAGTCCCAGTGCGCGTCGGCGAGCCCCAGCACCGTCGCTCCGGCAGCGCGCAATCGCTGGCAGAAGTTCTGAAAGTTGGGGGGAAAGTGCGGACTTAAAAAGACTACGTTCATTTCAATCTATCTATTTTGGCAGCCAGTATGAAATCAGCTTCGCTGAGACCGTCGATTTTATGCGTCCAGAGCTCAATGTTCAACTCACCCCAACGAACCAGGAGGTCAGGATGGTGTCCTTGCTGCTCGGCAACCTCGCCGATCTTGTTGGCCAGCTGTAAAGATTCCAGGAAATCTTTTGTCTTGATGGACTTTCTCAAGTGCTTGTCTCCGGCTTCCACCGTCCAACCCTTGAGTTCGTCCAGCATCGGTTCAATTTGTTCACGCGTCAGTGGTGGCGTGCCACCACGACACGGCTCACACGTTTTATCCGCAAGCGACATGGTGAGTTCCGCAGTTCCTTTTACTTTGTTTCTTCCGAAACAGGCTTGGCTTCCAGCCCGTCGCCCGACTCCGGCGCTGCTTCCGCGGTGGTTTCTTCCGGGTCGTCAGCAGTAATCTCCATCGAGAAGACATCCGTCATCGGCTGTCTCTCCTCTGGAGGCTCAACCTGAGCCAAGACGAGGTCGATATTATACGTCATGTTGAAGTTCACGACCGACATCTGGCTGAGCACCATCGCCTCGTAAAGAGACAGAATCAAAGGTACGGAGGTCCAGAACCACATAAGGTAAAGAGAACCGGCGATATTCTCGCCCAGATAGAACTTGTGTCCGCCCATCCAGCCAAGCAATAGGGCCAGGACGACAGCCGTAGATCGCCGCCGCCCGCCCGGCATCGGTTGAGAAGCCACCTGAATCGCTCGAGCTCTTTGACCGATAGCGCTGCGCGACTCTTCCACAGCACGTTGATGTTTGGCGTCCATTTTGGCCATTGGTGCACCATCAAACTTGCACCAGCAGCGCACATCGTTAGTGATACCACGACGAAATGCGTACACCTCCGCTTCGGCCAGCAATCGTTTGCAACCCGCGCAGTAAAGCGGAACCACCTTCGCTTCGTCGCCTTGCAGGGCACGAAATTCTTCGCGTGCAAACAGCGAATCGTAAGGGAACGACGAGGCCACCAGGTCCTGAGACTTCTTCAACCAGTAGTCTCGTACTTCGCCTTCCGGGCTCTCTTGAGAGATAATCCGGTACTGGTCTGCTGCCTCAGGCAGCTTGCCGAGTTTTTCCAGGGCCGTGCCCAGCTTTTTGCGGGCCTCCAGCTCCTTGTCGTCCGCATCCGGCAAGGCCCGGCTGCGTTTGGCGGCTTCACGCAAGCAGTTGGCGGCTTCTTCGAAATTGCCGGCATCAAGCGCTTCCGAGCCCTGATTGAACCAGTTGTCGTAAGCCTCTTCCAGTTCAGCGGCAGCCGGAACCACACTGCTCACCACCGGCACGCGCTCCGCGGAGACCGGGCGACCGCAATCATGGCAGGTGACCTGCCATGGCTCCAATGACGTGTCACACTTAGGGCAAGTGTTCATGAACTCTCCAGAGGACCCCTCTTCCTATCATAGCCTTTCCACGAAACTCGGGAAGCCGGTAGAGGCGGTTTCTCAGGCATTCTGCCCGTTTTTTCCTATTTATCTGCCATTTCCAGACTCAGAACGGGCGATTTTCCCTTGATCAGGGAGTTTTTTCTGGATTGTCGAACCCGCCCAACCCCTGCGGTATCAGCGGATCATGGATAGTGAAACCGAGCGCCGCAGCCGGCGATGGGCGGACTGCCAGTCCGTGACGCACGCCGGTGCGCAAAATTTCGCCCCAGTCTGCTTTGGGCTTGAGGTAATTGAGCACCTGTCCATAATTTTCCAGCGGCGGTCCGGCACTGGGTGGATAAACCTTGGCCGGTTTGGGACCGGTTGGCACTTCTTCAGGCAACGGTCGCAGGCGCTCCAAAATCGCCTCAGCATAAGCATCCGGCTGCCCATATCTCGCCCAGAGTCCGCGAGCACCGGCATTGTAGGCAACACCCAGGTCTTTGATGCGGCTGTCACCAACCATCAGCGTCTGCGCCGGGCGTACACCGTACTGGTCCATTAGAGCCTGGAAGCCTTGGGTGTGCGGCTTCTCGAACGACTTCGGAATGGCTCGGAACTCGGTCAGCCCGTTCACGATGTCCAGCATGGAATGTACGCGCGCCATCTGGGGCGCGGCGCCGCCGTCTGGCAGGATGGGAACCTCCCAGTTGTGCAGAGCATACAAACGCTCAACATAGCCGCGATCCAACCCCATGTGGGTCAAACGCCGCAGTCCAATGTAGGCAGGCGCATCACTTAAGACTACCGTTGGAATGCCGCGGTCCTTGACGGCACTCAAAGTCTCGAGCACCTGTGGATACAGGTTGAGGTGTTCGACCAGAGCCTTGTCCATCGTTGCCCAGAACGGTTGCACCGCTGTGTTGTTAAACTCCGCGGCGCTCATGCGTCCAGGCTGCCCGACGCCCAGTTTCTCTCCCACCGCCAGCTCCACCGACCAGGGATAGTCGTGCGACCGCTGCTGGTCCATGACACCGCCGATGGCTTTGTAGAGCCATTCTTCTGATAGCTTGCCGTCGATCACCGGAATGCGCTGCGCCTCGGGCAGCGCCATGTTTGCTTCCATGAGCTTGGGATTGGACGCCAGCTCCGGAATCGCTTTCTCGATACCGCGAGCGAAGTAGCCGCTGAAATTGCCGACCGTGCCGTCCATGTCGGTGATCAAAAGCTTGGTCTCCGGCGGTCTGATCCTGTCCACCAGATTGGTCATGATATTGCGCTGCACCATCGCCGGCGTCACCTTGCCGGACAGCATGTCGAGGGCGCCCAAGGGCTTTCCGTCCGGAGTCTTGCCAAAAGCGATGCCGGCACCGGCTCTGCCTGCATATCCTCCCGCCATGGTCATCGGCAAAGAAGAGAGAAAGGCCGTGCCCTCGTGGCTGACGCTGTTGGCGTATTGAGCGCGCAGTCGGGCTGTATCCGCATCGGAAGAGCCGGCGAGCCAGGCTGCTTGCGCGGTATCGGTCAGCAATCCGCGCATCGAATAGGCAAACAGCAGCGACGTCACCCATTTTTTGGGATTGGCGAATGTAATCGCAGCACCAACCGCTGCTTCGCTCCAGTGATCTTTGAGGAAACCACCGGTGGTGCCCGACCAATCGTTGGCAAAGTTCGAACCGAAAGTTTTGATGTCCTGCAACGTCTGACCGCCGGCACGACCCAGCCCATCGATCAGACCGCCGCCGACGACTTCGTATTCGCGTTCCAGAAAGCTCTTGTGGGAGTTAGATCTGGCTTGCTCAAACAGGGTTTCCGACATCTGTGATTCCGACCTGACACAATACGCGATTAGTGAGTCAGATCATTTCATTGGAACTATAAGAGGCCTATCGTGAAATTCCCACCGGCGACTATCTGGAGGTGGTGGTTCTACGACCTTGGCAAATGAAACCGGGGGGATTACGGGTAGGGATTGTCTGAAACAACCACCTTGCAAACGACATCGCCCTGAGGGCGCTGGACAAGAAACTCCACGGTGTCGCCCGGCACGTGCTGTTCGAGAATTCGCCGCAGATCGGCAACTTTGTGGACAGGCTGGTTGTCCATGCGCTTGATGATGTCGCCTGAAATGAGATGCGCCTGGGCTGCCGGACTTTTGTCGTAGACATTGGTGATCAAAACACCATCGGTGAGATCAATCTTGTCGGCGTCACCGTACAGAGCCCTGTCGATCTCCTCCATGTGAATTCCCAGGAAGGCACGCTGCACTTTGCCGTTTTTCTTCAGCTGTTCTACGACTTTTCTCACCGTGCGCGTCGGCACTGCAAATCCGATGTTCTGAGCGAAACGCTGAACTGCTGTGGCCACACCGATTACTTCACCCTGTACGTTGATCAAAGGACCACCGGAATTGCCTGGATTGATGGCGGCGTCGGTTTGAATCAGCTCGGCACGGGCGCCCGGATCGTCAATGGTGCGCCCGGTGGCGCTGACAATGCCGAGACTGACCGTATTTTCCAGACGCATCGGCGTGCCGATGGCAATCGCCCAGTCGCCTGGGCTGACTTGAGCGCTGTCGCCGAGTTTGGCAGCCGGCAGATCGGCTGCATTTATTTTGAGCAACGCGATGTCGGAGTATGAGTCCTGTCCCACCACCTGCGCCTTGAATGCCCGCTTGTCGGCCAGTATCACTTTCACTTTGTCGGCGTCCTTGATCACGTGGCTGCACGTAATGATGTAGCCGTCCTTGCTGTAAATCAGTCCGGAGGCGCTGCTGTTGTGTTCGTAACGAGTGCGATGCGGGCTCATGCCTTTGCCGTAGAAATAATCACCTTGCCCGGGACAATTGGGTCCGGGTATTTGAGCGCCGGCTGCCACCGGCATCTGATCGGCGGAGACATCGATGCTGACCACTGATGGAGCCGTTTTCTTGACTATGTCGGCAATCGTGTGTTCTCCGAGGTTTATCTGGCAAGCAGCACCGCCCGTCAACGAAGCCGTAGTCGGCCGCAAATCTTGCCCACCGGCGCTGGTTTGTCTCAAACCTGACTCGCCCACGTCGCTTTGTCGACAGCCGAGGTAATACCCTCCGATACCGAAGGCAGCCAAAAGCGAAAGCAAGAGACAACTGGGCAACACCACCGTGGTGAGGGCGGTGACAATTTGCTTTTTGCTGTCAGTCCTGCTATCAGACATGCGCTTCAGCCACGGGCGGTGCGAGGATCACCTGATAGTACATACCCTAGCTCAAAGACCACTTCCGCGCAAACAGATTTCAGCGTTTCAAGACTACGAAAATCAGCGCCGAGATAAAACAAAAGGCGGCACAGATGGCCAGCGAAACCGCCGGTCCACACTGGTTGGTGATCGCACCGACCAAGAGCGAGCCGAAGGGCGACATGCCCATGATGAACATAGTCCAGACAGCCATCAGCCTGCCCCGCAACTGATCGGGCACGTTCAGCTGCAAGAGGGAGTGGGTACCTGACAGCTGAAACGTCATGCAGAAGCCGAGTAGAAGGGCTAAAGACAATGACTGGTAGAAGTCGACCGAAAATGCCCAGCCCGCCAGCACTACCGCGAAACAGAGACCGGCTACGCCGACGCCCGTATTCAGCATCTGGGCGGAACCGCGACTGGCAAGAATTATCGCCGATACAAAAGAGCCGATGCCGGCGAATGAACGCAGAGCGGCAAATCCATCGACGCCGTGATGCAAGACATCTTTGGCAATCACAGGCATCAGGAAAGTAAACTGTGCACCAAAGAAGCTCATGAATGCCGTCAGACGCAGGAGTGACCGCACAGATTCCGTTTGCCAGGCATACTTGATACCGTCGATAATACTGGTTTTTTCAGTATCGGCGGGCACCGCCGCCGGTGCCAATCTAATCTGCGAAAGCGCCAGCAAAGATGCCAGATAACTGAGAGCGTTGAGGGCAAAACAAGCAGTCTCACCAGATGCCGAAACGATGGCAGCCGCCACCGCGGGGGCAATGATGCGCGTACCATTGAACAGCGACGAGTTGAGCGAAATTGCATTCACGAAATCTTCGCGGTCCACCATGTTAACGATCAAAGACTGGCGTGACGGAATCTCGAAGGAAGTCACCACGCCCATGACGGCTGCCAGTGCAATAATCTGCCACACCTCGAGCTGATTGGTCACCGAGAGCACAACCAGAGTCAGGGACTGCAACATGGCCACCGCTTGCGCACACATCAGCACTTTGCGCCTGTCTTTGTGGTCGGCAACCCAGCCGCCGGCCAGAGCCAGCACCAAAACTGGTGCTAGGTTGGCAAACTCACAGACGCCCAGAAGCCAGGCCGACTTGGTTATTTTGTAGACCAGCCAGGAAAGCGCCATGCCCTGCATCCAGGTACCGCAAAGCGAGACCATCTGTCCAAAGAAGTAGAGACGAAAATTGCGGTGGCGCAGCGAACGGAATGTCTGCTGCAATTCGGATTGAACTCTGCCGGGCTCAGCCGTCACGCGTGCGTCACCTCAAAAGTCCGACCAGCCGCTCCACCCGCGAAGGACTGGTCAACATAACTTCCAGGACAGCCGCTGACTCGCGCGGAAAACTCAACTGCGTCAATCGACGTTCGGCGGTGCGCAAGAGTTCGGCAGCATAGTCGAATGTCACTGCCTCTCCGGCTGCCAGTTGCAACTTGAGGCGCACTTTCAAAAGTACCATCAACACCAAAAGGTGATGCAGCCCGGCCAGCAGGCTCAGATAACCCATAGTCGGTCCGAAGTATTGTTTGGAAAAGAGGCGACAATAAACAAATCGATGCAGCAGCGCCTCTACCTCCGGCGACACATCTGTCAGCTGCTGACCGAACGCATCCTGAAAGCGCCGCTCTTTTCCGGCGTGCGCGATCGTCACCATATCTGGTGCGGCAACAATAGACTCCAGCAACTGGCGGGCGTTAAACGCTGTTTGATTGGATGCAAAAACATCGTCCGGCAAGTAGAGAACATTCAGCGCCTGTAGCAACAACTGATCGATTATCTTTGGTCTGGCTTCCAGCGGCGGCGTGCGCTCAGCCGTGACACCGCCGGGCAGATGTTTGATCAGATGAGCGCTGCAGCGAAGCAGCCGCTGCTCCACTGGCAGACTGCCCGCCCCGACCTCAGCTGGAGTCTCTACGATACGCAGCATCTCGTTCTCCAGCTCAGCGAAAGCCGTCCACTTGAGAGGCACTGCGTCGATTAATTGCAGGTTGTCCCAGTCGGGACGAATCTCGCCGAAAAGGCGGCTGTATAGAAGCCACATATCTTCAATGGTCTGACGCTGCTCGGAGAGTAAATCGCCCGAATTGTACAGAACCCCGGTGCTGGCAAAACTGAGCGAGGAATACACGCCACCCGGCGTCTGGGTGAACGTATAAGGAAACAGCTGACACATCGACGGCTTTGCCTGCGCACCGGCCGCTTCATGCAAACGACAGCGATTGCCCTCTGTGAGAAACTGACACTTACCGTCGGCGCGCTTTTCGAGCGTGTGCGTAAAGGCAGCGTGGCGTTCATCCTGAGAATTGAAGGCTCGCAAAGATGGCGATTCTTGAAAACCGAAACTCTCGCTGACAATCACATCCTGCAGACGCTTCGAGTCTTCCGCAGTCAGGGGCACCGGCCACATGTGGCAACAGTTGCCGCAACCTGAGCAGCCAAATCGGATGCCTGGCGGGATGTGAACGATTCTCTGGTACGCTGTCGCCATCTCTTATAATGTACCGTCCTGACAGGACCGCACGCCACTTTTGCCGTTTTTTGTAAGCTTTCTTTTTCAGCGGTGAGTGCCATCAACAGCAACCAGGAAATTGCCCAGACCACCGATCATGCCACCACCAGTGGTGCGTTATTCGTCGCCGCCAGGCTGCGGCAATTATGGCCCTTGATCATCATGGTGCTGGCGTCCTTGGTGATTTATGGACGGGCAGTCTTTAATTCGCCGCTCCTCGACGAACAATATCTGCTCGCCTGGCTGAAAGACCAGACGGAGCCGGGATCGTTTCAGAAATTTATCACGTGGTCGGGGCTGAATCCCGCCGACCTCACCGGCGTTGTCGGCAATCTTTATTTGGAGGTGAGCCATTTCTTCGCCTTCGGGCAGCTGTTTCTGATGCGGTTTCACTGCTTGCTGGTGCACACAGCGTCAGCCTGCTGTCTGGGGGTGATAGCAATCAGGTTGACCAGACAGACTGCACTATCACTGGTGACAGCATCGATTTTCCTCGCTTCACCATTAGCCTGGCAAGCTGTGCTGTGGCTGGGCGGAGCCGGAGCACTGACGTCAACATTTTGCCTGCTCGCCTGCCTGGTCACTTATCTGATTGGACGCGATGGCACACGCTGGCCGTTTCTTGCCGCGTCCGTGGTTCTCTATCTTGGCGCGCTATTGTCGTCTGCCAATGCCTGGCATGGCGCCCTGGTGATCAGCTTGTGCGAGCTTTTAGCCGTGCCGGTGCAGAGCGAACTTGCCGGCAGCAAGAAAGCTCGCGTCTCCGGACAAGACCTGACCACCGCCCTGATGGGGCCGCTCTTGATTTTGATTTTGACCGCTGCCTATTTCGCGGGCACCGGGCTGGTGGAAGCGATGGTGGCCCTGGGCAGAAGCCCGGAACCATCTCTGGCAGCGCTTTGCGTAGCCTGGAAAAAGACATTGATGCCGGTCAACGAACAGCTCTTTTTAACCGGCGGCGCCAAAAGATATTTGTGGATAATCGTCTTCACAGCGCCCGCGGCGCTTGGGGCGCTCGTCCTGCTCATCCGCCGCAGCCGCCTGTTGACGCTTCTCCTGTTCAGCATGCTCTGGCTTCTGTGCAGCTGGGTCCCGGCGCTCGGGCATCTGCCGGATAACAAAAGCATCTTCGGAGATGCAGCATTCTACGCCTGCGCAGCTCCGCTTGCGCTGATGCTGGCCCTTTGTTTGAGCGGCTTCAGTTCACTGGCCACAATCTGCTTCGCCGGCAAAAAATCATTGATGGTGGGCCCCGTGTCTGTGCCTGTCGGCTGGGTCGACCAGGCGCTGATCGCGGTGGCAACCCTGCTGCTGCTTTCCACTTATTGCCGCCTGGTCTTCAAAGAACAAGATTACTTGCGGTCGGCCGCTCGCGACGTATCCCAACTACAGAAGGACGGTAAGCAGCTATCCGCCACCGCATCGGCACCATATGTGGTGATTACCACCATGCCGTCTCCAGTCGCGCTTTCACCGATCTACAACACCTCGGGAGTGGCACTTTTTGACGGCGCCACAATGCTGATGTCCTCGCCGGCGGTTCCGGGCGGGCGGCTCAAAGACGCCTACAGGCAGGGTCAGTTCGCCAATGCCTCCGGGCGCTGGCAAGCCGCTCTGCGCAAGGTATTCGGAGTTGATTTGTCGGACAGCAAGAATGCCTGGGGACAGGCGCGCAACGCGGTCGACCTGGGCAATCTCGCCATGCCGAACATTCTGCACAACCCGCTGGCAAAACTCGATGAAACCGAAGGCACGATAACGCTGCGCAGCCAGCCGCCGGCTGGACCGATTTTGAACCTGAACGGCATGGGGCTCAGCCCGTTAGAGGGCGACTTCATGTATTTGGACGCCCGCATTACCAATCTCACGCCGGGCGAACCGGCTAACATCGATTTCTACTGGCAGACCCATGAAATGGATTTTTACGATGCTCGCCTGCGGAAACTGGCTGTCAAAGTAGATGCCCAGTCGACTGACTTCCATCGTTATTACATACCGCTGCGCACCATCGGCTGGACAACAAACGGACCCCTGTTGAAGCTGACCTTCGGCTTTCCACCTGGTTCGACGGTGGCGATCAAGGAGATGGGGGTGATCGACGGTCACGGTCTTTTGCCCAAGTTGAGTTTCGTACCGCCGGACAACGAAGCGACTCGCTTCGCCAACGGCTTTTACAAGTTTCCAACTTCACCGGAGTTGGGTCTCTGTGCGGTTCCTCTGAGCAAGGGCAAGGTTACTTTGACCTACGATGCCTCCACTGTTCATGATGCCTCCGGGGTGACATTCGAAGTTTCTCTGCCCGACCGGCCGTTTGGCACAGCCAATTCCAGCAGCCTGTCTGGTGTGACATGGAAGTGCTTTCCGGTCGATGGTGCGCAGGGGCGGTTCGACCTGCCCATCGGTGATATACCGGCACCGGGACTGGTGTACGTGCGCGCCATCGCGATGAATTCCAAACACGACTTCATCGGATTTTTCTCGGACGATCTCTGTTTGAACATCTCTCGCTAAGGAACACCGATGGAAAGAATATTCGTCGACATGAACTACCTGACTTTCTGCTGGCAGGATGACAACCAACAGGCGATTTACTACCTGGACAAAGACACCGGCAGCATCATTCTGATTCAAGACGACCTGGAAGACGTCGAAGAAATGCGAACCGAGATTGAGCTGGAGCCAAGCCGTTATCTCTTCATTCCGAAGCAAGAACTTAAACACACGGAGCTTGATTTGAGCGACTTCGTTAATACCGTGCAGGATGAAATCATCAAAGGTGCGTTAGTTGTAGCTCTGGAACAGCGTGAAAAACTTTTCGCAGCCCGGGCGGTATTTAAGAACCACCCCGAGGAGCTGGCGCGATGGGACAAATTTCGCGGCGAAGCGGCCCGCAGCCGCGTCCGGCGATGGCTGGCAATCAACGGCGTCGAGCCGATGGAATAGAGCGTTGGAATAGTTAGCGCAGAGCGCCTGGCAGTCCGCGCTCAGGAAGAGCCGGACCTTTCACGCATTTGATGGCAGTCCAAGGTACGTACAAAGTTTCTTTCTGTTGACGTAAACACAGGTAAGTGGCCTGATCGACCTGCGCCACTTCGCCCTCGACAATTTCGCCGCTCAAAAGAAGAACACTGACCTGCGTGTTCATTGGAATGGCCACGATGTACCTACCTTACCGCCCTGCCTCTGTCTGTCCTAGTAAGTCTAGCAAAGCTATACCAAGGCACAACTAAATCTGATAGCATGGGTCGTGGTGCGTCTCCATTTTGTGACACCATGACTCGTTACTGTCGCCCAATTCTTGCCATCGTGGTAATCAGCGCCGTGACGCTGATTACAGGTTGCACCAAGATCAGTCTTGGGGGCAAAAATGGTGGCACCGGCGGCCCTCAAACCGCCGGCGCCGGAAACACAACCACAGGCGGGGGCGTTCCACAACAGCAAGCCGGCGGCGCACCACCGCAGATCCAGGGAGTCTGGAAGCTGTCGTTCAAATTTGGCGAGCAAGAACTCTCGGCCGACATGGAGCTGGCCCAGCAAGGCGACCAGCTGGCCGGACAGGGACAGGACGAAAATGGGCCGCCCTGGGCAGTTTCTGAAGGGACAGTGCAGGGCACCCACGTTCGATTCTCAAAACAGTATTCGGCAGACCGTCCTCCGATTGTTTACGACGGAGAACTCAAGTGGCTGCAAGACCCCCAGTACACCGGCTGGATGATAGAAGGGACTTATCAGACGCAGGGTCCGGACGGCAAAGTTGTCTCCGGTGACTGGGTGGCTACCCCGGCTGATCCGGGCGCCATGCCGCCTCCCAAGTCATCAGCAGCGCCGCCGCCCGCGCAACAGCCGCTGACCGGCGTGATCGGCAACCCGCGCGAAGAAAATCCCCCTCAAGATGCAGGTCCGCCAGACGGCAAAGCGCCTCATTTAAGCGGACGCTACGACGGCGAGTACGAGTTCAAGTTCAAAAAAGTGAAGATGAAGATGTGGCTCGAACAGGACAACAATCGAGTCACCGGACATGGTATCGACGTGAATACAAATGAGAAATTCACGATCGAGAAGGGCTGGTACGCGTATCCAAAAATCACGCTGGTTCGCAAATACTTCAAAGGCACGGGCGCTGCGGCGACGCGCGAATTCAGATTTCAGGGCAAGGTGACGAATAGTTCCGCCGGGCCGGTGATGAAAGGCGAAACCGAATACGGCGGCGACTGGACGGCGACCATCGTCAGGTAGCTGCGCTCAGCACCATATATAGTGCCGGATAAATCGCCATTAGCTTCATTCGGAAGATCGCGTACTGGCGCTCGCAAGAGTGCACAACAACGTACTGACCAGGACTGCTGCCAATGGCATAGTTGTGCACAGCCCCGTAATTCACTTCCCTGGCGCGGCGGCGGCGGGAGTAAAGAAAGCTAATCTTTGCGCGGGTGGGGCGGCTGCAAGGCCGCCCCTAATTACTAACCGGTGCAGGCATTGCAGTCTCAGGAAGGAGGTTGTTAACCATCTTGACAATAGAATCAGTTAAGTTCTAAAGCGGTCATCTTCAAAGTTCACTCGCTTGGAATCTGATACGGTAGACCGGTTCTCAATAACTCAAACGAGACGGCAGTTGCTCTTTAGCTGCACATGCAAAGAGAACCTCAAAACCCGCTCGCACAACCCGGAAACCTCCTGTGAACCAGTCAACCACACGTTTATTGTCCGCCGGCGCCTGCGTCGCTCTGCTGCTGCCTGGCACCGTATCCGGTGCCGGAGCGCAAGAGGAACTTTCTTCATTGAATCCTGTATTGATCGGATTCCAAACTCCCATCAATGCAAAAATCGCAGAACCTGCGGAGCCACCGGCTTCTATGAGCTGGTCCCTGCCGTTCTCGGGGCCGTTGGACAGCAGCACATTGAACAAGACTTTGAGGAGCACTGCGCCGGTGCTCCTCAATCCACAGAAGCCAGCGCGACTGGACGCCAGCATCAATACTAGCGATGGTGGCAATCCGGTCTCCCGCACCGTGGAGCGACTGCTGGAGACAGCTCTGGACAACGATGACCAAGCGAAGCAGCTGGATAAAGCCGTATTCCACTACCGAAAAGCGTCGCAGCGCGCTCTGGCACAAACTAAAGATGCAGCGGATTATATAGTTCCCTATCGCGGCTTCGGTCCCTCTATCGAAGCCGCCAATCTGGTGACCGGCGAGAAGATCAGCGTCAAGAGCCGCGCCGCAGCCGAGTACGCGCGTCAAAAGCATGTCGACGAAACACACATCAAGGTCGTATCAAGCGTCATGCAAATGGCGATGGGACTCGGGATGAGCGACCCGGAAAAAGGCGCCGCGACTGTCGACTCTGGCTTCCAGTCACTGAAATCGCTGGTCGGCGAACAGGAAGCAACTCGCACAAAAGAAACTCTCGCTGCCTGGAGCAAAGAGATTGTCGTCCCTGAATCTGTTTACGCACAGGGAGCCTGGGACGTACAGCTGCGGCAGATCAAACGCAAACTGGTACTGGAGGCGGCACTCGATAACGATGAAGTGCTCCATCAGATCACCAAACATCTCCATAAGTATGGACACAAGAGCAAATTTACACGCATGTCTTCGCAGGTGATTCAGACGACTCTGGCTACCGCAGCACTAACTCCCAGTTTCATCGGACCGGCTGCCAAAGGCGCCCTGCTCGCCTATGTCATGGCGACTGGCGGTCCTGAGTCTTGCAAATTACTGAAGGAACTCTACCTCGACAAAAGATTCGAAAGCCGGTGGAAGGTGCTCAACGAAGAAAGTCACCTGGCACTGGAAAACTATCAAATTGCCATCCTGACGCGCAATCCGGTCTTGCTCGCGTGCTCAGAATCATTCGTCTCTGAAATGAGCGGCGAGCAAACGGTAAATGAAGTCTTCGGCGTGAAGACCGCCTATGGCTGGTAGATTTCGACGGCGCGTCCATCGGGATCGAACACCACCACGCGCTTACCCCATGGCGTTTCTTGCAGTGTCGTCTTAAATCGAACGCCTCGCGACTCGAGAGCGCGTACGATCTCATCCAGATTGTCCACCTCAAGGCCCACCATGGTCGCGCCGGTTGTCGCTGTCGCAGACTGAGCTTTAGATGGAAACAAGGCGAAGTGCACGCCCGCCACGTCTGCCTCGAAGTGGGTCGGACCGCCCTCTTCCTCGTGGGTGTCGGTCTCCAGCGGTATGCCCAGTGCTCGATAGAAGTCCAGCATTTCGTCGACGCACTCCGAGGTCCAGATCACAGCGCCAACTTTTGTCACCGCCATTTACCAACCTCCTCAAATCGACGCAGCGCGAACCAGCTCGACTAAGTTTTAATTGAGCACTCCCAGCTTTTTGCCGGCCTTCTCGAAGGCTTGCAAACTCTTGTCCAGGTCTTCGCGCGTATGCGCCGCAGAGATCTGCACACGCAAGCGCGCTTCGCCTTTCGGCACTACCGGATACCAGAGCCCGCGCACATACACGCCCAGCTCCAGCAATTCAGAACTCATGTCCATAGCTGTCGAAGCTTCGCCCAGCATGACAGGCACAATCGGGTGCACCCCTTCCAAAATCGTGAAACCGATGCGCACGATCTCTTTGCGGAAATAAGCGGTGTTCTCGTGCAGTCGTTCGCAGAGCGACGGATCGCTTTGCAAAAGTTCCAGCGCGGCAATCGAACCGCCGACGATCGCTGGCGGCACCGTATTTGAGAAAGTATAAGGGCGCGATTTCTGACGCAGGAAGTCGACGACTGATTTCTTGGCGGCGATGAAACCGCCGGAGGCGCCGCCCAGCGCTTTGCCCAGCGTTCCGGAGATAACATCGATTTTGCCGTGCACACCTTGCTGCTCGGGCGTTCCGCGTCCAGTGGCGCCCAGCGCGCCGGTCGCATGCGATTCGTCCACGAAGAGCAACGCATCATGCTCATTGGCGATTTCAATCAATTCTGGCAACCTGGCCATGTCGCCCTCCATGCTGAACACACCGTCGGTGGCGATGATTTTCACGCGATGGTTCTTGGAGGCATTTTCTTTGAGGTGCTGCTTCAGCTCGTCCAGAGCGTTGTGTTTGTAACCGTTGAAGTCGGTCGTTTTCACGGCGATGCGCGCCAGTCTGATACCGTCGATGATGCTGGCGTGGTTGAGTTGATCGCTGTAGATGCAATCACGGTAGTCGGTATAGCCAAGGTCGCTGGCCACCATGGCTGTGAAGAAAGCCTCATTGGCTGCGAAGCATGAAGAGTGCAAAATGGCATCTTCGGTGCCAAGAAACTCAGCGATCTTCTCTTCCAGGGTGCGGTGCAAAGGCTGCGTTCCGCAAATGAAACGTACAGACGCCATGCCGTAGCCCCAGGTATCAAGCGCCTTGCGAGCACCTTCGCGCACTTTCGGGTGATTGGCCAGACCGAGATAATTGTTGGACGCCAGCATGACACAGTCTTTGCCGGCGACCTTCACGACTCCGCCCTGCTCGCCTTCGACGGGCACTTCGTACTTGTAGGTCTTCTCCTGCTTCGCCTTTTCCAACTCGCGATCGAGGTCGGAGTACAGTTTGCTCAAGTGTTCTTTAGTCGAAGCCACCATGTCCTACTCCTTAGATTGTCGTTCTATTTAAGAAAGCCACCCGGCGATCAGTTGTTGGCTCCATCGGGAGAGAAAACCAGTTTCATCTCGCGACCGGCTATCAGTGATTCGAAGGCATCCTTGTATTCGTCGAGCGGGTAGAGCCGCGGCGCCAACACTTTGTCCAGCTTGCTCTTCAGATCGAGCCGGTCGGACCGGATCAGGCGCAACATGGTTTCCCACGTGCCGAACATCTTGCGTCCGAAGATGCCTTTTACCGTCACGCCTTTCCAGATCACACCGTTGGCGATATCGAAATGCTTGAGCGGCTCGCGCGCGATGCCGAGCAATATCACCTGACCGCCGTTGCGGACAATCTTGAAGGCGTCGTCATAAGCAGGCAACGAACCGGACATTTCCAGCACTACGTCGACACCGTTGGCGCCCGTCTCGAACTTCTCGACCGACTTGTACAACTGCCCCGAACCTTTGTTGACGTCGATGCAGTAGTCGGCACCAAATTCGGTAGCAAGCTCGAAGCGTCGCTCGACGTCGGCGGCTTCCGTCATATAGATACGGGTGGCACCGAAAGCGCGGCAGAGAAAAACCGCCATCAGTCCCAGCGGACCGGCACCGAGGATAGCAACTGACTTACCGGTGACCGCAGCTTCTTCCACGGTGTGCACGGCATTGCCGAAAGCATCGAGCATGGCGCCGATGCGCGGCGGGATGTCGGAGGTGTCTCCACCTTTGCCCAGAAGAATGACGTTCTTATAGGGCACCACCACGTGCTGTGCAAAACAGCCATCCAGGTGCACACCCTTCACTTTCACGCTGGTGCAAATGTGTTCGTTGCCGGTGCGGCAGAGCGTGCAGTGCCCGCACGACAAATGCATCTCGGCAGTCACATAGTCGCCTTTTTCAATCAACAGGTGGCGCGGAATTTCGGACAGATGACCGGGCACCGCACCCTCGCCGACTTCTTCGACGATACCGCAGAACTCGTGCCCGACGATTATCGGTCGGTACTGGTCGTCCGCAGGCAAGTAACGCTGCATCTCGCGGCGGATGCCTTCGCTGCGTTCACTCGTATATATGCTTTTGTCCGTGCCACAAACGGCGGTGGCCAGCACTCGAATGCGCACCTCGCCGAAACCCACTTTCGGCGCCGGAATGTTGTCTTTAAGCGAAAGTCCGTTGACTGTCAGGTTTTCTTTGATCAGGCATTTCATAGGTCACACATTCTACATTCATTGCTCGCCTGGCATGTGTCAGGTCTGGCTCCAGATGCCGGAAAAAACGTTTTCTGAATCTTTGGTTTTCACAATTGCAAAGAGAATTACGCCTATAACATGCCAGCAATTGTTAACCGAAATGATGATTTGTTGCCGTTCTTATATGGCGTGATACCACCCCTGGAGCCGCACCATTCCGCAATTTCTATATAGTCCGCGACATGTCGGGAGGAAGTCAGGGCGTGTCTTAGACGTTCTTTAATTGCCAAGTGTTTTACCAGTGACTTACGCTACTCATGACGACAACAATTTCTTTAGAATTGGGAGCACAGCATGGGTTTTGATAAAGGCGATCTCAACTTCAACCCCAATATCGTCGATGCGCCGGCCGATGGCATGTTCGCCGCGCTCGCCGAACACTCTATTGTGCGCACAATCTGCGAAGGATCCGGTGGACCTGACTGCGAAGATATGACCGATCCAGGTCTCAGGTTCGTCCGCTACCTGCTTTCCATCTCCAAGGCGGCTCGGTTCGGTTTCTTGCCGAACTTCAAAGACCCGGACACTGTCCGCGACGTGGCCCGCCAATTCATCAAATATTGCGGCAGCGCTTCGCTGGCACTCCAAACCATGCGAAACGTTGTCGAAGCTGAAAGCGCCTGAAGCCCCTCCCAGTGCGCTGCCAACAAAAAAGAGAGTGCTTGCACGGCACTCTTTTTTTTGGCGATTTTCGGGCACCTGCCCGTCCGCCACAGTCGCCAACCGGGGGTGTCTCGGCCGGCCTTAGTGCGTTTAAACAAAAGTGTTGATTTTCCGGAGGCGCCAAGCGAACGTCCCGGCACCAGTCCGGGGGCTTTCCTCGGCGACACCTCTTGGAAACAACACTTTTGTTGATATGCACAAGGCGAGGATCACCCCCCTGCCCGTCGGAAAAACTTCTGCGCCCTTACATGCCCATGACGCTGTAGCCGCAGTCGACGTGAATGGTTTCGCCTGTGATACCAGAAGAGAGGTCGCTGACCAAAAAGAGAGCAGTCTTGCCGACTTCATCGGCAGCCACGTTACGCTTCAATGGCGCCTTATCGGCCACCAGCTTCAGCATGTCGCGGAACCCGGAGATGCCCATAGCGGCCAGTGTGCGCACCGGTCCTGCTGAAATGGCATTGCAGCGAATGTTCTTGGCGCCGATGTCGGCGGCCAGATAACGGACACTGGCTTCCAGAGCAGCTTTTGCTACACCCATGACGTTGTAGTTGGGGATTACTTTCTCGGCACCGTAATAGGTGAGGGTGACGAGCGCGCCGCCTTTTTCAGGATCGAAAAGCGGCATGGCAGCGCGGGCGACAGCAGTAAATGTATAGGCGCTGACGTCGAGCGCGAGTTTAAATCCATCGCGGCTGGTGTCGATGAAATGCCCTTCCAGCTCTGCTTTGTTGGCGAAAGCCACTGCGTGAATCAAGAAATCTATGGTGCCGAACTTTTCCTTCAATTTGGCGAAGGTCTTCTCAATCTGCGCATCATCACCGAGATCGCATTGCTCGATGAAGGTCGATTCGACGCTTTCGGCAAGCGGTCTGACGCGGCGCTCGAGCGGCTCGGCTTGATAGGTGAATGCCAGCTGTGCACCTTGAGCATAAAGCTGTTGCGCGCAGAACCAGGCCAGGCTGTGGTCGTTGGCCACACCGAGAATGATGCCTTTCTTGCCCTTGAGCAAATCACCTGTCTGCTTAATTTGCTCTTCAACCTTAGTGGTCATGCTACGTGCTCCTGCAGTGACTGGAGCGAAAATTATGTCACACGGCGGGCGCCACCGAGGTTCCTGATTACTCGGTGTTTACAACTGTGAGCAAATCCTGGGGTATCTTCGGCGACTTACTTCCCGCTCTTGTCCGAGGCTTCCAGCGAATTCTGACTGGAGACGGTGCCGTTGCCCAGCAACGCATCCCGGACAATCTTTACCGGCACCTGCCCCTGCCCGAGAAAGGCATCGTGGAACCCTTTCAATGAATAGGCGCTGCCCTTGGCTTTCTCGTAGTCATCACGCAGTGCTTTGATTTGCATCTTGCCCAGCGTGTAGACACAGTAGGTCGGATCCATAGTGCCACGCTTGGTTTCGCGTTCGGCATTGGCGTGTTCTTGAAACCCTTCCTTCTCGAAAAACGCGATGCCTTCTTCCATGGTCATGTCTTGTGTGTGCATCTTGATGCCGACAATGTAGCGACAGACGCGCAGCAGCGCATCCTGCAGCATAGCCAGTTTCAGCTTGTTGTCGTCCTTCGATACATAGGGCACCATCATCTCTTCGCAGTAATGTGCCCAGCCTTCGGAGTTGGAGCCGCAGTAGATCAATTTGCGGGTGGCAGACGGCGCCTGCCGCACCCAGAGCCCCTGCACATAATGCCCGGGATAAGCTTCGTGCACCGAGGTGTTGAGCACATCCATCTTCGAGAAGGCGCGCATGTGCTCTTCGGTTTTTTGCGGCGTCCACGACTTTTCGGGCAAGGTGACGTTGTAGAAAGCCTCTTTAGCCTTTGTTTCGAACGGTCCCGGTGCATCCATGGATGCGAAGGAAAGAGCGCGCCAGAACGGTGGAGTCTCTTCCACTTTCAATTCTTCGCCGCTGGGAATGGTCACCACCGCCGCCGAGTCGGCGCGCAACTTGGCTAATACGGACTGGGTCGAGGCGAGCAGCTGATCCGGCGCCGGGTGGTCGGCACTCATCTCTTTCAACACCTGAACCGGTGTCTTTTTCGGATCGATAGCTTTGGCGGTGGCGGCAAACTCCTCTTGCAGCCGCTTTAACTCGATCTGCCCACGCATGAGCAACACTTCGATCGAGGTATCGACCATTTCGTCGTTCAGCAATTTCTTGCGATAGCGCGCTTTGCCCAGAGCGTAGTCGCCCT
Organism: Obscuribacteraceae bacterium (SeqCode); assembly: GCA_044229845.1. Taxonomy (GTDB): domain Bacteria; phylum Cyanobacteriota; class Vampirovibrionia; order Obscuribacterales; family Obscuribacteraceae; genus JBGASG01. Next base: position 474,504 of record JBGASG010000001.1, on the reverse strand, counting down.
TAGAACGAGGCAGCAAGTCGGTTTTCAAAAAGTTCTGATAGTCTTTGAGGGCCTCGACGCATTTGGCATTCGTGGTTTTGAATTCGGCAAGCAGCGCCTGATCGTCAGCGGTTGCCACCGCCTCCGGTACTGTCTTTTCGAAAAACTCGATGGTGCCCGGCATCTGTTCCAGCGCCACTTCAGTAAATACTCGCGGCGGGTTTTCGAGATTTTTCTTGCCGTTAGCCAAAAGCTCAGGAATCTGTTTCTCCCTTGCCACCACCGATTTCAAACGCTGGTTGATCGGTGCGAAGTCTCTTTTGACCAGCCCAAACAAACTCTCGCTGGCGCCTGAACTGTAGGAATCCGGATTGCGTTTCCAATCAGGCACCTCTTCCAACTCAAACAGATAGGCATTGATGTTCGAGAGAATCAATTCGCGATCTAAACTAGTGGCGAAATCAAGCTTGTCCTTTTTCAGTCCTTCAAACTGTCCTTTGAATGACTTCAATTCTTCAATCCGGTCGGCGATGGACTTCGCCGAATGGGTATTGAGCTGGTCGTCGTAAGTGTGTATGCCGGCGGCAGTAGCCCAGCTGGGGCTAAATTTGAAAGTCGCCTCAAAGTAGGCGTCAGCCATCTCGGCAAATCTATCGACTTCCGGACTGGCGGCTTTGCTCGCCGACCTGGACGAAAAGCCTCCGGCTTGCGCCGCCGACACTCCGTCGGACCCATAAGCCGCTCCGCTTGAAAGCAACAGGGTACCGGCCAGAACCAGGGACACCGGTGCGAGCAAATTCTTCAAGCGCATACAGAACCTCCTTCAAAGGCGTCCGCTCAGACCTTTAGATGCCTGGGTCTTTAACTGAGACGCCGCACATTATTGCAGACTCACGGAAGCTGAACGCATGCGTAGGGCTGTGCCGCCGCCGTGTGTTGCAAAAATCGGTTTTAAAGTGCGCGCAGATCTTTAACAATGACAGGCCATACCTATTAATCTAGCTAGAATTTCTAGGTGAATCTCATAGGTGTCCTAAATGCCTGGCCCGTACGATATTTTCGTCCTCGTCAAACAGGTGCCCGACCAGGGTTCCAAAGCTGGTATCAACCCGGACGGCACCATCGACCGCGCTAAAGCGAAGCGGATGCTCAATCCGTTCGACCGTTATGCGCTGCAAGCCGCACTCTTCACCAAGAAAGCCTACGGCGGCAGGGTAACCTGCATTTCAATGGGACCGCCCCCGGCGGTGGAAGTTTTGCTGGAAGGCATCGAACATGGCGTCGACCGCGGCGTTCTCCTTTCCGACAAGCGCCTGGCCGCCTCGGATACGCTGGCAACTGCCTACGCGCTTCACAAGACTATTCAGTGGGCGGGGCGGTACGACCTGATCTTCTGCGGACTGCAAACCACCGACGGCGATACGGCTCAGGTTGGACCACAAATCGCCGAGCGATTGGGCTTGCCGCAAGTCACCTATTGCGAAGATTTCAAAATCGAGGACGACCGCGTCAAAGCGCGCCGCATTATCGAAGGCGGCATTCAGCATGTCTCGGTTGAGACACCGGTTTTGATAACCGTCGCCAACTCCTACCATCCGCTGGAATACAAGTCGTTTCGTGGCGCCTGGCGCGTGCAGTACCTGCAGCGTCATCCGGAAGAGTTGAATCAAATCATCACCACCGTCAACCTGGACACTGTCGGGGCAGACTCCGACCGCTGCGGTCTGAAAGGCTCGCCCACCATCGTTGCCCACACGGACAAAGTCGGTGAAATCGGCGGCAACTGCAAGATGTACGAAGGCCTCGCGCCTGACGAATGCGTCAAGCAACTGGTCAACAACTGCAACGTCAAGGAATTCGTGGCACCATGACCGAAGAGAAGAAACCGGCGGAAGGCGCTGCTGGCGCCACCCCCAAGACTACCGGCGAGCAGACGGCTCTGCCGATTCACGAAACGCCACGCGGCAATGTACTGGTGGTCGCCGAACACATCATGGGCGAATTGCAGCCTGTGACGCTGGAACTTCTGGGCGCAGCCACTTTGCTCACGCAAAAGTTGGAGACGCAAGTTCTCTGCATTGTGCTCGGTCACAACCTGGGCGACATGCCACAAAAGCTGATTCATCACGGCGCACACAAGGTGTACGTTGCTGATCATCCTGAGCTGCACATGTACCGCACGCTGCCCTACCGCCGCGTCATCTGCGATTTTCTCGAGTCGTTGCCGGAGCCGCCGCACGTGGCGCTGCTCGGTTCTACAACCACCGGTCGCGACTTAGCACCACGCATTGCTGCACACTTCGAAACCGGACTGACCGCCGATTGCACCGAGTTGGATATCGGACCCTACGAGCACAAGAGCAAAGTCGACCCTTCCAAGCTGGGTCTTTATCCGGACTGCCTCTACGCCATTCGTCCGTCTTTCGGCGAAAGTTTGAAAGCGCGTATTCTCGGACCGTGGAAAAACCCGCAGATGGCCACCACGCGCCCGGGCGTCATGATTCCGCTGAAAGCGGATCCGTCGCGCAAAGGCGAAATCATTAACGTGCCGGTCAATCTGAAACCGGAAGATTATCGATTGATCGTTGCCGACGTGGTGCGCGAAGTAGCTTCGGCCATGAAGTTGACTGATGCCGACGTGATTGTGGCGGGCGGTTATGGCATGCAGACTGCCGATGGATTTGCGCTGCTGCGCGATCTGGCGGCTTGCTTCGAAAACTCTGCAATCGGCGCCTCGCGCAAAGTTGTAGATCTGGGATGGATACCTTACGAGCATCAAGTCGGTCAAACGGGTAAGACCGTCAGACCCAAGTTGTATATCGCCTGCGGCATTTCAGGCGCGATTCAGCACCGGGTGGGCATGTCGAAGTCCGGACTGATCATTGCTATAAATAAGGACCCTGATGCGCCGATCTTCAAGTTCGCCCATCATGGCATCGTCGGCGATGTCTATCAGATCGTGCCGGAGCTGATCAAACAGTTCAAGGCGCAAGCAAAGAGTAAAGGTCAAGAGGTACAGGCAGTTGTCGGATCGCATTGAGTACGATCTTCTTCTCGTTGGTGGCAGCCCCTCCAATCTCACGCTGGCATACCGTTTTCTGGAACTGGCCAAAGGCAGCGAAAAACCGCTGTCGATAGCTATTCTCGAGAAGGGTAAAGAGTTCGGCAGCCACGTAGTGAGCGGCGCCGTTTCGCACCCCGGTGTGCTGGAGAAGGTCTGGCCCAACTACAAAGAACTGAATTTTCCCATCGAAGCCGTTTGCAACGAAAGCAACTTTTCGGTGCTCGGCATGCAAGAGAAATGGGACATTCCGCCCAAGCTCTACCCGAAGACATTCGACAAGACCGGCTATCTGGTCCTGACGCTCAGCTACGTCGTTTCCTGGATGGCCAAGCAAGTTCAAGAGAAAGCCAAGGAAGTACCGAACGTCGCCATCGACCTGTTTACCGGCTTCTCCGCCCACGGCGTCGTCTTCGAAGATGGGCGTGTTGCCGGCGTCAAAGTCACTGAAGACGCGAAAAGCGAAGAAGATTACGTCTATTCGAAGTTCACCGCATTTGGTGACAAGGGCTTCATCTCACGTGATGTGATCGACCATTTCAAACTGCGCGACAACCCGCAAATCTGGTCTGTCGGCGTTAAAGAAACCTGGCAGGTCACCGAGGACTACGCCGGCAAAGTCTGGCACACTCTCGGTTGGCCTCTTCTGGATGGCACCTTCGGTGGTGGCTTCGTCTACGGCATGAAGGACAAGAAGCTGACCATCGGTATGGTCATCAGCCTGGACAGCAAAGATCCCAACCTCAACCCGCAGATGAAACTGCAGGAGTACAAAAAACATCCCTGGCTGCAGAAGTTGTTGCATGGCGGCAAACTGCTCAAGTACGGCGCCGCACTCTTGCCTGAGGGAGGCTATTTCAGCCTGCCCAAGAAGTTCTGCGTACCTGGCGCGGTGCTCATGGGCGACGCTCTGGGCGTCCTCAACGTGAAGAACCTGGCCGGCATCGACCGTGCCATGGAATGCGGTCGCATCGCTGCCGAAGTATTCTGGGATGCGCTCCAGAAAGAGGACTACAGCGAAGCCGCGCTGGCGCCGTATGAGAAACGGCTGCGTGATAGTTTCGTCATTCAAGAGTCTTACAAAGACCGCTATTTCCGCTGGACCTTCATGGAGAATCCACGACTTTTGGAGCAATACCTGCCTAAAGTCGCGCGCGGCGTCGATTCCGGCGCCCCACTCTTGGGCGTACTGAAAGCCGGATTTCCCAATCCTTTCCAGGCAGCCGGCGATGGTATTCGAGCCCTGGGCTTGATGGAAAAAGGCAAAGATATCGGCGCAATCCGTTATGAGCCTGATTACAAACACATCGTGCCCAGTTGGGTGCCGCCCAAGTACGATGAGCCGCCCTATGACAAAGCAACCATCTACTCACGCCCGGATGCCGTTTTCTATGCATCAACCAAATATCACGAAGGCAACAAGCACATTGACGAGTTCAATGCGGATGTCTGCGTGGCTTGCATTCGCAAGTACGACGGGCTGAAAAAAGACGTACCCTGCGTTGCAGATTGCACGGCCGAAGTGCACCGCGTGGACATTCTGGGCGACTTGAAGAAACACGGCATGTCGCTCGAGAACTGCATCCACTGCCGCACCTGCGAAATCGTCTGTCCGGAAGTGAATCTGCGCGTCAAGCCCACCGAGCAAGGCAGCGGACCAGACTTCATGGGACTATAAAGCAGCACCGCCAGCGGTGCCATTCACACCGGCCGGACGGCAGGCGGGACTACTGCGGCTTCGATTAAAAAGGCTTGACATTCCAGAAACTTTGCCCCATTATCGAGTTTTCATGCCCTAGTCCTCTCTTACTACGCAATTGACAACCCTGTCGCTTCCGTCTCGCGGATGCTGGCCCGCGTGCGACGAATTGGCGACCTTCTGACTGAGGTGAACATCATGTCAGCCACTCTTGCACACGAAAAATTCGATCCTCTCTCCCTCTACGACCCGGAAATAGGCAGCGAATTCAAGATACTCAGCCCCTTCCAACAGCGCCTCGAACGTGAGGAAGCAGAAATCAGACGCGCCAGGTCGAACGTCGATAACTGGCGCGCCATCAGCAGCACTCGTGAGCGGCTACCCAAAGTAGATCCCAACAGCGAGCGCTTCGCAGCAGCCCGCCGCCACGCGCGTCGCGCCGCCGTCTTGCATACAACTCTCATGGCTGTGGTCTATGTCTTGCTGGTCTGCTCATCCGGACTAGCTATGGCAATCCTGCTACACCTGGTCTAACTCCGGAATATCCGCAGCGCCACTAAATAAGGTGGCAATGTAAACGCCGCCCGGCACAACCACCGGGCACTGTTATGGTCCGCCGGCCGTTTGCTACAATTTTGGAATTTTTGGACGACGGCAACAACAGGCGCAGATGAAGGAAACAGCTGGCACGCTTCTATACCGCCAGGCCGGCAACGACTTGGAAGTACTACTGGTCCATCCATCCGGCAACTATAACAAGAAGTCGCCCTGGAGCATCCCAAAGGGACTTCCGGAGCCCGGCGAGACCATGGAAGATGCCGCGCGCCGCGAAACCTACGAGGAGGCGGGAATCGTTGCCGGTTCGTTGCAGCCATTAGGCTATGTCGACTATAAGAAGAGCCGCAAGCGCATTCATTGCTTCGTGGGCAAGGCTCCGGAGGACGCCCAGCCGCGCTGCGCCTCCTGGGAGGTCGATAAGTCGGAATTTGTGGGCATGGACCTGGCTCGCAGCCTGCTACACCCCGACCAGCGGGCGTTTTTGGACCGCCTCCTGCATCATCTGGCTCTTTGAAGTTGTTTTGCCGGAGAGGCTATACTTTGGGCGCTAAGTGGCACAATAAATCTAGGCAGTTCAAGAATCGCCTCCGCCACGCTCCCGCTGAATAACCCTTTCCTTGACTAGTCATAGCCATGAGCCAATCGCAGCTTAACACGAAGAACAGTCCGACCGTGGACGACGCTGAATTCTGGGAAAACCTCTACCAGACAAAGCGGACTCCCTGGGAGTTAAATCGCCCCGCACCGCCCCTGGTGGCATTTATGCAGACGCCCTACGCGCCGAAGCCGCCGGGTCGGATTCTGGTTCTCGGCTGCGGCAGTGGCTTTGATTGCATGCCTTTCATTGAGGCAGGCTTCGAGGTGACCGGCGTCGACTTCGCCAAATCTGCGATTCAACGCACGCACGAGTTGTTTTCCAAAGCTGGAGTCAACGGCACGACAGGCTATCTTCTCGAACGCGACTTTTTCGAAATTCACGAGTACGACCAGTACTACGACTATATCTTCGAGCACTGTGTTTTCAGCGGGCTGCATCCGTCGAGACGACGAACCTATGTTTTCACAATTCACGACCTGCTGAAGCCGACGGGCAAACATATCGGGCTCTGGTGGATTTTGCCTGATACGGCCGCGGGTCCCCCCTTCGGTCTGGCGAAAACCGATCTATATGATCTGTTCGACAAGAAATTCAATTTTGATCTCGTGTACGAGCCGCACAATTCCATTCCCGAGCGCAAAGGGCAGGAATTGATCACGGTCATGAGCAAGAAATAGCGCCTGCAAAGCTCAACAGTTGCGGGCACCGAACCTGCCGGCTTGCGTCACAACACGCAAGACAGGAGGTAATACGCTATGTCCGCAAACAACGACCCGTCAATCAACCCGGCTCAGCCGATTCCCGATCAGCCGCCGATGCCGGAAGAAGAACCGGATATTCGCCGCCCGCAAATACCCGTGCCTGATCCCGTGCCGCGCCCAACGCCACTGCCGGGCGACCCGATTCCCGAGCAGCCGGCGCCGGATGAACCGAAAAAACCGCATGCGGATCCGGCACCGATCCTTAACTGAAGATTGCACCACTTGTGGTGCTAACCTCTGACGGAGAAACTTTTTTCTCTCGTGTCGAAAAATCTGTCTGTCTGCATATAGTCTCGTGGGCGGACATACTCAAGGGTAATCGGTTTGGCAAAGCAAACTGAGGTAATTACCACATGAGTGACCGACAGATTGATACCAGCAGCGAAGAAAAGAGTCTCAGCGGACCGCTCGGCACATCGGCAAAACAGGCGGAAGAGGCTGCGAAAATCTTCGCCGCCGCCGGCGTAGAAGCAATGATGTCGACGTTCAGTCCCGCCGCCGGCGTGGCGGCCGGCGTCGCCACCCGGTACGCTCTCGATGCCTTGAAGCCCGGTACCTTGCCGAGTGTCATTCCCAATTCTTTCAAAGATCTGTTCAACGACCTGCGCCACCACATGTCACCGGCGGAGGAGAACCGTCCCAGATCGCTGCAGGGCTTGCTCTCGCCAATCCACAGCTGGACGCCGGAAAGCGGCAACGGTTCGCCGTCGGCTACCGACGATCTGGCGATGGCCGGAGCCGGCGTCGTGAGTGGTGCAGTTGGCGCGGTGGGACAGGCGGTGTCCGCCAGCAAGCTGGCTGAGGGCGCCGTAATAACTGGTGCGGCGGCGTTGGGACGGGAAGCCGGACGCACGGAGAAACAAATCAAAGACCTCGCCAATAAAGTGATCAAAGAAATTTCAGAAACGCCGGACGACGTGCTCAAGCACGTTAAGGAAAACCCGGTGACAAGCATCATAGAAGGGACACTGTGGATACCTTCCATCGTTGTCGATGCAAAACTGAGGAAGTATTTCAGCAAGTAAGTAGAGTCTGTGCTGCCGACGCGAGCAAGACGCGGTCAGCAGCGCAATGCGTGCAGTAGGGCAAGCACGAGAGCCCTACTGCACGCTGCTTTTGGGGAATTGCATGCAACTACCGCACCGGACCAACTGCACAATTGTGCACACTTTCGTTAATGTGTCTTCTGGCTGTCGAACAATCTGCGCAGCGGAATATAGACAGCCAGGGAAGGCAATCAAACTGGGCAATCGGTTTGTCATTAATACGAGCTGAGGATGGACCCATAATGAGCGAACCAATAAGAGATGTAGACGATAAAGGCAACAACAATAACGCAGCAGAAACGGCAGCGCAGGTGGGAGCGATTCTCGGCGCCGCAGCGCTGGACGCAGCCAGAAAAGCGATGATGCCTCCCGTAGTGCGGGCCGCTGAGAACGCAGTCGTAGGCGGTGCCATTGCATTTGGTGCCATCGATGCCCTTACAAAGGCCGCTCAAGCCGCGGAGAAAGTGGCGCCGGCAGTAGGCGGAGCCGTAGCAGGACCAGTAGGAGCGAAGGTGGCGTCGGAAGTGGTGAGCACGCCCTCCGATGTGAAGAAGCACTTTCAAGAGAATCCAATCACCGCATCACTCGAACTTGTCATCTCCCCAATTTCAGTAGTCGCGGACGCCAAATTCCGTAAGTGGTTCGGCGGCAAGTAACCTGAGCAGTGCGGGTCCGCCAAACCGATTACAATAGGGGTGAACCCTCACCTCCGGCGTAAATGGCAGCTCCCAAAACCCTAGTTATGTGGACTTGCATCTTGTGCTTGACGGCCTGCACCACGCAGCAAGATGCCTGGCGCGAGCATTTCAATGCCGGTCAGAAAGCCCTGCAGAAAAAGGACACGGCCCGGGCTTTGAAGGAGTTCGACCTCTCAGGCAAATTAGCCGGGATGGAACTCAATCACATCGAACCGGGCGACCAAAAACGCACCCTCACTGTTCTTCAACAGCTAGCAGACAGCAAGACTTCTCTAGCCAAAGTCAGATTGGATTCCGGCGACCTCGTGGGAGCACGCAGCGACCTCCTTGATGCCTTGAAAATCGCCACGCGATTACATGGAGAACAGGATGAAACTGTAGCCACCATTTACAGTGCGTTGGCGACAATCGCGTACGAGCAGGATAAATTCGCCGAAGCGGAAACTTATGCAAAAAGCGCCTACGACATCCGTCTGGCGGTGCTCGGCGATAGACACCCGCACGTAGCGATTGCCGCCAACAACCTCGCCGAAGTCTATCAAAAACTGGGCAAAGATGAGGAAGCCGAAAAGATGTTCGAGCAATGCTTGAGCATCTACGAAAAATCCGACGATCAAGGCGGCGCACTGGATGTGCTCAACAACCTGTCCATGTTCTATAAAAAGCTCGGCCGCCTCGACGACGCCAGACGCGTAATCGAAGAAGCCCTGGAGATTGAGCGCCAGGATCCGAATGTTTCGCTGGAAGATCGAGCTATGACGCTTAACGCTCTGGGCGCCGTCAACAAAGCGTTGTACGAGTTTGACGCCGCCGAAGTCAATTACACAGACGCCATCAAATTGCTTGATCGCGACCCGGAGCACCACGCCGCCACACTCTGCGACGCCCTGGACAATTACGCCGACTTCTTGCTGCAAAAAAACGATTACGAAAAAGCAGAACCGGTCTACAAACGAGCGATAGAACTGTGCACCAAGTCGCGCGGTCCCGAACACGCCAGCACCGCGGAGCGCCTGCAAGATCTGGGGACCATGTACAAAAACATGGACCGGCTGCCGGAAGCGGAAGCGGCGCTCAAACGAGCCCTGGCTATCGAAGAGAAAAATCTGGACGCCGACAGCCCCCGCTTTCTAGAAACCGTTTATAAGCTTTCCGCCGTCTATCAGTCCGCAAAAAAGTATGAAGAAGCATCCGCTTTGTACGAGGACCTCTTGCCGAAGCTGGAGAAGGTCTATGGTCCGAAGCATCCTTATATTGCGGATGTGCTGGAAAACTGGGCCGGCGTTCTCGATGACAGCCCCAGTCACCTGCGCCAGGTGAACCGACTGCTGGTGCGAGCCAGAGAAATTCGCGGCAAACACCACGTCAACACCAATAGCGGTGGCGAGAGTCGGCATCAGCCACCACGGACGATGCCGCCGAAAGAGAAAGAGTCCTGAATTAGCCGGCCGCCAGAGGATTTTTGGCTGTGGGAATGGGCGGATGACTGCGCAGGAAGTCGAGCAGCTTCTGCACATCGTCGGAGATGGTGATCAGCTGCGCATAAACATTACCGGCAGCCTGTTGAGTCAAACAAGAATAGACCTGCGATTGCAGATAATGGCCGGTGCCCAGAAAAATCATCGGGCTCATCCAGTCAAATGTGCCGTAATGGTTCTGCGCTGCATCTGTGAACACTTCTTGAATCGTACAGGCGCCGCCCGGTGCATAGATAATTCCGTGAACGGAGATCGCAAGCAATCCATCTTCGCGAATGCTGTTGCTGAAATACTTGCCGACATACCGTCCGAACAGATTTACCGGCTCGTGACCATAAAACCAGGTCGGAATAGAGAGACTGTCGGCACCGCTGGGATACCGCTCCAACACCTCCAGAGAGGTTTCGATAGAACCTGGATCGATACCACCGTCAGGCATTTTGAAGAACGGCACGCGACTGAGCGTCCTGATGGCATCATCAAGCGCGCTCTCCTCTTCATTACTCATGTAAGCTCCCAGGTTGGCGGCTTCCATAATCCCGGGACCACCGCCACTGACGACGAAATAGCCAGCCCTGGTAACCAATCTGGCCAATATGGCGGTCTGTCGATAATAGGGATCATCGCGTCGCATAGCGTGTCCACCCATGAAACCGACTGCCCGCCGCCGCGGCATGCCTGTCTTCTCGTCAAAGCCCAGCAGATTTTTGATCGCTCGATCGATCGAGTAATCATGAATGCGCTGAGCGAGCGCCTCTGTAATGTTCGGGTCGTGTCCGCCGGCATCGACAAAGTGCTGATAAATGCGTTCGTCAAGCGATGACTTCTGCCCTGCGCAATAGCCGGACATCAACTCATCGGGAGTGTACAGATCGCCGCGATAGGGATCGTAAGGCAAGTCCCGAAAGTGAGAAAAGATCAGAGCACCGCGAGCACGAGCGCCGCACTCGTCAGCAAGACTTTCAAACATGCATCCAAGAAACACCGCACCCTGCAAGTCGAGGTCGTCCGGGATTTTCTCGTGAGTCAGGTCCAGTCCGATAATGACGGTGTTTCTAAGAGAACCAGACGCGACCGCCGTCCGCAATTGCTGCACGGTGCGCACCGTGTGCATTTCATGACTCTTAGTCGTATCCATACAGGTTATTCCCTCATGTTAAACTGCGACCGATGTCTAAGTATTCTCGAAGAACCTTCATAAAGCTAGCCGGCGCTCTCGCAGCTTTGAGCAACAGCCAACCGGCGGAAGCCCGGGAGCGTCGTGAAAAAACCGATGATCGGCTGAAAAAGTTCGATCACGTGGTGGTTCTGATGCTTGAGAATCGTTCGTTCGACAACATGCTCGGTTATCTGTACAACGATGGTCCATTCGAGGGTGTAGCCAATCGTAATCTGAGCAACCCGATTCCCGTCGGCGCCGATCAGTTCGATACGCGCAAAGTGGTGCCGGTCGGGATCACCGAAGTCATGGACCACCCGAATCCCGACCCGGGCGAAGAGTTTCCTCACGTCAACACGCAGCTCTACAACACTGTCCTGCCGGAGACCAATCGGTTGCTGGCCGCATTGCAAATGGCGGCGCCCTATAACCTGCCGCCATCCGCCGCCTCCACCGCTGCAGCCGCGCCCTCTATGGATGGTTTCGTTACCGACTATATCAATAACTTCCAGGCAACTTACGGCCGCCGTCCTCTGTACGACGAATACAAAGTAATCATGGGTTGTTTTGCACCAGATTCGGTGCCTGTCCTCAGCACGCTTGCCAGGCAGTTTGCCGTATTCGACCACTGGTTTTGCAGCGTGCCGAGCCAGACCTTTTGCAATCGCTCCTTCTTCCATGCGGCATCTTCGACTAATCTGGTGATCAATGCACCCTATTCTGACTGGGTGAAAGGCAACGATGCCGAGACGGTCTTCGACCGCATGAAGGCCGCTAAAGTAAGCTGGAAAGTTTATTACGACAAGGAAGATGTCTTTCCGGTCACTGCGGCTATCCATTTTCCGCGTCTGAAAACCTACGTGCCCACCAACTTCCACATAATGGATCAGTTCTACGAGGATGTTGCGGCAGGCAATCTGCCCAGCTATTCTTTTATCGAGCCGCGCATGTTTTACAACCACAATGACCAGCATCCGCCGGCGGTTTTGCAGGGACACGTGCTCAACTCTTCCGTCCTGGCGGGAGAGCAGCTGATCAACAACATCTATGATGCAATCCGTACGTCCAATAGCGCCGGAGGAAGCAACTTTCAGAACACCGTCTTGATCATCACCTATGATGAACATGGAGGTTGTTACGATCACGTGCCTCCACCGCCCGCGGTGCCCCCCGATGCGTCGGCAGGCACCGGACAGATGGATTTCCGCTTCGACCGGCTGGGGGTGCGCGTACCTACGGTAATCGTCTCGGCATGGACTGAACCGGGCACCATCGTCACCGCGCCGGTGAATCACAACTCGGTCCTTAAGACCATGTCGATGAAATGGAACCTTGGCAGTCTCACCGCGCGCGACGCCACCGCACCGGATTTCCTCGCGGCACTCAACCGCAACAGCCCCCGTGGTTCAGCGGAGTGGCCCAGCATTACCGCCCGCCCGTGGACCAATCCGCCCAAAGCAGCCAATTCCGACCATCCACTAAATGGATTGCAGCGCGGTGTTTTGGGATTAATTCTGCAGGTCGTAAAAGAGCAGGATTTGACCGCAGGGCGCATCATGACTGTGGCAGAGGCGATTTACTACATGCGCAAAAACTTACCTGCCAGGTAGGTCATGGGAAAAACACGTATTAACACACGGGCGGGTGCCGTGTATTCTGATCCTCGCTCAATTGCCCCGCTCTATCTATCGCCCCGCAAGTATCTACTGGAGCCACCCCCGTGGTCGAAGGTACGCAACTTTCTGCACGTCACGAAACGTGTGTAAATCCTGACGTTGAAGCTTATCTTCAATGCGGATTGATACCGGAAAACGCAAAAGCAGTCTCGGCTACTTTTGAACGTCGTCCCGGAGGACCTGAGCCGTCAACGATCGTTTTTACTCCCGCCAACTACGAAACCAGCACAAAAGGAGCACCAACTCCCCCGGTCGCACGTACGGAAGTACAACCGGCACCAAATCCGCCTGTCGCAGACAACACCAAACAGAGAGTGATCGGCGACGGCACCACTGCCCCACCGACGCAAGTAGCATCGATCGACCGCGGTGTCAGTACCCAGGATTTGATCAAAGCAGGAAAGCAAGAACCTGCACGTCTCAAAGCTGTTCGATCCAGTTTCTACATCTCACAAGAAAAGGATGCACCAAATGGAAGAGATTGGTTCGCTTGCGGACCGACCTCGTTTCTCAACGCGCTGGCCGACTGGGGTGTGATGGCACCCACAGAAGCCAACCGCCAACAACTGATCAATGAAGTGATTCCGCAAAGCGGCGGCAAGTCGACAAGATCTGCCGGACAGTTCCCAGGAGTGCCGAAGCAAATGGCCGAGTGGGCGCGTCAACACGGTCTACAAGCCGAAGACCATACAAGTGACACCAACATCGCCGACCTCGATCGGGCTTTGCAGGAAGGAAAAGGAGTAATTCTCAACGCGCCCAACCATTTCGTATACATCATCGGCAGAGATAGCCAGGGAGGCTATGTCGTCGCCGACCCGGCAGATCCAACAACAACAACCTGGGATCGCAACAAAGTCAACGCCAACCTGACTGGTGGCAATAAATACGGATTCGCAGCCGTGTGGAAAGGGGACCTGAAAGGACCACGCGAAGTAACTGCCTGAGTTTAAGCCCAAAACCGCTGCCCGGCGGCCCCCCCAAACGCTGGGCAAACCCTTTATTAACGTGGATGGAAAAGGTGGTGACCGATCGAAATCGATCGGTCACCTTCCGCGTCAACGGATGTTTAGCACTGCGTTGTTGCTGTCCGCTAACGCTCTCTGCCTGCGCGCCTGCTGAACGCGTTCTGCTGGAGCGCTACCTGCGTTTGCGAGCAAGCAAGATAACTGCCATGGCAGCTGCCAGAATTTGACTTGCCAGAGGCAAAAAGGTTGCCAGCACGAGCCAACCGGCGCAGAGGAGCAGCAGTTTTTCCGCTCCCGCCTGCCTGCGCAGGAAACGTCTCGTGCCGCGCACTGCCAGTATCGCCGCCGGTGCATAGCCGAGCACGCCGAGCAAACCGGCGATCAATAACCCGCCAAATACGGTCGCAGGACTCTGGGCTGCGACACGAACCGTACCGGCCACGTCGACCCCACTGATTTGCGTGGCATTACCGTCCGGAGCCGGCGCCGCCGCCGCCGGTCCGACACTGCCATTGGTGGCACCCTTAAGCATCGGCACCGGCGCCTGGGCGATACTATCGTCTGCGGCACCCTGCTCAGACATAAAGCCTTGCCCGCTTCCGCCCGGCATGGACTGCGGCGCAAATTCTATGTCTGTGATCTGTGTCGCCCGCGAGGCTGGCGCCGGACTGGCGGTGGGCATCGGGGCTTCCATCGCCGGTCGCACAATATTCTTGTCCCCGGCGGAGCGTCGGGATGAGACACTATGCTTGTTGGCGCCCAGAGACTCCCACTGGTTGCGATTTAAGCCAAATCGATCGTAATCGCTTTGTTGCTCGAGCACGACAGCTGAACTGACAGGCGAAACCACGCGGTAAACATGAGCGAGAGCAACGGCGCTGCCTTGATCGCCCTCTTGCGTAAACTGCTCAATCTCGCCTTTGGCCCAGAGCGTGGAAAGGCGAGCCGCAGCATCTTTTGAGTTGATAACCGGTATATCGGCGCCGGGTTTTTGTGATTGCTTGCGCAGTGATAGTCTGGTTTCGTGCGTCTGGGTATCGCTGTTCATGGTGGCAACTATGTAGCCGCCATTCAGAGAGTGTGTGGCCCGGGTGGCAAAAGTAGTGGGACCCATATGGCGCGCAAAGATCAGCTGTGGAATATCGGCGCGCACAGATTGTTTGTGCAGCCTCAGTACATTGCTGTGGCCGCTGCGCGCGACATCGGCGCCCTCGCTTATGATCGCGTTACCCGACTCGAGGTGGACGTCATAAGAACCGTCGGCGAAGTTGCGAGATTCGATTTGGGGCAGTTCGGCAGATACTTCGCCTGTGCTCATCAGGCGCAACGGTGCTGTGATGCCGACGCGGATCTTCATGCCATCGCCGCCCGGCATAACCGGGTTGCCGATTACCTCAACGGTGCGCGCATCGATTTGTTTAACCAGCAGCGGGTCGCGTCTGCCCTGCACGACCCAGTCGAACGCCTGTTGCGCTGAATTGCGATCCGTGAACGCAGCTTCCTGCGCCTGCCCATTGATCCAGAGAGTAGCGCGCGTCACCGCCGCGCCGGCCGGCAACGTGATGCGCATCTGTGCTTCCTGATTTGTAGAACTGCTGTTTTTCAAAATGGTCGACAAATAGTAGGCAGCCGTCATGGACTCGGGGTCGACGACACCGGTTAAAGTTGTGCGCGTTGCCGACAGTCCGTTCGTGACTTGTGGCGGCATCACCGTCTGCACTGTGCTGGAGACTGATGCCGTGGCCTGCTTCCAGACTTTCTCGATCTCGGGCGCTTTCTGACCTACTAAATAAATGGACATCGCCAGGATCGATGTGATTCCAACTCCCACCCAGAATGAATTGGCAGGCGGCTGTGCAGTTTCAGCCGGCCGCGCCGGCGGTGCATCATCAAGGAGAAACAACCGTTCCAGTCGCTCTATGGCGCCTTTATTGTCGGGGCGGTCGGTGCTGCGGTCTGTTGAGCTATGCATGGTACTTCCTCTGTCACTCCGGTGATTTCAACTTTGCCTCAGCATATTAGGCAGCCGCGATGGCGACACTGGGAGGAACACTGGGCTCGACCCAGGAGACAGCCGGGAGCACCCGGCGGCTCGCTGTCCAGAAATGAGCCGTCAGCGATATATACAGTCATCAGCTCGCAACCCACCTTTTACTAAATGTCTTTAGAACTCCCGAGTGCCAAGGAAGTACTGCATGGTCTGTCCGAATTGGGACAGGGTGTCTTTTATGGCGCCATCGAAATGCCTGTCGATGGCATCACGCAGCTCTTCAACCACATCAGTCCGGTCGACCTGCCGCAACTGGAGATTGTCGACCCGGCAAAGCATGACAGCACCCTCTTCAAAGTCGGCGTGGCTGGCGGCGTAGCGCTGGATACAGCCCTGCTTTCCGCCGGTGTCAATCGCGGTTTAGCCGGGTTCGCCGAGGCATATCCGGGCACCGCACCGTTTCTCAAAACAGGCATCAAAGCAGCAGCGCTGAGCGCCATGCAGCCGGTTCCAGCGGGCGGCAATTTCTGGGTGGACAAGGGCGTCAGTAGCGGCATGCGCATGTTCACGATGCAAGCCGGCACAGGCATCAACAAATTCGCCGGGGACACAGGATTTTTCGGCAACGCCGCCGAGAGAACCATCGTGCAAGAAATCGCTCGATCGCGGCGGGACGGGGACCTGCCGGAGCACTTGAAACTCTGGCATCGGCGGGCAAAGCTGGTCTGAACGGCATAGCCAGCGGCACCCTCAGCGAGTTGTTCGATCAGTTCGGTGATGACTCTAAAGATTAGATAGCCAGCGCATCATCCTGAATGGGCGGCAAGACTTCATCCAGCTCCTGTCCAACGATGCGGAAAAATTCGTCGCGCGCCTGACGCTCGACCCACGGTCTGTGCCCGCAGTTTTTCAGCAAGTGAAAGCGGAAATTGGATAGGGCGGACAACGGCTTGGCGACACCGTCTGCCGGATGCGAATCGTAGTCACCATGCAAGGCGACCACGGGACATTGCAGTCCGCGAATGATTTGCAGAAAGTCTCCGCGTTCGCGGCGCGCCCTGGCGTCATCCCAGACACCGCGATGTACTGCATAGTCGCACTGCATACGCTCATCCTGCATGTCCACCGGTTCAAAGTCATCGGTGCGAGTAAACAGATCGCCCATGCGAGCCAACAACTCATCCTTACGTTCACTTTTTTCGTCGGCCAGTTCGATAGTAATTTTGTCCGCTTCCGCCCGTTGCTCGTCAGTCAAACGAGACATCCGGACGTCGCGGATTATGGCAGCATACTGCTCGTCGAAAGGTCCGCTGCCGACCAGGATCAATTTGCTAACCATCTGGGGGTATTTGGCTACAAAAAAGAGAGCAAGCATGGCACCCCAGGACCAACCGATCAACACTACCGGTGGTGCCGCCATATTGTTCAGCTGCGCGCACAGTTCTTCGACCTGTCCGTCGACAGTAAGCGCCGATTGCCAGGGCTCCAGAATGCCCCGATGTTTGGAGAGTTCACGGGCCAGAAGTCCAGCCGAACCAGGCGCACCTGGTCCGCCATGGATAACCGCCACCTGATACGGTGCGGCCCCGTGCCGCCAAATCAGCTCACTCATGCTTAGGGTTGTTTGAGCAAATCAAATTTAGGCAGCGTCACCGATTGCGTAAACCGCAAATCTTCCTGCACCGGCAATATATGACTGACGGTGTCTTTAATTGTGGCGCACAGATTATCGAGCGGCAGGTCGTCGCCATCGTAGCCGAAGGGATCTTCAATATCTTCGGCGATCAGTTCGATGCCAATCAAGAAGTATGTGCTGATCAAAATAAGTGGCAAGCACCAGCACATGGAAAACTGCTGTGAGAGGTACCAGGGCAAGACTAACAGGTTGATAAAAATGCCCTGACGCATAAATGCCCGGTACGAGATGGCAATCGGGCTGTTCTTGATGCGCTCGCAGCCGCCGGAAATGTTCATGAATTGGCGGGCATTCTCGTCGAGAACGGAGAGCATCATTGTGTCGATCTGCCCTTCTCGTTGCCAGCGCAACAACGTGTCGTAGATCTTGCCCGCAATGAACACGGGAATATTTTTCTGGTCAAACTCAGGAATATCGCCGACCGCGGGCAGTGGCTCCGACGGAGTGGTACCGCGCAAGTGGTGCTTGAGGGCGTAAGCGAAGGAAATCATCAACTCTCCGAATCGAACCTTATCGTCGTTCTTGATTGTCCGGATCGAGCGAATCTTCAAAGACAGGTTGCGGGAATCGTTGATCAATTGCCCCCAGAGCTTGCGACCTTCCCACCAGCGTTCGTAGGCGGAGTTGGTGCGAAACACCAGGAGCAAGCCGAGGATAATGCCACCAAAGGAAATCGCGCCGACTTCTTTAATCACGCTGGATGGAAAGTTCTGTCCAGCAACATAGTCAACGATCAGCGCGTAGACCGCCATCAACGCGACGTAGATCCAGACGCGTTTGAAAACGGGAATCCGATGAGCCATGACGACTGGCCGCGACCACAGCGAAATAGTACCGGTGATCGTATCTTTGCGGTCTTTGGGACGCGGATGCGATCCCGAGGTCTTCGTCGTCGAGGCAGTGATGACTGTGTCGTCTAGCCCTGCCGGTTCACGGGTGAGAGTCGTGGAGATCTTCGTCATAAATGTCTGAATCCATAACCAGTGCCCGCATTGTCTACGATCTCATGGTGATTTATATAGTCAGACCATCTAATCCAACACGTAGGTTCGTATTTCGGGCACCGGCGCCAAATTTTCCTGCGCCAGTTCGGCTTAAATTAAGTTATCAAGCAAGGGATCTCGCGCCTGGCATCACTTGACAATCAGTAACCCACCAGTGTTCCTCCAGCAGACAGACTGTCCGGCGTTGAGCGTCTCCCACCGCCGGCACCATATATAGTGCCGGTGCGGGCTAACTGGTGCGGGCTAACTGGTACGGGCTAATTGATGCCGGCTAAGTCGACAAATATGGAAGCAAATCGTTCGGCAGATCCGGGCTTGTACGCGAAAAACAAACTGGGCTCCACCAGCTCAAGTTCCATGATCACAGGCTGTCCGTTTTCGTCGGGCACCAGGTCTACACGAGCATAAAGTGGAGGTTTCTCAAGAAACTGCAAAGCCTGACGAGCAACAGCCAATTCCGCCTCGGTGGCTTCGGCAGCTGTTTCGCCGGCACCACCTGTATGCGCGAGCGCCTGAAATGCTGTCTTGCGCACCGCGTGCGAGTAATCACCGTTGAAAAACATCAGCGCTCGCTCACCGTAATCATTCACAGAAGGCAAAAACTTTTGCAGCAAAACATCATCGTTGTCCAGAAGGGCTGTCAGAGCGGACTGTCCGCCGCCAATGTCGGCGCGCGAAAGGCGTCTCACGCCATGTGTTGCTAGTCCCACCACTGGTTTGATGATTGCCTCGCCCCAACCAGTTTCTTCCAGAAGATTGCCGAGTTCTGCCTGAACGCCATGCGACAAAAGGCGCGTGGGCACAACAGGCACACCGGCTTTTTGCAAACGAAATAGGTAGCTCTTGTTGATGTTCCATTTGACAAGATCGACCGGATTCCAGACACGGGTCACGCTCTTGATGCGATCAAGCCAGGACATGAAATCGAGCAAGTGCAAGTGATAGTCCCAGGTTGTACGCAGCAACACATGCTCGGTAGTGTCCCATCTGTAATCAGGATCGTCCCAGCGTGCCACACGGCAGTCGACACCCAGTCGTGAAAGCGCCTCGACGAGCGGCAGATCGTCCGGATCGAGATCCGGCAAACCGGAATAAGTTACTAGCGTGCAGCTCGCAGACACGATTTCCGAGTATTCCTCGACTTATGGGAGCGTCAAATTGTACCAGTTGTTGAGAGCAAATCATTTGCAGGAATGCACTCAACCGGCTACAGTGCTCAGCATAAATCAGCGGCGACAGGAATCGGGCTCCATGACAGCACCTTTGGAAACGTCCAGATTGGTTTTGAGGCGCTGGCACATCTCCGACATTCAACCTTTCGCCGAGATGAACAGTGACCCGCAGGTGATGGAATACTTTCCGCGCACCGCCACTTTCGAGCAGACTGCATCGATGGTGCATACCATCGAAACCGCATTTTCCGAAGACGACTACGGACTATGGGCCGTGACGCTTAAGGACACCGGCAAATTTATCGGCATGGTCGGGCTGTGCAAACCGAAATTCGAGGCACACTTCACACCCTGCGTGGAAGTCGGCTGGCGCCTGGACAAAAACTACTGGGGCAAGGGATTTGCATCGGAAGCCGCCGAAGAATCGATGCGCGATGGATTTGAACGCATCGGACTGACTGAGATAGTGTCGATGACGGCAGTTTTGAATCAGCGATCGATGCGGGTGATGGAACGCCTCAATATGAAGCGCAATCCTGCTGACGACTTCGATCACCCGATGTTGGATGCTGGACATCCACTCAAGCCGCACGTTCTGTACCGCCTAACCATCGACGAATGGAAGGCTCATCAATTGCAGAACGCAGGCAATTCCACAAAAACTCCATAAGCGCTCCATAACTCCTCCAGGCGGAAGCGCTATCCTTCAAGCTACCCCCGCAAAGAAACCGCCAGAGTGTCAAGACACCACTTATTGACATCCCCGGCGGCCACTTCTATAATTCACTAACCCCCGTTCACCACCACCAGATTTCGCACTGCGTTTTTTCGCCGGCAGCTTCCCTCCAAGCTGCGGCTACCGAGAGTGCGTGCTCGCGAACACACGCTTACGCACAGTAAGCGAAGGATTCGTTTTACTAAAAATGGGTGAAAACGATCAAACTGCGGTCGCCGACCGTCCAGTTCAGACTAAGCCGGCAACCGATACCACCAAGGTTGACGACGATGCCTCGCTCACGACGCCGGGCAACTCGGCAATCGTCACGCAGCAGCGCGCCGGTGCCTCCGCGGACAATACCGGGCTGCCATCGGTCACGGTCGATAAACCGCCGACTCTCGACGATCCCACTCGTCAGGTAATCGCGCAGAAATTGCACGACGCGCTGAACGACAAAGACAAAGATCGCGCCGAGCGCATTCTCTCCACATTGAGCGAAGACGATCGCAAAGCTCTGACCAGCACGTATCAGCAGAAGTTCAACAATCAGGGACCTGACGCGCTGCTTAACGACATCAAGAAGCTGGGCGGTTCAGACGCCGAAAAGTTGATCGCGATTCTCAATCGCAAAGACGATCACACCAACGATGCCGGACAACTCGCGTACGAACTACAAAGATTGCGCGACGGCAACAAAGATTCGGACAAAAACATCCGCGAGATTTTTTCGACACTGCGCTCCGATCAAATTCAGCAACTCGATGCAGATTACCGAGCAGTCTACGGTAAGTCATACATCGATGCCATCAACGAAACTCCGAACGTCAGCGAAGAAACCAAACAAGCCCTGAAAATTTTGCAAAAGGGCATCGACAACCGCACCGCCGCCGATGACGTAACACTGGCTCAAATGGCAGTGCAAAACAAAGACATGAGCCTCCTGGCTATCGCACTGCGAGGCAGCGACAACTCAGCCATGGCAGCGCGCCTGACGCTGCAGCACAACCCGGATTTCGTCCAACAACTCAATGACGCTTTCGGCAAAGATAAGCGCATCGCCAACGACATTTTGCAGCAAGGTCACATCTCGCTGGAAACAATAGCTGATGTGAACAACGCCGGTTATTTCGGCGGCAGCAACAAGAAAAACGTCGAGCTGGCTCTCGAAAACGCGTCGCCTGAAGAGCGCCGCCGTTACGCCCACGGGCGCGAGCTGGAGCTCAGATTCCAGAGCGGCTGGCAGGGACCCCTGCTGCCTGAAGATCAGTCCGACCGCGACTTCTATGTCAAAGTGCACCGCGCGCTGGAAAACCTTTCGACCGGTCAGTCTCCCGCACCGGATCTATATAACGAAACGAAGCCCGACATCGGCAGATACTTGCAAGACAAAATCGGATTGAGCACTGCCGATTACGAGCGTTATCGCACCGATGAAGGGTTCCGTAAATCAATCGACGACAAAGCCGGCAAACTAAAAGACGCCGACGCCGTTCTGACGCAAGACTTGCTGAAGCGCTTGAAAAACGGCGAGAACATCCAGGAGCTCAACCCGCTCGACAAGCTTTTGTACGACCGCGCGATGCATGCCAGTCCGCAACGCATCATGCTCGATGCGGAAGCATTAATACAGTCAGATCCGCAGCTGCGGGATCGGCTCAAGCGCATCAACAGCGATCCTACCGGTGTTCCTAATGGTGACCGCGATCAATGGCTACAAGACCGCATCGTGAATGGCATCATCAAACAAGCCATCTACGACGGTTACAACAAGAACGGTCTTAACCAAGGCGGATCCGCCGACAGCTGGATTTTCAACCTGCTGGACAAAGGTAAGTGGGGTCCGTGGGAACTAGCCGAATTGGGCTTCCCGCGCGACATCATCGAGTCACGTTATGACGGCGCCAAGAAGAATGATGTCGACGCTGCCAATCAACTGATAGATCAGCGCGAGCCTGACCGCCAGCACACAGTCAATGACCTGACAAAGTGGGAAGACAAACTGATCCGCGGCGGATCTTTAATAAGCGAACTTTCCGACCACCACAAGCCTGAAGAAATCTACTCGGCAATCGAACACCTGAGTGAGACGGATTATAGACGCGGACACGATCCAAAGCTAAACCCGGCATTCCGCCAGGACCTGGAGCGCGCGCTCAATTCCTTCAATCTCGACCCCAACGTCAAGCAGCGCGCCCTCGACTTGTTCGACAGCAAAGTCGGTGCTTCGTCCTACGAACTCTCGCAAGAAGTGCATCGCTCCGTGCTCGATGTCTCCAAAGACAACAAGAACGGCATGATCGAAAGCATCTACTTCATGAGTCCGGCCGAACAAGTGCGTTACCGCACGGATGAAGCATATCGCAAGCAAGTCGACGACAAAGTCAGCAAAGAACTGGACGACGCGCACAAGTTTCTCGCTCAAGATCTTTTGCAAGCTCTCAAAGAGACCGGCAAGATTCCGCGGGCTAACGAACTCAATCCGCAAGACAAACTGTTTTATGACTCCATCACCGGTGCCAGCGCACAACAGCTTTACAAAGACCTGGAAGTCGTATTGCAGGACAAGAACCTGCGCGACCAGCTAAAGAAAGACGGTCGCCTGAATTCGAGCATCGGCTTGGGCTGGAATCAGCGCGACGAAGACCCGCGCGTTTTCGCCATTGCCGGTGTGATGGCAGGCACCTTCGGTCGCATCCTCAATGAAGGTCAAAGTCGACGACCATCCGGTGCCTTTTCGGTAGGAAGCGATCCACAACCATTCTTCGCCCGCATGCTTCAAGACGGCAAGCTGAACCTCGACGACAAGATCTGGATGGGCTTCCCCCGCACAGACGTTCTTTCAGAGATTGCCAAACAGCCAAAAGACAAGCAAGAAGACTATCTGTATCGGTTGCAATTGACCGACGACAACCAGATAAAATTCGCCAAGTCCATCATGGAACGGGGCGGCAATATCGACCTCGCCGATCGCCTGCGCTCTTTCGCGGTCGGCGACGGCACCAAATACGGTGATTTCAAAGCCGACTTGCAGAAGCTCGATCCGGCGGCGCTGCAGCAACTAAAACAAGACTACGCCAAACGTTATGGCTCCGACCTCGACGATGATTTCCTGCGCAAGGTAGACGGCAAAGAAAAGTCCAACTATGCAACGCTTTTGACACCGGTTCACTCCGACGGTCGCCAGTTCTATTTCGATGCCCTGGGGCGCTTACAACATAGCGACAGCGGCTATAGTCCCGATGGCACCTTGCAAACAGCACAGCGCTCGCTGCAACTTTATGCCGAAGCGCTGCAACATTACCAGCTTGACGGCCGCAATCTCTCCGCTGCAGATCAAGCTCAGCTCATGCAGTTTTTCGAAGAGAGCCTGCAACAGTACAAAGATTCAAAAAAGGATTTTGCCGAGAAACTGATCCAGTTCGGCGAAGGAGCACTCTTTGTCGCCAGCGGCATTCTCGCTATTGCGGCGTCGGGTGGTACTCTGGCACCGGAGGTAGTTCTGGCTATCGGCGCCGCGGCAGCTGCTCTCGATCCGGTAGCCCGCATTGCGGTGCTCAAAGCTGTCGAAGGCAACGATTTCGACGGATCAACCGCCAACATCCTCAAACAGATCGGACTGGGTGTTGTCGACGGAGCACTAAACTTTGCCCCCATCGTTGGTGGCGCAGCCATCGAGATATCCGGCAGAGCAGCCGCCGCTGCCGCCGCAAAAACAGCTGCCGGCGTGGGATTGGATGAAGCAGCAGCAGCCTCTCTGAAAGCCAATCTCGAACCGGTGCTGGCCGATGCAGTTAAACAAGGACGTGCTCGCCTGACCGAGGCTGAAGTCGACCAGATTCTCGCCAAGTCCGGTATCACAGGAGAGAAAGCTCAGGCAGCTAGAAATGCCTTGCTGAAAGAATCTCAAGCTTCGGCAGAAGGTGAGGTCTTCGCCTACAAGACCAGAGAATTCAACGATAAGGTGCGCGAGTTGCGCGCCAACGAAGCGCCTGGCGCGCCACCCACCGGTGGGTTTGGCGACAACGGTTTCTTCGGTCGGATCAAGCAAAGACTGGCCGATGCCTGGAACGGCGTCTGGGATCGGATCAATAAATTCAAACCGGAAAAGCCGAACGGTCCGGAAGATGTCATCGTTTCTATAAATGGACGCGACTACAAGCTAACCAACGGCGAACTGCAAATCGGCCGCGACACCAACTCCACGCTCGGCGATATCCCGACGGTCTCGCGAGACCAGGGCAAGCTGGAATTCAAAGACGGCAAATACTACTTCACCGACAACAACTCCACCAACGGGACCTTCATCAAGAAGCACGGTTCGGATCAGTGGGAACAGCTCCCCAAAGGCCAGCGCTATGAAGTCGGTCCTTACGATCAATTGCGCGTCGGCGGCGTAAACGGTCCGTCCATCGATATTTTCAAAGCTGACGGCCCAATCCATTACGAAGTGTCGCTCAACGGTCAATATCTGTATCCAGGTCCCGACGGCCGTATTCCGGTCGGCAGAGAATTCCCCGGACTCAACAGTGGATCGCAGGACATCATTGACAACCAGGTATCACGCAATCATGGTTTCCTGACCAAAGATCAACGAACCGGACAGTTTGTCTTCACCGATACTTCGTCCAACGGCACCTACATCGAGCATGCCGATGGCTCGTACACACTGATCAAAGACGGCAAAGTATACGAACGAGCCAAAGGCAGCGACCAGTTTGTTTACGCCGCCGACAACAATGCTTCGTATCTCAAAGACACCGACAAAATTCACCTGGGACAGGAGCATGGACCTGAGCTGACGATTGGCATGACACGCGGTCGCACTCTGGAAGACGGCAGCTATCTTTATCGCAAACCGGAAGGCGATGTGATCGTCAGACAGGACGGCACTTCGCTTTCCAGAAGTTTTACCGGTGAGGAAGTCGCCCGCGATGCTCAACAAAAGGTACAGCAGGTAACGCACCCGACCGGCCGCAACATCGAGTATCAGTATGACCAGCAGGGGCGATTGAACAGTCTGCAAGTCTCCGATGGTCAAGGCAATTTTACTGCTTACATCACCACAGATGGTGGCGCTACCTGGACCAAGAGCACTTCGCAGCGCGGCTCAAATACCTGGGTCTCCGAAAGATTCGAAGGCAAGGTCGAAGTACAGGGCGACGGCAAACTTCGCCTTACTCCCAACGACGCCAACAAGCCTGTAGAATTACAGAGCGTAGATGGCAGCATCGAGAAAGTGTTCCGCAACGGCTTCCATGAGTGGACGCCGGCAGCGCTCGACGTAGAGCGTGCCAATTACAGAGCACTGGCCAACCATGCCTTCGGCGACCTGGCACAGCGTAATCGTTTCTTGCAACTGTCCAGCGACTTTGAACGCACCGCGGCAATCAATGGCTTGACCAGAGAGGAAGTCGCCGGTGTTTACCAGCAAATCGATCGCCTGCTCGGAGCCGGCACCAATGCCGCGCTCTCCGAAGCCGAGCGTGTCAAACTGGCAGAACAAATTATGTTCAACGCCGCCAATCCCCACACAATCGATCAGGGCACAAACCTCACCTGCAACGTCGCCACCATCGAAGGGCGCGTATTCACTAAGTCACCGCAAGATGCAGCACGTTTGATTGTCGATGCGGCTCTGTCCGGCAAGACCACTCTGCCAAACGGCGTGGTCGTCGACATATCGCGAGTCGATGGTCTGGATTACTACGCCGACGCCGTCCACGGCTGGGACAAATCAACCAAATCCACCGATGTCTTGTCCAAAGCGTTCGACAAGAACTTCAACGGACGTTTCCCGCCGGACATCAAAGTCGACGGTTACCGAAACTGGGCCGACCAGATATTCCAGAACGTCGCCGTCAACACACACTGGGCGAATGCCACCGAGTACATCGATGACGCCACCAGACAGGTCATCAAAGTACAACCGGGTGATCGCATCCAGTATTTCAAAGACCCGCCGTCACCCGGCAATCCGGACGGTGAACACTTAGTTCTATACCGTCTGGAAAATGGGCACCTCAAAGAATATCAAATTAGTACCAGACCAAATATTCCCACCGAAGACCTGCAAGGCGTCTACAATCAGATCGTGCCGAATCGGTTGCCCGACGGTTCGATCGCGCCAGGCAGCGAGACCGGATTTATCTTCGCCGGCAACAAATCTTGGATAGCACCAAAATTCCAGAACGACATTTTGGCACCTCAGACAGTTGATGAGTTCGAACGCCTGCTAATCCAGAACAATGGTAAATTGCCTGCAGTAGTTTGGGTCGACACGCGCAATCCGTTGTTTGGACAGAGCGGCGGCGGCAGCCACGTAGTGCTCGTCACTGGATATCGTCCTGATCCAAATAACCCGGGACACTTACTGGTCGACATCAGCAACCAGTGGGGTTCCAGTCAAAATATGACCGCGCCGGCAGGCGCTCTTTATGGAGCACTGTGGAGATGAGCACTGTGACTGGCAAAAATCTGGAAATCACCAACTTCGGCAGCATCGAGCACTTGTTATTGCCCGCCGGATGGATCTGCTCGGCAGAGGGGCGCATCAAACAAATCGCAGGACGCCGCCAGCAAATGACTTGCTATTCACCGCGCGACTCGCGCGTGCAGTTTTCGATCTTCCTGCAGCTCAGCCCGTACGACGACGTTCAGGCAGCACGCGTCCAGGCGCTCTTCGCTTCTACGCCACGTTGCTTGCTGAAGGAAAATCTGGAAGAGTACTCAGACCTTTTGCGCGGAGCCGAAAGCCCGCGCACCTTCACACCGTCCAAGTTCTCGCTGGAGAGCTGGAATGGCAAGGATGCCCTGGTCATCAGCGGTTGCTGGTTGAAAACGAAGGAAGAACTCTTCTGGGTGCTGGTCGACTGTCTCGGCGATGGCAGGCTGGTTCAAGAAGTCATCTTCATGTCTCCAGAAGAACAATACTCCAGCCACTTGCTGGAGGTTATGTTCTCCTTCAAAAGCATCCGGTGGAAGCAAACCGGGGCATAATTAACTGCAGACAGACCTTTTAAGGGATTGCGTTAATCTATGCACTTTTCGTTCTTGCGAAAAACGGTCGCCTGGTTTGTATTCTTTATTATCTGCTTTATCGTCAGTGTGCCCTTAATTCTGATCACGGCTCTAGTCTCGCCGATGCTGGGAGTGGACAGCAGCGATGGTCCGGTTCCGGCTACCTGGCTCAGCCTGCTACCCATTTATCCAGCCTACTGGGTTTCCATCAAACTGGCCCTTCTGCCTGCCGGCAAACGCAAAGCCTCCCACGCGTTCTGGATGCCGGCTACGCTTAACTTAATCACCATTTGTCTGGTCACCACAATCTTCGGACCGGCGCTCTACAGACTGTTTGCACCGATTTTCTCCGTGATTCCAGAGGACTTCGCCGAGTTTTGCTATATCGTCTTTCCATTCTTATGCGCCATCATGCCGTCCTATATTTGCTATCTCCTGACCGTGCCTGACGTACCGGAATGGGGCGCGGACATGTTTGCCGATCAGTCCGACAGCGCCACCGGCGCACGCGATACAGGCACGGCTGGCTCGATTGCCGCCGACGGCGATGCGGTAGAGGGCGGCACGGTGGACACCAGCTCCGGCACCCGGCTGCGCGGGCGCAGTTTTCTGGACAAGCAGACGGTCAAGGACGAAACCTAGCCTGGTTTAGAGAGGACTATTGCTGGCCGCCCTGATCGCCCGGACTGCTCTTATAGTCGTAGCCGCCCGAGTATGAATATGTGGGTCCCTGCGGCACCTGCGGCTTGGGCTGTGCCCTCACCACCGGCTTGGGATTACGCGCCTGAATGGCTGCTGACCGGACGTTGTTTTTCACCATGTCCTCGCCCGGCATCCCACAGTAGCGACTGGTTCTAACCTGCGGCAGCCCGTTGTTGATCATCGACTGCACCGGCATACCAGCCGCTGCTTGTTGCTGCTGTATCTGTTGCTGGGGTTGCGGTTGCCCGTATGTCTGCCCCAGATTGGCTCTGCCGGCTCCGGCGCCCTGGCGAGCGCCCGCCTGCATCTGTTGGAGCTTCATGCGTTGCTGCATTTTCTGCTGCTCCTGCATGGCAGCGCTGCGGCTCGACGATCCGGACATGTATGAGTTTTGAACGGCAGGCAGGTTGCCGTTTTGCGCCAATGCAATCGCGGGAGACAGGAGTAAAACCGCCACAGCAGTGCAGATAGATAGCTTCATGATGATTTTGCTTAGTAAGGGGACGACAGAGGAAACCACTGACATCATCAGTATAAGCGCAGTTTTGGCGATTTGACCAGTATTTTCCCTGGAAATCTCCGCAGCTGCGACCTGGTGCAGCTTGAGCCCTGATTGAAGCGCTGAAATGTGATACCGCCGGCGATACCGATATCGAATCACGTCAGTCAGATAAATTGTGGGCTTTAAGTGTCCAACTTTGGAAAACCCCGTATATAGGCAGACACTCGTTCGATATAAATGTGCGGTTAGGGCGGTCGATGTTTTGCGGGGGCAAACTAGATGGCATTGCTTGAATTTATCAAAGCTGAAATTACCAAGTCCGAAGTCATAGATCGCGATGAGATGATCGCTTTCGAGAATGACGAAACTATGAAGCGACTCTGGCGCAAGTCAGCGCAAGTCATAGTAGATGACTTCCATGCGATGGAAGAGTTCGCCATTCCGAAGAATTGAGTTTTGAATTGAACAGCTGCGTTACTTGATTCCAACCAGCATGATTGGAACTAATGTAGAGTTGCGCCGTCACGTTCTCCCACATAGTTTGAGAGAACATCGGGATGAACATCAGTCGGCCCCTTATGGGTTGGACGTGCGCTATGCTGCTGTCCAATTTTTTCCTCGCACCTTGCTTCGCAGGTAACTTAACCATGTACTTCGGTACGCTGAAGGCGCAGTCGCCGAGCCCGGCGACGGAACGCACCTTGAGCGCGGTGGTCGGCAACAACGCCACGCGACTCTCCGCCGAAGAACTGAATCAACTGGGTGAACGCGACGTCGTTTTGATCATCGACAAATCGCGTTCGATGACTAAGACCGATTGCACAAGTGCAGCGTCCGGCAACCGGATCAGCCGCTGGCAGTGGTGCCGAGAACAAGCTCAGGACATCGCCGTGCAGACGCGCGATGTCCTGCCGTCGGGCATCAAAGTGGTGCTCTACTCAGATAACATCGACGTCAACGAGAACGTTCGCGCCGATGCCGTCGCGCCCATCTTTGAGAAAGCGCAGTGCGACGGCGGAACGGACACGGCAGCCGCTCTGCGCAGCCAACTGGCAGCCTATTTTGCCAATCGCCAACAAGATGCTCATGCCAAGCCGCTGCTGATCGCCATCGTCACCGATGGCTGCCCGGACAGCCCGATTCATTTGCGCGAAGCTATCGTTGAAGCGACTCAGCACATGACTGATGCGCAGGAAGTAGCAATCACGTTTTTGCAAATCGGCAATGATACCAACGGCTCGCGGTTTCTCGGCGAACTGAATCATCGCCTGAGGGCGCAGCATGCCCGCTATGACATCGTCGACGTCAAGCCTTTCACGCAAGTAACCTCGACAGGGTTAGCACGCGCGCTGGCGCAAACGGTCAGCCGCGTCCAGTCTATGTAGGCGAACTCTGCCGCTCTGATCTAGAGCCCGCCGAGCAAGATGTACTTGAGTTCCAGATATTCGTCGATGCCGTACTTGGAACCCTCGCGTCCCAGCCCGGATTCCTTCATGCCACCAAAGGGCGCCGATTCGGTGGAGATTATTCCTTCGTTGACGCCGACAATGCCGTATTCGAGCGCTTCGCTGACGCGCATGACGCGCCCTAGATCGCGTGTGTACAGATAAGAAGCCAACCCGAATTCCGTATCGTTGGCCATCTTGATCGCTTCCGCTTCGTCGCAAAAGCGGAACAACGGCGCCACCGGACCGAAAGTTTCTTCCCTGGCTATAACCATGGAGTCAGTCACTCCACTGAGGATTGTGGGCTCAAAAAATGTGCCGCCGCGCCCGTGCCGTTTGCCGCCGCAGACGACAGTCGCGCCTTTACCGACGGCATCGGCTATGTGCTCCTCAACCTTGAGCACCGCCTGCTCATTGATCAGCGGTCCCTGACTGGTACCGGATTCGGTGCCGTCACCGACCTGCAATTTGGCGACCGCTTCGGCAAGGCGCGCCGAGAACTGCTCATAAATGCTGTCCTGCACGTAGATGCGATTAACGCAAACGCAAGTTTGCCCGCTGTTGCGAAACTTGCAGGTGACCGCGCCTTTCACTGCCGCATCCAGATCGGCATCCGCGAAAACCAGAAACGGTGCGTTGCCACCCAGCTCTAAAGAAAGTTTCTTGACGGTGTCAGCTGCTTGCCGCATGAGCAGCTTGCCGACAGCTGTCGAACCGGTAAACGAAAGCTTGCGCACCAGTGGATTGGTAGCCAACTCCGTACCGACCGGAGCTGGATCTTCGGTGGTAACGACATTGAATACGCCGGGCGGTACACCGGCCTCCTCGGCCAGCACCGCCAGTGCCACCGCCGACATCGGCGTATCTTCGGCCGGCTTGAGCACCATCGTACAACCGGCAGCCAGAGCCGGTCCCGCTTTGCGAGTGATCATGGCGCTGGGAAAGTTCCAGGGCGTGATAGCGGCGCAGACCCCGACGGGTTGTTTTGTGACCAGAATTCTCTGGCGCACGCTACCGGCAGGAACAACATCGCCGTAGACACGCTTGCCTTCCTCCGCAAACCACTCAAGGAAAGCCGCTCCATAAGCCACTTCACCACGTGCCTCGGCAAGCGGCTTGCCCTGTTCGATGGTCAGTATCATCGCCAGATCATCCTGGTTTTCCATAATCAGGTTGAACCAGCGGCGCAACACGGCCGCTCTGTCCTTGGCGCTGCGCTCGCGCCACGCGGAAAATGCCCGGGCGGCTGCTTCAATCGCACGGCGCGTCTCGGCCTCGCCAAGACTGGGCATGGTCGCTATCTGAGAATTGTCGACCGGGTTGGTGACCGCATAGCTTGCCGCCACGGCGCTACCGGCGCCGCCGGCTTTAATCCACTCGCCATCTATGTAAGCTGCTTCACGAAACAAGTCACCGCGCTTCAAGCGTCCCATCACACCGGCCGCCGCCGAGCCGGCCGGCGCTGCTTTCTGATTTACCATTGCTTATCCCATTTGTCTGACGCTTCCATTGTAAGCCACGCTAGTCAGCGCACAGCGCATTTAGCGCGGCGATTCCGATCACACGCAACTCCTCCGGAGCAGCACCGGTGCGTGCGCGAATGGCGATGCCGTGCAACACCGAAGTGAGCACCCGCGCCGCATCTTCCGGTTCGAGCCCGCGCCTGAGCTGCGCCTTGTGTTGAGTGAAGAGCTTTGTGAAACCGAGGTCGGCGCCATGCACCAGAGCGGACAGCTTTTCTTTGATGGCCGGTGACTCGACGCTTTCCTGGCTGAGCATGCACGCGATGAAACACCCGGGTCTGTCGCCGCATGTCATCACTTCGGTCAATTCCAAGAAGAACGCCGTCAGACCGGACT
The DNA here is from genome assembly GCA_044229845.1 of Obscuribacteraceae bacterium (SeqCode). Lineage (GTDB taxonomy): Bacteria > Cyanobacteriota > Vampirovibrionia > Obscuribacterales > Obscuribacteraceae > JBGASG01. The sequence goes on along the minus strand of JBGASG010000001.1, from coordinate 442,718 downwards.
TCAGATCTGTCGATTCGAGCAATCTTTTGAATGGCGGGAGCAAAACGGTTTCGCGATAGTGATCGACGGCTTGCAGAAACAACCGCTCCTTGTCGCCGAACGCCCCGTAAAGACTGGGGCGAGTTATCTCCATAGCCTCCGTGAGGTCGTCGAGCGAAACGCCACGGTAGCCGTTGCGCCAGAAGAGCACCATCGCCTTATCCAGCGCTTGCGTCTGGTCGAACTCACGCGGGCGTCCTCTCTTCATACTTTTATACCGAATGGTACAGAATTCATTTGCATTACCCCCGCTGCAATTATATACTGGTTGGTATAAATTTCAAAGTGGCAAAGGACGAGCTTTTCGAGCGTTTGCAGCGCTTGGATAGTTTCTCCCTTGGAGGATATTATGCCAATTACCCAAACAGTCGAAGCCGAAGTCCGCACCGGCAAGAATTTTTCCGCAGTCAACCTCGGACCGATGAATGAACTCGATCAGTATCGCCTGCACGTTCCAGCGCTCAATCGCGATGTGCGCGGCAAGCTGTTTATAAAAGACGTGCTGGCGTTTACCGGCATGCAGGTCTCGTTCAACAAACTGCCCGTCGGCGCCGGTGTGCCGTTTTATCACCAACACAAGGAAAACGAAGAGGCGTACATTTTCATTGGTGGCGAAGGGCAAATGCAGATTGACGGCGAAGTTTTTCCGGTCAAAGAAGGCACCATCGTGCGCGTCAATACGGACGGCAGCCGCTCCCTGCGCAACACTTCGGGCAGCGAACCGCTCTACTTCTTGTGTATTCAAGCCCGGCAGAATTCGCTAAATATCGACACGTTCGAAGATGGCATCAGATCCGAGCAGCCTGTCGTCTGGCCGGAATAGCCCTGACGCGCCGCGCAGACAAGAAGCGCAGCACATGATGAGCGAGTGGGCGAGCGAGCAAGATATCGCTCGCTCGTTCTTTTGGATTGTTTATTAAAGCCAACCGGCGACACCACAATAGAGCAGCTGTCTACTAAGATAGAGTCAGACGCAACACTTTCCTCCCCGACGAGAATCGACGAATTGCTCGACAAGCTCTATGGCTTAGTGCGGAAGACGATGGACATGATCAACGGCGAATGCCCGCTGCATCATGTTCCGCTCGTGCGGGGACCAGTTGCGATTCAATATGGGCTCAGGTACCTGAGCAATGAATATCGCGCCGCACGAAACAAACTTTTCCCGAAGGCAGTCTCCTTCATGAACGGAGGATGCTGTGTTTCGAAAGACTCGCCACGCACCATGTACGTCCACTATTGCGAGCAATGTCGGGCAGCGGAGAAAGAATGGAAGGAAGCAAATCCGGAGGACCCGCTGAGAGCACTGAAAGAGAGATTCAATATCCCCACCGACCCGAGTCAGAGGCTAACGGGACTGGATCTGGAGTGGACGCTTCACAAGATGGACCGCGGGCATCTTCATCCGGGTCTGGATCCGGACGCCGCACCGAATCCGGACGCACGGGATCTGGACAGTCCGAATCCGGATTCACCCTCAGGGAGAGACAACTGATGGGTGGTGCCCAAAAGCAATGTTTCCTACACAACTGCCCCCTCAAGATCGAGGAGGTGCCGGTTGTTTACGGGTTGGTGTCAGTTCCGAAAGCGTATCGCAACGCGAAGATAACGCTATTTCCTCTGGCAAATTCGTACCATGATGGCGGTAGCGTCGTCTCCAACCAGTCGCCGGAAGTGCGCAAAACCGAATACTGCGATCAGTGTCGCGACGCCGAGAAAAAATGGAAAGACGAGCATCCGCTCGGGCAATTGCGCGGACTACCTATATAGCGCGAGCAGCAGTCTCCTCCCCGCAAGCCCCATACTTTTTCCGCGCACTTCCCCGCACTCCGCACTTCTCCCGCACTCCACACTTCCTCCACAGAAACGACACGACGAATTCACACCCGCGACTTACACTCCTTCGTGTCGAGCAACCGTAGTTACGAAATCGGCTCTGACTCAGGCTTGCAGAATGCTGGAGGAAGCGGCATGGTTCCAACACGCGACGCATTCGTTGACTGGGACATCTCTTGTGACGACCTGTACGATGAGGACGGCTTCTACAAACAATTCATTGCCGACATCAATGCGGCACGATTCTCAGTCGTTGTTTTCAGCGGCTGGGCGAAGTTGAATCGGCTCAGATACCTCAAAGATACGTTGTTGCAGTTGCCCAGTCGCGGGATTCGCGTGTGCGTCTTCGTGCAGATGCCACGCAACTGGAAGGGCGACGGCGACGCCATCGAGGCGGCAAGCAATCGCGATTTGGAGTCGGTGATCGAACTGCTTGAGCAACGCGGCATTCACGTCAATCTGGTAAGGAAGATTCACAAGAAAATCGGTGTCATCGATGGCTGCATCCTCTGGCTCGGCAGCCTGAACATCTTGAGTCATTACGACACGGAGGAATTGATGCTGCGAAAAGTCGATCCCGTTGCTGCGTTGGCGGTTATCAAACGCAATGTGACTCGCAAGTGCGTCTCATGCCACGAGGCACGCAAACCGATTGCATCAAGCGTCAGCCTTTCGGATTTCCTCGAGGACGTCGGGAAAAACCTCTCGGATTTGAGAGAGAAGGCCGGCTACAGCAGAACAGAGCTCTCCGAAGCGACTGGTGTGTCTCGCTGGAGAGTCGCCCGGATTGAAAAGAACGAAGCCGAACCCACCGCGCGCGAGATATACGCGCTTCTAACAGCACTTGGGCGCGAGGTCGGAATACAAGCCCCGGGCACCAAACGATATTTCGCGGAAATTGATTCCATCGCGTACGAGGCAGTGATGCGATCCAACTCGATGCCTCGCGCCGAGATGATGCCGCAAAGTTGATTGAACAAAACTGCTCATCTCGAAGGGGTCAAACGAGCAGTTTTGTTCAAAGCCGCCCGATTTAATCTGTTTTCGAACTTTTGGACCCCTGAAAACGAGCAGTTTTGTTCAACGCCCAAAATCAAGGGAGTGCGCGGATTGCAACCCGAGTCGAGTTTGGCGCGATGCCGCGGTCGAGTCGGCGCGATGCGATACGCATAGGCGAGGCGCGAGGCGCGGACTAGTCGGTGCGCTCGATGCCGAGTTGGAGGGAGGCGCGAATCAAAGTGAGCGCCTTCGGTGCCCGTTCTTTCAGCTTCTCGAAAAGAGTTTTGTGCGACTTGAGCTCTTCGTCCCACACTTCCTTATCTATCGACATCACCAGATCGAATTTCTCACGAGTGAAAGACTCGAGTCCGGTCCAGTCGATGTTCTGGTAGCGCGGCATCCAGCCAAGCATCGTGCGGACGGCATCGGCGCGGCCGTGAATGCGTTCGAACATCCACTTCAAGACGCGCATGTTCTCACCGAATCCCGGCCAGATAAACTTGCCGTTTTCATCGGTGCGGAACCAGTTGACGCAGAAGATCTTCGGCTGCGACGCGACCGCATGTCCCATGCTCAGCCAGTGCTGAAAATAATCACCCATGTGGTATCCGCAGAACGGCAACATCGCCATCGGGTCCCGGCGCACTTCGCCCACGTTGCCGACAGCGGCAGCGGTGGTTTCGGAGCCGAGGGTGGCAGCCAGGTATACGCCGAAGTTCCAGTCGAATGATTCGACTACCAGCGGCACCACATTGGCGCGGCGACCGCCGAAGATGAAGGCGCTAATTGGGACGCCTTCCGGATTGTCCCATTCGCTGTCGAGCGACGGGCACTGGCTCGACGACACGGTGAAGCGGCTGTTCGGATGCGCAGCGGGGCGTCCGCTTTCCGGGGTCCACTCTTCGCCTTGCCAGTCAATCAACGACGCCGGCTTCTCATCGGTCAAACCCTCCCACCACACATCGCCGTCCGGAGTGAGCGCGACGTTGGTGAAGATGCAGTCGCTGTCGAGGGTCTTCAACGCATTCGGATTGGTTTTCAAAGATGTGCCGGGGGCGACACCGAAGAAACCAGCTTCCGGGTTGATGGCGTAGAAACGACCATCGCTGCCGGGGTGAATCCACGCGATGTCGTCACCAACAGTGGTGACTTTCCAACCGTCGAATGCTTTCGGGGGAATCATCATGGCGAAGTTGGTTTTGCCGCATGCCGACGGGAACGCAGCCGCGACGTACGACTTCTCGCCCTGGGGTGATTGGACGCCGAGGATCAACATGTGCTCGGCGAGCCAGCCTTCGCGCTTACCCATGACCGATGCCAGGCGCAATGCCAGGCACTTCTTGCCGAGCAGCGCATTGCCGCCGTAGCCCGATCCGTACGACCAGATCTCGCCGGTCTCAGGGAAATGGCATATGTACTTGTCGTTGTCATTGCTCGGCCATGCAACGTCTTTCTGACCGACTGCGAGCGGATGTCCGACTGAGTGCAAGCACTTGACGAAGTTTTCGCTCTCGCCCAGAGCATCAATGACTTGTTTACCCATGCGGGTCATGGTGCGCATGCTGACTGCAACGTACGGCGAGTCGGTAAGTTCGACGCCGATGATCGAAAGCGGTGAGCCGACCGGACCCATGCTGAAAGGCACAACATACAGAGTGCGTCCCTTCATGCAGCCTTCGAAGAGGCTGAGCAAAGTGGATTTGGCTTCGACCGGTTCCATCCAGTTGTTGTTCGGACCGGCGTCTTCCGAGTGACGCGAGCAGACGAAGGTGCGCTCTTCGACGCGAGCCACATCGCCCTTGGTCGAGCGAGCCAGGAAACTGCGCGGGCGCTTCTCGGCGTTGAGGCGAATCAGCGTGCCGGTGGCAACCATCTCTTCGCACAGGCGGTCGTACTCGGCTTGCGAGCCATCGCACCAGTGAATTTTATCCGGCTGACAGACTGCGGCAATTTCAGCAACCCACTCCCTCAACCGACGACTTTTCACCTCATAGCTCGAGGTGGTCGTTGCTTGGGCGTACAGTGGTTGCATCAGTTTGTTCATAAACTTGCCTTCTTCTGTAATTCCTGGGACGGGTACCGAACGAGCCTTTAGCTTACCCTTACAACCCGCACGAACACAAAGATCGAAATGTAAATGCAAGGATTGCTCACGCCCGCTTGACATTAGGAGCTACAAGCCTAATTTTTTCGTAATCGAGTTGTCGAATTTACGTCTGATATATCTCTTCAGATCCGCCCCACAACTGAGTTGTGAAGGCACGCGTGTGACTCTCACGAATAGGTCGCCAGCATTCGTTTGAGTTCGGCGACTTCCGCATCTATATAAGAACGCGGGCTGACGATGCGTGCATGCGCGCCGAACGATCGCACCCAGAAAACAAACTCACGTGGATTAGCCAACCGGATTTCTATTTGCGCCCCTCCGGTTCCATCTTTGCTGGCCGAGACTTTTCCAAATGGATGGCGGTCCACCGACTCCAGAATGTAGCCGGCCACCGAGCTGTCGAAACGAACCACAATCGGAGGCGCAGCCAGTGCCGCTTCCAGTTCTTTTCGGCTTTGTGGAAAAGTCATTCCCCACCCGCAACTTATAAGGTATTCAGCTTCGGTGACATCACTGAGGTGATGAGAATTGGCCGGCACCGAACGCGGCGCCGGCGCGCACGACTTGATGCGATCCAATCGCCGCGGGCGATAGGTATTGCTTTGCTGGTCGCGAATGATGCAATACCAGGCGCGCTCATGAAACACCATCAGCAGCGGATACCCCGTTGCTTGCTGGGGCTTGCGCAGACGCGGCGTTTCGTAAGTGATAGAAACCGCCTCCTGGCTGCGGATCGCCTCAAACAGTGCCTGCTCAATTTGCTTCGCCTGGCGCCCCTGCTTATAGATTGTGCGATGACGAATCGTGCGGGTCGGGCGCAACGCTACGGCGTCGTCGCCGCCGAACCATCTGCGCATTCTATTAATCAGCGCAATAGCTTCAGCATCACTGAGACGAAACCCGAATACGTGCAACGCATCGAGAACCAACGGCACTTCAGTTTTGCCGACCGTGCACATGTTTTCGAGCACATAGCCCTGACGAAGCCGCTCACGCTGCGGCAGCAATCCAAATTCGTGCTTCAAGAGCACGATATCTTTGGCAATCGTGCGCTCGGTGACACGAACTCCGGCGCGCACGAGTTCTTTGCACAATTGATTGAGCGTTATACCAGGATGATTGGCGATCACTTTAATGATGGTGCCCAGCCGCTCGTTTCTTTCCATGCCTCACCTCACCAGCGACAGCGTTTTTACTGAACTGCACTAGAAGCATAATCTGTCGCCATCAATCTAAAGAAAGGAACCACGAATATCGCATCTATAAGCCGTTTCCATACCATAGCACGCAAGCGAAGCGCAGTCCTAAGGAACCTAGCTGCAGTTCAGTAAGAAACCTACCTGAATCGCGCCCGGACTCGTAGGATAGATTTACTGGCTTGGAGGCTCGGTCAAATGAAGCGACAATACAGACAGGGAGACATTCTTCTCGATGAAGCGGTGGTGCGTCCGCAATTCTCACTGGCGGAAACACAAGGGACAGACATCGTACTCGCCGTCGGTGAGCGCACTGGACACGCGCACCGCATTCAGTGCGCGGCTGCGCTCCTGAGTAAGTTCGGCGGAAAACGGTATCTGTGGCTCGAAGAGGACGCACGACTTGTTCATGAGGAGCACAATCCGATTCTGATTCCGAAAGGCGTCTATCGCGTCATCCAGCAGCAGCAATACACAGAAGCGTCCAAACCCGAACCAGAGGCAACTAAGTCGTCTCCGGTAACCGACGTTCAGAGCAACGATCAGTACGCGTACTGGGAGCAATACATGGATTAGCGCGAGAAGTGGAGTGGATTGGATTATGGATATAACGTTTCTCCGCAAATGGATGAAAATCGGCGACACCATCGGCGATATCGACGCCCAGCCTGACCCCGGCGCCAGATTGCTGATGGCCGAACGATTCGGACTGGTGCGCTACTGGCGCGAGAAGAAAGCTTATCCGGTGGCTAGCGATGACTGCGGCACCCTCTATCAGATAGACGGCGACCCGGTGCAAAAACTGGTGCACGTGGTCAACTCGACGCCCGAACCGGATGGGCGGCATCGCGATTACTTCCTCAGGGTGCCGTCCACTGTCACCACCGCCAGAGAGGCGGTAGCCTGGACATTCGGCTTGCGGTCCGATGAGTATGCGCCGCTGTTTCAGACGTGATGCTATCGCTGTTTCAGGTAAGGCGCATCTGCGCCTCGATGTTTGCCGCGAAAGCTTGCCGGTCTTCTTCGCTGCACCGCAAAGTTTCTTCCAGATATTCAGACTCGGGTAACAGCAACCTGTATGTCGTGTAGCGCGTCCACGGCTCGGCGCCGGCTCCACCGTGATCGTGACTCATGGTGCGCAACATCTCTTGCTCGTAATTATCGAGCAGATTGTGGTCGCGCAACACCCGCTGCATTGCGGTGACCTCCTGCGCCAATCGCGTCACCATTTCACGCAGCGCGGTCAACTGCTCAGCCATAAGCTTCGTGTCGTCGGGAACCAACGCCTCTTCCCAATGCAATGCAAAATACCGCCGAGCGGCGCTCGCCTGCGCTGACTCTTGATCCCAGCCACTGTTCTGGCACCATCTCTCCCACATGCTCTTGTCGGGCTGATCGGACATGGCGCTATCTCCGGCTGCGTACAAGCGTGGCTTATGGTTTCGGGCGGTCCGGATTTTTCCAGTGCAGCAACATGAACGTGCCGGCTTCCTTGACCTTGGTGTATCCAGCAATGCCCTGGAAGTGCGCTAATTCATCGGTGCGGGCTATCACGTATGCGGTCTTGTAGCGCACGATCTGTCCGTCGACGCTGGCTTCGGCAAGGTAATTCAATTCCGGCTTCAGTTCCGGTTTGCCGAGCCACGGCAGTTGTGGTGGCACATTATTGCCCATCACACCGGTAAATCTGTTGGTGCCTTTGATCGGTTTTTCCTGCGCCGGCGAGAGTACGGCAGCGCGATGAGTGTAGAAGGGCAACGAAGGCAGGCGCGTGCGGTAGGCAAATATAGGTTCGCCGGACGCGGCGGCTATTTTAGCCAGTTCGGGCATGCCGCCTTCCCAGCGGTCGGAGACAAGATGGGTGATCTGAAAGCCGAAGATTGCCAGCGACATGAGCGTCACCGACGCGAAGGCGACCAGTCCGGCGGTGCGACGGCGTGCGAAATGGGCCAGACCGACGGCGGCGGCCACACCAATCAATTGCAGCACCGCATAACCGGCGATGATGGGATAGATATTCGGTGGAGCGCGGCGGACATGTTCGAGCACGAACGGTGCCACACCGGCCGTGATCGCCAGGGCAGCGCCAAGCAACAGCAGCGGCAGCAAGAAACGTTTGCGGAAAGCTGCCGCGTCTGCAGAGAGGATGGCATCCAGTTCGGCCGCCACCAGTATCGCCAGCGCCGGGAAACATGGCACCGTGTACGACACCAGCTTCGAAACGCTGGCGCTGAAGAAAAAGATGGTCACGACTGCGAAACAGGCAGCGAACAATATGAGATCCTGACGCGGGGTCAAAGAGCGGTACGTGTCGAGCAGGCGGGGCGCTGCCGCGTCTGGTGCGGGTTGCGGTTTGAGCGCACGTTGCAGTCCCTGCAGTAAGAAAAGCGTCCAGGGCAACAATCCGCCGCCGACAACAGCGAAGTGATACCAGAAGGGACCTTTATGACTGCTGACGACTTTGGTGAAGCGCTGCAGATTTTCCATAAATATAAAACATGCAACGTACTCGCCTTTGGTGGCAATCGTCTCGGCGATGAACCAGGGAAGCGCGATGGCGGCAACCAGCAGTGCGCCCAGATGCGGCTTGTAAAAGATCAGCGCATCCTTCAGATTGCGGCGCAACAGGTGATATGCGAAGAGCACCAGTACCGGCAAAGCGATGCCCACCGGTCCTTTCGCCAGAACGGCGAGCGCGAAAAGCGTGTAGCCGAACCAGATAAATCCCGGCTTGCGCTGGGCGTAAGCCCGGAAGAAACAGAACAGTCCACCGGCAATCAAAAGCGACAGCGGCATATCGGACAGTGCGTGTCGCCCAACCGCGATAAAAAGCGGAGAAGTCACGAGCACCACAGATGCAATCAGGGCGGCGCGGAAGCCAACGAAGCGGTTGACGAGACAATAAGTGGCGGCTATCAAAATGACGGCGCAGGCAGCCGACCAGAAACGGGCAGCAAATTCGGTGGGACCGAAGACAGCCATGGCGCCGGCGGATGCCCAGTAGTAGAGGGGCGGCTTCGTGTAACGGACTGCGTAATTGAGCGTTGTCGTAAGCCAGTTGCCGGTTTCCAGCATTTCTCGCGACGGCTCAGCGTAATAACCTTCGTCCGGATTGAAGAGCGGATGGTCACCCAGTGCCGTAAACAAGACAGCGCAGGCAACAGCAATCACCGCCAACAAGCCAAAAATTTCGCGCTTCGAACGGGTGTTGTCGCGTTTCTCGTGATCAGCAATTTTCAGCCTCGAGGTTGTCTTCGACGCGGCGTCAGCGGCACCCGCTGCGGGGTTCGGTACGGCTTTGATAATCAGAGAAGCTGGCGACATTTCGTTACCTGAATGAGCGCAAGATGGTGCGCAAAGTGACTCTATTTCAACGATTAAGTATCTTCTACAGGCATCATGACTTCGTTAGTCTTGCCTCATGTAAACCTTTTGAATCGCCAAAAGAGCCACCAGGGCAGGCTATACGACCATAGTGAGAAGTTGTGAAGACATAATTTCCGGGCTACCGCACCGGTATAATCGAACGCATGCAAACTACACCTAAATCCTCAATAGTTTCGCCAGTTGCCCAGCAGTCGCCTTCGCCTGCACAGTCTGCACCACATGCGGTGGCAGGCTCGGCAACTCAAGATCAGACACCGCCGCAACCGGATCTGTCGATCATCATCCCCGTCTGCAACGAAGTGGACACGATCGATGCGCTCTACGAGCAGTTGATTCGCCAACTGCAAACTATGGGTTGCACCTGGGAATTGATCTTCATCGACGACGGTTCGACCGACGGTTCGTACGACAAGATCAAGGCTCTGTGGGCGAAAGACTCCACGGTGCGCGTGATCAAGTTCGTCCGCAACTTCGGCAAAACTCCGGCTCTGTCTGCCGGACACGATTATTCGCGCGGCAAGATCATCATCCACATAGATGCCGACCTGCAAAACGATCCGCAGGACCTGCAACGCTTGCTCGACAAGCTGGATGAGGGTTTCGATGTTGTCAGCGGCTGGCGCAAGAAACGCCACGACGAACTTTTCCTGCGCTTGATTCCCTCCTGGTTTGCCAACAGATTGATCTCCAAAATGACTGGAGTGCATCTGCGGGACTATGGGTGCTGCCTGAAAGCGTACCGCCGGGAAGTAATTCAAGACGTGCGCCTGTACGGCGAAATGCACCGTTTCGTCCCCATCTATGCTAGCTGGGAAGGCGCCAAGGTAGCCGAGATTCCGGTTATTCACCACCCGCGCATGTTCGGTAAATCCAAATACGGCATCTCGCGGACCTTCCGCGTTTTGCTCGACCTGATTACCGTCACCTTCATGTCGAACTTCCTGACCAAACCAATTTATGCCTTCGGCAGCGTCGGTCTGGCTTCGCTGGGCGCCTCGTTTGTCGTGTTTGCATGGATGATAGTCCTGCGTTGCTGCTACAACACACACTTCATCGACACACCACTACCGGTGCTGGTAGCGATGTTCTTCATGATGGGCGTGCAGTTGATCTTTATGGGTCTGATTGCCGAACTCTTGATTCGTACCTATCACGAATCGCAAGGCAAACGCACCTATCTGGTCGGCACCGTGCTCGATACGCACGGTTTCGCTCCCGATCAAAGGCAAGACTAACTGGTCATCTAATCGAGTTTCGCCAGCGGCCACTCGAGCGTGTCGATGTATTCACTGTAGTGAAGCAGCGGTTTCGTGTCGGGCAACTGGAATCCCAGTTGCGTCGAAGACAGCGTGTCAGTGAGAATCTCGGCTTCGGCCGGCTGCAATTGCCACATCAAATGATGGATCACACCGCGAAAGCAGCGCCCGCGCTTGTCGGTAGTGTATAGACAATAGCGCTCGGTGAGAAACCGATCCAACGACGCCGGCGAGAGTTTCAGAACTGCACCGGCCGATTTGTAGTCTGCTTGAAACACCGCATCGCAATTCGAGCGCTTGCTTTCATACTTAATCAGACCGTCCTGCTCGTCCATCGTCATGCGCGCATTGAAATACGGCAAATGATAGGTGGTGCGCGCCACGGTGACGGCGACCGGATTGTTGCAGTCGAGGCTGAAGAAATAGACACCCGGAATGCCGTCCTTCTTCACGTACGTCCGGATGTTCAACTCCAGGAAATTGGAGAGCCAACCCATGTCGGGTGTAAAACGCGGATGCACCTTGCGCATCGCAAATGGCACCACGCCCACGTATGCAGTGCCCTCGTAGAGATCCATCTCGAGGCACTCCGGAATCAGAGGTCTGAGCACATCCGCATCGACCGGCCAGTGCGCGAAAAGCAGCTTCGACCAGGACTGGCGCAGAACCGGCGGACTTTCCGGCAGTGGAAAGGGCCGGTGAATCACGGTGGCTAGTATGGCGTCGTCATTCATCTGCATAAGATTAGCATTGACAGCAACGATCTGGTTGGAGTATTGATTAGGGCGAGAAGAAGGCGGCAGGTGAATCATGAATTACTTCACTTACATGCTTGAGTGCACCGGGGGCGGTTATTACACCGGTTGGACCGACAATCTCGACAAACGCATAGCCTCACACAGCGCAGGCACTGGAGCCAAGTACACACGATCGCACCCGCCGGTGGCATTGGTGGCATTCTGGCAATATCCTTCACGCTCGGAAGCGATGAAGGAAGAGTGGCGCATAAAACAGTTGTCTCGCAAAGAGAAACAGCTGCTCGTCAGCGCCTGCAATCAACGTCGCCCGCTGAGCTAGGGAAACCGCAAACGAAAACCGGGACTTGCGCCCCGGCTTCGTGTGGTTAGAAAATGCGTCCCGTGTACTGCTTGTTGCGGTACAGTCCATACGCCAGACCAGCCGCAGTACCGACGCCGGCGCCGATCAAGGCTCCTCGTCCGGCTCTGTGATGACCGGCGATCGCGCCGACTGCCAAGCCACCGAGTGCACCGATAGCAGTACCAGTCAAAGTGCGCGAAACGATCGGGTGCCTTTGATAAATACCCGGACGACGATAGCCGTAGTAGCCTGGTGCCACGTTTGCGTACGTGATTGGGCGCCGGTATCTAGCTTCCGCTTGCTGAGGTATGAGCAATTGCGTGGACATTGCCATCACCATCACAATCAGCGCCACGAATTGTTTGAATCTTGTTTTCATAGAACCAATCTCTCTCTTAACTGGTGCCAACACTGTTCGTTCACAAGTAAGCCTTGCGACGTCGCATCCATCCCAATGTTTCGCGACTCGTGCGCAGGGATTGAATGCTGAGCTAACGGCTGAATCACTGCCGGATTCAACGGCTGAGTTTGTGGCATCGACCTGCTATGATGAACCAGCAAAACACCGTCTGAACCATGAAAATCGAGAAATTCGAGAAGCGCCTGATCGACACCATGCACTGGTGCCATTCGGAGATGATGGACCATCATGTTCGGACGAAACTGCCTGGCAATCAGTTTTTCCACAAGCTCACCTCTTATTTACAACCAGCCACTGCTGCCGAACTCAAGCGCAACATCGAACAGACAGCCCATGTCAGAGGCTCGGTGCTGCGCCGCTTCGCGCCGGAAACCATGGGACAGCTTCTCAAGCTGCACGACGCGGGACTGGAATCGGAAGTCGCGCACGTCAGCGTGCAACGCGCAGAGGCTGTCATTCTGCGTCACTATGAAGAAACAGAGTCAATCGCAATGGCAGCCGGAAAGTTGCTTTACTTCACGCCGGGACTCAGCCGCGCAGACGGTAAGGCAATGCTGTCCTCCGGTGGTTTCTTCGATGGTGAAAACTTCCCTCCCAGCGACACCTGGATGGCGTATGTCATCGATTCGTATGACCGCACGAAACTAACCGGGTATCTGCTCTCCTGGGTTCCCGCGCCGGTCGTTAGCCTGGTGGAACACGCCATGAAAGCCGACACGAGCTCATCATTGAGGTGGGCGGCCAGCATGGAGACTCCCTTTCTGGCGCAAGTGCGGCAGCGCGTCGGATACAGCATCTAGCCGCCCGGAGAAACAATGGCAATCAATGTAGAACTGGTGCTGGGCGTGATGTGCAGAGATGCGCAGGTCGACAGCGTCAACGGCATTTGCTTGACCGAGGTTTATCCGGTGGTGGCAGTACAAGCGAAATGCGACGGACGGCCGCCGGACAGATCGCTGGTTGTGAAACTGAACACCATCATGCTGGTGCTGGTATTTCGGCGCAAACAGGGGACGCAAGGGCATATTTACGCCACTGCCAAAGGCTCGCTGCAGGCGGCGGACAAAGTGGTAGCGGAGGGCTTGATCCTCGACCTCAGTATTCCCGAAGGTCTTGATTCGACAAGCCAGATCATCAATCTGGAAGGCACGCCGGTTGTCTGTCCGTCAACCGAAGGAATGCATGTGGTCGACCTGATATTTATTTTGCGAGACGGTGAGAACGTGGTAGCAGAAGTGTCGGCGCCCCTGCATATTGCGGTAACGCACTGAGCAAGAGCAGAAACCCCGCCCAGGAGAGAGGCAGGGCTTCTTTTCGATGCAGGGTTTGCTTTCCTATGCAGGAGAGGGAGCTTCCTTCGGTGGACCCGTAGGCTCGCCCGGTACGACGCTCGCGTACCAGTTGATGTTGCGTGTGGCGTAGAGCACCAGAGTCAAGGTCAGGAACAACCCGATTGCGCCAACCACCAGCGAGAAGTTTTCCAGCTGCAACAGAATGTACAGGTACACATAGAGCGTCGTCAGCGTGCCAGCCATTACCTTCCACAGCTGAGGGCTGCGAGCTTTGGAAAAGGCTTGTGTGTACCAGGTGATCTGCACGATTGTCGAAATCGCGGCGATTACATACGACCAGACAAATGGAATCCATTCGGAGGCGGCGATCAGCAAAAGGAAAAACAAGCTGAGCGCCAGACCCACCATCAGATATTGAAACTCGTGGATCCTCACCTTGGTCATCATCTCGAATACGAACAGAGCGAGAAAGGTCATAATGATGAAGAGACTGCCGTACTTAACCGCCCGAATCGCCGACTGGTAGAACTCCACCGGCGTCGCCAGCGTGACCCCGACCATGTACTGGTCCATGGAGTTTTTGATGTCAACTTCGGTGTCAGTCCAGACCTGAGCCATATTGCGCGTGAAGTATGAGACTTCCCAGAGCGACGAGAATCCCTTTTGAGAAACGGTCTTCTTCGTAGGCAGGAAACCGCCGATGAACGTCGGCTGGCTCCATGTAGACGCCAGGTTGATGGCGTTCTCCTTGCCTGCCGGGAAGATATTGAGATCACGACTGCCATTCAAATGCAGGGTGAATGAAAACGGATAGGTGCCGCCCTTCTTCACGTCAGGGAGAAGCGCGTATTGTCCTTGATCGAACGACTTCACTCCGTTGACGCCCGGAACAAAGTTGTATTGTCTGCCGGACCAGTCAAGTGTGGTTTCGCGAGAGATGCCGCGCAGGTCTGAGATGCCCAGTGCAATGAAGGCGTCCTGCCACATGATTTCTTTTTCGTCGAGCTTCTTGCGTTCGAAGTCGCTGGTTTTGAATGTGCCTTTGAAGTCGAGCGCAGTGGAATAGACGATATTCTTGAACTTGCCTCCGTCGCGGACTTCCGGTGTCAGGTTGCCGCTGACACTGAGGTTTTCGGGAAAGAAGTGCAGGTATCCGGTGGCGGTGCGGGTCACCTTAATCGTCTTGCGGGGCGGCGGATTGTCAGGAACACCCACATCGCCGGTGGTGGCAGCCAGAGCTGCCGGCGCGGGAGCAACCTCACGTTCTTCAGTGAGCTTGTAGTGGTACGGAACCGTCAGCATCGGTCCCATCACTGACTGCTTGCCGGCGCCGGGACCAGCGTACTCCTGCGGGTACTCGACATTGTAGTTTTGACGCTCCTCGATGGTGCCTAAGATCATAAAAAGAGGGATCTGGAGTAATCCAAAAATCCCCGCCACCATCAGTAGTTTTACAAGTACAGGTTTGAAGACACTCGTACTGGGCTTTTCGTTCAGATTGGGCTGATTGGGCTGAGCGGGCGCGCCAGAAGGCAGCGGCCCAGCTGGTCCGGCTGATTCAGTCATGGCTATCCAACTTAGTTTGAGATAAATTCGATTCTACAACGCGTCAAAAAATCGCGCTCATGATCGCTCTCGATCACGCGCGATTCTAGCCAAGAAAGTGCAACCCCGCCGCTGTGATGCCGCATCAGGCAAGAGATATAGAACGACGTAAGAAGTGCGTTAAGCTCAGTGCAGCGACACTTTTGGGGTGCCCACGCGTGCACCCATTCGTTCCTGCGCTTTCTTGCGTAAGTCGGAATTTGTCGCCGAACGGCTTCCCAACCAAGCTGCACGGGTCGCATCGTTATACGCCTCATCGTACTTGCCCAATCCATATTCGGCGACCGCGCGCAATTCCCAGCCAGTCGGATCATTGGGCTTGGCTGTGCACAGGTTGGACGCGTACTGCAAGGCTTCGGTATATTTGTTTTCGTTCGAGAGCTCGTAGAACTTCCTCACCGGGTCGAAGCGATTCTTGTTTCCTCTGCCACCACCGGCAGAACGCGGAGCGCCGATTGCATCGTGCGTGACCCTATGCAGATTCATGCGCTTCAAATCCGGGCGCATGACGCCTGCCATTTCGTTTTCATTCTTGTCGTAAAAATGCGTGCCGTAATTTGTGTACGAGACAACATCGAAGTTTTCGTACGGAACGAACGGATACTTGCACATTCTCTCGTGCATGATGCGGTCGGTGGTTTTGAATGCCTCCATAGGGGCATTCATGCTCATGCCTTCTTTAGGTGCGCCGCTCCAGGCAGACTGACAGCTGGCGAGCAGTGCCGGTTCCGCAATGGCATCATTTAGTCCGCCGCCGGGTCCATGGGCATGCTTCGCAATATATTGCGCATCAAAATGCTGAAGGTGACTGCGCGCCACCGTCTGTGGTGAGTGCCCAGCCAGGTGTTGCATTTGCAGTTGCTTAAACTGCGCAATCTTCTGAGTCGGCGTAATCGAATTATTCAACCAGACATCGTTCAACTTCTGCGCCAGATCGAGCTCTGACTGCAGATCATTCGGGTCCCAATACCCGGGCAGACAGTGCAATACGGTGCCGTCCTCACTGAGAATGAACAGCTGCACATTGTGCGGCCCGGCACCATTTGTGGTGGTGACGGCGCTGCTCTCCATGGGATGCACACCCGAGTTGCCCGCGAACTTCTCTTTATAGATATTCTTGTAGCCGCAGACGAAACGATTGCGGAGGGTGCTGTAGACAGGTTCTTTGGAGAGCGACCCGGCTCTCAGACTATTGGCGGCGCTTCAAGTGTAGCCGTCGATGTTGCCCAGCATATGCATCCAGAAAATGGGCTTATGCGAGCGTTTCGCCAGTTCTTCAGCGTTGGACAGCGAATTGACCCAGTTAATGCCGTATTTGATGGCTTTCGCCTGTGTGCCGGCATCGGCGCCCGAAATTGTCTCCACATTCGCAGCCGTGGCTGCGTTCGCCACAGCCAGACCGGCAAACAGAGCAAGCAGCGGCTTGAACAACAGGCTGGCTGACGTAATCAGGCGCATAGACCAGGTTCTCCGTATGGGCGCTGTACTGGGGAATTCGTACGATAAATCCATTATGACCGCGCCCCAAACCCCGGTCAATGTCCCCCGTCACAGTCATGTTCGGGGTACATCAACTATGTCGATAGAACCAAGCTCAGCCGATGAAACGCAACGAACTGCGAATTACTCGATTTGATCGGGTAAAAGAAACACTCTCACACCTCTTAGGTCTAGCTATTTTGCTCGCCACAATTGCACTCTGGGGCGCTTGGGGAGCCATTTGCTACCCTGGAAATTCGTTTGCACTTGTTGGATGGGCAGCCTCAGGAGTCTTCATGACTTGGTTAATGTCGCCTGTAATTTGCTACTACGTTTTGGAGGCAATGTTCAGCACCCGCACGATGGAAGTGAACTGGTCAGATAGAGCGATTGCGTACGGAGCAGCGCTACGCATTCTGAAGACGATTCACGCGCTCGAAGGAGGAACAACCGCCCTCTTGCTGGCGCAACTCGCCCGAGCGCGACTCTGGCAGGGGCATTACGAGATGGCAGAAAAGCTACTGAAAGAGTCTTTGCTTTGCGCTTCAAAAGACTCGCGATACTCAGGCAGCCATGGAATCGGAGCCCTGCATGCTTGGCTCAGCGACGCTTACTTTCTGCAGGACAGGATCCTCGAAGCCGAACTAGAGATGGTCAAGTCCTTAGAAATCTACGACCTACACAAGAAAGAAGTGAGTCCGCTCCACTCCACTCTCGTGGTGCTGCGTCTGTCCGCCGTGCGTTTAACCCTCGGCGAGCTGGATTCCGCGGAAGAGCAGTTGCTGGGAGTCAAACAGTCCATAGAAGACCCAAACATGAAGGTGTCAACGGGGGACGAGTGGGCTATTCCAGTCGCAGTCCTGTCTTGTGACTTGAACCTCGCATGTCTATACGCACAAACAGATCGATTGGCAGAGTCAGACGCTCTATGTGCTAAGTCGCTTAACTCACTTCAACACTCAGAATTGCTCGTGCAGTATGCCCCGACGCGAACGATAAATATGCTACTGGAGACGTATGTAGCTACTGGTCGAGGGCAAGAGATTGAACCGCTTCTGGGACTGGTCTACGATCGATATAGAAATCAACCATACCATCCAGAAGCAACGCGCACTCTAGATTGCTTCGAGAGACTTCTCAATGCCACCAATCGTTCCGAAGAAGTAACCGACATGCGGTCATGGCTTCGCCCCGCGCACAAACGAATTGAAGCGGGTCAAGTTAAGCCTTAACGGCGCGGGTTGTTCTTGCGGTACTCTTCGAGGAGCGCGTCCTTCGCCATCTCCGTCTCCGTCAATTTCTTAGGCTCGGTGGGCTTCAAAGCCGGCTTCGCAAACGGATTCGGTTCTTCCGAGACGGCGGCTTTGGCGACAGGAGCCGGGGCGCCGGCGAACGGAGACGGGCTGCCACCGCGGCGCGCATCCAGTTCTTGTTTCATCGCAATCGCATAGGCTACGGCCTGTTTCGCGATCTTCTCAGGCGAGTCACCATGATTGAGCGCGATCAAAGCTTGCAATGCGCATCCCGCAAAATATCTCTCGTCGTCCATACATTCCACCTGTTCGGGGGCGAGACCTGATAACGAAAATGTGCCCAGCCGTGCTCCGCCTGAACCAGCAGATGAGGCGCATGTTCTAGGAGTTGCGTAATGAGCACATTTCGAGCAAGTCTGTGAGCACTTTGACATTAAAACCGGGGCTCAAACTCGAAAACTGCGCACGCAAGTCCCGAAAATGTGCTGATCCTGCAACACACACGACTCGATGTCTACGGTTGTGTGGTCTGTCACGTTCATGTTATCTGCGGCGGCTAGTGTTGGAGCATCAAATCCTCGTTCGCCACCCACCACCAGTGAGGACTCACCAAATGGAAATCAGACACTCGGGCGAAAAACCAAACTCTGTAAATGAACTGTCCATTCTTTATCAATGCTGGACAGGCGGTCCCATCGTCAGCAAGCCGTCAGACTGTCCAGAGCGCGATACATGGCGCAAGTTCGATGTCGCAAGCATCAACGAGACGTTCGGCACTCTCGAATTGTCCGGACTGACTGAGGACACTTCGCCGAAAACTACGAAGAACACTCGTATGGAATAGTGCTCTACTTGGCGTAGCGCTTCAATTCCTCAATCTGCGCGGCATTCGGGAACGAGTCCACCAGCCAGCGCTCAGGGTAAATGCCCTGTGGTTTCATCAACGAACCCACAACTTTCTGAGCCCAGTCCCACTCCACCGAGCAGACCACATCGCCCTGGTCGCCCTCGACCCGCACAAAGGTCAACAGGTTCGTCTTCGGCAAAAGTGTCGTCACACCTTCAGTCCACGCGGCGAATGACGCGATTTCCTTAGTGTCTGCTTTCTGCACGGCTTTGTAGGACGCCACAAAGATATCGATGTTGTCCTTTTCGTGCTGGCGTTCCAGCAGTTCTTTCTGTCCAGCATAAATGTCCGCCAGGGACGAGATACGCAGTTCCTCAAATATGTGCCGATGCGGATGATCGGGGCGCAACACCAACTCGCGCCACTCGCTGTCGAGCAGCACCATAGGTATCGCCAGCATAGGGCGCGGCTCCTTGAGCGCGTCTTCGGTGAGACTGAGCATCAATTCGATGCCGTCCGGATCGCTTTCGCCGGTGATGATCAGCGTGTTGCGGTTGGGCACCATAGCGACCGGACGCCCGATCAATTTGCATTCTTTGATGCGATCGATGAGCAGCATTCTGGTGGCGTCGTGCGTGTCGGCATAGCCGGCTATGTACACACCGTCGTGCACTTGTACAAAAGGATTCGGCGTCAGGTTCTCCAGATTCTTCATCGCTTGCGGATAGATCGAATCCAGATCGGACTTCCACAGTCCGCAATGGTGCTGGCTGATCTGCAGAATCTGTTTAGGAGTGTCGTAAATCAGGCCCACCGCATAATGTTCGGCAAGCACGCGAAACGGCATGTGCAGCATGTCCGGCTCAGAAGGGCCGGTAATCACATTCAGACCGGCCAACATCGGCATGTCTACATAGAAACTGCGACGCTGCACACGCGGCAAAATATTCGGCATGGCTTCGGCAAGCGTATCCGGCAACTCCTGCATGGGATGCAGGTAGGATTCCAGCACGTTCGGGCGATTGGCGCGCGGCGAGGCACAGTACTCGTCATAAGCATTGTGCAGATGAAACACCTGCGCCACAGTCCCGTCCGCTCGGTGCACCGTAAGCGTAAACTGGTCTTTGTTATAGCTGATTGTTTGACCTGGTTCCGACGTCGCTGCCAGCGATGACTTGGCGATCTCTACGAACTCTTCGACGCTCGGTTTCAAGCCCAAGAACTTGCTGATCCAACTCATCGGGGGCTCCCGAGTTGGAACTTGCGTTCGGAGCAGGATTCAAAGTACCAGTAAAACGTCATGCGGGAAGGTTCCGGGGTTTCATGTCACTTCATTCTATCCTCTTGCGAACATCCTAAAGTCGAAGTTTGCGAGCGCTTGAAGAAACTGGAGCATTCGGCGCAAATCAATCAAAATGGTGACGTGAACCGTGCCACCGTCTTTATCGATTTCGACCACACGCTCGCGCACACCACGTTTTTGAAGTGGTGGGAGCGGCAGGCTCCCGAAGGGCGCGCCCGCTTTCGTCATGGGATATTCAATGCGGCGACGCTGCTGCGTCCCGGTGCGAAAGAACTGGTGACCGAGCTCTCGCGTGACTATCAGTTGGTATGCCTGACGTTGGGCAAGACTTCTTTTCAGCGCGATGCGCTGCGGGCGATTGGCTTGTTGTCGATGTTCCACAATGTGTGCGGGCTGGATTATGACAGGCAGGTGCAGTGTCCTGAGGTCTTCGTGTTGCTCGACGACAATGAACCGCACGCTCGCGGCACGATGGAAAAGTTCTTTTGGCTCGGGTTTCACTTGCCGGCACAGACAGAAGAGGAGCGCCGGCGCTTACTCGATCGGCACTATATACAAGTAGAGAAATTCGCTGCCGACGGAGAAGCAGAACCTGGTGCTCTACCACTCACCTACATTCTGGAAACCATTAGGGAGAAACTGCGTGCGCAGCTTCAACCATAAGTGCGCGCGCACCAGGGACGGTATCAGACTATTCGCGCCCGCCGCAAGTTCGGGGAGGGTGCCTGATCGTCCCTTAGGAGGTTTCAACAGAAGTGTTGTTGCCAAGAAGCTCTTGTGCGGCTTCAGACTGGGACTTCGCCGGCGGCTTGCGAGGTTTCTTCCGCACTGGAGCTAGCTCTGGGTGTTTGCAAGAAACTTTTATGGGGTGCTTGACCAAATTAGACCGACCGGTCTACTATGAATGCATCGACTCCCACCTCCGAAGGGACAGCCCAATGAACGCAATAGCCGAACTCATCGATACGCGCCCCAGGCAGTTATTGCAGCCAAGGCACTCGCATATGGAACTGCACCAACCCGAAACATCAAACACATCCACCAATACAGCCCTCTCCTACGGTCTTTTTTGGTGGGCATGCGTAGATGACCGGTCTATTATAAAGCGGTGCACTCGCAACGCATCCAAGGTCAGCAACGCATTCCTCTCGCTGATGACCGTTCTCTACGGACTGACACAGACTCCACACACGGCTCTGCCGCTAGCAGAGATTGTGACGCCCGACCGCACACTAATCCGCCACCAGCAAGCCAGATTTCTCGGCTGAAGAACAAGCTTTAAACGCGAAGACAACACCAACACAAAGAATGGAGCCCATCAACATGACCGCTACACAAACACTACCCAACAAGACCAACACCCAGAAATTGCAAGGCAAAGTCGCCCTCGTGACGGGCAGCTCGCGCGGCATCGGCGCCGCGATTGCGCGCAAACTGGCCGCCGAAGGCGCAATCATCGCAGTCAACTACTCAAATAGTAAGGATGCCGCAGAGGATGTCGCCGCATCGATCGCCGAACTCGGAACCACCGCCAAGACATTCAAAGCCAACGTTGCCGTCGAAAATGAAGCGCGCCAACTCGTCGAACAGGTCGTCAAAGAATTCGGCAAAATCGACATTCTCGTCAACAACGCCGCCATCTGGGAAGCGAAGCCGCTTGAACAAATCGACTTAGCGCACTACGACCGCGTTTTCAACGTCAACCTCAAAGGAGTGGTAGCCACAACCATCGCTGCTCTGCCGCACATTCAGGAAGGCGGACGCATCATCAATATCTCCTCGGGAGCAGCCAAAGCCACCATGCCTGGTGCCAGCGTCTACTCCGCCGCGAAGTCGGCGCTCGAAACTTTGACTCGCATCTGGGGCAACGAACTGGGAGCGCGCAAAATCACCGTCAACGCAGTCGCACCGGGCACCACCGCCACCGAAATGCTTCTGCAGGCGCTCGACGAAAACGTCAAACAGCAGATGATCGCCAAGACGCCGCTGGGCCGCCTCGGCGAATCAGATGACATCGCCAACGTCGTCGCCTTCGTTGCAACAGACGAAGCCGGTTGGATCACCGGACAGACGATCAACGTCGACGGCGGACTGTCCATCTAGTCCAGAAACTTTTTCTTCTCCTCCTCCTAAAACCTGAACCAGCGATAGATGGCTCGTCCCAACGAGCCATCTATTTGCATATGGGCGGACCAAGCTGGGCATATCAGGGTTATGTTTGCCAAGTTCGCCTCGATTTGCGATATATTGCTGCGCGCCCAGCTGCTCGATCCTGACCACCTGGCGCCGCTTTCTCTCTATGCGTCGGAGCACGGTACCACGGCGGGCGAGTTTCTCTATCGCTCTGGTGCGATCGACCCCAAATTAATTCGCGCATCAATATTGAGCCTGGTGCTCATGAACGACATGCTGCTGCCGGTGGACACCGCCGTGCGCGCGTTGCGGATAGTGATGCGCGACAACATCAATTTTGAAGAAGCCCTGTCGAAGACGGATTGGAACCTCAGCTATTTCGAACACACCCGTACGCTGACGAAGCTGCTTGTTTCTGCGGAGATCATTACCAAGGCGGACTGCGAGCAACTCTACACACTTTGCTGTCCGCACGGTCTGCCGATCATGAACGCGTTGATCGAACGGCGAGCGATCACCGAACAACTCGCGGACACATGTTTGACAGTCGAGAATTTGTTGATGACTGATTCGCTGCCATGGGAAGTGGCAGTTCCTGCTCTGAAGCGCGTCTATGCGAGTAACGAGAGTCTCGATGACGCCATCGCGGCAACCCGCCAGGAGCGTGACATCAAGCCGCTGATGACCATGCTCGGCTCACTGCTGCTGGGCGCCGATTTGATCACCGCGAAACAGCTTCTGAAAGCAGTTGAGCAGGGGCGTATTCAGGGACGGCGTTTCGGACAGATTCTGGTTGAAGAAGGGTTGGTGAACAACGAAACGATCGAACGCGGACTGGAAGTGCAAAAGCTGGTGAACGACGGCATCCTCAACTGGCAGAGCGGCACAATGGCGTTGCGCTCCGATGAGCCCATGGAAGAGATCTTCAGACGCATAGGATTGGAAGCACGTGAGTGACACCAGCGCCAGCGTCAAAGAAACGCCATCCGAATCGAATTCCATGCAAGACCTCGCTCGCGCATCACTGCGCCGAGGTCGCGAAAAGTGCCAAACTCATGATTACGATGCCGCTGAGGAACTAGCCAAGAAAGTATTGGGTCTGCTGGCACCAGATCGGTCTCCCGAAGCACAGTCGTTGCGAGCAGAGTGCTTCGAGTTGCAGTCCGACGTGTTGGTCGGCAAGCGTGAGTTGCCGGAGGCGCTCAACCGCTATGAGCAATGCCTGACGGCGCGTTCCAGATTTGAAGAACGAACCAGCGAAGGCTGCATGAATCTGCTCTTCAAGATTGAACGAACAATCGGCGCGCTCTCAATCTTGGAAACGGATAGCGAAGCCGATTATCAAAATCGCTGGCGCTCCACTCTCCTCTTGTCCGCAGAAATGCGCCTTAATGAAAACGCCGGCGCCAATGTTGATCGCAGCACCGTCGAGATCGACAAGAAGAAACTGGACAAGCTACGTGATGGCGTGCTGGATCAACTTGAACGCAAGAAGAAAGCGAGCCGACTGAAGAAGGACGTGTTGAGCGGATTCGTGCGGGTTTGTTTCGACGCAACGTGGGCGGCTATGCCGTTTGTCTTGCTGGTCATCATGGCAGGAACGTGTTGGCTGGTATTCACCACCGCCACTACTC
Organism: Obscuribacteraceae bacterium (SeqCode); assembly: GCA_044229845.1. Lineage (GTDB taxonomy): Bacteria > Cyanobacteriota > Vampirovibrionia > Obscuribacterales > Obscuribacteraceae > JBGASG01. The sequence continues at coordinate 418,833 of JBGASG010000001.1, read as the reverse complement.
GCGGTGTCAGCGTGCGTGACCAGATCAACACTCTGACGAAGGGAAAACCGTCCAACTCGCAAATGACTGAGAGCGTCGCAAATAACTCCGGTGCAATTCTGGACAACGCGCAGTTGCCGACCTCCGCAACGACGCACTCACGGAGAGATTACACAGCTCTCCATAATCCGATCCACGTGCTGACAGACTTTGACAACACAGCAGAAATCAAAACTCCGAAAACAGTTAAAGAAGTACCGCTGCTCATCGACAGCCTGACCAATATGCCACAAATCTGGTGGGCTTCATTGTCGCGGCGCAATGAATGGTTTCGTGCAGCCGAATATGGTCTCCTCGACAGTCGAGGAAATTTCTATTTGGACAACGCGTCGCGCGAAAGCCGCCTGGCACGCGAACTGCTCACTCTGGCTAATCATGGCGGCGGCGGCTCATACTACAATCCTTTTTCCAATAAGATCGAAGCCACACGCCAAATAGCATCGACCGGCTCCAACCTCGATAGTGCGATGCAAAAAGCTTTGTCGGCAAGCTTCTGGAAAGGCAGTTTGCCTGGCACGGCCTTCGAACTACGTGCCGGATCTGGCAATTCGCATCGGGTAGCTGAGTTCGGCGTCGACGGCAAGGGCAACTTGATGCCTATAGCATTGGTAACAGGAAACAAACCGCCGGCTTTGGGAAACATTAGCGGCGTCATCATCTCCGGTCAAAACAGATTCAGCATCTACATCTTGATCGGCAGCAGCGCCATCATCGCCGCATGCTGTTGGTTGCTGTCAGCCAAATTGGGGCGACCGCGCACAAAGTTTCTTCTCTTCATGTTCAGCGTTGCATTCACCGCCGTAGCAATCCGAGCCATCCTCAATATCTGGTAAGTCTGCGCAAAAGAACGAAGCTGCGCGGCTCGCATACCACGCAGCATTCGAACTCGCTAACCAAACCTATCTATCTAGCCTTGGCACCACCGCCGATGCCACTGGCTTCGAATTTTCCACCCACACCACCTCCGGCAGTCTTGGCGCTTTTGTCATCGAGGATTACTTCCTCGATCGCCATCTGGAACGCAGACTTGCCTTCGGCACCGATGGTCAAACCCGTCTTGGTATTCGTACCAGTAACATCAATTCTGCCGTCATGGTCTTGATCGTTGACGATAACAGTAACTGGTAAGAGTCCGTGAGCCTGGCGTGCGGCGTTCTCCTGGTTGATCTGGACATAGACTTGTTTCAATTCTTCCGGGGTCAATCCGTTGACCGCGTCTTGCAGACGGTTTGTATCCCCAGCCGCGATCGCGTCTACGATCTTGGCACCATCCGTCTTTTCCTTCATTTGAATATGATCGACGTTGTGTTCTGACATTGGAAACCTTCCTATTTATCGATTGGGATGCACGAAGCGCGGAGCTATAGCGCCTCTGGCGCGTATCTTCGTGTAGTTGCGGGATATGGGGTGGGGACGTTCACAATGTAAAACAGCGACGCGGAACGATACCGGAACGACTTGTGAATTTCTCGTGTAGGATCTCCATAGAAAAGGGAAACTCGGTTTACCCCAACGCATACGGTAATGATGGATGTTGAAGCCAAGCATTATTGCGGCACTTATATGGATTGGAATGGGACTGGCAGGAAACGTGCCGGTTAGCGCCGGCACGCTCGAAGACGAGTTCGAAACCGGAGCAGTCGACAAGCAACCGGTACCGGTCCCAGCACCGTCCCCGGCGCCGGTAAACCAACAAACCCAAAACCCTGGAGCAGCACCAGTTCAGGAAGAAACAACACAGCGTCCGGCCCCAGCACCTGCTGATGTTTCTCTTGAATTGACCGACGTCATCTTCAATGGTCGCGCACTGACTCGCGCAGAGCTGGCGGAACTGCAAGCGCTATATAAGGTTAAGGCTCGCGCAGGCAAGTATTGGTACGACGCCAAGAGTGGGTTGTACGGCAAGATTGGCTGGGCTGCGTCGGGATTTATGTATCCGGGACACAATCTCGGACCACTTGCACCCAATGCCTCACGCGGAACCACCGGAATCTACATCAACGGCAGAAACGTGACCACTCGCGAAGTCTATGTCCTCAGCCAACTCGCCGGTGTGCCGATTGCGCGCGGTCATTACTGGCTTGACGCAAGTGGAAATGCGGGTTACGAAGGCAATGCATCGCCCGTGATCAACTTGTTCGCCAGCGCGCAAGCACAATCTCGCAGTGGTGGCGGTGGCGGCGGAAATGGTGGCGGTGGCGGAGACGGTTTCTGGAGCACCAGATTTAGTGCCGGCAACTCCAGCGGCGGGTCCGGATATGTCAGCCTACCCGGCGGCGGATTCGTCAGCTACTGATTCTGCGATGGTCGTGCTTACTTCGAGAACACCTTCTCCCACAGACGCTCCACGGTCCACATTCTACCGAGGGTCTCCTCTCAAAACCTTTCCTGCACTGCGTGCCTGCGTCCCATAGCGTGGGAGAAATACTCTCGAAGAGATTTTAGTTCTGTACCGTTGGCGTCGCCAGCCTCACGAAACGACTGTGCGGTGCGCTCAAGATCGTTCCCTGGCATTTCGTACAGATTGGCCGAGTAGCTCCAATCGAAGTAACTTCTACTCCACGGTTTGCGGTCGCACCAACAATCTGCTGTTCGGCGTCACCCTGTCCGTTGCCCACAAAGGTTTCCCACGGGTTGAGAGTAATCTTTTTCAGCGATTCTCTCCCCTCACTTGAGCTGACAACAACAAAATAACGGACTTTTCCGTCCTTATCCTTGCCTCTTATAACGGCTACAGAAATAGTCACCCAGCCTGCTGCTGCTCCAAGTTGCCTCCTCAGTTCGTCAATTCGCATTCGGATGTAATATTCAGGCGAGGTAGCAATCTGGTGTTCAAGCCAGCCCGGAGTAGCCATGCCGTTGGGAAAGAAGACTTCGATTACCAGTGGGTCGTAGGCAGGCGTTCTGAGCACGATCGGTGGTTTGCCCGGTCTGTACCAAATGCAGACAATGTCGCCAGTCTCGGGATCTTCATAGACTCGATCCGGTGGCCTATCTCCCGGTCCACCATCACCTGGCGGCCACGCGCCGCCTGCGCCCATAAACACCATTCCCTCCGGTATTTTCGGCGCCGGAGCAGGTTCTGGCGCGGGACCAGGTTCAGCTACAGTGCCGTGGCGCTTGTTGAGCCATTGCTGGAAGTATTCGCTAGCTCTTTTGCGACCGTATTTCCCAGTCAGATTTAGGATGTTTTGTTGCTGGTTCTCATCCGCAGCTTGCCGCCTCTGAAAATAATCTGGTGAAGCAAGATTTCCTCTTGCTCGGATGCCGCTTGGGGTGCCACCGACCCCACCTGTGTTGACACCAAAGTGTTCACTTGGTACCGCTCCCGGTACCGCTCCCGGACTGTAGTTTTGTGCCTGGGCAATCGGTAACAATCCAGCCAGAGCGATGCAAACCGCACCGATTACTTGCCTGATCACAACCGCCTCTCCTCCTCGAGTGACCTTCGATTTCACACACTTCGTTCCCTGTCTCGGTTTGCAAATCACTCACACCAGCATCACTGTACTTCGGCAAAGTTTAGCTTTGGCTCGCGAGGCGTTTAGTCCCGCGAACCCACGCAGCTTTTTGAGCAGCCATGGCAAATGTGACTGCCTCCAAATAGGCTAGCAGACGGCGCCCGGCATCAAGCTCTGGCTCACCGAATACTTTGTGATTACCAGGCGCACTGGATCTTCAGAAGAAATGGAGCGGGGGACGAGTCTCGAACTCGCGACCTTCTGCTTGGGAAGCAGACGCTCTACCAACTGAGCTACACCCGCATGGTGTGACCTAATTTTACCAGATCACTTCTTCCAGCCCAATCTCTTCGCCTGGGCGTGGTCTGCGGCAGCCGCCGCCTTATCTCCAAGCTTGTCGTAGGCCCGCCCCCGGTATTCGTAGGTCATGGGCACCTCCTTGGCTGCCAGCGATTTGGTGTATTCCTCGACGCCCTCTTTCGCCCTGTCCAGCCCTGTCAGCGCCCGCCCCCGATTGAAGTACATCGCCCAGCTGTCGTCCCCGAGTTCCGCAGCCTTATCGGCGTCATCGAGGGCGGCTTGGTACTGTGCCATGGTGTTGTAGACGTCGGCACGGCTCACATAAACACCATCCACACTCGGATCCAGCCGTATCGACTTGTTCAAATCAGCAAGCGCCTTCTCCGGCTCGTCGGCATCAATGTATGCGTCGCCCCGGCAGTAGTACAAATCGGCGTCCTTCGGCGTGATGTTAATCGCCTTTGTGTAGGCAGCCGCGCCTTCGGCATAGCGCTCCAACCCGCATAGAGCATCACCCTGGTTCGCCCAGGCCATGGCGCTTTCCTCGTTGAGCTTCACGGCCTTCTCCGCGTCGGCAAGCGCTTTATCGTATTTCTTCAGATGATTGAAGGCGTTGGCGCGATTGACGTATACATCCTTCAACATCTGATCGTCCAGTTCCAACGTCAGAGCCCTATCGAGATCCTCGATTTGCCGCTCATAATCTTTGAGAGCCAGATAACCATCCGCGCGCGCGACGTAGGCGTTTCCTGCCGAAGGATCAATTTTGATCGCCTTCGAATAGTCATTCATTGCCTTCTCGTTTTCTTTCAGCTTGAGATAGGAATCACCGCGCCAGATCAAAAGTTCGGTGTTCTCCGGGTCAAGTTCCAGCGCGCGGCTGAATTCCTCGGCAGCCTTCTTGTACTCCTCATCCTTGTAATAGTCTTTTCCGGCCATCAGCCCGCCTTTGATACGGCTGTCTTTGCCGAAGGTGCCCAGCAAATCGGTGCAGCCGCAGTTCGCGCCCAGCGCAAACACCGCAATCAGCGCGGTCAACACTATACGTTTCGTCGTACCAGTACTCGCACTCGCAATCCGCATCCCGACCGCCGCCTTCATTCCGCTCGCACCTTCTTTTTGCCTTCCGCCAGCCGGTTCATCATGCGCAACCAGGCTTCGACGTTCTCGAAGTTTTTCGCATAATCAAACTGCACTTCCGGCGTAACGCAATGGCTTCTGCAGGTTATCAGGGAATATTCCTGATCCCGGGGGATGATTTTGCATTCCATATTTTCGCCGGCAGAACGCCACGAACGCCCAATAGACGCCCGAATCACGTCGTCCGAATCTTCGGGTTCCAATATCGAATTGACATTGGGCACCGCTAACAGTGCCTCGCGGCAGAAGCGCTTCGCATCACGGGCGGTGCCGTGCACCATATATTCGCGAGTCTGTTCCAACTCCCAGATTTCGTCGCGTTTGATTTTGGACCCCGACCGAAATACACGGGGAGTCAGGTCGGACAGCAAAAGCACAAAGGCGAAAATGATGGCAAACACAGAACCGACGCCGGCGGCCGCGATCAGCCCGATCATGATGGCGCCCTGCTGTTTGCCGGTCAGGACGATCGCCGCGATAAACGTCATCAGGCCGATGCCACCACCGAATCCCAGGACGGATACGATGATGGCGCGCACGACTCTGGCGAAGTATCGCTGCATCTTCCTACTTAGTCATCGGCTTGCTGCGCTGCCGGCAGGTCGGCGGAGCGCACGTACCAGCGGCAATAGCGGTACAGCATATAGACAGGTGGAAAAATTGCCAGGATCGCAAATATCTTCTCAAACAGGCGAAACATGTTTACTCCTTACGGCTCTGAGCTGTCGTCGGCAATGTCGTCCTCCACGGCCACGGATCCCTGCTCGAGGTCTTCGAGTTCAGTGGATTCGAGTTCGAGTTCTTCGACGTGAATATCAGGGACGCCTTTTTCGCTGGTGTCATCAGCGGTATCACTTGCATCAAGGGCATCAATAGTCTCGAGGGCGGCATCATCCTCTCCGGCTCCCAGCCCCACTCCAGCAGCGGCGGCAGCTTTTTCGGCTGCCAGTGCAGCCTTGGCGGCGGCCTTCTCGGCGGTGGTTCGTTTCGGAAACAAGCGCGTCCGGCACCGCGAGCAAAAGCAATAGCTGCCTTCGCCCAGATGACCGAAGTCAGTCATCTTGAAACCGACCGGCAGATACGCCTTGGTTGCCACCAGGCGACGTTCAAGCCCCTTCAGACGGCGCTGATAGATGCGCACATATTCATGGCGGCAGGTGGCAGGGTCGGCTTTAGTTGCTTGAGGAGTAATAGTCATGATGCTTATGCCAGGCGCTTCTGGCTCAGTAAGTCTATCACTTGCCGACGCGGTCAGGGCTCAAGGGGTCGGCTTTGTCAGTGTTCCTTAAGGATGGGCAGCTCCTTAATCAGGCGCCCCTTCCAAAAAATGATGACAGCCAGGCGATGGTCGGTCTTTACGATGTTGGGCGACGAGAAGTATATGCTGCGCATCGCGCCCGGTTCCATGGAAGGCGCGGAGGCTGTAACCGAACCCAGGCGCCGCTTTGTCGTGTTGTCATAGAAGACGAAAGTCAGCGGAACCGCATCCTGGTGCTGTCCGGTGATGTTCTTGACGCGAATCTCGCCTTCCGGAGTCAAGCTGCCACGGGGCAGAACAATGCGTGACGACAGCAAAGAAACCGGCGGCGTGCCGGCCGTCCAGACGACATTTTCATCGCCGCCCTTCTCTGCAACCTTAGTATCTTTGGCAGCTTCCAGCTGAATTTCGTGAATCATGTCTTTGACGCGCTCGGCATGCCCCTTCACGGAGAACGATTCGTCGGCTTTGCCCTCGCGCTGCAACTGATCGCTCCACTCCAGCAGAATCTTTTCCAGCCGCGCCAGAATCACCAGATCCTTTTCGCGCAGATTGGAAGCTTCTTCTAAAGCGCGCACAGCGCTGGCGTAATTGCCCAATTTGATCGCCAGATTAGCCAATAGCTCAAAGTTTTCGATGCTCTTTTCGCGTTCGGTCAACTCCTGCAGAGCATCGTGTGCGCCAGCCATATCGCCTGTCTTCATCGACAGTTCGACCAGATTGTGCCGCGCCTCTAGATTGTTTTGATCCATTTGCGCAACGCGCCGGTAGTGCTCGATGGCTTTAGCCAGCTCGTTCTCGCGTCTGTAGATGTTGCCCAGAAGCATGCGCGTCAGGGGCTCATCCGATGCAGCCAGGCTCATCTCCAGGTACTGCACCGCCCGTTTTTCGTCCTCGCCCTCAGCCTGGGCAGCCAGTTGCCGGTAGTATTCAGCCATCCGGTGCGGAACTTGCACCTTCAAATCGTCGACGTTACTGAGGCTGGAGAGGTCTTTCTGTGCCGCCTGCAAATGCGTGATCGCTTCCTGAATTTTATTGTTGCCGGCGTCCTGCTCGGACCAGGCAAAGTACATGCGCGCCTTGCCTTCGTTGAGAGAGGCGTTGTCTTTGCACACATCTTCAGCTGAGACGAACACCTTCTCGGCTTCGGCGAAGTCGTTTTGCGCCTGGTAGCGGCGCGCATAGGAAAGAACCACCGGCGCCGTCACTTCGCATGGTGTGTGCAGTTTTACCGCGGTATCAAGGGCGGTTCGTCCCATCGGAAAGTTATCCGTATCAAGATAAGCCTGGGCGAGATACGGGTAAACATCCGGGTTTCGCTCTTCCTCCAGCTGTTGCAACAACGGCAACGCGGCAGCGCTTTTGTGGTCGCGCACCAGCATGGCAGCGCGCTCGAGCGGAGTCTGGTTCGGCTTCCAGAAGATCAACACCACTGCCGCAGCGGTTAAAAGACAAACGAGCACCAGCCCGATGACACGCAAAGTGATACCACCTTGAGTATCAGTTGTGGCATCGGCTGCCTCTGTCGCCTTTTGTGCTTCTGGAACGATCACATCCTCCGGTGCGGTGACGCACCACCTGTAAAGCTATAATATCGTGCTGAATGACTGCTGATATTAACCTGACGCCCACCTGCGCGTACTTTGAGATCGGCGGCGGCCGAATGGCTCTGCCGGCGCGGTCCTGGGGCACGCCGAACGACAGCCGTTCAGCTGCTTTGCTAGTCCACGGGCTGGGCGCTCACAGCGGTTGGTTTGAGGCGTTCGCCCGGCAATTGAAGGTGCGACGCATCTACACTGTTTCTTTCGACCTGAAAGGGTTTGGCAAGCGGCGTGATGAGTGGGTTGACGACGCCTCGGTCTGGGTCGACGAAGTAATTTTTGCTTACGACAACCTGCGCCGGCAGTTGGGTCCGTCCGTGCCGATCAATTTGATTGGCAACTCGGCGGGTGCATTGCTTTGTATCGCGGCATGCGAATTTATTCGCCCTGATGGGCTCATCCTGTGCTCACCTGGTTTTCAGGGATATCCAAAAACCTTCACGAAACAGTACCAGCTGGTCACCATTCTCAAGGCATGTCTATGGCCGCAGTTAGAGGTAGAGGTTCCGTATACGCCGGATATGGTGTCACGCGATCCGGCGTCGGTTCGTTTCATGACCGATGATGTGATGCGCCGGTTCAAGCTGCCCGGCAAGATGCTACTGGAGCTGTTGCTTCTGTCGCAGCGGACGATGAAGTGGCTGAAGCATCTGGAGCAGTTTCCTGCCCCGCTATTGATGCTGACTGCCGGACAAGACCGTATCGTCGATAACGTAGCCAGCGAACAGATATATCGGCGCATCCCGGCGCCGTACAAACAAGCGCACAGCTTCGAGCATGCCTGGCACGACCTCATGTTTGACCCGGTCGTGGATGAGGTGGCTGACTGGGTGCTGCGCTGGCAGGGCTATTTGCGGGACGGCAGCGCTGACGGAACCGCTACCGGCGGCATGGGCAGCCGTTAATAACGTATTACATGTGAAACATTTAGTGTCCGGTCACGTCTCCAAAATAAAACACTGGCTTAGCTTTCAGACAATGGTCCCGACAATGGATGAGTGTTTCATCTAAGAGGATGGTTCCTCTCAAAAACCTGCTTTTATAATTAGGCAGCGTCCGGAGGAAGGGATCCTATCCGACCGACCGACCGCCGAGCAGTTGGGCGTTAGTGAGGTACTTCAAGTAATGCACACGTCGCTGGCATCGATGTTTGCTGACCGAGTGAATCGCTCTAAGAGCGAGGTAGCTGTTCGCTTCAAAGAAGGGAAGAGTGCCTACCAGAACATGAGCTGGGACGACTTCGGCAGGCTTGTCAACGAATTGTCTTACGGACTTGCTGCGCTCGGGCTAGAGCCGCGTCGTCGCGCTGCGATCATCGCCAACACATCGCACTTGTGGCTGGCCGCCGACCAGGCTATCTTGAGCGCAGGAGCGGCATCTGTACCTATTTATCCGACCAGTGCCGGCACCGACATCGAGCACATCCTGCACAACAGCGAATCCGAGATTCTGTTTGTGCAAAGCGAGAAGTTGCTCAAGAAGATTTTTGCTTTGCAAAATTTGCCGGCGTCGCTGCACAAGATTGTTCTGATGACACCATCGGCGAAGGCGGTCGAATCGGACAAAGTAATCACTCTGGACCAGCTGCAAGAGCTGGGAAGAAACTTCAAGAGCGTCCATCCCAAGCTGATCGACGAGCGTATCAAAGCGCTGCAGGCAGAAGATCTGGCGACCATTATTTATACGTCCGGTACTACCGGCACGCCCAAAGGCGTGATGCTGACTCACCACAATGTATTGAGCGTCGTCTACGACATCAGAGACATCATCAATGTCACCGAAGACGACGAACGCCTGGCGTTCTTGCCGTTATCCCACGTTTTCGAGCGGGTCTGCGGCGAGTTTTTCGGCATTCATGTGGGCTGGGTGACGTCCTTCGCGGAAGGGCTTGAGCACATGCCTAAAAACATGGCTGAGATTCAACCATCCATTATGCTGGTGGTGCCGCGCCTGCTGGACAAAATCTACGCCAAGGTGCGCACCAACCTGGAAAGCGCCGGCGAAAGCAAACGCAAACTGGTCGAGTGGGCACTGAATGTCGGCAACGAATACCTGGCGGCTCGGGCTCAGGGGACTCGCATCGGGCTGGGCTTGCAAGCCAGACACTTGCTGGCAGAGAAACTTGTGTTCAGCAAGCTGCGCGACAAAATCAATCCGCGTTTGCGATTGGTCATCACCGGTGGTGCCCCGGCAACTGCTGATGTGATTCGTTTCTTCAACGCAATTGGCATTACCGTAATGGAAGGCTACGGTCTCACCGAGACCGCCGCCCCCACGCACGTCAACCGCATGGACAGAATCAAAGTCGGAACCGTCGGTCCCAACATTCCATCAATTCAAGTGCGCGTCGGTCACGACGGCGAAATTCTGCTGAAGGGTCCATCGATATTCAAGGGCTATTTCAAGGCTCCGGAATTGACCGAAGAAGCCTTTACTGAAGACGGTTGGTTCCACACCGGCGACATCGGTGAAGTCGATCGTGACGGGTATTTGCGAATCACCGATCGCAAGAAAGACCTGATCGTGAACGCGTCGGGCAAGAATATCGCACCACAAAAAATCGAAACAGCGTTGCGCAACATTCCTGTGATCAGCCAGGCAGTCGTCTTCGGAGACAAGCGCAAGACGCTGGTGGCGCTTCTGACGCTGGACGAGCAGGCGGCTGTCGAAGCGGCGCGTGATCATGGCTGGAAATTCGACGACTTCGAAGATCTGACCAAGTTGCCGCAAATGCGCAAGCATTTGAAGTCAGAACTGTCCCAGAAAATGTCGGATTTTGCTGACTATGAGCAAGTGCGTAATTTTGCTGTGCTGCCGCATGAATTCTCGGTCGACGACGGTGAGATGACCGCCACTTTGAAGATACGCCGCAACGTATTGAAGGAGCGTTACGCCCCGGTGATCGACTCACTCTACACGGGCAGTGAAACCCTGGCCGGCGTCCGCTAGTTTCCGTTGCCGTCCTACTGATCGAATTGCCAGGTGAGTCCCCAGTACTCGCGGTTATTGTAGATGTCAGTGTAGACGTCCATGCCGCAATCGTCGGTGCCCGCGAATACATAGTCCGATCCTTTGGTAGTCAATTCGCTGAACGGTGCATCGAATCCGGCGATGGTTCTGCCGTCGCGTTCCCACGTGATCACGAAGTGCCCCTTGGGATTTTCGGTGAACCACTGTGCTAGCTCTTGGCTTTTACTGAGTGTCAGGGAATAGCTCATGACGCCGTTGTGCCAGCTGGCTTCGACGGTGGCGAGCGTGTCGTTGAGCTGCGCTATAGCGATCGACTTTGGTTTGAAGGGATGGGAGAAGAATTCGTTTTTCTGCGCTTCGGTCATCTTAGATGGATCGGCGCCGCCGACTAGACCGCCGGCACCGCCTCCGCCGCAAGCGGACAAACACATCAGGCAGAGAATCAAAAGTAGTGATGCCAGGATTCCATTCTTAATAGCGATTCGATAATGCATTGCGGCCGACCTATACAGTCTCTAAATAAGGAGAGAACCCGCTGATTCAGCGGGTTCTCGATAGTTGCGGGATTATTCCATTGATTTCGCGTTAGCTGAGGGCTGTCGCGGAAGCAGTTCTGTCTGCTTTATCAAGTGCCACCACCCGTAGTACTCGCGAGCGTCCGGCTTCGAGAACGAAGAGCGTTCCGTCGGGTCCGAAGGCAACGCCTGTCGGGTTGAGCAAGTTAGAGAGGAAAAGGTCCGTGCGTCCGTCGCGATTGACGCGATACACGACACCGGCGCGTCCGGCAGTCACGTATATGCGTCCCAGGGAGTCGATGGCGAGGTTGCCGTCGAAACCATCCGCGAAGTTGAACGATTCAGGTTCAGCGATGGCGATGCGAGCGATCTCGCGTCCATCGAGAGTGCGTTTGACTACAGAGCCGGTCGCATGTTCCAGACCCCAGAGGAAGCCGTCCGGATCTACGAGCAAGCCTTGTGTACCTTGGCCGGCGCCACCGATAAGAACTTCGTATTCGCCGGTTTTTTCGATTTTGAACACGCCGCCGGTGTTGGAGGGGAAGTTGGAGACGTATGCTTCATCGTTTGGTCCGATCACGATGTCGGCCAGGAATGTGCCACCGCCGGTGAGGCTGCCGTCGAGTTGAGCAAGAACTCGGCCGCTCTTATTGGGATCGATTTTGTAAACAGTGCCTTGGATGGTGGTCACATACAGGATGCCTTTCTTGTCGAAACGCAGTCCCGAGATTGTGGTGTTGCCACGGATGCGGGCGTATTCGGTGAGTTGTCCGCTGTGGTCGACGAACCAGACGCTGCCATCTACTGCAAAGTAAACACCGCCGGGTCCGGAAGAAATGCGTGAGAAACGGTTCGAGTAAGAAGAATTGAGTTGCGACAGGATGCGCACTGCGTAGCCGCGGGGCGGTTCGGGGAGGTCCGCTACGGTCAACGCTGGAGGCGTGACGCGATCGGTGTCGACGGAGACGTCGTCGTCTTCGACTTCCGTTGTCTCTGCCGACGTAATGTCGATGTGCAGAATCAAATGCAACGGGACCAAAATACGACGGATGTGGATTTGACCATCGCTTTCGTGCGAGTAGGACTCGACATCGATGTGGTCGTGGTCAACGCTGAGCACGCGTCCGGTCACCGTGTTGTGGCAACCCATGCCGTACCAGATTTGAATCTTTTGACGGCTTTCTACGAATGCTTGAAGTCTTGTTCTGAAACTCATACAGTGCACCCCGAAATGCTAAACGGACTATGCCCGTGTCGCGAAATCATCAATCGCCTATGTGTTGTCGTCGTACCAATCGAGCCGCTCTACAGGATTTGCGTGATTCCAGAACTGCTCGAGTTTGTAGTAATCTCTCTCTTTTTGGTGGAACACGTGGACAATGATGAATTCATAGTCCATTAGGACCCACCGTCCTTCTAGCTTGCCCTCGATAGACCTCGGTTGGAGTCCGTACATGGAGAGAGTCTCGTCGATTGCGTCGACTATCGCTCTGACCTGGGTTACGGAATCGCCTCCGGTGATCACAAAGAAGTCCGCTAGTGGCGTGACTTTTACTACATCGAGGACTAGAGTGGAAATGGCTTTTTTAGATTCAGCTATATTCGCTGCTTTGTATGCGAGTTCTCGCGCACTGAGTGTAGAAGCAGCTTTTACCGTTTCTGCCAAAGACCTTTCTCTCATAGCCTCGGTAACCCTTTTGTTCCACATCTTGCTGAGGTTCACACCTCCTTTTAGATAAAACCATTAGAGGAGGATGGCAGGTCAGGAGGCGTGACCCGAATCGGGCAGTGGACGGCAATTTCGATGCCGGACCCTGCCGCTTCATTTGTCGAGACCGAGATGCCGGTCATAGGCTGACCCAACCGCCGATACCCCCGGTATAACTGGCGGAAATGCGACAGATATCGTTCCTGCTCCTGTGATTTTGTCGTCCAAACTACATTGCCGACCAGCTTCCGTCCGGTTGGAATGGGTGAGTTCGTGTGGATGAATTGCACTTTCTACTCGATGCATCTCAGCCGCGACTCTCACATGCAAACTGCTGCAGTCCCGCGCAACGGCTGGCGCGGCACGCGCAAGGTGGAACCTCGGGGTTTAGAAGCGCGCAAGTGGTGGCACTTGCGCGGTCGAAATTTTGTGCACATGCCGGTCCCCAAGAACCGCGCTGGTAGCCGCTTTCCCTTGGTGGACAAGGATCTTCGGCGTTTTCGCATATCACAAACGTCCCCCAAAAGGGTCGCTGGCTGAGCCTTTCGGGAAATTAAATACTGCAATCTTCGTTAACGAATGCTAGACACTACTGGCGCGCGAACCGCCGCAAGGTACAATACATGGGCGATAGGGGCTTTGACGTCACCGAAAAGGCTCGAAACCGGCATAGAATTTGGGTTCCAAAGCACAGATTTTATGCCGTAGCACCTTCAAAAATACGAGGCTGTGCTGTATTCTTGCCCCCTACGTGGTTTTCCAGGTCCTAAGTAAGTACAAGAATGTTAGATGAGTGGGAGGAATCTCTGTGAATAAAGCAGAACTCGCTGCCGAAATCGCGGCCCGTACAAACAACACCAAAAAAGCCGTTGAAGAAATTCTCGGTTCGTTGACCGATGTGGTTATCGAAGCAGTCGCCAAAGGCGATCGCGTAACCCTGGTCGGCTTCGGCACCTTCGAGCGTCGCGAGCGTCAAGCCCGTGAGACAAACAACCCGCAAAAACCGGGTCAAAAGATCAAAGTTCCTGCCAAGAAAGTACCTGCTTTCTCGGCCGGCAAAGAATTCAAAGAGCGCGTTGCCCACAAGTAATTCGCACTTTTATTCAAAGTGTCAGGGAGGGGTTCGTCCCCTCCCTTTTCTTTTGCTCGTCAGGGCTCATGCTCAACCGCACGCCAAAACAACACGCGATATCTGTCCGTTTTGCGCGCATCGATTTCTCGATTCGCATCCTATCTATAGGTAGAGCAAACCCGCATGACCACCGGGTTCCACCTTGACAACGGCGATGTCAGACAGGACTATATCAGCTTGCAAAGAGAAGCCTCGGAGGAACCATTGTAGCGGCAGAAGACATCACCGCCATGCCTGTCGGATACTTGTCCGCTACGGCGGACAGCCTGGTTCGACTGAACAATATACAAACCTTGGTCAGTCGTTGTTTGGAAAAATTGGCAGGACTACGAGGAGATGCCCGACTCGCGTTCGGCTTGTTCTTTTTCTTCCGGAGTGACGCCTTTGATGGTCAGATTGACGCGGCCGCGGTCGTCGATTTCACGCACTTTGACCACGACACGTTGCCCAACCGCAACGCTGTCTTCCACCTTCTCGACACGACGGTTTTCCAATTGCGAGATGTGCACCATGCCTTCCTTGCCGGGCAGCACTTCAACGAAGGCTCCGACAGGAATAATGCGGGTGACGCGTCCGCCATATATGCCGCCTACCTGAACTTTTTTCAGCATACGCACGATCCAGTCGCGCGCCGCCTCCCCACCTGCGCTCTCAACGCTGGCAATAAGGACGGTACCGTCGTCCTGGATGTCGATGGTGGCACCGGTTTCCTCAATGATTCGGCGAATATTCTTGCCGCCGGGTCCGATAACCGTGCCGATCTCGTCTTGCTCAATGTGGATGGTGATAATGCGCGGCGCCCACGTCGACAGTTGCTCGCGGTGTGCCGGCAATACCTCTTCCATTTTGTCGATGATGTGCATGCGTCCGCGGCGAGCTTGTTCAAGAGCCACACGCATGATTTCGAGCGAGATACCTTCGATTTTGATGTCCATCTGCAACGCGGTAATGCCCTCGCGCGTGCCGGCGACCTTGAAGTCCATATCGCCAAGGAAATCTTCAAGCCCTTGAATATCGGAGAGAATCGCGAAGCGGTCTCCTTCGAGAATCAAGCCCATGGCGATGCCGCCGACTGTGTGCTTGATTGGCACGCCGGCGTCCATGAGAGCCAAACTCGAACCGCATGTCGACGCCATCGAAGTTGAACCGTTGGATTCGAGAACTTCGGACACCACACGCAACACGTAGGGGAACTCTTCCGCCGGCGGCAGCACTGACAAAATCGCGCGCTCAGCCAGAGCACCGTGTCCGATTTCGCGACGACCGGGGCCACGGTTGGGCTTCACTTCACCGACCGAATAGGACGGGAAGTTGTAGTGGTGCATGTATCTCTTTTCTTTGACCGGATCGACCGAGTCAAGGCGTTGCGCATCCATGCCCGTTCCGAGTGTAGCCACGGAGCAGACCTGTGTCGAACCACGAGTGAAGAGTCCCGAACCATGAGCGCGCGGCAGAATGCCGACCTCAACTGTAATCGGTCTGATTTCATCGCAACGGCGGCCATCGGCGCGGTTGCCAGTGTCGAGCACCTGGGCGCGCATCAGTTTGGCTTCGTACTCTTCCAACGCGCCGCCGATGTAGTTGGCGGACAAGGCGCGCAGCGGGTGGTCTTCGTCGTATTCAGCGATCTTATTGGTCACCGCAGCTTCCGCTTCGTCGACCAGCGTCTGGCGCACCACTTTATCGGTGACACCGTTCATTGAAGCTTTCAACTTTTCGGTGGCATATTCCTGGATGATTTGCTCCAGCTCTTCGTTCTTCTCAGGAGCGACGAATTCTTTCTTCTGAATTCCCAGGTCGCGAGTCCAGTTTTTCTGCACTTCGATTTGTTTGCGAATCGCCTGGTGTCCGGCATCGATAGCCGCCAGCACGTCGCGCTCCGAGACCATCTGACAGCCGGCTTCGACCATCATGATCGAGTTTTCGGTGCCGGCAATGATGATGTCCATGTCCGACTCGGCAATCTGTTCGTAAGTCGGGTTGATGATCATCTTCTGCGTGCCTTTGACCCGTCCGACGCGGACGGCGCCGATCGGTCCAGCAAAGGGCAGTCCAGCCAGTTCGATGGCGCAGGAAGCCCCAAGCATGGCCAGGGTATCCGGCGGATTTTCCTGATCGGAGCTCATGCAGATTGCCACTACCATGACATCTTTCTTGTAGCCTTCTTTGAACAGCGGACGAATCGGGCGGTCGATCAACCGGCTGACCAAAATGGCTTTGTCGGTAGGTTTGCCCTCGCGACGGGTGAAACTGCCCGGAACGCGACCGACGCTGTAAAGCTTCTCTTCGAAGTCGACCAACAGCGGAAAGAAGTCGATGCCTTCACGCGGTTGTTTGCTTTCGGTGACACTGACCAACAAATATGTGTCGCCGCAACGCACTTCCACTGCGCCGCTTGCCTGCTTGGCCATACGGCCGGTTCGCAAGCTGATTTCTTTTCCGTCCAGTTCAAAACTGACTTGGTGTTTTGTGTCCATTTCTACTGCCATCTCTACTTCCTTTTCTCATCATTAATATGGATGCGAAAACGGTCACGGAACCCTGTTCCGCAACCCCTTCTATAAAACTGCTTGTTGTCTTTAACTTGCGCCCTTGACAACCACCGGTGGTGTCATATTGTCAAATAGCAAAAAGGCGGACCAGACAGCCCGCCTCTTTTAGTGCTTAACGTCTCAATCCGAGTTTTTCGATGAGGTTGCGGTACCGCGTGGGATTCTCGCGGTTGAGGTATTGCAGCAGTCGGCGCCGCTTACCTACCATCATCAACAGCCCGCGACGGCTGTGGAAATCTTTCTTGTGCGTTCTCAGGTGCTCGGTGAGCTGGGTGATGCGCTCCGTAAGGAGAGCCACTTGCACTTCAGGCGAGCCGGTGTCTTTGTTGCCCGTCTTGTTTGCTTCTATGATTGCTGTTTTGCTTTCTACGTCTAGCATTGCTGCGATTCCGTCTCTTATATTTTCGGTTTGTCCAGCTCGATATGATAACACGCGGAGCCAGGCTCAGTGGCGCATTTGGCGTTCCTGAAACAGTTCGAAACCGGGCTCGTTACATAAAAGTGCACTCAGCCGTCGCTTTCTGTTCAGCTTTCAAGTGAAAATAGGGCAATGGCTAAACGCTTCAGCTTGCGACAGTTCTTCAATAACCACCCCGCTCTCGACCGATTGCGCATCAGTTCACTGGCGCTCGGAGCTGCCAAGGGGACGATGTTCTGGTGTGGCTGCTTCAACGCTTCAGTTATGTACAGTCCGGCCGCGCAAGAAGCTCTCTTCGGTGAAAATCGCAAACCGGTCCTTTACGCGCTCTACCACGGACACATGGCAGCCAGTATGTTTCTCCCCTGGCGCAACATCATCACCGGGCTCGCCAGTGCCAGCCGCGACGGCGAGATCATCGGGCGCGCCAGCTTGATCATGGGTTTCTCCACACCGGCTCGCGGTTCGCCGGCTCATGGCGCAGTCAAAGGCGGCGTCGGCATGTTGCATGCCGCGCAAAAAGGCAACAACTTACTTTTCTATGTCGACGGTCCGCGCGGACCGAAAGAAGTAGTGAAGACTGGATTGATCCGGCTGGCTCAAATGTCGGGCACGCCGATCATTCCCGTCGTCTGCCAGGCGCGCCACTACTGGAACCTGCCCTCCTGGGACGCCTACATGTTTCCACACTGGTCATCGCCTTATGTGCAGTTGTTCGGTGATCCGATTCCAGTACCGTCAGAACTGACAGGCGAAGAAACAGAACAGCTGCGCCTGCACGTCGAAACAACCATGCGAGACTTGACGCGCGCAGCACATCAACTGGCCATGTCCTGCAACACATTTTAGAGTCGAACCGAGCATTGTCACCAAATACGGTGCCGCGGCCCTTTCGCCGGCAAAAGAAACACCGACTCTTGCGAGTCGGTGTTCGAAGAATTGCACCGTATTTGGTGTTAAGGCTTTTGCAACTCGGGCTGCCACTCATCGAGAATAGCGCCTTCGATCGGGCACACTGACAAGCAGGCGCCGCAGTCGATGCAAGTGCTGTCATCGATATAGGTGTATTTTGTGCCCTTGGTGTTGGTTTTGCCCTCAGCCCAGTGGATGCACTCTACCGGGCAGACCGGAATGCAATCGGCAATGCCTTCGCACAGATCTGCGACGATGGTGTATGACATGGACGACTCCTTTGGAAGAATTGGTATTTGAAAACTTTGTACAGGCTCGTTACTACTAAACCATGGTACCGCTCGATAGGCGATTTGGCACCTTATTGAAATCATGTATTTCTTAACACAAAAAATGCCCCGGGCAAAGGTTTTCAACCGTGCACGAATGATTAAAATAGCGAGGCAAAACTAGCTCTAACTGTCGGGATGAGGCGCACGAAAAATGGCTGACGCAAAATCAATTGTCAAAGTGTTCACTCCTGCAGGAAAACACGTCGGGCAGTTCGAAGCACCGACCGTGGACATGGAACCTGACCACTACTACGAAATCTGGGGATACTTCACCGACGGCGACGGTCGCCCCTTTGAGAAGGTGGAATTCAATCCGCAGGTGTTGCCGTACGTCGTAGACATAACACCAATCAGCAAGTGCAACCACAAGACTCTGCATCAGGCATACATCCAGCGCGGTCGCCAACCGGTGCGGCTTACGGGCACTTGCAAGCTGGACTGATGCGAGCCCGGCAGAAGTGACATTGATTCGCAGAAAGTGTCATTGCAACAAATGCAACTGATTCGCAATCGGACCTTTTTTCTACATTCCTGTCTGTTTAATCGACCGATTTAATTCGAAAGTCGGCCGGCGGACTGCAGGCAACAACATGGAGAACGGCTTCAGGCGAGCACCGCAGCGCCCGCTTCAAACACATGTGCAATGATCCGGCGAGCCCGGCGCGCGATCTCCTGCCGCCGTTCTTCTTTTTCGACGTGCATCACATCTGGTGGCGTGTCGATAATTCCCCAATTCGAATTGATCGGCTGAAAATGTTTCGGATCGGCCGTCGTTATATATCTGATCAGTGCACCAAGCATGGTGCTGGATGGAACTTCGACCGGCTCCTTTCCCTGCAGAACTCGAGCGGCATTGCGAGCGGCAATCAGACCGACGGCGGTCGACTCCGTGTAACCTTCGACACCAGTCAGTTGTCCGGCGAAGAAAATATTTGGATTGGCCTTCGCTTGTAAAGTACGGCGCAAGACGAGCGGGCTGTTCATATAAGTATTGCGGTGCATGACGCCGAGCCGCACGAACTCTGCGTTTTCCAGCCCCGGTATCAACTTGAAGATGCGTTTTTGCTCAGGCCACTTGAGATTCGTTTGGAAGCCAACCATGTTGTACAAGTTGGCCGCGGCATTGTCTTGACGCAATTGGACAACCGCAAAGGCGCGTTTGCCGTTGCGCGGATCCTGCAGCCCGACAGGCTTCATAGGTCCGAAGCGCAATGTATTGAAACCACGCGAAGCGATCACTTCAACCGGCAAACAACCTTCAAAATATTTGGTGTCCTTCTCGAAGTCTTTCAACTCCACACGTTCGCCGGACAGTATCGCTTCCATGAAAGCCTGGTACTGCTCCTTGTTCATCGGGCAATTCAGATAGGCACCATCGCTCTGTTCATAGCGACTGGCGGCGTAGACAATATCCATATCGATAGAGTCTTTGGTGAGAATCGGCGACGCCGCATCGAAGAAATGCAATGCTTCGGCGCCGGTCAGTTCGCGTATCGACTGAGCCAGAGCCTCAGACGTCAGAGGACCGGTGGCGATGATGGTGATGCCTTCACCGGTGATGCGCGGCATTTCCTGGCGATGCAACTTGATCAGCGGGTGGTTTTCAATGGTTGCGGTCACGGTCTGAGCAAATGCATCGCGATCGACCGCCAGCGCGTTTCCCGCTGGCACCTGACACTGGTAGGCTATCTCAAGGATCTTCGAACCAAGGACACGCATCTCATCTTTGAGCAAAGCAGATGCATTTTGTGGTGCGAATGAACCCAGGCTGTTGGAGCAAACCAGTTCGGCAAGGTTCGATGTGTGGTGCGCGGGTGACTTGATCACCGGTCGCATCTCATAGAGATCGACCGGTATGCCGAGGGTCGCCAACTGCCAGGCGGCTTCGCTGCCCGCCAGTCCACCGCCAATCACAGCGACGCGCTTTTCCATAGAAGGTGATTCTATCACCAGGTGGTCTAATTAAACCGAGCCCGCCGCTGTGCGACTACTCAAGCACGACCGTGCTGGTGGAAAAGTTGAGATGCAGATGCCGCCCGGCTAAAAGCTTTTGCCCGATCATGGTGCGACGCACACCGGACAAGACCACCGCTTGATACGGCTCACCGCCCAGCGACACGGTGCCCAGGAAGTGATCCATAAGGACGGTTTCAAATCCGTAAATCACCCGGCGTGTGCCCAACCGACGCCAGCCGAGGCGGCGGACCAGATCTTCGCTGACGGCCATGGCACCCAGAAAGCTGAGTGAAACCGCGGCTTCCACTTCCAATTCCAGGCCGTCGGCGGCGATGACGATCACGGGCAGCAAGACCTGACCCTGCTCGTCAATCCGACCGTGAATCAGTCCTTCGTCAATTAGTTGCCGTTCGTCCGCAGCCACAGTTTCTTCTTTCAGTTCAGCTTCCGTTTTCAGTTCAGTACATCCACAGCAGGATTTTCATTCAGCCTGTACGCAAAGAACTGCGAACGAGGAAATTTCTTGCGGGCGCGGTTCAACACTTCGTAATCGTCGAGACCGAGAAAGTATTCTCCCGTGTCCGGTTCAATGACAACAATCCAGTTTTCGTAACGCGGTCCCAGCTCGGACAAAAGCCGTTCAAAAACCGGCCAGCAAAGATTGTCAAGCTCTTCTCGCTCGTAGTTTCTGCTTCTAAGTGAATCACTATTAGTCATTAAGGTTATAGCCGTTCGCAGACGCTGCGACTCCCGCCCCACCAAGCGTTTGCCGATTATATCTCTTCTATTACTAAATCTGGTCCTCTTGGCGTCATGACACCCATGTGATACCCTCAAATAGACCTTTTGCCACGGGGTGAAAGATTGCTGCGCTGTTTTGGCCGGTATCTGCGGTCAATTCCCGCCGTTTCGGGAACAGTCGTCAATTTCAGAAGTCAGATGAGCTAGTAGGGCGAAAGCCGCTCGAGTCCGCTTGTCACCCCCTACATTGGTTACTACGTGATTGAACTAAATCCGAAATCTGGCACTGGCGCTGCGCTGCTCAAGAAGGCGCGTTACACCTGGATCGCAGTGCGCTTCATCACCGGCTGGGTTGCCTCGCTGGTGCTGATTTTCGGCGTTGCATTACTGATGAATATCGAGTGGGCTCGCCCGCAGATCGAGGGGCAGCTGAGTTCGGCTTTCCACCGCCAGGTGCGGCTGGGCAGGCTGTCCTGGACTTTGGGTTTTAACGGCATCTCAGTTAATACCGACCGCTTCATTGTGAAGGACACAGACGGCGGCCCCTGCATCAAATCTGGTCCCAGCGAGATCGGCATTGCGTTCACACCGCTCTTTCGCGGCGTGCTGATCATCAATCATCTCAAGTTTCAACATCCGGAAATCTGGGCGACCTGGCAGACTCCCACCCGCTGGAACATCACCGATCTGTTCGTGGACGGACCGGAAGTGAAATACCTGCAACTCGATGACGCACAGCTGCACTTGAAACGTTTGCCCGCGGCCGTCTACCAGGGCGAGCCGATGAAGCTGGCCACCGGCCTGGATATCAAATTAGACGACTGGCAAAACTATGACCTGCAAAACGTAGACGTCAAGCTGATTTCCACAAAGCGCAAGCAGCAATGGCCCTTTTACCTGGCGTTCAAGTTCAAGCGTCAGCCGGACGCCACCCAGTTCACGACCGTCAAGGTCGACGTCACCGGCGCCGGACACTTCCCAGACTGGCGCAGCCACAAATACAAATGCGATCTGCGCATCACGCATCTCAACCCGCTCGATGTCAAAACATTCGTACCTTCAATGGCGCAAGCCAGCGGCGACTGCGATGTACAAGTCACCGCCGACGGTGTCTTTGATTCGGGCATCAAAGCGGTCATCACCAGCACCATGAAAAACATAATGGTGTCCGGCAGCGCCCCGGCGCAACCGGTGGAGATGCCCGCCATGATGGCCACGGCCCGCCTCACGTTCTCGAAAGATAAATTGCACTGGGACAACACCTCAGTCGCCAGCCGTGAGGTGCGCATAGAATCCAGCGGCGAAATCAGCGATTGGCAAGCGAAAAATCCGCGTTATGCCGCGGACGTCAATGCGCGACTGGCAAACATCGAAGCATTCGGAAGCACCGCCATGGCTCGGCTTTTGCACAACGCCAATGTTGTGATCGCGCCGATTCCGCACGCGGCGGTGGGTCAGCCGTACACCAACAATGTCGCACCGCCATTCGCCAAATCTCCGGCTGACAGCTCGGCACTGGTGGCGCTGAAGGTATCGGGCGACAATCAGGAGCAGCACATCGTCACCACGGTCAAAGCCGAGCGTGTGCCGCTGAGAAAGATGGTCGGCGCCGACCCATCCTCCCCGCTGGGAGCCGTACTGAGCATCAATCCCACAGCCGATATTCGCGGTGATATCGAGATCGGATCCGACAACCGCATCTCGTTGAAGAAGGTGGAAATACCAGTCTCCGGCAGCGCCATCAAAGCCAGCGGCTTCATCGATGCTGCCGGCAAAGAGTCGCAGTTCTCATTCCAGGGCGACAACCTCACCCTCACTGAAGAGTACACGCGCAAACTGTTGCACGACGGCAAAGGCGAGCAGCCGCTGGCATTGTCGGGGCGCCTGGACTTGCGCGGTGAGCTGGCGATTAAACAAAAAGCCAGGCAAATCAAGTTGCACTCGCGATTAATCGATGCCCGCATCAGCTCTACTCTGGAAAAACCGATCGCCACCGGCTTGTCCGGCGGTCTGGAATACGACGGCTCCAGCATCGTCTTCAACGATATCCACGGACTGCTGAAAGCACCGCACAACGAGGACCAAGCCGGCAATATCAATCTGCGCGGGCGCCTCGGTCAGGTCGGTCCCTGCGACTTTACTATGACCGGTCAGCACGTTGACATGGACAATGTTTTGACGTTGTTCAAAGCGCTGCAACTGAAGTATCCGCAAACACTGGCGGAGTTTCGCGGACAGGCCAGAGAGTTTTACCTGTCGGTGCACGGCACTGCCAAACAGCCGGTGATCAATTTGTCTATCTCACCCGAGAACATGACTTATCACGGCAACGCTCTGCCTCCGGAAGTGGCTAAAACACTGAAATTCAACTCCGGCAATGTGCGTTTCCTGAACGACCAGCTGGCTCTCACCGACCTGGGAATTGTCAGCCCATCCGGCAAGTTCACCGTCAGCTGCCAGGTCTCGGATTTCAGCGGCAAGCCGCATACAGACTGGATCAAAATTAAGAGCAATGGTGTCGATTTTCACCAGGTGCACACATATTTGTCGTCGGCTTATGCGCCGCGCGACATCAGCCAGCCCTACAACGAGTTTCTCACCCGCAACGGACTGGCTTCGGTACACGGACACCTTTACGGCGACTTGTACATGAGCATGGCAGGAAATGAGCCGGAGTTGGAAGGCGTGTTCGGGTTTTATAACGCCGGCGGCACCATCTGTGATGTGCCCTTCAAGCAAGCAGCAGGAGTGGTGGCAGCCTCTAAGAACGAACTGCTCTTGCAGGATATTCAAGGTGTGATCGGGCAAACCAGCGTCTCCGTCAACGGCAACATGACCGACTACCAAAAGCGCACAGCCCGCTGGGTCGTGGAAGTGCGCGGACAACTGCAACCACAAGATATTCAGTCGGCACTCGGTGCCATGTACAAGAATCAAAAGATCGAGGTGACCGCCACCGCACCGCTGACCATGCGCGCGCACGCCGCCGGAGCGATGGATGCCTTCACCGCCATCTTCAGCTGCCGCGGGGATGAAACCACCGGGTTGCGCGTCAAAACTAAGATGGGCACGCTCTTCCAGCCGGCCAAATCACCGCTGGTCATTGATGGATCAATGGCTTTCAACGGACAGCCAAATGCCGGTTGCGTCAAACTGAACAACTGCCACGTGATCAGCGGGCAATCGATATTGCAGGGCAACGGCAAATATGAATGGACCGCCGACAAACAAAAGGCCCCGACCTTTGACCTGATTCTCACCACTCCAAATCCGGTGCCGGCAAGCACCCTGGTCGCAGTCATCGATCCGACCATCAAAACCGACGGTATTCGTGGAACAGCCCGCGGCACCCTGGCCCTTGCAGGCACTCCGGGACACCTGCTCTCGCACGGCGACATCTCGGTCAACAATCTGTCGATTCCCGAGATGAAGATGGAAAACATCACCGGTCGCATCGACACACCGCGCTGGTCGGTATTCCGCCCGGAAAGTCTCAAGCGCAATAAGCAGCGTTCAGAGGCGACAATCAGCCTGCAATCAGGAGTTTACGGCGGCATCAAAGCGCATGATGCGCACGCCAAAATCGTGTTGCAGGACGGTGCCAATCCCAAACTGGTGGTCAAAGACGGTCTCGCCAGCGTGTCCGGCGGCAAGGTCAAATTCGAAGGCTGGTTCGAACCCGAGTCGACCAAGTGTCATACGGAGATCTCGCTCGACGACCTCCAGGTCGATCAGTTCTTCTCTGATCTCATGGAACACTCCGGCGAGATCAGCGGACTGGCAGACGCCCGCATTACGCTCGACAGCCAGGGACCTTCTCTGTCCCACTACACTGAAAACCTGGATGGTCACGGCAAGATCCATATATTCAGCGGACAGGTGCACAAGTTCGGCAAGCTGCAGGAGAAGCTCACGCAAGCCAATTTCCTGCACCAGGGACTGTTCGGCTTTAACCTGAACAACCTCCTGCAGTCGGTTGTACCGGTGAAAACAGGACGCTTCAAGTCCATCGAAGGAAACTTCTCGATCGCCAACGGACTGGTCGACGTGGACAAGCTTTATTTCGAAGGCAACGATATGCGTCTGCGCGCCGCCGGCACATGGAACATCCCGTTGCGCACCGTATCGGTGGAAGTGGCCGGAAACATTCCGCGAGTTGCCACCAGCTTGATTCCTGGTCCGGTAGGCAGCGTCTCCAAGAACTTCACAATGCAAAAAGCCTTCGGGGTGATTACCTTCCGTAAGCTGCAAAGCCTGCCGTCCATCCCCTTGCTGGGAGACATCGCCTCCGACAACCCGCGCGCCTTCACGTTTGTCGCGCGCGGTCCGGTCAATTCGGCCAACACCATTTCGCATTCAATAGAGAAGTCATTCAAGTGGCTGCCGAACAAACCGCACGCCTCAGCCCACCCGATTCCCGGCATCTAGCATGATGTCGGCGCGCGCGTTGTTAATTGCTGCCATCACCACTGCGGTGATAGCTGTGAGTCAATCGGGAGCTACCGCCGACTCCAATGGAGACTGGGCGCGCCTGGTCGTGCAATATAAGCTGGTCCGGGGCGCGATGGAACCAGTGGAGCCTTCGCCGGTCCGCTCCGCCTCCAGCTTCGGCGAGTCGGCAGTAGTCAACTGCACTCTGCCTCTACTTCTTGATCTGAAAAGCAATCAACTGCAGACTGTCTCTGTTGATGGAGCGCAAGCCATTATCAGCACCGCTGATGATGGCAAAGGAAATAAGTACGCCCTGGCCGCGACAGCCGACAAAAAACTGGCCGCTTTCGTCTGTGCAAATGGAAAGTGGCGCAAACACCCGCTGCCGGACGAGTTGCAAAAGGCGTTACAAGCCAAGCCGGAAGAGCACTTGCTGACCGGCGACGCCGGCACTGTGGTGGTGATCGCGGCGAACGATACATTCATCAATGAAAACGGCAAGTGGAGAACTCTGCCCGCCGCCGGCGCCAAGAAAGAAAAGCTTTGCTACCGCTGGGACATGTCGCGAGCGGTGATGCGCGATGGTCGGCTGTATTACGGCATCTCCGCCGGTGAATGGGGCGGCGGTGTCAACAATGTTGATACCGCCACCGGTGCAACTACCCAGGTCTTGCAAGACGCCATGCAACCTGTCTCAGACCTCAAGTTCGGTCCGGACGGCAAACTCTGGTTTGTTGTCGGCGGCGCGCACATGGGCTTTAGATCTGCTGCTCTCTACAGCTATGACGGTCATAAGCTACAGTGCCACTGCAGAGCGCAGGGCATACACTTTCCAAAAGTCAAAGCCGAAAAGGTGCTGTCCGATCCCTCCCTTTTGCCGGCGGCCATCAACGACTTGTCTCGCCAAGAATCCTCATTCAGCAAGCGTGAGAATTGGG
The DNA here is from genome assembly GCA_044229845.1 of Obscuribacteraceae bacterium (SeqCode). GTDB lineage: Bacteria > Cyanobacteriota > Vampirovibrionia > Obscuribacterales > Obscuribacteraceae > JBGASG01. Next base: position 392,429 of record JBGASG010000001.1, on the reverse strand, counting down.
ACTTGCTGCCATCCACGTTCACCGGATTGGACTTCGACAGCACCGGCGCTCCGGTGGTTTCATCAATTCCTTACGGCTTGCTGCGTTTCAAAGGCGAGAAGTGGGAGCAACTGACTACAGACTGGCCGGAAGCAGTCAGCCCCGCCGATGTGGTGATCAAATCCGGCATGGCGGTGGTGCCGGTGCGCCACCACGGAGTCGTGACTTTCGACATGAACAAGAAGACCTACCGGTTTCTCTTCCCTCAAAAGCCTTGAACAGAGCGAAAGACCGATAAAAAGCCGTACATATTGATTTGCTCATACAATAGACATATTATGGTGGCATGTCAAAGAGTGCCACCAGGGGTAATGTCAACAGTCGCCGGTCGAGGGCCGGCGAGCGCACCGCATTTGATGCCTCGTTGAGACGCTGGGCGGACGAGTACATCAAATATCTGACACTGGAACGCGGGCTATCAAATAATTCCATCGCCGCTTACAGGCGTGATTTGAAGGCGTTTCTCAAGTGGCTGCCTGAGGGACTTTTGACGGTAACCCGCCTGCACCTGACCGCCTACCTGGGCGTTCTCAAATCATCCGGCACCAAAGCTTCAACTCTGGCTCGCAACCTGGCTACTTTGCGCGGCTGGTTTTCCTGGCTGAAACTGCGCGATTACATCGCCATCGATCCGACTCTCGATCTGGCAAATCCCAAACGCGAGAAGATGCTGCCGAAAGTTTTGACTCTCTCTGAAGTTGAAGCAATCATCGCTGCCGCCGAAAGTGCCCGTGACCGCGCTATTCTTGAATTGCTCTACGGCGGCGGACTGCGCGTTTCGGAATTGACTCGCCTGGAAGTCAAAGACTTGAGCTTGCGCGAAGGATCGCTGCGCGTTTTCGGCAAGGGATCGAAAGAGCGCATAGTTCCAATCGGCACCAAGGCGATCGAAGCTTTATGCAGTTTCTTGCCCGAATTGTCCGGCACCGCATCTGGTGCAACGGCCGGTGCCGCAGTCAAGCCGTCCAGCGGACGCGCGCGCCCGACGTTGACGCCGCAGCCGATTTTCAAAGACAAGCAAGGCAAACGATTGAGCCGGTTGGTCGTCTGGCAGATAGTCAAGCGACTGGCGCTGAAAGCCGGCGTGCGCAAACCGCTTTCCCCGCATACGCTCAGGCACAGTTACGCCACGCACCTTCTGGAGAACGGAGCGGATGTGCGTTCTGTTCAGGAGTTGCTGGGTCATTCGAGCGTCGTGACCACTCAGCTCTACACGCACGTCAGTCGCAAACATTTACGCGACGCCTATACCGCCGCCCAGCTCAACCTCTCAAACACGCCGTCGGTGACGGCTCCAGCTGACATTGGCATCTCTCAATAAGATTTAATGTGCCATTGCCAGCGCTCCATATACTGAATCGGTTACCTTTTACATTAAGAACCGCGTGTCACCGATTGCGGGTTCCGAGTCGCTGGGTGTTCACCCGAAAAAGCGCAGAGCAAGGGTCCGCTGGACCTTGCAGGACTATCAAACACGTCATTTAGAGAGAATATTGATGCCTCCAAAAAACAAAGGCGAGGGAACCAAGATCGCCCAAGCCGCCAAAGATCTCAATGTCACGTCAGTGACCATTCGGCGGTACATTGCCGAATTCGACATTCCGACCACCGCCGACGAAAACGGCATTAAAGTGCTGCCTCCGGAAGCCATGGAAGAGCTGCACCTGATTCGACAGCTCAAAGAAGACGGCATGACCAACCCGAAAGTGTTGGAAGAGCTGGAAACTCATCGCAAAGCCGCCTCCAAAGCCAGCAAAGCCGAGAAGAAAACCGACAGCAAGAAGTCGACCAAAACAGCCGCCGCCGAGAAGGCAGAGCCGGAGAAGGTCGAAGTCAAAGAGACCAAAGAGCCACCGGCGAAGAAACGCGCCACCGCTGCTCGCGGACGGCGCGCCAAGGACGAAGAGCCGGAGGAAGAAGAACAAGCCCCGGCCGCTCCCGCCGAGACCGAGACCGAAACCGCCGAGCCGGAAGCTGAAGTCGAAGCAGGCGAGGGCGAACCGAAGGAAGGGGAAGGCGAGGGCGACGGTCGCTCCAAGCACTCGCTCACTTGCCAGACCTGCAGCAAAGTGTTCGAGCACATGAATCCGCGCCTGCGCGACTGCCTCGAGTGCTACCGCGCCAAGCGCAAAGAGCGCCGCCGTGGCGGTGACAAGCATAAGAACGTCATCCAGCACCCGCTCGCTCAGCAAGCGTTGAACAAATCGCAGCAGGCACAAAGAGATGGTCAGCCATCCGAAGATGCGCCGGCGGCGCCGGCTGCCCCCACAGGACGCGGCGGGCGCGAACCGCGCGTCGAACGTGAGCCGCGCGAACAACCGATTCAAGTTGTCCGCCCGCAGAGTTCTTCGACGATCAGTGCACAGCCCGCCCGTCATCAGGTGCGCAACTACCGCAAAGCCATCGAAGAAACACGCACGATTACCGCCAACCTCAAACGCCGTCTCGAGCGACCTGATCTGCCCGAAGCCGAGCGTCGCTGGTTGGAGCAGATTTACGCCTACCAACTGATTTTGCACCAGGGGTGGCGGCACCTGTCCGAGTACAAAGCCGGCAACACAACAGCTGGCGCCGGTGCTAAAGAAAAGGAATAACCCCCCACTGTCAAAGGTCTCGACTGTTTAGTGAGGCGGTGGAAGATAGGTATTGCGATAACGGCATTGCTGGCGGTGATTCCGCTGGCTGGTTGTATTTCGCAGCATACCGAAGGTTTGGGCGAGTACTGGGCACCGTCTCCCGGTGACGAGGGGGCTACCTTCGAGCCCAACACCCACATGTACAACGCGCCAAAGGGTAACTTCGACGTCAAGATACCCGGCGCGCCGGTGCACAACCGCGAGTACCAAATCACCACCACCAATGCCAGACAGCGCGTCAAATACGAGACGCCCAATCTCACGTGTGTGATAGCCACGGTGAAGATACCCAACACCATGGTGTGGGAACCGAAGAATCTGAAGCGCCTCAAGCAGTCGGAAATCTTGATGATGAAAAACGACATTCAGGCGTTGCCCACCCCCACCAAGACCTATCCGGTGAGCAGCGACGACGGCACTTACTTCGGCACGCACGTGGAAGGCACCACCCGCGATGGCAAGTATTACCGCATTCGCAATTACCTGGACAAGAATCTGCAGATCTCTTACCGCATGATTTGCGTGGGCTCCAAAGACGAAGTCAATTCTGCGGACGCCAACGAGTTTTTCAATACCTTCAAAATCATCAAATGAAAAACACCGATTCGTTGCGCAAAGGGCTGTCGGAGCTCTTCTTTGGTGCCGACGGCAGCGTCGATCGGGTCTGGACGAAGCTCACTGCTTTCTGGGAGACCTGGAAAGAGCAGAACGCAGACTCGCTGGCCAAAGTGCAACGACTGGGCGTCTATGTGAGGCGTCACGAAGACTCTGCCGCTACCTGGCACGCCCGCGCCGAAGACTACGCCGCCCGTGGCCACGCCGACATGGTCGTTCAGTGTGAGACTAAGCGCCAGCATTTCCTGCAATCGGCCGCCGAACTGAAAGAGGAGCAGACCCGCTTCAAAGAGAAGCTGACGCAGACATGGGACATCTATTGCCGGACCGAATCGCTAATCACGCGTCTTTACCTGCAGAAGATCATGATGCGCGCGCTGCCCAAATTGACCAAGGAGCGTTCCACAACTTTCGTGGAGGTGGCGCTGGGCATGCAGGATCTGCTGAAGCAGGTGACTGCCGGAGACGCGCCAGCCGATCAGCCGGCAGACTCGCCGTCAACCGCCACCATGGGCAGCGATCTGCAAACGCTCACCGACAAGCTGGAAACACTGGAAGCATCCGTCTTCGAAGCCTTCCAGCAATTACTCACGCACCAAGGCGAACTGGATGCTGAGTCTCTACCCGGATATCTTGAAAGGTTGGGTTCCGCAGTGGAAGAACTGGAAACCGTCTCTGTCGCCAAAGGCGGCGCCGGCGAGGCGCTTGACGAGAGAATGGCGGAAGAGCGGCAAGCGTTTCTCGACGATGCACTGGATCGAGTCGATGGTGCATTTAAATTGCTGGCGTTGACGGCCACTTATCTCAAGAAACAGCAGTCGACTTAGCTAAATCTATTTCGTATTTCGTGCCTATTTGGTGGCTATCAGTGTATAGAGCACCAGGTCGTTCAATTTGCCGCGCTTATCAAACAACAATTTGGGAGTGAACGGCTTGGATGCGACTTCGCGAATATCGAGCACCTGCACTTTGGCGTTCGTTTTCTGAATCTCGGCGTACACCGTATCCGGTACTATGATCAGCGCGCCCGGCGTTTTCAGCATCGCCAGCGCCGCGTCGGCGTCCTTCACTTCGGTGACTTCGCGTCCGCTCTGGAAAGTGATCTCGTCGCGCCAATAATGAATGCGCGAGTGCACGCCAATCGGCGCTCCGGGAGTGGCTTCCTTAGCCCATTGCGAGTAGAGAGCCAGGGATTGATTCTTGACCATGGCCGGCAAAAAGACGGTCGCGTAATATGTGCCGCCGGCAACTACAGCCACGAAAATCGAAGCCACCGCGATTGAAATACCGCGCCGCATCTTGGCGCTCAACTTCTCGTCGGTCAAATAAAGTGCCACCAGAATCGCCAGCGCCGGGTAAGCAGGCAATTCGTAATAGTCGATTTTGCCGCGCGACAGGCTGAAGAAGAGGGTCACAGTGGCCACCCAGGTCCAGAGAAACAGCTGCGGATGGCAGACTTCGCGGGCGCGCACTGGGCGCGCGAATGCATAGAGCGCCGGCGGTACTAAGATCGACCATGGCAAGAAACCTAAGAAGAGCGATTGCACCATGAACCAGATCGGTTTGTGCGTGTCATATGTCGAACCGGCGAATCTTTGAAAGTTTTCACGGAAAAAGAAGTAAGCCAGCGACCAGGAGCCATTGGCCTGGTAGGCGCTCAAAAACCAGGGAAATGCCACCATCGCCGCTGTAACCAGTCCGAGAGCGAAGTGGCGCGGTTTCAACAAAGACAGTTGCCTGGTCAAACCCAGATATATAAGGAAGGAAACTGCCGGCAGCGCGATGCCCACCGGTCCTTTAACCAGAAACGCCAGCCCGGCGCTCAAAGACGCCGCCCAGAAGAGCAGGTCGCGGCGCTTTTGAGTGGCTGCCACGGTGCCCGCGAAAAGCAGACTCATGGTGAGCGTATCGAACATGACGAGCAGCATGTCCGACATACATAGGTAGGCGAAAGATAAGAACATGAAGGACGAGCCCAGCATCATGACTGATAACAGGGCGACCCGATTTTCACCGCGTCCTGCCGTGCGTCCGATCCAGCTCGCGGCACCAGCCGTGATACCGAGCGTCGTCAGGGCCGCCAATATAGAAGGAAGGCGTGCAGCCAGATGGCTCACGCCTAGTGCTTTGAAGGAGGTGATGATAAGCCAGTAAGTGAGGATTGGCTTATCAAAGAATGGCTGCCCGTGGTAAAGCGGAGTGACCATGTTCCCCTGCACGATCATCTCTCGGGCACATTCTGAGAAAAACACTTCGGCTCGACTGAATTTCAGCCAATTGCCGGCGAGCGTTAAATAAAGCACTGCGCAAGCTATTAGGACAAGTCCTAATAGAAGTGCAGTGGCAGGGCGCCCGACGCGCCTCTCCTCCTGGGCGCGAGGGGCAACCACTGCGGATGCAACCTGTGCAGTAGATGGCATCATTTGAGACCTACTATTGCAGGGCGGGGTCTTTTCAACATGAACATGTTTTGAGAAATCAAAGGGACGAAACGCAGGGAACCAATCTGTTGAATTTCGTCAATTTACATGTGAAAGTCAGCAGTAGCGAGGAGATTCCTGTATGCCCTGGACAGAACAAGAGATTGCAGATGCGGTCAAAGTGCTCACAGACGCCGCCAAAATCGGTCCAATCGAAAAAGTAACGCTAGAAGAAGAGTCCTACGTGGTTGCAGGCGAAGTTACCTATACGGATGAAATTTATCTAGAAGCGCTTGAGGAATTGAAACGCAAAAACACACTCAAGCTCGATAACAAATCCGCCGAACGAGAAACCTATAATTCGGCCGCGTGACGGCGAGCAAAACGCTTCGTTTAGACCATTTAAGCTCGTCCGACTATCAGCCTAAAACGGGTCTGGCAGCTGGTTTGCAGGCACGGGCTGCAGCGGCGCGTTAAAAATCTCATTAGAATCTGCTAGACCAGGCGCGCCACCACTTGCGGGGGCGTCAGCAGATGTTGTAGCACCGGAAACCGGTCCCGGGAAATTGCCCGCTGGTGCCACCGCCGATGGTGCAAAGCCACCGCCGACTGCCGGCGCTGTCGGCGGAGCCATTCCGGGCACGCCGTTCGGCACGCCGTTCGGCACGCCGCTCAATGATGGATTGACGGGCAACGGCGATTGGGCAACCTGCACTTCAGGCACCTGCAATCCGCGCGTCAGACGGACGGGCAACAGTTCGCCTTTGGCGAGCAGAAATTCATTGCCGCGTTGCACACGCGCTTGAATCCAACCGGGACCCGTGAACATGGTGCTGAACATGCCGGCCACAGACCCGGCATAGTCTTTGAGATCAAATCCGGCCCAGCGCTTCTTAGGCGGCTCGGACAGCAAATGATTGGGGTTCTGGTCGATAAAGCCGAAAAACGGCATGTGACTGCCGTCCGGCAACACCAGCGTCTGCAAGGCGATCTCCAGACTGCCGGCGTGACCGTGTTTCTGGTACTTCGCCGGTATGGCGTTGACCACCGTACCCAAGATTTTGCTGTGCGGAGCAATCGCCATCCGTCCGTTGACGACAAACCCATCATCCAATGTGAGAGCGAACACATCCCCGTTCTTGGCGGTGCGAGAAGACAGGTCATGTTCGAGGACTGCCGAAAGGACCGTTCCCGAAGAGACGTAATTTGTCATTTGCCCTGGTGTGCCGGCCGGCGCGCTGCCGCTGATGCCGCCACCCTTCCAGAAATCAGGATTAAACTTTGGATATTTGTTGGCATGACTGCCGCCGGGCTGGAAAGCCGGCGGGGCGCCCTGCAGCTGTTCGCCCATGGGAGACTGTCCCGGCTGCCAGAGCCCGGGATGACCGGCAAAGCCCGTGTTCATCATGCCGCTCCCGCTGCCCGGTCCGGCTGAGCCTTGAGCCAGTCCCGGTTGAGAGGCTATCGAAAGCGCGGTCAAAGCGGAAAGCGCCCATCCCGTGAAGCGATACAGTGTCGAGCTTGACTTCAAAACAGTGCGTTGCGTTTGCATAATGCCTATCTGCGAGCCTTTAGAGCCTTTTGTCACAGGGTTAGTGTAATCAAAGGCTCTATATCTGCCTATGTTGAGACTACGAAACCGACCGCCATGTTAAAATCTGCGCTTGTCCGCAATTAGGGCGGACATATTCCCTTGCCTGCGCAAGCAGGACGCTTAGGACCAGAAGGGAGGTAATAACCTTGGCAGAAGCGAAACCCAGAAAATACGAATGCGTATTTGTCGTCCGTCCGAACCTCGATGATGACTCCGTGGACCGCACGGTTGCTACAGTCGAAGAGTTCATCAAAAACCAGGGCGCTACCATCATGTCAACCGACAAGAAAGGTCGCCGCCGTCTGGCTTACGAAGTAAACAAAATGAGAGATGGCTTCTACGTCATGACGCGGTTTGAAGGCAAACCGTCAGTCGTGGCGCCGATCGCACGCATGATGACCCTTTCCGAAGACATCATTCGCTTCCTGATCGTCAACCTGGAAGAAGCTGCACTGGAAACGTCACTCTAACCGGATACCCCCATCACACGCCTTTCTGAGGTAAGCCCTGCATGAGCAGCATGAGCAAGATCGTTGTTTCCGGTCGCGTGGTTCGCGCTCCCGAGAAGCGTTTCACCCCCAACACCAACGTGGCGGTCACGGAATTCGCTATTGCAGTTGAATCTCCGCCCCGTCCGGATGGTACGGTGGAATCGCAATCGGTGCGAGTCATCACCTGGAGAGATCTGGCTGAGCGCTGCGCCAATGAAATTCGTAAAGGCGATCTGGTAGCAGTCGATGGACGGCTTCAGGTCAACAATTTCACCAGCTCCGACGGACAAAAACGCCGCGACGCAGAAATCGACGCCATCAGCGTCGAAAATCTGACCGCTGTGGTTGCCTCCGCCGGTGGTGCAGCCAGCTACGCAGACGAGAGCGGTGAGCCCGCGAAGAAATTCGTCAAAGCCGGAGCCCCAGCAGGCAAACCTGCCGCTGCCGGCGCCCGTCCTGCCAACAAGCAGGAAGACATCGATGCCATCTTCGCCAGCGACGACGAAATCCCGTTTTAACTAAGGAATTGAAAAACTTATGCCCAGACATTTTGGAGAAGGCGGTGGCGCACCGCGTCGTAGAAAAACCTGCAACTTCTGCGCCGACAAAGTCGAATACATCGACTACAAAGATCCGAACAAACTGAAGAAGTACGTCACCGAGCGCGGCAAAATTTTGCCCCGTCGCATCTCGGGCAACTGTGCATCACACCAGCGTTTCCTCACGGTCGCCATCAAGCGCGCCCGCGACATAGCCCTCATGCCGTACACCGCTGACGGCTAAAAAGAGCGAACCATGACACGCCGCCCGACATTGCAATCAAGTCTGATTCTGCGATATGTGGTGGCAAGTCTGTTTCTGTTGATTATTTCGGGATCGGCGAATGTTTTCGCCGATCCCGTTTCTTCAAGCGCGCCTGCCGTTCCCGCAGCATCAGCAACATCGGCGCCGCCTGAGTCATCCCCAAATGCCTTTCGCGACAAATGGGCACTGGTGGTGGGAGTCAGCAAGTTCGCCCAGGGCATAGAAAGTCTACCGGGCGCCGCCAAGGACGCGACGGACTTCGCTCAGTTTCTCACCAGAGACTGTGACTTCAAAGCCGATCACGTGAAGCTGCTTACCGACGATCAGGCGACCAGAGCGGGCATCTTAGCCGAGTTGGGCAACACCTGGCTGCCGCAAGTGGCGTCACCTGCCGACCTGGTGGTGGTTTACATTTCAACAGCGGGAACAGCCTCCGGCAGCGACGGGGCAGGCCTGAATTATTTGTGCGCCTACGACACCTTGCCCGACAAGTTGTTCAGCACCGGCATCGATGCTGCCAGCCTTTATCAATCAATTCAAGCGCGGTGCCATGCTCATCGTCTAGTGCTGATCGTCGATGCTTCGTACAGCGGTGGTGCCGCGGCGTCGGGCGGCAGCGTCGCAAAACAAGGGCATTCAAAAATGCAGGACTGGGGCGGCGCGGGACGCGCCATCTTGTGCTCGAGCCAGTCCAACGAGCGCTCTTATGAATGCAAAACAAAGAGCAACAGCGCCTTCACCTATCAGTTTATGCAAGCAGCTCGCAAGCTCGGCAAGACAGCTAGTTTGAAAGAAACTTTTGATGTCGCCGCCGCCACCGTCGCCACCGAAGTCAGTGCGGAACGGCAAGCTACGCAGACACCGGTAGCAAGTTTTTCCGGTGCTGCCGGTCAATTGCAAATCGCCGCACCGGGTGCGCCAAAGGGCAGCGAAGCGCAGTCTAAATAGATCTAGCCGCAAGCCCAGCCGAATGCCACCACATCTTTGTGCTCAGGGCACTGCGTGATGTGTCCCGTTCCCGCATCGCCCCACCCGAACGGCACATTGTCTTCCGAGTCGATTTGAAACAAGAGAATCATGCGCGTCTGGCAGCGCGGGCAATTGGGATACTCGACGTTTTGAACCCATAAAGGCCACCCGGACAACTTGTCGCCGAATTGAGCGCTGGAGATGTTTTCCGCCAGCATCGGATCGACAATGTAGTCGCTCTCGAACTGGAGTTCCGGACACTTCACCTTGACCAGATTCGGCTGCGAGTCGAAGTCGTAATCGAAATCAAGCCCGAGTTCTTCCTGCTCTGCGGTGGCAGGAGAGTCCTCGAACTTCTGCCAGTCGACAATGCAAAATTCTGAAAACTCTTCTTCCTGCGACTCGATCTCCGCCGGCGCGACGTATTCGGCAAGCGGAATTGGAAGAACACGTACCCGGCTCATCGTGTCTTCGAAGGGAAACCACCCGCCCATGCCCTGGCAGTCACCGCGGGTGCAGTAAAACAATTGCACCAGTCCTGTGCCGTGACGATCGCCGAGCTCGGCTGGCAGGTCGCGAAGGTCGAGTTGCAAAAAATGCTGCATTTGCTGCCCGCATTCGGTGCAGGCGGGCCAGTCGTGCTCGGCAGTGGTGTACGGAATGCCGCCAAACTTCGACATGCACCTGGATCCGTCGGCGCGCTCTTCTACAACCGGTTTCCATGCGGGTCGCAGATGTTTCGTCAGCCACGGTTTCAGTTTGGCAACTATCTCTTCTGTTGTCATATCTGATTCCACTTATAGGTGGTGGAATTTTAGCCTGCTCGCAGGTTGCGCGCGCAAGAGAAAGGGCGCCGCGTAAGCGTCGCCCCCTCTCCGTCTGGGTTGTGCATAAAGCGATCGGATCCGGGCGGTACCGCGGGTAGTATCGCCATCGGAGCGTAGTAAAGAGTCTCCTCAAAGTAGAGGTCTGCGGGAATGGTGCGGGCGGTGTTTCTGTAACTTACTAAATCAGGGGGGTGTAGTCAGTACGTGAATACGCACTTCGCTGTGCGTGTAATCGCACCAGCAACATTTTCCCGGGAGCTTGACCATCCGGCGATATTGCCGGGTACAATTCCAGAAGTAGCGAATACAGTCCCAGCTGTATTAAAATTGCGACTCGCGCGCCGAAGTGGTGAAATGGCAAACACGCTACGTTCAGGGCGTAGTGCGCGTTTAGCGCTTGTGGGTTCAAGTCCCACCTTCGGCAATCTTTATAAAACGTCTATCCCTCCTCGAGGACATCCGAATAGCTTGAGCACCGACAATAGAGGACAACCTCCTGCCCGCGACCCCAAAAGGGAGCTGCCATTACTGAATGAACGTATTCGCGACCGCGAGGTACGCCTCATTGATGAGGAAGGTGCTCAGCTCGGCATTGTCCCGACGAGAGAAGCCCTGAATACTGCCCGCGAGAAAGGTCTTGACCTTTTCCTCGTACAACCGGACGCCAACCCGCCTGTAGCGAGAATTATGGATTACGGGCGTTACAAGTTCGACCTGGAAAAGAAAGCCAGGGAGCAGAAGAAAAAGCATCACATCGTTGACGTCAAAGAAGTCAAGATGCGCTACAAGATTGAGGAGCACGACTATCAGGTCAAACTCCGCAACAGTCAGAAGTTCTTGAACGAAGGCGACAAAGTCAAGGTGCTGATCATGTTGCGCGGTCGCGAAGTCCAGCACTCCGGCATGGCTCTGGCTTTGATGAACAAGTTCTTCAATGAACTGAAAGATTACGCAATCATTGACAGAGAGCCAAGGTTGGAAGGCAAAAGTGTTATCATGATCCTTTCGCCAAACCCCCAACGGCCGCGCCCAACTGACCCGAGCGCCGGACAAGGCGCGAAAGCCCCAGCTCCAGCTCAATCAGACAACGGCGCCGCAAACCAGGATACAGACGACAATGCCTAAGATGAAGACCAACAAAGCCGCTGCACGCCGCTTTAAGGTCACTGCCACCGGCAAAATTCTGCGCAAGCAATCGGGCAGACGCCACATCAACGAGTGGAAGTCGCCGGACAAAAAGCGCAACCTGCGCGGCTGGGCGGCTCTCGCCCCCGAGCTGAAAGAACACATCATGTCGATGTTTCCGTACCGGAAATATCTTCGCTAAGCCTTATCTGAACCGGGTTTACGCCTTTCAGACTTGCGGCTCGCCCGCAGCGGAATGGCTCGTTTGCCCGGTTTGACAACAGTCGGAAGCATAAGGGTTTCTCCCCCGACGGCGCCGGCACCTGATCTAATAAATCCCAAGGAGAATCGAAATGCCCAGAGTCAAGCGCGGAAACGTACTGCAGAAGCGCCACAAGAAGATCCTCAAGTTCGCTAAGGGCTTCCGTGGCAGCAAATCCAGATTATTCATCTCAGCCAACCAGGCTGTAATTCAATCGTGGCGGAATGCCTACCGCGATCGCCGCAAGCGCAAGCGTGATTTCAGACGCCTCTGGATCGCGCGCATCAACGCCGCCTGCCGTTCGCAAGGCATCACCTACAGCCGTTTCATGAACGGCCTGTTGAAAGCCAACATCGACCTCAACCGCAAGGTGCTCTCCGAAATGGCTATCCATGACGAAGCAGCCTTCTCCGGTCTGGTAGAAAGAGCGAAAGCCGCCATCAAGTAGCAAGGTGTTATAAAATCCGTGCTGTTCGGCATTTCGGGAAATTCCCGACTGCAGTGAAGGCACGGATTTTTCTTTGGCATGAAAGTCAACTCGATAACCAGCGAAGCCAACGCGCTCCTCAAGCGCATGCGCAGCCTGCATCAACGCGCCGCGCGCGAGAAGAGCGGGCTTTTTTTGATCGAGGGTCCCAAGGCTTTAGATGAAGCACAGCAAAAAGGCATCGACATCCGTGACGTCGTCGTCAGCGAGTCGTTCTGGAAAAACGGCCCCGGCGCGCTCGGCAACGTCGACGTCGCCGAAGTGGCGGTCGTGGAAGATCGACTCTTCAAGACGCTGGTGACCACCACCTCGCCTTGCGGAGTGGCTGCCATCGCCGCGCTGCCGCGGCGCGATGCCGTCTCCATGTTCAAGCCGGCGAACCCTTTGATCGTCGTGGGCGCGGCACTGCAAGACCCCGGCAATCTGGGAACCCTGATTCGCACCGCACTGGCGGCATCAGCAAGTGGAATTATCTTGACTAAAGGCACCGTCGATCCCTACGGACCGAAAGTGGTTAGATCGGCTGCGGGAGCACTTTTCGCCATGCCAATCCTCTGGGATGTCACCATGAGCGATGCCATCAGCCTTTTAAAGGAACATGACGTGCGCATTCTCGCCTGCGACATGCACGGGGAGAAACAATACTTCGAAGCGGACCTTACCGGGCGCTGCGCCATCGTCGTGGCGAATGAGGGACAGGGCTTTGAAGAGGAAACACTGCAGTCATGCGACGAAATCATATCTATACCGATGAATGAAGCCAGCGAATCGTTGAATGTCGCCATCGCCGCCGGTGTAGTTTTGTTTGCGGCTGTCGAACAGCGCCTCAAGAAACCCAAGTAAAATGGCAACATGACTCAGCCTTCGGACAAGCAACCTACACCTCCAGAACCATCGGACGCTGCGGCGACGCCGGCTGCCATGCCCAATCCGTCAGCCAATCCGTCGGCGCAACCAAAGGGGGAGATCACTCAGGATCCATTGCCGGTTGTGCATCCGCGCGGTGGGCACCCCGTGCCGAAGGAACTGGCAGCCGCCGATGCCAGTTCCAGAGCAACTGCCAGTTCCGTTGAAGAAACACCTGCTGCGCCTTTGCCGGTAATTGCCGCCGAGGAACCCTGGCTCGGCATCGACGATCAACCGGAAGCAGAAGACGAAGACGAAGGCGAAGGCGAGCCCGGCAACGTAATGACCGTCATCGAACACCTCGATGAACTGCGCACGCGCATCCTGCGCGGGCTTGGTTCTTTCGTCGTCACCATGTCACTGGCTTTGTGGGTTGGAAAAGACGTGATTGTCTGGTTGGAAAAACCAGCCGGCAACATGCAATTTCAGGCACTGTCGCTGGAAGAACCAGTGATTGTCTATTTCAAAGTCGCCTTCTATCTGGCGGTTGTGATGGCATCGCCGTTCATTCTCGGTGAGTTCGCTGGCTTCATCTGGCCCGGGCTGAAGAAACGCGAAAAGCAAGTGCTGATGCCAATCATCATTGGTGGCCCGCTGCTGTTTGTGGCAGGCGCGTTGTTCGCTTATTACCTGGCACTGCCCCCGATGCTCTTCTTTTTCAATAGCTTTGGTCAGGCAGTTGCACCAATTCATCAGCGGCTGGATTTCTATATCTCGCTGGTGCTCAGTGTGATGCTTTATATGGGTTTGTGCTTCCAGCTGCCCATCGTGCTCTTCTGCCTTTCCTTCGCCGGCATCGTCAACTCTCGCCAGTTGCTGAAAGTATGGCGATACGCGATTGTGGTGTGCTCGATGGTGGCAGCGGTGGTGACACCGGATCCGACCGTGATCTCAATGCTGATCGTGATGGTGGCACTGGTGTCACTCTACTTCGGGTCGGTCTTGCTGCTGCGGCTGTTCGGCAAGTAGGACCGCGAGCACAAGCCTGGGTCCGGAACCTGATTCTAGGCGCGCAAATTTGGGATACCAATACGGTATGCCAAATTCGAAATGGCATACCGTATTGGTATATTGCGGCGCGGCACGCCTCCGTCATCGGCCGTCACGCAGTTTTCACGGGGTGTGGGCATAAATAAAGTAGACTGATCACCCGCGAGTGAATTTGTGGCTCCTCCCAAAAACAGCGATGGACCTGCCGTCACCCCTGATGTGGGCGAAGCTCCGGACGTCCAGAAACAGGGCGACCCGCGCCTGGCGTTGACACTTGAAGGCAATCCGCCGGTCGGGCAAAACGACGGCCCGCCTTCTCAAGCTTCCAGCGCCACGTCCCAGGAATCGGTAACAGGGAAAGGCTTTCCGCCCTCAACCGTGGGCGATACCAGTTTTACCTTCGGGGCTCAGATTCCCGAAAACCAAAATGCGGCTCTGGAGGGCCGACGGGCGATAAATCTGGACCTGGCTCGCGCCAGCGGTGTCGCCAACCCTGACCAGTTCGTCAACGAAGCATTTAATGCCGCCGACAGGCTCATGAACACACCGGCCGCCGAACGGGAAAAGGCGTTTCAGGAGATCATGGCAAATGCTCTGAAGAATCATCCGGAAGCACTGCCGGGCACCTTCGGTCGGGTCCTCAATGATGCTCTGAAAAACGAGCCAGGATCAAAACTATCCACCATTTTTAACGGCACAGTCCTGATGCTGGCGGACCAAAACGCGGCGACACCCGAGAATCAAAACGGCATCGTTGCGTCCGCTTTCCAGGGCTACGGAGCCGACACAGTCCAACGCGACCAGGCGGCATTCAACGCCGGACTGAGCATTGCAAAAATCGAAGACCAGGCACGTGCCGGGATACCTCCGGATCAGGTCGCCCGGTTTGACGCGTCGCTGAATGAAATCGCCGATCAAATGAAGAGCGCCGGACTGTTCGAGAGACAACCAGACATCGGCGCACGCAAGCCACCAGAAGGCGCCGATAGTACCGCGCAACTGGCGTCACTGAAAGCCGCTTTCCCGAATATGTCAGACCAGCTAGCCGCAGATTTATTGAAAGCCGGCAGAAGCATCGCGTTTGCCGACCCATCCGAGATGCAAGCTAAATTCACGCAAGCCTTAGATCAATTGAGCGCCACCAACCCCGATCTCAGAACAGCAGGCGCCGTGGAGATGCTTGCCAAATCAATGAATGTGGTCACCGACTCGAATGATTTTTCGATGAGCGGATCGGGCGGCAGCATGCAAATGAACTGGGTGCGCGACAAACGACTGTCCACGCCGGACAATCCGAACGGCAACTTCGGCTTCGCCGTCACTCCCGACCAAGCCGTAGATCGCACCGCATTTGATACCGTCGCCCGGATGGCGGACACCACTCGGCGAGCCGCGGCATCATTCGATCCCGCCCAGAAATCCGGCAGCTTTACTAACGATGTCTTCCAGCTGCGCCGCTTCGCGGACTAGATTTTCGCGCGACTCAGGGGTGCCCTGATTCGATTTGATCTTCCAGCACCACCTACAACAGAAGTGTTGTAAACCGAGACGCGCTGCGAAGCCGGAAAAGCGCATAACTTCGCGCCGTGCAACCCCTTGACTTTCAACAGAAGTGTTGAAACCTACAAGGAGAAAATCGGCACACCTTGAGTTTGCTATTATCCATTTGTGTTTTCAACCAACGACTTCGCCACTCTAGTTTTCATTCCGCTGATCTTTATCACCATTCGTGATCTAAAGCGGAACTGGCAGTCGGTTTGGGACGATGATGTGACGGCTGCTGACCGTGCCTTGCTGCTGCGCGCGGCGCTGGTTTTCACCCTTACCGTTTTGACGCTTGTGCACGAGGCGGGACACGCCGTGGCAGCGTTGCAATATGGCGGCAAGGTCATCGAGTTTCATTACAGCGTCATTCACTCGTGGGTACGCTACGCAGGGCACTTCACAGATGCTCAGGACGTCTGGATTGCCTTCGCCGGCAACCTTGCCGGTATCATCGCATCTCTTCTCTTTCTCGTCGCCGCCTGCTGTCTGCGTTCACCACCTGTGGTGGCAATCTGCGGTTACATCGGCTGGTTCAATCTGGCCAACACCATCATTTTCTATCCCATACTTTCGCTGGCCGGCTTTCAGGGCGATTGGTTGATGATCTACGCCACACCAGCCGGCAAGCTGAATGTGGAGATTGCCGCGTTTCATGCACTGCTGGTTTTCTTCTTTATATATGGAACGTTCAGCAATCGGGTAAAGCTGTGGTTTCGCCGACGCACCGACCCGAGATGGGACATGGAGTATCAACGCTGGCTGTCCCAGCTTTCTGTAGCTCCCAGTCTGGAGGGCTGGGTCAATCTCGGATACACCTACGTGCGCGCCGGTCTTTACGGGATGGCTAAGGACGCCGCCGACAACGCCAACTTGATGGAACCGAATTCATCCGAGGTGGCGCGCCTGCAAGCCTCGATTGCTTATAGCGAACGCAAGTTCAACGACGTCATCCGCTTCTGCAAAACAATCACCAACGATTTGCAGCAGCCGCCGCGCCTGCGCGCCATGGCGTGGATCAACGCCGGGCATGCGTACCGTGAGTTGCGGGACATCGGCAAGGCGCTGGAGGCTTACGATCACGCCATCATCGAAGACCCGTTCCTCGGTGATGCTCGGTTGTTCAAGGCTGCCTTGCTCCTCTCCGCCGGCAAAGAGCCGGAGGCGCTGCAGGAATTGCGCACCATAGCTCCCCTGCCGCTGGTCTGGATTGATGAGAGCAATAAAATGCAATATCAGTCTCTGCTGACGAAAGCGCTCAGCCAGATTGCTTAGCGAGTCCAGCCACAGCACCGCGGACGCCTACATTAAGGGCGTCGGGTGGACATCACCGGCAGCCGGACCTATAAATGGCGACATGCGAATCAATGTGCCGGTCACCATTGCGGTCTTTATCGTTCTCTTCATAGTCGGGGTCGTCGCCCTGACCATGCTCGGAAAGCCTCTCCTGAATGAGCTTTCCTTCGATAATACGACTGTCGGCTATATCGACCTGGCTCGCCAGGCGGCGACAAAACGGGATTACGCAAAAGCTGAAAGCCTCTACCAGGAAGCGATATCGAACGCGGAGCGGGTTTCGCCCAACGGGCAGAACACGGTTTTCGCGCTTGTTACGTACGCTGAGTATCTGAAGAGCCGCAAACGTCCCGCAGAGGCGCAGGTTTACGAGACTCGCGCCTACCGGATCTCGCATCCATAACTTCTTTTTCAGGCTTGTCAATGTATCGGGTCAGTAGAATGCGGGCGGTTCTTTCGGAATCCCTCGGAAATCTAGGAAGTCTCGGCCCACTCTTATGAACGAACTCTACCTGTGGCTTGTAACTGCGGTAGTAACTATCGTCGGTTTGAACACAATCGTCAGACTCTGGTCTGAGCGCGAACGCCTCTGGCGCGACGATCTGCAAGAAGAAGACCGCGCATTCGCCTGGCGCGTCGTGATCTTCCTGATCTTTCCTCTGCTCACCATCACAGATCTGCGTGCCACCATGGTCGCGTCGCAATGGCTGGGCGGTTTCATCAAGAGCTGGTCCTACGGACTGTTCTGGTATTCGGCAGTGCCTGCCGGCTTGCCGTCCGAGCATCTCTTCACCCCGGTTTTATTCGCCGGCGCAGCGGTGCAGTTT
Source organism: Obscuribacteraceae bacterium (SeqCode) (assembly GCA_044229845.1). GTDB lineage: Bacteria > Cyanobacteriota > Vampirovibrionia > Obscuribacterales > Obscuribacteraceae > JBGASG01. Next base: position 374,599 of record JBGASG010000001.1, on the reverse strand, counting down.
GCGCTGGCACTGTGTCTTCTGCCCGCGCTGTTCTTCCGCCCGCATCCGTTTCTTGCCACCATCATTGGTTACACCATTTCGTTCATCCTGGCGCTCAACTTGATCATCGAACCGGTGATCTCTGCAGTTGGACTGGGTGGTTCGCGCTGGAGTCTGTTCATGCAGGCATCCAACACTGAAGAACGCATCATGATGTTCTCCATCTACGGCGTGCTCGCTCTTCTCTATTTTGCGGCGCTCTCCAACCGCACGGTGCGCATGTGGTTCGTCGACCTGTCGCGCCCGGCGCTCTCCGAAAAACTACGCGATGCCGCGCAGCAAGTCCGTCACGAACCGAACAATCCATACCTGGTTGCCCGCGCTTCCATATTGTTCCTGCGCTCCGGCATGGCCGGCGAAGCGCGCAAACACTTCCGCCGCCTGCGGTTCTTAGTGCCGGACAGTGTCTATGTTCCGTTCGTGCAAGCGATGCTTTCGTATTACAAGCACGACTTCAAAGCGGCGCGCAAAGCGTTTCTTGAAGCAGCCGAGTTTCCTTACGTGGACGCTTCCTTAAAAGGTGTGTTGCTGGCAGCATCGGCCTGCGGTGCCTTTGCCGAAGGCGACAACCACGAGGCTCTCAATCTCGCTGAGCGTTCACTGGAGTTCGATGAAGCAAGCGTGGTGGCACGCATGGTGAAGGTAGATGTCTTCCTGCGCTCAGGCAGCAAAGAACAAGCCGGCGAAGAAATACTCAACGCCATTCGCCGCGGACTGGATCTGAATCTTGATAATAAACTGCCGCTGGACAGCGAGCGCGTACTCAATCGCATCCAGGCTCTCGAGCAGCAACTGCAGCCAGCGGCAGCGAAGAAGTCGCCGGTCAGCTCAGCGCGCTAGCCACCGAGGAAGCGCATGATCTCGGCGTTGAGGATTTGTGTGCCCATCAAAACTTCTCTCCGTCCGACCAGCCAGGGCAGAAGAATTGCCAGCGTGCCGAGCGCGGTCAGCGAGCGGTTGCCGGACAGCGTCAGCTCGGGCATGGTGAAGAAACCTACGAAGCATCCGAGAATGTAGGACTGGATCAGCCAGGGTACAGCCCACAAACCTGATGAGAGCGCGTGGGGTTGTTGAAACAGGTCCCACCAGACACCTAAAAGCAGCGCCTGGTTGAGACAGATCAGCGTAATGCCCAGCCACTGACCGGCTTTCGTGGCAATCTTCCAGCCGTTCACGGCGGCGGCCCAGGAAAAAAGCCAGCACCCGCTGCTGATGGCGAACACATCAAAGAATATGTCTTCCAGTCCGGAGTTCTGGAAGAAAGATCGCGGATGGCGGTCCGGATAGATGACCGGCATCAGGCAAAATGCCGTAATCACAAGCCCAGCAATGAATACAGACCACGCGAACACAATGTGCCGCCGGCTTTGTGTCAAGGCTGTCCTGGCTGTGTCGGACGCTTCCATTGGTTGAAAGAATAACACCCTTCTCATAGGGCAAAAGACTGCGTAATTATCCCCTTGGAAAGCATTGAAAAAGCCATATAATTTGCTCGAGCGTCCTTGAAGAGAAAATTCCGGCAGTGCGGCTACTTAGGCTAATTCGAGAGTTGGATATTCGAACTCGCTTGCTGCTTTTGTGCATAGCAGTAGCAACGCCGCTCGTCGCCATGTGCGGAGTGATTATCTGGAAGGAATATCAGAGCCTCACACAGACTGCCAAACGGGCCACGACATTCCACGATCAGCTGGCGGTACGCAGCCTCTCGCAGTGGATTTCAACTCACCAGAGAGAACTGCATGCCCTGGCAGTCTTGCCTGAGATCCAGGCCGCTATCCCTGATGAAACCAGCCAGATTCTCGAGACCCAGTCTCGGATCAGCCCCGACGTCAACATGCTGGCGCTGGTGGATCCGGAGACCGGCATCGTCAGTGCGGCCAGCCAGCCGCTCAGCCAACCCGTCAATATGAAGGACCTGCCGTTTTTCCGACAGACGGTCGAGACAGCTAATTTCGGAGTGTCCGGCTATGTCCTATGTCCGATCACCCATGAGCCGGCAATTCTCTTCGGATACCCGGTCAGGGACACGAAAACCCAAGCAGTAAAAAGTATTTTGATCGCGTCTGTGAACCCGGGAGCGATTTTGCATCTTTTCCGCGATCTGGGCGAAGAGCAAGGCTCCGTCATTGCTGTGGTCGACAAAGACAAGAAAGTCCTGGCGCGCACGCTCGATAACGACAAGTGGCAAGGACAAGACTTTTCCAATGCCAAATCGGTGACCGCCGCTTCGCACAGTCGCAGTGGCACCCTGGAAGGGGTTGGTATCGCCGATGGTATCCAGCGCACTTATGCCTTCGACCGCGTTCCGGAAACCGATTGGATCGTGGTGGCAGGAATTCCGACCAATATCATTTATGGTTCAGCGCACGATCGCCTGTATCTGATGCTCTTCGCTGCGGTACTGGCCATCGGCTCTTCCGTGCTTCTGGCTTACGCGGTGACCGGACATTTTACCGGACCCATACATGAGCTGGTGCGCGAAGCGGTGGCAGTCGGCCGTGGAGATTTGACAAAGCGTGTTACTCTAGTACAGGGTGGGGAGCTCGGGCTACTTGCACGCGCTTTCAACAACATGGCGTTAAATCTGCAATTGCATGAGGAGCACAGCCTCATGATCGAAAAAATCGCTGAGTCCGTGCGGCAATCTCTCGACCTGGATGAGATTCTCAATACTGCTGTGCTCGAACTGGGAAAAGCCCTCGGTGCGAGCCGTTGCTGCCTGGCACTGGTCGAAGACGAACAACCGATTGTTGATGTCACCGATGGTGGCTCGCACCTGGAATTCAATTATGTGTGGTGGGATCCTCAACGCCAGGGCACCGCTCTGCAAAACCGCTCGATCGTCGTCACCGACCGCAGCATTCTCAAATCTATTCTCGAACACAAAGCCATCCTTTCATTGGATGTGATGGACCAGTCGACGTTCGCCCCCATGTTCGAACGCGACGAAGCATCACCGGAAGACTGGCGTTCGGTCAAAACTCTGATTGCCTGCCCGATCGTTCTCAACGACGCGCCGGTAGGCATGATCCTCGTGCATCAATGCGACAACCGCCGAGCCTGGCTCGACCTGGAGCTGCAACTGGTAGAAGCGGTCGCCCGCCACGTAGCACTGGCGATGGAGCACGCCAACTTGTTCGCGCACACCAAGCGCCTGGCAGAGCAAGAGCTGCTGATAAATAGAATCGTCCGCGCCACCAGATCTTCGCTGGACACCGACGTGATACTGAATACGGTGACCTCCGAACTGGGTCGCGCTCTGGACGCCGATTACTGCCAGATCGCACAGCCGCGTCCGGAAGGTCCGCTGGTGATTACGCATGAATATGTACGCGAAGGACTGGAGTCACGCAAAGGTCTGGGACTCTACGGTCCGCGCATGGACTTCGACCCCAGCGATGAAGGCAAAGCCGAACTGCGCACCGTGCTCGGAATTGATCTCGCTTCGTTGAAAGAGATTGATGTGACGGCACAGGAAGCACCGATTGCCGTCATCTCGGACGTCACGGAAGACAAGCGCGCCGAGCCATTTGCGGAGTTTCTCAACGTTATCGGCTCCAAGTCCGTAGTCGCGGCACCGTTGCTGCAAGACGATCGCGTCCTGGGTATCTTAATCCTGCATCAGTGCGATCGAGTGCGCGATTGGGACGGCGTCGATGTGCACCTGGTTTCTTCTCTGGCTGACCAGCTGGCGGTGGCAATCTCCCACGCGCAGCTCTTCTCGCAAGTGAAGTACCAGGCGATCACAGACGGCTTGACCGGACTTTACAACCACGTCTACTTCAAAAATCGTCTGGCAGAAGAATTGAACAGAGCCCATCGTAAGTCTAAGACCTGCTCATTGCTCATGCTCGACCTCGACAAGCTCAAACAGATCAACGACACCTTCGGTCACCCGGTCGGCGATGCTGCCATCCGTCAGGTGGCAACGATGCTCAAGACTCTGCTGCGAAGCGGCGACACTGCCGCCAGATATGGTGGCGAAGAGTTCGCCGTCATCTTGCCGGAAACGCCTCTCGCCGAGGCCACTATGATCGCAGACCGTCTGCGCAGAAACATCAACCGCAATCCGGTGCCTGGACTGGGACACATCTCCACCTCGATAGGTGTAGCTTCGTTCCCGTCGCAAGCCACCTCGGGAGAAGAACTGATCGACCGCGCCGACAAAGCCCTGTATGTCGCCAAACGCGGCGGGCGCAATCGCGTCTGCGTCTGGGATGAAGTGCAACCCGTCACGGTAGCCGTCGATGATCCGATGCCGCCACCGGTGCGTGAGCTGCCGGCTATAACTCAGACCAACGGCGCCACTAAAGCCGGCGAAGAAGAAGCGCCACGCAACGCTTAAATCTAGAACATGGCATCGCCGCGATCCATGTGGCAATAGGGATGTGCGTGCTTGACGTCTTGCAGTCCGTCATCATCGATGCCGCGGCAATCGGCTGTTTTCAGGTCGACGAGTCCGTCTATTTCGGACAGTGCGCGCACTCCTTTATTGGTGATGATGGTGCCGCTGATATTCAGGCTTTGCAGTTGCTTCTTCAGTTTTCCAACCAGCGCCGGCATCGAGGCGTCGGTAATCAGCGTGTGGTCCAGCGACAGATCTTTGAGCTTGGACAGATTGGCAAGTTTTTTGGCGCCGGCATCATCAATTTGACTGCCACCGACATTGAGTACTTGCAACTGACCCATGGTGCTGATCAAGGCAGCGCTGGCATTATCCAACCCATCTTTGTGCAGGCTGAGATTCTCTATTGATTTGCTTTTGACCAGGGCCGGGATTAGTGCGCGCGTCACCTTTGTTTCATCGAGATTCAAGACCTTGAGCTCAGGCAGCCGGACCAGCTCACGCGCAGTTTTGTCTCCAATCAAAGTTTTGTTCAGGGTCACTGAGACCAGATTAGACTTGGCGCCGAGCAACACGCCACCCTTCTCTGTGATTGGTGTGTCGCTCAAATCAATCTCTTTCAGCATGGGCAACTGAACGACAAACGGAATTCCCTCGTCATCCAGGGGATTGCCGGCGGCATCCAGTCGTTTCAGGTTTCGCAAGCGGGCCAGCCCAGGTCCCGTAATGTGATTGCCTGAAATCGTCAGATTCTCTAACGACGGCAACCGACTGAGCACCATCAGATCAGCATCGGTGAGGTTGAGTCCCGAAACATTCAAGATTTGCAGATTCTTGAAGTTGGCGATCAGCGGCAATGACGCTCGGGTGACGCCAGTGTGGGATACGTCCAGTTCTATTAGACCCAACCCTGCCAGCGCTTTCACGCCATCATCGTTAACGGTGGTGCGTGCAACGCGCAATGTCTTCAAAGAAGAAACCGCGCCCAGCCTCTTCATCGTGGCATTCGTAATTTCAGTGTCGCACAAGCTGACCGTGTGCAGATACTTCATCTTGCCGACGTCTATAAATCCTGCATCTGTGAGCGGCTTGCCGTCGCGAGGCAACTTGGTGGCGTTGGGGTTGGTTTTGATCAACTCTTTCAGATCGTTGTCATCGCCAGACCAGCTCGGCGACTGGTTGCTCAACATAGAATCTTGCGGTGCTGATTGTGCCACCACCTGCTCTAGACTAGCCTGCACTTTGTTGTCTTCCGGTGGTTTTGCGGTGGGCCAACTCAGCGTAGCAAACAGGGCGGAGACAATGACGAGAATAACTCCACCGACAACCACCCAGGGTATTTTGAACGATGTCGGTGTGGATGTTTCGTTGCAGATGTACTTCGATTGATTGTCGCGCCCTTCCACATCATCGAGGACGTGCTGCAGGTCGGCGCTCAGCTGTTCCATCGTTTCATAGCGCTCGCCCGGCTCCTTAGCCAGTGTCTTAGTCACAATCATCTGCAGCATCTCGGGAAACTTTTCGCCCTCTGCCACCAATTGCGGTGGCGGCTCGTGCATGTGTTTGTAAACCGTTTCTACCAGAGATTCGCCTGCGAACGGTGGATGTCCAGAGAGCGCCTCATACATCAGGCAACCCATGGAATAAATGTCGGAGCGATTGTTCATCGGCCAGCCGGCGCACTGCTCGGGGCTCATGTAGGGCGGACTGCCGAATATCTCGCCGGTCTGTGTCAGCCCGCGTTTGTCGGCATCAGACTGGACGATCTTGGCGATTCCGAAGTCGACTACCTTCGCCACATCTTCGCCCCGGTCGCCGCGACAGAGCATGATGTTGCTGGGTTTTAAATCCCGGTGGATGACGTTCTTGCGGTGCGCATGCGAAAGGGCATCGGCGACCTGAACGAAAATTGCCAGCGCTCGGGCCACAGGCAGGCGACCGCGACTGGTAATAATCTCGGCCAGGCTTTTGCCTTCGGCGTAGTCCATGATCAAGAACGGCTGCCCGTCGTCGAGGGTGCCGAATTCGTGGACAGAAATGACGTGTGGATGAGACAGGAGCGAGGCGGCCTTAGCCTCTTGCTGAAAGCGCAGAATCTGCTTACTGTTGGCGGCCACGTGGGCGTGCATCAGTTTGATCGCCACCGTCCGCCCGAGGATCTTGTCCCGCGCCTTGTAAACCACGCTCATACCGCCCTCGCCGACAATATCGACGAACTCGTAATGCCCTTTGAATATGGTCCCGGGCTTCGGCGACTCGCCCGTCTCGGTGCCGTCGTTCGGGCAAGTCTTGGTGGATAACGAGAGCTTCAAACCACAGGTGGGGCAGACGTGGAACGCTTGCTGCCCGGCTAGGGTGTGTACCTGCTCTTGGAGTTTGTCGGGATTTTCCATGTAAACGCGGCGGAATCGGGCTCCTGCTGATTCATATGTGCCCGTCCGCAAACCGCCTCAAGCTGGCAAAAGCAGGCTGTTGCATGACTTTACCTGCCGTCCCGGGAAAACGCGCCGCCAGTTGTCGGATTGGCGGGTTGGGTATGATCAATGACACCGGCAGGGAGCATTCTGGTGCTGCCACCATATTTGGTGCAGCGAGGGAAAGCGACCAATTTCCTCTGCCGAAGCCGATGCGGTAAAATCTTAGCCACCCCCGAGGAGAGATTTCGATAGCAATGAAGCGTCTGATTCTGTTTGATATCGACGAAACAATGCTGCACTCCGCAGGAGTGGGCAGACGGGCTCTGGAAGCCGCTCTCACCGAGAGTTGCGGCCGGCATATCAACATGGATGGACTGAGCCTGTCCGGAAAAACTGACCCGCAAATTATTCGCGAAGCACTGATTCACAACGGTCACGACCACGATGATCTCGATCAGCTGCTGCTCAAGACATTCGAGGTCTACTTACCGCGCCTGGAGCGCGAGGTAGCTAAGTCGCGCGAGATGACCGTGCACGGGGGCGTCATCGAGCTGCTGGAAGAACTGGCGACAGCTTCCTGGGCTAATCTGGGTTTATTGACGGGCAATATTGAGCCGGGGGCGCGCATTAAGCTGCAACCGTTCAGCCTCAACCGTTTCTTCCCCATGGGCGCTTACGGCAGCGATTCTCATGACCGCATGCAATTGCCGGCGATCGCTCATAAGCGCGCCATAGACCACTTCGAGCAGGACTTTACGCCCGCGGATATCGTCATCATCGGCGATGCGGTCAATGACGTGCTCTGCGCCAAGGGTTATGGAGCGCGTTCGATCGCGGTGGCGACAGGGCGCACGCCCAAGTCAGACCTGGAGGCGCTCAGCCCGGATCACCTCTTCGACACGCTTTGCGAGACGGCAAAATTGGTGGCGGCAATCGGCAGCTGATGCGACGCCAAGGGGCCCACACAAGTGCTCCCAGTAGATATAATCTGCCGGGAAACGAGTGTTCTGTTTGATATAAGGAACGGCTGCCGCCGATGTCCGACGCTAACGGCAATTGGGTTCGCTGCTTCATCGGATTGGGCTCCAATGAAGGAGACCGGCTGGGCTTTGTACAGCAAGCCATGCAGCTCCTCAAGGACCACGACAACATCGAAGTTGTCGAGTGCTCCAGCCTGTACGAAACCGAACCAGTCGGTCGCGAGTACAGCGAATGGTTTGTGAACGCCGTGGCGGCAATTGAAACCAATCTGCGTCCACGCGAGTTGCTCGACGTCTGCAAAGAAATCGAGATGCGCTTGAGCGTGCTGGCCGGCTCTGAATCGCCTGAGATTTTCCATGCGGGTCCGAACGGCATGACCAAGACGCGTATCATCGATCTGGACATTCTGTTTTACGGCGAAGAGGAAGTCGAGACGTCCTACCTGAGAGTTCCTCACCCCGGGCTGGATACACGCGCTTATGCGTTGGTTCCACTACTGGAGATTGCACCGGACTTGCAGCATCCGACGAAGGGCAAAACCGTCAGCGACATACATGCCGAGTTGCCGGCCCCCGAGCAAGTTTATTTGTATGGAACGCGCGTCGACGCCGACGATCTGGGCGCCTAGAAATCTGTCTGGTGGCAATCGTGACAATCAAAATCGGCACTGACATTTGCTCGACCTCCCGCGTTGCCCAGGCGTACGCCAAGTTTGGCGAACGGCTTTTGCGTCGCATCCTGACGGAGCACGAAATGCGCTACGTATTGAGCGCGCCGAAACACACAGTCAGTCGTCTATCCGGTAGATTCGCAGCCAAAGAAGCGGCAGCCAAAGCGCTGGGCACCGGCTGGTACGGTCTCGATTGGAAGGAAGTGGAAATCGTGCACAAGCCGTCCGGCGAACCGACGGTCAAGCTGCATGGACGCGCCGTGCAAATTGCCGCGCGCAGAAAGTTGACCGATTGGGAAGTGTCAATCAGTCACGAGCGCGAGTATGCCTGCGCCACAGTTTTAGCCCACACCGGAAGTGAAAGTCCCTGAACATGCAACAAACACGAGAGCGAGAGTGCCCCACAATGACAAACAGCGTCATCACATTTACCACTGACTTTGGACAGAAAGATGGCTACACAGGCATCGTCAAAGGTGTCATGACGACGATTTCGCAGTCGGTGCCGATCGTTGATATATCGCACGACATCGAAGCGTGGGATGTCGGCGCTGGCGCATTCATCATCTATAACGCGTATAAACAGTTTCCCGCCGGCAGCATTCACCTGGGCGTCGTCGATCCCGGCGTCGGCTCCGATCGCAAGGGCATTCTTCTGCGCGGCAAGCATCACTCATTCGTCGGTCCGGACAACGGGCTTTGCTCGTACTTGCTCAACGACCACCACGAGCAGTGGCAGGCATACCAGCTGACCAACCAGAACTTCTGGCGCCGCGACGTATCCAGCAGCTTCCATGCCCGCGATATCTTCGGACCTGTGTGCGCGTTTCTTGCCTGCGGGATGCGTCCGGAAGAATTCGGCAAAGAGATGGCAGTCTCGGACATCGTCAAACTGTCGCATTACGAATTCGTCGAAGCACCGCCGGTCATGACCGGACGAGTGATCTATGTCGACCGCTTCGGCAACCTGATCACCAACATTCGCCTGAATCCGGAAGCCACCAACGTGCGCTTCACCATCAACGGCACCACGCTGACGCTGGGCACCACTTATTCGTCGGTAGCGCGCGGCAAGCCGAACGCCTTTGTGGGAAGCCACGGCTTCGTCGAAATATCCGTCAACTGCGGGCGCGCCACTGAAGCACTGTCCTCGACGGTGGGCGCCAAAGTAGTGGTTTCTACCAAAGCCTAGATCTATCAGGTCGCGGGACTAAAGCACCGGGCGACCGATCGAAAGCGCGATCATCAGGCACATATCAACGCGTTCCATCACTTCATTCGGAAACGCACCGATCTTGGTGACCAAAAGCGTTTTAGGAATGGTGGCAATGACCGTGCAGTCGATGACGCTGTCCAGTCGCAACCCGCCGGCTTTGCCTTCGCTGGAGTTCATCTCGACGAAAACCTGCGTCGGTTCGCGCGCACCGCGGGAGGTATTGCTGGTCAGAGGCACCAGCAGCACATCATCAAGGCGCGCATTGTTGTAGTCGTTGGAGATAATCACTGCCGGGCGGCGTTTGGTCTGCGTCTGCCCGTCGTCGGTGGTGTAAGGAAACGACACCAGCACAACATCGCCCTTGCGGTACAAGGGCGGCTTCCCGGCTTGCGCTTGCGGTGTGGTCGTTTCGGTAATAGGCGTAGTAAAAAGGTGTCTGTGGGATAACGGATGCATAGTGCGTCTCACTCTTCTAAGCCCATCTGGCGCCTTCGTGAATCGGCCAGAGAAATCTCTTCCAGTTTTCCGGACTCTCGATATTGGTCTGTGTTGGTAATCTGGTGGACAGGTTCGTTGGACCTGGTTACTTCGACGATAGACAAGAGCGCCTGTTCCGCAATCGGCGAAACAGTCAACTGATGGGCTATTGCCCGATCGAATTACTTGCGTTCGCCACCGCTGGCGGTCTGACCGAATTCAGGGTAGGAGGTGCGATCCTGCTGCACGGGGCGCCCGATCGATAGAGCCACCATCAGGCACATGTCGACCCGCTCCATCACCTCGTTGGGAAAGGCGCCGATCTTGTTGACCAGAAGTGTTTTGGGAATGGTGGCGATGACCGTGCAGTCGATGACGCTATCGAGACGCAATCCGCCTGCTTTCCCTTCGGGGCTGTTCATCTCGACGGTGACCTGGGTGGGCTCGCGCGTGGCGCGGGAAACGTTGCTGGTCAGGGGCACCAGCAGCACATCATCGAGGCGGGCGTTGTTGTAGTCGTTGGAAATAATCACCGCGGGTCGGCGCTTCGTCTGGGTCTGACCGTCGTCGGTTGTGTAAGGAAAGGCGACCAGCACGACATCGCCCTTGCGGTACAAAGGCGGTTTTGAGGCGGAAGCAGGCGAAGAAGGCTCAGTAATAGTAAGTTTTGCTCGAAGTTCAGGTACAGGAACGCCAATTCATTGTACCAGTACGCGAAAGCCCCCCTGATGACTCAGGCGGGTGCAATTCGTCGATTTCAGGCGTGAGACCGGGACTTAGGTGTCGTACACGCTGTCGCCAGCATGTCGGAGGAAGGCATGAGCGCTTGCGGAAGCGGTCATAGCAACTGCCTCGTTTCTTTGAGGCAGGGCCTCATTGACGACGTTGATGCTTTCTCTGATTAACGTTGCTTCGAGGGGGAAGAACGCTTCAGCAAAAGCTTGCCACGATGGTTTGCCTTGTTTGGTGTTATCAGGTTGGTCCAACGAAGGTGACTCCTGTCAACCAGATGAGTGTCCAGAATATAACACGGCTGTCATGGGCTTGTTTCGCTTTTTTTAACTTTGCCGGGCAAAATTAAGCTTCGAATCATTCGAATCAGAACCCATCTCTTTATATACCCCGCCCCGAGCATTTTCAGACACACGGTAAATACGCTCTTGGCAAGCCAATTTTTGCTTATCGTTTCTTGACTGGTTCTTCGACGTCATCAGGCTTAGCAGCGAAATGGGCTTTCAGAAACTCGATAGTGCGCTGGGTGGCACCACCCGGGACGAATATCTCGGAAACTCCAGCGTCGAGCAGCGCCTGCCGGTCTTCTTCGGGGATAATGCCGCCGCCGAAAAGGAGAATATCTGACGCGTCCTGCTCCTTAAGCAATTCCAGAATGCGCGGGAAGAGCGTCATGTGGGCGCCGGATAGGATGCTCAGACCAATGGCGTCGACATCTTCCTGAATGGCTGTCTCGACTATCTCCTCGGGCGAACGATGCAGCCCGGTATAAATCACTTCCATGCCGGCATCGCGCAGTGCACGCGCGACAATTTTGGCACCACGGTCGTGTCCGTCCAGACCGGGTTTGCCAATGAGAACGCGTATCTTTCCTTTAGCCATGACTGAGTGAATCCAATCTCCCTCTGCCTGCGCTGCGGCGGAGTTGCTTGATTGCCTTGCCAACTGGGTTTCAGCGCAAAGGGAAGTATAAGCTATTTCTGGAGATGCGCCGCTTTGTGCTCAATAGTTTCAACAAGTGTTTGGTATTCTTCGACGCCCAGGTCCTTCTTATTGATCAAGTAGACGCCGTGGCTTCCATATAGGATGGCGAACTTGAGAAAAATCGGCTGGCTGAATTTGCGAAGCTCGTCCCACTTCTCCTGAAACTTCCAGACCAGGTTATGAAGAACAATCTTCTCCGGAGTGACGATCACTTTGTCGACCTCAAGCACCATTGAGGGGAGAAGAAACATATTCATTACTGTCAGAAGGAAGTACCCGAACATCTCCTGCGGACGAAACGCCATGTGCAAGATGGCATGCGCTTTCCAGGCGGTGTAGACGAAACTGCTGTCCATGAGCAGCACCATCAGGAACGCGCCGAACCGCATGAAGTGCTTCCAGCGCGCCCTCTTGTACGTCACCGACTGCGGATTAAGTGACGATGCGGAGGCGCCACCGCCAAGTGGTCCGCCTCCAGATCCCTCGCCGCGCCCGCCGGATGCCGAGTCGTCGCCTTTCTTCTTATTCTTGATTTTCTTGGCGGCCATGAGGGCTATTCTCGCATAGCGTCCGATCCGGCTGACACCCCCCATCTCCATCACATCAGAGGATTGTCCGCTCGGCGGACTAGATCACTCGTGACCGCCGTGGCGGCCAGAGATTCGTTGAAACGACCGCCATAGCGGCCATCACCGATGAGAATGACCGCAGTGGCGGCCGTTTCGAAGGTATTGCGGCCGCCGAGGCGGTCAAATGCTAAACGCCAGTATTTAACCGCCTCGGCACACTCAGCGTCGATTGTGACAGTAAATATGCAAAAACTGTCGTAATTCCGCATGAGTGAACACTGAGACAGGCGCCCAGTGGCGCTGGGGGCATTGCTTACAGCAACCTTGACAGCATTACAGCAATCGCGCTATATTACTGTCATGGTCACACAAATTCCATCGCTATCACTGGAGGAGCTTCGTATCGAGGTCGAGCAAGCGCTGGCTACTTACCAGCTGCTCGGCGCCCAGCAGGACCATCGTGTCTCGCAGGCACCCGACATTCGCACTATTCGGTATTACACAAGTCTTGGATTGATCGATCGGCCAACAATCGAAGGGCGCCAGGCGCGCTACACCAAACGCCACGTTCTGCAAGTTCTTGCTATCAAGGCGTTGCAAGCGCGACTGCTACCTTTGTCTGATATCCAGTCCCGCATCTACGGCCGCACGGATCACGAACTCGAGCTGATGCTCACCGCATTCGCCGAAGCCGCTGATCAGGGCGCACCAATCACCGCCGTCGGTTCGCGGGCGGGACAAGGCAACCAAATCCAAACGGTTATCTGGCGCGAAGTAGAAGTCGAACCTGGTCTGAAACTGATGGTGGAGGCAACCTGGGTTCCGGACGAAGACGTGGATGCAGCCGTGGAGAGGCTGCGAGCGATCTTGAATTCACTATCAAATTCCCGGGGACGGGAATAACGGAGGGGAAACTAACATGAGTACCGCTGCCAGTATGCAGAAACTACCACTTATCACGTTGCCGGTCGGGCAACATCAGCGCGGACTCGGCGAGTTGGTATCCGCAGCCGCTGCACTGACGAAGATTCGTCTGCCGCTTGCCGGAGTCGAAATACAGGCTCAAGTAGCAGACCGCATCGCCACAGTGAGAGTGCATCAGAAGTTCGTCAACGACCACGCTGAAGCCATCGAGTGCATCTATGTGTTTCCTCTGTCCGGCGGCTGCGCCGTCAGCGACTTCGAAATGCGCGTCGGCACTCGCGTCGTCAAAGGCGTTGTTGAAGAGCGAGGTCAAGCCCGCGCCAACTATCAGCAAGCATTACAGGAAGGCAAACGCGCCGCATTGCTCGAACAAGAGCGCGACGACGTTTTCACCGTACAAGTCGGCAATATTCCACCGAATGAAGAAGTCTCAGTTGTCCTTACCTATTCGGAAAAACTGGTTTTCTTCGAAGATGGACGCACTGAAATTATGCTCCCCCTGGTGGTGGCACCGCGATATATCCCCGGCGAAGCCGAAGAGGGACCTGGTGTAGGCACTGGCACAGAAAGCGACACGGACATTGTTCCGGATGCGTCGCGTATCACTCCGCCCCGGTTGGCGCCGGGGTTCGATCCGAAGGTGGCACTCAATATAGAAGTTGATATCGCCACCGGCGAAGGTCTGATCGTCGACGATCTCAGTTGTTCGCAGCACGCCACCAAAGTCGGTATGAGCGCCGACTCGCTGAAAGTGGGACTGTCGCGCTCGGACGAGTTGATGGACCGCGACTTTGTTCTCAGCTGGCGTCTATCTTCGAATAAGATCACCAGCAACCTGATTACTTACACTGCCGAAAACGGCGACCTTTACGGCATGCTCTCCATTTTGCCGCCGGCTTCCGAAGTTGTTTTGACAATTCCTAGAGACGTGGTTTTCGTCCTCGACCGCTCCGGCTCTATGGAAGGTGAAAAGATGGTCTGGGCAGCGCGCTCCTGCGCCAACTTGATCTCGACCTTGCGTCCGACCGATCGCTTCGCCATCGCGGCATTCGATGACACAGTTGAATGGTACAGCCCTAACAAAGTGCGTAACGGCAACGGCAATTTCGCTCTGGCGGACGAAGCCGGCATCGCACTCGGCTGCGACTATCTGCGGACCATAAATGCCCGCGGCGGCACCGAAATGTACTGGGCTCTCGACCAGGCATTCGACGAATTGTTCAAGGTGCACGGCAAGGCTACCGAAGCACGTATTCCGATTGTTATCTTGTTGACCGACGGAGATGTCGGCGACGAAAGCCGCATCTTCAAGTTGATTCAGTCCCGCATTGCGGGGGCTCGCCTGTTCACTCTCGGCGTGGACAGCGCAGTCAACACAGGGCTTCTGCGCCGGGTTGCACAGCTTGGTGGGGGAACGGCCACGTTTGTGCAGCCCGGAGCGCAGATAGAAGGAGCACTGCGTGCGGTGGCAAGAGAAATCGGACCGCCGGTTTTGACAGACATCACCATCGACGATGCCGGCAAGATTGTCGTCAAAGATTCGGTGACGCCCGACAACGTACCTGATGTCTTCGCTGGTCGCGGAGCCTCTGTTTTCCTCAAATTGAACAAGAAGGGCACTGTCAAGATCAAAGGCACGTTACCCGACGGAAAGACCTTCGAAGAGAAGGTGTCACCGGTCGCGGTGAAGGTGAAAGCCATCTCGCAACTCTGGGCCAAGGGACGCATCATCGACATCGAAGACCAGATGCGCATGCAGCCCAACTACCTGGCTCAATTGCGCAAAGACTTGATTGCACTTTCAATCGAACATTCAATCCTGACACGCTTCACGGCGTTTGTGGCTATCGATCACTCCGAAATCGCCAACAGTACGGGTAAGCGACTGGAAGTCACCCAGCCGGTGCACGAACCGGCAGGTTGGGTCGATCCGGCGGATCCGACCAGATCACTCGCCCGTCCAGGCAGTTCACTGATGGGTCAGCTGACGCGGCAACGCGGAGCAGCCGCACCGAGTCCGCATCAACAAACAAACTGCTGGTCGGCACCGCCGGCCGGTGGCGCCGGTGGTGCCGCGGACGATTGGGGTACAGTCACAGGCGGCTGGGGTTCACCGGCAGCGGCACCAATGGCTGGTGGAGGATTTGGCGGCAGCGCTCAAGGCGACGAAATGGACAACATGCTTTCCCAACAATGCGCAGAAGGCAGTGCCCCCGCGCATCAGGAACCGCCTACGCCAGGATCGGCGCCCGCCTCTGCGGCACCGCCGCCTGCACCGCAGCCGAAAGTATCGCCCTACCGCAACTTCAACATGAACATCAAGGCCGGCGCTGCACCGGAAGAGGAGCAACTACAAGATAAAGCGAAAGCCGAGAAGTCGGACAAAGTCGCTAAGTTGCCTGCAGAAGTAGCTGAGTTCTTCCAGGCTCTGCTCGATGCGTGGAACGAGTTTCAGACAGGCAAGTCGGTGGATGCCGATGCGCTTGAGAAGAAACGCCAGGGCGCTCTCACCTTGCTCGCATCTTATCCAAAAGCCGACAAGGTACCGCAGGTGCAGACCTTCTTGCGCTCGCAAGCAGTTGAGTTGATCAATTCCTTGAAAGCCAAGGGCGCTACGCCGGACAACATCCGCCCGCTCTGGGATCGGTACATGGCTGCTTTGGAAGCAGCACATTCTGAAGCCACCAACTTCTCGAAAGAGAAGCGCTTCTGGGAGATGTTCAGCTAGGTTCTCGAGAACAAAGGCAGCAAGTAGAGCAACACCTACTTGCTGCCTCCACTTACTAGAGTTTTTACCGGCGCACTAAAGCAAGGCGGGCGGGGGTTTCTCCCGCTCGCTTTCCTTCTGCTGATATACTTCCTGAAATGTCGACTGAAACCCCAGAGACAGGTGATGTGCTGCCCGAAAGTGCGGACGCGGCAGATTTTTTTGCCTCTGAAGTAGCCGGCGCATCCGCTGAACCGATGGCCATGGAAGAAGCGGCAGCATTGGCGGCCCGCCCCGCAACCAACGCAGCCAACCCGGGTGCCGTTCTGGTGCGCGGCAACTTGTGGCGCGCTATCTGGGACATGTCGTGGCCTCTCATGATCACGACCATCACCTCATCCATCGTCGGCATGGCAGACGTGCAGGTGGCCGGCTATCTGGGCGCTCCGGCCCAGGCAGCCGTGGGTGTCGCCGAGCAACTGATTTTTATCTTCTGCGTTTTCGTCATGGCAATTGCCGTCGGCACAACAGCCATCGTCTCACGCGCCGCCGGTGAAAACAACCCGGAGGAAGCAGCGTACATGACCGGGCAGTCGATTGCCCTGTCTGTCACCGGCGGGCTGGTGCTGACCATCGTAGGATATTTCACCGCTCACTTCTTGCTGCCGCTCTTCACGACGACCAAGACCGTGCAGGAAATCGGAACCGACTACCTGAGCGTCTACGCGCTTTATCTGATTCCGTTTAGCTTGATCGCCATCAGCAATGCCGCCTTCCGGGCAATCGGCGATGCGCGCACGCCACTATATGTGGTGATGACCGAACTGGTGATTACCATCGCCGGCGACTACTTGACCGTGCTCGGAAACTGGCCGGTTCCCGGTCTTGGAGTGCGGGGCATCGCCGGTTCGGCCATCGTCGGCGCTTTCGTAGGTGCTGTGATTGCGCTCTATCGCATCAAACATTCTCCTCTGGCACCGGCGCTCGGGCAGGTCTATCCAATCGCGATCAACTCAATGAGCAGACTGCTGAAACTGGGCATCCCGGCTGCCTTCCATCGCTGGGGTTGGGCAGCATCCACTCTGGTTGTGTTCTTCATCTTGAAAGGGCTGTCCGACCCCACCGCCGCACTGGCATCGTGGACCATCGGTATGCGCGTGGAAGCGCTACTCTTTATGCCGCTCATGGCACTGAGTCTGGCGGTGGGTAATATTGTCGGCCAGAATCTGGGCGCCAAAGAAATTGACCGAGCTCGCAAAGCCGGCTGGAACGTCAGCAACATCGGTGTCGGTATGATGCTTCTGCTGGGCACTGCGCTCTACCTCTGCGCCGACCCGATTGCCCGCGTCATGACTCACGATCCCAACACGATTGCATATACAGCCGACTACCTGCGCATTAACGCATTTTGCGAACCGCTCCTGGCAGTCAATATGATTCTCTCCGGCGCCCTGCAGGGTGCCGGAGACACCAAATTTCCCATGTGGGTCTCCCTCTTCACCAACTGGGTGGTCAGACTGCCGATTGCATATGTGCTGGCTGAGGTGTGGGGCTGGGGACCGTCAGGAGTCTGGTGGGCGATGACCGGCTCAGTTTGCCTGTCGGCAATCATCATCGCCGTCCGTTTTCAATCGGGACGCTGGATAAAAATTACTGTCTAAGCAAATTCGACACTTCTAGCGCCGCGGCCGGGTCGTCTGCATATGCGCCGCTTCGCGACTGCCTGTGTAGTTTATATACGCTTACCAATGTACAAGAAACATCAACATTGCTTACTTTCAGCGCGAATCAGGCTATGCTTCTCATCGAACACGTCGCCCGGAGAGTAAATCCGAGTCTATGTGCGGTTTGATAAGCGTTGTTGGAACGCAAGATGCAGCCTACGAGACCTTCGTAGGGCTGATGAACCTGCAGCACCGGGGTCAGGACGGGGCAGGCATTCTAACGCTTGACTCGCGGTCTGATCAAATCCAGTTCAATCTCCAGCGTGGGTCCGGACTTATAGAAAATGTTTTCTCCGAGCGCTCGTTCAGAAACTTGAAGGGCGAGGCTGCACTCGGACACACTCGCTATGCCACAATCGGCAGACGCGATCCCAATCTGTTGCAGCCGTTCCTCGACAACGCCGTCGGCATCGGCATCGCGCACAACGGCAACATAGTAAATTGCTACGACCTTAGAGAGCGCCTGGTGAACCAATCCAGGCGCATTCGTTTTGCAACCGAGTCAGACTCGGAAGTAATTCTGCGCCTCATCTGCGAAGAATTGACCGACCGCAGCCTGGCGCCGGAGTTTCTTTTCGCCGCCATCGGCAAAGCCATGAAAGAGTTAGTCGGCAGCTACGCCATCGCCGGCATCACCAAGCATGGATCAATTTTCGGCTTCCGCGATCCGGACGGCATTCGCCCGCTATTGCTCGGCAAGCGCGTCCGCGACGGCGAGACATCGTACGCGCTGTCCAGTGAATCAGTAGCACTCGACTATCTCGGTTATGACGAAAAGAGCGAAGTCAAACCTGGTGAGGCTGTGCTGGTCACCAAAGATGGTACCGTCGAGAGAAAACTGCTCCTGGCGCGCACTTACAAACCATGCATGTTCGAGTGGGTTTACTTCGCCCGCGTCGAATCTGAAATGGGCGACATATCCGTCTACCAGGCGCGCTTCCAGCTGGGCATGATTCTCGCCGAAGAACTGAAAGCGCGCGGCATCGGCGCGGATGTCGTGGTGCCGGTTCCCGATACCAGTCGCACAGCGGCCATCGCCATCGCCGAGTCACTGGGACTGCCCTTCCGCGAACTGCTGATCAAAAACCGCTACGTCAATCGCACATTTATCCTGGACGACCAGGCCACCCGTCAGGAAGCCATCAGACGCAAGCTCTTCCCAATTGACTCTGAAATCGAAGGTAAACGTTGCCTGGTAGTCGATGACAGTATCGTGCGCGGCAACACTGCCATCCAACTGATCAAGCTGATTAGAAAAGCCGGCGCTCGCGAAGTGACGCTGGTTTCTACCTGCCCGCCGATTGCCAATCCTTGTTATTACGGCATCGACTTTCCGTCGCGCAAAGAGCTGGTGGCGGTCGGTCGCAACGAAGAAGAAATTGCAGAAGCACTGGGCGCCGACCGCGTCATTTACCAGACCGTCGACGGGCTGAAGAAAGCGCTGGCGCAGCGCGATCTGTGCACCGGCTGCGTGACCAACCAGTATCCCACCGACATCTCCCACGGGGAGAGTTTTGAAACCAAGCGTACCGAAGACAGATTGAGACAGCTGAGCAGAGAACCATAACCATGCCGACCAAATCAGGCACCACACAGATGAACTGCATCTACGAAGGCTCGGTAAAACGTGTGTGGCAGCCGGCGGCAAGGCCCGACAGGCTCTGGTTCGAGTTTACAGATGACTATTCAGTTTTCGACTGGGGCAAGATGCCCGACACGATTGCCGACAAAGGCAAAGCTCTCACCGCATTCGGTGCATACTTCTTCGAACAGTTGTCCCAGCCGCAGTTCTGGCAAAGCCTCACTTCGACGCCGGTGCAGCAGCTTAATCATGACTGGTGGCAGCAACGCACGAAACATCCGGTTTTCGTCGGACTGCAAAAGACCGGACTGCCCAGTCACTTTGTAGATCTGGTGGATGAAACCGGCAGCAAGCTGCCGCTGAAATCGCTTCCCGCGTGCGACCGAGCGTTTCTAGAAGTAGTACGCGCGCATGTGCCGAAAGTTTCTCCCGTATCGCTTAACGGACAGACGATTTACTACTACCCGCTCGACTCGCACCGAGAAAAGACGCGGCTCGTCCCTCTGGAAGTTGTATTCCGCTTTGGCATGCCCAGCGGGTCATCGCTGAAAGCACGTCTGGAGAACAATCCGCAGTATGCTCGTCAACTCGGTCTGCATGAAGTGCCTCAAGAAGGAAGGTTGTTCGATCGCCCCGTCCTGGAATTTTTCACCAAGCTCGAACCTAAAGATCGCCTGCTCACCTTGCAAGAGGCCGTCAACATTTCAACTTTGTCCGTCGAACAATTCGAAGAACTTTCCGAACTGGCACTGGCAGCAGCAGTCGGACTGCTCGCTCTCTTCGCCGAACGCGGCATCGAATTGTGGGACGGCAAATTCGAGTTCATCATTCATGACGGCAAGCTTCTCCTGGCAGACAGCATTGGTCCCGACGAGCTGAGGTTGATCTCGTCAGGCGCACATCTTTCCAAAGAGTTCATTCGCCAGATCTACCGCGACACCGCCTGGGAAAAAGCTATCAAGGAAGCGCAAGCCATTGCCACCGGTCGCGGTGCCGACAACTGGAAACAGGTCTGCACTGAAGAGTTGGGGAAAACTCCGGACCCTCTGGATGCCCCCAGCAAGGCGCTTGCGGATGCCCTGTACCCCAGCCTCTTCAACACCGTAGCGGGAGAAGCAGTCTTCAGCGGTCAACCCGAGCTTGTCGAACTGAGCAACAAACTCAATTCATTCATCGGGGGTAAGCAGAAATGAGCGCCATCCCCAATAACTTGAAAGTGCTGGTGGTCGGCAGCGGCGGCAGAGAACACGCACTGTGCTGGAAGATCGCCCAGAGCAAGGCGGTCGACAAGATTTACTGCGCCCCCGGCAACGGTGGCACGGCTTCCACCGCCAAGACCGAAAACGTCGACATTCCCGTTATGGAATTCGCCCAGCTTTCAAAATTCGCCCGCAAGCAACAAATAGATCTCGTGGTGATCGGACCGGACGACCCGCTGGCCATGGGTATCGTCGACCACCTGTCCGGCGACGGTCTGCGCGTTTTCGGTCCGGACAAGAATGCTGCGCAAATGGAAGCCAGCAAAGCACACGCCAAAGAATTCATGTCGACGCATCACTTGCCGACCGCACGGTATTTCGTCGCCGATAACTTCGATGATGCCAAAGAGCTGGTCCTTTCCCACCCCTGGGCGCGCGTGATCAAGGCAGACGGGCTGGCCCTGGGCAAAGGTGTTTTCGTCTGCGATGACGACAATACAGATGAAGCACTCGACGCCCTGACAGCGATTTTCAAAGAAAATCGTTTCGGCGCCGCCGGACAGCGCGTCGTCATCGAAGAAAAGTTGCGCGGCGAAGAGATGTCGCTGATGGTCTTTTGTGACGGCAAGCGTCTTTTGCCGATGCCCGCGGCCCGCGACCACAAGCGGCGTTTTGACGGCGACCGTGGTCCGAACACCGGCGGCATGGGAGCCTACGCGCCGGCAGATCTATTTGATCGAGCCCGCGACGACATTGAAAGTCAAATACTGGAACCGATTCGAAAAGCGCTGGCATCCGGTCAGCTGCCCTTCAAAGGCGTGCTCTATATCGGGCTCATGCTGGAGAGTCGTCCGCCCCTGGAAGACAATCAGAAAAAACCATCATTCCAGCCCTACGTCCTGGAATTCAATGCACGCTTCGGCGATCCCGAAACGCAGGTTGTCCTGCCTCTGATGTCATCGGATCTGGTGCCTGTTCTCTGGCACACACCGGACGGCAAGTTGGATGAGGTCTCCGTCACCTGGTCGAAGCACTCGACTTGTTGTGTGGTGGCATGCGCCGACACTTATCCGGAAAAAGGCTCGAAAGGCGAGGCAATCACAGTCAAGCACTTACCTGAGCAGTCCATGGTCTTTCAGGCAGGGACGAAACTTGAAGGAAACGGCGGCAGCGAAGGACGACTCGTCACCGCCGGTGGTCGCGTTCTTTGCGTAACCGGTCTGGGATCTGATCTTGATGCCGCGGTCGGAAAGGCATACGAAGGGCTGACAGCAGTTTCATTCAAGGGCATGTCCTGGCGCAAAGACATTGGCAGGAGGGCTGCAGCCGCAACGATATGAACTATGCGGTACTGGTATCAGGAAGAGGCTCCAATCTGGGAGCAATTCTGGAAGCCGTTCAGGACGGTTCTCTGAAAGCCAACGTCGTCTGCGTCATATCGAACAACCCCGATGCGCTGGCGCTCAAGATAGCTGAAGAGCACGGCGTGCCGGCGCATGCCATTTCATCGCGAGGCAAAGCGCGAGTCGATCACGAGAGGGAAGTTCTGGCGTGCCTGGAGAAGTACAAGGTAGACTTCGTAGTCCTGGCTGGTTATATGCGCGTCTTGACGCCGCATTTTCTGCAGGCTTTCTATGACCGCGAGCGTTCTATATTTAAAGTGATCAACATTCACCCGTCCCTTTTGCCCGCGTTTCCCGGTGCATCCGGATACGAAGACGCCTTCAACTATGGCGTGCGCATCTCCGGTGTCACCGTGCACCTCGTCGATGAGGAGGTAGACCACGGGCCGATCTTGGCACAAGAAGCCTTTGCCAGAGAGGACGGCGACACCATCGACACCTTCAAGCAACGCGGATTGCAAGTAGAGCATCGGCTCTACCCGCAAGTGCTGGCCAACATCGCAACGCACGGGGTACAGATCTTGCCCCGACCAGACAAAACGAAGACGGAGGCGAAGGTCAAATGAGCCAGTCGATGCAAGAGCATCCGGTCAAAGAAGAAGAATTCTTCACGGTGATCGTCAGCTGCGCAGTTTTCCCGAAGGCAGGTTTCACCGATGGCTTGAACCGCTTCCCGCTTTACTGGCTCAAGATCACATCTAAATTGATCAAGGACATCAAAGACTTCGCCGACTCGGAGCTGTTGATGGTGGTCGGCGATACGCTGCGCGATCCTTTGCTTGAGACCCTGCACAGTGCCTCGCCGGAAAGTCGCTTCGGCTGGGCACCGACCTGGGAAAGAGAGCGCTTTCAATGGCTGGCGGAGAAACAATTTCTGCCCGGCGTCACCGACAACCTGGGCAAGACAGTCGAAGAAGCGCTATTGCTTAGAGGTTTCCCAAATGTGCAGGTCACCTCAGGCGAGGGCTTTCTCTTCCCTCAAGGGTGCTATGACAACGCCGAGCAAATCGCCGCCGCTGGTCTCTACCACTTCTATCATCCGCTCACCGATAAGTTTGTCGTTCACGAGATCGAAAAGTTCAAAACCCGGGACGAATCGGCATTTCTGACCTACCCGGAAGTGCACCTGCCGGCACCGAAGCCACCTGACACGGTGCCGCTCGATCTGGACGACGTGCGTTTGCTGGAACTGAGTCAACTGCGACTCTTGGCTCTCAATCTGGAAGAGATGAAGGCAATCCGCGCTTACTATGAACGCGATGACGTACGCGAACTGCGCCGCAGCAAGGGGCTGCCCGCCTGGCCTACAGATGTCGAATTGGAAGTGCTGGCTCAAACCTGGTCGGAGCATTGCAAGCACAAAATCTTCAGCGCCTACATCAACCACACCGACAACACCGTCGACGGTGCAGGCAAATCTCAAGAAATCGACAGCCTGTACAAGACTTATATTCAGGGTCCAACCTACAAACTGCGCGAAAAACGCGATGACTTGCTGTCGGTGTTTGAAGACAACTCGGGCGTAGTGCGCTGGAACGACGAGTTTGCAGTTTGCTTCAAGGTTGAAACCCACAATTCCCCGAGTGCGCTCGAACCCTATGGCGGCGCGCTCACCGGCATTCTCGGCGTCAACCGCGATGTGCTCGGCACCGGTCTTGGTGCCAAGCCGATCTTCAACACGGACGTGTTTTGTTTCGCCTACCCGTCGGACGATCTGCCGCAACGCCCCAAACTATTGCCGGCAGAGACGATCATGAACGGCGTGCGCAAAGGAGTGCAGGACGGCGGCAACAAGAGCGGCATCCCCACAGTCAACGGTGCCATTTGCTTCCATCCGGGTTACCGCGCCAAGCCGCTAGTATTTTGCGGGACCGGCGGACTTTTGCCCACGACCGTTGCCGGCAAGAGCGGTTATGGCAAGCACACCACTGTCGGTGACACGATCGTCGTCGTCGGCGGGCGGGTCGGCAAAGACGGCATTCACGGCGCGACATTCTCCTCCGAGCCGCTTCACGAAGGTTCCCCTGTCTCAGCCGTACAAATCGGCGATCCATTCACTCAGAAGCGCGTGCTCGACTTCATTCTGGAAGCCCGCGACGCCGGACTAATCACCGGCATCACCGATAACGGTGCCGGCGGTCTTTCTTCATCCGTGGGCGAGATGGCGCAAATCACAGGTGGTGCCACGCTTGAACTCGACAACATCCCGCTCAAGTATCCGGGTCTCTCCGACTACGAAATAGTGATTTCGGAGTCGCAAGAGCGCATGACAATCTCAACCAAAAACTTCGAAGAGCTGTCATGGCTGGCCCGCCGCTTCAATGTGGAAGCAACGGCAATCGGCAAGTTTCATTCCGAAGGTTATTTCGAAATCACGCGCGCCGGCAAACAAGTGGCGCTGCTCGACCTGAAGTTTCTGCACAAAGGCAATCCGCGCCTGCATCTGGACAGCGAATGGACACCACCCACCATCAAAGACACAGTGGGAGTGGTGCCTGAAAAACTAGAACAATCGCTGCTCGATCTGCTCGCTCATCCCAATATCTGCTCGCGCGAAAACGTCATTCGGCAGTACGACCACGAAGTGCAGGCCGGTTCCGTGATCAAGCCGCTCATGGGTCCCAGACAGACCGCACCATGTGATGCTGCCGTCTTCAAGCCGCTCTACGAGGACAAAGCGGCGCTGGTGGTCTCCAATGGTCTGGCACCATATTTGAGCGAATTCGATGCCCGCCTCATGTCTTTGTGCGCTGCCGATGAAGCAGTGCGCAACGCAGTTTGCGTCGGCGCCGACCCGGTTTCCATTACACTGCTCGACAATTTCTGCTGGCCCGACCCGGTGACGGGCAAGCGCAATCCGCAAGCGAAGTACAAATTGGCGCAACTGGTGCGCACTTGCCAGGCGCTCGCCGACATCTGTCTGGCGTACGGCACTCCGCTCATCTCGGGCAAGGACAGCATGAAGAACGATTTCGATGATGGTGTCGTTCAGCTCTCCGTGCCGCCGACGCTTCTCGTTTCGGCAATGGGCAAAATCGCTGATGCCGACCTGGCAGTATCAATGGATTACAAAGCCGCCGGCGACCTCATCTATTTATTGTCGGCAGGCGAACTGGGACTGGCGGGCAGCCAGTACACGGCAATGCACGGCTGGACCGGCAGAAGTTTGCCGTCCCTCGACATAGAAAAGGCGTCCTCAATGTATCGCCGTCTCCACGAATTGATCATGCAGTCGCGCGTCAAATCATGCCACGACGTGTCGGAAGGTGGGGTTGCCGTCGCCATCGCCGAGAGCCTGATCGGCAGCGGTTTTGGTTGCCACATAGACATGGATGCGCTGGTAGCCGCAACCGGCAGCCACGATCGTCGCGACTTTGCTCTGTTTGCTGAAGGTCCCGCGCACTTAATCGCCACCATTGCACCGGAAGACGAAGCTGTCTGGACCGCGCAGTGGAAGGACTTTTCAGTCACTAAATTGGGCACTGTCACCGACGACGGCAAACTGGTCGTGGTTCAAAAGGACGGTCACAAAGTTCTGGATCTAAAGGTGGACTACCTGACTTTCGCCTGGCAGAAGATGCTGCCCTTCGACTAGGGAGGAAACGAGAAGCAATGAGCAAGCCCAAAGCACTGGTGTTGTACGGAGACGGTATCAATTGTGATGCCGAAACCGCATTCGCTCTCAACCTCGCCGGTTTCGAAGCCACTCGCATGCATACCTCCGAATTGCTCGAGACGCCGGGGCGACTGCTCAACACCAGACTGCTCGCACTGCCCGGCGGATTTGCCTTCGGTGATGAGATTGCCAGCGGCAAGGTGCTGGCAATTAAACTGAAGGAAAAACTCAAGGACGTCCTTTATGGTTACATCGATAAAGGCAATCTGGTGCTGGGCATCTGCAACGGCTTTCAGGTGCTGGTACAGTTGGGCATCTTGCCTGATTCCACAGCTGACGCCAAACGGAGCGTTTCGCTGTGCGGCAACAGCGGCGGCAAGTTCATCAATCGCTGGGTGAGACTGGAAGCGACTCCTGAGAGCCGTTCGTCGTTCCTTGCCGGGCTCGACGATGTGCATTTGCCGATTCGCCACGGCGAAGGACGGCTGATGGTCGCGGAAGGCGACACCGAGGCGGTCAAGCAACGCGTCAAGAAACACGGCGTGCTGCGCTACGATGAAGACGTCAATGGATCATTCGATCGCATCGCCGGATTGATCAACGAACAGGGCAACGTATTTGGATTGATGCCGCATCCGGAGGCTTTTGTTCGCTGGACGCAACATCCTGCATGGACGCGTCCGGGGGCTCCCACTTCCGGACGACCGGCGGATCCAAAGGAGCGCAAAGATCAACCAGGCGAACTGCGCATCACGGCGCGCAGCACTGACGATGTGCCGCACGGACTGAAGATTTTGCAAAACGCCGCTTATCTGGCCAACAACTGAGCAAGGGTTACCGAACGAGTGACATCAATGGAACCAAAATCATACGCAGCAGCTGGAGTGAATATCGAAATGGCGGAGGCGTTCGTCCACCGCTTGAAGGGTGCCGCCAAGCGTCGCGGTCACGAAGAGCTCTGGCCGGCTGCCGGAGGCTATGCATGTGTGTATCCATCCAGCGATTCACTGGGCGTGGCGCTCACCACAGATGGTATCGGCACCAAACTATTGGTGGCCATCGAGCTGGGTGTGTATGACACCATCGGCATCGACCTGGTGGCAATGTGCGCCAATGACCTGATTTGCGTGGGCGCATTGCCCAACCTGTTCCTCGATTACTTCGCGGTCGGACACCTGGAAGAAGGCGTTGCCGACAGCATCATTAACGGTATCATTGCCGGTTGCGACCTGGCGGGTATGATTCTCGCCGGGGGAGAAACGGCGGAAATGCCTGACGTCTACGCGCCGGGGCACTTTGACCTGGCTGGCTTCGCAGTCGGTTATGTGTCACGCGAACGCTTGATCACGGGCTCAGGCATTCGCCCCGGACAAAAAGTGATCGGAGTTGCATCGAGCGGCATCCACTCTAATGGATTTTCACTGGCGCGCAAAGTGCTCGACGTGGCGCACTGGCGCCTGCTTCTGGAGCCGACACATGTTTATGTGAAAGCAGTCAATCATTTGCTCGACGCACATCGCGCCGAAATCACCGGTATCGTTCATGTGACGGGCAGCGGTTGGCGCAATCTGTTGCGCCTCTCCAACCATGTCGGCTTCGATATACAAACTCCACTGCCGGTGCCGCACGTCTTCGACTTGATCGCAGCGCACGTGCCGGAAGAAGAGATGTACAAGACCTTCAACATGGGGCTGGGCTTGGCGGTGATCGTCGATGGCGACGAAACCAATACGCTGCGCACCTTCCAGACCCTCGGCTTTGAAGCAGCCCTGATCGGCGTCACGACTGACGAGCCGAAGCGAATACGCATCGCCGGCAAAAACTTTTCTCTGTCCAATTAGATAGCAGCCCAATTGCCAATCCCAATCCCCATTCCATAAGTCAGGAGGACACCCACAATGCGAACGGTACTGGTCAGTGTTTCGGACAAAGCCGGACTGAAAGAGCTTCTCAAAGGACTGGAGAAGTTCGACACGCTGCGCATCATCGGCACCAGTTCCACTGCCGCATACCTCCTGGAGAACGGCTTCCAGTGTATGAAAGTCGAAGAACTCACCAAGTTTCCTGAGATTCTCGGCGGACGCGTCAAGACATTGCACCCCAAAGTGCTCGCCGGCGTGCTGGCTCGTCCCTCGCAAGAAGACCGTTCTTGCCTGGCGGAGCTGGACATTCTGGAAATCGATTACGTGGTCTGCAACCTCTATCCATTTGAGAAGAAACTGCAGGAAAACCTCTCCGAGAGCGAAATGATCGAACAGATTGATGTCGGTGGTGTGACATTACTGCGCGCAGCAGCTAAAAACTACGAGCGCGTGGTTATTTTGTCAGAGCCCGGGCAGTACGGCCCGACGCTCGAACAAATGGAGTCCGGTGGCGGACAGGTGTCGCCACAAGCGCGCCGGGCGCTGGCACTGTCGGCGTTCAAACGCACCTCCGAGTATGACCGGGCAATATCCGGGTATCTCGAGCGCATCTCGCAGCCGGAAAACGGTGAGGAGCTAAAATTACCGCCGCATCTGACGCTTGGACTGCCCGTCCACCAGAGCCTGCGCTACGGCGAAAACCCCCATCAAGTTGCTGCCTGGTATGCACCACCGGCGGTGAACGCGGCAGCCGCGAAAGCGTTTCCGCCCTTCGAGCAGCTGCAAGGCAAAGAGCTTTCCTTCAACAACATCGTAGATGTTTATGCGCTGCTGCGCACATTGCGGGAGCTCTCCAAAGAGAACGCCGCCTGCATCATCAAACACAACAATCCCTGCGGCGTCGCCATCGATAAGGACACGGCCACAGCATTCGAAAAGGCCTACGATTGTGATCCGGTTTCCGCTTTCGGCGGCATTTACGGCTTCACCCGCAAGGTCGATGCCAAACTGGCCGAGCGCCTGGTCCGCGATTTCGTCGAGATCATCGCTGCACCTGACTTCGATGAAGCCGCCATGCCTGTTTTCGCCAAGAAGAAAAACGTCCGCGTGCTGAAGCTCTCGCCTGCGGCTCTTGAGCAACCACCCCTGGACACGCTGCAATTCAAAGACTTGTCCGACTTCGGTTTTCTCGTCTCCCGCGATGTCGAGGAACCGGCCACCGTCGAAACATTCAAAACCGTCACAAAAGCCGCGCTTGACGCATCGTACAAACAGGACGTGCAGTTTGCCTGGTCCGTGGTGAAGCACCTGACTTCTAACGCCATTTTCGTAGCGCGCCACGGCGTGTCGTTAGGAATCGGCATCGGGCAAACCAATCGGGTGGGTTCGGTGAAGATCGCATTGACCCAAGCCGGCGACAACGCCAAGGGCGCTGTACTGGCCAGTGACGCCTTTTTCCCGAACATCGACAACATCGAAGCGGCGGCCGCGGCCGGCATCAAAGTCATCATTCAGCCGGGTGGCAGCATCAAG
Source organism: Obscuribacteraceae bacterium (SeqCode) (assembly GCA_044229845.1). Lineage (GTDB taxonomy): Bacteria > Cyanobacteriota > Vampirovibrionia > Obscuribacterales > Obscuribacteraceae > JBGASG01. Next base: position 345,619 of record JBGASG010000001.1, on the reverse strand, counting down.
GATGATGAGGTGATTGCCGCCTGCGACAAGCACGGGATAACCATGCTCTTCACCGGCCAGCGCTGCTTCAAGCACTAGTCTCGGGGATTGCCCTTAAACAACATCAAAATTAGAAGTCATAACTCAGGCTTTAGGAGAGTATGGCCTTACTTCTGATCGGGTAAGACTAGATTAGAGTTGGCCGAAGCACCCGGTGTTGTCGATTTCCGATGGAATTATTCTCCCGAAAAGCCTTCAAGCAGTACTCTGGCATGGTGAAACGCAAGATGGCCGAGCGTTTCCTTTGCAAGATGGAAGCTTCCATCCATGAAAGCGCCTTGCCGGTCAGGGCATCGGAGCAGAGCGAGCCACGTGCCTACCCGGCTGTTAAGTTGCCGCCTGTCGAAACCGCCGACGGCATTGAAATTCCCTACAACCCATATGTGGGACTGCAACGGCAAGCCAAGTTCCTCGCCTCTCAGGAGAAGTTTTACTGGCGCATCTACGGACCGCTCGCCGGGCTGATTACCTTACTGGTCGGCGGCGTCTTCGTGGCAGACTATATCTCTCGCTCCGGTGAACCAAAATGGCTGGCCCAGCTGATCCAGAATGCCTCCGCCGGCTTTGGCGGATTGCTGCTCCAGAACACCGGCTATGCAGTCAACGCAGGCATGAACGGTCTCTATAATCTGTTCATCAACCCCGTCTTTGCAATGGTTTCAGCGTCTAGCATGGTGGTTCTAGCCGGTGTTGTCGCCCGCCTTTCAATACAGCCGACCGCTATTTTGATCGGACAAAAGGGCATCAAACTGCGCTGGCAGTTCTGGTCTCTGAAAATGATCGGCAAATTAAAGCCCTGGAGCGATTTCTCTGGTCTCAAGCTGGAGAAACCTCGAAAAACAACGGTAGCAGACAACTGGCTCATCTCCTTCGACAGCAAAGGGCATCCACTCAAATTGAAGCTGGCTGGTCTCACCGCGCAATTAGACCGCGAGCGGTTGCTGGAAGCTGTGGACAAATACGCCGGCATGATGTCTGTCGATCCGGAGATCTTGCAGGTATTCGAACCTCCACAAAAACGCAGCTATACAGAACTCTGGCTGGAGTCGCTGGCAGCGCCGCCCAAGCGCGAGCGGCTCAATCCCGTAGCGGAAGGCACAGCTCTTTACGGTGGACGCTACACCGTAGAACGTCAGCTGGGAGTCGGCGGGCAAGGCACCGCATACAGTGCAACCGTGGCCGGACTGAAAAACGCGGACTCGGCAGATCAAGTGGTGCTGAAAGAGTTCATTTTGCCGGTGTATGTCGAGCGCACCGTACGCAAACAAGCGTTGGAGCGTTTCGAGAACGAAGCCAAACTGCTGCAGACTCTCGATCATCCTAAAGTCGTGAAGCTGCTCGATTACTTTATCGAAGACCACCGTGCTTACCTGGTTCTGGAGTACATTCGAGGCACTTCCCTGCGGGACCAGGTCAATCGCCAGGGACCACTTTCAACGCATGAAATTTTTCCTCTGCTCGAGAACATGCTGGACATTCTCCAGTTTCTTCACGAGCAGAAACCGCCCGTGGTGCACCGCGATTTCACGCCGGATAATCTGATTACCGACAGCACTGAGGGTCTGAAGCTGATTGATTTCAACGTCGCTCAGCAAAGCGACTCCACCTCCACCGGCACCGTGGTCGGAAAACATTCATACCTGCCGCCGGAGCAATTTCGCGGCAAGCCCACCCCGCGCAGCGACATCTACGCGTTGGGAGCGACGCTTTATTTCTTGCTCACCGGAAAAGACCCGGAGCCGCTCAGTTGTTCACATCCACTGCTCGCCAATGACGACACTCCGATCATATTGGAAGAGATCGTCTCCCGCTGCACCGCTCTCGATCAGGCAGAACGCTTTCAGAACGTCGCAGAAATCGCCGATCGCCTGAGAGCTGCACAAGAGAAGCAAACGCGGGAGTAAGCGATGACCGAGCTCGAGCTGACCGTTCGCTACAAAAGCACTGCGGCTCGCATTGCCCTCGGCACTATGCTGCTGGGCTTGCCGATCTGGGGAGTCTCAGCCCCGGCACTGCTCGTGTTTTTATTTATTGGCATCGTCATCAGCCTGTCGCACGGCAGCTGGCCCGACTTTGCCTATACATTCGGCAAAATGGAATTTTGGGAAGTAGCGTTCGGAGCCTTCGCGCTGACGTTCATGGGCTCTTTAGGCACACTCTACTTCGGCGACAATAGATTGATTGCCACCAAAGAAGGTATCGCCTATCCACGATTTTTGTTCCGCACTCCGATGGCTTTCTTCGAACGGCAAAAGACCTGGGGAGAAGTCACAGCACTCACCATCGCCGGTGCCGAGAAGCTGCCCCTGCGACAGAGACAACTGGTTTTCAGTTTCGACAAAGGCCGCCAGATTGCTCTCAATATGAAGGGACTCACCGATGAAGATCTGGAGAAACTGCTGCTGGCCGCCGACGTCTGGGGCAATCATATTGAGCGCGGCACTGACCTGATTGTCTTGCATGAATCGCTGCAAGCATCAAACAACACGCCCAAGCAACTCAGTTACACGGCCATGTGGGAGGAAGAGCTGGGGCGACGTTTCTCCTCCACCTCGTTCGTGCCCCTGGAGCCCAACAAGACTCTGCGCGAAGGTCGTTTAAAGATTATTCGCCAACTGGCATTCGGCGGACTTTCGGCAATTTACCTGGCTCAGAATCAGGGCAAAGATCTGGTCGTCATAAAAGAGGCTGTGACGCCGGCAAGTTGTGATGAAGCAATGCGGGCAAAGGCTCGCGAGATGTTTCAACGGGAAGCGCGCTTTCTGATCCGACTCAGACACCCTCACATCGCCAAAGTGTTCGACAACTTCACAGAAGACGGTCGCGACTACTTGTTGATCGAATATATCAATGGTCAGGACTTGCGCCAACTGGTGAAACAGAATGGCGCACAAGACGAAGCTCAGATCATCTCCTGGGCGGTCTTGATTTGCGAAATACTCACGTATTTGCACAACCAGGATCCGCCGCTCATTCACCGCGACCTGACGCCGGACAATTTGGTGTTAAGTGAAACCGAGGGCATAAAATTAATCGACTTCGGTGCCGCCAACGAGTTTGTCGGGACCGCCACCGGCACCCTGGTCGGCAAGCAGGCATACATCGCACCGGAACAGTTCCGCGGCAAGTCAGTCACGCAAAGCGACATATATGCGCTCGGCTGCACGATCTACTTCCTTTTGATCGGTGAAGATCCTGACGCACTGGAGAGCTCGCATCCACGCTCCCGGCGTCCGGAAGTTTCTGCCGGTCTAGACGAACTGGTAGCGGCGTGCACCGCACTGGAAGCCAGCCGTCGTCCTCAGTCGGCCGCGGAAGTCAAAAACCGATTAGAGGCGCTACTATCACCAGGGGCGGTATCAGGGGCACGGCGCTCCGATGAGGAAGCTTCGGCGACCAGTCCCGCTTCATAGGCGCTCAATCCCAGAATGCCAAGCAAAAACCACTGGGCGATGCGCACGTGCGAAGTGCCGAAGTTGTATTCGAAGGCCCCGGAGACCATAAGGGCCAGTGTGCCGGCCGTCACTCCCAGATACAAAGCCCGCCACTGGGGAGTTTGAGCGGATAGATAATTGCGCACGCCGCTGGTCAGCGCCGTGATCCAGAGCACCGCGTAAGTTGCCAGCCCCAGGGCACCGGTGGTGGCCAGCAGGTGAAAGTAATTGCTGTGAGCATGATCGAGCACGAACGAGCGTCCGGGCACCACCGCCTCCGGCATGGCTTGCGGTGGGAAATTTTCAATACCGACACCCAGGAGCGGCGACTTCTGCCAGAGCAGTCGTGCTTTCTCCCAGAGGATCAGGCGCGCCTGCACGCTGATATCACTTTGCCCGTTGAACAGAGACTCGATGCGCACGCGCACCAGGGGCACGAAGTTCCAGGCTGCGGCAGCCAGCACCGCCAGTGCCGCCATGGTGATGCCAAAGATTTTTCGTCCCAGAAGCGCTGCCAGAAGCAGGATACCGGCGACACCACCGGCCCAGGCGCTGCGCTCGCCGGCAAACAGCAATCCCAGACAATTGCAGAGGCAAACAAGCACCATCACCGGTGCCTTGTGCAGGACGCCGGGCAAAAGTTTCTTGCCGCAAATCACCACACCGGGCTGGAAGGCGCCATAGCCGCGGCAAGCAACCAGCGCCAGCGCCAACATGGAAAACAGCTGCATCTGTCCGGCAAACGGCATCGGTCCGCCGTGGAAGCCGGTACCTTGCAGATACTGGTAGCCGAACGGATGGAAGTTGAATACTTGTTGAATGGTGCCCCAGACTCCGCCCACACCGGCAACAATCAAAAGCGCCTGCAAGGCTGAAAACAAAAGGCCCGGGTGCCGAGAGAAGACCCAGCGTGCCCAGAAGTAGACAAACAGGCCCTTCAGAGCCCACAGAGAACGCCATCCCTGCTTAAAGACGTCGGCGCCGCCGCTGCTGTTATATGCACCGGATACGGTGACGACCAGAAGAAACAAAAACATCGGCAGAGTCAGGGGCGCACGGCTGAGCACCTGGAACTGTTGCGCCTTTGCGGGCGTGGCGCCGTCCTGGCGTTTTTCCACAAGAAACACCACTACGCTGGTGATCACACCGGCCGTAAACAAAATCCACGAGGCTGTCAGTGAAACAGGCAGACTGGCGGCGAAGAGAACGACGAGCAGTCCTTCCAGGAAGCGCAAGTAATAACGAACCCCTAGGTCGTCCACACGTCCAGGCCCATAAGCTGCTTGACCTTCTCGATCGTCTCGCGTGCCACCGCGCGCGCTTTTTTATTCCCATATTCAAGAATTTTGCGCACTTCATCAGGATTTTTCTCCAGATGCGCGCGCCGTTCTCGCACCGGCTTGAGAAACTCGTTTATCAGTCCGCCCAGACGCACCTTGCAGTCGACGCAGCCGATCGCAGCCGATTCACATTCGGTCTTCACCTGATCCTTTATATCTGATCCGAAGATCTGGTACATCGGCCAGGGTACTTCGCACAGATCGACATGTCCTGGATCCTTGCGCCCGATGCGGGTGCGATCCGTAATCATCTGCTTGACTTTCTTGATGGTATCGTCTTCGGTGTCAGCCAGCTTGATGTCGTTGTTGTACGACTTGCCCATCTTCTGCCCGTCGACGCCACGCAACAGCGGTGTGGTAGTAAATTTGGGCTGCGGTTCCGGGAAGTATTCCTCGCCATAAAGATGATTGAAACGGCGTGCGATATCGCGAGCAAATTCCAGATGCGACTCTTGATCCTTGCCTACCGGCACCAGATCGGCACGAAAAGCCAGGATGTCGGCGGTCATCAAAACCGGATAACCGAGCAGTCCATAAGTGACTTTGTCACGAGCCTCCTCAGGGTCTTTGGCCAGCATCTTCACCATGTCCTTGAGGGTAGGCTCGCCTTCTACCCAGTTTTGAGGCGTAAACATGGAGAACAAAAGATGCAGCTCAGCAATTTCGGGAATCGCCGATTGGACATATATAGTTGATACTTCCGGATTGATGCCGACGGAAAGCCAGTCGAGGGCAATCTCCCAGATCGCCTGGCGGATACCGGACGGATCCTGGTACTTGGTGGTCAGGGCATGCCAGTCGACGATCGAGAAATAGCTGTCATAGCTGTCCTGAAACTCGATCCAATTTTTCAGCGCACCAAAGTAGTGACCGAGATGCAAACGACCGGTCGGTCGCATCCCGGACATGATGCGTTTGGTTTTCAGTGGCGTCTTCGCCTGCGTACTCAAACGTTACTTCTTCGACTTGGCGATTTGCTCGCGAACTTTTGCTTTCTTGCGATTGACTTTCGCCAGTCTGCGCTTTTTCTTGATGCGTGCGTTGTATTTAGCAGTCATGACAGTCCTTTAGCTCTGGTAATGTGAGGGCTGAATATACCAGATCAGCTTGGATAGCTGCATTGGCGACACCTCACCCTGAAATCAAGAAGAACTATAATTTGTTCGCCCGGCTCCCTGACTGCGATCGCAGAGGGCACAACCAGCTCAAATGTCTGCGATTGTTCTCGCAAAGTGAATTTCTATCTGGGTTTCGGGACCAATGTTGCAAAACTTAAAATTTATCTTGACTGCTAGAGAATGTTTGGGAGTGGGTAAAAAGGTTCTAGGTTGAAAGCCTAAGTTCGGCGGGCAATCTCATTTCACAGGAGTTTCTTTCCTTGGCTTCTTCGAGACTCAGCGAAGATCTATCTGAAGACTGGTCGTCAGAGGTTCAACTCTTCGATCAGGATGAAGACAACATGTCGTCGGATGATGAGGAAACTCAACGCCCGACGGGGAAAGAAGACGGCTTCACAGAAGACTCAGTGAGACTGTATCTGCGTGAAATCGGACGCGTCAAAATGATTCGTCCGGATGAAGAGATCGAACTGGCCCGCAGAATTGCAAAAGGTGACGGCGAAGCGAAGAAGAAGCTGATTCAGGCTAACTTGCGCCTGGTTATCTCGATCGCCAAGAAATATGTCAACCGCGGATTACCCTTCCAGGATTTGATTCAGGAAGGCAACCTGGGACTGATTCGAGCGGCTGAAAAGTTCGATCACACCAAGGGTTTCAAGTTCTCGACCTACGCTACCTGGTGGATTCGCCAGGCGATCAGCCGCGGTCTGGCAGATAAATCACGAACCATTCGCGTGCCGGTGCACATGGTCGAATCCATCAACAAGATGAAGAAGACCAGCGCCCGCATGGCTCAAGAACTCGGACGCAAGCCGACCGAGCAAGAACTGGCTAAGGAAATGGACCTTTCGGTGGCGAAAGTGCAGGAAATTATCGCTGCCGATCGCGAGCCGATCTCCATGGAGATGCCGCTCAATCGCGATGAAGAGACGTATCTGGGCGATCTGATCGAAGACAACGAATCGGCGCGGCCCGATGCCAACACCGAAGAAGAATTGATGCGTCAAGACCTTAACCGCATGCTCAGCCAGTTGACGCCGCGCGAACGCGATATCATGCACCTGAGATATGGTCTGGAAGACGGTCGCCAACGCACTCTCGAAGAAGTTGGGCGCCTTTTCAACATCACTCGCGAACGCGTTCGCCAGATCGAACACAAAGCCTTCCGCAAGCTGCGGCAGCCCGCCTGGTCGTCAAAACTGGCCGGCTACCTCGAAGACTAGAACAACGGTTCCAGTAAAAACTGCCGATGGCGCGCGTCTGTATGACATGCAGCTAATCGAAAGTTGGTCAGGGAAGCGGTTATCATAAATTTGATTGGGACGATGCTCAAAATCGTCCCTGGTTTTGGTTCGAGCGCGCAATTCTCATGGACATCGAAAACGTAGTAGCGATCGATGCTGGCTACCTGTCCTCCCTCATTGACACGGGGGACAAGCAGCAGTTGCGCATGGTGATCAACGAACAGCACCCGGCAGACCTGGCAGAATGGCTGCAGGAGCTGAAGATCGCTCAGCGCCTTGCCTGCTTCCGCCTGCTTGATCTCGATCATGCCTCAGCCGTGCTGTCCGAACTGGACGGCGAGAGCCAGAAAAATTTGCTGAGAGAGCTGGGCGACATCGGCGTGGTGCCGATTATCGCCAAGATGGAACCGGACGATGCCGCCGACCTTCTGGCTGAGCTGCCCAAAGAAAAGGTGACTGCCATCTTGACCAAGATGACGGACGACCAGGCTGCCGGCGACCTTTACGAACTGATGTCGTTCAAGGACGATTCGGCAGGCGGCATCATGTCCACCGATCTGGTGTCGGTGAACAGCAAAGCTACTGCTCAAGAGGCTCTTAAAGAGTTTACTCAAACCGTCACCTACTCGGAAGACGAGGTGTACGACCTGTTTGTCGTCGATGACGATGAGATGCTGGTTGGAATGGTGTCGGTGAGAGATCTGTTGAATGCACCGCAAAACGCCATTGTGGAATCGCTGATGGACACCACCGTCATCTACGTGACCACCGACACAGACCAGGAAGAAGCGGTCGAGAAGATGATCCGCTACGACTTGCTGGCCCTGCCCGTCGTCGACGCTAGCGGCAAATTGCGCGGTATCATCACCACCGACGACGCCTTCGACGTCATGCAAGAAGAAGCCGAAGAAGACATTCTGCAGGCATCCGGTATTGACACCACATCCGGTGAATCAGGTGACTCCCTGCGATCGAGCGTCAGGCAAGCGTTTCGTGCGCGCGTCCCCTGGCTGATCGTCACACTGGCCATCGAGTCGGGCAGTGCCGCTGTGATCACCAGCTTCGAGCACATCGTGCAGCAGGCTGTGATTGCTCTGGCTTTCATGCCGCTTTTGAATAGTGCCACCGGCAGTGTCGCCATGCAGAGCACCTGCATCGCCATCATGGAAGGCAAGAAGCACATGAGCTGGAAGCACATTTCGCGCAAACTGTTTCACGAGCTGCGCGTAGGCGCTTTGCTGGGAATAGCTTGCGGACTGATCACATTCCTGGTCACCTGCATTTTTAACTCGGCCAACCTGAAGTTGGGCATGGTTGTGGCAGGCTCTCTCTTCGTCACAATGTCGTTCGGAGTGATTGTCGGCACGCTGGTGCCGATGGTCTTCGAACGCATGGGCATTGAAGCGGCGCACGCCAGCGGACCACTGATCACCAGCTTGCTGGATGTGTGCACTGTCACCATCTACTTGAGCATCGTTTACTCGTGCCTGCACATGCTTCTATAACCAACGGACAAATTTTATGGAGATAACGAAATTGAATCCGAATGCGCAACTGGTTGGACGCCGACAGAAAGCTCTGGCCGTCAACGAAGCCACGCGAGCCAAGCGCGCCGAGCGCGGCATGCTGCTTGCCCGCGAGCGCATCGAGCAACTCGTCGATCCTGATTCATTTATCGAGCTGGACCGTTATGCCTTGCATAACTGCAACGACTTTGGGCTGGAGGAAAAGAAGATTGACGGCGATGGCGTCGTCACCGGACAGGCACTCATAGACGGGCGGCCGGTCTACCTCTTTGCGCACGACGCCACCTATCTGGGCGGCTCGCTCGGTGAGGTTTTCGCCCGCAAGGTCTGCAAAGTCATGGATCTGGCAAAACAAGCCGGCTGCCCGGTAATCGGTCTCAACGAAAGCGCCGGCGCGCGCATTCAAGAAGGTGTCAGCAGTTTGGCCGGCTACGCGGATATCTTCTATCGCAATGTCTGGTGCTCCGGTGTCATCCCGCAGATCTCGGTCATTTATGGACCGTGTGCGGGCGGTGCCGTATACAGTCCGGCCGTCACCGACTTCACGGTCATGGTGAAAGGACACAGCTACATGTTCATTACCGGACCTGAGATCGTCAAGACGGTAACCGGTGAAGAAGTGACTTTCGAAGAACTTGGTGGAGCAGTCGTCCACAACGAGAAGAGCGGCGTCGCGCAACTACTGGCCGAAGATGAGGAAGATTCTTTCTGGATGGTGCGAACATTGCTCTCGTACTTGCCGTCCAACAATCTGGAGACGCCACCGCATGTGGTGTGCGACGAAGAGAGCTCCCGTCCCGCTGATATCGAAGGACTGAACACGCTGGTGCCCGCCGATTCGGCGAAACCTTACGATATGCACGATGTGGTGGCACGTGTTTTCGACAACGGTGACTTTTTCGAGATTGCACCTTATTGGGCACGCAACATCGTCACCGGCTTCGCGCGTCTGAAAGGGCACACCGTAGGGGTTGTCGCCAATCAACCTAAGTGGCTGGCCGGCGTGCTGGACATCGATGCATCTTCCAAAGGAGCACGGTTCATTCGCTTTTGCGATGCCTTCAATATTCCGATCGTCACGTTCGTTGATGTTCCCGGGTATCTGCCCGGTAAGAATCAGGAGCATGCAGGCATCATTCGGCACGGCGCCAAACTCCTGTACGCATATTGCGAAGCTAGTGTGCCGAAACTCACGGTCATTACCCGCAAAGCTTACGGCGGGGCCTTCGACGTCATGGGTTCGAAAAATGTCGGCGGCGACCTGAACCTCGCCTGGCCGACCGCTGAAGTAGCGGTGATGGGCGCCGATGGCGCAGTCAATCTGCTGTACCGCAAAGAGATCGCCGGTGAAGGCGGAGCCGACCGCGCCAAACAGCTGGTGCAGGAATACCGCGAACGCTTCGCCAATCCGTATGTGGCAGCCGAGCGCGGCTACATCGATGACGTCATCATGCCCAGTGAAACGCGCTCTGTTTTATCAGCCTTTCTTGACGTCCAGCAAAACAAGCGCATCGAACGCCCGGCACGTAAGCACGGCAACATTCCGCTTTAAGGCACTGCCTATTACAAGGTAAGTCCGGCAGGTTTGCGAGAAAGGTCGGGGTAAATCAGCTCGAACTCGATGGGCTCGGCTTTCGGCGGCTCGTTTTCGACTGCATCTGTCTCTTCCGGATGCGACTGCGGTGACATATCCAATTGCGGCAGCTCATCACGGGTTCCGGCAGGCAGCCGGCAAGACACCAGGTTGACCGGCCCGGCGTAGCCTTCGATCAGCGCCTCGTACCGCCCGACAGGATGTGCGGAATCGGTCTGCTTCTTGAGAAACTTGAGAACGGCCTCCGGCAACGGCTCGATTGCAAAGCAGACAAACATTCCGGTGATTGTGGTCATTCGCCGCGAATCAGCCAGAAAGTTCTTGAATACGCCGACGAAATCGCTCTTGTCCGATATCGGTTCGCCGGGGCGGGGATCTCCCGCCACAACCAGTCCAAAAATCAGCGGTTTTTGCTTGGTGTCCTGAAATATGAACTCATAAATCGGCACCGGTTCGCGCTTGAAGATGCCAACAGTTTTTTGCGAAATCTCCACCCGTGCGATTTTGGAAATAGACTCCCAGAGGCTCTTTTGCCGATTGTATAGACCAGTGCGATGAGCCAGCGCGAAATAGTCGCGCAATATCCACTCAGCGAATGGCTGAATAAATTGCGGCGCCGGCCCGGATTTTAACTCCACACACAGGTTGTCACAGGCGTTCAAGACATCTTTGGGCTTGAACATGCGCGGTGAGCGGGCGACTGTGTCGAGAGTATAAGCTTCCGACACGCGAATTGTTACTTCCAAGATAAAGTTGGGTTTTTTGGGCATAAGTATGGAGCGTAGAGCCGTCTCGGCTGTCTTTTGGGAAACTCGTTTTAAATGGTACCGGCTTTGCTCACGCGGAGCGGAGGATTGTGACGGAGCAAAACAACTGTCCCTGGGTGACGTTTTTGGCGGTTTTATGTAAACTTTAGAGGTCCTCGTGCGTGCTGGCTTGGCGTGCCAGCTCTTCTGTTTGGGGCACACCCACCCTTTTCAAATCTCTTTTTTATCGGCGATAAAAGATGCCTCTCTTACCATCGAAAAACATATCCGACGTAGCAGCAGCCAATATTTTGCTCGAAGTCAAAAAGGGCAACAAGCAGGCACTGGGAGAATTCGTCTGGCAAAACCAGGAACGCTTCTACGCTATCGCACTGATTTCGACAGGCGACACCGAGCTGGCTTCTCAACTTACCATCGCAGCTTTCGGCAATGCATGCTCTGCATTGCGATCTATGAACGTCAAGCAGCTGAGCGGCAAAGCCGTTTGGGACTGGCTTTCTGATTACATCGTCGACGCCATCGTCGAATATCATCAAAATAATTCTGCGCCTCCCCCGCGCTCACCACAGACAGATCCGACTGCCGACGGGTCTGCCCAGATGGACTGGGAAACAACGGTAATCCTCGGCACGCAACGCGTTAAGCGTTGCATCAACTCGCTCAGTGACGAGCAAAAACGAGCTTTCGTGCTTCGGCACCAGCTCGGGCTCTCATTCGATCAAGTTGTCGACGTACTCAATCAAAATCCAGATAACGTGATGGCCTGGCTGCACCGTTCCCGAGTGCAGGTAATCAAATGTCTGGGGCGGGGTTAAAGGCATAGAGGCACTCACATGAATTGCAGTCGTTTTCGATTTCTAATTCAACAGTGGTTCGACGGACAGCTCGAACCACAAGAAGAACAAATGCTGATGTCCCACCTGGACGCTTGCGACAGTTGCGAGCGTTTTCGGCATCAGATCGACCAGGTAGTTCAGTCGGCACCGGAAGTTCCACTTCCCGAGGAATGCTTACCCGGGAATTTGGAAGCTCTGGCCCGGCGCGTCATGCAGGAATTGCCGCAGGACAAGCCTGGTTTCATGGATGGTATCAAAAATATGTTCGGCGGCACGGCCGGCGGTGGTGCTAAACGCGAGCGTCCCTCGCAGCGCGGCAAAGAAAAAGCACCGGCCGGCGCACCAGCTGCTGCTGGACCAACCGGCAAAGATGCCGATAAAAACAGTGCTTTCCCTCACGTTCGCCGCAGCGGTCCTGCCAAGATCGATGACGCCGAAGAAGACATGCGTGCCACCAGCACGCGTCTGCGCAACATATCTAAGATGGTCTCCGATGACGGAGTCGACCAGTCGCAAACCGGCTTCGGACTTGGGTCCAAGTTCGGCATGGACATCCCTAACCGCGATGCCCAGCAAGCTGATCGCGAAATGACTTTCGCCGAGTCGATTCGCAAAAAGATCGGCGAGCAGATGTCGGAGCCCGGTCCAGAACAAGGGGGCGGCTACCCACCGCCGACTTTCCCGGGCGGTCCCGGTCAGCAGACCGGCATGCCGCCGGGCATGAATATGCCTGGTGCCGGCGGACCACCCGCATTCGGCAATCAACCGGGCGGATTCGAACAGCCACCATCTACGATACCACCATGGGGTGAACAACCCCAACCAGGTGCCTGGCCGCAAGGCGGTCAGCAACCAGGCGGACCACCGGCCTGGCAACAGCCGGCAGCTCCCAGTGGTTTTGCGCCGCAGCCAGGCAGCCCTCCGGATTGGGCCAATCCACAACCGCCATCGAACTGGGGACAACCTGCCACCAGTGGCGCTCCTGATTGGGGCGGCGCATCTCCGCAAACACCTCCGCCACAACCTGCCACCAGCGGCGCTCCCGATTGGGGCGGCGCCTCTCAACAGACACCGCCGCCACAACCTGCCACCAGCGGCGCTCCCGATTGGGGCGGCGCTGCTCAGCAGACACCACCACCGCAGCCTGCCACCAGCGGCGCTCCGGATTGGGGCGGCGCACCACAGCAACCACAGACCAGCGGTGCACCAGACTGGGGCGGCGCTCAGCAGCCGCAACCGTCAGCACCGGGAACGCCACCGGCATGGGGCACTGGGAGCGCTCAGGAGTGGGGCAACACATCTAATTTTGCCGGCGGTCCCAGCGAAGTGCCGCAAGCACCGGTCTGGGGACAGCCGCCAGCACCCGGCGCCACCGACTGGAACAATCCGCCCGCTCCCGGCACCGGCGGTCCAAACAACTGGGGACAACCGCAGGGCGCACCGAATGCCTGGGGAAATCAGCCCGGGCCTGGAGCTAGCGACTGGAGCACTCCCGATGTGGGCGGCGCCAAGCCGGCCGGCTGGGGATCCAGCTGGGATGCACCAAATGAACAACCGCCTCAGGCAGGTTGGGGGTCGACCTGGGACGACCCCAGCGATAAGGCCGCGCAACAGGCCGCCGCGCAGCAAGCTCAGCAGCAACCTCAGCAGCCAGCACCACCACAGCCACAACCACCGCAACCGGCTGCGCCCGACATGTCGGCACAGCCTGCATCAGCATCAAGTGGTTGGGGTCCACCGCAACCGACATCTAATGAATGGGGTGTGACTGCGCAGGACGGCGCCGCTCCGGCAAACAACTGGGGCACACCGCAAGCAGGAACATCATGGACAGGTCAGGACCAGCCGCAACCGCAGACCGGCGGTTGGGGCGATAATGGTGGCGCCGCTGCCGCCGGCACCGCTCCTGGTGCCTGGGGAACGCCACAGCCGGCCACCGGTGGCTGGGCTCCGACCGCACCAGATGCTAATGTCGGCGCCGCCGGCACCACTCCGGCAGGTTGGGGTAATCCGGCCACGGGAGCTCCACCGGCCTGGCAAAGCTCTGACAATTCAGCCCCGACGACCATACTGCGCGGCGATTCACCAATGCCGATGCCTGTTCAAAGTCCACCTCCGCCGGCGCCGGCCGCGCCGGCACCGGGCACACCGGTGGAATGGAATCCGCACGATGAAGACCAGATTCAGACTGGCATGTGGCAAGTATTCGCCGTCGACGACAATCTCGGCGCCAAGGGTCCGGCCGCGGCCGGCTCCCGACCGCAACCGCAGCTGCCACCAAATGTGACACCACTGTCGGCAGCCGATTCGCCGGTGCCGTCAAATGTCACGCCGCTGCCTTCGAATGTGACGCCACTGCAACCGGCAGCGCCGCAGCCGGTAACTAACAACACCGGACAGCAGCCCCAGCCCAAATTGAGCGCCATGGGTGAAAATATCATGGACCGGCTGCACACCATACTCGGCGACGGACTGGAAGGTATGGCAGCCGGCACGCAGCCGCTGCCCGGCTCCACTCCACCGCCGGAAGCACCGCCGGCACCGGGAGCGCCCAACTGGGGTGCGCCGGCAGCAGGCCAACCCGGACAACCACAAGGTGGCGGCTGGAACGCACCCGATCAAGGAGCGGCTTCATTCGGTCCGGAAGACGATCTACCAATACAAGAAAAATTGCGTCGCCAGCAGATGGCTGCCCAGCAAGGGCAACCAGACCCATCTGCCCAACCAGCCTGGGGGGCACCGCAGCCTGGTCCACAACCAGGCAACGGCATGCAACCAGCCGCCTGGGGAGCACCACAGGGCAACAACTGGGGCGGCGATCAGCCACCGGCAAAACCAGCCGCCGGCTCACCACCAATCAATCAACAGTGGGAAACCCAGCAAATCGGCGCGGTTTCACAAGAGCAACTGGCGCAGGCAGCAGCAGCCGCTGCGGCAGCACCACCGAACGGCGGCTGGGAAACTCCCAGCGCATCGGCACAGGGAGGCTGGGCTCCGGCCGCTGAACAGCAGATACAGCAGGGCGGTTGGAATGCGCCATCACAAGCGGTGGCACAGGCACCAGTCGGTCCGGCTGCACCGCCGGCAGGCGGGCTGTACCGCAATATCGACAATCAGGCGATCAACACCGTATTTCGCGAGAATCTGAGCACCAAAGACGGCATCCACGCCGCACCGGCGGCAGTAGTTGCGCAACCGGTGGCAGCTCCTCCGTCCGCATTTGCTGCGCCCGCGATGCCGGCGGCAGCCACTGCCGCACCTGGTGTCATGGCTCAACCGCAAGCAGCAGCCGCACCGCCCCAAGCGCCGATGGCAGCGCCGGCAGCCACGCCGGAACCGGCCGGCCTGTTGGGCAGAATCGACGACCAGGCCATCGATCGTATATTTGCCGAAAATCTCGGCATTCGCGATTCGCTGGCGGCCTCAGCCGTGCGTCGTGAAGAATTCGAAGCCGAACAGGCAGCAGCCGCCGCAGCAGCAGCGCCACCGCCGATGATGCAACCGCCGCCGGGATTAGAAGGTATGGTGCCGCAGTCGCAAGCATCACTGGCGCAGCAAGCTCCTGCACCAGCTCCGGTTCCGCTGGCGCCACCACCGCAGGTGCCGCCCCAAGCTCCGCCACCGTTCGCCGGCATGCCGACAAACGTCGATCAAACCGGTGGCTGGAACATACCGCCGCAGATACAACAAATACAGCAACAGCAGCCAGCTCCAGCTCCAGCGCCAGTGCAGCAACAACCCGCGTGGAACGTGCCTGGTCCGGAAACTCAACAGCAACAACAGCAGTCTGGATGGAACATACCGCAACAAGCGGCTCCCGAGCAGGCCGGCTGGAATGTGCCACCACAACAAGCGGCGCCCGAACCGCCCGCCGCCTGGACGCCACCGCCGCAGCAGCCTGCGCCCGAGCAGCCGACCTGGAACGCACCGCCTCAACTGGCTGCGCCCGAACAGGCAGGCTGGAATGTGCCGCCGCAGCAACCGGCTGCACCGCCGGCGCCTCCGCAACTTGCACCGCCGGCGCCTCCGCAACTAGCACCGCCTCCGGTAGCACCACCGGCCAATGGTGCCTCAAAGGCACCACCAGCTATGCAATTGCCTCCGCAACAAGCGGCGCCACAACCAGGCTGGAATCCAGCTCCCGCCGGACAACCTCCCATGGACCAAATGCAGCCGCAACAAGGTGGCTGGGGAATGCCGTCGCAACAACCGGCAGCGGCTCCGCAAGCATCAGCCATGCAAGCCATATTCTCAGGCGAAATGGGCGGTGGACAGCAGGCTCCTCAACTGGGTGCCGACGGACAACCGCTAAACGTCGCTCGTGCAGTCGAAGCCGTGCGCGAAGCCGCAGTCGAGCAAGCGAGCGCGCCCGACGTACCGAAAGTGGAAGGCATCGGTCGCCTAGCTAAAGACGACCAGACTGCCGAACCCACCTCCGGGAAGATTGCCCAGATCGGCAAATTTTTGCTGGACAGCTCCGACTTCAATAAGCTCGGCAACCTGGCTTCCACGCCGGACCTGCCGGATGCAAAGGTGCGCGTGTTGACTCTGGAAGCAGCCGATGAAATCAACAAGCTGCTCAACCACATCGCCACGCAACCGGGAGTTGTCGGATCGGTGATCGTCGGACACGACGGTATCTTGATCGCCAGCAACCTGCCGTCCGATGTCGACCCGGAATCGGTGGGCATCTGGTCGCTCGGTATCTACGTCAACACTTTGAACTCGACGAAGAAACTGGGACACAACCATCTGCACCAGCTGGTGGCACGCAGCCGCTTCGGTTATCTGGTCGTCGCCGACTTTGGCGGCGGTATTCTGGTCACCGTCAGCAACGGTCAAGAAACCGACAAGTTGATTCCGCTGATGCGCAGCATCACCCAACTGGTCGCTCAATAAATCCGGCAGGGCCGCCATGGAAAGAGGTTTCGACCCTTTCGAAGAACCCTACGTCGATCCCGCAGAGCGAGAGCGCGCCGCCGACGTTCTCGGCCGCGTGATTGTATTGCCGGGCGTAAGCGGCTCGCTGATTTTCAGAAAGCATGATGGCACGATCGTCTCCCAACGGATGCCACCGGAAAGCGAGCATACCTTGTCGTTCGCAGTCTGGTCGCTCGGCATTTTCTGCCATAACCAAGATCAGATCCCGAAGTTCGGCTATCCAACCTACCAGCAGCTGTCACACCGCTGTTATCTCGCTAGACTACGGCGCTCCGGTTGATTCGCCGCCGTTGAGCAGGTAGTACATGAGCAGGCGCACACCAAATGCGGTGCCGCCTTTATTGATTTCGTCTTTCTCTTTGTCCATCCAGGCGGGGCCGGCGATATCCAAATGCGCCCAGGGCTTTCCATCGACAAACTCTTTTAAGAACATACCGGCGCATGACGTGGATGCTTCGCCCTTGGAGCCGGCGTTTTTCAAGTCGGCAATGTCACTCTTGAGGCTGTCTTTGTATTCATCGAAGAGCGGCAGCGGCCAGAGTTTCTCACCTGCGGATTTACCGCTTTCCACCAGACTTTCCATGAGCTTGCGGTTGCTGCCCATGATGCCCGCCGCCGCTCGTCCAAGCGCCGTGACGACGGCTCCCGTCAAAGTGGCGATATCAATTATTTCGTCGGGGTTTTGCTGGACGGCGTAAGACAACGCGTCAGCCAGAATCAAGCGGCCTTCGGCATCGGTATTGTTGACTTCGATGGTCTTGCCGTTCATAGCCACCAGCACATCGCCTGGATGCAGGGCTCGATGCCCGGGCATGTTTTCAGTTGCCGCCACAATGCCCAACACATTCAAAGGAGGATTGAGTTGCGCGATGGCTTTCATGACCGCCAGCACGACCGCCGCGCCCGACATGTCGTATTTCATATGCTCCATGCCCGCTGCCGTCTTCAGCGACAGTCCGCCGGAGTCGAAAGTAATACCCTTTCCGCATATAGCCACAGTTCTCTTGGCGTCAGCGCCGCCGGTATAACGCATATAGATGAACTTGGGCGGCTCCTCAGCACCACGGGCGACACCAAGGAAAGCTCCCATGCCGAGATTTTCCGCCTGCGATGCTTCCAGAACTTCGACGGTCAGATTATCGCCGGCGAGCGCCACAGCGTTTTCGGCCAGCCGCGTTGGTGTCATATATGATGCCGGCTCGGCGATCAGGTCGCGCGCAAAATTGACAGCCTCACCAATCACATCGCCGGCTCTGATCGCGGCGGCAAAGTCGGCATGCTCAACGCCTTCGGCTTTGATTGCCACCGCCGTCACACCTTTTTTCTCTTTCGCCTCATCGGGTTGTGATTTGTATTTGTTGAACGAGTAAGAAGCCAGGTGCCAGCCTTCCACCATCGCCTGCACATCGGCTAAAAGAGCCTGACGGCGCAGAACCAGGCAGGCGGACTTAGCCGTTTTGTTGACACCGCGCGCAGCAATTGCCGCATAACGCCTGGACGTGGAAAGGTCGTATTCCTTTTCATCACCGAGACCGATAAAGAGAAGCGACTTCGCCGGTATCTTGCCGAATGACTTCCAGCTCAACAGTTCTCGCGCCTTGCCCTTGAAGCCGTCCAACTCGGCGGCCTCCCTCACCTGATTCAAAACTTCTTCGGGCATCTCGCTGTCCACTTTAGCCAGCGCATCCGCCGGTTTCTCATCGGCAAAAACACCGATGATCACGGCTTCTGCAGTGCAAGCGGATATGGGGTTGGTTTCTCTTGTAAATTCCATAGATTGAAGAACCACTGGTTGCCGGTTGGGCAATTTTACCGCGCCCGGCTGGGACCAGCACAGCCAGTCGTTGCCCATGGGCTGCCGGACGCGACCAGCTCGGTTTCAATGAGTTACATCGTCGTATGCACGATACTGGCGACAATATTGTCCACCAGACTCGGATCGCACTGCCGGCGACAGTAAGCGAGATACGCTTCCATCCAGCGACGCAATTCGATCAGTACCACCGACACGGGCGTTCCCGAACTTTTGACCTGAGCCAGATTGACGCTTACCCGACCTTCTCGGTCGATGTTAAAGCGCTGCAACGCCGGAGTTTCGCCGTGCACATACTGCAAACTGGCGTCCAGAATTGCTTTATTGTGTTCGACACCAATATGTTCCTGCAATTCCATGGCGACGCGTTGAAAGACTGTCAGCGGGCGGAACAAGCTGGTTTGCTGCACCGTGATCAGTTTATGGTCGATCAGCCATTGCACCGCCTTCAGTACCATGTGCGTCGGCCAGTCGTCAGCTTGTTTGATCACTTCATCCAGCGTCGTCAACCCATCTACCATTTGCGCTATGCGCAGCACCCGCGGCTTGTCTTCGTCGGGGATAGGTGTGTCATCGAAATACTTGGCCGGCTCATGGCGCACCTCCAGAAACAGTTGATCGAAATTCCAGACGCGCTCCAATATGACGTTCCGTCCGCCCGGCAGGGCATTGATAATGGTGGCGGTATTATCCTGAGCCAGCGCCGCGTCCAGCAGGATCTTCTCCAGAACGTTGTTCAGCTTGGAGTTTTGATCGAAATCTTTGGTGTTGCCTTTGTCACGAAACACGAAAATGCCTTCCGTCCAAGTGACGAGAAATTCCACCAGCGCGAAATAGCCGCTCAACTTGCCCAGTTTGGCGTTGGTAGCTTTGCCGTCTTCGAACTGCACCACGACCGCTTTGTCGCGGTTTTCGACGGTCAGCAGTCCGGTTTTCTTGGCGGTGGCAAAAGACTGCAGAAGACCGGCGCTATCGATGGCACCGAGGCTGCCGATCATCGAATCGCGCATCGATTCGATCGTCTGTTTGCGCGTTTCTTCGTTTTCGCCTTCCGCTGTCTTGTGATAGCCGCCGTAGAGATACTGATCGTGCAGCAATACCTCCAGCTCGCGCATGTTGATATAACCGCGGCGCACAGCCAGAAGTCCGAGGAACGTTTTCTGGTTTCTTCCCCAGCCTTCATCTTGCTGCAGCTCCAGCAGCTCTTCCAGCTGTGACGGCGTCACCAGTCCGGCTGCCACCATATAGCGCCCCAGACGAAACGGCTTGCGATTGTGATAGCAATTGGCCAAAAATTGGATGCGCGAGAAAATCGGATAGATGACACCATCGCCTTCCAGTTCTTGCAGCATACGCAAAGTTTCATCGGAAGCCACATGATGTCTGGCTTCCATGGCGCGAATAATGGCTTCGGTCGTCGAGTAGTCATCAATCAATTGCAACAGCCAGTTTTGCGGTGCGGGCACGTCGAAAGACAGTTTCATTTCGACGCCGCGAGCGGTCAAAACAGGAGTTGATGTGTAAAGAATGTGATTAGCGAGCGTGCTGCCGCCGCCACGCAGACGGCGACGGTCGATACCAGATACGGTGGCACAGACATAATCGGCGAGCATCGGGTAACGCGCAAATATTCCGAACGGGCTGTCGTAGACATTGAGCGTCAGTCCGCCGCCCGGATCGTCTTTGGTGAGGGTGATGGCGCCATCGGCCTTGATGAAGAGCATGACGGCCTGCGGCTTCAGAAGCCGCTTACCGTAGCCGTGGAACTTGATCAGCGCGTCAATGGGCAAGGTAAAGCCAGTCTGGCTGACATCGATAATCAGCCCGTCGAAGCGCTTGTTTTCGGCCACCAGACGGTCGAACTCAGCAAAGAGATTTTCGCGGTACGAGTACGTCCGGTAGGACAGATTGGGCGGGTAGTAAGTACCGCTCTCTTTGGATGAGCTCTCGGCCAAGCCGTCGTTTTCGTCGATCGGTGAACCGACGTCGGAATTAGGCTGCTGTGAGGACAGGTTGGTCAACGAGCAAACCGCCAAACGCTCTATACAGGAATTATATTCCCTTCAATCGCCTGCCATCCGCGTGTTTAACCCTATTTCGCGTGATCGGCTTCTTTGTCGGGAGCCGGGGCCACGGGCGGCGCAATCTTGTCGTAATTAGCCAGATATTGCTTCATTTCGCGCAGATAGGAGTCGGCCGGCGCGAAGAAGATGCTTTTGATAACTGTGCGCCCTCTGACGCTGCCAACATCGAAGATGACGTCGTTCTTGCCGAAGGTGACCAGCCGGTATCTGTGCAGTCCGGCCGGTGGCACAGCCATTTCGACAACCTTATAAGTCTGGCTCGGCGGGCGGGTCAGACCCACATACTTCGGCAGACTGACGAGCTTGGGATCGGCGAGAAAGTTCTTGGCCAGCTCAAGCTGACCATTTTGCATGGCCTGCAAGAAGGAGTAGACGACTGCGTACTGCTCTTCACTGGGCACTCTTGCGTAGACGGCATATTTTCCATCGACGTAATGCAGCCAGAACTTGTAGGTCGAGGAATCGGCTTCGGGCAGATTGGGTGCGCCTGGCGTTTGTTTCTGCGGCATGCGAGCAACCACGAAAACCAGGTCGGCGCCCTTGAACGTGACTTTGCCGGACACGTTGTCGGTGAGAAACGATGGAATCGTGGCGAACCGTCCCTCTTCTTCGCGCCAGCCGCCGCCTTCCTGCAGTGTGTATGAGCGCAAGAACAGCGCTCCTTGCCTCTCTCCGGAGAGAATCAGCTGCTTAGGCGAGCCGATTACGCGGGCTTCGCGCAGAATCACGCCGGAAGGCAGACGCAGCCCTTCAAAATGCGTGGTCACCGAGTGGGTGGTCACCATCTTGCGGCGCACACGCACTGTTTGCGACTTGACCTCGAACCACTGAACCAGGGCTTCGTTGTCGTGAGTAACCTTGTTGAAGGTCCAGATACGCCCTTCAACCGCATCGACCACCTTTGGACCAAGCTCAGCCAGAGCGGGATTGGCTTTGATAATCGCCTGCGATGAGGCGTGCTGACCGGGTCCGCTGACCAGAATCGCTTTCAGAATGCGCAATACCTCGCCAAACGTCTGTGATTGCGGGTTGGCCCGGTAGACAGCCACTGCTTGCGCCAGCGGTGGCGAAAATAGGGGAGGTGCGACCGGCTCGACGGTCACGGACGGCGCCGGGGAGGCGGGAATTTGAGAGCCGGGAGAGCCCACTGTTGCGGCTTTCAGCCCATCACCGCCCGGCTGAGCCAGCGATGAGAGCGAGGCGGTCAACGCCGCCAGTGTGAGCACCAAGATAGGCCGTGTTCTCATGAGCATCCTCAGCGTTTTACAGCCCTCAATTTTACCGTTTTGCCGTGACCTCATTGCAATACCGTCTCGGGTATACGTTATCGATCACAATTTAGATGTCTTTGGACGTGAACGTGGGAATTTCCCCATGATCTCAAGGTGGGAAGATTCCCATGAATCGTTTGACTCGGGCATTTCCAACCGCTAAATTGGGGAGACTTTCCACCCTTTGCAAGGTATCGAAAAAACCGTGTCCCTCTTCCGCCCATCAGAACCAACCCCAGCCGGCGCCGAAATGTCCCAAAGTGCCGGTGCTGCGCCCGCGGAAGCCAACGGTCTTAATATCGAAGCGCAATCTCATCTTTCCGGTCCCTCCGATATCGGCGCATCTCATCAGATATTCCAGCCGGTAGGAAACCAGGCTATGGTCGCCCAGATGCCGGCAGTCACCGGCGTCGAAGCAGCAGCGGTCGCTCCAGTCGTGCCGGCAGGTCCACTTCCGGGCGCCGAAACCGCGGTTCTGTCGGCGGCAGGCGGCGGCGGTTCGACTCTGGCCGCCTCACTGGCCGGTGCCGCTGGTGCCAGCGAAGCGGCCATCTCGCCGATGATTCAATTAATAATGCGGATGCCTGGGTTTACCGGTCTCGCCAATTCGTTCTTTGAAGTGTTGGGCGCTTTCTTCATGCCGGGCAATCTGGTCGAACTCTTCAATCCAACTAATCTATGGAATTCGTTCGGCAGCGCCGCCAACAATGTAATTGGGTTGGCTCATACTCTGCCGGGACAACTTACTTCTTCGTTCCATGCCATCCCCAGCGGACATTTCCCGATCAGCCTCTCGCTCTTGCCGGGACATGCTCCCATCTTCAGCAATTTGGGCATGCATGCCAATTTGCATACGATAGCCGATGCTCAGATGTTGCACGGCGGCAGCACCGGCATAACGGCAACTTCCTTCAATCATATAAACAGCAATTCGCTCAACGTCTCCGGACACCTCGATCTGCATAAACCGCAATTCGAAGGCGTCGGCTCTGCCGGCGGCTCCGTGCATGGCATCGACGGCACGCTTTCGGGACCAGGGCTTTCCAGCAATGGCGTCACTGCACACCTGGCAGGCAGCCAGCGTCTTTTCACCGATCAGATGACCGGCGCGATGCGTTCGCAGACAGCCGTTGCATCTTCGGCGACCAACGTACCGGCGACGACGATATCAAATGCGGTGCCGCAGGCAACCGGCAATGTTCCGGCGTCCGCTCTCAACGTCAATGGCTCACCGTTCGGAACCGAGGTCTCGCAAGTGGCGCAAGCGCCGGCGACCGATGTCGGTTACACAATGGGTCAACCGCAGCAAGCTGCCGACACCTCCGGTCTCGGACCGTCCGGTGGCGTCAGCGATACCTTAGGCGGCAAACAACTGATTGCTTACGACACCACCGGCGGCGTACCCATGGGCGGCTTCAGCCCATCGGCATCCACAGCCGGCAGCCCGGGCATGGGCGGCAACAACATGGGCATGGGCGACGGCGCCGGCATGACTCCGTTGCGCGCCAAACAGCTTTCTTTCGACACTATCAAACAATCCGGCGGCAGCTTGAACAAGCTGGCTCCCGGTGGACATCAACCGATCGGCAGTTCGTCCGGAGTTTCGATGCCACCGCCCGGACACCACGCAGCGCCTGTCACCAACCTGGCACAACCGGCTCAAGCCGCGAAGATCGGACAGATTCCGCACGCCGGTCAAGGGCATCCATTGCAGTCGTTCAAACATCCAGCCACATCGCATCTCGATGTGAAACATCACGCGCCTGCGGCAGCACCGAAGCACGTCAACATCGAGCACAAGCAACTGGCCCAATCGCAACCCGCTCAGCCGGACGCGTCTCAGTCAGATGCGATGCAAGCTCAGCAAACCGATGCCACACAAGCTCCGGCAGTCACAGATCAGCCGGGCGGCAACTACGTCGTTCAACATGGCGACTGCCTGTGGGACATCGCTGAGAAACAGCTCGGCGATCCTTCGCGCTGGACTGAAATCTACAAATTGAACTCCGATGTGATCGGTCAAAATCCTGATTTGATTTTCTCGGGTACCGAACTGAAATTGCCAGGCGCCGACGGCGCAATGAACACTGTCGCCGATGCCGGCAAGCAAATCACAGTTCAACCAGGCGACAACCTCTGGGATCTCTCGCAAAAACATCTGGGCGACGGCTCGCGCTGGGGCGAACTTTATCGCGCCAACAGCGACGTCATCGGCGCCAACCCGCGCTTGATCCTGCCCGGACAACAACTGACTATCCCCGGCTCGCAAGTGCAAGCAGTGGCATCGGCCGGCGGCACCACGGGCATCAACGCCGGACTGGCACAAGTGCCGATGGGCACCGCCGCCAATGGCGTCATGCAACCGGCCTTGTCGCAAGTGGCACCGGTCTCCAACAACGTCGGTATTCAACCGATGCAAGGCATGCAGCAAGGAATGCAACCAGGCGCACCGCAAGCCGATTGGGCAGCGCCGCAACAAGGATACAGCCAGGGTGGTTATGCTCAACCCAGCGGTGGTGGTCTCGAACCGATGAGCGGTCCGGCACCACAAGCTGCAGGCAACTGGGGCATGCAAGACGCCGGCATGCAAACGATGCCTGCGGCACAGACCGGCTCCATTCCTTACGATGTCGCCACGCCACAAAATATGGCGCCGGTACAACAGCAATTCGGTTCCGGTGCAGCCGCTGCTGCCACCATGCCGTCAGCAGCCGGTTCGGCTCACAGCCTGCAAGGCGGAATTCAGGGCGCTGCCGCGCCACAAGCCGCACCGCCGCAGCCGGTTCCAGCCGCTAACTCGGTAGTCAGCCAGTCGATGGATCTCTCCTTCCTTAAGAAGAACCCTCAGTAACGGTCACTGACTTGATGTGTCGAAGCACGCGCGAGTGAATCTCGTGCATGATGTAGTCTGTCCAGAACCGCCAGTAAGACGCCGGGAACATCTGGTTTTGGTACCAGGTGGTGCCGCGGATTTCTGTGAACACAGATCCGTCGGGTTGAACAACCGGTGTTAGTTGGAATTGCCCGCCATGTATTTTTAGATAGCCGTGCAAATGGGCCGGTTGGATTTCATGGCGCCAGCTGAATTCGCGCATCGGCGGCGGCTGGGCGATCACGGAGAACTTCAGCAGATTTGGCTCCTGCCAGACAGTGATCGGTTCTATGAAAGCGCCGGTGGAAAAACGGCACTTGCGGACGGCGCCCGCGCCCCTGCCGTTGATGGTGGCACCGACGGGATAGGCAATGCCAGAGTAGAAAATCGGCTCGTCGGGCGGCTTCAACTCTGGGAAGGCAATGATGTTTGGCCAGACCTTATCCGGCGGCGCCGGCACGGTAATTGTGGTTGTCACCGCGCATAGTGGCGGCTCCGGTTTTTCCGCGTACTCGGCACCCATCAGCACAGGCACGACCAGCAGAATCAGCGACATAATCAGCTTTTGCTCGCGCGCCGGCAGCGGTCGCCGCTGGATGCTCCAGCCCAGCCAGCAGCCGATCATGGCGATGGCATAACCAATGGGTGCCGCCATCAAAAGGCATATGGCACCCTCCCAGGCATAAAAGAAAATTGCGACGCCGAAGAGGGTGACCGCCGCCATCGAGACAAGCGCGCATTCTTTAAATGGGCGCGGATATTCTTTGCCGTAGAGATATGCCGGTGCCATGCCCATGGCAAAAGGCAGGGCGATGAACAACCACCAGCCATAACCCTGCAAATAAATCGTGCCGAACCAGAGAGCGAGCGAAGCAATCGGCACAGTCGAACAGATAGCAAACAGTGCGCTCCGCGAGCGGTCTTCCTTGGAGTAGACGACGGGAAGCGGTTTCTGCGCTGCCGACGCTGCCACCCCCTGCTGTTTCTTGCCGTCGATCTCTTCTTGCTCCACTTTTGCCAATGCCGAGCGATCGTCCTCGGAGATGAGTTTGATTCCAGGTTCTTCCTGAGTCGGCATCACGCACAGCGTCAAGAACATAATGAAATTGACGACCGGCACAAAAAAGAGCTTAACCAACCAGGGAGGCAACCCCGCTCCTCTTAAGCGGCGCAGCGTCAGCGTGGTGCCCGTCCAGATGAAAGGCAACG
Source organism: Obscuribacteraceae bacterium (SeqCode) (assembly GCA_044229845.1). Classification (GTDB taxonomy): domain Bacteria; phylum Cyanobacteriota; class Vampirovibrionia; order Obscuribacterales; family Obscuribacteraceae; genus JBGASG01. The sequence goes on along the minus strand of JBGASG010000001.1, from coordinate 319,531 downwards.
CCAGCGAAATCATGGCCAGCAAATAGGTGATTTCCTGCGGCTGCAATGCCAGCAAGTCGAGCGACTGCCCCGGCATTATGTAATTGAGAAACGACCAGGGCTTGTGAAAGAAAGTCCAGGAAACGAACGAATCAATACCGTATTTGATACCACTGAGGGTGACGCCGTAAAAGATATACGGACCGCGATCTATGCTGCCGTCCCAGCGCCAGAGATCCGAAACGGCTAATGGAAAGCGACGTTGCTGATCGGGAAGCCCCAAGTATCACCTCGATATTTCAGACTCTGATCACCCAGCTACCTGAGTTGTGAGCGAAGCCTCGACGGCGCGGGCGATGTCGTATTCGCTGGCCCGGTCGGATTCGACACAAACGACTTGCACACCATAGGGTACCGCCACCGATTCATCTATTGAACCCGTGACAACCGTAAGAGGTTTCTCCCAGTGCACACACCGATCGATCAGTGAACCGAGCACTTTGCCTTGCAGCGACTGGCTATCGAAGCGTCCTTCGCCGGAGATCACCATGTCTGCCCACTCCAAATGTTCGTCGAGTTTGAGCAAATTGGCCAGCCATTCGAACCCGGGGACTATTTTGGAATCCAGTGCCACCGCCAATCCGTAAGCCGTGCCGCCGGCCGCACCGGCGCCCTTGAGGTCGCGCCAGTGGCGCCTGGTGGTGGCTTCCATCACGTCCGCAAATCGCTCAAGTCCGTGCTCCAGCAAGTCTACTTCTTCAGGCGAGGCGCCCTTCTGCGGAGCAAATATGCGTGCTGCACCCTGCGGTCCCAAAAGAGGGTTGGTGACATCGGTGACGATAGTGACCTGCACATCTTTGACCAGCCGCTCGCAGCCGGTCACGTTGGCGTAGGCAACGCGATTGAGTGCCGCCCCGCCGCGTTCGATGATCGGCTCGCCGCTCTCACCATGGAATTCCGCACGCAATGCCTGCAACGCACCCATGCCACCATCAGTGGAGGCACTGCCGCCGACCGCTACGAAGACCTTATGGACACCGCTGTGAATGCAATGTCTCATCAATTCGCCCAGCCCATAAGTGTGGGCGCGCATCGGCTCGAGGTGTCCCTGCAGATGAGCGATACCGCAAGCGCCAGCCAGTTCAACGACTCCGGTATCACCCAACTTGAGCCAGGGCGCCGACACACGCTTAGCGATCGGGCCGGTCACATCTACCGGGTGCAGTGCGCCACCGAGAACATGATTGAGAGTCTCGATAGTGCCATCCCCGCCATCAGCCAGTGGCACAATGCGGCAGGACAGAGCTCGCCGGGAATCGCGCGCCCCTTGCAACATGGCGTTAGCCACGGTAAGCGGCGAGAACGTGCCTTTAAAGGCAGTGGGCGCGATAAGTAAGTTGGGCACAGCAAAAAGCCACGTGAGGCGCGCCTATATTATCAACAAAATGTCTATCCGATACTAAGAGGAAACTACCGGATTAATCTCAGTAGTTTCCTTGATGTTGGTTCTGCAGCTTGATGTTGTTCTGCTACGCCGCTTGCACCCAGCAGCGCTCGAGAAAATGCACGACGCCCGGATTGGTTTCAAGTACCGGCTCGACCTCGTGATCTTCAATGTGGTGAATGAATTCTCTGAACTGAACCGACAGCATGCGCCGTAGATCAAGCGCGAGCGCGTCCAGCGATACGTTCATTTCACCTTCTCTGGGAATGTAATTCGACGTGCCCATCATTCGACTCCCAATCTGTATAGACCAGAAGACGAGCCCGCAGAAGACGAGTTCCGTTTACAGAAGAGATGTAAGCGAGTGCAACAAAGACTTCAGTTTTGACGCGCTAACACGCCAGGAGTCAGGCAACCAACCTGCCAGAGTGCGTCGGCCAGCTTACGCTCAGCTTCCAATACCTGAGGATGTTTAGGTCCGAGAATTTTTCTGCGCACCGCGCAGACTGCTCGATAGAGAGCGGCAGCATCTGAGAACGCTCCCTGTCGGCAATACGTCTCGGCCAGTGAACACGCGCTACCATCCAACCGGGGGTCCAGTTCTCCGAACTCCGCCGATTCCTGCAATACTTCCTTGAACAAACGTCCTGCTTTGCTGTAGCGGCCTTCGTGAAAAGCCTCGTTTGCCGTCAAGAAACTATTCCAGATGTAATCGCGTTGTTGTGTATTCACTAAGCAGTGCCCCCAGCGTCGTGGCCTGTATTGCGCGCGCCAAAATACACGCCCCGAGAACTCGTCCTTCCGCCAAGACGCTCGATGCAGTAAGTTGACCTGTTAAATATGATAGCCCTCTTAATCTAAAGTGGAACCGATCGTAAAGGTTATCCCTTAGTTAATTAGAGTTTCCGCGAGCACGCCGTCGCATATCTTCAAGCTATATTGCGACGCTGATGCAGAGCCAGTTTTGACGATCGAAACCCAGATGCTTAGCGCACGTTTCTCACATCCGGTCGGGCGCCGAAACCCCGATTATGGCAAGTGCGTTCGCCAGCACTTGCCGGGTCGCCACGATTAATCCCAGCCTGGCTTTAGTGACAGCCGGTTGGTCCGTGATCACCCGCGAAACCTCATAGAATTTCTGCAGGTCGTTGGCAACATCATATGCGTACCTGGCAATGCGCCCAGGGGTGCGGGTTTGAGCCGCTTCTTCCACTTCTTCAGGAAACGAATCGAGCCGCATTACCAGCGCCTTCTGATGAGCGAAAACGGCTGGGTCTTCGTCGAACAGCGGCACGAATACCTGAGATGACTGTTTGTACTCGTCCAGATACTTCTTCCAGTCGGCTTCGCTGACGGGTGCCTGTTGTTGGTTGCCTGATTCGGGATCGACGCCGCTTTCCAGCGCGCGACGTAATATCGATGCGCAGCGTGCGTGTGCATATTGAATGTAGAAGGCCGGATTTTCCCGACTGGTCTTCTTCGCCAGCTCGAGATCAAAACTGATCGGGTTCTGCGGACTCGATTCGCCGAGGTAATAGCGAACAGCGTCGACGCCGACTTCGTCCACCAGCTCCTCGAGCGTAACAACCGTGCCTTTGCGCTTGGACATGCGCACCAGCTGTCCGTCGCGTTGCAGATTGACGATCTGAGTGAGAATCACTTCCAGGCGATTCGGGTCTTCTCCCAGGGCGGCCATTGAGCCTTTCAGTCCCGGAACCTGTCCGTGGTGATCGGCGCCCCAGATGTTGATGCACAGGTCGTAACCGCGCTTGAACTTATCCAGGTGGTAAGCCGCATCGGCAGCCAGATATGTGTAATTAGCGCCTTGCGCAGCGCTCTTCTGCAACACGCGGTCGCGCTCGTCCCCGAGCTGTTTAGCTTTCAGCCAGACTGCGCCATCGGCATCGTATGCGGTGCCCTGCTCTCTGAATTTATCGATCACTGCGGGCACCGCGCCGCTGGCATGGAGCGTCTTTTCGGAGAACCAGCGTTTGAACTCGATACCCATTTTGTGCAGCAGATCGCGCTGAATATCGAGAATCACTTGCTTGGTCAGATCCCCAAGTTTTTGCGGTCCCTCGGCATCAGTCAGCGCAAGATACTTGTCGCCATCGCGATCCACTATGGTTTTGACGAAGTCCTGAAGCATCTCTTCCGGATAGGTTCCTTCCGGATAAGGAACTTCCTTGCCTTGCAGTCTTTGATAGATCGCCCAGACGTTTCTTCCTAATTGCGCTATTTGTTCACCGGCATCATTTATATAGAACTCCTCTTCGACGTCGGCACCAGCAAATCTGAACAGATTCGCCAGGCAGCTGCCGAAAACCGCGCCCCGAGCGTGTCCGATGTGCAAATCACCGGTGGGATTGGCAGAGACATATTCGATGTTGATGCGCTTACCGACACCCCATTTGCTGCGACCGAAGTTCTCGCCTTGCTGATGAATCGCGTTCAGAGTTTCTGCCAGAATGTTTTGCTGCAATCTGAAGTTGATGAAACCAGGCGGCGCCACTTCCAATTTCGCCACATGATCGGCATCAGGAATGAGTTCCGCACGAATAGCTTCAGCGATTTTGATCGGCGGCATCTTCGCCTTACCGGCCAGTTTCATGGCACTGCCGCAAGCAAAGTCACCGTGCTCGGGGAGGCGCGGCCGTTCGATGACGACCGGCACATCGACGCTTTCCAGCGCTCCCAGCTTACCGCTGCCAATTGCCTTGGACAGCGCCTGTTCAACCAGCTCCCCGAGCTTTTCTTTGATCATGATGTTTCCTGTGTTTGCTTACTTGACTGCGACCTTCGCCAATTGCTCGACGATCTTCTTGCCGTATTCGGTCGCCGCTTCCGGTCCATTAGCTGTGATCACGTGACCGTCCTGAACTACCGGCTCTTTCACGAATGTGGCTTTTCCTTCTTCCAGCGCCGCGACAGACTCCGGCATTTCCCAGACTGTGGCTTTGCGGTTCTGCAATACACCAGCTTTAGCCAACGCGGCACCGGACAGGCAAATGGCTGCCACCACTTTTTGATCGCGATAGAATTCTTGTACCAGCTTGTGCAAGGTAGCATTGGTCCAGAGGAACTCCGGCGAACCCATGCCACCAACCACCGAAATACCTTTGAAATCGCCAGAGTTGACGGCATCGAGAGTAGTATCCGGAGTTACTTTGGCACCGAGCATGCCCGTCGCTTCGCCGCCTTTCGTTGAAGCGACAGTTACTTGCGCGCCCTCTGCTTCAAGAACTTGCTTAGGTTCGAGCAATTCTTCATCTCGGAAATCGCTCTGAGCAATTACCATTAGGAACCGCGTTCCAGCCAATCGCTTGTCAGCCATTTACTTGCCCTCCAGCCAGTTGCGTCGAATGTAGCGCGTCATTATACCGTTCCAAGCTTCGCGAGGACCTTCCTCCGTGCCCGATCCGCGAAAATCGTTAAAGTCCAGCCACGAGTTTGCCGCCCGTGGCGACCGCGCATACATCGTTTTCAACAAGCCTTACGCAGTGCTCACGCAGTTTACCAAGCCTGAGGGGTCAGATAAGCGAACACTGGCGGAGTTCGGGTTTCCGCAGGGTGTCTATCCGGTCGGTCGGCTTGACTATGACAGCGAGGGGATGCTGCTCCTGACTGACGACAACCGGCTCAACCAGTTGTTGCTGGACCCGGCTCACGCGCACGAGCGCCGCTACTGGGTCCAAGTGGAGAATATCCCCGCCAAAGCGGCACTGAACCATCTGGAACGCGGAGTGATGATCGAAGGGAAACGCACGGCGCCGGCACGCGCGCGATTGCTCGATCCGCTGCCGCAGGAGCTTCCAGAGAGGGAGAAACCGATTCGCTATCGCGCCAACATTCCGACTGCGTGGATCGAGCTGACATTGACCGAGGGAAGAAACCGCCAGGTGCGCAAAATGACTGCCGCAGTGGGGAACCCCACCTTGAGACTGTTCCGCGTCCAGATCGGTCAACTGAATCTTTGGTCCATGGGACTGGCGCCTGGCGAGTGGCGGAAAGTTTCGCAGCTTGATTTGGATATGATGTTCAGGCAGACGAGAACCCGTTAGCCGCACCATATTCGGTGCCTGTCATTTCAGCAATTCGGGCGGATAGAGATCGTTGTCGTCGTAGTCTGGCGGCGGCGGACCTTCCGTCTTCCCGGTCTCCTCATAAAAAACAACATCCTCTTGCGGAGCGCTCGCTGCGACTTCAGCTTTACGCACATATTGCTTGGACTCCAAAGATTTGCCCTGATGCTCCAAAAATGCCGCATAGGCTCTTTGGTCGCGGATGACATCGTGACCAAAAAAGTCATCGATCCAAATGCACTCCTCAAGCAGTTAGTTGCTGATGCAGAAGCCACCTTCAGACCGCTAATCTTTTCACCTTGCTATGGTGAGCACATGCAATCTGTGCAGGCAGCCAAAGGCTACATCGAGAAACTCAAACACCTCAGCAGCGAGTTGATTTTTTGCGTTCAAAATGAGGTTCCAATCTGGTGGGAACACTAGGTTGCCGTTAACGAGTGGCTCACGCGCACATGGTTCACTTGGCGGGCTCTGGAGCGTACAGATCTGCGTCGTCGAACTTGGATGGGGTGGGAGCCGGTAGCGCATTCACAGGAGAATCGGGTGGTGTCATTGGCACCGGCTGATCGGCGCTAATGAACTCAACGTCGATGGGAAACTCCGGCTGCTTCCTTATCTTATCCAGATACTTTTCGGCCTCAGATGCCTTTCCCTGATGCTGCAAAAGCGTCGCGTAAGCGCGCCACAATGGTGTTCGTGCGTCTATGTCGAAGGTGATGCCCTGTTTCTCTGCGAGTCTGAGCGCTCTCGGAAAATATCTCTGCGCTTCGTCCCAATGCTGCACCGACACCAGTGCTACCGGGATCATCATGTGTGTCGACGCCAGGAAATCCGGATCGTCGGTGCGATGTTTGAGGGAATACTCGTCGTAGGCAATCTTTTTGAAGACATCAGCCGCTTCCTGACCGCGACCGCGATGCATCAGACTGAGTCCATACTGAAAGGTCTGGGTCCGCAAGTCGGCATGCGCTTGCTCGACATTCTGCGTAATGGAGCAATTGCGCGGGATCCAGCCAGAGGTCTTCAGCACCTTTTGCTCGGCTTCGGCTTTCGCCTTCTGTCCCGCGCTGGTATAGACTTCCAACGCGAGCTCATGGAGTGCCACCACATCGCCACTGGACACTTCTCTGTCGCTGCCGGACTCTATCAAGATTTTGTCCATCAGCTGAGCGGCTTTGTCGTACTGTTTCTCACCCAGATATAGCTTACACAGCCGCTTCCAACGCCATTCGGACGGAGCGATATACATGTCCGCAACCGAGGTGCGCCTCATGCCGGCAAAGTTATGCGGAACGTCCTGTCGTATGGCGATTTCCATGGAAGTGTGGTCTGTTGACTTGAAATACTGGTCCGCAGCTGGTTCCAGGGTTTTGATCGCCGTTGGCACATCGCCCCGGGAGAGGAAAAACAATCCCAGAACGGCGCGAGTGTTTCCTGCCGACTCCGGACTGAACCGATTATCTCGCGCTTCCCTCAGTTGCAGCCTGAGTTGCAGCAGGTTCGCCTCTGCTGGAGACATTTTGGCAACCCGCCGAGACCAATCCTCTTCATCCTGCTGATTCGTAGGAATCATATCCGTATCAATCCAGTGATTGACCCACAGGATCCCACCAGTAAGAGCGAGGGCGGTCAAGAAGATCGGAAAGCGAATCAGCTTCTTCCGGCCGCCTTTGCTTGCTTTCGGTTCCGTCTGCGCCTCTTCTTCCGGCATGCTCATGCTCCTACTGGTGCTTGAGGCGTGTCAGCTGTTCTTTGGATACCCGCATGATCTCTGCCTTTTCAGGCGAGTCTGGTGCTTGCATTGTGAGATCGATTGCTTTCTTGTACAGTTCTTTCGCCGTGCGGAAGTTGCGCAGATTGAAATAGCTGTTGGCATTGCTGAAGGTGGAAAGAGCGAGCTGAGTTTTGACGCTACCGGAGACCTGCGCGTCTTGCTGCGCAGCGAAGCGCTGGAGCAGACCTTTCTTGGCAGTCATCTCAGTCTGGATGCCTTCAAAGGCGGTGATGGCACGCTCGTTCCAGGTAATAGAATCCTTCCAGTTAGCCTTGGTCTGGCAAGCGAGAGCGACACCGGAGAAAACCGGCGCCAGAGCCTGGAGATATTTCTTGTCGTTCTCGTTCTGCTGAAACTGCTCTTCGCCGAAAGCCAGCGCTTGGTCGAAGTCGCCACGCTTGATATAGCCTTGCATGAGCATGACTGCGGCGGTCGAGCCGGCGGTCGGAATGACTTTTCGCAGTCCGAGAGCTTTCTTCGAAAGCGCTTCCTCTGCCTTCCAGGCGTTCATTTTGGAAGCGTAGAGAATCGGCAACAAGAAGGTCAACCAGAGAAGCGCCCGTCCCAACAAGACAGAGACGATCAATCCGGCGGCACCGAAGAAGATGCCCAGCACATCCGCCTTCACGACTATCGATTGATAAAGCTGCGCCAGCGAGAAGCCAACACCTGCCAGCACCATAATGCCGAACACGATCATCAACGCGGTGCAGAGCATCTGCGCTTTCGAGTCGGCGGCTGCATTGCTCTCGGTTGCAGTCGGCAACTCAACCTTGCCCGTACCTGAACCTTTGACCTTTTTAGAGGCCATCCGCTGCTGACCGGAACTGGCGTCGACTGGCTTTGACTTGCCCACGAGATGCATCCTCACGCGCTGAAGGAAATGTGACTGTAATGCGTATTCTCGCATCTACAGACAATTCCTTGCCTTGGAGGGACGTAATCGTGTTTACAGGAGCTTAGAAGCTCCTAAAGCCTCTGGGGGCGCTGGGGCGCGGTCTATTCCCCAGCATCCCGGTCATGTTTTGGCGCAATTGCTGACGTTGCTGGTCGTTGAGGATGCGGCGTTTTTGCAAAATATTCATAGTCGCCTGGGTGCTCAATTGCTGCTGCAACGAAGAAATGCGTTGCTGCGTTTGAGAAATCTCCAACGCGTCGCTCTGAGGATTGGACAACAGAGAAACCAGCCGTTGCTGTTGCGCTCTCAGTTGCGGTTGCAATTGCGAGTACTGCTCGTTCCACTGCTGCTGGTAGCCCTGAATTCGCTGGCGCTGCTGCGGGCTGAGCTGCATCTGGGCATAGGGATCGCGGCATGGGGCCGGGCAGTTTTGCGCCTGCGCAGGCATAGCCAGAGTCGCTGTCACCACTGCTAGTGTCATAAACAAAATAGGTTTCTTACTTAACTGAGAACGATTCATAACTAGCAGCTCATCAAACTACCTTACGAATAGATCGACGCCCGAAAGCCCCGTCTGTTCCTGCGCACGCAGTTATCCCCAGCGGGCTTTACATTCCACCGAGAGGGAAGAAACCAACCAAGCACAACCGTGACAAAATCCGCTGCCACTAAATATGGTGACAACGGATCGGCTCGCTATGATGTTATGGTGCGGGAGCTGAGACGTTTTGCGGTTTGGCGTCGCCGGCCGGCTTTGGCTGTCCGCCGATTGCCCAGCGGGCCTTTTGAATCATGTCCATCAGTCCGGATTGACCGGAGCTGCCGCTGCCGAGGTTGCTGCGCTGGCGTTCGACGAGCATTGTTTGCAGCATCATCTCGTACTGCTTGCGCTGTGGCGGTGTGAGAATGGCGCGTTTCTTCAAGTGATTGGCAGTCGCTGCCGTACGCAATTCCTCGGTCAAGCGCATCACTGTTTGATGAGTGTTCATGATCTCTAAGGGATCGGCTTTCGGGTCTGCAAAAAGCTTTTGCAGTTTCTTCTTGCCCTCAACAATCTGCGGTTGGAGGCGCATGTATTTCACCGACCACTCTTCTTCCAGAGCTTGAATCTGAGTTTGCTGCTGCGCCGTCAGATTGAGGCGACTCCAGTTGATGGCGGAGGCGCCGGCGGCACCGGGATCATCGGCATAGACGGGCAAAGCCGTGGTCGTAACCACGGCAGCCGTGACCAGAGTTTTACTCAGGTTATTGATTGTCGTACGCGAAGGATTCAGCAACATCAGATGGTTCATTTAACGAGGAATCGATCAAGTAGGCTTCCGCAGTCACCGGATTTAGCTGCGATTGCGGATGCATGTTAGCGAAGAGTCCCAGCGAAGCCAGGATGCCTGCTACGACAACCGCAGCAGCAACCAGCAAGCGCCGCGAGGCAGGAGCACCGGCCCGTTTTTCTTTGGCGGCAGTGATTGGCACCACATTCATTTTCATTTGAATTGCAGGCCAGAGATCAAAGTCGTCTGGAATTTCCGGTTGGTAGTTGGCGCGCAGAAGGTCGCCGGTTTCGGCCAGTCCGTTGAAGACCGTGCAGCACTCGCCGCACTCAGTCAGGTGCGAGGTGATGGCGCGGTGGCGCAGAATGGTGACTTCCTTGTCGACGAAGGCGGAAAGCTCTTCGCGAATCAGCACGCAATCGTCATCGAGACGTTGCTTGATGTTCGACCAGAGATCGAGCTGGAAGTCCGCCGGCAATTCGAGACCTTTGGAGAGCACACCGTTGACGCGGCTCAACTCATTGAATTTCTCGAGGCAGACAGCGCACGTCTCCATGTGCAGCGTCACTCCTTCTTTCGAGGAAGGCAGAAGTTCGCCGTCGAGATAGGCGGACAGATCGTCCTGGACGCATTCGCAAACGTCAGGCATCTTGCTGGAGATGCTCGCCCAGATGTCCGGGGCGTTCTCGATTACATTGGTGTGCACCTTGGTGAGCAACACACCGACGCCGCGCATATCATCGTGAAACTGTTGACACGGCGAGCAGGCTTCGAGGTGCTTGCGCACTGCAAACTGCGTCGTCTCATCAAGTTCACCGTCTACGTAGGGCGACAGTTCTTCTTTTAAATCTGTACAGGACATTGCCATGATCAGTCCGTGACCCCTCGTTGCGTACCCTGACCTTGCAGGTACGGAGTGAGAATTTCTTGGAGTTTCGAGCGGGCTCGCGCAATGCGAGATTTGACGGTTCCCATTTCCGTCTTGGTAAGGACCGCAATTTCTTCGTAACTCAGTCCTTCCAACTCTCTCAAGACGATGGCTGTTCTGAACTGTTCCGGCAAATTAGCCATGGCTTGACGGATTACAACCGCAAGCTCATCGGTTAAAATTCTCTCATCCGGCAGCATGGACGAGTCCGGGATGTCGCGGCTGGCGCCGCCACCTTCTTCAGAATCCGGGTCGTCGATACCCTCGTCCATAGAGACGGTGGGCACGCGACGCGGGCGCTTTCTCAGTTCGTCATAGAAGAGGTTGGTGACTATCTGAGTCAGCCAGGAGCGGAAAGCACCCGGATTTCTCAAATTGCCAATGGACCGCCAGACGCGAATGAACACATCCTGTGCAAGATCGGACGTGTCCTGCCATTCAGGCGCCAATTGATACAACAACGCATATACGGTCCGTTGATGCCGTTTCACCAGTTCTTCGAAAGCCTGTGGCTCGCGCCGCTGGCAGGCAAGAACTAAATCGCGGTCGCTCTTTTGGCTATATGCAGTTGCCATGCGTTCCTCTTTCATCAGAGATACCAGTCGTGGCCCGCCTTTCGGAGGCTCTGTTTCAGGCGCTAATATCCTAGCACTGTGCATTGGAAATGCTCCCACGAGGCGGCACGCCATCGAAGCTATCAATGGCATCTCTGTGGCAGCGCGCTGAACCGATTAAGCGTCCGCGGCGGTTTCACGCCGCAGTCAGCCGCTGCTATTAAGGTCGACGCCCGACCCTGCTCCATGTTCCCAACAAAATCCCAACAATTTTGAGACCGTGAAATCGTTTTTCTCTTGCAACAATTTGGAAAGTTTCTTGAGCAGAGCGGTGGAAAGCCGCATGCCGAGCGGGCAAAGGTCTTGCATCCCAATTGCCGCGAATGACGAAAACCCGCATTTTCGCCGTTCAGCGCTCCTTTTGTTGAGCCGGTTTAATTCTGCGTCATTGATAAATGGTACGATGCACGTTTGCCCGCGCTTTTAGGCGTCCAGTGTAAGTGTGCGGTCTCACCGTACAAAAGGAGAAATTCCTGTGTCTCACCGCTATTTGTTTACTTCGGAATCAGTGACCGAAGGTCATCCGGACAAGATTTGCGATCAGATTTCTGATGCCATTCTCGATGCAATTCTCAACGAAGACCCGAAAGGAAGAGTCGCTGCCGAATGTATGGTGACCACCGGATTGGTGGTGGTCAGCGGTGAAATCACAACCACGACCTACGTCGATGTGCCCGAGCTGGTGCGTCGCGTCGTCGCCAACATCGGTTATGAAGGCGAGCGGGGCGGTGGTTTCGATGCTCACACCTGCGGTGTGGTCAGCGCCATCAACAAACAATCTCCAGATATCGCAGCCGGTGTCAGCAGCGCGCTTGAGCGCCGCGACGAAGGCTCATCCGATGAATTCGACAAAGTCGGCGCCGGCGATCAGGGCATGATGTTCGGTTTCGCCTGCAACGAAACACCCGAATTGATGCCGCTGCCGATTTCGGCGGCCAACCGCATCGTGCGCAAACTGTCAGAAGTGCGCAAACTTGGCATTTTGAAATATCTGCGTCCAGACGGTAAGTCGCAAGTCACTATCGAATACGAAGGCGACAAGCCGATTCGCGTTGACACGATCGTTATCTCAACACAACACGAACCAAGTATTGACGGCATCTCCGACAACGACAAGATTCAGGAACGGATCGCGGAAGACTTGAAGAAGTATGTGATCACACCGACCTTCCAAGATCTGTCCGTGAAGCCGGATGAGAACACCAAGTACTACATCAACCCATCGGGTCGCTTTGTCGTAGGCGGACCGCAGGGTGATGCCGGACTCACCGGACGGAAGATCATCGTCGACACCTACGGCGGCTACGCTCGCCACGGGGGCGGCGCCTTCTCGGGCAAAGATCCAACAAAAGTCGACCGTAGCGCTGCTTATGCCGCCCGTCACGTTGCGAAGAACATCGTCGGCGCCGGATTGGCATCGAAGTGCGAGGTTCAACTTGCTTATGCCATCGGCATGGCAAGACCGGTTTCGGTCAACGTCACGACTTTCGGCACCGGCAAAGTTGCCGATGACGACCTGGAAGTCGCCGTCAGCGAAATCTTCGACTTGCGCCCAGCCGCGATCATTCACCACTTCGACCTCAACCAGTTGCCGAAGGTGAACGGTGGTACTTTCTACCAGCGCGTCGCAGCCTACGGACACTTCGGTCGAACAGACCTGGAGTTGCCGTGGGAGCGCCTGGATAAAGTTGATGTTCTCAAGCAGGCGCTTGCCAAGGTTGCAGGCGGCAAGTAACCAGGTCTGGACACACCGGTTTCTAGAAGCCTGGTTTCAAGAAGGGCCCCACGCCCTTTGAGCGGATATAATTCCCAAGGAACTCAGGATAGAAACCGGATACCCGGATGGAAGACAAGAAAAACGGCGCAGTAGGTTACCTCGTCGTTAATCCCGATACGCCCGAAGCCTACTTCGTCGAGCTTGAAGACGGCAAAGTTCTTGAAATTGGCCGCAAGCCGAGCAGCTCAGGCCAGCGTAAGCTTGTGCTGCCGATTCCCGAAGTCTCAGGCGTCCACGCAGAATTGCGCGATATGGACGGCTGGAAGATTCGTGACCTGGGTTCTACGAACGGCACTCGTCTGAATGGCGATTGGTTGTCGCCTGGACAGGACCACAAGCTGAAAAATGGTGATGTCATCACCATCGCTTCGATCGATTTGCTGGTCAATTTACCGATCAGCGGCGATGACGATGGAATGGTAGTGCAGCACACCGACGAGCACGAAAAGACTCAGTTTCACATCAAGCTAATTAACGCGACGATTCTAGTCGGCGACATTCGATCCTTCACAAGTTTGATGGAAGCGTACTCAGACCAACCGGATATGGTGATGGCGTGCGCACAAAAAGTGTTTCAGCAGCTCAACAGCGAGATTCGCAAGCAGCACGGTCAGCTGGAAAAAATCGCCGGCGATGCGATCATGGCTTACTGGCAAGGCGACGACACTCCTGGCGCCGAGACCAACATGTGCGCATATCAAGCCTGCTACACCGCCTTGCAGATGAAGAAGATGGTTGTGGAACTGGCTGGCAATCCGAACTTCTGGCCTTTCCCGGATTGGCCGCTGCATGTTGACGTGGCGCTGGCCACCGGTCCGGTCGCTGCCGGCATTCTTGGATCTTCGAAAGCAAATCCGGCCTTGCTTGGTGACACCGCCAACCTGGCATTTCGTCTGGAAAAACTGATCGGACCGGATCAGCCGGGCGACATCGTCATGGACGGCACCACCTACGAGCTGATCAAGACTCAGTACGAAGTCGAGTCGCTGGGCCCGGTTACCGTCAAGGGGCGCCAGCGTCCAGTCGATCTTTACCGCCTGGTAAAACTGAAAGCATAAGCAGTGGACCTTGATACCGCCATTGGTGAACTGATTCTCGGGCGCGTTTCGGGGACGGAACTGGATGCGGGCACGCGCAAAGGTCTTGAAGACGGCATCATGAGCGGCGTCACGCTCTTCAAAGACAACGCCTGCGATCTCGAACAACTGGTGACACTGATCGACGATGTCAAAAAGGCGAGCTGGAAGAAACCGGCTATCGTCACTGTCGACCAAGAAGGCGGAGCGGTTCAGCGATTCGATGGCATCATCACCGATTTGCCTTCGGCCATGGCACTAGGTTCTCTCGACGAGGAAGCCGCTCAGGAAATCGCCGCCATTTCAGCGCAAGAGCTCAATCTGCTCGGCATCAACTGCGTGCTGGCACCAGTGTTGGATGTGGCAACCAATCCACGTAATCCAATAATAGCTACACGCGCCTACGGCTCCACACCAGATCTGGTAGCGCGCTTTGGAGCTTTGACCGCCCGCACATTTTTGCAGCACAATGTGCTACCGGTCGGCAAACACTTCCCCGGTCACGGAGATACGTCACAGGACTCGCACACTGACTTGCCGGCGCTTCCATTCGATCGAGAGCGTCTGGATGCCGTGGAGCTGTCCCCGTTCAAGTCCTGTATCTCCGCACTGCCTGCAGTGCTGACTGCTCACGTCTGGCTGACCGAGTTCGAAAAAGAACCGTTGCCGGCCAGCCTGTCTGCGCGCATTACGACAGACCTTTTGCGTAATTCACTGGGATTTGACGGACTGGTCTTTACCGACGACATGTTGATGAAAGCCGTCGACGATCGCTGGGGACTGGCCGAGGGTTGTGTGCTGGCATTGATCGCCGGCAACGATCAGTTGCTTGCCTGCACCGATGCCGACTCTGTGCGCGCCGTGCATGCAGCCATCAAGAAAGCCGTCAAAGACGGTCGTATCAGCGAAGAACACATACTGGCTTCGATGCAACGCCGCGCCCGGGCGTTGCAACTCATCGAACCGACGGCAGACAGAGCGCCGGAGCGCATCGAAAAATTGGCAAGTCTGCAGGCCCAAAATCGCCGGCGCTCACTGGAAGTTTCTTGCAGAGCAATCTCGGTGCTGCGTGGTACCGTTCCTGATTTGCGCACTGCTGAAGAAACCAAACCATGGGTCGTGATTATTCCCGATCATCCGCGATATCGGCTGGAACTCGCGCGCAGCATCGCCGCTGCATTGCCCGACGGCAAGAAACTGGGAGTCAAAGAGATTCGCTTCGGTCTCGATCCATCGAGTGAAGACATCCAGAGAGTGGTTCAAGAAACGGCCGGGCACCACGGTATTCTGGTTACCTATAAGGGTCTGCGCAATCCAGGACAGATTGCCCTGGGGCATGCGCTGTCCACT
Organism: Obscuribacteraceae bacterium (SeqCode); assembly: GCA_044229845.1. Classification (GTDB taxonomy): domain Bacteria; phylum Cyanobacteriota; class Vampirovibrionia; order Obscuribacterales; family Obscuribacteraceae; genus JBGASG01. Next base: position 304,338 of record JBGASG010000001.1, on the reverse strand, counting down.
CACCTTGCCACCCGAGTCACGGTGGCAACGGACGTTCCAGAAGATGCTCTGGCTCTGCCCGAATGGGAGACAGCCATCGCCACCTGCGACCCAAGCGAGCAAGCGATGTACGCACTGGGTACTGCGTTCGTGCATGGAACGCAGCCTCAAGCCCGAGTACACATGACCGCGATTTAGGGCAGAGCCAGTTGCTCCGCCAGCAAGGAATCGCAACTCTCGATCGTGAGCGCGGCCTCAACAACCTGGTAGTCGTCGTTCCACAACCTGTGCAGCCGACGAAGCAGTTTGTCCGTCCGTTCCAGTTCAGGCAGCCAGTTGATGCATTTAAGCAGGCGCGCGTGCTCTTCGAGGACAGCAAGGAACTGCTGTGGCTCGCCGGCACGTCGCAATAGAAACTCAGTCTGCGTATAGCAGGCTTCGGCAGCACTATAGAGCCCAAGCACTCGGAACAGACGGCCCAGTCGCAGCAGTGCCTCGGACGCAGAGTCCGAAGGAAACATAGCTGCCAGTCCCAGTTCAATCTCAGCCTCCAGCGCTCTCAATTGCACGGCGCGCTTGCGAGTCAACGCCAGTTGCAACATGCGAGCCAGAACTGGAATGCGATCAGCGGCATGTTTGTCACCAAGAAACTCCAGGTGATTGAGTGCCGCCTTATAGCAATCGGCAGCGATGTCGAATTTGTGGCGCCGATGTGCAGCAACTCCCGCCTCAAATGATTTGAGATAGCCCAGACGCATCTTGATCGCCCGACCTAGAATCTCGCCGGCACACTGTTCGACTAGAGTCGCCTCGCTGAAGCGGGCGTTGACCCGGTAGACACCGGCCAGTTTCTCCAGGGTGAATGCTAATCGTTTCGGATCGGCTTTGTTGAATCGTTCGATGTCAACCGCCCGCACAAAAGCTTCTTCCGCCCGGCTCCATTGCTGCAGACCGAAATAGCACATACCCAATTGAATTTGGGCATCGATGTTTTCCTCATGCGAGTCGCCATACAACTCCCGTTTCAGCTGAACAACCTGCTCGAAAGCTGCCCTGGCGGCCGGCATTCTTTTGTAGGCGAACATGATATTTGCGACTTCTTCGAGGACACGAATGCGCAACGGAGTGGGTTTATCATCCGGCGACAAAATCGCATAAGCTTGCTTCAGGCAACTGCGAGCTTTGTCGTTTTGCTCGTTATGGCGGTAGGCTGTCGCCAGTATGCAGAGCGACTCGAGAAGGTCATCCTCCGTGACTCCGTCGGCAGTCTGGCACTGCAGGACCGCATCGCGCAAGTCGGCAATTGCAGGCTCCAGCCGATGCATTTGCAGGAAACATTCGCCACGCAAGATCTTGATGCGCGCCAGCGATGCGTGGCGCGCGCCCAACTCGGCAGTCTGTTGCTCAAGTAATCTATTGATTGAACTGAGCGCCTGCGAAAACTTCCGCCGCTCAATGTAAACGCGACTGAGCTCCGTGGTGGCGATACGTGCTTCTTCCGCGAGCATCCATTCTTGCGCGAAGGCTGCCGCGCGCTCGAACAAAGTGATTCGAGATTCGTTTTTGACTTTGGGATCGCGAGCATCCGCGATCAATTCTTTGAATTCTTGGATTCGTAAGGTCAATTCGTGGTGCTGGTGCGGGTCATCATCGCCCGCCGAAGAGTTAGGCGATGACTCGTCACCAGAGTCGTCGTCCCCAGGGGGATTGCCGTGATTCATCTTTGTGGTGCCCTGCTGCTACTGAATGACAGTGAGAAACTGATCTAAACCCTGCAAGTATCTGGGACAGTTTTTGGGACATTTGCTTAGACTGGTAACTGGTTGAACTATAGACCGTTCAGAACGCTGACTTTATCACCCCTCTTGACTACTGTACAGCTTTTTAAACTTCTGTTAATAAGTGTCTAAAGGCAGGCGGGGTGGCGCAAACCACCCCGCTTCCGCGGCCTAACCGAACTTTGATTTCGAGCAATTAGGGGCTGTTGTCTTCGGGACCAGTGCCTCTGAGTCCACCGCTACCGGATTGCGGACGCGGTCTGTTGATGATTGGCGGAATATCTTTGGGAATGCTTTGGATTTGACGCGAGAACATGGCATTCCAGTTGGATTGATTGACTGCCGAATCACTGATGGATCTGGCTAGTTGTGCGGCAGTTGGTCTAACGACTGTGCGATCATTCAATATGTCCAGGCTACCGTCCGGATGATGTTCGATTGCCCGAACTTGAGCGGAACCATCCTTGCCAATCTGCACGGCGTGGCTGGCTCCGTCTCTGTACATCAGCAGGCTGCCGTCCGGTCCCATGTCCAGCTGGGTGTTGGCGCCTACCTTCTTAAGGTTGTCCGCAATCGCACCAGCCAACGCGGCCATTCTTTCAGGATTGGCGCCCAGAGCCTTGACCAACTCACCGAGCGCCTTGGTATCACCGTTGAGGACGGCGTCTTGAAGCTTGAGCGCGGCCTTTTGATCGTCGGCACTCATGAGTTTGAAGAGCGGATTATTCTCAAGCGACTTCTGTGCTCGGTTGATCGCTTCCTTCCGCTCTTCTGGAGTTGGCTCGGTTTCCTTCGGTCCAAACTTCTTCATCGAAATTTGTCCATGTTCGATCATCTTGATTTTTTCGATCTGATTAATCGTGCCGTCTGAGCCGGGCACTGGCAGCGCACGCCCATCGACCGGTGTCAGTAGGCGTTCACCGTTAGCTACTCCTTGCGTAGGAAGCAGGGGAGTCGTACCCGAGGGAAACACATCGGTGAAGGTAATCGCACCTTCTCCGTTGTTGTTTGTGCCGGTGACGGTTCGTCCGACGACAGGCGCTTCGCCGCCGCTTGTATTGGTGTTCTGTTGTTGTAATGCTTGACCTTCTGTCATAGATATAAACTCCTGGAGATTAGTACACGACAAAGGTGTACTAAAGGAAAAAAATTGGGTGTTGCAATTGGGATGGATGGGCGTGACGTGGGGGGTTGCGAGCTGGTGCTGGGGTGTGGAAAGACGGAACCGCTGATCAGCACACTTGCACTGCGCGTTTGTTGCGCGATGCGTCCTTGTTTGTTTTGTCTTTTCGGATGCTGCCAATATAGCGGAGCAAAGGTGTAAAATTTGTGACAATGATACCACCTGCGGTATCACGCATACAACTGTGCGTAATTGCGTACCAGTTTCGTGTCCGCCAGTCTACAACCGCCCGTAATACCATCTATTTATAGAAAGCCGCATCGGCACTCAATTGTGGAATTTTCGTGAAACGCGGCGTTTTTCCAAAAACCAGCGCCGAAACCAGGCTTGAGCACTTGACATGCCACGCTGATCTTACTCATAATTCGTGCGGACCTGTGTCATAGCAAGAAATACGCCGATGTCGGAATTACCACCAGACGGCTCCAGCGCCGCATTGGAGAAAAGACGAAGAGTCGAGACGGACTTTGTGTCCGCCGACTTCGGCACACCGCTTATTGATGAAGCTGCCAGCTCACGACCCAGTTTGCCTACCGTGACCGAGATCAACCCTCAGGTAGGAAATTCACTGATTATCACTGTGCCCAGCCAGTTTTTGGCGCGCTCGGCATTTGAAACCAATAGATTCACTTCGCCGTTCGACCTGCAGCAGCCTGGTGATGCAAACCGAACCAAAATGCAGGACTATAAGGATGTGCGCACCGCGGCGGCGATGGCGTCCGTCCCCGGCGAACGACTGTCTGCTGTCGTGCCGGTCGTCCCGGTCGTCCCCGTCACCGCATCAGACGTGATCAAACCGATTACGGTGAACAACACCGCTGCAGTGCGCGCCGATGAAGTCAGCCAGGCGAAAAGCTACGTCCCCAGCGAAACCGTTCAAATTGCCTCGGCCCAGCGGTCGATTGATCCGGCTCTAATGCCGAGAACTATCGATCGGGCTGTTGTGCAGAGGACCACCGATCAAACCCTCTTCGCTCCGATCCAGGCGAGCACTGATCTTCGCCAACAACCTGATAGCCGCCTGCTTGAAACAGCAACCTTCAAGAATCCGGCAGCAGTTAGTTTCGCTGTTGTTGACACCAGCGTGGAAAGACAGCACACCATTCAGCAGATTCCGCAGATCGGAGTCGCCGAATTACCGCGCAGCATATTAGCCAAACCCCAGGATATGCCGACTCTGGATGCTCCGGGATCGGCTGACCGTCTGACGAGCTACGCGACGCGCAACGATTTGATTGCAGCGTTCAATAGAGATCCGTCACCGCAAATACTTACTAGAACAGAACCTCAAATTACCAGTTACAAACAACAAGACTTCAAACAAGACTTCAACCCCGGTTACGTCCCAAACAAATTTGAGTCTTCGCAAGATGGGGTTATTGCCGCCAAACGCGCACTAATTGAACAACCCGGCATCGATTTTGACACTAGCAGACTTTCTGCCAGCACCCTGGGAGCTAGCAGCAAATCGTACGACGACCTGATGAGGCTGCGCGTAGATGCGCCGCCAAACAGCATCGGCATCGGCACGAAAACAGAGCCGAATCGTGACTTCACGATGATCGGCACCGCGAAACCGGAACCTAACCGGGACTTCACTTTGGTGGGCTCCGAAGCCAGAGTCAGCAGCGTCGACGGGCGCTCCATAGTAGATCGGCAGCAGCTGCAGACAGCGCTAGACGGCCGCGCGATGACAGACCGATTTCAACAGCCCTCGACACTCGACGCCAGAGCGATTACCGAGGCTCGCACGCAGCAGCTGACGCTGGATCCGAAACCGCTTGACTTTAAGCCACAACAAGTCGGGACCAACACTCTCGCCGCAGCAGGATTTGATGCCAGAGTGCAGCAGCCGGTTCCAGTCACCACTCAAATATCAGAGAAGGGCAGCGTCACCGCGACATTCACCCAGACGTCGGCGAACACGTTTGCGGAGATCCGCCAGCAACCACCAGCTCCAGTGGCAACCAACATCGTGCGCGGATTGGACCAGCCGACCAATGTCACAACTGCACTTGCGAAACCACCCGTTAGCGACGCAGCTGTCTTAGCCACACCGCGCACCGTCCTGCCGATTGCCGACAAATCTCTGCCGCAGACAGTCACCGCCGGCACAGCCACCATCACCGCCCCGACGACCGTCAAGATGGCTCTGGCAGGGGAGAAGGTTTCTTCAACATCGGCGACGCCCGTGCCGTTGCCGACTCAACTTTCAGACCGTGTCGCCTCCTTGGTCGGCGGTCCAAATAATGAACGTCCAGTCGCGCGGCTGCAAACCAGCGATTCGCTGACCACACGTACATTCCCACCTGTCGCTCTGACAAGCCAACTGAACGTGTTGCCCGCCGATCGCATAGCAGCCAGTCTGCCTGGTGCCAGCGGCAGCAGATGCGCAATTATCTCTCTCGAACCAACGATCGTCGCAGACCGCGCCCGTTTGACTCCGGCTATCAACACATTGAGTGGCGCCAGTGCAATCGGCGAGCGAGGATTGAATATCACCAGCGCAATCGCTGCCGCCGCAAGCAGCAAAGTCGGTTCACTGCTTCCGGATCGTGTTCCGACAGCCATTCCTATCACCACCGGCGAGCGGCACCACTTGACCGCCCTTCCTGCTAATGCAAACGGAATCAGCATCAACCTCGCTGACAAAGGACTGGTCCGCACAACCGGCTCCGTTGCCGGCGAAAAAGTTCCAGCGAACTTGGTCGCAACCAGCGCAACCAGCGAACGGAGCATCAAGGGAATCGATCTCGGACACAGCACCACTAATGGTGCTAACCATTTCACCGTCGGCGATCGCAGCGCCGCGGCCGCTGCGACTTCAATCGCAGGACGACCGATTGGGCGAGAACTGGGACTTGGAGTCGATATTCGCAACGGAGCTCTGCCTGAGAAGGGGCAAATTCAATTCGGACTGGCGAGCGACAAGGTCGTGCCTTTGGGTGGCAAGCTGATAGCGTTCAAACCATTGCACGAAATTTCCGAAAACGACAAGCGCTACCTGCTGGGTCTCGAGTTGGCCATCGGCGCGGTTGCTCTGGCGGCCGTGGCCAGAGCTCGAGCAACCGAGGGCCGCGAAGGCGCAGAGGAAGAAGAGGAGAAGGACGGCGACGAGCAGGTCGCGTCGAACAGCGACGACTACGACACAAACGTCATTCAACGTCCGAGGCATCTGGTGCAGCCTGGAGAAACACTCCAGACAATCGCAGAAGAATACTATGCAGACGCCAATCTCGCTTGGCTGTTGCTGGCGTTGAACAAGGGCAAGCTTTCGGAGTCATGGAACGGCGATGTGTGTTACGTCGAGGTTGCCGGTCGCCAGGAACTCGAGTTGCCCGTGCGTGAAGACATCTCGTCTTTCTACCGCTCGACGTCCCACAAGTTCAAAGGAAAGCGCCTGGTTACAACGGTTCGCCAATCCACGATGGATCAGGAACTAGTGACTCTGGCTTTTCGAAACGTAGTGGGGCATCCCACGCGCCGTCTGCAATCGGCATCCAGCTAGGTCGCGCGCCCCGGTTCCTCGCGCTCCGCGCCGGCGGGGTTTGTTGGATTCTAGTGCCAAAATACAACAACCTGCAGCCGCATTTGATTACGGCGAACTTCCACGCTCTTTTTGCCGCGTTCGCACCACCCGCGGTTCGTTAGATTTTAGCACCAAATTACAACAATCCCCGGCGCGTGGCGCGGCGAGCGGGGCGCGCCCAAGCCACTCGTGCTATCTATCAAGAGGACATTTCGGCGGAACTTTCTCCGCGAGCAGGATTGCTCATTTCGGGGGGTCGCAATGTTCGAAAACAGATTAAATTGGGGCTTCGTGTGCAGGATTGCTCATTTGGACCTACCGAAATGAGCAATCCTGCACACGCGTCCTTTTCCTTGATGCAAGCTTGCACCGCGCGCGCGGTTTGTTGGATTCTGGCACCAAAATACAACAACCCCGCCGGGCGGCGCGGGCGAGGCGGGCGGCAGGCGCCGCGTAAAGCGTGCCCGTAGAAAGAAAATCTTGCACCATAGGCGGTGCGAGCATTTGAACTTCTTGCAATCAATCAGCGACTTTAGTTATAACTTCTATTACTCCCACACCCGCAATCAAAGGAGGCAGTATGGCTATTGCAGAAATCAGAGAGTTTCTTGCGCCGTTGCCTGATGGCGCTCTGATCGCCAGCCGTCAGTTGCTTCACCTGGCAAGAAATCGCAGCGCAATCGACATGGCCATGTCCAGACTCAATGCATCCCACGAAGTAACTCGTGTGGCATGGGGTCTCTACAAAAAAGGAGGTCTTCACGCACCTCAACCGAGCACCACGGAAATTGCCCATGCGAAAGCGCGCGCGTTTCATAGAATAATCGCTCACGTGAGCGCTCACTTCGCAATGCAGGTTGGTCTCCCTCCTCCAGACGAGCCTGCAGATACCTTCGCCACCACGGGTCGCACTAGCCGCATCTGGTCATTGTCGGGACCTATTCAATATGTTGGTGCAAGCATGCGGAAGATCAGGCTTGCCGATTCCGCAGTGGGAACCCAGCTACGCACGATGTGGCACATGGGCAGACATACCGACCCGACAAGATTTATCGAAACTGCGATTTCCGGGTGGACAGAAGATAACTGGGACGAGTATGCCGCACGTTTTCATCAGTTGCCTAAATGGTTATCTGATCTGTTCGCCCTGCCTGCACAACGTCCTGGCAATCGTCACTTTCTTCTGGAATGATCTTGGTTCGTTAGACAAGCGTACCGCGCAGCGCCCAGGGTTTAGCGGCTTCGATCTTGACGTTCACGAGTTGCCCGACCAGACTGTCGTCGCCTTCAAAGTTGACGAGTTTGTTGGTGCGGGTGCGCGCGCTCAGACGCTCCGAATTCTTCTCACTGCGCCCTTCCACTAATACGTCGCATGTGCGGCCAACATAAGGAAGATTGCGTTTGTGTGCCACATCGCTGACTACGCTGTTCAAGAAACGCAAGCGCTCGAACTTCTCATGCTCCGGCACCTGATCCGGCCAGTTCGCTGCCACCGTGTGGGGGCGCGGCGAGTATGCAGCCGTGTTGCAGGCATCAAATCCGATCTCTTCAACCAGACTGATGGTCGCCATAAACTCATTCTCTGTCTCACCAGGAAATCCGACAATCAGGTCAGTGGTCACCGCCGCACCTGGAATACGGGCACGAATCATATCCACTTGCTTGCGGTAGAAATCAACCAGATACCCACGAGCCATGCGGCGCAAAGTCCGATCGTGCCCAGCTTGAATGGGAATGTGGAAGTACTCGCAAGCATTCTCGACCTCGGCAACCGCATCGACAATCTCCTGATTCAGATCACGAGGATGTCCGGTCAGAAAACGAACGCGCTTGATACCATGAACGCCACCAGTCAACCGCAGCAGATCTCCGAGATGGATCTTCGGACTTAGATCGTGCCCGTATGCAGTGACATTCTGCCCCAGCAAGGTCACTTCCTTGTAGCCGGCAACAGCTAGATCCTGCATCTCCTGCACGATTGTCTCCGGCGCGCGGCTTTTCTCTCGTCCGCGCACGAAAGGCACGATGCAATAGGTGCAGTTGTAGTCGCATCCATAGATGATCGACACCCATGCGGAAATGGCGCTTTGCCTGATAATCGGCAGTTCCGGCAGATCCTCAGGCAACTCCTGATGAATCTCAACGACAGGTTGCCCGGTTGTCTGCGCTTGCCTGACCAGCTCAGGCAGGCGAAATACATTGTGCGTTCCAAAAACAATGTCGACGCCGGGCGAGCGCGATAGCAGTTTCTCCCCAGCATCCTGGGCAACGCAGCCGCCGACGGCAATCAGTGCACCCGGTCGTTTCATCTTAAAGCGCCGCCAGGCGCCCAGATAACTGTACACTTTGTCTTCAGCACCGGCCCTGATGGCACAGGTGTTGAGGATCATCAGGTCGGCTTTCTTCACGTCATCGGTTGGCGCATAGCCAATCTCGTCCAGCAAGCCCAGCATGTTTTCCGTATCGGCTTTGTTCATCTGGCAGCCGAACGTTTCTATGTACACAGACCTGGTAGCCTGCGACTGCGAATGCGAATGCGAATCGCCTTTAGATGTAATCGTCTGTGTCACGACTGAGACTGAGAGAGTCCGACAGGTACTTAACGCATAGAGCTGGGAAAGCTCTGCGGTATTAGTTTACCTCTAAAACGCGGCGCGCAGCGCATCCAGCTCAGCAACTTTGGCGATGAAACGCTGATAGGACGCCCGCACCCACTCAAGACGTTCTTCTTGCGAAACCGGCGGGACCAGCTCCTCGACGTTGGCTGCCGCGAACGACACGACGTGCTCGCCGTTGCTGTCCTTTTCGAAGCCAAATGCAAATGGTAGAGATGGTGTAAGCATGCGGATTTATGTCCCTCAGGGGCGCCTATCACTAGCGTAGTATGCAGACATGCCGGAAACGATGAAATGTAACTCACTCGATACGTTAAACAGGCTACAGATGAGCCTTACAGCGCTGCTACTATGCCCGACACGAGGTTTGGGCACCGCTTACTTAAATCAATTGAATGGTTGCAAAACGCCATGGATGAGCATGTCCTCACCAAGTCTGTCCATGTCCACATTATGCAGTTCCAGCGCGTCGCCGATGCCACGAAACGCGCTGCCTGCAAGGCTCGCGATTGCCTGACCGTCGACCAACAATTTGGGTGCGACAAACCAGTGCAACTCATCCACAAGCCCCGCCTGTAACAGCGCCGCCGCCAGATGTCCACCGCCCTCGCACAGCACTTCGTTTGCACCTTCTGCGGCCATACGTCGCAACATGGCTGTCAGATCTATACCATCGGGTTCGCAATCAGCAATTCCGACCAGAGTTGTCGACTCGCCAAATTGCAAGCGTGCCGCCTCGGTAACATTTTGCGCAGCCGTAAAAATGGTCGCGCCGCTTTCTTTGAAGATGCGGCGGTCCGCCGGCACACCCAGCTTGGGAGAAACGACTGCTCGTCGCGGATCGCGTCCACCTTCAACATCGCGCACCGTCAGCTGCGGATCGTCAGCCGCTACAGTGGCACCACCGACGATGACGACATCGCAGATGTTGCGCAGTTCGTGGACATACTGTCGCGCCAGCCCGCCGGTTATCCAGCGACTGGCTCCCTGACGGTCGGCAATGCGACCATCGAGCGTCACCGCCATTTTGAGATGCACCCACGGCAGTCCCTGGGTGACCCGCTTGATGAAACCGCGATTCAGCCATCGACACTGCGTTTCCAGCACGCCGACAACGACTTCGACGCCGGCGGCGCGCAGTTTCTCCAGCCCCTGCCCAGCCACTTTGGGATTGGGATCCACCATTCCCGCCACCACTTTCTTGATGCCGCTACCGATGACAGCGTCGGCGCAAGGAGGCGTCTTGCCAAAGTGACTGCAGGGCTCCAGGCTGACGTACATGGTCTGCCCGCGCGCTTTCTCACTCAACAGATTGAGAGCGTTCGGCTCGGCATGCGGCTCGCCGCGCCGCTGGTGATATCCCTCGGCAAGCACACTGCCTTCGTCGTCAACGACCAGCGCGCCGACCATGGGATTGGGAGCGGTCCTTCCGTGGGCTTGAATAGCCAGATCCAGGCAACGCTGCATTAGCCGTTCGTGCATTATTCACTCCCTGCTGAGCACAGATCGCAGAACAGATCTACACTAGCCGAAAAATACTTCCGCCACGCCGTACAAACTCATGTCCAGCGTCTTCAATTGCCCGACTCCGGCTTCCACCGGCACGTCGGTGACCTGACCGCCATGCAGTGCCACCATCGTGCCGAATTTTTTCTGGTGAGCAATGTCTGCCGCCGCCACACCAAATCTGGTGGCAAGCACGCGGTCGAAGGCTGTAGGCGAACCGCCGCGCTGGATATGACCGAGCACCATGGCGCGGGTTTCATAACCGGTTTCCTTCTCAATCACTTTCGCCAGGTGATCGCCGATGCCGCCCAGCTTCGAGTGCCCAAATGGATCCTGATCATCGTACTTGGGAGCTTCGTCGCCTTCCATGCGCGCCCCTTCGGCCACGACCACGATCGAATAATTGCGGCCTCGCGAGTGTCCAGTCTTGATGGACGTCAAAAGCTCATTCATGTTGATCGGTTTCTCGGGGATGGCAATGAAATCGGCACCGCCGGCAATTCCGCCATAGCAGGCAATCCAGCCGGCATGCCGGCCCATCACTTCGCAGACCAAAACACGGTTGTGCGACTCGGCCGTCGTGTGCAGGCGGTCGATCGCCTCGCAGACGATGTTGACGGCGGTATCGAATCCGAAAGTGAAATCGGTTGCGCTCAGGTCGTTGTCGATCGTCTTCGGAACGCAGACGACAGGCAGCTTGTACTGCTCATACATCTTATGAGCGACGCCGCAAGTATCTTCGCCGCCGACGGCAATCAAAGCTTCCAGATTGTTTTTCTTCAGGGCTTCCATGATCTTCTCCGGAGCCCCGTCGATTTTGAACGGATTGGTGCGCGACGTTCGCAATATCGTGCCGCCCCGCTGAATGAGATTGCCGGTGTTCGCAATGGTCAGAGGCATGACGATGTTGTCGATGGGGCCACGCCATCCTTCCAGAAAACCCACGACTTCCGACTTGTGATCGCGAATACTGCGACGGACCACAGCCCGGATAACCGCGTTCAAACCGGGGCAATCGCCGCCGCCTGTCAGGATGCCAAGTCGCATTAATGTCTAGCCTCGTAAGTGCCGAATCGGCCAGCGCTGATTATAGCCAGGGGAGGCGGCGGCACACGCGACTATGACGGCACCTCAATTAAGACTTCGTGACAGATGGTGAGGCAGACGGCAAGCCGACACTTGCCAACCCGCACTTTCTAAGTAAACCGCAAATAAAACCTGATCTTCACCGCCTCCAATCTCTTTCAGATCTACAATTGCCTCCTCATTCATGAAATACGGGCGATGCCGCGCATCGCCAGATGGAGGTACGACCCTTGAACCTTTACGAATACGAAGCCAAGCGAATCTTTGCTGAGTTCGGCATTCAAATTCCTCCCGGCGCTCGCATTACGAAACCGGAAGAGTTGCGCAAAGTGCATTTCGGCTGGCCGCTGACATTGAAAGTGCAGGTCCTCTCCGGCGGACGCGGCAAGGCAGGCGGCATCAAATTCGCTAAGGACCTCAAAGAGGGTGAAGAGATCGCCAAGCAACTTTTGGGCATGACCATCAACGGTTCTAAAACCGAAAGCCTGCTGTGCGAACCCAAAGTCTCCATTGCTCGCGAAATGTACATGAGCATCACCATGGACCGCGCCCGCGGTTGCCCGATTTTCATCGCCGCTGCTGAAGGCGGCATCGAAATCGAATCGAACGAATCTATTATTACGCAACCGATCACTTACCCCTTCGGCGCCTTCCAGGCTCGGGCTCTGGCTAAGAAGATGGGACTGCACGGCTCACTGTTTGCCAAGGTTGCAGACGTCGCCACCAAACTCTACAAAATCTTTGAAGACCTCGACCTCGACCTCGTCGAAATCAACCCGCTCGTAATCACTGCCGGCGAAGACGTGCTGGCGTTGGACGGCAAAATCACCGCCAACGATGATGCACTGGGCCGCCAGAAGCGTTTCAGCGGTCAACAAGAAGCCCACTGGACAGACCTGCCCGAGCGCGAACGCAAAGCCAAGCGCCTCGGTCTCAACCTGGTCGAACTGGAAGGCAACATCGGCATCATCTGTAATGGTGCCGGTTTGACCATGGCGACCATGGACATGGTGAAGAACTTCGGCGGGCAACCGGGCAACTTTTTGGATGCCGGCGGCGGTTCGGATCAAGAAAAAACACTGCAAGCATTGGAGATCGTCCACGACAATCCGGCTGTGAAAGTCATCTTGCTGAATATTTTGGGCGGCATCACCGCTTGCGATGAAGTGGCGGGAGCGCTTGTACAGTTCTTGAAGAAACATCCTGAACGCGCCATGGTCGTCAGACTGCGTGGCAACAACCAGGACATTGCCGAAAAAATGCTCGGCGAATCGGGAGTCAAGCTCCATCCAGACCTGGAAGACGCGGTCAAAGAAGCGGTCGCCAAATCCAAGTAATCGGTCCCTCGCCATTTAATTCGGAGATTTGAAAAGTGATTTTAGTCAACAAAGACACCAAAGTAATTGTGCAGGGAGCTACCGGCAAGATGGGCGCCTCCCACACCAAGCGCATGATGGCCTATGGCACCAAAATCGTCGGCGGCGTCACTCCCGGCAAGGGCGGTGACAAAGTGCCTGGTACAGACGTACCGGTCTTCGACACCGTCGCTGAAGCCATCGCCAAAACCGGCGCCACCTGCTCGGTCATCTTCGTGCCACCTTATCTGGTGCTGGACGCCGGTCTGGAAGCCATCGATGCCGGCATCAGCTTGCTGGTCGTGATCACCGAAGGCATCGTCCCGCAGGACACCGCCAAGCTGGTGCAAGCAGCCAAACTGAAGGGCGTCAAAATGATCGGCCCGAACTGCCCCGGCATCATCACCCCGGGTCAAGCTCTCTTAGGCATCTTGCCCGGTTCGATTTTCAAATCGGGACCGGTCGGCATGGTCAGCCGCAGTGGCACCCTCACCTACGAGATCGCTCTGGCTCTCAGCGATGCCAACCTCGGTCAATCGACTTGCGTCGGTATCGGCGGCGACCCCGTCAAAGGAATGGAGTACCCGGAAGTCCTGACACAATTCAACAACGACCCGGAAACCGAAATCATTGTTTTGATCGGTGAAATCGGCGGTTCAGCCGAAGAAGAGGCCGCAGAGTTCGTCAAGGCAAACATCAAGAAGCCGGTCGTCTGCTACATCGCCGGACAGACCGCACCGCCCGGCAAACGCATGGGACACGCCGGCGCCATCATTTCCGGTGGCAAGGGCACCGCACAATCCAAGATGGACGCCATGAAGAAAGCGGGCATCGAAGTCGCCATGACTCCTAAAGAAGTAGCGGATAAAGTGGGCAAGCTGCTCAAGCAGCCGGCCAAAACCAAGTAACCTAGTTGCCGACTCGTTCGATGTCGGCAACTGGAACACGGACTTTGCGTCCGCTAAATATGTACTCCATCGACATGCCATCGTCGGTGGTGCGCCCCCTTTGCCGTTTGAGCTTGCGCAGCACGTCGTCGCGGTGATGGTCGTGGTCGAACTGAATGTTTAGTTTTTGACCCTGCGAATACCACATGTAGTTGGGCATCATCTCGATGGGATTCTCGATGACCGGGTCGCGCAGAAAAGGTCCCAGCGGTCCGAAGCCGAATATCTCATCTAGGACCTGCTCGAGCATCAATCCCTGCTCGAATTTGGTGAGCGGAGCGGGATCCGAATACACATTCTCCAATGCCATTTTGCGTACCTGGGCCGCCACATCGTCACTCATCGGTTCAGCATCGGCTCCCGGCATAGCCACCATCAGATTGTGCAAAAGCCGCACCTGTTCGCGGCGTCGCTCTCGAATCAGCTCCAGATTGGCACGAAACTTGCCGGCGCGAATCGGCTCTATATGGAGCTTTCCCTCCTGTATCTCCAGCTTGAGCTGGGTGTCCGGCTCAATGCCGAGCAGCTGCATGAGCGACTGATCGATGACCAGCGCATAGCTATTTCCGTGTTTCACCAGATTTTTGATCATCCAAGTAACAACCTGCGTAAATCCATAGGTCGACCAATGTATAACACCGGTATATCACAAAGACCTAATTTCGTAAACCGAAGGCCTTGCTCAGTCAAATCCGCCACTTCCACCACAGGTAGTGGCATGCGCAATTGCGCCTAGGAAATCAGAGCATCCTGAGTTACTATGGATTTATGGTCTGCTGACATGCTGGCTTTTTGTGCAGAGAAGGCGTCCCTTACCATGGCTGATAACGGTCGATACAAACCCAAACCGAAGCTCAACATTCCGAAGAGGAAACGGGCACTGGTGCTTCCTGGCGGCGGCGGACGCGGGGCCTATCAGGTGGGTGTCGCAAAAGCCCTCGAGGAAGTCGGCATCGAGTTCGATATGGCGTTCGGTACTTCCATCGGCGCCCTCAATGCTTGCATGATGGCTCAGGGACAGCTGGACCGACTGGAAGAACTCTGGTGCAGCATCAAACCCTGGAATATCTTCAAGCTGCCCAACGCCACCCAGGTAAGTCGAATGATCTTCGGGCGAAAGCTGGGGTTGCTCGACACTTCGCCTCTGGAGGAAGTGCTGCGTCGCGAGATCAATCTCGACCGATTGAAGAACAGCGACACTGAAGTCGGTTTCTTCACGACCGATCTGTGCAGCCTCGAAACCAGACTGATAAGCAGCGACGACATCAATGAGTTCGACGAATTGATCGACGCACTGATGGCGACATCGGCAGTTCCTATCGCATTTCCGCCCAGACAGGTGCAAGGACACGGTCTCTGGGTCGACGGCGGTCTGGTTCGCAACACTCCCATGCGCGCCGCCATGGATCGCGGCGCCGAAGAGATCTTCATGGTGCTCCTGCATCCGGAAACAGTCAGCGTCTGCCCCTCACATATGTGGGGCGTCCTGGCTCGCTGCCTGGACGTTGTACTGGATGCATCGGCACGCAAAGAATTGGAGTTGGCTCAACTCTATAATCGCCTGATTGCCGAAGGCTCGAATGAAGCGGAAGGCATGCGAGCAATCCACATCGAGGTATTTCAGCCCCGCACTCCTGTCGACATCACGCTTCTGGAGATTGATCCGGATAGGTCGCGTCGCATGATCCGCCAGGGTTACGAAGATGCGATGGCACACTTGATCGCCATGTATGCCGAAGAGCCCGCCGACCTGCCTCCCGAGCGCGCCGCTCAATCCGCGTGAGATTCCTCAGCAGGCAGTTTGGGCAGAGCAAAAAGCTTTGCGGGCATTCCTTTTTCATGCGACCTGCTGTTGGCTGCCAGTCGAGTTTCATACTCCTCCTGGAAGGGCTTGAATCCATCACTATGCTCAGCCTCGTATGCCGCCTTCAGCTTGACCAAGGCGGTTAGCATCAAATCCTCGACCCTTACATCGTCAGAAGGCAAAGCAAAGCCACCCACATCAACCTCCGAATGGCCGCTTCTCCATTCGCATAGAGAAGGCAACTCTCGCTGAAGGAGAACGGTCGCCTGCAGCAGATCGATTGCTTCTCTGTACCTCTTCTGCTGAATCAGCAGGTCTGCGAGATCCAGGCGACACTTCTGTTCTTCGTAGAACATGAGCCGATTCTTGCGTGCAGCCTTGATGCCGAGCTGCAAGCGATCCTCCGCTTCAGTCACCTCGCCATTCGCCAGCAGCGCTTTAGCCAGCATGCGGCAAGCCAGTTTCTTAGCTTGATCCTCTCGCCAATCGGTACCGGTCTCCGGGTCTAGAAGTTTGGTACCCAACTGAATGGCATCTTTGAAGTTGCCACCGTTAGCCTCGTCGAGACGACACATGGCTTCCAATTTCGACGCCTGGTGCTCGGCATCATGGGAGGGGATCACGGCTTGAGCTGTCACATCTGCCATCTCGAGGGCTTTGTCGAATTGCTTGAGCTGCCAGTAGGACTGCATTCGAACGGGAGTTATCCGGTTGTAGTCGTGATACGCCTGGCTGTTTTCGGGTCTTGACGATGGCAATACACCTTCCGCCAGGTCCAGAGCCTCCATGGCTTTATTCGCATTCCCAGCCGAGAGACAGGCTTTGGCAAACAGGCACATCGCTTCCACATAGCTGCTGCTGCGGTCTGCAGGCTCTTTGTAATGGGAGTATCGAGCGGCTAGATCGGCATGATAGGCTGCACGACTGGCGTTGTTTGACAGAAGGAAATACTCTGCAGCGAGCATCTCGTAAGAGGTTGCCATCTTGATGAACTTAGGACTGAGCTGTCTAGGGGTCTGCGTGCCGGGATTGCGCAGCTCTAAAAGAGCCTCTTCAAAATGCTTCGGTAGACTCCCAGCTGTTTCACCAGACACGGCACCCAACCGCTGACAGTAAATCCTCAACCGCGCTTGGACATCCATTTTCGGATCTTCAGCCTTGTCATTTAACTGCGGTTCAGCCCCTCTAACAGCGTCATCGTGAGTTGCTCGCGACAAGAAGAAGAAGTACTGCGCCAAAAGCCCCAAGCAACACAAACTGACAACTCCAGCAACGCCCAATAACAAACCCCGTTTCGGAACACGCCTTCGCTTCTGAGCTAAGCTGGCGGACGGAACAAACACAACGGGCTCTGAACCGCCTCCCGCTAAAAACTTCTTCAGCGCCGATAGATCTTCGAGAAGCTCAGCAGCTGATTCGTAGCGCGCCTGCGGGTCTTTCGCCAGCAGCTTCAAAGTGATGTTTTGCAGTGCCACCGGAGTTTCTTTTCGCAGCGTTTTCAAAGGCGGCGGCTCAGCGCTGAGATGCATGCGCAACGTATCAATCGCACTCTCGCCCACAAAAGGCGGCTGCCCGCTGACACACTCGTGCATCACACAGGCCAGTGAATACAGATCAGCCTGGGCCGTGCCACGCTTTCCCATGCACTGCTCAGGACTCATGTAAGGCGGCGTACCCACCACCTGCGTCACCGTATGCGATTGCACATCACGGCGAGCGATGCCAAAATCGACAATCTTCACCGATTCACCGGCACCGTTTTCGCCGGGACAGACAACGATGTTATTCGGCTTCAAATCACGGTGAATGATCCCTTTCTCGTGCGAATACTGCAACGCGGTCGCCACCTGCAACACCAGGTCGACGGTGCGCTCTATAGACAGCTGTTTCTCGGATTCCAGTATCTCGGCTAGAGTTCGCCCCTCCAGAAGTTCCATCACCACATATGGTGCCCCTTCGGGAGTGGTACCAAAGGCTTGCACGGAGACGATATTGGGATGATCAAGGTCTGCGATCAAGCGCGCTTCGCGGCGCATCTGCAGAAGCTGCTGCTCATCCGCGACCAGATGAGCGTGCAACATTTTCACCGCCACCGGCCGGTCCAGAAGCCGATGCCACGCCTTGTAGACCACACCCATGCCGCCGCGTCCCAGTTGCGACTGCAACTCGTACTTGCCCTCCAGCACGACGCCCAGAAACGCAGGCTCCTCACCTGCCAGTTCAAGCGCATCGGCATCCCTTAGTTCGTGTTGCGGGTCTTTCATGTAATATCGACCGAGCTCTACAAATTATTCCCGGCAGCAGCATCTTGTTCGCGCGCGCGCCTTATTGAAGGTGGACAAGCCGCGACCGGGTACAAACCATCTGGTGAGTCGGCTGAGACGGGAGCCCCATGTGACCTCCAATGTGCCAGTAGAAGTGCCCGGTTGGCGCTCAGACCAGACACTGCCGCCGGATTTGTCCTACCTGGGTAAGATGGTCACGGCAGCCCAGCAGGCGCCCGGAAAAGATGTCGTCCTTGCCTGGAAGAGCGACGATGGACACTTTCGCCTCTCCGTGCGCGAGGACAAGAAGAAACTTCTCTGGAAGCTCGCCCTGGCTAAAGCCGCCGCCCCTGGGCAGGAGGGCTCGGAAGCTGAAATCTGGACGATTGAAACAGCCGACCTCAGTATCCTGGGCAAGCGCATTATCTATACGGTCAACTCGGTCGCCGCCCGCCGTACGGGCAGAGAACCGGTGATTCCGGACATTGAGTGGGTCAGCCGTCTGATTCAACCCAAGACGACTCGGGCAGTCTCCGGAAAAGCACCAGTCGATGGCGCTCTGCACAAGAAGGCGCAAGAACTGTCAGGTCTTTTTTATCAGCACATCGCGTCTTATGCCGGCAAGCTGAACGCCTTGACTAAACAGCCCTCGCTGCAAGTCACCTGCTCGGACTTCGGTCAGGTTCGTGAAGCAAAACCTGATTCATCCGAGACAATCGTCATCCACCGCTGGCGGGCTGCCACCAGTTCGTGGAGCCTTGCGGCGCGCAGCAGCGGCGCCATGCTGGAACTATATCTGGTGCCAAGCACCGAGCAGTTTTTGTTTCTGCGCGGAGCCGACGATCACCGCCTGAAGATGCGGCTTTTGCTTTGCGAAGACGAGCGCGGTGAATACTGGGCAATCGACGGCGTTCCGGTCGACGACGACGAATTCAGGCTGCTAGCTCGCACCTGCTTTCAAGATCTGATTCGGGCCACCAAGAAATTCGACGACCAGTCCAACACCGGCACCTGGCAGTTCGCTCTCGACATGCACTCTTTGCCGGGACAGCACTTTCAGCAGATGCTGAGCGAGAAACAGAACCTGGCTCAAAAGATCGTCTCGCAACAAGAAGAGATTCAAGGACGTATCGCACGCGACTTGCATGACGCGGTTATCTCCGACGTCACCGCGTTGAAACGCGGACTGGCTGGCGACGAGAAACTCTCCAAAGATGAGATTATGAAGTCGCTCGATCACATTACCGCGCGGCTGCGCGAAATTTGCTACGAACTGTCACCGTCGGATCTGAGCGACTGGGGTCTCTCCACTACTCTAAAGGCGCTGGTAGAGCAAGTCTCCCGACGCACGACTGCCGAGTGCGCCGCTTACTGCGATATCGAGATGCCACCCCTGGACCCGTCCGTCGAGCTGCATGTGTTTCGCATCATGCAGGAATGCCTGAACAACAGCGCCAACCATTCTCAAGCCGAGCACATCACGCTGACGATCGATTTTGAAAACAGTGAGCTGATATTTACCGTGCGCGATGACGGTAAAGGTTTCGATCCGATTGAAGTGGGCGCCCGCCATGCCACCAAAGAAGGTGGCATCGGCATGAGCAGTATGCGCGAGCGCACAGAGCTGATTCGCTGTTTCTACAAAGCTGATCTGAGCGTCAAATCAGAGCCCAAGACCGGCACCACCATGGCGCTCAAAATCAAGCTGGACAGAAAGTAAGAAAGAGCCACGGCTAGTACTGAAAGCCGTTTTTTCGCAGATGCACCATCGGCTCCGCATCAGCATTGAGCAGTCGCCCCTGCAGCACCTGCGCCAGAGCGATGACATGATCGCCGGCCTCGGCCAGCGCCTGCACCTGACACTCCAGATAAGAGACCGCGGCAGCGAATGCCGGGCAGTTGTTTTGCGTGACAGTCAGGGGCAACGAGGCGAATCGATCGACGCCAGGTTCTTGAGGCTTGGCAAACGCTTTGAAGATGTCACTGTTATTCTTAGCCAACACATTGACCGTCAAGGCACTACCTGGCTTAAGAGCGGCTAGAATGCCACGCTCTTTGTTGATGGCAATCGAAACCATCGGCGGATGAAACGACGCCTGACATACCCAGGTGGCCAACATGCCGGTCGGCAACCCGTCATCACTGGCGGTCACGATAAAGACGCCAGATGCCAATCGCCCGAGGGCTTTACCAATTGCATCTTTTTTCTCTGAGGACATTTCTGCGTCTACAAACAGACCCGAAGTCGTAGAGGTGTTCAACACGACGGTCTACCTCGCCAATTGCGCCCTAAATATTAGCTCAAAAAGCCCTTTCCGCCCGCCCACTCCACCTGAAGATTATTTTCAAGAGGAATTGGCGTCACCCCTGGGCATCTGCGACAATGTTGCCGTTCCATTTAGTAAAGTGCGGATAAGTCCTATGTCAGGGGCCCTGCAACCGAATCAACCCCGCAGCGTTCTTCTGGTAGAAGACCACGACTCCAATCGCATGGTCGCATTGCTGCTTTTGCAAAAACTGGGTTTTAACTGCGATGTCGTCACCGGTGGACGCGAAGCGGTCGAACAGGCATTGACCAAGGAGTACGCCATCATCTTGATGGATGTACAAATGCCCGAATTCGACGGATTCGATGCCACCAGAGCTATCCGTCAGGCAGAAGAGCGCAAGGGCAAAAGGACTCCGATCATTGCACTGACGGCCCTGGCCATGAAAGGCGACCGTGAAAAGTGCCTGGCGGCGGGCATGGATGACTACATCTCCAAGCCCTACAACCTGCAGATGCTCAAGGAAGTGTTGGAGCGCTGGTGCTAGCCGATGCCGCAGTTTCTGTCGGCTGCTGCACCTTGCCTGGTTGCACGGACTGAACGCGCGCTAATCGCCCCGAGCTTTTGCCGGTGCGTCCCGGTTTCTGGCGAAAATACCAGAGCATTAGTGATTGCGCCAGCTTGATCGGGTCGTGGTGCCCCGGGAAGTCCGCACCGCATAATGGTCGAACTACAGCCCGCACACCCAGTTCCTTCAGACGATCGGGATCGTACCGCACCGGAATCGCCGGCAAATTACCATCGAACGTCGGCGGCTGCCCGTTCACGAGCACCGCTTCCAGGAGTTTTCCAGAGGGACGTCCGGGCACGTTCGGTCCAAACCCAGCGTGCTGCAGAATGGCGATGACGTGATCGGCAACCGTGTAGTTGGTGGTTTCGCCTTTTTGAGTCATCACATTGCAAACATAGATTTTGCGCGCCTTCGATTCCGAAATGGCTTCCGGAATGCCGTTCACCAGCAAGTTAGGAATAATCGATGTATAGAGACTGCCGGGACCGAGCACCAGCATGTCGGCATTCTTGATCGCTTCAATCGCCTCCGGAGTGGCTTCCGGACAGGCTGGTTCACAAGACAATCGACGAATTTGTCCATCGGCATCGGTGATGCTGGATTCACCACAGACGGTGCGTCCGTCGGTAAATTCAGCATGCAATGTCATGCTCACCAGCGTCGAAGGCAAAACCTGCCCGCAGCTGTTGAGGACGCGACTGGCGACGCGTGCCGCTTCCAGCATGTCTCCCTTGGTGATCGCCGAGACCGCTGTCAAAAACAAGTTACCAAAGCTATGTCCTTCCAGCCCATCGCCACGTTCGAATCTGTAGCGGAAAAGTTCGGTGACCAGTTTGTCTTCATCGGCCAGGGCAGTTATGCAGTTGCGCAAATCGCCGGGCGGCAACACGCCCAGTTCTTGTCGCAGTCGCCCGGAGCTGCCGCCGTCATCACCGACGGTGACAACTGCCGTTATGTTGTGCGTAAAACCTTTCAAACCCCTCAGCAAGGTGGAAAGTCCAGTGCCTCCGCCGACAACAACAACTTTCGGACCGCGCTCCAGATGCCGCTTTCTATAGAGGACATCAGGAATAGACTCGCGGTCGTCTGGAAAGTACGCCCCGAGTATGTTGTGCAGGATTTTCACCACCGAGGCGAAGACCAGAATGCCCCCGGCCAACAGTGCCAACAATCCGCTGACTCGGCTCGGCAAGAGCCGCGTCGCATCAGACAACAGTTCTCTCGTGAAGCGGAACGTCGCATCGACCGGGTGCAAGTCGAGCAACAAGCAGACACCGAAGACGATGCCGAAAATACCCAGTCCGATGAAAACGATCCAGCGCTTCAACCCTGGAAGCATCAACCCGCGCAACTGGTATTGCCACGTGCGTTTCATCATCTATCTTCCAACACAGTTGTGGACGACACGCGGTTTACCAGCTCCCGGTGCTCTCGCTCGATTTTGTAATTCGGAAACCGCTCGCAAAGCCGCGCCGCCAGTTTTTCGCACATGGTGGCAGAGCGATGCTGACCACCCGTGCATCCGAAGGCAATCGTGAATTCATTTACCTTCAGCTCGGGCAGGCGTGGCAACAAGTTTGCCAGGAGCTCTGTTACTGAATTGAGAAACTCGATGGCAGTGTCCTGATTCATCACGTAATCCTGAACCTGCACATCGCGCATGCCGTTCAGCGGTCTCAGCTCATCCACCCAGTACGGATTTTTCAAAAATCGCACATCGAAGATGATGTTGGCGGCCGGCGGCAAACCTTGCTTATAGCCGAAAGACATCACTTTGACATGCACCGTTTGCGGAGCATTGTCGCCGTCCCCATTGCCATCCCCATCCGGGGATTCAGCAGCGCGTCTGCTGCTGGGGTTGCTTTGTTTGTGCGGATAAGTTTCGTTGCTCATCAGTGACAGTATAGGAGCTTTGCGCAGCCGTTGGCAATTCTGCGGCCGCTTTCTGGTAGCCCACCAGGCTGGCGTTCAGAGCTTCCATGTCAGTAAAACGCGGCAGCGCCGAACACATCTCGACCGACCAACCGGCCGGCAAGACAACTTTGATTTTGACATAACCGCACATCGGACACGTGCGCGGTCGCCCGTTGTCGGCCGCCGCCGGGTGCCAATCAAGCTTTTGACGCTGAAAGTAGGCGTGATAGTAAGTGCGCGGTCGCAGCAACACCACTCTCAGCAAGCCTTTGCTCAGATGCCACAACCCGCCGGGGAATGCCTTCAAGCCGATTTTCACGACACCCTCGCAATTGCCTGGTTCAGCCGCTAGCCGATTAACGTCTTCTCGCCGTGATTGACAGGTGGAGCCTTGATGACGGCACCGACGTCGACCGGCTCGCCCAGGAAGCCGTTCTTGGACAATTCCAGATCGGCTGCCAGTTTGTTCAGGGGTTTGTCGATAAACAATTTGCCATCCAGGTGGTCAAGCTCGTGTTGGATAGCGCGACAGAGCAGGTTGTTTTCAGCGGTCAGTTTCACTTCCTTGCCGGACAGGTTCTGATATTTGACCGTGATATTTGAGAATCGCTTCACTTCAAAGAACACATTTGGAAAACTCAAGCAGCCTTCGGTACCGGTCATTTCGCCCTCGGCCTTCACAATCTCAGGGTTAATGAAAACGATAGGTTTGCGTCCTTCATCTTCTCCCGCCACATCGATAACCATCATGCGCTTGGAGTGTCCGACTTGCGGCGCTGCCAGTCCGACGCCGTTGTTGGCATACATGGTGTCCAGCATATCCTGCGCCAGACGGCGCACCGATGAGTCAACGCGCGTGATTTTCTTTGCCTGAGCGCGCAGGACTTCTGCCGGGTAATACTGGAGTTGAAGCTTAGCCATAGATAACCGAAATGCCTGTAAAAATGGGTCTATTGCCCGATATTACCATACGCTTGGCAAGTATTCATCTTATAAAAAGCCCTGTATCACAAGGTCCAGCGCGGTTACGTCCCCCGCGGCTCAGACGCCTGCTTCCCGTAACAAGAAACTTCGGTTATTCTCGATTGTCTGCGTTAGTTGCCGTGAGAAAGCTTGGACATGAGCAAAAAATCTATGCAACGGACAGCCACCATATATGGGGCGCTGGCTCTTGTCGCCGGAGGGAACCCAGCCGCGAGTGCCGATTGGGGCTACGAAAGTGTACCGGCAGAATCAAGCGACAATGCTCAATCCGTGCCGACTCACAAGAGCCCGGCAGCGGCAACGCCCGTTAAGAAACAGGACGAACTGCGCGCCGCGCCGGCTCGGTCTCTGAATGCTCCAGCCGTCAAATCAACCGCGCCGGCCAAGCCCGTCGTCAGAGCTCCGCTTGTGCCGTCTAAGTCCGCGCCTCCAGCGTCTGCCAGCACGGCGGTTCCGCACAAACTGCCAGGCAGCTCGGAAACGCCCTTGCCACCGCCGATGACTGTCGACGGACAGCGCTCTATTTACGCCAACCCCGAACGCGAGCGACGCCAGGGTATTCTGATTGCCTGGCTGGAGATGTACGAAGCGGCCACTCCCGGGCAGCTGAGCGACGATCAAATCGTGCGCATCAAAGAATTTTATGGCGCATTGCTGGAGAAAAAAGATCCACGAGCGACCGCGATCATGGGCTTCTGGCCTGCTTTGCGTAAATATCTGGAAAAGAATCCGGACCAGCAAGAGAATTACTCGCAATTGATCTATTCCTTGCTGCGCATGCGCACCAGACCCGGTAGCACCACCGCCGGTGGTGGCGCTCCGGAGACCGAATTGATTGGCGAATTGTTAGGTCCGACTCGCATTGCCGTGCCCGGCACACCGCCACTCACAGAAGATGCAGTCGACGCCTACGCAGACATGGCTTGCTTCCTGTACGAGCAGAAAAATCCCGGTAAAACTATAGACGCCATGGAGAATCGCGCTCTGTTTTCCAATGTGATCATGCAGAAGTACAAAGATGCGCCGTCCGATGCCGATCGCCAGGCGATGACCAACTTCCCGATTGGCTGGGCAAAATTCAAGGTGCTCTGGGCAGGCGCTGATGAAACCCAGCGCAAAGCGCTGCTCACCAGGCTCACGGCGTCGGGAGTCAGCAACACCGCGCAGACTCCGGCCGATGCGATGCTGTCACAAGTTTTGAGAACCTGGCCGTTATAGACCGCCACGCCTGCTAGTTACAGTCAGGATACCGGCTTGATGCGAACAGGAATGCCGACGCACATCATATATACAGTTTGCGCGTGGGCTGCAAAAAGCTGATTAGCGGCACCGAGCAAGTCGCGATAAGCGCGACCGAGAACATGTTCGGGCACCACTCCCGAGCCGACTTCATTGGTCACGACAATAAACTGCGCGTGCGCGCTGTGTTCCATAGCCAGCAAGTCTTTCCTCAGCGTATCCATGAGCGGATCTTCACCTTCGTAGACCTGTTCGCCCCGCGCGCCTTCACCCAACTGGCGCATCAAGAAATCAGCCACGTACAGCGACAGACAGTCGACAATCACCAGAACATTCTGCTTCGGCAGCGCATCGATGGCGGCGGTAAGTCCGGCATTGATGACGACCGTCTGCCAGACAGCAGGTCTATTCGCCTGGTGTCGCTCAATGCGCCGACATTGCTCAGCATCGTTGGGGCGCTCATGCATGGTGGCAAAATAGTAGACAGGCGAGCTAGCCTCGCGCCCCAGCTTTTCCGCCAGCGTCGACTTTCCGGACCGGGCGCCGCCCGTGATCAAAGTCAGGTTTTGCATGGCAAAATTTTACTCCCGCTGCGCTTGAGAAAAACATATCAAGAGCTGATGATTGGCGTACAGAGCGGTTCGTCAGGAGTCACCATTGTCCGCATCGAAGGGTGCCAATGTCTATCAAGCATTCATGGCTGGATATGTACGCCGCATCAACGAATCGACCCTCAATGTAGATATAGGCGGCGTCCGCATCGGCAGCGCCAGATACACCCGCTTGGCCCAGATAAATTTGAAATCGCGAATTATCACATTCAGCCGATTTGCCGTGGAGAAAGTTCCGGAAAGAGGCAGAAGGTATCTCGTCATTCATGAGCTGACTCACGTAATAGAACCCAGCCATAATCATCGATTTTGGGACATCGTCGGCCGGTTCGAGCCGGATTACCGCCAGGTGCGTCATGAATTGCAGGTGGCCTTCAGCAGAAATGTGCGCGAAGAAAATTCCAACCTGCTGCTGCCACCGGGTGCCGCAGCTTCTCATCTCCTGTACAGCGGCAGCGCTGAGAGCGATGCCGCAATGATTTGTTGCGACGACGAACTGACCAGTTGCGATGATGACGACTTGGGCGGTTGGGCCTCTTACGAGCCAGGCATCGTCAGTGGTGGCTATTGAGCCACGACGGTGCTTGATAACCACGCGCAGCAACGCGTTCTGCATTCGCCGCTCAATTCTTGTCAACCGAACAGATGTCGACAAAGCACTAAATTAGGAACAGTTCAGCTATGCGAGACATAAGCCCGAGACGGCCTGATTGCGTATTACTGCGATACATCGCTAAGAATGGCTGTAGATGCTAGCGTTGGGCTGCCCAGATGGTTTATCATGCGGCTGCGGACTGCTTAAGTAGAGCAACTCTCTGCTTTAGCAAGTTAGAATATCTAGCGTTTAAACGGAACGAGAAGTCTTTTTTGATGAATAACAGGCGAGTTGTTGTAACCGGCATCGGTATTGTCAGTCCCATCGGCATTGGCCGCGAAGATACGTGGCAGGCGCTTTTGGAAGGCAAAAGCGGAGTTGGTCGCATTACGCACTTCGACGCGGATGCAATCGGTCTCGAGACTCAAATTGCGGCTGAAGTAAAAGATTTCGATATTGCCAATTTCTATCCCGACAAGCGCAAGGTCGGCTCCATGCTCAAAGAGATGGACCGGGTGACTTTGTTTGCCATGGCGGCCGCCAAGCTGGCACTGGAAGACGCAGCGCTCGATGTGCGCGAGACAGTGCCCGAACGTGTCGGCACTTTCATCGGCACCGGTGTTGGTGGCTTGATCACAACCACCGCCGATCAGCTAAAGCTCATGGAAGGCGGACCCAAGAAAATCGGTCTGCGCTCGATTATCCGTCTGATGCCCAACGCGCCCTCCGGGCAGGTAGCTATCAACTTCGGCGCCAAGGGACGGGCCAAGAGCGATGCCACTGCCTGCGCCAGCGGTCTCGATTCGCTGTTCGATGCCTACATGTACATCAAGCACGGTCGCTCCGACGTCATGATTGCCGGCGGCACCGAAGCTTCGCTAAACCCATTCGCAGTGGCTTCCTTCGGCAATATGATGGCGCTCTCGAAGCGCAACGACGATCCAACCACGGCCAGTCGCCCCTTCAATGCCGATCGCGATGGATTTGTGATTGGCGAGGGCTCGGTAATCATGATTTTGGAAGAACTCGAGCATGCGTTACGTCGTAACGCCCCGATCTACAGTGAAGTGATTGGTGGTGGCGCCTCCTGCGATGCCAATCACATTGTCGCCCCTGATGAGTACGGCGCAGGCGCTGCCAGAGCCATCCGTGAGGCGCTGGATGACGCGCAAATCAAACCCAGCGATATCGACTACATCAATGCCCACGGCACCTCTACACCGCTCAATGACGAGCGTGAAACGCTGGCCATCAAAACTGTGTTCGGTGACCACGCCTACAAGCTGGCCATCTCCAGCACCAAGTCCATGGTCGGACACATGCTCGGTGCCGCTGGATCTATCGGCGCCGCCGCTGCCGCAATGACCCTCAAAGAACAGCGGATTCACCCGACGATCAACTACATCAATCCAGACCCCAAATGCGATCTCGACTACGTGCCCAACGTCTCACGCGAAGCCGCAGTCAAACACGCCATGGTGGAAGCGCTGGGCTTCGGCGGTCACAACACCGTGCTCGTCATGCGTCAGTTCGCATAACAGACAGCATTCAGGTCACGCATTGGTTAGTTAGACTGTCGTCAGGTTGATGCCGGAGTCATCCGGATCGGCGCCCTTATTGGTTTGAGCGACAGTAGTGGTCTGTGCGACCCCGTTGTTGTCTTCGTCGTTGTTGGACGGATCATTGGTGCCCGTGCCGGTGGTCAACTGCGCTCCAGGAGGCGCCGCTACGGCCGTGAACTGAATGCCTTGTTGACCGGCCACTGCGCCGCCGCCTCTGGTGCGACGATCGGTGTTGACCTTGCGCATGGCTTCTCTTTGTTTGGAATCGATCAGCTTGCCTTCACCACCCAGACCGGCGGTGGCGAACACCAGACCGCGAGCGTTGAGAGCGCTGATCGGGTCGGTGGAGGTGGGCGTCAACAGTGTGCGTCCCTTGCTGTCGGTGCCCAGAGCCATGGCTGGATTGGCGCTCATGACACGCACTGCATCGAGTGAGAGCAGCGACTTGCCGGCGGCGACAAATGGTGTGTAAGAGGTCTTGGCGAAATCAGCGGAACCGCTTTCGATACCGGCAAACTTGGCTCGGTTGGCGAACGGCATGACAACACGAGCTTCTTCGACCGGCGGGGCCACATAACCGCGCGGAGCAAACGGTGTTGAGAGTCCGAAGCGCTGAGCATTGCGCAGGATCATCTGCGAGTAATTGTCCAACGGTTCAGCGGCGTTGACACGGAACGGACCACCGGCAACAATCGTCGGCTCGCCGCTGTGGCTGATCTGTGTGGTCTTCAGCTGGTCGCTGGTTCCAGGCAGAGTCATGCTGGTGCGCTCGACCGTGCCGTCGCCAGTCTGCCTCGGCAGCACTTCGACTTTCTTCTCACCAGTGCCCTGATTAGCAGGCTGAACGCCTTGCTGTCCGTCGTTACCATTGCCGGCTTTCGCGTCGCCGGGTTTGACACCGACCGTCGCGCCGGCGCCTGCACCAACTATGGCAGCAGCAGCAGCGCCACCATTGGTGGTGCCATTCTTAGCATCTTTGGCAGCTTCTTGATCCTGATGATATTTGCCGGCATCGTAAAGAATACGCAGCGGCGCGTTGATCAGGAAGCTGGTGCGCCAGGCGTTGTAGAACGGGTGATCGCTGAACGAACGACCGATTTGCTGCAGCCAGGTCATGTCTGAAAGGACACCGGAGCGAGCACCGGACAGTGCACGCTGCGAATTTTGCAGCGAGGCGATCGCCCGGTCGATGACGTCCAACTCGCCGGCCGTTGCCGATCCGGAGATAGATGCCCTGTACATCTCCAGGCGGTTTTTCAAGGCGCCCATGAACTGAGTATCAGCCCATTTAGTCGCCAGTCCGCCGGTGACATCAGCGCTGCCGGCTTTTCTGGCCAGTTCTTCGATTTGTTTGATGCTGGAGAGCTTGGTCGCCAGTTCTTCGCCGGTAAGACCCATGCGCTCGAGCGGAGCCTTGAGCGCTTGCACCAGTGCGGGCACCGTGGTGTTGTGGAAGTTTTCCCAGGCTTTCGCGAGGTTGGCTTCAGCTTGTGCCAGCTTGGCACCAGTGCCGGCGGCGGCATCGGTTGTCTTGCCGGCGACATTTGTGGCGGCGGCGGCATCGGTAGTAGCGGCCGTGCCACCTTTTGGTGTAATGGCGGATGTGACGGCAGCGGCTTCCTCGGTCGCTCTGGTCAGGGCTGCGGCTCTTTCTACGGCAGTCGCGGCAGCAACAGTGCGCGCATCGGCCAGAGCTTGTTGCACTTTGGCAGCAATTTCCGGAGAGACGTCCGAAACTTTGCCCAGTGCGCGCTCGAGAGCGGCAACATCTTTGACAGTCGGATTGGTCAGGTCGGCAAACTTATCCAGAGCTTGCTGAGCTTTGGTGGAAGTGCGCGAGGTGACGCCGGCCAGGTCGTCTTTCAGCGAGCCCGCCGAATCGGTGAACGATTGCTTGGCTTGCACCGGTGTCGGAGCTTCCTTGGGCGGCACGACGCCATCGCCTGTGGTGCCCTTGGGCGGTCCGGCTTCGGTAACCTTAGGCGGTCCGGCTTCGGTAACCTTGGGCGGCGCGACGACCGGTTCGCCCGCCAGAGTTCTGGCGCGGGCAGCTTCGGCTGCGGCGTTTTCAGTGTTGCGCGTAACAGCGGCCAGGTCGTCGGCCTTGGAAGCAGCGCGCAGTCTCGCCTGGATATCTTCAACGGTCTCGGCAAACTTGTTGGGTTTGCCCGACATCATGTTGTCGAATTCAGTGCGCAACTTGACGGCATCAGCTTCGCCAAGAGACTTCTTAACGACATCCTCGGCTTCGCGGATGCTGGTTTGCGCTCTAGAAGTAGCTTCGGCCGGAGTCGCAGACGGTTCTTTAACGACCGGTTCTTTGACGGCGGGCTCTCTGACGACCGGAGCTGTATCGCGCGGCACTACCGGCTCGTCCGCCAGTCTAAATGGCTTGCTGACTGCCGGCGCGGCATTGTCCAGCGATTGCAGAGCGCCTCTGGCTTCCTGAGCGGCCTGCGCAGCCTGACGTGCTTTTGCCATTTCGGCTTCGAAGGCAGCCACGTCGTTGGTCGGCAACTTGGCTTTGACTGCAGCAGCTGCTTCGTCGAGGGCTTTGGCCGCAGCGGATTCAACGTTGCGCAGCGAAGTGGTTGCTTCGGTGGTGGTACGACTGACGTTGACGGTAGCTGTTTCTACCGGCGTAGGCGCCACATCGGCGACTTTGAATGGTTTGGCGACTGCCGGAGCAGCATTGTCCAGCGTCTGCAGAGCGCCTCTGGCTTCCTGAGCGGTTTGCGCCGCCTGACGAGCCTTGGCCATTTCGGCTTCGAAGGCGGCAACATCGTTGGTCGGCAGCTTGGCTTTGACTGCAGCAGCTGCTTCATCAAGCTTGTTGAGACCGGCCTTCCCGTTGACCACATCTTCAAATGTATTGCGCAACGCCGCGACTTCCGCTTCGCCAGCCTTCGCAGCTGTCGATTCGACATTGCGCAGGGCGGTTGCGGCTTCGGTGGATGTTTCAGTGACTTTGACCGTGGCTGTTTCTACAGGCTTCAGTGGTGGCGCCACTTCGACCGGTGCAACTTCGACCGGGCGGACGCTGGCGATACCGCGAGCTTGTTGTGCGGCTTCGGCGGCGCGGCGAGCATTGGCCATTTGCGTATCGAACGCTGCCAGGTCATCGCCGGACAAAGTGCGACGAACCGCAGTCACGGCTTGATCGAGTTTTTCAGCGGTGGCAGTCCCCTTCGCGAAATCATCGATGGTCGTCTTGAGAGCATTGACTTCGGTAGCAGGAGCCTTGGCAGCTGCTTGCTCAACACGTGAGATTGTTGTTGCTACGTCTTGAGTGGCGCCAGCCACGGCAGCTTCGTCGACCACAGAGCCACCGGTGACTCTAGTGCCGGTCGTGCCGACCAGTGCATCGACGCCTGCCGGATTTGTCTTGGCGGCAATCTGCGCAGCACGGAAATCGCCTACATCTTTAACGGCGTTATTGACGATTTCGTCGAACTTGCCGGCCATTGAGGAGCCGACTTTGCTGCGCAATCCCTGCACGGCGGCTTCGACTGCCCCGCTTTCTACTTCGCCTTTGGCGAACGCGGTGATCTGACGCTGCAACGCGGCAACTTCTTCGCCCTTCAAACCAAGCGTGCCCAGGTCGTCGCCAAGGCGAGACATGCGCGGCGCCACTTCGCCGATGTCGCGAACAACAGTGCTGACAGTGGTTGCAGCTGCATCTTGCAGTGGAGCAACTACTGCGTTTTCGGGAAGCGTTCCCAAACCTCTATTAGGTACATTCACGACCGGACCTTCGCCGGCCGGTCCATGCAACCGGGTAGCCGGGCCGACAGGAGTAGTCGGTTCGACATAACCGGGCTCGCCGACTTTCGGCGCTACATAACCAGGCTCACCGACCTTCGGCACATAACCAGGTTCACCGATCTTCGGCACCACCGGCTCACGCACAACCGGAATCGGCAGGTCGGTAGCCAACGGTCGGGTGGCTCCGCCTGGCAATTCAACAACCGAGCCGCCTCTGGGCGCCTTCATAGCCGATGCCAGCAGATCGTCAGCGGAAGCAGCAGCCACCTCATCAGCGCCCTGCCACCAGTTCTTCAAACCCGAACCGGCGCGCGACAGCCAGCTGGTAGAACGAGCAGCAGTGCCTTCAACGGCAGCGCCCGATTTCGGTCCGCCGACAGCTCCGAACGTCAATGTCACAAAAGCGGCTGTATTACCTAAGGTTTGACCTTTGGTGGCCCAGTCGCCGTTCCAGAGATTATTGCCTGTTTCAGCCAGCATCCCGGGAAGAGCAGATGGCAGATGCTTCAATCCCTCGACGGTGGTCGAAAGTTTGCTGGGTACAGCAATGAGCTCGACGGCTGCCGAGTTCATTTTTAAGGTGGTATTGATGAAGCCAAGACCGGTGTTGCCGACCAGATCGACGGCAGCTATGCCAGTTTCAAGCTTCTTGTCTTTGGCGACGAAATCGACAATCTGCTGTCCGCCGGCTTTGGCAAATCCAAGGGCAGACATATCAGCCGCGCTGGCTGGCCCCGCAAGACGTCCGCTTCCTACCGCGCCCAGACCAAACTGGTTGGATTGCGGTGTGCCCGAAAAGGCATCCAAGGCGCTGATACCGGGAGCAGGCTTATTGCTACCGGTGTCAGTTCCTGCTGCAGCCTGGTCAGACTGGAGAGGGTTTGGTTTTTTCGTTTCGTCGAGTCCTGCCATCGTTTTCGCTTTGTTGCGCGTCGCCCGCTATCTGGAGAGATTTGTCGGTGTACGCATCTATCCAGTTTTGGCGAACCTTGGACACCTCGAAGGGAACAATATTGAGGATAAAGCGTATTTACCGGAATGAAATGGGGAAACTACGTACCTCAATCACCCTAAACTCTGTCCCTGTGACGCGTCCGACCGTTTATTTCATTCCCTCATCCGTAAGACTTGAAACGCCCACAACGCGCCCCTTGACAAGCCTGGCGCCGGTTTTAAGGTAAGCTGTATAGCTCGCCTCGCCTCTTCAATAAAACTGCCGGAAGTGCCAAAAAATGAGCATCAGGGACGAAATCAACAATATATTGACCAAAGACCCAGCAGCCCGCAGCTCGCTCGAAGTCGTGCTGTGCTACCCGGGGTTTCATGCCGTGATGATCCACAGGATCTCTCACACTTTATATCAAGAAGAATTCTTCACTGCTGCACGTTGCCTCTCTCAACTTGGTCGCTGGTTCACGGGCATTGAGATTCACCCGGGCGCCACGCTGGGCCCGCGCGTTTTTATTGACCACGGCATGGGCGTTGTCATCGGCGAAACTGCCGAAGTCGGCGAGAACTCAGTGATCTACCAGGGAGTAACCCTGGGAGCCGGGGCCGCAGCCCGCAAAGGCGCCGAGACCAGAGGCGTTAAGCGGCATCCGACCCTGGGCAAAAATTGCGTTGTCGGCAGTGGCG
The DNA here is from genome assembly GCA_044229845.1 of Obscuribacteraceae bacterium (SeqCode). Classification (GTDB taxonomy): domain Bacteria; phylum Cyanobacteriota; class Vampirovibrionia; order Obscuribacterales; family Obscuribacteraceae; genus JBGASG01. The sequence continues at coordinate 271,149 of JBGASG010000001.1, read as the reverse complement.
CCGAAATTCAGGGAGCAGTCACAGTAGGCGACAACGTGCAAGTCGCCTCCGGGTCGATTGTACTCAAAGACGTACCTTCCAATTCAATCGTCGTCGGCGTCCCGGGTCGTGTGATTTATAAAGACGGGCAGCGAGTTTCAGAGCAAGTAGTGCCGGACATCGAAGCCGAAGCCATCAAAGCGCTTAAGCACAGCATCGTCGAGCTGGAAAAGCGCGTCGAAATAGTCGCCAGAAAGACAGGCTGCGAAGAAGCGGCTCTGGATGTCACTCCGCCTGGACAAGAAAGCGCGCTGGAGTCGACAGTAGAAGACCCTGTTGATGTCTTCTTACACGGCGCCGGAATATAAGTTATCTGACGCAAAGCGCTTAGCCTGCGCTGATTCGAGCCCGACGTGGCGGGTACAATTGAATGGGTAGAGGGCACCGGTGCTTGGCAGCGGCCAGCGCTGGTGACAATTTGAATGAGTGAAGTGGGAATTTTGCATGGCTGAGAGCGAGCTGGAAAAGGCGTTTGGAACGTTGGCGGAAGCTTTGACGCTTACCGAAACCGAGATCGGCGAGGAGATTTCCATCATCCAGCAACAGATCGAGCAATTGAAAGAGCGCATCGTCGAGCTGAACGGCCGGCAAGAGACGCTCGTTCATGATCGTAACTCGATCGAAGAAATGTACAAGCGTTATGTGAATACCGCCGACGGCAAACCGGTCGAGTTCTAGAGGTACCAGGGTCGAAATCGCCAATGCCAGCCCTACAGTGCCCATTTTGTGGCGCGGCTATGAATCCACCCATCAAGTTCTGCGTGTCTTGCGGCAGGCACGTTTCGTCTTCGGATGCTAATCGCGTTGGACTGAAACTGAGCACGGGCAGCCGACAACAGGTGGAAGACGAAGAGCGTCCCGAATCTAAGATCTCTAAGAAGTCCTACTCATTCCACAGACATATTCGACACTTCTTTTTCATCAGCTCTACTTTCCTGATGCTGGCTCTCGTTTACTTCTTCACGATGCGCTTCGTCCTGCACCAGCCTCTACCTTTCGACAAGATCTATAAAGACATTCAAAAACAAGCTCAAAAACAAACTCAACCAAATAAACCCACTACCCCTACCAAAAAATACGGAGCGAAATCCTCCACCAAGAAGAAAAAGAAAAAGACAGCCTTCGGTACTGCCACCACCAGCGCAACCGCGACCGAATAATTCGAACAGCGAGTTACTGGCTTTCAGAACTGCCCGGATCCCTTTCAGCCGGGTCTTTCTCAGCCGCGTGTTTCTGCATATCCTGGTCGGTAGCCGCTCGCACGATGCCCATGCCCACCAGAATTGTCAGCTCTTCGCGCCCCCAGGCTTTGCGCACGCGCGGTGACTTGTAGAGATTGGCGCGCACCTGCTTGTCGCCCGCCGACGTAATCTCGTAGAGATATTCCTTGTCGTAATAAGGAGGCGCCTTAACTACAAGGATTTGCCCCTTCTTCAGCTCGAGTTCGTTCTTCGGCTGATTCTTCTTCACCAATCTGGGCCGATCGGGCATGGCGCTTCACCTGAGCGTTTAACTGAGAACCAACTCTCGAGCCAGCTGCACTTTTTCAGCGTGAACAGGGGGTTCCATCATCTGCATGACTTTGGCGTCGCGCATCAGTTTCTCGACTGGATACTCTTTCATATATCCATAGCCACCGAAAACCTGCACTGCATCTGTGGCGATGCGCATCGCCGCATCGAGCGCAAAAATGCGTGCCACCGTCGATGGCGTCACTGTTCTACGGGTTTGGTTCGAGGCGTCTGCATACCAACATGCCTTCATCCAGAGCAGACGTCCAGCCTCTACATCCTTGGCCATATCAGCCAACATGAAGGCTACGCCTTGATGGTTGCCGATCGGCACACCAAATGTGGTTCGCTCTTTGGCGTACTTGACCGAGGCAGTCAGAGCGCTGCGGCCGATGCCGACAGCTTCAGCAGCCACGTATGCGTGGGAAGAAACATTAGCCTGCTGCATGATCGCTGCGGCTGCACCAGCCTCGCCCAGCAACTGAGCAGGAGCAGCAACCAGCTTTTGCCGACGAATGTCGGCGGCCTTGCGCCCGAACGGAAACACTATCTCGCCTTCGCCCTGGACGCAGGACCGATCATTTATGATCAATACAGAATCGCCCTCGGCACCATGGGCAGTGACAACCAGCCACTGCCAGCCGCGAGCGTTGAGCACTACGCTTTCGCCGGAAACTAGATACTGCCCGCCCTTCTTCTCGTATTTGAGCGGAGACAGGGCAAATCCCGCCAGCGCAAATGATGCCGTCAGTTGCGAGAGAAGTTCTTCCTTCTGGCTCTCCGTGCCTGCCACCAGAATTGGAGCCACGGCCAGTTCGTTACCTTCGAAAGCTGCGCTGATGCCGGAGCAGGCAGCGCCCAGTTCTTCAGCGATCACACAGGCATCAGTGAGCGTCAGTCCGAAACCGCCGAAGGCTTCCGGCACCCGCACATTGAAGAGTCCCAATTCCCACGCCTTGCGCAGCACATCTTCCGGAGTCGACCCGGAGTGGTCGCATTTTTCAGCCAGCGGCCCGATCTCGTTCATGGCAAACTCGCGTGCCAGGTCCTGATATTGGCGCTGATCGTCGTTGAGCACTAAGTCCGGCATATCTCTAACACTCGTGAATTCCCTTGCCACGGCGATTGTACTGCGTTACCGCCACACAGTTGGTCACCGGCACGCGGCAGGCACTGAGCTTCGTTTATTTCTTTCTCAGATCATCGCCAGTTGCCTGCTTATCTGACGTTGGCACGATTTCTGAAAGGATATTCACGTAATGATGTCAAACTCTCGGAGAATCAACTTGACCACAAGGCGTCGGCGAAGTCATGATACACCTGGCAAAGGCGCCCCAGTTTACGTTTGAGGGTTATGTCAATACTGGTTGCACCATCGATTCTGTCGGCAGATTTCGCTAATCTGTCCGCCGATCTGAAAAAAGCAGAGGACGGTGGCGCCGACTGGATTCACGTGGACGTCATGGACGGACACTTCGTCCCCAACATCACCATCGGACCGCCCGTGGTGAAGAGTCTGCGCGCCAACACCAAACTGCCTCTGGACGTGCATCTGATGATCACAGATCCGGACCGCTACCTCGGTGATTTCGCCGACGCCGGCTCCGATCACATCATTGTCCACGTCGAAGCATGCCGGCACCTGCAACGCACTCTGCAGGCAATTCGCAAGCTGGGCAAGAAAGCCGGTGTCTCGCTAAATCCGCACACTCACGAAGATTGTCTGCGCTATGTGCTGAACGATCTGGACGAAGTGCTGGTAATGAGCGTCAACCCCGGCTTTGGGGGCCAGAGTTTTCTGCCGGCTGTGGTGCCCAAGATCACAGCAATCCGGCGCATGCTGGATGAAGCCGGCAATAAAGGCTGCTGGATAAACGTCGATGGTGGTATCAATCCCGATACCGCGCGCATTGTCATCAATGCCGGTGCCAACGTCGTGGTGGCAGGAAAAAGTGTTTACGGCTCAGGCGATGTCGCCAAAGCCATCAAGGCTCTGCATGACGCAGGGCAGACCAAAATTGGAGCCGCCTAGGCTTCGCCAATCTCGTCAGAGGAGAAGGAAATGTTCAACAAGCTTATGCTTACCCTGGCTATCAGTCTCGTCATCGTCGCCCCGGTGCGGGCGCAGGCAAACTATGACGAGGCTGACGGCGAAGCCATCGAGAAAGATAAGAAGTGGATCAAAGACACCTCCGGCATCGGCAAAAGCAGAAACGGAGTCGTCCGCAATGACCAATTTCTCGAACTAGGCGTCGGCACCTCCAGCTGCCTGCAACTGGAAGGCGAAAGCTTGCTGCGCACCGGCAACCTCGAACAAGCCTTGACAGTGCTGCAGCGCTCCGTCGAAATGTCGCCGATGGACATGGACAAGCGCATTCTCTACGCTGAAGCGCTCGAGAAGTATTTGATCAAACAAAAACCAGAACGCGACCCGCGCCTCTATAACTTCATCGTCAAGCAGTGGCTGTACATCGCCAAGAAAGCCGAGTTTCCCGACCAGATGGCTATCGGGCGCGGACACTTGCAAAACCTGACCGGCAAGTTCCCCGGTCGTTTCACCAAGCCGGAAAAGTTTCTCGCTGAAGTTTTGATTCCTGAAGATGGATCGGTGAAAGTGCTGATCGGCGGACGCGGCTCAGCCAAGCTGGCGCAAAAGAAGCTGCCAGAGCAGAATGAGATCAAACGCACCGGCATGGGCAACAACAGCGGCACGATGCCGAACTTCTAGTAGCTGGATGAGATAGAGGCAGCCTGATTGGCAGCTTCAGCGGCAGCATCGGCATCATTGCCGGCCGCGGTAGCCAACTGCGCCGGGTCGAGCGAACCAGCTTCCGACTCGTTACGAGCTCTTTGCGCAGCCAGCTGGGCCTGCTGTGCATAGTATTGCGCCTGTTTGGCAGCTTCGGCGCGCTGCGCCGGGTTAGTCAAATATTTGGCGCGCGCTGCCGCCGACTGAGCTAACTGCGACTGCTGCTTAGCGATCTGCAGGTCGTTCTGCACCTGGTAGAGAGCCACCGGGTTGGTAGGAGAAGTGTACGTCGTATCGTCCCACATATAATGCAGCATGCCGAACGGCGAAAGGTTGAACGGGTTGCTGCCGCCTGCCTCTACCGGAACGTTGCCGCCCTGCCCTGACACCATCCCCGGTGACGCTCCATAGGTTCCGGAGACGGCACTGGGTGCCGGCAGGTTTCCCATGCCACTGCGAGCGGTGGCAGCGGCGGCCATCTGCCCCATGGCGGCGGAGGGAGTCGAGCCCGGGCGCTGCAACATGTTGTTGAACATATTGATCAAAGGGGAAGCCGGCGCGTTAGGCATGCCGCCGCGATAGACCATATTGGCTGGCGGCTGACCGAGCGGGATATACGCGCTGTTGGCGTAAGAACGATGATAGTCGGGAACGATCTGCGGCCGGCACGTTGGCGAAGGCATCATCATTTGCTGATTAGCCTGCGGTGACACCATATATGGTGAGACGTTCTGATTATAGGGAATGGCTCGCTCCCCATGCAGTATCTCTTCCAGGTTGTGCTCTTGCGCGGCCGTCATAGCCAGCGCCGGCGATACCGTTATGAAAGCAACCAGAACTGCCTGAGGAAGAAACCGTATTCGCACGTCAATGCTCCCGCTGGTACTGGTACTTACCCGTGCACGAAAACTCTGAAACGCTCAGTCCTTCTGTTTTGACCGGGCAATCGACCACAAAACGATGTTCTTGGTCATGCGTCCGGCGCCGTAGATAAATGCTAGAAATCCCAACAGCTCCCAGACGCGCCAGTCATGATATTGCGCCAGATGATGCTTGCCGGCATGCAACTGCGCCGGAAACGCATTATCTGGAATGCACTCTAATAACAACAAAACAAATCCGATACCAAAATTGAATAGCCCGAACACTATCCAGGGCCAACTGAACCGCCATAGCAAAAGCAGCGGCACGAAGCCAACCAAAAGCAGGGTATCAGGAACCCATATAAAAGGATTCCCCGGCGGGATTACAAATGCCAGCGCAAAGCCGCCCACCCAGAGAACACAAGAGAGAATACTGGCGATCTTTCCCGCACGCGACTTCTCGACTTTCTTTATTGTTGATGCTTCTTCGCTCATGATTTGCGCGCCAGATTGGCAATGTCTTCAATAACGGCGGCCGCGTCGCGCGGCACTTCGCTCGGGTCAGTCAACCGATCGACAATCGACCTGGCAAATCCGATCTTATCAAAGTCACCCAGTCCTCTTTTCCTGAATGCTCTGTCCAACATGACGGTGCGGCGCTCGCCGGGAGGCAGTTCACTTGCTATCAGCGGCTCGCCGCCCCGCCCGGCAACGTAGCGGTTGATCTGGGGCAGAAAAACGTGAACAGCAAAAGTGTCCTCGATATCGCCCGCCTGCCAGACGTGCAAGCGATCACTCTCACGCAGCATATCCGAAATCACCTCTACCTGTTCGGTGGCATCGGCATCGAGCACTGCATAAATCGGAAGATTGGTGACATCGCGCAACAGCAAATACTTGCGCGAGGTCTGATTGGCACCACCAGCGCCTACAATCAGCACAGCCAGGCGATCGAAGTCTTTGCCGAGCAGGCGGGCAAAGTGAGGCATCAAGATAGTTTCCGTTGCGCCTTCCACCAGCAAAATCAGTCTGGGAAAAAACTGTGCGGGCAACTCTAAATTGCCGCGCACATCCAACAGACTCGATTTGAACTTTTCACTGGCACTCAAAATATCGCTGCCGCTTTTTACTGACGTCAGGTCCGCCGCCAACATGAAATCGACAATGACCTGGCGAATGTTATCGTCGGACCAGGGTCCTTCTTCCAGCAGCACCGTCCAGTCTGGCGCCGCTTGTGCGCAATGCATCAGCCAGGCAGTTTGAGATGCCGTCAGCGAACGGCTCGCGGCAATCTCTTTGATCTGTGAGGCGAAGAAACTTTCAGCGGTCGCTTCCACCAGCTCGAGAGGCCGGTCGTAAGAAGTAAGCCAGGCATCGAACGCCAGCGGAGCAAAAGTATCGATGTCCTGCAATCCGAGGATGGTATTAAATACGGTGCTGACCTGCCGGCGGCTTTCCGTGACGGCGCCAAATGTTTCTGTAAAGTAGACCTGCTGATCGGCTAGAGGCAAGCGCTCAGCCTGTTTCATCTTGATGCGCTTGTTCGTCGCATGCTTGATGGCCAGTTGCAACTGCCTCTCCCACTTGCTTTCGGGATCGTCGAATTGCAAATAGCGCTGCAAGCAAATCCAATATTGCTCGGCTGTGGCGCGTTTCGCGTCTTGCTGTTCTGACTTCATTTCTTCAAAAACGTAACCAATTAATGATACCCCCCTTGCCTTCTCCGTAAAAATCACTATCCTAGAACTATGAAGCCTTGACGTAATCGCCAGAAAGCAGAGACGCCGCCCCCGCGATGTCTGTACAAAGGCGCCAAAACGGCGCCAGAGTTTACTGCCAGGCGATTTTTTGTCCCCCGTATTCGGGACAAACGTCTTTAGAGCTTCTTTTTTGGTTTGGAATCATGAGCACTAATTTCACGTCCGAGCAGGACATCAAAACAACACACAACAGTCAGGTAGCGCTCGACGACATCAAAGCGCACGATGCCGGATTCGCCGACGAGGTGATCACCAAGGGATCGACATGGGCCGCCATTTGGCACATGTCCTGGCCCTTGTTCGTAAACATGATCACGATCTCGGTAGGCAGCTTTGCCGACATCTGGGTGGCCGGACAATTGGGTTCTGACGTACAGGCCGCGATTGGTTTGGGCGGGCAGGTCTGGTTTTTCTTCGTGCTGCTGGCAGTAGCTCTGTCATCCGGCACAAACGCGCTGGTGAGCCGTTTCTGGGGCGCCCGCGACTTGGAAAACACGATCATCGCTGCACGTCAGTCCCTGATGTTTTCAGTCATCTTCGGTGTCAGCTCTGCACTGGTCGGATTGATCCTGGCTCGTCCCACGCTGGCGTTCCTGGGTGCCTCACAGGCTGTACAGGACCAGGGCTGGGAATACCTGAAGTACGACATGGCCGCGCACGTGCCGTTCACCATTCTCTGGATCGCCAACTCGATTTTCAGAGCCAAAGGTGACCCACGCGTCCCAATGTGGACGATGGCTATGGTCATCGCGATAGTGATCGTGCTCGACCTGGGACTGTGCATCTGGCCGTTCCACATCGGTATTGCCGGTATCGGCATGTCGTGGGGACTGGCTGCCGTTCTCGGCGTTGCAGTATCGTTCTACATCCTGGCGAAGTCGGAAATCGGCAAATGCCTGGATGTAAAAGAGATGATCAAACACGGCATGTCATGCGAGTGGTTTGTGCGTCTGATGAAGATCGGCATACCGGCTTGCTTGCAAGATCTGTCGTGGGTGGGCGGCAACTTCGTTCTCTTCTTGATCTTTGCTCTTACTGCCTATCCCACTGCCTGCCAGGCAGCCTGGGCGGTAGGACTGAGAGTAGAAGAGATGTTCGGAGGCATGCCTGTTTATGCACTGAGCATGGCAGTCGCCACCATCGTCGGACAAAACCTCGGCGCCAAGCAACCGGCACGCGCTGAAAAAGCCGGCTGGCAAGTCACCATGATTGGTGCAGGACTGAACACACTGGTCGGATTATCGCTCTTCTTTGGAGCGGATCTGATAGCTCACCTGATGAGCACTGATCCTCGCGTAATTCAGTACTCGCGCGACTATCTGCAAGTGGTCGGTCTTTCCGAGCCCTTCGTGGCAATCTGGCTCATTCTTATGGGCGCCATGCAAGGTGCCGGCTACACCAAGTGGCCCTCGATTGCCACCATCTTCTCGCTGGTCGTTTTCAGATTGCCGCTGGCATATTTGCTGACGGTGTACTTGAAGCAAGGACCGATCGGCACATGGTTCGCCATCGCCTTCAGTTCTTTCCTGGTCGGCTCGATTATGGTCTGGCAGTACAGACGAGGAACCTGGAAACATCAAGAGGTCTAAAGATCTCTGGAAGAAACGGAGGGGCGGTGCGCAAGCATCGCCTCTCTTTTATGTTTCCTGAAACCCGAGTTGCAGCAAAATCTCCCTTGCACGCTCTCTCAGGTCCGCCCGCACCATCATGTAGTCTTTTGAATAGGTCGACACGAAAAGTATGTTCAATCCGGCGCGCGCGAAGGCATCACCTACTGTCGCCAAAAATCCAACGGAATAAAAAGGCACGGAAACGTTGAGCGAGATCAACAAATAGTCGTCCTGATTGCGTTCGAGAAAATCATCATCAGCTAATAACGGAAGTTTTTCGCTTGTCGTCACAACCGTGATTTCATCCGTGTCGCGCGTCACCATAAAATGTTCGCCGGCGTTGGGCGGATATGACTTCAACTTCGTATAGACATAAACGCCCGGCATGACCTCAAAAGTGCTTTGCGCGATCATCTCGCGAGCGGCTTCAAAATAAGATGGAAATTGCATGCCCTGCTTTATACAAAAAGATCGCCTGCGCATTGAACCCTTGGCATGGTTTTAGCGTTAAAGAAATAGATAGCAACTTGTTGAGGTACACCGATGGGACGCGCCTCTATTTCCATGCAACTTAAATACAAAGTGCCACAGATGCGGCTTTGCCTGGTCAGTGACCGCAAAATGTCGCGGTTGCAGCACATTTCCACCCCGGCCGACGCCGCACAGCTACTGGCGCCATTACGATACGCTTCGGAAGAACAATTCGTCGCGCTGCATCTGAATTGCCGACACGAAGTGATCGGACTGCACGAAGTATCGAAAGGTACCATCGCCAGTTCGCTGGTTCACCCGCGAGAGGTCTTTAAGGCAGCTGTTCTGGCAAACAGTTTTGCCATCCTGGTATGCCACAACCACCCCTCCGGGTCGGAGCTGGAGCCCAGTCGCGACGATCTGAGCACGACCGAGATGCTGATCAAAGCGGGAGAGATGATCGGCATTAGCGTGCTCGATCACATCATCATCGGACCAAATGATGCTATTTACAGCATCAAGGAAAACTATCCACAGTTGTGGAACAAAGCCTCTCCTGAGTAAGCCTCCGGTAAAAATGCGGCAAAGAATAAGCGCCGGTGGGGCTTTGCGCGCCCAGGTGTGCTATCTTTCAGATGGCGTGTTCGGCGCAGGAGCCGCATTAAATGCAGTCAAGAATTCGCAGGAAAGCAACTTGTGTATGGGTCGGCGATAAGCTGATCGGTGGCGACGCACCGGTGCTCGTCCAATCGATGACCAACACGGCCACCGAAGACGCACCGGCAACCGCCAAACAAGTCAAAGAACTTTTTGATGCCGGCTCGGAAATTGTCCGCATCACGGTCAATACTAGAGAGGCGGCGGCAGCGGTACCACATATAGTATCGCAGCTGGAAAAACTCGACTGCCACGTTCCATTAGTTGGTGACTTCCATTACAACGGACACTTGCTGCTGACGGAGTTTCCCGACTGCGCCCGCTTGCTCGCGAAGTATCGCATCAACCCGGGCAACGTCGGACGCGCGCACAAGCACGACGAAAACTTCAAGCAAATGATCGACGTGGCGTTGAAGTACGACAAGCCGGTGCGCATCGGCGTCAACTGGGGGTCTCTCGATCAAGACCTGCTGGCACGCATGATGGACGACAACGCCAGGTTGTCCGAGCCGAAAGATGCGCACGAAGTGTTGATCGAAGCGATTGTGACCAGCGGCATAGAATCGGCTCAAGCTGCCGAATCGCTCGGCATGGCACACGACAAGATCATTCTCAGCGCCAAAGTTTCGGAAGTCCCTGATCTTCTGGAAGTCTATCGGCGCCTGGCGTCTCGCTGCGATTACGCACTGCACCTCGGTCTCACCGAGGCAGGCATGGGAACAAAAGGCATCGTCAGTTCCAGCGCCGCCCTGTCCATACTGCTCGCCGAAGGCGTCGGCGACACGATTCGGGTCAGCCTGACGCCGGAACCAGGTTCAAGCCGCACCCAGGAAGTGATCGTCTGCCAGCAAATATTACAGTCGCTGGGGTTGCGTTCATTCGCTCCGCAAGTGACAGCCTGCCCCGGTTGCGGTCGTACGACCAGCACGCTGTTCCAAGAGTTGGCACAGCAGATTCAAGATTACCTGCAAGTACAACGACCAGTCTGGGCAGAGCAATATCCCGGCGTCGAGGACATGAAAGTCGCCGTCATGGGCTGCATCGTCAACGGTCCAGGCGAATCTAAGCATGCCGATATCGGCATTTCGCTGCCGGGTACCGGTGAAGAACCGCGCGCTCCCGTCTACATAGATGGGGAACACGTAACGACCCTACAAGGGCCGACCCTGGTCAGTGATTTCATTGCGCTTCTAAATGAATACGTCGCCAGGAAATTCGATCGCAGCGTAGCATTGAGCAAGTAGCTCAGTCGTCGTCCTCCCAGGAATTGGAATTGATGGCACCTTCGCTCTCAGGCGATTCCAATCATCGATTTAATATGAATGGTACGCCGTTCCACAATTCGGTCACAAATTTTTCGTATCGTGGCAGCCTGGTCTATCGCAAGTACCAGCATCCCCCTTCGATCCACCTTCTTACTAATGGCAGAAGTCGACGATAGAAGCCCTCGGGCTGCTAACGACGACGTTGAGCGCGATCTTCCCCCGGAAGATGGTGCGGCGTCGTTTGAGGCAAGCGATCACATGGTGGCACCACCGCCGCCGTCTAATCCCGGTTCGCTTCCGCTGGACCAACAGTCTTCCCTGGGCTTTCCCAAGTTCAACGTGGACAACAGTTCCGGATTTATCGATTTCGGTTCTCCGAAGTTGACTCAAACAGCCATCGGCGACGCCGCTCCGAAAAATGTTGCTGCCGCCAAGAATGCCGCCGGCGACCGCCCCTCCGTTTCGCAGATGACGAGTTGGTTCAAGGACAACTTCGACAAGGTCGATAAGGACGGAGACGGCACCATCACGCAGAAGGAAATGGACCAGGCATTACTCGACCCCAAACTAGCCACCGGTAATGGTGCCATTTTCTTGGCGTCGGCAAACGGTCTGGTCGGGGACATGCGCGATCAGTTCGGAGGCACAAAAGACAGCGAGAAGCCGGGCGGCATCACACGCGACAGCCTGAAAGCAATTGAAGAAGCAGCCGGCAAGCAAGACAGCCCGGAGGTCAAAGAAAAGCTCGGCATCTCCAGTCTCGCCGGCAAAGACTTGATGAAGAAATTGGACGGCAACGAAGACAATTGCATCACCAAAGACGAGCTTGAAACCGCACTAAAGCGTGATGACTGGACACCGGAGCAGCGGTCCAGTCTTGAGAAACTGAAGGAGAAGTTTAAAGACGTAGGAGCCACCACAGATGACGAAGTGCCAGCGATGGATGCGGGAGGTGGCGGTGTCTATCCCGGATACACTCAAAAGCCCCAGCCCGATGAGAACGGCAAGGTTCCTGACTATGTGAGCAAGCTTGACCTGGAAAAATATGCCGGCGGGCAGGCACCCTTGATCAATCAGATGCAAGAGAGCATCAACACGCACACCGATCGTTCGCGTTCTGACTATGCCGTCAATCAGGGCGACGACGGCGACTGTTTCTTGCTCGGGCCGCTGGAAGCTCTTCACAAGCAAGATCCCAATGCTCTTCAAAACATGATCAAAGACGAGGGCAACGGCAAAGTAACCGTCACCTTCCCAGGCGACCCAACTCACCCGGTCACCATCGATAAGCCTACAGAAGGTGAACAGGTAGAGTTCGCTAAGGGCAATGCCGGGATTATCGAGAAAGCATTTGCCCAATATATCGCCAACCTGAAGCCGGAAGAGCGAGCCAAGTACATGGCACACTCGCCCGACACACCTCCGACTTTAGTTCAACATGAGTTGAAACAGGGCGGATTGTCCAAGCCGACCATCGAGCTGCTCACCGGCAAACCGGCCGAAGCGAGCACTCCGCCCTCTATGACTGAGGACCAGATCAAAGCCAAACTGACTGAAGCAGCCAAGGAAGGACGCATCGTCAGCATCGCCACCGACTACGGTCAAGAGCACGGCAGCGGCATTCAGGGACGGCACGCTTACTCGGTTTCTTATGATTCCAAAACCGGCATGGTTACCCTCACCAACCCGAATAAACCCAGCGGCAGCTGGGTGCCGGAACCGACCAATCCGGACGGCACAGCCAAAGACGGTAAGGCTGACGGCAGCTTCCAGGTGACCATCGCCCAATTCCAGAAAATCGCCACCGAGATGTACCGGTCAGGCAAATAATGGTCTGAACATAATGCCGCCGTAACCACAGGTGGTGACGGCGGCACTGGCACCATCTCTGGTGCCCGGACCCAAACTTGTATTGGCTAGTTGTTGGAGGCGAGCGTGCGCTTCAGCTCGTCGGTGAGCTTCGGCACTACTTCCAGAACATCGCCAACGATGCCGTAGGTGGCATGCTTGAAGATCGGCGCATCAGGGTTGTTGTTGATGGCGACGATCACTTTCGAGGAGTTCATGCCAGCCAGGTGCTGGATGGCTCCGGAAATACCACAGGCGATGTAGAGCTGCGGGCTGACCGTTTTACCGGTCTGTCCGACTTGATGCTGGTGGTCGATCCAGCCGGCGTCGACGACGGCGCGCGAGGCTCCCAGGGCGGCTCCCAGCACGTCGCAGAGGTTCTGCAACACGGGCCAGTTTTCCGGTCCCTTGATACCCCGTCCACCGGAGACGATCACCGAGGCTTCCGAAAGTTCAATCTTGCCGCCGGCGGCAGCGTGAACGTCGGTGACCTTGCCGCGTACCGTGCCCGCCGGTGTGGCGAGGTCTTCGATAGCGGCTTGCGTGCCGTTTTCCGATTCGGTAATCGCGAACACGTTCGGACGCAAGGTGAAGAAGGTGGTCGGCGCAGTCGATTCGACCGTGGCACGCACCTTGCCTGAGTACATCGGACGCACGGCGCTGACGCTGCCATCGGCAATTTTGATTTCGACTACGTCGGAGGCGCAGGGCGCATCGACGCGGGCGGCAACGCGGGGGATCAGGTCTTTGGCCATCGCTGTGTGCGAGGCGAATACGGCACGCGGACTGTGTTTCTTCACTGCTTCTGCCAGCACGTTGGCGTAGCCTTCGGTGCTGTAAGCGTCAAAGTCTGCGTTGTCGGCAACCAGAATGGTGTCCGGTTTGCACTTGTTGATCTGTTGGGTGAGAGTTTTGACGTTGTGTCCGATCAGGACTGCAACCACTTCGCTCTGACCTTTAGGCGCCTGGCGCCGGGCTTCCGAAAGCGCTTCCAGACTGGATTTACGCAGATGTCCGTTGCGCTGTTCTACGAATACGACAATGCCATTTCCCATGGTGGCGGCTCTCCTTAGATGACTTGGGCTTCGCTGCGCAACAACTGAATAAGGGTTTTGATTTGCGCATCAACATCACCCTCGAGCAAACGTCCAGCTGGACGCTCCACCGGCAGCGCCATTTCTTTGACGCGCATCTTGGGCTCCGTTCCGGATACACCGAGTGCTGCTACGTCTTTGACGGCAATTTCTTTCTTGCGAGCTGCCATCACGCCTTTGATCGACGGATAGCGAGGCTCATTGAGACCTTTCTGAGCGCTGAAGACTGCGGGCAGCGTGCCTTCGACGGTCTCGTGAGCACCTTCGATTTCGCGCTCGGCTTTGAATTTGTTGCCTTCCACTTCCAGTTTCATCAGCAAAGTGACTTGCGCCATGTTGAGAAGCTCAGCCAACATCGGGGGAACCAGGCTGTTGTCGCCGCCCACGCCTTGCTGTCCGCACATGATTACGTCGTAACCGTCGCTGAGGGCAGCCGCCAGGACTTTGGAGACGCTCAGGGGGTCCAGAGTCAAGCCGGTTTCGTCCTTGATGTGAATAGCACTGTCGATGCCGCGAGCAAGCGCATCGCGCAAGACTTCAGTCGCCTCATTGCCACCCACGGAAACAACCACGGTTTCGCCACCGTGCTTTTCCTTGAGTTTGAGCGCTTCTTCGATGGCAAACTCATCATACGGGCTGGTAATGAAACGCACACCGGCAAAATCGACGTTGGTCTTACTGTCGGCGATTTTGATCTTAGCTTCGGTGTCCGGTACAGCCTTGATGCATACGGCTATTTTCAAAGGACGCACCTCCCAGGTCGGTCTTTAGCAATGGGCATTGTATGAAGAGAGGCGCGAAATCGCCGGTTTTTACCGAATTACTTAATAGGAATCACGGCTATCAAGAGCCGCTTTAAATCTAGTATTAGCCTGTGCTAAAGTTGCCCTTTCAAAGCAGTTAGTTTGGCGTGGGGCAAAGAAGATGAAAGTGACATTTCGCAGAACCGGTGGATTCGCACCGTCAGCCGTTGGTTGCAGCATCGACACTGCTACAGACCCCGGTCCCGAAGCCGGCGAGCTGGAAATGCTCGTCAAACAGAGCGGCATTCTTCAACTGCAGAGCGCCAAGATTGCGGGCGCGCGCGATGTGCACTACTACGCCATCGACATAGTCACCGAAGATCACCGCATTCACTCGGTGACGTACGACGACCCGAGCATTCCTCAGTCGGTACGTCCGTTGATCGACTTCTTGCTGGTGCGCTCCAAAGATCTGATGCCGGACAACATTTAGTCATGCCGGAAGAATTAGGCACGATTCTGAACGGGCACAGCGTTCAGATCCGGCAGCTGATGCCGGGTTCAGCGACAGCAGTCTTTGAACGATTGACCAGCGCCCAGGCAATCGGCGAATGGCTTTTTGCCGAAGTTACCTTCGCTTGCGAAGAGGGCGGTCAGGTGGTCCTGAAGTTCAGCACGCCCGATCCCGAGAACGACCAGCTATATTGCACGCGCGGACTGGTCAGCGAATGCGTTGCACCAAGGGTGATTGCCTATTCATGGGTGGAACCCTCGCAAAACGTTTATTCGCATGTGACGTTCCAGCTTGAACCTGACGGCGCCGATCAGACCTGGCTGCAGGTAACGCATACCCATCTGCCTGCCGAGTTCATGGCCAAGGTGGCGGCAGGTTGGCATACTCACCTGGAAGTCTTAGCTGCATTGCTAAAAGGCGAGAAACCGCCTGAGTTCATGCCGCGCTATGAAGAGCTGTTCAAGAAGTATTCAGTTGCCATCGCCACCAGTGTCATCGTGGTCGGAGCAGCCTCGCCGGCAATGGCATCCACGAACGATGCAGCATACAAAGCGATCAATGCCCAGCGTCAGGAGTTGCTCAAGAAGTACGATCGCATCTGGAAAGAAACAGACCATCTCAAATACCAGATCGACACGCTTAAGCGGACCTCGAATACTGATACAACTAGAGCTCAAGCGGATCTCGAAAGAGAGCTCAAATACAAAATCGACGATTTGAAAAACATCGAGCGCGACGTCAAAGACCTGGACAAGTCGTTGATCGGCACGTAGTTCCGTGCGTAGTCGGCACGCAAAACACTCTTCCTGACATACGCAAAGCACTCTGGGAGCACCGGCCGTCAAACCGGCTTTGAGCAGCCGGCTTACAAGAAGCCAAGCCGGCAAGACGCCGGAGCTCCCACTTGCTTCGGCATTCGATCTTGAACTTAAAGCGTCAATGTTGAGCAGGTGCCACTAAATAAGGTGAAGCAGATCAATCTGGATGCGCCATGTGCCTGCCGCATGAATATCTCCCAGTGCGTCATAGACGAGAACCAGATTGCGAGCCACTCTTTCGAGAGTCTCCAGACGCCGGAATGTGGTATCGGAAAATTCGGATGACGTATCATCCAGACCTTCCACCGAAAACACCTTTTCATAGCGGCGATACGCTTCTTCCCAGAGTTGCGCCGCTTCCTTCCAGTTAGCCTGCTTCGCCAGAACCGTCCCCAGTGCTTCCGTTGCTTCGGCTTGCAGAGGGCTGTTCAGATTGACTCCTTCGGCATCACGCAGTGCGTGAATCTGTTTTTTCAGTAGAACCTCAGCGTTATGGTAAGAACCGTTAGCAAAAGCGCGTTCCGCCATCCTTTCCAGATCGACTGCCGTCTGGCGGCTGGCAGCGACAAGCGCCTTCTCTATATCGGTCGGACTGACGTGTTGCATTGCCGGAACTCCCAGAGAACCATTTCCAGAACCAACATAGCTCTAGCTCTGTAAACAATGCTGTTGGAAATTATTACGAAAATCAGACGGTAAAAAACACGATAAGCGCGTCCTGCTCAGGCATCTGTCCAGTCTTCATCTGCAACTCAAGTTGGGTGAGTTGTGATTTTTTTTGGACAATTTCGCTTAGAGTCAGCATCTTCATACGCTTTAACTCCATCTCGGTCACCCAGGCATTCATCCTCAAGTCAGCCGCGATGCGCTTTGCCAGGTCGGGCAAGGGAATCTGGCGGCGTCCTCCACGAGTTGCTGGTGCACTGGCTTCGATGCGCTCAGCCTCAGCCTTGATGGTGATCCACTTGCTGAGAGTTGTCTGCAGGAGAGCCACGATCGGCAATGCACTCTGCCTGGAAAGCAGTTCTTGGATGCTGCCAATCACCTGGGCTCTGCGACCGTAGGCCCAGTGATCGAGCAGCTGAAAAACGTGAGAGTAGTGCGGGCTCAGCCTGGACACTACATCGAGCGTAATGCGCTCTTTCGGCAATACATAGGTAGCAGCCTTTTCTATCTCTTTGGACATTTGCCGCAAGTTGACTTCGGTGCTCTCCGCCAGATAGAAGATGGCGTCGTCGTCTATAACCGCCTTGAACCGATGAGCTTCCTTGCCAGCCCAGGTCACCAGTTCGCGGTTGGCACTACCGGCGGTGTACTTGCGTTTTTCAAACCTTTCGATCTGGGCATGTTTCTCCGCCACTTTCGAGACCTTGAGCGTGCTGTCGAAATTGGCTGTGCAAGCGAAGATCACATAGGTGGTCGGAGCTATATTTTGCAGGGCGCCGGCAAAATCATCTAGCAGTTTCGCGGCTTTGGCAGCCGATTTAGACTCGCCGTCGTCATCGCTCTTGCCGCGTTTTTTGGTAAACAGCTCACACCGGTCAAGCATAATCAGCTTGTTGCCCGGTCCAAAAGCCACACCGGCACAGGCATCGATCGCTTCACGCAGCCCGCCGCCCGATTGGCGTTGAAAATTGAAGCTCAGCCATTGAGGGTCGACGAGTTCTTTTTTTAAAGCCTCAGCGCGTCGCGCGATTTCAAACTCTTCTTCGCCTGCCAGAATAATCGCCGGCACTGAATTTTCCTCCGAAGCTTAATGCTGCGCCATGCGCTCGCCGGTGACGATAAAGTGAATCCGTCTGGCGATTGAGCCGACCAGATCGCCCATGCGCTCGAGATACCGGGCACAGAAAAGAAACTGTGTGTTGGTCTGAGCCTGCTCTTGATCTTGCACGCCCAGATCTGAGAGCAGTCGCTTGTGCATCATGTCGTGGAGGTAATCGACCTGACTGTCCCGTTGCGAGATCTCGGGGACGCGGTCGATGGCATCGCTGACGAAACAGACCAGGACGTCTTCCACCATACGCGCGATGACGTTGGCCATCTGCGCCAGTTCTTCCGGAATCGGCACGTCATCTTCCAGGATCCAGGTAATCAACTTGGCGGTGCGGTAAGCGTGGTCGGAGAGACGTTCGAACTTGGCGGCAATCAGTGTGCTACCAACGACGGTGCGAATTTCTTGCGGGCTGAGATCCTGCTTTTCCACTAAGACATCCAGGCACTTCTCTTCGATGCCCAGACAGAGGTCGTTGATCTCATCTTCCTGCTTCTGAATAAACTCGAAAGAAGCGCCGGGGGAGCGGACCAGCAACCCAGACAGTTCCACGACCTCACGACTGACCTTGCGACCCAGGGAGAGCACGTCTTCTTTGACGAGTGTGATTTGCTGCGTCTTCATTTAACTGGCATGGCCCCCGGTGTTTGCAGTCCCGGCGGAGTCTCCGGGTTCTACTTCCGGCGCGTTCAATCTATATCCTGAGCGGTGCACCGTTTCTAACAGTTGCGGATTCTTCGGATCGGCTTCCAGCTTCTGGCGCAGCCAGCGGACATGCACCGCCACCGTCTTCACGTCACCGGTGAAATCATAGCCCCAGACTTGATTGAGCAGCGACTCCGTGGATAATGTTTTCCCTGAATTCGACATAAGCACTTTCAATAGTTGAAACTCCTTGGGGGAGAGATCTACGTTTTTGCCTTTCTTAGTAACCCGCCGTGAATCCTCGTCGAGCACCAGATCACCGATGACAAGTTTGGTCGACGCGCCCTTCTTGACGCCCTTGACGCGCCGCAACACCGCCTGGACGCGAGCCATCAATTCCACCGTGCTGAATGGCTTGGCGAGATAATCGTCGGCACCGCTGGTCAGCCCTTCGGCAACATCGGCAGGAGCGGCTCTGCCGGTGAGCATCAGAATCGGCACTTCGATCGACCGGCTGCGAATCACCTTACAGATCTCCGGACCGACCATATCGGGCAACATCCAATCAAGAATAATCAGGTCGGGGCTTTCGCTGGAGGACAGCGCCGCCAGCGCCGTGCTGCCGTTGTTGAAAGTGACCGTCTCATAGCCATGACGATTGAGGTTGTACTGCAAAGTTTCGATGATTGTCAGATCATCGTCGACGAGCATCACTCGTTGTTTCGTCGTCGTGCTCATATATTGCCACCATCGGGAAACTGTAGTTCGAATGTCGAGCCTTTGCCTTCGATAGAGTCGACGAGGATTTTTGCGTTGTGCAATTCGGCGATGTGTTTGACGATCGACAACCCCAGTCCGGTTGAGCCTTTGCCTCGATCGACGCGGTAGAAACGCTGAAAAATTTTCGCCAGATCGGCCTCGGCGATACCGATACCGGTGTCTTCCACAGCCACACTGGTCGGAGTCCGCCCCTGCCTGATTACAATCGTGCCGCCTTTAGGCGTGAACTTGACTGCGTTCTCAACCAGGTTCAGTAACACCTGGTCGAACTGCTCCGCATTGGCCAGAATCTGAGCACCGGACGGCACGCTGATCTTGACCGATATATCTTTGGCATTCGCCTGCTCGCCGACGGTTTCCGCCGCATAGGCAGCCCGCTCGACAAGAGATATCCACTCAGCTTTCAATTCGCCGCGTTTTTCCGCCACCTGCTCCACCGAGAGCAGGTTCACCACCAGCGACTGCAAACGTTCGATTTCCTGATAAGCGCGCTTAAGCATGCGCCGCGCTACTTCCTCATCTTCCAGAGCGCCGTCCAATAGGGTCTCCACCAGCAAGCGAATGTTGGCCAGCGGCAGACGCAGTTCGTGGCTGACCTCAGCTATCCAATTCGATATATCGGGTGGAGGTCCCTTGGGCGCATCGGCGCCTGCTGACTCGCCCGCAGGCGCAGTGGACTGGGACGCAGGCTCTTGGCGTCCTCTTTTCGAGATGTTAACGGGACCAGTGGCTCTGGAGTCCGGCAAGCGACGCACATCCTTCAACAGGCAAGGCGACATTATTATAAGTGCGCCCGGTCGTTCGTGTATCGGGGCGGAAGGGGCCGCCCACACGATATGCTATGCGCTGCACTGCTATATCGCTTAGATCAGGGCAAGAATCAGGGCAGGAATCAGGGCAGGAATCAGGCAGGAATCAGGCAGGAATCAGGCAGGAATCAGGCAGGAATAAAGTATGCAACCAGTTACGTTGTTGGTTCTGGATGGGTGGGGAGTTTCGCCGGAAACAAAGGGAAACGCGGTGACTGCCGCCAAAACACCCAATTATCAACTCCTGCTTAATAAGTTTCCCCACAGCTTGCTGGAAGCTTCCGGTGAGTGTGTCGGGCTGCCGCCGGGGCTGATGGGCAATTCGGAGGTCGGTCACCTGAATATCGGCGCGGGCCGCGTGGTCATTCAGAAGCTGACACAGATCAGCCAGACGATAATCGACGGAACGTTCTTTCAGAATCCGGCGCTCAAAATCGCATCCGATGCGGCCAAGAAAAACAAAGGAGCGCTGCATCTAATAGGTTTGGTCAGCGACGGTTGCGTCCACTCCAGTCCGGATCACCTGGACGGCCTCATCCAGTTTGCTCAGCGAGAGCAGGTTCCGGAGCTGGTTATCCACCCGATTCTCGATGGACGCGATACACCGCCCCGTTCGGCTTTGCGTTTTATGCGCGAGTTGGAAGGCAAACTGGCAGGCAAAGGCTTTATCGGTGTGGTGTCGGGGAGATACTACGCAATGGATCGCGACCAGCGTTGGGATCGCGTCGAAAAGTATTGGCGAGCGCTGGTGCTGGGAGAAGGGCTGGAAGCCAAATCGGCGGTGCAAGCCGTTGAGGCCGGTTATGCCCGCGAAGAAAACGACGAGTTCGTGCTACCAACTGTGGTGACTAAGCGTCCGATACAAAGCGGTGACAGCGTAATCTGTTTTAACTTCCGACCTGACCGCGTACGCCAGATTTCACGCGTGCTGACACAACTCGATTTCAGTGATTTCCCTCGGCCGGTCGTGCCCAGTATCACTTATGTATGTCTGACGGAATACGATTCGACATTGCATTTGCCGGTTGCTTTCAGTCCGGAACAACTACCTTCGCAGGACATGAAAAATACCTTGCCGGAACTGCTGGCCTGCCACCACCTCAAACAGCTTCATCTGGCTGAAACCGAGAAATATGCCCACGTTACGTACTTTTTCAACGGCGGAAAAGAGGCCGCCAATGATGGAGAAGAGCGCGTACTTGTGCCATCACTGAAGGTGGCAACCTACGACCAGGCTCCCTCTATGCAGACTGAAGGTGTCGCTGATCTTGCCTGCAAAGCGATCACATCCGGTCAATATCCCTTCATCGTTCTCAATTTCGCAAACCCGGACATGGTGGGGCATACAGGCTTCATGGAAGCCGCCGTCGACGCCGTAGATTCAGTGGATCTGGCTTTTGGCAAACTGCTGGACGCAACCAGAGACGCAAAAGGAACTCTATTGATCACTGCGGATCATGGCAACGTTGAGCAGATGATCGATTTGAAGACGGGCGAGCCGCACACCGCCCACACAACCAATCCGGTACCGTTCATAGTGGCAGACTTCAGCGGCCGCGTTCCTGCCGGCACTCAGCTACGCAATGGTGCGCTTTGCGATGTGGCGCCTACGGTTCTGGAAGTGATGAGAATTCCTAAACCATTGGAGATGACAGGTAGCTGTTTACTCCAACATTGACAACGCGGCATGGATCAAAAGTGCTCGCAATGTAACGTGCGTGGGATTTATCCGCCGCAACTAAAGATCCTGCACAGCGAGTCAGCGAGCGATCCTTGTGCTTACCGGCATTGTAAAAACGCTGATGCAATCACTAGTAGATTTAGTTTGCTCCTAGTAAATTTACCTGTTATTATTGCGGCCGCTTCAGGTTGGCAATTACTAAGCTTGTCGTTGCGTTGCGGCAAGTGAGATAAGCAAAAGATCGCTAGATCAACCAGGCACTGAGATATCCAGCAAAGGAGACGGGATAAGTTTATGGCTTTGAATCTTCAGAAAATCGCGCTTGCAACAGCCAGCCTCGCGTTGGTCGCCTCGCTCGCAGCTTGCGGCGGAACCACTGGCGGTGGAGACACCACAACCACCAGCACCGCCACCGATGGCAGCTCGTCGACCACGACCACCAGCACCGCCACTGATGCAGGCGCCGGCACGACCACCACGACCACAACGACTACTGATACCACCACCAGTACCGCTACGGACGCTGGCTCATAGTCGAAAGCTGTATGCGGCTGTGATACCACGTCTGGTAGCACGGCACAGTACAAGATCAAAGATTGGACCGCCACCTTCACGGGGCGGTCCTTCTATTTGCAACCCCATTTCAAGCATACGAAAGTCCAGACTTTCTCAGACTTTCGATATACTTTGGCGCTAAAATAAGCCCGATTAATATCGACAGCTTCGAAACTAGAAAGTGAGTTTGAGATGGCTGTTCGCCGACGAGACAATCGGCAATGGGACCAGCTCAGGCCCGTAAAATTTACACGCAACTTCACCAAGAACGCCGAGGGTAGCGTTCTCGTAGAGTTTGGCGACACCAAGGTATTGACCACCGCCAAGGTGGAAGAGCGGGTGCCGGCTTTTCTCATGGGCAAGGGTGAAGGCTGGGTAACCGCCGAGTATTCACTCCTGCCGGGTTCGACCATTCAGCGCTCCGTACGTGAAGTGACACGCGGACAGCCTTCCGGGCGCACCGCCGAGATACAACGCCTGATCGGGCGGACGCTGCGAGCAGTCATCGATCGTCAGGCTCTGGGAGAGCGCACGATTACTATCGACTGCGATGTTTTGCAGGCCGACGCCGGCACACGCGTTGCGTCCATAAGCGGCGGATTTCTGGCTTTATACGACGCGCTCCTGAAACTGCAAAAGACCTGTTTCTGGGACTCGCTGCCGCTGATCGAACACATGGCGGCTGTAAGCATCTGCGACGTCAATGGACAGCTTTTGCTCGACCCCAACTATCAGGAAGACTCCCAGGCCCGGATGGACAGCAATATCGTCCTCACCGAGTCGGGCAAGATCCTCGAACTGCAACTTTCGTCCGAAGAGAAACCATGGGACAACTCAAAACTGCCTGAGCTCATGACCCTGGCTGAAAAAGGCGTCAAAGAGATCATCGAGCTGCAGTTTCAGGCCCTGGGCGGCCGCTAATTCGCCTTCACACCCAGCGACATGATCAAATAGACAGCTGCACAGGGTTTCGCAGTGAGACGCAGTTGCAGTGAGCCTCTGCTGTGTTAGGAACGTTGCGAGCAAAGTTAATTTTATGTTCCGACCCTCTGACATCAGATCTTCTCGTCATAAGATAGTGGTCAAGAAGTCTGGGCGTTGACCAGAACTGATCAGAAAGGAATCCCTCTGTTTTGGATACTAAATTGGAAAGGCAAGCGCCGGCAACTAGTTCCATTCACACAGCGAATCTGTTTGCAGAAGTGACGCTGTCCAGATTGGTTGTGTCGTGCTGGCGAGTATTCTGGCGGATCCGCGCTCTGCAGGGCTGGCGGCAGGCGCTGCGAGTGGTGCCGATTATCCACCTGATCATCGTGGCTGTGCGCGGTTTTTCGCGCTATCACGCCCGCGAATTCGCCCGCATGGTCGAGGCTAAACAGAGCGGACGCGACTTCGAAGAAGAAGCGCTGACCAGCGTCGAGATGGAAGAATATCGCGAGTTGGGAGCCTGGTTGCGCGAGCATCTCTACAGGCTGGGTCCGACGTTCATCAAGATCGGACAAACGCTGTCCACGCGCGCCGACCTTGTGCCGCTGCCGGCGCTGGTCGAACTGGCTAAACTCCAGGAAGAAGTAGCACCGTATCCTCTGTCCATCGCCCGTGCCACCATCGAGCGCGAACTGGGCGCCACTCCGGAAGAGCTTTTCATCGAGTTCGACGAGCAACCGCTGGCCGCCGCCAGCCTCAGTCAGGCGTACAAAGCCGTCCTCAAAGATGGTCGCGACGTAGTCGTCAAAGTTCAGCGGCCAAATCTAGGACAGACGATCGCCTTCGATGTGCAGGCGCTGGAAGCGGTTGCCGACGAGGTGATGACATACCCGACTCTCTGCCGCCACACCGACTGGCCGGGTGTCGTGCAGGAATTTGCGCGCACCATTTTCGAAGAGATCGATTATTTGCGCGAAGGGCGCAATGCCGACCGTTTCCGCCATAACTTCCGCGGTTTCGATCGCATATACATTCCACGCATTATCTGGAAACTCACCGGCCGCCGCGTTCTCACCATCGAGTACGTAGCCGGCGCCCGCGTCACCGATTCGGAAACCATCGAAAGAATGGGACTCGATCGCGACGAGCTCACCGCCATTGGTACCAACTTCTATCTGCGTCAATTGCTTGAAGATGGTTTCTTCCATGCTGATCCGCACCCGGGCAATCTGCGCATCATGGCAGACGGGCGCATCGGAGTTTTCGATTTCGGCATGGTGGGACGCCTCTCGGGCGATCTCAAACAAAGCCTGGTCAACTCCTTCCTGCACGTGATCAAACGCGAATATCGTCTCCTGGTCGACGACTTTGTCGACATGGGTTTCCTGAAGCCTGACGTCGACCGCGATGCGCTGTGCGCCGACCTGACACCGATTCTGGAAGCCCGTTTCAATGAAGGGCTGACCAAAGTGCGATTCCGCAAAGTCGTCTTTGACTTCTCCGATGTCGTCTATCGCTACCCATTTCGGTTGCCCTGCGAGTTCACCTACATCATGCGGGCGCTCCTCACTCTGGAAGGGGTGGCTGTTTCCATCAACCCGAACTTCAACTTTGTCGAGGCGGCTATGCCCTTTGCGCAGCGCCTGGTGTTTCGTGACGGCGGCGCCGATATCCGCAAAGCTCTGCTCAAAGAAGTCTTCAGCGATGGGCGTTTCAACCCGACGGCAGCTATAAATCTGTTTAAGACTGCGGCGCGGTTGAGATCCGAAATAACGAGCTGAGCGGCTGGATGCTCAAATGCAGTGCATTTGGCTGCCGCTCGGCGGCGGAAAGCACTGTTTAAAACAGGTTGCCAGAATGCTTGTTAAACCGCATCTAGCTTGCATCGCACGCTGTTTTGACTTACTTTCTTGATCAGACCGCAGGTATCCGACTGGTATCTCTTACTGATCTCCATAGATCGAAGCGCAAATCGTGGGGAAAACCCCCCTGAACTCCCGCGTTAAAAGATTAAATGCGCTCTAATAATAATCGTGGCGAACCCGCGCTCTAACCAGCAGGGGTAAGCGGGGCGATTAGAGGGGATCAAACAGATGAATGGCACCCGTACTCGTCCAGGTTCTCCGGTTTTTCAAGGAACAAGCCCAGTGACCGCGTCCTACCAGGGACAAATCGAATATGCAGTTTGCCCGCAGTGCTCGCAAGTAAACGAAGCACATGCGAAGTTTTGCGGTTCTTGTGGACTGGCCTCGCAGCCAGTACCGCAATTCCAGCCGCGGCCCACTGTCGATGCGGGAGCGATTACAATCCCGAATTTCGGCGGCACGGGTCCACTGACGGTGCCCAACTTCGCGACGGTGACGACCGCACCGCCGAAGAAAAGCAACGCACTGCACGATGAGATGAATACGCTGACGTTGACTTTGATGCGTGAACAGATGCTGTTGGCTCTGCACTGGTTCACATTTTTTGCCGGCAACCTCGTAGGCTTGTGGCTCGCTATGAAGTGCTATAACGAGTTTCTCGGGGATGAAGTGACGCGTGTCGTCATTGCCACCACACCGCTTTTGTTTATCAACTCCTGCGCCTTCCTTTGCATCGTCACCATCAATGGGACGAACAAAGAGATAGCCAGGCTGAAAGAACGCATCTCGTACATCAAGTTCAAACTTGAGTACGGACACCTGATCTAGATCTGGAAAGCAGCGCTGTTACTCAGCGTCCGGCGTCCAGCGCAGGTTAGGCTTGCGTGCGGCTAGTGCTTCATCGAGTTTGCCGACCGGCGTCTTGTGCGGCGCGGTCAGCACCACATCCGGTGAGCCGATGGTTTCATCATCGATCTTCTGCATGATCTCAATAAATTCATCGAGGGTCTGCTTCGATTCCGTTTCTGTCGGTTCAATCATCATCGCTTCCGGCACTACCAGCGGGAAGTAGACTGTCGGTGCGTGGACGCCGTAGTCGAGCATACGCTTGGCGATGTGAGCGGTGGAAACGCCGCGCTCTTTCTGGCGCAATCCCGACATGACGAATTCATGCATGCAGGGCTGGCTGTAAGGCACTTTATAGCGGTCTTTGAGCTTTTGCTTGATGTAATTAGCCGAAAGAATCGCGTCGCGAGAAACCTGGCACAGCCCTTCTTTACCGTGCGCGAGAATATAGGTCAGCGCCCGCACCAGAATACCGAAGTTGCCGTAAAATCCTTTGATCTTGCCGACCGAATCCGGGCGCTCCCAATCAAGCGCGAAGCGACCATTGCGCTCGACCACGACCGGCTTGGGAAGAAACTTCTCCAGCGTCGCCCGCACACCGACGGCACAGCCGCCCGGTCCGCCGCCGCCGTGAGGAGTGGAAAAGGTCTTGTGCAGGTTGAGGTGACAGACATCGAAGCCCATATCACCAGGTCGCACCAGCCCCATGATGGCATTCAAGTTGGCGCCGTCGTAATAGAGCAGCCCGCCGGCTTCGTGCACCAGTTTGGCGATTTCTTTGATTTCTTCTTCGAAAAGCCCGAGCGTGCTCGGGTTGGTGAGCATGATCGCAGCCACATCATCGCCGAGAGCCGCTTTCAACGCCTTGATGTCGACCAGTCCCTTTTCATTCGATCCCACTTCCACAACTTCAAAGCCGGCAGCAGCAGCGGTGGCCGGATTGGTACCGTGGGCGGTATCAGGAACAATTACCTTGATGCGCTTGGTTTCGCCTTTGGCTTTGAAGTAAGCTTTGATGATCATCAAGCCCAGCATTTCGCCGTGGGCGCCGGCAGCCGGTTGCAGCGTCACGCAGGGCAGACCCACCACTTCGGCGATGTTTTGCTGAAGATTGAAGAGCACTTCCAGCGCGCCTTGAATCTGATCTTCCGGCTGGTAGGGATGCAATTCTCTGAAACCCTCCAGCGCCGCCATGGCGTCGTTGACCTTCGGGTTGTACTTCATGGTGCAGGAGCCGAGCGGGTAGAACCCGGTATCGATCGAATGATTCAACTGCGAGAGTTTGACGAAGTGACGAACGGCTTCCAGTTCGCTGACTTCCGGCAAGCGCGCCGGACTCTTGCGCAAATACTTGGCGGGCAAGAGCGAATCCAGCTTGGTCTCGGGCACTCCCGCCTGGGGCATGAGAATCGCCCGGCGACCGCGGGTGGATTTTTCGTAAATCAACTTGGACATGACTTTCCTCGCTAATCAAATCAATGTTCAAACACGTTTTGCCAGCCGCCCAGGTCCAGTTGGGCGACCGTCGGCAAGAAATCAAACAGCTTCTGCGCCAGGTCAGTCAGCCCTTCCCGGTCGAGCATCATTTTCAGCTTGCGCTGTATTTCAATCAAGTTGCGCACATCATTAGCCGCGTATTCCATTTGCGACTCGGAGAGATCGTCGCGCGCCCAATCGCTGGACTGATCTGTTTTGTCCAGTTCAATGCCCATCAATTCCCGCGTCACATCCTTGAGGCTGTGCCGATCGGTGTAGGTACGCACCAGCTTGGAGGCGATTTTGGTGCACCAGATCGGGGCGACGTCCACCTGCAAGTAGTGCTTCATCACGGCTACATCGAAGCGGGCGAAGTGAAAAAGTTTGACGACATTCTTGCTAGCCATCAACTTGCGCAAGTTGTCCGCATCTGTGCCTTTCTTGATCTTAACGATGCTGAGCACGCCTTCAGCGTCACACATCTGCACCAGACAGAGCCGGTCGCGATGAATATTCAGCCCGCGGGTCTCGGTGTCGATCGCCAGAACCGGCTTTTTCATGTAGTGCTGCAGGCGCTCTTCAGAAAGGTCGCCGTCGAAGACATCAAATCTTTTCTTTTCCACGGACACGTCAGTTTTCAAATGGAGGGTCTCCGGAGCCGCTTGCATGCGCTTCTTAAGCGCAAGGGGTAATTATAGCCGTGCCGGACAGCCCCTGATCACCGCATCACAAGCTATAAAGCTGCCCATCCGGGATGTCATGGAGCCCTCAGGAATAGACCTCGTCGAGCAGCTCGGCCAGATGGCAAACCCGCACCGGCAGGTTCTGCTCGCGCACCCCGGCCTGTATCTGCAAGAGACAGCCGGGATTAGTGGTCACATATATTTCGGCGTCCGTGTCCTTCAAGCACGCCATTTTGCGTGACAGAACTTTCATGGAAAGCTCGGTGTGTATGAGATTGTAGATACCGGCGCTACCGCAGCAATGCTCAGCTTCTTCCAGAGGAACCAGCTCGATTTCCGGAATCTGCGCCAGAAGAGCAGCGGGCGCCTCCCGCACCTTCTGCACGTGCGCCAGGTGGCAGGCGGCATGATAGGCGACTTTCTTCTTCATGCGCGCCGGCGCTTCCATGAACTTGCCGGCTGCCAGCGTTTCGGTAATGTCCTTGACGCGCTCCGAGAAATCCTGGGCGCGCTCGCGCCAGTTTTGATCGCCAGCCAGAAGCGTGCTGTAGTTCTTCAGCATCGCTCCACAGCCGGCGGAGGTGACGATGATATCGCCTTTGGTGCTTTCGAAAAGTTCGATATTTACCTTCGCCAGTTGCACCGCGATGTCCGTTTCGCCGGCATGAAAAGCCAGCGCGCCGCAGCAGGTCTGCTCGGGCGTATGCACAATGTTTCTTTGCCCGGTCAAAAGCCGCACACACGCATGGTTGATATCGTTGTAAAAGACATCCATGATGCAGCCCGAAAACAGCTGTACTTCAGCCTTCTTCTCGCCGGAGCGCCAGGCTTGTTTGGGCAGCGTTTTGTGCGGCGGCACAGGCGGCAAGAACATGCGCCAGTCACTGAGTTTGCCCAAAAACTGCTTGAGCAGGGGCACCGCATCCAGCACCGCGTCCAGGTGAGTCATCTGCCAGATGCGCAACAGTTTTCCCATCCACTGCAGTTTGGGATAGTCCGGCAAAAGCTTGCTGAACACCGTCCGCATCAGCGCACGGGTAGTAGGATTGCGCTGCTCAGCCAGAAGCGGGCGAGCCTGGTCGAGTATGTGCTCGTAGTGCACGCCGGAGGGACAGGCAGTCTGGCAGCCCATGCAGCCCAGGCAGGTGTCTATGTGATAGAGAAGATTCTCATCGCCCTGCAATTCGCCCTTTTCCATGAGAGCCAAAAGTTGTATGCGTCCGCGTGGAGACTCGGTTTCCTTACCGGTGACCAGATAGGTCGGACAGGCGGGCAAGCAAAGCCCGCAGTGAATGCAGGCGGAAAGCAACTCCGGATCAATCAGACCCTTGCCTGTCTGGCACGGCGCCGTCACCGGTCCGCCGGCAGTTTGCTGAGCATCGGCGTCGCCTGAGCCCACCGGCTCGCGCCCCGGCACACCGGCGGCATCGCCAGGCACAGTCGCCGCCTCAGCCTGGTTGGCAACAATGTTTTCCAGATCGCTCATCAGAGGCGCACCAATCGGTTCAATATATTGGGTGGGTCGAAACGCTTTTTCAGCTCATCTTTGAGCAGGTCGGCAGCCGAATCACGCTCGGGGACACGGTCGACGTTCAACCAGTGGCGCTCGGTGGGATGAGCCAGCGAGGCCGTCAGTTTCAAGCGTGCCACCACCGACTTCACTTGGGCGACGGTGGAGTCGACATCGGCGCTCGAGACACTGAATGTCAGCCCGCCGCGCCAGGGGCGCGCTTGCCAGGACAGAATCAGGAGTTCTGGATCTTTTAAAACCAGGCGCATGCTCTCGGGCGGCACAGTGATCTGTACTCTGGCATAACCGGCGCCGGCATCGTCGGGCGGGTTTGACCAGATGTGGTCGGACGCCGCGTCCGCGCGCGTACCGTCAGACTGCAAGGCAGTGTGCGCGGCCGCGGACACTTCATCCACGACCTGCGGATGTCCGTGCACTTGCAGAGCTAAATAGGATGAACCTTCCGGCACCGCTGGCGGTGCTAGACCTTTTGATTTCAGAGCGGCCGCCGAAAATAACTCGCAGCAGGACAGGGGCAGTCCCAGAGCCAAGAGAGCATGCAGTCCGCCAAAAGCCGCGTCCAGCGAGGGAAAGGCATAGAGCAGCGTCAGTTGTCTTTGCGGCAGGGCATAAAGTCGCAGGTGGGCGGCCAGCGGAATACCCAGCCAGCCGTGCGAGCCGACAAAGAGTTTGGTGGTGTCATATCCGGTGACATTCTTAACCACCTTGCCGCCTGACACAATCGTCGTGCCGTCGGAAAGCATGACTGTCAGCCCCAGCACCAGATCGCGAACACCGCCGAAGCCGTGTTCGAGAGCACCGGCATCGCCGCCGCATACCAGCGAGAGCAGCGTCTGCTCAGGCGCCGCTTCTACCGGCAACCAGTGGTGATTGCCGGCTAACTCGTTTTGCAAATCACCGATCGTGATGCCGCACTGAACGCTGATCACCTGATCCGACCTGGTGTATTCAGTGATCGAACTCAAACCGGCACCGAGGTCGGCAAAGATTACTTCCTGAGCAGCCGGCGTCTTCGGCAGTTGACGCGGCGGTCCGGGGACGACGCTTTCGGCATCGCCTTTAGTGTCGCGAAAAAACGCGCTCAGCTGTTCGGCGTCGGGGAAGCGCCGGTGAGTTGTTTTCACTGCTCTTTCACGTACTCTCTCACGTACCTGCGTCGTCCGGGCGCGGCCGTCCTGCTATCCTTGAGTCTTATATATTGAACCACTGTTCGCCCTTCGGCATGGCATGACAACATCAAATCGATCTGCAGATCCGCCCGCGGCGGCTTTTGGGAAAAGTGCTCGCAAAGTGGTGGTCTCCGGCTACTACGGGTTCGAGAACCTGGGCGACGAAGCGATTCTCGAAGAGCTCACCAACGAGTTGAAGCGGTTGCGCAACCCGGAAGAGATTGTCGTCTTGTCGGCCAATCCTGAGCGGACGGCGCAAAAGTTCGGCGTGCGTTCGATTCCGCGCGGCAAGATACCGACGCTTCTGGAGACACTCAAACAAGCTGATATTTTTGTCAGCGGCGGCGGCGGGCTTTTTCAAAACACCAAAACGATTGGATCGATCTTATTCTACGGAATGCAGATCATCGCCGCTAAAGCTGCCGGCGCCAAAGTGATGATTTACGCACAGGGACTTGGACCCTTGCGGGGAATTCTGGCCACACAGTTGACGCGCGAGTTCTTCAAGTACGCCGACGAGATAACTGTGCGCGACGATGTTTCGGCAGGCTTGATCGATGAGTGGAGACTCAAGTGCAAGCGCACCGCCGATCCAGTCTGGCTGCTGGAGGAAACTGCGTTGCCGGCCGCTCTGGCTGACAAGCTCCAGGACAAAGAGAAAAGCGTCGGACTCTCGTTGCGCCCGTCCGCCGACCTCACCGACGAGCACATCAAGACACTCGCGGAAGCGCTTGCCGACTGCCTCCCGTCCGATAATCATATCTACCTGCTGCCGATGCAGGGCGCTCAAGATGAAGAGCCGCTCAGCAAATTCTCCGCCCACTGGCAAGCGGCCGGCCGCCCGGCATCGACAATTCACGTGCTCGATGTGACGGCACTCACATTACCCAGCCAATGGGTAGCGTTGCTCAGCCGCTTCCATTTCCTTGTAGGCATGCGGTTACACGCGCTTTTGATTGCACTGAAGATGGGGGTGCCGGTAGTCGGCATTGACTACGATCCCAAAGTGACCCATCTGCTCAGGGAGTTTCAGCAGCCGATCTTAAATCTGACCAAGGAGCTGGACAAAGCATTGTGGACCGACACTCTCAAGAGCGGCTTGGCAAGCCGTTCCCACCTGGCCAGATTAGCATCGGAGAAGTCGCAAGTTGCAAAAAATCTCGCTTGCCAGAACTTTGACGTGCTCGCTAGAATTCTTAACACTAAAAGCGGAAGCTAGGCAGAAAGCTTTCAACTCTCTCCCAGCCTGAATCGCGGCTATTTCTGATTGCCGACTTATGTTCAAAACTTACTAGACCGATCTCATCGAGACGGCTAGAGAGGGTCCAAGCTACCGCCAGCGGGCACCACATGTGATGTCAACCTTGTCTGCTACAAACAGGTCTCGCCAACAAGTTCTCGGTTATCCCGTCGATGTCGTGGATGAAGGCTTGGCGTTGGAAGTAATCGAAGATGCATGGCGCGCCGGTCGCGGTCTGCATATCGTCACGTTGAACGCCGAAATGGTAGTGGCAGCGCAGCAAAATTCCGAACTCGACAGGATCATTCGCCACGCGCACCTGATCATTCCCGACGGCGCCGGCGTGGTCTGGGCTGTCCGCCTCAGTGGTGGCTCGGTCAACCGCCTGCCCGGTATCGAGCTGGCCCAAGCATCGTTGTCGCGAGCCGCGCTGCGCAAAAAACGCGTCGCGCTTCTGGGCGGCAAACCGGAAGTCCTGGAGAAATTGAAGCGCGAACTCCCCGCTCGCTATCCTGGTCTGGAAATAGTCGCCGTTCAACACGGCTACTTCGGACCGGACGACGAAGAGACAATCGTCGAGAACATCGCCGAACAGGCACCAGATTTGGTGTTGGTGGCACTGGGCGTACCGAAACAAGAGTTTTTCATCGACCGCTGGAATGCGGTTCTTTCCAAATCCGTCCTGGTTGGCGTTGGCGGAAGTTTCGATGTCTGGGCAGGGAACGTCAAGCGCGCACCGCTATTTATGCGGCGCATGCATCTTGAATGGCTCTACCGGCTTTTAGTGGAGCCCTGGCGCTGGCGTCGCATGGGCTCTTCCCTGCCCAGCTTCGGATTGCAAGTGCTGCGTCATTCGATGCGCCAATCAAAACATCGGCACAATCACGATGAATCGCGCAAGTCGCGATCCAGTAAGGACAGTTAGACGCCCCCATGTTTTTGCGGGCGGCACCGCTTCCGGTTCAGCAAGCGCGCGATATCGCTCCCCGCATACTCGCCCATCTGGGTGATGCCGTTTTTCACCTTTTCGAGCGTGAAAACGAAGTTTTGCATGTAGTCACCGTCAAGGAAATGCACGAACGCATGGTGTCACGCGCTTCCGCCGCGCACCAGGCAGTGATTCTGGATGCCATTCACGACTCCCTCACCCAAGAAGAAAAGGACGTAGTCAGGCGCGCCCGCAATGTCAGAGGACAGGCAACCGGCAAGCAGTCGATGGCCGCGTACCGCAAGGCGACCGCATTCGAAGCACTTTTGGGATACCTGTATCTGACTGACTATGACCGGCTGCTGGCGGTCTTGCAGCAAACCCGAGAAAGCCCATCCAGTGAGGCTCAAGGGGATTCTTAAAAGAAACCCTTGTAATGGCGTGCCCCTGGATCTGGCGATGTTAAGTTAGGTCTGGAGAGTTATTCGCTGACTTCTATAGAGATACTCGCGTGACTGCCCTGTCGCAAGATATTTACCGCAGCCTGGTTAGCCATGCCGCAGATGGAATCCTCGTCTCAGATGAACGCGGACAGGTCCTGAGTTGCAACCCGGCGCTTTCGCGGGCAGTTGGCGACACGGAAGCCAATTTGGTCGGCAAGCACCTGTTCAGCTTAGTCGAATGCTCCTGCGCCGGAGAAACAGGCAGCGGCGAAGCCAAGTTCGAGAAGCTGGCGCTGGCCAGCCCGGAAAATCCCGCCGTCCACAACGGCATCGTCATCTCCAGGGCAGGCACAGACCTGACCATGCCCGTCAGCCACATTCCGCTCTACGACAAGTCAGACAAACTCGAAGGCTTTATGACGGTTGTCTACATCGTCCAGGCCAACACGGTTCAGCAGGCGCAGACTGAGTTCGTTTCCACCGTCAGCCACGAATTGCGGACGCCTTTGACCAGCATCAAAGGCTTCGCCGACACGATTTTGCGCGCCGGCGATAGATTAGATTCGACGCAGCAAAGGCGTTATATCGGCATCATAAAAGACCAGGCCGACCGGCTCACCCGCCTGGTAGAAGACCTTTTGGCTGTGTCCAGACTGGAGTCACGGCGCCTGCAACTGACAATCCGCGCGCTCGACTTGGAAGAAGCCGTCAATCGCGTAGTCAGAAATCTCTCAGACAAAGCCGAATATCACCAGATACTGCAACGCATCCCGCAGGGGCTGCCGGCGATCTGGGCCGACGGCGACCGGCTGGAGCAAATCCTCACCAACTTAATCGATAACGCCATTAAGTACTCGCCACAGGACACGACCATCACAGTCAATGCCCGCACCATTGAGGGTGCGCAGGAGATGGTGGAATTCTCCGTCACCGACCAGGGAGCAGGCATACCGCCTGAAAAAATTCCAGACATCTTTACGAAATTCAGCCGTCTCGATGATCCTCTGGTTCGTCAAACCGAAGGCACCGGACTCGGGCTCTACATAACCAAATCGCTGGTGGTGGCACTGGGCGGCACCATCGTCGTCTCCAGCCGTTCGGGCGGCACCACCTTCACCGTCAGGTTACCGGCCGCCAGTCTCGAACAGCAGGCAGCTCGAGGACGTGGCTGATGCTGTTGCCCACCCCCGTGATCATGGTCATCCACAACGAGGAACGCGCCGACGAATACGGAGAAGTTCTGGGATTGACCGGCGCCCGCATTCACACGGTCACCTCCTTCGAAAGCGCCAATGAGTTGCTTTCTTTTGTGCATCCGGACCTGATCCTGCTTTCCGAGCACATGCCGGAGGGTGACGGCAAATTGTATTGCCAGCAAATCCGCGCCACCTTACCGCCACCACGGCCGGTGCTGGTGCTTTTGCAGCAATCAAACGACATCACCGAGAGAATCAGCAGTTTTCGCTATGGCGCAGACGACGTGCTCGCCGAAGACATCGACAAAAGCGAGCTGGCGATTCGCGTCCTCGCTCACTTGCGACGCCGTCAGGAAGAGCTTTTGCACTCCCTGACGCAATTACCGGGGGCCAACTTAATCCGCCGCATGCTCGAGCAATGCCTCGTATCGGAGCGCCCGTGGGCAGCCCTTTCCATAGACTTGAACAATCTGCGCGTTTACAACGAAACTTACGGCGACATCGCCGGCGACCAGCTGATCAAGGCACTGGGAGCCATTCTTACAGAGACCGTGGCTGACAATGAGTTTGCCGGGCACATAGAAGCCGACGACTTTCTCGTCATCACCTCGCCGGAAAGGCGCATCCAGTTAGCGGAGCGCATCTGCCAGGCTTTCGATGAAATCAGCAAACGCTTTTATCCGCCGGATGTCATCGACCGCGGCTATCTGGTCTCCACCGGGCGCGGGGGCATCCGCAGACGTGTGCCACTGATGTCGATTGCCATCGGTATCGTGTCCAGTTCGACGCGTCGATTTCAAGGATACGTCGACGTCCTCACCACCTCTCGTGACTACCGGTACACGGCCAAGCTCAATTATGGCTCCAGCTGGGTCGATGACACCACTCGTTCGAAAAAACGCAAAGAACGCCGCGACGTGCGCGTCTCACGGATTCTGGTCGTAGAGCCCGATGGTGCGATGGCGTGTCTTCTGCAGGAGATCCTCTCTCTGGAGGGATACACAGTGGAGGTGACCAATTCCGCCGATCACGCCCTCAATTTCGCCCGCCATGAAAAACCGGACCTGATTCTTCTGGAATCCAACTTGCCTGATCGAGTCATGGACGGCTGGCTGTTGTGCCGAACCGTCAAACAAGACGAAGAACTGCGCGGCATATCGATTGTCATGGTGACCAGCAACCCAGACCAGTCTCTGGCACTGGAGTCAGGCGCCGATCTGTATATGCCGAAACCATTCGACATGCCGTCCTTGCTTAGCGAAGTCAGTTTGCTTCTACGCAGTCGCAAGCAATAATAAGGTTAAACTGACTGCGGTGAAGCGAAGTTTATACTGACATGCCGGTCGAAGAACTAAACAGCGTTATCGATACCTATCCCGGTTCCTTTCTGCGCATGTGGCTCAAGGCCAAATCGCTGGGCAACCAGAACTCGCCGGATTTGCTGATCGGTCTGCTCAAGCAGTTTCAACCCAAATCAATTCTGGAAATCGGTTGCGGCTTTGGGCTTCTGTCCCATTACCTATCGATGCAAAATCCGGATGCAGAAGTGCACGGCATAGACCTGGACAAAAAACGCATCGTCGCCGCCAACGAATCTAAGCGCCCCCAGAACCTCACTTTCAGTCATCAAAATGCTCTCGATCTGGAGGATCGTTCCTGGGATTGTGTCGTCATGGTCGACGTGCTGCACCATGCCGGCAAGCAAAATCAAAAGACGATCATCAACAAGATCTTCCACCTTCTGAAGCCGGGCGGCCGCATGGTTGTTAGGGAAATAGAACCGGGCGTCTCGCTAATCAAGTATGCCCACGCCCACATCTTCGATTGGATCTTCTACTGGCAGCGCTCAGACTTCATGGATGTCGACCATCTGAAAAATCTGATCAAAGAAGCCGGTTTTTCCAACATTGAAGTGCACCAGAATTACCCGCCCTCCTGGGCGTTTCCTTACGTCACTTACGTAGCTTCAAAAGACTGACAGTCAGCGTTTCTTCACTTCGAAAACCGTTACGGTCGGTTGCTCCAGTTCGCCACCGTATACAGTTTCACCCTTGACGTCATAGGTGCTTTTCAGCGCCTCGTAGAGTTCTTGCATGCGTTTCTTTGCAGGAAACGTTTTCAGATCGGGCTGAAAAACATCCATGGCTAGAACGACTCGAGTCCAGTGCTTCTGACGCAAAGTCTGGTCGATGAGCGCCAGAGTACGGGCGACCGCGTTTTCATCCTGCCACGCTTGCGCATAAATATTGCAGGGCACCGGCACAGGCTTCTCGAGGGCAAAACCAATGAGGGCGTACCGCTGCGGGTCAACCTTATATTCGTCCAGATAATACTGATACGTCAGCCCACAGGCATCAGTGGCCACGACGACCACAGATTGATCGTACTTACCTTGTTGTGCGTCGCGAGCCATCGCGCGAAATCCAGACTTGGGCAGCGTAGCGGCAGATACGCAGTACATGACGTCCGCCGCCAGGAGAGCGACAAGCGCTATCCCCGCCACCACATTTGCCACCAGACGACGAACGTTTCCAACACCGTCGATCAGTCGGTAGAGACACTCGAAAACCAATGCCATGGCCACCGAACCGGCCGGACAAAAGGGAGCCATGTAGCGAAAGTATCCTGTCTGAAACCCGGTGATGTTGCCAAACAAACTAATCGGCACCAGCAGAAAGACCGTCAGCATAAGACAGAAGCGCCAGCTATGATTAGTCGACAGCCACAACTGCAGTCGCTTCAGCGGCTCCGGTTCGAGATCCCAGAGGGAGCGGGCTTTCCAGACACACAGAAGCAGCACCACCAGCAATAATCCAGTGCTGACAAAAAAGGAAACTGGAAAAGGCAAGGGAAACAAACACGCGATGTTCGATAAGAACATGAGCGGCATCTGGCTCAGTGAAGTGTTCTTGTCCCACCAGGGGACCCCGACTTTTTGCTGCGCCAACATTATCGGCATCCAGAACAAATAGGACAACGCCGGTACGAGAAGCGCCAGCGCATAGGGGATCAATCGAGACCGCCGCTCGTAGACCCAGACAGCAAAGAAACCGCCGGCCAGTGCCACCATCGCCAGCACGCCCGAAAAACTGGTGTAAAACGTCAGCGCCACCAGCACCGCGAACGCCACCAGCCAGAGATTTCGTTGTCGAGCACGTCCGTCCAGATCAGCCTGCAGAGCGCGAAAGAAGATGGTCAGATCCACACACAACAGCAGGGCGAGCAATATCTGATTGCGGGCCTGATTGGAGTAATAAATGGCCTCAGGAGTGATGGCCAGTAGAAACGGTGCCAGAATGATCGCAGTTCGCGAACGGAAACAACCAGCCAGCCATGCAGCGGCAGGAATAGCCACAGTGCCCAGCACAATTGAAGGCCAAACCATGGCGGTTTCGCTGGTGCCAAAGATGGCGGAGTAAAGCTGCATCAACAAGTAATAGGCAGGCGGATTGTAATCGGTGAACCGCATCGCCTCTACCAGTTGGGCAAAGCCGTTCACCCTGGCAAACTGTTGCGTATAAATCTCGTCTCGCCAGAGACCAAGGTGCAACGTCTGTAAGCGCATCAAAAATCCCAGTACCGTGATTGCGACAATCGCCAGCGGCACAGAAAGCTTTTGCACAGCGTGTTTCTCATCATCCATCTGCCAAACGACCCAAATTGAGCGGGTTTGGTACCAGCAGCCGAATGGTATCATCTTTTGTAAAGTCACCTTGCGGTAAGACGAAATGGCTGCGGACGAATCGACGACGAAACCTGTCTACAGCATCGTTATGCCGGTCTTCAACGAACAGGAAAACCTGCCTGAACTGCACCGTCGATTAACCGACGTGATGAAGAGCCTGAATGAGACCTACGAACTGGTCTTTGTCGACGACGGCTCCCGGGACAAATCCCGAGAAATGATCAGGCAACTCAACCAGACCGACCCTTGCTGCAAACTGGCGGGGTTGTCCCGCAATTTCGGTCACCAGCGGGCGGTTTCCGCTGGTCTAGCTCTGTCCAACGGACAGGCTGTGATCGTCATGGATTCGGATTTGCAGGATGCACCGGAGGTGATTCCTGATTTCATTGCCAAGTGGAAAGAAGGCTATCAGGTCGTCTATGCCATTCGGAGAACGCGCAAAGAAGGTTTCTTCAAGCAGCTCGCTTACAAGACCTTTTATCGGATTTTGAAAGCCACCTCGGACACCGACATCCCGCTTGACAGCGGCGATTTCTCGCTCATGGACAGACGGGTCGTCAACCTGATCAAGCGCCTGCCAGAGAAAACCCGCTTCGTGCGCGGGCTGAGGGCCTGGGTCGGATTCAACCAGATCGGCATACCGGTCGATCGCGACGAGCGCTTCCAGGGAAAGCCGAAGTACAACTTGCGGCAATTGATGTTTCTCGCCCTTTCGGGTCTGATGTCCTTCTCCGTCTTGCCGCTGCGTTTTGCAACCGCTCTGGGCGTGCTCGTTTCGACTTTGAGTTTGCTGTCAGTTGTCGTCGTGATACTGGTTCGCATCTTCACCAATTGGTCCCTGCCGGGATTTGCCGCCACCGCCAGTATTCTTTTGTTTCTCGGCGGCGTGCAGCTTTTGACGATCGGTGTTCTCGGGGAATACATAGGTAAGATCTTCGATGAAGTCAAAGATCGGCCCCTGTTCATTTTGTCCGAAACCATCGGGCTAAGTGAGGACCAGGACTAGTCCAATGGACCTCAGCCAATACGAACGTTTTTGGGAGATCGACCAGAATCACTGGTGGTTTGTCGCGCGCCGAAAAATTGTCGATTGCATTATTACTTCGATCATCAACCCGAAAAAGAATCTCAAGATTCTCGACATCGGCACCGGCAGCGGTGGCATGGTGCCTCTGCTCAGCAAATACGGCGAGCTGACGGCCACAGAACCGGACCAAGCCACTTTCCAGTATGCCAGCGGCAGATTCAAGGAATATCCCGGTGTGCAATTCGTCCACGCCGGCTGGGAGTCGCTCGCTCTGCCACCACATCAGTTTGACATGGTGACTGCCTTCGACGTCCTCGAGCATTGCGAAGACGACGTGCAGGCTCTTAGACAATGGCGATCCTGGCTCCATGAGGGTGGCACCCTATTGCTCATGATTCCGGCGTTTTCCTCCTTGTGGGGAATCAACGATGAATTGAGCCACCACTACCGCCGCTATACGAAAGACACCCTGACCAAAGCCTTGCAAGCAGCCGACTTCAAAGTCGAAAAGATCTCTTACTGCAATACGCTCATGTTCGGTCCTGTCTGGATATCACGCAACATCAAAGACCGCATCGATCGCTGGCTGGCAGCCGGCAAAGAAGTGTCGCCGTGGGATTTCTGCCTGCCGCCAAAACCTTTGAATGCGGTTCTGGAAAAGTCATTCAGTTGGGAAACATCGGTGTTGCCGAATCATGACCTGCCGTTCGGCACGTCGCTAATCTGCGTTGCTCACATCTAAACAAGTATCTTGAGATCAGCAAGGATCCAAGTCACTGCTTCAACAATACTGGCGCACTCGAAATCCGGCTTGACGGGCCATTGATACTCACCTGATTGCACTCGGGCTCCGTACCCTGTTGTCACAAGTACGCCCTTGGCACCGCAGTTCTGCGCCAATTCCACATCTGTCGCTTTGTCTCCGACGACATACGCGCGCGCACGATCGAGAGAAGGATGATCGCCAAAGGCCTGTTCTACAAGCCCCGCCTCCGGCTTTCGGCAGCCGCAAGCGAGAGCATATTGCGCGACCGTTGCCTCGGGCAGATGCGGGCAGTAGTAGAGAGCATCGAGATGCGCTCCGCTTGCTGAGAGCAAATCAACCAGTCGAGAATTCAAGTTGCGAATGTGGTCTTCGGAGTAGTAACCACGGGCAGCACCTGTCTGGTTGGTTATTAAAACGGCAGCCACTTGGGACTTGTTCAACTTCAACACGGCATCGGCAGCACCGGCGATCAAGTGCAGATCGTCCAGGTTGCGTATGTAGCCGACCTCTTCGTTAAGCGTGCCGTCGCGATCTAGGAACACGACTGGACGCGATGCGCTCTTCGGAACTGTCAAGTTGATGAAATCCTCGTGAAATGGGCATGAGAAGGGGCAGCACGACGACCGGCTTTCAACAGCGTACACTAAAACGCGCAGCTCGTTTGCAATACCTAATATTACTAGTTGCTACAGTCGAAATTAGGCTGTTTGACGAAAGCCGCTCCCGCGCTGGCTTTTTCAAACAATCCTCTGCGAACGAGATCCCACGAAACGCCGCGTTCGTGATACGATTTTTTGGCACTCTTACCCGAATCAACGGCAATCTATGAGACTCAACGACGAGAACGCGTCGTTCCGCTTCAATCAAACAGGGCTGAGAAAGTTTCTCGGCGACCTCGAATGCGAAATTATGGAGTTGGTTTGGAAGAAGTCCAATCCCACCGTGACGGTGCGCGACATCTACGAGAGTCTGCGACAGCAGCGCCCGATTGCTTACACGACGGTGATGACCACGATGGTCCGCCTGGCAGAAAAGGGGCTCCTGCGCATCGTAGATAAAGCTGGTCTGGCCAATTGCTACACACCGGCAGAGACGCGTGAAGAGTTCATCAGCAACGCTGTGGCACGAGTCTTCATCGTCTTCATGAAAGAGTTTCCGGAAGAGTCTCAGCGCGCTTTGAGCGGCGTCAAATCTCAGCCGGCTAAGAAGTCATCCTCAAAGAAACGCTAGCTCGAAACTAGCTGCTAATCGCCTGACGGTCGGGGGACAGCGATCTCTCCTTTGGGCGTTTAAACAGAAGTGTTGATCTCCACAAAGGATGGATCAGCACCGCCGCTTTTGGAAGGCATAGTCTCGTTTCGACCAATACTTTCAGCAAGAAGAGAGGGGAGCCTGCGCTCCCCTCCTTTGTACCTTGATTCGATTGACTGCGATTACTTGTTGTCGGGAATCGGAGCATCCGGAGGCAACGTGCCGGGCAGTGCCAGGGTGCGTTCCGAACGACCAGTTCTCATGTAACGCTCGTCGAGGATTGTCGGTTCGACTTGCAGGATGTTGGTGTCGCGAGGACCTTCCACCTTGCTGATTTCTTCCGGCAATTTGAGTTGTCCAGGCGTTCCAGGAAGGATGACTTCCGGACGGACGGCAACTACGAGTTCCGATTCGTTCTTGGCGAATGCTTTCGAACGATAGAGAGCGCCGAGTACAGGTACTTCACCGATAATCGGAGTCTTGGTCAATTCACGACCGTGGTTGCTGGTGACCAAGCCAGAGATGAAGAGCTCTTGACCAGGCTTCAGTTCGACGGTTGTTTGCGTTCTGCGGGTGACGAACGCCGGAATGGCTGACGTTCCACCACCGAACAGGTTGAGGGCGTTCGATCTGTCGAGCAAACGCTCTTCAGGCGAGATCTGCAGGTTGATGGTGCCGTTTTCCAACAGAACCGGGATCATGTTGAGTCGCATACCGAATGGCTCGAACACAACTGACTGAGCTGCTGTACCGGCGGTGGCGATAGATTGCAAAATTGGAATTTCGCCACCGGCCAGGAATGCTGCTCTCTCACCAGAGATCGTAACCAGAGTTGGTTCCGACAAGACACGTGCGCGGGAGTGAGTAATCACACCTTGCAGTGTCGGTGAGATCGACCAGCGTGAGTTATTGCCGCTAGCGAAGTTGGAAACCGCGGTGAACAGGTTGGCGAGACCGCCAGCCGAGTTGA
This sequence comes from Obscuribacteraceae bacterium (SeqCode), assembly GCA_044229845.1. Lineage (GTDB taxonomy): Bacteria > Cyanobacteriota > Vampirovibrionia > Obscuribacterales > Obscuribacteraceae > JBGASG01. Next base: position 228,960 of record JBGASG010000001.1, on the reverse strand, counting down.
ATGTGGCACCGCCCGGGATACCAAACAGCGTGGTGCCGTTCAGTAGCGGCGGAGCGCCGTTCAGCAAGCCTTGACCGATACCAGTCGTTCCGAGCTGAGCAGCTCCGGTCTGAATAATGTTGTATCCAGCCAGGGTCACAGGAGCGGTACCGCCACCAGGAATTCCCTGGGTCTGGACTGCGCCGAAGGAGACCGGCAGCACTGGACCGATGTTGGTGGTGCCACCATTGGCGTTGTTACCGCCGATGCCGAAGGTGAACGTGTCGCTGGTGAAGGCGACGCCGAGTTGGACGCCCAATTCACGCACGGCAGCGGAGTTCATTTCCATGAAGGTGCAGTGCAGCACGATCAAAGGAGCTTTGCGAACACGAACCAGCGAGGTGACGCGACCGCCGTCGCTGACGACGCTCTGCGCTCTCGAGAGGTTGTTGTTCTGGTTGCCGAAGAACGTGTAACGGTCGGTTTGACCGATGGTGGACAACGTACCGGTCTGCTGACCGCCTTGCGAGGTACCGCCAGTTTCGCCGATTCTCTTGTCCATGATGCGGCTGCCGGCAACGATGATGTTCATGCCGCGGTCATCCATGAAGGCGTTCGCTGCTGCGAAGGCGCGGATGATCGATTCGGGGTGGTCAACGTCGCCCATCATAATGATGCGATCGCTGCCGCCGACGGAGAACGTGCGGACGATAATACGAGGATCGATTTCGCGGATGATCGATTGCAGGGCACCGAAGTCACGCGATACGCGGACGTCGATGGCGACCGAGTTGCCGGCATCATCCCAGATAACCAGGGTGGCGCCGCCCGGGGCTTTACCCAGCAAGACCATTTGGTTTTCCGCAACCACTACCGGCTCAGCGATGGACGGATCGCTGATGGAGGTGCGGATGATCTTGTTGCGCAGTTTGAATGTACGCGACTGCGAAACTTTCAGATCGATCGTGTTGCTCGGTTTGAACTCTTCGAGGTCGACCGTGCCGGAAACCACTGGAGGAATCGGGGTGGCGTTGGCGTCGGCTTGCGCGATCAATTGATCGGGAGCGAGCTGGGCGAGAAGAGTCTTAGAGGAATACTTAGAGGTGCTCTTCGAAGAAATCGAAGTCAGCGACGGAATTGGAATCGAAGGCGCGGCGGCTTCCGAAGAAGCATCGCTGGCAACTGCTTCGCTCATGGCAATCAGTTTGGGTTCTTCCGAAGTCGAAGCAACCGCTTCACTCGGTTCGGTCACCGGCAGGGAGGAGTGAATGGTGAGCGCGGCAGCCGGTGCTTTTGTTGCATCCTTATCTTTGCCAAGGAACAAGGCTACTTGTCCGTTGTTGGCGCCACTGACTGCGACACCACTAGCGGTGACAGCTGGAGCGCGATGAACCACGGATGGTGCAGCTTTCTTAGCCACGGGCTTTTGCGTGTTCGCTTTAACACCGGCAAGTTTCTGCCAGATCGCTTGCGAAGACGTCTCAGCATTGGCCTGTAGTAAGTTCGCTTGCACCAGTGCAATGGAAATGCTTAAGGCTAAGCACAACTGGGGCTTCTTCATATCTTCCTCTTTCTTACCTCTGTAAGTCCGTAACCGCAAACCGATACCATTCAGTCAGCCATGAGCTTAACACGACTCAGGTGATGGCACAATTTTTTTCAAACACAAACCTTTCTTTCGACACGAACGGAAAACAAACGGTCGATATATATCGTGGTTTGATGTGTTGCTCCCTTCTATTTAATTGAATATTCGCGACTGATACGACGGATGTTTATTTTGCTTGTAAACGCGTGCCAGTCGGCGCTTCCGTTCGCGAAATACCCGGTCATTCTACACGGCGTCACAGCTATGACAACCGTATTTGGTGGCTGCTTTAATTAAGACTGGATTCATTGTCAAGCGACTTGACTGCTGCAATCGCACACCGTGACCGGATTCTAACAGCAAAACTTCAAGTGGCAAACCTAAATTTTTCGGTCTAGCACTGGTTTAGCGTAATCAAGGTGGTTATCGGTCAGTCAAGGTAATGACAACAATATTGCCGCTGCCGGTGATACCAAACGCGGTGCCGCCTCATTTCAACCTGGTGGCGCAGGTGGTGGCAAAGCGTCCGAAATACAACTCCAGTGATCGATTGCGGATGTTTCGCCGGAAACGTCGACACTTGACTTTCGGGACTGAAAAGATGCTCTTCACAATTGCCAAAATGCTGCAACAGTGGGCATTTATAGTCCTAAATATCATGTCAGGAGAGTTTGGTCGGATTGTGATACATATAAGAGGATCGCGTGACTTTGTTTCCTTCGGAAGTTACGCTGGGCAGACATTAGCTTTAAAATGACTGCGGCGATTTCGGAAATGGGGAGAAGTTTTAGTACATGGAGAGCCAAACCGCTCAAGAAAAAGTGTTGGTCGTCGATGACGAGGCGTCGATTCGACGAATCTTGGAAACGCGACTGAAGATGGCGGGCTATAACGTAGCCACTGCCGCGGACGGTCAGGAAGCACTCGATCAATTCAATGCCTTCCAACCGGACCTGGTCATTCTCGACGTCATGCTGCCAAAAATGGACGGCTATGAAGTTTGCCGCGAAATCCGCAAAACTTCGGATACGCCGATCATTATGCTCACCGCAGTAGCGGACGTCTCCAACAGAATTCAAGGTCTTGAAATTGGTGCCGACGACTACGTCGTCAAACCGTTCAGCCCCAGCGAACTGGAAGCGCGTATCAAAGCGGTGCTGAGAAGAACCGTGGAGCGCACGCAAGACACGTCGCAAAGCAAGACCTCTAACGTCATTACCATTGGCAACTTGAAAATCGATCTCAACAAACGCCAGGTGATGAAGAAGAACGAACGTATTCGTCTGACAGGCATGGAATTCTCCTTGCTGGAACTACTCGTTACCAATTCGGGACGCCCTTATTCGCGCAGCGAAATTCTGCAGCAAGTTTGGGCATATCCACCCGATCACCGCATCGATACCCGCGTCGTCGATGTGCATATCAGCCGCTTGCGCAGCAAACTCGAGGACGACAGCTCCAACCCGGATCTAATCCTCACCGCCCGCGGTATCGGTTACATGTTCCAAAAAATCAACTAAACAAAGATTGCTTGCCCGCAATCCTTACACACTCGCGAGGTACGACGGCTATGACTAGACTCCCCATATCGGTCGTCCTGGCGGTTTTGTGCCTGTCCGCAGCCCCCGCTCTGGCGTCAGAGGATCCCAAACCTACCCTCAAGCAGCAGACTTCCAAGGGCTATATCGAGTCAGATGAAGTTTTTACGCGCAGCAAATTCAACCGGCAGATAACGCTGGTGGCTCAGCAAGCGATTCGTCGAGGCGATTATGACCGAGCGATAAAGTTGCTGACGCGCGCTCTCGAGATCAATGACGACGATATGGACTCCCACCGCCTCCTGGCCGAAGCTTTGCAAGATAAGCTGGAAGGACAAGATGAACGCGATCCTTACGTATACGAAAGATGCCTCAAGGAATGGTTGATTGTCTACCGCGGCGAAGTTGGTGAAGAAAAGGGACTGACCTTCCACGGTATGGGCTTCATGACTGATCGCTTTGCCGACGACGACCGCGGAATAATCGCCAAGAAGCAACTTATAAAACTCACCGGTCATGCTCCCAAAATGTGGGAAACCGACAATAAATACATCACGCGCATGATGCGCAAAGATTCTTCGAATGTATCCGGCAAGGTCGTGCATGATAGCGACAAGAAATTAGACTTCCAGGTTGTTCCCAAAGTCGGCAAGCAAAAGGCAGCCGCCGACAACGCGTCGCAACAGTAGCAGACGGCGGTAATCCCCGGATTGCGCAGGCCGCGAAAGTCGTCCTGCTGGCTTGATGCTGGCTATAATGCACATGCAAAGTCGGGGGAGGATTGATGTCAGCGAGCGTATTCACATACGTCGGCTTATTTCTCGTAGCCATGTCCACACTCATGTACGAGGTGTTACTGACGCGCATCTTCAGTGTCACAACCTGGTATCACTTCGCCTTTCTGTCGATATCGGTAACATTGTTCGGGCTGGCAGCAGGCGGCATCGCTGTCTATCTGAAGCCGAATTACTTCAAGCCGGAGAAGACCAACGAGCACCTGGCAATCAGCTCACTGGCATTTGCGGCTCTCTCCACCATCGCAGTTTTGGTGCACTTGTATAGCCCCTACCTGCTGGGCAGTAGCAATGCCGCGATCATCATCGTGGCCTCCTTGATGGCAACCTTGCCTTTCACAATTGCAGCCCTGACGGCCAGCGGCGTGGCAATTTCGCTGGCTCTGACCAGATTTCCCAGGCAAGTCAATTCGCTGTATGCTGTTGATCTTTTGGGAGCGGGGCTGGGCTGTCTTGCGGTCGTTTTTTCCCTGAGATTTGTGGACGGTATCACTGATGTTTTTGCGATTTCAGCTCTGGCTTCGCTGTCAGCTCTTTGCTTTGCATTCAATGGAGACAGCAAAAAGCTGATCGCCTCCAGCACAATCGCAGTGGCACTGTTCGGACTTTTATCGGGAGCGCAAGCTGTTTCTTATCAACAGCAACACCCGCTTGTCGCCGTCCACTGGACAAAGGGGCTGCCGGAAGCGGAAAACCTCTACCAGTTGTGGAACTCGTTCTCGCGCGTGCGCGTGTTCGGCAATCCAGATCAGATGCAGCCAGCCGATGCCTACGGCTTGAGTCCGACGGTAGCTGCAACCGCCAAAGCTCGCTTCGCCTATTTGGATATCGATGGTGGCGCCGCCACACCGATTCTCAAATTCGACGGCGACGTTAAAGCCGTCGACCATCTCAGGTACGAGATATCCAATCTGGCGCACCACTTTCGCAAACACGCCGATGTAGCGGTAATTGGTGCCGGCGGCGGGAAGGATGTTCTATCCGCCCTGGTTTTCGATCAAAATCACGTCACTGCTATCGATATCAACGAGAACATCTTCAAGGCTGTCCACGATCGATATGGCGACTACAGCGGGCATCTTCGTCAGAATCCCAAGATTAGCCTCGTCAATGACGAAGCTCGCAGCTTCATCACCCGCACTGATCAAAAATTCGACATCATTCAAATCTCGATGATAGATACATGGGCAGCAACTTCAAGTGGTGCCTACTCTCTCTCGGAGAACGGTCTGTACACCACCGAGTGCTTCAAGATTCTCCTCAATCACCTGAAGCCCAACGGCATCCTGACAGTCTCACGCTGGTACTCGCACGGCATCCCGTCTGAGTTCTACAGGCTCACCGCCCTGGCGGCTGAAAGTCTCAAGCAAGAGGGTGTCCAGCACCCGGAACAACACATCATGGCATTCCGGAACATGCCGCCCGATAACATGAAGCTGATGATCCCCGACGGCATCGGCACCATCTTGATCAGTAAAGATCCATTCACGGAAGACGACTATAAGACGGCCGAGAGAGTCGCGCAGGACATGCAGTTCGACCTGGTATTCGCCGGTCCCAAGCACAGCGACGAAAACATAGCTCGTTTAGCGACTGGAGAGGATCCCAATGTCGCGGCGCCCAGCGTGCCCTTCAACTTGAAGGCCCCGACCGATGACAGCCCTTTCTTCTTCCAGGCGATCAGCTTGCGTCACTTGTTCGATCGTCAGGCACTGGCACCAACCATGAACGTCACCAATATCATGGCTGGTCTCATGCTGCTGATCGCTGGACTGGCGACGCTGGTAATCACGTTCTACTGCATCCGCATTCCATATTTGCAGACTTCGGACAAACAGTCGGTGGTCCGGGCAGCACCACTCTTTGCCTACTTTTTTGCCATCGGCTCCGGGTTTATGTTCGTAGAGATCTCGCAAATCGAAAGATTGACCATCTTTCTCGGACATCCCGTGTACGGGTTGTCCGTAGTATTGTTCGCGCTTTTGATTTCCACGGGACTCGGCAGTTTTATATCGGAGTACTGGATGGTACGCCGTCAAACGAATCCACAACTTGCTCCACTTTCGATTGTGGTGATACTGATTTTGTATGCCCTCGTCTCCGGCGGCATGCTTGAAAGTACCAATACCCAGCCGATCGCAGTGCGCATCGCCACGGCTTCCGCACTGCTTCTGCCAGTAGGGCTAGCATTGGGCAGTGCCTTCCCGGTCGGTATCCGAGCCGCAATGCGAATTAATCCCGGACTGGCTCCGTGGCTCTGGGGAATCAACGGCGCTGCCTCGGTGTGGACATCGGTCCTGGCTATTATCGTCGCCATGTTTGGCGGTATCACTGTCTCATACTGCTGCGGCATTGCGTTCTACGTCTTAGCTGCTCTCGCGATTCGGGCGTGCGCCAAACAGGACCAGCCCACTGAATCGTCCAAACCAGTTGCGGAATAAGAAGAGACTCGCCCAATTCCTGAGCGCTCCCGCGCATCGCACGGGCGTTCGGAACTGAGCGAGTAGTTCACCTCAGAGCTGCGGGTCTCTTTGCGGGCGAATCAACTACCTAAGTCGTAAGGATTATCGGAATTCTGTCCGGATGTATCCCCCAGTCCCGTACCGGTGTCGGGAGGCGTGACGCTGTTTGTATCGGGTGGAGTGACGCTGCCGGTATCCGGTGGGATGAGGGTACCTGCATCCGGGGAAGTGGGACCTAAGGTGGTGTTATCAGTCACGGCACCAGATGTGGTGTCGGAAGTTGGTGCCGGCGCACCGCTCAAACTCTGCTTTACCTGCTGCAGATAACCAACCATGGTTTGATCGGTGTTCTTGGACAGGGCTTCATCGATGATGCCACCGGCGGTTGTGGTATCACCTGAGGAGGCCAGCGCCTGGGCGTAAATCACACGGGTGTATACCGCCTGGTTCTGCTCTGCGGCAATTTCCTGTCCGAGCGAACTGATGGCGAATAGCTTGTCTTGGAACGGTGCCGTGACCTGGTCTCTTTGATCGAGAAGCGATCCGGCGTTAGGCAACAACTGCAATAGCTGACCGCGGATCTGAGCCTTGTCTTCGGCAGAGACTGCTGAGTCGAGCATGGAAAGCAACGCCTGCCCCTGGGCTTGCTGATTTTGATCGGGCAATTGCGAGATGCCTGTCATCAATTGATTGTTGATGTCGCTGATTTGTGTGACAACATCCTGAGTGAGTGCCGAATTGAGTTCTTGATCTTTCTGCGAGAATTCGGCTTGCAGCCCGGCAAGTCGCGGCGATTGACCGCTGTCTGCCTGCTGAATAGCAGCTTCGAATTGCTGCTTCAGTTCAGGAGTCATCTGCCCCGTCTGTCTCACTTGCTGCCCGAGCGCAACAACAGCCTGGAAGGGCGAAGTCGCAGTGCTGGTATCGCTGGTGGTTGCATCCGTAACGGTAGTGCCGTCGCCGGTATCGGCGTCACTTTCATAAGTAGGGTTGTAAGTGCCGTCACCGACCGGTCCGTTGTTGGTGGCGGTCGGATCGCCACCCGTGTTGAGCGTCGGATCGCCGGAGTAGTCGTAGCCATCGGTGGCGTCGGTGGCCGGCTGTCCGTCGGCAGGCAGACGGTTGCCCTGGGCATCGATCTTGATCGGCTTGCCGGCCAGATCAAGCGCGAAGTGGTTGCCGGCGCCGTCCGTGACCATGGCTCCCTGACCATCAACAATGAAGCCATGGTCGTCCACACTCAGAGCATTACCGCTGGAATCGGTAACGAGCTGATTTTGCGTGTCTACCAAATGACCTTGCGCATCAACGCGATACGCCGTGTTGGCATCGGGATTCGCAGTCGCCTGCCCGGTGCTGGTGTCGGTGACTGTCGCGTTGGGATCGGCTGTCACACCGGTATCGGTGACGGTCGCATTGGGATCGGCTGTCACACCAGTATCAGTTACCGTCGCGTTCGGATTGGCATCAGCCGGTAGTGCCCCCGGATCATCGCCTTCTTCGTAATTAGCTGGAACAATCTCAGGTCGCTGCCCGCCCCGCGGTCCGTGACCTCCACGTCCCAGCATCTGGTGCAGCAAGAATATGCCTTCTCGGTCTTCGCCCCGATTGATCAATTCAAATGCAAATGACGCGCGCTGCAATGTGGACAGTTCGCGGCCCTGCCGCATCAAATCCATTCGTTCTTCCGGACGAGCTTCGCGCATGGCGCCGAAGAGATCCATCTTCGCCATACGAATGCTGCGCGGATCGATATTTGCCGCTGCCTGACTGGCAGCATCGAGATCGCCTGCCTGCAAGGCTTGCGAAACTGCAGAGGCCGCTTTCATGACGGCTGCGGTATCAGTCGATCCTCCATCAGGTCTCTGTCCAGGTCCACCAGGCGGCAAGTCAGACCAGATGCCCGGATCGCGATTCCAGCGTCCGTCTCTAGAACCTTCCGCCCAGATTCCCGGGTCACCATTGAAGCGTCCACCTCTGGGACCTTGCGCCCAGATGCCTGGATCGCCATTCCATGGTCCACCGTCCTGCAGTCCCGGTCCCCCGGCTCTGTTCATATCCCAGGCGTGACAAACTTGGACGCCCTGGCAATCGTCAGGGAACTGGTCGTTTCTCCTATAACCATCGTTGGATACGCCATTCGGCGGGCCGGATTCTTCAGACGGCCCAATAGTAATCTGATCGTGCGACATCAGGTGGCACCTCGGGGCTTTGCGGGAACTTGACAGTAACCCCCGGTTATCACGACCGCAATGGTGAAAATACGAAACGCGCCAATCATCACAAACTGGTCACGGATGCCTCGTCTTCCGCAGCCAGTTCAATTTCTACCAGCAGTCCATGTGGTTCGCGGTTGCGAATGGCGACGGTGCCACCACAAGTTTCTACGCACGTTTTCACAATTGCCAGGCCCAATCCTACGCCACCAGACTCGCGGCTGCGCGACGACTCCGGGCGATAAAAAGGTTCCTCCAGCATGCGCAACGAATCTGCCGGTACGCCAGGGCCGCGGTCGGCAAACTGAAACACAACTGATGCCCCCGCCTTCTGAGCGGTGACTTCAAATGGATCACCGGTCGCGGCATATCTTTGTGCATTGCGCAGAACATTGCCAAAAGCCCGTTCCAGCAATATCTCATCCCCCATGACTCGCAGATTGCCAGGCACGTGCAACTCGATCGGGTAATTCATACTCAGCCTATCAATAGTTGCTTCAAGCAGGGTCTTGCAATCGAGAGACACGAGCGAAATCGGTTCCTTCTGCAGGGCCGCTCGCGAGAAAGCCAGTAGTTCATTGATCAAAAGGCGCATGTGCTCTACATCTTCTTTGATATCAGCCAGCGCTCGGTCGCGCTCCGATTGATCGGTGGCATTCAGCAACTCCAGCGCCACCTGCAGCCTGGCAATTGGCGCTCCCAGTTCGTGTGCTGTGTCGCCAAGAAAACGTTTCTGACCAAAGATCAATCGTTGCAATCGTTCCGCCATGTTTTCCACAGCTTGAGATAGACGCCCGATCTCATCAGGTCTTTTAATGGTTGGCAGTTTGTCAAACTTGCCTTCGGCGATGCGTTCGGTGGCAATGGTTACTTTGCGAAGCGAGGTAGTGATACCGTGCACGTAAGGCCACCAGAGAAGAAACGAACCAACGAGAATCGCGCCGGCGATCAAAGACAGCATGCCGAAGTCAGCAAACAGAGGTGTAGTCCAGAGATTTGGAGCCGATGCAAGCAAAACAAGTGAAGTGTCCGGAAATCGTCGACCTGGTCCGTGCATCTCGAACCCGACGGCCGGTGGTTGCATAAGCGGTGCACCCGGGGCAGCAGTTCCAGCGCCGAAAACAAAATCACCTTGCATTGGCGCATCTGGTCCGATACCTAGAAATCCCTCCTGAGGCATACCTGGAGGTGCAATAAAAACTCGTGTGGGTAATGGAAGTCCTTCAGCCAACCGATGAGTGATCATCGGAGGCATACCTGTACCTATCCAGTAGAGTCCTGGATTATCGGTGTGCAAAAGAAACCCGCGATGCGGGCGAACGGGCGGCGGCGGCATCGCGTCAGGTCCGGCCGGCACCGCAATGTTATTTGGTCCGCGCAGCGCCAAAAAGAATTCAGCATCTTTCTGCACTGCCGTCTTGACGGCCGGAGGCAGCTCGAGAGGCTCGCCGGCAAGCTGCTTGCCAGTAATATCAAAAAGATAAACCTTGACTCCGTAGATCTTCCCCACATCATCCAGTGCAGAAGTCCATGATGACTTAGGCAAGGACTCCAGCTGGTGATGCGTCATGAACGCAACGCCCTGGAAGCGCTGCTGAATGGGCTCATAAATCAGCTGCTCCCATCCCCAGTGAAAGGCATTGGTCCGCAGACAAACGGCCGCCAGCCCAAGCACGACAATGTTGAGTGCAAAGATCAAAAAGATCTGCACATGCAGCGGAAAGAAAAGCTTTGGCAGTTTAGGCAATTTCCGTGAAGCTCAACTTGTATCCTGCCGCTCGCACCGTATGAATCAGCCGCGGATTGCGCGGATCGTCATTCAGCTTGCGACGGAGCGCTGATATGTGGACATCAACCGAACGATCAAAGATGTCGTAATTGCGATCGCGAATCTCGGAGAGCAGATCTTCTCGCGATTTCACCCGTCCATGCGCACCAGCCAGTGACGAAAGAATCTCAAACTCCACAGGAGTCAACTTCACGACTTCCCCATGCAGCATGACGTTGTGTCCCTCAGTATCTATAGTGAGAGGACCAACGGTAATCGTTTTGTGGTCACCATGACGAAACGATGCTCTGCGCAAAAGCGCACGCAGGCGGGCTAAGAGTTCGCGCGGCGAAGCAGTTTTCGAAACATAATCGTCAGCACCATACTCCAGTCCGACGATGCGATCGGCTTCATCTCCAAGATTGGTAAGCATCATAATCGGCACACTCGACTTGCTGCGAATGCGCTGCAAAACACTCAGTCCATCGACAGCCGGCAGCATCACGTCCAGCATGATCGCGTGCCACTGGTGTTCGAGTCCGGCACTTATCCCTTGCGAGCCGTCATGCACCGCGTGCACTGAGTAACCAAAAGTGGATAGATAATTTGCAATCAAACGACAATACTTTGCGTCGTCATCAACAAGAAGAAGCTGTGGAGTTTCTTCACCGGATTCTGATTGATTGATGCCCATGCGCTGTCCTCAGGCGGGTTGCCGGAAGTTTGGTCAGCTCGATCATACCTCATCAGGAAGCCTATCCATTCAGCGCAACGGCATCCCAGCGTCTTTACTAATCCCTTACAAATCACTTTTTTTGCTCACTCCGTCTTTACGGGTGTGCGACATAGTGAATTCGGTGGCCGCCATGGGCAGCCATACGCTCAGGTGGACCACCGCTTCAAACTGAATGGAACTAGTCGCGATGAAGACAGCAGAAACTGACATCGAGATCGGCGCTTGGGACATCCTGTCCACGCTGATTTTGCTTGTGTTCTTATATGCCAGCCTGATGCCGCAATAGAGGTGCCTATGAAATTTATGATTCCAAAACCCATGATGTCTGCCGCAGTGGCGGCGACGTTATCGTTGAGTCTGCATGCACCGGCATCAAGCAAAACGGAACAAGAAGTAGTCGTACCGCCGGCTGAACTAATAGCGTTTGGAGAGGGAGGACCAGGTGGACCGGGCTTCGGACCCGGAGGTCGCGCCTTTTTCATGCACGGACCCACGCCCGGCCCGGCTTTCGGATTACCAATGCCACCACCCCCGCCAATGTTCGGTCCGATGGGCTTTTGCATCGGCGGTCCCGGATGCTCCGGCATCGTGCCCGATCTGACGGATGACCAGATGAGCCAGCTGGCAGCGATCAAACGGCAGTCGCGCGCAGCAGCAGCAACCAAGATGGGCAAGATGATGGACCTGCAGACGCAACTAGAGCGGTTGTCAACCGCAGATCAAATAGATGAAGACGCACTGCGGCGCGTATTCAATGAACTGAGCACGCTCAGATCCGATGTCGCCAAAGAGATGTTCAACGAAAAGATAGCCAGCATGAAGGTTTTGACAGTCGCGCAAAGAAAGCAGTTAAGAAACGTGCTCGATCGGCGCGAACTTGGAATTCCGCCGTTGCCTCGGCAAATGCCACCACCGGGTTCTCGACCCTCTCCTCCAGCGCCGTAAGGCTCGAATCAAAACAGGGGGAATGGATGGCGCGACTAGCCGCCGCCATCCACGAACGCTGGACATTGTAAGCGTTTCGTAAAGACGCTGAGATTTGTCTGATGTGGATATTGTTACTTATCGACAGGGATGGCAGGCCTTTGCTGCGATGACTTCACCACCTTGCCTGACACATTCCGCTGACGTCGTCGAGCAATGCGATTCATGTATGCTGCATCGGTCTCCCAGAGTCTGGGCGCAATGCCGGTCAACTTGACCATTTGCTTTTTCGCATTCAGCCCGCGTTCTTCGTCGGCATACATGTCGGTGAAGGCGCCGACTCCGCGTGCAGTCAATCCTTCTTCCTCGCCACCTTGCGCGCGATAGACAATCAGCCATTCCCGCATGCACTGAAGCAGAAGCGACTCGTCCTTCTCGGTTTGTTCTTCGTAAGTGCCCTGGAGTGCCTGAGCAAGAACCAGATGAGCATCGATCTCGTGCGTGTCGATTGCCAGTGCTCTGGTTGCCAGTTGTGCGCCCAGCGCGTAGTCTCCGTTCTGGTTCGCATGCCACCCTTGAATCAGCAGCATACGAGGGTTTTTTTCAGGGCGCGCTGAGCTGACGCGCGGTTTACTAATTTGCTGCGGCTGTTGAGGAAGTTCTTGGTTTGCGGCAAAGACCTCAGAGGTCCAACAGCAGCAGCTGAAACAGAGTATCGCTGATAACTGTAAATACCTGATGTGCATATGAATTTGATGTGTAAAATGGGAATGAAGTGGCGGAGCGATCAACTAACTAACTAACTAACTAACTAACTTTCCCGTGTCCTTTGGAGTCCCGTCTGCGAGCTGCTTCCGCATCACGAAATAGCACTGCCATCCTCACCTGCAATGCGTTGGCGACGCGTTCTAATACAGACACAGTAATGTTGCGAGTGCCGCGTTCTATATCGCTCACATAAGTACGATGGATTCCGGCGTACAAACTCAGCTCGCGCTGGCTCCACCCGGCTTTCTGGCGCCTTTCGACGATCACTTGCCCCAAATATCTGTGAATGTCAGTGCTTTCAGCGTTCATCAAATTGTCCACCCTACTTGTTGTCCGGCACCGGGGCGTCAGGAGGCAGCGTTCCAGGCAGTGCCAGAGTCCTTTCGGAGCGTCCGGTGCGCATGTATCTCTCGTCCAGAACTGTTGGTTCAACCTGGAGAATGTTGGTGTCGCGAGGTCCTTCCACCTTGCTGATCTCTTCCGGCAACTTCAGCTGTCCTGGGGTACCAGGCAAGATGACTTCCGGACGCACTGCCACCACCAGTTCCGACTCATTCTTAGAGAACGCTTTTGACCGGTAGAGAGCGCCTAAAACGGGCACTTCCCCGATGATCGGAGTCTTGGTCAATTCTCGTCCATGGTTGCTCGACACCAATCCAGAGATGAATAGTTCTTGTCCTGGTTTTAGTTCGACCGTGGTTTGCGTGCGTCGCGTCACAAAAGCTGGAATCGCAGAGGTGCCGGTACCAAATAGGTTCAGAGCATTGGAACGGTCCAGCAATCGTTCTTCCGGTGAGACTTGCAGATTGATGGTGCCATTCTCAAGCAGGATCGGGATCATATTCAGTCTCATGCCAAATGGCTCGAAGACCACCGACTGCGCCGCGGTGCCGGCGGTGGCAATCGATTGCAAGATAGGAATCTCCCCGCCCGCCAAGAAAGCTGCCCGCTCGCCGGATATCGTCACCAGCGTCGGCTCGGATAGAACTCTGGCCCTCGAATGTGTGATCACTCCCTGGAGCGTGGGACTAATGGACCAACGCGAGTTGTTGCCGCTGGCGAAGTTAGATACTGCGGTAAACAAATTAGCCAGCCCGCCAGCGGAGTTAAACGTAGCACCACCAGGAATACCAAAGAGAGTGGTGCCGTTCAATAGCGGTGGGGCACCATTGAGCACACCCTGTCCGATGCCTGTGTTTTGATTGGTGGTACCACCAGCCGTGGTAACCGATGAGTAAGAACCAAGAGTCACCGGGGCGGTGCTCAACGAGCCGGCAGTAGCCGTTTGCCCAAAGCTCTGCAAAAGGCTGACTCCGGAGGCGTTGTTGCCGCCGATCCCGAAGGTGAATGTGTCACTGGTAAAGGCGACTCCAAGCTGCACACCAAGCTCGCGCACGGCAGCAGAGTTCATTTCCATGAAAGTGCAGTGCAAGACAATCAATGGCGCTTTGCGTATGCGCACCAGACTGGTCACACGCCCGCCATCACTGACAATGCTCTGGGCGCGGGAGATGTTATTACTTTGATTGCCAAAAAACGTATAGCGGTCGGTCTGACCAATGGTAGACAACGTACCGGCCTGCTGACCACCCTGAGAGGTTCCGCCAGTTTCGCCGATTCTCTTGTCCATGATGCGGCTGCCCGCAACGATGATGTTCATGCCTCTGTCGTCCATGAAGGCATTGGCTGCCGCAAAGGCGCGGATCACGGATTCCGGGTGATCGACATCACCCATCATGATCAGGCGATCGCTACCGCCCACCGAGAACGTGCGCACAATTATGCGTGGATCGATTTCTCGAATAATAGATTGCAGACTGGCAAAGTCGCGGGCGACTCTTACATCAATCGCCACTGAGTTGCCGGCATCGTCCCAGATTACGAGAGTAGCTCCGCCCGGCGCCTTTCCCAACATGACTAGCTGATTTTCGGCGACCACGACCGGCTCAGCGATGGAAGGGTCACTTATCGACGTGCGAATGACCTTGTTTCTTAGCTTGAATGTCCTGGATTGCGAGACCTTCAGATCAATGGTATTGCTGGGCTTGAACTCTTCCAGATCAACTGTGCCGCTCACTACGGGTGGTATGGGAGTGGCGTTGGCATCAGCCTGCGCCACAAGTTGATCGGGAGCCAGAACTGGCGAGCTCGATACGGGCGGGGCGCTACTTGCATCTGCAAAACAGGGTTGCGCAACCAGAGTGAACAGTCCGAGAGACACTGACAGTGCCACTGCGTTCAGCGAAGGCTTGATCATGATTCTACTTTCTTTCCGCTACCAGGGAGACTTGACCGATCCTGCAGAATCGGCCTGCTCTAATATTTCCTAGTGGCGTAAAGGTTTTATGTGTCGGGCCCCAGATTTGTAAGGGCTTTGTAGAGCTATCGATCAAGTCCGGCTGTACAAGCGACTCTTCACCGGAGCATTTACAAAAGGCTTACGTTGCCGCATTGCAGAACATCAAAGATTTACCCAACCCAGACATACTAAAGCCTGTCTCGCGCAGACAACACTGACCGTCTCGCCGGGACCCTTGAAAGCCGAGTTGTACCGAGAGAAAGAGGGAGGCGGACACCGCCTCCCTCTTTATGTATTGATCTCTGCCAGCTACGTGTGCCCAGCTTAAGTGCCTGTTTTCCAGGAGCTCATGTACTCGAGCATTTCCGGTGTCAGCTTGTCGATGCCGACATTGAGTGATTGCAGCTTGATGGTGGCGATCTCGCTATCCACGGCTTCCGGAAGAATATGCACTGCGTTGCTCAGCTTGCCTTTGTTCTTGGCAAGATATTCAACTGCCAGCGCCTGGTTGGCGAAGCTCATATCCATGACGGAGGCCGGATGACCTTCGGCGCAAGCCAGGTTAACGAGACGTCCTTCCGCCAGAACATAGATGCGGTTGCCGTTCTTCAGTGTGTACTCTTCAGTGAACTGGCGAGCCGGTGCTTTGGACTTGGCGGCTTTCTCGAGACCAGTGAGGTTCAGCTCCAGATCGAAGTGACCGGAGTTGCAAACGATAGCGCCGTCCTTCATCTTCTCGAAGTGCTGGACATCGATGACGTGACGGTTGCCGGTGACGGTGACGAATACATCACCGATCGCGGCTGCATCAGAGATAGACATGACGCGATTGCCGTCCATAACTGCTTCCAATGCCCGCACCGGATCTACTTCGGTAACGATGACGTTGGCGCCCAGACCGCGCGCTCTCATGGCGCAGCCTTTACCGCACCAGCCGTAACCGAGCACGACGACGTTGCGACCAGCCAAAAGGCGGTTGGTGGCACGGATGATACCATCGATTGTCGATTGACCGGTACCATAACGGTTGTCGAACAAATGCTTGGTTTGCGAGTCGTTGACGGCAATTGCCGGAAACGGCAGTTCGCCGTCTTTTTCCATGGCGCGCAAGCGGGTGAGACCGGTGGTGGTTTCCTCGGTAGAACCGATGACATCGGCTACCTGATTCTTGCGCTCTTGCACGAGCGTGGCGACCAGATCCGATCCGTCATCAATGATCAGTTGAGGCTTATGGTCGAGTGCGACTTGAATATGCTTGTGATAAGTAGGAATGTCTTCTCCCTTGATCGCGAAACAAGAAATCTCCCAGTTCTTGACAAGCGCCGCTGCCACATCATCTTGAGTAGACAGAGGGTTGGAGGCGATGACCACGCAATCCGCACCGCCGGCTTTCAGAGTCAGTGCCAGGTTGGCGGTTTCAGTCGTGACGTGAGCACATGCTGAAATGCGCAATCCTTTTAAAGGCTTTTCTTTCTCGAAACGCTCGCGAATTTTTTTCAGCACCGGCATGTCGGCGCCGGCCCAATCGATGCGTTTCTGCCCTTGTTCGGCGAGATTCAGATCTTTAACGTCGTACTTCATAGCTGTCGTATTGCTCACCGAAGGCACCTCACTAAATAATCGCGGAGAAGTGTCAATGGTAGCAAAAAGCAGGGCCCAAATGGCTCACAGTGCGGTACTTGTGGACATCCATTAAGCCCACCGGCGACTAACACATTCATGCTTGCAATTCAACCATCGAAAGTTTAAAGTTTTGTTCACAAGGGCACAAGATAGCTAGAGAGAGCTTCTTGGAACTTAGAAACCGCAGCAGGGACGACTAGATCCAGCTGTCGGCTTCCTCTTGGCAACCCTTTACTAGAACGGAATCTAAGCAAATGGCATCCTTCGAACAAACCGATCAAAACAACGCAGTCAAAGAAACACTCCTGCTGCTTGCCGCATTGGCTTGTTTGACCGCAGCCATCGCTCTTCTGCTCTCATCGCCGGCGCACGCACTCACACTCAAAGGCGACGCCCACGTCACTGAACTGAAGCCGATGCTCGCCAAAACCACCACGCTGGCTCCCCAGCCTGAAGAATTGCCCCTGCCGGAAGACAATACATTCACCGCATCGGCGATTGAACCGGCTGCTCCCGCCATTACCGCCCCCGCTATTGGTCCCGCCTCCTTCTCCGCCGCAGCAGTGCAGACAGACAACACAGGTGCTGCCAGACCGCGCTGCCATCCCAGCAATACCTTTCCGGTCTCCTTCGCAGGCGAATGGCAATGCGAAAGCATCGTGGTGTCATCTGCGGTGCCTGATGTGGTGCCCGGACAACACATTCGCTCGCAGGTCAACTTTGTCAAATCACCTCAAGGTCTGGTCTCTATGATCTGGAGCCAGTCAGGCTGGACCTCCACGCTCACCAGCCTGCGCGTCAAAGGCGAAAACCATGCCAGCACGCGCCGTCTCAACCAGTACTGCGACGGCAGCTGGACCGCCAGCTCGCGCGACCGCTACACGCAAATCTCCAGCGACCAGCTGGTCGCTACCAGCCGGGTCGAGCAGTATGTCAACGGTCAATACATCGGCACCTACACCACGCAATCAGTGCTGAAGCGCGTTGAGCCGATGCAAACTCTTTCTTACGCTCGTTCTAAATAACTAGCGCACCGCTGCCGGTGACGGAGACTTAGCCGCCCGGCGGAACTGAGCAAACGACTTGGCACCGCGGAAGAGCGCTGTCGGTCCCAGATCTCGTTCGATGCGCAGCAATTGATTGTACTTAGCTGTGCGTTCAGAGCGGCATGGTGCACCGGTTTTGATCTGTCCGACTCCGGTTGCCACCGCCAGATCGGCGATTGTGTAGTCTTCCGTTTCACCGGAGCGATGGCTCATGACGTTGCCGTAGCCGCTTTCGCGAGCCAGCGAAATGGCATCGAGAGTCTCCGTCAGCGTGCCGATCTGGTTTGGTTTGATCAAAATCGCATTCGCTACATGCATATCGATGCCCTTCTGCAAGCGCTTGATGTTGGTGACGAAAAGATCATCGCCGACCAGTTGAATGCGATCGCCAAGGCGCTCAGTCATCAATTTCCAGGCGTCCCAATCTTCTTCGGCGACACCATCTTCGATACTGACGATCGGGTATTTGTCGCAGAGCTGCACATAGAAATCAACCATCTCTTCGCGGCTGAGGGTGCGCCCCTCTTTCTCGAGTGCGTATTTGCCGCCTTTGTAGAACTCGCTGGATGCCGGGTCGAGAGCCATGGCGATATCGGTACCGGCTTTGAATCCGGCCAGTTCGATGGCTTGCCCGATCAGTTCGAGGGCGGCTTCGTTGGACTTGAGAGCCGGCGCAAATCCACCTTCGTCACCAACCCCGGTGCTCAATCCTTTCTTATGCAAAAGCTCTTTGAGCGTGTGATAAACCTCAGTACCCCAGCGCAGCGAGTCAGCGAAGGTTGGTGCACCGAGCGGCACGATCATGAATTCCTGGAAGTCGACGCCGTCTTCGGCGTGTTTGCCACCATTGAGGATATTCATCAAGGGCACAGGCAGAATGCATGCTGTGACGCCACCTACATAGCGGAAAACAGGCATTCCCATCGAGGTAGCGGCAGCCTTGGCGACCGCCAGGCTCACCGCCAGCAAAGCATTGGCGCCGAGCTTGGACTTGTCATCGGTACCATCCAATGCCACCAGCTCCCGGTCGATGGCCGTCTGCTCCAGAGCATTCGCGCCGACCAGCGCTTTGGCAATCACGTCATTGACGTTTTGCACGGCTTTCAGCACGCCCTTGCCCAGGTAGCGCTTCTTGTCCTTGTCGCGCAGTTCTACGGCTTCGAAGGTACCAGTGGATGCTCCCGACGGCACAGCCGCCCGACCGGCGGCTCCGTTTGCCAAGAGGACTGTCACTTCGACAGTCGGGTTGCCTCTTGAATCCAGAATCTCAAGAGCCGAAATCTCTTCAATGTGCGTCATCACAATTCCCCATGAATACAAAAGACAACTCTTAAAAAGAGTTCCTGATCTTGTCTGCCGCGGACAAATGCCGACTGGGCGGCATAAGTATAGCTCAGAGCAGGGCGCAACTCAGTGCAGGGCGCCAGCTTATAACAAGTTGTAAGCAGACCTGACAGCCGGTAGTCGATCCGACATCAGCGACTCGATGTATAAGTCGCTGCCGGCATCAAACTAGTGGCTTATATATGCAAATATCGCGGACGATCATTTTGGTGCCTCGCTAATGGCTCGAAATCATTCCGATAAATATACGACACATACTTCCGCATGGCATCGTAGGTGGTATCACTCTTGGGCACCACCACTAGTGCTAGTGTGAGAGCCACCACATATCCGCTACTGAAATGGTGGCATCCCTTTGATCTCCTCATGGAATGAGCATCTCCGCTCGAATATACAAAATGCATGCCACCAAATGCGATATTCATTTGCCACCAAAATTTTTTCTAGAAAATGCTTGCGTAATCCAAAGTTTGAGTATAATTTTTTGACTAAGACACCGTTCAGCAAAATTCCGGTGAAACCGCAGTTGGTATCACCATAAAAAAGATTCTAGAAAGCGGTTACACATGTCATCTCACGACGGAGACGTTCAAAACGGCCCCTATCCAGGCAGTTTCGAAGCAGTGCAAGACTACTTTCAACGGCGTCATTGCCGGCATTGCACCAGTCGATATGCTGCCGAAGGTATCCAACTCGTCCGGGAAGAACCTGGTGCTTATGTGGTGCGCATCACCTGTTCAAAATGCCACCAACCACTTGGCACCGCTTTGATCGGATTGAGCAAAACTAACGATCCGTTTGCTGGACAACCGGCCAAGCAAGAAGCCCCTCTGTTCCCTACTGATTGGTCAAAGCGCGACATAGAGCGCTTGTCAAATCAACCGGCAATCAGCTACGACGATGTTCTCAACGCGCACCAGTTTGTGCAAGGTTTGGGTGATGATTGGTCAGCCAACCTGCCAAAGATCTCCAGGCTGCGTCAACAACCGATACGCCACTAAATATGGTGCCGAACGGCATCAGGCGCTGTCCCGACTAGTCTTTCTCATCCCACCTGTTCCATCGAGTCCTCCTCCAAGCGGGCTTTCCCTCCGGAAGCCCGCTTATTTTTAGCGCTAGAATATGGACTGGACGGCAGCTTGAGGCTCCAGTGCAGTTATTTCCAGGAGAACAACTCGTTTTGCCGGCGCCCCACAAAGGGACGTCGGAGATAAGCGTTACCTGGGGATATCCCAACAAATATCAAGTCGGCATGGCCGGGCTGGGCTATCAGCTCATCTGGTGGTTGCTGGAGCAAAATCCAGACGTCACGGTTTATCGGGCGTTCAGCGACTTGAAGCAAGAGGGCTGGCAGTCCAGCGACCTCTTCGGCTTTACACTGTCCTGGGAGCTCGACTACGGCAACATCCTCGCCATGCTCAAGGAAGCTGGCATCCCCTGGTTGTCCAGCGAACGCACCGAAGACCAGGCACTGGTCTTCGCCGGTGGCCCGGCTCTGTCAGCCAATCCGGAACCCTTTGCCGACTTCTTCGACGTCGTCCTGATGGGTGATGCGGAAGAAACTATTCCCCGTCTCCTGGAAGCATGGAAAACAGCGCGCCGATTGCCGGAAAGGGCAGCACGACTCGCCCACCTGTCCACCGTCGAAGGGCTGTACATCCCCAGCCTCTACCGGTACAAACTGGAATCGCCAGCCGGACCCATCGCCGCCATCGAGCCGATTGCGCCTGCGGTGCCGGGCACGGTGAAGCGGTTCGCCTTTCAACCGCCGTCTGATTATGTCGCACACTCGGTCGTCCTCGCCAAGGACAGCGCCTGGAACGATATGTTTCTGGTCGAGGTGGTGCGCAGTTGCCCGCAAGAATGTCGTTTTTGCCTGGCCAGCTACTTGACACGCCCATTCCGCGGTGCCAACGTCGAGACACTAATGAGCAAGATCGATCTCGGTCTAAAGCACACGCGTAAAGTCGGTCTTCTGGGCCCATCAGTCACTGAGCACCAGCACTTCGACTCGATTGCGCAAGAATTGCTCCGGCGCAACAACCTGCAGATCTCAGTGGCCTCGATTCGCATCGACACAATTGATCAAACCGTCCTCGGCATGCTGGTCAAGCTCGGGCAGAAATCCGTCACTATCGCGCTGGAATCAGGCTCGGAGCGACTGCGATCGATCATGAAAAAGAACCTGACGCAGACACAAATCTACGAAGCTCTGGATCTGATCGCCGCCAGCGGACTACAGGCAGTGAAATTCTACGGCATCGTCGGTCTGCCTGGTGAGAACCAGACAGATCTCGACGAAACCCTGAAGTTGCTCACGACTCTCAAGAAGAAACACAAACAGCTGCGCTTCACATTCGGCATCAGTTCCTTCGTGCCTAAAGCACAAACACCTTTTCAGTGGGCTGGCCGTGATCGCCACTGCGCTAAGAAGATCGAATATCTGCGCAAGCACCTGTCAAAAATAGGCATAGAGGTACGCCCGGAAAGCCATAACTGGAGCGATGTTCAGACACTGCTTTCGCGGGGGGATCGACGCTTGACACCAATATTGGTGGCAGTCGCCGACTCGGCCGCCAATCTGGGATCTTGGAAGCGTGCTCTGAAAAATCTGCCGGACGACTGTCCGCCAGCTGACTTCTACATTTTCAGGACAATTCCATATGACGAAACGTTGCCCTGGTCGCACCTGACTGAGCCGGCAAAATTAACCATTCTCAGCCGCCACAGCCATGCAGCAGATGCGCTGGCCGGCAGCTGACAGGAATATACGGAGCAAGAGACTCTGATAGGCCGGCGGCGGTCCGATCGAATATATTTAGGCGCGACATCCCGGCCACAGACAGGTACTTCATGAAAACCCCGAAAGAGCTGGAAGCGTTGGTTCAGCCTATCCGCGACGACCTCATGTCCGGAGCCGCCGAAATCGCTTTGCAAGCAATCAACATCTTCCGCACTGTAATTGCCGAGGCCGGCACGGAAGATGTCAATAAAATTCGCGAGGACCTGGCAGAAACCGCCAAAGCCGTAATCAAAGCGCAACCGGCCATGGCGCCCCTGTTCCACCTGGGCAATGATGTCCTGCTTTCGGTCGAAAGCGCCAAAACAGTCGAGCAACTAAAGATGCAGTGCGACGAAGCGCTGGAAAAGTTTGAGAAACGGCTTTGCGAGAGTGCGGCAAAAATCGCCGACCAGACAATCGAGTTGATACCTCCAGGAGAGCTGGTTTTCGCATATTCATTCAGCAGCACGGTGGTCACCAGCTTGATGAACGCGCGCGCGCAGCGGCGTTTCTTCCGGGTCGTCTGCTCGGAATCGAGACCCAGTCTGGAAGGACGCAAACTGGCCGCTGTGCTGGCCCAGTCCGGCGTAGAAGTGATTCACACGTTCGATTCGGCGATGGGACTGATATTGCCTCAGTGCCGCGCCGCTTTCATGGGCTGCGATGCCGTTGCCAATCCCGGGATAGTCAACAAAGTCGGATCCTGGCTTCTGGCGCTCGCCTGCCGTGAGCTGAACATTCCGCTGTATGCGCTGGCAGGCACCGAGAAGTTCGTGACCGACGAACGGCTTTTCGAGTTCGAAGATTTCTCGCGTCCGGGCGAAGAAGTATGGTCGGACGCACCAACTGGAGTGCGAGTACTCAACAATCAGTTTGAACTGATTCCCTTCTCATGGATAGCCGGTCTGGTCACAGAGCATGGCATTCTGCAAGAGAAAGACATCGAACAGCACGTGTCGAAGTTGGCTGTACATGACGCTCTCAAGCTGCAAGGCTCGTTCGCCTCTTCACGCTAAGTCAGCCACCCATGACCGGCATGATCTGAAACAGAGGCGCGGGACTTTCGAAATTACCTTTCGACTCTTCCCAGAGTATCTTGCAATTGGGCAACGCTGCTTTTAGTTTTTCCAGTCCTTCCGCCGTGATGCAGGTTTCTCTGATGCGCAATTCCTTCAAGTTAGCGAACTTCTCGATGTTGGCAATCGACTCATCGTCAATGTTGTGGCAATGATCCAGATCGAGAACTTCCAGATCTTTGGCCTTTGCTATGCTGGCTAGTCCGGCACCACTGACTTCGGTGGAAACAAGATCGAGCATCTTCAGGTGCGTCAAATCTTTGAGTTGCTTCATGCCTTCATCGCCAACCTTGGTCATGCCCAGGTGAAGACTCTCCAGATTGGTCAACCCTTTTAGATGCACCATTGCGCCATCATCTATTTTCATAGTGCGCAACGCCAGATTGGTTAGCTGCGTCATGCTGGATATCTCTGCCAAGCCATCATTGGTCAAGCTGGCGCAGTGAGAAAGGCGCAAGTCTTTGAGTCCATGCAGCTTGCTGACACCGACCAGCTCCTGATCGGTGACCTCCGAATTGCGATAGTCTACCAGTGGAATTCGATCCAGCAGCTTGTTTCCTTCACGCAGTCCCTCAATCTGAGTAGTGATGCTTTGCCGCAGATGACTCCTCTCATCTCGCGACAGATCCTTTCCAAAATTTCCTTTGGCTACCATCTCACCCAACTGGGTCAGTTCACCGATTTGCGATTGCCTCTGCTCAGGAGTGAGGGCGGCGAAGCGTTTGACAGTCTCACCCAGGTGTCTTATGCCGGGCACATCGTTGGCCGATTCCTGCGTGCAATCCATGCTTTCTATTTTCTTGCGCCACTCAGCTACCGAGAAATGTTCATCGGCAGAGTCTCCACTGCTGAAGTGTCCCAATCGGTCATTGATCAGCTGGCGAGCGAGAGTGCGAACTCTCAGGTTCTCCGAAGTCAACGCCTTGTCGAGGGCCGGCAGTACGTCGGCGCCCATGTCGGACAGCTGCTTGCTGGCATCCAGACGCACAGTGAATGAGGCGGACCCGAGTTGATCTATTAAAGCGTCGGCATCCATGGTCACGCCCCGGTCCATGGACTCATCACCCATGTCCTGGTCTTTACCGTCGCCGGATTGCTTATCGTTGCCGGCTGTCCGCACGACCGGTCCGTCGGCGTCGTTCAGCAGGGCTTCACGGCAACCTGTGCCGTCCGGATCGCAGGTGGAAATTGGGGAATCGCCACGATACATAAAGGTGTCTACCTCGCCTCTGATATCCCTGCCGCGAATCTAACACTTTCGCCAGGCGTTGAAACTGTCGAATTACACAGTTAATCGTCGACAGATCAGCAGCGCACCTGGCACCACATGCGGTACCACCGACCATTGCCCGCATCCGCGCTAATCTTCTTGATTAGAACCGCACCACAGGGAAAACCCCAGATGCCTGAACGGCCTAAGGGCGGTGCGAAGCCCCCAACCGCGGCCGTACGATGACGCTGTTACCACAATTTCGACCGGAGGTTGACGGCTCATGCGTGCTCGTCACTTGGTTCTTGGCGCCTCTGCAACCAGTTTGTTGGTTGCCCTGGGAGTCTCTATTAATCCCAACCTGGCTGCCGGCCCGGCAATCATGCCCGTTGCACCTGGCACTGTCGTCACTCCCACCCAGAAGACAGTCAAACTCGACTTAGACAAAGCCGTCGATGTAAACCTGCCAAAACCAGCCAAACCCCTGACCCCGGCACCGTTCAAAACCAAAGACCTGAAGAAAGGCTGGATCATTGATATACCGGGCGACCGCCCGATTGCCACCCCTACTTACTACGAAGGCAAGCTATATGTAGGCGGCGGATACGGATCCTATGAGTTCTATTGCTTTGATGCCGAAACAGGAAAGCTCGTCTGGCAGATCAAAACAGGCGATGACGGACCGACCGGCGCCGTTGCCGAACAGGGACTGGTGGCATTCAATACTGAAAGCTGCACCGTGATGGTCGTCGAAGCCGCGACCGGCAAGATGGTCTGGCAAGAATGGCTGGGCGACCCGCTCATGAGTCAACCGGCGGTGGCCAACGGCAAACTCTACATCGCCTACCCTTGCGCGGGCAAACCGGTACAAAACGTCCAGTCCGGCAATTCACCCAAGGCTGTCGCGCGTGTGCAAACGGCACCGAATGCCAGCAATACCTTCAGCCAACTTTCATACAGCAAACCGCCCAGCACCGGCGGCAAGTCCGTGCAAGTCGCCGCCGGTATGTCGCAAGCCAAAGGCGGCCGGCACGTCATGCTCTGCGCCGACCTGAAAACCGGGCAGCACCTCTGGACCCAGGACATCACCGGCGATGTGCAGACAGCTCCAGTCATCGACGGGAAAAAACTACTGTTCAACTGTTTTGACGGCACATCCTTCTGCCTCAACGCCGACACCGGCAAAATCGAGTGGAAGAAATTCGATCAGGCAACCAGCGCTCCGCTTTCGCTGGGCAACGAAGGCGTTCTGACCACTGCCAAAGCGCACTCCGGCATGGCTCCGCCGCCTCCGGCGCTGGCGGCATCGATGGGCAACTTGCTCAAGAACTACGATGCCAAAACGGAAGACGTAGAAGCACTAGCATTGCAAGGCGCCACCAACGGTACCATCGGCCCACAAGGCTGGAGTGCACCGCGCAAGGTGGGCTACTACAAGTCCGCCAAATCCACCCAGATCCTGGGTCAAAAGGCGGCCCAGTTGGACGCGTCCGTGGGCTTCGGTGGAGGGGCCCCGGGCGCAGCCAGCATGGGACAGGCTTACAAAAACGTCGGCGTCAACACCGTCGCGCAAGCCTGGGCCTACCAGGGTGCTCGCCCGGCCGCCAACAAAGCCGGTTTCGTGCAGGCGCAAGGCATGAACATCAAAAGTCTCGACCGCGCTCGTCAGTCTAAATGGAGCGCCAATGCCACCAGCCGCAAACTCGATGCGCAATCGCAAGCCTTCGCACCGCCGGCACTGGGCAAGCGCAACATGTTTCTCTGCAGTGCAGCCGGACATCTTGTATCCATGCAACAAGACGACGGCAAAGTCAATTTCATGTATGACGTCCAAAATCCGATCACATTCCAGCCGGCGCTTGCCAACGGCAAGATGTACGTCGGCACCGCCAACGGCAAAGTGATGTGCCTGGAAACCGGCGATCCGGATGCAGACGGCTGGACCGCCTGGGGCGGCAACTCGCAGCACAATAAGCGCGAGTAAACTCGCGGGTACATAAGAGAAGTACGCTTCTCGAGAGTCCCGTGGATTTTACCGAGCCAGTCAGCAGCTACAAGTCGCCACTGAAGTGTGGCGCGCTTCTGGACGGCAAGTACGAGATTTTGAAACTGCTGGGTACAGGCGGCTTCGGTTCAGTTTATCAGGCGCACCACATCGGCACCGATAAGATCGTGGCCCTCAAAGTGCTACACCCGAACCTGGCAATCGACTCCGATGCTCTCAATCGCTTCCAGAGAGAAGCGCGCATCATCTCGACTTTGCGCCACGACAA
Organism: Obscuribacteraceae bacterium (SeqCode); assembly: GCA_044229845.1. GTDB lineage: Bacteria > Cyanobacteriota > Vampirovibrionia > Obscuribacterales > Obscuribacteraceae > JBGASG01. The sequence continues at coordinate 202,534 of JBGASG010000001.1, read as the reverse complement.
CATCCTCGAAGTTTACGCTTTCGGCTCCACCAGTGATGGCATTTTTTACATGTCCACTGAATTCGTGGACGGGCGCTCGCTGGCTGAAATACTGGCCGAACACGGTCCTTTTAACTCCAAAGACGCCTTGCCGATTCTCGAGCAGATCTGCAAAGGCATGCAGTATGCCCACGACAACAACGTGCTGCATCGCGATCTGAAACCGGCCAATGTGATCATCGTCACCGACAAAACAACCGGCGCCATGACAGCCAAAATTGTCGACTTCGGCTTGGCTCGCCTGACCGGCGATCGCGCCGGTCAAGTCCTGACTCAGACAGGAGAGGTCATCGGCGATCCCAACTATATGAGTCCGGAGCAGTGCCAGGGGCGTCCGCTTGATGCCAGGTCCGACATCTATTCGTTCGGTTGTTTGATGTATGCGGTATTTACAGGTCGCCCGCCGTTTCTATCCGATACGCCAGTGGCATCGCTGTTTAAGCAAATTTCGGAGCAGCCGAAACCCTTTGCCGCCGAGCGCGGGCTGCCCAGATCAGTAGAGTCCATTACGCTCACGGCTCTCGCCAAAGAACCGCAAAAACGCTATGAGTCATTCAATCTGTTGCGCGAGACGCTGCAGGATTTTGTCACCGATCCACATCTAGATGTTGCGGCACCGCATACGCTACCAGGGTCCGCGGGCGCAATTAACTGGGCACGCCAGAACGCTCTGGTGACGGCGGCACTAGCCGGTGCACTGGTTCTGATCGCCGGCGCCGCCTGGTTCTATTTGCGACCACCCGCTGCGCCGAAGCAATCTCCAGCGGTCGAGTCAGACACGCAAATTGTCGAAGAGCGCCTGCGGGATCTCGATGTGCAGTGGCACAAAAGAAGGCAATTGCCTCCACTCGCCGAAGTGCGCAAACTGGTCGCCATTGCGCAAGCCGGCTCAGACCGATCGACTCTGGCCAGAGCAAAGACCATGTTGGCGTGGGTTCTTTCTTTTGAAGGACAAAACGAAGAAAGCTTGAAGGTCGCCAGAGAAGCCCTGGAGATGCCGGAGTTTCCCGAGAGCGAACGCGATGTGGTGATGAATCAAGCAGCACGAACCGCCTTTCAGCTCCAACAATATTCAGAAGCTGAAAAGATCGCCGAAGAAATGGTGAACATCATACGCAAGCGAAAAAATCCCAACAAAAGTTTGCGCATTGATGAGTACATGCAGCTGATTCACATCAAAGTGCAAATGCACAAGATAAACGAGGCAGAGAGCCTTTGCCGTGAGCTTTGTGCAGAGTATCCGCGCCATCCGGACGGCACCCATAACTTCGAAGTATTAGCCCGCTCAGGCTTGGGCAAACAGGTGGCGGAATACAAGTTGAGCGCCGGTCTGTATAAAGATGCCGACGAGATCATCGCCGCGATGGACCAAACTCAGCTAACCTTTGAAGGTCGTCCCGCCGTAGCTTTCACGATCGGTCTGTCCAGCCTTACTACGCAGAAACGCAAGAGCGAGATCGATGCGTTTTTGCGTAGAGCCCTTTCGGTAGCGAAGAGCCCTTACGAGAAAGTGGTCTATCTGGAGTTCGTCATCAAACATCTGATTGACACAGGCATGATGGACAAAGCAAAGATTTACCTCAAAGAAATGGAGAAACTAGCCGCCACCACAAACAGTACCGGCGCCACCGAAATAGGTTCAGGAACAGAGACGGCCAAAGACTGGGTGTCCGTCGCCAAAATGTATCTGGAAAGGGCGCAGGGACACTTCCAGGCAGCTATCGAAATCGGCGAGCCGGTGCTACCGCGACTTCTTTCCGGTCCCGACAATCGCTATATCATCGAAGAATGTAATTGGGTACTGTCCCAAAGTCTCGAAAATACCGGCCAACCCGAAAAGGCAGCCGCGGTCAAAGCTCAAGTCGAGCGCTACTTCAGCGGCGAACGCCTGGTTGGTCGTTAGTTATGGATACAGACCGCGCAGGTTTCGCGCTTCCCAGATGCGCTCCACAGCCAGGGTGATGGCGGCCAGACGCAGCGAGATCTTCATCTGATCGGCGCGGGCGAAAACGGAGTCTGAGACGCGTCCGACTTGCTGATCGAGCTTGCGATAGACTTCATCTTCCGTCCAGATCAACCGCATCAAGCCTTGCACCCATTCGAAGTAGCCGGCGGTGACACCGGATGCATTGGCGAGAATGTCCGGCACCACGATGATGCCTTTGCTTTCTAGAATCTTGTCGGCCTGCGGGGTCGTCGGCGCATTGGCACCCTCAACCAGAACTTTGCACTGGATAGAGTCGGCGTTGCGCTTGGAGATGACGTTCGGCACCGCGCACGGAGCCAGGATGTCGCACTTGAGAGCCAGCAATTCTTCGTTGCTGACGGCATCGGCATGGCGGAAGCCAGTCATCGTGCCATGTTCTTCTATGTGTGTTTGCAGGGACTTCAGGTCCAGTCCTTTCGGATTGTAGACACCACCCTGATGTCCGGAGACGGCAATCACGTTGAAGCCGGCATCTTGCAAGCTACGAGCCAGCGACGAACCGACCTGTCCGAGACCCTGGATGACCACAGTAGCATCGGTTCCCAGGTTAAACCGCGCCGCGGCTCGCTTGGCGCACAGAGCCACACCATATCCGGTGGCTTCGGTCAGCCCCAGGGAACCGCCGATGGACCGCGGCTTGCCGGTCACCACGGATGGTACCGTGTGCCCGATATTGACACTGTACGTGTCCATAATCCAGGCCATGGTGCGTTCGCTGGTGTTGAGGTCAGGTCCCGGAATATCCTGATCCGGACCGATCAAACTGATAATTTCGGAGGTGTAGCGGCGCGTGATGCGCTCCTGTTCGCCCATGCTGAGCTTGGTGGCATCCAGGCAGATACCGCCGTGAGCGCCGCCGAAAGGCAAATTGAGCAGGGCGCACTTCCAGGACATGAGCATGGCAATCGATGCCACCGATCCCAGATTGAGCGTTGGGCTGAAGCTGATGCCGCCCTTGGCCGGACCAAGCGCTATGTCGTGGTGCACCCGATAGCCGGCGAATGTCTGCACGGTGCCGTCATCCATGCGGGCCGGCACTACCACCGACAACGCTCGCTTTGGATGCCGCATAGGTGCAATTTGATTCTCATCCATTTTGAGAATCCGCGCCGCTTCATCGAGGCGGCTCTGGACACGGGAGAATTCACCCGTTTCCCACTCGTTTCTCAAGACCTTCTCTTCTTTGCGGGGTTCTGCTGCTTTGCTCATGGCGCCTTTTGATTAGTCTCTCTCAGAAAGCACATGGTACGACGTAAAACGCTCATTTTGACAGCCTGGACAGGATATTTTCATGAAGCGCATCAGTTTTATCACGAAGGTCACTGACAACGGAGTCGGCTGTCTTGCGGACTTCGGCGGCAAACTTTTGCTCCGTGAGACCGGGCAAGTTGATGAGAACGTTGTAATAAGCGCCCTCGCCGCCGGCCCTGGCTGTCAATCCAGCCACACCGGCATCACTCAGACAGTTGGGATTGCCGCGCTCGGCAACCAGCGTCGCCAGGTCGACCGCATCCAGTGCGGCCCGCAGCACAGCCAGGGGCACCATGGTCGCCTGCTGGTTGGCCTTCTCAATCGCCGCATCGCGGGCTTTCTTCGCTTCATCGGTGTCTTTGGGTAGCTTGCGGGCCTCGCCGATTTTATTGAAAGCCTTTGTATCTTCGTCGATGGCCGTGACGAAACTAGCCTTGAGCTTTTGCGCCGCCGCCGACAGGTCATCCATCTCGGCGTTGCGGTCTTCGAATCCCTTCTTGCCGTGCGTCAGATTGGCGACCATCGCTGAGAGTGCCGCCGACAGGCTGCCACAGAGGGCGGCCACACTGCCGCCGCCGGGAGCCGGACTGTCTGAGGCCAGTTCATCGACGAAATCTTTGACGCTCAAGTCGCGCAGCAGCTTGCCTTCGTCTGCAATTGTGTACTCGATGATCTTCTTCTTTGGATCGAACGGCTGCACATCCGAAAGTCCCAGGGACAGCACGGCAGCGTTGACCAGTTCTTTCTCGCTGACCCCGACGCAGCGTCCCTGTTTGCGCAAATAATGCTCGCCGGCCATCAACATGGGCTCGAGCGGCACCAGACCTACAATCTCGCTGCCGGTGACACGCATGCCCAGAGTCTCCGCCTGGTTGCAGCATTCATCGAAAGCCTGGTGCACGGAGGTGGCTTTGTAGTCGACCAGGTTTATCGAGATCTGCGCCTGGTCGTACTCGTCGACATACCAGCCCACGGCTTTGCAGGCTTTCAATACACCGGGTACTTTGACGGTGACGCCGTTCTCGTCTTTGACGATGTTGCCGGATTCATCACGCTTGGCACGCCCGGCTTCGCGGATGTTGAGCGCCACTTCGTTAGCCAGCTTGGTCGACTTGGTATTCAAATCGACGTTGTACGCAATCAGAAATTGTCGCGCACCAATTACGGTGGCACCGCTGGCAGCATTGAATTCGCGCGGACCGAAGTCAGGCTGGAAGCCGTTTTTCATGCGCGCTTCCAACCCTTCGTATTCGCCCTGACGAACGTCGGCTAAATTAGAGCGCTCGGGCACTTGAGCGGCTTCCGCGTACAGATAAACCGGAATTTTCAATTCTTCGCCGACACGCTTGCCGAGGCGCTTTGCCAGCTCGACGCAGTCGTCCATGGTGACTCCGGCGACCGGCACGAAGGGGCAGACGTCAGTGGCGCCGATACGCGGGTGAGCGCCCTGGTGAGTGCGCATATCGATCAAACTCTGAGCCCGGGCAATTGATTGAAAGGCCGCTTCCACCACGGCATCGGGTTCGCCGACGAAAGTAAAGACCGTGCGATTGGTGCTCTTGCCGGGATCGACATCGAGCAAGCGAACGCCCTCAACCGAGCGCACTGCCTCAGCAATCGCATCTATGACTTTTGGATCGCGCCCCTCACTGAAGTTGGGCACACATTCGACGACTCGCATTTCCCCTCCACGACTTGGGCTTCCAAGAAGCACCGGCACAGGGAGGTAAATATAGCACCGACGGCAGTTTCGTTACTTCTTAGAGTCTGCGTGCCAGGTGAACCAGAGCGTGCCGCCCACCATCAACAGCGATATGGCGGCCCACAAGAAACCCCAGACAAAGGCCGGCACTCCCGTCATCTGCGCCATGTTGGTGGCATCAGACCAGGCTTCCGAACCCATTCCAAAAGAACTCTGCATCAGATAAGTCACGCCCTGTACGGCATTGAGCGCCGTCTGCACGCCGATAAACAGCAAGAGCAGGTTCGCCCAGCGGGCATTCATTTTGATGGCAGCCCAGATGAAGCCGGCCGACATGAGAAGTCCCCAGAACATGCTGCCCAATCCTTCCAGAATGCGCCATTCATGGAAGATGGTTCCCGACATCAAGAGCAGGGTGCTGGCACCTAATGCCACACCGATCAGTCCGAGCACGACACGCGACAGCTTTTGAAAACGCGCCGAGGCAATCAGCAGACAACCGAAAAACGTCGCCCCCAGATAGCCGGCTTGCGAATAAAAGAACGGCATGCCGCCGTGGCAGAACGTCAGTCCGCCGTGTCCGTGTCCATCGCTGACAATCGTCAGTCCTGAAACCGTACCGCCGGTCAAAAGACAGACCAGCGCGTGCCCCATCTCGTGAACCGTGGTCACAAACGTGTTGATCGGTCCGAAGATCCAGTTGACATAAGGTATCTGCGCCAGGATGACACTGGCGAACAGCACCAGAAGCAAAGACATCGTGTGCTGAGGCTTTGCCGGTTGTGTGGCACTGCTCAGAGTTTCATCAAAGTCGAAGGACGAGGTCATACCGATTCATCTCACCACTGGAGGATATAGATTGACCATATCAAGTTTCGTCGACGCCCGCCAAGTAGGTTAACCCTAGCAAAAGCGTCCTCCTTACTGCGTTGGCGGACATGTAGAATGACTTCGCCAGCAATGGTCTTTTAATCTTGTCAACGTATAGATAGCGCCCATGTCGGACAGCAAAGCCAGAGAAGCACACCAGGCTTACCAGAAAGAATTTTTTGACAAGAACGTCGGGTTCTTCACGCGCCCGGTTCCGGAAGACGTCGAGGAACGAACCGCACTGGTAGTCGAAGCCGCCGAATTGACCTCGAACGCACGAGTGCTTGATGTGGGCACCGGCACCGGAGTGCTGTTGAAATTTATGCTGGCTGCCGGCGTTAAACCGGAAAACATCGTCGCCTGCGACCTCAGCCAACAAATGATTGCTGAAGCAAAAGAGCGCTATCCGCAGGTCAACTTCCAACTCGGCGATGTGACGGAACTGCCGTCCTCGCTCGGCAAGTTCGATGCCATCTTTTTCAATGCTTGTTTCGCCAACATGTTCGACCCGAAAGCGACTCTAGAATACGTTTCTCAATTTCTCACCGGCAGCGGGTGCGTGATCATCAGCCAACCGGTCGGCCGCGGATTCGTCGACCAGCTGCACGAGTACGAGCCGCAACTGGTGCCGCATCACATGCCGACCCGCGCCGAGCTGGACATCTGGTGCGACGAATTCAAATTGCATTTGCGCGAGTATCGCGACGAAGGCAAGTTTTACCTGGCCGTCCTGACGCTCGGTCAGTGATACCACCTGTGATACCGGATGCCTAGTTTCGCCTTCGACACGCTAAACATCTATGTGCTCTTAACGCTGGCTTCCTGGAGCATCTGGGGAATCTTAGACAAGAAGGCACTGGACAATGCGAAATATACGGATGTGGTGCTGCGCTATTCGATGTGGTGCGTTGTTTCCATTCCGCTCATTTATCTGTTGCTCAATTTCACCCAGCCCAACTGGCACATTCATCCATCGACCTGGTTCTGGACCTCGCTGGGGGCCTTGTTCTCGACGGTCGCGATCATGTGCTACATGGCGTCCATGACAAAAACCGAAGCCAGTTATGTGCTCGGGATCACCTCAGCGTATCCGCTCATTTTGCAGTTTCTCGCCGTGCCGCTGCTCGGTGAGAAACTGGTCGTCGACCGCCTGCTGGGCGCGGCTTGCATCGCTGCCGGCGTCGGAGCGATAGGCGCATCGCCCGGCGGAGATGCGCCGTTTCCTACCGGCAAAGAACGCTGGCAATTGATCGCTTTGATTGTTGTGTGTGTAATCACCTGGGGAGTCTGGGGAATCTTTGATAAAAAGGCGATTGAAACCGCCACTCCCTTAGAAGCGTACTTTGCCGAGCGAGTCTGGGAAATCGCCACTCTCTTCGTGGTGTTCGGCTGGTGTCGCTGGCGCAAGATACCCATTGACTTAAAGAACAAGCCGGCATGGACATACACGTTTCTCAACTGGGCAGCGCTGGCTGTGGGTCGCTATGCCTATTTCGGTGCCCTGCTGCTGGCGTCCGCATCTTATGTAATTACAATTACGGGTTGCTATCCATTATTGATGTATTTCTTCGCCATCGTCTTTCTCAAAGAGAAGTTCAATAAACTGCGCTTCGTCGGCATCGGACTGGTGGTGATTGGTGGCATACTGGTGCAGATCACACGCGACGTTCAGTGATAAATCCGAGACGCCAACAGAAATGACTTCCGAAAACAAATCTCCAATAGATGGGCACTGGCGCGGCTACTACCAGACCATCGAAGACCAGATGGCGGGCAGAAAAAATAACTTCAAGGTCCGGTTCAACACTAAAGACGGCTCAACCGTTACCGGTCAAATGATCGAGACAATCGTGATCACTGGAGAGATTGCAGGTAGTGTTACCGGTGATGCCATAAAGTTCACCAAGCAAACGCGCACTGATGTACCGCGCAGTGTTTTCGAAGGCACGATAGGAGCGGACGGCGCGCTGTCAGGGCAATGCCAGATCGGCAGCAGCACCGGCACCCGCAGCGGCAAGTGGCACGCGGAGCGCTACCAACCAGGCGCGATGGACAGTTTCTTCGATGGCTACAGACGAGCCGGTGTCGTCATTCTTCTGGTGGCAGCGTTCACATTGTATTTTGGGATCGTCGAGCCGATTACGCTCGCGCACGCAAACGAAAAGGAAATTGCCATCAACTCGCTGCTGGTGAAAATCTTTGCTGTCTGCGCGCCGATGGGCACAGCTGCACTGATTTTCGGAGCCAAAGCCAACCAATTCCTGAAAAGGAACCTGGACGGCAAGAGATCAGTGAAAGGCTGGATTCTAATGGTCGGAGTCCTGCTGCTTTCTATAGGACTCTACGAGGGTCTGCTCTGGTATCTGAGAACCCTCGGTTACGAATTTCCGCGCGACAAATAAAAAGCCCGGCTGCGAGAGCCGGGCTTAAGAACAAGATTCGGAGAGGGAGAGATTCGAACTCTCGGTACAGCTTTTGACCATACAACTTCTTAGCAGGAAGCCGCTTTCGACCACTCAGCCACCTCTCCAGAGGTAGGTAGAAATATATCATACCCGAATGACAACCTGCGATTGTCCTAAAGCAGGTGCAGCATAAACATTCGGATCCAGTAATAACAGATGGCTCCCGCGAAGATTAAGCCGTCGCCGCGATCTAGAAAGCCGCCGTGCCCGGGTATCAGATTGCCCGAATCCTTAACACCGGCGTCGCGCTTAAGCAGTGACTCGCATAAGTCGCCCAGTTGGCAGCCGATGGAAGCAAAGAGACCCATTAAAGGCGCCTGCCAGATGTGGAGATGAAACGGGGGTGGCTGAAATATGTAGTGGTCGGCGACGTAGACCACTACCGTAGACCAGAAAACAGCCGCTAAGAGCCCACAGATGGCGCCTTCGATAGTTTTCTTCGGACTGATGGTCGGATAGAGCAAATGTTTGCCGAAATGTTTGCCGCCATAGTACGCAAACACATCCGTGGCAAAAATAATGAACAGCGTCACCCACACATAAGCGACGCCCGGCTGATAGAGCGGATTGGCGGGAAGCGGCATGCCGGGATCGATTAAATTGCGCAGAAGCGCCAGATGGCTGGGCATAAACCCGCAATAGAGAAATCCGAGGACAGTGGTGGCGATATCAGATATGGTGGCAGGCGGATCGAGGTCGCGGAATAAGAGGCGGAAAAACGAAGCGCAAACTCCAACGACAACCACCAGTGGAAAGGCAAACAGCGGGTCCCACGTCACGTGCAATCCCGGCACTTGCGGCAAAGTTCCGACCGCCACGAAGGCGATGATCATGGCGCGAATAATGCGCGGCGACGGACGAATGCCCTTGGCTTGCACCAAGCCGATGAATTCATTGCCGGCCAGGACCGACACGGTTGCCAGCCCCAACGCCCACCAGATGCCGCCCGCCATCAGCGCCACCGCGGCCGCGAAGAACAGGCTCCAGCCGTAGACTACCCGTCGAGACACTCCGGTGATCCTCGCGTCGACGACATAGCCGGAGCCGGCTGCTCACCCAATTTTTCCAGAGCGCCATCGCTGACATTGTTAGAGAAGAAACGTGCACCTAGAAATGCCGTCAGCGGTATGGTGCAAACCAGCCCGATGCTGCCCGTCAATGAGGCGGCAACTTCGGTGGCAACCAGATCTAGATTGAAGAGTTTAATGCTGGGGGTGTTGGACAGCAGCATCAAAAGCGGCAGAGCGCTGCCTGCGTAAGCCAGAATCAGCGTGGAAGTCATCGTTCCCATAATGTCGCGACCGACATTCATTCCAGTTGCGTAGAGTTGTTTTGCATTCAAGCTGCGATCGGCGAGACTGACTTCCTGCATGGCGGAAGCGACAGAAACGGCGACGTCCATTATTACCCCCAACGCGCCAATCAGCATGGACGCAGCCAGCAAGCCGGTGAAAAACTGTGGTGGTTGATGCAATACAGAGCCGCGCAGTATCTGTACTTCTTCAGTGGCCAATCCGGTTAAGTGAGCGGTTTGAATGGTGATGAACGATGCCAGTCCGGCGATCAACACACCACCTGCGGTGCCGAGCAAAGACGCCATGGCTTTTTTGCCGAACCCGGCGACGAAACAAACAGTGGTGGCGGCGGCGACGATGCAGATGCCGACAGCCGTCAAAAGCGGGTCGATGCCGCGCAGACTGCACGGCAAGAGAATGAAAGCCACCAGGGCGATAGCGACTCCCAAACCGATCAACGACTTCAGCCCTTTGGTGCCGCCGAAAAACAGATAGACGGCCATGAAGATGGCAAACAGCACCGCAAGTGGTGGCACCCGGTGAAAGTCGGCTATGTTAATCTCGGGCTGACCATTGGGCGTGCCGTTTTCAGTAATGGCTACAATCACTTCATCGCCGGGCGCCGGGTTGACGTTGTACGCCGGATTGTCGCCCATCTGGTTATCGACGGTCACCGACTTGCCTTTCAGGGGACCTTCCTGAATTTCCAGTTGCACCCGCTGGTTCTTGCTGACCATGCCGGTGCGTGACAGCAACTCTTGATTGAGTTGCGGAGCCTGAACGCTCTGCACTTTTGCCACCGCAAAGGTGTCTTCGCCGGGCGGTTGCACCTGTCCTGCTTGTTTGGGATCTGCCGCCCAGCTGTCCGAGCCAATACTCATAGCCAGCAGCAGAAACGCAAACAACGGCACAAGTTGCCTAGTCACTGCCCGGCTCGCCTCCAAATATGGTGCCGCCCAGATTTAGTTGGATGGCCGGGCAGGTGCGCCCCAGGTGCCGGTAGGTCTCCGGCGTGGCGATGCGTCCGCGCGGTGTGCGCTGAATCAGACCGCGCTGGATCAAATACGGCTCGTAAACACTCTCTAGAGTATCGGAATCCTCTCCTAGAGTCGCAGCCAACGCATCGATGCCGACCGGCCCTCCGGCATAACTGTCGATGAGAATCTCCAACAATCGGCGATCGGTGGGATCCAGCCCGAACGCGTCCACCTGATACGTGTCCATGGCTTCGAGAACCAGGGCGGCAGTGACGATCTGCTGTCCCTTGTACTGGGAGAAGTCGCGCACCAGACGCACGAGGCGGTTGGCGATGCGCGGCGTGCCGCGTGCCCGTCCGGCAATTAATGCGACGGCATCACGGTCGACCTGCAGACTGAGGATGGTACTGGTGCGGGCAACAATCTCGCCCAACTCTTCTTGCGAGTAAAAGTCCAGGCGCTGCACAAATCCAAAACGGTCGCGCAGGGCGTTGGACAACATGGCGGCCTTAGTAGTGGCGCCAATCAAAGTAAACTTCGGCAGCGGCAGGCGCATCGTGCGCGTGGCGTGCCCTTTGCCCGACGTCAGATCGATCACGAAGTCTTCCATAGCTGGATAGAGCAGCTCTTCCGCTATGCGGTTGAGGCGGTGAATTTCATCGATAAACAGAACATCGCCTGCCTCGAGCTGGTTCAAAAGCCCGATGATGTCGCGGGGACGCTCCAGGCTGGGACCTGTAGCCAAATGAATCTTGGAAGCCATTTCGTTGGCTAAGACGTTGGCCAGCGTGGTCTTTCCGAGACCGGGAGGACCGTAGAAAAGCAGATGGTCGAGAGGCTCCTTGCGGGCCTTAGCGGCCGCAATAGACATACTCAACATGGTCTTCAGGCGCGACTGACCGATATATTCCGCAATACTTTGCGGTCGTAAAGACGAATCGGTTTTCTTATCCGAAGGAGTTTCGGCCGGCGCCAGCACTTCTGCCCGCCTGGGCTTAGAGCTGCCATCCCCATCGGCAGGCGTTTTGTGCTCTTTGCCGAAAGAATTGAATGAACTTGGAACGATCGTCATACTGCTCAGGTTAAGTAGGTGCAACCCAGGCTTAGGTTTGCGCTCTTTATAATGGCACACTGCCCCACAACCGGCGGTTAGAATAAATGCAGAAGTCGTGTGGGTGAGGCTACAGGCCTTTTCGGGCAGAATGCATATACAACATGCCGCGCCAACCTTACTATCCCGAAATCTCAGTCGTCATCCCTGTTTTCAACGAAGAGGACAGTCTTGATTCGCTGCAGGATAAGTTAACCACCTCCCTTAACAGCCTCAATCGCCCGTGGGAAGTGATTTTTATCGACGATGGCTCGCGCGACAATTCGTTCAAAAAGCTCGAACAGATGGCGCAGCGTGAGCGCCGGTTTAAAGTAGTGCGTTTCGTACGCAATTTCGGGCAGACCGCCGCCCTGGCAGCCGGTATCGATAATGCCGTCGGTCAGGTGATTATCCCGATGGACGCCGACCTGCAAAACGACCCGGTGGACATCAAACGCCTGCTCGAAAAGCTGGATGAGGGTTTTGACGTGGTGAGCGGCTGGCGCAAAGATCGCCAGGACGAGTTTTTCACCCGCCTGATCCCCTCCTGGACCGCCAACAAAATCATCTCGATCATCAGCGGAGTGCCCCTGCACGACTATGGATGCAGTCTGAAGGCTTACCGCCGCGAGGTGATCAAGGACATCAAGCTTTATGGAGAAATGCACCGTTTCGTGCCGATTTACGCCACCTGGATGGGCGCCCGGGTCACCGAAATTCCCGTCAGCCACTATGCGCGTCAATTCGGAGTCTCCAAATACGGCATCTCGCGGACGTTTAAGGTGGTTCTCGACCTGATTGTCGTGAAATTCCTCTCCGCGTACTCAACCAAGCCGATTCACGTGTTCGGCATGGCTGGACTCTGGTCGTTTGCGGCTGCCATAGCCGGTTTCGCCTGGATGATCATCCTGAAGGCGTTCTATCACACGACCTTCATCGAAACCCCGCTGCCCGTCTTGGTCACAATGTTCTTTATGCTGGGCGTACAATTTATCTTGATGGGGTTGCTTGCCGAAATTAACATGCGTACCTATCATGAGTCCCAGGGTAAACGAATTTATGTGGTCAGAACGGCACTAAATACTACGGAAAGCGACTTTTATCCTGAAGACGAAACACCCAGCGACATTCGCGGGCAAGTAACCGGACAAGAACTGACAGCAGAATCAAAAATCAAAGGTAGTTAACCGTCAAGCGCAGTCCTAAGCGCTGCGGTCACCAGGACAATGGCACCTCACCACAAAACCCACTTCAAGGAAACTTCCTTCTCTATGGGAGAAATTTTCCTGTGGGTTTCTGTCGTGGTCGTCAGTTTCATTGCTGTGATTTTCTCGCTCTCGGCGCCGCACCTTATCGGATTGCCGCTCAAGCCCGGAACCATCGCGCCCTTCGACCTGGTGTCAACCGGCAAAGTCGAGGTCGTGGACGAAAAACTCACCCACGAACAGCAAGATCAAATACGCCGGCACACTCTGCCCGTATTTGAACACAGTGCTCAGCGCGACGATCAGATGCTGGAGCGCCTGCGCAAAGAAATCGAGCTGGTGAAACAAGAACAAAGCCAACCCGGCTCGGTGAAACTCGACGATCAGATGGAACTTTCCAGCATCAAGATGCTCGCCCGCGACCTCAAACCCGCTGATCTGGGCGGCTGGTCTTCCGAGTTGCAATCTGCCACCAAAAGATTTCTGGGTTCGGCAACCATCTATCCTGGCTCGCATGCAGAGCGGCTAGCCAACAACTTTGCAGAGTTTCTTCCCGAAAAATGGCCGGCGGCGGTGCGCAAAGAAAGCTCAGCACTGGTGTCCACCAAAGTCCTTGATGCCAATATCGTCATCAACGACGAAGCAACCCGCGCCAAAGTCGAGAAGGCGCTGTCCGAAGCCAAACCCGTCACAAAAGAAGTCGAAGCAGGTACCGTAATCGCCAAACGCGGCGAGCCGATCACGCCGATGCAATTCGAAGTTTTGAGCAAACTCGGCATCACCAAGGTACAGGACTGGAGCACCATCGCCGGTATCGCGGCAGCCTTGCTGGCGGCCTTCGGTTTGTTCGGCATCTACCTCCATACATTCGAACAGAAGTGGTTCTTCTCGCCGTCCGCAATCGGATTGATGTCCACTGTTTGCGTGGTGACCTGCGGCATCGCCACCTTCGCCGGTCAGCAGTATCCGCAGTTTATCCCGTTGCCAGCCACGGCACTGGTTTTGTCGGTCATATTCGGTCGGCGACTGGCGCTGATTTTGACGACCCTTCTGATCATCTTCCTTTCTCTAGGCGACGTTATCGAAGGACCTCATCTGGTGGCGCTCACTGCCGCATCAGCGATGGCTCTGGCCAACAAAATCAACAAGCGAAGAGATCTGATGGTGGCTGGTTTCCTGATCGGTCTGGTGCAGGCAATCGGTTATTTCACAGCCGTCATACTGGGCAAGATGCCCGACACGCCGATCAATTTCGGCAGCGAACTGGCATTGCAAGTGCTGGGCGGACTGTCCTCCGCTATTGTGGCTATGGGCTCGTTGCCGTTTCTGGAAAGCTTGTTTGGCATGCTGACACCGTTCCGTATTGCCGAGCTGACAGCTGCGGATCACCCGCTCTTGCGCCAACTAGAAGAAAACGCGCCGGGCACTTACCAGCACAGCCTGGCGGTGGCGAACCTCGCCGAAGCCGGAGCACGCGCCATCGGCTGCAACGTCAATCTCGTGCGTGCCGGTGCCATCTACCACGATATCGGCAAGATGGTGACGCCGCGTTTCTTCATCGAGAATCAGCTGGGCGATAAGAACCCGCACGACTTCATTCCCCCGGAAGAGAGCCGTGCACGCGTGCTGGCGCACGTCACCAACGGACTCGAGCTGGCCCAGAAATACGGTTTGCCCGATCAGGTGCAGGCGTTCATTCCGGAACACCAGGGCACCACAATCATGGCTTACTTCTATCACAAGGCGTGCATGCGCGACGGCAAAGATAAGGTAGACGAAATGGACTACCGGTATCCCGGACCGAAGCCGCAGACACGCGAATCAGCCATCGTCATGCTGGCCGACGTGTCGGAAGCGGTGACGCACAGCATGAAGGATCCATCCCAGGAAGAAGTCGAACAGGCGATGGCCAACGTCTTCAAGGCACGCTGGGATGATGGTCAATTCAATGAATCATCTTTGACCCACGACGAATTGGACAAAGTGCGCAAAGCCTTCGTACGCGTCTGGAGAACCTTGCACCACGACCGTCTCAAGTATCCGTCCACGACCACCGGGCGCATGCCTGTGCCGCCACCGCCGGCAGCGGAGAATCAGGAGTCCTCAGGCAAGCAGCGCATCTCCGGCGGACGCCAGGCTATTTCGGGCGGGCAACAAGCCGTCTCGGGCGGACAGAAAGTCACCCCCAGTCCCAGCGCGCAAGCCAAAGACGAGTCACCGGAAGTGGTATCACAAGACAGTGCCGCCCAGTCGGAATCTAGTAACGGCGGCGGTCAACCCCAGACTGCCACCAATGCCGATATCATCGACGGCCTGGTGCATCCGCCGGACGGTTGCTGCGGATAAGCATTATCATGGGTGAAGAAACGCCACCAGCCGCCCTGGAAGAAACTGAAGAGACTACCGAACCCGCTGAATCGGATGAGTTGAAACAACTGCGGTCGCAACTCTGGCGCCTGCAGAGTAAGTTCGCCTGGTCGCTGTTCCTGCTGTTTTTTCCTCCGGTGCTGCTATGCGACAAGAGTTTCGGCATGGTCGGCTGGGGTATCGCGATCAGTTTTTGCTTCACCGCTTTTCTCGCTCACCGCATGCTGCCGCCGTTTCTCACCAAACAAGGTCTGCCCACACAGGATGTGCCCCGCGTGCAAATCGCCCTGCAAGGCATTCCGTTTCTTTTCGGCATGATGGCGCTCGTCAATCCTACGCTGATCAAAATTCAGCTGGGCATCCCGCATCCGATATTCATCGCTGCCATCGCTGTCACATCAACAACTGGTCTGGTGCTGGCGATTTTGCGCTGGACGGATTTACGCAAACTCTCGCGCAATCCCGACGTCGCGCTCCTGAAAAAGACCTATTTTCAGAGCCAGTAGCCGACTAGAGTCAGTCCGGGTAGTCCCCTGTTCTCCCTTAGTGAAAATCAACAGAAGTGTTGATTTTCACTAAGGGGCAAAACGGGATCCCTCCAAATCATCATAGCGGCATTTGGGTGGAAACTCCGACTGAGAGTTTGCCGGCGGTGATGCTGCCGTGTAGTCCGGTTTTCGACTCTTTCAGCGTGACTCGAATTTCATCGCCTGCCATCTCTACTTCCAGGGCTGAGACTACGCTTTGTTGATTGAAGTTTTGCAAGTCGGCGTTGGTGACACCGTTGAAGTAAAAGGTCACGAAGGCGGTTTTGGCGGCACCGCGGCCGGTGGCAGCTTTTTCGGGACTCTCCGGAGTGCGCAGCTTCAGCCATGAATCTTCGTCACGCGCCAGATGTATCTCCAGAACTTGCGATTCGGCGAAGTCAGGCCATTCGCCGAACCAGTCAACTACGCGGCTGGCGCCGATGATGTTTTTCGTATCACTCATTGTCGATCTCATTTCCGTCGTACCCGTAAAAAGATATTGCCGTCTGCCCATAGACTCGCCTGTCGACCAGCACCAGCGAGTCGGTGGCGTCGGGCATTGCTAGTGCGCGGTCGTGTTCTACCATCAACACACCAGCGTCTGAAAGCAACTGGTGTTTGCCGATCATAGAGACCACTGTCGACGCCAGTTGACTCTTGTAGGGCGGGTCGGCAAAGACGATGTCGAAGCAGCGCTCTTCGAGAATCGGTATCACTTTGCGTACATCGGCGGTAATCACTTCAGCCTGGTAACCGAGATGCTTCACATTCCCTTCGATGATGCGAGACATTTTGCGATTTTCTTCGACTGCAATCAGACTCTTTGCGCCGCGGCTGAGCGCCTCCAGCCCCATCAGTCCCGAACCCGCGCACAAATCTAAGAAACGCGCACCCGGTACGCGACTGCCGAGAATGTTAAACAATGCCTGACGGACTTTGGCGCCGGTGGGACGCACTTCCAGTCCCTCAGGAGCCTCAACTGATCGACCTCTGGCATCCCCGCCCGTGATTCGCAAATTGCCACCTGTCCATGGTTGCGAGCGCAAGCATGGTAACATGTGCATTCATCTGTTTCTATTGATATTGAAATGCGGATCATATGAGCGCCAGACGCATCGCCCGCGAACTTGCAGTAATCATGCTTCCCCAGCTTCCCAAGGACAAGACGAAGCTGGACCGGCTTGAGTTTGACGACCTGGCTACCAGGGCTGTCCAGATGCTGGCTGATTATGCCAAGCAATGTCTGGCTGATGCCAATGGCATGGTTTTGAAAGCCCAGGCTGAACTTGCAGAGTACGAAGTCGAGCATCCTGAAAACGACCACACCATTGACGACATGAAACCGGTGCCGGTGACGACCGGTCAGTTGCGCCAGCAAACAGAACTGCTGGAACGCGCCATGCACCTCATCTCCGAGGCGCTGGACCTGCCCGAGGTGACGGCACAGCTGGGTCCGCAACGAGAGACAGAGGCGCGCGTGTTTCTTTATCGCCTCGTGTCAACCTATCTCGATCATAAAACCCAGATCGATAAGTACATCAGCGACGTCAAGCAAAAATGGCGGCTCGAACGCATGGTCTCCATCGACCGCGATATTTTGCGTCTGGCCTGCGCGGAAGCTTTTTTCATGCCGGATGTGCCGATTAAAGTAGCAATCAGCGAGGCGGTCGAGTTATCCCACCGTTTCGCCGACGACAAAGCTGCAAAGTTCATCAACGGCGTGCTCGGCGAGCTGTCAGAGCACGCGAAACAGCAGCGGCAAGAAAGTCGCACTGCCTCCGCGGATGATACCACCGAGGCAGAAGGTCGCGAGCCGGTGCGAAGATTACCGACATGATGATGGGTGCATAACGTATCGATATGGATGACCAACAAGAAAAGCAAAGCGGCTGGTGGGGAGCGACGCTTTCTAAGTTGAAGGGCGCCCTCTCGAAAACCAAATCGGTGCTGGTCGATGCTGTCGTAGACCGCGATGAAGAAGACCCCAGTGCTGCCGGTGAGCCGATTGCGGAAACAGAAGCGGAGCCGGTTGCCCAGGTGCAACAAGCGCTGACAGAAATGGTGGCGGAACAAATTCCATCCATCGCGTCGCCGCCGTTGCCACCGCCGCCGCCGCACGAAGAGCAGTCAGCGGCTGCCGAGCCGACGCCGGAACCGCAGCCGCCGGTCACGCGCCCCGAGCCGATGGAGCCCATCGAAACTGCTCCCCTGACTCCGCTGGAACAGGCGGCGCCATTAAATCCAGTGCCCATCTCGACACCGCTGCCTGCACCAGATCCGGTGGCAGCCAGCCCGGCACCGCTGCCGCCGGCCGACACAACGCCGCCACCGCCGGCACCAAAACCCGAGCCCAAGCCGGAAGCCAAACCGGAACCGGCGCCGGCCCCAAAACCGGCACCCAGCGCACCGAGCCAGCCTCCCCGTCCGGCACATCCAGGCAGAGCCATCGACGATGACTACCTGGAAGATCTGGAGGAGAAACTGATCAAAGCGGACATCGGCTTGAAGAATGTCGAAACCATCGTCAGCGATCTGCGCCGGGAAGCAAAACAGAAGAACTGGAACTCGCATAACGTAGAGGCATTCCTGCGGCGAGAGTTCGAAAGCATGCTGGCGACGGCGCCCTCGTCTGAGCTGAAACTGCACCAGGATCGTTTGAATATAGTTCTCGTCGTCGGCGTCAACGGCACCGGCAAAACCACCAGCATCGGCAAACTTTGCTGGCGCCTCAAACAACAAGGGCGTCGCGTGCTGCTGGCCGCCGGAGACACCTTCCGGGCTGCCGCTGAGACCCAGCTGGAAATCTGGGCTGAACGCGCCGGAGTCGATATAGTCAGACTGCCGGAAGGTGCGGACCCAGGCGCGGTCGTCTACCAGGCAATTCAAAAAGCAACCGCCGAAAATTACGAGATATTGATCATCGACACAGCCGGACGCCTGCACAACAAAGCCAACTTGATGGCCGAATTGAAGAAAGTCCGCTCAGTCGTCGACAAGCAAGCCGGCAACGCCCACATCGAATCGCTGCTCGTAATCGATGCCTCCACCGGGCAAAACGGATTGCAGCAAGCGAAGGTGTTCGCCGAGTTCTGCCCACTCACCGGCGTGGTTCTCACTAAACTGGACGGCAGCGCCAAAGGCGGCATTGTTTTCAGCATCGCCCGCGACTTGAAGTTGCCCGTGAAGTTGATCGGTCTCGGTGAGAAGATCGACGACCTGAGACTGTTCGACCCAAGAATGTTTGTTGAGGCGCTCTTTTAAAGCCCTATGCAAGTCGGACTTGCCTGTATTGCAATCTTCCTGCTCATGGCGGCGCTCATGTATTCGCGCCGGGTCTCGGCACTTTTGGCGCTGCCGATAATGGCAGTTTTGATTGCCGTCATCGGCGGCATTCCAGGCAAAGACATCATCGACGAAGTCTTGACGAAGGGCGCCACCAAGCTTAATACCGCGTACACGACCACGATGTTCGGTGCCGTGCTGGCCGAATTGATCAATCGCCACGGCATCGCCAAAGCAATGGTGCGCTGGGTGGCGGAATTCTCCGGCGACAGCCCGTTCGTGCTGGCGGTGGCGCTCACCCTGTTGACGGCGCTTCTGTTCTCATCGTTGGGCGGACTGGGAGCCGTAATTATGGTGGGAACAGTTGTCCTGCCGGTCATGCTTTCAATCGGTATTCCAGCGGCAACCGCCGGTGCGCTCTATTTGTTCGGCATCAGCCTGGGCGGCATGTACAACCTCGGCAACTGGGCTCTATATATGAATGTGCTGGAGTTGCAGCAACCGCAGATTGTTGCCTATGTAGTGCCATTCACGGCTTGTATCGCCGCCGTCGTCGTCTTGTTTCTTCTCATCGAACAATGGTCCTGGCGCAACCTGCAGTACGCAGCGTTCGCATTGCTCTTGTTGGGCGGCGGCTTTGCGGCATTCAACCAGAGCGCCGGGCAATCACTCGGTGCGGCAACTAAAGCCGCCACCACCGAACCCAATCCCGCTTCACTGGTCGGTGCCGGTGTTGTGCTGCTGATGCTTTGCGGCTACGCCATGATGCGGCACGGTGCAAAGGCTTCCTCGCTGCCAGCGCTGGCCTTTCTGTCACCGGCGGTACCGCTGATTCTGGTGCTGGCATTTCAGTGGCAGATCATTCCGGCGTTTCTGGTCGGCATCACATTTGCCGTGCTGGTCACCTGGCAGAAAGGATCTATCAATATCCTCACCCGCTCAATCATCGACGGCATCGCTACAGTGGCACCGGCAGTAGCTTTGATGATTGGCATCGGCATGCTGCTCAATGCAGTCATGCACCCGACGATCTCCACCGCCATCAAGCCATTACTCGAACACATCATTCCGCAAAATCCGATTTTCTACGTCCTCGGTTTCACTATTTTCGCTCCGCTGGCGCTTTACCGCGGGCCCTTCAGTTTGTTCGGAATGGGCGCCGGACTTGTTACTTTGATCAAAGAAACGCAGATACTGGGCGGACGGGCAATCATGGGTATGCTGATGTCTGTCGGACAATTGCAGGGCATCTGCGATCCGACTAACACTCACAACGTCTGGATTGCCACGTATCTTGGCACCGACACGCAAGTACTGCTGCGCAAGACTATCCCGTACGCCTGGACGATGGTGATACTGGGTCTGATCCTCGCTGTCATGCTGGGGTATGTTCCTAAATGACCGCCACATTCGACTCAGTGCGCATCGGCATCGACGTGGGCGGCACCTTCACCCACGCAGTCGCCATCGACGCATCAAATCTGGAGCTGATCGGCAAGTCGAAAGTGCCGACCACACATACCGCGCCTGAAGGCGTGGCCCTGGGCATTATTCAATCACTGGAGAAACTGCTCAAGGATAACAACCTGGCACCACAATCGGTGTCATTCATCGCGCACAGCACGACGCAAGCTACCAATGCGCTGGTGGAAGGCGACGTAGCCACCGTGGGCGTGATCGGCATGGGCAGCGGATTGAGCGCCATGCTGTCTCGCCAGTCTACTGACGTCAAAGCAATTGAACTGGCGCCCGGCAAACACCTGAAGACAATATACAGATTCGTCGATACAGGAATGAAACCGACCAGAGAAGAACTGCAGGCTCTGTTCACCGAAATGAAAAACGAAGGCGCGCAAGCCTTTGCCGTCAGCGAATCATTTGGTGTCGATGCTCCCGAGCACGAGCAGTTTGCGGTCGGCGTCGCGCGCGAGATGGGACTGATGGCCACCAGCGGCTCAGAAGTGAGCAAGCTGTATGGGCTGACCGTGCGCACTCGCACCGCGATCATCAACGCCGCCATGCTGCCGAAAATGATCGACACCGCCAACATGACCGAGGGCAGCGTGCGCGCCGCCGGCATCAAAGCTCCGATTATGGTGATGCGCTCCGACGGAGGCGTCATGGATATCGACGCCATGCGGCAACGGCCTATTTTGACGCGCCTGTCCGGACCTGCTGCCGGCGTGGCGGCTGCCATGATGTACCTCAACATTTCAGACGGCATCTTTCTGGAAGTCGGCGGCACCACCACCGACATTTCAGTCATAAGAAACGGCAAGGCTCTCGTCAAAGACTCTGAAATCGGCGGGCACCGCGTGTTCTTGCGTTCTCTCGATGTGAAAACAGTCGGTTGCGCCGGTGGATCGATGACCAGACTGGAAGGCAACCAGATCAAAGAAGTAGGTCCGCGCAGCGCCCATATCGCCGGTCTGCACTACACAGCATTCAGCGAGAAACTGAACAACCCGACTTTGAAACTCATTCAGCCAAAGCCATCCGACCCGCCTGACTATGTAGCAATCGCGGACGGCGATGCTGCGCCCTCATTGACGCTGACTCCCAGTTGCGCGGCTAATTTGCTCAATCTGGTTCCGGAGGGGGACCCGGCCCGCGGCAACGCAGAGAATGTCAAAGCGGCGATTGCTCCTCTGGCAAAGGCACTGGGCACGGACGAAAGCGGCGCCGCCGACCGGCTGCTGTCCAAAGCCACCGACAAGCTGATGCCCGTCATTCAAAGATTCGTCAAAGACTACAAACTTGATCTGGAAACCACCACGTTTGTCGGAGGCGGTGGTGGCGCCGCGGCGATTGTTCCTTACGTAGCCAATCATATGAAAGCGCGGCATGTTCTGGCTCAGAACGCAGACGTTGTTTCGGCCATCGGAGTAGCGCTGGCTCTGGTGCGCGAAACGGTAGAGCGTTTCATCGTCACACCGCGCCAGGAAGACATTCTTTCCATCCGCGAGGAGGCTTACCAGGCTGTTCTTAAAATGGGAGCCGACGCCGCCTCGATTGAAGTACAGGTCGAAGTCGATTCGCGCTCGAACGTGGTGCGCGCCACCGCTTTTGGTGCTGCCGGGTTGACTAAAACCGCCACTGCGCGCAATGAAGTTCCCGAAGCAGAACGACTGGCGCTGGTTGCTCAATCGCTGCGCGTTTCTCCAGACAAAGTAGAGATTCTGGCTGAGACGCCCTTCTTCAAAGTGTTCGGCACCGTAGTGATGGACAAGAAACTCCTCGGCTTGCTGCAGAGCAAACATCTGGCGCTGCGCACCATGGATTCCAAAGGCGTAATCAGGCTGCAGATCAAGAACGGCGCTGTCCGGGAGACACGCGCCGCCGAAGCCGAAAAGGCGATCATCGCGCTGGCGGAAGAACACGCCAGCTATGGCGACGCCGGCAAAGTGATACCGAATATGATGCTGCTCACTGGTTCTAAAATCATCGATCTCTCCGGTTTGCTGGACACAGCGCAAGTGGTGGCGTTGGCTAGAACCGAGCTGGAGACGGCGCCTCCGGACAGCCCGACGGTCGTACTTGCCGGTCTCGATTAGTGGCGGATGTGACGGACGACGCCAACTCCGACACCGGAAAACTGTTCACGCACGGCGTGCAACTTTTCAACGAACAGGAGTACTTCGAATGCCATGAAGTCCTGGAGAAATTGTGGAATTTGCAGACCGGTCCCGACAAACAATTCACCCAGGGTCTGATACAAATCGCCGTCGGTCTGTATCACCTGGGGCGACACAACCAGGTGGGCGCGCACAAACTCTTAACGCGCGGATTGGCGCGGGTTGAGCCTTTCGCGCCCGAGTACGCAGAGCTTGACGTGACAACGTTTGTTGCTGGCGTGACTGAGGTACTTAATGATTTGCAGGCCGGGCTTCCGCATCCCGCTGTCGGTTTCCCGGCGCTCGTCAAGAGCAAGAAATCTTAGTCCGCACATATCCGCGCACGAAAAAGCTAGAAACCAAGAAGCGGTTGAGCACGTACAATATCAATCCAATTCGAACACTCGCAAGTATTGTCATCTGGCAGTGACTAAACCATCTCAATCGATCCTCATAGTTGACGACGAAACAGCCAACACCACGTTGGTGGCGGAAGTGATGAAAAACGCCGGTTTCGCGGTTTCGACTGCCAGCGACGGCTTCAAAGCGCTGGCCGCTTGCAAGGTGCGCTTGCCGGATCTGATTCTTCTCGATGTTTCGATGCCGCTCATGAGTGGTGTCGATGTGTACAACCGGCTGCGCGCGGAAGAAAAGACGCGCTACATTCCAATTATCTTTTTGAGAAACAAAGCAGAAGCCCTGCCGGAGATCGACAAATACGCCAGCGATGATCAAACAGTACTGGTGAAGCCGCTGGAGCCGACCGACGTTCTGACGATCGTCAGGACGGTGTTGCGCGAAAAAGCGCTGCGCGATGAACTGCGCAAGAAAGAAGGCCAGCTCAAAGAGTTGCAGCTCACCGACCCGTTGACCTCCTTTCGCAACGCCCGGTTTCTTCATGAGTTTGTCATGACTGAACTCAGTCAGTGCCGCCGCTACAAGCACACAATGAGTATGGTGATTCTGGAGCCGGATCAAAGCAAAGAGATCATGAAAGCCCACGGACAAAAGGGCATGGACTCTATTCTCTTGCAACTGGCTGTAATTCTCTCGCGCGGCAATCGCAAATCCGATGTGCTGGCGCGTTCAGGCGGCAGCGAGTTTGCCATGGTGCTGCCGCATACAGAGAGGCAGGGCGCCGTCGAAGTTGCGGAGCGCTTGCGGGAAGCCGTCCAGGCCAGCACTTTCACAATCGGCGACCAGACGATACGCATCACGGTCAGCGTCGGTGTATGCCAGTACACCACCGCCATGGATGATGAGGGGGCGGTGCTCACATCACATGCGCGCACGGCGCTCAATCAAGCAAAATCAACCGGCGGCAACCAGACACTAATTGCCGAGTAATGTGACGATTAGGCGCAGGCCCTGCGCCTAATCTATGTCAAGAGAGCTATCGTGCTAATATATTTCAGGAAGCGGGGCGTAGCGCAGCTTGGTAGCGCGTCCGTTTCGGGTGCGGAAGGCCGGAGGTTCAAATCCTCTCGCCCCGATTTCATTTAAAAAATCCCGATTACAAAATGCCGGATCGCCATTTCACAGGTGTCCGGCTTTTTTATTTCGAGTTGGATTGGAACATTTGAATTCTCAGCGCTACCCGTGAGCGAGTTGCGCTGGAAGTTTTTGAACTAAACTAACAACTGCAGTTGAGTTCTGAAACCACCACGCGGGTATATACATGTTTGCTTTCTTCCGGGGAACAGTGCAGGGTCGCGACGTTCTGGGAGGTCCACAAGATCGATTGGTTATCGATGTTGGTGGCATCGGATATGAACTGCTCGTAGCACCGCAGACTATGGCCCGCCTGCCGGAGATAGGCAGCGAGGCGACTGTATATGCGTCGCTGGCCGTGCGCGAAAATGATTTCACGCTTTACGGGTTTGCCGCCAAGTCGGACAAAGATATGTTTCTCCTCTTGCAGTCGGTGACCGGTGTCGGTCCGAAGCTGGCCCTGACCCTCGTCGGCACACTCGGCACCGAACAGATCATCGACGCCATCGCCAACGAAGACCAGAAGTTGCTCAGCCACGCCCCGGGGGTTGGCGCGAAAGTGGCACAACGTATTATTCTGGAATTGAAAAACAAACTGGACAACTGGCGGCGCGGCGGTATCAGCCTGGGCGCCGTTGCCACCACCGGCAGTGCACCAGCGATTGAAGAGGCGCGTGCGATTCTGGAAAATCTCGGATATACACCTACGGAAATCAACCTGGCTTTCAAGACCGCGCAGGAAAACGAGCTCTCACAAGATGTGGAAGTTCTGGTGCGCCACAGTCTGAAAGTGCTGGGTTCCGCCTAGAGCATGCGGTCGGGCGGTTCTGGGCAGGACGCCCTGCAAGGGTTCAAGCTTGGGCTTCTGAACGGGCTTTTGGTGTTGACCGCAGTGTTCTTCGTGCACCGGGAAGTCTGGCGCCACCTCGACCTGTGGCCGCTGCTGTTTTCCAACTGGTCGGAGAACGTGCTGGCGGCTGTGGCCGTGCTGCAGGGCTATTTGACCGGAGCGTTCAGTCGCGCACAAATTGATTCAGGTCTTCAGACCAGCTACCGCTGGGCGATGCGCTGGGGCACGCCCTCGTTCTTATTCCTTTATGTGGCGGCCTCTGCGCTCTGCGAGAGGCTGCACTTCGGCGACTGGAACAGCCCAATCTTAAGAGCCATCGGCGTAGCAATTATCCTGGCGTCCCTGGGTTTGCGCATCTGGACGCATGCAACCATCCCGGCAGCGCTGCGCTCTGGTACCAAATCTGGTGCAGAATCGGAGGCGCCCGCGCCTGAGACGGCCTTTGATGCAGTGAGCGGTCCGTTCAAGTGGATCAGACACCCCGACCGGGCAGGCCGCATCCTGTTTCTGGTCGGAACGCCGCTTTGTTTTGCCGCCTGGGTTCCGCTCTTTGCCTTACCCGGAGCGGTTGTGCTGCTGAACTGGCACCTGAATGATCTGGAGGCATTTTGCCTCAGTCAGCTTGGGGAGCCGTACTTACTCTATAAACAGCGGACCAAGCGACTGATCCCCGGGATCTTGTGAGTAGCCAAAAGTAGGCACTGGCTTGCGGTTATTACGATGTCAAGATTAGAAATGGATTGCTTGCTCTTGCCTTCAGACATACAATTAAGCTCTTCCCTCGGGATTAATCCCAGCTAAGCTCCGCCAGGCCGAACTACACCCTATGCAGGCGCGTTTAGCACGCTCTATCCATACGATGCCTAACCCGCGAGGACATCGGTCGAATAAGCAAGAAGCGTCCCTCTTTCGCGCGGAATCATAATGTCCAAAGCCTCCGACAGAATCGTCACCCCAGAACCAGCTCAAGTTGCCGACGGCAGCACGATTTTGCCGCCAGCAGACCGGTCGATCGATGACTATCTGCGCGGCACGGCGGCTCTCAAGCTGGGCACGGTTCCCGACGCCGAGGTAAGGCAGAACAATGTCGTATTTCGAACCACCGGTAACGGCAGCGACTTGCCGCCGGTGGCCGTAGTCCAGGATGGACCGGCGCCTGCTCCCGGCAAACCCTCGGCAGATATCTACGCCAAAACCAAGGTCCAAAAACTGGAAGGCTTCTACCAGTCGGCAGCCCGCATCATGGACCATGGATTCAGCCATCCCGAGAAGATGGCTTTTACGCACGCCCTTAAACAGCAGTACGCTGAAGACGTGAAGAACCGCCCGGAACTGAAAGGGCGTGCCGAAGACGGGTCCGACATGCGCGTGCGCACGCAGCTTTTGCGTGACGACAACTTCGACGCCGTCATGGCCAGGCTCAAAACCATCGACCCGAAAGTCTACGACAAACTGGTCGCGCTGCTCGGCAAAGACCGCCAGACAGACGGCGCCACCGATCCTTATGGATATTCCGGAGCACCGGAAGATGGTCGGGTCCGACGTACCGATCCCAAACCACCGGTCGTGCGCAGCGATGTGCGCACCGATGTTCGCCAAGATACGGTGCCGCCTCAGCGTGTTGTCGGTGGAGACCCACCGCCGGTCTATATTCCACCGGTCCGTCGCGCCTCCTACACGGGAGCAGACGACAACGGCGGACGTGGAGGCATGCCGGCCCCTGGACGGGACAATATTCCTATTAAGTTACCGGTTATCGGGCCGCTGCTCGATATAGTCGGTCGCGTCGTGCGCAACATCACCGACCGCGACAGCATCTACATGCACCAGACCAACTCATATGGGTGCGGTGCATTCTCCCTGGCTATGGCGTTCGCCGACATGAACGGTCGCCGGCCCAGCGCACAAGATGCCTACCAGATTGAAAACATGCCGGTCGCAGGCACGACAATCGCGCGCGCCGGACAATTCCCGGGCGGCTTGCCGGATATGGCCGGTCTGGCCAATCGCCTCGGACTGAATGCTCGTCCATATGATTACGATCGCCGCGGAGTCGGCATGCATACTCTGCAAGACCTGAACGCCGAACTGGACAAAGGACACGGCGCTCTCGTGCGCATAGTCAATCCGACGACAGGCAACAATCACTGGGTGTATTGCAGCGGCAGAACCCAGGACGGTCGCTATCTGATCGCCGATCCGGCGCGACGCAACATGGGTCCCGGCGGCGCGCATAATCAACCGATCGGCGGCAATCAACTGCTGCGCGAAATGAATCGCGGCGGCGCCGGCTTCGTGGCTGTCTGGAGTTCACCACAAATGGTGGCACAGCGCGCTCAACGCGGCAATCGCGGTATGAGCTAGATATTAGAAGACGTCAAGTTGCATGTACATTTCTTGAAAGCTAGACACAGAGCCGCTTTCAAGACTCTCTTTGCAGCCGGTGAGGCAACACTAATTTTTTTCCCGCTATTCAACTGAAAAGGTTGCACTTAGAATAGCTGGGTTATCAAGGCAAATGGCGAAAGTGCCATCCCTGGCTGTCTCCGGCGTCAAATCATTAATAGATTTGGCGCAATTTATTGTCAATCTGCCAAGACAATAACAATAGAACGAGAAGCGCAATCCCCCTGCCGCTCATCCGAATTATTTTCAGAGCGATGGCAAAGCGATAGCGATAACGATGGCGTGTCGAGTCCCCCGGAGGATTATTCATGAGTGACATTACGCTGACCAACGAAGAAAAACGGTGCCTCCAGTTCTGGATGCGATCGGCGATCGTAGAACTCGAACAACGACGCGTTCACGAGACACTGCTGAAAAGAGACGGAATCGGCGCCAGCAACCGCCACAATTCCGTAGTTGGCAGACGTGTCCGTCGCGCACGCCTTACATCGACAAAACAGAAAGTCCTCGTCTGATCAGTTAGACATTCGGACCGACCCACAGAAAAAGTTTAAGGGGCACCATATCTGGTGCCCCTTCATGCTGTCTGGTGTTGCTCAGACGCAGTTCTTGTTTCTTCCTCTAGCGGGCGCCGCGCAGGCGATCCAGCATAGGAGTGACTTGCCAGGCACTGCCCAGTTTCTTCAAGTTGGCGACCGGGTTTCCGCCGGCATCCAGTGAAGCCGTTCCCGACCAGACGGCCGGCACTCTGGTGTTGCCGTTGATGATCGGTTGCAGCAGTTTCATCGCATCTTGCCCGTATTGCCCGTTTCCGTAGGCGTCGGCATCGACGTGAATAAACACGGCCTTGCCTTTGAGTTCAGCCTGGTTTTTCTCCCACATCGGTTTCATCGCATTGCAGGGTCCACACCAGGTGGCGCTTTCGCGCAGGAACACAGGCAGATTGTGTTCAGCGGCGTATTTAAGTGCAGCCGCTACATCGCCACCTTCAAAAACTTCAGGCGCGTTGGGATCGAGCGGTTTGTCGCCGCCGGTAGGCGTCTTATCTTTCTCGACCGGTCCTTTGACTGGTCCCGGCGGTGGGGGCAAAACATCGCGTCTGGGGTTCGGTCCCGGAGGAGTGACCTGATCGCGCACCGGCGCCGGTGTACTGGTCCTGATCTGCTCCATCTGCGAGAGCACCTGGGACGCATTGCCCATCTTGGTGCCCTGGAAGCCGCCGTCTGTCGCCTGTCCGACCCAGGCAGCCGGAATGCTGCGGGTGCCGGCGAGGCTCTGACGCAGTTCGGCAGGAATTCCGTGGTCCGCGTTCACTTCAATAAGTACGGCCCGTCCACCCATCTGAGCCATTTTGGCTTCGACTTGCGGCTTCAATTGCTGGCAGCCCGGACACCAGTCGGCGCCCATATAAACGATGACCGGCAATTTGTTGTCTTTGGCGTATTTGAGCGCTTCGGCAGCCTGCTCGCCCGTGAATGTCGGGTTGTCTTTCAAGCCGGGTTTTGCCACTACATCCGGTGGCGCTACCACATCGCGGCCGCCGCCGCCGTCTGGCGGATTGACAGCGGTTTCGCCACCGGCTTTGCGGGAGCCCTGTCCTTTGCGGTACAGGCTGACCGATTCAGCCTCGACACCGTAAAAGGTCTGCCCGCCTGTAGACGGCCGTTCGCCGCCGTCTTTGCCGGGCTTGATTTCACAACGACCACCAGCGCAGGGATCGTCTTTCTTTCCTGGTAATGGAGGCAGAAACTCCGGTTCACCACCGAAGCCGAACCAATCGATGATTGGATCCGCTTTTGTACCCTTGTCTGCGCCTGTATCAACTTCGGCCACGGTTAAGACCTCGCGTTAAGTCCAAGAGAATGGCTTAACCGACATCTCTGATAGCCCTGAGGACACAATAATGAACATTCATTCACTTGTCAACGCATAAATATGCAGTTGCATTGAACTTTTTAGAGGTCAGGAACGTATACAAGATCAGCACCTGCTCGAGATCGATATCCGATGATAGGCAGATCCGATTCAGATTAGATGTACGCAGCCCCGCTCGGTTATCCACTACTTAGGTCACCGCCCGTCAAAAAGGCTAAAATTCTTGTCCATGCTCTCGGCGACTGACGCGCCGGCAGCGGGGTCTTGGAGGCTCCATGTCGCGTCCCTACGTGCCTCTACATTTGCATACAGAGTACAGCTTGCTCGACGGAGCAACTGTGATGAAGGCGCTTGTCAAAAAGGCCAAGTCACAGAACATGCCGGCGGTCGCAGTCACCGATCACGGCGTCATGTACGGCGCAGTTGAATTGACGAAAACTTGCCATGAAATGGGCGGCGTCAAGCCCATCATCGGCATGGAAGCTTACATTATTGATGGAGACCCGAAAGATAGATCGACAAAACAGTCTCTCTATCACCTGACCGTGCTGGCGCAAAACCTGACCGGCTACCGCAATCTCGTACGCCTGTCCTCCCGCGCCCACCTCGACGGCTATTACTACAAGCCTCGCATCAACAAGCAGATGCTTGCCGAGAACGGCGAAGGTTTGATTATTCTGTCAGGCTGTCTGGGTGCGGAACTGAGCCAGCACCTCCTGCGCGATGACTACGACAAAGCCAAAGCGAGCGCCGCCTGGTACAAGGAAGTCTTCGGCGACAACTATTACATTGAAGTGCAAGATCACGGCATGTGGGAAGACCGCAAGGTCAATCGCCCGCTCCTGAAATTGTCCCGCGAACTGGGCATCAAGCTGTGCGCCACCAACGACAGCCACTTCACCGACAAAGAAGATGCCATGGCTCACGACGCGCTCCTCTGCGTGCAAATGGGCAAACTGGTCACCGATACCAACCGCATGAAATTCACCGGTTGGGAGTACATCAAAAACGGCGACGAAATGTCGCATCTGTTCCGCGACCACTACGACGACGAACACATCGAAGAAGCGCTGCGTTCAACCCTGGAGATTGCCGACAAAATCGATATGGTCAAGCTGGCCGGCGACCCGCGACTGCCGGTGTTTCAAGTGCCTCCCGGCCATACCGATGAAACTTTCCTCGACTATCTCGTATTCGAAGGTCTGAAGCGCCACTTCCCGGGCGGTCCGCTCGCGCAGGAAGTCATCGATCGCGCGCGTATCGAATTGAAAGTCATCTGCGACATGAACTTCGCGTCGTACTTCCTGATCGTCTCGGACTTCATTCGCTACGCGCGCGACAACGGCATTCCAGTCGGACCGGGACGCGGTTCCGCCGCCGGCTCGTTGATCGCATACGCGCTCGGCATCACCGACATCGACCCGATTAAGTACAACTTGCTGTTCGAGCGTTTCCTCAACCCCGAGCGCAAGTCGATGCCCGATATCGACACCGACTTTTGCATCGAACGTCGCGACGCCGTCATCAAATACGTCTCGCAAAAATACGGCGAAGATCGCGTCGCCCAGATTATTACTTTCAACCGCATGACCAGTAAGGCGGTGTTGAAAGACATCGCTCGCGTGCTGGAATTTCCGTTCGCCGAATCCAACAAACTGGCCAAGATGGTGCCCGTGGTGCGCGGCAAGCCGACACCCCTGGAAGAGATGGTCGACGAACATCCCGAGTTCAAGAAAGTCTATGCCACCAACGACGAGGCGCGTCAGGTAATTGATCTGGCGAAGAAACTTGAGGGCGTCAACAAAACTTTCGGTATGCACGCCGCCGGCGTGGTCATCGGTGACGTACCGCTGGAAGAGCTGGTGCCCTTGCAGCGCAACAACGACGGCACGGTTATCGCTCAGTACTACATGGAAGACCTGGCTTATGTCGGGCTGGTTAAGATGGACTTCCTCGGTCTGCGCAACCTGACCATGATCGACAAAGCGGTCAAAATTTTGCGAGAAACTCGCGGCATAGAAATAGTCCCCAACGAGTTGCCGCTCGACGACGAACAGACCTACCAGACCATCAGCAACGGCGACCTGGCAGGGATATTCCAGTTAGAAACTTCAGCCGGCATGCGCCAGGTGGCGCGCGACATGAAGCCGACCGGCATGGAAGACTTATCGGCGCTGATCGCGCTCTATCGTCCGGGTCCGCTGGACACCGGTATGATCGACAAATTCATCGCCTGCAAAAACGGCAAGGCGCCGATCACCTATGTGACGCCGCACCTTGAGCCGATCTTGAAAGACACCTACGGGCAGATCGTCTATCAAGAACAGATCATGCAAGTGGCTCAGCAACTGGGTGGATATAGCCTCGGACAAGCCGACTTACTGCGCCGCGCCATGGGTAAGAAAAAGCCCGAAGAAATGGAAAAGCAGCGCGAGATCTTCGTCAGCGGCTGCGCCAAAAATGCCATCGCCTCGGACAAAGCCAACAATCTTTTCGACGTCATGGTGCAGTTTGCCGAGTACTGCTTCAACAAGTCGCACTCGCAAGCTTATGCATTCCTGACCTACCAGACCGCCTATCTCAAGACGCATTACCCGGTCGAATACATGTGCGCGCTGCTCTCCAGCGTCAGCGGCGAACAAGATAAGGTGCAGGGATACATCGCTGAATGCCAGGCGATGAGTATCGACATTCTGCCTCCCGATATCAACGTCTCGGGAAGCGATTTCACTGCCGACGGCAACACGATTCGCTTCGGATTGTCGGCCGTGCGCAACGTCGGCGAAGCGGCCGTTGCCGAGATCGTTGCGCAGCGCGAAGCCGAGGGCAAATACGACAGCATTCACAACTTCCTCGAACGCATTGATCTGCGCATCGTTAACAAGCGCGCCATAGAATCATTGATTCGCTGCGGCGCTTGCCTGAGCTTGAATGTTTCTCGCAAAAAAGCACTCAACAATCTCGATTCGCTGGTGGACACTGCCAACCGTCGCCAGAGTCAGAAAGCCACCGGACAGATCAGTCTGTTCAGCATCGGCGGCGGCACCGCCATGGAGACCGTCACTGCCCTCAAGGGCGACGACACGGAATTTTCCGAGCACGACCTGCAAACCATGGAGCACGAATTGCTCGGATTTTACGTCACCAGTCACCCGTTGCAGAGGGTGTGCAACCGCCTGCGCTGGCTGACCACCCATCAACTGCGTGAGGTCTCCGAGTGCAAAGACGGATCGACCGTGATCCTGGGCGGTCTGGCAACCGGTATCGAGAAGAAACTAACCAAGACCAACAAACTGCTGGCAATCTTGCACCTGGAAGATCTGACCGGCAAAACAGAAGTGGTCATCTATTCCGAGACGCTCGAGAAACTTTCACCGGATGTGCTAATTCCGCGGTCGCTGGTTCTCGTCAAGGGAAAGATAAAGAAAGGCGACGACAACGAAATCTCGATCATGGCTAACGCCGTGCGCCGCATTTCCGATGCACATCTGGTCAACGTATTTTTCACGCAGGAGCAGTCTTTTACCGACCTGCACCGCTTGAAGAGCATCCTGGCCTCTTACAAGGGGGACGACCCGGTGCTTCTTCACTTCCCACAGGGCAAATCTAACCAGACGGTACTTGTCGGCAGCCAGTTTTGGGTAGATGCTTGTGTTGAACTTTCGGATGCCATAAAAACTACATTTCCAAC
Organism: Obscuribacteraceae bacterium (SeqCode); assembly: GCA_044229845.1. GTDB lineage: Bacteria > Cyanobacteriota > Vampirovibrionia > Obscuribacterales > Obscuribacteraceae > JBGASG01. The sequence goes on along the minus strand of JBGASG010000001.1, from coordinate 169,550 downwards.
CGGCGCCAAAGTTCTCGTCAACAGAGTATCGATCTGATTTTGAGGCATGTCCGTTAAACACTGGGGCGACCGAGAACTGCTTAAGCGCAAGCTGGCCGGCATTGCGTCGCGCCTGACGCTTTTGAAAACCAACTATGCCGCCTCCGGTCCCTGGAGCCGCATGATCGGCAACCGCATTCAGTCCAGTTTCTCCAAATATTGGAAGGCGGTGGAGGCGCTCACCGAAGACGACCTGGATTTTGCCGGGCAGCAAATCGCGGTCTGCGCGCTGGAAGCTGGTTTCATCGAGAAACTCATGGAGGCTGAGACCGCCGAGCGGGAACTCGGCGAGGGCGAGTTTTTCGAATTCTCCGGCAGCAACGACGAAATGAAGAAGATCGAGCGCGACGTCAACAAGCTCAAGTTCGAATTGCAGTCGGTGCTTTCGGAAGTGCGCCGCTTGCGGCGCGGGCCGGTGACATGAAAATTGTCGACAAAGTGAAAGCGCGCATGGAGCTGGAGCAGTTCAACACCAAGCTCGAAGAGGTGCGCGCCGCCCTCGGCGACCGCCGCAAAGCCTTCAGTGACATCGCGCGCGAACACATGAACGTGGCCTACGAATTGCACGATGAAGCAATCGCCGCCATGAAGTACAACCCATCGCAAACCCTGCATGTGCTCAAGGTGGGCTGGGTGCATCTGGATATCGCCTACACCGTGGTGAAAAGCGCTCAACTCACCAAGTTGCCGCCACTGCCGACCGTCCCCAATGCCAATGAAGCCGAAGACAAGATTGGCTATCTGTCGTCCACTCTGGCGCGCATCAAGGCGATGATCGAATACAGCAATTGCTGGGTCAGCGATTTCGCGCGCACCATCCTTGATGGCGCTATGGATTACTATCAGCGCGCACTTTCAGCACTGGAAGGCGACTATGACGAAGAAGCGATCAGAGCGGCACAGGCAGGCTTGCTCAAAGTTTCCTTAGCCAGCGAATTGATTCGCGCCGAAAACTCGCGCGCCCTGCCCGGCTGGACCGGGCTCAGCAACCCGATGCTGGCCAGCCCGCTACGCCGCACGCTGGAGCTGACCAACTGTTTGGTGCAAACCCGCGTGCTGCTCAACTCCATACACGAGCCGGAAGCCACCGCCCAGTTCAACAAGATCATGCACAAGTACGACAAGGCTCTCGAATCGCTGGCATCCGGCGATATAGATCACGCCCAGGCGACAATCACAAAATTGCTGCTAAAAGTCGACGATGTGCGAAATTCCATCGGCGAGCATTACGGCGAAGAAGGCGACCAGCTCCTTGATGAATACTCAGTTCCAACGCTGCTGGAGCAGGCAGGACATGTGGAGCTGGTGCTTTCCGAACTCAACGATCTGATCAACGTCTCCGATTTTGACGGACGCGGCGATTTGCTGCGCAAACGCTACGAGCTGAAAGCGCTGCTGGAGAGCATTTCTTTTCTGTACACGGATTCTATTAAGGCAGCCACCGAAAACGATCTGCCGACGGCGGAGCAGTTGCTTGCCACCGGCCTCTTCAATCTCGATCTTTTGCGTCAGCGACTTTTCGGAAAAGGTCCGGCTGAAGACCTGCCCTTCTGATAAAGCGGCACTCGGTTGAGGCAGACGCGGGATGGGTACTATGTGTTCTACAACCCTCGCCGGACCGAGCAATCCTGCTTTTGGCAACAAAAGAGTCGATGTTGAAACAGATATTCGCCGATCCGCAGCGGCGAATCTACTTTCTTTGCTTCTTCCTGTCCGGGTTTTGCGGCCTGCTTTATCAGACAGTTTGGCTGAGGCTTGCTTACGCCAGTTTCGGCGTTGTCACGCCGGTGCTCTCCATCGTTGTGTCCGTCTTCATGGCCGGTCTGGCACTCGGCTCCGTAATCGCTGGTCGAGCCGTGATACCGTTCTGCAAAAAGCTGAAGCTGCCCGCCATCCAGCTTTACTCCCTGACAGAAGTAGCGATCGGACTGGGCGCGGTGACGGTGCCGTTTTGCTTCCAGCTCGGCGAGAACTGGCTGCTAAGCGCAGGCACCACCGACTCGGGCTCCTATCTATTTCAGTCTGCCGTGACAATTGCCGGCTCACTTTTGATCTGGTGCACACTCATGGGATTCACATATCCCCTGATGATGGCGCACATCAAACAAACAGACATAGCTGACGACTCATCATTCGGCTTCCTTTACTGGGCAAACGTCTGTGGTGCTTCTTGCAGCGTGATCGTCACCGCCTTCATTTTGATCGAGCTGATCGGACTGCGCGCTTGCCTTTTCGTAGGCTGCGCCCTCAACATCGTTGTGGCAGTCATGGCTTTGACTCTGCGCAAGCAAGCGCTCAAAGAGAACATCGAAGAGAAGTGCGAAGAGATCGAGGAACAGCAGAGCCACGCTCATCCATCGCCCTTGCTGTTCGTGGTGCTCTTTCTGACCGGCTTCATCGCCATGGCGTTTGAAATCATCTGGACGCGGTCATTCATGCCGGTTCTGGGCACTGTCATCTATTCATTCGCCTTGCTTCTGTTCGTCTACCTGATTTCGACTGCGCTGGGCAGTCAGCGATACGTCTTCGACAAGCGCCGCGGCACCACCCTCTCGTTCGAAAAGTTGATCATTGCTGCCGCCGGCACCGCGCTTCTGCCGACCTTGCTCAATGGATTCAATACCGAAGTCATTTATTTGAGCCTCAACTATCTGGCGGAAACCGGACCACGAGCCATGCTTACACTGGTCAGCATCGCACCGTTTTCTTTTGTGCTCGGTTATTTGACTCCGCAACTGATCGACAAATGCTCTTCCGGTCTGCCCGGCATCGCCGGCAAAGCTTATGCAATCAATTCGATTGGCTGCATCGTCGGACCGATGGTGGCATCATATATCTTGTTGCCACAACTCGGTGCGCGGCTCGGAGGACTGCTGCTTGCGCTGGCGCTGATCGTTCTGGCATTGAAGGTAGTCTGGCAAGGCACGCTTCCCAAAGCCCGGCGACTGTTGTGGACGGCCACTCTGGCAGCTGGTCTCGGCGTCGGTGTCTTCGTGTGCGGCTCGTATGAAGAACCTCGCATCGGCGGCGCTCAGACTTACCGCGACTATGCTGCGACTTCGCTGCTTTGGGGGCATGGAGAAACTGCAGAGCTGATCATCAACGGACGTCGCATCGCCTTGATCCGTCCGTGGGTAAAAATGGAATCTCACCTGCCGATTGTGCTGCACGACAGTCCGGTGAAAAGCGTTCTCGTCATTTGTCTGGGCATGGGCACGAGCTTTCGTTCGGCAATGAGCTGGACGCCTGATGTGACAGTGGTGGAGCTGGTTCCCGGCGTCAAGAAGGGACTGCCCTACTTCTACCCGGACACTGTGCCGAACCTGGACAAGATCGTCGTCGACGACGGACGCCGGTACCTAAAACGCGCCAATCGCATGTTCGACATCATCACCATTGATCCGCCGCCGCCCATTGAAGCCGCCGGTTCGAGCTTGCTCTATTCGAAGGAGTTCTGCCAACAACTGCACGCCCACCTCAATCCCGGCGGCATCCTGCAGCTCTGGTTCCCCAGCGACGAGAGGGCCGTGCTGGCTGCTACGGTTTCTTCACTGAAGGAAAGCTTCGCGAACGTCAGAGCTTTCCAGTCGTCCGAAGGCTGGGGATATCACCTGATTGCCAGCGACAAACCGATTGTGATTCCCGACGAGCAGACGCTGCGCAGCCTCCTGTCCGCTGCAGTCCTCGCCGACCTGGGTGAAGGCTCGGAGGGGAAGGACAAGGAGGACCCGCCAACTCTTCTGATGCGAGTCTTGCAGTCCGAGGTGCCGGTGCAAGAGATACTGGCCGGCAAACAGGGAGACCTAACGGACGACAAACCTATCAATGAATATTGCCTGATTCGGCGAATCATGTCCGGGAAGCCGGAAGAATGGCACTCTGTCAAGATTCGCCAGCAACCGGAAAGCCAATCTGGGAGCCATTAGGCTGACCCTACAGGTGGTGCGAGCGCCCACCTCAGGCGGCGGAGGTTTTGCCGGTGACGGGTCGAGGCGGAAGTGCCCGGCCGAATGTTCCCTAAGCTACGTAACAATATCGCCCTCCGACGCGCTTTGCGAGAAGTGAGTGTTTATGCGGCTTTCACGAGATTTTTCTGCGGCGAGAAAAAGCTCGGCGGGAATTATTTTCGAGAGATGAAGATTGCCTGCGTAACCGGACTTTTTTGGGTACAATACATTGCTCGTTAATCACTTCTTGAAAACAGGGAGGTACTTGGAGACACACAACGCCCAACTAATCCAGGACGGCTAATCCAAACTGGTAACGGTAAGCGTTTCGTGTACCCCGACAAAGTGCAGTTCCAGCTGGGTCTATTCGATAGTCAGCACCAGCACTTTGCAAGCGTAGGAAACCACAGAAACCGCTCGTAGCTCAACGAGGGTTTTGAAAGGGGGAAAGGAACATGTTTGGACCACATCTTATTCTCGAGGCATACGGTTGCGACAAGGAAAAATTGGCAGATCTGAATCTGGTCTCCCAAGCCTTGGACGCCTATCCCGACCAACTGGACATGACGAAGATAATGCCTCCGTACGTGTTCAGATACAGTGGAGCTGTCCCAGATGACTGGGGTGTTAGTGGAGTGGTGCTCATTGCCGAGTCCCATATCTCCATCCACACCTTCCCTGACAAGGGATTCGTCACACTGGATATCTTCTCCTGCCGTGACTTCGACGTAGACGCCGCTATCGAGTACTTCTGCTCGATCTTCAATCCGGAGAGCTACGAGAAGCAACTGCTGCAGCGCGGACGCGAATTCCCGCGCAGCGAAGGACGCGCTGGAACCATCATCGAAGGCGAACGCCTGAGACTGGCTTCCTCGATGTAGGCAGGACAATGGACCATCTCTAGCCTGGCACCATATCTGGTGCCAGGAATGTCCTTTTGTGGATATCGACGGCTTCCGTGTGTGTGAGCCTCACAATCTTCTGCCAAGTGGCTAAAATATTGGCTTCCCAGCGAGGACTTAGAAATGAAGGCGGCAAAACTTCTGGTGGCGACCCTGGTGACGGCAGCGGCAAGCAGCGGTCTGGCTGCTCTGGCAGTCGACTATCCGACTAAAGCATTTGATTTAACCTATGCCATGACAACCCCGACCGGTGCATCGCAGATGCGCATGGCCAGCGACGGCAAGGGCAAAGTGCTGACACAGCAAACGGTCGCCAACATGAAAATCACCTCTGTCGCAGACTATCCCGGCAAGGTCATGTACTCAATCATGGACGCCCAGAAGACGGTTTACAAAATGAGGATGCCCGCTCAGCAAGGCAACATCATGACGGACGAGGCAGCGAAGAAACTGCAGGCGAAGTCGCTCGGCAATAAGGTGATCGACGGGCATCCGTGCAAGGGTTGGCTCTACTCGTCGACCAACAACACCAGCACCGAAACCTGGCTTGCCACCGACCTGGAAGCCGCAGTCAAGTCCATTACGAAAACCCCGCAAGGCACCACCACGATGACGTTGAAGAGCGTTTCCATGAAAACGCCGGACGCCTCGGTGTTCGCTATTCCCGCCGGCTACAAAGTCGTGCAGAGCCCGCAGTAAAGGACAGGTTCGCATCATGTTCATATCAATCAATCACATCCCGGTGAAAGCGGGACGGGAAGCCGACTTCGAGAAGATGTTTCGCGAGCGCGACCGCAGTGTCGAGCATCAGCCCGGGTTTCACAGCCTCGATGTTCTGAAACCCGGAAGCCGCATGGTCATGGGCAGCGCCCCCGAATCATGCGGCAACGAATATCAGGTTTTGACCCGCTGGGAAGACGAAGCCGCCTTCAAAGCCTGGGTGCACAGCGACGCATTTAAGAAAGCGCACTCACGCGAGATGGACACCACCGTCTTCGACGGCAAGAGCTACCTGACCTTTCACGAAGCAGTCGAAGGCGCCAGCGCCGTTAGCCCCGGCACCGGCGGTGCCACCACCGCCAAAGCGGTGCACTGAGTCCACCTACTCGATACGCGTGTCCGTGCGTGGCGCGAGTGCCAACGCGCGCGTCAATTCAGTTAGCCGGCTTGTACCGGATTAGTGGGTGTCTTTGCCTTGAGGCATGGCGACCTGACCATCTTTCTTGTGCCAGGGGTTGAGCTTAGACAAGCCGCCGATCATTTTGCCGGGTACGGCGACGATTGCTTTGCCGGTGCCGGCGACTGCGCCGCCCATTCCGCCTTTGGCTTTATCGCCAGCCGCTACGGCGCCGCTGCCGACAGCCTTCGTGCCGTCGGCAACCTTGCCGCCGACTGCCTTCGTGCCGTCTGCAACCTTGCCGCCCACCGCTTTGGTGCCGTCAGCTACTTTCTCGCCTACGGCTTTGGTGCCGCCGGTGACAGCGCCGCCCACGGCCTTGGTACCACCGGCGATGGCGCCGCCGACAGCCTTGGTGCCGTCAACAAATTTCTCGCCGCCGACTTTCAGTCCGCTGCCGATCGCTTTGGGTACAGCCACCAGCTTGGAGCCGATGTGACCGCCGCCGTCTTTGGCTTTTTCTCCGGCAGAGGCAATGCCCGAACCGACCGCTTTGGCGCCGCCGGCGACTTTCTCGCCTGCGCCGATAGTTCCGTCTTTGACCTTGCCGCCGGCAACCGCGAAGCCATGTCCGACTGCTTTGGCACCACTCATGATGCCGCCGCCGGCCTTCTTACCGCCGCTCATGAAACCGCCGCCCACGAACTTGGCACCGTTAGCGATACCAGAGCCGACTTGCTTGGTGCTGTTGACCATGGCACCGGTCATTTGCTTGGCACCGCCGAGGAAGCTGGGGTCGTCACTACCGCCACCACCGACCGAAGCCGGGGCTGCCGCTTGAGTAGATTGCGTTGCCGCCGGAGCCGCTTTCGCTTGCTTGGGGCGCTGGGTTTCTTGAATCACCGTCGTCGGAGTTTGCATGACGGTGGTCGGTTGTTCTTGCACCGTCTGTGGTGCATACAATTCTTGAGCCATTTGCGGCTTCTTCTGTTTCTTCAGCTTCTCTTTCAGCTTTTGCTGCTGCTTGGTGGTCGGAAGCTCGGCCGGTGCCGAAATGCTGGCATAAGGGTCCAAAACCGATTGTGGACCTGCAACAGCCGCTGAATTGGCGCCGACCAAGGTAATGGCGAGCACTGGCAGCAATTCTTTGGATCTGAATCTCATCGACTTCATCCCCTTTGGATCTGTAAAGACTGGTCTTTTATAGCACAGGCGTTCAAGCGGGCGTTTTAGCAAGTTGTTAAGTACGAGCATATATATGGAATGGTCGCCAGCAGGCTCACCTGGCATCTCAGATGTTTATAATGAACAAAGAGAAACTATTGCACGTGGTGCCGGAAGGGCGGTTGTAATGAGAAGCGACAGTGAAATCAAGACCAAGATCATCGAACTCCTCGGTATCGAGGGCAGTGACCGATCTGAGCAGGTTCAGCAATTGGACAGACTGGATCCGATTGCACTGGACAAGGTAAACATAGCGCACCATTCCAGCCGCGGCATGCTGTGCGGACTATATTGGGTGCTCGGTTATGAGTTTCGTGACATGGCAAAGATTATCGAATCGGCGTTTGCTTCCGCCGACACCGAAGAAGTGGCGAAACCGTCCGCCGAGACCGCGCCCCCGGCGCCCTCCAGCGATGAAACGCCTCCGGCACCATCGACATAATTCGTCACCACAGGTGGTGCGCGATTGCGGCACTAACCTGTGGACTCTCTGCGCACCGCCGCCCCGACTGCGGCTGAGCTACATATGCCGCAAAATCGGGCTGCCAGTCGGTGGGCAGATGCGCACGAGAGGGCATAATCTACGTAGGTATACCCCAGCTAGGAAAAGAAACATGGATTTATTGCATCAAGGTGCCGGTCAGTGGTTCTGGCTTTTAGCCATTATGGGCGGCTGGGTAATCGGTCTGAGCATGATGGGCGCGCACGGCGTGTTCTTCACCGACAAAAACATCGAAGAAGACACCACCGCATCCGAGGCTGGACACTAGGCTCTCCTGGCTCATTTCCGGTTCCGATGGGCCCGCTCGGCCGTCGAAGGGCGGCATTGGCTGTCGCCGGAGCCGTCTCGTCACTTACATAAATAGATGGCTTTTCCGCTTGCCTGGCTTAACGTGGCCGGTTGTTAATCCCGGGATGCGATCTTTATCGGATCTCCCCTCAAAAAATTCTGGATTTTTGATCCGAAAACGGCTTCCCGTCTGGAAGATTTCTTGTTACAGTAGTCTTTACAGCATCCGCAGTCTCGCATGAACTTAAATATCGAAATCGATTAGTTATGCTTGTTCTGCGGATGCCTTTTCTTTTTGCGTTACATTTGGGTTGACCGAATCCAACCCAGCAATTACCATGGGTCTACGTGCTGCGGAAAAAGCGCCGCGACACGCCATAAATAGAGAATCACAACGAAAATGACCACCGCCTACTTTTATTTTTGGTTCCCTGAGGTTCACCTGGCATGAGCTGATAGCTCAACGCACTCCAGGTGGACCGCAGCAAGTTCTGCGGTCCTTTCGTTTTTAGAGCCTTTCGCAAAGGATAGATTCACGAAGTTATGACTACGCAACGCAACTGGTTTTACGGCTACTTCTTTTTTGCCAGGGGGTTCCCGGGTTAAGTAGTGCCGCATTTAGAAATGCCACCCGCCCGGACCCCAGCAAGCAAGGTCCGGGTTCGTTTTTCAGCACCCACGAAGTTTTCAATTCAGTTCAGGAAAAGGAGAGTGTCACCGTGTCAGAGGCAAAACTAGCAAGTAAACAGAACCCCACCCACGTAAGCCAGATTCGCATCGGCGAAGACTGTGTGGTGGGTGGGGAACAGCTGCTCATCATCGGCGGTCCCTGTACAGTCGAAAGCGTCGAGCAGATGGAACTCGTCGCCACCAAACTGGCGGAAGCGCCCGTTCAAATGCTGCGGGGCGGCGTATTCAAGCCCCGGACCTCCCCTTACTCCTTCCAGGGAATGGGTGACAACGGACTCTCCATCCTTTCGGATTGCAGCCGCAAACACCGCATCCCCACCGTCACCGAAGTCATGTCGCCCGACAAAGTCGAGCTGGTCGCCCAGCACGCCGACATGCTGCAAATCGGCAGCCGCAACATGCAAAACTTCGACCTCCTCAAAGCCGCCGGTCAGGTGCAGACCCCGGTCATGCTCAAGCGTGGACTCTCCGCCACAATTGAAGAGATGATCCTGGCTGCCGAATACATCCTCGCCCACGGCAACCCGAACGTCATCCTCTGCGAGCGCGGTATCCGCTCCTTCGACACCTACACCCGTAACGTCCTGGATCTGGGCGCTGTAGTTGCCCTCAAGCAACTCACCCACCTGCCGGTCATCGCCGACCCCAGCCACGCTGCCGGAAAACGCGAACTGGTCGCCGACCTGGCTCGCGCCGCTGTCGCCTGCGGCGCCGACGGTCTCATGATCGAATGTCACCCGATTCCGGAAGAGTCCGTTTCTGACGCTCGTCAGGCGCTCTCGCTGGAAGACATGATCGCCCTGGTAGCCAGCCTGCGCCCGATTGCCAAAGCTGTCGGACGCTCGGTGGCCGAAGTCGATCAACCGGCAGTCGAACACCGCGACAACGTCGCCGTGCTTCGTCATCCGCAGCATGCCCAGCAAGCCGCTCGCCGGTAATGAGGAGATAAGTCGTGGGAGACAGTGAGTGGAGCGCCTCCAGAGCAAACGCCGGCGAGGCAGCCAGCCAGGACAATGCCAAAGCTAAAGCGGAAGACACACCGCTCAGCTCGATTCGCAACCGAATCGATCATGTCGACGCCCTTCTGATGCGTCTTCTTTCAGAACGGATGCAACTCTCCTTGATGGTCGCGGACATCAAAAATGCCGCCGCCATTCCCGTCCGTGACAGAGAACGCGAAAAACAAGTGCTTGCCGGAATTTCAGAAGTAAGCAAAGACGGCGACATCGTCTCGGCAATCACCGCTGTCTACCAGACAATCCTCTCCCAGAGCCGCGACCTGCAGGTCGCCAAAACCAGCGTCGCCGCCGGGCCGATTTACTTCAACGAAGTAATGATTGTCGGGCTTGGCTTAATCGGCGGGGCGCTTGCCCGACGCATGCGAGCAGTCTTGCCGGAGAGCCGCATTATCGGCTGCGACCGGCACGAAGTGCTGCAAGCTGCCATTCAGGAGAAACTGATCGATGCCAGCGCATCGATAGAATCAGTGCCGTCGTCGGCAACGCTGATTTTGTTGTGCGCGCCGCCTGCTGCCAACGTCGAGTTGTTGCGCCGGCTGGCTCCGCATCTCGGACCGAATCAAGTAGTCGTCGACGTCAGTTCGACCAAAGGGACCATTTGTGCGGTCGCCGACGAACTCGACCTGGGGGGCGCCGACTTTATTGGCGGTCATCCGTTTTTCGGAACCGAAAAAAGCGGACTCGCCGGCTCGCGCGATGTAGTTGTCGCCGGCAAGACCTTCTGCCTGACCCCCACCAGCAAATCATCTGAACTCTCTGTCTTGCGGTTGTCTCGATGGCTCAACGCGATGGGTCTTGCCGTGCACGTCATGGACGCCCGCACTCACGACGAAGTCGCAGCCCGCATCAGTCATATTGTTCAACTGGTCGCCACCGCGCTCGGTGCCAGTCTGGTCGAAGAACTCTCTGAGGAGAAACTTTCCGTGCTGCGCGCGACGGCGGGACCCAGCTTCCAGTCGTTGTCGCGGTTGATGGCCAGCCCGCATGAATTGTGGACGGAAATACTGCTGGACAACTCGTCCGAAGTCGTCGCCACCGTCGATGGATTGGTGGCGCAGCTGGTTTCTTTACGCGCCGCCATTGAGAATGGCGACAAGAATGCAATTGCTACGGCGTTCAAAGCTGCGCGGATTTTGCTCGATTAGCGCTTGAAGTGCGATTTGTAGAGCGCACCCAGTCCAACCAGCGCGAAGAGCATAATCAAACGCGTGCCGATCGGAGGCAGCTTGCCGGGTCCCGGTATGAGGATGATGCCGGCCAGGATGACCGAGCCAAGAATTAGAAAAACGCCGCGCTGGACGACGGGGCGCTCGGCTATGAATCCGATATGCGTGAGGCGCAGTACGCGTGCAATTGCTTCGCCGATGATATTGGTCATGACGACGAGACCACCGGTCATGGCTAGTTGAAGAATTGCGATAGTAAGGATGCCGGCCGGCCAACCGACGCCTGAAACGAAAAATAGTTTGGCGAGAAACAGCGTCACCATCGAGACCATGACACCTACAAACAACGAACGCCAGAAACGGCTGCGGCTGATGGAAGCGGCTGCTTCGAGTTTCTTCCCAAAAGGGATCCAGAGAATGGACGCTGCGCCCAGGCAAAAAGCAAATGCCGGCAAAAAGTGCTGCCGTTGATTCGCCCAGTAGCGAAGTTGCAGCATCGGGCGGTACTTCTGCATCCCGAAAGGCGTTTGCTCGATTGTTTTGCCGGGAAACATCTTCTCCACGACAAGGGTCTCCACCGGTCCCGCTGACGACTCCGGCTGTTCACCGAGATACGCGTAAAACAAGTTGCGCACGGATGATGGCGCAGATTGAATCACCGGACTGGCGGGCGGGGCGGCTGCGGTCGGCGGCGCGTCTTGAGTGGCGGAAGCGGGCTCGGCTGGCGCGGTCTGCGCAAAACTGGGCGGCGTCGTCAGCGCCGCCAGGGACAGCGCGAGAAACATGAATAGCGAGAGGAGAAACCGTTTCGTCATCGTTATCAAACTGTCGCCTGCTCTCCTGATTTGGTGCTCACGAGAAACTGCACCACTCCCAATGCACCAATTCCGCAGACCCAGGACAGCAAGCCATCCATGGTCTCGTACGGCACCGCAGTCAACAGAAGCCCCGCCATCAGCACCGCTGACGGCCAGATGTACAACGGCACGCGCTGTGGCGACACCGCACGCTCCAATTCGACGGCGTTGAGAATGCGTTGGGTGAGCGCTTCCGAAACATCAAACTGCGGCATGTCCGCAGCCAGATCCATTATCTGCACCGATTGCGCGGTCCACGCGTTGCATGCCGGGCAGCCACGCTTGTGCTCATCTGCCCACGCCTCATCGCGGCATTCGTCAAACGCATACCGGTAGCGCGTGCACTCTTCTCCTGATTGTGTTTGATCTTCCATACGAACCCCCTCGAACCTTGACTCGACTCAAGTCTGTATCTTCTCCGACAGTATTTTTCTCAGTTTCTCTCTTACCCTGTGCAACGTTGATTTGACGGTCGTCTCCGGCTCATCGACGATGTCGGAGATCTCAGCGTACGTCAAATCGTGTTGGTAGCGCAGTACGAATACGTGCCGGTTGTGCGGAGATATCGCACGCAGAGCATCGGCAAGCATCACATGCGAAAAGCGCCGATCCAGCTCTTCTTCGAGGTTTTCGCGGCTCGCCGGCTCCACCGCCGGATTCTCGTCGAGCACAGCATCCAGCGACTCGAACTCGCGAATCTTCGATTGTCTGATTTGATTGAGACCGGCATTGGTGGCAATCTTCAACAACCATGGTTTGAACCTCGCGCTCTGGCGAAAGCCTGACAAACCGCGATACGCGCGGATGAACGTCTCTTGCGTGACATCAGCCGCGGTATCATGGTTTTGCAGCATTTGAAACAGTACGTTGTAGACCAGTTTTTGGTAGCGCCGCAAAAGCGTCTCGTAGGCCTTGCCGTTGCCGGACAAGGTCATGGAAACCAGCGTTCCGTCTTCGCATTGCTCGAGTGGCGTCCCCTGTTTCATGGTCACCATCTTAAACACTTGCGCTTCTTTTGTCAGTCCAATCGGCATCTACCAGCACCAGTGCACACCTAGATCTCGTTGTCAGCTACCGACAGTTTTTGCATGATCCATCCCAAGCGCTTCGGCTTAAAATTACCGGAGATGATCTCGCTGATGCGGTTGTGAATCTTTTCGCGCTGCTCCGGTGTCAGTATTTTGCGCACCGCCAGCGCCGTATCGATGCGCTTGTCCATGAGTTGCTGTCGCAACGCGCGCGCCGACTGGATTTCCGTCTTGATCTGATCGTCCGTCGCGGATGAACTGGCCATCAGCGAAGAAACGTCGAGCAGCTTGCGGCGAAACTGTTCGCGCAGCGGACGCGTTTCCTGCATGGTGTCCTTGAAAAGCGCGGTTAGTTTGGCGCGCTGTTCATCAGTGGCATCGATGCGATTGCAGAAGCGCTTGGTAATAATCACGCGCACGGCATTCTCGAACTCCGAGTCTATCAGTGGATCCTTCGATTGAGCTTGAGCCAGCTGGGCGTTGCTGACGGTTTCGTCATCAGCCGCCATCGAAAGATCCGCGGCAATCAATCCCAGCGGCACCGTCAAAGCCATTGCCCCCACCAGTAGCCGCTTGTTCAATCCTTTCATCTTGTCCCTCCCGTCATGTATGCAGAAGCGCTCCCGCTGCTTCCACCTACTGATACACGGGGTGTGGCGAAAAGTTTCGCCCGGGCTTTCAAAGCAATGGGAGCTAGCTCAGGTCCCGCAGACCTGCCACCCAGAGGTATTTCTTCAGGTCGACCTTGCCTTCGTCGTCGAACCTAACGCCTTCCTTTTCAAGAATTTCGCGCTGCAGGTCGGGTGGCATGCCGACTTTGAACGTGCTGGTCGTGCCGCGGGAATTTATGACCCGCTGCCAGGGCACAGTCTGAGAGGAGTACTTGCCGGGCTCCTTTCCTTTGGTCGCCGCAGTCCCGCTGGCTGGTTTCTTCACAGTGGTTTTGCCGCGCCCGGCACCCTTGGCTGTCACCTTAGCTGTCACCTTAACCGAACCGTCCGGCAGCGCTTTCAGCGCCCAGCCAACACCCTGAGCGGTCAGTCGCCCGCCCAACATATCTGAGATCACCCCGTAGGTCAAAACTCGTCCCCGCGGAATCTGCATAACGATCTCGTAGACGCGCTCAAACACCGGTTTGCCTGAAGCGGGCAAAGGCTTGGCTGACGGCTTTGCCTGAGTCTTGCGTGAGACTGGTGTGCTGGTTTTCTTTGGCATGCGCGTACTAGGAGAATAGGTTGGCGTCTTTGGCGCTCGCCATTATCCAGTTGAGAATTGCGGGGCACATGATGGCACCGCCGAAAGAGAAGAAGCTCCAGCCTATAAGAATGCCGCCCAGCCAGCGCTTGGTCTTGCGCAACCCTATGATAATCACCCCGCTCAGGAATAAGCTGCACGAAGTCACAATGCCGGCGCCCATCCCCCAGGCGCCCATTATGTTGACCAGCGCCTCCAGATTGGCGAGATTGTCCTTCTTATCACTCGATCCTGATTCGCTCGCAGCCGAGCTATCGCCGGACGAACTGTCATCGCTGGATGAAGAACCGGCATCGCTCGAAGACGAACTGTCATCGCTGGATGAGGAACCGGCATCGCTCGAAGACGAACTATCATCGCTGGAAGAGGAGCTGTCGGTCGATGAGGAGTCGCTGTAACTCGACGACGAGTCGCTGTCCTGGCTCCACGCACAGCCGGTGCCGGTATGGAAGACGACGAACAAAATAAGGGCGAGAACTGCGAATAGTTTCATATCGGGTAAGTATAATTCAATGGTCGAACGATTGGAGAATATCCGTGCAGTCATCAGATACCGGTAACACGATACTGGGTTTCGTCCTGCTCTTCCTTTTCTTTGGGCTGCCGATGATTTTCTCGTTCCTGACTTTCTTCCTGCCCTCCATCGTGGGGCTTTTCAGGAAGAAACATGACAAGCTGCGCATCATTTTGATAAACCTGTTCGCCGGCTGGTTCACCCCGGCTTGGATCTATATTTGCGTCTGCGCGTTCCTGGACAACCCCAGCCCCGACGCAAAGTAGTCACCGTCCGTATGGCTATGCCGAGACGCCGCTCACTTCCAGGGCTTTCACATAGCAGCCCAGCACCTTGGCTTTTGCCGCTCCCTGCAAAGCATCGATGACGGCGTCTTCCTGCTTGCCGTCCAACACCTCGACATCGAGGAAAAATCGGTAGTGCCACGGGGTTTGCGGAATCGGTCGTGATTCTATTTTGGACAAATTGGCGCCCACTGCGGCGATGCGAGTCAGCAACTGCGCCAGGCTGCCCGATGTATGTTCCAGCTCAAACGCACACGACAACTTGTGCGGACCTTCGTGCATGCGCAGTTTCTTGTTGGCCGTAATCAGTCCGAACCGCGTGGTGTTGCTGGAGTGGTCTTCCACATTGGTGCGAATGATCGACAGTCCGGCTTCGCGCGCCGCCATTTCGCTGGCGATGGCGGCATTGCTTCGCTTGCCCTGATCCCGCACATAGAGCGCCGAACCGCTCGTGTCCCAGTGCACCCGAGGTTTCATATGGGGAAATTCTTTGAACAACTTCCGGCACTGGTCGAGCGCCACCGGATGCGAGTAGACCTCGGTGATCTCGTTGATGTCCGTTCCCTCGATGGCAATCAACTGGTGATGAATCGGGATGTAGGTCTCGGCAATCATGAATACAGGCTCGTTCCAGAGCGAGTCGTAGTTGGCGACAATAGATCCGACCGACGAGTTTTCCAGCGGCACCGCACCAAGATGACCGCCGCCTGCCACCAGCTTGAAGACCTTCTCGAATGAGTCTTGCGAGAGCAATTCGTAAGGCTCATTCATGCCCTCACCCAGCTTGATGGCTGCTTGATGGCTGAATGCTCCCGGCGCACCCTGGAAGGCAATCACGTTCATTGAAAGTCCTCAACACAGTGACGAAGTTCATCTAAAGAAATTTCCGAGTCGACATCGGCAGTACCGAGTTCTCTGAGCGGCAGCACAAAGCGAATTGATTGCCCGGCGCGTTTCTTGTCGTATGCCATGGCGTCGAAAAGCGCGGCGCGGTCCAGGTCGGCAGACAGCCCAACCGGCAATTTGCACTGTGAAAGCAACGTGCGCACGACCTCGATCTGCGCATCGTCCACCTTGCCGAGACGGCGCGATACCTGCATGGCAAACAATAAGCCCACCGCCACAGCTTCGCCGTGAGTCCAGCTATATTTGCTGACCTTCTCGATAGCATGCCCGAAGGTGTGCCCGAGATTGAGAATACGTCGAAGTCGCTTTTCATATGGATCGCGAGCAACAACTGCCAGTTTCATCTTGATGCTGGCAGCTATGATGTTGCCCATCGCCGGATGTTCGAAAGACAGCTCCGGCGCCATTTGCTGCAACAGCTGAAACATGCTGCGCGGACCAGCTGCGTACTCGGATTCTTCGGCCACCGTCTTCTCGATCATCGCGTATTTGATGATCTCTCCAATGCCGGATGTGAAGTCACGGTCTGGCAGCGAAGCGAGCAACTCCTGATCGACGGTCACCAGCTGCGGGAAGTAGAAGGTGCCGGCCAGGTTTTTGCCCGCGTCTAAATTGATGCCGGTCTTGCCGCCGATTGATGCATCGACCTGCGCCAGCAACGTACTGGGCACCAGGCATAGTGTCAGTCCGCGCAGATAGGTGGACGCTGCGAAGCCGGCGACATCAGTAACCGCGCCGCCGCCCAATGCCAGAAGCGTATCGGAGCGCTGAAACGAGCGCTTTTGCAACTGCTCCCAGATCTGAATCAACTGAGTCTGCGACTTGCAGGCTTCGCCGGTCGGCAACTCCATCACGTCCACCGAAAAGGAGGCGGCTTCCAGCGGCTTGACGATGTCGTCCAGCCAGTCGATGGCAATTTCGCGCTGCGTGAGGACCAGGACCCGGCTGCCGGCGCCCAGCTGCTTGAGAGCGCTGGGGATGTTGGCGCGCGCATTGACTCCCAAGTCGATGCGCGTCGTGTTGCTCACGTCTACTTTGGAAAGAAACGTCAGAAGCGGCGTCTTATGAAGCGACTGAGAGTGTCGGCGCATTGCTCATTCCAGCTCCATGTCGGGGGTCGCGCTGGTAGCAAGCGAAGCTGCAAAACGGGCGGGCGCCTCGCGGCAGAATTCGCGATAAGAACTGATAGCGGCGGAAATGTCCGGCATGGTGTCGCTGCCGAACTTGTTGAGCAGAGCCCGGGTCAACCCGAATGACACCATCGCCTTCACGACCACCGAGGCAGCCGGCACCGCGCACACGTCAGAGCGCTCGTAGTGCGCTTGCTGGGCGTCGAACTGCGGGAAGCTTACGGAGGGCAGTCCTTTGATCAATGTCGGAATCGGTTTCATGTAAGCGCGCACTTTGACGCGGCTGCCATTAGTCATGCCGCCTTCCAGCCCACCCGCTTTGTTAGTCTTGCGCATAAATGGCAGCTGCTCTGACGCGGGATAGATGGCGTCGTGAACCTCGGAACCGGGACTGTTGACGTTTTCGAAACCGTCACCGATCTCCACAGCTTTGATAGCATGCACGCTCATGACCAGCTGCGCCAGTTGACCGTCGAGTTTCTCATCCCACTGGGTGTAGCTGCCCAGTCCGACCGGTAACCCTTCAGCGATCACTTCGACCACACCGCCAATGGTGTCGCCCTGCTGCCAGGTTTCTTTAATCAGATCCTTCATTTTTGTTTCGGCGGCTTCGTCGACGCAGAACATATCGGAGGCGGCGACGCGCTTTCTCAGCTCGTCCATCGGCAGGTCTTCGCTGGACTGAGAAGATCTGATCGAGCCGACTTGCACTACATGACTGACCACCCGCACGTCGAACTGCTGCAGTATCTGTTCGCAGATCGCTCCCACCGCTACGCGCGCGGCGGTCTCGCGGGCGCTGGCCCTTTCCAGAACATCGCGGATATCGCGCTGACGAAACTTCAAAGTACCAGCCAGGTCCGCATGTCCGGGACGAAACCGACCAATCTTCTTTTTCTCAATCTGCTCCGCCACAGCCGGATCGTCAGCCATCACCTGAGTGATCGACATAACATGCAACCAGTTGTTGTGATCGCGATTGCGCACCATGATCGAGATCGGTGCACCAGATGTAATACCATGGCGGACGCCGCCCATGATTTCGGCGGTGTCGGTCTCGATCTTCTGGCGAGCGCCGCGTCCGTAGCCTTGCTGCCGGCGCGCCAGTTCCGCATTGACAGCGGCAATATCAATCTGCAATCCGGCCGGCACGCCATCTAAAATGGCGATCAACGCTGGTCCGTGTGACTCTCCGGATGTTAAAAACCGCAACATGCAAATTCAATTGGCTGGGTCGGCAACGCGCTACATCTTACAATATGACGTCATTGCGGTGCGCAGTCGCACGCAGGATGTGATGTAATGACGCAATCCACAGAAAGACCGCTTCTGCGAGGCGAGTTGCGCGTTCCCGGCGATAAGTCCATATCGCATCGCGCGCTCATGTTCGCCGCCTTCACGGAAGGTGAGTGCAAAGTCCAGCATTTATCGCCTGCAGAAGACGTGCGCTCAACCGCGCGTTGCCTGGAGTCGCTCGGTCTGAAGACGACTTTTTCAGCCGACGGCTCTGAATGCACAGTTGTCAGCCCGGGCTTAAAACGCCTGCAGGCTTCAGAAGAGACGCTCGATGCCGGCAACAGCGGCACCACCATCAGGCTGCTGGCGGGTCTTGCTGCCGGGCAGCCCTTTGCCTCCACTTTTGACGGCGACGATTCGCTGCGGGGGCGCCCGATGGGCAGGGTTCTCAATCCCCTGAAAACCATGGGGGCGCAGATCTCTTATAACGAGAAACAGGACCACCCACCTTTCACCATCGAGGGTGGCAAGCTGCAGGGACAACATTTCGTTCTGCCGGTGGCGTCAGCGCAAGTGCAGACAGCTATTTTGCTGGCCGGGCTACAAGCGGAAGGCGAAACCAGCGTCAAACTGCCTAAGCCTGTGCGCGACCATACAACCAAGTTTTTCTCCTTCATGGGGCTGCCGTTCGAAGAAAAGGACCAGACTGTTTCAGTGAAGAAACTGTCGCAGCCCTTGGCACCATATTCGGTGCAGGTGCCTGGCGATATTTCGTCGGCGGCATTCTTTATGGTGGCGGCGGGCTGCCTGCACGGCTCACAACTGCTGCTCACCAATGTCGGTATAAACCCAGGCCGCATGCTGATTGTGGATGTCCTGGCATCGATGGGGATGAATGTAGAAATTAATCGCAAAGAACACCCGACGGGCGAACCGGTTGCCGACATTCGAGTGCAATACGATCGCTACCCGAATGGAGCCAGAATCGACGGCACCAGAATCGCCACCGGCATCGACGAGATTCCGATTTTGGCTCTGGCAGGCGCTGTTTGCAGCGGCTCGTTCGTCGTCAGAGATGCGGAAGAATTGCGAGTCAAGGAAAGCGACCGCCTAGCCGCAATCGTTGGGAACCTCAGACGAGCCGGCGCCGAGATCACCGAATTCAAAGACGGTTTCGAAATCATCGGCAGAGGCGGCTCGCTGTCCGGCGGCTCCAAGTGGGAGACTTTCGGCGATCACCGCATGGCGATGACCGGCATCGTCGCCAATTTGATGTGTACGACGCCGGTGGAAATCGATGACGTCGACTGCGTAGCAGTTTCTTACCCGCGCTTCGCACAAGACCTGCAGAAGCTGTTCATCTGAGCTAACTCGACGGGGTGAAGCGATCGAAAGCCTGGCGTGCATTCAGTTCCTGTTTGGTCGATGCGGATAAGAGCAGGCCGCGCACGAGAGCGAAACCTCGCCGTTGAACACTTGATAACTCACCTGAGACCTAACGGCGAGCTGATTTCTTCTTCTCGGCCGTGCGCTTGGTTCCAGTTGATTTCTTACTTGGCTTCGCAGCCTTGGGTGCACGTGCTTTCACCTTTAGTGCAGCCGCTTTCGTCTTCGATGCACTTGCTTTCACCTTCGGAGCGGTCGCCTTTGACTTGAAACGCGATATGGGTGTGCTGCCATTTGTTCCGTTCGTCGCACTGGCAGTGCTACTCACCGTTTTCACCACTTCCAAAAGATTGCCGGGCGTTTTGCGTTTCTCCAGAGTGCGCATCGCTTTGGAGTGATCTTTATATCCTTTGACCGGCTTGCCGAAGTCTTCGCGTTTTACTTCGATGATGTCCAGCGGTTCGCGGCAGTACAACGAGAAATTGCAGGCTGCTTCCAGCGCTGTGCGCACCAGTTCGTAGCCATCATCTATGGTGTCATACGTGGCATACAGCGCGCCGAGCGAATAATCAGATCCCGCGCCTTTGGTGGCGTACTGCGGGTACTCGTGCACACTCATATTGTTGGCAATGCCATAAATGCTGGTCGGCGTGACGATGAAAAATATGTTGTAAATGCCGGCGTAGGTGTCTTTGCCGGTGTCAACGAGCGTGTAGGCTTTCTTCAATTCCGCATACAACTCGAGAAAAAACGAGAACACCTCAGAGCGAGTCTTGAAGGTGTTATCCATCATTTTGTGATTGACGGAATGCAGGTGCTCAATGACGTTATCCATGAGCGTGTATCCGCTGGTGGCGAGATACGCATGCTTTAGTTTGATTATCTTGGTGCCATTGAGGAGTTCCGTCGTGTATTCGTTGCCGAACGTCGTAATGCGATCGGCGCCAAGATACACCCGCCCGTTTTTCTTGACTGCAACCAGAATGGTCATGAAAAGGTATCCCCAAGAAACAATGGCAACCTTCCGGCGTCAACCGATACTGATGACGTTTGGCGGTCTGCCAGATGCCTAAAGCATACCCGACCCAGCGGGTTACTAGACAATCCACAGCCTCGGACCAAGTAGAATTAGATAGTTACCTGAAGGGTACGGTATGCAAACCAACCGGCTTCTCCTGGCAATAACAGCCCTTTTCGTGCCTGCAATGGGCGTCATGCCAGCCTTCGCACAAGACTGGCAGGGCGGTGGCGGCTATCAGCAAGCGCCAAAGACCTACAACGCTCCACCCGGCTGGCCTCAGCCGGACCCGAGCAACACTTACAGCAGCACTTATCCGGCTAACACCCCCCAGATGGGTGGCGGGCAGCCGGCGATGCAAGCCCAGCCAGCCGCATCCCCTCAGGATCAAGCTCGCATCGGGCAGTGGTTCGCTGCGTACGATCAAATTCGCCATGGCGCCCAGATGAGCCCACAGGAGAAGGCGTACTCAGACAAGCTATTGTCGAGCAAGCTCTCGATGTTCATCCCGGGACCGGAAAAGGTCGCCGCGCAGAACTTGCTCGGACAGATGGTCGCGCGCTACGACAAGGCAGGCGCTTCCTTGCGCGGTCTGCAATCTCTGCCCCAGACCCTGCAATTACAGAAGGGCTACTACCAGTATTTCGTGACCGCGCGTGGGTTGTTCTCGGACTACTTGAAGGTGCAATCCAATGTGCTGGCCACAGATCAAGCCGGTAATCCCATCGCCGCATCGCTTATGCCTCGCAAGATGCAGCTGGAGCAGTTGGAAGCCGGCGTCAAACAGTTAGACGCACAGTTGCGCAGCCAGTATGGCGTACGCCCATACGCCTGGTAGTCGCAAAGAAACTAAAGCGGCACGTCGCACTTTTTACTGTAGAGCTGAATGAGAGTATTTACGTCCCTCTGCGATACCCGTGAATGCTCATCGGTTATTTCGTTCATCATGTCGGCTTTGAAGGGACTGTGCCCTAGCAGTCCCAGCGCGTGCCCAAGCTCATGCGTGGAGATGTTCTCCAGCAGCCGATAGCGCTTGGTCGGATCGCGGGACATAATCAGGTCGAGATTGACCTCGATCACTTGTGGTGGCACCACATACTTCGGTCCGAAGCGCGGAATATAGACCGGCACGGGCACGCCGCTGACCCCCACGAAGGAGAGATTGCCGTTGCCGCGGTCTTTGTATTTCATAATTGTCTGAGCGCCGAGGGTGCAGCCGACAATGTCTCCGCGTTGCCCCAGCCGCTTCCAGACTACTTGTATGCGGGCATCCTTGGCACTTTGCACTTCTGTAAACTTCACCAGCCCGTCCGAGACCGCTTCCCAGGTGTCGAACGAACGCCTGACGCAATGCATGAAACCGGCATCCGGATAGGGAGTTATATACACAGTAATCGGCATTGATTTGAAACGCACGACCTTTTGCTGGCTGCTTTTGAAAACATCGCCGTAGTAATCGTTGGCGGCGACCGGGAAGCCGGGAGCATCGACGCGTACATAATTGGGCGGCTGCCCGCTCACCAGCGGCAGGGCATCGCCCAGCGAGAGCGTGTGCAACGAACAGGTGTGCACCTGATCTGCCGGAATCGACTGAATGGCAGTGCCGCTCGCCGCCAGTTTCAGCGCCTCCAGGCGCTGGACAACCGAGCCGGGTCTTTCTGTGCCGAAATACTTCTGCTCCAGAACGGCAATTCGCTGCACCACCGAAACATACGGAGGCGGCTGCAATCCAGCGCGCTGCTCCAGGTCTCGCAAGATTTCGACAGCGCTCGGCCCCTCAGAAACTGCCTGTGCAAAAGCAGGCGCTGAATATTTGCAAAGAAACGCCAAGACCGAAAAGCCAGCCACAGTGAATATTATTGGGAGCTGTCTGCGCATACACTTCATATTCGCGCCACCAGATATGGTATTTCTAAAATGCTCCACCAGTTAACAAAACTTTATGCTACCTTATTGATAAGCGAGCCTGCATGGGAGAGGTAAACGCACGCTGATGCATGACCGGCTACGTGAGCTTGCAGAAACCCGATATCGCCAGCCGATTTTCCTGGCCACTCTTTTTGAGTTGGCTTTGGAAGAGCAGTGGTTCGATGTGCAGCATCTCGTTCAACACGATATGGCTAAAGCTATCCTGGCAGATTTTTCTCTGGAGCAGGGGCTTGGATATCTTAATTCCCAGGTTTACTACGAGTACTGGGAAGAGGTTATCGATATAGGTTGGGACGCTTTCTGCAGCCACACAGGACTGACCAGGGAAAAGGTGAAGATCCAGCTGGAGCAGCTGCGCGAAGCAATGTAGTTATTTTTGCGAGAGTTCGGTATAGCGAACCACGGTGGCAATGCCGCCCGGAAACTTACCGTCGATCTGGTTCTGGCTGGGTATTAGTGAAGCCAGCGACCAGACGCCCGGGTTGTTAGCCACCACCTCGGCATCCACCCGATCGCCAGGTTGCAGGGTCAGCGTGTCGCGCATCACGTGGGGCTCCAGAGAGTCTGAACCGTTGATCGACATGATCTCCATGCGGTGCCCGGTAAGAAACAAAGGAATCGATGCTTGCGATGCATTGATCATGCGCAGGCGCACGCGCTCTCCGCGTTTTAGTTCGAGTGGCTGAGCACCGGAGGCTGTTTTCCCGTTAGTCAAAAAGTACGCGGGGTGTTTTGCCGAGCGCGGATCACCCGCCTGACACTCACCAAATACGATGGCAATGTCACGCTCATACGTCTTGGGCAATCGTGTCGGTTCCACGATCACCGCGCCGTACATGCCTCTGGGCAGCTGCTCCAGATGCGGCACCTGCGGATGATACCAGTAGGTGCCCGGGCGGTCGGCGAAAAATTGGTAGACGTACGACGCCCCCGGTGCCACCAGTCCCTCACCCTGGCGCGGCAATCCACCGGCCGTCTGCGGCAGTGACATGCCGTGAAAGAGCAAGCTGGTCGGCACTTTCAGCTGATTGGTCAAAGTAATCTTCAGCAACTCGCCCTCTTTGACACGGATCACCGGACCCGGCACCTGCCCGTTATAAGTGAGCGCGTTCAAAGTCGTTCCCGGCAAAATTTCCCAGCTCGCCTCCTTCGCAATCAAATATTGCTCGCGCACACGCTTGCTCGCTTCCACCTTTTGCTGAAGCAAGTTGAGCTGTTGCGCTCCCTGGTTGAGAGTGCCGGTAATCTCCGACATCTCCTGACGCATCTCTTCCAGCACCTGCTTTTCTTGCTGCTGTTGAGTGGCCAGGTCGGCAGCATCGTCTATCTCGGTGGCTGCCGTTGAGGGCGAAAATCCGCCACTGAGGAGCAGACAGCACCCGCCGAGCACGATGGTCAAAAAGCGTGTCTTCATCTCGCTTTTTCCGGTTTCACGACTGCCACCGTGCATGGTGCGTGTACGGCTATGCGATGCGACACGCTGCCCAGCAAAAAGTGCTGAATAGCTGAATGCCCCTGCGCGCCGATGATAATCAGATCAGCCGGCAATGCTCTGGCTACCTCAATCATGATGGTGGTCGGATCGCCTTCCTTGAGCACCACGTCGACTTTCTTGAAGTCGTTCTCTGCGAGAATGCGCTTGGCGTCGGCTAAGAATGTTTCTCCCTCGAGCAGCAGATTGTTCACGACCTGCCCGATAAACTCAGCAGGACTGACCATCTTCAATGCATCAGCAACGTCGACTGCGTGAACCAGGGTGATGCGTACGTTCTCCTCGCGTAGCCGGAACAGCTCGATGGCGCGCATGATGGCATATTTGCTGTTTTCAGATCCATCAATACCGATGACGACATTTTGATACTCGCCGGCTCGTGGCGGGCGGCAAATCAAGATGGTTCCCGGACCATGCTTTACGACTTTACTGGTGACACTGCCAACCAAAAACTTCTCGACGATATTTTTGTGACCAGGCGTCAAAGCCGTGATGTCGCATTGTTCATCTCGGGCGACCGTTTCGATCATCATCGCCGGCGAACCGCTGACTATCTCGGAAGAGACCTTGCCGGACAGAGGCTTCAGTTGCTCTTCGACTTTGCTCAAGAATGTGCGCGCTTGCGACTCGACTTTGTGATTCCAGTCGTCATTGAAGTCTGCCTCGGCTCCGATGACGGCCTCATAAGAAGGCAGCGCTTCCCGGACATAAAGAAGTCGGACCTCTGCTTCTTTGAGGCGGGTGACGGACGCCAGGACATCGACGGTGCCGTCAGCGGGATGGACGATGTCGAGCGGCACGAGAATCTTCATTGCTTGAATACCTTTTGGTTATATGCACATTTTACAGAAGGAAGCGCAACGGCGTCTGCGCCAGATCATTCCTGTAAAATAGCTTCTCCGCGCAGACCTGTCCCAGACGCATTAGCGCACGCATGTTAATCAGGAGTCATAAGTGATAAGCAGGTACACACGACCTGAGATGGGCGCCCTCTGGTCGGACGAATCCAAGTTTCGCACCTGGCTTGATGTAGAAATCGCAGTCTGCGAGGCACAAGCAGAACTCGGATTGATTCCGAGAGAAGTCGTTCCTGACATCGTCGCAAAAGCAAAATTCGACGTTAAGCGTATTCTCGAAATCGAAGAAGAAGTCAAACACGACGTGATTGCGTTCTTGACGAACGTAGCGGAAAACGTCGGTGAGAATTCACGCTACGTGCATCTGGGCATGACTTCCTCCGATGTGATCGACACAGCTCTGGCATTGCAGCTGAGACGGTCCAGTTTGATCCTGGAGCAAGATCTGGAGGCTCTGCACGCGGCCATCCTGGAGCAGGCGCGCAAGCACAAGCACACAGTCATGGTCGGCCGCTCGCACGGCATTCATGCTGAACCGATTACATTCGGATTTAAACTTGCGGTCTGGCTGGAAGAAGTGCGCCGGCATCAGAAACGCCTTGCCGAGGCTACCGATATGATATCGGTAGGACAGGTAAGCGGCGCCGTCGGCACCTATTCCAACATCTCACCGGATGTCGAAGTGCTGCTATGCAAAAAACTGGGACTGACACCAGATCCGGTATCGACTCAAATTATTCAACGCGATCGTCACGCGCAATTTGTCTTTACTCTGGCGCTGATCGGCACCAGCCTCGACAAGTTCGCCACAGAAATCCGTCACTTGCAACGCACCGATGTACTGGAAGTGGAAGAGCCGTTCAGCAAAGGACAAAAAGGTTCTTCGGCGATGCCGCACAAACGCAATCCGGTTGCCTCCGAAAACATGTCCGGACTGGCTCGCATTTTGCGCGGCAATGCCCTGGTCGCCCTGGAAAACATTCCACTCTGGCACGAACGCGATATCAGCCACTCGTCGGCGGAGCGCGTGATATTGCCTGATTCGACGATTCTTCTGGATTACATGCTGGCGCGCTTTACCCGGGTAATCAAAGATCTGGTCGTCTACCCCGACAACATGCGCGACAACATGGACATATATGGCGGCGTCATTTTTTCTCAAGCGGTCTTGCTCAGCCTGGTGGATAAAGGCGGCATGAGCCGCGAAGATGCTTACACCCTGGTGCAGCGCAACGCGCACGCGGCCTGGAACACCAAAGACGGCAACTTCAAAATAAACCTGCTCGCTGATGCCGAGGTCATGAAGCATCTCGATCAAGACGATGTCGAACAATGTTTCAATCCGGCTGCCTATCTGCGTAATGTGGACCGTGTCTTCGAGAGACTGGGAATATGAGCATCATCAATCCGAAAGAGCAAATGGCCGGCATGCTGGTACCGGTGTTCGCCCTGCGCCGCCAGGACGATCTGGGCATCGGCGACACCACCGCCATGAAGGACGCTCTAGACTTTTGCGCGCGCAACAGCCTGGCCGTGCTGCAAGTTTTGCCGATTAACGAAACCGGCGGCGACAACAGCCCCTATAACGCCCTCAGCTCTCTGGCTCTCGACCCCGTCCTTCTCGATGTTTCACCATCGGCGGTGCCCGGTTTGACGGCCCAGGTGTACAACGAACTGGTGACGCCGGAGACGGTAAATGCCATCGCCGGCGATGCTGTGAATTATGCAACGGTCAAGTGGCTGAAGCTGCAACTGCTGCGGGCAGCCTACGAGACTTTCGTGGCGACCGAGACGGTTGGAGCCGATGCGCTCGCCACCGAGTTTCGTGACTTCAAAGCCAAGCATGCCATCTGGCTACAACCCTACACGCTCTTCCGTCTTCTGGTGGATGAGTATCAGGGCAATGCCTGCTGGCCGTGGTGGGAGCCCCAACATCAGTCACTGTCCACCGCTGAAAAATGGTTTGACGAAAAGAGCGACGGTCGCCTGCAGAAAAATCGCGACTTCTTCGCGTTTGTGCAGTGGGTGGCGTTCAGACAGTGGGACTCAGTGCGCGCCCACGCCGACCGCCTGGGTATCGCCCTCATGGGAGACCTGCCGTTCGGCATCAGCCGCTACAGCGCCGATGTCTGGGCCGAGCGCGACTTATTCGATCTCCAATGGTCAGGCGGAGCCCCGCCCGAGCCTTATTTCCAAGACAGCGAGTTCGTGGTGAAGTGGGGGCAAAACTGGGGCATTCCTCTCTATAAGTGGGACGCCCATCGCAAAGAGAATTTCGCCTGGTGGCGCAAGCGCGTCGGTCTCCTGACGCAGGTCTTCCACTACTTCCGCATCGACCATGTGCTGGGTTTCTTTCGTATATACGCATTTCCATGGATCCCGGAGCGCAACGAAGAATTCGTCAGCCTCACCGAGGAAGAAGCCAAGGAATTGACCGGCGGAGAACTGCCTCATTTCATTCAGCGCAAAGACTATCCCAAAGAGCTGGGCGAACTGAATGCCGTTGACGGCGAAAAGCTTTTGATCATGATCAAAGAAGCGGCCGGCGAGGCGGGCGTGGTCGCGGAAGACCTGGGAGTCGTTCCCTGGTACGTCAGGCCGATGCTGCGCAAACTGGGCATTCCCGGATTTGCCATTCCGATTTTCGAGCGCGACGAAGAGACTCAGGAATTCAAACCAAAGGATGAGTTGCATCCGCTCAACCTGGCAACATACGCGACGCACGATTTGGCGCCGTTGCGAGCATATTACGAAGACCTGGTGCGCCGCTGGCACGGTCAGGACGGTCATGCAGCCTGGCTGGATGTGCAGCGGTTGATGCGGTTCCTTTCTCTAGATCCGGAGCATCCGCCCACCAGCTTTACAAGAGAGCTGCATGTCGCGTTCGTCACTGCGCTTCTGGAAACTCCCTGCTGGCTTGCTATGTTCATGATTACCGACATTCTGGGCACCAGCGAGCGGTACAACGAGCCGGGACTGGCTTCTAATTCAAACTGGAGTCAGCGCATGCATGACTCGCTCGTCGAATGCGAGCGCAATCCGGAATGGGCTGAAAAGATCCACTTGCTTTCTCGACTTGTCAAAGAGACAGGCAGGCTGCCACGAGTTCCGTCTCTGGGTACAATTTCTTCAAAGAAGTGAAAAGAGGGGTTTCTGTTTGATGTATCCAGCGTATCTCATTCGGTCAGCCATCGACTGGGTTCGTCACGACGAAAAATTCAAAGAGTCCAATCCGTACAGCCGCTGCGAAGAAACGGTGAAAACCTGCCGAGAGCTGTGGCAGGAACAGGAGGGCGTCGCTTACACCGACATGGTGGAACCAAACGCGGTCACCGCCTACTGGACGGAGTTTTTCCATGCCCCCGATCCCCTGCCGGATGAGCATGAATGGCGCGACGGACTGATCAAGCGCTCGCATCAATACGACAATTTTGAAGACTGGGCAGTCTGGTTCAAGCAACAATATGCCCGCGTATACAAGGACGACTACAACTGGATGGGCGTGCTCACTGCTGCCTGGGCGCACACCCATCAGTACGAAGTGCGTTATGTCGAAGACAACTGGGACTTCCAGCCGGCGCTGTCTTACCTACCGACCAGCGAAATGTGGCGCCTGGAGCCGCACATCAACACCGTCTCTGAAGTGTTGACGGAAGTCTGGAACGAAGAGCTGCAACACTACAAAGAAATTGGTTTTCAATTCGAGGACGGACCATCTCCTGATTTCGGTCGCGTCGAATGTCTCGGCTTCGACATGAAGACCATGTTCACTGTCTGGCCGCCGCGGTCGGGACGCGACAAAGACTTGATCGAGATCGGTCCGATGGTGGCAGATGTGGTGGTGCCGGCCGGCGACGACTGGTACCGAAAACTGGACAATGTGATTTTCGCCCACGATTATCTGGACGTGACGGCATTGATCAACCGCGCCAACTATGTCTTCGGAAGCCGCAGGCGCTTAATGGAGCTGATGTGCGACTCACCGCCTGCCGAAGCAAAGATGCAAGCTTCAGCGGAAGGCTGGCTGATTTCGCAGCTGGAGAGCGTTTCCTGAGAGGCTGACGCTGCTCAGCGTCCTTTGCCTAACTGCGCTGTTTGGCGCGGATATTTCGGCGGGGTCGGTTGCGTTTTTACTACTTCGATAATCACGACATCCTTCCCGACTGCCATCGGATTTGGTATCACCTTTTCGCGAATACTGCCACCAAGGGCAGTGACAAGTGAAGCAGCTTCTCTAATTTCATCATCTGCTTGTTTTTGAGACTTCTGAGCCAGCAAGCAGCCGCCGGTCTGCAAAAACGGCAGAGTCAATTCGCTGATCAGTGAAAGCGAACCGACCGCCCGTGCGGTAGCAAAGCCAAAACTGTCGCGCAGGTCTTTTTGCCGAGCACAGGTTTCAGCGCGCTCAGCCAGAACTTTAACGCGATTGTCCAATCCCAGATATCCGCAAACCTGCTGCAAAAATTTTGCCTTCTTGCTGATCGACTCGATAAAAACCACCTGCAAATCAGCCAGCGTCAACGCCAGAATTATCGCCGGAAAACCGGCGCCGGAGCCGATGTCCACCAGACGATGGTTCATCTTTTGTCGGTCCGCAATCGGACCGACGAGACTCAGTGAATCGGCGATATGCTGTTGCACCAGATTTGGTGCATCGGCTTTCGAAACCAGATTAGTGTGCTGATTATAGGCAGCCAGCTGGCGACAAAATTCGCCGATCAGTTGCAAAGTTTTCTCGTCCAGATGCACTGACAACAAAGACGCTCGCTGCTTGAGGTCTTCCAGGGCGGCGGCGATGTCAGCGTCTTCGCTCAACTTCAAAGACTCGCAAAACGGTCGTCTGATCATATCAGGGTGTCAGGCGCACTTCCGCTCGGCTGCGCGTACCACGGCCGCTCACCGAAGTATCACGTATACGCTCTTGTTTAGCCTAAATGAGATCCTTTTCAAGTTGTCAAGCAGAAGCATATTTAAGTCTTATCTGCATAATCAAATAATGGGTGTTAAATCTCGTCTGAAAAGGCATAATCTTTTTAGTCGTGATGGGCAATAGTCGCGCTAGAACTGCCGCGACATTGTTGAGAGGACACTACCGCAGGGCATGCAGTCGCTTGATCTAGCAGCTGAAGATCGCGCCGAACTCGAGGCAAAAGTACTTGCCGCCGCGTTCAAGCAAAGCTTTGAGGCAGGCGACAGCGATGGCGCCGGTCTCGCGCACACGCATTTGTGCGCCATTTTGCAAGCCAGGGAAGCCGCGACGAAAGCCAACGAATTCGGTCAGACCGAGCGCTCCAAGCAGATTTCCGCCACCATCGACCGTTTGCACCGGGCAGCCGTCACCCGCGCCGAGTGCGTACTGGTCGTCTTCCGACCGTCTGAGAAACTACAGCAAGAAGCAGCAACTCCGGAAATCAACCTGGAAGTCAAAGAGGCAGAGGAGACCACCTCCGCCTACTCGACTACCAACTTGCGTGCTCAGGAGACGATGCTGGCCCAGGACTCGCTGCTTCGCCAGTCCGAACTGTCCGAAGAAGGCACTTCGACAGACGACGACGAAAAGCACCTGGACTTCCAACCTGCCCCGGGCGAGGAATTGCCGGCCAAGTCCATGGGACACGTCGAACACTCCGACACCCAGGGCGCCACCTCCCCCGAGTCTCAGCTTGACGAAGACGGAATTCCTGTCAGGAAACCATGGACACCTCCAGACTGGCTCGAAAAAGAAGAGGAGAAGCAAGAGACCTCAGAACCGGAAGCGGAAGCGCCGGCTCAATCACAACCTGACTCGGAAGAGCAAGAGCCCTCCGAGGATGACTCCCCCGGCAAACCCGACATCGACGACCTGGCTATGCCTCCCAGCGAGCCGGGAGCCGGACCGCTTTCCTACCTCGACTTCGGTGACACCGAGGACGATACCACTCCCGAACAATCCTCACCGCCGCCGGCGCCCACGACCGAGTCGCCCAAAGAGACCCCGAAAGTTCAAATCAAAGTACCGATCGCACCCAGCAGCGAGCCAGCCAAAGCGGCTGCCGAAGTGCCCCAGAAAACGACCTCCGGCGCCACGCGCGTGCCGGAAATTGTTGCGCCCGTCGTCCAGCACGCCATTGCCGAGGGAGCCGCCGGTAACTTCTACGAAGCCCTAGGCGTGGGCGATACCTCCACTTACGAAGTGATCCACACGTCCTTCTTGAGACGCTTGCGCTCGCATATACGCACTCACCAGGCACAGCCGCCCGAGTCCGTGTCACGCGGCGAAATCAAAGCCTTCAAAGAGCAACTGCGCTTCCTGTGCATCGCCCACGACATCCTCAAAGACCCGGTCACCCGTACAGACTATGACTTGCGTCGTCTGGGACTGCGCCAGCTGGATGGTCCCGAAGGCGGCGGTCGCTTGAACGGCGGCAAACGCACTGCCCTCAAGATTGGCGAGTTGCTCGAATGCGCCAACATCATTCAGCCGACTGAGTTGCAGGTAGCCCTCGACATGCACAAAGCCGAACCGAACATGCCCTTCGGTCAGTTTCTCCTGACGGCAGGCTTCCTGACGGAGGAAGAACTGGATTCCGCCATTCTCGGTCAAAAGTTGATCACTTTCGGCAAGATTACCGTCGCCCAGTTCCAGACTGCCATCAATTTGCAGCGCATGGAGAAGGTGCCGTTCTTCGACACACTCGTCTCGGAAGGTTGGCTGACACCAGCCGACATCTTCGACGAATCGTCCGAGCTTTTCGGCGGACCCGGATTCGGCAACAAAGATGAACCCGAACAGAAGCCGCCCGAACCGGAAACGGTTCCCCAGATTGTCATGCCGGAAGTCAAGCAAAATGTTCAGCCGCAATCTAACGAGCTCGATCCGGTAGCGTTCAACATCCAGATGTCCTGGGAAGGCGAAGTCGACGAACTGCAGTCGGAAGAACAGGGTGGCACTACAGGTGGTACCAGCGACAGCGGCGGCGGCACTGCCACCGCCACCGATACCGGAACCGCGAGCGACGCCGGCAACGGCAAAGATAATCCGGCCCGGCAAAGCAAACAGGGCATGAAGAAACCGACCTGAGTAGGCTTTTTTGTTGAATGAACGGCTACGGACCGGTAGGCACCGGCAAGCCGTCACGCTGCGAATAGGAAAGATATAGGCGCAAAACGGTGGACAGCTGGTCGCAAACCAGGCGAATCACTTTCTGGTCGCCTGGTTTGTAGCTCTGGTTCGGCCAGGGCACCACCACCAGCAAGCCCAGACGCAAGCCGCCTGCATCGATGGGCTGGGTCAATGCGTTCTCGAATATCTGATTGCCTTTGGCGGCTTCTTCTTTGAATGGCGGCAACCCCAATTGCAATGCCACTTTCGACACGTACGCTTTGACGGCGGATTCCTGGTTTTGCTTGGCCAGATCACAAAGCATCACCGAATAGCTACCGTGACTGACGACCAGCGCACACGCCTGATAGTTGAGAATCGAAGAAAGCAGAACAAACAGTTTCTCCGCAATGATCTCCAGATCGGCAATGTCTTCGCCGATGCGCCGCACTTCATCAGCCAGTGTCGCCTCGAAGAGCAGGCGCTCGAGCAACTGGTGCAGGCGATTGTTGATTTCGTCGGCACCGGGTCCCTTTTGCGGATCACCCAGCACACGCAGGCGCGGGCGATTGGTGCTCTCCGCGAGCAGTTCGCGAATTTCTTTGATCAGTCTGGCGAAACCAGGCTCCTTAGGAATATACCGATCGGCACCCGATTTCAGCCCCCAGAAACGGTCGATGGAGCCATCGAGCTTAGTCAACAGCACAACGGGCGTCGCCGCGAGGTCCGGATCGTTCTTGACCAAACGGCAGAGTTGATAGCCATTTATGCCCGACATGACAACATCGGAGATGATCAGGTCAGGACTCTCGTTGTAAGCGCGTGCCAGCCCTTCGGCGCCGTTCTTGGCGGCCACCACGTCATATCCCTCCGACTCCAGCTGTCGCTTGATGGTGAGCAGCTGCGTCGGACTGTCTTCGATTAGCAAGAGCCGGTAACTCATGGCCTCTACAACCTTGTGTCTTTGGTTTAACTAAGATGGGATTATCTCGCAGACGCGCAGGAAATCCAACTGAATCCAACATCTGCTGCCATTATGACAGCCCGATTGCTTGCCGGCTCGCTCGCGGCGCGCGACCTCAAAGCCTGACCAGTACAGCCCTTCCAGGTTGTCAGCCTGCTATTTAGTGGACTGCTTTCTCTCAATCAAAGCCAGGTTGCGCTCCAGGAACTTCTCCGGCTCAGCCAGGAGCGTCGGCAAGGCGTATTCGGTCAACAAGCGATCATCGGTATTAAGGCTGAGTTTACTGTTGCTTTCACTGACCAGGCGCTGCATGCCCTGCGGGTCTTCGACGGTCCATGCCTTCAATGTCTGCGGTGAGTCACAACCGGCAGTCACAAGCATCTGCTTGATGTTTGGAGAAGCAGACATTCGCTCGGCAATCGTCTGCTCATCCGCTATGTCCTTGCCGTTAACTCCCACCAGCAACACTTCGCCGGCTCCGGGCGGGTGCACCATGTAGCACTCGGGAAACACTGCCTGAAAGGTTTTACAGAGAATCAGCAAGTGCTCGGGGGCAATGGAATATAGCTGCACCCACTGGC
Source organism: Obscuribacteraceae bacterium (SeqCode) (assembly GCA_044229845.1). GTDB lineage: Bacteria > Cyanobacteriota > Vampirovibrionia > Obscuribacterales > Obscuribacteraceae > JBGASG01. The sequence continues at coordinate 136,139 of JBGASG010000001.1, read as the reverse complement.
AGATGACACCATCCGGCTTAAGCCGCTGGCGCGCCGTCTGCCAGAACTCGCGCGTAAAAAGGCCGGACGAGCCAGGCAACCAGGGATCGGCTGGTTGGGAAACAAGCACGTCATATTGCTTCTTGGAAGACATCAACTCATAACGTGCATCCGATGTGATCACGTTGACCGTCTTCTTGCTCAGCACATCGCCGTTGGCGTGAGCGACGGAAAAGCGGCCATGGCACTGGCTGTAGTACCACTGCCGTAACCGATCAAAAGTGCATCCACAGCATCAGTCTTATGCAAGAGCATAGGTACGAAGCCCAGCGAGAGCTGCGTTTTGACATCGGCACCGGGCGCCGGTTCTTTGCTGTCTATAGGTACCGCCGCCTCCACTTTTCCATCATTGCGCAGATAGACAATGTTGTTGGCTTTGCTGCGGCTGACCGTCACCGTCGAGTTGAGACCTTCACGGTAGAAAATCAGCTCGTCGGAGCCGGGCGAGTCTTTGCCGACCGTGTTGAAAAAGGAATCGCGGTCCAGTTTGGCCAACTCCCCGGCGGCAAAAAAGGACGCGCCCGAGGACATCAGCTTCTTGTTCCATGCAGGCGGAAAGAGCAGAAGATCGAGCAGGATACCCAAAACCACAAACCCGGCGGCGCCTGTGACGATGACGGCGGTGCCTCGGTCGCTGGAATGGTCTTTCACCCAGGTCCAGAAAGTGCCCATCGCCATCAAAGACAGCACTACCACAGTCAGGATCAACGCGCCCTGAATACCGCTGGTCACCATCTGGCTGAGCGCCGGAATCAAGAAAAAAGCCGCGCCCAGAGTGCCGATCAGCCCCCCCAGTGAACTGGCGGCATAAAGCTTGCCGACGCGCCTGGCCACGTCTTCTTCGCGAATGCCGGCCGCCTGGACGAGCAGGGTGAAGACAGCGCCCATGCAGAGGGCCGGGAAAAAGCAGCAGATCAAAACGACAATCACCCTCGCCAGAAGCCCGGCGGCGAAGACCGAGCCGGCAACCTGACCCAGTGCCTGCTGCAAAGCAATGAATGACCAGACCACTTCATCGGCGAAATACAAAACCAGCAACAGATAGCAGGAGCCGCAGAACAGCGCCGCCGCCGCGATTAAGGTGGCGTTGCCTCGCCTGGCCAGGCGCGCCGCCAGCGCATTGCCGGCCGCCGATGCCAACAGCACCACCGACAGTACCGTCGTAAAAGAATAGATAGAGGACGTCAGAACCAGCGCAAACCAGCGAGTCCAGACAACTTCCGCGATCAGGCTCATGCCGCCGGCGAGGGCCGCATAAAGACAGAGCCAGCGAAAATTTGCACCCTCGACAATCGGGTCGGGGCGCTCGCGACGTCCGCCCGCTTCGCGTCCACCGGCTTGAGACGCGGCCGCCTCCGGCTTGATGAAATCGAGATTGGATTTGCCGGCGAACGACAGCGCCACGGCAATCGCCCCGGCTATGCCGTTCAGGAGGGCGGCGGTAGCACTGGTGGCGGCGATACCAAATTGCGGAAGCAGAAAGAATCCGGCACTGACCACACCCAGAAAAGCGCCGAAAGTGTTGAGCGCATAAAACCAGCCCACCATCTTCTCCGAGCTGGTGGCATAAAGAACCACTCGCGAAATGGCGGCAAACGATGCGCCGAGCAACACTACCGGTGGTGACAGGAGCAGCACCGCAGACAGTGCCCTGATCAAATAGCCGGATTCCAAACTGCCCTGCGAAGCAGCCGCCAGCGCCGGAGCGGCAGCCTGCTGCACAGCCGCCGGGATTAACGTGGCGACTATTGCCGCCGCCAGCTGGCAGACACCGAAAGCGCGCAAAACGTGCAGCACCTGCCAGCGTCGCTTGTCAGCCAGCTCACCGCCAATCAAGGCTCCACCAGCCAGTCCGCCCAGAAATATGGCGGTCACCAGCGCTACGCCATGAATCGAGACACCCAGCCATTGACTGACAAGCTTGGCCCAGGTGACCTCGTAAACCAGGCAAGCGAAGCCGGACAGGGCAAGACAAACGACAATCAGGGTCATTGAACTGACTCTTATTTGCTGCCTTGCATTCATGAAATCGCGGGCACCTGACTACGCTTTGATTTGCCTCGCCATTATGACATCGGCAAAGCGCACCAACGACACCAAATTCGATGCATCCAAAGATATACCAGCGGATATATCACCAAATTGAACTTTTTGGCGGCGTGGAACGTATTAAGAGATAGAACATCTATTAGAGAGGCAGCTCCACTGATACCAATTTGATCCTCAACTCCATCAAGCTGCATAACTTCATGAGCTACGCCGACGCAAATCTGGACTGGCGTACGGTTCACATTGCGTGCTTGACAGGGAGAAATGGTGCCGGAAAATCTGCCATCCTCGATGCCGTCACCTGGGCATTCTGGGAAAATGCCCGCGGCACCTCCGACGAACTGATTCGCCTCGGGCAGACTGAGATGTGGGTCGACGTTCGCTTTTCTCTCAACGGACAGGTCTATCGTGTCCGCCGTTCGCGCAGTCGCAATGCACCGCGCCCCGGCGGCAAGCTCGTCTCCCGCGGCACGCTCGAACTGCAAATGCTGCAACAGCCCGGGCAAGAGACCAGCGAGTCTTCGCACCGCCGCGATGGCGTCAATCCCATGCGCAGCGTCGGTTCGTCAAATTCTGCAAAAGCGAAGAAACCTGCCGCTGCCGCCTCCGACCGGCAGGCAACAGAAACCGCGCCGTCCGAACGCTGGGTGAGCCTTACCGCCGCCAGCATGAAAGAAACCCAGCAGCGCATCAACGACCTCCTCAAGATGCAATACGACACATTCATAAATAGTGTCTATCTGCGGCAAGGACGTGCGGATGAATTCACACAAAAATCCGCGGGCGAACGCAAAGATGTCCTGGCGGAGATACTGGGACTGAAATACTTCGATCGCTTGCAAGAGGCGGCTCGGGACGAGGCACGCCTGCGCAAGGCTCAAATTGAAAAGCTGCAGTCGACTTTGCCCGACGTGGTCGAAAGTGAGCGAGAACGTGCTCGCCTCACGGACGAACTGCAGGCGGTGGCAGCAGCGGCGCAAGAATTGCAAGCTGAAATGTCGCGCCACCAGGAGGACATAGAGACCTTCCGGATAGCACTGGAAGCCAGCCGCCAAGCCGATAAAATGCTGACGCTCAAACGAGAACGGCATACAGAACTGGTCGCCGACTTGAACAACGTCGCCAGCCAGAGCGAGTCGACGCAGGGCACCATAAGCCGTTTCGAAAAACTGCTGGGGCGCGCGTCTCATCTTGATGCGGAGCACCAGCGTTTCTCAAAACTGACCGAAGAGTTGCAGTCGCTCGACAAGGCGGCCCTCTCAGTTCACGAGCTGCTCGATCGCCGGCAGAAGTTGCGCTCTGCACTAGCCGAAGCGAAAGGGCGCATGGAAGTCGAGCTCGATCACTGGCGCGAGCAAGTGGTGGCGCTGACCGCCCGCCGTAAAAAGCTGCAACGCGATACTAAAGACCGCAAAAAGATTGAAAGCGCTTATCACGAATATAAGACTCTGGCAGCCGAAGAAGCGCTTCTGACGAAGCAGCAAGAATTGCATGCCAGCCTGCTGGCGCGCGCCGAGCAACTGCAATTTATGATCGGCGAAGCCCGCATGAAACTGGAAGCGGAAATCGGCAACCAGCAAACTTTGCTCAGCGAGTTCAAGCTTTTGATCGACAGCAAGGCTACGCTCGAAAGCGAACAGCAGGGGTTGGTTTTGCAGGCTCGCGATCTCGACCGGGTCGATGCCGAGTTTTCGCTGGTCGAAGAGAAAGGTTTGCGCATCAAGAGCGAAATCGAGTCGCTGCAAAGTGAAATACGCGAGTTGCGGCGTCGTTGCCAGGAAAACGACGACAAGCTCACCGAACTGATTCACCAACCGCACGCCAGCACCTGCCCGCTCTGCGCCTCACCAATCGTCGATCGCGCCGCCGTCGCCAAACGTTATGCCGACCAGACCGCCAACTTCCAGCACCAGATCAGCGACCTGGAAAACCGCGTTGCTTCTTTCGAGGATGAGCGGGCACAGCTGCGCACGCAATACAGCGAACTGCGCCAGCTGATCGTTTCTCGCAAGCAGCTGGATCAAAAAATCGGCGAATACAACGAGCGACAGTCCGCCATCGCCCGCGCCGAATCAGCTTTTGAAAACACGCTCTTACACCTAAAACGGCTTGAAGAGCGTCTTGCCGCCAACGAATACTCGCAAGTCGAACGCGAGAGCTTGATTAATATCAAAGCCGAGCTGCACAAAATGGACTTCGACCCGATCATCTATTCAAGCTTGCAATCGCAGTTGCGCGCCCAGCGTCATGCCGAGGTGCGCTATCACACGCTGCAAAAAGACCTGCAGTCGCTGGCTGAACTCGAGCAGCAGCTGCCCGCTTTCGACGAGCGCATTGCTTTGCATTCTCAGCAGCTCAAAGACGAAACGTTCGCCGCCGAAACACGAGTCCAGCTCTCCGATTTGGAAGCTGAAATCGCCGGACATAAATATGACCAGGCGCGGCACGGACTGGTTCGCGAAGAGTTGAACGAGTTGATGCCCATGGTCGAGGAGTTCAGGCAACTGGGTCTGGCTCGAGCGGAAATGCCGGCCTTGAAACAGCAGGCACTGAATCTTGCCGAGACAAAACGCGTCAAAACCGCCCAGCGAGACGACCTGGCGCGCGAACTGCAACAACTGCAGGCAGATGTCAGCGCAGGCGAAAAACAAGCCAGCGGACTCGACCTCGCCACGCAAGAGCTGCGAGCCGCTCAGGAAGCGCACTCAGCGCTGTTGCAGCAACGCGGAGCGTTAGCTGCAAACATCGAGCACCATACTCAGAAGCTGGAAGCAATGCAGAGCAAGCAAGGAGAGTTGCGCCAGCTAGTCGATGAGATGAACGATTTCCTGCAACTGGCAGAGGCCTTAGGCAAGAAAGGCATCCAGGCGCTGATTATCGAAAACGCCATTCCCGAGCTGGAAAGCGAAGCCAACCGCATTCTGGCTCGCCTGACAGAAAACCAGATGCACATCGGGCTATTGACGCAACAGCGCACCAGACAGGGCAATGCGATTGAGACGCTCGACATTGTCATCGCCGACGACCTCGGTACACGCAATTACGAACTCTTCAGCGGCGGCGAAGCCTTCAAAGTAAATTTCGCGTTAAGACTGGCTCTCTCACGGCTTCTGGCACGACGCGCCGGCGCCAAGCTGGAGACGCTGATCATCGATGAAGGCTTCGGCTCGCAAGACGAAGACAGCCGCCATCGCTTGCTCAACGCCATCAATGCAGTTTCATGCGACTTCGCCCGCATCATCGTCGTCAGCCATATTGCCGAGGTGCAGGAGATGTTTCCCACGCAAATACACGTGCGCAAAGAAGGCGGTGTGTCTGTCGCGGAGATCGTGCGCTGAAATGATCCGCTAAGTAACAGAGCATCAACCTTACATGAAATTCGGGTCGCACGTAGCGATTCAGGAGTACGATAGACCCACGCACTAGTTCAAAAGGCACACGGACATCGACCAGTGTGTGCCACCATTGCCCGCAGGTGACCGTATGAATGATCAAGAAATTAAAGAATTGCTCGTGCAGGTGCTCGAGCATCAGCAGCAACTCACAGAACAACTGGCGAAACAGAAGGCCGGTAAGGATTTCTGGGATCGGCTCGGTGCTCTGGCACCGATCGTTTCGGCCGTGATCATCGCTTGCGTTGGTGCCTACTTCACATACACGTTCAATCAGCAACAACTGCGCGTTCAAGAAATTCAAACAATCGAAAAATTCATTCCTCACCTGGCTGGCTCCGAACAGAGCAAACGGGCAGCCATTCTCGCCATGTCGTCCTTAGGTGATACCAAAGTTGCTGCCAAAGTGGCGTCCATTTTCGCCAGCGAAGGCACGGTTTCCGCCTTGCATTCGATTGCTGCCACCACCACAGACCCCGGCAACAAAGAAGAAGTGATCGCTTCTCTCACCAAGGCACTGGAGACGATCTCCGACAAGTACCACCAGCAAAACCAGACCGAACAAGCCATTGCAGCCTCCACCGAGGCGCTCAGCCTGCGCGAGAAAAGCGTCACCACTGATAGCGCCAGCATTCTGCGCAATCTCGAGCGCCTGGCAGATCTCTACAAATCACGCGGCGACAACGCCATGGTCGAAGATCTGCTCAAGCGCATGCTCGTGATACAACAAAAACTCTACGGTCCTGATTCACCGCAGGTTGCAGGCACTAAGAGCCAACTGGCTGCTTTGCCCAAGCAATCCGCTCCCGAGACCCGGGCGAGCACCGCCGGCAGCACTGCCAGGAACGCCGCGCAGCCACCGGAAACGCCCGGGTTCAAGCCAGCCAACTACGAAACCGTACCGGTGGAGAGTCACGACGGCGCTGCTGAAGCCGTGCCCGCTGTTGAATCATCGGAAGCGGCTCCGCAAGCTCGTCCCCCGGTTCATGTGCGCCTCGTCGAAAAACGCAAGGTAGCCGACACGAATACTCTGATCGAGTCGCCGCCGCAATAGCCGCTATTGCAGATCGAGCCTCTACTGCAGATCGCGCTTGATGTTGAGATTGTCCGGTTTCTTGTATTTGAGCAGTTCTTCAACTACCAGCCTGCTCACATCGAGGGAGCGATTCTTGTCGCCGACCACCGGCCAGCCGCCGGCTCCGGGACCGTCCCAGGCATGTTCCGCCGGGAAACCATCGCGTCCACGACCGATCACTCCGCCGATCATGCCGCCGGTCCAGCCGCCTTTGATCATGTATTCCTTGACCGGAGCTTGACCTGGCTGCGTCGGGCGATACTCAGTTACATCGATGTTATTGAAGGTCGAATGCAGCGGCAAGGCACCATCGTAGCCGTTTTGTCTGAGCGCCACCGGAATCTGATTCTGCGGTCGCGATTCGGCAATGCGCGGGAAATTGATGCTCGTCATCAAGCCGCGTCCGCCGTTGTACGGGAGCATCTGATCGCTGTCGCTGTGAACTGATATAAACGCGGTCTGGTCACCGTCCACCGGTTTAGCTTCGGTGCCCAGTAACGTGCCGTGCACGGAGGCGACGCCGGCAAACACGCCAGGCATGCGTCCCCGCAAGTCTTGAACAAATTCGCCGCCGCTGGAGAAACCGGCCGCGTAGATGGCTCGCTGATCTATGTTCGCCATCGTGCCGACTTTATTGATAATCGCCTTGATGTAGTCGACATCGTCGAATCCGTCGCGAGGCGCAGTCAATCCCGCTCCCGGCGAGTTCCAGTCCTGGATGGTCATGCCCAAAGTGGGATCCTTGAACGACTTCGCCACAGGGTACGCGACCGCCATGTGTTTCTCGTCAGCAAGACGGTTCATCATGGTTTCTTTTTCCATGCTGCCGGCGGCATTGCCATCGGCCACTCCATGCAAGACCAGCATCAGAGGCAGTTTCTCATGCTCATCGACGCCCTTCGGAAAGTAGACATCGAATTCGCGTGGTTCGGTTTTGCCGCCCTCAATCGGCACGTCGACGGTGACGCGCATGCTTGGTGGCGCCGTCACTGTGTTGTCGGAAAAACTGTTTGAGTCCGGCAGGAAACTGGCGCCGACACGCCCGATCGCACCAATGGCGGTCAGGGTCGACGAAGCAGCTCGCCACTGCGGGACGAAACGTGCAGCCAATCCGGCTACCATGGTCAGATCGGCGGCGCTGGAAGTGCCGTATTTGAGGACGTCGGCGACACTGCGGGAGGTGAGCAGGTCATGCGCATCCGAGGTGGCGAACTTGGTGGCACCGTAAATGCCCGCACCGTACGTGGTGACGCCGGGAAGTTTGGACCACATTGCATAGCCGGCGAGCGCGGTGGCACCGGTGACGGCGCCGGCCTCCAGCGGCTGGCTTTTCCAGAGGTCGACATAGCTTTCGTTCCAGCCGGAGGTCAACGAACCCTGATTGGGATTGAGCCCTGTCGAAGAGCGGCGCAGCGACTGCGTGTCGGCTACGATGCGAACCAAATCAAGGTGCTGGTCCCCGTTATTGTCGCCTTCAGCAACCTGAACTGGTGTTTTCTCAGGAGCCTGTCTGTCTTCTAATAACGGTTCGCCTGCCATAGGATGAGCCTCTGGGGTGGGTGGAATATTTCGGTCCGGTGGTTGTCTCATACTACTGACAACATCGTCTAATGCCCACACGGTTTCCCGTCTGGCGCTTCGTACTTTCCCCCGCGTGAGTACCCCGCAGCAACACTGGCTCTACCGGGTAAGGCAATGCCGTTCTATTGTGACCAACGGGGGTTCCGGAGCCTATTTGTCACAATCGATGGCACCAATTGTGACAACGGCAGGAGCCGTTGAAAAATTGCTACGGCTGAAGGGCGCCTTGCTTTAACTAACTCGGCCACCCTTATTGATGGCTCGAGGCCAGGAAGGCGGCTTTAGCCGTTTCTTGAAAAAGGCCAGAAGTTGAAACGCGGCAACCAGCTGGGCGGCTTGGCATCAGGTTGCGCGGCTATCCACTTGAGCGCCGCTTGCAGTTGGACGTCGTCAGGCGAGAGCGGTTGGGCGTTGGCTGGATTTTGTACGACTTCATCAGGTTCGATGCCGATGGTGTTCTGGTCGCCGTCGCCAACCCAGCGCCCCTTGGGCAACAAAGATCGCGAGGACGTCAGCTTGATCAAACTGCCGTCCGGACCGTCGAAGAATGACTGTCCGACGCCTTTGCCGCCGGTGCGCGTGCCGATCAAGTGCGCATCCCGGCTGTCCTGCAACGCGCCGGCAACGATTTCGGAAGCGGAGGCGCTGCCGCCGTTGACCAAAATCACGGTGGGGCGATTGACCAGATCGGGATAGCGAATCGTCTGCTGTGGCGTACCGGCACCCGCCTGCGAGACGATATTGTCCGTGGTCAACGAGATGGTGGTGCGCTGGAAGCGCGGATCGGTGATCGGGGATGGAATGCGGTCGTCGACCGTCATGACGACGCCTTTTTCCATGAAGAGCGACGTGACCAGTATCGCCAGATCGCGCTGCCCACCCGGATTATCGCGCAAATCGAGAATCACACCGCGAGAGTCGCGAAATTTCTCGAGCGCCGCCTTCACTTCTTCGGCAGAACTGTTGGCTTCGAACGACTGCAACTGGATGTACGCCACATTGCCTGGCAGCAACTGGGCATCGCTGACTGCCGGTATGTGCATCTGGCTGCGCGTGATGGTGCGATCGAATTCTTCGCCGCCGCGCGAGATGGTGAGCGTCACCGGATCGCCGACCGGACCGCGTATCGCGTTGGTCACCTGGTCGAGGCTCTTTTGCGCAACCGGGTCGCCGTTGACCTTCACAATCAGGTCGCCCTTCTGCAAGCCGGCAGCCGCCGCCGGAGTGTCCGGAAATACCCGCGAGATGTGTACTGGTCCGTTGTCCACGCCTTTGCCGGTGGCGGGATCGGTGTCGCGGCGCATCTGCACGCCGACGCCCTGAATATCGCCGCGCAGGCTGGTCAAGAACGCGTCCACTTCGATGTTCGACATGACGGCGGCATACTTGTCGTGCAGAGTATGCAACGCTTCCTTGCCGTAAGTCACCGCATCGGCGGGCGAGTGAATTTCGCAGTTGTACTTGTTGTCCAGCGCATCGAGATCGCCGAGTTTCTTCGGGTCGAGCGAGTAGTTGCGAAAGACCGAGATAATGTCGTTGTATTCACGCGAAGTCGGACAGGCACTTCCAGACCAATCGGGTCCCATCTGTCCCTTGTTGGGAACAGCCGGCTCATCTGTGGCTTTGACCTGGTCTGCCATTGACGTGGATGAAAAAACGCCATTAACCAGGTCGATAGTACTCCCGCCCTCAAGTGCTCACAATTGGGGAAACTACGACGGTCGCCTTAAATCAGTAAGGACGTGGATTAAATCCATAAAGAGAGAAGAGATAGATAAACGATCCGATGCAGACCATGGCGTTCCAGAAGACGAAGGCTATGACGAACTTGTGACCGTACTTCCTGCAGATAGAGTTGAGTCCCAGAATAATCAGCGAAATGATCGGGATCTCCGATGTGAACAGATAGCGGCCCTGAGGTCCTCCGAGATTGACCATGGAAGCCCAGACGATAGACGCTATGTTGATCAAAACAATCAACAGCAGGCAGATCCAGGCGATACTTTGCGCGGTCAGCAAACGCCGCCCGTCCGCCAGACAAGTTTTAATGCCACTGAAAGTGGTGCGAATTATCCCGACTATGGACGGGAAGAAAAAGACGGCATAGACCACATACACGGGTCGCCACATGTAGCGCGTCATATAGCCGAACAGCCCCCAGTAGCTGAAAAACAGCATGCGCCACCAGCTGAAGTTTTTGACGATGTGCGAAGGAGGCAGGTAGAAATCTTGCTTGCGATTGAATAGTTTTGCCCAGGTGGCGTACATGGTTTTCGTGCCCATGATGTCGCCGTTGAACTCATAGTAATTGCGCACCAGCCACCAGCCGGAAACTGCCGCCCCCGCTGCGCCCATCGCCATAAGCGAGAGCACTGCCAGCCCCCAGCCGGAGCCGTGAATTATCGTCGAAGCCACCACCGCCAGTGCCACAACCGGAATCACGGCCAGGGTAGAAAATTTACTGAGCGCCATCCAACCCGACAGAGCACCAATTATGGTGGCGTGGCGCAGGCTGACGCCTTGATAAATTATTTGCAGCATGAGCAGGATAATGACGCTGCTGAGCGCCGAAGACGTCGAATCGCTGTTCGAGTAGCAGTGAAGAAACGCCAGTTGCGGGTGCACGATCAAAGTGCACGGCAGAGCGTAAGCGAGCAGATTGTCTTTTTTGAACAGCATCTGTCCGGTGTGGTAGGCCGCCCAGATCATCACCAGTCCCATCATCAAACTGCCGAAACGGGCAGTCAGCATCTGCATGTCTTCAGGAAACGGCATGGTCAGCAGAACATGGGGCACATATCCGAATTGCGGCAACGAACCGTAGACCCCTGATGCACCGCCCGCAGTGACCTCGGCGGCGCTCGGCAGACGCAGATGATCGTGAAGAAACTTAATTACCCAGAAGTGCGAGAACTCATCCGGAGCTTCACGCATGGGGACGGTAAAGATAAATGGCACGCGCACGGCCGCCGCAGCCAGGCACAGCAAAAGAAGATCCGGCCGGACTTGTCTGTTTCCACGTGATTTCTGGCGCTCTCCCACGCGCTCCAGTGTATAGCGCTTTGCAACCCGCAGCCTTTGCCAGACTTCAGGCGCGCGCCCGACGATTCCTCTACACTGTGAACCCGCTTGGGACACAAGTTGTTAATGGCCAAAAAAACAACATTCGCCATCTCGAAAGCGATCTGGATAGCGGCGGCAGTGGTACTGATCATCGCCACGCCCCTGTCCGCCTGGTGGTGGATGCGGCGCCCGTTGCCGCCCATGTCAGGCGTGGTTGCCATGCCCCGACTGGAGAATTACGTCCTCGTCAACTTCGATGCACTGGGTGTGCCGTACATAGAAGCGAAGAGCGAGTCCGACGCCTATCAAGCACAGGGCTATCTGGTTGCGCGCGAACGGATGTTCCAGATGGACCTCCTGCGTCGCGCCGCCAATGGCGAGCTGTCGGAAGTCTTCGGCTCCAGCACCATTCCCGCCGACAGATTGATGCGCACCGTCGGCATCCGCCGCATCGCCGAAGATGAGGTCAGCCATCTCACCCCGCTGGCCAAGGCGGCGCTCGAACAATATTGCCTGGGCGTAAATCGCTATTTGTCGGCAAATGCCGATCAGTTAAACGTCGAATTTTCGCTGCTCGGCTACCGCCCCAAAGCCTGGAGACCAGCGGACACTCTGGCGGTGATGAAATATCTCGCCTACGAGTTAGATGAATCGTGGAAGCTCGATGACCTGCGCCAGCGCGTCAAAGAGAAGGTCGACAGAGACACTTACGCCGACCTGTTTCGCGATGACTTCGTTTCGCCTCTCTCAGACCAGCCGACATCCGCGCCACCGACAGAATCAGTCGCTGCGCCCTCACCCACCGCCAAACCGGGCACACCCACCGCCAAACCGGGCACACCCACCGCCAAACCGGGCACACCCGCTCCCGCACCGGCATCTCGCCGTTCGCCGGTCGGTTATGTCGACCAGACAAAGCTCGGCGACGGGCTCAAAAAACTTGCTGAGGTAGAGACTCTCCTGCCCAAAAGATGGATCAACGGCAGCACCGCCATCGCCGTCGCACCGGCACGCAGCTACACGGGCGGTGCACTTTTGGTCTGCGAAAAACATGAGCGCCTGACGATACCACCACTCTGGTATGCGCTTTCGATCAATGCTCCCGGACTGCGCCTTGCCGGCGCCACCATCCCCGGAGTACCGGGAATTTTGATCGGGCGCAACGACAAGATCGGCTGGGTGACCGCCAGTCTGAAAGCCGATGTACAGGACCTGTTCGTCGAGCAATTCGATTCTCAGTTCGGTCAAAAAGTACGCGCGTCAAAGGGCTGGCAAAACGTCACCGACCGCACCGAAGTGATTCCCGTGCGCTGGAGCCGCGATACCGAACACCGCATCACCACCACGGAGCGAGGACCGATTCTCTTCCGCAATGGCGACACCGGCGTCGCGCTCTCATGGACCGGTTCCGACGCCACCAAGCCTGCCTTCAACACCTGCTACGCCTTGAATCATGCGCAGGACTGGAATACCTTCAAACAGGCACTCGTCACATACGCAGACCCGCCGTCCGCCTTTATGTACGCCGACCGCTCCGGCAACATCGGTTGTCTCTCGGCAGGCAGCATTCCGGTGCGCCAGGGCACCGCCGACGGCACCACACTGATGAGCGCCTGGAGCAACGACGGGGCGTGGACCGGCACCATATCGCCCCAGCGCCTGCCTTTCACCACGTTGCCGGCCGGACAAAAGCTCACGAGCGGCACCGGAGTTCTGGTCGCCGCCAACCAAAAACTGATCCCGCACGCAATCGGTGCTCCGGCAGCGCCGGCCAATATGTTTTTCGGCAAGCAGTTCAGCCCGCCTTACCGCGCCAACCGCCTGCTGCGCATGCTGGAGATTCAGACACCGCCGGCGCCTTCCATATCGCTGGCCAGCGTCGGGGCTGTCCTCACAGATCAATACGCCGCCTCCGGCAATGTCGTGCGCCAGCAACTGATAGCCGCCATCAACCGCTGCCCGACCAGCGACTCGACCCTGCGCCCGGCCATTCAGGCTCTCGATCAATGGGACGGACAGCTAAAAACCAGCAGCATGCCGGCTTCGTTTTACGAGACCTTTTTCATGCAGGTCGCCCGCCGCAGCATTGAGCCCAAGCTGGGCATCGACATGACCAACCAGTATCTCGAGCGCTGGCCGATGTGGTCGACCTTCACCGAACATTGCGTGCGTGACCTGCCGCCGCGCTGGCTGCCGCCGCAGTTTCGCTCGTATGACACTTTTTTATTGGCATCATTCATGCAAAGCGCAAAGGAACTTCGCATAAGTTTCTTGAACAAGCCGCTCAAAGACTGGGCATGGGGCGGCATCCATCAAATAGAATTTGCTGCTCCTCTGGACTTCCGCTCGCCTGTCTTTACCCTCTTCAGCACCGTAGGCGGTGTACAGGCCGGAGGCGATGAAAACTCCATCATGACCTGCGATATATCCGCCGCCGACCCGCAAAAGCCGTTTCGCGTCAAGGCTGGACCTACCGCTCGCATTTTGATCGACATGGCGGATGACGAAAAAATGTATCAGCTGGTACTGCCGGGACAATCAGGACATTACCTTTCACCTTTCAGAGACAATCAGCTGCCGTCCTGGTTGCGCAACGACGTATTACCGATGGCGCTCTCTAAAGAGCAGCTGGAGAGACAGACCAAATCAAAGCTCATACTCAACAACACCGCCGCGACTGAATAAAAGAAAAACTGACGATGCAAACCAAGACGAAAGATAAAGACCAGAAACAAGGAACCAACTCCATGCCCACCGTTCTCGTAGCCGATGAAATCAGCAAAGAAGGACTGGACATTATGAGCGCCGCGCTCGATGTAGTCTACAAGCCGGATGTGACGCCGGAGCAGTTGCTCAATGAAATCGCCGGTGTCGATGCGGTGCTGGTGCGCAGTCGATCTAAAATCACGGCTGATGTGATCAAGCATGGGAAGAAACTCAAGTTGATCGGGCGAGCCGGCGTCGGAGTCGACAACATCGACCTGAATGCCGCCACCGAAGCTGGTATCGTCGTCGTCAACTCGCCGGAAGGCAACACGGCAAGCGCCGCAGAGCATGCGGTCGCCCTCATGTTTTCCATGGCACGCCTGATACCGGCGGCCGACGCTTCTATGAAAAGCGGCAAGTGGGAGCGCAACCGTTTTCTGGGCAGCGAATTGTTCAACAAGACTTTAGGCGTGATCGGGCTGGGCAAAGTCGGCAGCCGCGTGGCGCAAGCCGCCCAGGGCGTGGGCATGAAAGTGCTCGGTTACGACCCGTTGATCAGCGCCGAACGTGCTGCACGCTTGAACATCACCAGCGTCGGGCTGGATGAGATATGGGCCAAGGCTGATTACATCACAATCCACACACCGAAGACGCGCGAGACCACCAGCTTGATCAACGAGCAGGTGCTGCAAAAGGTTAAGCCGGGCGTGCGCATCGTCAACACCGCGCGCGGTGGCATCATCGATGAAAAAGCACTGGCGGAGGCCATTCGCGATGGTCGCGTGGCAGCGGCGGCGTTGGATGTTTTCGAGCAGGAGCCGCCCGCCGACAAGACCCTCTCCGAGCTTGGCGACAAGGTAATTTTGACGCCACACCTGGGAGCCTCCACGGTGGAGGCGCAGTTCAACGTCGCCATAGATCTGGCTGAGCAGATTCGCGATTATCTGACCGGCGGCGTGGTGCGCAGCCCCGTCAACATGCCCTACATGCGTCCCGAAATCGTGGCGCTGCTTGGACGGTTCATTTTCCTGGCAGAAACCATGGGCGCCATCGCCAGCGAGCTTTGCGAAGGAAACGTCAAGGAAGTCGAAGTGGTCGCCAGCGGCAGCCTGGCCCAAAAGGATGTCGCACCGCTAGTGGTGGCGGCGCTGCGCGGCGTATTCGCTTCTAAAATCGAAGGCGTCACCTACGTCAACTCGATGCTGGTGGCAAAAAACCACGGGATTCAAGTGCGCGAAACAAAATCGGACGATCGCCAGAGCGTCGACGACAAAGGCGAGCTGGGCATTCGCGTTGTCGCCGAGAGATCGACGTCGACCATAAGTGGCACGCTGCTGGCGCAGGACGAGCCAATCATAACCAGAATTAATGAATTCCCGATCAACCTGATGCCGCACAAGTACATGCTCTTCACCAGTCACCGCGATCAGCCTGGCATGGTAGCCAAGGTTGCCGGTATACTGGGCGCCTTCGACATCAACATCAGCACCATGTCTGTGGCCCGCAAGAATGCCCGCGAGGAAGCGGTGATGGTGATGACCCTTGATGATCCGCTCAATCCAGTGCTGGTCACGGAACTAAACGACGCCGACGGCATAAACATGGCGCGCTTCGTCGCCCTCGACTTTATCAAATGATCAAATCACGTCTGCCCATCTACCTGGTCGTTGCCGCCACACTCGGCGTGCAACTGCCGGTGCAGATGCAGACGCCGGCGCGAGCAGATGTTTTCGAAGGTCAGAAGCTGCCCTACAACTTGCAAGGGCGACAACCTGCACCGATCGACTTTGAGAAACACACCAGCGGCATCGAAGAGTTTTTGAAGCCGGCAACAACGGGCACCACCTACGTCACCCCCGTCACGCTGCATGGCGTGAAGATTCCGGGATTGGCTTCCAAAACCGTCGACACACTGGGATTCAACAATTTCGTCATCGTCAACGATCCCAAACACACCCGCATGGCGGATCTGTACAGAGACAATCGACTCGCCGGCAAAGCCAACTTCGTCACCACCGACTGCATTTTGCATCCATACATAGCCTTCACCAATCGGGTGCTGGCCGATTCGACCGAAAAGCATTTCGCGCCAGACCTCAAGCATCTTCTGGTCGCTATGCTCGAACAATCAGCCATCGATTACAACGGCACCGACGACAAGGAAGTGCGCGAGGACATCGAAAAGAACATCGCCTTTCTCGGCGTCGCCATCAAGTTGCTCGACCCCGGCTTCGAAATGCTCAACCTGGGGCGCGTGCGCACTCTGGTAGAACACGACCTGCGCAACATCCACTCCGGCAACAAAGGAATCTCGGACATCTTCGACCGCGAAGAAGATATGAAAAGGTTTCGCCCTGTCGGCTGGTACAAGAGCTCCGAGAAACTGGGCAACTTCTATAAGGCTCGCGAATGGCTGTCGCGCATGTCGTTTCCCATATCGGACATCAACGCCGGCATGAGCACCAACAAGAGCAACAGCTTTCGCCGGTCGGTGTTGCTGTTTCGGGCGCTCGAACTGGGACGCGTCGACGGCAAACCGGCGCTGGATCAGTGGGAACGCATCAAGAAAGAGCTGGCACTTTTGGCGCCCGAGCCTCTGACCTGGCGAGATCGCGTGCTTTATCCCACCGACTACAAGACGGTTTTCAAAAACGACGCCAACAACCTGCGCGATACTCTCAACGGATTGTCCGAACCGTTTTATCGCACCAAGCTACTACTGGCGGTGCGCAGACAAAAGCCAGTCAATCTCGGCTCCACATCAATCTTCGACATGAGCGGCAACAGTTCGGCTCGTGAGGCGTCGGCAGTGTTTCGCCTGTTTCCAATCACCGGCGATCCGGAAATCGAGTGGATGCAGTCCGTCGCTCGCATCTATCCGTCCGAACAAGAAGGCGGCACCTGGTTTCCCGTCTGTCTCGCCGACCTCTCCGCCTGGGGAGCGCCGCAAGCGGTCAACATATTGGCCGAGAATCCGGGCACGCTCGACCCCGGTTTCAACAAAACATACGGCGAACTTTTCAGGTCAATCGTGGAGAAAAACTCCGGCGATTCAAAGGCGATTCCCTCGCGCCGCTGGATGCTTTTTGCCAATTACTTCCGCGGATTTCCAGATGCGACGCAAGCAGCCTTGCGCGGCGATCTCTGGCTGACACACAGGCTGGAGAGCGCCTACGCCGCATGGTTGGCCAGCGTAACTTTAATCGCACCGCCGGCGGTTTCGACCGCAACTGTCGGTGGCGTCACCGCCCCGCTCAAGGCGGAAGTGCCGCCAGGCGCTGCCGCTACCTCCACCAGAGCCCCGGTCGCCCATCAGGCATCGGCACTTGGACAGGCTCCGGCGTCGGCGTCGGGACAGGCTCAACAGTCCCATGCGCAGTCCGCCCCACCTGCACAGTCCGCTCAGCCGGCGGCGGCTGGCGCGCCCGGCACGCCCGCGGCGGTGAAACCCCGCCAGGGTCCGACCGACTACCACGTGCTGGAGCCGGACGCCGCCATGTTCGCGTCCATTCAAGCTGATGCCAATCAGCTCATGAAGGCTCTCACCGAACTGGGATATCTGCAGCCATATCAAAAACATCGCTTTGCCGACTTCGTGCGCCTCAGCGCTCGCCTGCAAGCCATCGCGGAGGCGCAAAGCACCGGACGACCGATGGCAGCGGCCGACAAAGCCCTGCTCGGCAATATCGACATGGTTCTGGACAAAGTCGACGTGCCACTACCGACAGTGCTGCCTTTCGCCGGCGGCACCATCGATCCTCAGACGAGACAGCATCCCGGTGCCGGGTTCAACATCGCCCTCGGCAGGCCCGGCTACCTGCATGTGATCGTTCAAAATCCGCGCACGGGCGAGTGGACCCTGGCACGCGGCGCCGTCTACTCTTACTACGAGTTTTCCGGCGAACCGGTATCAGACATCGATTGGCAGCGCATGCTGAGCAACACACAGGCTCGTCCACCGGCATGGACACGGCAATTCAATATCTTGCAACCACGCATCCCCACAGAGCAGACGGCGACAAAGTCAGCGACACCCTGATCTACTTACAGTTGCAATGCTTCTTCGGGATAGTCCGCGCAAGTGTTCTGGTGGTCGGTCGCACAGCCATGCGCGATGAGGGTCGCGGCGAGTACTCTTGAATCATCGTGCCTTCGCTGCGCACGACCTGTCCATTGATGACCTGTTCTTTGATCGCCACCACTTTTGCACCACGATGTTGTATGGAAGTGGTGAGCGGCATCGCTTGCGGTGCCGTTTCTCTAGCGCGCACAGCCTCCTTTAACCGCTGTTTGAGCAGGTCGTCATCCGTGGGCGCATACGGAAAGAAACCGTAGCCGTTCCAGCCGTTGAGCGCGAACCCGAATGCCTGAGTTGAGAAACCGAAACCTGCATTGTTTCTCTGAATTCCAACTGTAGTCTGGTTGGGGAAACCGGCATTGGTTTGCGCAGGCAGACCGGTGCTATTGCCTGGCGGTCCCGCAGGACCTACACCCTGAGACTGTCCCGGGATGGCCGTTGGAAAAGCGAACGAGGCGTTGCCCGTGGGACCTGATGGACCGACACCCATGTTGGAGGTGATGCCACCGCCAGAGGGAGCGACTCCACCGGCTGCCGCACCGGCGGCAAACGATGGATTGATGCCCACGACCGCCGCCCACATCAGTAGTGCCGGCAAAACAAATCTGACTGAATCCCGCATGAACGTTTCTTCCTCCGCCTCTTCCATCGAGCAGGACGGATGTGTGTAGTTTCAGTTCCAAAGCGCGACTATATAGACTTCTGAGCCGTCGACGACCGGTAATTGTTCATGTAATCCAGGCGCAGCTGCCCATCAGCGTCCTGGTAGTACTGCTGCAAAATCTGGTCGAAACGCCAGCCGTTTTTTGCCAGCATGTTGGCTCCGTGCTGGCTCAGTCCGCGAGCACCATTGCCTGGACCTCGATAAGTGAAGAGCCAGGTGTCGCCTTCCTCATGTGCGTCCAGAATGCCGGCAGTTTGCAGCCCAAGCATCTGCGCGAGCGCTTTGCCGTAGACATCGCGCGTCTTTTTGGTGCCCATGATCTGCACGTTATGCGCGCTGCCGTAGGGATCGAATTGCTTGACGGTAACACCGACAATGTCGGAGACACCGGTGATTTTCTCCAGCTGAGCCTTCGGAACCCGCTGCGTGCGAATATTGAGGTTCTCCATGGCATCACCGACCCAGGCGCGGTAGAAGCCGGGCTTGACGCGTCCTGAATCTTTGAGAATCATGCCGCGCGTGGATTGCACCGCGTTGTAGGTGCTGTTCGCTTCGGCAGCCAATCCGTTGTATGCCTGATCGGATACGTCGGGTTTCAAGTCATAGCCCTCGGCGCGCCATTTGGAGCCCGAGCCGATGTGCGCCCACGCATAACTGCGCGCTGCCACCGCCTGCGCTTTCAATGCTTCGATGTGCCAGCTGGAGGGCATCTCAGAAGGCACGACACCGAGCAAGTAATCTTCCATATCCAGCAAATTCAGAACGCTCACCGAACTGCCAAAACTGATCAACTCAAGCCCGCCGCGATACCAGTGGTTGTTGGTCCAGATTCTGTAATCACGCGCGGTCACGTGCGAGCGCCTGTCCATCGGCAACTGGAAGCTTTGTCCACCGGGACCGACGATGCGACCGCCGGTGATTGTGTAAACCGTCATCGGTTGCAGCGGAAAGACGGGCTGCCCGTCGACAAAAACAAAGCCCGGCGCCCAGACAGCGAAGCGCGCCATGGTCGCATGCGGCTTCAGCCCAATTCTGATGGGCGTGATCATGGGCGGATAGGGCGCAAAGCCGGCAAAAAGCCCACCGGGCTTGCCAGCCGGAGCGGCCTGAACAGTCTGAAATGCTGCACTGACAGTCGTCACCAGAAGCGCCATGGCGGCGGCTGCCAAGATTGTCGGTTTCCGCATTTTCCCTTCTTCCTACGCTCGATGATACTATGAAAGCCGTCTAGAGGTTAGGAAGGCGCACGACCAACCACATGAAAAGCATCCTCATCGTTGATGATGAAGTAGATATCGCGAATTCCATTCAATATGTTCTGAAGCAAGAGGGTTTCTCCACGCTGCTTGCTCACGATGGATTCAAAGCCATCGAGCTGATCGAGAATCAGCGCCCTGATTTGATTATCCTGGATTTAATGATGCCCGGCATCGATGGCTACGAGGTCTGCCGGCGCGTCAGGTCGAGCGACAAGAAGACGCCGATTCTCATGCTGACGGCGCGCACCAGCGAAGTGGATACGGTGGTCGGGCTGGAACTGGGCGCCAACGACTACATTGCCAAACCGGTGCGCCTGCGCGAGCTGGTGGCGCGGGTCAAAGCGCACCTGCGCGACACGCCGCCCGATAAGGCGAGCAATCGCACAATCAAGTACGGCAGTCTCTATATCGATCTGGACAGCCGCACTGTGAAAGTCGGCGAACAGTTGATCGACCTCACCTATAAAGAGTTCGAGTTGCTTGCCACCATGGCGCGCCATCCCAATCGCGTCTTCACGCGCGACCAGCTGTTCTCGCAGGTCTGGGGATCCAACTTCCTCGGCGAGAGCCGCACGGTGGACGTGCATATCCGCTATTTGCGCGAGAAACTGGAACAGGACCCCAGTCACCCGAAGCATATATTGACTGTGCGGGGTGTTGGATATCGCCTCGTCTGGGACTGAGCCCTTGTAAACCTGAATTGCTGATTGTTTCAGGTTGTAAGGAGGATAAACGCCTGATTAGGCAAATACAACCTCGCTGAAACCCGCTCCAGATGAGGGTTGGACCGCCCCAGTGGTGTAAATCCCATGCCATCCAAGTTCGCATAGCCCTCGATGCGTAGTTCTCCCAGTGACATAACCCGACCCAATCCGTAAAGTAACTGCTACACCGAACAACGAACGTCGCCTCACGACATGTCGGTGCGGACCAATAAACAACCGGAAACAAGTCCCACAAAACGCGCTTCGCTGAATGAAACTCTCTTCAATCCTATTGTTGGGTGCAAACCTGATTGCCGTGCCATGCGCGGCTGCCGCTGACGAAAGCAGCGGTAACTGGCTGAAAGCAAGTTTGGCGGAGATCAAACAGACCAGCACCACTCAGGTTGCACCAGCCAAAAGAAAGCCGATCATCACAAATACCTCGGCACGGCGCGCCACCACCCAAGGTGCCAAATCAGCGACCATCGCTAACAAACCCGTTATGCTCCGCGCCTTTCAGCCCGGCAGATCGCTGCCGCGCCAGAAAGACCTGGTGTCACAATACGCCCAACTCGACAACAGTATGTCGACAGGCTTGATGCCGCAACAGGCGTCACTAGATCCACAAAGTCAGTTGAATGGACGCATCTGCGCGTTCCAGCAACCGACTGCAGATGCCGCACCCAGTCCCTATCAACAGTGGGCGGGAGTGGCTGCCAGAGCCGCCAAAAACGAAGCGATCGCTCGCCCCGTGAAAGCGGCAGTACAAAAAGTAATGGCGAAAGCACCAGCCCTGGCAGCAATGCCGATCAACGGTGCACCATTGCAGGAGTCCCAGTTCCAACAACAACCAATGGTGGCAATGATGCCACCAGTATCGCAACCCATGATGCCGATGGCGATGCAACGTGCACCGCAACAGCAAAACCAGGGACCGATACTTTCAGCAGAGGATGAAGCAGCGTTGAACCGCATCCTATCAGGCGGTGCTACGCGCGGCGCAGGAACAAGCACGGGGGACATGACGACGCCTTCTGGCAACCCAGCTTCTGGAGCAGGCCAGGCACCATTCCCCTTGAATCTCTTATTCGGAACCACCGGTTCCGGTCCAACCCAAAAACCAAATAACCCGCTGGTCGGGAAACCAAAATTTGGTCAATGGCACCAGAAAAGCCAGCTCTCCTCGGGAGGGTTCGGCGGATCCTATATCACTCACGGCACAAAGAGGAGAAAAAACGTCGCCAGTCCAGCAAAAGCTACTGCCCAGCCCTCCACTAAGCGGCAGATAGTCACTGGAGCCAAGAAGCGGTTTGCGCCGCCGGCAAATATGGCTCAAAGCCAGCCAGTCCGTATGCCGGCAACGGTTGCCCAATACCCTCCCTATCAGGGTAATTACAACCGTCCCTTCTAAAAGACGTTCACTAAGTTTCGGTGGGTCGTTCGCCCGCGGTGCAAACCGCGGGCGTAACACTTTTTAGGTTTTAATGTTCTGTCCAAAAACCGGGGGCTGCGGATACATACATGCATCCTGCCAGTGATCCTCAAAAACATTACAGGCAGGGCGTTCTGAACTAAGGCGAGCACAGTCGGATTGCCGCCCGGTCACTCTAGTCTCAAAAAACTGCGCAAAGCGCGTGCAGACAGGCTAAAGTGGTATCGAAGTCCTGGAGAAACCCATGAGGGATCCATCGTTGGAGATTGAGCTTAGAGGACAGATGCAGCAAGCTTCTGAAGCTGGCTGGGCTGGTCTTGAAGCCAGGCACTGGAAAAACGCCGAGGCAGCGTATTTCCGTGCGGTCACCATCGCCCGCGAGCTTGAAGATGTCCTGGCTGAGGCGCTTTTCCTCAGCTACCTCGCATTAGCGAAGCGCGAGCAGGGACGCATCGATGAAGCGCGGGAAAACCTCGATCTCAGCATAGTCCTGGCGATCGAGTTCGGCGCGGCGCCCATTGAAGCGCACGCCCGTTTCCTCCTGGCTGAGCTGGAGTTGGATTGCGGCAACGATGAGGCAGCCGTCGATCAACTCCTGCGTGCTCTCAATACCGCAGTCGAATGTGGTGAACTGTCGACCGCCGAAGTGGCAGCCGGCAAGCTTGGACTTATATATCTCAACTACGGATGGATGGAACCGGCATCGGAATGCTTCCGGCAGTCGCTGGAGATAATGCCCGAAAGCCCCAACCGGTTTGCCTGGCTGGGCAACCTGGGCAACACACTGACAGAACTGGGGCAGTACGAACAGGCGCTCTCGTCCTACCGCGAGGCATTTGAAATTGCCCGGCGGCAAAACGACCCGAGCGCCGAATCCAAATGTCTGGCCAGCGAAGGTCTCGTACACTTCCAGGAAGAACGCTACGAGCAGGCCGTGCGCTGCTACCAGCAAGCACTGGAGACCGCCCACGGACTCGACTATATATGTGAAGGCATCTGGCTCGGCAACCTCGGCAATGTTTACCTGCAACTGGGCGATCCGGACAAAGCCCAGGAGCTGACGCAACGAGGCTTGCTGCTCGCCCGTGAAAACAAAGACCGCCGCGCCGAAGCGGCTCACCTGGACACGCTGGGTGACTGCCATACGGTGAAAGGCGAAATCGAGAAGGCGCTCGATTCATACAAACAGGCTCTGGAGATCGGACAGTCGATCAACGACAAACTAGGAGAGCGAGTCTATCTCGCCAACGTCGGTCGCGCGTTTGCCAAACTTGGGAAGTATGACCCGGCTTACGATTACTTAGATGCGGCTATTTCGCTCTTCGAACTGCAACGCAGTCGCATCAAAGTCTCGGAGTCGTTCAAGACTTCCTTTGCTTCCAACGCTCAACCTATCTATCGTGACATGATCCGGCTGTGCCTGGAAGCCGGCAAGCGCGTGGCCGCGCTGGAGTATGTCGGCAGAGCCAAATCTCGGGCGATTCTCGATTTGCTCAACAACTCACCGATTGATATATCGGAGTTGCAGGGCACCGAAGATGATACCATCGCCAAACTGATCGATCGCGAGAAGGCGCTGAGCGCTCAGATCGCGCGTTTGGAACGCATTTACTGGCAGGGCATGGGCGAAGGCGAGTCGACCGCGTCCACCGGACACCGCGGTTTGACCATCTCTCCCGAAGACGCTCCGCGTCTATATAATGAATGGCGCGAAGTGGTCGATCAGTTGAAGCGTCGCCATCCTAATTATGCAAGCATGGTGTCGGCCAGCACCTTGACCTTTGATGAGGTCAAAGATCTCTGGAAGAAACAAGAAGGCGCGCACAAACCGCTGTCGGACAACACGGCCATTCTGGAGTTTTTCTGGACCGGTGAATTCATGCTGTCGGCAGCCATCTGGAAAGATTGCGGCGAGCCGGCAACGCACATCATCATGGACGAAACAGAACTGCGCAAGCTGGCCAATGACGTCGCCGACTTTCTCGAGATGTCCGCCACCGAAGGCTGGGAAGTTCCGACCAGCATCTGCAAGCGCTTGTTCAATCGACTGGTATCACCACTGGTGGCAGCACTGCCGGAGAGCGTGACCAAACTGATCATGGTGCCGCACGGCAACTTGCACAAGGTTCCGTTTGCTGCGCTGCACGACGGCAACGGCTATCTGGTGCAACGCTACAGCCTCAGCTACCTGCCGACGGTCAGCCTGATCCCGATTCTCATGCAAGCAACGCACGACGAACAAATGTCGGAAGCGTCCCGTTACTTAATCAGCGCCATCAGCGATTACTCGGCGACGCGCGACAACGGCATCGTATTTAGTTCGCGACTGCGTTCGGCAGCCGGACTGGAAGACTTGAGCTATACACTGGAAGAAGCCAAGACAGTATTCAGCCTCGCCTCGCAATACGCGCAGGAACCGAAGCTGCTCACTAATCAGGAAGTGAAGGATGGTCTTTTGTCCAACTTCGACAAGTATCCGGTCGTGCACTTCGCTGGGCACGCCGTGTTCAACCCGGAGGAACCGCTAGCCTCCGGCTTAGTTCTCGCGGACGGCTCGATATTGACCGCCGCCCGCATCCTGCAGGGCAAGGCGCTGCGCACCCATTGCGGCAAGCTGCTGGTGCTGTCCGCCTGCCAGACCGGTGTGAACGTGATCACCGACGGCGGCGAGATACTGGGCCTGGCGCGCGCTTTAATGTATGCTGGCATGCCTAACCTGATTCTCAGTCTCTGGGAAGTGGCAGACCGCTCAACCGCAGACCTCATGCAGGATTTCCACCAACTGTGGCAAGCAGGCAAAAACTCTATTCCGCAAGCACTGCAGCAAGCGCAAACCAAAGCGGTTCTGGCAGGAGCACCGATTCACGCCTGGGCACCATTTGTGCACCTGGGTATCGACTGAGCCGCGGCAAGGCTTCGGCAGTAACAGCGATTGCGATTGCCTGTCTGACAGTGCTCGGACCGGCAGCGTTGGATGCTCGTGCGGACGCGGCAGAAGCCGGCAATGCGGCAGGCAGTTCCGCGGCCGGAGCGGTAGGCGGATCGACCGGCGGACCCGGCACCACCGAGTCGCAGAGCACAGGCGAAAACACTCCGGCACCGCCACCCAAGCGCACTCCTCCCCAGGGAATGCGATTTGATCCGATTCGTATTTATGTCGATGCCGGCGCAAATTCCGGGCAAGAGCGCGAAATGCGTCGCATGGTGCGCGACTATGAACTGGAAGCGCGGGTAAAGATCGGGCGCAGCAAAAATATGTTGCAGCGGCTGCACAAGCTTTCGCTGGAGCCGAGCCCTGATGAGCAAACAGTGATTGCGATGCAGGAAGAGATCAATAAGTTGCAGGGCGAAATTCAGCTGGACCGCATTCGATTGATGCTGCGGCTGCGCGCCCTTCTCGATGAGGAACAGCGGGCGCGCCTGGCAGAGCTTATGGCGCAGACCGAAGGGACCTCGGGCACCGGCAACAATTCAGTTACGGGCAGCTCGATGGGCGGCACGTTTGCACCCGGCTCCGCCGGTGGTGCCACCGCACACGATGCACCGTAGCGTAGACTATTCGACGGTCGCGTAGTTACGCGCCAGTTTCTTCAAGCCTTCCGGTCCTTTGAGGTTACTGGTCAGACCCATGTGTCCCGTCGGGTCGAAACGCGAGTTGCCACACAATCCGCAAATCGCTGCCGCATATAGAAGGTCTTGTTTGGTGATACCACCGGAGGGCGCGTCGTCGGCGGTGGCGCGCGGCATGTTCTGCCCCAGGATAATGCCGGCCAACAGCGCAATCACTATGTTTTGCTTCATTGCAAGCGGTCCTCATTTTGGTACCGCTATATTCAAGCATTTATTCGCGCATTATTCGCTGGCGAAGGATGATCCGTGCAGGCACTCAGGTTCGGTTTCTTCCTCGAAGGCTGACATCTTGTGCCGGTACTCATGCGGACGCAACGAGATGAAATGTGCCGTGGCGAAGTGCGCGCTGTAATCAATCTTGGTGATCGAACCGGTGGGCACCGCGATGCGCCAGTAGTTTTCCAACGGCATGCCGAGCGCGTCCACGAGCAGCGCACGGATGACTTCCGCATGTGATACCACTGCCAGTCGTTTGCCTTCGTTGTCGCCAATCACCTGCCGAATGGCTTCGGTGGCACGTTTCGACACATCGAGAATGGCTTCGCCACCAGGTGGTGCATTGCGCACCGGATCAGCAACCCACGACTGATAAATCTGCGGTTCGGCTTTCTTCACCTCTAAATAGGTACGCCCTTCCCACTCGCCGACGCGCCAGGCATTGAATGCATCATTGGTCAAAATGTTGACTTTCAGCTGCGCCGCGATGATTTCAGCGGACGAGAGCACACGCTTAGAAGAACTTGAGATCAGGGCTTCGATCCCCTCATCGCCCAACCAGCTTGCGATTCCGCGGATCTGCCCGCGTCCCTTTTCGGTTAACTGCGCTTCAGGATCGGTGTATAGACGCCCCTCGTCCGTTTGCCGTGTGTCGCCGTGGCGCACTAAAAAGACAGTTGTTACAACTTCTTCAGGGTGCAGGACCTCTCCCAATGTCAACTCCTTTCGTTTCGCATATCGGATACAACATTTTAGCCGCCGATAAGTTCTTTAAGTTATTCAAACAGCGTTTCCAAGCACGCGAATGGCTCACAGACTCGCATTTCTAATTTCAAAGAGGAAACCTGTATAAGGATGATATATACGTTCTCTAGTAGTATGGCTGCTCAGGAAACCTTGAAGACTCTCAATTATGCGTTGTCCACAGTGTTCCCAGAGAAATTCGGTCGCGGCACGTAAGTGCACAGTATGCGGCTCCAAATTCGCCAAAAAGGCGCTCCCGAAAGCCATACTTTTTGGCGGCGCTGGACTGGGCGTCGTCATCGCGAGCACGGTGCTTTTGTCGGCAATAGTGCCACAGATGGTGGACGTCGAGCACAAGCTCGGTCGCGTCGCCAAACGTGTCGCCACTGGTCCGAAATCAACCGAAGATGCCAAAGCAATGAAACACGACCTTGATGAAACCATCAAGGAATTCTTGCTGCATAACGGTGATATCAAAGGTGGTGACCTGCGCGAGAAGTTGAAAGCGGCTTTGAAGCGCGATGCCTTCGAAGTGCACGTCATCGACCTGCCGCGCGATCTGCGTATCGTCGAAGTAGACACCTTACTGCAAGCAACTCCCTTCCTTGTTATGAAGGGACACTCGGGCACCAAAGTTTTCCGTCTCAATGGACTGGAAGTATTCGACAACGCGCGCATCATTAACGATGCCGCGGGTCCTGTGCTTGTGGTGTTGGGACACACGGGCGGCCAGCCGCCGCACCATCCACAGGTGCGCGCCTATGCGCTCTTGCCTGATTTCATTCAGGAAGAAACTGACAAAGCAGTGCCTCCGCTTCTGGCGGAAGGAAACGTCAAGTTTGTCTCGACTACCAGCAACGATCTAAATGTAGAAGTATCGCTGCCGGCAGCGCTGCAACAACAAGGATTTTTTGCAGCCAGTCCTACTAAGGATTATGTGCCGCTGCGCCAGAAATTCGTCTGGAAAGACGCGCACTACACCGCTGTCAACGAAACGCCGGACGGTCACTTCGGACTGCTCTGGAACGTCGCTCAAGTGATTCGCAATCCTGAGAATGCGGGCAATGCAGCGAAATCGGTGATCGGCGATGCCGGCGTTTCATATGCCCAGGGCGTCGCTACCAAGGCACCATTTGCATTCGGCAAGGCTGTTGAAGACAGAAACCTGAAGTTCACCTTCGTGGGCGATTCGAAGTCGATAGTGTTCAACTTCCGCAAATCGCGCGGTGGCGGCAGCTACAAGTTTACCGGCGGCTCGACCGAACCGCTGACGGCAGAAACTTCCAACGCCGTATTGCAGAAGGCAATCGCAGCGAATCGTGTTTCGTCCGCAACGGCTGCACCACCTGTGGTAGCAGCGCAGCCGGCGGTGCAAGTGACGACAACTGCAAGTCGCGCAGTGACTCCGATCCTGGCAGCCGCAGCGCCACCGGATGTGGTGCCCGTGGCTGAGATTCGCGTGGCGACATCAGCATTCGGCAACAAGAATAATGTCGCTCCGGAAGCTGCAACTACTAAGACACCGGGAACCGTCATTCTTCCGCATGCGAAGAACGGCGGCGCAGCTGTCGAAGCCGCCGTGCTACCGGTTGTAGCTCACAACTCGGCCGCCGTGATGGCCGCAACGTTGCCACCAACCGCCACACCACCGGCAGTTTCTGCGAAGAAACCTGCGAGCAGCGGCGGCGGCAAGACCGGCCGTGCCACCATGAACCGCAATATTCGTAACTCGCCGACCAGCCGCAGCCACTCGGTCGGAACCATGACCGTCGGCTCGACCGTGCAAGTGCTCGGCAAGTCTGATGGTTGGTACAAGATTCGCGTCAACGGTCAGGAAGGGTACGTGTACGGCGGCGTTTCGTCGTCGGATGTGCCGGAGATCAGCGCCAGCGCCAGCGCCAGCGCCAGCCGGAATGACGACAACGACGATAACAACACGTCCTCGTCGAGCCGCAGCAGCCGCCGCAAGAGCCGCGCCGAGCGTCGCAAAGAGCGCCAGGCGGAACGCGAAAAGATAGCGGCAGCGGCGAAAGCCAAGAAGAAAGCGCGTCCGGCGTCTACCGAGGCTTATGAAGATACGGGTCCGGTGGTCATAAACCTGGACAATCCGAAGAATAAGGTCAAGATTGCCCATAAGAAGGGCAGCGGCGCCGCCGCACCGCCGGAATTCGTGCCTTAAGTTGTATCGGGATTCGGAGCCCTTCCGGCGGTCCTTACAACTGGTCGTGCTATATTTATGAAACGGCGGGACGTGGCGCAGCTTGGTAGCGCGGCTGCTTTGGGAGCAGTAGGTCGTAGGTTCAAATCCTATCGTCCCGATGGTTTCAGAACGTGGGCTTGGCTTTGTACCCACTATGTACCTAATCGGTGAACGCTCCGAGTGGTCACAACGGAATTGCTGACGGATGAAGAACTGCGCAAGCGAGCGGAGTACGCCATTCTTACTGCTGTTCGGGACAGCGAGCAGGGACGAATCCAGGTACATCGGAGCCGTTGATAGCGGCCCAATTCTCAAGATTGGGGAGCTAACCCTTGGCGGCTTGGAGAAGCGCGAGCGCACTGCATTGATCGAGACCTTCAATGAAATGCGCAGGAAGAATTGGTTTACATCAATTTCGCAATGGATCTTCGCCCTCAGTTCTACTGGATTGGAGGTGAGCGCCAACGTTTCCGATCCAATCGAGCGGGTGCCTCTGACTGAGGACGCTATTGCCATTGCGACGTTTCAACTCCTCGAACAAGCAGAACGGAATGGGTGGGAACTGACATACAGACCGGAGACGTGGTCGAGCGAGCCAAAACTAGTATGCGCAGAACGATCTATCACCCCCGATGCCCAAGAGATGCGAGCAATGGTGGCAG
Source organism: Obscuribacteraceae bacterium (SeqCode) (assembly GCA_044229845.1). Taxonomy (GTDB): domain Bacteria; phylum Cyanobacteriota; class Vampirovibrionia; order Obscuribacterales; family Obscuribacteraceae; genus JBGASG01. Next base: position 106,645 of record JBGASG010000001.1, on the reverse strand, counting down.
CATTTAAGCGACTCGTGTTGGAACGTGAATGGCTCAAACCAGCCACTGGCCGCAATAGTGTTTTCTCCGTCGCGGAACCTGGACGGAAGGCTTTTGATAAATGGAGGGGGTCTGAATTCAGAATGGCGATTGACGAAGCTGACGTTGAAGCAGCGATCACAGAGATTCTTGAGGCGGCACGCGAAGTTGACTGGAAACTGCAACTCTATCCCCGCACCCTTGATGGACCTGGTTCGGTAGCGACATTAGCGAAACGAATCGGGAAAACAGAAAAGGGAAACATAGCAGCGCTTGAGGCCTTTAGCCGCATGTTGAATGAATTCAATTGGATTCAGAACGAGGACGGAATCTGGTACAGAGTAACTGCGACTGGAATCAGTGCTCTACAGGCTCGCAGGAGCGGGAAATCGACTGCGGAAATATTGCAGTCCAGCTCACCCGTCCCAACCTCTGTCACCACTTACCACACAAACATTGAAGCGACTGGACCCTCAATTATTCAGGCACCGGGAGCGGTGGCAAGGGACATCCAGCAGACGAATACGCACCTCCAGTCTATCAGCCAACAGAGCACCGAGATAGCTGACTTGTTGAAGCAACTCGCTGACTCGCTGTCAGCATTGGACGCACCCCCTGCGGCAAAAGTTGAGCCGGCCGACCGCATTAAGGTCACAGCCGAACAGATCGATTTGCCCGCCGATCAGCGCAAGCCATGGCACATCAAAGACCAAGCTCAAGGACTGGTGCGCTGCATCGATGAAACCGCAAAGACCTATGAGAACTTCGAAACATTGCGACCTATTGCCAGTCAACTTTGGGCACGCATCCTGGAGTTCTTGTCGACCTTGCCACCACCAATGTGAGTAGGGGCTCGGCTTTGCAAGACTCTCTGACCACAAAGATTGCTCATCTAGAAGAGGCGCTCGCCGACATCCGCGCTTGCATCGAATTCCGTCAGCGAGAACAAAAGAGCGCTCCGTTCGCCGACCGATCAAGGGCAATAACGCGCGCGCTCGCAGCCATCGAGGCGGCAGTGCCGGACAAGAATCATGCACACAACAGACAGGCGAATGTGTTCGCCAATAATTTCTTGAACGGCAGACCATCCGAGAAAGTGATGGCGTTCCATGGTATGCAGGGAATTCTGGAAGCAGTACGCGACGACTTACAGCGAGGATTTGTGTCTACTCAACAGGTTTCGGCAGGATCGAAGACCGCGCGACAGCTAGCCGGTATAGACAGACTCATCGCAGATCTAGCTCAGATTCGAACTGATTTCTTGGCAGGAAGGAAGGACGGAATCGAGCAGAAGAAACTTTGGTCATCCAGGGTTGTCTCTGCGTTATCTCAGGAATTCGGTTCCACGACGGCTCTGAGGTTCAAGCGCATCGTGGATTGGGGTACCTCTAGACCACGAACAGCCCACGACTTCGACAAGTCGGTCGAGAAGCGCTTATCGTTTTTGGAGAGCCTTAGAGCAGAGGCTTTGAGAGATCCGCAACACTACGAGGACCAAGCTACCATGAGCGAAACAAGAGTACAGAACGAAGACGAACGCGAACAACGCAAGGATCAAAGCGGCAACACCACGTACATTGAAATCCATGGAAATGGTATCGTCCAAGCGCCAGGGGCGGTTGCGCACGACATTACGCAAATCAACAACCACGTACAAGTTTTGCAGAACAACTATCCTGAGATTGCGAAATCGGTAAAACAGTTGACTGCCGCCGTCGAAGTCTCAGAAATTCCAGATGCGTCCAAATCGATGGCAGTCTCGCTCATCAATCAAGTGGTCTCGGAGATTGATCGGCCCGAAGCGAAGCGGGACAAGCAGAGCATTGTCACTAAAGCCCTGGCGGTCGGAGGCGTCTTTGCCACCGTGAGCGGTGCGGTGCAGGGACTGCAAATGATTCAGTCGGCATATGCACAGTTCATCGAAATAGTTATGAAGTGCTTCGGAGGATAGGTCGATGAGACATTCAGAGAGAGATTGGCGAGTAATTCAAGTATTACTGACCGCTTTCAATGATGACAGCCATTGCTTCAGAGGAGCCATATGGAGAGGAGCAATATCCGGGCGAAACAATCCCGATGAACTCCCGACCGAAGGCGCGCTGAGAGTCGCTCTTCACAACCATTGGCTGCGTGAAACGAGCACTATGATATTGAAGTTGCAGGACGAGGGGGTGCAATATTTGGAAGCCATCGGTCTTGTAACGAACGATGGCAAGCTCACGGACCTCGGCACAGCAATAACAACACTCATCGGCGCCGAGCAGGACATAAGCCTCACGCGTGCAACATTGCAACGGGAGATGCCTACCGAATTAGGCGCAATTAAAATGGTTGGACAATGCAAAAATCGGATACGCGACGCTATTCACTCGGTGCTAGGAAAAGAAGCAGCGGATGCTTTTGTCCGATTTGCTCGCATGCCCTCTGGCAGTGGGATGGTCGAGGAATTCGAAGACGCGCTTGCAGGCTTTAAGAAGGAGTTGTTTCCAAAATACTACGATGCAACCCAGCTCCACTTCGAACAGCATTCAGGGTCGGACAGTCGACCTAAGGTCTACGGCTACTGTTATCAGAATGATCCGCATGAGAACATTGAGATTCGCGAGTGGGGACAACTTCATGGCGACGAGTTCTACCTGTGTTTTGGTCACACCGGTCTAGACAGACTCGAAGTCCACCTTGCGAGCTGGCTGAGAAAACACGGCCGCGAAGGCGATTGCAAGGGCGTATTGCTCTCTACTAAACTGTGCTCCAACAGAACCACTCTTCACGAGATCTACAAGGCCGCTCAAAGCTTAGAGTTACCTCTGTATGCGACCTTCAAAGGGGCAATACCTTTTTGCAGTGAGGATTTCGAGTCCGGCTTCACGCAACACATCACTACCTTCACCGAAGGTTTTGCCGGAATCTACGTCGAGGGACAAGCCAACGATATACATCAAGTCAATAATCGCGTTGATAAAGTGCAACTACCCCCTGAGCTGACGTCGGATGCCGATGAAGTCACCATCGACGTGACAGTAAAAAGCAAAAATGAGTCGTGATACGAACTTGCGTCGAATCGGACACCGCGAACGAGGTCATTGTAGTCGGGCTATCTCCCTATCTCACTCTGGAGGAAAGTTCTTTGCGCCGGATTGTTCACGCGTTGACTGGATTAGTGACTGGATTAGTCGTTGCTCTTCATCCCTGTTTGGCACACAGCGATGCGCCTTTGTCCGAGGCGGAGGTATCCCCAGAAAAGTACGTCAGCCCGTATACCAAAGCAAAAGAGAGCATTGTTTTCATCTACAGGAAAGGCTCTGAGCCTTGCACGAACGCAAAGGACACGCTCGGCACCGGCTTTTTCATGCATTTAACTCTCGAAGACGACCCATCCACGCCTAGGACGCAGTTGCTTCTGATTACGAACAGGCATGTCGTTGCTGGGCATGACGAAGTGGTCTTGAGACTAAACGGAGTCAATGGGAATGCTGTTTGTCAGCCGTTTCCGCTAAAGTCTTCCCCGCCCGACCAGAATTTTTTCCAGCCCGACCGTGCTGATGTTGACCTTGTGGCGCTACAAGTGAAAGCACCCACGGACACCAATCCCGCTAGCATTGGGCATGATTGTCTGTTAGACATTGAACGAATCAAACTCGTCGGCGTAACAGAAGGCTCAGAGGTTTTCACCGCAGGATACTTTCTCGGCTATGCGGGATTTCAAAAGAATCTGCCGCTAATTAGAAGTGGAAAAGTGGCGATGCTATCTGACGAGTATTGGCTTACGAGTGATGCTATGCCGATTCCACAGCAAGCCTATATGTGCGAGCTAGGCATTACCCATGGTGCTAGCGGTTCGCCGGTCTTTATCGCACCCGAACAAATACGCGTGCGTCCTGGAGCGACCTCACCAGACAGCAGAAATGTCGGGACGCGCGTATTAGGCGTGGTAAAGGGATTCCCCCCGCTGTCTATCCCTATCGAATTTTCAATCCCTGTCACGGACGCGGTTGGAGGCATTGCCGTATCAAGGGTGATGACAGTCTATACCAAGACTGAGGCACCTGGACTTGCCACGGTGGAACCTGCTCAGAACCTCAAAGAATTGCTTGAGATTGTTGCCCGCGAACTCACTAAGCGGGGACACAAGATCCGTGGCTACGGTCCACTCGCGCCAGTATCAGTTCATTAGGACGAGAGATTCAATTTTGATTCAAACGATCATGCACTTCATCAAGTATTCGCGGCTGGAGCAAATGCCCGAGTCCGGGCTGGCAATTGCCTGGGTAATGGTAGGGCACGATTTGATGTCTGCATTCATTATGCATATAGCACTCGACGAAAAGTACGACAACCCGAAGTTCTCAGAGTTCCGTGAAGGCACTCGCTCGTACATCATGCGTTTGATGTGCTCTCATGCCATGGAAGCACTCCCCTTGGTTGAACTAACCGACAAAGGATACCAAGTAAAAGCGCTGATAGAAAGACGTGCGACTCCAGCACTCGAACTATTGCGAGAGGTGACCCCAAGCGGTCCACGCAAAGAGATGTTCGAAATCTTCAACCGAATTCGCAATCGGGGTACATTCCATTACTTCGATCACAAGCACAAGGTTCTCCATGATTGGCTCGAAAAAGCGATTGTTGATGTCCAGGCACACGGTTCCTCGGTAGGCAAAATAGTCAGGAACTATGGCGGTCCGTATCCTGATCGGTTCGCCTTCGCAGATGAAATATTTGAAAACGTTTTCACCAGAGAAGTCTTGCACCTCAAAAAGCCGACGATGACTCGCGATGAGCTTAAGGCGTTCGGAGACAAAATTAACGAAGTCTGTAGCGCCGTTGTCGCGGTGTCGCAGGCGGTGGCATTAGGAATTGAAGAAGATTATCGGTGTTGATGGAGGGCAATTACAATGAGCGATGAAGTTTTGAAGGCGAAGGTGGTAGAAGCCGAATCCTTCCATGTGAGAGACCTGAACGGACAAATCCGGGCATACCTTGGAGTAGACGAAGACAATCACGTGAACTTGACACTCCATGACAGAAAAGGAGAGCCTCGTGCATTTGTTGGGCTGTCTGGGGTGGGACGCGACATTCCAATGATTGCATTACTCCACGAGCACGGCTCGCCCCGAGTGACGATTGAAATTGATGACCAAGCGCATGCGCTTATCCGCATGTACGATGTTCACGGCAACCCTAGGTTCATGGTGGGCGTAGGAGCGGATGGTCTAGGTTCACTGGGTTTCGCTGATGCTGACGGCAATGCACTAATCAGCATGGGTTGCGTTGGAAATTCCAGTTCCATTGAATTGTCGAATTCCGGCAGAACGCGCACTTGGTCTGAATCAACCCAAACTTGAAATGAAAGACTCTCGACGGTTTTACGACAGCTTCGCCGCGTTACTCCACCTGGCGAAAGTTGCCGCGGTGTGGCTCTTTATGCTATGTGCTTACCTCTTTTGCACAGACGGGTCTATTAGAATGCTTTTTGGACTTTTTCCTGCGCTAGAAAGGCACCGCGATCTTGGCGTCTTCATCGGCGTTTTTCCGGGTCTAGTCATCTGGATTCTCGCCCTACAACCCGTCATGGAATGGCAGAAAAATCTGGGGCTTGAAGCGGAACGAGAAGAAGCCCAGCTTGAAAAACAAAAGCGCAAGCAAAAACGCGATACGGACAGAGCGCGCGAGAAAGAAGGCTGAACAAAGCCCAGAAGACACTGAAACGATTGATGGTTCGAACGCAACGAATCGTTAAGCTGACCTTTGCTCCCGGCATTTGCTAACTATTGGGCGCCGATCTCGCACGATGTTGCGGGATGGTTCCCGCCGGTTTTGCCGTTCCGTACCCCGGTGTCTTATTTAGTGCGCGTCCAAATAGTGAGCATCTCCTGGGAGCCGCACGGCAAGCGGGTTTAGTCGACCCTGCACAGGGTCTGATAGGGGTGTTTAATGGACAGGACCGCCTCCTAAAGGAGGAGTATGACGGCACCGCGAATGGTGCGCCGGCGGATCGATTGCGGGCTCGGTCCTGCGTCAGCCAGGTAACCACTGAGGTAACAGCAAAAATGACAATCGCAAACAAGCCCGATTTGACAGACGCGCTCATCGTAAATCTTCAGTCGAAAGAGTCTGAATACTTCATCTGGGATGCCCGGCGGCCCCATTTAGGCTTGCGAATCTATCCCGATGGTCGAAGGGATTGGTACTACGTCCGACGCATCAAAATGCGTCTCAACAAGCTAAAGCTAGGAACATGGCCTCGAATGCCGGTGCATGATGCACGCGATAAGGCTGAGGAAATCGACGGTGCCCTAGAATTCGACATTCAGCCGGGAGTGATGCGACAAAGGCTGCGGAAGGAAACTCGCACGTACCGTCAGGCGTTTGAGAGTTACATGGATGGTCACCTGCGGCAGCACACCGCGCCGCGGACCGTGGCGGATGCAGAGATGGGCTTTCAGCGTTATTGCGCACGCTTCCACGATGTGCCAGTGGCTCAGATTCAATCAATCGATGTTCAAACCTGGGTGAACGAAACCGCCGAGGAGTTCGGTGCGGCGACTGCGAACAAGCAATTTACCTTCTTTAAGGCGTGCCTTAATTGGTGTCTCATTCACGATGTAATCAAACTCTTGAGAGACCCGACGCTTGGTGTTAAACGCTTTGCTGAATACGGGCGGGAGCGATACGTTAAGCCCGGCGACGAATTCGACCGCCTCATGAGGGCGCTCAGGAACCACCCTTGCGATTCAAGTGATGCAATCGAACTACTTTTATTTACTGGGCTGCGGAAGTCGAACGTTTTGGCGATGCGATGGGAGCATGTTGATTTTGCTAATCGTTGTCTGTCAGTGCCTGCTCGCACCACGAAGCAACGCAAGCCGTTAGTGGTACCGCTGACGGAGGCGGCGCTGAACGTGCTCAATCGCCGTTCACAGCTCCAAGTCTTTACGCCGTGGGTGTTTCCAGAGAGGACCAGACAGCCAACGAAGACGGGGCACATCGCCGCCGTTGAGGCAACCTGGAGAATAGTCCGGAAAGAAGCCGGATTGTCAGACATGGTGCTCCATGACTTGCGGCACACTGTCGGCTCGACGCTGGGCATGAGCGGGGCGTCAGCGTTCATGATTCAACGCGCCCTAGGGCACAGCTCCTCCCGAATGACTGAAAGGTACACGCACCTGGCTGTCGATCCACTGAGAGACGCGATGGAGAAAGCGCAGCAATATCTAAAGGGACAGCCCGAGCAGCCGATTCCCGGACCGGCGACGCCGCCCTCTATTACCGCGACCGACGGGCGCAGGAACCTTCGACGTGTTAAGTAACGACCTCGCGCTCCTCGAACTCATTGAAGGGGACGCGGCGCTCACGGCTGCCGAAGTCGCCGCTATTAGGTGCTGCGTCAGAGAGACGGGCGCGCTCATCTTCGACCAGGCGGCAGAGGGCAAGCGAGTCTTACTGCTGGACGAGGACGGAGCAGCGCTTCACTACGTGCTGATGGATAGTGTGGACATCTACGCGGGCGATGCGTCCGAACTGCTCGATGATCACTGCCCTTGGACCGACAATGCCGGTGTGGCATTGTACAGTGAGGTGAGGCTCGCAGCGTCGAGCTGGCAAATGCACCGCTCCTGGATGCGCACCATATCCGGTACCACATAAAGACCTACCCGGGTACCCCTCCCTTTTCACATCCGGGAGCCCCCGATAGCGCTTATTCACACCGATGACATTTTCGCCCAAGTCGATATATACATTCGTGCGCCAAAGCTATATAATCCCGGATTCCCTAATCGGAGCCGGGAACCTTGGGTAGGCAAGAAACAGAACCATGCACGCACTGCGCAGAGTCTATTCCGACGAAGGCGACACAATGCCGCGCATGCGACAAGGTGCTCACTGACGAGACCGGCGAGCCGCGCAAGCAATTCAAGGACTACAACCGCTACGGGGTCAGCCGCCATCTGCCGGTCAGTGTTAAACAGCAGGTTCGGGAGGAGTGTGGTTTCGGTTGCGTCTTTTGCGGCGCCGCCATTTGCGAATACGATCATTTCAAACCCACTTTCGCGAATCTCAAATTCGACCATGCCGCTGAGGGCATAGCGATGATTTGCGTTAGGCACCACAATATGAAGACTCGCGGCGCCATCGACGATACTCAGGTAGCAGCCGCGCGCGCTAATCCGAGGGCTAAGCAGCAGGGATTCGTTCGCGAGGATGAGTTTTTCCTTCCAGGTTTTCCCACCCGGCTATTGCTAGGGCGGGAGGGCAACCGGGGTGAGTTCACTGAGGGAGCCACGGTTCAAATCAATGCAATTCCAGTACTCTGGTTCGATGCCGACACAGAACCATCTACCTCATCAGTCCTATCACTGAACGCGGCATTTTTCAACGAAAGTGGACTATTTGCACTGATAAGGCGAAATGAATTAATAGTGGTGCCATCCGATGGATTCGACATTCTTACGCCCAAGTCGGAACTTATTGTTGAGTGGAGAGGTACGCGCATCCTGCATATGAATCGACTTGGCTCCAACAGGGTTGCATTTATCCAAGTCGATGCCCTCTACGGTAAACACCGATTTTCGTACCATGATCGTTGCGGATTCTTCGGTCCGAATAAAGAATGGATTATCGGTGCAAAGCTAACGATGAACGGCTCCGAATTCATGATGATCGATGAAAGTCCCGATAAGCTCAGTCGCCTTAATTTGGGCTGCAAGTTACTAATTGAGTGCAAATGCGGGTGCGACAAAGATATCGAAGAGGCGCTGCGCGAACCGCTGGAGTGGGGCTAAAGACAAAATGCTGCCACCGGGAGTAGTGGCAGCATTGACTTATTCACACCTCTAAACAGATCTTAGAAGTTGTCCTCCGGCTCTGAACTCGGTTTGGTTCTTCCTTGCACCAAGAGTCGCGGGACGCACATCCCAAACTGGTCAGGGCTTGCGATCAGGTCATTTCGGAAAAGTCGAACAAACTTCCGCTTTAGGTATCCATAGTCAGCCATGATGACAGCTACGGCTCGCTCCTCGGTGTCAGGTGAATCAAAAATCGCTTCTCTGAATTCGACAGAAGCGGGCATCCCCGGGGCTGGTCTGGTGATCCGGAACTTGGTGCTCAGGTCGTCGCCCAGAAGCACCACTCCTTGCGCTGGCGCGTTCAGGTCATCGGTTAGATTAATGTACATTGTTTTGATGTTTGGCATTTACAATTGCCTTTCTAGCAATTATTGATTTGAGTTATAGATGTGCTGCATCTGTTCTGTTCCGTGTCACGAAAGGGCTGCACCATATTCGGTGCTAGTTCCACGCCCCCAGGGCGCGCAGAATATCTCTTTGTTTATGAACACGCCCGGGTCCTCCCTCAACGCAGCAAAACGTCGAGCCGTCCACCTTGATGCGGAGGTTATCGGCGTGAGTGTCGCCACCGGACTCGGCGCACGCTGGGCACTGCGCGACAATCTCCGACCCCAGTCTGCGCCGCTGATGTTCTGGCACTAATTCGAGGATATTGCGACGAGTGCCACCACTCACCGGCGGAGGTATTCTCTTCGGCGGATTGGTTGCTCGCTCTCTGCGCTCCAGCTCTTCGGCGTAGGCGACGAGTGCCGCCGCCGAGTTCAGAGGCTGAGCCGCCAGCCATTCAAGCTGCGCCACCACATTCAGGGCGGGACCCTCAAACCAGCCCCGACAATTGCCTGCACTTGGCTTGCGATGAATTCCAAGTGGTGCCCTCAATGCGCTGCCGACTTTCGCGGCTCGCGGTTGTTTCGGGAAGAACTCGATGGAACCCTTCGCTATGCCCGCTGCGCGCTCGAAACAGGCGCCAAAACGAATGGCATGGACGGAAGGCACCGGTTTATCGAACAGCACCCACAAATGACCGTCACGCGCCTCTCGTTTAGCTTCCCGAATTGCATGCCAGCCGTGGGACTGAAGGACATCTGCCAGAGCGTCGATGGCACCATCTGCGGCGTCAGAGTCCCACGCAACCCATTTACAAGTAGACTCCGACGAGAGCGCGGGCAGTGACAGCGTGACAGCGCCCAGGAGGTGCTGAGTAATCAAATCCAGCGTGACGGGCTCGTAGGTGGCGGCGTATCCAAAGTCTTCGCCTTGGCACCACTGGCGGTTATAGACATCCGTGCGATTGACGAAGCGGTCCAGGAAAAGGGAACACAGGTCTCTCGATATATCCATCAGTACACCTCCTCGACGAGTGGCGGAGGTGTGTCGTCGTCTTCTGTCGGTCTTTCGGTCTGTCGTTCAGAATCCCTGATAGGCGGGTTGTTCGACCGGGTGCCGGTAGCTGAACTCGCCGCCGGTCTTTCGGTCGACGAGCGCGAAGAACCGATTAGACCGAGGTGCAGCTGTATATCAGAAAGCCTCTGCGGTTCCGGCTCTTCAGCTGAGACCGAAAGACCGGTCATTTTTGCCCGGACCGCCCCCGGTGACACCAGCCCGAGGCTCTGAGACGGATCGACCTCGGCGGGACCAAGAATGAATTTGTACTGCCTTCCCCATTTGCCGTCGTGTTCCAAGAGTCCAGCTTCGCAAAGGTCATCAACCCATCCGCGCACCGTTTCCTTCGGCTTTTTCAAGATGCTTCGGATTTGAGCCAGGTGCAAATATTTGGGCTCTCCGTAAGGATCGCGCCCTAGCAAATGCGGCTTAATGGCTTGATATGCAGAGAGCGCGGCATCGCCACAGGACTCATTAGTTCTGGGTGCGTTGCGCCCGAGAAGTTCATAGGCGACGTCATAGTCTTGAATGCTTGCGACAAGATATTCGACACCATCGGTCCCGCTTACGGTCTCCCGAGAATACTGGTGAACGAGCGCCGAGCACTCAATCATGGCATGCAATAGACCCTGCAGCCGTCTGGCAGCTACGTGCTCGTCGGACGGAATGATTATTTGGGCATAAGGGATTTGCACCGCCCTTGGTGTCAGCCGCTGGTGGAATACTTGCCAAACGCGAATGCGTTTATCTAGTTGCTCGTTGCGCTCCCAAGGTCTTTCCGCTCTAGCCGCGCGCTTAGCAAGTACAGCCGCCGTGGCGCTTCGTGTGGAATCTGTATGAGTCCATGAAAAACGCGTGACAGTTTGATGGTCCCACTTGCTCGGTCCGTGAACTGACGAAGCTACAACACTGCCGGCGTTCGTCGTCTCCTTCAGTTCGAACGAAACAGACTGTCCGTCCGACTCTGCAATCCCTCTGGTGAGCTTGCCTTCGGAAATAAGTTGCCTAAGTGCGCATTGCCGAAAGTCGTCTTCCCCAGGACGAGTTGGCTGCATTTCGCCGAAGAGTAATAACTTGGCGCCCACATCTCCCATGTAATAGAGCGCTTTCTCACTAACCGACGTTAGGTGAAGAACATATTCCGGTGGGATGAATTTGACAGCACTCAGAATGGCGTCTGATTTGCCACTGCCCGACTCGCCGACGAACATGAAGCCGGTCGGGTGAGACCGCAGGCGCGAGACGAGCATCACGAGAAGGGTAGCGCCAAGCACGGCATCAGCAATGTATCCCGTCAGCGCAAAGTCTCGCGCCCAGTTCTCGAAAAGGTTTTGCGAGTGAGCGAGCGCTTCCGCCGCCTCTTCGATCTCGGCTTCTTCAGCGGCTTTTCGCGCCGTGTTTTGTTTCGCTTCGACTCTGCGCTCCTCGGCTGCGGCTACCTGTTCCGGTGTTGGCGGCGCTGGTGGTGCAATCCGCGCCTCGGCTATTTCCGCTCGAAGCCGATTCAGCTCTTCTTGCAAATCCTTGACCGGGACGCGGTACTTTTTATTCAGTCGTCCCAGTTCTGTCTTATCTGCAATTTTGTCAGGAACCCTCTGGGCGATGGTTCTAAGCGTGTCCCGAATTCTCTCAGTGTCGGACAATACCAGCGGCGGCAAGCTCGGAACACTTGCGCTCTCAGGTCTGCCCGTTGTATCCTGCGAGGTACATTCGTGCTGAATGTATTGAGCACCGCCCTCGCCGGCGGTGTTTTTCTTTTTCGTCATTGGTTGCTTCCGCCTTACTTGGCACCGCGAGCGGTGCGCTTCGCATCCGCCTCGGAGGTGCTCTGTACGGTTAGGGCTTCCAACCATCCAAAGAACTCGCGCACTGGATAGAGGGTCGCGTTTCCCAGCTTTGCATACGGAGGTCCAGAGCCCTCGTATGCCGCTCTATCAAAGAAGGCAATCGACAATCCGGAGATAGCTGCGCATTCCTTTCGACGCAAGTGACTGCGTCCCCTGTACGGCTCGGGCACGATCTGGGCAGTTTCAATTGTTGACATAATCAAAATCCTCGCTAAACAATGCGAGGATTGTCAGTCCTGATCAAGGGAGGAGTCCAGACGCTCATCCGCGCCACGAACTCCTCCCTATTTTTCAAAAGGAGTTTCTGGCCAGCTGTCCGTTATGTACCGCTTGTATCCCTCTAAGGCGACGGTGAATAGCCCGTTCCGGTTGCTGTTCTTGTTCACATCTTTCAGAATGTCACAAAAAATCGCCTGTAGGACGAGCGTATAGGTGGTTTTCCGTTCTGGACGCGGCTTGGGCACGTCCACGTCATGGCGGCGCAGCGCTCTTGCCACTAGTCCGGCGAGGCTATAGCGCGACCGTTGGTCGAATTGCTTTCGCGTTTTCACAAGCGCTCGATGGGACTCGCTCACCATTGCGACTAGCAGCTCCGCTTCCTCAGACAGTATTCGTCTGGATTCATTAAGGCGAGCGTAAACATCTCGCGCGCTCGGAGAAAACGCGTCCGCGAGAGATATAACATGATGTTCAGCATCCCTCACCCAATCGCGCTTCACGCTCTCAGCGAGTGTTAGTGCCCAGATATCTGCATTCTGCTCAGCAGCCAATTCTCGAATCGTTTCTAGGGCTGGAAGTAAACGCGCTGCGAATTCGGCACGCTGCTCTCTGCTGATTGACGTCACGGGTAGCCAAATCTTTTGATACACATGCGCTAAACCCAGCACTTCCTCCACAGCCTCCGCCGGGAGTCCCATGCCGAGGAGTAGTTTTCTGGGCGAGTCTATTTGAGACGTCACTTATTGCGCACCGGATATGGTGCCAGACAGTTGTTCTGTCGGTACATTCATTCGCTCTTGTAGATAAGCGGCTATGGCTTCCATAGGCTCTCGCAGATCCTCTACATCTATTTGTACGTAATGATGTCCGGTCACATCGCCGCTCACGGAGTGGTTCAATAGATTCTTGACCGCGTAGTATGGAATCGCGAGTTCTCTCTTGCTAGCTACGGTGGCAAACGTCCTCCGCAGTGTGTGCGTGGAGAAACTAACCCCCGAGCGCGCCTTGACCATTGCGATTGCACTTTTCGGCTCCTGAAAATGCGTTCCAGGATTATCGCCAGGGAAGACGTACGTTATGTCGACCGTGGGGGATGCCTTCCGTCCGTGCAGCAGTTGCAGCACGAACTCGGGCGCCGGAAGTTTCTGTTCCTTGCCGGTTTTGTCGTCGGTCGCCGGGATGAATAGCGTCTTCGCTTTGAAGTTGACATTGGACCATTTCAATTTAGAAGCGGCAGTCCGGCGAAGTCCCGTAAAGAGACAGAACAAAAGGAAGTCCCGAGCGGTATCACTTCTCAGCTTCAGAATGGCGTGATACCACTCTGCCAAATCCGTCGGATCGATAACATCATTGCGCGGTGCCACCCTGCTCCATCCGCGATGGACTTTCGTTAGTTTGTCCACCGGGTTGGACTGGAAAAACGGCTTGCCCTCGGAGTCTTCGTAAGTGTCCTTTGCATAGTTCAGCAGGCTGCGCAGCACCCGGAACGCTTGAGCCGCTTGAGCTTTAGCGCCGCCCGTGTTGCTGCGCGTACCTTCAGTCGTGGCGATTTCCTGAAAGCGACTCAGCACCATCGCGCCCGTAATCTGCACAACAGGCAAATCGAGCCAGTCAGAGAAGCAGCGAACAAGGGCACCCTCATATATGCTGACGGTCTTCGGGCGGAGACCGCCGCTGGCTTCCCTCGTCCGTTTGTACTCTTGAAACAGCTCACGCAGGGTAGTCTCGGAGACCTCGCGGCTTCTCTTCTTTGCGGAAGGGCTCTCGCCCGCCGCCATCTCGCCTAAGCGCTTAATCGCTTCCCTGCGGGCGTAGTCTACAGTCACAACGCCATGGCGACCGATAGAGAGCCTCTCCTTCTTTCCTTCCACGTACGCCTGAACAATATAGGTCTTCGTCGACCCGCTCACCCGCACGCCGAACCCCTTAAGGGAGTCGTCGAAATGGAAATCCGCCTTACCCGGGGCGGAAGGCGGCAGTTTGTCGACGAAAGATTTAGTGATGTTTGGCATCAGACGGCTCCGAAGCAGTAGGTCGCAGCGCCTTGTACCCACTGTGTACCCAGACCATTTCCAGGCACCTCAAGACACCGCGAACAAGAATCGCCATTTTATGGGCTTTTTGCAGACTGTTCAAGTCGCCGCAAAGCGTATAGAATCGATATCTGCTACTTTGGGAGCAGTAGGTCGTAGGTTCAAATCCTATCGTCCCGATGGTTTCAGGCTTCGGCCTTCAATTTAGGAATCAAATCGTGAGGCTGGAAGTCGACCGATTTAAACTTCTGTTGTAGTCGTCTTCGATTCGCCAGCGACTATGGTGCAAAATTTCGTCCCCGGTCTCGTCGAAGACTCGATCAACTAACTTAGTCACGGCGCCTTGTTACGCGCTCTCCGCACTCCGATCAGCCGATGGTGTCTCTTTCACCATCTCACCATCGCGCATTACCACAATCTTCGTGCCTGTTTGCCTGGCCAGGTCCCTGGCGCGTTGCGCCGCGCGGTTCAATGCTGCAGTAGCGCCATCGAGAAGCATCTTCAGTTCGTTTTGCTCTTCGGGACTCACAGGCTACTTCCTTCCGAAATTAAATTGGGCGCGTCACCACTATTATCATACAGCCGCCAAACATCCACCTCATCCCGATATAAAGTCTCAAAATTCTGTAAGCCAGAGGCAAACCGCCGCCGAATCACTTCAACCGGCACGTCGTGCCCACCTTGCGCCACACGCTCCAACACTCGGGCAATCGCCTCCTCTGGGCTCGCCAGAGAGAGGAAGAGCAACACGACGAAGCCATTGCCACGCCACTGCCGGATTCGCCGCACATAGGCGCTCCCGGACAACGTTGTTTCGAAAGCAAAGCTGTCCCCGCGGTTGGCGTGTTCGACTATCTGCTCCAGCATCAGCCGGTCGGCTTTAACAGCTGCCAGCTCGGGACGGAAAGGTGACAAGCCGGCAGCAATCAGATCTGCATTTACAAATATAGGGCAGCCAGCTTCGTGGGGCAAGAACTCGCGCGCAAATGTTGTTTTGCCTGCACCATTCGGACCCGCGATGATGATTATCTTTTTTCCGCTCATGCGCGGGTCCGATCAGAGCCAGCAATTTTATTTCGTTGTTCAATTCGTTGGTGAACGCAATATGTGATGCGCTGCATTGGAACCCGCAATCGCTCAATCTCAGTCACAATAATATCCACCTGTTGTTGCGCAAAGTCCTTGATCAGATCATACTTCAATGAGGCTGCCGATGACTTGCTCTGATATCACTGATTGAGGTCCGGTCTCACTGTGCACTGGAAGAATTCAGAACGTGCCCCGGGAAATTCAACTCTCCAAAAGAAGTTGTTGACGCTGCTGGTTGCAGGATTGCTTCTCGTCTCCACGCTTGCGTTTCTTGACAGATTTAATTGGTTGCTGTTTCTCTTGAATCAGTTTCGTGTTCAGTACTTGTGGCTGGGGCTTGTTTGCTTGGTTTGGACAGGTTTGCGCCGGGACAAACGTCTGTTCGCCATGTCTGCACTTTCGTTGTTGATGAATGTGTTTGGCACCGGACTGCACTCCTTTTACCTACCACAAGCTCTCGCGAGCAGCTCCAATGCGGCGAACTTGACTAAACTGCGGCTTCTTGAAATGAATGTTGAATACATCAACCGGCGACATGCCGACGCGGCTGAATTCATCAAGAACACCAATCCAGATGTGATTGTCATCGAAGAATTAACGCCGCTCTGGCTCAATGCCCTAAATCCAGTGCTGAAAGAATACCCGTATCAGCGCATAGCTCCACGTGAGGATACTTACGGCAACGGTGTTTTCTCTCGTATTCCCATACGAGAATCGATTACCAAGGAATTTGGTGAGCGAAAGCATCCGCTCATCAAAGTTGATCTGGACTTCGGCAATCGAATCGTCAGCGTGGTGCATACTCACTTGCAGGGACCTGTTTCGCCGCGCTACTACAAGATGCATCTGGATGATGCCGCAGGCGTGCGCGAGTTTTTGCAGGGAAGCGGAGAGAACGTGATTCTTTGCGGCGACATGAACACGGCGAGCTGGTGCTATCCGCTTAGTGGCGTCGTCAGCGACGCAAAGCTGCTCGACACCAGACTCGGGCGCGGAATTCAACTGAGCTGGCCTACTCAGAAGAAAACCATTATTCCACTGCTGCCGATCGACAATTGTTTCGTCAGAGGCAATATCCGGGTGACAGACCGAACGCTCGGTCCGAGTTTTGGTTCTGATCATTTCCCAGTCATTGTTGACTTTGCAATGGACAATCACTGAATTTGGAGCTTCGCCTCCTTGTCCAATATCGACTGAGACCGTAGAATGTGGACCAGATGCATCTCTTAGAAGAAATCAGCTTCTTCATCGACTACATTCGGTTTTCCATTCAGGGTGAAATCGGCATGGCTCATGTCGATGTCATCTGGATCCGCCGCAGGATCAGCACTAAAGACAGCCCCTTCTTCCCCAGCCTCACTTCGACTGAACGCGACCTGTTGAAATATCGCATAGGGCTGAAGGGCGGTCGTCCACACACTGTTGAAGAACTCTCAGAGAAGTTCGGCATCAGCATCGCCGACGTTCTTCTCATCCAGGAGAAAGCTTTAACGCAACGCGCCCGCCGTCCCCGCAGCGACTCAGGTGGTGCGGAATAGCTCGCTGAACGTCGAGGACGCTATGTCGGCGACGTGAGTCCTTCACTACGTAGCTGCTCAATCCGCTTCACTGGAATGTTTGACAAGATAATCAATCGCCAAAATTTGCCCCGGAGTGATCGCGATTGATGTGGACCGTAGGGATGCTTGCGGGACTGCTCCAAACACTTAGGAATTAGCCAATCTGGCGAAAAGCCGCACCACTCGCCACCGACAAGCGGTTGAAGGTTAATCCAGCAGACCGAATCCACCTCGAATAGTTCAATATGGCGCAGCTCATCGACGGAGAAGGGCGACCGGGCCAATACTTGCGCAATGCGTTCAACATCCTCATTTGTTCTGTAGGAATCCAAATAGAATTCGGACAGAGCATCCCACACCTGAACGCGCTCTACGTCAGCGCCATACTTCTCTGCTTCTTTTTCCCACAGCATCTTCATCCCTTCTGGTCGAACCCCTGTGTGATCTGCTATCTCGCTCTCAGGGTGGTCGAATCGATAACATCTTATCAGCGGGGGCCTAAAAACGCCGCTACGAAACAATCAAACGCTGTGGAAACCGTACGGGAGTGATGGACGATAGAATGGCAGTTAGAATCGCGAAAAGGTGAAACATGGTCGAAAGAGGCGACGTAGTTCTAGTAGCAATGGAATACACTGATACCGCCGGGACGTCAACGATAAAGCGGAGACCGGCAGTCATTGTTTCGGCCGACGAACCACATAGAACTCGGGATGAAGTTCTCGCTCTCCCCATCATCTCCACTAGACAGTCTGCATATTGGTGCATACCAGTCAAAAAGGACAGCGAAGACGGGAAGTCCGGCGGTTTGCGGCTCAATTCCTACATCGATTGTTCCGTCATCGCAGCAATCCCTAAAGACATGCTGGTCGCCACTATCGGGACGTTCTCAGAGCCGTTAATGCTTCAGGTCGCAGAACGGCTACGCGGACGCTGGACGTGACCTTGATTCAGGGCTCTAATTGAACCAAAGTGCAAAGCCGGGGAAGTTGTGTTCAAACGCATTCATGTTTTCGCCCCATCTGCGGGTATTAGCAGTGGGACCGTTTTCCAGGTATGGCGCCGCAGCGGAACCCTGAAACCATAGCACCAGGTCAAATTCGCGCGGTTGCAAAAACACTTTCCGCAAATTCAGCCCACGCCGCTCACCGCCTCGCCAGAACGGAATCAGCAACTTACCTGCAAGCATCCGATCGACGTCGTCCATCATCTGGTTCCATGACACCACCATCTCTTTCGTCACGTTCATGTTGGGAAGGGCACCACTCTGCTCAGGATTGGGCAACCACTCGTGATCATCGTCGCCTTCAGCCATGATCGACTTCCAAGTTAAACGGCTCTGCGCCACAACTGCCTCGAGATGGTGCAGAGCAGACTCCATTCGCGCCGGCTCTCTAACTTGCCACTTTATCAAATGAATGAGAGCTACGAGGTCAAAGATGTCATCCAGTTCGTGATCGAGAAGTTTGTGACCTGAATCGTGTCTGCGCAGAAATGCATACGGCGTATCGGTCCTCTCAAAGAACAGGTGCGCGGTGTGGTCGAACGTCTCCTTGCAGTCGTAAGCCAGGATCGAATCACACACCGCCATCACGAGGTGGCAGTATCCGCGCAACCAGTGCACATCACCTCGATCAAACGTGATGTAGAAGCGCTCTGAGGCAACTTCTGTGACTTGCCTGGTTCTTGTCAGCTGCGCATACAGTTTCCACAATGACTCGGACTTACCAGCACTCTGCGGCTCATCATCAAAATTCAGTCTGATCAAACCGAAATGAATAGGAAGTTTCACATCAGTGTCTGTAATGCCTGCCAATGTTCTCTCAGCCTGTTCCAGCCTTGAACGGAATTCCTCGACCGATTGCCGGCAAAGGTCATAGGTCAGAGCTGTGGGATGGGGGTTCTTCGGAAAAGGCAAGTTGAACTCTCCACCATATTCAGTTCGCAAACCGTACCGGTACAGATCCTGAACTAACCCCTCGATGGCACCAATGAACTGCAACATCCCCAAACCAAATCGAAGTTGATCATCGCGCGGGCACTCATCCAGCCTTGCCCGGGCCGCCATCTCGCCACTCTGCAAGGTGCCTTCCACCAGATACTTCTCAACAAACGGCGGACGAGGAGTTGCTGTGTTCTGAACTTGGAACGGGGTGATGCTGGTCGCCTGCATCGAACGGTTGTCGGAGGCTTGGACAACGTTGCCGCTCGCGACTAGACCACACGTTAGTACTGCCAACAATGACTTCAAACGTGCCATGCGCCCTCCTTTCGACGTGCTCAGGCAGCTTTGGTGAACGAAACACGGCGATTCTATGCGGCTTTATCGGCACCGCGAGCCGGACCAGTACACTTCTTTAAGTGTTCGGTTTGCCGATCCGTCCAGCCAGGTGTTTGCAGATTCAGTCCCAGGTTGAGAAAATCCACAGACGTATCCTGAGTCAGCGGACTACAATAGATGTCCCTACAAAGCGATCAGAATTGAAATACAAAGTCGCATACCACGTTGGTGAGACAGTCGACCTCAAAACTAAGGCCCGATCTGGATCCTTGGTTCTATCTGATTCCGAGATGCACATCACTGGAGATGACGACATCGCGGTTCCATTTTCGAACATCACGAACGTGGAACTGTTTCGACTCCACGGCACGGGAAGAATGCTTAAGGTGGAGCACTCCGGCGGCACCTTGTTCATTTCTGTCGTTCGAATCAACATCGGCGGTTTCTTCATGATCGTGAACTTCTTACGAACCGGCGAACTTTGCAAGAAACTGAAAGCCGCGGCGAATCTTTAAACCCTCATCGATTCATTCAGGAGTCTGCGGATCATGCCGTTAATTGCCTCCCAGCAAGCCCTCTGCCCAGCTTGAGCAGGTGCGTTGCTGGCAGCAACAAATGCCACATTCCTCAACGGGGCTATCCAGACGCTGGCATACCAATAGGTGTTTGATCCATCGTGACTTAGTACGTAACCCTTACCCCAATCGCGTTCAACTACAAACCAGCCTGAAGAGTATTCACTCGCGCCATATCGTCGGTGAAGTCGTTCCATGACCTCGGTGCTAACCAGCTGTTTCGTGCCTGCATGGCTAGCGGCAAAATGAAGAAGATGTTCAATTGAACAATGCACTGTCGCGCCTGGACCAATGGCGGCCGGATTGTCGCCTGCGGGTCCAGGTTCCACAGGAACCAGTTTTCGTTTAATTAGCGTATGTCCGTAAGGGTGATCCACCCTTCCCGGCTCTCCGGGTGTTCCGAAGCCTGCTGAACTCATTCCGAGCGGCTCAAACACCTCCTCTCCAAGCAGTTTCTCCCAGGCACTGTCAGTGCAGGTTTCTATCATCAGTCCAGCGATAGCGTAACCAGTATTTGAATAGAGGTACTTACTGCGGGGCACCACGGCCGGTGGCTGAGAAAGCACCTCGCGAACAAAAGCCATTCGTTGTTCCGTTGGCGGCAGCGTGTTCGCTTGCCAGGTCCGCGACCACAAATCTGCAGGTATGTCGTGCGGAGCTCCACCATGGTGAGAGAGCAACTGCTCGAGTGTCACGCAGCGCCAGCCTTCATGGATGTCCGCCTTCCAACTCGAGAATGCAACACCGACCTGAGTATCCCAGTTCATCACACCCTTGTCGATCAGAATACCCGCAAGGGTCGCCGTCATCGGCTTCGTACAAGACCCAACGTGCCACTTGTCCGTTTCTGCAACTTGTTCGTCACTCCCAATTCGGCGTTTCCCTACGGCAGCCACCTCGCACAGTTCGCCGCCTATCGCCGCTGCAGCTGCCAGCGCCGGCACACGGCAGTCTTTCAGAAGGCGCTCCAGTTCGGATACCAATGGAGAAGTTTTCATGCCACTCCAGCGAGACTATCAACGGGACGCTACAATGATAGCAAGTCAAGACACAGTCTTAAGTCCCAGGTGATTCAGGTACGCATGCCAGACGGACTACGCATATTTCTCCTTGGTGGACTTGTCGGAGCAACTCTAGCATGGCTAGTTACCATGCTAGAAGCCGTTGAATTCGCAAGAAACAGTGGTGTCAACTTCCTTCAAACGGAAATAGGCTTCGCTGCCGGAGGATTCAAATGCGGCAACGGCATCATGTTTGTGATGCCAGCCATCACTATTGCTGTATGTGTTGCTTCCTGGTTCTCTTACAGGGCGCTCCGCAGTCGTAGCGTTAACGGTGTAATTTGCGGAGTTCTTCATGGTGCGCTGGTCGCGGTCACAGCAACAACAACTGGTTTCTTCGTGTGGTTCATGACCGGCTCCGAAAATCCTGAGATCAACCATTTCCACTTTCTTACCCTATTAAGCCTCTTGATTTACGCACTTCCGTCCGGTGCGACCACTGGCGGAATCGCCGCTTTTTTGTTGTGGCAGTCAAAAAAGCGTTTCGACCTGGTAGCCAAAATTCCGGCTATCATGCTCTTCCCCATACTAATCGCTGCCTGCGCCGGATCGGTTCTGGGTTCAATCCCACCGACTAAAGTGACCTTCCTCCCAGAGCGCTGGCACAACGAGATCGAAGCCAGACATTCGATGCTTCCCGATCTGGAAGCTCACTATGTTCTGAAGGGGAAGTCCATCTCAGACGTTGAAAAACTATTGGGACCTTCCGAAGTGCCCGACTCGCCAGCCAACGCCCTGTTGCAGACGAACAACTATTTCTGGGATCCCAACTCGGTCTTGCAGGTGACTTACGATCGGAGGACAAGGCTCGTAGAGGGTTATGCAATAAAGTCAAACTTCTTTCCGAACGCAAGAAAGATCCTCGCGCAAGTGCCCGATGGTGGTAGATCGTTTTACGATTCTGCTGACTCAGGTAAGACGTCAAACACACGGCCGAACCAATTCAAAGTGAACAATAAAACCATCGAGTCTAGGGAACTCCGTGAAGAGCGACTGGGTGCTGTGTTGGAGAAATTCAACATCGGCGGCTGGAGTGTGCCAGCAGCAGAACTAGAAAACGGCGACATCTTCATCTGCGAAAACTTCGGATCGAAAGTCGAAAAGTTCGACCAAACATGGATTGTTGATCCAAACACTGGACTGAAGCGACAAGGTCCGAACCTTCATTGCGGTCGCAACGGACCGTCTACGTTGACGTTGCATGATGGACGTGTTTTGATCGTTGGAGGAACGGACTCGCGTCGACAAATCTCTGGTGCATGCGAGCTCTTTGATCCAAAGACAAACACGATGGCAAAAGTTGGTAACTTGTTGATCCCGAGGCGCGCTCCTGGTATCGGAGAGCTTGGCAACGGAGACATTGTAGTAGCCTCCGGTATAGCGCCTGAGGGTTTAGACGATGAGGACGGTCTGACCACAACTGTAGAGTTGATTCATTTTGGTCCTACAGGGACTACACATTCGCTTGTCGGTGCACTTAAGTATGCCCGCTCCGAACCAGAGGTCCTGCCGCTTGGGACAAATCAGGCAGTGATCGTCGGCGGAGAACTCGGAGTGTCGCACAGCTTCAAGCATCACGATGGCGCCGATCTGTTCACTGAATAGCGGCACATCCGCGTGTCGGGACTTTGTCGGTTTTCAAAACGTAGTATGCTAGGACTCCTTTCCAAACCCGGGGATTATCCAATGAAATCCAAGTGCCCTCCAGACATATCGGCGCGCCCCTTAACCATGACGGTCGAACGCGTCATGAAAGCAGACGCGAAATCCATCTACGAAGCGTGGACCGAGAAGTTCGACAGATGGTTTGCCGAACCGGGCGAGATCCTCATGGTCCCGGAAGTCGACAGACCGTTCTTCTTCAACAACCGCAAAGACTGGGGCAGTCACCCGCACTACGGCCGGTTTCTCGAATTGGAGAAAAACAGAATAGTCGAAATGACATGGCTTACAGGCAAAGACGGCACCGCCGGCACAGAAACTGTCTTGAGAATTGAGCTCACGCCCACCGACAAGGGCACTCATCTTCGCTTGACCCACTCCGGCTTCGCAGATGAACGCAGTCGAGACGGGCACAGAGACAACTGGCCAGCAGGACTGGAAACTCTGGACGAAGAACTGGCAAAGCTCGGCGTGCGGTAGTTCAGCGGCTTAGCGCCTAAGCATGGTATCACCCATGGTGCCCGACTTGGACACCTCGATTGTTACCCTCCGCACTTCGGCATCGATATAAATATTGTTCGCGTGGGTACGATAAAATCGTGCTCCTCGGCTCGAATTTAATATGAAATCAAAAACCTTACTGGTGACTGCTTTCAGCCTTCTCCTGCTGTCCTCCAGTCACTTAAATCCAGCAGCGGCGGATACAGTGACGATCAAAGCTGGATACTTCAATCTGGCGGTCGTTAAAAGCAAGTTCCAGGCTTCGCTGGATGCCGATGCATTCCGCACTCAGTCCGAGAAGGACCTGCGGGACGAAGTCGACGCCGGCAACAAACGGTTGGACGCTGCGAAAGCCTCCGGTAGCAGCCTGGCTCAGCAACAGGCGATGGCGGATGAAATCCAGTCCACTATTAATTCCAGGCAGCAGCAGTTGATAGCGGACTATCAGGCAAAGAACACTGCCGCCACTCAAGCGATCGTCCAAGCCGCCACGAAAGTTGCGGAGCAAAAGGGATTACAGCTTATCGTCGACGGCGCGGCAGTCTATGGCGGTGGCAAGGTGCTGGTCGACAAGGGTGTCGATGTCACCAACTCAATTCTCAATGCTCTGGGCGTGGCTAGTACGGACTCCAGCGGCAACGCATCCCCCACAACATTCGACATTGCTTATTTCAACAAGGCTACTGTGTTCAAAGCCCTTCCCGATCTGGATGTAGAGAAACAGCGTACCGCTGCCGAAACGCAGCTACGCACCGACGTCGCCGAAGGGAATGCCAAACTCGCAGCGGCGCAGAAAGCCGGCAAGAGCAAGC
The DNA here is from genome assembly GCA_044229845.1 of Obscuribacteraceae bacterium (SeqCode). Taxonomy (GTDB): domain Bacteria; phylum Cyanobacteriota; class Vampirovibrionia; order Obscuribacterales; family Obscuribacteraceae; genus JBGASG01. The sequence continues at coordinate 82,759 of JBGASG010000001.1, read as the reverse complement.
AAGAACTCGCACAAATGGCGAGCGCTCTTCAATCAGAAATCAATGCGAAACAGCAAGCTCTAGTCAAGTTCATTCAGACAGAAACCGCAGCCTCCGCCAGTCGCTGCAGCTCTCTTGTTCAAAAGGCTGTGGCGGGGCGCGCAAATCTCATTCTTGAAGGGTCCGGAGTCTATTACGGCAAGCAACCGGTAACGGATCACGGAACGGACATCACCGACCTCATATGCAAAGGCGGCACGCTTGACGGTGTGCCTTCCACACAAACCGCAGTCGATGAGACTGCTCAAGCCAAGCCCGTGTCAAGCTCATCGACTGCCACCAAACCCGATGCGCCGATTCGCGATAAGTGGGCTGTCGTGGTAGGCATCAGCAAGTTTGCCAACCCACAGATAAATCTGAAATTCGCCGCTAAAGACGCGCAAGACTTTCGTGACTTCCTGGTCAAGGAGGAGAACTTCAAGACCGATCACATCGTCACCTTATTGAACGAACAGGCCACCCGCGCAAATATCATGAGCGCGTTCGGCAGTCGCTGGCTGCCCAACGTAGCGGAACCGGGTGATCTGGTTGTTGTGTACGTCTCCACTCACGGGACGCCGTCGAGCATCGATAATGGCGGAAGAAACTATGTGGTGGCATACGATACCGACATCAATGATCTCTACGCAACGGGCGTCGACATGGACGAACTCTCGCGCCGCATCAAAGAAGGCGTCAAGACAGAACGGGCATTGATCGTGCTTGATACCTGCTTTAGTGGCAATGCCGGGCAGGGAGGCAAGGGCATCAATCGCGTCGGCAACTTCGACGTCAAGGCAATTCCCGTCGGCAACGGACACTTGATCATCAGTTCCAGCGGCATGAATCAAGCCTCTTGGGAATCAAAGACCGATCAAAACGGCATCTTCACTCACTACCTCATTCAAGCGCTGCGCTCGTGCAATGGTAATGTCAATCAAGCTTTCGACAAGTTGCAGAGTCAGGTGTCGTGGGAAGTCAAACGCGATTATGGGGCGCAGCAAGAACCACAGATAGGCGGTAACTGGCAGGGTCGAGAACTCGTTATTTCTTCTCCAGCCGGATCGCCGCGCCCGATGACAGGTGTGCCGGGCGAGCAAGTCATCATTCCGACGGCAGTTAAAATCAAACCGCCCGTCACGACGCCCAAGCCTGTTGCGCATTAGTGCTCAGTTAGGAACTCTTCTTAGCTCTTTGTCTCGATGACGCAGCCGCTTTGACCCGGTTGGAAGATTTTGCCGGCTTTTTCGAGGCAGTCCTTTCCTCCGAGACTTTCCATTCAGTCCTCGCGCCCGCCTTCTTCAATTCAACGAATCTCCGAAGCAAATCGTGAATCACACGCTGATAGCCTGGTCCAATGCTCTCCCGAAAAAACGCCATTACATCCGCATCGACCCGCATAGACAGCATAACCTTCGGAGGTCGCGCTCCATAGGTGGCGGAGTTAAACCACTCTTCTGTTAGTTCTGGCGAATCAGAAAAATCTATCTTTCCTTCACGCTTCAATTGGCGAGCCTTAGCCAGATCGGTTTTACTTTTCTCGTTTCGCATCTCGTTCCTTCTTCTGCTTGAAGCGCTTGTAAAGAATCTCTTCCTGATGGCTTGCCAATCTCATAGAGATTATGCGGCATTCGTCGTCACCTAATGGGTGGTAAACAACCAACACAAGGTCAGCTTCTTCCCCAAACGGCGCTATGACCTCGTATCGCTCCTCGATGGTCTTGATCGATAAACTCTCGAAAGCCTCAGGATGCTCGATGACCAAGTAACCATCACCGAAGTCGACAAAATGCTTAGCGAGGTTGATCTTTCGTTTCCGTTCGTCCCATGTATATTGCATACAACAGCATTATATAAATTGTCAATACATTTCGTCCATACGTTTCGTCAATACATTGCCTTGCCCCGCCAGGACTTCATGGCTAAATTCTAAATACAGGCAGAACCAAATGGTCCCCGCAGCGTCTATGATCGTGCCGTGAACACATTATTCGTCACCAGCGCTATCCAAATACCACTCGACCAGATCGAGTTCAGCTTCGTGCGCAGCGGCGGACCTGGCGGGCAGAACGTCAACAAAGTCAATAGCAAAGCGCTAATGCGCTGGCGCGTCACGAGTTCTTCAGAGCTGCCCGAGGATGTGCGCGAGCGGTTCATGTCCAAATTCGCGTCGCGTATCAGCAACGAAGGCGATTTGATTCTCACCAGTCAGAAGTTTCGCGATCAGGCATCGAACGCAGATGACTGCCTACAGAAACTACGAGAAATGCTGACTTCGGTTGCCACCGCTCCGAAGAAGAGACGCCCAACAAGGGCAACCCTGTCGTCGAAACGCAAACGTCTCGATAGCAAACGTAAACAGTCCGCAATCAAACAATCGCGGCGCAGTCCGCAATCCGATTGAAGTCAGCGGTACCGAAATGCGGCTGATATCCATCGAGACGACACCCAATCCCAACAGCATGAAACTCAATCTGGATCGGTCTGTTGGACTGACCGCGACGTTTACTGCAAAGGATGCCACCACTTGTCCCGACTACGTCGCGCAGCTCCTCAACATAGATGGAGTGCAGAGTGTGTTTGTGTGCGGCGACTTCATCACGATGAACCGAGACCCAAGAACAGAGTGGAGTTCGATTCTAGACACAGCAACTCATCTTCTGTCAGGCACAACGTCGAGCGTCGGCGAAGGTACAAGTCCTGATGCACAGCGGGCTCGTGGCGAAACCCTGGGACAGGCGGCGGTGTTCGTGCAGACGTTTCGCGGAATTCCGATTCAAGTAAAAGTTGTTGATGCCGATGGCGAAAACAGAGTTGCGCTCGACACACGCTTCTCCGATGCAGCGCAGCTTGTCCAGGAAAAGTCAGGTGCAGACTATCTAAAAGAGCGGTACTGGAAGAATCTAGGTGTGCGGTATGGTGCGCGCGATCAGGTCGCCGCAGAAGTTGTGGACGAAATCAGCGGGACTCTGGACGAAACAGAACTTGCATCGCTCGTTGCTAATGCTTTAGGAGGGTCACAACAAGAGCACCGCGCCGAGAGACCGCTCGTTGTGATACAGGCGGATCTAGCATCTGACGATTGGCACAAACGATTGGCGGCAGTGCAAGAAATAGGGACAGCGGAAGATGCGGTTTCGTTTCTCATCAAAGCGCTCACAGACACTCAGCCTCAGGTACGCCGACTAGCCGCCGCTGCTCTCGGCGCGTCGGGAAGCGAGAATGCTGTCGCCCCGCTAGCGACTGCCTTACTCGAAGACACATCCGTTGGCGTGAGACGCACCGCCGGTGATGCGCTGTCAGATCTCGGCGATGCCTCAGCTCAATCCGCCATGTGCAAGGCACTCGGTGACTCCAACAAACTTGTTCGATGGCGAGCAGCCAGATTCCTTTTCGACATGGGCACCGAACAAGCCTTGCCATCACTGCAACAAGCCATTAACGATCCAGAATTCGAAGTGCGACTGGAGGTTCAAGCTGCTATCGAACGAATCAGCGGCGGCAAGGACACTTCATTGCCGGCATGGAAAAAGATTCTCAAAACCACAGAACAGCCGTAACTTTAAGGTGCTTTGGACGGCGCGACGATCTTATCGAGTTCCGCACACAACTGAGGCAAAGGCTTGGCTGCACGCCTGCGATCCTCTGTCCTCGGCTTAATATCGATGTCGTTCAATCTTGTGATGGAATCGTATTCGCCAAGCGTTTCGTCCAGCAAGATCAAAGTCGCTTCTTCGTAGTCGTCGGAATTATCGTAGCCCTTGACGTAGAGCGTTATGGATGCGCGGTCACCATCCGGTTTCAGCATGAAGGTCACTTTCTCGGGACTGACCATCACTTTGCCTTGCTTAACGGGTTTCGGAGCACGCTGTTTCTGCCGAAACGCGATGACTCGCCAGCGCGGGAGCTTCGGAGCGCTAGCTACTGTCGACATGACCACCGGAATCACTTCTTCCAATCCGTTGGCGCCAATCACAAAGTCTCTCTTGCCGCTGCTCTCCGGTCCGAACTCAAAAGTCAGGTCTGGATTGATGGATTCAAGCTGCTTGTCGAGATCGGCAAGCGTGGCGTCGTCCGAATCGTCCTTCGACGCAAACAACTGCTGTTCGTTCTTCTCGAACCACTGCCAGAACGCCTTCACTTTCCCGGCGTTGTTATCGGCTCCGGAGCTCGCACCAGAACCTGCCCCGGATCCCCCGCTGGAACATCCGGCCACAAGCACAGCAAGCGCGCAAAAAGCCAGTAATCTCGTCAGCACGGTCTTCACTACGGGCTCCCCAGGCACGGCATTCCTTATGTCAAAACTGGTTGCCACACTCTAGCATCTCGACACCCGCATAGTCAGCGCGTACGCTCCCCCTTGTAGACCCCTTGTTACAGCCAGCAGAGCGCGGCGGGCTCCGCTATTTGAAGTCGGAGCTTCGTTGTCATGCGAGGCGGGCATTTCAAAGAAGTCGATTTAATCCGGCACTCGATTCGATGGATGCGAAACGCGGTTTCCAATGTCCGAGGAGACCGGCGAGTAAACCTGCGCACCATAGGCGGTGCCACTTGTCACAGACGCTTGCCACCCGACTGTAGACTCTCCGTTACGAATTGCCGCGCGAAATGTTGTCATGCGAACCGCGCATCCTAAAGCATTCAATTTGTTATAATGCCGCACGGGTGGAGCTTTTTACCCGGAAGCCTTCTTTCAATCACCACCGATGGTGCTTCAGGTTTGCGATGGAAACAGTTGCCTGCCCAACCCCCGGCGAAATTGCCCAGCTTCTGCTGGGCGAACTGACAGACGCGCAGGCACAACAGCTCAATGAGCATGTGCAGCATTGCTCCATGTGCATCGCAACACTGCAGACCCTGGAGAAGATCTCCGGCGGCTCAGCATCGATTCCTCCTGTTCCGAGAGCGGCGGCGATGACTCCCATCGAGGTATCGCGGGTGGCGCCTGCCGCCGAAACCGACGAGCAACGGCTGTCGTTCTTGTCGCCCCCGACGTCCGAGGACGAACTCGGACGCCTGGCTCATTATCGCGTCGTCAAAATTCTCGGCGAGGGCGGCATGGGGATGGTACTCCAGGCAGAAGACACTCAGCTTGAACGCGCCGTTGCCATCAAGGTGATCAAGTCGGAGTTTCGTGAAGACGACGAGGTGCGGCAGCGTTTCTTGCGAGAAGCTCGTGCGATGGCGCAAGTGAAGAGCGACCATGTGGTGACGGTGCACCAGGTCGGTCAGCACAACGATGTTTGCTACATCGCTATGGAACTGCTCGAAGGCGGTCCGCTCGATCGCCTTCTGCAACGCGAGAGTCGTCCGAACATGCGCGACATTGTTCGCATCGGCAAAGAGACGGCGCAAGCGCTGGCTGCGGCACATGAACGCGGTCTGATTCACCGCGACATCAAGCCTGAAAACGTCTGGCTGGAAGCGCCGCGGGGGCGAGTGAAGCTCCTCGATTTCGGGTTGGCCAGACCGCAACAAGTTACCAGCAGGCTGACGAGCAGCGGCATGATTATCGGATCGCCGCTCTACATGTCGCCCGAGCAAGCTCGCGGCGCCGATCTCGATGAGCGAACAGATTTGTTCAGCCTCGGTTGCTTGCTGTATGCATTAATCACCGGGCAGCCGCCGTTCGGTCGAATCACAATCATGGACACGTTGCTGTCCCTCGCTACAGAAGCCCCGGCACCGCCTATTCAGACCAATCCTCTTTGCCCACCGGCTCTGGATGACCTGGTGCTGCGGTTGCTGGCTAAAACTGTCGATGACCGCCCGCGCACCGCCAAGGATGTGATAGCCGAATTGGAAGCAATTGAAGGCAAAGACGCCGGCAGCTATGCGCAACAAGCTGGTGGCACCGGTGGTGCCGATGGTCCGAAATCGCCGAGTTCATGGTTGATGAAATCGGTTGCTGCTCCAACCGCAGCACCACCGACCGCGTCACGTCAGAGCGGCTTGCGCAAAGCGGAGCGGCGCCAGGTGACCGTGCTTGTCTGTGGTTGCGAATCCTTTGAGTCGGAAGAGTTTCTCGAGAATGTCTCAGAAGATGAGCGAGAAACTATCATCAGCGCCTTCCAGCAGTCCTGCCGCCAGTCGGTTGAGCGTTTAAACGGCACCGTCGTTCAGTGTGGTTCTGAGGGTCTGCTCGCCTGCTTTGGCTTTCCCGTGGCTCAAGAAGATGCTGCAGCCCGGGCATGCACCACAGCACGTACATTACTTCAGGAACTCACCGATCAGCATCTAACTCCGTGGCTCGCAGTACATACGGGCACGGCGATCTGTTCCCTCGAAGGTGACATGATCTCGCTCGCCGGCGAGGCACGCACCATCGCGCAGCGACTCAAGGAAGTCGCCGCAGACGGACAGATCGTATTTAGCGAAGCCACGCGCAGCGTCATCAGAGGCAGGTTCAAATCCGCCAGTCTTGGAACTCACAAAATCAAAGGTCTCGATCAACCGATTGAGGTTTTCGAATTACTCGAACCATCTGAAGATGGTGCCTTTGACCCAGCGATCAGTGTGCCGGTCGAGTTGACACCACTGACGGGGCGCGACCTCGAGTTAAATCTCCTTTTGCAGCGCTGGGAACAGGCGCAAGAAGGCATGGGCCAAATTGTGTTGCTGGTCGGCGAAGCCGGCTTGGGCAAATCGCGCTTGGTGCATGCGATGAAGGAACACGTCGCCGCCGGTGCCACCAACCAGAACGGTGACTCGCCTGTCATCGAATGGCGCTGCTCGCCGCATTTCCGCAGCACGGGACTCTATCCGGCAACCAACTATTTTCAGCGACTACTGAAGCTCAATCGTGACGAAACACCCACCGAGCACTTCGCTCGCTTGCTGAAGCACCTGGAGAAATATGGACTGGCATCGCGAGAGGCGGTTCCGCTTTTTGCTTCGCTGCTGTCGCTGCCGGCGGACGCGCGGTTTCCTTCACTGGCACTCTCGCCCGCGCGAGAGCGCGAAGAGGTGTTTCTCGCACTTAAAGAATGGCTGCAAGCTTACTCGGCATCGCGGCCGGTGCTCTTCGTAATCGAAGACCTACACTGGCTGGATGCGTCGACGCTGGAGTTTCTCACGCTATTACTGTCGGAGGTGCGAGACGAACGCATTCTGATATTGCTGACGTTTCGTCCAGAGTTTCGCACTCCCTGGTCGTCCCTCGAGCACCAGACCAGTCTCGCGCTCAATCGCCTGACCAAGCGTCAAGTCGCCGAGCTAATGGAGAGAAAAACAGGCAGCCAAGTTCCCGATAATGTGGTTGACGAGGTCTGCAATCGCTCGAACGGTATTCCTCTGTTCGTCGAAGAATTCACCAAGATGGTGAAGGAATCGGGTCTGCTCGTGCAAAGCGCTGAGGATAACAATCAGGTCAAGACATTCATGGTGCGCGCCATTCCACCGGCGTTGCAAGACCTGATTATGGCTCGTCTCGACAGAATGGAAGGCGATCGCGAACTCGCACAGCTAGCCTCCGCGCTCGGTCGCGGCTTCAGCTAGGTCGCGGCTTCAGCTATCAGCTGCTGGCAGCGGTGTGCGGCGCAGACAAAGACAATCTGGATGCGGAACTGTCTAAGCTCGTGCAAGCCGAAATACTCTATCAGAAGGGTCGCCCGCCCAATTCATCGTACCACTTCAAGCACGCACTGCTGGAAGATGCGCTGTACAACGCCATGGTCAAGAGTCACCGCCAGCAGTGTCACGCCAAAATCGCCGAGGCACTGGAGAAACAATTCGCTCAAACCACCGAAGCGCAGCCGGAGTTTATTGCGCACCACCTGACTGAAGCCGGACTGATCGAAAGGTCCGTCGGTTACTGGTTGGCGGCGGGCTTCAAAGCCCAGGAGCAATTTGCCAATGTCGAGGCAATCAACCACTTCACGAAAGGATTGGAGTTGCTCAACACGCTTCCCGAATCTTCCTATCGAGACAGCATGGAACTTGCCTTCCTCAGCCCACTTGGCTCCGCATACCAGCTGACCATGGGATATGCCGCTCCCGAAAGCGGACCCGCGTTTGCTCGCGCCCGCTCTCTCTGCGAAAAGATCGACGACTGCGCCCAGATGTTCGAAGTGATGTGGGGCAACTGGTGCTGGCACCTGGTGCGCGCCGATCTGGAACTATGCACAAACTTGTCCGCAGAGATGCAAGCGCTGGCAGAGCGAACCGGCGACCGTGGCATCAATATGGAAGCCGCCGTTGCAACTGCCGTCACGCGCTTTTATCGCGGTGACTTCGCAGGCTGCCGCGAAGAATGCGAGCGCGCGACCGCCGAATATGAAGACATGGAGCAATGCGCCATATGGTCATCTCGTCTCGGACAGAACTCGGCCGTCGTGCAGCGCAGCTATCTCGCCATGGCGCTGTGGCATCTTGGTCTTCCAGAAAAAGCGTCCCGACTCAATGCTGAGACCGTGGCGTTGGCTCGCAAGATCGGACATCCATTCAGTCTGGCGCACGCACTGTATTTCTCCAGCCGCATCTATCACTTCTGCCGCATGCCGAATGAAGCCCGGACAGCAGCTCTGGAAGAAGCCGCTGTGGCCAAGCATCAAAAATTCGCATTATGGGAAGCTACTTCGACCTTCCAGCTGGGTGCGGTAGAGCTGTTAGAGGGTCACCCAAACGAAGCAATACCAAAATTGGAGCAAGGCATCAAATCATTCAGGGCTCTCGCGGCATCACTGACGGTGCCTTCGCTGCTATCGGTTTTGGCGGATGCGCAGATCAAGGCAGGAAACTATGAGCCGGCAGAGAGACTACTGGATGAAGCTGATGTCCTAGTCGCCAATAACGATGATTGCATCTTCCGCAGCGAGTTGAAGCGGCTGCGAGGGGTCTTAGCGGCGCAAGCGGCGACTAAGGACGAGGCAGCGGCCGAAGGTTTCTTCAAAGAAGCGATTGCAGCAGCTCGGGCCCAGGGGAGCCGCGGCTGGGAATTGCGCTGCACCATCAGCCTCGCAAGACTCTGGCAGAAGTTGGGGCGCATGAACGAAGCTCGTGCAGCACTGAGCACCATATACGGCGCGTACACCGAAGGACTGGATATGCCCGAACTAGTCGAGGCACGCACGCTCCTAGCCAGCCTTATTTAGCTATTAGAACCACCAGCGTTGCCGGAATGATGCAAGGCACTAGACACAACGGCACTACGAAAAACAAGATGGTTAGAAGCCAAACCAACTTGGACGATGTAGATTGCAGCATCCAGAACACCATCGCAGTAAGCAAAGCGACCGTCAGGCTGCCCGGAAGCGTCGCAGGATGATCAAGGAGTGGGCGGATGTAGGACGGCGTGTATAGCCAAGTCAGCACCAGTATCGCCCATGGAAGCATTAGAGTGCCGGCCGCAGCGATGCGTCGCTGCAGACGTTCTTCCTGCATCATCAACAAGTTATCGCTAGGAGTCGAAGCAAGCATCATCCGGGCAGCCTTGGACCAAACAACGCATACAGCACCCATAACGCACCGATTGCAGCGAGCGCCTTCAAGACTCGAAACAGGACGTCAGCGAATGGTTCAGGCTCGTATTCCGGCGGAGGCTCGGGGACTATCGATTCCTCAATTTCGGCTGGTTTGGCTGGCGTGTAGCGTTCTTCGCCTTTGTAAATTAGGGCTGGTAGGTCGTCGCCAGACAAGTGCCTCTTCGGAAGCTTAAGCTCAGGAAGAATCTCTGTACACCGAGGGCACACTGCGACATGTGAGGGTGCCTGCGTCCCACACTGCCTGCATGTCTTAACAGGCTCGTCGATACCGCAGAGTGATGTCTCAGGTGTACTCATGCTCCTATTATGCCCGCGATCGTTACGCTCGCGGTGTTTGCACAGTGGACAGCGTTTGGCGCGTACGGCAGACTAGAGGAAGAACCCCAAACCTCAAGACGGTCCCGCACTATGCCCGACGATGATTCCGATGAGTTAGCGAAGCGGCGTCGCAAACGGGCTGAGGACGCAAACCCTAAGCCTCCGCGAACTCCTAAAACGCAACCCAGCCCAGGACGAACTCCACCAGCAGAACCGCCTCGTCGCACGGCGATCGGTTACAGCGGCGATTGGGGAAATTACAAACCTGGACAGAAACTGATTTGCAAGGTGATCGCGAAAGAACTCGGTGGATACGCCGTCGTGATCATCAGGGACGACCTTGAGGCTTTTCTTCCAACCGATCAAGAACTCAAAGTCGGAGATGAGGTCATAGCTCAATTCGTGTGTATGAGTGGACTTAGGGCGCTTCTTCAGCCGATGATGTCCGTAGAAAACGTTAAGCTTGGACTGAGCGAGAAACTTGATTCGAGTTGGCGAGAGAAGGGACCGATCAACTCGACATGGAAGCAGACCGGCTTCAGACATCGACGCGCAATCGATCTGATACCACTTCCGGTGGTTGGTGAAATGCCTGCTTGGTACAAGTTAGATGAGCACGGACCGAGTGATCTTGTCACAGACCTGGAAGGAAACCAGCAAACTGGTTGCTTGAGGTTCACGTCCCCAGCATCCAAATCGCGCGGAACGGTGCTGCTACTTCGAGGGCGCGCCACCGGTTGTATTTACGGTAACCGTCACTCGCTGGACCCGGTGCCTACTGAACCGTCTTTGCGGCTACTCTTTCGCACTCTCATCGATGATCCATCCGCTGAGGTTCTGATTCACGACTTGCCGGAGGAAGTGGTGCTGCCAATATCGGCACTGTTCTTGGGATATGCGGTCGAGCGAAAGGATTCGCTAGATGCACCCTCGTACATTGAATACATGCTTGGTTGGCTCAAGGGAAAAGAGTTGACCGCTTGCCTGACAGTATCACAGCCAACAACGTTGAGCACAGCACTAGCATTCATATGCGAAGGCGACTTTGTAGGAACCTTCTACGTAGAGGATCAAACATTCTCAACCGAGATTGACTACCTGAACGATCTCGTAGCAAAGGATGCGCTGACGAGAGTCGAGCCTTCGATTCTGCCACCGGAAATGCACAGGGGATCCCTTGACCGCTTCGGATTCAATCTACGAATGGCACTGTCAGACAGCTAGCCTCGCAGTGGACACCGCTACTTTAAAATCTCAAACCCTTTGGTGTCCACTAAGTTCAAAAGTTTCAGAGCTGCCGCATTGGGCTTCTTTTGTCCGGTTTCCCACTTCTGAACTGATGAGACTGTAACATTCAGATAAGCGGCAAATACTGGCTGACTGGCTCCGCAGCGGGTTCGAATTCCCTGGATTTGACTTGGAGTGTACGTTTTGACCTTCGGCAAACAGGCAGCGTCGAATTCCTTCATAGTGGATTTGCCTATTAAGCCTGCGCGGTAAAGCCCGGACGCGGTTTCGTGTACAGCCGCCAGGATTGGGCTTTCGCTTTTGGTCCGCTTCCTCTTAGGCGAGGACTTCTTTGGTGACGGCGGCTTCTTAGAACTTGATGCAGCCTTGCTCCTACTCATCTTCATACGTCAACTCCGATAATTCGCCTTCGCGAATGGCAGTGTCTATGTCTGCATTCGAAAAGTTGGAAAATTCCTTCTCCAATAACCTCAGCGCGATTAGCTCCTCCCGTCCAACATTACTCCGTTCGTTCTTTGCAAAGCAGTAGATGAAGAAAATGTCTTGCGGCTTTGTCCTGTAGATTAATACCGTACGATAACCTCTGCTTTTCCCCGCTCCAATTCTGGCAATTCGCTTCTTATAGAGATTGCCCCCAAGTGCATCTCCGGCAAGCCCTGTTGCAACCTCCTTCGCAGCCTTAATCAACGCAGCGTCTATCAGTCCGACCTTGCCAGCGAGTTTATCAAATTGCTTCGTTTTGAAAATTCGCATAAAACCTGACTGTAGCACCTAGTGCAATATAGCACTTAGTGCTACGGCTTGCAAAGCGCATCCCTTTGAAGTACACGAGACTGCCTGGACCCTGTTCTACCGGTACATTTTCTGAAGTGTCACCGAGGTCCTTCGCCGGATCAGAGCGAGCGATAGGATTGCGATCTAGGCAACATACAAAATCAGAGGTGCGTGCCATGGATAGACCCATGATCTCCGAGAACAGCTCCCATTGGATGGCGTTCGTCTGGATCTCTTTTGTTGCATCGAATCTGGCTACCGCAATCGGCATCTACAATCTTCCAGTCGACTTCTGGGTAAAGGGGTACATGTCGATGGGGTTATTGTTTTGCGTTGGTTCCTGTTTCACTCTGTCGAAAACAGTGCGCGACAACCACGAAGCGCGAAAACTAATCAATCGCGTGTCGGAGGCGAAGACCGAGCGTATGCTGCATGACTTCGAGCTGAAGGCAACGGCATAACCGGGCGACGCGCCCGTGACTTTGCCGTAAACGTTCTTCTGCGTTCTTGCTACGCTTAGGTTGGGGTGACATGGAGAGTTGGCGGTGAGGACTGTCCGCCGTGGCGGACAAAACGGATTCGGGTGTCCGCCGCGGCGGACAAAATCGATGATAGCTGTCCGCCATGGCGGACAACTCGCCGCGATGGCACCGGAATTCGGCGTTTCACTTCAAAATTGGCCGCCACACCGCGGACACTAGCCGTGGTTCTTTCGTTGAAGGTACATAGGCGTGACGCGACGTGACGCGACGTGACGCGACGCGACGACGCGCTCATCCCATACACGAAATGTGCACAATCCATTCCAGAATTAGTTGTGAATGCCGGCTTAGTATTGCATCGTTCCCGCCCGCCAGAACTTGCTGAAGGATGAGCGCTCCGCGTTCTTCCTCTCACTTGCTTCGCTGAAGAGGAGACGAGCAAATGTCCACACAACCAGCCGCGCAAACCGTCACGACGAATGCCGACAACCCCACAGCCGCCGCCACAGAAGCGGTGAACAAGCTGACTGAGCACACGGCGACCGCCGACACGTATCTCTTCGATGATGTGCAAGCGACGCTGGACTGGCGCGCCAGCAGGGTCCTGAGTACTTCAAGCAGTTCACCAACTCGCTGAATAATGTCGCGCGAGACAACCCGTATCTGGAAAACTGGCTTCCGACCGTGACCATCGGTTTTGATGGTGCCTCTGAAGAACAACTTACTCACGACGGCAACAACAACACTGCAATCTCGTACAATCCGCAGGGCGAGCCGATCGCGTACGAGAGCAACGGCAAGCGCATCGTCAAACACGATGACGGAATGTGGTGGGTGCATGAGCCGGACGGCGCGTTCACGCTTGCCGGGACACCAATGCTCCAGGAAGACGGATCGGTGTTCTACCCTGGTGCCGGCGACGATGCGAACGTTGCATACAAACTCGGCGCCGGGAGGGTGCTCTCCGCGACACCGGAGGCGCTGGATCAAGAAGCCGAGCAGCGCAACGGAGTCGGGCGTTCTATCACCACGCTATTCGACGCACCGGAGCATCCAGTCTCGTACGAAACCGGCGGACAGCGCATCGAGCTACATGCTGACGGCACGTGGTGGGTGCAAAATCCACTCGGCGGATTCGAACAGGCTGGCGTCCCGCGCCAGGAAAATGGATTGATCGTCTACTCGGGTGCAGGCACCGACTCACAACATACTTACGTGTTGGGATACCGCTTCGAATAGCCCCCTCCCCTGAAGCCACGGATGCGTCCGCTAACCGGCAACACGCTGCGATCCGACGAGGAAGACATGAGCCGACACTCGAACAAGCTATATCTGATATAGTCACTCGGATACGGCAATCGAGGGTCCCCAAATGAATCAAAAGCTGCTTGGAATTTTGCTGTCAGCCCTCGTCAGCACTTCGTTGCCAGCCCTTGCCGAACAATTTGCCGTCGGCGACAGCGTGATCGTTCTTCCAGGATGGGGCAACTATTCGGGAGTGGTCACTCAACTCGGTGGACCCTCCGGCATGGTGCGAGTCAGGCTTTCGACCTCGCCGCCCGATTCACCCGGCAGCTGGTATAACCCGAACAACATGAAACATGGCGGCGGCGGCGGAGCTGGTGGCAACGCCGGCGGTGGCGGTGGTGGCGGTGGCGGAGGAGTTCCGGGCGGCGGTGGAACGCCAGGTGGCGGCGGCATCCCTGGTGGCGGTGGCGGCGGCGGACAGTTCCATGTCGGCGACAACGTAATTGTTCTGGGCACCTACCAGGGAACCGTCACGGAAGTGGGCGGTCCATCCGGACAGGTAAGAGTCCAACTCAACACCAGCCCTGCAGGTAGTCCCGGCGCCTGGTTCAATCCTGCCAACATGAAACTGGGCGGCGGTGGCTCGCACGGCGGAGTTGGCGCAGGCAACAACGGTGCCGGCGGTGGTGGTGGCGGTGGTGGTGCCGGCGGCGGAGGCGGTGGCGCCGGTGGTGGCGGAGGCGGTCAGGCTCCGGCAAATCCAGGACAAAACGGATTCCGCGATGCGTTCGTTGTCCCCAAAGGTTCACCACCCAACGAAGACACCTTCAAAAAAATCATCATGTCGAACCAGGTGCCGCAAGGCAGTTCGACCGTGTACGTCGATTTCCCCGTTTTCCAGAACGAGGGCCATGGCATATTCAACAATGCCGATGCAGGAAACCTCCAGCAGCACACCGCTCACGTGGGCGGCCCGGAACAGAACTACGACGGCTACAAATATCACGTCAAGTTCGTGAAACGCGAGCGCTTCGACAGTCCTAACTCACCCGATGAAGTCACTACATTCGAAGGCGACTATGTCTTCTTCAAGGACAAGAACGGTGAGTGGTTCGGCAAGTCCGACAACATGCAAATGATCGGACACGTAGAACATCAAAACAAGCAGTAGCTCTCGTCTACCTACCCTACCAGTCGGCCAGAGTTTTTCTGCGGTCGCGCATGTATGTCTCGTACCTTGGCACGTTGCTAAAGAGGAAGTCTTGCGCAGATCGGAAGGCGGAATAGCCCGCGCCGGCCAGACATCCAAGGCTGACGACCTGACTGACGCCGGTCGGAGCAATGCCGAATGCGAATGCACTGAGCACCAGTCCGCCAGCTAAGACAGCTTCTCCCTGCGCCCACAAACTCTCTGCCTCTTTTACCTCAGCCAGGTGCTGCTTCGTTTCTGACTCAGAAGCGATGAGTTCAATTACGTGTAAGTCATCTTTCGAAATGCCGCCAGTTGTCTTGTCACTGGCGAATGTTTTCTCAAAGGAGGCATACACTTGCGCCCGCAGCTTATGAGGTACGTTGTTCGTGGAAGCGAATTGCGTCGCGTCATCGAAATGGGTAAGCAGCATTACAGCGGCGTCTCGCAGATAGGCACTAGTACCTTCCTTTGAAGCCATCTCCAACTCGTCGCGATCCAGACAGCCGGAGCGGTTTGTGTCGAGGTCGTCGAATCGATTCGAAATGCCTCGCGCCAACATGCTCACGTCTTCTACATCGTGTTTGCCTTCAACCATGCGAAACCTCCACCGTCGAAAACATGCATCGACGGAAATGTATTAACCACGCCATAGCCTGCCCATCCGCATCGAGCACTAAGTGATCTGAGGCGGATGATGTAGCCCGCACGAATGCCGTCAAATTTTGACGTTACCTGAGGACGATCAGGTGGGATCAGCGGGACTAATCGGATATACACACCCTGCGGAATTTTCGGACATCAAAAATCACCGGCACTGCTCCGCTCCAGATAACACGAGAACGTGACACTCCAAGACGTCTGTAAATTCAGTGGGGGTTCCACCATACTCCGGTCCGCGGCATTCCTGTTAAATTGCAGCACTGTCGCCGGACAGTAGCGCGTGCAACACGTGCAGGAGGGTCTGTGACTTTGGCTCCAACTGAATTACCTTCACAAGAAGACTTCGCAAACATCGTTGCTGACTATTTCTTCAGCCGCAACAAAAAGATTGAAGGCGAACTGAAACTTGATCGACGCCAATATAGCTTTGTGATTTCAGATGGACAGGGGCGGGTTGTCTGCCAAGTTCTGCTGACCAACTATTACAACGAATACTGCCGCGAAATAAATCCAGTCAACCGCGAAGAGATTCTCATGCGCGCGACCAATGGATTGATCCGACGGTCCAACCTATCGCTCCGTGAAATCGAATCTATTAAGTCACGCCTATTGATTCAAGTAAAAGATCGATGGTCTATCGAGATGTGGCGCCTCAAGTTGAAGATGGGCGTGGGTGGCGGTAAATCAAGCAATGTCGAGATTCCGCACGCGGTCGTCGCCGAGCACTTTGCTCTCCTGGCGACGTACGATATGCCGGAACAAATGATGTACGTGACCTCGAGTCAGCTGGATGAGTGGGGTCTGGAATATCTGGAATGCTTCGAACAGGGCTGCGCTAATCTGTTTGAGCGCACACAATTCGACTTCGAATCCTTCATGGACACTTCCACGAATGAATCCCTCATTCACAAGAGCATGTGGCAAGACGAATACGACAGCGCTCGCATAGTCTTCTCCGACAATCTGATGACGCTTCCCGTAAGCGGCGAACGCCTCATCGTGCTGCACAACAACAACTTGATGACAGTCTCCGGAACGGATTCACAGGCCGGCATAGCTTTCTTGATGATGACGATGGAAGAGGAGTCGAAGAAACCGCGGTCACTGCCGCCGGTGCCAATTCTGATGAGGGATGGCGTGTTCAGCTCATACCGAGTGCCCCGGCAAAAACCGCTCTTACGTTTTCTAGAAACCAAACATCTCGATTACGTGCAGCAAGTATATGCCTGGCAACGACAAGCACTTGAGGGTGAGTTCAATCAGCTCGTAGAAGGCTGGAGAGTGATACCACTGCAAGCCGATACGAGCGCCAAGGCGAAATGGCCTCACACGTACTGCAGCATCACTAGTGGACGCATGCCGGCGCTTGTTCCCAAAGCGGACATTGTCTATTTCGGACCGAGCGACAAACCGCAAGCATCGCTGCGGTGGGACGCGTTCGTGAAGGCGTTCGCACCGCTTCTAGAAAAGACGGATCACTATCCCGAACTGCACCTATTGAAGACTTATCCCTCACAGCAGGAAATAGCATCAATCGGCTTCGTGCTCGATCTGTAACAGGATCAAGGTTGCACCGCACCATCGCTCGCCGGTGGAGTGATCGGAGCGAGCAGTTTGCGCAGTTCCGGCAAAGCATCCTCAGCCGCTTTCACGCCGGCTTCATAGGCTTTCTTCGCAGCCTTCGGGCTGGTTGTGATCACACTGATGCCGGTGGTATCAGGATGAATGATGAAATCGGCCACCTGCTCTTGGGGCTTATCCAGATCCCAGAGGTCCCAGTTGATCAGGCGATCAGTTACGCTGCCCAACTTCCTGAAGTGCACCTCTTCTTGCTCTTTAAACGGCTGATCCACATTCACTGCGATCACAAAATCGGCCCCCATCTCGCGGCATTGTTTGACCGGAAGATTGCAGTCCACCCCACCGTCGACAAAGAGTTTTCCTGCAAACGGAACAGGCTTCCGCAGACTGGGTACCGCAGAACTCGCCTGCATCGCAAAATCCAGATCGCCGCCCCGAATCATATATGTTTTGCCGTCCAGCAAGTTGAAGGCAATCGCAGCAAATGGTTTCTTCATGTCCTGTATTTGCGGGTGTTTCTCAGGCAAAGATTCCTGCAAGTAATGGCGAAATGTCTTACCGCTGTACAACCCGTCATATGGCTTAGCGCCTAGCAGACGAGGCGACAGGGTGAGCGGCTCCAGAGCCAGACGGGTAGGCAGTGACATATTCATGTACTTACGCATGAATGATCCCCTCTCCGCGTCACACTGCAGCCGATCCGGGTGGCACCCGGCTGCCCAGAGTCCTCCCACGATGGCACCAACACTGGTACCGCACACGTAATCGATCTTTATTCCTTCGCGGTCCAGGACTTGCAGCACACCAACGTGGGCAGCACCTCTTGCTCCGCCTCCACCAAGCGCCAACCCGACTTTGGTCTTCGCATTCGGCACGCACGGCTTGAAATTGTAGGCATCGAGATAGGTAGCAGGTTCAGTCACCTGCACCAGGTCTTCGCCATGCGCGGCGTTCACTGTAGTCAAACTAAACGACGCAATCGCCGTCAACCAGACTGCGACTCTTTTATTTCGATCCAAATTTAGAGACACCGTTTGTTTCCTTTACGCTTCACTTGATACGGGCAGCGTGGCTTCACGCAGTTTCTTCACTGCGGCATCCAGCGTATGAAAGGCATCCATCGAGAAGTCGACCGGCTTCGGCAGGCGCTTTCTAAATTGAATGATGCGTCCAAAAGATTCCTCCTGAACGGAGCGCTCGACTTGGGCCAGGGCTTCCGCAATTTTCGGAACACCCGTCACGTTGTGGCACACCAGCAGTATGTCGTTGCCTGCTTTAAGCGCCATGGTGGCGGCTTCGACGCTGCCGTAAATCTTATTGATGGCACCCATGTCCAGGTCATCAGTAACCGTGCAGCCTTTGAATTGCCACTCGGTACGCACGAGTTCACGCACCATCTTCGGTGCCAGAGTCGCAGGCACTCCGGACGGATCGATTTGCGGATATGAAACGTGTCCGATCATCAACGAATCCAGTTCATGCAGCATTTGCTGGAATGGCACCCACTCGGTCTTCAGCATGTCTTCCATACTGCGATCGACGGTCGGCAAAGCGTTGTGCGGATCTACCGATGCGCACGAGTAGCCGGGGAAGTGCTTGCCGCAACTGAGAATGTCCTGGCTCTTCATTCCTTTGAGAAACGCTCGCGCGTTCTTCGTTACTTGCTCGGGCGACTTTCCATAAGCTCTTTGATTGAGCGAGTTATCGTTGGCGGAGTTCAATTCGACATCGAGCACCGGTGCGAGATTGAAGTTGAAGCCGAATAAGCGCAACAGCTTTCCTGTCAAAAGACCATGCTCTTCGATCAACGCAACGTCATCGCGTTCGGCGAACTGCCGCGCGCTGGGCGGCTCGGTCATGAATTCTTTGAGGCGAGAAACCCGACCACCTTCCTGATCGATGGTGATAATCGGTTCGTGGTTGACGGCGCGCCGCAGACTTTCCGTGAGGTCGCGCAGTTTCTGCGGGCTCTTGACGTTTCTTGAAAAAAGGATGAAACCGGCGGGCTGCACCTGCTTGATGATGCTGAGCGTTTCGGAATCCAGAGTCTCCGCTGGAATGCCCATGACGATGAATTCGCCGCCTGTGAATGTATGCACCAGTTGTCCTCCTTGTGCTGAAACGACTCTAGTTCGTTCCCGGCTATAGGATACCGCTTCCACTGTCGCGATTGTCACCCGCGGCACCGCTTGACCACTGCCGGTGCGGAGGCACGCTCACACGGTTGAGTTGGCTGAAATGATATGCTGGTTACAGTTTGCGCCGGTGAATATGTGCGTAAAGTACGATTTTTAGAGATTCTCGCCATGGTGCTGGTGGCTTGGCAGAGCCCCGGTCCAGCGTTGGCAGAAGATTATGTGCCAATGGACTACGTGCCGAGCTATGCCGCGCCTCCCAGCCCGCCGCCCAACCTGCCGTACATCCCGCCCAACACGCAGTACACTCAACCGACCAACCAGTATCCGAGCAACAATCAGCAGTATCCGGCGTATCCCGGCAACAACTCCGGCATGCTGCAAGGACAGGTCGAGCAAACACAAAAGGTGGCACCGCCCGCAACTCCAGTATTTCCGGGATATCTCCAACAACAACAGCAACCTCCTCCCGGCACCGCCCCTGGTGGCTCGCCCTACACGCCCTGGCAGTTCGGCAACCCGATGCAAGCACGGACGGCAGCACCGGCACAGCTTTTCCCGCGCGCAACACAACAAGCCCCACTGCAGGGACAAGCACAGGACAAGAATCAACAACCCAAAGGTCGCCCGAACTGGCTACCGGCCTACGCTTACAGCAATGACGCCATGGTCGCTCCTTATCACAATCTCGACATCTTCTTCTGGGACAAGCGTGCCATACCGAATCGCCGGCAATGGATGAAGTTGTCGACTTCAGTTTCTCGATACTGGAACGGCTATGTCCCAGACCCATGCATGATCCTGGCGATTCCCATCGATCAGGCACCGGGCAATTTCACCTTTTCCGCGACCGAGCCCGGTGCTCCGCGCGGCTGGCTGCAAAACACGGGAGACACGAACTGGCAGGGCTTTCCGATGTATCGATATTGGTTCGATCCGCGTTGAACCGATTTGGAAAACCCTATTTTGGGCATCAGATAGATAGCCCCCCGAGTGGATTTCATATGCAAAAACCGCTTGCTCTCCTGCTGGTACTTTCCGCCCTGCTGTCATTGCCAGCCATATCGGTGGACGCGAAGGCGGCTAAGTCAGGTGCCTCTAAGAAGACCTCCGCAGCCCAGGCAAAACGGGCGAAGCTTCTCAGTCAGGCAACCTACAAAGAAGGCTTGAGTCTGTATCAGAAGAGAAACTATTCCGGTGCGTTGAAATGCTTCTTCAAGCTGGACAGCAGCGGATTTTGCTGCGACCTGGTTCACTATTACATCGGGCAATGCTATCAGCACCAGAATCAGACTGCCGCAGCACAACAGCATTACGACTGGGTAGTCGCCCGCAGTCAGGATCCGACGCTGCGCTCGTACGCCGACTACGCCAACCAGACGATGGCGTACTACAACCAGCACCGCACATTCGCCGGACAGGGCAACTACTTCGACAAAGGCGGGCGCGCCGGTCCGGGCGGCAGCGCCGCACCGCGTCAGGGTTTCAGTTGAGGCGGTTAACTTGACGGTAGGTTGCCGTCAGCCAATTCAGTCGAAGTCGCTGGAGTTACTCAAGTCAGGCGATTCAGCCAGGTTGCGAAGCAGCGGTACGAGCAGCAAGCGTCCGCCGTTGACACAGACGAACTGCGCGCGGACGTCTTCGCCGTGCTTGTGTTTGCGCTCGGTAGGCAGATATCCGGGCGTATGTCCTTCGATCAGCACCACGCTGTAGCCGCCTTCTTCCGGTGCCACCACGCGACACAGCACTTGCTGCCCCGGCTCAAAGCTTTTCCAGGCATCGCTAACTCCGCCCACAGGTGTTTCTTGCGCTCTCTTCCGTCGGCGCTGCTCCAACTCGTCAACCGGGGGATCGTCGATCATGGATGCATTATACTCCCAGCAGTGCAGAAAGGTCTCTCATGCGTCGCTTTGTAAGGCTACTGGCAGTGTTAATAGTGATGCTGGTGGCGGCTGGGGTGGTCGTCATCGGCTCGTTCGTGATCATGCCTGGGCACTCATACAATGGTGCCGTGCCACCGCTCACGCAAACAGAACAGGACTCGGCAAAACGTCTGCAACATTCCGTAGAGATTCTTGCCGGTGCGCTTGGTGCCCGCAGTTTGACCAGCGCTCCTGAACACCTGGAAGTTGCCGCGCAACATATCGAATCAGAGCTGCGCCAGCTTGGATATCAGATAGAAACTCAAGAGTACGCCGTCAGCAGTCCTGAGGTCAAAGAAACGGAAGACCTCGCGCATCAGGCAGGAAACACTGCTGTTGCACTGATGGGAAAGAGGTCCCACAACATCATTGCGACATTGAAGGGCAGCCAACATGCTGACGAAATCATCGTAATCGGTGCACATTATGATTCCGTATTCGACTGTCCGGCCGCCGATGATAATGCCAGCGGCGTCGCTACTTTGCTGGAGTTGGCGCGCACCATGACTAAGGAGAGTCCTGGACGAACAATCAGATTTGTCGCATTCACCAATGAAGAGCCACCATTCTTCCGCAGCCCCGATATGGGAAGCACTCACTATGCCGACTTGTGCGCCAGCCGCAAAGAAAAAATTGTTGCCATGCTGGCGTTGGAGACACTTGGTTATTACTCTGATGAAGCCGGGTCGCAGAAGTATCCGGGACCGATCGGCTGGTTTTATCCTGACAAAGGAAACTTCCTCGCCTTCGTCGGTAACCTGGATTCATCCACTCTGGTGCACCAGTGCGTCGGTGCTTTTCGTGAATCGACGAAGTTTCCCAGCGAGGGACTGGTTGCACCGGAGCTGATTCCCGGCATCGACTTTTCGGATCAATTGGGCTTCTGGCAAAACGGCTATCCGGGCGTTATGGTGACGGATACGGCGTTTTTGCGCAATCCGTTTTATCACACGCAAAACGACACACCCGACAAAGTCGATTACGACAAACTGGCTCGCATTCAAAGCGGTCTCCTGTGCGTTGTTCGCAAGTTGGCACAATAGATTGGCACAAGGGAAATGCTTTGTTAGAGTGCCGTAAAAGCTAGGTTGGAATACCTGAGGCCGCAGATCTGCGCATTTACTCTCCGTGCTACGCTCGAAGCAACGTGCACTGGCGTGCGCGTAACGATGAGGAAAACACATGATCATGGATGATCTGTCGACGACTTTGAAGGTCCCGACACCATCGATAGAAGAACCTGCGGATATCTACTCTTCATCCTATTGGCTCTGGTATTTCCAGACTAACAAAGAAGAGCGAGTGCACATCACCTTTCCCGGCGACATGACAGGAGAGATACCGCAAGCGGTTCGCACACCGTTAATTCGCTCGCTGCAACGCTTTCAGATTGGAGAAACCGGCGAAGGTAAGCACCTTCGGAAGTACGCGCGCAATAGCGGAGACAAGCTATACGAAGAATCGATCGATCTGTTCATCAAAGAAGAACAGTTCCACGCTCGCGTGCTCGCCGAGATGATTCAAGCGATAGATGGAACTCTGCTTACGTGGCACTGGACTGATCTGGCTTTCATTGCCTTGCGCCGCATGTTCGGATTGAAGACCGAACTTTTCATTCTCCTGATTGCTGAAATTATAGGCAAATGTTTCTACAAGGCGTGCGCCGAAAACCTGACCAGTCCTATCATGTGCAGCGCCTTCTCACTTATGGTCCTGGATGAACTGGGACACCTGGAGTTTCACTGCAGTTTCTTGCGCAACCAGATGTGCAGGTTTCCTCCAGCGGTGCGCCGGTTCGTGCACTACGCCTGGTGCGCGATGTTCTTCACTGCCTGTTTTGTATTCATCGCAGATCATGCGAAAAGCCTGGCGGCACTAGAAGTTTCTTCCAGGGACTTCTTACTGGAGTGTTCAAAAACTTTCTATAGAGCGTCACGTCGAGCCCTGCTCAGCTAGCGAATTACCTGGGCTTGCCTTGCCCGCTGCTCATGATGCCGAAGTCGCAGACCGTACAGATATTGTTGTGACTGACCTTGCCGGCCAGCCGCGCTTCCAGACCGAAACGCTGAATCTTTTCGGCTGAAGAAACCAGATCTGTCCGCAACAATTTGAACGCAACCTCGCGCCCCAACTCCAGCTGTTTTGCCCGATACACCATGCTTGATCCGCCGGCGCCGATCAGCTCGATAATCTGTCTGGTACTTTTCGTCGATCAGCTTACCCAGCAGCGGATCGCGGGTGACCGGCAACAGGACGGCATTGTCTTCCTGACACGTCAGGGACTCGTCCTCCGGTGCAAACTTGCGAGCGCAAGCCGGACAGTACTTCTCGACGGTAATGCCGTGTGGGCACATGCTAGACTCGGCCCGCAGCTTCGATGGCGTCTGCGCGCTTGCTGTCACCGGTAGCTCGCAGCATCTCGACAAACTTGGTCAAGCAGACTTGATATGACTCGGACTCCGGTCCCCAGCGGGAAGCGATGCGTCGCATAGCGTCAAGCAAAACCGGCTCGGCCTGTTTGTATTGTTTGGCTTCCACCATGCAGACGCCCATGTCGGCTTCGATAATTTCCGCCTGCACGACGGTTACTTTTTCAGAGACTGCCAATGCCCGCTTGAAGAGCGCAATTGCTTTGTCATAGTTGCCGATGTGTTGATTGGCATGAGCAGCAGACTGCAGCAAGTCGCGCAACAGATCTCCGGGAGTGCTGGTATCCGAGATCAAAGGCAAAGCCTGATCGCAGGTCGCGGCCGCATCCGCATAGCGACGCACGTGCACTTGAACGACACTCAGGCGATGAAGAGTCCTGATTGTCAGCACATCATTGGGCGGATAGTATTTGTGCAACAGCACCAGGAGTTCTTTGTATCCCTTGATGGCATCTTCGGCGTCGCCCTTGCGAAACCGGCACCACGCCGTGTGATAGAGAGGCTCGCATACTTCCTTGCTGTCGGCACCGTATCTGGCCTTGGTGAGTTCCGTGGTTTTCTCCAGATAGGGTAAGGCATCACGATCATCAATCGTCAAAAGCGCATTGGCGGCGTTGGCATAAGCCTTGAGCAAATCGTCGGTGCCCGGCTTCGCCTCCGTCTGCGCTTGTTTGAAAGCGGCCTCGATATAAGGCACCGCGTCTCGATGCCGTCCATGTTGCACCAGCATACGCTGCATCATGTCGCACAGTTTCAGAAAATCTGGGTCTGACTGCTTTTTGTTGGCCACCAGATCGTTGAAGTAGTCCTTGCCGAATTGCTCGGCAGCCGGGAAGTCATCGCTATCCCGCAGACGCATAAACTCCTGCATCTTAACCGACGCCACCGGCTGTTGCTGCTGAGCGACAAACGGAAGCCTGAGGATAAACTGCGGAGCAAACGCCATCGCCAAAAGTGCCGCCAGCAAAACGCAAGTGTTGGCAATGATCAACCCCTGGAAAAGGCGGCGGTGCGGAGACAAGCGCTTCTTGACCGTACCGACCATCTTATTGAGCGAATAGGACACCTTGTGCGCCAGGTGTCCGGCACCCATCTTGGGCTTTTCGATGCGTCCATGTTTCTCATAAGTGGTCAGTGCGCGCTCGATGTCAGCCATGGTCTGGTATCTGTCCTGCGGACGCTTACGCAAGCAAAGCATGGTCAGGTCTTGCAACGGCTGCGGAATGGGATTTTTAGCATTCGCCATCGGGCGCGGTTCTCTGTCCAGGTGTCCCTGCATGGTTTCGAAAACCGAACCACCCTGTACCGGCTTCCATCCTGTGAGCATCTCGTAAGCCAGACATCCGAGCGAGTAGATGTCCGACCGGCAATCGAGCACGTCGCCCCGCACCTGCTCGGGGCTCATATAGCAAGGAGTGCCGATGGTCATACCGGTGTGCGTCAGTTGTTCGCGGTCTTCAGCAGCGAACGCCTTCGCCAGTCCGAAGTCGATGATTTTCACTTTTTCGTCTGCGCCGCTGCCGACCACCATGATGTTGCCCGGCTTCAAGTCGCGGTGGACAATGGTGCGTTCGTGAGCGGCTTCCAGAGCGCCGGCGATTTGCTTGAGCAAGCGCACACTGCGCGCCGGGTCGAGCGAGCCTTCGTCTTGCAGAAGGCGAGCCAGACTCTTGCCTTCGATGTGTTCGAGAATCAGGTAGGGCTGCCCGCTGTCCATGATGCCACAGTCGTAGACGGTACAAATATTGGGATGGCTCAGTCCGCTGGCCAACCGCGCTTCCGAATCAAACCGCTTGATGCGCTCGGCGCTGGCAACCAGGTCGGCTCGCAACAGCTTGAAGGCAATCACCCGGTCGAGCTGCGTATGATGCCCGACGTACACCTTGCTCCAGCCGCCGGTGCCGATCAGCTCGCCGATCTCATACTTACCGCCGATCACTGCACCAACGATCGGGTCTTCGGTGACAGGCATGAGCGCCGCGCCGTCGAAGGGGCACGCCAGAGTCAGGTCGTCCGAACCAAATCGTCGGTCGCACGACGGACAGAACTTCTCTATCTCAATCAGGGTATCTTCTTGCTGCATACGCCCATCTGGGTGTCTTTTAGCTCTTATTCCCCCTTATATATGTGAAGCTACGGCGGTTGTCAGGGGGCGCCTGACACAAGCTTTGCACGTCGGGCGCGAGAGAATAAGGAGTTGGCTCGCACAAACGCAGGCGCTGCGTTGGGGAAACATGAGAACAGGCGTGCGTAACCTTTTAGGGGCTCTGACCACTCTGGCGGTCACCCTCACCCTCTGTACATGCAATGTTGCCGCCGTGAGTAACGAAGATTTCGCCACTCTCAAAAAGGTCTGGGACTCGCCGGCAGAGCGCGCGGCGCTCGTAGACGCCGCCAGCGACGACAAGCTGATCGACCTGGTGGAACGCTCGCACTTCGAGTGGTTCCGCGCCAATCAAAACCCGGCTACCGGGCTGGTTCTGGATCGCGACCGCCCGGGGGCGCCAGCCAGCATCGCCGCCACAGGCTTTTCGCTCACCGCCTACACTATCGCCGCCGAGCGTGGCTGGGTCTCGCGGGATGAGGCGCGACGGTATGCGCGAAAAACTCTGAAGACGCTCGCCGGCGCGCCGCAGGGCGGTGAAAAGGAAGGTCGCAGCGGCAACTGGGGCATGTACTATCACTTCCTCGACCCGGCGACCGGTTTGCGGGCCACTAAGCAAAGCAAGTTTGGGTGGAACAGCGAGCTGTCCACCATCGATACCGCGCTTCTGGTGGCAGGCATTCTTTCCGCGCGCAACTACTTCGACGGCGCTGCCGATGCCGATGAGAAACAACTGCGCGCCGATGCAAACTTCATCGTCGATCGCGTGCAATGGGATCGTTTCTTGAACGACAAAAAACTGATCATTCACGCCTGGACCCCCGAAGGCGGCATGTACGACGGCGTCTACTGCGGATACAGCGAAGCGCTTCTGCTCTACCTCCTCGCACTGGGCTCACGTGACCATGCTATTCCGGCTCAGTCATGGCAAGCATTTATCGGCGATGCCGCCACCACCCGCAGTTACGGACACACTTACATAGGCATGCCGGGCATGCCCCTTTTCTGTTATCAGTATCCGCAAGGATTCATCGACTTTCGAAATATCAAAGATCAGGTAAACCGTCGCATCGGCTTCGATTATCACGAGAATGCCTGCCGCGTCACCCAGGTTCACCATGCCTACGCCATCGACAATCCCAAGCACTTCCGTGGATATGGCGCTCTCGACTGGGGGCTGACGGCATGCGATGGTCCCGGTGATGCGGAGCGGCGCATCGATGGGCGCGAGATCGCGTTCCGCGAATATAGCGAGCGCGGCGGACCGAACGGCTTTGACGACGGGACGATTGCACCGACCGCAGCTATGTCGGCACTGCCGTATGATCGAAAGCTGGTCATTGATACCATGCGCTACTGGCTGAAAAAGCGCCCCGAGTTGTTCGATCCCAACCGCGGATTTGTCGACGCCTTCAACCCCACCTTCGATGCCACCACCCAATCCGGTTGGGTCGACAAAGAACGCATCGGTATCGATCAGGGTCCAATCGTGATAGCCTTCGAGAATGCTCGCTCCGAGTTTGTCTGGAACCTCCTCAAGCGCGATCCCGACATACTTGCCGGATTGCAGCGCGCCGGTTTTGCCGGCGGGTGGCTGGACAAACATATCGCCGGCAAGGCACCGCATTCGGTGCGATAACCGCGTCGACCAACGATGCTGTGGCTGCTGTGATAATGCTAAGATATGCACTATGTGGCGAGTCACTTTATCTTTGCTCTTGTCCGTCGCGTTTGCCTGCGCGCCATCAACAAACGCGTTCGCCCAACTGAAGGGCGGCGTCGAGCATGCGGAAGTGCTGCCGCCGGCTGACAATCGGTTGCAAGTCGGAGCCGGTTTCGACGACAGCTATTTCAACAACGTTCATCCCAACAACCTCTGGGTGCAAATTCCACCCTGGCTGGCCGGCGTTTGGGAAACGCGCACCGAGACGCAACTGAGCGTCACCGATTTCAAGTTTCCGTTTTTGTCCAACCGGATTGCCCGCACGTTCCCTCGTTCCGACCAGTGGGTGTTCGGCATGCAATCCGATAATGCCGGTGGCATCTGGCACTTCATCAATGTCCCTTCGCACAGAAAAGTGCTGACTGACAAGACTTACGAATATCGTCACGAACTCTCCAAAGAATTCCCCTATGTCGATGAGGGGCGAGTGGTGGCACGTTACAGATTTACAGCCTTCACCGTCAACGCACGCTCCGGCAAAATACTGCGCGTACACCAGCAGGAAAGTCTGATGACATTCGTTCCGGTGCCGGAAGGCAATGTGCGGATGAACGGCTCGGTAAAGATGTTTCAGGAAGACGGACAGCCGCGCGCACAGTCCAAACACATTGTGCCGCTTTATCGCACGCGGTCATACGCCCCGATAGCAGTCTACGAGGGCATCGATATGCGCAGCTCGTTTCGTGACTACATGCTCTCGCACAATCTGGGCGACAAGCTGCCTGCAGAACTACTAGCACTACCTCCCGGCGAGACACCAGGCGCTCCGCCACTTGCGCCACCACCTGCGGCACCGAGAGACTAGGCACCACCACTCGAGATGAGCAATCCTGCTCACAACACCCTGATTTAATCTTTTTTCGAACACTGCAGTGGACTGCCAAAATGAGCAATCCTGCACGCGAGGAAGTTTTGAGAGTTTTGTCCGCTGTGGATGTTTTGGCTGGCGAGTCTTTTACAGCCGCTGAGACAACGTATACTGCGACCATGAATCAGTCGGATACCGACACACTTTATTTCGGCGCAATCGAATCGGCGCGCACTGGACGCATCGACGGTCGCGCCATGGAGATGCTGCTATCCGCCGCACGAAAATTTGTGGCAGTCGATTTGTTGGAGGAGAGTGCACGCTCCTTCGAACGTCTCTACCAGATATTGCAAACGGCGCTATCCAACGGATATCAACCCAATCACAATCAGGTTGAATATTTCAAAAGCATGATCGAAGAGTATTGCGCGCTGCTTTCGCGCATGGAAAGGCACGAACGCCGGCAAGTTGTGCGTGCCGTGCTTGCAGACTTGGAGCGACCTGACGCAACGTGACGTGACGTGCGATTACTCCGCCGCTGCAGGCGGTGGCGGTTCCTTGGCAATCTCTGCCCGGTCGGCATTCCAATCTTGGACAAATTTTTCAGCCGACTGCTTGACCGTATCTGTAATAACTTGCTTGGCTTGCGCCTTGGGCACGGCGATGGAAAACATGTCGCTCCAGATGATGCCGCGCACAAATTGTTTGCCGACAATCGGATTTTTCTTCTCCATGTCACCTTGCTTGAAGAAGTAGACGAGACGTCCAACTTCGCAGCGCACGGCGTAAGCTTGATCTTCACCACCCCCATTGACCGCACCGATGCTTATTTGAAAAGTGCCGGTGCCGGGCGGTCCGGCCTCGTCGAGAATCTGCATGCCGCCCTTTTTCAATGCCGCCGTCGCGGTGGCAGCC
Source organism: Obscuribacteraceae bacterium (SeqCode) (assembly GCA_044229845.1). Lineage (GTDB taxonomy): Bacteria > Cyanobacteriota > Vampirovibrionia > Obscuribacterales > Obscuribacteraceae > JBGASG01. The sequence continues at coordinate 53,720 of JBGASG010000001.1, read as the reverse complement.
AGCGCATCTTTGTCCAAGCCGGCTCCGGTTGCGTCAGTAGGCAGATCTGCTGCCACCACATTGAATGCCGTCATATCCCCAACCGGATATGTGTCGGCATGCGCCATGGCCGGCAAAAATACCAGTATCAGGGCCAGACACAGCGACGCGCCCGCCTTGTGCATAGAAGACCTCACCTTGGAAATTAGCTCGCGCAACATGCTCGTATTATTGCAGATTGTCTTCCATGATCACGCAGCCCTGCCCGATATCAGTCTTGCTCCGTCTGCCTATCAACTTCGCTGCTGAAGCACAGCTACGAGCAGGCATGATCACCTCTTGAAGCTGACGCTCGTCGAGATCTGGTGCGGCGAGAATTGTTCCGGCGGCGATATCGCGTGCCGCATATACGATGTGCCTATCCTGCGCGACGTGCCTTTTCAGTATCACCACACCGGGCTGCACATCGCCGCGCACCGCCACGCCCGGGAGCGCCTCGACGGGAACCGCATCTTCCGGGATCTCCTGTGCATCGGTCATCGGTTCGACATCGCCTTCGCCAATCACTTCGCCACCTTTGTAGGCGCGCTTCAATGTCGCGGCGGTCGGTCTGGACAAGTTGAATCGCGTCTCGATATTGGCAATCGCCGCCTCTTTCTTTTCTTCATCGGTGGGCTGTATCGAGGAGCAACCAAAAGTGCCGAAGAGACAAAGACCGGCGCTGAGCACCACATATGGTACCAGGCGACTACGGTTCAGTTTCTTCAAATAAGAACCTACGGTCATCAGGCATTCCGAATAACGACGCAAATCCGATTATAAGGCGCCCGGTCAGTATTTTCAAAAGCAAGCGCCGCTGTTACCATAGGGCGATGAACTGGTCGTTGTACCAAAAAGAATTTCGGGCGTTGGACGGTAGTCTTCGAGACATATACGTTCATGACACCACTATCGGCGATTGGCGCAGCGTCTGGGCATGGCTGTGCGCCAAAGGATACCAATTGAATTATTCGGTTGATGGGCAAGCCCGGGAGTTGCCTGAGGACCCGCAAGACGCACTGTCATTGCGCAAAACGGCAGCCACATTGCTCTCGATTCATGTGGGCAGTGTCCAGGTGAATTGCCACTTCTTCGATGTCGACGACCTGGAGATGGATATCGATCCCAAGCAAGTTACGTCCGACGAAACTCTGGACGAGCTATTCGGCTTCCTCTTGGGATTGGCAACGGTTCTCGATAAGCGCGTCGATTTGACCGACGAAGGGAACCCGGATCGCGTCATTTTCGTCGCGCTGCCCGGCACGGACAGCGTTTCTTACGTGCTCTAGAACTAGAACTGCGTCATCTTCTCGCGCAAGTTTTCCATGGGCCCTAGTTCCTCACGCAGTTCCTTCCACTTCTCCATGGCTGCCGCAGCTTGCTCCTCGTCGCCGTGTTCTTTTAGAAGCAGCTGATACTCTTTCAATCCCTGCGCCCAAACGCGCTTGTCTGTTTTAAACAAGAAGTCGGCCCCCTCATAAGCTTCATTCGCCTTCGCCAGCGCCTCTCGCGAAAGGTCGTTTTCGCCCAGACGCTTATAGGTTTGACCCAGTCGAGTCCAGCTTTCACCAATGTCTACGTCGTTCTTTTCCTTCTGGGCGACTTTGAGAGCTTCGAGAAACTCGTGCTCCGCCAGCTTGTACTGCCCTTTCTCGAACATCGTCTCACCGGCACCCAGGTGTATGCCGATTTTGTAGCTGTCGGGTAAGCCCGAGAGAATGTTGCTTCCCGCATCCGAGCCGGCTTTTCCGCACCCTGTCAGCACAACCGCCAGCGGCACCATGACCAGGAGCTTTTTATACATAGCTTAGCGCTTGCTCCAAAATAGATAACCGTATAAACCCAATACGTCGCGCTTTCGAAAATTAGGAGGACCTTCAGAATTTACTTCTGATACCGCTTATGCAGGGTTTCCCTTTGGGCAGGCGTGGCAAACTGATCGGCGAGTTCGATCATCCATTGATTTCGTGATTTCGATTGACACGTGCGATTACCCAAGCTTGGGTCGCCAGGCTATGAGCTTGCGGATACAGGGGACCGAATTGTAATAGGCAGCTCGCATTTGAGCCAGATAACCAACCTCACCAGAAATGGCTGTCGGTTGCCAACTGCTTGCCTACCACGAACGCCCGATCGGAACGCCGAAGACGCGCGGACATGCCATAGAATAGCAACCTGCGCCCCGTTGCCTTTTCAAGGAGTCTCATGTCCCGCTCACGAACAATCAGTCCCATAGTCGCGTTAGTCGTCTCCACGTTCATCGCAGTGCTGTCCATCGCACCACCGGCGATGGCTCTCAAAATCAGCGATGATCTGGTGAAAATCACGTTTCTTCAGTTGAACGACGTCTACCAGATCGATCCCGTCGATCACGGCTTGCATGGCGGATTAGCACGCGTGGCGACGCTGAAGCGGGAGATCATGGCGAAAACTCCGGATGCGATTTTTGTGCTAGCGGGCGACACGCTGTCACCATCTGTGGCATCGAAAGTGTTCAAAGGTCAGCAGATGATCGCGGGTTGGAATGCGCTCAATCTCGACTATTCCACTTTCGGCAACCATGAATTCGACTTCGGTCCTTTCGAACTTCTGCAACGCATGAAGGACTCTAAGTTCACATGGGTATGCAGCAACGTCCTCGACAAATCAACCAGGCAACCCTTTGGTGGTGCCAAACTTTTCGTGATCCGAGACATCGATGGCGTCAAGGTGGGCATCTTCGGCATGCTCACCACCGACACCGAAAAACAATCGCGCCCGGGTCCGAACGTTGTAATCGAAAATCCCAATTCTCTTGTCGAAAAAACGGTCGCCGAAATGAAGAAAGCCGGAGCACAAGTGATTGTCGGCTTGACGCACCTGACCATCGAACAGGACAAGGAGATCGCGCGCATCGCGCCGATTAACCTCATTCTCGGCGGGCACGAACACATTGTCATTCAAGCCTTTACCGGACAAACGCCGATCTTGAAAATGGGCTCCGATGCTCGCAACCTCGGCAAGATTGAGATCAGTTATTCAAAGAAGAAAAACCAGGTCGAGAGCATCGACTGGGAGATCATTCCAGTCACGCAAGAATTGCGCGATGACCCGGAGGTGACGCGCGCCCTGGCTGATTACGAAACCAAACTGCACAAAGAACTCGACATGCCGGCGGGCACCACAACCGTTGATCTGGATGCGCTCCAGAATCACAACACCCAGGAAGAAACCAACCTGGGCAACATGATCGCTGATGCATTTCGCGAAGCAACCGAGTCTGACATTGCCATATTCAATGGTGGCGCCGTGCGCTCCAACCAGGTTTATCCAGCAGGCGCCATCACCCACCGAGACGTGATGAGCGTCTTGCCGTTTGAAAATCCCGTCGTCAAACTCAAGGTGCATGGCACCACAATCCGACAGGCGCTCGAACACGGAGTAAGCCGTGTGAGTCTGGAGAGCAACAAAGGCGACGGCCGGTTTCCTCAGGTGTCGGGGCTGCGATTCCGGTACGACGCAGCGCGCCCAATCGGAAACCGAGTAGTCGAGGTGTTAGTCAACGGAAAGCCACTTGACGACAAAGCGACCTACACACTTGCAACCACTGCTTTCGTGCTTGCCGGCGGCGACGGGTACTCCATGTTCAAGGACCAGCCCTTCCTGGTCAAACCCGAAGAAGGGCGCGCCGAGACGGTTATCCTGCTCGACGCGCTGGAGAAATCCAAGCCGATAGCGCCAAAAGTTGACGGCCGAATCCAGCGGATAAGCAACTAAACGAGCCACTACGTTTTGAATTGAGAGATCAGGCCTATACTAGAGACAGGGGTAGAGCAACCGCGACAGCCCGCGGTTGAAAGGTACTATGCCGTCGCCATTACCGCTGATTTCACTACAGGATCTGTTGAGCAAAGGCGCGGAGCTTTCTGAGACTCGCGCACCGCTCATCGAGAGTGAAGTGCGCGACGACGCGGCTGCGGCTGATAAACGGATCATGCTACTCGGGCATTACATGCGGGGCTATAACAAGAAAGACACCCGCGAACGAGCAGCGAAATTGCGGGCTCCCCACATCTTCTGGTTTATCCGGCAGGAGCCCGGTCACCTGGTGCTTGACTGGCCCGAAGGTCAGTTTTCCTTCGATGATCCAAACTACCCGCAAGCGAAGCGTATGCTGCTCAAGCAAACAGAAACCCACCCGCAGGATGTGCGCATCATGCGCAACACAATGTCCACTGTGATGTTTGCCGACCCACAGCTGGCACAAGAACTGCTCAAGAGAATTCGCCAGATCGAGCCAGATAACTCCTACTGGCTCAACCAGCTGCTGCTTGTGCACCAGTTGCAATGCAAATCTCTGCAGGACATCGATCTGCAGAAGGGAGCTGCGGATGCGCTCACTGTCGCTGAGCAAATGCTGCGTCAGCTGAAAGGCGAGTTCACCGACTGCAAAGCACTGCTGGCGATATCAGTGATAGCTGACTTCGCCGATCAAAAAGCGAAAGCCGATGATTACCACCAGCACCTGCAAGACCTGACTACACATGGTGCCAGCGAAGACTTGCAGAAAATCGCTGCTGAGTACGAGAAGAAACTGACTGAAGTTCGCGTCACCGGGCGCGAGAAGTACATGAATCGCTCGCCTGAAAAACTTGGCGAAATGATTTCAATGCTCGTCGACTTCAGTAACAGCAGCCAAAAATTCAAGCGTTTCGATCGCCACATGAGTTGAATTTGGTGTTATGCTTTCCCTGCGTGCTCACGGAGTTCAACTCATGTTCCGCTTTCGACAATTAGCACGACACCTTCTGGTCAACGTACTGGCGCGCCACACCAGTACATAGCAGCGCGCTGTTTCGCGCTGCGTTTCCATACTCGTGCTTTAGTGCGCTGTGCGCGCTAGCCGCTCGGGCTTGCGCAGGCGCTGTTTCTTTCATGCCACCATATGCAGTGGCAGCTAGTCGCGCGCACACTTCGGGAGAGATGGCCGAGTGGTTATGGCACCGGTTTGCTAAACCGGGTACTCTCTCAGGGTACCGAGGGTTCGATTCCCTCTCTCTCCGAATTTATTCGTGACTTGCCGCGCGGTTTCTTGAAACGCTCGCCGAGATTGTCCAGAAACACATAGACAACCGCCCGAACTGTTACTTCTTGGCGGAAAAATTTCTGCGCGCTGCTTTTTTACACTCGATGCCCGGTATAAACCGAAGTTTTGTACTTGATTGCAACCTGGTCGTCCTGCTCAAATTTAGCGAACACAGCCTTCAGATCCTTCTTGAACTTCACCAGCAACTCGCCTTCCTTGGGCGCGTACGATGCCGAGCAGGCGCGCTGAATCAATCCATGTTCATCGACCAGCTGTTGATTTGGATAAGTGGTGCGTTCTACCTGATCGAACAAAGGCGTGTGAAATAGCGGATCTCCAGCGTTGCCGCGCGGCATCTCTACAGAAGCAGTCTCGGGCACGGAGCGAATCACCTCTCCGTAAGCCGCTGTGAATGGGTCGTTCTCATCGCGCTCGTTCCACATGAGCACCACCCATCCATCTTTGATCAAGATGCGATGGAACTCTTCGAGCGCCTTTTCGGGATCGAACCAGTGAAACGCTTGGGCGGAAACCACTGCGTCAACCTCACCGTCGCCCAATCCGGTGGCTTCACCCGTGCCTTCCATGTAGGCGACCGTGGAGGAACCGGGTGACCGATCGGCCCGGGCGTTTTCCCTCATTTCGAAATTAGGCTCGATGCCAAGAACTCCCAGTCCCCTTTGTCCGAAAAGCCTGGATGAAATACCGGTACCGCAACCCACGTCAGCTATTACCGAACCTTCTTTAAGATTGCACCGCTTCATGATGAAATCGATGGCGGCTTCCGGATAACTGGGTCTGGCGGCTGCATAGACTTCGGCAAGTCCCGTAAACCGCTCTGTCGGTCTATATTTGGTCTTGTCGTGCACGGGGGAGCCCTTTGGTCGGAGAGAGCGTAATCATATCGTGTTACGCTCTAGGGAGGAGATTCGCGATTCGAGATAGAAAACATCGGTTTGATGCGGCAGTTTTACACCAACCTCTGGTCGAAGAAAATGAACAAGGCGGAAGCCTTGAAGCAGGCTCAGTTAGCCATTAAGAACGATGCACAGCACCCGTCCTGGAAACGCCCGGTTTACTGGTCAGGCTGGCAGCTGGTTGGCGAAGGCTGGAAGTAGTTTATTCCGGAAAGGCAACTATCTGTCCTTGCCGCACCAACTGATTAGTGTGCTTGCCGGCCACCTTCGACTGCGCTGTTTTCATAGGTGCGGTTATGCCGTCATGATTGTCGAAGTCCGACATATCAGGCACTTCGCGAATCACGTTGAACTCGTCAAAGTAATAGGGAACGCCGTTGCTGCCCAAAATTTGGGGACCGTCCATAATGTGTAGATGCAAGTGCGGCGCGGAGGAATTGCCGCTGTTGCCCATGTTCGCAAGCACGTCACCACGTTTTACCTTGTCGCCGCGCTTCACTTTGATCGACCCTGGTTTCAAATGCGCGTACATTGCGTAGCGACCGTTTCCCAAATCAAGCACGATCGAGTTTCCTGCCGGATATAGAACCAGATCTTTGCCCACCGCCTTCGGTGGCACCTGATTCTCAAATCGATTGACTATGCCGGCAACTGTACCGTCGGCGACCGCCAGAATCGGCTCGCCATATCCAAAGTAATTTTCCACCTTGCTTATGTCACCGTTGGCGCACATGTCGGTCTTATCGACCTTCAGCCAGTCGATGGCAAACCGTTGCGCTGCCAGCAAAGTATTGTTGATGGGAAACAGGGCCCGCCTGTGTCCGTCGACCGCATCGTACCCGCCGCCGGGGATCCAGTTGCCACCTTTGAATGGCGAGCCAATCACCACAGGCGGTATCATATTCACATCCAGCGGAGCGCCTTCAACAATATTGGTGCAGGGGTGACCTTGCATATCGCCGCCGCTGAGCACCAGGCGATGCTTGAGTTTTTTGGGCACCTCTTCCTGCTTGTCAAAGACAAGGTTGACGAACAGGATCCCTGATTGCCCGCTGCCCAATTTGTTGACCTTGGGCCCACTGGTGGAAAGCATGCGAGTGGCGACATCCTCGCCAGTCAATTTCCAGATTGCTTTGCCGGTGTCGGCATCAAGCACCGTGAACTCGGTCACCGTCATTGGTGACCGATTGAAGCTTTGCAGACTCATTTCGTAGGCAAGGTTGTAGCGGTTATCGCCGCCCTGAAACAGCTGCGGCGTACTTGTCGGGTGCATTTCGACCATGGTCCAGTTAACCGCCGCCTCAGCAGGAACGTTGCCTTTGTCTTCTTGATACACCGGGTCTTCGACGACCGCGAATGCGTCTTGTGTCATCACGCTGAACAGAAGCGCAGCGCTGAAAAGGACGCGCGAAAAACTGCTGAAATTCATAAGCCTCACCAGGAAACCGACGCCATTAGCCTAACTACTATCGCGGTTCGCTGGATTAGAAAGAATTCTCCAGTTTTGCTATCGAATGAAGTCAAAAAACATTGCCTGAATGCGGCTTTCTTGCCATCATTTGCACAATTCCAAGCGCAGATTACACTGCCGGAGGATATATGGAATTATTGACCGGATTTGCGGTTGTTGTCTTAGTCACCTTCGTGACGACCTGGTTCAACGATCACGTTTCGAAAGCCGACTACATGGCTGACGAAACCGTCGAAGTATCGTCGCAGTCATAACCTATTTACTCGATTTGGGCTTGAGCCGAATCACGTAGATGTAGGGGTAATAACTGAAGTACTGCTCTATTGGAGCGTATTTCCAGATGCCGTCATTCCAATCATTTGTATAGACGTTGCCGTCGGTGCCGACAAATCCGCAATGGGCGTTGGGTCCCAAATTGGGTTTAGTGGGCGGTTCCATGAACGCCAGCAGCACATCACCAGGTCTGGAAAGGGTTTGAAATGTCTGCGCATCCACGCCGTACAGACCAGCCTTCTTGACGCAAATTTCCTGAGAGCTGTACTTGGGGTGATTGAGGATTTGTCTGCGAATGATGACTACCGCAGCTGAATTGACGCCGAGAACACCAGCGTTCTTCAGGACATTCGAAACTGCCGCCGCACACCCCAGCTTACCGCTGGACAAGCCATAGCCGTGCCACATCTCCTTGCCAAGACTGCCTTTTGCGGTCTGCAGAATTTGCTGGTCGACGCTACCGGCAGGGGCGGGAGCGGCATTAACCGGTTCGGCGGTGGTGCCCCAGCCGAACAATGCCATGACCGACAAGAGAGAAAATGCGCGCGCCTGCCGAAACTTCATGTGGAATGACTGCCTCCAGATCGCGTTATAGCACGCGCCTCAGGCTTCAGGCTTAGGCTTCGCGGATGTTGGGGTCTCGTTTGGGCAACAGCTGTTTTGGCACCGGCAGACCCAGGACTCCGAAACCGGCTTTGTATTGCTCCTGGGCGCGAGAGCCGGCTCCCATGGAATCAAGAGCCGAACCATAAGCCACGCGAGTCATGAACTTGTCCATAACCAGGGCTTCCGTGTTGGTGCGCCACTCGTCCATCTTCTTCAGAATCGGGGCGTTCTCGGTCGCGGCTTTATCCCGCGCCAGCAACGCCTGGGCGACCTCGGGATACGGCTTGAAGACCTTGTCGAGATCGATTTTGGCCTTATCGCTATCCGGGAGCATCATATATTGCAGCGCCAGGGCGGCTGCCGCCTGTTTATCCTGCGGGTCTTTGATGCCCCGCAACGAGGCGGATAACGCCGTTTCTGCCGCTGTCATTTCTTTGTCGGCTTTCTCGACTGCCGGCTTACTAGCTTCATAGTCTTTAGCCATGGCGGTCATTTTGGTGGTGAAGTCTTCGTCTGCTTGCTTGATGGCGGTTTCGAAAGTGGGACCGAATTTCTTCATGCCCTCGAAGGGATTTTTGGCGGTTTCGAAGCCTTTCATGGCATCGAGCAGCGACATCTGCGCCCGGCTAAGCGGAATGGCGCGGGTTTTTGGCGTTCCAGCCACTTGCTCGAGGGGGTTGAAATTGTCATCGGCGCCCGGAGTTGCCACGCCCTGTTCGGTGCGCCAGGCTGCCGGCATGATGTCCGCGCGCCCGGTACCGTTCGACCTACCAAGGTTGCCACCCATATCGGCGGCACGCAGGCTGGTGATCTGGTCCTGGAAGGTCTGCAGCGCGACTTTCGCCACCTGGTCCTCGGTACCTTCCGAAATACGTGCCAGATCGAGCGCTGTTCGACTCATTGAGACAAGACTCCCGTAGCCCAGTGACCAAACAATAGTCCGTCAGAGGCGTACTGTCACTGGTGATTCCACGAAGTTGGCGCTATTTGCCTGCTGACGCTTCCTTGCCTGCTGACGCTTCCTTGCCTGTGGCTTTCTTCTCAGCTTCAGCCTGCTCAAGCTTCTGTATCTGTTCATCGACGCTGTCCATGCTTTTGTGAACGTCGGCTGCCGCTTGTTTCATCTGCGCAGGAAACTTGCTCAGCTCGTCGACCATTTTTTCCTTGTCCGGACCGTCCGGCTGCCACTGAATCTTTGCACCATCCGTCTCTAAGGCTTTATCCACGACAGCGCTGACTTGTTCGTCCATCGCGTTCAAGCGTTTGGCGATGGTTTGACAGCGACGCAACATAGCCAGCAACGCCTCCGGATGCTCATCTTTCGCTTCTTTGAACTCGGAGAAGATGCTCGCCACGGTGACTGCATCAAGCGAGTTCAAGTAACCCACCGCATTTACGAGTTGAATCACTGATTCAGCTGTCTCCTTGCTTTTGAGTGCTCGCAATGCCGGCACTTGTTGCTGTGCCAACTGGAGACTTTTCTCCAGTTCCGCGCGACCGCTTTTCAGCTCTTCCGGGGTGGGTAAGAGGGATATTCGATGAAACGCCCCACGTTCTCCATTTGGGTTTGTGCAGCGGCTGTGGTGGCAATGACATGCCAACCTTCATCGCTCGTCTGTGCGGCCGACACCACAACCTGGAAGAAACACCTTATCGATGGGCAAACCTTGCTTCACATCTCCGACACAGAGGTGATGGAGCGTGCAGCAGCGCGCCAGGCTGGAAGCGGTCGTGCAAGTATAGCGGAGCCAGGCTGACTCTAATAGCGCTCGCAGAGATATGCAGATTTGAGAACGTGATAGCCGATGAAGCCGTAAACACAGCAGATCAGCAAAATAACCAGTACTGGATGGTGCAGCAGATATTTATATGCTGGCTTGCACAGAAAATCGATCCAGAAAATTCCAAGCGCCGTACCCGGCATGACAATCACCTGTTAGTCATAGCTGCCGTTAAGGGATCCTAATGTCAGATAATTTAATAGACAATTCTTGAGAACCGATCGATAGATTGTTCTCTTGATAAGCTCGAACACGTCTCCGCAAGTCTGCATTGGCGCACACTTGGAAAGGCAAAAGCCCGGGTTCTCAAGCGATTTTTCTAATATGAAATCTGAACGGCTGGTAATCTTGAGAACCGTCAAAGCGTGACCGCTCGTTAAGGCAGACAGTCGCCTGCATCAAACACGTGGTACTACCTGTAGTGGCGGCTGAGCCCAAGGCTATTTGTCGAACTGTTGCTCCAAATAATCTTTGTCTGAGTCGTAGACGATAGTACTATCGGCGGTGAGTCCATCTAGCTGTTCCAACCGGATCTGCTTCGCTTCTTTCAGTTCTTCCCAGACATCGTCCTTCGGCTCTGCAACCAGTTCCCAAGCCTGCCTACGTCGTTCGTTGCGCGCATCGATTCGCTTGTTCAACACCATCAGCACAAGAAAACGGATCAGCGGAATCATCAAAAAGACAATTGCATAGGTGAGCAGCACGTCGACCAAAACAGCAAGAGCGTGCACTAGAGTGATCGTCGCGATGTGCTTGAATAGCCACCAGCTGCCTGCGAAGTTCAAGACCGCCAGTGTCAACACCATGGGAATCTTGTCTTCGAACGCCGAGAATTTCCAATAGTCTTCCTTCAAATAATTGTCGGCGCTCATTGGCGGCAAGGCCGGCGCCGCGCCGGGCACCAGAAAGTCGGGAAACACATAAACGATGTAACCGCTTTTGGTGACCTCCGGTTTGCCATTGAATTGCGCCAGTGCACTCATGATTTTGCCCGAGTCAGAGCGGTCTCCGTCAAGAAACGGCGCCAGCTGCTCGGTCGAAACCACACCACCATTTTCCTTGATGATGCGGGCAATGTGCTGCCAGCGAATCTGCTCCAGATTAGAGTTGGGAGCACCGTCACCAAACAAGAATGAGAAGCAAGCGACAAAGTAATTGCTCTTCTTCTTTTCGATGAAGATGTTGTTGTATCTGTCACGCTGTGTACTGGGAACGCTGTTAGCGTAGTAGTTGACCGATGGACTGTAGTTCCACGCGAACAGGTCTAGCAAGAAACGCAAGTCGATCCAGTCGAAGAAATCGCCGCCGTCGTTGCTGTTGCTGTCCGCAAGTGCAGCCAGCATGATGGCAAGAATAATGCACAAAATCACAAGAATCGAGCCGACCAACGCGACGCCAAAAGACATGCGAACGACCCAGTAAAGAAACTGGAACATCGCCGCACCAAAAAGCAGTGCCGCTCTGCGAAACCCGCGCTGCAAGTAGGCGTTAGTGAAAGCCGGCGAAAAGGAATAGAAGATCGTGCCGTCGTTGGCGACTTCGAGTTTGCCTTTGGTTTCTCCGGCGATCTTATTAAGCCAGTACTGCGACTGGTTGATAGTTAGTCCGGAAGTCGACGCCAGTTCCGGCGGAGTGGTGCGAAACTTCAGTTTCTTGATCGCCTCAAGTGCCTTCTGCTTCTCCGGCACCATCAACGAAAACTCAGGATCCTTAGGATCTTGTCCGGATTGATCTATCCTGAGTTGGGGATTTTTCTTAGCCATATCAGCAGCAACGCAACGGATTGTCGCCGTCGCGGAGTCCATTCAACATGTCGGCAGCGCGAGCCAGCCCCGTGCCGTCCACAAGTTCAGGACACTCCGGTGGCAGTCCGGGACTGGTGGCAGGCTTCTCAGAAGCGCCTGATTCAGCAGGCTGCGCTGGGGATTTTCGGAACCACGCCCTCACCGCGGCTATCACGACCACCAGTACGAGCGCCATGAAAAGCCCGCCGACAAACGCATCCAGATAGTCGTTGAAGATCAGCGTTTTGGTCTTTGCTATCTCCGCCGGGTCGATGATGGCACCGCTTGTGATTTTGTCTGCCAGTGACCGAGCATGCGCCATAAAACCGAGCTTCGGATTATCGCTGAATACCTTTTGATAGCCGGCGGTGAGGGTTACAGCAAGCAGCCACACCAGCGGGGCAATCGTGATCCAACACCACCTGGCTCTGCCCATTTTGATGATTACAGTCGTGCCGACACAGAGTGCCACCACTGCCAGCAATTGGTTGGAAATGCCGAAAAGCGGCCAGAGACTATTGACACCGCCCAGCGGATCGACAATGCCCTGATAGAGGAAATACCCCCAGCCGGCAACAATCAAAAACGAGCTGAGCAGAATCGAAGGATACCAGCTGGTCTTGCCAAGCGGCGCCCACAATAGACCTAGAAAGTCCTGGAGAAGAAACCGTCCAACCCGGGTCCCGGCATCGAGGCAAGTGAGAATGAAGAGTGCCTCGAACATGATCGCGAAGTGATACCAGAACGCCTGGGCGAAACCGCCCAGCGCCTGCGAAAAGATGTGAGCCATGCCGACAGCCAGAGTCGGTCCGCCGCCGGTGCGCCCCCAGAGTGAGGTCTCACCGACATTTTGAGCCAACTGATTCATCTGCTCCACGGTCACCAGATAGTTCCAGGATGAAATTTTGGTGGCTGCGGTTGCCGGATCCGCGCCGACCACGCCCGCCGGGCTGTTGATCGCGAAGTAACAGCCAGGAGCAAGAACGCCTGCCGCCACAATCGCCATGATTGCCACCGCGGCTTCGCAAAGCATGGAACCATATCCGATGGCGCGCGCATCGCGTTCCTTGGTGATCATCTTGGGAGTCGTCCCCGATGACACCAGCGAATGGAAGCCGGAGATAGCACCACAAGCAATAGTTATGAAACAGAACGGAAAGACGTCACCGTAAAAAAGCGGACCCTGCCCGTTAGTGAAGAAAATCGTGGTAGCCGGCATCTGCAGTGTCGGACGCACCAGAAAAATGCCCAGTGCCAGCGCGCTGATCGTGCCAATCTTGATATATGCCGACAGATAATCGCGCGGCAAAAGCAGCATCCAGACCGGCAAGACTGACGCCACAAATCCGTAGATCATGATGGCGATGGCGATGGTCGTACCGCTCTGCGTGAAGATTGGTGCCAGGGTCGGCGACTCGGCAACCCACTTGCCGGCAACTACAGCGAGCAAGGTCAGCACCACGCCAATTACCGAACCTTCTTTGATGGCTCCCGGACGAATGTTTCGAATGTAGAAACCGACCAGCATAGCGATCGGAACCGTCGCTAACAGTGTAAATGCGCCCCAAGGGCTGGACTTCAAAGCATTGACGATGACGACAGCCAATACCGCCATCAAGATCAACATGATGAGCAGGATCGCAGTCAGCGAAATCACTCCGGCTAGAGGACCAATCTCTTCCTTAGCCATCTGCCCTAGCGATTTGCCATTTCGTCTCATAGACGCGCACAAGATCACGCAGTCCTGCACTGCGCCCGCTAGCACAACCCCGATGATAATCCACAAAGTGCCCGGCAGATAGCCGAACTGGGCGGCCAGAATCGGACCCACCAGCGGACCGGCACCGGCGATGGCGGCGAAATGATGCCCGAAGGCGACCCACTTCGGTGCCGGGTGAAAGTCCTTGCCGTCATCTATCACCACGGCCGGTGTCTTGCGATCGTCGTCCAGAGCGAAGATTTTGTCGGAGATGATTTTGCTGTAGAACCGATAGCCGATGGCAAAAGTGCAAAGTGCTGCCGTCAAAAGCCAGATGGCATTGATCTGTTCGTTGCGCACCAGGGCTACCGTGCCCAGGGAGTAAGCTCCCACAGCACCGACCACACACCAGATGATTATGCTTGCGATTCTCGGTAGTGCCATTTAGATCAACAAACCAGCGATGGTGGCAGAGAGATAGCTGGCCATTGTGCCACAGATAAGTGCCTTGACGCCCAGCCGCGCCAGGTCTTGCCGCCGGGACGGTGCGATTTCGCCGATGCCGCCGATCTGCATGGCGATAGAACTAAAGTTGGCAAAGCCACACAGCGCAAAAGTGGCAATAGTCTCCGCTTTCGGTGACAGCGACACTCCAGTCACCGCCCCTTTGACAATCGCCGACAGCTCGGTGTAGGCGATAAATTCGTTGATCACCATTTTCTTGCCCATCAAGGTTCCGACGAGATGAGCGTCCCCCCATGGACAACCAAGCAGCCATGCAATGGGAGCGAAAAATAGACCGAACAGATCTTCCATTTGCAGCTTTGCGAGATCGATGCCAATCCCGCTCGCACTCATTCCAAGATTGCTGAGTCCCTGTCCGAGCAGCCCCAATCCTCCATTTATCAACGCAATGATCGCAATGAAGGCAATCAGCATGGCCACCACGTTTAATCCAATTCGTAAGCCGTCTGAAGCACCATGGGCAGCGGCATCAATGACGTTGGCGTTCGTCTTTTCGATGTGCACCTGAACCTTGCCTTTGGTCTTTGACTCTTCTGTTTCGGGCCAAACGATTTTCGCAATGACCAAAGCAGCAGGGGCCGCCATTATGCTAGCTGTGAGTAGATACGATGCTTTAATTCCGAAACCAATATATACGGCTAAGACGCCGCCAGCCACACAAGCCATCGAACCGGCCATGGAAGCCAGCAGTTCCGACATTGTCATTGAAGGAACGTAAGGCTTGATTAAAAGCTGCGCTTCAACCTGTCCGACGAAAACACTGGCGGCATTGGACAGGGCTTCGGAACCACTGGCACCCATGATCTTTGAGACGACAAATGCGATGACTTGCACCACTCTTTGCATAATTCCCAAGTAATAGGAAATGCTCACCAGGCTGGCGACGAAGATGATTGTTGGCACGACGCGAAACGCAAAAATGAAGGCACCTCTAGGACCCAACGCGGAAACAGTCTTTTCAGTTTCCGACGCATTGGGCGCCAGTGGTCCAAAGACGAAATTAGCCCCGGCGTCTGAATAATGCAGCAGCTCAGTGATGCCATCGCCGACGGTGCGGAATATTTGCTGCCCGATGTCGGTTTTGAGCACGAAAACTGCCATCAAAATTTGCAGTGCTAGCCCGGTGCCCACGAGCCTCAGGTTGATGCGCTTTTTGTTGTTCGACATCAAGAAGGCGATGCCGAATATGGCTATTACTCCGAGCAACCCCTGAAAACGGGAGAGGTCCATTGACTACGCCTCAAAACCGCAGCACGCCATAATCTTCGCCCAGCGGCTCGATTTCGTTGGTGAGAATTTTTTATGGCAGGTATTAGAAACCGGAACCAGGCTGGGTCGTCGTCGGCGAAAACCGGCGGCCACCCACGGTTGTACCGGTGCTGCTGTCGCCGGCGCTGAAGCGCTTACCAGTGCTTCCGGGAGACCATGACGACGCTGATGATCCGGTGGTCGATGCCCCCGCCGGTAATCGAGAAAAGGTCGGCTTGTAAGCAGGAGCCGGCACAGGGGACGCTGTCGCGGCAGTCGCCGGTGTGATTGCAGGCGCCACCGCTGGCGCTACCGCCGGTGCCATCGCCGAAGGCATGCCGGGCGCCGCTGTCGGAGCCGGAGCCGCCACCGGTGCGGGCGCCGGGGACTCAATCGGATTGGCCGCGGGCGCTGTCGGATTAGGCTGGGTCATGGGTTGAGATGGAGGCGCATCGATCGGCTCCAGCGGCGCCGGAGCGGTCGAGGGACCGCCTGTGACTCCCGGTGTGGGCGCACTACCGTCGCTATTTGTGGCTGTGGTGTCGCCTTCCACGATGTCGCCTTCACTACCCAGCTGGGGCGTCAGCGGCACCAGCTTAGGCACGGTCGGTGCGGTTTCCGTTTGTTGTTCCTGCTGCTGCAGTTCTACATCCAACATGCGGCTGGGCGCGACGAAGCTGCCGGCCGGCGTAGGATGTTTCTTGTAATACTCTTCGGTGTAATGCTTCCAGATCTTAGCCATGACCACACCGCCGGTGACGTTGTGTCCGGGAATCGGCTTGTTGTCGTCGTTGCCGCCCCAGGTGCAGGTCACCATATCCGGTGTAAACCCGGTAAACCAGATATCTTTGCCTTCATCGGCGGTACCGGTTTTGCCCGCCACCGGACGATCCTTCAATTTAGCCATGGTGCCGGTGCCATGATTGACCACTTCTTGCAGACAATCTAAAAGACGCGCCACAGCTTCGGAATCGAACGCCTTGTCGACGCGCGATTCGAAGTTTTGAATCACCTGACCGCGGTTGTTCTCAGTGCGACGAATAACTTGCGGCTTGATGACAATACCGCCGCGCGCAAAGGTCGCATAGGCTCCTGCCATGTCCAGAGGCGTCACCGCCGATGAACCGAGCGACAGCGAAAGGTTCTGATCCAGTTTGCTGGTGATACCGCACAGGCGAGCAGTTTCGACGACCTTGTCGATGCCGACGGCTTTGCCGACGCGCACCGCCGGCACGTTTCGTGACAATGCCAGCGCTTTGCGAATGGTGATCTTGCCCATGAATCTGTGGTCGAAATTTTTCGGACTCCAATCAGGCAATCCCCAACCTTGTTTGATGGTAATCGGCGTATCGTCGATCAGCGAATCAGGCTTATAGATGCCCTTAGCAATCGCAGCCAGATAGACAAAAGGTTTGAAGGACGAGCCGGCGGTGTGCGGGTTGGTAGCGCGATTCCACTGGTTTTTCCAGTAGTCGCCAACACCTCCGACCAGTGCCACCACAGCTCCGTCACGAACGGACACTGAAACCAGCGCACCCTGCGATACTCCCGGCGGTGCCTTTTTGATCTCTTCTGCGAGAATTTTCTCGGCCAGGTCTTGCGCACTGGGATCGAGATTAGTGTAGACGCGCAGCCCCTGGCGGCGCATTTCATTGGCACTGAAGTGCTGGCGCAACTGCTCGAGAACAAAACTAATATAGAACGGATACTTTTGCAGCGGATTGACGGTTTTCTTGAAGACCAGCTTTTGCTTGCGTGCATCATCTGCTTGTCCCTTCGTCACGTAGCCGTACTCAACCATTTTGTCGAGTATCTCGCGCTGTCTTTCTATAGACGCCGTGCGATTTGAAGAGTTACCCATCTCGGTTGGCGCCTTCACCAGCCCAGCCAAAAACGCTGACTCGGCAAGCGTCAGCTGTCCGGCACTCTTGCCGAAATACCTTTGCGCGGCGCGCTCGATGCCGTATCCACCGTTACCGAAATAGACCTGGTTCAGGTACATCTCGAGAATCTTCTCTTTCTTGTACCGGCTCTCTACTTCATAAGAAATGAACGCTTCTTTGATTTTGCGGTCGAACGTCCTCTTCGCGTCTTCAAAGAAGAGGTTCTTTACCAGCTGTTGAGTAATGGTCGAGCCGCCTTCACGCACTTTGCCCGCCTGCACGTTGGTGAGCAGCGCGCGGCCGATACTCATGAAGTTGATGCCGTGGTGTTCGTAAAAGTGGTGATCTTCAGCCGCCAGCATGGCTTGCTGCATTTGCGTCGATACCGCCGTCAGAGGCACGACCCGTCTGTCTTCGTCGCCTTCCACCGTACAAATCAGGTGGTCGTTGCGGTCGAAAATCTGAATCGCTTCGATGGGCTCGTACTTCTCCAGAAGTGAAATGTCCGGCAGGTCCTTGAGGGACTGCCAGACGAATGCGACTCCATATCCTACGGGCAGAGCAACAATGAAAAGGAGGATGAGGACAACACGCTGAACGGTTGACCAGAAACCGCCCTTTTTCTTCTTTTTGTTGGCCGCCCGCTTTTGTCTAGCCACGGGTTGAAAACCACCGCTTTGGACCCGAGGGGCGACGCCACAAGCGTCGCCCTCCAGATTTTATAGAGCATGCCACTACAGCATCACCCATAGGGCGATTATAGCGCTTTACTACGCACGAGGATGGCTGGCTATGTAAATACGACGTAGTCTTTCCATGCTCACGTGGGTGTAGATCTGCGTCGTGCTGATGCTGGAGTGACCCAGGAGATCTTGCACTACACGGAGATCGGCTCCCCCTTCAAGCAGGTGCGTCGCAAAGGTATGCCGCAGGGTATGCGGAGTGATCACCTTGTCGATGCCGGCCAGACGGGCGTATTTCAGAACGATACGGTGCACCGAGCGCGTCGACAACGGAGTTGACTGACGGCTGACGAATAGCGGCGCTTCAGGATTGTTCACATCAACAATCGCTGACGGTTCGCCTTCGCCACGGCGGCGCTGACCGCGTTGTTCCAGGTATTGTTTCAACCAATCGGCGGCGCTGTTGTTGAGCAAAACGACGCGCTCGCGCGAGCCTTTGCCGAACACACGCAGTTCCATGGATTCCAGGTTGAGATCGCACAGCCGAGCGCTGCACAGTTCGCTGACACGAATACCGGTCGCGTAAAGAGTTTCCAAAATCGCTCTGTCGCGAATGTTGTTCTGAGCTTCGCCATCGTCTCCCGCAGGTTGTTCAGTTGCCGCAAACAGGCGAGCTACTTCTTCTTTATCAAGACATGGTGGCAACCGTCTGGACAGTTTTGGTCCGCGCACCATTTTCGACGGGTCTTCGTCGATCAGTTGTTCGCGGCGCAAATAACGGCAGAACGTGCGGATGGCCGAGACCTTGCGCACCACTGTTTGACGGCTATAACGTTCTTGAATCGATTGAACGTACGCGCGCAGCTTGTCAGCTTCGAGCTGTCCGCCGCCGTTGGGCGGTTGAAAGTTCAACGTGTTGTTATCGATGCCATTGTCGCTAAAACCATTGCCGTTGCCGGTTTCAATGACAGTGTGGGCAGTCGTACCATCGGTCATGAACTGCTTCAGGTCATTTACGTAGGCGCGAATAGTATGAGACGAGTAGTTTCTCTCGAACTCTAAATAAACGGCGAACTGGTCAAGCCACTGCTGTGGAATATGTGGAGATTGCCGAGTATCCAAGCGGCATCTACTTTCTAGGCCCGAGGGCGTCAGATATCGCAAACATTATATGCGCTTTAGATCGTTTGTAAAGCCTTAATTGCCACCACTGTCTGAGAAAAAACGCACTTTACAGTAAAGAGGCGGGGATGCGTAGGAATCGAACCCACCAAGGACAGCACTGACTGCCCCACAACGGTTTTGAAGACCGAGCACCACACCAGCGACGCTGCATCCCCTTAGATATGTCCATTGTAATGGCACAACAGTTGTCAGCGTGGCGCGAATATCTGAAACAAGAAGACAGCACCATGAGTGGTGCTGTCTTCTCTGATTGGTGTATGCGGCTTAGTGCTTGGTGGGATGGGGCTTATTGCCCTGTCCGCCGGTCTGTTCGCCTTCTTCGGCGCAGCCGGGCTTACCTTTTTCACTGCTGCCGCTCGGCGTTTGACCTTCGTGAGGTCCCGGCGCTCCTTGTTGACCCTGTCCGGTGCCCTCTCCTTTCGGCACGGCTTCGAGTTTCTTTCTGCCCTGTCCGTCTTGACCTTCCTGTTGTGCATCTTGACTGTCGTCAGCGGAATGTCCGCCGCCGCCCGGTGCACCGTCTTTGCTGTTTTCAATCGAGATGTTCGGCAAGTTGCCTTCAGTTTGCTTGATTGCCCCATTGGGCGAATCAGACGACGAGTTGGTGGCGGAACCTTGCTTTGCGGAATCGGTCACCCACTGCGAAACGGCTGCCCATGGGCTGCTATCGCCAACAGGATTCGTTGCGGCGTTAACATCACCAGCTTTACTAACTTCAGTCATGTGGAACTCCTTCCTGAACCAGCCCGGTTCAGAACGTAAATGCGTGAGAGGGAAATGGATGGAACTTGCGGCGGTGGGAATCGCTGGTTCTTAAACTATAGGCACTGAGCGCGCGGCTGTCAGGTGTGGAGACCCACACTGTTTGTTCACCGTCCGCTTTGTGCTGTTTCCGGCACCAAAGGAAACTCCGACAGCACCAATGCGGGAGATGCTGTCGGAGGGGTAGAGTGCACGAACCAACCGTTTAAAACCGTATAGTAAGTTGCCAGGGTCCTCTCGTGTCGTCCCTACATACCTATTTAAAGTACTCGAGGACACTGGCAGTGGGCTGGGCGAAACTTACGAACCCTGTTGGGAAGCGTCGCCGCGCAGGTTGGCATCAATAATCTCCAGCGGCGGGAGCAACGCCATTTCAAGCATGGTCGTCATCGGCCGTTGCGTGATCTGATTGCCGATTCTTGCAGCTTCTGTCTGCGTTGCATCCACAACACCATCGTTGCCTCACCAGCTTGTTTCACAGCCAGTGCTGTGCGGATGAAACCGCGACCAGCCTTTGCGCTTCGTTGACTACGCCGTCTTTGACTTGGTGTCCGCGCCTTGTGCCAGGTTGGCGGCACTATCGACGAGCTGTTTGTTTTCGTTGTACAGCTGAGTAGCACCAGCTCTGATCGGCATTGTTGCCTTATCGGCTACGGTAGTAACAGCTAACAGCGAGAGTTGATTGGATCGTTGCCAATGACTGCAACATCTTTTCCGACTTTGACGACATCTAAGCCCAGCTCATTGACATGATTGAATAGTGACATTGTTGCGCCTCCTACAATGACTTAATTAACAGCCGGCAACTCAAGCTCCGCAGCTTGCGTCGTCTGGCTTGACCGCCTGGTGTTCAGGGAGCGGGTATCCGGTGCGGTGTGTCTATAAGGTAAGCGCTGGGGCACCTTCCTACAAGTGTGGCATCCCACACCGTTCCGGGGCAGTACTATTTATAGGATGGACGAGCGCCCCCCTGACGAATCAGACCTGAAAAACGCCACCGCACAGATAGCGGCGTTTGTGGTCGTGATTTCGGCTGTGGTTGGCTTTGCCGAACAAGGATGGCTGACCTTGTTTCTAACAGCATCCGCCGGGCTGCTTTCATGCCTGGTCGGGAGAAGAAACTGGAAGCTGGCAGCAGCGCTGGGAACAGCTGGAGCTGCCGCGATGTTTCTTCCAGTGTTTCACGCCCCCGCACTCGCCACCATCTTTGGTGCGGGAGCGGGAGTAATCGCCGGCAGAATTCAAGAAAGAAACGATATCAGCGTGCAACAAGCCGAACAGCTCAGCGGGCAAAACCGCGAAGTAGCCGCATCGCAACTGGAGTTGCTGAAATCCGATGAGGTCAATCGCTACCTGCTGGCCGCCGACCTGCACGATCAGGCCCTCAACGACCAAAAGGCAGTAGTAGAAGCTCTGTACAAACACAAGAGCAATCTTGAGCGTGAAGAGTTCACCAACATTACTAACAAGCTGTCGGCAGTAATGACAGAGACGCGGGACATCATGGATAAACTCTATCCCGCCCAGCTGAATGTGATTGGGCTCACCGATACCTTAGATGCCATGCTCAGCCGCGCCTGCCGCGCTGCCAAATGCAAAGCCAGATTCAGAGATCGCTCGCAACCGGAGCTCGTCTCTCAGTTGAACGAACTGGAGACAATCGTCATCTATCGCGTCGTCGAAGAGGCAATCACCAACGCCATTATGCATGCACAGGCATCGACCATCACCCTCGAAATGTCCAGCCTCGACTCAGAGCTGATCATCAGCGTCAGCGACGACGGCAAGGGGATTGAACGACAGATATTCGAGCAACCAGGTCGCGGATTGAAGTTCATCATGGTGCGAGCCGATGTAATTGGCGCTATAGTTGGCTGGACTGATGGAGCGGATCGCCGCGGCACCACTTGCGAACTGAGAGTACCTCTATGAAAGTCGTTGTTGTAGAAGATCTGGTGGCTTTGCGCGAATACGCGTCGCGAGCCATTCCAGAAGCTCTGGGCGATGGCGTGCAGGTGATTCTCGCGCCCTCGGCAACGGAAGCTCTGCCGCTGATTAATCAGCAGCAGCCAGAGTTGATCGTGTTGGATATCGCTATGCCGGACATCAGCGGCATCAAGCTGGCCGAGATGATCTGGGCGACCAACCCGACACAGAAGATACTTTTCTGGTCGCAGCACCATAATGAAGGTTATGTGCGGGCGATCAGCAAGATTTTGCCCGATGTGGCTATCCATGGATATGTCCTTAAAGGCGGCAACGAAGATCGGCTGGCGGTTGCTCTGCAGGCCCTGGCTGTCGACGACCTGCCGTTCATCGATCCAATCGTTCACGGAGTCGCAACAGCGATTCGCAGTCGCGACCACGCGCTTACCGATATCGAATTCGAAACCCTTCTGGACGTGGCTGTAGGGCTCACAGACAGGGCTATTGCCATGCGCCGGCACGTGAGTGTCCGCGGTGTGGAAAAACGCATCTCGACGCTGCTGGAGAAGCTGCTCAAAACAGATCGTGAATATCGAGAGCTGGAAGTCGGCATCGAAGTGATCAACTTGCGCACGCGACTTGTCTGCGCTGCGCTGCGCCGAGGGCTGATCACGGCCGAAGATTTGCATCAGCCGGATAAAGAATTGCTGGAATGGTGGGAAGACCTGGCGTATCGCCGCTCATGAAACGAGCTGCCCTCCATCTTCTTATGTCGATTGCGCCTGCATCACCGTCATCCTCCAACCGCGCTTAGAACCAGAAGACAGGCTATTCTTAAAGCTGGACAGCGTCAGCTCGCGGTCGATGCCGCTTTCGCGCACGTAGGTCAAGAGCCGTTTACCCGCATAGCGAGAAATCGAATTGCTGCGGAAGTCCTGAATATCCTGGCTGACCGGCAACTCGATGCGTAAGCGTTCAGTGGCTTCGGTGAGGCAGGTATCGCCATTCCATTGAGGTCTCAATTTGCCGGCGTTCAGTTCGAGAATCAACCAGCCCAGTCGCTCGTCACCGAAATATTGCTCCGCCAGACCGGTGAGCGTATCGCCACGAGCCATCATATGGATCGGCCGCTGCAGCACTTTACCTGAGGCATCCTGTTGTACTTGCTCGGATTCGATACGAAGCTTGCCGTCACGCAGAGCGTCTTCCGCGTCCTTGAGGACCAGTGTCGTAGCGGCATCGATGTCCTGACCGCGTGGTGCAATAGACCTTTCCGAGCGCTTGCCGACGGCAGCCATGGTCAGCAGGCAGCCAAGCAAGAGTTCCAGCGAGGTGAGATATCGGTCTTCGGCGCAAGAGCGCTCTTCGATAGCCTGTACCAGGTAATCCATGCGCGCTGCCAGCAAGCGCTGCTCGATGGAACTGGCAAGCGATCTCTCCTCTCCCTCGCGCGCCAGGACTTTGTTGCGATCGGACAAACTGCGACGAATCTCGCCGAACTTGATGCCCTTCTGGGTCTGATTTTCCCCGGCGGAGACCGCGAATCTCGGCGCCTCGACTCGCCCTTCAGCGCGCCCATCAGTGCGACTGCCGAGCAGATTGGCTTTCAAATGAATTGAGAACTGGGCACGCTCATGACGCTCATAAACCTTGACTGTCGCCTTGAATTCACGGGACTGGCTGTGTTCCCGCGCGGCTCGTGCATTGGTGCGGTCGTTGCGGTCTTTGCGGTCTGTGTCGCGATGAGTTGCCTTGAATGTGCGATTGGTGAGCGGCGAATCAGTGCGGCAGATTTGCCGCTCAGGTCTGATGTTCTTGAGGTTCTGCGTCGGCTGCAACCTCGCCGCATCAAGCTTGAGCGCCCGCACAGCTTCCGCCTTAACCGGCAGCAGGTTGCGCGCTCCGAAATCACGAGATGGAATCGGGCGATCGGGACGCAGTACATCGGGTCGCAGAGCCGGTTTTACTATCGGGCGATCAGAGCGCGATACATCGGCACGGGTGATGGATGGCTTCACCACCGGGCTATCAGCGCGCACTACTGACTTATCGGCTTTAAGCGCTACAGGTTTCACGACCAAGCGGTCGTCGCGCAGCGACTCCGGTTTCACCACCACCTGTCGATCGGCGCGAACGACGGGTCGATCTGATTTGAGCGCTGAAAAAGGTTTCACGATAAAACGCTCAGCGTGCGCAGTTTCTGACTTTACTCCATTCGGCTTGGCGATCAACAGATCCGCACGCGCCGCGCTGATGTTGATAGCTTTGCTCCCAACTTTGTTCGCCGCAATCAAGTGATCGGAACGCAGAGCAACCGGGCGCTCGCCTGCCGTCAATGCCGGTTTCATGCCGAGCCGCTCGGTCGGCGATCGGGTGGCATCAAGGCGAACAGTTTTAGCAGGAGCGACAAGGACAGGAATTGTTTTCTCCGCACGCAACGCAGATTGACGAGTGTCAAGCCAAGTATCGACGCGATTCCCAACCGGCTTGCCCGCATCAACCCTGACCGCGGCGGATTCCGCCTTGATCACGACAGGTTTGACTCGATCGGTGCGATCGTTCACCGTGAGCGCGTTGGCAACCAGTGTGCGCGGTGTACCGGATTTGATTTCCGGGCGCACCACCTGTGGTGCACGATCGATAAGAGAGACGGAAGTCGGTTTGCGCGTATCAGTAAGCAGCGGGGCGCGCAGCTCACCAGCTTTAATTGCGAGTGAGAAGGTCGAGAGAGTGAGACGAGACGGCAACACCGTCTCAGCGCCTTTCAAATCTGTAGGCTTCAGCGCTGCGTCCTTGACGGGGATTTTGACAGGCAGCACCGCATCCACCGCCGGGCGAGTTTGCACCGCACCGAGAGTGAGGGCCGGTGACAGTTCAGACTTGACTGCAGTACGCGGCACACCGGCATCGTTTGTGACCGGGACGCGCCACGGCGTCAGCATGTCCTTGGAGTCAACAGACAACGAACGACCCGCTGAGAAGGTTCTATCGCTCAGTTGAGGAGGAATGATGTCCGACTGCGATTTAGGCGGCAGAAGGGGCGCCACCAATCGGTCAGGAGGGGTAGTGACCAGTCCCCGGTCGGGCGCCACAAATGTTGGAGCCAAGCCTGTATCCAGCGCGGTCGAGGTAGTGATTTTGTCGACGGGTTGGCTGACTTGATCGGCGGGAGGTCTGACTTGCTCTGCCGGCGGTCTCATTTCTTCGCCTGCAGGTTTCTGGATAACCGTCGGCTCCACTACAGCGGGGGCATTATCGGTAAATGGCGGTGCAAACCCGCCGCTGCGTGCGGCGGACGGTTGGGAGTCCAGCTGAACTGCTCCCGTTTGCGGCACTTGTTGTGGAGCCTCCAGCTGTCCGCTGCCGACTTTCGGAACTGGATGGACTCCTTGCTGTCCAAAACCGGTTTGCTCAACAGGCTGGACCTCTGGTTGCCCCGCCCCGGTTTGCTGCAGGGGGCGAATCTCCTGCCCGGCTGCGCCTTGCGGCGGTGCCTGGTTGACGATACCGGCTTCCCCGCCTGCAGTTTGCAGGACGGACTGTCCATCCGTGGTGGATGCGGGGCGGTACTTGGAGTCGTCGAACCAGCGATCTTTGGCGTTGCGCGGATCGCTTTGATCATTGCCGGTAGTGGGGGCCGGAGCCCCGACGCCGTCTGAGCCTTTGGCGGCTTGTGACTGCGCCTGTGTAATAGTCAGCGAAGCCAGATTGGCAGTATTTTCGCCCGCGTTCTGCGTGCTCCGCGCCAACTCAGTGACGCTCCGCGAGCCCGCAACTTGTCCCAGCGGGGTCACCATTTCGGAGAGCGGCTTGAAGTCTGGAGCAGCGACGCCCAGCAAATTCCAGTTGCGAAGCCTTTCCTCTTCGTCGGCGGTGCTGGGCGCGGAAGCAGCATCCGTGGACGTTCCGCCCGGCTGGTTCGGTTTAGGAGGCTCTTTTGAGCCACCATCCAGGAGCAGTTTGTTTGAAGTGTTCGACATCGAGCCGCACGCCGAAGTACAAACGGGGAAGAGCGGGACTTTTAGTCCTGAGGGGACATATGTATCTATCCCAAAACACCGACTTTTCAGACAGATTCCAACAAGTGGGGTGTGAGATTGCGCGATTTGAACGGAAAAGATTATGGAGTTGTTAATGATGATCGCATTCGAGGTCAAACAACCATGAATGGCTACCGATGCGGCTTGGCAGAGAAAACTGCAGATGGCGATGCAAGGCGAAATCACCGGTCGCCGCTGTTTAAGCGGCGCTCAGGCGGCGCCGCGGAGTAAGCGAGAACAAACCGCCGGAACCGGCTTCCCGTCGAGCTTCCGGCGTTCGGTGCGTTACTTTTGATTAAGGGCTTGGCAAAATTTGCCCCGTTTGCGTTAAGATGCTAGAAGCCTGCTTAAAGGCATTTAATTTCTCCAAATCGCTCACGCGACGGGGCTTTTTGCGTTTCTGGCAAACCTTTAATCCGGTCGCCGACCGATCACCCCGTTTTCCCACAACAAATGAATATTCCAAATATCCCTAAGTGATACGATATTTCGTCACCTGTCCAAGTCTACAGTTCAGCGTTTCGCCGCAGCCACGCAGTTTTCCGAGGTACTAAATGGCTTTACAAGTTCCTGACCGCGTCCGGACTTTCGGAGTCGGTAGCTCCCGCTTCGCAAATCTCCCCGATCTCGCGGAAATCCAGAAGAGTTCGTTCAAATGGTTCATCGATGAGGGTCTGGGTGAAGAGCTTCGCGCCTTCAGCCCGATCAAGGACTACACCGGACGGCTCGAGTTGCACTTCCTGCCGACCTACACGTTCGATGATCACACAGAACAAAACAAACCGAAGACGCCCGATGAGGCGCGCTCGATGGACGCCAGCTTCACGAAGAAGCTGCGCATCCAGATGCGCCTCGTAAACCGCGAACTCGGTGAAATCAAAGAGCAAGAGATTTACGTCGGCGATATCCCGATGATGACGGACCGCGGTACGTTCATCATCAACGGCGCCGAGCGCGTCATCGTCTCGCAGATCGTCCGCAGCCCGGGCATCTACTACAAACGCGAAGTAGATACCAACGGTAAGCGCACGTTCAGCGCCACCCTCATTCCCAACCGTGGTGCCTGGCTCAAGTTCGAAACCGACACCAACGATGTTATCTACGTCAAGATCGACAAGAACAGAAAGCTTCTCGCGTCGACACTGATTCGCGCTCTCGGTTACTCGGACACCGAGATGGAAGGTCTATTCCGTCACCGCGACTTCCTGAAGAAGACGCTCGACAAAGACAACACCAAGACCAAAGAGGAAGCCTTGATCGAGGTGTACCGCAAACTGCGTCCCGGCGATCCGCCGTCGGTTGCCGGCGGTCAAACCATTCTGGAAAGCCGCTTCTTCGACGACAAGCGTTATGACCTCGGTAAGGTCGGCCGCTACAAACTCAACAAGAAGCTCAGCCTCTCGGTTCCGGAAGCGCAACGCACCCTCACTCGCGAAGACATCGTCGCGGCAGTCGATTACTTGATCGCCCTGCACTACGACGAAGGTCAAGTCGACGACATCGATCACCTCGGCAACCGTCGCATCAGATCAGTGGGCGAACTTTTGCAAAACCAGTTCCGCATCGGCTTGTCGCGTCTCGAGCGCATCGTCAAAGAAAGAATGACGTTGCAAGACGCCGATACGTTGACTCCAGCCAACCTGCTCAACACCAAACCGCTCGTCGCTGCTATCCGTGAGTTCTTTGGTTCATCGCAACTATCGCAGTTCATGGATCAAACCAACCCACTGGCAGAACTGACGCACAAACGCCGTATCTCGGCACTGGGTCCCGGCGGTCTCTCTCGCGAGCGCGCTGGATTCGCGGTGCGCGACATTCACCCGTCGCATTACGGACGCATCTGCCCGGTAGAAACACCTGAAGGTCCCAACGCCGGTCTTATTGGATCGCTGGCGACACACGCACGCGTCAATGAGTATGGCTTCATCGAAACACCATATCGCCGCGTTCTCGGCGGACTGGTTACTGAAGATGTTCATTACCTGACCGCTGATGAAGAAGATCGGTATCGTGTCGCTCCCGGCGATGTGCCGATGAACGACAAGGGGCAATTCGCTCACGAGCTGATCCCGGTTCGCTACAAGGCAGAGTTCCTTGAAACCGCACCAGATCAAGTTGACTACGTCGGAGTGTCGCCTATTCAGATCATTTCGGTCGGAACCGCTCTTATTCCTTTTATTGAGCACGACGATGCAAACCGCGCCTTGATGGGTTCGAACATGCAACGTCAATCGGTACCGCTGATCAAAACCGAGCGCGCGATTGTCACCACCGGCATCGAAAAGCATGCCGCCCGTGACTCCGGTATGGTGGTGGTCTCCGAGATCGAAGGCAAAGTGGAATATGTGAGCGCGAATGAAATTCGCGTGCGCACCAAAGACCGTCTGGTCAAATTCAAACTGGCCAAATTCCAGCGCTCCAACCAGGACACCTGCTTGAACCAGAAGCCGAACGTCAAAGTCGGCGACACGGTCAAGCCAGGGCAAGTCATCGCCGATGGTGCTGCCACCAATACCGGCGAACTGGCTGTGGGTCGCAACATCCTGGTGGCCTTCATGCCCTGGGAAGGCTACAACTTCGAAGACGCCATCTTGATCAGCCAGCGTCTGGTTTACGACGATGTGATGACTTCGATTCACATTGAAAAACTGGAAATCGATGCTCGTTCGACAAAACTGGGTCCGGAAGAAATCACTCGCGAAGTGCCGAACGTCTCGGAAGAGTCGCTGCGTCACTTGGATGAGAGCGGTATCGTCCGCATCGGATCGCGCGTTTATCCGGATGACATTCTGGTCGGCAAGATCACCCCGAAAGGTGAATCCGAACACCCACCGGAAGAAAAACTGTTGCGCGCTATATTCGGTGAAAAGGCCCGCGACGTTCGCGACAACTCGCTGCGCGTTCCGCACGGCGAAGGCGGCCGCGTCGTCGACGTGAAAGTCTTTGACCGTGAGAAAGGTGATGAACTGCCGCCGGTGGCCAACAAGGTCGTCCGCGTCTACATCGCTCAAAAGCGCAAGATCTCGGTGGGCGACAAAGTGGCGGGACGCCACGGCAACAAAGGCATCGTCGCCAAGATCCTTCCGCAAGAAGACATGCCGTTCCTGCCGGACGGCACACCTGTGGACATCGTTTTGAATCCACTCGGCGTGCCCAGCCGTATGAACGTCGGACAAACTTACGAGACGTTGCTGGGTCTGGCAGCCATGCTGACCGAGCACCGCTACGAAGTTCCTCCGTTCGATGAAATGTTCGAGCGCGAAGCTTCAAACGCCCTCGTGCACAAAGAGATCACCACCGGCAAGAAAGCGACCAGTGTCGAATGGGTCGGCAACGACGGTAAGGTGACGCTCTACGACGGCCGCACCGGCGATGCATTCGATATGGCTGTCACGGTCGGACAGATCTATATGATGAAACTGGTCCACCTGGTCGACGACAAGATTCACGCTCGTTCGACCGGACCGTACAGCCTGGTCACCCAACAGCCGTTGGGCGGTAAGGCTCAATTCGGCGGACAGCGTCTGGGAGAAATGGAATGCTGGGCTCTGGAAGCGTTTGGCGCCGCCTACACGCTGCAAGAGATGCTGACCATCAAATCCGATGACGTCAACGGCCGCTCGAAAGCCTACGAAGCGATTGTTAAAGGCGAAAACCTGAGACGTCCGGGTATCCCCGAGTCGTTCAAGGTGCTGGTCCGCGAACTGCAATCTATCGGTCTTGATGTGTCGGTGGCCAAACGCACCAGAGATGGTGGCGAACTGGAAGTCGACCTGATGGCCGAAGTGGAAGAACCGCGTCAACGCGGCAGCAAACGCATGAGCCCGTTCGGCGAAATCGGTCTGGAAGCCGAGCTCAACGAACTGGCCGGTCAAGCTGTCATGCCTGGCGGCGGCGCCCCGATTGCCCTGCGCGAAAGCGGCGGCGGCGGTGGTGACGACGAAGGCGACGACGGAGCCGACGACGGCGCCGATGACGGCGAGGAAGGTCTGCCGCTCGTGGTTGGCGCAGCCAGCCCGGCCGCGACAGTCTCCGATTCCGAAACCGAGTCTGAATCATCATCAGATGCCGAAGCCGGCGACGACATGGACATGGACGACGAAGCCGCTGACGACGACTTTTAAAGTAACTAACTGGCACCGAGGGACGAGGCACTGTCCTCGTCTTCCTCCTCTTTTACGGAATTCGCTTTGGAGGTTCTGCCACTAATATGGCCACTAGCATTGACCGTTTCGACTACATCAAAATTGGGATTGCGTCACCGGATCGCATCCTCAGCTGGTCGCACGGCGAAGTAACCAAACCCGAGACCATCAACTACCGGACGCTCAAACCTGAGAAAGACGGTTTGTTCTGCGAACGCATCTTCGGTCCATCCAAGGACTGGGAATGCTATTGCGGTAAATACAAGCGCGTACGTCACCGTGGTATCACCTGCGAACGTTGCGGCGTCGAAGTCACCGACAGCAAAGTGCGCCGGCACCGCATGGGGCACATCCGTCTGGCATCGCCTGTCACCCACATCTGGTTCTTGAAGGGCATCCCCAGCTACATCGGCGTGCTGCTCGATCTGCCGCTGCGTGATCTGGAACAGGTTGTCTACTTTAACGCCTACATCGTCACCAACCCGGGCAACTCACCTGAGCTTCATAAGTATCAGCTTCTCTCCGAAGAAGAGTACGAGAAGAATTTGGACGATCCCAACTCGCAATTCGACGTCGGCATCGGTGCCGAGGCTGTCAAACAGCTGCTCACCGAAATCGCCCGTCCGATCTACGAGCGTCCGGACAGCCCGGAAGATCGCGGCAAACTGCTTGATCTGCCGGGTCTCAAAGAACTGTCCAAGATGCTGCGCGACGAACTGGCATCGGCCGGCGGCTCGCAGCAGAAGCGCGCCAAGATCATCAAGCGCTTGCGCTTGGTGGAAGCCTTGATCAACTCCAACACCGACCCGACGTGGGTGGTGCTGGAAATGCTGCCCGTGACGCCGCCCGACCTGCGCCCCATGGTGCAGTTGGATGGGGGACGTTTCGCCACCTCCGATTTGAACGATCTCTATCGCCGGGTGATCAACCGCAACAACCGTCTTGCGCGCTTGCTCGAGATGGGCGCTCCGGAGATCATCGTTAGAAACGAAAAGCGCATGTTGCAGGAAGCCGTCGATGCGCTCATCGACAACGGCCGCCGCGGCAGAACAGTTGTCGGTCCCAACAACCGTCCGCTGAAATCGCTGTCCAACATCATCGAAGGTAAGCAAGGTCGTTTCCGTCAGAACTTGCTCGGCAAGCGTGTCGACTACTCAGGTCGTTCGGTTATCGTCGTCGGTCCGACGCTCAAACTGCACCAGTGCGGTCTGCCGCGCGAAATGGCGCTGGAACTCTTCAAGCCGTTCGTCATCAATAAATTGATCGAGCGTCAGATCGTCCAGAACATCAAATCGGCGAAGAAACAGATCGAACGCGGCTCCGCAATCGTCTGGGAAATCCTCGAAGAAGTCATTCAAGGTCACCCGGTACTCTTGAACCGCGCTCCCACACTGCACCGCCTGGGCATTCAAGCCTTCGAACCGGTACTGGTGGAAGGACGCGCCATTCAGTTGCACCCACTCGTTTGTTCGGCATTCAACGCCGACTTCGACGGCGACCAGATGGCGGTACACGTACCGCTGTCAGTGGAAGCGCAAGCTGAAGCCCGCATGCTGATGCTCGCCTCCAACAACATCCTGCTGCCGGCTACGGGACGCCCGACAATCACCCCCACACAAGACATGGTGCTTGGTCTCTATTACCTCACCATCGAAAAGTCGGGTTCGGACGATCCGAAAAAATGCCGCGGCGCCGGTATGCGTTTCGTCAGCATGGGTGACGCGCGTGCCGCCTACGAAGCAGGGGTCGTCGATTTGCACGCGACCATTCACGTGCGCGACACCAACGGCAAAATCATCGACACGACCCCCGGACGCATCATCTTCAACGAAGTGGTGCGCGAGGCGATCGCATCCCGTACATGACAGTCCAGCAGTTCGAAGTTCGCATTCGCAGTTAGTTACCTGAGAGCGTAAGCCGGCAATCAAAAATAAGCCACCAATCAGCACGTCAATTGGCACGCCAGACGCGCAAAGGCGAGTCGCTCCGGGAAACAAGGAACACAGAGGGAAAAATGGTTAGCAGCACGAAGAAATACGAACCGTTTGAATTCATCAACCACACCATGGACAAGAAGAAACTCGGCGCCCTCCTGGCCGAAGTTTACGAGCGCTATGGCACGGCCTGCTCGGCAGAACTGGCCAACTCACTGAAGGATCTTGGCTTCAAATTCGCCACCAAAGCCGGTGTGACAATCTCGATCGACGATCTGGACGTTCCGGAGACCAAGAAAGGCTTGATCTCCAGCGCCGAGAAAGAAATCGAAGAAGCGCAGCGCCGCTACGAGCGCGGCGAAATCACCGAAGTCGAACGCTATAACAAAGTGATCGACACGTGGTCCGCCACCACCGAACTGCTCACCAAGGAAGTGGTCGACAACTTCGACAAACTGAATCCGGTGTACATGATGGCGTTCTCGGGCGCCAGAGGTAACATCTCGCAAGTTCGTCAGTTGGTCGGTATGCGGGGCTTGATGGCTGACTCTCAAGGTCAGATCATCGACTTGCCGATTAAAGCCAACTTCCGCGAAGGTCTCAGCGTCACTGAGTACATCATCTCGTCGTACGGCGCCCGTAAGGGTCTGGTCGACACAGCTCTGAAAACAGCCGACTCGGGATATCTGACACGCCGTCTGGTCGACGTTGCGCAAGACGTGATCGTCCGCGATCTCGACTGCAAAACCACCCACGGCATCAAGATGGCGCCGATCAAAGAAGGCGACAAGACGCTGGTCAAGCTCTCCGAGCGCGCCAACGGCAGAAGCCTGGCAGAAGATGCCGTGCACCCGGAAACCGGTGAAGTCATGGCACGCGCCCACGAAATTCTCGATCGCGCGGCAGCCGCCAAACTGGAAAAGGCCGGCGTACCTTTTGTTATGGTGCGTTCGCCTTTGACTTGCGAAAGCCAATATGGCGTTTGCCAGCGCTGCTACGGTTTCTCACTGACCACCAACAAGATGGTCGACACCGGCGAAGCAATCGGCATTATCGCCGCCCAATCAATCGGTGAACCTGGTACCCAGCTGACCATGAGAACATTCCACACCGGCGGCGCGGTTGCCACCGGCGGCGGTCGTACTCAGGTGAAAGCACCGCAGGCCGGCACCGTGGCCTTCAAAATCCCCGGTCGCCAATACCGCACCGCTTACGGCGACGTGGTGGAACAACTGACCCGCGACGGCAAAATCACCGTCAGCGACGGCAAGAAAGAAGCCACCGTCAACGTACCGGCGGGCGCCCTAGTCTACGTACCCGCAGGGGCGGAAGTGAAAGCCGGACAAGTGCTGGCTGAATACGATCCGCCGGGTAAAAAGAAAGCTCTCACCGAACGCGCCACCAAGGATATTACCGCCGGCGTCTCCGGTCGTATCAGCTTCCAGGGTTTCCACTCTGATGAAAAACGCGACCGTCAGGGCAACATCTCACGCACAGCCAACCGCTCCGGTATCATCTGGGTCCTGGAAGGCGACGTGTACAACCTGCCGTCCGGCGCTCATGTCGTCGTCAAAGACGGACAGGAAGTGAATGGACACGATGTGCTGGCTGAAATCACCATCACCACCGAACACGGCGGCGAAGTGCGTTTCGGTCCGGACATCGAAACCGAAACCGTGAAGAGCGGCCGCAAAACAGCGACGCGCCTTATCAAAGGTAAGGAGTTGAACGTCGTCATCGCTTCGGTCGGTGCCGGCAACGCCAAGCTGGAAGGCGCCAAGCAAGGCTATTCATGGAAAGTCAGCAAAACCAAAGAAGCCTACACGATTAAAGTCGTCAACGGCGAATCGGTGGAAAACGGCAAGATCATCGCCGAACTGGTTGATGACGGTATCAACGCCGTCACCTCCGGCGGAGAGATCATCTACGACGGCGTCGAAACCGATGACCGCCGCGTCGTCACCAAGCCGGGCAAAGTGCTCTTCGTTCCTGAAGAAACGCACTTCATCTCCAAAGACATCTCCTTGAAGATGAGCGAATCGGGCGAACTGGTGACAGCCGGACAGGAAGTCGTCAAAGACGTCTTCGCACACCTCGAAGGCATCATCGAAATCGTCGCCGACAACGACATCATCCACGAAGTAATCATCCGTCCAGGCGACCTGGTTCCGGTTGAGTCGCTGGAAGAAATCAAAGTCAACGACGGCGAGATTGTCGAATCCGGCACCGAAATCCTGCCGGGCTACAAAGCCAACGAGCGCAAAATGGTTTCGTTCATCGAGCGCGAAGACGGCACCAATCAAATATTGGTGCGTCCGGTCTTCGAGTTCTGGGTGGAACCGAAAGAAACCAAGTTCAAGTACCGCGCATCGGATGAAAAAATCTCGTTGCGTCCGGTCACGCAGTTGCTCTTCCGCGACCGCGAAAAAGTTCGCCACCTGCAAGGCGCCCAGTTGACCAGAACCAGTCTGGTGCTGCAACTGCAAGGCGCACTGGCGCAACTGAAGGGACTTGTCGAAATCGAAGAGGAAATGAACATCGTCGTTCAAGAAACCATCCTCTTGCGCCGCGACAGCGATCTCAACGTTACCTTGTTGCAAGTTGAACCAGGCATGGTGATTCCTCCGGCAGCACCGGTCGCCACCACGCAAGTGCTCACCAAGAGCGCTGCCCGCGTGCAACTTTCGAAGTCGGACGAACGCCGCTTGCTGTTGATCACCGAAGAACAGCAGTTCGTGCAGAAATGCAAGGGCGCCGTCACGGTCAAAGAAGGCGACATCGTACGCAACGCCGACCCGATCTCCAAGCAGACAGAAGCCTTGCACTCCGGTCAAGTGGTCAAGGTCGACGGCAGTGAAGTAAAACTGCGCCGCGGCAGACCATATCTGATCGCGGCCAACACCCAACTGCAGTGCGACGACGGAGCGCTGGTGCAACGGGGCGACTTGCTCGCCACACTGATCTTCGAACGCCAGAAGACCGGGGACATCGTCCAGGGTCTGCCGAGAGTCGAAGAACTGTTGGAAGCTCGCAAACCGAAAGAAAGCGCCATTCTGGCTGAGAAGCCGGGTCGCGCCAAGATCACCACCGAAGACGATTCCAGCCGCCTCTACATCGTGTATGCGGAAGGCGTCGAGGAAGAGATCATTGTGCCGGCCGGACTCAACATCATTGTGGAAGAAGGCGAACAAATCACTGTCGGCAAGGCATTGACAGACGGTCCAGCCAATCCGCACGACATCGTGCGCTTGCTCAACATCGAAGCCGCTCAGAAATTCCTGGTGGACGAAGTGCAGGCTGTGTACCGCTCTCAAGGTGTGGACATCGCCGACAAACACATCGAAGTTATCGTGCGTCAGATGACCCGCAAAGTGCGCGTCGACGATCCAGGCGACACAATTTTGTTGCCGGGTGAATTGCTCGAGCGCTTCTCGGCTGACCATGAAAACGAGAAAGCCCGCCAAACCGGCACAACAGAAGCGAAAGTGACCTCCGTATTGCTCGGTATCACCAAGGCTTCGTTGAACACGGAGAGCTTCATCTCGGCAGCGTCATTCCAAGAAACCACCCGTATCCTCACCGAAGCGGCTGTGGAAGGGAAGAAAGACTGGCTGCGCGGCTTGAAGGAAAACGTCATCATCGGTCGTCTGATCCCAGCCGGAACAGGCTTCCCCGGTCACGGCGTCGCTCCGGAAGAGGAAGAAGAGGAAGAAGATATCTATCCTCCGATCGGCGAAGGCAGCTTCACCGCTCCGTAATTCCGCAACTGCTGAACACAATCAGAAATCAAAAGAGCCGGGCGAAAGTCCGGCTCTTTTCACATCTGCTGCGCCACCGAATCTGGTGGCAGTCGTTTGACTCGTCTCTAGCTGAGCGCCCCGTGATTATCGCAGTGTCCGCCACAAGCATGATGCAAATGACCGTTTACAAGGTAATCAACATGGTCGCCATGGGGAACCGCTGCGTGCCCGCAATTGGCTGCATGCTTGTGGTCTTGGCCGTGGTCCGCACATTCGTGACCGGACGTGCATTCTGCTTGATTGTCCGCACCAACGCTGATCTGGTGTTCGTCCACATGGTCGCCGTGCTGATGATGCAGATGGTCATCGTGCAGGTAGCATTCGTGATCGTCGTGACGTACGGCGGCGTGCCCGCAACCGGCTCCGTGTTGATGGTCGTGACCCTGGTGTGTGTTACAGGACATGTTTTGAGTTCTCCTCATTCGTCTCTTCTATACTTACGAGAGATCCGCGAGATTGGCAAACCATGGGAACCGTTCCCATTTTCTGTACCAAGCCTTCAAGCGGCTACAGTCAAGAAACTCTGATGACCAACTACATATTAGTCTTTAACATCGGTTCTTCAACCAACAAGTTGTCACTGTTTGCCGTCGACCGCGACAGGGTCAATTCGCAGGCGGTCTGGGAGTCCAGTCAAGACCTGAAAGGACGCGATCGCGAAACGGTGCTGAACGAACAGCTCGCCGATCTGGATCAGCGTGTTCCGCTTAAAGATGTGTCTATGGTCGGACACCGGGTTGTACATGGCGGGCGCAAGTTTCGACAATCCACGTTGATCACCGAAGATGTAGTGGCAGAGATCGAACGGCTTTGCGAGCTGGCACCACTGCATAACCCGGCGGGATTGGCGGGCATCCGTCTGGCTCGCCGGCGACTGCCCGATTGCCCGCAGATTGCTGTTTTCGATACGGCCGCGCACGCTGACTTGCCGCCGGAACGAGCTATATATGCGCTGCCATACAGCTGGTACGAAGAGCATGGCATTCAGCGATATGGATTTCACGGCATAAATCATGAATATGTAGCGCAACGAGCGGCGGTGATTTTGGGCACTGCCAACTTGCGCGTGATCAGCTGCCATCTCGGCAATGGTTGTTCGGTAACCGGACTGATCGATAACCGCAGCGTCTACACATCGATGGGGTATACGCCGCTGGAAGGGCTGGTCATGGGCACTCGCAGCGGCAGCGTTGATCCGGGAATTCTGGTCTATGCACTCAACTCGGGACTGGTTTCTCAAAAAGATTTAGATGATGTGCTCAACAAAAAATCCGGGCTTCTGGGTATCTCGGGCAAGTCGAATGATATGCGCACCCTGCTCGATCTAGCAGATCAGGGTGACGAACGCAGCCGACTGTCCATCGATATTTTCGTCTATCGTCTGGGTTGTGAAATCGGCGCGGCCATTGCCACCATGAATGGTGCTGATACTTTAATTTTCACGGGCGGCATCGGAGAAAATGCGACTGCGATTCGAAAGCAGATATGCGACCAGTTATCGTTTCTCGGACTGGCTCTGGACGAAGAAACCAACCGCAGCACGCGCAATGATGGAGTTGTTTCCTCCCCAGCGTCGCGCATGAAGGTCTTGGTGATCAAGGCTCAGGAAAACATGGCAATTGCCAATCAATGCCTGCAAGTACTGGCGGCCCAGTAGTGCCCGATCGTCACCTGGGAAATTGTCCCGGAATACCGGGATTGTCATGCGCAGCTGTACGGAAAGCGGCATCGACCGAAACCTGCAGCCCTAGACTGTTTCGGCAGTCACAGACCTTTTTTGCCAGTCTCGAACCAGTTACGCTATACCGGAACTTTTTTCCAGGCGCCATTCGGGGACCGGTCGCGACCACCGCCTCTACTTGCGTGGAGCGGCGTGCGACAGCAAATTGCGAGCGGTCGCAGGCATTGGCACTACCGATGGTGCCAGCTCGGCCAGCGAGAGGATTTTGGTCGCATCAAATTGCTGCCGAATGCGGTGAGCGAGGAAATAGGTGGCCGGACGGCGACAGGGATTACATTTTTGATCCAGCAATAGATGAGTCAGGATAGAAAGCGTGATGCCGTTGCGGTAAGGACGATGGTGCTCTTTGCGCAGCAATATCCAGAGTACCGCCAATAATTCATACGAGTGGAGCGGAAGGACATAATCAAACAGATGATCGATATCGATCATCCATCCCGCCAGAAAGCTTGCGACCGCAGCCGGTGCCGATTTGTAACGGTGATAGGTCGCCAGCCCCACGCCCGCCGAGGTGATTATGTGCCCGAGTGTCCGCATCGTTCAGCCTTTCTCCGGGGTTTCCAGATGATAACCATTGCATGAAGGGATGTACAAAAACGTTTACTATTACATCTATACCCGAAAAGGGGCGACATCACCGCAGTTGGCGGTCAGCGCTACTTCAGAGCACTCAGCCGGAACCTTCAATTCCGGATATGCTGAGTAACGAGCAACCTCGACAATTTAGGACGGAGCCGCAGGAATGAGCGACGTATTCGCGAAGAGAACCACCGTATTGGTCAGCGCACTGCTGTCCGTTCTGGCGTTTAATCTGGCGCCAGGGCTGCCTGCCGCCGCCCAGGACGACCCCAGAGGCGGCAAAATCACGAGCGGCGGAGCAACTGGACAAAACCCCAGAGCCGTAAGCCTTTACAACCTCGGTCTAACCGCATTCAGGCAAGGCAGCCCCGAGTCGGCAATCATCTTCTTCAAACGCGCCTGCGACATCGACCCCAACCTCGCCGATGCGCAATACAACCTGGCAGTCATCTATCAGTCTCAGAAGCGCTTCCGTGACGCCATTCCTCGCTACGAAGAAGTGCTGCGCCTGAAACCCACCGATCCCGACGCTCACTACCAGATCGGCGTCATATTGTTCGACATGGGTCGCTTCTCCGAAGCGCGGGCGCACTTCAACGCTATCGCCCCCAACAATGTACATTTCTCCGATTCTCAACGCCGACTCGCCACCATGAACTCAGCCCAGGGTGCAGGCAGCACGCAGCCGGCCTACGGCACCACATTCGATGCACCGCCCGTGACCAGTGCGCAACAGCCTGCCACCCCGGCGCTGCAAACGCCACAACAGCAACCGACACCACCAGCGGTGCAACCTGGTTACGGCGCAAATCCGAGTTCCGCCTACACCGGCACCACCCAACCCAGCTATGGCAGCCCATCTCAACCCAGCTACGGCAATCCGCAAGCCTTCATTCCGCCATCGCAAGCACAACAGCCTGCACCACCGGCGGTGAGCAACGGTTATGGAACACAACCAGCTTACGGTGGCGGAGACTTCGCGCAGCCGCCGGCACAGCAGCCTGCGTACACTGCGCAACCGCCGCAACAACCGCCGCAGATGTCCTACCAGCCGCCGGCGCAACAACCAGCTCAGGTAGCCACCATCGCGCCCGCGCCCAGCTCCGGCAGCCCGGTTCCGGTGCTCGCCAACACCACCTTGCGCGTCATCGCCACCGGCTTCAATGCTCCGGCGGGGCTGGCTTTCGACCGCTCCGGCAACCTCTACGTCGCCAACTTCATGACCAACACTGTCGACCGCATTTCGGCCGACGGGTCGCGCACCCAGTTCAGCAGCGGCGTCAACCTGCGTGGACCAATCGGACTGGCAGTGGACGAACTGGGCAACCTGTACGTCGCCAATTACAACAACGGCACAGTCGCTCGCATCAATCCGGCCGGCGTCTCGACAGTGATTGCCACCAACCTGCGCAAGCCCTATTACCTGACTCTGGATCGCGAAGGCAATCTCTACGTCAGCCAGCAGGAAGACAACTCGATCGTCCGCATCTCGTTGCCACGTCAGCAAGCGTCATCTAAGCCGCAATAGCGAGCGATGCCGACCCTCTTCGACCCTAAGTCCTACAAACCTCACAACACGCTGCGCTATCGCCTGAGCGCCAGGTATTTCTTTGGCACCTGGTTCGGCATACGCAACAGACTCGAGGTACACGGGCGCGAAAACGTGCCCAAAGACCGCTCTTTCATTGCCGTAGCGAATCATCTGAGCAACTGGGACCCGCCGCTCATTTCTCACGCCGTGGACGAGCCGATGGCATACCTGGCTAAGATCGAACTGTTTCAGCAGCACTGGTTTGTCCGCTGGCTGATCCTCGCTTACGGCGCCATCAGCATCGACCGCGAAAAGCCGGAGCCGTCGACATTTAAAGCAGTCAAAGAGATGTTCAAAGCCGGGTGGAACCTGGGGATGTTCATCGAAGGCACGCGCAACAAAAATCCAGGCGTGCTCGGCCAACCGCATCTGGGACCGGCATACTTCGCCAAAAGCAACAAAGTTCCGCTGCTGCCGGTGGGCATCATCGGCACTCAGGACAAGAACGGCAAATGGATCGTCAATATCGGCAAGCCCATCGAATATTCCACCGACCTGGAAGCGGTAACCTGGAAGCTCATGGAAGAGATTGCTCCGTTGTGCAACCAGACAGTTCCACCGCGTCCGCAGCCGGCAGCTAACGATTGATACCGCTCGTTCAGCCTAGCGGCGCGCAGCGGTCGCTGAGGAGTCTGATTTGAGCGATTCCAGATGGCAGATGTTGACCTGATCTCGCTCCCGCAAATCGAGCTGGCTGAGCAGCCATTTATGGCGCTGCTGGTGGCAACTGAAGAGGATGATCTGGTTGTTCTTCAGCATGCTGGCCAGCAAGAACTTCATGATGCGCGTAAAGCGCTCATCGTCGAATTCGCTGAAAGGCTCATCGAGCACGATCGGCAAAGACAGATCTTTAGAGAGGAAACGAGCCACGGCCATACGTGCCAAAAGGTGCACCTGTTCGCGCACGCCGCCGGATACCTGATTGACCAGTTGCCAGTCGCCTAGCGAATCGCGCATGCCTTTGCGGCGCACTGTAAGACGCAGGTTTGAATCGAATTCCAGGCTCTCGTAATCGGTGCCCAGATAACGCAGCATCTCGCGTGAGATCTCAGTGAGTTTCTTCGCCCAGGCAGCGTGTGTCTGTTCTGCCAGTCGTTTGAAAGTATCGACCGCCAACCTGATACTGGCTTGAGTCTGAGTCAGTGTCTCCAGGTCGCGCTCCAGCGACTCCAGCTCTTCCATGGTCTTCAGATAAAAGCTGTCATAGTTCTTGGTGGCGCCGCGGATGTTGATGGACAGGCTCTCACGCTCACGCCGCATCTCATCGAGTGAGTTTTTCATGCTGGTGATTTCGCGACCGATGCTGGACACCATGGAGTCTTGCACCGGTGGCTTCATGAGCGCAATTTCGGGGTTTCTAATGATGATCTCTTGCATCCGCTCCCAGACGTCCGAGCGCTTGCCTTCCAGACGTTCTATCATCTTCGGCAACTCATCCGGCACCATGTCTGATGTTGTCTCAGACTCGATCAAAGTCAGTTCATCGCGAGCCGCCTCCCAGCGGCGGAACGCGTCAATCAGATGCATGTAGTTGGCATAGCCGATGTCGATGCTTTGATAAGTTTCGACACGCGCTCTCATAAACTCTTCATGCAGCACGCGGTCCATGTCTCGCACCTCGTCGTGCAAGAAACGCAACTCAGACTTTTTATGCTCGAGCATGCTGTTTTGCGCCTGCAATTGCCGGTAGTCATCCTGGAAGCGAATGATGTGGTCGGCAAGTTCCAGCGCGCTGCGCGGGTTGACTTCACCGCCGCGATTAGCGCGATTGAAGTAACCGGCCATTTCGGACATCAGTTTCTGGGCGTGAGCGTCGCGCGAAGCCCACATCTGCTCGATGACGTCCAGGTCTTTCAGCTGAGCGGCGGCGGTGGCGTATTCTTGAATGCAGCGTACCAGCTCGCCACCATGGGCGACACCAGCTTTCTTAGCCAGAACCTCCATGCGCTGCTCAAGGCTGAGAATCTTGCGCTGCAGGTCTTGAGCGGAAAGCGACTGTTTCTCTTCTTCTTCGAGAAACTCTTCTTCCTCTTCGCGATAATAGACGCTCTGCCAGTAATAGAGAAACGCTGCCGTCACCAGACCGAACGCCACGAATGAAGCAAAGACAACGCCGCTGAAGAACACCGGCGGATCGCCGAGGCTCTTGTGCATGGCGAAGAGCTGAGTGCCGAGCAGCAGTCCGGAGATACCGATCACCAGTCCTTCAACAATACCGGCGTTGCGACAGAGCGTGATCCAGTGCGTGCGCTGTTCATCAATTTCGTCGATCTTGGTGCGGGCGCGCCAGGCTGAACGCTGGTGCTCGGAAATTTTGTCGCGCGCATTGGTGATCATGGCATGATAGACGTGCGCGTCATCGAGGTCTTTCGACTCCAGGCTGAGAAGCAAGCGGCGAGTGCCGCTGAGAGTTTCGAGATTGACGCCGGAAGCGCGCACGCGATTGACTTCGCCGTCCCGCCGATGCTTGATTTCTTCAATTTCCTGCGTCACGGTTTGCAGGGTTTTGCCAAGACTGAAGAGCGCCTGTGCATCTTCGATGGTGAAGATGCTGAGCCCCTCCGAGCGTTCACGAAACGCCAGGTCACGCTCACGAGCCTCGGTTTCTTTATGCTCAATCTCGCCCATGAGACGAGTCATGTCATCTAGTCTGGCTGTGCGTTTCGTCCAGACTTCTTCAACTGTGCGCAGGCGATTGATCGGAAACTGCTCGAAATTGCCCAGCTCTTCCAGCGAAGCGCGCAGGTTCTCGACCTTGTAGATACGCTCCTGGGCTTTCATCAAACGGTTATCCAGCTCGCCGACTTCCAGGCAAAGCTGGAAATATTCCTCGGCTGTCACATGCTTGCCTTTCTCCGTCAACTGCTGATCCAATTCAGCCAGTCTCAAAAGGTCTTTGCTGACGTTGCTTTTCTCACTCTCGAGTTGCGAAAGGCGTTCAGCCAGCATCTCGCGCCCGGTCTGCAAACCGGAGAGCAACTCAGCCATCTTGTAGGTCTTGCCTTTGTAGGGAAACTCATCGAGCAATGACTGCAAGCGCTCGATGGCAGCGGCAGCGGTCGTCGAGGTGCCGGCCGAATCGGCGACGTGCAGAAGCAGCGAAGACAAACTGCGGTCGCCGCCGAACGGCAACTTGTCCAGTTCGCGCTGCCCGACCAGACAGGTGGAGCGGAACAGGTCGCGCCCCATGCCGGTCAGCAGAAGTCCGACATCACTGCCATGCTCAGTGTCGGTGACGAATTCGCTGGTCACATCTGATTGAGCGCGACCGAGGTCTTTGCTCAGGTCGAGCACTTTTACCGAGCGCTCGACGAAATCGCGAATGACGCGCAGCCGGCGCCCATCTATGTTGAGATCGAGGTAGCCTTTGAAGGCTGCGCCTGAAAGCGGCTGCTTGGGAGACGGTCTGCCGTTGCCGTTTTCGCTGGCCGTTTCCAGAGGCGGATAGTCATAAAGAATCGCCCAGATCGCCTCGGCAATCGTCGATTTGCCGTACTCATTGGGCTCGAGGATGATGTTGACTTTCGTCTTGTCAAACTCGATCTTCTGTCCGGTCAGGTTACCGAATCCTATAACTTCCAGCCGCTCAATCCACATTGCGCACCGCCACTTTTCGTTCTTTGAGCGCTTGCAGACCGTAATAGAGCGCGTCTTCGATAACCTTCGTAGACAGCTCGGTACCATATTCGGTATCAGGGAGAGCACCGCCTTTGAGTTCGGCGCGATGCTTCATTTCCAGCAACGTCTGGATAAACTTGCCCTCGGTAGTGCGTTCGTCGGGACGGGCACCCAGGTAGTCGGGGCGAGTTCTGTCATCCAGGATCAGGTGATAAAACGCTTCGCGCATGGCGGCATCGACCACCACCGGTGGGTCACCGTGCGGATACATGCCGGTGAGTTTCAGCAAGACTATGTCGCGTTCTCGCGCGCCATCTTTAGCGA
Source organism: Obscuribacteraceae bacterium (SeqCode) (assembly GCA_044229845.1). GTDB lineage: Bacteria > Cyanobacteriota > Vampirovibrionia > Obscuribacterales > Obscuribacteraceae > JBGASG01. The sequence goes on along the minus strand of JBGASG010000001.1, from coordinate 10,122 downwards.
GAACCTGCTTGACGGTATTTTGCAGTTGCTCCGGCTTGATGCCCGTGATACTGCAACTGGTGACGACCACCTTGCGGGCATCCAGTTCGACCGGGTCGACTGTGACGATCACTTCGTTGCCCGTGATAATCACCCTGCCCCAGAGAGCGTTGCGCGCTCCCGCTTCTTGAACTGTGCGCCCGATCAGACTGCCCGCGTAGGCCCCGAGAAGCTTGCCGACGCTGTTGCGCACCATGTGGAAATTATGGAATCCGGAGAAAGCCGTGTACGTGAAGCCGGCGGCATCAAGCTGGTCTACGTCCACCTTGTACGGCGGCACGCAGACCTTGTTCATCTCCGAGTTTTCTTCCAGATTAGCCAGGCGAGCCGGCAATAGCAGAATGCGGATCGGCATCCGCGAGAGGGCCGGGAAGCCAGTGGAGAAAGCTCCACCTTCGTCGGTGGCGGGCGCCATAGCGCGCGCCGTGAAAGTGACGTCTTTGCGCGTCGGATGCAACACCGTCTCGAAGCTGGTGTTGGTCATGGGCAAGACATTATCGGACCAGGGTTTCAACCCGCGGGCGGCAAGCACCCCGCTGTTGTGGAGACCATCGACCGTGTACGCGTCGCTGGCGCCGGGCACCATCACCACGGCAATGTTCGGGATGGAAGCAAACAGCTCTATCAGTCGGGCGGCGGTAGTGTTGGTGACGCTGGCGGCATCCCAGAGACCGCCCGGGATCAAAATGGCGTCCACCTGCCGAGACGCCGCCTCTTTGCACAGTCTGATAAGAATTTCCAGGCACTCTTCGTTGCGTTCCTGGCGCTGAGCAGGCGACAACGTCAAAACCTTCGATGCCAGCTTGGAGTCAAGCAAGAGCTCGGAGATTTGCAAGAAACTGAATGTAGATTCCTGTGGCATGAAACGTATTAGCCCGGTAATTTCGTTTCACCGACTTACACTTGAGAGAAGGGACGAGCGTCTTTCGCCCAATCGCCCACCAACAATGTGCCCATACCCTTAGGTATTTAACTAGATCTGGGCCCTTATGGGGATGACACCAGGGGGCTATGCAAGCCGGGTGTACGGTCAAAACACAAGCTAGGCAAGCGATTCGACGATTGTAGCCATCCCCTGCCCGACCCCGATGCACATGGTTGCCAAGCCATACCGGACGCCCCGGCGGCGCATTTCATAGACCAGCGCCGCAATAATTCTGGCGCCACTCATACCCAGAGGATGACCGAGCGCGATGCCGCCTCCGTTTACATTCAGCTTGTCGGGCGGAATTTTGAGCAGGTCCATACAGGCCAGAACCTGAGCCGCAAAGGCTTCGTTCAATTCGACCAGACCGATATCGTCAATGGTCAGTCCGGCTCGTTGCAAGGCTTTTTGACTGGCCGGCACTGGACCAATGCCCATGACTGCCGGATCGACGCCCGCCACGGCACTGGTTACGAACCGAGCCAACGGTTTTAAACCGAGTTCGCGACATTTATCAGACGACATGACCAAAAGGGCGCAGGCACCATCATTAATACCGGAGGCATTACCGGCGGTGACGCTTCCGCCCTCGCGGAAAGCCGGCTTCAGTTTCTTCAAATCTTCGATGGTGGTGCTGGGTCGGGGATGCTCGTCGGCAGCGAAAACGACTTTCTCGCCCTTCTTTTGCGGAATTTCAACCGGCACGATTTCGTCATTGAACAGGGAATCTTTGTGCGCACGTCCATAGTTCGACTGGCTGCGCAACGCAAATTCATCCTGCCTCTCGCGCGATACGCTGTGCTTCTCTGCGACGTTCTCCGCCGTTTCTCCCATGGAATAGGGATGGTGCATTTTTGAGAGTTTGTCGTTGATGAAACGCCAGCCTAAAGTTGTATCGAACATCTTCAAGTCGCCGCGCGGATAGCCGACTTCCGGCTTGCCCATCACAAATGGTGCGCGGGTCATCGATTCGACGCCGCCGGCGATGAACGTATCACCACAATCCAGTTGCACGGCGCGCGCCGCCTGGCAAACGGCTTCCATACCCGACGCGCACAAACGGTTGACCGTGACGCCGCCGGCGGTTACCGGCAAGCCGGATAAAAGACCAGCCATCCGTGCCACGTTGCGATTGTCTTCGCCTGACTGATTGGCGCAACCGAAAATCACATCTTCAATCAGAGCGCCATCGATGCCGGTTCTCTGGACGACAGCTCTAATCACATGCGCCGCCAGATCATCGGGACGCACATCTTTGAGAGATCCGGCATAACGCCCGATCGGGGTGCGCGCCGCATTTACAATCACAGCCTCTTTCATTACTTGGTTACCTTATGGAAACTAACGATCAGTTGTGGTCGGGGATCCAGAACTCGGCATCTTCGCTCAAATCGTTGAGTACCGAAGACGGGGCGCTCGTGTTGCCTGCAACCTCTTGTCGGACAGAAGGATCGAGATCCTTCGACAAAGAGATTAACAGTTCTTTGGAGGCCGCTTCATTGCGTGCTACAGCCCGTCTGACACGGGGATCTTTGTCGGTCGCCAGTTGCCCGAGCACAGTCACTCGTGCACTTTTGTTGGCGGCAACAGCGGCTCGTACACCCGGTGAAGCATCCTTGGCCAGTAAAGTCATAGTATCGGGGGCTGTAGCTGTGTTGGTGCCGACCCGCGCCCGCACCCGCGACTCGGGGTCTTTCGCCAGGCCGGCCAGCACGTCTTTAGAGCGCGTGATGGCAGCGATATTCTCCCGCATCGTCAGGTCAGGATCGCTCGACAGACCAGCGAAAGCTTTCTCAGGCAAAGCTGGACCACGGGCCAGCAGTTTCGCCCGCACGTTGTGATCCGGTCTTTGCGCCAGAGCCACCAGAGCTGCTTCCGGCGTAGCTGAGTTGACCGCCAGCACCAGGAGCACCCATGACGAAGAGTCACTGGCGAGCGCCGTCAGAGTGTCGGCAGCGGTAGCCGGGTTGGCACCGACAGCCATGCGCACAAATTCGTCGCTGTCTGCTGCCAGTTTCGTCAGTAGAGCCGGCGGCAAAGACGGATTCGAGGCTAGAGCATGGCGCACGCGCGGATCGCTGTCAGCTGCCAGCTTCTCTGCTGACTCTGGAGAGACGCTGCGGTTGAGAGCCAGGAACGAGCGCACCAGATAAGACTTGTCCTCAAGCACTTTCTGCTGCACATCCGGCGGCAGCGACGGCCGGCGCGCCACCATCTGCACAACACCAATTGTGTTGTCCTTGGCTAGATTGCCGATGCTGGCGGCGTCGAGCTTGGAATGCCCGGCGGCCGCTGCCCGCACGATAGATTCTTTGTCGGTGGCCAGTGACGTTTCGATGTCTTCGGTGGCACTGGGATTGGCTGCCAGAGCCCAGCGAACTTTATAGTTGGCATCGCGCACCAGAAGACGCAGGGTGGCCAGCGGCGTCTTGGGATTGCCCGCTACCTCCGACCGCACCTCCCAGGCTTTGTCTTTGGACAATTTGGTCAGTGTCGCCGGCGGTGTCGACAAGTTGGCACCGACGCCTTCGCGCACGACAAAACTGAGATCGTCGGACAAAAGATTCAACGCCGCCGCCGGCGTGGAGGTGTTGGCAGCTACGTAGGATTTGACCCCGAGATCGCCGTCTTCAGCCAGTTTCAACAGCACATCAGGCGGCATTTTAGGATGGCGGGCCAGAAATGTCCGTACCAGGCGATCGCCTATTTGCGCCAGGCGCTGCACCACATCCGGTGGCGTCGACGGATTGCGGGCCAGCGAGAGCAGTAAGAACTCAGTCTGTTGAGGAGACTGCGAGAGCTTGCGCAGGACATCAGCGGGTGTCTTGGGATTGGCAGCCATTATTTCATAAACGCGCGGTTGCTGGTCGCGTGTCAGGCGCAGCAAAATCATTTTGTCGGGCAGAGCCGCCGAGCGCAAAACCGCCTCGCGCACCGCCTGATCGGCATCGGAAGCGAGAGCCGCCCTCACCTCGATCGGCGTGTTAGGGTTAAGCGCCACAGCCTGGCGAATCAAATCGGAGGGATCGCCGGCCAGTTTGCTCAGCACCGCCGGCGGTGTATTGGGGTTGCCGGCCACGGACAGCTTGACTCGCATTGCCGGCGGTGGCACGTTGAATGTTTGCTCGTGCTCGCTGGCCGCCGAAGCCGGAGTGGCCGTGCTGGCGGCTTGCTTACCCTCATCTTTGGGCGACGGTGCGGTGCCCGGATCGGCTGCAGCCGGAGCAGCGGCGCTTTCATCGGCTGCAGCCGGCGCCGCCTGGTAAGACCAGCCCAGCTGCGCGATTGACAACAAAGAGAGAAGCCAGGCTTTGCGCGAAAGCATCATACGGATAACAGCCTCCATCGAAAAGTGGAAGCGTCATTGTAACCGCTCGACTACTGGCGCTGGTGAACGCGATAGACAATGTTCCGCAACACGTCTTTATCCAGTTCCTGGCTCACATACTCGATAAAGCGCACTTGCCAATCTTCAAGTTCGCGGGTGACGGCAGACAGCGAGGTGCCGGCTTGCTTGGCGGCGGACAGGTCGACGCCGATTTCGCCGGCGGTGCCGATGTTGAACATGCGGGCGCGCACGGAATAACCGGCACTCGATTGCAAACTCAGTCGCAGCAAGACCTCGACGCGCTCTTTGCCCAGTTGCTCGGCCACGGCCGCGGCGATGTCCTGGAACTTGCGCATCGGGGCATGCAAATCAGAGGAAGGTATCTGGCAAAGTCCAAAGTGCAGCAATCTATTAATCGCAGCAGCGGCGCTCAGGGTCGTGATGTTGCCCAGACGTTTGATGACAGCCGAGACTGATGCCAGTCCATCCAGCTCTTTCCAGACGCGCTGCATGAGTTCGATATCGGCTGCAGTCAATGCCATTTTGTCTTGCGGATCCGTCAGTGCAGTTGCACCGTCCAAAAGCTTCAGCGTGTCATCGAGTTTTTCCAGCGCCGTCTCCAGCCCGCGCGGCAGTTTCTTGACGACAACTGCCATGTTGTCGCGTGCCAGCGCCGAGTCGAGGAGCAATTTGTCCAGAAGCTTTGTGGTGCGACAGGCATCCTCAACCAGATCAGGCGGCGGTTGCCGGTCGATAAAGACGAACACGCCGTCTTTCCAGGTGGAGGCAAATTCCAGTATTGCATCGTTGCCGCGCAACTTGCCCAGTTTCGCGTTCGACACTTTGCCGCCTTCTAAGAGCGCGCGGAATTGCATATCTTTGTGCTCCACGCTGAGCACGCCGGTTTCGCGATTACTGGACAGGCTCTGCAAAATGCCGGATGGATCTGTGGTGCCCAGGTGTCCGACCAGCGATTGCACCACATCTTGCTGTTCCGGCTCCATGGCCTTGGTCTTTTCACTTTCGCTGCGCTGCCCGTAGAATGCCTGGTCCTGAAGAGCAATTTCCAGCTGGCGCGCTGAGATAAATCCTTTGGCTACGCATTGCGCTCCCACACTCAAGCGCTCGCCGCCTTTGGTATTCTGCGCCAGAAAGAGAATTTCATCGAGCTGAGACTGCGATATCAGGCGAGCTTCGACCAGGTAAGTCAAAAGCTTGAACGGAATCTTGTTGCGGAAGCAGTGCACCAGAAATGGTATCTTGGCGTTGATTGGAAAAATGGCACCACTGACTTCCAGATCCCGCAAGTCTTCCGTCAGTTCTTCCCGATTCAGCTGCCCTTCCAGGCGCTTCAGAATCAGGCTGAGAGGCGTATAGTTGTCGATCGCCGCCAGCAGTATGTTGCGTCGCTTTCCGGCTTCCATGCCGACTTTCAACTTGATGCCGAAAGGTGTGAGCACAGGCACCGTGGACATCCAGATTTGCTCAGTCAGGTCCGATGTAGTCTCGCTCTCCGCTCCCAACGACCCGGTGGCTTTCAAAATATGAAACGCCACGGACGGCGAGAACCCGTAAACATCAGCCATGGCATCGAACGAATGCAGCATCATGTCGCCCAGGAGTGATGACTTAACCACCACCACCACTTTGTCGCTTTTGACGAAGGTGATGACGCCATGCACCTCCAGCACTCTCATGGCGGCGCTGGCCGCTTCCAGAAGTGTCTCGGCAGGAAAAACGAAGCCGCTCTTGCGGCAGTCGACCACGATGGTTTCGAAACTTTTCTTAGAGTGGGCAACGCCTTCCAGTTCATCGAGCAAATCCGGTCCGAAGACCAGAACCAGCACGCTCTCCTGCACTTTGCCGTCGGCAAGCGGAATCGTCCGCTCACTGGCGGCATCAGACACAGCGGTGTCGATTCCCGGATTTTCAGCTGGCTGCTGCAATTGGCTGGGTCCCGTCAAGTTATCCTCAGTATGCCCTGCGGTCGTCTTAACCTACTGGTCATTCTGACTAATTTCCATGATGATTGAATATAACCCACTATGAATCTGCTGCGCGGCTTACCAACTCGATCACTGCTGCTGATAATCATCAGCTTGCTGTGCGTGTGCGCACCGGCTTACGCGGCGGAAAAACCCAAGCCGCCCACCAAGACAGTCAGCGCCGATCAGCAAGCGCAGTTAGAGGCAATCAACGAGCTTTTCAATCAGGGTCTCAGCCTGCTCGAACAAGACCAGGCATTTGCTGCGCGCGCTCCACTGGAAAAAGCCGCACAACTGGCTCCCGGCTCTGCCGCGGTGCACTGCAATCTCGGTCTGGCATATCAGAATTCGGGCAACTTGCAGAAAGCCACAGCCGCATATCAGGAAGCGCTGCGACTGCACCCACGTATGCCCGAGGCAACGCTCGATCTGGCGGGCTGCTATCAGTGCGCCGGCAAGCTGTCTCTTTCATTGGCCTGGTACCAGCGGTTTCTCGACGAAAATCCGCATGCACCTGAGTGGCATCAGGTGTCCGATTTGATCAATTTGCTGCAGACGAATGAGCGCAACGCCGCGGCGTCATCGGTGATCAGACCGGAGGCGCAGGCGAAGTTTCAAGACTATTACATCGCCGTCACCGGCAACGGCGCATTTCGCTGGAGTCAGAGTTCTCTGCCGATCAAGGTCTTCGTGTTTGACGGCAAATCGGTGCCCGGATTTCGCCCAGAATTCAAAGACATTCTCGCCTCCGCCTTTGAAGAATGGATCACCGCCAGCGGTGGCAGAGTCTCCTACGTCCTGGTCAACCAGCCGTCCGAAGCTGACATCGTCTGCGACTGGACCGCCAACGCCTCTGACGTGAGAGGCGACGGCACCCAGGGCGAACGCGGCATCGCGCAAATTTTCGCCAAAAACAATATCATCAGTCGGGCCTCGATCCGCATCCTCACAAGCCCGGTGCTTTCCGCCGCCACATTAAGCGACGACGACCTCAAAAAGGCCTGCCTACATGAAGTCGGACACGCCCTCGGTCTGCAGGGACATTCAACCAACAATCACGACATCATGTTTTATACCGTCGACACGCCGACCGTCTGGCCCGTGCTTTCCAGGCGCGACAAAAACACGATCCTGCGGTTGTACCGCTGACCGGTGCGTGCCTGTTTATCTCAGGACGCGCCGCCTTCGAGCAGCTTGATTTGCGCTTCTACGCTGTGCAGCTGGGCGACCAGTTGCTCGTGCTCAATGCGCAGAGCCGCGACTTTCTCTTCCGGAGCGCGCTTGGCGAAATCCGGATTGTTCAAAGTGCGCTCGACTTCAGCTATTTTTTTCTTGGTCGCTTCCAGGCGCTGGTTGAGCATGGCGCGTGTTTTCGGCACATCAATTGCATTGGCCAGAGGCACGTAGACTTTGCACATCGAAATCACTTCGCTGGCAGCCATTGTCGGGACGCCGCCGCCATCGCTTATCTGCATCGGTTGCGCTTTGGCCAGACTCTTCACGTAGTCGCTCCACTTCTGGAGCAACTCGCGTTCGTCTTTGTCGGCGGCTTGAATAATCACTTCCGTCTCCGCTTTTGGTGGCACACCGAAGGTCTGCCTTATATTGCGGATAGCGCGCACGACCCGCATAATCAAATCCATCTGCGCGTCGGCGTCTGAGTTAAGCAGTCGCTCGTCAGACCGCGGGAAGGGTGCAAACATGATCGAGTCGTACTCTTCAAAATAATTCCAGCGCGGCAGTTTCTGCCAGAGGTCTTCCGTGACAAACGGCATCACAGGGTGCAATGCGCGCATCAGACCTTCGAAGATGTAATAGAGAACGTTGCGTGTCTGCTCCGCCTGCTCGGGATTAGCCAGTTGCGTCTTGGCAATTTCCAGATACCAGTCGCAGAAATAATCCCAGATGAAGTCATAGAAACCGCGCGCCATCTCGCCGAAATCATAATCGCGCAGCCAGTTGTGCACGTCGTTGAGCAATGCGCTGTAACGCGAGAGAATCCAACGATCCGCCAGCGTCAATTTCATGTGATCCGGCGGCGTCGGCGTGTAGCCTTCCAGTTTTCCCAGAATGAAATGACCGGCGTTCCATAGCTTGTTGACGAAGCGCTTGTATTCTTCTAAACGCTCCTCTCTGAAACGCACGTCTTGATCGCCTTTGACGCCGATAGACGTGAACCAGTAACGGTTGGCATCGCAACCAAACTTGTTGATCATGTCGATCGGGTCGACCGCGTTGCCTTTCGACTTGGACATGCGCTTGCCATCAGGCGTCTGAATGACCGGGTGGATCAAAACATGTTTGAACGGAATGGTGCCGGCAAACTTGATACCCATGAATATCATGCGTGCAACCCAGAGGTTGATGATCTCGCGCGCCGTCGACAAAACCGTCGTCGGATAAAAGAGATGCATTTCCTCAGTTTGCTCAGGCCAGCCAAGCGTCGCGAACGGCCAGAGAGCAGAACTGAACCATGTATCGAGCACGTCCTGATCTTGCGTCAGCTCTTTCGACTCGCACTGCCGGCATTGCTCCGGAGTTTCCTCATACGCGTCAACGTGTCCGTTGCTGCAAGTCCAGACCGGAATGCGATGTCCCCACCAGAGTTGACGACTGATGTTCCAGTCGCGAATGTTGCGCATCCAGTCAAGATAGGTCGATGCATAGCGGCTGGGAATGAAGACCACGCGCTCTTCTTCGACCGATGTAATGGCCGGTTCCGCCAGCTCTTTCATGGCCAGATACCACTGCTCGGTGAGCGACGGCTCCAGAACGGTGTGACACCGCTCGCAGTGCCCGACACCGTGCACGTAATCTTGTTTGTGAGCCAGCAGTTCCGCTGTTTCCAGCGCCTCGACAACCGCCGCCCGCGCTTTGAAGCGTTCCAGACCCTGAAACTGTTGCGGCACGAAATCACAGGCAATCATGTTGCCATGCTTATCGATAACCACCGGTTCTTCCAGTTTGTGACGCTGTCCAATCTCCCAGTCGTTAGGGTCGTGGGCGGGCGTGATTTTCAGCGCTCCCGTTCCGAATTCCATATCGACGTATTCATCGCCGATCACCGGAATCGGTCGGTTGGAAAGCGGCAGAATCACGGTTTTGCCGATCAGCGCACTGTATCTTTCGTCTTTGGGATTGACCGCCACCGCCACGTCTCCGAACATCGATTCTGGACGAGTGGTGGCAACTATGATGGCGGTTCCTGATTTCGCATCGGCGCCGGCGGCAGCGCTCACGGCCTTGCCATCGGTACCGGCGACCAGATAACGGATGTGATAAAGGTGCCCTTTGGTCTCGTTATGCTCGACTTCCAGGTCGGAAAGACTAGTCTGGCAACGCGGGCACCAGTTGTTGACACGGGTGCCACGATAGATTTTGCCTTCCTGAAAGAGCGTAACAAAAACGCGATAGATTGCTTTTACATAATCATCGTCGAGCGTAAAAGCAGGGCGATTCCAGGCAAAGCTGACACCCAGCCGCCGATACTGCTCATAAATATTGTCGCCATACTGACGACGCCAGACCCAGCACTGTTCGATGAACTTTTCGCGCCCCAGATCATGGCGGTTTTGCCCGTTTTTCTTGAGCTGCCTTTCGACAACCATCTGCGTGGAGATGCCTGCATGGTCGGTTCCCGGTTGCCAGAGCACGTTGTAACCCTGCATGCGCTTCCAGCGCACCAGGATATCCTGCAGCGTCCCGTTCAAGGCGTGCCCCATGTGCAGGGCGCCTGTGATGTTGGGCGGCGGGATGGCAATGGAAAATGCCGGCCGGTCCGGGATGATGTCGAGGTCGAAGACCTCATGCTTAATCCAGTAGTCGGTCCACTTGTCCTCGACGTC